>NZ_CP185812.1:0-5089375 GCF_052400455.1 Serratia sp. (in: enterobacteria)
GTGTCACTTTCGCTTTGGCAGCAGTGTCTTGCCCGATTGCAGGATGAGTTACCTGCCACAGAATTTAGTATGTGGATTCGCCCATTGCAGGCGGAACTGAGTGACAACACCCTGGCGCTGTACGCGCCTAACCGTTTTGTGCTGGATTGGGTTCGCGATAAGTACTTAAACAATATCAATGGTCTGCTGAATGATTTCTGCGGCACGGATGCGCCTTTGCTGCGTTTTGAAGTCGGCAGCAAGCCGATCACGCAGGTGATCAGCCAGACCGTGACCGCCAGCGTCAGCAGCGCTCCTGCGGCCCCGGCGGCGCGCACGGCCGCGCCTTCGCGCCCGAGCTGGGACAACGCGGCGGCGCAGCCCGAGCTCTCTTACCGCTCCAACGTCAACCCCAAACACACCTTCGACAACTTCGTCGAGGGTAAGTCAAACCAGCTGGCGCGCGCGGCGGCTCGCCAGGTGGCGGACAATCCGGGCGGCGCCTACAACCCTTTGTTCCTGTATGGCGGCACCGGCCTGGGTAAAACCCACCTGCTGCACGCGGTCGGCAACGGCATCATGGCGCGCAAGGCCAACGCCAAAGTGGTCTACATGCACTCGGAACGCTTCGTACAAGACATGGTCAAAGCGTTGCAGAACAATGCCATCGAAGAGTTTAAGCGCTACTACCGTTCGGTCGACGCGTTGCTGATCGATGACATCCAATTCTTCGCCAACAAGGAGCGTTCGCAGGAAGAGTTCTTCCATACCTTTAACGCCCTGTTGGAAGGCAATCAGCAGATCATCCTGACTTCGGATCGCTACCCTAAAGAGATCAACGGAGTGGAAGATCGTCTGAAGTCCCGCTTCGGCTGGGGGCTGACGGTGGCGATCGAGCCGCCGGAGCTGGAAACCCGCGTGGCGATCCTGATGAAAAAGGCCGACGAAAACGACATTCGCCTGCCGGGCGAAGTGGCGTTCTTTATCGCCAAGCGCCTGCGTTCCAACGTGCGTGAGCTCGAAGGGGCGCTGAACCGCGTGATCGCCAACGCCAACTTTACCGGCCGGGCCATCACCATCGATTTCGTGCGCGAAGCGCTGCGCGATCTGCTGGCGCTGCAGGAAAAGCTGGTCACCATCGACAATATCCAAAAGACGGTGGCGGAGTATTACAAGATTAAAGTCGCGGATTTGCTGTCCAAGCGGCGTTCGCGATCCGTTGCCCGCCCGCGCCAGATGGCGATGGCGCTGGCGAAGGAACTCACCAACCACAGCCTGCCGGAAATCGGCGATGCGTTTGGTGGCCGCGACCATACCACGGTGTTGCACGCCTGCCGGAAGATCGAGCAGCTGCGTGAGGAAAGTCACGACATCAAAGAAGATTTCTCCAATTTAATCAGAACATTATCTTCATAGCGCTATGAAATTTATCGTTGAACGTGAGCATCTGCTAAAACCGCTGCAACAGGTGAGCAGCCCGCTGGGCGGCCGCCCGACCTTGCCGATCCTGGGCAACCTGCTGTTGCAGGTGACGGAAGGCTCCCTGCTGCTGACCGGCACCGATCTGGAGATGGAGATGGTGGCGCGCGTCGCCCTGTCCCAGCCGCATGAGCCGGGCGCGACCACCGTGCCCGCGCGCAAATTCTTTGATATCTGCCGTGGCCTGCCGGAAGGGGCGGAGATCGCCGTCACGCTGGAGAGCGAGCGCATGCTGGTGCGATCCGGCCGCAGCCGTTTCTCGCTGTCCACGCTGCCCGCGGCGGACTTCCCGAACCTGGACGACTGGCAGAGCGAGGTGGAATTCACCTTGCCGCAGGCGACGCTGAAGCGCCTGATCGAAGCCACCCAGTTCTCGATGGCCCATCAGGACGTGCGTTACTACCTGAACGGCATGCTGTTTGAAACCGAGGGCGAAGAGTTGCGCACCGTCGCGACCGACGGCCACCGCCTGGCGGTGTGCTCGATGCCGATCGGCCAGCAGCTGCCGTCGCATTCGGTGATCGTGCCGCGTAAAGGGGTGATGGAGCTGGTGCGCTTGCTGGACGGCGGCGATTCGCTGCTGCAGCTGCAGATCGGCAGCAACAACATTCGCGCCCACGTCGGCGATTTCATCTTCACGTCCAAGCTGGTTGACGGCCGTTTCCCGGACTATCGCCGCGTCTTGCCGAAGAACCCGGACAAAACGCTGGAAGCCGGCTGCGATCTGCTCAAGCAGGCGTTCGCCCGCGCGGCCATTCTTTCGAACGAGAAATTCCGCGGCGTGCGGCTGTACGTCAGCCAGAATCAGCTGAAGATCACCGCCAACAACCCGGAACAGGAAGAGGCGGAAGAGATCCTCGACGTCAGCTACGACGGCGCGGAGATGGAGATCGGCTTCAACGTCAGCTACGTGCTGGACGTGTTGAACGCGCTCAAGTGTGAAGACGTGCGCCTGCTGTTGACCGACTCGGTCTCCAGCGTGCAGATCGAAGACGGCGCCAGCCAGGCGGCGGCCTACGTTGTCATGCCAATGCGGTTGTAGTCTCGTTACCTTGAATTACAGCACCGTCATCGGTAAAGAGATTGCATGGCTCTGACGCGTTTATTGATTAAAGATTTCCGCAATATCGAGGCGGCGGATTTGGCGCTGGCGCCGGGATTCAACTTCCTGATCGGCGCTAACGGCAGCGGCAAGACCAGCGTGCTGGAGGCGGTGTATACGCTCGGCCATGGCCGCGCCTTTCGCAGTCTGCAGGCCGGTCGGGTGATCCGCCACGACCAACCGGAGTTCGTGCTGCATGGCCGCATCGAAGGCGCGGAGCGCGAGCTATCGGTAGGATTGAGCAAGAGCCGTCAGGGTGACAGCAAAGTACGCATCGATGGCAGCGACGGCCACAAGGTGGCCGAGCTGGCGCAGCTGCTGCCCATGCAGCTGATCACCCCCGAAGGTTTTACCCTACTGAACGGCGGGCCGAAATTTCGGCGCGCTTTCCTGGACTGGGGCTGTTTTCATAACGAACCCGGTTTTTTCACCGCCTGGAGCAACCTGAAACGGTTACTGAAGCAGCGCAATGCCGCGCTGCGCCAGGTGAGTCGCTATGCGCAGATCCGCGCCTGGGATCAGGAACTGATCCCGCTCGCGGAGCGCATCAGCGAATGGCGGGCGGAATACAGCGACGCGATCGCCGCGGATATCACCGCGACCTGCGCGCAGTTTCTGCCTGAATTCGCCCTGAGCTTCTCCTTCCAGCGCGGCTGGGACAAAGAGAGCGACTACGGCGAGCTGCTGGAGCGCCAGTTTGAGCGCGACAGGGCGTTGACCTATACCGCGGTGGGGCCGCATAAAGCGGACTTTCGCATTCGTGCCGACGGCACGCCGGTAGAGGATTTGTTATCGCGCGGTCAGCTTAAGCTGCTGATGTGCGCGTTGCGCTTGGCGCAGGGTGAGTTTCTCACCCGGCAGAGCGGGCGGCGTTGCCTGTATCTGATTGATGATTTTGCCTCCGAGCTGGACACCGGCCGTCGCCGGTTGCTGGCCGATCGCCTGAAAGCCACCCAGGCCCAGGTTTTTGTCAGCGCGGTCAGCGCTGAACAAGTGACCGACATGGCCGGTGAAAAGGGCAAGATGTTCCGCGTGGAACAGGGTAAAATAGAGGTTCAACCACAGGACTAAAATGAGCGAGAAACGTTGATGTCGAATTCTTATGACTCCTCAAGTATCAAGGTATTAAAAGGGCTGGATGCGGTGCGCAAGCGCCCGGGCATGTATATCGGCGATACCGATGACGGCACCGGTCTGCACCACATGGTATTCGAGGTTGTGGACAACGCTATCGACGAAGCGCTCGCGGGCCACTGTAGTGACATTCAGGTCACCATCCATGCCGACAACTCGGTATCGGTGCAGGATGACGGCCGCGGCATTCCGACCGGCATTCACCCGGAAGAAGGGGTTTCAGCCGCAGAGGTCATCATGACCGTGCTGCACGCCGGCGGTAAATTCGACGACAACTCCTATAAAGTTTCCGGCGGCCTGCACGGCGTGGGCGTCTCGGTGGTTAACGCCCTGTCGGAGAAACTGGAGCTGGTGATCCGCCGCGAAGGCAAAGTGCACGAACAAACTTACAGCCACGGCGAGCCGCAGGCGCCGCTGAACGTGGTGGGCGAAACCGAGCAGACCGGCACCATGGTGCGCTTCTGGCCGAGTCACCAGACCTTCACCAATGTGACCGAATTCGAGTACGACATTCTGGCCAAGCGTCTGCGCGAGCTGTCCTTCCTCAACTCCGGCGTGTCTATTCGCCTGAAGGACAAGCGCACCGACCGTGAAGACCACTTCCATTACGAAGGCGGCATCAAGGCGTTTGTCGAGTACCTGAACAAGAACAAAACCCCGATCCACCCGAACGTGTTCTACTTCTCCACCGTGAAAGACGACATCGGCGTGGAAGTGGCGCTGCAGTGGAACGACGGTTTCCAGGAAAACATCTACTGCTTCACCAACAACATTCCGCAGCGCGACGGCGGCACGCACCTGGTCGGTTTCCGTACCGCGATGACCCGTACGCTGAACAGCTACATGGAGAAGGAAGGCTACAGCAAGAAGGCCAAGGTCAGCGCCACCGGCGATGACGCGCGTGAAGGCCTGATCGCCGTGGTGTCGGTGAAGGTGCCGGATCCGAAGTTCTCTTCTCAGACTAAGGACAAGCTGGTCTCTTCCGAGGTGAAAACCGCGGTTGAAACGCTGATGAACGAGAAGCTGGTGGATTACCTGATGGAGAATCCGGGCGACGCGAAAATCGTGGTCGGCAAAATCATCGACGCGGCGCGCGCGCGCGAAGCGGCGCGTAAAGCGCGTGAGATGACCCGCCGCAAAGGCGCGCTGGATCTGGCCGGCCTGCCGGGCAAACTGGCGGACTGCCAGGAACGCGATCCGGCGCTGTCAGAACTGTACCTGGTGGAAGGGGACTCCGCGGGCGGCTCTGCCAAGCAGGGGCGCAACCGCAAGAATCAGGCTATCTTGCCGCTGAAGGGGAAAATCCTCAACGTCGAGAAAGCGCGTTTCGACAAAATGCTTTCTTCGCAGGAAGTGGCGACGCTGATCACCGCGCTGGGTTGCGGCATCGGCCGCGACGAGTACAGCCCGGACAAGCTGCGTTACCACAGCATCATCATCATGACCGATGCCGACGTCGACGGTTCGCACATCCGTACGCTGCTGTTGACCTTCTTCTACCGCCAGATGCCGGAAATCATCGAGCGTGGCCACGTGTTCATCGCACAGCCGCCGCTGTACAAGGTGAAGAAAGGCAAGCAGGAGCAGTACATCAAAGATGACGAGGCGATGGATCAGTACCAGATCGCCATCGCGATGGACGGCGCTACGCTGCACACCAATGCCAGCGCACCGGCGCTCGGCGGCGAGCAGTTGGAGAAACTGGTGGCCGAGCACTACGGCGTGCAGAAGCTGATTGGCCGCATGGAGCGCCGCTACCCGCGCGCGCTGCTGAACAGCCTGATCTATCAGCCGACGCTGAACGAAGGCGATCTCAGCGATGAAGCCAAGGTGAAAACCTGGATCGCGTCGCTGGTGCAGGCGCTGAACGACAAAGAGCAACACGGCAGCAGCTATGACTTCGTGATCTTCGAGAATCGCGAGCGCCAGATGTTCGAGCCGGCGTTGCGCATCCGTACCCACGGCGTGGATACCGACTATAAGCTGGACTTCGACTTCATCCACGGCGGTGAATACCGCAAGATCTGCCAGCTGGGCGAGCAGCTGCGCGGGCTGATCGAAGAGGGCGCGTTCATCGAGCGCGGCGAACGCCGTCAGCCGGTAGACAGCTTCGAACAGGCGCTGGAGTGGCTGGTGAAAGAGTCGCGCCGCGGCCTGTCGGTGCAGCGTTATAAAGGTCTGGGCGAGATGAACCCGGAGCAGCTGTGGGAAACCACCATGGATCCGGAAAGCCGCCGCATGCTGCGCGTGACCGTCAAGGATGCCATCGCTGCCGATCAGCTGTTCACCACGCTGATGGGCGATGCGGTTGAACCGCGTCGCGCCTTTATCGAAGAAAACGCCCTGAAAGCGGCGAACATCGATATCTGATGCGTTAATGGCTGTGAAAATCCGCGCCGGGCGACCCGCGCGGATTTTTTTGGCCTTTTTTGGCGCTGACAGCCAAGGCTGAAACGCGTTAGCATGGGAAAAAACCACTGGGAGAAGCGTTGAATGGCTATTGAACTGATTGCGATCGACATGGACGGCACGTTGCTGGATCCGCAGCATCAAATCACGCCGGCGGTAAAGCAGGCTATCGCGGCGGCGCGGCGCAAAGGGGTGCACGTGGTGCTGGCCACCGGGCGGCCTTATGTCGGCGTGCAGGATTATCTGCGCCAGTTGGACATTCAAGGCCCCGGCGATTTCTGTATCACCTATAACGGCGCGCTGGTGCTGCGTGCGGTCGACGGCGCCTGCATTCTGCAAGAAACGCTGGGCTTTGAGGATTATCTGCATTTCGAGCAGATGGCGCGCGAGTTCGGCGTTCACTTCCAGGCGTTTGATTTCGATACCCTGTATACCCCGAACAAGGACATCGGCAAGTACACCATACACGAGGCGGAAATGACCGGCATTCCGCTGAAATACCGCAGCGTGGAAGAGATGGATCGCCAGATGCGTTTCCCTAAAGTGATGATGGTCGACGAGCCGGAGCTGCTGGACCGCGCTATCGCGCGCATCCCGGAAGAAACGCGCGCGCGTTACACCATCCTGAAAAGCGCGCCTTACTACCTTGAGATCTTGCACAAAAACGTCGATAAAGGCGCCGGGGTGAGAATGCTGGCCGAGCATCTCGGCGTGGCGCGGGAGAACATCATGACGCTGGGGGATCAGGCCAACGATACGGCGATGATCGAATATGCCGGCGTCGGCGTGGCGATGGGCAATGCCATTCCCGAGCTGAAAGCGGTGGCGCAGTTTGTCACCAGCGCCAATACCGAAGACGGCGTGGCGCGCGCTATCGAGAAGTTCGTGCTCAACGCCTGATCAAGCGGGGCGCTGCGGCGCCCCTTTATACCTTCGCCAACACCCCTTTGGCGATCTGCAGATCCTGAATCGCCAAGCCGGTGAGATCGGCGATGGTGATGTGCTGCGGCTCGCGTCGTACCCGCTCTCCCTGCGCCAAGACGGCGCCAATTTCGACGATTGGCGTTGAAATCAGCCTATTTTGCCGATAAGCCGTCGCGATCTCGCCATAGTCCGCACACTGCGCCAGGGCATCGACCAGCAGCGCGTCCGCGCGGGTCACCAGCTCGGTCGCCAGTTCCTGCTTGCCGGGCGTGTCGGCGCCCACGGCGGTGATGTGCGTACCGGGCCGAATATCCGCCGCCTGCAATATCGGTTCGCGGCTGGGCGTGGTAGTCACGATCAGCTGACAGTGCGCCGCCAGTTCCGCCGCATTCTGCGTAACCCGCACCCGGAAACCCTCGGCTTCGGCATCGCGCCGATACGCCGCCAGCGCCTGTTCGTCTCGCCCCCACACCCATACCTCGCGGCAATCGGTCACCGGTTTCAGGCATTGCAGCTGCAGCCGCGCCTGCAGGCCCGTGCCGATAATGCCGATCGCCTGAATATGCGCCGGCGCGCACAGCTCGGCGACGATGCGGCCGGCCAGGGCGGTGCGCAGCGCGGTCAGCCAACCTTCATCTTGCAGCAGCGCCTGCGGCTCACCGGTCTGGGCGGAGAACGCCATCATCAGCCCCTGATTGCTCGGCAGGCCGTGTTCGGCATTGCGATAGAAACCGGTAGAGATCTTGACCACGAACAGTTCGTCGCCTTCCAACCAGGCGGACTTGATGCAGCAGTCGCCGTTGGCCCGCTCGAACAGGAAATGCTGCACCGGCGGCTGTTGCACCCGCTGTTGCGAGTAGGCGATAAAACCCTGCTTCAGCAGCGGCGTTATGGTCTCGGCGTCGAACGCGGCGAGGATTTGCTGCCGATTAAGGATGTGCATCGGCGATGGCCTTGAGGTATTTCTCCAGCACGATGTTCTTGCCGCACAGCACCACCGCCACCTTTTTACCCTGGTATTCCGGCGCCAGTTTGATCGCCGCCGCCAGTGCCACGCCGGCTGCGCCTTCGATAATCCAGCGATCGCTGGCGGCTATCCGGCGCATCGCGTGTTTAATCTCCGCCTCGCTGACCAGCACTTTGCGGTCGATCAGCTGTTGGCACAGCGGAAAGGTCACGGCGCCCGGCTCGACGCCGCCGGCGGTGCCGTCGGACAGGGTTTCTTGCTCTTCCACCGGGAAGATATGGCCCGCTTCCAGCGCGCTGTACAGGCTGGTGGCGTTTTCCGGCCAGCAGGCGATAAGCTGCGTGTTCGGCGACAGTTGCCGCAGAACGGTGCCGATGCCGGCGATATAACCCCCGCCGCCGACCGCCACGAACACGGCGTCCAGATCGGTGAGTTGTTCAACCAGCTCCATGCCGCAGGTGCCCTGGCCGGCGATCACCTGCTCGTCGTTATACGGCGAGATATAGGTTTTACCCTGTTCGCGTGCGGCCTGTTCCCCCGCCAGTTCGGCGTTCAGCGCATCGCCCGGCACCAATTCCACGGTGCCGCCCAACGCGCGAATGGTGTCGAGCTTGATGCTCGCCGCCGTCTCCGGCGCATAAACCGTGACGCCAACGCCCATCAGTTGCCCCGCCAAAGCGACGGCCTGACCGTGGTTGCCGGTAGAGGCGGCGATCACGCCGCGCCGGCGTTGCGCGTTATCCAGCAGCCGCAGCTTGTTGCTGGCGCCGCGAAATTTAAAGGAACCGGTGTGCTGCAGGTGATCGCATTTCAAATACAGCTCGCAACCCAATTGCTGAGAAAGCAGCACGCTGCGCTCCAATGGCGTGACTCGCACCTGAGGGCGCAGTTGCTGATGGGCAGAAACAATGGCATCGAAAAGGGGGTTCATACCGGCTCCGGACTTTTTAGACTTAAAATCCAGTTTGTACTTTTTTGTATGGATTGTAAACCCCGTCGGGCAACCCGGCCAGAAAGCGGAAATGGCCGGGAGGCGCATCGCGTATGCGGTGAAAATAAACATTACCGGGCGTTTAGCGGCGCAATTTTTTATTTATTTGCGTTAAGTAAGGTGTCGCTGCGGGCGTATTTAATGAGGAGAAGGATAATCGATAAAATAATGTTCACTTCCTTTACTTATACCGTTTGGGCGTCGTTGAGTTTCCCCATCAGGAATGTGGCCGGCTAGCCGGGCGTTTATTTCCTGCCGGCATCGTCGATAGGCTTAACGATAAGTCTCATGGAAATTTCGACGCGGGAAAGCCCCCGGCTCGTCCTCGCCGGCCATATGAAACGCGGCTGTCGATCCGGTAAGATGGCCGTTCAGTGCCAGCATGCGCAGGAGAGCCGCCATGAGCCATCGGGAAAAACAACTGACTTTCGACCCACGCGGGCATCAGTTAACCAATATCAACGTCTGGACGCCGGACAGCCAATGGCTGGCTTATGACGTGCGCCCGCGCGGCGCCTCTTTCACCGGCCTGAGCATCGAGCGGGTTAACGTCGCCAGCGGCGCGGTGGAAGTGGTTTATCGCGCCCAGCACGGCGCACACGTCGGCGTGGTTACGGTCAGCCCCGATGCGCCGGCGCGTTACGTCTTCATCCACGGCCCGGAACACCCGGACAGCGCCTGGCAGTATGATTTTCACCACCGCCGCGGGGTGATCGTCAGCGAACCGGATCGCGAGTTGGCCATTACCCTCGACGCGCTGGATATCACGGCACCTTACACGCCCGGCGCGCTGCGCGGCGGCAGCCACGTGCACGTTTTCAGCCCGGACGGCAGCCGCCTCAGCTTTACCTACAACGATCACGTGATGCATGAATGCGATCCGGCGCGCGATCTGCGTAACGTCGGTGTGGCTGTGCCGCTGCACGGGGTCAATCCGCCGAAACAGCATCCCCGTGAATATGACGGCAGCCACTATTGCGTGCTGGTCAGCGAGACCGTGCCGCAGCCGCAGCCGGGCAGCGATCAGATCAATCGCGCCTATGAAGAAGGCTGGATTGGCCGCGAAGGCTACCGTAAGGCCGACGGCAGCCGGCAGCGCTGGGCGCTGGCGTTCATCGGCGATACGCTGTCCGCCGCCGGCGAGAAACTGCCGGAGGTGTTTATCGTCGATCTGCCGGAGAACGACGCCGACTACGCCAGGGCCGGCGCGGTGCCGCTGCAGGGGACGGAAAGCGAGCTGCCGGCGCCGCCGCTTGGCGTCAGGCAGCGGCGGGTGACCTTTACCGGTGAACGCCGTTTTCCGGGCGTGGTCGGTGCGCCGCGCCATTGGCTGCGCAGCTCGCCGGACGGCAGCCAGATAGCTTTTCTGATGAAGGATGACGGCGGCGTGGTGCAACTGTGGACGGTGTCGCCGAACGGCGGTGAGCCGCACCAGGTCAGCCGCGGCGAGCATGACATCCAGTCGGCGTTCAGCTGGCACCCGCAGGGCGGGACGATAGCCCTGGTGTGTGACAACAGCGTGATGCTGTGTGAGGTCGCCAGCGGCCGCCTGCAGCGTTTAACGCAGCGCAGCGTGCAGCCGCCGTCGGGGGATGCCGTGGTGTTTTCGCCGGATGGCAAGAAAGTGGCATTTATGCGCGAGATTGCCGGATTCAACCAGATCTTTGTGGTTGAGGCGTAAGGCGGGCCTGATGGCCCGCTGCGTGCGTGATTAGTGTGTGGCGGTGCTGTCGTTGCCCTCGCCGGGGTTGCCGGTTGCCGCCAGATTCTGCTGCTCGCTGCGCAGGATGCGCGCTTTTGGCGAGTCTGCGGTGGCGTCATTGCCTGAACGCAGATAGTCGTAAGGCAGCAGCACGGTATCCATCACTGCGGAGAACGGCAGATCCAGCGCCACCAGCGGCATCATCGCCCAGCTGGTGTTGTCGTCCTTCAGCATGTCCACGCTGGCGCGGGTGCCGGGATAGTAACCCTGATTCGGGCCGGTATGGCTCATCACGCTGGAGCAACCGCTGGTCGCCAACAACATGCAGCCCGTCGCTATCGCTTTCATCGTCGTCATTAATCCATCCTGCAGGGTTGCTGTGCCCCTAAATTAAGCTGATTTATAACATCCTGTTGCTGCTTTAAAAGAAGCAAAATCCCGCTCTGTGGCGGCTCTCTCACTTTAGTGTAAGTGGTAAAAAAACTTTCACCTAACCGAAAAGCGCTTTTTTTGATCCTCGCCCGTTGAATTGATGAAATCAACCCCCATTTTATCATCAGAGCCGGATTGAGAATTTGCCGTAAGGGAATTCTGGCTTAATTAGCCTGTCCAGAATGGAAGGCGTATTTATTTCAACCTCGCTGAAGTGCCTTAGGAGGCTGTTTTATGCGTAATTTCGATCTTTCTCCGCTATACCGTTCCGCCATTGGTTTCGATCGCCTGTTCAACGCGCTGGAGGCCGGCCAGAGCCAGGGCAACGGCGGTTATCCCCCTTATAATGTCGAGCTGGTGGACGAAAATCATTATCGCATCGCCATTGCGGTAGCCGGGTTTGCCGAGCAGGAGCTGGAGATCACCACGCAAGATAATCTGCTGATCGTGCGCGGTGCGCACAATAACGAACCGGCAGAAAAAACCTATTTATATCAGGGCATCGCTGAGCGTAATTTCGAGCGTAAATTCCAGCTGGCCGAACATATTCAAATTAAAGGCGCCAAACTGGAAAACGGTCTGCTGTATATCGATATGCAGCGCATCGTGCCGGAAACATTAAAACCGCGCCGTATCGAAATTAAATAATTCCGTTTTCGCCGGCAGGAACGCTGTCGGCAAATATGCAGTAATAATCCGCCTGCCGTCAGGGGGCTGAATAAACACATCTCGCTTAATGAAAGGAGTTGTTCCTATGCGTAATTACGATCTATCCCCGCTTCTGCGTCAATGGATTGGTTTTGATAAACTGGCCAGTTCCATGGGGGGCCAGGAACCCCAGGGGTTCCCGCCGTATAACATCGAGAAAAGCGATGACAATCACTACCGCATTTCTCTGGCGCTGGCCGGTTTCCGGCAGAGCGAACTGAATATCGAAGTGGAAGGGCCGCGGCTGACCGTCAGCGGTAAACCCACGCCGCCGGAAAAACAGGTCGAGTACCTGCATCAGGGGCTGGTGTGCAAAGAGTTCCAGCTGACCTTCACTCTGGCGGAACACCTGCAGGTGTCCGAGGCCAAATTTGAAAATGGCCTGTTGCACATCGATCTGGTGCGTCAGGTTCCGGAAGCCTTGCAGCCTCAGCGCATCGCCATCGGCGCGACGCCGGAGCTGGAAGCCAAATAACCGACTGAAAAACGGTCATCATCATGTGGGGGAGATCCAGACGGATCTCCCCCGTTGCGTTATGTGGCGCACGCCACAGTCCCCCCGTCTGCCCGATGCCATAATCCTTGTTAATTGTGTGTCTATGTCCGCAAATCCCCTATTCAACTTTGGCAAGGATGTGACCTATGAGCGATATCGCCCTGACCGTCAGCATGTTGGCGTTGGCGGCCGTCATTGGGCTGTGGATGGGGAACTGGAAGCTGTACGGTGTCGGGCTGGGGATTGGCGGCGTGCTGTTCGGCGGCATCCTGGTCGGCCACTTCGCCCAGAGCGGGCAAATCAGCCTGAACGGGGACATGCTGCACTTCATCCAGGAGTTTGGCCTGATCCTGTTCGTTTACACCATCGGCATTCAGGTTGGCCCCGGCTTCTTCTCTTCGCTGCGCGTCTCCGGTCTGCGGCTCAACGCCTTCGCGGTGCTGCTGGTGCTGACCGGCGGCGCAGTGGCGGCGGCGGTGCACAAGCTGTTCGACGTGCCGCTGCCGATCATCCTCGGCGTGTTCTCCGGCGCGGTCACCAACACCCCGGCGCTGGGCGCCGGTCAGCAAATCCTGACCGATCTCGGTTCCGATCCGGCGTTGGTGGACGGCATGGGCATGGGTTACGCCATGGCCTATCCGTTCGGCATTTGCGGCATCCTGCTGGTGATGTGGCTGATCCGATTGGTTTTTCGCATCAACATCGAGCGCGAGGCGCAGGCGTTTGAAAGCAGCCTGGGCAATCAGCGCGAGCTGTTGCACGCCATGAACGTGGCGGTGCGTAACCCCAATCTGCAGGGCATGGCGATCAAAAGCGTGCCGCTGCTCAACGGTGAAGCGATCGTCTGTTCGCGCCTCAAACGCGGCGAGCTGTTGATGGTGCCGGCGCCGCATGAGCGGCTGGAGCTCGGCGACTACCTGCACCTGGTGGGCAAACGCGAAGATCTGGAAAACGCCCGGCTGGTGATCGGTGAAGAGGTCGACGCTTCGCTGTCGACGCGCGGCACCGCGCTGCAGGTGGTGAGGGCGGTGGTGACCAACGAGCAGGTGCTGGGGAAAAAAATCCGCGATCTGAACCTGAAGCAGAAATATGACGTGGTGATTTCGCGCCTCAACCGCGCCGGTGTGGAGCTGGTGGCCGGCAGCAACGTGACGCTGCAGTTTGGCGACATTCTCAACCTGGTCGGTCGGCCGGAGGCCATCGACGCGGTGACGGCAATCGTCGACAACGCCCAACAAAAGCTGCAGCAGGTGCAGATGCTGCCGGTCTTTATCGGCATCGGCCTCGGGGTGCTGCTGGGCTCCATTCCGCTGTTTGTGCCCGGCTTCCCGGCGGCATTGCGGCTGGGGCTGGCCGGCGGGCCGCTGGTGGCGGCGCTGATCCTGGGGCGCATCGGCAGTATCGGCAAGCTGTATTGGTTTATGCCGCCGAGCGCCAACCTGGCGCTGCGCGAACTGGGCATCGTGCTGTTTCTGGCGGTGGTCGGTTTGAAATCGGGCGGCAATTTTATCGATACGTTGCTGCACGGCGAGGGGCTGACATGGATTGGTTATGGCGCGTTAATCACCGCCATTCCTCTGCTGAGCGTCGGCATTCTGGCGCGCACGGTGGGCAAAATGAATTACCTGACGCTGTCCGGCATGTTGGCGGGGTCGATGACCGATCCGCCGGCGCTGGCGTTCGCCAACGGTCTGCATCCCACCAGCGGCGCCGCCGCGCTGTCTTACGCCACCGTATATCCGCTGGCGATGTTCCTGCGCATCATGTCGCCGCAGCTGCTGGCGGTGCTGTTCTGGACGTTGTAGTGCGGATCGTCTACAGCCGATAAGGCATCAACACGCCATTGTCAGTGCCGAAATCTTTGGGGTTGCGGGAGATGAGCATCCGGAATCCCACCTGCGCAGTGGCCCAGATAATGGCGTCTGGCAGTTTCACATGCTGTGAGTGGCGCAGTTCTACGGCGCGTTCGGCGACTTCATCGGTAATAGGCAGCAGCAGAAATTGCCCTAAAAACTGACGTGTTTTCAGCTCCAGTGCCGGACCCTGTTTTTTAGCACCTACCATCACTTCCATCCAGGTGATGGCGCTGATGGCCGGATTGATGTGATACTCGACCAGAACGTCCCTGGCTTGAGGAATGCCGTTGAGATAATCGATCAGGATATTGGTGTCGAATAACGCCCGTTGAGCCACCATTATTCCCACTCCTCGCGCTGACGATTTTCGTACTCCACGCCATCTCCCATCGCCCCGGACCAGAGCCCGAAAGCGTTGCTGGGATCTTC
Source organism: Serratia sp. (in: enterobacteria) (assembly GCF_052400455.1). Taxonomy (NCBI): domain Bacteria; kingdom Pseudomonadati; phylum Pseudomonadota; class Gammaproteobacteria; order Enterobacterales; family Yersiniaceae; genus Serratia; species Serratia sp. (in: enterobacteria). Next base: position 14,609 of record NZ_CP185812.1, read on the forward strand.
CACGTGGTTCTCCGTCAGATAGCGAGAGACTGCTTGACGAATGATCTCGGCCCGGGGAACGTGGCGGATATTTTTCAGATTATCGAGCTGCCGCAGGTCTTCTTCAGGTAAATCGATCACGATGCGAGTCATCGTTGGCCCTCCAAAAAAAGATATACGATATATGCATCGTATATCTTTATCGGTCGATTTTCAATCAGTCGGCGTTAGCCTTCCTGATGTGCGCGCTCGATCTCTTCCGCCAGAATAGCCACGCCGCGCTCGATTTTCTCCGGATCGGGCACGTAGTTCATGCGCATGCACTGGTGGGTATGTGGCCATTCATGCTCCAGCCCCGGGAAGAAGTAGTGGCCGGGCACCATCAGCACGCCGCGCTTTTTCAGGCGCTGATACAGCACTTCGGTGGTGATCGGCAGATCCTTAAACCACAGCCAGAGGAAGATAGCCCCTTCCGGTTTGTGGATCAGGCAGCGTTCCGGCGACAGGTAGCGGCGAATGATCTCGATGGTGTGCTCGACGCGCTGTTTGTAAAACGGGCGAATCACCTCGTTCGACAGGCGCAGCAGATCGCCGCGCGCGATCATTTCCGTCGCCATCGCCGGCCCCATGCTGCCTGGGGACAGGCTGATGATGCCGTTCATGTTGGTCAGCGCGGTGATCACCTTCTCGTCGGCGATCACGATGCCGCAGCGCGAGCCGGGCAGGCCGAGCTTGGACAGGCTCATGCACAGGATGGTGTTCGGGTTCCACAGCGGCGTGGCGTCGCTGAAGATAATGCCGGGGAACGGCACGCCGTAGGCGTTGTCGATGACCAGCGGAATATCGCGCTGTTGCGCCAGCAGATCGAGCTTCATCAGCTCTTCGTCGGTGATCACGTTGCCGGTCGGGTTGGTCGGCCGTGAAACGCAGATCATGCCGATGTCATCACCGATGGTGAGATGTTCGAAATCGACGTGATACTTGAACTGGCCGTCCGGCAGCAGCTCGATGTTCGGTTTGGCGGAGACGAACAGCCCTTCATCCAGCCCGGCATCGGCATAGCCGATATATTCCGGCGCCAGTGGGAACAACACGCGGCGGCGCGAGCCGTCGGCGTAGCGGCCGGCGAACAGGTTGAACAAGTAGAAAAACGCGCTCTGACTGCCGTTAGTCAGTGCAATATTCTGTGGCGAGATCTCCCAGCCGAGCTCGTCGCGCAGCAGATTGGCCAGCGCTTTCAGCAGCGCGTCCTTGCCTTGCGGGCCGTCGTAGTTGCACAGCGCTTCGGTCAGTTTGCCCTGGTCGAGCATCTCCTGGCACAGCTGTTTGAAATACGCTTCCATCTCTGGGATCTGTGCGGGGTTGCCGCCGCCGAGCATGATGGCGCCGGGGGTGCGCAGGCCTTCGTTCAGGTCGTCCATCAAACGGGTAATGCCCGCATAACGGGTAAATTTTTCGCCGAAAAGTGAGAAAGTCATAGGTGCAGCAGTACTGTTTTTTAGCAGGTAATCACCCACCATACCGCCAGATAAACCCCGCTGCAATGCGGCTGACAAATCGACCGGTGGGCACAAGTTTTGCCCTTCGTTCGATTAGCAGCATATTACGCTGGATTATTGTGACCGTTCGCCGGCCCACGCCATTATCGCCTCAACCTTTCAGCCACGCGATCTTAGGATTGGCACAGGTTTTGCGGCCCCGACCCAGATCACACTTTTTCGCTGCATTTCATTAACACTATGGCAATTTATAACCATATCGAGTAACTTCCGCATCCGTTAAATTTAGCTTAACAATAAAGATTATCTAAACTAATGCTCGGGAAGGAATGAGTAGTGCGGTAGCGTGGATGAAGCCATGCCAAAAGCACGGCTTTCAAGGCGGTTTTACTTGGCTGACCATAGTTAGTTGCCAGTTTCGTCCTTGTCTATCTACAGAGCAATCGGTTTGATGAGCGGTGTCTCCTGCTGGCCAGCATGGGGCATGTACGTTGCCGTTGCCGAAAATTGGCTATTTTGTATAAAAAATACTAATCATACTGCCCGCGAGGGAGCCGCAAATAGCATTCAGCGGCGTAACGCCAGGGTAGGGCGCTCTGTGTCCGGCAGATGCGCATCGTCAGGCATCGCAGCCCATTAGGTGGGTAGGGTTGGAGGATAAAGGTTTCGCGCCGATTCACCTGGCGTCATTTGAAAACCCGTATGCAGCGTAGACTTTCGCTCACCGCGTACAAGTGAGATGAGGTCAGGTAGCAATGAAAAACAGCGCAAGTCTGGTTTCGATAAATAAGTGGAAAAGGAAATCTATAAAAGTCTCTTTCGCACTTTTTAGCGTGCAGGAAGTTTAAAGAATAAATAATCAAGCTCTTTTATTTGTGAGATGAATTACTTCACTTGAAAAACAGGGAAGCATTTGCTGTTCAATGTTCATGAGCATTGCGGTGAACATCAATATGTCGTTATTCCAATCAGAGTAAAAAGGAAGATTGCACGATGATTCGTGGTAACATTAAAGAGTTTGAGAACACACTTGAGTGCCGTGTGAGCGCATACCCCATGATGACAGATGTAGGGTATTGCAAATTGGCTTCGGATGACTTTAACCTTACCGATGCGCAAAAATCAGACTTAAGTATTATTCAGCGGCATTTCGATACGCTTGCTCTGGATCCCTACGGTGAAAATGCGGGGCGCTATCGGCAGCACAGTAAATATGTGCTTTTACCTTGCTTTAATCTCTTGATTCCTCAATCTTCCGAACACGCCTACAGTTACAAACAAGATGTCGGATTTAATGATGAAGTCGTTGAGGAGGCAAGGAAGTTTCAGCCTGTCCCAAACGAAATTTTGTCAAATAATCTGATCACGTCGCTTGTCCTGCATGATTTTAAAAACTCCCCGTTACATGAGTATGCTTCCACGATTCCCATGGAGGTCGGCATTCACTTCATCAGAATGAAAGCGACGGTTGATGCGCCGGGGATTTCCGTACCGAATCGACTTCATAAGGATGGCGAGCCTTGCACCTGGATACATTTGATCAATCGTGATGGTGTTTCTGGCGGTGAGAACATCATTACAGATAACACCAAGACGAACATCCTGTGTAATGAGGCGATGCTCAAACCGCTGGACTCCATCGGCATCGTTGATGATCTAGTCTGGCACCAGGTGAAACCGGTTCATGTGGATGGGCACGGTAAGGTGGGCTTCCGCGATGTCATATTAATCGATTTCACCCCGATGTTCGCGGTGCCAAATAACCCATCGTAATAAAGACTCACATGAACGGGGGGATCCTTTATTCAAGGCATGCCCCCCACTTCCTGATACTCGAAAATAGGCAGTAACCGTGTTAGCAAAAGAAACTCTTGCCGTTCACAGCGGGACCATTATCGACGAAATGCATGGTGGCATTCTTTCTCCGCTATTCTCCGCGAGTTCTCACAAGCATCTTGATATGACAGAAGATGTCTATCCAAGACATGGTAACTTACCCAATCAGCGCGCCGTTGCCGAGAAGATGTGCGCATTGGAAAGCGGTGGTGAGGCCGCTCTGGTATTCAGTTCCGGTATGGCGGCTTTCGCGACGGCGATGCTTTCGCATTTAAAAGCCGGTGACCATATTGTTTTACAAAACGGCGTGTATTCAGGTGCGCTCAAGTTTGTACAGAATCATTTTGCAAAATTAGGCATCACATACAGCGTTTCGGAGAGTTGTGAAGTAGAGAGCATCATCGCATTAGTCCATTCGAATACGCGAATGATATATATCGAAACACCGACTAATCCATTGCTTAAAATTCTGAACATTGAGCTATTGACCCGATTCGCCAAGAGTCGGGGGGTGTTCACCATTATTGATAACACCGTGGCGACGCCGATCAACCAAAACCCTCTGGAATATGGCGTCGATTTGGTATTGCACAGCGCCACCAAGTTTTTGGGCGGCCACGGCGATGTGTCAGGCGGCGTGGCTGTCGGCAGTGAAGAGTCCATTGCTGCAATGGCCGAATATATGAATGACTTTGGCGGGTGTCTGAACGCGCAGTCATGTCATCTGCTTGAGCGAAGCTTGCGCACGTTGGCCATTCGAATGAATGCCATTAACCGCAACGCGATGGAACTGGCCAGCCGTTTAAATGAGCACCCTAATGTGACGAACGTGTTCTATCCGGGGTTGCCGAGTCATCATAATCATAGCGTAGCCCGCGAACAGATGCGGGGGTTCGGCGGCATGGTCAGCTTTGAAATCGCTCCGCGGTTTGACGCGACAAGTTTTCAGAAGAAGTTAAATCTCATCGTCCCTTCCAACAGTTTGGGGGATTTGGAGACCACGCTGAACTCGCCTTATCAGGCCTCATCGTCGTTCAGAAGTCTTAGCGAGCAGGAGCAGAAAAAATCAGGGATTACGAGGCAATTAATACGAATGTCAGTCGGCATCGAAGACGTTAATGACTTGTATGAAGATTTGCATCAAGCGCTCAAGTGAATGATATGGAATTAGAAATGCAAACAGGCTCAACGTTGAATAGTGATGAAGTTCACCGCATAGAATCTCTTTATGGGCTGACGGTAAAAAGCAGCGCCTTCTTGGGGATGGGATCCGGCAATACCAATTACTGCCTCGAAACGGATATCGGCCGCTGTGTTTTCAGCATTATTGAAGAGCAAAGCCGTGATGATGTTGAGATCATGGCAAAGACGCTGGTATGGCTGGAAGCACATGATTATGAGACCTCCTTGCTGGTCAAACCCAAAGGGCAAGAAAGCTATTCAATTATATTAAGGGGCAAGCACTCTCTATTAAGAACCTATATGGATGGCGCCGTCCGCCGGGATTTCAACGAACATATGCTCAGGCAGCTCGGCGTTGCCATGGCGAAACTGCATACGATCCCCGTCCCTAATTTCTTAACAGACTCAGTCTTCTATGAGCAGAAAAAGTTCATGGATGCCCTCGATGCCAATATCGATCAGGATTATGAGCGCTGGGCCAAAGATAGACTCAGGCATCTTGCCGTAGAACGCATCAGCGGCTTGCCTACCTCTGTCATCCATTCCGATCTTTTCTACGACAATATGCTGTTTGAAGGCGAGCAGTTCGTCGGCATGATAGATTTTGAGTTGACCTGTATTTATCACTCCGTTTTCGATATCGCCATGGCGATTGTCGGCACCTGCGGCATCAATGGGACGCTGTCGCCGGAAAAAGCGAAGCATATCATCGCGGGTTATAATTCTATAAGAATGCTTGAAGCGCGCGAAATTAAGGTGTTGAAAACCTATACGGAATACGCGGCCATTCTGACATCTCTTTGGCGTTATTGGCGGTATAGAATCTATCAGCCGGGTGGTGATAAATCTGATAAATATCGCGAAATGACAAGCCTGGCTAAAAGTATTGAACGCACCGACTTCTCACAAATTTGCTGACACGTTCCCTTCATAAAGTAAAAGGGCGTCGAGCGTAAATTCGACGCCAAGACAATCGAACGTTAATATTCGGCCCTGATTATAGTACGGAGTAACCCGCTGCATGGACATCAAAGACACGAAAAAAATCGTCATCCTCGTTGACGCCTACTCATCCGGAAATGATGTGGCACCGGAATTCAATAAAAAAGGATACGGGTGCGCGCACATTCAAAGTCGAGAAGATATCCCGGCGAAGCTGCTGAATAGCTACAGAGGAGATGATTTCTTTATCAGTTTGCAATACACGGGGGATGAGATCCTCAATCAATTGCAAGAGTATGATGTTATCGCGGTGATTGCAGGCTGTGAAACAGGCATTGAACTCGCAGATCACCTGGCTGAGCTTCTGGACCTGCCCGGTAACGATACCGGCACGAGCCGTTCTCGCAGGAATAAATACCTGATGCAGGAGTGCCTGAAAAATAGCGCGATCAATCATATCCCCACGCACCGGTTAACTACCCTTAAAGACGCCACGCAATATGCGACCGAGCTGTTTAAAAAATACCGGAAGCTGGTGCTAAAACCCGTTGACAGCGCAGGCACGGACTCCGTTTTTGTTTGCAAAACGGTTGAAGAAGTTGAAGCTCATTCGGGTGATTTGTTCAAAAAAAGCAATCAGCTCAATTTAAAAAATGAAGTCATTATTCTGCAGCCTTTTATTGAGGGGGAAGAGTACGTCGTCGATACTGTCAGTTATCAAGGCCGTCACAAGATCTGTGCGATATGGAAGATGGGCAAGGGCAGTTACAACGGGGCCGATTCCATCTGTGAGTTCACCGAACTGACCTCCTTCGATGCGCAGAATCACGCTCAGCTCAAAGATTACATCTTTAGCTGTCTGGATGCTTTAGGGATCACGTTTGGCGCAGCGCACTCGGAACTGTTTTTAACCAAAGACGGTTGGACGCTAATTGAAACCGGGGCCAGACCGCACGGCGCGGGTTTTCCGGCGTTGTCATCCCTGGCGTTGAAGCGCACGCAGATTGACGAACTGGTACTGAGCGTGTGTTCAACCGAGGCATTCCTGGAAGCGGTCGCAGAGGAATATAAACCGTTAAACTATTTAAAAATTAAAGAGCTGATATCTTTTAGCGCTGGCACTATCAAGGCCGTTAAGCATGTCGATACCATCGCCGGTTTGCCATCCTACAAGAAATCAAATCTGCCGGATGTTGATCAGGAAATAAAACTCACGACGGACGTTTACAGCTCTCCGGGCTGGATTGCGTTAAGCCACCGTTGCGCCGATCAGCTCAATGCCGACTATCAATATATCGTTGGCCTTGAAAGTAAGGGCATGTTTGAAGTCTATGAACAGTAAAATCAAGGCGTCCGGCCCAACGTACATTCTTGGATATTGCATCCTGGGTGCGGCCATAGATGTTTTTCTCTCAGGTTTGTTGCAGAGCATCGATCTGTTCGTATTATTGTTTTGGACTTTCACCTTGACCTGGCTCGGTTTCTTTGTGATCTCCGTGCTGTTTTTCCCCGTCAAGCTGCGAGCTTGCCTCAACGCCTGGAAGTTAATTCTATTATTGAATATCTCTACGCTGGGAGCTTGGGTTGGGCTTTTCGTTGGGTTGAAATGGACGGAGCCCTCCATTCTGGTGGCCATGCTTTTTGGACTGAGCCCGATCATTTCTGTTTTCATTGAGATTTATAACCGAAATTCGGTGGGTGTAAAAAACATCGTTATAGCCGTGATGCTGGCTTTTATTGTCGCCGTTCTGATGATATTGGCCGTGAAAGGGCAGCGTTTTAACCCCTTCGATTCAAACACCCTATTTGTTCTGGCGCTTGGCTTAGTGTGTCTCGTCACCTCAACCTGTATGGCTGTCGGCACCTATATTTCAAAATCATTGTCCAAACAAGCGTTTAACGCCGTCAATATTCAGTCGTTCAGATTTCCCTTGCTCATTGGCGTTTGCGCGCTGATGTTGCCGAGCGAAGGCGTATTGGCAACAACGCAATCCAGCTTCTGGATGTACCTGCCGATCATCGTCATATTAGGGAATATATTGCCGCTATGGATGCTGCAAAAGGGTATTGAACTCACCAGCGCCTTGACCACCAACATTATTGTGAATGTTTCACCCTGCATTACGCTGTTGCTGGAGGCTTTTGACCCGTCGATAGCCTACAGCCATATGAAACTGGCGGTGTTGGTGATGCTGCTGCTGGTCATGCTGATCGCCAATGACGACGTGGGCAAATTTGTCGTCAGCAAGATAAGGGGGAAGCCCGTGAGTTTGACGGAGTGAAGATACTCCGTCGATAGCCGCAAAAAGCGGCGAGGCCGGCGGTCCGCAGACCTCCGGCCGCGCTGAGTTATTTCCGCAACAGCTGCGGGTTGACGCAGTTTTCTTTCACCGTGCCGGTCAATGCCGCGATTAAGTTATCCACCGCGCAGGCGGCCATGCCGTAGCGCGTTTCATGGGTGGCGGAGCCGATGTGCGGCAACGCCACCACGTTCGGCATGCTGAGCAGCGGCGAGTCGGCCGGCAGCGGTTCCTTCTCGAACACATCCAACCCCGCGGCGTGGATCACGCCGTTTTGCAGCGCTTCGATCAGCGCCTGCTCATCCACCACCGGCCCGCGGCCGGCGTTGATCAGAATGCCGCTTTTCTTCATCTTCGCCAGCTGATCGCGGCCGATCAGATGGAAAGTTTGTTCGGTCAGCGGCAGCGTGATGCAAACGAAATCCGACTCGGCCAGCAGGGTATCCAGATCGCAGCGGCGGGCGTTGGAAGCGTTGCTCCGCCTCTTCGTGCGTGCGGCGGGCGTTGTACAACACCGGCATGCCGAAGCCGAAGTGCGCGCGCTGTGCCAGCGCCAGGCCGATGCGGCCCATGCCGAGGATGCCGATGGTTTTGTGGTGCACGTCGACGCCGAACCAGTCCGGCCCGATGCTGCCGCGCCATTCGCCGGCCTTGACCCGTTCCGCCACTTCCACCACCCGGCGCGCCGTCGCCAGCACCAGGCTCATGATGGTGTCGGCGACGGTTTCGGTCAGCACCGTCGGGGTGTGCATCAACAGCACGTTATGGGCGTTGAGCGCCTCGACGTCGAAGTTGTCGTAGCCGACGGAAACGGTCGAAGCCGCGCGCAGTTTGGGCGCCTGCTGCAGGAAGGCTTCGTCAATTTTGCCGCCGGAACCGATGATCCCTTCGGCCTGCTGCAATGCTTGGCGCAGTTCCTCGCGGTTCTCCGGCTGCAGGCCGTTGAACGCGTGTACGGTGAAGTGCTGTTCCAGACGTTCACGCAGGTCGGCGGGCAGGCTTTTGTACAATACGATAGAAGGTTTCATCACGAACTCCAGCTGGGCCAAAGGGGGCCTGGCGCCCCCTCGGGTTGATTGACAGAGAAAAAGTATAACCGGATCAAGCCATCTGCGGCTGGATCTCGTTGCGGGCGGGCTTGACGATCAGCGTCAACACCACCGCCACCACCAGTGCGATAGCCATAAACATGTAGGAAGCCGCCGGGCTGCCGGTGGCGCCGTTCAGGTAACCGACGAACCAGGAACCGAAGAACGAACCCAGCGCGCCCATGCTGTTGATCAGCGCCATGGCGCCGCCGGCGACGTTTTTCGGCAGCATTTCCGGAATGATGGCGAAGAACGGCCCATAAGGGGCGTACATCGCGGCGCCGGCGACCACCAGCAGGCCGTAAGAGATCCAGAAATGGTTGGTGCCGACGGCGTAAGAGCCGAAGAACGCCAGCGCGCCGATCAGCAGCAGCGGCCAGACAAACAGCTTGCGGTTTTGCATTTTGTCCGACGCCCAGGAGACCACGATCATGGCGATGGTCGCCGCCAGGTAAGGCACCGCCGACAGCCAGCCGGCTTCCACCATGCCCATCTGCATGCCGCTGCGCAGGATGGAAGGCAGCCACAGCACGAAGCCGTATACGCCGATGCTCCAGGCGAAGTACTGCACGCACAGCAGGATCACGTTGCGCGAACGGAAGGCTTCGCCGTAGTTGCGCACGGCCTTGATGCCTTTCTGTTCTTCGTCCAGCTGCTGTTGCAGCGCCTGTTTCTCATCGGTGCTCAACCAGCCGGCCTGCGCCGGTTTGTCTTTCGCCAGCACCCACCAGCAGAACGCCCAGATGACCGCCGGAATGCCCTCGATGATGAACATTTCGCGCCAGCCGAAGGCGTGGATCAGGTAACCGGACACCACCGACATCCACAGCACCGTCACCGGGTTGCCGAGGATCAGGAAGGTATTGGCGCGTGAACGCTCCGATTTGGTGAACCAGTTGCTGATGTAGATCAGCATTGCCGGCATCACCGCCGCTTCCACCACGCCGAGGATAAAGCGGATGGCGGCCAGCATCGGGATATTGCTCACCACGCCGGTCAGCGAGGCGCAGCCGCCCCACAGGATCAGGCACCAGAAGATCAGTTTTTTGACGCTGCGGCGCTCGGCGTAGATGGCGCCGGGAATTTGGAAGAAGAAATAACCGAGGAAAAACAGCGCGCCCAGCAGCGAGGCCATGCCCTTGGTGATGCCGAGATCCTCATTGATGCCGGCGGCGGAGGCGAAGCTGAAGTTGGCGCGATCGAGATAGGCCAGGCTGTAGGTGATAAACACGATGGGCATGATGTACCACCAGCGTTTGGCCGCGACAGTCGCTTTGTTCATGTTCAGTATCCTTCAGTGGTGTTGCATCCCCTTCGCCCAGCTCGTTGGGCATGAAAGACGAAGGGGCAGATGCTCTCCCGACGCGTCCCGGTTGTAGGGCCAGAGGCTGACGTCATGCGGAGAAGTCGTTTTTTTATTGTTATTCGGCCAGCGCTGCGCGGGTCGGCAGGCCTTCGCTATCGCCGATGGCCTGGATCGCCAGCGAGCCGATTTTGTTGCCGCGTTGCACCGCCTGTACCAGCGTTTTGCCTTCCAGCAGGGCGCTGAGGGTGCCGACGGCAAAGCCGTCACCCGCCCCTACGGTATCCACCACGTTGTCGACCTTGACCGCGGCCACCGCCGCTTTATCGCCGGCGGCGGTTTTAAACCAGGCGCCGTCCGGGCCGGTTTTGATGATCACCGCCTGCACGCCGCGCTCCAGATAGAAATCGGCGATGCCTTCCGGCGTCGACTGGCCGGTGAGGATCTGTCCCTCTTTCAACCCCGGCAGCACCCAGTCGGCGGCGAACGCCAGCTGGTTCAGCTGCTCGATCATCACCTCGCGGCTGGGCCACAGCACCGGGCGCAGATTGGGATCGAACGAAATGGTTTTGCCCATGGCGCGCATCTCGCGCGCCGCATGGTGGCACAGCGCCAGCGATTCGCCGGACAGCGCCGCCGCCACGCCGCTCAGGTGCAGGTGGCGCGCGGAACCGAAATATTCGCGGTTGAAATCGGCGACTGACAGGCGGCTGGCCGCCGAGCCTTTACGGAAATATTCCACGCTGGGATCGGTACCATCGATAGTCTTGGATTTCACCTGAAAACCGGTGGGATAGTGGCCGTCGACCGTCACCTGCCGGTAGTTGATGCCTTCTTTTTTCAGCTGCTGCAGGGTGAAGCGGCCAAACGAGTCGTTGCCGACGCGGCTGACCCAGCCGACGTTCATGCCCAGACGGGCCAGGCCGATCGCCACGTTCAGTTCGGCGCCGGCGATGCGTTTGGTGAAGGTTTCCACCTCCGCCAAATCGCCGGTCTGCGCCGCCACGAACATCGCCATGGCTTCACCCAGCGTGACCACATCCAGGGGCGCCTGCTGCGCCGTCGTTGCCGTTAACGTTGTCATCATGGGGTTACTCCGCACGCAAAATATTGACGTAATGGCGGGTGACGGCTTCCAGGTCATCACCCTGCAACGGGAATTCGATGCCGCGCGGCGCATCGTGCGGCAGGCGGGCCAGCAGATCGCGCCAGCTGCCGTCGGTATCGTCCAGCGCAATGGCGCGCCAGCCGCGCGGGCCTTGCGTCGCGGCCTTGACGTGCACGTAACCCACGTGGCGGGCCAGGCGCTCGGCGGCGGCGAAGGCGTCTTGCCCCACCCACAGCCAGTTGGCCATATCGAAGGTCATGCTGACCGGCAGGTGGCTATCTTCCGCTGCATGGAAAAAGGCGTTCAGCATCGACAAAATGCCGCAGTCCGGCGTTTGGTCGTTCTCGACCACCAGTTTGACCGGATGTTGCTCCAGCGCCACTTTCAGCTCGGTAAAATCGAAGCCGGGGCGGAAATGGCCGAGGGAGAGCTTCAGCTGGCGCGCGTTCAGCGCCTGCGCTTCCGCCAGCAGCGCCGGCAGGTTGGGGTTCAGCGTATGTTGCGGAGTGAACAGCGCCTCAGGGGCGGAATAGACGGCGAACAGCTGCTGGCGTTCTATCTCCTGGGCCAGCGCAGGCAGGCTGTCCAGTTCGCCGGCGGCGAACAGTTCGCGGCGGATCTCCACCCCGTCGGCGCCCGCGCCGGCGATGATGGGCAACAGCGCGCGCTGGCCGCCCTGTTGTTTGACGGTATCGGCGCCGTAGGCGCCGGTGACCACGATGATTTCTGTTTTCATTTTGACTCCTGAGGCGGCATTGTCGCCGCCGCTGCTGTTACCGGTACGTTAAATGGAACCGGTTCCAGTAGAAAGCGACAGAGTGTAAAAATATGATCGCAATCACGAAGCTGAGCAAAAAACAGCCGATGAAGGCGGGGCGGTTAAGGCCCCGGAGAAGGCGGGTTAGCGGGTGGTGGAGCCGCGGACGATCAGCTCGCCGGAGAACATCTGCTCGCCGCTGGGGGCGGCCAGACCCTGAATACGCTGCACCAGCCGCTCCAGCGCCGCGTGCCCCATTTGGTAGGTGGGTTGTTTCAGCGTGGTGATGCCGACGCCCGCCAGTTCCGCCCACTCCAGCTCGTCGAAGCCCAGCAGGCCGATGTCGTTGCCCCACTGGATGCCGAGCCGGCGCATGGCGCGCGCCACCTGCAGCGTCAGGGCGCCGTTGGCGGAGATCACCGCCTTGCGCATGCCGCGATGACGGCCGCTGAAATCGCTCAGCACCTGTTCCAGCTTCTGCCGATCGTTGAGCGGCGTTTCGGCCTGCTCCGCCAGCAGCGCAGGGTGCTGCGCCATGGTATGCCTGAAGGCGTGCAGGCGTTCCAGGCGGGTATTGACCGTACCGAGCGGTTCGCTGAGGAACAGGATCGCTTCGAAGCCTTGTTGCAGCAGGTGCTCGGTGGCGACGGTGGCGGCTTCACGGTTGTTCAGGCCCACTACGTCGCAGGCGAAGTCGGGGATTTTGCGGTCGATCAGCACCATCGGCAGCATCGACTGTTGCAGCGTGGATAACGCTTCCTCGCGCATGCCGACCGCGTTGACCACGATGCCTTCCACCCGGTAACTGCTGAGCAGCTGCAGGTAGTGCTGTTCCTGATTGACTTCGTTGTTGGTGTTGCACACCAGCAGGGTAAAGCCGTGTTGGCGGCAGGCGGCCTCGATGCCGCGCATCACGTCCACCGAATAGGGGTTGGTGATATCGGCGAGGATCAGGCCGATCAGGCGCGTTTGGCCGCCCTTCAGGCTGCGCGCCATCTGGCTTGGGCGGTAGTCGAGCTGCTGGATCGCCTGTTCGATGCGCTGTTTGAGATCGTCGGAAAGCAGGTGCTGTTCACCATTCAGATAGCGTGACACGCTGGTCTTGCCGGTTTTGGCGATGCTCGCTACATCGCTGATGGTGGCGCGTCCTGAGGCGCGCGTTGCCTTGACAGTGCTCACAGCCGATCCCTCCTGCGGTTAATTGCCAAGGAGACTACCATACCCGGCGTGCGGGCGGGAATGTTGAAGGATAAGGAGAAAATCGCAGGGAAGCGGCGGGGCGCCGGTGGCGCCCCGCGCGGGATTACTGCAGCGGGCTGAGGGTGATCTCGACGCGGCGGTTTTGCGCCTTGCCTTCCGCGGTGCTGTTGGACGCGATCGGGTTGTCCGGGCCGGCACCGGCGGTGCGGATACGGTTCGCCGCCACGCCCTGGGTGATCAGCGCGCTGGCTACGCCATCGGCGCGCTGCTGCGACAGGTTCATGTTGAGCGAACGGGAACCGGTGCTGTCGGTGTAGCCGATGACGTTGACTGCGGTTTTCGGATACTCTTTCAGCACCATGGCGACGCCGGTCAGGGTATTGGCGCCCGCCGGTTTCAGCGTGGCGCTGCTGCTGTCGAAGGTCACGTTGTTCGGCATGTTCAGCACGATGTTGTCGCCCTGACGGGTGACGCTGACGCCGGTGCCTTTCATCTTCTCGCGCAGTTTGGCTTCCTGCACGTCCATGTAATAGCCAGCGCCGCCACCGAGCGCCGCACCGGCCGCCGCGCCGATCAGCGCGCCCTTGCCGCGATCTTTCTTGGAAGAGGACAGTACGCCGACGCCGGCGCCCAGTGCGGCCCCGAGGCCCGCGCCGATGCCGGACTTGCCGACTTCGGATTCGCCGGTGTAAGGGTTGGTGGTACAGGCCGACAGCGTGAGCGCGACGCTCACTGCGCCGGCAATAATTGCAATGCGTTTTTTCATGTTCTTGTCCTTAATGGCATCAATATCTGTACGCGCCGGCCCAACACGGGGGCGCAAAAAAGTAGGCGACGCAGGTGGGGCCCGCATCACCGCGCTACTATGACGCGTTGGCTCGCCGGCAGTTCCGGAGAAAAACGTGACAAATGATGAGCGCGGGTAAGTGCTGGGGGGAGTTATGCGACAAAACGCCGGGCGGCGCCATGCAGCGGATTCCTAATTGCGCGCCGCCAGGGTGCGAATGCGCCTTTTTTAACCGTAACCGGTTGAATTCTCAATTGCCGGCCAGTTCATGATCAGCGTATAGGCCTGGGTTTCGTCGTTAAACAGGCGCTGCGTTACCTGAAAACCGTGCTTGTGGTAAAACGCGCAGGCGCGCAGGTTTTGCTGATAAACCTCCAGGCTGAGCCGGCGGTAGCGCTGCTGCACGTGCGTCATCAGCGCCCGGGCTACGCCGCGGCCGTGATACGCCCGATCGACAAACAGCGCGCCGATGAACTGTTCGTCCAGCACGCTGATAAAGCCGACGATCTCGTTTTCATGCCAGCAGGCCCAGCTCTGCGCGCGCGGCAGGTAATTTTCCCGCACCAGTGCGGCGCTTTCACGCCAGTATTTTTCCGCCACGAACGGATGGGCGGCGATGGTGCTGGGCAGCCACAGCGCCATCAGCCGGTCGATATCCGCCGGGCCACAGGGGCGGATCACCGTGGCTTTGGGTAGCACATGCACCCCGTGAGATGATCGTTCACCAGCCCGCTGGCCTGCATGAAGGCGTAACAGATGGTGGAGCCGATAAACTTGAAGCCGCGCTTTTTCAACGCCTTGGACATGGCGTCTGACTGCTCGGTTTTGGCCGGAACCTGGTTCAGCGCCTGCCAGCGGTTGAGCTGGGGCCGGCCGCCGACGAAGTCCCATATGAAGGTGACGAAATTCTCGCCGGCCGCCTCCATCGCCAGATAGGCTTTGGCGTTGGTGATGATGGCTTCTATCTTGCCACGGTGACGGATGATGCCGCTGTCTTGCAGCAGCCTTTCCACGTCTTGTTCGGTCATGGCGGCGACCCGCTGCGGATCGAAATCATGGAAGGCGCGGCGGTAGTTCTCGCGCTTTTTCAGCACGGTGATCCAGGAAAGACCGGCCTGTTGTCCCTCCAGACACAGCATTTCAAACAGCTCGCGCGCGTCGGTGGTGGGCGTGCCCCATTCCTTGTCGTGATACTCGAGATACAACGGATCGGCCGTCACCCAACCGCAACGTTCGTCTGCCATCCTGAATGTCCTTATGCTGTATTTATGAACAGTAATCATCGCTCGAAGCGGCGAACTTGGCAAGCCTCTGATTGTTTTGTCCGCAGCCCCGCTTGACGTGACGAAAAAGCCGACAATAGTTACTACATGGCCGGTGGAAAACCGGCCAACGATAAAAACGACATTGCCTTCATTTGCAGGCTCTCAGGAGTCGATTCATGCCTCTAAAAATAACATGCATGCCCCGCCCTGCGGCGCTTGCAGTGGCGTTACTTTGCAGTGTGACCCTTCCGGTTCAGGCGTATGACCAACTCTACGTCTTTGGCGACAGCCTGAGTGATACCGGCAACAACGGCCGGTTCACCTATGACGGCAGTCAGCACCTGCTGTACGACGAAGCGTTGGCGCAACGCATCGGCGCGGCGCTGGTGGCCTCGGACAACGGCGGTGAAAACTACGCCGCCGGCGGCGCCGTGGCGGTGCCGGGCCTGAACCCGGTCGACAACACTCAGGATCAGGTGCAGCGCTACCTGAATCGGGTTAACGGCCAGGCCGATGGCGACGGTTTGTATATTCACTGGATCGGCGGTAACGATTTGGCGGCGGCGGCGCTGAACGCCGCTACCGCGCCCGGCGTGGCCTATAACAGCGCCGCGGCCGCCGCCGCGCAGGTGCATTCGCTGCTGAACGCCGGCGCCGGCACGGTGATCGTGCCGACGGTGCCGAACATCGGCTCCACGCCGCAGCTGATGGAGCTGATCATTCAGCAGGCGCTGCCGCCGGTACAGGGGGCGGCGATTCAGGCGGCCTATGCCACGCTCAATTCGGTGGCAACCCCGGACAACGCTTCGCGCACGCAGGCGATCCACGCGGCGTTGACCGCCGCGGCGAAGCAGGGCAGCGCGATCCCTCAGGTGCAGCAGGCGATCGCCGCCCAGCTTGTGGCGGCGTATGACAGCCTGAGCGCGCAGGCCGCTCAGCTGACCGATTTCTATAATCAAAGCGAAGACCGTTTGCTGGCGCAGGGGGGCGGCAATATCGTGCGGGTGGACGTGAACAAGCTGTTCGCCGAAGCGATCGCTAATCCGGCGCAGTTCGGCTTCGCCAACACGGCCGGCATGGCTTGTCCGGCGGGCGTTTCCTCGGCGGTTTGCCGTTCCGACATGCCTGGCTTCGACGCCGGCCAGTCCTATCTGTTCTCCGACCATTTCCACCCCAGCCCGCAGGCGCACCTGCTGATTGCGGATTATATCCAGGCGGTGTTGGATGGCCCGGCGCAGGTGGTGGCGCTGAATCAGGCGACGGCGGCGATGGCGCGTGACAGCCGCGCCACGCTCGACAGCCGTTTCCAGCAGCTGCGCAACGGCGACAATCCGCAGGGCTCGCTGGGCGTGTTCGGCGGCTACGCAGGCCAGCACTATGACTATGCCGATAACCGGGCGGCGGGAGATGGCAACGCCACCACCCACAACCTGACCGTCGGCGTGGACTATCAGCTGACCGACAGCTGGTTGATCGGTGCGTTGATCGCCGGTTCCAACGACGATCAGCATCCTTCCAGCCGCTATGACTACAAGGCGCGTGGGGTGCTGCTGTCGGCCTTCAGTTCGCTGGCCATATTCGAGCAGGGGTGGGTCAATGCCGATCTGCACTATGCGACGATGGATTATGACGACATCCGTCGCAGCATGCGGTTGGGGCCGCTGACGCGCACCGAAACCGGTTCGACCTCCGGCAAGCAGTGGGGCGCGCGCGTGACCGCCGGCTATGACTTCCCTATCGCTGCTTACCTCACCACCGGGCCGGTGGCGCAGTTCGCCTGGGATTACAGTCATGTGTCCGGCTACAGCGAAGACGGTGATGACAGCACCGCCATGCGCTTCAACGATCAAACCTATCATTCGCAGATCGGCGCGTTGGGCTGGCGGTTGGATACGCAATTCGGCGTGTTTAACCCCTATGCGGAAGTGAGTTATCAGCATCAGTTCGGCGATGACGTCTACCGCGCCGGCGGCGGCCTGAAATCGACGCAAACCTCATTTACTCGCGACAGTGCGGGTCAGGACAAAAACTGGGTGGATGTCACGCTGGGGGCCAACATGCCGTTGACGGACAGAGTGTCGGCCTTCGCCACCGTCTCGCAAACCGGCGGCCTGAGCAGCGGCGAGCAGTTTATGTATAACGTCGGCGTCAGCGCGCGCTTCTGAGAACTCTCGGGAGAGGATGGAGCCTGTGACGGCGAGATGGCGAGGCGATGTGGGCGGATGAGACTGTACTTTAGTACAACTATCATTTATCGCTGAAAGTTCTTATCGTTATTGCACAACGATAAAATACAGCGCTACAAAAAAAAACTGATCCTATAAAGGATCAGGTAGCCACTTGGCCAACACCAGGGAAAATTTTGGTTATTATTGTATATCCAAATCTTCACTGTCAATGGCTTTTTCCCTTCATCATCGGATGCGGGGCGTTTTCGCCTGCCTGTCTGGCCCCCTCTCATCTTCAACGCGACAGAACGCTTTTGTCAGATGCATGTCATGATGCCGAGTTGTTATGATTTTGTTTTCTTTGTGTTTCTTTGCCGGATAATGCCCTCTGCCGCCCCTTCTTCAGCGACGCGCTTATTTCTCGATTAAATTAATTTCCCCTCCGAAATTATTTTAATTGACTCTTTAAAACGCCTGTTGATTATTAACGCTTCCTATTATGCCTGTCGGTTTAATTTACTTGGCGGCGCAACCGGGTTATACTCTTCTCAGTTTTATAGTGATGTTATTTCTTGAAGAGGATTGGTGAGTGTCTAACTTTTTTTTCAATAATGAAACCATTAATGCCTCTATAAAAGAAGAGTTGGAACGCGGGCTGAGCAAATACAATAATATAAAATATGCCTATGCTATAATGAATAAAAGAAATCCGACTAGCTTTTCAATCATTTCCAATAGAACGGAGTGGTTCGAGTTTTATATCAAAAACAACTATCAGTTTATTGATCCCGTTTTGATTACCGCATCGCATAGAATCACCCCGTTTACCTGGGATAAAGATTTGGAAATTGGCGCAGGATTAAAATTGCCAAAGATTTTTGATATGGCCAAGAACTACAATATTATTAATGGGTATACTTTCGTCTTGCACGATCATCATCATAATCTGGTGGTGTTATCCATTATGTTGGATAAGCATTGTGATGCGGATGTTGAACAGCAGATTGACAATAATAAGGCCGAAATTCAAATGCTGCTGATTACCATGCACGGAAAAATGACGGCGCTCTACCAGGAAATGAGCACGCCTGCTGACTTTGAAAAAATGAACCAGCGGGAGTTTTTCTCCAAGCGTGAAAATGAGATCATCTACTGGGCGAGCTTAGGTAAATCCTATCAAGAAATTGCCCTTATCCTGGGAATAAAACTCACCACCGTAAAATATCACATCGGCAACGCCGTCAAAAAGCTTGGCGTCACCAATGCCAAACATGCCATCAGGTTAGGTGTGGAGCTGCAGCTCATCCGGCCGCTTCTCGCTGACTCGGAAGGATAATGGCCAGGAATCCAACGGGTTATCCCACTTTGTGGCGTGTTGGTTGATGCGCGCCAGCAATCTGTTCCGGTTGGCATCGTCTATCGGCAGATAGATCAGATAAATATTTTTATTCTTTTCGGAGCATCCGGTTTTTACCACCGAGATATGCCAGCCCGAGCGTTGGAAAATAATGCGCATCGGGTGACTGATAATGGCGTATATGCCTTCGTAGCCGCAGCTTCTTGCATAGTTTATCATCGACAGGAAAAGCATGGTGCTAATTGGCGCTTGATGGAGTTGAAGTGCTTGAATGCGCGCCTTGTCTATAAATAATCTGCTGGCTTCAACGTAATTCCCTTCGGGGAGTTTTATATCGTTAAAGTAATTGTCGAATACGCCATCGCTGATCATGTTTGGGTATTTTGTTTCGATAAATCGCAAGCTGCAAATGACGTGATCTTGGTAGGTGCCGAAAATATAGGTGGCGTGACGGTTGTCGTATTCGTCAAACTCCATGTTATTTTCGCAATTAACGAGCCAGTCTAAACGGTCTTTAAACGTTTTTTTTCTTAAAGAGAATAGTTCTTTCGATCTGTTATCTGGCAGCAAATTATAGTCTACGTCAAAGAGCTCTATCATTTTCAATCTTTTTCCTAAGCGACTTAAATGGCTTTTTAGCTGCGGCTGTTATTTGTTCTTGTTATACTACCAGAGTCACTATGGCAAGTAAATTTCAGTCGATGCCGCGTCGGTGAGAATAAAGTAAATATATAACACTGAGTTATGTTTTTTTTCATTCCATTCACTTATTTGAATATTGTTCAACACGCCTGTTGTTTGTCGAAGAAGCCTCAAGCTGCCGGTAGTGGAAGCATGCGGGAGATGAATCGGCGTTTCTCTAAAGCCAGCCGATACCCGAGCCTGCGAAAGCGGTGCGGTGACCTCGCCCTCTGCGGCGCCGATGCCGCCGACGTTTTTCTTGGCCGACGGGTGAAAATCCAGCGCTTCTCGCCCCGATTCGCACTTGTTGCCGGATTCTGGCTGTATATCTTACGGTCAAAGGGTATACTGGCGCATTCCATATAAATCCACTTGTATCGCGTGCGAATTCAACATGCAAAAGTTTGATACCAAGACCTTCCAGGGCCTGATCCTGACACTGCAGGATTATTGGGCGCGCCAGGGCTGCACCATCGTTCAACCATTGGACATGGAAGTCGGCGCGGGAACCTCACACCCGATGACGTGCCTGCGCGCACTGGGGCCGGAGCCGATGGCCGCCGCTTATGTGCAGCCATCCCGTCGCCCGACCGACGGCCGCTACGGCGAAAACCCGAACCGTCTGCAGCACTACTATCAGTTCCAGGTGGTGATTAAGCCATCGCCGGACAACATTCAGGAACTCTACCTGGGCTCGCTGAAAGAGCTGGGTCTGGATCCGACTATCCACGACATCCGCTTCGTGGAAGACAACTGGGAAAACCCGACGCTCGGCGCCTGGGGCCTGGGTTGGGAAGTGTGGCTGAACGGCATGGAAGTGACGCAGTTCACCTACTTCCAGCAGGTCGGCGGCCTGGAGTGCAAGCCGGTGACCGGCGAGATCACCTATGGCCTGGAGCGTCTGGCGATGTACATCCAGGGCGTGGACAGCGTGTACGATCTGGTGTGGAGCAACGGCCCGCTGGGCGTCACCACCTACGGCGACGTGTTCCATCAGAACGAAGTGGAGCAGTCCACCTACAACTTCGAATACGCCGACGTCGACTTCCTGTTCTCCTGCTTCGAGCAGTATGAGAAAGAAGCCCAATCGCTGCTGGCGTTGGAAAAACCGCTGCCGCTGCCGGCCTACGAACGCATCCTGAAGGCGGGCCATACCTTCAACCTGCTGGACGCGCGCAAGGCGATTTCGGTGACCGAGCGTCAACGCTACATTCTGCGCATCCGCACGCTGACCAAAGCCGTTGCCGAAGCCTACTACGCTTCCCGCGAAGCGCTGGGCTTCCCGATGTGCAACAAGAAGAACGAGAACTAAGAGGCAGCCATGACTCAACAGACTTTCCTGGTGGAAATCGGCACGGAAGAGCTGCCGCCGAAGGCTCTTCGTTCCCTGGCGGAATCTTTCGCCGCCAACTTCACCGCCGAGCTGGACAACGCCGGCCTGGAACACGGTGACGTGAGCTGGTTCGCCGCACCGCGCCGCCTGGCGCTGAAAGTGGCCAACCTGAGCGCGGCGCAGGCCGATCGCGAAATTGAAAAACGCGGCCCGGCGATCGCTCAGGCGTTCGACGCCGAAGGCAAACCGAGCAAAGCGGCCGAAGGCTGGGCGCGCGGCTGCGGCATCACCGTCGATCAGGCGGAGCGCCTGGTGACCGACAAGGGCGAGTGGTTGATGTACCGCGCCCATGTCAAAGGCCAGTCGGCGCAACAACTGCTGGCCGGCATGGTCAGCACCGCGCTCGGCAAGCTGCCGATCCCGAAACTGATGCGCTGGGGCGATTCCGACGTGCAGTTCGTGCGTCCGGTGCACACCGTCACGATGCTGCTGGGCGCCGATCTGATCCCGGGCACCGTGCTGGGCATCGAATCCGCGCGCACCGTGCGCGGCCACCGCTTCATGGGCGAAGCCGAGTTCACCCTCGACAATGCCGACCAATATCCGCAGATCCTGCTGGAGCGCGGCAAAGTGGTCGCTGACTACGAAGCGCGCAAAGCCCTTATCAAACGCGACGCCGAACTGGCGGCGCAGAAGATCGGCGGCAAGGCCGATCTGAGCGACAGCCTGCTGGAAGAAGTGGCCTCGCTGGTGGAATGGCCGGTGGTGCTGACCGCCAAATTCGAAGAGAAATTCCTGGCGGTGCCGGCGGAAGCGCTGGTGTACACCATGAAGGGCGACCAGAAGTATTTCCCGGTGTACGACGCCGCGGGCAAACTGCTGCCTAACTTTATCTTCGTGGCCAACATCGAGTCGAAAGACCCGCAGCAGATCATCTCCGGCAACGAGAAGGTGGTGCGTCCGCGTTTGGCCGACGCCGAGTTCTTCTTCAACACCGACCGCAAAAAACGTCTGGAAGACAACTTGCCGCGCCTGGAAACCGTGCTGTTCCAACAGCAGCTGGGCACCCTGCGCGACAAAACCGATCGCATCCAGGCGCTGGCGGGCTGGGTTGCCGGCCAGATTGGCGCCGACGTCAACCACGCCACCCGTGCTGGCCTGTTGTCGAAGTGCGACCTGATGACCAACATGGTGTTCGAATTCACCGACACCCAGGGCGTGATGGGCATGCACTATGCGCGCCACGACGGTGAGGCGGAAGATGTCGCCGTTGCCCTGAACGAGCAGTATCAGCCGCGCTACGCCGGTGATGCGCTGCCGCAGTCGCTGGTGGCCTGCTCGCTGGCGATCGCCGACAAGATGGACACCCTGGCCGGCATCTTCGGCATCGGGCAGCATCCGAAGGGCGATAAAGACCCGTTCGCGCTGCGCCGCGCCGCGCTGGGCGTGTTGCGCATCATCGTCGAGAAAAACCTGCCATTGGATCTGCAGACTCTGACCGAAGAGGCCGTGCGCCTGTACGGCAGCAAGTTGACCAATGCCAAGGTGGTCGACGACGTGGTGGAATTCATGCTGGGTCGTTTCCGCGCCTGGTATCAGGAAGAAGGCCACGCGGTCGATACCATTCAGGCGGTGCTGGCGCGCCGTCCGACCAAACCGGCCGACTTCGACGCGCGCGTCAAGGCGGTATCCCATTTCCGCACGCTGGACGAGGCGGCGGCATTGGCTGCGGCCAACAAACGCGTCTCCAACATTCTGGCCAAGTCTAGCGAAACGCTGAACGACAGCGTGCGCGCCTCGGTGCTGAAGGATGCGGCGGAGATCCAGCTGGCGACTCACCTGGTGGTGCTGCGCGACAAGCTGCAGCCGTACTTCGCGGCGGGCAACTACCAGGAAGCGCTGGTGGAACTGGCCGCGCTGCGTGAGCCGGTGGATGCGTTCTTCGACAACGTGATGGTGATGGCGGACGATGCGGAAGTGCGCGTTAACCGCCTGACGCTGCTGAGCAAACTGCGCGAGCTGTTCCTGCAGGTGGCGGATATCTCCGTGCTGCAGTAAGCGATTCTCTGCTGTGAAAAGGCGCCTGCGGGCGCCTTTTTTATGGTTGGCGTAACAGTCTGATACCGGCAGCGGTCAAGCGATAGCGTTGTAAACGGCTCTTGGGTTTATCCGGTAGCGTCATTTCGATCCAACCCGCATTCAAGGCCGGCTGTAGATAGCGCTCGCGGAAAGATTTTCGATCTTGCAACTGTAGAACATTCTGGAGCGTTTCTCGCGACATCTCCCCTTGCAGCGCCGCTAGCAAGTCAGTGACTTGGGGGGTGACTTGGGGGGTAATGCTCAGCTCAAGCGCTTTTAGAATCATTTCCAGCATGAATTCAACGAAGGGTGAGCAATCGGTCTTTTGGTTGCTGGCATTCAGCGCCTGGTAATATCCGGGTTGGTTATCATGTACCAGGCTCTCAACCGGCACGTTGGCGAACAACGGATCCCAGCGTGACAAAATTAGCGTTTGCCACAACCGTCCCATACGGCCGTTTCCATCGGCAAAGGGATGGATAAATTCGAATTCATAGTGAAATACACAGCTGCCGATCAGCGGTGGCAGGTCGGTTTGTTGCAGCCAGATGAGCAATTGACGGATTAGCAACGGTACGCGTTCCGCCGGTGGAGCCATATGGATCACAACATTGCCGTTCATCACGCCGACGCCGCTTTGACGATAGCGGCCAGCATCAGGCAGTACGCCGTTTTCAACCGCCTCCGGCCGAGCCAATGTTCACCGCAAGTGGAATCGCGTATCGGAACGCCGCCAGTTGATCTATTCTTATAGGCGCACGGAGTGCGGAAAAAGGGGCGGAGTCCAATGAAAAAGCAGGTTTATAACAGGAGTTATGTCACATGGCGGTAGGGATCCAGAGCAGAGGTTTCGCGCGTTGGTTGGCACCGGTATTGGCATTGTTGGTGGTCATGCAATTGACCGCCTGCGGCGATAAAGAGCCGGAACAGCGCAAAGCATTTATCGATTACTTACAGAATACCGTGATGCGCAGCGGGGCGAATATCCCCACGCTGAGCGAAGATCAGAAGCAGAAGTTCGGCAACTATGCCGGTGATTACGCGATATTGGTCGGCTTTTCGCAGCAGTTGTCCAAGTCGGTCGGCGCCAGCCTGACCCCGGCGCTGGATCAGATTAACCAGATCCGCACCGCGCAGGACTACCTGAACAAACGCGACGCGCTGCAGCAATCGGTTGGGGCGTTGAACCTGTTGGGCCAGCAGATCCAGTCGGCCAAATCGCAGGCGGATACTGCCCACGCGGCGCTGAAGCAGCCTGACGATCTGAAGGCGGTGTACAACCAGGCCTATGACAAGATCGTCACCGCCCCGGCCAACGCCTTGATGCCGGCGATCCCGACTACCGCCAGCTTTGTGCAGGATCTGGTGCAGGTCGGCGACTTCCTGCAGAGCCAGGGCAATCAGGTCAGCTTCAACAACAACGGCGTGCAGTTCCGCACTGCGCAGCAGGTGGCGCAATACAACACCATGATGTCGAATCTGGTGGCTAAGCAGCAGAACCTGATGAATGCGCAGAAAACCATTCAAAGCGTGACGCAATAATAACGCGTCCAGGCGCGAAACAGGCCGGCATTGCCGGCCTGTTTTATTTCCCCTCAGCGTTTCCAATCGCTTGCTGGCTTATTGCGCAGGCTTCTGTACTACACTTCAATTAATCCATTCATTAGGCAATGTAGTTTTCTTTCATTCATCACTTCGCTAGTTCCCGGCGGGATGAGTGCTCACAGGGAAGAGCAAACAGAGCGTTGCGATCGGCGCTGCAGCTAAAAATAAATTGTGACTAATGTCACAATTCAAAAACAAAACGCCAATTTAAAAATGTGATCATAGTCACTTTATTGGGGGTTTTGTGGCGACTTTTTTCTCACTGTGCTTTTTTTACACGCCATAAATGTGATCTTTATCACTATAAAGGGTGGTTTGTTGGGGTGTTGTGTGTGATTTGTATCACAAAAAATCCGTGAAGTTCGCGTGACAAAAACAGCGTGATAGAGTCCGTTTCGCATACAGCGGCAACACGGCTGGATCGTCACAACAATAATCACGCGCTCTATTGTCAGCGCGTAACAATAGGGGTGTGTTTTATGTTTTCACCAGACATCAAGGTTAAAGTGCAAAACTTTGGCCGCTTCCTGAGCAACATGGTGATGCCCAACATCGGCGCCTTTATCGCCTGGGGGATTATCACCGCGCTATTCATTCCAACCGGCTGGCTGCCGAATGAGACCTTGGCTAAGCTGGTAGGCCCGATGATCACCTACCTGCTGCCGCTGCTGATCGGCTACACCGGCGGGCGGCTGGTGGGCGGCGATCGCGGCGGCGTGGTCGGCGCCATCACCACCATGGGCGTTATCGTCGGCGCCGACATGCCGATGTTCCTCGGCGCGATGATCGCCGGCCCGCTGGGCGGTTGGGCCATCAAGCATTTCGATCGCTGGGTGGACGGCAAGATCAAAAGCGGCTTTGAAATGCTGGTGAACAACTTCTCCGCCGGCATCATCGGCATGCTGCTGGCGATCCTGGCCTTCCTGGGCATCGGGCCGCTGGTGGAGGTGCTCTCCAAACTGTTGGCCGCGGGCGTGCACGTGATGGTGACGAACAACCTGCTGCCACTGGCCTCCATCTTCGTTGAACCGGCGAAAATCCTGTTCCTGAACAACGCCATCAACCACGGCATCTTCTCGCCGCTGGGTATTCAGCAGGCCACGGAAGCCGGCAAATCGGTGTTCTTCCTGATAGAAGCCAACCCAGGTCCGGGCATGGGCGTGCTGATGGCCTACATGTTCTTTGGCCGCGGCAGCGCCAAGCAATCCGCCGGCGGTGCGGCGATCATTCACTTCCTGGGCGGCATCCACGAAATCTACTTCCCCTACGTGCTGATGAACCCACGCTTGCTGCTGGCGGTGATCCTGGGCGGCATGACCGGCGTCTTTACCCTGACGATGCTGAACGGCGGCCTGGTTTCTCCGGCTTCCCCGGGTTCGATTTTGGCGGTGCTGGCGATGACGCCGAAAGGCGCTTACTTCGCCAACATTGCGGCGGTATGCGCAGCCTTCGCCGTCTCCTTCGTGGTATCCGCTTTCCTGCTGAAAACCTCCAAGGTGAAAGAGGATGACGATCTGGAAGCCGCGACCCGTCGCATGCAAGAGATGAAATCGCAGTCCAAAGGCGGCGCGGCGGCGGCGGCATCGGTCGACGGCGATCTGAGCACCGTGCGCAAAATCATCGTCGCCTGCGATGCGGGCATGGGTTCCAGCGCCATGGGCGCCGGGGTGCTGCGCAAGAAAGTGGCCGACGCCGGGCTGAAGAACATCTCGGTGACCAACAGCGCCATCAACAGCCTGCCGGACGACGTGGATCTGGTGATCACCCACCGCGATCTGACCGAGCGCGCGATGCGCCATGCACCGCAGGCCCAGCACATCTCGCTGACCAACTTCCTCGACAGCAAGCTGTACAGCGATCTGGTCGAGCGTTTGGTGGCGGTCAACAAAACCACCGACAACCAGCAGAAGGTGCTGGGCGCGCTGGACGACAGCTTTGAAGCCGGGGAACCGAACCTGTTCAAGCTGAGCGAGAGCAACGTGTTCCTCAACCTGCAGGCCAGCGACAAAGAGCAGGCGATCCGCTTCGCCGGCGAGCAGCTGGTGAAGGGCGGCTACGTCGAGGCGGAATACGTGCCGGCGATGCTGGAGCGCGAAAAGCTCACCTCCACCTACCTGGGCGAATCGATCGCCGTGCCGCACGGCACCATCGAGGCCAAGGACCGGGTGCTGCGCACCGGCGTGGTGTTCTGTCAGTACCCACAGGGCGTGCGCTTCGGCGATGAAGAGGATGAAGTGGCCCGTCTGGTGATCGGCATCGCCGCGCGCAACAACGAGCATATTCAGGTGATCACCAGCCTGACCAACGCGCTGGATGACGAGAGCGTGATCGAGCGGCTGGCGAATACCACCAGCGTTCAGGAAGTGCTGGACCTGCTCGGCGGCAAAAAAGCCGGATAACGGAATCATTTTAAAGGGTGCAGCTTGCTGCACCCTTCGACATTAAGAAGGTAGAGTTATGAAAGCATTACATTTTGGCGCAGGGAATATCGGCCGTGGTTTTATCGGCAAGCTGCTGGCGGACGCGGGGGTTGAGGTGACCTTCGCCGACGTCAATCAAACGGTGCTGGATCTGCTGAACAGCCGAAAAAGCTACTCGGTGCACGTGGTGGGCGAGCAAGAGCGCGTGGAGCGCGTCAACAACGTCAGCGCCGTCAACAGCGGCAGCGAGGCGGCGGTGGCGCTGATCGCCGAGGCGGATCTGGTGACCACCGCCGTTGGCCCGCAAATTCTCGCCAAAATCGCCGGCACGATCGCCAAAGGGCTGGTGCTGCGCCATCAGCAGGGCAATGTGCAGCCGCTGAACATCATCGCCTGCGAGAACATGGTGCGCGGCACCAGCCAGCTGAAGCAGCACGTGTTCGCCGCGCTGCCGCAGGACGAGCAGGCATGGGTTGAACAGCACGTCGGCTTCGTCGATTCGGCGGTCGACCGCATTGTGCCGCCGGCGGACAGCAGCGATCCGCTGGAAGTGACGGTGGAAACCTTCAGCGAATGGATCGTCGATCAGACGCAGTTTAAAGGCCAGCCACCGGCGATCGCCGGCATGGAACTGACCGACAACCTGATGGCGTTCGTCGAGCGCAAGCTGTTCACCCTCAACACCGGCCACGCCATCACCGCCTACCTCGGCCAACGGGCCGGGCTGCAAACCATTCGCGACGCCATTCTCGACCCGGCG
The DNA here is from genome assembly GCF_052400455.1 of Serratia sp. (in: enterobacteria). NCBI lineage: Bacteria > Pseudomonadati > Pseudomonadota > Gammaproteobacteria > Enterobacterales > Yersiniaceae > Serratia > Serratia sp. (in: enterobacteria). The sequence goes on from NZ_CP185812.1 coordinate 42,258, forward strand.
ATCCGCCGCGTGGTGAAAGGGGCGATGGAAGAGAGCGGCGCGGTGCTGATCAAGCGTTACGGCTTCGACGCCGACAAGCATGCCGCCTACATCAACAAAATCCTCGGCCGCTTTGAAAATCCGTATCTGCACGACGACGTCGAGCGCGTAGGGCGCCAGCCGCTGCGTAAACTGAGCGCCGGCGATCGCCTGATCAAACCGCTGCTGGGCACGCTGGAATACGGCCTGCCGCATGCCAACCTGATCCAGGGCATCGCCGCCGCCATGAGCTACCGCAGCGAACAGGATCCGCAGGCGCAGGAACTGGCGGAACTGCTGAACACGCTCGGGCCGAAAGCCGCGCTGGCGCAAATTTCCGGCCTGCCGGCGGAAAGCGAGGTTGTAGAAGAGGCCGTTGCTGTGTATAACGCCATGCACAAGTAGAATCGTGATGATGAACACCCGAGCGCCGCTTGCTGCGCTCCTGGAACCCGAGTTCGGCATCGACGGCCCTCCCCACGCCTTTCGAAAAGCGACGATGGAAGAAGCACAGGCATTTGAAAACCAGGTTCTGGAAAAGCTGAACGCGGGCAAAACGGTGCGCAGCTTCCTGATCGCGGCGGTAGAGCTGCTGGCGGAAGCGCTCAACGTGCTGGTGGTGCAGGTATTCCGCAAGGACGACTATGCGGTGAAATACGCCGTCGAACCGCTATTGTCCGGCAGCGGCCCGCTGGGGGATCTGTCGGTGCGTCTGAAGCTGATGTACGGGCTGGGGGTGATCTCCCGCCACGAATATGAAGATGCCGAGCTGCTGATGGCGATGCGCGAAGAGCTGAACCACGACGGTTCGGAATACCGCTTCGTCGATGACGAAATCCTCGGGCCGTTCGGCGAGCTGCACTGCGTGGCCGCGCTGCCGCCGGTGCCGACCTTCCTGCAGCCGGGCGAGGCGGATGAAGCGCTGATCGCCATGCAGCGCCAGCGCTATCAGCAGATGGTGCGCTCCACCATGGTGCTGTCCATTACCGACCTGATCGCCGGCATCGGCGCCAAACAACCTTCCCGACTCTCTCCTCTCGGCCGCGGCTAAGCGAAGGCCGCGCGCCATTCGTCGAACAGCAACCACAGCGCGGTGGCGGCCATCAGCCCGGACATCACGCCGTTGAAGGCGCGCAGTTTCCAGGTGACCCGCAGCGCGTTGCGCAACCGGTCACCCAACACCGCCCACAGCAGCACGCACGGCAAGTTCAGCAGCGCGAAACCGGCGATGATAGACAGCGTATGGACGAAAGTGGCGCCTTCGCGCGGGGTGAACAGGATCGCCACGTTGATCACCATCAGCCAGGCCTTGGGGTTGACCGCCTGAAACAGCGCGCCGCTGAGCAGGCTCATCGGCTGCGCCTGTTCTTTGGCGTCCGGCGAGGCCGCCTGAAACAGCTTCCATGACAGCCACAGCAGATAGGCGCAGCCGATCGCCGCCAGCGGCAGGCGGATGACGCCGGCCCAGCTCAGCGCCAGCGCCAGCAGCGGGATAATGATCGCCAGCTGTACCGCACAACCGACGCAGATGCCGAACAGCATCGGCAGGGTGCGGCGCAGGCCGAAGTTAACGCCCGACGAGGCCAGCAGCAGGTTGTTGGGGCCGGGGGTGATCGACATGACGGTGACGTAGCTGACAAAGGCGGAGTCCAGCATGGCAGGTTCCTTGAACGTGAAAACGACGGTAATAACGAGAGGATCAGCATAATCGTTGCGATGGGATGGTGACAGAATCACAAATCGGATATTGTCATGGTTACAGTTGTATGAAATGTAAACTGTACCCATTGCCTGGAGAGAAACTGTGACCTTGCTCGATGAAACCCCGGATACCCGTTACCTGCAGCTGGCGGATACGCTGGCCGAAGCCATTCGCCGCGGCACGCTGCAGCCCGGCGACCGCTTGCCTTCGGTGCGGCGCTGTGCGCAAACCCATCGCGTCAGCATCAATACCGTGGTGTCGGCTTACCGCACGCTGGAGGATCGCGGGCTGATCGAAGCGCGGCCGCAGTCGGGGTTTTATGTCCGCAGCACGCTGCCGGCGCTGAAGATGGCCTCGGCGCCCAGCGGCCGCATCGAGCCGCCGGCGGACGACGTGCTGGCGTTGATCGATACGGTGTTCGCCGCCCAGCAGAACCCGGCCTTCACCAACATTGCGCTGGCCTGCCCGCAGACCAGCGATTTCTATCCCGGCGGCAAACTGGGGCGCATGCTGTCTTCCCAACTGCGCCGCCAGCCGGGTCTGATCGGACAATATCCGTTGCCGCCCGGCAGCCTGCGGCTGCGTCAGCAGATCGCCCGCCGCTCAATGACGCTCGGCATGCTGTTGGAGCCGGGCGACGTGGTGTTGACCCACGGCTGCATGGAGGCGCTGCAGCTGGCGCTGCGCGTCACCACCAAACCGGGCGACTGCGTCGGGCTGGAGTCGCCGACCTACTTTTATCTGCTGCCGCTGCTGGCCAGCCTGGGGCTGAAAGCGCTGGAAATCCCTACCGATCCCCAGCTGGGGCTGTCGCTGGACGCGCTGGAGCTGCTGCTGAACGAGAAGCGGCTGAATGCGGTGATCGCCATGCCGACGGTGCAAAACCCGCTGGGTTGCACCATGCCGCTGGCGGCGAAAAAGCGGCTGGCGCGGCTGATGAACGATCATCAGGTGCCGTTGATTGAAGATGGGCTGTATGCCGAGATCCAGTTCGGCGGCGCGCTGTCGCCGGCGGTGAAGGCGTTCGATCGCGACGGCTGGGTGCTGTTTTGCTCCAGCTTCACCAAAACGCTGGCGCCGGATTTTCGCGTCGGCTGGATCTGCGGCGGCCGTTTTCACGAGGCGTTGCGCAAGCTGAAGGCGGTGTCGTCGATGTCCGAGTCGCAGCTGCTGTCGGAAACGCTGGCGACCTTCCTGGAGAGCGGCGGCTACGATCACCATTTGCGCAACCTGCGCAAGCGCTATGCGGCGCAGGTCGACGAGGCGAGGGCGCTGATCGCCCGGCATTTCCCGCGCGGCACGCTGGCCACGCAGCCGGCGGGCGGCTTCGTGTTCTGGGTCGAATTCCCTCCCGGCGTGGACAGCGTGGCGCTGTTCCATCAGCTGCTGGAGGAGCAGATCTGTTTGACGCCGGGCACCCTGTATTCCCCGAGCGGGCGCTACCGCAACGCGCTGCGGCTCTCCTGCTGCTACCCGTTCAACGCGCGCTACACCCAGGCGCTGGCTCGGCTCGGCGCCAGGGCCTGCGAGATGAGCGGCCTGCCGCCCGGCATTGCGCAGGACGGGTAACGGCGCGCGCCTTTTGCTACAATGCCGGTATCATTGATTAGCGTGCCATTTTGGGCACAACGGGCCAGAGACCATGAAAGAGAAAGAAAAGGCAGAGATTAAGCGCCTGAGCGACCTGCTGGACGCCTTGAACCACAAAGACGCCACCGTGATCCAACAGGGCAACCCTGAGTTGATCGCGCAGCACACCAAAGAGAAAGAGAAACTGGCGACGGAGATCGAGCGCCTGAAAAACGTGCGCGGCGAGAAGCTGAGCGCCGAAGCGCAGAAGCTGAGCCAGCTGCCGTTCAGCCGCGAGATCACCAAGAAAGAGCAGGCCGATATGGGCGCGCTGAAGAAAAGCGCGCGCGGGCTGATCGTCGTGCACCCGATGACCGCGCTGGGCCGCGAGATGGGCCTGAAAGCGGTCACCGGCTACGCCAAGAAAGCGTTCTGAATCCCCGGGCGTCAGACCTTGGTGGTGAAATACGCCTTGGTCTGATAGGGCACGGTGACCGTGTCCTTGCCCCGCAGTTCCTCTTCTTCCGCCACCAGTTGGCGCAACCGATCGATAACCTGCTCCTGTTGCGGCTGCGGCAGCGCGGCGATAAAGCTGGTTGAACGCACGCGGTTGTAGATCACGTCCTCCACCGCGCCGCGGTGGCCGAGCATAAACACCTGCTCCTGCAGCGGTTCAAAGCCTTTGAACGGGAAGAGTTTGCGCCATTCGCCGGTATAGAAACGCGGCGCATCGCCTTCGTGGCTATCGACGATCTGATTCAGTTTACGCACCCAACCGACGCGCGCATCGCGCATGTTCCACACCAGGCCGAGTTTGCCGCCGGGCTTGAGAATGCGCTGGATTTCCGCCAGCGCCTGCGGCGTGGCGAACCAGTGGAAGGACTGGGCGCACACCACGGCATCCACCGACTCGTCCGGTAGCGGGATCGCGTCGGCGGTGCCCGCCAGCGTTTTCACCTGCGGCAGCGCCGCCGACAGTTTTTCCAGCATTTGCGGCACCGGTTCGACGGCGATCACCTGCGCGCCGGTTTCCAGCAGGCGCGGGGTGAACTTGCCGGTACCGGCGCCGAGATCGATGACCGTCATGCCGGCGTGCAGGCCGATGACGTCACGCAGCCAGGCGGCGATTTCCGGCGGGTAATCCGGCCGGCCTTTCACATAGCGATCGGCATTGGCCTGATAGCCCTCGGCGGCGGCGTGATGAATCGAATGGGTCGGGGTGGTCATAACCTGGCTCCTGGCTGAAAAAACGTGCGGCTACAGTATAGGCGGAAGAAAAGGGTTAACGCGGCATTCGGCGCACGTTTTTCATTTTTCCGCCCGCGCTTTCAATGGCCGAGCAGGCGGCGGTTGAAATCCTCAAGGCGCCCTTCGGCGAGCCGAGTGAGCATGGTCTTGCTCCAGCTGGCGGAGAGGCCGGCCACCGCCAACAGGCGGCGATACTGTTCCGCATCGAACGGCATGTGCCAGGCGATGGCGATGGCTTCGGCCACCGACACATCGCTGTTGCGCGTCGCCAGCGCCAGCGGACGATCGCCGCTGACCGCGCCCGGCGACACCACCCGATACAGCCAGCCGCAGCGGCCGCTTTGCTGCATCAGCACCGAAATGTCCTCGATGGCGAAGTGATAATTGAGCTTGAAGCACGGCGAGCGCGGCTGGGTGACCTGGATAAGCGCCTCGCCCCAGCGGAAGATGTCGCCCATAAACACATTGTGTTCGGTCAGCCCTTCGGTGGAGATATTCTCGCCGAAGGCCGGGGCGCAAAATTGCTCGGCCTGCGCCGGAAACTGCTCGCGCCAGTGGGCATAATGCTCGCGCGGGTAGTGACACAGCGCGCGGTCCGGCCCGCCGTGGTAGCTTTTTTCGGCCTGTTCGTCGCCTTCCAGGCCGAGCGGCGTGAGCCGGATGGCGCCATCCACCTGGCGTTTGGCGATGGCGCTGGGGCGCCCGCCTTCATAGGGTTGAATGCTGCCGATGTAAACGTCTGGGTGATGCATGTGCGCCTCCGTGTCTCGCGTCGAGGGCTCAGCATAGCCTGAGTTGTTCTCGTACACTACCCGGCGTTTACCTGTACGGAAGGATGTGTTTTTCCTGTCTATATTTAGGCTTTTATCGTCGAGAAAAAACCATGCGTTTCATTGTATTGAGGCATGCGGAGTCAGAATGGAACCGCTCGGGGATTATTCAGGGGCGAAGTGACAGTCCGCTGACAGAAGAGGGGCGACGTCAAATCGCTGGGCTTGGCGCTCGCTTGCAAATGTTATCGGTCACTTTGTTGATCAGTTCACCGGCTGGTCGGGCTTTTACGACAGCGGAGACGTTGGCTGAGAGATGTGGCTGCACTGTGCAAATGGATGAGCGTTTGCAGGAGCAAGATTTTGGCCGACTGGAAGGATTATCTTATGCGCAGGCCATGCGCGATTATCCAGAAGCGACGCAGTGCCTCTTTGCCGGTAAGGCAGAGGCGTCGGCTCCGGGAGGGGAGAATGCTTATGAGGTTGCCTGGCGCCTGATGGCTTGTCTGTCCGATCTGGCTGTCGATGGACAAAATCAAACGCTTGGTGTTGTTACGCACGGCCATGCTCTGCAGGCACTGATTTGGTGGCTTAAAGGGGCCGACCCGCAGGAGGACCTCCGCAGATACGGTCATCGCAATTGCGGCTACGCAATGCTTGATGCGACCGCCTCTGGTTTTAACTTGTTGAATTGGGGAGTCGCGACCCACCTGTTGCCACAAAGATAGGGCGAGGAACGGATATTCCTCGCCTGAGGGCGTCAGAAGGTGGTCCAGTTCTCTTCCGCTGCGGCGTTGGCGGCCGCGGGTTTTACGGCCGGCGCTTTCGGCGCAGCGGCTTTCACGGCGGCGGGTTCGGTCTGCTCCGCCAAACGGAACACCGAAACGCTCTGCAACAGCATGTCGGCCTGCTCTTCCAGCGAATCGGCGGCGGCGGCGGACTCTTCCACCAGCGCGGCGTTCTGCTGAGTGGTATGGTCCATTTCGACGATCGCCTGGCCAATCTGGGCGATGCCGCGCGTCTGTTCATCGGAGGCGGCGGCGATCTCGGCCATGATGTCGCGCACGTGGGTGACCGAGCGGACGATCTGTTCCATGGTATTGCCGGTGCTTTCCACCAACTCAGTGCCGGTTTTCACCCGGCTGACCGATTCGGCGATCAGTCCTTCGATCTCCTTCGCCGCCTGGGCGCTGCGGCTCGCCAGGCTGCGCACTTCGCTGGCGACCACCGAGAAGCCGCGTCCCTGTTCGCCGGCGCGCGCCGCTTCCACCGCGGCGTTGAGCGCCAGGATGTTGGTCTGGAAGGCAATACCGTTGATCAGGGTGGTAATTTCTGCGATACGCTGCGAACTGCTGGAAATATCGCGCATGGTGCTGACCACGTTCTCCACCAGCTTGCCGCCCTGTTGCGCGGTCTGCGAGGCGTCGGTGGCCAGCTGATTGGCATGATGGGCGTTGTCGGCGTTCTGTTTCACCGTGGCGGTCAGCTGTTCCATGCTGGCGGCGGTTTCCTCGACCGCCGCCGCCTGCTGCTCGGTGCGGGAGGAGAGATCGGTGTTGCCGGCGGCGATTTCCGCGGAAGCGGTGGAGACCTGGCTGACCCCCATCTGGATCTTCTCAATCATGGTGCGCAGATTTTGGCTCATCGCCGCCACCGCGTTCAGCAACTGCCCCAACTCATCGCGGCGGGTGCTGGTCTGCGCCTGGCGCAGATCGCCGCCGGCGATGCGTTCCGCCATCGCCAGCGTGCTTTGCAGCGGACGGGTGATCTGCAGCGTGATGCGCCAGGCGATAAGCACTCCGGCGATAATCGCGATCAGGGTGGTGATGCCCATCTGCAGCTGCGCCAGGTTGATGTTGCTGCGCGTCTGAGCCAGCTCGTCCTGCATAAAGGCGTTCACCAGCGTGCCGATCTCATGCGCGCGTTCACCGAGCTGTCGGCTGATCTGCTGCTCGTGCTCATAGGCCGGCAGGTAGGCCGCGATACGGTTTTTGTAATCGTCCAGGGCAGCCAGCAGCGGTTGCAGCTGCGGGCGCTGCGCGTCGTTGACCCGGCGGCTCAAGGCGTTGGCCGCGTCGCGCGCGTCGTCGATGGCCGCCATCAGCGGCGCTTCGGTTTCCTTGTTCAGGCTCAGCAGCAGACCGCGCGCGCCGTAGCGCACCTGGGTCAGCTTCTGGTTCAGCTGGATGAAGGCCAACTGCAGATCGCCGTTGGTGAGCTGGCGCTCCACCTGGCTCAGGCTGGCCTGCACTTCCGACATGTTCCAGCTCTGGCGCACCGCGTCTTTCGCCGAGACCGCCTGCTCAAAGATTTTTTGCTGTTGCTGATATTCCCCAATCAGCGTCACCAGACGCTGCAGATCCTTGCGGCTTTGGGCGTCCCAGTCCAACGCCTGGCCCTGGTCTATCAGTTTGACGGCGTTATCGATATTGGCGCGGTTGTTCTGCAGATACTCCGGCTGGTAGGTCTGGCCGTACATGGCGCGGTTGTATTTGGCCTGGTTGATCTCCTCGTTCAGCCGGTTGCTGAAGTCGATGCGATCGGCGCGGGATTCGATGATGTGCAGGTATTGCGCCCCGGTGCCGGCGATGACGACCGCCAACAGCAGCAACAGCGCGAAGCCGAGGCCGAGCTTTTTACCTACGGTGAGATGGGTGAACTTTCCTGCCAATGCTTGCAATGCCGCCATAGCGTTTTTCCTTCTCCGGGCGAACGTCAATTGAACAAACCATCGGCAAGAAGTGGTCAAACTTTAGCGGATTTCAGGCAAAAAAATACCCGCCGGCGGCGGGCATCTTCATCAACGGGGGCGAATTACTTCTTCGCGGCGAAGCGTGCGGCCGCTTCGTCCCAGTTGACCACGTTCCAGAACGCCTTGATGTAGTCAGGGCGTTTGTTCTGATATTTCAGGTAGTAAGCGTGTTCCCACACGTCCAGACCGATGATTGGGAAACCGGAAGCGCCGGCGACGGCTTCGCCCATCAGCGGGCTGTCCTGGTTAGCGGTAGACACCACGGCCAGTTTGCCGTCTTTCAGCACCAGCCAGGCCCAACCGGAACCGAAGCGGGTGGCTGCGGCTTTCTCGAACTCTTCCTGGAATTTCTCAACGCTGCCGAAATCGCGCTCGATGGCCGCTTTCAGATCGCCGCCCAGCGTGGTGCCGGTTTTCAGGTTTTTCCAGAAGAAGCTGTGGTTGGCGTGGCCGCCGGCGTTGTTGCGCATGAAAGTGCGTTTGTCGGCAGGCACTTTATCCAGATCCTGGATCAGCTCTTCAACGCTGTATTTGGCCAGCTCAGGGTAAGCTTCCAGCACGGTGTTGGCGTTGTTGACGTAGGTCTGATGGTGTTTGGTGTGATGGATTTCCATCGTCTGCTTGTCGAAATGCGGTTCCAGTGCGTCGTAAGCGTACGGCAGGGATGGCAGTGAATAACTCATAATCATCATCTCCAGTGGTGTATGGGCGGCGCAAAGGGCGAGCACCGCGTAAGCAGTCGGATCATTATAGTTAATTAAATGATATTGAAAATGATTATCAATGCCCTGCTGACTGTGTGGTTAATGAACAAATCGCTGCGTTAACATACTGATAGAAAAGAGGCCTTGAGCGCCTCTTCATGCCTTGGCGCCGATGCGTTGGTTACTCTCTATACTGTAGAGAGCGCCGAGCCTGCTGCGACGCCGAAATGTATCGAAATGTGCCAATGCGTTCACTGAATGAGCACGAGTGTGTAACAACCACAAGCACGCTGTGGTAATATCGCCGCGTCGCGTATCAGCATAACAACAGTGACATTAGCGCTCCGCCGTTTTGGCGAGGAGCGCCATTTGAACAATGTGACAATCGAGAGTAAAGGAGACCCCCATGCAGGTCAGCAGAAGGCAGTTCTTTAAGATCTGCGCTGGCGGTATGGCAGGAACGACGGTGGCCGCGCTGGGCTTTGCCCCCGAAGTGGCGTTGGCGGAAACCCGGCAGTACAAACTGCTGCGCGCCCGCGAGACCCGTAATACCTGTACGTATTGTTCCGTCGGCTGTGGGCTGTTGATGTACAGCCTTGGTGATGGCGCCAAAAACGCCAAAGAAAGCATTTTCCATATCGAAGGGGATCCGGATCACCCGGTAAACCGTGGCGCGCTTTGCCCGAAAGGCGCCGGCCTGGTTGACTTTATCCACAGCGAAAGCCGCCTCAAGTACCCGGAATACCGGGCGCCGGGGTCGGACAAATGGCAGCGCATCAGCTGGGACGACGCCTTTACCCGCATCGCCAAGCTGGTGAAAGAAGACCGTGACGCCAACTTCATCAAAACCAACGACCAGGGCGTTACCGTCAACCGTTGGCTGACCACCGGCATGCTGTGCGCCTCGGCCGCCAGCAACGAAACCGGTTTTCTGTCGCAAAAATTTAGTCGCGCTCTCGGCATGCTTGCCGTAGACAACCAGGCGCGTGTCTGACACGGACCAACGGTAGCAAGTCTTGCTCCAACATTTGGTCGCGGTGCGATGACCAACCACTGGGTTGATATCAAGAACGCGAATTTGATTATCGTCATGGGCGGTAATGCGGCGGAAGCGCATCCGGTGGGGTTCCGCTGGGCGATGGAAGCCAAAATACACAACAATGCCAAGCTGATCGTGATCGATCCGCGCTTTACCCGAACCGCATCGGTGGCGGACTTCTATACGCCGATCCGCTCCGGGACCGACATTGCTTTCCTGTCGGGCGTGTTGCTGTATCTGATGACCAACAACAAGTTTAACCGCGAGTACGTCGAGGCCTACACCAACGCCAGCCTGCTGGTGCGGGAAGACTTTGCCTTCGAAGACGGCTTGTTCAGCGGCTACGACGCGGAAAACCGCAAGTACGACAAAACCACCTGGAACTACCAGTTCGACGAGAACGGCTTCGCCAAGCGCGACGTCACGTTGCAGGATCCGCGCTGCGTGTGGAACCTGCTGAAGCAGCACGTGAGCCGCTACACGCCTGACGTGGTGACCAACATCTGCGGCACGCCGAAGGACGATTTCCTCAAGGTGTGCGAATACATCGCCGAAACCTGCGTCGCGGATAAGACCGCTTCGTTCCTGTACGCCCTGGGCTGGACTCAGCACTCGGTCGGCGCGCAGAACATTCGCACCATGGCGATGATCCAGCTGCTGCTCGGCAACATGGGCATGGCGGGCGGCGGCGTCAACGCGCTGCGCGGCCACTCCAACATCCAGGGGCTGACCGATCTCGGCCTGCTGTCGCAGAGCCTGCCGGGCTACCTGACGCTGCCGTCGGAGAAACAGACCGATCTCGAGACCTACCTGAAGGCCAACACGCCGAAGGCGCTGCTGCCGGGCCAGGTGAACTACTGGGGCAACTACCCGAAATTCTTCGTCAGCATGATGAAGACCTTCTACGGCGACAAGGCGCAGAAGGACAACAGCTGGGGCTTTGACTGGCTGCCTAAGTGGGACAAAGGCTACGACGTGCTGCAGTACTTCGAGATGATGTCGCAGGGCAAGGTCAACGGCTACTTCTGCCAAGGCTTTAACCCGGTGGCGTCGTTCCCGAACAAAAACAAGGTGGTGGCTTCGCTGTCCAAGCTGAAGTTCCTGGTGACCATCGATCCGTTGAACACCGAGACCTCCAACTTCTGGCAGAACCACGGCGAGTTCAACGAGGTGGATTCCTCGCAGATCCAGACCGAAGTGTTCCGCCTGCCGTCCACCTGCTTCGCCGAAGAGAACGGCTCGATCGTCAACTCCGGCCGCTGGCTGCAGTGGCACTGGAAAGGCGCGGACGCCCCGGGTGAAGCGCTGAACGACGGCGAGATCCTGGCGGGCATCTTCAGCCGCCTGCGCGAGATGTATGCGCGCGACGGCGGCGCGGTGCCGGAACAGGTGCTGAACATGCGCTGGGACTACCTGACGCCGGACAACCCGGCGCCGGAAGAGGTGGCGCAGGAGAACAACGGCAAGGCGCTGGCGGATCTGCTGGATGCCGACGGCAAAGTGGTGGTGAAAAAAGGCGAGCTGCTCAGCTCGTTCGCGCAGCTGCGCGACGACGGTACCACCGCCAGCGGTTGCTGGATCTTCGCCGGCAGCTGGACGCCGGCCGGCAACCAGATGGCGCGGCGCGATAACGCCGATCCGTCCGGTCTCGGCAACACGCTGGGCTGGGCCTGGGCATGGCCGCTCAACCGCCGCATTCTGTACAACCGCGCCTCGGCGGATCCGCAGGGTAAACCGTGGGATCCGAAACGCCAGCTGCTGGAGTGGGACGGCGCCAAGTGGGTCGGGGCCGATATCCCGGACTACAGCACCGCCGCGCCGGGCAGCGACGTCGGGCCGTTCATCATGCAGCCGGAAGGCATGGGCCGCCTGTTCGCCACCGACAAAATGGCGGAAGGGCCGTTCCCTGAACACTACGAGCCGTTCGAAACGCCGCTCGGCACCAACCCGCTGCACCCGAACGTGGTGTCCAACCCGGCGGCGCGCGTGTTCAAGGACGATCTGGCGGCGATGGGCAAATCCGACAAGTTCCCGTACGTCGGCACCACCTATCGTCTGACCGAGCACTTCCACTACTGGACCAAGCACGCGCGGCTGAACGCCATCGCGCAGCCGGAACAGTTCGTGGAGATCGGCGAAAAGCTGGCGGAGAAGAAGGGCATCAAGCAGGGCGATACCGTGAAGGTCAGTTCCAACCGTGGCTACATCAAAGCCAAGGCGGTGGTGACCAAGCGTATTCGCACGCTGCAGGTGCACGGCCAGGAAGTCGACACCATCGGCATCCCGATTCACTGGGGTTACGAAGGGGTGGCGAAGAAAGGCTTTATCGCCAACACGCTGACGCCGTTCGTCGGCGACGCCAATACGCAAACGCCGGAGTTCAAGGCGTTCCTGGTCAACGTGGAAAAGGTGTAACGGAGACGAATTATGGCCATGCAATCTCAAGACATCATTCGTAAATCCGCCACCAATGGCTTCACGCCGGCGCCGCGCGCCCGTGACCACCAGGAAGAAGTGGCCAAACTGATCGATGTCACCACCTGTATCGGCTGCAAGGCCTGTCAGGTGGCCTGTTCCGAATGGAACGACATCCGCGACGAAGTGGGGCACAACGTCGGGGTGTACGATAACCCCGCCGATCTGACCGCCAAGTCGTGGACGGTGATGCGCTTCTCCGAGGTGGAGGAAAACGGCAAGCTGGAATGGCTGATCCGCAAGGATGGCTGTATGCACTGCGCCGATCCGGGCTGCCTGAAGGCCTGCCCGTCGGAAGGCGCGATCATTCAGTACGCCAACGGCATCGTCGACTTCCAGTCCGAGCACTGCATCGGCTGCGGCTACTGCATCGCCGGCTGCCCGTTCGACGTGCCGCGCATGAACAAGGACGACAACCGGGTGTACAAGTGCACCCTGTGCGTCGACCGCGTGGACGTCGGCCAGGAACCGGCCTGCGTGAAAACCTGCCCGACCGGCGCGATTCACTTCGGCACCAAGGAAGCGATGAAGCAGGTGGCGGCGGATCGCGTTAGCGAGCTGAACACCCGCGGCTACCAGAACGCCGGTCTGTACGATCCGGCAGGGGTGGGCGGCACGCACGTGATGTACGTGTTGCACCACGCCGACAAACCACAGCTGTACCACGGTTTGCCGGACAACCCGAGCATCAGCCCGGCGGTGACCTTCTGGAAGGGCGTGTGGAAACCCCTGGCGGCCATCGGCTTTGCCGCCACCTTCGCGGCCAGCGTGTTCCACTATGTCGGCGTCGGGCCTAACCGCGTCGAGGATGAGGACGAGCACGACGAGTCGCATGACGAGGAGACGCGCAAATGAGAAAGGAAAAGCCCATTCAGCGTTACAGCGCGCCGGAGCGCATCAACCACTGGATAGTGGCGTTCTGCTTCGTGTTCGCCGCCATCAGCGGGCTGGGGTTCTTCTTCCCCTCCTTCAACTGGCTGATGAACATCTTCGGGACGCCGCAGCTGGCGCGCATTCTGCACCCGTTTGTCGGGGTCATCATGTTCGCCGCGTTCCTGCTGATGTTCCTGCGCTACTGGAAGCATAACCTGATCAACCGGGAAGATATCGTCTGGGCCAAGAACATCCACAAAATCGCCATGAACGAGGAAGTGGGTGACACCGGGCGCTATAATTTCGGCCAGAAGTGCGTGTTCTGGGCGGCGATCGTCAGCCTGGTGCTGCTGCTGGCCAGCGGCGTGGTGATCTGGCGGCCGTATTTTGCGCCGTCGTTCTCCATCCCGCTGATCCGCATCGCGCTGCTGGTGCATTCGCTGGCCGCGGTCGGCCTTATCATCGTGATTATGGTGCACATTTACGCCGCATTGTGGGTAAAAGGCACCATTACCGCGATGGTGGAAGGCTGGGTGCCGGCGGCCTGGGCCAAGAAACATCATCCGCGCTGGTACCGTGAGGTCCGCGAGAAACGACAGGAAGATAAACCCTGATGAGTATCCGCATCGTTCCTAAAGAGCAGTTAGGGGCACAGCGTGAGAAGTCCACAACGGCGGAGAACATCCCGCCGTTACTTTTCGCCAACCTGAAAAGCCTGTACAGCCGCCGCGCCGATCGTCTGCGTCAGCTGGCGGTCGACAACCCGCTGGGTGACTACCTGAACTTTGCCGCCGAGCTGGCGCAGGCGCAGCAGCATGCGTTGCACGATAACCCGCTGCAGCTCGATCTGAGTGAAGCGTTGGTGCAGGGTGCCGCCAGCGGCAAACCGCCGCTCGATCTGAGCGTGTTCCCGCGCAGCGAGCACTGGCGCAAGCTGTTGACATCGCTGATCGCCGAGCTGCGTCCGCAGGCGCCGGAACACATTCTGGTGGTGCTGGACAACCTGGAGAAGGCCTCGGCGCACGAGCTGGAGCTGATGGCCGACGCCTTGCTCAACCGCGAGTTCGGCAAGGTGGGCAGCGAGAAGGCGCCGTTCCTCTGGGCCGCACTGTCGCTCTATTGGGCGCAGATGGCCAGCCTGATCCCCGGCAAGGCGCGCGCCGAATACGGCGAGCAGCGCCAGTTCTGCCCGGTGTGCGGCAGCATCCCGGTTTCCAGCATGGTGCATATCGGCACCGTTAACGGCCTGCGCTACCTGCACTGCAACCTGTGCGAAAGCGAATGGCACGTGGTGCGGGTGAAGTGCAGCAACTGCGAGCAGACCCGCGATCTCAACTACTGGTCGCTGGACAGCGAGCAGGCGGCGGTGAAGGCGGAAAGCTGCGGCGACTGCGGCACTTACCTGAAGATCCTCTATCAGGAAAAAGACCCGCAGGTCGAAGCGGTGGCCGACGATCTGGCTTCGCTGGTGCTGGACGCCCGCATGGAAGAGGAAGGCTTCGGCCGCAGCAGCATCAATCCGTTCCTGTTCCCGGCGGAGTAACCGCCCGGCCCCGTTCGCGCGGGGCCGGACAAGCAATTTCAGAACGGGCTTCTGGCATTCGCCCGGGCGAGTTGCTACGTTTAGGCCATGACGCGCCAAGCGAAAGGAACCACGATGTTAAACACCCTGGCAAAACTGACCGCGGTCGCCGTGCTGGCGATCGGACTGGCGGCCTGCGACAACAAGGACGACACCAAACCGGCGGTGCCGCCACCGGACACCAAGCCGACCGTGACGCAGCCCGCGCCACCGCCGCCGCCTGCGCCGGTAGAGGCCCCACCCGCGCCGCCGGGGCTGAACGTGTCGCTGCAGAAGGGCAAGATCACCTTCGAGTTGCCGCCGGGCTTTAGCGATCAAACGCTGAACAGCGGCATCGTCAATGACAGCACCTCCACCATCCAGCGCTTTCTTGACGGCAAGTCGCGCCAGAGCGCGGTTTCGTCCGAAGTGATCCCGCCGGACGGCATGAAGATCAATACCAGCGACAAAATGCTGAAAGAGCTGACGCAGAGCGCCATCACGGTGCTGGCCGAGCGCTATCAGAATATCCAGACCACCAAAGAAGAGAACTTCACCGTCGGCAAACAGAAGTTTCGCCGGGTGGATACCGAGCAGACCGTCAACGGCCAAAAGGTGGTGTCCACCCTGGTGTTGACGGTGTTCAACAAACGGGTGGTAACGCTGCAAATGCTGTCGCCGGCCAAAACGCCGGAAGTGCATCAGGCGCTGGTGCAGCGGATTATCGATACTCTGGCGGTGAAGTAAGGGCATTGCGCCGCGGCCAGGACGAAGCGGAGGAGACCGGATGAAGCTTATCGGCAGTTACACCAGCCCCTTTGTGCGCAAGATTTCCGTGATGCTGCTGGAGAAGGGGATCGCGTTTGAATTCGTCAACGATCCGCCGTATGAGCCCGGCAGCCGGGTGAAGGAGCAGAACCCGCTCGGCAAAGTGCCGGTGCTGATCGCCGATGACGGCGAGGTGTTTTACGACTCGCCGATCGTGGCCGAATACCTCGAACTGCTGACGGTGGAGCCGGCGTTTTTGCCGGCCGATCGCGCCGTGGCGCTGCGCGTCCGCCAGGTAGCGGCGCTGGCGGACGGCGTGACCGAAGCGGCGGCGACGCTGTACCGCGAAAGCCGGCGCGCGCCGGAAAAGCAGGACGAAAACTGGATGCTGCGCCAACGTGACAAGCTGACGCACGGCCTGGATGCGCTGGAGGCGCTGGCGCAGGAAAAAACGTGGCTCAATGCCGAGCGGCTGACGCTGGCGGATATCGCCACCGGCTGCGCGTTGGGCTACCTGAATTTCCGCCGCATCCTGCCCAACTGGTGCGTCCAACGTCCGGCGCTGGTCAAGCTGGCCGAACGCCTGTTCGCCCGCGAAAGTTTCGCCCGCACGGCGCCGCCCTGAACGTTCTTTTCTCCCCGCCGCGGCGGGGTTTTGCTATGCCGATACGTCTAAACTGAAAACCGAGCGACCATGAGCACTGAATCCCACCTTCTTTACAGCCAACTGCCCGCCATCGACCGCCTGCTGCGTGAATCCGCGATTGAACCGCTGGTGGCGCAGCATGGCCAGACGCTGATCGGCGAACTGCTGCGCCGGCTGCAGGCCGAGGCGCGCGACGCGATAAAACAGCAGCAACGTTTACCGGCCTGGTGCGGCGATTGGCCGCAGGCGCTGCGGGCCGAGCTGGCCCGGCAGCAACGCCCGGCTTTGCTGCCGGTGTTCAACCTCAGCGGCACTGTGCTGCACACCAATCTCGGGCGCGCCCTGCTGGCGCAGCCGGTGCAGGATGCGGTGAGCGCGGTGATGGGGGAGGCGGTGACGCTGGAGTACGATCTGGACGGCGCCGGGCGCGGCCATCGCGATCGGGCGGTGGCGAGTCTGCTGTGCCGGCTGACCGGCGCGGAAGACGCTTGCATCGTCAATAACAACGCGGCGGCGGTGCTGCTGATGCTGGCGGCGATCGCCCCCGGCAAAGAGGTGGTGGTGTCGCGCGGCGAGCTGGTGGAGATCGGCGGCGCGTTCCGCATTCCCGACGTGATGCGCCAGGCCGGCTGTCAATTGGTTGAGGTCGGCACCACCAACCGCACTCATCTGAAGGATTACCGCCAGGCTATCAACGAGCAGACCGGCCTGTTGATGAAAGTGCACACCAGCAACTACAGCATTCAGGGCTTTACCGCGGCGGTCGACGAGGCCGAACTGGCGCAGCTCGGGGCCGAACAGGGCGTGCCGACCGCCACCGATCTGGGCAGCGGCTCGCTGATCGATATGGCGCAGTACGGCCTGCCCGCCGAACCGATGCCGCAGCGGTTGCTGGCCGCCGGCGTCGATCTGGTGACGTTCTCCGGCGATAAGCTGCTGGGCGGCCCGCAAGCCGGCATCATCGTTGGCAAAAAGGCGCTGATCGCGCGCCTTCAGCAGCACCCGCTCAAGCGCGCGCTGCGCGTCGGCAAGCTGACGCTGGCGGCCCTGGAGGCCACGCTGCGGCTTTATTTGCAGCCGGAAAAACTGGCTGAGCAGCTGCCGACGCTGCGGCTGTTGACCCGCCCGCAGCAGGAGATGCAACAGGCGGCCGAGCGGCTGCTGACGGTGCTGACGCCACGGTTCACCGCCGATTTCGAGCTGCGCGCCGAACCGTGTTGGTCGCAGATTGGCAGCGGTTCGCTGCCGGTGGATCGCCTGCCCAGCTATGCGCTGACCTTCACGCCGCGCGACGGCCGCGGCGCCACGCTGGAAGCGCTGGCGGAACGCTGGCGCCGCCTGCCGCAGCCGGTGATCGGCCGCCTCGGCGACGGCCGGCTGTGGCTGGATCTGCGCTGTCTGGAACAGGAAGGGGCGCTGATCGACGCGTTGAGCGCATCATGATCATCGCCACCGCCGGCCATGTCGATCATGGCAAAACCACTCTGCTGCAGGCGATCTCCGGGATCAACGCGGATCGCCTGCCGGAAGAAAAGCGCCGCGGCATGACCATCGATCTGGGCTACGCCTACTGGCCGCAGCCGGACGGCCGGGTGCTGGGCTTTATCGACGTGCCCGGCCACGAAAAATTCCTCGCCAATATGCTGGCGGGCGTCGGCGGCATTGACCATGCGCTGCTGGTGGTGGCCTGCGACGACGGCGTGATGGCGCAGACCCGCGAGCATCTGGCGATCCTGCGCCTGAGCGGGCGCCCGGCGCTGACGGTGGCGCTGACCAAGGCCGACCGGGTGGAGGCGGCGCGTGTCGATGAGGTGCTCAGTCAGGTGCGCGACGAGCTGGCGCGCCAGGGCTGGCCCGATGCGCCGCTGTTTGTCACCGCGGCGGCGGCGGGCGAGGGTATCGAGGCGCTGCGCGCGCATTTGCTGGCGCTGTCGCCCGGCGAGCATGCGCTGACGCGCCGTTTTCGTCTGGCGGTAGACCGTGCGTTCAGCGTCAAAGGGGCGGGGCTGGTGGTGACCGGCACCGCGCTCGGCGGCCGGGTGAAGGTGGGGGATACGCTGTGGCTGACCGGCGCCGACGCGCCGGTGCGGGTGCGCGGCCTGCATGCCCAGAATCAGACCGTGGAACAGGCGCAGGCCGGGCAACGCATCGCGCTTAACATCAGCGGCGATGTCGATAAAGACCGGATCGCGCGCGGCGATTGGCTGCTGGCGCAGCGCCCGCCGGAGGCGGCGGAACGCATTCTGGTGGCGCTTGAGACGGATCGGCCGATCCGCCATTGGCAGCCGCTGCATCTGCACCATGCCGCCAGCCACATCACCGGGCGCATTTCGCTGCTGAACGACGGGCTGGCGGAACTGATCCTCGATCGTCCGCTGTGGCTGGCGGAGAACGATCGGCTGGTGCTGCGCGATATCGGCGCGCGGCAAACGCTGGGCGCGGCCCGGGTGCTCAGGCTGAATGCGCCCAAGCGCGGCAAGCGCCAGCCGGACTATTTGGCATGGCTGCAGGCCCTGGCGCAGGCGCAGGACGATGCGCAGGCGCTGGCGCTTGAGCTGCCGCACGGCGCGCTGTCGCTGGCGGCGTTTGCCTGGGCGCGTCAGTTGACCGACGACGGCCTGGCGGCACTGCTGGCGAACCGCGATCTGCTGATCGTCGGTGACCGGGCGCTGGCGCAGGATCAGGTGCAACAGGCGGAAAGCCGCCTGCTGCAGGTGCTGGCGGAGTATCACCAACAGCACGCCGATCAGCTGGGCTTAGGGCGCGCCCGCCTGCGGCGCATGGCCCTGCCTCAGCAGCCGGAAATGCTGGTGTTTATGATGATCGATCGGCTGCTGAAGGCCGGCGCGCTGCGCAATACGCGCGGCTGGCTGCATCTGCCGGAACACGGCCTGGCGTTCAGCGCCGAAGAGGCGCCGCTGTGGGCGCGCATCGAGCCGCTGTTCGGCGACGAGCCGTGGTGGGTGCGCGATCTGGCGAGTGAGCTGGGCGAAGAGGAGAGCCGGGTGCGCGCGCTGCTGCGCAAGGCGGCTCAACTGGGCCATGTGACGGCGGTGGTGGTGGATCGCTACTACCTCAGCCGACGCATCGATCAGTTCGCGGCGCTGATCCGCGAGCTGGATGCGGAGCGCGGGGGCGCCAACGCCGCCGATTTCCGCGATCGGCTCGGCGTCGGGCGCAAGCTGGCGATCCAGGTGCTGGAGTTCTTCGATCGCAGCGGCTTTACCCGCCGCAAGGGCAACGAGCATCTGCTGCGCGACGGCGGGCTGTTCGGCAACTGATTGCGTGTTTTTTGTTCTCTGATGGCGGTGTAATCAGCTTTAATCACTTTGATTGATATTGATTGTACTGAGGAGCAAGACGATGAATACGAAAGTCATCACCGCTCATGTCCCGCTGCCGTTGGCTGAAAAGGTGGATGAAATGGCCGCCAAACTTGACCGTTCACGGGGATGGATAGTGAAGCAAGCCCTCGCCGCCTGGCTTGAGCAAGAGGAAGAGCGCCGTCGGTTAACGCTGGCGGCGCTGGCCGATGTCGAACAGCAAAACGTTATCGATCATGAGTCGGTAGAAGCCTGGGCGGCCAGCCTGGACAGTGACGAGCCGCTGCCGGTACCGCGCTGATGGAGTTAAAATGGACGAGTAAGGTGCTACCGGATTTGGCGCGTTTGTTTGAGTTTCTTGCCTTGGCTAACCGCACTGCGGCAGCGAATTCGGTGAAGGCCTTGGTCGCCGCGCCTAAAGCGTTGCTCGATAATCCTCGCCTGGGTGAAAGACTGGACGAGTTTTTACCGCAGGAAGTGAGGCGTATTCTGGTCGGCCGTTATGAGATACGTTACCAGGTGCAGCCGGCAACGATTTATGTTCTGCGTATTTGGCATACCCGCGAAGAGCGATAGGCCGAATTCCCCTACCCGATAAACCTGACGCCGTGCCCGGCGGGCGATCTCCGTCCTGTCGGCGTTGCTGTTGTTGGCGGTAGCGGTGGTGGGGGCGGGGTATGCGCTGGGGGGGCTGCTCGGCTGAAGCCGCATAAAAAACGCCGGTCGGGAAACCAGACCGGCGTTTTATCGTCGCGCTTATGCCGCGCCGTTCGGCTGCGGGGTGGGATCGCCGTTGCGGCGTTTGGCGAGGAACAGCGCCACCAACGTCAGCCAGCACAGGCCGCTGATGAGGTTGAACAGGTTGAACAACCCGCTGCCGCCCCAGACGTAGGCGACCTTGGCCAGCTCGATGCCGACGGTGAACACCATCATGCTCAGCATGCCCATGGTGGCGGACACGGTGCCTTTGCTGACGTTGCTGGAGAACAGCGTCAGGCGGTACAGCCCGGCGTTGGCGAGGCCGATGCCGAAGGCGTACAGGCTCAGGCCGGCGGTCATCCACAGGTAGGCGTGGCTGGAGAATTGAGTCGCCAGCGCGGCGATCAGCAGCCCCAGAAGCATCGGGCCAGCGCCCAGCTTGATCAGGCGCTCCACGCTGTTTTTGCCGGTCAGGCGCGCCAGCGTCAGGTTGCCGAGGATCAGCGCGCCGAACACCGGGATCTGCAGCAGGCCGTAATCCAGCGTCGACAACGACTCCCCGCTGATCAGGATCACCGGCGACTGGGCGATCCAGGCCAGCAGCGGCAGGCTGGCGAAACCGATCGCCAGGGCGCCGCACAGGAAGCGGCGGTTGCCCAGCACCTGGCGGTAGTCGCGCCACAGGTTGGCGGCGGAGAACGCCTCGCCCTGCAGCGTGGCGGTCTCCGGCATGGCTTTCCACAGGCCGTAGAAGGCGATGGCCGCCAGCGCCGCAAACAGCACGAACATGCTTTGCCACGGTGCGACGTGGATCAGCGCCGCACCGGCCAGCGGCCCCAGCAGCGGGGCGATCAGCGCCACGTTAGCCATCAGGGCGGTGATTTTGATGCACACCGCCTCTTCGAACGACTCCTGAATCGTGGCGTAGCCGACCGCGCCGATAAAGCACAGGCCGATGCCCTGCAGGAAACGCATGGCGATGAACTGCTCGATGGTGGTGACCAGCAGGATCGCCAGGCAGGAGACGATAAAGAACGCCACCCCGGCCAGCATCACCGGGCGACGGCCGCGGCGATCTGACAGCGGCCCGAGCAGCCACTGCAGGAAGATGCCGCCGGCCAGATAGGCGGTCATCGAGGTGGGCACCCACTCTTCGCCGGCGTTGAAATCCGCCACGACGGCCAGCATGCCGGGCTGAATCATATCGTTGCCGATATAGGTGGCGAACTCGAACAGCACCAGACAAAGAGGGAATAAAAGCGCCTGCCGGCCCAAACGTGCCGCAGGTGGTAATGTCGTTTTCATATTATTGTACTGATAGTAAAAGAGAAAAAGGAACTGCCAGGGCGGGAAGCGCAAACTGAGCGAGTTATGGCGGCTATTTTGCCGCCAATTGTTCACCTTCGCAATCATAAGGTGTTGTTTAAGTGCATTCTGATATTTCGCTTTTGGGTTGTCGCCGAACGCCGTGCCCGATAACCTCTTCTTAACATATCAATATGACACAAGATCGGGCGAGCGTTTGAGCGAGAAAATCGGCTGGATAGACAACCTGCGGGCGATGGCGTGCATGATGGTGGTGATGATCCACGCCACCACCTATTACGTCACCAACGGCGCGGCGATAGGGTTGCACAACTGGGACATCGCCAACGTGCTGAACTCACTGTCGCGCGTGTCGGTGCCGCTGTTCTTCATGATTTCCGGCTACCTGTTCTTCGGCGAAAAGAGCGCCGGCCGGCGGCATTTCACCCGCATCCTCTGCTGCATTCTGTTCTACAGCGCCATTGCGCTGATCTATATCGCGGCTTTCACCAAGATCGGTTTCTGGCCAGTCGCTGCGCGGCATCCTGCAAAAGCCGGTGTTCTATCATCTGTGGTTTTTCTACGCCATCGCGGTGATTTACCTGCTGTCGCCGCTGATTAGCGTCAAACCGGTATCGCGCCGCTACCTGGCCGCCGCGCTGGTGATGTTGGCGGCGATCGCCAACCCGAATACCGATAAGCTGACCTTCGGCAACGCGCATCTGCTGCCGGTTAACCTGTATATCTACGGCGATACCTTCTACTACCTGCTGTATGCGTTGGCCGGACGGGCGATTGGCATGATGGAGGCGCGCGGGCGCGCCGTGGGCTGGTTGGCGGCGTTGGGATTTGCGCTGTGCGTGGCGCTGATCGCGCGCGGCACCAAACATCAGCTGTTCATCAACGGCAACTTCGCCGATACCTACTACATCTACAGCGGCCCGCTGGTGTTTATGGCGGCGGTGGCGCTGCTGGTGTGGGTGAAACACTGTCTGCCGCAGCCGATCGGCTGGCTGAGCGTATTTTCCCGTCATTCGCTGGCGATTTACGGTTTTCACGCCCTTATCGTCAACGTGATGCGCAGCCGGCACCTGGATTTCACCGGCCACCCGCTGCTGGATATCTTCTGGGTGTTCGGCGTGGCGCTGGGGGGCAGCCTGCTGCTGTCTGTCGGCCTGCAGCGGCTGGATACCCGCCGGCTGGTGTCATAGCGGCGAGCGCTGGCGCTGCTGGGCGCGGCGCAGCTGCCGCCCGGAAGAAAACCCAGCTGCCAGCGCGGCCTTCTCCAAGCCATACCCTTGCTGCAGGCGCTGTTGTGCCACCGCCAGCCGCAGCTGCTCATGATATTCCCGCACGCTGATGCCGACGTGGTTGCGAAACAGCCGCGCCAGGTGGCGGCTGCTGACGTGCGCCTTCTCCGCTATCTGCGGCACTGACCAGTCGGCCTCCGGCTCTGCGGCCATCACGTCCTGCGCGCGGTGCACCGCCGGGTGCAGGTGGTTGCGGTAGCGCAGCCAGGGCGACAGCTGCGGATCGTCGCCGGCGCGGCGGAAATAAACCACCATGTCGCGTGCGACGTCGCGCGCCCGGCCGGAACCGCAGTGGCGGTGGACCAGGTGCAGCGCCAAATCGATGCCGGTGGTGATGCCCGCGCTGGTGTAGACGCCACGGTCTTCGACGAAGATGCGGTTCTCTTTCACCTGCGCCGCCGGCGCCTGGAGGCGGATACGTTCGATGACGTCGTGGTGGGTGGTGCACTGATAGCCGTCGAGCAGCCCGGCCTGCGCCGCCAGCAGCGCGCCGGAACAGATGCACACCAGGGTGATGCGCTGCCGTTGCAGATCGGGCCGCAGCGTCGCCAGCCAGCGGCGCGCCTGCTCGGCCTCCTCTCCGGCGAAATAGCGCTGCGAATCGCCGACGCCCGGCAGCACCAGGATGGCGCCGTCTTCCAGGCGTTCGGGCAACGGCTGCAGGCCGCTCAGCGTCATGCCGATGGAGCAGACGATCTGCGGCGCCGGGCTGAGGTAACGCAGGCTGAACTGCCCGGCGAGGCGCAGGGTTTCCGCCGGGCCGCTGACGTCCAGCGACAGCACGTTGGGCAACAGCAGAAAATAGACGGCCTGCGACATGGTTACTCCTGTGCGAGTTGCGCCAGCGCCTCATCCACGCTGGCGATGCGGGCGAAACGATCGACCAGTACGGTTTCAGTATGCCGCTTCAACTGCGCGGGGGTAAAGACTTCGCCGCCGGGATGGCGCATCGGGAAGGTTAACGTCGCCTCGGTGACGAAAGTCACCCGATAACCGAGATCGGACGCCACCCGGGTGGTGGTTTCGCAGCACTGCTCGGTGCGGATGCCGGAGACGATCAGGTGGTTGATGTCCCGCTCGCGCAGCCAGGCGTTGAGGCCGGATTCGGTCAGCGCATTGTGCACATGCTTGTGTACGGTGATATCCGCCTGGTGGGTGAGGAACGGCAGGCGCTGCACATGGCCCGAAGCCAGTGAGAACGGCCCTTGCGGCGAAACGTGCAGCACGTCGACCAGGGCCGCGCCGCGCTGTCGGCAGCCGGCAATCAGGCGGGTCAGCGCCTGTTGAAACGCCGGCAGATCGTCCTCCTGCCAGAATGGACGGTGCTGGAATGATTGCTGGACATCGATGATCAATAACGCGCTCTGTGACATTTTCGGCCCTCCGCCAGTGTGTGTAGCGACCATCTTGCGCCGCGCTTTACTCTGGCAGAAGGCCAAAAACGGCCATCATGATGACAACAACGGACCGACCTTAGGCTTTGCTCACCTGTCCGGCGACCAGGCGCCCCTGATGGAAGGTGGCGCTGCGCGCCGGCAGACGGGCGACCGCCTCGGCGGAACAGCTGGCGTTGATCAGCACGAACTCGGCGGCATCGCCGGCTTTCGGCCAGGCGCGCTGCCCCTTATCGTCCAGCGGCAGCACGCCGCCGGTGGAGATGGCCATGGCGCGCGACAGGTGATACTCGTCGGAACCGCGGTACAGCTGGGCGTACAGATTGGCCTTCTCCAGGATGTCGCCGGTGCCGAACGGCGACCAGTGGTCGATCACGCTGTCGGTGCCGGTCATCACGAACACCCCTTTCTCACTGAGCTGCGGCAGCGGCATCATCAGGCCGCCGATCGGCACCGTGGAGGCGATGGTGATCTGCTGCGCCGCCAGTCGGGTGGCGGTTTCCGCCAGTTCGCCCGGCGTCAGCGTGGTCAGGGCGAAAGCGTGGCTGATGGTGACCTTGCCGCGCAGCGCCGGGTTTTTCTCCACGGTGGCGATCATGTAGTTGATGGCGGCGACCCCGGCCGGGCTGGTTTCATGCAGGTGGATATCCACGCCTTTGCCGGTATCGAGGGCGATCTGGAACATGGCGTCGAGCGATTTCTCCATCGCGCCGTCGACGTTGGTCGGATCCAGCCCGCCGACGTACTGCACGCCCATCTGCATCGCTTCGCGCATCAGCGCGTCGACCCTGGAGTGCAACAGGCCGTGCTGCGGGAAGGCGACGATTTCACAGCTGAAGTCCGCCCGGTGGTTTTCCAGCGCGCGCTGCAGGTGCTCCAGGCTTTTCAGGCCGCTGACCGGATCGATATTGCAGTGGCTGCGCGCCACGGTGCTGCCTTTGGATTGCAGCAGGGCGATCAGGTTTTCCGCCCGTTGCTGCGAGGTGGGCAGCAGTGTCGGGATCAGCGTCTGCTCCAGCGCGATCATGTCCATGATGGTCTTGCCCTGGCGCGGGCGCGGCGCCTGCCACGGGCCGCTGTAGAAGGTTTTATCCAGGTGGATGTGCATATCGCGAAACGCCGGCAGCAGCAGCCGGCCCTGCGCCTTATAGCGGGGCACGCCGGCCGGCAACGCGGCGTTGGCGGCGTGAATGGCGGCGATCTTGCCGTCTTTGATCTCCAGAGTGTACAGCGCGGTGCGGGTGCCGATCACCGTTTCGCCGTCGTATTCAAAGCCGTCTTCCAGCCGCACCTCGCTCAGGCAGTAGTGGCGATCGGTCAGGGTCATCGGCGTTGGCGCACACGGCTCGCCGCCAGGCGAAGCGGCCTGCGCCATGCCGCCGGTCAGGCCGATCACCGCGCAAGCGGTGGTGAGTTTGCCGGTTTGGCTGAGGAAGGCTCTGCGGCCCGGTTGTTGAGGGTTTTCCACGTTCGGTTCCTTAATCCAGAGGTGAGGTGGGTGAAAACATCCCCCAATTTAGGAGAGGAACCGGCCGGTTGGCAGCGACATTTGCCACTGGTGACTATTCGATTTGGTAATGACCGGCGTGCGCCGGGGCAAGGATTTTCCTGGCTTGCTCTTTCGTAGCTTTAATGGCTACATTTGTAGCCATTAAAGCTACATTGAGGTCAGCGTTATGCACGATCCGATGCTCGAGTTGCTGTTCAGCGAATACCGTAGAAAAGTGCTAAGCCTGCTGTTTATTGAAGCCGGGCGTGCGTTTCATGTGCGAGAAATTGCGCGGCGCACCGCAACTCAGGCCGGCACTTTACATAAAGAGTTGAGCAGGTTGGCGGAGAGCGGCATCTTGCTCAGGCAGCGGCAGGGCAACCAAATTTGCTATCAGGCCAACGCCGATTGCCTGATTTTCCCTGAGCTGGCGGCGATTTTCCGCAAGGTTTGCGGGCCGGCGGAGTTCTTAAGGCAGACATTGGCAGCGTTTGGCGAAGCTATTGAACGCGCTTTTATTTTTGGTTCTGTCGCCAGTGGCAAAGCGACGGCGGCCAGTGATATCGATGTTCTGATCGTCGGCAAACTGTCTTTTGCGGAGGTGATTCAGGCGGTTTACCCGCTGCAGGCAACGCTGGGTCGGGAAATTAACCCCAAACTGTATTCGCCTGAAGAGTGGCGAGCGGCTTTGGCCGAGAACTCCGCGTTTATTCAGGACATTATGGATAAACCCCAACTCTGGATTGTGGGAGACAAGGATGACGCTGGACAATCTGGTCGGGCTGGGACTGGAGGTGATAACGCCTGACGCGGGGGCGATTAAAAAATTGCTGGCCGCCGCCGCTCGCAACCGACGCGATGCGGGTATCACTCAGCTTAACAATGAGAGCCGTTTCGACACGGCATATAAGGCGGTCATGCAAATGGCGAATGCCGCTTTACAAGCCAAAGGATACCGCACGCTGACCAGCAAACCCGGCCATCACCAGATCATGATCCAATCGTTGCCGCTCACCGTAGGGCTGCCGCGAGAGGAAATGATCTGCCTGGATGCATTGCGAAAACAGCGCAACGTGGCGGATTATTCCGGCGACTTGGTGACGGACGCGGCGGTACAGGCTTGCCTTGAGCAGACAGAAGCGCTGTGGGTACGGATTATCGACTGGCTGCAGCGCGAACATCCGCAGATAGTGGCGTAAGCTGCCTTACTTCAGCCCGCAAAACGCCGCCAGCCGCTGGGCCAGCGCCAGCGTGGCGGCGGGGGCGCCGTCGCGGTAGTAGAGCGCCAGTTCGAAGCTGTCTATCGGCGGCAATCCTTCGGCCGCGCCCAGCACCCGGTGCATCGGCAAACGGCAGCCGGCCGGCAGCAGGGTGACGCCCAGCCCGGCGGCGGAGGCGGCGGTCAGCGCCGCCAGGCTGGCGCTGCTGTAGCCGATGCGCCAGCGTTTGCCGAGGGTGTCCAGCGCCTGGCACAGCTCGTCGCGGTACAGGCCGTTCAGTGGAAATACCGCCAGCGGCACCGGCGATTGCTCGATGGCCGGGAAGGCCAGGCTGTCCAGCCACAGCAGCGGTTCCGGCCGCGCGGCGCGCGGCGGTTGCCGGCGGCGCTGCTTCACCAGGATCAGATCCAGCTCTTCACGCGCGTAGGCGTTGTGCAGATCGGCGCTCAGGCCGCTGGCGACGTCCAGCCGCAGGTGCGGGTGCTCGCGACTGAATTCGGCCAGCAGCCCGGTGGTGGGCACGGCGAAATCTTCCGGCATGCCGATCCGCAGCACGCCGTCGCGCCAGATGCCGGTCAGCGCATCGTGGGCTTCTTCATTCAGCGCGATAATGCGGCGCGCGTAGCTCAACAGCTTGACGCCTTCTTCGGTCAGCAGCACCTGATGCGAGGAACGCTCAAACAGCGGCTTGCCCAGCATCTCTTCCAGCCGGCGCACCTGCTGGCTGACGGTGGACTGCGACAAAAACACCCGCTCTGCGGCGCGGGTGAAGCTGTTGCTGTCGCACACGGCGACGAAGCTGAGCAGCAGCTGCGGATTGAACATCGGGTAGCGATTCATTTTCCCACTGTTGGCTATTTTATTATTTAATTTCCCAATACTAGCGGCGTTGCCTACAGTAACGCAACGCTGCGGCGATCGCGCTGTGACGCCGCACTCTTCATTTCGCAGTACCAGGAATATGCCGTGTTAAATCATTCTGTTAATTCACCTTCTCCACGCCGTTGGCTCAACCCCCTGTTGCTGGCGCTGGTGTTGATCGGCCTGAACATGCGGCCGCTGTTGACCTCGATCGGCCCGTTGCTGCCGACGTTGCGCCAGGCCACCCGGCTGAGTTTTGGCGGCGCGGCGCTGTTGACCACGCTGCCGGTGCTGATGATGGGCCTGATGGCGCTGGCGGGCGGCGCCATCAACCGACTGTTCAGCGAACGCAGCGCCGTGGCGTTGAGCCTGTTGGCGATCGGGCTGGGCGCGCTTTGGCGCGAACTGGCCCCCGGCAGCGTGCAACTGCTGATGAGCGCGGTGCTGGGCGGGCTCGGCATCGGGGTGATCCAGGCGGTGATGCCCGGCATCATCAAGCATCACTTCCTCAAAAGCATGGCGCTGGTGGCCGGGCTGTGGTCGGCGGCGCTGATGGGCGGTGGCGGGTTGGGGGCGGCGATCACGCCGTGGCTGATGAGCGTAGGGCACGACTGGCACAGCGCACTGGCCTGGTGGGCGTTGCCGGCCCTGGTGGCGCTAGTGGCCTGGTGGCCGGTCAGCCGGGGGCTGTCTCGCCTTAGCGCGGCGGGAGAACACCGCGAGCCAGGCCTGCTGCGCAACCGGCGCGCCTGGCTGCTCGGCGCCTATTTCGGCCTGATCAACGGCGGCTATACCAGCCTGATCGCCTGGTTGCCGCCGTATTACATGCAGCTCGGCTGGCAGCCGCAGGCCAGCGGTTCGCTGCTGGCGCTGATGACCTTCGGCCAGGTCGTGGGCGCGCTGCTGTTGCCGACGCTGGCGCGCAATCATGACCGGCGGCCGCTGTTGTTGCTGGCGCTGATGATGCAACTGATCGGCTTTATCGGCCTGATTTATCTACCGCAGACGCTGCCGTGGCTGTGGGTGTTGCTTTCCGGGCTGGGGCTGGGCGGCGCGTTCCCGCTGTGTCTGGTGCTGGCGCTCGATCACTTGCACCAGCCGGCGGCGGCCGGGCGACTGGTGGCCTTCATGCAGGGCGTCGGATTCCTGCTGGCGGGCGTCACGCCTTACCTCTCCGGCCTGCTGCGCGACTATAGCGGTGGCTTCGTGCTGGACTGGCAGATCCACGCGCTGCTGGTGGTGGTGTTGATCGCCATCACCTGGCGCTTCCATCCGCACAGCTACCGGCGGGCGTTCGCCGAATAATATTTCTGTCATTGCCGCTCCCTATAGTGACGTTGCTTTTACTTCTGGGCGATAACAACGAAAAGGGACAATGACATGCACAACACCAAAACCCGGCTGGCGCTGCTGGTCGGCTGCATGGCGCTGAGCGCCAACCTGTGGGCCGACGCGCAGCCGGTGCCGGCGACGTTGGCGGGGCATGCGCTGCTGCCGGTGAAATCCGCCGTTTCCACACCGAAGGACGCGCCGAGCGATCTGCAGCAGAGCGGCAAATACACCAGCGGGAAACGCGTCACCGAGTTGGGCAGCGTGGCGGGTAAATCCGCCGATCGCCTGACCGGCATCGGCTTGCCGATCAACGGCCAGCCGCTGCAGGGCCACTCCGGCATCAAACACATGCCCGACGGCACCTACTGGGTGCTGACCGACAATGGTTTCGGCAGCAAGGCCAACTCCCCGGACGCCATGCTGTACCTCAACCACTACAAGATCGATTTCAAAGACGGCACGGTCGCGCCGCTGAAGACGGTGTTCCTGCATGATCCGGATAAAAAGGTGCCGTTTCACATCATCAACGAAAGCACCGAGAAACGTTATCTGACCGGCAGCGATTTCGATCCGGAAAGCTTCCAGTTTGCCGACGATGCCTTATGGATCGGCGAAGAGTTTGGGCCTTACCTGATCAAAGCTGACCTGAACGGCAAGGTGCTGGCAGTGTTCGACACCCAGGTAGACGGCAAGGTGGTGAAATCGCCGGACAACCCGACGCTAACCCTGCCGGGCGCGCCGGACGGCAAGCAGAACTTTCAGGTGGCGCGTTCCAAAGGCTTTGAAGGCATGGCCGCCTCGACGGACGGCAGCAAGCTGTACCCGCTGCTGGAAGGGGCGCTGTGGGATGGCGAACAGTTCGAGAACGTCGGCGGCAAACGCTACCTGCGGGTGTTGGAGTTCGACGTCAAACAGCAGGCCTGGACCGGCCGCAGCTGGCAGTACGTACTGGAAGACAACCAGAACGCCATCGGCGACTTCAACATGATCGACGCCACCCACGGGCTGGTGATCGAGCGCGACAACGGCGAAGGCACGCCGGATAAAGCCTGCGCCGCCGGCGCGCCAACCGACAACTGCTTCAGCCAGGTGGCCAAGTTCAAGCGAGTGTATAAAATCGCTTTCTCGGACGCCAACGTCGGCAAACCGGTCGAAAAACTGGGCTATATCGACCTGATGAACATTCAGGATCCGAACAAGCTGGCGCGCAAGCCGCTGAACGACGGCGTGCTGACCTTCCCGTTCTTCACCATCGAGAACGTGGACGTGGTGGACGCCAACCATATCATCGTCGGCAACGACAACAACTTCCCGTTCTCCTCCAGCCGCCAACCCAATATGGCGGATGACAACGAGTTCATCCTGCTGGACGTGAAGGATTTCCTGAAGTAGCGCTCCCCGGCCGCCGAATCGCCGGCGGCCGCCATTTCCCGCTTAGCGCAGCGAACAAACTGCGCTATAATCAGCGCCTTGCTTCTTCTCTTCTCCAAGGAAGATCCTCGTCCCCGGTGGGGCGGCCGGACTTCAAATCCGGTTGGGGCCGCCAGCGGTCCTGGGCAGGTTCGACTCCTGTGATCTTCCGCCAATCATCGTCTCCCTTACTCTTCTGTGTTAGCCGAGTTTTGCAACTTACATGACCGTCCATCTGGGTGGATATGAGATCTTGCAGCCAGACAATGAGATTGTCCGGCTGCGCGAGGGATTATTACGGCTACTTATTGAACAGGTGCGTGCCGATGGATAAACAGCCGCTGAGTAAAAAAATGGATGACAGAATAGAAATGTAAATGAGTGACTTCATTCAGGCCTCTGACGGTTAGAAAAGCGAAACGCAGCCGGATAACGCAAGCGTCGATGAAACAGTGAAAAGGCAATACGCGATCTTTATAAACATAAATTCATCCTGTTTTACTGGGTTTCCACTTTCGGTTTGATTGTGTTCGGTACGTTCTGTAAAAATAACTAGCTGATATTTAATCCGGCTGCCATGGAATGAAAGTCCGACATAGTTTTACTTTGGCGCCATGTTGAGCGTTTCTTTGCAGTGGGTTGACACTGGGTTGATGATTTTTTGGCATGATTTCCTTTTTGGTGAATAAACCATTAAAGACAGTTAAACTGTAATGAGGAAGGCCATCGTGAAAACCCTGTCGTTGATTTTTTTACTGGTATCAATATTCATCACCGCGATTCATTGCCATGAAAGGCAATGCTCCGGCATTCAAAGCGGTATTGCCATGCTCGGCAACGGAGCAAGAGCAATAACCTGTGATTTCAAGTCGTGCTCTTCTCATGATGTACCGCAATGCGTTAATTTCCCCAGGCTTTATATATTTAAGCCGTTACTAAAACGTTTGAAAACCGCGTTAAAACCCTGTTTTTAACTTCATTAGTCAAATTCCTGAATAGTCGGTTGAAGAGTAATGAAACTTTAATTACAACAAGCTGTTGAGTGGGGGATATTTAAAGTCCCATTACTCTTCTGAACGTCACTTTGCGGCTTCAGGTTTTTTGTACTGGCTTAGAACGTATAACTTATTGCCACGACGCCTGTTGTCCCCTCCTTTTGTTTAACGATAGGACTATTGGCGGCGTTATCCCCCAGCCAGGTATGGTTAATGCCAAACCAAGCCCCCCAGTTTTCGTTAAACTGATGCGCCCACGTCAGGCTCACGTCGGTGCCGTAATAGCCGCCTGCGCTGTTATAGCGGGAGTAACCCGAGTTTGCGCTTTGCGTGCTGGTCACGCCGTACCAGGTGTTCATATAACGAGAGTCTGCAAATAATGCGCTGATTTTAAACGCAACGGTATCCTCTTCATCCAGAACAGGAATGAAATCGACGGAGGTCGCGTAAGATATCCCTTGGCCATCACTCAGCGGCAGAGTGGCTTTCCCTTCCAACACCAGCCAGGGCGTTAACGCCCATCCCAAGGCTAAGCCCGCATTAACGGTTGCTGAAATATCTCCCATGCCTTTAAGTGCGTCAGAGCCTTTGCGCCAACCTGAATCTTCATCGGTTCGTCCAGAATCATAGCCTATTGTTGGAATGAAATATAAACCATTCTCGCTTTGGAAACGAAAACCTGCGCCATTCATTGAATCGACAAAGAAATTATCCTGTTGGAAATGAAATTGCGGTGCGGCTCCCCAGGTTTGTTCATTTGAACCGCTGTATTTTGGCGATGACACCGCGCCAAGGCTCACGGTAAATGCCGTTCCGCTGTTATCGTTATTACTTGCATGGCTGGGTGGAATGCTGGATATTATCAGCAGCGCCAACGTATTTTTAATGATTTTCTTTTCTAACATTATGAGCCTCAGTATTATGTGTATCGTTATGATAAGACTGTTCACGCAAGGCGGAGTATGCCGACGATTTGTCAATTAATCGTCAACAAATAATCAATAAATAGCGAAGATCCTTCAGGGGGATGAGATGCAAAATAAACGGGTTCTAGTCATCGAAGACGATGTCGATGCGGCAAATGTGCTGGAGGCTTATCTTAAGCGTGAAGGTTATCAGGTCGCGGTGGTGGGAAATGGGCTGATGGGTTTAAATACGGCGTTGAGCTGGAAGCCCGATCTCATATTATTAGATGTGATGTTGCCTGATATGAATGGAACTGAAATCCTGGCGGCGCTCAGGCGCAAGGTGAATACGCCGGTTATCATGATCACGGCCATGGGGGAACCTCATGATAAAATTGGCGCTCTTCGCTATGGTGCGGATGATTATATCGTTAAACCCTATAACCCCGGCGAAGTTATGGCACGCGTGCAGGCAGTGTTAAGGCGAAGCGGCGGGAATCAGCTGGCAGGCGAAGAAATATTGCGCTGGGAACGGCTCGAACTGGATCTCGCTAATATGGTGGCGAGGGTGGCAACGAGCGCGAGCGGCGCTCTCACGCTGGATTTAACATTAACCGAATTTTCCCTGCTCGGCACGTTGATGAAAGCCTCAACGAGGCCGTTAAGCCGTCAGTTTTTGCTTGAAAAATGTTTACCTGAAAGCGATGCGCTCGAAAGAGTGGTGGATACGCATGTTTATAATTTAAGACGGAAGCTTGAAGCGGCAGGCGTTGATAACGTGATTTTTAATGTGCGCGGCGTCGGCTATAGGTTTTGCAAATCATGAAAAGGAAAAATAAATCTCTTTTGTTTTGGGTGTCTGTTCGCATCGTCATCGTCGCCATCGTGACGCTTTTTACCATTATTCTGGCGATGTGGGGCATTTTTGCTGCCCAGTATTTTTACGTCATTCATGAAATGCCGGCATCGGTTTACGAAAGATTCTTGGTGCTGCGAGAGAACCCCAGCCTGGACATAGAGGCGTTCCATCAGATCGTCGATACGTATTGGGGGCTGGATTACAGCACGCCTTCGCTGACTTCTTTAAATTGGGGATGGCTGCTTATTTTTCTGATCGTCGTCGTTCCATTGATAACGTTAATGTGCGTGCGCATCGCACGCCCTCTTACTGCCCAATTTCGAAATCTCACCGACGTTGCGGAAACCGTGGCTCGGGGAAATTTTAAGCACGAAGCCGAGCTGGTTCAGGCGTGTCCTGATGAAATCATCAGGTTCTCGATAAACTTCAATGAGATGGTCAATAAGCTCGCTTTATACGAACGCGAAATAAAAGCGTCGCATGTGGCGTTGGCCCATGAGTTGCGTTCACCGTTGACCGGAGCTATGGGCCGCCTTCAGGGCATGATAGACAACGTTTTTCCTGCGAGTCAGGAACAGCTGAATATGGTGATGACGCAATTAAAAAATCTGAGTTACCTTACCGACGATCTGTATTTCCTCTCTCTGGCCAGTGCGGGCCAACTGAAATTAAGTAAAAACGTTTTTACTATCAATAGCGTGTTAAAGGAGAGGGTGGCCTGGCTCAAACCTCAGTTGGAGGCTGCGGGCATGTCCATCTCTATCGAGGAGGGCGGGCCGCTTCATTTTATTGGGGATGAATTCAGACTCGGCCAAGTATTCAGCATACTAATCGAGAATATGCTTCGTTATTGTAGTCAGGGCGATCGAATGTGCATTCGTCTCGAACAGACCGCGCAGGAAATCGTGTTGGCGTTTCAAGATACGGGGCCTGGCGTTGCACAGGATTATTTGCCGCAAATGTTTGAGCGTTTTACTCGCGGTGAAACGTCCCGCGCGCGCGATTCCGGCGGCAGTGGGCTCGGGCTCTCCATTGCGAAAGCGATTTGCGCTGCCCATCACGGAACGATCAAAGCCAGTCTGCCGGTCGACCAAGGGTTGTTAATCACCATAAACTTGCCCCTGCCGGCGCAGGGGGGCGCCAGCAGTAAAGGGTAATGGTTTACGTCACAGCCAACATTTTCGCCGAGCGCGTTTCGGTGGCGCTTGCTGCCATTCGTATCGTCTATGATCTAAGCACTGGGCCCGTTGCAGCTGCGCGCGTTCGGCGACGAAGGCCGCACATACCGGAGGTCAACATGCGAAGTCTGGAAGATCAACTGGCCGCTTATGCCGCCTATCATCGCGATGCGCGCAATATTGTTACGCACTTTATCGGCATCCCCCTGATCGTCGTCAGCCTGCTGGCGCTGCTCTCCCGGCCGGCATGGGGCGCGGGATGGCTGCCGTTCTCGCCGGCCTGCGCGGTGGTGATCGTCTCGGCTCTCTATTACCTGCGGCTGAGTCTGCGCCTTGGCGTCATGATGCTGGCGTTGCTGCTGCTGTACCTCGTGTTCGGCGCCTGGGTGGCGTCGCTGTCGACGGCGGCGTGGCTGAGCGTCGGCATCGGCGGCTTCGTCATCGGCTGGCTGTTTCAGTTTGTCGGGCATTTCTGGGAGGGGCGAAAACCGGCGTTTATGGACGACGTGACGGGCCTGATCATCGGCCCGCTGTTCGTGCTGGCGGAAGCCTGCTTCCTGGTCGGCGGGCTGCGCGAACTGCAGCAGAACATCGAAATGCGCGCGGGCAAGGTGCGCAGCGGGAAGAGATGAAATAAGGAATGAATACGTTTTCTCTGCGAGGCCCCTTTTGAAAAAAGAGGCCTGAAGACGACGGATTATGCGTATTGGATCAATTTCCAGGTGACCCCTTTGCCGCCATAGGGCGGCATGATATTGCCTTTAGCGATTGGCGCTGTGGTTGAGGGTTTGCCGACCACTTCCCAGACGCCGCTTTCCGGGCATTTTTGCCCTGTCGTGGCTGTAGTGCCAATAGGTGATTTAGACATAAGATCTTTCCTTAATCAACGCAGCGCCACAATAGCGCTGTTCGGAAAGATATTTACACGTTCGCATATATATTCAACCCTGTCTGGGAAATACGGGTTATGTGTTTAAATTTTG
This sequence comes from Serratia sp. (in: enterobacteria), assembly GCF_052400455.1. Classification (NCBI taxonomy): domain Bacteria; kingdom Pseudomonadati; phylum Pseudomonadota; class Gammaproteobacteria; order Enterobacterales; family Yersiniaceae; genus Serratia; species Serratia sp. (in: enterobacteria). Next base: position 77,646 of record NZ_CP185812.1, read on the forward strand.
ATTTAATATTGTGTTTTAAGTTTTCATTTTTCTTGGCTTCATTGTTTTTATTTCAATTTATATTGTTTTTATATGTTTTGTTTTTTTGTATTCTAATAAAAAATTGCAATGAAAATGTTTAATTTATTATTTTATATCTAAGGTTTTCGATTTATTTTTTATTTATCGTGCGGACACTGAAAATCTGGGTTATGTCGCTTATTCAGAAGAGCGTTGTTTACCAAGCCAGCGAAGCCCCCCGCACTTGCAGGCTCGGGGGGCTGAACATATTTACCCGATCGTCGGGTAATCGGTGTAGCCTTCCCGGCTGCCGCCGAAGAATTTCTCTTTGATTGGCGCATTCAGCGCCAGCCCGTGTTGCAGGCGGTGAGGCAGATCCGGGTTGGCGATGAACGGGCGGCCGAAGCCGATCAGATCCGCCCAGCCTTTGGCCAGCGCTTCTTCAGCGCGTTCACGCGTGTATTTGCCCGAGTAAATCAGCGTGCCGCGGAAAATCAGGCGCAGCGACTCTTTGAACGCCGCCGGCATCACCGGAGCGTCATCCCAGTCCGCTTCGGCGATGTGAATGTAAGCGGCGCCGATATCGTTCAGCACGCTGGCCGCCGCCAGATAGGTGGCTTCCGGGGTATCGTCCTGCGAGCCCATCAGGGTGGTCAGCGGCGCCAGACGCACGCCCAGTTTCTCTTTGCCGATGGCGTCCGCCACCGCCTGCGCCACCTCCCGCAGGAAACGCAGGCGATTTTGCAGTGAACCGCCGTATTCGTCGTCGCGCTGATTCTCCCGCGAGTCGATAAACTGATTGATCAGATAGCCATTCGCGCCGTGCAGCTCTACGCCGTCGAAACCGGCGGCAATGGCGTTGCGGGCCGCCTGGGCGTAGTCGTTGACGATCGCCGGAATTTCTTCCCGCGTTAAGGCGCGCGGTGCGGAGTGCTGCACCATTTCACCCACGCCATGCTCTGGCCCGCGGCCTTCGACATCCACGAACACCTTGACCCCGTCGGCCTGGATGGCGGAGGAGGAGACCGGCGCGGCGTGGCCAGGCTGTAAAATGGTATGCGACACGCGGCCGACGTGCCAAAGCTGCGCGAAGATCTTGCCGCCGGCCTGATGTACGGCGTCGGTGACTTTTTTCCAACCGGCGATGTGTTCCGGGGTGTAAATGCCGGGCGTCCAGGCATAACCCTGGCCCTGCTGGCTGATCTGCGTGCCTTCGCTGACGATCAGCCCGGCGCTGGCGCGCTGGGCATAATATTCAGCCATCATGTCGGTGGCGACGTCGCCGGCGCCGGCCCGTGAACGGGTCATGGGCGGCATGACGATGCGATTGTTCAGCAATAAACCGTTTAAAGAATACGAGTCAAAAAGCATGGCGCTTCCCTCATGTGAATTAGGCCGTGGGGCGATGATGTTTTGCTGAGGCCATTATATTTCGTCGTTTAATTCTAAGAACGCGCACAATAACAAAACACTTTTGCTCTGTGTTCAATAGTCGCGGCAGCCGCCGGTGAGCCGGTATGGCGGGTGGGCCAGATGGCGAGAATGAACCCGATGTGCGCACGGGCGATGGCGGCTATTGCCTGTCGGCGCGTGGCTGAGATAGAGTCGGCTGCTGTTTTCCCCACGATTTTTAACAAAATCGCAAAAGTCTTTTAGCCTTCCGCCTGCTTATCTTTGGTGTGATCAATGTCATACTTTTGGCATCTTAACTTTCCCGCGCTTCGGCAGCGGTTAACCGGAGTTGTTGAATGAAAATTAACTTTCCCTTATTAGCCCTGGCGGTGGGGGCGTTCGGCATCGGCACGACCGAGTTTTCCCCGATGGGGTTGCTGCCGACGATCGCCAAAGGGGTGGACGTCTCCATCCCGATGGCAGGCATGTTGATCAGCGCCTACGCCGTTGGCGTGATGGTCGGCGCTCCGCTGATGACGTTGCTGCTTTCTCACCGGGCGCGCAGAAGCGCGCTGATCTTCCTGATGGCGATCTTTACCCTGGGTAACGTGCTGTCGGCGGTTGCGCCTGACTACACCACCCTGATGCTGTCGCGCATCATCACCAGCCTGAACCACGGCGCGTTCTTTGGCCTCGGTTCAGTGGTGGCCGCCAGCGTGGTGCCGAAAGAGAAACAGGCCAGCGCCGTGGCGACCATGTTTATGGGCCTGACCATCGCCAATATCGGCGGGGTGCCGGCCGCGACCTGGCTGGGTGAAACCATCGGCTGGCGCATGTCGTTCCTGGCGACGGCCGGGCTGGGCGTGATCGCCATGCTGGGGCTGTGGTTCTCGTTGCCGAAAGGCAGCGCCGGCGCACGTCCGGATGTGAAACGCGAGCTGTCGGTGTTGGTGCGCCCGCAGGTGCTGTCCGCCTTGCTGACGACCGTGCTGGGCGCGGGCGCGATGTTCACGCTCTATACCTATATCTCGCCGGTGTTGCAGCACATCACCGATGCGACGCCGCTGTTCGTGACGGTCATGCTGGTGTTGATCGGCGTCGGTTTCTCCATCGGCAACTACCTGGGCGGCAAATTCGCCGACCGTTCCGAGAGCGCGACGCTGAAGGGTTTCTTGCTGCTGCTGGTGGTCATTATGCTGGTGATCCCGTTCCTGGCGCGCAGTGAAATCGGCGCCGCGGTCAGCATGGTGATTTGGGGGGCGGCGACCTTTGCCGTGGTGCCGCCGCTGCAGATGCGCGTGATGCGTGTCGCCAGCGAAGCGCCGGGCCTGTCGTCCTCGGTCAACATCGGCGCCTTTAACCTGGGCAATGCGCTGGGCGCCGCCGCCGGTGGCGCGGTAGTCTCCGCCGGGCTGGGATACAGCTTCGTGCCGGTGATGGGGGCTATTATTGCCGGATTGGCGCTGTTGCTGGTGCTGTTCACCCACCGTCAGGCCGAAAAAGTGGCCTACGCCAACGGTTAAACGATAACGTGCGGCGGGGTTCCCCGCCGCGCTCACTCAAAGCCGAGCAGGCTGAACGCATCGTCCTGCGGGGCGTAGCCGAGCAGGCGACGGGTCTCTTCCAGCGACAAACGCGTATAGCGGTTATTGGAAACCCCGTGCACCACCGCATATTGCACCCCTTCGACACGAATGCAGCGATCCAGCAGATCGGTGGCGTCGCGATGGCTGAGAAAAGCGCTCATGTCGCGGGCGCTAAGCTGTTCGCCCCGGCACAGAGTGGTGAAGTTGGCGATGCGCACCGACAGGGCGGAAAGCCCCTCCTGATGGGCGAAATAGGCGGCGATGCCTTCGCCGAACGCCTTGCTGGCGCCGTACAGATTTTTCGGCTTCGGCGCGTCATCCGGGCGGATTTGATAATCGAGCGGGTAGCCTTCCACCGCCTGCGCGCTGCTGGCGAATACCACCCGGCGGCAGCCGGCGTCTTTCGCCGCGCGGAAGATATTGAAGGTGCCGAGAATGTTGTTGTCCATCAGCGAACCGCAAAAATCGGCGTCGGGAGCCGGATCGGCGGCCAGGTGCAACACGGTGTCGATATTGGCGCAGGCCTCACGGCAGGCGTCGAGATCGGCGATGTTGAAGCTGATGACCTCATCGTCGGGCCGGCGATCGCGCAACAGAGCGAGATCTCGTTCCGCCAGCCGCAATGCATAGCGATCGCCCACTGCCTGGCGAAACGCGGTGGCGACTCGGCCGCCGGCGCCGGTAATCAAAATCCGTCCTACATCAGTACGCAACACCATGGTGACTGTCATCCCTACTCTCGATTAAGCGTTGACCAGTAATAATCCCCCGTGTGATTTTTGTCTAGTTGTTTTAATTAGTTATTCTGATGTTTATTCGCCGTGTTCAATTGCGCACGGTGATTTTTGCGCGGGTGAATATCGTGGAATGCTAACAATATTCGATGAGGTTTGGCGATGTATTTGCCTTAATGGCTGCGAATGTTGCCAGAAAAGCCGATTGGCCGCTGGAAAATGCGTGTTTCGCTTTAGCTTGATAGTGAATTATTAGGTTAGTTAATCTTATGTTTTTTGACGTGAAGCCAGGCGATACTCTTTCATCCCTCTCTATCGCTCGCGCGATATATCATCGGCGCAGTGATCCCGGTAGAGGGCGGCATGCATTATTTCGCGCATTGAGGCCGTTTTGCCTTTGCGATCACAGTTCGGCAATTTGCCGTCGCCAAGCCTTGCCCCGCTAAAATCTGCGGTGTTAACGTCATAACTCAACCGATTTAGGGTTGTTACTGCTGCGGCAGGCAAAACCTAAACCTCGCGTTTCTGTTCCCCGATGGGGCAGAGACCGCGAGGTTTAGGTTTTTTTTTGCGCCGAATTTCGCTCCTGCGCCAGGCCAGCGCAAAGGCGGGATCGGCAGAACGTGAAGTCTAAGGATAACCGTATGAAATATGACACATTAGCCAGTGAGATTTTGGCCGGCGTCGGTGGCCGCGACAATGTGAAAAGCCTGGTGCATTGCGCCACCCGCCTGCGTTTCAAGCTGCGTGACGACCGCCGCGCCAACGCGGCAGCGCTGAAGAAAAACCCGGGCGTCATCATGGTGGTGGAGAGCGGCGGCCAGTTTCAGGTGGTGGTAGGCAACCACGTGGCCGAGGTGTTCGACGCGGTCAACCGGGTCGGCGGGTTGGCCGAAGGCGCGTCGAGCGGCAGCGATGCGGACGGTAAAAAAGACAATCTGCTCAGCCGCTTTATCGACGTGGTTTCCGGCATCTTCACCCCATTGCTCGGGGTGATGGCTGCCTCGGGGGTGTTGAAGGGATTGCTGGCGCTGAGCCTGGCCTGCGGCTGGCTGCTGGAAAGCAGCGGCGCCTTTAAAATGTTGTTCGCCGCCAGCGACGCATTGTTCTATTTCTTCCCGATCATGCTCGGCTACACCGCCGGGAAAAAATTCGGCGGCAACCCGTTCGTCACCATGGCGATCGGCGGCGCGTTGACGCATCCGCTGATGATGGCGGCGTTCGAGGCGGCGCAACAGCCGGGCGCGGTGCGCGAATATTTCTTCGGCATTCCGCTGACTTTTATCAACTACAGCTCGTCGGTGATCCCCATCATCTTTGCGGCCTGGGTATCCTGCCGTCTGGAGCCGCTGTTTAACCGGGTGATCCACAGCGCGCTGCGCAATTTCATCACGCCGCTGCTGTGTCTGGCGATCACCGTGCCCCTGACCTTCCTGCTGATCGGCCCGGCGGCGACCTGGCTCAGCCATCTGCTGGCCAACGGCTATCAGGCCATTTACGCCTTCAACCCGATCATCGCCGGCGCTTTCATGGGGGCGATGTGGCAGGTGTGCGTGATCTTCGGCCTGCATTGGGGGCTGGTGCCGTTGATGATCAACAACCTGAGCGTGCTGGGGCGCGACACCATGGTGCCGCTGCTGCTGCCGGCGGTGATGGGGCAGGTCGGCGCCACGCTGGGCGTGATGCTGCGCACCCGCGACGCCAAGCTGCGGGCGCTGTCCGGTTCGGCCATCGGCGCCGGGATTTTCGGCATCACCGAACCGGCGGTGTACGGCGTCACCCTGCCGAACAAGCGTCCGTTTATCTTCGGCTGCATCGGCGGCGCGCTGGGCGGGGCGGTGATCGGTTACTTCCATACCTCGGTCTACTCGTTCGGCCTGGTGAACGTGTTCACCTTCGCGCAAATCATTCCCAACGGCGGCATCGACGCCACGGTGTGGGGCGCGATCGGCGGCACTCTGCTGTCGTTTGTGTTCGCCGCGCTGGCCAGCTACCTGTTCGGCGTCGCGCCGGCGGAAGAGACGGCGCAGCCTGAAGCCGCCGCGCCGCTTAACCGCAAGCAGGCCATTCTCAGCCCGATCGCCGGCGACATCGTGCCGCTGGAGCAGGTGAACGACGCGACCTTCGCCAGCGGCCTGCTGGGGAAAGGGGTGGCGATCGCGCCGCAGCAGGGGCGAGTGGTGGCGCCGGTGAGCGGCAGCGTGGCGTCGCTGTTCAAAACCAAACACGCCATCGGCATCGAATCGGACGACGGCGCGGAGATTCTCATCCACGTCGGCATCGATACCGTGAAGCTCGACGGGGCGCATTTCACCGCCCACGTGCGGGAAGGCGAGCGGATCGCGCCGGGCGATCTGCTGATCGAGTTCGACCAGGCGGCGATCCATGCCGCCGGCTATGACACCACCACGCCGATCATCATCAGCAACAGCGATGACTACGTGGACGTGTTGACCAGCGGCCTGTCTCCGGTGCAGGAACAGGCGCCGCTGCTGACTTTATTACGTTAATTGAGGAGCAAGCGATGAACGGCAAGTTTCCGCAACATTTTCTGTGGGGCGGCGCGGTAGCGGCGAACCAGGTAGAAGGCGCGTATCAGGCCGACGGCAAGGGGCTGTCGACCTCCGATCTGCAGCCGCAGGGCATCTTCGGCGCCATCACGCCGCGCACGGCGGGCGACAGCGGCATCAAGGACGTGGCGATCGATTTCTATCATCGTTACCCGGAGGATATCGCGCTGTTCGCCGAGATGGGTTTCAAGTGCCTGCGCACCTCGATCGCCTGGACGCGCATTTTCCCGCAGGGCGATGAAGAGACCCCGAACGAAGCCGGGCTGGCGTTTTACGATCGGCTGTTCGATGAGATGGCGAAATACGGCATTCAGCCGCTGATCACGCTGTCGCACTATGAGATGCCTTACGGTCTGGTGAAGCGCTACGGCGGCTGGGGCGATCGCCGCACCATCGATTTCTTCGAGCGCTATGCGCGCACCGTGTTCGAACGCTATAAGCACAAGGTTAAACACTGGCTGACCTTCAATGAGATCAACATGTCGCTGCACGCGCCCTTCACCGGGGTTGGCCTGCCGCAAGAGAGCGACAAGAGCGCCGTCTATCAGGCGATCCACCATCAGCTGGTGGCCAGCGCCAGAGCGGTGAAGGCCTGTCACGAGATCGTGCCGGAGGGGCAAATCGGCAACATGCTGCTGGGCGGCATTCTGTATCCGCTGAGCTGCAAGCCGGAAGATCTGCTGGAAACCCAGCGGCAAAACCGCGACTGGCTGTTCTTCGGCGACGTGCAGGCGCGCGGCTATTACCCGGCCTACATGCAGCGCTTCTTCCGTGAAAACGGCATTCAGGTGGCGATCACCGAGGAAGATCGGCAAACGCTGCGCGAAACCATCGACTTCATCTCGTTCAGCTACTACATGAGCGGCTGCGTTACCGCCGACCCGGAGCAGTACGAAACGGCGCGCGGCAACATTCTCGATATGGTGCCGAACCCGCACCTGGCCAGTTCGGAGTGGGGGTGGCAAATCGACCCGATCGGGCTGCGCTACCTGCTCAACGTGCTGTACGACCGCTATCAGAAGCCGTTGTTCATCGTCGAGAACGGGCTGGGCGCCAAAGACCGCGTCGAGGCCGACGGCAGCATCAACGACGACTACCGCATCAACTACCTCAATGACCATCTGGTACAGGTGGCCGAGGCGATCGACGACGGCGTCGAGGTGATGGGCTACACCAGCTGGGGGCCGATCGATCTGGTCAGCGCCTCGAAGGCCGAAATGTCGAAGCGCTACGGCTTCATTCACGTCGACAGAGACGATGCCGGCAACGGTAGCCTCGAGCGCCGCCGCAAGAAGAGTTTCTACTGGTATCGCGATGTGATCCGCAGCAACGGCGCCAGCCTGAAAGACCGGCGCTAACCCTTCAGCCCGGCGGCAAACGCCGGGCGTTAATTAACCTTATTCGCTGCTGTTCATGATGGGAAATTCTCTCCCAGGGAATGCTGTTGCCCGCAGTCAGCCGTTATGCGGAGAAATATAATAATGATGAAAAGCTTATTACCTCGTTCCATGACCCTGGCGGCGCTGGCGCTGCTCTGTAGCCAGGCGCAGGCGGAAACGCTGCAAACCGGCAAGGACGTTGAAGCTCCCGCCGCCAAATGGGAAGGGGTGGCGCTCGGCTTTGAACCGCCGCAGCCTGGGCTGTTGGGGGATATGCTGGGGATCAGGCCGATCCTGGAGGATCACGGTTTCCACTATAATCTCGGCTACCTCAGCCAGCTGTCGTATAACGCCGGCGGCGGTTACAACCACGATAAACAGGCGTCGTACATCGACCAATTTTCGCTGACCTTCAGCCAGGATCTGCAGGCGCTGACCGGCATTCCGGACGCGGCGATCGAAGGCAATATCGTCAACCGCAACCATGACAACAACCTGACCCGCGATCGGCTGCAGGACCCGCGCGTCGGCCTGACCGATCTGTCGCAGGAGAGCTTTGGCGGGCAGTCGATCACCCGGCTGGGCTGGTTGACCTTCAGCCGTTCCTTCCTCGACAGCCGGCTGCAATGGCGTATCGGCATGATGAACAAGGTGCAGGATTTCGATCAGATCATCCCCTGCGATTTTCAGACGCTGACGCTGTGCGGCGGCAAGTCCGCTAATTCGTTGACCTGGTACAACTGGAACGTGCATTACTGGGGCACCACGCTGCAATACAAGCTGACCGACGGCCTGACGCTCAAGGGCGGCGTGATGGAGCAGAACCCGAGCGCCCCCAGCCGCAGCCACGCCTGGAGTTGGTCCACCAAGGGCAGCAAAGGCTTCCTGTTGCCGATGGAGCTGGAGCTGAAAACCCACGCCGTCAACCAGCTGCCGGGGGTGTATAACCTGGGCGTGCTGTTCACCAATGCGCGTCAGCGCGATCTTTATGAAGGGGTGTCCGGCGGGCCGGGCGCCAGCGATCCGCAGGGCTATCGCAGCCACGATCGCACCTGGTTCCTGTATACCGGTTTCAACCAGCAGGTGACGCGCCATGCGGATGACGTCAACCGTGGCCTGAGCGTGTTCTACAGCCTGGGGCTGGGGGATCAGCGCAGCAACTACCTGCACTGGTCCACTTCGACCGGCATCCGCTATCGCGGGCTGTTCGATGCGCGGCCGGACGACTGGCTGGGGCTGGGCGTTTCGGTGGTGAAACTGAGCGACCGCTATAAAGACAATCAGCGTTACCTCAACGAGATGAGCGGCATCAGCGATTATCACGATCCGAACTACCGGCCGGTGCCGGGCCACTCGGTGACGGCGGAGCTGTACTACCGCGTTAACGTCACGCCGTGGCTGCAGCTGCAGCCGGGCTTGCAATACTGGCATCATCCGGCGGGCGTCAGCGAGACGCAGGACGCCTGGGTGACGGCGTTGAAAACGGTGGTGACCTTCTGATCAGGCCGCGTCGTTCTCGCGGTAGCGCCGGCGGGCGTGCTCAAACCAGCTGGCCGGCACGTTGTGCGGCGGCTGCTGTAATCTGAGCAGCCCCTGTTCGACGATATGGCTGGCCTGGCGCCACAGCGTCGGGTCGCCTTCGGTCAGCACTTCCAGCAGGCGCTGTTTCTCGATCAGATAGGTTTGGGCGAAGTGGCTGTCGTAGTCCAGCAGCGAGCGGGTGTTGTCGATCAGATCCGCCAGTTTGATGGTTTTGGCCTGCGGCGATGCGCCGGCGCTGTGGCGCCGATCGCGGTTTTTACGCTCGAAGCGGTTGCCGTCCTCGGCGTGGCTGACGTTGGTTAACATCCGCACCAGCTCCGCTACCTGCGGCCCAAAGTGGCTTTCGATATCGCCGAGGGTGGTGGGCGTGTCTTCCACCGTGTCATGCAGCCAGGCGGCCGCCAGCATCTCTTCGGTGTGCGGCACGCTGCGCACCAGCTCCATGACCGCCTGCGGGTGGACGATGTACGGATCGTTGGTGTATTTGCGGCGCTGATCGATGGCCGCATGCGCCTTGGTGGCGTAGCGGCGCGCGCGTTCTGCAAGCGTATTCGTCATTTCCTTTCCCTCCAGGCATCCTCTGCATGAAAAAAATGTAGCATACCTCACAAGAAATAGCTTGCGATTACATCGTGCGCTATCTATATTCACTCACATGAAAAGCACCGATACCGAACAACCCAACGCGAAGAACCTGCTGCTGCTCGATCAGCAGCTCTGTTTCGCGCTGTACTCCGCCAACCTGGCGCTGCACAAAGTCTACCGCAAGCTGTTGAATCAGCTCGAGCTCACCTACCCGCAGTATCTGGTGATGATGGTGCTGTGGGAACGCGATCGGGTGACGGTATCGGATATCGGCGAGCGGCTGTTCCTCGATTCCGCCACGCTGACGCCGCTGCTGAAACGGCTGGAAACTGCCGGTTTGCTGGTGCGCTATCGCGCCACTACCGACGAGCGCCAGGTGATCATCGCGCTCACCGACGCCGGCCGCGCGCTGCGTGAACGGGCGCAGTCGGTGCCCGAGGCGGTGATGTGCGCCACCGACTGCAGCCTGGACGAGATCGTCTCGCTCAAACAGCAGCTGGAAAAGCTGCGCGGCAGCCTGATCGATCAGATTTGACCCACCGACGCCGGACGCAAGAACGGCAGGGGTGGTCTACACTGGTTAATAAGCGTCAAAAATAAGTAGTGCGCGATTTAATTGTAAAAGATATATATGTGACCGGCTACCCCTCGCGGGGGCTGTTGTCATCTCGCCAACCAGCAAGAAGGAATGAACGATGTCTATTGAGAAAGTGGTTTACCGCGCTCACGCCACCGCAACCGGCGGCCGCGACGGCCGTGCGACCTCCTCCGACGGCGTGTTGGACGTGAAACTGGGCGTACCGAAAGAGATGGGCGGCGTCGGCGGCGAAGTCACCAACCCCGAGCAGCTGTTCGCCGCCGGTTACTCGGCCTGTTTCCTCGGCGCGTTGAAGTTTGTCGCGGCGAAAGAAAAGGTCAAAATCCCGGCCGAAGCGAAGATCGACGGTACCGTCGGCATCGGTGAAATCCCGAACGGCTTCGGCATCGAAGTGCAGTTGGATATTTCGCTGCCGGGCATCGAGCGCAGCGTGGCGGAAGATCTGGTGAAAAAGGCGCACGTGGTGTGCCCGTATTCCAACGCCACCCGCGGCAATATCGACGTTACGCTGAACGTTAAGTAAGTTTTTTGCCGACACCATGGAAAAAATGGAGGGTTTATCCCTCCATTTTCTTTGATATCCCGTCTGAAAAGTGCTCAAAAAAGCGGTAAATTTTGCCCGTTTTGTGAGAATTCTCTTGATTATTACTCGCAAAATAACGCTTATTGCCGGTTGGCTGAACCAGAAGCCGCAATCAGTGTCTGACTGAGTCAGAACCGCTACACCGTCCCCGGAGCCACCGCGTTACATGAACAAAGTTAAATCGCTATCACAGCAGAATTTATCGTTATTGTTAGCGATCTATATCGGCATCTTTCTAAACCTGTCCGTTTTTTATCGCCGTTTTGATTCGCTGGCGCACGGCATTCAGGGAATTAAGCTTATTTCGGCGGTGACGGAAGTCATCGCTATCGTCCTGTTCACGTTCTTCATCATGCGGCTGGTGTCGCTCGGCGGCCGGCTGTTTTATCGTATCGTCGCCTCGCTGCTGGTGCTGATTTCGGTTGCCGCCAGCTACTACATGACGTTTTTCAACGTGGTGATCGGCTACGGCATCGTGGTGTCGGTGATGACCACCGATATCGATCTGTCGAAAGAGGTGGTCGGCCTGCATTTCGTGCTGTGGATGGTGGCGCTCAGCGCCTTGCCGCTGCTGCTGATCTGGAAAAACAGCCTGCGCTTCACCCTGATCGAACAGCTGAAAACCCCCGGTCACCGCATCAAACCGCTGCTGGTGTTGTTGGCGGTAGTAGCGTTGGTCTGGCTGCCTCTGCGCATGCTGGACGACGAGCAAAGCGTGCAGGAGAAGCTCGCCAACGTCGATCTGCCGAGCTACGGCGGCGTGGTGGCGCACTCGTACCTGCCGTCTAACTGGCTGTCAGCGCTGGGGCTGTTCGCCTATACCCGCTATGACGAAAGTCAGGATCAGAGCACGCTGTTCGATCCGGGCAAACACTTTACCTATGTGCCGCCGGCGGACATCGACGATACCTACGTGGTGTTCATCATCGGCGAGACCACGCGCTGGGATCACATGGGCATGCTGGGCTACGAGCGCGATACTACGCCGCGCCTGTCGAAAGAGAAGAATCTGGTGGCGTTCCGCGGCGAGTCTTGCGACACCGCCACCAAGCTGTCGCTGCGCTGCATGTTCGTGCGCGAAGGCGGTACCGAGGACAACCCGCAGCGCACGCTGAAAGAGCAAAACGTGTTCGCGGTGATGAAGGAACTGGGCTTCTCTTCCGAGCTGTTCGCCATGCAGAGTGAGGTGTGGTTCTACAACAACACCGAGGTGAACAACTATTCGTTCCGCGAGATGATCGCGTCCGAGAAGCGCAACGACGGCAAGGCGGTCGACGATATGCTGCTGGTGGATGAAATGAAGGAGTCGCTGGCGCGTTATCCGAAGGGCAAACACCTGGTGATCCTGCATACCAAAGGCTCGCACTACCTGTACTCGCAGCGTTATCCGCGCAGCTATGCGCGCTATCAGCCGGAGTGCATGGGGGTGGATGACTCCTGCACCAAGGCGCAGCTGATCAACGCCTTCGACAATACGGTGCTGTATACCGACAGCTTTATCAGTAATGTGATCGACCAGGTGCGGGACAAGAAGGCCATCGTGTTCTATGCCGCCGATCACGGCGAGTCGATCGGCGAGAATACGCACCTGCACGGCACGCCGCGCGAAATGGCGCCGCCGGAACAATTCCGCGTGCCGATGATGGTGTGGGCGTCGGACAAGTTCCTCGAGAACCCGCAGCACCTCAGCGCCTTTGAGCAACTGCAGGCGCAGCAGCGCATCGGCAGAACGCATCGCCACGTCGAGCTGTTCGACACCATCCTCGGTTGCCTCGGCTACACCTCGCCGAACGGCGGCATCGTGGATAAAAACAACTGGTGCCATCTCCCGCAGAATAAAACGGCGCCTGACAGCCTGTAATCCCTCCCGCCGGGTGCCTTGCGCACCCGGTAATTTCCGCCAATACATTCTCTTCATCAATTATTCCGGTGTGTGCATACGGTATACTTGCGCACTTCCCCTTCTAACCGGAGATTTCCATGACCCTGCGCGTGGCGTTTATCGACGATCATGACATTGTGCGTTCGGGCTTTGTGCAGCTGCTGTCGCTGGAGGCCGATATTCAGGTGGTGGGCGAGTTCAGCAGCGCGGCGCAGGCGCGTGCCGGCCTGCCGGGGCTGGAGGCGGAAATCTGCATTTGCGACATTTCGATGCCCGACGGCAGCGGGTTGGATCTGCTGGCGGACATTCCCTCCGGCATCCGCGTGGTGATGCTGTCGATGCACGATAATCCGGCGCTGGTGGAAATGGCGCTGGAACGCGGCGCCAGCGGCTTTCTCTCCAAGCGCTGCAAGCCGGAAGATCTGATCACCGCCGTGCGCACCGTCGCCGGCGGCGGCGTCTATCTGATGCCGGAAATCGCCCAGCAGCTGGCGCGGGTGAGGGTCGATCCGTTGACCCGCCGCGAGCGCGAGATCGCGCTATTGCTGGCGCAGGGCCAGGAGGTGCGCGAGATCGCCGCCGCGCTGGGGCTGTCGCCGAAGACGGTGCATGTGCATCGCGCCAACCTGTTCGCCAAGCTGGGCATCACCAATAACGTCGAGCTGGCCAGACGGATGCTGAACCTGTGACGCAGCGTCTGATCACCCAGCTGGCGCTGTTCTTCATCTATGCCGCCAGCGCATTTTGCCTGTGGGGCATCGGCACCGCGCTGATCGACCCGCCCTGGCAGGCGCTGTTGCTGTTCCCGTTCGGCCTGCGCATGGGCATTTTGCTGCAGAGCCCGTACCGTTTCTGGCCGGGGATCCTGCTGGCCGACCTGCTGCTGATGGCGCTGCTGGCGGACCAGTACGGCTACGGCCCGGCGCTGTGGGCGTCGGTGGCGGTGCTGGTGCTGACGGTGCTGCTCAGCCTGCTGGCCTCGCCGTGGCTGTTGCGCCATCAGCAGAGCGACAGCGAATGGCGCTGGCCGCTGTTGCAGGGCGCGGTGGTGGCCGCCGCCGCTTTGCTGCAGGCGCTTGTGTGGCAGCTGGTGAGCGGCGAAGGCGCCCGCGCGCTGCTGCTCGGCCTGACCGGCGGTTTCACCATCGCGCCGACTTGCCTGCTGTTGTGGCACTATCTGGCGCGCCAAATCTGGGTGCCGCTGGAGCCGGGGCTGATCCACAAGCCGGTGGAGCTGCGCCTGGGCCACCTGGCCAGTTATCTGCTGCTGTTTGCATTCAGCATCTGGCTGCAGCAGCAGGTTAACGCCGCCGAGCTGCGCCGCTTTGCGCCTTTCTGCCTGGCGATCCCGATCGTGTTCATGTCTTACCGCTATGGCTGGCAGGGCGCGCTGTTGGCGACGCTGCTCAACGGCGTGGCGTTGATGGTCAACGAGCCGCCGCAGCCCGAGTCGCACCGCGACTTGCTGTTGTCACTGCTGGCCCAAAGCCTGACCGGGCTGCTGCTGGGCGCCGGTATTCAGCGCCAGCGCGAACTGAATCAGCAGCTGCGGCTGCGGCTGGCGGAGAACCGGCAGCTGGCCCGGGCGCTGGTGACGGCGGAGGAACAAACCCGGCGCGAGGTGGCGCGCGAGCTGCACGATGAAGTGGGGCAGACCATCACCGTGATCCGCACACAGGCCAGCATCGTCAAGCGCCTGGCGCCGGAGCCGGCGGTGATCGGCTGCGCCGACACCATCGATGCGTTAGCGCTGCGGGTCTACGATGGGGTGCACGATGTGCTGACCCAGCTGTGGCCGGCGGCGCTGAACAACCTGCCGCTGTCGGCGGCGGTGGCGGCGATGCTGCGGGAGTCGCTGCCGCAGGACGCCTCGCTGGTGAGCAGCATGCAGTGGCAGGTGCCGGACGAACTGCTGGATGAAACGCTGAAAATCACGCTGTACCGGGTGTGTCAGGAAGGGGTGACCAATGTGTGCCGCCACGCCGGCGCCAGCCGCCTGGAATTGGACGCGCGTCTGCAGCCGCGCAAAGGCGCCGCGCCGCAGATTGCCCTGACCATCCGCGATAACGGTGTGGGCTTCGATGCGGACCACCATCAGCCGGGGTACGGCCTGCGCGGCATGCAGGAGCGCATCAGCGCTCTCGGCGGCAGCCTGCGGCTCACCTCTGAGCGGGGCGCCTGTTTGAGTGTGATCTTGCCCACAGTTTCACCGGCGCAAGCGCAAAACTAGGAAAAACTCCTAACCGCGTCGGGAATCCGGCGTAAGCCTCCCGCGCGCGCGGGGAGCATCATAGCGGCACTTTATTCAATCCTCTGAGGTTCCACATGTGGTCTTTCCTTAAAAGCCGCCCGGATGCGCCGCAGGTCACCGATCAACGGCAGATCGACGCCAGCTACAAATACTGGCGCATCCAGCTGATGTGCACCATGTACATCGGCTACGCCGCGTTTTACTTCACGCGCAAAAGCTTCAACTTCATCATGCCGGCGATGCTGAGCGATCTGGGCCTGACGATGTCCGACGTCGGCATCCTCGGCACGCTGTTCTACATCACCTACGGCTGCTCGAAATTCATTTCCGGCATGATCAGCGATCGTTCCAACCCGCGTTACTTTATGGGGCTGGGCCTGATCATGACCGGGGTGCTGAATATCTTCTTCGGCCTCAGTTCTTCGCTGCTGATGCTCGGCACGCTGTGGATCCTCAATGCCTTCTTCCAGGGCTGGGGCTGGCCGCCGTGCTCCAAAATCCTCACCAGCTGGTATTCGCGCTCCGAGCGCGGCAGCTGGTGGGCGATTTGGAACACTTCGCACAACGTCGGCGGCGCGCTGATCCCGCTGCTGGTGGGCTTTATCTCGCTGCACTTCAGCTGGCGTTACGGCATGATCATCCCCGGCATCATCGGCGTGGTGCTCGGCCTGCTGATGTGCTGGCGCCTGCGCGACAAGCCCTCCACCCTGGGGCTGCCGAGCGTCGGCAAATGGCGTAACGACGCCATGGAGCTGGTGCAGGAATCGGAAGGCCAGGGGCTGAGCAACCGCGAGATCATCAAGCGCTACGTGCTGACCAACAAGTACATCTGGCTGCTGGCGGTCTCTTACGTGCTGGTGTACATCGTGCGCACCGCGATCAACGACTGGGGCAACCTCTACCTGACGCAGGAAAAGGGCTATTCGCTGATGACCGCCAACTCGGCCATTTCGCTGTTTGAAGTGGGCGGCTTTATCGGTTCGCTGGTGGCCGGTTGGGGTTCCGACAAGCTGTTCCGCGGCAACCGTGGCCCGATGAACCTGATCTTCGCCATCGGCATCTTCCTGTCGGTGGCGGCGCTGTGGCTGATGCCGGGCGTCACCTACCTGCTGCAGGCCTGCTGCTTCTTCGCCATCGGCTTCTTCATCTTCGGCCCGCAGATGCTGATCGGCATGGCGGCGGCGGAGTGCTCGCATAAAGATGCGGCGGGCGCGGCGACCGGTTTCGTCGGCCTGTTCGCCTACCTGGGCGCGGCGCTGTCCGGCTACCCGATCGCGCGGGTGATGGAAATCTGGCACTGGAACGGTTTCTTCGTGGTGATTTCCATCGCCGCCTGCCTGTCGGCGCTGTTCCTGCTGCCGTTCCTGCGTGCGCAGACGCCGGTGCTGAAAACCGCCAAAGCCTGAGTAAAATGCGCTGCGCAACCCCCGGCGCAGCGCATTATGGCGCTTTTATCACCACTTGAAATGCAGGGGAAAAAAAGTGATTGACGCCTATAACCGCCAGCAGTAAGATGCGCCCCGCATCGGCGAGTAGCGCAGCCTGGTAGCGCAACTGGTTTGGGACCAGTGGGTCGGGGGTTCAAATCCTCTCTCGCCGACCACCATTCGAAAAACCTGCTTTTTTAAAGCAGGTTTTTTTTCGTCTGCGCTTTATGAGGATGAGCACCTCCGCAGGAGGTTCGAGCCTCGCGAAGCGAGACAACGTTGCTTTAGCAACGGCCCGCAGGGCGCGCATCAACGATGCGCGTAATCCTCTCTCGCCGACCACCATTCGAAAAACCTGCTTTTAAAGCAGGTTTTTTTTCGCCTGCGGTTTATGAGGATGAGCACCTCCTGCGATACGACCGGCTTCGCTTTATGGCACGTGTCAATCCGCCATCCTCGTGAAATATATTTATCCTTTACGCTTAATTAATTCAAACTCCTTATTTCAGTTAGGTTCTTTTTCTCATATTTAAATAAATTCACGCTTGCTGAATAAAACCCAGTTGATAGCGCTCTTGTTTTCACGCCTTTTTTATTTATAGTCTGAATGTACGCGGCGGGAATGATTTTTTTCCGTTACGTGAAAAAACGCTGTTTTTATTTGTTGACTTTAATCTTCGTGGATTATTGCGGAATTTTTTCGCTTCGGCAATGCGTAGCGACGATTAACTCTTTTATGTTTATCCTCTCGGAATAAAGGAATCAGTTATGCGCAAATTTAATAAACCGCTGTTGGCGCTGTTGATCGGCAGCACGCTGTGTTCCGCGGCGCAGGCCGCCGCGCCGGGCAAGCCGACCATCGCCTGGGGCAACACCAAGTTCGCCATCGTTGAAGTTGACCAGGCGGCTACCGCTTATAATAATTTGGTGAAGGTAAAAAATGCCGCCGATGTTTCCGTCTCCTGGAATTTATGGAATGGCGACGCGGGCACGACGGCCAAGATTTTATTAAATGGCAAAGAGGCGTGGAGCGGCCCTTCAACCGGTTCTTCCGGTACGGCGAATTTTAAAGTCAATAAAGGCGGCCGTTATCAAATGCAGGTGGCATTGTGCAATGCCGACGGCTGCACCGCCAGCGACGCCACTGAAATTGTGGTGGCCGACACCGACGGCAGCCATTTGGCGCCGTTGAAAGAGCCGCTGCTGGAAAAGAACAAACCGTATAAACAGAATTCCGGCAAAGTCGTCGGTTCTTATTTCGTCGAGTGGGGCGTTTACGGGCGCAATTTCACCGTCGATAAGATCCCGGCGCAAAACCTGACCCACCTGCTGTACGGCTTTATCCCGATCTGCGGCGGCAACGGCATCAACGACAGCCTGAAAGAGATTGAAGGCAGCTTCCAGGCGCTGCAGCGCTCCTGCCAGGGCCGCGAGGATTTCAAAGTCTCCATCCACGATCCGTTCGCCGCGCTGCAAAAAGCGCAGAAGGGCGTCACCGCCTGGGATGACCCCTACAAGGGCAACTTTGGCCAGCTGATGGCGCTGAAGCAGGCGCGTCCCGATCTGAAAATCCTGCCGTCGATCGGCGGCTGGACGCTGTCCGACCCGTTCTTCTTCATGGGCGACAAGGTGAAGCGCGATCGCTTCGTCGGCTCGGTGAAAGAGTTCCTGCAGACCTGGAAGTTCTTCGACGGCGTGGATATCGACTGGGAATTCCCGGGCGGCAAAGGCGCCAACCCGAATCTGGGCAGCCCTCAGGACGGGGAAACTTATGTGCTGCTGATGAAAGAACTGCGGGCGATGCTGGATCAGCTGTCGGCGGAAACCGGCCGCAAGTATGAGCTGACCTCCGCCATCAGCGCCGGCAAGGACAAGATCGACAAGGTGGCATACAACGTCGCGCAGAACTCGATGGATCACATCTTCCTGATGAGCTACGACTTCTACGGCGCCTTCGATCTGAAAAACCTGGGGCATCAGACCGCGCTGAATGCACCGGCCTGGAAACCGGACACCGCCTACACCACGGTGAACGGCGTCAATGCGCTGCTGGCGCAGGGCGTCAAGCCGGGCAAGATCGTCGTCGGCACCGCCATGTATGGCCGCGGTTGGACCGGGGTGAACGGCTACCAGAACAACATTCCGTTCACCGGCACCGCCACCGGGCCGGTCAAAGGCACCTGGGAGAACGGCATCGTGGACTACCGCCAGATCGCCAGCCAGTTCATGAGCGGCGAGTGGCAGTACACCTACGACGCCACGGCGGAAGCGCCTTACGTGTTCAAACCTTCCACCGGCGATCTGATCACCTTTGACGATGCCCGCTCGGTGCAGGCCAAAGGCAAGTACGTGTTGGATAAGCAGCTGGGCGGCCTGTTCTCCTGGGAGATCGACGCGGACAACGGCGATATTCTCAACAGCATGAACGCCAGCCTGGGCAACAGCGCCGGCGTTCAATAATCGGTTGCAGTGCGTTGCCGGGGGATATCCTTTCGCCCCCGGCTTTTTCACCGCCGAAAGTTTTTTTACGCCGCACAGATTGTGGGCCTGCCCGGCGAAAAATGCGCTCATCGGACTCACCCTTTTGGGTAATCCTTCAGCATTTCCTTCTGTCTTTAACGGCGATCACAAAAATAACCGTTCAGATATTCATCGTTCAGCAACAAAGTTTTGGGGTTTTTTAGCGGAGTTTAAAACCAGTAAATTTATCAGGGTCAGACCAATGCGCTAAAAATGACCGCTTAGCATAAATTTTCATGCTGGAACTGTTAACAAAAGGTTTTTTTTATGTTTGTTTGCTGTTTCTCACAGTCTGCGTAAATCCCCACTGGTTATATTGACGACACCCCAAACAGTTGGCAACTTGATAGCCTCAGGGGTAAGAGCGAGAGTTGTTTGAGTGAATTCCACGCGCTCAGACGTCCCCGTCGCGATGCGTTCCATCCGGCATTCTCTCATCGTACGCCTTCTGCCTTCGGGCGCTGACCGCACAGGCCACGCAATAAAAAATACAGGTCTGGCGGCAATTACACACATCACATCACACAATGGAGCACTAACGATGACACGTTCCTTGGGTAAATCGGGGGTTCTGAAATTCGGCATTGGGCTGATCGCGCTGACCGTGGCGGCCAGCGTACAGGCCAAGACGTTGGTTTACTGTTCTGAAGGTTCCCCGGAAGGGTTCAACCCGCAGCTGTTCACCTCCGGCACCACCTACGACGCCAGTTCGGTACCGATCTACAACCGCCTGGTCGAATTCAAAGTCGGCACCACCGAACTGCAGCCGGGCCTGGCTGAGAAGTGGGACGTCAGCGAAGACGGCAAAACCTATACCTTCCACCTGCGCAAAGGCGTGAAGTGGCAGAGCAGCAAAGATTTCAAACCGACGCGCGACTTCAACGCCGACGACGTGGTGTTCTCCTTCGAACGCCAGTTGGATGCCAATAACGCCTACCACAAAGTGTCCGGCGGCAGTTACGAATACTTTGAAGGCATGGACATGCCGAAGCTGATCGCCAAGATCGAAAAAGTAGACGACAACACCGTGCGTTTCGTGCTGAACCGCCCGGAGGCGCCGTTCCTGGCTGACCTGGGCATGGACTTCGCGTCCATCCTGTCAGCCGAATACGCTGACGTCATGATGAAAGCCGGTACGCCGGAAAAAGTCGACCTGAACCCGATCGGCACCGGCCCGTTCCAGCTGCTGCAATACCAGAAAGACTCCAAAATCCTGTACAAGGCGTTCGACGGTTTCTGGGGCACCAAGCCGAAGATCGATCGCCTGGTGTTCTCCATCACGCCTGACGCTTCCGTGCGTTACGCCAAGCTGCAGAAAAACGAATGCCAGGTGATGCCGTTCCCGAACCCGGCCGATATCGCCCGCATGAAGCAGGACAAATCCATCAACCTGATGGAGCAGCCGGGGCTGAACGTGGGTTACCTGTCGTTCAACACCGAGAAAAAACCGCTGGATAACGTGAAGGTGCGTCAGGCGTTGACCATGGCGGTCAACAAGCAGGCGATCATCGACGCGGTTTATCAGGGCGCGGGCCAGGCGGCCAAGAACCTGATCCCGCCGACCATGTGGGGCTATAACGACGCGGTGCAGGATTACGCTTACGATCCGGCCAAGGCGAAAGAACTGCTGAAAGAAGCGGGCATGGCCGATGGTTTCAGCATCGACCTGTGGGCGATGCCGGTACAGCGTCCTTACAACCCGAACGCGCGCCGCATGGCGGAAATGATCCAGGCCGACTGGGCCAAGATCGGCGTGAAAGCCAAAATCGTGACCTATGAGTGGGGTGAATACCTCAAGCGCGCCAAAGCGGGCGAGCACCAGACGGTGATGATGGGCTGGACCGGCGACAACGGGGATCCGGACAACTTCTTCGCCACGCTGTTCAGCTGCGCGGCGGCGAAAGACGGCTCCAACTACTCCCGCTGGTGCTACAAGCCGTTTGAAGATCTGATTCAACCGGCGCGCGCCGAGTCCAACCACGACAAACGCATCGAACTGTACAAGCAGGCGCAGGTGGTGATGCACGATCAGGCTCCGGCGCTGATCGTCGCGCACTCCACCGTGTATGAGCCTGTGCGTAAGGAAGTGAAGGGCTACGTCGTGGATCCGCTCGGCAAGCATCACTTCGAGAATGTCTCTGTAGACTGATTCCGACCTAAACCGGAGATGCACGAATGGATTTGCAGGGGCGCAACAGGTTTGCGCCTCTGCTGACCAGTCTCCGGCGTATGGCCGTTGGATCGTTCAAAGGCATGTGAGCGTTAATAAGCCTGGCGGACGATGAGCTGCCGGGCATTGATACAGAGAGTTCGGGATATGTTGCAGTTCATACTCCGACGTTTGGGGTTAGTTATCCCAACGTTTATCGGCATTACATTGCTGACTTTTGCATTCGTCCATATGATCCCCGGCGACCCGGTGACCATCATGGCCGGGGAACGCGGTATCTCCGCCGAGCGCCACGCGCAGCTGATGGCGGAAATGGGGCTGGACAAGCCGCTCTATCAACAATACTTCTCCTATGTGTCCAACGTGCTGCACGGCGATCTGGGCACCTCACTCAAAAGCCGCATCTCCGTCTGGAGCGAGTTCGTTCCGCGCTTTCAGGCCACGCTGGAGCTGGGCCTGTGCGCGATGATCTTCGCGGTGCTGGTGGGCATCCCGGTCGGGGTGCTGGCGGCGGTCAAACGCGGCTCGGTCTTCGACCATACCGCGGTGGGCATCTCGCTGACCGGCTATTCGATGCCGATTTTCTGGTGGGGCATGATGCTGATCATGCTGGTGTCGGTGCAGCTTAACCTGACGCCGGTGTCGGGGCGCATCAGCGACACGGTATTCCTCGACGACAGCCACCCGCTGACCGGCTTCATGCTGATAGACACCCTGATCTGGGGCGAACCGGGCGACTTTATCGATGCGGTGATGCACATGATCCTGCCGGCCATCGTGCTGGGCACCATCCCGCTGGCGGTGATCGTGCGCATGACCCGCTCCTCGATGCTGGAGGTGTTGGGCGAAGACTATATCCGCACCGCGCGCGCCAAGGGCGTGAGCCGCATGCGGGTGATCGTCGTTCACGCGCTGCGCAACGCGCTGCTGCCGGTGGTGACGGTGATCGGGCTGCAGGTCGGCACCATGCTGGCCGGCGCCATTCTGACCGAAACCATCTTCTCCTGGCCGGGTCTGGGCCGCTGGCTGATCGATGCGCTGCAGCGCCGTGATTACCCGGTAGTGCAGGGCGGGGTGTTGCTGGTCGCCTGTATGATCATTCTGGTTAACCTGCTGGTAGACGTGCTCTACGGCGTGGTCAACCCGCGTATTCGCCACAAGAAATAAGGGGCGCTCTCATGTCTCAAATCACTGAGTCTGCAGTTAAAGGTGCGCCGAAGCCGATGACCCCGTTTCAGGAGTTCTGGCACTATTTCAAGCGCAATAAAGGGGCCGTGGTCGGCCTGGTGTATATCGTTTTGATGCTGGTGATCGCGCTCGGCGCCGGGGTGCTGGCGCCGCATGCGCCGGCGGACCAGTTCCGCGACGCGCTGCTCAAGCCGCCGGTGTGGCAGGAGGGCGGCAGTTGGCAATACATCCTGGGCACCGACGACGTGGGCCGCGATGTGCTGTCGCGCCTGATGTACGGCGCGCGCCTGTCGCTGCTGGTCGGTTGTCTGGTGGTGGTGCTGTCGCTGGTCATGGGCGTGGTGTTCGGCCTGCTGGCCGGCTACTTCGGCGGCGCGGTGGACGCGGTGATCATGCGCGTCGTCGACATCATGCTGGCCCTGCCGAGCCTGCTGCTGGCGCTGGTGCTGGTGGCGGTATTCGGACCGTCGATCGTCAACGCCTCGCTGGCGCTCACCTTCGTCGCCTTGCCGCACTATGTGCGTCTGACGCGCGCGGCGGTGCTGGCGGAGGTGAACCGCGATTACGTCACCGCTTCGCGGGTGGCGGGCGCCGGCGCGCTGCGTCAGATGTTCGTCAATATTCTGCCTAACTGCCTGGCGCCCTTGATCGTTCAGGCTTCTCTCGGTTTCTCGAACGCCATTCTCGACATGGCCGCTCTCGGCTTTCTGGGCATGGGCGCGCAACCGCCGACGCCGGAGTGGGGCACCATGCTCTCCGACGTGTTGCAGTTCGCGCAAAGCGCCTGGTGGGTAGTGACCTTCCCCGGCCTGGCGATCCTGCTGACGGTGCTGGCATTCAACCTGATGGGGGACGGTTTGCGTGACGCTCTCGACCCCAAACTCAAGCAGTAACAGAGGACGAGAGAGATGGCGTTATTGAATGTAGACAAGCTTTCGGTGCACTTCGGTGACGAAGGCACCCCGTTCCGCGCGGTAGACCGCATCAGTTACAGCGTGGATCAAGGTCAGGTGGTCGGCATCGTCGGTGAATCCGGCTCCGGCAAATCCGTCAGTTCGCTGGCGATCATGGGCCTGATCGATTTTCCCGGCAAAGTGATGGCCGACAAGCTGGAGTTCAACGGCCAGGACTTGCGCAAGATCTCCGAAAAAGAGCGCCGCCAGCTGGTGGGCTCCGAAGTGGCGATGATCTTCCAGGATCCGATGACCAGCCTGAACCCGTGCTACACCGTCGGTTATCAGATTATGGAGGCGCTGAAGGTGCATCAGGGCGGCAACCGCCGCACCCGCCGCCAGCGCGCTATCGACCTGCTGACGCAGGTGGGGATTCCCGATCCGGCCTCGCGGCTGGACGTGTACCCGCATCAGCTTTCCGGCGGCATGAGTCAGCGCGTGATGATCGCCATGGCTATCGCCTGTCGGCCGAAGCTGCTGATCGCCGATGAGCCGACGACCGCGCTCGACGTGACCATCCAGGCGCAGATCATCGAACTGCTGCTGGATCTGCAGCA
This sequence comes from Serratia sp. (in: enterobacteria), assembly GCF_052400455.1. Lineage (NCBI taxonomy): Bacteria > Pseudomonadati > Pseudomonadota > Gammaproteobacteria > Enterobacterales > Yersiniaceae > Serratia > Serratia sp. (in: enterobacteria). The sequence goes on from NZ_CP185812.1 coordinate 101,563, forward strand.
GCGCGAGAACATGGCGCTGTTGCTGATCACCCACGATTTGGCGCTGGTGGCGGAAGCGGCACATCACATCATCGTGATGTACGCCGGCCAGGTGGTGGAATCCGGCAAAGCGGCGGAGATTTTCCGCGCGCCGCGCCACCCGTACACCCAGGCGCTGCTGCGCGCGCTGCCGGAGTTCGCCGCCGACAAGGCGCGGCTGGCTTCGCTGCCGGGCGTGGTGCCGGGCAAATACGATCGCCCGACCGGCTGCCTGCTCAATCCGCGTTGTCCGTACGCCAACGAGCGCTGCCGTAACGAGGAGCCGGAACTGCGCAGCATTCCCGGCCGTCAGGTTAAATGTCACACACCGCTGGATGATGCGGGGAGGCCGACCGTATGAGCCAGAATCAACCTTTACTGCAGGCGATCGACCTGAAAAAGCATTACCCGGTGAAAAAGGGCCTGTTCGCGCCGGAGCGGCTGGTCAAGGCGCTGGACGGCGTGTCGTTCACTCTGGAGCGCGGTAAAACGCTGGCGGTAGTCGGTGAGTCGGGCTGCGGCAAATCCACGCTCGGCCGCCTGCTGACGATGATCGAAGTGCCGACCGGCGGCGAGCTGTACTACCAGGGACAGGATCTGCTGAAGCCGGACGTTTCCGCCGAGAAATTGCGGCGCCAGAAGATCCAAATCGTGTTCCAGAATCCTTACGGATCGCTCAACCCGCGCAAGAAGGTCGGGCAGATCCTCGAGGAGCCGCTGTTGATCAACACCTCGCTCAGCGCCGCCGAACGGCGGGAAAAAGCGCTGGAGATGATGGCGAAGGTCGGCCTGAAGACCGAGCATTACGATCGCTATCCGCACATGTTCTCCGGCGGCCAGCGTCAGCGTATCGCCATCGCCCGCGGGCTGATGCTGAATCCGGACGTGGTGATCGCCGATGAGCCGGTGTCGGCGTTGGACGTGTCGGTGCGCGCGCAGGTGCTGAACCTGATGATGGATCTGCAGCAGGAGCTGGGGCTGTCCTACGTGTTCATCTCGCACGATCTGTCGGTGGTGGAACACATCGCCGATGAAGTGATGGTGATGTACCTGGGCCGCTGCGTGGAAAAGGGCAGCAAAGAGGCGATCTTCAACAACCCGCGCCATCCGTACACCCAGGCGCTGCTCTCGGCGACGCCGCGGTTGAACCCGGATATGCGCCGCGAGCGCATCAAGCTGACCGGCGAACTGCCCAGCCCGATGAACCCGCCGCCGGGCTGCGCATTCAATGCCCGCTGCCGCCGCGCCTTCGGCACCTGCGTACAGCTGCAGCCGCAGCTGAAGCAGTACGGTGAGCAGATGGTGGCCTGTTTTGCGGTCGATCAGGACGAACATCCGGGGGCGTAAAGCGTCGGATTTCACCGCATAAACCCACGCCGGCTTAACGCCGGCGTTTTTTATTATTTAATCAATCAGTTAATCGAATCGCTTTTCGGGGCGTTATTGAATGCTTAACGAAAATCTGACGAATGCTTATTTTTATAGGAATTTTCGCAATGAATTAATAAGCGAATAAAAAATTTAACGGGAGGTGAGTAATAATATTTTTGCCAGACGGTTAACTTCGCCTTTTGTCGGACTTGCTCAATAAAAAAAGCACGCCGTCGGCGTGCTTTGGGTCGATAAGGCCGCGCTTATTGCGGATAAGGCACCCAATCGCCGCCGTTCAGGCGAATGTAAGGTTTCCCCTGATATTGCATCACGATGGCGTTGTCGTTTTCGGAGATGACCGGCGTCTGCGGCAGCCCTTGCGTCAGCGCCTGCCAGTCGACGCTGGACTCGCTGAAGACTTTGCCGTCCACCAGACGTGATACCAGCCCCGACAGCGCCAGATAGCTGCTCGGCGTTTTGATCTGCAGCGGGCTGCCCTGATGCGGCGCCTTCATGCCGATCAGTTTGATGCCGACCGGCGTATGGGTGATGTTCGGGCTGGGGATATCGCGCAGGCCGGACATTTGCATCTTGTCACCCACCAACGCCGCGCCGTGCTCCGGCACGATCACCACCACCACTTTGCGGCCGGATTTTTCCAGCTGATCGAGGAAGGTGTTCAGCTGATCGAACAGCTTCTGCGCGCGCGGCTGATAGTCGGCGCTCTTGTTAGAGCCGACGAAGCGGTTGCCGTCGTGCAGCGGAATGACGTTGAAGAAGGTGGCGGTGCGGGCGTCTCCGGCTTTTTGCTGCTGATCCAACCAGCGGGTCAGCAATTCCAGATCGTTATAAATCGGCTCACCGTCGAACGACGTCAGCTCGTTGCCGACGCCGGCCTGCGACATCAGCGGCGCCTGCATATCCCCCTGTTCACGCAGCTCTTTCAGGAAGTTGCCGAACACCCCGGAGTGATCGAGCATCAGCTGTTCCTTGAAGCCGAGCTTCGCCAGGTTGTCGAACAGGTAACACTGCTGGTTCACCGGCTGGTACAGATCGTGATGCGAAAGCTGGCCGCAGCTGGCGCGCAGCAACCGTATGGCCGCCGGGCCGCTGTAGGCGGTGGCCGAGTTGAAGCTGTCGAACATGATATCCATCTTCGACCACAGCGGATGATTCTGCAGGTTGACCGCCTCCATATCGGCCCAGGCCAGCGAGCAGATGTTGATCACCAACAGATCGAACGGTTGGGCGTCGGCGGGCAAAGTGGCCGGGAACGCGGTGGCGCGGCCTTTTTCCCGCTCGTAGAACTGGTTCAGATAGGCCGTCAGGTTGGCGCTGGTCGGCGGCAGGCTGTCTGCCGGCGCATTATCTCCTGCCGTCGGCGCGGCCGTGGCCGGCGTGCCGGCGCCGCCGGCGGCAGCCGTGGAACTGGCGGGCAGCAGTGAGACCGCCGGCCCGGCGATGTTGACGATATTGAGCCACACCAGCGCGGCCACGGTGAACACCGTAACGCGCACCCACTGGGCGACGAACAGGTAAGCGATAAGCAACACGAAGGCGGCGCCGACCATCTGCCAGTTGATAAAGCGGCTGACCAGCTCCAGCAGGTACTGGGCGCTGAAGCCGGCCAGCTGAGAGCCCTGGCTGAGAATGCTGTTGATGCCCGGCAGCCAGGTATCGTGGTAGAACAACGCGATGCCGATCGGGATGGCGAGGTAATGGCGCCAGCGGTGCAGCCGCGGCGAGGGGATCGGCATCAGCAGATAGGCCATGAACACCAGGTTCGGCAGCGCGTGGAAATTCAGGTAGCCGAACCACAGCAGGGCGAATTTCGCCAGAAAGTAGAGGTTCCAGCCACCCAGCCCGCGCCAGTAGCGCCACAGAGCGTTATCGGATTGCGTATTTGAGTTTGGATTCATGGCTGCTTCTTATGACGTTTAATCTGGGAGGATGAGCCTGTGCGCACCCATAAACCGGCGGATTTCAAATAGCGCGGCGATAACAACAGGTTTTGCCAGTATTGACGCAAATGCGGAAAACGCCGGTGAAAGGCGTAGCCCAGCGGAATGAAGACCAGCGCGCACAGCAAGATCAGTTGCAGGATGTCGTTAAGGTTCAGCATGCTTTTCCTCCTGCGGGCCAAGCGGCAGCGTGAAAGCGATCGGCTGGCGGCGTTCTGCGGGCTCTGCGGCCGTCACCACGGGGGGCGGCGGCGCGACGCCCGCGGCGCCGGTGGCGGTAAGCTGCCAGCGCCCCTGAGCCATGCGTTTGATTTCCGAAATGATATCGACATCCTGGTGCCACACCACCCGGTTGCTGAAGGCTTCATCCACCGGCAGGCGGAAGATGAACTTCAGCGCGGTGTTCAGATCGTTGATGCGGCAGGTGGAGAGGAACAGCACCAGGCGCCCCTGCACCACGGTCATCACGTCGCCGAAACGCCGCAGGTGGCACAGGGTCATCGCCTGTTCGGCGCGCAGGCCGGTGGCCGGGCGCAACGCCACCATCACGCCTTTGCCGTCCTCGGGCAGCAAGGTGTTGGCCATCAGCGAAAGCACCGCCTGGCTAAACGGTTCCGGCCGCATGTAGCCTTTCAGCTGCAGCGGACGCAGCCCGGCCAGCAGTGCATCGATGTCGGCGGGCACGTGACGTGAGAAACGCTGCCCCTGAATGCCCTCAAGCATGGTCAGAAAACGTGACAGCGGCGCGACGTGCGGCACGATCAGGTTGGCGCCGCAGGCCAGCAGCAGCCGTTCGTCGCTGTAACGCAGGCTGGCGCTCATTTCGCGCACCGCGATTTTCATCCCGTTGCCGCGGCTGCGGCGCAGGGTGTGGATCTGGTGCGCCAGGTGATCGATTTGGTCGCTTTGGTACAGGGCGAAAATCAAGGTCGCCGAGAGTCTCAGCATGCCGTGCTGCGCCAGCTCGTCGTTGCTCTCCAGCAGTTGCCAGTTGGCGGACAGCGGCGGCGCGCCTTCCAGAATGCTGCGTTCGGCCAGATACAGGCCTTCGTCGCTGCGCAAGGCGGTGGGGGAGGGTTGGCTATTTTCATCCTCGCCCTGCCAGCCGCCCTCCGCGGCGTACAGCGTCAGCAGCTGATTGGCGTTGATGCCGTTCTCGGTGCTCCACCAGTTCACCAGGTATTGCGCGCTGTCCTGCTGCCATTGCAGGCTGGACAGGCCGTTCAGAATGCGGTGCTGCGCGCTGAGCTGGCCCTTGAGCTTATTGATACCGCCGCCGTGGCTGAGGATCAGCAACGTGCATTCCTGACGCCGCAGCCAGGCGGCGAGCGCGCGCGTCCACTCGCGCAGCTCTTCGGTGGTGAAGGTTTGCCACAGGCTGGCATGGGCCAGCAGGATCAGTAAGCGGTTTTGCGGCCGCAGGGCGCGCATCAAATCGTCGCTCAACTGCGCCAGCGCGGCTTTTTTCTCCGGTAGTTGATACAGCGGCAGCTTCTGCAATGCGGGCGCAGCCAGCTCGGCCAATAGGCGATCGGGCTTGTCGCCGCTGCAGATCAGGGCGACTTTGTGGGTGGCCGGTTGGGCGGCGATGGCCTGACGACACAGCAACGCGGCATCGCTTTGCCGATCGATATTCACCCAATAAAGGCCGGGGGCCTGCATCACCGACAGCTCTTCCCAAATCTGCCGAATGCCTAGAGAAAAAGAGTGCGCCATAGGATGTGTTCTACTTTCGTTGAAAGCCGACTAAAGGCGTTTATATTTAAAGATAGCCATTTTTACGCTGGCAATAACAAATCTCCGATGCTCTTCAATAATATTTGTTGAGAATCATCTTATTGCCTGTCTCTTTTTGTATCGTTGCTATAGTTAATTAACATAGCCTATTTTCGCCAAGGCGGAAGAATGAATAACGCACCCAGCCATTTTCGTGCAGCGGCGCCGGAGGAGAGCCAGGATGACCTGCAGGCGCTCAGCCAGGCTTTTTCATTGCCGAAATTAAGCTATGTCGATATTTCACGGCAGGAGCGGTTAACGCAAATGATGACGCGTTGGCCGCTGCTGGCCGAATTGGCGCAGACCACGGGGAGCCACTGATCTATGCCGGTGATCGCGCTGCAAGGGTTGCGGGGTGGAATGGGGACGACGTCGGTCACGGCGGCGCTCGCTTGGGCGTTGCAGCAGTTGGGCGAATCGGTGCTGGCGATCGATTTCACGCCGGATAATCTGCTGCGTCTGCATTTCAACACGCCGTTCGAGCTGACGCGCGGCTGGGCCCGCGCAGAACAGGACGGCGGCGGCTGGCGGGAAGGCGCGCTGCGCTATTGCGAAAACCTCGACTTTTTACCGTTTGGCCGCCTGAATGCGGCGGAACGGCTGGAAGTGCAACGTCAATGTCAGCAGCGGCCCGAGCGCTGGCGCGACAATGTGCGCCAACTGATCGCCGGCGAGCCGCAGCGCTGGATCCTGCTGGATGTTCCGGTCGGGGACGGCGCGCTGGCGCAACAGGCGCTGCAGCTTGCCGACAGCGTGTTCGTGCTGTTGAATCCCGACGCCAACTGTCAGGTTCGGCTCCATCAGCAGACGCTGCCGAACGATTGTCGTTTCCTGGTCAATCACTACTCCTCCGCCAGCCAGCTGCAGCAGGATCTGCATCAGCTGTGGCTGCAAACCCTGGGCGGCCTGCTGCCGGTGGTGATCCATCGCGATGAAGCGTTGGCGGAAGCGATGGCGGTCAAGCAGCCGTTGGGCGAGTACCGCCCCGAGAGCCTGGCGGCGGATGAAGTGCTGACGCTGGCCAACTGGTGTCTGATCAATCTTAAACCGGGCGTTGCGCCATGAGTCGGGTGCTGAGCCTGCTGCTGGTGCCGCCGGTGCGTCAGGCGGTGCAGGCGCGCTATCGCGGCTATCGCCGCAGCGGGGCGTCGGCGCTGACCGCCTTTTTCACTACGCTGTTGGCGGCGCTGGGGTGGATGCTGTTGCGTTTGGAGTCACCGGCCTGGCGGCGCGTGCGCGCCGGCCGCGCTTACTGGTTCCCGCATCTGTCCGCCGAACGTCCCCGCCCGGCGGATGCGCTGCGCTATTTGCTGCAGGGGGCGTGGCTACTGCTGTTCCGCAGCGGCCGCGCGCCGGTGCAGCGCGATTATTTCGCCGGTTGGCGGCGGCTGCAGCAGCGCTATGCCGATTGGCTGCAGGGCTTGCCGCAGCGGCTGAAAAACGCCGGCGTGGAACAGCGCTCGGTAGAGCGACTCGGCCGCATGAACCGCGGATTGCGGCGCGCGCTGTTCATTCTGGTCGGCGTGCTGGCGGCGATCCTCGCCATGCTGTGCATCTCGCAACCGTTCGATCTGTCGGCGCAGTTCGTGTTCGTTCTGCTGCTGTGGGGGATCGCGATGGTGGTGCGCCGGGTGCCGGGGCGCTTGCCTGCGTTGATGCTGATCGTGCTGTCGTTGACCGTCTCCTGCCGTTACCTGTGGTGGCGCTATACCGCCACGCTGAACTGGGACGATCCGCTCAGCCTGGTCTGCGGCCTGCTGTTGCTGGTGGCGGAAACCTACGCCTGGGTGGTGTTGGTGCTGGGTTATTTCCAGACTATCTGGCCGCTTAACCGCCAGCCGGTGCCGTTGCCCGAAGACAGTGCGACCTGGCCGACCATCGATCTGATGGTGCCGACCTACAACGAAGACCTCGGGGTGGTGAAGCCCACCATCTATGCGGCGCTGGGCATCGACTGGCCGAAAGAGAAAGTGAACATCTATATCCTTGATGACGGCAATCGCCCCGAGTTCCGGGCGTTCGCCGCCGAGGTGGGAGTGAAGTACATCGCCAGGCCGACTCACGAACACGCCAAGGCCGGCAACATCAACAACGCGCTGAAGCAGGCCACCGGCGAGTTCGTGGCGATTTTCGACTGCGACCACGTCCCGACGCGCTCCTTCCTGCAGCTGACCATGGGGTGGTTCTTCAAAGACAAAAAGTTGGCGATGCTGCAGACCCCGCACCACTTCTTCTCGCCGGATCCCTTCGAGCGCAACCTTGGCCGCTTCCGTCAGACGCCCAACGAGGGCACTTTGTTCTACGGGCTGGTGCAGGACGGCAACGACATGTGGGACGCCACCTTCTTCTGCGGCTCTTGCGCCATCCTGCGCCGCAGCGCGCTGGACGAAATCGGCGGCATCGCGGTGGAAACCGTCACCGAAGACGCCCATACCTCGCTGCGTTTGCACCGGCGCGGGCATACCTCGGCCTATATCCGCATTCCGCAGGCCGCCGGGCTGGCGACCGAAAGCCTGTCGGCGCACATCGGCCAGCGCATTCGCTGGGCGCGCGGCATGGTGCAGATCTTCCGGCTCGACAACCCGTTGCTGGGCAAGGGGCTGAAACTGGCGCAGCGCCTGTGCTACGCCAACGCCATGCTGCACTTCCTGTCGGGCATCCCGCGGCTGATCTTTCTCACCGCGCCGCTGGCGTTTTTGCTGTTGCATGCCTACATCATCTTCGCGCCGGCGCTGGCGATCGCGCTTTACGTGCTGCCGCACATGATCCACGCCAGCCTGACTAACTCGCGCATCCAGGGGAAATACCGCCATTCGTTCTGGAGCGAAATCTATGAAACGGTGTTGGCCTGGTATATCGCGCGGCCGACGACGGTGGCGCTGTTCAATCCGCACAAGGGCAAATTCAACGTGACCGCCAAGGGCGGGCTGGTGGAGGAGGAGCACGTCGACTGGGTGATCACCCGGCCTTACATGTTCCTGGTGGTTCTTAACCTCGCCGGGCTGGCGTTCGGCGCTTGGCGGCTGGCCTATGGCCCGACGGACGAGGTGATGACGGTGATCATCAGCCTGGTGTGGGTGCTGTACAACATGACCATTCTCGGCGGCGCGGTGGCGGTGGCGGTGGAGGCCAAACAGGTGCGTCAGGCGCACCGCGTGGAGATCGCCATGCCGGCGGCGATCGCGCGTGCCGACGGCCATCTCTACCCCTGCACGCTGCGCGATTACTCCGATGGCGGCGTGGGCATCGAGATGCGGGTGGCGGACACGTTGAAAGAGGGCGACAAGGCCTCGCTGCTGCTCAAACGCGGCCAGCAGGAGTACAGCTTCCCCTGCGTGGTGACGCGCGCCTTCGGCAACAAGGTGGGGGTGCGTCTGGTCAGTCTTTCCACCCGCGAACACATCGATTTTATTCAGTGCACCTTCGCCCGCGCCGATACCTGGGCGCTGTGGCAGGACGGGTTCCCTGAAGACCGGCCGATCGAAAGCCTGCGCGACGTGCTGGCGCTGGGCTTCCGCGGCTATGTGCGCATGGCGGACTACGCGCCGCCGCTGGTGCGCGGTCTGCTGGTCGGGGTCACGTCGCTGACCGCGTGGGTAGTGTCGTTTATTCCGCGCGGCGTCGGCAGGGATCCGACCTTGGGTCAACAAGAAACCGTGGGTTAGCTGCGAGTTCAACCGCCCGCTCACTCGCCCGGTGAACAGGCTCCAACATTGATGATGATACGATGACGAGAAAAATAACCTGGTTAACAGCTCTGGCCTTAGGCATCAGCACCCTGTCGCAGGCCGAAACCGCCACCGCGCCGACCGTGGCGGCCCAGCCGCCGATCGCCGCGACGGCCGATACGGCGACCACGCCACCGCCGGCCGCCGCGCCGCAGGATCCGAATGCGCCGGTGCGCGACGTGTCGCTGCCGTTCGCGCAGATAGCGCCGCCGCCGGGCACCTTTGTTCTGCGCGGCACCCGGCCGGACGGGCAGATCGAATTCGGCGTGCGCAGCGATGAAGTGGTCTCGCAGGCGATGCTCGACCTGGAATTTACGCCGTCGCCGGCGCTGATCCCGGTGGAGTCGCACGTCAAAGTCTACCTCAACGACGAGCTGATGGGCGTGACCACGATCGCCAAGGAGCAGTTGGGCAAACCCAATCGCATCCAGATGGCGATCGATCCGCGCTATATCACCGATTTTAACCGCGTCCGGCTGGTGTTCGTCGGCCATTATCAGAACATCTGCGAAAACCCGGCCAGCACCTCGCTGTGGCTCGACGTCAGCAAATCCAGCGCGCTGAAGCTGCGTTTCCAGACGCTGCCGGTGAAAAACGAGCTGTCGCACTTCCCTGAGCCGTTCTTCGACAGCCGCGACAATCGGCCGCTGACGCTGCCGATGGTGTTCGCCGGCCAGCCGGATCTGGCCCAGCAGCGCGCGGCGGGCATTCTGGCCTCGTGGTTCGGCAGCAAGGCGCAGTGGCGCGGGCAATCCTTCCCGACGCTGTACAACGCGCTGCCGACGCAGCACGCGGTGGTGTTCGCCACCAATAAGCAGCGCCCGGATTTCCTGCGCGATTACCCGGCGGTCAACGGCCCGACGGTGGAAATGATCAGCCACCCCGACAATCCCTACGTCAAACTGCTGCTGATTCAGGGGCGTGACGACAACGATTTGATCACCGCGGTGAAAGGCATCGCGCAGGGCGACATTCTGTTCCGCGGCCAGAACGTGACGGTGGACAAGGTGGAACAGCTGGCGCCGCGCCAGCCTTACGACGCGCCGAACTGGGTGCGCACCGATCGGCCGATGACCTTCGCCGAACTGCAGCAATACGCCGAACAGCTGCAAACCAGCGGTATCGAGCCCGGCCCGATTTCATTGACCATGAACCTGCCGCCGGATCTGTTCCTGATCCGCAGCACCGGCATCGATATGCACCTCAAGTACCGTTATACCGCGCCGCGCATTCAGGACGGTTCGCGGCTGAGCGTTAGCCTGAACAACCAGTTCGTGCAGGCCTACTCGCTGGTGCCGGAACACGAGCAGGGGGCGCAGCTGCTGCGCCTGCCGTTGACGCAGGGGCTGCTCGATTCCGACAAGAACGTCAGTATCCCGGCGCTGCGGCTCGGGGCCACCAACCAGCTGCGCTTTGACTTTGACTACACCACGCTGCTGGCCAGCGGCGCGGAAGGGCGCTGCGAAACCTACTCCTTCACGCCAAACCACGCGGTGATCGACGGCGCGTCTACCATCGATTTCTCCGGCTACCGCCACTTTATGGCGATGCCGGACCTGCGCGCCTTCGCCAACGCCGGCTTCCCGTTCAGCCGCCTGGCGGATCTGTCACAAACGCTGGTGTTGGTGAACCAGAAACCGCAGCCGGCACAGGTCAGTGCGCTGCTGAACGCGCTCGGCGTGATCGGCGCGCAAACCGGCTACCCGGCGCTGGCCTTCACGCTGAGCGACGACTGGTCGCAGGCCAAGGATCGTGACGACGATATCCTGATGGTCGGCACCATTCCGCAGGCGCTGCGCGACGACAAGAAAATCAGCCTGCTGGTGGACGCGACCCAAAGCTGGGTGAAACAGCCGACGCGCCAACCGCCGCTGCCCAGCTCGGAAGTGCTGGCGGAGGACGCCAAGCCGGACAGCAAGACCACCGTCAGTTCCGAGGGGGCGATGTCGGCGATCATTGGCGTGCAGTCGCCGTTCAACGACCAGCGCAGCATCGTGGCGCTGTTGGCGGACAGCCCGCGCGGCTATGAGCTGCTGAACAATGCCCTGCTGGACAGCGGCAAGCGCGCCGCGGTGTTCGGCTCGGTGGCGGTGATCCGCGAATCGGGGGTCAACAGCCTGCGCGTCGGCGATGTTTACTATGTCGGTCACCTGCCTTGGTGGGAGCGGCTTTGGTATGCCCTCTCCACGCATCCGGTCCTGCTGGCGGTGCTCGCGGTGGTGCTGGTAGTGATCCTGGGGTTGATGCTGTGGCGCGGCCTGAAGGCCTTCAGCCGGCGGCGTCTGGCGCCTGAAGATCGGGATTGACGGCGGTGAACGCGATGCTGCAACGCCTGTCGCTCGGCATGCTGCTGCTGTGCGCGTTCAGCGCGGCGGCGGCCTGCGAGTGGCCGGGCTGGCAACAGTACAAGCAGTTCTACATCAGCCCGCAGGGGCGGGTGATCGATCCGAGCAGCCCGAACAAAATCACCACCTCCGAGGGACAGAGTTACGGCCTGTTCTTCGCTCTGGTGGCCAACGACCGGCCAACCTTCGATCGGCTGTTGGCCTGGACGGAGAACAACCTGGCGGCGGGCGATCTCAGCGCCCGTTTGCCCGCCTGGCTGTGGGGCGAGAGCGACGACAAACAGTGGAAGGTGCTGGACGCCAACTCGGCGTCGGATGCCGATCTGTGGATCGCTTATAACCTGCTCGAAGCCGGCCGCCTGTGGAAAAGCCGACGTTATCAAACCCTGGGAACGCTGCTGCTGCAACGCATCGGCCGCGAGGAAGTGGCCGACATTCCCGGCCTGGGCCTGATGTTGCTGCCGGGCAAAGTCGGGTTCGTGGCGGAAGATCGCTGGCGGCTGAACCCCAGCTACCTGCCGCCGCAGCTGCTGGCGCGTTTTGCGGCGCTGAACGGCCCGTGGCGCGCGATGCGCGAGATCAATCAGCGGCTGTGGTTGGAGACCGCGCCGCACGGCTTCTCGCCGGACTGGGTGGTATGGCGGGTCGGCGCCGGCTGGCAGCCGGACACCGTCAAGCCGAACGTCGGCAGCTACGACGCCATTCGGGTCTATCTGTGGGCCGGCATGCTGGCGGACGACGATGAACACAAGGCGGCGCTGCTCAAACGCTTCCAGCCGATGGCGCAGCTCACCGCCAGCCAGGGCGTGCCGCCGGAGAAAACCGATACCGCCAGCGGCAAAACCACCGGCGACGGCCCGGTCGGCTTTTCCGCCGCGATGTTGCCGATGTTGGCGGCGCAGGCCGACGCGCTGGCGGCCCAGCGGCAACGGATCGGCGAACACCCGCCGGGTGACGACGCCTATTTCAGCGCCTCGCTGACGCTGTTCGGCCAGGGGTGGGATCAACAACGTTATCGCTTTAATCGTCAGGGTGAATTGCAACCCTCGTGGGACGGCCAATGCACAACTTCAAAATAAACTGGCTGAATTTGATTCCGCTGAGTCTGGCGATGCTGCCGCAGGCGCGCGCTGCGGAGGCCGTGGCGCCGGAGCAGTGGCTGCTGGAGCAGGTGCGCATTGGCGAGGCCGGCAACAAGGACGATCTGGTGCGCCAATCGCTGTACCGGCTTGAACTGATGGATCCGAATAACCCGGACGTGATCGCCGCGCGCATGCGTTTGGCGCTGCGGCAGGGCAACATGGCGCTGGCGCAGCAGCAGTTGGACAAGCTGAAAACGCTCGCGCCGCAGTCCAGCGCTTATCGCCAGGCGCAAATGAACATGCTGCTGACCCAGCCGGAAACCCGGCAAAAGCTGCAGCAGGCGCGCCTGATGGCGACCGCCGGCCGGTTGCCGGAGGCCAAGGCGCAGTACGATGCGCTGTTCCACGGCGAGCCGCCGACGCTCGATCTGGCGGTGGAATACTGGCGGCTGGTGGCGCGCTTGCCGGGACAGGAGGCGAAGGCGTTAAAGCAGCTGCAGGCGCTGGATCAGCAATATTCCGGCAACGCGGCGCTGCGCATGTCGCTGGCGCGCATGCTGTTCAGCCAGAATCAGGACGCGCAGGCCTATGAACTGCTGCAGAAGATCGCCGCCGATCCGGCCGGGCGCGGCGATGCCGCCGATCTGTGGCTGGACAAGGTCAAAGCGATGCCGGTCAGCGCGCAGAGCGTAGCGGCGCTCAACCGTTTCCTCGGCGTGTTCGACACCGGCGATCAGGCGACCAGCGCCCGTGAAGAGCTGGCCAGACAGCAGAAACTGTTGGCCGATCCGGCTTATCAGGCGCGGGTGCGCGGCCTGGCACAGGTGGATAAAGGCGGCAGCCGGGCGGCCATTCCTGAGTTGCAAAAGGCGTTGGCGGCGACGCCGAACGACGCCGAGGTGCTGGGCGCGCTCGGCCAGGCCTATTCACGCGCCGGTGACCGCCCGCAGGCGCTGAAGCTGTTTCGCCAGGCGCTGGCGGCCGACAAGAATGGCTACGGCAGCGGCAAATGGCAGAGCCTGATCAAGAGCACCGGCTACTGGCTGGCGATCGACGAGGGCGACAAAGCGCTCAAGGCCGGCAATCTCGCGCTGGCACGGCAGAAATATCAGCAGGCGCGCCAGCTCGACGACAGCAACGGCGACGCGTTTATCGGCCTGGGCGATGTGGCGGTGGCGAGCAAGGATGACGCCGCGGCGGAGGGTTTTATCAGCAGGCGCTGCGGCGCGATCCCGGCAACGGCAGCGCGCTGCGCGGCCTGGTGAATATCTATCAGCGCCAGTCGCCGGAAAAAGCGCTGGCCTACCTTGACGGCCTGCCGCGCAGCCAGCAGGCCAAGCTGCGCAGCACTCTCGATGGGCTGCGGCTCGACAGGCTGAAACAGCAGGCGGAGACGCTGGCGCAGCAGCAACAGTGGCAGCAGGCGGCGGAAATCTATCGGCGCGCCCAGCCGATGGCGCCCGACGATGTCTGGCTGACCTATCGCTATGCCCAGGCGCTGCGTCAGGCCGGGCAGCCGCAACAGGCGGACGCCTTATTCCGGCAGCTGGCGCAGCGCCAGCACGCCAATCCGCAGCTGACCTACGCCTATGCGCTCTATCTTTCCGGCAGCGATCGCGACAGGCAGGCGCTGGCGCAGCTCAATACGCTGCCGGCGGCGCAGTGGAACGACAATATGCGCGAACTGGCGCAGCGGCTGAAAATGCAGGCGACGATCGCACATGCCGAAGGGCTGCGGGCGGCCGGTGACGAACCGGCGGCGGAAGCCTATCTGCGCCGGCAGCCGGCGGACACGCGCATCGATTTGCTGCTCGCCGACTGGGCGCTGGCGCGCGGGGAGTATGCGGCGGCGCTGGACGACTATCAGCGGGTGAAACGTCGTGAACCGAACAATCCGGATGCGCAGCTGGGCGAGATCGAAGCCTATGTGGCGCAGGGGGATCTGGACGCGGCGCGCCAGCGGCTGAAAATCGAACCGCAGCCGCAAGACGCTTCGCTCAACAGCCAACGGCGGGTCGCCAATGCCTGGGGCGCGGTCGGCGATGCGCAGCAGGCCGAGGCGCTCTTCAGTCGGCTGAAAACGGCGGCGGCCTCAGAACCCGTCGGGCAGACCAAAGCGCTGATCTACCGCGACGCCGCCCGCCTGGAGCGGGCTCAACAACAGCCGGAGCGGGCGCAGCAGGATTACCGCCAGGCGATGGTGGCCGGCGGCATCACGCCTACGCTGCCGCAGGATAATGACCGCTACACCTATTTGACGCGCAATAATCCGGGCGACTACTGGCTGAAACGCGGCATCCGCTCCGATGCCGCGGATCTGTATCGGCAGCAAGACGTGAACGTCACGCTCGATCACGATTACTGGCGCTCGAGCGGCACCGGCGGCATTTCCGACTTCAACGCGCACGACACCATGCTGCAGGTGGATATGCCGCTGTATGACGGGCGCGCCTTCTTGCGCACCGACACCGTGCAGCTGGATGCCGGCCGCTTCTCGACCGACGGCAGCGGCAAATACTACGAAACCTTCGGCACCTGCCACACGCAAGGGTGCCGCGGCGATGAACACCAGAAAACCACCGGCACCAGCGTGGCGGCCGGTTGGAAAAACGATCGCTGGGCCGCCGATATCGGCACGACGCCGATGGGCTTCGAGGTGGTCGACTGGAGCGGCGGCCTGGCCTACAGCGGCGACTGGAACCACATCGGCTGGACGCTGGCGGCCTCGCGGCGGCCGATCTCCAGCTCGTTGCTGGCGTTTGGCGGCGCCAAGGATCCGAATACCGGCACTACCTGGGGCGGCGTGCGCGCCACCGGCGTCAGCCTGAGCACCAGCTACGATCGCGGCGAGGCGAACGGCGTGTGGGCCGATCTCAGCGCGCACCAGCTCACCGGCAAGAACGTGGCGGACAACCAGCGGCAGCGGTTGATGGCCGGCTATTACTACAAGGTGATCAACGAAGACAATCGCCGCCTGAGCGTTGGGCTCAATACCATGCTGTGGCACTACCAGAAAGACTTGAGTGGCTATTCGCTGGGACAGGGCGGCTATTACAGCCCGCAGCAATATCTGTCGCTGTCGCTGCCGGTCAACTATCGTCAGCGCACCGAGAACTGGTCGTGGGAGCTGGGCGGTTCGGTTTCGCTGTCGCATTCGAAAACCGACAGCCAGCGCCGTTATCCGCTGCAGGGCCTGATCCCGGATTCACTGCCCGATAAGTTCGCCGTCGAGGACGGCAGCGCCTCAAGCGGCGTCGGTTATACCCTGCGGGCGATCGTCGAACGCCGTCTCAGTTCGCACTGGACGCTCGGCGCGGGCATCGATATTCAGCAGGCGAAGAACTATACGCCGAGCCACGCGTTGATTTATCTGCGTTATTCCCTGGCCGGCTGGCAGGGGGACCTCGATTTGCCGCCGCAGCCGCTGACGCCTTATGCCGACTTCAAGTAACCGGGAGGAGAGAGATTCGGAGTGTCGGACTCCGGGGAGTTTTGTTACCCTGTGTCCGGGTCGTGTTTGTTCGCTCTAGGAAAAGACTGAAACCCGCGATTTTCTTGGTTATGCCTGCGGCATAGCCAGATAAAAACAGCCGATGATCGAGTATACTCAGCCCGGTTCGAGGGGGCGGGTGAGAGTCAGCCCCCTTTTTGTTTCAGCCCGATTTTACGGAGAGCAGGTTTGCGGGTCAGGCGTTCGTTAACGATTAAGCAGATGGCGACAGTGTCCGGCGTGGCGCTGGTCACGATCTGTATCTTTATCGTGATTCAGTTGTTCCATTTTGTGCAGCAGCGCAGGGATGACTACGCCCAGCAACTGGAGAATATCGCCCACTCCGTGCGCCAGCCGCTGGCGGAAGCGGTGCTGCGCATGGACGTGCCGGAAGCCAAAAAGGTGCTGAATACGCTGTTGCCGGTCGGCATTCTGAGCCGGGCGGATATCGTCTTGCCGAACGAGTTTCAGGCGCTGCACGCCAATTTCCCGCCAGAGCGGCCGGTGCCGACGCTGATCGCCCGGCTGTTTGAGCTGCCTATCCAAATATCCGTGCCGCTCTATTCGCTGGAACGGGTGCCGGCCAACCAGCAGCCGCTGGCCTACCTGGTGCTGCAGGCCGATTCGTTCCGCATGTATCAGTTTATCCTCAGCATATTGTCGACCATGCTGTCGACCTACCTGCTGCTGGCGCTGATCCTGTCGGTGTCCATCACCTGGTGCATGAACCGGCTGATGGTGCATCCGCTGCGCGCGATGGCCAAAGAGCTGGAAAACATCTCGCAGGACGAAGCGCCTTATCACCAGCTGATGCTGCCGGCGCTGCACCAGGACGACGAGCTCGGCCTGCTGGTGCGCAACTACAACCGCAATCAACAGACGCTGGCCAAGGCGCATGCCGACATGAGCCGCCTGAGCACCCGCCACCCGGTGACCGAACTGCCGAACCCGGCCTTGCTGAACGCGTTGCTGGAACAGCATATCGCCTCCAGCCTGCGCCCCGAGCGTTTTAACCTGCTGGTGATCGGCATCGAGACGCTGCATGAAGCGTCGGGCGTGATGAGCCCGGCGATGCGCGAGGCATTGCTGTTGGCGCTGGCGAAGAAGCTGCGCGGCTGCATCGACGAAAACGGCGTGCTGGCACAGCTGAGCAATACCGAATTCGCCATCCTGGCCAAGGGCATCGAGCGGCCGTTCCACGCCATGCAGCTGGCGCGACGCATCATGGCGGAGATCAACGCGCCGTTGACGCTGGAAGGCCTGGCGCTGCGGCCCAACGCCAGCATCGGCATCGCCCACTACCTCAATCAGGGGGAGAGCGCGGAACAGCTGCTGCGCAGCGCTACCTCGGCGATGATGTCCGCGCATCGCGAAGGGAAAAATCAGATCCTGTTCTTCGAACCCAGCCTGACGGAGCGCACGCAGAAGCGATTGACGCAGGAGAGCGAGATCCTGCACGGCATTGAGCAGCGGCATTTCACGCTGTTCCTGCAGCCACAGATCGACATGCAGTCCAACGAGGTGATTGGCGCAGAAGCGTTGCTGCGCTGGCAGCAGTACGACGGCAGCTATACCCTGCCGGCCGACGTCATTCCGCTCGCGGAAGAGCTGGGCGTGATTGTGCCGCTCGGCAACTGGGTGCTGGAAGAGTCCTGCCGTATCCTGGCGGACTGGCAGCAGCGCGGCATTGCGCTGCCGCTGGCGGTCAACGTTTCCGGCATTCAGATGCAGGACGAGGCGTTTGTTCCGCATCTGAAAAATCTGCTGGCGCAGTATCGGATCGATCCGCGCAAGCTGCTGCTGGAGATCACCGAGACGGTACGCATCGACGATCTCGACCGCGCGCTGGCGCTGCTGCGCGAGCTGCACGATCTGGGGCTGTCGATCGCGCTGGACGACTTCGGCATGGGCTACTCCAGCCTGGAGTACCTGAACCGGTTGAAATCCCTGCCGATCGATTTGATTAAAATCGACCGCAGTTTCATTCAGGGGCTGCCGGCCGACGATGCGATGGTGCGCATCGTCAGTTCAATCTCTGAAGTGCTGGCGTTGCCGGTGATGGCCGAAGGCGTGGAAAACGCCGAGCAGCGCGACTGGCTGCTGAAGCACGGCATTCGCAGCGGGCAAGGGTTCCTGTTCGCTCGGCCGCTGCCGCGTGAAGCGTTCGAAACCGAGTTTTGCCGCGCGGCGCCGTGAGCGCCGCGTTACCTTTCCGGTACTTTTCCCCGTCCGAAAATCGCTATTCCCCTCATACCTCTTTTGCGTTAGTGCAAACAAAGGCTTACGCAATTTTCAGCTTTGCACCCGGACTGACGCGTTTCAGCTCTTAAATTCACATCAACCCTGAGGGGTGGGTGCAACAAATTATTTCCATGTTGTTAAGTGGGTGTTATTTTCCGCGCAAGCAATGAACAGGCTGGATTTTTAGACTGCCGCCTGGTGCGTGTCTTCCCCCCATAGGATGTTCATATGAAAACAACAATTTTTAAGAGCCTCTATTTTCAGGTGCTGACGGCGATCACGCTGGGTATCCTGCTTGGCCACTTCTACCCTGACCTCGGCGCCCAGATGAAACCCTTGGGCGATGGCTTCGTCAAACTGATCAAGATGATTATCGCCCCGGTGATTTTCTGCACCGTGGTGACCGGCATCGCCGGCATGGAAAGCATGAAGGCGGTGGGGCGCACCGGCGCCATCGCGCTGCTGTATTTTGAAATCGTCAGCACCCTCGCGCTGATTATCGGCCTGGTGATCGTCAACCTGGTGCAACCGGGCGCCGGCATGAACGTCGATCCCGGTACGCTGGACGCCAAAGCGGTGGCGATCTACGCCGAGCAGGCGCAGCAGCAGGGCATCATTCCGTTCCTGCTGGACATCATCCCCGGCAGCGTGATCGGCGCGTTCGCCAGCGGCAACATTCTTCAGGTGCTGCTGTTCGCGGTACTGTTCGGCTTCGCCCTGCATCGTCTGGGCGACAAAGGGCAGCTGATCTACAACGTGATCGACAGCTTCTCGCGGGTGATTTTCGGCATCATCAACATGATCATGCGTCTGGCGCCGCTGGGGGCCTTCGGCGCCATGGCGTTTACCATCGGTAAATACGGCGTCGGCACGCTGGTGCAACTCGGCCAGCTGATCGTGTGTTTCTATATCACCTGCATCCTGTTCGTGGTGGTGGTGTTGGGCAGCATCGCCCGCGCCAACGGCTTCAGCATCTTCAAATTCGTCAACTACATCAAAGAAGAGCTGCTGATCGTGCTGGGGACCTCGT
The DNA here is from genome assembly GCF_052400455.1 of Serratia sp. (in: enterobacteria). NCBI lineage: Bacteria > Pseudomonadati > Pseudomonadota > Gammaproteobacteria > Enterobacterales > Yersiniaceae > Serratia > Serratia sp. (in: enterobacteria). Next base: position 120,605 of record NZ_CP185812.1, read on the forward strand.
CGTCTGAATCCGCGCTGCCGCGCATGCTGGATAAAATGGAGAAGTTGGGCTGCAAGAAATCGGTGGTGGGTCTGGTGATCCCGACCGGATACTCCTTCAATCTGGACGGCACCTCTATCTACCTGACCATGGCCGCGGTGTTTATCGCGCAGGCGACCAACACCCACATGGATATCATGCATCAGATTACCCTGCTGGTGGTGTTGCTGCTCTCCTCCAAAGGGGCGGCGGGCGTGACCGGCAGCGGCTTTATCGTGTTGGCCGCCACCATCTCCGCCGTAGGCCACCTGCCGCTGGCCGGCCTGGCGCTGATCCTCGGCATCGACCGCTTTATGTCGGAAGCCCGCGCGCTGACCAACCTGGTGGGCAATGGCGTGGCGACCGTGGTCGTAGCCAAATGGTGTAATCAGCTGGATGAGAAGCAGCTGAAAGACACCCTGAACAACAAAAACGCCGGCGCGGACAAAACGCTGCCTTCCGCCTGATTTTGGCGGTAAATCACCGGCCGCATCCGCGGCCGGTGAGCTTCTTCCCCTGCCTCGTAACGATTTTTTGCATTAAAAACCCCGCAATCTATTATTTTTCACTCTAATGAGTGACATCCGCAAAGGCGCGCGGTCTAACACGATGGTACACTTTCTGCTTTCCGCCCCACCGTGAAACTCAGGGCGTATTTTTATGATTCCATTGAATGGAATACACGCATTTGCATAAGAAATTGGATAGTCATTAAGTAGGGGTTCACATGCAGGGCACCAGAATTCATCTTATAGTTGGTGGGCTGCTACTGGCGGCAGCCAGTGGCAGCGTGCAGGCTGAAGCACTACAACCCGATCCTGCCTGGCAGCAGGGGGCGCTGGCCAACGGGTTTTCATGGCAGATTCTCGATACGCCGCAGCGGCCGAGCGACCGCGTGGAACTGCGGCTGATCGTCAATACCGGCTCTTTGGTGGAGTCTTCGCAGCAGACCGGCTTTGCCCACCTGCTGCCGCGGCTGGCGTTGACGCGCAGCGAAAGCTTCACGGCGCCGCAGCTGCGGGCGCTGTGGCAGCAGAGCGTAGATAACGAGCGGCCGCTGCCGCCGGCTATCATCTCGTACGATTTCACCATGTATAACCTCAGCTTGCCGAACAACCGGCCCGATCTGCTGAAAGAAGCGCTGGCCTGGCTGGCGGACACGACCGGCAAACTGGCGATCGACGAGCACACGGTGCACGCGGTGATGAATTCCAGCATCAATCCGGTCGGCACTTTCCCACCCAATACCAAAGACGCCTGGTGGCGTTACCGCCTGAAAGGCTCGACGCTGCTGGCGCACGATCCGGCGCAGCCGGCGAAACGGCCGGTCAACCTTGAGCAGTTGAAGAAATTCTATCAGCAGTGGTACACACCGGACGCCATGACGCTGTTCGTGGTCGGCAAGGTTGACAGCCGCAGCCTGGGCGAGCAGATCAACAAGGCTTTCTCGCCGCTGCAGGGCAAACGTGAAACCCCGGCTCCGATGCCGACCCTGACGCCGCTGCCGCAGCAGCCGGTGAGCCTGATCAGCGAGCAGGTGAAGCAGGATACGCTGTCGATCATGTGGGATTCGCCGTGGCACCCGATTCGCGATTCGCAAAGCCTGCTGCGCTACTGGCGTGGCGATCTCGCCCGCGAGGCGTTGTTCTGGCACCTCCAGCAGACGCTGGAAAAAAGCGACCAGAAAAACCTGCATTTGGGCTTTGACTGCCGCGTGCAGTACCAGCGCGGGCAGTGCGCCATCCACCTGGATACGCCGAACAACAATCTGAACGGCAGCCTGGGCTTCATTGCCCGCGAACTGGCCAACGTGCGTGACAACGGCCTGTCGAAAGAGGAATTCGATGCGCTGCTGGCGCAGAAAAACGATCAGCTGAGCAAGCTGTTCGCGACCTACGCCCGTACCGACACCGACGTGCTGATGAGCCAGCGTCTGCGGTCGCAGCAGAGCGGGGTGGTGGATATCGCGCCGGAGCTGTACCAGAAGCTGCGCCAGGAGTTCCTGTCCAGCCTGACGCTGGAGACACTGAATCAGGCGTTGAAGCTGCAGTTGTCTCAGGACGCGACGCTGGTGCTGATGCAGCCGAAGGGCGAGCCGGAAATGAGCATGAAGCAGCTGCAGGATACCTATAACGGCATCATGATGCCGCCGCCGGCGGTGGTGACGGAAGAAGCCAAACCGGCGGACACCGCAGTCGCTTCGCCGGCGACGGACGCCGCTGGCGCGCAGTAATTCGTGGCAGGGGGCTCAGGCCCCCTCAGTTGCGGTACAGCACCTTGATGATATGGTAACCGAACTGGGTTTTGACCGGGCCGTAAGGTTTGAGCAGCGGGATGCTGAACACCGCTTTATCGAACGCAGGCACCATTGCGCCTTTGTTGAATTCGCCCAGCGAGCCGCCGTTGCGTTTTGACGGGCAGCTCGAGTATTTGCGCGCCAGCGTGTCGAAGCTGACGCCGCGCTTAAGCTTGGCCAACAGCTCGTTGGCCAGCTTTTCATTGTCTACCAGAATGTGCAGGGCGCACGCCGTTTTTGCCATGGTATTGCCTTTGTCGATGCGAAAATTGCGCTGATTATACCCGCTAAATCTCATCGGCGCTTTCTGCTACAATTCCCTTCCACGTTTTACAGTCGAGCAAGTCAGCGCCATGCGATTAAACCCCAGCCAACAACAAGCCGTCGAATTCGTTACCGGGCCCTGCCTGGTGTTGGCCGGTGCCGGTTCCGGCAAGACGCGCGTTATCACCAACAAGATAGCCCACCTGATCCACCACTGCGGCTATCAGGCGCGGCACATCGCCGCCGTGACTTTTACCAACAAAGCCGCGCGCGAGATGAAAGAGCGCGTGTCGCAAACCCTGGGGCGTAAAGAGGCGCGCGGGCTGATGATTTCCACCTTCCACACCCTGGGGCTGGAGATCATCAAGCGGGAATATGTGGCGCTGGGCATGAAGTCCAACTTCTCGCTGTTCGACGACCAGGATCAGCTGGCATTGCTGAAAGAGCTGACCGAAAAGTGGTTGGAAAGCGATAAGACGCTGGTGGCGCAGCTGATTTCGACCATCTCCAACTGGAAAAACGACCTGATCGATCCCCAGCGGGCGGCAGAGTTGGCGCGCTCGGAGCGCGACAAGCTGTTCGCCCATTGCTACGGTCTTTACCACGCCCATATGCGGGCGTGCAACGTACTGGACTTCGACGATTTGATCCTGTTGCCGACGCTGCTGCTGCAACGCAACGAAGAGGTGCGTGAACGCTGGCAGCAGCGCATCCGCTATCTGCTGGTGGATGAGTATCAGGATACCAACACCAGCCAATACGAGCTGGTGAAGCTGTTGGTGGGCCATCGCGCGCGCTTTACCGTGGTGGGCGACGACGACCAGTCGATTTACTCCTGGCGCGGCGCGCGGCCGCAGAATCTGGTGCTGCTGAAGGAAGATTTCCCGGCGCTGCAGGTGATCAAGCTGGAGCAAAACTACCGTTCCAGCGAGCGCATTTTGAAGGCGGCCAATATCCTGATCGCCAATAACCCGCACGTGTTTGAAAAAAGGCTGTTTTCCGAGCTGGGGTATGGCGAAGAGCTGAAGGTGGTGACCGCCAACAACGAGGATCACGAAGCCGAACGCGTGGTGGGGGAACTGATCGCCCACCACTTCGTGAAAAAGACCAACTACGGCGACTATGCGATTCTCTACCGTGGCAACCACCAGTCGCGGGTGTTTGAAAAGATGCTGATGCAGAACCGCATTCCGTACAAGATTTCCGGCGGCACGTCGTTCTTCTCTCGCCCCGAGATCAAGGATCTGCTGGCCTACCTGCGCGTGCTGACCAACCCGGACGACGACAGCGCCTTCCTGCGCATCGTCAATACCCCCAAGCGCGAGATCGGCCCGGCGACGCTGCAGAAGCTCGGCGAATGGGCCAACCAGCGCAACAAGAGTTTGTTCCACGCCAGTTTCGATCTGGGGCTGAGCCAGCACTTGACCGGGCGCGGGCTGGAATCGCTCCAGCGCTTCACCCACTGGTTGGGCGGCATCGCCCAACAGGCGGAGCGTGAGCCGGTGGCGGCGGTGCGCGATCTGATCCGCGGCGTGGATTATGAAAGCTGGCTGTTTGAAACCTCGACCAGCCCGAAGGCCGCCGAAATGCGGATGAAGAACGTCAATACGCTGTTCGGTTGGATGACGGAGATGCTGGAAGGCAACGATTTGGACGAGCCGATGACGCTGACCCAGGTCGTGACGCGCTTCACCCTGCGCGACATGATGGAGCGCGGTGAAAGCGAAGAGGAGCTGGATCAGGTGCAGCTGATGACGCTGCACGCTTCCAAAGGGTTGGAGTTCCCCTACGTGTTCCTGGTGGGCATGGAAGAGGGGCTGCTGCCGCACCAGAGCAGCATCGACGAAGACAATGTCGATGAAGAGCGGCGTCTGGCCTATGTGGGGATCACCCGCGCGCAAAAAGAGCTGATCTTCACCCTGTGCCGCGAACGCCGTCAGTACGGTGAGTTGGTGCGGCCGGAGCCGAGCCGATTCCTGCTGGAGCTGCCGCAGGACGATTTGGCGTGGGAAACCGAGCGCAAAGTGGTGAGCCCGCAGGAGCGGATGCAGAAGGGGCAGAGCCATCTGGCCAATATCCGCGCCCAGCTGGCCAAGGCCAAAGGCGGGAATTAAAAAGAAAGGGCGCTCATCGCGCCCTTGCTATTTCAACGTTGTTCTTCCAACCGCAGCGTCCAGTGGACGTAGCTCTGCCAGTGGCTCTCCTGCTCCAGCGCCTCGGCGCGCAGCGGATGCTGCTCCAGCCAACCCGGCGGCAAGATCACCGTCAGTTCATCGTCCTGATTGGCGCGTAAACGCACCGCCGGCAGCGTGTCGTCGCGGCGGCGGCTGGCGAAGATGATCGCCAGGCGCAAAATGCGGCACAGACGCTGCGCGGTGCGCGGCGGCAGGGCGTTTTGCTGGTTCAACAGCGACAGGTCGAGGGTGTTGCTCTGGTTTTGCAGCAGGGTGGCCAGCAGTTTTTTCTGCGCGGGGGTAAAGCCGGGTAAGTCCAGGTGGCGGATCAGGTAGGCGGCGTGTTGCGGCGCCTGCTTGAAATCGACGCTGAGGCCGAGTTCGTGGATCAGGCTGGCGCTGTGCAACAGCTCGCGACATCGCGCATCCAACTGCCACTCGTTGGCGACCTGCTGCGAGAAGTTGGCGGCGAGCTGGCTGACGCGCTCGGCCTGCTCGGTGTCGATCAGGTAGCGACGCTGCAGGTTGCGGATGGTGCGGATGCGAATATCCTGCTCCACCGGCAGATGCAGCATGCCGTAAACCAGGCCTTCACGCAGCGCCCCGCCGGCCAGCATCATGCTTTCGATGCCCAGCTCCTGGAAGATGGCCAGCAGAATGGACAGACCGCTCGGGAAGACCAGCGCGCGTTCCAGCGTCAACCCTTCGATCTCCAGCTCTTCCAGCTTGCCGCACTGAATGGCCCGCTGTTTCAACTGGCGCAGCTTGGGCAGGGTGATGCGTTCATCCATGCCTTGCGCCACCATGATTTCCTGCAGCGCTTGTACGGTGCCGGAAGCGCCGACGCAGATTTGCCAACCGTGCTGGCGCAGCTGCGGCGCGATCGGCCGCACCATTTCGCGCGCGGCCTGTTCGGCGCGCTCGAAGTTTTCTTGCCCGAGGTTGCGATCGCTGAAGTAGCGCTCCAGCCAGGTGACGCAGCCCATCGACAGGCTGTACAGCTGCGATGCCTGCGCGCCGGTGCCGGTGACCAGTTCGGTGCTGCCGCCGCCGATATCGACGACCAGCCGCCGATCCGGCCCGCCGGTGGTGTGCGCGACGCCATGATAAATCAGCCGCGCTTCTTCTTCGCCGCTGATGACCTGCACCGGGCAGCCGAGGATTTGCTCGGCGGCCTGCAGGAACTCATCGGCGTTGGACGCCAGGCGCAAGGTGGCGGTGGCGACGACGCGGATCTGCTCGCGCGGGATGTCCTGCAGGCGTTCGGAGAACAGCCGCAGGCACTGCCAGCCGCGTTGCATGGCCTCATGCGACAGGTGATTGTGCTGATCCAGCCCGGCCGCCAGGCGCACCTTGCGCTTTATCCGCGCCAGAGTCTGAATGCTGCCGGCCACCTCGCGCACCACCAACATATGGAAGCTGTTGGAGCCGAGATCGATGGCAGCATAAAGCGTGCTGGAGCTGAGCATGGCGATCAGCTCGAGCGTTTACGGTTGCTGCGCGGCGCGCCGCCGCGACGTGGCGCGGAGTTGCGACGTGGGCCGTTGCCGCCGCGCGGACGCGACAGGCGCTTCGGTGCCGGCAGATCGGTCAGCAGCGCATCGCTGTTGTACTTGCTCACCGGAATGCTGTGATCGATATAGGTCTCGATCGCCGGCAGGTTGAGCGCGTACTCTTCACAAGCCAGGCTGATGGAGTGGCCGCTGGCGCCTGCTCGGCCGGTACGGCCGATGCGGTGCACGTAGTCTTCGCAGTCGTCAGGCAGATCGTAGTTGAAGACGTGCGTGACGGCGGGAATGTGCAGACCGCGCGCGGCGACGTCTGTGGCGACCAGGATATCCAGATTGCCCTTGGTGAAGTCGTCGAGGATGCGCAGGCGTTTTTTCTGCGCCACGTCGCCGGTCAGCAGGCCGACGCGGTGACCGTCGGCGGCCAGGTGGCCCCAGATGTCTTCGCAGCGGTGCTTGGTGTTGGCGAAGATGATGGCGCGATCCGGCCACTCTTCTTCGATCAGCGTCTGCAGCAGACGCATTTTTTCTTCGTTGGACGGGTAGAACAGCTCTTCTTTAATGCGGTGGCCGGTTTTCTGTTCCGGTTCCACTTCAACATATTCGGCGTTGTTCATCTGCTCGAAGGCCAGTTCGCGTACGCGATAGGACAGCGTGGCGGAGAACAGCATGTTCAGGCGTTGATCGGCCGCAGGCATGCGGCGGAACAGCCAGCGGATGTCTTTGATAAAGCCGAGATCGTACATGCGATCGGCCTCATCCAGCACGACGACCTGCATCGCGCCGAGATCGACATAGTTCTGCTTGGTGTAATCGATTAAACGGCCGGTGGTGCCAATCAGAATGTCCACGCCGCTTTCCAGCACTTTCAGCTGTTTGTCGTAGCCGTCGCCACCGTAGGCCAGGCCCAGCTTCAGGCCGGTGCTCTGGGAGAGGGCTTCCGCATCGGAGTGGATTTGCACCGCCAGTTCACGCGTAGGCGCCATGATCAAGGCGCGCGGCTGATTGGTCTGGCGATCCTGTTTCGCCGGGTGGGTCAGCAAATAGTGAAAAGTAGACGCCAAAAACGCCAGCGTCTTTCCGGTACCGGTTTGCGCCTGACCTGCAACGTCACGCCCGGAGAGCGTGAGCGGCAATGCTAACGCCTGGATGGGCGTGCAATTGTGAAACCCTTTTTTCTCAAGGGCTTCAAGGACTAACGGGTGCAGGGCGAAGTCGGAAAACTTCTGTTCGGTCAAGTGTGTTTTGCTCATAGTGTGGTAGAATATCAGCTAACTATTGCTTTACGAAAGCACATCCGTTGAAATAAACGCGGTGCAATAAAATCACCTTGAGTTGGTTAATGCTACACCAACAAGGTAGACATAATCCTGTGGAGTAGAACATGAGCGATAAAATTATTCACCTGACTGACAGCAGCTTCGAAGCTGACGTGCTGAAAGCGGAAGGGCCGATCCTGGTCGATTTCTGGGCTGAATGGTGTGGGCCGTGCAAGATGATTGCTCCGATTCTGGATGAGATTGCCGAAGAGTTCGAAGGCAAACTGACCATCACCAAGCTGAATATCGATCAGAACCCGGCTACCGCGCCTAAGTACGGTATCCGTGGCATCCCTACGCTGTTGCTGTTCAAGAACGGTGAAGTGGCCGCGACCAAGGTTGGCGCGTTGTCCAAAGGTCAGCTCAAAGATTTCCTGAACGCGAATCTGTAATCGGGCGGGAAGCCCAGTATCAGGCGCCTGGCGGTGATGTTCAATTCACCGCTAGACGCCTGCCAAGAAGCGTGTTAAGTTTAACCACACTGCATATAGAACTTGCCCGAAGTTTTAAATCTAAAGAGTTTGAATCTAAAGCTATACTCTGTGTCGAACCACCGGCGTTGAAAGTAAACTGAACTCAACCCGTGTTTTGGCAATCAAACGGTTTTGCAAAAATCATTTTTAAGGTACCTTCGATCTTCAACCGTCAATGCGTGCGCCCGATGTAAGCCATTTCTTACCGCGACGGCTCTGCGCCCGGTGATCGAACGTCCAGTAAACAGGCACGCATCTCGCTGCCATACCATTCACGATACAAGTTCGAGACATACCCCGAGTTTAAGAACCCACCACTATGAATCTTACCGAATTAAAGAATACGCCGGTTTCTGAGCTGATTACTCTCGGCGAAAATATGGGGCTGGAAAACCTTGCCCGCATGCGCAAGCAGGACATCATCTTCTCCATTCTGAAGCAACATGCGAAAAGCGGAGAAGATATCTTCGGCGACGGCGTGCTCGAGATATTGCAGGATGGATTCGGTTTCCTCCGCTCTGGAGACAGTTCCTACCTCGCCGGTCCCGACGACATCTACGTATCCCCTAGCCAAATCCGCCGCTTCAACCTCCGCACAGGTGACACCATTTCCGGTAAGATTCGTCCGCCAAAAGAAGGCGAGCGCTATTTTGCCCTGCTGAAAGTCAACGAAGTCAACTACGACAAGCCGGAAAACGCCCGCAGCAAGATCCTGTTCGAGAACTTGACGCCGCTGCACGCCAATTCCCGTTTGCGGATGGAGCGCGGCAACGGCTCGACCGAAGACTTGACGGCGCGCGTACTGGATCTGGCGGCGCCAATTGGCCGCGGCCAGCGTGGCCTGATCGTGGCACCGCCGAAAGCCGGTAAAACCATGCTGCTGCAGAACATCGCGCAGAGCATCGCCTACAATCACCCAGACTGCGTGCTGATGGTGCTGCTGATCGACGAACGTCCGGAAGAAGTGACCGAGATGCAGCGCCTGGTGAAAGGCGAAGTGATCGCATCGACCTTCGACGAGCCGGCTTCGCGTCACGTGCAAGTGGCCGAAATGGTGATCGAGAAGGCCAAGCGCCTGGTTGAGCACAAGAAAGACGTGATCATTCTGCTCGACTCCATCACCCGTCTGGCGCGCGCCTACAACACCGTGGTGCCGGCCTCGGGCAAGGTGCTGACCGGTGGTGTGGACGCCAACGCCCTGCATCGTCCGAAGCGCTTCTTCGGTGCGGCGCGTAACGTGGAAGAGGGCGGCAGCCTGACCATCATCGCGACCGCGCTGGTTGATACCGGTTCGAAGATGGACGAAGTGATCTACGAAGAATTTAAAGGTACCGGCAACATGGAATTGCACTTGGCGCGTAAAATCGCCGAGAAACGCGTATTCCCGGCTATCGATTACAACCGCTCCGGTACCCGTAAAGAAGAGCTGCTCACCACCTCTGAAGAGCTGCAAAAAATGTGGATCCTGCGCAAAATCATTCATCCGATGGGTGAAATCGACGCGATGGAGTTCCTCATTAATAAGTTGGCGATGACTAAAACCAACGATGAATTCTTCGATATGATGAAACGCTCATAATTCGTTAAAAAATTCGCTGAACGCCACGCCTAGTCGTGGCGTTTTTCGCTTTTGGCGGATACGATAAGTAGCAGTAATGGAAAAGTAAGTTGTTTCCTCGACTTATTGAGAATTCATCTTGTTTGTCGGTCGGTTTCGCGCCGGTCGGCTTTGCTGCTGTCATTTTGTCAGTCGATGCGAAGAAAATAGGCATGAATCACCGTTGTCATAGGAAATGACCGAAAGGTAGCGGGGGCCGATGGCACAAGCCTTAGCCCGTGGTAAGCTGCCTTATCTTCTACAGAGATCTGTTAACTGTGAACTTACTCACTATGAGTACTGAAATTCTATTTGTTTTCCTGTTTTCTTTGGCTTTTCTCTTTGTTGCCCGCAAGGCGGCAAAACGTATTGGTCTGGTAGATAAACCCAATTATCGCAAACGCCATCAGGGGCTGATTCCTCTGGTCGGCGGTATTTCCGTTTATGCCGGGTTGTGCTTCGCGTTTTGGATCTCTGAACAACCCATCGCACACGCCAAGCTTTATCTCACCTGCGCCGGTATTTTGGTGTTTGTGGGGGCGCTCGACGATCGTTTCGATATCAGCGTTAAAATTCGCGCCCTGGTGCAGGCGCTGGTCGGCATCGCCATGATGGTGTTTGCCGGTCTGTATCTGCGCAGCTTCGGCCATGTGCTGGGTGACTGGGAGATGCTGCTGGGGCCGTTCGGCTATCTGGTGACGCTGTTCGCGGTATGGGCGGCGATCAACGCTTTCAATATGGTCGACGGCATCGATGGTCTGCTGGGCGGTTTGTCGTGCGTCTCCTTCGGGGCGCTGGGCCTGCTGCTGTACCTGAGCGGCCATCATGAGCTGGCGTTCTGGTGCTTTGCGATGATCGCCACTATCGTTCCCTATATTTTGCTCAATCTCGGCATCCTCGGCCGCCGTTATAAGGTGTTTATGGGGGATGCCGGCAGCACCCTGATCGGCTTTACCGCCATTTGGCTGCTGCTGCAAAGTTCACAGGGAAAGGCGCACTCGATCAACCCGGTGACCGCGCTGTGGATCATCGCTATTCCGCTGATGGACATGATAGCAATCATGTATCGTCGTTTACGCAAGGGGATGAGCCCCTTCTCTCCCGATCGTCAACATATTCACCACCTGATCATGCGCGCCGGCTTTACGCCGCGGCAGGCTTTCGTGCTGATCACCCTGGCGGCCGCGTTGCTGGCGGCGGTGGGCGTGATCGGCGAACGCCTGACTTTTATCCCTGAGTGGGTTATGTTGGCATTATTCTTGCTTGCCTTCTTCCTGTACGGTTACTGCATCAAGCGCGCCTGGCGGGTTGCGCGATACATTAAGCGTATCAAGCGCCGGCTGCGGCGTTCGGGCGATAACAAGCAAGTACCTTAACCAGAGACCAGAGGCTTTTTGGCTGTGATGAATCCAGAAACAACGTCTGACAAGCATACCCCGACGGTGGATAACGAACTCGATATCCGCGGCCTGTGCTGCACCCTGTGGCGCGGCAAACCGTGGATTATCGGTATTGCGGTGCTGTTCGCGGCGGTCGCGCTGATCGTTTCTTACCTGGTTAAGCAAGAGTGGAGCGCCACCGCGATCACCGACAGGCCGACGGTGAATGCGCTGGGCGGTTATTACTCCCAGCAGCAGTTCCTGCGCAATCTGGATGTGCGCACGCTGCCGGCGGCGGCGGCCGGCGATCAGCCGAGCATCGCGGATGAAGCGTACAATGAGTTCATCATGCAGCTGGCGGCTTACGACACGCGTCGCGATTTCTGGCTGCAGAGCGATTACTACAAACAGCGTCAGGAAGGGGATGCCCGTGCCGATGCGGCATTGCTCGACGAGCTGATCAATAACATCCTGTTCACGCCGCGCGACGACAAAAAAGTCCCGAACGACGGCGTGAAGCTGACGGCGGAAACCGCCGCGGACGCCAACCGCCTGCTGCGCCAATACGTGGCCTTCGCCAGCCACCGCGCAGCCCTGCACCTGAACGAAGAGATCCAGGGCGCGTGGGCCGCTCGCACCACCTCGATGAAAGCACAGGTCAAGCGTCAGGAAGCGGTCGCGGAGTCGGTTTACAAGCGCGAGCTGAACACCACGCAACAGGCGTTGAAAATTGCCGAGAGCCAGGGGATCAGCCGTACGCAAACCGACACTCCGGCCGAACAGTTGCCGGATTCGGATCTGTTCTTGCTGGGCCGGCCAATGCTGCAGGCGCGTCTGGAAGGCCTGCAGGCCTCCGGCCCGACCTACGATCTGGATTACGATCAGAACCGCGCAATGCTGGCGACGCTGAACGTTGGCCCGACGTTGGATGAGAAGTTCCAGACCTATCGCTATTTGCGCACGCCGGAAGAGCCGGTAAAACGCGACAGCCCACGCCGGGTCTTCTGGCTGATTTTGTGGGGCGCGATGGGCGCGTTGGTTGGCGCCGGTGTGGCCTTGGCGCGTCGGCCGCGTAGTTAAAAAAATAATATAATAATCTGATGCAGGGCGCGTGAGCGCCCCATTCGCAGGCGGGGCCTGCGATTAACCGACCAAAAGAGATTCGCTGTGAAAGTGTTGACTGTTTTCGGCACCAGACCTGAAGCCATTAAAATGGCGCCGCTGGTACATGCACTGGCCCAGGATGAGGCCTTTGAAGCAAGAGTCTGCGTAACGGCACAGCATCGTGAGATGTTGGATCAGGTATTGCGGTTGTTCGAGATCACGCCGGATTACGACCTGAACATCATGAAACCCGGCCAGGGGCTAACGGAAATCACCTGTCGCATCCTGGAAGGGCTGAAAGGGGTGTTGGAAGACTTCAAACCGGACGTGGTGCTGGTGCACGGCGATACCACCACCACGCTGGCGACCAGTCTGGCGGCGTTCTATCAACGCATCCCCGTTGGGCATGTCGAAGCCGGGCTGCGTACCGGCAATCTGTATTCTCCCTGGCCGGAAGAGGCCAACCGCAAACTGACCGGCCATCTGGCGATGTACCACTTCGCGCCGACCGAGAACTCACGCCAAAATCTGCTGCGCGAGCTGCTGCCGGACAACCGCATTTTCGTGACCGGCAATACGGTGATCGACGCGTTGTTCTGGGTGCGCGATCGCGTGATGAGCGATGCTGCGCTGCGCGCCAGCCTGGCGCAGCGTTACCCGTTCCTCGATGCCGACAAAAAACTGATTCTGGTCACCGGCCATCGCCGGGAAAGCTTTGGCGGCGGTTTTGAGCGGATTTGCAGCGCGCTGGCGGAGATCGCCCGCAGCCACCCGGAAGTGCAGGTGGTGTACCCGGTGCATCTCAATCCGAATGTCAGCGAGCCGGTGAATCGCATTTTGAAAGGCATCGACAACGTCATGCTGATCGAGCCGCAGGATTATTTGCCGTTTGTCTATCTGATGACCCACGCTTACATGATCCTCACCGACTCCGGCGGCATTCAGGAAGAGGCGCCCTCGTTAGGCAAGCCGGTGCTGGTGATGCGCGACACCACCGAGCGCCCGGAGGCGGTAGATGCGGGCACGGTGCGCCTGGTCGGCACCGATGTGGCCAAAATTGTTGAAGCGGTGACCCGGCTGTTGACGGACGAAAGCGAATATCACGCGATGAGCCGGGCGCACAACCCATACGGCGACGGGCATGCCTGTCAGCGTATCCTCGAAGCTTTAAAGAATCATCAGGTGACACTATGAGTTTTGACACTATTTCGGTTATCGGCCTGGGTTATATCGGCTTGCCAACGGCGGCGGCGTTTGCTTCCCGCAAGAAAAAAGTGGTGGGCGTAGATGTTAACCAACATGCGGTAGATACCATTAATCGCGGTGCTATCCACATCGTCGAACCGGATCTGGATAAAGTGGTCAAGGATGCCGTCGACGGCGGTTTCCTGCAGGCGGTGACCAAACCGCTGGCGGCCGATGCGTTCCTGATCGCGGTGCCTACGCCGTTCAAGGGCGACCATGAGCCGGATCTGGCCTATGTCGAGGCGGCGGCGAAATCGCTGGCGCCGGTGCTGAAAAAAGGCGATCTGGTGATCCTTGAGTCCACCTCGCCGGTGGGCGCCACTGAACAGATGGCGGAATGGTTGGCGCAGGCGCGCAGCGATCTCAGCTTCCCGCAACAAGCGGGCGAAGCGGCGGACGTGAATATCGCCTATTGCCCGGAGCGCGTGTTGCCGGGGCAGGTGATGGTGGAGCTGATTCAAAACGATCGCGTGATCGGCGGCATGACGCCGAAGTGCTCGGCGCGCGCCAGCGAGCTGTACAAGATTTTCCTCGAGGGGGAATGCGTGGTCACCAACTCACGCACTGCCGAGATGTGCAAGCTGACGGAAAACAGCTTCCGCGATGTGAACATCGCCTTTGCTAACGAACTGTCGCTGATTTGCGCCGAACAGGGGATCAACGTCTGGGAACTGATTCGCCTGGCGAACCGTCACCCGCGGGTGAACATTCTGCAGCCTGGCCCAGGCGTCGGCGGCCACTGCATCGCCGTCGATCCGTGGTTTATCGTGGCGCAGAACCCGCAGCAGGCGCGCTTGATCCATACCGCACGTCTGGTGAACGACGGCAAACCGTTGTGGGTGGTCGACCGGGTGAAAGCGGCGGTGGCCGATTGCCTGGCCGCCACCGACAAGCGGGCGTCAGAGGTGAAAATCGCCTGCTTCGGTCTGGCCTTCAAGCCGAATATCGACGATCTGCGCGAAAGCCCGGCGGTGGAAGTGGCCCACCTGATCGCCGAATGGCACGTCGGTGAAACGCTGGCGGTGGAACCGAACGTCGAACAGTTGCCGACTTCGCTGGCGGGCCATGTGACGTTGACGCCAATCGCGGAGGCGTTGCAACAGGCCGATGTGATCGTGATGTTGGTCGATCATCAGCAGTTCAAGGCCATCCGGCCGGAAGAGATCAAGCAAAGCTGGGTGGTGGATACCAAAGGAGTTTGGCGTTGAAGCGTATCTTAGTCACCGGTGGCGCCGGATTTATTGGTTCTGCGGTCGTGCGACATATCATCGAGGCCACCGGCGACAGCGTAGTGGTGGTGGATAAGCTGACCTATGCCGGTAACCTGGAGTCGCTGGCGGTCGTGGCCGACAGCGATCGTTATGTCTTCGAGCAGATCGACATCTGCGATCGCGTCGGGTTGGATCGGGTGTTTGCCCGTTATCAACCGGACGTGGTGATGCACCTGGCGGCGGAAAGCCACGTCGATCGCTCTATCGACGGCCCGGCGGCGTTTATCGAGACCAATGTGGTCGGCACTTACACCCTGCTGGAAGCGGCGCGCCATTACTGGCAGCCGTTGGCGGCGGAGAAGAAGCAGGCTTTCCGCTTCCATCATATCTCCACCGACGAAGTGTACGGCGATCTGCACGGCACTGACGATCTGTTCACCGAAACCACGCCCTATGCGCCGAGCAGCCCGTATTCCGCCTCCAAGGCGTCGAGCGATCATCTGGTGCGCGCCTGGCTGCGCACCTATGGTTTGCCGACCCTCGTCACCAACTGTTCGAACAACTACGGCCCTTATCACTTCCCGGAGAAGCTGATCCCGCTGGTTATCCTGAATGCCGTCGCCGGTAAACCGCTGCCGGTATACGGCAACGGCGCGCAGGTGCGCGACTGGCTGTATGTCGAGGATCACGCGCGCGCGCTCTATCAGGTGGTGACCGAAGGTGTGGTGGGCGAAACTTACAATATCGGCGGCCATAACGAGCGCAAGAATATCGAAGTGGTGCAGACCATCTGTGACCTGCTGGAAGAACTGGCGCCAAACAAACCACAGGGCGTGGCGCACTACCGCGATCTGATCACTTACGTTAAGGATCGCCCGGGCCACGACATGCGTTACGCCATCGACGCCGGCAAGATCGACCGTGAGTTGGGATGGCAACCGCAGGAAACGTTCGAAAGCGGCATTCGCAAAACCGTGGTTTGGTACCTGAATAACGAAGTCTGGTGGCGCCGGGTGCAAGACGGTTCTTATGCCGGCGAGCGTTTGGGGCTGTCCGATTGAATGTCACGCCGTGCGGCCTGTGCGCGGTGCGGCGGATTTGGGAGCAAGTATGAAAGGTATTGTGCTGGCAGGGGGTTCCGGGACGCGTCTGCATCCAATTACCCGCGGCGTATCGAAGCAGCTGTTGCCGATTTACGATAAACCGATGATCTATTACCCGCTGTCGGTGCTGATGCTGGCGGGGATCAAAGACATTCTGATTATCTCCACGCCGGAAGATCTGCCTTCTTTCAAGCGTTTGTTGGGCAGCGGCGAAGCGTTTGGCATCAATCTCAGCTATGCCGAGCAGCCTAGCCCCGATGGCCTGGCTCAGGCATTTCTGATTGGCGAAGAATTCTTGGCCGGCGAGCCGAGCTGCCTGGTGTTGGGCGATAATATTTACTTTGGCCAGGGATTCAGTCCCAAGCTGAGAAGCGTTGCGGCGCGCACCGCCGGCGCCACGGTATTTGGCTATCAGGTGATGGATCCCGAGCGTTTTGGCGTAGTGGAATTCGATGACCGCTATCGGGCATTATCGATCGAAGAAAAGCCGGTTAAACCGAAGTCTAACTGGGCGGTGACCGGGTTGTATTTCTATGATGCTCAGGTTGTGGAGTTCGCCAAGCAGATCAAACCGTCACCTCGGGGTGAGCTGGAGATCACCAGCATCAACCAGATGTATCTGGAGCGCGGAGAACTGACCGTTGAGCTGCTGGGGCGCGGTTTTGCCTGGCTGGATACCGGCACTCACGACAGCCTGCTGGAAGCCAGCAGTTTCGTGCAGACGGTCGAGAAACGTCAGGGCTTTAAAATCGCCTGTCTTGAAGAGATCGCCTGGCGCAATGGCTGGCTGGATGATGAGGGCGTGAAACGCGCGGCTCAGACGCTGGCCAAAACAGGTTACGGCAAATACTTACTGGATTTATTGCATGCGCGTCCACGCCAGTATTGAACCGCTGAATTGGGAGAGCGACTTCTTCCAATTGAAAAGCGCCAAGTTACATTTCGACGACTCTGCGGCCCCCGTCAGCCACGCTGATTTGGATGCTTATGCGTTGGTGCAGGCTAAAATCCCCGCTTACCGATTGGAGTGGGCCGATGCGCTGTCGGCGCTGGGCTTCCGGCTGGTCGAAGGCGAAGTGGACCTGGCAGTGAACATTGCAACTGGACGCGAGACGGTCGATACCGCTGCGGCCGGGGTGCGGATGGCTGTACCTGAGGACATCCCGTCGTTGCGGGCTGCCGCCGGTGACGTGTTCGCCGCCAGCCGATTTCGCGCACCGTGGTACGATCGCGCCGATAGCGGGCGATTCTATGCGGCCTGGATCGAAAAAGCGGTGCTGGGCACCTTTGATCATCAATGCTTGCTGGTATTGGACAACCAGGGGCAACCCGAAGGATTTGTCAGCCTGCGTGACATTGGCGACCAGGAAATGCGTATCGGCTTGCTG
Organism: Serratia sp. (in: enterobacteria); assembly: GCF_052400455.1. Taxonomy (NCBI): domain Bacteria; kingdom Pseudomonadati; phylum Pseudomonadota; class Gammaproteobacteria; order Enterobacterales; family Yersiniaceae; genus Serratia; species Serratia sp. (in: enterobacteria). The sequence continues at coordinate 137,684 of NZ_CP185812.1, forward strand.
GCGGCCTATCCCGGCGCATCAGGCCGGGGCATTGGCTCCAGACTGATGGCGGCGGCGCTGGCCGAATGCCGGCGGCAGGGGATGCAGCGCCTGCGGGTCGCGACCCAGGTAGGCAATATCGCCGCATTACGACTCTATCAACGACAGGGTGCCGTGATTGAAAGCACCGCGTATTGGTTATACAGAGGTAGACATGATTCCATTTAACGCTTCACCGGTTGTTGGCACTGAACTGGAATATATGCAGGCTGCGATGAGCAGCGGCAAGTTGTGCGGCGACGGCGGTTTTACCCGTCGCTGCCAACAGTGGATGGAACAGCATTTCGGCAGCGCGAAAGTGCTGTTGACGCCTTCCTGCACCGCGTCGTTGGAAATGGCCGCCATCCTGCTGGATATTCAGCCGGGCGACGAAGTGATCATGCCGAGCTTTACCTTCGTTTCAACCGCCAACGCCTTTGTGCTGCGCGGCGCCAAAGTGGTGTTCGTCGATCTGCGTCCGGACACCATGAACATCGACGAAACCAAAATCGAAGCGGCGATTACCGATAAAACCCGCGCGATCGTGCCGGTACACTACGCCGGCGTCGCCTGCGAGATGGATACCATCATGGCGCTGGCGAAGAAATATAACCTGTTCGTGGTGGAAGACGCCGCGCAGGGCGTGATGTCGACCTACAAAGGCAAGGCATTGGGCACCATCGGCCATATCGGCTGCTTCAGCTTCCATGAAACCAAAAACTATACCGCCGGCGGCGAAGGCGGCGCGACGCTGGTGAACGATCCGGCCCTGATCGATCGGGCGGAAGTCATCCGCGAGAAAGGCACCAACCGCAGCCAGTTCTTCCGTGGCCAGGTCGACAAATATACCTGGCGCGACATCGGTTCCAGCTACTTGATGTCTGACCTGCAGGCCGCCTATCTGTGGGGTCAGCTGGAAGTGGCGGAGCGCATCAATCAGCGCCGCCTGTCGCTGTGGCAGAAGTACTACGACAGTTTCCTGCCGTTAGCGCAGGCCGGCCGTATCGAGCTGCCGACTGTGCCGGCGGACTGCGAGCACAATGCGCACATGTTCTATATCAAGCTGCGCGATATCGAAGAGCGCACCGCATTTATCGACTATTTGAAAGAAGCCGAGATCATGACGGTGTTTCACTATATCCCGCTGCATGCGTGCCCGGCCGGCGAACAGTTTGGCCGCTTTGCCGGTGAAGATCGCTATACCAGCCAGGAAAGTGCGCGTCTGGTGCGTTTGCCGCTGTTCTACAATCTGTCCGATGCCAATCAACGTACGGTTATCAATAGCATACTGAGCTTCTTCGCCTGATATGTCGTTGGCAAAAGCGTCGATATGGACCGCCGGCTCCACGCTGATCAAAATTGGCGTGGGGCTATTGGTGGTGAAACTGCTGGCGGTGGCGTTTGGCCCCAGCGGCGTGGGGCAGGCGGGTAACTTTCGCCAGTTGATCACCGTGCTGGGCGTGCTGTCCGGCGCGGGCATTTTTAACGGCATCACCAAGTACGTGGCGGAGTACCACCAGGACTCGCAGCGTCTGCGTCTGGCGGTCGGCACCGCGTCGAGCATTGTGCTGGGCTTTTCGACCTTGCTGGCGCTGGTGTTTTTGTTCGCCGCCGAGCCGATCAGCATCGGGCTGTTCGGGCATGCCGATTACGTCGGCGTGGTGCGCGCCGTCGCCTTCATTCAGATGGGCATCGCCTACGCCAACCTGTTCATGGCGGTGCTGAAAGGCTATCGCGACGCGATGGGCAACGCGCTGGCGGTGATCGGCGGCAGCCTGATCGGCGTGGTGGCTTATTATCTGTGCTTCAAGCTGGGCGGCTATGAAGGCGCGCTGGCAGGGCTGGCGTTGGTGCCGGCGTTGGTGGTGCTGCCGGCCGGGCTGATGCTGTGGCGGCGCAAAACGTTGCCGCTGCGCTACCTGGCTCCGCGCTGGGACAAAGGGGTGGCCGGCAATCTCGGCAAATTCACCCTCATGGCGTTGATCACCTCGGTGACGCTGCCGGTGGCTTACGTGATGATGCGTAACCTGTTGGCCGCGCATTACGGTTGGGATGAAGTGGGGATCTGGCAAGGCGTCAGCAGCATTTCCGATGCCTATCTGCAGTTTATCACCGCCTCGTTTACCGTCTATCTGCTGCCGACGCTGTCGCGGTTGACGGACAAGGGCGCCATCTCGCGGGAGATCGTGCGCTCGCTGAAATTCGTGCTGCCGGCGGTAGCGGCGGCGAGCTTTACGGTGTGGTTGCTGCGTGATTTCGCCATCTGGCTGCTGTTCTCGGACAAGTTCGTCGCCATGCGCGATCTGTTTGCCTGGCAGCTGGTGGGCGACGTGCTGAAAGTCGGGGCTTATGTGTTCGGCTATCTGGTGATCGCCAAAGCGTCGCTGCGCTTTTATATCCTGACGGAAGTCAGCCAGTTTCTGCTGCTGACGCTGTTCTCGCACTGGCTTATCCCGCTGCGCGGCGCGCTGGGGGCGGCTCAGGCCTATATGGCAACCTACATCGTGTATTTCGCGCTCTGTAGCTGCGTGTTTCTTATTTATCGTAGACGAGTATGACCACACTGATTCACGTTCTGGGATCCGATATCCCGCATCATAACCAGACAGTGCTGCGCTTCTTCAACGACGTGCTGGCGCCGCGTTTGCCGGCTGAGCAGACGCGGCATTTTATGGTGGCGGCCAAGGATGTGGCGGCACTGGGGGATTTCCCCGCCCTGAACATTGAGCCTTACGCCGACAAGAAGAGCCTGGCGGCGGCGGTGATCGCCCGCGCCCAGGCCGATCGCGATGCGCGCTTCTTCCTGCACGGTCAGTTTAACCCGGGGCTGTGGCTGGCGCTGCTGAGCGGCAAGATCAAGGCGCATCAGGTCAGTTGGCATATTTGGGGCGCCGATCTGTATGAAGACGCCACCAGCTGGAAGTTTCGGCTGTTTTACCTGCTGCGCCGCATTGCTCAGGGGCGAGTGGGGAACGTGTTCGCCACCCGCGGCGACGTGATCCACTATCAGCAGCGCCATGCGCGGGTGCCGGCCTCGTTGTTGTACTTCCCGACGCGGATGGATCCGGCGCTGACCGACGTTCACGTCGAGAAAAATCTGGCCGGGCCGATGACGATTCTGGTGGGCAACTCCGGCGATCGCAGCAACCGGCATATCGAAGCGCTGCAGGCGATACATCAGCAGTTCGGCGCCGACGTGCGCGTGATCCTGCCGATGGGCTATCCGGCCAATAACGACGCCTACATCGAGCAGGTGCGCGCCGCCGGGTTGCCGCTGTTCGGCGAGAAAAACCTGCAGCTGCTCACGCAGCAGGTGGCGTTTGAGGACTACCTCAACATCCTGCGCGCCTGCGATCTGGGTTATTTCATTTTCAATCGCCAGCAGGGGATAGGCACCCTGTGTCTGCTGATTCAGTTTGGCGTGCCTTTCGTGCTCAGCCGGCAGAACCCGTTCTGGCAGGATTTGGCGGAACAGCACCTGCCGGTGCTGTTCTACGGCGACTCGCTCGACGAGGCGGTGGTGCGCGAAGCGCAGCGTCAGCTGGCGGCGGTGGATAAGCAGACGATCGCCTTCTTTAATCCGAACTATGTCGATGGCTGGCAGCAAGCCCTGGCGCTGGCGGCGGGAGAGCACTCATGACGTTGGCGCAATTCGGCGGTCTGTTCGTCGTCTACCTGGTCAGCCTGACGTTTATTCTGACGCTGACCTACCAGGAGTTTCGGCGCGTGCGCTTTAACTTCAACGTCTTCTTCTCGCTGCTGTATTTGCTGACGTTTTATTTCGGCTTCCCGCTGACCTGTCTGCTGGTGTTTCAGTTTGACGTCGAGGTGGTGCCGGTGGAGTTTCTGCTGTACGCCTTGCTGTCGGCGACGGCGTTTTACGCCATCTATTACGTCACCTACAAGACCCGGCTGCGCAAGCGCCGCTCTCAGCCGCGCGCGGCGCTGTTCACCATGAATCGGGTGGAAACCCATATGACCTGGGTGCTGCTGGCGCTGGTGGCGATCGGGACCGTGGGTATCTTCTTCATGCAGAACGGCTTCCTGCTGTTCAAGCTCAATTCCTACAGCCAGATCTTCTCCAGCGACGTGTCCGGCGTGGCGCTCAAACGGTTCTTCTACTTCTTCATTCCGGCGATGCTGGTGGTCTATTTCCTGCGGCAGGATCTGAGCGCCTGGTTCTTGTTCCTGGTGGCGACGGTGGCGTTCGGCATTTTGACCTACGTGATCGTTGGCGGCACCCGCGCCAATATCATCATCGCCTTCGCGCTGTTCCTGTTTATCGGCATCGTGCGCGGCTGGATCACGCTGTGGATGTTGGCGGCGGCCGGCATATTCGGCGTGGTCGGCATGTTCTGGCTGGCGTTGAAGCGCTACAGCCTGGACGTCAGCGGCGCGGAAGCGTTTTATACCTTCCTCTATCTGACCCGAGACACCTTCTCGCCGTGGGAAAATCTGGCGCTGCTGCTGCAAAATTACGACAAGATCGATTTCCAGGGCCTGGCGCCGATCCTGCGTGATTTCTACGTCTTTATCCCAACGTGGCTATGGCCGGGCCGGCCGGACGTGGTGCTGAACTCGGCCAACTATTTCACCTGGGAAGTGCTGAACAACCACTCTGGGCTGGCGATATCCCCGACGCTGATCGGTTCGCTGGTGGTGATGGGCGGCGCGCTGTTCATCCCGCTCGGCGCGATTCTGGTGGGCATGATCATCAAGTGGTTCGACTGGCTGTATGAGTTGGGCAAAACCGAACCGAACCGCTATAAGGCGGCTATCCTGCAAGGATTCTGCTTCGGCGCGGTGTTCAACATGATCGTGTTGGCGCGCGAAGGGGTGGACTCATTCGTTTCGCGCGTGGTGTTCTTCTGCATTATTTTCGGCGCCTGTCTGGTGCTGGCGAAGTTGCTGTATTGGCTGTTCGATACCGCCGGGCTCATCAAGGCCAGAGTGACGCGCGCCCGCGCGCTGGCCTCTCCCCCACGGGCGGACGGTCTTTTGTAAGGGTAATGACGACGATGGAAACAAAGATTTCGGTGCCGCAGTATGAGCTGCGCGGTTTCAGCCTGTGGGGTTTTCGCGATATGGCGCACTGCATGGACTTTCTGTTCGACGGCGGCCGGGTCAAACAGGGCACGTTGGTGGCCATGAATGCGGAAAAGATCCTGAAGGCGGAAGAGGACCCGGCGCTGCATGCGTTGCTGGATGAAGCGGAGTACAAGTACGCCGACGGCATCAGCATGGTGCGCTCGATTCGCCGCAAATACCCGGCGGCGGACGTTTCGCGCGTCGCGGGCGCCGACCTTTGGGAAGCCTTGATGCAGCGCGCCGGCCGCGAAGGCACGCCGGTCTTCCTGGTCGGCGGCAAGCCGGAAGTCTTGGCGGAAACCGAGCAAAAGCTGCGCAGCCAGTGGAATGTCAACCTGGTGGGCAGCCAGGACGGCTATTTCAAACCGGAGCAGCGAGAGGCGCTATTCGAGCGTATTCGCGCCAGCGGCGCCGCCATCGTGACGGTGGCGATGGGATCGCCGAAGCAGGAGATCCTGATGCGCGACTGCCGCAAGGTGCATCCGCAGGCGCTGTATATGGGCGTGGGCGGCACCTACGACGTGTTTACCGGCCATGTGAAACGTGCGCCCAAGGTGTGGCAGAACCTCGGTCTGGAGTGGCTTTACCGCCTGCTCAGCCAGCCCAGCCGCATCGGCCGGCAGCTGAAGCTGTTGAAGTTTGTCGGCTACTACTACAGCGGCAAAATGTAATCGCTTATCCGGGGTGGAATGTGTCGGTTCGCCCCGGTCTGCTGTACCAATAATCTGCTTTTGCCTATTTCTCCCGCATATCTATAACCCCCAGCCCTAAACGTCGCCGCATTTATTCCATAAAGTTTTAAATTGCGGTTTGCTTATAGCGACGAAATGCGAAACGATACCGCCCGGAAATTATCCCTGGCCGCTGAAGCCTGATGCGACAGCGCTGAACGATGTTCTTCTCACGGTAACTTCGCTCCGACTACCCGTTGATGCCAACCCGAACGGCAGGGGATGATTTATTCTTTTAATAATGACAATAACGACCGGCAGCGGCCGGCAGGCAAACACAACCCGAGAAAAATTATTGAGGATTTATGGCACACAAAGAGAAACCGCAAGGGCTACACCGAGGCCTTGAGGCCCGGCACATCGAGCTTATCGCTCTCGGGGGCACCATTGGTGTCGGCCTGTTTATGGGATCGGCCAGTACGCTGAAATGGGCCGGGCCGTCGGTACTGCTGGCTTACATCATCGCCGGGCTGTTCGTGTTCTTCATTATGCGTTCGATGGGGGAGATGCTGTTCCTCGAGCCGGTCGCCGGGTCGTTCGCCGTTTACGCGCATAAATACATGAATCCCTATTTCGGCTACCTCACCGCCTGGGGTTACTGGTTTATGTGGATCGCCGTCGGCATTTCGGAGATCACCGCCATCGGGGTGTATGTGCAGTTCTGGTTCCCGGAAATACCGCAGTGGGTCCCCGCGCTGATCGCCGTGGCGATGGTGGCGCTGGCCAACCTGGCGGCGGTGCGCCTGTACGGTGAGCTGGAGTTCTGGTTCGCCATGATCAAGGTCACCACCATCATCGTGATGATTTTGGTGGGGCTGGGGGTGATCTTCTTCGGTTTCGGCAACGGCGGTGAACCTATAGGTTTCGCCAATCTGACGGCGCACGGCGGCTTCTTTGCCGGCGGCTGGAAGGGCTTCCTGTTTGCGCTGTGCATCGTGGTGGCGTCCTATCAGGGGGTTGAGCTGGTGGGCATTACCGCCGGTGAAGCCAAAAACCCACAGGTAACGCTGAAACGTGCGATCAACAATATCCTGTGGCGCATCCTGATCTTCTATGTCGGCGCGATCTTCGTCATCGTGACCATCTTCCCGTGGAACGGCATCGGCACTACCGGCAGCCCGTTCGTGCTGACCTTCGCCAAGATCGGCATCGTCGCTGCTGCCGGCATCATTAACTTTGTGGTACTGACCGCCGCGCTTTCCGGTTGCAACAGCGGCATGTACAGCGGCGGCCGCATGCTGTACGCCCTGGCCAAGAATCGCCAACTGCCAGCGGCGCTGACCAAGCTTTCCGCCAGCGGCGTGCCGGTCAACTGCATCGCCGTCACCATCGGCTGCCTGTTGGTGGGCTCCGCGCTGAACTACATCATCCCTAATCCGGAGCAGGTGTTCGTCTATGTCTACAGCGCCAGCGTGTTGCCGGGCATGGTGCCGTGGTTCGTGGTGCTGATAAGCCAACTCTATTTCCGCCGCGCGCACAAGGAAGCGATCAAAAACCACAGCTTTAAGTCGATCATGTTCCCGTATGTGAACTATCTGACCATCGCTTTTCTGGTTTGCGTGCTGGTCGGCATGGGAATCAACCCGGATACGCGAATTTCCCTGCTGGTCGGGGCGATTTTCTTAGCGGGCGTCAGCCTGTGCTACTTCGCTTTCGGCATGCATAAGAAACATCATCCGGCTGAAAATCGGGTAGAAACGCGGCAATAAACGGTGAAAAGGGGCTACGGAGTGCGCTTTCCTGCGCAGGAGTGAGCAAAGCGTAATCAAACGCAACATTTCTGCGAAAAAGCACTAGACAGGATTGGCGTAAATCCGTAGTATCCCCTCCCGCAACGGCGCTACGCGCCCGTAGCTCAGCTGGATAGAGCGCTGCCCTCCGGAGGCAGAGGTCTCAGGTTCGAATCCTGTCGGGCGCGCCATTAAGTTTGTGCGCAGGAGCTGCGGTGGTAATATTACCGCGTGAGTAAGAAGAAGTAGTAATGGTGGCTATAGCTCAGTTGGTAGAGCCCTGGATTGTGATTCCAGTTGTCGTGGGTTCGAGTCCCATTAGCCACCCCACTTCCTAAGCGAAGTGAAGATTTAGCAGTATTTTGTGACAGTGCGAAGGTGGCGGAATTGGTAGACGCGCTAGCTTCAGGTGTTAGTGTTCTTACGGACGTGAGGGTTCAAGTCCCTCTCTTCGCACCACGCAAAATATCTGATAAATATAAGATTTATATGGACAACGGTCTGATAAATCGGGTAGTATGAGCAACACAAATCGGCGAGTAGCGCAGCCTGGTAGCGCAACTGGTTTGGGACCAGTGGGTCGGGGGTTCAAATCCTCTCTCGCCGACCACTTTCAAAGAAACCGACGCAAGTCGGTTTTTTTACGCCTGCAGTTTATGAGGATGAGCACCTCCGCAGGAGGTTCGAGCCTCGTGAAGCGAGACGACGTTGCTTTAGCAACGGCTCGAAGGGCGTTTACATCCTGGGGCGCGCGTCATCTTTCTCTCGCTGACCAGTTTCAAAGAAACCGACGTAAGTCGGTTTTTTTACGTCCGCCGTTTATGAGGGTAAGTCCTTCCCGCCGCGACGAAACGCATAGCGACCAACCCGTGCAGCATTGCACGGGTTTTTGCGTATCTGAACATTGGCATTTTGTCTCAACCGGCACGTGTGTAGGTTTTCAGCGACAATGTGGTTCGACGTTGTCGCCAGTTTGAGACATATAATCCATTGATTTTAAACATTAAAAGTGGCTTTGGCTTAAGTCGTCGTTTTACGGCGACAGCATCAGATCGGCCGTGGGTAAAGAATGACAGGGGACGGCATGCTGAGCGAAAGTTAGGAAGTAAATAAAAATTCAATATTTTCAATCAATTGAATGCTATTTTTTATAGCAACTTTCCTGGGTCTGAAAGTTGGCACGCCAAGTGCAATACCTACAGCGTAGATGCTCATTCCATTTCTTATGTTCGCCTTAGGCTTCATAAACCCTGGGAATGACGCAGAGCCGATTTAGGGTGCCTATCGCCCACGAGAACGATGACTAACCCGTCATCACGCTCAGGGCAAAACGTTGAGTGAGGCACCGCCCCTGTTGTCCTAGACCTGATTGCTTCTTTATACACTTGCCATGCGGCAAGTGTTTTTTTTTGCGCTTCAGCAAGCTAACGGGCAAAAAAAAGCGTGGCACCGAGGCCACGCTTTCTCTGCCGGGCGGGCGGTTATTCGCCGCCGTTCTGTTTCAGCGTCAACATCAGTCCTTCACGCCGCATCTGCGCCGCTTCATCCGAACGATGCAGTTTCTCCAGCGTATCGGCCAGCCAGGCGTAATCGTAGGCGTCCGGACGCTGTTTCAGCGCTTCGCGGAAGGCGTCGGCCGCCTGCTGCCACTCGCCGTGCTTCATCAGCAACTGCCCCAGCGTGCTGTTCAACAGCGGCGTCGCGCCGTGCTGCTTCATCTGCTGACGCAGCGCTTTCTCAAGCTGCTCGGGGTTGCCGGACTTCAGCCGTGGCAGCAACAGCACCAGGCGCTCGTCATATTGGCGTTTCAGGCCGTCGAGCACAATCTCCTGCGCCAGTTCGTGGTCGTTGCATTCGATCAGGTGCTCCACCATCGCGATTTGCAGCGGCACTTCGTGACGCGTCTTGCGGCTCTGATCTTTCCACCAGCGCTTCAGGCCTTCGCTGCCTTCGTCCGCCATCGCCTGATTCATCAGCCCGATGTAAGCCTGTTGCTGCAACGCCTGCAGCTGCTCTTCGCTGTGCAGTTCGATTTTACGCATCGACGGCAGCACTTCCAGCAGCGACGCATAGGCGCCGGTGCGCAGATAGGCTTGTTCCGCCAGGCGCAACACTTCCGGATGGCGCGGCGCTTGGTTCAGCAGGCGATCGACGCCGTGGCGCGCGGCGTGGTTCTCGCCCTGCGCCAGCTGGATGCGAACCCGGGTGATATCCACCGGCAGCTGATCGGTATCGGCGGCTTCGGCGGCCCGCTCCAGATATTGGTTGGTGCGGAAGTCATCGCCGCGTTGCTGCGCAGCCTCGGCGGCCAGCAGATAGTTCACCACCGGCTGTTCGGCGTGATCGGCGTTGCGCGTCATCAGCTTTTCAACCTGCTTGTAGTCGCCCTCCGCCAGTTTGATCAGCGCGGCTTTGGTTTGCTGACGCGCGCGGGTGCGCTTGCGGCCGATAAACCAACCGCGCGTGCGGGCGCCGGTACGGAAGATGCGGCGCAGGATCCACTCGATCGCCAGCAGCACCACGAACAGCAGCACCAACATGATCACCAGGCCGGTGACGCTGGTTTCAATATTGTAGTTATCGGTCTGGATCAGCACATAGCCCTGATGCCCGGCCAACATCGGCCCGAGCACCACGCTGGCGATCACCACCAGGAACAGAAATAGCACGCGTAACATGGCTTAACCCTCCTGATGAGCGGCAGGGGACTGGGTCATCAGGTTGCGCACCCGGGTCTGCATCACTTTTTCGAGCAGCGGCTGGCTTTTCAGCTGATCCGGCACGTCCATCGAGATCGACTGTTGGCTCAGGCTGTCCAGCTCTTCAAGGAAGGCCTTGGTCGCCGGGTCGGTGGTGTCGAAATAGGCGCGCACCCAGGTGGAGACGGTTTCCAGCGACTGCTTGTAGGTCTCGTTCTGGTGACGCGGAATGGCCTGTGCGGCCACCAGCAGGCGCGAACGGATGTTTTCGCGCAGGTAGATGTCCTGATTCGGGGCCAGCAGCGGTTCGGCGCTGGTATCGCGACGGCGGATGGTGATGAAGTCGGCCATGAAATTGCGCCAGCTCTTGGCCAGGTTCTGCCGCCATTCGCCGATCGAGCCGGAGAGCTCGCTGCTGTTTTGATCCATCGGCGCTTCGTCGGTGTCGTTATCGGCCAGGCGTAGGTTATCCACCTGATTGGACAGCTGATTGACCTTGAGGATGATGCCGTCGTAATCGACCTGGGTCAGCGTAGAAAGCGTGCTGATGTCTTCGGTAATGGCGCGGCGCACGTCGAGCAGGCTCGGATCGTTCATGTCCGCCAGGCTGGCGTCGGCGCTTTTCAGCAGCGCGGCGGCGCTGGTCACGTCCTGATCGCTCCATAGCTTGCGGCCGGCCATTTTCACCAGGAAATCGGCCTGCGCCAGCAGCCAGGTTTTGGCGTCGCTGCCGGAGATGGTCGCCACTTTTTCCTGCAGCTCGCTCAGTTGGCGCGCCAGGTTCGCCTGCTCGCGATCGGCGGCGTCCAGGGTTTTACCCTGCTGTTGCAACAAGCCTTCCAGCGCATTTCTTTCCTGCTGCTGGCTCTGCTTCACGCCGTCAAGCTGCTGCTGCAGCGCCTGATTGGCGGCGATCAGCTGTTGTGCCTGCTTGTGCGTATGGTAATAACCGCCCGCGCCGAGGGCGATGACCAGCACGATAGCGATCGCGCCGAGCACCGGGCCGGTGTTCTTGCCTTTGCGGCTGGCAGCGGCTGGCTGCTGGGAGCTCTCAACCGCGGTGGTGGGTTCTTCAACCGGGGCGGCTGGGGTATTTTGTTCCGTCATAGTGGCACATCCCATAGTCAGATTATTGTAGCGCGCGGATCAGCGCGTCATTATCGGCGTTGTCAGCTACCCGAATCGTACGCCAGCCCAATTCCCGGGCGAGGGTAGCCAGGCGTTCGCTCACTACTACCAGGCGGCAACGCAGCAGCCATGAAGAACGATAGTAATCAGGAACTAAAGTATAGAGCTGTTGTAACATTTCACCGCTGGTCACCACCAGCGTATCCACACCGGCGCGCTGCCAGTGGGCGCTTTGCTCGCTGCCGTCGTAGTGCACCGGGCTGCGTTGATAGCATTCATAATAGCTGACCTCGGCGCCGCGCTCGCTCAGCGTCGACCCCAACAGTTCGCGGCCGCCGTTGCCGCGTAAAATCAGCGCGCGTTTGCCCGCCAATTTTTGCAGCGCCGGCAGCAGCAGCAGCGTTTCGCTGATCTCGCGTTCGCGCGGGTATTCCACCGGCAAACTGCTGATGCGGTGCAGCGCCAGCCCGGTGGTGCGGCCGATGGCGTAATAAGCCAGGTGAGCGGGCCAGCTCAGCCCGGCGCGGCCGATAACCGAATCGGCATAACTCACCGAATGTTGCGACAGCACGAAGACCAGATCGCCGGCGCTAAGCTGCTGCAACGCCTGCGGCAGCTTCGGCAGATCGCCGCCCGGCGCGAAGTCGATCAGCGGTGCATGATAGGCAACCCGGCCGAGTGCGCGCAGCCGGCTCACTAACAGCTCCCCCGAAGGCGATGGGCGGGTTACCAGGATCGTCATGCCGGCGGATTTCCCTGATAAACCTTGCGCAGGATCTCGCGCGCGCCGCGCGCCAGCAACTCTTCCGCCAGCTCAACGCCCATCCGTTCGGCCTCGGCGGCCGGGCCGCGGCGTTCGCCGCGCACCATCTGGCTGCCGTCCGGCGCGCCGACCAGGGCGCGCAGCCACAGGCTGTCGCCATCCAGTTCGGCATAGCTGCCGATCGGCACCTGGCAGCCGCCTTCCAGGCGGGTGTTCATCGCCCGCTCGGCGCGCACGCGGGTTTCGGTGGCCGCATGGTTCAGCGGCGCCAGCAGCGCGCGGGTGACGCTGTCGTCGAGACGGCATTCAATGCCGACCGCACCCTGGCCGACCGCCGGCAGGCACTCTTCGGCGCTCAGCGGGCTGCGGATGCGTTGCTCCAGGCCTAAACGCTTCAGGCCGGCCACCGCCAGGATAATCGCGTCGTAGTCGCCGTTGTCCAGCTTGGCCAGGCGAGTGCCGACGTTACCGCGCAGGTCGCGCACGACAAGATCCGGGCGGCGTTCACGCAGCTGGCACTGACGGCGCAGGCTGGAGGTGCCGACCACGCTGCCCAGCGGCAGCTGATCGAGCGAGGCGAAACGATTGGAAACAAAAGCGTCGCGCGGATCTTCGCGTTCGCAAATGGTGGTCAAACCGAGCCCGGCAGGGAAATCGACCGGCACGTCTTTCATCGAATGCACGGCGATGTCGGCGCGGCCTTCCAGCAGCGCGAGCTCGAGTTCTTTAACAAACAGGCCTTTACCGCCGACTTTCGCCAACGGCGTATCCAGAATAACGTCGCCGCGGGTGACCATCGGCACCAACTCGACCTGCAGGCCGGGATGGCAGGCCATCAGACGTTGCTGCACATAATGTGCTTGCCAAAGTGCAAGCGGGCTTTGTCGGGTGGCAATTCGAATAATTTTGTCTAACATGCTTGTTACCGTTTTTATATTTCGCCATCCATCCTACCACTGAGAGTCAATACTGTCAGTGCAAGAAGCCGGAGGCGGAAAAAGGACAACGGAATCAAAGGGACGTGTGATGTGCTTTGGGGCAGTTAACACTGCGGGTAAATCGTTTAGGGAAGCGCTACAATAATTGTGAAGCGTTACCTCCTTTACGGTCAATCAGCAAGGTGTTAAATTGATCACGTTTCCAGCAATAAGTCGCCAAATATTCTTCTTACACTAACGGCGCTTATGGAATACGGGTTTTTTTCTAAACACCGGGATAATCAGGCGAGACGTCTTGTACCTCTACATCGAGACATTGAAGCAGAGACTGGATGCGATCAATCAGCTACGCGTCGATCGCGCCCTGGCGGCTATGAAGCCCGCGTTTCAACGGGTATACAGTCTGCTGCCCACCTTACTGCACCACCACCACCCGCTGATGCCGGGTTACCTGAACGGTAACGTTCCCCACGGCATTTGCCTCTACACGCCTGATGAAACTCAACAAGATTACCTGAACGATTTAGAAGACAAATGGGGCAGCCCGTTTGACAAACCGGCCAGCGGCGAGCTGCCGATCACCGGCGTCTATTCGATGGGCAGCACCTCGTCTATCGGCCAAAGCTGCAGCTCGGATCTCGACATCTGGGTCTGCCACCAGTCCTGGCTGGACAACGAAGAACGCACCCGCCTGCAGCAAAAATGCAGCCTGCTTGAGAAGTGGGCCGCGTCGATGGGGGTGGAAGTCAGCTTCTTCCTGATCGACGAAAACCGCTTCCGCCATAATGAAAGCGGCAGCCTGGGCGGCGAAGACTGCGGCTCGACGCAGCACATCCTGTTGCTGGACGAGTTCTACCGCACCGCGGTGCGCCTGGCCGGCAAACGCATCCTGTGGAACATGGTGCCGGGCGAAGAAGAAGCGCACTACGATGAATACGTGCTGTCGCTGTACGCGCAGGGCGCGCTGACGCCGAACGAGTGGCTGGATCTCGGCGGCCTGAGTTCGCTGTCGGCGGAAGAGTACTTCGGCGCCAGCCTTTGGCAGCTGTACAAGAGCATCGATTCGCCTTACAAGGCGGTGCTGAAGACCCTGCTGCTGGAAGCCTATTCCTGGGAATACCCCAATACCCAACTGCTGGCGACGGACATCAAACATCGCCTGCACCAGGGCGAGATCGTCAGCTTCGGGCTCGACGCCTACTGCATGATGCTCGAGCGCGTCACCCGCTACCTCACCGACATCAACGACACCACCCGCCTCGATTTGGCCCGTCGCTGTTTCTACCTGAAAGTGTGTGAAAAGCTGTCGCTGGCCAAGGCCTGCGTCGGCTGGCGGCGCGAGATCCTCAGCCAATTGGTCAGCGAGTGGGGCTGGAGCGAAGAGCGTCTGGCGATGCTGGACAACCGCGCCAACTGGAAGATCGAGCGAGTGCGCGAAGCGCACAACGAACTGCTCGACGCGATGATGCAGAGCTACCGCAACCTGATCCGTTTCGCCCGCCGCAACAACCTCAGCGTCAGCGCCAGCCCGCAGGATATCGGCGTGCTGACCCGCAAACTGTATGCGGCGTTCGAAGCGCTGCCCGGCAAGGTGACGCTGGTGAACCCGCAGATTTCACCGGACCTGTCGGAAAACGATTTAACCTTTATTCATGTGCCGGTTGGCCGCGCCAACCGCACCGGCTGGTACCTGTATAATCAGGCACCGGCTATGGATTCGATCGTCAGCCATCAGCCGCTGGAATATAACCGCTACCTGAACAAGCTGGTGGCCTGGGCCTATTTCAACGGCCTGCTAACGCCGCAGACCCGCCTGCACATCAAGAGCGGCAATCTGTGCGACACCGCCAAGCTGCAGGAGCTGGTGGCCGACGTTTCCCATCACTTCCCGCTGCGCCTGCCGGCGCCAACGCCGAAAGCGTTGTACAGCCCGTGCGAGATTCGCCATCTGGCGATCATCGTCAATCTGGAAAACGATCCGACCGCCGCCTTCCGCAATCAGGTGGTGCACTTCGATTTCCGCAAGCTGGACGTGTTCAGCTTCGGCCAGCAGCAGCAGTGTTTGGTGGGCAGCATCGATCTGCTGTATCGCAACTCCTGGAACGAAGTGCGTACCCTGCATTTCAGCGGCGAGCAGTCGGTGCTGGAAGCATTGAAAACCATTCTCGGCAAAATGCACCAGGACGCCGCGCCGCCGGAGTCGGTGGAAGTGTTCTGCTACAGTCAGCACCTGCGCGGCCTTATTCGTACCCGCATTCAGCAGCTGGTGTCGGAGTGCATCGAGCTGCGCCTGTCCAGCACCCGGCTGGAACCCGGCCGCTTCAAGGCGGTGCGCGTCGCCGGGCAAACCTGGGGGCTGTTCTTCGAGCGCCTGAGCGTGTCGGTGCAGAAGCTGGAGAACGCGGTGGAGTTTTACGGCGCCATCTCCAACAACAAGCTGCACGGCCTGTCTATCAAGGTGGAAACCGATCAGGTGCATCTGCCGCCGGTGGTGGACGGTTTCGCCAGCGAGGGGATCATCCAGTTCTTCTTCGAAGACACCTCAGACGACAAGGGCTTCAACATCTATATTCTGGATGAGTCGAATCGGGTGGAGGTGTATCACCACTGCGAGGGCAGCAAAGAGGAGCTGGTGCGCGACGTCAGCCGCTTCTATTCCTCGTCGCACGACCGCTTTACCTACGGCTCCAGCTTCATCAACTTCAACCTGCCGCAGTTCTATCAAATCGTGCAGCTCGACGGGCGCACGCAGGTGATCCCGTTCCGCAGCAACGTGCTGTCCAGCCTGTGCGTGACGGTGGCCGACGGCGCCGCTCAGCCGCTGAAGCAGCAGTTCCAGCTGCATTGACGCCGCAAGGGCTCGGTTGCCGAGCCCTGCTTAGCCTCAGGAAAAACTCAGTTCCTCGCCGGCCTGCGCGCTGGCCGCTTCGCTGAGCAGTTGGTAAAACGGCTGCCCGCTGCGATCGCATACCCAGACGCCGTCGCGGTAGTTGAAGTGGTAACCGCCGGCCTTAGTGGCGAGCCACACCTGGTGCAGCGGCTCCTGGCGGTTGATGACGATTTTGGTGCCGTTTTCGAAGCTCAGCGTCATCACGCCGCCATTGGTTTCGTAATCGATATCCGCATCGCCGTCAAAATCGTCCAGTGTCTCTTCAATATTCAGCATCAGCTGGTCGGCCAACTGGTGAAACTCACTGTCGTTCATATTCAATTCCTATTGCTTTTCATGATCCACCTGCGATTATAGAGACCTTGGACGCATGAATTACAGGCATTAATGCAAATGAAAAAACAACTACGCTATGCGCTGATGGCCGTTCTGGTTACCGGCCTCGCCGGCTGTGGTCTGAAAGGCCCGCTTTACTTCCCACCTGCCGACTCCGCCGGCCAAAAACCGGCCAAACCGCCGGTGCAAACGGGCGATCAGCTGCAAAAGAACCAGCAGGAGCAGTCTGGCTCTCAGCAAAAACCGTCGATGGTTGCCCAGTAACACCCGGTTTGCGGTGGCGAGCGCCGCCGCAAAATCAAGACGGATAGCGCGTCCAGATAGCGGAGTATGATATGCAGTTCTCCAAAATGCACGGTCTGGGCAACGACTTTATGGTGGTCGATGCCGTTACACAGAATGTCTATTTTTCACCTGAGCTGATCCGCCGGCTGGCCGATCGGCACCTGGGCGTCGGCTTTGACCAGATGCTGGTGGTAGAACCGCCTTACGATCCCGAGCTGGATTTTCACTACCGAATTTTTAACGCCGACGGCAGCGAAGTGGCGCAGTGCGGCAACGGCGCGCGCTGTTTCGCGCGCTTTGTGCGGCTGAAAGGGTTGACCAACAAGCGCGATATCCGCGTCAGCACCCAAACCGGGCGTATGGTGCTCAGCGTCACCGACGACGATCTGGTGTGCGTCAACATGGGTGAGCCGAATTTCGATCCGCAGGCGGTGCCGTTCCGCGCCGCCAAGGCGGAAAAGACCTACATCATGCGCGCGGCGGAACATACCGTGCTGTGCGGCGTGGTGTCGATGGGCAACCCGCATTGTGTTTTGCAGGTGGATGATGTAAAAACCGCCAAGGTGGAGCTGCTTGGGCCGGTGCTGGAAGGGCACGAGCGCTTCCCGGAACGGGCCAACATCGGCTTTATGCAAGTGGTCAGCCGCGATCACATCAAGCTGCGCGTTTACGAGCGCGGCGCCGGTGAAACGCAGGCCTGCGGCAGCGGCGCCTGCGCGGCGGTGGCGGTAGGGATCCAACAGGAATTGCTGTCAGAAGAGGTGCATGTAGAACTGCCGGGCGGCAGCCTGCATATTCGCTGGAAAGGGCCGGGCAATCCGCTGTTTATGACCGGTCCGGCAACCCATGTCTATGACGGATTTATTCATCTATGAAAAGCGTAGAAGAACAGAGCGTCGCCGGCCTGGCGCTGGATGACGACGCCGTGATGCAGTACCTGCTGCAGAACCCGGATTTCTTTATTCGCAACGCGCGCCAGGTTGAGCAGATGCGCGTGCCTCACCCGGTGCGCGGCACCGTTTCGCTGGTGGAATGGCATCTGGCTCGCCAGCGCAATCACATCGAACGGCTGGAAGAAGAGATCACGCTGTTGATGGAGCAGGCCAGCGCCAACGAAGGGCTGTTCGCTAGACTGCTGCACCTGCAGGCCGATCTGGCCACCGCCGACAGCCTGCAGGACATGCTAAACCGGCTGCAGCGCTGGGCGCGCGGCTTCGGTTTGGCCGGCGCCACGGTTCGGCTGTTCGCCGAGCGCTGGAATATCGGCGCGCCTTCCGATTTCACCCACCTGGCGCTGATGCGTTCGGCGTTCGAGCCGTTCCGCATTCAGCGGCTGGGCAGCGAACAACACTATCTCGGCAGCCTGAACGGCCCCGAGCTGCTGCTGCTGTTGCCGCAGGCCAAACAGATTGGCCAAATTGGCTCGGTGGCGCTGTCGATGTTGGGCGACGACGGCGAGCTGGGCATGGTGATCTTCAGCAGCCGCGATACGCAACATTATCAGCAGGGCATGGGTACGGTGATGCTCAATCAGCTGGCGCGCATGCTGCCGGCGCTGCTGGAACGCTGGATCGAACGCGCATGACGCCGATTGCGCCCAGCCTGCAGCAGCCGGTGGACGCTTTTCTGCGTTATCTCAAGGTAGAACGGCAACTCAGCCCGCTGACGCAGCTCAGCTATTCACGCCAGCTGACGGCG
Source organism: Serratia sp. (in: enterobacteria) (assembly GCF_052400455.1). NCBI lineage: Bacteria > Pseudomonadati > Pseudomonadota > Gammaproteobacteria > Enterobacterales > Yersiniaceae > Serratia > Serratia sp. (in: enterobacteria). The sequence goes on from NZ_CP185812.1 coordinate 155,988, forward strand.
CTGATGCGCCTGGCGCAGGAGATCGGCGTCACCGACTGGACGACGCTGGACGCCGCCCGGGTGCGCATGCTGGCGGCGCGCAGCAAACGCGCCGGTCTGCAGTCCGCCAGCCTGGCGCTGCGGCTCTCTTCGTTGCGTAGCTTCCTCGATTGGCTGGTCAGCCAGGGCGTGCTGCACGCCAACCCAGCCAAGGGCATCCGCACGCCGCGCAGCGGCCGCCATCTGCCGAAAAACATCGACGTCGATGAAATGAACCAACTGCTGGAGATCGATCTCACCGATCCGCGGGCGGTGCGCGATCGCGCCATGCTCGAGGTGATGTACGGCGCCGGCCTGCGCCTCTCCGAGCTGGTGGGGCTGGATTGCCGCCATGTCGATATGGCGGCCGGCGAGGTGTGGGTGATGGGGAAAGGCAGCAAAGAACGCAAACTGCCGATTGGGCGCACCGCCGTCACCTGGCTGGAACACTGGCTGGCGATGCGCGATCTGTTTGGGCCGCAGGACGACGCCATGTTCCTGTCCAATCAGGGGCGACGCATCTCGACGCGCAACGTGCAAAAACGCTTCGCCGAATGGGGCGTGAAGCAGGGCGTCAATAGCCATATCCATCCGCACAAGCTGCGCCACTCCTTCGCCACCCATATGCTGGAGTCCAGCGGCGATCTGCGCGCGGTGCAGGAGCTGCTCGGCCACGCCAACCTGACCACCACGCAAATTTATACCCACCTCGACTTTCAACATCTGGCGAACGTGTACGATGCCGCGCATCCGCGCGCCAAACGGGGGAAATCCTGATGCATTTTTATCGCCCGCTGCGCCCGCTGGCGGCGCTGACTTTCGATCTGGACGACACGCTGTATGACAACCGTCCGGTGATCCGGCAAACCGAGCAGCAGTCGGTGGCCTTCCTGCAGAGCTACCATCCCGGCCTGAACGGCTTCCAGTCGGCGGATTTCCACCGCCTGCGCCAGGAACTGCGCGAGCAGGATCCGGAGATCTACCACGACGTCACCCAGTGGCGCTGGCGCGCCATTCATCTGGCGTTGAGCCGGCAGGGGCTGCGCGACGCCGAAGCGGCGATCGGGGCCGATGCGGCGATGCAGAATTTCGCGCTGTGGCGCAGCCGTATCGAGGTGCCGGAAGCGACCCATGCCACGCTGAAGGCGCTGGCGGCGCGCTACCCGCTGGTGGCGATCACCAACGGCAACGCCGATCCGGCGCAGTGCGGCCTGGACGGCTACTTTCAGTTTGTGCTGCGTTCCGGGCCGGACGGGCGCGCCAAGCCGTATCAGGACATGTATCACCTGGCCGTCGAGCGGCTGGGCGTGGCGCCCGAGCAGATCCTGCACGTGGGCGACGATCTGACCACCGACGTGGCCGGCGCGCTGCGCGCGGGGCTGCAGGCCTGTTGGATCAACGATCGGCAACGCAGCCTGATGCAGGCCGCCGACAGCCGCCTGCTGCCGCATATTGAGATTTCGCAGTTGGCATCGCTGACAGCATTGTTATAATCCCTGCCAGAACTCTGTATAAATTTCCAGTGAAAAACCCGTCGCCGGCGGGTTTTTCCTTAACCATTAGTGGTGCCTATGGACGTCTCCGATCTGCTCGACAGCCTGAATGAAAAACAACGTGAAGCCGTGGCGGCGCCGCGCAGCAACCTGTTGGTTCTGGCCGGAGCGGGCAGCGGCAAGACGCGGGTGCTGGTGCATCGCATCGCCTGGCTGCTGTCGGTGGAGAACTGCTCACCGTATTCGATCATGGCGGTGACCTTCACCAACAAGGCGGCGGCGGAAATGCGCCACCGTATCGAACATCTGATCGGCACCAGCCAGGGCGGCATGTGGATCGGCACTTTCCACGGTCTGGCGCACCGCCTGCTGCGCGCTCATCATCTGGAAGCCAACCTGCCGCAGGATTTCCAGATCCTCGACAGCGACGACCAGCTGCGGTTGCTCAAGCGCATCATCAAGGCGCTGAACGTCGACGAGAAACAGTGGCCGCCGCGTCAGGCGATGTGGTACATCAACGGCAAGAAAGACGAAGGCCTGCGCCCGCAGCACGTCGAGACCTACAACAACCCGGTAGAGGCCACCTGGCTGCGCATCTACCAGGCCTATCAGGAAGCCTGCGATCGCGCGGGGCTGGTGGATTTCGCCGAGCTGCTGCTGCGCGCGCACGAGCTGTGGCTGAACAAGCCGCATATCCTCAACCACTACCGCGAGCGTTTCACCAACGTGCTGGTGGACGAATTCCAGGATACCAACAGCATCCAGTACGCCTGGATCCGCCTGCTGGCGGGCGGCAACAGCAACGTGATGATCGTCGGCGACGATGACCAGTCTATCTACGGCTGGCGCGGCGCGCAGGTGGAAAACATCCAGCGCTTCCTGAAGGATTTCCCCGGCGCGGAAACCATCCGCCTGGAGCAGAACTACCGTTCCACCAGCAACATCCTGAAAGCGGCCAACACCCTGATCGCCAACAACGACGGGCGCATGGGTAAAAACCTGTGGACCGAAGGCGGCGAAGGCGAGCCGATTTCCCTCTACTGCGCCTTCAACGAACTCGACGAAGCGCGCTTTGTGGTCAACCGCATCAAGACCTGGCAAGACAACGGCGGCGCGCTGAACGATTGCGCCATTTTGTACCGCAGCAACGCCCAGTCGCGCGTGCTGGAAGAGGCGCTGCTGCAGACGGCGATGCCGTACCGTATCTACGGCGGCCAGCGGTTCTTCGAACGTCAGGAAATCAAGGATGCGCTGGCTTACCTGCGCCTGATCTCCAACCGCAACGACGACGCGGCCTTTGAGCGCGTGGTCAACACCCCGACGCGCGGCATCGGCGATCGCACCCTCGACGTGGTGCGCCAGGCGGCGCGCGATCGCCAGCTGACGCTGTGGCAGGCGACGCGCGAACTGATGCAGGACAAGGTTCTGGCCGGCCGCGCCGCGTCGGCGCTGCAGCGCTTCATCGAGCTGGTGGAGTCGCTGGCCCATGAAACCGCCGATATGCCGCTGCACGTGCAGACCGATCGGGTGATCCGCGACTCCGGGCTGTTCATCATGTATGAGCAGGAAAAGGGCGAGAAGGGACAGGCGCGCATCGAAAACCTTGAGGAACTGGTGACGGCGACGCGCCAGTTCAGCTATCAGGAAGAAGATCAGGATCTGATGCCGCTGCAGGCATTCCTGTCGCACGCGGCGCTGGAGGCGGGCGAAGGCCAGGCCGACGCCTATCAGGACGCGGTGCAGCTGATGACCCTGCACTCAGCCAAGGGGTTGGAGTTCCCGCTGGTGTTTATCGTCGGCATGGAAGAAGGCATGTTCCCGAGCCAGATGTCGCTGGACGAAGGCGGCCGTCTGGAGGAGGAGCGCCGTCTGGCCTATGTGGGCGTGACGCGCGCCATGCAGAAACTGACGCTGACCTATGCTGAAACGCGCCGTCTGTACGGCAAAGAGGTTTATCACCGGCCGTCGCGCTTTATCGGCGAATTGCCGGAGGAGTGCGTGGAAGAAGTGCGCCTGCGCGCCAGCGTATCGCGCCCGGTCAATCACCGCCGCATGGGCACGCCGATCAGCGAGAACGACACCGGTTACAAGCTGGGCCAGCGCGTGCGTCATCCCAAGTTTGGCGAAGGCACCATCGTCAATCTGGAGGGCAGCGGCGAGCACAGCCGGCTGCAGATCGCCTTCCCGGGTGAGGGCATCAAATGGCTGGTGGCGGCCTACGCGCGTTTGGAAACGGTATAAAGAGAGAGGCGTTGCAGGGGCCAGCCCCTGCAACCTTTCACGATCAGTGAGGGTACCGGTCGCCGACCTGTGCGGTGGCATACCAGCGCATCACCGCTTCGGTGCCTTCACCGCCTTCCTGCGGCGCCCACTGCATGCAGTCTTCTTCGGTCAGCGCCTGATACGGGCCCTGCTTCACTTCGAACACTACGCCGCCGGCATCGACCGACAGCACCGCATGCCAGGTAAAGGCCGGCATCTCCAGCACTTTGGTTTCTTCGCCGAGCAGGGTGCGCTGTGTTACGACGCCGTCATCGTTGAACTGCAGCACCACAAAGCGGCCGCGCAGCGGCGTCAGCAGCTCCCAGGTTTGCGGGTGGCGGTGCGGGCGGATATAGGTGCCGGGTTCCATGGCGATCGCCAGGCGTTGCACCGGGTCGCTCAGCTCTTCGTGTAAGGTGCGGTGCGCGCGCAGGCGGGCCACGCTGGCGGCCTGTTCGCTCATCGCGGTCAGTTCATGGGCGGTAATCTGTTTCATCATTTAAATCCGCATGCTTGTCGTACCATTAGGGTGATGTCATCTTAGCAACATTCTTGGTGGCGGTAAGCGATCGCCGCGACTTTTTCAGTACGGTTTAAGCCCCATTTCTGCTATTGATCATCGTGATGATTTGTTGCGCAATTATCCCGCCTAACGTGTTGACAGGCTTTTTCTTCTCGGCGTAACATGCGCGCACTATTATCATTGAGGACAGACGCCTTGGACACACCCAGTAGATACTGGCTCACTGACCTGCGCCGCAGGTATAACTTCTAAGGCTCTCCGTTTTTGCTGATAGCCTTCGTGGTTGTCGGCGACCCCGCAAAGTGTCGCTATGAGTCAGATCTCTTCATGGTCTGAAACAAATCGGTGATACGCATCTCCCTCTGTTTCTGTGCTTCAACGCGTTGTCCGCACCCGTTACCTTCACGGAGTTTTGGCACATGCTGAGCGCTTTTAAATTAGATAACCGCCGCTTGTCCCGTCTGGAACTGGACGACTCAGATGATCTCACGTCATCGCTGTGGGTTGATCTGGTCGAGCCGGAAGAGGGCGAGCGTGAGCGCGTGCAGAATGAGCTGGGACAAAGCCTGGCGACGCGTCCTGAACTGGACGACATCGAAGCCTCCGCCCGTTTCTTCGAAGACGAAGACGGTCTGCATATCCACTCCTTCTTCTACTTTGAAGATGCGGAAGATCACGCCGGCAACTCCACGGTGGCCTTCACCATCCGCGACGGCCGCCTGTATACCCTGCGTGAGCGCGAACTGCCGGCGTTCCGCCTGTACCGCATGCGCGCCCGCAACCAGACGATGCTCGAAGGCAACGCTTACGAACTGCTGCTGGATCTGTTCGAGACCAAGATTGAACAGCTGGCGGACGAGATAGAGAATATCTACAGCGATCTGGAACAGCTCAGCCGGGTGATCATGGAAGGGCATCAGGGCGACGAATACGACGCCGCGCTCTCGACGCTGGCGGAGCTGGAAGATATCGGCTGGAAGGTGCGTTTGTGCCTGATGGATACCCAGCGTGCGCTCAACTTCCTGGTGCGCAAGGCGCGTTTGCCGACCGGCCAGCTGGAGCAGGCGCGTGAAGTGCTGCGCGACATCGAATCCCTGCTGCCGCACAACGAATCGCTGTTCCAGAAGGTGAACTTCCTGATGCAGGCGGCGATGGGCTTCATCAACATCGAACAGAACCGTATTATCAAGATCTTCTCGGTAGTGTCGGTGGTGTTCCTGCCGCCTACGCTGGTGGCTTCCAGCTACGGCATGAACTTCGAATTCATGCCGGAACTGAAATGGTCGTTCGGCTACCCGGGCGCGATCACGCTGATGATCCTGGCGGGCCTGGCCCCTTACCTGTACTTCAAGCGCAAGAACTGGCTGTAACCCGGCGACGCCGGGCTCAGCGCAGCTTGCGCTGGGTATAGAGCGCGTCGAGGGTGAACAGGATCAGCGCCGCCCAGATAAAGCCGAAGGTCACCAGCTTGTCCTGGCCGACGGTCTCGCCGTAGAAGGTGACCGCCAGCAGGAACATCAGCGTCGGGCCGAGATACTGGAAGAAACCGAGCGTCGACAGGCGCAGCCGGGTAGCCGCCGCGGTGAAGCACAGCAGCGGCACGGTGGTGACGATGCCGGCGGCGACCAGCAGCAGGTTCAGCGACCACGGGTTGGCGCTCAGGTGGCTGGTGGGGCTGTCGGCGAACAGGAACAGATAGGCCGCCGTTACCGGCAGCAGCCATAGCGTCTCAATCAGCATGCCGGTCTGCGCGTCGATGGCGATTTTCTTGCGCAGCAGGCCGTAGAAGGCAAAGCTGAACGCCAGCCCCAGACCGATGATCGGCAACGACCCGAACTGCCAGAGCTGCACCAGCACCCCGGTGAACGCCAGCGCCACCGCCACCCACTGCATGCGGCGGAAACGTTCGCCGAGAAACAGCATCCCCAACAGCACGTTAACCAGCGGGTTGATGAAGTAGCCCAGGCTGGCTTCCAGCATATGGTGATTGTTCACCGCCCAGATGAACAGCAGCCAGTTGCCGCCGATCAACAGCGCGGTGACCGCCAGCAACAGCAGCCGTTTGCGATTTTGGCAGGCGGCGCGCACTTTAGGCCAGTTGCGGCCCAGCGTGATCAGCGCCAGCATGAAGAAAAACGACCAGATGATCCGGTGGGTGAGGATCTCATCCGCGGACACTTGCTGGATCAGTTTGAAATAAGCCGGGGCGATGCCCCACATAAAATAGGCGGCCAGGGCAAAGAAAATGCCCTGACGCGTTTGCTTTGCGTCCATGACGTCACTCTGGTGGGGAACTTAAGATGCGGTGAGTGTACTGAAGACGCTCACCGCACACAATCATCAGCCGACCAGGTAGGTGGCGGTGGCGGTCGCGATATGCAGGCCGTCGTGGTTATGCAGTTCTACGCGCGCGACGGCGACTTTGTTGCCGCTGCGCATCACGCTGGCGGAGGCGACGAAGTGCTCGCCGCGGCCGGGGCGCAGGTAGTCGACGCGCAGGTCGATGGTGCCCATGCGCGACAGCTTGGCGGCGATCTCCTCTTCGACCAGCGGCTCCAGGCGCGTCAGCACGCCGCCGGCGCAGGCCAGCCCGGCGGCGACGTCAAGCACGGCGGCGATCACGCCGCCATGCAGAATTTCCTGCGCGGCGTTGCCGACCAGCTTGCGCTGGTTGGTGGAAGCTCAGCTCGACGTAGTCATCGTCGAAGCGGCGCAGCTCCAGGCCAAGCTCGCGGTTGAACGGCATGTGGTAGACAAAAATTTCGCCGATCTTGCGGCGGGCGGCTTCCAGGGTCAGTGGTGTTGTCGACATAGCGGGTTTCCGTTTTTCTTTTGCGTTTTAAGGGAGCTAACTGGTCAGTCCAGGTTAATGGAATGTTGATTTTATGCTTAACCTTTGTTGCTTGCCAGCCCGTTTAGGCAAAAGAGTCACGCGCGCGTTGGTGTCATGCTGAACGATATTGTGTAATCATACCCGGTGGGTGTGTACCGATGAAAAAATGGGGAAGTGTGTGTCAACCGCAGCAGTGATTAACAGAGAGTTGCTGGCCGAGCAGGTATTGCGCGATACCTTCGGCTACCAGCAATTCCGTCCGGGGCAGCAAACGATTATCAATGCCGCGATCGGCGGGCAGGATTGCCTGGTGGTGATGCCGACCGGCGGCGGCAAGTCGTTGTGTTACCAAATCCCTGCGCTGGTGATGGACGGCCTGACGCTGGTCGTTTCTCCGCTGATCTCGCTGATGAAGGATCAGGTCGACCAACTGTTGGCCTACGGCGTTTCCGCCGCCTGCTACAACTCGACGCAAACCCGCGAGGAGCAGTTGGACGTCATGGCCGGCTGCCGCAACGGCACCATCAAGATGCTGTACATCGCGCCGGAGCGGCTGATGATGGAAAGCTTCCTCAACCTGCTCGATCACTGCCCGCCGGCGATGCTGGCGGTGGATGAGGCGCACTGCATCTCCCAATGGGGCCACGACTTCCGGCCGGAATACCGCGCGCTGGGGCAGTTGAAACAGCGCTTCCCGTCGATGCCGGTGATCGCGTTGACCGCCACTGCCGACGAAGCCACGCGCGGCGATATCGTGCGTCTGCTGTCGCTGCAGGATCCGCTGGTGCAGGTCAGCAGCTTCGACCGACCGAACATCCGCTACACGCTGGTGGAAAAATTCAAACCGCTCGACCAGCTGTGGCGCTTCGTGCAGGATCAGCGCGGCAAGAGCGGCATTATCTATTGCAACAGCCGCGCCAAGGTGGAAGACACCGCCGCGCGCCTGCAAAGCCGCGGGCTGAGCGTCGGCGCTTACCACGCGGGGCTGGACAACGATCGCCGCGCCCAGGTGCAGGAAGCGTTCCAGCGTGACGATCTGCAGGTGGTGGTGGCCACCGTCGCCTTCGGCATGGGCATTAACAAACCCAACGTGCGTTTTGTGGTGCATTTCGACATCCCGCGCAATATCGAATCCTATTATCAGGAGACCGGCCGCGCCGGGCGCGACGGCCTGCCGGCCGAAGCCATCCTGCTGTACGATCCGGCCGACATGGCCTGGCTGCGCCGCTGTCTGGAGGAGAAACCCGCCGGGCAACAGCTGGACATCGAGCGTCACAAGCTGAACGCCATGGGCGCTTTCGCCGAGGCGCAAACCTGCCGTCGCCTGGTGCTGCTCAACTACTTCGGCGAAGGCAAGCACGAAAACTGCGGCAACTGCGATATCTGCCTCGATCCGCCCAAGCGCTACGACGGGCTGGAGGACGCGCGCAAGGCGCTGTCTTGCGTGTACCGCGTCGGCCAGCGCTTCGGCCTCGGGTACATCGTGGAAGTGCTGCGCGGCTCCAACAATCAGCGCATTCGCGAATACGGTCACGACAAGCTGCCGGTGTACGGCATCGGCCGCGATCAAACCACGGAGCACTGGACCAGCGTGCTGCGTCAGCTGATCCACCTGGGCTTTATCACCCAGAACATCGCCATGCACTCGGCGCTGCAATTGACCGAGGCGGCGCGTCCGGTGTTGCGCGGCGAGGTGGCGCTGCAGCTGGCGGTGCCGCGCATTCAGAGCCTGAAGTCGCGCAGCAGCGCCAACCAGAAATCCTACGGCGGCAATTACGATCGCAAGCTGTTCGCCAAGCTGCGCAAACTGCGCAAGTCGATCGCCGACGAAGAAAACATTCCACCCTACGTGGTGTTCAACGACGCCACGCTGCTGGAAATGGCCGAACAGATGCCGATCAAGGCCGGCGATCTGCTGAGCGTCAACGGCGTGGGGCAGCGCAAACTGGAGCGTTTCGGCGCGCCCTTTATGGCGATGATCCGCGACCATCTCGACAATGACGAAGACTGAGGGCGATAAATCATGCTGATGCTGTTTCTCACCGTGGCGCTGGTGCATCTGATTGCGCTGATGAGCCCGGGGCCGGACTTCTTTTTCGTGTCGCAGACCGCCGCCAGCCGCTCGCGCCGCGAGGCGATGATGGGCGTGGTCGGCATTTCGCTCGGCATCGTGGTATGGGCCGGCGTGGCGTTGATGGGGCTGCATCTGATCCTGCAGAAGATGGCCTGGCTGCATCAGATAATCATGGTCGGCGGCGGCATTTACCTGTGCTGGATGGGGTGGCAACTGCTGCGTTCCGCGCGGGCGCAGCAAGCTCCGCCGGCGGCAGAGGCCCAGGTGGCGTTGCCGAAGGCCGGGCGCAGCTTTATTCGCGGCTTCTTGACCAACCTGTCCAACCCGAAAGCGGTGATCTATTTCGGCAGCGTGTTCTCGCTGTTCGTCGGCGACAGCGTCGGCGCCGGGGCGCGTTGGGGGCTGTTCTTGCTGATCGTCGCCGAGACCTTCGTCTGGTTCAGCCTGGTGGCGGTGGTGTTCGCGCTGCCGGCGATGCGCCGCGGTTATCAGCGGTTGGCCAAGTGGATAGACGGGGTGGCTGGCGTGCTGTTTACCGGCTTCGGGTTACACCTGATCTTTACCCGCTAACCGGCAGTGAAATGCCCAAGGCCGAGCAGCGATGCCCGGCCTTTTTTGTCAGGCTTTGCGGGCGGTCGCCAGCAGCCCCGCCACCAAAATGAACAGCGAACCGAACACCCGGTTGAGCAGCTGCATTTGACGCGGGGTCTTCAGCCAGCCGGCGATGCGCGTCGCCAGGGTGGCGTAACCGATCATCACCAGAATATCCACCACCACGGTGGTGACGCCGAGCACCAGATACTGTTCGGCCTGCGGCTGATGGGGCAAGATGAACTGCGGGAACAGCGCGGCGAGGAACACGATGCTTTTCGGGTTGGTCAGGTTGACCAGCACTGCGCGGCGGAACAGGCGGCGGCGCGGCATGCTGCCCGCCAGCGCATGCAGATCCAGCGCGCCGGCGGCGCGCCATTGCTGGATGCCGAGCCACACCAGGTAGGCGGCGCCCAGCCATTTCAGCAGCTCGAACGCCAGCAGCGATTGCGATATCAGCGCGCCGAGGCCGATGCCCACCAGCACGATGTGCGCGCTCAGCCCGACCTGCAGCCCGGCGATTGACGCGGCGGCGCCGCGATAGCCGTGGCTGATGCCGGTGCTCATGGTGTTGATGGCGCCGGATCCGGGGGACAGGCTAAGGATAAGCGTGGTCAGCAGGTAGGTTAACCACCAGTCCAAGGTCATGGTTCTCGGCTCCCTGAAAGTGTCGTTTTGTGCCACAATGCGCCGAGGCGGCGCCGTTTTTTGTCAGAATTGAATCACAATACGCTAGTATGATTTCTTGTGCCAGCGGTCACATTTTCCGCCGGCTCCACAGGGAAAACGCTCTCGATGACCTCGTTCACTCTCAGCTCCGATGACTGGTTAACGCGTGAAACGCAGTTCGCTGCCTTCGCCACCGGGCCGCTGCTGGATTTCTGGCGGCAACGCGAAGAAGGCGAGTTCAGCGGCGTGGACGGCGTGCCGATCCGCTTTGTGCGCTTCCGTTCCGCGCGGCATCAGCGGGTGGTGGTGGTCAGCCCCGGCCGCATCGAAAGCTACGTGAAATACCCTGAGGTGGCCTACGACCTGTTCCACAGCGGTTACGACGTGGTGATCGTCGATCATCGCGGCCAGGGGCGCTCCGGGCGTTTACTGGCGGATACGCACCGCGGTCATGTGGTAAACTTTGCCGACTACGTGGACGATTTCGAGCAGCTGTGGCTGCGCGAGGTCGAGTCGCGCGGTTACCGGCAGCGTTTCGCGCTGGCACATTCGATGGGCGGCGCGATCCTGGCGCAGTTCCTGCAGCGCCGGCCGCAGGCGTTCGACGCGGCGGCGTTTTGCGCGCCGATGTTCGGCATCCAGCTGCCGATGCCGGGCTGGCTGGCCGACCGCATTCTCGACTGGGTGGAGACACGCCCGGCGATCCGTGATTATTACGCGGTGGGCACCGGCCAGTGGCGTCCGCTGCCCTATGTGGTCAACGTGTTGACCCACAGCCGCGAGCGCTACCGGCGCAGCCTGCGTTATTACGCCGACTATCCCGAGCTGCAGGTGGGCGGGCCGACTTACCATTGGGTGCGTGAGAGCATCCGCGCCGGCCGGCAGATCATCGCGCAGGCCGGGAAAATCACAACGCCGCTGTTGCTTTTGCAGGCCGGTGAAGAACGGGTGGTTGACAACCGTTCGCACCAGGCTTTTTGTCAGGCTCTGTCAGACGCGGGGCGCCCTTGCGAAGGGGGGCTTCCGTGGGTTATCAACGGCGCACGCCATGAGATCCTGTTCGAGCGGGACGCGATGCGCGCCGAAGCACTGAACGCAATCCTGCGCTTCTTTGCTCAACACTTAGGCGGCGCGCTGCCGCCGACAACTCCATCAGAGGTTAGAACATAACGCTATGTATCACGTCGTCGCTTCCGATTTAGATGGCACGCTGCTGTCTCCCGACCATACCCTGTCGCCGTACGCCAAAGAAACGCTGAAGTTGCTGACCCAGCGAGGCGTGCATTTCGTGTTCGCCACCGGCCGCCACCACATCGACGTGGCGCAGATCCGCGACAGCCTGGAAATCAGCGCCTTTATGATCACCTCCAACGGCGCGCGGGTGCACAACACGGCCGGCGAGCTGATCTTCAGCCATAACCTGGACGGGGATATCGCCCGCGATCTGTACGGCATGCTGCACGACGATCCGCAGATCACCACTAACGTCTACCGCAACGACGATTGGTTTACCAACCGCGAAAGCCCGGAGCAGGAAGAGTTCTTCCAGGAGTCTGTGTTCAAATATCAGCTGTTCGAGCCGGGCCTGCTGGAAACCGATGGCGTCTGCAAGGTTTACTTCACCTGTGAAGACCACGAGCGGTTGCTGCAGGTGGAAGACGCCATCAACGCCCGCTGGGGCGATCGGGTCAACGTCAGCTTCTCGTTCCCAACCTGCCTGGAAGTGATGGCGGGCGGTGTGTCGAAAGGGCATGCGCTGGAAGAAGTGGCCAAGATCATCGGTTATACGCTGCAAGAGTGCATCGCCTTCGGCGACGGCATGAACGATCTGGAGATGCTGTCGATGGCCGGCAAGGGCTGCATCATGCGCGATGCGCATCAGCGCCTGAAGGATATGCTGCCGGAGCTGGAGGTGATCGGTTCCAATGCCGACAACGCGGTGCCGCACTATCTGCGTAAGATGTTCCTCTGAAATAACAAGGGCGCCTTGCGGCGCCCTTGGCATTACTTGTGCTGGCCCTGCTTCTGCAGGAACTGCACGCCCTTGTCCGGGAAGTCGGTGAACACGCCGTCGACGCCGGCCTGGTTGTAAATCACGTCATACAGTTGGTTCACGTCGGTCACGTACTTCGGCAGCGCATCGGCGCGAATGGTGAACGGATGCACCGCCAGCTTGCTGGCGTGCGCTTCTTTCACCATGTCGGTCAGCACGATGTGGCCCGGCTTGGATTTATCCGCCACCACCAGCATGTGGTAGTCCGGCCCGATGCCGTCGGCATACTGAGCGATTTTCTTCATCGCGCCCGGTTTGAACATCCAGTCATAGTCGTATTCCACCCACTTGCCGTCGGCTTTCTGCTCGTAGGTTTCCTGCCAGTCGTTGTAGGCGATCAGCTGCACCAGCTTCAGATCCATGCCCAGCTTCGGCTCCAGCTCGTTCTTGATGCGTTTGAGCTCGTTGGCGTCGAAGCACTGCAGGTAGACGTTGTCGTTCTTGCCGGTGTAACCGTACTGCTTGAGCACCGCCAGCACTTTGCTGGAGATGTCTTTGCCTTCCTGCTTGTGGAACCAAGGCGCTTTGATTTCAGGATAGATACCGATGTTTTTGCCGGTCGAATGGTTCAGACCCTGTACGAACTCGATCTCTTCCTGGAAGGTGTGGACGCGGAAGTCGGATTTGCCCATCGGGAAGCGGCCAGGGTAACCCTGTACCTTCTTGCCGTTTTCGATGTCAAAGCCTTCGGTGAACTTCAGCGATTTGATCTCCGCCAGCGTAAAGTCGATGGCGTAATAACGACCGTCTTTGCGTGCGCGGTTCGGGAAACGTTCGGCGACGTCGGTGACGCGATCGAGGTAATGGTCGTGCAGCACCACCAGCTCGTTGTCCTTGGTCATCACCAGATCTTGCTCGAGGTAATCGGCGCCTTGCGCGTAGGCCATCGCCTTCGCCGGCAGGGTGTGTTCCGGCAGGTAGCCGCTGGCACCGCGGTGGGCGATCACCACTTTGTCCGCCGCCTGCGCGGCGCTGACCATTGAGGTGGCGAGAATGATCCCTGTCAGCAGGGCTTTGACTTGAGTCCGCATTCCGTTTTCTCCGTGTTGTTGGGGGCAGGGTAGTAAAAAGGCCGCAGGGCGGCCTTTAAATCATGCAAAAGTCGTGTGACGGTTAGCCGCGCTTGCCGGCAGCGATTTCCGCGTGGTGTTTCTTCTCGTTCAGCATGGTCAGCAGCAGCAGGATAACCGCCAGCACGCCGCCGCCGATCATCACCATGAAGCCGCCGTCCCAACCGAAGAAGTCTACGGTGTAACCGACGATGGCGCTGGCCGCAACCGAGCCGCCCAGGTAGCCGAACAGGCCGGTGAAGCCCGCGGCGGTGCCGGCGGCTTTCTTCGGCGCCAGCTCCAGCGCGTGCAGGCCGATCAGCATCACCGGACCGTAGATCAGGAAGCCGATGACCAGCATACAGATCATGTCCACGGTCGGGTTACCGGCCGGGTTCATCCAGAACACCACGGTGGCGATGGTCACCAGCGTCATGAAGAACACGCCGGTGGCGCCGCGGTTGCCTTTGAACACTTTGTCCGACATCCAGCCGCACAGCAGGGTGCCCGGGATACCGGCGTATTCATACAGGAAGTAGGCCCAGGAAGACTTGTCCAGCGCGAAGTGCTTCACTTCTTTCAGGTAGGTCGGCGACCAGTCCAGAATGCCGTAACGCAGCAGGTAGACGAACACGTTGGCGACCGCGATGTACCACAGCAGCTTGTTCGGCAGGATGTACTGCATGAAGATCTGCTTGGCGGTCAGCTCTTCTTCGTCTTTTTCGCTGTAGTCGTCCGGGTAGTCGTTTTTGTACTCTTCAATCGGCGGCAGGCCGCAGGATTGCGGGGTGTCGCGCATCAGGCCGAAGGCGATCAGGGCCACCAGGATGGCGCCGAAGGCCGGCATGTACAGCGCCGCGTGCCAGTCGTTGAACCAGGCCATGCCCAGCAGGAACAGCAGCGGCGGCAGGCCGCCGCCCACGTTGTGGGCGCAGTTCCAGATGGAGACGATGCCGCCGCGTTCTTTCTGCGACCACCAGTGCACCATGGTGCGGCCGCACGGCGGCCAGCCCATGCCCTGGAACCAGCCGCACAGGAACAGCAGGACGAACATGATGGCGATGCTGGAGGTTGCCCACGGCACGAAGCCCATGAACAACATCACCGCCGCCGCCAGGATCAGGCCGGCAGGCAGGAACACTCGCGGGTTGGAACGGTCGGAGACCGAACCCATGATGAATTTGGAGAAGCCGTAGGCGATGGAGATGCCCGACAGCGCGAAGCCGAGGTCACCGCGGCTGAAGCCTTGTTCGATCAGGTAAGGCATGGCCAGGGTGAAGTTCTTACGCACCAGATAGTAGGCGGCGTAACCGAAGAAGATCCCCAGGAAAATTTGCCAGCGCAGCTTACGGTAGAGCGGGTCTACCTTATCGCTCGGCACACGGGCGATGTGTGCGGCCGGCTTAAAAATACTCAACATGAGCGCCTCCGATGGCTTTATCTGTTATCACATCAATATGACCTTTTACGTTCATTTGATGATTGAGCGGATATCGAATGTGGTGTTTTTGTGTTCCATAACGAGCGCCATTGTCATCAAATACGCCTGGTGTCGCTGTGACGAATGGCGCAATTGTTACACTTTCATGAAACCACGGCGGATTTTGAGCGATTCGTTAACGTTATGAAATAGAAAAACGTCCAAAAATCGTGATTATGATCACATTGATGGTTTTTTGTGGACATTTTTATTTCGTTTTATGTTCGTTATTGTTCCTTATCAAACAAAGACCCTAATAACCGTGGCTCAATAGGCTCATAACTACCGATCCTGAGGGAGCGACATGAGCAGCTATTTTGACGGCGGCGAAACGGATGTGATCATCATCGGCGGCGGCGCCACCGGCGCAGGCATTGCCCGCGACTGTGCGCGGCGCGGCTTGCGATGCATTTTGCTGGAGCGCCACGACATCGCCACCGGCGCCACCGGCCGCAACCACGGTTTGCTGCACAGCGGCGCGCGCTATGCGGTGACCGACGGCGAGTCGGCGCGCGAATGCATAGAAGAGAACCGCATCCTGAAACGCATCGCGCATCACTGTATCGAGCGCACCAACGGGCTGTTCATCACCTTGCCGCAAGACTCGCTGGACTATCAGCAGCAGTTTATCGCCGCCTGTCGCCAGGCCGACATCGACGCCGAAGCGATCGACCCGCAGCTGGCGCTGCGGCTTGAGCCGGCGGCTAACCCGGCGCTGATCGGCGCGGTGCGGGTGCCGGACGGCACCGTCGATCCTTTCCGGCTGACCGCCGCCAATATGCTGGACGCGCGCGAGCACGGCGCGCAGATCCTGACCTACCATCAGGTGGTGGGGTTGCTGCGCAGCGGCGATCGGGTGACGGGCGTGCGCGTTTACGACCATCAGAATCAGCGGCGCTATGAGCTGCACGCGCCGGTGGTGGTCAACGCCGCCGGTATCTGGGGCCAGCAGATCGCCGAATACGCCGATTTGCGCATCCGCATGTTCCCGGCCAAGGGAGCGCTGCTGATCCTCGGCCATCGCATCAACAACATGGTGATCAACCGCTGCCGCAAACCGGCGGACGCCGACATCCTGGTGCCGGGCGACACTATCTCGCTGATCGGCACTACCTCGACCCATATCGACTACGACCAAATTGACAACATGCTGGTGACCCCGCAGGAGGTGGACATTCTGATCCGCGAAGGGGCGCTGTTGGCGCCCACCCTGGCGCAGACCCGCATTTTGCGCGCCTATGCCGGGGTGCGGCCGCTGGTGGCCAGCGACGACGATCCCAGCGGGCGCAACGTCAGCCGCGGCATTGTGCTGCTCGATCACGCCGCCCGCGACGGGCTGGAAGGGTTTATCACCATTACCGGCGGCAAGCTGATGACCTACCGCCTGATGGCGGAGTGGGCCACCGACAAGGTATGCGAAAAGCTCGGCGTAAATAGTCCGTGCACCACCGCGCAGGACGCGCTGCCCGGATCCCGTCAGTCGGCGGAGGAAACGGTGCGCAGCGTGGTTTCTCTGCCCGCCAGCATTCGCGGCTCGGCGATCTATCGGCACGGCGACCGCGCCAGCCAGGTGCCGGCGGCCGATCGGCTCGACACCAGCCTGGTGTGCGAATGCGAGGCGGTGACCGCCGGGGAAGTGCGCTATGCGGTCAACTCGCTGACCGTCAATAACCTGGTGGATCTGCGCCGCCGCACCCGTGTCGGCATGGGCACCTGCCAGGGCGAACTCTGCGCCTGCCGCGCCGCCGGGCTGTTGACGCGCTTTAACGTCAGCACGCCGCAGCAATCCATCGCGCAGCTGTCGCAGTTCCTCAACGAACGCTGGAAAGGCGTACGGCCGATCGCCTGGGGCGATGCGCTGCGCGAGAGCGAATTCACCAGCTGGGTGTACCAGGGATTATGCGGGCTTGAAGCCCAGGCCGACCAGGAGCAGGAGGCGGATGATGCGATTTGACGTCGTGGTGATTGGCGGTGGTCTGGCGGGCCTGAGCTGCGCCATTGCCGTGGCCGAACAGGGCAAGCGCTGCGCGGTGGTCAGTTCTGGCCAGAGCGCGCTCTACTTCTCCTCCGGCTCGCTCGATCTGCTGGCGAGATTGCCGGACGGCACACCGGTCGAGATGCCGCTGGCGGCGTTGCCGCAGCTGGCGCAACAGGCGCCGCAGCATCCGTACGCCCTGATCGGGCCCGGCCGGGTGGCGGCGCTGTCCGCCGCCGCGCAGCGGCTGCTGGAACGCTGCGGGCTGAATCTGCAGGGCGAGGGGGTGAACAACCATCTGCGCATCACGCCGCTCGGCACGCGCCGCGCCACCTGGCTCAGCCCGCAAGCGATCCCGACGCTGCCGCTGACCGGCCAACTGCCGTGGCGGCGCATTGCGGTGATCGGCATCGAAGGGTTCCTCGACTTCCAACCGCAGATGGCCGCCGACGCCCTGAGCCGCGAGCTCGGCGTGCAGACGGACGTGGCCTATCTGCACATGCCGGCGCTGGACAGATTGCGCAATAACCCCAGCGAGTTCCGCGCGGTGAACATCGCCCGGGTACTGGATTTGATGGAAAGCCTGCCGCCGATGGCCGAAGAACTGCGGCGGCTGGCGGGCGAGGCCGAGGCGCTCTTCCTGCCGGCCTGTCTGGGCCTGGAGGACGACGCGTCGCTGGCGGTGCTGCAGGATGCGGTCGGCAAGCCTATCCGACTGCTGCCGACGTTGCCGCCTTCGGTGCCCGGCATGCGCTTGCATCAGGCGCTGCGGCGACGTTTCCAGCAGTTGGGCGGCGTTTTCATGCCGGGCGACAGCGTGCTGCGCGCCGAGAGCGAAGCCGGCCGCGTCACCGGTTTGTACACCCGCAACCACGGTGATATTCCGCTGCGGGCGCAGCAGGTGGTGCTGGCCAGCGGCAGCTTCTTCAGCAATGGGTTGGTGGCCGATTTCGACGGGGTGCGCGAACCGATCTTCGGGCTGGACGTACACAGCCGGGCGGATCGCGCCGACTGGAGCCGACGCGAGCTGTTCGCGCCGCAGCCTTACCTGCAGTTCGGCGTGCGCACCGACGGCAGACTGCGGGCGATGAAGCAGGGAGTGCCGTTCGACAACCTGTACGCCATCGGCGCGGTCGCCGGCGGCTACGATCCGCTGCAGCAGGGCTGCGGCGCCGGCGTGTCATTGATCGGCGCGCTGCACGTCGCGCAGCAGATCGCCGCGGAGGAGAACGTATGAGCCTGCATCGGGACCACAGCTTTGAAAGCTGCATCAAATGCACCGTCTGCACCACTTACTGCCCGGTGGCCAAAGTGAACCCGCTCTACCCGGGGCCGAAACAGGCGGGGCCGGACGGCGAGCGGTTGCGGCTGAAAGACCCGGCGCTGTACGACGAAGCGCTGAAATACTGCACCAACTGCAAGCGTTGTGAAGTGGCCTGCCCGTCCGACGTCAAAATCGGCGACATCATTCAGCGCGCCCGCGCCGACTTCGCCCAGAGCAAGCCGACGCTGCGCGATGCCATCCTCAGCCATACCGATATCATGGGATCGCTGTCGACGCCATTTGCGCCGATCGTCAACGCCGCCACCGGGTTGAAACCGGTGCGCAAGCTGCTGGACAAGGCGCTGAAGATCGATCACCGGCGCGAACTGCCGAAATATTCCTTCGGCACCTTCCGCCGCTGGTACCGGCAACAGGCGCAGGCTCAGCAGCGTTACGCCGAGCAGGTGGCATTTTTCCACGGTTGCTTCGTCAACTATAACCACCCGCAGTTGGGCAAGGATTTGGTCCGGGTGTTCAACGCGCTGGATATCGGCGTGCAACTGCTGAAACGCGAGAAATGCTGCGGCGTGCCGCTGATCGCCAACGGGTTTATCGACCAGGCTAAAAAGCAGGCCAGGGTCAATGCCGAATCGCTGCATGAAACGGTGCTGGAGCGCGGCATTCCGGTGGTGGCGACCTCATCGAGCTGCACCTTCACCCTGCGTGACGAATATCCTCATCTGCTGGACGTAGACACCACTGCGGTGCGCGATCGGGTGGAGCTGGCGACGCGCTATCTCTATCGCCTGATCAATCAGGGGCGCAGCCTGCCGCTCAAGCGCACGCCGCTGCGGGTGGCTTATCACACGCCTTGCCATATGGAGAAGATGGGCTGGACCGCCTACACCCTGGAGCTGCTGCGGCAGATACCGGGGCTGGAGCTGGTGGTGCTGGATTCGCAGTGCTGCGGCATCGCCGGCACTTACGGGTTCAAATCGGAGAACTACGCCACGTCGCAAGGCATTGGCGCGCCGCTGTTCCGACAGATAGAAGAGAGCGGAGTGGATCTGGTGGTGACCGACTGCGAGACCTGCAAGTGGCAGATCGAAATGTCCACCAGCAAACGCTGCGAACACCCGATCACCCTGCTGGCGCAGGCGTTGGCATAAAGACTCAGGGGCCGGCGAACCGGCCCCTGCGGGATTACTGCTTCAGTTTCAGGGTGGAGATGATGCCTTCGGCCTCAGTCTGCGCCTGCTGCTGGTTGTCCGCCGGCAGCGTCACCTGAATGGTCAGCATGTTGTTGTTCAGCGAACCGATCAGGACGGAAGAATAGGCTTTCTCGCCGCCGCTGGTGATGATGCTGTCCAGCTGACGCAGCGGCACACCGTTGACGTCGAGCGCTTTGTTGGTGATCACCTGCAGGTTGGCGTCACGCGCGCGCTGGGTGTTCTCCAGGCGCTTGGCCAGAGTCTCCAGGCTGTCGGCGGTCTTGTCGCCCAAGATGACGATCACTGCGCGCTGACCGGTGCTGTCTGCGTAAACATGCATGTTGTTGGCCTGGTTGCCCAGCTTGCCGCTCTGATCCGCCATGCCGACCGGCAGGGTGAACGCCAGTTTACCGTCCAGCAGGCTCACCTGCTGCCCGGCCGGCGCGCTGGCCGCCGCGCCGTCTGGCGCTGCCTTGGTGTCTTTGGTGTTGCCGTCGCAGGCCGCGAGGCCAAGCGCCAGCAGGCTGATACCCATCAATTTCGCTACTTTACGCATCGGGCTTCCTTCTTCCTTTCCGGTAGGGATTCACTGTCGTATCGCAACCTATTCCAGGTTGAAATGCAAGGCAGATGTTGTCACAAGTTTTTTTCCAGTAATAGCCGATAATCAGCCACTTCGCCTTTCTTTTCCAGATGAACAATCTGATAGTGATGGGCGAGCAGCATCGTCAGCATGGCGCGGAACCGGTTACGGGTTTTGACCGTCAGTTGGCGATAGCCTTGCGCCCGCGCCCAGCGCTCTTGTTCGGCCAACAAGGCCTGCGCCACGCCGTGGCGACGGAATGCCGGCAGCACGCCGCCCAGCCAGCTGTAAAACACCGTTTCCTGCCGTTGATAACCGAGTTTGAAACCGGCCGGCTGTCCGTCTATCTCGGCGATCAACAGGCTGGCGGGGGCGGCGCCGATACGTTGCTGCAGAACGGCCAGGCTGTGCAGGCCGCCGAATTCGGGGATGCGTTGGTAAAGGCGGTGGATTTCTTCGAGCGTGGCGGTGCGGACGATTGGGGTCATGAGCGGCCTCCAAAGGATAAGGCCGCCCAGAATAGCACGGCTCAGCTCGGCTGCAGGCTGCCGCTGCGCGCCGCGATGCGTTTGAGCAGCATGTTCAGCAACACGCCGTACATCGGCAGGAAGAACAGCAGGCAGATCATCACCTTGAAGCTGTAATCCACCAGCGCGATCTCCACCCAGTTGTTGGCCATGAAGGGATCGCTGCTCTTATAGAAGGCGATGAAGAAGAACGCCAGCGTATCGCTGATGTTGCCGAGGAACATCGCCGCCGCCGGCGCCACCCACCAGGCGCTGCGTTGACGCAGGCGGTTGAAGACGTGTACGTCGAGGATCTGGCCGAGCACATAGGCCATAAAGCTGGCCACCGCGATGCGCGCCACGAACAGGTTAAAACTGCTCAGCGCGGCGAAGCCCTGCCATTCTCCCTGATAGGTGACGGTGGAGATCACGTAGGAGATGAACAGCGCCGGCACCATCACCGCCAGGATGATGCGTCGCGCCAGCGGCGCGCCGAAGATGCGCACGGTCAGATCGGTCGCCAGAAAGATAAACGGGAAGGTAAAGGCGCCCCAGGTGGTATGGAAGCCGAAAACGCTGATCGGCAGCTGCACCAGGTAGTTGCTGGAGGTAATGATGGCGATATGAAACAGCGAAAGCCAGACCAACGCCGTGAAGCGCTGCTGTGCGGTAAACGAATACATACTTGTAGCCTTTTTAGCAGTGGGGTGAGGGAACCCAGTGTGTCTTGTCAAAACAGCAAAAAACGCTGCGCGGCGGCATGATACGCGTTTGCGCAACCAATGCAATGGTTAAATTTAACGCAAACGTTAACGCATCTTGCGCAGAAAAACTACCGGCGTAAACTAGGCGCTAATGAGATGCGGCGAGCGTTCGCCGATCGTTTTTGAACGAGAAAAATTGCATGACTGACTTATTTGCCCAGGCAGACCAGACGCTCGACGCGCTGGGGCTGCGTTGCCCGGAACCGGTGATGATGGTGCGCAAAACCGTGCGCCATATGGACAACGGCGAAACGCTGCTGATTATCGCCGACGATCCGGCCACTACCCGCGATATCCCGGGGTTCTGCCGCTTTATGGAGCACACGCTGGTGGCGCAGGAGACCGAGCAGGCGCCATACCGTTATCTGTTACGGAAAGGTGTATAGTTTTTAATCGTCTCGTAAGATAAGCTCCCTGCGATTGGGGAGCGTTAGAAAGGGACAAACGATGATGAGTATTTTACTACTGCCTACGGTTGCCAAGATGGAAAATGAGGAACACACACAGGGCTATGAGCGCTGGTTTCTTGAAAGAGTTCAGGAAGCCATGGATGAGCCGTGGCCCGGTATTCCTCATGATGACGTGATGGCTGAAATGGATGCTGTTATCGCTGCTGCAGAAGCCAGGATCAACGCGAAGCAGGCATAATGCTCAACATCGAATGGACTCGAGCCGCACGTCAGGATCTGGCGGAGATTGTGGGATTCATCGCCAACGATAACCCTCTGGCAGCCAGAAAAATGAAGGTTCTCATCATGGAGGCCGTCACTCCCGCCGCCAGGCATCCTCGAATTTTCCGGCGTGGTAGAGTGGACGGCACGCATGAAATCCCCTTGCATCCCCATTATCTCCTGATTTACCAGGTGCTGGAAACTCACATCCGGGTGTTGCGGGTATTACATACGCGCCGACAATATCCTTAGTATCTTCGCTGCAATCGATAATGGCGGGTTCCCATTGAGGAACCCGGCCTGGCGTCACGTTATTGGCGCTTTCTCAACAGCCGCAGCGCGTTGGCGGTGACCAGCGCGGTGGCGCCGGAGTCCGCCAGCACCGCCAGCCACAGCCCGGTTAACCCCAGCAGGCTGGTGATCAGAAAGACCCCTTTCAATCCCAGCGCGATGGTGATGTTTTGCCGGATATTGGCGTGGGTGGCGCGCGAGATGCGGATCATTTCCGCGACGCCCACCAGCCGGTTGTGGGTCAGGGCGGCGTCGGCGGTCTCCAGCGCCACGTCGGTGCCGCTGCCCATGGCGATGCCGATGTTGGAGGCTTTCATCGCCGGGGCGTCGTTGATGCCGTCGCCGATCATCGCCGTCGGGCGCAGTTCGTTCAGCTCGGTAACCGCGGCGACCTTATCTTCCGGTAACAGACCGGCGCGATAGTCGAGGCCCAGCTCGCCGGCGATCGCCGCGGCGGCGCGCGGGTTGTCCCCGGTCAGCATCACGCCGCGAATACCGAGCTCGTTCAGTTCGGCTATCGCCTGTTTGGCGTCGCTGCGTAGCGTATCACGCAGCGCCAGCAAGCCGATGGGCGCGCCGTTTTCCAGCACCACCACCGCCGTTTTACCGGCGTTTTCCAACTTGTCTACCTGGCTCTGCCATTGGGTGGCGAGCAGGCCCGGCGCCAGCTTGCCCGGCGCGCTGATCAGCACGGTCTTGCCGTCCACGATCCCTTCCACACCGACCCCGGCCAGCGCGCGGCGCGCCTGCGCCAGCGGCAGCTCAGCCCCGCTGGCGGCGGCGCGGTTAATGATCGCTTGCGCCAGCGGGTGATGCGAACCGGCCTCTACCGCGGCGGCAAGCTGCAACAGCCGTTGTTCGGTCAGCGCGCCGATGGGCAGCACGTCGGTGACCGTCGGCTTGCCTTCGGTCAGGGTGCCGGTTTTATCGAAGGCGATGGTTTGAATCTGGCCCAGTTGCTCCAGCGCCGCACCGCCTTTAATCAGCGCGCCGCGCCGCGTGGCGGCCGCCAGCCCAGATGTGATGGCCGCCGGCGTCGAGATCACCAGCGCGCATGGACAGCCGATCAGCAGCAGCGTCAGGCCGCGATAGATCCAGGTCTCCCACGGCTGCGAGAACAGCAGCGGCGGCACCAGGATCACCGCGACGGCCAGCAGCATGATGGCCGGGGTGTAGTAGCGGCTGAAGCGATCGAGGAAGCGTTCGATCGGCGCGCGGCGCTCTTCGGCCTCTTCAATCAATTGCAGAATGCGGTCGATGGCGTTTTTGCCGGGCTCTGAGATCACCTTCATCTGTGCCGCCTGATCGACGGACAGGCTGCCGGCGGCCACTTTTTCCCCCCGTTGACGCTCGACCGGCACCGATTCGCCGGTCAGGGCGCTTTCGTCGAAGCTGGCGAACGGATTGAGCAGCTCGGCGTCGGCCGGCAGACGCCCGCCGGGCGCGATTTCAATCACGTCGCCGGGGCGCAGGCTGGCGACCGGCACGCGTTTGCGTTCCGTGCCTTGCAGCAGCAGCGCATCTTCCGGCACCAGCTCCATCAGCGCCTTCACCCCGCGCCGCGCACGGTTGGCGGCGTAGGATTCCAGCAGCTCGCCAACCATAAACAGCAGTAGCACCATCGCCGCCTCGGCGGTGGCGCCAATGAACAGCGCGCCGATGGCCGCCACGCTCATCAGCGTTTCGATGGCGAACGGCGTGCCGGAGCGAATCAGACGCAGCGCCTTGGCGGCGACCGGCGCCAACCCGACCAGCGTGGTGGCGATAAAGGCGATGCGACCCAGCTCCGGGTTAATCCGATCCAGCACCCAGCTGACCACCATCAGGGTGGTTAACAACAGCAGCGGCGCAAATTCGCCGAAGCGCGAGGCTTTTGGCGCGGCATCTTTGGCGGTCTGAGCGCCGAGCAGGGTAAAACCGGCCTGGGCGACCGCGTCCTGGATCCGCAGGCTGATATCGGACTGTGCGTCGACCACCAGTTTTTCGGTGGCGAACAATACGCGTGCGCTGTCAACGCCGGGGAGCGCGGTGACGGCATTTTCGATTTTCTTGGCGCAGCTGGGGCAGTCCATACCGGTGACTTTCCAGCTGAAACGTTGGCTGCCGGAAGGGGGAGCGGCGGCCAGCCTGTCGCTTTCCTCGTCCGGATCGTCGTGGGCGGCGGCGCAGCAGCCGCTCTCGCCATGATCGTGATGGTGATGGGCGTGTTCGGTCTGCGCAGCGGCGTTTTTCGGCTCGCTGCTGCAGCCATGCTGGGTTTTGCTGTGGCTGTGGTTGCAGCCGCATCCGCCTTCGGCGTGGTGATGTTCCTGATGATTATGATTTTGCTGATTGTGCATAACGTCCCCCTTCGGGCAGTTAACCGGGTTTGCTCAGCTGACTCTACACCCTGGAGTCCACTCCAGAGTCAAGCGCCGGATGAGAATTATTGCTAACGGCATTCAGGCGTTATGGGGGGATTCATTCAATAATGAATAATGCGAATTTTAATCTATCGCTTTTTCTTATTACCTATTTCGAGAAAAAGTCTCGCCGCCGTTAGTTTAAATAAGAAAATAATATTCCTATAGAAACTAAAAAGTCGCCCGGTCTAATAATAAAGAGTTATTTATCTATAACGCGTTAGCAAAATTTATCTTTTGGCGCCTAATTAGCCAGCATGATTCGCTTGTGTCTGCAAGCCGCATTGCTATTGAAGTTTGGTGCCAACTTCTCCTATCTAAGTTTCATTTGTTTTGTAAATAAGCGCAAAAAGTAGCATAACAAGCTTTCGTTGCGATAATAAATGGTTGATTATTTTATGTGCAGTTTTGCGGTCCTGCCTATAATTGGAATCGATTACCATTTTTAATGGTGATCTTATTTGCTGATATATATGCATTAATTCTACCAAACACACTGCCGGTAACGGCGCATAAGCCCCTTCCAGCAAGCTTAAGGTTCATTAACCGTGGCTTACGGGGAGGTTATGTCTATCTGTCTGATTGATATCAATCAGGTAATGAGTGGAATCGAACCAATGCAATCTACTAAAAAGGCAATTGAAATTACTGAATCCAACTTCGCGGCCGCCACAACCGGCTACGATGCTGTAGACGACCTGTTGCATTATCATGAGCGGGGCAACGGGATTCAGATTAATGGCAAGGATTCATTTTCTAACGAGCAAGCTGGGCTGTTTATTACCCGTGAGAACCAAACCTGGAACGGTTACAAGGTATTTGGCCAGCCGGTCAAATTAACCTTCTCCTTCCCGGACTATAAGTTCTCTTCCACCAACGTCGCCGGCGACACCGGGCTGAGCAAGTTCAGCGCGGAACAGCAGCAGCAGGCTAAGCTGTCGCTGCAGTCCTGGGCCGACGTCGCCAATATCACCTTTACCGAAGTGGCGGCCGGACAAAAGGCCAACATCACCTTCGGTAACTACAGCCAGGATCGTCCCGGCCACTATGATTACGGCACCCAGGCCTACGCCTTCCTGCCGAACACCATTTGGCAGGGGCAGGATCTGGGGGGCCAGACCTGGTACAACGTCAACCAGTCCAACGTGAAGCATCCGGCGACCGAAGACTACGGCCGCCAGACGTTCACCCATGAGATTGGCCATGCGCTGGGTCTGAGCCACCCGGGCGATTACAACGCCGGTGAAGGCAACCCGACCTATCGCGACGTCACTTATGCGGAAGACACCCGCCAGTTCAGCCTGATGAGCTACTGGAGCGAAACCAACACCGGTGGTGATAACGGCGGTCATTACGCCGCAGCTCCGCTGCTGGATGACATTGCCGCCATTCAACATCTGTATGGCGCCAACCTGTCGACCCGCACCGGCGACACCGTGTACGGTTTTAACTCCAACACCGGTCGTGACTTCCTCAGCACCACCAGCAACGCGCAAAAACTGATCTTTGCGGTGTGGGATGCGGGCGGCAACGATACCTTCGACTTCTCCGGTTACACCGCTAACCAGCGCATCAACCTGAACGAGAAGTCGTTCTCCGACGTGGGCGGCCTGAAAGGCAACGTCTCGATCGCCGCCGGTGTGACCATCGAGAACGCCATTGGCGGTTCCGGCAACGACGTGATCGTCGGCAACGCGGCCAATAACGTGCTGAAAGGCGGCGCGGGTAACGACGTGCTGTTCGGCGGCGGCGGGGCGGATGAGCTGTGGGGCGGTGCCGGTAAAGACATCTTCGTGTTCTCTGCCGCCAGCGATTCCGCGCCGGGCGCTTCAGACTGGATCCGCGACTTCCAGAAAGGGATCGACAAGATTGATCTGTCGTTCTTCAACAAAGAGGCGCAGAGCAGCGATTTCATTCACTTCGTCGATCACTTCAGCGGCGCGGCGGGTGAAGCGCTGCTGAGCTACAACGCGTCCAACAACGTGACCGATTTGTCGGTGAACATCGGTGGTCATCAGGCGCCGGACTTCCTGGTGAAAATCGTCGGTCAGGTAGACGTCGCCACTGACTTTATCGTGTAACGCAGCAACGGAGCGCCCGGCGCAGTCTCGGCCGGGCGTGATGTGGGAGCCGGTATGAAAGGTACTTTAACGCGCGCCGCCCTGGCGGCGGGAGGCATGATGGTGACGAGTGCGGTGATGGCCGGCAGTCTGGCGCTGCCGACCGCGCAGTCGCTGGCGGGGCAATGGCAGGTAGCCGACAGCGAACGGCAATGCCAAATCGAGTTTCTGGCCAATGAGCAAAGCGAGACCAACGGCTACCAGCTGGTGGATCGGCAGCGTTGTCTGCAAAGCGTATTTGCGGCCGAGGTGGTGGGCTGGCGCCCGGCGCCGGACGGCATCGCCCTGCTGCAGGCGGATGGCAGCACGCTGGCGTTCTTCTCGCGCGACGGCGATCTGTACCGCAATCAACTGGGTGCGGGTGATGCCCTGACATTGAAAGCGCTGGCTTGATGAAGAAACGGGTTCGGCGCGCCGAACCCGCGGCAGGTCTCTACAGGTAGAGCGAACGCACGATCAGGAAGTGGCCGGAAAAGTAACAGAAAGCCACGATGGCGTCCGCCGCGCGGAAGGTGAAGCGGTAGCGGTTGAGCAGCCAAACCACGTTGGCCAGCAGCAGCAGCGAGGTGCCGGTCAGCAGCGAGAAGCCGAAATCGGTGCTGCGCAGGAAATATTGCTCGCCCGCCAGCCAGACCATCAGCAGCGTCATCGCCACATAGGTGACGATCGGCCAACGCATCTCTTCCAGCCGGGTCCAAAGGGTGGCCAGCAGCAATGCGCCGATCGCCAGCAGCGCCAGCGGCAGCGGCCAGAACAGACTGAACGTCATCTGGCTGGCGAAACTCAGGGTGTACAGCAAGTGGGACAGGAAAAAGGCGCCGATGGCGTACAGCACCCGCTCGCGCGGCAACAGAAGCAGCGCATCGCCGATCAGCGTTGCCAGCAGGCCGAGTACGATCAGATAACCCGCGGCGCTGAGCACCGGCGCCTGCCAGGCCAACAGCAACAACAGCAGCAGCGTGACGGGTTTGAACACCCAACGCTGCCAGCGCGGCCCACGGTAAGAGGCGTCGACGAACAGCCAACCGGAAAAGAATACGGCAAGGAACGGCCAACTCATTTATGTCTTCCTTATGTAGGAGGGAGCTGCAACCACCGGCTCCAAACTGTCACCCATGTCACTTCTTCATTTCAGTGTAGGTAGCCTGCCGACGATCGACAATGCTTTCTTGAGAATGCTATGTTTACGCCGATTTGACCGTGAAGGAAATGGGAAACCGATGAGTAAGCCACCGCTATTTTTTGTCGCCGTCATTGCGTTGATCGCCGTGCTGGCCACGCAACGTTACTTCAAACAGCGCCAGCAGGAGGCGGAAAACGATCGCGCGCCGATGCGCAGTCTGCAGGTGACGGTGAGCGACAAGCGGAGCTTCCCGGTCGCCAAGACCCGTGCGCCGCAGCGCGAGCCGTTGGTCAACGAGCCGATGTATTACGAGGTGGTGTTCAGCCCTAACCAGGGCGGTGAAAACATTACGCTGCGGCTGAAGCAATGGCAGTACAACCCGATAGAAAAAGGCGCGCAGGGCACGTTAAACATGCAGGGCACGCGCTTCGTCTCGTTCACCGTTCAGCCGTAGCGGTCACTTTTTCTTGATGGGCGGCTGTTTCTTTTGCCAGGCCAGCAGCTCGAACACGCCAAAGATAAAGATCTTGGCCTCTTGCCAGTAGCTGATCGGCTGATCCTTCGGCTGGGTGGATTTCAACAGCACCAGCTGCAGGCCGTGCATCACCACCATAAAGAACAGCGCCACGTCGATGAAATACTTCAGCGGCTTGGGAAACGGATGGAACAGGTTAGAGAGCAGGAAGCCCCATACGCACAGCATCAGCAGGCGGCCCAGATTAATCAGCATGGTCGGTTTTCTCTTGCGAACGAAGATAAAGGCGATAAGCCACCTGACCGGCGACCTTCTCCCGGTGCAACTGCCAGCTGGCAGGCACGTCCGCCGCGGCGCTTTCCGCCTCGGCTTCTACATAGATCCAGGCCTCGTCGGCCAGCCAGCCCCGCTGCTCCAGCAACAAGACGGTCTCCGCCAGCAGGCCTTTGCGAAACGGCGGATCGAGGAACACCACGTCGAACGGTTGACCGTCGCCCGCCAGCCAGCTCAGCGCGTTGGTGTTGATAACCACCCCTTTGCCCTGCAGCAGCGCCAGATTTTTTTCCAGCTGCTGCGCCACCGGCCGCTCGAATTCCAGCAGCGTGGCGCTGCCGGCATAGCGCGACAGCGCTTCCAGCCCTAATGCGCCGCTGCCGGCGAAGCAGTCCAGGCAGCGCGCGCCCTGAATCACCGGCGCCAGCCAGTTGAACAGGGTTTCGCGTACCCGATCGGTGGTGGGGCGCAGCCCCGGGCTGTTCGGCACCGGGAGCTTACGGCCGCGCCATTGGCCGCCGATGATGCGGATCTGTCCGGCTGCGGCCTGGGGCGGTTTTTTGGCCGCCGCCCGTGGCGAGAGTCTTGTCATAAGCGTTGTTTGATTTCTTTTGCGGCGCGGGGCCGCAGAGGTTAACGAAAAGTTGTCCCTATTCTACCGGTGACGGGCGTCGGGGGGAACGGTAAAACTTTGTTGTCTGATTTCACACCGGAAAGCATGCCGGATGCGTGTTGCTGCGCGAGGGAAAGTGATAGACTCGGCGGATTATTGTCAGCATATATCCTTCAGGTATGTAGGGTAAGCGAGCCTTCGGTACGGAGTAGAGTCATAACATGGCAAAAGATAAGAAACGTGGGTTTTTCTCCTGGCTGGGCTTTGGCCAGAAGGAAAAGGAAGAAGAGCAACAGCAACCTGAGCAGCCGGTAGAGCAGGCGGAAGCTCAGGCCGCGGAGACGCCGGCTGCACCGGCCGCCGCCAAGCTGGACGACAAGCTCCCCGCCCAGGAATCTGAACCTGCCGCCTCCGTCGACACCCCGGGAGAGTGGGATAACGGTCAGGCCGGCGAGCAAATCGCGGAAAATTTGCCGGCGGCGGCTGAACAGCCGGCGGCGCAAGCGCTGGCCGAAGAGATCGTCAGCGTCACCGAACAGGCGGCGGCGCAACAGCAACCGGTCGTTGAGCCTGAGCCGGTCGTTGAGCCTGAGCCGGTCGTTGAACCTGAGCCGGTCGTCGAGCCTGAGCCGGTCGTTGAGCCTGAGCCGGTCGTTGAACCTGAGCCGGTCGTTGAACCTGAGCCGGTCGTCGAGCCTGAGCCGGTCGTTGAGCCTGAGCCGGTGGTTGAACCCGAGCCGGTGGTTGAACCCGAGCCGGTCGTCGAGCCTGAGCCGGTTGTTGAGCCTGAGCCGGTCGTCGAGCCTGAGCCGGTCGTTGAACCTGAATCCGTGCCGGAAGTGGAAGAAGAACCGCTTGAGCCGGTGGTGCCGGCCGCGGCGCAAGAACAGGAAAGGCCGACCAGAGAAGGCTTCTTCGCCCGCCTGAAACGCAGCCTGCTGAAGACCAAACAAAACCTCGGCTCCGGCTTTATGGGGCTGTTCCGCGGTAAAAAGATCGACGACGATCTGTTCGACGAGCTGGAAGAACAGCTGCTGATCGCTGACGTCGGCGTGGATACCACGCGCAAAATCATCACCTCCCTGACCCAGCACGCCAGCCGCAAGCAGCTGAAAGACGCCGAAGCGCTGTACGGCAAGCTGAAGGAGGAAATGTCCGAAATTCTGGCCAAGGTCGATCAGCCGCTGGATGTCAGCGGGAAAACCCCGTATGTCATCCTGATGGTCGGCGTGAACGGCGTGGGTAAAACCACCACCATCGGCAAGCTGGCGCGTCAATTCCAGGCGGAAGGCAAGTCGGTGATGCTGGCGGCGGGGGATACCTTCCGCGCCGCCGCGGTGGAGCAGCTGCAGGTGTGGGGTGAACGCAACCGCATTCCGGTGGTGGCGCAGCATACCGGCGCGGATTCCGCTTCGGTGATCTTCGATGCGGTGCAGGCCGCCAAGGCGCGCGGCATCGATGTGTTGATCGCCGATACCGCCGGCCGTCTGCAGAACAAATCGCACCTGATGGAAGAGCTGAAGAAGATCGTCCGCGTCATGAAAAAACTGGACGACCAGGCCCCCCATGAGGTTATGCTGACGCTCGATGCCAGCACCGGCCAGAATGCGGTCAGTCAGGCGAAATTATTTAATGAGGCCGTGGGCTTAACCGGCATCACGCTGACTAAACTGGACGGTACCGCCAAGGGCGGGGTGATCTTCGCCATCGCCGATCAGTTCGGTATCCCGATCCGCTATATCGGCGTCGGGGAAGGCATCGAAGATTTGCGGCCGTTTAAGGCTGACGATTTTATTGAGGCACTTTTTGCCCGAGAGGATTAATACGGATGATTCGCTTTGAACAGGTCAGTAAAGCTTATCTGGGCGGACGGCAAGCGCTGCAGGGGGTTGATTTCCATCTGCGCCCGGCGGAGATGGCGTTTCTGACCGGCCATTCCGGCGCGGGGAAAAGTACCCTGCTGAAACTGATTTGCGGTATCGAACGGCCCAGCGCCGGCCACATCTGGTTTGGCGGTCACGACATCAGTCGCTTGAAAAACCGCGAGGTGCCGTTCCTGCGTCGGCAGATCGGCATGATCTTCCAGGATCACCACCTGCTGCTGGATCGCACGGTGTATGACAACGTGGCGATGCCGCTGATCATCGCCGGCGCCAGCACCGAAGATATCCGCCGCCGCGTTTCCGCCGCGCTGGACAAGGTCGGTTTGCTGGATAAAGCGAAAAACTTCCCGATTCAGCTGTCCGGCGGTGAGCAGCAGCGCGTGGGCATCGCCCGTGCGGTGGTGAACAAGCCGGCGGTGCTGCTGGCGGATGAACCGACCGGTAACCTGGATGACGCGCTGTCGGAAGGCATTCTGCGCCTGTTTGAAGAATTCAACCGCGTCGGCGTGACCGTACTGATGGCGACGCACGACACCGGGCTTATCGCCCGCCGCAATTACCGCATCCTGACGCTGAGCCAGGGCCGCATGCAAGGGGGCGCTCACCATGGCCAATAACGCAAAAACCGCCAAGAGCAAGGCGCTGCGCGGCGGCTGGCGCGAACAGTGGCGTTACGCCTGGATGAACGCCATCAAAGACATGCTGCGTCAGCCGTTGGCGACGCTGCTGACGGTGATGGTGATCGCCATTTCCCTGACGCTGCCGAGCGTGTGCTACATCGTGTGGAAAAACGTCAGCACCGCGGCCAGCCAGTGGTATCCAACGCCGCAGCTGACCGTTTATCTGGATAAATCGCTCGATGACGACGCCGCGCTGAAAGTGCTCGACGCCATCAAGGCGGAAGCCGGCGTGGAGAAGGTCAATTACCTGTCGCGTGAAGAAGCGCGCGGCGAGTTCCGCAACTGGTCGGGCTTTGGCGGCGCGCTGGACATGCTGGAAGAGAACCCGCTGCCGGCGGTGGCGATCGTCACGCCGAAGATGAGCTTCCAGAGTTCGGATACCCTCAACACCCTGCGCGATCGCGTAGCGGCGGTGCAGGGCGTGGAAGAAGTGCGTATGGATGACAGCTGGTTTGCCCGCCTGGCGGCGCTGACCGGGCTGGCGGGCCAGATCGCGGCGATCATCGGCGTGCTGATGATCGTGGCGGTGTTCCTGGTGATCGGCAACAGCGTGCGTCTGAGCATCTTCAGCCGCCGCGACACCATCAACGTGATGAAGTTGATCGGTGCTACCGACGGCTTTATCCTGCGGCCGTTCCTCAACGGCGGGGCGATGCTGGGCTTTGCCGGCGCGCTGCTGTCGCTGGTGCTGTCCGGCGCGCTGGTGTGGCAGCTGGAGTCGGTGGTCGCCGGGGTGGCCAAGGTATTCGGCACCACCTTCACCTTGCATGGGCTGGGCTGGGATGAGGCGCTGCTGCTGCTGATCATCTCCGCGATGATCGGCTGGATCGCCGCCTGGCTGGCGACGGTGCAACATTTACGCCGATTTACACCACAGTAAGATTTTTTTGGTATACTCTTCTCCTGCTGCTTTTGATCGCGTTGCGGGAGAAGAGTGACCTCAAGCGAAGTCAGCACCATCCCTCTCTTCTTAGCGCACAAATTCCCTATCGGCCTGCACCCTCGTCACGTATTGTCAGCAACAATGCTTGCAAAAAAGGGTGAACTTTTAGGGCGGAGTACGGTCAAAAATTGCAGCAAATGTTAAGGTGCCCGGCGTGTGGAACCGCTTTTGCTTCAGCAACTGCCGTAGAATCAATCATTTCCCCGCTGTAATAATCACCTGCATGATTTTGTATTCTCATAGAGAGGGTTTGAATGACCAAAGAAATGCAAACTTTAGCCTTAGTACCCCAAGGTAGCTTGGAAGCCTATATCCGGGCAGCCAACGCCTATCCGATGCTGACGGCAGAGGAAGAGCGGGAGCTGGCTGAACGGCTGCATTATCAGGGCGATCTGGATGCCGCTAAGCAGCTCATCCTGTCTCACCTGCGCTTTGTCGCTCATATTGCCCGCAACTATTCAGGCTATGGTCTGCCGCAGGCGGATCTGATTCAGGAAGGCAACATCGGCCTGATGAAAGCCGTTCGCCGCTTCAACCCGGAAGTCGGCGTGCGTCTGGTTTCCTTTGCGGTGCATTGGATTAAGGCGGAAATCCACGAGTACGTATTGCGCAACTGGCGCATCGTGAAAGTGGCGACCACCAAAGCGCAGCGCAAGCTGTTCTTTAACCTGCGCAAAACCAAACAGCGTTTGGGCTGGTTCAACCAGGACGAAGTGGAACTGGTGGCCCGTGAGCTGGGCGTAACCAGCAAAGACGTGCGCGAGATGGAATCGCGCATGGCGGCGCAGGACATGACGTTCGATCCGACTCCGGACGACGAGGCCCGCGATGGCCAGTCGATGGCACCGGTGCTGTACCTGCAGGACAAGAGCTCAGACTTCGCCGAAGGCATCGAGGAAGATAACTGGGAAAGCAACGCCGCAGACAAACTGGCCTATGCGCTGGAAGGTCTGGACGAGCGCAGCCAGCATATCATCCGCGCCCGTTGGCTGGATGACGACAATAAGTCGACGCTGCAGGAGCTGGCCGATCAGTACGGCGTTTCCGCCGAACGCGTGCGCCAGCTCGAAAAGAACGCCATGAAGAAACTGAAAATGGCGATCGAAGCCTGAGTCGATGCGAGATTCGATAAAAAAAGCCCGGCAAGCCGGGCTTTTTAGTGCCTGAAATTCGGCGTTATGGCGCCACGGTAGCGAAGTCCGGCGCCGGGCAGTCGTAGCCGAATTTCGCCGCCCACGGATAACGGGTGCCGGTGTTGATATAGCGCTGATAAAGCGCCCGGCCGGTTTTGGCATCGCGTTTGATAACCCAGCTGGCGGCGTTACACAGCACGGCGGCATAGGCCTGGCTCTTCGGCGGCAGCAGATCGGCCGCCTGTTGCGCCAGCCCCACCGCCTGCCAGCGATAGTGCAGGAAACGGTTGTCTTCCTCCGGTAGCGCTGCCTTGGCGCGCGCCGCTTCGGCGCTGTCGATCCAGCTTTTATGCTTCAGCTCGCGGGTATCGAACGCATCCCCCAGATAGGAATAGCCGGCGCCATAGATGGCGTAATCCGGCGTCATCTCATAGCCGGTAAACTCCAGCCCCTGGGCGCGCAGCAGGTTGGCGGCGCGATAGTAAGCCTGTGCGCGCGCCAGCGGCGCAGCGGATTTGTCCTTGGCGGCCTTCAGCTCGTCGGCGAACTGCTGCGCCGCTTGCCGGTAGTTGGGGATATCGAAGTAGGCCAGCGCCTCCGGCGATCGCCCGGCGCGCATCAGCCGCCGCGCCAGCAGTTCGCGCAGCTGCACCTCCGGCGTGATCTGCTGGCCGCCGTAATCGTCCGGATTAACCGGCTTGAGCGGCGTCGTCGGCGCCGGGGCGTGCTTATCGACAAAGCCTTTCAACTCATCGACGGTCAGCACCCGTTCCGCCACGTCGGCCACGTCGGCCCAGTAGAGCGCTTTGCCGCGATACAGCAGGTCCATCGCCTGCAGATAGTCGCCGCGGTTCAGCGCCAGGATGGCCTGTTCGCCGGCCACCCGGCACTCGGGCACGATGGTTTCCGCGACGAAGTCGGCGTTGCGCTGTTCACCCCAGCTTTCGTCGGCGGGGAACGCGCTTGCCGCCTTGGCGTAGGCGGCGGTGGCGGCTTTCACGTCACCGTCGCGCAGCGCCATTTTGGCGCGCAGCCACCATGCTAGGCCGCTGTCGCCGGCGTTTTTCAGCAGGCTCGCCGCCATCGGGTACTGCCCCGAACGGTAAGCCAGCGCCGCCAGCCGATCGCTGCCGGCGAAGCCGCTTTTCACTGAGCCGTCCAGCAGCGTCAGGATCTGGTTGATGATTTGCGCGGAGCGGCCGTTGCCGTCGGTATCCGCCATTTGCAGGTTGCCGCTGCGGGCGAACAGCTCAATGGTCACCAGCTGCTGGATCAACGGATCGCCGATAATCCGTTTCAGCGTGTCCAAATGGTCGGGGTTGACCAGGAAGCTGGAGACGTACTGCAGCGACTGCCCGCCGCTCGGATCGCCCTGCGCCGCCTGTTGCGCGTACAGATGGGCGGCGGGGGCGACGTCACCCAGCCACAGGTGGATGCGCGCCTGCTGCCCAAGGCTGCTCAGCGCCAACTGATCGGGATCGGCGGCGCCGCTTTTCACCCGGTCGATCACCTGCTGGAATGCCGTCAGCGCCTGTTCAAGCGCGGCTTTTGGCGGGTGCTCGGCGGCGGGGGCCGCTTCACCGGATTCGTTTACCGGCGTCCTGTGGTCAGCCATCAGTACGCGGCCAAGCGAATACTGCGCCCGCAGTCCCCAGTCGCCCTGCTCGGCGGCCGGTAGCTTCAGCACCTGTTGGAAATAGTCTGCGGCGCGCGGATCGTGGCTGGCGAAAGCCACGGCGCCCAGTTGATAGAGACGCGCGGCGTTGGACAACCCCTGCGTATTGACGGCGTCAGCCTCTTCCACCGTTTTGGCGGCGCGCATTTTGCCTATCGCTATCGTTTCCGGCGATTGCGGCATCGGTTTCGGCGGCATCGGCGGCGGCGGGGCTTGCCAGTGCGGCAACTGTTTATCCATCGGCACCAGCCGGCCGGCTTCGAAGGCGAAATTGCCCTCCGGCATATACAGCAGGGTGCCGTTGCGATCGATCAGCAGCCGGTTAGGAAAATCCGGGCCGCAGGCATAGCCGCCCAGCGGCAGTGCGGCGCCGATCAGCATGGCCAGCGGAAGAAGGCGGCGGGTGTTCCGTGCCGCGCGCGAATCAAGGTGTGACAAGGGTGCCTCCTGGCGTCAGTTGTTGGCAGCGCAGCCAGCCCAGCGGCCGGGATTGCCCGGCGCGCAGCTGGTCGCTGCTGATGCGAATAAAGCGTTGCCGTTGCGGTGCGGATTCCAGCCGGTAGTTGCCGACCGCGTCCGCCGCCAGGCAGTCGTCGGCGCGGATGACCACCTCTTGCGGCAGCGGGGCGTCCACCGGCCCGTTGTTATGAATTATCAGATCATACAGCCCGTTTTGCTGCGGCTGAGGCCTAAATTTTACCTGCCAGTCGACATTCAGCGGCCGCCGTTCGATCACCGCTCGTAGCGTGGCGAGCGACCAGGCGCGCCGATCGTCCGCCAGCGGCAGTCGGAACCAAATCACGCCGCGCAGCCGGGACGGCGTTTGCTGCGCCAGCGTTTGCAGAAAATCGGCGATCTGCTGCGGCGCGACCGTCAGTTCGCGGCCGTTGCCGGCCACGCGCAGCGAGGATTCGCTCTCCACCTGCGCGCCTTGCGCATCAAACCCCAGCAGCGCCATGCCATAGGCCGGCAGCGCGACGCGAAACGGTTTCGGTGTGACGGCGGCGTACTGCCGCACCCAGCGCAGCGCCAAGGGGCCGTCAAACAGCCCCTGCTGCGGTGAGAGCACCGCATGCACTTGCAGAACGGAACTGTCGGCCTGTTGCAGTACGCCGGGCAAGTTGGGCGAGCCGATCCAGGCCGGCAGGGCGGTGATGCCGAGTTGCAAAGCGGCGGGCAGCCGTTGGCGCAGCCGCTGTAGAAAGCGTTGGTAGTCCGGCAGGCGAGCCGTGGCGGCATCATGATCGATCTCGACGCCGGTGACGGGCAGCCCGGCCGCCTGCCAGCGCTGGGTGATCGCCAGCAGACGCTGGATAATGGCTTCTTGGTCCAGCTGCGGCAGCTGGCCGTCGAGGCGCGCTACCAGCCAGAGCGGGCGGCCGTCCTGCTTCAGCAGGCTGAGATCGGCCGGGATTTCCCGCCAGCTCTCGCGTGGATGCACCTGCAGCGCCAGCACCCGCAGCCCGGCGAACAGATCGCGGCTGTGCGCCAGCGCATCGGCGTGTTGCGGCGTCCAAACCCGCTGCCAAACGTAAACCTGCTGATCCCAACCTGAGACCTGGCGCAGCGCCTGCTGACGCCCGGCGAACCAGGCCGCCAACCCCAGCGCAATCAAAACCAGCGCCGCCGGCAGACGCTTCATTTTTGCCAGAGATCGCCCTGCGGCGCGAAGCCGCAGGCGCGCATGAAGTTATCGACTTCCCCACGTTCGCGCGGCGCCAGACCGGCGGTCGACAGCTGCCAATGGGCGACCTGCGGCAGCTGACGCTGTGCATCTTGCACCAGGTAAAGACCGACGCCGCGGCGGCGCGTCACTTCGCGTACCAGCAGATCCTGCAGTTCGGCGCGGTCGTCCTGCAGCGCAATTTTCACCGCGCCCAGCAGACGCTCGTTGAAGCGGGCGGCGAACAGCGCCTTGCCGCCGCTCAGCCAGCTCTGCCACTGTTCCGGCTGCTGGTGCGGCCAAATTTTACCGAGGTCGATAAGGTCTTGCGGGGACAGCGCGGTCAGGCGCTCGATGGTCAGTTTCATGCAGAATTTCCGCGCAGTTAAATGATGCCGACAGTGTAATAGATCTTGTGCAGAGCGTTGTGTAAGTTTTTCTGTACGATTACTGTGCAATATGTTTTTTGCACGGGGCATTTTCCGAGTAAATAGTTAGTAAACGGATTGTTAACCAGCACAACGCGCTACGCCTCAAGGTAAACAGCGCAGATTTAATTCGAATTTTATCCTGTTTACACCGCTTGTTTCTGCCGGATGAAGTTGATTTGCAGCAGAAAATTCCTGTTTAATGGTATGAAAAATAAAGTCTTATTAGAAAATAATGCCAACAAAACGCCTAAATCATTATTACTTATAACAAAAGCGGTCAATAACGATCGGGCGCAGGCAAACACAACAGGTACGTTCACAACGACAGATGGGGATTTGCGGATGAAATTAACAACAGGTAAGGCACTGCTGGCGGGTTGTATTGCGATGGCCATGAGCCAGGCGGCCATGGCGAAAGACATCAAGGTGGCGATCGTCGGGGCAATGTCCGGCCCGGTCGCGCAGTATGGCGACATGGAATTTACCGGCGCGCGCCAGGCGATTGCCGACATTAATGCCAAGGGCGGCATCAAGGGCGACAAGCTGGTCGGCGTGGAATACGACGACGCCTGCGACCCGAAACAGGCGGTTGCGGTCGCCAACAAGGTGATCAACGACGGCATTCGCTACGTGATCGGCCACCTGTGCTCCTCTTCCACCCAGCCGGCGTCCGATATCTATGAAGACGAAGGGGTGATCATGATTACCCCGGCGGCCACCAACGCCGATCTGACCACCCGCGGCTACAAGATGATCCTGCGCACCACCGGTCTGGATTCGGATCAGGGCCCGACCGCCGCCAAATACATTCTCAGCGACATCAAGCCGAAGCGCATCGCCGTGGTGCACGACAAGCAGCAATACGGCGAAGGCCTGGCGCGCTCGGTGCGCGACAGCCTGAAAAAACAGGGCACCGAAGTGGCGATGTTCGAAGGCATCACCGCCGGCGACAAAGACTTCTCCACCCTGGTGGCGCGCCTGAAGAAAGAGAATATCGACTTCGTGTACTTCGGCGGTTACTACCCGGAAATGGGCCAGATCCTGCGTCAGGCCAAGCAGGCCGGGTTGACCACCCGCTTCATGGGGCCGGAAGGCGTGGGCAACTCCTCACTGTCCAACATCGCCGGCGCCGCTTCGGAAGGCATGCTGGTGACGCTGCCGAAACGCTACGATCAGGTGCCTGCCAACCAGCCGATCGTCGATGCGTTGAAAGCCAAGAAGCTGGATCCGACCGGCCCGTTCGTCTGGACCACCTATGCCGCGCTGCAGTCGCTGACCACCGGCATGGAGCGCAGCGGCAGTCAGGAACCGGCGGACATCGTCAAGGATCTGAAAACCGGCAAGCCGGTGGAGACCGTGATGGGGCCGCTGACCTGGGATGACAAGGGCGACCTGAAAGGCTTCGAGTTCGGCGTGTTCGAATGGCATGCCAACGGCACGTCCACACCGATCAAATAAGCCATAATGATTAGGGTGGGGCGCAGCCCGCTGCGCCCGGCGGGTCGGCTTGTCGGCCCCGTCTCCCTTTACCCGCCGGTTCTCCGTCGGCGGGTTTCGCAGCCAAGGGTTCAGAGTATGTCAGAGCAGCTCCTCTATTTTCTGCAGCAGATGTTCAACGGCTTAACGTTGGGCAGCACCTATGCATTGATCGCCATCGGTTACACCATGGTTTACGGCATCATCGGCATGATCAACTTCGCCCACGGCGAGGTGTACATGATCGGCAGCTATGTCTCCTTTATCGTTATCGCCGCCCTGATGATGCTCGGCATCGACGTCGGCTGGCTGCTGATCGGCGCCGCGTTCCTGGTCTCTATTGTCATCGCCAGCGCCTACGGCTGGAGCATCGAGCGGGTGGCCTACAAGCCGGTGCGCAACTCCAAGCGCCTGATTGCGCTGATCTCGGCCATCGGCATGTCGATATTCCTGCAAAACTACGTCAGCCTGACGCAGGGCTCACGCGATCTGGCGCTGCCCAGCCTGGTCACCGGCCAGTGGGTGCTGGGGGAAAGCAACGGCTTCGCCGCCACCATCAGCACCATGCAGCTGACCATCTGGCTCGTGACCTTCCTGGCGATGCTGGCGCTGACGCTGTTTATCCGCTATTCGCGCATGGGCCGTGCCTGCCGCGCCTGTGCGGAAGATCTGAAGATGGCCAGCCTGCTGGGCATCAACACGGACCGGGTGATCTCGCTGACCTTCGTCATCGGTGCGGTGATGGCGGCGGTGGCCGGGGTGTTGCTCGGCCAGTTCTACGGCGTCATCAACCCTTACATCGGCTTTATGGCCGGTATGAAAGCCTTCACCGCCGCGGTTCTGGGCGGCATCGGCAGCATTCCGGGCGCGATGATCGGCGGCCTGGTGCTGGGCGTGGCGGAAGCGCTGACCTCCGCCTACCTGAGCACCGAATACAAAGACGTGGTGTCGTTCGCGCTGCTGATCGTGGTGCTGCTGATCATGCCGACCGGCATCCTCGGGCGTCCGGAGGTTGAGAAAGTATGAAACTCAATCTGCTCAATGCGCTGATCGCCACGGCGGTGCTGTTCGTGATGGCGTCGTTCCTGATGGGCATGCAGCTGAGCCTGGACGGCACCAAACTGGTGGTGCACGGCGCGGCGGAAGTGCGCTGGATGTGGATCGGCATCGGCTGCGTCATCGTCTTTTTCTTCCAGCTGTTGCGCCCGCTGCTGCAGCAGGGCCTGAAAAAGGTCTCCGGCCCGGCGTTCGTGCTGCCGAGCTTCGACGGCACCACGCCGCGGCAAAAGCTGCTGGCGGCTCTGCTGCTCGTCGCGGCGGTCGCCTGGCCGTTCCTGGTGTCGCGCGGCACGGTGGATATCGCCACCCTGACGCTGATCTACGTGATGCTGGGCCTCGGCCTCAACGTGGTGGTGGGCCTGTCCGGTCTGCTGGTGCTCGGCTACGGCGGTTTCTACGCCATCGGCGCCTACACCTATGCGCTGCTGAATCATTATTACGGCCTCGGCTTTTGGGAGAGCCTGCCGCTGGCGGGTATCGTCACCGCCGCCTTCGGCTTCCTGCTCGGTTTCCCGGTGCTGCGGCTGCGCGGCGACTATCTGGCGATCGTGACGCTCGGCTTCGGTGAGATCGTGCGCATTCTGCTGCTGAACAATACCGAGATCACCGGCGGGCCGAACGGCATCAGCCAGATCCCGAAACCGACCTTCTTCGGCCTGGAGTTTAACCGCAGTGTGCGCGACGGCGGCTGGGATACCTTCCATAACGTCTTCGGCCTGAAATACGATCCGAGCGATCGCATCGTATTTTTGTACCTGGTGGCGTTGCTGCTGGTGGTGCTGACGCTGTTCGTCATCAACCGCCTGCTGCGCATGCCGCTCGGGCGCGCCTGGGAAGCGCTGCGCGAAGACGAGATCGCCTGCCGCTCGCTGGGCCTCAGCCCGACGCGCATCAAGCTGACCGCCTTTACCATCAGCGCCGCGTTCGCCGGGTTTGCCGGCACGCTGTTTGCCGCGCGCCAGGGTTTCGTCAGCCCGGAATCCTTCACCTTCGTCGAGTCGGCCTTCGTGTTGGCGATCGTCGTACTGGGGGGCATGGGATCGCAGTTCGCGGTCATTCTGGCGGCGATCCTGCTGGTGGTTTCGCGCGAGCTGATGCGCGATCTGAATGAATACAGCATGCTGCTGCTGGGGGCGCTGATGGTGCTGATGATGATTTGGCGGCCGCAGGGGCTGTTGCCGATGAAGCGGCCGCAGCTGAAGCTGCAGGCGGCGGACATTCACGCGGGCAAGGGGGAACAGGCATGAGCGTTCAACCTTTACTGCAGGTGGAAGGCCTGTCGATGCGTTTTGGCGGGCTGCTGGCGGTCAACAATGTCGCGTTGACGCTCAATGAAGGCGAAATTGTCTCGCTGATCGGCCCCAACGGCGCCGGTAAAACCACGGTGTTTAACTGC
Source organism: Serratia sp. (in: enterobacteria) (assembly GCF_052400455.1). Classification (NCBI taxonomy): domain Bacteria; kingdom Pseudomonadati; phylum Pseudomonadota; class Gammaproteobacteria; order Enterobacterales; family Yersiniaceae; genus Serratia; species Serratia sp. (in: enterobacteria). The sequence continues at coordinate 197,643 of NZ_CP185812.1, forward strand.
CTGACCGGTTTCTACCGCCCGAGCGGCGGCACCATCAAATTGCGCGATTGCCATCTGGAGGGGCTGGCGGGGCAGGCCATCGCCCGTATGGGCGTAGTGCGCACCTTCCAGCATGTGCGGCTGTTCCGTGAAATGACGGTGATTGAGAACCTGTTGGTGGCGCAGCATCAGCACCTGAAAAGCGGCGTGTTCGCCGGGCTGCTGAAAACCCCGGCCTTCCGCCGTGCCGAAGCCGAGGCGCTGGCGCGCGCAGCGGAGTGGCTGGAGCGCGTCGGCCTGCTATCGATGGCCAACCGTTCGGCGGGCAACCTGGCCTACGGGCAGCAGCGTCGGCTGGAGATCGCCCGCTGCATGGTGACCCGGCCGGAGCTGCTGATGCTGGACGAACCGGCCGCCGGTCTGAACCCGAAAGAGACCGACGAGCTGGATCATCTGATCGTCGAGCTGCGCGATCGGCATAAGGTCTCGGTGTTGCTGATCGAGCACGACATGAAGCTGGTGATGGGCATCTCCGATCGCATTTACGTGGTGAATCAGGGCACGCCGCTGGCGCAGGGCACACCGGCGGAGATCCGCAACAACCCGGACGTGATCCGGGCTTATTTGGGCGAATAATAATATGTTGTCATTCAATCAGGTATCCGCTCATTACGGCAAAATTCAGGCGCTGCATCAGGTCAGTCTCACGATTAGTCAGGGCGAAATCGTGACGTTAATCGGCGCCAACGGCGCCGGTAAAACCACGCTGCTCGGCACCCTGTGCGGCGAACCGCGCGCCAGCGAAGGCAGCATTGTCTTCCAGGGGCAGGACATCACCCAGTGGCAAACCTCGCGCATCATGCGCGAAGCGGTGGCGATCGTGCCGGAAGGGCGGCGAGTCTTCTCGCGCATGACGGTGGAAGAAAACCTGGCGATGGGCGGCTTCTTCGCCGATCGTCACCAATATCAGCAGCGCATCGAACGGGTGTTCACGCTGTTCCCGCGCCTGCTGGAGCGCCGAAGCCAGCGTGCCGGCACCATGTCCGGCGGCGAACAGCAGATGTTGGCCATCGGCCGCGCGCTGATGAGCCAGCCGAAGCTGCTGCTGCTCGACGAACCTTCGCTTGGGCTGGCGCCCATCATCATCCAGCAGATTTTCGACATCATTCAGCAGCTGCGGGAAGAGGGCATGACCATCTTTCTGGTGGAGCAAAACGCCAATCAGGCGCTGAAATTGGCGGACCGCGGTTATGTGCTGGAAAACGGCCGCGTGGTGTTGGAAGATACGGGGGCTGCATTGTTAGCCAACGAAGCAGTGAGGTCGGCGTATCTGGGCGGTTAATCCGCCCCCCTACGAATTAAAATAATCAGGTACGAGAAGAAGAAATGAAGACAGAAGGGTTACTCGCGCAGCGTATCGTTAACGTAAAAAGTTCGGCCATCCGTGAATTGCTTAAGCACAGCAAGATGGAACACGTCATTTCGCTGGCGGGCGGCATCCCCTCTGATGCGTTGTTCGATTTCGAAGGATTGAGCATCGCCACCCAGCAGGCGATCACCGAACAGCCGAAAAGCGCATTCCAGTACGGCCTGACCGAGGGCAGCCCGCTGCTGCGTGAGCGCATTTGCGCGCTGTGCGCCGAGCGCGGCGTCACCGCGCGCGCAGAAGAGGTGATGGTCACCGCCGGCTCTCAGCAGGCCCTGGATTTGGTGATGCGCGCCATCGTCAACCCGGGCGACGTGTTCGTGGTGGAGCGCCCGACCTACCTGGCGGCGCTGCAAACGCTGGAACTGGCGGAGGCCAACATCATGTCGGTCTCGTCCGACAGCGACGGCATGGTGGTGGAAGAGCTGGCCGAGCTGCTGAAAACCCAGCGCATCAAGGGCGTGTACGTGGTGCCGAACTTCGGCAACCCCAGCGGCATCACCCTCAGCGCCGCGCGCCGCGAACTGCTGGTGAAGCTGGCCGCCGAACATAACTTCCTGATCATCGAAGACGATCCGTACGGCGAGCTGCGTTTCACCGAAGAGCGCCACCCGACGCTGCATCAGGTGTCGCAGCAGGTGCTGGGCAACACCGACCACATCATCTATACCTCGACCTTTTCCAAGATCCTGGCGCCGGGCCTGCGTTTGGGCTGGGCGATCCTGCCGCCGTTCCTGCTGCATAAAGTGGCGATCATCAAACAGGCGGCGGATCTGCACGCCAGCGCCCTGTCGCAAAGCATCGTCGAATGCTACCTTGGCCTGGATCGCCTGCCGGCGCAGATCGACAAGATCCGCGCCGCCTACAAACACAAGGGCGAGATCCTGGCCGGTTTGGTGGAGCAGGAGCTGGGCGACTACATCACCTTCGATAAACCGAAGGGCGGCATGTTCCTGTGGGCGCGTTTCCGCCAGCCGTTCAACGCCACCGAATGGCTGAACACCACGCTGCAGCAGGGCGTGGTGTTCGTGCCGGGGGAATACTTCTTCTCCGACAACCCGGATCGTTCGACCTTCCGCCTGTCGTTCGCCACCGCCACCGAGCAGCAGATGCAAGAAGCGGTCGCGCGCCTGCGCCGTTCGCTGTAATCCTCGCGGCGGCGGAGCCCATGCCCGCCGCCGACATCAAACCGCCATCTTCACTTCACCTTGCCGTCATGTGGCTGTCATCTAACGGTTATTTTTCTGTCATCCGCGCATGGCATGTTAGCTTCCGAACAAAAAACTGATTCTTTTCGCTCACGCGCTTTTACACCAGCTTTTTCAGGAGTTAGGCATGCTCACCTACGCTATTCGCAAAACCACGCTGTGCGTCGCATTGACCCTGGCGGTCAGCGCACAGGCGCTGGCGGCGACAGAAATCCCGTTCTGGCATTCGATGGAAGGCGAACTGGGTAAAGAAGTGGACTCTCTGGCGGATCGCTTCAACCAGTCGCACAGCGACGTCAAGATTGTGCCGGTTTATAAAGGCAACTACGAACAGAGCCTGGCGGCGGGCATCGCCGCTTACCGCTCCGGCAAGGCGCCGGCGATCCTGCAGGTTTACGAGGTGGGCACCGCCACCATGATGGCCAGCAAAGCCATCAAACCGGTCTATGAAGTGTTTAAAGAGGCCGGCATCAACTTCGACGAGTCGGTGTTCGTGCCGACGGTTGCTGGCTATTACACCGACAACAAGAGCGGCCATCTGCTGTCGCAGCCGTTCAACAGCTCCACGCCGGTGCTGTACTACAACAAAGACGCCTTCAAAAAGGCCGGCCTGAACCCGGAACAACCGCCGAAAACCTGGCAGGAACTGGCGGCGGATACCGCCAAACTGCGCGAAGCCGGCATGAAGTGCGGTTACGCCAGCGGCTGGCAGGGCTGGATCCAACTGGAGAACTTCAGCGCCTGGCACGGCGTGCCGTTCGCCAGTGAAAACAACGGCTTTGGCGGCACCAGCGCCAAGCTGGAGTTCAACCAACCGCTGCAGGTCAAACATATTGCGCTGCTCGAAGCGATGAACAAGAAGGGCGACTTCACCTATTTCGGCCGCAAAGACGAATCCACCGAGAAGTTTTATAACGGCGACTGCGCCATCACCACCGCCTCATCCGGTTCGTTGGCGGACATCAAGCACTACGCCAAATTCAACTACGGCGTCGGCATGATGCCGTACGACGCCGACGCGAAAAATGCGCCGCAAAACGCCATCATCGGCGGGGCCAGCCTGTGGGTGATGAACGGCAAAGACGCCGCCACCTACAAGGGCGTGGCCGAGTTCTTGCAGTACCTGGCGCAGCCGGAAATCGCCGCCGAATGGCACCAGAAGACCGGTTATCTGCCGATCACCACCGCGGCTTACGATCTGACCAAGCAGCAGGGCTTCTACGACAAGAATCCGGGTGCCGACGTCGCCACTCGCCAGATGCTGAACAAGCCGCCGTTGCCGTTCACCAAGGGCCTGCGCCTGGGCAACATGCCGCAGATCCGCAGCGTGGTGGATGAGGAACTGGAAGGCGTGTGGACCGGCAAGAAAACGCCTCAGCAGGCGTTGGACGCCGCCGTGCAGCGCGGTGACGTGCTGCTGCGCCGCTTCGAAGCTTCGACCAAGTAACCCCGCGTCGCGGGCCCGGTAGACCGGGCTCGCGTCTTCACGCCGATCCTTCCGTACCCGATTAATGGTTTAACTGCTATGTCATCTTCCCGTCCCGGTTTCGGCTGCAGCTGGTTGCCCTATGCGCTGGTGCTGCCGCAGCTGCTGATTACCGCCGTCTTCTTTTTATGGCCCGCCGGCGAAGCGCTGTGGTATTCGGTGCAGAGCCTCGATCCGTTCGGCCTGTCCAGCCAGTTTGTCGGGCTGGATAACTTTAAACAGCTGTTCCAGGATCCTTACTACCTCGACTCGTTCTACACCACGCTGATCTTCAGCTTCCTGGTGGCGGGCATCGGGCTGGCGGTTTCGCTGTTCTTCGCTGCGTTGGTGGACTACGTGCTGCGCGGCAGCCGCCTCTATCGCACGCTGATGATCCTGCCCTACGCGGTGGCGCCGGCGGTGGCGGCGGTGCTGTGGATCTTTCTGTTCAACCCCGGTCTGGGGTTGATCACCCATTTCCTCAACGGTCTGGGCTATAACTGGAACCATGCGCAAAACAGCGGCCAGGCGATGTTCCTGGTGGTGCTGGCCTCGGTATGGCAGCAGATAAGCTATAACTTCCTGTTTTTCCTCGCGGCGCTGCAGTCGATCCCGCGTTCGCTGGTGGAAGCGGCGGCCATCGACGGCGCCGGCCCGGTGCGGCGTTTCTTCCATCTGGTGCTGCCGCTGATCGCGCCGGTGAGCTTCTTCCTGCTGGTGGTCAATCTGGTGTACGCCTTCTTCGATACTTTCCCGGTGATCGACGCCGCCACCGGCGGCGGGCCGGTGCAGTCCACCACCACGTTGATCTACAAGATCTACCGCGAAGGCTTCGCCGGGTTGGATCTCTCCAGTTCCGCCGCGCAGTCGGTGATCCTGATGCTGCTGGTGATCGGCCTGACGGTGATCCAGTTCCGCTTCGTTGAACGTAAGGTGCGCTACCAATGATTGAGAATCGACGCGGGCTGGATGTCTTCAGCCATGTGATGCTGATTATCGGCGTGCTGGTGGTGCTGTTCCCGCTGTACGTGGCCTTTGTCGCCGCCACGCTGGACGACAAGCAGGTGTTTCAGGTGCCGATGACGCTGGTGCCCGGCGGGCACCTGTGGGAGAACATCCGCAATATCTGGCAGGGCGGCGTGGGCAACCTCAAGGTGCCGTTCTCGCTGCTGCTGCTCAACAGCGTGATCATGGCGCTGGCGATCACCTGCGGCAAGATCGCGGTGTCGGTGCTGTCGGCTTACGCCATCGTGTATTTCCGTTTCCCGCTGCGCAGCCTGTTTTTTTGGCTGATTTTCCTCACCCTGATGCTGCCGGTGGAAGTGCGTATTTTCCCGACGGTGGAGGTGATCTCCAACCTCAACCTGCTGGACAGCTATACCGGCCTGACGCTGCCGCTGATGGCCTCGGCCACCGCCACCTTCCTGCTGCGCCAGTTCTTCATGACGCTGCCGGATGAGCTGCTGGAGGCGGCGCGCATCGACGGCGCCGGGCCGATGCGTTTCTTCTGGGACATCGTGTTGCCGCTGTCGAAAACCAATCTGGCGGCGCTGTTCGTCATCACTTTTATCTACGGCTGGAACCAATATCTGTGGCCGCTCCTGATCACCAGCGACGCTTCGATGGGCACCGCGGTGGCGGGCATCAAGAGCATGATCTCCACTTCCGGCGCGCCGACCCAGTGGAACCAGGTGATGGCGGCGATGATTCTGACTTTATTGCCACCGCTGGCGGTGGTGCTTCTGATGCAGCGCTGGTTTGTGCGCGGTCTGGTTGATAGCGAGAAATAACGACGATGGCAGGATTAAAACTACAGGCGGTCACCAAGTCTTACGACGGTAAAACGCCGGTGATCAAACAGATCGACCTCGACGTGGCGGACGGTGAATTCATCGTGATGGTCGGCCCGTCCGGCTGCGGCAAATCCACGCTGCTGCGGATGGTGGCTGGGCTGGAGCGCACCACCAGCGGCGATATCTATATCGATACCCGGCGCGTGACCGATCTGGAACCCAAGGATCGCGGCATCGCGATGGTGTTCCAGAACTACGCGCTCTATCCGCACATGAGCGTGTACGACAACATGGCTTATGGCCTCAAGATCCGCGGTTTCGGCAAGGAGCATATCCGCCAGCGGGTGGAGGAAGCGGCGCGCATCCTGGAGCTGGAGCCGCTGCTCAAGCGTAAACCGCGCGAACTTTCCGGCGGCCAGCGCCAGCGCGTGGCGATGGGGCGCGCCATCGTGCGCGAACCGGCGGTGTTCCTGTTCGATGAACCGCTGTCCAACCTGGACGCCAAGCTGCGGGTGCAGATGCGCCTGGAGCTGCAACAGTTGCACCGCCGTCTGAAAACCACCAGCCTGTACGTGACTCACGACCAGGTGGAGGCGATGACGCTGGCGCAGCGGGTGATCGTAATGAACAAGGGCGTGGCGGAACAGATCGGCACTCCGAGCGAGGTGTATCAGCGGCCGGCTTCGCTGTTCGTCGCCAGCTTTATCGGCTCGCCGGCGATGAACCTGTTGCCCGGCACCCTGAGCGCCGACGGCGGCCAGCTGCTGCTGGCGGACGGCATGACGCTGCCGTTGCCGGCGGCCAAGCCGCAGTGGGCGGGGCGGCAGTTGACGCTGGGCATTCGGCCGGAGCATATTCAGCTGGTGGCGCAAGGCCAGGGCGTGCCGCTGCAGCTGCAGACGCTGGAACTGCTGGGGGCCGACAATCTGGCGCACGGCCAGTGGGGCGGTCACGGGGTGATCGCGCGGTTGTCGCATGAAACCTTGCCGACGGCGGGCAGTACGCTATATTTGCAGCTGCCTGCTCAGGCGCTGCACTTCTTTGACACCCACAGCGGATTACGGATGGATTGATGACGAGACCCTGGCCTTACCCTCATATCGTTGCCCACCGCGGCGGCGGTTCTCTGGCGCCGGAAAATACCCTGGCGGCGATCGACGTCGGCGCGCGCCACGGCCACAAGATGATCGAGTTCGACGCCAAACTGGCGCAGGACGGACAAATTTTCCTGCTGCATGATGATACGCTGGATCGCACCAGCAACGGCTGGGGCGTGGCGGGCGAGCTGCCGTGGGATAAGCTGGTGCAGCTGGACGCCGGCAACTGGTACAGCTCGGCCTTCAAGGGCGAGCGGCTGCCGCTGCTGTCGGAGGTGGCGGAACGCTGCCGGGAACACGGCCTGATGGCCAATATCGAGATCAAACCGACCACCGGCAGCGACGATGAAACCGGCCGGGTGGTGGCGCTGGCGGCGCGGCTGCTGTGGCAAGGGCAGACCGACCCGTTGCTCTCCTCCTTCTCGGTGGAAGCGCTGGCGGCGGCGCAACGCACCGTGCCGGATTTGCCGCGCGGCTTGCTGCTGGAGGACTGGGACGACAACTGGCGCGAGCTGACCGAACGTCTGGACTGCGTCTCGCTGCATATCGACCACAAGGCGCTGACCGCCGAGCGGGTGAAAGCGTTGAAAGACGCCGGTCTGCGCATTCTGGTGTATACCGTTAACCAGCCGGATCGCGCGCGCCTGCTGCTCGACTGGGGCGTTGACTGCATTTGCACCGACCGGATAGATTTGATTGGCCCGGAGTTCTAATCCGGCGCCGATGAATCCTGCGACGACAAGCCTTGCCGCCGCACCACCGGAAGGAATGCGATGCCAGGCTTTATGATGTCACTGTGGCACCAGATCGTGCTGTCATTACCGCTGTTCGTCCTGATCGCGTTGGGTTATGGGCTGATTCGCTGGGGGAAATGGCCCACCAGCATCACCGATGGCCTGACGCGCTTTGTGTTTTCCCTCGCCTTGCCCGCCATGCTGTTTCGCATGATGTGCGACTTCTCGCAGCGCCCGGCGGTCGACGCCCGGCTGCTGATCGCGTTCTTCGGCAGTTGCCTGATCGTGTTCGTGCTCGGCCGTCTCGTCGCCCGGCACCTTTTCCGGCTGGATGGCGTCGCCGGGTCGGTGTTTGCGCTGGGCGGTATTTTCTCCAATAACGTGATGCTCGGTTTACCGATCGCCAGCGTGATGCTGGGGGAGGCGGCGATCCCGTCGGTGGCGCTGGTGCTGGTGTTCAACGGCCTAATCCTGTGGACGCTGGTCACGGTGTCGATCGAATGGGCGCGCAACGGCTCGCCGACGCTGGGGGGCTTTGCTAAAACCGCGCGCAGCGTGCTGACCAACCCGTTGATCGTCGGCATCCTGTCCGGCACCCTGTTTAGCCTGACCGGCCTGCCGCTGCCGGACTTCGTCGATCGGCCGGTCAGCATGCTCGGCCAGGTGGCGGCGCCGCTGTCGCTGGTGGTGCTTGGCATGGGGCTTGCCGAGTACCGCATCAGCGAAGGCTGGCAACTGAGCAGCGCCATCTGCGTGCTGAAGTTGCTGGTACAGCCGTTGGTGATTTGGCTGCTGGCCTGGATGATGGATCTGCCGCCGATGGAGACCCGCGTGGTGGTGCTGCTGGGCTCAATGGCGGTGGGGGTGAATGTCTACCTGATGTCGCGCCAGTTCAATACGCTCACCGGCCCGGCCGCCACCAGCCTGGTGATGTCCACCGTGCTGGCGGCGATCACCACGCCGCTGATCCTCACCGTTATGGGCGTGCGGGCGTAGCCGGCAGCGGGGCCTGCGGCACCGCCGGCGCGGTACGGTTGAACGGATCGCGCGGCTGGTTGCCGTTAGGCAGCAACTGGCCGCCGTTCGGCGTGGTTTGCAACAGCTGTTGCCGTTGATTGTCGAACTGGCGCTGCTGTTGCAGGCGGCGTTGATCCATCTGCCGGTTGTTCAACAAGCGCTGTTGCTGCGCCTGTTGGCTGTTTTGGTTGAGAAGCTGCTGCTGTGAACGCAGATCGGTTACGCCGTTGGCCGCTGCAGCCAGGCCGGGCAGCAACAGCAGAGCGAACAGAATGTGAGAAGTTTTCATGATGGTTACCTCGCTTTTTTATTAAGCCTAACCCAGCGGTGAAATTTTGCTGGTAGTTTGTATTTCGTTCAAATGTAAACCGCCTTTTCGCCAACGCGGTGCCCATCTTCCGTTACAATCGCCCTTTCGGTCTTTTTTAGGGTGAACCCATCGTGCTGCTTTTGGTTATAACCACCATTCTGTGGGCGTTCTCTTTCAGCCTGATCGGCGAATATTTGGCGGGCCATGTCGACAGCTGGTTCTCGGTGCTGATGCGCATCGGGCTGGCGGCGCTGGTGTTCCTGCCGTTCCTGCGCTGGCGCAACATCAAACTCAAGGTGATCCTGCTGTATATGCTGGTGGGCGCCTTCCAGCTGGGCATCATGTACCTCATCAGCTTCCGCGCCTATCTCTATCTGACGGTGCCGGAGTTCCTGTTGTTCACCGTGCTGACGCCATTGTACATCACGCTGATCTACGACTTGCTGAGCGGCCGTCGCCTGCGCTGGGGCTACGCCTTCAGCGCGCTGCTGGCGGTGCTGGGCGCGGCGATCATTCGCTATCACCAACTGAGCGAACATTTTTGGTGGGGGCTGTTGCTGGTGCAGGCGGCGAACATCAGCTTCGCCATCGGCATGGTCGGCTATAAGCGCCTGATGGAAGTGCACCCCTTGCCGCAGCACACCGCCTTTTCCTGGTTCTACCTGGGGGCGGCGGCGGTGGCGGTAGTGGCCTGGTTCCTGTGGGGCAATCCGCAGCAGCTGCCAACCACCAATCTGCAGTGGGGCGTGCTGATCTGGCTGGGCGTGGTGGCGTCGGGGCTGGGTTACTTCATGTGGAACTACGGCGCGACGCAGGTCGATGCCGGCACGCTCGGCATCATGAACAACATGCATGTGCCGGCCGGCTTGTTGGTCAACCTGGCCATTTGGCAGCAGCAGCCGCACTGGCCGAGCTTTATCCTCGGTGGGGCGGTGATCGTCGCTTCACTGTGGGTGCACCGCCGCTGGGTGGCGCCGAAACAGCTCGGCTAAACGGGGGCCGGCAGTTTACACGCCTGCCGCCAACGCTTTGGCGCCGGTCGCGCCGGGGCGTGCCGCGTCGCGCACGAACGGCAGATGATCGCAGGCGTGCTGGCGGGCCGAGCGGATAAAGGCTTCGGTCACCGCCTGGCGCTGTTCGCCGTCGCGCACGGCGGCGTACAGGCGGCTCCACAGGCCGTCACCCAGGGTTTTGGTCACCACCAGCCCCTGCCGTTCGAAACTTTCCACCACCCAATGCGGCAGCGCCGCAATCCCCATCCGCGCCGAGACCATCTGGATCAGCAGCAGCGTGTTATCGACGTTCTTCAACGCCGGGTTGACGCCCGCCGGCTGCAGGAAATGCCGCCAGATATCCAGCCGCTGGCGCTGCACCGGGTAAATCAACAGCGTTTCATCGCTCAAGTCTTCCGGCTCGATGTGCGGCTTGCCGGCCAGCGGATGATCCGGCGCCAGCACCAGACGCACCTCAAAATCGAACATCGGCGAATAGTGCAGGCCGCTGCGCGGCAGGATATCCGACGTCATCACCAGATCCAGCTCGCCCTGTTGCAGGGCCGGCTGCGGATCGAAAGTCACGCCGGAAGTGAAGTCCATCACCACCTGCGGGAAACGCTGGCGGAAGTTGTCCAGCGCCGGCGTTAGCCACTGAATGCAGCTGTGGCATTCGATGGCGATGCGTAGCGTGGTTTGATGCGGCTCGTGGCAGGCCTGCAGCGCCTGCTGGATCTGCGGCAGCACCTGTTCCGCCAGCTGCAGCAGGATCTCGCCCTGGGCGGTGAAGCGCAGGGGCTGGCTTTTGCGCACGAACAGCTTGAAGCCCAGACGTTGCTCAAGATCGCTGAACTGGTGCGACAGGGCAGACTGCGTCTGATGAAGTTGGGCCGCCGCCCCCGCCAACGAACCGCTGTTGCGCAGAGCCTGCAGCGTCCGTAAATGTTTCAGTTCGATCATGAGAGTCCTTCACATTGACAGTGAATAAATTGCGCTTGTGGTTAATACAGTACCTGCTGATTATGGATGTGTAAACATCTGGACGGCTAAATGGGGAATATGACGATGGCAATTTTGAATCACACACTGGGTTTTCCTCGCGTTGGGCTACGACGTGAGCTGAAAAAAGCTCAGGAAAGCTACTGGGCCGGCAACTCAACGCAGGAAGAGCTGTTGGCGGTTGGCCGCGAGCTGCGCGCTCGTCATTGGCAGCAGCAACGGCAGGCCGGGGTGGATTTGGTGCCGGTCGGCGATTTCGCCTGGTACGATCATGTGTTGACCACCAGCCTGCTGCTGGGCAACGTGCCGGCGCGCCATCAGAATGCGGATGGCTCTATTGATCTGGACACGCTGTTCCGCATCGGCCGTGGCCGCGCACCGACCGGCGAGCCGGCGGCCGCGGCGGAAATGACCAAATGGTTTAACACCAACTATCACTACATGGTGCCCGAATTCCAGCAAGGCCAGCAGTTCAAGCTGGGCTGGACCCAACTGCTGGACGAAGTGGACGAAGCGCTGGCGCTGGGGCATCACATCAAGCCGGTGCTGCTTGGCCCGGTGACTTATCTGTGGTTGGGTAAAGTGAAGGGCGAGCCGTTCGACCGCCTGTCGCTGCTGAAAGAGATCCTGCCGGTTTACCAGCAGGTGCTGGCGGAACTGGCGAAGCGCGGCGTCGAGTGGGTGCAAATCGACGAACCTGCGCTGGTGCTGGAGCTGCCGCAAGCCTGGCTGGACGCCTTCAAACCGGCGTATGACGCGTTGCAGGGGCAGGTTAAGTTGCTGTTGACCACGTATTTCGACAGCGTCGGCCACAACCTCGACACCATTCGCACGCTGCCGGTGCAGGGGCTGCACGTCGATCTGGTCGCCGGCCATGACGATATCGCCGCGCTGAGCGCCGTATTGCCGCAAGACTGGCTGCTGTCGCTGGGCGTGATCAACGGCCGCAACGTTTGGCGCGCCGATCTGAGCCGCTGGTTCGAACGTCTGCAGCCGCTGGTGGGACAGCGCCCGCTATGGATCGGCACCTCCTGTTCACTGCTGCACAGCCCGATCGATCTGAGCGTGGAAAGCCGTCTGGACGAAGAAGTGAAAAGCTGGTTCGCCTTCGCCCTGCAAAAATGCGCCGAGCTGGCGCTGTTGAGCTCGGCGCTGAACGCGCCTGACGCGACGAAACAGGCCGAGCTGGACGCCTACAGCGCGCCGATCCGCGCCCGTCGCCAGTCGAACCGCGTGCATAACCCACAGGTTGAGCGCCGTCTGGCCGCGATCACCGCGCAGGACTGCGAACGCCGCAGCGCGTACGCCGAGCGCGCCAGGGCGCAGCGCGAGCGTTTCAAGCTGCCGGCCTGGCCGACGACGACCATCGGTTCGTTTCCACAGACCACCGAAATCCGCGGCCTGCGTCTGGACTTCAAACAGGGCCGTTTGGACGGCAGCAACTACCGCACCAGCATCGGTGAGCACATCAAACAGGCGATCGTCGAGCAGGAGCGCCTCGGGTTGGACGTACTGGTGCACGGTGAAGCCGAGCGCAACGACATGGTGGAATATTTCGGTGAGAACCTCGACGGCTTCGTGTTTACCCAGAATGGTTGGGTGCAGAGCTACGGTTCCCGCTGCGTGAAGCCGCCGGTGATCATCGGTGACGTCAGCCGCCCGGAAGCCATTACCGTCGAATGGGCCAAATTCGCCCAGTCGTTGACCGACAAGCCGGTGAAAGGCATGTTGACCGGGCCGGTGACCATCCTGTGCTGGTCGTTCCCGCGTGAAGACGTGACCCGCGAAGTGATCGCCAAGCAGATTGCGCTGGCGCTGCGCGACGAGGTGGAGGATTTGGAAAAAGCCGGCATCGGCATCATTCAGATCGACGAACCTGCGCTGCGCGAGGGGCTGCCGCTGCGACAATCCGACTGGGCCGCCTACCTGAACTGGGCGGTGGACGCCTTCAAATTGAACGCCGCCGTGGCGCAGGATGACACCCAGATCCACACCCACATGTGTTACTGCGAGTTCAACGACATCATGGACTCCATCGCCGCGCTGGACGCCGACGTGATCACCATCGAGACCTCGCGTTCCGATATGGATCTGCTGGAAGCCTTCAAAGAGTTCGAATACCCGAACGAAATCGGGCCGGGCGTCTACGATATCCACTCGCCGAACGTGCCGAGCGTGGAATGGATCGAAGCGCTGCTGCGTAAAGCAGCGCAGAACATCCCGGCGGAACGCCTGTGGGTCAACCCCGATTGCGGCCTGAAAACTCGCGGTTGGCCGGAAACCCGGCAGTCGCTGGCCAACATGGTATTGGCGGCGCAGCGCCTGCGCGAGCACGCGTGATGCCGTGCGGCGGGTAAACCGCCGCAGATAGATTTACTGGTGTGATGATTGGGCGCTTCGGCGCCCTTTTTTATGCGAGGAGGATTACTTGACGCCGTGCTGGGCGAACCACGCCAGCATGCGCTGCCAGCCGTCTTCCGCCGCTTCGGCGTTGTAGCTGGGGCGATAGTCGGCGTTGAATGCGTGCCCGACGCCAGGATACACCACGATTTCGGCATCGGCGTTGGCGGCGCGGATCGCCTGACGCATGTTTTCCACCGTATCCAGCGGAATGCCGCTGTCCTGCCCGCCATACAGCCCCAGCACCGGCGTTGACAAGTGTGTGGCGACATCGACCGGATGCTTCGGCGAATTCAGCGTTTTTTCACCCACCAGTTTGCCGTACCAGGCGACGGCCGCTTTTAACTGCGGGTTGTGCGCTGCGTACAGCCAGGTAATGCGGCCGCCCCAGCAAAAACCGGTGATCGCCAGCTTGCCGGCGTCGCCGCCGTGGCGGATAGCCCAGTGCGCGGCGTGATCCAGATCCGACAGCACCTGACGATCCGGCACCTTGGTCACCAGCTGCTGGAACAGCTCGCCGATATCGGTGTAGTCGTTGGCGTCGCCCTGGCGGAAATAGAGCTCGGGGGCAATCGCCAGATAGCCCTGTTTGGCCAGACGACGGCACAGATCCTGAATATGTTCATGGACGCCGAAGATTTCCTGCACCACCAGCACGATGGGGAAGGGGCCGTTGTGGTCGACGGGTTTGGCGACGTAGGCCGGCAGCGCGTCTCCCTGGGAAGGAATAGTCGTTTGCCCGGCGTGAATGCCCTGTTCATCGGTGATAATCGCGGAGGCGGCTACCGGCGCGGCGGCCGGGGCGAATCCTCCCTGAGCCTGTTCTAATGTCATCACATGTTCGGTTTTCATTGCGGTCTCCGTGCAATAGAAAAAAGCGCTGAGATTAACTATAGGAAAGATTACCCATTATTGGCGCTGTGTGGCGCACTTTCGGACAAGTCGATAAAAAACGGCTAATTATCTGGCTTTACGGCATTTTTAAGCGCTTTTTATCATGTTATTACGCGTTTTGGCCCGCGTAAGTGCCATAAGGTGCGTTAGAGGGCTTTTTTGTCCCTAAGCAACCGATAAGATGGGGGTATTTCGAATTGATGAGCTAAATAGTTTCAGCCGGCAATCAACGGGCAGGGAGCGGCAAGGTTTGTCGGCTAGACTGAGGTTTAGCGGTGCGTTCTGGATGCCTTATAGTGCTTTTTTTGTGATAAAAATCACAAAAAATATGTAGCATGTAATTTGTTTCTCTTTTCATAGTGACTATCGTCACGAAATTAAGCGGCGATTTTCAGTAGAGTGCTTTTTTGTTCCTCCCAATAAACATGATCCATGAGGAGTCTCGTATGTCTCAGTCTGATGTTTTTCATCTCGGCCTCACCAAGAACGATTTACAAGGGGCCCAGCTTGCCATCGTGCCGGGCGATCCGCAGCGCGTAGAGAAAATTGCCAAGCTGATGGAAAATCCGGTGCATCTGGCCTCCCATCGTGAATTCACCACCTGGCGCGCAGAGCTGGATGGCAAGGCGGTGATCGTCTGCTCCACCGGCATCGGCGGCCCGTCTACCTCTATCGCGGTGGAAGAGCTGGCGCAGCTGGGCATCCGCACCTTCCTGCGTATCGGCACCACCGGCGCCATTCAGGCGAACATCAACGTCGGCGACGTACTGGTGACTACGGCAGCGGTACGCCTCGACGGCGCCAGCCTGCACTTTGCGCCGATGGAGTTCCCGGCGGTCGCGGACTTCGCCTGCACCACCGCGCTGGTGGAAGCGGCCAAAGCCAGCGGCGCCACCACCCACATTGGCGTGACGGCTTCTTCCGATACCTTCTATCCGGGCCAGGAACGTTACGATACCTACTCTGGCCGCGTGGTCAGCCGTTTCAAAGGCTCGATGGAAGAATGGCAGGCGATGGGCGTGATGAACTATGAAATGGAATCCGCCACGCTGCTGACCATGTGCGCCAGCCAGGGCCTGCGCGCCGGCATGGTGGCCGGGGTGATCGTTAACCGCACCCAGCAAGAGATCCCGAACGCCGAGACCATGAAAAACACCGAAAGCAAAGCGGTGCAGATCGTGGTGGACGCCGCCCGCCGTCTGCTGTAATCGCCTTCCCTCAACGGGCCGCCGACGCGGTCCGTTGAGATTGATGACAAACCTCATGCCATTGCCCGGTTTGCAGAAAGCAGCGGATAACAAACAGGGAAAATCAATTTATTGATTTTCGGCGGATAACCACAAAGGAGGAAAAACCGCGTTTTTTCCTCCTTTGTCAACGGACTGAACGGGCCGCCGACGCGGTCCGTTTTTCCATTCGCGGCTAATCTGTTACGGTGATACTCCTCAGCGCTGCGCCGATGGCTGCCGCGCGTTGTCAGAACAAAAACAACGAGGACGTTTATGACCGCCCAGATCCTGCTTCATCCTTCGCTTGCGCCGCTCGACGGCGGCATTAACTTCCGTGACTTCGGCGGCAACGGCGTGGCCGACGGGCGCCGCATCAAACGCGGCCTGCTGTTCCGCTCCGGTTCTCTCGAGCGGCTGACGGAAAACGACTGCACTTTCCTCGCTGGGGTGCCGGTGCGTTCGGTGCTGGACTACCGCGATGCCGACGAAGTGCAGGCCAAACCGGATATTCTGTGGAATGGCGCCGACTATCACCACGTGCCGGCCAACCCGCTGAGCAGCGAAGTCAACGCCAACCTGGAAAAGCTCACCAACGAAACGCTGGCCGCTTTCGACGCCCGGGCGTTCATGCTGGAGCTGTATCGCCGCCTGCCGTTCGGCAATGCGGCCTATCAGCGGTTGGCGCAGCTGTTGAGCAACCCCGGCGGCGGCGCAATCGTGCAACACTGCGCGGTCGGCAAGGATCGCACCGGGGTCGGTTCGGCGCTGGTGCTGTTCGCGCTGGGGGCCGACGAAGCGACGGTGCTGGAAGACTATCTGCTGACCGAAACCACGCTGGCCGCTTTCCGCGAGCAGATGCTGGATCAGCTGTCTATCAAGTTGAATGCGGCGGCGCTGGAGCAATTCGCCTACGTGCTCAGCGCGCGCGAGGAGTTCCTGATGACGGCGCTGGGCTGCATCCGCCAACAATACGGCTCCACCGACCGCTGGCTGGAAGCGGAATACGGCCTGGGCGCGGCCCAGCGCGAAGTGCTGCGGGCGTTCTACCTCGAGTAAATTGCCGCGTGTTTAGCCGGGGTTTAACTCGCCCCGGCTTATCCTAGGCGGCGAACCATCGCGTATCAGGAGCCCCGCATTGAGCCTCAATGACGTTATTAACTGGGTCAGCGACGTCGTGCGTCAGCACGAAGGCTGGGCCATTCCCATTATCTTCTTCCTGGCGTTCGGCGAGTCGCTGGCGTTTTTGTCGCTGCTGCTTCCGGCCACGGTGATCCTGCTGGCGCTGGGCGCGCTGATCGGCGAAAGCGGCATCGCCTTTTGGCCGATTTGGGCCGCCGCCGCCGCCGGGGCGTTTTTCGGCGACTGGCTCTCGTACTGGATCGGCTATCACTATCAGGATCGGGTGGCCCATATGTGGCCGCTGTCGCGCAATCCGCAGCTGCTGGCGCGCGGCCACGCCTTCTTTGAGCGCTGGGGCGTGCTGGGCATTTTCATTGGCCGCTTCTTCGGCCCGCTGCGCGCCGTGGTGCCGCTGGTGGGGGGCATTTGCGGCATGCCGCAGCGCTACTTCCAGTTGGCCAACGTCACGTCGGCGATGATCTGGGCGTTCGGCATTCTGGCGCCGGGGGCGTTCGGCATCAAGTGGCTCAGCCAGTGGCTGGGCTGATTTCTCGCTAAATTGCGCAGCGCCGCGCAATATTGTGCGCGGCGGGCAAAATCAGGCTGGACATCCATACAGCCTCCCCTTAACGTGACGGGCAATGGGCGTGCGAAACGCCGGAACGGCAAGGTGCAACAGGAGGCAGGGTGGATACCAGTCTGATTTATGGGATTGGCGGCGTCGCGATCGGCATGCTGTTGGGGTGGCTGATCGCCAGTCTGCGAGTGCAGCAGACGAACGCGCAACATGAAACCGAACTGCGGTTGCTGGAGCAAGCGTTGCAGCAGGCGCAGCAGGAGACGGCCGTGCGGCAGGAGGCCCTGCTGCGCCACGAACAGCAGTCGCGCCAGAACGAGCTGGAGCTGCGCAACCTGCACAGCCAGCTGGCGGCCGGGCATGAAAAACTGCAACAGCTCAACCATTGGCGCAACGAATGCGAGCTGCTCAACCAAGAGCTGCGCGCCCAGCGCGAGGTGAACAGCGCGCAGGAGGCCGAGCTGCGCGAAGTCACCATCCGTCTGGAAGAGACGCGCATGGCGGCGGAGGAGAAGCAGCGTCTGCTGATCAACAGCGAACAGCGCCTCACCACCCAGTTTGAAAACCTCGCCAACCGCATTTTTGAACACAGCGGCCGCAAGGTGGACGAGCAAAATAAGCAAAGTTTGGATCGGTTACTGCTGCCGCTGCGCGAACAACTGGACGGTTTCCGCCGACAGGTGCAGGACAGCTTTGGCCAGGAGGCGCGTGAGCGCCACACGCTGACGCACGAGATACGCAATCTGCAGCAGTTGAATGCGCAAATGGCGCGCGAGGCCATCAACCTCACCAAGGCGCTGAAAGGCGACAACAAGACCCAGGGCAACTGGGGTGAAGTGGTGCTGAGCCGGGTGCTGGAAGCCTCCGGCCTGCGCGAAGGGCACGAGTATGAAACGCAGGTCAACGTGCGGGTAGATCATCAGAGCCGCATGCAGCCCGATGTGATCGTGCGCCTGCCGCAGGGCAAGGATGTCGTGATCGACGCCAAGATGTCGCTGATCGCCTACGAGCGCTATTTCAACGGTGAAGACGAGGCGGAGCGCGAAGCGGCGCTGAGCGAACATATCGCTTCGCTGCGCGGCCACATTCGCATGCTGGGCCGCAAGGACTACCAGCAGCTGCCGGGGCTGCGTTCGCTGGACTATGTGCTGATGTTCATTCCGGTCGAGCCGGCCTTCCTGCTGGCTATCGATCGCGAGCCGGAGCTGATCAGCGAAGCGCTCAAGCACAACATCATGCTGGTCAGCCCGACCACGTTGCTGGTGGCGCTGCGTACCATCACCAACCTGTGGCGCTATGAGCATCAGAGCCAGAATGCCCAGCGCATCGCCGAGCGCGCGGCGAAACTGTATGACAAGATGCGGCTGTTCGTGGACGATATGTCTGCGCTGGGACAGAGCCTGGACAAGGCGCAGGGCAGTTATCGTCAGGCGATGAACAAACTGAGCGAAGGCCGTGGTAATCTTATCGGCCAAATTGAAGGTTTCCGCGCGCTGGGGGTTGAGGTCAAGCGGCCGATAAACCCGCTGCTGGCGCAGCAAGCCGGCGCGCAACACGATGAAGCGGAAGAGGCGAACGACGACGAGGTCGCCGCGCTGCCGCAGACGAACGACGATGATGATACCACCGGGGAACCGGGCTTCGTTTCGCACGGCTGAGGCCGTGGCGAGGTGGGGTATTCCTCGGGCTTCTGGTACACTCATCCACACAAAATTGACTGAATAGCAGGCAGGACAATGGCAGATCAATCGCAGGAAACCACCGATTTCGGTTTTCGCACCGTCGCTAGAGACGAAAAACAGGCCATGGTGGCGGACGTTTTTCATTCGGTAGCGGCAAAGTATGACGTGATGAACGACCTGATGTCGTTCGGCATCCACCGTATCTGGAAGCGTTTCACCATTGACTGCAGCGGCGTGCGCCGCGGGCAGCGCGTGCTGGATCTGGCCGGTGGTACCGGCGACCTGGCCGCCAAGTTCTCCCGCATGGTTGGCGAGCAGGGGCAGGTGGTGCTGGCGGACATTAACGATTCGATGCTGAAGATGGGGCGCGAGAAGCTGCGCGATCGCGGTATCGTCGGCAACATCAACTACGTGCAGGCCAACGCCGAGGCGCTGCCGTTCCCGGATAACTACTTCGATTGCATCACCATCTCCTTTGGCCTGCGTAACGTCACCGACAAAGACAAAGCGCTGCGTTCGATGTTCCGCGTGCTGAAGCCGGGCGGCCGCCTGTTGGTGCTGGAGTTCTCCAAACCGCTGCTGGCGCCGCTGAGCAAAGCTTACGACGCATACTCTTTCCACGTGCTGCCGAAGATCGGCGAGCTGGTAGTGAAAGATCCGGACAGCTATCGCTATCTGGCGGAATCGATCCGTATGCACCCCGATCAGGAAACCCTGAAGGGCATGATGGGCAACGCCGGTTTTGAAAACGTCACCTATTTCAACCTGACCGGTGGGATTGTCGCCCTGCATCGCGGCTTCAAGTTCTGAGAGGGAGATGCCGATGCTGTTTACCCCTCTGCTGACCGGTGCGCTGGAAACCTCGCTGAATAACCTGCTGTTTCGCGATCGCAGCATGAAAGCCGCTCGCCAACGCCTGGCGGGCAAGGTGCTGCGCATCGAACTGGAAGAGTTGGCTTCACCGCTGGTGCTGGTGTTCAGCGAACTGCGCGTGGATGTGCTGGGGCAGTCTGAAGACAGCGCCGATTGCACGGTGCGCAGCCGCATTCCCTCCTTACTGAAGCTGCGCGATCGCCAGCAGTTGCCGGTGCTGATGCGCAGCGGCGAATTGATGGTGGAAGGGGATATTCAGGTGGTGCAACAGCTGGTTGGCCTGCTCGATCTGGCGGAGTGGGATCCGGCGGAATGGCTGGCGCCCTATATCGGCGATATCGCCGCTCAAGGCATTACGCAGGCGCTGGGCAAAGGTGCTTCGTTACTCAAGGCCGGATTGATGCGTCGGCAGCAAGACATGGCTGAGGCGCTGACGGAAGAGTGGCGTCTGGCGCCGGGGCCGCTGGAAGTGGTGTGGTTCAATGAAGAAGTGGATGCGCTCGCCCGC
This sequence comes from Serratia sp. (in: enterobacteria), assembly GCF_052400455.1. Lineage (NCBI taxonomy): Bacteria > Pseudomonadati > Pseudomonadota > Gammaproteobacteria > Enterobacterales > Yersiniaceae > Serratia > Serratia sp. (in: enterobacteria). Next base: position 217,945 of record NZ_CP185812.1, read on the forward strand.
AGCGCGGAAGCGCTGATTGCCCGCATGGATAAGTTGGAGGGCAAGCGATGACCCCAGGCGAACTGCGTCGTTTGTATTTTATCGTCCGCGTTTTTCTCAGCTATGGGCTGGACGAGCTGATCCCGACAATGCGTTTGACGCTGCCGCTGCGCTTCGGCCGCCGGCTGCTGTTCTGGATGCCTAATCGGCACAAGGACAAACCGCTGGGCGAACGTCTGCGGCTGGCGCTGCAGGAATTGGGGCCGGTCTGGATCAAGTTCGGCCAGATGATGTCGACCCGCCGCGATCTGTTCCCGCCGCACATTGCCGATCAGCTGACGCTGCTGCAGGATCGGGTGGCGCCTTTCGACGGTGCGCTGGCGCGCAAGCATATCGAGCTGGCGATGGGCGGCCCGCTGGAAACCTGGTTCGACGACTTCGAGCAGCAGCCGCTGGCGTCCGCCTCGATCGCGCAGGTGCATACCGCGCGGCTGAAAACCACCGGCCAGGAAGTGGTGCTGAAGGTGATCCGGCCGGATATCGGGCCGATTATCAAAGCCGACGTGCGCTTGATGTACCGGCTGGCAGGCTGGGTGCCGAAGCTGTTGCCGGACGGCCGCCGCCTGCGTCCGCGCGAAGTGGTACGCGAGTACGAAAAAACCCTGCTGGACGAATTGAACCTGCTGCGCGAAGCGGCCAACGCCATTCAGCTGCGTCGCAATTTCGACGGCAGCCCGATGCTGTACGTGCCGGAAGTTTACTCCGACTACTGCCGCGAAAGCGTGTTGGTGATGGAGCGTATCTACGGCATTCCGGTCTCGGACATCGCCACGCTGGAGCAGCAGGGCACCAACATGAAACTGTTGGCGGAACGCGGCGTTCAGGTGTTCTTTACCCAGGTATTCCGCGACAGCTTCTTCCATGCGGACATGCATCCCGGTAATATTTTCGTCAGCTACGAACATCCGGAAGATCCTTGCTACATCGGCATCGACTGCGGCATCGTCGGTTCGTTGAACAAGGATGACAAACGCTATCTGGCGGAAAACTTCATCGCCTTCTTCAACCGCGATTACCGTAAGGTGGCGGAACTGCACGTCGACTCCGGCTGGGTGCCGCGCGACACCAACGTGGAAGACTTCGAATTCGCCATCCGTACCGTGTGCGAACCGATTTTCGAGAAGCCGCTGGCGGAGATCTCCTTCGGCAACGTGCTGCTGAACCTGTTCAACACCGCGCGCCGCTTCAATATGGAAGTGCAGCCGCAGCTGGTGTTATTGCAGAAGACCTTGCTGTATGTTGAAGGGCTGGGGCGTCAGCTTTACCCGCAGTTGGATCTGTGGACCACCGCCAAGCCGTTCCTCGAGAGTTGGCTGCGCGATCAGGTCGGCATTCCCGCCGTGGTGCGCGCGCTGAAAGAGAAGGCGCCGTTCTGGGCGGAGAAACTGCCCGAGCTGCCCGAGCTGTTTTACGACAGCCTGCAGCAGCATAAACTGTTGCAACAAAGCGTTGATAAGCTGACCAACCAGATGCAGGCTCAGCGGGTTCGTCAGGGGCAGTCACGTTATTTGTTCGGCGTTGGCGCTACACTGTTGGTAAGCGGCACGCTGTTGCTGCTGGGGCAAATCGAGGTGTTCCCCGCCTGGATGATGGCCGCCGGCATCGTATGCTGGGTGATTGGCTGGAAGCGAACCACCTGATTTAATTCGTTACTCTGGTGAAGTCGGCTCTATAATGCGGGCTGGCTTTAAAAGACCCCTTAAAATTAGAGGTAATTAAAATGGGCGGTATTAGTATTACGCAATTGTTGATCATCGCAGTGATCGTGGTGCTGCTGTTCGGCACCAAAAAACTGCGCACGCTGGGTTCCGATCTCGGCGCCTCGATCAAGGGCTTCAAAAAAGCGATCGGTGACGATACGCCGTCGACCCCCAACACGGCTGAAAAAAGCAGCCTGGATGACGCTGATTTCTCGGCCAAGCCTATTACCGATAAGCAGCCGGAAGTGAAACCGGAAGAGTCGAAGAACAAAGAGCAGGTATAAACCGTGTTTGACATTGGGTTTAGTGAGCTGCTGCTGGTGCTGGTGATCGGCCTGGTTGTTCTGGGGCCGGAACGCTTGCCGGTTGCGGTCAGAACGGTATCGGGCTGGATCCGCGCGCTGCGCTCGCTGGCGGCCTCGGTGCAGCACGAACTGTCTCAGGAGCTGAAGCTGCAGGAGCTGCAGGACAGCCTGAAGAAAGCCGAACAGGCCGGCCTGCAGAACCTGACGCCGGAGTTGAAGGCGTCGATGGATGAGCTGAAAGACGCGGCGGAATCCTTGAAACGCACCTACCGGGGCGAGAAAGAAGAGCTGGCGAACACCATCCATAACCCGCAGGCCATCGATCCGGAAGCCTTGCACGACGGCGTGACGCCGGCGGAAGCGGCAACCAGCGCCAGCGCGCCCGCCGCCGTGCCAAAACCGGCAGTGGAACCTGAAGCCGTCGTGGCTGCGCCAGTGGCGGCGCAACCCGCTAAAGCGCCGGTGGAAACCGCGCCTGCTCCTGTCGAACCTGTTGCGGATAAAACCCCAGCGTCTCACCAACCTAGTGGCGATCGTTAATACATGGCTGTTGAAGATACCCAACCCCTTATCAGTCATCTGATAGAGCTGCGCAAGCGGTTGTTGAACTCGATTATTTGCGTACTGGCGGTGTTCGTGGTGCTGGTGTTTTTCGCCAACGACATCTACCAGCTGGTTTCTGCGCCGCTGCTCAAGCAGTTGCCGGCCGGCGCGAGCATGATCGCCACCGACGTGGCGTCACCGTTTTTCACCCCGATCAAGCTGACCATGATCGTTTCGGTGTTCGTCTCCGCGCCGATGATCCTGTATCAGGTATGGGCGTTTATCGCGCCTGCGCTGTACAAGCATGAACGCCGCCTGATGATGCCGTTGCTGGTGTCCAGCAGCCTGTTGTTTTACCTCGGCATGGCCTTCGCCTACTTCATCGTGTTCCCGCTGGCCTTCGGCTTCTTCGCCAAGACCGCGCCGATGGGGGTGACCATTGCGACCGACATTAAAAACTACCTCGATTTCGTCATGGCGCTGTTTATGGCGTTTGGCGTCGCCTTCGAAGTGCCGGTCGCCATCATTCTGCTGTGCTGGAGCGGCGTCACTTCGCCGGAAGACCTGAAGAAGAAACGGCCGTATGTGTTGGTCGGCGCGTTTGTGGTCGGCATGTTGTTGACGCCGCCGGACGTGTTCTCGCAAACCCTGCTGGCGATACCGATGTATCTGCTGTTTGAAGTGGGGGTATTCTTCGCTCGCTTCTATACCGGCAAACGCCGTCCGCAGGCGGAAGACGACGACGAGGGTGACGAACCCCCAGCGCCCTGATCCACATTGATTGCGAAGCCGCCCATAGGGCGGCTTTTGCTTTGGAAAAAACCATGTTTGATATCGGCGTTAACCTCACCAGCAGCCAATTCGCCAAAGACCGCGAGACCGTGGTGGAGCGCGCCCGCGCGGCGGGCGTTACCGGGATGCTGATTACCGGCACCGATCTGCCTGAGAGCCGCGAGGCCGCCAAACTGGCGCAGCAGCATGCGGGCTATTGCTGGTCCACCGCCGGTGTGCATCCGCATAACGCCGGCAGCTGGGATGAACGCAGCGCTGAGCAGATTTATGCCTTGGCCGCCGGCCCAGAAGTGGTGGCGATCGGTGAATGCGGTCTGGATTTCAACCGCAACTTCTCGACGCCGGAGCAGCAGGAAGCGGCGTTCAGCGCGCAACTGGCGCTGGCGGCGGAGTTGGCGCTGCCGGTGTTTCTTCACTGTCGCGACGCACACGCACGTTTTGCCGAGCTACTGACGCCGTGGTTGGATAAACTGCCCGCGGCCGTGGTGCACTGCTTCACCGGCACCGCCGAAGAATTAGCAAGCTGCCTGTCGCTGGGCCTGTCGATCGGGATTACCGGTTGGGTATGCGACGAGCGGCGCGGTCTGGAATTGCGCGCCCTGCTGCCGCAGATCCCGGCTGAGCGTCTGCTGCTGGAAACTGACGCCCCTTATCTGTTGCCCCGGGATTTACAGCCTAAACCCGCATCTCGCCGCAACGAACCCTGTTTCCTGCCCCACATCGTGCATCAGGTCGCCGTCTGGCGGCAGGAAGAGCCGCAATGGCTGGGGCAAAAAACCGATGAGAACGCCCGCCGGCTATTCCGGCTGGTTTGAGCTAGGAGAAAACTATGAGCTATGCATTCCCGGGCACCTTTCCTGGTCGCCGTATGCGCCGCGTGCGCCGTCATGACTTCAGCCGCCGTCTGGTCGCCGAAAACCAACTGACGGTCAATGACCTGATTTATCCGGTGTTCGTCATGGAAGGCAGCAACCGTCAGGAAGAAGTGGCCTCGATGCCGGGCGTATCGCGCATGACGATCGATCTGCTGGTCAAGGAAGCGGAAACCATCGCCAAACTCGGCGTGCCGGTGATCTCCCTGTTCCCGGTGATTGAACCGGGCTTGAAGTCGCTGCATGCGGAAGAAGCCTACAACCCGGAAGGGCTGGTGCAGCGCACGGTGCGCGCGCTGAAAGACGCGGTGCCTGAGTTGGGCATTCTGACCGACGTAGCGCTCGATCCCTACACCACCCACGGTCAGGACGGGGTGATCGATGAGCAGGGCTACGTGATTAACGACGTGACCAAAGACATTCTGGTGCGTCAGGCGCTGTCTCATGCCGAAGCGGGCGCGGAAATCGTGGCGCCGAGCGACATGATGGACGGCCGTATCGGGGCGATCCGCGATCGTCTGGAACTGCAGGGCCTGGTGAACACCCAGATCATGGCCTACTCCGCCAAGTACGCTTCCTGCTATTACGGTCCGTTCCGCGATGCGCTGGGTTCCAGCGGCAACCTGAAAGGCGGCAACAAAAAGACCTATCAGATGGATCCGGCCAACAGCGATGAAGCGCTGCAAGAGATTGCGCAGGATCTGCAGGAAGGCGCGGACATGGTGATGGTGAAACCGGGCATGCCTTACCTGGATGTGGTGCGCCGGGTGAAGGATACCTTCGGTGTGCCGACTTTCGCTTATCAGGTGTCCGGTGAGTACGCCATGCACATGGCGGCGATTCAGAACGGCTGGCTGCAGGAGCAGCCTGCGGTGATGGAGTCGTTGATGTGCTTTAAACGCGCCGGCGCCGACGGCGTGCTGACCTACTTCGCCAAGCGTGTCGCCCAATGGCTGCATGAAGAAGCGCTGCGCCGCTAAGCGCGATACCGTAAAAAAGGCGCCTGAGGGCGCCTTTTTGCATTACATTTTCTGGAATTGCCGATTGTCGATGCTTTGACTGACCTGTTTGTTGATCAGGTTGAGCAACAGCATCGAGCGGGCCTCGCCGTCCGGCTCGGTGTAGATCGCCTGCAGCCCTTCGAATACGCCATCGACGATCAGAACGGTATCGCCCGGCTGCGGGGTTTCCGGATCGACGTAGGTCTCGCTGGTGTGCGTGCGCAGTTCATCGATCACCTTGCTCGGGATGACGCTCGGCAGCGCGCCGAAACGCACGAAGTGGCTGACGCCGCGGGTGGCGCTGATGGTGGTGGTGTGAATGCGCTCCGGGTCGAATTCCACAAACAGATAATTGGGAAACAGGGGTTCGCTGACCGCGATGCGCTTACCACGCACGATTTTTTCCAGCGTGATGATCGGGCTGAGGCAGTTTACCTGCTGCCGCTCCAGATGTTCCTGCGCTCGCAACAGCTGACCGCGTTTGCAATAAAGTAGATACCAGGATTCCATAATTTCACATGCCTTTCTGCCAGCCGGTAAGCATATCAAAAGCTATTCCGGATACATAGTGATGCAAGTTTCAGCATGTAACATCGCCTATCTTTCTGAATCTACGGCTATTAGCGAGGGGTCACACACTTATCGATACGGCGCTGGTATAACAGAGGGCTAAAAATTTGTTACCGTCACAGTATGGCAAGGCGTTGCGCCGCCGGCTGTGACGCTATTCATCGTTTTTGACCGAGGGGAGAAAAATGGAGCTGTTTCTGTTGAGCAACGGCAAGCTGTCTGGCGAAGCCGAGCTGCTGGGGTACGCCAAAAGCCAACTGCTGGCGATGATTGCGCGCCGCGGCATCAAATCCGCCGTCTTTATCCCTTACGCGCTGATCCGTTACGACTACGATCGGCGCGCGCAGGAGCTGGCGCAAACATTGGGCATTGAAGTCACCAGCATTCACCACGCCGCTTCACCGGCGGCGGCGATCGCGCAGGCCGAATGCATTTTGGTCAGCGGCGGCAACACCTGGTTGCTGAACCAGATGCTGCACGAACAAAGCCTGATCGTGCCTATCCAGCGCGCGGTGCGCGAGCGTGAAGTGCCTTACGTCGGCTGGAGCGCAGGTTGCAACGTGGCGACGCCGAGTATTCGCACCACCAATGACATGCCGGTGCGCTGCAGCGTGGTGTTGCCGGCGCTGGGGTTGTTCCCGGTGCAGATTAACCCGCATTACATCGATGCGCACATCAGCGGCCACATGGGCGAAACCCGTGACGAACGTCTCGCGGAGTTCTGTGCGATCAACCCGAGCGAATCGGTAGTGGCGTTGCGTGAAGGCAGTCTGTTGCACGTTGAAGGCAATGCGCTGCGTTATTTCAGCGCCAACGGGCAGGGCTTTAAGGTGTTCCGCCACGGCGAAGAGACGCGCGAATATCAGGATACGCGCGCACTGGCTGCGCTGGTGCCGTTCAACTGCGGCTGAGAGCCACCCGACAGCGGGCGGCGTTAACAAAATTGCAGCAACAACCTTGAAGAGGGCTTATAATGCCCTCCCCACTGGCCGCTATAATGATCAGCATGAAATACCGTGACTTACGCGATTTCCTCTCGTTGCTGGAGAAGAGAGGGGAACTAAAACGCATCAGCCAGCCGATCGATCCTTACCTGGAAATGACGGAAATTGCCGATCGCACCCTGCGGGCGGGCGGCCCGGCACTGCTGTTTGAAAACCCGAAAGGGTACGACATGCCGGTGCTGTGCAACCTGTTCGGCACCGCCAATCGCGTGGCGATGGGCATGGGGCAGGAAGACATCAGCGCGCTGCGCGAAGTCGGCAAACTGCTGGCTTTCCTCAAAGAGCCGGAGCCGCCGAAAGGTTTCCGCGATCTGTTCGACAAAATACCGAAGTTCAAGCAGGTGCTGAACATGCCGACCAAGGTGCTGGGATCCGCGCCTTGTCAGGAGCAGGTATGGCAGGGCGATGATGTCGATCTGGGCCGCATTCCGGTGATGCACTGCTGGCCGGAAGACGCCGCGCCGCTGATCACCTGGGGGCTGACGGTGACCCGCGGCCCGCATAAGGAACGGCAAAACCTCGGTATCTATCGTCAGCAGGTGCTGGGCAAGAATAAAGTGATTATGCGCTGGCTGTCGCACCGCGGCGGCGCGCTGGATTACCAGGAGTGGTGCCAGGCGCACCCCGGCGAGCGTTTCCCGGTTGCGGTGGCGCTGGGCGCCGATCCCGCCACTATCCTCGGCGCGGTGACGCCGGTGCCGGATACCCTGTCTGAATATGCCTTTGCCGGGCTGCTGCGCGGCAATAAAACCGAAGTGGTCAAGTGCCTTTCCAACGATCTGGAAGTGCCCGCCAGTGCCGAAATCGTGCTGGAAGGCTATATCGAGCCGGGTGAAATGGCGCCGGAAGGCCCCTACGGTGACCACACCGGTTACTACAATGAAATCGACCAGTTCCCGGTATTCACCGTCACGCACATCACCCAGCGTCGCAACGCGATTTACCACTCGACCTACACCGGTCGGCCGCCGGATGAGCCGGCGATCCTGGGCGTGGCGCTGAATGAAGTGTTCGTGCCGATCCTGCAAAAACAGTTCCCGGAAATCGTTGATTTTTATCTGCCGCCGGAAGGGTGCTCGTATCGCCTGGCGGTGGTGACCATGAAAAAACAGTACGCCGGCCACGCGAAACGCGTGATGATGGGCGTCTGGTCGTTCCTGCGGCAGTTTATGTACACCAAATTTGTTATCGTCTGTGACGATGACGTCAATGCGCGCGACTGGAATGACGTGATTTGGGCGATCACCACACGAATGGATCCGGCAAGGGATACGGTTCTGGTGGAGAATACGCCGATCGACTATCTGGACTTCGCCTCGCCGGTTTCCGGACTGGGTTCGAAGATGGGGCTGGACGCCACCAACAAATGGCCGGGTGAAACCGATCGCGAATGGGGCCGTCCGATTCAGATGGATGAAAAGGTACGTGCGCGCGTCGACGAAATCTGGGATGAGCTCGCAATTTTCAGTGACAGGGAACCGACGTTATAGCGTCAGGCCCTGTTCTCAGCTTTGCATTGATGACCCGACAGAGGGAACGCATGACAATATTGAGCTGTAAAGTGACCTCGGTAGAGGCCATTACCGATACGGTTTATCGGGTACGTCTGGTGCCCGAGCAGCCGTTTTCTTTCAAGGCAGGGCAATATCTGATGGTGGTGATGGACGAGCGCGACAAACGTCCGTTCTCGCTGGCATCAACCCCGACGCAGCAAGATTACATCGAGCTGCATATCGGTGCTTCGGAGCTGAATCTGTACGCCATGGCGGTGATGGATCGCATTCTGAAAGAGCAGGCGATCACCGTCGATATGCCGCACGGCGACGCCTGGCTGCGGGAAGAGGGCAGCCGCCCGCTGGTGCTGATCGCCGGCGGCACCGGCTTCTCCTATGCGCGCTCAATCCTGTTGACCGCGTTGGAGCAGCAGCCCGATCGCGACATTTCCATCTACTGGGGCGGGCGTGAGCTGAAGCACCTGTACGATCTGAGCGAGCTGGAAGCGCTGTCGGTGCAACACCCGAACCTGAAGGTGATCCCGGTGGTCGAGCAGCCGGAGGCGGAATGGCGTGGCCGCAGCGGCACCGTGCTCAGCGCGGTGTTGCAGGATTTCGGCACGTTGGCGGAGCATGACATCTACATCGCCGGGCGTTTCGAGATGGCGAAAATCGCCCGTGAGCGTTTCTGCGCCGAGCGCGGCGCGCAGGAAGCGCATATGTTTGGCGACGCGTTTTCGTTTATCTGACAGAGGCGATGCGCAGTGAACGGGGTGGCCGAGGGTCGCCCCGTTTTTATTTGGGCGTCGGCAAATTTCAGGCATAAAAAACCCGCCCCTGACAGGCGGGAAGAACGGCAACTAAACTTGGCGGGATGCCGCGATTTGAAGTGGTGACGCGGTCATCCCAAGATAGACACAGCTAAACGCGTTCAAACACGGTGGCGATACCCTGGCCCAAGCCGATGCACATGGTTGCCAGGCCGAACTGCGCGTCGCGACGTTCCATGTTGTTCAACAAGGTGGTCGAGATGCGGGAGCCGGAACAGCCCAGCGGGTGGCCGAGCGCGATGGCGCCGCCGTTCAGGTTAATCTTGTCGTCGATGCTGTCCATCAGCCCCAGATCCTTGATGCACGGCAGCGACTGGGCGGCGAACGCTTCGTTCAGCTCGAACAGATCGATGTCCTGCACGCTCAGACCGGCGCGTTTCAGCGCCAGCTTGCTGGCCGGCACCGGGCCGTAGCCCATGATGGAAGGATCGCAGCCGACGACCGCCATCGAGCGGATGCGGGCGCGGGCTTTCAAACCGAGCGCTTTGGCGCGTGATTCGCTCATCAGCAGCATGGCGGAAGCGCCGTCCGACAGGGCGGAAGAACTGCCGGCGGTGACGGTGCCGTTGACCGGATCGAACGCTGGACGCAGGGCCGACAGGCTTTCGACGGTGGTTTCCGGGCGGATGACTTCATCAAAATCGTAACGGGTCAGCACGCCGTCGGCGTCGTGGCCGTTGGTCGGAATGATCTCGTTTTTGAAGTAACCCGCCAGCGTCGCCGCATGTGCGCGTTGGTGGGAGCGTGCGGCGAACTCATCCTGCATCTGGCGGCTGATGTTGTGCATCTTGGCCAGCATTTCAGCGGTCAGCCCCATCATCCCGGCGGCCTTGGCCACGCTGCGGCTCAGGCCCGGATGGAAATCCACGCCGTGGTTCATCGGCACATGGCCCATGTGTTCCACGCCGCCGATCAGGCTGATGTGCGCGTCGCCAACCATGATGGCGCGCGCCGCGTCGTGCAGCGCCTGCATCGAAGAGCCGCACAGGCGGTTGACGGTCACCGCCGGCACACGGTGCGGGATCTCGGCCAGCAGCGCGGCGTTGCGGGCGATGTTGAAGCCTTGTTCCAGCGTCTGCTGCACGCAGCCCCAGTAAATGTCATCGATCTCGTCGGCGTTCAGCGCCGGATTGCGGCTCAGCACTTCACGCATCAGATGAGCGGAGAGATCTTCGGCGCGCACCTGGCGGAAGGCGCCGCCCTTGGAGCGGCCCATCGGCGTGCGTACGGCATCAACAATAACTACGTTTTCCATCTTTATGACCTCATGCCGGTTGGCGGGTTGCGACGTCGGACAGCGGTGTCGCCACCGGGTAGTAGCTTTCATTGCGTTCGGCCTTGGCGCGCAGACCGGCCGGCACTTGATACAGGGCGCCGAGGTGTGCGTAACGCTGGGCCAGCTCAACGTAGTTGGCGGTGCCGAGCGTATCCAGGTAGCGGAACGCGCCGCCGTGGAACGGAGGGAAACCGATGCCGTAGACCAACGCCATATCGGCTTCGGCCGGACTGGCGACGATCTTCTCTTCCAGGCAACGCACCACTTCGTTGATCATCGGGATCATCATGCGCGCAACGATCTCTTCGTCGCTGATGGTCTGGCGCGGTTGGCTCACTTCGGCCAGCAGCGCATCGGTCTGCTCGTCGTTGTCCTTGCGCGGCTTACCTTTGTTGTCCTGGCTGTAGCGGTAGAAGCCCAGCTGGTTTTTCTGACCGAAGCGCTGGTTGTCGAACATCACGTCAATGGCGTCGCGATAGTCTTTGCACATGCGCTCCGGGAAGCCGGCCGCCATTACCGCTTGCGCGTGGTGTGCGGTGTCGATGCCCACCACGTCGAGCAGGTAGGCCGGGCCCATCGGCCAACCGAACTGTTTTTCCATCACTTTATCGATCTGACGGAAGTCGGCGCCGTCGCGCAGCAGCAGGCTGAAGCCGGCGAAGTATGGGAACAGCACGCGGTTGACGAAGAAGCCCGGGCAGTCGTTCACCACGATCGGCGTTTTGCCCATGCGGCTGGCGTAGGCCACCACTTTGGCAATGGTCTCGTCGCTGGTTTGTTCGCCGCGGATGATTTCGACCAGCGGCATACGGTGTACCGGGTTAAAGAAGTGCATGCCGCAGAAGTTTTGCGGACGCTTCAACGATTTTGCCAGATGATTAATCGGAATGGTCGAGGTGTTCGACGCCAGAACGGTGTCTTCGCCGATCAGGTTTTCCACTTCCGACAGCACGGCGGCTTTGACCTTCGGGTTCTCCACGACCGCTTCGACGATCACCTGCGCGCGCTCGATGCCGGCGTAGTCCAGCGTCGGCTGAATGGTCGACAGCACCTGCGCCATTTTCAGGCCATCCAGCTTGCCGCGTTCCAACTGCTTATTGAGCAGCTTGGCCGCTTCGTTCATGCCCAACGTCAGCGATTTGTCGCTGATGTCCTTCATGATCACCGGCACGCCTTTCAACGCCGATTGGTAAGCGATGCCGCCGCCCATGATGCCGGCGCCCAACACCGCCGCCTGTTTCGGCGCGTCCACATTCTTGGCCAGCTTTTTCGCCTGGCCCTTCACGAACTGATCGTTAAGGAAGATGCCGACCAGCGCACGCGCTTCGTTGGAGCGCGCCAACGGCACGAAGCTGGCGGTTTCCAGTTTCAGCGCTTCATCGCGGCCCAGCTTGGCGGCGGCTTCAATGGTTTTCACCGCGGTCATCGGCGCCGGGTAATGTTTGCCGGCGGTCTGCAGCACCATGCCTTTGGCGGTGGTGAAGCTCATTGCCGCCTCGATCGGGCTGAGCTTCAGCGGCTCCAGCTTCGGTTGACGCGCGGCGCGCCAGTTCAGCTTGCCGTCGATCGCCTGTTGCAGCATGTTGAGCGCGGCTTCGGCCAGTTTTTCCGGTGCCACTACCGCATCGACCAGGCCGACTTTCAAGGCGTCTTTGGCGCTGACGTCTTTGCCGGCGGCGATGATTTCCAGCGCACTGTCGTTACCCAGCAGGCGCGGCAGGCGGACGGAGCCGCCGAAGCCCGGCATGATGCCCAATTTGGTTTCAGGCAGGCCGATGCGCGCGTCCGGTGAGGCGACGCGGAAATCGGTCGCCAAAATGCATTCGCAACCGCCGCCGAGCGCATAGCCGTTAATGGCCGAAATGGTCGGCACCGGCAAATCTTCCAGCCGGTTAAAGACGTTGTTGGCGAATACCAGCCACTCCTGCAGCTTTTCAGCCGGCGCGGCGAACAGAGAAAGGAATTCGGTGATATCGGCGCCGACGATAAATGCGGCTTTGGTGGAGCGCAGCAGCAGCCCCTTGAGCTCTGGCTGGTTTTCCAGCACGGTGAGCGCTTCGCCCAGGCTGGCGACGGTGCGGGTGTCCAGCTTGTTGACCGAGCCCGGTGCGTTGAACACCAGCTCGGCGATGCCGTTATCGAGCCAGTGCAGTTGTAATGTTTCGCCTTGGTAGAGCATGTCTATCTCCTGAATCAGCGTATGATCTGGTATGACCAGATGATGAGGAGTGTGGTTTTTATGTTAACAATATGCAAATGAGAGATTGCATTTTTGCTGGTCTGATCACATGTCGCCAAGTTAGTTTTTTGATTTGAAACGAAGTTATATTTTATGTGCTATCGGCATTTGCCGGAGCTTGTCGGCCCTCATACACTTGCTCGCAGCGAATGAACATTCAGACGAGGTTACGCATGACTAAGGCGGCTTGTGTTAAACGCAGCGGCTTATGGAGCATTCCCGCCAGAACCATGACGCTGGCGTGTCTGTTGGTGTTTATGGCGCAAATGGCGACGACCGTGTACTTGCCTTCGCTGCCGACGGTGATGCGGGAGCTGGCGATGAGCCGGCGCGCTACCGAGCTGTCCATTTCAATCTTCGTCATCGGCGCCGCCTTGCCGGTGCTGTTCTGGGGCGCGGCCGCCGATCGCTTTGGCCGCCGCGTGCCCCTGACGCTGTCTTTATTTCTTTTCATTGGCTGCAGCGGGCTGTTGGCGCTGTGCAGCAACGGCGCCCAATTGCTGACGCTGCGTGCGCTGCAGGGCGTGGGTGCCGGCGGTGCGGCGATCATCGCGCGCATCATCGTGCGGGATAACTGGAGCGGGGACGAACTGGCGCGGCGTCTGTCGGTGCTCTCCATCGCCTTTATCACCGCGCTGGGCGGCGGTCAGTTTATCGGTGGCCTGCTGAGCCAATATGCGCACTGGCAGATGGGCTTCGTCCTGATGGGCGCCACCGGTTTGATCATTCTGGTGCTGATGGCGACGCTGCCGCTGGAGGCGGGACGGGCAGGGGGCGTGCGCCCGGCGATGGCGGCAACCTACTTTGCCATCCTGCGGCGGCCTGGGTTCTTTTGGCCGGCCTGCGTCGGCGGGCTGGGGTTTGCCACCACGGTGACACTGCAGGAAGTGAGTCCGTTCGTCATGCAGCAGGAGTTTGGTCTCAACGTCACGGCGTTCGGCGCCCTGGGGCTGGTGATCGGCGTCGCCTACTTCAGCGGGGCGCTGACGGTGAACCGTACGGTGGCGCGTCTCGGCGGGAAAAAACTGATGCAGGCCGGCAGCGGCATCGTGGCGCTGGCGACGGCGGCGATCCTGCTGCTGTGGTGGAGCGGCGTTCTGGCCGGCCTTTCCGGCATGGCGCTGTTCATCGCGCTGTATTGCCTGACCATTTTTGGCCAGGCGGTGCTGTTTCCCAACAGCATGGCGATGGCGGTCAGCGATGCCAAAGAGTACGGCGCTTATGCGATGGCGCTGTGTGGCTTTCTGCAGCAGTGTCTGGCGGGCGTCGCCGCGGCCGGCGCGGTGTTGTTGGAACACCATGGCCTGTGGGCGCTGGCGATAGCGCTGCTCGGTTTGGGCGGCTGGTTAATGGTTAAGCTGCGGATGTAACGGCATTTGCAGGGAATTGCGAGCTGCTCCGCATGCCCAACGCGATGAGGTTGGTGCGTCGGAGCGCTGTGTTAAGATGGCTTCTTTCGTGCTAAGGCATAAGGGTACTGTGATGGAAACGCTGGCTTCTTTGTATAACGACCACCTGGCAGAGCTGCAAAAACGCGCGCGTGAAGTGCTGGAGCGCAACAAGTTGGATGCGCTGCTGATTCACTCCGGGGAACTGCAAAAGGTATTTTGGGACGACCATAGCTACCCGTTCAAAGTGAACGCGCATTTCAAAGCCTGGGTGCCGGTGACGTCGGTGCCGAACTGCTGGTTGTGGATAGATGGCGTCAACAAGCCGAAGCTGTGGTTCTACTCCCCGGTTGACTACTGGCACAGCGTAGAGCCGCTGCCGAACAGTTTCTGGACCAAGTCCCTCGAATTGATGCCGCTGGCCAACGCCGATGCGATCGCGCAGCAGCTGCCGCCGCAGCGTGAGCGCGTCGGCTATATCGGTTATGCCCAACAGCGCGCCCGCGATCTCGGCATCCCTTCGGAAAACATCAACCCGAAAGCGGTGCTGAACTACCTGGATTTCCACCGTTCGATTAAAACCGGCTATGAGCTGGCCTGCATGCGCGAAGCGCAGAAGACGGCGGTAACCGGCCATCGTGCAGCGCATGAGGCCTTCCTCTCCGGCATGAGCGAGTTCGACATCAATCTGGCCTACCTGACGGCTACCGGCCATCGCGATACCGATGTGCCTTACGACAACATCGTGGCGTTGAACGAGCACGCTTCGGTGCTGCACTACACCAAGCTGGATCATCAGCCGCCGGCCGAGTCCCTGAGTTTTCTGATCGACGCCGGGGCGGAATATAACGGCTACGCCGCCGATCTGACGCGTACCTATGCGGCGCAAAGCGGCAGCGAGTTCGCTCATCTGGTGAAAGATCTCAATAGTGAACAGCTGGCGCTGATCGACACCATTAAAACCGGCGTGCGTTACACCGACTATCATGTGCAGATGCATCAGCGCATCGCCAAGCTGCTCAAGAATCACAAACTGGTGAATGGCCTCAGCGAAGAGGCGATGGTCGAAACGGGTATCACCACGCCGTTCCTGCCGCACGGGTTGGGCCATCCGTTGGGCCTGCAGGTGCACGACGCCGCCGGTTTTATGCAGGATGAGCAAGGCACCCATCTGGCGGCGCCGTCCAAGTACCCATTCCTGCGTTGTACCCGCGTGTTGCAGCCGGGCATGGTGTTGACCATCGAACCGGGTCTGTACTTCATCGAGTCTCTGTTGGCGCCGTGGCGCAGCGGCGAGTTCAAGCAGCACTTCGCTTGGGATCGCATCGATGCGCTGAAACCGTATGGCGGTATTCGCATCGAAGACAACATCGTGATCCATGAAAAGCGCATCGAGAACATGACGCGCGATCTGAATCTGGCTTGATGCGGCCGTACCCGATACCGGCGGAAGCAACCTGCTTTACCGAAGAGATAAAGAAGAGCCGTTTCATCACCCTGCTGGCGCCGACCGGCGGGGTGGAGGCGGCAAAGGCGTTTATTCAGCAGGTGCGGGATGAGCACCCGGCGGCGCGGCACCACTGTTGGGCTTTCGTCGCCGGTAGCCCCGATGATTCGCAGCAACTGGGGTTCTCCGACGATGGAGAACCGTCGGGCACCGCCGGCAAACCTATCCTCGCGCAGCTGATGGGCAGCGGTATCGGTGAAGTGACCGCCGTAGTCGTTCGGTACTACGGCGGTGTCAAGCTGGGCACCGGCGGGCTGGTGAAAGCTTATGGCAACGGTGTTCAACAGGCATTGAAGCAGCTGGCGCTGGCGCAAAAGGTGCCCGAAGCCGAATATATCTTGCAGTGCGACTATGCGCAGTTGGCGCTGGTGGAGAACTTGTTGCAGCAAACCGCAGGTCGGATCCTGCAGGGTGAATACGGCGCCGCCGTCGTGCTGCATTTGGCGCTGCCGGCGACTGAGGTCGAGCTGTTTGGGAATAAATTGCGTGATCTCAGTCGCGGTAATTTGCAATTAACCCCCATTTCGCAATAATTCCTCCCAATCGAATTGCTAAGGATCGTGCTGAAATGCATTTTCGCGCCATAACCCGTATCGTTGGTCTGCTGGTCATCCTGTTCTCCGGGACGATGTTTATTCCCGGCCTGGTGGCATTGATTTATCGCGATGGGGCGGGGCGAGCGTTCAGCCAAACGTTCTTCGTGGCGTTGACCATCGGGCTGATGCTGTGGTGGCCGAACCGTAAGCAGAAACACGAGCTGAAGCCGCGTGAAGGTTTCCTGATCGTCGTGCTGTTCTGGACCGTGCTGGGCAGCGTGGGGGCATTGCCGTTCCTGTTTTCGGAACGTCCTAATTTGTCGCTGACCGACGCCTTCTTTGAATCCTTCTCGGGATTGACGACTACCGGCGCAACGACGCTGGTGGGGCTGGACTCGTTGCCTAAGGCCATCCTGTTCTATCGCCAAATGCTGCAATGGATGGGCGGGATGGGGATCATCGTGTTGGCGGTGGCGATACTGCCGATACTCGGCGTCGGGGGCATGCAGCTGTATCGGGCGGAAATGCCCGGGCCGCTGAAAGATAACAAGATGCGTCCGCGTATTGCCGAAACCGCCAAAACCCTGTGGCTAATCTATGTGTTGCTGACCGTCGCCTGTGCGCTGGCGCTCTGGGGGGCCGGGATGTCGGTGTTCGACGCCATCGGCCACAGTTTCTCGACCATCGCCATTGGCGGGTTTTCTACCCACGATGCCAGTATCGGTTATTACGCCAGCCCGACCATCAACACCATCATTGCCGTGTTCCTGCTGATTTCCGGCTGTAACTACGGTCTGCACTTCGCTTTGCTAAGCGGCCGCAGTCTGAAGGTCTATGGGCGCGATCCTGAATTCCGCATGTTTATCTTCGTTCAACTGACGCTGGTGGTGGTGTGCACGTTGGTGCTCTGGGGACATGGCGTCTATAAGAGCGGTATGGAAACGCTCAATCAGGCGTTCTTCCAGGTGGTATCGATGGCGACCACGGCCGGTTTTACGACCGACAGCATCGCCAAGTGGCCGCTGTTCCTGCCGATGCTGTTGCTGTGTTCGGCATTCATCGGCGGTTGCGCCGGTTCGACCGGCGGCGGCCTGAAGGTGATCCGTATTCTGCTGTTGTACCTACAGGGCTCGCGCGAGTTGAAAAGGCTGGTGCACCCCAACGCGGTCTATACCATCAAATTGGGCAATCGCGCATTGCCGGAACGTATTCTGGAAGCGGTGTGGGGATTCTTCTCCGCCTATGCGCTGGTGTTTATCGTCAGCATGCTGGCGATCATTGCGACCGGCGTTGATGATTTCTCCGCGTTTGCCGCAGTGACGGCAACGCTGAATAACCTTGGTCCTGGTCTGGGCGTGGTGGCGGACAACTTCACCACGATGCCGGCGGCGGCCAAGTGGATCCTGGTGGTGACGATGCTGTTCGGGCGCCTGGAAGTGTTTACATTGCTGGTGCTGTTCACGCCAACCTTCTGGCGTGAGTGAGCCTGTTATAAGGAGTACGCCATGAAGGCATTGATACTTTATTCGAGCCGTGACGGGCAAACACGTGCTATCGCTTCTTATATAGCAAGCAAATTGCAGGATACGCTGCGCTGTGAGGTTATCGATCTGTTGCAGGCGGAACAGATCGACCTTAGCCAGTATCAGCAGGTGATGATCGGCGCTTCTATTCGCTACGGGCACTTTAACCCGGTGCTGGATAAATTCGTTAAACGTCATGCCGAACAGTTGAATCGGATGCCCAGCGCATTCTTTGCCGTCAATCTGACCGCGCGCAAACCGGAAAAGCGTTCGCCGCAAACCAACGCCTATACCCGCAAGTTCCTGTTGGCGTCGCCGTGGCAGCCAAAACAGTGTGCGGTGTTTGCCGGGGCATTGCGTTATCCACGTTATCGCTGGTTCGATCGCATCATGATTCAATTTATTATGCGTATGACCGGTGGAGAAACGGATACCAGTAAGGAAGTTGAGTACACAGATTGGCAGCAAGTCGATCGTTTCGCCCAGGAATTTAGCCAGATTCAGTACGAAAAGTGACAAAAATGCGGGTTTGGTCAGCGTTTTGCCGAAAAAATCCGCGCTTGAAAAGTTTTTTGCATTTAGGGGTTGCGGCCTGCCGAGAACTCCCTATAATGCGCCTCCACTGACCGGGAACAACGACTGACAAGCCGCCGGGTCAGCGAGAGGAAAGCGAAATAAACGCTTGACTCTCCGGGTGAAAAGCGTAATATACGCCACCTCGAGTTAGCAAGCGAAAGCGCCTAACTCACTGCTCTTTAACAATTTATCAGACAATCTGTGTGGGCACTCCACAAGACGATATCCAGCATCTTCGGATGCAAAAAATATCAAGTCTTGAAGAGTGACTAACTGAAGTAAAATTCATGCAGTAAATCTTTGAGCATCGCTTCTCGAGTGGAAGCACATCAAGCTTTTAATTGAAGAGTTTGATCATGGCTCAGATTGAACGCTGGCGGCAGGCTTAACACATGCAAGTCGAGCGGTAGCACAGGGGAGCTTGCTCCCCGGGTGACGAGCGGCGGACGGGTGAGTAATGTCTGGGAAACTGCCTGATGGAGGGGGATAACTACTGGAAACGGTAGCTAATACCGCATAACGTCGCAAGACCAAAGAGGGGGACCTTCGGGCCTCTTGCCATCAGATGTGCCCAGATGGGATTAGCTAGTAGGTGGGGTAATGGCTCACCTAGGCGACGATCCCTAGCTGGTCTGAGAGGATGACCAGCCACACTGGAACTGAGACACGGTCCAGACTCCTAAGGAAGGCAGCAGTGGGGAATATTGGACAATGAGCGAAAGCTTGATCCAGCTATATCGCGTGTGTGAAGAAGGCCTTAGGGTTGTAAAACACTTTCAGCGAGGAGGAAGGTGGTGAACTTAATACGTTCATCAATTGACGTTACTCGCAGAAGAAGCACCGGCTAACTTCGTGCCAGCAGCCGCGGTAATACGAGGGGTGCAAGCGTTAATCGGAATTATTGGGCGTAAAGCGCACGCAGGCGGTTTGTTAAGTCAGATGTGAAATCCCCGGGCTCAACCTGGGAACTGCATTTGAAACTGGCAAGCTAGAGTCTCGTAGAGGGGGGTAGAATTCCAGGTGTAGCGGTGAAATGCGCAGATATTTGGAGGAATACCAGTGGCGAAGGCGACCCCCTGGACAAAAACTGACACTGAGGTGCGAAAGCATGGGGAGCAAACAGGATTAGATACCCTGGTAGTCCATGCAGTAAACGATGTCGATTTGGAGGTTGTGCCCTTGAGGCGTGGCTTCCGGAGCTAACGCGTTAAGTTGACCGCCTGGGGATTACGACCGCAAGGTTAAAACTCAAATGAATTGACGGGGGCTCGCACAAGCGGTGGAGCATGTGGTTTAATTCGATACAACACGAAAAATCTTACCTACTCTTGACATCCAGAGAACTTTCCAGAGATGGATTGGTGCCTAAAGGAACTCTGAGACAGGTGCTGCATGGCTGTCGTCAGCTCGTGTTGTGAAATGTTGGGTTAAGTCCTATAACGAGCGCAACCCTTATCCTTTGTTGCCAGCGGTTCGGCCGGGAACTCAAAGGAGACTGCCAATGATAAATTGGAGGAAGGTGAGGACGACGTCAAGTCATCATGGCCCTTATGAGTAGGGCTACACACGTGCTACAATGGCGTATACAAAGAGAAGCGACCTCGCGAGAGCAAGCGGACCTCATAAAGTACGTCTTAGTTCGGATTGAAATCTGTAACTCGATTTCATGAAGTTGGAATCGCTAGTAATCGTAAATCAGAATGTTACGGTGAATACGTTCTCGAGCCTTGTACACACCGCCCGTCACACCATGGGAGTGGGTTGCAAAAGAAGTAGGTAGCTTAACCTTCGGGAGGGCGCTTACCACTTTGTGATTCATGACTGGGGTGAAGTCGTAACAAGGTAACCGTAGGGGAACCTGCGGTTGGATCACCTCCTTACCTAAAGATATTAGTTCGAGTGGCGTGCTCACACAGATTGTCTGATGAAAAAGTAACGAGCAAAAGCGTCATAAAAGTACGGTGTCGTGTCCCCTTCGTCTAGAGGCCTAGGACACCGCCCTTTCACGGCGGTAACAGGGGTTCGAATCCCCTAGGGGACGCCAAGCTTCCGACCCACCCGGTGAAAGCGGCGGTCTCAAGTATCTGACGATACACCATATCTTAAAGATGACTTCCGAGTCATGTTTAAGATATTGCTCTTTAACAATCTGGAACAAGCTGAAAATTGAAACATGACGGCTGAAATTTGTCCCTCCGTAGATGTATTGGGATGAAGAGTAACCTGTCATAGAGTCTCTCAAATGTTTGCAGCGCGAACGATGGAAACATCTTCGGGTTGTGAGGTTAAGTGACTAAGCGTACACGGTGGATGCCTAGGCAGTCAGAGGCGATGAAGGGCGTGCTAATCTGCGAAAAGCGTCGGTAAGGTGATATGAACCGTTATAACCGGCGATACCCGAATGGGGAAACCCAGTGTGTTTCGACACACTATCATGTCATGAATACATAGTGGCATGAGGCGAACCGGGGGAACTGAAACATCTAAGTACCCCGAGGAAAAGAAATCAACCGAGATTCCCCCAGTAGCGGCGAGCGAACGGGGAGGAGCCCAGAACCTGAATCGGCTTGTGTGTTAGTGGAAGCGTCTGGAAAGTCGCGCAGCAAAGGGTGATAGCCCCGTACACTAAAATGCACAGGTCGTGAGTTCGATGAGTAGGGCGGGACACGTGACATCCTGTCTGAATATGGGGGGACCATCCTCCAAGGCTAAATACTCCTGACTGACCGATAGTGAACCAGTACCGTGAGGGAAAGGCGAAAAGAACCCCGGCGAGGGGAGTGAAATAGAACCTGAAACCGTGTACGTACAAGCAGTGGGAGCACCTTCGTGGTGTGACTGCGTACCTTTTGTATAATGGGTCAGCGACTTATTTTTTTTAGCAAGCTTAACCGTATAGGGGAGCCGTAGGGAAACCGAGTCTTAACTGGGCGATTAGTTGCAAGGTATAGACCCGAAACCCGGTGATCTAACCATGAGCAAGTTGAAGGTTAATTAAATCTAATTGGAGGACTGAACTGACTAATGTTGAAAAATTAGCGGATGATTTGTGGATAGGGGTGAAAGGCTAATCAAGCTCGGAGATAGCTGGTTCTCCTCGAAAGCTATTTAGGTAGCGCCTCGTGAACTCATCTTCGGGGGTAGAGCACTGTTTCGGCTAGGGGGCCATCCCGGCTTACCAAACCGATGCAAACTCCGAATACCGAAGAATGTTATCACGGGAGACACACGGCGGGTGCTAACGTCCGTCGTGAAGAGGGAAACAACCCAGACCGCCAGCTAAGGTCCCAAAGTCATGGTTAAGTGGGAAACGATGTGGGAAGGCATAGACAGCCAGGATGTTGGCTTAGAAGCAGCCATCCTTTAAAGAAAGCGTAATAGCTCACTGGTCGAGTCGGCCTGCGCGGAAGATGTAACGGGGCTAAACCATGCACCGAAGCTGCGGCAGCGACGCTTAGCGTTGTTGGGTAGGGGAGCGTTCTGTAAGCCGTTGAAGGTGGCCTGTGAGGGTTGCTGGAGGTATCAGAAGTGCGAATGCTGACATAAGTAACGATAAAGCGGGTGAAAAGCCCGCTCGCCGGAAGACCAAGGGTTCCTGTCCAACGTTAATCGGGGCAGGGTGAGTCGACCCCTAAGGCGAGGCTGAAAAGCGTAGTCGATGGGAAACAGGTTAATATTCCTGTACTTGGTGTTACTGCGAAGGGGGGACGGAGAAGGCTAGGCTGGCCGGGCGACGGTTGTCCCGGTTTAAGCGTGTAGGGGGTGTGACCTGGTAAATCCGGTTGCATACTAACCCTGAGGCGTGATGACGATGCACTACGGTGCAGAAGTAGTTGATGCCCTGCTTCCAGGAAAATCCTCTAAGCTCCAGGTAACATTAAATCGTACCCCAAACCGACACAGGTGGTCAGGTAGAGAATACCAAGGCGCTTGAGAGAATCTCGGGTGAAGGAACTAGGCAAAATGGTGCCGTAACTTCGGGAGAAGGCACGCTGGCATGTAGGTGAAGTCCCTTGCGGATGGAGCTGAAGCCAGTCGAAGATACCAGGTGGCTGCAACTGTTTATTAAAAACACAGCACTCTGCTAACGTGTAAACGGATGTATAGGGTGTGACGCCTGCCCGGTGCTGGTAGGTTAATAAAGAATGTTAATTTAAACAATGAAGCATTTAATAAAAGCCCCAGTAAACGGCGGCCGTAACTATAACGGTCCAAAGGTAGCGAAATTCCTTGTCGGGTAAGTTCCGACCTGCACGAATGGCGTAATGATGGCCACGCTGTCTCCATTTAGAACTCAGTGAAATTGAATTTGCTGTGAAGATGCAGTGTATCTACGGCTAGACGGAAAGACCCCGTGAACCTTTACTATAACTTCACACTGAACATTGAGCCTTGATGTGTAGGATAGGTGGGAGGCTTTGAAGCGTGGACGCCAGTCTGCGTGGAGCCATCCTTGAAATACCACCCTTTAATGTTTGATGTTCTAATCTCGGCCCCATAATCTGGGGTGAGGACAGTGTCTGGTGGGTAGTTTGACTGGGGCGGTCTCCTCCTAAAAAGTAACGGAGGAGCACGAAGGTTAGCTAATCACGGTCGGACATCGTGAGGTTAGTGCAAAGGCATAAGCTAGCTTGACTGCGAGAGTGACGGCTCGAGCAGGTACGAAAGTAGGTCTTAGTGATCCGGTGGTTCTGAATGGAAGGGCCATCGCTCAACGGATAAAAGGTACTCCGGGGATAACAGGCTAATACTGCCCAAGAGTCCATATCGACGGCAGTGTTTGGCACCTCGATGTCGGCTCATCACATCCTGGGGCTGGAGTTGGTCCCAAGGGTATGGCTGTTCGCCATTTAAAGTGGTACGCGAGCTGGGTTTAGAACGTCGTGAGACAGTTCGGTCCCTATCTGCCGTGGGCGTTGGAAGATTGAGAGGGGTTGCTCCTAGTACGAGAGGAGCGGAGTGAACACACCACTGATGTTCGGGTTATCATGCCAATGGTATTGCCCGGTAGTTAAGTGTGGAAAAGATAAGCGCTGAAAGCATATAAGTGCGAAACTTGCCTCAAGATAAGTCTTCCCTGGGCCTTTAAGGCCCCTGAAGGAACGTTTAAGACTAAGACGTTGATAGGCTGGGTGTGTAAGTGCAGCGATGCATTGAGCTAACCAGTACTAATGATCCGTGAGGCTTAACCTTACAACACCGAAGGTGTTTTTAGAGAGATTTTCAGCGACGTTCCAAGATTGGTTCTGATGGCTTCATGGAAGTGAAGCGGTTGGAATGAAACAGAATTTGCCTGGCGGCAATAGCGCGGTGGTCCCACCTGACCCCATGCCGAACTCAGAAGTGAAACGCCGTAGCGCCGATGGTAGTGTGGGGTCTCCCCATGCGAGAGTAGGACACTGCCAGGCATCAAATAAAGCCGAAAGCCCTGAACTGACGTTCAGGGCTTTTTGCTATGCGTAAAATAAATCCCCTGATCGTATCTATTGCTTAGAAAAATACCTATTTCAGCGGACGTGGCTTATTTACATAAGCACGTATAATGCTTTTGAGCAGGAGAATAACCAGCTCAATATATAATTGATAGATTCAGATTATTATTTAAATAATAAAAATGCCTATTTATGAACATGTTGATAAGAATTATCCTGTTATATCAAAGATAAATCCTAATTCTTCAGTGCATTACTCGATAAATTTCACGTTAATTAAAACAAATATTAGCCAGACGCTTCGAATCGAGTAGACTAAGCAAAAGATTATTTCCGCATGGGTACTGAACGTTATGTCTACTGAAAGCGCGTCTTTAAAAAACCACAATACTTTTGCGCTCCCGGTCAACGCAGCGCACCTGGTCATCGCCGATAGAATTGAGTTGATGCTCAAAGTCTGGCAACAAACGCGCAAGCGTCAGGAGCCGCTGCTGATTCTCGGTGAAGGTAGCAACGTACTGTTCCTGGAAGACTTTTCGGGTACGGTCATGGTTAACCAACTGAAGGGCATCGATGTTCGAGAAGATAACGATGCCTGGTATCTCCATGTCAGCGCCGGTGAGAATTGGCACGATCTGGTGCAATATACGCTGCAGGCCGGGATCTGCGGGTTGGAGAACTTGGCGTTGATTCCTGGACTGGCCGGCTCCGCGCCTATCCAGAATATCGGTGCCTATGGCGTCGAATTGAAAGATGTCTGTGAGTATGTCGACCTGCTGGACTTCTCTACGGGTGCCATCGATCGCATTCCGGCAGCCGATTGTGGTTTCGGCTATCGGGAAAGCATTTTCAAACATCGCTTCCAAACTGGGCATGCCATTGTCGGGCTGGGTCTGCGTCTGAGCAAGCAGTGGCAACCCAAGTTGAGCTATGGCGATCTGGCCAAGCTGGATCCCGCCACGGTGACGCCACTTCAGGTATTCGAATCCGTATGTGCCATGCGCCGCAGCAAGCTGCCGGACCCGCGCGAAACCGGTAATGCCGGCAGTTTCTTCAAGAATCCGCTGGTGAACGCGGGGAAAGCCGCAGAACTCATCACACAATATCCCGGCATGCCGCATTATCCGCAACAGGATGGTCAGGTGAAGCTGGCCGCTGGCTGGCTGATCGATCAGTGCGAACTGAAGGGGCATCGCATCGGTGGCGCAGCCGTACACCGCCAGCAGGCGCTGGTGCTGGTGAATATCGATAATGCGCATAGTCAGGATGTGGTGGCTCTGGCGCGCCATGTCCGTAAGACTGTGGCCGATAAATTCGGCGTATGGCTGGAACCTGAGGTGCGTTTCATTGGCGCAACTGGCGAATTGAACGCTGTGGTGGTGCTGTCATGAGAGATACCAAGGTCCCGTTAAAACTGATCGCGCTATTGGCCGACGGTGAATTCCATTCCGGGGAACAGCTCGGTGAGTCATTGGGCATGAGCCGCGCCGCGATCAATAAGCATATTCAAACCGTTCGCGAGTGGGGGCTGGATGTCTTTACTGTACCGGGGAAAGGATACAGCTTGCCTGCTCCCATGCAGCTATTGGAGGCGGAACGCATTCTTAGAGGGCTGGACGACAAGCGAGTTACCGTGCTGCCGGTCGTAGACTCTACCAATCAATATTTGCTGGATCGTATCGAAACGCTGCAATCTGGCGACGCCTGCATCGCTGAGTACCAACTGGCCGGCCGCGGTCGTCGTGGGCGTCAGTGGATTTCGCCGTTTGGCGCCAATTTATACCTGTCGATGTTTTGGCGATTGGAGCAGGGGCCGGCTGCGGCGATGGGGCTGAGCCTGGTGATCGGCATGGTGATGGCGGAGGTCTTGCAGCGTCTTGGCGCTAAAGACGTGCGAGTCAAATGGCCCAACGATCTTTACCTGAACGATCGCAAATTGGCAGGAATCTTGGTCGAGTTGACGGGGAAAACCGGCGATGCGGCTCAGTTGGTCATCGGCGCCGGCATTAATTTGGCGATGCGGGATACCAATGCGAGTGGGATCAATCAAGGTTGGATCAACCTGCAAGAAGCCGGTATTAACATCGATCGTAATGAGCTCACCGCCACTCTGCTTAATGAATTGCGGCAGTCATTAAAACAATTCGAGATAGATGGGCTGGCGCCATTCATTGGCCGTTGGCGCACGCTGGATAATTTTATCGACAGACCGGTCAAACTGCTGATTGGCGAGCGACAGATTGTGGGTATCGCCCGGGGTATCGACGCGCAAGGTGCACTCCTGCTGGAACAAGAAGGGGAAATCAAACCCTTTATCGGCGGAGAGATATCGCTGCGCAGCGCGGAATAGTGAGAAAAGACAAGGGGACGGCAGCGTCCCCTTGATCGTTCGGTAGGCTTATTTTCTTAAACGCACGCTTTCAACGGCATGGTTGGCGCTTTTGGTCATAATCAGGCTCGCGCGTTCGCGGGTAGGCAGTATGTTCTGCTGCAAATTCAATCCATTGATTTCATTCCATAATTGCGTGGCGATATTAATCGCCTCCGGTTCCGGCAATTTTGAATAATTATGGAAATAAGAATCAGGATTGGAAAATGCGCCCTGACGGAATTTCAGGAAACGGTTGATATACCAGCTTTGCAATAGCGTCTCCGGCGCATCGACATATATAGAGAAGTCGACGAAGTCGGAAACGAATACGCGATGCGGATCGTGAGGATAATCCATACCGCTTTGCAATACGTTAAGCCCTTCCAGGATAAGAATGTCCGGCTGTTCGATGACTTTATTACCTTCGGGCACAACGTCATAGATCAAATGGGAATAAACCGGGGCGGTGACACGTTTGGCGCCGGATTTCACTTCCGACACGAACTTCACCAGGCTATGCATATCGTAAGACTGCGGGAAGCCTTTTTTCTTCATCAAACCGCGTTCGTTCAGCACCTTGTTTGGATGCAAGAAGCCGTCGGTCGTGATCAGCTCAACGCTGCGGTGTTCCGGCCAGCGGCTCAGTAGCGCCTGCAACAGACGTGCGGTCGTGCTCTTGCCGACGGCTACGCTGCCGGCGATGCCGATGACATAGGGAATCTTTTGCCCGTCGGTGCCGAGGAATTGTTCCAGTACCGCCTGCCGGCGCAGGTTGGAACTGATATAGAAGTTCAACAGTCGTGACAGCGGCAGATAAATCTGCGCAACTTCTTCCAACGAGAGATCTTCGTTAATCCCTTTCAGTTTAACGATCTCTTCTTCCGACAACGTCAGCGGCACCGAATCTCGCAACGCAGCCCACTGGGTACGATCGAACTGTAGGTAAGGCGTTGCTAAAGATTGATCTCTTTTTATCATAAGCCAAATTCTGCCTGTTAACGCAGGTTGGGAAAGGCGCCGGACGCCAACTCCAGAGAATAAACAAGCTGCATATTATAGACAGCTTCGTTTTTGGCGTAGACTTTTTTCGCAAAAGTTGTCGATAGGCAGCAGTTTATGTCAATTGTGCGAAGCGGCGCGCAGTTGATAAAGCGGGGTTGCAAGGCGGTATCATGGAGTCAGGATACCGCCTGAAGGTTAGCTGGCGATAGCGCGTGAAGACGGGGTCACGGTGAACAGACGTTTGTAATAAATGACGGTTGAGTGGTAATAGCCATCGGGTCCGGCCGCATAGTCAGGCATTTCACCCAGGCAGCGATAGCCCAGACTGCGATAAAGTGCTTCTGCCGCCGAACCGGCCTGTGTATCCAGATACAGTAGCCCGCGCTGCTGTTGCAGTGCTGCTTGCTCCAACGTCTTCATTAGCGCCAGGCCTACGCCGTTGCGACGAGCGCGGCTATGAACCAGCAGTTTCACTACCTCCGCACGATTACGGCCATTCGGTTTCTGGCAGAGCTCGAGTTGAACGGTGCCAACGACGCCGCGTTCGTCGCGGGCAATCCACAATAGCAGCTCACCCTTGGCCAAGGCCGGACGCAGGCTGTGGAAGTAACTCTCGGCGTCTTCATGCGGGATTAAGGTGTCGTAGCCCACTGAAGCGCCGTGGGTGACCGCATCGGTCAACAGGCGAGCCAATTCATCGCGATAAATCGGGAGCGTAGCGGCGTTGATAGGCACTATTTTCATCGGTCATTCCTCCAGATATGGGGGTAATGAAGATAAGCAATAACTGCGCCAGAGCGATAAAAGGCATAGCCACGGCGAAAGAGCAAGGAATAAGTGTAGTTCACGCCACGAACCAGGGCAGCCATCCTCTTTTTGGTGCATCGATCCCGCTCACGGTTTACCGCCGTGGGTTACGTGTTTTGAGAAGCCCGACACGGAGAAAGGGGCGTTCAAAGCTTGCAAAAAGTGGATAAAATTGTAGAGAATGATTGCCGCAAGTGATGAATGTTTGCACGCCACAGGCTGCGAATTGCATGACAGCATGCAAAATTGACTGATTTATGAGCGAAAGTGCGCGTAAAGCAATTTTTTTGTTGCATAGGTCGCCCGCTCTACCTAGAATGCGCTGCACTTGATGCCGGCTTAGCTCAGTAGGTAGAGCAACTGACTTGTAATCAGTAGGTCACCAGTTCGATTCCGGTAGCCGGCACCATTCAAGTCACAAGTAGTTAAAATCTGGTGGGGTTCCCGAGCGGCCAAAGGGAGCAGACTGTAAATCTGCCGTCACAGACTTCGAAGGTTCGAATCCTTCCCCCACCACCAAATCTTGCCTTCGGCGATTAACTGAGATGCGATAAACACCGCAACGGTTGATGGCGGGAGGAGAGGGCGAAAGCCTTCGGCAAGGTTCGAGTTGTGCAGCGCGAGGCGCAGCCGGCCCGAAGGATACGAGCCGAGTGATGAACAATCCTGCTCTATCCCCAAAATTCTACAGAAAAATCAGGTAGCCGAGTTCCAGGATGCGGGCATCGTATAATGGCTATTACCTCAGCCTTCCAAGCTGATGATGTGGGTTCGATTCCCACTGCCCGCTCCAAGATGTGCTGATATAGCTCAGTTGGTAGAGCGCACCCTTGGTAAGGGTGAGGTCGGCAGTTCGAATCTGCCTATCAGCACCACTTCTTAATTTCTCGCCCCCTGATTTTCTTTCTGTTCTGGATTCAACGAGCAAATGCTTGGTTGATGTGGTGATACCACCGATTTATCCGTGTCTTAGAGGGACAATCGATGTCTAAAGAAAAGTTTGAACGTACAAAACCGCACGTTAACGTCGGTACTATCGGCCACGTTGACCACGGTAAAACTACCCTGACTGCAGCGATCACTACCGTTCTGGCTAAAACCTACGGCGGTTCTGCACGTGCTTTCGACCAGATCGATAACGCGCCAGAAGAAAAAGCTCGTGGTATCACCATCAACACCTCTCACGTTGAGTATGACACCCCGACTCGTCACTACGCGCACGTTGACTGCCCAGGGCACGCCGACTACGTGAAAAACATGATCACCGGTGCTGCTCAGATGGACGGCGCGATCTTGGTAGTTGCTGCGACTGACGGCCCAATGCCTCAGACCCGTGAGCACATCCTGCTGGGTCGTCAGGTTGGCGTTCCTTTCATCATCGTATTCATGAACAAATGCGACATGGTTGATGATGAAGAGCTGCTGGAACTGGTAGAAATGGAAGTTCGCGAACTGCTGTCCGCGTACGACTTCCCAGGCGACGACCTGCCAGTGATCCGCGGTTCCGCGCTGAAAGCGCTGGAAGGCGAAGCTGAGTGGGAAGCGAAAATCATCGAACTGGCCGAAGCCCTGGACAGCTACATCCCAGAGCCAGAGCGTGCTATCGACAAGCCGTTCCTGCTGCCAATCGAAGACGTATTCTCCATCTCCGGTCGTGGTACCGTTGTTACCGGTCGTGTTGAGCGCGGTATCATCAAAGTTGGCGAAGAAGTTGAAATCGTTGGTATCAAAGACACCGTTAAGTCTACCTGTACTGGCGTTGAAATGTTCCGCAAACTGCTGGACGAAGGCCGTGCTGGTGAGAACGTAGGTGTTCTGCTGCGTGGTATCAAACGTGAAGAAATCGAACGTGGTCAGGTACTGGCTAAACCAGGCTCTATCAAGCCGCACACCCAGTTCGAATCTGAAGTGTACATCCTGAGCAAAGATGAAGGTGGTCGCCACACGCCATTCTTCAAAGGCTACCGTCCACAGTTCTACTTCCGTACTACTGACGTGACCGGTACCATCGAACTGCCAGAAGGCGTAGAGATGGTAATGCCAGGCGACAACGTGAACATGGTTGTAACCCTGATTCACCCAATCGCGATGGACGACGGTCTGCGTTTCGCAATCCGTGAAGGCGGCCGTACTGTAGGCGCTGGTGTTGTTGCTAAAGTTATCGCTTAATCGCTGATAAAGTTTGACGCGACACGCGGTAAAAGGGCATCATTTGATGCCCTTTTTCTACGCTGTGAACTAGAACCTATCTCATCAGCGATTTTGCAGTCATAATCATTGGTGAGATGGGCTCTTAAACTGTATTGACTGAATACGTCATGGCGTAAAACACCGGGATATCGCTAGTGCGGTATCCGATCGGTTTGGTTTGCCTCGCAATGCGAGGCAAAGTTGTTTGTTCTGAATCATCATTGTGACAGGTTGGTTTATGAGTGCGAATACCGAGGCTCAAGGGAGCGGACGCGGCCTGGAAGCGGCAAAGTGGCTGATCGTCGCCGTTCTGTTGGTTGTGGCTATTGTCGGTAACTATTACTACCGTGATTTAAGCCTGCCATTGCGCGCGCTGGCAGTTGTGCTGATCATCGCCGTTGCAGGTGCAGTGGCTCTGATGACCACCAAAGGCAAAGCTACCGTTGCGTTTGCCCGCGAAGCGCGTACCGAAGTACGTAAAGTGATTTGGCCAACTCGTCAGGAAACGCTACACACCACGTTGATCGTTGCCGCGGTAACCGCCGTGATGTCACTGATTCTGTGGGGGCTGGATGGTATTCTGGTCCGTCTGGTGTCGTTTATTACTGGCCTGAGGTTCTAAAATGTCTGAAGCTCCAAAAAAACGTTGGTACGTCGTTCAGGCGTTTTCCGGTTTTGAAGGTCGCGTAGCGCAATCGCTGCGTGAACACATCAAACTGCACGATATGGAAGAGCTGTTCGGCGAAGTGATGGTGCCTACGGAAGAAGTGGTTGAAATCCGTGGTGGCCAGCGTCGCAAGAGCGAGCGTAAATTCTTCCCTGGCTACGTGCTGGTGCAGATGGTGATGAATGACGCCAGCTGGCACCTGGTGCGCAGCGTACCGCGTGTCATGGGGTTCATCGGCGGTACGTCTGACCGTCCTGCGCCGATCAGCGATAAAGAAGTTGATGCGATCATGAACCGCCTGCAGCAGGTCGGTGACAAACCGCGTCCGAAAACGCTGTTCGAGCCGGGCGAGCTGGTGCGCGTCAACGACGGCCCGTTTGCCGATTTCAACGGCGTGGTCGAAGAAGTCGATTACGAGAAGAGCCGCCTGAAAGTTTCCGTTTCCATCTTCGGCCGTGCAACGCCGGTGGAACTGGACTTCAGCCAGGTTGAAAAAGGCTGATCGAATAATCAGCAATAAGCGGTCCGTTGCCGCTTGTCAAAGGCGCGAAATTGAACTACAATTTCGCGCCTTTTGTTTTTAGATGCCTTGCCTGATGTTTGTCCGGCGAGGTTAAACACGGGGAGCCTCTCACGAGGCGATACTACCCAAACCGAGGAAATTTAAATGGCTAAGAAAGTACAAGCCTACGTTAAGCTGCAAGTTGCAGCTGGTATGGCTAACCCGAGCCCACCAGTGGGTCCAGCTCTGGGTCAGCAGGGCGTTAACATCATGGAATTCTGTAAGGCATTCAACGCTAAAACTGACAGCGTTGAGAAAGGTCTGCCGATTCCGGTTGTTATCACCGTTTATTCTGATCGCTCCTTCACTTTCGTTACCAAAACCCCGCCAGCAGCAGTTCTGCTGAAAAAAGCGGCTGGTATCAAGTCTGGTTCCGGTAAGCCGAACAAAGACAAAGTAGGTAAAGTGACCCGTGCTCAGGTACGTGAAATCGCAGAAACCAAAGCTGCGGACATGACTGGTTCTGACGTTGAAGCGATGACTCGCTCCATCGAAGGTACCGCTCGTTCCATGGGCCTGGTAGTGGAGGATTAAGAGATGGCTAAGCTGACCAAGCGCATGCGCGTGATCCGTGACAAAGTTGATGCTACTAAACAGTATGACATCACTGAAGCTGTTGCTCTGCTGAAAGAGCTGGCCACCGCTAAATTCGTAGAAAGCGTTGACGTTGCCGTTAATCTCGGCATCGACGCTCGTAAATCTGACCAAAACGTTCGTGGCGCTACCGTTCTGCCACACGGCACCGGTCGTTCCGTTCGCGTTGCCGTATTTACCCAAGGCGCTAACGCTGAAGCAGCGAAAGCTGCCGGCGCAGAGCTGGTAGGTATGGACGATCTGGCTGAGCAGATCAAGAAAGGCGAAATGAACTTCGACGTTGTTATTGCTTCTCCGGATGCAATGCGCGTTGTAGGTCAACTGGGCCAGATCCTGGGTCCACGCGGCCTGATGCCAAACCCGAAAGTGGGTACCGTTACTCCGAACGTTGCTGAAGCAGTGAAAAACGCTAAAGCAGGTCAGGTTCGCTACCGTAACGACAAAAACGGCATCATCCATACCACTATCGGTAAGGTTGATTTCGACGCAGACAAACTGAAAGAAAACCTGGAAGCCCTGCTGGTTGCGCTGAAAAAAGCAAAACCTTCTCAGGCGAAAGGCATGTACATCAAGAAAGTTAGCCTCTCCACCACCATGGGTGCTGGCGTTGCTATCGATCAAAGCGGTCTGTCTGCCGCAGCGAACTAATCGCACTTGCGATTATCGCTTTGACTTGGGGCCGAGATTTGTCTAGAATCTTATGCCCCAAGGTTTTGCTATTGGCTATGCCGTAGGCAAAACAAAGATTTTTCGGTTGGAGCCTGGCCTATCCAGGCCTCCGTCCAAGACCGCAGGTGTATCGCAAGATACTTAATCCTTCCTGCGTAGACGGTGACAGAGCCTAAGAAAATTTTTCTTTTTTATAAAAGAATGTCTTTGCTGGATTCTGCTCACCGTGTTAAGCCGCTCGGCGTGGCGTTTTACAAAGCGCCGAGTGAAGTGAGTTCCGGGGGATTTTCCCCGGCTAATCCAGGAGCAAAAAGCTAATGGCATTAAATCTTCAAGACAAACAAGCGATTGTTGCTGAAGTCAGCGAAGTAGCCAAAGGCGCGCTGTCTGCGGTTGTTGCGGATTCCCGCGGCGTTACCGTAGATAAAATGACTGAACTGCGTAAAGCAGGTCGTGAAGCTGGCGTTTACATGCGTGTTGTTCGCAACACCCTGATGCGTCGCGTAGTTGAAGGCACTCCATTCGAATGCCTGAAAGACACGTTTGTCGGTCCAACCTTGATTGCATTCTCTCACGAACACCCGGGCGCTGCTGCTCGTCTGTTCAAAGAGTTCGCGAAAGCGAATGCAAAATTCGAGGTTAAAGCTGCGGCCTTTGAAGGTGAGCTGATCCCAGCGGCGCAAATCGACCGCCTGGCGACGCTGCCAACTTACGAAGAAGCGATCGCACGCCTGATGGCAACCATGAAAGAAGCCGCTGCCGGCAAACTGGTTCGCACTCTGGCTGCAGTACGCGATCAGAAAGAAGCGGCGTAAGCCACTCTTTCTTAGCCTTTGCTAACGTATTTAAACTATTTCTGAATTTTAGGAACAATTGTTATGTCTATCACTAAAGACCAAATCCTGGAAGCAGTTGCCGCTATGTCCGTAATGGACGTTGTTGAACTGGTTTCCGCTATGGAAGAAAAATTCGGCGTTTCTGCTGCTGCTGCTGTAGCTGTAGCTGCTGGCCCAGCTGAAGCTGCTGAAGAGAAAACTGAATTCGACGTTATCCTGAAAGCTGCAGGCGCTAACAAAGTTGCTGTTATCAAAGCAGTACGTGGCGCTACCGGCCTGGGTCTGAAAGAAGCTAAAGACCTGGTTGAATCTGCTCCAGCCGCTCTGAAAGAAGGCGTGAGCAAAGATGACGCAGAAGCTCTGAAAAAATCTCTGGAAGAAGCTGGCGCAGAAGTTGAAGTTAAATAAGCCAACCCTTCCGGTTGCAGCCTAGTCTTTTAGGCTGATGGCTGGTGACTTTTTAGTCACCAGCCTTTTTTGCGCTGTAGGGCGCCAGTAGCGTTTCACACTGTTTGGCTGCTGGTTTCGCCTCCCAATGTTTGTTTCTATCGACGACTTAATATACCGCGGTCTTTGCACTACCAGGAGTTCTGGGGGAAGGCGCGATGAAATGGTTTAAGCGTGATAGCAAGAGATATTGCGGAAAGTGTTCCCGCTTTCCGGTCGACAAAACGGTGTTGCATGAACTGTCCCTAATCGGACGGACAGATTGGGTCACTGATCAGCGAGCTGAGGAACCCTATGGTTTACTCCTATACCGAGAAAAAACGTATTCGTAAGGATTTTGGTAAACGTCCACAAGTGCTGGACATACCATATCTCCTTTCTATCCAGCTTGACTCGTTCCAGAAGTTTATCGAGCAAGATCCAGAAGGGCAGTACGGCCTTGAAGCCGCATTCCGTTCTGTTTTCCCTATCCAGAGCTACAGTGGCAATTCGGAGCTGCAATACGTTAGCTACCGTCTTGGTGAGCCGGTCTTCGACGTCAAAGAGTGCCAGATCCGTGGTGTGACGTTCTCTGCACCGCTGCGCGTAAAACTGCGCCTGGTTATCTATGAGCGCGAAGCGCCTGAAGGTACGGTCAAAGACATCAAGGAACAAGAAGTCTACATGGGCGAAATTCCGCTCATGACCGAAAACGGCACCTTTGTGATCAACGGTACTGAGAGGGTTATCGTATCTCAGTTGCACCGTAGTCCTGGCGTATTCTTTGACAGCGATAAGGGTAAAACCCACTCCTCGGGTAAAGTGCTGTACAACGCACGCATCATCCCTTACCGCGGTTCATGGTTGGACTTCGAGTTCGATCCGAAAGACAACCTGTTCGTGCGTATTGACCGTCGCCGCAAACTGCCTGCGACCATCATTCTGCGCGCGCTGAACTACACCACTGAACAGATCCTCGACCTGTTCTTTGACAAGATCGTCTTCGAAATCCGCGACAACAAGCTGCAGATGGAGCTGGTGCCAGAGCGCCTGCGTGGTGAGACCGCTTCGTTCGATATCGAAGCCAACGGCAAGATCTACGTAGAGAAAGGCCGTCGCATCACCGCTCGTCATATCCGTCAGCTGGAAAAAGACGACATTCAGAGCATTGAAGTACCGGTAGAGTACATCGCGGGCAAAGTGGTCGCGAAAGACTATATCGATACCAATACCGGCGAACTGATCTGCGCAGCCAACATGGAGCTGTCGCTGGATCTGCTGGCCAAGCTGAGCCAGTCCGGCCACAAGCGCATCGAAACGCTGTTCACCAACGATCTGGACCACGGCGCGTACATCTCTGAAACGCTGCGTGTCGATCCGACCAACGATCGTCTGAGCTCGCTGGTAGAAATCTACCGCATGATGCGCCCTGGTGAGCCGCCAACGCGCGAAGCTGCCGAAAGCCTGTTCGAGAACCTGTTCTTCTCCGAAGACCGCTACGATCTGTCCGCGGTTGGCCGTATGAAGTTCAACCGTTCTCTGCTGCGCGACGAGATCGAAGGTTCGGGCATCCTGAGCAAAGACGACATCATCGAAGTGATGAAGAAGCTCATCGATATCCGT
The DNA here is from genome assembly GCF_052400455.1 of Serratia sp. (in: enterobacteria). NCBI lineage: Bacteria > Pseudomonadati > Pseudomonadota > Gammaproteobacteria > Enterobacterales > Yersiniaceae > Serratia > Serratia sp. (in: enterobacteria). The sequence continues at coordinate 253,318 of NZ_CP185812.1, forward strand.
AACGGCAAGGGCGAAGTGGACGATATCGACCACTTGGGCAACCGTCGTATCCGCTCCGTCGGCGAAATGGCCGAGAATCAGTTCCGCGTAGGTCTGGTGCGTGTTGAGCGTGCGGTGAAAGAGCGTCTGTCTCTGGGCGATCTGGATACCCTGATGCCTCAGGACATGATCAACGCCAAACCGATTTCGGCGGCGGTGAAAGAGTTCTTCGGCTCCAGCCAGCTGTCCCAGTTCATGGACCAGAACAACCCGTTGTCCGAGATCACGCACAAGCGTCGTATCTCCGCACTGGGCCCGGGCGGTCTGACCCGTGAGCGCGCCGGCTTTGAAGTTCGAGACGTACACCCGACCCACTACGGCCGCGTGTGCCCAATCGAAACGCCGGAAGGTCCAAACATCGGTCTGATCAACTCCCTGTCCGTGTACGCACAGACTAACGAGTATGGCTTCCTGGAAACCCCGTACCGCCGCGTGCGTGACGGCGTGGTGACCGATGAAATCAACTACCTGTCTGCTATTGAAGAAGGCAACTTCGTTATCGCCCAGGCGAACTCCAACCTGGATGACGAAGGCCGCTTCGTAGAAGACCTGGTCACCTGCCGCAGCAAAGGCGAATCAAGCCTGTTCAGCCGCGACCAGGTTGACTACATGGACGTATCCACCCAACAGGTCGTTTCCGTTGGTGCCTCACTGATTCCATTCCTGGAACACGATGACGCCAACCGTGCATTGATGGGTGCGAACATGCAACGTCAGGCCGTACCAACCCTGCGCGCCGATAAGCCGCTGGTCGGTACCGGTATGGAACGCGCTGTAGCGGTTGACTCCGGCGTAACTGCCGTTGCCAAACGCGGCGGTGTGATCCAGTACGTGGATGCTTCCCGTATCGTTATCAAAGTTAACGAAGACGAGATGTACCCGGGCGAAGCAGGTATCGATATTTACAACCTGACCAAGTACACCCGTTCTAACCAGAACACCTGCATCAACCAGATGCCGTGTGTGAATCTGGGTGAGCCAATCGAGCGCGGCGACGTGCTGGCGGATGGCCCATCGACAGACCTGGGCGAACTGGCGCTGGGCCAGAACATGCGCGTAGCGTTCATGCCTTGGAACGGCTACAACTTCGAAGACTCCATCTTGGTCTCCGAGCGCGTGGTGCAGGAAGATCGCTTCACCACCATCCACATCCAGGAACTGGCGTGCGTGTCTCGCGACACCAAGCTGGGGCCTGAAGAGATCACCGCCGACATCCCTAACGTGGGTGAAGCGGCGCTCTCCAAGCTGGATGAGTCCGGTATCGTGTATATCGGTGCTGAAGTGACCGGCGGCGACATCCTGGTCGGTAAGGTAACGCCTAAAGGCGAAACCCAGCTGACGCCGGAAGAGAAACTGCTGCGTGCGATCTTCGGTGAGAAAGCGTCTGACGTTAAAGACTCTTCTCTGCGTGTGCCGAACGGTGTTTCCGGTACGGTTATCGACGTGCAGGTCTTCACCCGCGATGGCGTGGAAAAAGACAAGCGCGCGTTGGAAATCGAAGAGATGCAGCTGAAGCAGGCGAAGAAAGACCTGACTGAAGAACTGCAGATCCTGGAAGCCGGCCTGTTTGCGCGTATCCACGCGGTACTGGTTGCCGGTGGCATCGAAGCCGACAAGCTGAGCAAGCTGCCGCGCGATCGCTGGCTGGAACTGGGCCTGACCGACGAAGAGAAACAAAACCAGCTGGAGCAGTTGGCTGAGCAGTACGACGAACTGAAATCCGACTTCGAGAAGAAGCTGGAAGCCAAGCGTCGTAAGATCACTCAGGGCGACGATCTGGCGCCGGGCGTACTGAAAATCGTCAAGGTTTATCTGGCCGTTAAACGTCAGATCCAACCGGGTGACAAGATGGCGGGCCGCCACGGTAACAAGGGTGTTATCTCCAAGATCAACCCGATCGAAGATATGCCTTACGATGAAAACGGCACGCCGGTAGACATCGTACTGAACCCGCTGGGCGTACCATCACGTATGAACATCGGTCAGATCCTGGAAACCCACCTGGGTATGGCTGCGAAAGGCATCGGTGAGAAGATCAACCAGATGCTGAAGCAGCAGCAGGAAGTGGCCAAGCTGCGTGAGTTCATCCAGAAGGCCTACGATCTGGGCGACGACGTTTGCCAGAAAGTTGACCTGAACACCTTCAGCGACGACGAAGTGCTGCGTCTGGCAGAGAACCTGAAAAAAGGTATGCCGATCGCAACGCCGGTGTTTGACGGTGCGAAAGAGACTGAAATCAAGAAGCTGCTGGAAATGGGCGGTATCCCGACCTCCGGTCAGATCACGCTGTTCGATGGCCGTACCGGTGAGCAATTCGAGCGCCAGGTTACTGTCGGCTATATGTACATGCTGAAACTGAACCACTTGGTTGACGATAAAATGCACGCCCGTTCAACCGGTTCTTACAGCTTGGTTACTCAGCAGCCTCTGGGTGGTAAAGCGCAGTTCGGTGGTCAACGCTTCGGTGAGATGGAAGTGTGGGCACTGGAAGCATACGGCGCGGCTTATACCCTGCAGGAAATGCTCACCGTTAAGTCGGATGACGTTAACGGCCGTACCAAGATGTACAAAAACATCGTGGATGGCGATCACCGGATGGAGCCAGGCATGCCGGAATCCTTCAACGTACTGTTGAAAGAAATCCGCTCGCTCGGCATCAACATCGAACTGGAAGACGAGTAATCGTCATTCCGGCTCAGGCTCCCCGCCTAAGGGAGCCTGAGGGTGGTTGTTCAGGTCACACGGGTACCTACTGCGGTTGTGGGTGCCCAACAGGTTTAACTCCGACAGGAGCCAATCCGTGAAAGACTTATTGAAGTTTCTGAAAGCGCAAACTAAGACCGAAGAGTTTGATGCGATCAAGATTGCTCTGGCCTCGCCAGACATGATCCGTTCGTGGTCGTTCGGTGAAGTTAAGAAGCCGGAAACCATTAACTACCGTACGTTCAAACCAGAGCGTGACGGCCTTTTCTGCGCCCGTATCTTCGGGCCGGTAAAAGATTACGAGTGCCTGTGCGGTAAGTACAAGCGTTTGAAACACCGCGGCGTGATCTGTGAGAAGTGCGGCGTTGAAGTGACCCAGACCAAAGTGCGTCGTGAGCGCATGGGCCACATCGAGCTGGCTTCCCCGACTGCGCACATCTGGTTCCTGAAATCGCTGCCATCCCGCATCGGTTTGCTGCTGGATATGCCGCTGCGTGACATCGAACGCGTACTGTACTTCGAATCCTATGTGGTGGTCGAAGGCGGTATGACCAACCTCGAGCGTCGTCAGATCCTGACCGAAGAGCAGTATCTGGACGCGCTGGAAGAGTTCGGTGACGAATTCGACGCCAAGATGGGTGCGGAAGCCATTCAGGCCCTGTTGAAAAACATGGATCTGGAAGCCGAGTGCGAGCAGCTGCGTGAAGAGCTGAACGAAACCAACTCCGAAACCAAGCGCAAGAAGCTGACCAAGCGTATCAAGCTGCTGGAAGCGTTCGTACAGTCCGGTAACAAGCCGGAGTGGATGATCCTGACCGTGCTGCCGGTACTGCCGCCGGATCTGCGCCCGCTGGTTCCGCTGGATGGCGGTCGTTTCGCGACGTCGGATCTGAACGATCTGTATCGCCGCGTGATCAACCGTAACAACCGTCTGAAACGCCTGCTGGATCTGGCTGCGCCGGACATCATCGTGCGCAACGAAAAGCGTATGCTGCAAGAAGCGGTAGACGCCCTGCTGGATAACGGCCGTCGCGGTCGTGCGATCACCGGTTCCAACAAACGCCCTCTGAAATCTTTGGCCGACATGATCAAAGGTAAGCAGGGTCGTTTCCGTCAGAACCTGCTCGGTAAACGCGTTGACTACTCAGGCCGTTCCGTTATCACCGTAGGTCCATACCTGCGTCTGCATCAGTGCGGTCTGCCTAAGAAGATGGCGTTAGAGCTGTTCAAACCGTTCATCTACGGCAAATTGGAGCTGCGTGGCCTGGCCACCACCATCAAAGCCGCCAAGAAAATGGTTGAGCGTGAAGAAGCCGTCGTTTGGGATATCCTGGACGAAGTGATTCGCGAACACCCGGTACTGCTGAACCGTGCACCAACCCTGCACCGTTTGGGTATCCAGGCGTTTGAACCGGTTCTGATCGAAGGTAAAGCGATCCAGCTGCACCCGCTGGTTTGTGCGGCATATAACGCCGACTTCGATGGTGACCAGATGGCCGTTCACGTACCGCTGACGCTGGAAGCCCAGCTGGAAGCGCGTGCGCTGATGATGTCCACCAACAACATCCTGTCCCCAGCGAACGGCGAGCCAATCATCGTTCCTTCTCAGGACGTTGTACTGGGTCTGTACTACATGACCCGCGACTGTGTTAACGCCAAAGGCGAAGGCATGGTGCTGAACGGTTCCAAAGAAGCTGAGCGTGTTTACCGCGCCGGCCTGGCGTCGCTGCATGCGCGCGTTAAAGTGCGTATCACCGAAGACGTCAAGAACGCCGAAGGCGAGTGGACCTCTCAGACCAGCATCATCGATACCACCATCGGCCGCGCCATCCTGTGGATGATCGTACCGAAAGGTCTGCCGTACGCGATCGTTAACCAGCCTTTGGGCAAGAAAGCGATCTCCAAGATGCTGAACACCTGTTACCGCATCCTGGGCCTGAAGCCGACCGTTATCTTTGCTGACCAGATCATGTACACCGGCTTTGCTTACGCTGCCCGTTCCGGCGCTTCCGTAGGTATCGACGACATGGTTATCCCGGCCAAGAAGGCGGAGATCATCGAAGAAGCGGAAACCGAAGTTGCCGAGATCCAGGAGCAGTTCCAGTCTGGTCTGGTGACCGCCGGCGAACGCTACAACAAAGTGATCGATATCTGGGCTGCCGCGAACGAACGCGTTGCGAAAGCGATGATGGAAAACCTGTCGGTAGAAGACGTGGTTAACCGTGACGGCGAAGTGGAACAGCAAGTTTCCTTCAACAGCATCTTTATGATGGCCGACTCCGGTGCGCGTGGTTCCGCCGCTCAGATTCGTCAGCTGGCCGGTATGCGTGGTCTGATGGCGAAGCCGGACGGCTCCATCATCGAAACGCCAATCACCGCGAACTTCCGTGAAGGTCTGAACGTACTCCAGTACTTCATCTCCACTCACGGTGCTCGTAAAGGTCTGGCGGATACCGCACTGAAAACCGCGAACTCCGGTTATCTGACCCGTCGTCTGGTTGACGTGGCGCAGGACCTGGTGGTGACTGAAGACGACTGTGGCACCCACGACGGCATTCTGATGACTCCGGTTATCGAAGGTGGCGACGTGAAAGAGCCGCTGCGTGAACGCGTTCTGGGCCGTGTGACGGCAGAAGACGTCCTCAAGCCGGGTACGGCGGACATTCTGGTGCCTCGCAACACCCTGCTGAACGAGAAGGCGTGTGACCTGTTGGAAGAGAACTCTGTCGACAGCGTTAAAGTCCGTTCCGTGGTGAGCTGTGAAACCGACTTCGGTGTGTGTGCAAACTGCTACGGTCGCGACCTGGCACGTGGCCACATCATCAACAAAGGTGAAGCCATCGGCGTTATCGCGGCACAGTCCATCGGTGAGCCGGGTACACAGCTGACGATGCGTACGTTCCACATCGGTGGTGCGGCATCTCGTGCGGCTGCTGAATCCAGCATTCAGGTGAAAAACAAGGGTAGCATCAAGCTGAGCAACGCGAAGTTCGTTATGAACGCCGCAGGCAAGCTGGTGATCACCTCGCGTAACACCGAACTGAAACTGATCGACGAATTCGGCCGTACCAAAGAAAGCTACAAGGTGCCTTACGGCGCCGTGATGGGCAAAGGCGACGGTGAAGAAGTTAACGGCGGCGAAACCGTTGCTAACTGGGATCCGCACACCATGCCGGTCATCAGTGAAGTCAGCGGCTTCATTCGCTTCGCCGACATGGTCGACGGCCAGACGATTACTCGTCAGACCGACGAACTGACCGGTTTGTCTTCTCTGGTTGTCCTGGACAGCGCAGAGCGTACCGGTAGCGGTAAAGACCTGCGTCCGGCACTGAAAATCGTTGACGCTAAGGGCGAAGACGTATTGATCCCAGGTACTGATATGCCTGCTCAATACTTCCTGCCGGGCAAAGCGATCGTTCAGCTGGAAGACGGCATTCAGATCGGTGCGGGTGATACCCTGGCGCGTATTCCTCAGGAATCCGGCGGTACCAAGGATATTACCGGTGGTCTGCCGCGCGTTGCCGACCTGTTCGAAGCGCGTCGTCCGAAAGAGCCGGCAATCCTGGCTGAAATCAGCGGGATTATCTCGTTCGGTAAAGAGACCAAAGGCAAACGTCGCCTGGTGATTTCTCCGCTGGACGGCAGCGACGCTTACGAAGAGATGATTCCGAAATGGCGTCAGCTCAACGTGTTCGAAGGCGAAGTGGTGGAACGTGGCGACGTCGTCTCCGACGGCCCAGAGTCTCCGCACGACATTCTGCGTCTGCGTGGCGTGCATGCGGTTACCCGCTACATCACCAACGAAGTGCAGGAAGTTTACCGTCTGCAAGGCGTTAAGATTAACGATAAGCACATCGAAGTTATCGTTCGTCAGATGCTGCGTAAAGGCACTATCGTTAGCGCTGGTGGTTCCGAGTTCCTGGAAGGCGAGCAGGCTGAAGTGTCTCGCGTCAAGATTGCCAACCGTCAGCTGGAAGCTGAAGGTAAGATCCCGGCAACCTTCTCGCGCGATCTGCTGGGTATCACCAAGGCTTCCTTGGCGACCGAGTCCTTCATCTCCGCCGCATCGTTCCAGGAAACGACGCGCGTTCTGACCGAAGCTGCCGTAGCCGGCAAGCGCGACGAACTGCGTGGCCTGAAAGAGAACGTCATCGTGGGCCGTCTGATCCCAGCCGGTACCGGTTACGCTTATCATCAGGATCGCATGCGTCGTCGTGCTCAGGGCGAAGCGCCGGTTGTTCCGCAAGTCAGCGCGGAAGAAGCGACCGCGAACCTGGCCGAACTGCTCAACGCAGGTCTGGGCGGCAGCGACGACGAGTAATCGTCATCCGCGCCGCGGGCCCGCTACGCCGGGCCTATCGCCAGATAAACCGCTCCCTCGGGGGCGGTTTTTTTTCGCCTCGCGCCGGGTTATGACAAACTTTGCTACTATGGTTACAGCAGAAATTGACCGGCGCTTTTTGCCTGACAACCAAGGACAGTACGAAACATGGACAGCCTCATTACCTTCGAAAAACTGACGGCGAAACACCTGCCTTACCTGTATGAGATCCGCTTTTCCGTCGAAGAGAACCTGCTGCATCCGCATCAGATCCAGTATCTGCAGCGCAAGCAGGCGCTGGAAGACATCAACCAGGGCGGTGGCTGGATCTGCAAGTATGGCGAGGACTATGCCGGCGTTGGATTCGGGTTGTTCATCCCCGAACCGTTGATCGGCGGACTGTTCGTGAAGCCGGAATACCAATCAATGGGAATGGGTTCTGCCTTGCTGGCGCGCGTCACTGCCTGGATGTTTGAGCACGGCGCCGAAGCCATTCACTTAACCACCGATCCCGGCTCTAAAGCCGAAGGTTTTTATCAACATCACGGTTGGGATGTGATCGGGCGGGATGAGTTCGGTCAGGCGGAGCTGGTGAAACGCAAAGAGGGTGAATAATGAAAATCAAAGGATTGATGACGTTACTGCTGCTTTCGCTGTTCAGCGCACCGTTGTATGCGGCCGTTGACTCTTTTTACCTGAAGCCGGCGGACGGCGAGAAGATCAAGGTCACCCGACAGATGCTGGAGGCGATGCCGTCGCACACGATTAAAACCTCGACCAATTTCACCCCGGAAGAGGCGTTCACCGGCGTTGAGTTTTCGGAGCTGGTGAAAGCGTACCATCTGCAAGGGAAGTCGGTGCGTGCCTTCGCGTGGGACGACTATTCCTATTCGATGCCGATTGACGAGATGATTAAATATCGCGTGATTGTCGCCTATCTGCGCGGCGGTAAGCCGATCGACGTGGGGGAGCTGGGGCCGTTCGCCATTATCTATCCGCGCGATCAATACCCCGAGCTGAATAACCTGGACGTGAACGCGAAAACCGTCTGGCAAGTCAAACGGCTGGAGATTAAATGAGATGAGCAAGAAACTGATCGGTACTCTTATCGCGTTGGTTGCCATCTTCTCCTTATTAATTTTGCTGATTGCCATTAACTTCGGTGGCGTAAAAGAGCGCTATAAGCAGATCGAACCCAATCTGGATAACTACTCGGTGGCCGAGATCCTGTTTCTGGCGTTTGAAAGAACCAAAACTGCGCTGCTGCTCAGTGAAAACGACGACTACGACGCTTTCCTGATCAAAAAGAAAATATTTTACTCGAAGATCCAAATCCTGGAGAGCCGCTCCACCTTCAGCGACTCTTTCTATTACGACGACGAATTTATCAAGAACGTCGCTCTGCTGAAGCAACAGTACCGAACGCTGGGCGATCTTTCCGGCGGTTTGCTGGCAGGGCGGAAAAGCAAGGCGGATATCCTCGCTTATATGGATGACATCGAGGGCACGTTGGTCGATATCCAGGAGATTATTTATCGAATACAAATTAAAAACTTCACCGAGGTTAAAGGCATCATCCAGGATAATTCGAGAAAAGCCGAGATGTTCGCCGTCTTATCGCTGATTTTGGTGTTCCTGATGATGTTCCTGGTGGTGAGAAACGCCTTCTCGTTAAAAGAGATCATCAAGAATAAGAACATCTTTATCTCATCCATCTACCATGAAATCGCCGGTTCGACGCAGGCCATCGTCATCGCCGCGGATATCATGGAGCACGAGCTGGCGCAGGAAGAGCTGAAAAAGGAGGCTCGCCTGATCTCCTACCACGGCAACAAGATCGCCGAACAAACGCGCGAGGTGATGGATTATTCGCGGTTTGAAATGGGGGAGGTCAACGTCAATATTTCCACCTTTCGGCTGCATGAGGTGGTGGACGATGCCATGACCAGTATCAGCGCCGGGCGCGGTAATCGCATCGTGGTGCGTCGTTCATCCTATGTTGGTTTGATTTGCTCCGACAAATACAAGCTCTACCGAATATTGGCCAATCTGCTCAGCAACGCGGACAAATTTACTCACCACGGCGCGATCATCCTCAACGTGAAAGTGTGCCACGGCAATCTGTATTTATGGGTCAAAGACAACGGCATCGGATTTAACGTTAATAATCTGGAACGGTTGTACAAGGCGTTCAATCAGGGAGTAGAAAGGGAAACACGGCAGGGGCTGGGGCTGGGGCTGACCATTATCAAGAATTATGTGACGACGCTGAAAGGCGCCATCAGAGTCAAATCCACCGAAGGCGTTGGTTCATCGTTTTTCATCCGCATTCCGGTCAAACTAATTAAAGAATAAATTCGACAACAGCAGTGAGGAGATAATCAGCGGTTTGGTCGGTTTTTCCACCAGGTGCACGTCATAGTGCAGGATCATATCGCCGATATTCTTCTCATAGTGATTCAGCTGGCCGGTCAGAATGATGATGCGCGCGTGCGGATCGAGAGTGTCCTTTATTTTCTTCACGACGCGTTCTGAGGTTTCGCCGAAGTCCAACAGCCAGTCCAGAATAAACGCCTCAAAGGACTGTTGCTCAAGTGCGGCCAGCATGGCATCCGCCGTTTGAAAGGTCTCGGTCTCAATGCCGTAGCGGCAGGCGATTTTCTTCAACAGCTCGAGGATATCGCTGTCGTTGTCCAGGATCGCGATGCGCGGCGCCGGCAGAAAGTCTATCTTGTTGACTCTGTACAGCGGTACGTCGGCCTGCGTATCCCGGCTGATATTGATGATGAAAAGGTCATCTTTTTTGTAGGCGTAGGTTTCGTCGTCGTCCAGCTGTGTCACCGGGTGTTCGTCGACTTCAACCTTACAGCGTTTGTGAATGCTGTTCATGATAAAAACGCCGTTATGCGTTCTTTGGCCGGCGAATGGCTCGTTGAAGTACTGAAACACCTTTCTGACTTCGTCGAGGGTGATGCCCCTTTTACCATCCAGCTTCTGCTTGGCGCTGTTGTACTGAAGGTTCAGTATGTTGGCCATCGTGGAGGCATGTTTTCTGTCGCCAACCCCTTTCAGAGTGAGCAACGCGCTGATTGCATCGATGTAATTTGGCGTTTTCTTCATGACAACCTTGGCTTTTTTGATGTTGACCGCGAGCGTGGCAAATCTGCGCGAGGACCCGTGCTGGATTATAGATGATGCCCCGGAGGTTGCGGTGATATCAGTTTGATTTTCCTTGGCAAACTCAGAATACACTCGATATCAAATAAAAAAACACTCAAAAGACATTCACATTTAATCGTTTGTATGGTTAATTAGCGCACATACTGTGTGATTCGCGTCCTGGGGGGGTTGCCAGTCTCACAAAATAAACCGCCTGCTCTTGTCTGTAAGCAGGGAGCAGGCGGCAAAAAAACGCGACGGCCAACACCAGGGCCATTTGCAGTACTGAAGATGACCGGCACTTTTTCGAAAATGGCTCGCTGTCATGTTCGGGCCTGCTGATATTGTCGAACGCTTTCTACCACCACCTCGGGCGTAACCACGCCTTCCTGCCCCAAAATCACTGCTTGTGAAGTGCCCTGCGCGACGATTCGTTCGCCGATGCTGAACGTATGCGTCGCATAGAAGTAGCGTTCGTCCCAATGGGTAATGGTCATGCTGACCCGATAGCGTTGGAACGGCCGCAGCGCTTTTTTATAGTCCATCGTATGTTGACTGACGATCGGTGACCAGCGTCGTTTGAGCATTAGCGCCAGCAGGCCGGTGCGAATAAACAGATCGACCCGGTTCAGGTCGCATACCGTCATATAGCGGCCATTGTTCATGTGCAAGTTGATATCGATGTCATTCAGCCAGACGCGGGTCGCCAGTTGGTTGGTCAGCGCATCCATCGACATGCGCGGTTTCCACAGTGAAGAGAGCAAGATCCAGATCAAACGCAGGTAGAGGTTCATGGTCAGTATTCCGCCGGATTGTCAGATCAGTAAGGTGGTCAGATTTTAACTGTGGTCAAACCAGTTTGTTTTGTCAAAACGCATGACGCCATTTTGCGTGATGGCAGGGGCCCGAGGGAGCCCGGAGTCGCGCAAGAGCGTCTGTGCGCGATCCGGGGTTGGATAAGGCGGGGCCATCGAGAGGGTAACGGCCCCGGCCGACACCGGGTTTGGCGGTCGGCAACGTCACTATAATCGGCGCGTTTGCCGGCGCCAGCGCCACCGTTCGGCATTGCGCGGCCGCTCCAGCGTTTTCTTCGCACGGCGGTAAACGTTGCCGCTTATTGCGCGCTGCGTCCCAGATAATCGTCCCAGTCTTTCCATACCGGCTGCAGCCCGGCGTTGCTGATGGCCTCGGCGACCTGCTGCGGCGTGCGGCCGTCGTGCGGCTCAAACTGTTCCAGCTCAGGCGGTACGTCGTCGGCATAGCCGCCGGGTTGCGTCTTGGATCCGGCGCTGACGCTATTGATCGCCACCGGGATCATATGATCGCGGAAGTACGGCGACTCCCGGGTAGACAGCGACAGCTCAACGTCCGGCGCGAACAGCCGGAAGGCGCAGATCAGCTGCACCAGCTGAGGCTCACTCATGATAGATGCGGGCTCAATGCCGCCGGCGCAGGGGCGCAGGCGTGGGAACGAGATCGAGTAGCGGCTCTGCCAATAGGTTTGCTGCAGGTAGAACAGGTGTTCCGCCAGCAGATAGCAGTCGGTTCGCCAACTGTGGGACAGGCCGATTAACGCGCCGAGGCCGATCTTGTCGATCCCGGCGCGCCCCAGGCGATCCGGCGTGGCCAGGCGCCAATGGAAATCCTGCTTCTGGCCGCGCAGGTGGTGCTGCAGATAGGTGGCCGGATGGTAGGTTTCCTGATACACCAGCACGCCGTCCAGGCCCAGCGTTTTCAGTTCGGCGTATTCCTCCTGCGCCAGCGGCTGCACTTCCATCATCAGCGAGCTGAAGTGGCGGCGGATCGCCGGAATGTGCTGGCGGAAATAGTCCATGCCGACCTTGGTCTGATGTTCGCCGGTGACCAGCAACAGATGTTCGAACCCCAGCGCCTTGATGGCTTCGCACTCGCGTGCAATCTCCGCCGCATCCAGCGTTTTGCGCTTGATGCGGTTGCTCATCGAAAAGCCGCAGTAGGTGCAGTCGTTGGCGCACAGGTTGGACAGGTACAGCGGCACATAGAAGCTGACGACGTTGCCGAACCGCTGACGGGTCAGCAACTGCGCGCGTTGCGCCAACGGTTCCAGATACGGCGCGGCCGCGGGGGAGATCAGCGCCATAAAGTCGTCGCGCGTCAGCTTGTCGGCGTTCAATGCGCGTTCCACGTCGCGCGCCGTTTTGCCGTTGATGCGCAGCGTAATGTCGTCCCAGTCCAGCTGTTGCCAGCGGCTACTGAAATCGTCGGTCATCACTGCGCCTCCTCTGGCTGGCTGAGGAAAGCGGTCAGCGGGCTGGACGCGACCGCGCCGCGCTGGCTGGAGCCTAATCCTGCGCTGCGTGCCAGCTCGCCGGCCTCCAGCGCCAGGCGAAATGCCCGCGCCATCTGCACCGGATCGCGCGCCACGGCGATGGCGGTATTCACCAGCACCGCGTCGGCGCCCAGCTCCATCGCTTCCAGCGCGTGGCTTGGCGCGCCGATGCCGGCGTCTACCACCACCGGCACCTTGGCTTGCTCGATGATGATTTCGAGGAAGTCACGGGTGCGCAGACCGCGGTTGGAGCCGATAGGGGCGCCGAGCGGCATCACCGCTGCGCATCCCACTTCTTCCAGCCGTTTGCACAGCACCGGATCGGCGCCGCAGTAGGGCAGCACCACAAAACCGTCTTTCACCAGCGTTTCCGCCGCCTTCAGCGTTTCTATCGGATCCGGCAGCAGGTATTTCACATCGGGATGGATCTCCAGCTTCACCCAGTGGGTGCCGAGCGCTTCGCGCGCCAGTCGGGCGGCGAACACCGCTTCGGCGGCCGTTTTGGCGCCAGAGGTATTGGGCAACAGCCTGACGCCCAACTGTTGCAGCGGCGCCAAAATGGCGTCGTTGCCGCCGCGCAGATCGACGCGCTTCATGGCCATGGTCACCAGCTGTGAGCCGGAGGCCGCCAGCGCCTCCAACATCAGCGCCGGGGTGGCGAACTTGCCGGTGCCGGTGAACAGGCGCGAGGTAAAAGTGGTATCGGCGATTTTCAGCATGTCAGCCTCCGGCGATCGCTTGAAACAGCAAAATGTCGTCACCGTCCTGCACCTGATGGTCGGCCCAGTCGGCACGTGGGATGATGGTTTGGTTGATCGCCAGCGCGGTGCCCGGCTGGTGGCGTTCCAGCTGGGTCAGCAGGGCGGCGACGCTGAGCGGCTGTGCCAGCTCCAGCGGTTGGTCGTTCAGACGGATCTTCATGCGGCGCCTCCGCAGACCGGGCAGGCGCGGGCCCGGCTCAGCTGCAGCGTGCTCCAGCTCTGCTGCTTGCCGTCGAACAGCCGCAGCTTGCCGCTGAGGGAGGAAGGCAGGCCGGCCAGCATCTTGATGGCCTCCAGCGCTTGCAGAGTGCCGATCACGCCCACCACCGGGCCGAGCACCCCGGCGGTGCGGCAGTTGCGCTGCGGTTCTTCCTGCTCCGGGTACAGGCAGGCGTAGCAGCCGTGCGCATAGGGCGGCTCGAGCACCAGCAGCTGGCCGCTGAAACCCACTGCGCTGCCGCTGATCAGCGGCTTGGCGGCGGCGATGCAGGCGGCGTTGACCTCATGGCGGGTCGCCATGTTGTCGCAGCAGTCCAGCACCAGATCGGCGCGGGCGACCGCGTCGCGCAGCGCTTGCCCTTGCAGCCGCTGCGCCAGCGGGATGGACTCCACCAACGGGTTCAACGCCTGCAGATGGCGTTGCGCCAGCGCCGCCTTGCCGGTGGCGGTATCGGCGCTGCGGTACAGGATTTGCCGCTGCAGGTTGGTGACGTGCAGCGTGTCGTCGTCGGCTAGCAGCAGCGTGCCGACCCCGGCGGCGGCCAGATACAGCGAAGCCGGGGACCCCAGCCCCCCCAGGCCGACGATCAGCACCGTGGCGCGCTTGAGTTTTTCCTGACCTTCCGGGCCGACATCCTCCAGCAGCAGCTGGCGGCTGTAGCGCAGGAACTCCCGATCGTTAAGCATCGTTCGGCTCCTTACCTTCGATCAGCCGCAGCAGTTCGGCCGTCGCCGCGCGCCAGTCCGGCGCCTGGGTGATGGCGCTGACCACCGCCACGCTGCCGACGCCGCACGCCAGCACCGCCGTTACGCGATCGATACTGATCCCGCCGATCGCCACCGTCGGGTAATCCGCCAAACCGGCGATGTGGCGTTTTAACTCCGCCAGCCCCTGCGGCGCCGAAGGCATGTCTTTGGTCTGGGTGGGGAAGATGTGCCCCAGCGCGATGTAGGAGGGTTTCACCGCCAGCGCGCGCGCCAGCTCGGCATCGTCATGGGTGGAAACGCCGAGCCGCAGCCCGGCGCGGTGAATAGCCGCCAGATCGGTGGTATCGAGATCTTCCTGGCCCAGATGCACGCCGTAGGCGCCGTGCCTGATCGCCAGCCGCCAGTAATCGTTGATGAACAGCCGCGCCTGATAACGCCGACCCAGCGCGATGGCGGCGGCGATATCCTCTTCGACCTGCTCGTCCGGCAGATCCTTGATGCGCAGCTGGATCGTGGTAACGCCGGCCTCCAGCAGGCGAGCGATCCACGCCACGCTGTCGACGACCGGGTAAAGCCCCAGTTTGTGGGGCGTCGCCGGGAAGGGCGTCGTGATATCAGTCATTGCTCGTCTCCTCCTGCAGGTTGCCGGCGCTGTGATACAGCTCGCTGCCGCGGGCGCGGAACTCGGCGGACATTTTCTCCATGCCGGTCAGCTGCACCTCGATCGGTTTGGCGGCCTCTTGGGCGGCGGCGTAGTCGCGCACCTCTTGTGAAATCTTCATCGAGCAGAATTTCGGTCCGCACATCGAGCAGAAGTGGGCGACCTTGCCGGACTCCTGCGGCAGGGTTTCGTCGTGATAGGCACGCGCGGTGGCCGGATCGAGCGCCAGATTGAACTGATCTTCCCAGCGGAATTCGAAACGCGCCTTGGACATGGCGTTATCGCGAATTTGCGCGCCCGGATGGCCTTTGGCCAGATCGGCGGCGTGGGCGGCGATCTTGTAGGTGATCAGGCCCTGTTTGACGTCCTCTTTATTCGGCAGGCCGAGGTGCTCTTTCGGCGTGACGTAACACAGCATGGCGCAGCCGAACCAGCCAATCATCGCCGCGCCGATGCCGGAGGTGAAATGGTCATAGCCCGGGGCGATATCGGTGGTCAGCGGGCCAAGGGTGTAGAACGGCGCTTCGTGGCAATGTTCCAGCTCTTCGGTCATGTTGCGGCGGATCATCTGCATCGGCACGTGGCCCGGGCCTTCAATCATCACCTGCACGTCGTATTCCCAGGCGATTTTGGTCAGCTCGCCCAGCGTATGCAGCTCGGCGAACTGGGCCTCGTCGTTGGCGTCCTGAATCGAACCGGGGCGCAGGCCATCGCCGAGCGACAGCGAAACGTCGTAGGCGGCGCAGATCTCGCAGATTTCACGGAAGTGCTGATAGAGGAAGTTTTCCTGATGGTGCGACAGACACCATTTGGCCATGATCGAGCCGCCGCGCGACACGATGCCGGTCAGGCGTTTGGCGGTCATCGGCACGTAGCGTAGCAGCACGCCGGCGTGGATGGTGAAGTAATCGACCCCTTGTTCAGCCTGTTCCAGCAGCGTATCGCGGAACATCTCCCAGGTGAGGTTTTCCGCCACGCCGTTGACCTTCTCCAGCGCCTGGTAGATAGGCACGGTGCCGATGGGCACCGGGCTGTTGCGCAGGATCCACTCGCGGGTTTCGTGAATGTAGCGGCCGGTGGAGAGATCCATCACGGTGTCTGCGCCCCAGCGGGTGGCCCACACCAGCTTCTCCACCTCTTCTTCGATCGACGACGTGACCGCCGAGTTGCCGATATTGGCGTTCACCTTCACCAGGAAATTGCGGCCGATGATCATCGGCTCCGCCTCCGGGTGATTGATGTTGGCGGGAATGATGGCGCGGCCGGCGGCCACTTCCTGGCGCACGAACTCCGGCGTGATGTTGTCCGGCAGGTTGGCGCCCCAGCCCTGGCCAGGATGCTGGTGGCGCAGCACCTCGCCGCGAATGCGTTCGCGCCCCATGTTTTCACGGATGGCGATGAACTCCATCTCCGGGGTGACGATGCCGGCGCGGGCATAGTGCAGTTGGGTCACGCACTTGCCCGGCAACGCCTTGCGCGGCAGCGGCAGATGTTCGAAGCGCAGGTGATCCAGCCCCTCGTCCGCCAGACGCTGTTGGGTGAAGCCGGAACTGGCGCCGCTCAGGGTCGCGGTATCGCCGCGCGCGTCGATCCAGCCGGCGCGCAGCTTGGCCAGGCCGGCGTGCACATCGAGCTCGGCCTGCGGATCGCCGTATGGGCCTGCGGTGTCATATACCGGGATCGCCTCGTTCTGTTCATACTGCGGGCTATCTTTGCTGCCGCCGACCAGGGTCGGGCTGAGCTGAATTTCGCGCATCGGCACCTGGATATCGCGGCGCGAGCCCTGCAGGTAGATGCGGCGTGAGTTTGGGAAAGCCATGCCTTGCAGCGTGTCGATAAACTGCTGGGCGGCTTCGCGTTGCGCTTTACGGGCGCGCGGTGGATTAACGTTAGACATAGCAAGTTCCTACCAGTGTGTTGGGTTGGGAAAGTTGCTTGTCTGGAGCTCGGAGGGAGTAATGATGGTGGCCGATAAGGCTGGGCGCCCGCAAGGGGAAGGCCGTGCCTGTGGCGATAGATTACTCTTGTTCCCTTCGCGGGTATTAACCCGATCAGGTTCCGCGGATCCCGAATTAACGGTCTCAGCCTGGCTGATTCGATGAACAAATCAGGCGCTAGGCACTCCGACAAGATGCCCCCCAGTATAGGAGGGATAAGAAAAAAAACTATAAAATTTTAACGCGCCGGATCCAGCGCCTGGTCCGGCAGCGGTTGCTGCGCGGCCTCCGCTTCCAACAGGATCAGCTTATCTTCCAGCGCAAAGCGCGCCGCCAGCGTTTCGCCGATATCCGACAAGGCCTGATGGAATTCCAGACAGACCTCCTGATCGATATCCACTTCGGTATAGCGATCGTGGAACGCCATGATCTGTTCGGTATTGGCCCATAGCTTGGGGTAGATGTTCACCGCCAGCGACATTTTCGGACTGGCTGCGCCTTCCACTTGTTTGATAATTCTGTCATAGATATGAAAATGCCCTGCTGAGAGGTAATCCACCAGGTTATGGCAAAAGTTCTCCAGCGCTTTTTCATTCAGCGGCGTATGCTTTTCTTTATTCGGTTTGAGGCCTACCAGCGTGCAGTAGGCGACCAGCAACTGCTTGCGGGCCTGAAGCCATTGATCAACTAATTCATTACTACCGCCAACGCGCTGAGTCAGCCTTTCCAAACGGTTGAGCATGTTTGACTCCGTGTAAGTAACAAAAGTAACCGGTAAGTTATTAAAATGTAACAAAGCCGATTTGTAGAGTGCCAGTGAAGCTGAGGTTGTGCAACAACGATATGGAACTTGCATTAACGGGCAATGAAAACGGCTGGTGGATCGTCAGCCATGAAAGCAAACTTTGGTTACCGAACGGTGAATTGCCGTCGGGGACGGCCGCCGCCCTCGGGCTGCAGGGCCACATGGCGCGCGTCATCGGTGAGTGGGAGGGCGCGCCGGTCTGGCTGGTGCGCCAGGCGATGCCGCGGGAGATGGGATCGGTGCGTCAGCTGTTGGATCAGGATCGCGGTCTGTTCCAGCTTGCCGGGCGCGGCGTGCAGCTGGCGGATTTCTACCGCTCCCATCGCTATTGCGGCTACTGCGGCCATGAGATGCATCTCAGCCGCACCGAAAGCGCCTGCCTCTGCGGCCACTGCAAAGAACGGTACTACCCGCAGATTGCGCCCTGCGTGATCGTCGCCATTCGGCGCGACGATCAGATCCTGCTGGCGCAGCACGTGCGCCATCGCGGCGGTATCCACACGGTGCTGGCCGGTTTCGTCGAAGTGGGCGAAACGCTGGAGCAGGCGGTGGCGCGCGAAGTGATGGAAGAGAGCAATATCGAAATCAAGAACCTGCGCTACGTCACTTCACAACCCTGGCCGTTCCCACACTCGCTGATGATGGCCTTTATGGCCGATTACCATCAGGGCGACCTTCGTCACGATCCCAAGGAGCTGCTCAACGCAGGCTGGTATCGCTACGACCAACTGCCGCTGTTGCCGCCGCCCGGCACCGTGGCGCGCCGGTTGATTGAGGACACCGTGGCGCTGTGCCGGGAAGAATAATGTACAATGGCCGGCAGATTATTAAGGGAGCCCCATAAATGACTGAGTTGAAGAACGATCGCTACCTGCGCGCGCTGTTGCGCCAGCCGGTGGATGTGACCCCCGTATGGATGATGCGCCAGGCCGGTCGTTATTTGCCGGAGTACAAGGCGACCCGCGCCCAGGCCGGTGAT
Organism: Serratia sp. (in: enterobacteria); assembly: GCF_052400455.1. Taxonomy (NCBI): domain Bacteria; kingdom Pseudomonadati; phylum Pseudomonadota; class Gammaproteobacteria; order Enterobacterales; family Yersiniaceae; genus Serratia; species Serratia sp. (in: enterobacteria). The sequence continues at coordinate 271,918 of NZ_CP185812.1, forward strand.
TTCATGTCGCTGTGCAAGAACGCGGAGCTGGCCTGTGAGGTTACGCTGCAGCCGCTGCGCCGCTATGCGCTGGACGCCGCCATTCTGTTCTCCGACATTCTCACCATTCCCGACGCCATGGGGCTTGGCCTGTACTTTGAAGCCGGCGAAGGCCCGCGTTTCAGCTCACCTATCACCTGCCGTGCCGACGTCGACAAACTGCCGGCGTTTGATCCGGAAGTGGAGCTGGGCTATGTGATGAACGCGGTGCGCACCATCCGCCGCGAGCTGAAGGGCGAAGTGCCGCTGATCGGCTTCTCCGGCAGCCCGTGGACGCTGGCTACCTATATGGTTGAAGGCGGGAGCAGTAAGGCCTTCACCAAGCTGAAAAAGATGATGTATGCCGAGCCGGCCACGCTGCACCTGTTGCTGGACAAGCTGGCGGACAGCGTGATCCTGTACCTCAACGCCCAAATCAAGGCCGGCGCGCAGTCGGTGATGGTGTTCGACACCTGGGGCGGGGTGCTGACCGGGCGCGATTACCGCGAGTTCTCGTTGCACTACATGCACAAGATCGTCGATGGCCTGCTGCGTGAAAATGACGGCCGCCGCGTGCCGGTGACGCTGTTTACCAAAGGCGGCGGGCAGTGGCTGGAGGCGATGGCCGCTACCGGCTGCGATGCGCTGGGGCTGGACTGGACCACCGATATCGCCGACGCGCGTCGGCGCGTGGGCGACACAGTGGCGCTGCAGGGCAATATGGATCCGTCGATGCTCTATGCTTCTCCGGCGCGCATCGCGGAAGAGGTGGAGACCATTCTGGCCGGTTTTGGCCACGGTAACGGTCATGTGTTCAACCTGGGCCACGGCATCCATCAGGATGTGCCGCCTGAGCACGCCGGCGCCTTCGTCGAGGCGGTGCACGCGCAGTCGGCGAAATACCACCGTTAAGGATTCGATGTGACCGATATGCAGGCCCTGCGCGCCGAACAGCTGCGGCGCGCTGCTGAAGTCATTCGCTACGACGATCTGCCGGCCGAACCGCCGGCCTTCATCGCCGGCGCTGACGTGGGCTTCGAGCAGGAGGGGGCGGTGACGCGTGCCGCCATCGCCATACTGCGCTATCCGTCGCTGGAGCTGGTGGAATATCAGGTGGCGCGCATCGCCACCGTCATGCCTTATATCCCGGGCTTCCTGTCGTTTCGCGAATACCCGGCGCTGTTGGCCGCCTGGGCACAGCTGCGGCAAAAGCCGGGGCTGATCTTCGTCGATGGCCACGGCGTTTCACATCCGCGGCGCCTCGGCGTCGCCAGCCATTTCGGCCTGCTGGTCGATGTACCGACCATCGGCGTGGCCAAGAAGCGCCTGTGCGGCAAATTCACGCCGCTGGAGGCCGCCGTCGGCGCGCTGGCACCGTTGGAAGATAAGGGGGAACAGCTGGGCTGGGTATGGCGCAGCAAGGCGCGCTGCAACCCGCTGTTCATCTCTACCGGTCACCGCGTGGGCGCCGACAGCGCGCTGGCGTGGGTGCAGCGCTGTATGGCGGGCTACCGTTTGCCGGAGCCCACCCGCTGGGCCGACGCCATCGCTTCGCGCCGTCCGGCGTTTCAGCGTTGGTTGCAGCAGCATCCGGAGGTGTCGCCATGAGCGATTTCGGGTACACTGCGCCGCAGATAACGCGTAAGAGAGTAAAGCATGCTACGTAACCCGATTCATTTACGTCTGGAACGGCACGAGGCTTGGCAACATTTGACCTTTATGGCCAGTTTGTGCGAGCGTATGTACCCGAATTACCAGATGTTCTGCAAACAGACCGAGTTCGGCGATCCGGCGATTTATCGCCGCATTCTGGATTTGGTGTGGGAAACGCTGGTGGTGAAGGACGCCAAGGTCAACTTCGACAGCCAGCTCGAGAAGTTGGAAGAGGCGATTCCGTCGGCGGAAGATTACGATCTTTACGGCGTTTACCCGGCAATTGATGCCTGTATCGCATTAGGGGAACTGATCCATTCGCGGCTCGGCGGGGAGACGCTGGAGCACGCCATCGCCATCAGCGAAACATCGATTCGCACCGTGGCGATGTTGGAAATGACTCAAGCCGGCAGGGAAATGACCGACGAAGAGTTGGGAAGTTTGCCTGCGGTAGAGGAAGAATGGGACATTCAATGGGAAATTTTCCGCCTGTTGGACGCCTGTGAAGAGCGCGATATAGACCTGATCAAGGGGCTGCGATCCGACCTGCGAGAGGCCGGTGTCAGCAACATCGGGATAAATTTAGCGCAATAAGGCAACAAAACGTGATTTAACGCCTGATTTGTCATGCCTTAAGGCTTCACATCCGCACCCTGTCTGGTCTACATTTGGGGGGCGTAAAAAAAGTGGCTATCGGTGCGTGTATGCAGGAGAGTGCTGTCAATCGGCATATCCGTCGCACTCGATGCTTTGCAAACGATAAACACACTGTAAGGATAACTTATGAACAAGACTCAACTGATTGATGTAATCGCGGACAAGGCTGACCTTTCCAAAGCACAAGCTAAACTGGCTCTGGAATCCACCCTGGCTGCTATTACTGAGTCTCTGAAAGAAGGTGATGCAGTACAATTGGTTGGCTTCGGTACTTTCAAAGTAAACCATCGTAGCGAGCGCACTGGCCGCAACCCACAGACTGGCAAAGAAATCAAAATCGCAGCAGCCAACGTGCCTGCGTTCGTTTCTGGCAAAGCACTGAAAGACGCTGTTAAATAAGACCGCGCCTCGGTGAAAAGATTAAACAGAGGGGCGATGGCGCCCCTTTTGTTTACTCGTCGGGTGCTCATGGCCGCCGGCATCGCCCTCGGTCTGAGCGCCTGCAGTTTCCATTCCGATATTCCCAGCTTTACCGCCAGCGGCTTTGTGGCCGATCAAGGCGTGATACGCCTGTGGCGTAAAGACGATGAGCAACATCGCCCGCAGGTGCTGGTCAGCGTCTACAGTCCCTACCGCGGACCGGGTACCATCACCACGCTGTACACCTATCAGGGCGACGTGCTGCGCCAAATCAAACGCAACGACGCCGACGGCGATCGAGATTCCATTCAACTGCGCTTTGCCGACGACGGCACGGTGAGCTTTATGCAGCGCCAGCTTGCGACACGCCGCGAACCGCTGACCCGCGATGAAATCGCCCTGTATCAATATCAGGCGCGACGTATCCTCGAAGTCAGCAATGCGCTGCGCGCCGGCAAGGTCAAATTGCTGCAGGGGCGTTGGTTGCAGGGCGAAGTGCAAACCTGCGACGGGCAGCGCTTAAAACCCGGGTTGGATGCCTCCGCCATCGCCTGGATCGAAAAACGCGCCCGCAGCAGCAGCCGGCCGGTGAGCGTCGCCTGGTTGGAAGCGCCGGAAGGCAGCGAGCTGCTGCTGGTAGCGAACGACGACTTCTGCAGCTGGGAACCGAAAGAAGACCAGCTATAAAAAAGGCCCCGCGCTGCGGAGCCTCTTGTCATGACCTTATCAGGTCAAATCACTTGCCGCGCGCAATCGCGCGATAACCGATATCTTTGCGGCAGAAGCTGCCCGGCCACTGGATGCCTTCCGCCAGCTGATAGGCGCGTTGTTGCGCCTGCGCCACGGTGTCGCCCAGCGCCGTCACGCACAGAACGCGACCGCCGCTGGTGACGACGTCATCGCCCTGCAGGCGCGTGCCGGCATGGAAGACCTTACCGTCGGCGCTTTCCTGTTGCGGCAGCCCCTGGATCACCTCGCCGTTGCGATAGTCACCCGGATAACCGCCGGCCGCCAGCACCACGCCGAGCGCGGGGCGCTCGTCCCAGTCGGAGGTTTTCTCGTTCAGGCGGCCTTCGGCTCCCGCCAGGCACAGTTCCACCAGATCGGAACGCAGGCGCAGCATGATCGGCTGGGTTTCCGGATCGCCGAAACGACAGTTGAATTCGATCACCTTCGGCTGGCCGTCGGCGGCGATCATCAGGCCGGCGTAAAGGAAGCCGACGTAGGTGTTGCCTTCCGCCGCCATGCCGCGCACCGTCGGCCAGATCACCTGGTCCATGGCGCGCCGGTGGATTTCGTCGGTCACTACCGGTGCGGGAGAATAGGCGCCCATGCCACCGGTGTTCGGGCCGGTGTCGCCGTCGCCGACGCGCTTGTGGTCCTGGCTGGTGGCCATCGGCACCACGTTCTCGCCGTCGACCATCACAATGAAGCTGGCCTCTTCACCGTCAAGGAACTCTTCCACCACGATGCGATGACCGGCGTCGCCGAAGGCGTTGCCGGCCAACATGTCGCGCACCGCCTCTTCCGCTTCCTGCAGCGTCATCGCGACGATCACGCCTTTACCGGCCGCCAGGCCATCGGCCTTGATGACGATCGGCGCGCCTTTGCTGCGCACGTAGGCCAGCGCCGGCTCCACGTCGGTGAAGTTTTCGTATTCGGCGGTCGGGATGCGGTGGCGCGCCAGGAAATCCTTAGTGAAAGCTTTGGAGCCTTCGAGCTGCGCGGCGGCCTGCGTCGGGCCGAAGATTTTCAGACCGGCGGCCTGGAAGGCGTCGACCACGCCAATCACCAGCGGGGCTTCCGGCCCAACGATGGTCAGACCGATGTCATGGCTCTGGGCGAAAGCGACCAGGGCGGGGATATCGGTGGCGGCGATCGCCACGTTCTCCAGATTGGCTTCCAGCGCGGTGCCGGCATTGCCCGGCGCAACGTAGACTTTATCCGCCAGCGGAGACTGGGCGGCTTTCCAGGCCAGCGCGTGCTCGCGCCCGCCGTTGCCGATAATCAAAATGTTCATCAGGGGCTCCACGAATGGCGTGCGCCGAAGCGCACGCGGCAAAAGGAATTAATGGCGGAAATGACGCATGTCGGTGAAGATCATCGCGATGCCGTGTTCGTTGGCGGCGGCGATCACTTCGTCGTCGCGGATCGAGCCGCCAGGCTGGATCACGCAGGTGATGCCGACTGCAGCTGCGGCATCGATGCCGTCACGGAACGGGAAGAAGGCGTCGGAGGCCATGGCGGATCCTTTCACTTCCAGCCCTTCGTCGCTCGCTTTGATGCCGGCGATCTTGGCGGAATAAACGCGGCTCATCTGGCCGGCGCCTATGCCGATGGTCATGTTGTCACGCGCATAAACGATGGCGTTGGATTTCACGAACTTGGCCACTTTCCAGCAGAACAGCGCGTCACGCAGTTCCTGTTCGGTCGGCTGGCGCTCGGATACCACGCGCAGATCGGCGGCGGTCACCATGCCGAGATCGCGATCCTGTACCAGCAGCCCGCCGTTGACGCGCTTGAAGTCCAGCCCCGCCACGCGTTGCTGCCACTGGCCGCAGGCCAGCACGCGCACGTTCTGTTTGGCGGCCAGCAGGGAGCGCGCTTCCTGAGTGACGTTTGGCGCGATGATCACTTCCACGAACTGGCGGCTGATGATCGCCTGCGCGGTGGCGGCGTCCAGCTCGCGGTTAAAGGCGATGATGCCGCCGAAGGCGGAAGTCGGGTCGGTTTGGTAAGCGCGCTCATAGGCGGCGAGGATGTCGTCGCCGATCGCCACGCCGCAAGGGTTGGCGTGCTTGACGATCACGCAGGCCGGTTCGGCGAACTCTTTCACGCATTCCAGCGCGGCGTCGGTATCGGCGATGTTGTTATAGGACAACGCTTTGCCCTGCAGCTGCTCGGCGGTCGCGACGGACGCTTCCTTTACCTCTTCTTCTATATAGAAGGCGGCCTGCTGGTGGCTGTTCTCACCGTAACGCATATCCTGCTTCTTGATGTAGTTGAGGTTCAGAGTACGAGGGAAGCGGCCGGACGGCTGTTCGGTCTCGCCGTGGTACGCCGGCACCAGCGCGCCGAAGTAGTTGGCGATCATGCTGTCGTAGGCGGCGGTGTGTTCGAAGGCCTTGATGGCGAGATCGAAGCGGGTGGCATAGCGCAGCGAGCCGTCGTTGTTGTCCATCTCGGTAATGATGGCGGCGTAGTCGCTGCTCTTCACCACGATGGCGACGTCTTTATGATTCTTGGCGGCGGAGCGCACCATGGTCGGGCCGCCGATATCGATATTTTCGACCGCGTCTTCCAGCGAGCAATCTGGGCGCGCCACGGTTTGGGCGAACGGGTACAGATTGACGACCACCATGTCGATAGGCTGGATGTCATGCTGATTCATGACCGCGTCGTCCTGGCCGCGGCGGCCGAGGATACCGCCGTGAACTTTCGGGTGCAGGGTCTTAACTCGTCCGTCCATCATCTCCGGGAAGCCGGTGTAGTCGGAAACTTCGGTAACGGGCAGACCGGCGTCTGCCAGCAGGCGGGCGGTGCCGCCGGTGGAGAGCAGTTCAACGCCGCGCTGGGAAAGCGCTTCGGCGAATTCAACGATACCGGCTTTGTCAGACACGCTGAGCAGAGCCCGGCGGATTGGACGAGGTTGTTGCATGGTTTTATCCCTTGGCTTTGAGTCGCAATTAAAGAGCGTTACGTGAATGTCCACCTCGTTCTCTCTATAAAGCGCGGTTTTCTGCCTTATAAAGGGAGGGACAGGCACAAATTCAGGTAACGCCCCCGTAAAAAGGGGGATCGTTTCGTCGCGGGGAATTGTAGCGAAAACGTTTGCGTGGCGCTCGTAAATTTTCCGTACAAATCGCATCTGTGGATAACACTGTGTGCAAGTGGGTATAAAGCGGGGTTTTGCTGTGGAATGCAGCTAACGATCGTTTTTGCTGAAAATACCTGTTGCGGCCTGCGAGGAACTCCCTATAATGCGCCTCCATCGACACGGAACATGTGAACAACTTCACAGAGTATCCGGGGGTCGCAGAGAAAAAATCCTGAAAATTAGGGTTGACTCTGAAAGAGGAAAGCGTAATATACGCCACCTCGAGTTAGCAAGCGAAAGCGCCTAACTTACTGCTCTTTAACAATTTATCAGACAATCTGTGTGGGCACTCCACAAGACGATATCCAGCATCTTCGGATGCAAAAAAATATCAAGTCTTGAAGAGTGACTAACTGAAGTAAAATTCATGCAGTAAATCTTTGAGCATCGCTTCTCGAGTGGAAGCAAATCAAGCTTTTAATTGAAGAGTTTGATCATGGCTCAGATTGAACGCTAGCGGCAAGCCTAACACATGCAAGTCGAGCGGTAGCACAGGGGAGCTTGCTCCCTGGGTGACGAGCGGCGGACGGGTGAGTAATGTCTGGGAAACTGCCTGATGGAGGGGGATAACTACTGGAAACGGTAGCTAATACCGCATAACGTCGCAAGACCAAAGAGGGGGACCTTCGGGCCTCTTGCCATCAGATGTGCCCAGATGGGATTAGCTAGTAGGTGGGGTAATGGCTCACCTAGGCGACGATCCCTAGCTGGTCTGAGAGGATGAACAACCACACTGGGACTGAGACACGGCCCAAACTTTTAAGGAAGGCAGCAGTGGGGAATATTGGACAATGAGCGAAAGCTTGATCCAGCTATATCGCGTGTGTGAAGAAGGCCTTAGGGTTGTAAAACACTTTCAGCGAGGAGGAAGGTGGTGAACTTAATACGTTCATCAATTGACGTTACTCGCAGAAGAAGCACCGGCTAACTTCGTGCCAGCAGCCGCGGTAATACGAGGGGTGCAAGCGTTAATCGGAATTATTGGGCGTAAAGAGCACGCAGGCGGTTTGTTAAGTCAGATGTGAAATCCCCGGGCTCAACCTGGGAACTGCATTTGAAACTGGCAAGCTAGAGTCTCGTAGAGGGGGGTAGAATTCCAGGTGTAGCGGTGAAATGCGTAGAGATCTGGAGGAATACCGGTGGCGAAGGCGGCCCCCTGGACGAAGACTGACGCTCAGGTGCGAAAGCATGGGGAGCAAACAGGATTAGATACCCTGGTAGTCCATGCAGTAAACGATGTCGATTTGGAGGTTGTGCCCTTGAGGCGTGGCTTCCGGAGCTAACGCGTTAAGTTGACCGCCTGGGGATTACGACCGCAAGGTTAAAACTCAAATGAATTGACGGGGGCTCGCACAAGCGGTGGAGCATGTGGTTTAATTCGATACAACACGAAAAATCTTACCTACTCTTGACATCCAAAGAATTTTCCAGAGATGGATTGGTGCCTTCGGGAACTCTGAGACAGGTGCTGCATGGCTGTCGTCAGCTCGTGTTGTGAAATGTTGGGTTAAGTCCCGCAACGAGCGCAACCCTTATCCTTTGTTGCCAGCGGTTCGGCCGGGAACTCAAAGGAGACTGCCAGTGATAAACTGGAGGAAGGTGGGGATGACGTCAAGTCATCATGGCCCTTACGAGTAGGGCTACACACGTGCTACAATGGCGTATACAAAGAGAAGCGACCTCGCGAGAGCAAGCGGACCTCATAAAGTACGTCGTAGTCCGGATTGGAGTCTGCAACTCGACTCCATGAAGTTGGAATCGCTAGTAATCGTAAATCAGAATGTTACGGTGAATACGTTCTCGAGCCTTGTACACACCGCCCGTCACACCATGGGAGTGGGTTGCAAAAGAAGTAGGTAGCTTAACCTTCGGGAGGGCGCTTACCACTTTGTGATTCATGACTGGGGTGAAGTCGTAACAAGGTAGCTGTAGGGGAACCTGTGGCTGGATCACCTCCTTACCTAAAGATATTAGTTCGCGTGGCGTGCTCACACAGATTGTCTGATAGAAAGTAACGAGCAGAAATACCTTTATAGGCTTGTAGCTCAGATGGTTAGAGCACACCCCTGATAAGGGTGAGGTCGGTGGTTCAATTCCACTCAGGCCTACCACTTCTTGTAAGTGGAAAAGGTACTGCACGTGACTGTATGGGGCTATAGCTCAGTTGGTAGAGTGCCTGCTTTGCACGTAGGAGGTCAGCGGTTCGATCCCGCTTAGCTCCACCATATAGTCCGGTATTTCAATACTTCAGAGTATATTGGCGACAGTATGCTGCGAAGTATTTTGCTCTTTAACAATCTGGAACAAGCTGAAAATTGAAACATGACGGCTGAAATTTGTCCCTCCGTAGATGTATTGGGATGAAGAGTAACCTGTCATAGAGTCTCTCAAATGTTTGCAGCGCGAACGATGGAAACATCTTCGGGTTGTGAGGTTAAGTGACTAAGCGTACACGGTGGATGCCTAGGCAGTCAGAGGCGATGAAGGGCGTGCTAATCTGCGAAAAGCGTCGGTAAGGTGATATGAACCGTTACAACCGGCGATACCCGAATGGGGAAACCCAGTGTGTTTCGACACACTATCATGTCATGAATACATAGTGGCATGAGGCGAACCGGGGGAACTGAAACATCTAAGTACCCCGAGGAAAAGAAATCAACCGAGATTCCCCCAGTAGCGGCGAGCGAACGGGGAGGAGCCCAGAACCTGAATCGGCTTGTGTGTTAGTGGAAGCGTCTGGAAAGTCGCGCAGCAAAGGGTGATAGCCCCGTACACTAAAATGCACAGGTCGTGAGTTCGATGAGTAGGGCGGGACACGTGACATCCTGTCTGAATATGGGGGGTCCATCCTCCAAGACTAAATACTCCTGATTGACCGATAGTGAACTAGTACCGTGAGGGAAAGGTGAAAAGAACCCCGGTTAGGGGAGTGAAATAGAACCTGAAACCGTATACGTACAAGCAGTAGAAGCATTTAATAATGTAACTGCGTACCTTTTGTATAATGGGTCAGCGACTTATTTTTTTTAGCAAGCTTAACCGTATAGGGGAGCCAAAGGGAAACCGAGTCTTAACTGGGCGATTAGTTGCAAGGTATAGACCCGAAACCCGGTGATCTAGCCATGGGCAGGTTGAAGGTTGGGTAACACTAACTGGAGGACTGAACTGACTAATGTTGAAAAATTAGCGGATGACTTGTGGTTAGGGGTGAAAGGCCAATCAAACCGGGAGATAGCTGGTTCTCCTCGAAAGCTATTTAGGTAGCGCCTCATGTAATTCATCTTTGAGGGTAGAGCACTGTTACGGCTAGGGGGCCATCCCGGCTTACCAAACCGATGCAAACTCCGAATACCGAAGAATGTTATCACGGGAGACACACGGCGGGTGCTAACGTCCGTCGTGAAGAGGGAAACAACCCAGACCGCCAGCTAAGGTCCCAAAGTCATGGTTAAGTGGGAAACGATGTGGGAAGGCATAGACAGCCAGGATGTTGGCTTAGAAGCAGCCATCCTTTAAAGAAAGCGTAATAGCTCACTGGTCGAGTCGGCCTGCGCGGAAGATGTAACGGGGCTAAACCATGCACCGAAGCTGCGGCAGCGACGCTTAGGCGTTGTTGGGTAGGGGAGCGTTCTGTAAGCCGTTGAAGGTGGCCTGTGAGGGTTGCTGGAGGTATCAGAAGTGCGAATGCTGACATAAGTAACGATAAAGTAGGTGAAAAGCCCGCTCGCCGGAAGACCAAGGGTTCCTGTCCAACGTTAATCGGGGCAGGGTGAGTCGACCCCTAAGGCGAGGCTGAAAAGCGTAGTCGATGGGAAACAGGTTAATATTCCTGTACTTGGTGTTACTGCGAAGGGGGGACGGAGAAGGCTAGGCTGGCCGGGCGACGGTTGTCCCGGTTTAAGCGTGTAGGGGGTGTGACCTGGTAAATCCGGTTGCATATCAACCCTGAGGCGTGATGACGATGCACTACGGTGCAGAAGTAGTTGATGCCCTGCTTCCAGGAAAATCCTCTAAGCTCCAGGTAACATTAAATCGTACCCCAAACCGACACAGGTGGTCAGGTAGAGAATACCAAGGCGCTTGAGAGAACTCGGGTGAAGGAACTAGGCAAAATGGTGCCGTAACTTCGGGAGAAGGCACGCTGGCATGTAGGTGAAGTCCCTCGCGGATGGAGCTGAAGCCAGTCGAAGATACCAGCTGGCTGCAACTGTTTAATAAAAACACAGCACTGTGCAAACACGAAAGTGGACGTATACGGTGTGACGCCTGCCCGGTGCTGGAAGGTTAATTGATGGGGTCAGCCGCAAGGCGAAGCTCTTGATCGAAGCCCCAGTAAACGGCGGCCGTAACTATAACGGTCCAAAGGTAGCGAAATTCCTTGTCGGGTAAGTTCCGACCTGCACGAATGGCGTAATGATGGCCAGGCTGTCTCCACCTGAGACTCAGTGAAATTGAATTTGCTGTGAAGATGCAGTGTATCTACGGCTAGACGGAAAGACCCCGTGAACCTTTACTATAGCTTGACACTGAACATTGAGCCTTGATGTGTAGGATAGGTGGGAGGCTTTGAAGCGTGGACGCCAGTCTGCGTGGAGCCATCCTTGAAATACCACCCTTTAATGTTTGATGTTCTAACTCGGCCCCATAATCTGGGGTGAGGACAGTGTCTGGTGGGTAGTTTGACTGGGGCGGTCTCCTCCTAAAAAGTAACGGAGGAGTACAAAGGTTAGCTAATTACGGTCAGAAATCGTAATTTTAGTGCAAAGGCATAAGCTAGCTTAACTGCGAGAGTGACAACTCGAGCAGATGCGAAAGCAGGTCTTAGTGATCCGGTGGTTCTGTATGGAAGGGCCATCGCTCAACGAATAAAAGGTACTCCGGGGATAACAGGCTAATACTGCCCAAGAGTCCATATCGACGGCAGTGTTTGGCACCTCGATGTCGGCTCATCACATCCTGGGGCTGGAGTTGGTCCCAAGGGTATGGCTGTTCGCCATTTAAAGTGGTACGCGAGCTGGGTTTAGAACGTCGTGAGACAGTTCGGTCCCTATCTGCCGTGGGCGTTGGAAGATTGAGAGGGGTTGCTCCTAGTACGAGAGGAGCGGAGTGAACACACCACTGATGTTCGGGTTATCATGCCAATGGTATTGCCCGGTAGTTAAGTGTGGAAAAGATAAGCGCTGAAAGCATATAAGTGCGAAACTTGCCTCAAGATAAGTCTTCCCAGAACCTTTATGGTTCCTAAAGGAACGTTTAAGACTAAGACGTTGATAGGTTGGGTGTGTAAGTGCAGCGATGCATTGAGCTAACCAGTACTAATGATCCGTGAGGCTTAACCTTACAACACCGAAGGTGTTTTTAGAGAGATTTTCAGCGACGTTCCAAGATTGGTTCTGATGGCTTCATGGAAGTGAGGCGGTTGGAATGAAACAGAATTTGCCTGGCGGCAATAGCGCGGTGGTCCCACCTGACCCCATGCCGAACTCAGAAGTGAAACGCCGTAGCGCCGATGGTAGTGTGGGGTCTCCCCATGCGAGAGTAGGACACTGCCAGGCATCAAACAAAGCAGAAAGCCCTGAACTGACGTTCAGGGCTTTTTGCTGTGCGTAAAACGCAAAAAAGCGCAGCTACGCTGCGCTGCTTTCTCCTCCTTCTTCTCCGTCAGCGAGCCAGAGAAAAGGCCCCGAAGGGCCTTTGATTAGGGTGTGTTTGCTTTTTTCACTTATTATTCGGTCAATGCGAGCTGCCCTGAGAAATGCCCAGCCCGGTTTGCGAACGAACAAACTGCGCCCGGAAGCGTTCCCGCTCTTGCTGCCCGGCCAGTGAGCTGTCGGTGATCGAGAACAGCCAGGTGCCGACAAAGGCCACGATCATCGAGAACAGCGCCGGGTATTCGTACGGGTAAATCGGTTTCTCATGGCCGAGGATCTGCACCCAGATCGTCGGGCCGAGGATCATCAGAATCACCGCTGTCAGCAGGCCTAACCAGCCGCCAATCATCGCGCCGCGGGTCGTCAAACGCGACCAGTACATCGACAGGATGATGATAGGGAAGTTACAGCTGGCGGCGATGGAGAACGCCAGCCCGACCATAAAGGCGATATTCTGCTTCTCGAACAAAATCCCCAGGGCAATGGCGACCAGGCCTAATACCACGACGGTGATCTTGGAGACCTTCAGCTCATCGCGCTCGGTCGCCTTGCCGTTTTTAATCACGCTGGCGTACAGATCGTGGGACACGGCCGAGGCGCCGGCCAGCGTCAGGCCCGCAACCACCGCCAGAATGGTGGCGAACGCCACCGCCGAGATAAAGCCGAGGAAGAAGTTGCCGCCAACGGCATTGGCCAGATGCACTGCCGCCATGTTGGTGCCGCCCAGCAACGCGCCGGTGGCATCTTTGAACGCCGGATTGGCGCTGACCAGCAAGATGGCGCCGAAGCCGATGATAAAGGTCAGAATATAGAAGTAACCGATAAAGCCGGTGGCGTAGAACACGCTCTTGCGCGCTTCCTTGGCGTCACTCACGGTGAAGAAACGCATCAAGATGTGCGGCAGACCGGCGGTGCCGAACATCAGCGCCAGGCCAAGCGACAGCGCGGAAATCGGATCGGACACCAGCCCGCCGGGGCTCATGATGGCGATGCCTTTCGGATGCACCTTCACCGCTTCGGCGAACAGGGTATTGAAGTCGAAGTTAACCGACTTCATCACCATCAGCGCCATAAAGCTGGCGCCGGCCAACAGCAGCACCGCTTTGATGATCTGCACCCAGGTGGTGGCCAGCATGCCGCCGAACAGCACGTACAGCACCATCAGGATGCCGACCAGGATCACCGCCACATGGTAGTTGAGCCCGAACAGCAGCTGGATCAGCTTGCCGGCGCCGACCATCTGCGCGATCAGATACAACGCCACCACCACCAACGAGCCGCAGGCCGAGAGGGTGCGGATCGGTTTCTGCTGCAGACGGTAAGAGGCGACATCGGCGAAGGTATAGCGGCCGAGATTGCGCAGGCGTTCCGCGATCAGGAACAGAATGATCGGCCAGCCGATGAGGAAGCCGATGGAGTAGATCAGGCCGTCATAGCCCGAGGTATAGACCAGTGCGGAGATGCCGAGGAACGAGGCGGCGGACATAAAGTCGCCGGCGATCGCCAGCCCGTTTTGCAGACCGGTGATGCGCCCGCCCGCGGTGTAGTAGTCCTGACGGGAACGGGTGCGTTTGGAGGCCCAATAGGTGATGTAGAGCGTGGCGCCGACAAACAGGATAAACATCACGATCGCCTGGATGTTCAGCGGCTGACGATGCACCTCGCCGCCAATGGCGTCGGCGCAGGCCAGGCCCGGCAGCAACAGCAGCGCGGCGGCGGACAATAAGCGCTTCATTGTTTCACCTCGCGCAGAATCTCTGCGGTGAGGCGATCGAATTCGCCGTTGGCGCGGAACACATAGATCCCGGTCAAGACGAAAGAGATCACGATCAGCCCGACGCCGACCGGGATCCCGCGGGTAATGGTCGATCCGGCGGCGATCGGCGTGCCGAGCCATTGGGGATCGAAGGCGATCAACAAAATGAAGCCGACGTACAGCGCCAGCGTAATCAGCGAAAGCAGCCAGGCGAACCGGCCGCGTTTTCTCACCAGCTCTTTAAAGCGCGGGTTTTCTTCAATCCCTTGATAAATGGTGTCATTCATCAGAGTGTCTCCAGTAGGTATTGATAGAGTACGCCGCGCCAGGGCCGCTCAACGGCGCGTTATCCGAATGAGCGGCCTGAAGCGGCGTAAATTATGACGGCACTTTCATTGATTGTTTTTCTTCCAACAGCTTGTCGACTACAGCCGGATCCGCCAGCGTGGAGGTATCCCCCAGGTTGCTGGTGTCGCCGGCGGCAATTTTGCGCAGGATACGCCGCATGATCTTGCCGGAGCGCGTTTTGGGCAGCGAGTCTGTCCAGTGCAGCACGTCCGGTGTGGCGATCGGCCCTATCTCTTTGCGCACCCAGTTGCGCACTTCGGCATAGAGCTCCGGCGTCGGTTCTTCGCCGTGGTTCAGCGTGATATAGGCGTAGATCGCCTGGCCTTTGATGTTATGAGGAATGCCGACCACCGCCGCTTCGGCGATTTTCGGGTGAGATACCAGCGCGGACTCGATCTCGGCGGTGCCCAAACGGTGGCCGGAGACGTTCAGCACGTCATCGACGCGGCCGGTGATCCAGTAGTAACCGTCCTCGTCGCGGCGGGCGCCGTCGCCGCTGAAATACATGCCTTTGAAGGTCGAGAAGTAGGTTTGCTCGAAGCGGTCATGATCGCCGAACAGGGTGCGCGCCTGGCCCGGCCAGGAATCGACGATCACCAGGTTGCCTTCGCAGGCGCCTTCCTGCGGCGTGCCGACATTATCGACCAGCGCCGGCTGTACGCCGAAGAAAGGCCGAGTGGCGGAACCGGCCTTCAGCTCGGTGGCGCCCGGCAGCGGGGTAATCATGAAGCCGCCGGTTTCAGTTTGCCACCAGGTGTCGACGATCGGGCATTTGGCGTTGCCTATCTTGTTGTAGTACCACTCCCAGGCTTCCGGGTTGATCGGTTCGCCGACCGAGCCCATGATGCGCAGCGAATCGCGCCGGGTGCCTTCGATCGCCTTGTCGCCTTCGGCCATCAGGGCACGAATGGCGGTCGGCGCGGTATACAGAATGTTGACCTGGTGTTTGTCTATCACCTGCGACAGACGATTGACGCCCGGATAGTTAGGTACGCCTTCGAACATCAGCGTGGTGGCGCCGCAGGCCAGCGGGCCGTACAGCAGATAGCTGTGACCGGTGACCCAGCCGACGTCGGCGGTGCACCAGTAAATGTCGCCGTCGTGATAGTCGAACACATACTTAAAGGTCATCGCGGCGTACACCAGGTAGCCGCCAGTGGTGTGCAGCACGCCTTTTGGCTTGCCGGTCGAGCCGGAGGTGTACAGGATAAACAGCGGATCTTCGGCGTTCACTTCTTCCGGCGGGCAATCGGCGGAAACGCCCTGGGTCAGCTCATGCCACCACAGATCGCGCCCTTCCTGCCAGTAACCCGGTTTGCCGGTGCGCTGGAACACCACGACGTTGGCCACGCTGACCACGCCGGGGTTTTTCAGCGCATCGTCGACGTTCTTTTTCAGCGGCACGGCGCGGCCGGCGCGCAGGCCTTCATCGGCGGTGATCACCAGTTTGGCGTTGGAGTCGATAATGCGTCCGGCGACCGCTTCCGGTGAGAAGCCGCCGAAGATCACCGAATGTACGGCGCCGATGCGGGCGCAGGCCAGCATCGCGACCGCCGCTTCCGGCACCATCGGCATATAGATAGCCACCACGTCGCCTTTTTTCACGCCGAGCTTTTTCAGCACGTTGGCGAATTGGCAGACATCATGGTGCAGCTGTTTGTAGGTCACTTTCTTGGATTGGGTCGGGTCATCGCCTTCCCAGATAATGGCGGTCTGGTCGCCGCGCTCAGCCAAATGACGGTCCAGGCAGTTGGCCGCCAGGTTCAACGTGCCGTCTTCAAACCAACGGATGCTGACGTGGCCCGGATCGAACGAGGTGTTTTTGACTTTGGTATAGGGTTTGATCCAGTCCAGGATTTTGCCATGCTCACCCCAGAAAGCTTCTGGGTCTTGAACCGACTGTTGATAATACTGTTGGTATTGTGCCGGATTAATCAGGGCGCGTTCTGCAATTGCAGAAGGAATAGCGTGTTTATGCAGTTGGCTCATAGCTTTTCTCCTTGAAGTTGTTAATGATATGTCAACTGAAGGTTAAGTATAGTTTGCTACGATTCTTTGTTTCTTTTTTGCGCGGCAGATCACGCAACAAAGATATTGATTTGTAATAGTTCTGTCGCATTTGCAGTACGTATCTATCTATTTGGCGTTTAAATCATCATAAACCCGCTTTTTTAGCCAAAAACACTTATCTAAAGAACAAAAAAGAATAAACAAAGGCGAGGGTGTTTGCCTCGCGCTTAATAAGGGGGGGGAGAGACCGACATTATTTCGCGCTATAAATCTTTTTTGATTATTTTTCGCTATTAATATTCGAAGTTGGTATTAACGCGATATAACGATGGACGGCACATCGTGAAATAACGTTCTATTAACGCTTAATTCCTGATGAAAACTCGGGAAATACCGTGTGGCATTCATCATGCCGAATTGTTCGATTTTTAATCGGAATATAAAACGGCGCTGCATTTATGAGTGAAAATGTCACTCGGTCAATTCCCATTTATTTGACTTTTGAGTAACAAAATATAAACATTTAATGCGGACTAAATATGCAGAATGGACGAAAAATAACGCATTTTAATCGCGTTCAAAAAAACGTCGCTGGCGCGGTTATGTGCTTCATTATATGAAAAATTATGTTTTTAATAACAAGCAATTATGCCATTTGAAATAGTTGCGTGAATTTTTTGTGATTCGATTCAGCGCTCAACCCTGACAAATCAAGGCTTGCAGAGCATGCCGCCCGGATGATACAGATTTATACTGCGTCGCACCCAGGGCAGGTGAACGCTTCCACTGAATTAACATAAGCCTGTAATAAATGATTAAGTATTCTTTTCGCCGTGTTGCGACTTTGTACGGCGCAAAGAGTCTTTGAGGACTTTTTGGGTATGAAAAGTGTAAAAATTAGCCTGGCTTGGCAAATCCTGATCGCGTTGGTGCTGGGTATTATTGTTGGCGCGGTATTGCACAACCAGACCGAATCTCGTGAGTGGCTGGTGAGCAATATTCTCAGCCCGGCGGGTGATATCTTTATTCGTCTGATTAAGATGATTGTGGTGCCGATCGTTATTTCCACGCTGATCGTCGGTATTGCCGGCGTGGGGGATGCGAAAAAGCTGGGCCGCATCGGATTGAAAACCATTATTTACTTCGAAGTGATCACCACGATCGCCATCGTGGTGGGGCTCACCTTGGCCAACGTCTTCCAACCGGGTCACGGCATCGATATGTCGACGCTGACCACGGTGGACATTTCGCAGTATGAGAAAACCACCGAACAGGTGCAAAGCGGTTCGCACAGCCTGGTGGCGACCATTCTGTCGCTGATCCCGTCGAACGTCTTCTCGTCGATGGCCAAGGGCGACATGCTGCCGATTATCTTCTTCTCGGTGCTGTTCGGTCTGGGGCTGTCGTCGTTGCCGAAAGAGACCAAAGAGCCGCTGCTGAAGGTCTTCAAGGCAGTGTCCGAGAGCATGTTCAAAGTCACCCACATGATCATGCGCTATGCGCCGATCGGGGTGTTTGGTCTGATTTCGGTCACGGTGGCGAACTTCGGTTTCGCTTCGCTGCTGCCGTTGGCCAAGCTGGTGGTGCTGGTGTACTTCGCCATCGCGTTCTTCGCCCTGGTGGTGCTGGGGGCGGTCGCTCGGCTGTGCAACCTGCGCATCTGGACGCTGATCCGCATCCTGAAAGACGAACTGATCCTGGCTTATTCCACCGCCAGTTCGGAAACGGTGCTGCCGCGCATCATCGAAAAGATGGAGGCTTACGGCGCGCCCAAGTCGATCACCAGTTTCGTGGTGCCGACCGGTTACTCCTTTAATTTGGATGGTTCGACGCTGTACCAGAGCATCGCCGCCATCTTTATCGCCCAGCTGTACGGCATTGAGCTGTCGTTGGGGCAGGAGATCGTGCTGGTGCTGACGCTGATGGTGACCTCGAAAGGGATCGCCGGCGTGCCGGGCGTCTCGTTCGTGGTGCTGCTGGCGACGTTGGGCAGCGTCGGCATTCCGCTGGAAGGCCTGGCGTTTATCGCCGGCGTGGACCGTATCCTGGATATGGCGCGCACCGCGCTGAACGTCGTGGGCAACGCGCTGGCGGTACTGGTTATCGCCAAGTGGGAGCACCAGTTCGATCGCAAGAAGGCGCTGGCCTACGAAACGGAGTTCCTGGCGCAGAAGGTGAAGCCGGCCAATCAAGGCTAATCACCGGCTAGCGGGATATGAAAACGCCCCGGGCATCCGTGCCCGGGGCGATTTGTTTTTATGCCCTTTCAGCCTGCCACTTTCTTTTCTCTGCCCCCGCTGCGTCGCTTGCATCCCCGCTTAACAGAATCTAAAGTGTTACCAAATTATTGGAAATGATAATAGATGTTATTATCATTTTCATTTGATGATGTATGGAGACACACAAAAGCCGTTGAACGGCGGAGCATCGCCCGTTCGGCGCTTTTATTCAGGCTTATCAAAGGTAGGTAACATGTCGGACACCGCTTTGGCCTCTGAATGGTTGCCGCTGGCGCCAGCGCAGCTTGATTTCTGGGAAGAATACACCTTGCACCCTGGGCAGACCTTATCCACCGTCGCCCATTGCACCGAACTGTGCGGCGCAATAGAGGAAGCGGCGCTCTGCCGGGCGATCGCCGCCACCCTCGCCGAGACGCAGGCGTTTGCCCTGCGCTTTGGCGAACGGCGTGGCGACCATCCACCGCCGCTACGGCACGAGCCACAGCGCATACCGTCATTGCAACGTATCGATCTGCAAACGCATCGCGATCCCTGGCAGGCGGCGCAAAACCTGATGCACGAGGATATCTCGCAGCACCGGGCGCTGCACCGCGAACCGTTAGCCGCCGCCTGGCTGCTGAAGCTGGGACCGGAGCGTTACCTCTGGTACGTGCGTGCGCACCATATTCTGGTCGACGGTTTCGGCATGGCGCTAATCGAACACCGCTGCGCCGCGCTCTATGCGCACTACCTCGGCCAGGGGAGCGCGGGCATCCCTTTGGGTGCTTTCGCCCCCTTTCAACAGGCCGAGTTGGCCTACGTCGATTCTGAACGCTGCGAGCGCGATCGGCGCTTTTGGCAGGCCTATCTGCCGCCGTCGCAGGCGCTGCCGACGGTGCGTAAGGGGGGCGGGGAGTATGGCGTGCGACGCCTGAGCGTCAACCGTCGGTTGCCGACAGAAGTCGCGCAACGTCTGGCGCAGCAGTCGGAACGCAGTGGCATCAATTGGCCCGACTTGCTGGTGGCGCTGTCGGCGGCCTGGTTGTTTCAGGTCATGCCGCGCCACGCCCGGCAGGGCGATGCGTTGCCGATGTGGATGCCGGCGATGAATCGCCGCGGGCAAGCCGCCACCAACGTCCCTTCGCTGGCGGTTAATACCCTGCCGCTGCTGGTATCGCCGTCGCCAATGGAGACGCTGGGGAGCTTTCTGACCACCCTGACGCAGCAGCTGCGCGAGCTGCGCAGCCACGCCGGCTATCGTCTGCGCCAACTGGCCGCCGATCGCGGCGTGGATCCGAACTCGCGCTTCTTTATTTCTCCCTTCATCAACGTGCAACCCTTCGATGCGCCCCGTTTTGTCGGCTGTCGCGGCGCCCGGCGCGTATTGGCCGGCGGCTCGGGCGACGGTTTCAACCTGACGTATCGCGGCCGCACCGACGCCCGCGATCTGCAGGTGGATATCGATATTTATCTGGAACAGTTCCCGACGGAGGATGCGCTGGACTATGGCGAGGCGCTGCAAGAATTTCTGCTGCGCGCGCTGCAGCGGGAAGCCTGGGAGCAACCGCTCGCGGCCCTGACGGCATTGCCCGCCTGATAACCTGCGGGCGGGGGATATCCCCGCCCGAGTGGTGTGGCTTCAGCTTGTCAGTAACGCCGCCACTTCGCGCGCATTCTTGCACGGCAAGAGCGCACTGCTCCCCAGCCGGGTGCCGAAAGCGTCATTGAGGCGCTCCGCCACCTGTTTGATATGCGGCAGCTTCAGCCCCATGGCGATAAACGCCGTCTCTTCTCCCCATTCCGGGCGCGGCGTCACGCCGATCGCCTGCCAATAGATGGTCAGGATCTCTGCGCTGCGCGCCAAAGGCGCGTTCGGCGGCGGGGCTGCGCAGGCGTTCAGCGCCGGCGCGGTTTGCCGCTGGCTCAGGTCGGCGCGGATGCGATGGCGGTCGGTTTTGCCGTTGGCAGACAGCGGCAGCGCCTCGGCGTGGATAAAGCGCGTGGGAATATGGGTACAGGGCAGATAGCCGGTGGCGAAGGCGCGGATCTCGGACAGCGGCAGCGGCTTGCCGTCGCGGGTCAGATACAGGGCGCCGAGCGCCGCCTCGTTGTTCTCTCCGCTGGGATAATCCACGACCACCATATCCCGGATCGCCGGATGGCGGCGCAGCACGTCTTCGATTTCCGGCAGCGAGACGCGCACGCCGCGGATCTTCACATAGCCGTTCACCCGGGTGGCGAACATGATGTTGCCGTCCGCACGGTAATAGCCCTGATCGCCGGTGCGGAAAGCGCGCAGCGGCTGCCCGTCCGGCCCTGCAAGGGTGACGAAGTCGTGCTGCTTCAGCTCCCCCTGCTCCAGGTAGCCCAACGCCAGATTGACCCCGGTGGTATGGATGCGGCCGACCACGCCGGCCGGGCAGTGGCTGCCGTCGTCATGGCAGATGAAATAGCGGTTGGCCGGCAGCGGGCGGCCGTAAGGCACGGTGCCGCTCTCCTGCGGGGCGATCGGGTGCCAGATGCTCCAGATGGTGGTTTCGGTCGGCCCGCCGAGTGAGAACAGCGCGAGATCCGGGCGCAAGGTGCGCAGGGTTTGCACCGTCGCCGGCTTGATGTAGTCGCCGCCCTGCGCCACCAAGCGCAGCGAGCGCAGGCTGTCGGCCGTTTTACAGGTGAGCAGCATCTCCAGAATGGCGGGCACCGAGCACCACAGGCTGACCCGATGTTTTTCCACCAGTTGGTTCCAACTGATGGCGTCTTTTTCCTGATGCGGCGCCGGCAGCACCAGCGTGGCGCCGGCGCACAGCGAACCGAACAGATCGAACATCGACATGTCATGGTGTGGCGGCGTCACGGAAATAAAGACGTCGTCGGCGGTGACTCTCCAGCGCTGTTGGGTTTGGTGCACGACGTTGGCGGTGGCGCGGTTGTTGAGCACCACGCACTTGGGTTTACCGGTGGTGCCGGAGGTATACAGGTAATAGCTCGCGGCCTGGCTGGCGCTGCGTTCCGCCAACGCCTGTTCATCCGGCAGCGCGGGCGCGCGATCTGTCGGCGTCAGCAGGGTAGCCGGCGTCACGCCGATCGGCGTCTCCAGATCGCCGCCGTGCACCACCAGCGTCGGCCGGCAGTTCTCCAGCAGGTAGGCGGTGCGCTCCGGCGGCGAGTTGATGTCGATAGGCACCCAGATCACCCCCTGTAGGGCGCAGGCGAGGCTGAAGATGATCTGTTCCGGGCTGCGCGGCAAATACAGCGCCACCACGTTGCCCGGCTGTACGCCGCGGCTCTGCAGGTTGGCGATCGCCGTGGCGATCCGCTGGCCCAGCTCGCGATAGGTCAGCGTCTGCTCGCCACAGATAAGCGCGTTGCCGCCGTTATGCGCGCCGAACAGCCGCTCGGCCAGCTGCGCCAGATAAGGATAAGGCGCGTAATTCGCTTCGCTGTCGTTGTGGCGGTAATGCGCCAGATCGATGAAATCTCGCGGGGCGATCGCCAGATCGGCGCGTTGGCAACTGTGCAGGATGCGCCGCTGCAAGGCCGCCAGCATGGCCGCTACCTGCTCGCCGTGCAGCGCCTGCTCGGCGTAATCCACGCACAGCTGCAGGTTTTTTTCGCTGTCCTGCGTCAGACGGATATCAATGGCGACCTGCGGCGTTTGGGTCAGGCCATCGTGGAAGCGCACCGGCGCCTCGGCCGGCAGCGTTTCCCAACCCAAACAGTTGGTCAGGATCACCGGCAGCGCCGGGCCGCCCTGGCTTTGGCCGAGCAACTGACGCGCCAGATCGACGCCGGAAAACGCCAGGTGATCGAGCGCGCCGAGCACATCGTCCTGCAAGGCTTGCGCGCGCTGGATAAAGTCTTCGCCATAGCGCGAATAGCGCACCGCCACGAAGCTGGAGGCGTTGCCCAGCGCGCCGTCGGCGGCGGGGAACGCCACCGGCACCCCGACGCACAGCTCCCCGTCGGTGGTCCAGTGGGCCAGCGTATCGAGGATCAGCGCCGAGAGCAGGCTGTTGCGCAGCAGCGCATGCGGCGATCCCAGGCGGCCGAGTTGTTTGACCGTGTCGTGCGGCAGCGTCAGGGTGGCGCGGCGATAGCGTGATGCGGTGAGATTGGCGAGCGGGGCGCGCCACGGCAACGCCGACGGGGTGGTGACATCCTGCAGCTTCTCGCGCCAATAGGCGGCATCGGCCTGGCGTTGCGCCGCCGATGCCGCAGGGGGCGGCAGCGCGGCGGCGGTCGGCGTCAGAGGGCGATCGTCGAACAGGCGCGCGATCACGGCGGAGATCCCCTGGCCGTCGAGGATCAAGGCATCAAAGCTGGTAAAGATCAGCGTATCGTACGGCGATCCCGTCGGTTCCTGCTGTTCGGCAAGTTGGATCACGGCGATGCGCCACAGCGGTTGGCTCGGATCGTGGCGCTGGTGGGAGTAACGCTCGCGCAGTTGTTCCGTCTGGCGCTGCGCCGCTTCGTCATCCAGCGAGCGCAGGTCGTGGCGATCCAGATGCAGCGTGATTTCCGGGCGCACGTGCTGCGTGCCGCGCTGCACATCGATGCAGGTGCGCAACGCCGGGTAGTGCTGTACCAGCTCGGCCAGGCGCGCTTCAAGGCGCGGCACATCCCGCTGCCGGGCGCGGTATTCGCGGAAGTCGTGCATCGCCACGCCGCCGAGCGGCCATCGATCGCTGCGGCCGAGAAGATAGGCCTGCTGCAGTGCGGTTAATGGTGTCTCCATGGTGCTTCCCTATAGTCGCTAACCGATTAAAACGTGCCGGACGTCGCGCGCCCGGAAACCGATCTCAGTGCTGCGGCGCCAGCGCGGCGAGCAGCGTTTTCGCATGCCGTCCTGCCTCGGGCGAGCGTTGGCAGATCAATGCCGCCAGCGCCGCGGGGGAGGGATGCGCCGCCAGATCCTGCGCCGTCAGCGCCGCCGCCAGATATTTGTTGAGCACCGTTAGCAGCGCGTTCACCCCAGCATCCGGCAGAGGCAACCGGTGGATATCGTCGTGGTCGCGCAAGCCGGCCTCGGGAGCCACCCGTGCCAGCAGGCGGTGCAACACCTGGCGCACCGGCGCCTGCTGCGCCAGCGCGTCGGGGGTACACTGCGCCAGCAGTTGCGACAGCGGGCGATCGAACGCCCCCGCCTGCCGCGCGGCCAGGTGCAGCAGCGCCCGGTAACAGGCCAGCAGGCGTGGCAACACGTGCTCGGGAAACGCGTCCAGCCGCACGTCCCAGTTGATCAGAATGCCGTCGTCGACGTGGGCGACCTGCGCATCCAGCGCGACCTGCGGCCCCTGAGAGATGACCCAGCCGAGAGGGCCGAAGGTGTCGGCGACCCGTTCGGAAAACAGCGTCTTGCCGCGGATGCCGAAACCGGCGGTAAACACCACCGGCGAAGGCTGCAGGCTGCCGTGCAGGCGTGACAGATCGCGCATCACGCTGACGCCGGGATAATCCGCATGCTCGATCAGCTCCGCCAGCTGCGCCATCAGGCGTTGGCAGAAGGCGTTCAGGTTTTCCGTCGGGTTCAATTCCACGCCGAGCAATACCAGATTAGAGAAGTCGCCGACGAGGCGATGCGCGTCTTCCCGTTCGCTCTCGCGGTGGAACAGCGGCACGTTGAGCCGGAAGCGCGTCATGTTCCAACCCTGGCCGACGGCCAGCGCGAACAGCGCCAGAAACAGCGTCGAGAGGGAGGTGTGGTGCCGCTTGGCCACGCTCTCCAACGCGCGGCTTTCTTCTGCATTCAACTGGATGGCCAAACGATCGCTGCGGCAGCGGTCCGGCGTGCGCAGCAGGCGCGGCGCCGGCGGCACCTGCGCCAGGCGAGCACGCCACCAACGCTGGCTGCGTTCGCGCCGCTGGCGCAGCGCCTCGTCGGCGTTGCGTCGTTCGAGGTGATCGAAGTAGGCCGGCGGCGCGTGATGGGAGGGCGCCGCCGGACACTGGTGATAAAACGCCGCCAGATCCTCCATCAGCAGGCGAAAGCTCATGGCATCGCCGGCGATCATGTCGAGATCGACGTGCAAGCGGCTGCGCCCTTCCGGCAGCAGGCTCAGGCTGATATCGCAGGGAACGCCCTGTTCCAGCGGCAGCAGCTGGGTGCTTTTCGCCTGGCGTTTGGCGGCGAGCGCGGCCGCCAGCGTCGCTTCATCGGCGTGTCGCCAGTCGTCGAGATGCAAGGTATGCCGGGGACTGGGGGGCGCGATCGTCTGTCGGCCATCGTCGGTAATGCGCAGGCGCAGCAGCGGATGATGCAGGTACAACATCTCTACGGCCTGGCGGAGCCGAGCGGCATCCAGCTCGCCGCCGTCGAACTCCGCATACAGGTGGGCGGCCATGCCGCCCAGAGGGGGAGCGGACTGTCGGCCTACCCAATAGGCGGCCTGCATCGTGGTTAACGCTTTCATCGGGTATCCATTTTGATTCAGCCAACGAGACTGCAAGAATATATCCAAATGTTAATAGGAATGAAAATTATTATTATTTGATCCATTTGGCGCACGGGTGCTATCTATAAGGCGTTTTAGCAATACCGAGCAGAGAGGGCGTTGGGTGTGAATAATTTATCTATATTATTCTTAGCATTGAAATGATTGCTTGTTATTGCAGCGCTCGTTTTTCCTGCGAAAGTATAAGGGTTTCTGGCAGTTATCTTGTCAGCCCTCACACCTTTATTGATAATGATT
Source organism: Serratia sp. (in: enterobacteria) (assembly GCF_052400455.1). NCBI lineage: Bacteria > Pseudomonadati > Pseudomonadota > Gammaproteobacteria > Enterobacterales > Yersiniaceae > Serratia > Serratia sp. (in: enterobacteria). The sequence goes on from NZ_CP185812.1 coordinate 297,216, forward strand.
TGCATTAGAAAATGCAAAATATTATCATTCTTAACATTATTTTACGTTTTTATACAAGCTGCCGGCCGCTCCGCCGGCGGCTTGGCCGTGGACGGGGCCGCGCCCGTTCGGCCGCGAAAGACATGGGTTTGCCGCAGGGATAAGCAACAGCAAGGCCGGGAAGGCCGCAGCGTCATGATCTGTGTGAGTGTCGATGTAGGTTGTGTAAAAAAAAATCAAATTTTGTGCACCTCTGGGATGAAAGGAGAAGACATCTATGGGCAAGCATTTTGCGGCTCAACGGCATGAAAGCGTAGGAAACGGGGAAAAGGCGGGGTTGAAAGCCATTGGGGCATTTTCCTCCGTATTTTTAGGGGTTTGTTCACTGGCGATCGGTAACGTCAACGCGGCGGAAACGAAGAGCAATGAAACCTACCAGGACGCGGAAACGCTGCTGGTCACCGGTGAGAAGATCAAACGGTCCATTTTCGACACCGGCTCCAGCGTGCAGGTGTTCGACAGCAACCGCATCGCCTCGATGCCCGATGCGGTGCAGATCCCCGATCTGCTGCGCATGACCCCCAACGTGGTGGATCTGGGCATCGGCAACGAACTGCCGACCGTGCGCGGCATCGACGGTTCCGGCCCGAACGTCGGCGCCAACGCTTTCCTCAGCGGCACCCGCCCGCGCCTCAATCTGTCATTGGACGGCCGTTCGCTGACTTATAACGAACAGGCGTTCGGTCCGCAGTCGCTGTGGGATCTGGATCGCGTCGAAGTGTTCCTCGGCCCGCAAAGCTACATCCAGGGGCGCAACGCCATCGCCGGCGCCATCGTCATGGCCAGTAAGGATCCGACCTTCGAGTGGGAAAGCGCCTTCAAGGGCGGGGCCGGCAACCAGCACTCTTCACAGTTGGCGGCCATGGCGTCCGGCCCGCTGGCGGAAGATCAGCTGGCGTTCCGCGTCAGCGTCGATCGCCAGCGCCGCCGCAGCGAAGCCGATCTGCCGGCCTATGCGCCGGTAGGCGATCCGCGCGAAGTGGAAGCCACCACCGCCCGCGCCAAGCTGTTGTTCAACCCGGCCGGCCTGCGCGATCTGACCACCAAGCTGACCTTCAACCACTTCGGCAGCACCGCGCCGCAGAACGAAAGCCTTAACCCGCAGCCGCATCCGACCAACCCGCGCCACGATCCGCGCCGCGCCGTGTTCAAAAGCAACATGAACAGCACCATCTGGGATCTGGCCTGGGAGCAGTCCGACGCACTGACGTTGGAAAACCGCGTTATCTACACCGACTTCAACATCAACCGTCCGACCGCTTACAACATCCAATACGCCGAGATCGACGGCCAGGAAGTTCACGTGGAGCCGGTGGTGCGCTTCGGCGGCGCGGACAGCCGCCTGCACGGGCTGGCGGGGCTGCGTTACTTCCACGGCACGCAGGATGAGTTCGTCAACATCTTCGGCGGCTCGACCTTCAAGGATAAGACCGATACCCATTCGGCGTTCGCCGAGCTGACCTATGCGCTGACGCCGCAGGTGGACGTGACCGCCGCCAGCCGTCTGGAGCGCGAACATCGTCGCCGCGACGGCGGCAGCCAGGCGGTGCGCATCGATTTCGATGAAACCTACACCGTGTTCCTGCCGAAGCTGGACGTGGCCTGGAAACCGACGGATACCCAAACCTACGGCGCCAAGATCGCACGCGGCTATAACGCCGGCGGCGGCGGCATCACGATCGGCACGCCGGTGGTCAGCTACACCTACGGTTCCGAGTATGTCTGGAACTACGAGCTGTACACCCGCCATCACCTGAAAGACGCCAACGTGGTGCTGACGGGTAACATCTTCTACAACGATTACAAGGATATGCAGCTGCCGTACTCGCTGGGCGAGAACTCCAGCGTGATCCGCAACGCCGACAAGGTGGAAACCTACGGCGCGGAAATCGGCGCTACCTGGCAGCCGCGCTGGGATTTCGAACTGTTCGGCAACCTCGGCCTGTTGAAAACCGACATCAAGAAGTTCTCGGGCAGCGGCGTGGAAGGGCATGAGCTGGCGCGCGCGCCGGCTTACACCGCCAACATGGGCGCCAAATATCAGTTCCTGAAAGGGTGGGAGCTGAGCAGCAACGTGGCGTTTACCGACTCCTACTATTCGCAATACGACAACGACTCGCGCGGGCGCATCGGCTCCTATTGGACGGCCAACGCCCAGCTGGCTTACACCTTTGACTACGGTCGCGCCACGCTGTATGCGAAAAACCTGTTTGATTCCGACCGCCGCGAGATGGTCAGAAGCAATGACATTTACACGGCGACGCTCCAGCGAGGCCGCCTGGTCGGCGCAGCGGTTGAGCTGACTTTCTAACGCTATCGCGGTGACGGGGGACGAATGTCCCCCGTTTTATGCGCTATCCCGGCACGGCCGGGCAAAGGAGATAACGCAGTGATCGGTGATTTTGACAGCATTCTGAGCGATGAAGAGGCCCAGCGGCTGGAGAGCGCGTTTCAGGCGCTGGGCGCGGGGGCGGCGAACGGCGAGCGGCCGGTAAGCGAAGCCGAAGAACGGGCATGGTTTGCCCATCTGCAGCAGGGTGACGCACGCGGGCAGCGGGCGCTGGCCTGGCGCCTGACGGGAGAGGTGGATATCGCCCAACTGACGGCGGCGCTGCAGGCGCTGGTGCGGGAAACGCCGGGCGTGAACGTGCATTACGTTTTTGATGATGAAAACGGTCTGATTAAACGCGCCGCCGATTCGGCGCCGTTGCCGGTGAGCCTGCGTCAGGTGGCGGATGAACAACACGCCATGGATTGCCTGCTGCAGGCGCAGGCGGCGCCGTTTGAACTGGAAGGCGAAGCGCCGCTGCGCTTCTTGCTGTTGCTCACGCCGGGCGGTGACGTGATGTTGGGCGCGGTCTTGCATGACATCCTGGCGGAAACGCTGCCGTGGCGCCATCTGCCGGCGATGCTGGCCGCCCGCTATAACGGAGATGCGATGCCTCTGCCTTTCGCGGCGGAGCCGTTCGAGCCGCCGGAAATCCCGGAGCCACAGCTGCCCTGGGCGCGCCAGGCGGTCTCGCTGCAGGATTACCGCAGCCCGGCGCAGCGTGCTGAAGCGTTGCCGCCGGTGGGTGGGCGCGTGGTCACGCGCATTGCGCGCTCGCTGTTGCCCGCCAATGACGCGCCGCGGGTGTTGCTGGCGGCGGTGGCGGCGCGTTTTGCCGAGTTCATCGCCGCGCAGGCCGGCGGGCAAGCGGTGCAGCTGTGCGTGCCGGCGGCAGAAACGGCGGAGTGCGTCGGTCTGGAGCTGGGCCTGACGGCAGCGCCGCTGATGCGCCTGACCGTACGTCACGGCGACGGCGATGCCGGGCAACGGCTGCTGGCGCAGACCGTGGCTGAACAGCCGGATCCGCAGCGGGCGCAGCTGCTGGTGGCCTGGCGCGACGATCTGGCTGCAGAGTGGCGGTTGGAAGGCGTTCACGCCGAACGCCTGTTGCTGCCGCCGCTGCATACGCCGTTTGAACTGGCGCTGCTGTTGAGCTCGCCCGAGGCGGAAACGCTGACGCTGGAGCTGGTCACCGATCCGCGTCTGTCTCCGCACGCGGCGCCTTTCCTGCTGGAGCAGTTCAGCGCGTTCCTGGCTGGGCAGCGGATTGCCGTCGCATTGCCGGCGGCTGAGGCCGTTTCCCCGGCGATGGCCGCGTCGGTGGCGAACGGCGACGCGGACGAAAGCATTGCATCACTGATTTTGCAGGCGTTCAGCGAGGCGCTGGCGGCGCCGGAAATGACCCTGGATGAAGATTTCTTCGATCGCGGCGGCCATTCGCTGGTCGCCACTCGGGTGATCGGCCGCTTGCTGAGCCTGCATCAGATCGAAATCAACATTAACGATCTGTTCAGCCATCCGACGGCGCGCGGGCTGGCGGGGTACGCCAAACGCCTGAACGTCGCGCAGCCGAATGCCGCACCGACGACCGCCGACGATCATGATCGGGCGCAGGCGCCGCTGTCGTTGGCGCAGGAATCGTTGTGGAAGGTGTATGAAGCCTTTGGTCATGACGAGATCTTCAACCTGCCGTTCTCTCTGCGTTTCTTCGATGCGGTGGATGAAACGGCGCTGCGTCAGGCGTTTATCGACGTCATGACTCGCCATACCGTGCTGCGTTCACGCTTCGTCGAGCAGCAGGGGGAGGTGGTGCAGGTCGTGGTGCCAGCCGCAGAACTGCCTGATTATCAGTGGTTCCGCTTCTCCCACGAGACGCCGGCGGGTAATGCCGCCGCCCTGTTGGCCGACGCCGGCCAGCATCGGTTCGATCTGGCCGCCGAGCTGCCGCTGCGCGCCACGCTGCTGCGCGATGCGGACAACGGCCAACAGCTGCTGTCGCTGCTGTTCCACCATGTGGTGCTGGATGAATGGTCGCTCAACCTGATGATGGACGAGTTGGGCGTCGCTTATCGCCATCGCGTCGTCGGCCAGGCGCCGCAGTGGAGCGGGCAGCCGCCGCAGTTCCATACCTTCGCCCGGCAGCAGCGGGCCTCGGGGGTGCAGCAGCAACATCTGGACTACTGGCTCGATGCGCTGCGCGGCGCGCCGGTCGGCCAGCCGATCTTCCGGCAAGAACCGTCCACCCACCCGGCGGTGCCGGCGCCGGCGGACGTCAACGGCGGCTGGCTGGAGTTCGAGGTCGATCCTGCCGTGGCGGAAGGCTTGTATCAGCTTGCCCGCCGCAACAACGCGTCGCTGTTCAACGTGGTGTATGCCGGGATTACCTCGGCGCTGCGCCTGCTGGGCGGCCCGGCGGATCTGCTGGTGGGCACCTCGACTTCCGGCCGTAACGACGCCGAGTTCTTCGATACCGTCGGCTATTTCACCACCGTGGTGGTGCACCGCGTGCGCTTCGACGAGGGGCTGACGGTGGCCGGGTTGGTCAGTCAGGTGAAAAACACCATCAATGGCTCGCTGCCGTACACCGACATTCCGATCGACCTGGTGGAAGAAGGGCTGTTCGGCGTGGATGCCGACCGCAAAAACCACATGTTCGAAGTGTTCATCCAGATCCACAGTCGCATCAAGCTGAACGGCGAGTTCCGGCTGCAGGACGGCCGTGCGATCGCCTACCGTCAGGTGGAGCCGGAGAAAGCCGAATCGCTGCTCGGCCTGCAGTTTGAGGTGATGGAAGACGATCTGGCCGGGAAGAAATCCCTGCGGGTGATGATGACCTATCGCCAGGATCACTACAGCAGGGAGCAGGCCACTCTGATCGCCGACGGCGTTCAGCACGTCTTTACCCAGTTTGCGCAGCACATCGCTGGCGATATCGCTCTGGCGGCGCTGCCGCCCGGGCCGCAGGCATGACGTTGTTTCACTCTAACCGAAAGCATGATTTTCAAGGAGATAAAAGGATGTCTGGAACCCTAGCAACCCCGCGCGCGTTACTGTCGCTGCTGGCGGCGGCCTCTCTGGTGGTCGCCGGCGCCGCGCAGGCGGACGATGCCGGCATCAAACCGCAGGACATCAAGCGCCAGGCGCTGTCGTCGGCGGTGGTGGAGATGGCCTACAGCACCTCGCAGCAGGCGCTGTTCGTCAGCGCGCCGGACTGGAAGGAAGAAGCGCGCTCCCGCGTGCTGCGGCTGGATCCCAACACCCTGGCGATCAAGGCGGAGATCCCGCTGAAGGTGAAAGGCTTCGGCGTGGCGCTGAACGATGCGGGCAATCGTTTGTACCTGACGCAGGCCTTCAACGGCGAAGTCGGGGTGGTGGACACCACCACCAACCATGCGCTAGGCAGCATCAAGCTGCTGGATAAAGCGGTGCTGGAGCAGGCCTACAAGCAGGCGGGCATCAGCGGCAAGCGCCTGGATTTCCTGCTGGCGGAGCTGAAGAAGTTCAAGATCACTGAGGACTACCTGTACCGCATCCGCGAGATTAAATATGACGCGCAAAGCGGCCGCCTGTTCCTGCCGGGGCTGGGCTTCGGCGTCGACAGCGTGCTGTACGTGGTCGATACCAAGGCCGGCAAGCTGGAGAAAGTGATCCCGGGCTTCGGTTACAACGCGGTGGGCATCACGCTGGATGAGAAGGGCCGCAGGGTGTTCGTCTCCAACATGCAGGGGCAGGTGATCACCCTGAACGCCGACACGCTGGCGATCGCCGTCACGCACGAGGTGCAGGCCGATCAGTTGCTGAACCTGGTGTATGACCCGGCGAGCAACCGCCTGTTGGGCGTCGATCAGGGCATCGACCGCGACGACTACCGCAACCATCATCTGGGGCGCGACTACGTGAAGCGCAGCAGCGGCCACCGGGTGTTTGCGCTGGATGCGGACAGCGGCAAGGTGCTGGCCAGCGAACTGACGGATGAAGTGCCGATCGGTCTGCTGCTCGACGAGCGCAGCCAGCGGCTGTATGTCGCCAACCGCAAGGGCGTGCGCGTGGATCACGGCGCCGGGACGCTGACGGTGTTCGACGCCAAGACCCTCAAGCGCCTGCAAACCGTAGACCTGCCGCCGCACCCTAACAGCCTGGCGTTGGATCCGAAAGGCGATGCGCTGTTCGTAACGGTGAAAAACGACGGCGCTGCCACCAAGGCCGGCAAAGCCGAAAGCGTGGTGCGCATTCAGCTACACACCAAATAACTGAATGGAAAGATAAAAAAAGGGCGCCGCGGCGCCCTTTATCGTGGCTGACAAAGGAGGAAAAAGCGTGGTTTTTCCTCCTTTGTGGTTATCAGCCGAAAATCAATGAATTGATTTTCCTTGTTTTCTATCTGTCGCCTAATGAAAGCCCGGCAACGTCATCCGCTTTGTCATTTACCTCAAGGGGTGCTGAGCCCCCCTTTGTCGTTGGTTCATGTCATCAGAAGTGGGTGTTGATGCTCATGTAGTAGGTGCGGCCCGGTTCGTTGTAGGTGGCCGCGCCCGCACCGGCGATGTTGATCGCACCGGTGTTCGGATCGCCGACGTTCTGCGCGTTGCCGGCGCGGAACTGGCGTTTATCGAACAGGTTGTCGATGCCGGCGGTGAGGCTGACGTTTTTGGTCAGATCATAGGTCGCGCTGGCGCCGACGACGGCGTAAGGGCTAACCTCGCGGGTTTCGCCGCCGGTGGCCGGTTTACCCTGGTAGTTGTACTTCTTCGGCTTCTGACGGCCGTACCAGGTCAGGGTGGACTGCATCGACAGATCCTGCGTGGCCTGCCAGCTGAGGGTCGAGTTGACGGTGAACTTCGGGATCACCGACAGGTAATCGCCGGTGGTCTTGTTCTTGTTCTCGATCATGTAGGTGGCGTTGTTGCTCCAGGTGACGGTCTCGCTGACCGGCACGTTCAGCGAGCCTTCCAGCCCTTGCACCACCGCCTTCGGCACGTTTTCCCACTGATAGACCGCCGTGCCGGTGCTGCTGGTGGCGATGCGGGAGTTACCCGCTTCAATCTTGTTGTGGTAATCGTTGCGGAAGTAGGTCACGCCGGCCAGCCAGCCGTCGTTATGGAACTCCAGCCCGATCTCTTTGTTGACGCTGGTTTCCGCCTTCAGATCGTCGTTGCCGAGCAGGTAGCAGCCGTTTCTGGTATCGCTACCGGCGCATCCCTGGCCTTTGCTGTACAGCAGATAGTTGCCGTTGGTCTGGAACAGGGTCGGCGCCTTGTAGGAACGGGCGATGCCCATCTTCAGCGTGAAGTAGTCGCCCAGTTCCTGCGACAGGTTCAGCGCCGGGCTCCAGTTGTTGCCGGATTCCGAATGCAGATCGTAGCGCAGACCCGGCGTCAGCATGGTGGTGTCGGTCAGTTCAATGTTGTCTTCGGCGAACAGCGAGAAGATATGCGCGGAAGCGTAAGGGCTGCGCGTACCGGTCGTCATGCCGGGAATGGTGCCGCCCATCAGCGTTTGGCTGGTGGAGGTGCCGTCCTTCATCCGTTGCTGGCTCCATTCGGTACCCAGCGTAGCGGTTTGCGCGACGCCCAGCTCGAACGGCACGCTGACTTCGCTGTGCGCCAGGAAGTCATCCAGCTTGGTGGTGCCGAAACCGGTGTTCTTGGTATCGAAGATGCCTTCGGTGCCGCCGGCCAAGCCTTCGTTCAGGCGGGTGTTGCGGGTGCGTTCGAACTGCACGTAGTTGTTGGTGCTCACGCCGTTGTCCCAGGCGCCGCGGTGGGTCAGGCCGAAGGTTTCACGGTAGATGCGGTTGGTCTCTTTGCCGTAGTTGCTCTGTACCAGGGCGTTGGTGTTGGTGTTCTGGGTATCGCCGGCGTACAGGTTGCCCTGGCGGCCATAGGCGTATTCGAACTCCAGCGACTGCAGATGGGCGAAATCCCAGTGCAGCAAGGCGTCGATGTTTTTATCGACCACCCCTTCGCGCCCGGCGGGCACGCTGTTGGCGTAGGCGCCGACGCGTTCGGATTTGTGCGATTCGTTAATGTCCCAGGCGTCGGCCTGCGTTTTGCTGTAGCCGCCGAACAGGCGGAAGCTCAGGGAATCGCTCAGCGGCCCGGACAGGCTGAAATCGGTGCGCTTGGTGGCGCCTTCCTGCTTGTGCTGCGGCACGTTGAAGTAGCCGTTCAGCGAGCCGTGCAGCGCATCGCCGGCCTTCTTGGTGATGATGTTGACCACGCCGCCTGCGGCGCCGTTGCCATAGCGCGCCGCAGCCGGGCCGCGCAGCACTTCGATGCGTTCGATCATTTCCGGCGGCACCCAGGCGGTATCGCCGCGTGAGTCACGTTCGCCGCGCCAGCCCTGACGCACCGAGTTGCGGCTGGAGGCCGGTTTGCCGTCGATCAGAATCAGGGTGTTTTCCGGGCCCATGCCGCGGATATCGATCTGGCGGTTGTTGCCGCGCTGGCCGCTGGTGGAGTTGCCGGTCAGGTTAACCCCGGGCATGGTGCGGATCAGCTCGCTGATGTCGCGCGCCGGCGGGCGTTTCTTGATCTCATCGGCGGTGATGGTGGATACCCCCGGCGCCTGCAGGTTCTGCCGGGCGGCGGTCACGACGATGGTGTCTTCGCCGCGCGGCTTTTTATCCGCTGCGCCGCTGTTTTCTTCCGTGGTGGGGGTGTCGGTCTGCTGCGCGGCGTTGGCGAACGCGGACGCGCCCAATCCCAAGCCGATAAGAGTGGCCAAAGAATAACGTGATAGCTTGCTTTTCATTTGAGTGTCCTACCTTGCTGCCATCCCTTGCCGAACGGGGGGAAAGGCGGTTGTAGTTTTTGTGTAGTCGGAATAGAAAATCGGCTGCGGCAAGGGATGCCATTGATGTATCCCCGATCACTGTCCGTTGCGCGCAATACCAGCACGATCTCCAAGCCTTACACACTATTGCAAATGCAAATTATTATCAATAGTATTTGGCCTACAGTGTGTTCGGGCGGTGGCCGGCGATAGGGAAAAGTCGACGTTCCCGGTGCCGCCAACTACAAAATGGGTAGGCGTTGTGAATACAGAACTAGAGTCAGAAAGCAGCAGATTATTGGCCAGCAGCAATGCGGGCAGTCCAGGGTGGTGGTTGACGGTGGCACGACGCGGTACGCCATGGGTAGAACCGGCGGGTAACGGCCGGTGGCGAACCACCTTTTTCTGGCGCGATCCGCAGGGATGCGAATTGACTTCCGCCTACCGCCGGGTGTGGATCAACATCAACTGCCTGACCGACCACCATCAGCCGAATCCGCCGCAAAGCCTGCTGCGTTTGGCCGGTACCGACGTATGGTACTGGCAGACCGAGCTGAACGGCGCCTGGCGCGGCAGCTACTGCTTTATTCCTTGTTTTGACGAGCGGCCGCCGGCGTTCAGCGACGACGACGCGCACGCCAACATGCACAACCTGCGTCACTGGTGGCACCAGGTGTTCGCCTGCGCCACTCCCGATCTGCTCAACCCCTATCGCTCCTGGCAAAGCGCCAGCGGCCACAGCGTTTCCGGTCTGCACATGCCGGATGCGCCGCCGCAGCCGGTGTGGCGCTCGTTCGATGAGTATGAGATCGCCAGCGGGCGCTGCACGCCGCCGCTGCCGGCGCGTTTGCAGCGCCATACCTGGCAGAGCGAGCGTCTGGGCAACAGCCGCGATGTCTGGATCTACACCACCGGCGACAGCAAGCCGGCCGAACGCCCGCTCGCGATCCTGCTCGACGGCCAGTTCTGGGCGAAGCAAATGCCGGTCTGGGCGCCGTTGATGCAACTGACCCGCGAGGGGGCGTTGCCGGAAGCGGTGTATGTGCTGATCGACATCATCGATCTGCCGCACCGGGCGCGTGAGCTGACCTGCAAGGACGATTTCTGGCTGGCGGTGCAGGAAGAACTGATGCCGCAACTGGCCGAATGGGCGCCGCACAGCGACAATCCGGCCGAGACGGTGGTGGCGGGGCAAAGCTTTGGCGGCCTGGCCTCTCTGTACGCCGGGCTGCGCTGGCCGCAGCGCTTCGGCGCGGTGATCACCCAGTCCGGCTCCTATTGGTGGCCGCGGCGCGACATGCTGCAGCTGCCGAGCATTCCCGACGACGCCTGCTGGCTGATGCAACAGGTCGAACGCCACGGCCTGGGCAACCACGGCGCGCTGAAGGTATTTATGGAAGCCGGTACGCAGGAAAAGCTGGTGCATCAGGTCAGCGGGCAAATGGCGGCGCGCCTGAGCGAAGCCGGCCATCGGGTGCACTACCGGGTGGTGGAAGGCGGGCACGACGCGCTGTGCTGGCGCAGCGGCCTGACCGACGGGCTGCAGGCGGTGTGGGCTTCCGCTTTCGCCACCGCTTATCCGGCATCGGTAACGACAGCGGCACAAGGAACGCAGGATGGAAAGCCTGAATCCGTTCGATGATCAACAGCAGCGCAGCCTGGTGCTGCGCAACGTACAACAACAATACAGTTTGTGGCCGGATTTCCGCGCCATTCCACCCGATTGGACGATCGTATTTGGCCCGGCGGCGCGCACCGAGTGCGCCGAGTGGCTGGAACAGCATTGGCAAGATATTCTGCCGGTCGCAGCACGCAAGGCGTGACCGGCGCCTGGTAATCACGGGAGCAATAAGCAGTGTCACACACCCCTAACTCTCTCAGCGGCCCGGCGCTTGCGGGCGAATGGCCGCTGGTCGCGGCGCAACCCGGCATTTGGGTCGCCGATCAAATCTCTCCGCATCGCAATGCTTACGCGGTGGCGCATGCCATCGAACTCAACGGCCCCGTCGCCGTGGAGCCCCTGCTGCAGGCCATCACTCAGGGTCTCGGCGAGGTGGACATGCTGCGGCTGCGTTTTGCGGAACGCGACGGCGTGCCGGTGCAATGGCTGGATGACTCGCTGGCGGTGCACGAGCCGGAACGGGTCGATCTGACGACGTCGCCGGATCCCGAAGCCGCCGCTCGCGCGCTGATGGACATCGATCTGACGAGCGATCTGCGCGCCGGCAGCGGCGCACCGCTGTATCGCCATGTGGTGATGCGCCTGGCGGACGATCGCTGGTTCTGGTATCAGCGTTATCACCATCTGCTGGTGGACGGTTTCAGCTTCACCGCCATCGCTCGCCGCGTGGCGGCGATTTATACCCATCTTTGCCGCGGCGACGCGCTGGAGCCAACGCCTTTCACGGCGTTCAGCGACGTGGTGGCGGAATACCAGGCTTACCGGCAGGCGCCGGCCTGGCAACGCGACGCCGATTTCTGGCGCGAAAAAGCGCGGCAGCTGCCGCCGCCGGCCACGATCTGCCCGCAGCCGCTGGCCGGGCAAACGCCCACGCCGCGCATCCACCGGCTGGAACAGCGCTGCGATCCGCAGGCCTTCGCCGAACTGGTGCAGCGTGGCGCGCAGCAGAAGCTGAACGCCGCCGATATGGCGGTGGCGTTGGTGGCGCTGTGGGTATCGCGCCTGAGCGGCCAACCGAGCTTCAGCGCCGGTTTTATCTTCATGCGCCGTACCGGCTCGGCCGCCTTGTGCGCCGCCGGCCCGGTGATCAATGTGCTGCCGATGGAGATGCATCTCGAGCCGCAGGCCACGCTGTATGAGGCCGCCGCACGCATCAGCCGCGAGCTGAAAACGGTGCGCCGCCATCAGCGCTACGACGCCGAACAGGTGCAGCGCGATCTGGGGCGCATCGGCGACGGCGAACCGCTGTACGGCACGGTCTTCAACTTCAAAATGTTCGATTACCAGCTGGATTTCGCCGGCATCGAGGGCATTACCCACGATCTGGCCTCCGGGCCGGTGCGCGATCTGGAGATTGCGCTGTTTATCGATGAACACCACCAATTGAAGGTGGAGCTGCTGGCCAATGCCGAACGTTACAGCTGTCAGGAGCTGCAGGCGCACCTGCAACGGTTGCCGCTGCTGCTGGCGCAGTTCGCCGCGCAGGCAACGTTGCCGATCGGCGAGGCCGATATGCTGACCGCCGACGATCGCGCGCTGCTGGCGCGGGTCAACGACACGGCGCATCCGGTGCCGGCGACCACGCTGAGCCAATTGCTGGCGCAGCAGGCGCAAGCCACGCCGGACGCGCCGGCGTTAGCGGATGCGCATTTCAGCTTCACCTACCGCGAAACGCGCGAGCAGGTCACGGCGCTGGCGCGCCAACTGGTGGCGCAGGGCGTGCGGCCGGGCGACATCGTGGCGGTGGCGCTGCCGCGGTCGGTGTTCCTGTCGCTGGCGTTGATGGCGATCGTCGAAGCGGGCGCCGCCTACCTGCCGCTGGACACCGGTTATCCGGACGAGCGGCTGGCGATGATGCTGGAAGACGCCGCGCCCCGCTTGCTCATCACTCACCCGGCGCAGCAGGCGCGTTTCGCCGACAAGGGTGACATGTTGCTGTATGACGCGCCGCTGGCGGCCGATCACGCCGCCGGGGTGGCGATCGCGGGCCCGACGCCGGACCATGCGGCCTATATCATCTTTACCTCCGGCTCCACCGGGCGCCCGAAAGGCGTGCTGGTCGGCCATCAGGCGATCGTCAACCGCCTGCTGTGGATGCAACACCAGTATCCGCTGGGGGCGGACGACGCGGTGCTGCAGAAAACGCCGTGCAGTTTCGATGTCTCGGTGTGGGAATTCTTCTGGCCATTGATGGTCGGCGCCCGGCTGGTGATGGCGCCGCCGGAGGCGCACCGCGATCCGCAGCAGCTGCAACAGCTGATCGCCCAACACCGCATTACCACGATGCACTTCGTACCGTCGATGCTGGCGGCTTTCGTTGCCGCCCTGGACGACGACGTGGCGGTGGCGAGCTGCGCCGCGCTGCGCCAGGTGTTCTGCAGCGGCGAAGCGCTGCCGGCGGAGCTGTGCCGCCTGTGGCAAAGCCGCACGGCGGTGCCGTTGCACAACCTCTACGGCCCGACCGAAGCGGCGGTGGACGTGACCTGGCATCCGGCCTACGGCGAGGCGCTGGCGAAGGTGACCGGCGCCAACGTGCCGATTGGCCTGCCGGTGTGGAACACCGTGCTGCGCATTCTGGACGCGCGTCTGCGGCCGGTGCCGCCGGGCGTGGCGGGCGATCTGTATCTGACTGGCGTCCAGTTGGCGCACGGCTACCTTGGCCGGCCGGATCTGACCGCCAGCCGCTTTGTCGCCGATCCGTTCGGTGAGGGCGGGCGCATGTACCGCACCGGCGACGTGGCGCGCTGGCTGCCGGACGGCGCGGTGGAATATTTGGGCCGCAGCGACGATCAGCTGAAGATCCGCGGGCAGCGTATCGAGCTGAGTGAAATCGACCACGCCCTGCTGTCGCTGCCGGGCGTGCGCCAGGCGGTGACGCACGCGCGGGTGCTGCAGGGCACGCCGGTGGACGCCGGCGGCGATGCGCGCCAGCTGGTGGGTTATCTGGTGATGCAGCCTGGCGCGAGCTGGGATGCGGAAGCCCTGCGCGCGGCGCTGGCCGACCGTCTGCCGCCGCACATGGTGCCGGTGGCGTTGGTGGAAATGCGCGATTTGCCGCTGAGCGCCAACGGCAAGCTGGATCGCAAGGCTCTGCCGCAGCCGCAGGGCGGTGAGCGCAAGGCAGGGCGTCCGCCGCAGGCCGGGTTGGAAAGCGAGATCGCCGCGGTATTCGCCCGCCTGCTGCAGCGCGAGCAGGTGTTCGCCGACGACGATTTCTTCGCGCTGGGCGGCCATTCGCTGCTGGCGATGCGTCTGGCGGCGGAGCTGCGCCGCGATCTGGGCAAGGCGGTGTCCGTCGGCCAGGTGATGGTGGCGTCGCGCGTCGAGCAACTGGCCGCCTTGCTGGCGGAAGATCGCACGCAGGAAGAGGCCGATCGCAGTGGCTTCGACAGCGTATTGCCGCTGCGCGTCACCGAGGGGCCGACGCTGTTCTGTCTGCATCCGGCGTCCGGTTTCTCCTGGCAGTTCAGCGTATTGCCGCGCTATCTCGATCAGCACTGGTCGCTGGTCGGCATTCAGTCGCCGCGGCCGGACGGCCCGCTGGCGCTGAGCGAAGACATGGACCAGGTGGTGGAGGCGCACCTGCAGACGGTGCTGCAGGTGCAGCCGCACGGGCCGTACCACTTCATCGGCTACTCGCTGGGCGGCACGCTGGCCCAGGGCATCGCCGCCCGGCTGCAGGCGCGCGGCGAGCAGGTGGCGTTCCTCGGCCTGCTGGATACCTATCCGCCGGAGACCCAAAACTGGGACGTGATGCTGGACGACAACGTGTTGAAGGAAGTGCAGCGCGAGCGCGAACAGTTCCTGGCGGTGTCGCAGGATACGCTCGATCCGGCGCTGGGCGAGACGCGCACCATGATGTTCGACAACATCGAAGCCAACTACGCCGATTCGGTGCGGTTGCTGTCGCACACGCGGACCGCCCGCTTCCACGGCCAGGCGACGCTGTTCGTCGCCAAACGCACGTTGCAGGCAGGGATGGACGTGCAGCAGACCTGGTCGCAGTATGTCGATGCGCTGCAGGCGCACGAGCTCGACTGCGCGCATGTCGATATCGTTTCGCCGGCCTCGTTCAAAGTGCTGGGGCCGCTGCTGAACCGGATTTTGCGCACGCTGTAATAACGCCCGTCATCTCGCCGCCAGGCACGGGGATTGCCCCGCGTTTGGCGGCGTTTCTTGCGTCCGCTCACAATTGAATATCAATGATTTCTATTATCATTATTGATTTCGTTATCTGTGCTAGCATAGCGCTCCGCAACTGCAGAATCCCCGTTTAAAGATGTGGTGAACAACCGATGAGTAGCAAACCCTCCATCCTGCTTGATTTTAGCCTGCTGAAAACCCACCGGGCCTTTCGCGCGGTATTCTGCGCGCGTTTCATCTCCATTGTGGCGCTGGGGCTGATGGCGATCGCCATCCCGGTGCAGATCCAGGCGCTGACCGGTTCCACCCTGCAGGTTGGGTTGGCGGTGACGCTGGCCGGCGGCGGCATGTTCGCCGGGCTGCTGATGGGCGGCGTATTGGCCGATCGCTATGAGCGGCGCCGGTTGATCCTGTTCGCGCGCTCCACTTGCGGCATCGGGTTCGTCGGCCTGTGCCTCAACGCCCTGTTGCCGTCACCTTCGCTGGCGGCCATTTATCTGCTGGCGGTGTGGGACGGTTTCTTCGGCGCCGTGGGGGTGACGGCGCTGCTGGCGGCCACGCCGGCGCTGGTGGGCCGCGAAAACATCGTGCAGGCGGGCGCCATCAGCATGCTGACGGTGCGCTTCGGCTCGATTCTTTCCCCGGCCATCGGCGGCCTGGTGATCGCCCATATGGGCATCGCCTGGAACTACGGCCTGGCGGCGTTCGGCACCCTGTTGACGTTGCTGCCGCTGCTGAGCCTGCCGCAGCTGATGCCGCCGCCGCAGCCGCGGGAACATCCGCTGCGCGCGCTGGCGGGCGGTTTCGCCTTCCTGTTCCAGAACAAGGTGATCGGCATGGTGGCGCTGATCGGCGCGTTGCTGACCATGGCCAGCGCGGTGCGCGTGCTGTACCCGGCGATGGCGGAAAGCTGGCGCATCGACGCAGCCCACCTCGGTTATATGTACGCCGCCGTGCCGCTCGGCGCGACTATTGGTGCGTTCACCAGCGGGCGCGTGGCGCACGTGGCGCGCCCCGGTTGGGTGATGCTGCTGACGGCGATCGCGGCTTTCGCCTCTATTGGCCTGTTCGGCCTGATGCCGTGGTACAGCCTGGCGTTGCTGTGCCTGGTGGCGTTCGGCTACCTGAGCGCGCTGAACTCGCTGCTGCAATACGGCCTGATCCAGGGCCTGACGCCGGACAATTTCCTTGGCCGCATCAACGGCCTGTGGACGGCGCAGAACGTGGTGGGCGATGCGCTGGGCGCGTTGCTGCTGGGGGCGATGGGCGCCTTTATGCTGCCGGCGATGAGCGCCAGCGGTTTCGGCTTCGGCGCGGCGCTGCTCGGCATCCTGTTGCTGTTCGCCATGACCGGTTTGCGCCAGGTTACGCTGCACAAACCGGAGCCTCAGAACGAGCCTCAGCCGGCCAGTGAAAAGTAACTCGATGCGTTAATGCGACGCTGTGGGATCAAATAGCAATGCTTATCATCGGCATGCGTAAAACCCACAGCGTTTATGTCATGATTTCGAAATGAAAGAAGTGCTTACGTTTATTGACATAGCAAATATCGGCGAGTAATTTAGCGCGGAATCAACTCAAATGATAATCATTATTATATTGGTTATCACTTCAAATTCTTGAGGGCGAAGCGATGGTTACTGCCGTGAACGACATCAATCGAAAGGAAATGCAGGAGCGCGAAGAACACCGGTTCGCCGCTGATTTTTCTCCGGCGTCGGGCTTCTTCTTTACCTCCCCTTACCGCAGCTTGACCACCACCGGTTGTTTCAGCCGCATTCGCCTGCCGGCCGCGGACGGCGCCGATCTGAACGGCGAGTTCCAGCGCCGCGTGCGGCAGGCGTTTGCCGAGGCCCGTCAGGCCGGCATCAAAAAGCCGCTGCTGTGCGGCGCCATCCCGTTCGATACCCGGCAGCCTTCGGCGCTGTTTGTTCCCCAGCAGAGCCGCTGGTTCGACCGCGCCGCCTTTATGGCCGGCGTTCGGCCTTCGGCGAACGGCCCTGAACTGGCCGGGGTGACGGAGCTGCCGCCGCAGCAGACGTTCATGAACATGGTCAGCGACGCCGTTGCCGCGATGAAGGCCGGTGAGCTGGATAAAGTGGTCTTGTCGCGCCTGCTGGAGATCGAAACGCGCCAGCCGGTGGATCGCCATGCGCTGATGGCGCGCGTGATCGCCCAGAACCCGCACGGTTTCCACTTCCATGTGCCGCTGGAGCAGGGCGCGCTGTTGGGCGCCAGCCCAGAGCTGCTGCTGCGCCAGGACGGCGGCCGTTTCTATTCCAACCCGCTGGCCGGTTCCGCCCGGCGCGAGGCCGATCCGCAGCGCGATCGCGAAGTGGGGGAGCGGCTGATGGCCTCGGCGAAAGATCGCCACGAGCACCGCATCGTCACCGAAAGCATGCGCGACGTGCTGGCCGGCCGCTGCCGCTACCTGAACGTGCCGCACACCCCTGAATTGCTGACCACCACCACGCTGTGGCATCTCTCCACGCCGATCGACGGCGAGGCGGCGTCTCCGGACGAAAACGCCCTGTCGCTGGCCTGCCTGTTGCACCCGACGCCGGCGCTGTGCGGCATGCCGACGGCCGAGGCGCACGCCCTGATCGGCAAGCTGGAGCCGTTCGATCGCGGCCTGTTCGGCGGCATCGTCGGCTGGTGCGACGATGAAGGCAACGGCGAGTGGGTTGTGACTATCCGCTGTGGCACCGTTGACGGCAACCGGGTGCGGCTGTTCGCCGGCGCCGGCATCGTGGAAGACTCTTCACCCGAATCTGAATGGCATGAAACAGGTACCAAACTCAGCACCATTCTGCGTGCCTTTGGTATGAATCAAGGATAACGACAAGATGAGCATTGCCTTTACCCCCTGGCCGGCGGAGTTCGCCAGCCGCTATCGCGAGCGCGGCTACTGGATTGACAAGCCGCTGACCGAGATCCTCGACCGCCAGGCCAATAACGACGCTCCGGCGATTATCGACGCCCAGGGCAGCCTGACCTACCGCGAGCTGCAGCAGCGCTCCGATCGCCTGGCGGCCGCTTTGCTGCGCCGCGGCGTGAAATCCGGCGACACCGCGCTGGTGCAGCTGGGCAACGTGGCGGAATTTTATATCGTGTTCTTCGCGCTGCTGAAAATTGGCGTGGCGCCGGTCAACGCGCTGTTCAGCCATCAGCGCAGCGAGCTGAACGCCTATGCCGAGCAGATCAAACCGGCGCTGCTGATCGCCGATCGCCGGCACGCGCTGTTTGCCGACGATCAATTCCTGAACGCCTTCCGCGATGCGCATCCTTCGCTGCGTGCCGTGGCGCTGCGCAGCCAGCCCGAGGGCGAGCTGGCGCTGGCCGCCTGGCTGGAAGAAACCAGCGACGGTTTTGTCGCGCAGCCTTCCGCGGCCGATCGGGTGGCGTTCTTCCAGCTTTCCGGCGGCAGCACCGGCACGCCGAAGCTGATCCCGCGCACCCACAACGATTACTACTACAGCATTCGCCGCAGCGTGGAGATCTGCCGTTTCGACGCGCAGACCCGCTATCTGTGCGCGCTGCCGGTAGCGCACAACTACCCGATGAGTTCGCCGGGCGTGCTGGGCGTGTTTTATGGCGCTGGGCTGGTGGTGTTCGCCGCCGATCCGGACGCCGCGCAGTGCTTCCGCCTGATCGAACAGCATCAAATCAACGTGACGGCGCTGGTGCCGCCGGCGGTCACGCTATGGCTGCAGGCGATCGAAGAGTGGGGCGGCAATGCCCAGCTCGCCAGCCTGAAACTGCTGCAGGTGGGCGGCGCCAAGCTGGGCGAAACGCTGGCGGCGCGCATTCAGAATGAAATCGGCTGCCAATTGCAGCAGGTGTTTGGCATGGCGGAAGGGCTGGTGAACTACACCCGGCTGGACGACGACGAACGCCACATCCTGACGACGCAAGGGCGGCCGATGTCGCCGGACGACGAAGTGTGGGTAGCGGATGACGACGGCAATCCACTGCCGGCGGGTGAGATCGGACGGTTGATGACGCGCGGGCCTTACACCTTTCGCGGTTACTACCAGAGCCCGGCGCACAACGCCGACGCCTTCGACGCCGACGGTTTCTACTGCTCCGGCGATCTGATCAGCATTAGCGAAGACGGTTACATCACCGTGCAGGGGCGGCAGAAAGACCAGATCAACCGAGGCGGAGAGAAGATCGCCGCCGAGGAGATCGAGAACCTGCTGCTGCGTCATTCGGACGTGATCAACGCCGCGCTGGTGTCGATGCCGGACGCGCTGATGGGGGAGAAGAGCTGCGCCTATATCATCGCCAACGCGCCGCTGAAGCCGGTGGTGCTGCGTCGCCACCTGCGCGAACAGGGTGTGGCGGACTTCAAACTGCCGGATCGCTTTATTCAGGTGGACAGCCTGCCGCTGACTCCGGTCGGCAAAGTGGACAAAAAACGGCTGCGCGAGCAGCTCGACGCGCAACTACAGACTCAGGCTCAGGGAGATTAATTGATGGCCATTCCAAAACTTAATGATTACGCGCTGCCGACGGCGGACGAACTGCCGCAAAATAAAGTCACCTGGCAGGTAGAACCGCAGCGCGCCGCGCTGCTGATCCACGACATGCAGCAGTATTTCCTCAATTTCTGGGGCGAAGACAGCGCGCTGATTAAACAGGTGGTGGAGAACATCGCCAACCTGCGTCGTTACTGCAAACAGCAGGGCATTCCGGTGTTCTATACCGCGCAGCCGAACCAGCAGAGCGATGAAGATCGCGCGCTGTTGAACGACATGTGGGGGCCGGGCCTGAACAAACACCCCGAGCAGCAGGCGGTGACCGCCGCGCTGGCGCCGGACGAAGACGACACAGTGCTGGTGAAATGGCGCTACAGCGCTTTCCACCGCTCGCCGCTGCAGGAGATCCTGCAGGAGTCCGGCCGCGATCAGCTGATCATCTGCGGCGTGTATGCCCACATCGGCTGCCTGACCACCGCCATCGACGCCTTCATGCGCAACATCCAGCCTTTCATGGTGGCCGACGGCCTGGCGGACTTCTCGCGTGACGAACACCTGATGGCGCTGCGCTACACCGCCGGCCGCTGCGGCCGGGTGGTGACCACCGCGTCTCTGCTGCCGGCGGCCGGCATCGCCAGCATCGACGCGTTGCGTCAGCAAATCCTGCCGCTGCTGGACGAAGACAGCGAAGAGATGGGCAACGATGAAAACCTGATTGATTACGGTCTGGATTCGGTGCGCATCATGGAGCTGGCGACCCGCTGGCGCAAGATCCGCGGCGATATCGACTTTATCGCGCTGGCGCGCAATCCGACCATCGACAGCTGGTGGGCGCTGCTTTCCGAAGAGAAAGCCTGATTTTAATAATGAAAAGAGGGCGGCCGCGCGGTCGCCCCGTTGGCTCTATAAGGAGATTTCGATGAATGCTTTGATCACCAAGGGAAAACGGGCGGCATTTCCGCTGATGCTGCTGTCCACGCTGCTGTTCTCCAACACCCTGCAGGCGCAGACCGCGCCGGACGTGCTGCGCAAGCCGGTCGGCAAGGGCGCCTATGAAATGGCCTACAGCCCGAGCGAAAATGCGCTCTACCTGGCCACGTCGCAGAGCCGCAAGCTGGATAAGGGCGGCATCGTCTACCGCCTGGATCCGACCACGCTGGACGTGACCCAGATTATTCATAACGACATCAAGCCGTTTGGCGCCGCCATCAACGCCAAGACCGGCACGCTGTTCTTCGGCAACACCGTCAATAACTCGGTGACCGCCATCGACGCCAAGACCGGCGACGTAAAAGGCCGTCTGGTGCTGGACGCGCGCCAGCGCTCCGAGACCGTCAAGCCGCTGGCGCCGCGCGAGCTGGTGGCGGATGCCGACAGCAATACCCTGTATATCACCGGGCTGGGTGAATCCAGCGTGGTGTGGGTGGTGGACGGCAAGGATCTGACCCTGCGCGCCACCGTGGCCGACACCGGCAAATACGGCACCGGCCTGGCGCTGGACGCCGCCGCCAAGCGCCTGTACGTCACCAACGCCGACGGCGAGTTGGTGACCATCGATACCCAGAGCAACAAGGTGCTGTCGCGCAAGAAGCTGGATGCGTCCAAAGAGCACTTCTTCCTGAACCTCAGCCTGGATACCGCCACCCATCGCGCCTTCATCACCGATTCCAAGCAGCCGCAGGTGCTGGTGGTGGATACCCGCAACGGCAACATCCTGAGCAAGATAGACGTGCCGGAATCGTTGGCGGTGCTGTTCAACCCGGCGCGCAATGAAGTCTACGTCACCCACCGCCAGGCGGGCGAAGTGAGCGTGATTGACGCCAAGAGCTACAAGGTGCTGAACACCATCAAGACGCCGACCCATCCGAACAGCCTGGCGCTGTCGCCGGATGGCCAGACGCTGTACGTCAGCGTCAAGCAGGCTTCCAGCCGCGAAAAAGAGGCGACCGCGCCGGACGACGTGATCCGCGTAGCGCTGAAGTAATCCCGCGCAGAATAACCCCCCTCGAACAGGCGAAGCGGCGACGCTCCGCCTGTTTTTTTTCGCCGTGCGATCTGCGGTATAAAGTGTGGATTGCCTTATTGATCCGAAGGAACGTTGGTTATGCCTGCCTCACGCACACCGCGGTTGTTGTCCGTTATCACCCTGCTGCTGCTGGCCGCGCTGATCCACAGCGGCATCAGCCCTTACGATCGCACCACCTGGTTGATGGAGGTGGCGCCGGTATTGATTGTTTTGCCGCTGCTGTGGCTGACCCATCGCCGTTATCCACTGACGCCGCTGCTCTATACGCTGATTTTCTTCCACGCGCTGATCCTGATTTTCGGCGGCATGTACAGCTACGCCCGCGTACCGCTGGGGTTTGAGGTGCAGCAGTGGCTGGATCTTGGCCGCAACCCGTACGACAAACTGGGGCATTTCTTCCAGGGGCTGGTGCCGGCGCTGGCGGCGCGCGAGATCCTGCTACGCGGCGGTTATGTGCAGGGCCGCAAAATGCTGGGCTTCGTGGTGTGCTGTATCGCGCTGGCGATCAGCGCGGTGTATGAGCTTATCGAGTGGTGGGCGGCGCTGGCGCTGGGCCAGGGCGCCGATGAGTTTCTCGGCACCCAGGGCGACCCGTGGGACACGCAGTCCGACATGTTCTGCGCCTTGCTCGGCGCGATAGCCGGTCAATGGCTGTTTGGTGGCTGGCAGGATCGGCAACTGCGGCGTTTAAAGGCGTAAGCCCGGCGGCGGTTGAGCCTGGTGAAAATGGATATTTCTCGTGCCGCCCGGTATTTGCCGGGCGGCATTTTTAATGTCGACATGATAAAAATCGACAATCATCAGTTAAATGTTTGGCGCCCTGTGAGACAGCACAATGTTATTTCCCATATTTATGTTTATTTAGCTTTTTATGCGCTTTTCTAGGAATTTTCTTAACTCATGCCGTGTGCTACTATTCTCATGTTTAACAAGGGCTAATTATTATTAATTAGTTTTTTGAGCGGGGAACAATGAGATACATAATTAATAATAAGATTAAATATCATGAGGATAGATCAGAGTTGGTGGATCTCAACGCTGAGCTGCCGCCTCAACCGCTCACCGCCACGCTGAACCGCCTGCTGTCCGCGTTGGTCAGAAACAATAACCTGGTGGTCTCCCGCGATACCCTGCTGACGCAAGTATGGGAAGCGCACGGCCAGGTGGCCTCCGGCAATAACCTCAATAACACCATTTCCATCCTGCGCAAGATGTTCGCCGCCATGGGCGAGGACGACATTATCGTCACGTTGCCGCGCCAGGGATTCATGTTTACCGCCGCTTCGTTGAAGACGACGGATAGCCTGGCGGAGAGTTTGCCGGAGATGCCGATCCTGGCGGCTGCAGAAAACCCCTTGCCGACCAGGCCGCTGCGAGTGCAGCGATTTAAGCGCTTCGGGTTGGCCGCGTTGCTGCTGCTGGCGGCGGGGAGCGGGATTTTGGCCTGGCAGGAGACGGGGTATCCCTCGGCCAGTTTGATGACGGTGGGTAAGATCGGGAGCTGTAATGTGCAATTTGTCACTTCCTATCACAATGTCGGCCCCGGCGAGATCGACCTGAACCACCTGAAGAACATGTTGCAAGAGAAGAAAACGGCAACCTGCGGCGAGCCGGCGACGTTGCTTTATTATGACAGCCAGGCCCTGGTGCCAAATGCCAGTGGACGGGTCAGAGCATCTTATTTCTATTATTGTCCGCAAGAGGCCATGACCTCGGGCAAAGTACAATGTGAGAACTACTATGAAAGCAGGGGTCTATAGCTCGGTATGCCGCCACGGTTATGCGATTGCCGCGGCGGTGGCCGTGCTGGTATGCAGCGTTTCTGCTTATTTTTTATTTTTTAAACCGCAAATTCCGGAATGTACGGCGGTTGAACGTTTCGTCAACCAATATGAAGGAAAAATGCTGGAGAGAACGCTGCTGATAAGCGTGGTCCCTGATGGGGTGAGGCATGCCACCATACTGTTTAACGGCAGTGTGTTTTACGATGGCAAGCGTTACATCATTGAGCGTTCCCTGGGGATAGACTACCGAAAATGGGGGGGCAACTACGAATTTCGGGTGCGGGAAAATATCAAAAAGCCGCCGGACACGCTACAAAATGAGGCGCTGAACCGCAGTTTACCAATGGAAGGGCAGACGATTCACCTGCGTATTGAACGCATGGATGCACGCCATTATCTGTTTGTGGATAACCATGCGCCGTATTATGTCTGCGTGACGTCATCATAACAGCAGCCTGCGCCCCCGGTACGACCGAGGGGCAAGGTGGATTCATAGCCCAGGTGCTATTTTAAAATGAATTAAGATATCGTTATTTTTTTATGTAATTGTTAATGCACGGGCTATTGCTCGCCCGCGGGCAATAGGTTAACCACTGTTCGTCCTTCTCTGCGCCCTCATTGCGAATGTTGTCATAGTAATAGACATCCGCCCGGTATTGGCAGTCGAAGCCGGCTTGCCGTATCTCTCGCTTAATATTTGCCAGCTCGCCGCTGCCTAACCGCATGGTGTAAATTTGGCAATTTTGCTCATTGCCCAACGGATAAACGCTGATGCGCGTGCTGTTTTGGTAAAGCACAATCGCGGCAAACGGCACTAAACAAGCGGCCATGATCATAATTAAGCGCTGTACCGAGCGGCGAAAGTTCGGCGTTCTTGCCGGCGGCGGCGTTGACGCTATTTCGGTTTCGCTATAATCATTATTATTAATCTCACTGGCTTTTATATCCATCTGTTGAATGCTTGCGGCATTAAATTTAAACCCCTGGCGGGGGTAGGTCACAATAATATCCTCTACGCCGAACTGCGCCAATGACTTACGCAGGCCGGAAACGTAATTATTCAGGTTGTTATTGGAGGCTTTGAGCCCATGCTCAACCCAGACATCATTAAGCAACCTCTCTCGCAGCAGCAGCTTATCATTATTTCGAATAAACAACGAAAGCAATCTGCCGGTCGGTTTAAGTAACGCTATTTTATTGCTGGCATTATCAATATGCGACAGCGTGCCCTCATCCTCATTAAAGAGGATGTCTTCATTTATGATAAAAATCATTTCATTTACCCATCAACTTTCCTGTCGAGGGATTATTCTGAGACCTGATGCACCTTTTTTCAATCCTCACGTTGTGTGTAAATAGGATTTTTCTCTCTATCCGTATAATTGACATGAAATGTTTATCTGCTTACAAGTTTTTTTAAATAAATATTGATAATTAAATTCTATTTTTTAGCATTAAAATCTATTTTATTGTTATTTTATCGATAACAATCCTGTGTTTTTGTATTTTTGCGACATAACATTTCAAAACGAGATCGGAGGGTGTAAATTTGTTCCCACTGATACGGAGCGCAAAACGCTATGTATTAGCCACGAATACAACGCTCAGGAATAAAGCTGCGGCATTGCATGCGTGACTTACGGATTTAATTTACTCCACTACTTACTAAGGAATGTAAGGGATTTATATGAAACTGAATAAAATTATGCTGGCCGCCGTTATGGCATTTGGTGTTTCTTCTCTGGCGCACGCTGCTGACCAGGGCCACGGTAAAGTGACCTTCAGCGGTTCTATCATTGACGCTCCTTGCTCAATCGCGCCTGAATCTCTGGATCAGACCGTTGAACTGGGTGCAATCTCTAACGTGGCGCTGAAAAACGGCGGTAAATCCACCCCGCGCAACTTCCAGATCAAGCTGGAAAACTGTGAGCTGACCACCAAGAATCCAGGCAAAAACAACACCGTTGCGCTGACCTTCTCCGGTTCCGCTTCTGAAGCCGACAGCAAACTGCTGGGCATCACCGGTACCGCTAAAGGCGCCGGCATCGCCATCACCGACGGCGCAGGTACCAACATCGAGTTGGGCAAACCTTCTAAAGCGCGTGAGCTGCAAAACGGTGCCAACACCCTGAGCTTCGCCGCTTACCTGCAGGGCAGCTCGGCTTCCACCGCCGTGATCGTCCCGGGTGAGTTCCAGTCTGTAGCCGACTTTACCCTGGCTTACCAGTAAGTCGTTACCTGACGAAATACGTGTGATTATCGGGCATGCGGGGCAACCCGCATGCCATTTTCAAAGCAGCATGATTTCACCAGGGAATGGCAATGAACGAACAAATAAAAGAAATAGGGGCTTTTTGCCTATTGCTGGCGCCATTTTTCATTTCCCAGCAGGCGATCTCTGCCGTGCAGGGCGAAGGGCGCGTCAATATGCAAGGGGCTATTATTGACACCGCCTGTGCAATAGCAACGGAAAGCCGAGAGCAAATTATCGATATGGATATTATGCCTGTCTCAGATATTGCGCGCGACGGCAGAGGTCGATCGGTGCCATTCAGTATTGAATTGGTGAATTGCGTGCTCGAACGCGCCGATAAAAACTTACCGGACTGGAAACAGTTTCGCATTACGTTTGACGGCAATAGCGATGGTGAAATGTTTGGCATTAGCGGTAATGCCTCCGGTATTGCGCTGAAAATTACCGATGCCGACGGCAATATTGCCACGCCAGGGAAATCTCTTCCGTCGGTAAATATATTGCCGGGGAATTACCGTCTGAATTACGCCATGACGTTAATCAGTAACCAGCGGCCATTGAAGGCCGGGGACTATTTCTCATCAGTGCGCTTCAAAATGGATTATTACTGAGCCGGCTGATGAGTCAGGGAAATCAATAAATTAAAAGGTCTTGGAAATGATGTTTTTACCTGCCGGGAAACCGTTTCGTTTGCATATTCTCAGCGCCTGCGTGGCGCTGGTGCTGGGCAGCTTGGCGAGCAAAGCCGGCGCGGTGGAAGACATCCAGTTCAATACCGACGTGCTCGACGTGAACGATCGCAAAAACATCGATCTGAGCCAGTTCTCGCGCGGCGGCTACATTATGCCCGGCCAGTACGGCATGGTGGTGCACGTCAATAAAATCGATTTGCCGGAACAGCCGGTGGCGTTTTACGCACCGGACGACGACGCCGGCGGCAGCCGCGCCTGCCTATCGCCAGAATTGGTGGCGCAGCTGGGTATCAGGGATGAGGCGCTGAAAAAGTTAACCTGGTGGCGCGAAGGCGCCTGTCTGGACGAGGTCAGCCTGCCGGGCATGGAGGTGCGGGGTGAGTTGGCTACGTCGGCGCTGTATCTGAGCATCCCCCAGGCTTATCTGGACTACGTTTCGGAGGACTGGGATCCGCCTTCGCGCTGGGACGAAGGTGTCCCCGGCGTGCTGCTTGATTACAACATTAACGCTCAGACCCAGCATCAGCTGCAGGCCGGCACGCGTGGTTACAGCGTCAGCGGCAACGGCACGGCGGGCGCCAACCTGGGGGCCTGGCGGCTGCGCGCCGACTGGCAAGGGAACCTGAACCACCAGACCGGCTCAGGGCAGTCAACCGATAAGCAACTGGACTGGAGCCGCTACTACGCCTACCGGGCGATCCCGGCGCTGCGAGCCAAGCTGACGCTGGGCGAGGACTACCTGGATTCCGGGTTGTTCGACAGCTTTCGCTTCGGCGGCGTAAGCCTGCGATCCGACGACAACATGTTGCCGCCCAACCTGCGCGGTTACGCGCCGGAAGTCAGCGGAGTGGCGAAGAGCAACGCCAAGGTGACCGTGAGCCAGCAGGGGCGGGTGCTGTATGAGACCACCGTCGCCGCCGGGCCGTTTCGTATCCAGGATCTGAACGATGCGGTTTCGGGCGACCTGGATGTGCGGGTGGAGGAACAGGACGGCAGCGTGCAGGAGTTCAAAATGAGCACCGCCAGCATTCCGTACCTGACGCGCCCCGGTTCGCTGCGTTACAAGCTGGCGGCGGGCAAGCCGTCGGATATGGATCACCGCTACCAGGGGCCGATGTTCGGCACCGGCGAGTTCTCCTGGGGGGTGAGCAACGGGTGGTCGCTGTTCGGCGGGGCGCTGCTGGGCGGGGATTACAACGCGGCGGCGCTGGGTATCGGCCGCGATTTGATGCTGCTGGGCGCGCTGTCGTTCGACGTCACCCAGTCGCGCGCCAAACTGCCGTATAACGGCGAGACGCTGAGCGGCGGTTCTTACCGCCTCAGCTACTCGAAAAGCTTCGACGAGCTGGACAGCCAGGTGACCTTTGCCGGCTACCGCTTTTCCGAGCAGAACTTTATGAGCATGAGCGAGTACCTGGACGCGCGCCAATACGGGCAGCGGTTCGGCAACAGCAAGGAGATGTACACCATCACCTACAACCAGCAGCTGCGTGATATCGGGTTGAGCGCGTATCTCAACGTTAGCCACCAGACCTACTGGGATCGGCCGGCCAACGATCGCTACAGCCTGACGATGTCACGCTATTTCGATCTCGGGGATTATAAAAACCTGAGTCTGTCGCTGTCGGCGTACCGCAACCGCTACAACGAGACCAACGACGACGGCATGTATCTGTCGCTGTCGCTGCCGTGGGGCAACGGCGCCACGCTGAGCTACAACGCCACGCTCAACCGTGACGACAGCACCCACCGGGTGGGGTACTACGATCGTATCGACGATCGCAGCAACTACCAGATCAGCGCCGGCGGTTCACGCAGCGGCGCCAACCTGAGCGGCTACTACAACCGCGATGGCGATCTGGCGCGGATGAGCGCCAACGCCAGCTACCAGCAGGACCGGTACAGCGCCATCGGCGGTTCGCTGCAGGGCGGGATGACGTTGACCGCCGAAGGCGGGGCGCTGCACCGCAGCAACATGGCCGGCGGGACCCGGCTGCTGCTGGATACCGAAGGGGTAGCCGGGGTGCCGGTGCGCGGCTACGGCAGCACGATGGCGACCAACCGCTGGGGCAAGGCGGTCGTGGTAGACGTCAACAGCTACTACCGCAACAAGGCCAGCATCGATCTGGACAAGCTGGGCGATAACGCCGAGGCCACCACTTCGGTGGTGCAGGCGACGCTGACCGAAGGCGCCATCGGTTACCGCAAGTTTGCGGTGATCGCCGGGGAGAAGGCGATGGCGGTGATCAAGCTGGCGGACGGCGGCGAGCCGCCGTTCGGCGCCACGGTGCTGAACGCGC
The DNA here is from genome assembly GCF_052400455.1 of Serratia sp. (in: enterobacteria). NCBI lineage: Bacteria > Pseudomonadati > Pseudomonadota > Gammaproteobacteria > Enterobacterales > Yersiniaceae > Serratia > Serratia sp. (in: enterobacteria). Next base: position 325,719 of record NZ_CP185812.1, read on the forward strand.
GTAAACAAGAGACCGGCATCGTTAACGACGGCGGCAGCGTTTACCTGAGCGGCATCAACGCCGGCGATCGCATGACGGTGCGCTGGAACGGCGCCGAACAGTGCGAAGTGCAGATGCCGACGCCGCTGCCGGCCGAGATGCTGACCGCCAATTTACTGCTGCCGTGCCGGGCATTAAGCGCCGGTTCGGGCGGCGACGAACACTGAATTAAGGAGTTTTTATGATGAGCAAACGTAACGCTATCGGCCTGCTGGCCACCACTTCGCTGCTGGCCTGCGCGCTGGCGCCAACCGCGCAGGCGGCTATTGCGCTGGATCGCACCCGGGTGATTTTCGACGGCGGCGTGCAGTCGGTGAGCCTGAGCGTGAGCAACCAGAACAAGCAGCTGCCGTACCTGGCGCAGGGCTGGCTGGAGGACGAACAGGGCAACAAGATCCAGAGCCCGCTGACGGTATTGCCGCCGGTGCAGCGCATCGAGCCGGGCAAGCCGAGCCAGGTGAAGATCCAGGCGCTGCCGGCGGCGAAAATGCTGCCGCAGGACCGCGAGACGCTTTACTACTTCAACCTGCGCGAGATCCCGCCGAAGAGCAACAAGCCGAACTCGCTGCAAATCGCGCTGCAGACGCGCATCAAGCTGTTCTACCGCCCGGCGGCGATCGCGCCGGACCGCAACGATAGCGGCGCCGTGGCAGGAGCAGCTGACGCTGAGCAAGCAGGGCGACAAATATGTGGTCAACAACCCGACGCCGTACTACGTCACTCTGGTTGACGCCGCCAGCCGCAAGGGCGTTGAAGGCGCCAAAGGGTTTGAACCGCTGATGGTGCCGCCGAAGGGCAGCCTGCCGCTGACGGTGAGCGCTGGCAGCGTGGGGAACAGCCCGGTGCTGACCTATATCAACGATTACGGCGGCCGGCCGCAGTTGAGCTTCAGCTGCTGCGGGTGCGGTCTGCAAAGTGGTGCCGGAGAAGAAAGCGTCTTAGGGGCAGGCCGCAATACATCACCGCCGACGGTAATCAGACAGGCAAAGGGATATGCTGAAGGGGAGAACGGGCTGGTTTTCCATCGCCGTTTTCGATTAACGAAAGGATAATTGAATTTTTATTTATATCAGTGATTACCCTATGTTAAAACGGATGGCTTTTCCTTTTTTTATTTATTTTTATTCCGTTAATGTTTTTTCCGCCGCGTGGGAAATGAAAACGGAATATCGGCCGATAAATGCGACTTACGGCCATTTTGTTGCAAAAATTATTGCCTGGGATACGGAGGACAAAACCCCTAATCCATTATATGGTTGTAATTCTGGTCAGGAATATTGCTATCTTGCATTTGTTAATGGTAACACCCCATTTATGAATAAAGTGTATTTTTCAGGTGTTACAACCAGTAAAACATTGGGTGAACTGGGTAAAAAATTTATCCAGAATGGGTTACTCAATCGGGAGTATCGTAGTAAAGATTATGACTACCCGAATCAACCGCATTGCATTTACTTTGGTTATAACACCCCTACAGGTAATAGCTCATGGGGGGTAATTAGGTTTCCCGGCGGCGAACAGTGCCGGGTGCCGGAGATCGTACCCAACGTGTGTGAGTTACGTGAGCCGCTGGTGGAGTTGGATCATGGCATGCTGCGGGCCGAAGTGATTAACGGCAGTACGGCTGAAGCGCAATTGACGGTGGCCTGCACGTTTAATTTCAAAGTAAGAATTATGAGTTCAGATCGGTCTGGGACGGTTTATTTTAACGATAAAAAACAGTTTCGCAGCGAATTGAAATTAGACGGCGTCAATGTGGGGGATGGCTTGTTGATTACCGCGACGCCGGCCGGAAAAACCTTAACGCTGACATCAACGCTTGCGGGATATGACGGCAGCGTGGGGGAGTTTCAGGGGGCGAAAAGCATCATCATTTCGTTACCGTGATTATTAATGATGCTTTAGGCTTTTTACGAAAATAAGTTAATGATTCGCGGTGTGCAAAAGGGGTGCATGCTTGTAGGGCGTGATATATCGATTGATAGGGAGATAAATAAAGTGAATATCGCATCGAATATAGCCTACATGTTTTTTCTGACAATGATGGCTTGCTTACTGACGAACATGCCGGCTTGGGCCGCCACCACGGTATCGGTCAGGGTGACCGTGCTGGCGCCGCTGCCTTGCGTGATCAACGGCAATCAGCCGATCGAGGTGAATTTCGGCGATGAGGTGATGACGACGCGCGTCAATGGCGAAAATTATCGCACGCTCGTCGACTATTCGGTGACCTGCGACAAACCGGGAAAGAACGGCATGCGGCTGTTGATTGCCGGCACCGGAGCGGGGTTCGACGGCAAGCTGCTCCAGACCAACGTCGGCGGCCTGGGCATTGCGTTTTTAAACAACGGTGCGCGTATCGCGTTGAACAGTTGGCAGAATTTCACCTTTCCCGTTTTGCCGAAGCTGGAGGCGGTGCCCGTGAAGCAGGCGAACGCTACGCTGCCGACGGGGGAGTTTACGGCCTCCGCCACGTTGCGTGTCGATTATCAATGAACCGGGAGACGAACATGAAACAGGGCGTTGCCGTGATGCTGTTGTGTGCTAGTAGCCTGGTCGGCCATTCCGTTCAGGCGGCCGAAGAGGTCGCCATGCACCTGAAAGGGACGCTGCGCGTGCCGCCGCCCTGTCGCATTAACGACGGCGGTGTGATCGAAGTGGATTTTGGCCAGCGCGTCGGTATCAACAAAGTCGATGGCGTCAATTACCGGCAGGCGGTGAATTACCGCATCCAATGTGATTTACCCGGTGCCCTGCCGTGGGAGCTGACGTTGACCTTTAAGGGCAACGCTGCGTCCTTTGATAACGCCGCGTTGCAAACCGATAACGGCAACCTCGGTATCCGCTTGTACCGGGATGACAAACCGTTCGCCCCGAACAGCAGCATCAAAATCGATCCTGCGAATCCGCCGCGTTTGGAAGCGGTGCCGGTTGCCAAAGCGGGCGTGCCATTGAAAGAAGGCGCGTTCGCCGCCACGGCGACGCTGCAGGCGAATTACCTTTGAGCCCACGCTCGGCGGCCGGGAGAAAGAAGAGGAAAAATGCATGGAGAGGATAAGTAAAACGGCGATGTGGCGAGGCGTTATCGGCGTGGGGTTGCTGATCGGCGCGAGCGGGTGTTGGGCCGCAGCTGACAATATGCATTTCAGCGGCGCATTGGTCGCCGAGCCTTGCACGCTGCGGCCGGGTGATGAGGATATCCGCCTGGATTTCGGTACGGTGATCGATAAGTACCTGTATACCTATGGCCGTACTCCCGGCAAGGCGTTCAGTCTGGTGCTGCAGGATTGTGACATCAGCCTGGGCAACACGGTGAAGGTGACCTTCAGCGGCGCTGAAAGCGGTGCGCTGCCAGGTCTGCTGAAGCCGGATGGCGGCAGCCAGGCGACGGGCATCGCCCTGGGGTTGGAAACGATGGCGGGGGCGCCGCTGGCGCTGAATAAGCCGAGTGAGGGATACGTCATCGGCAAAGGCAGCAACAGTTTACAACTGCAGGTGTACGTTCGGGGCGAACCAGAGGCGATAGCGCAAAAGAGCATCGGTCTGGGGGCGTTTTCGTCTGTCGCGACTTTCGGCCTGGAATATGAGTAAGCGTGTTTAGCGTGACGGCAAACGGCCCTAAGCGCCCATTTTATCAGGAGAGAACTATGACAGGGAAACAGACGGTGCGTGACTGGGCATACCTGCGCGGTGAACTGGGCTATTACGCCTCGTTGGGCGGCCTGGCGCTGATGGCGCCGCTCAGCCTGGCGGCCATGATGTGGCTGCTGCCGGCGGCGCAGGCCGTCGATAACTGGGAAGTGGATGGCGCTAACGGCGTGCTTTATGTCAGGGGGGCATTGACCGAAAGCGCCTGCCGGCTGGAGATGGACAGCCTGCGGCAGGAAGTCTGGCTGGGTGAGGTAGCGACCGGGTCATTGACGCAAACCGGCGATCGCGGCGCGGCGGTAAGCTTTGCGCTGCGGTTGCGCGACTGCCTGCGCAGCCCGGCGGCGAACCGGGATGAACGCACCGGTGCGCTGAGCTGGGCAGCGGATCAGCCGGCGGTGCGGGTGAGCTTCCGTGCACCGGCCGATGCGGACAGCCCGCAGTTGGTGAAAGCGCAGGGCGTGAGCGGTATGGGGCTGCGCCTGCTGGATGCCCAGGGCGAAGACATTCGCTTGGGCAGCCGCGGCAAGCCGCTGTGGCTGACGCCGGGCAGCAACGTGTTGAACTACAGCGTGATGGCGGAACGTACCGGCGCGCCTCTGCGGGCGGGGAGTTTTGATGCCGTGGTGGATTTTAGCTTGAGTTATGACTAATTGGGGGAGGCGTGCGCGTGAAACGGCGATCTTTGCCCGAATCTTGCAGAAGCTATGGCGTGTTGGTATTGACGGTTCTGGCCGAGGTGCTCTGTGTCTCACCAGGATTGGCGTCGACGACCCCAATTTCTATCTCCGGCACGATCACCAGCAAACCGCAGTGTGTGGTGAACAACAATCAAACCCTCCGCGTAGAGTTTGGCGATGATCTTGTGACCACTAAAGTCAATGGCAGCAACTATCTTCGCACGATCGATTATACGCTGGAGTGCAAAAACAACAGCAGAAATGCCATGAAGATGAAAGTGGTGGGCGCTGCTGCTGCGTTCAACAGCAGTGCGATTCAAAGTAGCAAAGGCAATCTGGCGATTGCACTGCGGGCCAACGGTGTGCCGCTGATCATTGGCAGTTGGCTTAATTTTACCTATCCGAATAAGCCTGTGTTACAGGCGGTGCCTGTGAAAGGCAGCGGCGCTCTGACCGTCGGTTTTTTTAGCGCGGGAGCGACGCTGATGGTGGATTATCAATGAAGATAAACGTTGGAAAAACGTGGGCCTTGCTGGCTTGTAGCCTGTTTCTGCCCGCATTGCAGGGATGGGCGGCAGACAACGAGGCGGGCCTGTCGTTCAGCGGCACGCTGAACGAACCGCCGTCATGCGTGATCAATAACGGCCAGCGAATCGAGGTGGATTTTGGTCAGAGGGTCGGGATCGGTAAAGTGGATGGGAGGAATTATCTGCAAACCGTCAATTACCGGATCGAGTGTGAGCCGGGTGGCAATGGGCAGGCGCTGGGATTAACAATGGTAGCCACCGCCAGTGGGTTCGATAACGCTGCCGTGCCGACCAACGTTCCCGATCTGGCTGTGCGTCTGTTGTTGGCGGGGAATGCTTTCGTTCTGAATAAACGTGTGGCGATAGATGCTGCCAATCCGCCGACGTTGCAAGCCGTGCCGATCAAACGACAGGGAGCCGGATTAACGCCGCAGGCGTTTAGTGCCCAGGCGACGCTGCTGGCGGATTATCAGTAATACACCGGTTATTTTTAGATAGTTTTGTGCCCGGAGTGAAAATGCCAATGGCTGAAAAGACTGAATTAACGATGCACAAAATGGGTATTAAAAAATGAAAAAGTTATTTCTTGGTCTTTTGGTTTTATTCTTCCACCCAAGCTATGCAGGAATTAATGTTGACTGGAAATTAGATAGCGGAGGGAGTGTATTGCGGTTTACTATTTTGTCCGCAGATTTCTCTGGCGCTCCGAGAGATTGGGATCTTGAATGTGGGGGTATTCTTTCTCGACCGCAATGCAAAATAACAATGTCGCCTGGTGGTTTCGCTGCTCCTGTATATTCATTTGATTTGCCTCAAAAAAATAAGCAAAAAGCAAGTGCGTTGGTTGCTTATTGGGCTTCTAATTTACCGAAAACCGGTGCGATATTAGATTGGGATAAGTGGGTAAAGCAGAACGGTGGTAAATCGCCCTGTATTGTTTTTAATGTTGGCACCAATAATACCGGATGGTTCGCTGATTCTTGCTCTGGTAGCGTTACTGAGCCACCCACCATTGATCCGCCAAAACCGCCGGTATCATGCTCTATGAGCGGCAATATTGATTTGCGCCACGGTTCTCTCGCCGATAGCGAAGTAACCGGCAATCGTGCCGAGAGCACGGCCTATGTTTATTGCTCCGGGGCCGCCAAAGTGAAGGTGCGTGCGCTAGCTTCCGTCGGCAGCGACAGCTACACCGTCAATTTGCGCGCTGACGGCAGCCTGAAATCGATATTGAGCGTCAATGGGGTTGTGGGTAACGCCGGGGTGACGCTGGATGTACCGGGGGGAGGATGGAAAGCGGCGACCTTCTCCTCTTTACTGATAGCCGCAGGAACGCCGGCCCCAGGGGATTTTTCCGGTTCGGCGGTGGCGGTCGTCGATGTTCTCTAACATTAAGGCAATAACGCAGAAAAAAACGGTATTTAATGCCGTGGATTAAATAATCCAATGGTGGAAAGTCTATTCCTTAATGAGGTTGCCAAATGAAAGATGTGCTCCCTGCTTGGCCACTATTTTAAATAGCCCTCTCTGAAAAAGGAGGGGCATGAAAAACCATCTAATATCATCGTCGATGACGAGCACCGTTATTTCACCGCCGGGTTGCGGTTAGGCGTTGCGGAATATGTGCAGCAGCATAATAAAGTCGCGTACTTCCTGCCACCGGGCCGCGATGTGTTGAACGACAGCGTTATGGCGGAGTGCACCGACGCGCTTTTACGGGGCAGGAGGGGTTAGCCTCAGTAATGACCGACGAAGGCGACTCCACGACGGTGCCCCGAAATGTAAATGTGAAAATCGCCAGCTCGATAACGGGAAGGAAAGATGAAAAAAATACTCTTTTTATGGTTGTTGTTGCACGTGCCGCAGGCGGCTGCCAGTTGGGTGATCGATGCGCAATACTCGCCGTCTCAAAAGAGATTTATCGTGAAGGTAATTCGGTGGGATGAGTACGATCCTGCGCGGAATCCATTAAAAAATTGCAGGTTTACCAGTACCTGTAAACTGGCTTTTACGTACTCTGACCGCTCACATTATATAGATCCTTTTGGCTACATGGATATGCCAGAGGCGTCAGATTTAATACGATGGGGGAATTAGCCCAGCTATTTGCACGGAAAGGTTATCTCAATCGGGAAGTTAAATCACAATTCGGCCTATACGAGGAGCCTTGTCTGGGTTTGGCTTATCCGGTATATAGTGCCGGGTCGATCCCTTATGTTCCTTTGCCAGGCGGCGAGTTTGAATGCTTTGCACCACAAATAGATCCAACCTATTGCAGCATTGCCGATGCTTATATCGAGCTGAATCACGGCACGATAAACACTAACTCAGTTAATGGGAGTGTTGCAGCGAAGCAATTTCGCGTTGCCTGCAATAATGCATTTAGCTTGGCTATCATCGCTGTGGATAAAAATGGTTCCGTCTCTCTTGGTGGTGGCATTATCAGCCATCTTAAAATAAATGGTGTCGATATTGGTTCTGGTTATCTCGACCGGATTGGCCCTGAAGGGAAAACCCTCACGCTGACGTCAACATTAAGCGGATACAGAGGCGGTACCGGCGATTTTCAGGGGTATAAGGTCATTATGCTGACTCTTCCCTGATTTATAAGCTTAGGCTTATAAAAATAAGTTAAAAATGCATTGAAACAACGGGTGAAAATGACGGGTGCAATGACGCGGTCAATCGTGTTTTTATTAAATTTTCAATCTAAATAGAATGATGGGTAAATTAGGAGGGGATAATGAAACCACTCAATATCGTCATCGATGACGAGAACCGCTATTTCGCCGCCGGCTTGCGGTTAAGCATTGTGAAATATGCACAGCAGCATAATAACGTCGCGCACTTCCTGCCGCCGGGCAGCGATGAACGGCCTGACATCGTGCTGGCCTCCCCGGCCCGGCGCACCCGGCGTTGGGCCGCCTATTCCGGGGCGCATGTCGTCACCATTAAGGAAAAGCAGACCGTTGCTTCCGGGCGCGCGAACCGGGTGCTGTACCGCACCGACGATCAGCAGTGCCTGTTTGCGCTGCTGTCTGATACGTTGGCTAATCCGAAGCCGGTATGTCGATTTCCCACTAAGCTGTTGACTCCCCGTGAGCGGCAGGTTATCGGTTATTTGCGGCGCGGGTTGGATCAATCGCAAACCGCCAGGGTGATGGGGGTGAGCGTTAAAACGGTGCACAGCCATAAACGTTCGGTGATGGGCAAGCTGATGCTAAACCGCAGCCATGATTTTATTTATTGGTTGTTATCACCAGAGGCAGAGTATTCCTAACCGTGATGGGGGATAATTTAAATTATTCTCATCTGATATCTTCATAACGCTAAAAATCATGAGTTGTGATTAAGATTCCTCAAGGGAATGTTAAGTATTTTTTTATTCAATTGCTAAATAACACAAAGGGACAGTTATGAAAACGACAGCGGCTTTACTTATTGGCGCTGGCATCATGATGATGTCTTATGCGCACGCCGGTTTTAACGGCAATCAGAATGTGCAGGGGAATCATGGCAACGCCAGCGGCGCCGGCAATAGCGATTTTGGCCAATGCATCAATGGCCAGGGGAAAAATGGCGGGCAATGTGCAGGCAACACCAATACAGACGCCAAGCCTAAAGAGAAAGATAAAGGCGAAGTCATGAATGCGATCTGTGAATCACCGTTTATGAAGAAGTACTTGCCGCTATGTCAGTAATATTGATTTTAAAATGACAAGCAGGGTTATCCTCCCTGCTTTTTTTGTGACTATTGATTAAATAGCCTGTTGTTCCGACTCAAAGCATCAGTTCGGTGAATTATTATCGTTGGCAGTGATGGTAGCTGTGCGTAATTTACGTTGGGTATTATCTACACCAAGGGAAAGGTGAAGTGGATTTGTTTTATTTTGCGATATTCTTGTTCTGTTTAAGCATCTATTCATTCTACAAACATGCGCAGCGGATGAAGAAAAGGCAGTTGTCTATCCAAGACTACGGCCATTCTTCCTGGTGGTTGGCATTACTACGTCATCATTGACGCTGCTGCACATTGTATGAGGTAGCGTTTTTTACCAGAGAGTGAGTATCCGCCTCAACGAAATTGGGCATTACTCGCCTGGCGAGGCCACTTTCACGCCTAATGCCGAGAATGCGGCAATTCGCTTACCCTTGGAGCCAACGTTTTTGGGGGGATGCAAGCAGAGAAGGGAGCATCGTCCTGTGTCGCTGGCCCGCAGGGTGAGGCCTTTGGCCGAATAATCGAACGCAGTTCGATGGAGAGTCCGTACCCCAGAAAGCGAAAAACCCGCCATAGGCGGGTTCTTCTAAATAGGGCGACCGGACTCGGACAACCGGCGCTGGCGCCGCGTTGAACAGCGCTTCAGCGCTGGCCCGCAGGGTGAGGCCCTTGGCCGAATAATCGAACGCAGTTCGATGGAGAGTCCGTATCCCAGAAAGCGAAAAACCCGCCATAGGCGGGTTCTTCTAAATAGGGCGACCGGACTCGGACAACCGGCGCTGGCGCCGCGTTGAACAGCGCTTTAGCGCTGGCCCGCAGGGTGAGGCCCTTGGCCGAATAATCGAACGCAGTTCGATGGAGAGTCCGTACCCCAGAAAGCGAAAAACCCGCCATAGGCGGGTTCTTCTAAATAGGGCGACCGGACTCGGACAACCGGCGCTGGCGCCGCGTTGAACAGCGCTTTAGCGCTGGCCCGCAGGGTGAGGCCTTTGGCCGAATAATCGAACGCAGTTCGATGGAGAGTCCGTACCCCAGAAAGCGAAAAACCCGCCATAGGCGGGTTCTTCTAAATATGGTGCCCGGACTCGGAATCGAACCAAGGACACGGGGATTTTCAATCCCCTGCTCTACCGACTGAGCTATCCGGGCAACGGGCAGCATTAAACCGTATTGGCCGAAAGCCGTCAACGGCTTTATGCGTGAAATACGCGAAAATGCCTCCGGTTGCTGGCTTTTCAGGCAAAGGGCGCAAAAAATGCGCCTGTTGGGGCTATCGCCTCGGGTTGGTGGCGCTGCCAACCCTGCCGATTCAGCTCAACGCCCCGTTGCGGCGGCACTGCGCCACCTGCAAGATGTCTTCCGCCAGCCGTTTGGCGACCGATACGTCCTGGAGCTGGCGTTTTACCAGCAGTTTGCTCAGGCAGCCTTCCTGAATCAGCTCCATTTGCTGCGCCACCATGTCGGCGTCGTCGGCATCCATGTCGCGCAGTAGCTCGCGGGTCAGCTCCAGCGAGGTCAGCTTCTGTTGCTCCGCCAGTTGGTGGATCGGATGATCCGTTTCCGGGAAGAAGCTGCAGGCGGCGATAAACAGGCAGCCGGGGTAGCGGTCTTGCTGCACGTATTCCGCCAGCACGTCATAGCGCGCCAGCAGTTTTTGCTGCGGGCTCAGGCTTTCGTCCAGCAGCAGCTGGCGGCGCCAGGTGTCGATCTGCTGGCCGTGGTAGCGCAGGCAGTCGTACAGCAGCGCTTCGCGATCCGGCCAGAACCGTTTGAGATCGCCGGGCTGAACGTCAAGTTTTTCCGCCAGCATCTCTAATGTGGCGGTCGCCAGGCCCTGTTGTTCCAACAGGCCCAGCGCGGTATCAAGGACGTGTTCACGTTGCACTTGTGCTTCCTCCCATTCGCTTCCGATCTTCAGTGTCAGTTATCGCATCACTTTCTGCAAATGCGTGTTGAAGGCTTCCGCCTTCATAAAACCGGTGACCCGCTCGGCCGTCAGCTCGCGGCCTGCCGGATCGAAGAACAGGATCGTCGGCAGCCCCAGCACCTGCAGGTGTTTCAGCAGCGCCGCCTGTTCCGCACCGTTGGCGGTCACATCCGCCTGCAGCAGCACCGCGTTGGCCAGGCTTGCCTGCACTGCCGCATCGCTGAAGGTATATTTTTCGAACTCTTTACAGGCCACGCACCAGTCGGCGTACAGATCCAGCATCACCGGCTTGCCCCGCGCCTGTTGCAGCGCGAGATCGAGCTGTTCGACGTTGTTGATGCGGGTAAAGGCCAGGTGCGGCTGAGCCGCCTGCTGCGCCTGGTCGGCGCCGAAAGCCCAGTCCTGCAGCGGCCGTGCGGCGATCACCGCCGCCGCCAGCAACAGCAGTTGCAGGGCGCGCGCCCAGCCGCGCGCGCTTCTCAGGCTCAGGGCGAAGGCCCAGCCGAAGAACGCCAGGCCGAGCAGGCTCCACAGGCGCATGCCCCACAGATCGCCGATCACCCGCTCCAGCAGGAACACCGGCAGCGCCAGAATGACGAAGCCGAAGGCCTCTTTCACGTACTGCATCCACGGGCCGCTGCGCGGCAGCAGGCGGTTGCCGAACAGGGTGACGATCACCAGCGGAATGCCCATCCCCAGCGCGTACAGGTACAGCGTGCCGCCGCCGGCCCACAAATTGCCGCTTTGGGCGATATATAGCAGGATGGCGCTGAGCGGCGCGGTGGTGCAGGGGGAACAGATCAGCCCGGCCAGGGCGCCCATCAGGAACACGCCGGTCAGTGAGCCGCCGCGCTGGGTGTTGCTCCAGTTTGCCAGCCGGGTTTGCAGCGCCGAGGGCAGCTGCAGGGAGTAGAGGCCAAACATCGACAGCGCCAGCGCGATGAACAGCGCCGACAGGCCAATCAGCACGTAAGGATGCTGCAGCGCCGCCTGGAACTGCAATCCGGCGGCGGCCACCACCAAGCCCAGCAGGGTGTAGGTGAGCGCCATGCCCTGCACGTAAACCACCGCCAGCGCCAGAATGCGGCCGCTGCTTTGCGGCCGGTCTCGGCCGAGGATGATGCCGGAGATCAGCGGGTACATCGGCAGTACGCAGGGGGTGAAGGCGATGCCGATGCCGATCAGCAATGCCCACAGCGGCGAGAACGGCAGGCTGGCAGGTGTTGCGGATTGTTCGGCTGGCTCAGAGGCAGCCGCCGGGAGCGGCGCGGCTGTGGTGGCGCTGACCGCGTCCAGCGGGATGGTTCGGGTTTCCGGCGGGTAGCAGAAGCCGGCCTCGGCGCAGCCCTGATAGGTGACGCTGAGGCTGGCGTTGGCCGCCGCCTGTTGGAGCGGCACCTGCAGATTCAGCTGCTGTTTGAAAATCGCCACTTCGCCGAAGAACTCGTCTTTGTGGCTTAACCCTTCGGGCAGGGTAAAGGCGCCGAGCGTCGCCTGCTGCGGCACCAGTTTGATCTGCTGGCGATACAGGTAATAGCCGGGGCGGATCTGCCAGTTCAGCGTCACCTGGCCGCCTTGCTGTTTGAAATCGAAGGCGAAGGCCTGATCGACGGGCACGAACTGGCTGCCGCCCTTCGGCGCGAACAGCGAAGCCTGCGCCGCCTGCGGCAGGAAGCACAGGCTGCACAGCAGCAAAATCAGTTTAATGAAGCGTTGATCCATAACAGGTAGTCTTTATCTCCGGCCATCACCGGCAAGACCAGCAGCTCAGGCGTCTGGTAAGGGTGATGTTGTTTCAGGGTGTCGAGCAGGGCTTGCTGACGGCGGCGATCGCTTTTGAACAGCATCTGCACTTCGTATTCCTGTTCCAGCTTCCCTTCCCAGTAATACAGCGAGGTGGCGCCGGGCAGCAGCGTGGCGCAGGCCGCCAGCTTATCGCCCAAGACCCGCGCCGCCAGTTCCTGGGCGCTGGCTTCATCGGGTGCGGTACAGAGTATGACGACAGCTTCGCAATCAGACATCTTCAGCCCTCTCATCGGTTCGAATGGGCACTATACCCTGAAGGCGGATTGGCTAGAAGGCGAGTTTATCGCCAAAAGGAAAACCGGGGCCGCAGCCCCGGTCGAAGCGTTACAGCATGACGCTGCCGAGCAGGAAGCCGAATACCACCGCGAAGATCACGCCCATGGTGCCGGGAATGAAGAACGGATGGTTGAACACGAAGCGGCCGATGCGCGTGGTGCCGGTATCGTCCATCTGCACCGCGGCGACCAGCGTCGGGTAGGTCGGCAGGATGAACAGGCCGGAAACGGCGGCGAAGGAGGCGACTGCGGTCAGCGGCGACACGTTCAGCGCCAGCGCCATCGGCATCAGCGCCTTGGCGGTGGCAGCCTGCGAGTACAGCAGCGCCGAGCAGAAGAAGAAGATCACCGCCAGCAGCCACGGGTGCGCCTGAATGACGCTGCCGGCCGTCTCTTTGATCCAATCGATGTTGGCCTGGACGAAAGTATCGCCCAGCCAGGCGACGCCGAGGATACAGATACAGGCGCTCATGCCGGCCTTGAAGGTGCTGGAGTTCAGCACCATGTCGGTGTCGACGCGGCACAGCAGGGTGGTCAGCGTGGCGACGCTCAGCATGATGATCAGAATGGCGTTGGTGGTGTTCATCAGCGGCTTGGCCACCAGACCCAGGCCCGGGCTGTTGATGATGGCGTAGGCGACCACGCACAGCACGCCGAGCAGGAACAGCAGCACCGAGGTTTTGGCGCGTGGTTTGATCGCCAGCGCGTTGTTGCCGCGCAGGGTGATCAGGCCTTCTTCCAGGCGTTTCAGGTACACCGGATCGTTAGACAGTTTGGAGTCGAACAGCCAGGTTACCAGCAGCGACATCAACAGCACCGCGCAGAAGGTGGACGGGATCACCACCATCAGCAGGTGCAGGTAGCTGACGCCGTGGCCTTCCATCACCGAAGACATGTACACCACCGCGGCTGAGATCGGCGAGGCGGTGATGGCGATCTGGGCGGACACCACGGCGGTCGACAGCGGGCGGCAAGGCTTGATGCCCTGTTCTTTCGCCACTTCGGCGATCACCGGCAGCGCCGAGAGCGAGATGTTGCCGGTGCCGGCGAAGATGGTCAGGAAGTAGGTGACGATAGGGGCGAGAATGGTGATGTGCTTGGGGTTCTTGCGCAGCAGTTTTTCGGTCTGTTGCACCAGGTAGTCCATCCCCCCAGCGACCTGCATGGCGGAGATCGCCGCAATCACCGCCATGATGATGGAGATGACGTCGAAGGGAATGTTGCCCGGTTTGACGCCGATCAGCGCCAGCGCCAATACGCCCAGTCCCCCCGCGAACCCGATACCGATACCGCCCAATCTGGCCCCTAAAAAGATGGCCAGCAGAACGATAACCAATTCTACGGCTAGCATAGTGTTTACTCCTTAAAATGAGATTTCCCGTCATCCTTGAAACTGCATCGGTGTTGGCTGCGAGCGCTCACCCCAGTCACTTACTTGAGTAAGCTCCTGGGGACTTGCGCTCTTGCCGCCTTGATGCAGTCCCAATGATTTAGGGTGTAAATTGAAAATAAAACGTTAAAATTTTGTGGGCGCCTAAAAGTAAAAAGGCACGCTATCCAGAGGATTTAGCGTGCCTTTCAGGGCTACCGGGTAGGTCTGTTATTGTTCATTTTCATCCGTATAGCGTTTGGCTTTATAGGCCGGGAGCATCAGGTTCTCCACGGAGAAGATGTCATCCAGCTCGGCTTCGGTCAGCAGGCCGCGTTCCAGCACCACTTCGCGCACGCTCTTGCCGGTTTCGGCGCAGATCTTCCCGACGATGTCACCGTTATGGTGGCCGATGAACGGGTTCAGATAGGTGACGATACCGATCGAGTTGAAGACGTAGTGTTCGCAGACTTCTTTATTCGCGGTGATGCCGTTAATGCATTTTTCCAGCAGGTTGTAACAGGCGTTGGTCAGGATGTGGATCGACTCGAACATCGCCTGGCCGATCACCGGCTCCATCACGTTCAACTGCAGCTGGCCCGCTTCGGCCGCCATGGTAACGCAAGTGTCGTTGCCAATCACCTTGAAACACACCTGATTGACCACTTCCGGCACCACCGGATTCACTTTGGCCGGCATGATGGACGATCCTGCCTGCAGCTCCGGCAGGTTGATTTCGTTCAGGCCGGCGCGCGGGCCGGAGGAGAGCAGGCGCAGGTCGTTACAGATTTTGGACAGCTTCACCGCCAGGCGTTTGAGCGCGCTGTGCACCATCACGTAGGCGCCGCAGTCGGAGGTGGCCTCGATCAGGTCTTCCGCCGGCACCACCGGCAGGCCGCTGACTTCCGCCAGTTTTTGCACCGCCAGCGGCTGATAGCCTTCCGGGGTGTTGAGCGCGGTGCCGATGGCGGTGGCGCCGAGGTTCACTTCCAGCAGCAGCTCCGCGGTGCGGTGCAGGTTGCGGGTCTCTTCGTTCAGCAGCACGCTGAAGGCGTGGAATTCCTGGCCGAGGGTCATCGGCACCGCGTCCTGCAGCTGGGTGCGGCCCATTTTCAGGATGGTTTCGAACTCTTTCGCCTTGCGATCGAAGCCTTCGCGCAGCTGGTTGATGGCGTCGATCAGTTTCTGGTTGGAGGCGTACACCGCGATGCGGAACCCGGTCGGGTAGGCGTCGTTGGTGGACTGACACTTATTGAGGTGATCGTTCGGGTTCAGGTACTGGTATTCGCCTTTTTGATGGCCCATCAGCTCCAGGCCGATGTTCGCCAGCACTTCGTTGGTGTTCATGTTCAGCGAGGTGCCCGCGCCGCCCTGGAATACGTCCACCGGGAACTGATCCATGCACTTGCCTTTATCCAGCACCTCGTCGCAGGCCTGGATGATCACGTCGGCGATTTTGCGCGGGATGGTTTTGAGTTCTTTGTTGGCCATCGCCGCGGCCTTTTTCACCATCACCATGCCGCGAACGAACTCGGGGACATCGCTGATTTTGCTGTTGCTGATGTAGAAGTTTTCAATCGCACGCAGAGTGTGAACTCCGTAGTAAGCGTCTGCGGGGACTTCACGTGTTCCTAACAGGTCTTCTTCGATACGAATGTTGTTTGACATGAGAACCTTCTCTATGTGTTGCTGCCGAATTAATAATTTGTCAGGTCAAGGCTAAAGGGCACAGCCTAAATTAATATTGCCGAAGGCTTGGGGCGTGAAACGATTAACCAAATCGCCCGTTGCTGCCCAGATCATATGCTGGTTGATAAGAAATGACTGAATCCAGATCACCTTATGGCGTTTAAGGATATGCCCTTTTCCGGTTCTGTGACTTCTTTCACGTTTGTGAACTTTAGCAATAAAAACCGGCTCTCGGTTGAAATGGTGGGGGGATGCCCTCATTGTAATAGTGTCGGCCGTTTACGGCCTCTTTTTTCGCGCCGTCGCCCCGTGGCGGCCGTGCCTTACCTACCGATAGGAGAACCAGGTGCGCTGGTTACCGCTACTGCTGATATTTCTGCTGGCTTACATAGAAATATCCATCTTTATCAAAGTCGCCGCCGTGCTCGGCGTGGCTGTCACCCTGCTGCTGGTGGTGTTCAGCTCCTGCGTCGGCATTTCTCTGGTGCGCAATCAGGGCATGAAAACCTTCGTGCAGATGCAGCAAAAACTGGCGGCCGGCGAAAGCCCGGCGGCGGAAATGGTGAAAAGCGTTTCGCTGGTGCTGGCGGGCTTCCTGCTGCTGATACCGGGCTTCTTCACCGATTTCCTCGGCCTGTTGCTGCTGCTGCCGCCGGTGCAAAAATCGCTGACGCTGAAACTGATGCCGCACCTGTCGGTGTATCGCCCCGGCGGTTGGACGGGCGGTGACGCCGCCAACGGCAATACCTTCGACGGCGAATTCCAGCGCAAGGACGACGAACGCCCGGTGCTGGAACACCGCCCGGACGAGGATCGCAAACCTCACGATCGTTAAGCAAACGCGGCTCTGGCCGCGTTTTTCATCTCTGCGGCACTCGTCGGACCAAAAATGCGAAATTTTTTTTGTTCGCCCCCTTGAAGGGGGCTGGAACGCCCCCATCTCAAATGCCACGAGGCCGGTAATAACAACCATCCGGTGTACAACCCTAAATCTGATAGAGACCTTCTTACAGGAGAGCGTTCAATGAGTATTCGTCCATTGCATGACCGCGTTATCGTCAAGCGCAAAGAAGTTGAATCAAAATCTGCTGGCGGCATCGTCCTGACTGGCTCTGCTGCGGGTAAATCCACTCGCGGTGAAGTGGTTGCAGTGGGTAAAGGGCGTGTGCTGGAAAACGGCAACATCCAACCGCTGGATGTGAAAGTTGGCGATATCGTGATTTTCAACGACGGCTACGGCGTGAAAGCAGAGAAGATCGACAATGAAGAAGTGTTGATCATGTCCGAAAGCGACATTCTGGCAATTGTTGAAGCGTAATTGCGCTTTATCTTCTGAACTGAACGAGTTGAAGGGAAATACCAATGGCAGCTAAAGACGTAAAATTCGGCAATGACGCTCGCGTGAAAATGCTCCGCGGCGTGAATGTTCTCGCTGATGCAGTAAAAGTGACCCTGGGCCCGAAAGGCCGCAACGTAGTGCTGGATAAATCTTTCGGCGCACCGACCATCACCAAAGACGGCGTTTCCGTTGCGCGTGAAATCGAACTGGAAGACAAGTTCGAGAACATGGGCGCACAGATGGTGAAAGAAGTGGCCTCCAAAGCGAACGACGCGGCGGGCGACGGCACCACCACTGCAACCGTACTGGCTCAATCCATCATCACCGAAGGCCTGAAAGCGGTTGCTGCAGGCATGAACCCGATGGATCTGAAGCGCGGCATCGACAAAGCGGTTGTCGCTGCGGTTGAAGAACTGAAAAAACTGTCCGTACCTTGCTCCGATTCCAAAGCTATCGCTCAGGTCGGCACCATCTCCGCCAACTCCGACGAAACCGTGGGTAAACTGATCGCGGAAGCGATGGAGAAAGTGGGCAAAGAAGGCGTCATCACCGTTGAAGAAGGCACCGGCCTGCAAGACGAGCTGGACGTGGTTGAAGGTATGCAGTTCGACCGCGGTTACCTGTCCCCATACTTCATCAACAAGCCGGAAACCGGTTCTGTTGAGCTGGAAAGCCCGTTCATCCTGCTGGCTGACAAGAAGATCTCCAACATCCGCGAAATGCTGCCGGTGCTGGAAGCCGTTGCCAAAGCAGGCAAACCGCTGCTGATCATCGCTGAAGACGTAGAAGGTGAAGCGCTGGCGACCCTGGTGGTCAACACCATGCGCGGCATCGTGAAAGTGGCCGCCGTTAAGGCGCCTGGCTTCGGCGACCGTCGTAAAGCCATGCTGCAGGACATCG
Source organism: Serratia sp. (in: enterobacteria) (assembly GCF_052400455.1). Taxonomy (NCBI): domain Bacteria; kingdom Pseudomonadati; phylum Pseudomonadota; class Gammaproteobacteria; order Enterobacterales; family Yersiniaceae; genus Serratia; species Serratia sp. (in: enterobacteria). Next base: position 343,639 of record NZ_CP185812.1, read on the forward strand.
CTACCCTGACTGCCGGTACCGTTATCTCTGAAGAGATCGGTCTGGAGCTGGAAAAAGCCACCCTGGAAGACCTGGGTCAGGCGAAACGCGTTGTCATCAACAAAGACACCACCATCATCATCGATGGCGTGGGCGACGAAGCGACCATCCAGGGCCGCGTTGCTCAAATTCGTCAGCAGATCGAAGAAGCGACCTCTGACTACGATCGTGAAAAACTGCAGGAGCGCGTAGCGAAACTGGCCGGCGGCGTTGCCGTTATCAAGGTTGGCGCAGCCACTGAAGTTGAAATGAAAGAGAAGAAAGCCCGCGTTGAAGACGCCCTGCACGCGACCCGCGCCGCAGTGGAAGAAGGCGTGGTTGCCGGCGGCGGCGTAGCGCTGATCCGCGTTGCAGGCAAAATCGCCGCGCTGAAAGGCGACAACGAAGACCAGAACGTGGGTATCAAAGTTGCGCTGCGCGCAATGGAAGCCCCTCTGCGTCAGATCGTGGTCAACGCCGGTGAAGAAGCTTCCGTTATCGCCAACCAGGTGAAAGCGGGCGAAGGCAGCTACGGCTACAACGCTTACTCTGAAGAATACGGCGACATGATCGCGATGGGTATCCTGGATCCAACCAAAGTGACCCGTTCTGCTCTGCAGTACGCGGCTTCCGTGGCTGGCCTGATGATCACCACCGAATGCATGGTCACCGACCTGCCGAAGGCTGACGCACCGGATCTGGGCGCAGCAGGCGGCATGGGTGGCATGGGCGGTATGGGCGGCATGATGTAATCATCCCCCACACGCTTGTGTGCTGAGAACCCCGGTCAAATGACCGGGGTTTTTTTTAGCTTAAAAATCAATAAAAAGAATGTTTATTTAGCTTGTTATTAGTTAACTGAATGAATTATTGCATTATTTTGCTTTTACCCTAAACCGTTGTCGTTTCGTACCGATATAGCCCTTACCGAGCGGGGAATTTCCCCTCGCCGGTGTGACTGTCAACGGAGACGACTTATGCTGAAAAATATGAAAATAGCCACCTGGCTGATGTTGATGCTGTTGCTGCTGGGCTTGATGCCCATGGGAACCGGCGCCATCGCCTTCTATTTCATGCAGCAAAACGGCCACAGCATCGACAGGATGAGCACCTTCTCCGACGAGGAAGCGGCGCTGAACCGCAGTTGGCGTGCTTTGCTGCAAACGCAGACGCTGATCGACAACATGGCGTTCGAGCGCTGGGCGCAGACCAGCAGAGCCGATATTCAACAGGGTATCGATGAGGCGCGCGGTGAGCTGCGCAGCGCCGACGTCGCTTTCAATCTGTTTTGGGAGACGCCGGGCCTGACGGTATCGCGCCCGGATCTGGGCGAGGCGATGAAAAAGGTCTACCTGGCGCAGCAGGCGGTGCTGAAGCAAGAACTGACGCTGTTGGCCGACACGCCGCAGGCGGCGCTGATCGAGCGGCTGCACGCCATGGCGGCAGAGAAGCGCCAGGTGCGCCAGCGGCTGGATAACCAGTTTGCCGACTACATGCGGGCCACGGTGGCCGCCCACCGTCTGGCAGTGGAAGAGGCGGAGCAGACCCAAAAAGTCTTCGCCCGTCTGCTGAGCGGCACTCTGGCGGCGATCCTGCTGCTGCTGGTCGCCGTGCAGCGTGATTTCCGCCGGCGCTTGATTCTGCCGCTGCGCCAGATCGCCGAACATTTGCAAAAGGTTGGGCGCGGCGATCTACGCAGCGAGATCGCGGTACGCAACAACAATGAGATCGGCATGCTGTTCGCCAGCCTGCGGACGATGCAGCAGGAGCTGAGTGCCACCGTGCAGCAGGTGCGTGACGGTGTGGAGTCGATCAACCACGGTACGCACGAGATCGCCGTCGGCAACGCCGATCTCTCCAGCCGCACTGAAGAACAAGCCAGCGCGCTGACGGAAACCGCCGCCAGCATGGAGCAGATCACCGCCACGGTGCGGCAAAACGCCGATAACGCCACTCAGGCCGCCGGCATGGTCAATCAGACCGCCGCCATTGCCCGCAACGGCGAAACGCTGATGGCCAGCGCGGTCGACAAGATGCGGGCGATCAACGACAGCGCGCGTCAGGTGGGGGATATCACCAGCGTGATCGACGGCATCGCCTTCCAGACCAACATTCTGGCGCTGAACGCCGCCGTCGAGGCCGCACGTGCCGGGGAGCAGGGGCGGGGTTTTGCGGTGGTAGCCGGCGAAGTGCGCAATCTGGCGCAGCGCTGCGCGACTTCGGCCAAGGAGATCAGCGGTCTGGTCGACGGCGTAACCGGCGATATCGCCGCCGGCGTGCGGCTGGTGGAACAGGCGGGCGAGACGATGAATGCCATCGTCGGCTCGGTGAACCAGGTGACGTCGCTGATGGATAACATCTCCTATGCGTCGGAAGAGCAAAGCAAAGGCGTCGAGCAGGTCGGGGTGGCGGTGACCCAGATGGATCAGGTGACCCAGCAGAATGCCGCGCTGGTGGAGGAGGTGGCGACCACCGCCGTCGGCGTGGAGGAACAGGCGACCCTGCTGGCGCAGGCGGTGGCGGTATTCAAACTGGCGGAGGGGGAATCGCGCCAGGGCGACGTGGAGGCGCAGGCATCGGCGGCCGTTGCCGGTTGGGTATAACGCCGCCGCACTGTATTTGATGATATTTTTGCCGCCCGGGGCGATTTAGCTGGTAAACTGGTAAGTCATCAGCTGTCGCTCAAGACGTTGGCCCGCTCGCGTGGCAACGGATGCTTAAGAGATGGCATCGCTTTCTGATATACCCTATGAATTTCAAGTTGTAGCTAGGCGGCCAGCTCGTGAGTCCCCAGGCGCTTACTTGAGTAAGTAACTGGGGTGAGCGAGTGCAGTCAACAACGCTACAGCTTGAAAGGCGACGGGTAGAAGATTTTGCGTAATTCTCAACATCGAATGGGGAACAAGATGCGGATTAAAGCCTTACTGGGTCTTTCGGCAGCGATGCTGCTGGCGGGTTGCAGCACCACTCATGAACTGACCGCTGCGGGTCAGCAGATCAAGTTCACCGACAGCAAGCCGGCGGCGGAATGCCAGCTGCTGGGGGAAGTGACCGGCACCCAGAGCAACTGGCTGTCCGGCAACGGCGGTGAAGGCAGCTCCATGCGCGGTGCGGCCAACGATCTGCGCAACAAGGCAGCGGCGATGGGCGGCAACGTCATTTACGGCGCCAACAGCCCAAGCCAGAACCTGCTCTCCAGCTTCGCGCCGCTGGACAGCAAAATGGTCGGCCAGGTTTACAAGTGCCCGTAAGGCGCTGAGGCCTAACGCCGCGAAGAGATAAAAAAGAGGAATGCCACGGCATTCCTCTTTTCGTTTCGTCGAGCCCTGTGGCGCGCGTCACTCCTGCATCAGGCGCAGGTCGATCGGCGTTTTGCTCGGTTCGCCGCCTACTTCACGCGTCAGGCGCGGCACCAGATAACCGGACACCTTGCTCAGCAGCGCCTGCATGATGACGCGCGCTTCATCGTCGCTGACCATGAAATGCGCCGCGCCCTGCACTTTGTCCAGCACGTGGATGTAATAGGGCAGGATGCCGGCGTCGAACAGCGCGTTGCTGAGCGCCGCCAGCGTATCGGCATCGTCGTTGACGTCGCGCAGCAGCACGCTCTGGTTGAGCAGCGTGACGCCGGCGAGGCGCAGCTGGGCCATGGCGCTCTGCAGCTCGCGGTCGATTTCGTTGGCGTGGTTGATGTGGGTGACCATCAGCACCTGCAGGCGCGAGGCCGACAGCAGGCGGCACAGCGCCGGCGTAATGCGCGCCGGGATCACCACCGGCAGACGGGTGTGAATGCGCAGGCGTTTCAGGTGCGGGATGGCCTCCAGCTCGCCGACCAGCCACTCCAGCTCGCTGTCTTTGGCCATCAGCGGATCGCCGCCGGAAAAAATGATCTCGTCCAGTTCCGGGTGTTGGCGGATATAATCCAGCGCCTGCCGCCAGTTGTTCTTGTTGCCCTGATTATCCTGATAGGGGAAGTGACGGCGGAAACAGTAACGGCAGTTGACCGCACAGCCGCCTTTGACCAGCAGCAGCGCGCGATTGCGGTATTTGTGCAGCAGGCCCGGCACCACGCTGCGCTGTTCATCCAGCGGATCGGTGGTGAACCCTGGGGCGTTGATGAACTCCTCTCTGGCGGTCAGCACCTGGCGCAGCAGCGGGTCGTTGGCATCGCCGGGGCGCATGCGCGCAGCGAAGGCGCGCGGCACGCGCAGGGCAAACAGCCGACGGGCATCGCGCCCCTGCGGCAGTTCCGGGTGCGTATTCAGTGACAAAAGCTGCAGTAATTCATCGGGATCGGTAATAACATCGGCGAGTTGATGCAACCAATCTTCTCTATGTGCCGTACTTTGGGTTATAATGTGTGCCATTTTTTTGGCTAAGCTACCAGTTCAAATATTCAGAGGGCCATCATGGCGACTTATTCTAGCAACGATTTCCGTCCGGGTCTTAAAATCATGTTCGAGGGCGAACCTTACGCCGTCGAAGCCAGTGAGTTCGTTAAGCCGGGCAAAGGCCAGGCGTTCGCGCGCGTGAAAATGCGCCGTCTGCTGACCGGCACCCGCGTGGAAAAAACCTTCAAGTCTACCGATTCTTGCGAAGGCGCAGACGTGATGGACACCAACATGAACTACCTGTACAGCGACGGTGAGTTCTACCACTTCATGCACCCTGAGTCTTTCGAACAGCATCAGGTTGACGGCAAAACCGTCGGCGACGCGGCCAAATGGCTGCAGGATAACGCAGAGTGCATCATCACCCTGTGGGATGGCCGTCCAATCGCCGTTCAGCCGCCGAACTTCATCGAAGCGGAAATCACCGATACCGATCCTGGCCTGAAAGGCGATACCGCAGGGACTGGCGGCAAGCCGGCTACCCTGAGCACCGGCGCCGTGGTAAAAGTGCCGTTGTTCGTCCAGATCGGCGAAGTGATCAAGGTTGACACTCGCTCTGGCGAATACGTCTCTCGCGTTAAGTAAGTTTCAAAACAGAGGAACCCCCGCGGTTCCTCTGTTTTATCCCATCCCCGTTCGTTGGCAGAAAATCCGCATGTTCAAGAAAACGCTGTTGGCCGTGCTCTCCCTGTTGTTCCTTTTCTCCCTCAGCAGTTGCAATACGTTTCGCGGTTTCGGCGAAGACGTTCAGCATCTCGGCGGCGCCATCTCCCGTACGGCCAGCTGATCCCGCCTTTAACCCGATGTATTTGCGCCACAAAGCCGGTCACGATCCCACACCCTCCGTCAATTTTGACTACGCTTAGAAAGCCGTACTTTTTCATCAACGACAAATAAGGACTTTCTTATGCTGAAGAAAAGTATTATCGCGATCTTCTCTTTGATGATTTTGAGCTCGCTGACCGCCTGTAATACCACCCGCGGTGTGGGTGAAGACATTCAGGCCGGCGGCAAGGCTATTCAGCGCAGCGCGGAATAATCCGCATTCCACCCGGCGGCGTTCCGGCTGCGGAGAGCCGCCACATTTCTATCCCTTGCCTGAGCGTTAACGCTGCTGCTATCCTGCCGCAGTGCGGGTGAGGTTACCCGTCATGCATCACCTCGCTAAACGGGACGACCCGTTTACGCGTCATTTTATCGGGGACGACCCCAGTGGTAGGGAGGCCGTCTCATGGCCTGGATTATTCTGCTTATCGCCGGTTTGCTCGAAGTGGTTTGGGCTATCGGTCTGAAATACACCCACGGTTTTACCCGGCTGACGCCGAGCATCATCACCATCGCCGCGATGGTGGTCAGCATGTTGCTGTTGGCCAACGCCATGAAAACGCTGCCCGCCGGCACCGCCTACGCGGTGTGGACCGGCATCGGCGCGGTGGGCGCGGCCATCATGGGCATGGTGCTGTTGGGCGAATCGACCAATATCGCGCGCATCATCAGCCTGTGCCTGATCGTGGTCGGCATACTCGGGCTGAAGTTCAGCAGTCAGTGATCGGCGGACTGCTGCACCCAGATCAGCTTGTCGGTGGCGAAACCGTAGCCTTTGGCTGTCTGCAATAAACGGTCGCGCACGGCGGCGTCAAGCGTCGGCGTGCGCGACAGGATCCACAGATAGTCGCGGTTCGGGCCGCAAACCAGCGCGTAGCCATACGCCGGATCCAGGGCAATCACATTGTAGCCGCCATAGAAAGGGCCGAAGAACGACACTTTCAGCGCCGCGACCTGCGGTGAACCGATAAAGTAGGCTTTGCCTTCGCTTTCTTGCCATTGCTGTTTTTGCGGATTGAAGCCGCGATTGATGACTTTCAGCCCGCCGTCGGCGCGTGGGCTGTAGTGGGCGGTCACCTGCTGCAAACCGCGTTCAAAACGATGATCCAGACGTGCGATCTCATACCAGGTGCCGAGATAGCGCTGGCTGTCGAAATTGTTCACGACCTTGATGTCTTTAGGCGGGGAGACGCTGCAGGCGACGGAGATCAGGGCGGAAAGCATGACGCAAAGCTTTGACCATAAACGCATCGGTGACTCCTGTTTACCGGGGGCGAGTAGACAGTGTAGCCGATGAGAAAAGGGCGGCCAACGGGCGTTGGCCACCCGAGCGGTTTACAGAGTGACGACGCCGATGACGGTGACGACGCTGAGGATTGCCGCCAGACCGTAGAACACCCACTTGCCGGCCGGCACGTGGATCTTCAGATCGTGCATCGCATGGTGGATGCGATGCAGGCCGCACCACAGCGGCAGAATGATCATCAGCAGCAGGAACAGGCGCCCGATCAGGCTCTGGCAGAACGCCAGCACGCGCTCGTAACCCAGCGCTTCACCGGGGAACAGCCCCAGCGGCAGCAGGATGCCGACCAGCAGCACGATAGCCGGCGCGACGATCGCGCCCCACATGCCGCCGGCGCCGAACAATCCCCAGAAAACCGGCTCGTCGGAGCGTTTAGGTGCTTGATTTATCATGTTTCCTCCGGATTAGAACAGGGCCACGGCCAGGATGACCACGCTGACGACGATCGTGACGGCCCACAGCCCTTTCACGATGGGGCCCGGTCCCATTTTCTCGCTGTTGACCACGATATTGGCGGCCTTCGGCGCCAGATCGAACCAGGTTTTGGTGTGCAGCGCCGCCGCCAGCAATGCGACGACGTTGATTAACAGCACCAGCGGATTCTGCAAGAAACCGACGAAGCCGGCCCAGCTCTCGGCGCCGCCCTTCAGCGCGAACACGCCGTAGAGCAGCACGATGCTGAACCAGACCGCCAGCACCGAGGTGCCTTCGCGCAGCATGTAGAAACGGTAGAAGCCGAGCTTTTGCCACCAGGTGGGCGTCATGGTGCGCACATAGGGCTTACGTTGAGTTGTCATGGCAATTTTCTCCCTTATTGCGGCTTCAACATGGCGATCATGAAGTCTTTGGCGCTCTCCACCTTGCCCTGCTGGATGGCGGCGGCGGGATCGACGTGTTTCGGACAGACTTCGGAGCAATAGCCGACGAAGGTGCAGCTCCAGACGCCGTTTTGGCCGTTGAGCTGCGGCATGCGCTGTTTCTTGCCGTGGTCGCGGTTGTCCAGGTTATAGCGGTGCGCCAGCGTGATCGCCGCCGGGCCGATAAACTCGGGGTTGAGGCCGAACTGGGGGCACGCCGCGTAGCACAGGCCGCAGTTGATGCAGCCGGAGAACTGGTGGTATTTGGCCATCTGCGCCGGAGTCTGCACGTTCGGGCCATCCTCCGGTTTGCGATCGTTGCCGATGATGTACGGTTTGATCGCCTCCAGGCTTTCGATGAAGTGGGTCATGTCGACCACCAGATCGCGCTCGATCGGGAAGTTGCCCAGCGCTTCGACCTTCATGCCGCCGACGTAGTCGCGCAGGAAGGTTTTGCACGCCAGCTTCGGCACGCGGTTGACCATCATGCCGCAGGAGCCGCAGATCGCCATGCGGCAAGACCAGCGGTAGGAGAGGTCCGGCGCCAGGTTATCCTTGATATAGCCCAGCGCGTCGAGCAGCGAGGTCTGTTCGTCGTAAGGCACGGCGTAAGTGACGAAATGCGGCTCGGCGTCGCTTTCCGGGTTATAGCGCATGACGTCGATCTTCAGGGTTTGCATCTCAGCCATTTGCCTGCTCCTTATTCTTTTTCTCCTGCGCTTCGGCTTCTGCGCCGTAGACGCGTTTGGCCGGCGGCAGCTTGGTGATTTTCACGTCGCTGTATTCAAGACGCGGCGCGCCCTGCGGATTGTGGAACGCCAGCGTATGCTTGAGGAAGTTGACGTCGTCACGCTCGGTGCAGCCTTCGTCCAGGCGCTGGTGGGCGCCGCGCGACTCTTTGCGGTTAAATGCGGAGTGCGCCATGCATTCAGCGACGTCCAGACCATAACCCAGCTCGATGGTGTACAGCAGATCGGTATTGAACACGCTGGTGTTGTCGGTGATTTTGACGCGCTTGAAACGTTCTTTCAGCTCGGCCAGCTTATCGATGGTTTTTTGCATCAGCTCCGGCGTGCGGTAGATGCCGCAGCCTTCTTCCATCGACAGCCCCATTTCGTCGCGGATCTTCGCCCAGTTTTCGTTGCCTTCCTGCTTCATCAGGTTGCTCAGGCGGGTTTCGACGTCGCGGGTTTGCGCATCCAGCGCGCTGCCGTTGGCCGGCGCGGTTTCCAGCGCGCGGCGCGCGGCGTGTTCACCGGCGACGCGGCCGAATACCACCAGTTCCGCCAGCGAGTTGGAGCCGAGACGGTTGGCGCCGTGCAGGCCGACGGAGGAACATTCGCCGACTGCGAACAGCCCCTTGATGCGGGTTTCGCAGTTCTGGTCGGTTTCAATGCCGCCCATGGTGTAGTGCGCGGTAGGGCGCACCGGGATCGGATCTTTCACCGGATCGACGCCGACGTAGGCTTTGGCCAGTTCACAGATGAACGGCAGCCGCTCCAGCAGCTTTTTCTCGCCCAGGTGGCGCAGATCGAGGTAGACCACGTCGCCGCGCGGGGTGGCGATGGTGCGGCCGGCACGCCATTCGTGCCAGAAGGCCTGGGACACTTTATCGCGCGGGCCCAGCTCCATGTATTTGTTCTTCGGCTCGCCCAGCGGGGTTTCCGGGCCCATGCCGTAGTCTTGCAGGTAACGGTAGCCGTCTTTGTTCACCAGAATGCCGCCTTCGCCGCGGCAGCCCTCGGTCATCAGGATGCCGGAACCGGGCAGGCCGGTCGGGTGATACTGCACGAACTCCATGTCGCGCAGCGGTATGCCGTGGTGGAACGCCATGCCCATGCCGTCGCCGGTAACGATGCCGCCGTTGGTGTTGTAGCGATAAACGCGCCCGGCGCCGCCGGTGGCCATCACCACCGCGTTGGCGCGGATCTGCACGCGGGTGCCTTCCATCATGTTGAGCGCCACCAGGCCGCGCGCCTGGCCGTCATCCACCAGGATATCCAGCACGAAGTGCTCGTCGAAGCGTTGGATTTGCGGGTATTTCAGCGAGGTCTGGAACAGGGTGTGCAGCATGTGGAAGCCGGTCTTGTCGGCGGCGAACCAGGTGCGTTCGATCTTCATGCCGCCGAAGCGCCGCACATTGACCGAACCGTCCGGTTTGCGGCTCCATGGGCAGCCCCACTGCTCAAGCTGGGTCATCTCGCGCGGGCACTGATGCACGAAGTGATCGACCACGTCCTGCTCGCACAGCCAGTCGCCACCGGCGACGGTGTCGTGGAAGTGATAGTCGAAGGTATCGTGATCCTGGGTGACGGCGGCGGAGCCCCCTCGGCGGCGACCGTGTGGCTGCGCATCGGGTAGACCTTAGAGATCAGCGCGATTTTCAGTTGGGGATTGGCTTCCGCTGCGGCTATTGCTGCACGTAAACCAGCGCCCCCGGCCCCAATAATGGCAAGATCGGCGTTAAAGGTTTGCACTGCATTCCTCCAATGTTCTTGTTAAGAACGGCAAGTTAAATATCTATGCTTAAAATTTAGCGAACTCTTCGGGTGCTAACTAATTGAACCGATTAATGTTGCTTAAAGGTTAAGGATAGATATCTCCCACCAATAATGGGGAATTAACTATACCTAAAGTTAAGTAGTCGAAATTTGATGTGATCGATTGTTTTGTCGATTAACGCTTGCCCGGCAGCCTTGTCTGTTTTTTTGTGCGTTCGGCCGGCTTTACTCTTTTTAACGCGCTTTTGCCGCCCTTTTATCGGAAATTGGCGTTATCGCCGGTTGCGCATCGTGAAGAATTTGTTTGGCTGCAAGGATGCGAGTAGACTGCATCCCCTGTTTGATTTCGGAGTTAATTACCATGAGCGAAACGGCAAGCTGGCAGCCTAGTGCACCCATCGCCAATTTGTTGAAACGCGCAGCGATTCTGGCTGAGATCCGGCGTTTCTTCGCCGATCGTGGTGTGCTGGAAGTTGAGACGCCCACCATGAGCCAGGCGACGGTCACCGACGTTCACCTGTTCCCGTTCGAGACGCGTTTCGTCGGGCCGGGAGCGGCAGAGGGCCTGACGCTATACATGATGACCAGCCCGGAATATCACATGAAGCGCCTGTTGGCGGCGGGCAGCGGCCCGATCTACCAAATGGGGCGCAGCTTCCGCAATGAAGAAGCCGGGCGGCATCACAACCCGGAATTCACCATGCTGGAGTGGTACCGTCCGCACTACGACATGTACCGCCTGATGAATGAAGTGGACGATCTGCTGCAGCAGGTGCTGGACTGCGAGAGCGCGGAGACCCTGTCCTATCAGCAGGCGTTCCTGCGCCATCTGGACATCGATCCGCTGTCGGCGGAGAAGGCGCAGCTGCGCGAAGCAGCGGCCAAACTCGATCTAAGCAACATCGCCGATACCGAAGAAGATCGCGATACGCTGCTGCAGCTGCTGTTCACCGTGGGCGTGGAACCGCATATCGGCCGTGAAAAACCGGCGTTCGTGTACCACTTCCCGGCCAGCCAGGCGGCGTTGGCGGAGATCAGCACCGAAGACCACCGCGTGGCGGAGCGTTTCGAGGTGTACTTCAAGGGTATCGAGCTGGCGAACGGTTTCCGCGAGCTGACCGACGGCCGTGAACAACAGCAGCGTTTCGAGCAGGACAACCGCAAACGCGCGGAGCGCGGCCTGCCGCAGCAACCGATCGACTACAACCTGTTGGCGGCGTTGCAGCACGGCATGCCGGAATGTTCCGGCGTGGCGCTGGGCGTGGATCGTCTGGTGATGCTGGCGCTGGGCGCCGAGAGCCTGAGCGACGTATTAGCCTTCCCGGTCGGGATCGCCTGACGTTTCAGGCGGCGAAAAAGCAAAAAGGGGTCGGCATTTGCCGACCCCTTTTTTTATCGCGAGAAGCGCTTACAGCCCCCCGGCGTCGCGCTTGGTGTTCGGCGCCGGCGTGGACGGCGGCGTGCGGCCGTTGTTGGTCAGCCGCGACAGTGTCTCGGTACGCACCTGGAACGGCGGGTACGGCAGCGTGATGCCGTGCTCGCGGTAGCCCGCCAGGATCAGCTGGTGGATCTCATGGCGCAGCGGCATACGGTGGCCCATCTCGGCGGCGTAAATACGCATCTCGAAGATCTGAATGCCTTGTTGCAGATCGACCAGATAGACCTCCGGCGCCGGGTTATCCAGCACCAGCGCGCAGCGCTCGGCGGCGTTCATCAGGATCTTGGTCACTTCTTCGCTGTTGGCCTCGCCCGGCGCCGGTACGGTCAGCACCACACGGGTCAGGGTATCCGACAGCGACCAGTTGACGAACTGCTCGGTGATAAACGCTTTGTTCGGCACGATGATCTCTTTGCGGTCCCAGTCCGAGATGGTGGTGGCGCGGGTATTGATCTTGGTGACGGTGCCGGTCAGATTGCGGATCGTCACGGTGTCGCCGATGCGGATCGGTTTCTCGAACAGGATGATCAAGCCGGAGATGAAGTTGGAGAAGATCTCCTGCATGCCGAAGCCCAACCCCAGACTGAGCGCGGTAACCACCCACTGCAGTTTCGACCATTCGATGCCGATCCAGGCGAAGCTGAGCACCGCGCCGAACAGCAGCAGCAGGTACTTGGTGATGGTGGTGATGGCGTAGCCGGTGCCCGGGGACAGATCCAGGTGCTGCAGCACCGCCAGCTCCAGCAGCGCCGGCAGGTTGCGCACCAGCTGCATGGTGATGATCAACACCAGAATGGCGATCAGAACCGCGCCGAGGGTGATCGGATGGGCGGTTTCCACGCCGTTCACCGTCGAGGTTACGTCCCACAGCGAGATGTTTTCCAGGAAGGCGAACGCGGAGTGGATCTCCGACCACAGTACGATCACCGACACCAGCGCGATCAGCGTTAGGATCGAACGCACCAGCCGCAGCGACTGGGCGCTGATGGTGTCCAGATCGAAGTCAGAATCGTCCGGATCGATGGCGCCTTCGGTGCTGTTCGGGGTATGTGAAGTTTCGTCTTCGCCGCGGGCGCGCTGGGCCAGAATGTCGGCGCGGCGCTGCTTGGCGCGATCGAAGGCGATGCGCCGCCGTTGGATCAACATCCAACGGCGGATGATGTGGTAGACGACCAGCAGCAGGAACCAGATCGCCACCGAAGTTTCCAGACGCGCCAACAGCGCCTGCGCGGTGGTGAGGTAACCGACGGTCGAGGCCAGCGCCGCCAGCAGCGGCGCCGACAGCAGCAGCCCCCAGAAGGCGCTGTTGAGCATGTTGTCGCCGGAGCCGTTTTTATCCAGATACAGCGGAATGCCGGCGCGTTTCAGGCTGTGGGTGACCAGCGCCAGCGCCAGACACAGCAGGATGAAGCACAGCCGCCCCAGGGTGTTGGCGAACTCGCGTTCTTTCAGGCTATCGAAGGTGATCAGCGCCATGATCAGCGGCACGATCAGCCAGATCGACATCTTGTAGTAGCGCATGGCGCGCGAAACCTGCTTCGCCGGCCAGCGGAAGTGCACGATGAACAGTCCCTGCGGGTGGGCGAAGGCGGCGCAGATCATGCAGATCCACAGGATCGGCAGCGTGGCGGTTACTCCTTTGCCGATCGCTTCCGCCACCGGGTAGTTCCAGGCGCTTTGCAGGCCGTAACCGAGCGCGGCCCACAGCACCGGCAGCGGCATCGCCACCAGAATCGACCAGAACACGGTGCGCACCGTCAGGAAGAATTCGTCCTGCGTCACCTTGCCGACACGGCTGCTCGCGCGCTCGAGGAAGGCGTGGTAATGCTTGCGCGAGCTGATGCTGAAAATCACCAGCAGCAGGGCGCCGAAGATCGGGATCAGCGTTTCGCGGCTGGTCACCATCATCATGAAGGCGCCGCCGAGTTGAGACAGCGTGTCCAGCGACAGGACGCGCGTCAGATCGTGCGCCACGTTGAGCGGGTAGGAGAAGTTGATCGGATTGACGTCCGGCACCCAGAACAGATAGCGGTGGGTGGCGTCGCGAATTTCGTTCAACGCTTCGATCAGCTGGGTGTTGGCCACCTTCAGCTTGGTCAGCTCGAGGATTTGGGTGTCGCACCCGGATAATAACGAGTTGAGCAGCTCGCGCTGGGTGCGCAGCTGGGCATCGACGATGCGTTGCTCCTGGTTGGTCAGCGCGCTGCCGTCGTCGCGTTTGAATTCGCGCTGCGACAGTTTTTCCAGCTGGTTTTCAAACTGCAGGCGCTGCACGCGCAGCTGGGCCATGTCGCCGTCCAGCTGTTGCGGCTTGGGCATTTCCGGCAGTGTCGCCACCTGGGCGCGCAGGGTTTCCCCCAGCGCCGACGACGAACCGAGCCATTGGGCCTGCTCGATGATGGTGCTCAGCGCCTGGCGCACCTGCAGCGTCTGCGCCGCCGCCTGCCGCTGCTGCGATGAAATCAGATCCATGCGCTGCGCCTGGCTGTTCAGCGCGGCGGACAGTTCGCGGTTGATCTGCAGCTGCTGGCTGATGCTTTTTGGCAAATCGCCGTTCTGCTCGGCCAACTGCTCGGTTTTTTCCAGCGCCAGCTCTGCTTCGCGTTGGCGTTGGGCGTTGAGGTTATTGCGCAGCGCCTGCAGCTGAACGTCTATTTTCTCGTGGCGCTTTTTATAGACCTCGGCGCGCATGCGCGCCAGCTCCTGACGGTTGTTGGCCGACAGCTGCGCCAGCTCCAGCTCGTCCACTTTGGCTTTGCGCGCCGCGGCTTCGGCCTGCAGCAGGGCCAGTGCGGCCTGCGCATACGGCGTGGTCGGGTTGGCGGGCTGCGCCTGCAGACGGCGCTGCACTTCCGTCAGCGCACGGCGGGCGTCGGTCTGCTGCTGCGGCAGCTGGCCGAGCGAATCGCTGATCTCCCGCGTGCGATCCTGTTCTTGCTGCAGCAGGCGCGCCTGTTCCAGCAGCAGGCTGCTGGTTTGCAGGATCTGCTGTTCCAGCTCGGCGGCCGGCAGATCGTCGCCGTTAGGCAAGATCTTGTTGCTTTCCAGCACCAGCTGACGGCGCAGTTCCTGCGTCATCTTCGGAAAATCGTCGATCACCCTCTGATACTGCTCGGAGCGAGTCTGCGACTCTTTGCGCTCCGTCAGCCAGTTGAGGGCGCTTTGCAGCGCCTCGGTGGTTTCCGCCTGATTCGGCGCGTTTTTGCTGCTTTCCGCCTGCTTCAGCTCCTGTTTGAGCTGGGTCTCGGTCGGCACGGGGGCGGCCAGCGCCGGTTGCCACAGCAGGCAACCGAGCAAAAGCGTGATGAATAGGCGCACGGCGTCGATTCCTTTAGAGCGGGGTCTGTGGCGTTTCAGCGGCGGCCGGAATTTCGGCGAAGGCTTCACCCATGCGGGTGACGGTGCCGTTATGCAGCTGCGGCGCAAACTGCACGCTGCCTGCGGTAAACAGGTTGATCACCGTGGAGCCGAGTTTGAAACGGCCCATCTCGGCGCCTTTTTCCAGCGCGATGGCGCCTTCTTCGCCGGCGGCCGGGTAGGTCCAGCGTTTGATGATGCCTTCGCGCGGCGGCGTGACGGTGCCGGCCCAGACGGTTTCGATGCTGCCGACGATGGTGGCGCCGACCAGGATTTGCACCATCGGCCCGATGTCGGTGTCGAATACGCAGATCACGCGCTCGTTGCGCGCGAACAGATTAGGCACGTTGGCGGCGGTGAGCGGGTTGACCGAGAACAAATCGCCCGGCACATAGATCATTTCGCGCAGCACGCCGGCGCACGGCATGTGTACGCGGTGATAGTCGCGCGGCGCCAGATAGGTGGTGGCGAACAGGCCGTTGCGGAACGGCTCGGCCAACAGATAGTTGCCGGCCAGCAGCGCTTCGAGGCTGTAGTGGTGGCCTTTGGCCTGGAAGATTTGATCGTCGCGGATCGGGCCGAGCTGGCTGATGGCGCCATCGGCAGGCAGCGCCAGCCAGTTGGCGTCGGCGATGATGGGGCGCGCGCCGTCGCGCAGCGGGCGCACGAAGAAATCGTTGAAGGTGGCGTAAGACGCCAGGTCCGGATTTTGCGCTTCCTGCATGTCCACGCGGTAGTAGCGGGCGAAGGTTTTGACCACCAGTTGGGTCAGCCAGCCGGCCCGTTTGTCGGCGCCCCAGCCCGCCAGGCGGGTCAGCGCCAGCTTCGGCAGCCAATATTGCAGTTTAATCTTGATGCTATCCAGCACGTTAACCTCGTGAATCAGGGTAAAGGGCGCGCATTGTAACGAGGGCTCCGCCGTCGTCAATGCTCGCTCGTCAGTGTCAGTCTGCGGCGTCCGTGAAGTTCTTGCGAACCTTCACCTGCGCCATGCTTTCCAGAATACGGTGATAGTTGTCGAACCGCTCTTGCGCGATATCGCCTTTCTCCATCGCCGCGCGAATGGCGCAGCCGGGATCGGTATCGTGGCGGCAGTCGCGGAATTTGCAACCGCCTAAATAATCACGGAATTCGACAAAGCCGCGGGTGATTTGTTCCGGCTCCAGGTGCCACAGGCCAAACTCGCGCACCCCCGGGGAGTCGATCACGTCGCCGCCGTGCTGGAAATGGTACAGCCGCGCGGCGGTGGTGGTATGTTGCCCGAGGCCCGAGACGTCGGAAACCTGATTTACCAGAATTTGCTCTTCAGACGGCGGCAGCAGCGCGTTCAGCAAGCTGGACTTGCCGACCCCGGACTGACCGGCGAAGATGCTGATGCGCCCGGCCAGCGCCTGTTCGAACTCCGCCATGCCTTCCCGCGTTTGGCTGGAGACTTCCAGCACCCGGTAGCCAATCTTGCGATAGATATCCATCATGCCGTCGACCAGCTTGCGCGCTTCGGCGTCCAGCAGGTCAATTTTGTTGAGCACGATCAGCGGCTCGACTTCGAGCGTTTCGCAGGCCACCAGATAACGGTCGATGATGTTCAGCGACAGCTCGGGCAGGATCGCCGACACGATGACGATCTGATTGATATTGGCGGCGATCGGCTTCACGCCGTCATAGAAGTCCGGGCGCGTCAGCACCGAGGTGCGTTCGTGCACCGCTTCCACAATGCCTTTTACCCCTTCATGGGCGCCCAGGCCGGGGCGCCACACCACGCGATCGCCGGTCACCAGCGAACGCAATGTGCGGCGGATGTTGCAGCGGTGCTGAGTGCCATCCGGCGCCTCAACGTCGGCGTGCATGCCGAAACGACTGATGACGACGCCTTCCTGCGGCTCGCCCAGCTGGGAATCATCCGGTTCCGGTTTGTTATCGGCGCGCTTCAGACGGCGCTGATGGTTCGCCTGCACGCGGCGTTGCTGACCTTTGGACAGTTTGTTCTTACTCACTGCGCCTCACTTGAATCGGTTTTATACCTTTACGTATACGCACAGCCGCGGCGGGGGACTTGCCCCGGGCGCAGCCTTGAACCCGTCAGGGTATATGTCGCCCATGGCGACCAAAAAGACTATGATACACGCTATTTTATATTAAATAACCGTTGTTAGCCGCCGGCTGCGGCGTGTCGCCATCGGCGGCGGCCGTCGTCTCGTCCGCACAGCGTTTTTCTCTCGGCTTTTAGGCAGGAAACATCATGACAGCAAACGAAAATAACCTGATTTGGATCGATTTGGAGATGACCGGGCTGGATCCCGAGCGTGACCGCATTATCGAGATCGCCACGCTGGTCACCGACGCCAATCTGAACATCCTGGCGGAAGGGCCGGTGATCGCCGTGCACCAATCCGACGAGCAGCTGGCCTTGATGGACGAGTGGAACGTGCGCACCCATACCGGCAGCGGGCTGGTGGAGCGGGTGAAAGCCAGCCGGCAGGACGATCGCGCCGCCGAGCTGGAAACCATCGCCTTCCTGCAGCAATGGGTGCCGGCCGGTAAATCGCCGATCTGCGGCAACAGCGTGGGCCAGGATCGCCGTTTCCTGTTCCGCTACATGCCGGAGCTGGAGGCCTACTTCCATTACCGCTACCTGGACGTCAGCACGCTGAAAGAACTGGCGCGCCGTTGGAAGCCGGAAATTCTCGGCGGCTTTAAGAAGCAGGGCACCCATCAGGCGCTGGATGACATCCGCGAATCGGTGGCCGAACTGGCTTATTACCGCGAGCATTTCATTCAGCTTTAAGGCGATGGCGGCCTCTGCGGGGAAAAAATGCCGTTTTTAGCCGCTTAATTCGCCAATCTGGCGCTTTAATCGGCAATCAAACAAAAATCGCGTTTTTTTGCTTTCAGGGGCTTGCGACAAAAAGGATTTCTCGTATAATGCGCACCCCGTACCGATGAAGAATTTCGTAACGTTCCACCATCGATACGCCGGGCGGGAATAGCTCAGTTGGTAGAGCACGACCTTGCCAAGGTCGGGGTCGCGAGTTCGAGTCTCGTTTCCCGCTCCAAATTCAACAATGTCGCGATGCGGCATGATGAATAAATAAAGCAGTATCAAGCAGTACCTATGCGACGCGGGAATAGCTCAGTTGGTAGAGCGCAACCTTGCCAAGGTTGAGGTCGCGAGTTCGAGCCTCGTTTCCCGCTCCAAAATTCAAAGGTCACGCCAGTGTTTGGTGACCGGATGCCAAAAGCATCTCAATGCGGGAATAGCTCAGTTGGTAGAGCACGACCTTGCCAAGGTCGGGGTCGCGAGTTCGAGTCTCGTTTCCCGCTCCAATTTTCTCTTCGTTTCAAACTCAAATCCAACGCCTTCTCCGGCGCGGGTTTTTGTCCCGTTTTACACACCTGCTAAAAACGTTGTGAACAGAGTTATCCACAGTCTCTGTACATAAACCCGCCAGCCTGAAAAATCAACGTCATACAAATTAAATATTTACATATTTGATTTATAAGCTTATTTATTTATCCCAAAACGTTATGCCGATCACTTGCTCTTTTTGTTGCAGTTGAAAGACAACGTGTTTTTATTTTTATGCACAAATCCACAGAGTGAGATTTCGGGCGATACGCCCGTGCGGCGCACCCCGTCAGGCATCCCTTGGCAAACCTTTTTCCACAGCCCGTATCAACCGTTTTTTCTGCGCCGTTTGCACCTCGATGCCCTGCGCTTCACGGCGAGCGAGCTGTTGCGCCAGCGCCCAGTGGATATGTTCGTCCAGCATGGCGTCCTGGTCCAAACGCGTGCGCAGCGCGAGCACGATGCTGTCCTCATAAGGCGCATTGCCCAGCGCCACGGCGATATTGCGCAGCCAGCGCAGGTGACCGATGCGGCGTATCGCCGAGCCTTCGGTGATGCGCAGGAATTTTTCTTCCGTCCAACTGAACAGATCGATCAGCTGCGGCGCATGCAGCGCGGCGCGCGGGCTGAAATCGTCTTCGTCGGTGAGTTGCGAAAATCGGTTCCACGGGCAGATCAGCTGGCAGTCGTCGCAGCCGTAGATACGGTTGCCGAGCAGCGGCCGGAATTCCTCCGGGATCGCGCCTTCCAGTTCGATGGTCAGATAGGAAATGCAGCGCCGGGCATCGACGGTGTAGGGCGCGACGATGGCCCCGGTCGGGCAAGTGGTGATGCAGGCGACGCAGCGGCCGCACTGCTCTTCCTGCGGCTTATCCACCGGCAGCGGCAGGTCGATCAGCAGTTCGCCGAGGAAAAACCAGGATCCGGCTTCGCGGTTAAGAATTAGTGAGTGTTTACCAACCCAGCCAATGCCCGCCTTGGCGGCAAGCGCGCGCTCCATGACCGGCGCCGAGTCGACAAAGGGGCGGAAATTCAGTTCGCCGCAGTAGGCCTGGATCTGATCGCCCAACTTTTTCAGGCGCTGACGCAACAGCTTGTGATAATCGCGCCCCAGCGCATAGCGGCTGACGTAGCCCAATTGCGGGTTCTGCAGGGTGCTGGCGAACGCCGCCTTGGCCGGCAGGTAGTTCATGCGTACGCTGATCACCCGCAGCGTGCCCGGCAACAGCTCGTGAGGGCGTGCGCGCAGCATGCCGTGGCGCGCCATCCACTCCATCTCGCCGTGGTACTGTTTGTCGAGCCAGGCCTGCAGCTTCGGCTCTTCCAGGCTGAGATCGGTATCGCAGATGCCAACCTGCTGGAATCCTAGCGATTGCCCCCATTGCTTGATATGTTGGGCGAGTTGATGGAGATCGAGGGGGTGCGTCATGACGGGCCACAGTGAAAAAGCATACGCTGACAGTTTACCACACTCTGTCTGGCCTGCGGATTGGATCCGTCGTTCGGAACCCGCGGCGGCGGCCTCGCTCGGTCTTTCTCTTTACGATTTAATGCTGCGCGCCGGTCAGGCGGCCTACGTACTGGCGCGCGACACTTATCCCTCCTGCAACCACTGGCTGGTGCTCTGTGGCCACGGCAACAACGGCGGCGACGGCTATGTGGTGGCGCGTTTGGCGAAGGCGGCGGGCGTGCAGGTGACGGTGATCGCCTGCGAAGGCGCACGCCCTTTGCCGCCGGAGGCCGCAGCGGCCCGCGAGGCTTGGCTGGCCGCTGGCGGCGATATTCTGCCGGCGAACAGCCGCTGGCCGGCGTCCGTCTCTCTTATTATCGACGGTCTGTTAGGCACCGGCCTGGGCAGCGCGCCGCGCGCGCCTTACGATGCGCTGATCGAGGCCGCCAACCGCCATTCGGCGCCGGTGGTGGCGCTCGATATTCCGTCCGGGCTGCTGGCGGAAAGCGGCGCGGCGCCGGGCGCGGTCGTGCGTGCCGCGCATACCGTCACGTTCATTGGCCTCAAGCCGGGCTTGCTGACCGGGCAGGCGCGCGACTGGGTCGGGCAACTTCATCAGAATACGCTAGGCTTATCGGATTGGTTGGCGAAGCAACCGGAACAGATTCAGCGGCTTACCGCCGAGGCGTTGCCGCGCTGGCTGCATCCGCGGCGCCCCTGCGCTCATAAGGGCGAGCATGGCCGTCTGCTGCTGGTGGGCGGCGACCGCGGATTCGGCGGCGCCATTCGCATGGCGGCGGAAGCGGCGCTGCGCAGCGGGGCTGGATTGGTGCGAGTGCTTACTCACATTGAGCACGTCGCGCCGCTGCTGGCGGCCAGGCCGGAGTTGATGGCGCAGGCGCTGGACGAGACGACCTTGCGGCAGGCGATGCAATGGGCGGACGTGCTGGTGATTGGCCCGGGGCTGGGCCAGGCTGAGTGGGGCAAAAACGCCTTGAACGTGCTGCAAACCAGCGATAAACCGGCCTTGTGGGACGCCGATGCGCTGAACTTGCTGGCATTAAATCCCGAGAAACGGCAGAATCGCGTGATGACTCCGCATCCCGGAGAGGCGGCGCGGCTGTTGAGCTGCAGCACTGCCGACATCGAGAGTGATCGCTTACTTGCCGTGCGTAACCTGACGGCGCGCTATGGCGGCGTGGCGGTGCTGAAAGGCGCCGGCACGCTGATCGCCGATGAGCAGGGCCAGATGGCGCTCGCCGACGTCGGCAATGCCGGCATGGCCTCCGGCGGCATGGGCGATGTGCTGTCGGGCATCATCGGCGGTTTGCTGGCGCAAAAGCTCTCGCTGTATGATGCCGCCTGTGCGGGCTGCGTCGTACACGGCGCGGCCGGCGATCGCGTAGCGGAAAGACAAGGAACAAGAGGCATGTTGGCGACCGATTTACTGCCGGACATCCTTCATTTCGTTAACCCTGAGTGGGCAAAATAGACTTTATCGAATGAAAGAACTCGTTTTACCTCTGCCGGACGAGGCAGCGACTGTCGCTTTGGGCACCACTTTGGCCAAGGCCTGCGATCGCGCCAGCGTCATCTATCTCTACGGCGACCTGGGCGCCGGTAAAACCACCTTCAGCCGTGGCTTCCTGCAGGCGTTGGGGCATCAGGGCAATGTCAAAAGCCCGACCTACACGCTGGTGGAGCCCTATGCCTTGCAGCCCTTGGCGGTATATCACTTCGATCTGTATCGCCTGGCCGATCCGGAAGAGCTTGAATTTATGGGCATTCGCGATTACTTCGCGCAAGACGCCATCTGCCTGGTCGAATGGCCGCAGCAGGGCACCGGCGTGCTGCCGGAGCCGGATCTGGCGCTGCACCTCAGCTATCAGGGCGAGGGGCGAGAGGCGAAGATCGAGGCGATTTCTGCTTACGGCAGCCAGCTGTTAGACCGTATTCATGGATCACAGGGATGATGCTGCAATGACGCATGCGTTGAAAAAATTTGCGGTCATCATGCTGATCGCCGTGCTGGGGCCGCTCGGCGCGTTGAACGCGCTGGCGGCGTCCTCGCTGTCCGATATCAAAGTGTCCAACGCCCAGCGCGAAGCGACGGTGTCGGTGAGCTTCAATGGCCCGCCGGACTACGCGTTTTTCCCGCTGCACGGCCCGGAGCGCGTGGTGCTGGACGTCAACCAGAAAGGCAAGGTCGGCGGGCTGCCGCTCAATTTCAGCGGCCAAAACCTGGTGAAAAGCATTCGCTCCAGCGCGCCGAAAGACGCTCAGAGCGTGCGCCTGGTGTTTGATCTGACTCAGCGCGCTAAAACCCGCGTCTCCACCCGCCAGAACGGCGGCGTGCACACCGTGGTATTCACCCTAACGGCCGAAGGCGGCGTCAATACCGTGGCGCGTAAAGCGCCGGTCCAAACGCCTGCGCCGGTCGCCGTTAGCCAACCGCCGCGTCAGGCGCCGGTCGCGGTGCGTGAAGCGCCGGAGCCGCCGCTGCGCAAAGCGCCGACGGGATCGAATCCCTTTACCAATAAACAGAGCGTTGTCGCGGGCACCGCCACTGAGGTGACGCCACGCAGCAGCCGCGTTTCCGCCGGTTCCGGCGATCGGGTGGTGGTGGCGATCGACGCCGGCCACGGCGGCCAGGATCCGGGCGCCATCGGCCCGAGCGGGTTGAAAGAAAAGAATGTCACTATCGCCATCGCGCGCCGCCTGCAGGCGATGTTGGACGCCGATCCGCAGTTCAAGCCGGTGCTGACGCGTAACGGCGACTATTTTATTTCGGTGATGGGGCGTTCCGACGTTGCGCGTAAACAGGGCGCCAACGTACTGGTCTCCATCCACGCCGACGCCGCGCCAAACCGCAGCGCCAGCGGGGCTTCCGTCTGGGTGCTGTCCAATCGCCGCGCCAACAGCGAAATGGCCGGTTGGCTCGAACAGCATGAGAAGCAGTCCGAGCTGCTCGGCGGCGCCGGCGACTTGCTGGCCAACAGCCAGGCCGACCCTTATCTGAGCCAGGCGGTGCTGGATCTGCAGTTCGGCCACTCGCAGCGCGTTGGCTACGATGTGGCGGTGAAGGTGCTGCAGCAGCTGCAGAGCGTTGGATCGTTGCATAAACGCCGTCCGGAACACGCCAGCCTGGGCGTGCTGCGTTCGCCGGATATTCCATCGCTGCTGGTGGAAACAGGATTTATCAGTAATAGCACGGAGGAGCGGCTGCTGGGCAGTAGCGCGTATCAGGAGAAGATTGCCAAGGCCATTCATAACGGCTTGCGCAGCTACTTCCTGGCGCATCCGCTGCAAGCCGACCCAAAGGTGGAAAACCGACCGCTGGACGTCGCAGCGGCGGTTAACACTTCAACACCAGACGTGCGCCAGCCTGAGCCTATCGTCAGCTCGGCCGGCGCGAGCCGCAACGTAAGCGGCAAGACCCAGATCCACGTGGTGAAACGGGCGGAGACGCTGTCCGGCATCGCCGACAGCTACGGCACGACCATGGCGGCGCTGCGGGATCTGAACAAACTGAAGAAAGACGGCGTGTGGGTCGGGCAACGCCTGAAGGTGCCGGCGGGGAAAACCGCCGCCGTCACCAAAGCGAAAACGCCGGCGAAGAAGCCGTCTAAACATAAAGTGGCCCGCGGGGACACGCTGTCCTCCATCGCTTCTCGCTACGGGGTCAGCGTCGGCGATTTGAAACGGGTCAATAATCTGAAGTCGGACGTCGCGCCGCTGGATCGGACGCTGACCATTCCGCAGGCCTAGCGCCACCGCTACAGGAGTCAGCATGCCTATCCAGGTGTTACCGCCACAGCTCGCCAACCAGATCGCCGCCGGAGAGGTGGTTGAACGCCCCGCGTCGGTCGTCAAAGAGCTGGTGGAAAACAGCCTGGACGCCGGTGCGACGCGCATCGATATCGATATCGAACGCGGCGGCGCCAAGTTGATCCGCATTCGCGACAACGGCTGCGGCATCGGCAAGGACGATCTGGCGCTGGCGCTGGCGCGGCACGCCACCAGTAAAATCAGCACGCTCGACGACCTGGAGGCGATCGTCAGCCTCGGTTTTCGCGGCGAAGCGCTGGCCAGCATCAGCTCGGTTTCCCGTTTGACCCTGACGTCGCGCACCGCAGACCAGAGCGAAGCGTGGCAAGCCTATGCCGAAGGGCGCGAACAGGCGGTGACGGTCAAACCCGCCGCGCACCCGGTCGGCAGCACGCTGGAAGTGCTGGATCTGTTTTACAACACCCCGGCGCGCCGCAAGTTCATGCGCACCGAGAAAACCGAATTCGGCCATATCGATGAAGTGGTGCGGCGCATCGCGCTGGCGCGCTTCGATGTGGCGATCAACCTCAGCCACAACGGCAAACTGATCCGCCAATATCGTGCGGCGAAGGAAGAAAGCCAGCACGAGCGCCGTTTGGGCAGCATCTGCGGCCCGGCGTTTTTGCAGCATGCGCTGAACATCGACTGGCAGCATGGCGATCTGAGCATCCGCGGTTGGGTGGCGGATCCGGACGGGGCGCGCCAGCTGGGTGAAATGCAGTATTGCTACGTCAACAGCCGCATGATGCGCGATCGCTTGATCAACCACGCCATTCGTCAGGCCTATCAGGATCAGCTGAAAGACGATCAGCAGCCCGCTTACGTGTTGTATCTGGAGGTGGATCCGCACCAGGTGGACGTCAACGTTCATCCCGCCAAGCACGAGGTGCGTTTCCATCAGGCGCGGCTGGTGCACGATTTTATCTACCAGGCGGTGACCACGGTGCTGCAACAGGCCGGGCAGACGCCGTCGCTGCCGCTGGCGGAAACGCCTGACGAGGCGCCTGCGCCGGTCTGGCAGCAGGAAAACCGCGTCGCCGCTGGCGGCAACCATTTTTCACAGCCGGCGCCGCGTCGCGAAACGCCGCCACCGGCCGGCGCTGCCCGCGAGCGCGCGCCGCAGCCCGGTTGGCAAACGGCGGGCGGTTACCAGAAACGCGAAGGCGAGCTGTACGGCAAACTGATGCGGCCTGCCGCCGAGCCGCAGGCTGAGGCCGCGCCGGAAGCCCCGAGTCGGCCGCCGCTGTTCCCACCGGTGAAAGCCGCCGTGGAAACGCCGTTGGCGAGCGGGCAACACAGCTTTGGCCGGGTGCTGATGATCCATCCGCCGTGCTACGCACTGATTGAACAGCGCCAGCAGCCGGCGTTGCTCAACCTGACGGTGGCCGAGCGCTGGCTGCGCCAGGCGCAGCTCAATCCGCCGACGGAAGGGCTGCGGCCGCAGCCGCTGCTGATCCCAGTCAAGCTGACGTTGGACAAGAACGAAGCGGCGGCCATCCCACGGCATCAGGCGCTGCTGACGATGATGGGGCTGGACTTGCAGACGGATCACGGCCGTGTGACGCTGCGCGCAGTGCCTTTACCATTACGCCAACAAAATTTACAAAAACTGATACCCGAACTGTTAGGCTATCTGGCCGAGCATCAGGAGATGTCGCCCGCGGTGTTGGCCACCTGGCTCGCTCGCCGTCTCGGCAGCGAACATGAACAGTGGAACACCTCGCAAGCGATACAATTGCTGACCGACGTTGAACGACTTTGCCCGCAGCTGGTCAAATCGCCACCGAGCGGACTTTTACAACCCGTTGATTTACAGGCCGCACTGGCGGCCCTCAAGCATGACTGAAACTGAAATGACATCACGTCCCCCGGCTATTTTCATCATGGGGCCGACCGCCTCGGGCAAGACCGCGCTGGCGATCGCGCTGCGCGAGCGCCTGCCGGTGGAACTGATCAGCGTCGATTCCGCGCTGATTTATCGCGGCATGGATATCGGCACCGCCAAGCCGAACGCCGAAGAATTGGCGCAGGCGCCGCATCGGCTGATCGATATTCGCGATCCCGCCGAAGCTTACTCGGCTGCGGAGTTCCGCGCCGATGCGCTGAAAGAGATGGCCGATATCACCGCCGCCGGCCGCATTCCGCTGTTGGTGGGCGGCACCATGTTGTATTTCAAGGCGTTGCTGGAAGGATTGTCGCCGTTGCCGTCCGCCGATCCTGCGGTGCGCGAGCGCATCGAACGGCAAGCGGCGGAGCTGGGCTGGGAGGCGCTGCACCGTCAGTTACAGGCGATCGATCCGGTCGCGGCAGTGAGAATTCATCCGAATGATCCGCAGAGACTGTCCAGAGCACTGGAAGTTTTTTTTATTTCGGGTAAAACTTTAACGGAACTGACTAAAATTTCGGGTGAATCGTTACCGTATCAAGTTCACCAATTTGCGATAGCGCCGACCAGCCGTGAGTTGATCCATCAACGCATCGAGCTGCGGTACCATCAAATGTTGGCGGCGGGTTTTGAGACGGAAGCGCGTGCACTTTTCGCACGGGGTGATTTGCATACGGACTTGCCCTCCATTCGCTGTGTCGGTTACCGCCAGATGTGGTCATACTTGTCTGGTGAAATTAGTTACGATGAGATGGTTTATCGTGGTATTTGCGCAACACGTCAGTTGGCTAAACGCCAGATGACCTGGTTACGGGGTTGGGAGTCGGTCCATTGGTTGGACAGTGAAAAGCCGGGAGAGGCTTTGGACTCGGTGACACAGGTTGTTAGTGCATAGGTTGGGTGATTGTGTACAATTGCTGAGTATTCAGCGCGCAAATTTTTTACGTCGTTTATTTTAGAGCCGACAGGTTCTTAGTTACAAACAACAAGCAAATAAGGAAAAGATAGAATGGCTAAGGGGCAATCTTTGCAAGATCCGTTCCTGAACGCATTGCGTCGTGAACGTGTTCCGGTTTCTATTTATTTGGTGAATGGTATTAAGCTGCAAGGCCAGATTGAGTCTTTTGACCAGTTTGTCATCCTGTTGAAGAACACGGTTAG
This sequence comes from Serratia sp. (in: enterobacteria), assembly GCF_052400455.1. Classification (NCBI taxonomy): domain Bacteria; kingdom Pseudomonadati; phylum Pseudomonadota; class Gammaproteobacteria; order Enterobacterales; family Yersiniaceae; genus Serratia; species Serratia sp. (in: enterobacteria). The sequence continues at coordinate 369,999 of NZ_CP185812.1, forward strand.
CCAGATGGTGTACAAGCACGCTATCTCTACCGTTGTCCCGTCACGCCCGGTCTCGCATCACAGCAACAATCCGAGCGGCGGTTCAAGCAACTATCACCATGGTAACAATCCGTCTGCGCAGCAACAGCCGCAGCAGGAAAGCGATGACGCTGAATAAAGCGCGTTGCAAGTCAACCATGACGGGGAGCATAAGCAGCCGCGTGCTGTTTATGTCCCCCAAACTCACGGTGAGTGTCCGTTTGAGAGGTTGCACGCTTGTTTGACCGTTATGAAGCCGGTGAGCAGGCCGTACTGGTTCATATCTATTTCTCGCAAGACAAAGATACGGAAGATCTCAGCGAGTTCGAATCGCTGGTCTCCTCAGCCGGTGTAGAAGCTTTGCAAGTGGTGACTGGTAGCCGCAAAGCCCCGCATCCGAAGTACTTTGTCGGTGAAGGAAAGGCCGAAGAAATTGCAGATGCGGTGAAAGCCAGCGGCGCGTCTGTTGTCCTGTTTGATCATTCCCTTTCCCCGGCGCAGGAAAGAAACCTCGAGCGCCTGTGCGAATGCCGGGTGATCGATCGCACCGGGCTGATTTTAGACATTTTCGCCCAGCGTGCCCGCACCCATGAAGGTAAGCTGCAGGTGGAGCTAGCGCAGCTGCGTCACATCGCCACGCGTCTGGTACGCGGCTGGACGCACCTGGAGCGGCAAAAAGGGGGGATAGGCCTGCGCGGGCCGGGGGAAACCCAGCTTGAGACCGACCGTCGCCTGTTACGCGATCGCATCAGCTTGATTCTGCGCCGCCTGGAGCGGGTAGAGAAGCAGCGTGAACAAGGCCGACGCGCGCGGACCCGCGCCGATGTGCCGACCGTATCGCTGGTGGGCTATACCAACGCCGGCAAATCCACCCTGTTTAACCGAATAACGTCTGCCGAGGTGTATGCGGCGGACCAGCTATTTGCCACCCTGGATCCTACGTTGCGGCGCATTGACGTGCCGGACGTGGGGGATACCGTGTTGGCGGATACCGTAGGCTTTATCCGGCACCTGCCGCACGATCTGGTGGCCGCCTTCAAGGCGACGCTGCAGGAGACGCGCCAGGCCTCTTTGCTGCTGCACGTCATCGACGCGGCGGATCCGCGTGTCGACGAGAACATCGACGCGGTGAACACCGTGCTGGCGGAGATAGACTCGGATGAAATCCCTACACTGTTAGTGATGAACAAAATAGATATGCTGGACGATTTTGTGCCGCGTATCGACCGCAACGATGAAAACCTGCCGATCCGGGTGTGGCTGTCCGCCGCCAGCGGAGAGGGTATTCCGTTGCTGTATCAGGCGTTGACGGAGCGCTTATCGGGGGAGATCGCGCATTACGAATTGCGCTTACCGCCACGGGCAGGCCGTCTTCGCAGCCGTTTTTACCAGCTTCAGGCGATTGAAAAAGAGTGGAACGAAGAGGACGGCAGCATTGGCGTGGTGGTGCGAATGCCGATCGTCGAATGGCGTCGTCTCTGCAAGCAAGAACAGGACCTGATTGACTTTATCGTATGATCATATCCTGTTACATTTATGCTTCGCGAAAGCCTGAAGTACCCAATCACAGAATATGGAGCTAAAACATGGCGTGGAATCAGCCCGGTAATAACGGACAGGACCGCGACCCGTGGGGGAGCAGCAATAACAATGGCGGCAACTCTGGCGGTAACAACAAAGGCGGTCGTGATCAAGGGCCACCTGATTTGGATGATATCTTCCGCAAACTGAGCAAGAAATTGAGCGGTTTTGGCGGGGGCAAAGGCTCCAACAGCAATAGCGGCGGCACCGGGGCCTCCGGCCCGGGCTTCAGCGGCCGCATTATCGGTATCGCGGCGGTTGCCGTGGTGGTGATCTGGGCCGCCAGCGGCTTCTACACCATCAAGGAAGCCGAGCGCGGCGTCGTGACGCGTTTCGGTAAGTTCAGCCACCTGGTGCAGCCGGGCCTGAACTGGAAGCCGACCTTCATCGACGACGTGCGCCCGGTGAACGTGGAATCCGTGCGTGAGCTGGCGGCGTCCGGCGTGATGCTGACCTCCGATGAAAACGTGGTGCGCGTGGAAATGAACGTGCAGTACCGCGTGACCAACCCGGAAGCGTACCTGTTCAGCGTCGTCAATGCCGACGACAGCCTGAGCCAGGCGACCGACAGCGCCCTGCGCGGCGTGATCGGCAAATACTCGATGGATCGCATCCTGACCGAAGGCCGTACCGTGGTGCGTAACGATACGCAGCGCATGCTGGAAGAGACCATTCGTCCTTACAACATGGGCATCACGCTGCTGGACGTCAACTTCCAGGCGGCGCGTCCGCCGGAAGAGGTGAAGGCGTCGTTCGACGATGCGATCGCCGCGCGTGAGAACGAGCAGCAATACATCCGTGAAGCGGAAGCTTACGCCAACGAAGTTCAGCCGCGTGCGAACGGCCAGGCGCAGCGTTTGCTGGAAGACTCCAAGGCTTATAAAGACCGCACCGTCCTGGAAGCTCAGGGTGAGGTGGCGCGCTTTGCCAAGCTGTTGCCGGAATACAAGTCCGCACCGCAGATCACCCGCGAGCGTCTGTATATCGAAACCATGGAAAAAGTGCTGGGCCATACCCGTAAGGTGTTGGTGAGCGACAAAGGCAACAACCTGATGGTGCTGCCGCTGGATCAGATGCTGCGCGGCCAAGGCGCGGCGACGGAGAGCGGCAACAAGGATACCAGCCTGATTCGCCTCAATCCGAATCCAGCGCCGGCTGCCAACAGCAGCACCCCGCGCACCAGCAGCGGATCGGTTATGGATCAGCGCCGGGCGAATGCGCAGCGTGACGACACCACTCGCGTAGGGAGAGAGTAATCAATGCGTAAGTCTTTTGTAGTTATTGTCCTCGCGGTGCTGGTGGTGCTGTACGCTTCGCTGTTCGTGGTGCAGGAAGGCCAGCGCGGCATCGTGCTGCGCTTCGGCAAGGTGCTGCGCGACGGCGAAAACAAGCCGCTGGTGTATGCGCCGGGTCTGCACCTCAAGATCCCGTTCATTGAGACCGTGAAGAACCTGGATGCGCGTATCCAGACCATGGACAACCAGGCCGATCGCTTCGTGACCAGCGAGAAGAAAGACCTGATCGTTGACTCCTATCTGAAGTGGCGCATCAGCGATTTCAGCCGCTACTATCTGGCGACCGGCGGCGGCGACGTCTCCCAGGCCGAAGTGCTGCTGAAGCGTAAGTTCAGCGACCGTCTGCGTTCCGAAATCGGCCGCCTGGACGTGAAAGACATCGTGACCGACTCGCGCGGCAAGCTGATGTCTGACGTGCGTGACGCGCTGAACACCGGCACCGTGGGTGACGGCGAAGAAGTGGCGACCACCGAAGCCGATGACGCTATCGCCTCTGCGGCGGCGCGCGTTGAGCGGGAAACCACCGGCAAACAGCCGCAGGTGAACCCGAACAGCATGGCGGCGTTGGGCATCGAAGTGATCGACGTGCGTATCAAGCAGATCAACCTGCCGGCCGAAGTCTCCGACGCCATCTACCAGCGTATGCGCGCCGAGCGTGAAGCGGTAGCCCGTCGCCTGCGCTCGCAGGGCCAGGAAGAAGCCGAGAAACTGCGCGCCAGCGCGGACTACGAAGTGACCCGTACCCTGGCGGAAGCCGAGCGTCAGGCGCGTATCACCCGTGGTGAAGGCGATGCTGAAGCAGCCAAGCTGTTCGCCAACGCGTTCAGCCAGGATCCGGACTTCTATGCCTTTATCCGCAGCCTGCGTGCCTATGAAGCCAGCTTCAAGGACAACCAGGACGTGCTGGTACTGAGCCCTGACAGCGATTTCTTCCGCTACATGAAGTCGCCTGATACCCTGCGCAAATAAGCGCGGCAGGCAATCTGATCGAGGGCCCGTTTTCGCGGGCCCTTTCTCGTTTTGGGGGATGCATGAACTCAACGATTTGGCTGGCGCTCGGGCTGGTCCTCGTGTTGGAAGGATTGGGGCCGATGCTGTTTCCGCAGGCCTGGCGCAAAATGATTGTGGCGATGTCGCAGTTGCCGGACGCGACGCTGCGGCGATTTGGCGGTGGAATAGTGGTTGCGGGCTGCGTGATCTACTACATGTTGAGCGGCCGCACGGGTCTTTAAAGTCTAGCCCAAAATTTATGCAATCGTATGCTAAAAGTGCTGAAAATCGAAAATTACGGTGGTAGAATCCATTTTTAAGCAATCGGTGATTTTGAAAAATGGGTAAGAACGTCGTCGTACTGGGCACCCAATGGGGTGACGAAGGTAAAGGCAAGGTTGTAGACCTGCTGACTGAACGGGCTCAATATGTTGTGCGCTACCAAGGTGGCCATAACGCTGGCCACACTCTGGTAATCAACGGTGAAAAAACCGTTCTTCATTTAATTCCTTCAGGCATTCTGCGTGAAAACGTCACCAGCATCATCGGCAACGGTGTTGTTCTGGCGCCGGACGCGTTGATGAAAGAAATGGGTGAACTCGAAGCGCGTGGCATCCCGGTACGCGAACGTTTGTTACTCTCTGAAGCTTGCCCGTTGATCCTGCCTTACCACGTTGCGTTGGATAACGCGCGTGAGAAAGCGCGCGGCGCGAAAGCGATCGGCACCACCGGTCGCGGCATCGGCCCGGCTTACGAAGATAAAGTGGCTCGTCGCGGTCTGCGCGTCGGCGATCTGTTCAACAAAGAAACCTTCGCCGTTAAGCTGAAAGAGATCGTCGATTACCACAACTTCCAACTGGTCAACTACTACAAAGTTGAAGCCGTCGATTATCAGGCGACGCTGGACTACGTGCTGTCTATCGCCGATATCCTGACCGCGATGGTGGTTGACGTTTCCGAACTGCTGGACGGCGCGCGCAAGCGTGGCGATCTGATCATGTTCGAAGGCGCTCAGGGCACCCTGCTGGATATCGACCACGGTACTTACCCGTATGTGACCTCTTCCAACACCACCGCCGGCGGCGTGGCTACCGGTTCCGGTATCGGCCCGCGTTATGTGGACTACGTGCTGGGCATCGTGAAAGCCTACTCCACTCGCGTGGGTGCAGGCCCGTTCCCAACCGAGCTGTTCGATGAAACCGGCGAGTACCTGTGCAAGCAGGGTAACGAGTTCGGCGCCACCACCGGCCGTCGTCGTCGTACCGGCTGGCTGGACGCGGTAGCGGTGCGTCGCGCGGTGCAGATCAACTCCCTGTCTGGCTTCTGCCTGACCAAACTGGACGTCCTGGACGGCCTGAAAGAAGTGAAGATCTGCGTGGGTTACCGCATGCCGGACGGCCGTGAAGTGGACACCACTCCGCTGGCGGCTGAAGGCTGGGAAGGCATTGAGCCTATCTACGAAACCATGCCGGGCTGGAGCGAAACCACCTTTGGCGTGAAAGAGCACAGCAAGCTGCCTCAGGCTGCGCTGAACTACATCAAGCGCATCGAAGAAGTGACCGGCGTACCGGTAGACATCATCTCTACCGGCCCGGATCGCAGCGAAACCATGATCCTGCGCGACCCGTTCGACGCATAATCAGGCTTTGCGGCATTAAACAAACCGGGCGCGTCCCGGTTTGTTTTTATCCTGACTCCCTCCGATTGCGGTTTCACGTCAAAAAATCCTTTCATAAACCCGCCTTAGGGCGCGGGATTCGCTAAATAATTAGCGACGAACTCTCCGGCTGGTTTATTATCCAATGAGTAATCTTTTGAATAGCGCCGAAAAGCGGCGTATCAGACGGGTAAAGTCATACCCAGAGGTAAGATGTGCAGTTAACAAGTTTTACTGATTATGGTCTGCGGGCGTTGATCTACATGGCCTCGTTGCCGCAGGACAAGATGACCAGTATCTCGGAAGTGACCGAGGTGTATGGCGTGTCTCGCAACCATATGGTGAAGATCATCAATCAGTTGAGCCGGGTCGGTTTTGTCACGGCGGTGCGCGGCAAGCATGGCGGCATCCGTTTGGGCAAACCGGCCGAGAGCATTCGCCTCGGCGATGTCGTGCGGGCGCTGGAGCCGCTTGCGCTGGTTAACTGCAGCAGCGAGTTTTGCCACATCACCCCTGCCTGCCGATTGAAGCAGGTGCTCCAACAGGGCGTACAGAATTTCCTTGAAGAGCTGGATAAGCATACGTTGGCCGACATGGTCGAAGACAATCCGCCGCTCTACAAGCTATTGCTTGTCGAATAAAACGACGTTGAGAAGACAAGGCTCAACGTCATCCTGCTGATGACAACGGAGGAACCGCAATGTCACAAGATCCATTCCTGGAACGAGAAGCAGAAAAATACGAATCTCCCATTCCCAGCCGTGAATATATCCTGGCCCATTTGGCGAAACGAGAAACGCCGGCCAGCCGCGAAGAACTGGGCAACGAATTGGGCCTCAGCGGCGAAGAACAGCTGGAAGCGCTGCGCCGCCGCCTGCGCGCCATGGAGCGCGATGGCCAGTTAGTGTTTACCCGCCGCCAGTGCTACGCGCTGCCGGAACGTTTGGACCTGCTGCGCGGCACGGTGATTGGCCACCGCGACGGCTACGGCTTCCTGCGCGTTGAAGGCAGCAAAGACGATCTGTACCTGTCCGCCGAACAGATGAAAATGGCGATCCACGGTGACGTGGTGCTGGCGCAGGCGCTGGGCGCGGATCGCAAAGGGCGTCGCGAAGCGCGCATCGTGCGCGTGCTGGTGCCGAAAACCAGCCAGATCGTCGGCCGCTTCTTCATGGATGCCGGTACCGGCTTCGTGGTGCCGGACGACAGCCGTCTGAGCTTCGATATTCTGATCCCGGCGGACAGCGTCAGCGGCGCGCGCATGGGGTATATGGTGGTGGTGGAGCTGACTCAACGCCCAACCCGCCGCACCAAAGCGGTCGGCAAGATCGTCGAGATCCTCGGCGACAAAATGGGCACCAGCATGGCGGTGGATATCGCGCTGCGCACCCATGAGATCCCGCATACCTGGCCACCGCAGGTGGAAAAGCAGGTGGCCGATCTCAGCGAACAGGTGCCGGAAGCGGCCAAGAAGGGCCGCGTCGATCTGCGCAAGCTGCCGTTGGTCACCATCGACGGTGAAGACGCGCGCGACTTCGATGATGCCGTGTACTGCGAGAAAAAACGCGGCGGCGGCTGGCGCCTGTGGGTCGCGATCGCCGACGTCAGCTACTATGTGCGTCCACGCACCGCGCTGGACGACGAAGCTCGCAGCCGCGGCAACTCGGTATATTTCCCGTCGCAGGTGATCCCGATGCTGCCGGAAGTGCTGTCCAACGGGCTGTGCTCCCTGAACCCGCAGGTCGATCGCTTGTGCATGGTGTGCGAGATGACCATCTCCGCCCAGGGGCGCCTGTCCACGGCCAAGTTCTACGAGGCGGTGATGAGCTCCCACGCCCGCCTGACCTACAACAAGGTGTGGCACATTCTGCAGGGCGATCAGGAGCTGCGCGAGCATTACCACCCGCTGGTCAAGCACCTGGAAGAGCTGCACGCCATGTACAAGGTGCTGGATAAGGCGCGCGCCGAGCGCGGCGGCATCGCGTTTGAAACCGAAGAAGCCAAATTCATCTTCAACGCCGAACGCCGCATCGAGCGCGTGGAGCCGACGGTGCGCAACGACGCCCACAAGCTGATCGAAGAGTGCATGATCATGGCCAACGTGGCGGCCGCGCGCTTCGTCGAGAAACGCAACGAGCCGGCGCTGTACCGCGTGCACGATCGTCCGAGCGATGACCACATCTCCGCGCTGCGCAGCGTGCTGAGCGAGCTGGGGCTGACGCTGGGCGGCGGCAACAAGCCGCAGCCGAAGGACTATGCGGTGCTGATGGATGAAGTGTCCGAGCGCCCTGACCACGAAATGCTGCAAACCATGTTGCTGCGCTCGATGAAGCAGGCGATTTACGATCCGGAAAACCGCGGCCACTTCGGCCTGGCGCTGGCCTCTTACGGCCACTTCACCTCGCCGATCCGCCGTTATCCGGATCTGGCGTTGCACCGCGCGATCAAATACCAGCTGGCCAAAGAGCATGGCGAGCCGAAAGAGCGCTGGACGCCGACCGGCGGCTGGCACAGCGAATTCGAAGAGATGCTGCAGCTGGGCGAACACTGTTCGATGACCGAGCGCCGCGCGGACGAAGCGACGCGCAACGTCGCCGACTGGCTGAAGTGCGACTTCATGCAGGATCACGTCGGTGAAGTCTTCAGCGGCATTATCTCCAGCGTGACCGGCTTCGGCTTCTTCGTGCGCCTGAACGATCTGTTCATCGACGGGCTGGTGCACGTATCAACGCTGGATAATGATTACTATCGCTACGATAATATCGGCCAGCGCCTGATCGGCGAATCTTCCGGCACGGTCTATCGCCTGGGGGATACGGTGGAGATCCGCGTGGATGCGGTGCATATGGACGAGCGCAAGATCGACTTCGCGCTGGTGTCCAGTACCCGCAAAGCGCGCGGTGAAGGCAAAACCGAGCGCGATCGCGCCAAGAAGGGCGGCCAACGCACGCTGCGCGACAGCGGCAATGCGGGGCGCGGCAAGCGCCGCGGCGGCAAACCGCCGGCCAACTTCGAGCCGGACAGCGCCTTCCGTAAGCAGGATGACGCCAAGCCCGCGGACAACGTGAAGAAGGCGAAAAAGAAAGCCAAGAAAGCGTCCGACAAAACGCGGAAAATCGCGGCGGCGACCAAAGCCAAACGCGCAGCCAAGAAGAAAGGTGCCGAGCAGGCTTAACCTGCCGCACATCGTTACCATCGGCCGGTTATCGCCGGCCGCACGACTTTAAAAGAGCATCATGAGCGAAATTATTTACGGCATCCACGCCGTCAAAGCCCTGTTAGAGCGCGATCCGCAACGCTTCCTGGAAGTGTTTATCCTGAAAGGCCGCGAAGATCGCCGCCTGCAGCCGCTGATCGCCGAGCTGGAAGCGACCGGCATCGTGATCCAGGTGGCGAATCGCCAATGGCTGGATGACAAGGTTGAAGGCGCGGTGCACCAGGGGATCATCGCCCGGGTGCGCGAAGGGCGTCAGTATCAGGAGAACGATCTGCCGGGCCTGTTGGAGAGCGTGGAAACGCCATTCCTGCTGGTGCTGGACGGCGTGACCGACCCGCATAACCTCGGCGCCTGCCTGCGCAGCGCCGATGCGGCCGGCGTGCACGCGGTGATCGTGCCCCGCGATCGTTCCGCCCAGTTGAACGCCACCGCCAAGAAAGTGGCCTGCGGCGCCGCCGAAAACGTGCCGTTGATCCGCGTGACCAATCTGGCGCGCACGCTGCGTCTGCTGCAAGAGATGAATGTCTGGGTCGTCGGCACCGCCGGCGAAGCCGACCATACCCTGTATCAGAGCAAAATGACCGGCCCGATGGCGCTGGTGATGGGCGCGGAAGGCGAAGGCATGCGCCGCCTGACCCGCGAACACTGCGATGAGCTGATCAGCATCCCGATGGCCGGTACCGTCTCTTCACTGAACGTGTCGGTCGCCACCGGCATCTGCCTGTTCGAAGCGGTGCGCCAGCGCGGCTGATTCTTCTGACGGGGGCGCCGTGCTCCCGTTAATTCCCCCTCTTGTGATCCCGCCTGCGGCAGAAATCTCTGCGCCGACCATACTTACTCCTGACGCTTTTTTCAGGGAGCACTCTCATGGTCTGGACTACGCACACCGTTTTTAACCAACCCAAGCCGCTGGGCAACAGCAACCTGTTTCTCTCCGATACGCCGCTGCGCGAAGCGTTGCAGCGCGAGCAAGGCGGTTGGGACGCCGAGGTATTGGCTTCGCTGGGCCAGCAGCTCGGCACGCAGGAGTCTCTGGAGCTGGGGCGGCTGGCCAACGCCAACCCGCCGGAGCTGCTGCGCTACGACGCCACCGGCCAGCGGCTGGACGACGTTCGCTTTCACCCGGCCTGGCATATCCTGATGCAGGGGCTGATCGCCAACCGGGTGCACAACCTGCCCTGGCAGGAGGATGCGCGCATCGGTTCCTTCGTGGCGCGCGCCGCGCGCTTTATGCTGCATGCGCAGGTCGAGGCCGGCACGCTCTGCCCGGTGACCATGACCTTCGGCGCCACGCCGCTGCTGCTGCAGGCGTTACCGGCCGAGTTTCGCGCCTGGCTGACGCCGCTGCTGTCGGATCGTTATGACGCTCATCTGCTGCCGGGCGGGCAAAAGCGCGGCCTGCTGATCGGCATGGGCATGACGGAGAAACAGGGCGGCTCCGACGTGTTGAGCAATACCACCACCGCCACGCCGCTTGGCGCGCGCGGGCCGGGCGAAGCCTACCGGCTGGTGGGGCACAAGTGGTTCTTCTCGGTGCCGCAAAGCGATGCGCACCTGGTGCTGGCGCAGGCCGAAGGCGGGCTGTCCTGTTTCTTCCTGCCGCGCATTTTGCCGGACGGCAGCCGCAACGCCATTCGCCTTGAGCGGTTGAAAGACAAGCTGGGCAACCGCTCCAACGCCAGCAGCGAGGTGGAGTTTCAGGACGCCACTGCCTGGCTGCTGGGCGATGAGGGCGACGGGGTGCGGCATATCCTGAAGATGGGCGGCCTGACCCGTTTCGACTGTTCGCTGGGCAGCCACGGCCTGATGCGCCGCGGGCTGTCGGTGGCGCTGTATCATGCGCTGCAGCGGCAGGCGTTCGGCAAATTGTTGATAGAACAACCGCTGATGCGCCAGGTCTTGGCGCGCATGGCGCTGCGGCTGGAAGGGCATACCGCGTTGCTGTTCCGGCTGGCTCGCGCCTGGGAGAGCCGCAGCAATGAAGGCGAACTGATCTACAGCCGGCTGCTGACCCCGGCGGCTAAATACAGCATTTGCCGTCAGGGCATGCCGTTCATCGCCGAGGCGATGGAGGTGCTGGGCGGCATCGGTTACTGCGAGGAGAGTGAGCTGCCGCGCCTGTACCGTGAAATGCCGGTGAACAGCATCTGGGAGGGCTCCGGCAACATCATGTGTCTGGACGTGTTGCGCAGTCTGCATAAACTGCCGGGCGCGCTCGAGATGTTGCAGTTCGAGCTGCAGCCGGTGCGCGGCCAGAATCGGTTGTTCGATCACGCCTGGCGGCAGTGGCAGCAGCGTGCCCGGCAACCGAGCGAGGAGATGGGGCGGCTGCTGACTCAACAGCTGTTCGACCTGTGCTGCGCCGCGCAGCTGCTGCAGCACGCCAGCCCGCTGATCGCCGACGCCTGGTGTCATCTGACGCTGGATCACCGCGGCGAGAGCCTGCTGTCGGCCGAGGCGTGCGAACTGCTGCTGAACCGCGCCATCGGCGGTTAGGGAAAAGGGTGGCGCCCGGTGGCGAAAACCTTTTTAATTCAGCCTCACTCTGACAGGAAAATGCACATGGATATTCTCAGCGCGTTGGCGGCGTTCGCCTCTTACTTCTTCAGCGGCTTCGCCATGATTTTGGTGTTTCTGTTCGTCTATACCCGCATCACCCCGCACGACGAATGGGCGCTGATCAAGGCCGATAATCAATCCGCCGCCTTTGCTTTTATCGGCGCTTGCCTGGGATATGTGATCCCGCTGGCCAGCGCGGCGATCAACTCGATCAGCCTGCTGGATTACCTGCTGTGGGGCGTGGTGGCGCTGGTGGTGCAACTGCTGCTGTTCGCCGCCGTGAAGATCTACATGCCGCGCATCAGCGACAAGATAGAAGCGAATCACCTGGCCGCCGGGATTTTCCTGGGGGGCGTCTCCGTCAGCGGCGGAGTATTGAATGCGGCTTGCATGAGCTACTAAAGGTATAAGATGGCCGAGGCGCGCCAGCCAAGCGGGTGCGCCTGCTCTTCCATCCGCAGAATGCGGTAATAGCTGGCGCCGTGTTGGTCGGCGGTGCGGGCGATGGCCAGTTCCGCCTCCTGCGGTGAGCCGGGCAAATCGTTGAAGGTGATCTCGGCGATTTCACTGAGCGGCGTCACGCGATCGGCGGGCGCCAGCTCGGCGGACTGTGCGCCGGTGCTGAGCAATCCCGTGGAAAGCAGGAGGGAGGTGAGTGCGGTGGAGCGTTTCATGGCGTTCCCCTTCGTCAGATCCTGAATCGACACCCGCAACATGCGGCATGCTGTCCCTCAGTGTGCAACACCCTTCTTCAGCCAGTGCAAAGCCAGTGTAAAGCTGCTTAAAAAATCCCCGCCTTAACGATACAGGATCGCCTGGGAATACCATTGGCCCGGCACGACGGTTTCGCTGTTCATGATGATCATGTAATAACGGGCGCCGGCGGCGGTGGCCTTGCGTTGGATCTCCGCTTCCACGTCCATCGGGCTGCCGCGCACCACGGCGGTGACGGTGCCCATTTTCACCAGCTCGGCGGTCTGCGCGCGGACGATCTCCTGCGCCTGAGCGGTGGGGGGCGGCGGCGGTTTCGGCGTGGTGGTCATGATGCCGCAGGCGGAAAGCTGTGCGGCCAGCGTCAGGGTAATGAGTGTGCGGGCAATCGTCATGGTGACCTCGTAAGCGCCGGTGCGATGGCTTCAGTGTAACGCAATATAAGCTGTAACAGATTGAGCTAACGCTGCTTCGCGCAAGTTTGTCATGATGAATGCCAACAGGTGAGTTGAGGATGAACGGATGATCGAAATTCATGACGAGCGGGTTGGCGATATCGCGGTGATCCATGCGGTGCCGGCAGGGCAGTATCATCGGCCGCTGCCGACGGTGTTCTTCTGCCATGGCTATACCTCGTCGAAAGAGGTGTACGCTTATTTCGCCTATGCGCTGGCGCGCGCCGGTTTTCGGGCGGTGTTGCCGGATGCCGATCGGCACGGCGAGCGATTTGACGGCGATGAGGCGCGGCGCCTGGCGTCATTCTGGGAGATCCTGCGCAGCAATATCGACGAACTGCCGCAGATCAACGCGCATTTTGAGCGGCTTGGCCTGATCGCCGACGGCCGCATCGGCGTCGCCGGCGCCTCAATGGGCGGCATGACCGCGCTTGGCGCCTTCGCGCGCTTTCCGTGGATCCGTGCGGCCGCCAGCCTGATGGGTTCCGGCTATTACCGTGCGCTGGCGCAAACGCTGTATCCGCCGTTGGGCGAGACGGGCGAGGCGCTCTCGCCGACGGCGTTTGCGGCGCGCACCGCCGTGCTGGCGGAGTATGAGCTGGAAGGACGTTTGGCGCAGATTGCCGGGCGGCCGCTGCTGCTGTGGCACGGCGAGACGGACGACGTGGTGCCGGCGGCGGACAGCCTGCGTTTGGCGGCTGAACTGCGGCAGCAAGGTGCGGACGGCCGTTTGACATCGTTCGTCGAGCCGGGCGTGAAGCATCGCATCACGCCGCTGGCGCTGTCCGCCACCACCGATTTCTTTCGCCGCGAATTGTAATGCGCCTCCGGGCGCGATGCGTGGAATTGCGGTGCTCTCTGTAGGCTGTTTCGGTCATTGTTTGACGCATGGCGGAGGAGAATGTCAGCGTGAATTCTTTCAGGGGCGGCAAGGAGCGGAGAGCATGATAAAGGGTATCAGCAATACGGCCGAGACAGCGCGCGGGCTGGCGGGAACGATGAAAGCGCGCGCCGATCTTAACTCAATGGCCTTCAGTGAGATGCTGGGGGCAGCCGACGGCAAGGCGCGGCAAAACAAGGCAAATCCGCTGTCGCGCATCACCGCGCATACGGTGCAAAACATGACGGCGCTGTTCGCCTCCGCGCCGAAAGCGGCGGCCGCGCAAACCGCGAAGGCCGGCTCGCTCTCCTTCGAGCAGCGGGCGACGCTGGAGGAAAGCGCCGAACTGCTGCAGGTACGGACAAACTATCTGCGGATGGCGCTGCAATTGCACAATCAGGGCAAAGCGTTCAGCGCGCCGACGTTGCTCAAACTGTGATGGGTGAGGAAGTGGAGCGCCCGACAGGCGGCGCTCCGATGCGGACTGAACGGGCTTTCTGATGAAGCCCTGGGGATTTCCCTGGCGTGGCGCGTCTTTTTAACGGTACAGCTCGGCGCTGACGTGCATCGTGCTGTTGTCGCCCGGTTCGTGCAGGGCGATGATGCGATAAGAGCTTGCACCGCGTTGATCGGCGATTTTACTGACCTGGCTGCTGGCGTCATCCGGCGAGACCACGTTCTGGTTCAGGGTGACGAAGCCAACGCTCTGGCGTTGATCGGCCTGGTGCGAGGAGATCTCCGTCGCGGCCATCACGTTGGCGGAGAACAGGGCGGCAAGCGCCGTCGCGAGAATGATGCGTTTCATAGTGCCTCTCTTACTTTTTGCCGTTACGGCCTGACAGCGAGTGTCGCTGCGGCAAAAAGTCATTTATCTGCATTGAATAACCTGGAATCTTTTTCGTCGCGCTGTCTGCGGCGGATAAGGTTAATTTTAGTCGGTTGCGGCGGATTAAAAAGCGGGGCGTTTTGATGGCCTCTTTCAAAAAAAATGAAATAGATTTGTGATTCAGCGCTGATTTCATTGAAAGATTTTTGAAACTGATGGATTGGCGTACATAGGTTTCCCCGCCAGCAAATCGTGCTATTTCCCATACCCCCTCTCAATAACGCGAATAAAACCCACGCAGTCCTTGAGTTTCCCGCCCTGCGTCAGTATGATTACGCGTCATTTTTCAGCCGCACACTAAACACGTTCCTTGCTTCCATGGGCCGCGGTTGACCCTGACAGGAGGCTGAATAATCCGTAAGGAGCAATTCGATGCGTCATTACGAAATCGTTTTTATGGTCCATCCTGACCAAAGCGAACAGGTTCCGGGCATGATCGAGCGTTACAGTGCTACCATCACTAACGCGCAAGGTCAGATTCACCGTCTGGAAGACTGGGGCCGCCGTCAGCTGGCTTATCCGATCAACAAACTGCACAAAGCTCACTACGTTCTGCTGAACGTTGAAGCGCCGCAGGAAGCGATCGATGAGCTGGAAACTAACTTCCGCTTCAACGACGCCGTTATCCGCAGCATGGTTATGCGCGTTAAGCACGCGGTAACTGAAGCATCTCCGATGGTTAAAGCGAAAGACGAACGTCGTGGCGATCGCCGCGAAGACTTCGCTAACGAAACCGCAGATGATGCAGATGCTGGGGATTCTGAAGAGTAATTGCCGCCGTGACGGCTAATCGTCTGGTTTTGTCGGGCACTGTGTGCAAGGCGCCGGTTCGAAAAGTGAGTCCTTCCGGGATACCGCACTGCCAATTTGTGCTAGAGCACCGTTCGCAGCAGATGGAAGCCGGATTCAGCAGACAAGCATGGTGCCGAATGCCCGTGGTTGTCAGCGGACAACAGTCACAAGCACTAACTCAAAGATTAACGGTCGGCAGTCAGATTACCGTGCAAGGCTTTGTAAGCTGCCATCAAGGGCGCAACGGGCTGAGCAAATTGGTTCTGCATGCCGAGCAGATTGAATTGATAGATTCTGGAGACTAGCCAAATGGCACGTTATTTCCGTCGTCGCAAGTTCTGCCGTTTCACCGCGGAAGGCGTTCAAGAGATTGACTATAAAGACATCGCTACGCTGAAAAACTACATCACCGAAAGTGGTAAAATTGTACCGAGCCGTATCACCGGTACTCGTGCAAAATATCAGCGCCAGCTGGCCCGTGCTATCAAGCGCGCGCGCTACCTGTCTTTGTTGCCGTACACTGATCGTCATCAGTAATCGGCCACTGTCCATTAACGACTTTGAGAGGATAAGGTAATGCAAGTTATTCTGCTTGATAAAGTAGCAAACCTGGGCAGCCTGGGTGATCAAGTTAACGTTAAAGCGGGCTACGCTCGTAACTTCCTGGTACCACAGGGCAAAGCTGTTCCTGCTACCAAGAAAAACGTTGAGTTCTTCGAAGCACGCCGTGCTGAACTGGAAGCCAAACTGGCTGACGTTCTGGCTGCTGCTGAAGCTCGCGCAACCAAGATCAACGAACTGGGTTCAGTGACCATCGCTTCCAAATCTGGCGACGAAGGTAAACTGTTCGGCTCTATCGGCACCCGCGACATCGCTGACGCAGTGACTGCGGCAGGCGTTGAAGTTGCCAAGAGCGAAGTTCGTCTGCCGAACGGCGTTCTGCGTACCACTGGTGAGCACGAAGTGCACTTCCAGGTACACAGCGACGTGTTCGCACAGCTGAATGTAGTTGTGGTTGCAGAAGCGTAATTTACGCTGCTGTTAACCCGGTTAAAACGCCAGCCTCGCGCTGGCGTTTTGCTTTTCTGCGCCCGGCAAAACGCGCTACGCTAGAAGACGGGATGAAAAGGGAGAGCGTGTGATGGCAACGATTACGCTACAGCGGGTTTACGACTTCAGCGCGCCGGCGCCGGCGCATTGCTATCTGATAGACAGGCTATGGCCGCGCGGCATCAGCAAGGAGAGGCTGGCGGGCGTGCAGTGGTTGAAACAGGTGGCGCCGGATGACGAGCTGCGCAAGTGGTTCCATCAGCATACCGACCAGTGGGAAGCCTTCGAGGCGCGTTACCGCCAACAGCTGGCGGCCAACGACGCCTGGCAGCCGCTGGTGGCGCTGTTGCGGCAGGGGGAGGCGCTGACGCTGCTGTATGGCAGCAAAGATACCGAGCACAACCAGGGCGTGGTGCTGCGCGAGTTTTTGCTGGCGCAGCTTTAGCGATTAGCGTTCCCGGCGGTAGCTGCCGTCGGCCTGGCGGCGGAACAGCGCCTGGCTGTTGTCCACGGTGGTGACCGACAGCGCGTTAATCACGCCGTTGGCGTCGCGTTCGATGCGCACTTCCTGACCGGCTTTCATGTTGCTCAGCGGTTTGTCGCCGCCTTCCACCTGCGCCATGGCGAACACCTCATTCACCGGCAGATTGTTGTCGCGAAACAGCTGGGCCAGCGTCTGGCCGGGCTGGATCTGATAACGCTGCCAGTTGCCCGCCGGCGTCGGTTCGTTGGTCGGCGTGGCGGCGCCACCGCCGTTTTGCAGCTCAGCCTGCAGCGGCACGCTGGTTTCCTGCTGAGAGACCGGGAACGGCTGTCTTTCGGGCGAGTAGGGCCACAGCAACGCCAGCAGCAGAATGATGCCGAAGATCAGCACCCAGCGGCGGTGAAAGTAGGGCAGTGGTTCCATCCAATGGAAACCGTCCGGCAGATGCCAGACTTTGGCCAGCAGCGCTTTGACCCGCTGCATCTTGTCGTTGGCCGACGGCGGTTCCGATGGCGACTCCGCGTCTTCCTGCGTGGGTGCGGCGCCGGGTTTCAGGCGCTGGCTGATGTTCAGCCAGGTGCGCAGCAGCGGCTGGTAGATGCGGGTGGTTTTCCTTCTCCTGGGCGCGATTCTGCCCATGGTGACCTCTCTTCGACGGCGTAATAATAAGCGCGGCGCGGCAAGCGCGTCGCCTGCCCGATATCCTGCTTTCAGTATAGTCCGCTAACTGATTGAAGTGAAAGGCGGCTGAGCGGCAGGGCCGGGGTTTGCGGCTGCGGGCGTTAACAGAAGGTTATTGTTTCTTTTTCTACGACAAAAGTCATCATTCTCCACACAAGATTTTACCCGGCATTGACGCGCTGTTATGCTGCGCTTTCGACTTTTTACAGACTTAAGGAAAACCCCATGACAACCCCTTCTTTTGACAGCGTTGAAGCGCAAGCAAGTTACGGGATTGGTTTACAGGTCGGCCAGCAGCTGCAAGAGTCCGGGCTGGAAGGTTTGCAACCGGAAGCTTTGCTGGCGGGTCTGCGCGACGCGCTGGAAGGGAATGCCCCGGCGGTTCCGGTAGACGTGGTGCACCGTGCGCTGCGTGAAATCCACGAGCGTGCGGATGCGGTGCGCCGCGAGCGCCAGCAGGCGATGGCCGTTGAAGGCCAGAAATTCCTGGACGACAACGCCAAGCGCGACGACGTGACGCTGACCGAGTCTGGCCTGCAGTTCTCCGTACTGGAGCAGGGCAACGGCCCAATCCCGTCCCGTCAGGATCGCGTGCGTGTGCACTACACCGGCCGTCTTATCAACGGCGACGTGTTCGACAGCTCGGTTGAACGCGGCCAGCCGGCAGAATTCCCGGTCAGCGGCGTGATCCCAGGCTGGATCGAAGCGCTGACCCTGATGCCGGTCGGTTCCAAATGGCAGCTGTATATCCCGCACAACCTGGCCTACGGCGAGCGTGGCGCAGGCGCGTCCATCCCGCCGTTCAGCGCGCTGGTGTTCGACGTCGAGCTGCTGGAAATCCTGTAATCCCACCGAGGATTACTCTGGGCGCCTTCGTGGCGCCCTTATTTTATGCGCCGCGCAAACGGGCGATGAATGGCCGGGCGAGCCGGCCAGTGACAGTGAGTTACTTACCGCTTAAATCGATGCGATAAACCGCGAAGCCGATGCTGTCGCTGCCTGCGGCGCTCATCGGGTATTGGGCGTGCTCTTTGATAAACTTCGTCGCTTTGTCCGAAGGCGAGGTCTCGAAGCGGATATCCAGCGGCTGCTTGCTGCTGAAGTTAGCCAAACGCCAATTGTTGTCCGCCTGCGGGCGCACCGCGCCATGCCGCTGGGTTTCGGCGGTGATGTAGGCCGCCAGCACCGAGCGGTTTTCATCCGGCGAAGCGAAGGCGATATGTTTGTCGCCGGTGCCGGCAAACTTGCCGCCGTAGGCGCGGTAGTTGTTGGTGGCAACCAGGAAGGTGGCGTTCGGATCGATCGGCTTGCCGTTGAAGGTCAGCTGCTTGATGCGCTCCGCCTTAGCGTTGATCAGCTGGCATTCGCCGTCGTAGCGCGCCGGTTGGCTGACGTCGATCTGGTAGTTGACGCCGTCGATCACGTCGAAGTTATAGGTGCGGAAGCCGTCCCAGTTGATCAAGCCTTGCGGCTTGGCGCTGTTGACGTCGATCTGGTTGAACTGGCCGGCGGAGCACTCCAGCCACTCTTTCACCTCTTTGCCGCTGGCCTTCACCACCACCAGCGTATTGGGATAGAGATAGAGATCGGCGGCGTTGCGGAAGGTGAGCTGGCCTTTTTCCACTTCGACGAAGCTGGCGGGGTCGTTCTTGCGGCCGCCGACCTTGAACGGGGCCGCCGCGGACAGCACCGGCAGATCGGCCAGGTCCGGGTCGCCCTGGATGTAATGTTCGACGTAGGCCTTCTGCGCATTGTTGACGATCTGCACCGTCGGATCGTCCTGCACCAGCGCCAGGTAGCTGTACATGTTGCCGTCGGATTTACCGATCGGCTGGCTGACGAACTCGCGCGTGCCTTTGTGATCGTCCGCCAACACCTTCACCAGCGCGGCATCTTCCGCCGCCAGCGATTTCTTGTTCTCTTTGTCGTAGATCGGCCGCGCTTCCGCTTTGGCGGCGGTCACTTTCCAGCTACCGCCATCGTTGTTGAGCTGCAGATCGACCACGCCGAGATGGTCGCCCCATTGACCCGGCATCACCGCCGGTATGCCATTCAGCAGGCCTTTGTCGATATCCGCGCCTTTGATGTTGGCGAAGTCCTTGCTCGGGAACACCGCGTGGGCGTGGCCGAACATGATGGCGTCGATGCCGGGCACCTGGCTGAGGTAATAGACCGAGTTTTCCGCCATCGCCTTGTAAGGCTCGCTGGACAACCCGGAATGCGGGATTGCCACCACCAGATCGGCGCCCTGTTTACGCATCTGCGGCACGTAGCGCTTGGCGGTGGCGGTGATGTCGTCCACCGTCACTTTGCCCTGCAGGTTGGCTTTGTCCCACACCAGGATCTGCGGCGGCACGAAGCCGATGTAGCCGATGCGCAGCGTATGCGCCTTGCCATCGCGATCCTTCACCGGGGTATCGACGATGATGTATGGCGTGAACAGCGGTTTTTGCGTTTTGGCGTCGATGACGTTGGCGTTGATGTACGGGAATTTGGCGCCGGCGATGGCGTTCTTCAGGTAGTCCAGCCCGTAGTTGAACTCATGGTTGCCGATGTTGCCGACCACATAGTCCAGCGTGTTCATCGCCTTATAGACCGGGTGCACGTCGCCCGGTTTCAGCCCCTTGGCCGCCATGTAATCGCCGAGCGGGCTGCCCTGAATGATGTCGCCGTTATCCACCAACACCGCGTTGGCGGCCTGCTGGCGCGCCTGTTGGATCAGGCTGGCGGTGCGCACCAGGCCGAACTTGTCGGTCGGCGTGTCCTTGTAGTAATCGAAGTCCATCATGTTGCTGTGCAGATCGGTGGTTTCCAGCACGCGCAGATCGACGGTGGCCGCCTGCGCCGAGGCGCACACCAGCAGCGCAAGCGCGGACAGCGTCAGTGGATGCTTCATCATTTGGGGGTCTCTCCATTCCATTATTCGAGTGTTATCGCAGAGGGAAATGTAATTAACACTGCTTGCCACAGTAAACTGTGAAGTGTGGCAGAAAACGGCGGCGGGTAACGCGGGGAAGTTCACAGTTGTGCCCAACAAGATCTGAGGAATTCCCGTGGCTTAGCCGGTTGAGATGGATATTCGGCGTAAAAAAAACTAGTCTGCTAGCAGAGACAGAGGGAAATTTCCCACGGAGATGCAGAGTTGAGGTGCATGATGTTAGAGCGAATTTGCCAACTGTCCCGCGAGGCGGGGGCGGCGATCATGGCGGTGTACGACGGTGAACAACCGCTTGATGTCGCACAGAAAAAAGATGACTCACCGGTGACGGCGGCCGATCTGGCGGCGCATCACATCATCAAGCGCGGCCTGGCGGCCCTGACGCCGGAGGTGCCGCTGCTGTCGGAAGAGGATCCGCCGGCGTGGGAAGAGCGCCGCAACTGGACGCGCTACTGGCTGGTCGATCCGCTGGACGGCACCAAAGAGTTCTTGCATCGCAATGGCGAGTTCACGGTCAATATCGCCCTGATTGAAGACGGGCAGGCGGTGATGGGCGTGGTGTACGCCCCGGCGATCGACGTGTTGTACCTGGCGGAGCGCGGCAAGGCCTGGAAAGAAGAGAAGGGCGTGCGGCAGGCGATCGGCGTCAGCAACGCGCATCCGCCGCTGGTGGTGGTGAGCCGGTCGCATATCGACGACGAGCTGAAAGACTATCTGCAGCAGCTGGGCGAGCACCAGACCGTGTCCGTCGGTTCCTCACTGAAGTTCTGCCTGGTGGCGGAAGGCAAGGCGCAGCTCTATCCGCGCTTCGGGCCAACCAATATTTGGGATACCGCCGCAGGACACGCGGTGGCGGTGGCCGCCGGGGCGCAAATTCACGATTGGCAGGGCAAGCCGTTGCTCTATACCCCGCGTGAATCTTTCCTCAACCCCGGCTTCCGGGTTTCGCTGTTCTGAGTCAGTTCGCCAACAGCTGGTGCAGCTTGGACATCACCTGCTGCACCTCTTCCGGCGTCAGCGCGCCGTCTTTGGCGAACTGAATGCGCCCTTGCTTATCCAGCACCACGATGGCGGAACCTTTCGGCTGCAGATCCCAGGCTTTGCGCACGTTGCCGTCGCTGTCGACGATAAACTGCGACCACGGGAACTCTTTCTTGCTGTCTTCGATGCTGCTGCGCACGAACATGGCGGTGCCCATCAGGGCATCGTCGGTGTTGACGATTGTCGTCGTTTGGTAACGATCGTGTGGTAGTTTCGCCTTCTTAATCGCTTCAATCAGTGGGTCGTTCATGTCTTTGGCGGAGCTGCGGCCGGCAATGTGCTGTATCACCCGCACTTTTCCACTGAGCTGCGCGCTGTTCCAATTCTGGTAGCTAAAATTACCGTCAGCGTAATTGAGCTCTCCTTTATCGCTGACGCCAACCGGCGCCACGCGCTGCTGGAGCTGGAAGTTGTGCGCGGAAGCGAAAAGCGGGGCGAGCAGCAGGGATACCATCAGCATGCGACTTGTTTTCATGCTTTCTCCTTGTAAATGGGGGAATTTGTGCGACAGCACTTCGACAGCCTAAAGCATAGGATGTGATAAGAGGTCTGTCCTGTTAACCGGATCGCAGATTTTCCCTTGGTTCGCTAATCATCAGATTTTGAAGGGATATCCTGAAAACGTTATAAATCATCATATACAATTCTGTCAAAAAGTGTAAATCCAGTGCAGATCACCGGGCGGAAGTGAACGATCTGGTCTTTACTGGGTCTACTACATGCAATCAAGTTGCGTTCTGAATTTCGAGGCTGCCACCTTTGGCGGCTCGCTGAGCGCATGGATCAACGGGAGGAGCGTAAAAGAATGAGAATCTTCCAGCGTTATAACCCTTTGAAAGTGGCGAAGTACGTTAAGACCCTGTTTCGCGGAAGGCTGTATATCAAGGACGTGGGCGCATTTGAATTCGACGAGGGGAAAATCCTGCCGCCGAAGATTCGCGACAAGCGCCATTTCAGCGTGATGTCCGAAGTGAACCGCCAGGTGCTGCTGCTGCAGGCCGAGGTCGGTTGAACACGGCGCTGACAGCGGTAAAAAAATGCGGCCCCGATGGGGCCGCTGATGTTTTTGTCCTTCGCGCCGTCAGGCCGCAGGCGTGTCGTCCGGCGCTTTCGGCAGCACCGCCGCCGGTTTGTCGCTCAGTCGGGTGACCAGCAGCTGATCTATCTTGTAGCTGTCGATATCCACCACTTCGAACTTGTAGCCGGCGTATTTGACGAAGTCGGTGCGTTTCGGGATCTTGCGCAGCATGTACATCATAAAGCCGCCAATGGTTTCGTAGTTGCCCGCCTGCGGGAACTCGTCGATATCCAGCACGCGCATCACGTCGTCGATCGGCGTGCCGCCTTCAATCAGCCATGAGCTTTCGTCGCGCGCCACGATCTGCTCTTCCTGGCCCTGGCCGACCAGATCGCCCATCAGCGTGGTCATCACGTCGTTAAGGGTGATGATGCCCACCACCAACGCATATTCATTGAGGATCACCGCGAAGTCTTCGCCGGCGGTTTTGAAGCTTTCCAGCGCTTCGGACAGCGTCAACGTGTCCGGCACGATCAGCGCCGAGCGGATCTGCACGCCGCTGCTCAGCACCAGGCTCTGGTTGCCCAGCACGCGGTTCAGCAGGTCTTTGGAATCGACGTAACCCACCACCTGATCGATATGGCCGTCGCACACCAGGAACTTGGAGTGCGGATGGGTCGAGACCTTTTCCTTGATGCTCTCTTCGCTTTCGCGCAGATCGAAGTACACCACGCTTTCGCGCGAGGTCATCGAAGACGGCACGGTGCGCGATTCCAGTTCGAACACGTTTTCAATCAGCTCGTGCTCCTGCTTGCGCAGCACGCCCGCCAGGGCACCGGCTTCCACCACCGCGTAGATGTCATCGGAGGTGATGTCGTCTTTACGCACCATCGGCAGCTTGAACATGCGGAAGATCAGGTTGGCCATGCCGTTGAAGAACCACACCAGCGGGCGGAAGATCATGATGGAGAAACGCATCGGGTTGATGATCCGGACGGCGACCGTCTCTGGTGCAATCATACCGATGCGCTTCGGGGTCAAATCGGCGAACAGGATAAACAGGCTGGTCACCAGCACGAAGGAGCAGATGAAACTGACCTGTTCCGCCAGTTCGGGCGACAGGAAGCGATCAAACACCACCTTGAACGTGGGGGAAAAAGCCGCGTCGCCGACGATACCGCCGAGGATGGCCACGGCGTTCAGGCCGATCTGCACCACGGTGAAGAAGATGCCTGGGGTTTCTTGCAGTTTAAGCACTCTGGCGGCGTTGATGTTGCCTTCGTCCGCCATCAGCTTCAGTTTGATCTTGCGCGAGGCGGCCAGAGAGATTTCCGACAGTGAGAAAAACGCACTCACCGCGATCAGAAAAAGAATCAGTAAAATACTGTTTAACATAATCTATCCATACGTGCCGACGGGATGCCGGCGCTCTTGAGGAAGGGTAGTACATAGTAAAAAAAGCAGCGATAACAACCAGAAGGGAAGCTATCGGGCCGCAGAAGCGGCCCGTACAGTATAGCAGTTGCCCCACAGGGGCCGCCAGCGGTTAAAAAAGTGCCGCCGGCCGGCATCGGATCAGCCCTGCGGCGGCAGGCAAACGCCGATGCCGCCCAGCCCGCAGTAACCTTCCGGATTTTTGAACAGGTACTGCTGGTGATCGTCTTCCGCATAATAGAACGGCAGCGCCGGCGCGATCTCGGTGGTGATGACGCGCTTGTCGCCCGCCGCCGCCATCGCCTGCTGGAAGCGTTGCAGGCTGCTTTCCGCCTCGGCCTGCTGCTCTGGGCTCAGCGTGTAAATCGCCGAGCGGTACTGCGTGCCGACGTCACCGCCCTGGCGCATGCCCTGCGCCGGATCGTGATTTTCCCAGAACACCTGCAGCAGCTGCTTGTAGCTGACGACCTGCGGATCGAACACCACGCGCACCACTTCGGCGTGGCCGGTCTGGCCGCTGCACACTTCGCGGTAGGTCGGGTTCGGCGTGTAGCCGCCGCTGTAGCCGGCGGCGGTGCTGTAGACGCCCGGCTGTTGCCAGAACAGACGCTCAACGCCCCAGAAACAGCCCATGGCGAAGATCGCCACTTCCATGCCGGCCGGCACCTGAGTCATCGAGTGTTCGGTGACGACGTTGAGCGTTGCGACAGGCATTGGCGTGGTGCGGCCAGGCAGCGCGCTTGCCTTATCGACGGTTTGTGATTTATCAAAAAATGGCACCACGGTTGACTCCTGTTGTCACAGTAAGAATTGACCCTACATGGCGGCGGTTCGGTTGTATCTCACCGCGTCTTTGCCCACAATAAGCGGCAAGTGGGATTTTGTATAAGCTTAACGCAGTATTTTGAGCGCCAAAAGTGAAGAATTCGCCTGTTGCGCGGCGGCAAAGCGCGGCGGGCGGCGTCCGGAAGAAGGTTGAAGAGGGCTGCCGTCATGATAGCGCGGAGTCTGCCCTGGCCCCGGAGCGAACACCATAACAGGAAAGTAAAATCAATAAGGAGAACACGTGCCAAAGTACCCGGTCATGTGCTTGATATCTGTGTTGCTTGCGGCACCTGCAGCCTATGCGGCCAACGTGCGGCTGCAGGTGGAGGGGTTAAGCGGAGAGTTGGAAAAAAACGTCCGGGTGCGGCTGTCGTCGATCACGCCTGAAGAGGTCGGCACCGACGGTCGCTTCCGCGCACGGGTGGATGAGGCGGTGCGCCAGGGGCTGCGCGCGCTCGGTTATTACCAGCCGACCATCGAGTTTACGCTGGACGATCGGCCGGGGATGTCGCGTCCGGTGCTGCATGCCAAGGTCAATCCGGGCGAACCGGTGCGCATCGCCGGCGCCAACATCGTGCTGGAAGGCGGCGCGAAGACCGATGAGGACTATCTGGCGCTGGTAAAGAAGGATCGGCCGACCATCGGCGAGATCCTCAACCACGGCAAGTATGACAGTTTCAAAGGCTCGCTGACCGGCCTGGCGCTGCGCAAAGGCTACTTCGACGCCGACATGACCAAAAGCCAGCTCGGCGTGGCAGAAGATCTGCACAAGGCGTTTTGGGATATCGATTTCAACAGCGGCGAACGTTACCGCTTCGGCAAGGTGAAATTCACCGGTTCGCAAATCCGCGAAGACTATCTGCAAAATCTGGTGCCCTTTCATCAGGGGGATTACTACAGTTCGGAGGATTTGGCCGAGCTGAACCGCCGTTTGTCCGCCACCAACTGGTTCAACTCGGTGGTGGTGTCCCCTGATTTCAACGATGCCAAAGAGAACAAGATTTTGCCGTTGGACGCGCTGGTAACGCCGCGTACGCGCAATACCATCGAAACCGGTATCGGTTACTCCACCGACGTCGGCCCGCGGGTGAAAGGCACCTGGAAAAAGCCCTGGCTCAACGATCGCGGCCACAGCCTGGAAACCAGCGCCAGCGTGTCGGCGCCGGAGCAGCAGCTGGATCTGACCTATAAGATCCCGCTGCTGAAGAATCCGCTGGAGCAGTATTACCTGCTGCAGGGCGGGCTCAAGAATGTCGACCTTAACGACACCAAATCCGTGACCTCCAAAGTGGTGGCCTCGCGCAACTGGGATCTCTCCAGCGGCTGGCAGCGGGCGATCAACCTGACCTGGCGCTGGGATAACTTTACCCAGGGCAACGTCAGCAACACCACCATGCTGCTGTACCCCGGCGTCAGCTTCAACCGCACCCGCTCGCGCGGCGGCCTGATGCCGACCTGGGGCGACAGCCAGCGCTACTCCATCGACGTATCCGACACCACCTGGGGCTCGGGCGTGGACTTCGCGCTGATGCAGGCGCAGAACGTCTGGATCCGCACGCTCGCCGACAAGCATCGTTTCGTGGCACGCGGGCAGGTGGGATGGATAGAAACCAACGACTTCGACAAGGTGCCGCCGGATTTGCGCTTCTTCGCCGGCGGTGACCGCAGCATTCGCGGCTACAAGTACAAAGACATTTCTCCGCGCGGCGACGACGGCAAGCTGACCGGCGCCTCCAAGATGCTGACCGGCTCGCTGGAGTATCAATACAACGTGACCGGCAAATGGTGGGGGGCGATGTTCGTCGATTCCGGTGAAGCGGTGAACGATATCAAGCAGAGCAACTTCAAGACCGGCGCCGGCGTAGGCGTGCGCTGGCAGTCGCCGGTGGGGCCGGTGAAGCTGGATATCGCCGCGCCCGTGGGAGACAAGGACACTCACGGGATGCAGTTCTACATCGGTTTGGGGCCTGAACTATGAGCCTGGTTAAAAAGATTTGTCTCGGATTTCTGGTCGTTCTGCTGCTGCTGATCGGCGGACTGGCCTTTCTGGTGGGGACCACCACCGGTTTGCATATCGTCATCAACGGCGCGGCGCGCTGGGTGCCGGGGCTGGAGATCGCCGGCGTCAGCGGCGGCTGGCGCGATCTGACGCTGAAGGGCGTGAAGTATCAGATGCCGGGCGTGACGGTCAACGCCGGGCAATTCCATCTGTCCCTCGATCTCTCCTGCTTTAAACGCAGCTCGCTGTGCGTCAACGCCTTGACCGCTCAGGACGTGGACGTGGCGGTGAACACCAAAGAGATGGCGCCCTCCGCGCCGGTAGAGGAGAGCAGTGAGCCGACCACCAATCTCAGTACGCCTTATCCGATCACCCTGCGCCTGCTGGCGCTGAACAACGTCAAGGTCACCGTCGACGACACCGCCATTTCTCTGGCCGAGTTCCGCACCGGCGCACAGTGGCAAGAGCGTGCGCTGACGCTGATGCCGACCAAGATCGGCTCGTTGCTGATCGCCTTGCCGAAAACGCCGCAAAATCCGTTGCCGGAAGCGGTGCAACCGGCGGTCGAGGTGGCGAAAAAGGTCGGTGAGCAGGTTACCGACGCGGCGAAACCGGCGCCGCAGCCGGAAGAGAAGCCGCTTGGCGAAACGCTGAAGGAACTGTTCGCCAAACCGCTGTTGCCGGATCTGCCGGACATCCGCCTGCCGCTGGATATCACCGTGAAAGAGATCAGCGGCGAACAGCTGCGCTTGACCGGCGATACCGACGTGCTGATCACGAGTCTGTTGCTGCAGGCCAGCACGCAGGATCAGCATATCCAACTGGACAACTTCGACGTGAAGTCGCCGCAGGGTACGCTGTCGGTGCAGGGGCAGGCGACCCTGACCGGCGATTGGCCGGTGGCCCTGACCGCCAACAGCGCGTTGAACATCGACCCGTTGAAGGGCGAAAAGGTGAAGCTGAACATCGGCGGCGGGTTGCGTGATGAGCTGAAGGTCGCGCTGAACCTGTCCGGCCCGGTCGGCGCCCAGCTTGATGTGCAAACCCGGCTGGCCGAAGCCGGCCTGCCGCTGGCGCTGACGCTGCAGAGCAAACAGCTGAAATGGCCGCTGAGCGGCGAGGCGCAGTACCAGGTTAACGATTTCCGCCTGCGCTTTAACGGCAAGGCGACCGACTATGCGTTGTCGACGCGCGCTAATCTGAAAGGTCAGGATCTGCCGCCGGCGGTGCTGACGCTGGACGGCAAAGGCAACGTCGAGCAGTTCAAGCTGGAGCGCCTGCGGCTGGCGGCGCTGCAGGGCAATACCGATCTCACCGCGCTGGTGGACTGGAGCAAGGCCATCAGCTGGAACTCGCAATTAACGCTGAGCGGCATCAATACCGCCAAGCAGTGGCCGGAATGGCCGGCGAAACTCGACGGCAAGATCACCACGCGCGGCAGCCTGCACGGCGGCAGCTGGCAGCTGCAGGTGCCGGTGCTGCAGCTGGACGGCAACGTGAAGCAGAACAAGGTCACGGCGCGCGGCACGCTGAGCGGCAACGCCGCCGGGCAGTGGAAAATCCCCGGCATCGATCTGACGTTGGGGCGCAACCAGCTGAACGTCAAAGGACAGCTGGACGAGAAGAGCTGGAACCTGGACGCCAACATCGACGCGCCGCGTCTGGACGGCGCGCTGCCGGGCCTGGGCGGCACCGCCAAAGGGCTGCTGAAGCTGCGCGGCAATCTGCAGGCGCCTCAGCTGCTGGCGGATTTGACCGCCTCCGGCTTGCAGTGGCAGGCGCTGCGCATCAACCGGGTGAAGATCGACGGTGACGTGCGCTCCACGGATCAGATCCAGGGGCAGTTGGCGGTTCGCGTCGAGCAACTGAAGCAGGACGCGCTGGAAGTCAGCCTGCTGACCCTCGACGCCAAAGGCAGCGAGAAGCAGCATCAGCTGCAGTTGAAGATCGACGGTAAGCCGGTCTCCGGCCAGCTGGC
Organism: Serratia sp. (in: enterobacteria); assembly: GCF_052400455.1. Lineage (NCBI taxonomy): Bacteria > Pseudomonadati > Pseudomonadota > Gammaproteobacteria > Enterobacterales > Yersiniaceae > Serratia > Serratia sp. (in: enterobacteria). The sequence goes on from NZ_CP185812.1 coordinate 398,488, forward strand.
GCTGCAGGGCAGCTTCGATCGTCAGCAGCAGCGCTGGCGCGGCAATCTGAACAATACCCGCTTCGATACGCCGGTGGGGGAGTGGCGCCTGACGCGCGCCATCGCGCTGGACTACCTGAACACCGCGCAGAAAATCAGCATCGGGCCGCACTGTTGGCAGAACCCGAACGCCGAGCTGTGCGTGCCGAAGACCATCGAAGCCGGCCAGAGCGGCCAGGCCAGCGTGGTGCTCAACCGGTTCGATCTGGCGATGATCAAGCCGTTCCTCGGCCCGGAGACCGCCCTGAGCGGCGTGTTCACCGGCCGAGCCGACGTCAGCTGGAAACCGGGCGGCGCGCTGCCGGAGGCGAAGGTCACGTTGGCCGGCAACGGCGTCAAGGTGGTGCAGCAGGTGCAGGGCAACGCGCTGCCGATCGCCTTCGATACGCTGACCCTCAACGCCGGTCTGAACAACGGCCGCGCGCAGGCCGACTGGCGGATCAAACTGACCAACAACGGCCAGTTCGACGGCAATATCCAGGTGGCGGATCCGCAGGTGCGGCGCACCATCAGCGGCAACGTCAATATCACCAACATTTCGCTGGCGCTGATCAACCCGGCGCTGATGAAGGGCGAAAGCGCGGCGGGCATGCTGAACGCCAACCTGCGTCTGGGCGGCAGCGCGCAGAAGCCGCTGGTGTTCGGGCGTCTGGCGTTGGATCGGGCGAAGGTGCAGGGCCACTGGATGCCGTTCGATATGACCGACGCGCGGCTGGCGGTGAATTTCAATGGCATGACCTCGACGCTGGAAGGGCTGCTCAGCACCACGCGCGGCCAGCTGAATCTGGCGGGCGATGCCGACTGGCGTGACATCAACGCCTGGCGTGCGCGCATTGCCGCCAAGGGCGACAAACTGCGGGTGACGGTGCCGCCGATGATCCGCATCGACGTGTCGCCGGATCTGGTGTTCGAAGCCACGCCGCAGCTGTTCTCGCTCAACGGCAAGGTCGACATCCCTTGGGCGCGCATCACGGTGCAGGAGCTGCCGGAAAGCGCGGTGGGCGTCTCCTCCGACGAAGTGATGCTGGACGACCAGCTGAAGCCGATTCAACCGAAGACCGCCTCGATTCCGATCAACAGCAACCTGATGATCCACGTCGGCAATGACGTGCGGCTGGACGCCTTCGGCCTCAAAGCCCGCTTGAAGGGTGATTTGAAAGTGGTGCAGGACAAGAAAGGGCTGGGCCTCAACGGCCAGATTGACATCCCTTCCGGTCGCTTCCATGCTTATGGTCAGGATTTGATCGTGCGTAAAGGGCAGCTGATGTTCTCCGGCCCGCCGGATCAGCCGCTGCTCAATATCGAAGCGATCCGCAACCCGGAATCCACCGAGGACGACGTGACCGCCGGCGTGCGCGTGACCGGCCTGGCGGATGCGCCGAAGCTGGAAGTGTTCTCCGATCCGGCCAAATCGCAACAGGAAGCCCTGTCTTATCTGCTGCGCGGCCAGGGCTTGAACAGCTCAGGCGCCGACGGCAACGCCATGACGTCGATGTTAATCGGCATGGGGGTTGCACAAAGTGGTCAACTTGTGGGTAAAATCGGCGAGGCATTCGGCGTGAGTAATTTGGCTCTGGACACTCAAGGGGTTGGCGACAATTCCCAGGTTGTCGTGAGCGGCTATGTCCTCCCAGGCTTACAAGTAAAATATGGGGTGGGCATTTTCGACTCGCTGGCCACGCTGACGTTGCGTTATCGCCTGATGCCTAAGTTGTATCTTGAAGCGGTGTCTGGTCTCGACCAGGCATTAGATTTGCTCTATCAGTTTGAGTTTTAGCGATGCGAATAATTGTCTACGGCAGTTTACGGCGCAAACAGGGAAACAGCCATTGGATGACCAACGCCCAATGGCTCGGCGAGCACGAGCTCGAAGGCTATCAGATTTACAATCTGGGCCATTACCCGGCGGCGATCCCTGGAGAGGGCACGATACATTGCGAGGTGTATCGTATTAACTCATCGATTCTGGCAGAGCTGGACGAACTGAAAAGCAACACCAAGGACTATAAGCGCGAGCTGATTCAGACGCCTTATGGGAGTGCGTGGATCTACCTGTACAAACACAGCGTGGACGGTTACCCGCGAATTACCAGCGGTGACTGGCTGAAGCGTCTCGAAGAACAGTAAGAAAAAAAACACCGCTCAATGAGCGGTGTTTTTTCATCGGACGGCGGCTGGAATTACTTCTTGGCAGCGCGTTCGAAGGAGGCGATGATTTCCGCTTTAGCCGCGGCAGCGTCTGCCCAGCCTTCCACTTTCACCCATTTGCCTTTTTCCAGATCTTTGTAGTGCTCGAAGAAGTGAGCGATCTGGGCTTTCAGCAGTTCCGGCAGGTCGTTCACGTCTTTCACGTGATCGTACTCTTTGGTCAGCTTGCTGTGCGGCACCGCAACCAGCTTGGCGTCTTCACCGGCTTCGTCGGTCATTTTCAGCACGCCAACCGGACGGCAGCGGATCACGGAGCCCGGCTGCAGCGGGTATGGGGTTGGAACCAGCACGTCAACCGGGTCACCGTCCAGAGAGAGGGTGTGGTTGATGTAGCCGTAGTTGCACGGGTAGAACATCGCGGTGGACATGAAACGGTCAACGAACAGCGCGCCGGTTTCTTTGTCGATTTCGTATTTGATTGGATCGGCGTTGGCCGGGATTTCGATTACTACGTAGATGTCTTCCGGCAGGTCTTTGCCAGCAGGGACCAGATTCAAGCTCATGTCGGTTTCCTTTAATCATCAAACCAGAAATGGAGTGGCGGCTATTATAGCGGACTCTTTTGCGATTTCCTGCCCTTTTCATCGTCGAAAACCCCGCGCGCCGACGCAGGGATAATTTCCAGATTAATCCCGCCGCGGCATGAAGTTTTGCCTCCGCCTGCCGATAACTTCAACAAACAATAATGAGCCAGCAAAGCTGGCTCCGCGTTTTGCCACCCCTACTACGTCTGATCTCACTATTCTGAAGCCGGGAAGAACTCATGCTAAAAAAGATTACGGTGAAGGCTGGGCTGATCGCCCTGCTGAGCCTGATGACCATGCTGCTGATCATGGTCAGCGTTATTGGCGTCAACGCGATTAACGAAGGATCGCGCTCGATCCATACCTTAAACCAGATCCTCGGCGAAGAGCTGGGCTCGCTGGCCAACAGCTCCAACCTGACGCTGCGCGCCCGCACCGCCGCCTCGCTGGCGGTGCGCCAACGGGAGATCGGCCAGACTGATGTCTCCGACGCCACCGTGGGCCGCATCTACGGCTACCTCGAGCAGTCGAACAAGGAAATGGCGCGCTTTGTCGGCGTCGGCACCGTGACCGAGCGCGGCCGCGAACTCTCCAGCCGCCTGCAAAACAGCTATCGCGCCTATCTGGAGCAGGGCGTGAAGCCGATGGCCGCCGCCATCAAGGCCGGCAAGATCGATGAGTATTACCATATCCAGGAGACGCGCATTTCCGCCCTGAGCATCGCGTTTGAAAAGGATCTCACCGATTTCCGCAGCTTCGCCATGAAGCTCGGCGAGAAGCAGGTGTATGAGGCGGAAAGCAACGCCAGCACCAAGATCTCGCTGATCGTGGTGGCGGGCCTGCTCAGCGTGCTGTTGGCGTTGCTGGCCTGGTTCGCGCTGCGCGTGATTATCCTGCGTCCGCTGGACGAGTCCATCGCGCAGCTGGAACACATCGCCGGCGGCGATCTGACCCACGAGATCCGCGGCGAGGGCGATACCGAGATGGGGCGCCTGGTGCGGGCGATGCAGCGTATGCAGCAGGCGCTGGCCAGTTCGGTCAGCAAAGTGCGCGACGCCAGCAGCCAGATCGACACCGGTTCGCGCGAACTGGCGGCCGGCAACCTGCATCTGGCGCAGCGCACCGAAGAATCGGCCGCGTCGCTGGAAGAGACCGCCGCCAGCATGGAACAGCTGACCTCGACGGTGAAAATGAACGCCGAGAACTGTGAACAGGCCAACCAGCTGGCGCTGAGCGTGTCCGATATCGCCAACCAGGGCAGTGAGGTGGTCAGCCAGGTGATGAGCAAGATGCAGGCGATCACCGACAGTTCGCGCCGCATCGCCGATATCATCAGCGTGATGGACGGCATCGCCTTCCAGACCAACATCCTGGCGCTGAACGCGGCGGTGGAAGCCGCGCGCGCCGGCGAACAGGGCCGCGGTTTCGCGGTGGTGGCCGGTGAAGTGCGCAACCTGGCGCAGCGCAGCGCCCAGTCGGCGAAAGAGATCAAAGGGCTGATCGAAGCGTCGCAAAACCGGGTGCAGGAAGGCGAACAGATGGTGGAGTCGGCGGCGCAGACCATGAGCGGCATCACCGGTGAAGTGGGCCGGGTGACGGCGTTGATGCGTGAGATCTCGGCGGCGACGCGCGAACAAAGCAGCGGTATCGAACAGGTGAACCTGGCGGTGGCGCAGATGGATCAGGTGGCGCAACAGAATGCGGCGCTGGTGGAGGAGTCTGCGGCGGCGACGCGCTCGCTGGAAGATCAGGCTCAGCTGCTGGCGCAGAGCATGGCGGCGTTCAAGCTGTAAGGCAATAAGGGTTCGGCAAGGCGCCGAACCCTGGCAAAGAACGCGTTACTCGTCCGGATTTTCGGCGATGAAGCGTTCTGCGTCTTCCACCATCGACTTGGTGCCGACGAAGAATGGCGCGCGCTGGTGCAGTTTCACCGGCGTGATGTCCAGAATGCGGTTTTTGCCGTCGCTGGCCTTGCCGCCGGCCTGTTCGGCCAGGAACGCCATCGGGTTGCATTCGTACAGCAGGCGCAGCTTGCCTTGCGGGTGGCTGGCGGTGCTTGGGTAGATGTAGATGCCGCCTTTCAGCAGGTTGCGGTGGAAGTCCGCCACCAGAGAACCGATGTAGCGCGAGGTGTAAGGGCGCTGCGTCGCTTCATCCTGCTCCTGGCAGTACTTGATGTATTTCTTCACGCCGAGAGGGAACTTGATGTAGTTGCCTTCGTTGATGGAATACATGTTGCCGCTCGCCGGGAAACGCACTTTCTCGTGAGAGAGACAGAACACGCCCAGAGACGGATCGTACGTGAAGGCGTGGACGCCGTAACCGGTGGTGTACACCAGCATGGTGGACGAACCGTAAACCACGTAACCCGCTGCGACCTGGGCGCTGCCCGGCTGCAGGAAGTCTTCTTCGGTCACCGGCGTGCCGACCGGCGTGATGCGACGATAGATAGAGAAAATCGTACCGACCGAGACGTTGACATCAATGTTGGACGAACCGTCCAACGGATCCATCAATACGACATACTTGGCATTTTCAGCTCGCTCGCCGTCGAATATCACGATTTCATCTTCTTCTTCGGAAGCGATACCCGCAACTTCACCACGCGCTTTCAACGCCGCTTTCAGTTTTTCGTTCGCGTACAGGTCCAGTTTCATCTGAACTTCGCCCTGTACGTTGGACACCCCGCTGGTCCCCAGAATATCAACCAGGCCGGCCTTGTTGATGTCGCGGTGAATGATTTTGGCGCCCAGTTTAATGGCAGAAAGTAACGCGGTCAGCTCGCCGGTGGCGTGCGAGAAGTCGTGCTGTTTCTCGACGATAAATTCGCCTAACGTTTTCATGACACAATCCCTGAATCTACGGATGGATAGCGGCCTGTTAACAAACCGCCAACGTTTTCGCGAGCAGTGTAGCCCAAAGATGCGCGCCATTCATAGGCAAATCCATTTCTTCTGGACGATTCTGAGCGTTAGAATATGCCGACATTCGATGCACTCACATGAGAAACCTATGCGCATTCACATTCTTGGGATCTGTGGCACCTTTATGGGCGGGCTGGCGATGCTGGCGCGCTCACTGGGGCATGACGTCACCGGTTCGGACGCCAACGTCTATCCGCCGATGAGCACGCTGCTGGAGAACCAGGGGATCGATCTTATTCAGGGTTATGATCCGGCCCAGCTGGATCCGGCGCCGGATCTGGTGATCATCGGCAACGCCATGACGCGCGGCAACCCGTGCGTGGAGGCGGTGCTGGAGCGTGGTATCCCTTACGTTTCCGGCCCGCAGTGGCTGCACGACGCCGTGTTGCGCGATCGCTGGGTACTGGCGGTCGCCGGCACCCACGGCAAAACCACCACCGCCGGCATGGCGACCTGGATCCTCGAAGCCTGCGGCTACCAGCCGGGCTTCGTCATCGGCGGCGTGCCGGGCAACTTCGACGTCTCGGCTCGCCTCGGCGGCAGCCCGTTCTTCGTGATCGAGGCCGACGAGTATGACTGCGCGTTCTTCGACAAGCGCTCCAAGTTCGTGCACTACAGCCCGCGCACGCTGATCATGAACAACCTGGAGTTCGACCACGCCGATATCTTCGACGATCTGAAAGCCATTCAGAAACAATTCCACCACCTGGTGCGCCTGGTGCCGGGCAAAGGCAAGATCATCCTGCCGGACAACGACAGCCACCTGAAGCAGGTGATGGCGATGGGCTGCTGGAGCGAACAGGAGCTGGTGGGCGAAGAGGGCACCTGGCGCGCGCAGAAGCTGACGCCGGACGCCAGTCATTACGCGGTGTTCCTCGACGGCGAGCAGGTCGGCGAAGTGAACTGGGCGCTGGTGGGCGAGCACAACATGCATAACGGCCTGATGGCCATCGCGGCGACCCGTCACGTCGGCGTGCAGCCGGCGGACGCCTGCCGCGCCTTGGGCGACTTCATCAACGCCCGTCGCCGCCTGGAGCTGCGGGGCGAAGCCAACGGCGTCACGGTCTACGACGATTTCGCGCACCACCCGACGGCGATCCTGGCCACTCTGGCCGCGCTGCGCGGCAAGGTAGGCGGCACGGCGCGCATTCTGGCGGTGCTGGAGCCGCGATCCAACACCATGAAAATGGGCATCAGCAAAAACGATCTGGCGCCTTCGCTCGGCCGTGCCGATGAAGTGTTCCTGTTCCAGCCGCATCATATTCCGTGGCAGGTTGCGGAAGTGGCGGATGCCTGCGTGCAGCCGGCGCACTGGAGCGCGGATCTCGACACGTTGGTGGAGATGGTGGTGAAAACCGCACTGCCGGGCGACCACATTCTGGTGATGAGCAACGGCGGTTTCGGCGGCATTCACGATCGCCTGTTGGACGCGTTGGCGAAAAAGCAGGAACCGAAGGTGACCTACTGATTGTTCAGCCGCATAAGCCAACCTAAGGGCCGCATTCGCGGCCTTTTTTACGCCCATAAAAAAGCCCTCGCGAGCGAGGGCAACGGGGTTCGTCGGATAGGACGACGAGAGGGTCTCTGGGAAATCGGCGTTTGCGTCAGAACTCGGCAGTGGCAGTGACGAGGGTAATCAGCTCTGCAAAGCCGTTCCCAGAGTTGTTATTTGTAAATCTCGGCGGTGGCGTGGTAGTTGCCTTCGTTACGCGCTTCGATCACGCGGTAGGCGGTCGCGCCTTTAGCATCGGCTTTCTCCGACAGCGCCTGGCGAATGTCGGTCGGTGCGCCGTCGATACCGCTGACGGTAATGGTGCCGATAGATTGCAGATTGGCGGTCTGATCGTTAGTCACCAGCTGGGCGGCAGACGCGCCAAAGGAGATGACAGACAGCAAACCGAGTGCAGCGAGAGTAGTTTTCATGTTCATGATAGCGATCCTTGGTCATAACAGCCTGGAAGGGCTTGGCAGCGATTTTTATTCTTGAAGGCCGTTATGACAGCGTTTGATTCCAGAGATGTATTGCCCGTTGCCGGGTAATGCCGGTACTTATTTGTAGATTTCAGCGGTCGCGTGGAAGTTGCCGTCGTTGCGCGCTTCGATCACGCGGTAAGCGGTCGCCCCTTTGGCGTCGGCTTTATCGGACAGCGCCTGACGAATGTCAGAAGGCGCAGCGGCGACGCCGCTCACGGTGATCACACCGGCGGGCTGCAGTTTTGCGGCCTGGGTTGCATCAACAGATTGTGCTGCGAATGCGCCAAAGGAAAGCATGGACAGAACGCTCAGGGTTGCAACGGTAGCTTTAATTTTCATCATCTCACCTCATCGTATTCTTTTATCAGTTCCAACGAACTGTGATTCAGTTCACGGAAATGAGTATACAGCTAGTAACGTGAAAAATTAATAGTTCGCTAACAGTTTCTAGTGAAACTTTAAACCGATGAACCTTATTTTTTATAACTACAAGGAATAAAAAACGCTCATAAAACGATCTTTCGATGTTAAATTTATGTAATTTCAATAAGGTAAGTGCTTTTGACCAAAAGTGCGGAAGATCACAGTGGGTACTGCTGGTTACATGGATATGTCATGGAAATGTGTTGTTGCGGGATAAAAAAGCAGTGTTAAACGCGGTTGAAGGCCGGAAAGGTAACGCGAGGGTTAAAGAAGCGCTAACAAAATGCGGGCGGTAGCCGCACTTTGTTAGCGCCAGGTTTCACAGCTCTTGCTCGAACACGCCCAGGATCGCTTCATGCAGCTTCTGAGCGGTAAAGCCGCTGGACGGCGTGACGAAAATCGTGTCGTCGCCGGCGATAGTGCCGAGGATGCCCTGGGATTTGCCCAAGGAGTCAAGCAGGCGGGCGATCAGCTGTGCGGCGCCCGGACTGGTGTGGATCACCACGACGGCGTCGTTATGGTCGACGTCCAGCACCAGGTTCTTCAGCGGGCTGGTGGTGGTCGGCACGCCGAGTTCGGCAGGAAGGCAATACACCATTTCCATTTTGGCATTGCGCGTACGTACCGCACCGAACTTGGTCAGCATGCGCGATACTTTGGATTGGTTAATGTTTTCGAAGCCTTCTTCTTGCAGCGCCAAAACGATCTCGCCTTGAGAACTGAATTTTTCTTCTTTCAATAACGCTTTGAACGTCTTGATCAGATCTTCCTGTTTTGCGGGATTACGCATTTTGCACCGTGGAATGTTGATAATGGAAGTCATGATTATGCATATAAATGAATTTTTATGCAACAAAGGCCGACCCAAAGAAAATAAACATGACCGGGCGGCGAGGAAAGGGCGGCATTTTAACAAAATCCGGCCGTGATGAATATGCCCTTTTGACGTCGGAAAATCGGCCTGCGCTGGTAAATAAAATGTTATTAAAATGATGTTGTTCTGATGTTGCGTAAGGGTGTAATGTAACGGCCGGTTAACTTGCTCGTGAATAACCTCGCACTATTTTTGATTAGTGTGCGCTATGCCCTTCATGCGTAAGCGATTTAATCTAAAATGGGCGCGACAGCGGTCATTTTATTGCACCTGCAGGCAACAATTAGCTAATTTATTGTTTTTAAAGGTGTAATAATTTAAGGTCCGTCACCAACACATTCACGGCGCTTTATATATTTAAGACAATAAAGGAGTATAGGATGAAAGTTGCAGTTCTCGGTGCTGCTGGCGGTATCGGCCAGGCCCTCGCCCTTCTACTCAAAACCCAGCTTCCTTCAGGTTCTGAACTCTCTCTCTACGACATTGCCCCCGTTACCCCAGGCGTTGCCGTCGACTTAAGCCACATCCCAACCGCAGTTAAAATCAAAGGCTTCAGCGGCGAAGACGCGACCCCGGCTCTGCAGGGTGCGGACGTGGTGCTGATTTCCGCCGGCGTGGCCCGTAAGCCAGGCATGGATCGCTCTGACCTGTTCAACGTTAACGCCGGCATCGTGCGTAACCTGATTGAGCAAGTGGCGAAAACCTGCCCGAAAGCCTGCATCGGCATCATCACCAACCCGGTTAACACCACGGTCGCCATCGCGGCGGAAGTGTTGAAAAAAGCCGGCGTTTACGACAAGAACAAACTGTTCGGCGTGACTTCGCTGGATATCATCCGTTCCAACACCTTCGTGGCCGAGCTGAAAGGCAAGCAGCCGGAAGAGCTGAACGTGCCGGTCATCGGCGGCCACTCTGGCGTGACTATCCTGCCTCTGCTGTCGCAGATCCCTGGCGTGAGCTTCACCGATCAGGAAGTGGCGGATCTGACCAAACGCATTCAGAACGCCGGCACCGAAGTGGTGGAAGCCAAAGCCGGTGGCGGGTCTGCTACGCTGTCCATGGGCCAGGCGGCCGCGCGTTTCGGTCTGTCTCTGGTGCGCGCACTGCAGGGCGAGAAAGGCGTTGTGGAATGCGCTTACGTTGAAGGCGACGGCAAATACGCTCGCTTCTTCGCACAGCCGCTGGTGCTGGGTAAAAACGGCGTTGAAGAACGCAAGGATATCGGCACGCTAAGCGCCTTCGAACAGAAAGCGCTGAATGAGATGCTGGACGTGCTGCACAAAGATATCGAACTGGGCGAGAAGTTCATCAATAACTGATCGTCGCCGATAGTCAGCCGATAAACGCCGCCGGACGCTGTTCCGGCGGTTTTTTTTGCCCCGCGTTCACGATTTGATGCGGGCTTTTCGATCCAGCAGGCAATCGCTGTGCGGATCATAATAGCGGCTTGGCCAGATCTCCGATGGGTGGATGCCGATTGCTTCGGCGATCAGCCATTCCCCCTTCGGCCAGGGACGCGACAGCGCGTTGGCCAGCGTTGATGAGCTTAATCCGGCCTTGCGCGACACCGCCGCCAGCGTGGTGCCCTGTTTGCGTAACGCCGCGATGATATCTGCCGGATGCCAATCTGGGTTCCTTGAATTCATGTTTACATTCCTTTTCTGATTAGCCAAAGTTGCGTTAGTGGTATAACTAACGGATCAGGGTTAGGCGTTTGAACAACGTGAAACGCTTATTCGGAAACAAGAATACCATTAAATTTCCTAAAAAATACCCAAGTAATTTCCAAAAATGACTTTGCCCACTATTGCCCAGAGATGATGGCTATGAAAAACGAGTGGTTTGCCGCCAAGGAACTGACAGGCATCGCAGGATTACCTTCCTCACCACAGGGAATCAATCTGATGGCCCGGCGCGAAGGCTGGATAAGCCGCAGGCGTAAAGGCGTGCAGGGAAAAGCGTTGGAGTATCATATCGACAGCCTGCCGCCTGGCGCGCGCAACCTGCTGATGCTGAAAGAAGATGGGGCGGCGTATGACGTAGAACGCCAGGATCCGTTAGCGGTATGGATCGAGTATTACTACCATTTGACGGAGAGCGAGCGCGAGAAAATGGTGGCTTTCCTGATGCGGGAAGGGATAGGCGGCCTGCTGGCGCGCATTGACGAAGAGAACAATACCTAGACAGGCCCGCATCAGCGGGCCTGATAAGAACGTTAAGAAACTTTTGTTTCTTAAAAGTCGCGTTGCACTGCCAGATGCGCCAGGCCTTCCAGCGCCGTGCGGTGCTCCGAGGCCGGCAAGACCTGCAGCGCGGCGATCGCCTTGTCGGCTTCTTCCTCGGCGCGTTGGCGAGTGTATTCCAGCGAACCGCATTGTTGCATCGCCTGCAATACCGGCTCCAGCAGATGACGACCGTTGCCTTGCTCAATCGCGCCGCGGATCATCTCACGCTGTGCGTCGTCGCCGTTGTGCATCGCGTGCAGCAGCGGCAGGGTCGGTTTCCCTTCATTCAGATCGTCACCGGTGTTTTTGCCCAGGGTGCTGCCGTCGGCGCTGTAGTCGAGCAGATCGTCGATCAGCTGGAAAGCGGTGCCGAGGTAGCGGCCATAATCTTGCAGCGCCTTCTCTTGCTCGGCGTTGGCGCCGGACAGGATCGCCGACGATTGCGCCGCCGCCTCAAACAGACGGGCGGTTTTGCTGTAGATCACCCGCATATAGCTTTCTTCGCTGATGTCAGGATCGTGCACATTCATCAACTGCAGCACTTCGCCTTCGGCGATGACGTTGACCGCCTCCGACATCAGCGCCAGCACGCGCAGCGATTCCAGGCTGGTCATCATCTGGAAGGCGCGGGTATAGATAAAGTCGCCGACCAGCACGCTGGCGGCGTTGCCGAACGCGGCGTTGGCGGTGGCTTTGCCGCGGCGCATGTCCGATTCGTCGACGACGTCGTCATGCAGCAGCGTGGCGGTATGGATGAATTCGATCAGGGCGGCGACGGTGACGTGCTTGTTGCCTTCATAGCCCAACGCTCGCGCCGCCAGGACGGCGATCATCGGCCGGATGCGTTTACCGCCACCGCTGATAATGTAATAGCCAAGCTGATTGATGAGCGTGACATCGGAATTCAGCTGTTCGAGAATTGTTGCGTTCACGGCCGCCATATCTTGCGCGGTTAACTCGGTAATTTGCTCTAGGTTCATTGTGTTTTTTTCAGCTGTGTTTCTCTTCACCGCGTTGAGATCGCTGCTCACATCGGTACATGGCGGTAACTGTCCCTATGATTGTACTTGAAAAACGGTTCAGATAAACGCCACGAAAGAAACTGTGTTTTTTTTCTTCTTTTTTGTACATCTGGTCTTATTCTGCTCTTGTCATGCGCCGCTTTTTTGCGTAGAATTCGCGCCCTATTGTGAATATTTATAGCGCGCTCTGAACTAACACAGTCGGGCACGCGGAAAGCGGAGTTTTATATGTACGCGGTTTTCCAAAGTGGTGGTAAACAACACCGAGTAAGCGAAGGTCAGACCGTTCGCTTGGAAAAGCTGGACATCGCAACTGGTGAAGCGGTTGAGTTTGACCAGATTCTGATGATCGCTAATGGCGAAGATATCAAAATCGGCGTTCCTTTCGTCGATGGCGGCAAGATCAAAGCTGAAGTCGTTGCTCACGGTCGTGGCGAGAAAATTAAAATTGTTAAGTTTCGTCGTCGTAAACACCACCGTAAGCAGCAGGGCCACCGTCAGTGGTTCACTGACGTTAAAATCACCGGCATCAGCGCTTAAGTTAGGAGAGCGGATTAATGGCACACAAAAAGGCTGGCGGCTCGACTCGTAACGGTCGCGATTCAGAAGCTAAACGTCTGGGCGTAAAACGCTTTGGCGGCGAAGCAGTACTGGCAGGCAGCATCATCGTTCGTCAGCGCGGCACCAAATTCCACGCTGGTACCAACGTGGGTTGCGGCAAAGACCACACTCTGTTTGCTTTGAAAGACGGTAAAGTCAAATTCGAAGTTAAAGGCCCGAGCAATCGTAAATTCATCAGCATCGAAGCTGAATAATTTTTCGAGCCTTACGAAATAGATGTAAGCCCCGCAATTCGTTGCGGGGCTTTTTACATTTATGGGTTGCCTGCGGGCAGCCCCGTCAGCGTTAGCGAAGGTAATATGGATACGAAGCAGCAGGTCGGCGTGGGTATTTCCCTGGCGTTAACCACGGCGGTTTGCTGGGGCGCGTTGCCGATCGCGATGAAAGAAGTGTTGGCGGTGATGGAGCCGTTTACCGTCGTTTGGTATCGCTTTACCATGGCCGCCATCGGTTTGGGCGTGATCCTCGCGGTGCGCGGCAAGCTGCCGCCGCTGAAGATGTTCCGTCAACCGCGTTGGCTGCTGCTGTTGGCGATCGCCACGGCGGGGCTGTTGGGCAACTTTGTGTTCTTCAGTTCCTCGCTGCAATACCTGAGCCCGACGGCGTCGCAGGTGATTGGCCAGCTGTCGCCGGTGGGCATGATGTTCGCCAGCGTGCTGATTTTAAAAGAGCGCATGCGCATCACCCAGGTCATTGGCGCCTTGATGCTGATTTGTGGACTGATGTTGTTTTTCAACGTCAGTCTGATAGAGATCTTTACCCGGCTGACGGACTACACGCTGGGCGTCATGCTGGGCGTGTGTGCGGCGATGGTCTGGGTGAGCTACGGCGTGGCGCAGAAGGTATTGCTGCGACGGCTGGCTTCGCCGCAGATCCTGGTTATGTTGTACACTTTATGTGCGATAGCGTTGTTCCCTCTGGCCAAACCCGAGGTGATTTTCCAGCTTAGCGGCTGGCAATTGGCGTGCCTGCTGTTTTGCGGCGCCAACACGTTGATCGGCTATGGCGCGCTGGCGGAAGCGATGGCGCGCTGGCAGGCGGCGCAGGTGAGTGCGTTGGTGACGCTGACCCCGCTGTTTACCCTGCTGTTTTCTGATTTATTGGCGCTGGCCTGGCCCCAGGCGTTCGCTGCGCCGACGTTAAATCTCGTCGGCTATGTTGGCGCGTTTGTGGTCGTGGCGGGCGCTATGTTTTCCGCAATTGGTCACCGGTGGTGGCCGCGACGGGCAGAACCCCCCCAGGTTGCTCCTTTGAAGCAGCCCGGTGAATGATTTACGGAGACGGTAAATGAAGTTTGTAGATGAAGCAGCGATTCTGGTCGTTGCAGGCGATGGCGGCAACGGATGCGTCAGCTTCCGCCGCGAAAAATATATCCCTAACGGTGGGCCTGACGGCGGCGACGGCGGCGACGGCGGCGACGTCTACCTGCTGGCGGACGAGAACCTCAATACCCTGATCGACTACCGCTTTGAGAAGTCTTTCCGCGCCGAGCGCGGTCAGAATGGCCAGAGCCGCGACTGTACCGGTAAACGCGGTAAAGACGTCATCATCAAGGTGCCGGTCGGCACGCGCGTGAAGGATCAGGGCACCGGCGAGATCCTCGGCGACATGACCCGTCACGAGCAGAAACTGATGGTCGCCAAAGGCGGCTGGCACGGTCTGGGCAACACCCGTTTCAAATCGTCGGTCAACCGTGCGCCGCGTCAGAAGACGCTGGGCACCGCCGGCGAAGCGCGCGATCTGTTGCTGGAGCTGTTGCTGCTGGCCGATGTGGGCATGCTGGGGCTGCCGAACGCCGGCAAATCGACCTTCATCCGCGCGGTGTCCGCCGCCAAGCCGAAGGTGGCCGATTATCCGTTTACCACGCTGGTGCCAAGCCTGGGCGTGGTGCGCATGGACCACGAGCAGAGCTTTGTGGTCGCCGACATTCCGGGGCTGATCGAGGGCGCCTCCGAAGGCGCGGGCCTGGGCATTCGCTTCCTGAAACACCTGGAGCGTTGCCGCGTGCTGTTGCACCTGGTGGACATTGCGCCGATCGACGAATCCGATCCGGTGGAAAACGCCAAAGTCATCATCAACGAGTTGAACCAATACAGCGAAAATCTGGCGCAGAAGCCACGCTGGCTGGTGTTCAACAAAATTGATGTGATTGGTGAGGAAGAAGCCGCCGAACGCGCCAAGGCGATTGTGGAAGGCATGGGCTGGGAAGGAAAGTACTACATGATCTCCGCCGCCAACCGCGAAGGCGTCAACGCGCTGTGCTGGGACGTGATGAACTTCATCAACACCCAGCCGAAAGCGATGGCGATCGAAGAAAGCGCGCCGGAAAAAGTCGAATTCATGTGGGACGACTATCACCGCGAACAGCTGGCGGAGATGGAATCGGAAGCGGATGACGACTGGGATGACGACTGGGACGAAGACGACGACGAAGGCGTCGAAATCATTTACCAGAAGTAATTCGATGATAAAGGGCTCAGCAACGCTGGGCCCTTGTTATTTGAGCGCCTTTTCCGGCAGCCAACACTGGGCATTCAGGCCGCGCGCATCACGGCGGTTTTCCAGCGTCAAGCGCCCCTGGTGCAGCTGTACGATGCGGATCACGATATTCAAGCCCAGTCCGCTGCCGCCGTAGCGCTGATCCATGCGGCGAAACGCCTGCGTCAGCTCCCCGACCATCTCTTCCTTGATCCCCGGGCCATCGTCGATGACCTGCAGCAGATAACCGCGGTCCTGCGGCGTTAACCGCACCTGTATCGCGCCGCCTTCCGGGCCGTATCGGTGGGCGTTTTCGACCAGGTTACGCAGCAGCAGCCGCAGCAGCACCGGATCGCCGTTCACCGCGGCGGCGGCCGGCAATTGCCAGGCCAGCGTTTGCCCGCGTTGGGCGGTCATTTCGTCGAGCTCTTCACGCAGCGGCTGGATCACATCGGCTACCCAATCGAAATGCTGGTAATGGCCGCTGGCAAAGTCTTGCCCGGCGCGCGACAGCATCAGCAGTTGCTCGACGGTGTGCATCAGTTGATCGATGCGGGCGATCAGCGCCTGGCTGCCCTGGACGCCCTGTTTTTCCATCAGTTCCAGATGCAGGCGGATGCCGGCCAGCGGCGTGCGCAGCTCGTGGGCGGCGTCGGCGGTGAACAGGCGTTCCTGCTGAATGGTGTTGTCCAGCCGTGAGAACAGCTGATTGAGCGCATTGGTGACCGCCACCATTTCCTGGCTGTCGCTGGTGATCGGCAGCGGCGTCAGGTTATCGGCAGAGCGCTTTTCCAGCCGCTGCTGCAATTGGTTGAGCGGGCGGGTGATCCAGCTGATGGCCCAGAAAGACGCCAGCAGGGTCACGATCATCATGATCAGCGAAGGCGCCAACAGCGAGGCGATGGCTTCGGCGATCTCGGTATCGACGCGCTCACTGCGCACTTTGGCGGACAGGGTTTCGTCCACCAGGAAGCTGATCTGTTCCTGGCTTTCGTGCCACAGCCAGAAGGCGCTGATGAGCTGCGTGACCAACAGGATCAGCGCCAACATCAGCAGCAGGCGGCGGCGCATGCTGATCATGAGGAAGGTTCCAGGCGGTAGCCGATGCCGCGCACGGTGCGGATGCGATCCTTGCCCAGTTTGCGACGCAGGTTGTGGATGTGCACTTCCAGCGTGTTGGAGCCCAGATCGTCTTGCCAGGTGTAGAGATCTTGTTGCAGGAGCTCACGGTTGACCGTCTGCCCGGCACGCATGATCAGGCGCGACAGAATGGCGAACTCTTTTGGCGTGACCTCCACCGGTTGTTGCTGCAGGTAGACCTGCTGGCTGGAGAGGTTCAACTGCAGGTCATCCACCTGCATCAGATTGTCGCTGTGGCCCTGGTAGCGCCGCAGGAGGGCGCGCACGCGCGCCTGCAGCTCAACCAGCGCGAAGGGTTTGACCAGGTAGTCGTCGGCGCCGGCGTCCAGCCCGTCGACGCGATCTTCCAGGGCGTCGCGGGCGGTCAGGATCAGCACCGGCAGATCGATCTGCTGGCGGCGCCACTGCCGCAGCAGCGCCGCGCCGTCCATATCCGGCAGGCCGAGATCCAGGATCACCATGCTGTATTGGCTGGTGATGAGCAGGCTGTTGGCCTCCGCCGCCGTGGCGGCGCAGTCGCAGACGTAACCCTCGCCGGTCAGCGCCAACGCCAGCCCCTGTTGCAGCAGTTCATCATCTTCAACGACCAGCAGCTTCATGACGACCCTCAGTTGTTTTGGTAAATATCCCGATACAGGCGGCTTTCGAAGCGCACCAGCGGCGCGCGGCGCTGTTTCTGATCTTCCGGCGGCACGGCGTAGCCGGAGAGATACTGCACGAAGGCCATGCGCTGGCCGCTGGCGGTCGTGATGAAGCCCGCCAGGTTGTAGACGCCCTGCAGCGCGCCGGTCTTGGCCGACACCTTGCCGTCGACGCCGGCTTCATGCAGGCCGCCGCGGTAGCGCAGGGTGCCGTCATAGCCGGACAGCGGCAGCATCGAGATAAAGTTCAGCTCGTTGTCGTGCTGCGCGATGTACTGCAGCGCCTGCATCATGGTCGCCGGGGCGAGCAGGTTGTGGCGCGACAGGCCGGAACCGTCGGCGATGATGGTATTGCCCAGATCGATGCCGGCCTTTTGGCGCAGTACCTGGCGCACCGCATCGGAGCCCGCTCGCCAGGTGCCCGGCACGCCGAAGCGCTCATGGCCGATGGTGCGGAAGACGGTATCGGCAATCATGTTGTCCGACTTCTTCAGCATGATCTTCAACAGATCGTGCAGCGGTGCCGACTGGGTTTGCGCGATCACTGTGCCGGTAATGCCGGGACGCGTCTGGCGTTTCAAATGCCCGTCGATCTGGATGCCGGCCTGCGTCAGCTCGTCTTTCAAGATGGCGCCCGCATAGCTGGCGCCGTCCTGGATGGCGAAGGCCAGCGGCAACGGCTCGCTGCGCTGCGTCAGGCAGCCGGTCAGGGTAAAGCGGTTCAGCTCGCCCGGCACCACGTCCAGCTCGCAGTACTGCGCGTCTGCCGAGCCGCGCGCCAGGGTGCGCACCTGGCTAAACATATTAACCGGATAATAGGAGGCGACGCGGATAAACGCCATGTCGCCCGGATTCGGCGCGCTGTACAGCGAGACCGAGAAACAGTTGCGATCGACGATGGCGGCGGCCGGCGGCGCGCTGAAGCACTGCGTCAGATCGTTCCACGGCCAACCGGGCGCTTTGTCATGGCTGGCGAAGACAGAGGTATCGACCAGCACGTCGCCGCTGATTTGGCGCACGCCTTGCTTTTTCAGGACGGCCACCATATTGCGCAGGCTCTGGCGTTTGAAGGTCGGATCGCCGCTGAAGCGAGCGATCAGGTTGCCGCGCAGCACGCCGTCGCGGATATCGCCCTGGCTCTCCAGCGTGGTAGTGAAACGGTAATCGGGCCCGAGTTGCAGCAATGCCGCCAGCGCCGTCAGCACTTTTTGGGTACTGGCCGGCAGCGCCATTTGCTGAGAGTGGTAATCGATCGTCGGCGAGCTGGCGCCGATCTTCTGAACGACCAGGGCAAGGTTGGCCCCATCAGGCAGATATTGTGTGTACTCTTCAACCGGGGCCGCATTCGCATTCAGAACAAATGCGCAAGCCAATGCACTGACAATTCGTGAAAAACGCATAATCTCGGGATAACAGCTGGATAACGTGCCGTCATACTACGGTGCAATCAGGGAAAAAGTAAACGATGACCCTCAAGGAACTCTAGGCTAAAATGCGTATCAAAATGCAAAACCGATCTTGGCTTGGGCTCCGTTCCGAGTCAGGTTTCTTTTGTTTGTCGCCTGGAGGCGGGGGGCGGTATGCCAACCGTGTTTTCATACGAATACGTCAGGATGACGGTTATTTGAACAGGAAAGATTTAGAGGTATTTATACGATGAACCAAATTCCGATGACCTTGTTTGGCGCTGAAAAACTGCGCGAAGAGCTCGAATATCTGAAAAGCGTGCGCCGCCCGAAAATCATTGCGGATATCGCTGAAGCGCGTGAACACGGCGACTTGAAAGAAAATGCCGAGTACCATGCCGCCCGCGAACAGCAGGGTTTCTGTGAAGGCCGCATTCAGGAAATCGAAGCCAAGCTGTCCAATGCTCAGGTGATCGACATCACCAAGATGCCGAACACCGGTCGGGTGATCTTCGGCGCCACCGTATCGGTGATGAATCTGGACAGCGAAGAAGAAGTGACTTACCGCATCGTTGGCGACGATGAGGCCGATTTCAAGAAAAATCTGATTTCGGTAAACTCGCCGATGGCGCGCGGTCTGATCGGCAAAGAGCAAGACGATGTGGTGGTGATCAAAACCCCAGGCGGCGACGTGGAATACGAGATCCTGAAGGTCGAGTATCTCTGATCGGGACCGTTGGTCATTAATGCGCCAACGTTTTGTAAAGATAGGAAAAAGGCCGCAAGCGGCCTTTTATCTTGGTCAGGCGCATGGCACCTTTTCGTTAACCTGATGGTTATTAACGCGGTAGACTGATCTTGCGCTCTTTCGACGGGCGGTAAAGAATAAGCGTACTGCCGATAACTTGCACATTGCAGGCGCCCGTTTCACGCACGATAGCGTCGGCGATCAGGGTCTTGGTTTCGCGATCTTCAGCGGCGATTTTTACCTTGATCAGCTCATGATGCTCCAGAGCCTGTTCAATTTCAGCCAGCACCCCTTCGGTAAGACCGTTATTGCCCAGCATCACCACCGGTTTTAACGGATGCGCCAGGCCTTTCAGGTGCTGTTTTTGTTTATTATTCAGATTCATTGTCTTTTTTGCTTAAGTTGGGATTGAAAACGGTACATTCTACCGCCATCTCATGTATATCACCAAATCGGTCTTCACCGGTGTGAGTCTACGTGAGCAGCGACCCTGACATAAGACTCTTTTTATGATAGTTGGAAAACGAGATGGCTAATAAAAAGCGTTCGGCTAGCTCCAGTCGCTGGTTACAAGAACACTTTAGCGATAAATATGTACAGCAGGCGCAGAAAAAGGGACTGCGTTCCCGTGCCTGGTTTAAACTTGATGAAATACAGCAGAGCGACAAACTGTTCAAACCGGGCATGACCGTGGTTGATCTGGGCGCCGCACCGGGCGGCTGGTCGCAGTATGTGGTCACCCAAATCGGCGGTACCGGGCGCATCATCGCCTGTGATATTTTGCCAATGGATCCTATCGTTGGCGTCGATTTCCTTCAGGGCGATTTTCGTGATGAACTGGTGCTGAAGGCACTGTTGGAACGAGTAGGCGAGAGTAAGGTTCAGGTGGTCATGTCCGATATGGCCCCGAATATGAGTGGCACCCCGGCGGTCGATATTCCAAGGTCGATGTATCTGGTGGAGTTGGCGCTGGATATGTGTCGTGATGTCCTCGCACCAGGCGGAAGTTTCCTGGTGAAGGTGTTCCAGGGAGATGGCTTTGACGAGTACCTACGGGAAATTCGCTCCCTGTTTACGAAGGTTAAGATTCGTAAGCCAGACGCTTCCCGCGCCCGTTCGCGCGAAGTGTACATTGTAGCGACAGGGCGCAAACTGTAGTACCCTAACGCTGTTTGTTAACACAGTTGTAAGATGAGGTTAATCCCTTGAGTGACATGGCGAAAAACCTAATTCTCTGGTTAGTCATCGCGGTAGTGTTGATGTCTGTATTCCAGAGCTTTGGGCCCAGCGAGTCGAATGGCCGTAGGGTGGATTACTCTACCTTCATGTCCGAACTGACCCAGGACCAGGTTCGCGAAGCGCGAATCAACGGACGTGAAATTAACGTTACCAAGAAAGACAGTAACAAATACACGACCTACATCCCTGTCAACGATCCTAAGTTGCTGGATACGTTGTTAACGAAGAATGTGAAAGTTGTCGGCGAGCCGCCTGAAGAGCCGAGCCTGCTGGCTTCTATCTTTATCTCTTGGTTCCCGATGCTGTTGCTGATCGGGGTCTGGATCTTCTTTATGCGGCAAATGCAGGGCGGCGGCGGCAAGGGCGCGATGTCCTTCGGCAAGAGCAAGGCCCGCATGCTGACGGAAGACCAGATCAAGACCACTTTCGCCGATGTCGCCGGGTGTGACGAAGCGAAAGAAGAGGTGAGCGAACTGGTGGAATACCTGCGCGAACCGAGCCGTTTCCAGAAGCTGGGCGGCAAGATCCCGAAAGGCGTGCTGATGGTTGGCCCGCCGGGGACCGGTAAAACGCTGTTGGCGAAAGCGATCGCCGGCGAAGCGAAGGTACCGTTCTTCACCATTTCCGGTTCCGACTTCGTCGAAATGTTCGTCGGCGTGGGTGCATCCCGCGTGCGCGACATGTTCGAACAAGCGAAGAAAGCCGCGCCGTGCATCATCTTCATCGATGAAATCGACGCCGTCGGTCGCCAGCGTGGCGCAGGCCTGGGTGGCGGTCACGATGAGCGTGAGCAGACCCTGAACCAGATGCTGGTTGAGATGGACGGTTTCGAAGGCAACGAGGGCATCATCGTCATCGCGGCCACCAACCGTCCGGACGTGCTTGACCCCGCGCTGCTGCGCCCGGGCCGTTTCGACCGTCAGGTCGTGGTCGGGCTGCCGGACGTGCGTGGCCGCGAGCAGATCCTGAAGGTGCACATGCGCCGCGTGCCGTTGGCGGCCGACATCGACGCCTCCGTCATTGCGCGCGGTACGCCGGGCTTCTCCGGTGCCGACCTGGCCAACCTGGTCAACGAAGCGGCGCTGTTCGCCGCCCGCGGCAACAAGCGCGTGGTGTCGATGGTGGAGTTCGAGAAAGCCAAAGACAAGATCATGATGGGTGCGGAACGCCGCTCCATGGTGATGACTGAAGCGCAGAAAGAGTCGACCGCGTATCACGAAGCGGGCCACGCCATCATTGGCCGCCTGGTTCCTGAACACGATCCGGTGCACAAGGTCACCATCATTCCTCGTGGCCGGGCGCTCGGCGTGACCTTCTTCCTGCCGGAAGGGGATGCGATCAGCGCCAGCCGTCAGAAGCTGGAGAGCCAAATCTCCACCCTGTACGGCGGTCGTCTGGCGGAAGAGATCATCTACGGGCCGGAAAAAGTCTCTACCGGTGCGTCGAACGATATCAAAGTGGCGACCTCCATCGCCCGCAACATGGTGACCCAATGGGGCTTCTCCGAGAAGCTGGGGCCGCTGCTGTATGCGGAAGAAGAGGGCGAAGTGTTCCTGGGCCGTTCCGTGGCCAAGGCGAAGCACATGTCGGATGAAACCGCGCGTATCATCGACCAGGAAGTGAAGTCGCTGATCGAACGCAACTACACGCGTGCTCGCTCGCTACTGATGGAAAACATGGACATCCTGCACTCGATGAAGGATGCGTTGATGAAGTATGAAACTATTGATGCGCCGCAGATCGACGATCTGATGAACCGCAAAGACGTGCGTCCGCCGGCGGGCTGGGACGATGCGAACAAAGGCAACAGCTCCGACAACGGCGGCACCCCAAAAGCCCCGACGCCGGTAGATGAGCCGCGCACCCCAACGCCGGGCAACACCATGTCCGAACAGCTCGACAAGTAACAGCGGCTGTGTAATAACATCAAACCCCGGCATGCCGGGGTTTTTTTTGCCCGGCGGGCAGTGAACCAGGCAACAGTAAGGTGGACCAACCATGCAGTTAACCGTGCGCGACATGACGCTCAATCTCTCCCATCCACAGGTGATGGGCATCCTTAACGTGACGCCGGATTCGTTTTCCGACGGCGGCCGCCACAACACCCTGAACCAGGCGCTGGTGCATGCGCATGCGCTGATTTCGGCCGGCGCCACGATGATTGATATCGGCGGCGAATCGACAAGGCCGGGGGCGGCGGAAGTGAGCGAAGAGGAGGAGCTTGAGCGGGTCGTGCCGGTGGTAGAAGCGCTGGCGCAGCGCTTTGAAGTCTTTATCTCGGTCGATACCTCGAAAGCGGGTGTGATCCGCGAATCGGCACACGCCGGCGCACACTTGATCAACGACATCCGTTCGCTGCAGGAGCCGGGCGCCCTGGCGGCGGCGGCGGAAAGCGGTTTGCCGGTCTGCCTGATGCACATGCAGGGGCAGCCGCGCACCATGCAGCAGGCGCCGCACTACGACGATCTGATCGCCGACGTTCAGACGTTTTTCGAGCACCATATCCGGCGCTGTAACGAGGCGGGGATAACAAATCAGAAATTGCTGCTCGACCCAGGCTTCGGTTTCGGTAAAAATTTGTCGCACAACTATCAGCTTCTGGCCCGGTTGTCGGAATTTCATCGTTTCGGTTTGCC
The DNA here is from genome assembly GCF_052400455.1 of Serratia sp. (in: enterobacteria). Taxonomy (NCBI): domain Bacteria; kingdom Pseudomonadati; phylum Pseudomonadota; class Gammaproteobacteria; order Enterobacterales; family Yersiniaceae; genus Serratia; species Serratia sp. (in: enterobacteria). The sequence continues at coordinate 421,610 of NZ_CP185812.1, forward strand.
GCTGTTGGTCGGCATGTCGCGCAAATCGATGATTGGACAACTGCTGAACGTGCCGCCGGATCAACGGGTTATCGGCAGCGTGGCCTGCGCGGTGATCGCGGCGATGCAGGGTGCGCAGATTGTCAGAGTGCATGACGTTAAAGAAACCGTCGAGGCGATGCGTGTCGTCGAGGCAACACTTTCAGCTAAGGGACAGTAGAGACATGAGCGAGCGCAAATATTTTGGCACCGACGGCATCCGTGGCAAGGTCGGGGACAGCCCCATCACGCCTGACTTCGTGCTGAAGCTGGGCTGGGCGGCCGGTAAAGTGCTGGCGCGTCACGGTTCCCGCAAGATCATCATCGGTAAGGATACGCGCATCTCCGGATATATGCTGGAGTCCGCTCTGGAAGCCGGCCTGGCGGCCGCCGGATTGTCCGCCTCCTTCACCGGGCCGATGCCCACGCCGGCGGTGGCCTACCTGACGCGCACCTTCCGCGCGGAAGCGGGCATTGTCATCTCCGCTTCGCACAACCCGTTCTATGACAACGGCATCAAGTTCTTCTCGATCGACGGCGCCAAATTGCCGGACAACGTCGAAGAGGCGATCGAAGCCGAGATGGAAAAACCGCTGACCTGCGTGGAGTCCGCCGAGCTGGGTAAAGCCAGCCGCATCATCGACGCCGCCGGCCGCTATATCGAATTCTGCAAAGGCACCTTCCCGAGCGAGCTGAGCCTGAAGGGGCTGAAAATCGTGGTTGACTGCGCCAACGGCGCGACTTACCACATCGCGCCGAGCGTGCTGCGCGAGTTGGGCGCCACGGTGATCGCCATCGGCGTTGAGCCGGACGGGATGAACATCAACGAAAAATGCGGCGCTACCGATGTGCGTCAGTTGCAAGAGCGCGTACTGAAGGAAAAAGCGCACGTCGGCCTGGCGTTCGACGGCGACGGCGACCGCGTGATGATGGTGGATCACCTGGGCAACAAGGTGGACGGCGACCAGATCCTGTACATCATCGCCCGTGAAGGCCTGCGTCAGGGCCAGCTGCGCGGCGGCGCGGTCGGCACCCTGATGAGCAATATGGGGTTGGAGCTGGCGCTGAAACAGCTGGGCATTCCGTTCGCTCGCGCCAAAGTGGGCGACCGCTACGTGCTGGAGAAGCTGCAGGAGTTGGGCTGGCGCATCGGCGCGGAAAACTCCGGCCATGTGATCCTGCTGGACAAAACCACCACCGGCGACGGCATCGTGGCCGGGCTGCAGGTGCTGACCGCCATGGTGCGCAATCACATGAGCCTGCATGACCTGTGCAGCGGCATGAAGCTGCTGCCGCAGATCCTGGTCAACGTGCGCTTCGCCGGCGAGCACAATCCGCTGGAGTCCGACGCGGTGCGCAAAGTCACCGAGCAGGTGGAGGCCGAGCTGGCCGGCCGCGGCCGGGTGCTGCTGCGCAAATCGGGCACCGAGCCGCTGATCCGCGTGATGGTGGAAGGCGAAGACGAGCAGCAGGTGACCGCGCTGGCGCATCGCATCGCCGACGCGGTGAAATCCGCAGGTTAAAACAGACAGTTAGCCGCCGGGCTTGGCATCGCTGAGCCCGAACAGGCGATTGTTGGCGTTTTTTTCCGCAAACGCGCCGGCGGCTGCAAATTGCCCTTGCGCGGGTTGGCGGCTTTGGTTAGTATTCACACCCGCTTCAGTAGGCAGTTTATAAAAACGCCTGCTTGATGAGTGTGAAGCATTTGGCATGCGGTAAGGCCGCAAGGATACGGGTACTACTATGTACGAAGCTCTTCTGGTAATTTTCCTGCTGATCTCAATCGGGCTGGTTGCTCTGATTATGTTGCAGCAAGGTAAAGGCGCTGATATGGGAGCCTCTTTCGGAGCAGGTGCATCAGGCACATTGTTCGGTTCGAGTGGTTCCGGTAACTTTATGACCCGCATGACTGCTGTGCTGGCGACGCTGTTCTTCGTCATCAGCCTGATTCTGGGCAACCTCAGCAGCAACCAGAGCAAGAAAGGCAGCGAGTGGGAAAACCTGGGTCAGCCAGTGAAAACTGAGCAGACGACCGCGCCGGCGGCACCAGCCAAGCCGAGCAGCGATATCCCGCAGTAAGCCGTAACAAAGTTTGAAAACGGTGGTTGTGAACTCGAAAGAACAACGGCCGTTAGCAGTAAGAATCAGTACCGAGGTGGTGGAATTGGTAGACACGCTACCTTGAGGTGGTAGTGCCCTAACGGGCTTGTGGGTTCGAGTCCCATCCTCGGTACCAAATCCCAGAGATAACTTGCAATTTTGCGATTATCGGCGTAGTATTTGCCACGTTTTCGGACGCGGGGTGGAGCAGCCTGGTAGCTCGTCGGGCTCATAACCCGAAGGTCGTCGGTTCAAATCCGGCCCCCGCAACCACTTTCCTTTAAGTGTTTATTTTCAAATACACTTTTCGATTGAAACCCGCTTTTCTCGATCAACATTTGAAAATGACACTTGCTCGAAAGTTGTACCGAGGCCGCCTAGCGGCAAACAGGGTCCAGTTGCATAAAGCCCCGATTTTTCGGGGTTTTTTGTTATTTGGCAACAGAATCACTGGGCTATTTAGCCCTTTTTTTATGTCTTGGGGGTGGGCTTGTCCACATTAGAGCAAAAGTTAACAGAGATGCTTTCGGCACCGGTAGAAGCGTTGGGCTTTGAGCTTGTAGGCATCGAATTCATTCGTGCGCGCCAATCGACGCTCCGCATCTATATTGATAGTGATAACGGCATCAATGTTGATGATTGCGCTGATGTCAGCCACCAGGTCAGCGCTGTATTGGACGTCGAAGATCCAATCACGGTCGCTTACAACTTGGAAGTCTCCTCTCCTGGCCTTGATCGCCCGATGTTCACCGCAGAACACTATACGCGTTACCTCGGTGAAGAAGTCAGCCTGGTCCTGCGCATGGCGGTACAGAACCGTCGCAAGTGGCAGGGTATTATCAAGTCTGTCGAAGGCGAGATGATCACGGTTACTGTGGAAGGGAAAGATGAAGTGTTCGCGCTGAGCAACATCCAGAAAGCGAACCTGGTACCCCACTTTTAAAGTTTGGAAGAGGCAACTAGGATGAACAAAGAGATTCTGGCTGTTGTTGAAGCAGTTTCCAATGAAAAATCCCTTCCGCGCGAGAAGATTTTCGAAGCGCTGGAAACTGCATTAGCCACCGCAACCAAGAAAAAATACGAGCAGGAAATCGACGTGCGCGTCAGCATTGACCGCAGAACCGGCGATTTCGATACCTTCCGCCGTTGGGTCGCCGTAGACGAAGTGACTCAGCCGACGCGTGAAATCACGCTGGAAGCCGCTCAGTTTGAAGATCCGAGCATCGAGCTCGGCGGATACGTCGAAGATCAGATCGAATCCGTGACCTTCGACCGCATCACCACCCAAACCGCCAAGCAGGTTATCGTGCAGAAAGTGCGCGAGGCCGAGCGCGCGATGGTGGTCGACGCTTTCCGTGAACACGAAGGTGAGATCGTCACCGGCGTGGTGAAGAAAGTGAACCGTGACAGCATCGCGCTTGATCTGGGCAACAACGCCGAAGCGGTCATTGGCCGTGAAGACATGCTGCCGCGCGAAAACTTCCGTCCGGGCGACCGCATTCGCGGCGTATTGTATGCCGTACGTCCCGAAGCTCGCGGCGCGCAGCTGTTCGTCAGCCGTTCCAGCCCGGAAATGCTGAAAGAGCTGTTCCGCATCGAAGTGCCGGAAATCGGCGAAGAAGTGATCGAGATTAAAGCGGCAGCCCGCGATCCAGGCTCCCGTGCGAAAATTGCAGTGAAAACCAACGACAAGCGCATCGATCCGGTCGGCGCCTGCGTAGGTATGCGCGGTGCGCGCGTTCAGGCCGTGTCGAGCGAGCTCGGCGGCGAACGCATCGATATCATCCTGTGGGATGATAATCCTGCGCAATTCGTCATCAACGCCATGGCGCCGGCCGACGTCGCGTCGATCGTGGTAGACGAAGATAACTGCACCATGGATATCGCCGTTGAAGCCAGCAACCTGGCGCAGGCGATCGGCCGTAACGGCCAAAACGTGCGTTTGGCTTCCCAACTGCTGAAACAACACCGCGGCGACGATCGTTGGGAACTGAACGTGATGACGGCGGACGACCTGCAGGCCAAGCACCAGGCCGAGGCTCATGCCGCTATTGATACCTTCACCAAGTATCTTGATATCGACGAAGATTTCGCCACCGTACTGGTTGAAGAAGGCTTCTCCACGCTGGAAGAGCTGGCCTACGTGCCGATCAAAGAGCTGTTGGAAATCGACGGTCTGGATGAAGATACGGTTGAAGCATTGCGCGAACGCGCCAAAGCTGCATTGACCACGCTGGCCCTGGCACAAGAAGAAAGCCTGGGCGACAACAAACCGGCCGACGATTTGCTCAACCTGCCGGGTCTTGAGCGCAGCATGGCCTTTAAACTGGCCGCGCGTGGGGTTTGTACGCTGGAAGATCTTGCCGAGCAGGGTGTTGACGATCTGGCTGATATTGAAGGGCTTAGCGATGAGCAAGCCGGCGAGCTGATCATGGCTGCACGCAATATCTGTTGGTTTGGCGACAACGCGTAATAACTGTAGCAGGAAGGAACAGCATGACGACAGATGTAACCGTAAAATCGCTGGCAGCAGAGATTCAGACTCCGGTTGATCGCCTGGTACAGCAGTTTGCTGATGCAGGGATCAACAAGTCCGAGTCGGACTCTGTTACCCAGCAAGAAAAAGAAACATTACTGGCGCACCTGAACCGTGAACACGGCAGCGCGCCGGGTAAACTCACTTTGCAGCGCAAAACGCGCAGCACCTTGAATATCCCGAGCACCGGCGGTAAAAGTAAATCGGTGCAAATTGAGGTCCGCAAGAAACGCACTTATGTAAATCGCGATACGCAGGAAGCCCAGTTGGCTGAAGCGGCAGAGCAGGCACAGCGTGAAGCGGAAGAGCAGGCACGGCGCGAAGCGGAAGAGCTCGCAAAACGCGAAGCGGAAGCGAAGCGCGCAGCCGAAGAGCAAGCCAAACGTGAGGCCGCGGAGATTGCTAAGCGTAATTCAGCGGAAAAAGAAAAAGTGACCAATCAACATACCGACGAAATGACCAAGCCAGCTCAGGCGGAAAAAGCACGCCGTGAAGCCGAAGCCGCTGAACTGAAACGTAAAGCGGAAGAGGAAGTGCGCCGCAAGGTTGAAGAGGAAGCCAAGCGCGTGGCGGAAGAAGCCCGTCGCATGGCCGAAGAGAACGGCGAGAAGTGGGCCCAGGCCGACGCGGCTAGCGCTGCGGTTGAAAGCGCCGACTATCACGTGACCACCTCTCAGCACGCCCGTGCCGCTGAAGACGAAAACGACGCCAAAGTTGAAGGCGATCGCCGCAGCCGCACCCGCGGCGGCAAAGCCACCAAGCAGAAGAAAGGCAACAAGCTGTCCGAATCCAAAGCGGATCGCGAAGAAGCGCGTGCCGTTACCCGTGGCGGCAAAGGCGGCAAACGCAAGCCTAGCGCTCTGCAGCAGGGCTTCAACAAGCCGGCGCAGGTGGTTAACCGTGACGTGGTGATCGGTGAAACCATCACCGTGGCCGAGCTGGCCAACAAGATGGCGGTCAAAGGTTCTCAGGTCATCAAAGTGATGATGAAACTGGGCGCCATGGCCACCATCAACCAGGTTATCGACCAGGAAACCGCACAGCTGGTTGCCGAAGAGATGGGCCACAAAGTTATCCTGCGTCGTGAAAACGAGCTGGAAGAAGCGCTGATGAGCGACCGTGATACGGGCGCTGCGGCCGAGCCGCGCGCGCCGGTCGTGACCATCATGGGCCACGTTGACCACGGTAAAACCTCTCTGCTGGACTACATCCGCTCCACCAAAGTGGCGGCGGGCGAAGCCGGCGGCATTACCCAGCACATCGGTGCCTACCACGTAGAAACCGAGAACGGCATGATCACCTTCCTGGACACCCCGGGCCACGCCGCGTTTACCTCGATGCGTGCTCGCGGTGCTCAGGCGACTGACATCGTGGTTCTGGTGGTGGCGGCCGACGACGGCGTGATGCCACAAACCATCGAAGCTATCCAGCACGCGAAAGCGGCGCAGGTGCCATTGGTGGTTGCGGTGAACAAAATCGACAAACCGGAAGCCGATCCGGATCGCGTTAAGCAGGAACTGTCTCAGTACGGCGTTATGCCGGAAGAGTGGGGCGGCGAAGCGCAGTTCGTTCACGTGTCCGCGAAAGCCGGTACCGGTATCGACGAGCTGCTGCAGGCCATCCTGCTGCAGGCCGAAGTGCTGGAGCTGAAAGCGGTTCGCAGCGGCATGGCGAGCGGCGTAGTGATCGAGTCCTTCCTGGATAAAGGCCGTGGCCCGGTTGCTACCGTGCTGGTTCAGGAAGGTACGCTGAACAAGGGCGACATCGTCCTGTGCGGCTTCGAATACGGCCGCGTGCGTGCGATGCGCGACGAGCTGGGCCGTGAAGTGACCTCCGCCGGTCCGTCTATCCCTGTGGAAATCCTGGGTCTGTCCAGCGTGCCTGCAGCGGGTGACGAAGCGACCGTGGTGCGTGACGAGAAGAAAGCGCGTGAAGTGGCGCTGTACCGTCAGGGCAAGTTCCGCGAAGTCAAACTGGCGCGTCAGCAGAAGTCCAAGCTGGAAAACATGTTCGCCAACATGACCGACGGCGAAGTGTCCGAGCTGAACATCGTGCTGAAATCCGACGTACAGGGTTCTTGCGAAGCGATCAGCGACTCGCTGCTGAAACTCTCCACCGACGAAGTGAAGGTGAAGATTGTCGGCTCCGGCGTAGGTGGGATCACCGAAACCGACGCGACGCTGGCTGCGGCTTCCAACGCCATCATCCTGGGCTTCAACGTGCGTGCCGACGCTTCTGCGCGCCGCGTGATCGAAGCGGAAAGCCTGGATCTGCGTTACTACTCCGTGATCTATAACCTGATCGACGAAGTGAAGCAGGCGATGAGCGGTATGCTGGCGCCGGAATACAAGCAGCAGATCATCGGCCTGGCCGAAGTGCGCGACGTGTTCAAATCGCCTAAGTTCGGCGCTATCGCCGGCTGTATGGTTACCGAAGGGACCATCAAGCGTCACAACCCAATCCGCGTACTGCGCGACAACGTGGTTATCTATGAAGGCGAGCTGGAATCCCTGCGTCGCTTCAAAGATGACGTTAACGAAGTCCGTAACGGCATGGAATGTGGTATCGGCGTTAAGAACTATAACGACGTGCGCGTCGGCGACATGATCGAAGTGTTCGAAATCATTGAGATCCAACGCACCATCGCTTAACGATTGCACATCTGCTTATATCTGTTTACGGGGGGCCTTTGTGCCCCCCGATTTGTCTGGAGAATCCAAAATGGCAAAAGAATTCAGCCGCGGTCAACGCGTGGCGCAAGAGATGCAGAAAGAGATTGCGATCATTCTGCAGCGTGAAGTGAAAGATCCGCGCGTCGGCATGGCGACCGTTTCCGGCGTGGAAGTGTCCCGCGACCTGGCGTATGCCAAGGTTTACGTCACCTTCCTGAACGTGCTGACCGAGAACCACGATCCGGATCTGGTCACCAACGGCATCAAAGCGTTGCAGGACGCTTCCGGCTATATCCGCACCCTGCTGGGCAAAGCGATGCGCCTGCGCGTGGTGCCGGAGCTGACCTTCGCTTACGACAACTCCCTGGTGGAAGGCATGCGCATGTCCAACCTGGTGACCAACGTGGTGAAGAACGACGCAGAGCGCCGTTCCGCCTCAGGCGATGACAAGGAGGATTAATGAGTCGCCCTCGTCGCCGCGGCCGTGACATCCACGGCGTGCTGTTGCTGGACAAGCCGCAGGGGTTGTCGTCCAACGATGCGCTGCAAAAAGTAAAACGTCTGTACAACGCCAACCGAGCGGGCCATACCGGCGCGCTCGATCCGTTGGCGACCGGCATGTTGCCTATCTGCCTGGGCGAAGCGACCAAGTTTTCGCAATACCTGCTCGATTCCGACAAGCGCTATCGGGTGATCGCCAAGCTGGGGCAGCGTACCGATACCTCCGACGCCGACGGGCAGATCGTGCAGGAGCGCCCGGTGAACTTCACCCAGGCGCAGCTCGACGCGGCGCTGGACACCTTCCGCGGCGACATCCAGCAGGTGCCGTCGATGTATTCGGCGTTGAAATACCAGGGCAAGAAACTCTACGAGTATGCGCGCCAGGGCATCGAAGTGCCGCGCGAAGCGCGCAGCATCACGGTGTACGAGCTGCAGTTTATCCGCTGGGAAGGGGATGAACTCGAGCTGGAGATTCACTGCTCGAAAGGCACCTATATCCGCACCATCACCGACGATCTCGGCGAGCTGCTGGGCTGCGGCGCGCACGTGATCTATCTGCGCCGCCTGCAGGTGGCGACTTATCCCATCGCGCGCATGGTGACGCTGGAACAGCTGAACGCCTTGGTGGCGCAGGCGCAGGAACAAGCGATCGCGCCCGGCGAGCTGCTCGATCCGCTGCTGATGCCGATGGACAGCCCGGTTGAGAACTATCCGGAAGTGAATTTGCTGCCGGTGGTGGCGGGTTACGTCAAGCAGGGGCAACCGGTGCAAGTCGCCGGCGCGCCGGCTTCCGGCCTGGTGCGTATCACCGAGGGTGAAGAGCGAAAATTCATCGGCGTTGGCGACATCGCCGAGGATGGTCGCGTGGCGCCGCGCCGCCTGGTGGTCGAGCATTTCGACTGACGGCGGGGCACTGCGTCGCCTTGCGATCGCACTGCGCTAAGAGTAGAATGGCGCAGCTTATGCATTGGGTTGCTGAATTAGAGATCGGCGCCTGTTTTTATTATCTATAATCTGGAGTATTACAATGTCTCTAAGTGTTGAAGCTAAAGCTCAAATCGTAGCTGATTTCGGTCGTGGTACTAACGACAGCGGTTCTACCGAAGTTCAGGTTGCCCTGCTGACTGCGCAGATCAACCATCTGCAAGGCCACTTCTCCGAGCACAAAAAAGATCACCACAGCCGTCGTGGTCTGCTGCGTATGGTTTCTCAGCGTCGTAAGCTGCTGGACTACCTGAAGCGTAAAGATGTAGCACGTTATACCAGCCTGATCGAGCGTCTGGGTCTGCGTCGCTAATCTAGCAAGTTTCAGTGGAAAGGGGCCTATTTTGGCCCCTTTCTTCTAGGAAGCATAAGCAAATCAGGTTAATGTATTACTGATGTTTCCAAACAGGTTCTTCCGTTACAGAGGTTCGCGCGGCTAATGAGAGGCTTTATCTCCCGCCTGAGATAAGGATTGTCATTAGTCGCGAGGATGTAGTGAGAAGGCAAATCGAGTCACAGGCGTGTCGAGTCGTCAATGCGATTGCGCGCCGTTAATCAAGGATATAATTTTGCTGACACCGATCATTCGCAAATTCCAGTATGGCCAGCATACCGTCACCATCGAAACCGGTATGATGGCGCGTCAGGCCACCGCCGCCGTTATGGTGAGCATGGATGACACCGCCGTATTCGTTACCGTCGTTGGCCAGAAAAAAGCCAAGCCGGGCCAGAGCTTCTTCCCGCTGACCGTTAACTACCAAGAGCGTACCTACGCCGCCGGCCGTATCCCGGGCAGCTTCTTCCGTCGCGAAGGCCGTCCGAGCGAAGGCGAGACCCTGACTTCCCGTCTGATCGACCGCCCGATCCGTCCACTGTTCCCGGACAGCTTCCTGAACGAAGTTCAGGTGATCGCGACCGTGGTTTCCGTTAACCCGCAGGTGAACCCGGACATCGTTGCGATGATCGGTGCCTCTGCCGCCCTGAGCCTGTCCGGTATTCCGTTCAACGGCCCAATCGGCGCCGCGCGCGTAGGTTACATCAACGATCAGTACGTACTGAACCCGACGACCGACGAACTGAAAGAAAGCCGTCTGGATCTGGTGGTTGCCGGTACCGCCGGCGCGGTGCTGATGGTGGAATCCGAAGCTGACGTGCTGAGCGAAGATCAGATGCTGGGCGCCGTGGTGTTCGGCCACGACCAGCAGCAAGTGGTTATCGAAAACATCAACGCGCTGGTTGCCGAAGCCGGCAAGCCGAAGTGGGATTGGCAGGCGCCTGCGGTCAACGAAGCGCTGCACGCGCGCGTGGCTGAACTGGCCGAAGCTCGCCTGGGCGACGCTTACCACATTACCGAAAAACAAGAGCGTTACGCTCAGGTTGACGCGATCAAAGACAGCGTGGTTGAAACCCTGCTGGCGCAGGACGAAACGCTGGACGCCGGCGAAATCCAGGACATCCTGGGCACCGTCGAGAAGAACGTGGTGCGCAGCCGCGTACTGCGTGGCGAGCCGCGTATCGACGGCCGTGAAAAAGACATGATCCGTGGCCTGGACGTGCGCACCGGCGTACTGCCGCGCACCCACGGTTCTGCGCTGTTCACCCGTGGCGAAACTCAGGCGCTGGTTACCGCGACCCTGGGCACCGCGCGCGACGCACAGAACCTGGACGAGCTGATGGGCGAGAAGACCGACAGCTTCCTGTTCCACTACAACTTCCCTCCGTACTCCGTAGGCGAAACCGGCATGGTCGGTTCTCCTAAGCGTCGTGAAATCGGTCACGGTCGCCTGGCGAAACGCGGCGTATTGGCTATGATGCCTAAACCGGAAGATTTCCCGTACACGGTTCGCGTGGTGTCTGAAATCACCGAGTCCAACGGTTCTTCTTCCATGGCTTCCGTGTGCGGCGCGTCTCTGGCGCTGATGGACGCCGGCGTGCCAATCAAGGCTGCCGTTGCGGGTATCGCGATGGGCCTGGTGAAAGAAGCCGACAACTATGTGGTTCTGTCCGACATTCTGGGTGACGAAGATCACCTGGGCGACATGGACTTCAAAGTGGCCGGTAGCCGCGACGGTATCACCGCGCTGCAGATGGACATCAAAATCGAAGGCATCACCCGCGAAATCATGCAGGTGGCTCTGAACCAGGCCAAGGGCGCGCGTCTGCACATCCTGGGCGTAATGGAACAGGCTATCAGCACTCCGCGCGGTGATATCTCCGAATTCGCACCGCGTATTCATACTATCCGCATCAACCCGGATAAAATCAAAGACGTGATCGGTAAGGGCGGTTCCGTTATCCGCGCGCTGACCGAAGAGACTGGCACTACCATCGAAATTGAAGATGATGGTACAGTTAAAATCGCTGCGACCGACGGTGAGAAAGCGAAATTCGCTATTCGTCGCATCGAAGAGATCACGGCAGAGATCGAAGTGGGCCGTATCTACCAGGGTAAAGTGACCCGTATCGTTGATTTCGGCGCATTCGTCGCTATCGGCGGTGGTAAAGAAGGCCTGGTGCACATTTCTCAGATCGCCGACAAGCGCGTTGAGAAAGTGACCGACTATCTGCAGATGGGTCAGGAAGTGCCGGTTAAGGTACTGGAAGTTGACCGTCAGGGCCGCGTGCGTCTGAGCATCAAAGAAGCGATGGCGCCGGAAGCAGGTTCACCTGCGCCTGAAGCAGAATAATTGTATAGATAGTTTTACAGCTCCCCGCCACGGGGTTGGGAGCTGTTCGTATCGCGCGGGTAGGATGCCCGCGTTTTAGCAAACGGAGGACAGGACGTTCATCCAATGTTTGTCTTCGGGAGTGGGAAATGAAGCCTTTCTTGCGCTGGTGTTACGTTGCGACAGCACTCATGCTGGCAGGATGCAGCAACCATGATTGGCGTAAAGACGAAGTTTTGGCAATCCCGTTGCAGCCTACGTTGCAGCAGGAAGTGATCCTGGCGCGCATGGAACAAATTCTTGCCAGCCGGGCACTGACGGATGACGAACGCGCACAGCTTTTATATGAGCGCGGTGTGCTGTATGATAGCCTCGGGTTACGTGCATTAGCGCGCAATGATTTCTCGCAGGCGCTGGCGATACGTCCCGACATGCCGGAAGTTTTCAACTACCTGGGCATTTACTTAACGCAGGCAGGCAATTTTGATGCTGCCTATGAAGCGTTTGATTCTGTACTAGAGCTTGATCCAACTTACAATTACGCGCGTTTAAACCGGGGCATCGCACTGTACTATGGCGGCCGCTTCCCGTTGGCGCAGGATGATCTGCAGGCGTTTTATCAAGACGACCCAAACGATCCCTTCCGTTCGTTATGGCTGTATCTGGTGGAGCGAGAAATCGATCCCAAGAAGGCCGAGGTAGCGCTTCAGCAGCGCTATGACAAAGCGGACAGAGGGCAATGGGGATGGAATATTGTCGAATTCTACCTGGGCAAGATCAGCGAAAAAACGCTGATGGAACGCCTCAAGGCAGATGCAACGGATAACACTTCGCTCGCTGAGCATCTCAGTGAAACTGACTTCTATTTGGGTAAACACTACCTGAGTCTGGGGGACAAGGACACCGCTTCGGCGCTGTTCAAACTGACGGTGTCTAACAACGTTCACAACTTCGTTGAGCACCGCTATGCATTGTTGGAATTGGCGCTTTTGGGCCAAGAGCAAGACGACCTATCGGAATCGGACCAGCAATAGCTGACGAACACCTATCAGCCTGATGAACATTGGTTTTTAACCAAAGTTATCGCCTTAACGGGCGAGGGCTTTTTTGTTCGTTTTATAATCTAATTTGAGCCGGTTCACACTTTTCAATGAAAATGACTGAAAATTTTCTCGACGAGTTATGTAGACTGGCTGCCATTATTAATGAGGCACGTGTACATGACGACTGAGTTTGAAACCTCTTTTGCCGATCTGGGGCTGTCTGCTCCAATCATTTCCGCCCTGAACGATCTGGGCTATGAAAAACCATCTCCGATCCAGGCTGAGTGTATTCCTCACCTGTTGAACGGCCGCGACGTGCTGGGCATGGCACAGACCGGTAGTGGTAAAACTGCAGCGTTCTCGCTGCCGCTGCTGCACAACCTGCAGGCAGACCTGAAAGCACCTCAGATCCTGGTGCTGGCACCGACCCGCGAACTGGCGGTTCAGGTTGCCGAAGCGATGACCGATTTCTCCAAACACATGAACGGCGTCAACGTGGTAGCCCTGTACGGCGGCCAGCGTTACGACGTGCAGCTGCGCGCTCTGCGCCAGGGCCCGCAAATCGTTGTGGGTACCCCAGGCCGCCTGCTGGACCACCTGAAGCGCGGCACCCTGAACCTCTCCAACCTGAGCGGTCTGGTGCTGGATGAAGCCGACGAAATGCTGCGCATGGGCTTTATCGAAGACGTAGAAACCATCATGGCTGAGATCCCGGCTGAACATCAGACCGCGCTGTTCTCCGCCACCATGCCGGAAGCGATCCGTCGCATCACCCGCCGCTTCATGAAAGAGCCGCAGGAAGTGCGCATCCAGTCCAGCGTCACCACCCGTCCGGACATCAGCCAGAGCTACTGGTCGGTCTACGGCATGCGTAAAAACGAAGCGCTGGTGCGTTTCCTGGAAGCCGAAGACTTTGACGCGGCGATCATCTTCGTTCGTACCAAGAACGCGACCCTGGAAGTGGCCGAAGCGCTGGAGCGCAGCGGTTACAGCAGCGCCGCGCTGAACGGCGACATGAACCAGGCGCTGCGTGAGCAGACCCTGGAGCGCCTGAAAGACGGTCGTCTGGATATCCTGATTGCCACCGACGTTGCGGCCCGTGGCCTGGACGTTGAGCGCATCAGCCTGGTTGTCAACTATGACATCCCGATGGACTCCGAGTCTTACGTTCACCGTATCGGCCGTACCGGTCGTGCGGGCCGCGCCGGCCGCGCGCTGCTGTTCGTGGAAAACCGCGAACGCCGCCTGCTGCGCAACATCGAACGCACCATGAAGCTGACCATCCCGGAAGTGGAGCTGCCGAACGCAGAACTGCTGGGCGAGCGTCGTCTGGCCAAGTTCGCCGCGAAAGTTCAGCAGCAGCTGGAAAGCAGCGATCTGGATCTGTACCGCGCGCTGCTGACCAAACTGCAGCCGGAAGAAGAGCTGGATATGGAAACCCTGGCCGCAGCGCTGCTGAAAATGGCTCAGGGCGAGCGTCCGCTGATCCTGCCACCGGATCCGGTCTTCAAGCCGCGTCAGCGTCGTGAGTTCAACGACCGTGACGATCGCCGCGGCGACCGTCGTGACAGCCGCGACAGCCGTGACGGCGATCGTCCGCGTCGCGAACGTCGTGACGTTGGCGAAATGCAGCTGTACCGCATCGAAGTGGGCCGTGACGATGGCGTAGAAGTCCGTCATATCGTTGGCGCTATCGCTAACGAAGGCGACATCAGCAGCCGTTACATCGGCAACATCAAGCTGTTCGCTTCCCACTCCACCATCGAGCTGCCAAAAGGCATGCCGGGCGAGATCCTGAATCACTTCACTCGCACTCGCATCCTGAACAAGCCGATGAACATGCAGCTGCTGGGCGATGCACAGCCGTTCGAACGTCGCGAGCGTCGTGACGGTGGCAACGGTGGCGAGCGTCGCGGCAACGGTCGTCCGTTCAACGGCGAACGTCGCGAAGGCGGCCCACGTCGTTCCTTCGGCGAACGTCGTGAAGGCGGTAACGGCGGCGAGCGTCGTGGCGGTAACTACAACCGTGACGGCAAGCCGGCGCCACGCCGTGATGACGGCGCCCCGGCGGCACCACGTCGTCGTTTCGGCGACGCGTAATCGCCGATTCACCGTTCGCGGTGAGCGCTCTGAAAAACCAGCCTGTGGGCTGGTTTTTTTATGCCTGAAAATTGCCGTCAAACGCCCCTGAATGGCGTATCATTCATAAGGTTTTTTCTTACGGATGATATGCACGGGAGATGCCATGAGTTGGCAGCAGTTCAAATCTCAATACCTGGTGCGCTTTTGGGCGCCGCTGCCGGCGGTGATCGCCGCCGGGATCCTCTCTACCTACTACTTCGGCATGACCGGCACCTTCTGGGCGGTGACCGGCGAATTCACGCGCTGGGGCGGCCATGTGCTGCAGTGGTTCGGTCTGCACCCTGAGCAGTGGGGCTATTTCAAGGTGATCGGTTTGCAGGGCACGCCGCTGGAGCGCATCGACGGGCGCATGATCATCGGCATGTTCGCCGGCTGTATCGCCGCCGCGCTGTGGGCCAACAACATCAAGCTGCGTCAACCGCAGCATCGCATTCGCATCGTGCAGGCGCTGCTGGGCGGCATCATCGCCGGTTTCGGCGCGCGCCTGGCGATGGGTTGTAACCTGGCGGCATTCTTCACCGGCATTCCTCAGTTCTCGTTGCACGCCTGGTTTTTCGCGCTGGCGACCGCCGCCGGTTCTTACTTCGGCGCCAAATTCACGCTGCTGCCGATGTTCCGCATCCCGGTCAAATTGCAAAAGGTGAAGGCCGCCGCGCCGCTGACGCAGAAGCCTGAGCAGGCGCGCCGCCGCTTCCGGCTGGGCATGGCCGTCTTCGGCCTGGCGGTGGCCTGGTCGCTGTGGACACTGTTCGATGCGCCGAAGCTCGGCATCGCCATGCTGTTCGGCATCGGCTTTGGCTTGCTGATCGAGCGCGCGCAGATCTGCTTCACTTCGGCGTTCCGCGATCTGTGGATCACCGGCCGCACCCACATGGCGAAAGCCATCATCATCGGCATGGCGGTGAGCGCCATCGGCATCTTCAGCTATGTGCAGCTCGGCGTGGCGCCGAAGATCATGTGGGCCGGCCCGAATGCGGTGCTGGGCGGTTTGCTGTTCGGCTTCGGCATCGTGCTGGCCGGCGGCTGCGAGACCGGTTGGATGTACCGCGCCGTGGAAGGGCAGGTGCACTACTGGTGGGTGGGGCTGGGCAACATCATCGGCGCTACGCTGCTGGCCTATTACTGGGACGACCTGGCGCCGGCGCTGGCGACCGACTACGACAAGATCAACCTGCTCGATACCTTCGGCCCGATCGGCGGCCTGCTGGTGACTTACCTGCTGCTGGCGCTGGCCTTCGCCGCCATGCTGTGGTGGGAGAAACGCTTTTTCCGCGCCCGGCCTGAGGCGCAGGTGGTGAATTTGAGGAGCATGCCATGAAAGCAACAGCGATAGTGCCGGACTACCGGCTGGACATGCTGGGCGAGCCTTGCCCGTACCCGGCGGTGGCGACGCTGGAGGCGATGCCGCAGCTGAAGCCGGGGGAGATCCTGGAGGTGATCAGCGATTGCCCGCAGTCGATCAACAACATCCCGCTCGATGCGCGCAACCACGGCTACAAGGTGCTGGATATCCAGCAGGACGGGCCGACCATTCGCTACCTGATCCAGCGTTAACGCCAAGGCGGTGGGGATCCCACCGCCTTTTCGCTTTTAGCCCTTCACGATGTCGCCCTTCACGCCGGCGACGATCTCGAACGAACGCAGCCGCGCCTGATGATCGAAAATCTGGCCGTTTACCATGATCTCGTCGGCATCGGTTTCACGCAGCAGCGTTTGCAGCCCGTGGCGCACCGTTTTTTCATCGCCGACGATCGACATCCGCAGCGCCTGCTCGACGCCGTATTGCTCGCCGGCGGTCCACAACGCGTGAATGTTATCCACCGGCGGCGGCAGCGGGCCGGGCGAACCGCGGCGCAGATTGATGAACTGCTGCTGCATCGAGCTGAACAGGAAGCGCGCGTCGCGGTCGCTGTCGGCGGCGATCACGTTGACGCAGACCATGGCGTGCGGCTGCGCCAGCTGTTTGGACGGTTTGAAGTTCTCGCGGTACAGCTGCAGCGCCTGGAACAGCATATCCGGGGCGAAGTGCGAAGCGAAGGCGAACGGCAGGCCGAGCTGCGCCGCCAGCTGCGCGCTGTAGAGGCTGGAACCGAGCAGCCAGAGCGGCACATGCAGCCCCTGGCCCGGCACCGCCTGCACCGGTTGCCCGGGCTGCGCATCGCAGAAATAATTTTGCAGCTCCTGCACGTCGCGCGGGAAGGTATCCACGTCGCCGGACAGGTGGCGGCGCAGCGCCATCATGGTGCGCTGATCGGTGCCGGGCGCGCGGCCCAACCCCAAATCGATGCGCCCAGGGTAGAGTGACTCCAGCGTGCCGAATTGTTCGGCGATCACCAGCGGCGCATGGTTCGGCAGCATCACGCCGCCGGAGCCGAGGCGAATGCTCTGGGTGCCGGCGGCCAGATAGCCCAGCAGCACCGAGGTGGCGGCGCTGCCGATGCCGGTCATGTTGTGGTGCTCGGCCAGCCAGTAGCGCTGGTAGCCCCAGCGTTCGGCGTGCTGCGCCAAATCCAGCGAACAGTGAAAAGCGTCGCGCGCCTTGGCCCCTTGCGGGATTGGCGATAAATCCAGTACCGAAAGCGGTACGGCAGTGTGTTCAGTCATGACATCGTCCATCAGAGAGTGGATCGCTTAAAGGGCGATTGCAGGAGTCTGCATACTAAAAGGCCGAAAAAAAGATGCTTTTTAGTGTTAAAAGCATAATCCAATTTATAGTTATAAAAGAGGAGATATGTGCTTGTGATATCCTCATGAGTGCAATGGTGTTTTTTGGAGCAATTTGAGACATGGAAATGATTATCCCCGCCCGCCGCTTACCGTTCCGGGAGCTGACATAATGAAAAAAAAGACGCTGTTTACCCTGTTGCTGATGTTGGCGGCGATCGCATTGGCGATCCTGTTCCGCGCGCACAATCAGGATCTGTTGCTGCAGGGTGAAGTGGATGCCCCCGAAGTGATCGTCGCATCCAAGGCGAAAGGCCGGGTCGTTGAACGCCTGATCGAACGCGGCGACGACGTGAAAAGCGGCCAACTGATCATTCAACTTGATAGCCCCGAACTGATGGCGCAACTGCGTTCCGCACAGGCGACGCGCGACGAGGCCAAGGCGCAGCTCGAGCTGTCGCTGCACGGCACCCGTGAAGAGAGCATCCGCAACCTGCGCGCCAACCTGGCGCAGGCCGAGGCGCAGTACCGCAATGCGCAAAACGACTACAACCGGAACCTGAGCGTGGCCGGCAAGGGCTATATCTCGAAGTCCGAGCTGGACGCTTCGCGCCGGTCGCGCGACACCGCCTTCCAACAGGTGCAGGCCGCCAAGGCCAATCTGGATGAAGGCATCAACGGCGACCGCGTCGAGCAGCGGCAGCAATATGCGGCGGCGCTGCGGGCGGCGGAAGAGAACCTGCTGCAGATCCAGGCGCAGAGCGACGATCTGCAGGTGAAAGCGCCGGTAGACGGCGAAGTGGGGCCGATCCCGGCCGAAGTGGGCGAATTGCTGAACGCCGGCAGCCCGCTGGTGACGTTGATCCGGGTGCCGGACGCCTACTTCGTGTTTAACCTGCGTGAAGACATCCTGGCCCACGTGCGCAAAGGCGACAAGGTCAAGCTGCGGGTGCCGGCGCTGAAGGACAAAATGATCGACACCGAGGTGCGCTACATCGCGCCGCTGGGGGATTACGCCACCAAACGCGCCACCCGCGCCACCGGCGACTTCGACCTGAAAACCTTCGAAGTGCGCCTGTATCCGTCACAGCCGGTGGACGGCCTGCGTCCGGGGATGAGCACCTTATGGCAATGGAAAGAGTAAGGGCCGGCTGGCGCTGCTTCAGTCACGCGTTCGACAAAGAGTGTCGCGTCGCCTTTCGCAGCCCGGTGGTGCACTGGCTGAGCTGGATCTTTCCGCTGATCCTGTTTGCGCTGATCAGCAGCAACTTCTCCGAAGGCACGCTGCTCGATCTGCCGGTCTCGGTGGTGGACAGCGATCACAGCCCGCTGTCCAAATCGCTGACGCGGCGGCTGGACGCCGGTTCGCACGCCCACGTCGAGGCTTACGGCGGCGGGTTGCCGGAGTCGCTGAGCCGCCTGCGCAGCGCGCAGGATTACGCGTTGCTGTATATCCCGCCGGATCTTGAGGCCAACGCGCTGTCGGGCAAACAGCCGAGCGTGGTGATGTACTACAATGCGTTGTTCTACGG
The DNA here is from genome assembly GCF_052400455.1 of Serratia sp. (in: enterobacteria). Taxonomy (NCBI): domain Bacteria; kingdom Pseudomonadati; phylum Pseudomonadota; class Gammaproteobacteria; order Enterobacterales; family Yersiniaceae; genus Serratia; species Serratia sp. (in: enterobacteria). The sequence continues at coordinate 440,468 of NZ_CP185812.1, forward strand.
CGCCGGGCTGTACTCCACCCAGGACTTTGGCGGCCTGATGAACGAAATCAACGCCAGCACCCGCAGCATCATCGCCACCGAGATGGGCAAGACGCTGCCGCCGTTGGCGGACGTGACGCTCTCCTACGGCAGCCTGTTCAACGCCAGCGGCAGCTATATCTATTACCAGCAGTTCGCCGCCACCATCCATCTGCTGCAGCTGTTCGCGGTGACCTGCATGATCTACGTGCTGGCGCGCAGCAAGTCGCTGCTGCAGGCCAAGCCGTTCAGCCTGGCGCTACTCGGCAAGCTGGCGCCGTACACGCTGTGTTTCACCACCCTGCTGATGGTGGAGATCGCGGCGCTGGTGGGCATCTTTGACGCCCGCGTCAGCGGCAATCCTCTGTTTATGCTGATGATCGGCCTGTTCTACGTGATGGCGGCGCAGAGCATCGGCCTGCTGCTGTACACCTTTACCGGCAGTACCATCACCGCGTACAGCCTGATCGGTATTTTGGTCAGTATCGCGATGACCTTCTCCGGCATGGCGGTGCCTGAGCTGTCGATGCCGCTGCCGGCGCGCATCATTTCCAACATCGAACCGCTGACCCACGCGCTGTACGCGATGTTTGACGTGTTCCTGCGGCAGGTGCACGCCAGCGCCATCTTCAGCGTGTGCGCGCTGCTGGCGGTCTATCCGCTGGTGGCCGCGCTACTGGTGCGCAATCGCCTGCCGGCGCGGCTGGCAAAAGAGGGGGACGCCGGATGAAGCTCTATTGGCAAACCTTCGTTAAGGTGCTGCTCGGCATGCTGGAGCGGCCGGTGTGGCTGATGCTGATCCTGTCGCTGTGCATCATGAGCCTGGTGTACGCCAACCGCACGGTCTGGGATCTGCCGGTGGGGGTGGTCGATCAGGATCACAGCACCGCCAGCCGGCAGCTGATCCGCCAGCTGGACGCCACCTCCAAGATAGCGATTGAAACCTACGACAGCCTGGAACAGGCGCAGCGCGATCTCAGCTGGCGCAAGCTGTTTGCGGTGATCATCATGCCGGTGGATCTGGAGAAGAAGATCCTCAGCGGGCAGAACATCGTGGTGCCGGTCTACGGCGACGCCACCAACCGCCTGGCCAACGGCCAGATCCAACAAGACGTGGTGGCGGCCTATCAGCAGCTGCTGACGGAGTACAACAACGGGCTGCTGCTGCGCAGCGGCTTCAGCGAACGGCAGGCGCAGATACTGCTGACGCCGATACTGGGACAAACGCTGGACGTGTTCAACCCCGGCATCAGCTTTGCGGCGATCATCTTCCCCGGTCTGTTGGTGATGCTGTTGCAGCACTCGTTGCTGATCGCCTGTATCCGCGTCAATATCGCCATGAAGAGCATGCCCGGTGGCAAAGCGCCGCTGGCGGCGCACCTCGGCGGGCTGACGGCGCTTCTGCCGATCTGGCTGTTCCTGTCGATCGTGCTGTTCGTGCTGTGGCCGTGGGTATTGGGCTATAGGCAGACGGCGAACATCGCCGAACTGCTGCTGCTGACCTTCCCGTTCCTGCTGGCGGTATTGGGGCTGGGCAAGCTGGTGACCGAGTGCCTGCGCAGCGTCGAGATGATCTACCTGACGCTGGCGTTCATCACTACGCCGGTCTTCTACCTGTCCGGCACCATCTGGCCGCTGCAGTCGATGCCGGCCTGGGTGCGCGCCATCTCGTACAGCATTCCCTCCACCTGGGGCACCAAGGCGATCGCCGGCGTCAACCAGATGGGGCTGTCGTTGAATGAAGTATGGGGCGACGTGGTGATGATGCTGATACTCGGCGTGGTCTACACCCTGCTGGGCTTCGGCGTGGCCTTCTTGCGCAACAGCGTGGCGCTGCGCGGGATGTTCAGGAAGCGGCGGGCGTAAGGGGGAGGCATTGATGCCTTTCCCGGTGACGTTAAAAGATAATTAATCCAATGGGGTATTGCGTTATCCCCGCGGCCGGCGGGGATAACGCAAAGCGACCACAACCCGGCAATCGGGTTTCGGCCGCGCATAAGCTTTACTCGCTAGCGGCACGCAGCAACCCCTTCTTGAAATTCGGTCTGGCCCGCCGACAATCACGCACACCTTCAATCACGCCTGTTTGTGTTGCAGTGTTATGTTCTCTTTTTGATAAGGCTATTCCTAATTCTTTCAAATTTATCATCCCTAAAAAATAACCATTCGACTATTTAGCCAAAAGTGATATTTGCCGGGATAGAACATTGCTTATCCAATTTTAATTGTTATATTTCTATTTCGCCTAAAATGATTAAGTTTTCTTAATTGTTTATGTGTGTGATGAACTCCTCGGGATTTACGATCTTAGCGTGCGGAAATCATTAATTGTAGGATAATTAAATGGATTGCTCGCTCATAGTCATGAGATTGGTCTGTAAACGGGATGTTTCAGATAGGTGCCGTTATGTAACAAATATGAAGGAGCATGATGTATGACGGGTAAATTAAGCGTTCAAACGGTTCTGTTTGAATATCATGGACAAAAATATAAGGTCTTCCTGGCATGCGATAAACGGCATGTTGGGTGCAACGAATTAAATCCGTTGTATTTTTTAGATGCCAACAGACACTTTGAGACCCTAATTAAGGCGGGTTATCACGGTGATGATGTATCCCCTGTGCTTTATATTGGGATCGGTTATCAGGAGGGGGTCGATATTAAGGCGGCTCGCACATTTGACTATACGGTGAGCGATGGCAGCGAGCGCTTTAAAGACGGGGGCGGAGCGGAGCAATTTTATCGATTTATTCAGGATGTCGTCAAACCATGGGTCGAATGTCGTTTTAAGGTCAATAAGCAAATGCAAACGCTGGCGGGGCATTCGTTTGGCGGGCATTTCACCTTATACGTGGCGTTTCATCATCAAACGGCTTTTCAGCGCTATGTTGCCGCCAGTCCCGCGCTCTGGTGGGCGAATGGCGCAGTGCTGCCCGAAGGCGATGTTAAGCTTGCCGCAAGCATTGATTGGTTATCGCTGCTCTTAGGCAGCCGCGAGGAGCGGGCGGAGCCGGACAGTACCGATCTTGAGAAAGAGATCTTCCAGCGCATAGGGGATAACCCAAGGTTGAAGGTCAGGAATCTGGCGTCGCAGTTAGTGAAAGACGGCGAGCGCTGCAGCTTCGAGTTTCTTCCCGGGCGCAAACATCCGGCGGTGGCAAAAGATTATGCACGCATAGCGAATTTCGTTGCGAGCCAAAAACCACTGCCAACAGGGCTGTGACAGGAGAGGTTAAATGGATTTTAAAGTGACGAGAGGGTTGCTGCTTTTGGCTGGATTATTTTTCTCTATCACGGCGGTGGCAAAGCCTGTTCAAACCGACGAGACCGCCTCATTGATTAACCAGCGATTGTCTTACATGAAAGACGTTGCCGGGTATAAGGCAAACAACCATCTGGCCATTGAGGATTTGCCTCAGGAGGCCAACGTATTGGCCAACTCAGTCCGCGAGGCGGAAGCATTGGGATTGGATGGCAAGTCGGTGGCTCCTTTTATACAGGCGCAAATGGATGCGGCCAAAGCGATTCAGTATCGCTACCGGGCAGACTGGCTGTCGGCGCCGGAAAACGGCTGGCAGCCTGAATCGCTGGACAGTGTGAGAGCGAAAATCAGCCGGCTGAATACCCAGATTTTGACCAGCGTCAGCAATAAATTGAAGAAAGGCGAGCGCTTTAATGACAGGTTTGTTTTTATGAAATCCCTGGAACAAACCCACCTGAAAGTTGGCGATAAAGAACGCCTGTGGCAGTCATTAAAGCGAATTGCGTTGAAAGGGTAATCGCCTGCCGTTGTTCTGGCTGAATGCGCCCGATGTGTGGTTTCGGGCGCATTCTCCTCGCGGGCGGCCAGCTGAATAATAGCGTTGAAAGGCCTCTCTGGCGAGGGAAAGCCCGGCGCCGGCCTCCATCACTCCACCAACGCCAACCCGGCCACGCGGCGCCAGTAGCCGTTGCAGTCGGCGTGGTCGGTCAAGGCCAGCGGCTGCTCGCCGCGCTCGTTGGCGCGGAAGGCATCGATCTGCGCCAGCGTCTTGGCGCCCTGCGGCGACAGCCGCACGATGTCCACCAGCTCCTGCATGTTCGGCAGCTCGTTACCGAGGTTATAGCAGTAACCGCTCATCGTCTGGATGCCGTTGAGTACGAACACCTGTTGTTGTTCCTGCGAACGCATCATGCGGCCCTGCGGATACTTGATGCAGCAGGTTTCGCACTCGTCCTTGCCGCGGTTCTCCGAGCGGGCGGTGAAGCAGCGCGCGGAATAGGCCAGCGGCAGATGGCCGTAGCTCAGCACCTCCACCTCGAAGTCGTGGCGGAAGCCCAGCTCGTCGCACTGCGTCAGCAGATTGGCCAGCCAGTCGCGCGACAGCTCGACCGGCATGCACCAGCGGATCATGCCCTGACGGCGCAGCAGGCGCAGGGTATAGGCGTTGTAACAGTTCAGCGCATGGCCGGCGACGAACGGCAAGCCGCGCTCCGCCGCCATGTTCACCGCGCCCAGATCGTTGGCTTCAAACAGGAACTCGCCGTTTTCCACATAGCGTTTCAGCTCATTCAGTTCGGACGGCGCCTGCAGCAGCGCCAGCGTGGAGATCACCACCTGTTTACCGCTGCGGGCGATTTCGCGCGCCAGCGCCAGCCAGTCGCCGACCTTCATCTCGCGGCGCTTGGCGCAGACGCTCTCGCCGAGATAAATGATGTCGGCGCTGCTGTCCGCCGCCAGTTGATAGAACGTTGCGATGTCGTTTTTCGGCCAGTAGTAGAGTACCGGCCCGAGTGCGTATTTCATGTTTCCTCCGGCTACTGCCATTTGCGGTGATAGGCGCCCAGCGTGGTTTGGGTGCCTTCGGACATCGCGCCCAGCGTCTCCATCCAGGCGGCGTCGGCGCGGTAGGCGGCCGGATCGGCCTGGCAACGGTCGATCGCCTGGCGCCAGACGCGCGCCACCTGGCTGACGTAAGCCGGGCTGCGCTGGCGGCCTTCGATCTTCACCGAAGCGATGTTGGCGGCCAGCAGCGCCGGCAGCAGCTCCAGGGTATTGAGGCTGGTGGGCTCTTCCAGCGCGTGGTAGCGCACGTCGTCCACCAGATAGCGGCCCTTGCACAGCGTCGGGTAACCGGCGTTTTCGTGGTCCTGATAGCGGTCGATCAGCACGTCGTTCAGGCGCGACTCCATGCCCTGTGCGGTTTGCTGCCAGCGCACGAATCGCGCCGGCGAACAGGCGCCGACGGTGTTCGGCGACTCGCCGGTCAGGTAGGAGGAGAGGTAGCAGCGCCCCTCTGCCATGATGCATAGGCTGCCGAAAGCGAACACTTCCAGCGGCACCGGGCTGGTACGCGCCAGCTGTTTCACCTGGTGCATCGACAGCACCCGCGGCAGCACCACCCGGCCGACCTCGAAGTTGCGTTGGTAGAAACGGATCGCCTCCTCATTGGTGGCGGAAGCCTGCACCGAAACGTGGCGCTCCAGCTGCGGGTAGCGCTGGGCGGCGTATTCCAGCATCGCCAGATCCGCCAGAATCAACGCGTCGGCGCCCAGTTGGGCGGCCATATCCACCGCACGCTGCCAGCGGGCGTAGCCGTCGGGATGGGCGAAGGTGTTGATGGCGATATGCAGTTTGCGGCCGTGGCGATGCACGTAATCGACCGCTTCCTGCAGCTTTTTCTCGGTGAAGTTGAGGCCGGCGAAGTGGCGCGCGTTGGTATCGTCTTTCAGCCCGATGTAAACGGCATCGGCGCCGTTATCCACCGCGGCCTTCAGGGCCGGCAGGTTGCCGGCGGGACAAAGCAGCTCCATAGATTTATCCTGGCTTAGCCGTACGCCCGGCCGGGCGCACGCTGTCTTTAAAGGTTGCCGACGACGGTGTTCCGCCGGCAAACGCGAATCGGGGAGGCCATTTTAGGCAAAGGGGCGCGCACGGGTTTTGATTTGAGGCAGCTTATGGCGTATTGATAAACATGGCGGTGAAATGCACTATTTGTTGATATAGACCGCTGAAGCCGCGCGTCAGTGTGGCAAAATAGCGGTAGTCCGTATTGAAAGGAGTGGATGACCGTGTTGGAACAACTACGAGCACGTCTTGTGCGCCAGGGGCCGTCGCTGCTGCGCATCCCGCTGAAATTCACGCCGTTCGCTCTGCAGCGCCAACTGCTGCAACAGGTGCTGAGCTGGCAGTTCCGCCAGGCGTTGGCGGATGGCGATCTGGAATTTCTCGAATCGCGCTGGTTAAAGATCGAAGTTCGCGATCTGGCGCTACAATGGTTTATGACGGTAGAAAACGACAAACTGGTGGTCAGCCAGCACGCCGAAGCGGACGTCAGCTTCAGCGGCGACGCCAACGATCTGATCCTGATCGCGGCGCGTAAGCAAGATCCGGATACGCTGTTCTTTCAGCGTCGGCTGCAGATTGAAGGGGATACCGAATTGGGCCTGTATGTGAAAAATTTGATGGACGCCATTGAGCTGGAAAGCATGCCTGCGCCGCTGCGCATGGGGCTGTTGCAGTTGGCTGATTTTGTCGAAGCAGGGCTGCAGGAGGGCACGGCGTCGGCTTCCCGTGTGGCGGCATCATGCTGATCCGCGTAGAGATCCCGGTAGACGCGGCGGGCATCGACGCCTTGCTGCGCCGCGCCTTTGGCCGAGATGACGAAGCCGACCTGGTGCAGCAGCTGCGCGAAGACGGCCTGCTGACGCTGGGCGTGGTCGCCACTGACGACGAAGGCGGCGTAGTGGGTTATGCCGCGTTCAGCCCGGTAGACGTGGCCGGCGAAGATCGCCAATGGGTGGCGCTGGCGCCGCTGGCGGTAGACGAAAGCCTGCGCCGTCAGGGGCTGGCTGAAAAGCTGGTGTACGAAGGGTTGGATTCGTTGAACGAATTCAGCTACGCCGCGGTGGTGGTGCTGGGCGATCCGGCCTACTACGGCCGCTTCGGTTTCAAACCGGCCGCCGCCTATGGCCTGCACTGCCGCTGGCCGGACACGGAAAGCGCATTCCAGGTGTATCCGCTGGCGCAAGACGCTCTGAATGGCGTCAGCGGCGAAGTGGCTTTTTCGGCGCCGTTTAATCGCTTTTAACGACCGGCAATAGATACGCCAACGACAGCGGCGGGTGATTCACCAGCCGCTCTTTTTGTATTTTGCTCAGCTGTTTGACGCGGTACTCCAGCTTCAGCGCCGTTGAGCGATCCCCCACCTGGCAGTGAAACGCCAGCGTCAGCTCTCCTTTACCACGCAGCGCCTTGGCGCCTTTGCCGGCCTGATGTTGCGCCAGGCGGCGCGCCACGTCGGTGGTGATGCCGGTATACAGCATGCCGCTCGGTAAACGCAGCATGTAGAGGTGCCAGGGAGTGGGGGTAGTGTCGGTCATCGTACGCCGTTTCGGTGGCCAGGGTCGGCGTATGATGGCATGTTCGCCGTCACAATCCCATCCCCGGCCGCCGGAGCCTTACCGCTTTACCCCTTTTTTCCCGCCAGCTCGAAGCGCGGCGAGACGATGCCGTACAGCGTCCAGCCGAGGAAGGTGGCGATGGCGCCCCACATCATCGCTTCCTCACCGGAGCTGTAAAGCGCATAGAAGCTGTACAGCGCGCCGATGCCGGCGATGATATTGGCGATGCGCGCCTTGTTGTCCGGTACCTTCGCCACTTTCTGAATAATGACCAGCGCCGCCATCGACAGGATGTAAGGGATGATGTTGGTCACCACCGCCAGGTTCACCAGCACGTTGAACTGCTTGTTCAGCGACGGGCTGATGGTCATCAGAGACAAACCGCTCTGGATGACGACGATGGTCAGCATGCCTTTAACCGGTGCGTCGGCCTTGCTCAGCTTGGAGAAGATTTTCGGGAAGAAGCCGCTGTCGGCGGAGGATTTGAACACCTGGGCGATGGTGAACTGCCAGCCGAGCAGCGAGCCGACGCAGGACATCACCATCAACGCCATGATGATCTTGCCGACCGTCGGATTGAACATGTGGGAGAACGCCAGCCCGAACGGGGCGGTGGAGTTGGCCAGATCCATGTTCGGCACGATGCCGGCGATCACGTTGGTCGAAACGATATAGATCACCGCCGCGCTGAGTGTGCCGCCCAGTACGGCGATCGGCACGTTGCGCTCCGGGTTTTCCACCACGTCGGTGTTGGCGCAGGCGGATTCCAGCCCCAGGAACGCCCATAGGGTCATTGAGATCGAGGCGCCAATGGCTTCGAAGGTCGGCACCTGATGCGGGTTCCAGGCGGCGACGTAGGCGCTGCCGCTGAACCAGTACCAGCCGATGACCGAGATGCCCACCACCGGAATGATCACGCCCCAGACGGTGATGCCGCTGATTTTGCCGGTGATGCGCGCGCCGCCGAAGTTAGCGACGGTCGCCAGCCACAGCACGCCGATGGTGGCGATACAGATACCGAGCGGGCTGAGCGTGGTGTCGAACAGCTCGGTGCCGTAACCGACGGCGGAAATGGCGATGGCGATATTGGCGATCAGCAGCGAAACGCCGTAGGTGTAGTTCGCCATGAAGTTGCCTGATTTACCGAAGGCGTATTCGGCGTAGCCGCCCATGCCGCCGGATTTACGGCTGAACATGCCGCATTTGGCGAACGCGTAGGCCAGCGCCATCGAGCCGACGGCGGTCACCAGCCAGGAAACGATCGAAATCGTGCCCACTTCGGCCAGCTTGGTCGGCAGCATAATTATGCCGGAACCCATCATATTCACGGCGGTCAGGATCGTTAATTGCACGACCCCCATTTTATTGTTGGACTTACTCATGATCATTTTCTCTTTTAGGATGCGATCCGGGCGGCGAGAATAATCGCCGCCCCGTAAGGTGATTAATTTTTCATGACGTAGCCGTAAGCGCGGTTCCAGCCGTCCTCATCCTGTTGGATATAAACGCCCTGCAATTCCGGCGCGAATCCCGGCAATAAGTTGATGCCTTCTTCCAATGCCAGGAAATAACGCTGCGCGGCGCCGCCCCAAATTTCACCGGGCACCACGCACAGCACGCCAGGAGGGTAAGGCAGGGCGCCTTCGGCGGCGATGCGCCCCTCGGCCTTGGCCAGCGAGACCAATTCCACATTGCCGCGTACGAACTCGGTATTGGCGTCCTGCGGATTCATCACCACGCGCGGGAAATAACTTTTGCGGAACATCTCTTTTTGCAGTTCTTTAACGTCGTAGCTGACGTAAAGATCGTGCATTTCCTGGCACAACTGGCGGATGGTGTAGTTTTTGTAGCGCTGCTGGTGGTTTTTATAGACCGCAGGCAGCACCTCGCTGAGCAGGGAGTTTTGCTCGATGTGCTTCTCGAAGCGGGCGATCAGGGCCACCAGGTGCTGCATCTTGGCGATGTCTTCCGCCGGCGTCAGCAGGAACAGGATCGAGTTGAGATCGCATTTTTCCGGCACGATGCCGTTTTCGCGCAGGTAGTTGGCCAGAATGGTCGCCGGGATGCCGAACTCGCTGTAGCTGCCGGTGGCGGTATCGATGCCCGGCGTGGTGAGCAGCAGCTTGCATGGATCGACGAAGTACTGCGACTCGGCATAGCCCTCAAAGGCGTGCCACTTCTCGCCGGGCACGAAGTTGAAGAAGCGCAGATCGTTGGCCATCGCCGCGGTGTCATAGGCCTGCCACGGCTTGCCGTCGATCTGATCCGGCACGAACGGTTTGATCATCGTGCAGGTATCCAGCAGCATTTTGCGCGCTTCGATGCCCACGCGCACGCACTCTTGCCACAGGCGCTGGCCGCTCTTGCCCTCGTGCATCTTGGCGTTGACGTCCAGCGCGGCGAACAGCGGATAGAACGGGCTGGTGGAGGCGTGCAGCATAAAGGCGTTGTTGAAGCGCTTGTGGTTGCAGTAGCGGCTCTGCCCCTTGATATGCTTGTCTTTTTTGTGGATCTGCGAGGTTTGCGAGAAGCCGGCCTGCTGTTTGTGCACCGACTGGGTGACGATGATGCCGGGATCGTTTTCGTTCAGCTCCAGCAGCAGCGGCGAGCAGTCTTTCATCATCGGAATGAACTGCTCATAGCCCACCCAGGCGGAGTCGAACAGGATGTAGTCGCACAGGTGGCCAATTTTGTCGACCACCTGGCGGGCGTTGTAGATGGTGCCGTCGTAGGTGCCGAGCTGGATGATCGCCAGGCGGAACGGGCGGGCTTCGTTAGCGCGTTCCGGCGCCACTTCGCGGATCTGTTGGCGCAGGTAGCGTTCGTCGAAGCAGTGCGCGTCGATGCCGCCGATAAAGCCGAACGGGTTGCGCGCGGTTTCCAGATAAACCGGCGTGGCGCCGGCCTGGATCAACGCGCCGTGGTGGTTGGATTTATGGTTGTTGCGGTCGAACAGCACCAGATCGCCGCGCGTCAGCAGGGCATTGGTCGCCACCTTGTTCGAGGCCGAGGTGCCGTTGAGCACGAAGTAGGTCTTGTCGGCGTTGAACACCTGGGCGGCGTGCTGCTGTGCAGCGCAAGGCGCGCCTTCGTGGATCAACAGATCGCCCAGTTTGACGTCGGCGTTGCACATGTCGGAGCGGAAAAGCGTTTCGCCGTAGAAGTCGAAGAACTGGCGGCCCGCCGGATGTTTGCGGAAGAACTCGCCGCCCTGGTGGCCGGGGCAGGCGAAAGTGGCGTTGCCCATTTCTACGTATTGCGTCAGCGTGTTGAAGAACGGCGGCAGCAGTTCGCTCTCATATTTGGCGGCGGCGGCCTCCAGCTGTTTGCCGTAGAACTGGGTATTCTTGCCGCACAGTTCAAACACACCGTGCAGCGCCGGCAAGACGGCGTTATCCAGCTCTTCTTCGCAGCAGACGGCGACGAACAGCGGAATGTTCAGGCCGTGTTCTTCGATGCGCGCCACCATGCCTTGCGCGACGTCCTCCACCGACAGCACGATGGCGGCGACGTCATTGAAATCGCTGTGATGCACATCGACGATGTCGCGTTCAGTTTCAAAGCAGCCGAGGGTTTGGGTGTTGGCGGCAATTTTTAATTTTTTCATTTTTCTCATTCTTCAGGCAAAGGCATTCCGCCGGCAAATAATTTCATTTGCCGCTAATGCCTTCACGAAAATAAAGGTGTACGAGAACCCAGTGATGCCCTAAGACATTAACTGTGTTCTTTGTTTTATTTTTCTTGGAGGCTCTTTGACGGTATTAAAAATGTATTGCGCGCCCTTCCCGGTTTACGGGGGAAAGACATTATCACCGGAGTGCGGAGAATAAAGTGAAACGCAAAGACACTCTTAACAACGGCGTAAGAGCGAGGGGGTGAGGGTTATCTGTAGTTGAAGAATGCGAAACTAAAGCAGCTGCGATGAGCCATCATCATAATATGGGTTGTGCGCCTGATGTGCGCCATTTTTCGGTTATTGTTTTCCATTTTCTAATCCACCTTGCTGAGTGAAAAGATGGCGCTATTTTAACGCAAGATTGGCAGAAAATCGTGATTTTCATCACATAAATGCCGGTGTTTATAAATAACTATTCATTGATTATGCAGTGAGTTGCATAAACTGCGGCCAGGCAGACAAATGAGCATGTAAATAAATTGCTAATCGGCGCCGGGCAGACGCGCTAAATTTGCGTGCCGTCAGGATGGGAATAAAAAAATGGCGCAATTAATCGGTTGCCTAACGATCAAATAAATCCGGTTTGTTTTTTTATGTTATAAACCCGCCTGATGCTGAAATGAGTAAAAATACAGATATTGTGATTTTATATTCGCATGGGATTTTTGGTGATTATCGTTATTTGTGACTCGCTTCAACAACGCAGGGTAAGATGAAGTGAGTGAACAGGGAGGCGAGTAACCTTGAATACCCCAGAACAACGGCAGCAGATTGCGGATTTCATCGGCAAGCAACACGTCTTGACGCTGTGCGCCGGCGACGGTCTCGACATGTGGTGCGCCAACTGTTTTTACGTGTTCGACGCCGCGACGATGGCGCTGTGGCTGATGACCGAACCGCACACCCGCCACGGCGGGCTGATGCTGAACAACGGCCGGGTGGTTGGCACCATCGCGCCGAAACCGAAAAGCATCGCGTTGATCCGCGGCGTGCAATACCGCGCCGAGGCGGTGCTGCTGAGCGGCGAAGAGGCCGAGGCGGCGCGCGCGCGTTACTGCAAGCGCTTCCCGATCGCCAGGGCGATGAAGGCCTCGGTATGGCGGTTGGATCTGCACGAGGTGAAGATGACCGACAACACCCTTGGTTTCGGCAAGAAGCTGCATTGGGCGCGGTCTATACTTTAAATCGACGTATTGATTACAACGGGAGATCGCATGGCGCGAGCACTGTTAGTCGGCGCAACCGGGCTGGTGGGGCGCGAATTGTTGCAGCTGTTGCAAAGCGATCCGCAGATAACGGCCATTGTGGCGCCGACGCGCACGCCGCTGCCGCCGCACGGCAAGCTGAGCAATCCGGTCGGCGATGCGTTGTTCGAACTGCTGAGCGGCCTGCAGCAGCCGGTCGATCTGGTGTTCTGCTGCCTGGGCACCACCCGCCAGGCGGCGGGCAGCGCCGATGCCTTCCGCTACGTCGATTACCAACTGGTGGTGGAGAGCGCGCTGACTGGCCGCCGGTTGGGGGCACAGCACTGTCTGGTGGTGAGCGCGTTGGGTGCCAACGCGGATTCCACCTTCCTGTATAACCGCACCAAAGGCGAGATGGAGCAGGCGCTGCGCGAACGGCGCTGGCCGCGCCTGACGCTGGTGCGGCCTTCCATGCTGGTGGGGGATCGCCCTGCGCCGCGCCTGATGGAGCGCCTCACGCTGCCGCTGTTCAGGCTGCTGCCCGGCAAATGGCGCGCCGTCTCCGCCAAAGACGTGGCGCAAACGCTGCTGCAGCAGGCGTTCACGCCGGGCGAAGGGGTCAGGGTGCTGGAGTCGGATCGGCTGCACTGCTACCGAGACTAACGCTGAGGTGGTCGAACGCCAGCTCCAGCCCGGCGGGCAGCTCGTTGTCCAGCAGCCACCGATCGAGATGATGGCTGATGTGCGTCAGCAGCGTGCGCTTGGGCTGCAGCAACCGCTGCGTCTCCTGCGCGCGGGTCAGGTCGTTGTGGTTGCGCGGCGCCTGCGGCTGAGGCGGCAGGCTGCAGTCGAGCACCAGCAGATCCAGCGCCACATTCTGCAGATAGTCGGCGGTGGCCGGCGGCAGGCCGACGGTGTCGGTCAGGTAGGCCAGTGAAGCGCCCGCCGCCTGGATCAGGTAGCCGTGGGTTAGCTTGGAGTGTTGCAGCGGCAGCGGGGTGATGCGCATGCCGCCCAGCTCGACGGTGGCGAAGGGCGCCAGCGGCGGCTGAAACGCCAGAATGCCAGGGTGTTTGAACAGGTCGTCGCAGCCCTGTTCATCCGGCGGACCATACACCGGAATGGAATTTCCGCACCCCCAACGCAAAGGAAATAACCCCTGAACGTGATCCATGTGGTAATGTGTCAGTAAAAAACGTTGAATTTGCCCCGCCGAAAATCGCCGCTCCAAAGCCGGCAATCCCGCATCCAATAAGGTCGTTTCCCCCTGATAGTTGAGCATGGCGCTGCACGCTCGCCGCCGAAATGCCGGCTCGCGCCGCGCCCGTTGGCAGATCGGGCAGTCGCAGCCGAACACCGGCACCTGCTGCGCGCCGCCGGTGCCGAGAAAGGTCAGTTGCATCGTTCCCCCTCCGTTAAAGGTACTTCTGCGCAAAGCGGTTGATGTCGCGAAAATCCGCCAGCCGCGCCTGCAGCGTGGCGTGATCCCAGTGCCACCACTGGCTGCGTTCGATACGCTCGATCAGCGCGTCGTCAAAGCGCATGCCGATCTTTTTGGCCGCCACGCCGGCGACGATGCTGTAAGGCTCCACGTCCTTGGTAACCACTGCCGCGCTGCCGATCACCGCGCCGTTGCCGACGCTGACGCCCGGCATCAGGATGGCGTTATGGCCGATCCACACGTCGTGGCCGACGGTGACGTGGTGCTCGCGCCGCCAGTCGAAGAACGCCGCGTCGTCTTCCCCCAGCCCGTATTCGGAAGCGCGGTAGGTGAAGTGATGCTGCGCGATGCGCTGGTAGGTCGGGTGGTTGCCGGGATTGATGCGCGCATAGGAGGCGATGGAGACGAACTTGCCGATAGTGGCGTAAAAGATCTGGTTGTGCCCGGCGGTGTAGGAGTAGTCCCCCATCTCCACCTCTTCCAGGATCGCATCGTCGGCCAGATGCACATACTGGCCGAGCCGGGTGCGGTTAAGGGTCACGTTGTCGCCGATTTTCGGCTGGGCAAAGTCGTTCATGGCGTCGCATCCTGAGCTTGTCGGGTGGCGGTTGGCAGCAGCGCCAACAGCGCCGCCAGGGTATCGTCGAGTGGGCCGTCGTTGTGCAGCACCCGGCAGCCGGCGGGCAGACTCTGCTGATATTCCGCCGCCCGCGCCAGCCGCTGCTCGATCTGTTCAGCGCTTTCCCGTCCGCGATCCTGCAGGCGCCGGCGCAGGATCGCGGCGTTGACCTGCAGGCATACCGGCAGCAGCTGCGCACCGTAGCGCTGCTGCGCCTGCGGCAGGTGGGCGCGCGAACCGTTGACCGCCACGTCGATCCCCTGCAGCAGCCAAAGATCCACTTCGATCCCGAACGCGTAGCGCTGCTGGTGGGCCTGCCAGTCGAGCGCGAACAGCCCCTTGGCGCGGCGGCGCAGAAATTCGGGTTCGCTCAGCGCGATGTGATTCTCACAGCCGGCGTCCGCCGGCCGGGTGATGTAACGGTGCGCTACCAGCGGCGCGCGGTCGGCGTCGGCCCGCAGCGCAGCCAGCAGGCTGTCTTTGCCTGCGCCGGAAGGCCCCATCAGATAGATGAGCCGCGCCATCAGAATACCTGCCTGCCCTGGCGCCACACGTTCTGCACGTAAACGTGCTCGCCGTGCGACCGCGCCAGCACCAGATCCGCCCGCAATCCTTCGGCGATGGCGCCGCGATCCTGTAGATCCAGCGCCCGCGCCGGGTTGCGGGTGATCATGCGCACCGCCTGGGGCAGATCGTAGGCGTTGCGCTCGTCCGCCGCGAGGCGAAACGCGGCGTCCAGCAGGCTGGCCGGGTAATAATCGGAAGAGAGGATATCCAGCACGCCCAGCGCCGCCAGGTGGTGCGCCGCCACGTTGCCGGAGTGGGAGCCGCCGCGCACGATGTTCGGCGCGCCCATCAGCACCTGCAGGCCCTGCTGGTGCGAAGCGCGGGCGGCCGCCTCGGTGGTGGGGAACTCGGCGATGGCGCTGCCGAGCGCGCAGGATTCGGCCACGTGCGCGGCGGTGGCATCGTCATGGCTGGCCAGCGAGATGCGGCGTGCGCGGCAGTGGGCGGCGATCGCCTCGCGGTTCGGCGCGGCCCAGCGGGCGGACAGGGCGACCTGCTGCGCCTCGTACTCGCTCATCTGCTGATCGTTGAGGTGGTATTTGCCCTGATAATATTCGCGGTACTTTTCGCGCGAGGCGAACTGGCGCTGGCCCGGCGAGTGGTCCATCAGCGACACCAGCGACACGCCCGGCTTGTCCATCAGCTGTTCGAACAGCGGCAGCGTGCTCTCGTGCGGCAGCTCGCAGCGCAGGTGCAGCCGGTGCTCGGCGCGGTTCACCCCGGCGCGCTGGCTGTGGATCACCGCGTCGATCATCTTCTGCAGGTTTTCCAGCCGGTGGCCGCCGTCGCGCACGTCGCCGATCGCCACCGCGTCCAGCACCGTGGTGATGCCGTTGGCCACCATCAGCGCATCGTGGCTGCTCATCGCCGAATGGGCCGGCCAGTCGACGTTCGGGCGCGGGGTAAAGAACTTATCCAGATTGTCGGTATGCAGCTCGATCAGCCCCGGCAGCAGCCAGCCGCCGTCGCCGTCCAGCGCCTGCGGCAGCCGGCTCGGGCCGTCGGCGAAGCTGCGGATCACGCCGTCCTGCATCTCCAGCGAGCCTTGCACCACCTGGTCATCCAGCACCAGCTTAACGTTATTGACGATCATCAGAGGGCCTCCAGCGCCTGTGGCGCCTGCATGTCATAAAGCCGGTCGGCGACCTGTCGGCGGACGCCTTCATCGTGAAAAATGCCGACGATCGCCGCGCCGCGCGCCTTGGCGCGTTCGATAAGCTGCACCACCGCCGCGCTGTTGCGGCTGTCGAGCGAAGCGGTCGGTTCGTCCAGCAACAGGATCGGGTAATCGACGATAAAGCCGCGCGCGATATTCACCCGCTGCTGCTCGCCGCCGGAGAAGGTGGACGGCGCCAGCGGCCACAGGCGCTGCGGTACGTTGAGCGTAGCGAGCAGCGCTTCGGCGCGTTCGCGGCACTCGGCGCGCTCGACGCCCTGTTCCAGCAGCGGCTGCATCACCACCTCCAGCGCGCTGATGCGCGGGATCACCCGCAGGAACTGGCTGACCCAGCCCAGCGTATGGCGGCGCACCGCCAGAATCTGGCGCGCGTCGGCGCTGACCATGTCCAGCCAGTCGCCCTGGTGGTTGATCCAGATATGGCCGCTGTCCGGCAGGTAGTTGGCGTACAGCGAGCGCAGCAGGGTGGATTTGCCGCTGCCGGAGTGGCCGTGCAGCACCACGCATTCGCCGCGGTGGACCGTCAGGTTGGCGTCGTGCAGCACCGGCAGGCGGGTGCCGTACTGCTGATGCAGCACAAAGGTTTTACTGAGATGTTCAACTCGGATTTGCATAGTCATCTGTTATCGCCTTGGGTTACGACAGCACCGAAGAAACCAGCAGCTGGGTGTAAGGATGGTGCGGATCGTCGAGCACCCGATCGGTCAGGCCGCTCTCCACCACTTCGCCCTGTTTCATCACCAGCAGGCGGTGGGCCAGCAGCCGCGCCACGCCGAGATCGTGGGTGACGATCACCGCCGCCAGCTGCATCTCCACCACCAGGTTGCGCAGCAGATCGAGCAGGCGCGCCTGCACCGACACGTCCAGCCCGCCGGTCGGCTCATCCATAAACACCAGCTTGGGGTGGGTGACCAGATTGCGGGCGATCTGCAGCCGCTGCTGCATGCCGCCGGAGAAGGTGGTCGGCAGATCGTCGAGGCGCGACAGCGGGATTTCGACGTCTTCCAGCCACTGGCCGGCCTGGCGGCGAATGTCGCCATAGTGGCGCTGGCCGATGGCCATCAGCCGCTCGCCGATGTTGCCGCCGGCGGAGACCTGCGGCCGCAGCCCGTCGAGCGGGTGCTGGTGCACCACGCCCCAGTCGGTGCGCAGCAGGCGGCGGCGATCGCTCTCCGCCATGGCGTACAGGTCGTGTTCCCGGTCCGCCTGCGGGCGGTAAAGGATCTGCCCGCGCTGCGGCGCCAGCCGCGCCGAGATCGACTTCAGCAGCGTGGTTTTGCCGGAGCCGGATTCGCCGACGATGCCCAGCACTTCACCGGGGTAGATATCGAACGACACGTCGCTGAAGCCCTTGCCGGGGGCGTACAGGTGGGTGAGCCGGTTCACCGACAGCAGCGGGGTGGTGCTCAAAGGGGTGGAAGTCATCAGTGCTGCGCCTCTTGCGAAGATTGCGCCAGCTGCTGCCGGCAGTAGTCGGTGTCCGAACAGACGAACATGCGGTTGCCCTGATCGTCGAGCACCACCTCGTCGAGATAGCTGTGGCGCGAGCCGCACAGCGCGCAGGGTTCGTCCCACTGCTGCACGCTGAACGGATGGTCTTCGAAGTCCAGGCTCTCCACTTTGGTGAACGGCGGCAGGGCGTAGATGCGTTTCTCGCGCCCGGCGCCGAACAGCTGCAGCGCCGGCATCATGTGCATTTTCGGGTTGTCGAATTTCGGGATCGGCGACGGATCCATCACGTAGCGATCGTTGACCTTTACCGGGTAGGCGTAGGTGGTGGCGATATGGCCGTAGCGCGCGATGTCTTCATACAGCTTCACCTGCATCACGCCGTACTCCTCCAGCGCGTGCATCTTGCGGGTCTCGGTTTCGCGCGGTTCGATAAAGCGCAGCGGCTCCGGGATCGGCACCTGATAGATCAGGATCTGGTCTTCGCGTAGCGCGGTTTCCGGAATGCGGTGACGGGTTTGGATCAGCGTGGCCTCCGGCGTGCGCTCGGTGGTGGCCACCCCGGCGACGCGCTGGAAGAAGCGGCGGATCGACACCGCGTTGGTGGTGTCGTCGGCGCCCTGGTCGATCACCTTCAGCACGTCGGCGCGGCCGATGACGCTGGCGGTGAGCTGAATGCCGCCGGTGCCCCAGCCGTAGGGCATCGGCATCTCGCGGCCGCCGAACGGCACCTGGTAGCCGGGGATCGCCACCGCCTTCAGGATGGCGCGGCGGATCATGCGCTTGGTCTGTTCGTCCAGATAACCGAGGTTATAGCCGGTCAATACTTCACTCATCGCGGGCCTCCTGACGCTCGCTGTATTCCTGCCGCAGCCGCTTGAGCAGCTCCAGTTCGGCCTGGAAGTCGACGTAGTGCGGCAGCTTGAGATGGGAGACGAAGCCGGCGGCCTCGACGTTGTCGGCGTGGGCCAGCACGAACTCTTCGTCCTGCGCCGGGCCGGCGACGCCTTCGCCGTAGTCGGGGCTTTGCAATGCGCGATCCACCAACGCCATCGCCATCGCCTTGCGTTCGGCGCGGCCGAACACCAGCCCGTAACCGCGGGTGAAGTGCGGCGGGTGGTCCTTGGGATCGACGAAGCCGTTGACCATTTCGCACTCGGTCAGCAGGATTTCGCCGATATCGATGGCGAAACCGAGCTCTTCAGGCACGATCTCCACCGAAACGTGGCCGGTGCGGATCTCGCCGGCGAACGGGTGGTTGCGGCCGTAGCCGCGCTGGGTGGCGTAGCCGAGCGCCAGCAGAAAACCTTCGTCGCCGCGCACCAGCTGCTGCAGGCGCGCCGAGCGCGAGCAGGGGTAGACCGGCGGGTTGCGGGTGATGTCGTCCGGCGCGCTGCCGTCGTCCTGTTCCTCCCGCGCCAGCTGCTGGCGACACAATAGATCGAACACGTGGCCGCAGTTGTCCGGCAGCGGTTCGTCGGCCTGCGGCGCACGCGGCGCCTCGCCTTCCGCCAGCAGCGCGAAATCCAGCAGCCGGTGGGTGTAGTCATAGGTCGGCCCCAGCACCTGCCCGCCGGGCAAGTCCTTGTAAACCGCCGAGATGCGCCGCTCCAGCCGCATGTTTTCGCTGGTCAGCGGCTCGCTGACCGCAAGGCGCGGCAGGGTGGTGCGATAGGCGCGCAGCAGGAAGATCGCCTCCACCAGATCGCCGCTGGCCTGTTTGATGGCCAGCGCCGCCAGCTCGCGATCGTAGATGCCGCCTTCGGTCATCACCCGATCCACCGCCAGCCCCAGCTGCTGTTCGATTTGTTCCGCGCCGATCGCCGGCAGCGCCTCGTCGCCGCGCCGCAGCCGTTCCTGCAGCTGATGGGCGGCCTCAATGGCTTTTTCGCCCCCTTTTACCGCTACGTACATCAGCACACCTCCACGCGGGTGGTCCGCGGGATCGCCAGCAGGCGATCGCCGCAGGTCAGCAAGATATCCAGCCCCAGCGGGAAGCGCTGCGGGCGGTTGACCAGATAATCCAGCAGCGCCGGCGGCAGGCGCGGCGCAATCAGGCGTTGGCTCTCGATGCCGGGGCCGGTCAGGCGCAGCGCGGCGCCGTTCTCCAGCTCAGCAAGCTGCACCACCACCGTGGCGCCGCATTCCGGCGAGATTTCCGTGCCGTGCGGCAACGCCTGCAGATCGGCGGCCTGCAGCTGCTCATCGAATAGGGCAAAACAGACCTCCTTCGCCGTGGCGGCCAGCGGCGCGCCGCTGTGAAAACGAATGTTTGTTAGCACTTGCTCACTTTTGAGCGCAGCGCACAGCAGCAGCGGCGTTTCCTGATCGGCCAGCGTCAGCAGCGCGGCGGTGCTGGCGGCGTTCAGCGGCGCCCAGGCTGGGCCATTCGGCAGCGTCACCCGGTGGCCCGGTTCGCTCAAGGCTTTAAGAATCAAACGGAAAGCGTGCTGCGATTGGTCTATCGGTTGTTCAAAACCGGTCAATAAACTCATGGCTTAATCCCCTCGCACCAGCGTAAAGAAGTCCACCCGGCTGGCGGCGATCGCCCGGGCGCGCAGCTGGCGCTGTTCGTGCTGCAGCGCGGCCAACGGCGCGATCAGCTGTTGTTGCAGGCGTTCGCCGTGTTCCGGCTGTTGCAGCAGCGCATCGGCCAGCGCGCACAGCTCGGCGTGCGCCTTGTCGCGCCCGGCGATATAGCTGTAGCCGTAGCCGCCGTTGTCCAGCTGCACCACCGCGCGGGTGACCGTCATGTCCCCCAGCACGAAACGGCGGCCGGTGGCGCCCATGCGCCCCTGCAGCTGGGCCAGGCCGATCTCCGGCGCGCGGATGCTGCGGTAACCCGGGCTGAGGTTCAGCGCCTGCCAGTGGCTGCGCAGCTGCTCGGGCCGGCTGTGCGCCAGCACCGACATCCAGCGTTGTCTCGACTCTAAGGCTTGCATTCAGTGCTCCATCGTCAGTTCAATCATGTCGGCGCGAGCCAGGCTGACGGAGTATTCCGCCACGTCTTCGCCGCCGCTGCGGACGTTAAGGGTGCGCACGCACAGCAGCGGCGCGTGGGTGGCGATCTCCAGCAGCCGGCTCTCTTTGGCCTGCGCGCGGCGCGCGCTGATGCGCGTCTGGCGGCGGGTCAGCGGCTGCTGCAGGTGCTGTTCGATAAACTGGTGCAGCGAACCGCTGTGGAACTGCTGCAGCGCCGGCCACCAGTCCAGATCGGGCAGATAGTGGTCGATCACGCTCATCGGCACGCCGTTGACCCGGCGCAGGGTGCGCAGGTGGATCACCATTTCGCCTTCTTCACGCGAAAGCGCGCTGGCGACATGCCCATTGCACGGGCGCAAGACAGCGAGTAAGCGCTCACTGGTGGGATGGCTGCCCTGCTCGAACAGGTTCTGGCTGAAGCGGGTATTGGCGTGCAGCGGGTAGTCGTAAGGCCGCATCAGCACCAGAATGCCGACGCCGTGGCGGCGCTGCAGCCAGCCGCGTTCCACCAGCTGATCCACCGCGCGGCGCAGGGTGTGGCGATTGACCTGATAACGCTCGGCCAGCTGCTGTTCCGAAGGCAGGTAGTCGCCGCAGCGGTATTGCGTGCGCAGCTCCTGTTCCAGCTGTGCGGCGATCTGCTGATAGCGGGTGGGGTAAGTGGTCGGATGTCTAGATAACTCCATCATAATAAAAACCTCGTCATGCCGATGGCGGTGCTATGAAGGTGGAAGCGGTGCGTTTCATCGGGCGTCTACCCTGTGGTCTTCACGTCGGCATCATGGTGCCGGGCGCAGATGACAATCGCGTTACGCGTCGGTGGCGAACAGATGAACTATTTAGGACAGCCCAGGCGTGCACGGGCGGCGGCGGCGCGCTATGCTGGCGCCTTTGTTGACTGACTCTGGCCGCTACCATGCCGCAATCTCTAAATGCCCCTGAACACGCTCCACGCGCTTGGCCGCTGTGGAAACCGATCCTGTTTCTGCTGGTGGTGGCCGTCGGCCTCTACTACGTCAAATGGCAGCCTTACTACGGCAAGGCCTTCGTGGCGGCGGACAGCCACTCGATCGGCAAATCGATCCTGGCCGACGGCGCCGCGAGCCCCTGGCTGGCGGCCTGGCAGTACGCGCTGGTCTACTTCACCGCGGTGTGGAAGGCGGCGCTGCTCGGGGTGCTGTTAGGTTCGCTGGTGCAGGTGCTGATCCCGCGCGACTGGCTGGCGCGCACGCTTGGCCACCGGCGTTTTTCCGGCACCGTGCTGGGGGCGCTGATCGCGCTGCCGGGCATGATGTGCACCTGCTGCGCCGCACCGGTTGCCGCCGGCATGCGCCGCCAGTCGGTATCCAGCGGCGCCGCGCTGGCCTTTTGGCTCGCCAACCCGGTATTGAACCCGGCGACGCTGGTGTTCATGGGGTTTGTGCTCGGCTGGCCGTTCGCCGCCATCCGCCTGGTGGCAGGTGTGGTGATGGTGCTGGGCATCGCCTGGCTGGTGCAGCGCGTGACCGCTAACGACCCGCAGCCCGCCGCGCCGCAGCCTTTGGTGCTGACGGCGCAGAGCGATGAGCAGCCGTTCCTTGCCCGCTGGGGCAAAGCGCTGTGGGCGCTGTTTTGGTCGACCATCCCGATCTACGTGTTGGCGGTGCTGGCGCTGGGCGCGGCGCGGGTCTGGCTGTTCCCGCACGCCGACGGCGCCGTCGACAATAGCCTGCTGTGGATCATCGCGCTGGCGATCGTCGGCTGCCTGTTTGTTATCCCCACCGCGGCGGAAATCCCGATCGTGCAGACCATGATGCTGGCGGGCATGGGCGCAGGCCCGGCGCTGGCGCTGCTGATGACCCTGCCGGCGGTCAGTCTGCCTTCGCTGCTGATGCTCAACAAAGCCTTCTCCGCCCGGGCGCTGTGCCTGACGGCGGCGCTGGTGGCGCTGTGCGGCGCACTGACCGGCGTGGTGGGGATGGGGCTGGTGTAACTTACCGCTGCTGATGAGTGGTTCGGTGCTGTCTCAAGGAGGAGACGGCAATGGCCACGTTTAACAACCGGTAAAGCGGACCAATGGCGTCAGTGAGTTAACGCTTCTCCTGTCGGATATCATGACATGATATCGAATGCACTATTGTGAATTTAAATTCACTATAGTAAATTTGCGTGGACTAATTTTGTGTGTAAATACACCCAGTAATGACCACGGTAAGGTAGAAGAATGTTAAAAATCAGAATGTCACGTCCATCTGAAGCGCCAGAAATTATACAAATCTGGAAAAATTCTGTAGATGCTACGCACGACTTTCTCACTGCGCACGATCGACAAGAGATCGAAAAAGAGGTTGTCGGTTTTTTTTCTGAAACCCCCGTGTGGGTTGCCGCCGATCGGGAAGACCATCCGCTGGGATTTATGTTTTTACACGATGGTCATCTGGAGGCGCTTTTTGTTGATGCTGCAGCTCGCGGACGTGGCGTCGGAAAGCAGTTGATATCACATGCGCTGGCGCTTCATCCTGATTTAAGCGTCGATGTGAATGAACAAAACCAACAGGCCGTCGGGTTTTATCAACATATGGGCTTTGAAGTTTCAGGGCGTTCCGAGTTGGATAATCAAGGCAGGGCCTATCCCCTATTGCACCTAAGCCGATCGGCGGGAGTGTAGCCGTCGTGGCAGTGGCGCCTTATTGATTTTTTTGGCTAAAAGCAACGACGTATGCACAACCCTGCTCACTGTCGGGATTGCTCATTTGGTACTCGCTGGCAAAGGTCAGGGCAAAACAGTCACCGGCGCGTAAATGATGGGTTTGATTATTGACCCGAAAATCAAGGCTGCCACTCAACACCAACAGCGTTTGGCCGGAAAGATGCTCACTGGCGGAAGCGGGTATCGTAAGTTGACCCAGAGCAGGAATTTCAACTTTGATAAGTTCGGGGCATGCGCCCGCTGGGGAAAGAGACCAGCGGGTAATGCCCGACTTTTCATCTGTCCAATGCTGCTGCTGATGAGCAAAGAGCACCAGTGAGTTCTGGTGTTGCTCAAGCTCTGCGAAAAGTTTTGATAGCGTGATATTCATGGCGTTGGCTAAACGGCCGAGGATCGTGGCGCTGGGACTGGAAGCTCCCCGCTCAACCTTGCTGATCATGGCCTGACTGACGCCCGACCGTTGGGCAAGCTCTGCTACCGTCCAGTTGCGTGCCTTTCTATGTTTAAGTAATAAACGCGCAATGTCGCTGTCTACTATCTGATTTTTAGATGTTTTATCCATTCTCACCCTCACTTTCGCCAGCCTGATTATGCCATTACCGCAATGAGGCTGAAATCACTGATTTTACAAGTTTGAAAAATCAGTCACTCTCTCAGTCAATCATAACCTCTGTAGTCCCTACGGCGTCATTAGAGCAAGGTTTGCAACCCTAACCTCCGCTTTTGGCGCAGAGCCGCCTGTCAGATTGGCGCCATGCTGCCGATGCGTCAGGTCGAGTTTGGATGAATACCTATCGATATGTGTGTTGCTGGCTCAACGCAACCTATGCACCACCTGGTTGCTGCTGCCGCGCCAAATCAGCGCCGGGTCTTTCAAATCCTGCACGAACTTGCCGTCGATCAGCACGTTAATCTTGTCCACCACCTGCATCTGCTGTGCGTCCAGCTCCGCCAGCCGGTAGCCGGTCCACAGCCAGATATCCTTGCCGGGGCACTCGGCGCGCACCCGTTTCACCAGTTGCAAGATGCTCGGCACGTTGGCCGGATGCAGCGGATCGCCGCCGGAGAGCGACAGCCCCTGGCGCGGCACGCGCGTATCGTTCAGATCGGTGATGATGCGGTCTTCCAACTCCGGGGTAAACGGCTGGCCGGAGTTGAGCCGCCAGGTGCTTTTGTTGTAGCAGCCGGGGCACTGGTGCACGCAGCCGGCGACAAACAGCGTGCAGCGGGTGCCGGGGCCGTTGACGACGTCGATTGGGTAATACTGGTGATAATTCATGTGAGGCCTGCCCATCAGGCTATTTTACTGGCCATTTTGCCTCCGGGCAGTGCTCCCAATCCTTACGTACTGCGTGTACGCTGCGGTTGGTGCGCGCTGGCCGAAGGCAAACTGGCGGCGACAATCACGCCTGATGAACAGGCTTCTGCCTAGGCTGCACGGCGCTTTTCAGCCGAGCTGCCCGTTGCCGAGGTGTTTCACCCGGCGTTTCACCTCTTCCTGCTTGCCGGCGTTGAACGGCCGGGCATCGGGGCTGCCGAGATAGCCGCACACCCGGCGGGTGACCGAGACCTTGGCCGAGTCGTGATTGCCGCATTTCGGGCAGGTGAAGCCTTTGCTGGTGCAGGAGAATTCACCGGTGAAGCCGCATTCGTAGCACTCGTCGATCGGCGTGTTGGTGCCGTAGTAAGGCACCCGGGTGTAGCTGTAGTCCCACACGTCTTCCAGCGCCTTCAGGTTGTGCTGCAGGTTCGGGTACTCGCCGTAGCAGATGAAGCCGCCGCTGGCCAACGGCGGGTAGGGCGCTTCGAAGTCCAGCTTGTCGTACGGATTGACCTTCTTCTCCACGTCGAGGTGGAAGCTGTTGGTGTAATAACCCTTGTCGGTGACGCCCGGCACCACGCCGAAATCGGCGGTGTCCAGCCGGCAGAAGCGATCGCACAGGTTTTCGCTCGGCGTGCTGTAGAGGCTGAAGCCGTAGCCGGTCTCGTCTTTCCAGGCGTCGACGGCGGCGCGCAGCCGCGCGACGATCGCCACCGCTTTGGCGCGCAGCGCCTCGTCGTCATACACGTGGTTTTTGCCGCCGAACAGCGCGTTGATGGTCTCGTGCAGGCCGATGTAGCCCAGCGAAATCGAGGCGCGGCCATTCTTGAAGATATCCGCAATGTTATCGTCGGCCTTGAGCCGCACGCCGCAGGCGCCTTCCATGTACAAGATTGGCGCCACCCGCGCCTTGATGCCTTCCAGCCGGGCGATGCGCGTCATCAGGGCCTTTTTCGCCAGCTGCAGGCGCTGTTCCAGCAGCGCCCAGAAGCGCGACTCATCGCCCATCGCCTCCAGCGCGATGCGCGGCAGGTTGAGGCTGATGACGCCGATGTTGTTGCGGCCGTCGTGCACCAGCTCGCCGTCCTGCTCGTAGGTGCCGAGGAAGCTGCGGCAGCCCATCGGCGTTTTGAACGAGCCGGTGACCTTCACCACCTGATCGTAGTTGAGGATGTCCGGGTACATGCGCTTGCTGGCGCACTCCAGCGCCAGCTGTTTGATGTCGTAGTTCGGATCGCCGTACTGGTGGTTGAGGCCGTCGCGGATGGCGAACACCAGTTTGGGGAACACGGCGGTCTTACGGTTTTTGCCCAGCCCGGCGATGCGGTTTTTCAGGATTGAGCGTTGGATCAGGCGCGACTCCCAGCTGGTGCCGAGGCCGAAGCCGAAGGTGACGAACGGCGTCTGGCCGTTGGCGGTGTGCAGGGTGTTGACCTCGTACTCCAGCGACTGGAAGGCGTCGTAACACTCTTTCTCGGTGCGCGCCATGGCATAGCCTTTGGCGTCCGGGATCTGCCATTCTTCCGCCACCTGCAGGTGTTTGCGGAAGCTCTCGTCGACGAACGGCGCCAGAATTTCATCGATGCGGTTGATGGTGGTGCCGCCATAGATATGGCTGGCGACCTGGGCGATGATCTGCGCGGTCACGGCGGTGGCGGTGGAGATCGACTTCGGCGGCTCAATCTCGGCGTTGCCCATCTTGAAGCCGTTGGTCAGCATGCCTTTCAGATCGATCAGCATGCAGTTGAACATCGGGAAGAACGGCGAGTAGTCGAGATCGTGGTAGTGAATTTCGCCGCGTTCATGGGCCAGCACCACGTCGCGCGGCAGGATGTGCTGCTTGGCGTAGTGTTTGGCGACGATGCCCGCCAGCAGGTCGCGCTGGGTGGGGATCACCTTGCTGTCCTTGTTGGCGTTTTCGTTCAGCAGCGCGCGGTTGCTCTGCTCGACCAGGCCGCGAATTTCCTGATTCAGGCGGCCGCGCAGCTCGCGCGCCACGTCGCGATCGTGGCGGTATTCGATATAGGCGCGCGCCAGCTGTTTGTATTCGCCGGCCATCAGCTGGTTTTCCACCGCCTGCTGGATCTCGTGGATATCGACGCGCGGCTGCTGCTCCATACGCTGAGCGACCACGCGGGCGACGGTGGCGCAGTAGTCGGCATCGACCACGCCCACCGCCAGCGCGGCGCGCTCGATGGCCTGCGCAATGCGCGCTTCGTCAAAAGGTACCTGGCAACCGTCCCGCTTAATCACTACTGGTTTCACGTTGTACTCCTTGTTCCCCGAGGGAGCGTTCATACCCGCCTGGCGTGGCGAGCAACCGTCAAATTTCGCTTATCCACAGGGCAAAGCCGCAGCGCGCAAGGGCTGTGGCGGCGTGTGGATGATTTTGTGGATAACTACTATATATAGGTGTTCGCAATTCTTAATGCACTATATATAGATATTGGCGCGATTCTTTTGATGTAGAACAAGGAAAACGGAAGAGCGTGCGCAAGCTGAACAGTCGTCAATCGCCCGCCGGCCGATCGCGAAAATGTTCCAGCAGAAAATCCACCCAGACGCGCACCCGCGGCGGCAGATCCGCCGAAGCGTAATAGAGCCACAGCTGCACCGGGCGCGGCCAGCATTCCGCCAGCACCGGCCGCAGCGTGCCCTGCTCGAAGTGTTTCTCGACGTACCAGCGCGCCAGGTTGACGATGCCCAGCCCGGCCAGCGCCGCATCTAGCAGCATTTCCGGGCGGCTGGCCACCAGCCGGCCGTTCAGATCCAGCGCCAGCGTTTCGCCCTGATGGCGCAGCTGCCATTTGACGTGGCGGCCGTTGGCCGGGTTGCGGTGCAGCAGGCAGTCGTGCCGCAGCAGATCGTGCGGCGTTTGCGGTTCACCGCGCCGCGCCAGATAGTCGGGCGACGCCGCCAGCACCATGTGCATCGGGTAGAGCGGGCGGGCCACCAGCCGGCTGTCGGGATCGACCCGGCTGCCGATGCCGACGTCGAAACCTTCGCCCACCAAATTCACCACCCGGGCGTCCAGCGACAGATCGAGATCGATCTGCGGATAGCGCGCCAGAAATTGCGGGATCAACGGCATCAGCATCCGGCGGCCGAAGCCGGGGATCATGCTGACGCGCACCACGCCGGCAGGCGCCTGCCGTTCGCCGCCGGCGCTTTCCAGCGTCGCCGCCAATGCCTGCCACAGCGGCGCCACCTGCGCCAGCAACGCTTTGCCCTCGTCGGTCAGCAGCACGTTGTGGGTATTGCGCTGAAACAGCCGCAGCGCCAGCTTCTCTTCCAGCGCGCGGATGTTTTTGCTGACCGCCGCCGGCGTCACGCCCAGCTGGCGAGCGGCGGCGGAGAAATTTTGCGCCTGCGCGGCGGCGAGGAAGGCCGGCAACAGGCGATGCACGTCAAAGGGCAGCGACATAGTGGTTGATACTTTCAGTTGAAATTGAAGTGACCTCTAACAGCCTACACCCGCCGCGACGGAAATGGAAAAATGCCCACATCTTCTTATGACCGAGGAATCGTTATGTCACGCATTTTAGTGTTAACCGCCCACCGCACCCCCGACGAGTCGCGCATCAACAAAGCGCTGATCGAGGCCGTACGCCCGCTGCCCAACGTGACCGTTCACGAACTGATCCGCGCGTACCCGGATTACCGCATCGACGTGGCGCGCGAACAGGCGTTGCTGCAGAGCCATGATGCGGTAGTGATGCTGTTCCCGTTTTACTGGTACAGCTCGCCGGCGATCCTCAGCGAATGGCAGGATGCGGTATTAACCTACGGTTTCGCCTACGGCAGCGAAGGCACCCAACTGCACGGCAAGCCGCTGCAGCTGGTGGTGAGCACCGGCGGCGACGCTCAGGCTTATACAGCGCAAGGGTATAACCGTTATCCGGTGCAGGATCTGCTGCTGCCGTTCCACGCCATGGCCAACCTGACCGGCATGGATTATCTGCCGCCGCATCTGGTGCAGGGCGTGAGCGACATGAGTGATGAGCAGTTGGCGCAAGAGGCCGCCGGCGTGGCGGCGCTGCTGGGGAAAAGGTAGGGCGCAGCGTTCGCCGCGCCCTGCGGGGTCAGTCTTCGAGCAGCCACCACACTGCTTCGAACGGCCGCAGCGTCAGCGCCTGCGGCTGGTCCGCCGAATCGGCGTAGTTGCTCATCAGCGGGCGCCATTGCGCGGAAGCTTCCACGCCTTCCGCCGCCCAGGCCAGCGGTTCGCTGCTCAGGTTGGCCGCCACCAGCAGGCGCTGGCCGTTCCAGCTGCGCTGATAGCACCACAGCGCCGGGTGTTCCGGCGCCAGATCCTGATAGTCGCCGTGGGTCAGCAGCGGATACTGCTTGCGCAGGGTGATCAGCTGGCGATAGGCGTAAAACACCGAGTCGAGATCGGCCAGCGCCGCGTCGGCGTTGATCTGCGGGTAGTTCTCGGCGCAGCCGATCCACGGCGTGCCGGTGGTGAAACCGGCGTGCGGTGCGGCGCTCCACTGCATCGGCGTGCGGCCGTTGTCGCGCGATTTGTCGGCCAGGATCGCCAGCAGCTCGGCGTCGCTGCGGCCCTGGGCGCGCAGTTCGGCGTACATGTTCAGGCTTTCCACGTCGCGATACTGCTCGATGGCGCGGAAGCCGGGGTTGGTCATGCCGAGTTCTTCGCCCTGATAGATATAAGGCGTGCCCTGCATGCCGTGCAGCACCATCGCCAGCATTTTGGCGGCCGGCACCCGCAGTGCGCCTTCATCGCCGAAGCGCGACACGATGCGCGGCTGATCGTGGTTGCACCAGAACAGCGCGTTCCAGGCGCGGTTATGCATCCCTTGCTGCCAGTGGCGGAAGATCTGCTTCAGTTCCACGTAATCCGGCGCCGCCCGCGTCCATTTTTCGCCGCCGGCGTAGTCCACCTTCAGGTGATGGAAGTTGAAGGTCATCGACAGCTCTTCGCCGCTCTGCGCCGCGTAGCGCTGGCAATGCTCAAGCGTGGTGGAGGACATCTCGCCCACCGTCATCAGGCCGCGCGGCTGAAACACCTCGCGGCTCATCTCCTGCAGGAACTCGTGGATGCGCGGGCCGTCGGTGTAGAAGCGGCGGCCGTCGCCCTGGCTGTCGGACGGGAAGTCCTGCTGTTTGGACACCAGGTTGATCACGTCGAGGCGCAGGCCGTCGACGCCTTTGTCCGCCCAGAACTGACACACTTTCTTCAGCTCTTCGCGCACCGGCGGGTGCTCCCAGTTGAGATCCGCCTGCTCGGCGGCGAACAGGTGCAGGTAGTACTGGCCGCTGTCGGCGTGCCACTGCCAGGCGTTGCCGCCGAACTTGGAGCGCCAGTTGTTCGGCGGCGTTTCACCTTCGCCGTCGCGCCAGACGTAGAACTGACGATACGGGCTGTGGCGATCCTGCGCGGCCTTGAACCACGGGTGCTCGGTCGAGGTGTGGTTGAACACCATGTCCATTACGATGCGGATGCCGCGCTGGTGGGCGGCGGCGACCAACTGCTCGAAGTCCGCCATCGTGCCGTAAGCCGGATCGATGGCGCAGTAGTCCGCCACGTCATAGCCGTTGTCCACCTGCGGCGATACGTAGACCGGCGTCAGCCAGATCGCGTCCACGCCCAGTTCCTGCAGATAGTCCAGCCGCCGGGTTACCCCGGCCAAATCGCCGTAGCCGTTGCCGGTGCTGTCCTGAAAACTCTTCGGATAAATTTGGTAGATGACGCCGTTCTGCCACCAGGGGGTTGGGTTGCTCATAACTGGATACCTTTGAATCGTGACAACAGGCCCGTACCCTTCATCTTTCAAACTGCAGCGTTGTTGGCTGCTGGCGCTGCACCCCAGTCACTTACTTGAGTAAGCTCCTGGGGATTTGCACCCTTGCCGCCTAGCTACAGCTCGAAAGCTATAGGGTATTTCCGGCCCCTACATTCATGTTGCGTATTTTGCGTCAATCAAACCGGCAGCTCGCCGCGGGCGGCCTTGCGTTTGTAGACCATGATGGTCAGCACCAGCGGGATGACGATCGCCACCAGAATCGCCAGCGAGTAAATCAGCCAGAACTGCGGCTTGATAGACAGAATGCCCGGCAGGCCGCCGACGCCGATGCCGTTGGCCATCACGCCGTCCAACCCGCAGATAAGGCCTGCGATCGCGGAGCCGATCATCGCGCACAGCATTGGGAAGCGGTATTTGAGGTTGATGCCGTACATCGCCGGTTCGGTCACGCCGAGGTAGGCGGAGATCGCCGCCGGCACCGAGATTTCACGCTCGTTGGCCTTGCGGCTGATGATGATGATGCCGAGCACCGCCGAGGCCTGCGCGATGTTGGACAGCGCAATCAGCGGCCACACCGGGGTGCCGCCCATGCTCTGGATCATCTGCATGTCGATAGCCAGCGTGGTCTGGTGCACGCCGGTGATCACCAGCGGCGCATACAGGAAGCCGAACAGCGCGGCGCCCACCGGCGCGAAGCTGCCGGTCATCACCGATTTCACCGCCCAGGCAACGCCGTCGCCGATCATGCGGCCGAACGGCCCGATCAGCGCGTGCGCCAGGAACACCGCCAGCAGCAGCGAGACCACCGGCACCACCACCAGATAGAGATAGTCGGGAACGATCTTTTTCAGCCGGGTTTCGATCCAGCCCAGCGCCATGCCCGCCAGGATCGACGGGATCACCTGCGCCTGATAGCCCACTTTCTGGATCACGAACCAGCCGAAGTTCCACACTTCCGGCGTTTGCTGGCCGAGCAGGTAGGAGTTCATCAGCTGTGGCGACACCAGGGTGACGCCCAGCACGATGCCGAGCACCGGGGTGCCGCCCATCTTTTTCACCGTCGACCAGCAGATGGCCACCGGCAGGAACATGAAGATCGCTTCACCGAGCAGCCACAGGAAGTCGTAAACGGTTTTCCACGCCGGGTGCATCTGCGCCAGCGTTTGGCCGCCGGACATCGGGATGTCGCCGATCACGTTGCGGAAGCCGAGGATCAGACCGCCGCTGATCAGCGCCGGCAGCAGCGGGAAGAAGATCTCGGCGAAGTGGGAGATGGTGCGCTCGGTCCAGGTCATGTTCTGGCGCGCGGCCACCTTGGCCTGCTCCTTGTCGGCCTCGTTGACGCCGGTGCTGGCGATCAGCGCCTGATAGTAGTCGCCGACGTCGGTGCCGATCACCACCTGGAACTGCCCGGCGTTGGTGAAGCACCCTTTGACCATCGGCAGCTCTTCGATCTCTTTCGGTTTCGCCTTATTGGGATCGTTGAGGACGAAACGCAGCCGGGTAATGCAATGGCTGACGGTGGCGATGTTCTCGCGGCCGCCGACCAAAACAATCAGGCGATCAATATCCTGCTGTTTTACTTTGCTCATTATGGGATACCTGCAGAGGTGTTGACTGAGTAATGATCAAAGCTTAGCCACTCGGCATTTTGAATGAAATGGGAACGTTCCCGGTTTGGGGCGAGGATCACAAAATGACGAAAAATGGTCAACTTCCGATCAGGAAAGTTTGCTGGGCACCACCAGGCGGCGGATCCCCTGTTCGCCGCTGAGCTGCGCCAGCAGCTGCTGCGCGGCCAGCAGGCCGGCGCTGCCGTAGCCGAACTCTACCGACAGGGTGTCGGGGAACAGGAAGCTGAGCAGCGGGGTGTTGCCGATGGCGCATACCTGGATGGCGCGCGTCGGCTGTTGTTGCAGGTATTTGATCGCCCCCAGGGCGATGCTGTCGGAGGCGCAAATCAGCGCGCTGGTGTGCGCGTCAATCACTTCGGCGGCGTGCTGGAAACCGCTCTGGTAGCTCAGTTCGCCCAGCGTGGCGCGCGGCGTGAGCGTGAGGCGTTCACAGGCGTCGAGATAGGCCTGATAGCGGCGCTGGCCGGTGGTGGCGTCGCTGAGCTGCACCCCCAGATAGCCGATATGCCGATGCCCTTGCTGATACAGGCGATCCATCAACAGGTTCACCGCGCCGGCGTCGTCGTAGCAGACGGACGAGAAGCCGTCGTATTCGCGCACCATCACCACCATTTTTTCCTGCCACGGCTTGAGCATCGCCGCGGTCAGGCCGGTGAAGCCGAACAGGATCACGCCGTCGACGTTGCGCTGATGCAGTACGTGCAGATGCTCCTGCACCAGGCGGGTTTCGAACTGGCTCTCCATCACGATCGGATCGAAGCCTTGCTGATACAGCAGCGGCAGCATGGTGCGCACCGCCTGGTTTTCCGACGGCGAGTCGAGACGGGAAACGATGATGCCCACCACTTTGTCGCTTTGGCCGCGCATGGCGCGCGCCGACTTGGAGGGCGTAAACCCTTGCTGACGGATCACCGCTTCCACCCGTTCACGGGTTTGCGGGCTCACGCTGCCTTCATTGTTCAGCACGCGTGAGACGGTGGATTTGCCTACGCCGCTCAGGCGCGCGATGTCCTTGATGGTCAGCCGGTTTTGCATGGTTTACTTTTCGTTGAGGTGGACAGGCGTAACATAAAGGCCTGTAAAACAATGCCCGTCAGCATAGCTCATTTTCCGACGCGGATCTTGATGCAAAACGGGATTGTGACATTGCGATGAACGGCCGCTCCTGCCGCTCTGTTTTTCCCTTTACCGGAGGTTATTCCCCATATGGACCCCGACCCGACTGCTTTAGACACTCACTCGGTTCTCCGGTAAAACCTCTCCGCCTGGCGCTGCTGTTTTACCGGTGAAGTACATCACGGTAACCGGTAGCGCGCGCTTCGTCGTTCGCTCCTGCTGCTGAAAAAAAGAATAAGGATCTGCGTTGGCAGAGGCTTTTTGGCGCACCCGCCATCCGCCCGGCCGATGACGATCCCCGTTTACCCGCTGCCGTGAGGCACCGGGCGACGAGGTGCGACCCATGAAACTGAAAAAACTCCCCCGTCAGCTGCTGGGCCTGTTCGCCCGCGGCCTCCCGCGCCGTTTGGTGCGCCGCGACAGCCTGCTGGACAGCGTCGGCGGCGCTGCGCGCGACATGCCGGCCGGCCTGGCGCAGCAGCGGCTGGAATGCGCCGCCGCAGAAACGATGCAGCTCTTTGAGCGTTTTCACAGCCACCCGGAAGGCATCACCGCCCATGAGGCGGAACAGGTGCGCCAGCGCTGCGGCGAGAACGTCATCGACGATCAGCAGAAAGAGGCCTGGTGGCAACACCTCTGGCACTGCTACCGCAACCCGTTCAACCTGCTGCTGACCGCGCTCGGCATGATCTCTTACGCCACCGAGGATCTCACCGGCGCCTTGGTGATCGCGCTGATGGTGCTGATCTCCACGCTGCTAAATTTCATCCAGGAGGCGCGATCCAACCGGGCGGCCGACGCGCTGAAGGCCATGGTGAGCAACACCGCCACGGTGATCCGCAGCGATGCGCTCACCGGCAGGAGCGAGCACGTGGAGCTGCCGATCGCGCAGCTGGTGCCGGGCGATATCATCAAACTGGCGGCCGGCGACATGATCCCGGCGGATCTGCGCGTGCTGTCGGCCAAGGATCTGTTCATCAGCCAGGCGGCGCTGACCGGCGAATCGCTGCCGGTGGAAAAATCCGCCGCGCCGCAGTTGCCGGCGGCCGATCCGCTCGACTGCCAGAACCTGTGCTTCATGGGCACCAACGTGGTCAGCGGCACCGCGCTGGCGATGGTGATCGGCACCGGCGGCGGCACCTATTTCGGCCAGCTGGCGCAGCGCGTCACCAGCCAGGATGAGCAGCCGAACGCCTTCCAGAGCGGCATCAGCAAGGTCAGCTGGCTGCTGATCCGTTTTATGCTGGTGATGACGCCGATCGTGCTGCTGATCAACGGCTACACCAAGGGCGACTGGTGGGAGGCGGCGCTGTTCGCGCTTTCGGTGGCGGTCGGGCTGACGCCGGAGATGCTGCCGATGATCGTCACCTCGACGCTGGCCAAAGGGGCGGTGAAGCTGTCGCGTCAGAAGGTGATCGTCAAACGGCTGGACGCCATCCAGAACTTCGGCGCGATGGACATTCTGTGCACCGACAAGACCGGCACCCTGACCCAGGACAAGATCGTGCTGGAGCGCCACACCGATGCGTTCGGCGCCGGCAGCGAGCGGGTGCTGCGCTACGCCTGGCTGAACAGCTTCTACCAGACTGGGCTGAAAAACCTGCTCGACGTGGCGGTGCTGAGCTGCGCGGAGCAAAATCAGCAGCCGCAGGCGCTGCAAAACTACCGCAAGGTGGATGAGATCCCGTTCGACTTCGTGCGCCGCCGCATGTCGGTGGTGGTGGCCAAAGACAACGAGTATCACGAGCTGGTGTGCAAGGGCGCGCTGGAAGAGATGCTGGCGATTTGCAGCCACGTGCGCCACGAAGACGAGGTGATCCCGCTGAGCGAGGCGCTGCTGGCGAGGATCCGCCGCATCACCGACGATCTCAACCAGCAGGGGCTGCGGGTGGTGGCGGTGGCCAACAAGATCCTGCCGGCGCAAACCCATGAATACGGCGTGGCGGACGAGTCGGATCTGATCCTTGAAGGCTACGTCGCCTTCCTCGATCCGCCGAAGGAAAGCACCGCACCGGCGCTGGCGGCGCTGAAACAGAACGGCGTCACGGTGAAGATCCTCACCGGCGACAACGAGCTGGTGGCCGCCAAAGTGTGCCGTGACGTCGGGCTCGAGGCCGATCATCTGCTGCGCGGCAGCGAGATCGAGCAGATGGACGACGAGCAGCTGGCGCAGGCGGCGGCGCGCACCACGGTGTTCGCCAAGCTGACGCCGCTGCACAAGGAGCGCATCGTCAAACTGCTGCGCCGCCAGGGGCACGTGGTGGGCTTTATGGGCGACGGCATCAATGACGCGCCGGCGCTGCGCGCGGCCGATATCGGCATCTCCGTCGATTCGGCGGTGGACATCGCCAAGGAAGCGGCGGACATCATCCTGCTGGAAAAAAGCCTGATGGTGCTGGAGCAGGGGGTGATCGAAGGGCGCCGTACCTTCGCCAACATGCTGAAATACATCAAGATGACCGCCAGCTCCAACTTCGGCAACGTGTTCAGCGTGCTGATCGCCAGCGCCTTCCTGCCGTTTCTGCCGATGCTGCCGCTGCACCTGTTGATTCAGAACCTGATGTACGACATCTCGCAGATCGCCATCCCGTTCGATAACGTCGACGACGATCAGATCACCCAGCCGCAGCGCTGGAACTCCGCCGATTTGGGGCGGTTTATGGTGTTCTTTGGGCCGATCAGTTCGATCTTCGACGTGCTGACCTTCAGCCTGATGTGGTGGGTATTCAAGGCCAACACGCCGGAAATGCAGACGCTGTTCCAGTCCGGCTGGTTCGTGGAAGGGCTGCTGTCGCAAACGCTGATCGTGCACATGATCCGCACGCGCAAAATTCCGTTTATCCAGAGCCGCCCGTCCTGGCCGCTGTGCATCATGACGCTGGCGGTGATCGCCACCGGCATCGGCCTGGTGTTCTCGCCGCTGGCCGGCTTCCTGCAGCTGCAGGCGCTGCCGCTCGGTTACTTCCCGTGGCTGGTGCTGATCCTCGCCGGTTACATGGTGCTGACCCAGTGCGTGAAAGGCTGGTTCGTGCGCCGCTACGGCTGGCAATAACCCGTTCGCCCCCTCCGGCCGGGAGGGGGCAACTGTGATCCCGTCCGCTTTTTCACCGCAACGGTTGGACATCTGTTCTGTGCTGAGTCTTTATCTACAGCGTTGGCTGTTTTCCCCTGCGCCTTTCAAGCCACCGCGTTGTTGGCTGTACGCCCGCCCCCCAGTTACTTAGCAGACCTAAGCGCCTGGGGATGCGGGCGCTTGCCGCCTAGCGGTGGTTTGAAATTCATTGGGGATATTTTGTTTTTTTCCTCTGAGGAATTTCCGATGCACAGACCTTTCCGTTATACGCTACTGGCTTCATCGTTATGGTTTTCTTGCGGCGCGCTGGCGCAGCCGGCGGGTGATTTGCCGCTGATGCCCTGGCCGCAGCAGGTGGAAGTGACGCAACCGGCGGGCAAACTGATTTTGGATCACCGGCTGTCGTTAAGCCTCCAGGGCGATGATTTGGGTGACGCGCTGCCGCGCTGGCGCCAGCGCATCGAACTGCAGACCGGCTGGACGCTGGCGCCGAGGGAAGAAGCAAACGGCGCGGCGATCAAGGTGGTGATCAAGGATCGGGTGGCGGCGCAGCCGCTGCCGGGCAGCGATGAGAGTTACCGGCTGGCGGTCACGCCGCAGGGCGCCACGCTGACCGCCAACACCCGCTTCGGCGCGCTGCGCGGCATGGAGACCCTGCTGCAACTGCTGCAGACCGACGGGCAAAACACTTTCCTGCCATTGGTGGATATTCGCGACGTGCCGCGTTTTCCGTGGCGCGGCGTGCTGCTGGATTCGGCGCGCCATTTCCTGCCGCTGCCGGACATTCTGCGCCAGCTTGACGGCATGGCGGCGGCCAAGCTCAACGTATTCCACTGGCACCTGACCGACGATCAGGGCTGGCGCTTCGCCTCCGAGCATTACCCCAAATTGCAGCAGCAGGCCAGCGACGGCCAGTTCTACACCCGTGAGCAAATGCGGCAGGTGGTGGCTTACGCCACGGCGCGCGGCATTCGCGTGGTGCCGGAGATAGACATGCCGGGGCACGCCTCCAGCATCGCGGTGGCCTATCCCGACCTGATGAGCGCGCCGGGGCCGTATCGCATGGAGCGCGAGTGGGGCGTGCATAAGCCGACGCTCGATCCGACCCGCGACGAGGTTTATCAGTTTGTCGATACGATCGTCGGCGAGCTGGCGGCGATCTTCCCCGATCCTTATCTGCACATCGGCGGCGACGAAGTGGACGCCAGCCAGTGGCGGGCGTCGCCGTCGATTCAGGCGTTTATGCAGCAGAACGGGCTGGCGGATACCCATGCGCTGCAGGCCTACTTCAACCAGAAGCTGGAAAAAGTCCTCGAGAAGCACCAGCGGCAGATGGTCGGCTGGGACGAGATCTATCATCCGTCGCTGCCGCGTTCGATCGTCATTCAGTCCTGGCAGGGGCAAGACTCGCTGGGCGCCAGCGCGCAGGATGGCTATCAGGGCATTCTCTCCACCGGTTTCTACCTCGATCAGCCGCAAAGCACCGCCTATCACTACCGCAATGAAATTCTGCCGCAGCCGCTGGGGGTCGAAACGGCGGTGCAACCCGGCGAGCAGGCGCAAAGCTGGCGTTTCAGCATGCCGCGCCTGAAGGGCAGCGCGGTGGAGGGCCGCTTCCACGCTGATCGAGGGCAAGCAGGGCTGGCGCGGCTTTATCGATTTCAACGGCAAATCGCGCCGCGCGGTGCACGATATCGTCTGGCGCACGCCGCAGCAGGTGACGTTCCGCGTCGATACCTGGATGGGCGACACGCGGCCGGTGTTTACGCTGCAACAGGACAAGCTCAGCGGCTATACGCTGGTCGGCAACGTGCGTTACCCCACCCAGGGCGAGAAACTGGCGGCGGCGCCGGCGGGCAAGATGCCGGTGGTGCCGGATGAGAAGGGGCAGGCCAAGATCCTCGGCGGGGAAGCGGCGCTGTGGGCGGAAAACGTGCGTGCGCCGCTGATCGATCTCAAGCTGTGGCCGCGCGCCTTTGCGGTGGCGGAGCGGCTGTGGTCGGCGCAGGACGTCACCGACGAAAGCAACATGTACCGGCGGCTGGCGGCGATCGACGCCTGGTCGGTGGTGTCGGTCGGCCTGCAGCAGCACGCGGAAACGGCGCGCGAATTCACCCGGCTGAGCAACAGCGTGCAGATCATGCCGCTGCAGATCCTGGCCGAGGCGGTGGAACCGGCGCAGTATTACACCCGCCAGCACCTGAAGTTCCAGGCCGGCAACTATCACCAGTTCGAACCGCTGAACCGCTTTGCCGATGCGCTGCCGCCGGAGAGCGAGGCGGTGCGCGCCATGCATGCGCAGGTCGCGGCTCTGCTGAAGGATAAGCGCGATAAGGCGGCGGCGCAGGCGCTGCGCGAACGGCTGCAGCGCTGGCAGGCGAACGGCGCGGCGTTGCAGACGGCGATCGCGGGCAACCGCACGCTGCGGGAGCTGGCGCCGGTGGCGCAGGACGTCGATGCCCTGGCCGCATTGGGGTTAACGCTGCTGGAGCGGTATCAGCAGGACAAACCGCTGAGCCGGGCCGAGGCAGAACAAGCGCAGCGCCGGCTGGATGCGGCGGCGCAGACGCGCGACGAAGTGGTGATTGCGGCGGTGTACCCGCTGGAGGCGTTGCTGCGGGGGCTACAGGTGCAATGAGGCGGACGGGCTCGTGTGAGCCCGGATCCCTACAGCTGCAGCGGCGGCAACTGGGTGAAAATGCTGACCAGCCCTTCGCCCCAGCCCTTGCGGATGGCGCTGAAGTACGGATGGTTTTCGGTAATGCGGTATTGCCGGGCATGGCTGAAGCTGTCGCGCGGGTAGATCATCACGTCGAGCGGCAGCCCGACGGACAGGTTGCTGCGCAGGGTCGAATCCAGTGAAATCAGCGCGCATTGCATCGCTTGTTCCAGCGGCGTGTCGTAGTGCAGCACCCGGTCGATGATCGGTTTGCCGTATTTGCTTTCGCCGATCTGAAAATAGGGCGTGTCGCGGGTGGCTTCGATAAAGTTGCCTTGCGGGTAGATATGGAACAGCCGCATCTCTTCCCCGCTAATTTGGCCGCCGAGCAGCAGGTTGCAGCTGAAATCGGTGGTGCTGCCGCTTTGCTGCGCCTCGCTGTCGCGCTGGATCACCTCGCGCACCGTTTCCCCCACCAGCGTGGCGGCGTCGTAGAGGCTGGGAGCGTTGAGCAGGTTGGGGCGTTCGGCGTCCTTGCTGCGGTGCAACAGCAAACTGATGATGCTCTGGGTGGTCGCCAGGTTGCCGGCGCTTTGCAGCACCAGCGTGCGATCGCCGTCCTGTTGGAACACGTGCAGTTTGCGGAAGGTGGAAATATGGTCCACCCCGGCGTTGGTGCGCGAATCGGACGCAAAGACCAGCCCGGACGACAAACGCATGGCCACACAGTAGGTCATACTACAATCCCTCAAAACAAGACCGGCACGCCGCCAACGCGCAGCGTGCCCGAAACATTTTCCATCGGCAAGCGGCTACTGGCCGGTTGGCATCATTTGTACGGCGGCGATGGCGCTCATGTCTTCGCAGCCGCCGCCCAATCGCATGCCGCGCACCGGGCAGGCGTCCAGATAATCGATGCCGACCGCCAGCTTAAGGTGCTGATTCGGCATGCGCGTATTGTTGGTCACGTCGAAGCTGTGCCAGCGTTCCTCCACCCACACTTCCGCCCAGGCATGGGTGGCGACATGGGTCGAGTCTTCGCTGTACAGGTAGCCGCTGACGTAGCGCGCCGGGATGTTCAGGCTGCGGCAGCAGCTCAGGAAGACATGCGTATGATCCTGACACACGCCGCTGCCGGCGGCGAAAGCCTCGGCGGCGCTGTCGGTCACGCGCGTGGAGCCAGGGCTGTAAGGCATTTTCAGCAGCAGTTCGCCCATCAGATGTTCCAGGCCGCTCAGCACCGCCTGCGGTTGATGATAACGCAGGGCGAAGGCCTGAATGGCGTCATCGGGCTGGGTCAGCGGGCTATGGCGCAGAAATACCAGCGGCGACAGGTGCCCGAGCGCCCGATCTTCGACGCCGTCTTCAATCTCCACTTCCCCGAGCACCCGAATGGTGATGGCCTGATGCGGTTCATCGAGCGTCAGCACGTGCAGTACGTTGCCGAAGGCGTCGGTGGTGCGCACCGCGTCATCCGGCAACGACAGTTGCCAGGAGAGGATGCGCTGATGCGGCGAATCCTGCGGCGTCAGCCGCAGATATTGGGTGCTGCGCTGCACCGGCTGGGCGTAGCGATAATGGGTGTTGTGCTCAATATTCAGTTTCATTGCGCCTCCAGATAAGTGTGATGGATGCTTTCGGCGATGCCGTTCACCTGGCCGAGAAAGGCGCTCAACCACTCGCCCAGGCCGATCTTGTTCAGGTCCTTCATGCTGCTGAAGCGCAGCTCGGCATGCAGGGTGTGCGCCAGACGTCGCGGTTGGTTGGCGCCGCCGCCGATCAGTTCCAATTGCTGCACCATGTCGCCGACGCAGGCCAGCAGTGAACGCGGGATTTCATTGCGCAGAATCATCAGTTCGGCGATGGTCTCGCGGCTCAACGGCTGCTTGTAGATGCTGTGGTAGGCTTCGCGCGCGCTCACCGCCCGCAGCAGCGTGTCCATGCGGTAATATTCGCGCACCGGGTCGCCGTCGATGTCCATCAGCGTGTTCTTCACCTCCAGCAGACGGGCGGTGCCGTCGGCCCGCTCCAGCAGGGTGCCGAGACGGATAAAGCGCATGGCGTCGCTGCGCAGCAGCGTGCCGAACATGGCGCCGCGAAACAGATGGGCGCGCTCCTTCACCCAGTCGAAGAAGGCATCGGCGCCCACCGAGCCGATGCCCTGGCGGCGGATCAGTTTCATCTCTATCCAGGTGGCGTTGATGCACTCCCAGACTTCGGATGACAGGCTGCCGCGCACCGCATGGGCGTTGTTCCAGCCCATTTGCAGGCAGCTGAAGATGCTGCTGTGGTTACGGTTGTCGAGCGCGAAGAAACTGACCAGATTGGGCATCGTCAATTCCGGGTAGGCGGCGGCATACAGCTGGCCGGTGCCGGTCAGGTTGAGCGGCACCTGCAGATCCTGATCGCCGCCGTCGCGGATCGGCATCATCGACAGCTTGTTGGTGACGTCCAGCACCCGGGCGATGCTTTCCGCCCGCTCCAGATAGCGGGCCATCCAATAGAGTTCACTGGCGGTGCGGCTCAGCATAGGTCGTCCTCCAATACCCAGGTGTCCTTGGTGCCGCCGCCCTGCGACGAGTTCACCACCAGCGAACCTTCCGCCAACGCCACCCGGGTCAGGCCGCCGGGCACCAGGCGGATCTCCGCGCCGCTGAGGGCGAACGGCCGCAGATCGATATGCCGCGGCGCCAGACCATCGTTGACGAAGGTCGGGCAGGTGGACAGCGCCAGCGTGTTTTGCGCAATGTAATTCTGCGGGCGAGACAGCAGCAGAGCGCGGAAGCGGGCGAGCTCGTCCTTGCTCGCCGTGGGGCCGATCAACATGCCGTAGCCGCCGGCGCCGTGCACCTCTTTCACGACCATCTGTTCGAGGTTGGCCAGCACATACGACAGTTCGTTTTTATGTCGGCACTGCCAGGTCGGCACGTTGTTGAGGATCGGTTCCTCTTGCAGGTAGAAGCGCACCATATCCGGCACGTAGGGGTAGATCGATTTGTCGTCGGCCACGCCGGTGCCGATGGCGTTGGCCAGCACCACATTGCCGGCGCGATACACCGACAGCAGCCCCGGTACGCCGAGCAGCGAGTCCGGCCGAAACGCCAGCGGATCGAGGAAGGCGTCGTCCACCCGACGATAGATCACGTCCACTTTGCACGGCCCGGCGGTGGTGCGCATGAAGACCGCGCCGTCCTTGACGAACAGATCGGCGCTTTCGACCAGCTCCACCCCCATCTGCTGCGCCAGGAAACTGTGCTCAAAATAGGCGCTGTTGAAGCGGCCCGGCGTCAGCACCACCACGGTGGGATCGTTGATGGGCGAGCTTTCGCGCAGCGTTTGCAGCAGGTGCGACGGGTAGCGCTCCACCGGCGCGATGCGTTGCCGGGCGAACAGTTCCGGATAGAGACGCATCATCATTTTGCGATTTTCCAGCATGTAAGAGACGCCGGACGGGGTGCGCAAGTTATCTTCCAGCACGTAGTATTGGCCGTCGCTGTTGCGGACCATGTCCACGCCGACGATATGCGCATAGATATCGCGATGCAGATCAACGCCTTGCATACAGGGTTGATACTGATCGTTGGCCAGCACCTGCTCCGCCGGAATGAGGCCGGCCTTCAGAATATGCTGCTGGTGGTAAATGTCATGCAGGAAGGCATTGAGCGCCTGTACGCGCTGGCGAATGCCGCGATCGAGCATCGCCCATTCGGCGGCCGGAATAATGCGCGGCACGCTGTCGAACGGGATCAACCGCTCGGCGCCGTCATCGTCGCCGTAGACGTTGAAGGTGATGCCCACCCGGTGAAACAGCAGCGCAGCCTCTTCCCGCTTGCGTTGCACGGCCTGGTGATCGGCCTGCTGCAGCCATTGCCAGTAGGCGTCGTAGTGGCCACGGTGTTTTCCCTCAGCCAGAAGCATCTCATCAAAAAACGGTGAAGCGGAAAGATTGATATTCAGCATCGTCACCTCGTCGACATTGCAGGCTGTCAATCAATCGAGCATAAAACGTGCCAAGGCGATAACGGGCGAAAATGGCGCAGAGCGAGGCTACCGCGGCGAAAAACGCCCGTTCGCGGTGCAGGTCTGGCGTGACGACGCCTTAATATAGGGCGAAAAGGCGGCGGCGGTGAGCGCTAAAGGCGCAGGGACGGCAGGCTGTCGGGGCAGAGCAGAAATAAAAACGGCCAGCCGAAGCTGACCGTCATTCGCGTGCGCGTCGATTAACGACGCACGGCGATGGCTTCGATTTCGATCTTCACGTCTTTCGGCAGACGCGCCACTTCCACGCAGGAACGGGCCGGGAACGGCGCGCTGTGCTCGGTGAAGAAGGCTTCGTACGCGGCGTTGACGGTGGCGAAGTCGTTCAGGTCTTTCACGAACACGGTGGTTTTCACGATGTCGGCAACGATCAGGCCGGCGGCTTCGACGATCGCTTTGACGTTTTCCAGTGACTGGCGCGCTTGAGCGGCGACGTCGTCGGCGACGGCGCCGGTTTTCGGATCGACCGGGATCTGGCCGGAAGTGATGATCATGCTGCCCAGATCAACGCCCTGCACGTAAGGACCAATGGCTGCCGGGGCGAGTTCAGTGCTGATGTTACGTGACATGTTTTCTCCTGATAAACCCGTTGTCTTTCACGCCGCCGCGCGGTCGGCCGCAGCGTAAAATTCGGTGGGTAGCAACGTGGGTAGAGTGATTTTCAGAGGACCCATTATAGGGCGTCACCGAGAGAATAACAGCGCCATCTCCCGGCGCCCATGCCGGGATTAGTCCGCCTGCAGCACCACCTGATGCTCGAACTCTTTTTCGCAGTAGCGGCACTTCAGGTGTACTTCACCGTCGCGCGATTTGACGCTGAAGCTCGACGCCACCGGCTCGCTGCGGCTGATGCAGTTGCCGTTCGGGCAGGTCAGCACGCCGTCGATGTGGTCCGGCAGGCTGAGGGTCAGCTTGCGCACCACTTCATAGTTGTCGATGCGGTTTACCGTGGCCTTCGGCGCGTACATCGCCAACTGGTTGGCCTGCTGCTCGGTCAGGAAGGTGTTCTCGATCTTGATCAGATCCTTGCGGCCCAGCTCGTTGGAGGGCAGGTTCAGGCCGATGGTGATGCGCTGGTCGGTGGCGGTCAGCTTGAACAGCGTCAGCAGCTTGAAACCGATCTGCGCCGGAATGTGGTCGATCACCGTGCCGCATTTGATCGCTTCGACCTGCAGTTTGTTGTCATGAGTCATGGCGGTTCCCCCTTAAAGAGCCAAATCTGCGTTGAGCACCAGCGCCAGCAGCGCCTGACGGGCGAAGATGCCGTTGCCCGCCTGCTGGAAGTAGTAAGCGTGCGGCGTTTTATCCACGTCGGTGGCGATCTCGTCGATGCGCGGCAGCGGGTGCAGCACCTTGAGGTTGGCGCGCGCGCCGGCCAGATCTGCGGCACGCAGCACGAACTGCGCCTTCACGTTGGCGTACTCGGACGGATCGAGGCGCTCTTTCTGCACCCGGGTCATGTAGAGAATATCCAGCTCCGGCACCACTTCTTCAATGCTGCCGTGCAGGCTGTACTCGATGCCTTTCTCTTCCAGCATTTTCAGGATGTAGGCCGGCATCGCCAGCGCGTCCGGGGCGATGAAGTAGAAACGGTTGCCTTCGAATTTGGCCAGCGCCTGGGTGAGCGAGTGCACGGTGCGGCCGTACTTCAGATCGCCGACCATAGCGATGCTGAGGTTGCTCAGGCGCCCCT
The DNA here is from genome assembly GCF_052400455.1 of Serratia sp. (in: enterobacteria). NCBI lineage: Bacteria > Pseudomonadati > Pseudomonadota > Gammaproteobacteria > Enterobacterales > Yersiniaceae > Serratia > Serratia sp. (in: enterobacteria). The sequence continues at coordinate 484,956 of NZ_CP185812.1, forward strand.
GGGTTTCCTGGATGGTGAACAGATCCAGCAGGGTCTGGGTCGGATGTTGGTTGGCGCCGTCGCCGGCGTTGAGCACCGGCACGTTGCCGGAGAACTCCGAGGCCATGCGCGCCGCGCCTTCCTGCGGATGGCGCATCACGATGGCGTCCACGTAGGTGCTGATCACCGAGATGGTGTCGGCCAGGGTTTCGCCTTTCTTGCCAAGCGAGGTGTTGCTGCCGTCGGCGAAACCGACCACCGAGGCGCCGAGGCGGTGCATCGAGGTTTCGAACGACAGGCGGGTACGGGTCGAGGCTTCAAAGAAGCAGCTGGCGATCACCTTGTGTTTCAACAGTTCCGGCTGCGGGTTGGCTTTCAGACCGGCGGCGGTGCGCAGCACCAGCTCCAGATCCTCGCGGCTGAGATCGTTAATAGAGATGATGTGTTTGTGATACAGCGGGTTGGCCATTTTTCACTCCTCCTCGACGCGTGCCCGTGGCGCGGGACTTTTTAAGGCAAAAAAAAGCCCCTCAATGAGGGGCTTGAAACGATCGGTTTAGCAACAGGAGAAACAACGGCAGCTGGCCGCCGATAGGCAGTCGGTTTTGTCGATTGCGGCTAACAAAACAAACGTCGTTTTTCATGCTTTCTCCTGGCAAATTGTGGCGCATTATACTCGCGCTTTTCGCCACTGCAAGCGTTAAAACGCCGTTTTTTGCCGCCCCGCAATCGATTGGCCGGCGATGGCCGCCTGCGGGCTATTTGCTGACGCGATCGTAGTAGACCATGTCGGCGTTCAGCCCCTGCTGGTAGCCTTTGATGTTGTCGCGCAGCACCACTTCGGTTTTGGCCTGATCGATAAACACGTACGGCGAACTGCGCTGCAGCTCCTGCTGCATGGCGGTGTACAGCGCGCGGCGCTTGGCCGGATCGGCTTCGGCCAGTGCCGCCAGCGTCTGCTTATTCAACTGCGGGATCTGCCAGCCGTTCAGCCCGGCCACCGTGCTGCTCTTGCCGTCGTTGTAGGCAAAGGCGCTGGCGTTGGAGTGGGCGTCGAAATAATCCGGGATCCACAGGCGGATTGCCGCCTGATGCTGCCTGGCGCGCACGCGGGAGTAAACCTGGCTGCCCGCGGCCGGCAGCAGCTCGACCTTCACGCCGGCGGCGGCGAAGCTGCCCTGCAGCGCCTGCGCGATGGTGATGAACGGCGGCTTGTTCTCTACGTCCAGCGTAAAGGCGGCGTGGGTGATGCCCGCTTTGGCCAGGATGGCTTTCGCCTTGGCCGGATCGTAGCGGAACGGGTTGGTCTCCAGCGCGCCCGGCAGCCCGACCGGCAGGAAGCTCTGATGCACGAAGTATTGGCCCTTCAGCAGATCCTGGGTGATGCCCTGATAATCCACCAGATAGCGCGCCGCCTCCCAGAAGGCCGGGTTGTTCAGCAGCGGATTGGCGCCGTTGCCGGTGTTGAATACCAGGTAGTTTTGCTCGGCGGACGGGATCTCCAACACCTTAACCCCCGGCTGGTTCTTCAGCGTGTCGGTCTGGTCGGCGCCCAGTTCGCGGGCGATATCGGCGTCGCCCTGCTGGACCAGCAGGCGGCGGGTGGCCGGATCCGGCACGTTCTTGATGATGATGTTTTTCAGCTGCGGCTTGTCGCCCGGCGTAGTTGGGTTGGCGTCCAGCACGATCGCCTGATGCGGCTGATAGACGCGCATCTTGAACGGGCCGCTGCCGGCGGAGTGCATTTTCAGCCAGGCGTTGCCGAAGTCGCCGTCTTTGACGTTGGCCAGCGCCACTTTGCTGTCGACGATCGAGGCGATCGGCGTCGAGAGGATATTCAGCGCCACCGCCGGGCTGACGTCCGCCGTCCAGCGCAGCTGCACGGTATGGTCGTCGATCTTCTTCAGCTGCGCGTCGATGTTGTCCGGCTGCCAGCCGAGCACGTTGAGGATGAACGCCGGCGACTTGTTCATTTTCACCGCGCGGCTGTAGGAGAAGATCACGTCGTCGGCGGTCAGCGGGTTGCCGGAGGCGAACGCCGCCTGCGGCCGCAGTTTTACCGTCAGCGTTTTGGCCGCCGCATCGCTCTGCCAGCTTTCCGCCAGCACCGGCGCCACCTTGGCCGGATCGTCGCGATCCGCCTGCACCAAGCGCTGGTACAGGCTGGGCACCGTCTGGATGCTGGAGAGTTCGTTGGCTTCCGCCGGATCGAGGCTGACGATGTCATCCAGCGATTGCACCACCACCAGCGTATTCGGCGGCGTGGCGGCTAACGCGGCGGCGGGCAAGGCGGCGAGCAGGAACAGCGGCAAGAGTTTGGCTTTCATCGGTGTGTATCCCCTGAAGGCGCCGCAGGGCGGCGCTGAGAACGGTTTGTTATCGTTGGTTTTTACGGCACGGGCGCCGTCGGCCTGTCACGGTAGAACCTTTGCCGGCGGCGGGCAAAGGCCAATGCGCTATTTGATATTCCAGGAATATATTAGCCGCCCTGGCCGGGGGCGCCAGGGCGGAGGGAGAGGCGTGTCAGAGCGTTGCGCTCAGCGTGGCGACCAGCACCGCCTTGATGGTATGCAGCCGGTTTTCCGCCTGATCGAACACCACGCTGTGCGCCGACTCGAACACTTCGTCGGTCACTTCCATGCCGCCGTGCAGATCGTACTGCTGTGCCATCTGCTTGCCGAGCGTGGTTTGGTCGTCGTGGAACGCCGGCAGGCAGTGCAGGAACTTCACGTTCGGGTTGCCGGTCAGTTTCAGCATCGCCATGTTGACCTGATACGGCCGCAGCAGCGCGATACGCTCCTGCCAGGTCTCTTTCGGTTCGCCCATCGACACCCACACGTCGGTGTAGAGGAAATCGGCGTCTTGCACCCCTTCGGCGATGTCTTCGGTCAGGGTGAGTTTCGCGCCGGTTTGCTGCGCCAGCGCCTGGCATTCGGCCACCAGCTCCGGCTGTGGCCAACAGGCCTTCGGCGCCACCAGCCGCAGATCCATGCCCGCCAGCGCGGCGGCTTCCAGCAGCGTGTTGCCCATGTTGTTGCGCGCGTCGCCGACGTACGCCAGCTTCACTTCGTTCAGCGCCTTGCCCGGCAGGTGTTCCTGCACGGTGAGCAGATCCGCCAGCAATTGGGTAGGGTGGAACTCGTCGGTCAGGCCGTTCCACACCGGCACGCCGGCGTGCTGCGCCAGGGTTTCCACCAGCGCCTGGCCGTAGCCGCGGTACTGAATACCGTCGTACAGGCGGCCCAGCACCCGGGCGGTGTCTTTCATCGACTCTTTATGGCCGATCTGGCTGCCGCTCGGGCCGAGGTACGTGACCTGCGCGCCCTGATCGAATGCGGCAACTTCGAAAGAGCATCGCGTGCGGGTCGAGTCTTTTTCGAAGATGAGCGCAATGTTTTTGCCCTGCAGCCGGCGCTGTTCCCGCCCCTGCTTCTTGGCCTGCTTCAGATCGGCCGAAAGCCGCAGCAGCGCCTGCAGTTCGGCGGGGGTGAAATCCATTAACCTCAGAAAGTGACGTTGGTAGAACGCATTGCCGGTGCTCATAGTCCGATTCCCTGATTGTGTAATTGAATTAAAATTCACTTTATATGTATGAATATTCAATTTCAACCCCGACGAGGAAATCTTTCACGTTTATCGTGGAAGCAACGTCGGCGGTGTGTGAAAATAGAAGGAATGAAGGCCATTTGACTTGAGGATATAGGCATGGCAAACCGCGAATTGCTGGAAGAACAACGTGAAGAGACCCGCCTGATCATCGAAGAGCTGCTGGAAGACGGCAGCGATCCGGACGCGCTCTACACCATCGAGCACCATCTGTCCGCCGAGAAATTTGAGGTTCTGGAGCAGGCCGCCGTTGAAGCCTTCAAGCTGGGCTACGAAGTGACCGACGCCGAAGAGCTGGAAGTGGAAGACGGTTCGATGGTGATGTGCTGCGACGTGATCAGCGAAGTCGGCCTGAACGCCGAGCTGATCGACGCTCAGGTCGAGCAGCTGGTGGCGCTGGCGGAGCGCTGCGGCGTCAACTACGACGGCTGGGGCACCTACTTCGAAGATCCGAACGGTGAAGACGGTGAGGATGACGAAGACGGCGACTATATTGACGAAGACGACGACGGCAAACGCCACTAATTCCTTTCCGATTAATGCCTGTGGGCCGGCTCTCGCCGGCCCCTGATATCCCCGTCGTCTTTCAAGCTGCAGCGTTGTTGGCTGCACTCTCTCACCCCAGTCACTTACCTGAGTAAGCTCCTGAGGATGAGTGAGCTGGCCGCCTAGCTGCAACTTGAAATACATAGGGCAATGACGCCATGACATACCAATCCCTGCTAGCCCCGATTTTAAGCTTCCTGCACTGTGAAACTCCCGACGCCTGGATCGACGCCGCGCGCCGTCCGGAAAACCTGCAGCTGTTGCTGACCGACCACCTGGTGTGCGAGCTGAAAGCCGCACAGACCGGCATGTGGCTGATCCGCCGCTACGTGGCGGACAAAGAGAGCGGCGACGCGCTGTTGGCGCTGCTGCGACCCTACGAGGCGTTTCTGCACGAAGCGCAGGGCGCGCCCGACAAATTGTTCCGTCAGGGCCAGTTCACCCGCAAGATCCTGCCGAAAAACGGCTCGGCCTACGGCCAGGATCTGGCGGATCGCATGGTGCTGTTGATCAAGGAAGAGCTGCATCACTTCTCGCAGGTGCTGGAGATCATGCAGGCGCGCGGGATCCCGTATCGCAAGATCACCGCCAGCCGCTATGCCAAGGGGATGATCCGCGAGATCCGCACCCACGATCCGGCGACGCTGATCGACAAACTGATCTGCGGCGCCTACATCGAAGCGCGATCCTGCGAACGCTTCGCCAAACTGGCGCCGCACCTGGACGATGAGCTGAACCGCTTTTACGTCTCGCTGCTGCGATCCGAAGCGCGCCACTATCAGGACTACCTGACGCTGGCGGAACAGATCGCCGGCGGCGACATCAGCGAACGGGTGGCGCATTTCGGCCGCCTCGAAGCTGAACTGATCCTTTCGCCGGACAGCGAGCTGCGTTTCCACAGCGGCGTGCCCGTCGCCGCCTGACGTTGAGGCGCGTCCTTACTGCGGCGCGCCCAGCAACAAATCCACCGCCTTTTCCGCCAGCATAATGGTCGGCGCATTGGTATTGCCGCTGGTGAGCTGCGGCATCACCGAGCAGTCGATCACCCGCAGCCGTTCAAAACCGTGCACCCGCAGCTGCGGATCGGTCACCGCGTCCTGCGGCGACGGCCCCATGCGGCAGCTGCCCACCGGGTGATATACCGTCTTGCAGAAGTTGCGCACGAAGGCTTCCAGCTGCGCGTCGTCGCGCGTCCACTCCGGCTGCGGCATCAGCAGATCCTTGATCAGCGGCTTCAGCGCCGCGGTTTGCAGGAAATCCAGGCCGAACTTCACCGCGCGCACGCTGCCGGCCAGATCGTCCGGATGACCGAGGTAGTTGGCGTGCAGCTTGACCGGATCGCGCGGGTTGCTGCTGCGCAGCAGCACTTCGCCGCGCGCCTTCGGCTGCAGGTAGCCGACCTTGAGCGTGAAGCCGTGAATGTTCGGCAGCGGCTCGCCGGGCACGTCGTCCCAGCTGTCGAGCATCGGCAGAAAGTGGATCTGCACGTCCGTGCGGCCATCGCCCTGGCTGTCGGTGAAGGCGGCGCCTTCCAGCACGTTGGATGAGAGCACGCCGCTGCGAAACGCCAGCCATTGGGCACCGTGGCTCAGCGCCTGCAGGCCGCGATCGGCACCGAACAGGCTGATCGGCTCGCGGGTGCTGACGTTGATCGACATGTGCAGGTGGTCGTGGAAGTTTTTGCCCACCGGCAGATCCGCCCGCACCTCGATGCCCAGCTGCTGCAGGTGCTCGCGCGGGCCGATGCCGGACAGCATCAGCAGCTTCGGCGAACCGACCGCGCCGGCGCTGACGATCACTTCTTTGGTGGCGCGCGCGGTCACTTCCGCGCCGCCGTTCTGGCTGTAGACCACGCCGGTGGCGACGTTGCCCTCGAAGGTCAGCCGGTGCGCCAGGGCGTTCAGTTTCACCACCAGCCGCCGTTCGTCGCACACCGCCTTCAGGTAGGTGCGGGCGGTACTGGCGCGCTCGCCGTTGCGGGTGGTGGTTTGGTAGAAACCGACGCCGTGCTGGCTATCGCCGTTGAAGTCGTTGCGATAGGGCAGGTTCAACTCCTGGCCGGCGCGGATAAACGCCATGCTCAGCGGATGGCGATAGCGGTTCTCGCTGACCGGCAGCAGCCCGTCGGCGCCGTGGTAGTCGTCGGACAGGCTTTCGTTGGCCTCGGCGCGTTTGAAGTAGGGCAGCACCTCCCGGTAGCTCCAGCCGGCGCAGCCATAGCGCTCGGCCCAGTCGTCGTAATCTTGCGGCTGGCCGCGCAGGTAGATCATGCCGTTGACCGAACTGCTGCCGCCCAGCACTTTGCCCTGCGCGATCTGCATGCGGCGGTTATTGGCGTGCGGTTCCGGTTCCGTTTCATAGGGCCAGCTCTTTTTGGCGATGATCTTGGCCACGCCGGCCGGCATCTTGATAAACAGGTTATTGTCGTCGCCGCCGGCTTCCAGCAGCAGCACCCGCGCCTGGGTGCGGCGGATCAGCTGCGCCGCCAGCACGCAGCCGGCGGAACCGGCGCCGACGATGATGTAATCAAAGGTATTTTCCGACATGACAGCTCTCCGTGCGCGATTGGGATACTGGCAGAGTAGCGCGGGGGAGCAAGCGGTCAATTTACGATCGTTAATTTATTAACGAACTTCACATTAAATTTACATCGCGGTTTTTAACGTCAGTTTATCTGCTTGAAAAACGGCGTTATAGCGAGTTTTACTGATTGATTGCGATATTAATAAAAAAGGCGCAGCACGCTGCGCCCTGATGGAGAGGCGGGACGATTACAGCGTTTTCAGCATGGTGACTTCGCAATCGACGTGGCCGGTGGCGCCCATCGCGTGGTCGATGTGTTCGAAGCCCAGGTGTTCGTACAGTGCGACGGCCTGCGTCAGGCTGGCGGTGGTCTCGAGGTAACAACAGCGGAAGCCGTGCCGGCGGGCGAAATCCAGCGCCTGCAGCGCCAGGCGTTTCGCCAATCCCTTGCCGCGCAATACCGGCAGGAAATACATCTTCTGCAATTCGCAAATATCGTCTGCGCCGCCCTGCAGCGGCGCGATGCCGCCGCCGCCGGCGACCTGGCCGTCCACCTCTATCACCCAGTAAGCGCTGCGCGGCAGGCTGTAGAGCTGATACAGGGCGTCCAGATTGGGATCGGAGACGGTATAGCCTTTATCCGCCGTCAGGCCGTGCTCGGCGGAGACTTCGCGAATGACGTGAGCAATGGCGGCATTGTCTTCCGCCGTGATGGGGCGCACCAGCAGGCGCGCCGGGGTTGCTGTTGTCATGTTTACACTCGCCATTGAAAGAGACCACGTTCGTTTTTCGTTTTTATCGCAGCACGAAACGCGCCGGGGGTTATTTCCCGGCGGCGTCCCTGCAGCAGTAATATCTTGTAATAACATCTAACCCGGCCCGGATGCAACGGCGATAAAAAAACAGCGGGGAAGACCCCGCTGTTTTTCAGGCGTTGGCGTGAGCCGGTGGATTACAGCGCGGCGATGGTCGCCTGCTGTTCCTGCAGCTTCACTTTGCCTTCTTTGCAGGCCGCCAGGCGATCGCGTTCTTTGGCGACCACCGCTTCCGGCGCGCGCGCCACGAAGCCTTCGTTCGCCAGCTTGCCTTCGATCGAAGCGATTTCCGCATCCAGTTTGCCCATCTCTTTGGCCAGACGCGCGATCTCGGCGTCCTTGTCGATGAAACCGGCCATCGGGATCAGCAGCTCGGCGCCGTCCACCAGCTTGGTGACGGAGACCGGGCCTTTCTCACCGGCCGGCAGCAGCGCGATGGATTCCAGGCGCGCCAGGCGGGCGATAAAGCTTTGGTTCTCCTGCACGCGGCGCTGGGCGTCGGCGCTGCAGTTGCGCAGCAGCACGTCGAGCGCTTTGCTTGGCGCGATGTTCATCTCGGCGCGGATGTTGCGCACGGCGATGATGGTTTGTTTGATCCACTCCAGATCGTTCAGCGCCTGTTCGTCTTCCAGCGCGGCGTCGTAGGCCGGGAACGGCTGCAGCATGATGGTGTCTGCGGTCGTGCCGGTCAGCGGCTTCACGCGCTGCCAGATGGTTTCGGTGATGAATGGAATGATCGGGTGCGCCAGGCGCAGCAGCGCTTCCAGCACGGTAATCAGCGTGTGGCGGGTGCCGCGCTGTTCCGCTTCGCTGCCGTTGCTCACCACCGGCTTGGTCAGCTCCAGATACCAGTCGCAGAACTGGTTCCAGGTGAATTCGTACAGGATGTTGGCCGCCAGATCGAAGCGGTAGGTGTCCAGCGCTTCGCGGTAGGCTTTCACCGTGCGGTTGAATTCGGCCAGGATCCAGCGATCCGCCAGCGACAGCACTTTCTCGCCGCCGTTAAAGCCGCAGTCGTGCGCTTCGGTGTTCATCAGCACGAAGCGGCTGGCGTTCCACAGCTTGTTACAGAAGTTGCGGTAGCCTTCCAGGCGCTTCATGTCCCAGTTGATGTCGCGGCCGGTCGAGGCCAGCGCCGCCAGGGTGAAGCGCAGGGCATCGGTGCCGTGCGGCTCGATGCCGTTCGGGAACTGTTTCTCGGTGCGCTTGCGGATTTTCTCCGCCAGCTGCGGCTGCATCATGTTGCCGGTGCGTTTTTCCAGCAGATCTTCCAGCGAGATGCCGTCGACCATGTCCAGCGGATCGATCACGTTGCCTTTCGACTTGGACATCTTCTGGCCTTCGTCGTCGCGGATAAGGCCGGTCATGTAGACGGTCTTGAACGGCACCTGCGGCTTGCCGTTTTCATCCTTGATGAAGTGCATGGTCAGCATGATCATGCGCGCGATCCAGAAGAAGATGATGTCGAAGCCGCTGACCATCACGCTGGTCGGGTGGAAGGTTTTCAGCGCCTCGGTCTGCTCCGGCCAGCCCAGGGTAGAGAAGGTCCACAGGCCGGACGAGAACCAGGTGTCCAGCACGTCTTCGTCCTGGGTCAGCACCACGTCGGCGCCCAGGTTGTTCTCGCTGCGCACTTCTTCTTCGCTGCGGCCCACGTAGACTTTGCCGTTCACGTCGTACCAGGCCGGGATGCGGTGGCCCCACCACAGCTGACGCGAGATGCACCAGTCCTGGATGTCGCGCATCCAGCTGAAGTACATGTTTTCATACTGCTTCGGCACGAACTGGATATCGCCCTGTTCGACCGCTTCCACCGCCACTTTGGCCAGCGGCGCGGTGCGCACGTACCATTGGTCGGTCAGCATCGGCTCGATCACCACGCCGCCGCGGTCGCCGTAAGGCACCGTCAGGTCGTGCGGTTTGATCTCGTCCAGCAGGCCCAACTGATCGAAGGCGGCGACCACCGCTTTACGCGCCGCGAAGCGCTCCAGGCCGCGGAACTCGGCCGGGATCTCGTTGCAGTAGTCGGTGCAGACTTCGCCCAGGGTGTTGAACACTTCCGCTTCCTGACGGATGTCGCCGTCGAAGGTCAGAATGTTGATCATCGGCAGGCCGTGGCGTTTGCCGACTTCGTAGTCGTTGAAATCGTGCGCCGGGGTGATCTTCACGCAGCCGGTGCCTTTTTCCATATCGGCGTGTTCGTCGCCGACGATGCGGATGCGGCGGCCGACCAGCGGCAGAATGATCTCTTTGCCGATCAGGTCTTTATAGCGCGGATCTTCCGGGTTGACCGCCACGCCGGTATCGCCCAGCACGGTTTCCGGACGGGTGGTGGCGACCACCAGGTAGTCTTTGCCCTCGGCGGTTTTCGCGCCGTCGGCCAGCGGGTAACGCAGGTGCCACATGGAACCTTTGGATTCGCGGTTTTCCACTTCCAGATCGGAGATGGCGGTGCGCAGCTTCGGATCCCAGTTCACCAGGCGCTTGCCGCGGTAGATCAGGTCTTCTTTGTGCAGACGGACAAACACTTCGCGCACCGCGTTCGACAGGCCTTCGTCCATGGTGAAGCGTTCGCGCTCCCAGTCCACGGAGTTGCCCAGACGGCGCATCTGGCGGGTGATGGTGCCGCCGGACTCCGCCTTCCACTGCCAGATTTTGTCGATGAACGCGTCACGGCCGTAGTCGTGGCGGGTTTTGCCTTCTTCCGCAGCGATCTTGCGCTCCACCACCATCTGGGTGGCGATGCCGGCGTGGTCGGTGCCCGCCTGCCACAGGGTGTTTTTACCCTGCATGCGCTGATAGCGAATCATGGTGTCCATGATGGTCTGCTGGAACGCGTGGCCCATGTGCAGGCTGCCGGTGACGTTCGGCGGCGGGATCATGATGCAGAAGCTTTCCTGGCTGGTGTCGCCGTTCGGCTTGAAGTAACCCTGACTCTCCCAGTGATCGTACAGCTTCTGTTCGATCTGTTTTGGGTCGTATGCGGTGTCGAGCTGACTGTTTGTCTTTTCCATTCTTTATCGTATTCAGTGAGTTGGCGGCGTAGCCGTGGTCAAATGGAAGCCGACGCTGCGATAGGCCTTGTAACGGTCGCGCGCCAACTGTTTCAGAGTGTCTTCGTAAGGAACGAAGTCTACCACTTCATGGAAAGCGGTAGCAAAATCGGCAAACTGCGGCAGCAGGGCGATCAGCAGATCGCGCGGGGCATTGCCGCGCTTGCCGGGCCAGCACAGTTCCACCGGCGCGCCATAGTGCGGCCCTTCGCCGGCCAGGTTGTGCGGCACGAATTCATGCGGCTCGCGCTGCCACAGCGCTTCGTCCAGCCGCTGGGCCTGCTCCTGGCTCTCGCAGGCGATCAGCACCCGCTTGCCGGAACGGAAGCCGCTGGCGGCAACGGCGCAGGCCACGGCCTCATGGGCGCTGAGCGCGCCTGACGGTTCCGCGTTGTCGAGCAAATAAAACGTCGCCTGTTTCATTAAGGATCCACCGCTGCCGATAAAAAAATGTAGGGGCACAGCATGCTGTGCCCCTTGGGATTATACCTGAATTACCGCTCAGATTTAATCGTCGCCGTTCAGGCCTGCGCGGTTCAATAGGAACTGCGACAGCAGCGCCACCGGGCGGCCGGTCGCGCCCTTGGCTTTACCGGAGCGCCAGGCGGTGCCGGCGATGTCCAGGTGCGCCCAGGTGTACTTGCGGGTGAAGCGCGACAGGAAGCAGGCAGCGGTGATGGCGCCGCCAGGGCGGCCACCGATGTTCGCCATGTCGGCGAAGTTGGAGTCCAACTGCTCGTAGTACTCGTCGGCCATCGGCAGGCGCCAGGCGCGGTCGCCGGCCTGCTCGGAAGCGCCCAGCAGCTCGTGCGCCAGCGGGTTGTGGTTCGACATCAGGCCGGTGATGTGGTGGCCCAAGGCGATCACGCAGGCGCCGGTCAGGGTGGCGATGTCGATCACCAGCTCCGGCTCGAAGCGCTCGACGTAGGTCAGGGTGTCGCACAGCACCAGGCGGCCTTCGGCGTCGGTGTTGAGCACCTCGACGGTCTGGCCGGACATGGTGGTCAGCACGTCGCCCGGACGATACGCCCGGCCGCCCGGCATGTTTTCACAGCCGGCCAGCACGCCGATCACGTTCAGCGGCAGGTTCAGCTCCGCCACCACGCGCATCACGCCGTACACGGTCGCCGCGCCGCACATGTCGTATTTCATCTCGTCCATGCCGTCGGCCGGTTTGATCGAGATGCCGCCGGAGTCGAAGGTCAGCCCTTTGCCTACCAGCACGATCGGCTTAGCGTCCGGATTTGGGTTGCCCTTATATTCCATCACCGACATCAATGATTCGTTCTGCGAACCGGCGCCGACCGCCAGATAGGCGTTCATGCCCAGCTCTTTCATCTGCTGTTCGCCGATGACGCGGGTGGTGATGTTAGTGCTGAAGGCGTCCGCCAGTTGGCGGGCCTGCGAGGCCAGGTAGCCGGCGTTACAGATGTTCGGCGGCATGTTGCCGAGATCTTTGGCCGCCTTGATGCCGGAAGCCACCGCCAGGCCGTGCTGGATGGCGCGCTCGCCGCTGGTGAGCTCACGGCGGGTCGGCACGTTGAACACCATTTTGCGCAGCGGACGACGCGGCTCCACCTTGTTGCTTTTCAGCTGATCGAAGGTGTAGAGCGTCTCTTTGGCGGTTTCCACCGCCTGACGCACTTTCCAGTAGGTGTTGCGGCCTTTCACGTGCAGCTCGGTCAGGAAGCAGACCGCTTCCATCGAGCCGGTGTCGTTGAGGGTATTGATGGTTTTCTGGATCACCTGCTTGTATTGGCGCTCATCGAGCTCGCGCTCTTTGCCGCAGCCGATCAGCAGGATGCGCTCGGAGAGAATGTTGGGCACATGGTGCAGTAGCAGCGTCTGCCCGACCTTGCCTTCCAGTTCGCCACGGCGCAGCAATGCGCTGATATAACCATCACTGATTTTGTCGAGTTGTTCTGCGATAGGGGACAGGCGGCGCGGTTCGAAAACGCCGACTACAATACAGGCACTGCGCTGTTTTTCCGGGCTACCGCTTTTTACACTGAACTCCATGCACTCTCCTGAATCTTAAAGACAAAGGCGGACGCTACGGCTAGAATAACCGACTCCGTAACGATCTCCTGCCATTTGAGTTAACGGATTATGTTAACCTGAACGGCATAAATTGCTCTGTTTTGGCGACTATAAGCAAGTTCCTATAGGACACCCAAACGGCTTGATGTTGTAATACTATTTTAGCTGTGAAGGTTGCCATATGATGAGAATAAATGGCGGATTAACGATGAAATTATCGATTTTCCTGCAAAAAGACAAGTTTTCACAGGCGTAATAAGCGTGATCATCATAAGATATCTGGTACGGGAAACGCTCAAGAGCCAAATCGCCATCCTGTTCATCCTGCTTCTGATCTTCTTTTGTCAGAATTTGGTCAGGGTGTTGGGCGACGCGGTGGACGGCAATATCCCGACAAACTTAGTACTCTCTCTGCTCGCGTTGGGCGTGCCGAAAATGGCGCAGCTCATCCTGCCTTTGAGCCTGTTTCTCGGCTTGCTGATGACGCTTGGGCGGTTGTATACCGAGAGCGAAATCACTGTCATGCACGCCTGCGGGCTGGGTAAACGCACCCTGATTATCGCCGCCATGATCCTGGCGCTGCTCACCTCTGCGATCGCGGCGGTGAACGTCTTTTGGGCCGGCCCCTGGGCCTCGCGCTATCAGGACGTGGTGGTGAACGAAGCCAAGGCCAACCCGAGCATCGCCGGGCTGGCGGAAGGGCAGTTCAAACCCTCGCAGGACGGCAACGCGGTGCTGTTTATCGGCAACGTGAAGGGCAGCACCTTCAACGACGTGTTCCTGGCGCAGCTGCGGCCGAACGGCAACCAACGCCCGTCGGTGGTGGTGGCCGAGCACGGCAACATCGTGCAGCAGAAAGACGGCTCGCAGGTGGTGACGCTCGACAAGGGCACCCGCTTTGAAGGCACCGCGCTGCTGCGCGACTTCCGCATTACCGACTTCACCGACTACAAGGCGGTGATTGGCCACCGCACCGTGGCGGCGGATAACACCGAATCCGAACAGATGTCGATGCAGACGCTGTGGGAATCCGACGATCCTGACGCGCGCGCCGAATTCCACTGGCGCCTGACGCTGGTGGTGTCGGTGGCGCTGATGGCGCTGCTGGTGGTGCCGCTCAGCGTGGTGAACCCGCGTCAGGGCCGCGTGCTGAGCATGCTGCCGGCCATCCTGCTGTATCTGATCTTCTTCCTGCTGCAGACCTCGCTGCGCTCCAACGCCGGCAAGGGCAAGCTGGATCCGATGCTGTGGCTGTGGCTGGTTAACGGCGTTTACTTCGCGATCGCGCTGGCGCTGAACCTGTGGGATACCGTGCCGATGCGCAAGCTGCGCGCACGCCTGAGAGGAGCGGCCTGATGTTTGGCGTATTAGACCGTTATATCGGTAAAACGATTTTCAACACCATCATCATGACGCTGTTCATGCTGGTGTCGCTGTCCGGCATCATCAAGTTCGTCGATCAGCTGCGCAAGGTCGGCCAGGGCGAATACACCGCGCTGAGCGCCGGCATGTTCACCCTGCTGAGCGTGCCGAAAGACATCGAGACCTTCTTCCCGATGGCGGCGTTGCTCGGCGCGCTGCTCGGCCTGGGCCAGCTGGCGACGCGCAGCGAACTGGTGGTGATGCAGGCTTCCGGCTTCACCCGCCTGCAGATCGCCGGCTCGGTGATGAAAACCGCCATTCCGCTGGTGCTGCTGACTATGGCGATCGGCGAGTGGGTGGCGCCGCAGGGCGAGCAGATGGCGCGCAACTACCGCGCCCAGCAGATGTACGGCGGCTCGCTGCTCTCCACCAAGAGCGGGCTGTGGGCGAAGGACGGCAACGACTTCATCTACATTGAGCGCGTCTCCGGCGATAAAGAACTCTCCGGCGTCAACATCTACCACTTCAACGATCAGCGTCGCCTGGAGACGGTGCGCTATGCCGCCACCGCCAGCTTCGAGAACGGCCTGTGGCAGCTTTCGCAGGTGGACACCTCGGATCTGACCAACCCGAAACAGGTGACCGGCACCCAGACGCTGACCGGCGAATGGAAAACCAACCTGACCCCGGACAAGCTGGGCGTGGTGGCGCTGGATTCGGATTCGCTCTCCATCAGCGGGCTGCACAACTACGTGAAGTACCTGAAGCAGAGCGGCCAGGAATCCAACAAATACCAGCTCAACATGTGGCGAAAAATTTTCTCGCCGCTGTCGGTGGCGGTGATGATGCTGATGGCGCTGTCGTTCATCTTCGGCCCGCTGCGCAGCGTGCCGATGGGCATCCGCGTGGTGACCGGCATCAGCTTCGGCTTCCTGTTCTACGTACTGGATCAGATCTTCGGCCCGCTGAGCATGGTCTACAGCATGCCGCCGGTGCTGGGGGCGCTGCTGCCGAGCATGCTGTTCCTGCTGATCAGCGTGTATATGCTGCTCAAACGCAAGTAGCGGGGCGAGCGGTATGGGAAAAGGCGTGGCCGTGGGGCCGCGCCTTTTTTGTGGGCGCTGTATGCCCCCGGTGAACCACTCCCCCGACCTGTCGCTTTTCGTCGTGCTATAGTCAACCCTGCGGCATGCGGATAGAGGGAGCGGGCAGTCAATGGAAGACGAATACAATCTCAGCAATATCATCGGCAAGCGCCTGGAAGCGGCGTTGGGGGAGTTGGGCGAGCTCCTGTGGGCGTATGTGGTGTTATCCAAAAAAGACATTTCCTGTATTTTTGGCGTCACCAACTACCCGACTGAATGGGTCAACAAGTATCAAGAGCAGGGGTTGCAGTACATTGATCCGGTGGTGATTACCGCCCGCAACCGCCTGACCCCCTTCGCCTGGGACGAGCAAATCATGGCCGACGCAGGGCTGCATTTTCCCGAACTGTTCGAGCAGGCCCGCGAGTTTGGCGTGACGCACGGCTATACCTTCGTATTGCACGATTACAACAACAATCTCGTCACGCTTTCCTTTGCCTTCAGCGCAGAACAGAAAGCGGAAGTCATCCCGGCGCTCATCGAACGTAAAGGTGAAATCTCGGTATTGCTGGCCTCAATCCATGAGTCGTATCTGGCGCTGGCCCCACCCTCAGATAAAAACGCCGCAGCGCTGGAGGGCAACGCCCGCTTTACCGACAGGGAAAACGAAATCCTCTATTGGGCCAGCGTGGGTAAAACCTACCAGGAAACGGCGATGATCCTGGGCATAAAGACCGGCACCATCAAGTACCATATGTCCAACGTCGTCAAAAAGTTGGGGGTCACGAATGCCCGACATGCCGTGCGCCTGGGGATGGAGCTGCGGCTGATTAAACCGGTGGATGGATAGGCTGCTCGCTCACGGCAGCTTTCGAACCGGGAAATGACGGGCGTTAATCGGTATTGAGTGGGCAGCGTGGCGGCTCACGAGAGGGAAGCAATACAGCACCGGCCCCGATCTCTGCGCTTTGAAATAATAACCTGCATGAACTGATAAAGGTCTAGTAAGGGACTGTACTTTAGTCTAACTAGTATCTCACCCCTTAAGGCGATACACTTTCCCGGTAATGTTTTGATAAAAAATATAAAAAAAAACCTGACCGCGTAGGTCAGGCTGCCAATATTGGCCAACACCAGGGAAAATTTTCTTACATCATCTTAAAGCTATTAACTCTGCAGAGGCAAGTGTTCTCTGCTGGTTTTTACGCCTTGAGTTGCTATTTTGTTACGTATGTACGCTATTTCCTGGTGATTTTAGATAACCCCCCCATCTAACCGAAATAGCGTCTCTCCCCTGAAGGCAGCATTCCGCTTCTTTATTTCCCATCTGATATTCATTAATGAAAAATAGTGTTCTTGGAATGTTGCGCAACCTCATTCTTTATTCGCTGACACATTGGCGTGCAATTATTTGCAGCATTGCCATTACGGCTGGGGATTATTTTGTTTTTGCCAGGCGCAGGGTGAGACAGTGGCGATGGGGGGCAGGTGCTACTTTCCGTGTGGCGGGGTCCTGAACCTGTTTCGCTAGTTGGGCGAGCGGCTCTGGCTAGTGGGAGTGAGTGACGTACGGCACATGAACCGTCATTGTTTTGTGCAACGACGTTGGAACCTGGAATCGGATGGTATTGCGTGAGTGTGGTGCCTTATCCCGGATGCTCGTTGCAACAGCCTGCTCACCATTAACAGGGTTGTGAAGGGCGCGCAGCGAGAAGACGGGGCGGACAAACGCGCGTGGCGGCGGTTTTTTCGACACTTAACTCATTGAACAACGGATAAGTGTTGCGTGCTGGTCGCGGGAAGGTATAATTCACCCGTTTTCCGCATACTACTTCAGTGCCGAAGTGGCGAAATCGGTAGACGCAGTTGATTCAAAATCAACCGTAGAGATACGTGCCGGTTCGAGTCCGGCCTTCGGCACCATTAGTACGTTCGAGAACGTCCGTAACAGTTAGTAATTTACTAAAATTAAAGCCGAAAGGCTTTTTTTTTGGTCTGAATCCGTCCGAGCACATCCGTTGCAATCCGGGTATCGGTTGGGGCAGAGTCGGGGGTATCTACACTTCGATTGAAAATGTGCCCCCAAAATGAAGCTCAACGCCCGCCAAGTCGAGACCGCAACGCCCAAAGACAAAACCTACAAAATGGCCGATGGTGGCGGTTTGTATCTCGAGGTTACGACGAAAGGTTCCCAGTATTGGCGAATGAAGTACCGCCGCCCTAACGATAAAAAAGAGGATCGGTTTGCTTTCGGTGTTTGGCCTACTATTCAGGACGATGGCGCGCTCGGTGAATCAGGGTTATGGAGCGATGACGCTATAGAACGTCAGTTGAGCCACTCTGAGCGCAATAATGTGCGTGCTGCTTATATTCATACTTCTGAGCATTTGGAAAGCGTCGTTTGATGGTACAGTGGTGGGCTGATTATTTAGATATGAATAAAAATAATGCCTTGAATCCTTATGAATTTGCACGAAAAAATTAATAGATATTCTATCATATAGTACGAGGCTATTAACCTCGTACTGCTATTTTATTTTTCTTGATATTGACGGCCTAAAAATCTATGAGATTTGGTTAAAGTTGCTCTTCTATATTTCTCAATATCCAGTTTTAACTCATCCTTTCCTATTTCATTTAATTTATCTATATTTAACGTCAATATATATTGAGCATCTTCCAAACAACTAGATTTTGATGAGATATAGTTAAGGCTTTTAATTAATGTATCTCTATCAACATCAAAGATATTATCATGAATGAGAAATTTAGGATGTCTCACGAAAGTATCATGCGTTAGCAGTAATGACATGTCATATATGAATACTTTTTCGCGTTCATTACTATGACTACCGTCATCAAATATTCGTAAGTCAAAATCAATAACACTACTCTTCTCGTTTGCGGAGATGCTAAATGAGCACTTTCTATTTTCCATGACATAATCATGAATAGCAGATACTGTATCGCTAAATTCTGAAATAGTTGGCTCTTGATGTGATATATCTATGTCTAACTCTACAACTCTAGCTGCTTTCTCAGCTTTTTTAGCTTTAGACTTAGATTCATATTCATCATATTTTTTAATAAGTGAGGATAATTGTGAAAGTTCCTCCAGCTTTTTCTCATATGCAAGAAACAATGTTTTAATGTTTCGGAGGTGACCGTTCTGCTTTATTATTGCAGTTTTTGAATTCAGCTTAACTGATATTTCATAAATGGTTATTTCAATTTTTTCAAGATCGGTTAAGATAGAGTCTTTACGTGCTTCAATAAGAACACGTTGAAAATCATCAATTTTTTTCTTAAATCCTAATACGTCTTTTAGTTCTTTTCCAATATTATCGCCGAGCCCGGCCTTCAGCTTGTTATATAAATCTATTACCTCATTTTCATCTATGTAATTATCCCCAACCAGTGCTTGTATTTTGTTGAGCTCTGATTTTAAAATGGCTTTTTTATTTCTTAAATTATCTAAGCTATCTTCGTAGATAACAATCTCATCTCGAACAAAATCAAATGTTCTATCGCCTTCAAGCAATTCCATCTCTTGCTTTATAATTTTTACCTGATAATCGAGGTCATTAACCTCAGCTCTGGCATTTGCAAGTTTTTTTCCAGAGTTGGATTCTATGTCATCTTTTATTTTTCGTTTCGCAATACTCAATTCAGATATTGATTTATTAATTTCCTTTATTTTTTTATACAGTTCTATGCTAATTCCGAAAAGGAAAAGGTGTGGTGCAAAATCAGGAGGAATTCTTGCTTTTGTATCGTAACAATCAATAATAGATTTAAACTCTGAACGTTCATCTCTAATCAAAGGACCTAACATGCTTCTAAAAGTAGGATGTAACTTTGACTTATTGTCTTGAAACATTAAAAGCGTCAGGAAGTTATTTACGTCATTAAGTGAGGTAAAACTCTTTTTAATTCCATTAATGAGTAGAGTAGGAGTGTTTTCTTCTGAAATGCTTCGTTTTGCGATAATGTGATTTTTATTAATAAAGAAATCTAGGCAAACGTAGATCTCATCAGAGAAAACTGTGTTAGGGATTTTTGAAAGCCTGCTACGATTGTAATCCTTCATCAGTCCGAAGTTAATGAATTCTACAAGAAGCGATTTCCCTACGCCATTGGTTTTATTAGATGATTCATCCTTTTCACCTAATATAAGATTAATTCCTTTTTTGAACTCTACAGGTTCAAAACAAAAAGGTTCACTGTATAGTTTATTTATTCTTATCATTTCTTAAAACCACATAAGGTTCGTTAAAATCGATTAAATCAAGTGCATATAAAAAAATCATTCCGTAGTATATAGAACGCACACCGATTAGTCTATTCTTACGCAAGTTTTTTGCTAGCTCGAAAATGCTAATGCAGCCTCTATCTTCAAGTAGTCTTAATATGTGTGAGCCGACTATAGGAGCTGATTTCTCGATTTGTTCATCTTTTGAAAAAAGTTTTAACATGGTGCTGTTACCTTATTAGGGAAAACATTGCATTTTATCATGTTATCTATGAGGTAGTATTGAATTGCTGAGTCATCATAATCAATACCATTAGAAAGAAGGCGAGATGCATAATAGTCAGTCATTTTGTTTAGTGCATTTACAGGGTCACCGTTACATTCATCTAAAGCTGTATTGCTAGCGCGTTTTAAATATGCTGCAAGTTTACTGATGTTTATTGTCCCGGAGTCACTTGAATAACTTATTTCATTCAAAATGCCTGCATAAGTTGTCATTAATGGAACGTAGATCTCCATTAAATAATCTGCATATGCAGAGAAGCGCTTGTATATTTTTCCATTAGGATCAGGCTCTTCTTGAAAGCCGTTGCCGCTCTGAGGATGTTCATCTGTACTCAAGATTTTGATCATTTCTAAAATGGTTGTGACCTCTTTTGGTGCTTTTTGTGTTGGAGTATCAAAAATCTGAGATGATAAATAGTCACAAATTTGCTGTATTTTTGCAGGTGGCAAAGCCATTATTCTTTTTATTAAATCAGTGTAATCTAAAACATCGTCTGAGATAGATATTGTGAATTTTTCGCCATAAGTTTTGGCATGATACTTTTTCTTTTTTGTTAAAATTAAAACAATTAACCTATCAATTTTCTTAACGTTATCAGTTTCTATGAACCCATTGACTGTTTTTTTGATCTTTGCAAAGTCTGGGGTTGATGTAACTTGAATGGCAATCCTGTTTGTTTCATCAATAAGATCTATTGATTTTGCATTTGCACTAATGCTGTTTAAATTTACCAGCGATACATCAAATATCATATTTAGTAGTTCGCAGAAAAAATATTCAGCATGTATATTTAAATCCATTAAGTTCAAACTGGTATTTAATTCCACTTTATGAGCTAAAATCGCTAGTTTAGTGCTGATTTTATCAATATTCTCTTTTCGTTGTAACATGGGCTTGGTCCTAGTTGCGCCTGCTCAATACGAATAATGTTATCCATAATAAATATGAGGTCAGAAACTTACCAGCTATATTTGGCAATATTAAAATAATGCACCACAGTTGCGCGCAATGCTCTCCCCGCCACGCCTGCGCACTTCATGTGTCGCTTTTCATGCAGTTGCATGAACGGCCGCAGGCTGCGCCAGTACTGGTGCGGCAGGGGATGAAAAGTGCATTTTCTTGCATGCAAAATCATGCACCCTATGCATGCACGCACAATTTGTGGCTGGCTAGCCAGGAAAAAGGCTGTTTTGGGCGAGGCGAAAGAGAAATGCCCCGCGATGCTGTCGAGAGCGGCGGGGCTGAGAGTGCTTAGTGCAGGGTAGGGTTGCTGTTGTAACTGCGATAGCAGTTCAACGTCCGTTCCTCCGGCGGTGGCAGGGCGTTCTCATCGACCGGTTGCGCTTGTATCGGCTGGCACAGAGTTTTATCGACGTTTTCCACCGTCTTGAATGTGCAAGAACAGGTCAGGCTCTGAGATTGGTAATACGTCTCTTTTGTCCGCTCCGTGATATAGCGACTGGTGCGGGTATAGGATGCATGGGTGCACAGCGGGCAGCGCATCAGGATTTGGCCCCTTTCTGCTGCAAGCGTTGACGTTTTTCCTTCAGTTCTGAGATAACCTGCATACGCTTGGCAGGACTGCTTTGCAGTTCCGGCAATGCGCCGGTTTCTTGCGGTATCGTCAGGCCAATCTCATTAAGCACCGGACGGTCGATATTTTGCGTAGCCATGGTAGCGCGAATGCGGCCTTGTAGCGCGCCCAGTACCTGTTGCTCAATCATTCTCATCGAATTGTCCGCATAGACGCCGTAAGCCCGTGAAGCCAGTGCGCACGCCTTGATAACGTCTGGGTTGATAAGCGCCTTACTCAGCGCATCCACTGCCTGATGCATCGCGTGAGCTGCAAAGCTCGTGAGAGCGTCTTTATGCGTGTCGACCACCTTCTGGACTGTACCGCCGCAGCTGAGGTGAAGCTGCATTTTGCCCAGCTCCATCTCCTCAATCAGGCCGTCGAACTCCTTCGCCAGCTCCCGCTTGGAAATCCGACTGCGGTGCTGCGCTTGCAGTTCCTGCGTCATTTCCCCACGCAATTTGCGAAACAGGGTACGCCACTGGCTTTCTGCCTCCTGGCTCTGCACTTCGGTGTCTTTCTTCTGTTGGTGGCAGCGAGCAATGCCTGTCACGACGTCGGTCAACGCCTGATAGTTTTTGTCGTGGGCGGCGCGAGCGTCACGCAGGGCTTGCAGTTTATCAGTGATGTATTTCGGTAAGGCGGCGCTGCTCGTGGTCGTGTCTCCGGTATCAGTCAATGTGAAGCTATTCTGCTGACCGCCGTACAACATCGCCATTCATCCCGGTTTGGCCATCCGTGGGACAATAGTCCCAGAACTAACTGTAAAACCATCAATGAAGTTTTAGTTCTTATAAAAACTATTCTCTACTGTTCATCCAAATAAAAATATAGTTAAATTAGTAAATAAGAGAGTGAACGGTTTCCTGTAAACGCTTATGCGGAAGGTTTTTGATCTATTACAGTACTGTATAGAACATGGCTGGCGCATTTTTGAAGCGATCAGTGCACTTGGTTCATCTAATGTATCAACAATGCTGATACACGCTATCAAGAGCAAATTCTTATAATCTCTTCTCCCAATAACTTGAACTGGATCATACCATCTAACTAAATTTTATTTATAAGTAATGGTAGTATTATACTAGGTAGCTTGAACGAGGGGAACGTAGTGGATAAAGCTTTCTGTACTATTGATGAAAAAGAATGGAGCGCGGATGCATTTTACGCATTGCCACTTAGTGAGATCCAACTAAAGAGACGGAGTTTGCTATGTATCGAATGTAAGGGTGATGCATGGTTCAGGCGATCGAGTTACGGAAATGACTCGCCGCATTTTTGTGCACATCACCAGGAAAACTGCCCACTGGGGACCTCATATGAAGCTGTGGGGGAAGGGGATGAAAATAAAGGTTTACCAGCATCAGACGCTGACAGTGGCATAGTATTGGATTTGGGATTAACGCAAAGCTATAACATTGATGTCAAACCAATAGTGGATGATTCAGATACTACCCCTCATGGGCAAAAGTTTTCTGGTGAGAAAAAAAATAATGGTGGAAATTTAAAATATCCGGCGCATTTTACTTTAAAAAACCTACTTTACAAATTGGTGAAGTCAAAAGGGTTATGTTATACCGATAAAAAGGTGGGGTTTAAAGAGGGGGATTTTAACGATTTACCGGAGCGTGGAGCTGAACTGTTTGTCGAGTTTGTCAATGTTGAGCCATGGATGGACGGTGCTCGTAGAATCTTTTGGGGTTTCATTAGTGATGTTGGGCAGACAAAAGATGGCAAAATTTGGTTGAATGCAGGTAATATAAAATCTGGGTTAAGTATCTGTATTAATAAGGATGTTTCAGATGATTTCAAAGAGCAGTTTAGGGTTGAAAAGAGTCTGGATGAATTAGATGGATGTCATGCACTGATTATTGGTACTTGCGCATATGCTACAACAGGTAAACCAATTCTGTGGTGTGGTGATCTTAGTTATATTGTACTTAGAAGGTACAAATCTGATCAAAGTTTATAATTTCTGCCTGTAGGAGAGCGTGTCAATATGTATGCGCGTTTTACCAGAAAAAATAGATAGTATGCTAAAGTGGTTAGCGATATCATGAAATCCTAAATAACCTGATGTCAGATGAATGCCGGATGTCTCAAAATGCACTAAAATAAAAAATATATTTACAAAAGGACGATTATGTTGCCCCAGATGTTGGGGCCCCAGCTATGTATAATTTACTAGCGGCTAACAGCTTGGTGAGCAATTACAATATCAACTCTTCTTATCTGCTGCTAAATAGAGTCCAGAATTTCTTGCATAAGGCACTTTACCTGAAGGCACAAGCTTTGCTGCTGCATCCAAATGAACATCTTGATCATCAAAGAAAATGTGTGGTCTGAACGCTTTTAAAACTTTATCTTTTCCAACTCCACCGAGAAAAAACGCTTCGTCAACATAAACGCCCCAGTTACGTAGCGTTTTAATCACTCTCATTTCTGATGGGGAATTTCTTGCTGTGACTAAAGCAATACGGATTGGGGAGTATTCCACTCTTATTGGTAGACGCTCTTGAAGTTTTGCCAATTTCTTGAGCAATGTAGCATACGGACCTTCCCCCATAGGAATATCTTGCTGTGCATTCTCTTGAGCGTGGAATGCTTCCATCCCTTGTTTTTTATAGACCAATTCACTCTCGTCTGAAAAAAGTACGGCATCCCCATCAAAGGCAATTCTGACCTGGCCGTCAGGGATCTCTGGAGAATCTGCAGGAGGATCTTTCAAAATAGCTGCCGCACAGAAACAAGAGTCAATTACCTTCTGCGCATCAGCAACATTTGTAGTCAGAAAGAGGTCCACATCAAATGCATCTAAATAATCTGCAACCGTTTCTCCAGCTGTGAATGCCGAGCGTGAGATGTCCAGCTTATCGTGGCGGATGGTGTTTAATACGCGAATACCTGTCTCTGGGCTATTACGAGACATAACAACGACTTCTACTAACGGTGATTTATCCTCGGCCTGTTTATACTGGTTTAGCCCGAGTAATGCTTTGATTAGTGGATAGCCAGTCCCAGGTTTAAGTGGTTCATTTTCATGCTTTAGCATATAGGCACGATATTGCTCAATTGCACTGTCGGGATCTGTTAGCGATGTCTCTTGAAACATACGGTCTGACTCACTCATATCAAACAGTGCGGTAGCACTTATACCAATCACCAAAGTATTACTCAAATCTAATGCCATTTGACTCTCCTATTAGGGCACACTCATGCGATTAACAAAGGTATCGTTTACACTGCGGATTTTGTCATACGTACGAGAACGAAATGTTCTGCGTTCAAGCATTCTAGACTCATCTCTTTAAATATCACCTTCGAAATACCCCTAGTCGGATGGTTTTTAACGATAGCTATTTAAAATTGACCTCTTTCAACTCCAACTTCACCATCAGCTTCTTATTCACCTCTTTCCCATCCACCCCGCTATGAATCCGCCTATGGCAAGTCGGGCAGATGGCGCCCACCCACTGCGGGTGATCGGGGCCTTCGTCGGCTAAGCGTTTAGTGTGATGGGGTTCAAGGTAGGGCTCGCCGTTCCTTTTCTTGAATGGTGCCGGCTGGTCGCAGGCTTCACAGATGCCATTGGCGCGCCGCAGCACGTATTTTTTTACGTCTTCGCTGCGTTTGAACCAGGATTTTTTGCTGTCGCTCTGTTGGCGCTGGCCTGATTGCTTTGAGGACTGGAGTGCTTTCTTACGCAACTGTTCGAGCGTCTCTGTCTGCGTATCGGTTTCATCGGTGTCTGCTTCTTCTTCAAACGCATGCAGTGATGAGACTTTGAAAAGGTTAAAGGTAATGCCTTGCCGCATGTTATTTTCGAAGTCTAAGCACTGAATGTGATCCCAAGAATCACACTCGAACATGCCAAGATAGCGAACGCCTTTTTCTTTCTTGTTGTCTTCGAACAGGAAGATGTCTTTGCCGTCTTTTTTATGGTCGCGGATGGATTTATTACCCCGAATAAATTCCATAGGGCCTTTTTGGCCTTCTCCCGTATAAGAGAAGCTGCCTTCGGCTGTCCATCCATCTTTGTAGCCGTAGGTTTCACCGCTTTCTCCGGTGAAGATAAAGATCACTGGGAATTCCCGCGGGGTCCAGATACCGCCTTGCAACTGCCCGCCGTAGAGCTCGATAAGCGCTTTGCGTGTGTACAGTTTGCCTTCGGTTAAATAGTCAAAAGGATGCGGTGTTTCGACGATCTCAAAACCGAGATCTTTGAGAAATTGGATGGCTTTTTCCGTGCCGCTATCGGCATTGATTCCTTTAAACGGATAGCCATGCTGCTCACGGTATGCTCTAGCGGCAATGCCTCGGATGTCGTACTTCTCGCCATTATAATGAAGGGTGTATTTTTTAAATCGTTTTATTTCATGTTGTTTTAAGAATTCATCTCGGCCAAGTTTTTTATATTCTTCGATGGCTTTTAAAACGGATTCTTTTGAAGATAACGCCTCTATTGCAGTTGCCAAAACCACTCCCTCACATTGCCGAGTTGGCTCTGAGCAATGTGCTTGCTGACGAGAGCAGTATGCATCAATACCCAGCAGTTAACTCATCGATTTACCGAATGCGTTAACTATGCCAGGTAGGGGAGGAAATGCCTACCTTGATGAATGCTTTTGTTGTGATATGTCAGTCAGATCTATTGGAAAAGCATGATTGGGAAGGGCGATGAGCATCGCCCTGATTGTCGCTTACGTTAGCCGCAGGCTTCCATCTCCCGCAACGCCCGCCCATAAAGATTACAAAGCGCAGGAACCAGATGCGCTGTAGCGTTGAGATAGCGGTTCAGCTGTTCCCAGCCTTCGGTATCCAACTGCGGGGTCTCTTGCAGTAAATGGCCGAACAGCATCAGCCCGTGGCACAGCCCTTCTGCTTGCTCGGCAGAAAGTGCGGCCAGGTCTAAAAGTTCTGAAGGGTTAAAAGCGCTGAGATCGAGGTGGTTGAACAGTTGGCGATAGAGAGTGAGGGTGTTGGGGATGGTTTCAGAAGCGTTGGGTAAGTTTGTGTTTTCCATATCGGCTATTTCCATTGGGAGAGAAATACCGCTACCAGAAGAGACGCTAAACTCGGGTGGTAGCTCGAACGGCGTTAGCGTACCGGCCCCAACGGATACCGGCCTTCCCGGAGGAAGCACCGCCCGAGCCACCATTGTTTGGGTGCGCATCGGCATGTTCGAATTTATACCATATTCGATCAGGGTTGGGGGATTCGGAACGCTAACTCCGGCTGCGGATTTTGCCGCAGCAGAAAAACTATAACGTTATCAGTAAAAGGAAAAAATAAGCTGTATGGAATTACAGGCTGTTTACTCATGAGGTTGGAATGCAGATCGCAGTTATTAAATTTTAATTCAGGCTAATCAGTTAGGATAATTCATTTGCTAAATGAATTATTAAATCTGTGAATTTTGTTGTCACGAAATACGTTGAAGTGAATGAATGTAAAAAGAATGGTTGAATGTTTATCCTGTGTACCTAGGGTGCTATTATCAACCTCTTTGTTAATACTCGCGGTAGTGAGTTTTTTAAAATAATGACAGGGATGCACTACGATGGAAAAGAAAGAGGGGGCTTTAAGGCTATTAACCTCCGGGGAGATCGGCCTTGCGAAGTCGGTATTTGGTGGTTCAATTATTTATGGGAAAGTCTGGGTTCATCACGATAGCTACTTCCCCTTTGGCTTACAAAATCGAAACACTGCGATGTCACCCAATGGTGAGCTGTATTTTAGAGACTGGTACGTGCCCGATTTCTCAAAGGAAGGGTATAGTCATAAACATCTTTTCATCCATGAAATGGTTCATGTTTGGCAATACCAGCGTGGTATGTGGGTTAAGACTCGAGGCCTCTACAGTTGGTTGGCAAATTACAGTTATGAACTGGATGGATCCAAACATCTAAAGAACTACGCTATGGAGCAACAGGCTCAGATCGTTGCTGATTATCATTTGTTGACCTCTTCAGGTTATGCTGTTTGGAGAAATCGCTTCGGCAAGGAAGTGACTTATAGCGGTAATGACTATGCCGATGTGAGAAAAGTAAAAGAAAAATATGAGAAAGTGTTAGTCGGTTTTCCTTACAGGTAAGAGGATTGATTATGAAGGCGAGATTGTTCTGTGCCGTTGTTGGTGTGACCTTGCTAAGCGCCTGTGTAGGCGATCGTCTCGATCAGCGCTATGCGCCGGATATCCCTATCACCGCCCATGCTAAAGCGAATGGCGACATCTGCATCTATCCGTCACCAAAGGAAAACGAAAGGCCAGATACGCTCTTTCTCAGTGGTGATGCTGATGAGAAATTGATTGAAGTGGGGAATCAGGATCTTAAAAAGGGCATTTGCGTTACCCAAGAAGATTATCCGTTTCAGGAAAATCATACCTACAGCATGAGGCTAAATTTTGTGCCGATCGAGAAGCGCAGAAACCTGCAGGATGTCTCCGGCAGGGCCTTTATCGCTCACTTCAAAGTGAAAAAGCTCAACGGCGCTTACGAAATTGAAAATATCACGCAGGGCAGCAGATAGCGCAGAGACAAAATGAAACAGATCTTCCCCCCTCGCATTCCCTTTCCTGCTCGCCGGCTGTCCGTCGATAGGCGATCGTATCCCCGTAGACTACCCCGCCACCGCTAACCTGCGTGGGAGCAAAGTATGCATCACCGTTCAGCCGCTGGGAGACGAAAAGCTTGCGGGCATCTCGATCTACCGATTGGATGATGCGCAGAGCCACACGTTCAAATTCTTCGATCCGCTGCGGGATGTCGCCCCCAATCAGTGCGTCCCTGATGAGGGCTACGTATTTACGCCGGGGCAGCAATACCATTTCTCCGTGAAGCTGGTCTCCCAGAAGAAAGAACAGGCAGGTGAGTTCCCCTCTGCACGTGAATTTGTCGCCGAATTCGTTATGCAGCAGGAAGGCAATCAACTTAGGTTGGAAGCCCTCCACACCCCACGCTAACTCCATCGCCACCGCCAAACCTACCCCAAATCCCCCCATTGCTGGCGATCACTTTCTTATACCACCAGAACGATTTCTTGCGGGTGCGGGCGAGGGTGCCGTTGCCCTGGTCGTCGCGGTCGACGTAGACAAAGCCGTAGCGCTTGCTCATTTCGCCGGTCGAGGCGGCCACCAGGTCGATGCAGCCCCAGGTGGTGTAACCCAGCACCGGCACGCCGTCGGCGATGGCGTCGGCCATGGCGCGGATGTGTTCGCGCAGGTAGCTGATGCGGTAGTCGTCCTCAATCTCGCCTGCTGCATTGAACTCGTCGTGTGCGCCCAGGCCGTTTTCCACCAGGAACAGCGGCTTTTGGTAGCGGTCGTACATCATGTTCATGGTGATGCGCAGCCCCAGCGGATCGATGCCCCAGCCCCAGTCGCTGCGCGGCACGTGCGGGTTCGCCAGCGATTTCACCACGTTGGCGGCGCTGCTGTTGTTGTCATTCATGTCGGCGGAGGCGCAGCGCGAGGCGTAGTAGCTGAAGGAGACGAAGTCGACGGTGTGCTTCAGGATGTCGGCGTCTTCCGGTTCCATGACGATGCTGACGCCTTTCTCGCGGAAGACGCGGGCGGCGTAGGAGGGGTAAGCGCCGCGCGCCTGCACGTCGATAAAGAACAGGTTCTCGCGGTCTTTCTCCAGCGCGGCCCACACGTCTTCCGGCTTGCTGGACCACGGGTAGAAGTTGCCGCCGGCCAGCATGCAGCCCACCTGGTTGGCGGGGTTCACTTCATGGGCGATGCGCGTCGCCAGCGCGCTGGCCACCAGTTCGTGGTGCGCGGCCTGGTATTTCACCTGTTCGGGGTTTTCGTCCGCTTCAAACACCAGCCCCGCGCCGGAGAACGGGCTGTGCAGCAGGATGTTGATCTCGTTGAAGGTCAGCCAGTATTTCACCAGCCCGTCGAAGGCTTCGAAGCAGGTGCGGGCGTAGCGAGTGAAGAACTCCACCATCTTGCGGTTGCGCCAGGAGCCGTATTCGGTCACCAGGTGCATCGGCACGTCGAAGTGGCACAAGGTCACCAGCGGCTCGATGCCGTATTGGCGGCACTCTTCGAACAGGCTGCGGTAGAAGGCGATGCCCTCGGGGTTGGGCGTCAGCTCGTCGCCGTTGGGGTAAATCCGGCTCCAGGCGATGGAGGTGCGGAACACGGTAAAGCCCATCTCCGCCATCAGCGCGATGTCGTCGCGGTAGCGGTGGTAGAAATCGATGGCGTCGTGGCTGGGGTAAAACTCGTCGTCGCGCAGGCTAAAGCGCTTCTCCAGCCCGAGTTTGACCGCCATGCGGTAGGCGCCGTGCGGGATCATATCGACGGTGGTCAGCCCTTTGCCGCCCTCGCGATAGCCGCCTTCCGCCTGGTTGGCGGCTAAAGCGCCGCCCCATAAAAATCCTTTAGGGAATGTTGAATCGGACATGCAATCCTCTGGTGTCTCAATGCGTTGCGCTGGCGGCGTTCGCCGCCGGTGCGGTTTGGCCGGGCGCGGCGGCGTTTTCCGGCAGATCCTCGAAGCCCAGTATTAGCGTGAGCGCGAACGACAGCACCACCGAGAGCGCCATCACCGCCACCACCCACACGATGCTCATCGGGTTGGCCGGATCGAAGAACTGCACGCTGGTGAACAGCCCGGGCGAGGCCATCGAATGGCTGGCCAACCCGCCGATGCCGGCGACCGCGCCGCAGACGAAGCCGCTGATCAGGCTGGCGATCAGCGGCCGTTTCAGGCGCACCGCCACGCCGTACAGCGCCGGTTCGGAAATCCCCGCCACGATGGCGGAGGCGGCGGCGGCCAGCGCGGTCTGGCGCAGCTCGCGGTTCTTGGTTTTCAGCGCCACCGCCAGCGAAGCGCCGCCCAGCGACAGGTTGGCGCCGATCTCCGAAGGCATCACCATGCCCTCTTTGCCGGTCTCGGCGATGGTCTGGATGATGGTCGGGGTGAATACCCGGTGCATGCCGGTGATCACCAGCAGCGGCCAAATCGCCCCCATGATGGCCACGGAAAGCCAGCCCAGGTAGCCGTGCACGGTGTAGACCAGCGCAGAGATGCCGCTGCCGATCCAGATGCCGAGCGGCCCGATAAGCAGAATGGCGATCGGCGCGGCGATCAGCACGATCAGCATCGGCTTGAGGAAGTTTTTGGTCACCGCCGGGGTGATGCGATCCACCCCGCGTTCGATGTGCGACAGGATCCAGGTCATCACCAGCGCCGGGATCACCGTGTAGGTGTATTTCACCGCCGTCACCGGGATGAAGGCGAATTCCACCGCCTGGCCCTGCGCCGCCTTGGCCATCAGATCGATAAAGTTGGGATGCACCAGCACCCCGGCGATGGCGATCGCCAATGACATGTTGGTTTTGAACTTCAGCGCCGCCGAGGCGGCGACCATCACCGGCAGGAAGAAGAACGCGCCGTCGCCGATCACGTTGAGGATGACGAGGGTCGAGGAGCCTTTCTCGAATACGCCGGCCATATCCAGGATCATCGCCAGCAGCTTCACCATCGAGCCGCCGATGATGGCGGGGATCAGGGGCGACATGGTGCCCACCAGCGCGTCGAGAATGCCGGCGCCGATGCCCTTCAGGGTGAGCTTGCGTTTCACCGGGGCGGCGGGGGCCGCCGCGCCCGACATGCCGAGCGCCAGCACCGCCTGATAGGCTTTGGCCACCTCGTTGCCGATGATCACCTGGCACTGCTCGCCGCTGTGCACCACGCCCAGCACGCCGTTGATGGCCTTCAGCGCCGACGTGTCGATTCGCGCTTTGTCTTTCACCACGAATCTCAGGCGGGTCATGCAGTGGGTCACGGCCTCGATATTGCCCGTGCCGCCCAGGGCGGCCACGATGGCGTGCGAGATCTCTGCGTAGTTCTTCGGCATGGCGTGTCGTCTCTCAGATAGCAATTCGGATAGCCCAAAGGCGAATATTTACTGCCTGGGCGATCCGTCGTTCCATCCGTATGAAACGCCCATAAGAAACCGGTTTCACAAAATCATGTATTGGTGTTTTGTAGTTGGCAAGAACTATGATTTTTGGCGTTTCGTTTTCGTGATCTGGATCGTCAGGGATAAGTGCGCACCGGCGCGCAGGGGCGCGAAAGCGTTCCAAACGCCGGGCGTCTTGGGTAGACTGCGCTGAACCCATGGATTTTGGCGGCGCACAGATGGCAACGATACTCGAGGTGGCGAAAAAGGCCGGCGTTTCAAAGGCGACGGTGTCGCGCGTTTTGTCCGGCAGCGGCTATGTCAGCGAGGAGAAACGCGCATTGGTGGATAAAGCCATCGCGGAAACCGGCTATCGGCCCAACCTGCTGGCGCGCAGCCTGGCGACCAACACCACCCAAACCCTCGGCCTGGTGGTCACCAACACCCTCTACAGCGGCAACTATTTCAGCGAACTGATGGCGCAGTCGGCGCGCATCATGGAGGCGCACGGCCGCCAGCTGATCCTGGCGGACGGCAAGCACACCGCCGAAGAGGAGCGGGCCGCCATTCAGTTTTTGCTGGATCTGCGCTGCGACGGGGTGATCATCTATCCGCGTTTTCTGTCGATCGCGGAAATGGACGAGATCGTCTCCCAACACCGCCAGCCGATTCTGGTGATCAACCGGCGGCTGCGGCTGAACGACAGCTACTGCATCTTCAGCGATCAGCACGCCGCCGGCGCGGCGGCGGTGGCGCACCTGATCGCGCGCGGCCATCGCGACATCGCCTTTATCACCGGTTCGCTCGATTCCCCCACCGGGCTGGAGCGGCTTTCCGGCTACAAGTCCGCGCTGGCGCAGCAGGGCATCGCGGTTAACGAGGCGTTGATCGTCGAAGGGAAATGGCACGCGCAAAGCGGCGTGGCGGCGGTCGATGCGCTGCTGGCCGGCGGGCAACCGTTCAGCGCCATCGTCGCCGGCAACGACGAAATGGCCATCGGCGCGATGAAGCGGCTGGCGGAGCGCGGCGTGGCGGTGCCGGAGGCGGTATCGGTCATCGGCTTCGACGACATCCCGCTGGCGCCCTATACCGTGCCGTCGCTGTCGAGCATGAAGATGCCGGTCACCGAGATGATCCAGGAGACCATCAACCGCCTGCTGTCGATGCTGGACGGCGGCGAGCTGAGCAAGCGCCCCAGCTTCCCGGCCAGCCTGATCGAGCGCGAGTCGGTAGCGGCGGGGCCGTACGAGCGAAGTTGAACTCGGCAATGCGTCCATGTGGTTTGTGAAGGCGTAGGTTGGCCGTACAAGCCGTTATCACCCGGCGCAGCGCCGTCACCCCATAGCCATGACTTTTCGCGACGGCGCGTCAGTCGCTCCCCTTACCACCCTGAGTAATAATCTGAAAGAGCGCCCCAAGGCTGCTCTTTCGGGCCGCTATACGTTATGTTATCCCCCGAAAGTTTGGCCGTTCCCACCCGCTTTTAGCGATTGAAAGCATCACGCTGTCTTCTGCGACGGCATGGCTTCCTGCGTTGCGTCGGTGAACGGTTTCAGTGGCAAACCTTGCGGCCCTGCGGATGAACGGCCTGAGCGTGTCGCCGTCCGGCGGCAATACCCGAGCGACCACCAGAGATTGGCGTCTGTGAGCCAAGGGCGGTAGCGTAGCCGTCCGGCGTTTCCGGCGGCGATACCCGAACACGACGGTTGCATGCCGACCTAAAACCAACAGAGCTGCGATGCAGCTCTGTTGGTTTTAGGGGCTTGCTCGCGCGGGATTGGGGAATGCTGTGATTCGATGGTCGGCAGGGTGTTTACCCACGACAAGGCCTTTAGCCGTTTTATGCGCATGTAAAACAATGTGGCGATGAAATGACCACGGCGTATTTTAGAGGATTCTATGAAAATTATCGTTACCGGCGGCGCCGGGTTTATTGGCTCGGCCGTTGCCCGCCATATTATCAATGATACCGCTGATCACATTTTGGTGCTGGATAGCCTGACCTATGCCGGCAACCTCGAATCCCTGGCGCCGATCGCCGATAGCGATCGTTACACCTTCGAGCAGGTTGATATCTGCGACCGTCAGGCGTTGGATCGCGTGTTCGCCGCCTTCCAGCCCGATGCGGTGATGCACCTGGCCGCCGAAAGCCACGTCGATCGTTCTATTGACGGCCCGGCCGCCTTTATCGAAACCAACATCGTCGGCACCTACACCTTACTGGAGGCGGCTCGCCAGTATTGGCACGCCCTGGACGCCGAGCGCAAGCAGGCGTTCCGCTTCCATCACATCTCCACCGACGAGGTGTATGGCGATCTGCACGGCACCGACGATCTGTTTACCGAAACCACGCCGTATGCGCCAAGCAGCCCGTATTCCGCCTCCAAAGCCGCCAGCGATCACCTGGTGCGCGCCTGGTTGCGCACCTACGGTTTACCGACCGTCGTCACCAACTGTTCGAACAACTACGGTCCTTACCATTTCCCGGAAAAGCTGATCCCTTTAACGATCCTGAACGCGTTGGAAGGCAAGCCGCTGCCGGTATACGGTAACGGCGCCCAGGTGCGCGACTGGCTGTACGTCGAGGATCACGCGCGGGCGCTGTATAAGGTGGTCACTGAAGGCGCGGTGGGCGAAACCTATAACATCGGCGGCCACAACGAGCGCAAAAATATCGAAGTGGTGCAAACCATTTGCGCGCTGTTGGATGAGCTGGTGCCGAACAAACCGGGCGACATCGCGCATTATGCGGATCTCATCACCTTTGTCACCGACCGCCCTGGGCACGATATGCGCTATGCGATCGACGCCGCCAAAATCGATGCGGAGTTGGGGTGGAAGCCGCAGGAGACCTTTGAAAGCGGCATTCGCAAAACCGTGGAATGGTATCTGGCGAATGAGACCTGGTGGCGCCGGGTGAAAGACGGCTCCTATGCCGGCGAGCGTCTGGGTTTGACCCGTTAATCGATTTTTAAGGAAGAAGTATGAAAGGCATTGTTTTAGCGGGCGGTTCCGGCACGCGTCTCTATCCCATCACGCGCGGCGTTTCCAAGCAGCTGTTGCCGATTTACGATAAGCCGATGGTCTATTATCCGATCTCCGTGCTGATGCTGGCGGGGATCCGGGATATCCTGATCATCTCCACCCCGGAAGATATGCCCTCCTTCAAGCGCTTGCTGGGCGACGGCAGCCGTTTCGGCATCAATCTGAGTTATGAAATCCAGCCGAGCCCGGACGGCCTGGCGCAGGCCTTCCTCATTGGCGAAGCGTTCATCGGCGGCGACAGCTGCGCGCTGGTGCTCGGCGACAACATTCACTTCGGCCAGGGCTTCGGCAACAAGCTGGAGTCGGTGGTGAAGCGCAGCGAAGGGGCGACCGTCTTCGGCTATCAGGTGATGGATCCTGAACGTTTCGGCGTGGTGGAGTTCGACGATAACTTCCGCGCGTTGTCGCTGGAAGAAAAACCGGCCGTGCCGAAATCCAACTGGGCGGTCACCGGGCTTTATTTCTATGACCATCACGTGGTCGAGATGGCCAAGCAGGTGAAGCCGTCGGCGCGCGGCGAGCTGGAAATCACCACTCTCAACCAGATGTATCTGGAGCGCGGCACGCTGAACGTCGAGCTGCTGGGGCGCGGTTTCGCCTGGCTGGATACCGGCACGCACGACAGTCTGATCGAAGCCTCTCAGTTTATACATACCATTGAGAAGCGTCAGGGCTTCAAGGTCGCTTGTCTGGAAGAGATCGCCTACCGAAAAGGCTGGTTGACGCGCGAGCAGCTGGCCGCCGAAGCCAAGCTGCTCGGCAAAACGCTGTATGGCCAGTATCTGTCGCAGCTGATCGCGGAAAAATAACCCCGGCCCGGCCCGTCGTGCTCCGAACATCCGGCGCGCGGCGGGGCGCTGGACGAACCTGCATATAGAGCGGATATGAGCACTGTACATATTTGTCCTCTGGATAAATTCATCCCTTCATTCATTGAATTTGTGAATGAGAAATTCGATCCCGATGAGCACACCTTTTGGGTTTACGGCGATAAGGCGCGTTTCGCTTTGCCGCAGGCGGATAACGTTCATTATCTCGGGGCAGATCTGTTCGGCAACGTCAAGCCGACCCTGAAGTTGATGAAGGCCATTCAACGCCACGACCGGGTGATTCTGCACAGCTTCCACGGCATCAAGATGGCGCTGCTGCTGCTGTTGACCCCCTGGGTATTAAAGAAATGCTATTGGTTCATGTGGGGCGGCGATCTTTACCAATACCAAATCGGCAAGCGCAACTTCAAATGGCGCCTGACGGAGCTGCTCCGCCGCCCGG
The DNA here is from genome assembly GCF_052400455.1 of Serratia sp. (in: enterobacteria). Taxonomy (NCBI): domain Bacteria; kingdom Pseudomonadati; phylum Pseudomonadota; class Gammaproteobacteria; order Enterobacterales; family Yersiniaceae; genus Serratia; species Serratia sp. (in: enterobacteria). The sequence goes on from NZ_CP185812.1 coordinate 520,311, forward strand.
CCATCAAGCGTATGGGCAACTTTGTCACTTACATCAAGGGCGATTACGAGCTGGCTAAAAAGTGGTACGGCTGCGCCGGCCGGTGGCATGAGTGCCTGCTGTATACCAGTAACGTATACAAGAAAAACGTCATCGGCGAACGTGCGGCGGACGCGGACGATAAAACCACCATTTTGCTGGGTAATTCCGCCGATCCGACCAATAATCATTTTGCCGCGTTCGACGTTTTGGAAACCTACAAAAACGAGAATATCGAACTGGTCGTGCCGCTCTCCTACGGCAATAAACGCTATGCGGCAGAAGTGGTGGCCGAAGGCACGCGGCGCTTTGGCGAGAAGTTTGTCCCCTTGACCGACTTTATGCCTTTCCAGCACTACCTGGCGCTGCTGGGGAAAGTGGATATCGCGGTGTTCAATCACCATCGCCAGCAGGCGATGGGCAACACCATTTCCCTGCTGGGGCTGAAAAAAACGGTGTTCTTGAATCCGGGCACCACGCAGTGGGATTTCTTTCAGGAAAAGGGTATCCAGGTATTGGATCTTCAAACGTTTTCGCTACGCAGCTTGAGCGCGGCGGAAAAGGATGACAACGAGCAAAAAATCGAAGCCTATTTCTCCGCTGAGAACCTGACCGCGCAGTTAAAGGCCGTCTTTACTTCCTGATGCCGCACGGCTCACCGCCTCGGCATGCATTCAGAATCGACAACAAGGGATAACATGATACCGTTCAACAAACCACCGGTAACCGGCAACGAAATTCAATATATCAATGCGGCGTTGGAGAATGGGAAACTGTCGGGCGATGGCCCGTTCGGCAAACAGTGCCAGCAATGGTTTGAAAACAAGCTGGGGTGCAAACACGCGCTGTTGACCCCGTCTTGCACCGCCGCGCTGGAGATCGCCGCGCTGCTGGTCGATATCCAGCCGGGCGACGAAGTTATCATGCCAAGCTACACCTTCGTCAGCACCGCCAACGCCTTCGTGTTGCGCGGCGCAAAAATCAAATTCGTCGATATCCATCCTGAAACCATGAATATGGATGCAGCGCTGGTGGCTGCGGCGATCACCGATAAAACCAAAGCCATCGTGCCCGTGCATTATGCCGGCGTCTCCTGCGATATGGATGCGATCATGCGCCTGGCCGACCAACATAACCTGCTGGTGGTTGAAGACGCCGCGCAGGGCGTCATGAGCAAATACAAAGGCGATTTCGTCGGCGTTAAAGGCCATCTGGCGGCTTTCAGCTTCCATGAAACCAAAAACTACACCAGCGGCGGTGAAGGCGGCGCGTTGGTGATCAATGACGAACGCTTTATCAAACGCGCCGAAATTCTGCGTGAGAAGGGCACCGATCGCAGCCAGTTCCTGCGCGGCCAGGTAGACAAGTATACCTGGGTCGATTTCGGCAGCAGCTTCCTGCCGGGCGAACTGCAGTCGGCTTGCCTGTGGGGGCAGTTGGAACTGGCCGATGAGATCAACGATAACCGCCTGGCGACCTGGCACAAGTACTATGCGAGTTTTGCGCCGCTGGCGGAGAAAGGGCTGCTGACGTTGCCGACTATCCCTGCGGACTGCGAGCATAATGCGCATATGTTCTATGTGAAGCTGAAGGATATCGAGCAAAGAACGCAGTTCATCGCTCACCTGAAGGCCTGTGGCGTCATGGCGGTGTTCCATTATATTCCGCTGCACTCGGCGCCGGCGGGCAAGGTCTTCGGCACCTTCATCGGCGAAGACAACTACACCACCCGCGAAAGCGAGAGACTGGTTCGCTTGCCGCTGTACTACAAAATGAGCGATGCCGATCTGAATAAAGTCATTGAAAGCGTAGTGAGGTTCTTTGAGTGAACGCCCGCAAGATCCTGGCGTTCGCTATCGGGCCGATCGGTAATGCCGCGCTGGGATTGTTGACCCTACCGGTGATCACCTGGCTGTTTTCGGCGGACGACGTAGGCCGAATCAGCATGCTGAACGTGGCCGTGTCTTTCTGCGTGCTGTTTTTCAGTTTGGGGCTCGATCAGGCTTACGTTCGGGAATACCACGGCGAATCCGATCGCGGGCAGCTGTTGAAGAACGTTGCTTTCCCCGGCTTGCTGATGATCGTCATCATCAGCGCCGTGTTCCTGCTGTTCCCCGGCAGTTTGTCCGCGTTGCTGTTCGAACAGAAAGACACGGCGATAAGCTGGCTTGTCATGCTGATTCTGTTGGCTTCGTTCATCAACCGTTTCCTGTCCCTGATACTCAGGATGCAGGAGAAGGGGATGGCGTTTTCGCTCAGCCAACTGATGCCCAAGCTGATGACGCTGATCGTTATCGGCCTGTGCTATGTCCTGTTCACCCAGCATACGCTGATGCAGCTGGTGGTGGCGAACGCCGTCGGTTTTATCGCGGTGTCGCTGATGCTGATGTGGTCTTCCCGGGCGGATTGGATCGCCGCGCTGCGCAGTTCGCTGGACGCCGGCAAACTGAAAGCGATGCTCAAGTTCGGCTATCCGCTGATTTTGGGCGGGCTGGCGTTTTGGGGGCTAACCACCATCGATCGGATGTTCGTGCGAGCCTATTCCGGCTTTGAACAATTGGCTATCTTCTCGGTGGCGGTCAGCTTCGCCGGCGTGGCGAGCATTCTGCAAAGCGTATTTTCTACCGTTTGGGCGCCGATGGTCTACAAGCTGGCGGAATCCAACGAGGGCGGCGAGCAGCAGATGATCAACAAGGTCACGCAGTGCATGCTGATTGCCGTGGTTTGCCTGTTCAGTCTGGGGGGGCTATTTTCCTGGCTGGTTGACTTTGTCTTGCCCGCTAACTACGTGAATGTGAAATACATTCTGGTTGCGAGCCTGGGTTTCCCTTTGCTGTTCACGCTGTCGGAAACGACGGCGGTCGGCATCGGCCTGAGCAGAAAGACCGGTTACACCATGCTGGCTTCCTTGATCGCGTTGATTATCAACGTGGCGGCCAACGCACTGCTGGTGCCTCGTTTCGGCGCCGGTGGCGCGGCGGTCAGCACCTGCCTGGCCTTCTGGGCATTCTTGATCCTGAGAACGGAGTTCTCGATTATCAGTTGGAAGACCATGCCGCGTTTTGAAATGTATTTCTTCACTTTCCTGTGTCTGGCGGGGGCGTCGGCTTCCGCGCTGGCGGGCGAGAAAATGAAATACGAGCTGTTTGTCTATTGGGGCGTCCTGCTGGCCGTTGTGCTGGTGAGGAACCTGCGGTTCCTTAAATCGTTCGCCAAAAGATAACGTTTTCGGTCAGGCAACCCGTTGCGGGTTGCCGCCGTTTTGACTTCCCCCATCCAGCGCTATCCGATGGCGCTCACTTCTCCTGGCTCAACGCAGCCGCTGCCGAATCTCCTCCTCCGGCAAATCCACACCGATAAACACCAGCGTGCTCTTGCGCTCTTCCTCAGGCAGCCATTCCCGATCCCAGTCGGCGTTATACAGCCGCTGCACGCCCTGGAACAGCAGGCGGCGCGGCTCGTCTTCGATAGACAGAATGCCTTTGTAGCGCAGCAGGTTGTCGGCGTATTCCAGCAGCAGGCCTTCCATCACGTCGGAGATTTGCATCAGCGGCAGCGGGCGCTCCAGCGTCACGACAATTGAGCGGATGTCGCTCTGTGGCTGCGGGATGCGGCGGAACAGCGGGGCGGGCGGCGTCAGGTTCAGCTTGTCGTTCAGCGTGAAGCCTTCGATGTCGAACAGCACGCTCAGATCGATATCGCCGTGCGTGACCTTGTAGACCGGCGCGCGGGCGTTCATCCGCTGCAGCCGCTGGATCAGCGCCTCGCAGTCCGGCGCCACGTCGGTTTTGGTCAACAGGATGCGGTCGGCGTAGCCCACCTGCGCCTGGGCGATGCTGAACTGGCTCAGCTGCTGCTCGGCGTGCGCCGCGTCCACCAGGGTGATGATGCCGTCCAGCAGGAAACGCTCGCACAGGATCTCGTGCGAGAAGAAGGTCTGGGTAATCGGGCCGGGATCGGCCATGCCGGTGCATTCGATGATCAGCCGGTCGAACGTCAGCTGGCCGCTGTCGACGCCGTCCAACAGATCCAGCAGCGCGTCCGCCAGTTCGTTGGACTTGCTGCAGCAGATACAGCCGTTGCTCAACGTGGTGATGCGGCTGGCGCGATCGCCGATCAGCGCGTCGTCGATCGGCACTTCGCCGAACTCATTCTCGATGACCGCGATTTTATAGCCGTGTTCGGCGTTCAGGATGTGGCGCAGCAGGGTGGTTTTGCCGGCGCCCAAAAAGCCGGTCAGGATGGTGACTGCGATGGGTTTCATACGGATCCTTGTGACTGCGGGTTAACAGCAGCGCATGCCGCCTTTGCCGTCGCCGCCGTAGCGCGCTTGTTGGCGCTCGCGGAAAAATTCTTTATAGGTCATCACCGGCTTGTCCGGGTGGTTGTCTTTCATGTGCTGGACGTAGGTATCGTAGTCAGGCACGCCCACCAACATGCGCGCCGCCTGCCCGAGGTACTTCCCCGCCTGGCCGAGATTTCCGAACATAAGCCTTCTCCAACTCTACCCTGCATCACTACAGCGCTTGCTTTAGCCTGATATTAGGGGAAGCCGGGGGATGGGGTTCCCGCAGGGATGCCCCACCTCCGGGTCGCCCCGGGTATCTCGATTGCATCGCGCCGCACGCCTGGCACCTTGCGATGCACAGGCCGTGCGGCTTTGGGTACTGCTTAACGTTTATTATGCAGGGTATCCGTTAAATCACATCAATGCTGGGTCGAAACTTTGACCTCCCCCTCAGTTACGCCGTCGGTGGGCGCCGCCTGCGGCACCGGCACGTAAGGCGTTTCCTGATCGGTGCGTTTCGGGTTCTTGTGCGCCGCCATCGCGGTTTTCACCCCGTAGAAGATGATGCTGTACACCACCAGCAGGAACAGAATGCTCAGCCCGGCGTTGGTGTAGTTGTTCACCACGATGTGGTTCATGTTGGCGATCTGCTGGGCGCTCAGCTCGGCGCCGCCCTCGGCGATTTTGCGTTTGTACTCGCCGGCCAGGAAGAAGAAGCCTTCCAGCTGCGGGTTGTCGCTGAACAGCTTCAGGCCCAGCGCGTAGGTGGTGCAGATCAGCAGCCACACCGCCGGCAGCACGGTCACCCAGATGTATTGCGCGCGCTTCATCTTAATCAGCACCACGGTGCCCAGCACCAGCGCCACGGCGGCCAGCATCTGGTTGGAGATGCCGAACAGCGGCCACAGACTCTTCACGCCGCCGAGCGGATCCACCACGCCCTGATACAGCAGGTAGCCCCACAGCCCGACGCAGCCGGCGGTGCCGATGATGCCGGCCACCAGCGAGTCGGTTTTCTTCAGGAATGGCACGAAGTTGCCCAGCAGATCCTGCAGCATAAAGCGGCCGGAGCGGGTGCCGGCGTCCAGCGCGGTCAGGATGAACAGCGCCTCGAACAGAATGCCGAAGTGATACCAGAAGCCCATGTTGGCGCCCGGAATGATCTGGTGGAACACGTGGGCGATGCCCACCGCCAGCGTTGGCGCGCCGCCGGCGCGGTTCAGCACCGAAGGTTCGCCGATGTCGGTGGCGGTCTGCAGGATCTGTTCCGGGCTGATGACGAAGCCCCAGGAGCTGACCGCCGCCGCCGCGTGCACGGTCACGTCCTTCAGCGAAGCCATGATCATCGGCGCGTCTTCGGTGCCCAGGCGGTGCAGATCCGGCATGGTGATGCCCAGCGCCGCCGGCGGGGTGTTCATGGCGAAGTACAGGCCCGGCTCGATGATGGAAGCCGCCACCAGCGCCATGATGGCGACGAAGGACTCCATCAGCATCGCACCGTAGCCGATAAAGCGCGCGTCGGTCTCATTGGCCAGCAGCTTCGGCGTGGTGCCGGAGGCGATCAGCGCGTGGAAGCCGGAGACCGCGCCGCAGGCGATGGTGATGAACAGGAACGGGAACAGCGTGCCTTTCCACACCGGGCCGGTGCCGTCGACGAACTGGGTCACCGCCGGCATTTTCAGCTCGGGGTTGAGGATCACGATGCCGATCGCCAGCCCGACGATCACGCCGATTTTCAGGAAGGTGGCCAGGTAGTCGCGCGGCGCCAGGATCAGCCACACCGGCAGCAGAGCGGAGACGAACGCGTAGCCGATCAGCGTGAAGGTGATGGTGGTGTCTTTAAAGGTCAGCGCCGGGCCCCAGTACGGGTCGTGCGCCACCACGCCGCCGAACCAGATGGCGGCCACCAGCAGCACGATGCCGATGATTGACACTTCACCCACGCGGCCGGGGCGCAGGTAGCGCATGTAGATGCCCATAAACAGCGCGATCGGCACGGTGGAGCAGACGGTGAACACGCCCCACGGGCTTTCCGCCAGCGCTTTCACCACGATCAGCGCCAGCACCGCCAGGATGATGATCATGATCAGGAAGCAGCCGAACAGCGCGATGGTGCCCGGTATCGGCCCCATCTCTTTTTTGATGATCTCACCGAGCGAGGCGCCATTGCGGCGCGAGGAGATGAACAGCACCATAAAGTCCTGCACCGCCCCCGCCAGCACCACGCCGCCCAGCAGCCACAGCGTGCCGGGCAGGTAGCCGACCTGCGCGGCCAGCACCGGCCCCACCAGCGGCCCGGCGCCGGCGATGGCGGCGAAGTGGTGGCCGAACAGCACGTTCTTGTTGGTCGGCACGTAGTTGAGGCCGTCGTTGTTGACCACCGCCGGGGTGGCGCGGCCGGCGTCCAGCTTCATCACCCTGGTGGCGATGTACAGGCTGTAGTAGCGGTAGGCCACCAGATACACCGCCACCGAAGCGACGACGATCCACAGCGCGCTGATGTGTTCGCCGCGGCGCAGCGCCACCACGCCGAGGCAGGCTGCGCCGAGTATCCCCAGCAGCATCCACGGAATGTGCTTTAAAATCCCCTCTCGTTTCATGAGGTATCCTTAATTCCAGTCTGCAAAATATGAATGAACTCATCCGCTTGTAAGAGATGTCAGAGTGGCGCGGTGAGCCGTAGCGTCTTTCCCGAGGTAAGGCGGGTTTAGGAACAGCTCATCATCGTCGGGGGTAAGGGGGGAAGACAGACGTATTTCGGTCAGCGGTCAGATCCGCCGGGTGAACGGTTGGATTGGCGGGGTGAGCGGTTTGTTGCATAACCAACAGCCGCCCGTCAGCCGCTGTTGCCAATGCAGCACCCGCCCGCACCCGTCGGCTTTAAACGCCCGGTTTTTCAGCCAGATGCCTTAACGTGGCGATTGGCACGCATCCTGCTATCGGTTTTATAACCAAAACAAGGTTTTCAATATTTGGAAATCAATAATGGTTATATGCGCGCCGCATAACGGCGCCGACGGTCAGAGGGAGAGAAGCATGTCAGCAGCAAACCACTCGCAGAAGCCGATCCAGTTCGCCTACTGGGTGCCGAACGTTTCCGGCGGCCTGGTGATCAGCAATATCCCGCAGCGCACCGGTTGGGACATCGGTTATAACCGCAAGCTGGCGCAGATCGCCGAGCGCGCCGGTTTCGACTACGCGCTTACCCAGATCCGCTTCACCGCCGGTTACGGCGCGGAGAACCAGCACGAATCGGTGTCGTTCTCACAGGCTCTGCTGGACGCCACCGAAAAGCTGAAAGTGATCGCCGCGCTGCTGCCGGGGCCGTGGAACCCCACGCTGGCGGCCAAACAGATCGCCACCATCAGCCATCTTTCCAACGCGCGCATCGCGGTGAACATTGTCAGCGGCTGGTTCCGCGGCGAGTTCAAGGCCATCGGCGAGCCATGGCTGGATCATGAGGAGCGCTACCTGCGCTCGGAAGAGTTTATCCGCTGCCTGCGCGGCATCTGGACTGAGCCCAGCTTCACCTTCGCCGGCGATTTCTACCGTTTCCGCGACTACTCGCTGAAGCCGAAGCCGCTGGCGCCGTTGCCGGAAATTTTCCAGGGCGGCAGCTCACGCGCGGCGCGCGACATGGCGGCGCGGGTCTCGGACTGGTATTTCACCAACGGCAACAGCGTGGAGGGCATTCGCCGGCAGGTGGAGGACATCCAGAGCAAGGCGCAGGCCAATCACCATCGGGTGAAGGTGGGGGTGAACGGTTTTGTCATCGCCCGCGAGAGCGAACAGGCGGCGCAGGCGGTGCTGCAGGAGATCATCGATCACGCCAACCCGGAGGCGGTGCAGGGCTTCGGGCACGAGGTGAAAAACGCCGGGGCGGCCTCGCCCGAGGGCGAGGGCAACTGGGCCAAGTCCACCTTCGAAGATTTGGTGCAGTATAACGACGGCTTTAAAACCAACCTGATCGGCACGCCGCAGCAGATCGCCGAGCGCATCATCGCGTTGAAAGACGCCGGGGTGGATCTGCTGTTGCTGGCGTTTCTGCACTTCCAGGAAGAGGTGGAGTACTTCGGCCGCGAAGTGATCCCGCTGGTGCGCGAACTGGAGCGCCAGCGGGCGGCGGCCTGAGCGTTCAACCCGTTTGCAGGGTTTGCAGCAGGTGGATAAAGGCGGCGCTGAGCGGCGGCGTGGCCGGCTCATGGCGGGTAAAGACATAAAAGCGCGCGCTGATGTCGATCCCCTGCGTCGGGATTTTCTGCAGGTGCAGCTGCGGGGCGTAGTGCGCGACGACCCGATCGCTCAGCAGCGCGATATAACCCTGCTGCCTGACCAGGCACCAGGTCGCCAGAAAGGAGTCGGTCTCGACGATCTGGCCGTGCGGCGTGTAACGCTCGGCGATCTCGCGGATGGCGGCGTGCCCCACCGAGCAGGAGCGCGGCACCACCCATTTGGCTTCGGCCGGCGGCTGCCCGGCGGCGGTCAGGTCGCCCCCTTGATAGAGCGAGAAGCGCTCGCTCTTCAGCGCCTGCATGGCCAGATCGGCGCCGCCCGCCGCGCCGTTCAGGCTGCTGACCGCCAAATCCAGCTCGCAGTTTCTCAGCCGGGCGAGCAGGCCTTCCGGGCCGTCTTCCACCACCGTCACCCGGGTATGCGGGTAGCGGCGGTTGAAGCCTTCGAGCACCTGGGGCAGGTAGCACAGCAGCGGATCGACGCTCATCCCCACCCGCAGTCGCTTCTCGCCGCCGGCGCTCATGCCGCGCAGCTCGTCAAACGCGCTGAGCAACTGATTGGTGGCGGCGTCTATCCGCCGGTAAAACAGCTCGCCGACCGCCGTCAGGCGCACGCCGCGGTTGCTGCGCTCCAGCAACCGCGCGCCGATGGACATTTCCAGCTCTTTGAGCACCCGGCTTAACGTCGGTTGCGAGACGGCCAGTTTTTTCGCGGCATCGTGCAAACTTCCGCAGTGAACGATGTCTTTGAACATCGTCAGATGAGCCAGTTTCGGCATGGTTTTCATGGTGGATCTCCCTGGAAGTGAACGGCATTAGCCGGAGCCGGCGATGCGGCTGTAATAGGCCTGTTTCATCATGCTGTCGTTCAGCAGTTTATTGATGGTCTGGTCGAGCACCGGCGTGGTGACGGAGGCCGGCATCAGCGTGGCGGTGATCTCCACGTCGTCGTCGCCAAAGGGTTCGATATCCAGATGCGAGATAAAGCAGTTTTCTCCTTGCAGCACCTGTTTGAATTTGGCCAGCGCTTCACGCTGTTCATGCTCGAAGGCAATGACGCAAATCTGGTAGGTGGATTCGCCGTTAACGTCATTGAAGGGCTGTTTGTTGACCATATTGACCAGAGGGCGCAGCAGGGTGTTGGCGGCGAGCACGAACAGCGTGGCGGCCAGCGCATCGCCGTACAGGCCGCAGCCGGCGCAGGCGCCGACCGCCGCGGAGCCCCAGAGCGTGGCGGCGGTGTTCAGGCCGCGGATGTTCATCCCTTCTTTCATGATGGCCCCGGCGCCGAGAAAGCCGACGCCGGAGACCACGTAGGAGATGACGCGCACCGCGCCGCCGCTGCCGTCGATGGTCATGGCCAGGTGGACGAAGATCGCCGCGCTGGTGGCCACCAGCGTATTGGTACGCAGCCCGGCGGTGCGCTGGCGGAATTGTCTTTCGTAGCCGATGGCGGCGCCCAGGACGGACGCGGTCAGCAGCGTCAGCAGTGTATGAATGAAATGCATGATAATAACTCGATGTATTATCCGCTTATCATGAGCCACCCGTGGCGGGGTGACTCTTGATAAACAGGTAGTTAAGTTGGCGGGATCCGTCCCGCCAGGCCAGGGCGGCGCTCAGTGCGCGGCGGCGATCTGCCGGCTGAGCGTCTCGCTGATTTTGTCCGTCAGCGGCTGCATCCCCTCGCGGGTGCGCGTCTCGCGGCGCTGCGCGATGTGATAGCAGCCGTCGAGGGTGCCGGCGCCCAGCAGGAGGATGCGATCAGACATCATCACCGCTTCCTCTACGCTGTGGGTCACCAGCACGATGGAGCGGGTTTTGATCTGGTGCGTGCTCCAGATGCGCAGCAGATCGCTGCGCAGGTGTTCGCCGGTATAGACGTCCAGCGCGGAAAACGGTTCGTCCAGCAACAGCAGCATCGGTTCTACCGCCAGCGCGCGCGCAAAGCCGACCCGCTGGCGCATGCCGCCGGAAAGCTCGCGCGGGTAGGCGTCGCGGTAGGGCGCGAGCCCGACCAGATTGAGCATTTTCAGCGTCTGGGTTTCGACCACCTGCGGCGGCAGATCCTGCGCCTGCAGCCCGAAGGCGATATTTTGGTAGACGTTCAGCCACGGGAAAATGGCGAAGGTCTGGAACACCATGTTGATCTGCGGATTCGGCCCCGAGACTTTTTTATCCCCCAGCATCACGGTGCCCAGATCCGGCGCGATCAGGCCGGAAAGTATGCGCAGCAGGGTGGATTTGCCCGAGCCGGACTGCCCCAAAATGCTGACGACCTCGTTATCGTAGAGGCGCAGGTTGATTTCATTCAGCACCAGGCGTTTTTCTTTACCGGTAGGCTGAACGCTTTTGCTGACGTTATTAACCGTCAGCAGCGTGGTTTTTTTTACCATCATGATGTTTCTCCACTCAATTAAAAATATGAGCATGGAAAAATGGCCGATAGTTATCGCCGCGCAGGGGTAAAATAAATGCGAGCGCAAATAAGCCTGAGCGTTATCGGACTGTTAATAAGCGTATGCTGGAAGGATTAGCCTGTCAGGCGCGCCGGAGCGGCGTGCGCGGAGGCCATGCGCTGAAGGGGTAAAGCGAAGGGATGTGGTAACTGACGCATATCCTGACACTTTCAGGATGCAATGGGATGACTATTGCTCCTGTGACCTCAGCGATTCCAACAATAAAATAAACAACCAACTGTCGCCGTCCATATCATTTCCCCGTTATTTTTCGTGTGGCCATAATACGCGTGATATTGCCTGTGATTCAATGTGGTTAGGCGGAATTATCGCGGCAAAATGTAATTTAATATGAATACGGGAAAGTTTTTCTTTATTTATTAAACGGAGCGTCAACGAAAATCATGAGAGTGAATATAGGCGCTATTTTATGGAAATATAAACCTGAATTAAACGAGAGAATAACAGGGCGGGCGCAAGACAAATAATGAACCGGCCGCAGCGCGCGCTGCGGCCGGTATCGGGTCAGAACTGATACATGATGCCGGTTTCGACAATGTCGTCGGCGCCGGCGCCGACGGCGTTCTGCCGTTGCAGCAGGTTGAGCTTGTACTCCACGTAGGTCGACATATTGGCGTTGAAGCTGTAGTTCAGCGCCAGATCCAGGTATTTGACCAGATCGGCGTCGCCAATGCCGGGCAGGTTACGGCCGCGCGTTTGCAGGTAGGCCACCGAGGGCGTGACGCCGGAATCGAAGTGATACTGCGCGACCGCCTCAACGGCGTCCGCGCGGGGGGCGAAGCCGGCGTAGCGATCGCCGTCGACATAGGTCATGTTTTCGGTGCGCGCATAGCTGGCCGCCAGGTAGAGGTTGTCCAGATCGTATTTCAGCCCCAGCGTCCAGGCCCGGGCGCGATCGCAGTCAGCCAGGCCGAAGCGCTGCTGCGCCAGGGTGCGCGCAGAGTTGGCGTAGGCGGCGCCAAAGTTTAGCCCCGCGCCGGTGTCGTAGGTGGCGGAAAAGGCGTAGCCATCGCCGTTTTGCGTCTGAATATCCTTCGCCCGCAGAGCGTCGTCCCCCCGATTCTTCCCCTGATATTGCAGGCCGAGATCCAGACCGTCCAATAGCCCGCCCAGGCTGCGGTTGTGGTAGGTCAGCAGGCCGTTGGCGCGGCCGGTCATAAAGTTGTCGGCCGCTTCGTAGCTGTCGTTGCCGAATTCGGGCAGCACGTCCGTCCAGCCGGCCACGTCATACAGCAGGCCGTAGTTGCGGCCGTAGTCCAGGCTGCCCCAGCGGCCGAACGCCAGCCCGGCGAAGCCCAGCCGGGTATAGCTATTGCCCGGCCCGGCGCTTTCCGGCTGATCGAGCCCCGCCTGATATTCCCATTGGCCATACCCTGTCAGCCCGTCGGCGATCTGCGTCTCGCCTTTGAAACCGAAACGGGTGTAGGAGCGATCGCCGTTATTGTCGGCATCGCTGCTGAAGTAATGCACCCCGTTCAGTTGACCGTACAGATCCAGTTTATTGCCGTCTTTATTGACGATTTCTGCCCCGGCGGCGGCCGCCGGCATCAGGATGACCAGCGCCATCAGTAAGCTTTTATGTTTCATTTCACTACCCTGAGTTAACGAAAATGCGGCCTTATCCGGCCGGTTGCGCCCGCGCGATTTTTTTGTACAGGCAGCTGCGGATCCGATCGGTGAGGTGCCGCAGGCTGTCCCGGTTGCGCGCCGCGCGGGGAATATTGATGCTGAATTCGTCATCGATCCGTTTGCTGGTCGCGTCCAGGATCAGCACCCGATCGGACATCAGCACCGCCTCTTCGACGTCGTGCGTCACCATCACCATGGCGCGCGTGTGCAGCCGGTTGTCTCCCCACAGCGCCAGCAGATCGCTGCGCAGTTTTTGCGCGGTAAAGATATCGAGGGCGGAGAAGGGCTCGTCCAGCAGCAAGACATCGGGCTCTACCGCCAACGCCCGGGCGAAGCCCACGCGCTGGCGCATGCCGCCCGACAGCTCGCGCGGCCAGGCGTGCTCATAGCCGCTCAGCCCCACCAGGCGCAGCAGCGCCTCCAGCCGCTCGGCGATCGTCTGCGGCGGCAGCTTTTGCGCCAGCAGGCCGAAGGCGATGTTGTCGTACACCGTCAGCCAGGGGTAGAGCGCGTAGGATTGAAACACCATGCCGGCGTTGGCGCTCGGGCCGCAGACCGGTTTGCCCGCCAGGGTGAGCGTGCCGCTGTCCGGCGGGATCAGCCCGGCCAGCATGCGCAGCAGCGTGGACTTACCCGAACCGGATTGCCCCAGAATGGTGACGAACTCGCCGGCGTGCACGGTCAGCGACACGTCGCGCAGCACGGGGCTGGGGCGCTTGTTTTCGCCGATAAACGTCTTGTTCAATCGACGGGCGCTGATAATCACGTCTTGAGTCAGCATGTTGTTCCCCCTTGATCAGTCATATTTGAATTTGGTTTCTGCAATGCGATACAGCGGTTGCCAGACGAAGATGATGCACAGCGCCACCAGCGCGCACATCGCGGCGCAGCCCAGTGCGGACTCCGGGTTCTTGCCGGCGTCGGTGACGACGGAAATGAACGCGCCCAGCCCGGTGGCGCTGAGGGTGGTGCTGCCCCACTGGATCACTTCGGCGGCGATGGCGCTGTTCCAGGCGCCGCCGGCGGCGGAGATGATGCCGGTCACGATGTAGGGGAAGATCGCCGGCAGCATGTAGTAGCGCCACCAGCGGAAACGGCGCAGCCCGAAGGTTTCGCTGACCTCGGTGATCTGCGTCGGAATGGCGGAAACGCCGGCGATCACGTTGAACAACACGTACCACTGGGTGCCCAGCATGATCATCGGAATGGCCCACCAGCCGAGATCCTGATGATAAATGGCGATGAAGGCGGCGATCAGCGGGTAGAAAATATTGGGCGGAATGGCCGCCAGGATCTGGATGATCGGCTGGAAGATCTTCACCAGGCGCGGATTCAGGCCGATCCACACCCCCAGCGGCGTGAAGATCGCCACGCTGAGCAGCATGGCCGCGGCCACGCGCGCGGTGGTGAGCAGCATCCACTCCGGCAGCATGGCGAAGTACTGTTTGGGGAAGTATTCCCACAGCCGGTAACCGAACCAGACGCAGGCCAGCACCACGCCGAGATACCACAGGCTGCGCCACAGCCAATTGCCTTTGGCGGCGAGGCGAAACAGGCGGTGCAGGCCGAGGGCGTACCACAGCCGCGGCAGCTTGAACAGCCACAGATCAGCCAGCGCGCGCAGCGTGCGGCCGAGCGCCGCGCCGACGTGCGAAAAGGCCAGACTGTTGTAGAACCACGGATTGCCGAGCGCCCGATTGGCGGTGACGTCTTCGTATTTGAAGCGGGCGGTGTAACGCACCAGCGGGCGGAAAACCAGCTGATCGAGCAGCACGATGTTGGCGGCCAGCGCGACGATCGCATACAGGATCGCCGGCACGTTCTGCTGCGCCAGCGCTTCGGCGATATAGGAGCCGACGCCGGGCAGTTCGACCGAGCGATCGCCGACCGGAATGGCTTCGGAGGCCACCAGGGCGAACCAGGCGGCGGATTGCGACACCATGGCGTTCCACAGCAGGCCCGGCACCGAATAGATGAATTCCAGCCGCCAGAAACGTTGCCACGGGTTGTAATTGAAGCTGCGGGCGGCTTCGTCCAGCTCCTTGGGCACGATGCGCAGCGTCTGATACAGCGTCAGCATCATGTTCCAGGCCTGGCCGGTAAACACCGCGAAGATGGCGGTGCACTCCAGCCCCATCACGCTGTGTGGGTAGAGGTTGAGAAAGTACACGGTCGTGAAGGTCAGGAACCCCACCAGCGGCACCGACTCCATAAAGTTGACGAAGGGCAGGATCACCCGGCGCAGCGGCGCATAGCGCGCGGCCAGCACGGCGAACACCACAGAAAACAGCAGCGACCAGGCCATGCCGAGGAGAAAACGCATGCTGGTTCTGAGCGAATAATAAAGCAGGTTCCAGGCATCGAGACTAATGGCAGAGACGTTTTGTTCATTGAAGTCGCCGTGCATGTCGCCCCACGCGCGAATAAAAAAGGCAATGAAGAAAACGCCGATGGCGATAACGATAAAGTCATTTAAATAAGACTTTCTGAAAACAGATGTACCCCGGTTATTTTGCATAACGCAATACCTTATTTTTCCCATAAGAAATCCGTCGGCGCTCGGGTAATAGGCCCGGCGACATCAGATAAATACCGCCACAGCGGTTGAGACAAACGTTATTTTCGCAGCGAGGCGATGGGCGGGCAGGCAGAGCGGGAAAGGCCGTCAGAAGGGGAGCGGTTGCCGCATTCCGTATCTTTCAGAATGCAACGTGGATGGCATTACTGAAAGGTGCCCAATAGCATTAGCGTAAAACTAAAACTTTCATCGCCCATAGGGCCCTCCTCGGTTTAAATATGGCACGGAGAGGGTAATGTGTTTTGCTAATAAAAAGCAATTGGCGGCGCGCGGTTTTTACGGTTGATATGTAACAGGATGAATATTCATTTTTTAATCGCTATATTCAGAAAATAAAATAACCTATTTTGATGGCGGTAAATGCGGTGAAAATAAATCGCGGCGAAATAAAACGGCGCGCCTGAATACCGCGCGCCGTAACATTAATAAACCTGCCTGCCGTTGATGCCGGCGGGGAAAATGCCGGTGGCGAAAATATGCCCGTTGGCCTGGATCTGGTCGTCGGGCAGCATCTCCAGCGGAAACTCGGCCGCCAGGCAGTTGAGAAAGGCGTTGCGATCGTCGGTGGTGGTAAAGCCGATCAGATCGTAGAACAGCAGCGAAGCGATCAGCTGGCGATGTTCCGGGATGCGCCGCAGCAGCGCCGCCGACGGGAACGGCAGATGGAAAAAGAACGCGCAGTCGTTCAGCAGCCCCTGTTCCTTCAGCGCCTGGGCGCAGGGCAGCAGTTGGTAATCGTCGATGCAGACGATGTCGCCCGGGCACAGGTGTTCGCAGGCGATATCGGCGAAACGGCGATTCAGCTGCCGGTAGGCGCGGTAGTTTTCCGGCGTGAAGTGCGCCTTCTCCGGCTGGTTGTGGAACACCGGCCACAGGCCGTCGTGGTAGTAGCCCTGATAGTGGCGGCGGAACTCTTCGATCGACAGCGGGAAGGTCACCTGATCGTAACCGGCGTCTTGACGGCAGTGGATCGGGCGCTGCGCGAAATTCTGCACGTCGCCGTTCCAGCCGAGCCACAGCCCCGGTTCGGCGTCGGCCGCCAGCGTCCGGCCGGCGCAGGCCAGATCCTTGCCGTCGCACTGCTTGTTGGAAATCAGCACCAAACGAGACATGGGGGTCTCCTTATCAGTGAAGGGCGCGCGGGGCGTGCGCCGCGCAGTCGGCGCGCCAGGGCGCTTGCAGCGCGGGCAGCGTGACGCGCAGGCCGCGCAACGCCGGATGCGCCAGGCAGCAGCGCGTCAGCCAGCTTCCCAGCCCGACGCCGCGGTATTCGGCGCTGACGAACAGTTCGCTCACCGAGGCGAAGGTGGCGTAATCGGTCACCATGCGGGCGAAGCCGAGCTGGTGGCGTTTGCGATACAGGCCGAAGCACAGGCCGTGGCGCGCTAGGCGCTCTGCCGCCGCCCGATCCGGCAGGCTGAGAAAACGCTGGATCGCGTCGATATCCAACAACTGCCGGTCGGTGCTGATATGAAAAACGCCTTTGCGCCAGCAGAGCAGCGGCTGTGCGGGCGCCCGTTGCGGTTGCATATTCATGATTATCCTTAAGTTAACGAATCAGTGGGCGGTTACAGCATCCAGCCGAGTTCGGCGGCGGTGACCTGTTCCTCGAAGCGGCGCAGTTCGGCGCTTTTGCAGGTGAGCCACAGGGTGCAGAACGCCGGGCCGAGCAGTTCGCGCAGCGGATCGCTGTGGCGGAACAGCGCCAGCGCCTCCTGCTGGCCGAGCGGCAAGGGCGCGGCGTTGTCGCTCTCGCAGCCGTTGGCGGCGGGCGGCAGCGGCAGCGGGTGTTCCAGCCCGTGCAGCAGGCCGCCGAGCATTACCGCCAGCGCCAGATAGGGGTTGGCGTCGGCGCCGGCCAGGCGGTATTCGATGCGCTGGTTGGCGCTGTCGGCGCAGGGCAGGCGCAGCGCCACCGTGCGATTGTTGTGGCCCCAGGAGGCGCGCAGCGGCACGTGCATGCCGGGGCGGAAGCGGCGAAACGCGTTGATGTTGGGCGCCAGGATCGCCATCGACGCCGGCATCAGCGCCAGCATGCCCGCCATCGCCTGCTGCATGTTGTCGCTCAGTTCGCCCGGCGCGCCGGTCAGCAGGTTCTCGCCGTGCTCGTTCTGCAGGCTGATGTGAAAATGCAGCCCGCTGCCGGCGGCATGGGCGCAGGGCTTGGCCATAAAGCAGGCGTGCTGGTGATGTTGCTCGGCAATCTGCCGCGTCAGGCGCTTCAGCGCCATGATCTGGTCGCAGGCTTCCAGCACGCGCCGGCTGTGATGCAGGTTCAGCTCGTACTGGCCGAAAGCGGCTTCGGCCACCACGCCGGTCAGCGGCAGGCTTTGCAGCCGCGCGTGCCGTTCGATGTCGCTCAGCAGCGCATGGTGGCGCTCGGGCGCATCCACCGCGAAGCTCTGCGTCGGGCAGGTTTCCGCCTCGGCGGGGCGCTGCGGATCCTGCAGGTAGAACTCCAGTTCGGCCGCCACCACCGGGAAGCAGTTGCGCTCGTGCAGGCGCTTCAGCACCCGTTGCAGCACCACACGCGGCTCCAGCTCGCAGGCGTCGCCGTCGGCGTTTTGCATCGTCAGCAGCAGCTGGGCGTGGCGTTCGGGATCGCGCGCGCAGGGGCGCAGCGTGCCGGGCACCGGCAGGCACAGCCGATCCGGCTCGCCCGCCCGTTGCCCCAGCCCGCTTTCTTCAATCACCCGGCCGTGCAGATCCAGGGCGTAGATCGACAGCGGGAAGTAGCAGCCTTTTTCCAGGCCAAAGGCTTCGGCGATCGGCAGGCGCTTGCCGCGCAGCTGGCCGTTCAGATCGTGCAGATAAATATCCAGCTGTTCGGTATCCGGATAGCGCTGCAGGTAGTGTTCCAGCTCTTTGCGGAAGGTACGCGTCGGCGATGCGGGCAGCTCCGCCAGCAGAGGATTGAACCCGATAATATTAGAATGCATGGCGCGCTCCAGAACGAAGACCGGTCACGGCCAGAGGCAGGGATAAACGCATGAGACAACTCTCTTGTGAGGCCATAGCGGCGATGTGAAAAGGGTATCTGCGGCGGCAAAAACTGTCTGTAAAAACGCCGTAACGTTAACGGGGCGCGGAATAAAAATGCCGTAAAGAGCGCGGCGGGTTGGCCGGGGCGGCACGGTCTATACTGGCGAGACGGGCCGTAGAAGGAGAGATAACGATGAAGAGAATAGGGTTGCTTATCGCCGCGCTGGCCGCGTTCCACGCCACCGCGTCTTCCCCACAGGCGTGGGCCGAGAGCGAACGGGCGATGCGCGCCGCCTGCCTGAAAGCCAGCGGGCTAAAAAACGCCAGGGTGGAAGGGGAGATTATTCACTACGGTGATGACGTCGGCTATTCGGCGCTGTTTATCGGTGGGCGCTACCCGCAGCCGTTTATGAAAAACCAGCCGGGCAGGGAGCTGTGCTTATATCAGCGCGCCACACAGAAGGCGGCGGTGCAGGCGGTGGAGGGGAGCAACGCGTCTGCTCAATCTTGATGTTTGATGAGATAAATAAAAATATAACCCACGGTGATAATAATGGCCTCTATGAGCAAGAGTATAAAATCCATCGCCAGCCACTTTTGTAGCTCAGGAGAGGCGGTTTTTTACACGAAATCGTAGGTTTTCGCATCGAGCCAAACCTGATCCCTAATCTTGATTTTTTTCCTCTTCAGGATCCAAAGAAACCACTGTGCCTTCAATGAGGTACCTAGCATACCGAGGCCGTCGGCAAAGGCGACGTAGGGCGGAATAAAATGTCCGCTGCCGGCGTAACGCTGATAGAACGCGTCAAACTCTTTTTTATGGCGCCGGTAGCCAATGAACTGAATGAAGGCGCTTAAAACCAGCAATATCAAACACGATATGACGATAAATTTCATCATTCACCTACCACTAACGTCGTCAAATAATCGGAACCCATGCCACCCAGTGTGGATCCTGCTGCGCCGCCTATAGCGGCTCCAGCGATACCACAAACGATCACATCTGTTCCTGCTGTTGCTGCACCTAACACAATTGAACAGGCTGCAATCGCAAGACCTGCACCTGCATTCCCTACCCAAATCCCCGCCGCAGTACTTGCCGCAAAATGACTGTATCCCTTCACCGCGATCTTGGCGCACTCCTGTTCACGGCCGAAGTATCATCTGAAAATGCAATGATGGGTAGCTTAATGATTGCTATGTAATTGTGCCTTTCCATTACGCTCGATGCTTAAAGTAAAGGTTCTCATGTATTTACGCCTTTCCGTGTCGTTATTCATCGAGACGCCGAGCAAGACCGAGTATTCTCCCGCAGCCCAGTTTACCTGCGGATAAGTGGCGCATTGTCCCGGTTTCAGGTCGGGCAACGGAGTGACTTCTGGTGAGGCCCAGACGATATGCCATTGCTGTTGTTCCTGTCGTGAGACGATCACCCCCCGGTTTTGCAGGCTGTCACCGCTGCGAACGCTGTTGATAGGCACGGCAAAGCAAGGTTGGTTGTCTTTGAGCGAGACATCCAACGGATGGTACCAGGGCTGAGTGGATTGGCAGCCGTTCAGTAGCAGTGCGCACAGTAAAGAGAGATAAAGTTTTGTCATAGCAAGGTGTTCCGGTTCTTTGGATTGTTCAGGAAAGCTCGCAATACCCATTCATAACGTTTTTTGATGTCTGGCCCAATAATGCCGCTGTAGTTGGTGATTACTTGAAAGCCATTGCGCCCGAATTTAGTGAGATAGAAATAGTCTGCAATGATACTTGCCTGCGCCTCCATTCCATAATCGGATAGAAGATGATAATTGGGCAAGGAATACTGATAGGACACCGCCCAACTAGCCAACCCGCGCAGGCGTACGTTCATGCCTAATTGATATTGCCAGACATGCGCCATTTCATGGATAAACCAATGCTGATCGTAGGCGTTTGCCGTGGCAAAGTCTTCTTTGAAGTGTTTGGGCATAAAATAGAGCGTGCCATTTGGTGTTACGGCCGTATCTTCATGCTGTAAGCCGAAGGGGAAATAACTGCCGTTATGAACGCGAACGCGTGAGTAATCGACAGCATTTTTGTAGAGCTGCCTGGCCAATGTGATTTCACCGGCCGTAAGCTTTCTTGACTTTCCGTGAGTTGTGGCCATGGTTTTAATCCGTTAAAACATGAAAAAAACACCATAACGAAAGTTCAGACATGATTAACCCACTTTGTCACAATCTTTTGCGTTCGCTCACAAGACGGAAAGGCAAAAGTGTGTTTGGCGTAATTAATTGATTGATATGGGGAATGACTTTATTATTTTTATATTCATTCATAAATAAAAAACCGGGTTGCGTGCTTTATTACCTCGCCAAACCCGCATGTTTTCATCTCTTTCCGATGCTGATGTCGCTGTTCCCGTCTCTCGTTGCATCCCCTGTTCAAGCCGCAAGGCAATAACCACTTTCTTTTGCCAGCTGCCAGGCAAAACGCCAATGGCGGTCTGGAGAGAATTATATATTCCAGTCTATCGTTTATATAGATTTCAATCTATAATCTGGCGATGCCATGTGGACGGTAATGACAACGTAAAGAGTTTTCAAGGAGTAACCCATGAGCACCCTAAAGCAACTGCTGGCCTCCCGCTCCCCGGAGAGCCGCCGGCGTATCGAAGAAATGGCCGAAGAGATGCTGTTTGAAACGCACCTGCATCAGCTGCGGGAAGCGTTGAATATTTCCCAACAGGAACTGGCGAAAACGCTGGGCATTTCTCAGCCTTCGGTCGCGGCCATCGAAGGGCGCGGTAATGAGCTGAAGATTTCGACCCTGAAACGCTACGTGGAAGCGATGGGCGGCACGCTGCGCCTGGACATTGAACTGCCGGGCGGCACGCTGCGCCTGGACATTGAACTGCCGGGCGGCAAGCACGTCGGGTTTACGGTTTAAGCGCAGGCTGCCCGCCACTCCCCGCCATCTCCCGTTCGATTACCGTCGCCAGCGCCTGCGCGGCGGAAGAGAGTTGGTGCTGCGCCAGGCGGATCAGGCCCACGCGCCGTTCGATGATCGGGCCGATCAGCGGCACGCAGACCGCCCCCAGCTCATCCATCTGTTGCTCGCACAGCGCCGGCACCGCGCTGGCGCCGAGGCCGTTGGCCACCATGCGCCCGACCGTCACCAGCTGGTGGCTCTCAAACGCCACTTCCAGCGTTCGCCCGCTGCGGGCCAGTTCCTGCTCCAGCAGCAGCCGCACCGCCGATGGCCGCTGCAGGGTGATGAAATCCAGCGTCAGCAGCTCCTTCCAGCTCACCTGCGCCTTGCGCGCCAGCGCCGAATCCTTCGGCACCACCGCCAGAAAGCGATCGCGGCACAGCGGGGTGAAGTGCAGGGTGTCGCTCGGCTCCGGCTCGAAGGCGATGCCCATCTCCACCCGGCCTTCGCGGATCATTTCAAACACCTGTTCGTTGATGACGTCGTGCACCGCCACGTTGATGCCGGCATAACGATCGCGAAACGCCTTGAGTATCGGCGGCAGCGGGTTGCCGGCGAACGACGGCATGGCGGCGATCGCCACCTTGCCCATCTGCAGGGTGAAGCGCTGGCGCATCGCCTCTTCCGCGTTGTCCCAATCCGCCAGCAGCTGGCGCGCCATCGGGAAGAAGGTTTCTCCTTCCGGCGTCAGCGTCACCCGGCGGGTGGTGCGCAGCAGCAGCGGCCCGCCCAGCGCGTCTTCCAGCCCACGGATCGCCAGGCTGAGCGCCGGCTGAGAAATATTCAGCCGCTCGCTGGCCTGGGCGAAATTCAGAGTGTGAGCTACCGCTAAAAACGCGCGTAACTGTTTGATGCTCATTTTCATTTTGGTTGGCGTTAACTCTTTGTTAATTGTCGGTTAACGATTTATTAATAAAAATTCTAAATGAATGTGGCATAAAAACAAAATTAACAAATCATTTTTGTGACCTGAAGATGCCCTCACGCAGCCAGGGCATTTCGCCCTGCGCCGCAACATGCAAGGGCAACGATATGGCAGGGCTCGACAAACGCGTCGGCAGCTACCAGGAAGCGCTGGCAGGCCTGACGGACAACATGACGGTGCTGGCGGGCGGCTTTGGCCTGTGCGGCATCCCGGAGAATCTGATCGAAGAGATCCGCCGGCGCGGCGTGCGCGGGTTGACGGTGGTTTCCAACAACTGCGGCGTCGACGGGTTCGGCCTCGGGCGGCTGCTGGAAACCCATCAGATCCGCAAGGTGGTGGGATCTTACGTCGGTGAAAACGCGCTGTTCGAACAGCAGGCGCTCAGCGGCGAGCTGGAGGTGGATCTCACGCCGCAGGGCACGCTGGCGGAGAAGATCCGCGCCGGCGGCGCCGGCATCCCGGCATTCTTCACCGCCACCGGTTACGGCACGCCGATCGCCGAAGGCAAAGAGGTGCGCGAGTTCAACGGCCGCCCCTACATCATGGAAACCGCCATCACCGGCGATTTCGCCATCGTGAAAGGCTGGAAGGCCGATCACTTCGGCAACGTCATCTACCGCCACACCGCGCAGAACTTCAATCCGCTGATGGCGACCGCCGGGCGCATCACGGTGGTGGAAGTGGAAGAGATCGTCGCGCCGGGCGAGCTGGATCCGGCGGCGATCCACACCCCCGGCATCTATGTCGATCGGCTGATCCAGGGCACCTTCGAAAAGCGTATCGAACAACGCACCCTGCGGGCATAAGGAGAATTCGCATGCTTACCCGTGAACAAATGGCGCAGCGCGTGGCGCAAGAGCTGAGGGACGGTTACTACGTCAACCTGGGCATCGGCATCCCGACGCTGGTGGCCAACTACGTGCCGGCGGGCATGGACGTGATGCTGCAGTCGGAAAATGGCCTGCTGGGGATGGGCGAGTTCCCGACCGAGCAACAGCTGGACGCCGACATGATCAACGCCGGCAAGCAGACGGTCACCGCGCGCCTCGGCGCGTCGATCTTCGATTCGGCGCAGTCGTTCGCCATGATCCGCGGCGGCCATGTCGATCTGACCGTGCTGGGGGCGTTTGAAGTGGACGTCGAGGGCAACATCGCCTCGTGGATGATCCCCGGCAAGATGGTCAAGGGCATGGGCGGCGCGATGGATCTGGTGGCGGGGGCGGAGAACATCATCGTGGTGATGACCCACGCAGCGAAGGGCGGCGAGTCCAAGCTGCTGCCGCGCTGCACGCTGCCCCTGACCGGCGCCAACTGCATCCGCAAGGTATTGACCGATCTGGCCTATCTGGAAATTGAAGACGGCGCCTTTGTGCTGCGCGAACGCGCGCCGGGCGTCAGCGTGGCGGAGATTGTCGCCAAAACCGCCGGCCGGCTGATCGTGCCGGAGCAAGTGCCGGAAATGCGTTTCTGAAACGGGAGGTGAATGTGCAACAACGTGAAGTGGTGATCGTGGCGGCGACGCGCACGCCGGTCGGCAGTTTTCACGGCGCGCTGGCGCCGCTGACGGCGGTGGAACTGGGCACGGCGGCGGTGCAGGGGCTGCTGGCGCAAAGCGGCGTGGCGCCGCAGCAGATCGATGAAGTGATCCTCGGCCAGGTGCTGACCGCCGGCTGCGGGCAGAATCCGGCGCGCCAGACCGCGCTGAACGCCGGGCTGCCGTTTACGACGCCGGCGCTGACCATCAACAAAGTGTGCGGCTCCGGGTTGAAGGCGGTGCATCTGGCGGTGCAGGCGATCCGCAGCGGTGACGCCGAGGCGGTGATCGCCGGCGGCCAGGAGAGCATGAGCCGGTCGCCTTACCTGATGGCCGGCGCGCGCGCCGGTCTGCGTCTCGGTCACGCGCAGATGGTGGACAGCGTGATCCACGATGGCCTGTGGGACGCGTTCAACGACTACCACATGGGCATCACCGCCGAGAACCTGGCGGAGAAATACGCCATCAGCAGAGAAGAACAAGACAGGTTCGCGCTGCGCTCGCAGCAGAAGGCGCAGGCGGCGCAGCAGGCCGGGCGTTTCGCGCAGGAGATCACGCCGGTGACGGTGCCGCAGCCGAAGGGCGAAGCGCTGCGGGTAGAGCGCGACGAACAGCCGCGCGACACCAGCCTGGAGGCGCTGGCGCGGCTGCGCCCGGCGTTTCGCAAAGAGGGCACGGTGACCGCCGGCAACGCCTCGTCGCTCAACGACGGCGCCGCCGTGGTGCTGCTGATGAGCGCGGAAAAAGCCGCCGCGCTGCGTTTGCCGGTGCTGGCGCGCATCGCCGGTTACGCCTCGTCGGGCGTCGATCCGGCGATCATGGGCATCGGCCCGGCGCCGGCCGCGCGCCGCTGCCTGGAAAAAGCCGGTTGGCGGCTGGAGGAGGTCGATCTGATCGAAGCCAACGAAGCCTTCGCCGCGCAGGCGCTGGCGGTGGGCAAAGAACTGGGCTGGGAGGCGGAGCGGGTGAACGTCAACGGCGGAGCGATCGCGCTGGGGCATCCGATCGGCGCGTCCGGCTGCCGCATTTTGGTGTCGCTGCTGTACGAAATGCAGCGCCGCGAGGTGAACAAGGGGCTGGCGATGCTGTGCATCGGCGGCGGGCAGGGCGTGGCGCTGGCGGTAGAGCGCCCGTAAACAACCGAGGAAGGCACGATGCAGTCATCTGACTATGCGGTACTGGGCGCCGGGCTGATGGGGGTGGGCATCGCCACCCACTTTATTCGCCACGGCCATGAGGTGCTGCTGTATGAACCGAATCCGCAGCGCCGGGTGGAAGCGCCGGCGGTAGCGAGCGGCATTCTGGCCGAGCTGAGCGACGTCGGGCAGTTTGATCGCGACGAACGCGAAGCGGCGCTGGCGCGGCTGCGCGTGACCGGCGATCTGAACGCGGTAGCGCACGCCCGGCTGCTTATCGAGGCGATCCCGGAACGGCTCGAGCTGAAGCACGCGCTGTATGAGCAGTTGGAAGGGCTGATCGCTGACGACGCGGTGATTGCCAGCAACACCAGCGGCTTGCCGCCGGACGAGCTGGCGGCGCGCATGACCCATCCGCAGCGGCTGCTGATCGCCCACTTTTGGCACCCGCCGCACCTGATCCCGCTGGTGGAGATCGTGCCCGGCAGCGCCACCGAGCCGCGCCATCTGGCGGCGGTGCAGGCGCTGCTCGGCGAGATGGCGCTGGAGGCGGTGCTGCTGGAACGCGCCGCGCCGGGGTTTGTCGGCAACCGGCTGCAGTTTGCGGTGCTGCGTGAGGCGCTGCACATCGTCCACAGCGGCATCGCCAGCGCCGAGGTGGTGGATCAGGTGATGCGCGCCTCGCTGGGGCGGCGCTACGCCATGGTCGGCCCGCTGGAGGCCGCCGACATGACCGGGCTGGCGACGGTGGCGGACATCGCCCGCCACCTGTTCCCGGAACTGGCGACCGGCGACGAGATGATGGCGCTGGTGGAACAGCGGCTGCAGCGCGGCGATACCGGCCAGCGCAGCGGCCGGGGATTTTATCTTTGGGATGAAGCGCGCAGGGAACGCATCCAACGGCGACGGGCGCATCAGCTGCGCTTTGCGCTGAAACCGTAATTTCGCACGCCGTACCTGACAATAACAACGATAGCGAGGTGCCTGATGAGCGTTTTGATTGCCCTGGCAGCACTGGGATTACTGATGCTGGCCGCCTACCGCGGCTACAGCGTGATTTTGTTCGCCCCGATAGCCGCGCTGGGCGCGGTGCTGTTGACCGACCCCGGCGCGGTGGCGCCGACCTTCACCGGGCTGTTTATGGAGAAGATGGTTGGCTTCGTGAAGCTCTACTTCCCGGTGTTCCTGCTGGGGGCGGTGTTCGGCAAGCTGATCGAGCTGTCCGGCTTCTCCCGTTCGATCGTCGCGGCGGCGATCCGCATTCTCGGCCGGCGCCACGCCATTCCGGTGATCGTGCTGGTGTGCGCGCTGCTGACCTACGGCGGGGTGTCGTTGTTCGTGGTGGCGTTCGCGGTTTATCCGTTCGCCGCCGAGCTGTTCCGCCAGAGCGGCATCCCCAAGCGGCTGATCCCGGCCACCGTGGCGCTCGGCGCCTTCTCCTTCACCATGGACGCCTTGCCCGGCACGCCGCAGATCCAAAACATCATCCCGACCAGCTTCTTCGGCACCAACGCCTGGGCCGCGCCCTGGCTGGGGCTGATCGGCTCGCTGTTCATCATCGCGGTCGGCCTGCTGTATCTTGAACGCCAGCGGCGCAAGGCGCAGCTGAAAGGCGAAGGGTACGGCACCGAGCTGCTGAACGAACCGGAAACCCCGGACGATATCAACCTGCCGAACCCGCTGATCGCCATCCTGCCGCTGATTTTGGTCGGGGTATTCAACCTTGCCTTCACCCATTGGATCCCGCAGTGGTACGGCGCCAGCCACGATTTGACGCTGCCGGGGCTGGCCAAGCCCATCACCACCGATGTGGCGAAGATCACCGCCATCTGGGCGGTGGAAGCGGCGCTGGTGTCGGGGATTCTGCTGGTGGTGGCGTTCGGCTTTGGCAATATTCGCGGCCGGCTGGCGGAAGGCAGCAAGACGGCGGTCGGCGGCGCGATCCTGGCGGCGATGAACACCGCCTCCGAATACGGCTTCGGCGCGGTGATCGCCGCCCTGCCGGGCTTTTTGGTGCTGTCGCAGGCGCTGTCGGCGATCCCCAATCCGCTGCTGAACGAAGCGATCAGCGTCACCCTGCTGGCCGGCATCACCGGGTCGGCCTCCGGCGGCATGAGCATCGCGCTGGCGGCGATGGCCGATAACTTCGTGGCCGCCGCCCACGCCGCGCATATCCCGCTGGAAGTGCTGCACCGGGTGGCCTCGATGGCCAGCGGCGGCATGGATACCTTGCCGCACAACGGCGCGGTGATCACCCTGCTGGCGATCACCGGCCTTAGCCACCGGCAGGCCTATGGCGGCATCTTCGCCATCACCCTGATCAAAAGCGCCGCGGTGCTGTTTGTGATCGGCGTGTTCTACCTGACCGGCATTGTTTAAAGGAGCGATACCATGAGTGTACAAGGCAAAACCGCGCTGGTGACCGGCTCGACCAGCGGCATCGGCCTCGGGATAGCGTCCGTGCTGGCCGCCGCCGGCGTGCGTGTGATCCTCAACGGCTTTGGCGATGTGGAAGCGGCGAAGGCGCAGGTTGCCCGGCTGGGCGCCGCGCCGGGGTATCACGGCGCCGATCTCGGCGATGCGGCCCAGATAGCGGACATGATGCACTATGCCGAGCGTGAGTTCGGCGGCGTGGACATTCTGGTGAACAACGCCGGCATTCAGCACGTGGCGCCGCTGGATCAGTTCCCGGTGGAGAAATGGAACGCCATTCTCGCCATCAACCTGTCGGCGGTGTTCCACACCTGCCGATTGGCGCTGCCGGGTATGCGCGAGCGCAACTGGGGGCGCATCATCAACGTGGCGTCGGTGCACGGGCTGGTGGCGTCGAAAGACAAATCGGCTTATGTGGCGGCCAAGCACGGCGTGGTGGGGCTGACCAAGACGCTGGCGCTGGAAACCGCCCGCACGCCCGTGACCTGCAACGCCATCTGCCCCGGCTGGGTGCTGACGCCGCTGGTGCAACAGCAGATCGACAAGCGCATTGCCGCCGGCATCGATCCGCAGCGGGCGCGCGATGAGCTGCTGGCGGAGAAGCAGCCGTCGCAAGCGTTCGTCACGCCGGAGCAGCTCGGCGAACTGGCGCTGTTCCTGTGCAGCGATGCGGCGGCGCAGGTGCGCGGCGCCGCCTGGAACATGGACGGCGGCTGGCTGGCGCAGTAGTGAGATTTTCCCCGGAGCGCGCAACGCGCTCCGTCGTTATTTCCCACCATTAATTAATTCCCTCGCGTGACGGTTTACCTGCGGCAATAATATTTATTTGTTATTTGCTATCTTTATTCCCAGATAATCACGCCGGGTTATTTTGGGTAAAAGATGCGGATTGGTTTATTTCGTGCTGCGGTTATTACATTATTTTTCTCCGTGTTACAGGTGAACACGTTTCTGCTGAAAATAAGCCCAACCTGAAATAATGGCAGATTATGACGTGAATTTTTATATCTTGCGTGCGCTGTTGACATCGGGTAATTATTTCCGCGTGGCTTAAGACCACCGTGTTTATAACAATAATTTTTCGGGCAGGGGTAATAATGAGAAAAAACACAACGCCAATATTCATTGGCGGCGTCTTGCTGTCGGCGTTATCCGCTGGCGCACAGGCTGAGATCACCATTCTGGATAAAAACCCGCAGAGCAATGTATTGCTGGCGCCGCTCAGTTTAAAAGTAGGCGGCAGCATTCGCCCCGAGTGGATCTTCAATAACGGTCCGGAACCGGGCTATGACAAAAACGGTCACGACGGCGGCACGCGTTTTCGCTTCAGCGGCGACTATGCGCTGACGCAGGACACCTCGATCATCGGCTATTACGAATGGGGCGTCGATCTGGCGCACGCGCTCAGCTGGGACGGGCACTACAATGAGGACGGCAAACGCGACTATCAGCGCCAGCTGTACGCCGGTTTCAAGGACGATCGTTACGGCACCCTGACCTATGGCCACCAGTACGGCATCTATTATTCCGTGGTCGGCATCAAAAGCGACGTCTGGGATAACGACGGCCACGCGGGCGGCACCGGCATCGGTATTTCCGGCGATTATGACGGCGGCAATAAACCGAAAAACAGCATCAAATACACCAATGATTTCGGGCCGGTAACGCTGTACGCCAACTATTTATTGCCGGAAGACGATCTGCACACCGCGGATAACCTGATTTACCGCCGCAAGGGCGGTGGCGGGCTGGGCTTCGATTATAAGGTGACGAAGGATTTCACCTTCAGCGCCGCCTACAGTTATACCGACGCGAAGATCAAAGATAATCTGTACAACGAAAAGGATTATCACCAGCAGCTGTCCGGCACCGCGTTGACCTGGCAGCCGAACAACTGGTACATCGTCGGCACCGCCAGCTATTACAAAGACTATGTGCCGAGCACCCGCCAGCGCACGCTGTCGCACTTCTTCGCCGGCGACGGCTACGGGCTGGAAGGCTTCGTCGGTTACACCTTTAATATCGACAAGCCGTTCCTCAAATCCGTTCAGCCTTACGTCGCGGCGGACTCGCTGCGGCTGAAAGGAGACGAGGCGTATCACGCCAACCACGTCTACCTCGGCGCGGGCACCACCATCGGCTACGGTCTGTCGGTGTATGTGGAGCGCACGCTGGCCAACAGCAGCGACAACGAGCCTGATTCCACCTGGATAACGGTGTTCTACGACTTCTGATCCGCCTCTTGCCAGGCCGGCGCGGGCGCCGGCCGTTCACATGCTGATCGCGCCGCCCGGAGATTGCCCGGCGGCGTTGCGTTCCGCCAGGTAGCGCGCCGGCGGTTTGCCCACCGCCTTTCTGAACATGGTGACGAAGCCGCTGGCGCTCTCGTAACCCAGATCCAGCGCCACTGTCTGTACGCTCTCGCCCTGCGTCAAGCGCTGCAGCGCCAGCATCACGTGCAGCTGACGCCGCCAGTGGCCGAAGCTCATGCCCATCTGCTGTTGCAGCGTGCGGCTGAGGGAGCGCTCGCTCATGCCGATGCGCTGTGCCCACTGGCCGAGGGTGGATTTGTCCGCCGGGCAGCTCAGCATGCCTTCGGTCAACTGCCGGATGCGCGCGTCGTCGGATACCGGCAGATGCAGATTCTCGATCGGCGCGGCCACCAGCTGATCCAGCAACACCGCCGTCAGGCGCCCTTCGGCGCCCTGTTCGTCGTAGAGCGGTTCGAAGGTGGTGGCCTGCAGCAGCAGTTCGCGCAGCAGCGGCGAGACCGACAGCGTGCAGCAACTCTGCGGCAAGCCGGCGACGACGTGTTGATCGACGAACAGGCAGTAAGCCTCGGTCGAGCCGGCGCCCTGGGCGTTGTGCAACACGTTGCCCGGCATCCACAGCGCGCACTGCGGCGGCACCAGCCACAGGCCGTTTTCCACTTCGCAGCGGATCATGCCGCGCACGGTATAGATCAGCTGCGCCTTTTGATGACGATGCGGCTCGACTTCCCAGTCCTGCTCGATGGTGGAACTCTGCACGGCGAACAGCGGGCGCGGCACCTGATCGATATCGATATTGCGGCGTGGGATCTGGACTTTCATGAGAACAATTCTCAATTTGGCGGAATTGAAAAGTATTATGTCCTGATTGCGCAATGTGGTCTAGCGCCGGTGCCGATAAAGTAAGCGCCAGTCCTAAACCCTTTCGCGAGGAAACTGATTATGTCACTCGATACCGCCGATTTTCCGCTGGTGTGGATGCGCCGAAACGGGCGCGATACCCAGGCCGAGCTGGCTGAATTCAGCGCGCTGCTGGCGCGCGCCGAGCCTTTCGTCCTGATGACCGATCGCAGCGTCGGTGATGAAGGTGAAGAGCACGATCGCGACGCCCGCACTCAGGTGGCGCTGTGGAAGCGCGATAACCGCGCGGCGCTGAAGCGGTGGGCGAAAGGCATGATCATGCTGGAACCGGACGACGCCAAACGCGCGGCGGCGGAAGCATTCGCCGAATACGGCGCCAAATTCTGGGGCTATCCGGTACTGGTGGCCGCCGATGAAGCCGCAGGCCGGATGTTGGCGCTGACATTACTGAGCAAATAAGGGGAACACCATGCACCAGCAACAGGTGATTGAGCAGCTGCTGGCCTGGATCGAGCAGAGCCTGGATCAGCCGCTGACGCTGGACGACATCGCCGCCAAATCCGGCTATTCCAAGTGGCATTTGCAGCGGATGTTCAAGCAGCACACCGGCCATATCCTCGGCACGTACGCCCGCCGCAGAAGGTTGACCGCCGCCGCGCGCGAACTGCGCCTGACCGGCACCAGCGTGGCCTGTATCGCCGATACGTACCAGTTCGATTCGCAGCAGACCTTCACCCGCTGCTTCCGCAAGCAGTTTGGTCTGCCGCCGGCCAGCTATCGTCGCAGCCAGGATTGGTCGAGCTACGGTCTGCAGCCGCCGCTGCGGCTGACCGAAGCGCCGCTGCCGCAGGCCGATATCGTGACGCTGCCCGCCATGCAGCTGGTGGGCAACACGCAACGCCGCAGCTTTACGCTGGGGCAGTTGGCGGCTTCCAAATGCGAGCTGCGTCGCCATGCCTGGCGGCAACTGCTGCGGCCGCAGACGCTGCCCGAAGTGATGTATGGCCTTACCAGCCTGGAGATCGACCGGCAGCGTCGGGGCTGCCCGCGCATGGCGTATACCGCCGCTTTGCCGGACGAAGGGGCGGTGGGGGAACGGGTGACCATCGAACAGGGGGAATACGCCCGTTTCACCTATCAGGGACAGGCGGAAGGGTTACAAAACTTTATTGTCCGGCTGTATGACACCGCCATGCCGCAGATGAACGCCATCCGCCGGCCAGGGCAGGATATCGAGCGGTTCTACCCGGCTCAGGAGGGCAGTTGCCCGCTTGGCGGCGCGGCGATCCGTTGTGAATATCTGATCCCCATTCGGCGGGCGGAGGCGCTGGCCGCCGCCAGTTAGGCGGCGGTTCTCGCAGAAAATCGCCTTCGTGGCGCGTCAGGTTACAAAAAATTGCGATATTACATCGGTAATGGTTCACACTTTGATTGATGTGCACATATAATGCGCATCCGGTCAAATCCCCCTGGTTTTTCAGGCCGCAGCGCCGTTGGCTGCCGGCTGAAATTCAACGGGGCAAAGTGGCCGTAGAAACCAATACCCATAATCGCCAGTGGCCTTGACCAACACGAAGATGAAAATGAGCATTCGCGCGTTATTAACCCTGTTTACGGCACTGGTTGCATTCAGCCAGGCTGCCTTCGCCGTCGTCTACCCGCTGCCGCCAAAAGACAGCCGTTTGGTGGGCGAAAATATCCAAATCACCGTACCGGAAGACAGCAAACTGCCGCTGGAAAGCTTCGCCGCCCAGTATCAGATGGGGCTGAGCAACATGCTGGAGGCCAACCCGGGCGTGGATCCGTTCCTGCCGAAGGCCGGCAGCACCCTGACCATCCCGCAACAGCTGATCCTGCCGGACGCGCCGCGTGAAGGCATCATCATCAACAGCGCCGAAATGCGTCTGTACTACTACCCGAAAGGTTCCAACACCGTCGTGGTGTTGCCGATCGGCATCGGCCAGCTGGGTAAAGACACCCCGCTGAACTGGACCACCACCGTGCAGCGCAAGAAAGACGGCCCAACCTGGACGCCGACCGCCAAAATGCGCGCCGAATACGCGGCTGACGGCGAGATCCTGCCTGCGGTGTTCCCGGCCGGCCCGGATAACCCGATGGGGCTGTATGCGCTGTATGTTGGCCGCCTGTATGCCATTCACGGCACCAACGCCAACTTCGGCATCGGCCTGCGCGTGAGCCACGGCTGCGTGCGTCTGCGCGCCGACGACATCAAGTACCTGTTCCAGAACGTGCCGGTCGGCACCCGCGTGCAGTTCATCAACGAACCGATGAAGGCCACCGTCGAACCGGACGGCTCGCGCTACGTGGAAGTGCACAACCCGCTGTCGGCCAACGAAGAGCAGCTGCAATCCAAGGATCCGGTGCCGCTGACCATTTCCGCGCCGGTCGGCAAAGTGCTGATGGACGCCGGCGTCAACCAGAGCGAAGTGGATGCGGCGATCAAGGCTCGTTCCGGTATGCCGGTGAAAGTGAACTGATCGCCTCGGGCTTCAGTGACAATACCAAGAAGACGCCTGCGGGCGTC
Source organism: Serratia sp. (in: enterobacteria) (assembly GCF_052400455.1). Classification (NCBI taxonomy): domain Bacteria; kingdom Pseudomonadati; phylum Pseudomonadota; class Gammaproteobacteria; order Enterobacterales; family Yersiniaceae; genus Serratia; species Serratia sp. (in: enterobacteria). The sequence continues at coordinate 553,180 of NZ_CP185812.1, forward strand.
TTTTTTTATGAACCGAAGTGCTGTCAGGATATTTGCGCCGGCGGCCATTTTATTTCTATTACAGGCTGCCGCCGACCGAGGTCGAGGTGGAGCCGATCGTCTCGCGGAAATGTTTCGCGTAGTCGGCCACTTCCTGCTGCGTATGCGTCAGGCCATAAAGACCCAGCCCCACACCGCCTGCAACGCCGCCGATGAGGGTGCCAACCAATTGGCCGACCGCACCGGCAATAAAGCCGCCTGCGCCTGCGGATTTGCCTGCAATCAGCGCGCCGGTCATGGCGCCGTCCAACAGCCCATCCCAGGCCGCGTTCAGATCGCCACCGCTAACGTACTGTTCTTCATATTGACTAAGTACTTTCATATACAATCCTTATAAATAAAAGGGTGACTTAGTGGGTTGAATTAAATTCTAAAATAACGCCGTAGCGCTATTTCACTTTAAAAATATAACAGCTGATATTTGATTGGCAATATTCTATTCAATGAAGGGTATTATTTGGTTAAATATAGGCGCATTCATTTTTGGCGAGTGTTTTAAAGAGGGGGATTGGGAATGTTCTTGGGAAAAATAGCAGATATCGCTGGAAGGTGAGAGGCAAAGCCGCCGCCGGTTGGCGCAGCTTGTCACTATTTTCACATTTATTGTCTCGTCATCCGCACGGCGTTAGGCCCACATTGCAATTATTCCGATAAAAACTATCGCTAATTAATGGGTTATATAGCACTTGCCATCGTTAGTTACTGAAAAAATTCTCGCAAAAAATCCGCACTGTGAAAATAATATCACACAAGCGTAACAAAAGGTAAACAAACCCCTCCTATATTGGCTGCTTCGCTTTTGTGAGGGAGTGTCATGCGTAACTGGAACGAACCGAAAAAGAACAAAGCGCACATCGAACTGATCCCGATGATCGACGTGATGATGTTTTTATTGGTGTTTTTCGTCTTGATCAGCCTGAACGTCATTCCGGCGCTCGGGTTGAAAACGCAGCTGCCGTCCGCCGGCAGCGCGCAACAGCTGAAACCGCAGAAGAAAGCGATTATCACGCTGGGGGCCGACGAACAGCTGCAGCTGGATGGCCAGCCGATCGCGCTCGACGCGTTGGTCACGACGCTCAAGCAACAGCAGCAGGCCAACCAGACCACCACCATCATCGTCAACAGCGACAAAGGCGTGGCGGTCGAGCGGCTGGTGGCGGTCATGGATAACCTGCGCCAGGGCGGTTTCTTCTCCGTCTCCATCGCGACACGGAAGCTGTGATATGTATCTGCTCTATCGCTCACGTCATCTTTTCAGCTGGTTGCCGGCGCTGATTGTCGCCGGCTGCCTGCTGTTCGCCAGCCAGCAGGCGGCGCTGAAGATCCAGCCGCGCTACGACGAAACCGCCATCGAACTGGCGCTGGTGGAGCCTGAACCGGCGCCTGAACCTCAACCGCAAACGCCGCCGGACCCCCAGCCCGAACCGCCGCCGCCCGAGCCGGAGCCGATCCCCGAACCGGTGGTGCCGGCGCCGGAACCGATCGTGGAAGCCAAGCCGGTGCCGAAACCGCAACCGAAGCCCAAACCCAAGCCGATGAAAGAGAAAGCCAAACCGGTGGAAAAGCCTAAACCGACGCCGGCGCCCGCCGCCCCGCGCGCGCTGGTCAGTAAACCGGCGGCACAGCCCGCACCGGCCACCCCGGCGGCGCCGAAGGTGAATGCGCAGGCGATTGAAAACGGCTATCTGCTGGCCTTGCGCCGCGAACTGGAACAGCGCAAGCGCTACCCGACCGGCCGTCAGGCCTCCCTCGAGCGCCCGCAGGGCAACGTCGAGGTGTGGCTGGAGGTCGATCGCAGCGGGCGGGTGGTCTCTTCCGGCATCGCCAACAAAGCCGCCAGCATGCTGCTGAATCGCGCGGCGATGAGCAGCCTGCAAAGCATCAGTTCAGTGAAGCCATTCCCGAGCGACGCGTTCGCCGGGCAAACAACCAAAAGATTTACCGCGACGTTCAATTATCAGGCGCCTTAGCGCAAGGGTTAATCGTTTGATTTTTAAGGGATGCACACCATGAAATCGTTCAATCGTTCTGGGATCTATCTGGCGGTGATGTCGGCGATGCTGCCGGGCGCCGCGCTGGCGGCCGACGGCACCGACGTCGGCACCATCAGCGTCAAGGGGCAGTCGCTCGGCGGCGGCATGATGGTGCAGGACGACAGCGCCAAGGCGCGCTCCACCGTCACCAAAGAGGCGATGGATAAAATGCCGTCGGCGGCCAACGCCATCGACAAGCTGAAGTTCACGCCGGGCCTCAACGTCAACAGCAATGACGCCAGCGGCCTGAGCGGCGTGGACTACACCATGCGCGGCATGAACTCGGATCAGATCGGCCTGTCGATGGACGGCATCCCGATCAACGACTCCGGCAACTACGCGGTATACCCGAACCTGCTGGGCGATGCGGAGAACCTGGAAGAGGTGTTTGTCACCCAGGGCTCTTCCGAAGCGGACGGCCCGCATATCGGCTCCAGCGGCGGCAACATCGGCCTGGTAACGCGCCGCCCGGCGAAAGACTTCGGCGGTTTCGTCAAGCAAACGCTGGGCAGCAACAGCCTGAGCAAAACCTTCGCCCGCCTGGACACCGGCGAGTACAACGGCTTCAGCAACTGGCTCTCCTATTCGCACACCGAGGCGAAGAAGTGGCGCGGCGAGGGGCGGCTGTACTCCGACAAGTTCGAGATGAACTCGCTGTACGAAGACGGCAACGGCAACAGCAGCAATCTGGTGATGAAGTACAACCGCCAGAACAACACCAACTACAACACCCTGAGCAAGGCGCAGTTCCAAAACGACGGCCGCGACACCGACTATGCCACCACGCCGGAGTACAACAGCCGCGGACAGTTGAACAAGTATTACAAGCTCGAGCGCAACCCGTTCGAGAACTTCACGCTGTCGTTCACCCAGAAGCTGCAGCTGCGCGACAACCTGTCGCTGACCCTGCAACCGTATTACTACTGGGGCAACGGCGGCAGCTTCAACGGTCAAACCGCGTCGGTATTGTCCAGCACGTCGGACAGGGCAGGGCAGTACGATCTCAGCAACCTGAAATCCAACACCTACTACCGCCCGTCGTGGACGCAGACCTGGCGGCCGGGCATCACCACCAAGCTGAAGTGGGACATCAACGATCAGCACAGTCTGGATATCGGTTACTGGTATGAGCGCGCGCGCCAGCTGCAGACCCAGCCGTTCATCAGCATCAAGGGCGACGGCAACCCGTCGCAGATTTGGGGGCCGCCGGGCGGTTCCGATCAGGTGAAGGACGCCAACGGCAACACCGTTCAGGGGCGCAACCAGTACACCATCACCCCGGCGCAGAAGGTGTGGCTGCAGGATACCTGGTTCGCCACGCCGGACTGGACCTTCGTCGGCGGCCTGGCCTATCAGTACGTGGAACGTAAAGGGGACAATCGCGGCAGCCTGTACAACGCGCCGGAGAAACGCAAAGCCACCTATCATGAATTCCTGCCGAACTTCAGCGCCAGCTATAAGGTGAACCAGGAAAACCAGGTGTTCTACAACCTGACGCGCAACATGCGCACGCCGCCGAACTATGTGCTGTACAACGTCGGCGATTCGCTCAGCACCAAGCCGGAGCTGAGCTGGAACCACGAGCTGGGCTGGCGCTTCCAACAGGAAGACATGCTGCTGAGCGCCACGCTGTTCTACATGCGCTACAGCGATCGCCAGATCTCCACCACCAACGCGGCCGGCGACTACGAGATGATGAACATCGGCAACGTGGAGAACAAAGGGCTGGAGCTGGAGTGGAGCGGCCAACTGCCGCATAACTTCAACTACTACACCTCCTATACCTATACCCAATCGAAGCAGAAGAGCGACATCGTCAGCAACGGCGGGTTGCCGCTGCCGACCTCCGGCAAAGAGGTGCCGAACGTGCCGAAAAACCTGCTGAACATGACGCTGGGTTATGACGACGGCCTGTACTACGGCAGCGTCAGCGGCAAGTACGTCAGCGCGTTCTATGGCGATCTGACCAACGACGAGAAGATCGGCGGGCGCACGGTGTTCGATCTGGCGGCGGGGGTGCATCTGCCGGTGGACAAGAAAATCGTCAAAAGCGCCGCGCTGCGTTTTGGCATCAGCAACCTGTTTGACAAGGAATACCTGACCTCGGTGCGCACCACCACCTTCAACGCGGCGCCCTACGGCGGCGTGAAGGCCAGCACCCCGTATTACAACGTCGGCGAAGAACGCACCTTCAGCGTCTCGCTGGAAGCCACCTTTTAACTGAATGCCCCGCCGTCTGCCCGGCGGCGGGGAAGAGGAACCCTGTATGGACGCCAATCTGTTGCACGACATTATTTTCTACGTGATGTACGCCGCGCTGGCGATCGCGCTGGTGATCATCATCGAACGCACGCTGTACTTCGCCTACACCCAGCGTCAGGCGCGCCGGCTGGAGCAGGCGCTGACGCCGGACGTGCGCCGAGCGGCCGATCTGCCGGACGCGCTGACGCAGCGCAACAGCCTGCCGATGGCGGTGATCGCGCCGGTATTGGCGCAGAAGCACCGCGCCGGCGATCGTGAAACGATCGGCGATCTGATCGATGCCCAGTACCTGCTGAGCAAGCCGCCGATGGCGCGCGGCCTGTGGCTGCTGGAAACCGTGGTCACCGCCGCGCCGTTGCTGGGGCTGCTGGGCACGGTGATGGGGATCATCGAAACCTTCAAGGCGCTGGCCGCCTCGGGGGTGTCCGAGCCGAGTCTGGTGTCGGCCGGCATGGGCACCGCGCTGTACGCCACCGGGCTGGGCATCGCCATCGCGCTGCTGTGCCTGGTGGCCAACAATTTCCTGCAGAGCCGTATGGAGCGCATCAACGAACTGCTGAAGGTGCTGCTGATCCGCGCCGGTCAACCGGCCAGCCGTCCGGAAAGCGGCAGCGGCGAACAATGGGTTGACAGCGGAGCGCCGCGCTATGCCTAATGGCCATCCAGTACGGCGGCCGAGAGGCCGCCTTTATACGGCATTGTGGAGCGGTTGTTTGTTGATGTTGAGCCAGAGCGCTGCGGCGCGTTTTGCTATTCCCGGTTACGAGCTGGTGTACACCGCGCCGGTGGAAACCGCGCTGCAGGCCGACGACCTGCGCAACACCGCCGAAGTATGGCGCGAGATGTTCGACGCGGCGAAAACCCGCATCGATCTGGGGCAGTTCTACGTGGCGAATCAGGACGGTTCGCTGCTGGACGGCGTGCTGCAGCACCTGAAGGCGGCCGGTGAGCGCGGGGTAAAAATCCGCTTTTTGCTGGAAGAGAAGGGCATTCGCCTCTCCACCGCCGAGACGCTGGAACGGCTGAAGGCGATCCCCAATCTGGAGCTGCGCATCATCCCATACCAGAAGCTGAGCGGCGGCATTCTGCATGCCAAGTATCTGCTGGTGGACGGCGAGCAGGCGTTCGTCGGCAGCCAGAACTTCGACTGGCGCGCGCTGGAACACATTCACGAAACCGGGCTGCGCATCAGCGACGCCAGGGTGGTAGGGCAGATCCAGGCGATCTTCGAACAGGACTGGCGGGCGCAGGCGCTGCTGGCGCAGGATAAGCCGGTGCCGACGCTGCCCGATTCGCCGCCGACGGCGCCCCCGCAGGGCAACTATCTGGTGGCCAGCCCGCGCGCCTACAACCCGGCGGGCGTGCTCGATTCGCAGGCCGAGCTGCCGCGTCTGCTGGCTGACGCCAAGCGGCGGGTGCGGGTGCAGGTAATGGATTACGCGCCGCTGTCGTTTGGCCCGGAGCGCAGTCGCCCCTTCTATGCGGTCATCGACAACGCGCTGCGCGGCGCGGCGGCGCGCGGCGTGCAGATCGAGTTGATGGTAGCCAACTGGAACACCAAAAAGCCGGATATCGCCTGGCTGAAGAGCCTGGCGCTGGTGCCGAACGTGCAGATCAAGGTGGTGACCATTCCGCCGGCCAGCAGCGGCTTCATCCCGTTTGCCCGGGTGATCCACAGCAAGCTGATGACCATCGACGATGAGATTGCCTGGGTGGGCACCAGCAACTGGACCGGCGGCTATCTGGACAACTCGCGCAATCTGGAGCTGGTGCTGCACAGCACGGCGATGAGCGGGCGGTTGGACAGGCTGTACCAACAGCTGTGGGACAGCGTCTACGCCGAGCCGTTGAAGCTGGATTACGATTACCCGACGCCCAAACCGGGCGGCGTTAAGTGAATATTATTTAGAGTATTGGCTATGACTAATGAGGTATGAATTCTGGTATTCATACCTCATTAGGTTGTTTGAGGTGTGTTTAGGATGTACGATTCCTATATTCAATGCAATGATATAGGTTAGGCAATGGAACATGCTCATAAAAAAAATCTGCTACTTGAACGAATAAAAAAGAATAATAAAAAAAGAAATGGTGGAGTAAAGCAGCTATTCTCCATCTTTAATGAACAGTGGAAGTTAGTTACTATTACTGCGTTCACGATAGGTTTCTTAAATTATTGGATATATCTTTACTCCATCGGTAGACGTGACTTTATTTGGGACTCTCTGGGAGGGTTCAATACATTTATTATTTTTTCAATATCGGTAACTTTGAGCACAATGGCATTGGCTTTCTTTCTCTATGCACCTTCTTTATTGATTTTCTTAATTCGATATGAAAAGGTTGGTCGTAGAGATTTGGAGCCTTGTTTTTGCCTTCTTATGTCATTTTTCTTTTCGGTTTTTATCATTTTCTTGCTCTCCATCCTTTTTAGTGAAATTAAGGGGGTGTTATTGATTATTGGTATGACAATCACCTTAATTTTTTTGATGTTCTTTATAATTACAAGGTTTATGTTTGGTTTTGAGGGGAGTAAATTAAAAAGTACATCGATTGCCATGGGGTTGTCTATCTACTCATTGTTTTTCATGGTAATTATCATGAGTCTTAGTGATATGGGTAGTTCTGAATCATGGAGTCAGTTACTCGCAATGTTTACCTTGCTGATGATTCAGCTACTTCCTGGCTTAGTCTTGTTCTTACCTAGCAAAAAAAATAGTAAAAGAAATAAAAAAGATGACTTTGTTCTGTCGGTGGTTTTTGGTGTGTATATAATGCTCATTGCTATCCCCGGTGCTTTTTTATATGCTCAGTATGGCTCTCTGAAGTTTTTTGGAATCATTGATGTTGATACTCACATCTTTCATATAAATAAAAATGATTTCGACAACCGTTTGATTGATAAGGTTGATTGGAGTTTAGATAGCGGCTTTAGTTGTATGAAAAATGGGTTTGACTATAAGGGGGGAGTTTGATTGCGGGGGCGATCGGCTTTCGTTCTGGAGGAAGGATTCTTGTTTGTCCACCTAATTACCCTAAGGTTGTGAAGGCATTCTTGCAGGAGAGAATGCTAATTATTAATTATATAAAGAAAGGTATGCATGTGGATTTAGAAAAAGAAACTAAAAAATGCATTGCTCTTAGTGATACGCCATCCTTACAACAAGATGTATTGGAATCAACTTTTTTTTATGGCTATAAAAATTAGTTAGTTACATAGCAATGATGAAATGTTGCGGGTAGATTATATCTTCCCGCAAGCATTTTTACCGCCGCCAGCCGGCCTTCTCCAGCGCCGTCACCAGCTGTTCGGCGCTCAACCCTTCCGCCCGATGGCCGTTGCCGCTGACGGTATTGGCCGCCAGCAGCGCATTGACGATCGCCTCTTCCACCGCTTCCGCCGCCGCGGCGAACAGCGCCGAAATGTAGTCGTTGTTCACCATGCGCAGCGGCGTGGTGAAATCGCCTTTATTGGCGTAGTCAGCGGGCGGCAGGCCGTCGTTGCCGGTGGCGAAGGCGATAAAGATATCGCCGCTCGAATCCTCGGTGCCGCCGCCGGTGCGGGCGATGCCGATGCTGGCGCGCTGCGCCAGCCGCGCGCACTGGTGCGGCAGCAGCGGCGCGTCGGTCGCCAGCGCCACCACGATGGAGCCCATGCCGGGATGCGGCAACTGCGGCGTGAACGGCGAGGGGATATGCCCCAGGTGGCGGCCCACCGGGTAACCGCCGACCAGCAGCGACTCGCGCTTGCCGTGGTTGGCCTGCACGATGGCGCCCACCGTCCAGCCGCCTTGATCGGTGGGCAAGCGGCGCGATGCGGTGCCGCTGCCGCCCTTGAATTCATGACAGATCATGCCGCTGCCGCCGCCGACCGCGCCTTCCTGCGGCAAGCCGCCTCGGGCCGCCTGCTGCGCCTGGCGCACGTGCTCGGCCTTGACGTGAAAGCCGTTGATGTCGTTGAGCAGACCATCGAAGGTTTCCATCACCACCGGCATATTCCAGTACACCGCGTTGTCGCTCGCGGGCAGCGTTTCACGCTCCAGCGCGATCAGCGCATCGCGCACTACCCCCACGCTGTGGGTGTTGGTGAAGGCGATCGGGCTGGTCAACAGGCCCGCTTCTCGCACCCATTCCAGGCCGGTGGCGTCGCCGTTGCCGTTCAGCACGTGTACGCCGGCGAAGCAGGGTGCGTGGCGAGCGGAGCCGGGGCGCGGTTCGATCACCGTCACGCCGGTGCGCACGCTGCGCCCGTCCGCCAAGTCGGCATGAAGGCTGGCATGGCCGACGCGCACGCCGGGCACGTCGGTGATGGCGTTCAGCGGGCCGGGCGTGCCCTGGCCGATGGTGATGCCCAGATCCTGAGCGCGCTGCGTCATGGTTATTCTCCTTCTATTGAGGGGGCGGCGAGGGGCGCCGTCTGGCGGCCGCGCAAGTGGTTCAGCGCCAGCCCGAAGCCGATGATGCCGGCAATGATAATAAAGTCTTTCAGGCTGCTGGCGATCAAAATCGTCCACAGCACGTACAGGCAGCACAGCAGCGCCGCCGCCACCGGCAGCGGCCACAGCGGCATCAGGTACGGGTGATGGAAGTGGCGGCGACGGCGGCTGATCAGCGCCGCCACCGCCATGATGATGTACACCAGCAGCAGCAGGATCACGGTGAATGAGGTCAGCGATTCGAGGTCGGAGCAAAACGCCAGCAGCGCCGAGGGGACGCCGAACAGCAGGGTGGCGATCCAGGGGGTGCCGAAGCGCGGGTGGATGATTTTCAGCGCGCGGTTGAACGTCGGCAGCCAGAAGCCGTCGCGCCCGCTGGCGAACATCATGCGGCTGAACTGCGCCACGATGGCGATGATGGCGTTGAATACCGACAGATAGATCGCGCCGCTCACCACCCGCGCCAGCGTCGGGCCGCCGAGCTGGGTGACCACATAACCGACCGGATCGGCCTGTTTGGCCATCTCCGCCAGCGACGGCGAGCCGATCAGCAGGGCGGTGAACGGCACCAGTTCCACCAGCACCACGATGACCAGCGTCAGCATGATCGCGACCGCCATCGGTTTGCCCTGCTCGCGCATATCTTCCGCCATGTACACCGCCGCGCCGTAGCCGTTGTAGGAGAACAGCGCGACCCCGACCATGGCGACGATCAGCGGCAGCGAAACCGGCGCCAGGCTGCCCTGCGCGTCCAGCATCACCGGCGCGGTGAGGATCTCCGCGCTTTGATGCGGATGGCTGAAACCGAGCCAGGCGATCAGCGCCAGCACCGCCACTTCCACCACCAGAAAGGCGCCGGTCAGCAGGGCGTTGGCCTTGATGTTGAAAATGGCGCAGGCGCCGCCGATCAGCACGGTGATCATGCCGGCGGTGGAGGCGTCGAATGAGGTGCCCAGCGCGGTATTCAGATAGGGCACGGCGCCGGTGGCCAGCACCGCCGGCACGAACAGCGCGGCGCTGAGAATAAACAGATAGGTCTGCAACCCGCACAGGGTGCCGAACAGGCGTTTGATGATGCTGTATTCGCCGCCGGCGCTGGGGTGCGCGGCGCCGAGCTCGGCATAGCACAGCGCGATGGTGGCGGCGACGCAGGCGGCGATCAGAAACGACAGAAAGGCGCCGCTGCCGGCGCTGGCGATCGCCAGCGGCGCGATGACGAAGATCGAGCTGGCCGGCGTCACGCCGGAAGCGGTAATCATCACCACGTCGAGGACGCTGAGATTGCCTTTGAAAGTGTGTTCAGGGGCGGACTCTTTCATGGTTAACGACTCCATTAACGTGTGAGTGAGTAATTGTTTTGCTGCACAGGCTGTACGCAGAAATCAAATGGAGCGCGCTAAATGCCGGGGAGCGTTGCTCCCCGGAAGTTTATTGTTCTTATGTGTTACCCCTGCCCCGACGGGAAGCTGAAGCTGGCGCGGCGGGCATCACCGGAGGCCGGCCAGCGCTGGGTAATGGTCTTGCGTTTGGTGTAGAACCTGACCGCGTCCGGGCCGTAGGCGTGCAGATCGCCGAACAGCGAGCGCTTCCAGCCGCCGAACGAGTGGTAGGCCACCGGCACCGGCAGCGCCACGTTGATCCCCACCATGCCGACCTGAATGCTGCTGGAGAAGTGGCGCGCCGCTTCGCCGTCGCGGGTGAACAGGCAGGTGCCGTTGCCGTATTCATGGGCGTCGATCAAGGCCATCGCCTCCTGCAGCGACGCCGCGCGCACCACGCCGAGCACCGGGCCGAAGATCTCCTCCTGATAGATGCGCATGCCGGGCGTCACGCGGTCGAACAGCGTCGGGCCAAGGAAATACCCCTGGCTGGGGCGGCCGTCGGCGTCCGTCACGCGCAGTTCGCGGCCGTCCACCAGCAGTTCGGCGCCTTCGGCCACGCCCTGATCGATATAGCCTTTCACCTTCTGATAATGCTGTTGAGTCACCAGCGGCCCCATGTCGTTGCGGTTGTCGCTGCCGGGGCCGACGCGCATGACGGCCATCTGTTGCCGCAGCCCGGCGATCAGCGCGTCGGCGGTGCCGTCGCCCACCGCGACCACCAGCGGGATGGCCATGCAGCGCTGGCCGCAGGAGCCGAACGCCGCGCCCATCAGCGCGCCGACCGCGCCGGGGATATCGGCGTCCGGCAGCACCACCGCGTGGTTTTTGGCGCCGCCCAGCGCCTGCACCCGTTTGTTCTGGCCACAGCCGGTGTGATAGATGTGTTCCGCGACCGGCGTCGAACCGACGAAGCTTATCGCCTTCACGCGTCCGTCATGCAGCAGCGTCTCCACCGCTTCGCGATCGCCGTTGACCACGTTGAGCACCCCCTGCGGCAGCCCGGCCTCCGCCGCCAGCCGCGCGATATACAGCGCGGCGGAAGGGACGCGCTCGGAAGGCTTCAGCACGAAGGTATTGCCGCAGGCGACCGCCATCGGCCACATCCACAGCGGCACCATCGCCGGGAAGTTGAACGGGGTGATGCCCGCTACCACCCCGAGCGGTTGAAACTCGCTCCAGCTGTCGATGCCCGGGCCCGCCTCTTTGCTGTGTTCGCCTTTCAGCAGTTCCGGCACATAGCCGGCGTATTCGATATTCTCGATGCCGCGTTGCAGTTCGCCCAGGGCGTCGCTGAGCACTTTGCCGTGCTCGGCGGTGATCAATTGGCAGATGGCGTCGGCGTGCTGTTCCAGCAGATCCTTGAGCTTCATCATGATGCGCGCGCGCTTCAGCGGCGGCGTGTCGCGCCAGGCGGGATAAGCCTGCTCGGCGGCGGCGATGGCGCGCTCCACCGTGGCGCGATCGGCCAGCAGCACCTCCTGCGCCGATTGGCCGGTGGCCGGGTCGTAAACCGGCTGGCTGCGTTCGCCGCCGGCGGCGGGTTCGCCGTTGATCCAATGGGTAATGGTCATGGTTCGCTCCTTATTCGGTGGCGTTGAGGGCATCGCCGACGGCGTTGATCAGCGCATCGATCTGCGCTTCGCTGCTGATGAACGGCGGCGCCAGTTGCAGGGTGTCGCCGCCGTAGCGCACGTAAAACCCGCTTTCCCAGCAGCGCATCGCCGCTTCGAAGGGCCGCCGCGCCGGTTCGCCGGGCCGCGCCGCCAGCGTGATGCCGGCCGCCAGGCCGATATTGCGAATGTCGGCGACGTGTTTGGCCCCCTGCAGGCTGTGCACCGCGCGCTCGAAGTAGGGCGCCAGCGCCTGTACGCGCTCCACCATTTGTTCGCGCTGCAGGATGTCCAGCGTCGCCAGCGCCACCGCGCAGCTGACCGGATGGGCGGAGTAGGTGTAACCGTGCGGGAATTCGAGCTGGTAGTCCGGCTCGCCGCCGTTCATGAAGGTTTGGTAGATCTCCGGCCGCACCACCACGGCGCCCATCGGCTGCGCGCCGTTGGTCACCTGTTTGGCGATGTTCATGATGTCCGGCGTGACGCCGAACGCCTCGGCGCCGGTCATCGCGCCGCAGCGGCCGAAGGCGGTGATCACTTCGTCGAAGATCAGCAGAATGTCATGCTGGGTACAGATCTCGCGCAGGCGCTGAAGATAGCCGACCGGCGGCACGATCACCCCGGCGGAGCCGGAGAACGGTTCGACGATCACCGCGGCGATCGTCGAGGCGTCGCGCAGCGCGATGATGCGGTTGAGCTCTTCCGCCAGCTCCGCCCCCTGTTGCGGCATGCCGCGCGAAAAAGCGTTGCCGGCCAGCAGGGTGTGCGGCAGATGGTCCGCCTCGGCGCCGGCGCCGAACGCCTTGCGGTTGCCGGCGATGCCGCCGACCGAGATGCCGCCGAAGTTAACGCCGTGGTAGCCCTTTTCCCGGCCGATAAAGCAGGTTTTGCCCGCCTGGCCTTTGGCGCGCCAGTAAGCGCGCGCCATTTTCAGCGAGGTGTCCGCCGCTTCCGAGCCGGAGCCGGTGAAGAACACGTAATCCAGCCCCGCCGGCGTCAGCGCCTTGATTTTGTTGGCCAGCTCGAACGACAGCGGGTGGCCGAACTGAAACGCCGGCGAGTAATCCAGCGTCGCCAACTGGCGCTGGGCGGCGTCGGTGATTTCCTGCCGGCCGTGCCCCAATCCGCAGCACCACAATCCGGACAGGCCGTCGAAAATCTTTCTGCCGTCGTGGCTGGTGTAATACGCCCCTGCGGCCTGAGTAATGATGCGCGGCTGCGCTTTAAAATTGCGGTTGCCGGTAAAAGGCATCCAATGGGCTTCTAACCCTTCGGCATCGAGACGATTAAGCGAATAATTTTCAGCGGCCATGTTTTCCTCCGGGCAGGAAAATAAGAGCGATTAATTAAATAAAATGAGTTGTTAACGAATTGTTGTGCGAAATTGACTATGTACCGCTTGTTCTCTACTGTGAATAATCATATGTCGAAACTTACTTAAGGTTTTATGCAAGTAAAAAAGCGCGCGTTGCTGGGACAATTGTCGGATATGGATCTGCGTTTGCTGCGGGTATTCAAGGCCGTGGTCGACTGCGGCGGCATGAGCGCCGCCGAACTGGAGCTGAATATCAGCCTGTCGACCATCAGCAAGCACATCAAGGATCTGGAGCAGCGGCTGGGCCTGACGCTGTGCCAGCGCGGGCGCGAGGGCTTTGCGGTCACCGACGAGGGGCTGATTATCTACCAGGAAACCGTCAACCTGCTGGCGGCCACCGAGGCGTTCCGGCGCGGGGTGGATGAGGTGCACCAGCGCATGGGCGGGCAGCTGCACGTGGCGATATTCGACCATACGGTCAGCAATCCGCAGGCGCAGATCGGCCGGGCCATCGCGTTATTCAGCGAGCGCGCGCCGGAGGTTTCTTTGCAAATGTACGTGGAGCCGATTAATACCATTGAACGTGGCGTTATTGACGGGCAATTTCAGGTTGGCGTTATTCCCATGCACCGCAGCGCGGAAAGTTTATCTTATCATTCGTTATTCAGTGAGAGGATGTTCTTATATTGCGGTGCGCAGCATGAATTATTTTCCGCCCGCCATGAAACATTAAATTGGGATCTGCTGCACAATTATGCTTTCGCCGGATTGGGCTACCATTCGCCGAATATGGAACTGAGCCTGCAGCAACATTTGCATCGCAAGGCGACGGGGTTCGCGCAAGAGTCGATCGCCACGCTGATCCTGTCCGGCAAATACGTCGGCTTTTTGCCGGATCACTACGCGGCGTTTTTTGTGGCGCAGAACCTGATGCGGGCGATCAAACCGGCGCTGTTCCGCTATCACTGCGAGTACTCCAGTGTGCTGCGCCGCTCGCCGGTGCCGCAACGGGTGGTGAAGCTGTTCCATGAGTGCCTGCTGGCGGCCCACGGAACAGCGTGACGCTTACTGCTCTTTCTTCTTGCCGAAGATTCTGATCAGCGCGCCGACCAGGATGCCGACCGCGATGCCGGCGAAGATCCAGCCGATGATGCCCATTTCCTTAACTCCTGCTAGTGCGTTGATCTGATTATATAATCATTCGACGCGAAACGCCTCTTTGATCATCCGTTGCCGCTGCGCCGGCGCATAGTCGATCCAGGAATTCTTGCTGTTGGATTTCTCCAGCACCACCGCCAGCTCCTGGCCGGAAATTGGCAAATCGTCCTGCCAGAACGGCGCGATGGCGTGGCGGGTGATGAAATCGCTCAGGTAGCTCTCCGGGCTGCCCTGCCAGTGCGGGTACAGTCTGGCGGCCAGCTCGGCCATCAGCGCGCGCTGCTGCGGCTGTTCGCTGCTTTCCAACAGGGCGAGGAACGGCAGCAGCAGGCGACCGCACACCTGCCCGTGGTGGTAGTCGCGCAGCGCGCCGATCTCGCCGGCGATGCCGTGAATGACCCCCAGCCCGGCGGCGCTCAGCGTCAGCCCGCCGAGGTAGGAAGCCTGCATAATGGCTTCGCGCGCCGCGTCGCTGCGGTTAAGCGCCGGCCAGGCGGCGAGGAAGTGGCGGATGCCGCTCAGCGACATATCGCGCGTCATGGCGCCGGCGGTTTTCGACAGATAGGCCTCGAACAGGTGGGTGAAGGCGTCGATGGCGCAGTAGGCCAGCACCTTGTCCGGGGCGCCCGCCAGCAGCTGCGGATCGAGAATGGCGGTGTGCGGCACGAAGTTGTTATGGCGCAGCGAGGCTTTCACCTTGCTGACCTGGGTATCGGTGATCACCGCGTTCTGCGTCACCTCGCTGCCGGTGCCGGCGGTGGTGGGAATGGCTATCAGCGGCAGGGTGGCGCCGCTGATTTTGCTGTCGCCCACCTTTTCCATATAGCGCAGCGTTGGCAGCGGGTGCTCAACCAGCGCGGAGAACGCTTTGGCGGCGTCCAGCACGCTGCCGCCGCCGATGGCCACCACGCGCCGCGCCTGGCCGCGCCAGCGCGCCACCCAGGCGTCGATTTCCTGCGGCGACGCCTCGTGGCTGACGATTTCGGTGCCGATGAGCAGCGGCGCCAGCGCTTCGCGCAGGCCGGCGTACACCGGGCCGTTGAGAAAAGAGCGGCAGCTGAATAGCAGCGTCGGCTGCGGGTCGGCAAGCAGCAGCGGCGGCAGCTGCTGGATGCTGCCGTGGCCGAACCAGGTCTGGCGGTTGGCGATGATGTGGCTGACGGACATGAGGTCTCCTTGACGGCGTTGCAGGTCGCGATGCCACAGCATAAGCCAGCGGGCGCGGAGCGGCCACCGCTTTCCCCGCCGCGGCAACCTGTGAGTTGTTTAACATGTAAACGATCGCGCTCTTGCATTTCGGCGCTGCGGATGCTTTTTTTAACAGTACCGGCCGTCGTGCGGCCAACCCCATCCGAAATCGGTAGATTGTTAATGTGTTAATAATGGCGAGGCGGGTATGGAAATTCAGGTTGAACGCTTGTCTGCGGTGATCGATGCGGTGGCCAGCCCACGCTTTTATCCCAGCCTGTTGAACTGGCTGGAAGGGTTTTTTGCCTTCGACAACGCCATCGTCTATGCCTTCGAACGCGGCCGGCCGCCGCGCTGCCTGATTAAAACCGAGCGCGAAAACAGCGACGCGATCAATCAGCTCTACCAGCAGGGCGCCTACCTGCAGGATCCGTTTTACCGCGCGCTGAACGACGGCGGCGAAGGCGAGGTGCTCACGCTGCGCCAGCTGGCGCCCTGCGGGTTTTATCACAGCGACTATTACCGTAATTTTTATCGCAAGACCGGCTGGCACGACGAGGCCGGCGTGCTGCTGCAGCTGACGCCGGAGCGCGGGCTGGGCGTCTTTTTCGGTTCGGCGCGCCGCACGGTGGCGGTGCGTTACCCGCAGCGGGCGGATCTGCGCAGCGCGTTGACGCTGGTGAAAAGCGTGGCGCGGCTGCACGGCGAAGTGGTGGCGGCGCCGGCCGAGGCCGCGACGGTGAACGATGACGGCGCCCAGGCGCGCTATCTGCTGACGCCGCGCGAGCGCGAGATTGTCGATCTGATCCTCGCCGGCTGCGGTTCGCAGCAGATCGCCGACCGGCTGTTCATCAGCCTCGGCACGGTAAAAAACCACCGCAAGAACATCTACGGCAAGCTGAACATCGGTTCGCAGGCCGAACTGTTCAGCCTGCTGCTGGCCGCCCCGCAGCGGCGCAGCGCGTGAATGTTAATTTTTTGTAGCGAATGTCCCTAAGGGGACATAGCGGACGATCCCACCGCTCCCGATAATCCGATGTCATGGCATAGGCAATCGGGAGTGCGGCAGTGAACAACGAAATCGAGTCCTTAACCTACTACGCGGCGACCAAAAAATACGATCTGCGCTTCCCGACGCTGGAAGAGGATCTGGACGTTGACGTGGTGATCATCGGCGGCGGCTTCTCCGGCATCAACACCGCGCTGGAGCTGGCGGAGAAGGGCATCACCAACATCGCCATTCTCGAGGGCCGCTATCTGGGCTACGGCGGCACCGGGCGCAACGGCGGCCAGGTGATGGCCGGCATCGGCCACGATCTGGAGAAGATCAAACGCCACGTCGGCCCGTCCGGGCTGGAAACCATCTTCAAGATCAGCAACCTCGGCGCCGGCATTATCCGCGAGCGCATCAAGAAATATGACATCGACGCCGACTTCTGCTTCGGTTACGGCTACCTCGGCAGCAATGCGCGCCAGGAGAAGACCCTGCGCGGCTGGCTGAAGGAGTTCAGGGCGGTGGCGCCGCAGGAAGAGATCGAACTCTACACTGGCGCGGAAGTGAAGCAGGTGGTGGGCTCCGACGCCTACACCTGCGCGCTGAAACACATGGGCGGCGGCCACGTGCATTCGCTTAACCTGTTGCTGGGCGAGGCCAAGGCGCTGAGCGGCTACGGGGTGAAAATCTTCGAGAACAGCAGCGTGCTCAACGTCGAGTATGGCCCGCGCATCACGGTGCGCACCGCCATGGGCTCGGTGCGCGCCAACAAGATGCTGTGGGCCTGCAACGGCTTTCTCAACGGCATGGAGCCGCAGATCTACCGCAAGACCATCAATACCTACGCCTTCCAGCTGGCCACCGAGCCGCTGTCTGACGATCTGATCCGTCAGATCAGCCCGATCCGCGGCGCCTACAGCGACATCCGCCCGGTGATCGACTATTACCGGGTGACCAACGAGAACCGGCTGCTGTTCGGCAGCGCCACCCGCCTGATCGAATACTTCCCGTCGGATCTCAAGGCCTGGAACCGCAACCTGATGCTGAAGGTGTTCCCGTACCTGAAAGACGTGAAGATCGATCTGGCTTGGGGCGGCCCGCTGTGCTGCAGCGCCAACCTGTTCCCGCAGATCGGCACGCTGCCGGATCGCGACAACGTGTTTTACGTGCAGGGCTACTCCGGCTTCGGCGTGACGCCGAGCCACATCGTGTGCAAGGTGCTGGCGGAGGGCATGAGCGAAGGATCCGATCGCTACGATCTGATGAGCTCGATCCCGCACGTCAACATTTTCGGCAAGGACAAGCTGCGGCGGGTGATGACCACCGCCGGCAAGGTTTGGCACCAGACATCCGGCTACTGGAAAGGCCGCCGTTAACCCTCAGAGGAGAATGACATGAAACCGTTACTGCTTAAACAACCGCTGCCGCAACTGCTGGAGATCGGCAGCGTCAGCAACCTGGGCGCCACGGTGATCGCCGGCACGCCAAACGTCGGCGTGGCCAGCATCTTCGGCGAGCCGACCGACAACCTGAACTGCGGCGTGTTCAGCTGCACCCGCGGCAGCTTCGTGATGGAGTACCCGTTCGCCGAGCACGCCACGGTGTGGGAAGGCAGCGCCACCCTGACCAACGAACGCACCGGCGAGTCGGTGCAGTATCAGGCCGGCGACTCCTGGTTCGTCGAGAAGGGCACCCCGGTGCGCTGGGACATCACCTCGGACCGCTTCGTCAAACACTACCTCGCCATCGTCGAGGGCTGACGCTGTTATGCCCCCTCAGCATGCTGAGGGGGAACGCCTTAGCCCAGCGCCCGCGCAATAAAATCGGTCACCCGCGTGAGGATCTGATCCTTATTGGTTTCGTTAAAGCTCTCGTGCCGCCCGCCCGCATTGATCATCCGTTCGAAATCGTCGCCCTGCAGACGATCGAGCGCGGTTTGCGTTTCGCTCAGCAGCACCAGCCGATCGTCGTCGCCGTGGATCCACAGCGTGGGCAGCGCGCCGAAGCCCGGCCCGGCGTTGATGGCGGCGAGGATCCGCTGCATGGCGCGCAGGGTGGGGCGCTTGAACGGCCCGTGCCACACCAGCGGATCTTCCTGATAGGCCGCGCCAACCGCCGGATCGCGCGCCAGGGTGGCGGTATCCAGCGGCGCGTCGGGGATCGTCGGCAGTTCGGCCAGATCGGAAATCGCCGTTCTGTCGCCGAGCAGCGGGCCGGACAGCACCAAGGCGCGCACTTCCTCGCCGTAGCGCTGCACGTAGCGGGTGGCGATCATGCCGCCCATCGAGTGGCCGATCACCACCAGCGGCAAGGCGGGGTATTGCTGCCGGAAATGGCTGACCACGCGCTGCACGTCGTCGACCACGGCGTCATAATCTTCGATCAGCACGCGTTCGCCCTGCGACAGGCCGTGGCCGAGGTGGTCGGGGCCGAACACCCGCGCCCCCTGCGCCTGCAGCGTACGCGCCACGTATTGATAGCGGCCGAGGTGCTCGCCGTAGCCGTGCACCAGCAGCGCCAGATAGCGCGGCTTGTCGTTGCCCCAGTCGTGCACGGCGATGTCGCCGTGACGGCCTTTGATAAAGCTGACGGTTTGTTCGGACATGTTATTGTTCTCATGGTGGGTAGGGTTGCCCTTCAGCGTAGCGGCTGGCGGCGAGGTTGTCAGGGGCGCCGGGTGCGGCGCCCGCAGAGAGGGGGATTACAGGCCGAACTGGCGCGCCAACGCGTCGAGCGCTTCGCGCTGGAAGCGGTTGAACGCGTCGCGCGGCTGCTGTTGCTGGATGAACGCCAGCAGCGGATCCTGCACTTCCGTGCGCACGCCGCTCAGCTGTTCCATCACCGCCAGCCCGCAGAACGGCACGTAGGATTCGGCGTAGCCGCCTTCATGCACCATCACCAGTTTGCCGCCGCACAGCCGATCGGCGGCCTCCTGCACCAGCGCGGTCATGGCGCGGAAGCTGTCGCTGTGCAGCTGCATGCGCGCCAGCGGATCGAGCGCGTTGGCGTCGTAACCGCAGGCGACGATGATCATTTCCGGCTCGAATTTTTCCAGCGCCGGGATGATGATGCGCCGCATGGCGTGCAGGTAGCCGTCGTCGCCGGCGCCGGCCAGCATCGGCACGTTGACGTTGCAGCCCGCCCCGGCGCCTTCACCGCGATCCTGTTCGCCGGAATAGCCCGCCGGGAAGCAGCCGTCCTGATGCAGCGACAGCGTCAGCACGTCGCCGCGCCGCCAATAGATGTGCTGGGTGCCGTTGCCGTGGTGCACGTCCCAGTCGAGCACCGCCACTTTTCCGAGGCCGTAACGGGCCTTGGCGCGCTCGATGGCGATCGGGATATTGGCCAGGAAGCAGAAGCCCATCGATTGATCCGGCAGGCAGTGGTGGCCCGGCGGGCGCGACAGCGCATAGGCATTATCCAGCTCTCCCTGCAGCACCGCCTCCACCGCCGCACAGGCCAGCCCGGCGGAGAGTTTGGCGATTTCATAGCTGCCCGGCCCCAGCGGCGCCTCTTCCCCCAGCAGGCCGCCGCCGCTGTCGCTCACCTGTTTGAAGCGCTGCAGATAGTGGGCGGGGTGGATGCGCAGCAGGTCTTCTTCCGTCGCTGGTTCGGCGCTCAGCAGGGTGAGCTGGCGTGACAGGCCGGACACGTCCATCAGGTTCTTCATGCGCCGTTTGGTTTCCGGCGATTCGGCATGGCCGGCGCTCGAGGGCGGTTGCACCCAGCCGCCGACCGGCAGGGTGGTGGCGTGCAGGCCGGTGCTGTGCCAGAAACAGCGTTCATCAAACAAGAAACCGGTTGTTCTTTTCACCTTTCTCCTCCTGTTATACGGCGCGGTGCGCGCGGTGCAGCCAGCGAAATCAACAGCAGCGACAGCAGCGCGCAGCCCAGCGCGCCGAACAGCAAGGCGTTGAAACCGCCGGAAGATTCGATCAGATAGCCGGCCAGCGTCGGGCCGATGGCCATGCCGCCGCCGATCACCAGGTTGATGCCGTTCATCAGCTTGCCGTCGTTATCCAACCCGGCGACCCGCGCCAGAATGAACGGCAGCACGAAGGTCCAGGTGAATTTGAACAGCAGGGCCGCCAGGGCGAAGCGCAGCAGCAAGGGTTGACCCGCCAGCAGCGCCACGCTGGCCAGCAGCAGGGCGTAACCGAGCGCGATCGGGTGCCCGCCGCCGAAGCGCGCGCCGATCAACGCTGCGGCGCCGGCGCCGACGATGCCGAGCAAGGTGGCGACGGCCAGCACCTGGCCGCTGTGGGCCGGCGACAGCCCGGCGCCGGCGGCGATGCCGCCGATAAAGGTCCAGACCGCGCTCAGGCTGATGTAAAAGGTCAGCACCGCCAGCACGGCGCACAGCTTGCGCGTCGGCGAGGCGGCGGGGCCGCTGCGGGCGCTGCGCGCGGCGGTGAAACCGTTGGGAAACGCCGGGATGAGCGGCAGGCAGCACAGCATGATGGCGGCCAAAATCAGGTAGACCGCCATCAGGCCGAAGTGCGCGAACAGCGGCGGCAGCGCCAGCAGCCCCACCGCGCCCAGCACCAGCTGGCCGAGCACCCAGAAGGCATAGACGCGGCTGGGATTGGCGGTGCCGGCGGCGCAGGTGATGCACAGGATCATCAGGGTGCCGCCCGCCAGCGAGGCGATAAAGCGCAGCGGCAGCAGCAGGGTGAAATCCTGCACCAGCGCCGAAGCCAGGTTGCCGGCGATAAACACCAGCGCCGACAGCGCAGCGACCCGCCGCCAGTTGATGCGCCCGATCCACCACCACGCCGGCAGCGTGGCCAGGCTCATGGCGCCGAGTTCGGTGGAGAACAGGCGGCCGATCTGCGCCGGGCCGAGCTGCCACTGCGCGGCGAGCTGGGCGGCCACGGCGGGGGCGGTCATCAGAATGCCCGGCGCGATGGCGGCGAAGACGATAATGGCGGTCAGCAGCCGCGGCGGGCAGGGGAGCGCCGCGCCGGCGGCGGGCGCGGAAACCGAATCACTGGACATAAACCTTATTCCCCAAGCGTTGAGTGACGATGAAATATCCCGCCCGGCCCGATTGCGGGCAGGGGGGGAGCCGCGCCATAAATGGCGAATACGTTTTGGCGTTATTTTCCGGCCGTCGGCAGCGGCGGCCGTTATTGGGCGTTAACCGTGGGCGAGAAAGCCGCCGGCGACCAGTTCGGTGCGGTTCACCACGTCGGTTTTGGCGAAAATGTTGCGCATATGGGTTTTCACCGTGGACAGAGAAATGCCCAGCTTTAGGGCGATGCGCTTATTGCTGGCGCCTTCGCGCACCAGGTTGACGATCTCTTGTTCCTTGGCGGTCAGCAGCTGCGCCTCGCTGTCGGGCAGCAGATCGCGCGTCGCCAGCTCAATCAGCGGCAGCACCGCGCGCAGGCGGCCGCGCTCCAATTCGGTAAACGGCGTATCGCGGATCAACGACACCCCGGCGACGATGCGTTTGCGTTGGCGAATGAAAATTTCCGTCATGTCGCGCATGTCGTTCGGCAGCATAAAGTCGTGGTAATAGCGGCGGTTGTCGGCGATCGCCGCCGGACTCATGCCGACCATGGTGATGTCTTGCCGATGGAAGTTGGCCGGCTGCAGCGGGTCTATTTGCTGGAAGTGGTTCAGGTATTGCTGATGCGTTTTATCGGGCATGCCGTGCAGGATGTAGTGATCCGGCCGCAGGTCGCGATCGACCAGATAAAACACCCCGGCGGACACCGGGATCAGGTGCGTGATGGTCGCCAAACAACTGTTGATAAAGGCATCGGATGCTGTGCTGTGCATGATTCGTATTCCTCCCTTTATCGTTCAATCTGGAGAATGTTGGCGGTCAATATATGAACGATACAAGCATAGTTGTAGCAATTTGGCAACACAATAAAAACATATTAACAACGTGAGGCCGATTGCAATAAAACACAGAAATAACAAGATGACGCTGCGTTAATCAGGGCTTTTTTGTTCGGATTTATCGCGATTTTCATTAATAGGTTAATGAAATAATTCGACGTTTTTCCCGCTGAATTTACAGCGCTTTTCAACGCCTGCCCGGGGGAGGCCATCGTCGCTGCGCGCGTGCTACAGCCGACGTCGCTTCCGCTGCCCCTCGTTCTAAAGAACGATAGCCAGGCTTTTCCGCCGTTTCCTGTATTGCGCATTGAAGATAGCGCCAGTCGGCGCCAAACGTATAAGACGAAAAAATGATGACCTTGCTTGGGCTGAGCCGATCCGCTTCATGCTGAGTGAGCGCGCCGCCGTGAGCGCGGCCGCAGGTTGAAACCGTCTCGTCCTTAAGGACGATAGTCAGCATTTTCCTTTCCTCTCTATAGTGAGATGACCGCCGCTGGCGGTGAAAAACCTGCAAGCACCTGCATGCATCAGGCCAAAACTATAAGAGGAAATAACCATGAACCTGTCGTCGCGGTTGCACGCCCACCTGGCTCGAGGCAAGGTCGGCTTTCCCACCACCCTGGCCAGTTCGGTCGGGGTGATCATGGCCAGCCCGGTGATCCTGACCGTCACCAGCGGCTTTGGCATCGGCGGCGACACCTTCGCGCTGGCGATGCTGATCGCTTTCGTCATGATGCAGGCGCAGCTCACCACCTTCTCCGAAGCGGCGGCGCTGCTGCCGACCTCCGGTTCCGTTTACGACTACATTTCCTGCGGCATGGGGCGTTTTTTCGCCATCACCGGCGCGCTGTCGGCCTACCTGATCGTGCATATCTTCGCCGGCACCGCCGAGACCATTCTCTCCGGCATTATGGCGCTGGTGAACTTCGAACACCTCAACACCCTGATGGAAAGCCACAACGTCTCCTGGATGGTCGGCGTCGGGCTGGTTGTCGTGTTCGGCATGCTCAACGCGTTCGGCATCGAGGCCTTCGGCAAGGCGGAGATCGTGCTGACCTTCGCCATGTGGAGCACGCTGGTGATTTTTGGCATCGTCGGGCTGCTGTCGCCGCATGCGGTGCCGCTCGAGGGCTGGTTCGGCAGCACGTTGAACCTGAACGATCCCTTCGCGGTGTTCAGCCTGATCGGCATGGCGATGTTCATGTTCGTCGGCTGCGAACTGGTGACGCCGATGGCGCCGGAGATCAAACGCTGCGATCGGGTGATCCCGCGGGCGATGGCGCTCGGGCTGTGCGGCGTGGCGGTATGCATGGCGCTGTACGGCGCGGCGCTCAGCCACCAGGTGGAAAACGTGGTGATCGACGCCGCCAGCGGCACGCGTCTGCTGGAAACGCCGATGGCCATCCCGGCGTTCGCCGGCCAGGTGATGGGCCAGTTCGGCAAGTACTGGCTGGGCGTCGGCCTGCTGCTGGCGGGCGCGGCAACCATCAACACGCTGATGGCGGCGGTGCCGCGCATTCTGTACGGCATGGCGCTGGACGGCGCGCTGCCGCGCATGTTCGCTTATCTGCATCCGCGCTTTAAGACGCCGGTGGTCGGCATTCTGGTGGCGGTCTTGATCCCCTGCGTACATGCCTTCGCCATTCAGGGCAACCTCGACAAGATCATTCCGCTGGTGCTGGCGGCGGTGTGCGCCTGGGGCGTGGCCTACCTGCTGGTGACCTGCTCGGTGGTGCTGCTGCGCCTGCGCCGCCCCGATCTGCCGCGCGCCTATAAATCGCCGTGGTTCCCGCTGCCGCAGATCGTCTCCAGCGTCGGCATCGTGCTGGCCATCGTTTACATCACGCCGCCGGGGATGAATCCGCGCGACGTCTACATTCCCTTCGGCTGGATGATCGGCCTGACCGCTGCCTATGCGCTGTTCTGGACGCTGTGCGTGCAGAAAGTGAATCCGTTTAAGCCGGTGCCGGTCGAGCAGGTGCTGGAGAACGCGTTCGCCAAGGGCGAAAACGAGGAGGCGCAGTTTGATCGGCTTACTTCCCTCACTTAATCGCGCCTGGCGGCGAGCGCCGTCGGGCTATCGGCCGGGCGCCGCGCTGGACCGTCTGGCGCGCAACCTGGAACCCTACGCGTGCGAACGCCTGGCGCCGGGCCTGCTGCGGCTGACGCTGCCGCAGGGGCCGCAGATCGAGGTCAGCGAACAGGTGCAGGGGCTGTTTATGGCGCATATCGTCAGCCACCGCTTTCGGTTGCAGGGCACGTGCACAGCGCAGCCTCCGCTGACGCTGGACGTGGTGACCGGCGGCTGGCTGCGGCGGCGCGGAGTGCGCTATCTGCTGCGCCAGCGCCATGCGGCCGCGCAGCGGCTGTTGGACGGCCTGCTGCGCTACCCGCAGATCGGCGAGACGCTGGCGCAGCTGGATTTTCGCCGCGTGCGGCTGACGGTGAACGACGGGCGCTGGCAGGCGGATATCGAGCATTTCGCCGCCTCGGAGGTGGTCAGCCGCGTGCCGGCCGGCCGCCGCTATCTGCGGCTGGATGCCGAACAGCGGCGGTTGCTGTTGAGCAGCCTGCTGATGATCGGCCAACTGATGGAGAAGCTGAATCATGAATAGAGTGGTTGTGATTACCGGCGGCGGCACCGGCGTCGGCGCTGCCTGCGCCCGTTTGCTGGCGGCGCAGGGCGATCGGGTGTTCATCATCGGCCGCCGCCCGGAACCGTTGGCGGCGCTGGCGCAAGAGATCGGCGCGCAGGCGCTGGTGGGCGACGCCGCCAGCGGCGAGAGCTGGGCCCACACGCTGCTGCCGGCGATTCTGCGCGACGCCGGGCGCATCGACTGCCTGATCGGCAGCGCCGGCGGCATGGGCTTCAAGCGCATTACCGAGATGAGCGACGCGCAGTGGCAAGGGGCGATGGACAGCAACCTCAACAGCGCTTTCGCCAGCGCGCGCGCCTGCCTGCCGGAGCTGATTAAAAGCGGCGGCAACCTGCTGTTCGTGGCCTCTATCGCTTCGCTGGCCGCCGGGCCGGAGGTCTGCGGCTACGTCACCGCCAAGCACGCGCTGATCGGCCTGATGCGCTCCATCGCCCGCGACTATGGCCCGCTGGGCGTGCGCGCCAACGCGGTGTGCCCGGGCTGGGTGACCACGCCGATGGCGGACGAAGAGATGCAGCTGTTGATGGACGCCCATCAGATTTCGCTGGAACAGGCTTACCAGATGGTCTGCCGCGACGTGCCGCTGCGCCGGCCGGCCAGCGCCGAGGAGATCGCCCGCGTCTGCCGTTTCCTCTGCTCCAGCGAAGCTTCAATCATTACCGGCGCGGCGCTGGTGGCCGACGGCGGCTCCACCATTGTCGATGTGCCGACCCTGGCTTTCACTTCCCTGTAAGGAGCATTCCATGAGTTCAGAAGCGGTATTCATTCAGGTTGGCGCGCTGGCGGAAGGCTTTGCGCCGCACAGCAATACGCTGGAACGCCAGCACGGCCTGGCGGGCACCACGCTGACGCTGCGTTTCAGCGACGGCGCGACGCAGCGCTGTCGGTTTACCGATGCGCAGACGCTGGAGTGGGGGGAGCGGCGCGGTATCGCCTATCGCGCCACCAGCATTCACCCCGGCGTGCTGTTCATCGATTTTCTCGATCCCGCCCGCGCCAACGCCAGCATTACGCTGGTATGCGACCGCAATCAGGGCAACTTCACTGCGGTATACGGCCAGCTGCCGGACGAAGCGCAGGCGCGGCTCGACGCCTTTAGCCGGGTGGAGCAGGGGCTGCCGCTGACCGCGGTCGAGGCCGAATTCCGCTTCGGCACGCTGGATGACGCCGACGTGGCGCCGCCGGGCTTTACCGATGAGCTGATCGGCATGCGCAACATGTACACCTACAGCCCGACCGAACGGTACGAGCACATCTACCTGAACGACAACTTCTACGCCTGGCAGTGTCTGGACGGGGTGGAGAAGGGGCTGGCGGACGTCGATCGCTGCCACTACGTGAAGGTGGCGGAGCAGCTTTATCTGTTCGTCTGGCGCGAGAAGATCATTCCGACGCTGGGCGTGGTGATGATCGATCTGCAGGGCATGCGCACCGACGGCAAGATCCTCGGTTATCAGGGCAGCGATTTCAGCGCGCTGAGCAACTTTGCGGTCGGTGCCCACGCGCAGGTGCTCAACACCACGCGCCACCCGCGAGGATAGGGCGATGAGCGCAACCTATGCGGCCGAGGCCTTCGCCGGGCAGGCGGTGCTGGTGACCGGCGGCGCGCAGGGCATTGGGCTGGCGATCGTCAGCGCCTTTGCCCGGCTTGGCGCCGAGGTGACGATCGCGGACGTGCAGCTGCCGCAGGCGCAGGCGGCGGCGCAAACGCTGCGGGGCGAAGGGGGAAAGTGCAGGCGCTGGCCTGCGATCTGGCCGAGCCGGGGCAGATTGCCGAGTTGGTGGCGGCGGTGGGCGAGCGGCACCAACGGCTGGACGTGGTGATCCACAACGCCGCCTATTTTCCGCTGACGCCGTTTACCGCCATCGACGCGGCCCTGTTGCAACGCACGCTGAGCGTCAATCTGATGGCGCCGTTCTTTCTGGCGCAGGCGGCGCTGCCGTGGATGCGCCGCGCCGGCGGCGGCAGCCTGCTGGTGACCTCGTCGGTGACCGGCCCGCGGGTGGCGTATCCGGGGCTGGCGCATTACGCCGCCTCCAAGGCCGGGGTAAACGGCTTTATTCGCGCGGCGGCGCTGGAGTTGGCGGCGGAGAACATTCGCGTCAACGGCGTGGAGCCGGGGATGATCCGCACGCCGGCGATGGCCAACCTGGGCGACGCGCAGGTGAATCAGGCGATCGCCGCCGCGGTGCCGCTCGGGCGGCTGGGGGAACCGGAAGACATCGCCGCGGCGATGGTGTTTCTCGCCTCGCCGGCGGCGGCCTACATCACCGGCCAGACGCTGGTGGTGGACGGCGGCGCGCTGTTGCCGGAAACGAATACTCTGCTTACTTGACGCAGCCACGTACCCCAGTCGCTTACTTGAGTAAGCGACTGGGGATTTACGCCTTGGCCGCCTGGCTGCAACGCCAATTAATGTGAGAATTCCGGTTGGTTAAATCACTTCTTGGCGGGATGCGCGGTGACGTTGGCTGGCAGGCTGTCGCCCAGGGTGATCAGCTCGTCCAGCAACGTCATCAGCTGGTCCATTTTTTGCCGCGAGAAAGCGGCTTCAATCTCGGCGTAGCCTTGTTCCACCTGATGGCGCGCTACTTCATACAGCTCCTGACCCTGCTGGGTCAGAGACACGTACAGCTTGCGCTGATCGTTGACCGGTTTAAGGCGGAAGATCAGCTTATCGCGCTCCATGCGCGACAGAATGCCGGTCAGGCTGGGACGCAGGATGCAGGTTTCCGCCGCCAGTTCGTGGAATTCGATCGAACGGCTGTTGGCCAGCACGCGGATGATGCGCCACTGCTGCTCGGTGAGATTGTGGCTTTTCAGGATCGGGCGGAAGAACCCCATGGCGGTTTCACGCGCCTGCAGCAGGGCGATGGTTAACGATTCATGCATAAGTTTGGCCTTAGCTATCAAGGTGTTCGTTGTTACGGCGCTCGTTATGGGGGCGCCTGCCCCGCAAAGCCCGATTTTGTTAATAACTTAATAGTAGCCAAAGTTACCCGTAGGGATAAAGCAAAAATGCGAGGCGCAGCTAAAAATGGCGTGAAAAATGGTTAATGCATTGAATAATCACGCTAATGTTCGTAATTTGTGAATATTTTGTTATCACGATCACAAATCACTCCAAGCGCGTTGCGTAAAAGCTGCACAGCGTATAAAAGTAATCATTAATATATTAATGAATGCCGGTTGTCATGTTTTTGCCATTGGAGGAGTTCGCATGAAAGGCACCGTATTTTCCGTTGCGCTGAACCACCGCAGCCAACTGGACGCCTGGGATCAGGCGTTTCACCAGCAGCCGTATCAAACCCCGCCCAAAACCCCGGTGTGGTTTATCAAACCGCGCAATACCCACCTCGCCAACGGCGGGGCGATCCCGTTTCCGGCCGGTGAAACCGTGCAGAGCGGCGGCACGCTGGCGGTGATCATCGGCGACACCGCGCGCAAGGTGCCGGCGGCGCAGGTGAGCCGTTATCTGGCCGGTTACGCGCTGGCCAACGACGTCAGCCTGCCGGAGAGCAGCTTCTATCGCCCGGCGATCAAGGCCAAATGCCGCGACGGCTTCTGCCCGCTGGGGGAGATGGGGCAGTTGGAGAACGCCGATCGGCTGGAGATCGTCACCGAGATCAACGGCGTGGAGCAGGATCGCTGGTCCACCGCCGATCTGGTGCGCGCGGTACCGGAGCTGATCGCCGCCATCAGCGATTTCATCACCCTGCAGCCGGGCGATGCGGTGCTGATAGGCACCCCGCACCAGCGGGTGGCGATCAAACCGGGGGATGAGGTGACGGTGCGCGCCGCCGGCCTGCCCACGTTGACCAACCGCGTCACCCAGGCAGGAGCCGCATCATGAAACATGCCCGTATTCGCCATCATGGCCAGATCGTCAACGTTCAGGTAGATGACCAGCTGCGCGTCACGCTGCCGAACGGCGAGGTGCTGCAGGAGCGTGAAGTGGAATGGCTGCCGCCGGCGCAGGGCACGGTGTTCGCCCTGGGACTGAACTATGCCGACCACGCCAGCGAGCTGGAATTTAAAGCGCCGGAAGAGCCGCTGGTGTTCCTCAAGGCGCCGAACACCCTGACCGGCCACCGTCAGGTGTCGGTGCGTCCGGCCGGCGTGGAGTACATGCATTACGAAGCCGAGCTGGTGGCGGTGATCGGCAAGACCGCGCGCAACGTCAGTCGCGAGCGCGCCATGGAGTATGTGGCGGGTTACACCCTGTGCAACGACTACGCCATCCGCGACTACCTGGAGAACTACTACCGGCCGAATCTGCGGGTGAAGAGCCGCGACACCCTGACGCCGATCGGGCCGTATATCGTCGATCGCGACGACGTCGCCGATCCGCATCGGCTGGCGCTCAGCACCTACGTCAACGGTGAGCTGCGCCAGCGCGGCAGCACCGCCGACATGATTTTCGACATTCCGTTCCTGATCGCCTACCTGAGCGAATTCATGACGCTGCAGCCGGGCGACATGATCGCCACCGGCACGCCGAAAGGGCTGGCCGACGTGCAGCCGGGCGACGAAGTGGTGGTGGAGATCGAAGGCATCGGCCGTTTGGTTAACCACATTATCAGTGAAAAAGATTACGAGGAGAGCCTGCGATGAAAACCATCAACCACTGGATCAACGGTAAGAACGTCGCCAGCAAAGAGTATTTCACCACCACCAACCCGGCGAACGGCGAGGTGCTGGCGGAAGTGGCCTCCGGCGGCCAGCTGGAGATAGACCAGGCGGTGGCCGCGGCGAAAGAGGCGTTCCCCAAGTGGGCGAATACGCCGATGAAAGAGCGCGCGCGCCTGATGCGCCGTTTGGGTGAACTGATCGACCAGAACGTGCCGCAGATCGCCGAAATGGAAACCGCCGATACCGGTCTGCCGATCCATCAGACCAAAAACGTGCTGATCCCGCGCGCCTCGCACAACTTCGAATTCTTCGCCGAGGTGTGCCAGCAGATGAACGGCAAGACCTACCCGGTGGACGACAAGATGCTCAACTACACGCTGGTGCAGCCGGTGGGGGTATGCGCGCTGGTATCGCCGTGGAACGTGCCGTTCATGACCGCCACCTGGAAAACCGCGCCTTGCCTGGCGCTGGGCAACACGGCGGTGCTGAAGATGTCCGAACTGTCGCCGCTGACCGCCGATCGCCTGGGCGAGCTGGCGCTGGAAGCCGGCATTCCGGCCGGGGTGCTGAACGTGGTGCAGGGCTACGGCGCCACCGCCGGCGACGCATTGGTGCGCCATAAAGACGTGCGCGCGGTCTCCTTCACCGGCGGCACCGCCACCGGCCGGCGCATCATCGAAAGCGCCGGGCTGAAGAAATTCTCCATGGAGCTCGGCGGCAAGTCGCCGGTGCTGATCTTTGAAGACGCCGACATCGAGCGGGCGCTCGACGCCGCGCTGTTCACCATCTTCTCGATCAACGGCGAACGCTGCACCGCCGGTTCGCGCATCTTCATTCAGGAGAGTATCTACCCGGAATTCGTCAAACGTTTCGCCGAGCGCGCCAACCGTCTGCGCGTCGGCGATCCGCAAGATCCCAACACCCAGGTGGGCGCGTTGATCAGCCCGCAGCACTGGGAAAAAGTCTCCGGCTATATCCGCCTCGGGGTGGAGGAAGGGGCGACCCTGTTGGCCGGCGGCCCGGATAAACCGGCCGGCTTGAGCCACGGCAACTTCCTGCGCCCGACGGTGTTGGCGGATGTCGACAACCGGATGCGCGTGGCGCAGGAGGAGATCTTCGGGCCGGTGGCCTGCCTGCTGCCGTTCAAATCAGAAGAAGACGGCCTGCGCATGGCCAACGACGTGGAGTACGGCCTGGCGTCGTACATCTGGACGCAGGATGTGAGCAAGGTTCTGCGCCTGGCCCGCGGCATCGAAGCGGGCATGGTTTTCGTCAACACCCAAAACGTACGCGATCTGCGCCAACCGTTCGGCGGCGTGAAAGCCTCCGGCACCGGCCGCGAAGGCGGGGAATACAGCTTCGAAGTGTTCGCCGAGATGAAGAACGTGTGCATTTCCATGGGTGATCACCCGATCCCACGCTGGGGCGTTTAATCAGGCCCCGGCATCGTTCACGGAATCATTTTTGTTTCATGTGAGGACTTATGGGTAAGTTAGCGTTAGCCGCCAAGATTACACATGTGCCATCGATGTATCTGTCGGAAATCCCTGGGAAAAACTTTGGCTGCCGGCAGGCGGCCATCGACGGCCATAAAGAGATCGGCGCGCGTTGCCGCGAGATGGGCGTCGACACCATCGTGGTGTTCGACACCCACTGGCTGGTGAACAGCGCCTATCACATCAACTGCAGCGCGCATTTCTCCGGCGTGTACACCAGCAACGAGCTGCCGCATTTCATCCGCGACATGACTTACGACTACGACGGCAACCCGGCGCTGGGCCAACTGATCGCCGATGAGGCCTGCAAGCGGGGCGTACGCGCCAAGGCGCACGACATCCCGAGCCTGAAGCTGGAATACGGCACGCTGGTGCCGATGCGTTACATGAACGCCGACAAGCATTTCAAGGTGGTGTCGATCTCGGCGTTTTGCACCGTGCATGACTTCGCCGACAGCCGCCGGCTGGGCGAGGCGCTCAAAAGCGCCATCGAGAAATACGACGGCACCGTGGCGGTGCTGGCCAGCGGCTCGCTGTCGCACCGCTTTATCGACGATCAGCGCGCCGAAGAGGGCATGAACAGCTACACCCGTCAGTTCGACCAGCAAATGGACGAACGGGTGGTCAAGCTCTGGGAAGAGGGGCGCTTTCGCGAGTTCTGCGAAATGCTGCCGGAGTATGCCGATTATTGCTACGGCGAAGGCAACATGCACGACACCGTGATGCTGCTGGGCCTGCTCGGCTGGGACAAATACGACGGCAAGGTGGAGTTCATCACCCCGCTGTTCGCCAGTTCCGGCACCGGGCAGGTCAACGCCGTGTTCCCTTTGCCCGCTGAAGCCTGAGGTGTGTGAATGCCCCATTTTTACGCTGAATGTACCGACAACATCCGCCGCGAGGCGGATTTGCCTACCCTGTTCGCCAAGGTTAACGAGGCGCTGGCGGCGACCGGCATCTTCCCGCTGGCCGGCGTGCGCAGCCGGGCCATCTGGCTCGATACCTGGCAGATGGCCGACGGCAAGCAGGATTACGCCTTCGTGCACATGACGTTGAAAATCGGCCACGGCCGCAGTCTGGAAAGCCGTCAGCAGGTGGGCGAGATGCTGTTTGCGCTGATCAAGGAACACTTCGCCGCGCTGATGGCGCAGCGTTACCTGGCGCTCTCTTTCACCATGGAAGAGCTGGATCCGGTGCTGAATTACAAACAGAACAATGTCCACGCGCTGTTCAATAAAGCGTGAATAAGGGGTCGTAAATGCTGGATAAAGAGCAGGTTAACCGCGCCGTGCAGCGCCTGCATCAGGCGGAAAAGAGTCGTGAGCAGATCCGCGCGCTGTCGCTCGATCATCCCGAGATCACCATTGAAGACGCCTATGCCATTCAGCGGCAGTGGGTGGAGCTGAAGATCGCCGAGGGGCGCGCGCTCAAAGGCCACAAGATCGGCCTGACCTCGCGCGCCATGCAGGTCAGCTCGCAGATCACCGAGCCGGACTACGGCGCGCTGCTGGACGACATGTTCTTCAACGACGGCAGCGACATTCCGATCGATCGCTTCATCGTGCCGCGGGTGGAGGTGGAGCTGGCGTTCGTGCTGGCTAAGCCGCTGCGCGGGCCGAACTGCACGCTGTTCGACGTCTACAACGCCACCGACTACGTCATTCCGGCGCTGGAGATCATCGACGCGCGCAGCCACAACGTCGATCCCGAGACGCAGCGGCCGCGCAAGGTGTTCGACACCATCTCCGACAACGCCGCCAACGCCGGGGTGGTGATGGGTGGGCGGCCGATCAAGCCGGATGCGCTGGATCTGCGTTGGATCTCTGCGCTGCTGTACCGCAACGGCGTGATTGAAGAGTCCGGCGTGGCGGCGGCGGTGCTCAATCATCCGGCTAACGGCGTGGCCTGGCTGGCCAACAAGCTGGCGCCGTATGAGGTGGAGCTGGAAGCGGGGCAGGTGATCCTCGGCGGTTCTTTCACCCGGCCGGTGCCGGCGCGGCGCGGCGATACTTTCCACGTCGATTACGGCCCGATGGGCTGCATCAGCTGCCGCTTCGTCTAATAAGCAGGCTCGGCGAACCGAGCCGCAATAACCGGGCGGGGGCCACGCGCCGCGCCCGCTTGTCAGGGAGAATGCGATGTTAACCAACCACTTCAAGCGAGCGCTGCAGGAAAAACGCCCGCAGATCGGGCTGTGGCTCGGGCTGTGCAGCAGCTACAGCGCCGAACTGTTGGCCGGCGCCGGTTTCGACTGGCTGCTGATCGACGGCGAACATGCGCCCAACAACGTGCAGACGGTGCTGGGGCAGCTGCAGGCGGTCGCCCCTTACCCGAGTCAGCCGGTGGTGCGGCCGCCGTGGAACGATGCGGTGATCATCAAGCAGTTGCTGGACGTCGGCGCGCAAACCTTATTGATCCCGATGATTCAGAACGCCGAACAGGCGCGCGACGCGGTGCGCGCCACGCGCTATCCGCCGCATGGCGTGCGCGGCGTCGGCAGCGCCCTGGCGCGCGCCTCGCGCTGGAACCGAGTGCCCGATTACCTGCAGCAGGCCGACGAGCAGATGTGCGTGCTGGTGCAGATTGAAACCCGCGAGGCGGTGAAAAACCTGGAGGCGATCCTGCAGGTGGAAGGGGTGGACGGCGTGTTTATCGGCCCGGCGGATCTCAGCGCCGACATGGGCTTCGCCGGTAATCCGCAGCATCCGGAGGTGCAGCGCACCATCGATGACGCCATTGCGCGCATCCGCGCTGCCGGCAAGGCGCCGGGCATTTTGATGGCCAACAAGGCGCTGGCGCAGCGCTATCTGGAAGCCGGCGCGCTGTTCGTCGCGGTAGGAGTGGATACCACCCTGCTGGCGCGGGCGGCGGAAGCCCTGGCGAACGAGTTCAAACAGGGCGGGGCGCAAGCGCCTTCATCGGGAGTCTACTGAACCATGAACCACGTCGATTCGCTGCCGCCGGCCAACCCGGCGCAGCAACATAAAGCGTTAACCGCCGCCGAGCAATCGGTGATTAAAAAGTTGTTTCGGCGCCTGATTATTTTCCTGTTCGTGTTGTTTGTTTTCTCTTTCCTCGACCGCATCAACATCGGCTTCGCCGGGCTGACGATGGGCAAGGATCTCGGCCTCAGCTCGACCATGTTCGGGCTGGCGGCGACGCTGTTCTATGCCACCTACGTGATCTTCGGCATTCCGAGCAACATGATGCTGAGCCGGGTCGGCGCGCGGCGCTGGATCGCCACCATCATGGTGCTGTGGGGCATCGCTTCCACCTGCACGATGTTCGCCACCGGGCCGACCAGCCTGTATGTGCTGCGCATGATCGTCGGCATCACCGAGGCCGGCTTCCTGCCGGGCATTCTGGTGTACCTCACCTACTGGTTCCCGGCGTTTTACCGCGCCCGGGCTAACGCCTTGTTCATGATCGCCATGCCGGTGACCATGGCGATCGGTTCGCTGGTCTCCGGCTATATTCTGGCGCTGGACGGGGTGATGAACCTGAAGGGCTGGCAGTGGCTGTTCCTGCTGGAAGGGATCCCGTCGGTGCTGTTGGGCGTGGTGGTGTGGTTCTACCTCGACGACACCCCGGCCAAGGCCAAGTGGCTGACCGACGAGGAAAAAGCCAGCCTGAAAGCGATGATGGAGGCCGACAAGCTGCAGCTGGTGCAACCCAACGGGCCGAGCAGCCACCGCGCGCTGCAGCAGCGCAGCCTGTGGCGCGAGATCTTCACGCCGATCGTGCTGATGTACACGCTGGCCTATTTCTGCCTGACCAACACCCTGAGCGCGATCAATATCTGGACGCCGCAGATCCTGCAGAGCTTCAACCAGGGCAGCAGCAACGTGACGATCGGCATTCTGGCGGCGATCCCGCAGATCTGCACCATCGCCGGCATGGTGTGGTGGAGCAAACGATCCGACAGGCTGCAGGAGCGTAAGCATCACACCGCGCTGCCGTATCTGTTCGCCGCCGCCGGCTGGCTATTGGCTTCCGCCACCGATCACAGCCTGATCCAACTGCTGGGGATCGTGATGGCGTCGGTCGGTTCCTTTACCGCCATGGCGATCTTCTGGACCACGCCGGATCAGTCGATCAGCCTGGAAGCGCGGGCGGTGGGGATCGCGGTGATCAACGCCACCGGCAATATCGGATCGGCGCTCAGCCCGCTGTTGATCGGCTGGTTCAAGGACATGACCGGCAGCTTCAACTCCGGGCTGTATTTCGTCTCGGCGCTGTTGATCGTCGGCGCCGTGCTGGTGTGGCGCATCCCGATGAAGGATTCGCGCCCGAGAGCGACGCCTTGATACGCAGATAGGCAGGATTGCAGGAGGTAATGAGGTGCGGAAAAGTACCGGTTTTATCGCCAACATCGATATTTGCAAAGAGTATGACGCGCGCTACGCCGCCGACGAGGTGCACTACGAAACCTTCGCCGGGCTGGCGGCGTTCTTCGGCCGCGACATGCAGGTGCACTGGCACGACTGCTTCTTCCAGGTGCATTTTCTGGAGACCGGCAAGATAGAGCTGCAGCTCGACGATCAGCACTATTCGGTGCAGGCGCCGCTGTTCATCCTCACGCCGCCGTCGGTGCCGCATGCGTTCTTCACCGAACCGGACAGCGACGGCCACGTGCTGACGGTGCGTCAGGAGCTGATTTGGCCGCTGCTGGAGCGCCTGTATCCCGGCAGCAATCTGGCGCTGGACATGCCGGGCATCTGCCTGTCGCTGGCCGATGCGCCGCAGGAGCTGACGGCGCTCAGCCACTATTGGGCGCTGATCCGCCGCGAGTTCGCGCAGAACCTGGCCGGGCGCGAACAGACGCTGGCGCTGTTGGCGCAGGCGGTGTTCACGCTGCTGCTGCGCAACACCGCGCTGGAAGACAGCGCCAACAGCGGCGTGCGCGGCGAACTGCAGCTGTTTCAACGCTTCAACAAGATGGTGGACGAGCGTTTCCGCGAGCATCTGCCGGTGCCGGAGTATGCGCAGGCGTTGGGCGTGACCGAATCGCGGCTCAACGACCTGTGTCGGCGCTTCGCCAACCGGCCGCCCAAGCGGCTGATCTTCGATCGATTGCTGCGCGAGGCTAAGCGCATGCTGCTGTTCAGCGCCTGCACGGTGCATGAAACCGCCTACAGCCTCGGCTTCAAGGATCCGGCCTATTTCGCCCGTTTTTTCAATCGGCTGGAAGGCTGTTCCCCTTCAACCTACCGCGCGGCGCAACACGCCCTTTCGTAACCGCGATCACAGTTTGCCGCGAAAGCGGCAAACTGACCTGAAAAGTACCGGCGATTGCCGCAAAAGTCTCTTCTCGAAACCGGCTT
Source organism: Serratia sp. (in: enterobacteria) (assembly GCF_052400455.1). Taxonomy (NCBI): domain Bacteria; kingdom Pseudomonadati; phylum Pseudomonadota; class Gammaproteobacteria; order Enterobacterales; family Yersiniaceae; genus Serratia; species Serratia sp. (in: enterobacteria). The sequence goes on from NZ_CP185812.1 coordinate 589,557, forward strand.
TGGCAGCTTCAATTAAGCAACCAAAAGAAAACATTATTTTAACAAATGGCCGACTCCACGGCCTGAAAAATGCCGATTACGAGGAAGACCCGATGAAACCAGAAGACTTTCGTGCCGACAGCAAGCGTCCGTTCACCGGCGCCGAGTACCTGAAAAGTTTGCAGGACAGCCGCGAAATCTACATTTACGGCGAACGCGTAAAAGACGTCACCACCCACCCGGCGTTCCGCAATGCGGCGGCCTCGGTCGGCCAGCTGTACGACGCGCTGCACGATCCGGCCAGCCAGGATCGCCTGTGCTGGAATACCGACACCGGCAACGGCGGTTACACCCACAAGTTCTTCCGCTATGCCCGCAGCCCGGAAGAGATGCGCCAGCAGCGTGACGCCATCGCCGACTGGTCGCGCCAAAGCTACGGTTGGATGGGGCGCACGCCGGATTATAAGGCGGCCTTCGGCTGCGCGCTGGGCGCTTATCCGGAGTTCTACGGCCAGTTCGCCGACAACGCGCGCCACTGGTACAAACGCATTCAGGAAACCGGGCTCTATTTCAACCACGCTATCGTCAACCCGCCGATCGATCGTCATAAGCCGGTCAACGAGGTGAAGGACGTCTACATTCAGGTGGAGAAAGAAACCGACGCTGGCATCATCGTCAGCGGCGCCAAAGTGGTGGCTACCAACTCGGCGTTGACCCACTACAACTTCATCGGTTTCGGTTCGGCGCAGGTGATGGGCGATAATCCTGACTTTGCGCTGATGTTCGTGGCGCCGATGGATGCCGAAGGGGTGAAGCTGATTTCGCGCGCCTCCTACGAGCTGGTGGCCGGCGCCACCGGTTCGCCGTTCGACTACCCGCTGACCAGCCGCTTCGACGAGAACGACGCGATCCTGATCATGGATCATGTGCTGATCCCGTGGGAAAACGTGCTGATCTACCGCGATTTCGACCGCTGTCGCCGCTGGAGCACCCAGGGCGGTTTCGCCCGGCTGTTCCCGCTGCAGGCCTGCGTGCGTCTGGCGGTGAAGATGGATTTCATCACCGCGCTGCTGCAAAAGAGCCTCTCGTGCACCGGCGTGCTGGAGTTCCGCGGCGTGCAGGCCGATCTGGGTGAAGTGGTGGCCTGGCGCAACCTGTTCTGGTCGCTGAGCGACGCGATGTGCGCCGAAGCCACGCAATGGGAAAACGGCGCTTACCTGCCGGATTCCGCCGCGCTGCAAACCTACCGCGTGATGGCGCCGATGGCCTACACCAAGGTGAAACACATCATCGAGAAGAACGTCACCAGCGGCCTGATCTATCTGCCGTCCAGCGTGCGCGACATGAACAACCCGGAGATCGACAAGTACCTGGCGCGCTACGTGCGCGGATCGGACGGCATGGATCACGTCGAGCGCATCAAGATCCTCAAACTGATGTGGGATGCGATCGGCAGCGAGTTCGGCGGGCGCCACGAGCTGTATGAGATCAACTACGCCGGCAGCCAGGATGAGATCCGCCTGCAGTGCCTGCGCCATGCGCAGGGATCTGGCAACATGGATCGCATGATGCAGATGGTCGACAAGTGCCTGGCCGATTACGATCAGCACGGCTGGAAGGTGCCGCACCTGCGGAACAATGACGATATTAATCAGTTGGATAATCTGCTGAAGTAATTCAGGAGGAGGTTGTATGTCTCAGGAAAATGAACAGCGGCTGCGCTTTCGCGACGCCATGGCCAGCCTGTCGGCGGCGGTGAATATCGTCACCACCGACGGCCCGGCGGGGCGCTGCGGCATCACCGCCACGGCGGTGTGTTCGGTGACCGATACGCCGCCGACGCTGCTGGTGTGCATCAACCGCAACAGCGCGATGAACCCGGTGTTTCAGGAAAACCGCAGGCTGTGCGTCAACGTGCTTAACCACGAGCAGGAGCTGATGGCGCGCCACTTCGCCGGCATGACCGGCGTCAGCATGGAAGATCGTTTCCGGCTGGAAGAGTGGCAGCTCGGCGCGCTGGGGCAGCCGGTGCTGCGCAATACCCTGGCCAGCCTGGAAGGGGAGATCGAGCAGATCCAGAGCATCGGCACCCACCAGATGTACCTGGTGCAGATCAAGCAGATCGCGCTGAGCGAAGCGGGCAACGGCCTGATCTACTTCAAGCGCAACTTCCATCCGGTGATTCATCAGATGGCGGTGCCGGCCTGACGCCTGGGGGCGCAGCCAGCTGCGCCCCTCATCTCAACTCTTGTTGGCCGCCAGATCGCTCACCAGGCGGTTGACCGGATCGCTCATGTTGGTGAACTTGCTCAGCTCCGAACGGGTCACCACCACGAACACCCCGACGTTTTTCGCCGGGATCATCGCCATATAGGTGATGAATCCGCCGCCGCCGCCGGTCTTCTGAATGATGCCCGGCAGCCCGTCCTTCGGCGCCATATACACCCAGCCCAATCCCAATGCATCCGCTTGCCCCGGCACGTCCATGCCCTTCAGCGATACCAGATCGTGGCGCTGGAAGTACATGGTTTGCTCGCTGGCGGCGGTGGCTTTGCGCGGGCCGCTGGCGCTGGAGGAGAGGAACTGCTGCATCCAGCGCTGCATGTCGCGCGGGGTGGAGTAGACGCCGCCGCTGCCGGCCGCGGCGGTGGTGTCGCGACAGGCGCTTGGGCCGGCCGCCGCCACCATCAGGCGCGAACACTGTTCAGGGCTCGGCGTCAGCGTGGTGTCGACCATGCCGAGCGGCGCGGTGATTTTCTCTTTCAGCAGCGCGTTGTAAGGCTTGCCCGCGGCGCGCGACAGCGCGTCGGCCAGCAGATCATACGCCAGGTTGGAATACGCGGCGTGCACGCCCGGCGGCGTCGTGATGTTGGCATGCGCCAGCCACTGCCAGCGCTGGGCCTTGGTCGGCCAGGTGAACACCGGCGTTTTCGGCGGCTTCTTGCCCGGCTGCTCGCGCGGCAGCGCGCTGGTGTGGGTCGCCAGGTTCAATAAGGTGATCGGCTGGCTGGCGTTGTAAGCCGGCACATAGGCGCCCTTGGGGGCATATTTGCGCAGCGGGTCGGTCAGCTTGACCTGGCCTTCCGCCGCCATCTTCACCATCACTTCGCTGGTCATCAGCTTGGTGATCGAGGCGATGCGGATCAGCGAATCCGGGCGCGGGCGCAGGTTGTTGCCGGGCTTGGTGTCGCCAAAGCTGCGGTTAACCACTTGATTGCCGTCGATCACCACCAGCGCCATGCCGGTGGCGCCGCTGTTGTAGAAAATATGTTCGGCATACTGGTCGACGATTTGCGAAGCCAGCTGCGGGGGCGCGGCCTGCACGGCCAGCGGCGCGGCGCACAGGCCCAGCGCCAGCAATAAAGCGGAGACAGAGTTCTTCAACGGTCGTTATCCATTTAACAATGCAGCGGGAAAGGGCGTTATTCGTCGCCCAGTGTAATGCCCCCAGGCCCCTGCTGCATGTAGAAAAAAGAGCGGTGGCGATAAAAATTTTTAACCGCCGCGGCCTATTGCGCGCGGGCGAAAATGGCGATCACTTCGTCCAGGTGCGCCTTCATCGCCTTGCGGGCGCCGCGCACGTCGCGCGCTTCAATTGCCGCCAGGATCGCCCGGTGTTCCAGCTCGGAACGGTGCGGCATGTCGTCCGGCGTATAGTGGCGCTGCAGCACGCGGAACATGCTGCCGTAACGGTGGCCGAGCAGGTGCCCGATGATGAACGCATAGGCCGGGTTGCCGCTGGCCTGGGCGATGCGGATGTGGAACAGCCGATCGCCGGGGTGGGTGGCGGAGCCGGCCCGGTTATCGCGGCAGTTCTGCTCATAGGCGGCGCGGATGCCCGCCAGCTCTTCGTCGGTGGCGTGGCGCGCGGCCAGCGCGGCGGTCTCCGGTTCGATCAACAGGCGGGTTTGCAGCAGTGAAAACGGCGGCAGCTCGGCGTTGAAATCCAGCTCGATATTCAGTTCGTCGTCGATTTCCGCCCACTGGTTGCGGCCGGCCTGGGCCATGACCGGTTCTTGCGACGCCGGCGGCGGCGTTTGCGAACGCACGATCACCCCGTTGCCCACCTTGACGTCCACCAGGCCAATCACTTCCAACGCGATCAGCGCCTCGCGCACCGACGCGCGGCTGACCTGCAACTGCTGGGCAAGATCGCGCTCCGAGGGCAGGCGGCTGCCCGGCGGAAATTCGTTGTTCTCGATAAGACGTTTGAGTTGGTCAGCTATCTGTCTGTAAATCCTTGGGTTTTCCAGTCGGGTAATCGGCATTTTTGACCTTTGACGATTCGGCGTTCAGTGATTTGGCGCACAATTATGCGACAAGGCGCTTGAGTAATCGTTATTCAAGTGTAAAAAAATGGTTAATTGAAATGCAGTTTCAAGGCTGTTTTTATTAACTTCTTCCCCCAACGATAACGCGTAAAGCGTCTTTTGTCATGTTAGAGGCCTGACCTTTACCGCCTTTAGTGGCCTGACCATTAGACCTTTAGGCCGAGGAGTCAAGATGGATTTAACCGGGAAACGCGTACTGATCACCGCCGCCGGGCAAGGGATCGGATTCACCACCGCCAGGCTGTTCGCCGCCGCCGGCGCCGACGTGATCGCCAGCGACATCAACCTCGAGCGCCTGCAGGGCTGCGCCGGGATCCGCGCGCTGACGCTGAACGTCACCGATCCGGCCGCCATCGCGGCGGCGGCGGAAGCGATCGGCCCGATCGACGTGTTGTTCAACTGCGCCGGCGTGGTGCACAGCGGATCGATCCTCGATTGCAGCGAGGATCAGTGGGCGTTCGCGCTCGATCTCAACGTGACCGCAATGTTCCGCATGATCCGCGCCTTCCTGCCGGGCATGTTGGCGCGCGGTAAAGGTTCGATCATCAACATGTCCTCGGTGGCCTCGAGCGTGAAAGGGGTGCCGAACCGCTTCGCCTACGGCGCCAGCAAGGCGGCGGTGATTGGCCTGACGCGCTCGGTGGCGGCGGATTACGTCACCCAGGGCATCCGCTGCAACGCCATCTGCCCCGGCACGGTGGAATCGCCGTCGCTGCGTCAGCGCATCGCCGAGCAGGCGCGCGAGCAGGGGCGTAGCGAGCAAGAGGTGTATCAGGCGTTCGTCGCCCGCCAGCCGATCGGGCGCATCGGCACCACCGAGGAAATTGCCCAGTTGGCGCTGTACCTGGCCTCCGACGCCAGTTCGTACACCACCGGCACGGTGCAGATCATCGACGGCGGCTGGAGCAACTGAGCCGCCATTTTTGAGAGAGGAACGCATGAAACTTTTACGTTATGGGGAACCCGGGCAAGAGCGCCCCGGCATGTTGGATGCGCAGGGCCGCCTGCGCGATCTGTCGCAGCATATCGCCGACGTGGGCGGCGCCGCGTTATCGCCGGCGTCGCTCGCCAAACTGCGCGCGCTGGACAGCGCCGCGTTGCCGCTGGTCGAGGGGCAGCCGCGCCTCGGCGCCTGCGTCGGCGGCATCGGCAAGTTCATCTGCATCGGCCTGAACTACGCCGATCACGCGGCGGAAACCGGCGCGGCCATTCCTGAAGAACCGGTGGTGTTCAACAAATGGACCAGCGCGGTGGTCGGCCCCTACGACCGGGTGGAGATCCCGCGCGGCTCGCAGAAAACCGATTGGGAAGTGGAGTTGGGCGTGGTGATCGGCCTGGGCGGGCGCTACATCAGCGAAGCGGACGCGATGCGCCACGTCGCCGGTTATTGCGTGATCAACGACGTCTCAGAACGCGAATATCAAATTGAGCGCGGCGGCACCTGGGACAAGGGCAAAGGCTGCGACACCTTCGGGCCGATCGGCCCCTGGCTGGTGACCGCCGACGAAATCGCCGATCCGCACAGCCTGAACCTGTGGCTGGAGGTGGACGGCAAGCGCTATCAGGACGGCAACACCAGCACCATGATCTTCCGCATTCCACAGATCGTCAGCTACCTCAGCCGCTTTATGAGCCTGCAGCCGGGCGACGTGATCTCCACCGGTACGCCGCCGGGCGTCGGCATGGGGCAGAAACCGCAGCCCGTCTATCTGCGGGCGGGCCAGACGATGCGTCTGGGCATCGAAGGGCTGGGCGAACAGCGCCAGCAAACCGTACAGGCTTAACCGGGAGCGCCGCCATGACCACCATTACCGCACTGCGGGTTGAAGACATTCGTTTCCCCACCTCGTTGGGGCTGGACGGATCCGACGCCATGAATCCGGATCCCGACTATTCCGCCGCCTACGTGATCCTGGAGACCGATCGCGCGGATCTCAGCGGCCACGGACTGACGTTCACCATCGGCCGCGGCAACGAGATCTGCTGCGCGGCGATCCGCGCGCTGGAGCATCAGATCGTCGGTGAGCGGCTGGAGACGATCGCCGCCGACATGGGCGCCTTCTGGCGGCGCTTCACCAGCGACAGCCAGCTGCGCTGGATCGGGCCGGACAAAGGCGCCATTCACCTGGCGACCGGCGCGGTGGTCAATGCGGTGTGGGATCTGTGGGCCAAATCGGTCGGCAAGCCGGTATGGCGGCTGGTGGCGGAGATGACGCCGGAGGAACTGGTGCGCTGCATCGACTTCCGTTACATCACCGACTGCATCACGCCGCAGGAAGCGCTGGCGCTGCTGAAACAGCGGGCCGAGGGCAAAGAACGGCGCCTGGAGCGACTGCTGCAGCAAGGGTACCCCTGTTACACCACCTCCGCCGGCTGGCTGGGTTACCCGGATGACAAGCTGCGCCGCCTGTGCCAGGAAGCGGTCGACGCCGGTTTCTCCTACCTGAAGCTGAAGGTCGGGCGCGATCTGGAAGACGACATTCGCCGGGTGCGCATCGCCCGTGAGGTGATCGGCCCGGATCGCCGGCTGATGATCGACGCCAACCAGGTGTGGGAGGTGGGCGAAGCCATTCCGTGGGTGAAACATCTGGCGTTCGCCAACCCCTGGTTTATCGAAGAGCCGACCAGCCCGGACGACGTGGAAGGGCATCGCCGCATCCGCGAAGGGGTGGCGCCGGTCAAGGTGGCCACCGGTGAGATGTGCCAGAACCGCATCATGTTCAAGCAGTTCATCATGCGCGGCGCGGTGGACGTGGTGCAGATCGACGCCTGCCGTCTCGGCGGCGTCAACGAAGTGCTGGCGGTGATGCTGATGGCGGCCAAATACCAGCTGCCGGTCTGCCCACATGCCGGCGGCGTCGGGCTGTGCGAATACGTGCAGCACCTGTCGATGATCGACTACCTGTGCATCGCCGGCACCCACGAAGGCCGGGTGATCGAGTACGTCGATCATTTGCATGAACACTTTGTCGATCCCTGTGTGATCAAGGGCGCGGCCTACATGCCGCCGAGCCGTCCCGGTTACTCGATCGAGATGCATCCGTCGTCGATCGAGCAGTATCGGTTCCGCGGGTGAGGCGGGAGGATCGCATGCCGCGCATCGACGCTCACCAGCACTACTGGCGCTACCACCCGCAGCACTACCCGTGGATCGACGAGCGGATGCGCGTGCTGCGACAGGATTTCGATCCGCCCCGGCTGCGGCCGCTGTTGCAGGAACACGGCTTCGACGGCGCGCTGGCGGTGCAGGCGCGCCCCAGCGAGGACGAGACGCTGGCCCTGCTGGCGCTGGCTGAGCAGAGCGAGGGCGTATGCGGCGTGGTGGGCTGGTTGGATATCACCGCGCCGCAGCTGGCGCAGCGTCTGGAGGCCTGGCGGCCTTACAGCGCGCTGCGCGGGGTGCGCCATCAGGTGCAGGACGAAGCGGATCCAGCGGCCTGGCTGGCGCGGCCGGAGGTGGATCGCGGCATGCAAACGCTGCAGCGCGCCGGGTATGTGTATGAGATCCTGGTGACGCACCGGGATCTGGCGGCCGCGGCGGCGTTTGCCGGCCGCCACGACCAACACTGGCTGGTGCTGGATCACCTCGGCAAGCCGGACATCGCGCGCGGCGCGCGGCACTGGGCGCAGCAAATCCGGCCGTTGGCGGCGCTGCCGCACGTGGCCTGCAAGCTCTCGGGGCTGATCACAGAGGCGCCGGGTGGCCGGTGGCGCGCGGAAGAACTGCTGCCGTTCTTCGATGCCGCGCTGGAGGCGTTCGGCCCGCAGCGGCTGATGTTCGGCTCCGACTGGCCGGTGTGCCTGCTGGCCGGCGACTACCGCCAGGTGGTGCAACTGTGCGAACGGGCGCTGTCGACGCTGGGGGCCGCCGAGCAGGCGGCGATTTGGGGCGACACCGCACGGCGAATTTACGGGTTAACGGAGTCTGGTTATGGATCTGTATCTGCAAGATAAGGTGGTGCTGGTCACCGGCGGCGGTGCCGGCATCGGCGCGGCGATTGCTCATGTGCTGGCCGAAGAGGGGGCGATCCCGGTGCTGGTCACCAACGCCGCGCCGGAGACGGCGCTGCTGGCCGATTTACAGCGGTTGCAGCCGCGCACCGGAGTGATCCTCACCGAATTGTGCGACGAGGCGGCCTGCCGCCGGGCGGTCAGCCAGACGCTGGCGACCTTCGGCCGCATTGACGGGCTGGTGAACAACGCCGGGGTCAACGACGGCGTCGGGCTAGAGGCGGGGCGCGAAGCGTTCGTCGGCTCGCTGGAAAAGAATCTGGTGCATTACTACCTGATGGCGCACCTGTGCCAGGCGGCGCTGCGGGAGAGCCGGGGCGCCATCGTCAACATCGCCTCCAAGACCGCACTCAGCGGGCAGGGGGGCACCAGCGGCTACACCGCCGCCAAGGGCGCGGTGCTGGCGCTGACGCGCGAATGGGCGGTGTCGCTGCGCCATGATGGGGTGCGGGTGAACGCGGTGGTGCCGGCGGAGGTGATCACCCCGCAGTACCAGCGCTGGCTCAACACCTTCGCCGAGCCGCAGCGGCAGATGGAGAAGATCACCGCGCGCATTCCGCTCGGGCAGCGCATGACCACGCCGCAGGAGATCGCCGATACCGTGGCGTTTCTGCTGTCGTCGCGGTCATCACACACCACTGGACAGTGGCTGTCGGTGGACGGCGGCTACCTGCATCTCGATCGGGCGCTGACGTGAGCGGCGCGGCGGCAGGGCGGCGCCGTTTCTGCCAGGCGCTCGATCTGATTGACTCACCGGCGCTGATTGCGGAGTACCAGCAGCATCATCAGCGCATTTGGCCGGGCATCGCCGCGCATTTGCGCGAGCACGGCATTCTGGACATGGAGATTTACCGGTTAGGCACCCGGCTGTTCATGATCGTGGAGGTCAGCGCCGATTTCGACGCCGCGCGTTTTGACGCCGCCAGCCTGAACAACCCCGAAGTGCAGCGATGGGAAGCGCTGATGTGGCACTACCAGGCCGCCACCCCCTGGACGCCGCAGGGCGAAAAATGGGTGGAAATGGCGCGGATTTTCTCTCTGCAACAGCAATAACGCCAACATCATCATCGCCAGACGATACGAGGGTATCACCATGCTTGCTGAAAAAAGTGCGGCCTCCGCGCAGCCGGGCGTCCCCGTGACCGCCAATCTGCGCTGGGCCTTTATCCTGGTCACCAGCCTGTTCTTCATGTGGGGGCTGTCCTATGGCCTGCTGGACGTATTGAACAAACATTTTCAGGAAACGCTGCACGTCACCAAGGCGCAGTCGGGGCTGCTGCAGGCGGCGTACTTCGGCGCCTATTTCCTGGTGGCGCTGCCCGCCGGTTATTTCATGGATCGCAAGGGCTATAAGGCGGGCATTCTGGTCGGGCTGTGCCTGTACGCACTGGGCGCGCTGCTGTTCGTGCCGGCGGCGTCGGCCAACAGCTTCGGCGTCTTCCTGTTCGCGCTGTTCGTTATCGCCAGCGGCCTGGGCTGCCTGGAAACGGCGGCCAACCCGTACGCCACGGTGCTGGGCGACGCGCAGGGCGCCGAACGGCGGCTCAACCTGGCCCAGTCGTTCAACGGCCTCGGGCAGTTTATCGGCCCGCTGATCGGCGGCACGCTGTTCTTCTCCGCCGGCCAGTCCGTCGGCGGCGGCGATCAGAGCGCGGTGAAGATGACCTATGTGGCGATCGCCGCGCTGGTGCTGCTGATCGCGTTGTTGTTCAGCCGCACCCGGCTGCCGGCGATCCGCGAAGAGGAAAAACCGGTGCACGGCGTGATAGCGCAGGGGTTGTGGCAGCATCCGCATTTCGTCGGCGGGGTCATCACGCAGTTTTTCTACGTGGCGGCGCAGGTGGGCGTGGGGGCGTTCTTCATCAACTACGCCACCGAGCACTGGCGCGAGGTGTCTAACCAGAGCGCCTCTTACCTGCTGTCGATCGCCATGATCTGCTTTATGGTCGGACGTTTCTTCAGCACCTGGCTGATGGGACGGGTCAAACCGGCGACGCTGCTGGCGGTCTATGCGCTGATCAACATTGCGCTGTGCGGTGTGGTAATGCTGAGCGTCGACGGCGTCTCGGTGGTGGCGCTGATCGCGGTGTTCTTCTTTATGTCGATCATGTTCCCGACCATTTTCGCCCTGGGGGTGAAAAATCTGGGCAAGCACACCAAGCGCGCCAGCTCGTTCATGATCATGGCGATCGTCGGCGGCGCCATCATGCCTTACTTTATGGGGGCGCTGGCCGACCGTTACAGCACCGCGCTCTCTTATCTGCTGCCGCTGCTGTGCTTCGCGGTGGTGCTGGTTTACGGCCTGCGGCAGCGCCGCGCCTGATTCACCCCGGCGGCGAATCGGCTTTCGCCGCCGTTTTCGGCATCTGCCGCCGGGTCCCCATCAGGATGGCCAACGCCAGCAGCAGCACCAGGCCGGACAGCGCGCCGTTTATCGTCAGGCCGCCGGCATCCACCACCAGCCCGCCCACCAGCGAACCGCAGGAGATCGCCAGGTTAAACAGCGCGATATACAGTGAAGAGGCGACCTCGGCCGCATCGGGCGCCGCCTTGAGCATCCACGCCATCAACGCAACGGAAACGCCGCCGTAGGCGATGCCCCACAGCAGCAGGAAGGCGCCGCCGCTCAGCGGCGTGTGGCCCAGCAGCGGCAGCAGCAGGACGGCGAGCGCCAGCCCGAGGGCGATCAGCGCCAGGGTGCGGCGCAGCCGTTTGGCGGCGGCCTGGCCGGCGATAAAATTCCCGACGAGGCCGGCGATGCCGTAGGCGAACAGCAGCGGCCCCACCCAGCGGCTCTCGATGCCGGAGACCGTCTGCAGCAGTGGACGGACAAAGGTGTAAGCCATAAAGTGACCGGCGACCAGCAGAAACGTCAGCAGCAGCCCGGTCAGCAGCCGGCGATTCGCGCGTTGCGCGGTGAACGACCGCCAGCCGATCGCCTGCGTGACCGGCAGCGGCGGCAGCACGCACACCAGCAGGAGCAGGGTCAGCGCCGCCAGAACGGCGACCGCCAGAAACGCCATGCGCCAGCCCAGCGCTTCGCCGAGGAATACCCCGAGCGGCACCCCGAACACCGAGGCCGCCGCTACGCCACCGAAGATGATAGACAGCGCCAATCCGACGGAGGCCGGCGGCACCAGGCGTTCCGCCAGCCCGCCGGCGATGGCCCAGATACCGCCGATGCAAAAACCCAGCAGGATGCGCGCAGCGAACAGCAGCGCCAGGGAGGTGGCGGCGGCGGCCAGCAGGTTAGCGGCGATCAGCAGCAGCAGAAAGCCCGCCAGCAGGTTGCGGCGGTCTGTGCGCCGGGCGCCCAGCACCACCAGCGGGGCGAACAGCGCGGCGAACAGGGCCGGCAGGGAAATCAGCAGCCCGGCGCGGCCGATCGACGCGTTCAGGGTGCTGACGATCGGGGTCAGCAGCCCGACGGGCAGCATTTCTGCGGTGACGACGGTAAAGGTGGACAGGCCGACCGCGAAGGTCGCCAGCCACGCTTTTGCGCCGCCGTCGGCGTGTAAGGCACTCATAATGACTCTCCCAACAGATGAAGAACCCCAGTGTATCCGCGCTAAAATGGCTGATAAACTGGCCTGAATGCGCAACATTGGGGACAAAGCGTGGCTAATTTACCGTCTATGCCGTTGGATAACCTGACCGACCTGCTGGTATTCATTCGCGTCGCCGACGCCTGCAGCTTCACGCTGGCGGCCGAGAGACTGGGCATCTCCCGATCGGCGGCGGGCAAATGCGTGAACCGATTGGAGGCGCGATTGGCGTCCCGGCTGCTGCAGCGCACCACGCGCAGCGTCAGCCTGACCGAAGACGGCGCAGTGTTTTACGAATATGCGCAGCGCATCCTGTCGCAGGCCGAAGAGGCAGAAACGGCGCTCAATACGCGGCGGCAAACCCCGCGCGGGCGGCTGCGGCTGGATGTGCCGGTCTCGTTGGGGCGGTTGCATATTTTGCCGATTCTGCGGGAATTTTTGGCGCAGTGGCCGGAGGTGGACGCCGACGTCAGCTTCTCCGACGATTACAGCGATTTGGTGCGCGACGGTATCGACGTGGCGATCCGCGTCGGCGGCAGCGACGACAGTCGGCTGGTGCGGCGGGTGCTCGCGCCGCACCGCCTGATCACCTGCGCGGCGCCGGACTATCTGGCGCGCTACGGCACGCCTGCGACACCGGAGGCGCTGGGCGATCACGAGACGCTGGTCTTCAGCCACCAGGGATTGCCGGCGCCCTGGCGCTATCGGGTTAACGGCCAACTGCACGAACAGCCGGTGCGCGGCCGGATGCGTTTCAACAACGTCGAGGCATTGCGGGATGCGGCCGTCGCCGGGGCAGGTCTGTGTCAGGTAGGGGCGTTTCTGGTCGGTGAACAGATGGCGGCCGGCACGCTGGTGCCGGTGCTGGAACGCTATTGTCGCCCGGGGCCGCCGATCTGCGCCGTTTATCCCAGCCGACGCCATCTCTCCCCCAAAGTGAAACTGTTTCTGGTGGCGATCGAACGGCGCTGGCAGGGCAAGGCGATTTGGGAAACCGTTTAGCGCGGGCGGTTCACGCCGCTTTCAAGGCCAGCGTTCGCCGCATTAGGCGATAGCCGCCGGCCGCCACCAGCAGTACGACCAGGCCGGCCGTGAGCGTGACGCCAAAGCCGGCCGTTATCCCCGCAGCGTCGATCGCCAGGCCCGCCAGGGCTGCGCCGAACGCCACGCCTATCCCCAGACCGGTGACCATCCAGGTCAATCCCTCCGTCAGCCTGGCGGGGGGCACGATGTTTTCAACCAGCCCCATGGCAATGATCATGGTCGGCGCGAAAAACAGTCCGGCGACAAACATCGCCGCCGCCAGCGTCAAGACATTGTGCACCCACAGCAGCGGCAGGGTAGTGAATGCGGTGGCGAACGCCGCGTATAAGAACAGGCGGGGCAAGGGGACGGGGATCTTCATTGCGCCGAAAATCAGCCCGGCGAGGCAGGAGCCAAACGCGTAAACCGACAGCACGATGCTGGCGGCGGCCGGCTGGCCTTGCTGCTCGGCGAAGGCCACGCTGATGACGTCCACGGTGCCGACAATGGTGCCCAGGGCGATCAGCGCCAGCACCAGAATTTGCATTGACGGCATAGCCAGGATGGCGCGCTGCCGCTCGCTGTTGCGGGTGTAAACCGGGGGCTGTGTGCTTTTTTGCAAGGCGAATGCCGTGACGCCCGCCACCAGAAGCAGCGCGGCCACCAGAGGGCCGGCTTCTGGGAAAAGTGAAACGCTGAGCCCCACGGCGATCGGCGGGCCGATGATAAAGGCGACTTCGTCCAACACCGACTCGAATGAAAATGCCGTGTGCAGCTGCGGCGTGCCGCGATAAATTTCGCTCCAGCGAGCTCTGACCATCGCGGAGATGCTGGGCATGCCGCCCGCGAGCGCGGCGAAGACGAACAGCGCCCAATCCGGTGCCTGGTAGCGAGTGCAAATCAGCAGCAGCAAGAGGGCGATCGCGCTGGTCCCGGTGGCATACGGCAGCACTCGGCGTTGGCCGAAGCGATCCGCTGCGCGCGCGATCTGCGGCGCGAGCAGCGCCATGGAAAAGGCGAACGTCGCCGCCACCGCGCCCGCTAACCAATAGGAGCCGCGTACCTGCGAGAGCATGGTAATGATGCCGATGCCGGTCATCGAGACCGGCAGGCGCGCGATCAGCCCGGCAGAGGAAAACGCCTTGCTGCCCGGGGCGGTGAACAGTTTGAAATAAGGATTTGCCATAAAATGGGCTCCGGAATGTTGCGGCTCGGTATTCGCTCAATGTCCATCATTGACATACGCCACGTATGTTACGTTAATTGACATACATAGCGTATGTCAATTATAACGTCATCAATAACGAGGCGGGAGTGAACCCATGGCACGTAAAGCGCGTACCGAAATGATTGAAGAAACCCGACAAAAGCTGGTGGCGGCGGCCCGCCTGCAATTCGGCAACGTGGGGTATGCCGAAACGGTGATGGATGATCTCACCGCCCAGGCCGGCCTGACGCGCGGCGCGCTCTATCACCATTTTGGCGATAAAAAGGGGCTGTTCCTGGCGGTGGTGCAGGCGATAGACGCGGAGATGGATGCGCATCTGGCTGAGATAACCGCGAGTACTGCGGATGACTGGGAGGCTTTTGCGGCGCGTTGCCGCAGTTATCTGATCATGATGACGGAGCCGCAAGCGCAACGCATTCTGTTGCGTGATTCACCTTCGGTGCTGGGAGCTGAATATCTGCGGGCCAGCAAGCTGGCGTGCATCAGCTGGATGACGGGCGCATTGGAGTTATTGATGGCGCAGCGGCGTATCGCCGTTGCCGATCCGGAAGCGCTGGCGCATTTAATCAACGGCGGCCTGATGGATGCCGCGCTGTGGGTCGCCCATCATCCGGAAAAAGACGTGGGGCTGGAACAAGCCTTGGCCAGTTTGAACCTGTTGCTGAACGGGCTGCGTTCCACCGCCGTATAGCCGTATAAGTGTTGATGTCAGCCGCCGCGCCGTTACCACGGCGGCTTAAGAGTGAACGGCAGCGGGCTCGACGTTTTGCGCCAGCTGAATATTGTTGCGTCCGCTGTGCTTCGCCAGATAGAGCGCGGCGTCGGCTGCGCCTATCGCCGATTCGATGTCCAGTTTTTCCAGCGCGGAGATGCCGGCGCTGAGCGTCAGCGTGCCGCTGTGCTGCGGACTGGCGCCGTGCGGGATGTTCAGCTCCGCCACCCGCTGGCGCACCCGTTCGGCCAGTTGCGCAGCGTAGCCTTCGTGCACGTTGGTCAGCAACACCAAAAATTCTTCCCCGCCGTAACGCACCACGATGTCGCGCGAACGCACCGCATCGCGGATGGCGACCGCCACCTGCACCAACGCCCGATCGCCCATGGCGTGGCCGTAGCTGTCGTTATAGACCTTGAAGTGGTCGATATCCAGCAACAGCACGTAATGATGGCCGGTTTGCGGTTCCAGCAGCATCGTGATCTTATTCTCCAGCCCACGCCGGTTATAAAGGCCGGTCAGAGGATCGATCATGCTCAAATTATTGAATTTATCGCGCTCGTTATACAGGTTGGCCACCAGCGCGTGAGTAAAGATTTCACTGCGTTTCAACATCAGGTGGTGGATGGAGAAAGCGATAATAGGTAATAGCGTGGTGAATAATATCCGCAGGGTATTATGCATGCCGTCTAAAGCCAGGATCACCATTGCGGAAGGCACGGCGTGTAAACAAAAGGCGGTAAAGTTGTCCGTCAGGGAAATAGCGCTGATAAAAAAGATGCTAAACAAACTAATTAATAAAAAATCTTGGTTATTCGGTAGGCAATATTGACTTTTAACGTAAATATGTGCGGCCCAGAGCAGGCCGAGCACGCCGGCGAACAGGTTGAGTTTGCACAAGTATTTGCGTGGCGTTTGCAGGGAAAATAGCGCCGCTACCAGACAAAATAGCGGTATACATAATAAAGGTAGGGTAAATGCGGGTGTATCCCTAAAAGGGAACAATAATGTAAATACGGAAGAGGCGGCATTCATTATCAGAAAAAGAAATAATGCCAGGCGCTGCTTGCTGTTCAGTAATTCCTGATAAGAACGGGCGTTCATACGGAGGTCACTCTTTGCAAAGTCGTTCTGTCGAATAATTAAGGTTGAGAAGCATTCCTTTGGCGCGAATATCCACTTGAATTGCATGGTTGAGGATTGTGATTATTATCATGCAAACAGGACTAGGAATTTTCTTATGTCAAATTATCATTTTTTCATGCTGGTGTCATCTGGGTTTGGTCTGCGCAGTGAAAATGATGCGGCGGCCAAAAAAGTGTTATATGATATTGGTTATCATTATCACTTGAAGGGGGGTTGTCATGCTCACCGCCATGATTGCCGCGTGCGGACTGTGGGGCGTCAGTTGGTGCCTCGGGGATCGCCTGGCCAGCGCCTGGGGCGTTTTGCTGCCTTGTGCGCTGATGCCGCTGCTGGCCTTGATCGACCTGGATATGGTGCAGTTGCGCACCCTGATCGTGATAGCGATGTTGGCCACGCTGGTCATGTTGTTCAACAGCCGGCTGCGCCACTATCTGCTGCTGCCTTCCTGTATGGCGCTGGCGGGCGGCCTGGCGGCTGTCAGCCTGAACTTCAGCTTCGGGTGAAACGCCGGAAACGGCAAAACCACGCTTAAGCGTGTGATTCATCAGTGCGTTGGGATTTTTTCGAGGATACTGCCGGAGAGATCATCAATTGGTGCGAAGAGAGGGACTTGAACCCTCACGTCCGTAAGGACACTAACACCTGAAGCTAGCGCGTCTACCAATTCCGCCACCTTCGCACAGTCGATGTTGTTGCTTTGATTTATATTACGTCGCCAGCGTGGTGCGAAGAGAGGGACTTGAACCCTCACGTCCGTAAGAACACTAACACCTGAAGCTAGCGCGTCTACCAATTCCGCCACCTTCGCATCGATGCTGAGTGCAATATAAATCATGTGGTTATTTGGTGCGAAGAGAGGGACTTGAACCCTCACGTCCGTAAGGACACTAACACCTGAAGCTAGCGCGTCTACCAATTCCGCCACCTTCGCGTACCAGAAACATTACCGGAGTAACGTTACCACGGAGGCGAATTCTAGAGATTTTGGCGGACACGTCAACAGTTATTTCCCCGCTTTGCGGGCGTTTGCTGGAAAAACAGCCATATCGCCGCTTTTCTGCTGGTCAAACAGCCAAATCAGCCAATCAATCAACACTCTGACCCGCGGCGCCAGGAAACGGCCGGGCGGATACATGATGTAAATCGGCATCGGCGGAGGCGGCGTTTCCGCCAGCACTTCCACCAGTTCGCCCTGTTCCAGCCAAGGGGCAAGCGAATAGCGCGCCGCCTGTATCAATCCCATGCCGGCGCGCGCGCCGGCGATATAGGCGTCGGCGCCGCTGACGCTCAGCCGGGCGGGCAGTTCGCGCAGTTCCAGCTTGCCGCCGCGGCAAAACTCCAGTGGGTAATCGCGGTTGTTGGCCAGCGAAAAATACCCCACCGCGCGGTGCGGCGCCAGGCTATCGATGTCGAGCGGCGTGCCGTGGGCCTGCAGGTAAGCGGGGGAAGCGCAGGTGACCTGCGGCAGCTGGGCGATGCGCCGCGCCACCAGGCTGTCGTCTTCGGTTTCCCAGGCGCGCAGCACGCAGTCCACGCCTTCGCGCAGCAGATCGACGTGGGTGTCGTTGGCGCCCAGCGCCAGCGTGATGTCGGGATAGCGCCGGTAGAAGTCGTCCAGCGCCGGAATGACGACCTCGCGCGCCAGCGAATGGGGCATATCGATGCGCACTTTGCCGGACGGCTGCAGCTTATGGTGGCTGAACAGCGTGTCCGCCTCCTCCAGCGCGCCCAGCAACTGCACGCAGCGTTGATAGTAGAGACTGCCTTCGCTGGTCACCTGCACCTGGCGGGTGGTGCGGATCAGCAGGCGCACGCCCAGCCGCTGTTCCAGCCGTTTCAGCGCGTTGCTGACCGTGGCGCGCGGCAGCTGCAGGCGTTCGGCCGCCCGGCTGAAGCTGCCCAGTTCGACGATGCGGGTAAAAATGCGCATGGCTTGAACCTGATCCATTACCACTCCGTATTGTTGGTGATTTTTGAACAGTGATGTGCAATCTGCATTATTTATCTTTTTCGCGTAAACAACCAGACTTTGCTGCGTTATCCATTCACCGCATGAGGGCAGCACAATGCAACAACGTAAACTCGGTTCCCACGGTCCCGTCGTCTCCGCCCTGGGGTTGGGATGCATGGGCATGAGCGACTTCTACTCCACCGGCGCCGATCGGCAGGAAGCCATCGCCACGCTGCACCGGGCGCTGGAGCTGGGCGTTACGCTGCTCGACACCGCCGACATGTATGGCCCGCACACCAACGAAGAGCTGGTGGGGGAAGCGATCAAAGGCAAGCGGCAACAGGTGTTCCTGGCCACCAAGTTCGGCATCCTGCGCGATCCGGCGGATCCTTCGGCACGCGGCGTCAGCAGCCGGCCCGAGTATATCCGGCGCTCCGTCGAGGGCAGCCTGCGGCGCTTGGGCGTGGAGGAGATCGATCTTTATTATCAGCACCGGGTCGATCCGCAGGTGCCGATCGAGGACGTCGTGGGCACGATGGCGGATCTGATCCGGGAAGGCAAGATCCGCCACATCGGCCTGAGCGAGGCGTCGGTCGCCACGCTGGAGCGGGCGCACAAGGTGCATCCGATCACCGCGCTGCAGACCGAATATTCGCTGTGGACGCGCGACGCCGAGCAGGGCGTGCTGGCGGCCTGCGAGCGCCTGGGCATCGGCTTTGTGCCCTACAGCCCGTTAGGGCGCGGTTTCCTCACCGGCGCTATCCAGCGGCCGGAGGATCTGGCCGAGGACGACTTCCGCCGCAGCAACCCGCGCTTCCAGGGGGAAAACTTCAGCCGCAATCTGGCGCTGGTGGAGAAGGTGAGCGAGTTGGCGGCGCAGAAGGGCGTTAAACCTTCGCAGCTGGCGCTGGCCTGGGTGTTGGCGCAGGGGGAACACATCGTGCCGATCCCCGGCACCAAACGCCGTCGTTACCTGGAAGAGAACGTCGCGGCGGCGGAGATAACGCTGAGCGCGGCTGAGCTGGCGGCGATTGAAGCGGTGTTCCCGCTGAGCGCGGCGGCCGGCGAACGCTACGGCGCGGAGTCGATGACCTACATCAACGGTTAAAAAAAAGCGCGGCCTGCAGGCCGCGCTCTGTCGTTTTCCGCCAACGGCGAATTATTTCTTCTTCGGCGCGCGCGGCGGACGGCCGACGGTCGCCTGGTACACCTTGAAGCGGCCGTTCTGCGCCAGCACTTCGTGGCTGCCGAAGGTGGCGTCCAGAATGTCCGGGTATGGCAGGAAGGCGTTGGCGACAATGCGCAGTTGGCCACCGATCGGCAGGTGCTTCACCGCGCCGCGGATCAGGGTTTCGGCGGCGGTCAGGCTGGTCTGCAGCCCGTCGTGGAACGGCGGGTTGGAGATGATCATGTCGAAACGGCCGGTGATGTCGGAGTAAACGTTGCTGACGATCACTTCCCCTTCGATGCCGTTGGCGGCCAGCGTCGCGCGGCTGGATTCCACCGCGGCGGCGTTGACGTCGCTGAGGGTCAATTTGACTTTCGGCGACAGCTTGGACATTACCGAGGCCATGACGCCGGCGCCGCAGCCGATGTCCAGCACCTTGCCTTTCATGTGTTTTTCCAGCGTCGACAGCAGCAGCGAGCTGCCGACGTCCAGACCGTCGCGGCTGAACACGCCCGGCAGCGTTTTCACTTCCAGATCGTGCAGCTGATAGCTGCCCCACCAGTCGTTCAGGTCGAACTCGGTCTGCGCGTCCAGGCGGCCGTGATACAGGCCGCAGCGGCGCGCGCTGTCGATTTTCACCAGCGTGACGTGGCCTTCCAGCGTTGGCTCGGCGCTGCGCACGCCGCTGCGGTTTTCACCGACCACGAACACGTCCGCGCCCACCGGCAGCAGCGCCAGGATGTTGCACAGCTGGAATTGCGCTTCCTGCTTGCTCTTCGGCCAGTAGTAAACCAGCGTGTCGCAGTCGGCGACGAAAGCGGGATCGACGGTCAAACCGAACTGCACGTTATCGCCCATCGTCCGGTTCAGTAACTGCCAGTGATGGTATTGCTGAGTGTGGACGCGCACGTCCGCGGCCTCGAATTGGGCCGGCAGGCTGTCCTGCAGGTCGCCGGCAAACAGCACGCGGCGTTCGATAAATTCATCACTGTGGCGCAGCATGACTTCACTGGCGGGGGTTAATGCAGACATCAGATATTGGCTCCTGGAAATGAGACCGGGGATTATAGAGCTTTGTGGCGATATGTTCGACGGGTTTGTTGGCGCGGGCTGCGCGGGTTTGTTAGCATAGCGCGGCGCATGGCAGGCATGGCGCACCACAACGGGTAGGAATCGGCATGGCATCAAAACGCGACTGGCTGTTACAACAACTGGGTATTACGCAGTGGACATTGCGCCGCCCGGGCGTGTTGCAGGGCGAAGTGGCGGTCAGTCTGCCGCCCGAGACGCGCCTGCTGGTGGTGGCGCAGACGCAGCCGGCGCCCGACGATCCGCTGTTTTGCGACGTGCTGCGCAGCCTGGGGCTGACGCCGGCGCAAACCTACAGCCTGACGCCGGAACAGGTGGCGATGCTGCCTGAAGAGACCGCATGCAACAGTTGGCGGCTGGGCGTGACGAAACCGCTCGCGGTCGCCGGCGCGCAGCTACACAGCCCGGCGTTGGCCGAGCTTTCCCAAGACGCGGGGGCCAAACGCGCCCTCTGGCAGCAGATTTGTCATCATGAACACGATTTCTACCCTGACGGCGGCCGACCTGGCCACGGCCTTCAACATTGAGCAAGCCAGCCACGCTTTCCCCTGGACGGAAACCACCTTTGCCAGCAATCAGGGCGATCGCTACCTTAACCTGAAGCTGAGCGCCGATGGGGAGATGGCGGGGTTCGCCATCACGCAGATCGTGCTGGACGAAGCCACGCTGTTCAACATCGCCATTCATCCGCAGCACCAGCGCCGGGGCTTTGGCCGCCTGTTGCTCAACGCGTTGATCGAACAGCTGGAGAGCCGCGGCGTGGTTACGCTGTGGCTGGAAGTCCGTGCCTCCAACCAGGCGGCGATCGCGCTGTATGAAGATCTTGGTTTCAACGAAGTCACCGTGCGCCGCAATTATTACCCGAGCGCCCACGGCCGCGAAGACGCGATCGTGATGGCGTTGCCGCTGGGGTAATCAGCCCGGCCGGAAAAAGCATTGATTGTCACCGGTTGGCAAATCGGCGAAAATGCCCGGCTGTTATCTTTTATTCACCGCTTTGCCCGGCGCCGCGATCGGCGCGTTCTGATGATGTCGCAGGGCGGACTAACCGTAGAACCTGAAAACCATGTCTCCTAGTGAATTTGCCCGCGAAGTCTCCAAAAGAAGAACTTTCGCCATCATCTCGCACCCCGATGCCGGTAAAACCACCATTACCGAAAAAGTGCTGCTGTTCGGACAGGCGATCCAGACCGCCGGTACGGTAAAAGGCCGCGGCTCCAGCCAGCACGCCAAATCCGACTGGATGGAAATGGAAAAGCAGCGTGGGATCTCGATCACCACCTCGGTGATGCAGTTCCCGTATCGCGACAGCCTGGTCAACCTGCTGGATACCCCGGGGCACGAGGACTTCTCCGAAGATACGTATCGCACCCTGACCGCCGTGGACTGCTGTCTGATGGTGATCGACGCCGCCAAGGGCGTTGAGGATCGCACCCGCAAGCTGATGGAAGTCACCCGTCTGCGCGACACGCCGATCCTGACCTTCATGAACAAGCTGGACCGCGACATCCGCGATCCGATGGAAGTGATGGACGAAGTCGAGCGCGAACTGAAAATCGCCTGTTCGCCTATCACCTGGCCGATCGGCTGCGGCAAGCTGTTTAAAGGCGTTTACCACCTGTACAAGGATGAAACCTACCTGTACCAGACCGGTAAAGGCCACACCATTCAGGAAGTGCGCATCGTCAAAGGCCTGAACAACCCGGAGCTGGATGTCGCCGTAGGCGAAGATCTGGCGGCGCAGCTGCGCGATGAGCTGGAGCTGGTGCAGGGCGCTTCCCACGAGTTCGATCAGGCGGCGTTCCTGAGCGGCGAGCTGACCCCGGTGTTCTTCGGTACCGCACTCGGCAACTTCGGCGTGGATCATATGCTGGACGGCCTGGTGGCCTGGGCGCCGGCACCGATGCCGCGCAAAACCGACACCCGTGAAGTGACGGCGGCGGAAGAGAAATTCACCGGCTTTGTGTTCAAGATCCAGGCCAACATGGATCCGAAGCACCGCGACCGCGTGGCCTTTATGCGCGTGGTGTCCGGCCGTTACGAGAAGGGCATGAAGCTGCGTCAGGTGCGCACCGGCAAAGACGTGGTGATCTCCGACGCGCTGACCTTTATGGCCGGCGACCGTTCGCACGTGGAAGAAGCCTATCCGGGCGACATCATCGGTCTGCACAACCATGGCACCATCCAGATCGGCGATACCTTCACTCAGGGTGAAGACATGAAGTTCACCGGCATCCCGAACTTCGCGCCTGAACTGTTCCGCCGCATTCGCCTGCGCGATCCGCTGAAGCAGAAACAGCTGCTGAAGGGGCTGGTGCAGCTGTCGGAAGAGGGCGCGGTGCAGGTGTTCCGCCCGATCGCCAACAACGATTTGATCGTCGGCGCGGTCGGCGTGCTGCAGTTCGACGTGGTCGTGGCGCGTTTGAAGAGCGAGTACAACGTGGAAGCGCTGTATGAGTCGGTCAACGTGTCGACGGCGCGCTGGGTCGAGTGCGACGACGTGAAGAAGTTCGAAGAGTTCAAGCGCAAGAACGAGATCAACCTGGCGTTGGACGGTGGGGACAACCTGTCCTACATCGCGCCGACCATGGTGAACCTCAACCTGACGCAGGAACGCTATCCTGACGTGACCTTCCGCAAGACCCGCGAACACTGATACATCGGCAGGGCGCCCGGTGCGCCCTGCCAATTCCCCGTATTCTCACTCCGCTAATTAATAAATCTTCCTCATATTTTATCCTGCGAATCGATGTCGCCCAGGCGAGACGCGATTGGCCTGCGTTTTCCGCCGCATGGTCTATCTTTAACGAGATGTCCGCACATTGCTTGAGAGTAAATCACTGTAATACGCTGATTGTTTGGTGAGTTATTCTGATGTGTTGCCGATAGGAGACAGTCTGTTTCCTTAAATATCAATGAGATGACTGTTTTACCGTTTCGTGTCACTTAGTCTGTCGTCAATAGGCGACAGTTTTTTGATTAAAAATCCGACTCAACGCTTTTTTTGTTTGATTTTTAAGGCGTTTATGGAGTTGGCACGGCGGTTGCAATATTCCTGTCGTGAACGCTTAATCGTATAGCGATGATGAAGTATTTACCGAGAGTCCGCGTGAAGGCGGCTGAAGGGTTCCGGCGCTCTGGCGCTGGGGCCCCCAACAAAAGGAAGAGATCGATGAAAAAGACCAAATTTGCACACTCGCTGATGGCTGTTGTTTTGGGTTCTGCTTTGGTGAGCGGCACTGCGCTGGCCGAAGACAGCCTGCTCAACAAGGCGTCTAACGCCGCGGACAGTGCCGGTGCCAAAATCGATAGCTCCATGAAAAAAGTTGACGGTTACATGGATGACAGCGCGATAACGGCTAAAGTTAAAAGTGCATTGGTGGACGATAAGAGCATCAAAAGCACTGACATTTCGGTGAAAACCGAAAAAGGCACCGTGATCCTGAGCGGGTTTGTCGGCAGCCAGGCGCAGGCGGAGCATGCGGTTGCGGTTGCCGGCAAGGTGGAAGGCGTCAAAACCGTCAGCGACAAGCTGCACGTGAAAGATGAAGCCAATCAGTCGATCAAATCGTATGCCGGCGACACCGCCACCACCAGCGAGCTGAAAGCCAAGCTGCTGGCCGATGACATCGTGCCGTCGCGCAATGTGAAAGTGGAAACCACCGATGGCGTGGTGCAGCTTTCCGGTGAAGTGAAAACGCAGGCGCAGTCTGAGCGTGCCGAAAGCATCGCCAAGGCTATCGACGGCGTGAAAAGCGTGAAAAACGACCTGGTGGTCAAGCAGTAATCCCGCCAGGCGCCCGTAACAAGTAACAACAAGCCGCATCTGTCGGGCCGTCAAGGCGGCCCGACGTGTACCACCAAAAAAAGAAACTGATTTGCCGTCGATGTCCCGCTGTCGGGGCGGTAGACGGCAGCGAATTTTTTCACAATGGTAAGGAGAAGCTTATGTTTCGTTGGGGCATTATCTTTTTAGTCATCGCGCTTATCGCTGCGGCACTGGGGTTCGGTTCGCTGGCGGGCACCGCCGCCTGGGCCGCCAAAGTCGTGTTCGTTGTCGGCATCATCCTGTTCCTGGTCAGTCTGTTCACCGGCCGTCGGCGCCCTTAGCCGGCCGGCATTTTCCCGCAAACTGTAACAAAGCTTAATTCCTTTTCTCACGTCGG
This sequence comes from Serratia sp. (in: enterobacteria), assembly GCF_052400455.1. Taxonomy (NCBI): domain Bacteria; kingdom Pseudomonadati; phylum Pseudomonadota; class Gammaproteobacteria; order Enterobacterales; family Yersiniaceae; genus Serratia; species Serratia sp. (in: enterobacteria). The sequence goes on from NZ_CP185812.1 coordinate 613,906, forward strand.
GGAGGGCCGGCCATGAACAGCGACATCATCGTCGGGCGCTGGAAACAGCTGAAAGGTCAGGTATGGCAGGCTTGGGCCGAATGGTCCGGCAGCGATGGTGCCTGGTTGGCCGGCAGCAATGATTTCCTCGTCGGCGTGCTGCAAGAGGATTACGGAAGAGAGCGAGACGCGGTATCCTCGGAGAAAACGTCTCACTGAGGATGCCAAGTTGGGATACAGAATACCCATCACGCTCGGCAATATAGAACCGCTGGCGTCTAAACCTTTTCGACCAGGAAAAATGGCGTTGGTCTGCGAAGGCGGCGGCCAGCGCGGCATTTTCACCGCCGGCGTGCTGGACGAGTTTCAGCGCGCGGGCTTTAACCCTTTCGATCTGCTGATCGGCACATCGGCCGGCGCTCAGAATCTATCTGCCTATATCTGCGGGCAGATGGGTTACGCGCGCCGGGTGATCACCCGTTACACCACTTCGGCACAGTTCTTCAATCCGCTGCGCTTCGTGCGCGGCGGGCATCTGATCGATCTCGATTGGCTGGTTGATACGGCGGCGGCGCAGATGCCGCTGGCGATGGACGTGGCGGAACAGCACTTTACCGACGGGCGCGAATTCCTGCTGTGCGCCTGCCGCAGCGACGATTTCGAACCGACCTATCTGCCGGCGCAGCGCGAACGCTGGCTGCCGGCCATCAAGGCGTCCAGCGCCATTCCCGGCTTCTACCGTCAGGGCGTGGAGTTGGACGGCGTCAGCTATCAGGACGGCGGCATCAGCGATGCGATCCCGGTGGAAGAGGCCTATCGCCGCGGCGCCGACACCATCGTGGTGATCCGCACCGTGCCTTCGCAAATGTACTACACCCCGCAGTGGATGAAGCGCATGGAGCATTGGCTGAGCGACAGCAGCCTGCAGCAGATGGTGCGCATCCTGCAGCATCACGAGCAAAGCTATCACCGCATCCAGCGCTTTATCGAAAAGCCGCCGGGCAAGCTGCGCATCTTCGAGATTTTTCCGCCGAAGCCGCTGGCCAGCAATGCGCTGGGCAGCCGATTGGGGGCGCTCAATCAGGATTATCACCTGGGGCGCCGCTGCGGCCGCTACTTCCTGGCCACCGTCGGCCAGTGGATGGCGCAGCAGGAGCCCGACGGCATGAAGGTGCGAAAAGCGTTGTCGCGCCGCCTGATCCAGCCGGAGAACGTCAGAATCCCTTCGCCGATCGTGACCGACATCGCCATGCCCACCGAGCGGGCGGCGCAGCCGGAGGCCGCGGTGGCGGCGCCGAAAATCATCCTGCCGGGCGATCTGCCGCCGGGTGAAGGGGGGCGCTGTGAGTTACGCCTTTACCGACACCCACTGCCATTTCGATTTCCCGCCCTTTACCGGGCATGAGGCCGAGAGCCTGGCGCGGGCGGCAAGCGCCGGCGTAAAGCGCATCATCGTCCCGACCGTCACCGCCGATCGCTTCGCGCGGGTGTTGCGGCTGGCGCAGGAGCATGCGCCGCTGTTCGCCGCACTGGGGCTGCACCCGCTGTATATCGCGCAGCATCATGAACCGCAGTTGGAACAGTTGGCGGCGCTGCTGGCCGAACGGCCGCACAAGCTGGTGGCGGTGGGGGAGATTGGGCTCGATCTGTATATGGATAACCCACAGTTCGAGCGGCAGCAAAGCGTGCTGCTGGCCCAACTGAAGCTGGCGAAACAGCATGACCTGCCGGTGATCCTGCATTCGCGCCGCACCCACGACCAGCTGGCCGCCGCGCTGCGGCGCATGCAGCTGCCGCGCCGCGGCGTGGTGCACGGCTTTGCCGGCAGCCTGTCGCAGGCGCAGGCGTTTATCCGCCTCGGCTATTACATCGGCGTGGGCGGCACCATCACCTATGAGCGGGCGCAGAAAACGCGCGCCGTGATGGCGCAACTGCCGCTTGAGGCGCTGCTGCTGGAGACCGATGCGCCGGACATGCCGCTGGCCGGCTATCAGGGGCAGCCGAACCGCCCCGAGCGCGCCGCCGAGGTGTTTCACGCGCTGTGCGAACTGCGGCCGGAACCGGCCGACGTGATAGCCGCCCACCTGCAACGCAATACCCAAGCGCTGTTCGCCATGCCGAATTGAGGTCTGCATAACGTGACTTGCGTCACGTTATAAGATTTTCATTTGCGTCTCGTTGTATACATTTGTGACATAAATCGGTGCGAGGGTGACCTCGCTCAGTATAATCCCCCCCGAAACTCTCCAATAGCAGACCTCTCTTCATGAGCAGGGATGTATTTTATTTTTTGCAACAGGGAAACTTTGCATGCAACTCATCATGAGTCTGGTCGGGATGGCGGTGCTGATCGCCATTGCGGTGCTGCTCTCCAGCAACCGTCGGGCCATCAAACTGCGCACCGTGGTGTGGGCGTTCATCATTCAGGTCGGTATCGGCGCGCTGGTGCTGTACGTGCCGCTGGGCCGCAGCATCCTCGGCAGTATGTCTAACGGCGTGGCAAACGTTATCGCTTACGGCAATCAGGGCATTTCGTTCATCTTCGGCGGGCTGGTTTCCGACAAGATGTTCGAGGTGTTCGGCGGCGGCGGCTTCGTGTTCGCGCTGCGCGTCCTGCCGGTGATCGTGTTCTTCTCCTCGCTGATTGCGGTGCTGTACTACCTCGGCATCATGCAGGTGGTGATCCGCGTGCTGGGCGGCGGCCTGCACAAGTTGCTGGGCACCTCGCGCACCGAATCGCTGTCGGCGACCGCCAACATTTTCGTCGGCCAGACTGAAGCGCCGCTGGTGGTGCGTCCGTATATCGCCACCATGAGCCAGTCAGAACTGTTCGCCGTGATGTGCGGCGGCCTGGCTTCGGTGGCCGGTTCGGTGCTGGCGGGATACGCGCAGATGGGCGTGCCGCTGGAATACCTGATCGCCGCGTCCTTCATGGCCGCGCCGGGCGGGCTGCTGTTTGCCAAGCTGATGGTGCCGGAAACCGAGCAGACCCACGATAAAGACGATGCGATGAAGCTGATCGCCGAAGAGGATCGTCCTGCCAACGTGATCGACGCGGCGGCTTCCGGCGCGGCTTCCGGCATGCAGCTGGCGCTGAACGTCGGCGCGATGCTGCTGGCGTTTATCGCGCTGATCGCCTTGCTCAACGGCATTCTCGGCGGCATCGGCGGCTGGTTCGATTACCCGCAGCTGTCGCTCGAGCTGATCCTCGGCTGGGTGTTCTCGCCGATCGCCTTCCTGATTGGCGTGCCGTGGAGTGAAGCGATGACCGCCGGTTCGTTTATCGGCCAGAAGATCATCGTCAATGAGTTTGTCGCCTATATGAACTTCGGCGCCTATCTGCGCCCGGACGATGTGGTGGCGGCGGAAGGCCTGCAGGTGCTGTCAACGCACACCAAGGCGATCATCTCCTTTGCGCTGTGCGGTTTCGCCAACCTCTCCTCGGTGGCGATCCTGCTGGGCGGTTTGGGCAGCATGGCACCCAACCGTCGCCATGACATCGCGCGTTTCGGTCTGAAGGCCGTGGCGGCGGGCACGCTGTCCAACCTGATGAGTGCCACCATCGCCGGCTTCTTCCTGGCGCTGTAAGCCCTCGCTGAGCCCGCGACGGCGCGACCGATCGCGGGACTCCGCCTATACTCTAAGCAACGCGGGTGTTCGCCGCATCCGCGATCTTCAGCCGCTTCTTTAGCGAATTTGTGAACGATATCGCGTTATTTTGTGATGTTCTTCACATATAATTCCGGTCTGTTACAGTGTTATTTCATATAGTGTGACGATGAACGCGAATCGCCCCCGGCATTCGTGTTCAAATAGCTATTACTGGCCGGCCGCAAGGCGGGTGGCCATGTGCGGTGAGAAGGATCTCAGTTGCCGCCGCGGGAACGCCGTTCCCCTGCGCTATCTTCATGGAACCAAGTCCGCTCGCCAACACCCAGGTACTCAGTTGGAGAGTTTTATGACCGAATTAACCGCAGCAGCGCAACGTGCGCTGAACTTGATGGATTTAACCACGCTGAACGATGATGACACCGACGAGAAAGTGATCGCCCTCTGTCGTCAGGCCAACAGCCCGGCCGGCCACACGGCGGCCATCTGCATCTACCCGCGTTTTATCCCGGTGGCGCGTAAGGCGCTGCGCGAGCAAGGCACGCCGGACATCCGTATCGCCACCGTGACCAACTTCCCGCATGGCAACGACGATATCGACATCGCGCTGGCGGAAACCCGCGCGGCCATCGCCTATGGGGCGGATGAAGTGGACGTGGTGTTCCCTTACCGCGCGCTGATCGCCGGCAACGAACAGGTCGGTTTCGAGCTGGTGAAACAGTGCAAACAGGCTTGCCAGGCGGCCAACGTGCTGCTGAAAGTGATCATCGAAACCGGTGAGCTGAAGCAGGCCGATCTGATCCGCAAGGCGTCCGAGATCGCCATCAAGGCCGGCGCCGACTTTATCAAGACCTCCACCGGCAAGGTGCCGGTCAACGCCACCCTGGAGAGCGCCGAGCTGATGATGTCAGTGATCCGCGATATGGGCGTGGCGAAGACGGTGGGCTTCAAGCCGGCCGGCGGCGTGCGCACCGCGGAAGACGCGCTGCATTATCTGCAACTTGCCGATCGTATTCTGGGCGAAGGGTGGGCCGACGCGCGGCATTTCCGCTTTGGCGCTTCCAGCCTGCTGGCCAGCTTGCTGGCCGCGCTGGGCCACCAAACCCAGACCGCCGGCGGCGGCTACTGATCGATATCGTTGGCGGGCGCCAGGCGCGCCCGTCTGCACCGACTCTCGGCGACACAGGGGGATGCCTTGTTCCTGGCTCAAGAAATTATTCGTAAAAAACGCGACGGCCAGCCGTTAAGCGAAGCGGAAATCCGCTTTTTCATCAACGGCATTCGCGACAATGTGGTGTCGGAAGGGCAGATCGCCGCGCTGGCGATGACCATTTATTTCCATGACATGAGCATGCCGGAGCGCGTGGCGCTCACCATGGCGATGCGCGATTCCGGCACCGTGCTGGACTGGAAGAGTTTGGCGCTGAACGGCCCGATCGTCGACAAGCACTCGACCGGCGGCGTGGGCGACGTGACTTCGCTGATGCTCGGTCCGATGGTGGCGGCCTGCGGCGGCTATGTGCCGATGATCTCCGGCCGCGGCCTGGGGCATACCGGCGGCACGCTGGACAAACTGGAAGCCATTCCGGGCTTCAATATTTTCCCGGACGATAACGCCTTCCGCAAAATCATTCAGGACGTCGGCGTGGCGATCATCGGCCAGACCAGCTCGCTGGCGCCGGCGGACAAGCGTTTTTACGCCACCCGCGATATCACCGCCACCGTGGATTCTATCCCGCTGATCACCGCCTCCATTCTGGCCAAGAAGCTGGCGGAAGGGTTGGATGCGCTGGTGATGGACGTGAAGGTCGGCTCCGGCGCCTTTATGCCGACCTATGCCCTGTCGCAAGATTTGGCGCAGGCGATCGTCGGCGTGGCCAACGGCGCGGGCTGCAAGACCACCGCGCTGCTGACCGACATGAATCAGGTGCTGGCTTCCAGCGCCGGCAACGCGGTGGAAGTGCGCGAAGCGGTGCGCTTCCTGACCGGCGAATACCGCAACCCGCGCCTGCTGGAAGTGACGCTGGCGCTGAGCGTAGAGATGCTGTTGTCCGGCGGCCTGGCGAAAGACGAGGCCGACGCGCGCGCCAAGCTGCAGGCGGTGCTGGATAACGGCAAGGCGGCGGAGGTGTTTGGCCGCATGGTGGCGGCGCAGCAGGGTCCGATAGACTTCGTCGAACGCTACGATAGCTATCTGCCGGCGGCAACGCTGAGCAAGCCGGTGTATGCTGAAAAGCCGGGCATCATCAGCGCCATGGATACCCGTGCGCTGGGCATGGCGGTGGTGTCGTTGGGCGGCGGCCGCCGTCGGGCGAGCGACGCCATCGATTACAGCGTCGGCCTGACCGAGATGGCGCGCCTGGGCGATACGGCGGATTCCCAGCAGCCGCTGGCGATGATCCACGCCAACGATGAAGAGAGCTGGCAGCAGGCGGCCGATGCGGTGCGCAGCGCAATGACGCTGAGCGATAAGGCGCCGGAAGCGACGCCGGTGGTGTATAAGCGCATCACTCAAGCGTGATGACCCTCGTCTTTCAAGCCGTAGCGTTGTTGGCTGCACGCGTGCACCCCAGTCACTTACTTGAGTAAGCTCCTGGGATACACGCGCTAGCCGCCTAGCTACAACTTGAAATCCATTGGGTATAAATTTAGAGAATAAGGGCGATTGCAGTTTTGCGGTCGCAATAGCGTGAGAACACGCAGGAGAGCACAGATGAAACGCACATTTATTATGGTATTGGACTCCTTCGGCATCGGCGCCAGCGAAGACGCCGAACGTTTTGGCGATCAGGGTTCCGACACCCTGGGCCACATCGCCGAGGTTTGCGCGCGCGGTGAGGCCAACGTTGGCCGTCAGGGCCCGCTGACGCTGCCTAACCTGAGCCGTCTGGGCCTCGGCAAAGCGGCGGAAGAGTCGACCGGCAACTTCCCGCAGGGGCTGGATCGCAACGCCGACATCATCGGCGCCTACGGCTACGCCAGCGAGCTCTCTTCCGGTAAAGACACGCCGTCGGGCCACTGGGAAATCGCCGGCGTGCCGGTGCTGTTCGACTGGGGCTACTTCAAGGACGAGCACAACAGCTTCCCGCAGGCGCTGCTGGATAAGCTGGTGGAGCGCGCCAATCTGCCGGGCTACCTGGGCAACTGCCACTCATCCGGCACCGTGATCCTCGATCAGTTGGGTGAAGAGCATATGAAAACCGGCAAGCCGATTTTCTACACCTCCGCCGACTCGGTATTCCAGATCGCCTGTCACGAAGAGACCTTCGGCCTGGAGCGCCTATATGAGCTGTGCGAAATCGCGCGTGAAGAGCTGACCGAAGGCGGTTACAACATCGGTCGCGTGATCGCGCGTCCGTTCGTCGGCGACAAGCCGGGCCACTTCCAGCGCACCGGCAATCGCCACGATCTGGCGGTAGAGCCGCCGGCGCCGACCGTGCTGAAAAAGCTGGTGGACGAGAAGGGCGGCGAAGTGGTGTCGATCGGTAAAATCGCCGACATCTACGCCAACGTCGGCATCACCAAGAAGGTGAAGGCGACCGGCATCGACGCGCTGTTCGACGCGACCCTGATCGAAATGGAAAAGGCCGGCGACAACACCATCGTGTTCACCAACTTCGTGGACTTCGACTCCTCCTACGGTCACCGTCGCGACGTGGCGGGCTACGCCGCCGCGCTGGAGCTGTTCGACCGCCGCCTGCCGGAACTGCTGAAGCTGGTGAAAGACGAAGACATCATCATCTTCACCGCCGACCACGGCTGCGATCCGACCTGGAGCGGCACCGACCACACCCGCGAGCACATCCCGGTGCTGGTTTACGGCCCGAAAGTGAAACCGGGTTCGCTGGGCCACCGCGAGACCTTCGCCGACATCGGCCAGACCGTCGCCAATTACTTTGGCCTGTCGCCGATGGATTACGGTAAGACCCTGTTCTAAGCCCTGTCTTTCAAGCCGCAGCGTTGTTAGCTTCACGCGTGAACCCCAGTCGCTTACTCAAGTAAGCGACTGGGGATTCACCCGCCAGCTGCCTGGTTGCAACTCGAAATTCAAGGCTTGGACGTTTGACGTTTTTATTAAATAAGATTTCTAAAGGAAGAAAATTATGGCTACGCCGCACATTAATGCTGAGATGGGTGACTTCGCTGACGTAGTACTGATGCCGGGCGACCCGCTGCGCGCAAAATACATCGCCGAAACCTTCCTGGAAGGCGCGGTGGAAGTGAACAACGTGCGCGGCATGTTGGGCTTCACCGGCACCTACAAAGGCCGCCGCATCTCCGTAATGGGCCACGGCATGGGCATTCCGTCCTGCTCCATCTACGCGCGCGAGCTGATCGCCGAATTCGGCGTGAAGAAGATCATTCGCGTGGGGTCCTGCGGCGCGGTGCGTGACGATATCAAACTGCGCGACGTGGTGATCGGCATGGGCGCGTGCACCGACTCCAAGGTGAACCGTCTGCGCTTCAAGGACAACGACTACGCGGCGATCGCCGACTTCGACATGGTGCGCAACGCGGTCGACGCGGCGGCGGCGCAGGGCATCCCGGCGCGCGTGGGCAACATCTTCTCCGCCGATCTGTTCTACACCCCGGATCCGGATATGTTCCAGGTGATGAAGAAGTACGGGATCCTGGGCGTGGAAATGGAAGCGGCCGGCATCTACGGCGTGGCGGCGGAGCTGTACGAAGAGTTCGGCTGTAAGGCGCTGACCATCTGCACCGTGTCCGACCACATCCTGCGTCACGAAGCGACCACGGCGGCGGAACGCCAGACCACCTTTAACGAAATGATCGTTATCGCGCTGGAATCCGTGCTGCTGGGCGACAAAGCGTAATACCGCGGCGGGCGTCGTCATGGCGCCCGCCCGTCAATCTATTCACTCCGCATGGCCGTTTTTGGCTAACGCTTTACCTTTCAATTGGATGTGGATCCCGTTGTTACGGGCAATCTATTCACCGAAAGGACAAGAAAACGGCACGAACGCATTCAACGCCTGGCCTGAATTACCCCTGCTTAGGCGCTTCCTGTTTTTTCTCCGGCGCATCGTCTTCATCGTCTTCCACCGTATTGCCTTCTTCCAGTGGCGTGTTGGCGGTCAACAGGTAGGGCGACTGCTGCCAGCGGCTGCGGCGGTGTTGCAGCAGGGTACGCGCCAGAATGATGCCGATCGCCAGCGCCAGCAGGATCATCAGGCGCAGCAGGTTGGTGGTATTGTCCACCTGTTTGGATTCGGTCGCCAGTACGTGGGTGTCGAGGGTAATGCGGATAAAGCCGATCGGGCCGTCTTTGCCCTGAATGGATTCGACCAACTGGTGGTTGAAGTAGCTGCCGGCGCGTTTGCCGTCGAGCGACAGGCGATCGCGTATACTTATCTGTTCCCCGGCGTGGGAGACCAGCGTGCCGTCCAGCTGATACACGCTGACGTCGAGAATGCGGCTGTGATCGGTGAGCTGCTTGAGGATGGCGTCGATGCGCGGATTGTTGCCGTCGTCGTCCAGCAGCGGCGCCAGGCTGTAGGCGACCTGTTTGGTCAGCGTCTGCGCCAGCTCTTCAACCTGCTCGGATCGCGCCATTTGGTGACTCAGGCTAAAATAAGAGGCGCCCTGCATCAGCAGCACCAGCAAAGCCAGGCAAATCAGGATAATAGCGGTGCGGTGCAGGCGAAATTTCAGTTTAGCGCGAGCCATGCAGGTTCCTTGGGCATCGGGGACACTTTATGTTGCCAGAACCGCTGGCGATAGGATAGCTTGATGCGTCGTTTTATCATGCAGCGTTTTTGTCCATTCAGGAGTCAATGATGTCAAACAGTCTGACCTATTGCGATCTTCCGGCGGAGATCTCTCAATGGCCGGGTCTTCCCCTTTCGCTCAGCGGCGACGAAGTGATGCCGCTGGACTACCGGGCGGGCAATACCGGGTGGCTGTTATATGGCAGGGCGCTGGACAAGGCGCGCATTACCCAATTCCAACGCAAGCTGGGCGCGGCGATGGTGATCGTCACCGCCTGGGGCGTGGACGACTATCAGGTGGTGCGGCTGGCGGGCACCTTGACGCCGCGCGCCAAGCTGCTGGCGGCGGAGAGCGGGCTGGATGTGGCGCCGCTCGGCAAAATCCCGCACCTGCGCACGCCGGGGCTGCTGGTGATGGACATGGATTCAACGGCGATCGAGATCGAGTGCATCGATGAGATCGCCAAGCTGGCGGGCGTCGGCGAGCAGGTGGCGGAAGTGACCGAACGCGCGATGCGCGGCGAGCTGGACTTTACCGCCAGCCTGCGTCAGCGCGTCGGCACGCTGAAAGGGGCCGACGCCAACATTCTCAAGCAGGTGCGCGACGAGCTGCCGCTGATGCCGGGGCTGACCAGCCTGGTGGGCAAGCTGCAGGCGATGGGCTGGCATGTGGCGATCGCCTCCGGCGGCTTCACCTACTACGCCGAATACCTGCGCAACCGGCTGCGGCTGGTGGCGGCGGCGGCCAACGAGCTGGAGATCCGTGACGGCAAGCTGACCGGCGAAGTGCTGGGGCCGGTGGTGGACGCGCAGTTCAAAGCCGATACGCTGCTGCGGCTGGCGGAGAAGCTGGAAATCCCGCTGGCGCAAACCGTGGCCATCGGCGACGGCGCCAACGATTTGAAAATGATGCAGGCGGCGGGGCTGGGCATCGCCTACCACGCCAAACCGAAAGTGTATGAAAAAGCGCAGGTGGCGATCCGGCATGCGGATTTGATGGGCGTGCTGTGTATTCTCACCGGCAGCCTGAAACACGAAGTGCGATAACGAAAGATTGAGGTAAGACGTGGCAAAAGCGGCAAAACGGGCATTTGTGTGCAATGAGTGCGGGGCGGACTATCCGCGTTGGCAGGGGCAGTGCAGCGCCTGCCATGCCTGGAACACCATCACGGAAGTGCGTTTGGCCGCGTCGCCCGCTGCGGCGCGCAACGATCGCCTCAGCGGCTATGCCGGCGACGCCGGCGTCAGCAAAGTGCAGAAGCTGTCGGAAATCAGCCTTGAGGCGCTGCCGCGCTTCACCACCGGCTTTCTCGAGTTCGATCGCGTGCTGGGCGGCGGTGTGGTGCCCGGCAGCGCGATTCTGATCGGCGGCAACCCCGGCGCCGGCAAGAGCACCCTGTTGCTGCAGGTGCTGTGCAAACTGTCCGAACAGATGAAAACCCTGTACGTCACCGGCGAGGAATCGCTGCAGCAGGTGGCGATGCGCGCCCACCGTCTGGGGCTGCCGACCGGCGGCCTGAACATGCTGTCGGAAACCAGCATCGAGCAGATCTGCCTGATCGCCGAGCAGGAACAGCCGAAGCTGATGGTGATCGACTCGATTCAGGTGATGCACATGGCGGACATTCAGTCTTCGCCGGGCAGCGTGGCGCAGGTGCGAGAAACCGCCGCCTACCTGACGCGCTTTGCCAAGACGCGCGGCGTGGCGATCGTGATGGTCGGCCACGTCACCAAAGACGGCTCGCTGGCCGGGCCGAAAGTGCTGGAACACTGCATCGACTGTTCGGTGCTGCTGGACGGCGACGCCGATTCCCGCTTCCGCACCCTGCGCAGCCACAAGAACCGCTTCGGCGCGGTCAACGAGCTGGGGGTGTTCGCCATGACCGAACAGGGGCTGCGCGAAGTGAGCAACCCTTCGGCTATCTTCCTCAGCCGCGGCGACGAAGTTACCTCCGGCAGTTCGGTGATGGTGGTGTGGGAAGGCACCCGGCCGCTGCTGGTGGAGATCCAGGCGCTGGTGGATCATTCGATGATGTCCAACCCGCGCCGCGTGGCGGTGGGGCTGGAGCAGAACCGGTTGGCGATCCTGCTGGCGGTGCTGCACCGGCACGGCGGGCTGCAGATGTCGGATCAGGACGTGTTCGTCAACGTGGTCGGCGGGGTGAAGGTCAGCGAGACCAGCGCCGATCTGGCGCTGCTGATGTCGCTGGTCTCAAGCCTGCGCGATCGGCCGCTGCCGAACGATTTGGTGGTGTTCGGCGAAGTGGGGCTGGCGGGGGAGATCCGTCCGGTGCCGAGCGGCCAGGAGCGGATCGCAGAAGCGGCCAAGCACGGTTTCAAACGCGCCATCGTGCCGCACGGCAATATGCCGAAAAAGCCGCCGGCCAATATGCAGGTGTTCGGGGTCAAGAAGCTGGCGGACGCGCTGGACGTGCTGGAAGGGTTTTATTAATGTCGCCGACGGCGAGAAAGATATGCTATTTTGTTTAGCATACTAAACGGAGGTGGCCATGCCGCAATTTGATTACCTGAAGACGTCCATCAAGCAAAAGGGCTGCACGTTGCAGCAGGTGGCGGATGCCAGCGGCATGACCAAAGGCTATCTCAGCCAGCTGTTGAACGACAAGATCAAAAGCCCGAGCGCGCAAAAGCTCGAGGCGCTGCACCGTTTTCTCGGGCTTGAGTTCCCGCGCAAAGAGGTCAAAGTCGGCGTGGTGTTTGGTAAATTTTACCCGCTGCATACCGGCCACATCTATCTGATCCAGCGCGCCTGCAGCCAGGTGGATGAGCTGCACGTTATCTTGTGCCACGACGAGCCGCGCGACCGTGAGCTGTTCGAGAACAGTTCGATGTCGCAACAGCCGACGGTCAGCGATCGCCTGCGCTGGCTGCTGCAGACCTTCAAGTACCAGAAAAACATCCATATCCACTCGTTCGACGAGCAGGGCATCGAACCGTACCCGCACGGCTGGAACGTGTGGAGCGACGGCATGAAGGCCTTTATGGAACAGAAAGGCATCGTGCCGAGCTTTATCTATTCCAGCGAAGCGCAGGATGCACCGCGCTACCGCGAGCATCTGGGCATCGAAACCATTTTGGTCGATCCCGAACGGTCGTTCATGAACATCAGCGGCAATCAGATCCGTCAGGATCCGTTCCGTTATTGGGATTACATCCCGACCGAGGTGAAACCGTTCTTCGTGCGCACCGTGGCGATCCTCGGCGGCGAGTCGAGCGGCAAATCGACGCTGGTCAACAAGCTGGCCAACATCTTCAACACCACCAGCGCCTGGGAATATGGCCGCGATTACGTGTTCTCGCACCTGGGCGGCGACGAGATGGCGTTGCAGTACTCCGACTACGACAAAATTGCCCTCGGGCAGGCGCAATACGTAGATTTCGCGGTCAAGTACGCCAACAAGGTGGCGTTTATCGATACTGATTTCGTCACCACCCAGGCGTTTTGCAAAAAGTACGAAGGGCGTGAGCATCCCTTCGTGCAGGCGCTGATCGACGAATACCGCTTCGATCTGGTGATCCTGCTGGAAAACAACACGCCGTGGGTGGCGGACGGCCTGCGCAGTCTCGGCAGCACCGCCGATCGCCTGGCGTTCCAGCGCCTGCTGGAGGAGATGCTGCGCGCCAACAACATCGAGTACGTGCACGTTGAGTCCAGCGATTACGAAGAGCGCTTCCTGCGCTGTGTCGAGCTGGTGCAACAGCTGCTGGCGGCGGACGCCGGCCGGCTGGCGAATGCGCCCGCCCAGCGCCACGCCGCAGGCTGAGAAAAATTAGCGTAATGTGCGATCGCGCGGCAGAAACGGCCGCACGGACGCACATTTAAAGGCCTGTTTAAACATGGTTCATTCGGTAGCGACTACGTTAAGGTTTTCTTTACAATAACGCTCAGAAGAAGACATGTCTTATCGCTTACTCGCTCTCTGGTTGATCTGCTATGCCGCAGCCTGGACGCTGCTGACCGTTCATCTCGATCCTACCCTGCCTTACGACGCCGTCGAGGCGCTCAATTGGGGCCTCAACGGCGAGTGGGGCTCACCGAAAAATCCTTGGTTGGTCGGTGCGGCGATGCAGCCGGCGATCTGGCTGTCGTGGCTGCCGCTGAACGTTTACTGGTACGGCGGGCACTTCATCGCCATCGCCATCGGCATGTTGGGCGTCTGGCTGCTGGCGCGACGCCTGAGCGGCAGCACTTCGCTGGCCTGGATGGCGCTGCTGACGCTCAACCTGTCCGGTATCATCAATTTCGACATCATTCCCTACAACGACAACTACCTGTTGGTGATGCTGTGGCCGTGGATGGCGCTGTTCTTCAACATGGCGATTTCCCGTTCGGCCAACTGGTGGCCGGCCTTCGCGTTGGCCGCCGGTCTGGCGATGATGGCGAAGTATTCGACCTTCGCCTTCGTCTATTTCGCGGCGCTGTCGACGCTGTTCGTGCCGCAGATCCGTCGCTGCTATCGCCAACCGCAGTTCTATCTGGCGGTGGCGATCTGGCTGGCGCTGGTGTTGCCGAACGTATTCTGGCTGTGGAACCACGACTTCGCCGCCTTTAAGTGGGTGGATTCGCAGATCAAGATGCAGCTCAATCTCGACATGCTGCAGTCGCTGCTGCTGGTGTTCTATCCGTCGCTGGTGCTGTGGTGGATCCTGCGCCGCAGCGGGGCGGTGCTGGCCTGGCCGAAAGCCTTGCCGATGCGGGTGCTGCTGTGGATCTACCTGCTGCCGCTCGGCATCATTACCTTTTGGTTCTCCTTCAACGTCGGCGGCCGCTTGACCGAGTGGCTGCAGCCGTTCTTCATGCTGGCGCCCGCGCTGCTGGTTGGTTGCGTGCGTCAGCCGCCGGTGCGTTCGCTGCGGGCGGCGACTATTGGGCTGATGTGCGCGGCGCTGGCGGTCTATCTGGGGTATGCCGCGGTGATGCTGGGCAACGTGCGCAATGCCGGTCAGAAAATGGTGGGCATCAAGGCGTTCAGCGCCGGAGTGGAGCAGCTGTGGCAGGAGCGGTATGGCGTCAGTCTGCGTTATGTCGGCGGCGAATACCTGTCGCAGTGGATGACGGTGTATGCCGGTTCCCGGCCGCAGACCATTACGCGCTGGTCCAATCATACGCGGCCGAACATCTACAACGTCAACATCAGCTATCCGCAGATTGCGCAGCATGGCGTCGCCTTGTTCGGTCGGTTGGGTGAAGACTGCGCGCACAGCGACTTCGGCGGCGAACTGGCCCACTGGCCGAAGATGCGCCTCGACTGGCAGCAGACGCTGACGTTCCGCGCCGATCCGCAGAGCGACGAGCAGGTGCTGTGCGTCGGCTTCGTTCGCCCGCAGTAACGGCGGCGCAGAACGCCGCCGCGATGCGAACTCAGTAAGCGATAACCAGCTTGCCTTGCATATGGCCGCCGAGCAGCTGTTGGTGCGCGGCGGTCAGCGTGTCTACCGACAGCCCGTGCAGGGTTTCGCTCAGCGTGGTGCTCAGCTTGCCGTCGTCCAGCAGTTGCGCCACCTGCTGCAGGATCCGGCCTTGCTGCGCGATGTCCGGGGTGGTGAACATGCTGCGGGTGAACATGAATTCCCAGTGCAGCGCGGCGCTTTTCAGCTTCAGCGCGTTTTGATCCAACGGCTGCGCGTTCTCGACGATGGTGCAGATATGGCCGAGCGGCGCGATCAGTTCGGCCATCGCCGGCCAGTGGCCGTCGGTATCGTTCAGACAGAGGATGTAATCCACCTGCTCGATGCCGTGTTGCGCCAGGTTGCCCTTCAAATCGCGGTAGTCCACCACCAGGTCGGCGCCCCGCTCGCGGCACCAGGCGGCGGATTCCGGCCTGGACGCGGTGGCGATCACTTTCACCTTGCTGCGCAGCGCGGCCAGCGGAATGGCCAGCGAGCCGACCCCGCCGGCGCCGCCGATGATCAGCAGCGTCTTGTGCTCGGGCGCATCCTGAATGTTCAGGTGCTCGAACAGCGCCTCCCAGGCGGTGAGGGCGGTGAGCGGCATGGCGGCGGACTCCGCCCAGTTCAGGCTGCGCGGTTTGTGCGCGGCGATGCGCGAGTCGATCAGTTGGTGGCTGCTGTTGCTGCCGGGCCGGGTGATGTCGCCGGCGTACCACACTTCATCGCCGGGCTTGAAGCCGCTGACGCCGCTGCCCACGTCCAGCACGATGCCGCTGGCGTCCCAGCCGAGGACGCGCGGCTGCTGCAGGCCGCTTTTCTGCAGACCGGCGTGTACTTTGGTATCCACCGGGTTGACCGAGGCCGCTTTCACTTCCACCAGCAGATCGTACTGGCCGGGCACCGGCATCTCCGGTGAGATTTCGATGAAACCGGCGGGGTTCTGCGGGTCTACGGCAATGGCTTTTATCGACATGATTGTGCTCCTTTCAAATGATGCCCCAGTGTAGACCCGCAACAGTGGGGTGATAAGATGGACAATATCTAACTGAGTGTTCGTCAGGGGTGAACAATGGAGTTCAAACAGCTGCAGGACATGGCGCTGTTCGCGCTGGTGGCGGAGTGCGGCAGTTTCACCGCCGCCGCGCAGCGTGTCGGGTTGCCGAAGTCCAGCGTCAGTCAGCGCATTAGCCAGCTCGAACAGACGCTGGGGTTGCGTTTGCTCAACCGCACCACGCGCCAGCTGAACCTGACCTTCGCCGGCGAGCGCTATCTGGAACATTGCCAGGCGATGATGTCCGCCGCCGAGCGGGCCGATCTGGCGCTGCAGCGGCTGCGCGACAACCCGAGCGGCCGCCTGCGCATCTCGACGCCGGCCGGGTTGGGGGCAACCCTGGTGGCGCGGCTGGCGGCGGATTTTCAGCGCCAGTACCCGGACGTATCGCTGGAGGTGTCGGTATCCGACGCCATGGTGGATCTGGTGCAGGAAGGCTTCGACGCCGCGCTGCGCACCGGCAAGCCGCAGGATTCTTCGCTGATCGGCCGCCGCCTCGGGTATGCGCCGCGCTATCTGCTGGCTGCGCCGTCCTATCTGGCGCAGCACTCGCCGATCGAGCACCCGCAGCAGCTGCAGCAGCATCGCTGCATTGCCCACCGCGCCTGGACGGCCTGGAACCTGCGCTGCGGCGACGATTATTACCGCTGGCAGCTGCCGCTGGCGCACACCACCGACAATCTGCTGTATGCGCGCGAATGCGCTATCGCCGGCGCGGGGATCACGCTGCTGCCGGCGTTTCTCAGCCGCGAGGTGGTGGCGCAGAAGCTGTTGGTGGAGGTGTTGCCGGCCTGGCGCGCAGAAGGGAATGAACTGTATCTGGTCTACCCGAGCCGCAAGCTGAATTCCCCGGCGCTGGCCTGTTTCATCGATGTGGTATTGCAGCACCCGGCGTTTGACGACTACGCGCGCGAGCTGACGCGGGAGTAGGCCTGGCAGATGACGCCGACGCCTAATTTCTGTCGCCATCGTCCTAAACCTTTTGCTGGAGCATGGCGCGGGCTATGCTCATGAAAGGGGCTTAGGGGGAGAGGGTATGGATCCGTTATCGGAAGTGCTTGCGCCATTGAACAGCCAGAATGCGTTTTTAGGCGGCCTGAAGGCCGGCGGCGACTGGGCCGTTCATTTTCCTGCGCCGCAGAGCGGGAAATTCAACGCGGTGGTGCGCGGCGGCTGTTGGCTGGCGGCGGAAGGGTTGGCCGAACCGCTGCGGCTGGCGGCCGGCGACTGCTTGCTGCTGACCCGCAGCCTGCCGGTCACTGTCGGCAGCGATCTGTCGCTGCCGGCGCTCGATGCTGACGTACTTTATCTGCAGGCGAAAAATGGTGTGGCGAGCTGCGGCGAGGCGGAGGATTGCCTGTTTATCGGCGGGAGTTTTACCTTCGGTGAGGAAGTGGAGCGGTTGTTGGGGAGTTTACCGGTGTTGATGGTGATCCGAGGCGGCACCGAAGAGGCCGCCGTGTTGCAATGGGCGTTGCAGCGGCTGGCGGACGAGCTGTTAAAGCCTTCGCCGGGTAGCGCGCTGATGACGCATCACCTGGGGCAAATCATGTTGACCCAGGCGCTGCGGATTTACCTGACGGGGGAGGAGGGTGCGGCCTCCGGCTGGCTGCCCGCCTTGTTCGATCCGCGCATCGGCGCCGCGATGCAGGCAGTACACGCCGATCCAGCCCGTCGCTGGACGGTGGCGTCATTGGCCGATGCGGCGAGCGTTTCCCGTTCGACGTTGGCGCTGCGCTTCAAGCAGAAGGCGGGAATGGCGCCGCTTGAGTATGTGTCGCGTTGGCGCATGTTGCTGGCTGCGCGGGCGCTGCGTACCGGTGTTGAACCGGTATCCATCATCGCGCAACGTTTGGGGTACGATTCCGACAGCGCGTTCAGCCATGCTTTCAAGCGCGTGATGGCGTGCTCACCGCGCGATTATCGCCGGGCGCGGGCATAAAAAAAGGCGCCGCATGCGGCGCCTTGGGGATTACTTGGCGATCTTTTTGTACTTGATGCGGTGCGGCTCGAGCGCATCGGCGCCCAGCGTACGCTTCTTGTACTCTTCGTACTCGGTGAAGTTGCCTTCGAAGAATTCCACCTTGCCCTCGTCCTGGTAGTCCAGGATGTGGGTGGCGATACGGTCGAGGAACCAACGGTCGTGCGAGATCACCATGGCGCAGCCAGGGAATTCCAGCAGGGCGTTTTCCAGCGCGCGCAGGGTTTCGATATCCAGGTCGTTGGTCGGTTCATCGAGCAACAGCACGTTGCCGCCAACCTGCAGCAGCTTGGCCAGGTGCAGACGACCACGCTCACCGCCGGACAGCTCGCCCACGCGTTTGCCCTGATCGACGCCCTTGAAGTTGAAGCGGCCGACATAGGCGCGGCTCGGCATCTCGGTGTTGCCGATGCGCATGATGTCCTGCCCGCCGGAGACCTCTTCCCACACGGTTTTCGAACCGTCCATGCTGTCGCGGAACTGATCGACGGACGCCAGCTTGACGGTATCGCCCAGCACGATGCTGCCGGAATCAGGTTGCTCCTGACCGGACATCATGCGGAACAGCGTGGATTTACCCGCGCCGTTCGGGCCGATGATGCCGACGATCGCCCCTTTCGGCACCGAGAATGACAGGTCGTCGATCAGCAGGCGGTCGCCGTAAGACTTGCGCAGGTTGCTGACTTCGACCACTTTATCGCCCAGGCGCGCGCCAGGTGGAATGAACAGTTCGTTGGTTTCGTTACGTTTTTGGTATTCAGTGTTGTTCAGCTCTTCAAAGCGGGCCAGACGGGCCTTGCCTTTGGACTGGCGGCCTTTGGCGCCCTGGCGCACCCACTCCAGCTCTTTCTCGATCGACTTGCGACGAGCGGCTTCGGCGGACGCTTCCTGCGCCAGACGCGCGTCTTTCTGCTCCAGCCAGGACGAGTAGTTGCCTTCCCACGGAATGCCTTCGCCGCGGTCCAGTTCGAGGATCCAGCCGGCCACGTTATCCAGGAAGTAGCGGTCGTGGGTGATCGCCACGACGGTGCCTTCGAAGTCGTGCAGGAAGCGTTCCAGCCAGGCCACGGACTCGGCGTCCAGGTGGTTGGTCGGTTCGTCCAGCAGCAGCATGTCCGGCTTTTCGAGCAGCAGGCGGCACAGCGCGACGCGGCGGCGTTCACCCCCGGACAGATGGGCGATTTTGGCGTCCCAGTCCGGCAGGCGCAGCGCATCGGCGGCGCGTTCCAGCTGCGCGTTGAGGTTGTGACCGTCGTGCGCCTGAATGATCTCTTCCAGGCGGCCCTGTTCGGCGGCCAGCTTGTCGAAGTCTGCGCCTTCTTCCGCGTACAGCGCGTACACTTCGTCCAGGCGTTTCAGCGCGCTGACCACTTCCGCCAGCGCTTCTTCCACCGACTCACGCACGGTGTGTTCGAGGTTAAGCTGCGGCTCCTGCGGCAGATAACCGATCTTGATGCCCGGCTGCGGGCGCGCTTCCCCTTCGATATCGGTATCGATGCCGGCCATGATGCGCAGCAGGGTGGACTTACCGGCGCCGTTCAGGCCCAGTACGCCGATTTTTGCCCCAGGGAAGAAGCTCAGGGAGATGTTTTTCAAAATATGACGCTTCGGCGGTACCACTTTGCCGACGCGGTGCATGGTATAGACGTATTGAGCCACGTTGCTCTAAGCCTCTCTATATCAGTATTTATAGGATGTCTGGCGGCATGAGTGTAGCCCGTTTCGATCTTGGATCCCAGACATCGCTCAGCGATCGCTAAGTATAACCGTTTATGCGCCGATAAAGGCGCATATTGGTGGCTTATGGCGTGACGACGATCGCGACGCGACGGTTTTCCGCGCGGCCGCTGGAGGTGCGGTTGTCGGCGACGGGATCGCGCTTGCCCATGCCGCGGGTTTCGATGTTGGCGCGCGGAATACCGACGCTGGCCAGCAGATCGGCGACCGCATCGGCGCGGCGCAGGGAGAGCTGATCGTTATAGCTGTCTTCGCCGTAGTTGTCGGTATGGCCGTCCAGACGGAACTTGGTGATGCCGACGCTCAGCAGCGCGCGGCCCATCTTCTGCACCGTCTCGGTGCTTTCCGGGTTCAGCTTGCCGATGTTGTTGCCGAACAGCACTTTATCCGACAGGCCGAATTCCCAACCGTTGTCGGTCAGTTTGAAGCCCTGCGATTGCAGCAGCGCAACCTGCTCGGGCGTCAGGCCTTGCGGCTTGCTCTGGCAACCGGCGAGCGCCAGCAGGGCGACGAACGCCATCGTCAGCAGTGAAAAACGACCTTTAAACAGTTGCTGTATCATAGTCAAAATCCCTAGTTCAAGTGTTATAGCCGGGGCTCTTATTTATGTATAGCCAGCCGCCAGCCTCCGTTATAACGATGCTTTGCCTGATACATCGCATCGTCAGCTTCGTGCAAAAGACCCTGAGGCGTCGACGCGTGATCAGGGTACAGCGCAATGCCGATACTCAGAGAGGTAATGATCGTCTCGTCGTTCGGTAAAATAACCGGTTGCGTCATGCAATCGATGATGTTGTCGGCGATCTGCAAGACATCTTCCGTGCTGTGCACCGGCGCCAGCAGCACGGCGAATTCATCTCCTCCCAGGCGTGCGACCAGATCGGTTTCGCGCAGCTGCGCGCGAATGCGTCCGGCAATGGTGGTCAGCACCGCATCGCCCGCGGCGTGACCGTAACTGTCGTTCACTTCCTTGAAGCGATCGCCGTCGATAAACAGCACCGCCAATTTCGCCGGCGGCGCGATATCGCCCAGGGCGCGGCTCAGCCGGCCTTCGAAGAAGGCGCGGTTCGGCAAGCCGGTCAGGCTGTCGTGCGTCGCCCGGTGGGCCAGCGAGTCGTTTTCCTGCTTCAGATGGGCCTGCCAGGCCTCCAGTTCATCGAGCAAGCCATTGAAATCATTGCTGAGCTCATGCAGCTCGGCGATCGGCGCCGAGGGCACCCGCAGGCCGAAGGTGCGATCTCGCCGCACCGCATGCGCCACGTTGGCGATGTCGTCCAACGAACTGACGATGCCGACCAGCATGCGGCGCGACAACACCAGGGCGCACAGGGTACTGAGCACCATGCAGGCGATCATGCCGACCAGCCCGCGCAACAGGAAACGCAACAGGCTGCCGCCGTTGCCGCTCAGCCAGACCTGGCCGACCTGTTTGCCCTCGTGGGAGATAGGCAGGATGACCGGCTCGGGCAGCGCCCAGTGGGCGATAACCTGCTCCATGCCGTGCAGCGGGCCATCTTTGGGACGATGCCAACTGACCAGCACGTCACCGGCGTTGTTCAGAATTTTGGCCTCCGACACCTCTTCTTTGGCGGCGATCAGCACCATCGCCTCGCGAATGTAGGGGCGATCGCCAAACACCACTGCCGCTTCAACCGTATAGCTGATGGAGCGCGCGATCAGGTGCAGGTTGTGGTTGGCATAGGCGCGCAGCGCGAACAGCGCCACCAGCGTCAGAAAGATGCCGGCGGTGCCGACGGCGATCAACGCCAGCCCAAGATGCACCCGCTGCAGCACCCGGCCCAACGTCGGGCGCGCATTGCCGGAACGGTTTCTACGCAACAGCCTCATAGCGGCGGCGCCTGTTTGCGCGCCAGCTGCAGCACGTTGGGGTGAACGCGCACGCCGCTGCGCGCCAGGGCGTCCAGGTTGACCTTGAAGCCGGCCTGGTCGCCGTTGATCTGCAGGCAAAATGCGCTGCCGGCGGAGCATTCGCTATCGTTCTCGCTGATGCTGAGAATGGAGTTGCCGGAAATGCGCTGCATGAAATTTTGTCTCTGCGCGGCGTTGATGTTCCCTAAATAGATGACATCGCAGCCGGTACTCAGCGTCGGGCTGTCGAACGGCACGCGTTCGGTTTTAATCGGACGCGGCGCGCTGAGCAGGATCGGATCGAACAGCCCCTCGGCGTACTGGGTGGGTGCGGTCACGCACAACCGGATCGGATTGGGTTCACGTGACCAGCGGGCGTAGCTGATGATGCCTACCACCACGGTCGTCACGGCGTGCGTGCGCTGTTGATAGGGATCATCGGCGGCGCGCGCAGGCCCGGGCAACGTCAGCAGCGCCAACAAAACGATCAGCAACAGGCGGCCGATATTCAGGCGTGCGGCAAGGAAGCCCGGCACGGGGCTTTTTGCGCAACGCATCGTTATCGCGGTATTACTCGCCATCTTCACCCGCCATTCCGGCCTGATCCACCGCCCGCAGGCCGTGGCCCGACAAGTAAAAATCCGGCCCGCTTGAAGGGACAATCGTTTTGCTGAAAGCTGTCAGTCGCACTGCCTAATGAACACTATCTACCCATAATTGGCGCGGATTGTATTATAAGATGTCTTCGTTGGGCGCTTTATGTGCTGTTTTCTCGGAATTATCCTACTTATTTTTGATAGTATAAAAATGCCCTCTCGGGTTTGCCACCGCTTTTCTGCAAAGTTGGCGCGTTTGGCCAGCTGTCAGGCGATTTGCGCAACGTCGGCGCTATCTCTTAAATGCAATAATGTGATAACTAATAATTAGAAAGTATTTTACTTTTCCAATAAACGCCGTTGCGGCTAATAAAAATCCGGCCGGCGATAATATCCCGCCGCCCTGATTTGTCAGCCAAAGTAAACGTTTTTTACCTGGCTCCGATCATGGCGATACACTTCTTCTTCTACAGTATTGAATGGATGAGCGATTGCGCTGTCTATGGTAGATATCTGCGTCCGGGCCGTGCGCCCGGTTTTATTTTGTTCTGCGGCGCCGTGGCGCGGCGGTTACCGGGGAGCTGGGCGGCTCCCGCGGCACAATCAGTGAGGAAAGAGCGAGGATGGTCAAGGTGGACAAGCGACGGCTGTTGGCGATGGGGCTGTGCCTGACGGCGTTTTCCGGCGCGGCGCTGGCGGATTCTCTGGATGCGCAACGTCAGCGCTACCAGCAGATCAAGCAGGCGTGGGACGGCAATCAGATGGACGTGGTGGCGCAGCTGATGCCGACGCTGCGCGATTACCCGCTTTATCCTTATCTGGAATACCGCGAGCTGACTCAGGATCTGAGTCAGGTGGGGTTCTCCGAAGTGAACGACTTTATCAAACGCAACCCGACGCTGCCGCCGGCGAAATCGCTGGCGCCACGCTTCGTCAATGAACTGGCGCGGCGCGAAGATTGGCGCACCCTGCTGGCCTTCAGCCCGCAGCCGCCCAAACCGGTGGCGGCACGCTGCAACTATTACTACGCCAAATGGGCTACTGGCGACCAGCAGGCGGCCTGGAGCGGCGCCGACGAGCTGTGGCTGAACGGCAAAACGCTGCCGAGCGCCTGCGATCGGCTGTTCAGCGTCTGGCGCGGCGCAGGCAAGCAAACGCCGCTCGATATTCTGGCGCGCATGAAGCTGGCGCTGAAAGAGGGCAACAGCTCGCTGGTCAGCAACCTCTACAGCCAACTGCCGGCCGACTATCAAACCATGGGCAACGCTCTGGTGCGCTTGCAAAACGATCCGACCACCGTGGAAGCCTTCGCCCGCAGCGTAGGACCGACCGACTTTACCCGTGCCGCCACCGGCATCGCCTTTGAGCGCCTGGCGCGGCAGGATGTGGAAAACGCGCGGGCGATGATCCCGACGCTCGCGCGGCTACAGAAAATGAGCGACGAGGAGCGGCTGGGGCTGGAAGAGGCGGTGGCCTGGCGCCTGATGGGCAGCGACGCTACCTATGAACAGGCGCAGTGGCGCGATCAGGTGATTCTGCGCAGCCGTTCGCCTTCGCTGCTGGAGCGTCGGGTGCGCATGGCGCTGGGCAACGGCGATCGGCAGGGCGTCGCGACCTGGCTGGCTCGCTTGCCGGAAGAGTCGCGCAACAAGGATGAGTGGCGCTACTGGCGCGCCAGTCAGCTGATGGACGAAGGCAAACGCGCCGAAGGTGAGGAGATGTTGCGCAACCTGATGACCGAACGCGGCTTCTATCCGATGGTGGCGGCGCAGAAGCTGAACGCAACCTATCCGGTGATGGTGGCGGTGGCGGCCAAGCCGCGCGCGTCGCTGACCGACGGGCCGGAAGTGGCCCGAGTGCGCGAGCTGATGTACTGGAATATGGACAACCTGGCCCGCAGCGAGTGGGGTTCCTATGTCGCCAGCCGCAGCCGGCCTGAGCAAGAGGCGCTGGCGCGTTACGCCTTTGAGCAAAAATGGGCCGATCTGAGCGTACAGGCGACCATCGTCGGCAAGCTGTGGGATCATCTGGAAGAGCGTTTCCCGGTCGCCTGGCCGCAGGAGTTCCGCCGCGCCACCGATGACAAGGGGATCACCAGCAGCTATGCGATGGCGATCGCGCGTCAGGAGAGCGCCTGGAATCCGAAGGCGCAGTCGCCGGTCGGCGCCTCCGGCCTGATGCAGGTCATGCCGCGCACCGCGCAGCATACGGTGCAGATGTACAATATTCCCGGCTATGTCGGGCCGAGCCAATTGTTCGATCCGCAGACCAACATCACCATCGGCACCAGCTATCTGGAGTCGGTCTATCAGCAGTTCGGCCGCAACCGCATTCTGTCGAGCGCCGCTTATAACGCCGGCCCGTCGCGAGTGAACACCTGGCTGGGCAACAGCGCGGGGCGGATCGATCCGGTAGCGTTCATCGAAAGCATTCCGTTCTCGGAAACCCGCGGCTACGTCAAGAACGTGCTGGCTTACGATGCGTTTTACCGCTATCTGACGCACCGGCCGGCCAAGGTGCTGACCGACGCCGAGTGGCAGAGACGTTATTGATTTTGACGGCCCTATGGTATGCTGCTGTACTAGTTAAATAGTATGGTGGCTGCCATGACGCAATTATCGTTAAACGACCCCGCTCTTTCAGAACAAGGCAATGAGGATTGGCTGCGCTTCGTCGCGCTGCTGCAGAATTCGTTTGCGCAAGAACTGCATCAACCGCTGTTGCAATTGATGCTGACGCCGGACGAGCGCACCGCGCTGGGCACCCGGGTGCGGATCATTCAGGAACTGATGCGCGGCGAGATGAGCCAGCGCGAGCTGAAAAATGAACTGGGCGCGGGGATCGCCACCATCACCCGCGGTTCTAACAGCCTGAAAGCGGCTTCACCCGCGCTGAAACAGTGGCTTGAGCAGCAGTTGCTGCACGACGCGCCCTAGCAGACTCTGCGTTATTGCTGATAGATGGCGTTGTGAAACGGCACCAGCGCCAGCAGCAGCGCCTGATGATAAACGCTGGTGCGGCTCAGCCGGCCGTCGGTGAAGACGCCGATGGCGCCGCCCTGGCGCTTCACCTCGGCGTTGCCGGTGATCGTCGCCATTTCGCTGCCCAATTCGCGGCCTTCGCGAATACCTTGTAAGATGACTTCCGGCAGCATCAGGCTCGCCGAGCGGGATTCACCGCGGATGGACGGGTTCTCGATGGTCATCCAGGCGAAGGTCATATTCTCTTCAATCCCGGCTTCCACGCCGACCCAAAAATCGGCCTCGGGCCTGACCTGGCGCGCTTCCATCACGCGTTGACGCGCACCGGTGCGCGTTTCGTGATTGCCTATCGGCTGCAGCGAAACGCCGCTGGCGACGTCGACGGGTTCAATGCGGTATTGGCCTGCGCCGAAGACGTCATCGAAGGCCAATTGAATAGCCTTGATCTTTGCCGGGTTGGTAGTTGCAGCGACAACATGGTACATAACGGGTTTGATATCCTTCTGGCCGATACGCCGGGCAGCGGCAAAAGCGCCGCCGGGCCGGGGATAAACGCAAATTTCACGCAGTATAACGGAAAACAAAAATGTTACAGGTATACCTCGTTCGCCACGGCGAAACGGAATGGAATGCGGCTCGCCGCATCCAGGGTCAGTCCGACAGCCCGTTAACCGCCATGGGGGAACACCAGGCCCGTCTGGTCGCCAGGCGCGTCAGCAAAGAAGGCATTACGCATATCATTACCAGCGACCTGGGGCGCACGCGCCGCACCGCGCAGATCATCGCCGAAGCCTGTGGCTGCGAAGTGATTGGCGATCCGCGTTTGCGTGAGCTGCACATGGGGGTTCTGGAAGAACGCCTGATCGACAGTTTGACGCCGCAGGAAGAACAGTGGCGCAAACAGATGGTCGATGGTACTCCTGACGGCCGTATCCCTCAAGGCGAATCCATGGAGGAGCTGGGCGAGCGCATGCGCGCTGCGCTGGAGAGCTGCCTGATGCTGCCGGAGGGCAGCAAGCCGCTGCTCGTCAGCCATGGCATCGCGTTGGGGTGTTTGATCAGTACGGTGCTCGGGCTGCCGGCCTATGCGGAACGTCGCCTGCGCTTGCGCAACTGCTCACTGTCGCGCGTCGATCACCAGCAGAGCCCGTGGCTGGCTTCCGGCTGGATCGTCGAAACGGCGGGCGATGTCACGCATCTGGACATGCCCGCGTTGGACGAACTGCAGCGTTAACGTCGAATCGGGATCAGGTAATCGCACTTGATCTCGGTAGGCGCCTGATGCGGACGGCGCTCGCCTTTCGGGTAGAAGCGCTCGATGTCGTGCCCTTTGCGGCGCGTCAGTTTGAGCTCCGGCAGGCAAGTGCCGTAGACCGTCAGGATAAAGTCCTGCAGGCCTCCGATGGGCCCTTCATAGCTGAACATTGCAAATTCGCCGCCCGGCAGCACCAGCGGTTGAACTTCCTGCACTTTATCAGGCACCTGATCCGGCTCCAGCGCCGTGGTGTACAGCACTTCCTGTTCGTCGTCCTTCTCCTGGCTCGGACGCGAGTGGTGCAACCCGTACAGCACCGGCGGCAAGGTTTCGACTTCGCCGAGGAACTGGCGCCAGAACTGCGAGCGCAGCTCGGTGCGCACGGTGGTGATCTGTTCCAGCGTGCAGGAGTAGCTTTGGGTCAGGCCGACCAGATGCTTATCCGGCAACGAGAGGAACTCGGGCTGCGGCAGAGTGAAGGCCCCCAGACGGATCGGCGGGCAGATGCCGAACGCGTTCCAGTCTTCGGCGCGGCGGTACAGCGCCGGCGTTTGCGCAAACTGTTTCTTGAAGGCGCGCGTGAAGGTCTGCTGCGAGTCGAAGCGATATTGCAGAGCGATATCCAAAATCGGCCGGCTGGTCAGGCGCAGCGCGACGGCGGCCTTGGACAGCCTTCTTGCCCGGATGTAAGCACCGATGGCATTACCGGTAATATCTTTGAACATCCGTTGCAGGTGCCATTTGGAGTAGCCAGCCTTGGCCGCCACGTTATCCAGCGACAAGGGTTGGTCCAAATGGCTTTCCAGCCAGCTAAGCAGATCACGAATGATACCGGCTTGATCCATAGAACTTCCTCGTAAAGCTTGGGGGTAGGAACCCGAACTGTTGATTCGTCACGCTGGTGCTGCGCTATCAGACCGATCCATGAGCCATTATGGGTTGCACTCTTTGCCTCTGCTGCGCATGCCGCGCCAGAGTTGGATTGGGGTACACCGTAGTGGGCGCAAAGAAATAACGACGCCGCATCATAGCAATTTTTTTCCTCCGCGACTCTCAAAGATTTTTGTCACGCTCTGTGCTAAAACGGACGGTGCGGACCCGTAAAAACCCGATTCCGTGAGCTTAGACATAAATAATGGTGATCGCCGAGCCCATTTTCGCGGCAAGGTTATATCGGAGTTAAGTAAATGAAAAAAAGCTGGATATTTTTATTCGGTTTGGTTTGCGCAACCGTGGGAAGCGCACAGGCGGAGCAAGTGGGTTCCGTTGATACGGTGTTTAAATTGTTGGGGCCGGACCACAAAATCGTGGTCGAAGCGTTCGACGATCCGGATGTTAAAAATGTAACTTGTTATATCAGCCGCGCCAAAACCGGCGGCATCAAAGGCGGGCTGGGGCTGGCGGAAGATACCGCCGACGCGGCCATTTCCTGCCAGCAGGTCGGGCCTATCGAGCTGAGCGACAAGATCAAAAACGGCAAGGCGGAAGGCGATGTGGTGTTCCAGAAACGCACGTCGCTGGTGTTCAAGAAGCTGCAGGTGGTGCGCTTCTACGATGCCAAACGCAATTCGCTGATCTACCTGAGCTACTCCGACAAGGTGATCGACGGCTCGCCGAAGAATGCGCTGAGCGCGGTGCCGATCATGCCGTGGGCTGAGGCAAAATAAAAAAACGGGGTTCAGCATGCTGAACCCCGTTTTCATGACGGCAGGCTGGAATTACTCTTCCAGATCGCCGCAGAAGCGGTAGCCTTCGCCGTGGATGGTGGCGATGATTTCCGGCGTGTCCGGCGTCGATTCGAAGTGCTTGCGAATGCGACGGATGGTGACGTCCACGGTGCGGTCATGCGGCTTCAGCTCGCGGCCGGTCATCTTCTTCAGCAGTTCGCCGCGGGACTGGATCTTGCCCGGGTTTTCGCAGAAGTGCAGCATGGCGCGGAATTCGCTGCGCGGCAGCTTGTACTGTTCGCCGGCCGGGCTGATCAAAGAGCGGCTGTTGATGTCCAGCTCCCACCCGTTGAACTTGTAGCTCTCGACCAGGCGGCGCTCTTCGCCGAGGCTGCCCAGATTCATGGTGCGCGACAGCAGGTTGCGCGCGCGGATGGTCAGCTCACGCGGGTTGAACGGTTTGGTGATGTAATCGTCGGCGCCGATTTCCAGGCCGAGGATTTTATCCACCTCGTTATCGCGGCCGGTCAGGAACATCAAGGCGACGCTGGCCTGTTCACGCAGTTCGCGCGCCAACAGCAGGCCGTTTTTGCCTGGCAGATTGATGTCCATGATGACCAGATTGATATCATTTTCAGACAGGATATTGTGCATCTCTGCACCATCATTGGCTTCATGAACAATGTAGCCTTCCGCCTCGAAAATGCTCTTCAGGGTGTTACGAGTGACTAACTCGTCTTCGACAATCAGAATGTGCGGGGTCTGCATATTTGCTACCTAAAATTGCCAACAAAATAGAAAATAGGAAGTACAGAAGTCTCTGTTTTCTTAGAGGAGGGCAGAGATAGCGCCACGTTCCCTCTCAGCAAATGACTAAAGTACGTAAACTCGTTCTTGATGCACTTTCCATCTCATGTCAACAAGATCGCTAGCCTGGTGGGGATGCCGTTCCCTACAACCCCTTGGGTGCCAAAACGGCGCATATCCTAACCCCATTAACAGCAATATAACAGCGCGTGCCGAATTCATCACCCAACAAAACTACGCTTTGTTGACATATATCAAATTCAATTGTAGCACGTTAACAGATTTGTGAAAAACACTTACAGAAATGCCAGTTTAAGTCACAGAACCTCAAATTCTGTGAACGATTCAGCATTATCCGGCCTGATAGGATACAATTATTCGCTTATTGATCATCGCGTTGTTTTAACTCATTGATAAATAAATGCAGTAAAACATAAGCATGAATAATGACTATTACGACAGGTTTATTAGCTCAACGAGCCGTTTAATCTTGTTTGTTGCTATTAACGCGTTTATTGTTACGCAATTGTAAATACATGCGGGCGCTGCGCTATCGTCAAAAACGCAGGCCCGCCTTCGGTGGAAGAGTGATGCAGCTTCATATTGTTCTAGTGGCTCCGGCGCGGCCGGAAAACGTCGGCGCGGCGGCGCGCGCGATGAAAACCATGGGTTTCGCTTCGTTGCGCATCGTCGACAGCGAGGCGCATCTGCAGCCGGCGGCGCGCTGGGTGGCGCATGGGGCCGGCGAGATCCTCGACGGCGTGCAAACGTTCGCCACGCTGGAACAGGCGCTGGCGGATGTGGATTTCACCGTCGCCACCACCGCCCGCAGTCGCGCGCGTTTTCACTACTACTGCACGCCGCCTGAGCTGCTGGAACAGCTGAGTGAGCGTAAGCAGTGGGTCGGCCAGGCCGCGCTGGTATTCGGCCGCGAGGATTCCGGCCTGACCAACGAAGAGCTGGCGCTGGCGGATTTGCTGACCGGCGTGCCGATGCAGGCGGACTATCCGTCGCTCAACCTGGGCCAGGCGGTGATGGTATACTGCTACCAGTTGGCGAGCCTGATGGGCGTCAACGCCGCGCCGCAGGAGGCTGCGGCGCCTGAAGGGCAACTCAGGGCGTTGCGCCGCCGCGCCGATGCTTTGTTGGATGCCCTGGAGGTCGGCGATGACCAAAAATTGCGCGACTGGCTGCACCAGCGCCTCGGTGCGTTGCCGCAGCGAGATACGGCGATGCTGCATACGCTGCTGCACGACATCGAAAAAAAACTCGCCAAGTGATAGCGGCTCCAGCAGGCGGTTACTCAGTGTGATCCACTATTAAACCGGCTTTAGGTTGTTTTTTTGTTCTGTCATTTTGCTTTTCACCTGTTGCATCGCGCATTACGGCCGCTGAACGGAAAATAAGCAAAAAAAAGAAATCGTTTGACTTGGGATAGCGATTGCTTTAACCAATAGAGGGGACAGAGTATTTCATGAGACAGACAGACAACATGCGCAATATCAGCCTGACTACCACAATTATTACCACCACCGATACCACAGGTAACGGGGCGGGCTGACGCGCACAGGAAACACAGAAAAAAGCCCGCACCTAATCAGTGCGGGCTTTTTTTTCGGCTTAAATTCGGAGAGATCACAAATGCGAGTGCTGAAATTTGGCGGAACCTCGGTAGCGAATGCGGAACGTTTTCTGCGCGTCGCCGACATCATGGAGAGTAACGCGCGTCAGGGACAGGTAGCCACGGTCTTGTCCGCCCCCGCAAAGATCACCAACCATCTGGTGGCGATGATCGACAAAACGGTGGCGGGCCAGGACATTCTGCCGAATATGAGCGACGCCGAGCGGATCTTTGCCGACCTGCTGAGCGGGCTGGCGCAGGCGCTGCCGGGCTTTGAATACGATCGTTTGAAAGGCGTGGTCGATCAGGAATTCGCGCAGCTCAAACAGGTGCTGCATGGCGTCTCGCTGCTGGGGCAGTGCCCGGACAGCGTGAACGCGGCGATCATCTGCCGTGGCGAAAAGCTCTCCATCGCCATCATGGAAGGGGTGTTCCGCGCCAAAGGCTATCCGGTCACGGTGATTAACCCGGTGGAGAAACTGCTGGCGCAGGGCCACTACCTGGAGTCCACCGTGGACATCGCCGAGTCTACGCTGCGTATCGCCGCCGCGGCGATCCCGGCCGATCACATCGTGCTGATGGCCGGTTTCACCGCCGGTAACGACAAGGGCGAGCTGGTGGTGCTGGGCCGCAACGGCTCCGACTATTCCGCCGCGGTGCTGGCCGCCTGCCTGCGCGCTGACTGTTGCGAGATCTGGACCGACGTCGACGGCGTTTATACCTGCGATCCGCGCACCGTGCCGGACGCCAGGTTACTGAAATCGATGTCGTACCAGGAAGCGATGGAGCTTTCCTATTTTGGCGCCAAAGTGTTACACCCCCGCACCATCACTCCGATTGCCCAGTTCCAAATCCCTTGCCTGATTAAAAACACCTCCAACCCGCAGGCCCCCGGCACGCTGATCGGCAAAGACAGCACCGATGCCGATATGCCGGTGAAGGGCATCACCAACCTGAACAACATGGCGATGATCAACGTCTCCGGCCCGGGCATGAAAGGCATGGTCGGCATGGCCGCACGGGTCTTCGCCGTGATGTCGCGCGCCGGCATTTCGGTGGTGCTGATCACCCAATCCTCTTCCGAATACAGCATCAGCTTCTGCGTGCCGCAGGGTGAACTGCAGCGCGCTCGTCGCGCGCTGGAAGAGGAGTTCTATCTGGAGCTGAAAGACGGCGTGCTGGATCCGCTGGACGTGATGGAACGCCTGGCGATCATCTCGGTGGTCGGCGACGGCATGCGCACCCTGCGCGGCATTTCCGCACGCTTCTTCTCCGCGCTGGCGCGCGCCAACATCAATATCGTCGCCATTGCCCAAGGATCTTCCGAACGTTCCATTTCGGTGGTGGTCAGCAATGATTCCGCCACCACCGGCGTGCGCGTCAGCCACCAGATGCTGTTCAACACCGATCAGGTGATCGAAGTGTTCGTCATCGGCGTCGGCGGCGTCGGTGGGGCGCTGATCGAGCAGATCTATCGCCAGCAGCCGTGGCTGAAGCAAAAACATATCGATCTGCGGGTGTGCGGCATCGCCAACTCGCGCGTGATGCTGACCAATGTGCACGGCATCGCGCTGGACAGCTGGCGCGACGCGCTGGCCGGCGCGCAGGAGCCGTTCAATCTCGGCCGTCTGATCCGGCTGGTGAAGGAGTATCACCTGCTGAACCCGGTGATCGTCGACTGTACCTCCAGCCAGGCGGTGGCCGATCAGTACGTGGACTTCCTGGCGGACGGCTTCCATGTGGTGACGCCGAACAAAAAGGCCAACACCTCGTCGATGAACTATTATCAGCAGCTGCGCGCGGCCGCCGCCGGTTCGCACCGCAAGTTCCTGTACGACACCAACGTCGGCGCCGGTTTGCCGGTGATTGAGAACCTGCAAAACCTGCTGAACGCCGGCGATGAACTGGTGCGTTTCTCCGGCATCCTGTCCGGCTCGCTGTCCTTTATCTTCGGCAAGCTGGACGAAGGGCTGTCGCTGTCGGCGGCGACCCTGCAGGCTAGGGCCAACGGCTACACCGAGCCGGATCCGCGCGACGATCTGTCCGGTATGGACGTGGCGCGCAAGCTGCTGATCCTGGCGCGCGAGGCCGGTTACAAGCTGGAGCTGAGCGATATTGAGGTCGAGCCGGTGCTGCCGCCGTCCTTCGACGCGTCGGGCGACGTGGACCATTTCCTGGCGCGGTTGCCGGAGCTGGATAAAGAGTTCGCGCGCAACGTGGCCAACGCCGCCGAGCAAGGCAAGGTGCTGCGCTATGTCGGCCTGATCGACGAAGGGCGCTGTAAGGTGCGCATTGAGGCGGTGGACGGCAACGATCCGTTGTATAAAGTGAAGAACGGCGAGAACGCGCTGGCCTTCTACAGCCGTTATTATCAGCCGCTGCCGCTGGTGCTGCGCGGCTACGGCGCCGGTAACGATGTGACCGCAGCGGGCGTGTTCGCCGATCTGCTGCGCACACTGTCATGGAAGTTGGGAGTTTAATATGGTTAAAGTGTATGCACCGGCCTCGATCGGCAACGTCAGCGTCGGTTTCGACGTGCTGGGCGCGGCGGTTTCGCCGATCGACGGCACGCTGCTGGGCGACTGTGTCAGCGTCGAAGCCGCCGAGACGTTCAGTTTGCAGAATGCCGGGCGCTTCGTCAGCAAGCTGCCGGCCGAGCCGAAAGAGAACATCG
Source organism: Serratia sp. (in: enterobacteria) (assembly GCF_052400455.1). Taxonomy (NCBI): domain Bacteria; kingdom Pseudomonadati; phylum Pseudomonadota; class Gammaproteobacteria; order Enterobacterales; family Yersiniaceae; genus Serratia; species Serratia sp. (in: enterobacteria). The sequence continues at coordinate 646,874 of NZ_CP185812.1, forward strand.
TTTATCAATGCTGGGAGCGCTTCTGCCAGGAGATCGGCCGCGAAGTGCCGGTGGCGATGCGTTTGGAAAAGAACATGCCGATCGGATCGGGGCTGGGTTCCAGCGCCTGTTCGGTGGTCGCCGGGCTGATGGCGATGAACGAATTCTGCGATCGCCCGTTGGATAAGACGACGCTGCTCGGCCTGATGGGCGAGCTGGAAGGGCGCATTTCCGGCAGCGTGCATTACGACAACGTGGCGCCTTGCTATCTGGGCGGCCTGCAGCTGATGCTGGAAGAAGAAGGCATTATCAGCCAGGAGGTGCCGTGCTTTGACGATTGGCTGTGGGTTATGGCCTATCCGGGCATCAAAGTGTCCACCGCCGAAGCGCGCGCCATTTTACCCGCGCAATACCGTCGTCAGGATTGCATCAGCCACGGCCGCTACCTGGCCGGCTTTATTCACGCCTGCCATACCCGGCAGCCGCAGCTGGCCGCCAAATTGATGCAGGACGTGATCGCCGAACCGTACCGCACCCGGCTGCTGCCGGGCTTCGCCGAAGCGCGCAAGGCGGCGCAGGAGATCGGCGCGTTGGCCTGCGGCATCTCCGGCTCTGGCCCGACGCTGTTCGCCGTCTGCAATGACGGCGCCACCGCGCAACGCATGGCCGCCTGGCTGCAACAACACTATCTGCAAAACGACGAAGGTTTTGTTCATATTTGCCGTCTGGATACCGCAGGCGCTCGACTACTGGGATAACGCATGAAACTGTACAACCTTAAGGATCACAACGAGCAGGTCAGCTTCGCGCAGGCGATCAAACAAGGCCTGGGCAAGCAACAGGGGCTGTTCTTCCCGCTGGATCTGCCGGAGTTCGAACTGACCGAAATCGACCAACTGCTGGAGCAGGACTTTGTCACCCGCAGCAGCCGCATTCTGTCGGCCTTTATCGGCGAAGAGGTGCCGGAAACGGCGCTGAAGAAACGCGTGCAGGCCGCCTTTGAGTTCCCGGCGCCGGTGGCGAAAGTGACCGATGACGTCTCCTGCCTGGAGCTGTTCCACGGCCCGACGCTGGCGTTCAAAGACTTCGGCGGCCGCTTTATGGCGCAGATGCTGGCGGAAGTGGCCGGCGAGCAGCCGGTGACCATTCTGACCGCCACCTCCGGCGACACCGGCGCCGCCGTGGCGCACGCCTTCTACGGCCTGAAAAATGTACGGGTAGTGATCCTGTATCCGCAGGGCAAAATCAGCCCGCTGCAGGAAAAGCTGTTCTGCACCCTGGGCGGCAACATTCACACCGTGGCGATCGACGGCGACTTCGATGCTTGTCAGGCGCTGGTGAAGCAGGCGTTCGACGATCAGGAATTGAAAGACGCGCTGCACCTGAACTCGGCCAACTCGATTAACATCAGCCGTTTACTGGCGCAGATTTGCTACTACTTCGAAGCGGTGGCGCAGCTGCCGCAGGAAGCGCGCAATCAACTGGTGATTTCGGTGCCGAGCGGCAACTTCGGCGATCTGACCGCCGGGCTGCTGGCCAAATCGCTGGGCCTGCCGGTGAAGCGCTTCATCGCCGCCACCAACGCCAACGACACCGTGCCGCGCTTCCTGACCAGCGGCCAGTGGCAGCCGCACGCTACGGTCGCGACGCTGTCCAACGCCATGGACGTCAGCCAGCCGAACAACTGGCCGCGCGTGGAAGAGCTGTTCCGTCGCAAGGTCTGGCAGTTGAAGGAGCTGGGTCACGCGGCGGTCAGCGACGAGACCACCAAAGACACGATGCGTGAGCTGGCCGAGCTGGGCTATATCTCCGAACCGCACGCGGCCATCGCCTACCGTGCGCTGCGTGACCAATTGCAGGAAGGGGAGTTCGGCCTGTTCCTCGGCACCGCGCATCCGGCCAAGTTTAAAGAGAGTGTGGAAGCGATACTCGGCCAGGAACTGCCGTTGCCGAAAGCGCTGGCGCTGCGGGCTGAGCTGCCGCTGCTGTCGCACACGCTGCCGGCCAACTTCGGCGAACTGCGCAAGTTCCTGATGGGGCTGCCGGCCTGAAGTTCGGCAGGGTAAAATGCGAAAAGCCGTCTTGCGACGGCTTTTTTTTATGCCTGCTCCGGGCGTTTGAACACCAGTTCATTGCCTTGCGAGGCGGCTTCGTCGAAGGCGTAGCCTTCCAGGTTGAAGTCCGCCAGCTGCTCGCTGCGCGTCAGGCGGTTTTTGATGATAAAGCGGCTCATCAACCCGCGCGCTTTCTTGGCGTAGAAGCTGATGACCTTGAACTTGCCGTTCTTCTCGTCGAGGAACACCGGTTTGATCAGCGAGCCGTGCAGCTTGGCCGGCTTCACCGCTTTGAAATACTCGTCTGACGCCAGGTTGACCACCACGTCGTCGCCCTGTTGCTCCAGCGCTTCGTTGAGCTTTTTGGTGATCTGATCGCCCCAGAAGCTGTACAGATCTTTGCCCTTCGGGTTTTCCAGCTTGATGCCCATCTCCAGCCGGTACGGCATCATCAGATCGAGCGGGCGCAGTACGCCATACAGGCCGGACAGCATGCGCAGATGCTGCTGGGCGAAGTCGAAATCGTCTTCGTTGAAGTCCTGCGCCTGCAGGCCGGTATATACGTCGCCCTTGAACGCCAGCAGCGCCTGACGGGCGTTGTCCGGGGTAAATGTCGGTTGCCATTCGCTAAAGCGCGCGGCGTTCAGCCCGGCCAGCTTGTCGCTGATGCTCATCAGGCTGGCGATTTGCGCCGGCGTCAGCTCGCGGCAAATGTTGATAAGCTGCTTAGACTTGCTCAGCAGTTCGGGCTGCGTGAAGCGTTTTGTCGCCAGCGGGCTGTCGTAATCGAGCGTTTTTGCAGGTGAAATAATAACGAGCATGGCCAGATCCTGTTTATCCAAGTGCGCATACTGTAGCAAAAAGCGCGGGAAAAAGGGGCTATCGGTCCAATAGGCGGGGCGCGCATCGCACGCGCCCCGGAATACTCAGCGCGGCGGCTGCTTGTCGTCCCACACGCCCGGCTCCAGCTGCGATTTCAGCTCCGGGTAACGGTTGGCGTCGAAGGTCGGCAGCTTGCCCAGGCGGCGCTGGCGATGGTAGTCGTCGGCCAGCTTCAGCGCGACCCGCGACAGCAGCAAGATAGCCGTCAGGTTGGTGATCGCCATCAGCGCCATGGAGGTATCCGCCATTTTCCACACCAGCGGCAGCTCCGCCAGCGCGCCGAACATCACCATGCCCAGCGCCACGCAGCGGAAAATCAACAGGCCGCCCGGGTGGTTGTGCTCGAGGAACACCAGATTGCTCTCGGCATAGGCGTAGTTGGCGATGATCGACGTAAAGGCGAAGAAGAAGATGGCGATGGCGACGAACGGAGTCCCCCAACTGCCGACGGCGGTCGACAGCGCGCGCTGGGTCAGATCGATGCCGCTGATGCTGTCGGTCGGCTGATCGAGAATGCCGGAAGAGAGGATGATCGCCGCGGTGGCGCTGCAGATGACGATGGTGTCGATAAATACCCCGAGCATCTGCACGTAGCCCTGTGAAGCGGGATGCGGCGGATAAGGCGAGGCGGACGCCGCCGCGTTGGGCGCCGATCCCATGCCGGCTTCATTGGAGAACAGGCCGCGCTGCACGCCCTGGGTCATCGCCTGGGAGATACCGTAACCGACGGCGCCGGCCGCGGCTTCCTGCAGGCCGAAGGCGCTTTTGAAGATCAGCGTCAGGATCGCCGGCATGTGCTCGATGTTATGGCCAATCACCCAGAGAGCCAGCAGCAGGTAGGCGCCGGCCATCAGCGGCACCACCAGCTCGGCCACTTTGGCGATGGAGCGGATGCCGCCGAAGATCACCACGCCGCTCAGCAGCACCAGGCCAATACCGACGTGCAGCGGCTGTAAATGGAAGGCGACGGCGGAGGCCTGCGCGATGGAGTTGGCCTGTACGGCGTTGAACACCAGGCCGAAAGCGATGATCAGGAAAATGGAGAACAGCACGCCCATCCAGCGCATGCCGAGTCCCTTTTCCATGTAATAGGCCGGGCCGCCGCGGTAGTTGCCGTTGTCGTCTTTGGTTTTGTAGAGCTGAGCCAGCGAGCTCTCCACAAATGACGTGGCCATGCCGATAAACGCCACCACCCACATCCAGAAGATGGCGCCGGGGCCGCCGGCGGTCAGGGCGATGGCGACGCCGGTCAGGTTGCCGGTGCCGACGCGCGCCGCCAGCGTGGTGCACAGCGCCTGGAAAGAGGAGATGCCGGCGCTGTCGCTTTTATTGCTGTTTTTCAACACCGAGAACATGTGGCTGAAGTGGCGGAGCTGGATAAAACGGGTGCGCAGCGTGAAGTAAATGCCGGTGCCGAGCAGCAGATAAATCAGCACCGACCCCCACAAAATGTTGTTTATAAAATTCATCAGGTCCGTCAAGGGATCCCTCCTCCTTATCGAAATGTCATGCGCACCTGGCAGCATCCACCGCAGGTGAGAAATATTGGCCTATTTTTTACAAGAGCTTAGCTGGAATCGGTCCGGCGTCAGACGATTAAGATTTTTCGCAGATTAGCGGACGAATTGCATCAATTTTTTCGAATTTAACATAATTTATTCGGGCAATAGCACGTTATTGCCTTTCCATCCGCTCGGTAATGGCGAAAGATATCGGCGTAAACGGTTGCTCGCCCAAGGATAAAACAGATGCTTGCGCGCCGCGGTTTTCCAGCCTTGCACCGGGCTTGGCGCATGTTATTATCAGGGCAGGGCATGGTTGAACAATGCCAAAAGTTCATGCACAAACGATGAGATAATGCCAACATGACCGACAAATTAACTTCCCTGCGCCAGCTGACTACAGTGGTTGCAGATACGGGTGATATCGCGGCAATGAAGCTGTATCAACCGCAGGACGCCACAACCAACCCTTCGCTGATCCTCAATGCAGCCCAAATTCCTGAATACCGCAAACTGATTGACGAAGCCATCGCCTGGGCGCGCGGCCAGAGCAGCGATCGCGAGCAGCAGATCGCCGACGCCGCCGACAAGCTGGCGGTCAACATCGGTCTGGAGATCCTCAAACTGGTTCCGGGCCGCATCTCCACCGAGGTTGACGCGCGTCTGTCTTACGACACCGTCGCCAGCGTGGCCAAGGCCAAGCGCCTGATCAAGCTGTACAACGAAGCCGGCATCAGCAACGATCGCATTCTGATCAAACTGGCCTCGACCTGGCAGGGCATCCGCGCGGCGGAGCAGCTGGAGAAAGAAGGCATCAACTGTAACCTGACGCTGCTGTTCTCCTTCGCTCAGGCTCGCGCCTGCGCCGAAGCCGGCGTTTACCTGATCTCGCCGTTCGTCGGCCGTATCCTCGATTGGTACAAAGCCAACGGCGACAAGAAAGAGTTCGCACCGCACGAAGATCCGGGCGTGATCTCCGTGACCGAGATTTACCAGTACTACAAACAACACGGTTACAACACCGTGGTGATGGGCGCCAGCTTCCGCAACGTCGGCGAAATCATCGAGCTGGCCGGCTGCGACCGCCTGACCATCGCCCCTGCGCTGCTGAAAGAGCTGGCGGAGAGCGAAGGCGCGCTGGAGCGCAAACTGTCTTACACCGGTGAAGTGAAGGCGCGTCCTGCCGCACTGACCGAACCTGAGTTCTACTGGCAGCACAACCAGGATCCGATGGCGGTCGAGAAACTGACCGACGGCATCCGCAAGTTCGCCGTAGACCAGGGCAAACTGGAAAAAATGATCGCCGACCTGCTGTAATTCCCGCAGATCGCGCAGTAAAAAGGTGGCTCAGGCCACCTTTTTTTATGCCCGACGCTCCCGCCAGCGAGGGAAGCCCTTATACTCTCGGCAATGACAACAGAACGGGAGACGAACCCGTTCGGACCCCATCAGGCTGTAGAGGTTACGCATGGATATTTTACGTATTGGTTTGGTTTCCGTTTCTGACCGCGCTTCCGGCGGCGTTTACCAGGATAAAGGCATTCCGGCGCTGGAGGAGTGGCTGGCCGGCGCGTTGGCGACGCCGTTCAAGCTGGAAACCCGGCTGATCCCCGATGAGCAGACGCAAATTGAGCAAACGCTGTGTGAGCTGGTGGACGAAATGGGCTGCCATCTGGTGCTGACCACCGGCGGCACCGGGCCGGCGCGTCGCGACGTCACCCCTGACGCCACGCTGGCGATCGCCGATCGCGTGATGCCCGGTTTCGGCGAGCAAATGCGTCAGATCAGCCTACACTATGTGCCAACGGCAATTCTTTCTCGCCAGGTGGGGGCGATCCGCAAGCAGGCGCTGATCATCAATCTGCCCGGCCAGCCAAAGTCGATCAAGGAAACGCTGGAAGGGGTGAAGGACGAGCAGGGCAATGCGGTGGTGCACGGCATCTTCGCCAGCGTGCCTTATTGCATTCAGTTGCTCGACGGGCCTTATGTCGAAACGCATGCCGCAGTGGTAGCAGCATTTCGGCCAAAGAGCGCGCGTCGCGAGATAAACCTCTAAATTTCAGTAATCTGCGAGATCGGCTTCAGCCCGTTTGGTGTGAAAATAATTTGCCGCTATAGTAAGGATTCTTTTACAGAAAGCCTGCGGCTTTTATTTTTACAGCCTTTACCGACGGTGCCCTATGCCTCACGACACTAATCGCCGGCTGAACCGGCAAGACTACAAAACGCTGACGTTGGCCGCGTTGGGCGGCGCGTTGGAGTTTTACGACTTCATCATCTTCGTATTCTTCGCCGCCGTGGTCGGCGATCTGTTCTTCCCGGCGGACATGCCGGAATGGCTGCGGCTGGTGCAAACCTTCGGCATTTTCGCCGCCGGCTATCTGGCCCGCCCGCTGGGCGGCATCGTGATGGCGCACTTCGGCGATCTGGTCGGCCGCAAAAAGATGTTTACCCTGAGCATTCTGCTGATGGCGTTGCCGACGCTGGCGATGGGCCTGCTGCCGACCTACGCCAGCATCGGCATCGCCGCGCCGCTGTTGCTGCTGCTGATGCGCGTGCTGCAGGGGGCGGCGATCGGCGGTGAGGTGCCGGGCGCCTGGGTCTTCGTCGCCGAACACGTGCCGCGCCGGCGCATCGGTTTCGCCTGCGGCACGCTGACCGCCGGGCTGACGGTGGGCATTCTGCTGGGATCGGTGGTGGCGACGGTGATCAACACCACGCTTAGCCCGCAGAGCATTGCCGGCGGCGGCTGGCGCATTCCATTCCTGCTTGGCGGCATGTTCGGCCTGGTGGCGATGTACCTGCGCCGCTGGCTGCAGGAAACACCGATCTTCATCGAGATGCAGGCGCGCAAAGCGCTGGCCGAGGAGCTGCCGCTGAAATCGGTGGTGCTCAACCACAAACGGGAAGTGGCGGTGTCGATGCTGCTGACCTGGCTGCTCTCCGCCGGTATCGTGGTGGTGATCCTGATGACCCCGACCTATCTGCAAAAACAGTTCGGCATTGCGCCGGCTCTGACGCTGCAGGCCAACAGCATCGCCACCATCATGCTGATCGCCGGCTGCATCGTCGCCGGTTTGTCGGCCGATCGCTTCGGCGCCAGCAAAACGCTGGTGGTCGGCAGTTTGCTGCTGGCCGGCTGCAGCTGGCTGTTCTATCAGACGGTGGGCGTACGCCCGGAAATGCTGTTCGCCTGCTATGCGCTGGTGGGTTTCAGCGTAGGCGTGGTGGGGGCCGTGCCGTACGTGATGGTGCGGGCTTTCCCGGCGGAAGTGCGGTTTACCGGCATCTCGTTCTCATATAACGTCTCGTACGCTATTTTTGGCGGTTTAACCCCTATTTTTGTGACGCTGATCATGAAATTAACCCCGTTAGCGCCCGCTTACTATGTGCTGGCGCTGTCGCTTATCGGGCTGCTGCTCGGTGTCTACCTGCATCGCGACCTGAACAGCGAAGCCGGCGAGCGGCGAGCCGGTTCCTACAGCTAAAAAAAGCCCTGCATTGCAGGGCTTTTTCGTCAGGGGCGGGCGATTACGCCGTGACCGGCGATGCCGCGACGCGGGCCGAGGCCGGTTCGCCAATCGGCAGCACGGTGCGGCCGTATTGCTCGTTGAGCACTTCGGCCATCGCCAGGTAGATGGCGCTGGCGCCGCAGATGATGCCCTCATAACCGGCGAAGGTCAGCAACGCGTGGTTGCCGGTGATGTTGCCGACGGCCAGCAGGGCGAACAGCAGCGTCAGGCTGGCGAACACGAACTGCAGCACGCGGTTGGCGCCGAGGGTGCCGAAGAACATGAACAGGGTGAAGACGCCCCACAGCGCCAGGTAGATGCCCAGCACGTGCGCCTCGGTGGCTTCCGCCAGGCCCAAACGCGGCAGCAGCAGCAGGCCGACCAGGCTCAGCCAGAAGCTGCCGTAGGCGGTGAATGCGGTCATGCCGAAGGTGTTGCCCTTCTTGTACTCCAGCAGACCGGCCAGGATCTGGGCCAGGCCACCGAAGAAAATCCCCATGCTGATGATGGCGGAGTTCAGTGGGAAAAAGCCCGCGTTGTGCAGGTTCAGCAAGACGGTGGTCATCCCGAAGCCCATCAGGCCGAGAGGGCCGGGATTCGCCAACTTGTTGGTGTGCATAAGTCCTCTGCGATAACAGAAAATTAACGGAAACAGCGAAGTAAAATCATAAATGGTCTGAATGGCCAAAAAATCGAAGTTTTCCATCAGAGCGCGCGCATCATAATGATCCCCGCAGCCGGAAACAATGATCTGAATGACGATAAAAAAAGAAATTTTTTTTGCCTTGCCCCTTGATGCCGAGCTGGATGGCCCCATCTTATTTGCAACCGCAGCTGCTAACCGCGGGTCGCACTGAGATATCGGGCAGTTGAAAAGCAAAAAATCGCCCGCATATAGGTTAGCAACCTGACTGACTTATGAATTTTTTAGTGGAGACGTTTAGATGGGCAAAATTATTGGTATCGACCTGGGTACTACCAACTCTTGCGTAGCAATTATGGATGGTGCCAAGGCACGCGTGCTGGAAAACGCCGAGGGCGACCGCACCACTCCTTCTATTATCGCATATACCCAGGACGGTGAAACTCTGGTTGGCCAGCCGGCTAAGCGTCAGGCAGTGACCAACCCTGAAAACACCCTGTTCGCCATCAAGCGCCTGATCGGCCGCCGCTTCCAGGATGAAGAAGCGCAGCGCGACAAAGCGATCATGCCTTACAAAATCATCGAAGCCGATAACGGCGACGCCTGGCTGGAAGTGAAAGGCCAGAAAATGGCTCCGCCGCAGATCTCTGCGGAAGTGCTGAAGAAAATGAAGAAAACGGCGGAAGATTACCTGGGCGAACCGGTAACTGAAGCGGTTATCACCGTACCGGCTTACTTCAACGACGCCCAGCGTCAGGCGACTAAAGACGCCGGCCGCATCGCGGGTCTGGAAGTCAAGCGCATCATCAACGAACCGACCGCGGCGGCTCTGGCCTACGGCCTGGACAAAGAAGTCGGCAACCGCACCATCGCGGTTTATGACCTGGGCGGCGGTACTTTCGATATCTCCATCATCGAAATCGACGACGTTGACGGCGAAAAAACCTTCGAAGTGCTGGCGACCAACGGTGACACCCACCTGGGCGGCGAAGACTTCGACAGCCGTCTGATCAACTACCTGGTGGAAGAGTTTAAGAAAGATCAGGGCATCGATCTGCGCAACGATCCGCTGGCGATGCAGCGTCTGAAAGAAGCCGCCGAGAAAGCGAAGATCGAACTGTCTTCCGCTCAGCAGACCGACGTTAACCTGCCGTACATCACGGCAGACGCGACCGGTCCAAAACACATGAACATCAAAGTGACTCGCGCCAAACTCGAGTCGCTGGTTGAAGATTTGGTGGCGCGCTCCATCGAGCCGCTGAAAGTGGCGCTGAAAGACGCAGGCCTGTCGGTTTCCGACATCCAGGACGTGATCCTGGTGGGCGGCCAGACCCGTATGCCAATGGTGCAGAAGAAAGTCGCAGACTTCTTCGGCAAAGAGCCGCGTAAAGACGTGAACCCGGACGAAGCGGTTGCCGTGGGCGCTGCGGTACAGGGCGGCGTGTTGGCCGGTGATGTGAAAGACGTTCTGCTGCTGGACGTTACCCCGCTGTCGCTGGGTATCGAAACCATGGGCAGCGTGATGACGCCGCTGATCACCAAAAACACCACGATCCCGACCAAGCACAGCCAGGTGTTCTCTACTGCGGAAGACAACCAGTCTGCGGTCACCATCCACGTGCTGCAGGGTGAGCGTAAGCGCGCCAGCGATAACAAATCTCTGGGCCAGTTCAACCTGGACGGCATCCAGGCGGCACCGCGCGGCATGGCGCAGATCGAAGTCACCTTCGACATCGATGCCGACGGCATCCTGCACGTGTCTGCCAAAGACAAGAACACCGGTCGTGAGCAGAAGATCACCATCAAGGCGTCTTCTGGTCTGAACGAGGACGAAATCCAGAAAATGGTGCGCGACGCCGAGCTGAACGCTGAAGCTGACCGCAAGTTCGAAGAGCTGGTACAGACTCGCAACCAGGCGGATCACCTGATCCACGGCACGCGCAAACAGCTGGAAGAAGCGGGCGACAAACTGCCGGCGGAAGACAAAACGGCGATCGAAGCGGCGCTGAAAGATCTGGAAGCGGCGGTGAAAGGCGAAGATAAAGCCGAGATCGAAGCGAAGACCCAGGCGTTGGTGCAGGTTTCCGGCAAGCTGCTGGAAATGGCTCAGGCGCAGCAGGCTCAGCAGGGTGCTGACGCCGGCGCGGACAACGCGGCGCAGAAAGAAGACGACGTGGTTGACGCCGAGTTCGAAGAAGTTAAAGACAAAAAATAATCGCCCTTAAGCGGGCACGGGGCGGCGGAGATGCCGCTCCCGGAAACCAGCACGGGCGTCGAGGCAACTCTGCGCCCGTGCACGCATGTTAAGGGTAAGCGAAAGAATGGCGAAGAAAGACTATTACGAGATTCTCGGCGTCAGCAAGACGGCGGATGAACGTGAGATCAAAAAGGCGTACAAACGCCTGGCGATGAAATACCATCCTGACCGCAACCAGGAACAAGACGCCGAAACCAAGTTTAAAGAAGTTAAAGAAGCTTACGAAGTCCTGACCGACGACCAGAAACGCGCGGCTTACGATCAGTACGGGCACGCGGCCTTTGAACAGGGCGGCATGGGCGGCGGCGGCTTTGGCGGCGGCGCCGACTTCAGCGATATCTTTGGCGACGTGTTTGGCGACATCTTCGGCGGAGGCCGCCGTCAGCGCGCCAGCCGCGGTTCCGATCTGCGCTATAACATGGAGCTGACCCTCGAGGAAGCGGTACGTGGCGTCACCAAAGAGATCCGCATCCCGACGCTGGAAGAGTGCGACGTCTGCCACGGCAGCGGCGCCAAGCCGGGCAGTTCGCCGGTCACCTGCCCAACCTGTCATGGTCAGGGCCAGGTGCAGATGCGTCAGGGCTTCTTCACCGTGCAGCAGGCGTGTCCGCATTGCCATGGCCGCGGTCAGATCATCAAAGATCCGTGCAACAAATGCCATGGCCACGGCCGGGTAGAAAAATCCAAAACGCTGTCGGTGAAAATTCCGGCCGGGGTGGATACCGGCGATCGCATCCGCTTGGCGGGTGAAGGCGAAGCCGGCGAGCACGGCGCACCGGCGGGCGATCTGTACGTTCAGGTGCAGGTGAAGGCGCACCCGATCTTCGAGCGTGAAGGCAACAACCTGTACTGCGAAGTGCCGATCAACTTTGCCATGGCGGCGTTGGGCGGCGAGATTGAAGTGCCGACGCTGGATGGCCGGGTGAAACTGAAGGTGCCTTCGGAGACCCAAACCGGCAAGCTGTTCCGCATGCGCGGCAAGGGCGTGAAATCGGTGCGCGGCGGCAGCCAGGGCGACCTGCTGTGTCGCGTGGTGGTGGAAACCCCGGTCAATCTGAACGACAAGCAGAAGCAGCTGTTGCGTGAGCTGGAAGAGAGCCTGGGCGGCCCGTCCGGCGACAAGAACAGCCCGCGTTCGAAGAGCTTCTTCGACGGGGTGAAAAAGTTCTTTGACGATCTGACTCGCTAACCTTCTGTTTCTGTTAGCTTATGCGCGAACCCCGGGCTTCTGTCCCGGGGTTTTTATTTGCGCGCCAAACCGCTAATCCCTTATATAAATGTGACTTATTCGTGCTTTTAATCGGTTTTTTCGAGCTGTTTAGCATTTATAAACTTATTTTTTCGAACTAAAACGCCCTCTATACTCACTTCATGACTGTGCTTCGCAGGGCGCTACGCCTTGCTCAGATTTGGAGAGACGTATTGTGACCAACATCATTCGTCAATTTTTACGTCAGGAAGCCGCGGGCGGCATCATCCTGATCGCGGCGGCGATCGTCGCCCTGATCATGGCCAACAGCCCGGCGCAGGGGATCTACCAGGCATTCCTTAACCTGCCGGTGATGGTGAAGGTAGCTTCGCTGGAGATCGCCAAGCCGCTGCTGCTGTGGATCAACGACGGGCTGATGGCCATCTTCTTCCTGGTGGTGGGGCTCGAGGTCAAGCGCGAGCTGATGCAAGGCTCGCTGTCCGGGCGTGACAAGGCGGTGTTTCCGGCGATCGCCGCACTGGGCGGCATGCTGGCGCCGGCGCTGATTTACCTGTTGTTCAACGGCGCGGATGAAGTTACCCGCCAGGGTTGGGCGATCCCGGCCGCGACCGATATCGCCTTCGCGCTGGGCGTCATGGCCTTGCTGGGCAACCGCGTGCCGACCAGCCTGAAAGTGTTCCTGTTGGCGCTGGCGATCATCGACGACCTGGGCGTGATCATCATCATCGCGCTGTTCTACACCCACGAAGTGTCGATGATAGCGCTGGGCGTGGCGGCCGCGGCGACGGTGCTGCTGGCGGTGATGAACTGGCGCGGCGTGGGCAAAACCTCGTTGTATATGATGGTCGGCCTGGTGTTGTGGGTGGCGATCCTCAAGTCCGGGGTGCATGCGACGCTGGCCGGGGTGATCGTCGGCTTTATGATCCCGCTGAACGTCAAGAAGGGGCCATCGCCGTCGGAAACGCTGGAGCATGAGCTGCACCCGTGGGTCGCGTTCATGATCCTGCCGCTGTTCGCTTTCGCCAACGCCGGGGTCTCTCTGCAGGGCGTATCGCTGGAAGGATTGACGTCGCTGCTGCCGGTTGGGATTGCGGCCGGTCTGTTTATCGGCAAGCCGCTGGGGATTTTCCTCTTCAGCCTGCTGGCGGTGAAAATGGGCATCGCCCGCTTGCCTGAAGGGATCGGCTTCAAACAGGTGTTTGCCGTTTCGGTGCTCTGTGGTATTGGTTTCACCATGTCGATTTTCATCGCCTCGCTGGCGTTCGGCGAGGCCGATGCGGCGCTCAGCACCTATTCCCGTCTGGGGATCCTGTTGGGCTCCACCGCCGCGGCGGTGGCGGGGTACGGATTACTGCGTCTGGCGTTGCCGCGCGTGCGTTAATCCTGCCGGTGCCCGGCAGGGGCGCACAATAAAATGGCTGGTCGGAGCTGTGCGGTATAAAATATGTGCAGCTTCGGCCGTTCTTCGTTGGGACTAATGGGGCTATACGTTGTCTGAAGCAGGGAAAGGAAGTTTGTCGCTCGTCACGGCACACCGTTTGCCGCTGCGAAACGTTGTTAAGGAGAGCCGCTCGTGAGGATGTCGCATATCAACTTTAATCACCTTTACTATTTCTGGCAGGTCTGCAAGGCCGGTTCCGTGGTCGGCGCCGCTGAAGCGTTGTTTCTGACGCCGCAGACCATCACCGGCCAGATCAAGGCGCTGGAAGAGCGGTTGGACGGCAAGCTGTTCAAACGCCAGGGGCGCGGGTTGGTGCCTTCGGAGCTGGGGCAGCTGGTGTTCCGCTATGCCGACAAGATGTTCATGCTCAGCCAGGAAATGCTGGATATCGTCAACTACCGCAAAGAGTCGAACCTGCTGTTCGACGTCGGCGTGGCGGATGCGCTGTCGAAGCGGCTGGTCAGCCAGGTATTGGAAACGGCGGTGGTGGTGGACAACGAGCAGATCCACCTGCGTTGTTTTGAATCGACGCACGAGATGCTGCTGGAGCAGCTCAGCCAGCACAAGCTGGATATGATCCTGTCGGATTGCCCGGTGGACTCCAGCCAGCAGGAAGGGCTGTTCTCGCTGAAGCTGGGCGAGTGCGGCATCAGCTTCTTCTGCCGCCAGCCGGCGCCGGAGTTGCCGTTCCCGGCCTGCCTGGAGCAACGTAAGTTGCTGATCCCCGGCCGCCGCTCGATGCTGGGGCGCAAGCTGCTTAACTGGTTCAATACGCAGGGCATTCAGGTGGAGATCCTGGGCGAGTTCGACGATGCGGCGCTGATGAAGGCCTTCGGCATGTACCACAACGCGATTTTCGTGGCGCCGACGCTGTATGCGCAGGATACCTACAACGATGACAACGTGGTGGAGATTGGGCGCATCGACAGCGTGCAGGAGGAGTATTACATTATTTTCGCCGAGCGCATGATCCAGCATCCGGCGGTGCAGCGGGTGTGCAACAAAGACTTCTCGGCGCTGTTTTCCTGCTAGCGGTTCACTGAACGCAGGGCGTAAAAAAACCGGCCTGAGCCGGTTTTTTTATCAAGCAGATAACGAAATGCTTATTGCATTGCGTTGATGCGTGCAGTCAGGTTTGACTTATGACGCGCTGCTTTGTTTTTGTGGATCAGGCCTTTAGCTGCCTGACGGTCCACCAGTGGCTGCATTACCAGGAATGCATTTTGTGCTGCTTCTTTGTCGCCAGCTGCGATAGCTGCGTCTACCTTCTTGATGAAGGTACGCACCATTGAGCGACGGCTTGCGTTATGCTTGCGGCGTTTCTCAGACTGTACGGCGCGTTTCTTAGCTGATTTGATATTAGCCAAGGTCCAACTCCCAAATATATTCTATTGAGGACAATTCAAAGGCCGAGGAATATGCCCTTTTAGCCTTCGTTTGTCAATGGATTTGTGCAAATAAGCGCCGTTTGTACAGGCGGCACTCGCTACGTTGTGATGGCGCAGGATTTTACCAGCTTCGCTCTTGGGAATACAGTGTTTCGCGAGAAAATTCGCCAATGATTTGCCGCGGCGGGCGCAAGCCGTTGGCCGCGGTCGAGAATCGGCCCGGCGGCGCGGGATAAACTGCGGTGAAGCCGTTTCACGCGCAGATTATCTCCGGTATGGTATGTCTATTACATAAAGGCACCAATCGCGGGTTAACCTTACCGGCTGTACAAGGTATAATCCGCCGATTTCCACTGTTTTGAGCCAGCTATGGAGCTAATTCGCGGCATTCACAATATCCGGGCGCGCCACCATGGTTGCGTGCTCACCATCGGCAACTTTGACGGCGTACACCGCGGTCATCAGGCGCTGCTGGAGCAGTTGAAGCAACAAGGGCAACGCCTCGGGCTGCCGGTGATGGTCATGATCTTTGAGCCGCAGCCGCTGGAGATGTTCGCCGCAGACAAGGCGCCGGCCCGTTTGACGCGCCTGCGCGATAAGGCCAACTATCTGGCGCAGGCGGGCGTTGATTACCTGCTGTGCGTCAAGTTCGATCCGCGTTTTGCCGCCAACACCGCGCAGGCGTTCGTCGCCGAGCTGCTGGTGGAGAAGCTCGGCGTCAAATTCCTGATGGTGGGGGATGATTTTCGCTTTGGCGCCGGGCGTCAGGGCGATTTTCCGCTATTGCAGCAGGCCGGAAAAGAGTACGGCTTCGACGTGGTCAGCACCCCGACCTTCCGCGAAGGCGACCGGCGCATCAGCAGTACGGCGATCCGCACTGCGCTGAGCGAGGACGATCTGCCGCTGGCGGAGACCCTGTTGGGCCACCCGTACAGCATCTCCGGGCGCGTGGTGCACGGCGATGAGCTGGGCCGCACCATCGGCTTCCCGACCGCCAACCTGCCGCTCAAGCGCCTGGTGGCGCCGGTGAAAGGGGTGTATGCGGTGGAGGTGTACGGCCTGGGGCCGCAGCCGCTGCCGGGCGTGGCCAACATCGGCACGCGCCCGACCGTCGCCGGCGTGCGCCAGCAGCTGGAAGTGCATCTGCTGGATGTCACAATGGATCTTTACGGGCGCCATATTGAGGTGGTGCTCCGCGCAAAATTGCGCAACGAACAACGGTTTGCTTCGCTCGATGCCCTGAAGCAGCAAATCGCCAATGATGTGGTGACGGCCCGGAAGTTCTTCGGGTTAAAAACACTGGTTTAATCGTTTACCCTAAACAATTCGAGTTGCATCGCGGCGGCAACCGCGCGAACCCCGATGAGCTTGCACAGGCAAGTGATTCGGGTGAGAAAGGGCGGCCGACAAAGATGCAGCTTGAAGTGTGACGGGTAAATAGCCGAAAACGGAAACGAGAATCTCATGAGTGACTACAAGAATACCCTGAACTTGCCGGAAACAGGGTTCCCGATGCGCGGCGATCTCGCCAAGCGCGAGCCTGGCATGCTGCAACGTTGGTATGAACAGGATCTGTACGGGATTATTCGTACTGCCAAAAAGGGCAAAAAAACCTTCATTTTGCATGACGGCCCTCCGTATGCGAACGGCAGCATTCACATTGGTCACTCGGTTAACAAGATTCTCAAAGACATTATCATCAAGTCGAAAGGGATGGCCGGCTTCGACTCGCCTTATGTGCCGGGTTGGGATTGCCACGGCCTGCCTATCGAACTGAAGGTTGAGCAGCTGTACGGCAAACCGGGCGAGAAGCTGACGGCGGCCGAGTTCCGCCAGAAGTGCCGCGAATACGCGGCCGAGCAGGTTGAAGGCCAGAAGAAGGACTTCATCCGCCTGGGCGTGCTGGGCGACTGGGATCGTCCATACCTGACCATGGACTTCAAAACCGAAGCCAACATCATCCGCGCGCTGGGCAAGATCATCAGCAACGGCCACCTGCTGAAAGGCGCCAAGCCGGTTCACTGGTGCACCGACTGCGGCTCGTCGCTGGCGGAAGCGGAAGTGGAGTATTACGACAAGACTTCGCCGTCGATCGACGTGTCCTTCCATGCGGCCGACGCGGCTGCCGTGGCGGCCAAGTTCGGCGTGAGCCACTTCAACGGCGCCATCTCGCTGGTTATCTGGACCACCACGCCGTGGACCTTGCCGGCTAACCGCGCGATCTCTCTGCACCCGGACTTCACCTATCAACTGGTGCAGGTTGACGGCCAGTGCCTGATCCTGGCGGCCGAACTGGTGGAAAGCGTGATGAAACGCGCCGGCATCACCGAGTGGACGGTGCTGGGCAGCTGCAAAGGCGCCGATCTGGAGCTGCTGCGCTTCAAACACCCGTTCATGGACTTCGACGTGCCGGCAATCCTCGGCGAGCATGTGACCCTGGACGCCGGTACCGGTGCGGTGCACACAGCGCCGGGTCACGGCCCGGACGACTTCGTGATCGGCCAGAAATACGGCCTGGAAGTGGCCAACCCGGTAGGGCCGAACGGCTGCTACCTGACCGGCACCTACCCGCTGCTGGACGGCAAGTTCGTCTTCAAGGCCAACGATCTGATCGTCGATCTGCTGCGCGAGAAAGGCGCGCTGCTGCACGTCGAGAAGTTCCTGCACAGCTATCCGTGCTGCTGGCGCCACAAGACGCCAATCATCTTCCGCGCCACGCCGCAATGGTTCATCAGCATGGATCAGAAAGGCCTGCGTCAGCAGTCTCTGGAAGAGATCAAGGGCGTGCAGTGGATCCCGGATTGGGGCCAGGCGCGCATCGAAATGATGGTGGCCAACCGCCCGGACTGGTGCATCTCGCGTCAGCGCACCTGGGGCGTACCGATGTCGCTGTTCGTGCACAAAGAGACCGAGCAGCTGCACCCGCGCACCGTTGAGCTGATGGAAGAAGTGGCCAAGCGCGTCGAGCAAGACGGCATTCAGGCCTGGTGGGATCTGGACGCGGCCGACATCCTCGGCGCGGAAGCCGCCGACTACGTGAAAGTGCCGGATACGCTGGACGTGTGGTTCGATTCCGGTTCTACCCACGCCTCCGTTGTCGACGTGCGTCCTGAATTCAACGGCCACGGCGCCGACATGTATCTGGAAGGCTCCGACCAACACCGCGGCTGGTTCATGTCATCGCTGATGATTTCCACCGCGATGAAGGGCAAGGCGCCGTACAAGGAAGTGCTGACCCACGGCTTCACCGTCGACGGCCAGGGCCGCAAGATGTCCAAGTCGATCGGCAACACCGTCAGCCCGCAGGACGTGATGAACAAGTTGGGCGGCGACATTCTGCGTCTGTGGGTGGCGTCGACCGATTACACCGGCGAGATCGCGGTGTCCGACGAGATCCTCAAGCGTTCCGCCGACTCTTACCGCCGCATCCGCAACACCGCGCGCTTCCTGCTGGCCAACCTGAACGGGTTCGAGCCAAGCACCGATTGCGTGGCGCCGGAAGACATGGTGGTGCTGGATCGCTGGGCGGTCGGCCGCGCGCTGGCGGCGCAGCAGGATATCGAGCAGGCTTATGCCAACTACGATTTCCACGAAGTGGTGCAGCGCCTGATGCAGTTCTGTTCGGTCGAGATGGGCTCCTTCTACCTGGATATCATCAAGGATCGTCAGTATAC
Source organism: Serratia sp. (in: enterobacteria) (assembly GCF_052400455.1). Lineage (NCBI taxonomy): Bacteria > Pseudomonadati > Pseudomonadota > Gammaproteobacteria > Enterobacterales > Yersiniaceae > Serratia > Serratia sp. (in: enterobacteria). Next base: position 665,416 of record NZ_CP185812.1, read on the forward strand.
CGCCAAGAGCGACAGCGTCGCCCGCCGCAGCTGCCAGACCGCGCTGTATCACATCGTCGAAGCGCTGGTGCGCTGGATGGCGCCGATCATGTCGTTCACCGCAGACGAGATCTGGGGCTTCATGCCGGGCAAACGCGCGCAGTACGTGTTCACCGAAGAGTGGTACGACGGCCTGTTCGGGCTGGCGGAAGGCGAGCCGATGAACGACGCTTTCTGGGCTGAGCTGCTGAAAGTGCGCGGCGAAGTGAACAAGGTGCTGGAGCAGGCGCGTGCGGACAAACGCCTCGGCGGTTCGCTGGAAGCGGCGGTGACGCTGTATGCCGACAGCGAGTTGGCGGCGCGTCTGAACAGCCTGCAGGATGAGCTGCGCTTTGTGCTGCTGACCTCTGCGGCAAGCGTTGCGCCATTGGCGGAGGCGCCGGCCGACGCGCAGGCCTCCGAGCTGCTGAAAGGGCTGAAGATCGCCTTCAGCACGGCGCCAGGTGAGAAGTGCCCGCGCTGCTGGCATTACACCACCGATATCGGCCTGGTAGCGGAGCATGCAGACATCTGCGGCCGCTGTGTGAGCAACGTCGCCGGTGACGGCGAGAAGCGTAACTTTGCCTGAGAACTTGCGCCTGATGAGTAAACCAATTTGTTCGACCGGCCTGCGTTGGCTGTGGGTTGTAGTGGCGGTGCTGGCGCTGGATTTCGGCAGCAAACAGTGGATCCTCGCTAACTTTACGCTGGGCCAGTCCCAGCCGTTGATCCCGTCGTTCAACCTGTTTTACGCGCGCAACTACGGCGCCGCGTTCAGCTTCCTGGCCGATCATGGCGGTTGGCAACGCTGGTTCTTCGCCGGCATCGCCATCGCCATCGTCGCGGTGCTGCTGGTGATGATGTACCGCAGCGCGGCGCAGCAGAAGCTGAACAACATCGCCTACGCCTTTATCATCGGCGGGGCGTTGGGCAACCTGTTCGATCGCCTGTGGCACGGTTTCGTGGTCGATTTCATTGACTTTTACGTCGGTGACTGGCACTACCCGACCTTCAATCTGGCGGACAGCTTTATCTGCGTGGGCGCGGCGATGATCGTGCTGGAAGGTTTCCTGTCGCCGGCGAACAAAGGCGCAAAGAGCAAAGGTGAGTAATATGACGGCTCAGGTTATCAGTGACAGCGCGGTGCTGGTTCACTTTACGCTGAAACTGGAAGACGGTTCGACCGCCGAATCCACCCGCAGCAGCGGCAAACCGGCGCTGTTCCGCCTGGGTGACGGCAGCCTGTCGGCGCCGCTGGAAGAGCAGTTGCTTGGCCTGCGCGCGGGCGACAAGCGCGCCTTTACCCTGCAGCCGGAAGCGGCGTTCGGCGCGGAGAACCCGGATCTGGTCCAGTTCTTCTCGCGCCGCGACTTCGCGGAAACCGGCGTGCCGGACGTGGGCACCATCATGCTGTTTACCGCGATTGACGGCAGAGAAATGCCGGGCGTGGTGCGCGCGGTGGCGGAAGATTCGATCACCGTCGATTTCAACCATCCGCTGGCGGGCCATCCGGTGACCTTCGACATCGAAGTGCTGGAGATCGATCCGCAGCAGGAGGAGACGCATGCAAATATTGCTGGCTAACCCGCGCGGCTTCTGCGCCGGGGTTGATCGTGCGATCAGCATCGTGGAACGCGCGCTGGAGCTGTATGGCGCGCCGATCTACGTACGGCATGAAGTGGTGCACAACCGCTACGTGGTCGACAGCCTGCGTGAGCGTGGCGCCGTGTTTATCGAAGAGATCGCCGAAGTGCCGGACGGCTCTATCCTGATCTTCTCGGCGCACGGCGTGTCTCAAGCCGTGCGCGCCGAAGCCAAGGCGCGCGATCTGACCATGCTGTTCGACGCCACCTGTCCGCTGGTGACCAAGGTGCATATGGAAGTGGCGCGCGCCAGCCGCCGCGGCACCGAAGCGATTCTGATCGGCCATGCCGGGCACCCGGAGGTGGAAGGCACCATGGGCCAGTACAGCAACCCGCAGGGCGGCATGTACCTGGTCGAATCGCCGGAAGACGTGTGGAAGCTGCAGGTGAAAGACGAAAACAACCTGTGCTTCATGACGCAGACCACGCTGTCGGTTGATGATACCTCGGACGTGATCGATGCGCTGCGTCAGCGCTTCCCGAGCATTATCGGTCCGCGCAAGGATGACATTTGCTACGCCACCACCAACCGTCAGGAAGCGGTGCGTAACCTGGCCGGCGATGCGGACGTGGTGCTGGTGGTGGGGTCGAAGAACTCTTCCAACTCTAACCGTCTGGCCGAACTGGCGCAGCGCGTGGGCAAACCGGCTTATCTGATCGATTCGGCGGCGGATATTCAGGAAAGTTGGCTGAGCGAAGCGCGCAACATCGGCGTCACCGCCGGCGCTTCGGCGCCGGACGTGCTGGTGCAGGAGGTGATCTCTCGCCTGAAAGCGCTGGGCGGTGTCGACGTGCATGAAATCAGCGGGCGTGAAGAGAACATCGTGTTCGAAGTGCCGAAAGAGCTGCGCGTGGACGTCCGGCAGATTGACTGAGGTGCGTGAGCGAATGACAACGGGGAGCTTAGGCTTCCCGTTTTTTTTGGAATGCCAACGGCATTAAAAATAAAATGCTGAGCATATTCAAATTTTCTGCTAACTAAAGCCAAATTTATTCTGAGTATTTGAAATAGCGGTGGCGTCATTAATTATATAGGCTGAATAAAGTCATTAAATAGAATATCATTAGGCTGCAATCTAAATAGGGCCTGGTGTCGTCAACGTGATTACAATAATTACAATAGTGGTCTTGCAGATGTTTCTTATTTTATTCTTGTCGAATCTGTTCTAGGTCGTTTAATCCTTTCTCCTTTAAATAGAGCTTCATATGCTCCAGCAATCGCCGGACTTTTAATGGCTGGATCTCCCGTCGCGGCATAATGGCATAGCAATTAATTTCCGGTAATCGCCAGTCGGGCAATATTTCAATCAGCTCGCCGCTGCGCAACTCTCGCTCGACGTTGGCGAAGAAATTGCGAATGATGCCTTTGCCGGTCAGCGCCAGCTCCTTCATCGCCATGCCGCTGTTGGTGAACAGTCGCCCGGTCATGCGCATGCGGTGCTCGCCGCCGTCGCGATGGATCAGGCGAACAAACTGCGGATTGCCGAGCGGCGTAAAGGTGACCCAGTGATGTTGCGTCAGCGCCTGTGGCGAATCCGGCACCCCGTAGTTCGCCAGGTAGGCCGGGGAGGCGCACAGCACTTCGCGGCAGCGCGCCAGCCGCGTGGAGACGTAGCTGGAGTCAGCCAGCGCGCCGCCGCGTATCGCCAGATCGATGCGTTGCGCGATGAGGTCTATTCTCTCATCGTGGATTTCCAACCGCAGCGTGATGCGCGGGTGTTCGTCGAGGAAGCTCTGCAGCGCCGGCACCAGATAATGGGTGGCGAATTCGGTCGAGGTGGCGACGCGCAGTTCACCGACCAGCTCGCCGCGCAGCGCGGCGATCCGCTGTTGCCCGCGCTCGGCGGCGTGGATCATCAGCAGACAATCTTCATAAAAGCACAATCCGGCTTCGGTCAGGCTCAATGAGCGCGTCGATCGCAACAGTAATTGAATACCCAGATGTTCCTCCAGCTGGCGAATATGCTGGCTGACGGCCGATGTCGTCATGCCCAATTCTTTTGCCGCCATGCTGAATGCGCCACAATCGACCACTTTTGAGAAAATGGCCATGCGTTTTAAAATATTGCTCATAGTTTGTTAAGCACAACTTAACCTAGATTGTGAGTTATACGGGCTAATAATATAGCACCATCTTTCCTATATTGCCTGAAGCATATAAACGCCGGGCTGATTATTATTTTGCATGCGCTTTATCTCTTTTTGATAAATCTTATTGCGCTTGCCAATAATACACCCGCGCCACATCGCAACAGGAGCTCATTGTGGATAGCGCACAGAAAAAAGAAGAGATAGCATTAAAAATCCTACGTGAATTATTGCAATATCGACGTCGCCTCATCGCCGACGATGCTTCTCTGGCTGAAGAGGAGCGGCAGGTCACTCAGGTGCAATTGCCGCGCATTCGGGCATTCATTGAAAACGACCAGCGCATCGAATTCGTGCTGCCGGCTTTTCCGACCAAGTCACCCAACGCCAATAAAGTGATAGGCGCGGTGCCGGACATGGCGGAGCGGCTGTCGCTGATCTTCCTCAACTCGCTGTGCCAGCGCATTCAACTCTATTACCCGCCGGGCGCGCATATCGTTATCTGTTCCGACGGCCACGTGTTCGGCGATCTGATCCGCGTCAGCGACGAAGCGATCAACCATTATCAACGTGAGATTGAAAGCCTGCTGCATGAAGTGGGCGCAACCCACCTGAGTGTGTTCAACCTTGGCGATGTCAAAGGCCTGGCGGAGCATACCGATGACTACGATCTGCTGCGCCGGCTGTTGGTGGACGGTTATGCCGAATCGGAAGAGGCGATCAAGCGCCAGCTGATGCAGGACGAGCAGGGATTAATGCTGTATCGCGCCATCACGCGCTTCTTGTATGAAGACAGCCTCCTGCCGGGCTACAGCGGTTCCAACGCCGCGCTGCAAAAAGACGCCAAACGGCGCGCCTGTGGCGTTATCCAGCGCAGCTGGGCCTGGGGCAACCTGCTGGCCCAGTATTTCCCGGCGGCGATCCGCCTGTCGATTCACCCGCAGCCGGCCGACAGCCTGAAGATAGGCATCCACATGATGCCGACCAAAGACGACTGGCTGACACCGTGGCATGGCGTGGCGGCCAACGTGAACGGCCAGTTCGTGCTGATGAAGCGTAAAGACGCGCAGAGCCTGGACGGCGAGTTGGTTGAGATCCGCGGCACGCCGAGCCATTACCTGATCGAACAACCGCAGATGGCCTGAGGCCGCTGCATGCTTTTGCGCCCGAAATCCTGACGGGCGCTTTTTTGACGGCACGTTGCCGTGTGAGCAGCACATTCGATGCAAGGAGAATCACCATGAACAACCAACCGCTTAATTGCCACATTCAACCGAACACCCCGTTCGGCGCGATCCTGACGCCGCAGTATCCGGGGCAAAAGGTCAGCGAGCTGCCGGTGGCGGCGCTGCGAGCGCTGGCGCAGGAGCACCACTTGCTGGTGCTGCGCGGATTCGACTCCGGTTTCAGCGAGCCGGAAGTCCTGACTCGCTATGCCGAACAGTGGGGCGAGATCATGATGTGGCCGTTCGGTGCGGTGCTGGACGTGAAGGAACATCCGGACGCCAAGGATCATATCTTCGACAGCAGCTACGTCCCGCTGCATTGGGATGGCATGTATAAGCCGACCATCCCCGAGTTCCAGTTATTCCACTGCGTGGCGGCGCCGGCGCCGGACGAAGGCGGATGTACCACCTTCGTCGACACCACGCGCTTGCTGGCCAATGCGGACGAAGCGTTGCTGGAGCAGTGGCTGTCGGTGTCTATCACCTACCGCATCAAGCAGGTGGTGCATTACGGCGGCGAAGTCTGTTCGCCGCTGGTGGTGCAGCATCCGAACGGCAGAGGATTGATCATGCGCTACAATGAACCGCCGACGGAGGGAAAAAATTCCTCAACCAGCATGCGCTGGAATATCACGGCGTGCCGGCGCAGCAGCAGGAACAGTTCCACCGTACTCTGCAGCAGCACCTGTACGATCCGCGTCACTATTATGCCCATCAGTGGCAACAGGGCGACGTGGTGGTCGCGGACAACTTCTCGCTGCTGCACGGCCGTGAGGGCTTTACCGCCCGTTCCGCGCGTCATTTGCAGCGCGTGCATATTCAAAGCAATCCGGTGTGCGCCAATCTGGCGCTGAAGCCGGCCAACGCAGAAGCTTAAAAGGAGCATTATGGCAAGGATACTGATGGCGGCGGTCGCCACTCCGGGGCACGTCTACCCGATGTTAGCCATCGCTCGCCACCTGATCGCCCAAGGGCATCAGGTGCGGGTGATGACCGGCGCGCTGTTCCGCGAACGCGCCGAAGCGGCTGGGGCGAGCTTCGTGCCGTTCGACGCGCAGGTGGACTTCGACTATCGCCACCTGGAGGCGCATTTCCCCGAGCGCGCCGCGCTGCCGCCGGGCAATGCGCAGATGGCGCTGGCGCTGAAAGATTTCTTCGCCGCGCCGATCCCACTGTTGGATCGTCAGCTGCGTGCGGCCATCGCCGCCGAAAAGACCGATCTGCTGATGGTGGAGAACTGCTTCTACGGCGTGCTGCCGCTGCTGCAGTCCGCCGAACGGCCGCCGGTCTTCGGGATCGGCGTCACGCCGCTGTCGTATTCTTCGCGCGACGCCATTTTCTATGGCCCGCGTATCCCGCCGGCGCTGCTGCCGCGGGCGCTGACCCGCGAGCAATTGGTGGATGAAGCGACGCGGGTGTTGCTTGATGAGGTGCAGCAAAGCTTTGATGCCGCGCTGGTGCAAGCGGGCGGGCGGCCGCTGAATCGCCCGTTTACCGATGCGCTGATCGGCGGCTGCGAGCGTTTCCTGCAGTTGGCCACCACGGCGCTGGAATATGAGCGCGACGACCTGCCGAGCGGTGTGCGCTTCGTCGGGCCGCTGCGCAGCGGTGGTCAACCGGCCGCGGAAGAGGCGCTGTGGGAGGAGGACGATCGTCGGCCGCTGGTGATCGTGTCTCAGGGCACGCTGGCCAATGTCGATCTGCATCAGCTGATCGTGCCGACGCTGCAGGCGCTGGCGCATCTGCCGGTGCGGGTGTTGGCCACCACCGGCGGGCGGGCGACCGAAGGGCTGATGGACGCATTGCCGGACAACGCCCGAGTGCGGGCGTTCATCTCCTTCGAACACTGGTTGCCGCAGGCGGCGCTCTTGATCACCAACGGCGGTTACGGCTCGATCAACTATGCGCTGGACAGCGGCGTGCCGCTGATTGTCGCCGGCACCGGTGAGGACAAGCTGGAGGCGGCCGCGCGCGTGGTGGCCGCCGGTTGCGGCATCAGCCTGCATACCAGCACGCCAAGCGCGGAACAAATACTGGCGGCAGCGACGCGCATTCTGCAACAGCCGATCTATCGCCGGCGCGCGGCGCTGGTGCAGGAGGACTATGCTCGCCACGATGCGCTGACGGCGATAGCCAACGAAGTGGCCGCCATTACCGCTTGACCCCGCCGCACTCCGTTCCTCAGGCGCCGTTTTCGGCGCCTTTTTTCTGCATTTTTTTGCAATGAAAACTGCATGATTATGTACAATCGTCGCAGGCCGCCAAATCGGTTGAATGTTAATCTCACGACAGCGCCGCTGATGAAAGAAGCGCAATATCATAATTTTCTAATTATGAAATGAATCCTCTGGCGGCGCCGCAGCGGGGCAGTTACCCTGAATCGATAGGTTAATGGGATACGCGTTACATCAAGAAGAGAGCAAGCATGAAAGATTCACAAATCCGCATTGCGATTGCGGGCGCCGGCGGCCGGATGGGCCGTCAATTGATCCAGGCGGTGCAGCAGGCGGAAGGCGTGGTGTTGGGGGCGGCGCTGTCGCGCCCGGGATCGAGCCTGGTCGGCGTTGATGCCGGCGAGCTGGCGGGCATCGGCGCGCTGGGCGTCAAGGTGAGTGACAGTCTGGATAAAGTGGCGAGCGAGTTCGATATTTTGATCGACTTCACCCGCCCTGAAAGCACCCTGGGCTACCTGGAATTTTGCGTGGCGCACCATAAGGCGATGGTGATCGGCACCACCGGCTTCGATGACGCCGGCAAACAGGCGATCCGCGATGCGGCGCAGCATATCGGCATCGTGTTTGCCGCCAACTTCAGCGTCGGCGTCAATCTGGTGCTGAAACTGCTGGAGAAGGCTGCGCAGGTCATGGGCGACTATACCGATATCGAAATCGTTGAGGCGCACCACCGGCACAAAGTGGATGCGCCGTCGGGCACGGCGTTGGCCATGGGCGAAGCGATCGCCGGCGCGCTGGGGCGCGATCTGAAAAGCTGCGCGGTCTATGCGCGCGAAGGCCATACCGGCGAGCGCGATCCGAAGAGCATCGGCTTCGCCACCATTCGCGCCGGCGACATCGTCGGCGAGCACACCGCGATGTTCGCCGACATCGGCGAGCGGGTGGAAATCACCCACAAGGCCTCCAGCCGCATGACTTTCGCCAGCGGCGCGGTGCGCGCGGCTTCCTGGCTGCGGAGTCGGGATAAAGGTCTGTTTGATATGCGTGACGTGCTGAGTTTGGACCGGATATAACTAAACTGAATACCATCGTGATGTGGTTGTGTTGATCATAATGCTATGATAATAGGGCAATAATTTTATTGTCCTTTTTTTAACATGATAAATATCGTTTTGATGTTGTTTCATTGTCAAGGCTGGTATTTGTTTGTGTTTACCTTGCTAATTATCTGCTTTTTTTCCACCGTCGGCTTTTTTAGCATCTTTTTGGGTCCATTCCGACGCCGTTTTCCGTCATTCCTCCCCGCAACCGTTTTCCAGCCCCGGTTTTCTGTGTTTTTATGGCAGCTCAAGCCGCTTGGGCATCGAGAACTGCAAAAATAAAACAAAAAATGGCGGTTTGGGTAGACAAGCGGAACACTCATCATTAAAATGCGCCCAATTTGCCAAAAATTGGCCTCGCGGACGGTTTTTGCATTGATTTAGATCGCGATATCTGAATTAATATGCAAATATTGTGATTGATTATTCCTCGGAGGATGTTTTGATAAAGTCAGCGCTATTGGTTCTGGAAGACGGAACCCAATTCCACGGTCGGGCCATCGGGGCAGAGGGAACGGCAGTGGGGGAAGTGGTCTTCAATACGTCGATGACCGGTTATCAAGAAATCCTCACTGATCCTTCCTATTCCCGCCAGATCGTTACTCTTACTTATCCTCATATCGGCAATGTCGGCACCAATGCTTCCGACGAAGAATCCTCCGCAGTACACGCCCAAGGCCTCGTCATTCGTGACCTCCCGCTGATCGCCAGCAACTACCGCAGTGAAGAAAGCCTGTCCGACTACCTCAAGCGTCACAACATCGTGGCGATCGCCGATATCGATACCCGTAAGTTGACTCGCCTGCTGCGCGAAAAAGGCGCCCAGAACGGCTGCATCGTCGCCGCCGATTCGCCGGATGCCGCGCTGGCTCTGGCCAAGGCGCAAGGTTTCCCGGGGTTGAAGGGCATGGATTTGGCGAAAGAGGTCACCACTCAAGAGGCCTACAGCTGGCAGCAAGGCAGCTGGACGCTTGAAGGCGACCTGCCGGAAGCCAAAACCGCCGCGGAACTGCCGTTCCACGTGGTGGCTTACGACTACGGCGCCAAGCGCAACATCCTGCGCATGCTGGTGGATCGCGGTTGCCGCCTGACCGTGGTGCCGGCGCAGACCCCGGCCGACGAGGTGCTGAAAATGAATCCGGACGGTATCTTCCTGTCCAACGGCCCGGGCGATCCGGAGCCGTGCGACTACGCCATCGCCGCCATCAAGCAGTTCCTGGAAACCGACATTCCGGTGTTCGGCATCTGTCTGGGTCACCAGCTGCTGGCGCTGGCCAGCGGGGCGAAAACCATGAAGATGAAGCTCGGCCACCACGGCGGCAACCACCCGGTGAAGGATCTGGACAACAACACGGTAATGATCACCGCGCAGAACCACGGCTTCGCCGTCGATGAAAACGACCTGCCGGCGAATCTGCGCGTGACGCACAAATCGCTGTTCGACCATACGGTGCAGGGCATTCACCGCACCGACAAGGCGGCGTTCAGCTTCCAGGGGCACCCGGAAGCCAGCCCAGGCCCGCACGACGCCGCGCCGCTGTTCGATCACTTTATCGAACTGATTGAGACTTACCGTTCTAACGCCAAATAATCAGGAGCAGTAAAAAAATGCCAAAACGTACAGACATAAAAAGCATCCTGATCCTCGGCGCTGGCCCGATTGTTATCGGCCAGGCGTGTGAGTTCGACTACTCGGGCGCCCAGGCGTGTAAAGCGCTGCGCGAAGAGGGCTACCGCGTCATTCTGGTCAACTCCAACCCGGCGACCATCATGACCGACCCGGAAATGGCCGATGCGACCTACATTGAGCCGATCCACTGGGAAGTGGTGCGCAAGATCATCGAAAAAGAGCGTCCGGATGCGGTTCTGCCGACCATGGGCGGCCAGACGGCGCTGAACTGCGCGCTGGAGCTGGAGCGTCAGGGCGTGCTGGCCGAGTTCGGTGTCACCATGATCGGCGCGACCGCCGATGCCATCGACAAGGCCGAAGACCGCCGCCGTTTCGACGTGGCGATGAAGAAAATCGGTTTGGATACCGCGCGTTCCGGCATCGCGCACACCATGGAAGAAGCGCTGGCGGTAGCCGCTGACGTCGGCTTCCCGTGCATCATCCGTCCTTCCTTTACCATGGGCGGCACCGGCGGCGGCATCGCCTACAACCGCGAAGAGTTCGAAGAGATCTGCGAACGCGGTCTGGACCTGTCGCCGACCAACGAGCTGCTGATCGACGAATCGCTGATCGGTTGGAAAGAGTACGAGATGGAAGTGGTGCGTGATAAGAACGACAACTGCATCATCGTTTGCTCCATCGAAAACTTCGACGCCATGGGCATCCACACCGGCGACTCGATCACCGTTGCGCCGGCCCAGACCCTGACCGACAAGGAATACCAAATCATGCGCAACGCCTCGATGGCGGTGCTGCGTGAGATCGGTGTTGAAACCGGCGGCTCCAACGTGCAGTTCTCGGTTAACCCGAAAACCGGCCGCCTGATCGTCATCGAGATGAACCCGCGCGTGTCGCGCTCTTCGGCGCTGGCGTCGAAAGCCACCGGCTTCCCGATCGCCAAGATCGCCGCCAAACTGGCGGTGGGCTATACCCTCGATGAGCTGATGAACGACATCACCGGCGGCCGCACCCCGGCGTCGTTCGAGCCGTCCATCGACTACGTCGTGACCAAGATCCCGCGCTTCAACTTCGAGAAGTTCGCCGGCGCCAACGATCGCCTGACTACCCAGATGAAGTCGGTCGGCGAAGTGATGGCCATCGGCCGCACTCAGCAGGAGTCGCTGCAGAAAGCGCTGCGCGGTCTGGAAGTGGGCGCCACCGGCTTCGATCCGAAAGTGAGCCTGGACGATCCGGAAGCGCTGACCAAAATCCGCCGCGAGCTGAAAGACGCCGGTTCCGACCGCATCTGGTACATCGCCGACGCCTTCCGCGCCGGTCTGTCGGTCGACGGCGTTTTCAACCTGACCAACGTCGATCGCTGGTTCCTGGTGCAGATTGAAGAGCTGGTGCGCCTGGAAGAGCAGGTGGCAGAAGCGGGCATCAACGGCCTGGACAAAGACTTCCTGCGCACGTTGAAGCGCAAGGGCTTCGCCGATGCGCGTCTGGCCAAGCTGGCCGGCGTCGCCGAGAGCGAAATTCGCAAGCTGCGCCACAGCTACGGCCTGCACCCGGTGTACAAGCGCGTGGACACCTGCGCGGCGGAATTCGCTACCGACACCGCCTACATGTACTCCACCTATGAAGAAGAGTGCGAGTCCAACCCGACCAACGACCGGCCGAAAGTGATGGTGCTGGGCGGCGGGCCGAACCGTATCGGCCAGGGCATCGAGTTCGACTACTGCTGCGTGCACGCTTCGCTGGCGCTGCGTGAAGACGGCTACGAGACCATCATGGTCAACTGCAACCCGGAAACCGTCTCCACCGACTACGACACCTCGGACCGCCTGTACTTTGAGCCGGTGACCCTGGAAGACGTGCTGGAAATCGTGCGCATCGAGAAACCGAAAGGCGTTATCGTGCAGTACGGCGGCCAGACCCCGCTGAAGCTGGCGCGCGAGCTGGAAGCCGCAGGCGTGCCGATCATCGGCACCAGCCCGGACGCCATCGACCGTGCCGAAGACCGCGAACGCTTCCAGCAGGCGGTCAACCGCCTGGGCTTGAAGCAGCCGGCCAACGCCACCGTCACCGCCATCGAGCAGGCGGTCGAGAAGGCGGCGGGCATCGGTTATCCGCTGGTGGTGCGTCCTTCCTACGTGCTGGGCGGCCGGGCGATGGAAATCGTCTATGACGAAACCGACCTGCGCCGCTACTTCCAGACCGCGGTCAGCGTGTCCAACGATGCGCCGGTGTTGCTGGACCGCTTCCTGGACGACGCGGTGGAGGTGGACGTCGATGCTATCTGCGACGGCGAGCGCGTGCTGATTGGCGGCATCATGGAGCACATCGAGCAGGCGGGCGTGCACTCCGGCGACTCCGCGTGTTCGCTGCCGGCGTACACCCTGAGCCAGGAAATTCAGGACGTGATGCGTCGCCAGGTGGAGAAACTGGCGTTCGAGCTGCAGGTGCGCGGCCTGATGAACGTGCAGTTCGCGGTGAAGGACAACGAAGTTTACCTGATTGAAGTTAACCCGCGCGCCGCGCGTACCGTGCCGTTCGTCTCCAAAGCGACCGGCGTGCCGCTGGCCAAAGTGGCCGCGCGCGTGATGGCGGGCAAAACGCTGGTTGAACAGGGCGTGACCGAAGAGATCATCCCGCCGTACTACTCGGTGAAAGAAGTGGTGCTGCCGTTCAACAAATTCCCGGGCGTCGACCCGATTTTGGGGCCGGAAATGCGCTCTACCGGGGAAGTGATGGGCGTGGGCCGCACCTTCGCGGAAGCTTTCTCCAAAGCGATGCTGGGCAGCAACTCGGGCATGAAGAAACAGGGCCGCGCGCTGCTGTCGGTGCGCGAAGGCGACAAGGCTCGCGTGGTCGATTTGGCCGCCAGCCTGCTGAAGCAGGGCTTTGAGCTGGACGCGACCCACGGCACCGCGGTGGTGCTGGGCGAAGCGGGCATCAACCCGCGCCTGGTCAACAAGGTGCACGAAGGGCGTCCGCACATTCAGGACCGTATCAAGAACGGCGAGTACACCTACATCGTCAACACCACGGCAGGCCGTCAGGCGATTGAGGACTCCAAGCTGATTCGCCGCAGCGCCCTGCAGTACAAGGTGCACTACGACACCACGCTGAACGGCGGCTTCGCCACCGCGATGGCGCTGAAAGCGGATCCGACCGAGCAGGTTACATCGGTGCAGGAAATGCACGCGCGTATTGGTAAGTAACCGCGCGAGAACGCTACGCCAGGGCGCTGCAGATGCAGCGCCCTTTTTTATTCAGTGAATTTGTAGGCTGGCGTTAAAAATTTCCGCTATCAATCAGTGGGCAAACTGTCACTCTGTGTGATTGGTATATGCTTGGTGTATTGGCAAGGAACGAAGGAACGACGATAACAATGATTCTGATAATTTATGCTCACCCGTATCCCCGGCATTCGCATGCCAATCACCGCCTGCTGCAGGCGGTGAGGGATCTTCCCGAGGTGGAGGTGCGCTCGCTGTATGAGCTGTACCCCGATTTCAATATCGATATCAACGCCGAGCAACAGGCGCTGGAGCGCGCCGATATGGTGGTGCTGCAGCATCCGATGCAGTGGTACAGCTTCCCGCCGCTGCTGAAGCTGTGGATCGACAAAGTGCTGGAGCACGGCTGGGCCTATGGCCACGACGGCAACGCGCTGGTGGGCAAAGACTGCCTGTGGGCGGTGACCAGCGGCGGTGACGAGCACCATTTCGAACTGGGCGATTTTCCCAACTTCGCCGCGCTGGCGCAGCCGCTGCAGGCCACGGCGATTTATTGCGGCATGAACTGGCAGCCGTACTTCGCCCTGCACAACACCTTTACCTGCAACGAACCGGCGCTGATCGCCGCCGGCGAAGCCTACCGGCAGCGGTTAGTCGACTACCTGATGGAACATGCCGAAGCGGAAACCCGGGAGGCCAGCCATGGATAACCATCACATGATGATCGAGGGGCTGATCTATCTCGGTTCCGCCGCGCTGTTCGTGCCGATTGCGGTGCGCCTGGGGCTGGGGTCGGTGCTCGGTTACCTGATCGCCGGCTGCATTATCGGCCCCTGGGGGCTGAAGCTGGTGTCGGATGCCGAGTCTATCCTGACCTTCGCCGAGATCGGCGTGGTACTGATGCTGTTTATCATCGGCCTGGAGCTGGATCCCAAACGGCTGTGGACGCTGCGCGCCTCGGTGTTCGGCGGCGGCAGCATTCAGATGGTGGGCTGCGGCCTGGCGCTGAGCGCCTTCTGCTACTTCCTCGGCCTCAACTGGAAGGTGGCGCTGCTGATCGGTTTGACGCTGGCGCTCTCATCGACCGCCATCGCCATGCAGGCGATGAGCGAACGCAATTTGACGCCGTCGCCGATCGGCCGCAGCGCGTTTGCGGTGCTGCTGTTCCAGGATATCGCGGCGATCCCGCTGGTGGCGATGATCCCGCTGCTGGCCAGCAGCGGCGCCACCACGACGCTGGGCGCTTTCGTACTGTCGGCGGCCAAAGTGGTGGGCGCGTTGACGATGGTGGTGCTGCTTGGCCGCTACGTCACCCGCCCGCTGCTGCACTTCGTCGCCCGTTCGGGCATGCGCGAGGTGTTCAGCGCCGTGGCGCTGTTCCTGGTGTTCGGCTTTGGCATCCTGCTGGAGATGGCCGGGTTGTCGATGGCGATGGGGGCGTTCCTCGCCGGGGTGCTGTTGGCGAGCTCGGAATACCGCCACGCGCTGGAGAGCGATATTCAGCCGTTCAAAGGGTTGCTGCTGGGGCTGTTTTTCATCGGCGTCGGCATGTCGATCGACTTCGGCACGCTGTTCCATCATCCGTTGCTGATCGCCTCGTTGCTGCTGGGCTTTATGCTGATCAAGGCGGCGTTGCTGTGGCTGATCGGCCCGCTGCTCGGGGTGCCGAAGCGCCAGCGCGGCCTGTTCGCCATTCTGCTGGGGCAGGGTAGTGAGTTCGCCTTCGTGATCTTCAGCGCCGCGCAGCTGGCCGGCGTCTTGCCGGTTGAATGGGCCAAGTCGCTGACGCTGGCGGTGGCGCTGTCGATGGCGGCCACCCCGCTGCTGTTGGTGATCGCCGCGCAGCTGGAAAAAAATGCGCCGAAAGAGGATCGCCCGGCTGACGTCATTGATGACGAGAACGCCAGCGTGATCATCGCCGGCTTCGGCCGTTTCGGCCAGATCGCCGGTCGTTTACTGTTGGCCAACGGCGTGCACACCGTGGTATTGGATCACGATCCGGACCATATCGAAACGCTGCGTAAATTTGACACCAAGGTGTTCTACGGCGACGCCACGCGCGCCGATCTGCTGGAGGCGGCCGGCGCCGCTCACGCCAAGGTGCTGATCAACGCCATCGACGATGTGGAGGACAGCCTGGCATTAACCGAGCTGGCCAGGCAGCACTTCCCGCATCTGAAAGTGGTGGCGCGGGCGCGCGACGTCGATCATTGGTATCAGTTGCGGCAGCTGGGGGTGGAAAAACCGGAGCGCGAAACCTTCGAAAGCTCGCTGCGCGTCGGCCGTGAAACGCTGGAGCTGCTGGGGCTGGACGCCTATGAGGCGCGCGAGAAAGCGGACACTTTCCGCCGCTATAACCTGAAGATGCTGGAAGATACGCTGGATAATTACCAGGATACTGAATTCCGTATCGCCAGCCTGCAGCGGGCCAAGGAGATGCTCAGCGCGGCCATCGAGCAGGATCAGAATCGGCTGGCGCGGGTGCAGCAGACCGGCTGGCGCGGCAGTATCGACGGCAAGGCGCCGGAAGACGAAGTGGTGGAAGCCAAAGGATAAGGGGAGGGGCGCCGTGATGGCGCCCCTTTTTTGCTTAGCTCAGCGCGACCTTGATGCCTAAGGCGATCAACATGCCGCCCAGCAATTTGTCGACGATCTTCTGCGTCTTTTCCAGCCCGCGGCGCACCGGCCCGCTCTGGATCAAAAACACCAGCAGCGGCCACCAGATGACCGACAGGCCGAGAATAATCCCCGCGTACCACAGCTTGTCACCCAGACCGGAATCGATCTGCAACACCTGGGTGAAGACCGCCAGGAAGAACAGGGTGGCTTTCGGGTTCAGCAGGTTGCACAGGTAGCCTTGCGCAAAGGCGCTCTTCAGGCTGACCTGTTGCTGCGGCAGATTGCTGACGTTCATTTTGCCGCCGCCGCGCGACAGCAGCGCCTGGATGCCGATCCACACCAGATAGACCGCCCCGGCGTATTTCAGCAGGTTGAACAGCCACGGCGTGGTGGTGATCACCACCGCCAGCCCGGCGACGCAGTAGGACATGTGGGTGGCGACGCCGCAGATCACGCCGAAGGCGGTCATCATGGCGGCCAGACGCGGGTAGCGGGCGGCGTTTTTGATCACCAGGAAAAAATCCGGGCCGGGGGAAAGCATGCCGAGGGCGGCAATGCCGGCGACGAACAGTGACGTTTCAAGCATGGGAGGCGTCTCGCGCAAAAGGCAGCATGTTGGCGATAATAACGCCGCTTCCTCTGATGCGCATCAACCCAATGAGGTATTGTTAGGCTCTATGATAATAATTCATCTATCGCCAGCGACGGAGCACCATGCAGCAGACTACCGCCACAGACAGGCCGGAACCGCACCGGCAACAGCGTGAAATCACCCGCTTGTGCATTCAATGCGCGCTGCTGCTGTTGCAGCACGGCGCCGAGAGCACGGTGGTTGAGCAGTTGTCCACCCGCCTGGGGTTGGCGCTGGGGATGGACAGCGTGGAAAGTTCAATCTCCGCCAATGCGGTGGTGTTGACCACCCTCAGCCACGGCGCCTGCCTGACTACGACCCGCAAGAATGTCGATCGCGGCATCAATATGCAGGTGGTGACGGAAGTGCAGCATATCGTGATCCTCGCCGAGCATCACCTGGCGGATACGCACGACGTGGCGCGGCGCTTCGAAAAGATCCGGCCGCTGCGCTATCCGCGCTGGCTGGTGGTGCTGATGGTGGGGTTGTCCTGCGGGTGTTTCAGCATGCTCAACGGCGGCGGCGGTGACGCCTTCCTGGTGACTTTTATCGCCAGCGGCGCGGCGATGCTGGTGCGCCAGATCCTCACCGCCCGCCATATGAATCCGCTGATCAATTTTTGCCTGACGGCGTTTGTCGCGACGTCGATATCCGGGCTGCTGCTGCGCCTGCCGGTGTTTAAAGAGACCTCGAGCGTGGCGATGGCCGCCAGCGTGCTGCTGCTGGTGCCGGGCTTCCCGCTGATCAACGCGGTGGCCGACATGTTCAAGGGGCACGTCAACACCGGGCTGGCGCGCTGGGCGATGGCCAGCCTGTTGACGCTGGCGACCTGTATCGGCGTGGTGATGGCGATGTCGCTGTGGGATCTGCGGGGGTGGTCATGAGTCTGCTGTGGGCATTGTTGCAGGAGATGCTGTTGGCGGCGGTGCCGGCGCTGGGCTTCGCCATGGTGTTCAACGTGCCGCTGCGCGCGCTGCGCTATTGCGCGTTGCTTGGGGCAATCGGGCGCGGCTCGCGCATGCTGATGATGCACGTGGGCATGAACATCGAGTGGGCGTCGCTGCTGGCGGCGATCCTGATCGGCATCATCGGTATCTATTGGTCGCGCTGGCTGTTGGCGCATCCGAAGGTGTTCACCGTGGCGGCGGTGATCCCGATGTTCCCCGGCATTTCCGCCTATACCGCGATGATAACTGTGGTGGAGATCTCGCATCTGGGCTACAGCGAGGCTTTGATGGAGACCATGATCACCAACTTCCTCAAGGCCAGTTTCATCGTCGGCGCGTTGTCGATCGGCCTGTCGTTACCGGGCCTGTGGTTGTACCGCAAACGCCCCGGCGTGTGAAATTCCCCGGCAAAAGAACGTTGGTTATTAGATATGCTGATAAGAGCTATCTTATATATTCATCTTGCTTGATTAGCCTATCGACGGCACTCAGGCCTTTACGTATAGTGTCACCAATTTTGCTGCCTACACAGGGTTAAACAATGATTATCAGCCTGATCGCTGCCTTGGCGGCGGATCGCGTTATTGGCATGGAAAACGCCATGCCGTGGCACCTGCCGGCGGACCTTGCGTGGTTTAAACGCAACACGTTGAATAAGCCGGTTATTATGGGCCGCAAGACCTTCGAGTCCATCGGCCGCCCGCTGCCGGGCCGTCACAATATCGTTTTGAGCAGCCGCCCGGGCAATGCCGCCGGGGTGACCTGGGTGACCTCGCTGGATGAGGCGCTGGCCGCCGCGGGTGAGGTGGAAGAAGTAATGGTGATCGGCGGTGGGCGCATTTATACCCAGTTGCTGCCGCGCGCCGATCGCCTGTACCTGACACACATCGACGCCGAAGTCGGCGGCGATACTCACTTCCCGGATTACGAGCCGGACGAGTGGGAAACCACGTTCAGCGAATTCCACGACGCCGACGATCTGAACTCGCACAGCTACTGCTTCGAAATCCTGCAGCGCCGCTGATCTCAGCGCGTTAGCCAGTCATCCCCGGGGGCGCAAGCAATTGCGCCCCCGGTCTTTTTGCGCCGGTCATTCGTAACCTTTCCGTCACATTACCTGATTAGTATGAAGCCCAACTCCGAGCGCCACGGCAACTCTGGTGAATCTTGACCGCGGCGCCATAACTAAAAAGGTAACCACGTTATGACCAAGCAAATTGAGCAATTAGACGCCGACCGCCTGATCGATCCCACTCGCCGCAAGCTGCTGCTCGGCAGCGCCGGCGCCGTCGGCCTGGCCGGTTTTCTCGGCGGTGGCATCTGGTCGGTCTCCGCCGAGGCGTTAGCCGAGGATCTGCCGCCGAACACGCTGCTGGGCTTCCGGGGCATCGCCGCGTCTACCGCCGATGAAGTGACGATAGCGCCAGGCTACCGCGCCGAGGTACTGATCTCCTGGGGCGAGCCGCTGGTGGACGGCGCGCCGGCCTTCGATCCGCAGGGCAACAACAGCGCCGCCGATCAGGAAAAACAGTTTGGCGACAACAACGATGGCATGAGCTTTTTCCCTATCGATGACAATCACGGCGTGATGGCCATCAATAACGAATACGTTAACGAGCAGTACCTGTTCGCCCACGGCGGCGCCAAGGCCACCAGCCTGGAAGAGGTGCGCAAATCGCAGGCGGCGCACGGCGTCTCCATTGTCGCGGTCAAGCGGGTCGGCGACGGCCAGCGCTGGGAGGTGGAGCGCCCGTCGCGCTATAACCGCCGCATCACCGCCAACAGCGAGATGCAATTCAGCGGCCCGGCCGCCGGACATCCGCTGTTGCAGACCGCCGCCGATCCGAGCGGCCGCAAGGTGCTGGGCACCTTCGGCAACTGCGCCAACGGCAAGACGCCGTGGGGTACCTACCTGACCTGCGAGGAAAACTTCGACACCTATTTCGGCACCCGTCAGGCCGATTATCGAACCACGCCGGAACAGAAGCGCTACACGCTGAAGGCCAGCGAACCGGAACGCAACTGGCCGGACTATGACGAGCGTTTTGATGTGGCGAAGAATCCCAACGAATTCAACCGTCACGGCTGGATTGTCGAGATCGATCCGTTGAATCCGACCTCGACGCCCATCAAGCACACCGCGCTCGGCCGTTTCAAACATGAAAACGCGGCGGTGACCGTGGCCAAAGACGGCCGTCTGGTGGTGTATATGGGCGACGACGAGCGCGGCGAACATATCTATAAGTACGTCTCCAAAGGCGTGGTCGACGCCGCCAATCCGGCCAACAATCGCACGCTGCTGGACGAGGGGACGCTGTACGTGGCGCAGTTCGACGGCGATGAAGCCGGCACGCCGCTGAAGGGCAAAGGGCGCTGGATTGCGCTTGAGTTCGGCAAGAACGGCCTGACGCCGGAGAACGGTTTCCGCGATGAGGCCGAAGTGCTGATCTTCGCCCGCAAGGCGGCGCAGCAGGTCGGCGCCACCAAAATGGATCGCCCGGAGTGGATCGCGGTGAACCCGCATGACGGGCGCGCGTACTGCACGCTGACTAACAACAGCAAGCGCGGCGAGGAAGGGATGCCGTTGAACGCCGCCAACCCGCGACCGAACAATATCTACGGCCAAATCATTCGCTGGGACGAGGGCGGCGACGCCACCGCCGACGTCTTCGCCTGGGACATCTATGCGCTGTGCGGCAACCCGATTGCCCACCCCGAAGGCGTCAACCGCGGCACGCCGAACATCACGGCGGAAAACACCTTCAACAGCCCGGACGGGCTGGGTTTCGATCGCGCCGGCCGTCTGTGGATCCTCACCGACGGCAAGTACAGCAACAAGGGCGATTACGTCGGGCAGGGCAACAACCAGATGCTGGTGGGCGATCCGGTCAGCGGCGAGATCCGCCGTTTCATGGTGGGGCCGAAGTCCTGCGAACTGACCGGCATCACCTTCACCCCGGACTACAAGACGATGTTCGTCAACGTACAGCATCCCGGAGAAGAAGGCGATTCGCACTTCCCGAACAACAGCCCGCGCCCGCGTTCATCGGTGTTGATGATCACGCGTGAAGATGGCGGAGTGATTGGGGCGTAAGGCGGCAATACAGAACAAAGGCGGCCACCGGGCCGCCTTTATCGTTTCAGGATGCGGCTAATCTGCCGGCGTGGTCAGGCGCTTCGCCGCGATTGGCGGGCTGCGTGAAGTAACGGCGGTCTTCCCAGCGCAGCATCGTCAGATCGCCGCCCCAGCAGCAGCCGGTATCCAGCCCGATCACGCCCTCCGGCGTGCCCTTGCCTTCCAGCGAGGCCCAGTGGCCGAAGATGATGGTGTATTCCGGGTCCACCAGGCGCGGCAGCTCGAACCACGGTTTCAGCGGCGCCGGCGCGCTGCCCGGCGCATCTTTGCAGATCATGTCGAGCTGGCCGTTGGGGAAGCAGTAGCGCATGCGCGTCAGCGCATTGGTGCTGAAACGCAGGCGCGCCAGGCCGCTCAGCTCCGGCGCCCAGTTGTTCGGCATGTCGCCGTACATGGCGTCGAGGAACAGCGGATAGCTGTCGCTGCTCAATACCGCCTCCACTTCGCGCGCACACATTTTCGCGGTGTCGATGTCCCACTGCGGGGTGATGCCGGCGTGGGCCATCACCAGTTTTTGCTCATCATCCACCTGCAGCACCGGTTGGCGGCGCAGCCAGTTGATCAGCTCGTCGGCGTCCGGCGCTTCCAGCAGCGGCGTGATGCGATCTTTGGGTTTGTTGCGGCTGATGCCGGCGTAAACCGCCAGCAGGTGCAGATCGTGGTTGCCCAGCACCATGCGCACCGCCGGGCCGAGCGAGCGCACATAGCGCAGCACGTCCAGCGAGGCGGGGCCGCGCGCCACCAGATCGCCGGTCAGCCACAGTTGATCGCGCTCGGGATCGAACGCAACCTGAGCCAGCAGCGACTTCAGTTCATCGAAACAGCCGTGAACGTCGCCGATAAGGTATGTCGACATAATTAATGGATCAGCGTTGGAATGGCTAAGCGGAACACGGGAATAGCGGTGCGGAACGGCTGACCCTGATGGTCAACCATTTCGTAATGGCCTTCCATGGTGCCCAGCGGCGTTTCCAGAATGGCGCCGCTGGTGTACTGAAACTCTCCACCGGGCGGAATGACGGGCTGTTCGCCGATCACGCCTTCGCCCTGGACTTCGGTTTGGCGGCCGTTGCTGTTGGTGATCAGCCAGTAACGGCCCAGCAGTTGCACGTTGGTCCGCCCCAGATTGCGGATGGTAATGGTATAGGCGAAGACGTAACGCTCTTCTTCAGGGATCGACTGTGATTCCACATAGATGCTCTGAACCTGAATACACACGCGGGGCGAATCAATCATGACAACAACTCCTTATTGCTGCGGCGCCGGATTGGCTGACAGCCAGTTCGCCAGCTTGCAGTACTGCGCCACAGAAATATTCTCTGCTCTGAGCGAAGGATCGACGCCCAGCTCCGTCAGCTGCTCCGGCGTGAACAGATCGCCCAGGCTATTGCGGATGGTTTTCCGCCGCTGATTGAACGCCTGCGTGGTGATGCGGCTCAGCATGCGCACGTCGCCCACCGGGTTCGGCAGCTCGGTGTGCGGGACCAGGCGCACCACGGCGGAATCGACCTTCGGCGGCGGCGCGAACGCGGTCGGCGGCACTTCCAGCACCGGGATGACGTTGCAGTAGTACTGCGCCATCACGGTCAAACGCCCGTAGGCCTTGCTGTTAGGGCCGGCGACCAGACGGTTGACCACCTCTTTCTGCAACATAAAGTGCATGTCGCGGATTGCCTGAGTATAGCTGAAAAGGTGGAACATCAGCGGCGTCGAAATATTGTACGGCAGGTTACCAAATACGCGCAGCGGTTGGCCAGCCTCCTCGGCCAGTTCGGCGAAATTCACCGTCATGGCGTCCTGCTGGCGGATGGTCAGCTTGTCTTTCAGCTGCGGGTGATTCTCCAGCCGAGTGGCCAGATCGCGGTCCAGTTCGATCACCGTCATGCGGTCCATGCGCGCGCCGACCGGTTCGGTCAAGGCGCCGAGGCCGGGGCCGATCTCGACCACCGCTTCGCCCGGCTGCGGGTGAATGGCGGAGACAATGCTATCGATGACAAACTGATCGGTTAAAAAGTTTTGTCCAAAGCGTTTGCGGGCAAAGTGCCCTTGGTGGACTCTGTTATTCATTACAATTAATTATCATTTTAATGGCGAGATTCAGGGCCGTTTGGAAACTGCCGACATCGGCGGTGCCGGTGCCGGCCAGTTCCAGAGCGGTACCGTGGTCGACCGAGGTGCGTATGAAAGGCAAACCGAGGGTGATATTCACCGCGCGGCCGAACCCTTGGTATTTTAGCACCGGCAGCCCCTGATCGTGATACATCGCCAGCACCGCATCGGCATCTTGCAGATATTTGGGCTGGAACAGGGTGTCCGCCGGCAGCGGGCCGACAAGATGGATACCGTCAGCGCGCAGCGCGTCGAGCGCCGGGATGATGGTGTCTATCTCTTCGCGCCCCATATGGCCGCCTTCCCCGGCGTGGGGATTCAGACCGCAGACGTAAATGTGCGGCTGGGCGATGCCAAATTTGGTTTTCAGATCGTGGTCGAGGATGCGAATGACTTCGAACAGGCTCTGCTGCGTGATGGCGCCCGGCACCGCCAGCAGCGGCAGGTGGGTGGTCGCCAGCGCCACGCGCAGCTCTTCGGTCGCGAGCATCATCACCACGCGATCGCAGCGGCTGCGATCGGCAAAGAATTCGGTATGGCCGATAAACGGCACGCCGGCGTCGTTGATCACGCCCTTGTTCACCGGGCCGGTGATCAGCGCAGCGAATTCGCCGTTCAGGCAACCGTCGCAGGCGCGTGCCAGGGTTTCCACCACGTAGGCGCTGTTGCCGACGTTCAGTTCACCGGCGGTAACCGGCTGAGCGAGCGGCACCGGCAGCACGGTCAGCGTGCCGGCGCGTTGCGCCTCGGCCGGCTGCTGCGGCTGGTAGTCGCGCAGCGTCAGCGGCAGGCCCAAACGCTTGGCGCGTTCAAGCAACAGGGCCGGATCGGCGCACACCACCAGCTCAACAGGCCAATCCTGTTGCGCCAGGGCGGCTACCAAATCCGGCCCCACCCCGGCGGGTTCGCCGGGGGTAATGACGACGCGTTTATTGCTGTGCATCGCTGCCATCGAGGATCTTCACGTAAGCCTGGGCGCGCTGTTCCTGCATCCAGGTCTGCGCCTCTTCGGCGAACTTACGGTTGAACAGCATGCGGTAAGCGCGATCTTTCTGCGCGGCGTCGGTCTTATCCACCTGACGGGTATCCAGCAGCTGAATCAGGTGCCAACCGAAGGAAGAGTGCACCGGCGCGCTGATCTCACCTTTGCTCAGCTTGAGCAACGCATCGCGGAAGGCGGGATCGTAGATGTCCGGGGAAGCCCAGCCCAGATCGCCGCCCTGCATGGCGGAACCCGGATCCTGCGACAGCTGTTTGGCTTCGTCGGCGAATTTGGCGCGGCCGCTCTTGATGGCTTCCGCAACGGATTGCAGTTTGGCGCGCGCCTGGTCGTCGGTCAGCACCACCGAAGGTTTCAGCAGGATGTGACGGGCGTGCACTTCGGTGACCGACACCGACTGGCTGGCGCCGCGGATGTCGTTCACTTTCAGGATGTGGAAGCCGACGCCGGAACGGATTGGGCCGACGACGTCGCCTTTCTTGGCGCTCACCAGACGTTCAGCGAACAGGGTCGGGATCTCTTGCAGCTTGCCCCAGCCCATGTTGCCGCCTTTCAGCGCCTGAGAATCGGCGGAGTAGGTGATCGCCAGCTTGCCGAAGTCGGCGCCGCTGTTGATCTCGCCCACCAGGCGTTTGGCCAGCTCTTCGGCTTTGTCGACCTGCTGCTGCGACGGGTTCTCCGGCAGCGGGATCAGGATGTGGCTGATGTTCATTTCGGTGTCGCTGCCGTTCTGCGCGCCCACCTGTTTGGCCAGCGCATCCACTTCCTGCGGCAGGATGGTGACGCGGCGGCGCACTTCGTTGTTGCGCACTTCGGAGATCAGCATCTCTTTGCGGATCTGCGCGCGGTAGGTGTTGTAGTTCAGCCCTTCGTAAGACAGGCGGCTGCGCAGCTGATCGACGCTCATGCGGTTCTGCGCGGCGATGTTGGCGATCGCTTTGTCCAGATCGGCGTCGGAGACGGTGATGCCCATTTTCTTGGCCATCTGCAGCTGGATGTTATCCATGATCAGGCGTTCGATGATCTGATGGCGCAGCGTCTTGTCGTCCGGCAGTTGCTGACCGGCCTGCTGGGCGTTGAGCTTCACCGACTGCAACAGTCCGTTGACGTCGCTTTCGAGTACCACGCCGTTATCCACGACGGCGGCGACTTTATCCACTTCTTGGGGTGCTGCGAACGCGGCATTGGCGCAAACCACCAATCCGAGAATAAGCGTTCTCCAGTTCTTCATACATTTCCCATTATGTAATCCGCAAATGCGGGTGAAAGTTCTCGTTTTCAAAGTGTTGCAAAGCGTCAGAATGCGCGCTGATACGGCAGAATGCCGGAGCGCAGCATTTCTGCGGAGCCGAGACTATGATCGCTGCTCAGGCCGCGCAGTTCGACGTTGAACGAAACTCTGTTGTCGTAAACGCTGGTATTGTTGCTGTTGTTCCAGTCGGTGATCTTGCGCTCATAGCCCAGCGTCACCGCCCAGCAGCAGGTGTTGTACTTCAGCCCCACCAGCTGATCGGCGGATTGTTTGGCGCGGGTGTCGTAGTAGTACGCCCCGACCACCGCCCAACGATCGGCGATCGGCCAGCTGCCGGTGATACCCACCTGCGAGATGCCGTCCTGGAAGGCCGGAACCGTTTTGGTGTTCAACGCCGTCTGGATATATTCCGGCGTGGCGTAACGGTAGTTCAGCTGCACTACGCGCTCGGCATCCTGGCGGTATTCCACCACGCCGTTGCCCAGCGAGACGCTGTTCAGGCGGGTGTCGTACTGCAGGCCGCCGCGCAGGCCCCAACGATCGTCGATTTTCCAATAGGTATCGCCGGCCCAGGCCACGCTGCCGGTATCGTCGTTGTTGTCGTACCCGGTTACCCGATCGCCGGTGCGCGAACGGCTGAAGTAGTAGATTTGACCCACGGAAGCGTTAAAACGTTCAACCAGCGCGTCATCATAAATGCGCGTGGTCAAACCGGTAGACACGCGGTTCTGCGAAGCGATGCGATCCAGGCCGCTGTAGGTGCGATCGCGGAACAGGCCGGAGTAGTCGGTCTGCAGCAGCGTGGTGTCGTAGGTGTAGATGTTGCTCTGGTCGCGGTACGGCACGTACAGGTACTGCACGCGCGGCTCCAGCGTCTGGGTGGCGCCTTCGGCCCAGATCATCGGCCGCTCGAACACCAGCTTGCCGTCGACTTTGAACTGCGGCAATACGCGGTTGACCGAATCATCGAGCTCCGGCGCGGCAGCGTTTTTGCGGCTCTGGTAGTTGGCGGCGAATCCGTCAGGAATATCCTGCTGGTAATGGGTCGCCATCACTTTGGCTTCGGTGTTCAGGCTGGCCCAGCCGTTGGTGAGCGGCAGACTCAGCGTCGGTTCCATATGCAGACGGGTGGCGTCCGGGCTGTATGGGTTGACGCTGGTGAACTTGGCCGCCTGGCCGTAAATATGGAAGTCGAACGGACCGAGGTCGTTCTTGTAGTAGTTCAGATCCAGCTGCGGCTGGACTTTATACGAGTCCGACTGTGAGCGATCGGTATCGTCGTAAATCTGGAACTGCTTGGAGCTCAGCGTGGCGTTCCAGTTTTCGTTGGCGTAGCCGAGGCTGAATTTCTGCGTGGCGTAGCCGTCGGTGGTGGAGCCGTATTTGGAGTCCAGATCGGTGAAGTACTTGGAATCGCTGACCTTGGTGTAATCGACGTTGAAGCGCCACACCTGATCCATAACGCCGTTGTGGTTCCAGTAGAACAGCCAGCGTTTGTTGTCGTCATGATCTTTGCCGTATTCCTTGTCGTCCGGCAGCCAGTCGAACTCCATCAGGCCGAGGCCCGGCTGCACCAGATAACGGAACTCGGTCTGCCACTGCAGGCCGCGCTTGGACATATAGTGCGGGGTGATGGTGGCGTCGTAGTTCGGCGCGATGTTCCAGTAGTACGGCAACATGAACTCGAAGCCGTTGTTGCTGCCGTACTTGGCGTTCGGGATCAGGAAGCCGGAACGGCGCTTGTCGCCGACCGGCAGCTGCAGGTACGGGCTGTAGAACACCGGCACGCCGCCGATGCGGAAGCGGGCGTTCCATATTTCCGCCACCTGCTCTTCGCGATCGTGGATCACTTCGGAACCGACCACGCTCCAGCTGTCGTCGCCCGGCAGACAGGAGGTAAAGGTGCCGTTTTCCAGGATGGTGTAACGGTTGGCGCCGCGCATTTTCATCTTGTCGGCGTCGCCGCGTCCCTGACGGCCTACCATCTGGTAGTCGCCTTCATAGACGTCGGTATCTTTGGTATTCAGGTTAGACCAGGCCTTCGGGCCTTTCAGTTTGATCTGATTGTCGCTGTAGTGCACGTCGCCGGTGGCGGTGACGGTACGCACCGGTTCCGTCTGGCCGGGGTTTTGCGTCTGATTCAGCTCAACTTCTTTGGCGGTCAGGGTGCTGTTGCCCTGCTCGATATGCACGTTGCCGCTGAACAGGGCGCTTTTCGGGTAGTCGGCGCGCGAGTCATCGGCATTGATGGTCACCGGCTGGCTGTTCGGATCGCCGCTGACCAAAGGCTTGTCGTAAACAGGAACGCCAAGCATGCATTGCTCGGCCAGATCAGCCAGCGCATGCTGACTGTAGAGTGCCGTCCAAATCATCGTGGCCAGCAGTGTTGGGAAACTTTTTTTCATACGCGGTTTTGGTGTTCCGTCATCAGAGGCGTCGTGTCCGGCAAACGGTCAGAGACTATATTACTCATCTGCGTTGCGCTAGTGCTAAATCCAGCCGTTTACTTGCGTCGTCGTTAGGCGCAAAGATAAATGACAGGTATGATAATCCAAATTCTAGGAAAAATCGCCTGCGCCCTTTCCTGAAACGGAGGAAAGCGGGCGGCTTTCGGCATGATAATTGAGGAGTATATGCAGTATTGGGGAAAACTGCTCGGCGTCATCGTCGCCATCTGGTCTGGCGCGGGATTCTGGGGTGTAGTTCTGGGGCTGATTATCGGTCATATGATCGATACGGCGCGCAGCAACAAGCGCAGCCGGGGGTTTTTCACCGACCAGCAAACGCGGCAAACGCTGTTTTTCCGCACCACTTTTCAGGTTATGGGCCACCTGACCAAATCCAAAGGACGCGTCACCGAGGCGGATATCCAGATCGCCAGCCTGTTCATGGATCGCCTGCAGCTGCACGGCGAAGCCCGCACTGCGGCGCAGCAGGCGTTCCGCGAGGGCAAACAGAGCCAGTTCCCGCTGCGTGAGACGCTGCAGCAGTTCCGCAGCATCTGTTTCGGCCGCTTCGATCTGATTCGGATGTTTCTGGAAATTCAGATTCAGGCGGCGTTCGCCGACGGCTCGCTGCACCCGAACGAACGTCAGGTGCTGTATGTCATCGCCGAAGAGCTGGGCATTTCGCGCGCGCAGTTCGATCAGTTCCTCAGCATGATGGAGGGCGGGCGTCAGTTCGGCGGCGGTCAGCAGGGCGGGTATTCGCAGGGCGGCTATCAGCAGGCTCAGCGCGGCCCGACGCTCGACGATGCGTGCAAGGTGCTCGGCGTGCGCAGCAGCGACGATGCCGCCACCATCAAACGCGCCTACCGCAAGCTGATGAGCGAACACCATCCGGATAAGCTGGTGGCGAAAGGCTTGCCGCAGGAGATGATGGAAATGGCCAAGCAGAAAGCGCAGGAGATCCAGGCGGCGTACGACCTGATCAAACGCGAGAAAGGTTTTAAATAACGATACCCGTCATACTTCGAGCTGCAGGTGTGTTGGCTGCCCGCGCTTACCCCGGTCACGTACTTTTTGTACGCTCCCGGGGCTGCGCTTAGTTGCCGCCTTCCTGCAACTCGAATTATTTAGGGTATCTCAGGGTGATGAGCTCAGAAATCCGGCTCGGCGCGAAAGTGCATCGGCGTCTGGAAGGCGGGGTGGGTGATGCGCAGCTCTTGCGCATGCAGCTGCAGCCGCGGCGCCATCGCTTTGGCTTCCGGCGGGGCGTAGAAACCGTCGCCGAGGATCGGGTGTCCCAGCGCCAGCATGTGCACCCGCAGCTGGTGCGAGCGGCCGGTGATCGGCGTCAGCTTCACGCGGGTGCTGCCGTCGGCGTCGCGCGACAGCACCAGATATTCCGTCTGCGCCGCTTTGCCGGTGTCAAAACACACCTTTTGCAGCGGCCGGTTCGGCCAGTCGCAGATCAGCGGCAAATCCACCAACCCTTCGTCATGCGCCATATGCCCCCAAACGCGGGCGATATAGGATTTCTTCGGTTCGCGTTCGCGAAACTGACGCTTCAGCTCACGCTCGGCGGCCTTGTTGAGCGCCACCACGATCACCCCGCTGGTGGCCATATCCAGCCGGTGCACCGATTCGGCGGCCGGATGATCGGCCTGAATGCGGGTCATCAGGCTGTCTTTGTTTTCCGGCGCGCGGCCGGGCACCGACAGCAAGCCGCTGGGCTTGTTGACCACCATGATGTGTTCATCCTGATACAGGATGTGCAGCGGGTCCTGCGGGGGATTGTAGGGTTCCATCTTGGCTCCGCGAAAAGGGCCGAACGGGGAGGCAACCACCTCCCCGCGTCGCGCCGGTTACTGGTGGGTGACCACCACCAGACGAATGGCGTCGAGACGCCAGCCGGCTTCATTGAGGTTGGCCAGCACCTGACGGCGGTTGAACTCCAGCGTCTCGACTTCGTCGTCGCGGATGTTCGGGTTGACCGCCTTCAGCGCTTCCAGACGCGCCAGCTCGGCGCTCAGCTTGTCGTCCGCCTCTTGCTTCGCCTGTTCGATAAGCGTGCGAGCCTGCGCTTCCACCAGGCTTTCCGCCTGCTGCAGCATGGCGTGCACGTCTTGCTGCACGGCGTTGACCAGCTTGCTGGAGGTGTGGCGGTTGACCGCGTTCAACTGGCGGTTGAAGCTTTCGAACTCGACCTGCGCCGCCAGGTTGGTGCCCTTGCGGTCCATCAGCATGCGGATCGGCGTCGGCGGCAGGAAGCGGGTCAGCTGCAGGTGCTTCGGCGCCTGGGCTTCCACCACGTACACCAGCTCAACCAGCAAGGTGCCGACCGGCAACGCTTTGTTTTTCAACAGGGACACCGCACAACTGCCGGTATCGCCGGACAGGATAAGATCCAGACCGTTGCGGATGATCGGGTGTTCCCAGCTGACGAACTGCGCGTCTTCGCGCGACAGCGCCTGATCGCGATCGAAGGTGACGGTGCAGCCGTCCTGCGGCAGGCCCGGGAAGTCCGGCACCAACATATGGTCGGACGGCGTGAGCACGATCAGGTTGTCGCTGCGATCTTCCTGATTGATGCCGACGATGTCGAACAGGTTAAGCGCGAAGCCCACCAGGTTGACGTCGTTATCTTGCTCGGCGATGGCGGCGGCCAGCGCCTGGGCTTTGTCGCCGCCGTTGGAGTGCATCTCCAGCAGACGGTCGCGGCCTTGTTCCAGCTGCGCTTTCAACTGGTCATGCTGTTGGCGGCAGGCGTGGATGAATTCGTCCAGGCCTTCCTGCTCGGTCGGCGCGGCCAGATAGCCGATCAACTGCTCGTAGCAGCTGTCGTAGATGGTGCGGCCGGTCGGGCAGGTGTGTTCGAAGGCGTCGAGCCCTTCGTGGAACCAGCGGCCCAGCACCGCCTGTGCGGTGTGCTCCAGGTAAGGCACCATGATCTGGATATCGTGCATCTGGCCGATACGGTCCAGACGGCCGATACGCTGCTCCAGCAGATCCGGGTTGAACGGCAAATCGAACATCACCAGTTGGCTGGCGAACTGGAAGTTGCGGCCTTCGGAACCGATCTCGGAACACAGCAGCACCTGCGCGCCTTCCTCTTCGGAGGCGAAGTAGGCGGCGGCGCGGTCGCGCTCGATGATCGACAGCCCTTCGTGGAACACCGCGGCGCGGATCGCTTCACGCTCGCGCAGCACCTGCTCCAGCTGCAGCGCAGTATCGGCCTTGGCGCAGATCACCAGCACTTTTTCGTTGCGGTTGGCCAGCAGGTAATCCAGCAACCATTCGACGCGCGGGTCGAAGTTCCACCAGGTGGCGTTTTCGCCTTCGAATTCCTGGTAGATCTGCTCCGGATACAGCATGTCGCGCGCGCGCGCTTCGACGGATTTCTTGGCGCCCATGATGCCGGACACTTTGATCGCGGTCTGATACTGGGTTGGCAACGGCAGCTTGATCTGGTGCAGGTTGCGGTGCGGGAAGCCCTTCACGCCGTTGCGGGTGTTGCGGAACAGCACGCGGCTGGTGCCGTGGCGATCCATCAGCATGGCCACCAGCTCCTGGCGCGCCTGCTCGGCGTTGCCGCCTTCGCTGTTGGCCGCTTTGAGCAGCGGTTCGATGTCCTGCTCGTCGATCAGCTCGCCCAGCAGGTTCAGCTTGTCGTCGGCCAGGCGTTCACCGCTCAGCAGCAGGGTGACGGCGTCGGCCACCGGACGGTATTTCTGCTGTTCGGCGACGAACTCGCCGTAGTCGTGGAAACGGTTCGGATCGAGCAGGCGCAGGCGCGCAAAGTGGCTCTGTTGGCCCAGCTGTTCCGGGGTGGCGGTCAGCAGCAGCACGCCGGGGATATGCTCGGCCAGCTGTTCGATCACCTGATATTCGCGGCTCGGCGCTTCTTCGCTCCAGGCCAGGTGGTGCGCTTCATCGACCACCAGCAGATCCCACTGGGCGTCCGCCAGCTCTTCCAGGCGCTGCTTGTTGCGGCGCACGAAGTCCAGCGAGCAGATCACCAGCTGTTCGGTCTCGAACGGGTTGCTGCTGTCGAGCTTGGCTTCGGCGTAGCGGCTGTCGTCGAACAGCGAGAAGTAGAGGTTGAAGCGGCGCATCATCTCCACCAGCCACTGGTGCTGCAGCGTTTCCGGCACCACGATCAGCACGCGCTCGGCGCGGCCCGCCAGCAGTTGCTGGTGGATGATCATGCCGGCTTCGATGGTTTTGCCGAGGCCGACTTCGTCCGCCAACAGAACGCGCGGCGCATGGCGCTGGCCGACTTCATGAGCGATGTGCAGCTGGTGCGGGATCAGGCTGGCGCGCATGCCGCGCAGGCCGGCGAACGGCAGGCGATACTGCTCGCTCTGGTATTTGCGGGCGCGAAAACGCAGCGCGAAACGATCCATGCGGTCGATTTGGCCGGCGAACAGGCGATCCTGTGGCTTGCTGAAGGTCAGTTTGCTGTCCAGCAGCACTTCGCGCATCGCCACGCCGCTTTCCTGGGTGTCCAGGCGGGTGCCGATATAGGTCAACAGACCGTTTTCCTCTTTCACCTCTTCCACCTGCAGCTGCCATCCCTCGTGGCTGCTGACGGTATCGCCCGGGTTGAACATCACGCGGGTGATCGGCGAATCGTTTCTGGCATAGAGGCGGTTTTCACCGGTGGCGGGGAAAAGCAGGGTAATCATGCGCGCATCCAGCGCCACGACGGTGCCCAGTCCTAATTCGCTTTCCGTGTCGCTGATCCAGCGTTGACCAAGAGTAAAAGGCATATATTGTCGGCTCGATTCTTTGTAAGTAAGTCTTGTTACCGGGCGGGAAGGGCCGCGGCACCTGTACTGAACATCGGTTAATCCCGGTTTGTTTTAAATTTGACGGGCAATAGCCGTTCACGCCATGCAGACGTCGCGAGACGGCAGGGCTAAGCGTGGTTCAGTTTTGGGAAGGGCGCTATGGTAATGGAAGGCGGCGCGTTCGTCACCTGCAAAACCGGATGATTTTTCTTAACCTGGCGCAATCTCAAAACAGCCCCATCTGCCCGGTGACCAGCGTGGTGAAGTCGTCGTGCAAAAAAGGGAGTATAGCGTCTGCCACCGGTTGCAGCTGACGTTCGAGGTAGTGCTGATAATCGATGGGCGAATGGCGGGTTTCCAGCGGTTCCGGCCCGGCGACGGTCATCACGTAGCTGATCCAGCCGCCGTTCTGATACTGCAGCGGCCGCCCCTGACTGCGGTTGTAGTCGTCGGCGATGCGCGCGGCGCGGGCGTGCGGCGGCACATTGCGCTGATAGTCGTCGAGCTTTCTGCGCAGCCGTTTGCGGTACACCAATTGATCGTCGAAGTCGCCGTTCAGGGTTTTGCCGACGTAGTCGCGCACATAGTCCTGGTAGGGCTGTTGTTTGAAGATGCGCTGATAGAGCTGCTGCTGGAACTGCTGCGCCAGCGGCGTCCAGTCGGTGCGCACCGTTTCCAGGCCTTTGTACACCATCTCTTCCTGGCCGTCGGCGCGCGCGATCAGGCCGGCGTAGCGTTTCTTGCTGCCCTGCTCGGCGCCGCGAATGGTCGGCATCAGGAAGCGGGAATAGTGGGTTTCGAACTCCAGCTCCAGCGCGTTCTCCAGCCCGAACTGCTGCTGCAGATGCTGCTGCCACCAGGCGTTGACCCGTTGCACCAGCGCCCGGCCGATCTGCGCCGCCTGTTGCTCGTCATGCGGCTGTTTCAGCCAGACGAAGGTGGAGTCGGTGTCGCCGTAAATCACCTGATAGCCTTCGGCTTCGATCAGCTCGCGGGTTTGGCGCATGATCTCGTGGCCGCGCAGGGTGATCGACGACGCCAGCCGCGGATCGAAGAAGCGGCAGCCGCTCGATCCCAGCACGCCGTAAAGTGCGTTCATGATGATCTTCAACGCCTGCGACAGGGGCTTGTTGTGCTGGCGTTTGGCGGCCTCGCGCCCTTGCCAGATCTGCTCGACGATCGCCGGCAGACAGTGTTTGCTGCGCGAGAAGCGGGCGTTGCGAAAGCCGGGCACCGAGTCGGCGTCGTTTGGGTGGCGCATGCCTTCCACCAACCCGACCGGATCGATCAAGAAGGTGCGGATGATCGACGGGTACAGACTTTTATAGTCCAGCACCAGCACCGAGTCGTACAGGCCGGGCCGGGAATCCATCACAAAGCCGCCGGGGCTGTGTTCCTCCGGCTGTTCGCCGAGGTTGGGGGCGACAAAGCCCAGGCGATGCATACGCGGCATATAGAGATGGCTGAAGGCCGCTACCGATCCGCCGCTGCGATCGGCCGCCAGCCCGGTGACGGTGGCGCGCTCCAGCAGGAAGTTGAGCAGGTCGGCCTTGGCGAAAATCCGCGTCACCAGCTCGCAGTCTTTCAGGTTGTAGCGGGCCAGCGCCGGCTTGTCTTCGGCGAAGCGCCGGTCGATCTCCGCCATGCGCTGATAAGGGTTGTCGATCGCCTTGCCTTCGCCCAGCAGTTCCTGCGAAACGTATTCCAGGCTGAAGTAGGGAAAATTCCAGGTGGCGGATTTCAGCGCCTCGATGCCGTCGATGATCAGGCGGCCGGCGGCGGCGGCGAAAAAGTGATTCTGCTTGAAACCATGCTCGCGCCATTCCAGCAAGTTGCCGGCGCGCCCCAGCCGCAGCGGGATTTGGTAGCGTTCGGCGTGCTTTTGCAGTACCCGCAGATCGAACTGCACCAGGTTCCAGCCGATGATGGCGTCGGGATCGTGACGCTCCAGCCATGCGTTCAGCCGTTCCAGCAGTTGAGGGCGGCTGGCGCAGTATTCCAGATCGAAATCCAGCGGCTCATCGCCGCCGTTGGCCGGCCCCAGCATGTAGACCTGCCGCTGGCCGCAGCCTTCCAGCGCGATGGAGTAAAGCTCGCCGTGGGCGGTGGTTTCGATATCCAGCGACACCAGTTTTAGCGTTGGGCGATAGTCCGGCGCCGGCTTCATCTGGCCGCTGAGCAACGGCCCATTGCCGTCGCCCTGGCCGTTGAACCATACCGGCGCGGTGATGAAGCGTTCCATCAGGTAGCGCTCGGGCGGGCGAATGTCGGCCTCGTAGACCGCAACGCCGCCTTCCCGCAGCAGTTTTTCCAGCTTGATGAGCTGACGGTGCTGGCGGCAGTACAGCCCCAGCATCGGGCGGTGATGAAAATCCGTCAGCGCCAGCGGTTTCAGTTCGACTTGCCGCTCTTCTCGCAGCAGCAGTTCCGCGCGCTGCCTTTGTTCGGCGGGGATAAACGCCACCGAGGTTTGCGGCGGCAGACGCAGCTGGCGCGGGCCCGCGTCGGTCGCCAGCCAAAATTCGACCTCGGTGCCGGCGGGCGTGTCGCGCCAGTGGCGAGTGAGCAGGAACCCCTGTTGCAGTGCTGTCATAACCCCTTCGTTTTCCGCCGGGCGGCGTGTGCGACGTTCAGCGTGATGTCGGTTTTGGCGCTAATATAGATAAATTACAGTATGGGTTTTTATACAGTAATTGTCCATCGCCGTGCGGCGTTGCCAAATACGCATACAATTCATCGATTGACTCGCCAGCGGCGGCGCTGGAAAATCCTCGGCCCCGTTTGGCCCGAATAATCCACAGAGGTGTAATGGAAGCCTATTTACAAGATTTGATCACCCAGTCACTGGCTTTCACTCTGATGGTCGTTCTGCTGGTCGCTTTTCTGGAGTCGTTGGCGCTGGTGGGGCTGCTGTTGCCCGGCACGGTGATGATGGCCAGCATCGGCGCGCTGATCGGCAGCGGCAAGGTGGATTTTTACTACGCCTGGGCGGCGGGCATCGTCGGCTGCCTGCTCGGCGATTGGATCTCCTATTTCGTCGGCCGCGCCTTTAAGGGGCCTTTGCATCGCTGGTCGTTTCTGAAGAAGAACAAAGCGCTGCTCGACAAAACCGAACATGCCTTGCACCAGCACAGCATGGCGACCATTTTGATCGGCCGCTTCGTTGGCCCGAC
This sequence comes from Serratia sp. (in: enterobacteria), assembly GCF_052400455.1. Taxonomy (NCBI): domain Bacteria; kingdom Pseudomonadati; phylum Pseudomonadota; class Gammaproteobacteria; order Enterobacterales; family Yersiniaceae; genus Serratia; species Serratia sp. (in: enterobacteria). Next base: position 700,617 of record NZ_CP185812.1, read on the forward strand.
GCGCCCGCTGGTGCCGATGGTGGCCGGCATGCTCGATTTGCCGCCGTACAAGTTCGCGCTGCCGAATATCATCGGTTGCCTGACCTGGCCGCCGGTCTATTTCTTCCCCGGCATTCTGGCGGGGGTGGCGATCGATATCCCCGCCGACGCCAACAGCGCGACGTTCAAGTGGCTGTTGCTCGCGGCGGCGATGCTGGTCTGGCTGGCGGTGTGGCTAAGCTGGCGCTGGTGGCGCGAGGGCAAGCGCAGCGCCGATCGGCTGAGCCGTTGGCTGACGCCGCTGCGGCTGCGCGTGGTGTGCGGATTGAGTTGGCTGGCGGCGTTGGCGGTCGGCTATTTGCTGAGCCAACAGCCGCTGATGCCGGTGTACCGGCATCTGTTGTGGCAGGTGCTGTCCGGGCAATGATTGCGGGGGCATTAGCCCCCGTTCGCCTTACTGGAAGAACGCTTCCAGCTGTTCAAATACCCGCACGTCTTCGCTGTGGCGCTTCACCCGCAGCACGTCTTCCAGCTTTTCCACCTGGCTTATCATTTGTTCCAGCCGCTGATCGTCGGCGACCAATAGCCAAATGCGGCTCTGTTGGCCGTCTTTCAACGGCAGACACAGAATGCCTTCGACGTTGAACGCGCGGCGGGCGAACAGCCCGCAAACGTGCGACATCACGCCGGGATGATTGCGCACCGCCAGCTCCAGGATCACCTGTGGTTTATCTTGTGGTTGCAGCATGGCTTATTCTCCAATCATGTCGATGTTGGCGGCGCCCGGCGGCACCATCGGGAACACTTTTTCATTGATATCGATCAGCGCGTGGATCAGGCAGGGGCCCGGGCGCTGGATCGCCTCAGTCAGCGCGGCCTGCGGATCTTCCGCGGCGTTCAGATCGCAGGTATCCAGCCCGAATCCGGCGGCGATTTTCAGGAAGTCGGTACGCTTCGGATAGGCGGCGGCGAAGATGCGCTGTTGGTAGAACAGGGTTTGTTGCTGGTGCACCAGCCCCAGCGCCTGGTTGTTCATCAAAATGATTTTCACGTCCAGATCGTGCTCGACCGCGGTGGCCATTTCCTGAATGTTCATCATCAGGCTGCCATCGCCGGAGAAGCACAGCACTTTACGTTCGGGCTCCGCCAACGCCGCGCCGATCGCCGCCGGCAGACCGAAGCCCATGGTGCCCAGGCCGCCCGACGTCAGCCACTGGCGCGGCCGGCTCAGCGGATAGGCCTGCGCTACCCACATCTGATGCTGACCCACGTCGGTGGTGATGATGGCGCTGTCGTCCACGCAGCGCGCGGCGGCCAGCACCAGGCCGTAATGGCTCAGCGGATCGTCGGCGTTCGGCATGTTGAACGGGAATTCGCGCTTCAGATCGTTGACGGTGTTCAGCCACGCGCTGCGCGGCTGCGTGTCGATCTGCGGCAGCAGCTGTTGCAGCACCTGGCCGACGTCGGCATGGATCGCCACGTTGGCCTGTTTGACCTTGCCCAGCTCGGCGCGGTCGATATCCACGTGAATGATGGCGGCGTTAGGGCAGAACTGCTCGGTTTTACCGATTGCCCGATCGTCGAAGCGCGCGCCCAGCACGATCAGCAGATCGGCCTCCTGCAGAATGAAGTTGGTGCTGCGCGCGGCGTGCATGCCCAGCATGCCCAGCGACAGCGGGTGTTCCACCGGCATCGCGCCCAGCGCCATCAGCGTCATGGTGGTGGGCAGACCGGCGCGCTCGGCCAGCTCCAGCGCCTGCCGGTGAGCGTCGGCGCAGATGATGCCGCCGCCCAGGTAGAGGATCGGGCGTTTCGCCTGATTGATCATCGCGGCGGCCTGCGAAACCAGCGCCGGATCGAAGCTCGGGGCGGCGTCCGGCACGGCGATCGGCGGCAACTCTTCCAGGGTGATGGTGGCGGTCTGCACGTCTTTCGGCACATCGATCCAGACCGGGCCGGGGCGGCCGGACTCGGCGATGCGGAACGCGTCGCCAATCACCTGCGGCAGCTCGCGGATATCGCGCACCAGATGGTTGTGCTTGGTGATCGGGATAGAAATGCCGTAGGTGTCCACTTCCTGGAAGGCGTCGGTGCCGATCATCGAGGAAGGCACCTGCCCGGTGATGCACACCAGCGGAATGGAGTCGAGCTTGGCGTCGGCGATGGCGGTGACCAGGTTGGTGGCGCCCGGCCCGCTGGAGGCGATGCACACCGCCGCTTTGCCGTTGGCGCGCGCCATGCCTTGCGCCATAAAGCCCGCGCCCTGTTCGTGGCGCGCCAGCACGTGGTGAATGCGGGTGCTTTGGCTCAGCGCGTCATACAGCGGCAGCGCGGCGCCGCCAGGGATGCCGGCGACGGTGGTGATGCCCTGACGCTCCAGCAGATGAACGATCAATTGTGCGCCGGTGAAACTGGTGCCCGGTTGAGGCGTGCCCGAAGTTGCCATGTTCCTGTCCTTTCTCAAGGCCGGTGAGCTTTTCTGGGCAGGGTGCTAAAACAAGAAACCCCGCCCGGTTTGCGCCGGCGGGGTTTGGGAATCGATGCGTTGATTCGGACCCTACGGCGCATTGCCGACGACCACCACCACACGCACGACGACCACCGCGGCTGGTAGCGCGGTAACTAGTAGGGTCGAAGTCAGCGAGGATGCGATCACAGGGAACCTTATCATCAGTAAAAAAAGTCAGGTTTTTATAAAAACACAGGCGCAAAATTCGCACAACAGGTTTATTGGCGCAGCATAAAAAACGCGCGTCAGATCACGCTTTACCCGAAATGCCCAGCACGCGCGCTTCGGGGGCGCTGCCGTCCAGCAGGGCCTGCGTCGGGCCGTCGTAGTAGATGCGGCCGTCGACCACCAACAGCGTGCGCGGCGCGATGCGCGCGGCGTCGTCGAGGTTGTGCGACACCATCAGCAGCGTCAGGTCGCGCTGTTCGCACACCGTCTGCAGCAGTTGCAGCATCTCGTTGCGCAGCGCCGGATCGAGCGCCGAGAAGGGTTCGTCGAGCAGCAGGATCGGCCGCCGGCGAATCAAACAGCGCGCCAGCGCGGCGCGCTGACGCTGACCGCCGGAAAGCTGCGACGGCAGGCGATCCAGGTGTTCTTCCAGGCCGACCTGACGGGCGATGTGTTCTCGCTGTTGACGTTGCTGCGCAGTCAAGCGCAGACCGGGATCCAACCCCAACCCGATGTTCTGCGCCACCGTCAGGTGAGCGAACAGGTTGTTTTCCTGAAACAGCATCGACACCGGCCGTTTGGCCGGCGGCGTGGCGGTGTGGTCTTCGCCGTTCAGCAGCAGCCGGCCGCTGGCCGCCGGCAGAAAACCGGCGATCAGGCTCAGCAGGGTGCTTTTACCGGCGCCGCTGGGGCCGAGCACCGCGACGCGCTCGCCCGGCTGGATGCGCAGATCAAAGCGCATCGGCAGGTGTTCATACAGATAGGTCAGTTTTTCAAGCGTCAGCATGGCGGCCCGGTAAGCGTTCAATCAGGGTAAACAGCAGGAAGCACAGCAGCAGCAACAGCAGCGCGGTCACCGCCCCGTCCTGGCTGCGGTAGGCGCCAATCTGCTGATACAGGTAAAAAGGCAGGGTACGGAAATGCTCGTTGCCAAACAAGGCGACCACGCCGAAATCGCCGATCGACAGCACGCAGGCGAAGGCCAGCGCCTGCGCCAGCGAGCGGCGCAGGGCGCGCAGTTCAATCAGCCGCAGCCGTCGCCAGCCGCGGATATCCAGCGACAGGCACAGCGGGTTGTAACGTTCGGCGAGGTCGCGCATCGGGTTCTCCAACACCTTCAGCGCATAGGGCACCGCCATCAGCGCATTGGTGAGGATCACCAGCGCATAGGGCGACTGCGGCAACCCGATCGTATCGTTCAGCAGCAGGAAGAACCCGGTGGCCAGCACGATGCCCGGCATCGCCAGGATCACCATGCCGCTCAGCTCCAGCGCCTGGCCGCCGCGCAGCTGCTGCCGCAGTTTCAGCTCGCGGCTGCTCCACAGCAGCATCATCGTGAGCGCCACGCACAGCGCTCCGGCGCCAAGGGCGATGCGCAGCGACGTGAACAGCGCCTGCCACAGCACCGGCTGGCGCAGCACGCTGATGATAGCCTGATTGGCGCCGTCGGCGATCACCGCCAGCAGAGGCGGCAGCAGCAGCAACAGCGCGGCGGCGATCAGCAGAAAATCGCTGATGCGCCGCCACAGGCTGTCTTCCGGGTTGCGCCAGCGCTGGGCGTGGGTATGCCCTACCGGCAATGCCTGGCTCAGGCGTTGGCTGATCAGCACCAGCCCCAGACAACAGCCCAGTTGGATCAGCGCCAGCAGGCGGCGCGGCCCAGATCGTAGTCGTAACTCAGCGCCTGGTAGATCGCCAGCTCGATGGTGGTGGCCTGCGGCCCGCCGCCCAGTGACAGCACGGTGGCGAAGCTGGCGAAGCACAGCATGAAGATCAGCGCGCCGCTCGGCAGGATTTGGCGGCACAGCGCCGGCCATTCGACGAAGCGGAACTGCTGCCAGCCGTTCATGCCCAGCTGGGCGGCCAGCTGGCGCTGTTCCACCGGAATATTCTCCAGCGCTTGCAACAACAGGCGGGTGGCCAGCGGCAGGTTAAAGAACAGGTGCGCCAGCAGAATGCCCTGCAGCCCGTAGGGCGAGAAATCATACTCGACGCCCAGCCAGCCGCACAGCGTCGCCAGCCAGCCCTGGCGCCCATAGACGCTGAGCAGGCCGAACACCGCCACCAGCACCGGCAGCACCAGCGTCATGGCGCACAGCCGCAGCAGCAGCTGCCGGCCGGGGAAACGACGCCGGTAGAGCGCGCGCGCCAGCAGAATGGCGGGCAGCACCGAAATCAGCGCCGACAGCAGCGCCTGCAGGAAAGTGAAGCGCACCACGTGCCACAGGTAGCTGTCCTGCCACAGGCCGCGCCAGTCGCTGTCCGGCGCGTGACGCCACAGCGAGCCCATCGCCAGCGCGGCGAGCAGCAGGATCATGCCGGCGGCCAGCAGCCCCGGCCAGAGCCAGCGGGGGATCAGCGGCTGACGGCGGTTTGCCATGCCCGGATCCAGCCGCCGCGTTGTGTGGCCACCTCTTCGGCGCTGTATTGCAGCGCGGTATGCGGCACGTTCATCTGTTCAAAGCCGACGGGCAGCGGGGTGTTGATCACCGGGTACATCCAGTTGCCGGTCGGGATGGTGTTCTGGAATGCCGGCGTCACCATGAACTGCATGAAACGCTCCGCCAGCTCAGGCTGTTTGGCGGCCTTCAGTTTGCCGGCCACTTCCACCTGCAGGTAGTGGCCTTCGCTGAACGTGGCGGCGGCGTAGCGGTCTTTTTTCTCGGCGATCAGATGATAGGCGGGGGAGGTGGTGTAGCTGAGCACCAGATCGCCTTCGCCTTTCAGGAACAGGCCGTAGGCTTCGCTCCAGCCTTTGGTGACGGTCACGGTCTTTTTCGCCAACTGCTGCCAGGCGGCCGGCGCCTTGTTGCCATACACTTTTTGCATCCACAGCAGCAGGCCGAGGCCCGGCGTGCTGGTGCGCGGATCTTCGTAGATCACCTTCCAGTCACGATCGCTGCTGACCAGCTCCTGCAGGCTTTTCGGCGGGTTCTTCAGTTTTTCCTTGTCGTAGACGAAGGCGAAATACCCGTAGTCGTAAGGCACGAAGGTCGCGTCCTGCCAGCCGCCCGGCACCGTCAGTTTGGCGGTGTCCACGCCGCTCGGCGCGAACAGGCCGGTTTGCTGCGCCGCCTGCAGCAGGTTGTTGTCCAGCCCCAGCACCACGTCGGCGGCGCTGTTCTTGCCTTCCATGCGCAGGCGGTTCAGCAGTGAGACGCCGTCTTCCAGCGCCACGAACTTCAGCTCACAGTCGCACTCGGCTTCGAAGGCTTCTTTCACCGCCGGGCCTGGGCCCCAGTCGGCGGCGAAGGAATCGTAGGTGTAAACCGTCAGCGTCGGCTTGGCGAACACCGGCGCGGCGCACAGCAGCAATAAGCAGGGCAGATATTTTTTGACCACGTTGCACTCCTGAAAAATAAGGGGGCAAGGGCATCTGAGGGGGCGAGGCGGCGTCGCCGGTTCGCTGGGCTCAAATCCCTCCGCCGGTATTGACCGGATCAGGTTCGACGGGTGTGCTCTCAGCGGAAAATCGGGCTTATCACGCGGCCCGACTCTCCGCACCCCGTTGAGACGGCGCTATTGTAAAGATTAACCGACCCGGGCGAAAGGCGCTTATGCCTCCGGCGGGGCAAACCAGGCTGACTTGAAGTCGAACCAGCCGAGGGTGTTCATTCGCACGCCGCGCATGCTGCGCTGGCCGTGCAGCTGCAGCCAGTGGTGGAACAGCGGATGCAGTTGGTGATTGCTGACCAGGCGCTGGCAGAACTCCGCCAGCGGCAGACGGTTGGCGCGCCACAGCGCCGCATCCTGCGCCAGGTCCTCGCTCATGCAATGTTGCATCAGCGGCAGCTCGTACAGCGTGGCGAACAGCGAAAACTCCAGCGGCAGATAGAAGTTGGCGCTGCCGAGCCACAGATCGCTGCGCGCGTCGCCCTGGTGCCAGGTCGCGTAATCCACGCTTTGCACGATCAGTCGGATGCCGTGCTGCGCCAGCAGCGGCTCGATCGCCTGGCGGATGGCGTGGAACTCCGAATGCTCATTGAAGTGAGTCAGCGTCAGTTCGGTCAGCCCCGCCGGTTTGGGCTGCTGCGCCAGCGCGCGGTTGTGGTGCCAGCGCGGCAGCAGGCCGTACGCCGGCGACCAATAGCGCTGGTAGAGCGGCCCGGCGTGGCTCAGCAGCGAAATGGGGTTGATCAATTCGCACAGCCAGCTGCGCATGGCGGGATCGGCCGCCAAGGGAGAGCGCTGATCGAACAGCAGGAAGTAGCAGCCTTCTTCCAGCCGGCTTTCCAGCTCGCTGTTGCCGGTTTCATCGCCCTGCAGCTGTACGCCGGAGTGCACCAGTTCTTCGGAGAACTCCGGCAGCACCCAGATGTTGACCTCATCGATCAGCGCCCGGTAGCCGAAATAGTCGTCGAAGGCGTGGATCTTCATCTGGCTGGGAAGGTTGCGCACCACGCGGTAGGGGCCGGTGCCGATCGGATGGCGGGTGAAGTCCGGCAGATCGCGCCATTCGCGCGGCAGGATCATGGCGTGCACGCTGCCCAGCAGCCAGGGCAGCCAGTGATCGGGGCTGTGCAGATGCACGTCGACAACGAACGGCGTCGGCGAGGTGACGCTTTCGATATGCGAGAACAGCGGTTGTGAGGTCAGACGCGAAAGCGAGCTGATGACGTCCGCCATCTCCAGCTCGCGGCCATGATGAAAATGGATCGCCGGGCGCAGGTAAAACCGCCAGTGCAGCGGCGTCAGCGCCTGCCAATGGTGGGACAGATCGGATTCGAGTTCCCCGTTTTCCTCATTTATGCGCGTCAGGCCGTTGAAGATCTGACGCGCCAAATGGGTCTCGGAACGCCGCAGCGCCGAGCCGGGCAGCAGGTTGTACAACTGCCGATAGTAGAGCACCCGCAGGATATGTTTCCCCTGACGGAAGCTGCGCCCCAGCTGCGACAGCAGCATTTGGCGCACCACGTTTTTGTCGCCCACCAGCTGCACCAACTGATCGATGCGATCCTGCTCCAGCAGCTCCTCGGCCCGCTGTTGCTGCAGCGCCAGGCCGGTGTAATGAAAGGTTAGCCGCGAACGCTTGCCGCGTCCCGACTCCGCCTGCCAGGTGAGCCAGCCCTCCCGCTGCATGGCGCTCAACAGGGAGCGCACGTGGCGCCGCGAGCAGCTCAGCGCCTCCGCCAGCGCCTGCAGCGTGGTGTCGGTGGTTTCACCGTGGCAGCGCTGCCACAGACGGATGAACTGCTGCTGCAATCTGGACGTGGACATAAAAGAGGAACACTCCTGTCTCAACTCGTCAATTTTTCTTTCCCTATATTACGCCGATAATTTTCATCAATGAAAGGGGAGGGCGTAATCATGAAAGCTTTCTTATCCAAATCGTTCTATCAGCGCTATTTCAGCGCGGTGCGTCGGCAGCACGCTGACTGGCTGAACGTGGTGCCCGAGCAGGCGCGGCTGGCAATATTGGCGCACCTGACGCAATGGGATATCAAAGAGATGAGCGACAAGCAGTATCGCGAGCACCTGTAAGGCGCTGCGGCATAAAAGTTTCTGAGTAATGGTGCTGTTTCACCAGCCAGTGGGTCGCCCCACTGGTTTTTTTATTTGCGGTTAGGGCGATGGACTTGCATTTTCCTCGCCGTGGCCTAAGGTTTTTGCTTCTGCTTTGGGATCAGGGAAGAGGATATGGAACGCCTGAGACGGTTATCACTGCGCATCAACCCCATCTTTGCCGCCTTCCTGCTGATCGCTTTTCTCTCCGGCATCGCCGGCGCGTTGCTGACGCCGACGCTGAGCCTGTTTCTGACCACCGAAGTTAAGGTGCGGCCGCTGTGGGTCGGGTTGTTTTACACCGCCAACGCGGTGGCCGGCATCGTCGTCAGCTTCCTGCTGGCCAAACGTTCCGACACCCGCGGCGATCGGCGCAGGCTGATCCTGCTGTGCTGCCTGATGGCGGTCGGCAACTGCCTGCTGTTCGCTTTCAACCGCGACTACATGACGCTGATCACCGCCGGGGTGTTGATGTCCGCCGTTGCCAACACCGCCATGCCGCAGATCTTCGCGCTGGCGCGGGAATACGCCGACAGCGAGGCGCGTGAAGTGGTGATGTTCAGTTCGGTGATGCGCGCCCAGCTTTCGCTGGCGTGGGTGATAGGCCCGCCGCTGTCGTTTGCGCTGGCGCTGAATTACGGCTTTACCGTGATGTTCCTGATCGCCGCCGCCACCTTCGCTATCTGCGTGCTGCTGGTCGGGTTCATGCTGCCTTCGGTGCCGCGCGCGGCGGACGGCGACGGGCTGCGGGACGGCGCTTCCGCGCCGATTGCGCCCGCCAGCGCCTGGCGCAATCGCGACGTGCGTCTGCTGTTTATCGCCTCGATGCTGATGTGGACCTGCAACACCATGTATATCATCGACATGCCGCTGTATATTACCGCCGATCTCGGCCTGCCTGAGGGGCTGGCCGGGGTGCTGATGGGCACCGCTGCCGGGCTGGAGATCCCGGCGATGCTGCTGGCCGGTTACTACGTCAAACGTTTCGGCAAGCGCAACATGATGCTGCTGGCGGTGGCGGCGGGCGTGCTGTTTTACCTCGGGCTGACGGTGCTGGCGACCAAGCCGACCCTGATCGCATTGCAGCTGCTCAACGCGGTGTTTATCGGCATCGTCGCCGGTATCGGCATGCTCTATTTTCAAGATTTGATGCCGGGCCGACCGGGCGCCGCCACCACGCTGTTCACCAACAGCATCTCGACCGGGGTGATCCTGGCCGGGGTGCTGCAGGGCGCGCTGGTGGAGAACCTCGGTCATGGTTCGGTGTATTGGATGGCGGCGCTGCTGGCGCTGGCGGCGCTCTGGATGAGCGCCAAAGTGCGTGAAGTGTGAGGTCAAACGACGGCATTCTTGATGCAAGTCATTGAGAAGGCTGAAGCGGACGCCCAAGCTGAAGGCATATGGAGCGCGATCGTTGCGTCCACGCCCGTCTCGCTATTGAGATGCCGCCTTGTTGTTTAGAACAGTGGGAACGTTATGGATAAACTCACACCGCTCAAACCGCTTCCTTCCCTGTGCGCCCTTGCCGCCACGCTGATCATCTGGTTCCTCATTCCCGTGCCGGAGGGCGTTGCGCCCAACGCCTGGCAGCTGCTGGCGCTGTTTATCGGCACCATCATCGCCATCATCGGCAAGGCGATGCCGATCGGCGCGGTCTCGGTGATCGCCATCGCCCTGGTGGCGGTGACCGGCGTCACCAACCCCGGCAAGCCGGGCGCCGCGCTGGACGACGCGCTCAGCGGTTTTTCCAACCAGCTGATCTGGCTGATCGGCTTTTCTATCATGATCTCCCTCAGCCTGAACAAAACCGGGCTGGGCGCGCGCATCGGTTACTACTTTATCTCGCTGTTCGGTAAAAAAACGCTCGGCATCGCCTACGCATTGACGTTGGCGGAAACCACCCTGGCGCCGGTGACGCCGAGCAACACCGCGCGCGGCGGCGGCATCATTCACCCGATCATGAAATCGATCGCCGACAGCTTTGGTTCCAAACCCGAGCTCAATACCTCCGGCAAGATCGGCCGCTATCTGTCGCTGGTGAACTACAACATTAACCCGGTCACCTCGGCGATGTTTATCACCGCCACGGCGCCTAACCCGCTGATTGTCAGCCTGATCGCCAAAGGCACCCACGGCAGCTTCGAACTGTCCTGGTCGATGTGGGCGATCGCCGCCCTGGTGCCGGGGCTGTGTTCGCTGATCGTGATGCCGCTGGTCATTTATCTGCTGTACCCGCCGGAGGTGAAAAGCACCCCGGACGCGCCGCGTTTCGCCTGCGAAAAGCTGCAGGCGCTGGGGCCGGTGACGCTGCCGGAGAAAATTACTCTCGCGGTGTTCGCGCTGCTGTTGGTGCTGTGGGCCGGCATTCCGGCGATGATTTTCGGCCCGGCGCTGGCGGTCAATCCAACCACCGCGGCGTTGATCGGCCTGGCGGTGCTGCTGGCTACCGGGGTGCTGAGCTGGGAGGATGTGCTGAAGCATAAAGGGGCCTGGGATACCGTCGTGTGGTTCTCGGCGCTGGTGATGATGGCCAGTTTCCTCGGCAAGCTGGGGCTGATCGGCTGGCTGTCGCAGACCGTCGGCAACGGCATCGACCATATGGGCATGAGCTGGGTGGGCGGCACGATCTTGCTGACCATCATTTATCTGTATTCTCACTATTTCTTCGCCAGCACCACCGCACACGTAACGGCGATGTTCGCCGCCTTCTTCGCTGCCGGCATCGCGCTCGGCGCGCCGCCGGCGCTGCTGGGCCTGATCCTGGCGTTCTCTTCTTCGCTGATGATGTCGCTGACGCATTACGGGACCGGCACCGCGCCGATCATCTTTGGCTCCGGCTATGTGACGTTGGGGGAGTGGTGGAAAGCGGGGTTGGTGATGAGCGTGGTTAACCTACTGATCTGGATAGTGATCGGCGGCGCATGGTGGAAGCTGCTGGGCTACTGGTGAGGAAAAAATTCACCCGCCGGGCGGCGGGTGAAGGGGATTAATTCAGAAACGCCGGCTGCTGCGCTTCGTAGCGGGAGATGTCCGCTTCATGCTGCAGCGTCAGGCCGATGCTGTCCAGCCCGTTGATCATGCAGTGGCGGCGGAAGCTGTCTATTTCGAACGGATAGCTTTTGCCACCGGCGTTGACCGTCTGGTTCTCCAGATCCACCACGAACTCCGTACCTTCATTGGCGTCAACCAGTTTGAACAGCTCATCCACCTGCTGCTCGCTCAGCGTGACCGGCAACAGCTGGTTGTTAAACGAGTTGCCGTAGAAGATATCGGCGAAGCTCGGCGCGATCACCACTTTGAAACCGTAGTCGGTCAGCGCCCAAGGGGCGTGTTCGCGCGAGGAGCCGCAGCCGAAGTTCTCCCGCGCCAACAGGATGCTGGCGCCTTTATAGCGCGGTTTGTTCAGCACGAACTCCGGGTTGGGTTGCTGGCCGGCATCGTCGAGGAAGCGCCAGTCGTTGAACAGGTGCTGGCCGAAACCGGTACGGGTCACCTTCTGTAAAAACTGCTTGGGAATAATGGCGTCGGTGTCGACGTTGGCCGCATCCAAAGGCACCACTAAGCCGGTATGTTGAGTAAATTTAGCCACGTTAGCCCCTTAGTGAATATCACGGATGTCGGCGAAGTGACCGGCGACGGCGGCCGCAGCGGCCATCGCCGGGCTGACCAGGTGGGTACGCCCACCGCGGCCCTGACGCCCTTCGAAGTTACGGTTGCTGGTGGATGCGCAACGCTCACCCGGATTCAGGCGGTCGTTGTTCATCGCCAGGCACATCGAGCAACCCGGCAAACGCCATTCGAAACCGGCTTCGATAAAGATTTTGTCCAACCCTTCGGCTTCCGCTTGGGCCTTCACCGGGCCGGATCCCGGCACCACGATGGCCTGCACGCCGCTGGCGACCTTGCGCCCCTTGGCGATCGCTGCCGCCGCGCGCAGATCTTCGATGCGTGAGTTGGTGCAGGAGCCGATGAAGACTTTATCGATCGGCACGTCGGTCAATTTGATGCCCGGTTTCAAATCCATGTAGGCCAAGGCTTTTTCCGCAGAGGCGCGCTCGACCGGATCGCTGAACGATTCCGGCGCCGGGATCGCCTGATTGACGGCGATCACCTGGCCGGGGTTGGTGCCCCAGGTGACCTGCGGCGCGATCTCTTCGGCGTGCAGCGTCACCACGGTATCGAATTGGGCGTCGGCATCGGACTTCAGCGTGCGCCAATAGGCGACCGCCTGCTCCCAGTTTTCGCCGGTTGGTGCGAACTGGCGCCCTTTCAGGTAGGCGAAGGTGGTGTCGTCCGGTGCGACCAACCCGGCCTTGGCACCCATTTCGATCGCCATGTTGCACAGGGTCATGCGGCCTTCCATGCTCAACGCTTCGATTGCCTTGCCGCAGAACTCCACCACGTGGCCGGTGCCGCCGGCGCTGCCGGTTTTGCCGATCACCGCCAGCACGATGTCTTTGGCGGTAATGCCCTCGGCGGCGTCGCCGGTGACTTCAATCTTCATGGTCTTGGCGCGGCCCTGCTTCAGGGTCTGGGTCGCCAGCACGTGTTCCACCTCGGAGGTGCCGATGCCGAACGCCAGCGAGCCGAAAGCGCCGTGGGTGGCGGTGTGCGAATCGCCGCAGACGATGGTCATGCCCGGCAGCGTCATGCCTTGCTCAGGCCCGATCACGTGTACGATGCCCTGGAACGGGTGATTCAGGTCATACAGCGAAACGCCGAATTCCGCGCAGTTCTTGATCAGCTCCTGCATCTGGATGCGCGCCATTTCGCCGCTGGCGTTGATGTCTTTAGTCTGGGTCGACACGTTGTGATCCATGGTGGCGAAGGTTTTGCCGGGCTGGCGCACCTTGCGGCCCATGGCGCGCAGGCCGTCGAACGCCTGCGGCGACGTGACTTCGTGCACCAGGTGACGGTCGATATACAGCAACGGCGTTTCGTTCGGCGCTTCGTGCACCACGTGGGCGTCGTACAGCTTCTGGTATAAGGTCTTGGCCATGTTATGCCCCCTGAGCTACAAAGCGAGCGATGATGTCGCCCATTTCATCGGTGCTGACGGCTTTGCCGTCACCGGCCAGATCGGCGGTGCGGTAGCCCTGTTCCAACGCCTGGTTGATGGCGCGCTCCACGGCGTCGGCCGCTTCATCGGCGCCCAGGCTGTAACGCAGCAGCAGGGTGGCGGACAGGATCTGCGCAATCGGGTTGGCGATGCCTTTGCCTGCAATATCCGGCGCGGAACCGCCCGCCGGTTCGTACAGGCCGAAGCCTTGCTCGTTCAGGCTGGCGGACGGCAACATGCCCATCGAGCCGGTGATCATCGCGCATTCGTCGGACAGGATGTCGCCGAACAGGTTGGAGCACAGCAGCACGTCGAACTGGGACGGATCCTTGATCAGCTGCATGGTGGCGTTGTCGATATACATGTGCGACAGCGACACGTCCGGGTAATCCTTGGCGACCTGATTGACCACCTCACGCCACAGGATGGAACTCTGCAGCACGTTGGCCTTGTCGATCGACGTCACCTTGTTACGGCGCTTGCGGGCGGATTCGAAGGCGATGCGCGCGATGCGTTCAATCTCGAAACGGTGATACACCTCGGTATCGAAAGCGCGCTCCTGCATGCCCTGGCCTTCGCGGCCCTTTGGCTGGCCGAAGTAGATGCCGCCGGTCAGTTCGCGCACGCACAGAATGTCGAAGCCGCGGGCGGCGATGTCGGCGCGCAGCGGGCAGAATGCCTCCAGCCCTTGATACAGGCGTGCCGGGCGCAGGTTGCTGAACAGCTTGAAGTGCTTGCGCAGCGGCAACAGCGCGCCGCGTTCCGGCTGCTCGGCCGGCGGCAGGTGTTCCCATTTCGGGCCGCCTACCGATCCGAACAGGATGGCGTCGGCCTGCTCGCAGCCGGCGACGGTCGCCGGCGGCAGCGGGCTGCCGTGGCGATCGATGGCGATGCCGCCGACGTCGTACTCGGCGGTGGTGATGCGAATGTCAAAGCGTTGACGCACCGCGTCCAACACTTTGCGCGCCTGAGCCATTACTTCCGGGCCGATGCCGTCTCCGGGCAAGACGGCAATGTGATAAGTCTTCGTCATGTTCACACCGTTTCCTGATTATTTTGATGTTTGTTTTGCTGCAGGCGCTGCTTTTCTTTTTCTACCTGCTGTGAGCGCCAAATATTGTTCAACACGTGCACCATCGCCTTGGCGGAGGATTCGACGATGTCGGTCGCCAGACCCACGCCATGGAAACGACGGCCGTTATAAGAGACGACGATATCCACCTGGCCCAGCGCATCGCGCCCATGGCCTTTGGCGGTCAACTGGTACTTCACCAGTTCGATCGGGTAATCGGTGATGCGATTGATCGCCTGATAGACCGCATCGACCGGGCCGTTGCCGGTGGCGGCTTCGGCTTTCTCTTCGCCGCCGCAGATCAGTTTCACCGAGGCGGTGGCCATGATGCTGCTGCCGGACTGCACGCTGAAGTAACCCAGGCTGAAGTGTTCCGGTTCTTCCTGTTGTTTGTTGATGAAGGCCAGCGCCTCCAGGTCATAGTCGAACACCTGGCCTTTTTTGTCGGCCAGCTTCAGGAAGGCGGCGTACAGGGTATCCAGGTTGTAGTCCTGCTCCTGGTAGCCCATCTCTTCCATGCGGTGTTTCACCGCCGCGCGGCCGGAGCGGGAAGTCAGGTTCAACTGCACGTCTTTCAGGCCGATCGACTGTGGGGTCATGATTTCGTAGTTTTCGCGGTTCTTCAGCACGCCGTCCTGGTGAATGCCGGAGGAGTGGGCGAAGGCGTTGGCGCCGACGATCGCCTTGTTGGCCGGGATCGGCATGTTGCACAGCTGGCTGACGATCTGGCTGGTGCGGAAGATTTCCTGATGATTGATGTTGGTGTGCACGTTCATGATGTCCTGGCGCACCTTAATCGCCATGATCACTTCTTCCAGCGAACAGTTGCCGGCGCGCTCACCGATGCCGTTCAGGGTGCCTTCCACCTGACGGGCGCCGGCCTGGACCGCGGCAATGGAGTTGCCGACCGCCATGCCCAAATCGTCGTGGCAGTGTACGGAGATGATGGCTTTGTCGATGTTCGGCACGCGGTCATACAAGGTGGTGATGATGCCGCCGAACTGGTTTGGCGTGGTGTAGCCGACGGTGTCCGGAATATTGATGGTGGTGGCGCCGGCGTTGATGGCGGCTTCGACCACGCGGCACAGATTGTCGATTGGCGTGCGGCCGGCGTCTTCGCAGGAGAATTCCACGTCGTCGGTATAGTTGCGGGCGCGTTTGACCGAGCGTACTGCCATCTCCAACACTTCGTCGAACGAGCGCTTCAGCTTCGATTCGATGTGCAGGGTGGAGGTGGCCAGAAACACGTGGATACGGAACGCTTCAGCGACGCGCAACGCTTCGGCGGCCACGTCGATGTCTTTGTCCACGCAGCGGGCCAGGCCGCAGACGCGACTGTTCTTGATCTGGCGAGCGATGGTTTGCACCGATTCGAAATCGCCCGGCGAAGAGACCGGGAAGCCGACTTCCATCACGTCAACGCCCATTCTTTCCAGCGCCAGCGCAATCTGAATCTTCTCTTTTACGCTCAGGCTGGCCTGCAATGCCTGTTCGCCATCACGCAGCGTGGTATCGAAAATAATGACTTGTTGGCTCATCGGTGCATTCCTTATCGTGTTGATTTCACGCTAAGCGGGCAAAAAAAACCCGCGCAGTAGCGCGGGTTTCTTATGGGTGATCGGCTGAGTCAGCTCCGAACTTCGTCCACAGGCATACCGCGCAAACAAGATGCGTTAAGTAGTAGGCCTAGTAGACGGTGAGTACGGATCATAATGGTTCAGCTTCTCTTAAATTGGGTGTCTGCCTAATTTGATACGTGATTGGCCTGGCGATGTCAACACCTGATTGAATGCGGGGACAATGCACCGGCTATGCGTCCCAACAGAGGATCATTCGGTAAAAATGCGGTGCTATAGAGAAAAAATGGGAGCAGTTTGCGTGCTGCTTAGCATAAACGAATCGAATATATACTGCGCTAATTGCTTCTGGATTTTGTTGGGTTAAGATTTGTGATGAAAAAATAAGGAGGATTAATCACGGGAGGAAACAAAATAATATTTTTAATACGAATGATTTAAATTGAATTCATATGATTAATTGATTGTTTTAGTCATAATATAACAAAATAATGCGATTTTACACAAAGCGATTGATGTTTTTAGATGGTTTGATTGCTTATGATGTGTTTTTATAGTTTGTCTCATACAGTGGGGTTACGTTGTTTAATTGTATTAATCATTGTTAATACCTAATTATTAGTACCACCCAGGTGGCATTCTTCCTGCTGACGGTAGAAGTGACTGATATGCATTCCATATACGACTTAAATCGTGTCGATAACACGAGGTTTTTTATCGGCTGATGACGGTAATGGCAGGATTTGTCGTGCAAAGATAAGACAATGCGGCGTTTCATTGTTTGTCGAGCATAAGGATTAGATTATCTACACAGGATTTAGTGGAGTGAAATATGGCTGAATATGATTCAGAAATCGCCATGGTTAAAGAGCCGGCGGACATCCATTTGCGCAGCGTCGATCTTAATTTGCTGACGGTGTTTGACGCCGTGATGCAAATGCAAAATATTACGCGAGCCGCTAATTCGTTAGGGATGTCGCAGCCGGCGGTGAGCAACGCGGTAGCGCGTCTGAAGGTGATGTTCAACGACGAGCTGTTCGTGCGCTGCGGGCGCGGGATCCAGCCCACCATGCGGGCCAGGCAGCTGTTCGGGCCGGTGCGGCAAGCGCTGCAGCTGGTGCAAAATGAGTTGCCGGGATCTGAGTTTGAGCCGCTGACCAGCACGCGAGCGTTCTCCCTGTCCCTGTGCAGCCCGCTCGATTTGCGTCTGGGTGCCGGGATAATCAATCACGTCAAACAGATAGCGCCGCAGCTTAACCTGCAAATAAAGTCATACATTAACAATAATATTGAACATCAATTGCGTTATCAGGACGTCGAATTTGTCATCGGCTACAGCCGTTTCGAGTCGGCGGAGTTTCGCAGCCTGGCGATGTTCGACGACGAATTAGTGCTGGCGGTTGCGCAGGCGCACCCGCGAATAGGGGGAGGAGGTGACGCCGGAACACATGTTGGCCGAACAGCATGCGGCGGTTTCCCTGGAAAGTTTTGGATCGTTCAGTAAACCTTTCTATTTAGAGGAGCCGATGCTGCGCGCCGTGACACAACAGTGCACGGATCTCTACAGCGTGTTGAATATGGTGTCGCAAACGGAAATGGTGGCGATTGCGCCCGCCTGGTTGGTGCGGCAACAGACGGAGGCGTTGAAAATAAAGGCAGTTCCTTTGTGCGCCAATCACAATAAAGCGACCTGCTATCTTTCCTGGCATGAATCCTCCGAACGGGATAAAGGGCACCAGTGGATGAAGTCCGTCCTGATTGAGGCGGGTAACCCAAAGTAAAGCGATAAAAAATGGGGATATATAAAGATAATATTCAACTGAGCGTTTTTTTCTCATGATAAAAACTAAGAACTATCTGGGTTTTTATTAAGATGTTTCTTGGTTTTGCGGCGATTAAATAACTTATTTTCAGGGTGAGTTGGTTCGTTTACCAAAAATAATTAATATAAATTAATATTCTGATTTTTACTTTACGACTGGTATTTTAAACTAACTCGATGCGGCGGCCCAGATGGGCCGCGTTTTATTGCCGCCAGCAAACCTTTTCCTTCCCGTTCTGTCCAACCCATGAAAGCGCGAAAGCCGGCCTGAGTTTTGGCTCACACTTCTACGCTGAAATCGCTTTTCCCCCTGCCTGAGAGTAGGTAGACTGCGCGGAAAAAAGTAAACACGTGTAAGCTGAGATGAGGGCCGTAAGGCGTCGTTCAGGCTTAACTGTATGATTCATTTCAGGCTTAGAGCACTATGATCACTAATCTGCTGCAATACCATTTGATCCATCGTATACAGCATCAAATCACCCACCGAGCCGATCGCACAGCTTTTCGCCAATGGTCGCCCAACGGCGAGTTTCAACTGACTTGGGAAGAGGCCGCCGTTCGCATCGATCGCATTGCCGCCGGGCTGTTGGCCCTGGGGGCCGAAGTGCAAGAGCGCATCGGCATTTTCGCCAATAACGGCATGGCCTGGTCGCTGGCCGATCTCGCGATTCTCCACCTGCGCGGCGTCAGCGTGCCGCTCTATTCCACCAATACGCCGGCGCAGGCGGCCTTCGTCATCAACGACGCCGACATTCGCATACTGTTCGTCGGCGAACAGGCACAGTTGGACGCGGCCATCGCGCTGCGCGGCGTTTGCCCACAGCTGCGCCATATTATCGTGTTTGACCAAGATGCCGATCTGCGCGGCTGCGAGATAGCGCGACACCTGAGCGCCTTCGAGCATGCCGCCGATCCGGCGGCTTTTATCGCTCAACGTCGGCAGCGCATTGAAGAGTGCGACCTGCAGGACCTCTTCACCCTGATCTATACCTCGGGCACCACCGGCGAGCCGAAAGGGGTGATGCTGGATTACCGCAACCTGGCGGCGCAGCTCTACCTGCATGATGAGAGACTGACGGTTGGCGAAGAAGATGTGTCGCTCAGTTTCCTGCCGCTGTCGCATGTGTTCGAGCGTGCCTGGAGCTTCTTTGTCATGCATTCCGGCGCGCAGAACGTCTTCCTGCCGAACACTGACTGGGTACGGGAAGCGATGGGGCAGGTCCGCCCGACGCTGATGTGCGCGGTACCGCGTTTCTACGAGAAGATTTTCAGCGCGGTGCATGAAAAAGTGGCGCGCGCGCCTTGGCTGCGCCGCGCGCTGTTCCACTGGGCGATCGTCTGCGGGGAGCGCAAGTTCCTTCAGGAGCGGGCCGGCAAACCGTTGGGTAAACTGTTCGAACTCTCTCATCGCTGGGCCGACAAGCTGGTATTGAGCAAGCTGCGCGGCATCCTCGGCGGCCGGGTGCGCTTCCTGCCGGCGGCGGGCGCCAAGCTGGATGACAATGTGATCCTGTTTTTCCAGGCGATGGGCGTCAACATCAAGTACGGCTATGGCATGACCGAAACCTGTGCGACCGTGTCCTGCTGGGAAGAAGGGCATTTCCGCTTCGGCTCTATCGGCAAACCGCTGCCGGAGGTCGAGGTGCGCATCGGTGAAGAAAATGAAATCCAGGTGCGCGGGCCGATCGTGATGCGCGGCTATTTCAACAAACCGTTGGAAACCGCCGCGACCTTTACCGCAGACGGCTGGCTGAAAACCGGCGACGCCGGGGCGATCGATGAAGAGGGCAATCTGTTCATCACCGAGCGCCTTAAGGATTTGATGAAAACCTCCGGCGGCAAATACATCGCGCCGCAGATGCTGGAAGGCACGCTGGCGCAGGACCGCTTTATCGAGCAGGTGGCGATCATCGCCGATGCGCGCAAGTTCGTTTCCGCGCTGATCGTGCCGTGCTTTGAGTCGCTGGAAGAGTACGCGAAGTCAGTCAACCTGAAGTATCAGGATCGTCTGGAGCTGCTGCGCAACGGTGAAATCCTCGAGATGTTCGAAAAGCGTCTGCGCGAGATGCAAAAGGAGCTGGCGCGCTTCGAGCAGGTGAAGAAGTTCACGCTGCTGCCGGCGGCCTTTTCCATGGAGCTGGGGGAGCTGACGCCAACGCTGAAGCTGCGCCGCAAAGTGATCCTGCAGCGCTATCAGCGTGAAATCGACTCCATGTACCAGGAACAGGGCTGAGGCCGCCGGCGGACCGCGCGTTCGGCGAAAAAAACGGCATATTCTTCGCCTGATTTAGTTCTGTAATTTCCCCTCTGTTCGAAACAATGCCTAGCCTGACGCCCCTGGGGCTAGCGCATTGTTTTTATAAAGTCG
The DNA here is from genome assembly GCF_052400455.1 of Serratia sp. (in: enterobacteria). Classification (NCBI taxonomy): domain Bacteria; kingdom Pseudomonadati; phylum Pseudomonadota; class Gammaproteobacteria; order Enterobacterales; family Yersiniaceae; genus Serratia; species Serratia sp. (in: enterobacteria). The sequence continues at coordinate 720,673 of NZ_CP185812.1, forward strand.
CGATCTCCAGCCGCTTGGCAATAACCCCGCCGCCGTTAAGCCATTTTGCCGTTTGCCTGCCCCATATTCTGACGTTATGTTAATTCGATAGCGACAACCCATAAAAATTTAGGGGCATTGCCCCGCAGCAGGCGCTACGTTCCGGCGCCAGAGAAGAATAAGCAAGCCTGGAGGCAAACCCATGGAGATGTTGTCAGGAGCCGAGATGGTCGTCCGATCGTTGATCGATCAGGGCGTTAAACATGTATTCGGCTACCCCGGCGGGGCGGTGCTCGATATCTACGACGCCCTGCATACGGTCGGAGGGATCGATCATATTCTGGTGCGCCACGAGCAAGGTGCGGTGCACATGGCCGACGGTTACGCGCGCGCCACCGGCGAAGTGGGCGTGGTGCTGGTGACCTCCGGCCCCGGCGCCACCAACGCCATTACCGGTATCGCTACCGCTTATATGGACTCGATCCCGATGGTCGTCCTGTCGGGGCAGGTGCCCAGCTCGCTGATCGGCTACGACGCCTTCCAGGAGTGCGATATGGTGGGGATTTCTCGGCCGGTGGTGAAACACAGCTTCCTGGTAAAACGCACCGAAGATATCCCGGCGGTGCTGAAGAAGGCCTTTTACCTGGCCTCCAGCGGCCGCCCCGGCCCGGTGGTGATCGATCTGCCGAAAGACATCGTCGGCCCGGCGGTGCGGATGCCTTATGCCTATCCGCAGGACGTGAGCATGCGTTCTTACAACCCGACGGTGCAGGGCCACCGCGGGCAAATCAAACGCGCGCTGCAAACCATTCTGGCGGCCAAAAAGCCGGTGATGTACGTCGGCGGCGGCGCGATCAACGCCGGTTGCGAAGCCGAACTGTTGGCGTTGGCGGAGCAGCTGAACCTGCCGGTGACCAGCAGCCTGATGGGGTTGGGGGCCTTCCCCGGCACTCATCGCCAGAGCGTCGGCATGCTCGGCATGCACGGCACCTATGAAGCTAATAAAACCATGCACCATGCCGACGTGATCTTCGCCGTCGGCGTGCGTTTCGACGATCGTACGACCAACAATCTGGCCAAGTACTGCCCGGACGCCACCGTGCTGCACATCGATATCGATCCGACCTCGATCTCCAAAACGGTGGACGCCGACATCCCGATCGTCGGCGATGCCAAGCAGGTGCTGGTGCAGATGCTGGAGCTGCTGGCGCAGGACGACAAAGCGCAGGATCACGATGCGCTGCGCGATTGGTGGCAGTCTATCGAGCAGTGGCGCGCCCGCGACTGCCTGGGCTACGACAAAAACAGCGGCACCATCAAGCCGCAGGCGGTGATTGAAACCCTGCATCGCCTGACCAAGGGCGACGCCTATGTCACCTCGGACGTCGGCCAACATCAGATGTTCGCCGCGCTCTATTATCCGTTCGACAAACCGCGCCGTTGGATCAACTCCGGCGGCCTCGGCACCATGGGCTTCGGTCTGCCGGCGGCATTGGGCGTCAAGCTGGCGCTGCCGGAGGAAACCGTGGTGTGCGTGACCGGCGACGGCAGCATTCAGATGAATATTCAGGAGCTGTCCACCGCGCTGCAATATAACCTGCCGGTGATGGTGGTGAACCTCAACAACCGCTATCTGGGCATGGTCAAGCAGTGGCAGGACATGATTTATTCCGGCCGTCATTCGCAGTCTTACATGGATTCGCTGCCGGACTTCGTCAAGCTGGCCGAGGCTTACGGCCATGTCGGCATCGCCATCCGCACGCCGGATGAGCTGGAAAGCAAGCTGGCGCAGGCGCTGGCGGAAAAAGAGCGGCTGGTGTTCGTCGACGTGACCGTCGATGAAACCGAACATGTCTACCCGATGCAGATCCGCGGCGGAAGCATGGACGAAATGTGGCTTAGCAAAACGGAGAGGACCTGATCATGCGCCGTATTTTATCTGTCTTGCTGGAAAACGAATCCGGCGCCCTGTCGCGCGTGGTGGGGTTGTTCTCCCAGCGCGGTTACAACATCGAGAGCCTGACGGTGGCGCCGACCGACGATCCGACGCTGTCGCGCATGACTATCCAGACCGTCGGCGACGAGAAAGTGCTGGAGCAGATTGAGAAGCAGTTGCACAAGCTGGTGGACGTGTTGCGCGTCAGCGAGCTGGTGCAGGGCGCTCACGTTGAACGCGAGATCATGCTGGTGAAGCTGCAGGCCAGCGGCTACGGCCGTGAAGAGGTGAAACGCTGCGCCGATATTTTCCGCGGCCAGATCGTCGATGTGACGGCAACGTTGTATACGGTGCAGCTGGCCGGCACCAGCGACAAGTTGGACGCTTTCCTGAGCGCGGTGCGTGAAGTGGCGGAGATTGTGGAAGTGGCGCGTTCCGGCGTGGTCGGCGTGTCGCGCGGCGACAAAATCATGCGCTGAGCGCGGTCTGGCGGCGAATAATCGGGGGCGCGGCGTGGCTGCGCCCTTTGTTTTTCGGCCTTTTTTGCCCGATTGCCGGCACCTTTCGGCAAAAGCGGTTGCTAGGTAGTGTTTTCTGCTGTTAGATCGCAGAGGCTGGATTGAATAACCGCACGGGATGCCATGGTTAATCCGAGCACAGCCTTCACTTCTATTTTCAGCGTCATTAAGGGGTTAATGTGAAACTGGATGAAATCGCGCGTCTCGCGGGCGTTTCGCGCACGACGGCCAGTTATGTCATCAACGGCAAGGCGAAGCAGTATCGTGTCAGCGATAAAACCGTCGAGAAAGTGATGGCCGTGGTCAGGGAGCATAACTATCACCCGAATGCCGTCGCGGCGGGGCTGCGCGCCGGGCGCACCCGTTCTATCGGCCTGGTGATCCCGGATCTGGAAAATACCAGCTATACCCGCATCGCCAACTACCTGGAGCGCCAGGCGCGCCAGCGTGGCTACCAATTGCTGATCGCCTGTTCCGAAGATCAGCCGGACAACGAAATGCGCTGCATTGAGCACCTGCTGCAGCGTCAGGTGGACGCCATCATCGTCTCCACCGCCTTGCCGCCGGAGCATCCTTTCTATCAACGCTGGGCCAACGATCCGCTGCCGATCATCGCGCTGGACCGCGCGCTGGATCGCGAGCATTTCATCAGCGTTGTGGGCGCCGATCAGGAAGACGCTTTTGCGTTGGCGCAGGAGCTGCGCACCTTCCCGGCGGAGTCGGTGCTGTACCTGGGCGCCTTGCCGGAGCTTTCGGTCAGCTTCCTGCGTGAGCAGGGCTTCCGCCAGGCCTGGCAAGAGGATCCCCGCCACGTCGATTACCTGTACGCCAACAGCTACGAACGCGAAGCCGCCGGCGCGCTGTTTGCCGAATGGTTGAAAACGCACCCGATGCCGCAGGCGCTGTTTACCACGTCGTTCTCTTTATTGCAGGGCGTGATGGACGTGACGCTGAAGCAACGCGGCCGCTTGCCGACCGATCTGGCGATCGCCACCTTCGGCGATCATGAACTGTTGGATTTCCTTGAGTGCCCGGTATTGGCGGTAGCGCAGCGCCATCGCGACGTGGCCGAGCGCGTGCTGGAACTGGTGCTGGCCAGCCTGGACGAACCGCGTAAACCCAAGCCGGGGCTGACGCGCATTCGCCGCAATCTGTTCCGCCGCGGCAGTCTGAGCCGCAAGTAGTTTGCCTGACAGGGGCCCGCGTTGGCGGGCTCCTTTAGACGTAACCTGCCACCCGAAACAGCCGTCGGCAGTATTCCAGGAAGTAACCATACACCACGCCCATCGCCATGGAGACCAGCGCATTGCTGGTTACCGCCGCCAGCATTTGTTGGCCGTCGGCGCCCACGCTCCATAAAATTGCAGCATAAACCGGCGACTGGAAGCTGACATAGGCCAGCAGATCGGCGAGATTGCGCAGTAGGAACTGGCCGTGCGGGCAACGGCGCGCCGTGCGGATAAACAGATCGCGATAGCGGCCATAAGGCCAGGCGATCAGAATGTTGACCGGGATCGACAACAGGCGTGAAGAGAGGGATTGCTGGAAGCTCATGCCGGAGATTAACACTTCAATCGCCATACCGGCGATAAAGCAGTACACCACCAGTGCAAACGTATCGGCAGCGGCGCTGCGCCAGTGTGCGGCGGGCGAAAGCATGTATCTCTCCTTTTGTGTTAATGTGCTGTTAATTTTATAATTTTTGGTTGTTAATTCTGGTTTTTTGCTTTTTATATAGTTTACTGATCTGGTTTGAGTTTTTTAACTAGGTTTATATTTTTATTTTTAACATTTGTTCGGTTTTTGTCCCGCAGGGCCGGGGCGCAGGAAGGGATGGAGAGATTAAAATCGGTGTTTTTAAATAAACCTATTAAAAACATGCTGTTGCGATTTTTTGTGTCCGCGGGGGGATTTTTCCGGCAAAAATTGTGGAAATAAAGGTGTAAGAAAATGAAACCATAATTGTAAACAGGTGTTTTGGGAATAATCTTACCAAATTGATTTAAATCGAAATTACTTCTGCTCGTAATATCCGAGCCATTTATTTTCGCCGTGCTCTCATCATGGCGGTGCAAATTGAAGTAAAATAGCGCGCAGTTTCACGGTGAATAACGATTGAGCGTTATTAACTCAAGGAGTTATAGCCTTATTCTGCGGTCGACTCGTCAGGCGCCGAGCCTTGGCGCGCGCGGGGCGGCAGCGGTTACAGCCCTGAGATTGCCGAGCTGAAAAATGAGACATGGCTTGCAGAAGGAAGTAATGAGTTAATTAATCGCCAGTTCGTCAGGTTTTTAATCAGATTTTTTCCGCTTAGAAAATTCTCTCCGTTTATCATGGTGTTAATTTTTAATCGTCGAATAATCAGAGTTTCTTTCGCGAGTCAGCTCCCAAAATGACCAGAGAAATATTGCCAAAGCGCTGGCGCTCTGGCTTGACAAGGTTTTCATACCCTCCGTAAACTCCATTGTGTGGGAATTTGTGGGGTAAAGTGGTGAAAACGGTCACTAAGGGGTAGCTCAGGAATGTTCCGTGGAGCGACGATGGTCAACCTCGACAGCAAAGGGCGGCTCGCCGTACCTACCCGATATCGGGAATTGCTCAACGAGGAATCGCAAGGCCAAATGGTCTGTACCATTGACCTCCATCAGCCCTGCCTGCTGCTTTATCCTTTGCCCGAATGGGAAATTATTGAACAAAAATTATCACGTCTGTCGAGCATGAATCCCGCCGAGCGCCGCGTTCAGCGCCTGCTGTTGGGACATGCCAGTGAGTGTCAGATGGATAGTGCCGGTCGTTTGCTGTTAGCCAGTACGCTGCGGCAACACGCCGGGCTCACGAAAGAAGTGATGCTGGTCGGTCAGTTCAACAAGTTTGAACTGTGGGATGAACAGACCTGGTATCAACAAGTCAAGGATGATATTGACGCTGAACAGTCGACTCAGGAACCGTTGTCTGAGCGGCTACAGGACTTGTCGCTATAAGCATGTTGGAAAACTATAAACACACCACCGTCCTGCTGGACGAAGCCGTCAACGGCCTCAATATCCGCAGCAACGGCATATATATCGACGGTACTTTTGGTCGCGGTGGCCATTCTCGTCTGATTCTGTCCCAACTGGGGCCGGAAGGGCGCTTGCTGGCAATTGACCGTGACCCTCAGGCGATTGCAGCCGCCAAATCTATTGAAGATCCTCGTTTTACCATCGTACACGGCCCATTTTCCGAGTTGTCGCACTATGTGCGGGAGCGCGAGCTGATGGGCAAGATCGACGGCGTTCTGCTCGATCTGGGCGTTTCCTCGCCGCAGCTTGACGACGCGGAGCGCGGGTTCTCCTTTATGCGCGACGGTCCGCTGGACATGCGCATGGATCCGTCCACCGGCCTGTCTGCCGCAGAGTGGCTGATGAAGGCCGAAGCGGACGACATCGCCTGGGTGCTGAAAACCTTCGGCGAAGAGCGTTTCGCCAAGCGCATCGCGCGCGCCATCGTCGAAAGAAACCGCGTGGAGCCGATGACGCGCACCAAAGAGCTGGCGGATCTGATCGCCGATGCCAGCCCGTTCCGTGAAAAGCACAAGCATCCGGCGACGCGCAGCTTCCAGGCGATCCGCATTTATATCAACAGCGAGCTGGAAGAGATCGAGCGTGCGCTCGACGGCGCGCTGGAAGTGCTGGCCCCGCAGGGCCGTTTGTCGATCATCAGCTTCCATTCGCTGGAAGACCGCATCGTCAAACGCTTTATGCGACACCACAGCCGCGGCGCCCAGGTGCCGGCCGGCATTCCGTTGACCGAGGAGCAACTGCGCGGCATGGGCGGGCGAACGCTGAAAGCGCTGGGCAAAATGATGCCGTCGGAAGCGGAAGTGGCGGACAACCCGCGTGCGCGCAGCTCGGTGCTGCGCATTGCTGAGAGGATGCCCGCGTGATTGGCAACGAACGTCACGGCCTGGTCGGGGTGATTGGCGGCGATCTGCTGCGCAACGCCAAGATCCCCATGATTTTACTGATTGCGTCACTGGTCTCCGCGATTTTCGTGGTGACCACCGCGCACCGCACCCGCCTGCTGACCGCCGAACGCGAGCAGCTGGTTCTGGAGCGCGATGCGCTGGATATCGAGTGGCGCAACCTGATTTTAGAAGAGAACGCCCTCGGCGATCACAGCCGGGTTGAACGTATCGCGACAGAAAAACTGCAGATGCAACACGTTGATCCATCGCAGGAAAATATCATCGTTAAACAATGAATGGTTTAACCGGAATAATGACACGGAGTAGAAAGGAAACGCATGAAAGCAGCGCGCCCCGGTAAGTTGAGACGCCAGGAAGATCAGGCCAGCTTTGTCAGCTGGCGTTTTGCGTTGCTGTGCGGCTGCATTTTGCTGGCGATGGTTGGCCTGATGCTGCGCGTCGCGTACCTGCAGGTCATCAACCCCGATCGTCTGGTGAAAGAAGGTGACATGCGTTCGCTGCGCGTGCAGGAAGTGCCGACCGCGCGCGGCATGATCAGCGATCGCGCCGGCCGTCCGTTGGCGGTCAGCGTGCCGGTGAATGCGGTGTGGGCCGATCCGAAAGAGCTGAACGAACGTGGCGGCATCACGCTGGACAGCCGTTGGAAAGCGCTTTCCGATGCGCTCAACATCCCTCTGGACCAGCTTTCCAACCGCATCAACGCCAACCCGAAAGGGCGCTTCGTTTACCTGGCGCGCCAGGTTAACCCGGCGATCGGCGACTACATCCACAAACTCAAGCTGCCGGGGATCTACCTGCGGCAGGAGTCGCGCCGTTACTACCCGGCGGGGCAGGTGACGTCGCACATCATCGGCGTGACCAACATCGACGGGCAAGGCATCGAAGGCGTCGAGAAGAGCTTCGATCGCTGGCTGACCGGGCAACCGGGCGAGAGAACGGTGCGCAAGGACCGCTTCGGCCGAGTGATTGAAGATATCTCCTCCGTCGACAGCCAGGCGGCGCATAACCTGGTGCTGAGCGTCGATGAGCGACTGCAGGCGCTGGTGTATCGCGAGCTGAACAACGCCGTGGCGTTCAACAAGGCCGAATCGGGCACTGCGGTGCTGATCGACGTGAACACCGGCGAAGTGCTGGCGATGGCCAACAGCCCGTCTTACAACCCGAACAACATGGCCGGTACGCCGAAAGAAACCATGCGTAACCGCGCTATCACCGATATTTTTGAACCCGGTTCAACCGTGAAGCCAATGGTGGTGATGACCGCGCTGCAAAACGGCGTGGTGAGAGAAAACAGCGTGCTGAACACCATCCCGTACCGCATTCAGGGCCACGAGATCAAAGACGTGGCGCGGTACTCGGAGCTGTCATTGACCGGGATCTTGCAGAAGTCGAGTAACGTCGGTGTTTCAAAGCTGGCGTTAGCGATGCCGTCCTCAGCGTTAGTAGATACTTACTCTCGTTTTGGGCTGGGAAAAGCGACCAATTTGGGGCTGGTCGGAGAAAGCAGTGGCATATACCCAAAAAAACAACGGTGGTCTGACATAGAGAGGGCCACCTTCTCTTTCGGCTACGGGCTGATGGTAACTCCGTTACAGTTGGCGCGAGTCTATGCAACGATCGGCAGTCTGGGCGTGTATCGCCCATTGTCGATCACCAAGGTTGACCCTCCGGTCGCCGGCGAACGCGTTTTCCCTGAACCTCTGGTGCGCACCGTGGTGCACATGATGGAAAGCGTGGCCTTGCCGGGCGGCGGCGGCGTGAAAGCCGCCATCAAGGGATACCGTATCGCCATCAAAACCGGTACCGCGAAAAAAGTGGGCCCGGACGGCAAATACGTCAACCGATACATCGCTTATACCGCCGGCGTCGCGCCGGCAAGTAACCCCCGTTTTGCCCTGGTGGTCGTCATCAACGACCCGCAGGGTGGGAAATACTATGGTGGCGCAATCTCCGCGCCGGTGTTCGGCGCCATCATGGGCGGCGTATTGCGCACCATGAACGTCGAGCCTGACGCGTTGCCTACCGGTGACAAAAGCGAATTAGTGATTAACAAGAAAGAGGGTTCAGGTGGCAGATCGTAATTTGCGCGACTTACTCGCCCCGTGGGTGCCGACGGCGCCCGGGCGCGCGCTGCGGGAAATGACATTAGACAGCCGTGTTGCGGCTGCCGGGGATCTGTTTGTCGCCGTGGTCGGCCATCAAACGGATGGACGCCGCTATATTCCGCAGGCCATCGCGCAGGGCGTCGCCGCCGTGATCGCCGAAGCTGACGGTCAGGCCGAAGACGGCACCATCGTTGAGATGCACGGCGTGCCGGTGATCTACCTGAGCCAACTGAACCAGCGCCTTTCCGCGCTGGCCGGGCGTTTTTACCATCAGCCGGGCGAGCGTCTGCGCCTGGTCGGCGTGACCGGCACCAACGGCAAAACCACCACCACGCAGTTGTTGGCGCAGTGGAGCCAACTGCTAGGCGAAACCAGCGCGGTGATGGGCACCGTCGGCAACGGTCTGCTGGGTCAGGTCTGCCCGACCGAGAATACCACCGGTTCTGCGGTGGATGTTCAACACGTATTAAACGACTTGGCGGAACAGGGCGCGACCTTCGCCGCGATGGAAGTCTCATCCCACGGTTTGGTGCAACACCGGGTGGCGGCGCTGCCGTTCGCTGCCGCGGTCTTCACCAACCTGAGCCGCGATCACCTGGATTACCACGGTGACATGGCCAATTACGAGGCGGCCAAATGGTCGCTGTTCGCCGCCCACAATGTGGGGCAGGCGATCATCAACGCCGACGATGAAGTCGGCCAGCGCTGGCTGAGCAAGCTGCCGGATGCGGTGGCGGTGACGATGCAGGACAACCTGCAGCCGGGCTGCCACGGCCGCTGGCTGAAAACCACGGCGGTCGATTATCACGACAACGGCGCCACGGTTCGGTTCAGCTCCAGCTGGGGCGACGGCGAGATCGAAAGCCGCCTGATGGGCGCTTTCAACGTCAGCAATCTGCTGTTGGCATTGGCGACGCTGCTGTCGCTGGGCTACCCGCTGGAGGCGCTGGTGGAAACCGGCAACCGTCTGCAGCCGGTCTGCGGCCGCATGGAAGTGTTTAACGCGCCGGGCAAACCGACGGTCGTGGTGGATTACGCCCACACGCCGGATGCGCTGGAGAAAGCGCTGGAAGCGGCGCGCCTGCACTGCCAGGGGCAGCTGTGGTGCGTCTTCGGCTGCGGCGGCGATCGCGACAAGGGCAAGCGTCCGCTGATGGGCGGCATCGCCGAGCAGTTCGCCGATCGCGTGGTGATCACCGATGACAACCCGCGTACCGAAGAGCCGCGCGCGATTATCAACGATATCCTGACCGGATTGCTGGATGCCGGGCAGGCGCTGGTGATCCACGGCCGCGCCGAAGCGGTGACCAGCGCCATCATGCAGGCGCAGGAGCAGGATGTGGTGTTGGTGGCGGGCAAAGGCCACGAAGATTATCAGCTGGTGGGCAACCGCCGCTTGGATTACTCCGACCGCACGACGGTCGCCCGACTGCTGGGGGTGCTGGCATGATCCCTGTCTCTCTTCAGACACTGGCTGAGGTATTGAGCGCTGAACCGATCGGCGCCGATTGCCAAATTGTCGAGGTGACGACAGACACCCGCAAGGTGACCGCTGGTTGCCTGTTTGTGGCGCTGAAAGGCGAACGTTTCGACGCTCACGACTTTGCGGCGAATGCCGTAGCCGCAGGCGCCGGGGCGTTGCTGGTCAGTAAGCGCTTATTGGTGGACGTGCCGCAGCTGGTGGTGAAAGACACCCGTCTGGCGCTGGGGCAGCTTGGCGCCTGGGTGCGTCAGCAGGTGCCGGCGCGCGTGGTGGCGCTGACCGGCTCCTCGGGCAAGACATCGGTGAAAGAAATGACCGCCGCCATTCTGCGTGAATGCGGCGAAGTGCTATATACCGCCGGCAACTTCAATAACGACATCGGCGTGCCGTTGACGCTGTTGCGTCTGGAGCCGCAGCATGATTTTGCCGTGATAGAGCTGGGCGCTAACCACATTGGCGAAATTGCTTACACCACCGCATTGACGCGTCCGCAGACCGCTTTGGTGAACAACCTGGCGGCGGCGCACCTGGAAGGCTTCGGCTCGCTGGCCGGCGTCGCCCAGGCGAAAGGTGAAATCTTTACCGGCCTGCCGGCCGAAGGCGTGGCGATCATCAACGCCGATAACAACGACTGGCCGCACTGGCAGAGCATGCTGGGCGGCAAAACCGTCTGGCGCTTCTCGCCGCAGGCGGCCGAAGGCGTGGACTTCTTCGCGGACGACGTGCGGGTGAATGGCGCAGGCACGCAGTTTACGCTGCACAGCCCGTTCGGCACCGCCGAGATCGCGCTGCCGCTGCCGGGGCGCCACAACGTGGCCAACGCGTTGGCGGCCACGGCGCTGGCGATGTCGGTGGGCGCCACTCTCGAAGCGGTGCGTCAGGGGTTGAAACAATTGCAGGCGGTGCCGGGGCGTTTGTTCCCGGTGGCGCTGGCCGAAGGCAAGCTGCTGCTGGACGACAGCTATAACGCCAACGTCGGGTCGATGACTGCGGCGGCGCAGGTGCTGGCGGAGATGCCGGGCTACCGCGTGATGGTGGTCGGCGATATGGCCGAGCTGGGCGCAGAAGCGGAAGAGTGCCACCGTCAGGTGGGTGAAGCCGCCCGCCAGGCCGGGGTCGATAAAGTGATCAGCGTCGGCGGGTTGAGCCGCGTGCTGAGCGAGGCTTCCGGCAACGGCGAACATTATCAGGACAAGACAGCAGTGATCGCGCGCGTGGCGGAATTACTGTCGGAACATGCGGTCATCACCGTGTTAATCAAAGGTTCACGTAGTGCCGCAATGGAGCAGGTAGTACGCGCGTTACAGGAGAAAGCACCATGTTAGTTTGGCTGGCCGAGCATTTGGTCAAGTATTACTCAGGCTTCAACGTCTTTTCTTATCTGACGTTCCGAGCCATTGTCAGCCTGCTGACTGCGCTGTTCCTGTCGCTGTGGATGGGCCCGCGGGTGATCAAGCGTCTGCAAGAAATGTCCTTCGGCCAGGTGGTGCGTAACGACGGCCCCGAGTCGCACTTCAGCAAGCGCGGCACGCCGACCATGGGCGGCATCATGATCCTGACCTCCATCACCATTTCGGTGCTGATGTGGGCCTACCCGTCCAACCCGTATGTCTGGTGCGTGCTGTTTGTGCTGGTGGGTTACGGCATCGTCGGTTTCGTCGATGACTACCGCAAGGTGGTGCGTAAGGACACCAAAGGGCTGATCGCCCGCTGGAAGTATTTCTGGCAGTCGGTGATTGCGCTGATTGTCGCATTCGCCATGTACGCCGTAGGAAAAGACACGCCAGCCACCGAGCTGGTTGTGCCGTTCTTTAAGGACGTGATGCCGCAGTTGGGTTTGCTGTACATCCTGCTGGCCTATTTCGTCATCGTCGGCACCAGCAACGCGGTCAACCTGACCGACGGTCTGGACGGCCTGGCGATTATGCCGACGGTATTCGTGGCGGCCGGTTTCGCGCTGGTAGCTTGGGCGACCGGTAACATGAACTTCGCCAACTACCTGCATATTCCGTATCTGCGTCATGCCGGTGAGTTGGTGATCGTCTGCACCGCCATCGTCGGCGCCGGCCTCGGGTTCCTGTGGTTCAATACCTACCCGGCTCAGGTGTTTATGGGCGACGTCGGTTCGCTGGCGCTGGGCGGCGCGCTGGGCACCATCGCGGTGCTGCTGCGCCAGGAGTTTTTGTTGGTGATCATGGGCGGCGTGTTCGTGGTAGAGACGCTGTCGGTGATCCTGCAGGTGGGATCGTTCAAGCTGCGCGGACAACGCATTTTCCGCATGGCGCCGATTCACCACCACTATGAATTGAAAGGCTGGCCGGAGCCGCGCGTGATCGTGCGCTTCTGGATCATTTCGCTGATGCTGGTGCTGATTGGCCTGGCAACGCTGAAGGTGCGTTAATCATGGCAGACTATCAGGGTAGAAAAGTCGTCATCATCGGGTTGGGTCTCACCGGCCTGTCCTGTGTCGATTTCTTCATGGCGCGCGGCGTGACGCCGCGCGTGATGGATACCCGTATCGCGCCGCCAGGGTTGGACAAACTGCCTGAAAGCGTGGAGCGCCATCTGGGCGATTTAAACCAGGACTGGCTGCTGGCGGCGGATCTGATCGTCGCCAGCCCGGGCGTCGCGCTGGCGACCCCGGCATTGAGCGCCGCGGCTGACGCCGGCGTGGAAATCGTCGGCGACGTCGAACTGTTCTGCCGCGAGGCGCAGGCGCCGATCGTGGCGATTACCGGCTCCAACGGCAAGAGCACCGTCACCACCCTGGTGGGCGAGATGGCGAAAGCCGCCGGTTGGGCGGTGGGCGTGGGCGGCAATATCGGCCTGCCGGCGCTGAGCCTGTTGCGCCAGGAATGTCAGCTTTACGTGCTGGAGCTGTCCAGCTTCCAGCTGGAAACGACGTATAGCCTGCGGGCGGCGGCGGCGACCATCCTGAACGTGACCGAAGATCATATGGATCGCTATCCGTTCGGCCTGCAGCAGTATCGCGGCGCCAAGCTGCGCGTGTATGAAAACGCCGCGGTGTGCGTGGTGAACGCGGACGATGCGCTGACCATGCCGGTGCGCGGCGCCGACGAACGCTGCGTCAGCTTCGGGGCGGACGTGGGCGACTATCACCTGAACCGTCAGCAGGGCGAAACCTGGCTGCGGGTGCGCGGTGAGAAGGTGCTGAATACGCGCGAGATGAAGCTGACCGGCCGCCACAACTACACCAACGCCCTGGCGGCGCTGGCGTTGGCGGATGCGGTCAATATCCCGCGTGCCTCCAGCCTGAAGGCGTTGACCACCTTCACCGGCCTGGCGCACCGCTTCCAGCTGGCCTGGGAGAACAACGGCGTGCGTTGGATCAACGATTCCAAAGCCACCAACGTCGGCAGTACCGAAGCGGCACTGAACGGCCTGCAGGTGGACGGCACGCTGCATCTGCTGCTGGGCGGCGACGGCAAGTCCGCCGATTTCTCGCCGCTGGCGCGCTATCTGCAGGGCGACAACGTGCGGCTGTATTGCTTTGGCCGCGACGGCGCCCAGCTGGCGCAGCTGCGGCCGGAAGTGGCGACGCTGACCGAGACCATGGAGCAGGCGATGCGCACCATCGCCGGCCGCGTACAGCCCGGCGATATGGTGCTGTTGTCGCCGGCCTGCGCCAGTCTCGATCAGTTCCGTAATTTTGAAGTGCGCGGCGATGAGTTCGCCCGCCTGGCGCAGGAGCTTGGCGGATGAAACTACGCTTGCCGAACTTCGGGCTGACAGAACGGCTGAAAGACTGGGTGACCGGCGCGCGCGACAACGACGCGGTCAACATGGTGCTGTACGATCGCACCCTGCTGTGGCTGACCTTCGGGTTGGCGATCATCGGCTTCGTGATGGTGACCTCGGCGTCGATGCCGATCGGCCAACGCCTGGCGGACGATCCGTTCCTGTTCGCCAAACGCGATGCGCTGTACCTCGGCCTGGCGTTCGGCCTGTCGTTGGTGACGCTGCGCATCCCGATGGAAGTTTGGCAGCGCTACAGCAACGTGATGCTGCTGATGTCGATCGTGATGCTGCTGATCGTCCTGGTGGTGGGGAGCTCGGTGAACGGGGCCTCGCGCTGGATCGCGCTCGGCCCGCTGCGTATTCAGCCGGCGGAGCTGTCCAAGCTGTCGCTGTTCTGCTACCTGGCGAGCTATCTGGTGCGCAAGGTGGAAGAGGTGCGCAGCAACTTCTGGGGCTTCTGCAAGCCGATGGGCGTCATGGTGGTGCTGGCGGTGCTGCTGCTGGCGCAACCGGATCTCGGCACCGTGGTGGTGCTGTTCATCACCACGCTGGCGATGCTGTTCCTGGCCGGCGCGAAAATGTGGCAGTTCATGGCGATCATCGGCTCCGGCGTGTTCGCCGTGGTGCTGCTGATTATCGCGGAACCGTACCGTATGCGCCGCGTGACCTCGTTCTGGAACCCGTGGGCCGACCCGTTCGGCAGCGGCTACCAGTTGACCCAGTCGCTGATGGCATTCGGCCGCGGCGAGTTCTGGGGGCAGGGGCTCGGCAACTCGGTGCAGAAACTGGAGTATTTGCCGGAAGCGCACACCGACTTCATCTTCTCCATTTTGGGTGAAGAACTGGGCTATATCGGTGTGGTTTTAGCCCTGTTAATGGTATTCTTCGTCGCTTTTCGCGCGATGTCCATCGGGCGCCGCGCGCTGGAGATCGACCAACGCTTCTCCGGCTTCCTGGCCTGCGCGATCGGCGTATGGTTCAGCTTCCAGGCGCTGGTTAACGTCGGCGCCGCCGCGGGCATGCTGCCGACCAAAGGTCTGACGCTGCCGCTGATCAGTTACGGCGGTTCGAGCTTGCTGATTATGTCGACGGCGATCGTGCTGTTGCTGCGAATTGATTATGAAACGCGCCTGACCAAGGCTCAGGCGTTTGTGAAGAGGTAAGGGATGAGCGGGAAACCTAAGCGTTTAATGGTGATGGCAGGCGGTACCGGCGGGCATGTGTTCCCGGGGCTGGCGGTCGCGCATCATCTGATGGCGCAGGGCTGGCAGGTGCGCTGGCTCGGAACCGCAGACCGAATGGAAGCCGATCTGGTGCCGAAGCACGGGATCGAGATTGATTTTATCCGCATCTCTGGCCTGCGCGGCAAGGGCCTGAAGGCCCAGTTGACGGCGCCGCTGCGGATCTGGCAGGCGGTGCGGCAGGCGAAAGCCATCATGCGCAGTTATCAACCGGATGTGGTGCTGGGGATGGGCGGTTACGTTTCCGGCCCCGGCGGCCTGGCGGCCTGGCAGTGCGGCATCCCGGTGGTGCTGCACGAGCAGAACGGCATCGCCGGCTTGACCAACCGCTGGCTGGCGCGCATCGCCGCCAAAGTGATGCAGGCCTTCCCCGGCGCGTTCCCGAACGCCGAGGTGGTGGGCAACCCGGTGCGCACCGACGTGTTGGCGCTGCCGTTGCCGGCGGAGCGGTTGCAAGGGCGCGAAGGCCCGATCCGCGTGCTGGTGATTGGCGGAAGTCAGGGCGCCCGCGTGCTGAATCAGACAGTTCCTGAAGTCGCGGCGCGTTTGGGCGATAGAATTACGCTCTGGCATCAGGTTGGCAAGGGCGCGCTGGAAACGGTGCTGCGCGACTACGAGAGGGTAGGGCAGACGCAGCACAAGGTGACCGAGTTCATCGACGACATGGCCGCCGCCTATGCCTGGGCCGACGTGGTGGTCTGCCGCTCCGGCGCGTTGACCGTCAGCGAAATCGCGGCGGCGGGGCTGCCGGCGATCTTCGTGCCGTTCATGCACAAGGATCGTCAACAGTACTGGAACGCACGCCCGCTGGAAGAAGCCGGCGCGGCGAAGATTATCGAACAGCCGCAGTTCAACGCCGATGTGGTGGCCGAACTGCTGGCGAGCTGGGATCGCAAGACGCTGCTGGCCATGGCCGAGAAAGCGCGCGCGGTCGCCATTCCGGACGCCACCGAGCGAGTGGCGGCGGAGCTGGTGCGGCTCGCCAAGTAACGAGTGCAGGGGTTCGGCGCGCCGAATCTGAATAAAAGCAATGTGATGTAGGACCGGGGTACCGGATCCGGATTAGAGAGAGTGATGAATACACAACAACTGGCGAAACTACGTACTATCGTGCCCGAGATGCGTCGCGTCCGGCACATTCACTTTGTCGGCATCGGTGGCGCCGGCATGGGTGGTATCGCCGAAGTGTTGGCAAATGAAGGGTATCAGATCAGCGGCTCCGACCTGGCGCCAAATCCTGTGACCCAGCAGTTGAGTGCGCTCGGGGCGACGATTTATTTCAATCACCGTCCGGAAAACGTGCTGGATGCGAGCGTGGTGGTGGTGTCTACCGCCATCTCCGCCGACAACCCGGAGATCGTCGCCGCCCGTGAAGCGCGCATCCCGGTGATCCGCCGCGCTGAAATGCTGGCGGAGTTGATGCGTTTTCGCCACGGCATCGCTATCGCCGGCACGCACGGCAAAACCACCACCACGGCGATGGTCTCGAGCATTTACGCCGAAGCCCGTCTGGACCCGACCTTCGTTAACGGCGGGCTGGTGAAGGCGGCGGGCACCCACGCACGATTGGGGTCCAGCCGTTATCTGATCGCGGAAGCGGATGAGAGCGATGCGTCGTTCCTGCATCTGCAGCCGATGGTGGCCGTGGTCACCAACATCGAAGCCGACCACATGGACACCTACCAGGGCGACTTCGAGAACCTGAAGCAGACGTTTATCAATTTCTTGCACAACCTGCCGTTCTACGGTCGCGCGGTAATGTGCATCGACGATCCGGTGGTGCGTGAGCTGCTGCCGCGCGTTGGCCGCCATATCACCACCTACGGCTTCAGTGAAGATGCCGACGTGCGCATCGAAGACTACCGGCAGATTGGGCCGCAGGGGCACTTTACCCTGAGCCGTCAGGACAAACCGTTGCTGACGGTGACGCTGAACGCGCCGGGCCGCCACAATGCGTTGAACGCAGCGGCGGCGGTGGCGGTAGCGACCGAAGAAGGCATCGACGACGAAGATATCCTGCGCGCGCTGGCGGGCTTCCAGGGCACCGGGCGCCGTTTCGATTTCCTCGGCGAGTTTCCGCTGGAGCCGGTCAACGGCAAAGCGGGCAGCGCGATGCTGGTGGACGATTACGGCCACCATCCGACCGAAGTGGACGCCACGTTGAAAGCGGCGCGCGCCGGTTGGCCGGACAAGCGTCTGGTGATGATCTTCCAGCCGCACCGCTACACGCGCACCCGCGATCTGTACGACGATTTCGCCAACGTGCTGTCGCAGGTGGATGTGCTGCTGATGCTCGACGTGTACGCCGCCGGCGAAGCGCCGATCCCGGGCGCGGACAGCCGCTCGCTGTGCCGCACCATCCGCAGCCGCGGCAAGCTGGATCCGATCCTGGTTTCCGATGCCGATACCGTGCCGGAAACGCTGGCGCAGCTGTTGCAGGATGAAGACCTGGTGCTGGTGCAAGGCGCCGGCAACGTGGGCAAAATCGCCCGTAAACTGGCCGAGCTGAAGCTGCAGCCGCCGAAGAAAGAGGAGGAGCACCATGGCTGATAAAGTTGCAGTTCTGCTGGGCGGCACCTCCGCTGAACGTGACGTTTCTCTGCAGTCCGGCACCGCGGTGCTGGCCGGGTTGCGCGAAGCCGGTATCGATGCGCATGGCGTCGATACCCGCGATTTCCCGGTGACCCAGCTGAAAGAGCAGGGGTTCACCAAAGTGTTTATCGCGCTGCACGGCCGCGGCGGCGAGGACGGCACCCTGCAGGGGCTGCTGGAGTTCCTCGAGTTGCCTTATACCGGCAGCGGCGTGATGGCCTCGGCGCTGACCATGGACAAATGGCGCACCAAGATGGTGTGGCAATCGATGGGCTTGCCGGTGGCGCCTTACGTGGCGCTGAATCGCCAGCTGTATCTCGGCGCCGAAAAAGCGGCGCTGCTGGCGCGCGTGGCGGATCTCGGTCTGCCGGTGATCGTCAAGCCGAGCCGTGAAGGCTCCAGCGTCGGCATGAGCAAGGTCACCGAAAGCGCGGCGTTGGCAGCGGCGTTGGAAGAAGCCTTCCGCCATGACGACGATGTACTGGTGGAGAAGTGGTTGAGCGGCCCGGAATACACCGTGGCGATGCTGGGCGACCAGGTGTTGCCGTCGATTCGCATCCAGCCGGCCGGCGTGTTTTACGACTATCAGGCCAAGTACATTTCGGACGACACGCAGTACTTCTGCCCGAGCGGTTTGAGCGCCGAGCAGGAAGCCGAGATGGCGGCGTTGGCGCTGCGCGCCTACCGCGGTCTGGACTGCAGCGGCTGGGGCCGCGTCGATGTGATGCAAGACAGCGATGGCAGCTTCTATCTGCTTGAGGTGAACACCTCTCCGGGCATGACCAGTCATAGCCTGGTGCCGATGGCGGCGCGCCAGTTTGGATTAAGCTTCTCGCAGCTAGTGGCGAGAATTTTGGAGTTGGCCGACTGATATGTCGCAAGCTGCCCTGAATGCGCGCGATCGCGAGGTGGATAACGGCCCGCGCCGCAGCAATGGAACCCAGTTGGCGGGAATGATTTTCCTGCTGATGGTGTTGGGAACGGTCGTGTGGAGCGGTTGGGCGGTGCTTGGCTGGATGAAAGACGCCAGTCGCCTGCCGCTCTCAAGGCTGGTGGTGACCGGCGAACGCCATTACACCACCAACGATGATATTCGTCAGGCGATCCTGGCGTTGGGCGCGCCCGGCACCTTTATGACGCAGGATGTGGACGTCATCCAGCAGCAGATCGAACGTCTGCCGTGGATCAAGCAGGCCAGCGTGCGCAAACAATGGCCGGATGAGCTGAAGATCCATCTGGTGGAGTATGTCCCGGTGGCGCGCTGGAACGATTTGCACATGGTGGACGCCGAGGGCAAAGCGTTCAGCGTGCCGGCGGAGCGGGCGGGCAAGCAGAAGTTGCCGCTGCTCTACGGGCCGGAAGGGAGCGAGCAGGATGTGCTGGAAGGCTATCGGGCGATGAGCGCCACGTTGGCGGCCAGCAAATATACGCTGAAAATGGCGGCGATGACCGCGCGCCATTCCTGGCAGCTGGCGCTGGACAACGATGTCCGGCTTGAGCTGGGGCGCGATGACCGCAACGGGCGTTTGCAGCGGTTTATCGAGCTTTACCCGGTATTGCAGCAGCAGGGCCAGGCGGAGAGCAAGCGTGTCAGCTATGTCGATCTGCGCTACGAGTCCGGCGCTTCGGTAGGGTGGGCTCCGGTGTTGGTCGATCCGCAGGCGCTTGGCGGTCAGCAAAACAGTAATCAGCAACAGAATCAGGCACAGGCAAAACAACAATGATCAAGTCGACGGACAGAAAACTGGTAGTTGGACTGGAGATCGGTACTGCAAAAGTCTCCGCGTTGGTAGGGGAAGTTCTGCCCGATGGCATGGTCAACATTATCGGGGTGGGCAGCTGCCCGTCTCGCGGCATGGATAAGGGCGGCGTAAACGACCTGGAGTCGGTGGTGAAGTGCGTACAGCGCGCCATCGATCAGGCCGAGCTGATGGCGGACTGCCAGATCTCGTCGGTGTACCTGGCGCTGTCGGGCAAACACATCAGCTGCCAGAACGAAATCGGCATGGTGCCTATCTCGGAAGAGGAAGTGACGCAGGACGACGTGGAGAACGTGGTGCACACCGCCAAATCGGTGCGCGTGCGCGACGAACACCGCATCCTGCACGTGATTCCTCAGGAATACGCCATCGATTATCAGGAAGGCATCAAAAACCCGGTTGGGCTGTCCGGCGTGCGCATGCAGGCCAAGGTGCATCTGATTACCTGCCATAACGATATGGCGAAGAACATCGTCAAGGCCGTGGAACGTTGCGGCCTGAAAGTTGACCAACTTATTTTCGCCGGTCTGGCCGCGAGCTACGCGGTGCTGACCGAAGATGAACGCGAACTCGGCGTTTGCGTGGTGGATATCGGCGGCGGCACCATGGATATGGCGGTGTACACCGGCGGTGCGCTGCGCCACACCAAAGTGATCCCTTACGCCGGGAACGTGGTCACCAGCGATATCGCTTACGCCTTCGGCACGCCGCCGACCGACGCGGAAGCGATTAAAGTTCGACACGGTTGTGCGCTTGGGTCGATTGTTAGCAAGGATGAGAATGTAGAGGTGCCTAGCGTCGGGGGACGTCCTCCGCGCAGTCTGCAAAGACAGACGCTGGCTGAAGTCATTGAGCCACGCTACACCGAACTGTTGAATCTGGTTAACGATGAAATTTTGCAATTGCAGGAGCAACTGCGTCAGCAAGGGGTGAAGCATCATCTGGCGGCCGGTATCGTGCTGACCGGTGGCGCCGCCCAGATTGATGGCCTGGCAGCCTGTGCGCAACGGGTGTTCCACACCCAGGTACGCATCGGCCAACCCTTGAACATCACGGGTCTGACGGATTATGCGCAGGAGCCTTACTACTCGACGGCGGTAGGTCTGCTGCACTATGGAAAAGAGTCTCACCTGAGCGGTGAGACAGAAGTAGAAAAACGCGCCTCGGTGGGCAATTGGTTTAAACGCATCAATAGCTGGCTGAGAAAAGAGTTTTAATGTTTCAACAAAGAGATCATGCTGAGTAATCTTTTTATGATCTCGCAGCGACAGGCACAAAACGGAGAGAAACTATGTTTGAACCAATGGAACTAACCAATGACGCGGTGATTAAAGTCATCGGCGTCGGCGGCGGCGGTGGCAACGCCGTTGAACACATGGTGCGCGAGCGCATCGAAGGTGTTGAATTCTTCGCTGTGAACACGGACGCCCAGGCGCTCCGCAAAACGGCGGTTGGCCAAACCATCCAGATTGGTAGCGGTATTACCAAAGGTCTGGGTGCGGGCGCGAACCCGGAAGTGGGTCGCAATTCAGCGGAAGAAGACCGCGAAGCCCTGCGCGCAGCGCTGGACGGCGCAGACATGGTCTTCATCGCAGCCGGCATGGGCGGCGGCACCGGTACCGGTGCGGCGCCAGTGGTGGCTGAAGTGGCTAAAGATTTGGGTATTCTGACCGTGGCCGTGGTGACCAAGCCTTTCAACTTCGAAGGCAAAAAGCGCATGGCATTCGCGGAGCAGGGTATCGCTGAACTGTCCAAACACGTGGACTCACTGATCACCATCCCGAACGACAAGCTGTTGAAAGTTCTGGGTCGCGGCATCTCCCTGCTGGACGCGTTCGGCGCGGCCAACGACGTGCTGAAAGGCGCGGTGCAGGGTATCGCCGAGCTGATCACCCGTCCGGGCCTGATGAACGTCGACTTCGCCGACGTGCGCACCGTGATGTCCGAAATGGGCTACGCGATGATGGGTTCTGGCGTGGCTTGCGGTGAAGACCGCGCCGAAGAAGCGGCCGAAATGGCGATCTCCAGCCCACTGCTGGAAGACATCGACCTGTCCGGCGCGCGCGGCGTACTGGTCAACATCACCGCCGGCTTCGACCTGCGTCTGGATGAGTTCGAAACCGTGGGTAACACCATCCGTGCGTTCGCTTCCGACAACGCCACCGTGGTTATCGGTACCTCGCTGGATCCGGAAATGAACGACGAACTGCGCGTAACCGTGGTTGCAACCGGTATCGGTATGGACAAGCGTCCTGAAATCACCCTGGTGACCAATAAACAGGCCAGCCAGCCGGTGATGGATCACCGTTATCAGCAGCACGGCATGTCGCCTCTGCCGCAGGAAGTGAAACCTGCCGCGAAGGTGGTCAACGACCAAGCTGCGCAGCCGAATAAAGAGCCCGACTATCTTGATATTCCAGCCTTCCTGCGTAAACAGGCAGACTAAGAATATCCTGAGAATTTGGAATCTCCGCTCTTTGTGCTAAACTGTCCCGCCAGCCATGCTGTATGCTTGGCTGGTAGGATGGATAACATTGCGAGATAAAACGATGATCAAACAAAGGACATTAAAACGTATTGTTCAGGCGACTGGCGTCGGTTTGCATACCGGCAAGAAAGTCACGCTGACAATGCGCCCAGCGCCGGCTAATACCGGGGTCATCTATCGTCGCACTGACTTGAATCCACCGGTTGATTTTCCGGCTGATGCAAAATCCGTGCGTGATACCATGCTCTGTACTTGCCTGGTGAATGAGCATGACGTGCGTATTTCGACCGTTGAGCATCTTAACGCCGCGCTGGCTGGGCTGGGCATCGACAACATCGTCATCGAAGTCGACGCCGCTGAAATCCCAATCATGGACGGCAGCGCCAGTCCGTTCGTGTTCTTGCTGCTGGATGCCGGCATCGAAGAACTGAACTCGGCGAAGAAATTCCTGCGTCTGAAAGAGACCGTACGCGTTGAAGATGGCGACAAGTGGGCCGAGCTGTCCCCGCATAACGGGTTCCGCCTGGACTTCACCATCGACTTCAACCACCCGGCCATCGACGCCAGCTCTCAGCGCTATCGTCTTGATTTCTCGGCTGAGTCGTTCGTGCGTCAAATCAGCCGCGCGCGCACCTTCGGGTTCATGCGTGATATCGAATACCTGCAGTCCCGTGGCCTGGCCTTGGGCGGCAGCTTCGACTGCGCCATCGTGGTAGATGACTACCGCGTGCTGAACGAAGACGGTCTGCGTTTCGAAGACGAATTCGTACGTCACAAAATGCTGGACGCCATCGGCGACCTGTTCATGTGCGGCCACAACATCATTGGCGCGTTCACCGCGTTCAAGTCTGGCCACGCGCTGAACAACAAACTGCTGCAGGCCGTGCTGGCCAAGCAGGAAGCGTGGGAATACGTGACCTTCCAGGACGAAGCCGAAATGCCATTGGCATTCAAGGCACCGTCTACCGTATTGGCGTAAGGTCTGCATTCCTCACCTGCGAATAACGGCAGGCGCATCCCCTGAGAGCCTGAGAATTCAGGCTCACGATGGTGTGGTGTCGGCTGTCCGGTATTTTGCAGTCCGTGTCGCTGATTACTTATCACGACTGGTTGTGTTGGTACCCTCTCCGGCCAATGCAGCCAGCCGTTCCAATATCTTGCGCAGTTTCTCCGGGCTACGGCTCGCCAATCCCCTCAGCTCTTCCGCACTCTCCAGACTCAAATGCCGCATCGGCACGGGTTTTTCCGGCGCTTTTTCGGCGTTTTGCACCTGGTTGCTGCCTTTCGCCATCAAGGCCGGATTAATCCTGATGTCGATCGACGACAATGATGGTAGAATTTGCGCTCGTAGTGCAGACAGCAAAGCGGGTTGTTCGTAGCGCAAGCGCATCATCCAACTGGCATTTGCCGTTTCGAGCACTAAAATACCCTGTCGGAAATTCGCGACGCGGCACCAGGGATGCAGGGGAGCGGGCAACAGGCCCTTCACTGCACGGTTAAGCTTGAGCAGCGCCACCGCGCGTTGCTGGACGTTATGCAGCGGCCCTTTGCTGCCGGCAGACGCGTCGTCGAACAGGACATCTAATAATTGTGGACGGCTATCGCGCATAATGGGCTCCGGCGGATTATAAACTCGTGATCGGTATTCTAAATCGTTGGCGACAATTTGGCAGACGTTATTTCTGGCCCCATCTCCTGTTAGGGATGGTTGCGGCCACGCTTGGCGCGCCTTCCAATTTGTCCGGCGCACCCGATCAGGCTGCATTGCCGAGCACATCGTCCAGCCTTAACCGGCAAAATTCGGCCAACGGCACCTTCAACAGCCTGGCCCTGCTGCAGGACGCGCATCGCCGTCCTACCTTCAGCGTAGATTATTGGCAGCAACATGCGCTGCGCACCGTCATCCGTCACCTCTCTTTCGCGCTGGCGCCGCAGGCGGTTTATGCGCGGGTGCAGGAGAGCGAAGCCGAAACGGAACCCCCTTTGCAGGTAGCGCAACTGGCGCTGCTTTCCACTCTCAACGCGCTGCTGACGCACGAGCCGAAGCCGCCGACCATCATTCGCCATACCCACCTTGAGGTGCTGCCAACGCTGGCGCGGCACCAGACCGGCCTGTGGGTGGCGCAGGTGCAGGGCATTCGCGCCGGGCCCGTCGCCCTCGTCTGAACTCGCCCTTTGGGCACAAAAACCATAAATAATAGCAAGTTGACTGCCGCGCTCGGCGGTCATGACAGAGATATCAAACATCATGTTAGTGAAATTATTAACCAAAGTTTTTGGCAGCCGTAACGATCGTACCCTGCGCCGCATGCGCAAAGTGGTTGAGCAGATCAACCGCATGGAACCGGACATGGAAAAGCTGTCCGATGACGAGTTGAAAGCGAAAACCAACGAATTCCGCGCGCGCCTGGAGAAGGGCGAATCGCTGGAAAGCCTGATCCCGGAAGCCTTCGCCGTGGTGCGTGAGGCGAGCAAGCGCGTGTTCGGCATGCGTCACTTCGACGTGCAGCTGCTGGGCGGCATGGTACTGAACGACCGCTGCATCGCCGAGATGCGCACCGGTGAAGGTAAAACCCTGACCGCGACGCTGCCGGCCTACCTGAACGCCCTGAGCGGCCGCGGCGTGCACGTCGTGACCGTCAACGACTATCTGGCGCAGCGCGACGCCGAAAACAACCGTCCGCTGTTCGAGTTCCTCGGCCTGAGCATCGGCATCAACCTGCCGGGCATGCCGGCGCCGGCCAAGCGCGAAGCTTACGCCGCCGACATCACCTACGGCACCAACAACGAGTACGGCTTCGACTACCTGCGCGACAACATGGCTTTCAGCCCGGAAGAGCGCGTGCAGCGCAAACTGCACTATGCGCTGGTGGATGAGGTGGACTCCATCCTGATCGATGAAGCGCGTACGCCGCTGATCATCTCCGGCCCGGCAGAAGACAGCTCCGAGATGTACATCAAGGTCAACAAGCTGATCCCTAAACTGATCCGCCAGGAAAAAGAAGACTCCGACACCTTCAAAGGTGAAGGGCACTTCTCGGTGGACGAGAAGGCGCGTCAGGTACACCTGACCGAACGCGGTCTGATCCTGATCGAAGAGATGCTGGTGGAAGCCGGCATCATGGATGAAGGCGAATCGCTGTACTCGCCGACCAACATCATGCTGATGCACCACGTTACCGCCGCGCTGCGCGCCCACGTGCTGTTCACCCGCGACGTGGACTACATCGTGAAAGACGGCGAAGTGATCATCGTCGATGAGCACACCGGCCGTACCATGCAGGGCCGCCGCTGGTCCGACGGTCTGCACCAGGCGGTGGAAGCCAAAGAAGGCGTGGAGATCCAGAACGAGAACCAGACGCTGGCTTCGATCACCTTCCAGAACTACTTCCGTCTGTACGAGAAGCTGGCCGGGATGACCGGTACCGCCGATACCGAAGCCTTCGAATTCAGCTCGATCTACAAGCTGGACACGATCGTGGTGCCAACCAACCGTCCGATGATCCGTAAGGATATGCCGGATCTGGTGTACATGACCGAGAAAGAGAAGATCGGCGCCATCATTGAAGACATCCGCGAGCGTACCGCCAAAGGCCAGCCGGTGCTGGTGGGGACCATCTCGATCGAGAAATCCGAAGTGGTGTCCCGAGAGCTGACCAAAGCGGGCATCGACCACAAGGTGTTGAACGCCAAATTCCACGCCATGGAAGCGGACATCGTCGCCCAGGCCGGCCAGAGCGGTGCGGTAACCATCGCCACCAACATGGCGGGCCGTGGTACCGATATCGTGCTGGGCGGCAGCTGGCAGGCCGAAGTGGCGCTGCTGGAAGAACCGACCGAAGAGCAGATCGAAGCCATCAAAGCCGCCTGGAAAGAGCGCCACGACGCGGTGCTGGCGGCGGGCGGCCTGCATATCATCGGCACCGAGCGCCATGAATCGCGCCGTATCGATAACCAGCTGCGCGGCCGTTCCGGCCGTCAGGGCGACGCCGGTTCATCCCGCTTCTACCTGTCGATGGAAGATGCCCTGATGCGTATCTTCGCCTCGGATCGCGTGTCCGGCATGATGCGTAAACTGGGCATGAAAGAAGGCGAAGCGATTGAGCACCCGTGGGTGACCAAGGCGATCGCCAACGCGCAGCGCAAAGTGGAAAGCCGCAACTTCGATATCCGTAAGCAACTGCTGGAATACGACGACGTCGCCAACGATCAGCGCCGCGCCATCTACAGCCAGCGTAACGAATTGCTGGACGTGTCCGACGTGAGCGAAACCATCGCCAGCATCCGCGAGGACGTGTT
The DNA here is from genome assembly GCF_052400455.1 of Serratia sp. (in: enterobacteria). NCBI lineage: Bacteria > Pseudomonadati > Pseudomonadota > Gammaproteobacteria > Enterobacterales > Yersiniaceae > Serratia > Serratia sp. (in: enterobacteria). The sequence goes on from NZ_CP185812.1 coordinate 746,800, forward strand.
CAAGAGCACCATCGACAACTACATCACGCCGCAGTCGCTGGAAGAAGAGTGGGACATTCAGGGGCTGGAAGAGCGTCTGAAGAACGACTTCGATCTGGAGATGCCGATTGCCCAGTGGCTGGACAAAGAGCCGGAGCTGCACGAAGAGACGCTGCGCGAACGCATTCTGGAGAACGCCAAAGAGCAGTACCTGCGTAAGGAAGAAGTGGTCGGCAGCGAAATGATGCGCAACTTCGAGAAGGGCGTGATGCTGCAGACGTTGGATTCCCTGTGGAAAGAGCACCTGGCGGCGATGGACTACCTGCGTCAGGGCATCCACCTGCGCGGCTATGCGCAGAAGGATCCGAAGCAGGAGTACAAGCGCGAATCCTTCAACATGTTCGCCACCATGCTGGAATCGCTGAAATATGAAGTGATCAGCGTGCTGAGCAAGGTACAGGTGCGGATGCCGGAAGAGGTGGAAGCGCTGGAACAGCAGCGCCGTGAAGAGGCCGAGCGTCTGGCGCAGCAGCAACAGCTGAGCCACCACGACGAGAACGCGCTGGTGACCGAAGATCCGAACGCGCCGGCGACCGCCGAGCGCAAAGTGGGCCGCAACGATCCTTGCCCATGCGGTTCCGGCAAGAAATACAAGCAGTGCCATGGCCGCCTGCAGTAATGCCGGCCGCGGTTGACTGATAATACCCGGGGGTTCAGCTTGCTGAGCCCCTGTTTTTTGGCACCCATCAGGAGGGTGAGATGAAACATCTGAATATCGCCGTGGGCATCATCCGCAATGCTCAACGGGAGATCTTTATTACGCGCCGCGCCGCTGACGCGCACATGGCCGGATTTTGGGAGTTTCCCGGCGGCAAGATCGAACCGGGTGAGACGCCGGAACAGGCGCTGAGCCGCGAGCTGCGTGAAGAGACCAGTATCGAAGCCGAGCGGGCCGAACTGCTGGAGGTGGTGGAACATCGCTTCAGCGATCGCATCGTGACGCTGAATTTTTATCTGGTGGAGCATTGGGCGGGCGAGCCGTTTGGCCGTGAGGGGCAGCCGATGCGCTGGGTAAAACAGGCGGAGCTGCGTGAAGACGAGTTCCCGGAAGCCAATGCCGGCATTATCCAACTGCTGGTGGCGCAGGCTGGCGCCGCGCAATAACACTATCGGCCTGGCGTGCGCCAGGCCTTCAATCGGCGATTAGCGGTCGTCGAGTTCGCTCCAGTCCTCACTTTCCGACAAATCGCTGTTGCTCGGAATGCGCTTCTCTTCATCGGCCCACTCGCCAAGATCGATCAGTTGGCAGCGCTTGCTGCAAAACGGCCGGAATGGGCTGACTTCGCCCCAAACCACGCCGGTGCCACAGGTTGGGCATTTCACTACGGTCGTCATAACGGTTCCTTACGCCTTCTGGCGGTGCTGAGAAGGCTTGCTTTCATGAGTTCAACAACAGGCCAGTTCGAACGTCAGGCGTTCAGGCACCATGCCATGTTCGCTGTCCAACGGCAGGAAACGAATGGCATAACGCGTCTTGTGGCCGGAAATTTGCGGATAAAGCTGCGGCGCCAGATGAAGGCGCAGGCGCAGCAGATCCGCCCCTTCGGCGTTGTCCTGGAAAAAGCCGTTCAGACTGATTTGATTGCGGAACGGCCCCGACTGACGGATCAGATCCAGCACCATGATCAGCGCCTGGTTCAGCGGATCCAGCGACTGCAGCCAGGCGGCGACGTCGGCATCGCGATCCTGCTGCGGCGCGTGCATCCACATGTGCAGGGTCGGCAAATCGAAGCTGCAGCAGCCGCCGGGAATGTTCAGACGCTGGCGCACCAGGCCGATCAGCCGGTCTTCACGCAGTGCCTGACCGAGGCGCGGTGCCGCCATCAGCGCCGATGAACGCGACTTCAACTGGCCGCGCAACTGCTCGATCAGCGCCATATCCACGCCCGGCACATCGGCCCAGGCCAACAGTTTTTGCTGCTGACGCTCCAGCTCTTTGAGCAGTTCGGTGCGTACCTCGCCGCGCTCCAGTACGTCCAGCAAATCGGAGACGGTGCGGAAAAAGGTAAGGGCGATGGCGGTTTCGCTCAGGGCGCGCTGGCCGTGCAGCTGTTGCAGTAAAAACTCGATGCGCAGCCAGGTACGCATTTTTTCGTTCAGCGGGTGTTCAAAGAGAACGGTTGGGGAAACATCACTCATGCAGTTTAATCCTGTTGGGGCGCTGTTGCCGCCAGTTCAAGGTAGCGACGATGCAGTGCGGCGACCCGTGGCTCTATCCCCTGAGCGGCGCCGCTGTTGTCAATAATGTCATCCGCCACGGCGAGGCGCTGCTGGCGCGTGGCCTGGGCGGCGAGAATGCTCTGCGCTTGCTCGCGGCTGATGCCGTCGCGCGCGATGGTGCGAGCCAACTGGGTTTCGGCGTCGACGTCGATCACCAGCACCCGATCGGCGCGATCCTGCAGGCCGTTTTCCACCAGCAGCGGCACGACCCACAGCGCGTACGGGCTGGCCGCCTGCGCCAGTTGGCGTTGGGTCTCGCGGTGTATCAGCGGATGCAGCAGTTGGTTCAGCCAGGTTTTATCATCGGGGCGGCTGAAGATACGCTGACGCAGCGCAGCGCGGTTGAGCGCGCCGTCCGGCAGCAACATTTCATTACCAAATCGCTCGGCGATCGCGGCCAGAGCAGGGGTGCCCGGCTTAACGACCTGACGGGCGATCACGTCGGCATCGACAATGGCTGCGCCGTGGCGCGCAAAGGCGTTCGCAACGGTCGTTTTGCCGCTGCCTATGCCCCCGGTCAACGCAACAATGTAGGCCATGGTGTTAGGTGCATCCGATGTTCATAAAAAAATAATAGACGAATCATAAAGCGATCGCGCAGAAGTGCAAGTCGGCAGGCGGCGCTTGCGCCTCGGCCCCGTTTGGGCGGCGAGAAAAAGCGCAGCGGCACGGCAGAAATGAGCGGGCAATCACACTGCGATTATGCAGGTAAATTTGTCGGATTGTAGCGTAAATAAAGGCGAATTCGCAGTCTTGTTCGGCGATTATTAGCGCGTATTATAACGTCACTGGAACTGGCATTAATCTCGCCGTCATCTTTCCGCGCCATGGGAAAGCCGTCGGGCAGAGGTTCGAATATCCTCCTTGCGATCCGTCGCCATTAACCAGGAAATCATAAGTCATGCGTATTGAAGAAGATTTGAAGTTAGGCTTTAAAGACGTGTTGATCCGCCCTAAGCGTTCCACGTTGAAAAGCCGTTCCGAGGTTGAACTGGAACGTCAGTTTACCTTCAAGCATTCAGGTTGCAGCTGGTCCGGCGTGCCGATTATCGCAGCTAACATGGACACGGTGGGCACCTTCCGCATGGCCGAGGCCCTGGCTTCTTTCGACGTTCTCACCGCCGTACACAAACATTACAGCGTCGAGCAATGGGCTGACTTCGTGCAGCGCATGCCGGAATCGGTGCTGCGCCACGTGATGGTGTCCACCGGCACCTCCGAAGCCGACTTCGCCAAAATGCAGCAGATCCTGGCCCTGTCTCCGGCACTGAAATTCATCTGTATCGACGTGGCCAACGGCTACTCTGAACACTTCGTCGCCTTCCTGCAGAAAGCGCGCGAAGCCTGCCCGAATCACGTCATCTGCGCCGGCAACGTAGTGACCGGCGAGATGGTGGAAGAGTTGATCCTCTCCGGCGCCGACATCGTTAAAGTCGGCATCGGGCCGGGATCGGTATGCACCACCCGCGTGAAGACCGGCGTGGGCTATCCGCAGCTGTCGGCGGTGATCGAATGCGCCGATGCGGCCCACGGGCTGGGCGGCCAAATCGTCAGCGACGGCGGTTGCTCGGTGCCGGGCGATGTCGCCAAAGCCTTCGGCGGCGGCGCGGACTTCGTGATGCTGGGCGGTATGCTGGCCGGCCACGACGAGTGCGAAGGCACCGTGGTGGAAGAGAACGGCGAGAAATTCATGCTGTTCTACGGCATGAGCTCCGAGTCAGCGATGAAGCGCCACGTCGGCGGCGTGGCGGAGTATCGCGCGGCCGAAGGCAAAACCGTCAAGCTGCCGCTGCGAGGCGAGGTGGAGTTCACCGTGCGCGATATCCTCGGCGGCCTGCGTTCCGCCTGCACCTACGTCGGCGCCGAGCGTTTGAAAGAGCTGACCAAGCGCACCACCTTTATCCGTGTGGCGGAGCAGGAAAACCGCGTCTTCGGCAGCAAATAAGCCGCACCTTGCATTCGGGCGCAGCGCACCGCGGCGCCCGCTATCCTTTTTCCCTTATCCCAATACGCTGCCCAGTTGAAAGATAGGCAGATACATGGCGATCACCAAAGCGCCGACAATCCCACCTACCACCAGCATCAGCAGCGGCTCCAGCGTTTGCGCCAGCGTATCGGCCAGCTCGTGCGTTTGCCGTTCATACCACTGCGCCAATTTATCCAGCAAGGCGTCCAGTGAACCGGACTCTTCGCCCACCCGCACCAGCTGCCGGCACAGCGGCGGAAACAGCGGTTGCAGGCCCAGGGCATGATGAAAGGCTTCGCCTTCGGCGATCTGCCGTTGCATCTGCTCCAGCGCCTGTTTGTACAGCAGATGGTCAGCCGCCAACGCCGCCGCGTTCAACCCTTCCACCAGCGTCAGCCCGGCGCGTTGGGTCATGGTCAGGATGCGAAATGTTTGGCTCAGCGCGCCGCCGCTCACCAGCCGGGCGATCAGCGGCAGGCGCAGCAAGAGTGCCTGTTCACGTCTGCGCCACGGCGGGCGCGGGTGCAGCCAGCGGCCATAGCCGAACAGCGACGCGCCCAGCAGCAGCGCCAGATAGGGGCCGGTGGCGATCAACTGCGCAGACAATGCCAGCAACCCTTGGGTAAACCAGGGCAGCGGCGCATCGAACGATTGATAAACCTTGGCGAATTCCGGCAGCACCATCACCAGCATTAACACGCTGACCATCAGCGCCACCGCGCAGATGAAGAGGGGATAACGCAGCGCTTTGGTCACCTTGCGGCGCAGCAGCAACTGGGCCTCTTGTTGTTGCGCCAGCTGCAGGCAGCAGCGATCGAGGTTGCCGGTCAGTTCACCGATGGCGATCAGCTGGCGATAGATCAGGGGAAAAATCCCCGGTTGTTCGGCGAGGGTTTCGGAAAGCGGTTGCCCTTCGCGCACCTGGTCGGCCAGCTGGCGCAACAGGCAGCGCCAGGCTGCCGAAGGATGCTCTGCTGCCAGCAACTGCAGCGCATTGACCAGCGGCAACCCCGCCTGCAGCAGAGTGGCGAGCTGGCGGGTGAAGTGGATTAACGGTTCTCCACGCCATTGGCCGGGCGTAACGCGTTTGCCGTGCCCGATTCGGCACGGTTGCAGGCCTTGTTCGATCAGCAACCGGCTCACCTGCCATTTTTCCTCGCTCATCAGTTCGCCGCGGCGTAAGGCGCCCTGTGCGTCGAAAGCCTGCCAAAGAAACAGCCGGCGCGCTTTCATGGCGCGGCTATGCCAGGCTGGACGACGTCGATCACGCGGTACAGTTCTTCCAGCGAGGTCGTGCCTTCGGCGGCCAGCGCCAGGCCCGCTTGCAGCAGCGAAAGCTGCCCCTGTTCGCGGGCGATATCCGCTAGCAGACTGGGAGCGGCGTTCGCCAGCAATGCCGCCTGTATTTCCGGCGTAATGGCCAACAGTTCATACACGCCGATGCGCCCATAGTAACCGCCGAAGCAATGCTCGCAGCCATCGGCGCGCCAGACAGTGAGCGGTTCCGGCCAGATCGCGCTGGGAAAATGCGTCGGCTGGCTGTGCGGATAGCGGCAGTGGCGGCACAGTCTGCGCACCAACCGCTGCGCGACGATCAGCTTCAGACAGCCGGCGAGCAGGTAGCCGGGGATCCCCATGTGCATCAGCCGCGTCAGGGTTTCGCCGGTGGAGTTGGTATGCAGCGTCGACAGCACCAGGTGGCCGGTTTGCGCGGCCTTGACCGCGATCTCGGCGGTTTCCGCATCGCGGATCTCGCCGATCATGATGACGTCTGGATCCTGGCGCAGCAGGGCGCGCAACACCCGGGCGAAGCTCAGCTCGGTTTTGGCGTTGATCTGGGTCTGATTAACGCCGAACAACGGGATCTCGACCGGATCCTCGACGCTGCACAGGTTGCTCTGCGCATCGTTCAACTGGCGCAGACCGCTGTACAGCGTCACCGTTTTGCCGCTGCCGGTCGGGCCGGTCACCAGGATCAACCCTTGCGGGCAGGCCAGCGCCGTCGCGTAGCGCGCCAGATCCGCCCGGCTCATGCCTAACTGATCCAGCGGCAGTTCTTGTTGCTCGCCCTGCTGAACGCGCAGCACCACCTTTTCGCCGTGCAGCGTCGGCAGAGTGGCGATACGCATGGCATAGCGCGCGCTGTCCAGCGTCAGGCTGAGCTGCCCGTCCTGAGGTTGACGGCGCTCGGCGATATCCAGTTGGCCGAGGATCTTCAGCCGGGCGATGAGGCGCGCGGTCAGCTGCGGCGGCGGTGAGGCGAGGGTTTGCAGCACGCCGTCGATGCGCAGACGAATGCGAAAATGCTGCCGAAAAGGCTCGAAGTGGATGTCCGAGGCGCGGCGCTGGATGGCCAGGCGCAGCGTCTGGTTGATGAATTGCACCACCGGCGCATCGCCGTCGTCGGGGTAGGCGATGTCGGTTGTGTCCTCTTCGGCCGCCAGCGGCGCCGAGAGCGGTTCGTGGCGCTGGTTAAGCGCCAGCTCCAACCTGGCCGCCGGCCATTGTTCCAGATGGATGCGTTTGCCGGTGGCGAAACGCAGCGCCGCCAGCAGCCCCTGCGGCGCTTCTTCGCTGAGCGCGACCGTCAGGGTGGTCGGGTCTTCGCTCAACGCCAGCGCCTGATAGCGCCGACACAGGGTGTGAACCTCTTCGCTGATTTGCGCGTTCATCGCCGTTACTCCGCCGCGTCGTCGAAGCGGAAGACTTCCCGGCACACCTCAACCAGCGTCGCGTTTTCGCTGCTGCACAGCCGGGTCCAGCGGGTCAGCCCATCGGCGTTCGACTTGGGGGTTAACGCCACCGCCAGCCCCTGCAGCGTTTGGGTGCCGGTCAGCGTGATTACGCCTTTAACGACTTTCACCCCGCTGACGTAACGCGACGCGCCGCCGCTGGGAATGCCTTTGCTGCCGGCTTCACAGCCGGCGGGCGCGCCTTCATCCAGTACGCACAGCTCGACCGCCAGCTTATACGGCGCCATGGTTTGCAGCATGTCGGTCATCGCCGCTTTCTGGATGTAGCGCTGGTAGGCGGGAATGCCGATGGCGCTGAGGATGGCGATGATGGCGATCACCACCATCAGTTCGATCAGGCTAAAGCCGCGTTGCGTTTCCATGCGTTGTTTCCTCCATAAGGGTGTGGAAAACAACGGTAGCGGTTTGCGCGGGGGAACGGCGAGCGGGTTTTACGCGTTTCTCGGCGTGCTTCCATCAGTATTGATGTCGTTTGCAGCGGAGGGAAAAACGGTGCGAGGGGCTTCGCAAATCTGCGTTAACGCCCCCGGCGGCGGCCGGGGGCGAGGGGATCATTTGAAGCGCATCGACAGATCGAGCGCGGTCACATGTTTGGTCAGCGCGCCGACCGAAATGTAATCCACGCCGGTCTCGGCGAAGGTGCGCAGCGTCTCGCTGGTGACGTTGCCGGACACCTCCAGCTGGGCGCGGCCCTGGGTTTGGGCGACCGCCTGACGCATCATCTCGACGCTGAAGTTGTCCAGCATGATGATGTCGGCGCCGGCGTCCAGCGCCTGCTGCAGCTCATCGAGCGACTCGACTTCCACTTCCACCGGCACGTCGGCGTGCAGCCAGAAGGCTTTTTCCACCGCGTTTTTGATCGAGCCGGAGGCGATGATGTGGTTTTCCTTGATCAGGAAGGCATCGGACAGCCCCAGCCGGTGGTTGCTGCCGCCCCCGCACAGCACGGCGTATTTCAGCGCGGTGCGCAGGCCGGGCAAGGTCTTGCGGGTATCGAGCAGGCGAGTCTGGGTGCCTTCCAGCAGAGCCACGTAGCGGCTGACCTCGGTCGCCACGCCGGAGAGCATCTGCACAAAGTTCAGCGCGGTGCGCTCGCCGGTCAACAGCACCCGCGCAGGGCCGCGCAGCCGGCAAAGCGGTTGGTTCGGTATCAGACGGTCGCCGTCTGCCACCAGCCACTCCACCTGCACCTGGTTGCCCAACTGAATAAAGACTTCGTTCAGCCAGCGGCGGCCGCAGAACACGCCGGCTTCGCGGGTAATGACGGTGGCTTCGGCCTGCTTGTCCGCCGGTAACAATTGCGCGGTAATATCGCGCCCGGCGTCAACTTCACCTCCCAGGTCTTCGCGCAGCGCCTGGGCGACGGAATAGGGAATATCACTTTCAATACGTTCAAGAAGCTCGGTGCGGCGACGGTCGGCACTGTAGCGGCGTGTCGGCATGGAAAACTCCGAAATGGACGGTTAGTTCGTAGGGGAACATGCTACTCTGTTGCAGGAATAAGTACCACCGCAGAGAGGTGTCTGATGCAGTTGGAAAATGGCTGGATTGTCGGGGTGACGCGAGTGGTTTCGCCGCACTGCGATCGGCGCCCGGATGACGAGCCGCCCTCGCTGCTGGTCATCCATAACATCAGCCTGCCGCCCGGCGAATTCGGTGGCCCCTATATCGACCAGCTGTTCACCGGCACGCTCGATCCCGCGCAGCACCCTTATTTCGCCGAGATCCATCAGCTGCGAGTGTCTGCGCACTGCCTGATCCGCCGCGATGGGGAGATCGTGCAGTATGTGCCCTTCGACCAGCGCGCGTGGCACGCGGGCGTTTCGCTGTATCAGGGGCGCGAACGGTGCAACGATTTCTCCATCGGCATCGAGCTGGAAGGCACCGACCAGTTAGCCTACACCGAGGCGCAATATCGCACGCTGCAGGCGGTCACCGCGCTGCTGGCCGAACATTATCCGCCGTTGGCGGCGCATATCGCCGGGCATTGCGATATTGCCCCCGGCCGCAAAACCGATCCCGGGCCGGCGTTCGATTGGGATCGCTATCTGGCATCTCTGGAACAACGCGGCGCGCCCGCCGACGCTATGCTTGAGACAAGAAAAAGGGAGAGGAATCGCTAATGACGCTGTTTACGCTGTTGCTGGTTTTGGCCTGGGAGCGCCTGTTCAAGCTGGGGGAACACTGGCAGCTGGATCATCGCCTCGAAGTGGTATTTCAGCGGCTGCATCGGGTTTCGCTGGCGCAGACGCTGGCGATGACCGCCGCCTGGATGGTGATCGTCTGGGGCGTTCTGTGGTTGTCGCACGGGTTATTCTTCGGCGTGGTGACGCTGCTGCTGTGGATCGTCATCGATCTGCTGTGCGTCGGCGCCGGCATCAAGCGCAAACACTATCGCGCCTACCTGAAAGCGGCGCGGCAGGGGGATACCCATGCCAGCGATCAGATGGCGGAAGAGCTGGCGTTGATCCACGGTTTGCCGGTGGACTGCAGTGAGGAGCTGCGCCTGCGCGAGCTGCAAAACGCGCTGCTGTGGATCAACTTCCGTTATTACCTGGCGCCGCTGTTCTGGTTCGTGGTCTTTGGGCCGTACGGGCCGATCGCGCTGGCGGGATATGCCTTCCTGCGCGCCTATCAAACCTGGCTGGCGCGCCACAATACGCCGCTGGAGCGTTCGCAGTCGGGCATCGATCATCTGCTGAACTGGCTGGACTGGATCCCGGTGCGTTTGGCCGGGGTGGCCTATGCGTTGTTCGGCCACGGCGAGCGCGCGTTGCCGGCCTGGTTCGCCTCGCTCGGCGATCGGCATTCGTCGTCGTATCAGGTGTTGACGCGGCTGGCGCAGTTCTCGCTGGCGCGCGATCCGCATATGGATCCGGTGCAAACGCCGCGGGCGGCGGTGACGCTGGCGCGCAAGGTGACGATGATCATCGTGGTGGTGGTGGCGCTGTTGACCATTTACGGCACGCTGCTGTAAACCGCCGTGAAAAACAAAACGGGCGCCTCGGCGCCCGTTTCTTTTTGGCCATCCGGCCGGGATTACAGCTTGGCGAAGCAGCGACGCGCGGCGTCGATGGTGCGCTGGATGTCTTCCTTGCTGTGCGCCACGGACATGAAACCCGCTTCGAAGGCGGACGGCGCGAGATACACCCCCTCTTCCAGCATCAGGTGGAAGAAGCGCTTGAAGCGTTCCACGTCGCACTGCATCACGTCCTGGTAGCAGGTGACCGCCGGCGCGTCGGTGAAGAACAGGCCGAACATGCCGCCGACGTTGTTGACCACCAACGGAATATTCTCTTCCTGCGCCGCGTGCAGCAGGCCAGCGGCCAGCATCTCGGTCAGTTCGGTCAGCGTCTGATGCACGCCGACCTGCGACACTTCGGTCAGGCAAGCGTAGCCCGCCGCCATGGCGATCGGGTTGCCGGACAGGGTGCCCGCCTGGTAGACCGGGCCGGTCGGCGCCAGCGCGTCCATCACCTCGCGACGGCCGCCGAAGGCGCCCACCGGCATGCCGCCGCCGATGATTTTGCCAAGGCAGGTCAGATCCGGCTCGACGCCGTAATAGGATTGTGCGCCGGCCAGCGCGACGCGGAAGCCGGTCATCACTTCGTCGATGATCAAGAGCGCGCCGTACTTGTCGCACAGGGCGCGCAGGCCCGGCAGGAATTCCGGCAGCGGCGGCACGCAGTTCATGTTGCCGGCGACCGGCTCGACGATGATACAGGCGATCTCGGACGGGTACTGTTCGAAGGCGGCGCGCACCGAATCCAGATCGTTATAGGTGCAGGTCAGGGTGTGTTTGGCGAAGTCGGCCGGCACGCCCGGTGAGTTCGGCTGGCCGAGGGTCAGCGCGCCGGAGCCGGCTTTCACCAGCAGGCAGTCGGCGTGGCCGTGGTAGCAGCCTTCGAACTTGATGATTTTATCGCGGTTGGTGTAGCCGCGCGCCAGGCGGATGGCGCTCATGGTGGCTTCGGTGCCCGAATTCACCATGCGCACCATATCCATCGTCGGCACCAGCTCGGTGACCAGCTGCGCCATTTTGACTTCCATCTCGGTCGGCGCGCCGAAGCTCAGGCCGCGCTGCGCCGCTTCGATCACCGCGTCGCGGATCGCCGGGTGGTTATGCCCCAGCACCATCGGCCCCCAGGAACCGACATAGTCGATATAGGCCTTGCCGTCGGCATCGAACAGGTAAGCCCCGTCTGCGCGCTCGATAAACAGCGGCACACCGCCCACGCCGGTGAATGCACGCACCGGAGAGTTTACCCCGCCGGGGATCAACTGTTGCGCCTGGGCGTACAGACTTTCGGACTTGCTGTGTAGGCTCATAAATCGGCTCCTGGATTCTCTTTTGAATGATTTGACCGCGCTATTCTAGAGGAGAGCGCCGCGTTATGAAACGATCACAGTCAGATACCATTAACGGCAGCGCCCGCCGCCGGGTTGGGGTAGAATTATCGCCCTGCCTATTTGTATTACAAATTACCTGACGAATCACTCGCGATGACAGAATCACAATCACAGCCAGTCGGGACGTTGAGCCCGCGTCTTAGCCGCAGCGATGCGGTGCGCCAGTTTATCCGCCGCGACAAAACGCCGGTGGCGATCCTGTTGATGGCCGCGCTGGTGGGGACGCTGGCCGGTTTGCTCGGCGTGGCCTTCGATAAAGCGGTGGAGTGGGTGCAGCAGCAGCGGCTGGCTTCGCTGGCGCAGGTCGCCGACTTCTGGATCCTGGTGTGGCCGCTGGCGTTTATCTTGTCCGCGGCGCTGGCGGCGCTGGGTTATTACCTGGTGCGGCGCTTTGCGCCTGAGGCGGGCGGTTCGGGCATTCCGGAGATCGAAGGCGCGCTGGAGGAGCTGCGGCCGGTGCGCTGGTGGCGTGTGATACCGGTGAAATTCATCGGCGGCATGGGAACGCTGGGGGCGGGCATGGTGCTGGGGCGCGAAGGGCCTACGGTACAGATGGGCGGCAACGTCGGGCGTATGGTCTTGGACGTGCTGCGCATTCGCGGCGCCGAGGCGCGCCATTCGCTGCTGGCGACCGGGGCCGCCGCCGGGCTGTCCGCCGCGTTCAACGCGCCGCTGGCCGGCATTCTGTTTATCATCGAAGAGATGCGGCCGCAGTTTCGCTACAACCTGATCTCGATTAAAGCGGTGTTTATCGGCGTTATCATGTCGAGCGTGGTGTTCCAGCTGTTCAACGGCCAAGGCTCGGTGATCGCGGTCGGCAAACTCGCCTCGGCGCCCATCAACACCTTGTGGCTCTATCTGGTGCTGGGCGCGATATTCGGCGCGGTGGGCGTGGGATTCAACGCGCTGATCTTTCGCACTCAGGACATGTTCGCGCGCCTGCACGGCGGCAGAATGCGCAATGTGCTGCTGATGGGCGGGCTGCTCGGCGGCGTGTGCGGCATTCTGGGGCTGATCCAGCCGGAGGCGGCGGGCGGCGGCTTTGGGCTGATCCCGATCGCCGCGGCGGGCAATTACAGCGTCGGCATGTTGATGTTCATTTTCATTACCCGCATCTTCACCACGCTGCTGTGCTTCGGTTCCGGCGCGCCGGGCGGCATCTTTGCGCCGATGCTGGCGCTGGGCACGCTGTTCGGCACCGCCTTCGGGCTGGCGGGGGCGCATTTGTTCCCGCAGTACGGCATCGAGGCGGGCACTTTCGCCATCGCCGGCATGGGGGCGTTGTTCGCCGCCACGGTGCGCGCCCCGCTGACCGGTATCGTGTTGGTGCTGGAAATGACCGACAACTACCAGCTGATTTTACCGATGATCATCACCTGCCTCGGCGCTACGGTGGTGGCGCAGCTGCTCGGCGGCAAGCCGCTGTATTCGTCGATCCTGGCGCGCACCCTGCAACGGCAGGAGGCGCAGTTGGCGCGGGAAGCGGCGGAGAAAACAAGTAAAGAAAATACAACAAATGCGGTGAATACTTGAACGCAACACTCAGGTATCGGATAATCGTTAATATTAATCAGGCAGCCTTGGTCGCGATCTGATGCTGAACAATGTTGGGAGTAAAGAGTATGAGTGATGAAACGGCACTGCCCCTGCAATTTACCGAGGCAGCAGCAAACAAGGTCAAGTACCTGATTGCTGACGAAGAAAATCCGAACCTGAAGTTGCGGGTTTACATTACCGGCGGCGGCTGCAGCGGATTCCAGTACGGTTTCACTTTTGACGACAAGGTCAACGATGGCGACATGACCATCGAGAAGCAGGGCGTGGCGCTGGTGGTCGATCCGATGAGCCTGCAGTATCTGGTTGGCGGTTCGGTGGACTACACCGAAGGGCTGGAAGGATCGCGCTTCGTGGTGACCAACCCGAATGCCAAAACCACCTGCGGTTGCGGTTCGTCGTTCAGCATCTGAGTTTGCCTGTCAGAATATCAACCCGCTTGCTTTCCAGCCGGCGGGTTTTTTTATGCCTACCACTCCACGAGGATCACTGCCACGCCGTTCTCCTGGGCCGGTGGGTTGTGGATGATATTCGGCTGTGCCGTCGCGTGGCTGCATTCGCCCCGCAGGGCGGCGGCTCAGCGTTCGAGAATAAAGGCGGGCAGCTTGAGGTGCCAGCGGATGGCCGCCAGCCGAATGGCCAGCGTGATGACCATGCCCAGCATCATGGCTTGTTGCAGCGGCATGTTGAAGGTGTAAAACGCCGTGGCGTGCGCGATGCCGCCGATGATACAGGCGGTGGCGTAAATTTCGGTGCGCAGGATCATCGGGATCTCGCGCGCCAGCACGTCGCGGATAATGCCGCCGCCGACGCCGGTGATCACCCCCATGCAGATCGCCACCAGCGGGCCGGTGCCGGCCGCGAAAGCCTTGTTGACGCCGATGCCGACGAACACCGCCAGCCCGACGGCGTCGAGCACCGGCAGCACCCATTTCGGCAGGCGGCGCGGCTGGCGCACCAGCAGCAGCGTCAATACGCAGGTGATCATCGCCACCACCAGATCGGTGGGATCCTTGACCCAGAACACCGGGCCGTTGGCCAGCGCCATATCGCGGATGGTGCCGCCGCCGACCGCGGTAACCACGCCCAACACCAACACGCCGAACGGATCCATGCGCAGTTTGCCGGCCAGCAGTACGCCGGAGACGGCGAACACCGCCGTACCGAGAATATCCAACCAGAACACCAGCATCAGCGGATCTCCGCCAGCTGGCGGCACAGTTGCTGCGCCGCCAACAGCAGCCGCGGGCCGCCGCGATTGAACCAGTCTTCATTCAGCGCGATCACCGGCACCTGCAGCTGCGGCGCCCAGAAGGCTTTCACATTGGCGGCCTCTTTCGCGCCGCCGGTGATGACGATGGCCTGGGGTTGGCGCGCCAGCACCTGCTCGCGGCTGATCTGCGGCCAAGGCGTGCGGCTGTCGGCGAAGACGTTCTGCGCGCCGCACAGCGCCAACACCTGGCTCTGCAGCGTGGCGCCGGAGCTGGTGAACAGCGGCTGGGTGCCGAACTGCAGCAACACGCGTCGCGGAGGATTATCGGCGTACTGTTGTCTGAGAGCAGCGAACTGACGGCGAAGGCCGGCGGCGGCCTGATGCGCCTGGTCCGGGTGCGGGCTGTATTGCGCCAGCTTATCCAGCAAGCCGGCGATCCCTTCGAGATTATCGGCGTCCGCATAGAAGATCGGGATGCCGAATGCGGCGAGCTGATCCAGCACGCGCTGCGGATTGCCGCCGCGCCAGGCGAGGATCAGATCCGGCTTGAGCGCCAGCACCCGCTCCAGATTGATGCCCTGCCAGGAGGCCACCTGCTCCAGCCTGGCGGCCTGCGGCGGATAATCGGAATAGGCGCTCGCCGCCACCAGCACCTCGCCCATGCCGGCGGCATAGGCGAGTTCGGTGGCGTTGGGCGCCAGACTGATCACTCGCTGGGCGGCCCCGGCCGGCAGGGCCAGCCAGAACGCCAGCAGCCAGAGCGCCGAGGTGAAGCGCAGCCTCACATCAACCGCGCTTGGCCAGGGTTTGCAGCATGGCGTTGACCATCAGCGTAGACTGCTTGGCCGCTACCACCAGGAACTCGTCAAAGCTCATGTGCGACTCGCTGTCGGCGACGTCGGAAATGGCGCGCACCACCACGAACGGCGTGCCGAACAGATGGCAGACGTGGGCGATCGCCGCGGCTTCCATTTCCACGGCGGCGACGCGCGGGAAGGTGGCGCGGATGCGCGCCAGCGGCTCGGCGCCGTTGATGAAGGCGTCACCGCTGCAGATCAGGCCGCGCACCGCGTGCAGATCCAGCTGTTTGATGCAGCTTTCCGCCAGCGCGATCAGTGCGTCGTCGGCGACGAACGCCGCCGGGCAGCCGGCCATCTGGCCCGGCTCGTAGCCGAAGGCGGTGACGTCGGCGTCGTGGTAGCGCACTTCTTCCGACACCACGATGTCGCCCACGCGCAGCGTGCTGGCCAGGCCGCCGGCGGAGCCGGTATTGATCACCACGTCCGGGCTGCAGTGCTCCAGCAGCAGGGTGGTGCCCATGGCTGCGGAGACTTTGCCGATGCCGGATTTCAGCAGGGCCACTTCAACGCCGCCGATCTGGCCGGTGTAGATTTCGCAGCCCGCGCGCTGGATGGTTTGACGGTTTTCGATTTGATCGCGCAGCAGGGTGACTTCCTGCTCCATTGCGCCGATGATGCCTACTTTCATAAATAACACTCGCTGATTGGCCGTGAGAATTGCGGCATAGTCTATCATGGCTGTGTATCAGAGATAATGCGTTGCATCCGCCGCCGGGAATTGTTATCACGGGGGCAGGGCGCAACGGCGGAGAAACAGATGTCCGGGATCGACTTCAAGCAAAAAATCAGCTTCCAACGGCCTTTCAGCAAACCGATCGAGGCCGAGGAAGAGTACGACATCGTGCGGCAGTTCGAGAGCGATCGCGGGCGCATCGTCAACTCGGCCGCCATTCGCCGTTTGCAGCAAAAAACCCAGGTGTTTCCGCTGGAGCGCAACGCGGCGGTGCGCAGCCGCCTGACGCACTCGATGGAGGTGCAGCAGGTCGGGCGCCATATCGCCAAAGAGATCCTCAACCGCTTCAAACAGGCGGGTAAGATCGATGAATTCGGCCTGACCCGGCTGCTCGATCCGTTTGAAAGCATCGTGGAAATGGCCTGTCTGATGCACGATATCGGCAATCCGCCGTTCGGTCACTTCGGCGAGTCGGCGATCAACGACTGGTTCGCCCAGCGGCTCGATCCTGCCAGCTGCGGCAGCGAGCCGGGCAGTCACGATCGCTGCCAGGTCGCGTCGCTGCGGCTGCATGAAGGGGAGAGCGATCTGAACCGGCTGCGCAGCCGGATCCGTCAGGATCTCAGCCATTTCGAGGGCAACGCCCAGGCGATCCGCATGGTGTACAGCCTGCTGAAACTCAATCTGACCTACGCGCAAGTCGGCTGCATTTTGAAATACACCCGCCCGGCTTATTGGGCGGGCGACATCCCCGCCAGCCACAGCTATTTGATGAAAAAGCCCGGCTATTATCTGGCGGAAGAAGCCTTTGTCGATAGGCTGCGGCGCGAGCTGCACATGGGCGAGTTCGATCGTTTTCCGCTGACCTACATCATGGAGGCCGCCGACGATATCTCGTACTGCGTGGCCGATCTGGAAGATGCGGTGGAGAAGAGCATTTTCACCGTCGAGCAGCTGTATCAGCACCTGATTCAGGAGTGGGGCGAGGTGGTGCCGGGCGATCTGTTCGACAAGACCGTCGCCAGCGCGTTTCGCAAGATCGACCGCGGCGGCGCGCGGCGCAGCGCGGAAGATCAGTTCTTCATGTATCTGCGGGTGTTTACCGTGGCGCGGCTGGTGCCGCACGCGGCGCAGCGCTTTATCGACAATCTTGACGCGGTTTATCAGGGCAGTTTCAATCAGGCTCTGCTGGAAGATTCCAGCCCGGCCTATCAGCTGCTGAAAATATTTAAAAATGTGGCGTTCAAGCACGTGTTCAACCACCCGGAGGTCGAGCAGCTCGAGCTGCAAGGCTACCGGGTGATCAGCGGCCTGCTGGACATTTACAGCCCGCTGCTGGCGATGTCGCTGGCGGACTTCAGCCGGTTGGTGCGCGAGGACAGCCATCGCGCTTACCCGATCGAAACGCGCCTGTTCCACAAGCTGTCCACCAAGCATCGGCTGGCTTATGTGGAAGCGGTAGAAGGGCTGCAGCATTTATCGCCGGAGCAGCAAACCATTCGGGAATATTATTTCCGCGCGCGTTTATTGCAGGACTATATCAGCGGAATGACCGACCTTTATGCCTATGATGAATATCGTCGATTAATGGCGGCGGAATAATTAAGCGGAGGAATAATTATCAGCAATTCCAACCGGTTGGCTGTCTCGAGTTTTGTAAAGACGAACAATATTTGTTTACTATTGCCAATCATCTGTGCCGGAACTTCGGGCTATTAATTAACTCTGAATAAGCACGCAAGACAGCCATTCTTTTTTGAACGACTTTATAAGAGACACACAGATGAAAAAAACCGCATTAGTTCTGAGCGCACTGGCATTCAGCATCGGTATGGCGATGGGACCGGTTACGGCCAGCGCCGCTGAAACCGCGTCTTCCAGCACCCAGCAGTTGCCGAGCCTGGCGCCGATGCTGGAGAAGGTGATGCCTTCCGTCGTGAGCATTAACGTTGAGGGCAGCACCACGGTCAATACGCCGCGCATGCCGCAACAGTTCCAACAGTTCTTCGGTGAAGATTCGCCGTTCTGCCAGGACGGTTCACCGTTCCAGGGCTCGCCGATGTGTCAGGGCGCTGAACAGCCCGGACCGGATGGCCAGCAGCCGCAGGGCACGCAGCAGAAATTCCAGGCGCTGGGCGCCGGGGTGGTTATCGATGCCGCCAAGGGCTATGTGGTGACCAACAATCACGTGGTGGACAACGCCAACAAGATCCAGGTGCAGCTGAGCGACGGCCGCCGTTTCGACGCCAAAGTGATCGGCAAGGATCCGCGTTCCGACATCGCCCTGATCCAGCTGAAAGATTTCAAGAACCTGACGGCGATCAAGATGGCGGACTCCGATCAGCTGCGCGTCGGCGATTACACCGTGGCGATCGGCAACCCGTACGGGCTGGGTGAAACCGCTACCTCGGGCATCGTGTCCGCCCTGGGGCGCAGCGGCCTGAACATCGAAAACTACGAAAACTTTATCCAGACCGATGCGGCAATCAACCGCGGCAACTCCGGCGGCGCGCTGGTTAACCTGAACGGCGAGCTGATCGGCATCAACACCGCGATCCTGGCGCCGGACGGCGGCAACATCGGCATCGGCTTCGCCATTCCGAGCAATATGGTGAAAAACCTGACGGCGCAAATGGTCGAGTATGGCCAGGTGAAACGCGGCGAGCTGGGCATCATGGGCACCGAGCTGAACTCGGAGCTGGCCAAGGCGATGAAGGTCGACGCGCAGCGCGGCGCCTTCGTCAGCCAGGTAATGCCGAAATCTTCCGCCGCGAAGGCGGGCATCAAGGCCGGTGACGTGATCGTCACCATGAACGGCAAGGCCATCTCCAGCTTCGCCTCGTTCCGGGCAGAGATCGGCACGTTGCCGGTCGGCAGCAAGATGTCGCTGGGCATTATTCGCGACGGCAAGCCGGTAACGATTGACGTCACGCTGGAGCAAAGCGCGCAGACCCAGGTGGCCTCGGGCAATATCTACACCGGCATTGAAGGTGCCGAGCTGAGCAATACCCAGGTCGGCAACGTGAAAGGCGTTAAGGTCGACAGCGTGAAAGCCGGCAGCGCCGCCGCACGCATCGGCCTGAAAAAGGGCGACGTGATCCTGGGCGTGAACCAACAACCGATCCAGAACCTGGGCGAGCTGCGTAAAATCCTCGACAGCAAACCGTCGGTGCTGGCGTTGAATATTCAGCGCGGCGATAGCCAGCTGTACCTGCTGGCGCAGTGATAAACTTCAGGCGCTAAAAGCAACAAAGGCACGCTACGGCGTGCCTTTTTGCATTATGGCCTGAGGATTCAGGCCGGTTGCGCCAGATGCGCGCGCGCCGCGTGGATCACCAGTTCAATCTCATCCAACAGCTCCAGCCACTCCGGCTCCAGCTCGTCGTTGGTGATGCCCTGGCGCAGCTGCCGCTCGAGGTAGAAACACAGCTGCTTGAGGCGCGGCACGCCGCTGTAGCTGCAGCTGCCGTGCAGCTTATGGACCAGGTCGAGGATCTCGTCGTCGTGTTGCCCCTCGAGCAGCGCCTGCACCCGTTCGCGTACCTGCGGCAGGAAATCGAGCAGCATTTGCAGCAGATCGCGCGCCAGATCCGGTTTATTGGCCGCCTGGCGCAGCGCCAGCGGCCAGTCGAGCGACAGCGGGGCATCGTCGGCGACGGCGCTTTCCACGTCGCCGCTGTGGTAGCGCGACAGCACGCGGGTCAGCATTTTCTCGTCGATCGGCTTGGCCAGGTAGTCGTCCATCCCCGCCTGCAGCAGATGCTCGCGTTCGCCGCTGGCGGCATGGGCAGTGACGGCGACGATCGGCGTGGAGTTGTGGTGCGGCAGTTGGCGGATCAGTTCGCTGGCGTGAATGCCGTCCATCTTCGGCATTTGAATGTCCATCAGGATCAGATCCAGCACGTTGTTGCGCGCCAGCGCCAGCGCTTCCTCACCGCTCTCGCACAGCAGCGTTTTTTCCACCTGTTCGCCCAGCAGCGTGCCGATCAGCTTCAGGTTGGCCGGGTTGTCGTCGACCGCCATCACCGTCAGCGGCAGACGTTTACGCTCAGGCGGGGCGGCGAGTCGATCGGGCGTTTCCATTCTCAGCAGCGGGAACAGACGCGTGCTGGTGATAGGCTTGATCAGGCAGCCGAGCGCGCCTTGTTGCTTAAGCAGCTCGGCGTCGATCTGCGCCTGGCACGGCAGCGCCAGAATGACCCGATCGGCCAGCTTCAGCGAGGCCAACAATTTGTCCTGATGCTGCGCCATGTTGTCGCGGAACGGGATCGGCACGCCGGCCAGCAGGAAATCGTAATGGCCTGACGGCAGTTGGCCCAGCGTCGGCGAGTGGGTGATCACCAGCTGCGTGACGCTGAGCATGTTGAGCGTCGCCTGTGCCGCCGTCGGGTTGGACTCGATATAGGCGAGCGTTTTGCCGTTCAGATCCGGCAGGTTCGGCGCCAGCGACAGCATGCCCTCGTTCAGATCCAGCGTGATGTGGAACCAGAAGGTCGAGCCGCGATTCAGCTGGCTGTGGAAGCAGATGTCGCCGCCCATTTCCTTCACCAGCTTTTGCGTGATCACCAACCCCAGCCCGGTGCCGCCGTGGCGGCGGGAGATGCTGGCGTCCGCCTGGCGGAACGCCTGGAACAGCTGCGACTGCTGGCGTTCGGAGATGCCGATGCCGGTGTCGTGGATCTGCACTTCCACTTCCACCCGGCGCTCCAGCTGTTTGCGCAGCTCGACGCGAATATCGATATTGCCGGTTTCGGTGAACTTGATGGCGTTGCCCAGCAGGTTGGTGATGATTTGCTGCAGGCGCAGCGAGTCGCCGATCACCTGCTCCGGCACGTCGTTGTGCACATCCAGCGTCAGCTCCAACCCTTTGTCATGTGCGCTGGGGGCCAGCAGCACCACCACTTCGTCCAGCGTTTCGCGCAGGGCGAACGGAATATGCTCCAGCACCAGTTTGCCGGCCTCCAGCTTGGAGAAGTCCAGCACGTCATTGATGATGGTCAGCAGGTTGTTGGCCGAGCGCTCGATGGTCTGCAAATAGTCGGTTTGGGTCGCGCTCAGATCGGTTTTCAGCATCTGGCGGGTAAAACCGATCACGCCGTTGAGCGGGGTACGCAGCTCGTGCGACATGTTGGCCAGGAATTCGGACTTGATGCGCGCCGCCTCCTGCGCGCGTTTTTTCGCCAGATCCAGTTCGACGTTCTGGATCTCCATCTGCTCCAGCGTTTCACGCAGGTCAGACGTGGCCTGATCGATGTTCTGCTGCATCTCTTCGTGATAGGCGGTGAGCGACATCGCCATCGAGTTGATGCCGTTCTTCAGCATGTGCAGCTCGCCGAGCATGTAGCCCTCCACGCGGCTGTCGAGCTGGCCGCGGCGGATGCGATCGACGGTGTTCACCATGTTGCGGATCGGGCCGGTCACGTCGCGCATCAGGCGGTAAGCGAACAGGATGGCGATGCACATGCACAGCAGCAGCAGCAGGGTGGAGACGAACACCTCTTTATACTGCTGCAGCCGCACCGACTGCAGATCCAGCTCGATCGCCACATAGCCCAGGTTGTTGTCGGGGTGGCTGCCGCCGTCGGCGGTTTCATCCGGATACTGATTTTCCGACAGGATCGGCGTGCGCAGGATCAGCGAATCGCCGCGCCGGGTGAGCATCAGTTCGGTGGGCAACGGCACGCCTTTCGGCAACTGCAGCTGGGCGAAGTTGTGGTGATAATTGGAGGTGACGAACAGGTTGTTCTGCGCATCGAACACGGTGATCGACCGCACGATGTCCGAATGGCGGCGGTGCAGCAGGCTGACCAGTTGCCTGACCGATTCGCGGCTGCGGAACGTCATGCCGTACTCGCTGGCTACCGCCAGCGGCTCGATGATGCTGGCGCCGGCGTCGACCAATTGCTCCTGCAGCTCGTTATAGCGGTGCACCACGAAGAAGGTGCTGAGCAGCAAACCAATCAGCAAGGTCGGGGCCAGAATCAGGATCATCATGCGCGCACGCAGGCTGTATTTGGTCATGGGATTCCAATGTGGGAGAATTGACAGCTGACACTAGCTTAATGAACCAGCACACAATCGACAAATATGGCGCAATTCTACTCTCCCAAACGCCGCGTGACGACCCGGCAGAGCTCACAAATCTTCACCGTGACGGTGAGCGATCTCGATCCTTTCGGCCAGGGCGTGGCGCGCCACGACGGCAAAGCGGTGTTCGTGCCGGGCGTATTGCCGGGCGAGCAGGCGGAAATCCAGCTGACCGAAGACAAGCGCCAGTTCGCCAAAGGCAAGCTCAAGCGCCTGCTGAGCCGCAGCCCGCAGCGGGTGGAGCCGCGATGCCCGCATTTCGGCGTGTGCGGCGGCTGCCAGCAGCAACATGCGGATGAGGCGCTGCAACAGCAGAGCAAGGCGGCGGCGCTGGTGCGCATGATCGCCCGCGAAACCGGAGTAACCCCGCAACAGGAACCGGTGATCGCCGGCCCGGAATACGGCTATCGCCGCCGCGCCCGCCTGAGCCTGGCGTGGCAGCCGAAGCTGCAGCGCCTGATGATGGGGTTTCGACAGGCGGCCTCCAGCGAGCTGGTGGCGGTGGAGCACTGCCCGGTGCTGCGCCCGGAGCTGGAACAGCTGCTGGCGCCAGTGCGCGCCTGCCTGAGCGGGCTGCAGGCGGTGCGGCGGCTGGGGCATGTGGAGCTGGTGCTGGCGGATAACGGCCCGCTGCTGGTGCTGCGCCATCTCGATGCCCTGAAAGAGGCGGATCGCCAGGCGCTGTTGGCGTTTGGCGAGCGGGAAAAGGTCGCCGTTTATCTGGCGCCGGACAGCGATCGGGTGGAAAAACTGTGCGGTGAAACGCCGTATTATCAGGTTGACGGGCTACGCTTAGACTTCAGTCCGCGCGACTTTATTCAGGTCAATGACGCCGTAAACCAACAAATGGTGGCGCAGGCCCTTGAATGGCTCGACATTCAACCCAATGATCGGGTGCTGGACCTGTTCTGCGGCATGGGGAATTTCACCCTGCCGCTGGCGCGCCGCGCCGCTGCGGTGGTGGGCATCGAAGGTGTTGCCACGCTGGTAGCGAATGGGCAATATAATGCACATAAGAATAAGCTGAATAATGCATCGTTCTTCCATGAGAATCTGGAGGACGACGTTGAGCGGCAACCTTGGGCAGCACAAGGGTTTGATAAGGTGATGCTGGATCCCGCCCGCGCCGGTGCGGCCGGGGTAATGTCACACATTGTAAAACTGGCGCCGGCGCGGGTGGTGTATGTTTCCTGTAACCCCACCACGCTGGCTCGCGACAGCAAAGTGCTGTTGAACGCCGGTTATCGTCTTGCGCGCGTGCGGATGTTGGATATGTTTCCGCACACGGGGCATCTTGAATCAATGGCGCTGTTTATCAACGAGCGCGCGCCAGAGGTCGCTGCAAAGTAGGGAGAAGTTATGGTTGCGGTAAGAAGTGCACATCTGAATACGGCGGGTGAGTTCGCTCTCGATGAGTGGATCGCCGGCTTGGGGCTACCCAACCCGCAGTCATGTGAGCGATTGGCCGCAACCTGGCGTTATTGTGAGCAGCAGACCCAAAACCATCCCGACGCCTCGCTGCTGTTGTGGCGCGGCCTGGAGATGGTGGAAATCCTCTCGACGCTGAGCATGGACAACGACAGCATGCGCGCCGCGCTGCTGTTTCCGCTGGTGGATGCCGGCATTGTGCAGGAAGAGATCCTGACGGAAACGTTCGGCAAGGGCATCGTCGCCCTGGTGCATGGCGTGCGGGACATGGACGCCATTCGCCAACTGAAAGCCACCCAAAACGATTCGATGGCCTCCGAACAGGTCGACAACGTGCGCCGCATGCTGCTGGCGATGGTGGAGGATTTCCGCTGCGTCGTCATCAAGCTGGCGGAGCGCATCGCCCACCTGCGCGAGGTGAAAGACGCGCCGGAAGACGAACGCGTGCTGGCGGCGAAAGAGTGTTCCAACATCTATGCGCCGTTGGCTAACCGGCTCGGCATCGGCCAGTTGAAGTGGGAGCTGGAGGATTTCTGCTTCCGCTACCTGCACCCGGAAGAATACAAGCGCATCGCCAAGCTGTTGCATGAGCGCCGCATCGATCGCGAACAGTTCATCGACGATTTCGTCGCCGGGCTGCGCGACGAGATGGCCAAAGAAGGCATTCGGGTGGAGATCTACGGCCGGCCGAAACACATCTACAGCATCTGGCGCAAGATGCAGAAAAAGCACCTGGCGTTCGACGAACTGTTCGACGTGCGCGCGGTGCGCATCGTGGCGGAACGTCTGCAGGATTGCTATGCGGCATTGGGCATCGTGCATACCCACTTCCGCCATCTGCCGGATGAGTTCGACGACTACGTCGCCAACCCCAAACCCAACGGCTACCAGTCGATCCACACCGTGGTGCTGGGGCCGCGCGGCAAAACCGTCGAGATTCAGATCCGCACCCGGCAAATGCACGAAGACGCCGAACTGGGGGTGGCCGCGCACTGGAAGTACAAAGAGGGCGCGGGGGTTACCGTGCGCTCCGGCTATGAAGAGCGCATCGCCTGGCTGCGTAAGCTGATCGCCTGGCAGGAAGAGATGGCGGACTCCGGCGAGATGCTCGACGAAGTGCGCAGCCAGGTGTTCGACGATCGGGTCTATGTCTTTACCCCGAAAGGCGACGTGGTCGATCTGCCGGCCGGCTCCACGCCGCTCGATTTCGCCTACCACATTCACAGCGACGTTGGTCACCGCTGCATCGGCGCCAAGATCGGCGGCCGCATCGTGCCGTTTACCTATCAGCTGAAGATGGGCGATCAGATTGAGATCATCACCCAGAAACAGCCGAACCCAAGCCGCGACTGGCTGAACCCGAACCTGGGCTACGTGACCACCAGCCGCGGGCGCTCGAAGATCCACAACTGGTTCCGCAAGCAGGATCGCGACAAGAACATTCTCGCCGGCCGCCAGATGCTGGACAACGAACTGGAACACCTCGGCATCAGCCTGAAAGAGGCCGAGAAGCTGCTGATCCCGCGCTACAACATGAACTCGCTGGACGAGGTGCTGGCGGCGATCGGCGGCGGGGACATTCGCCTGAACCAGATGGTGAATTACCTGCAGGGCAAGTTCAACAAGCCGAGCGCCGAAGAGCAGGATCGCGAGGCGCTGCGCCAGCTGGTGCAGCAGAAAGCGCCGCCGCCGGCCCGCAACAAGGATAACGGCCGCGTGGTGGTGGAGGGCGTGGGCAACCTGATGCACCACATCGCCCGCTGCTGCCAGCCGATCCCGGGCGACGACATCGTCGGCTTTATCACCCAGGGGCGCGGCATCTCGATCCACCGTGCGGACTGCGATCAGCTGGCCGATTTGCAATCGCATGCGCCGGAGCGCATCGTCGATGCGGTGTGGGGCGAAAGCTACTCCAGCGGTTATTCGCTGGTGGTGCGCGTGATGGCCAACGATCGCAGCGGGCTGCTGCGCGATATCACCACCATTCTGGCCAACGAAAAGGTCAACGTGCTGGGCGTCGCCAGCCGCAGTGATACCAAGAAGCAGTTGGCCACCATCGATATGGACATCGAAATTTATAACCAGCAGGTGCTGGGCCGGGTGCTGGCGAAGCTGAACCAGCTGCCGGACGTGATAGACGCCAAGCGTCTGCACGGCAACTAACTCCTGCGCCTTTCGGGCCGCATCCGAGGTCGATGCGGCCCGAACTCCATCAGTTCCGGCGGACATGTCCGTGCGCCCCCATTTTCTCAGAGATTTTTTATGACCCAATCCACTTCGCTGCAGCGCCTGCTGAACATCATGAAAACGCTGCGCGACCCGCAGAACGGTTGCTCATGGGACCGTAAGCAAACCTTCGCCACCATCGCGCCCTACACGCTGGAAGAGACTTACGAAGTGCTGGACGCCATCGAACGGCGGGACTACGCCGATCTGCGCGACGAACTGGGCGACTTGCTGTTCCAGGTGGTGTTCTACGCCCAGATGGGGCAGGAACAGGGGCTGTTCGATTTTGATGAGGTGTGTACCGCCATCAGCGACAAGCTGGAGCGCCGTCATCCGCACATCTTCGGCGACGCCGAAGGCGGAGACAGCGAAGCCGTGGCGGCGCGCTGGGAGCAGCTCAAGGCCGGCGAGCGCGCCGAAAAAGCGCTGCACTCGGTGCTGGACGACATTCCGCAGGCGTTGCCGGCGTTGATGAAGGCGCACAAGATCCAAAAACGCTGCGCCTCGGTCGGCTTCGACTGGAACACGCTGGGCCCGGTGCTGGACAAAGTGTATGAAGAGATCGACGAAGTGATGCACGAAGCCCGCCAGGCGGTGGTCGATGAGAGCAAGCTGGAAGAGGAGATCGGCGATCTGCTGTTCGCCACGGTGAACCTCTCGCGCCATTTGGGCCACAAGGCCGAGAACGCATTGCAGGCGGCCAACCGCAAGTTCGAACGCCGCTTCCGCGAGGTGGAGGCGATCGTCAAGCAACGCGGGCTACGCTTGGAAGACGCCACGCTGGAGCAGATGGAAGACGCCTGGCAACAGGTGAAGAAATCTGAAATCTGAAGGGATGGTTATGCTCGGCGAGTGAGTTTCTGCATCCGCCGGATCAGAATCAGTCGACACCGTCTTTCTGCGTAGGGATGAGCTTTCGCAGAAGGGCGATTAGCCGCATCTTTTCAGGTATTGGTACAGTGTTTCTCTGCTGATGCCAAACTCGCGGGCAAGCTGCGCTTTCGTCTCGCCGTTTGTCGCGCGTAACCGCAATTCAGCCTGTTGCTCTGAGGACAGCAATTTTTTTCTACCCCGGTAAGCGCCGCGCACTCTGGCCAGCGCGATGCCTTCGCGCTGGCGTTCACGAATTAAAGCTCGTTCGAATTCGGCAAATGCACCCATGACAGACAGCATTAGCTTATCCGCTGATGAATCTTTACCGGTAAACGTTAAACTCTCTTTCACAAACTCAACGGTGACGCCTTTATCGGCCAGTCTGTGGACCTGACGTTGGAGATCACTCAGGTTGCGTGCCAATCTATCCATGCTCTGAACCACCACGGTATCGCCGTTGCGCACTGTCGAGAACAGGGCATCCAGCTCTGGGCGTTGTAGGTCCTTGACTGACGCGTTATCAATGAAAGATTTATCTACCAGCGTTTTTTCCAGTTGCTGTTCGGGACTCAGTTCACAGTGACTAATCCGAATGTAGCCAATACGTTGACCGTTCATACGCCTCCGATGCTGAATATGTCATGAATAATCTATGACTTTAATTTCCTGTGTCAGTAAATAATATTTAAACCTTATTCTGACACTTTTGTTTTCGGCTTTATATTGCGTTAGATGTATAGCTCAATTTTTTGAAATAGTCTTTAAATTATCAACTCAGTAACAGAAAACTTATCCTGTGTAACATTTTTGGTTTTTTCTTCTTTATCTTTAGCAATGTTTAAGTAAAGGTAATTGAGCACATCAATTCCGGTGTGCAATACAAAAAGGATTATGTAATGTCTAAATTAGCCAAAGAAATTAGCATGAATAAAGCAGCCGTAACCGTTGCAGCTGATAAAAAAGACGCACGAAAAGCACTGGCTCAATCTATGCTGGATAGCGTTTCTGGCGGTTGGGTCAACGCCTTTGCGCGTTGGTCCAAGAGTTTCTAATTAGTCTTGGTGCAGGGTGGGAAACCACCCTGCATTTCCTCCTTTGTGGAACCGTGGTGCAGGCAATGACGAATAAGAAAAAAATAAAGCATCTTGAAATAATTCTAAAGGTTAGTGAACGATGCAACATTAACTGCACGTATTGCTATGTATTCAACCTGGGTAATGATTTGGCAATAAATTCAAAGCCAATTATTTCTCATAACATCATTAAAAACCTGAGGGGGTTCTTCGAGCGGGCCTGTCAGGAGTATGAAATAGAAACGGTGCAGGTTGATTTTCATGGCGGCGAGCCGTTAATGATGGGGAAAGAGCGTTTCGATAATGCCTGCAAAGAGCTTGTTTCAGGTGATTATCAAGGCGCCAGGCTCAACCTGGCCTGCCAAACAAATGCCATCCTTATTGATAATGAGTGGATTGATATTTTCTCGAAATATAATATCAGCGTGGGTATTTCTATTGATGGTCCTAAGCACATTAACGACAGGCACCGTCTGGATAGAAAGGGCCGCAGCACCTACGAAGGTACGGTAAAAGGGCTGGAGATGCTGCAGGCAGCCTGGAAGGCGGGTCGGCTTATCGATGAACCCGGTATCCTGTGCGTCGCCAATCCCTCGGTAAAAGGTGCTGAGATTTATCGCCATTTTGTTGATGTGCTGAAATGCAAAAAATTTGACTTCCTCATTCCTGATGAAAGCCATGATACGTGTACAGATCCTGACGGACTGTCAGATTTTTATTGCTCAGCGTTGGATGAGTTCTTTTTGGATGCGGATAAAGAGGTGTATGTACGCTACTTCCATACGCACATTCAATCCATGTTGAGTTCAGAATTCAGTCCAGTAATGGGGGTGAGTAAAGCCGGAAGCGACACTCTCGCTTTCACGGTGAGCTCCGATGGCGATCTGTATGTGGATGATACGCTCAGAACGACTAATGACGCTATATTTACGCCTATTGGCAATGTTCAGGATTTAATGCTGTCAGGCACGTTGGCTTCATGGCAGATGAAAAAGTATATGGCGGTGAATAATCAGCTTCCTATCGTTTGCGCTGATTGCGTATGGCAAAAAGTTTGCGGCGGTGGTCGCCATATTCAACGCTATTCCTCAGGCGATGATTTCAACCGTGAAACCGTGTTCTGTCCGTCGATAAGAAAGATTATGAGCCGCGCGGCTTCGCATTTGATTGAATCGGGTGTGAGTGAAGATATAATCATGAAAAACCTAGAGGTTAACTCATGATCAAACGACTATCCTTATTGGCATTCTTTTTTTCCGGCATTAGCATGGCAGATCCACCCACTGATTTTGGGCGTTTGCGGTATGATGAACGTGGATTGCCGCTAATTGATGTGCGGATTGATAACCGCCTTCATACCTTAATGCTGGATACCGGCAGCGGGGAGGGGATGCATCTTTATAAACACGATCTTGACAACTTGGTGGCTAATCCGAGTCTGGAAGTGTCGAAACAAGCGCCTCGTCGGTTGATGGATGTTTCCGGTGGAGAAAATAATGTCTCCGCCTGGAAAATTAGCCGGTTATTTATTTCAAATATTCCTTTCGATAATGTTGAAACGGTCAGTTTCAAACCATGGGGATTAAGCATCGGCGGTGATGTCCCCGTGAATGAAGTTATGGGATTGGGGCTTTTTCGAGAGCGCCGGGTGCTGATGGATTTTAAAAACGATCGGTTGCAACTGTTGGCCGATTTGCCTTCTGACATAAAGAAATGGGCATCTTACCCTATTGAACCCACTGCCTCTGGGCTACGCGTTATCGCCTCTGCAGGCGATACGTCTTTACATCTGATTGTCGATACGGCGGCCAGCCATTCTCTGTTGTTTTCCGACCGTTTGCCGCCAGGCCTCCTGTTTTCTGGCTGTCGCGACATTGAACCTGAAGCATCAAACCTGGATTGCAGGGTGACAAAAATCGCTTTTACGGATCGTGAAGGGACGACTCGTGATGATCTGGCCGTTGTCACCCTTGGCGCAACGCCTCAGGAGCTGGATTTCGACGGCTTGTTGGGAATGAAGTTCATGCGGGGACATCAGGTGATCATCGATATGCCTGAGCGTCTGCTCTATATCAGCCGTTAGCGCGATGGACAAAGAAAACTCTCTTTTCCGCCCGGAGGCGTTGCAGCATAAAAAAAATGCCTGGCTGGGCGATTTTACCGTGTCGGCGCCATCAGTGTTGCCAATTGCCTTATGGAGTGCCGCTGCTGTTTTGCTGGTGGCTATTCTCCTGTTATTTACCACCTATGCCAAAAGGGTCCCTGTCACCGGGCGAGTGATCTATACCCCCTCCGCAGCGGAGGCGGTATTCAATCATGAAGGCATCATCGGCCGCATCGAAGTCCGCCAGGGAGAAAGGGTGAAAAAAGGTGATGTTATCGCAACGTTTTCACGCGACGTCGCCTATGCGGGGGGAGGAATGAATCAGGCGTTGCAAGATGCGGCTCAGCGCCAACTCACTGAATTGCAAAAGCGTGCGGGAGAACGGCGTAAAGAGGGGGAGGAAGAACGCCTGCGTTTGCGTGAGAAAGTCGGCGCCAAAGAACGGGAAATGGTGGCGATTCAAGCCGCGGCGGTGGCTGAGTCGGAGCGTGTCGCCGGTTTGAAGAAGCGCATGGAGCTTTATCAACAGCTGTTACAGAAAGGTATTACGACCGTACAAGAGAAAATTGAGCGCGAGAACGAATATCATAACTCTATTGCACAGCTGAATACGCATCGAATCAATATCGCGCGGGTGAAAGGAGAGCTGCTGCAATTTGTGGATGAGCTGGCTCGCTCAGAATCACAAGAAAAACAGTCCATTACCGACATTCAGCAGCAGAAGGTTACGCTGCAACAACAGGTGATCAATGCCTCTGCGGTCGTGGAGTCTCGGGTTGTGGCTCCGCTAGATGGCGTCGTCGCTTCAATGAGCATTTTGGAAGGACAGAGAGTGGCTGCGGGAGCCATTGCTGCGGTAGTGGTGCCGGAAAACGCGCGTCCGTTCGTTGAAATGTGGATCCCACCCTCCGCGTTGCAGGAAGTGAAAACGGGTCAGCATGTGTTCATGCGCGTTGCATCATTACCGTGGGAGTGGTTTGGGAAAGTGTCCGGTACGGTCGCCGCTATCAGCGCGAGTCCAGAGGCTTTATCGGGAAATAATCGGCGTTTTCGCGTCTTGATAACGCCCGATGTGGACACGCGTGCGCTTCCGGTGGGCGTGGACGTTGAAGCTGATATTTTGACAACGCATAGGCGCATCTGGGAGTGGCTTTTTTTGCCATTAAAACAAAGTATTAATCGCATGACGGTTGAGAGTTGAGACATGTTTTTTTCCTGGCAAAAAACGCCGCTGGTCCTACAGTCGGAGATGAATGAGTGCGGTCTGGCCTGTTTGGCCATGGTGGCCGGCTATTTCGGCAAACGTATCGATCTTGCTTCGGCGCGCACTCTCCACGGAGTAAGCAGCCATGGGATGACGCTGCGAGATCTCATTACTGCGTTTGAGCGGGTGGGAATGACGGCTCGCGCTTCACGCGTAGAGCTTGATGAACTGCGCTCTCTCAGCCGCCCTGCGATTCTTCACTGGTCATTCAACCATTTTGTGGTTCTGGTGAAAGTGACGCGTCGAGGCGCCGTGATCCTTGATCCTGCCATTGGCCGGCGCAGCATCTCTTTGCGCGAACTTTCCGATAAGTTTACCGGCATTTTGATGGAGGCCTGGCCTGCAGAGACCTTCGACAAAAAGCCACTGGAAAGGAATGTTACGGTATCCGATCTCTTCCGTGGCGTACGGGGGTTAAGACGCATTTTTACCGGTGTTCTGATGCTTTCGGTTTTGGTGGAGCTGCTCTCAATTGCTGTGCCTGCCGCTTCACAATTTACTATTGATACGCTGGTGCGT
Source organism: Serratia sp. (in: enterobacteria) (assembly GCF_052400455.1). NCBI lineage: Bacteria > Pseudomonadati > Pseudomonadota > Gammaproteobacteria > Enterobacterales > Yersiniaceae > Serratia > Serratia sp. (in: enterobacteria). The sequence goes on from NZ_CP185812.1 coordinate 778,062, forward strand.
TCATCTGATCGTGAAGGGATATTTTTTGTTGGCATTGTGGTCATTTCAGCATTGCTGATTAAGTCCGCCTTTTCCGTGGTGCGCGCTTGGATTTTGATGAACCTTCGCTATACGCTCGGCGTCAAATGGGCCGAAATGTTCTTTAATCGGCTTATCAGGCTCACGCTGTCATTTTTTGAAAAGCGCCATACTGGTGACATTGCGTCGCGCTTCCAGTCGTTGACCGCCATTCAGGAAGCGTTCACGGCCGATATGGTCGCCTCCCTCCTGGACGCGATTGTGATTGTCATTTCAATGGCTATTATTTTTAGTTATTCACCAGTACTCGCTATCGGTCCCCTGATCGCCGCCTGTGTCTATGCTGCCTTAAAAGTGGGCCTTTTCTCCACATACCGCAATCGTAAAATCGAACATATCGCCTTCGAAGCGGTGCAATCTTCCCATTTCCTTGAGACCGTTAGAGCGATAGGGGCGATCAAAATGTTGAATTTGACGCCGGTTCGCCGTCGCGAATGGGTCAACCATGTGGTCAATAGCACACATGCAGGTAACCAACTGTTTAAACTAGATTTACTGACCAACACGGCGGCTGTACTGCTTGTGGGTTTTTCCGGGATTTACGTGCTCAGCGTCGGCGCCATAGGATTCGATAAAGGCATTACGACTGGAGCCTTGTTGGCTGTGATGCTTTATGCCGATATGGTGATGACCCGCACGGTGAAGTTAGTCAATGCGGTTTCAGACTTCTGTCTGGTATCCATGCACAGTCAGCGTCTGACGGACGTAGCTGTTTCGCCTGTGGAAAGGGATGAGGGGGAGCATGTGTCGCTACAGCTGAATGGGCATATCGTAATCCGCAACTTGGCGTTCCGCCATTCCCACACCGAGCGCAATATCTTCGAGGGGATCAATCTTGAGGTTATGCCGGGGGAAAACGTCGCGATTGTCGGGCCGTCCGGGTGTGGGAAGTCAACCTTCCTCCATGTGCTGGCGGGGCTGTACGAATCTACTGAAGGGGATGTTTTCATCAATAACGTGGGGCTGTCCGGCATGAGCAAACGGGACATTCGTGAACATGTCGCTTTTGTCATGCAGGATGACAAACTCTTGGCCGGAACCATACAGCAGAATATTACCGGTTTTACCGCATCCCCCGATGTGGAACGTATGGCTGAATGTGCCAACCATGCCGCCATTGATGAGGAAATCAGCGCATTCCCACAGGGATATGATTCGATGATCGGTGATATTGGCAGCACGCTTTCTGGCGGGCAACGCCAGCGTATATCCATCGCCAGAGCGCTGTATCGGCAACCTCGCGTGCTGTTGCTTGATGAGGCAACCAGCGATCTCGATATTGATAACGAGAAAAAGATCACTCGCGCCATCGGACAACTGCCAATAACACGCATTTTTGTTGCTCATCGCTCGGAAATGATCAAATCAGCGGATAGGGTTTTTAATCTTCATTTGAATACTTGGGTAAAGCAGGAAAAACGGGTGGCCGCTACAATGTTGATCGACGACAAGGTTCACTCAAGCTGAAACGGTTAAGCTTACGGTCAGGTCACAGGCGCAGGGCTGCCGTCGGCAGCAAAAGGCCAACAAACTGAAATCTAAGGTGTTTTATCGCTCGAGAGGGGCGGTAAAAAGAAATTTTCTCCGCTAACTCTTTGTATTTCCTGGAGGGTTTTGGGCGCGCCGGCGGAGTAAACCCTGATGAACACGGGAGGGCGGCCGAGATGATGGACAGCAAAACGATCGTTTGTAGGTCAGGAGAGGTTCGGGTATACTACTTTCCCGTCCTGGTTCTTCCATCGTCTTTAAACCTAAACTCTCAGGTTCAGCATGACAACTAATTATATTTTTGTGACCGGCGGGGTCGTATCCTCTCTGGGTAAAGGCATTGCCGCAGCCTCTCTGGCGGCTATTCTTGAAGCCCGTGGCCTCAACGTTACCATCATGAAACTGGACCCGTACATCAACGTGGATCCGGGCACCATGAGCCCGATTCAGCATGGGGAAGTTTTCGTCACCGAAGACGGCGCAGAAACCGATCTGGATTTGGGTCACTACGAGCGCTTCATCCGCACCAAAATGTCGCGTCGCAACAACTTCACCACCGGCCGCATCTACTCCGACGTGCTGCGTAAAGAACGCCGCGGCGACTATCTGGGCGCGACCGTGCAGGTCATTCCGCACATCACCAACGCGATCAAAGAACGCATCATCGAAGGCGGCGAAGGCCACGATGTGGTGCTGGTGGAAATCGGCGGCACCGTCGGCGATATCGAATCGCTGCCGTTCCTCGAAGCCATCCGTCAGATGGCGGTGGAAGTGGGCCGCGAGCACACCCTGTACATGCACCTGACGCTGGTGCCGTACATGGCGGCGGCGGGCGAAGTGAAAACCAAGCCGACCCAGCATTCCGTAAAAGAGCTGCTTTCCATCGGTATTCAGCCTGATGTGCTGATTTGCCGTTCCGACCGCGCGGTTCCTGCTAACGAACGCGCGAAAATCGCGCTTTTCTGCAACGTGCCGGAAAAAGCGGTTATCTCTCTGAAAGACGTTGATTCTATTTATAAAATCCCAGGCCTATTGAAATCTCAGGGGCTGGACGATTATATTTGTAAACGATTCAGCCTGAACGCGCCGGAAGCCAACCTGGCCGAATGGGAACAGGTGATCTACGAAGAAGCCAATCCGGGCGGCGAAGTGACCATCGGTATGGTCGGCAAATACGTTGAGTTGCCGGACGCCTACAAGTCGGTGATCGAAGCGCTGAAGCACGGCGGGCTGAAAAACCGTCTGACCGTGAACATCAAGCTGATCGACTCGCAGGACGTGGAAACCCGCGGCGTGGAAGTGCTGAAAGGGCTGGACGCGATCCTGATCCCGGGCGGCTTCGGCTACCGCGGCGTGGAAGGCAAAGTGATGACCGCACGCTATGCGCGCGAGAACAACATTCCTTACCTGGGCATTTGCCTGGGCATGCAGGTGGCGTTGATGGAGTTCGCTCGCAACGTGGCGGGGATGGAGAACGCCAACTCCACCGAGTTTATGCCAGACTGTAAGTACCCGGTGGTGGCGTTGATCACCGAATGGCGCGATGAAGACGGCAACGTCGAAGTGCGCAGCGAAGAAAGCGATTTGGGCGGCACGATGCGCGTAGGTGGCCAACAGTGCAACCTGAGCGACAACAGCCTGGTGCGTCAGCTGTACGGCGAACCGACCATTGTCGAGCGTCATCGTCACCGTTACGAAGTTAACAACATGCTGTTGAAGCAGATCGAAGCCGCAGGGCTGCGTGTCGCCGGTCGTTCCGCCGACAACAAGCTGGTCGAGATCATTGAACTGCCGAATCACCCGTGGTTTGTGGCCTGTCAATTCCACCCGGAATTTACATCGACGCCGCGTGATGGGCATCCGCTGTTCGCCGGCTTCGTGAAAGCCGCAGGCGAGCATCAGAAGCGCCAGGTGAAATAAAATATTTGGTAGGCGGCGCGCGGTGAGAACCGCGCGCTGTTTGTCTGGAGTTTTAGTTTAACTTGTACTGAGGAAAACCTAATGTCCAAAATCGTTAAAGTCATCGGTCGTGAAATCATCGACTCCCGCGGTAACCCGACTGTTGAAGCCGAAGTTCATCTGGAAGGCGGTTTCGTCGGCCTGGCTGCTGCGCCGTCAGGTGCTTCTACCGGTTCCCGCGAAGCGCTGGAACTGCGTGACGGTGACAAGTCTCGTTTCCTGGGTAAAGGCGTACTGAAAGCCGTTGCTGCAGTAAACGGTCCGATTGCTCAGGCAGTACTGGGTAAAGATGCCAAAGACCAGGCGAACATCGACAAGATCATGATCGAGCTGGACGGCACCGAAAACAAATCCAACTTCGGCGCCAACGCCATTCTGGCGGTTTCCCTGGCAGCAGCGAAAGCGGCCGCAGCCTCTAAAGGCATGCCGCTGTACGAGCACATCGCTGAACTGAACGGCACCCCAGGCAAATTCTCCATGCCACTGCCGATGATGAACATCATCAACGGCGGCGAGCACGCTGACAACAACGTCGACATTCAGGAATTCATGATTCAGCCGGTTGGCGCGAAGACCCTGAAAGAAGCGGTGCGTATCGGTTCCGAAGTGTTCCACCACCTGGCGAAAGTTCTGAAAGCCAAAGGCATGAACACCGCCGTGGGCGACGAAGGCGGCTACGCGCCAAACCTGGGTTCCAACGCCGAAGCGCTGGCGGTTATCGCTGAAGCGGTAAAAGCGGCGGGCTACGAGCTGGGCAAAGACGTCACTCTGGCGATGGACTGCGCGGCTTCCGAATTCTACAAAGACGGTAAATACGTGCTGGCCGGCGAAGGCAACAAAGCCTTCACTTCCGAAGAGTTCACTCACTTCCTGGAAGAGCTGACCAAACAGTACCCAATCGTGTCTATCGAAGACGGCCTGGATGAATCCGACTGGGCGGGCTTCGCTTACCAGACCAAAGTGCTGGGCGACAAAATCCAGCTGGTGGGCGACGATCTGTTCGTGACCAACACCAAGATCCTGAAAGAAGGCATCGAGAAAGGCATCGCTAACTCCATCCTGATCAAGTTCAACCAGATCGGTTCTCTGACCGAAACGCTGGCGGCTATCAAGATGGCGAAAGACGCCGGCTACACTGCGGTGATCTCTCACCGTTCCGGTGAAACCGAAGACGCAACCATCGCCGACCTGGCGGTAGGTACTGCAGCTGGCCAGATCAAAACCGGTTCCATGAGCCGTTCTGACCGCGTTGCCAAGTACAACCAACTGATCCGCATCGAAGAAGCGCTGGGTGACCGTGCGCCGTTCAACGGCCTGAAAGAAGTTAAAGGCCAGTAAGTTCGACCGATTCGGTTGCTAAATAAAAACCCGCCGCGGCGGGTTTTTTTATGGCTGACGTCCCGATGTTAACCCTGTTTTATTTATTAATAATCGCTGCGTTTACCCTAATAAATTTATTGTGCAGTTTTCTTGCCGGTTTTTATATTCCGTTTTTATTTGCTTTATAATTATTCGTTACTAGACTGCCAATAAGGCGGCGTTATTTTTTTCTTGCCGTTAAATATCGCCATCATCGTAATGCGTTCTTTCATACTGCCGGGTTTCGGCTGGGGGAGGGCCAGATGCGACAGCGAGTCGTCATTGTCGGCGGTGGAACCGGCGGCACCATGCTAGCCAATCTGCTGGCCGTGAAATTGCACTGGGAAATTCTCAATAATAAAGTTGAGTTATTAATGATTTCGGATTCGCCGCTGCATTATTACAAGCCGGCGTTTATGTATGTTGCATTCAATAATTTTTTCAAGCAGGAGCTCACGCGTTCACAGCGGAGTTTATTGCGGCCGGAAATACAGTTTGTCGTCGATAAAGCGGAATCTTTTGATTTAAAACAGCGGTATATCATTACGCAAAGCGGCAAGCATTATCCGTATGACTTCCTGGTTTTCGCCACCGGCTGCGTGCCCTGGCCGGAGCGCATCGAAGGGTTGGCGCAGGCGGGCGATCATTTCTACCAGTATCAGGCCGCGCGGCGGTTGGCGCTTAAGCTGGCGACGATCGAGAAAGGCCGCATTTTCATCACTGTGTCCTTCCCTGAAACGCCTAATGTGCCCCATCAGTGCGGCATCGCGCCGATCGAAACCACCCTGATGCTGGACGACTACCTGCGGCGGCGCGGCGTGCGCAAGGCGGTGGAGATCGCTTATACCTACCCAACCATTTCTCAACTGCTGCGCAACTGTCTGTTTTTACAGCGCCCGACCGGCGAAGCGCTGCCCGCCATTTTTGCCGCGCGCGACATTCGCCACCAGCGTGGGTTTACCCTCAGCCGGGTGGACGCTCAGCGCAACATCGCCTATTCCGCCGAGGGGGAAGAACAGCCGTTCGACATTCTGATGGCGACGCCGCCCATCCGTGCAGTGGAGGCGGTGCGCAATACCGGGTTGAGCGAGAGCCAAAACGGCGAAGGCTGGCTGCCGACCGATCATCAAACGCTGCAGGTCTACGGCCAGCAGGGGGTGTATGTCATAGGCGATACCGTGGATTTGCCGGTCAGCAAGGCCGGCGGCTCTTGCCATAATCAGGCGCCGGTCATTGCCGACAACATCGTGGCGGAAATGCGGCTGGGCCAAACCGTGAGCCATTATGACGGCAAGGTGCAGGCGGTCGCGCAAATGGGGCTGAATGCCGGCATGCCGCTGGTGTACGACTACCGTCACGACGTGCTGCCGACGCCCGCCACCAAGGCGGGCGGCATGCTGCGCAACGGGTTCAACCGCGGCCTTTACTGGGCCACGGTAAGGGGGCTGATATGACGGAAAGCACGGTGCACGCGGCTGACCTGCAATCATTGGCGGCGTTGCTCGAGAAACTGCAGCCGCTGCTGGCGGGCGGCCGTTTGGATAACGTGGTCGATCTGTTGTCGCTGCTGTCGGACGCGGTGGACATCGCCGACAACGCGCTGGTGGAGAAACTGGCCGGCGTCTTTGAAGGTTTGGTGACCATCGGTTGGGAAGGCGGAACGGCGCTGCAGATGGCGCACAGCGAGCTGCAATTGAATCCTCCGCCGGCCAGTTTTCGCGCGCTGTACGCCTTGCTGAAGCAGCCGGATACCGTGCTGGGGTTGACGCTGCTGCTGCGTACTTTACAAATCATCGGCCAGCGCACGCGAGACAGCGCATTGCCGCCGGCCCTTTCGGATGAATCAAAAAATTAAGCTTCACCCACTCAGGTAAGGAGTTGTGTTATGTCCGCTACAGCAGTTGGCCACGACTTTGCCACCCGGGCTATTCATTACGGCTACGATCCGCAGCGGTATCAGGGGGCACTGTCTCCGCCGGTGTTTATGAGCTCTACGTTTGCTTTTCCCACTGCGGAATACGGCGGCGCCTGCTTTGCCGGCACCGAGCCGGGGTACTTTTACTCGCGCATCGCCAATCCGACGTTAAACCTGCTCGAGCAACGCATCGCCAACCTGGAGGAGGGGGAGGCGGCGGTGGCGTTCGCTTCCGGCATGGGGGCGATCACCGCCTGTTGCTGGACGCTGCTCAGACCGGGCGATGAGCTGATTGTCGACGAAACCGTGTATGGTTGCACCTTCAGCTACTTTCATCATGGCCTGGCGCACTTTGGCGTCAAGATAACCCACGTTGATCTGACCCGGCCGGAGCGGCTGGCGGCGGCCATTGGACCGCGTACCCGCCTGGTGTATTGCGAAACGCCGGCCAATCCCAATATGCGTTTGATCGATATCGCCGCCGTGGCGGAGATTGCCCATCGGCATCAGGCGCTGTTGCTGGTGGACAACACCTATTGCACGCCCTATCTGCAGCGGCCTTTGGCGCTAGGCGCCGATATCGTGGTGCACTCGGCGACCAAGTACCTCGGCGGACACGGCGATCTCCTGGCCGGAATAGCGGTGACGCGTCAGGCGTTGGCCGAAGCGATCCGTCTGGAGGGGCTAAAGGACATGACCGGGGCGGTACTGTCGGCGCAGGATGCCGCGCTGGTGCTGCGCGGGATGAAAACCCTGCCGCTGCGCATGGATCGTCATTGCGATAACGCGCAGCGCCTGGCGGAGATGCTGACGGAGCATCCGGCGATCGAGCGGGTGTATTACCCCGGCCTGGCGAACTTCCCGCAGCATGCGTTGGCGCAGCGGCAAATGGCGCGCCCCGGTGGCATGCTGGCGTTTGAACTGCGGGGCGGAATGCGTGCGGGCATTCGCTTCCTCAATGCGCTGCAGCTCATCTTGCGCGCGGTCAGCCTGGGCGATTGCGAAAGCCTGGCGCAACACCCGGCCAGCATGACGCACTCGGCCTACACGCCGGAAGAGCGGAAACGGCACCACATCAGCGAGGGGCTGGTGCGGCTGTCCGCCGGGCTGGAGGCGTTTGACGATCTGCAGGCGGATATCCTGCAGGCGCTGGCGCAGGCGCAATAAAAAAACCCGCCGCAGCGGGTTTTGGCCGAAGCGAGCGTTACATCTGTTGCGTCGCGGTGGTCACCGGCGAACCGCCGCCTTTTTTGCGCACCCACAGCCAGTAAGCCGCTGTGAGGAACGCGATCCACACCAGCCCGACGTACAGCGCGATGCGGCTCTCTTCGAAGTAGCCGAGCAGGCCGATGACGAACGCCATAAAGGCGGTCGCCAATGCCGGCGCCACCGGCCACCACGGCACCGGGAAGCTCAACTGACGCGTTTCTTCCGGCGACAGCGTGCGGCGCATGACGATCTGCGACAGCAGGATCATCAGCCACACCCAGACGGTGGCGAAGGTGGCGATCGAGGCGATGATCATGAAGACCTTCTCCGGGATCAGGTAGTTGAGCACCACCGCCAGCAGCAGGGCGATTGACATGACCAGCACCGTCATCCACGGCACGCCGCTGGCGGTCAGCTTGGTGAAGCTGCGCGGCGCCTGGCCGTCCTGCGCCATGCCGTACATCATGCGGCCGGCGCCGAAGATGTCGCTGTTGATGGCCGAAATGGCCGCGGTGATCACCACCACGTTCAGCACGTTGGCGGCGGAGCTGATGCCGAGGTTGCTGAAGATCTCAACGAACGGGCTGCCGTTCTGGCCGATGCTGTTCCACGGATAGATAGCCATCAGCACCGTCAGCGTCAGCACGTAAAACAGCAGGATGCGCACCGGCACGGCGTTGATCGCCTTCGGCAGCACTTTGGCGGGGTCTTTCGCCTCGCTGGCGGTAATGCCGATGATCTCGATGCCGCCGAAGGCGAACATCACCACCGCCAATGACGCGACCACGCCGCCGATGCCGTTAGGCATAAAGCCGCCGTGTTGCCACAGGTTGCTGATGCCGGTGGCGTGCTGGGTTTGCCCGAAACCGAACAGCATCACCGCTGCACCGCCGACGATCATCGCCACGATGGCGGCGACCTTGACCAGCGACAGCCAGAACTCCAGCTCGCCGAAGACCTTGACGCTGCACAGGTTGAGCGCGCCGATAAACAGGATGATGCTGAGCACCCAAACCCACTGAGCGACGTCCGGGAACCACAGCCCCATATAGATGCCGAAGGCGGTGACGTCCGCCAGGGCGACGATCACCATTTCGAAGGTGTAGGTCCAGCCGGTGAGGAACCCGGCCAGCGGGCCGAGATAGTGGCTGGCGTAGTGGCCGAACGAGCCGGAAACCGGCTGATGCACCGCCATTTCACCCAGCGCGCGCATCACCATGAATACCGCCGCGCCGCCCACCAGATAGGCCAGCAGCACCGCCGGGCCGGCCAGTTGGATGGCGCCGGCGGAGCCGTAGAACAGGCCGGTGCCGATCGCCGAGCCGAGAGCCATGAAACGGATATGCCGCGCGTTTAGTCCGCGTCTGAGTTGTGTCGTTTCGTTACGCATGTTGTTTCCCGTTAAGTGTTTGCCGAACAGGCACGCGCTGCCCGCACCGGGTGGAACGCACCCGGCGGGGCAGAACAAACTGCGTGATTCAGTGTGTGATGATTATGCCTGGCTAGGCAGCAGCGCCGCAGGCAGCAGCGATGTCAGGTGACCGGCCGCCAAGAGTTGGCTGGCGGCTTCAATGTCGGGGGCGAAGAAACGATCCTTGTCGTAGAAACTGACATGCTCGCGCAGCAGACGGCGCGCCTGCTCCAGACCTTCCGAGGTCTTCAGGCCGTTGCGGAAATCCAGGCCCTGGCAGGCGGCCAGCCATTCGACCGCCAGAATGCCGCGCACGTTGTCCGCCATGCTCCACAGGCGGCGACCGGCGGCTGGCGCCATGGAGACGTGGTCTTCCTGGTTGGCGGAGGTCGGGATGCTGTCGACGCTCGACGGATGCGCCAGCGCTTTGTTTTCGCTGGCCAGCGCCGCGGCGGTGACCTGAGCGATCATGAAGCCGGAGTTCACGCCGCCGTTTTCCACCAGGAACGGCGGCAGTTGCGACATGTGTTTGTCCATCATCAGCGAGATGCGGCGTTCGGACAGCGAACCGATTTCGGCAAACGCCAGCGCCAGGTTATCGGCGGCCATCGCTACCGGTTCGGCGTGGAAGTTGCCGCCGGACAGCACGTCGCCCTGTTCGGCAAACACCAGCGGGTTATCGGAGACGGCGTTGGCTTCGATTTCCAGCACCTCGGCGGCCTGGCGGATCTGCGTCAGGCAGGCGCCCATCACCTGCGGCTGGCAGCGCAGGGAGTAAGGATCCTGCACTTTTTCGCAGTTGCGGTGCGAGTCGGAGACTTCGCTGCGCGCGCCGAGCAGGTGGCGGTAGGCGAGGGCGGCGTCGATCTGGCCGCGCTGGCCGCGCACCTCATGGATACGCGCATCGAACGGGCTGCGGGAGCCCAGCGCCGCTTCCACCGTCAGGCTGCCCGCCACGGTCGCGGCGGCGAACAGGTCTTCCGCGTCGAACAGGCCGCGCAGCGCGAAGGCGGCGGAGACCTGAGTGCCGTTCAGCAGCGCCAGGCCATCTTTCGCCGCCAGCGTCAGCGGTTTCAGACCGGCCTTGGCCAGCGCTTCGGTCGCCGGCAGCCATTGGCCCTGATGACGCGCCTGGCCTTCGCCCAGCAGCACCAGGCTCATGTGCGCCAGCGGCGCCAGGTCGCCGGAGGCGCCGACCGAGCCCTTCAGCGGGATATGCGGATAAACTTCGGCGTTGACCAGCGCGATCAGCGCCTGGATGACTTCCAGACGAATGCCGGAGAAGCCGCGCGACAGGCTGTTGATTTTCAGCACCATGATCAGGCGCACCAGATTGTCGTCGGTGGGCTCGCCCACGCCGGCGGCGTGTGACAGCACGATCGAACGCTGCAGGTTTTCCAAATCGTCGCGGGCGATGCGGGTCGAAGCCAGCAGGCCAAACCCGGTGTTGATGCCGTAAGTGGTGCGGTTTTCTTCAACGATGCGTTCCACGCAGGCCACGCTCTGCTGGATAGGGCCGTAGGCGTTGTCGTCCAGCGTCAGCGTCACCGGGTGTTGATACACGTCGCGTAGCTGGGCCAGCGTCAGTTTGCCAGGGCGAATAGTTAGCGCTTTCATGCTTTTTCTCCTTGGGTCGCGGCAACCATCGGCAGGTTCAGGCCTTGCTCACGGGCGCAGTCGATAGCGATATCGTAACCGGCGTCGGCGTGACGCATGACCCCGGTAGCCGGGTCATTGTGCAGGACGCGGGCGATGCGCTCGGCGGCTTCGTCGGTGCCGTCGCAGACGATCACCATGCCAGAGTGTTGGGAGAAGCCCATGCCGACGCCGCCGCCGTGGTGCAGGGAAACCCAGGTGGCGCCGCTGGCGGTATTCAGCAGCGCGTTCAGCAGCGGCCAGTCGGAAACGGCATCGGAGCCGTCTTTCATCGCTTCGGTTTCACGGTTCGGGCTGGAAACGGAGCCGGAATCCAGGTGGTCGCGGCCGATGACGATCGGAGCGGACAGTTCGCCGCGGCGCACCATCTCGTTGAACGCCAGGCCCAGCTTGGCGCGCTGGCCGAGGCCAACCCAGCAGATGCGCGCCGGCAGGCCCTGGAAGCTGATGCGCTCGCGCGCCATGTCCAGCCAGCGGTGCAGGTGCTCGTCATCCGGGATCAGCTCTTTCACCATGGCGTCAGTTTTGTAGATGTCCTGCGGATCGCCGGACAGCGCCGCCCAGCGGAACGGCCCGATGCCGCGGCAGAACAGCGGACGGATGTAGGCCGGCACGAAGCCCGGGAAGTCGAAGGCGTTGTCGACGCCGGTTTCTTTCGCCATCTGGCGAATGTTGTTGCCGTAGTCGAAGGTCGGCACGCCCATCTGCTGGAACGCCAGCATGGCTTTGACGTGATCGGCCATCGATTGCTTGGCGGCGGCGACCACTTTGGCCGGCTCGGTTTGCGCGCGCTGGCGATACTCTTCCCAGCTCCAGCCCTTCGGCAGGTAGCCGTTCAGCGGATCGTGGGCGCTGGTCTGGTCGGTGACCATGTCCGGGCGCACGCCGCGGCGCACCAGCTCAGGCAGGATTTCCGCCGCGTTGCCGCACAGAGCGATGGAGATGGCTTTGCCTTCTGAGGTGTATTTCTTGATGCGGGCCAGCGCGTCGTCCAGATCTTTGGCCTGCTCATCGACGTAGCGGGTTTTCAGACGGAAATCGATGCGGCTTTGCTGACATTCGATGTTCAGCGAGCAGGCGCCCGCCAGCGTCGCGGCCAGCGGCTGCGCGCCGCCCATGCCGCCCAGACCGGCGGTCAGCACCCAGCGCCCCTGCAGGCTGCCGTCGTAGTGCTGGCGGCCCGCTTCGACGAAGGTTTCATAGGTGCCCTGAACGATGCCCTGGCTGCCGATGTAGATCCAGCTGCCGGCGGTCATCTGGCCGTACATCGCCAGGCCTTTGGCGTCCAGCTCGTTGAAGTGTTCCCAGGTTGCCCAGTGCGGCACCAGGTTGGAGTTGGCGATCAGCACGCGCGGCGCGTTGCTGTGGGTTTTGAAGACGCCGACCGGTTTGCCGGACTGCACCAGCAGGGTTTCGTCTTCTTCCAGCGTTTTCAGGGTTTCGACGATCTTGTCGTAGCAATCCCAGTCGCGCGCGGCGCGGCCGATGCCGCCGTACACCACCAGCTCGTGTGGGTTCTCCGCAACTTCAGGATCGAGGTTGTTCATCAGCATGCGTAACGGCGCTTCGGTCAGCCAGCTTTTTGCGTTTAATTGTGTGCCGCGTGGCGCGCGTACATCGACATTGCGAACTTTGTTATTTGTAGTCACAGCATTTTCCTCAAACAGTATCGGTGCAGATTCCATGCCGCGGTGGGGATGAGTACCACGGCATAACAATGCGTAGGGCTTATTAACATATACTTGTATGTACAAGCATATGCAACACTGACCAGTTGCCGCTGAAAAGTGGCATAAGAAAAAGTTATTTTCTTTTTATATCAGGTTGATATGCGATTTTTTATCGCCGGTCTCAGGTACGGAAAGCCGGAGAAAAGTGAGCTGTTCGGCAAAAATGAATTAAAATTGACTCATTTTTGGGCGGCTAGTCACAATATTTTTACAGTCTGATTACAGTTGACGGCGGAGGATAAAAAAGCCCTATCACCGCAGGAAGAAAGCCCGCCGTGGGCGGGCTTGCAAGGGTCAGGCGGCCGGCTGCAGCGTCGGTTTGCGGCTCATCTTGCACACCGTGGCGATGGCGGCGATCAGCGCCGGCACGCACAGGAACATCAGGATGCTCTGCACTTCCCACTGCATGGCCAGCAGTTGGGCGCCCATCATGGTGCCGGCGACGCCGCCGAAGCGGCCGATGCCCTGCATCCAGGCGATGCCGGTGGCGCGGCTGTGGGTCGGGTAGAAGGTCGCCGCCAGCGTTTGCAGCCCGGACTGCGCGCCGTTCATGGTGACGCCCATCAGGAAGATGAAGGCGCCCAGCAGCACGATCTGTTTATCCTCGGTGGCCATCGCCACGATCAGCAAGGCGGTGACGACAAAGCCGCTCGAGACTACTTTGTGCGCATTCCAGCGGTCCATCAACCAGCCGGCCACCAAGATGCCCAGCGTGCCGCCGAAGGTGAACAGCGAGGTGAGCATCGCCGATTGCTCCAACTGATAGCCCAATCCCTGCATCAGGATTGGCATCCAGCTCAGCAACACGTAGTAGATCACCAGCCCCATAAAGTAGGTCAGCCACAGCATCAGCGTGCCGAGCAGGTAAGGGCGGCTGAACAGCAGGCCGACGCTGGTCTTGGTCTGCGCCAGCTTCTCTTCGTACAGATAAAAACGCGTCACGCCGTCGAGGCTCCGGCTGACGAAGCGCTGCGCGATGCGCTTGATCTTCGCCGCATCCTGGCCGCGGTTAACCATATATTTAACCGACTCCGGCAGCAGCAGGATCAGCAGGACAGTCAAGACCAGCGGCGCGATGGCGCCGAGCAGCAGCACGCTGTGCCAGCCGTAGGTCGGGATCAGCCACGATGAAATGGCGCCGCCGCCGGCCGCGCCCAGCGGAAAACCGCAGTACATGGTGTTGATCGCCAGCGAACGGCAGCGCTGCGGCGCGTATTCGGAGATCAAGGTAATGGCGTTGGGCATCGCCGCCCCCAGCCCGAGACCGGTGAGGAAGCGCCACAGCGTCAGGCTGTTGAGCGAACCGGCGTAGGCGGTGGCCAGGCTCGACAGGCCGAAGAACAGGCAGGAAAACACCAGCACGCGCTTGCGGCCGATGCGGTCGGAGATCGGCCCGGCGATCAGCGCGCCGAGCGACAGCCCCAGCAGCGCAGCGCTCAGCACCGGCCCCAGATCCTGCTTCACGATGCCCCAGTCTTTGGCGACCGAGGGGGCGATATAGCCCATGGCGGCGGTATCGAAACCGTCGATGGCGAGGATCAGAAATCCGAGAATGATCAGTGTCCAGTGAAACAGCGAAAACTTGCTGTCGTCGATGGCCTGTTGAATGTTTAACTCGCTGGTGGAATGAGTCATGGCACCCTCTAAACGCAGATGTAGTCGTGATGGATGGAACGTGGCCGAAACTGGCGCTCGGCTTGTGTTTGCTTGTATATACATCTGCGCGTCGGCGCTTTATGTCAAATATAATTATCTTATTTGTTAACTGTGTGTTGTTTTCTGTGGAGCAGGTTGCACCGCCGATGAAAGGCCAAAGACCGGTTCACAAATTAAATGAACGCCATTGGCGGTGAGATATGCTGACGGCGGCGCGGAGGATAAAATTTAATACAATTTTGGCCGTTTGGTCGCCGGGCCGGAATCTGCGATAATCGCTTTTTACTTTTCCAGATTGAGAAACCGATGCAGTACCCGATCAACGAGATGTTCCAAACCTTGCAGGGCGAAGGCTTTTTCACCGGCGTTCCGGCCATTTTCATCCGCCTGCAGGGCTGCCCGGTAGGGTGCAGCTGGTGCGACACCAAACATACCTGGGAAAAGGAAGCCCATCGAGAAGTCGACCTGCAACGGATCCTGGTCAAAACAGAAGAGAGCGACGCCTGGGGCAATGCCGGCGCCGAGCAGCTGTTGGCGGTGATGCGCCAACAAGGTTACACCGCGCGCCATGTGGTGATCACCGGCGGTGAACCCTGCATCTACGATCTGGCGCCGTTGACCGAGCTGTTCGAACAGCACGGCTACCGTTGCCAGATTGAAACCAGCGGCACCCACGAAATCCGCTGCTCCGCCAACACCTGGGTGACGGTTTCGCCCAAGGTGAATATGCGCGGCGGCATGAAGGTGCTGGATCAGGCGCTGCGGCGCGCCGACGAGGTGAAGCATCCGGTGGCGCGCGAGCGCGATATCGAGGCGCTGGATGCGCTGCTGGCGACGCTGCAGGACGATAAGGCGCGCATTATCGCGCTGCAGCCGATCAGCCAGAAAGAAGAGGCGACCCGCCTGTGCATCGAAACCTGCATTGCGCGCAATTGGCGGTTGTCGATGCAGACCCACAAATATCTGAATATCGCCTGAGTTTTTTATTGGCCGCAGGCCTTCGAACGGGACGGGAGTTACGGTGAAAATTGTATCGCGTGCATTCGAGGCGGTGACGGAAGCGGAATTGCGGTCGATTCGTTCGTTGTTGTCCGACGCTTTCCCCGAGATAACCGACGGATTTTATCGGCGGCAGGTGCCGGCTTGCCTGGTGACCGCCACGGAAGGCGAGGCGATCGTCGGCCAACTGGCGGTGCATGAGCGGCCGGTGTTGATTGACGGTGAGGCCGAGGTGATCGGCATCATCGGGCTGGTGGCCGTGGCACACACGCATCGGCGCCGCGGCGTGGCCGCAAACATGCTGGTGAAGGCGCATGACTATTTGCGCAGTAAAGGGATCGCGTATTCCATACTGTTTGCGGTAAGCGAAAAGTACTATACCGGCGCCGGCTATCGGGCGATGGAAAACGAGACGTCGTTCATTGAGGACGGCGAGAGCAAAACGTTTGTCTATCGAGGGGGAATGGCGTTGAGCCTGTCGGAAAGGCCCTGGACGGCGCGGCGTCTGGATCTGCAAGGCGAGGTAGTGTGAGGGTATCTGCACATACCCTCACGGCATCAACCTTTATATACGCATCCCGCCGTACAGGTCTCTTTCACCATCACCGCAGTCAGTTCCGGTAACTGGGGCTTGAGCTGCTGCCAAATCCAGGCGGCGAGCACTTCGCTGGTGGGATTTTCCAATCCTGGAATATCGTTCAGATAATGGTGATCCAGCCGCTCCCAGATCGGGGAAAACACAGCCTTGAGCTCGGCGAAATCCATCACCCAACCGGTGTGGGGATCCACTTCACCGGTCACTTCCAGACGCACCATAAACGAATGCCCATGCAGACGGCCGCATTTGTGGCCCTCCGGCACATGCGGCAAACGGTGTGCGGCTTCAAACTGAAAATCTTTAAACAGCGTGGTTGCCATTATTACGGCCTCATTGACTCAAAAACCGCCGCATAGTACCGGAAAGCGCGTCTGCTTGCCATTTATACCGTTATGGTCTACCGCCACGGCAAACGCATCCGGTTAACACTTTTTTTGTTTGGTGTCTGCGGCACCTATCGGCTGGGGTTATGAGCCGAAATGTTGAACGGTGAAAAAATGATGAAAAAAAGTGCTTTATTTTCATCTGGATAAAAAACTTTGTTTAACGGTTTAAGCGTTATCCCTTACCAGAAAAACAGCTTAGTCATTTTGGTTATGATTTATTGCTATCCCTTATTTAATCGTTGCTATTCTGCTCGGTAACCTTACAAACTCTCCTGATCTTTTCCGCACGCCCGACGCAGCGAAGAGACAGCGACTGACACTGGCGCGCGCCTGGCAGGAAAGGCGCTAAGTATAGGAAATAAGTACAGCAATGACGACTCAGGCTCCTCCAACATCTTTGCTCCCGCTGACGCCCGAACAGCTGGCACGCCTGCAGGCGACGATCGGCGACTATTCGCCGACGCAGCTGGCGTGGCTGTCCGGTTATTTTTGGGGCATGGTCAATCAACAGCCAGGAGCCGTGGCCATTGCGCCCGCCGCCCCTGCCGCCGCCGGCATCACCATCATTTCCGCTTCGCAGACCGGCAATGCGCGCCGCCTGGCGGAGCAGCTGCGCGACGATTTGCTGGCCGCCAATCTGAACGCCACGCTGATCAGCGCCGGCGATTACAAGTTCAAGCAGATAGCGCAAGAGCGCCTGCTGGTGATCGTCGCCTCCACGCAAGGGGAAGGCGAGCCGGCGGAAGAAGCGGTGGCGCTGCATAAATACCTGTTCTCGAAAAAGGCGCCGAAGCTGAGTGACACCGCGTTTGCGGTGTTCGGGCTGGGCGACACCTCTTATGAGAATTTCTGTCAGTCCGGTAAAGATTTCGACGCCAAGTTGGCCGAACTGGGCGCCGAGCGCCTGGTGGAGCGCGTGGATGCCGACGTGGAGTATCAGGAACTGGCCGCCGCCTGGCGCAAACAGGTGGTGTCGGTGCTGAAGGCGCGCGCGCCGGCGGAAAGCGCCGCGCCGGGCGCGTTGGCCAGCGGCGCGGTCGACCTGATCGACAGCAGCCCGTACAGCAAGGAACAACCGCTCACCGCCCAACTGGCGGTCAAGCAGAAAATTACCGGCCGCGCGTCCGATAAAGACGTGCGCCATATCGAGATCGATTTGGGCGATTCGGGCCTGCGCTACCAGCCTGGCGATGCGCTCGGCGTATGGTTCGACAACGATCCGGCGCTGGTGGACGAATTGGTGCAGCTATTGTGGCTGAAAGGCGACGAACCGGTGGAGGTGGAAGGGCAAACCCTGCCGCTGGCGCAGGCGCTGCGCAGCCATTTCGAACTGACGCAGAACACCACGCCAATCGTCGATAAATACGCCGCGCTGTCGCGCGACGAAAAGCTGATCGGTCTGTTGGCGGATAAAGCCGCGCTGCAGCAGTATGCGCACAACACGCCGATCGTCGACATGGTGCGCCAGGCGCCGGCGGATCTGAGCGCCGAACAGCTGGTCGGGCTGCTGCGTCCGCTGACGCCGCGCCTGTACTCCATCGCCTCTTCACAGGCGGAAAATGAGAACGAAGTGCACATCACCGTGGGCGTCGTGCGTTACGACATCGACGGGCGCGCTCGCAGCGGCGGCGCCTCCGGTTTCCTGGCGGATCGCCTGGAGGAGGACGGCGACGTGCGGGTGTTTATCGAGCACAACGACAACTTCCGTCTGCCGGCCAACCCGGAAACGCCGGTGATCATGATCGGCCCGGGCACCGGCATCGCGCCGTTCCGCGCCTTTATGCAGCAGCGCGACGCCGACGGCGCCGGCGGCAAAAACTGGCTGTTCTTCGGCAACCCGCACTTTACCGAAGATTTCCTGTACCAGGTTGAATGGCAGCGCTACGTGAAAGACGGCCTGCTGACCCGCATCGATCTGGCCTGGTCCCGCGACCAGCAACATAAAATATACGTACAAGACAAACTGCGCGAACAGGGCGCGGAAGTGTGGCGCTGGATTCAGGAAGGCGCGCACATTTACGTCTGCGGCGATGCCAATCGCATGGCGAAAGACGTGGAACACACATTACTGGAACTGGTGGCCGAGCACGGTGGCATGGATACCGAGCAGGCGGATGAATTTTTAAGTGAGCTGCGCCTTGAGCGCCGTTATCAGCGAGATGTTTACTGATGAGTGATAAACACCCCGGGCCTTTGGTGGTCGAAGGCAAACTGGCCGATGCGGAGCGCATGAAGAAGGAGAGCAACTTCCTGCGTGGCACCATCGCCGAAGATTTGAACGACGGCCTGACCGGCGGCTTCAACGGCGACAACTTCCTGCTGATCCGTTTTCACGGCATGTACCAGCAGGATGACCGCGACATTCGCGCCGAACGCGCCGAGCAGAAGCTGGAGCCGCGCCACGCCATGATGCTGCGCTGCCGCCTGCCGGGCGGCGTCATCAGCCCGCAGCAGTGGCTGGGCATCGACAAGTTCGCGCAGGAGAGCACGCTGTACGGCAGCATTCGCATCACCAACCGCCAGACGTTCCAGTTTCACGGCATCCTGAAAGGCAACGTCAAACCGGTGCACCAGTTGCTGAATCGCCTGGGGCTGGACGCGCTGGCGACCGCCAACGACGTGAACCGCAACGTGCTGTGCACCTCCAACCCGGTGGAGTCCGAGCTGCATCAGGAAGCCTACGAGTGGGCGAAGAAGATCTCTGAACACCTGCTGCCGCGCACCCGCGCCTACGCAGAGGTGTGGCTGGATCAGGAGAAGGTGGCCACTACCGACGAAGAGCCGATTCTGGGGCCGACCTACCTGCCGCGCAAATTCAAAACCACGGTGGTGATCCCGCCGCAGAACGACGTCGATCTGCACGCCAACGACATGAACTTCGTGGCGATCGCCGAAAACGGCAAGCTGGTGGGCTTCAACCTGCTGGTGGGCGGCGGGCTGTCCATTGAGCACGGCAACAAGAAAACCTACGCGCGGCAGGCCAGCGAGTTCGGCTACATTCCGCTCGAGCATACGTTGGCGGTGGCGGAAGCGGTGGTCACCACGCAGCGCGACTGGGGCAACCGCACCGACCGCAAGAACGCCAAGACCAAATACACGCTGGAGCGCGTCGGCGTGGACGTTTTCCGCGCCGAAGTGGAAAAGCGCGCCGGCATCACCTTCGCGCCGATCCGCCCGTATGAATTCACCGGCCGTGGCGATCGCATCGGTTGGGTGAAGGGCATCGACGATCAGTGGCATCTGACGCTGTTTATCGAGAACGGCCGCCTGCTGGACTATCCGGGGCGCCCGCTGAAGACCGGCATGGCGGAGATCGCCAAGATCCATAAAGGCGACTTCCGCCTGACGGCGAACCAAAACGTGATCATCGCCGGCGTGCCGGAAAGCGAGAAGGCCAAGATCGACGCCTTGGCGCGCGATCATGGCCTGATCGACGACCAGATCAGCGAGCAACGCAAGAACTCGATGGCCTGTGTGTCGTTCCCGACCTGCCCGCTGGCGATGGCGGAGGCCGAGCGCTTCCTGCCGCAGTTCGTCACCAAGGTTGAGGAGATCATGCATCGGCACGGGATGGGCGACGAGCATATCGTGCTGCGCATCACCGGCTGCCCGAACGGCTGCGGCCGCGCGCTGCTGGCGGAGCTGGGGCTGGTGGGCAAGGCGGTCGGCCGCTATAACCTGCATTTGGGCGGCAACCGCGAAGGCACGCGCATTCCGCGCATGTACCGCGAGAACATCAACGAAGATGAGATCCTGAGCGAGATCGATCTGCTGGTGGGGCGCTGGGCGAAGGAGCGCAACGCCGGCGAAGGTTTCGGCGACTTCACCGTTCGCGCGGGCATCGTCAAACCGGTGCTGGATCCGGCGCGAGATTTTTGGGAGTGAGGCCGGGCGGCCCCTGGGCAGAGGGGCCGCACAGGTAATTTCAAGTATCAGGAGAGACAACATGGCTGAATTCGATCTGGCGGCGCTGAACGCGTTGCCCAAATCCGGGCAGGCGCTGGCATTGGCGGTGGTCAACGGCCAGCTGGAGAGCCTCAGCGCCGAACAGCGCGTTGCATGGGCGCTGGAGCATCTGCCCGGCGAGTTCGTACTCTCGTCCAGTTTCGGCATTCAGGCGGCGGTATGTCTGCACCTGGTGACGCGCATCCGGCCGGATATCCCGGTGATCCTGACCGACACCGGTTACCTGTTCCCGGAAACCTATCGCTTTATCGATCAACTGACCGACCAGCTGAAGCTGAATCTGCAGGTGTTCCGCGCCGAACAGTCTCCCGCCTGGCAAGAGGCGCGCTACGGCAAACTGTGGGAGCAGGGCGTGGAAGGCATTGAAAAGTATAACCAGATCAATAAGGTCGAGCCGATGAACCGCGCGCTGGAGACGCTGGGCGCGCAGAGCTGGTTCGCCGGCCTGCGGCGCGAACAGTCCGGCAGCCGCGCCAATCTGCCGGTGCTGGCGGTGCAGCGTGGGGTGTTCAAGATCCTGCCGATCATCGACTGGGACAACCGCAAGATTTACCAGTATTTGACCGAACACGGGCTGAGCTACCACCCGCTGTGGGAGCAGGGCTACCTGTCGGTCGGCGATACCCACACCACCCAAAAGTGGGAGCCGGGCATGAGCGAGGAAGAGACGCGCTTCTTTGGCCTGAAGCGCGAGTGCGGCCTGCACGAAGGCTAAACGACGCGAATGACATCACAGGGCTCAGCAATGCTGGGCCCTGTTTTTTTACGGGCTACTTTTTCTTTTGCGCTTTCGGCGGGTGCGCCTGCGCCAGCTCTTTGATCAAGGGCAGCAGGATCTGCACGCTGTCGCGGCTGCGTTTGTCGATCCGCCCCGGCAGGTAGCGATCCAGATATTGCAGGTTGTCGTACTGCGGGCGGTGCCAGGTGATGCCCTGCGGGAAGTGCGGGCTGACGGCGCGCTGCTGGTAACCGTCCTTGTCGCCCAGCGACCAGTTGGTGGCCTCCACTGACAATACCGGGATGCCTGCGGCGTCGAACACCTCTTGATCGGAACAGCAGCCGGTGCCTTGCGGATGCTGCGCGTTGCCTGGGTTGGTGGCGGCGGCGATGCCGTAGCGGTGGGCGATATCCAGCGCGCGATCGCGGGAGCGCTTCGCCATCTGCGGCGGCGTGTTGCGCCCGGCGTTGAAGTACAGACGATCGCCGGTGATCAGGCTGTCGAGGTTGATCACCAGCACGGTGTTGCTTTTCTCTTCCGCGCTCATGCGCTGCAGGTAGTTCTGCGCGCCCAGCGAACCGATCTCTTCAGCGCTGGTGGCGACGAAGCGCAGGCCGTAGGCGGTGGGGATATCCTTCAGGCGTTCCGCCAGCTCCAGCATCACGCCGATGCCGGAGGCGTTGTCGTCGACGCCCTGCAGCGTCAGGCCGCCGAGATTGTTATCCAGATCCTCGTCGCTCTGCGGCGTATAGGTGTCGAAGTGGGCGACGATCACGACCTGTTTCGGGCTGTTGCCGTTGCGGGCGGCGATCACCGAGCTGGCGGTGACGTTATTCCAGTTCTTCTTGCCGTCTTTGCTGGTGTAGAGATAGCGCGTATTGACGCTGCGAATATCGCTTTGGTAACCCATCTTGCCGAACTGCTGCTTGAGATAGTCGGCGGTGAGCAATTCTGCCGGGCTGCCCGCCATGCGGCCGGGGAAGTAAGTGGCGATGTGGCGGGTCTGTTCGGCGGCGAAACGGCCCATTGGCGCGTCTTTTACGGGCTGTGCGGCACAAACGCTGAAGACGCCGCCGAGTGCGAGGGCCAGCAGGCTGGTCTTCAGGTAAAAACGGGAAAACATACCGAAAAATCCTTCTTTGCTATCGGCGCTGCCGATCATTTTTCTTCGGCGCCCAGTATGAGACGACGGGCGGCATTACACAATTTCCCTGTCTCTTAATTTTCGCGCGAACGCGCAAATCGCCGTTGCGATGAGCATGGTTTGCCTCCTGCGATGCGGCCTATATTCCATAAAGGAACTAATCATTCCTTTTCGTCATTTCAGAGGCTAAATCTCAGCCCGTATAGTCACACTATCTTTCTGTTATATGAAAAGGCTGTTGTGGACTATCTACCAATATTCGCCGACCTGAAACAACGTCCGGTGCTGGTCGTTGGCGGTGGTGACGTGGCGGCGCGCAAAGTCTCCCTGCTTCAGCGCGCCGGGGCTGAAATACGGATAGTTGCGCAGTCGCTCTCACCGGAACTGGAACAACAACGTCAGCAAGGGCGGGTGCTCTGGCTGGGGAAAACCTTTGATCCGCAGCAGCTGGACGACGTGTTTCTGGCGATCGCCGCCACGGACGACAATGCGCTGAACGCCGCGGTGTTCGCCGAGGCGGATAAACGCCGGGTGCTGGCCAACGTGGTGGACGATCAGCCGCGCTGTTCGTTCATCTTCCCGTCGATCATCGATCGCTCGCCGCTGGTGGTCGCCGTATCGTCCAGCGGCCAGGCGCCGGTGCTGGCGCGGTTGCTGCGCGAAAAGCTGGAGGCGTTGCTGCCCGCCAGTTTGGGGCAGATGGCGCAGGTGGCGGGCCGCTGGCGCGGCCAGGTCAAACAGCGGTTGGCTTCGATCGGCGAACGTCGCCGTTTCTGGGAAAACACCTTCGGCGGCCGTTTCGCCACGCTGGTGGCCAACGGCCAGACGGCGCAGGCGGAACGCCAGCTGGAGCAGGATTTACACCGCTTCGCCACAGGCGATGAGGGCACCCAGGGCGAGATAGCGTTGGTGGGCGCCGGGCCGGGCGACGTGGGGCTGTTGACCCTGCGCGGGCTGCAGGTGATGCAGCAAGCGGACGTGGTGCTGTATGACCATCTGGTCAGCGGCGAAATCCTCGATCTGGTGCGCCGCGACGCCGAGCGCATCTGCGTGGGCAAGCGCGCCGGCGCGCACTCGGTGATCCAGGAAGAGACCAATAGGCTGCTGGTGGAACTGGCGCAGCAGGGCAAGCGCGTGGTGCGCCTCAAGGGGGGCGATCCGTTCATCTTTGGCCGCGGCGGCGAAGAGCTGCAGGTGGCCGCCGCCGCCGGCATTCCGTTCCAGGTGGTGCCGGGCGTCACGGCCGCCGCGGGGGCGACCGCCTACGCAGGCATTCCGCTGACGCACCGCGACCACGCGCAGAGCGTGACCTTTATCACCGGCCACTGCCGGCCCGACGGCGATGGCCTGGACTGGGCCGATCTGGCCCGGGCGCGGCAGACGCTGGCTATCTACATGGGCACCATGAAGGCGGCGGACATCAGCCAGCGCCTGATCGCCCACGGTCGCGACGCCGCGACGCCGGTGGCGGTGATCAGCCGCGGCACGCGCGCCGATCAGCAGGTGCAGATCGGCACGCTGGAACAACTGGAATATCTGGCCCAACGGGCGCCGTTGCCGGCGCTGCTGGTGATCGGCGAAGTGGTGGAACTGCACCACCAAATCGCCTGGTTCGGGCATCAATCGCAGACGGAAGGGGCCGCGCGCCCGGCCGTCGTGAATTTGGCATAGGCAAGGCTTTTAAGGACCTGTTATGGACGAAAAACGACTCACTCATTTGCGGCAATTGGAGGCGGAGAGTATCCATATCATCCGTGAAGTCGCCGCTGAATTCGCCAACCCGGTGATGCTGTATTCCATCGGCAAAGACTCTTCCGTGATGCTGCATTTGGCGCGTAAGGCGTTCTTCCCCGGCACGCTGCCATTCCCGCTGCTGCACGTCGATACCGGCTGGAAATTCCGCGAAATGTACGAATTCCGCGATCGCACCGCGAAGGAGTACGGCTTCGAGCTGCTGGTGCATAAAAACCCGGAAGGGGTGGCGATGGGCATCAACCCGTTCGTGCACGGCAGCGCCAAGCATACCGACATCATGAAAACCGAGGGCCTGAAGCAGGCGTTGAACAAGTACGGTTTCGACGCCGCCTTCGGCGGTGCGCGGCGCGACGAGGAGAAATCGCGCGCCAAAGAGCGCATCTATTCGTTCCGCGATCGCTTCCACCGCTGGGATCCGAAAAACCAGCGGCCGGAGCTGTGGCACAACTACAACGGCCAGATCAACAAAGGGGAGAGCATCCGCGTCTTCCCGCTGTCGAACTGGACCGAGCTGGATATCTGGCAGTACATCTTCCTGGAAAACATCGACATCGTGCCGCTGTACCTGGCGAAACCGCGCCCGGTGGTGGAGCGCGACGGCATGCTGATGATGGTGGACGACGAT
Source organism: Serratia sp. (in: enterobacteria) (assembly GCF_052400455.1). Taxonomy (NCBI): domain Bacteria; kingdom Pseudomonadati; phylum Pseudomonadota; class Gammaproteobacteria; order Enterobacterales; family Yersiniaceae; genus Serratia; species Serratia sp. (in: enterobacteria). The sequence goes on from NZ_CP185812.1 coordinate 802,714, forward strand.
CGCATCGATCTGCAGCCGGGTGAAGTGATCAGCCAGCGCATGGTGCGTTTCCGCACCCTGGGGTGCTGGCCGCTGACCGGCGCGGTGGACTCGCAGGCGCAAACCCTGCCGGAGATCATCGAAGAAATGCTGGTCTCCACCACCAGTGAACGCCAGGGGCGGATGATCGATCGCGATCAGTCCGGCTCGATGGAGCTGAAAAAGCGTCAAGGGTATTTCTAAGGAGCCGCCGGATGAACAACGCAATTGCACAACAAATCGCTGACCAGGGCGGCGTCGAGTCCTATCTGCACGCGCAGCAGCACAAGAGCCTGCTGCGTTTTCTGACCTGCGGCAGCGTCGACGACGGCAAAAGCACCCTGATCGGCCGCCTGCTGCACGATACCCGCCAGATCTACGAGGATCAGCTGTCGACGCTGCACAGCGACAGCAAACGCATCGGCACCCAGGGCGAGAAGCTCGATCTGGCGCTGCTGGTGGACGGTCTGCAGGCCGAGCGCGAGCAGGGCATCACCATCGATGTGGCCTATCGCTACTTCTCGACCGAAAAACGCAAGTTTATCATCGCCGATACCCCGGGGCATGAGCAGTACACCCGCAACATGGCCACCGGTGCCTCTACCTGCGATCTGGCGATCCTGCTGATCGACGCGCGTAAAGGGGTGTTGGATCAGACTCGCCGCCACAGCTTTATCGCGACCCTGCTGGGCATTCGCCATCTGGTGGTCGCGGTAAACAAAATGGATCTGGTGGACTATCAGGAAGCGGTGTTCGAGCAGTTCAAACAGGATTACCTGACCTTCGCCCAGCAGCTGCCAGGCGATCTGGACATCAAGTTTGTGCCGCTGTCGGCGTTGGACGGCGACAACGTGGCGAGCGAAAGCGCCCATATGCCGTGGTACAGCGGCCCGACCCTGCTGGAAGTGCTGGAGAGCGTTGACGTGGTCAGCGAGCGAGAAAACCAGCCGCTGCGCTTCCCGGTGCAGTACGTCAACCGCCCGAACCTCGATTTTCGCGGCTATGCCGGCACGCTGTCCGCCGGCGTGGTGCGGGTGGGGCAACGCATCAAAGTGCTGCCTTCCGGCGTGGAGTCCAGCGTGGCGCGCATCGTGACCTTCGACGGCGATCTGCCTGAGGCGGTGCCGGGCGAGGCGATTACGCTGGTGCTGAAGGATGAAGTGGACATCAGCCGCGGCGATTTGCTGGTCGACGCCGGCGAAAGCCTGCAGGCGGCGCAGAGCGCGCTGGTGGACGTGGTATGGATGGCCGAGCAGCCGCTGGTGCCGGGCCAGAGCTACGACATCAAGATCGCCGGTAAAAAGACCCGCGCGCGCGTGGAGAGCATCCGCCATCAGGTGGAGATCAATACGCTGGCGCAGCATCCGGCCGACACGTTGCCGCTCAACGGCATCGGATTGGTGGAACTGACCTTCGACGAACCGCTGGTGCTGGACAGCTACCAGAGCAATCACGACACCGGCGGGCTGATCTTTATCGATCGCATGAGCAACGTCACGGTGGGCGCCGGGCTGGTGCGTGAAACGCTGCAGGCCGCATCGGCGGCGCGCGGCGAATTCAGCGCCTTCGAGCTGGAGCTGAATGCGCTGGTGCGCAAGCACTTCCCGCACTGGGGCGCGCGCGATTTGCTCGGTGGCCGATAAGGTGGCCGCTGAACTGAGGGCGACCGGGCCGGACGATGAGAACGTGGTTTGGCATCCGCACGCGGTGACGCGCGCGGATCGCGAAGCGCGCAACGGCCATCGCGGCGCGGTGCTGTGGTTTACCGGGCTGTCCGGCTCGGGCAAATCCACCGTCGCCGGCGCGCTGGAGCAGGCGCTGCATGGGCTCGGCGTCAGCACCTACCTGCTGGACGGCGATAACGTGCGCCACGGCCTGTGCCGCGATCTCGGCTTCTCCGACGAGGATCGGCGCGAGAACATTCGCCGGGTGGGGGAAGTGGCCAAGCTGATGGTGGACGCCGGGCTGGTGGTGCTGACTGCATTCATTTCGCCGCACCGCGCCGAACGGCAGATGGTGCGCGAAATGCTCGGCGACGATCGCTTTATCGAGGTGTTTGTCGATACGCCGTTGGCGATCTGCGAGGCGCGCGATCCGAAGGGATTGTATAAGAAAGCGCGCGCAGGCGAGCTGCGCAATTTCACCGGTATCGACGCGGTTTACGAGGCGCCGCAGCAGCCGGAAATCCACCTTGATGGCCAACAATTGGTAACAAATTTGATTGCGCAATTGTTAGACGTGTTGCGTGGTCAGGCTATTATCAAACCCTGAATTCAAAAAAAGCGTGTGGCGTTTTTCGCCATGCGCTTTTTACTCTAAGCCGCCGCAGAGCGAGCCGAATAACCAGGGATCACTATGCAAAATGTCACGCCTATCTTGATCGACTCCAAGCAGTCAAAACAGGAGAAAGAGGAGCCTTCTTATTCTTTCCTGGGCGGCGTCAGCGGCTTTGTTTTCTACTGGCTGGCGTTCGCGTTGCCGTTTTTGGTTTACGGTTCCAACACGCTGTTTTTCCTGCTTTATACCTGGCCATTCTTCCTGGCGCTAATGCCGCTGTCGGTGCTGATCGGCATCACCCTCAGCATGCTGCTGCGCGGCCGTCTGATCTTGACGCTGCTGCTGACCGGCGCCGTTGTGCTGTGCCTGTTCTGGCTGGTGTTCAGCTTCCTGACCGGGTGGTGAGAGAGTGGGCGCCGAGGCCGGCGCCCGCAGGATTGCAAAGCCGTGCCGAAGGTTACAAAACTTTGCTCAAAAATGCCTGAGTGCGCGGATTGGACGGGTGACTGAAGATCTGCTGCGGCTGCCCCTCTTCCTGAATGATCCCCTGATCGATAAACAGTACCCGGTCGGCCACCTCGCGGGCAAAGCCCATCTCATGCGTGACGACCACCATGGTCATGCCCTCATGGGCCAGCGATTTCATCACCGCCAACACTTCGCCCACCAGCTCCGGATCGAGCGCGGAGGTCGGTTCGTCGAACAGCATGATTTTCGGCTCAATCGCCAGCGCGCGGGCGATCGCTACCCGCTGCTGCTGGCCGCCGGACAGGCTGTTGGGATAGGCGTCGATTTTGTCGAGCAGGCCGACCTTGCGCAGCAGCTGTTCCGCTTGCGCGATGGCTTCGGCGCGCGGCAGTTTTTTCACGCTTACCGGCGCCATGATGATGTTTTCCAACACCGTCATGTGCGGGAACAGGTTAAAGCGTTGGAACACCATGCCCACGCTTTCACGCATCTTGTTCAGGTCGGTTTTCTGATCGTGGACGGCGAAGCCATTCACCTCTATCTCGCCGCCGGAGAGCGTTTCCAGCGCGTTGATGCAGCGCAGGAAGGTGCTTTTACCGGAGCCGGAGGGGCCGATGACGCACACCACTTCGTTGGCGGCGATCCGGCAGGAAATGCCGCGCAGCACGTGGCTTTCACCGAACTGTTTTTGCAGGTTATGTACGCGAATCACTTTTACCGAACCTCTTTTCCATGTGTTGCACCAGCAGCGAGAGCAGGAAGGTGATGACCCAATAGACCAGCGAAATGGTCAGGTAGGGCTCCCAATAGGTGGCGTAGGCGCCGGAGACGGTGCGGGCGGCATAGGCCAGATCCGCCAGGCCGATGGCGGAGGCCAGCGACGAATCCTTGACGATGGCGATGGCGTTGTTGCCCAGCGGCGGCAGCATGCGCCGGAAGGCTTGCGGCAAGATAACCTGGCGCATGGTCTTGCCGTAGCTCATGCCCAACGAGCGCGATGCTTCCATCTGGCCGCGGTCGATCGATTGGATCCCGGCGCGGAAGATCTCCGACACATAGGCGCCGGCGTTGAGCGTGATCGCCACCACGCAGGAGAGAAAGGCGCCGTAGTCGGCGCGCAGCGCGCGGGCGAAGTCGACGCTCATCAGGCCGCTGGTGACCAGCAGGCCGTCGCGCGGGTTGATGAACAGCGGCACCAGCGCAAAGTGCACCACCATGATCTGCACGAACAGCGGGGTGCCGCGAAAGGCGCTGATGTAGATGCGCACCGGCCACTGAACGCCGTAATGCAGGATGGGTTTCCAGATGCCGTGCGGCGCCTGCGCCAAGCGCCCCAGACCGAGGATCAATCCCCAGGTGGTGCCCAGCAGCACGCAGATAATGGTGCATTTGATGGTCATCCAGGCGCCTTCCATAAACAGCGGCGCGTATTCCTGGATGATCTCCCAGCGGAAGTTCAAAGGGTATTCCTTCTTGGTATGCTGAAACGGTGGCGCGCCGACGGCCTTGCGGGCGCCGGCGGCAGGGCATTATTCCGCCGGCAGCGTCGGTACGTTGCTGTCGAACCAGGCTTGGTAGATCTTGGCGTAGGTGCCGTCGGCGATGATTTTCTTCAGGCCGGCGTTGATTTTGTTGCGCAGCTCATCGTTGCCTTTGGCGACGGCGATGCCGAAATACTGACGTTCGAACTTGGCGTCGGGCACCAGCTTGAAGGCTTTCTCAGGGTGGGTTTTGATGTAGAACTTGGCCACGCCGACGTCGCCGACCGCCGCGCCGATGCCGTCTTCATACAGCTCTTGCAGCATCAGCGGGGTATTGTCGAAGCGTTTGATGGCGGTGCTGTTTTTGCCCAGCGCGTCGGACACCACGATGTCGCCGGTGCTGGAGTTCACCACGCCGACCTTCAGCGCTTTCAACGCGGCAATGGAGTCTACCTTCGAGTCTTGCGGCACCACGATGGCCTGCTCTGCCGGGAAGTAAGGCGCAGAAAAATCAACCATTTGTTTGCGTTTATCGGTGATGGTGATGCCGGAGATGATGATATCGCGATCGCCGGAATTCAGCGTGGCGAAGATCCCTTCCCACGGCGTATTGATCAGTTTTATTTGAAAACCTTCGGCCTTGGCTACGGCTTTGATAATGTCGATGTCGAAACCTTCCAGCTGCTTTTGGCTGTTTTCAAACTCGAACGGCCGATAGGTGCCGCCGGAGCCGACGACGTAGGTAGGTTCAGCCGCCAACGCGGCGGTGGAGAAGGTGGCAGCCAGACAGGCGCCGATCAGAACTAAACGTTTTAACATCGCGATCCCCGATAATGAATGGTTATATATTGGAATTATTTATGCACTATGAGTGCATAAAAATAAGCTTCAATGAATGAAAGTGCAACCACTGCATGAGGATTATTCTTTCTATGGTGTTAAATATTCACTTCTTGCTTTACCTTGGCGTAAGCGACGGGTCAGGATGCGATGGTGCAGTGATTCTTGCTGCATAATGGAGGAAGGGCAGTGTGTGTATCAGCGGAAAACGCGGCGCGCGCGCCGGACTAAAGCGGCTTTTTTTGCCGCTTTCGCAGCGGAATTAGGCGCTGAACACGGGAATCCTTCATCCGTATTCTTAATTTGGCGTTGAAATGCCGCTCTCAGTGTGGAGTCCAACGAGAAGTTGTGGGATGATTGGTCGGTTTTTCAGGGGGCGGAGATGGGAAAACTTACGCTGCTATTGCTGGCATTGCTCGGTTGGTTACAGTATTCACTGTGGCTGGGCAAAAATGGTATTCACGATTACGTGCGGGTCAATGAAGACGTTGCGGTCCAACAGGGCAACAACGCGAAGTTGAAAGCGCGTAACGATCAGCTGTTTGCCGAAATCGATGATTTGAACGGCGGTCAGGAAGCGATCGAAGAGCGAGCGCGTAATGAGCTGGGCATGATCAAGCCCGGTGAGACTTTCTATCGTCTGGTTCCTGACCAATCCAGACGCAACGCGGCGTCTTCCTCGCAAAATAACGCACAAAAATAACGCATGAATCACTCCGCAGGCACCTTTCCCTCGGTGATTGCCGTCCTGCCCGCTGCCGGTATCGGCAGCCGCATGCAGGCGGAATGCCCGAAGCAATATTTAACCATCGGCCGGCACAGCATCGTCGAACACGCTATCCATGCCCTGTTGCGCCACCCGCGCATTGAACGGGTGATCGTGGCAATCGGCCCGGAAGATCGTCAGTTCGAACGGCTGCCCATCGCTCAGGATCCGCGGGTGACCGTCACCGAGGGCGGCAAACAGCGCGCCGATTCGGTGATGGCCGGGCTGAAACTGGCGGGTGAGGCGGACTGGGTGCTGGTGCACGACGCTGCGCGCCCCTGCCTGCACGCCGACGATCTCGAGCGCCTGTTGGCGATCACCGCACACAGCAAGGTGGGCGGTATTCTCGCCGCGCCGGTGCGCGACACCATGAAGCGCGCCGAACCTGGCCGCGACACCATCGCCCACACCGTTGAACGGCAGGATCTGTGGCATGCGCTGACGCCGCAGCTGTTTCCGCTGCCGCTGCTCAAGCAGTGCCTGCAGCGCGCGCTGGATGAAGGCGCGAACGTCACCGACGAAGCCTCTGCGCTGGAGCATTGCGGTTATCATCCGCTGCTGATCGCCGGCCGGGCGGATAACATTAAAGTAACGCGGCCGGAGGATTTGGCGCTGGCGGCGTTCTATTTGACTCAGTTGGACAATTAAGGAGCGCACCATGCGTATCGGTCACGGTTTTGACGTACATAAATTCGGCGGCGAAGGCCCGTTGGTGATCGGCGGTGTTCGCATCCCTTACGACAAAGGCTTGTTGGCCCACTCCGACGGCGACGTTGCGCTGCACGCCGCGACCGACGCCTTGCTGGGCGCGGCGGCGCTGGGCGATATCGGCAAGCTGTTCCCCGATACCGATCCGGCCTTCAAGGGCGCGGACAGCCGCGAGCTGCTGCGCGAAGCCTGGAAGCGCATCCGCGCCAAAGGGTACCGCCTCGGCAACCTCGACATCACGATTATTGCCCAGGCGCCGAAAATGGCGCCGCACATCCCGCAGATGCGCGTCTTCCTGGCGGAAGATCTGCAGTGCCATATGGATGACGTCAACGTGAAGGCCACGACCACCGAGCAGCTCGGCTTCACCGGGCGCGGCGAGGGCATCGCCTGCGAAGCGGTCGCCTTGCTGATCAAGGAATAACCGCATGGATATGGCGAATCTGACCTGGCTGCATGGCCAGCCGCAGAGCACCGGGGTGTTGAAAGCCAATCCGGAAGACTTCGTGGTGGTGGAAGACCTGGGCTTTGCGCCGGACGGCGAAGGCGAGCATGTGCTGGTGAACATCCGTAAAAACGGCTGCAATACCCAGTTCGTGGCCGACTATCTGGCGCGCTTCGCCGGTATTCACGCCCGTTCCGTCAGCTATGCGGGCTTGAAGGATCGCCACGCGGTGACCGAACAGTGGTTCTGCCTGCATATGCCGGGCAAAGACACGCCGGATTTCTCACAGTTTGCGCTGGAAGGCTGCGAGGTGCTCTCGTTCGCCCGCCACCTGCGCAAAATGCGCATCGGCAATCTGAAGGGCAACCACTTTACGCTGGTGCTGCGCCAGATTTCCGATCGTCAGGACGTTGAGCGCCGCCTGCAGGCTATCGTCGCGCAGGGCGTGCCAAACTATTTCGGCAGCCAACGCTTCGGCCGCGGCGGCAACAATCTGGTGATGGCACGCCGCTGGGCGAACGACGAAATCCGCGTTAAAGAGCGCAGCAAGCGCAGCTTCTACCTTTCCGCCAGCCGCAGTGCGCTGTTCAATCTGATAGCCGGCCGGCGCCTGGCCGACGGCCTGCAGCGCACCGTGCTGGAAGGGGATGCCCTGCAGTTGAGCGGCCGCGGTAGCTGGTTCGTCGCCAAAGCCGATGAGCTGGAGACGTTGCAACAGCGGCTGGATGCCGGCGAGCTGGCGATCACGGCTTCCTTGCCGGGCGACGGAGAGCCAGGCACCGCCGGCCAAGCCTTGGCTTTTGAACAACAATGCTTGGCGGAACAACCGGAATTGCTTACGCTTTTAAAGCGCGAGCGTGTCGAACCCGCTCGCCGGGCCCTGCTGTTGCAGCCGCAAAATTTGCAGTGGAACTGGTGGGATGACGTTACCGTGGAACTGCGCTTCTGGTTGCCGGCAGGCAGCTTTGCTACCAGCGTGGTTCGCGAAATCATGCAGCAGGATAACAGTGATGCGGATATTGCTGAGTAACGATGACGGCGTCAGCGCCCCAGGCATTCAGGTGCTGGCGGCGGCGCTGCGGGAGTTTGCCGAGGTGCAGGTCGTGGCGCCGGATCGTAACCGCAGCGGTTCTTCCAATGCCCTGACGCTGGAGTCGCCGCTGCGCACGCAGACGCTGGCCAACGGCGATATCGCGGTGCTGCAGGGGACGCCGACCGACTGCGTTTATCTTGGCGTCAACGCATTGATGCGCCCTGCGCCGGATATCGTGGTCTCCGGCATTAACGCCGGACCGAATTTAGGCGATGACGTCATCTATTCCGGCACCGTCGCGGCGGCGATGGAGGGCCGGCACCTGGGGCTGCCCGCGCTGGCGGTGTCGCTGAACGGTCACCAACACTACGCGACTGCTGCGGCCATTACCTGCCGCATCTTGCGTGCGCTGCAGCGTGAACCGTTACGCACCGGAAAAATCCTGAATATCAACGTGCCGGATTTGCCGCTGGCGGAGATCAAAGGCCTGCGCGTCACTCGCTGTGGCAGCCGCCATCCCGCCGATAAGGTCTTCTGCCAGCAGGATCCGCGTGGACAAAATCTCTACTGGATCGGGCCGCCTGGTGATAAATTTGATGTCGGGCCGGATACCGACTTTGCGGCGGTGGAACAAGGCTATGTGGCGATCACGCCGCTACAGGTGGATCTGACCGCCTACGCGGCGCAGGAAGTCGTGAAAACATGGTTAACCAAGGCAGAGGTTAGCGGGGAATGGTGAACAAGCGTATGCAAACATTGCTGACGCAGCTGCGTCAGCAAGGGATCCGGGACGAAAAGCTGCTGCGAGCGATCGAAGCGGTGCCGCGCGAGCGTTTTGTCGACGAAGCGCTGGATCACAAAGCCTACGAAAACACTGCATTACCGATCGGTTCCGGTCAGACCATTTCTCAGCCCTATATGGTGGCGCGGATGACCGAGCTGCTGAATCTGAAGCCTACTTCACGGGTGCTTGAGATCGGCACCGGTTCCGGTTATCAAACCGCCATCCTGGCGCATCTGGTGCAACACGTTTGTTCCGTCGAGCGCATCAAGGGGCTGCAGTGGCAGGCCAAGCGCCGCCTGAAGCAGCTCGACCTTCATAATGTTTCCACTCGCCACGGCGACGGCTGGCAGGGCTGGGCGTCGCGCGGCCCGTTCGATGCGATCATCGTCACTGCCGCGCCGCCGGAGATCCCGCAGGCGCTGGTTGAGCAGTTGGACGACGGCGGCATTTTGGTGTTGCCGGTGGGCGAGCAGGCCCAAACCCTCAAACGCATTCAGCGCCATGGCAACGATTTCGTGGTCGACGCGGTAGAGGCGGTGCGCTTTGTGCCGCTGGTGAAAGGCGAATTGGCCTAGCGATTGTCTGATTTTTCGACCGTCTGAAAAATCTGTTGCACTTTCATCACGTGCGGATAAGGTTTTCTCGTTCCAATCAGGCTAATTTTCACTAGAATTGGCCTTTCTACGTAGTTGTCTTATGGTGCGGTGACGCCAATGTGGTTAGCATTGGCGCGCGTTTTGATGCTCCGGCGGGAGATGACCTGGCGTTCAGGGATCGGCCGGCGGCGCCTTTACATCGCAGAAACTGGGAAGTGGCAAAAGCTCGGCTACGATGTAAAGGGTATTTTGGATATATCACTGATATTGCTGTCATGGGGGAAGCATGAGCACGGGAAGCCCAATGATTACGTTACGCCGGGTTGCGGTGTGTACGATGGTAAGTTTGTGGTTGGCGGGTTGTACAAACACGGCCTCGACGTCAGCCCCTATCAGCAGCGTGGGCGGCGGCGGCGCCGTTCCATCCGGCAATAATAATGGCGGAGCGCAGCAGGCCAGCCCAGAGGGCCGCATTGTCTATAACCGCAGTTATAACGCTATCCCTAAAGGGAGCTACAGCGGCGGCGACACCTATACGGTCAAGCGCGGTGATACGCTGTTTTACATCGCCTGGATCACCGGCAACGATTTCCGCGACCTGGCGCAGCGCAACAATATTCCCGAGCCTTACAGCCTGAATGTTGGCCAAACCATTCAACTTGGTAATGGTTCTGCCAATGGCGGCGGCGGTATGCTGGCGACGACTGACGCGACCAAAGGCGGTGTTCCGAAGCCACCTTCCAGCACCCAGATCCAGACGGCAACGGTTGATTCTCAATCAACTAACGCGTATTCTGAAAACTCGGGTAAACAGAATGTAGGTAAGATGTTACCTGCAGCGGGCGCCGCAGCGGTTGGGACCGCGACTGCGCCTGTTACCGCACCGGAAGCCGCTCCACCAGTGAGCAGCACCGTCAGCAACAGCGCTCCGGTCAGTACCTGGAGATGGCCGACTGACGGCAAGATTATTGATAACTTTTCCTCATCAGAAGGTGGGAATAAGGGCGTCGATATCGCCGGTTCCCGTGGGCAGCCTATCTTCGCTACCGCCGATGGTCGCGTAGTGTATGCAGGCAACGCTTTACGGGGTTACGGTAATCTAATCATCATCAAACATAATGATGATTACCTGAGCGCCTACGCTCATAACGACACAATGCTGGTCCGGGAACAACAAGAAGTGAAGGCGGGTCAAAAAATAGCCACCATGGGTAGCTCCGGTACCAGTTCAGTACGTTTGCATTTTGAAATTCGTTACAAGGGGAAATCCGTAAACCCGCTGCGTTATCTTCCGCAGCGATAGATTGGGCAGAATACGCTGAGATTCTGCTCGCGGTATCACGGGTAGGAGCAGCATATGAGCCAAAATACGCTGAAAGTTAACGAGTTACATGATGATGCGGATTTCGACGAGAATGGAGCTGAGGCTGAGTCGTTTGATGAAAAAGCGCTGGTAGAAGAAGAGGCCAGCGAGAACGATTTAGCGGAAGAAGAGCTGTTGTCTCAAGGCGTTACGCAACGCGTATTGGATGCGACGCAGCTCTATCTGGGTGAGATCGGTTATTCACCTCTGTTGACCGCAGAGGAAGAGGTCTATTTTGCGCGGCGTGCTCTGCGCGGTGACGTGCCGTCCCGCCGTCGCATGATTGAAAGCAACCTGCGGCTGGTGGTGAAAATCGCCCGCCGCTACAGCAACCGCGGTCTGGCGCTGCTGGATCTGATCGAAGAGGGTAACCTCGGTCTGATCCGCGCGGTGGAAAAATTCGACCCGGAACGCGGTTTCCGTTTCTCCACTTACGCAACCTGGTGGATCCGTCAGACGATTGAACGGGCGATCATGAACCAAACCCGCACCATTCGTTTGCCTATCCATATCGTCAAAGAACTGAATGTTTATCTGCGCACCGCGCGCGAGCTTTCCCATAAACTGGATCATGAACCGAGCGCTGAAGAGATTGCCGAGCAACTCGACAAGCCGGTGGATGACGTCAGCCGCATGCTGCGCCTGAATGAGCGCATCACCTCGGTGGATACGCCGCTGGGCGGGGATTCGGAGAAAGCGCTGCTGGACATTCTGGCCGACGAGAAGGACAACGGGCCTGAAGACACCACGCAAGACGACGATATGAAGCAAAGCATCGTCAAATGGCTGTTCGAACTGAACGCCAAACAGCGTGAAGTGTTGGCGCGTCGTTTCGGCCTGCTGGGCTATGAAGCGGCGACGCTGGAAGACGTGGGCCGGGAGATTGGCCTGACGCGTGAACGCGTCCGTCAGATTCAGGTTGAAGGTCTGCGTCGCCTGCGTGAGATTCTGCAGATGCAGGGCCTGAGCATTGAGGCGCTGTTCCGCGAATAACGCCGGTTGTTGAACCGCATCAAATAAAAACGGTGAGCATGATGCTCACCGTTTTTTTATGCCCGCGTTTGACGTCTGACTACACCATATTTTTCAGCCGGTAGATCCATTCCAGCGCCTGGCGCGGCGACAGGGAATCCGGATCCAGCGCCTCCAGGGCTTCTACTGCCGGCGAAGTATCTTCCTGCAACAGCGTCATCTGGGTGGCATCGACGCTGCCCGACGCGGTGTGGCTGGAGATGGATTCCAGCTCGCGCAGCTTTTGGCGGGCGCGCTTGATGACGTCGCGCGGCACGCCGGCTAGCGCGGCGACCGCCAGGCCATAGCTTTTGCTGGCGGCACCGTCCTGCACGCTGTGCATAAAAGCGATGGTGTCGCCGTGCTCAAGCGCGTCCAGATGCACGTTGACCACGCCTTCCATTTTTTCCGGCAGCGTCGTCAGCTCGAAGTAGTGGGTGGCGAACAGCGTCATCGCTTTGATGCGGTTGGCCAGGTTCTCGGCGCAGGCCCAGGCCAGCGACAGGCCGTCGTAGGTGGAGGTGCCACGGCCGATTTCATCCATCAACACCAGGCTGTGCTCGGTGGCGTTGTGAAGAATATTGGCGGTTTCGGTCATCTCCACCATGAAGGTGGAACGGCCGGAAGCCAGATCGTCCGCCGCGCCGACGCGGGTGAAGATGCGATCCACCGGGCCGATGGTGGCTTTGGCCGCCGGAACGTAGCTGCCGATGTGCGCCATCAGCACAATCAGCGCTGTTTGCCGCATATAGGTACTTTTACCGCCCATGTTCGGGCCGGTGATGATCAGCATGCGGCGCTGTGGCGACAGGGAGAGCGGGTTGGAGATAAACGGTTCGCTCAGCACCTGTTCCACCACCGGGTGGCGGCCTTCGGTAATGCGGATCCCCGGCTGGTCGCTCATGACCGGGCAGGCGTAGTTCAGGGTGTCGGCGCGCTCGGCCAGGTTGGCCAGCACGTCCAGCTCGGCCAGCGCGGCGGCGCTTTGCTGCAGTTCCGCCAGGTGCGGCAGCAGCAGATCGAACAGCTCGTCGTACAGGTTTTTCTCGATCGCCAGCGCTTTGCCCTTGGAGGTGAGTACCTTGTCTTCGTACTCTTTCAATTCCGGGATGATGTAGCGCTCGGCGTTTTTCAGCGTCTGGCGACGTACATAGTGGATCGGCACCAGGTGGCTCTGGCCGCGGCTCACCTGAATGTAGTAGCCGTGTACGCCGTTGAAGCCGACTTTGAGCGTATCCAGCCCCAGCTTTTCACGCTCGCGGATCTCCAGCCGATCGAGGTAGTCGCTGGCGCCGTCGGCCAGCGCGCGCCACTCGTCCAGCTCGCTGTTGTAACCGGGGGCGATCACGCCGCCGTCGCGCACCAGCACCGGCGGCGATTCAACGATCGCGCGTTCCAGCAGTTCGCGCAGCTCGTCGAACTGGCCTACCTGAGATAGCAGTTGCTGCACATGCGGCGTATCCACATCTTGCAGCACCGCGCGGATGTCCGGCAGTTGCTGGAAAGCATGACGCATGCGGGCCAGATCGCGTGGCCGCGCGGTGCGCAGCGCCAGGCGCGCCAAAATTCGCTCCTGATCGCCCACCTGGCGCAGCGAAGGCTGCAGATCGGCGAACCGTTCCTGCAATGCGCCGATCGCCTGCTGGCGGGCGGTCAGCACCTTGATGTCTCGGGTCGGCATGTGCAGCCAGCGTTTCAGCATGCGGCTGCCCATCGGCGTGACTGTGCGATCGAGGATCGCCGCCAGCGTGTTGTCGCTGCCGCCGGACAGGCTCTGCGTCAGCTCCAGGTTGCGGCGGGTGGCGGCGTCCATGATGATGCCGTCCTGCTGACGCTCCATGGTGATGCCGCGAATGTGCGGCAGCGAAGTGCGCTGGGTATCTTTCACGTACTGCAACAGACAGCCGGCGGCGCGCAGCGCCTGATGCGCCTGCTCGACGCCGAAGCCGGTCAAATCGCGGGTGCCGAACTGCAGGTTGAGTTGTTGGCGTGCGGTCTCCAGTTCGAATTCCCACAGCGGACGGCGGCGCAGGCCGTGGCGCTGCTCGATCAGCGCCATTTGTTCGAAGGTTTCCGGGTAGAGCAGCTCGGCCGGATTGGTGCGCTGCAGCTCGGCGGCCATGGTCTCTAGATCCTGCGGCTCGGCGACGCGGAAGCGGCCGGAGCTCACGTCCAGCGTGGCGTAACCGAAGCCGCGCGCATCCTGCCAGATCGCCGCCAGCAGGTTGTCCTGGCGCTCTTGCAGCAGCGCTTCGTCGGTGATGGTGCCGGGGGTGACGATGCGTACCACTTTGCGCTCGACCGGCCCTTTACTGGTGGCCGGATCGCCGATCTGTTCACAGATGGCGACGGATTCGCCGAGTTGAACCAGCTTGGCCAGGTAGTTCTCCACCGCGTGGTGCGGCACGCCGGCCATCGGGATCGGCTCGCCCGCCGAGGCGCCGCGTTTGGTCAGCGAGATATCCAGCAGTTGGGAAGCGCGCTTGGCGTCGTCGTAAAACAGCTCGTAGAAGTCGCCCATGCGGTAGAACAGCAGGATTTCAGGATGCTGGGCCTTGAGGCGCAGGTACTGCTGCATCATCGGCGTGTGCGAATCGAGTTTATCGGTGCTATTCATGCGATTATTTTTCCAATCCATTGAATGTAAAGGGAACTGTGATTTTCATTGTCGTCATTCGCTATCACATTGTTTCAGCAGGCGTCGCCCCACTCAGCGCTTGGCGGGCGGCGCAAATCAAATCATCAAAACGCCAAACGGCGCACTCAAACCTGAGGTTTGCACAGACGCTTATACTAGCCCAGCGGGCAATCGGCTGTCACAGGTAAAAATGGGAAGCGCTGCGCAAGGCGGGTTTGTAACGCGGCGAGATTGTTGTTCGCCTGCGGGCAACAACGCAAGTGGCCGCCCGCTGAGGCGGCGTAGAGGTTATTGCGCGGCGGTGAGAGGCAAGGGCAGTTGATAGATGCGGAAGCTGTCGGGCACTTCGGTTTCATGGCCGGGCAGCAGGCGGTGGCGGATGCGCGACTCGCTGACGAAGGCGCAGCCTTGTGGGGTGATAGTCAGGTTGACCGGCGACTCCATGCCTTCGCGCAAGACCTCAATCCGATGCATGCCGGTCGCTTTTGGCAACGCGATCCGCAGGATCCGCCCTTGGCCGCTCTGGATCCCGTTCTCCAGCACGATCAATGCGCCGTCCGGCGCCAATCCCATTCCGTCCGGGTTTTCAATCAGGCGCGGCAGCTGCATTTCCGTCAGCTGCGGCTTTGGATCGTGATAGCTGAGAGTGTAAAGCTTACCGGTGCCGAAATTGGCGACAGCCATCAGCCGATCGTCGAGCAGCACGATCCCGGCCGCGCCCAGCCCGCTCGGAGCCGCCAACCGCGCATCCTGAAACAGCGTACTGAATGCCGCTTCGCCCGGCCGCAAGCGCAGGATGCCGCCGCCTCGGGTTTCTGTCACGTACACCGTGCCGTCTGCGCCGAGCACGATATCGTTGCCCATTTCCCCCGTCGGCAGCGCCAGGCTGCGGTTGAGCGTGCCATCGGCGACGTTCAGCGCATAGATGCGGTTGGCGCGCGATTTGCCGCCGGAAAGGAAGTCCGGCGAATTGCCCCATAGCAACCCGCGCCGTTCGTCCAGCCGCAGCGCGTTTGAGGCGAACACCGTGTCAGCGCCAGGGAAAAAGGTTTCCCACGCTTTACCCGGCCGCTTGCGCAGCACGTTGCCGCTGGTGATCAGGCCGACATACAGCGTGCCGTCCGCCGCGCGGGCGATGCCGTTGGGATAAAGCGCGCCGGGCGGCAGCGTCATGCTGCTTTCGGCGCAGTGGGTATTGGCGGCGGCCTGCGCCGGAGTGGTCAGGGGGAGCGCGGCGGCGAGGGTGAACAACGCTGCTCGCGCGGTAAGCGCATATGACATGTCTTCTCTCCTGGAAGGACGGAAAAGGGGCTACCAGCGATCGGGGCGGGCAGCGTGCGCCATCGGCGCCTCCAGCGCGGCCACGTCTTGCGGCGATAAGCTGAGATTGAGCGCCGCCAGCGCATCCTGCAGATGGTGCGGCTTGGACATGCCCACCAGCGGTGACGCCACGCCGGGTTTGGCCAGCAGCCAGGCCAGCGCGATCTGCGCCGATGGAACGCCGCGCGCGGCCGCCACCTCCGCTACCGCTGCGACGGTGCGTTCCACTTCGTTTCTGCCGCCGTACCAACGGGGCGCCTGTTCGTCGGTGGCGGCGCGCAGCGTGCCGGCGTTGCCGGAACCGGCCAGCACGCCGCGAGCCAGCGGCGACCAGGGCGTCAGGCTGAGCCCCTCCTCCAGGCACAGCGGGATCAGCTCCTCTTCATCTTCACGCGTCACCAGGTTGTATTGGCTTTGCAGCGAAATAAACGGCGCCAGGCGGTGCTGACGCTGAAAGGCCAGCATTTTCATCAGGCGCCAGGCGTGCAGCGAGGAGGCGCCTAGATAGCGGATCTTGCCCGCCCGTACCAGGCCGTCGAGGGTGTCGGCGGTTTCTTCGATCGGCGTTTCGGTGTCGAAGCGGTGCAGCACAAACAGATCGAGGTAATCCGTCCCCAACCGCTGCAAAGAGGCGTCGACGCTGTGCAGCAGGTGCTTGCGCGACAGCCCTCGGCTGTTCGGCTGCGCGTCCATCGGAAAGTAGGCCTTGGTGGCGATCACCACGTCTTCGCGGCGGGCGAACGCCTTCAGGGCGCGGCCGAGAATGCGCTCGCTTTCTCCGCCGGAGTAAATGTTGGCGGTATCGAAAAAATTGATGCCCGCTTCCAGCGCTTCGCGGATAAAGGGGCGCGCTTCATCTTCCTTCAGCACCCAGGGGCGCCAGGCCGGATCGCCATAGGTCATGCAGCCCAGGCAGAGACGAGACACTTTCAGGCCGCTGTCGCCAAGCCGAACGTAGTTCATGGCATCGTCTCCTCAGCGCATGCCGGCGATGGTGTAACCGCCGTCCACCAGCAGGCTTTGGCCGGTGATGAAGCGGGCCTCGTCCGTCGCCAACCACAGCGCCACATCGCCGATGTCTTCCGATTCGCCCAGGCGGCCGGCGGGCGTATGGGCGATAAAGGGCGCGAACGCCGCGCTGTCGGCCACGCTGCCGCGTGCCATCGGCGTGTCGATGATGCCGGGGTTGATGTTGTTGACGCGGATGCCCTGGCCGCTGTATTCGAGCGCCACCGCGCGGATCATCGCATCGAGCGCCCCTTTGCTGGCGGAGTAGCTGGATGAGCCGGCCAGCGCGCCGTGGGTCAGCCAGGAGGAGGTGTTGATGATCACGCCGCCCGACCGCTGAGCCAGGAAGGTTTCAATCTCGTATTTCATCGCCAGCCAGACGCCTCTGAGGTTAATGGCAATCACCCGGTCAAAATCCTCGCTGCTCTGTTCGGTGATGGGGGCGAAGTTGCCGATGATGCCGGCGTTGTTGAAAGCGACGTCGAGCCGGCCGTAGTGGGCGGTCACCGCGGCGAGCAGCCGGCGGATATCGTCTTCTTGGGAGACGTCGGTCACGATGGGCAGGGCATCGCCGCCAGCCAGCGCGATATCGCGCGCCGTGGCTTCGATCTCCGCCGCGCGCCGGCCGGCCAGCGCCACGTTGGCGCCTTCGCGGGCATAGGCCAGCGCGGCGGCGCGGCCGATGCCGGTGCCGCCGCCGCTCACCAGTACGACTTTGCCCGCCAGACGGCGCGGCGTTTCATGGGTTGGAGCTGTAGCATTAATCATCGCATCGATACCTGGTAATGGGTTCGATCGCAATGCTATGTTGTTAGATGGTGGATAACTATCCGCTAAAAATTCATCTCACTATTAGATAATTTATATCAATAGCATGAAGAAACCCGAACTGTCCGGCCTGGCGGCCTTCGTGGCTATCGCCAGTGAACGCAGCTTCCGCCGCGCCGCCGCCCGATTGGGCGTGACGCCGCCGACGCTGACCCACACCCTGCGCGAACTTGAAGCGCAGGTGGGCATTCGCCTGCTGAACCGCACCACCCGCAACGTCTCGCCGACGGAGGCCGGAGAGCATCTGCTGGCGCAGCTGGTGCCGGCTTTTACCGACATCGACGCCGCGCTGGAGAGCCTGAATGCGTTTCGCGAAGGGCCACGCGGCCTGGTGCGCATCAACGCGCCGCGTTCGGCGATCGATCTCGCCATCGTGCCGCATCTGGGACGGCTGGCCAGCGAATACCCCGGCATTACGCTGGAAGTGGTGGCGGACGAGGGGTTCGCCAACATCGTCGAGCAGGGCTTTGACGCCGGCATCCGGCTCGGCGAGGATCTGCACAACGATATGCGCGCGGTGCGCCTGACGCCGGATCTGCGTTTTGCCATCGTCGCCACGCCGGATTACTTTCAACGGCACGGTGAACCGACGCACCCGCAGGATTTACTGCAGCATCGCTGCATCGGTTGGCGCAAAGCTTCTTCAGGCGAGCGCTACAAATGGGCTTTTCAGCAGGGGGAGCAGCGATTTTCCGTGGCGGTTAACAGCCCATTGATACTCGATGACGGCAGGATGATGGTGCAGGCGGCGCTGGCGAACGTCGGCATCGCTTTTGCCATCGAGCAGGAGGTGGAAGAATATCTGGCGAGCGGACGGCTGCGGCGGGTGCTGGCCGATTGGTGCGCGCCGTTTCCCGGTTTTTACCTCTATTACCCCAACCGCAGAAACCATTCCGTGGCGCTAGCCACGGTGATTGAGTTGCTGCGTCTGCCCACGTAATCCTCTTCACCTGCCATCGCGTTCGGATGGCAGCAGGCGAATCAAGCTTGAACTATTTTTATTCCCTCGCCGTTTGTTCAGACGCAAATAAACCCTTAAATTCCCAGCGAGTTTATAACTTGCTGTTTATAATTGCTATTTGATTATTTATTACGAATATTCTGAGTTTTTATCGGTTGTTTGAGAGCCCGGTCACACTATTTTTTTGTGCGAAATGTGAAGAGGGTCAATCCATCAGGTCAATGAGAGACGGTTCTGTCTCCTTCTGGCTTACCGATCCTTTTTTCATGCTCCGTATACTGTCTGTAACCAGGGCAACGTGACGGAAATTTTCATAAGGAATGTGCGTGAAGCAATCGTGATTGCATCTGGCATACAAATAACACCGGGTTTTTTTGATTATCTGAGGTGCTTGGTATGGAAAAGAAAAAAATCTATCTGTTTTGTTCTGCCGGTATGTCCACTTCCCTGTTGGTATCAAAAATGAAGGCGCAGGCCGAAAAATATGAAGTGCCGGTGATCATCGCCGCCTATCCGGAAGCGCTGGCCGCGGAGAAGGGGGTTGAAGCGGATCTGATCCTGCTGGGGCCGCAGATCGCCTACACCCTGCCGGAAGTGCAGAAACAGTTGCCCAATAAACCTGTTGAAGTCATCGATCCGCTGCTGTACGGCAAGGTCGATGGGCTGGGCGTGCTGAAGGCCGCGGTGGCCGCCATCAAGAAAGCCAACCAATAACAGGAGGCCGCCGTGAATACCCTCATTGCCTCGCTCGAGAAGGTTATCCTGCCTTTCGCCGTAAAAATCGGTAAGCAGCCCCACGTCAACGCCATCAAAAACGGCTTTATCCGCCTGATGCCGCTGACCTTGACCGGGGCGATGTTCGTGTTGATCAACAACGTGTTCCTGAGCTTTGGCGAGGGATCGTTCTTCTATTCGCTGGGCGTGCGATTGGACGCCTCCACCATCGAGACGCTCAATAGCCTGAAGAGTATTGGCGGCAGCGTTTACAACGGTACGTTGGGGATCATGTCCCTGATGACGCCGTTCTTTATCAGCATGGCGCTGGCCGAAGAGCGCAAGGTCGATCCCCTGGCCTCGGCGTTGCTGGCGGTGGCGGCCTTCATGACCGTCACGCCGTTCAACGTCGGCGAGGCCTATGCGGTGGGCGCCAATTGGCTGGGCGGCGCCAACATCATTTCCGGTATGGTGATTGGGCTGGCGGTGGCTGAGATGTTTGCCTTCATCGTGCGGCGCAACTGGGTGATCAGCCTGCCGGACAGCGTGCCGGCTTCGGTGTCGCGCTCCTTCTCGGCGCTGATCCCCGGCTTCATCATCCTCTCCATCATGGGGCTGGTGGCGTTCGCGCTGGCGCACTGGGGCACCAACTTCCACCAGATCATCATGGACGGCATTTCGGCGCCGCTGGCCAAGATGGGCAGCGTGGTGGGCTGGGTATACGTGCTTTTCTCTTCGCTGCTGTGGTTCTTTGGGGTACACGGTTCCATGGCGCTGGCGGCGCTGGACAGCGGCATCATGACGCCTTTCGCGCTGGAAAACGTGGAGCTGTACAACAAATACGGTTCGGTCGAGGCGGCGGTGGCCGCCGGCAAAGAGTTCCACATGTGGGCGAAACCGTTCGTCGACTCTTATATTTACCTCGGCGGCACCGGTTCGACGCTGGGCCTGATCATCGCCATCTTCATCGCCTCGCGCCGCGAAGATTACCGCCAGGTCGCCAAACTGGCGACGCCATCCGGCATTTTCCAGATCAACGAACCTATCCTGTTCGGTTTGCCGGTGATCATGAACCCGGTGATGTTCATTCCGTTCATCCTGGTTCAGCCGGTGCTGACCCTTATCACCTCGCTGGCTTACTACTCCGGGCTGATCCCGCCGATCACCAACATCGCGCCTTGGACCATGCCGGTCGGCCTGGGAGCGTTCTTCAACACCAACGGCAGCATCATGGCCCTGTTGCTGAGCTTGTTCAACCTGGCGGTCGCCACCGTGATTTATCTGCCGTTCGTGGCGATTTCCAACAAGGCGCAAAGCCAGATCGACGCGGCGACGGAAAGCGAAGAAGACATCGCCAAGGCGCTGAAATTCTAACTGTGGGACGGGGCGGCGCGCTCGCCCCGCGAGGGACGCGAATATGGAATATCAATTTGCCGACGGGTTTTGGTGGGGCAGCGCCACCTCCGCGCCGCAGTCTGAAGGGGCGGCCGCGCGCGATGGCAAGAGCCGCAACATCTTCGACTATTGGTACGAGATCGCGCCCGAGCGCTTTCACGATCGGGTGGGGCCGGCCGAGGCCTCGACCTTTTATGACCATTTCCGCACCGATATCGGGCTGCTCAAAACGCTGGGCCACAATACCTTCAGAACCTCGATCTCGTGGTCACGGCTGATCCCGGACGGCGACGGCGAGGTGAACCCGCAGGCGGCGGCATTCTACAACGCGATGATCGACGAGCTGTTGGCGCAGGGCATCACCCCGTTTATCAATCTCTACCACTTCGATATGCCGCTGTGCATGCAGCAGCGCGGCGGCTGGGAAAGCCGGGCGGTGATCGACGCCTATGCGCGTTACGCCGACATCTGCTTCGGCCTGTTTGGCGATCGGGTTACCCACTGGTTCACCTTCAACGAGCCGATCGTGCCGGTAGAGGCCGGTTACCTGAATGACTTGCATTACCCTTGCGTGGTGGACTTCAAACGGGCGGTCACCGTGGCGTATCACAGCGTGCTGGCGCACGCCATGGCGGTGCAACGTTTCAGAGCGCGGGGGCTGCCGGGGAGCATCGGCATCATTTTGAACCTGAGCCCAACCTATCCGCGCTCCGACGCGCCGGAGGATCTACAGGCGGCACACGACGCCGATCTGTTGCTCAATCGCAGCTTTCTCGACCCGGTCGCCAAAGGGCGCTATCCGGCGGCGTTGCTGCATCTGTTGGCGCAGCATGGGCTGATGCCTTACTGCGAACCGCAGGACGCGCAGCTGATCGAAGGCGGCGTGGTCGATATCCTCGGCGTCAACTACTACCAGCCGCGCAGGGTACAGGCGAAAGCAGGGCGCCGCGCCGGGGAGCCGATCGCGCTGCCGGAGGACTTGTTCAGTTACTATGCAATGCCGGGTCGCAAAATCAATCCGCACCGCGGCTGGGAGATCTATGAGAAGGGGCTGTACGACATTCTGATGGATCTGAAAGAGAACTACGGCAATCTGCCTTGTTATATTTCCGAAAATGGCATGGGCGTTGAGGGCGAAGAGGCGTTTATCGGCGCCGATGGGCGGGTGGAGGACGATTACCGCATCGAGTTTATTCGCGATCACCTGAAGTGGCTGCACCGCGCGCTGGCGGAAGGCTCGCAGTGCAAGGGCTATCATCTGTGGACCTTTATCGATTGCTGGTCCTGGCTGAACGCCTACAAGAATCGTTATGGGCTGGTGCGGCTGGATCGGGCGGAGCAGCGGCGCACCATCAAAAAAAGCGGCTACTGGTTTGCCGAGGCGGCCAGACGCAACGGATTTGACTAACGGGAGGCCGGCGCCGTGTCCGATAACCGAATTTCGCTGAGTGCGAACGACGTGAAGCTGATTCGCGAGCAGGATTTCTTTAACTGCAAAGACTTTCACCTGTTCATCTACAACAAGGTGGAAAGCGCCACCGGGCTGCATCAGCACGACTATTACGAATTCACCATCGTGCTGAGCGGCAAATGCTATCAGGAGATCAACGGCAAGCGGGTGCTGCTGGAACGCGGGGATTTCGTCTTTATCCCCATCGGCTCTTACCACCAGAGCTTTTACGAGTTCGGCGCGACGAAAATCTTCAACGTGGCGGTCAGCAAAGCGTTCTTTGAAGAGCACTATTTGCAGCAACTGCCGCGCTGCTTTGTCGCCTCGCAGGCCTACAGCCTGAGAAGCGAGTTTTTGGCCTATATCGAATCGGTGGTGAGTTCGCCACAGTTTCGCGAGGACGATTTCGCCGAATTTCTCGAAACGCTGACCTTCTACGTGATCAGCCGTATTCGTCACTATAAAGAAGACAATGACGGCGGCGATGATATCCCGCAGTGGCTGAAGAACACCCTCGCCGGCATGCATGACAAGGCGATGTTCGGCGAAAGGGCGCTGGCGAACATGGTGGCGCTGTCGGGGAAAACTCAGGAGTACCTGACCCGGGCGATGCGGCGCTACTACCAGAAGACGCCGATGCAGGTGATCAACGAGATCCGCATCAACTTCGCCAAGACGCAGCTGGAGGTCACCAACTATTCGGTTTCCGATATCGCCTTTGATTCCGGCTATGGCGACGTCAGTCTGTTCATTAAAAACTTCAAGCGGCTCACCGACGTGACCCCAGGCAACTACCGAAAAAAGTGTTACGGCCCTCTTTAGGGCCGCTCCCGATCAGTATCAACGCCGATATGCCGATGAGCTTCAGGGCGCCGGTCGGTTAATCATTTGATTTTTATCTTAGCGAAGGGGAATGCCGCACCGGTCGGTCGGCCCTCCCTTGCCAAAAATTCATCCCGCGGGAGCCACAATGGAAAAACTACTGATCGTGAATGCCGACGATTTCGGTCTGAGCAAAGGGCAGAACTATGGCGTTATCGAGGCGTATCAGCATGGCGTCGTTTCCTCCACCACGGCGATGGTGAACGGCGGCGGCGCGGAGCATGCTGCAGCGCTCAGCCGGCAATATCCCGGATTGCCGATCGGGCTGCATTTCGTTTTGACCTATGGCAGGCCGCTGGGCGCCATGCCTTCGCTGGTCAATGAGCATGGCGAGCTGGGTAAATGGCTGTGGCGCCGCGCCGAGGCCGGCGAGCTGCAGTTGAACGAGATTCAGGAAGAGCTGCAGCGCCAGTTCGCGCGGTTCGTGACGCTGTTCGGCAGGCCGCCGACGCACATTGACAGCCACCACCATGTGCATATGCAGCCGCAGATTTACCCGCTGGTGGAGGCGTTCGCGCTGGCGCATGATCTGCCGCTGCGCATCGATCGCGAAGAGGCGAAACGGCGTGGCATCACGCTGCATGCCCCCTACAGCACGGACGCTTTCGACGCGGGATTCTACGGTGAGACGATTTCCGAAACGTTGTTCCTGCAAAGGTTGGTGCGCGCCGACGAGCAGGGCGCCGAGTCACTGGAAATGATGTGCCACCCGGCCTTTCTCGACGCGACGATCCTGCAGAGCCAATACTGCCATCCGCGCCTCGCCGAGCTGGATGTGTTGACTGCGCCGACGCTGAAAGCGGCGATCGCCGAACGCGGTTTTCTGCTGGGCTCTTTCCGGGATCTGTAACGCAGTCATTTACAGCATGGCGTGCGCCTTTTTCAGACCGGTGTCTTCTTCCGGATCCGCCCCCTGAGCTGAGGGTTCCGCCTCCTGTTCTTCGGGCTGCGGCTCCTCGACATCGGGCGCCGCTTCCGGCGGCGGCATGGTGTCGTGAATGATCTGCTCATCGAAGGTTGGATTGAGCGCCGGTGACAGCGGCGAGCTGGCGAGACTGTCCGGCAGCGCAATATGCGGCACCGGCGCGTCCTGCGCCAGCTGCGGTTCCTCTGCTTTGGCCGTCCGGCTCAGGGCTGCCAGCAGCACGCCGCACAGGGCGAAGAAGGCGTACAG
Source organism: Serratia sp. (in: enterobacteria) (assembly GCF_052400455.1). Taxonomy (NCBI): domain Bacteria; kingdom Pseudomonadati; phylum Pseudomonadota; class Gammaproteobacteria; order Enterobacterales; family Yersiniaceae; genus Serratia; species Serratia sp. (in: enterobacteria). Next base: position 826,874 of record NZ_CP185812.1, read on the forward strand.
AATATTGCCGCCAAGCGGCTCGATCAGCGCGCCGACCGCCAACGGCCCGATGCTGGCGCCGACGCCGAACGCCATCAGCAGACAGGCGGCCAGCGAGACGCGGCGCTCCGGCTCGATCAGATCGTTGGCCAGCGCCACCGCCAGCGGGTAGAGCGTAAACTGCAGCATGCTGACGACGAATCCTACCGCCAGCAGCAGCGGAAAATCGATGTGCGGCAGCAGCGCCAGCGGCAGCGCCGCCACGATCAGCAGAATGGCGTTGAGGCGCATCAGCAAGGGGCGGTTATAGCGATCCGACAGCCAACTGAGCGGGAATTGCGCCACCAGCCCGGCGAAGATGGAGAGCGCCATGAACAGGCCGGTTTGCTGAGTGGTTAAGGACTGCAGGCTGGCGTAGACCGGCGCCAGCCCGTAAAACGAGCCCACGACCATGCCGATCACCAGCGTGGTGGCCAGCACCTTGGGAATGGCGCCGACAAAATAACGCAGTTCCATCGGCGCCGGCGACATGTGGCGCGCATTGGTGCGGGTAGTCAGAGCGATCGGCACCAGACAGAGCGCGAAGCACAGCGCGATCACCAGCAGCGTGGCGATGCCCAGATTGCTTTGCAGCATCAGCACGATCTGGCCCAGCGACATGCCGAGATAGGTCGCCGCCATATAGAAGCCGAACACCATGCCGCGCTGGTTGGATTCCGCCTGGTCGTTCAACCAGCTCTCCAGCACCATGTACTGACACATCATGCATAGGCCGATCACCAGGCGCAGCGCGACCCAGGCGGGAATGAACTCCGTCAGGCCGTGGCCCAGCACCGCGGCGGTGATGATGCCGGCGCAGGCCACGTAGGCGCGGATATGCCCGACGCGGGCGATGAGAAAGTGGCCGACCTTGCCGCCGATCACCAGCCCGATGTAGTTGGCGGCGATGATGGCGCCGATCAGCGCGCTGCTGACGTGAATGGAGGTCAGCCGCAGCGAGACGTAGGTAGTGAGCAGGCCTGAGCCCAACAGCAGCAGCAGGGTGGTGGTGTACAACGGCAAAAATACGCCCAACGTTTTTTTCACTCTATCATCCTAATCTCTTCTGGTGCGCCCTGAGGCCGCCGCCGCAGCGTGCCGCCTCCGTGATGTTCCTTGTGCTGGTGCGCCGCCGCTCGATGGGGCGCTTCTTTTGATACTAGCAGCTTGGCCGGGCGCTTAAAACCGCACCTCCTGCGAGGCGCTGCGCATTTCTGCGCGCCAGCCGCCGCGCCGCCTTGATAAATGCTACTATCGGGCGCATATACCTGAATTCACGAGGGAGGGATTATGAGTGAAAACCAACTGCGTCAGCTCAGCGTGTTGGCAGGGGAGAAACTGAAGGCTCAGGGCCGCTGGATCACCTGCGCTGAATCCTGCACCGGCGGCGGCATCGCCAAGGCCATTACCGATGTTGCGGGAAGCTCCGCCTATTTCGATCGCGGATTCGTGACCTACAGCAATGCGGCGAAGCATGACCTGCTGGGAGTGAGCGAAGCGACGTTGGCGGCGCATGGTGCGGTCAGCGAAGAGGTGGTGCGCGAGATGGCCATAGGGGCGCTGCGTGCGGCGCAGGCCGATCTGGCGCTGTCGGTGAGCGGCATCGCTGGCCCGGACGGCGGCAGCGCGGAAAAGCCGGTCGGCACCGTGTGGTTCGGCTTCGCCAGCAGCGATGGCCGGGGGCTGTCGCGCAAGATGCAATTCGAGGGCGACCGCGATGCGGTGCGGCTGCAGGCGACGATTTTCGCGCTGCAAACCGCCATTGACGAATTTTTGTAAATTAGGCTTGATACTGTATGACCATACAGTATAATTAGTGACATTTCCTGCACAACATACATTCAGTGGCAGTGTGGGGTAACACCGGCATTGCGAAACGAAGGAGCAAAAATGGCTATTGATGAGAACAAGCAAAAGGCGTTAGCTGCGGCACTGGGCCAGATTGAGAAACAGTTCGGCAAAGGCTCCATCATGCGCCTGGGTGAAGACCGCTCCATGGACGTGGAAACCATCTCCACCGGCTCACTGTCACTCGATATCGCTCTGGGCGCCGGCGGCCTGCCGATGGGCCGCATCGTCGAAATCTACGGCCCGGAATCGTCCGGTAAAACCACCCTGACGCTGCAGGTGATCGCCGCCGCGCAGCGCGAAGGAAAAACCTGTGCGTTCATCGATGCCGAGCACGCGCTGGATCCTATCTATGCGAAGAAGCTGGGCGTCGATATCGACAACCTGCTGTGCTCCCAGCCGGACACCGGCGAGCAGGCTCTGGAAATCTGTGATGCGCTGACCCGCTCCGGCGCGGTTGACGTCATCATCGTCGATTCCGTGGCGGCGTTGACGCCGAAGGCAGAAATCGAAGGTGAAATCGGCGATTCGCACATGGGGTTGGCGGCGCGTATGATGAGCCAGGCGATGCGTAAGCTGGCCGGCAACCTGAAAAACGCTAATACCCTGCTGATCTTCATCAACCAGATCCGTATGAAGATCGGCGTGATGTTCGGCAACCCGGAAACCACTACCGGTGGTAACGCTCTGAAGTTCTATGCTTCGGTGCGTCTGGATATCCGTCGTATCGGCGCCATCAAAGAGGGCGACGAAGTGGTGGGCAGCGAAACCCGCGTGAAAGTGGTGAAGAACAAAATCGCTGCGCCGTTCAAACAGGCTGAGTTCCAAATCATGTACGGCGAAGGCATCAACAGCCGTGGTGAGCTGGTCGATCTGGGCGTGAAGCACAAGATGATCGAAAAAGCCGGCGCCTGGTACAGCTATAACGGCGAGAAGATCGGTCAGGGCAAGGCGAACGCCTGTAACTTCCTGAAAGAAAACCCGGCTATCGCCGCCGAGCTGGATAAGAAACTGCGCGACCTGCTGCTGCACAGCGGCGGTGAGCTGGTGGCTGCCTCCGGTGACGACTTCGAAGATGACGAAGCGGAAACCAGCGAGCAGTTTTAATCGCTGAAGATGTGCGCCGCCGTTTATGTGGCGCACATCCCCTGAATTCAGGCTTGAATGATGAATGACTTGCTAAGCCGCGCCATGCGCCTGCTGTCGCAACGCGATCATAGTGAAGCTGAACTGCGCCGCAAACTTGCGGCGCAGCCGTTTGTGGCGAAAGCCCGGTTTGGCGGCAAGGGGCCGCATGCGCCGACATCGCCGCCGCCGGTAGCCGAAGAGCCGGTAGATCCCGCGCTGATCGAGCAGGTTATCGTCTACTGTTACCAGCACAACTGGCTGGACGATAAGCGTTTCGCCCACAGCTACATCGGCAGCCGCAGCCGCAAAGGTTATGGCGCGCAGCGCATCCGCAGCGAACTGATGCAAAAGGGCGTGGATAAAGCGCTGGTGCAGGACGCGTTGGCGGAATGCGATATCGACTGGTGCGAACAGGCGAAACAGGTGGCGCAGCGAAAATTTGGCGATGCGTTGCCAACCGACTGGAAAGAGAAAGCCAAAGTGCAGCGTTATCTGCTCTATCGCGGCTTCTTCCAGGAAGAAATTCAGTCAATTTACCGTGATTTTGCGCAATGAGCGCACACGGGGTTTTACTTCCCTCTGAAGAAAATTTATCTTATCCCCACTTTTTGTTCGTGAGCTGGTTGTCATCGTCGGGATGACGCGCCACCGGCTCACGTGTCGTTATTCTAGCCTTTCCAGGAAAATTATGAGCAAGAGCACCGCTGAGATCCGTCAAGCGTTTCTCGATTTCTTTCATAGTAAGGGTCATCAGGTTGTAGCAAGCAGCTCCCTGGTGCCTAACAATGATCCGACATTGCTGTTTACCAATGCCGGCATGAACCAATTTAAGGATGTTTTCCTGGGGCTCGACAAACGCGCCTATTCCCGCGCCACCACCTCGCAGCGCTGCGTGCGCGCAGGCGGCAAGCATAACGACCTGGAAAACGTCGGTTATACCGCTCGTCACCACACCTTCTTTGAAATGCTGGGCAACTTCAGCTTCGGCGATTACTTCAAGCACGACGCTATCAGCTACGCGTGGGAACTGCTGACCGGTGAAAACTGGTTCAACCTGCCGAAAGAGAGACTGTGGGTCACCGTGTATGAAACCGATGACGAAGCATTCGACATCTGGCAGAAGCAAATCGGCGTACCGGCCGAGCGCATTATCCGCATCGGCGATAACAAGGGCGCGCCTTTCGCTTCCGATAACTTCTGGCAGATGGGTGATACCGGCCCATGCGGCCCGTGCACCGAGATTTTCTACGATCACGGCGATCACATCTGGGGCGGCCCTCCGGGCAGCCCGGAAGAAGACGGCGACCGCTACATCGAGATCTGGAACATCGTTTTCATGCAGTTCAACCGTCAGTCCGACGGCACCATGCTGCCGCTGCCGAAACCTTCGGTGGATACCGGTATGGGTCTGGAGCGTATCGCGGCGGTGTTGCAGCATGTGAACTCCAACTATGAGATCGACCTGTTCCGCACCCTGATCGCCGCCGTGGCGAAAGTGACCGGCGCGACCGATCTGGATAACAAATCCCTGCGCGTTATCGCCGACCACATTCGTTCCTGCGCCTTCCTTGTGTCGGACGGCGTGATCCCGTCTAACGAAAACCGCGGCTACGTGCTGCGCCGCATCATTCGTCGCGCGATCCGCCATGGCAACATGCTGGGCGCGAAAGACACCTTCTTCTACAAGCTGGTGGCGCCGCTGATCGAAGTGATGGGTCCGGCGGCCGACGAGCTGAAACGCCAGCAATCGCTGGTGGAACAGGTGCTGAAAACCGAAGAGGAGCAGTTTGCCCGCACGCTGGAGCGTGGCCTGGCGCTGTTGGACGAAGAGCTGGCCAAGCTGCAGGGCGATACCCTGGACGGCGAAACCGCTTTCCGTCTGTACGATACCTACGGTTTCCCGGTGGATCTGACCGCTGACGTCTGCCGCGAACGCGGTCTGAAAGTCGACGAAGCGGGCTTTGAAGAAGCGATGGAAGCACAGCGTCGCCGCGCGCGCGAATCCAGCGGCTTCGGCGCCGACTACAACAGCCTGATCCGCGTGGACGGCAGCAGCCAGTTCAGCGGCTACGATCACGACGAGCAGCAGGCGACGGTCATCGCGCTGTTCCGTGACGGCCAGCCGGTCGAGCAGATCAACGCCGGCGAAGAGGCGGTGGTGGTGCTGGACGAGACGCCGTTCTACGGTGAATCCGGCGGCCAGGTCGGCGATAAAGGCGTGCTGAAAGCCGCCGGCGCCGAGTTTGTGGTCAACGACACCCAGAAATACGGTCAGGCTATCGGCCATCAAGGCAAGCTGGCGCAAGGTTCGCTGAAGCTGAACGATCGCGTGGATGCGCAGATCGACGCCGAGCGCCGCAACAGCATCCGTCTGAACCACTCCGCGACCCACCTGCTGCACGCCGCGCTGCGCCAAACGTTGGGCGAGCACGTTGCGCAGAAAGGCTCTCTGGTTAACGACAAATACCTGCGCTTCGACTTCTCGCATTTTGAAGCGATGAAGCCGGAACAAATTCGCGCGGTGGAAGATCTGGTTAACCAGCAGGTGCGTCGTAACCTGCCGGTGCAGACCGAGCTGATGGCGTTGGAAGATGCCAAAGAGAAGGGGGCGATGGCGCTGTTCGGCGAGAAGTACGACGACAACGTGCGCGTGCTGACCATGGGCGACTTCTCCACCGAGCTGTGCGGCGGCACCCACGCCAGCCGCACCGGTGATATCGGCCTGTTCCGCATTCTGAGCGAATCGGGTACCGCGGCGGGCATCCGCCGTATTGAAGCGGTGACCGGCGCTGGCGCTATCGCTACGCTGCATCAGCAAAGCGATTTGTTGCAAGACGTTGCTCAATTGGTGAAGGGCGACAGCAACAACCTGACCGATAAAGTGCGCTCGGTGCTCGATCGCACGCGCGTGCTGGAAAAAGAACTGCAGCAGCTGAAAGATCAGCAGGCGGCGCAGGAAAGCGCGTCGCTGTCCAGCCAGGCGAAAGTGGTTAACGGCGTGAAGCTGTTGGTTAGCCAGTTGGACAATGTCGAAGCCAAAATGCTGCGCACCATGGTGGATGACCTGAAAAATCAATTGGGTTCGGCCATTATCGTGTTGGCGACGACGGCTGATGACAAAGTCAGCCTGGTCGCGGGCGTGACCAAGGATCTGACTGACCGCGTGAAAGCTGGCGAGTTGATCGGCAACGTGGCGCAGCAGGTCGGCGGCAAGGGCGGTGGTCGCCCTGATATGGCGATGGCGGGGGGGACGGATATCAACGCCCTGCCAGCGGCGTTAAACAGCGTAGAAGCCTGGGTGGCCTCAAAGCTGTGAACATAAATAAATAGCACGGACAAACGCCATAATACTTTGTTGATTATGGCGTTTTCATACTGTGCTAACACAATTTAGTTACAATTGCGGGAACAAAGTTTTTCTGGTCGGCTAAACTTACCATTATCTGAGGTGGGACCAAGTCTGCTTACACTTATTGTGGATTGCGCGGCTTACGTTTTCACCACATATGATGGATAATGACGGGGAAACTGAGAGACCCGACTCTTTTAATCTTTCAAGGAGCAAAGAATGTTAATTCTGACTCGTCGAGTTGGTGAAACCCTCATGATTGGCGATGAGGTTACGGTCACTGTGCTAGGGGTAAAAGGCAACCAGGTGCGTATTGGTGTGAACGCCCCCAAAGAGGTTTCAGTTCACCGTGAAGAAATCTATCAGCGCATTCAGGCAGAGAAGTCTCAGCAGACGACTTACTGATTCCGAAGCAGCGTCTCGTTGCCAGACGAGACGCTACTGCATCGTTTTACCCACTTCTTTCGTTCTCCCCTCTCTTTTTCGTGATTATTTTCCCGGTTAGTTTCCTGCTTTATTGCTGCAGACGTTGCGGTTGCCTGTTGATAAAACGCCCTTTTTGCCGTGAAATCGCCCATGTTGGGTGCGAATTGTGCAAACGCGCATGAGTTGGGAAAAATTGTTTGACTTAAAAGTCGGAGAAAGTAATATGTGCGCCACGCAGTGCCGATGAGCTTCTCCAAAGCAAGTTAGGCACAATTCGAAAGAAGCGTATGGTGAGGTGGCCGAGAGGCTGAAGGCGCTCCCCTGCTAAGGGAGTATGCGGTCAAAAGCTGCATCCGGGGTTCGAATCCCCGTCTCACCTTAATTGCATCTGTAGCTCAGTTGGATAGAGTACTTGGCTACGAACCGAGCGGTCGAAGGTTCAAATCCTCCCGGATGCACCATATTTTGCAGTATGGTGGGGTAGTAACAACGTACCATACGGTATCAAAAAAGAATTCCTGTGCATCCGTAGCTCAGCTGGATAGAGTACTTGGCTACGAACCGAGCGGTCGGAGGTTCGAATCCTCCCGGATGCACCATTCTTCAAGTCTGGTTTTATTAGCAAAGCCGGCACGCGGTAAAAATAGTAATGCATCCGTAGCTCAGCTGGATAGAGTACTCGGCTACGAACCGAGCGGTCGGAGGTTCGAATCCTCCCGGATGCACCATCTAAGAGAAGCCCGCCTTAGCGGGTTTTTGCTTTTCTGTTATTCGTGAAACAGGCAAGCGGCAAAAACAGTCATGCATCCGTAGCTCAGCTGGATAGAGTACTCGGCTACGAACCGAGCGGTCGGAGGTTCGAATCCTCCCGGATGCACCATGTTTAACCTCCCGTATCGCGAAGAGAAATCGTCATGCGGGTGGTAAAAAGAAAGTGTCCTTGGGGAGGATAACGTTGCTTTAGCAACGGCCCGCAGGGTGAGGCGTTGGCGCCGAATCATCCTCCCGGATGCACCATCTAAGAGAAACCCGCCTTGGCGGGTTTTTCGCTTTTCAGCATTTAGCCATTCTCTCTTCACCCCTTTCCTTCTTTGCATCCGATCGATCACAGCACATTCCGCTATGACGCAGTCAGCGACAACCCAACGGCTTTACGCTAAAGTAGTTTTCTTTCCTCAACGATCATGGAGTAACGATGTACGACCGCTATCAGGGTCTTATTTTCGACATGGACGGCACGATTCTGGACACTGAGCCAACGCACCGTAAAGCGTGGCGCGAAGTGCTGTCCCGTTATGGCATGACGTTTGATGAAGCGGCCATGGTGGCGCTGAGCGGTTCACCGACCTGGCGCATCGCTCAGGCGATTATCGCCAGCCATCAGGCCGATCTCGATCCCCATCACCTGGCGGCGGAGAAAACGCGCGCGGTGGAAGCGATGCTGCTGGATAGCGTGCGTCCATTGCCATTGATCGAGGTGGTGAAGTCCTATCACGGCCGCCGTCCGATGGCGGTCGGCACCGGCAGCGAGCACCGCATGGCGGAAATGCTGCTGCGTCATCTCGGCCTGTTCAACTGCTTCGACGCGATCGTCGGTGCGGACGATGTACAGCGCCATAAACCGGAGCCGGATACCTTCCTGCGCTGTGCCGAACTGATCGGCGTGCCGCCGGAAAAATGCGTGGTGTTTGAAGACGCCGAGTTTGGCATTCAGGCGGCAAAAAATGCCGGCATGGCTGTGGTAGACGTTCGTACGCTGTGAGTAGTACGCTAGCCGTAATATCGTTATTTGGCAGCAGCTTCCTCAGTGCGACGCTGCTGCCGGGAAATTCAGAAATCGTTCTGGTCGCCTTGCTGACCCAGAGTCGCGTCTCGCCGGAGTTGCTGGTGCTGGCCGCGACCCTGGGCAATACGCTGGGTGGCTTGACCAATGTCATTATCGGGTGCCTGTTACCGGCGTTGAAACCACAGCGGGGGCTGGCAACGGCGCTCGGGTGGCTGCAACGCTTTGGCCCGGCTGCGCTGTTGCTCAGCTGGGTGCCGGTGGTGGGCGATTTGTTGTGCGTGTTGGCAGGTTGGCTGCGCATGCCCTGGGGCTCTGTCGCGCTGTTTCTGTGTATCGGAAAGGCGCTGCGTTACATCGTTTTGGCTATGATAACGGTACAGGGCATCGCCTGGTGGCAGTAACCAAGTGAATATAACTCAATATTCTCTCGGGTGCGGATTCAGTATGCTTACGAGTTATTGTTTTTAGAAGCGGGAGGTCAATTTGATCCCGGACGTATCACAGGCGCTTTCTTGGTTGGAAGCCCATCCCCAGGCATTAAAAGGCATTCGTCGCGGCATCGAGCGTGAAACGCTGCGAGTCACGCCGAACGGCACCTTGGCGACCACCGGGCATCCGGAAAAGCTGGGGGCGGCATTGACGCACCATTGGATCACCACGGATTTCGCCGAGGCGCTGTTAGAGTTCATTACGCCGGTTGATGACAATATCGATCACTTGCTGACGTTCCTGCGCGATATTCATCGCTACGTGGCGCGCAACATTGGCGATGAGCGCATGTGGCCGCTCAGCATGCCGTGCTTTATCGAAGCCGAGCAGGACATCGAGCTGGCGCAGTTCGGTTCGTCGAACATCGGCCGCATGAAGACGCTGTACCGTGAAGGGCTGAAGAATCGCTATGGCGCGCTGATGCAGACCATTTCCGGCGTGCACTACAACTTCTCGCTGCCGTTGGAGTTTTGGCAGGCCTGGGCCGGCGTGCAGGACGCAGAAAGCGGTAAAGAGCAGATCTCGGCCGGTTATTTCCGCCTGATCCGCAACTATTACCGTTTCGGCTGGGTGATCCCGTATCTGTTCGGCGCATCGCCGGCCATTTGTTCTTCGTTCCTCAAAGGGCGCGAGACCAATCTGCCGTTCGAGCGCACCGAGCAGGGGATGTGCTACCTGCCGTACGCCACTTCGCTGCGCCTGAGCGACTTGGGTTATACCAATAAATCGCAGAGTAATCTGGGCATCACCTTCAACGATCTGCACAGCTATGTGGCCGGTTTGAAGCGGGCGATCGCCACGCCTTCCGAAGAGTTCGCCAAGCTGGGCGTGAAAGAGGGCGATCGCTACCTGCAACTGAACAGCAACGTTCTGCAAATCGAGAATGAGCTGTATGCGCCGATCCGGCCAAAGCGCGTGACCCAAAGCGGCGAGACGCCGTCGGACGCGCTGCTGCGTGGCGGTATCGAATACATTGAAGTGCGTTCGCTGGACATCAACCCATTCTCGCCGATCGGCGTGGATGCGGTGCAGGCGCGTTTCCTGGATCTGTTCCTGGTGTGGTGCGCGCTGGCAGATGCGCCGGAGATGAGCAGCGATGAGCTGCTGTGCACGCGCAAGAACTGGAACCGGGTGATCCTCGAAGGGCGCAAGCCGGGCCAGACCATCGGCATCGGCTGTGGCGCCAGCCATGAGCCGCTGGAGAAAGTCGGCAAGGCGCTGTTCGCCGATCTGCGTCGGGTGGCGGAAGTGCTGGACGGCGAAGCCGGCGATCGTCAATACCAGCAGGTGTGCGATGAGCTGGTCGCCGCGTTTGACGATCCTGAGCTGACCTTCTCCGCGCGCATTCTCAAGGCCATGAAGGCGGAAGGCACCGGGCGCGTCGGTTTGCAGCTGGCGGAGCAGTATCGCCAGACATTGCTGGAAGAACCGTTGGAAATCCTGAACGAAGCCGAGCTGGATAAAGAGCGAGAAGCCTCGTGGCAGCGTCAACGCGACATAGAAGCCAATGATACGCTAAGCTTTGAAGCGTTCCTGAAGCAAAACGGCGGAAGCTGAAAAAGAAAAAGGCCACATCAATGTGGCCAAATATGCATCTCTGATGACAGGGATGATGATAACAAATGCGCGTCTTTCACATACTCAGACTCGCAGGGTTGGAAAAGGTTTCCCGGTTAGGAAAAAAAGTTTCGAAATAAATGCTCTTTTACGAGGAGGTAGCGAAATGCCATTGCTGGATAGCTTTACCGTCGATCATACCCGTATGGCAGCTCCGGCTGTCCGCGTTGCAAAAACCATGAAAACGCCTCATGGCGATACCATCACGGTGTTTGATCTGCGCTTTTGCCGCCCGAACCTGGAAGTGATGCCCGAGCGCGGCATTCACACGCTGGAGCACCTGTTCGCCGGCTTTATGCGTGACCACCTGAACGGCCAGGGCGTGGAAATTATCGACATCTCCCCGATGGGCTGTCGCACCGGTTTCTACATGAGCCTGATCGGCGTGCCGGAAGAGCAGCGCGTTGCCGATGCCTGGAAAGCGGCGATGGCCGACGTGCTGAAAGTGACCGACCAGCGCAAGATCCCTGAGCTTAACGAGTACCAGTGCGGCACCTACCATATGCACTCGCTGGAAGAAGCGCAGGAAATCGCCAAGCACATTCTGGATCACGGCGTGGTGGTGAACCACAACGACGAGCTGGCGCTGCCGAAAGAGAAGCTGCAGGAACTGCATATCTAGTCGTGCGTGGCCCGCAAAATAAAAAAAGACGCGATTTCGCGTCTTTTTTACGTTCTGGCCGAGGACTAATGATGGCCGACGCTGGACTGCAGCGAGGTGATCGGCGTGACCCGCACCTGTTTAATCATGTTGCCCTGCACGTCGAGGATGTCGATATCGTAATGACCGATGCGCACCCGGGTGCCGATTTCGGGGATCTCTTCCAGCTCTTCCAGCAGCATGCCGTTGACGGTGCGAGCCTCGTTGGCCGGCAAGGTCCAGTTGAAGGCCTTGTTCAGCTCGCGCACGTTGGCGGTGCCGTCGATCAAGACCGAACCGTCGCTCTGCGGCGTGACTTCTTCCGCCAGCGTGGGTGACATCGAGGTGGTGAAATCGCCCACGATCTCCTCGAGGATGTCTTCCACCGTGACCAGGCCCTGAATGTCGCCGTACTCGTCGACCACGATGCCGACCTTCTCTTTGTTGCGCTGGAATTTCACCAGCTGCACGTTGAGCGGCGTGCCTTCCGGAACGAAATAGATCTCATCGGCGGCGCGCAGCAGGTTCTCTTTGTTGAACTCTTTTTTCTCGGTCATCAGGCGGTAGGCTTCGCGCACGCGCAGCATGCCGATCGCATCGTCCAGCGAGCTGCGATACAGCACGATGCGGCCGTGCGGCGAGTGGGTCAGCTGGCGCATGATCGACTTCCAGTCGTCGTTGACGTCGATGCCGACGATCTCGGTGCGCGGTACCATGATGTCGTTGACCGTCACCTTTTCCAGATCCAGCACCGAGATCAGCATGTCCTGATTGCGGCGGGAGATCTGCGACTGGGATTCGCGCACGATGGTGCGCAGCTCGTCCTTGCTGACGGCGTCGCTGATGCGCACGTTGGTGCGAATGCCGAACAGGCGTAAGGTCAGGCTGGTGATGCCGTTGAGCAGCCAGACCAGCGGGAACATCACCTTTTGCAACGGGGCCAGCAGGACGCTGCTGGGGAAGGCGATGCGTTCCGGATAGAGTGCGGCGAAGGTCTTCGGCAGCACTTCGGCGAACAGCAGCACGGCGAAAGTCAGTATGCCGGTCGCAATCGCCACGCCGAGATCGCCATACAGCCGCATGCCGACGATGGTCGCCAGCGCCGAAGCGAGGATGTTGACCAGGTTGTTGCCGATCAGCACCAGGCCGATCAGCCGATCCGGTTTTTGCAGCAGCTTCTCGACCCGACGCGCCGAGCGGTTGCCCTGTTTGGACAGGTGACGCAGGCGATAACGGTTGAGCGTCATCATGCCGGTTTCGGAGGCGGAGAAGTAAGCGGAGACCACGATCATGATCACCAGGATAATGATGAGGGTCCCCGTCGACACATGCTCCAATGCAGTATTCCTTATAGAGAGGGAGAATTGAGCCAGGCTGGCCTAGCGCACCATCACCTGCTGAATCAGACGGCTGCCGAAGTAGGCGAGCGTCAGCAGGAAGGCGCCGGCGAAGCTGAACCAGACGACGCGGCGGCCGCGCCAGCCCTCATGGTAGTGGCCCCACAACAGCACGATATACACGAACCAGGCCATGATCGACAGCACGGCTTTATGCACGTTCTCTTTGCTGAACAGATTATCCATGTACAGCAGGCCGGTGCACAGAGTGAGCGTCAGCAGCACCACGCCTATCTGGGTGATATGGAACATCTTGCGCTCAATGCTCATCAGCGGCGGCATGTCGGCGCTGAAGGTCAGCTTCTTGTTTTTCAACAGGTAGTCGAGCCAGGCGAGCTGCAAGGCATAGAGCGCGGCGATGATCAGGGTGGCGTAAGAGAACAGCGCCAGGCCGATATGCACCATCAGTTCCGGGCTGGCCTCCAGGTGAGTGATGAACTCGCCGGGCATAAAGCTGGCGAAGGCCAGGTTGATCATCGCAAAGCTGTAGACGATTGGCAGCAGGAACCAGCCGCGATCGCGCGAAGCGACGAAGGTCATCACCGAGCAGATGATCAGGCTGACGATGGAACCAATGTTCAGCAGGCTGAGATTCTGCCCGGCGCTGACGTCAAAGATGCGCTGCTGCAGCGCGATGGCGTGGCAAATCAGCGCCACCACCGCCGAGACGAGGGCAAGCCGACGGTATGCGCTATTCTTCCGCAACAAACTGGGAATGATCAGTCCAAGGCTGAGCAGGTAGGCCATCAAAGCCACAATGGAGAAAACTGGCATAGCGTTTAATTTTGCTTCGGCGTGGTTAATTGGAGTGTCAGTATAACGTTGCGCGCGTTTCACTCCAACCTATCTCCAACGCTGAGGCAGAGATCCTGCTCGCTTCGTGTTATCATCGGCGCAATTGTGTCGCCGGAGCGGCCTGTCATTACACGTTGAGCATGAGACGATGTTTGAAAATTTAACCGATCGATTGTCGCGCACGTTGCGCAATATCAGCGGCCGCGGGCGGCTGACCGAAGAAAATATCAAGGAAACCCTGCGTGAAGTGCGTATGGCATTGCTGGAAGCGGACGTTGCGCTGCCGGTGGTGCGCGACTTCATCAACCGCGTAAAAGAGAGCGCGGTTGGCCATGAAGTCAACAAGAGCCTGACGCCGGGGCAGGAGTTCGTCAAGATCGTCAAGGGTGAGCTGATCGCCGCGATGGGCGAAGTCAACACCGAGCTGAATCTGGCGGCTCAGCCGCCGGCCGTGGTGCTGATGGCGGGCCTGCAGGGCGCCGGTAAAACCACCAGCGTCGGTAAGCTCGGCAAGTTCCTGAAAGAAAAACAGAAGAAGAAAGTGTTGGTGGTTTCCGCGGACGTTTATCGCCCGGCGGCGATCAAACAGCTGGAAACGCTGGCGGAAGGTGTCGGCATCGATTTCTTCCCGTCCGACGTCAAAGAAAAACCGATCGACATCGTCAACCGCGCGTTGCAGCAGGCCAAGCTGAAGTTCTATGACGTACTGATCGTCGATACCGCCGGCCGTCTGCACGTTGACGAAGCGATGATGGACGAGATCAAACAGGTGCACGCGGCCATCAAGCCGGTGGAAACCCTGTTCGTGGTCGACGCCATGACCGGCCAGGACGCCGCCAATACCGCCAAGGCGTTTAACGAAGCGCTGCCGCTGACCGGCGTGGTGCTGACCAAGGTCGACGGCGATGCGCGCGGCGGTGCGGCGTTGTCCATCCGCCACATCACCGGCAAGCCGATCAAGTTCCTCGGCGTCGGCGAGAAGACCGAAGCGCTGGAGCCGTTCTATCCGGATCGCGTGGCGTCACGCATCCTGGGCATGGGCGACGTGCTGTCGCTGATCGAAGATATCGAAAGCAAGGTCGACCGCGAGCAGGCGGAGAAACTGGCCAACAAGCTGAAGAAGGGCGACGGTTTCGATCTGACCGACTTCCTGGAGCAGCTCAAGCAGATGCGCAACATGGGCGGCATGGCCAATATGCTGAGCAAGCTGCCGGGCGCGGGCCAGCTGCCGGATAACGTCAAGTCGCAGATGGACGACAAAGTGTTGGTGCGCATGGAGGCGATCATCAACTCGATGACGCTGAAAGAGCGCGCCAAACCGGAAATCATCAAGGGCTCGCGCAAGCGCCGCATCGCGATGGGGGCCGGCATGCAGGTGCAGGACGTCAACCGCTTGCTGAAGCAGTTCGACGAAATGCAGCGTATGATGAAGAAGATGAAGAAAGGCGGTATGGCGAAGATGATGCGTGGCATGAAAGGTATGATGCCGCCGGGCTTCCCAGGCCGCTGACGGGCCTCCGCACGCCGAGTGCGGGCGCTTTCAGCATTCGCCGTTCGCGGTGAAAACCGCCCGAAATTTGACAGGCTGCAAAAGTTGTCCCCTGCGATCGACGCTTTAGATTGCTTTTTGCGCCAAAATGAGTAAAATTTTCGGGCTTTTTATATTGCAACCGGGCCCCGTCCCTCAATGGGGCCCGGCTGTTTTATTAACTAAAGAGGATGTTATGGTAACAATTCGTTTGGCACGTGGCGGCGCTAAAAAGCGTCCGTTCTATCAAGTAGTAGTGACCGACAGCCGCAACGCTCGTGATGGTCGTTTCATCGAGCGCGTAGGCTTCTTCAACCCGATCGCTTCCGGTCAGGCTGAAGCACTGCGTCTGGACCTGGACCGCATCGAGCACTGGGTTGGTCTGGGTGCAACCGTTTCTGATCGCGTTCACGCGCTGATCAAAGACGCTAAGAAAGCAGCTTAATCTGTCGCGGTGGTGGCAATGAGCAAGCAACTCAAACCGGTAGCGCCTAAGCAGCCGATTGTACTCGGTAAAATGGGGTCCGCTTACGGCATTCGTGGTTGGCTCAGAGTGTTTTCATCCACCGAGAACGCCGAAAGCATTTTTGACTATCAGCCGTGGTTTATCCAGCAGGCGGGTCAGTGGCAGCATATCGAGTTGGAAGACTGGAAGCGCCACAGTCAGGATCTGATCATCAAAGTCAAAGGCATTGACGATCGGGACGCGGCGAATCTGCTGACCAATCGCGAGATTATGGTGGATTCTGAGCAACTTCCTCCGCTGGAGGGTGACGATTACTACTGGAAAGACCTGATGGGCTGCCAGGTAGTCACCACCGCCGGCTACGAGCTGGGTAAAGTCATCGATATGATGGAAACCGGCTCGAACGATGTGATGGTTGTGAAAGCGAACCTGAAAGATGCGTTCGGCATGAAGGAGCGGTTGATTCCGTTTCTTCATGGGCAGGTTATCAAGAAAGTCGATCTCACTGCCCGCGTGATTGAGGCAGATTGGGATCCTGGTTTTTGACCCCCGGATCAAACGGTCGAAGCAAGTGGAATAACGGTAAGGGGATTGGCTTGTGTTCATCGGTATTGTAAGCCTGTTTCCTGAGATGTTCCGCGCTATCACCGATTACGGGGTGACTGGCCGGGCAGTAAAAAATGGCCTGCTGAGCGTGCAGTGTTGGAGTCCGCGCGACTTCACCTACGACCGGCATCGTACCGTGGACGATCGCCCTTACGGCGGTGGCCCGGGAATGCTGATGATGGTGCAACCTTTACGGGAAGCCATTCATGCGGCGAAAGCAGCGGCAGGCGAGGGAGCAAAGGTGATTTATCTGTCACCTCAGGGGCGCAAGCTGGATCAAACCGGCGTGTGCGAACTGGCGGCCAATCAGAAGATGATTCTGGTGTGCGGCCGTTACGAAGGGATAGACGAGCGCGTAATCCAAACCGAAATTGACGAAGAATGGTCAATCGGCGATTACGTTCTCAGCGGCGGGGAACTGCCGGCGATGACCCTGATTGATTCAGTCGCCCGTTTCATACCGGGTGTGCTGGGCCATCAGGCCTCAGCGGAGGAAGACTCTTTCGCCGATGGATTGCTGGACTGCCCGCACTATACCCGCCCCGAGGTGTTGGAAGGAATGGAAGTACCGCCGGTTCTGCTGTCGGGCAACCATGCCGAGATACGTCGCTGGCGCTTAAAGCAGTCGCTGGGCCGAACCTGGCTTAGAAGACCTGAACTTCTAGAAAGCCTAGCTCTGACTGACGAGCAAGCGGTGTTGCTGGCTGAGTTCCAACGGGAACATCAGACCAGGCAACAGGACTATGAAGGAAACGTCTGACATCAGACGGGACCGATATATCAGTTTACCTAGGGTAAGAGACATATTATGAGCAACATTATTAAGCAACTTGAACAAGAGCAGATGAAACAAGACGTACCTGCATTCCGTCCGGGTGATTCCGTGGAAGTGAAGGTATGGGTCGTTGAAGGTAGCAAAAAACGTCTGCAGGCATTCGAGGGCGTGGTTATCGCTATCCGTAACCGCGGTCTGCACTCTGCATTCACTGTTCGTAAGATTTCCAACGGCGAAGGTGTTGAGCGCGTATTCCAGACTCACTCCCCAGTAATCGACAGCATTACTGTTAAACGTCGTGGTGCCGTTCGTAAAGCTAAACTGTACTACCTGCGTGAACGTACTGGTAAGGCTGCTCGTATCAAAGAGCGTCTGAACCGCGTTAACTAACGCTGCATCCAAAAGTTAATAGTTATCAGGGGTTGGCCTATGCCAACCCCTTTTTTTATCTTAAAACCTCGACAGGTTGCATTTGCGAGATTTCATCTGCGCATCGCCAACTTAATAAAGCCTGCATAAGCAGGCTTTTTGCATTACAGCGCCGCGGCGCTTTGTTTCTGCTGACTCTCCGGCGGGTGAGGCTGCGCCGGGATAATGTCATCGCCAGGTTTGACGATCACCCTCGCGACGGATTCGTGCGTGGCGAACGTGCAGCTGCAATTGATGTTGCGGCATTGATGGTAACGCTCTTTGGTCGACTCGCTCAGATAGCGGCTGGAGCGAGTGTGGGCCACGTGACCGCATAATGGACAGTGCATCATAAGAACCCCCTTGAACAAATTAAGTGAAATTGTTGTGGCATCACTACTTAGGCGAGCGAGCCCGTCATGATGAGGCAATACCTTGCAAGCACAGTGCGCGTTCCATGGCGCGTCGCTGTTCCAGCCCCTTGTTTTTCTTTCCATTTACATAAACCCAGCGTGGCAACTGATCGCAGGCCTGCTGCCACTGACCCTGCTGCAGCAGCGCGACCAGCGTGGAATGGCAGGCGGCGCTGATACCCACGTTGAAGGCGAAGGCGATCACCGCATCATAGGTTTCTTGCGAGAGCGTTTGCGGCAGACAGGCGGCCATGCCGCGCTCGGTGCGGCGAACATCGTCTACCAAATCCACAGCGGCTTTCCGTTCATCTATCGCCTTGCCCGGGATGACGCCGGCGGTGTGCCCAATGCCCTGTGTCCATACCCCGGCGTTGCACTGGTAAGGAGACAGTCGGCAACCTTCGAGATCGGCGATCAGCCTGAGGCCGGTTTCTGAGGTTTGCAGCTCGCCGAACGACGGCAACAACACGGCGATGGCTAAAACGGCGGCGACGCTGCAGCGTTTAACGATTGCACTCATCGAAAATTTTCCTCCGTGATGCCGCATTGCGCTCAATAGCCTTCAAGATCTGCAGGCTTTTACGTCGGTAATACCAGTTCACCAGGAAAGTGCCGATGCCTACTGCGGCGCCGACTAAAAAGGCAATGTCCTGCGGAGACAGTTTGCCCAGCCAGGCGAGGAACAGCGCCATGGCATAGGTGATGAATGAGGTGATTTTCTCCATAGCTTATGCTCGCTTCGTTTACAGAACCTCGGGATCCGAAGGTATCGATGCGTGGCAGCTCGCTATCGATATCCGTCATGCTCCTGGCCCGTATAATAATCACTGTATATGCATACAGTATTAAGCTATTTGCTAAAGTCGTCAATGGGTGGGGTGAATATTTTTAGCAGATTGTGCAAAAGGTGACTGCAGGCATAAAAAAGCCCATCGATGATGGGCTTCGAGAAATAATGGGCGGGCAGGTTACAGGCCGTAGACCAGCGTGACCGAGGTTGTCGTGTCGGTGTTCTTCGGCGCGGAGGCCGGTGGCTTGCTGTTGTAGGTCACAGTGTAAGCTACGCGCAGTGAAAAGCGATCGTTGATCGCCACGTTCAACGCGCTTTCCGAGTTCAGCGTGGTTTCTTCGTTCGCCAGTGCGGAGACGCCCTGAATGAACTTGGTGTTGTCGGTGAGCTGATAGGAATAGTTGGCCGCGCCATAGGCCAGCCCTTTGGTCGAGCGGCCGCCGCCATGGTATTCGTCATGGCGCACGCCGGGACCGAATTCCACCCGCAGGTCGCTGAGCGGCCCGTTGAGGATTTGACGGCCATAGCCGCTGGTCAGCGTGGAGCGTGAGTCGTAACCGTTGAAACGGTCGCTCAGCCAGCTGGCCTGGCCGAACAGGTAGTTGCGATCGGTCAGGTTATAGCGCGTACGGCCGCCGGCCTGATACTTTTCGGACGAGCGCACGTTGGAGGAGGTGGTGTTGTTGGCCGCCCCCCACAGGCTGTACGCCGCGTCGGTGTTGAACCAGGTCATGTTGGTGTTGGCCAACAGAGTGGAACTCTGCGAGTTGCCGGACTGGGCGTTGTAGCCCGCCTGCACGTTGCCTTCGAACGGTTTCTTGGCGGTGGCCGGATCGTCCATCGCGGTGAAAAGCGTATTGTCGGCAAGGGCTGAAACACTGGTGAAAGTCGTTAAGCAGCAAATATACAGCGGAAAAGCGCGACGAGCGCGGGAAGAGAGCATCTTGGATCCAGTTGTTAAGGGTGATTATTGTTGATGACGGTCACATTATATCGGTTCATTTCGGCGACAAAAATAGCCGCCATTAGCTTAAGTTTTTAATTTTTATCCCTCATTTATTCGCTTTTCTTCTACTTAAATTCATCGCTTTCAACGGCATTTCGTGCTGATCCTGCTTCGCCCGGCCGCCGGTGCCGAGATGGGGCGTGCATCCTCGCTGTAAAATATAATGTACAAATATGTTTACGATAAGTGGCTTTGTTAGGCAGGAGGGGTTATAGCGTGGTGATGGGTTTTTTATTTGTTTAATTAGTTGTATTTGTTGTAGTTAAACCAATTTCAGTAACCCTTGTTCAAAGGTGATTTAATCAAGATAATGACGGTAATCTTTTATTTACGGAAAATGGATTGAAAACTTTACATATCGTGATAGGGTAGACCCCTGAAACGCTCAATGTTCCATTTCAACGCATAACGCCAAACGACAGGAATAGCATCATGCAAAAAGACGCGCTCAATAACGTACACATCAGTGCAGAACAGGTTCTCATCACGCCGGAGGAGCTGAAGAACCAGTTCCCGCTCAGCGCCGACGACGAAAATGAAATCGCCACTGCGCGTAACACCATCGCCAACATTTTGCAGGGGCGCGATCATCGCCTGTTGGTGGTGTGTGGGCCTTGTTCGATCCACGATCCGGATGCGGCGCTGGACTACGCCCGTCGTTTGAAAACCCTGGCGGCTGACTTGAGCGATCAGCTGTATATCGTTATGCGCGTCTACTTTGAAAAACCCAGAACCACTGTCGGCTGGAAAGGTTTGATCAACGATCCGTACATGGACGGTTCGTTTGACGTTGAAGCAGGCTTGCATATCGCGCGTCGCCTGTTGCTGGATCTGGTGGGCATGGGCTTGCCGTTGGCTACCGAAGCGTTGGATCCGAACAGCCCGCAGTACCTGGGCGATTTGTTCAGCTGGTCGGCGATCGGCGCGCGTACCACCGAATCTCAGACCCACCGAGAAATGGCATCCGGCCTGTCGATGCCGGTCGGGTTCAAAAACGGCACCGACGGCAGCCTGGGCACCGCCATCAACGCCATGCGCGCCGCTGCCATGCCGCATCGCTTCGTCGGCATTAACCAGGCAGGTCAGGTTTGCCTGCTGCAGACTCAGGGCAACCCGGATGGGCACGTGATCCTGCGCGGCGGCAAAACGCCGAACTACAGCGCTGAGCACGTTGCGGCCTGTGAAAAACAGATGCTTGAGGCGGGACTCCACCCGTCCTTGATGATAGATTGCAGCCATGGCAACTCGAATAAAGACTATCGCCGTCAGCCGGCGGTTGCCGAGTCCGTGGTGGAGCAGATCAAGGCGGGTAACCGCTCAATCACCGGCATTATGCTGGAGAGCCATCTGCATGAGGGCAATCAGTCTTCCGAACAGCCGCGTGCAGACATGCGTTACGGTGTGTCCGTCACCGACGCCTGCATCAACTGGGAGAGTACGGAAACCCTGTTGCGCCATATGCATCAGGAACTCGGCGCTGCGCTGACGGCCCGCACGGGAGAAAAGTAAGTTATGGTGGCAGAACTGACCGCGCTGCGCGATCAAATCGATGAGGTGGATAAAGCGCTGCTGGATCTGCTGGCGAAACGCCTGCATCTGGTAGCGGAAGTGGGCGAAGTCAAAAGCCGTCATGGCCTGCCGGTTTACGTACCGGAGCGCGAAGCCGCGATGCTGGCCTCGCGTCGCCAGGAGGCGGAAAACCTCGGGGTGCCGCCGGATCTGATCGAGGACGTCTTGCGCCGCGTGATGCGCGAATCGTACGTCAGCGAGAATGATAAAGGCTTTAAAACTCTGTGTCCGCAGCTGCGGCCGATCGTCATCATCGGCGGCAACGGCCAGATGGGCCGGCTGTTCAACCGCTTGCTGACGCTGTCGGGTTATCAGGTCAGGGTATTGGATCAGGAAGATTGGCCGCAGGCGGAACAGCTGCTGGCAGACGCCGGCATGGTGATCGTCAGCGTGCCGATCCATGTGACCGAGCAGGTGATAAGCCGCCTGCCGACGCTGCCTGCCGACTGTATTCTGGTGGATTTGGCGTCGGTGAAGAACCGGCCTTTGCACGCGATGTTGGCGGCGCACAGCGGCCCTGTGGTGGGATTGCACCCGATGTTCGGCCCGGACGTGGGCAGCGTGGCGAAGCAGGTAGTGGTTTACTGCGACGGCCGCCAGCCGGAGGCTTACCAATGGTTGCTTGAGCAGCTGCAGGTGTGGGGCGCGCGGCTGCATCGCATCAGCGCGGTCGAACACGATCAGAACATGGCGTTTATTCAGGCGCTGCGGCACTTCGCCACCTTCGCCTACGGGTTGCATCTGGCGGAAGAGAACGTGCAACTGGAGCAGTTGCTGGCGCTCTCCTCGCCGATCTACCGGTTGGAGCTGGCGATGGTTGGCCGCCTGTTTGCGCAGGATCCGCAACTTTACGCCGATATCATCATGTCGTCGGAAGAAAACGTGGCGCTGATTAAGCGTTACTACCAGCGCTTCGGCGAGGCGATAAAGCTGTTGGAGCATGGCGACAAACAGGCGTTTATCGACAGTTTCCGCAAGGTGGAGCACTGGTTCGGCGATTACGCCCAACGCTTCCTGGTGGAGAGCCGCACGCTGTTGCGGCAGGCTAACGACAGCCGACAGTAAAACGCGGGCGGTAAACGTAAAGGGTTCGGCTTGGCCGAACCCTTTTTTACAGTTTCAGGATGGGTTGACCGGCACCACGGTGTCGCTTGGGTAACAGCCCAGCACCTTCAGCGAGCGGGTGATCGGCGCCAGATCGCGCAGCGCTTTTTGCATCGCCTCGGCGCGCAGGTTGGCCTGCACATCGATATAGAACATCTCCTCCCACGGATTGCCGTTGATCGGACGTGATTCCAGCTTGGTCATGATGATGCCGTTATCGCGCAATACCAGCAGCGCTTCGACCAGCGCGCCGGATTGCTGGCCGGTCGCCATGATCAGCGTGGTTTTTGCCGGCACCTGTTCGGAGACATCGATCGCTTTGCGCGCCAGGACGATAAAGCGGGTGATGTTTTGCTGCTGGTTGGCGAGATTGTGTTCCAGCACCTGCAGCCCGTACAGCGCGCCGCCGGCCTCGCTGCCCAGTGCAGCCACCTTCGGCGAATTCAGCTTGGCGACTTTCTCCATCGCGGCCGCCGTGCTTTCGGTGTATTCGATTTTCCAGTGCGGGAAGCGGTTAAGGAACTGGCTGCACTGTTGGAACGGCTGCGGATGGCTGTAGACGGTTTCAATCTGGCTCAGGTCGCTATCGCCGGCCACCAGAACACAGTGGTCGATCGGGTTGGTCAGTTCGCCGACGATCGACAGGCTGGTGTGCTGCAGCAGATCGTACACCTCGTTAATCGAACCGGAACTGGTATTCTCGATCGGCAAAATTGCGTAGTCCGCCTGGCCGGTTTCCACCTGGGCGAAGATATCTTGAAACTTCTGGCAGCCGCATTCGATCAGCCGATCGAAGTGGCGGGCAGCGTATTGGCGCGCCGCCAGATGTGAATAAGAGCCTTTCGGGCCGAGGAAAGCGATGCGGGCGGAATGCTGGCTGACGGGGTTGAGCTGGTGCTGCAACAACGCCTGCTGGGTCAGAACGGAGTCTTCAATGATCAGTTGGAACAGGCGGGTGACGTAGAAACCGTCCAGGTCGTAAGGCTTGGCGGCGGCGATCAGCGCATCCAGCAGATCGCGTTCGCGCTCTTTGTCACGGATCGGGCGGTGAGAGTGCAGCTTGGTCTTGCCGACTTCGATCGCCAGCTCACGGCGTTCCGCCAGCAAGGCCAACAGTTTCAAGTCCAGTGCGCTGATGCGCTCGCGCAGCACCAATAACGGGTTGTCAGTCATAATCAGCTTCCGCCTTCAGTTCTTATTCGTTGTAAAACAGCCATAAAAAAAGCCCCCTGTTTCCAGGAGGCCTTGTTGTTCGTCTTCGCATTCTTTCTCACACGACGAAACGCCTCCCAGTCAGGGGAAGGTAAAAAAGAATGCGAAGAAAAACGGTGTGCGTGGCATGGTCTACCTAAGGTTAATGCGAACAGGTTTTAAAGTAACCGCTGGCTTTTACCTCGTCAACAAAAATACCCGACAAAAAACGCGCCCCTGGGCGCGTTTGATGCGGCAATCGCTGTCGGACGGTTATTCCTGCTCTTGCGTGACTTCCGGCACAATGTCTTTCACGCTGGCATTGCAGCGGCGCGCTTCGCCTTTGTGCTGCACTTTGTTCAACTGGCGCTCCAGTTTGGCGATCAGCTCGTTAACGGCGGTATACATGTCATCATGTTTGGCGCTGGCGACCAGCGGGCCGTTAGGCGTAGTAATGGTAGCGTCGGCGACAAACCCTTGCGGCTCTTTGGATAAGACGATATGCGGGTTAATCAGCTGGGTCTGCCATTTTTCCAGTTTGGTGAGACGGTCTTCGACGTGATTGCGGATTGCGGGAGTGATATCCATTTGTTTGCTGGTAATGTTCAATGTCATATAACTTACCTCTCTGTCTTTCCGTCTTGGTGAATCCAGCATACCCCGCTTTTTGTTTAAATGCGTGATGTAAATCACGATTTTTTGTCACCTTTTGCAAAGTTAGTTCAATCTGTGATTCAGCATCTGAATTGGCTATCTAATGCTTGAGAGTTGCCGCCGGATGGCGCATTATCGATGAGTTGACCGGTGAGGAGCGCTAGCTAACACCGTGTTTTTACTTGTGTATTTTTCCAGTAAAAACCAGGTCGACGCCAATGAAAACGGCAGCCTTGGCTGCCGTTTTGTTTTTCTGCCGGTGCCGACGCGCGCTTATTGCGGGTTGGCGGCGATCACTTTGGCCACTTTGTCAGCCTGGCCGTTCAGCTGCAGCTGCTTGTAGGCATTTTCCATCAGCGGCAACACGTCATGCGTCGCTTTGGTATCCGGGAATTCACGCAACATCTGCTCGGCGCGATTAACGACCGCGACGTAAGCACCACGTTTAGTGTAGTATTCCGCCACCGAAAGCTCATACTTGGCCAAACGATCTTTCAGATACACCAAACGCTTGTTGGCGTCGGTCGCGTATTGGCTGTTCGGGTATTGCTGAATCAACTGGCTGAAGTCGCGGAACGCAGCGCGAGCGTGCTGAGGATCGCGGTCCGAACGGTCAACCCCGAAGAAGCCCTGCAGCGCGCTGTCATCAAGCGCCATGTCGGTCAGGCCGCGCATGTACATCACGTAATCGATGTTCGGGTGCGTCGGATTAAGGCGCATGAAGCGATCGATGGATGCCTGAGCCATTGGCAAGTCGGCAGCCTTATAATAGGCGTAAATCAAATCCAGCTGGACCTGCTGGGAATACGGCCCGAAAGGATAGCGGTTATCTAACGCTTCGAGTTGCGTAATAGCGCCCTTGAAGTTACCGTCCTGCAGTTTTTGCTGCGCGGTAGCATAGATTTCCGAAGGCGGGTTGTCGGGAACCGCATCCTTGGATGTGGAGCAACCTGCCAGCGCCAGGCTCAACGTGGCTGCCGCCACCAGATATTTCATACGCGTCATGACGTTTTGATTATCCTCAGGGTGTTATTCCGGGAGACTGTCCGTTAAGCTCCCGACAAAGACCAGGTACAATAGCACATTATATTAAACGGCATCGCCGTGAAAACCCAACGTTAACGAAGAAGCTGCATATGGCACAACAAGTACAACTCACCGCAACGGTGGCCGAATCTCAACTCGGACAACGTTTAGATCAGGCTTTGGCTGAATTGTTCCCTGATTATTCACGATCTCGCATAAAAGAGTGGATCCTGGGCGATCGGGTGAAGGTCAATGGCAAAACGTCAAACAAACCGAAAGAGAAGGTGCTGGGCGGAGAGACAGTCGCCATCGATGCACAGATAGAAGAAGAAGCGCGTTGGGAGCCGCAGGATATCGCGCTGGATATCGTCTATGAAGACAGCGATATCCTGGTGATCAACAAGCCGCGCGATTTGGTGGTGCACCCTGGCGCCGGTAACCCGGACGGCACGGTGCTCAATGCGCTGCTGCATCACTACCCGGAAATCGCCGACGTGCCGCGTGCCGGCATCGTGCACCGTCTGGATAAAGACACCACCGGCTTGATGGTGGTGGCGAAAACCGTGCCGGCGCAAACCCGGCTGGTGGAGGCGCTGCAGGCGCGCGAAATTACCCGTGAATACGAAGCGGTGGCGATCGGCACCATGACGGCAGGCGGTACGGTAGAAGAACCCATCGCGCGCCATTCCACCAAGCGCACTCACATGGCGGTGCACCCGATGGGTAAGCCGGCGGTGACGCACTATCGCATTATGGAGCACTTCCGCGCGCACACTCGTCTGCGCCTGCGCCTGGAAACCGGCCGTACTCACCAGATCCGCGTGCACATGGCTTACATTAGCCATCCGCTGGTGGGCGATCCGCTGTACGGCGGCCGTCCGCGTCCGCCGAAAGGCGCTTCGGAGGCCTTCATCAACACGCTGCGCGGCTTTGACCGCCAGGCGCTGCACGCCACCATGCTGCGTTTGTATCACCCGATCAGCGGCATCCAGATGGAGTGGCATGCGCCGCTGCCGCAGGACATGGTTGATCTGATCAACGCGCTGAAGGCGGACACCGAAGAATTCAAAGATCAGATGGACTGGTAATGCGCTCGCTCATTCTGCCCGACTGGCCGTTGCCTCCCGGCGTTAAAGCTTGCAGCACCACGCGCGATGGTGGCGTCAGCCTGCCACCTTATGACTCGCTGAACCTCGGCGCTCACGTGGGCGACGAGGCGCAAGCGGTGAAGCGCAATCGGGAAAGGTTGGTTACCGCCGCCGGCTTGCCGCAGATGCCGGTATGGCTCGAGCAGGTGCACGGCACTCGCGTGGTGACGTTGACGGGACAAGCGCTCGCCGATCTGCGGGCGGATGCGGTGTACAGTAACGTGCCGGGTCAGGTGTGCGCAGTGATGACGGCGGATTGTCTGCCGGTGCTGTTCTGCTCGCAGCACGGCGACGAAGTGGCCGCCGCTCACGCCGGTTGGCGTGGGCTATGCCACGGCGTGCTGGAGCAAACCGTGGCGGCGTTCAGCGCCGCACCGGGCCAAATCAGCGCCTGGCTGGGGCCGGCGATCGGCCCGCAGCAGTTCGAGGTCGGGCCGGAGGTGCGCGCCGCTTTCATGGCGGAAGACGCTGAGGCCGCAGCGGCATTTACCCCGCACGGCGATAAATTTTTGGCTAATATCTACTTGCTGGCTCGCCAACGCTTGTTGCGTGCGGGCGTTCAGGCCATTTATGGCGGCGACCGCTGTACGGTTAACGAAATGAGCCATTTTTTCTCCTATCGACGCGATGGAATAACCGGACGTCTGGCAAGTTTAATCTGGCTGATATAACCTATTGAATTAGGACGATCCAACGACGCATGGCGTTGTACCGAAAATTTAGCGTCGAGATAACCTTGAAAATTTGAGGGATGACCTCATTTAATCTCCAGTAGCAATTTCGACCCATCTTGGAGGTGTTATGCGTCTGGATCGTCTTACCAACAAATTCCAGCTTGCCCTCGCCGATGCCCAGTCACTAGCCCTTGGGCACGACAACCAGTTTATTGAACCGCTACATCTGATGAGCGCCCTGCTCAATCAGGAAGGGGGCACGGTTCGTCCACTATTAACTTCCGCAGGTATCGATGCCGGGCGTGTGCGCACCGAGATCGAACAGGCGCTGTCCCGTTTACCGCAGGTAGAAGGCACCGGTGGTGACGTTCAACCGTCCCACGAGTTGGTGCGCGTTCTGAACCTGTGCGACAAGCTGGCGCAAAAGCGTGCGGACAAATTCATTTCTTCCGAGCTGTTTGTGCTTGCGGTGCTGGAAGACCGCGGCTCGTTGACCGACTTGTTGAAAGCGGCCGGCGCGACGGCCGACAAAATCAGCAAAGCCATTGAACAAATGAGAGGCGGTGACAGCGTGGAAGACCAAGGTGCCGAAGACCAACGGCAGGCATTGAAGAAATACACTATCGATCTGACCGAACGTGCTGAGCAGGGCAAACTTGACCCGGTGATCGGCCGTGACGAAGAGATCCGTCGCACCATTCAGGTGCTGCAACGCCGTACCAAAAACAACCCGGTGTTGATCGGCGAGCCTGGCGTGGGTAAAACCGCCATCGTCGAAGGCCTGGCGCAGCGCATCATTAACGGCGAAGTGCCGGAAGGGCTGAAGCACAAGCGCGTATTGTCCCTCGATATGGGCGCCTTGATCGCCGGCGCCAAATATCGCGGCGAGTTTGAAGAGCGTCTGAAAGGCGTGCTCAACGATCTGGCCAAGCAGGAAGGCAGCGTTATCCTGTTTATCGACGAACTGCACACCATGGTCGGCGCCGGTAAGGCGGATGGCGCGATGGACGCAGGCAACATGCTGAAGCCGGCGCTGGCGCGCGGCGAGCTGCACTGCGTCGGTGCCACCACGCTGGATGAATACCGTCAATATATAGAGAAGGATGCGGCGCTTGAACGTCGTTTCCAGAAAGTGTATGTGGCTGAGCCGAGCGTGGAAGACACCATTGCTATTCTGCGCGGCCTGAAAGAGCGTTACGAACTGCACCACCACGTGCAGATAACCGACCCGGCCATTGTGGCGGCGGCAACGCTTTCGCACCGCTATATCGCCGATCGTCAATTGCCGGACAAGGCTATTGACCTTATCGACGAAGCGGCGTCCAGCATTCGCATGCAGATGGACTCCAAGCCGGAGTCGCTCGACAGGCTTGAGCGTCGCATCATCCAATTGAAACTGGAACAGCAGGCGCTGAATAAAGAGTCTGACGACGCCAGCAAGAAACGCCTGGACATGCTGAGCGATGAGCTGGGGCAGAAAGAGCGCGAATACTCGGAGCTGGAAGAAGAGTGGAAAGCGGAAAAAGCGTCGCTCTCCGGCACCCAGAATATCAAGGCTGAACTCGAGCAGGCCAAAATCACCCTGGAGCAGGCGCGTCGCGTCGGCGATCTGGGGCGGATGTCGGAACTGCAGTACGGCAAAATCCCTGAGCTGGAAAAACAGCTCGCCGCCGCCACGCAGGCCGAAGGCAAGAGCATGAAGCTGCTGCGCAACCGGGTGACCGATGCGGAGATTGCCGAAGTGCTGGCGCGTGCGACCGGGATCCCGGTCGCAAGAATGCTGGAAGGCGAGCGCGACAAGCTGCTGCGCCTGGAACAAGAACTGCATTCGCGAGTGATTGGCCAGGACGAAGCGGTCAGCGCTGTCTCCAATGCGATCCGCCGCAGCCGTGCGGGGCTGTCCGATCCTAACCGACCGATCGGTTCGTTCCTGTTCCTCGGTCCGACCGGGGTAGGGAAAACCGAGCTTTGCAAGGCGCTGGCTTCGTTCCTGTTCGACAGCGACGACGCCATGGTGCGTATCGATATGTCCGAGTTTATGGAGAAACACTCCGTTTCGCGTCTGGTCGGCGCGCCTCCGGGCTATGTCGGTTATGAAGAAGGCGGCTACCTGACGGAAGCCGTACGTCGCCGGCCTTATTCGGTGATTCTGCTGGATGAAGTCGAGAAAGCGCACCCGGACGTGTTCAATATTCTGTTGCAGGTGTTGGATGACGGCCGCCTGACCGATGGTCAAGGCCGCACCGTCGATTTCCGCAATACCGTGGTGATCATGACGTCCAACCTGGGTTCCGATCTGATCCAGGAGCATTTCGGTCAGATGAACTACGCGCAGATGAAGGAGTCGGTGATGGAGATGGTGAGTCACCACTTCCGTCCGGAGTTCATCAACCGTATCGACGAAGTGGTGGTGTTCCACCCGCTGGGCGAGAAACACATCGCCGCGATCGCCAAGATTCAGTTGTCGCGTCTGTACAAGCGTTTGGAAGAGCGCGGTTACGAAGTGACCATGACCGAACCGGCTCTGGCGCTGTTAAGCAAAACAGGCTACGACCCTGTATATGGCGCGCGCCCGTTGAAACGCGCTATTCAGCAGGAAATCGAGAACCCGCTGGCACAACAAATCCTGTCCGGCAAGCTGTTACCTGGCAAGCTGGTGACGTTGGATGTGGAAAACGACCATATCGTTGCCCGCCAATAACGGCGATTAAGGATAATAAAGATGAAAGGGAGCGGGGGACCGCTCCCTTTTCTTTACCTTCGTTTGTCCCTATTTACAGGGGTTGCCGCTATTACTGCCCTAAAACCGGTATTTTTTGACTAATAAATATCCTAAAAAGTCGTTTTTGGTGATTATTTGAACGCTTGAAAAGTTTTTTGCATTTAGGGGTTGCGGCCTGCCGAGAACTCCCTATAATGCGCCTCCACTGACCGGGAACAACGACTGACAAGCCGCCGGGTCAGCGAGAAGAAAGCGAAATAAACGCTTGACTCTCCGGGTGAAAAGCGTAATATACGCAGCCCGCGCCGATGAGTTTCTCGGCACTGCTCTTTAACAATTTATCAGACAATCTGTGTGGGCACTCCACAAGACGATATCCAGCATCTTCGGATGCAAAAAATATCAAGTCTTGAAGAGTGACTAACTGAAGTAAAATTCATGCAGTAAATCTTTGAGCATCGCTTCTCGAGTGGAAGCACATCAAGCTTTTAATTGAAGAGTTTGATCATAGCTCAGATTGAACGCTGGCGATAAGCCTAACACATGCAAGTCGAGCGGTAGCACAGGGGAGCTTGCTCCCTGGGTGACGAGCGGCGGACGGGTGAGTAATGTCTGGGAAACTGCCTGATGGAGGGGGATAACTACTGGAAACGGTAGCTAATACCGCATAACGTCGCAAGACCAAAGAGGGGGACCTTCGGGCCTCTTGCCATCAGATGTGCCCAGATGGGATTAGCTAGTAGGTGGGGTAATGGCTCACCTAGGCGACGATCCGTAGTTGATCTTAGAGGATGAACAACCACATTGGGACTGAGACACGGCCCAAACTTTTAAGGAAGGCAGCAGTGGGGAATATTGGACAATGAGCGAAAGCTTGATCCAGCTATATCGCGTGTGTGAAGAAGGCCTTAGGGTTGTAAAACACTTTCAACGAGGAGGAAGGTGGTGAGCTTAATACGCTCATCAATTGACGTTACTCGCAGAAGAAGCACCGGCTAACTTCGTGCCAGCAGCCGCGGTAATACGAGGGGTGCAAGCGTTAATCGGAATTATTGGGCGTAAAGAGCACGCAGGCGGTTTGTTAAGTCAGATGTGAAATCCCCGGGCTCAACCTGGGAACTGCATTTGAAACTGGCAAGCTAGAGTCTCGTAGAGGGGGGTAGAATTCCAGGTGTAGCGGTGAAATGCGCAGATATTTGGAGGAATACCAGTGGCGAAGGCGACCCCCTGGACAAAAACTGACACTGAGGTGCGAAAGCATGGGGAGCAAACAGGATTAGATACCCTGGTAGTCCATGCAGTAAACGATGTCGATTTGGAGGTTGTGCCCTTGAGGCGTGGCTTCCGGAGCTAACGCGTTAAGTTGACCGCCTGGGGATTACGACCGCAAGGTTAAAACTCAAATGAATTGACGGGGGCTCGCACAAGCGGTGGAGCATGTGGTTTAATTCGATACAACACGAAAAATCTTACCTACTCTTGACATCCAAAGAATTTATTAGAAATAATAAAGCTTTTCAAGCTTTGAGACAGGTGCTGCATGGCTGTCGTCAGCTCGTGTTGTGAAATGTTGGGTTAAGTCCTATAACGAGCGCAACCCTTATCCTTTGTTGCCAGCGGTTCGGCCGGGAACTCAAAGGAGACTGCCAATGATAAATTGGAGGAAGGTGAGGACGACGTCAAGTCATCATGGCCCTTATGAGTAGGGCTACACACGTGCTACAATGGCGTATACAAAGAGAAGCGACCTCGCGAGAGCAAGCGGACCTCATAAAGTACTTCTTAGTTCGGATTGAAATCTGTAACTCGATTTCATGAAGTTGGAATCGCTAGTAATCGTAAATCAGAATGTTACGGTGAATACGTTCTCGAGCCTTGTACACACCGCCCGTCACACCATGGAAGTGGGTTGCAAAAGAAGTAGGTAGCTTAACCTTCGGGAGGGCGCTTACCACTTTGTGATTCATGACTGGGGTGAAGTCGTAACAAGGTAGCTGTAGGGGAACCTGTGGTTGGATTACCTCCTTACCTAAAGATATTAGTTCGAGTGGCGTGCTCACACAGATTGTCTGATGAAAAAGTAACGAGCAAAAGCGTCATAAAAGTACGGTGTCGTGTCCCCTTCGTCTAGAGGCCTAGGACACCGCCCTTTCACGGCGGTAACAGGGGTTCGAATCCCCTAGGGGACGCCAAGCTTCCGACCCACCCGGTGAAAGCGGCGGTCTCAAGTATCTGACGATACACCATATCTTAAAGATGACTTCCGAGTCATGTTTAAGATATTGCTCTTTAACAATCTGGAACAAGCTGAAAATTGAAACATGACGGCTGAAATTTATCCCTCCGTAGATGTACTGGGATGAAGAGTAACCTGTCATAGAGTCTCTCAAATGTTTGCAGCGCGAACGATGGAAACATCTTCGGGTTGTGAGGTTAAGTGACTAAGCGTACACGGTGGATGCCTAGGCAGTCAGAGGCGATGAAGGGCGTGCTAATCTGCGAAAAGCGTCGGTAAGGTGATATGAACCGTTACAACCGGCGATACCCGAATGGGGAAACCCAGTGTGTTTCGACACACTATCATGTCATGAATACATAGTGGCATGAGGCGAACCGGGGGAACTGAAACATCTAAGTACCCCGAGGAAAAGAAATCAACCGAGATTCCCCCAGTAGCGGCGAGCGAACGGGGAGGAGCCCAGAACCTGAATCGGCTTGTGTGTTAGTGGAAGCGTCTGGAAAGTCGCGCAGTAAAGGGTGATAGCCCCGTACACTAAAATGCACAGGTCGTGAGTTCGATGAGTAGGGCGGGACACGTGACATCCTGTCTGAATATGGGGGGTCCATCCTCCAAGACTAAATACTCCTGATTGACCGATAGTGAACTAGTACCGTGAGGGAAAGATGAAAAGAACCCCGGTTAGGGGAGTGAAATAGAACCTGAAACCGTATACGTACAAGCAGTGGGAGCACCTTCGTGGTGTGACTGCGTACCTTTTGTATAATGGGTCAGCGACTTATTTTTTTTAGCAAGCTTAACCGTATAGGGGAGCCGTAGGGAAACCGAGTCTTAACTGGGCGATTAGTTGCAAGGTATAGACCCGAAACCCGGTGATCTAGCCATGGGCAGGTTGAAGGTTGGGTAACACTAACTGGAGGACTGAACTGACTAATGTTGAAAAATTAGCAGATGATTTGTGGATAGGGGTGAAAGGCTAATCAAGCTCGGAGATAGCTGGTTCTCCTCGAAAGCTATTTAGGTAGCGCCTCGTGAACTCATCTTCGGGGGTAGAGCACTGTTTCGGCTAGGGGGCCATCCCGGCTTACCAAACCGTTGCAAACTCCGAATATCAAAGAATGTTATCATGGGAGACACACGGCGAGTGCTAACATTCGTCGTGAAAAGGGAAACAACCCAGACCACCAGCTAAGGTCCCTAAATCATAGTTAAGTGGAAAACGATGTGAGAGGGCATAAACAACCAGGATGTTGGCTTAGAAGCAGCCATCCTTTAAAGAAAGCGTAATAGCTCACTGGTCGAGTCGGCCTGCGCGGAAGATGTAACGGGGCTAAACCATGCACCGAAGCTGCGGCAGCGACGCTTAGGCGTTGTTGGGTAGGGGAGCGTTCTGTAAGCCGTTGAAGGTGGCCTGTGAGGGTTGCTGGAGGTATCAGAAGTGCGAATGCTGACATAAGTAACGATAAAGCGGGTGAAAAGCCCGCTCGCCGGAAGACCAAGGGTTCCTGTCCAACGTTAATCGGGGCAGGGTGAGTCGACCCCTAAGGCGAGGCTGAAAAGCGTAGTCGATGGGAAACAGGTTAATATTCCTGTACTTGGTGTTACTGCGAAGGGGGGACGGAGAAGGCTAGGCTGGCCGGGCGACGGTTGTCCCGGTTTAAGCGTGTAGGGGGTGTGACCTGGTAAATCCGGTTGCATACTAACCCTGAGGCGTGATGACGATGCACTACGGTGCAGAAGTAGTTGATGCCCTGCTTCCAGGAAAATCCTCTAAGCTCCAGGTAACATTAAATCGTACCCCAAACCGACACAGGTGGTCAGGTAGAGAATACCAAGGCGCTTGAGAGAACTCGGGTGAAGGAACTAGGCAAAATGGTGCCGTAACTTCGGGAGAAGGCACGCTGGCATGTAGGTGAAGTCCCTCGCGGATGGAGCTGAAGCCAGTCGAAGATACCAGCTGGCTGCAACTGTTTAATAAAAACACAGCACTGTGCAAACACGTAAGTGGATGTATAGGGTGTGACGCCTGCCCGGTGCTGGTAGGTTAATTGATGGGGTCAGCCGCAAGGCGAAGCTCTTGATCGAAGCCCCAGTAAACGGCGGCCGTAACTATAACGGTCCAAAGGTAGCGAAATTCCTTGTCGGGTAAGTTCCGACCTGCACGAATGGCGTAATGATGGCCAGGCTGTCTCCACCTGAGACTCAGTGAAATTGAATTTGCTGTGAAGATGCAGTGTATCTACGGCTAGACGGAAAGACCCCGTGAACCTTTACTATAGCTTGACACTGAACATTGAGCCTTGATGTGTAGGATAGGTGGGAGGCTTTGAAGCGTGGACGCCAGTCTGCGTGGAGCCATCCTTGAAATACCACCCTTTAATGTTTGATGTTCTAACTCGGCCCCGTAATCCGGGGTGAGGACAGTGTCTGGTGGGTAGTTTGACTGGGGCGGTCTCCTCCTAAAAAGTAACGGAGGAGTACAAAGGTTAGCTAATCACGGTCGGACATCGTGAGGTTAGTGCAAAGGCATAAGCTAGCTTAACTGCGAGAGTGACGGCTCGAGCAGATGCGAAAGCAGGTCTTAGTGATCCGGTGGTTCTGTATGGAAGGGCCATCGCTCAACGAATAAAAGGTACTCCGGGGATAACAGGCTAATACTGCCCAAGAGTCCATATCGACGGCAGTGTTTGGCACCTCGATGTCGGCTCATCACATCCTGGGGCTGGAGTTGGTCCCAAGGGTATGGCTGTTCGCCATTTAAAGTGGTACGCGAGCTGGGTTTAGAACGTCGTGAGACAGTTCGGTCCCTATCTGCCGTGGGCGTTGGAAGATTGAGAGGGGTTGCTCCTAGTACGAGAGGAGCGGAGTGAACACACCACTGATGTTCGGGTTATCATGCCAATGGTATTGCCCGGTAGTTAAGTGTGGAAAAGATAAGCGCTGAAAGCATATAAGTGCGAAACTTGCCTCAAGATAAGTCTTCCCTGGGCCTTCAAGGCCCCTGAAGGAACGTTTAAGACTAAGACGTTGATAGGCTGGGTGTGTAAGTGCAGCGATGCATTGAGCTAACCAGTACTAATGATCCGTGAGGCTTAACCTTACAACACCGAAGGTGTTTTTAGAGAGATTTTCAGCGACGTTCCAAGATTGGTTCTGATGGCTTCATGGAAGTGAAGCGGTTGGAATGAAACAGAATTTGCCTGGCGGCAATAGCGCGGTGGTCCCACCTGACCCCATGCCGAACTCAGAAGTGAAACGCCGTAGCGCCGATGGTAGTGTGGGGTCTCCCCATGCGAGAGTAGGACACTGCCAGGCATCAAATAAACGTTATCAGTGTGACGACTGGTAATACGCAAGTCGCAAAGCGCGATATTGCCGGTATCGAAAGATACAACGTAAAAGAATCGGTGGAGCGGTAGTTCAGTTGGTTAGAATACCTGCCTGTCACGCAGGGGGTCGCGGGTTCGAGCCCCGTCCGTTCCGCCACTTAATTGATAAGCCCTGAGTCTCTGACTCAGGGCTTTTTCATATCTATATTTTATTTTGCGCTTTCAAGGCCGGAATTGTCCTTCTTTACAGCCTTATCTCCCGATATTGTTGCCTTTAGATCAAAAGTCTTATGCCGAACCAGGCGTTTTTGATCAATAAAAAAGTTGCCATAATCTTCCTCATACCACATTTACCCGTTAATGAG
Source organism: Serratia sp. (in: enterobacteria) (assembly GCF_052400455.1). Lineage (NCBI taxonomy): Bacteria > Pseudomonadati > Pseudomonadota > Gammaproteobacteria > Enterobacterales > Yersiniaceae > Serratia > Serratia sp. (in: enterobacteria). Next base: position 862,380 of record NZ_CP185812.1, read on the forward strand.
AGAAAACATTATGAGCATCCCTGCATTTGGTTTAGGTACTTTCCGTCTTCAGGATCAGGTTGTTATCGATTCTGTCAGCACCGCACTTGAGCTGGGCTACCGTACTATCGATACCGCACAGATCTATGAAAACGAAGCGGCTGTTGGCCAGGCTATCGCTGCCAGCGGCGTGAAACGTGAAGATCTGTTCATCACCACCAAGATTTGGATCGCGAACCTGGCGAAAGGCGCGCTGATCCCAAGCCTGCAAGAAAGCCTGAAAAAACTGCAAACGTCCTACGTTGATCTGACGCTGATCCACTGGCCGTCACCCCACGACGAAGTGCCGGTTGCCGAATTTATGGCTGAGCTGCTGGAAGCGAAAAAGCTGGGGCTGACCCGTCAAATTGGCGTATCTAACTTCACCATCGATTTGATGCAGCAAGCGATTGACGCGATTGGCGCCGATGAAATCGCCACCAACCAAATCGAGCTGTCACCGTTCTTGCAGAACCGCAAGGTGGTCGAATTTGCACAGCAGCACGGCATCGCCATCACCTCTTACATGACGTTGGCCTACGGCAAAGCGCTGCAGGATGAAACGATCAAAAGCATCGCTGCTCGTCACAATGCGACCCCAGCACAGGTGGTTCTGGCTTGGGCATTGAAGCTGGGTTATGCGGTGATCCCTTCCTCGACCAAGCGTGAAAATCTGGCGAGCAACCTATTGGCGCAGCAACTGACGCTGACCGACGAAGATATGGCGCAGATCGCCGCACTGGAGTGCAACGGCCGTCTGGTTAGTCCGGAAGGCCTGGCGCCAAACTGGGATTAATCATTCCTCGCCGTAGTCAGCATAAGGCGTCCATCGGGGCGCCTTTTTTATCGTTTCAGGTATTCACTCACAAAATCAATAAAGCTGCGCAGACGGTTGCTGACGGCGCTGTCGCTGTAGTAAACCGCGTTGATCGGCATGGCGACCGGCAGTGTCGCTTCCACCAGAATCGGGACCAAATCTCCACGTTTGATATCTTCGTCGCTCATAAAGTCCGACAGGCAGGCGATACCGTTGCCATGCAGACAGAGATGGCGCTGGGTTTCTCCACTATTGGTGGTCAAACCGGGGGTGATTTCCAACTGGCTGCCATCTGAACAAGCCAGTGGCCAGCGGTTCAAGCTGGGCAGGTCGTTGAAACCGATACAGCAGTGATGTGCAAGATCTTCTACCGTTAGCGGCGTGCCGTGCTGAGCCAGATAAGCGGGGGAGGCGAGCACATGTCGGTAGCTGGTCATCAGTTTGCGTGCTTTCAGCGTAGAATCGGTCAGCTCGCCTACGCGGATCGCGATATCCACTTTTCGCTCGATCAGATTGATAAAGTTTTCCGAAGACACCAGCGATAACGACATTTCTGGATAACGTTCGCGGAACTCGGCCACTAAAGGCGTCAGCATATGCAGCACCACCGGCGTTGCCGCATCGACGCGCAGCAGGCCTTGCGGGCGCTGGCGGCTTTCCATCAGCGCATTTTCCGCCGCGGCCATGTCGTTCAGTACCTTCTGCACCTGGCGAAAGTAATTCTCTCCTTCCTGAGTCAGACTGATTTGGCGCGTGGTGCGGTTGAGCAACGTTACGCCCAGTTTGCTTTCCAGTTTTTTCACCGTTCGGCTGACTACGGAGTTCGCTTGTTCCAGGCGTTCGGCCGCCCGGCTGAAGCTGCCGCTTTCTACGACGGTGACAAAGGTGATCAACTCGTCAGAGTTTGCTTTCATTTTTGCTCCGATAGCAAAGTTAATTTGAAATTTTGAGCATTTTTATCATTTAAGCATAGGCCGATAATAGCCGTCATCAACTTGAATGCTATTTCGGAGTAAAAAATGCCACTCGCATTACTTGCCTTAACCATCAGCGCTTTTGCTATCGGCACGACCGAGTTCGTGATTGTCGGGTTGATCCCGACTATCGCGGAGCAGCTTGGGGTGACCGTACCGTCCGCTGGATTGCTGGTGACTATCTATGCCCTCGGCGTGGCCATTGGCGCGCCGGTGCTGACGGCCCTGACCAGCCGCATACCGCGCAAACTGCTGCTGGTTGGCCTGATGGTGCTGTTCACTCTCGGCAACCTGCTGGCCTGGCAGTCACCCAGCTATGAATCGCTGGTAGTGGCTCGGTTGTTGACCGGCCTGGCGCACGGCGTGTTCTTCTCTATCGGCTCCACTATCGCCACTAGCCTGGTGGCAAAAGAGAAGGCGGCTTCCGCCATCGCCATCATGTTTGGTGGCCTGACGGTGGCGCTGGTGACCGGCGTACCGCTGGGGACGTTCATCGGCCAGCAGTTTGGCTGGCGTGAGACCTTCCTGGCCGTTTCTCTGATTGGCGCTGTCGCCACGCTGGCCAGCGTTATTCTGGTACCGAGCAATATCAAGAACCAGGGCAGCGCCGGCGTGCGGGAACAGCTGAAAGTGCTGACTCATCCTCGTCTGCTGCTGATTTACGCGATTACCGCATTGGGGTACGGCGGGGTCTTCACGACCTTTACCTTCCTTGCGCCGATGATGCAGGAACTGGCCGGCTTCTCTGCTCCGACCGTGAGCTGGATACTGTTGGCTTATGGCGTCGCGGTGGCGGTGGGTAACATCTGGGGAGGCAAGCTGGCCGATCGTCATGGGGCCGTGCGTGCGCTGAGCTTTATCTTTGCCGCGCTGGCCGTTTTGTTGCTGGTGTTCCAGCTTACCGCCAGCCACAGTATTGCCGCTTTGCTGACGGTGATTGTGATGGGCGTGTTCGCTTTCGGCAACGTGCCGGGGCTGCAGGTGTATGTGGTGCAGAAAGCCGCGCAATACACACCAAATGCGGTGGATGTGGCGTCCGGTCTCAACATCGCGGCGTTCAACATCGGCATTGCGCTCGGCTCGGTGATTGGCGGCCAGACCGTTGCCTCACTGGGGCTGGCGCAGACCCCCTGGATTGGCGCGTTGATCGTGGTGGTTGCATTGTTGCTGGTTAGCTTCAGCGGTCGCCTGGATAAAAAGTCTCAGCTGCAAACGGCTTAATACGTAAAACCCTTGCTGCCTGGCCCGCATTTTGCGGGCCTTTTCGCATTTTTCACCTATTACCCCTCACCTTTACACAGCTATACCGTCAGAAGATTGAAATCGCTGCAGGCGGCCCCTATAACTGAAAAGGTGATGCCCGCAAAAGCCATGCCCTCTATGCAGGGTAGGCGTATAATCAATTCATCGTTGGCGAGTGTTCATCGCCAGTTTTCATGTTAATGGGTAATAGGCGAATCGCGTGCCGAAACGAACTTATGCAATGAGGTATGTTGCAGGTCAGCCAGTTGAGCGAATCTTTCCTGGTGCCGTTAACCAGCCGTTGCCGCCAGGGGCGGCGCTGCCGACGACCGGCGCCCTGCGCGTCATGGTATGGAATATTTTCAAACAGCAGCGAGCCGACTGGCTTTCGGTGCTGAAAAACCATGGCAAAGACGCGCAGCTGGTATTATTGCAAGAGGCGCAAACCACGCCAGAGTTGGTGAGCTACGCTACCGCCAACTATCTGGCGGCCGATCAGGTGCCGGCCTTTGTGCTGCCGCAGCACCCTTCCGGCGTGATGACGCTGGCTGCCGCTCATCCTGTTTACTGTTGCCCGCTGCGCGAGCGAGAGCCGCTGCTGCGGCTTTCCAAGTCGGCCTTGATCACCGTTTATCCGCTGTACAACGGCGAACTGTTGATGGTGGTGAACATCCATGCGGTGAACTTTAGCCTGGGCGTCGACGTCTACAGCAAGCAGTTGGGGCCGATAGGCGAACAGATCGCCAGTCACCGGGGGCCGGTGATTATGGCAGGGGATTTCAACGCCTGGAGCCGCAAGCGCATCAATGCGCTGTATGACTTTGCCGGAGAGATGGCGCTGCGCGAGGTGAGTTTCACCGACGACCATCGCCGCAAGGCCTTCGGTCGTCCACTGGATTTCGTATTTTACCGCAATCTGGGAGTGGTGGAGGCGTCGGTGCTGGTGACCAGCGCGTCGGATCACAACCCGCTGTTGGTGGAGTTTCATCCGGAGAAAGACTCGCCGGTATGGTGAATCGCAGCTAATAAAAAAGCACCCCGAAGGGTGCTTTTTTTGTGCCGAACATTTAAGTATCCGGCGTCATCTTGTTGCCGACAAACAGGGTCAGCTTCAGACCTGGCTGCAGGTTGCCTTTGGCGAGCGTTGAATTCCAACGCATCACGTCGTTAATATCGACGCCGTGACGACGTGCGATACTGGCGAGCGAATCACCTTTACGAACCTGGTAGGTGATACTGCTGTTACTGCCAGTATTGCTGGCCACTTGCAGGGTTTGCCCAACTTTTAAGGCGCTCTTGGCGCGTAAGTTGTTCCAACTCTGCAAATCGCTGGTCTTAACGTTCAGCCGCTTGGCTATGGCCGATAAGGTGTCGCCGGAGCGAACTTTATACGAACTGCCACCGGACAAACCGCTGTTCTTCGCCAACTGCGTCGTTGGCTGAGTCACGGCGATCTGGCCATCGGCCAGCGAGTCTTTCAGCTGATCGGCATGCCCTTTGGGAACCATGATGTAATGGGGCCCGTTGGGTGCCGTAACGCCTTTTTTGTAGCCTGGGTTATACGCTTTCATCTTGGTGACTGAAAGCCCAGCCATCTCAGCCGCCTGAGTCAGCTGGATCTGCTGCCCGACATCGATACGAGCCAGCGCACGGGTTTCATCCGTTTTCGGGAGTTTCACGCCGTACTTCTTGCTGTTCTTGATGATGTCGCTCAGCGCCAGCATTTTCGGGACATAGATTGACGTTTCACGCGGAAGCGACAATGCCCAGAAATTGGTTGGCTTACCCTGGCGTTTGTTTGCCTTCACCGCTTGCATCACGCGGCCTTCACCACTGTTATAGGCGGCTACGGTCAGTAACCAGTCGCCGTTAAACATGCGGTTCAAGCGCTGCATCATGTTAAGCGCAGCGGTTGTCGAGGCGACGACATCGCGTCGACCGTCATACCACTGATTGTTTTTCAAACCATAATTGCGACCCGTTTGCGGCACGATTTGCCATAGCCCTGCGGCGTTGGCACTTGACGTGGCGTGTGGGTCAAAAGCGCTCTCCACTATGGGTAGCAGTACCAGTTCCATCGGCATATTACGTTTCTTAATCTGCCCGACTATCCAGTACATGTACGGCTCTGCCCGTAATGTTACATCGTGGAGATAGCTCTTACTTTTTAAGTACTTTCTTTTCTGATCACGGATCCGGGAATTTTCCGGAACCTCCATCTTCAGCTCGTCGCTAATGAAGTTCCACAGGTCCTGTTGCGCGGCGGGACTGTTGTTATCCAACCACCGCGCCGAGCTCGCTCGGCCATTTCCTGTGTACTCTCCTGCTTCACCATCTTGACCAGCCGAAGACAAACTCTGTGCATGCTGTTCTGGCGCCGGTGCGTCCTGCCTGGACGACTGGCAACCCACTAGCAAGACCGAGGCGAGAAATATCGCTTTAGCCTTCATGTGTGTGTCAATGTAGTTGCTTAAAAGACGAGCAATAATACTTTGCTTCGCCAAATAACACAACTAAAAGCTTAGAAGTTATCTTTCCGCAGGCGTAATTCGGAAAAAACTGAATGAAGGCTTTCCGGTGGTGAATTAAAGCCTAATTTCTTTTGTAAATCAGCGTCATGGCAACGTAAAAACAGGTTAATTTTGCGCTCTAATTGCAACGTGGTCGGCACGCTAGCTTGGCCTTTTGCCCTTAACGCTTCAACATGTTGTTGATATGTTTCAATCTCTCGATCTTCCGGCAAAATAGCCCGCGCAAACTTAAGATTTGAAAGAGTATATTCATGCGCGCAGCAAATTAAGGTGTTATCGGGAAGTTGCGCGAGTTGTTGAAATGAGTCGTACATTTGTTTTGCGGTGCCTTCAAACAGCCTGCCGCAGCCGGCGGAGAAAATGGTGTCGCCGCAGAACAGATAAGGGGCACTATAGAATGCCACATGGCCCAGCGTATGGCCGGGAACGGCGATAGTCCTGTATTGGCGGCCATCGATATCAAAGGTATCGCCGTCATGGACGATGTGGTTGGCGCCTTTGCCAGCGGTTTCCTGCGGCCCGTAGACCGCCAGGCCCGGGTATTGCGCGACAATCTGCGCCACGCCACCGACGTGATCGTGGTGGTGGTGGGTCAGCAGGATCGCCGACGGCGCCAGCTGCAGGCGCTGCAGCGCCTCGAGCACCGGCCGCGCTTCACCCGGATCGACGATAATGCAGCGCCCCTGCCGATCATCCAATAACCAAATGTAATTGTCCTGGAAGGCGGGAATGCTGATAAGATTCATGGTGTACCTCTCGTTGGCAACGGCTTGAAAGAAGATAATAAATCATGAAACCAGCCCATACTCTACAAAAGCTCACCGGCCCGCAGTCCTGGGCTGAGCTGCCGTGGGGGGAGTACTATCGTGAAGCGCTCGAGCGGCAGTTGCAACCCTGGTGGCCCAAGCTGTTCGGTTTCCATCTGCTGAAGATGGGCATGCTCAGCACCGAGCTGGCCACGGATAAATGCGCAATCTCCCACCAGGTCAACGTAGGGCTGGAGGGGGAAGGGCTGCAGGTGATCGCCGACGCCTATCAACTGCCGTTCGCCGCCAAATCGGTGGATGCCTGCCTGTTGGCGCATACGCTGTCCTACGCGGACGATCCGCATCGCATGCTGCGTGAGGTGGATAGGGTGTTGATCGACGATGGCTGGCTGGTTGTCAGCAGCTTCAATCCGTTCAGCCTGCTGGGATTGGGCAAGCTGGTGCCCGGATTGCGTCATCGTCAGCCCTATGTCAGCCGCATGTTTACCCAGATGCGGTTGTTGGATTGGCTCAGCCTGCTGAATTACGAGGTGTTGCACCAGGCGCGTTTTCACGTGCTGCCGTGGCACCGCAAGGGCGGCAAGTTTTTATGCACCCATTTGCCGGCGCTGGGCTGCATGAGCGTGATTGTGGCGCGCAAGCGCACCTTGCCGCTGACGCCCACGCCGATGAAACTGGGGGCGAGAAAGCCGTCTCTCAGCCGCGCGGTGGGCGCGACCAAGAGTTATCGCAAGCTGCCTTAGGCTTCCGGTTGGTAGCCGACGTCATCTTGCGTCGGTTTACCCGCCGCCTCGCGCGCCAGCTCGTCGCAGCGTTCGTTCTCCGGGTGGCCGGCGTGGCCCTTGACCCACTCCCATTTAACGGTGTGGCGCTGAATGGCCTGATCCAGCCGCTGCCACAGATCGACATTCTTGACCGGTTTTTTGTCGGCGGTTTTCCAACCGCGTTTCTTCCAGTTATGGATCCAGCTGGTAATGCCCTGGCGCACGTACTGGCTGTCGGTGCTGAGCGTCACGGCGCAAGGCACCGTCAGCGCTTCCAGCGCCACGATCGCCGCCATCATTTCCATGCGGTTATTGGTGGTCAGACGAAATCCTTCGCTGAAGGTTTTTTCCGTCTGCTTATAGCGCAGTATCGCGCCGTAGCCACCGGGGCCAGGGTTGCCAAGGCAGGAGCCGTCGGTGAAAATTTCTACCTGTTTGAGCATCTCTGGTAGACTCTTCCTATCAGTTTTATAAAAGCCAAGTCTGACATAAACGAGCGCTGTGAGCACTGCAATATGATCTCTACAACCACCAGACAGATTGTCCTCGATACCGAAACCACCGGTATGAACAAGCTTGGGGTGCACTACGAAGGGCACCGCATCATCGAAATCGGTGCGGTGGAAGTGATTAACCGCCGCCTGACCGGGCGCAACTTCCACGTATACATCAAGCCGGATCGGCTGGTGGATCCGGAAGCGTACGGCGTACACGGCATCAGCGACGACTTCCTGGCCGACAAACCGACCTTCGATCAGGTTGCCGACGAATTCCTCGACTTTATCCGCGGCGGCGAGCTGGTGATCCATAACGCGGCGTTCGATATCGGCTTTATGGATCACGAATTCCGCATGCTGCAGCAGGGGATCCCGAAGACCGAGACCTTCTGCACCATCACCGACAGCCTGATGATGGCGCGCCGCCTGTTCCCGGGCAAGCGCAACAACCTCGATGCCTTGTGCAGCCGCTATGAGATAGACAACAGCAAGCGTACGCTGCACGGCGCATTGCTCGATGCCGAGATCCTGGCGGAAGTCTATCTGGCGATGACCGGCGGTCAGACGTCGATAGCGTTCCAAATGGAAGGCGACACCCAGCAAAACGATGCCGCGCAAGAAATACAGCGTATCGTCCGCCCGGCTACGGCGATGAAAGTGGTCTACGCCAGCGACGAAGAAATAAAGGCGCACGAGGCGCGTCTGGATCTGGTGGCGAAGAAGGGCGGCAGCTGCCTGTGGCGCGGGGCGCCGGCGGAATAACGGCGTTTTTGCACGAAAAAAACGCACTGGGCAACCCTTCGTTGAAAAACTGTGCAAACGGTTCATTTGCGGAGAAAAAGGCGTTGACGGAACCGAGAGGCGTCCGTAATATGCGCCTCGTTCCCCCGCAAGAGGGAATGGCGCGGAGCGGTAGTTCAGTTGGTTAGAATACCTGCCTGTCACGCAGGGGGTCGCGGGTTCGAGCCCCGTCCGTTCCGCCACTATTCAGAAGCCCTGAGTTAGCGATAACTCAGGGCTTCGTCGTTTCCGCTCTCGGCAAAACGGTGCGGCCCAGGGAACGGGGCCGGCAGACCGGCCCCTTATCCTCAGAACAACACCGAGTAATTCAAACCGAAGGTGCGTCCGCGGCCCTTATAGCTGTACAGCTCAGGCGAGCCGTAGGTCGGGCTGTACAGGATCGGCGCGCGTTGGCCCCAAACGGTGGTGTACTCCTTGTCCAACAGGTTTTCCACGCTGAAGCTGACTTTCCCCACCGGCAGGGCATAGCTGCCGAGGAAGTCGAGGGTGTTGTAGCCATCTATTTTGCGGCCTTGGGTGGAGTTGGCCTTGGTGTAATCGCCGTCGTCCGACACGTCGAAGGTTTGCTGCGACTGCAAGCGCAGATTCCAGTCGCCCGGCGCCCAGCCGACGTAAGCGGTGACTTTCGATGGGCTGGCGGTATCGACCACCAGCTTCTTCCATTCGCCGTTGACCTTGGTTTCAGAACGGATGAAGTTGAAGTTGGTGCCGGCGCTCCAGTCGCTGTCTTCGAAGAAGTAGTCCACCGCACCTTCCAGTCCATAGATGCGCCGCTTGTCCGCATTGACGTTAATGGTCATGTCGGTTTTGTTGATGGCGATGCTCTTGTCGGACAACGAGTAGTAGGCGGCGATTTGCGTGCGCAGGTTATCGCCGGTATAGCGCCAGCCCAGCTCGTAGGCGTTGACCTTGATGCCTTCCAGCTTGGAATCGCCGACGTTGACGCTCTTCAGCAACTGGTAATGGTCGCCGTTCAACGCGTAGGTGCCGTTGCCGTAATACTTGCCCGGATCCGGGATCTCGAAGCCCTGAGAGAAGTTGAACCAGGTTTGCTGACGCTCGGTCAAGTGCGCCAACAGACCGGCGTTGAACAGCGCATTGTTGTAGTCGGTTTTCCCTCCCGGGATGGCGTCGGCGGAGGCGGCGGCGCCGGTGGCGATCGCCTGCTGCTGGTTATAGCCGACGAAGTCGTCGATCTTGTTTTCGGTGTACTGGTAACGCACGCCGCCGCTCAGGGTGAAGATGGGATTGATGTCGTAACTGGCCTGCAGGAACGACGCCAGGTTGCTGGTGGTATAGCTCGGGTAGCGGCCGGTGCCGTAAGCGTTCTCCAGCGTCATGCCGCCGGACTGTTGGGCCTTCGCCAGGTTGAAGAACTGCTGGTTGGCGTTGAAGCTTTCATGCTCGGCGTCGATGCCGTAAGTCAGCGTCAGCGCGTCGACAGGTTTGCTGTTTAACGTCAGTTTGCCGCCGTAAAAATCGGTTTTTTGCTGCGAAGCGCCAATGCTGCTGACGTAATAGTTCGGCGCTTTGCCCGCCAGCGTTGGGAAGGGGTAGAAGGTCAACGTTTCGTCGCGATAGTAGACCTGCGCCACCAGATCCTGGCCGAGGAAATCGGTGTTGGAATATTGCAGGTTGATCAGGTGGCGCTCGGTGCCGGGGATGCGATCGGAGTTTAAGTTACCGCTGTTGTACGCCTTGGCGTTGCCGGTCACCGCCGCGAAGTTTTCCCCCAGAAACAGGCCGTGATCGCCGTCGGACTGGCTTTTGTAGTATTGGGTGGTCAGCTGCAGCTGTTGATGATCGTCGATGTTGAGGGTGCCGGAGCCCATCACATCGAGGCGATTGGAATACTGCAGGCCGGTTTGAGTATTGTCGATCAGCACCTCGTTGCCTTTGCCGTCGTACCAGCCGCCGTAACGCTGGTAAGAAACGGACAGCCGCCCCGAGGCGTTGTCGTTGCCGCCGCTGACCGCCGCCGCTACGTTCTCGTCGTGATCGTTATGGCCGCCGAAACCGGTTTTGCCGCCGACCTGCAATTCGACCTGCTGCTCTTTCTGTCCTTTCTTGGTCACGATATTGATCAGGCCGCCGGTGCTGCCGCCGCCGTACAGTGCGGTCGCGCCGGAAATCACCTCAATATGGTCGATATTGAACGGGTCGATCGAATCCAACTGGCGGCTGTCGCTGCGCGACGAGTTCAGGCGTACGCCGTCGATCATCACCATCATCGAACGGCCGCGCATATTCATGCCATAGTTGGTGCGGCCCTGGCCGCTGACGTCCATGCCGGGGATCAGCTGCGCCAACATGTCCTTGATCTCTTTGCCGCCCTGGACCTGCTGTTCGATCTCCTGACTTTCGATCACCCATGTCGTCTGCGCCATTTCCGCCGCGCTGCGGTGCGAACGGCTGGCGGAGACGACCACCTGCTCTTCGCTGCCGTTTTTCTGATCTTCTGCCCAGGCCGCCGGCGCAAGCAACGCCAGCAGACATGGGTTTAATACCCAAAGAGGTTTGCGTTTCATCGTTATTTCCCAGGTGATATTGTCGTTACGTTGTTTTTTGAGAATGCTTCTTTTATCAATAACGTTTCTTGTTATCAATAAAATCATGATATGATTTTTTGCGATGCATTAACGTAATTAATTAGTTTTATTAACATTTATCCGCTGCGCGATCGCGCGGCCACGCCGCCAACACGGCAGCCGCTCGGTCATACGTAAAAGCGACAGCCGTTGCCGGAGAGTCGAGAACATGTCCGCCAGCTACAGAATTTTTGATATCACCCTGAAAAGCAAAACGCTGATTTCGCCCTCGCTGCTGCGCTGCGTGTTTGAAGGTGCGGATGTTCATCGCATGAAGCTGGAAGCGCCTGACCAGCGCATCAAACTGCTGTTCCCGGCGGCGAACGGCAAGATCACGCCGTTGGCCAACGGCCCGGACTGGTACGGCGATTACATGGCGCTCCCCAAAGAACAGCGTCCGGTAATGCGCACCTATACGCTGCGTGCGCTGCGCCGCGAGCAGAATCAGATGGACGTCGAGTTCGTGCTGCATGGCGTGAACGGCCCGGCTTCAGCCTGGGCGACCCATGCCGAACCCGGAGACACGATTCAAACGGTCGCCCCCAACGGTGACTTCGACGGCGACAGCGGCGGTTACGAATGGGCGCCGCCGGCGCAGTTGCAACAGGCGTTGCTGATCGCCGATGAGACGGCGGTGCCGGCGGCGATGGCGATTCTGGAACAGCTGGCGCAGCAGGCCAATCCGCCGCGGGTGCAGGCGTTTTTCGAGGTGCCGGTGGCGGCGGATTGCCTGGATTTGGCGCATTTCCCGTTCGCCGACGTTTATTGGCTGCCGCGCGACGTCGGCCGCCAGTTGGCGCACGGCACGCTGCTGGTGGAAGCGGTGCGCCAGCGGGTGGATATCCCCGCATCGGCCTGTGCGCAAGCGCAGTCCCTGGCGGAAAGCAGCCTGAGCGATGAGGTGTTGTGGGAGCGGGCGGCCGGCAGCAACGCTTTCTATGCCTGGGTGGCGGCCGAGTCTTCCGCGGTGAAAACGCTGCGGCGTTACCTGATTGGCGAACGCGATCTGGATCGCTCCACCGTCAACTTCATGGCCTATTGGTGCTGAGTCGGCCGCCGCCGTGCGCCTTCATCATGGGCTCTACCGCCTGGAGGCCTAAGGCGCGTCGAGCAGGCTGACGTGCGCCGCTACGATGCGCCAGCCACAGGGCAGCTTGACCCAGGTTTGCATTTGCCGCCCCCTGCGGTTGCTGCCCGGCCGATGAAATTCCGTGCTGGCCACCGCCATATCTTCACCAAAAGTCGTGATTTGGGTGTTTTCCAACAGCCGCTCCAGTCCGTTGGCCGGGCGCCGTTGACGAAAATCGCGGATTTCGTCGATACCGTAGAGGCTTTCGGTGGCGCCATAGCGCACCGTGCGCGCGTCGTGCCAGAACAACTCGTCCAGCACATCGATGTCATTGCTGATTAACGCCTGCTCATAGCGGTAAAAGGCGGCGTTGACCTCCGCCAGCACCGCCGGCCGATCGATATGTTCACTGTTCATTGATTACTCCTGTTTGCAGACGCAAGTGGCGATGCCGGCGCATTCCAGCGCATAGGCGGCGCGCAGCGCCAAATCTTCGCGCCACGGCGGGGCGATCAGTTGCAGGCCGATCGGCAGACCGGATGCGCTTTTCAAAGGAACTGTCACGACCGGCAGGCCAAGGAAGGAAATCGGCTGCGTCAGCATGCCCATACTGGCGCGGATCGGCAGATCGACGCCGTTGATGCGCATCGTTTCCTGGCCGATCGGCGTGGCGCTGCACGGCGTCGCCGGGGCGATCAAAATGTCCCAGTGCTTGAACAGCGGCGCGGCTTTGCCGGCGAAACGCATGACGAAAGCGCTGTGCCTGCAAATACCAGGTGGCGGGGAGCATGGCGCCGGCCAGCAGTCGTTCTCGCGACAGTGGCTCGAAGCGTTCGGGTTGGCTGCGCAACTGCGGCAGATAGCGATGGCCGCCCTCTGAGGCGCTGAGGATAAAGGCCGCCGATCGGGCCAGCTCGGCCTGCGGCAGCTCGACTTCGGCGCTGGCTGCCAGCGCTTGCGCCACCTGGTTGACTGCGGCTTTGGCGTCATCATTGCACCATTGCAGGAAATAGCCGCCTAACACGGCGCAGCGCAGGTTCTGGCTGCCCTGCGCCAGCAACGCTTCGGTGCGGGAAATCGGCCGATCGCTCTGGAACGGATCCTCGGCGTCGATGCCCTGCATCGCATCATACACCGTCGCGAGATCGTGCACCCGGCGGGCGAACGGGCCGATGTGATCCAGGCTGTCGACAAACGGCTGGCTGCCGCTGCGCGAAAGACGGCCGAAGGTCGGTTTCAGACCATAAATGCCGCACAGCGAGGCGGGCACGCGTATTGAGCCATTGGTGTCGCTGCCGAGCGAAAAGGTCACCAGGCCGGCCGCCACCGCTGCGGCCGAGCCACCCGAAGAGCCGCCGGCGATGCGCCCGAGGTCATGCGGGTTTCGGGTGGCGCCGTAATGGCTGTTCTCGGTGGTGAAACCGTAGGCGTAGGCGTCCATGTTCAACATGCCGCAAAGCAACGCGCCTTGATCCGCCAGCCGGGAGACGCCCCAGGCGTCGCGGTCGGCCGGTGGCCGATCGCTGAACAGGCGGGCGCCGGCCAGCGTGGTTTCACCGGCGACGTCGAACAGATTTTTTACCGCATAGGGAATGCCGGCCAAAGCGGGCAGCGTTTGCCCAAGCGCGCGCGAACGGTCGAGGCGATCGGCTTCTTTTTGCATGCGTTCCCGGGTGAGGTGCGTAAAGGCGTTCAGCGCGGGATTCTGACGGTCGATGTGATCGAGCGTATGCCGGACGATCTCGCGCGTCGAGAGCGCGCCGCGTTCAAGGGCCGTACGGATCTCGGCGAGCGACAGGGCGCTTAAGGGATTCATGGGCGATATACCCCCGCGATTTCCTGGCGCGGATCCAGCGGGAAGGCCATCAGCGGTTCGGCCAGCGCGGCGATGCGTTCGATCTGTTTCAACAGTTCCCGGCGGCGGACATCGTCCAGTTCCACGGCCAGCACGGTTTCCATCTGGTGGATATAGGCCGCCCAATCGGCGGCGTGTTGATTGTTCATAAGCGATCCCGATAAATAAGAGAGTCAGAAGCCGGCGGCGCTGCCGTTGCTTCGCGGATCGAAAGCGCCTTCGAACATGCCGTTGGTGTGGCGTACGATGGCGCCGGCATGGCCGACCGTTTCGCTGAACGCCGGCAGCAGTTCAACGGCGTGGCCGCGCTGTCTCAGATAGTCGAGGGTCGCCGCGTTAAAGCGCCCCTCAAGCTTCAACGAGTCCGAACTTTCGCCCCAGGTTCGCCCCAGCAGCCAGCGCGGCGCGCTGATCGCCTGCTGCAGCGGCAACCCTTGCACCACGTGCCGCACGAATAACGCCGCTTGAGTCTGCGGCTGGCCGTCACCGCCCATCGAGCCGTAGATCAGCGTGCGTCCGTCATACAGCCGGGCGGCGGCCGGGTTCAGCGTATGGAACGGCTGCTTGCCCGGCGCCAGCGCCAGCAGATGATCGGCGTCCAGGCTGAAAGAGGCGCCGCGGTTTTGCCACAGGACGCCGCTGTTCGGCAGAACCACGCCGCTGCCGAATTCGTGGTAGATGCTCTGAATGAAGGAGACCGCCAGCCCGCTGCTGTCCATCACCCCCATCCAGACCGTATCGCCGGGTCCTTTGCCCTGGCCCCAGTCGGCCGCTTTTTGGCCGTCGATGCGCCCGGCCAGCCTATCCAAATGGTCGGCCGCCAGCAGCGCCTGCGGATCCTGCGTCATGTGGCGCGGATCGGTGATGAAACGGTCGCGCAGATCGAACGCCAGCTTGGTGGCCTCGACCACGGCGTGCACCACGGCGCCTTCGCTCTGTCCGACCAGCGGCAGACGGTCGGTCAGCCCGAGGATGGCAAGCGACACCAGCCCTTGGGTCGGGGGAGCCAGATTGAATATTTCACCTTTTTGGTGTTCCAGGCGCAGCGGAGGACGGCGGCATGGCCGATAACTCGCCAGATCCTGAGCGGTAAGCGGCATGCCCAACATCGCCATGTCCGCCGCCATGCTTTCAGCCAGCGGGCCGCGATAAAAACTGTCGAGCCCGTCCTCACTCAGTGCGATCAGCGTATCGGCCAGCTGCGGTTGGCAGAATCGTTGGCCGGCAAGCGGGATCTTTCCCTGCGGCAGGTAAATGCGGGCGAAGGGGGCGAACTCCTCCAGCTCGTGGCGTTTGCTGCGCGTCGCCGCCTCTTGGGAGGCGGTGACCGGAATGCCGTCGGCGGCGTAGCGTATGGCGTCGGCGAGCAACCGCGACAGCGGCAGCGGCGTTTCGCCCAGTTCGGCCGAATAGGCCAACGCCTCCTGCCAACCGCCGACGGTGCCGGCCACGGTCAACGCCGCTTTTGGGCCGCGCTGCGGGATGCGGCTTTCTCCGGCGTACAGCGCCGGCGTCGCCAGCGAGCCGGCGGCGCCGCTGGCGTCGATGGTCAGCGGCTCGCCCTGCGGCGGCACGATCAGCCAGAAACCGTCACCGCCGATGCCGTTCATGTGCGGATAGACCACGGCGATGGTCGCGGCGGCGGCTACCATCGCCTCAATGGCGTTGCCGCCTTCGCGCAGCACCGCCAGCGCGCTTTCGCTGGCGAGATGGTGTGGCGTGACCGCCATGCCCTGTGGCGCGGTATTGCTGTTAATCATATTTCTGCCCTTGTCTGAGGTGAGCGTTTGGGTAACAGAAGCAAGAGGCGTTCCACTTTTAATCAGGACGATTAATTGCTTGTCAGAGAGGGGCCGGGGCGTGCTATGTTCCGGTGAAACAAAAGTTACAGCGAGAGTGATGATGCAGCCCTTCGATGAACGCCTGCGCAACGAATATCCGCAATTGGCGCCGCAGGAACAGCGCGTCGCCGACTTTATCCTCGATCATTTCGATGACCTGATCAGTTACAACAGCGCCGAGCTGGCGCGCTTGAGCGGGGTTTCTAAAGCCACGGTCAGCAGGCTGTTCAAGCGGTTGGGGTATCGCAGCTACAAGGACATGCGCGCTGAGCTGCGCACCCTGCGCCAGAGCGGCATGCCGGTGACCGACGAGAGGCATGCGGTGCAGGGCAATACGCTGCTGGCGCGGCATTACAAGCAGGAAATGGCTAACCTCTCGCACTGGGTGAGCCATCTCGATGTGGAGCAATTCGGCGCGGTGATCGCCGCACTGGCGCGGGCGCGGCGGGTCGCGCTGCTGGGATTTCGCAACAGCTATCCGATAGCCATGCATCTGCGTCAGCAGCTGATGCAGGTGCGGGAGCGGGTGATGCTGATGCCGCAGCCCGGCCAGACGCTGGCGGAGGAGCTGGTCGATCTCGCGCCGCAGGATATGGCGGTGGTGGTGGCGTTTCGGCGCCGGCCGCGTCAGCTCAAGGCGATACTGACGCAGCTGCAAACTCGCCGGGTGCCGACGCTGTTGATCTGCGAACCGCAGGCGCAGTCGCTGATCCCGCTGGCGGACTGGCATTTGGCCGCTTCGCTGGACAGCGTCTCCGCCTTCGACAGCTATTCAGCCGCCATGAGCTTATGTAACCTGCTCAGCAACGCCCTGCTGCATGAGATGTTGGAGCAGGGGCGATTGCGTATTCATCACATTGCCGGTCTGTATCGGGATTTGGACGAACTGGAACCGCGCTAACCGGCGCTTTTTTGGTGCTGATGCACACTTTTAGTGCATCTCTGGCCTGCCTGCTTTCCCTTTCTCCGTCGCCGGCCCGCTGAGGTCGGCAGGTTTTTTCTCGTTAATCAGCGCCAGTTAAGGCATGGGTTCGACGTATTTTCGATTGGCACATTAGTTGCAGAGCTTGTGGTGTAAGAATCTTTTGTTTCATCTTTTCACCATCGGGGATACGCTATGAACATCAAAAAAACGCTGTGGACGGTTTTCACTGGGATCGCCTTGCTGGCGCAGGCCGCGCCGACCATGGCGGATCAATTGCAAGAGATCCGGCAGCGCGGCGTCCTGCGCGTGGCGGTGCCGCAGGATTTCCCGCCATTCGGCTCGGTGGGCACCGATCTGCAGCCTCAGGGTTATGACATCGATATGGCGCGTTATCTGGCCGATAAGATGAAACTTAAGTTGCAGTTGGTGCCGGTCACCAGCGCCAACCGGGTGCCTTATCTGCAGACCAATAAAGTGGATCTGGTGATCTCCAGCCTGGGCAAAAATCCGGAGCGTGAAAAGACCATCGCCTTCAGCCGCGCCTATGCGCCTTTCTTCCTGGGGGTCTTTGGTCCTAAAGACGGCGCGTTGGCGGACATGGCGCAGCTCGATGGCAAGACCGTCGGCGTCACGCGCGGTGCGGTGGAGGATATGGTGCTGAGCGACGGCGCGCCTAAAGGGGCGCAGATCAAGCGTTATGAGGATAACAACACGACGCTGTCGGCCTATCTCTCCGGGCAGGTGCAGTACATCGCCACCGGTAACATGGTGGTGAGCGCCCTGGCGCGCCAGAATCCGGACAAGGCGCCGGCCGCCAAGTTTATGTTGAAAGATTCGCCGTGCTTCGTGGGGTTGCGCCAGGGAGAACCGGCCCTGAAAGCGGCGGTGGATGCGCTGATTGGACAGGCGCTGGCGGACAAGACGCTGAATGGCCTGTCGGAGAAATGGTTGAAAGCACCGCTGCCCGATGGTTTTGGCGCATAACGGGAGCGGCGGATGACCTATCAGCTGAATTTCTCCGCGCTCTGGCCCTACATGCCTGAGCTGTTGGCGGGGTTACTGACGACGATGGCGCTGACGGCGCTGGCGACGTTGATGGGGGTTGCGCTGGGCATTTGCGGCGCGGCGATCCGCAGCGGCCGGGCCGGCGCGCTGAGCCGCCTTTGGGGCGTTTACGTCGAAGTGGTGCGCAACACGCCGTTCGTCGTGCAGTTGTTCTTCATCGTGTTCGGCCTGCCGAGCCTGGGCTGGAAACTGACGGCCGGGCAGGCGGCGCTGCTGGCGATGGTGATCAACCTTGGCGCCTACAGCACCGAAATTATTCGCGCCGGCATTCAGGTCACGCCGAAGGGGCAGTGGGAAGCGGGGCGCGTGTTGGGGCTCAGCCGCAGCCAGACCTTTTTACGCATCGTACTGCCGCCGTCGCTGCAGCGTATTTATCCGGCGTTGGTGAGCCAGTGCATCATCGTGATGCTGGGATCCTCGGTGGTGTCGCAGGTCTCATTCGAAGAGCTGACCTTCGCCGCCAACCTGATCCAGTCGCGCACCTTCCTCAGCTTTGAAGTCTATCTGGTGACGGCGCTGCTTTATCTGTTGTTGTCGCTGTTGATGCGTCAACTGTTGCTGGCCGCCGGGCGGCGTTTTTTAGGGAGCCGGAACTGATGCTGACGTTTACCGATTGGGACATCGTGCGCAATCTGCTGTTGGCGGCTCGCTGGACGCTGCTGCTGTCGTTGACGGCATTTTTCGGCGGCACGCTGGTGGCGCTGCCGCTGGGCAATGCGTTTTGTCCGCGTTTACGCTGAACTGTTTCAGGGCACGCCGCTGCTGATGCAGCTGTTTTTGGCGTTTTTCGGTCTGGCGCTGTTTGGCGTCGACGTCAGCCCATGGACCGCGGCCGCGCTGGCGCTGACGCTATTCACCAGCGCTTTTCTGGTGGATATCTGGTCCGGCAGCATCGCCGCCTTGCCGAAAGGTCAGTGGGAGGCAGCCCGTTGTCTCGGGCTGAGTTTCACGCAGACACTGATGCGCGTCATCACGCCGCAGGCGGTGCGTATCGCCATTGCGCCGACCGTCGGTTTCTCGGTTCAGGTGATCAAGGGCACCGCCTTGGCGTCGATCATTGGCTTCGTCGAGCTGACCAAGGCCGGCACCATGCTGAACAATGTGACTTATCAGCCCTTCAAGGTATTTGGTCTGGTCGCGTTGGGCTATTTCCTGATGTGCTATCCCTTGTCGCGTTACAGCCATTATCTGGAGAAGAAATGCCATGCCGATCATCACCATTAATCAGGTTCAAAAATATTACGGTCAGAATCATGTGTTGAAGGGCGTGGATCTGGATATCGACATGGGGCAGGTGGTCTCGATCATCGGCCGCAGCGGGTCTGGTAAAAGCACGCTATTGCGCTGCATCAACGGGCTGGAAGGGTATCAGGAAGGGAGCATCAAACTGGGCGGCATGACCATCACCGATCGCGATTCGCAGGCGCGTGAAATCAGCCGCTCGATTGGCATGGTGTTTCAGAACTTTAACCTGTTCCCGCATATGACGGCGCTGGAAAACGTGATGCTGGCGCCGCGCCGGGTGCTGAAAAAAAGCGCTGCCGAGTGCCGCGAGTTGGCCGAACAGATGCTGAACAAGGTGGGATTGGGTGAGCGCATGCATTACGCGCCGGCCAACCTTTCCGGCGGGCAACAGCAGCGGGTGGCGATCGCCCGGGCGCTGGCGATGAAACCGAAGGTGTTGCTGTGCGATGAGATCACCTCGGCGCTGGATCCCGAGCTGGTGGGTGAAGTCCTGAAGGTGCTGGAACAGTTGGCGCGAGAGGGCATGACGCTGATTCTGGTCACTCATGAAATGAGCTTCGCCCGCGAGGTGGGCGACCGGGTGGTATTTATGCACCAGGGCAAGGTGTGGGAGCAGGGAAATAGCCGCACGCTGTTCGCCAATCCGCAAACGCAGGAATTGAAACAGTTTATCGCTTCTGTGCGCGGGTTGTCAGAAGCCTGATTTCGGCAAATAAAATGACAAGTTATTAAGCTGGTAAGGAAATAACATGCTAACTACTCCGCAGTTCGAACAGATTAACCCGCCGGCGCGCCTGTTGATGGGGCCGGGGCCGATCAACGCCGATCCGCGCGTGCTGCGCGCCATGTCGAGCCAACTGATCGGCCAGTACGATCCGGCAATGACCGGTTACATGAATCAGGTCATGGCGCTGTATCGCGCGCTGTTCCGCACCGAAAACCGCTGGACGATGCTGGTGGACGGCACCTCGCGCGCCGGCATCGAGGCGCTGCTGGTTTCCGCCATTCGTCCGGGCGATAAGGTGCTGGTGCCGGTATTCGGCCGCTTCGGACATCTGCTGTGCGAAATTGCCCGCCGTTGTCGCGCCGAGGTACACACGATCGACGCGCCGTGGGGCGAGGTGTTCAGCGCCGATCGCATCGAAGACGCGATTAAGCGGGTGCGCCCGCGCCTGCTGCTGACGGTGCAGGGCGACACGTCCACCACCATGCTGCAGCCGCTGCATGAGCTGGGCGATATCTGCCGCCGCCACGGCGTGCTGTTCTATACCGATGCGACGGCGTCCTTTGGCGGCAACCCGCTGGAGACCGACGCCTGGGGGCTGGATGCGGTCTCCGCCGGGCTGCAGAAGTGCCTGGGCGGCCCTTCCGGCAGTTCGCCGGTCACCCTCAGCCCGCAGTTTGAAGAGATCGTGCGCCGTCGCAAATGCGTGGAGGAGGGGATCCGCACCGCCGAACATGCCGACGGCGACGACGAGATGATCTACTCCAACTATTTCGACCTCGGCATGATCATGGATTATTGGGGGCCGGAACGCCTGAATCACCATACCGAAGCCACCAGCATGTTGTTCGCGGCGCGAGAATGCGCGCGGGTGATCCTCGAGGAAGGGCTGGATCAGGCCATTGCCCGCCACCGGCTGCACGGCGCGGCGATGCTGGCGGGCATCCAAGGCATGGGGCTGGCGGTGTTCGGCGATCTCGAGCACCGCATGAATAACGTGCTCGGCGTGATGATCCCGCCGCAGGTGCACGGCGAGCAGGTGCGGCAGATGATGCTGAACGATTTCGCTATCGAAATCGGCACCTCGTTCGGCCCGCTGCAGGGCAAGATCTGGCGCATCGGCACCATGGGCTACAACGCGCGCAAAGATTGCGTGCTGCAAACGCTGGCGGCGCTGGAGGCGGTGTTGAACCGGTTGGGCTTCGCCACGCAACAGGGGGAGGCCCTCCAGGCGGCCTGGAACCTGTACGATGCAGGACGGCCAGAATGACGCCGCAGGAGGCGCAGCAGGCCGCCGCGCGGGTGATGGCGCGCTGTGACGAGCTGGCGGCGATCAGCGCGGAGCCCGGTAAACTGACGCGTCTTTATCTGTCTGCGGAACATCGGCGCGCCAACGTTCTGGTGGGCGAATGGATGCGCGAGAGCGGCATGCGGGTGTGGCAAGACAGCGTCGGCAATATCTGTGGCCGTTATGAAGGGCTAACGCCCGGCGCCCCCGCGCTGCTGCTCGGTTCGCATCTGGACACGGTGCGCAACGCCGGGCGCTATGACGGCATGCTCGGCGTGCTCACGGCGCTGGAAACGGTGGCGCAATACCATCGCCAGGGGCGCCGTTTGCCGCTGGCGCTGGAGGTGATCGGCTTTGCCGACGAAGAGGGCGCTCGCTTTGGCGTGACGTTGCTGGGCAGCCGCGGCTTGACCGGCCAATGGCCGCAGGAATGGCTGGCGCAGACTGACGCGGACGGGGTGAGCATCGCGCAGGCCATGCGCGACTTCGGACTGGAGCCGACGGCGATCGCGCAGGCGCGCCGCGCGCCGCAGGAAATCCGCGCTTATCTGGAATTGCATATCGAACAGGGCCCATGTCTGGAGGCGGCCGACCTGGCGCTGGGGGTGGTGACGGCGATCAACGGCGCGCGTCGGCTTAACTGCGTCTTTAGCGGAGAAGCGGGCCATGCTGGTACGGTGCCGATGGGGCAGCGCAAAGACGCGCTGGCGGCCGCGGCGGAATGGATAACGGCGGTTGAAACGTTGACCCGCGCCGCCGATCCGCATCTGGTGGCCACCGTCGGCTGCATCGAGAGCCTGCCGGGCGCGGCCAACGTGATCCCGGGCGAAGTGCGATTGACGCTCGACGTGCGCGGCCCGCAGGATGCGCCACTGGCGGCGCTGTTGGCGACGTTGCTGGCGCAGGCGCAGACGATCTGCGCACGCCGTGGAGCGCGCTTCGCCAGCGAGGAGTTTTACCGCATTGACGCCACCGCCTGCGATAGCGATCTGCAGCGCCGCTGGCAGGCAGCCGTCGAGCAGGTACAGGGGCAGAGTCTGGCGCTGCCGAGCGGCGCCGGTCATGACGCCATCGCCGTGGCGGCGCAATGGCCGGTCGGCATGCTGTTCGTGCGTTGCGCCGGCGGCGTCAGCCATCATCCGGCTGAAGCGGTGCGGCAGGCTGACGTAGCGCTGGCGATCCAGGCCTATTGCCTGACGATCGCCGGCTGGGAGCTAAGATGAGGGTATGAGACTTCCTAAGATGACGCGTTACGACGATAGAAGCTCAGGGCGATGGCCAATCCGGCCAGCAGTCCGGCGCAGGTGCGGTTTAGCCAGCGCAGAGTGCGGCCGGAAAATATACGCATAGCATGGTGGCCGCCAAGCGCGTAGAGACTCATCAGAGCGATATCGATCAGGGCGGTCACCAAAGCGAGAATCACGTATTGCAGCGCTACGTCGCCCGCTGGCTGGATGAACTGCGGCAGAAAGGCGGAAAAGAACAGCAGTCCTTTGGGATTGGAGAGTGCGACCAGCAGCGAGCGCATAAACGCGGCGCGGCCGTTGCGGGCGCCGGGCATCGCGTTCTGTGCTGCCTGCGGGGTGCCAAGCGGCGCGCGCCACAGTTGGCAGGCTAGATAGAACAAATAAGCGGCGCCGGCCCATTTGACCAGCGTGAAAAGCAGTTCGGAAGCTTGCAGTATTGCCCCTAAGCCGCAGCCGACGGCACCGATCAACAGCAGGTCGGACAGCGCCGCACCGGCAATGCCGCAGGCGGCGACGCGTTTGCCTTTGGTTGCGCCGTTATTGAGCGCCAACAGCATGGTTGGGCCCGGCGTAATGGTGACCGCCGCGACGGCCACGATATAGAGCAAGAGTGTCGTCATATCCATATCACTTCTCCTTGCGTTATCGGCTAAGGTGCCGGGAATTCAGTCAAGACGCAGAAAGCTGTCGGCATCGCGCCAGGCCGGGAAGGCGCTGCGGTAACTCTGCAGGGTTTCCAGCGACAGCTCGGCGTCCAGCCGCGCGGCTGCGCCGGGCTCGGCATCCGCCAGGATCTCGCCCTGCGGGCTGATGATCAGGCTGTCTCCGCTGTAGTTCAGGCCGTTCGGATCATCGCCCACCCGGTTGCAGCCCGCCACATACACCTGATTTTCAATCGCCCGCGCCGCCAGCAGCGTTTGCCAATGGCGGCTGCGCGGCGCCGGCCAGTTGGCGACGTACAGCGCCAGATCGTAATCCTGCTGATAGCGCGCCCAGACCGGGAAACGCAGGTCGTAGCAGATCTGCGGCAGAATGCGCCAGCCGCGCCACTCGACGATTTCGCGCCGGTTGCCGGCCTGATAGTGCAGGTGTTCGCCGGCCATGCGGAACAGATGGCGTTTATCATAGGCATGCACCTGGCCGCCCGGCTCCACCAGCAGGAAGCGATTGACCGCGCCTTCGGCGGTTTTCAGCGCCACGCTGCCGCCGATCAACGCGTGGCTTTTCACCGCCCAGCCGTGCAGCCAGTCGATCACCTGCTGTTCGGGCAGGGCGCTCTCGCCGGCATCCATGGCAAAACCGGTGGTGAACATTTCCGGCAAGACGATGAGATCGCGCCCGACGATCGGCGCCAGCAACGCGTCGAAGGCGGCCAGGTTAGCGAGGCCGTCGCGCCAGACCAGCGGTTGCTGCAACAGGGTAATTTTTAAAGTCGACATAACCGCTCCGCAGCTGCATCCAGCGTGGCGTCCTGTTTAGCGAAGCACAGCCGGATCAATTTATGGGGGAAAGGATCGGCACAGAAGACCGACAGCGGAATGGCCGCCACGCCCACGTGCTCGGTTAACCAATGGCAGAACGCCACATCGTCCAGATCGGAGATGGCGCTGTAGTCCGCCAGCAAGAAGTATGTACCGGCGCAGGGTAAAATTTCCAGTCGGCTGCTCGCCAGCGCTTGCACGAAGCGGTCGCGCTTGGCGCGGTAGAATGCCGGCAACTGTCGCCAGTGCTCCGGCTCGGCGCGCAGGCTATCCGCCAGCGCCAGCTGCGCCGGGGTGTTGACCGAGAAGGTCAGGTATTGATGCACCTTGCGCACCTCGGCGCTCAGCGCGGCGGGCGCCACGCAGTAACCCACTTTCCAGCCGGTCATGTGGAAGGTTTTACCGAAGGAGGACACTGCGATCGCCCGTTGGCGCAATTGTGGGTGGGCCAACACGCTGGCGTGCCCGCCTTTGGCGAAGCAGATGTGTTCGTAGACTTCGTCGCTGAGCACGTAGATCTCGCGCTCGGCGATGGCGTGCCACAGCTGCTGCATGTCTTCCGCCTGCCAGGCGGTGGCGGACGGGTTGTGCGGCGTATTGACGATCACCAGACGGGTGCGCGGCGACAGCGCGGCGGCGAACCGTTGCCAATCCACGGCAAATGCGGGCGGCTGCAGGGCGAGGCGTTTGAGTACGCCGCCGGCCAGCGTCACCGCCGGCGCGTAGCTGTCGTAGCTCGGATCGAAACAGACCACCTCATCGCCGGGGCGCACCAGCGCGGTGATGGCGGCGAACAGCGCTTCGGTGGCACCGGCGGTGACGGTCACTTCGCTGCCGGCATCCGGCTGCCAGCCATACAGCTCGGCGGTTTTGTCGGCGATGGCTTCGCGCAGCGCCGCCACGCCGGTCATTGGCGCATATTGGTTGGCGCCCTGGGCGACGTGCCAGGCCAGGCGTGCTTTCAGGTAGTCCGGCCCGTCAAAATCAGGGAAGCCCTGCGACAGGTTGATCGCCTGATGCTGCTGCGCCAGCGCGCTCATCTGGGTGAAGATGGTGGTGCCCAGGGCAGGCAGTTTACTGTCGGGAATCAATGCGGAAGTGCTCATAGCAGGTGAATACTCCAGGCGCTTATATTGCCGTCAATATAACACGATGCTAGTATTTGGCAATCAAGACGCTTAGATGGCTAAATGCGAAAAAGTGCTTAGCCTGTCGCGCAGCCGGCTAAGCCTCACCTGCTGACCGCTATACCGAACGGGAAACGATAACAATGACGGAGAATCCGCAACTTACCGCATTACTGGCGGCCTGCCACTGGATTGGCGACAAAGGCTGGTGTCCGGCGACCGGCGGCAACATGTCGCTGCGCCTCGACGAACGCCAGTGCCTGGTCACCGAGTCCGGCAAAGACAAAGGGAGTCTGAGCGCCGCCGATTTTCTGCGCGTGGATATCGCTGACAATCACGTGCCGAGCGGCCGTACGCCGTCGGCGGAAACCGGGCTGCATACGCTGCTCTATCGCTTGTACCCGCACCTTGGCGCGGTGTTGCATACCCATTCCGTCAACGCCACCGTGTTGTCGCGGGTGGAACGCGGCGATGCGTTGGTGCTGCAGGGGTACGAAATGCAAAAGTCGCTCGCCGGTCAGCGCAGCCACCTGGACAGCGTGGCGATCCCTATTTTCGATAACGATCAGGACATTCCCCGGCTGGCGTCGCACGTCGCGGCCTATGCCGAGGTCACGCCGCTGCAGTACGGTTTTCTGGTGCGCGGCCACGGTCTCTATTGCTGGGGAAGTCAGGTGGCGGAAGCCCGCCGCCATCTCGAAGGGCTGGAATTCCTGTTCCAGTGTGAACTGCAACGTCGCTTGCTGGAGGCGAAATGATCCGCGCTATCGTGACCGATATTGAAGGCACCACCAGCGATATTCGCTTCGTGCATCAGGTGCTGTTTCCCTATGCCCGCGAGCGGCTGGCGGATTTTGTACGCCGTCACGCCACGGAGAGCGAAGTCGCCGCGCCGTTGGCGGCGCTGCGCGCTGAAATTGACCAGCCGCAGGCGGATCTCGATGCGCTGATCGCCGCGCTGTATCGCTTTATGGATGAAGATCGCAAATCCACCGCGCTCAAGGCGCTGCAGGGCATCATCTGGCGCAGCGGCTATCGCGAGGGCGACTTCTGCGGACATCTTTATCCGGAGGTCGCCGGGCAGTTGGCCGCCTGGCAGCGCCAGGGGCTGAAGCTTTACGTTTATTCCTCCGGTTCGGTGGAGGCGCAAAAGCTGCTGTTCGGCCACAGCGACGCCGGCGATCTGCAGCCGCTGTTCAGCGGCTATTTCGACACCCGCGTCGGCGCCAAGCGTGAAACCGCGTCGTACCGCAACATCGCGCAGGCTATCGGCATCGCGCCCGACGAACTGCTGTTCCTGTCCGATATTCACCAGGAGCTGGACGCCGCGCAGGCCGCCGGCTGGCATACCTGCCAGCTGATCCGCGATGAGGCGGACGCACAGAGCCGGCATCCGCAGGTCAGCCGTTTTGATCACATCGATTTAGGGGAGTTTGTCTCATGAGTGGATTGACCATTTTCAGTGATACAGCACCGCAGCAGCCGCTGTGGCAGAGCCGCGACGCGCAGGAAATCCAGCGCCAGCTGGCGCAGATCGGCGTGCGCTTTGAGCGTTGGCAGGCGGATCGCGAGTTGGGCGACAACCCGCAGCCGGAGGCGGTGATCGCCGCCTACCAGCATGAGATCGACCGGCTGGTGGCGGAAAAGGGCTACCAGAGTTGGGACGTGATCAGCATGCGGCCGGACCACGAGCAGCGTCAGGCGCTGCGCGAAAAATTCCTGTCCGAACACACGCACGGCGAGGATGAAGTCCGCTTTTTCGTTGAAGGGGCGGGGCTGTTTTGCCTGCATCTGGACAGCAAGATCTTCCAGATCCTGTGCGAAAAGAACGATCTGATCTCGGTGCCGGCCAACACCCGTCACTGGTTCGATATGGGCTCGGCGCCGCACTTTACCGCGATCCGGGTATTTGACAACCCGGAAGGCTGGGTGGCGCATTTCACCGGCGACACGATCGCCGATGCCTATCCGCGTCTGGACTGATCGTCAACCGGCGGGCGTTAACCCAGCGCCCGCTGGAAAATCCCCGCTTCAACCTGCTGCGGCGTGATCACGCCGCTGTCGAACACCCACCCGCTGATAAGCTTGGCCGGCGTGACGTCGAACGCCGGATTGCAGACCGGCGCATCGGCCGGCGCCCACTGGCAGGCGCCGAAACTGCCTGAAACGCCGGTGACTTCGGCCGCCGCGCGTTGCTCGATCGGGATGGCGGCGCCGTCCGGACAGTGCGGATCGTGGGTGGTATGCGGGGCAGCCACATAGAATGGAATGCCATGGTAGTGCGCCAGCACCGCCAGGCTGTAAGTGCCAATCTTGTTGGCGACGTCGCCGTTGGCAGCGATGCGATCCGCGCCGACCCACACCGCATCGACCTGGCCCTGCGCCATCAGGCTGGCGGCCATCGAATCGCAGATCAGGCGATAGGGAATGCCCAGCTCGCCCAGTTCCCAGGCGGTCAGACGGCCGCCCTGCAGCAGCGGCCGGGTTTCATCAACCCATACCTGTTGCACTTTGCCCTGCTGGTGGGCACGCAGCAGCACGCCGATGGCGGTGCCGACGCCGGCGGTGGCCAACCCGCCGGTATTGCAGTGGGTCAGCAGGCGGCTGCCGGGCTTGACCAGCCCAGCGCCGTGATCGGCGATGCGATCGCACAGCCGGCGATCTTCCTCCACCAGCCGCAGCGCTTCGTTCACCATCGCCGGCGCCCAGTCCGGCTCCGCCAGCGCCAGCTTCATGCGATCCAGATTGTTCATCAGGTTAACCGCCGTCGGGCGGGCGGCGCGCAGCGTGTGCAGCGCCTGTTCCAGCTCGGCGCGCGGCACACCGCGTTCCGCCAGCAGCGCCAACAGCAGGCTGGCGGACAGCCCGATCAGCGGCGCGCCGCGCACCCGCAGGCTGTGAATGTGCCCGACCAACTCCTCCACGCTGTCGCAGGCGCGCCACCGCTTTTCCTGCGGCAGGGCTTGCTGATCGAGGATCCAAAGGCGGTTGTCCCGCAGGGTCAAACTGGTGGTGTTAAGCGCTTGCATCGGCGGTTAATTCCTTGTTGCGAGGTTATTGCATCTGAAACGCTATTCTGCCAACATGACTTCCAGATGTATAGACGTCCAAATGCTTTTACGTCTAAATAAACAGAATCGCTGGGGGCAGCGAGAGAGAACAGAGGGGTTGGGGAATGTCGCTTTATCGTACGTTTACGGCTGCCGATGCCGTTGAATACGCCCGCCAATACGGGCAGGTGGCCGATCCGCAGGCGCTGGTCAGCGCCGACGAGATCGGCGACGGCAACCTGAACCTGGTGTTCAAGATCCGCGATCGCGAAGGCGTGAGCCGGGTGATCGTCAAACAGGCGTTGCCGTACGTGCGCTGCGTGGGCGAATCCTGGCCGCTGACGCTGGATCGGGCGCGCATCGAAGCGGAAACGCTGTTGATCCACGGCGGTTTCTGCCCGCGACATACGGTAAAAGTCCTGCACCACGATCCCGAGTTGGCGGTGATGGTGCAAGAAGATCTCTCCGATCATCGCATCTGGCGCAGCGAACTGGTGCAGGGGAACTATCATCCGCTGGCGGCCGGTCAGCTGGCGGAATACCTGGCGCAGACGCTGTTCCACACCTCCGATTTTTATCAGTCGGCGCAGCAGAAAAAAGCGGAAGTCAGCCGCTTCACCAACCCCGAGCTGTGCCAGATCACCGAAGATCTGTTCTTTACCGATCCCTATATCGACCATGAGCGCAATCAGTTCGAGGCGGCGCTGTTGCCGCAGGTGCAGGCGCTGCGTGAGGATGCGCCGCTGAAGCTGGCGGTCGCCGGCCTGAAACACCGCTTTCTCAGCAAGGCGGAGGCGTTGTTGCACGGGGATATCCACAGCGGTTCAATTTTCGTGGCGGAAGGGCGATTGAAAGCGATCGACGCTGAATTCGGTTTCTACGGCCCGATCGGTTTCGATGTCGGCACTGCGTTAGGCAATCTGCTGCTCAACTATTGCGGCCAGCCTGGGCTGTTCGGGCCGCGCGACGCCGCCGCCGGGCGCGAGCAGCGTCTGCAGGATGTGCGCGAGCTGTGGCTGATCTTTGCCGATCGTTTCCTGGCGCTGTGCCATCAGCAAAGCCGTGATGCGGCGCTGGCGACGCCGGGTTACGCCGAGCAGTTCCTGCAGCTGGTCTGGATTGATGCGGTAGGGTACTGCGGCGCCGAGCTGATTCGGCGCACTATCGGCCTGGCGCACGTCGCCGATCTGGACAGCATCGCCGACGCCGACATGCGCCTCGACTGTCAGCGTCATGCGCTGGGTTTGGGGCGCACGCTGATCGTCAATGCGCCACAGATCGAGCATATCGACGCGCTGTTGGCGCGCATTCGTCAGCAAGGCTGAAGAGCCCGACAGTAATGAGGCAAACCCGGCTGCGGCCGGGTTTTTTTTTAATAACTTATTGGCATCAGTAACAGAATAGATAAATTGTTTTTAACTAAAAAGGTATTTTCACTCGCGTCTTATTTGTAAATTTAATTATATTTTCTGACCGTTGGTTACATGTCTTTAATATTAATGCCATCCATAAGGACAGTGCTTATTTATCTGGCTTTCATGACGGTAATTAAAATAAAAAAACGCCATCCGTTCTTTTTTTGATCGTTTTATTGTGGGAGTGGGAAGATGAAAAAAGACTTTTTATCGATAAAAACTATCACGTCGCCGTTACTTTTTTAGTAAATGGGATAGCTCATGCTCGGGTTTGAATAAAGCAGCGGGTTGATTATCTCAATATTACCCCCTAGATTATTCGAGTGTCGGACAATCGTAAATAAATAACGCAAGGTTATTAACTATAAGTAACCTTTGGCCTCACTTTGTCTGATTATTTCTATCGAGATCGGAGTGCTCCATGCAATTAACGCCAAGAGAAATCGAAAAGCTGATGGTCTATACCCTGGCTGACGTCGCATTAAAACGAAAATCCAGAGGGATAAAGCTTAATTATCCCGAGGCGGTGGCCATTATTACCACCGCGGCGCTGGAGGGCGCCCGCGAGGGAAAAACGCTGGAAGAAGTCATGAACGACACGCGGCAGGTTTTGAGCCGCGATGACGTCATGGACGGCGTGGCGGACTTGATCCCGCATGTGCAGGTCGAGGCGATATTCAGCGACGGCAGCCGCCTGGTGACGGTGCACGATCCTATTCAATAAGCGCCGATGGCCTTCCTGAATCCCATGGACGAATCTTATCAGCACAGGTATTCCGATGAAAAAGCATGACAAAGAAAAGCACGTGCCGCCAGGCGGCTATATCCTGTCCGAAAGTCCCATCACCTTCAATGAAGATCGCGAGACGGTTATTTTAACGGTGCGCAACACCGGCGACAGGCCTATTCAGGTCGGCTCACACTTTCATTTCTTCGAAGCCAACAAAGCGCTGCAGTTCGATCGCGCCGCCGCCTTTGGCAAACGGTTAAATATCACCGCCACGACGGCGATCCGTTTTGAACCCGGCGATGAAATCGAGGTGGCGCTTATTGCCATCGGCGGCAAGCAAACGGTTTATGGTTTTAATAATCTGGTGGACGGTTGGGCGGGCGACAGCCCGGTAGCCGCCGGTGAAAGAGTAAAGAAAACTATAGATGTCAAGCGAGCTATTGAGCTGGGTTATAAAAACCGCGATCAGGCGCCCATCAAGACGGACGAGGAATAAAGCATGCCAACGATCTCCAGGCAGGAATATGCCGGGCTGTTCGGCCCGACCACCGGCGATAAAATTCGCTTGGGCGATACGCAACTGTTTATTGAAATAGAAAAAGATCTGCGCGGTTACGGTGAGGAATCGGTCTACGGCGGCGGTAAGTCGCTGCGCGACGGCATGGGCGCCGATAACCGATTAACCAGCGACAATGTGTTGGACCTGGTCATTACCAATGTGACCATTCTGGACGCCCGGCAAGGGGTGATCAAGGCGGACGTCGGCATTAAAAACGGCCTGATCGCCGGCATTGGCAAAAGCGGCAACCCGGCGATGATGAACGGCGTCACGCCCGGCATGGTGGTGGGGGTCAGCACCGACGCCATCTCGGGCGAACACCTGATCCTGACCGCCGCCGGCATCGATACGCACATTCATTTCATTTCGCCGCAGCAGGCCGCACATGCGCTCTCCAACGGCGTGACGACCTTCTTCGGCGGCGGCGTCGGGCCGACCGACGGTTCCAACGGCACCACGGTGACCGCCGGGCCCTGGCATATCCACCGCATGCTGCGCGCCTTTGAGAGCATGCCGGTCAACGTGGGGATGCTCGGCAAGGGGCACGCTTCGCACGCTGCGCCGCTGGTCGAACAGATCGCCGCCGGCGTGGCCGGGTTGAAGGTGCATGAGGACTGGGGCGCCACCAACTCCGCGCTGCGCCACGCGCTGCGGGTGGCCGACGACATGGATATTCAGGTGGCGGTGCATACCGACAGCCTGAATGAGGGCGGCTACGTCGAGGACACCATCGACGCCTTCGAAGGGCGCACTATCCACACCTTCCACACCGAAGGCGCCGGCGGCGGGCACTCGCCGGATATCATCAAGGTTGCCGCGCAGATGAACGTCTTGCCGAGCTCCACCAACCCCACGCTGCCGTTCGGCATCAACAGTCAGGCCGAACTGTTCGACATGATCATGGTGTGCCACAACCTCAACCCCAATGTGCCGGCCGACGTGGCGTTTTCCGAAAGCCGGGTGCGGCCGGAAACCATCGCCGCGGAAAACGTGCTGCACGACATGGGCGTGCTGTCGATGTTTTCCAGCGACTCCCAGGCGATGGGGCGGGTTGGCGAAAACTGGCTGCGGGTGATGCAGACGGCGCACGCGATGAAAGCCGCGCGCGGCAAGCTGCCGGAAGATGCGGCGGAACACGATAACTTCCGCGTGCTGCGCTACGTGGCGAAGATCACCATCAACCCGGCGATCGCGCAGGGCATCAGCCACGTGCTGGGTTCGGTCGAGGTCGGCAAGATGGCCGATCTGGTGTTGTGGGAGCCGCGCTTCTTCGGCGCCAAGCCGAAGCTGGTGATCAAGGGCGGGATGATTAACTGGGCGGTGATGGGCGATCCCAACGCGTCGTTGCCGACGCCGCAGCCCACGTTCTACCGACCGATGTTCGGCGCCATGGGCAAATCGCTGCAGGAAACCTGCGTCACCTTCGTCTCCGGCGCGGCGTTGCATGACGGCATCAAAGAGAAACTGGGGCTGGAGCGGCAGGTGATGGCAGTGCATAACTGCCGCGCGATCTCCAAGCAGGACATGGTGCGCAACGCGGAAACGCCGCATATCGAGGTGGACCCCGAAACCTTCGCCGTCAAGGTCAACGGCGAACACGCCACGGTGAAACCGATCGCCACCGCCGTGCTTAATCAACGCTACTTTTTCAGCTAGGAACCGCCGCTCATGATCGTGATTGAAAAGATACTCGGCAATATCAAACGGGATGCCGACTGGCGTGAGCGCTTGCAACACGCCTCGCTGGACGTGCTGGCGCTCTCGCAGTGGGAGGCGCAGAAAAGCCGCTGCCGCAAAACCACCCGCGACGGCCAGGACCTCGGTATTTCCCTCGATCGTCACCAGGTGCTGGCCGACGGCGACGTGTTGCTCTGGGACGAAGCGAACCGTAGCGCGGTGGTGGTGCAGATGAACCTGCGCGATGTGATGGTAATCCATCTTGAGTCGCTGCTGGCGACCGATATAGCGACGGTGCTGAAGACCGCGTTCGAACTGGGGCATGCGCTGGGCAATCAGCACTGGAAATCGGTCATCAAAGGGAATCGCATCTTTATTCCGCTGACGGTGGCGACCAAGGTGATGGATTCGGTGATGAAAACCCACGGCTTTCATGCGCTGCCTTATTCGTTCGTGAAGGGCGAAAGCATTTTGCCGCATCTGACCCAGCCCGAAGCGCGCCTGCTGTTCGGCGGCGCGGAGGATTCCGCGACCCATGTGCATGTTGACAGCCCATTCCTCGGTCAGCATGTGATCAAATTGAAATGAACGCTGTTCAGCTGATTCGTATCCTGCAGTTTGCCGACTCGGTGCTGCCGGTGGGGGCGTTTGCCTTTTCCAATGGCGTCGAGTCGGCGATCCAGGCCGGCATCGTGCGCGATGTCGACACGCTGAAATCGTTCACCCGCACCGCTTTGCAACAGGCGGCGGGCGGCGACGGCCGGGCGGTCGCGGCGGCCTGCCGGGCGCTGCAGGGGGGCGATCGCGAGGCGGTTATCGGGCACGACTGGGCGCTGTTCAACCGCAAGCTGAATGAAGAAGGCCGCAGCATGGTGGTGAGGATGGGAAAGAAGCTGGCGGAAATGACGGCGGCCATCTGTGATGAGCTCCAGGTGGTCTGGTGGCTTGAGCAGATCAAAACCGGCCGCGCCGCCGGCACCTATCCGGTGACGCAGGCGGTAGTGATGACGGCGCTGGGCGCGGGGCCGCGCGAGGTGGCGGTGATGCATCAGTACGGCGTGGCGATGACCATTCTCAGCGCCGCCATGCGCCTGATGCGCGTCACCCATATCGACACCCAACGCATCCTGTTTCAACTCAACCGGGACATCGACGTTTTTTGTGACGAAGCCGAACGCGGCGGCGTTGAACAAATGGCCTCTTACGCGCCGGTGACCGACGTCCTGGCCGCGCTGCACGTCGGCGCATTTACCCGACTGTTCAGCAACTAATGATAAAGGAACGAGCAGAGTGAAGAAAATTACCCGCATTGGCATCGGCGGCCCGGTAGGCTCGGGCAAGACCGCGATTATCGAAGTCATTACGCCGCGTCTGATCGAACGGGGCATCAGCCCGTTAATCATCACCAACGACATCGTCACTACCGAAGACGCCAAACAGGTCAAGCGCACGCTCAAGGGGATCCTCGACGAGGAGAAAATTCTGGGCGTGGAAACCGGCGCCTGCCCGCATACCGCGGTGCGCGAGGATCCGAGCATGAATATCGCCGCGGTGGAGGAGATGGAGGCCCGTTTCCCGGACAGCGACGTGGTGATGATCGAGAGCGGCGGCGATAACCTGACGTTGACCTTCAGCCCGGCGCTGGCGGACTTTTACATCTACGTTATCGACGTCGCCGAAGGGGAAAAGATCCCGCGCAAAAACGGCCCGGGCCTGGTTCAGGCCGACATCCTGGTGATCAACAAAATCGATTTGGCGCCGTACGTCGGCGCCAGCCTGGCGGTGATGGAACACGATACGCGCGTGGTGCGCGGCGAGCGGCCTTATATCCTCACCAACTGCAAAACCGGCGAAGGCATCGACGAACTGGTGGACATGATCATGCGTGATTTCCTGTTCACCCACGCGCCGTCGGCGGCGTTATGACGGCCGTCAGCGAAGCGGCGAGGCGCGTGGCGCAACTCGGCGCCGACGCGCCGGAGTTGGCCGCCTACCAGGACGAACCGCCGCAGATGGCCAGCGGCGGCGTGGGCAAAACCGGCTATCTGCGGCTGGGGTTCGCGCTGAACGGGCATCGCAGCGTGCTGCGGCAAATGGAGCGGCGCGTGCCATTTCTGGTGCAGCGGGCGCTGTATTGGGACGAGGCGCTGCCGCAGATGCCGTGCGTATTCGTCATCTCCACCTCGGGCTGCATCTTGCAGGGCGATCGCCTGACGCTCGAGGTGCAGGTCGCCCCCCGGGCCTGCGGGCATGTCACCACTCAATCGGCGACCAAGATCCACGCCATGGAAAATAATTACGCGGCGCAGATGCAGACGCTGACGCTCGAAGAGGGCAGCTATCTGGAGATGATGCCCGATCCGGTGATCCCTCACTGCGGCTCGCGCTTCATTACCGATACCCGCATTACGCTGCACCCCACGGCGACGCTGCTCTATGGCGAGATCCTGATGTCGGGGCGCAAACACCATCAGGCGGATCGCGGTTTCAGATTCGACGTTTACTCTTCGCGCATCAGCGCCTGTCGCCCCGAGGGCAACATGCTGTTTGTCGAGCGCTATGTGCTGGAACCGCATAAACACCCGCTGAACGGGGTCGGCGTGATGGGGCCGTTCGATGTGTTCGGCAATGTGATCCTGCTGACGCCGCCCGAGCATCATCAGCGGATCCTCGATCGCATCGCGCCCCGCTATGACGAGGCTGAGGGGATCGCCAGCGGCGTCAGCCGGTTGCCCAATGAGTGCGGGCTGATCTTTAAGGCTTTGGGCAAAGAGGCGCGCCAGGTGAAGGCGGCGATTCGCGCTTTCTGGCGCGTCGCCCGGGAGGAAATCTTGGGCGTGACGCTGCCCGAGCCTTTTATCTGGCGCTAGTCTGCAGCGGGAAGCGGTCATGACGACAAAGTGGAGTTGGGCGGCGTTGTGCGCCCGCAGCCGAATAGCGGCGGTGACGGATGCGGTGCTGCGCGGCTGTTCGCAGGTGATGTTTCAAAATAACCCTTTGACCGGATTATTGTTTTTCATCGCCATTTTCGTGGGCGCCTGGGAAGAGGGGCTGCCGCAGGTGGCCTTCGGCTGCCTGCTGGGTACGGCGGCGGCGACGCTCAGCGCGGCGTGGTTGGTGGACGATCGCGCAGCGTTGCGCACCGGTCTCTATGGCTACAACGGCTGCCTGGTCGGCGCCGCGCTGCCGACCTTTTTGCTGCCCTCTGTCTGGCTGTGGATCGGCGTGATCTTCAGCAGCGCGATCTCGGTGATCGTCACCGTCGGCCTCAATCGGCTGCTGCGTACCTGGAAGATCGCGGCGCTGACCGCGCCTTTCGTGCTGACCACCTGGACGGTGCTGCTGGCCAGCTACCCGTTCAGCCATCTGCGGCATGTGCGGTTGCCGCCGGCGGCCATCCCGGCCGACGGCGCGGTGTTCAACCCGCATCCCGACCTGGCGGAGGTGTTGAGCGGTGCGTTGCACGGCGTCTCCCAGGTCTTTTTGTGCAGCAGCGTGAGCGGCGGCGTGCTGCTGTTGCTCGGGCTGGCGGTTTCGTCGCCGCGCGCGATGGCGCTGGGTTTTTTCGGCGCCTTGCTGGCGGTGATCACCGCGCTGGCGATCGGCGCCGATCCGCAGGCGGTCTTCGCCGGGCTGTATGCTTTCAGCGCGGTGCTGACGGCGGTGGCGCTGGGTTCCGTCTTCAACCCGCCCGGCCGGCGGGTGCTTATCTATACGCTGCTCGGCGTGATTTTCACGGTGCTGGTGCAGGGGGCTTTCAATACCTTGCTGGCTCCGCTGGGGATGCCGTCGCTGACCATGCCGTTCGTGATCGCGTCCTGGCTGTTTTTGAGCGCCAATCCGGCGGTGATCGCGGCGCGGCGCTAATCCATTGATTTCAACATAACGAGAAAACGGGAGTGTGGGTATGGCGGTAATTTCCGAAGGATTGCATGGCGCGGCCCGGCGGCGGGCGGTATCCCTGCTGCTGGGGCTGGTGGCGGTCAACGTCGTTGTCTGGCTGCTGGCGCTGGCGGTGTTCAAAGACAATGCGGCGCTGATGGGCACCGCCTTGCTGGCCTACAGTTTTGGTCTGCGCCATGCGGTGGATGCCGATCACATCGCCGCGATCGACAACGTGACCCGCAAGCTGATGCAACAGGGCAAAACGCCGGTGGCGGTCGGCACCTTCTTCTCGCTCGGCCACTCGACCATCGTGGTGCTGGCCTCGGCCGCCATTGCCGCCACGGCGATGATGTTCAGCCGACAGATGGGCTGGTTTCACGAAACCGGCGGTTTGATCGGCACGCTGGTGTCCGCGCTGTTTCTGCTGACGGTGGCCTTTATCAACCTGCTGGTGCTGATCTCCGTGTGGCGCGCTTTCCGGCAGGTGAAGGCGGGCGAGCTGCCTGCGCATCAATCGCTGGATCTGTTGATGAGCGGCGGCGGTGCGCTGGCGCGCTGCTTCCGCCCGCTGTTCAGGCTGGTGAATCAGAGCTGGCACATGTACCTGGTGGGCTTCTTGTTTGGCCTGGGCTTCGACACCGCCACCGAGGTCGGGTTGTTGGGGATTTCGGCTGCCGGCGCCGGCCACGGCATGAACCTGTGGAGCATCATGCTGTTCCCGGCGCTGTTCGCCGCCGGCATGGCGCTGATCGACTCCATCGACAACTTCGTGATGATTGGCGCTTACGGCTGGGCGTTCTCCAAACCGATCCGCAAACTGTACTACAACATGACCATCACGGCGGCGTCGGTGATCATCGCGGTGTTTATCGGCGGCATCGAAGCGCTCGGACTTATCGCCGACAAGCTGGCGCTGTCCGGCCCGCTGTGGGACGCCGTGGCGCGGCTCAACGATCATCTGGGGGAGATGGGCTATTGGGTGATCGCCGTGTTCATTTTCTGCTGGCTGGTGTCGGTGGTGAATTACCGCCTGCGCGGTTATGACAAGCTGACGGTCAGCGGCTGAAAAGGCGGGTGCTCGTGGATCCTGCCTGACACCATCAGCCAACGGGCGGGGCGAACCCCGCCGTTGGGTTGCCTTACCGTTCGGATTCGTAAGCCAAAGTGGCCGCAACCTCCGAGTCTCCCAACCTGATGCGCAGTTCGCACAGCGAACCGCGGGTTAGCCAGATGAACGCGATCAGCGTCATACAGACGATCACCAGCTTAAGCATGACCCGTTTTTGCTGCATTTTTGACCTCCCTATCCTTGCCTTGCGGCGGGTAAGAGGCTAACCTGATGTTGCTTGGCATCAGAGTGGCCTCGGGTTGATAATATCGACTCGGGGCCTTTCTCTTTCTCTCCTTTGCCAAGGCTCCGGACAGAAAGATCCAGAGCACCCGCTGCGCAGTCTACCCGAACTTCCTTCCCGTGAAATCCGCCGTTGCGCCAACCTGCGGCGCGGTGCGCAGTTCGTGATGCAAGAAAAGAAAAAGGGGCGATGATGATCGCCCCTTGGATGCGTGGAGTAGGAATTGGCGTTAAGCCGCTTCGGTCTGCTGTTGGCGCTTAGACTGCGCCGCCGGCTTTTCCGGCTTGGCGGCCGCCAGCGCATCCGGCGCAAAGTCGTCCACGTTGATGGAGCGCAGGCGGCTCTCTTCGGCTTTCACCAGGATCTTCGCTTCGTCGGCGCTGATCTTGCCTTCTTCCAGCGCGCGCTCCGCCAAACGATCCAGACGGGTGAACGGCAGGTTTTTGCCGGCCGCCTTGCACAGGCGTTCGTGAATCGGCTCGGCGGCCATCACGTCGGCCAGCGCCGCTTCCAGCAGACCGATTGGGTTATGCTCGCTCGGCGTCAGGTACTGGCCGCGTCCCAGACGGCTGCGGGTGGCGGAAGGCACCTGCAGGATCTTGGCCAGCTGATGATCCAGGCGATCGGACGGAGCGGTATGCACGCGGCCGAACGGGAAGACCACGAAGCGCAGCGCGCCGGCGATAAAGCGGTTCGGGAAGTTGCGCAGCAGATCATCCAGCGCCTGTTCGGCTTTATGCAGGCTGTCTTGCACGCCCCAATGCACCAGCGGCAGATCTTCTTTCTGACGGCCTTCGTCGTCAAAGCGTTTCAGCACGGCGGAAGCCAGGTACATCTGGCTGAGGATATCCCCCAGGCGAGCGGAGATGCGCTCGCGGCGCTTCAGGCTGCCGCCCAGCACGCCCATGGAAACGTCCGACAGCAACGCCAGGTTGGCGCTTAGGCGGTTCAACTGCTGATAGTAACGACGGGTCGCGTCCTTGGTCGGCGTGGCGCTGGTGCGGCCGTTGGTCAGGCCCAGCCAGAAGCTGCGTACCTTGTTGCTGCCGACGTGGCCCAGGTGGCCGAACAGCGATTTATCGAAGGCGTTCAGATCGTTGTTCTGCGCCGCCGCCATTTCATCCAGCACATAAGGATGGCAGCGGATCGCGCCCTGACCGAAGATCATCATGGTGCGGGTCAGGATGTTCGCGCCTTCCACCGTGATGGCGATCGGTGCGCCCTGATAAGCGCGAGCCAGGAAGTTGGATTCGCCCAGCATAATGCCTTTACCGCCGGCGATGTCCATGGCGTCAACGATCGACTGCTGGCCGCGGTGCGTACAGTGGTATTTGACGATGGCCGACAGCACGGCCGGTTTCTCGCCCTGCACCAGCGCGTAGGTGATCAGCGAAGCGGCGGCGTCCATCACATAGGTGTTGCCGGCGATGCGCGCCAACGGCTCTTCGATCCCTTCCATTTTACCGATGGAGATCTTGAACTGACGGCGAATGTGCGCGTAGGCGCCGGTCGCCAGGGCGATGGATTTCAGGCTGCCGGTGGAGTTGGACGGCAGGGTGATGCCGCGACCGACCGACAGGCATTCAACCAGCATGCGCCAGCCCTGGCCGGCCATTTTCGGGCCGCCGATGATGTAATCGATCGGCACGAACACGTCGGTGCCGCGGGTCGGGCCGTTCTGGAACGGCACGTTCAGCGGGAAGTGGCGGTTGCCGATTTCCACGCCCGGCGTGCTGGTCGGGATCAGCGCACAGGTGATGCCCGGGGATTCGTTGTCGCTCAGCAGGCGGTTCGGGTCATGCAGTTTGAATGCCAAACCCAGTACGGTGGCGACCGGCGCCAGCGTGATGTAGCGCTTGTTCCAGGTCAGGCGCATGCCCAGCACCTGCTTGCCTTGCCATTCGCCCATGCACACGGTGCCCACGTCTGGAATGGCACCGGCATCGGAACCCGCTTCCGGGCTGGTCAGCGCGAAGCAAGGGATCTCGTCGCCGCGCGCCAGGCCCGGCAGATAGTGGTTTTTCTGTTCTTCGGTACCGTAATGCTGCAGCAGTTCGCCTGGGCCGAGGGAGTTCGGCACGCCGACGGTGATCGCCAGGATGCCGGAAACGCCGGCCAGTTTTTGCAGCACCATCGCCTGAGCGTAAGGGGAGAATTCCAGACCGCCGTACTCTTTCTTGATGATCATCGCGAAGAAACGGTGTTCTTTCAGGTACGCCCAGAGTTCAGGCGGCAGATCGGCCAGTTCGTGAGTGATCTGGAAGTCGTTGGCCATGCGGCAGGCTTCTTCCACCGGGCCGTCGATAAACGCCTGCTCTTCTTCCGTCAGGCGCGGTTTCGGGTAGCTGTGCAGCTTGTTCCAGTCCGGCGCGCCGCGGAACAGATCGCCTTCCCACCAGGTGGTGCCCGCGTCGATCGCTTCCTTCTCGGTGGTGGACATCGGCGGCATCACCTTGCGGAAGGCGCGCAGCGCCGGCGCGGAGAGCAGAGAGCGAC
Source organism: Serratia sp. (in: enterobacteria) (assembly GCF_052400455.1). NCBI lineage: Bacteria > Pseudomonadati > Pseudomonadota > Gammaproteobacteria > Enterobacterales > Yersiniaceae > Serratia > Serratia sp. (in: enterobacteria). Next base: position 902,410 of record NZ_CP185812.1, read on the forward strand.
GCACAGAGGAAAGGTTCAGCGGCAGCAGCACGATCGCCAGCGGCAGCAACAGCCAGAAGCTCCACAGGCCGATCGCGCCCATGGCGGCGGTGTACGCTACCAGGATCAGGCTGCTGAGGGTAAGGTTCACTCGGTGGTAGAACACCACGCCGAGGAGAGCCAGTAAAACGACAATACTAAGAACCATCATAAGAAGCTCCGAAGTAGTAAGAGGTCTGACCTGTTGTGTGTATGTAATAGGTTTTAGTACAAGGCAGAATTTTTATCAATGCGTTTACAGTTTAATTACAACTCAGGTCACAAACTGACAGCACCAATCATCAAAAACCTCTCCGCTTCCTTAACCGGCGCGCTGTTTGGCTGAGAATGCTTCTCGCTGTTTCCGCGATCCGGTACACTGCGGAGCGGAAGATTTGACGATAACAAGAGGTTCCTCATGTACCACGACCTTATTCGCAGTGAACTGAACGAAGCGGCTGATACCCTGGCGAAATTTATCAATGACGACGCCAACATCGACGCCATCCAACGCGCGGCGGTGCTGCTGGCGGACTCCTTCAAAGCCGGCGGTAAAGTGATCTCCTGCGGCAACGGCGGTTCCCATTGCGACGCGATGCACTTCGCCGAAGAGCTGACCGGCCGCTACCGTGAAAACCGCCCGGGCTACCCGGCGATTGCCATCTCGGACGTGAGCCATCTGTCCTGCGTCAGCAACGACTTCGGCTATGAGTATGTGTTCTCCCGCTATGTGGAAGCGGTGGGCCGCGAAGGCGACGTGCTGCTGGGCATTTCCACCTCCGGCAACTCCGGCAACATCATCAAGGCCATCGACGCGGCGCGTGCCAAGGGGATGAAAGTGATCACCCTGACCGGCAAGGACGGCGGCAAAATGGCGGGTTCCGCCGATGTGGAAATCCGTGTGCCGCACTTCGGCTACGCCGATCGCATTCAGGAAATCCACATCAAAGCGATTCACATCTTGATTCAGCTGATCGAAAAAGAGATGGTTAAGGCTTGATAGCCTTCGGGGGGGCTGCGGCTCCCCCAGGAATAAGACAGCGGGCGCCGCATGCATGCCGCGCCCGCACAGCGTATGTCAGTGTGGTTAAGGAGTGCTGGCGATGTGTGAACTGCTCGGGATGAGCGCAAACGTACCGACAGATATCTGCTTCAGCTTTACCGGCCTGGTACAGCGCGGCGGCCGCACCGGGCCGCATAAGGATGGCTGGGGCATTACCTTCTATGAAGGGAACGGCTGCCGCACATTCAAGGATCCGCAGCCGAGCTTCAACTCGCCGATCGCCCGCCTGGTGCAGGACTATCCGATCAAGTCTTGCGCGGTGGTGTCCCATATTCGCCAGGCCAACCGCGGCGAAGTGGCGCTGGAAAACACCCATCCGTTTACCCGCGAACTGTGGGGCCGCAACTGGACCTACGCGCACAACGGCCAATTGAAAGGCTATCGCCAGCTGGATACCGGAACGTTTCGCCCGGTCGGCCAGACCGACAGCGAATACGCGTTTTGCTGGCTGCTGCATCAGCTGGCGCTGAAATACCCGCGCACCCCGAGCCAGTGGCCGGCGGTGTTCCGCTATATCGGCCTGTTGGCGAGCCAGCTGCGCAAGAAAGGGGTATTTAACATGCTGTTGTCAGATGGGCGCTTCGTGATGGCCTATTGCTCCACCAACCTGTATTGGATCACGCGCCGCGCGCCGTTCGGCAAGGCGACGCTACTGGATCAGGACGTGGAGATCGATTTTCAGCAGCAGACCACACCGAACGATGTGGTCACGGTGATCGCCACCCAACCGCTGACCGCCAACGAAACCTGGCACAAGATTGAGCCAGGCGAGTTCGCGTTATTTCACTTCGGTGAGCGGCTTGTTCTGAGCGAAGGGATTGGTGTTGGGCGTCGGGCTGGTTGACGCGTACTGCGTCATCTGGCCGCTGCTCATCAACGGTTGACCCAGCACATACTGGCCGTTGTCCACGGTCATCATCGGCGGCTGGTGGTTCTTCGCGAAGTAATCATAGCCCGGCTTCAGCTGGCGCCAGAAGGCGATATAGCTGGATGACGCATGGCGCTTCAGGTTCTGTTCGGTCATGCGGAACGGGTAGATGCTGATGTCGACGCGGCTTTGGCCATAGGCGAAGGCGGCTTCGACGTAGCGATAGATCTCATCCATATAGGTGTTGGTCATCGCGTAACAGCCGATCGATTTACATTCGCCGTGGATCATCAGATAAGCGCCGGAATAGCCCTGCGACTTATCGTAATCATTAGGGAAACCGATATTGATCGCCCGATAATACTTGCTGTCGGGTTTCAGATGGCGCGCGTCAACGCTATAAAAGCCTTCCGGACTTTTAAAGTCGCCTTCACGACGTTTAGGACCCAGCCCGCCGGAGAAATTACAGATCGGGAACGTATTGACCAAGCGGAATTCATTGCCCATTTTGGCATACAATTCCAGCTTGCGTTCCTCTTTGAAGATCTGAATATAGACCGGCGACCCCAATAATTGCTGTTTAACTACCGGCGCTTCGGGTACCTGCTCGCTGGCGCTGCAGGCCGTGATCATCGGCATAGAAACAAGCATCGCAAACAACAGCGCGATTTTGCTCATTATTATTCCTGCTTATATTTATCTGCCGGCGCAATGAGATTGGCCAGCGTGCCACTGATTATTGTTTTTACTGCTGCAAAACACCGCCAGATTACCAGCGCGTTTATTTTTAGCAATACGTGATATGTATAAAAAAACGACAAAGCTCGATAAAAGTGAAATGACCGGCAGATTTTAACGATAAGTAGTGAAAAACAGGCGAAATTTAATTGCGTTTGCTTGACACAAGTCACGACGGAACGCAGAACAATGTTGCGAACAATGTTAATATTCTCTCTTCAATTTAACGCGCTGTGGCGATTGAAGCGGCAAGAGTTATTGCATATAACCCGGCCGTTTTGATGGTTATTTGGCTACATGCCGTTAACACATCGACTGTCGCGCAAACAACGGAAGGGGGATTCAAGGGAATGCGCGTTACCCCAGTTTTTCACTGCGAGAAAGTTCATGTTGGGCGTGCCGTTGTGCGCACTGCCCGGCAATCCTGGCATCGTCAGCACCCGCCTCTGGGGCCGGTCAGACGTGTAAACCAAACTACATCGTATAAATCCTATGATTAAGATCAGAAAAGGGTTAGATCTGCCGATAGCCGGAGCCCCGGTTCAGGCGATCCAAGATGGCCCGAACATTCAGCATGTCGCCCTGCTTGGGGAAGAGTATGTCGGAATGCGTCCCTCCATGCTGGTGCAGGAAGGCGATACCGTTAAGAAAGGCCAGGCGTTGTTCGAAGATAAGAAAAACCCCGGGGTTTTCTTCACGGCTCCCGCCAGCGGCCGCATCGTCGCGATTAACCGCGGCGAGCGGCGCGTCTTGCAATCGGTGGTGATTGCGCTGGAAAACGGCGGCGACGATCAGCTCGAGTTTGCGCATTATCCGTTGGGTGAACTCAGCCAACTGCCGCGCGAACAGGTCGAAAGCGAACTGATCGCCAGCGGCCTGTGGACCGCGCTGCGCACCCGCCCGTTCAGCAAAACGCCAAGCCCCGGCAGCGAACCGCGCGCCATTTTCGTCACCGCGATGGATACCCAACCGTTGGCCGCCGATCCGCAGGTGATCATCGCCGAACAGCAGGCGGCGTTCAACGCCGGGCTGGTGGTCTTGGCGCGTCTGACGGCGGGCAAGGTACACGTATGCCACGCCGCCGGCGCCTCGGTTGGCCAGCAGAGCGGCCCGCAGATCGCCTACAGCGAATTTGCCGGCCCGCATCCCGCCGGGCTGGTGGGCACCCACATTCACTTCCTTGAACCGGTCAGCCTGAAGAAAACCGTTTGGCACATCGGTTACCAGGACACAATCGCCATCGGCACCCTGTTCACCACCGGTAAGCTCGATACCCGCCGGGTCGTGGCGCTGGCCGGGCCGCAGGTGGCGCAGCCGACGCTGCTGCGCACCCGCCTGGGAGCCAGCCTCGATGAGCTGACCGCCGGCCGCCTGAAAGAGGGCGAGAACCGGGTGATCTCCGGTTCGGTGCTGAACGGTATGCAGGCCGCCGGGCCGAACGCCTGGCTGGGCCGTTTCCACTCGCAGGTGTCGGTGCTGGAAGAAGGGCGCGACAAAGAGCTGTTCGGCTGGATCGTGCCGTCGCCGAACAAGTTCTCCATTACCCGCACCACGCTGGGCCACTTCCTGAAAAACAAACTGTTCGCCTTCTCGACCACCACTAACGGCGGCGAACGCGCCATGGTGCCGATCGGCAACTATGAGCGGGTGATGCCGCTGGATATTTTGCCGACGCTGCTGCTGCGCGATTTGCTGGCGGGCGACAGCGACAGTGCGCAGGCGCTGGGCTGCCTGGAGCTGGACGAGGAAGATCTGGCGTTGTGCACCTTCGTTTGCCCCGGCAAGTATGAGTACGCGCCGGTGCTGCGCGAGGTGCTGACCAAGATTGAGCAGGAAGGATAACCGATGGGCCTGAAGAATTATTTTGAGAAGATAGAGCATCACTTCACGCCGGGCGGCAAACTGGAAAAGTGGTACCCGCTGTATGAAGCGACCACCACGGTGTTTTATACCCCCGGCACGGTGACGCGCGGCGCTTCGCACGTGCGCGACGCCATCGATTTGAAACGCATGATGATCCTGGTGTGGCTGGCGGTGTTCCCGGCGATGTTCTGGGGCATGTACAACGTCGGCCAGCAGGCGATCCCGGCGCTGCACCATCTGTACAGCGGCGACGCGCTGCAACAGGTGCTGGCGGGCGACTGGCATTATCGCCTGGCGCAGTGGCTCGGCGCCTCGCTGGCGGCCGACGCCGGCTGGGTCAGCAAGATGGTGCTGGGTGCCTGTTACTTCCTGCCGATCTACGCCGTGGTGTTCGTCGTCGGCGGCTTCTGGGAAGTGCTGTTCGCCATTATCCGCAAGCATGAGGTCAACGAAGGCTTCTTCGTCACTTCTATCCTGTTCGCGCTGATCGTGCCGCCGACCCTGCCGCTGTGGCAGGCCGCGCTGGGCATCACCTTCGGCGTGGTGGTGGCCAAAGAGATCTTCGGCGGCACCGGGCGCAACTTCCTCAACCCGGCGCTGGCCGGCCGCGCCTTCCTGTTCTTCGCCTATCCGGCGCAGATCTCCGGTGACTTGGTGTGGACCTCCGCGGACGGTTTCTCCGGCGCGACGCCGCTGGCGCAGTGGAGCGCTGGCGGGGCGCACAGCCTGAGCAACGTGGCCACCGGCCAGTCCATCAGTTGGCTGGACGCCTTCCTCGGCAACATTCCCGGCTCCATCGGTGAAGTCTCCACGCTGATGATCCTGATAGGCGGGGCGATTATCCTGTTCGGCCGCGTGGCCTCCTGGCGCATCGTCGCCGGCGTGATGCTCGGCATGGTGGCTTCCGCCCTGTTGTTCAACGCCATCGGTTCGGACACCAACCCGATGTTCGCCATGCCGTGGTACTGGCATCTGGTGCTGGGCGGCTTCGCCTTCGGCATGATCTTTATGGCGACCGACCCGGTTTCCGCCTCCTTCACCAACAAGGGGAAATGGTGGTACGGCATTCTGATCGGCGTGATGTGCGTGCTGATCCGGGTGGTCAACCCCGCCTATCCGGAAGGCATGATGCTGGCGATCCTTTTCGCCAACCTGTTCGCGCCGCTGTTCGATTATCTGGTGGTGCAGGCCAACATCAAGCGGAGAAAAGCCCGTGGCGAATGAAGCGAAAAACGACGGCATCGGTAAAACGCTGCTGGTAGTGCTGCTGCTGTGTCTGGTGTGTTCAGTGGTGGTGGCGGGCTCCGCCGTCGGCCTGAAGTCCAAACAGCAGGAGCAAAAGCTGCTCGACAAGCAGCGCAATATTCTCGACGTAGCCGGCCTGTTGCAGCCGAAAATGGAGAGCGAGCAGGTCAAGCGCCTGTATAGCGAGCGCATCGAACCGCGCCTGGTGGATCTGAACAGCGGCGAATTTGTCGCCGGCAAGGCGGCGGCGTTCGATCTGGGCGCCGCGCTGCGCGACGACGCCAAAAGCGTGGCGTTGCCCGCGGGCGACGATCCGGCCGGCATCAAGCGCCGCAGCAACCAGGCGGAAATCTACCTGGTGCGCGATGAAAGCGGCCAGGTGAACAAGATTGTGTTGCCGGTATACGGCACCGGTCTGTGGTCGATGATGTACGCCTTCGTGGCATTGGATAACGACGGCAACACGGTCAAGGGCATCACCTACTACGACCAGGGGGAAACGCCGGGGCTGGGCGGTGAGGTCGAGAACCCGTCCTGGCGCCAGCAGTGGGTCGGCAAGCAGCTGTTCGACGACAACGGCCAGCCGGCGATCCGCGTGGTGAAAGGCGGCGCGCGTCAGGGGGACGTACACGGGGTGGATGGCCTGTCCGGCGCCACGCTGACCTCCAACGGCGTGCAGCATACGTTTGATTTCTGGTTGGGCGAGCACGGCTTCGGTCCGTTCCTGAAAAAAGTTCGTGAAGGAGCGTTGAAAAATGGCTGATTCCAAAGAGATAAAGCGGGTCCTGCTGGGGCCGCTGTTCGACAATAACCCGATCGCCCTGCAGGTGCTGGGCGTCTGTTCGGCGCTGGCGGTGACCACCAAGCTGGAAACGGCGGTGGTGATGACCATTGCGGTGACGCTGGTGACCGCGTTCTCCAGCTTCTTCATCTCGCTGATCCGTCATCATATTCCCAACAGCGTGCGCATCATCGTGCAGATGGCGATCATCGCCTCGCTGGTGATCGTGGTCGATCAGCTGTTGCGCGCCTATGCGTTCGAGATCTCCAAGCAGCTGTCGGTGTTCGTCGGCCTTATCATCACCAACTGCATCGTGATGGGGCGCGCCGAGGCCTACGCCATGAAGTCGCCGCCGATCGAGAGCTTTATGGACGGCATCGGCAACGGGCTGGGTTACGGGGTGATCCTGGTGCTGGTCGGTTTCCTGCGCGAGCTGATCGGCTCCGGCAAGCTGTTCGGCGTTCCGGTGCTGGAAACGGTGCAGAACGGCGGCTGGTATCAGCCGAACGGCCTGTTCCTGCTGGCGCCGAGCGCGTTCTTCATCATCGGCCTGCTGATCTGGGTGCTGCGCACCCTGAAGCCGGCGCAGATCGAAAAGGAGTAAAGGCCGATGGAACACTATATCAGCCTGTTTGTGCGCGCGGTGTTCGTCGAGAACATGGCGCTGGCGTTCTTCCTCGGGATGTGTACCTTCCTGGCGGTGTCGAAGAAGGTCTCGACCGCCTTTGGCCTGGGCATCGCGGTGACCATCGTGCTCGGCATTTCGGTGCCGGTGAATAACCTGGTCTACAACCTGATCCTGCGCGACGGCGCGCTGGTGGAGGGCGTCGATCTGAGCTTCCTCAACTTCATCACCTTCATCGGCGTGATTGCGGCGCTGGTGCAGATTTTGGAGATGATCCTCGATCGCTTCTTCCCATCGCTGTATAACGCGCTCGGCATCTTCCTGCCGCTCATTACCGTGAACTGCGCCATCTTCGGCGGCGTGTCCTTCATGGTGCAGCGCGACTACAACTTTGCCGAATCGGTGGTGTACGGCTTTGGTTCCGGCACCGGCTGGATGCTGGCGATCGTTGCCATGGCGGGGATCCGCGAAAAACTCAAGTATGCCAACGTGCCGGCAGGGCTGCGCGGTCTGGGCATTACCTTTATCACCACCGGACTGATGGCGCTGGGCTTCATGTCCTTCTCCGGTGTTCAGTTGTAAAGGCGGGAAGAATTTATGGAAATTATTTTAGGCGTAGCGATGTTCACCGCCATCGTGATGGTGCTGGTGTTGCTGATCCTGTTCGCCAAATCGAAGCTGGTGAACACCGGCGACATCGCGGTGGAAATCAATGGCGATCTGGATAAAAGCTTCCATGCGCCGGCGGGCGACAAGCTGCTCAACGTGCTCTCCAGCCAGGGGATCTTCGTCTCCTCGGCCTGCGGCGGCGGCGGCTCCTGCGGCCAGTGCCGGGTGGTGATCAAAGAGGGCGGCGGCGATATCCTGCCGACCGAGCTCTCGCACATCAACAAGCGCGAAGCGAAAGAAGGGTGCCGCCTGGCGTGTCAGGTGAACGTGAAGCAGAACCTGAAGATCGAGCTGCCGGAAGAGATCTTCGGCGTGAAGAAATGGGAGTGCGAGGTTATCTCCAACGATAACAAAGCCACCTTTATCAAAGAGCTGAAGCTGAAGATCCCCGATGGCGAAGACGTGCCGTTCCGCGCGGGCGGTTTCATCCAGATCGAAGCGCCGGCGCACGACATCAGTTACGCCGACTTCGACGTGCCGCAGGAGTATCGCGGCGACTGGGACAAGTTCAACCTGTTCCGCTACCGTTCGACGGTGAACGACACCACGGTGCGCGCCTACTCGATGGCCAACTACCCGGAAGAGAAGGGCATCATCATGCTCAACGTGCGTATCGCCACGCCGCCGCCGAACAATCCGGACGTGCCGCCGGGCATCATGTCTTCCTATATCTGGTCGCTGAAGCCGGGCGACAAGGTGACCATCTCCGGGCCGTTCGGCGAGTTCTTCGCCAAGGACACCGACGCCGAAATGATCTTTATCGGCGGCGGCGCGGGCATGGCGCCGATGCGTTCGCACATCTTCGATCAGCTCAAGCGTTTGAACTCGAAACGCAAGATCACCTTCTGGTACGGCGCGCGTTCGCTGCGCGAGATGTTCTATGAAGACGACTTCAACCAGCTGCAGGCGGAGAACGAAAACTTCACCTGGCACGTGGCGCTGTCGGATCCGCAGCCGGAAGATAACTGGACCGGCTACACCGGCTTTATCCATAATGTTCTGCTGGAGAACTACCTGAAGAACCACCCGGCGCCGGAGGACTGCGAGTTTTACATGTGCGGGCCACCGATGATGAACGCCGCGGTGATCAAGATGCTCAAAGATCTGGGCGTCGAAGACGAAAACATCATGCTGGATGACTTTGGTGGCTAAATGCGCGCATTGGCGATGAAGAACTGGCTGACGGGCGTGGCGCTGAGCGCCACCCTGCTGCTGACCGGCTGCGGGCCGGAACAGGTGGACCTGACGGGTAAAACCATGGGCACCTCGTATTCGATCCGTTACGTGACCGGCGAAGATACGCCGTCGGCGCGCGAGATGCAGGCGGAGATCGACAAACGGCTGGAGCAGGTGAACGATCAGATGTCCACCTACCGGCCGGATTCCGAGCTGAGCCGCTTCAACGCCAGCCGCGACATTGACCGGCCGTTCCCGGTTTCGCCGGCCACCGCCGAAGTGGTGCGCGAAGCGCTGCGCATCAACCGCGTCACCGATGGCGCGCTGGACGTGACCGTCGGGCCGCTGGTCAACCTGTGGGGCTTCGGCCCGGAAGGGCGGCCGGACAAAGTGCCGAGCGAGGCGGAGCTGGAGCATCGCCGCGCCTGGACCGGCGCCGACAAACTGTCGGTGCAGGGCAGCGCGCTGGTGAAAAGCATCCCTGAGCTGTACGTCGATCTGTCGTCGATCGCCAAAGGGTATGGCGTGGACGTGGTGGCGGAATATCTGCAGTCCCGGCATGTGAAGAACTACATGGTGGATATCGGCGGCGAGGTGCGCACGCGCGGGCATAACGGCGAACAAAAGCCGTGGCGCATCGCCATCGAGCGCCCGACCGCCGGTACGCAGCAGCAGGCGCAGCTGGTGATCCAACCCGGGGAGATGTCGATCGCCACCTCGGGTGACTATCGCAACTACTTCGAGCAAGACGGGGTGCGCTATTCGCACACCATCGATCCGATCACCGGGCGCCCAATCCATCATCGGTTGGTGTCGATCACCGTGCTGAGCCCGACCTGCATGACCGCCGACGGCCTGTCCACCGGCCTGAACGTGATGGGGCCGGAGCGCGGCATGGCGCTGGCCAACCTGCTCGGCATCCCGGTGTTCATGATCGTGAAAACCGCCGACGGCTTTGAGGAGCGTTATTCAGACGCGTTCAAGCCCTATCTGAAAAAGCGTTCGTGAGGTTGCTATGTTGACGGTATTCGCCGCTACCTTCGTGTTGTTTCTGCTGATCGTCGGCGGCATGTCGCTGGGCTATGTGTTCAAACGCAAAAGCCTGCAGGGCAGCTGCGGCGGCATCACCGCGCTGGGCATGGAGAAAGTCTGCGACTGCCCGGAGCCGTGCGATGCGCGCAAAAAACGCGAAGCCAAAGCGGCGCAGCGGCGCGAGCAGTTGGAAAAGCACCGCATTCTGTAGCTGTAGCGAAAACCCGGCCTTGGCCGGGTTTTTTATTTGAGGCCTTGCCGAAAGGCGCATGAACGTTTGGCTGGGCGCGATTAACAATGGCGTGAATTTTCAGGGCGTAACGGATAAAACGATCGCCAGAAAATACGAATATACGCTTTCTCAGTTTCTTAAGCAGAGGTAACAGGATGAACCGCATTATTTTGGTTGGAACACTGGCTTTGCTGCTCGCCGGCTGCATGCACATGAACGATCCGAGGCCAAGAAACTACGCGGCCAACGTCACTGTCGTTGATAACCACGTTTGTGTGCGGGTTCAACCTGAAGGGGACGAGCGCTTGGCCGGCGTCATTATCGAAGAAATCGGCAACGCCAACGCTATCTTAGGCAAGCACTTCACGGATAACGAGATGCCTGCGGTCACCGCGGCTACGTGCATTCCCGACGATAATTATAAATTCGAAGACGGGAAGTCTTACGGGGTATCGGTGACGCTGTTGTCGCCGGATAAACGAAATAAAGGCCTTGAGCCTGCCGCCCGGCTATTCGGCGTTGGGTTTAGTGTTCGCAATGAAAATGGCATCATCCAGGTAGTTCCTGCTCGCTAACGGATGTTGAAAGCCATACGGGCATAAGGTGGGATGTCGAACCGCCTTATGCCGTAGCCGGTTATTTATTTCGCCTTGCGGAAGCTTTTCGCCTCGGCCGGGGAGTTAACCATCACGCCGTCGGCGCCCAGCGCCAGCGCCTGCTGATATTCCTGCGGCGAGTTGACCCCGAACAGGATGATGTGCGCCGGGCCCTGCGAGCGGAAACAGTCCATCGACTCTTTATCCCAGGTCAGAAATGCCTTCGAACGCCCTTCGCCGAGGGTATATTTCTCTACCACCTCCACCTCGCGTTTCAGCTCCAGCCCGTACCAGCGCGGCTGCCGGTTGTCCGGTTTGACGTCGCACTGGTGCGCCATGGTGACGTTGGCCAGCAGCGTGCGGGTCTCGTCGCGGCTTTCAAAGCGCGGGATGGCCGGCGGCAGCGCCTGCAGGTATTTGGCGTCGGTAGAGTAGACGCGGGTGCGGTTCAGGCTGTTGGTGCTTTGCAACGTCGCCAGCAGCGCCTGGCCAAACTGCGCCGGATCGGCGTCCGGGGATTTGATGTCCAGATAAAAGGTGACGTGCGGAAACGCCTTCAGCACGTCGTCGAGCCGCGGAATGCCGATGCCCTGGCCGCGGAACGGGTGGGCGTCACCCTTGGCGAAGGCCCAGCCGGCGTCGGTCTCGGCCAGCTGCGCGGCGGTATAGGCAGAGACCGGGCCCTGCCGGTTGGTCAACGCTTTCAGATCCGAGGGGCGATACAGCACGATGACGCCGTCTTTGGATTCTTGCAGGGTGATCCAAATGGCGTCGGCGCCGTTTTTCAATGCCGTTTCGATAGCGATGCGGGTGTTTTCCGGCGCATCGGCGGTGCCGCCGCGGTGGGCGACGATCGCCGGCGCATGACCGGCGGCGGCGCTGGCCGCCAGCGCGCTCAGCGACAGCGCGGAAGCCAGCAGCAAATGAGAAAATCTGATCATGTAGGATACCTTGTCGTTATCGTTGTGGAGAGCCGCACGGGATGGCGGAAATCATACTATTGAAAAATTAAGCTTTTTTAACAACGCGGAAATATCTGGCGGAAACGCCGCTTTCCTCGAGCTCCGCGGCCTTGAGCTTTCGGCATCTGACTGTATACTTATACAGTATTACTGGAGGGTGCGATGCGTAAAATCATTCATGTCGATATGGACTGCTTCTTCGCGGCGGTGGAAATGCGCGACGATCCCAGCCTGCGCGATATTCCGCTGGCGATTGGCGGCAGCGCCGATCGGCGCGGGGTGATCAGCACCGCCAACTACCCGGCGCGGCGCTACGGCGTGCACAGCGCCATGTCCACGGCGATGGCGCTCAAGCTGTGCCCGCATCTCACCCTGTTGCCGGGGCGCATGGCAGCCTACAAAGAGGCCTCGCTGCACATCCGCGAAATCTTCGCCCGCTATACCCCGTTGATCGAGCCGCTGTCGCTCGATGAAGCCTATCTCGACGTGACAGACAGCCCGCAATGCAACGGCTCGGCGACGCTGATCGCCCAGGAGATCCGCCAGGCGATCGCCGACGAACTGAACCTCACCGCGTCGGCCGGCGTCGCGCCGATCAAGTTTCTCGCCAAAATCGCCTCTGAGATGAACAAGCCGAACGGGCAATACGTGATCACGCCAGCGCAGGTGCCGGCGTTTTTGCAGCAGCTGCCGCTCAGCAAGATCCCCGGCGTCGGCAAGGTGACTGCCAAGCGGCTGGAAGAGGTGGGGCTTATCACCTGCGCCGACGTGCAGCAATACGATTTGGCGCAGCTGCTCAAGCGCTTCGGCAAGTTTGGCCGGGTGTTGTGGGAGCGGTGTCAGGGCATCGATCGGCGCGAAATCTTAGCGGAGCGGCTGCGCAAATCGGTGGGGGTGGAGCGCACGCTGGCGGAAGACATTCACGACTGGGAAGACTGCGAAACGCTGATTATCGACAAACTCTATCCCGAGCTGGAGATGCGGCTGCGCAAGGTAAAGCCGGATCTGCACATCGCCCGGCAGGGCGTGAAGCTGAAGTTTCAGGATTTTCAGCAAACCACCCAGGAGCACGTCTTCCCGGTGTTGAACCGGCAGGATTTGCTGGAGGTGGCGCGGCAGGCGTGGCGCGAGCGGCGTGAAGGGCGCGGCGTGCGGCTGGTGGGGTTGCATGTGACGCTGCTCGATCCGCAGCTGGAGCGGCAGCTGGCGCTGCCTTGGGAATAAAAAAGCCGGCGAGTCGCCGGCTTTTTGCGTTAAGCGCGCAGATTACGCGCGCTCAGGGATCGCTTTCAGCAGCGAGGTCAGCAGCTTCCAGTACAGACCGACGCTTTCGATATGCACTTGCTCATCCGGCGAGTGCGGGCCGGTGATGGTTGGCCCGATCGATACCATATCCATGTTTGGATACGGCTTTTTGAACAGACCGCATTCCAGACCGGCGTGGATCACCATGATGTTCGGCGTCTTGTTGAACAGCTCCTGATACAGCTCGCGCACCAAGTGCATCACCGGCGAGTCGGCGTCCGGCTGCCAGCCCGGGTAGCCCCCCTTCGGCGCTACCTTGGCGCCGGCCAGCTGGCCCAGCGCGGTCAGCATCTCGACAACGTAATCTTTGCCGCTGTCGATCAGGGAGCGGATCAGGCAGATGATTTCCGCTTCGTTTTCGCTTGTGGTGACTACGCCGACGTTCAGCGAGGTTTCCACCACGCCTTTCACCGCGTCGCTCATGCGGATCACGCCGTTCGGTGTGCCGTTCAGTAGCGCCAGGAAGCGTTGCTGGCTGTCGGCGCTCAGCGCCTGCGAAGCGCTGGTGGTCGGCTCCAGCAGCACGGTGATGTTCTTCTCTTTGGCGGAGAGTTCGTTCTGCAGCACGGCCAGGAACTCTTGGCTCAGCGCTTTCAGCGCGTCGGCTTTTTCTGCCGGCACCGCTACCACCGCGGAGGCTTCACGCGGGATGGCGTTGCGCAGGGTGCCGCCGTTCAGGTCCAGCACGCGCAGGTTCAGCGCCTCCGCATGGGCGAACAGGAAGCGCGCCAGCAGTTTGTTGGCGTTGCCCAGCCCGACGTGGATCTCGGCGCCGGAATGGCCGCCTTTCAGGCCCTTGAGGGTCAGCTTCAGGGTTTGGTAACCGGCCGGCACCGCTTCGCGCTGCAGCGGCAGGGTAGTGATGAAGTCGATACCGCCGGCGCAACCCATGTAGATTTCGCCTTCTTCTTCGGAATCGGTATTGATCAGGATGTCCGCCTGCAGCCAGTTCGGCTGCAGCCCGAAGGCGCCGTCCATCCCCGCTTCTTCGGTCATGGTCAGCAGGACTTCCAGCGGGCCGTGCTCAACGCTGTCGTCGGCCAGCACCGCCAGGGCGGAGGCCATGCCGATGCCGTTATCGGCGCCCAGCGTGGTGCCGCGCGCTTTCACCCACTCGCCGGCGATATAAGGCTGGATCGGATCCTTGGCGAAGTCGTGCACGGTGTCGTTATTCTTTTGCGGCACCATGTCCAGGTGCGCTTGCAGCGCCACCGGCTTGCGATTTTCCATGCCTTTGGTGGCCGGTTTGCGCAGCAGGATATTGCCGACCTGATCGCGCTCGGCGTGCAGGTTCTTTTCTTTGGCCCAGGTGAGGATGTGCTGCGCCAGCGCTTCTTCATGATAAGAAGGGTGCGGGATAGAACAGATCTTGGCGAAAATATCCCACAGCGGCTGTGGCGAAAGCTGAGACAATTCAGACACTATAAGTCTCCTGTGACGGCAAGCTCCGACAGGACGGGCGTGCCGCGCGGTTAAGGTGAGCGGGTATCTGTGCGTCGTGGCACGATCGTCAGAGAATATCACTTTATTTCCGGCGGTGCGCGCCCCGTATTGTGTGGTTTAAGCGCTTGATCACACGGCTTCGCTGCGGGAACGCTCGTTTTTTCAGCATCAATCACCGAAAAGCCGCCCGGCGGAAATCGCGAGGATTTCCTCGGTACAGCTGGAATTCAACGCGGCCAGTCTCTATAATCTCGCGCAACCTTTTTTCCCCTGAACTATAAAGTAAGCCGCTTCACCAGCCGGCTGGGACACGATTCTATGAGCGAAAAATACGTTGTTACCTGGGATATGCTGCAAATACACGCACGCAAGCTGGCGCACCGCCTGCTGCCTGCCGACAAATGGACGGGCATCATTGCCGTCAGCCGCGGCGGCCTGGTGCCGGCGGGCCTGCTGGCGCGCGAGCTGGGCATCCGCTATGTGGATACCGTCTGCATTTCCAGCTATGACCATGACAACCAGCGCGAAATGAAAGTGCTCAAGCGCGCCGAAGGCGACGGTGAAGGCTTCATCGTGGTGGACGATCTGGTGGATACCGGCGGCACCGCGAAAGCGATCCGCGACATGTATCCGAAAGCGCATTTCGTCACCATCTTCGCCAAGCCGGCGGGCCGTCCGCTGGTGGACGACTACGAAGTCGACATCCCGCAGGATACCTGGATCGAACAGCCGTGGGACATGGGCGTCAGCTTCGTTCCCCCTATCGGCGGTCGCTAAGTCCAGCCAGTTCCAGCCCAACGCCCGGTTATGCCGGGCGTTTGTTTAATGATAAACGTGATGGCGTTGTCAGGCTTACCGAAGGCAAGATATAAAAAATAAGGAAAATCAATTTATTGATTTTCGGCCGTTGACCACAAAGGAGGAAAAACCACGCTTTTTCCTCCTTTGTCAGCCGCCTGACGCCCGGTTATGCCGGGCGTTTGCGTTATCTTGGTTTATCCCGCCAGAGTTAGGTACACTACCTCCAGTTAAGTAGGCCTTTTGCGGCCTATCGCCAGATTTACGGAGGCTGTTGTTACCATGGCACAGGCCAACCTTTCTGAAATTCTTTTCAAGCCCAAATTCAAACACCCTGAAACCTCGACGCTGGTGCTGCGCGCGCGCAACAAAGTGAGCGCCGCCATGCATTCCGCATTGGAAGGCGACACTACCGGCAGCTGGTATCGCATGCTGAACCCGCTGCTGTGGGCCTGGCGCGGCGTCAGCCCGATCGAAATCCACGAAGTGCTGGCGCGTATCGCCGCCTCGGACGCCGAGCGCAGCAATCCGCAGCGGCTGGATACCGTGGTGGGCTACCGCAATGGCAACTGGATCTACGAGTGGATCCATCAGGGCATGCAGTGGCAGCAGCGGGCGATGGAGCAGCAGGATCCGCTGGTCGGCGGCGAGTACTGGCTGAAGGCCGCGAGCCTGTACAGCATCGCCGGTTACCCGCACCTGAAGGGCGACGAGCTGGCTGAACAGGCGGAGATGCTCGCCAACCGCGCTTACGAAGAGGCGGCGCTGCTGTTGCCGTATCAGCTGAAAGAGCTGGAGTTCCGCATCGAAGGCGGCGGCTGCGTCACCGGTTTCCTGCACATGCCCGAGAAGGGCGAAGCGCCGTTCCCGACGGTGCTGATGTGCGGCAGCCTCGACACGTTGCAGACCGACTACCACCGCCTGTTCCGCGACTACCTGGCGCCGCACGGCATCGCCATGCTGACGCTCGATATGCCGTCGATCGGCTCCTCCTGCAAATGGAAGCTGACGCAGGACTCCAGCTACCTGCACCAGCAGGTGCTGATCCAGTTGGCCTCGGTGCCGTGGGTGGATCATCAGCGGGTGAGCGCCTTCGGCTTCCGTTTCGGCGCCAACGTGGCGGTGCGATTGGCCTACCTGGAGCCGCAGCGGCTGCGCGGCGTGGCCTGCCTGGGGCCGGTGGTGCATCGCCTGCTGTGTGACAGCAGCACCCAGCTGAACGTGCCGGACATGTATATGGACGTGCTGGCCAGCCGCATGGGCATGGCTAACGCCTCGGACAACGTGCTGAAGGTGGAACTGAACAGCTACTCGCTGAAAATGCAGGGGCTGCTGGGGCGCCGCTGCCCGACGCCGATGATCTCCGGCTACTGGGAGCGCGATACGCTCAGCCCGAAAGAGGAGTCGCAGCTGATCGTCACCTCTTCGGTGAGCGGCAAGCTGATCGCCATCCCGCGCACCCCGGTTTACGACAGCTTCCATCGGGCGTTGCTGCAGATGTCCGGTTGGCTGAAGGATAAAATGCGTTAATTAGTTGCTAAATTTTAACAGTTTGTTAAAAAGAGTGGTCTACATTGAGGAGGTTAGAGAATGACGTTACCGAGTGGTCACCCTAAAAGCCGACTAATGAAACGTTTTGCCAGCTTGGGGCCGTACCTGCGTGAAGGGCAATGTGAGAACGACCGGTTTTTCTTTGATTGTTTGGCCGTCTGCGTCAATGTAAAGCCCGCTCCGGAGAAGCGTGAGTTCTGGGGCTGGTGGATGGAGCTGCAGGCGGAAGAGGCGCGCTTCACCTATTCGTACCAATTCGGCCTGTTCGACAAAGAAGGCGACTGGACGGCGCAAAACATTAAGGATGATGAAGTGAGCGCCAAACTGGAAGACACCCTGCGCGACTTCCATCGCCGCCTGGGCGAGCTGCTGGCGACCATGGAACTGGGGCTGGAACCCGCCGACGATTTCAAAGAAAAACTGATCAAACTCTCCGCCTGACCCCGTTTGACCACGTATTGTGCTGATTTCGCGTTGTGCCTGTTGGCATAACGCGTCTCTCCTGTTACAAAGACCTTTGCACTCTTCTTCTCATCATTACACACGGCAGAAATACTATGAACGGCAGCCAGACATTGGTTGTGAAATTGGGCACCAGCGTGTTGACCGGCGGCTCGCTGCGTCTTAACCGCGCCCACATCGTCGAATTGGTGCGCCAGTGCGCGCAGCAACACGCCGCGGGCCACCGCATTGTCATCGTCACCTCCGGCGCCATCGCCGCCGGGCGCGAGCACCTGGGCTATCCCGAGCTGCCCGCCACCATCGCCTCCAAGCAGCTGCTGGCGGCGGTGGGGCAGAGCCGGCTGATCCAGCTGTGGGAACAGCTGTTCTCCATTTACGGCATTCACGTCGGGCAGATGCTGCTGACGCGCGCCGATCTGGAAGACCGCGAGCGCTTCCTCAACGCGCGCGACACCATGACGGCGCTGCTGGACAACCGCATCGTGCCGGTAATCAATGAGAACGACGCCGTCGCCACCGCCGAAATCAAGGTGGGCGACAACGATAACCTGTCGGCGCTGGCGGCCATTTTGGCCGGCGCCGACAAACTGCTGCTGCTGACCGATCAGCAGGGCCTCTACACCGCCGATCCGCGCAACAACCCGCAGGCCGAACTGATCCGTGAAGTGCACGGTATCGACGACGCGCTGCGCGCCATCGCCGGCGACAGCGTCTCCGGTCTGGGCACCGGCGGCATGGGCACCAAGCTGCAGGCGGCCGACGTGGCCTGCCGCGCCGGCATCGACGTGGTGATCGCTGCCGGCAGCAAGCCGGGCGTGGTGGCGGACGTGATCGAAGGCAAACCGGTGGGCACCCGTTTCCACGCGCTGGAAACCCCGCTGGAAAACCGCAAGCGCTGGATCTTCGGCGCGCCGCCGGCCGGTGAAATCACCGTCGACGACGGTGCGGTGGAAGCGATGATGGCGCGCGGCAGCTCGCTGCTGCCGAAAGGCATCCGCGAAGTGAAGGGCGACTTCTCGCGCGGCGAAGTGATCCGCATCCGCAACCAGGCGGGGCGCGATCTGGCGCACGGCGTCAGCCGCTACAACAGCGACGCGATGCGTATGATCGCCGGGCACCACTCGCAGGAAATCAGCGAGATCCTCGGTTATGAATACGGTCCGGTGGCAGTGCACCGCGACGATATGATTGTCAGTTAAGGAGTGAGCATGCTGGAGCAGATGGGGAAGGCCGCCAAGCAGGCCTCCTGGCAGCTGGCGGTTCTGAGCACGGCGAAGAAGAATCAGGTGCTGTCGGTGATGGCCGACAGGTTGGAAGCCAACAGTGAAGCGATCCTGCTGGCGAACGAACAAGACATGGCGCAGGCGCGCGCCACCGGTATGAGCAGAAGCGCTGCTCGATCGCCTGTTGCTGACCCCGGCGCGGCTGGCGGCGATCGCCAACGACGTGCGCCAGGTATGCCGCCTGAACGATCCGGTCGGCCACGTGCTGGACGGCAACCTGCTGGACAGCGGGCTGAAGCTGGAGCGCCGCCGGGTGCCTCTCGGCGTGATCGGCGTGATTTACGAGGCGCGGCCGAACGTCACCATCGACGTCGCCAGCCTGTGCCTGAAGACCGGCAACGCAGTGATCCTGCGCGGCGGTAAAGAGACGCACAACACCAACCAGGCGACGGTGAAAGTGATCCAGCAGGCGCTGGAACAGTGCGGCCTGCCGGCGGCGGCGGTGCAGGCGATCGACAGCCCGGATCGCGCGCTGGTGAGCGAACTGCTGCGCCTGGATCGCTATGTCGACATGCTGATCCCACGTGGCGGCGCCGGCCTGCACAAGCTGTGCCGCGAGCAATCGACCATCCCGGTGATCACCGGCGGCATCGGCGTGTGCCACACCTACGTGGATGCCGACGTTGATTTCGACAAGGCGCTGACGGTGATTGAAAACGCCAAGATCCAGCGCCCTAGCGCCTGTAACTCGCTGGAGACGCTGCTGGTGAACCGCAGCATCGCCGCCGAGTTCCTGCCGGCGCTGAGCGCCAAAATGGCGGCGGCGGGCGTGACGCT
Organism: Serratia sp. (in: enterobacteria); assembly: GCF_052400455.1. Classification (NCBI taxonomy): domain Bacteria; kingdom Pseudomonadati; phylum Pseudomonadota; class Gammaproteobacteria; order Enterobacterales; family Yersiniaceae; genus Serratia; species Serratia sp. (in: enterobacteria). The sequence continues at coordinate 921,897 of NZ_CP185812.1, forward strand.
GCACGCGGCGGAAAACGCGCTGCCGCTGCTGCAGGGCGGCCCTGCGACGGTGGTGCCGGTGAACGCGGAGGATTACGACGACGAATGGCTGTCTCTGGATCTGAACGTATTGCTGGTGGACGATATCGATCAGGCCATCGACCACATCCGCACCCACGGCACCAACCACTCCGACGCGATCCTCACCCGCTCGCTCAGCAGCGCCGAGCACTTCGTGCGCGCGGTGGACTCCTCGGCGGTGTACGTCAACGCCAGCACCCGCTTCACCGACGGCGGCCAGTTCGGCCTGGGCGCGGAAGTGGCGGTGAGCACCCAGAAACTGCACGCCCGCGGCCCGATGGGCCTGGACGCGCTGACCACCTACAAGTGGATTGGCTACGGCGACGATCTGGTGCGCAGCTAAGGCCGGATTGCGGTAATAAAGAGGTCAGGGCGCAGCGGGCTGCGCCCTGATTGTTTTTGGAAAAGGGGGACTGCACGACAGTCTGGTTGCTTGCAAAACAACCAAACGCCCCGGCGGGCTATTGACTCATTTCGCGCGCAGGTCTACCTTGTTCAACGCACTTCCGGCTTGCCCCGCAGGCCCGAATCGATGCCGATATAGCTCAGTTGGTAGAGCAGCGCATTCGTAATGCGAAGGTCGTAGGTTCGACTCCTATTATCGGCACCATCCTACCTATTTTAACGTCTCCCCAAGTCTACTCAAATACCCTTTAAAGCCTTATAATACGCGGTTTGACGGACCTTATTGTCTCTGCTCGTCTACTCACGTTCACAGAAATCCACGGTGAGCTGGGGGTATCAATGGGGGTATTCGCTGTTCGGTAGGAGATACCCTGTAAGCATACCTGTTTTAGTTCCATGCACTTTTTGAGAGTTCCGGGTTTTCAGCCATAAGTCGGTACTCTTCCGGCGTCAGCTTATTCAAGGGTTCATGAGGCCGCTCGTTGTTATATTCCATCAGCCAGCGCTCGGTAACTTCCCGCGTTTCATTCCCGTCCTGAATCGTAATGCGTATTGCTGGCAAAGGGCATTCCTCCCCTTGCTCAGGCAAGTTATAGCTTTGCTTTTTCCAGCATACGCATGACGAATAGATAGAAGACAGGAACAAAGAATATGGCTAATAATGTTCCACTTATCATACCGCCAAAAACGCCAGTGCCGATGGAGTGCTGGGGCTTATCACTGGCGCCGGTAGCGAGTATTAACGGTACAACACCGAGCGTAAAGGCGAGTGAAGTCATCATAATAGGGCGCAATCGCTGCCGGGATGCCAGCAATATTGCGGAAAAAATATCCATGCCTTGCATTCGTAGTTGTCTGGCGAACTCAATAATCAAAATGGCGTTTTTAGTAGAAAGCCCGATGATCGTTATCATTCCGACTCTAAAAAACACATCATTTGACATGTCAGCAATGAAGACTGCGCAAACCGCACCGATAAGCCCCAACGGCACAACCAACATCACGGCAAAAGGGGTTGCCCAACTTTCATAAAGGGCTGCCAGCACCATGAACACAACAAGAATAGAGAGCAAAATAAGCAATGGAAGTTGTGAAGCTGACTCTTTTTCCTGGAGCGAACTACCTGCCCATTCAGCTTTAAAGCCTTCGGGGAGATGGCTCGCCAGTCTCTCCATCTCTGCCATGGCAGTTCCACTAGAATGCCCATTAGCGGCACTACCTGTCACTCTGAGTGCGGGATACCCTTGATAGCGATTCAATTGCTGCGGTGACAAAGTCCATGATGAAGACACGAATGTTGAAAGAGGCACCATCTCTCCCATTTTATTTTTGATAGAGATTTTGAGTAAATCCGCGAGTTGCATCCGGTAAGCTATGTCAGCCTGAATAATGACCTGCTGAACACGGCCGTTATCAGTGTAATCATTGACATAGTAAGATCCAGAAGCCGCAGAGAGCGCTTCGCCAATTTCATTAAATGATACGCCAAAAGTTTCGGCCTTCTCTCTATCGACCTTTAATGAAAGACTTACACCCTCAGGTAAGCCATCAATAGCTACCCCTCCCAAAACCCTACTTTGATTAGCGTGCACAAGAAGCTGATCTGTTGCCTGTTTCAATGCGTGATAACCTTTTCCACCGCGATCTTCTATGTACATCATAAACTCTGAGGAAGTTCCCATATCAGAAATAGCCGGTGGCAATTGACTGGTTGTTTTACCATCATCAATATCCTTCATTGCGGCCTCAGCAAAATGAGCCTCATCCTGAGCCGTTGCCCCATTTCTATATGGCCAATCTTTTAGTGTTGTAAATGTCATCGCTGTGTTTTGGCCCGAACCGGAAAAACCAAAGCCAAGGATAGAGACATTATTCTCGATGGCACTACGGGTTGCTATCGCCGCCTCGTAGTGTTTCACAACTTCACGAGTACGCTCCATGGTTGCGTCGGAAGGAAGCTGGATTGATGACATAAAATATCCCTGATCTTCCTCAGGCAAAAACGATGAGGGGAGCTTTTTCAGCCCTAGAAAAAGCAGGCCGCAGAGGACAACATAAAGTAACATTACTCGCCCCCCACGTTTCAATATATATATCAATCCCGTTTCATAACGAATAGTTAACGCATTAAATCTGCGATTAAACCAACGTGAAAAGCGACCCGATTGATTCTCTTTTAGTTCATGTGCTTTCAGCAGGGATGCACATAAAGCTGGAGTCAACGTCAACGCCAAAAACGCGGAGAACAAAATAGATACGGCCATAGAGAGCGTAAACTGTTTGTAAATGACTCCCACCGAACCGCTGGCGAACCCCATAGGGATAAATACTGCGGTCAAGACCAGAGTAATACCGACAATGGCGGGAGTAATTTCTTCCATGGCTTGGTGTGTCGCCTGCTTGGGAGGAAGCCCTTTCTCCTCTATCAGACGTTCGACATTTTCCACAACTACGATAGCATCATCTACAATGATGCCGATTGCCAACACCATGCCAAACATGGTCAGTACATTGATGGAAAAACCACTGAACAGCATAACGGTGAACGTGCCCAACAATGCAACCGGTGCCACGATAGCCGGAATAAGCGTGCAACGGAGTTTATGCAAAAAAAGCAGCATAACGAGGAACACCAAAACCATTGCTTCAATGAACGTTTGGATGACTTTCTGTACGGATAATTTGACAAATGGGGCGGTATCAAAAGGGACTGAAAATGCCATCCCTTGTGGCAACGTGCTTGAAAGCTCTTTAAGTCGCGCATGGACGCCGGCAGCCGTACTGATGGCGTTAGCGCCCGGTGATAGTTTGATGGCAGCAGAGGTTGCTGGTTGGCCATTTTCACGCGTTTCAAATGCATAACTTTGCAAGCCCTGCTCTACGCGAGCAATATCAGCCAGTTTTAAACGACCGCCGCTGACATTCGCTTTAAGGGTGATATTGCGAAACTCTTCGACAGAAGAAAGCTGTCCGCTCACAGTAATAGGGTAAGTTACTTTTTGCCCAACAGCTGCTGGAGCATCACCAATCCTACCGGGTGAAACCTGTAGATTCTGTCGGCTAATCGCGGTAATGACATCATTAACCGATAACTTGTAGCTAAACATTTTTATCGGGTCCAACCAGATACGCATTGCCTTTTCTGCACCGAAAAGCTGAACTTTACCTACACCTGGTACGCGGCGCAGTTCATCGGTGATATGACGAGCAAAATAATCACTTAAGTCAGCCTCTTGATACTGGCCTGAAGGTGATTTCAAACCAATCAACATCAGAAAGCCAGAGTTGGCTGACTCCACGTTTATTCCATTCTGCCGCACAACTTGTGGAAGGCGCGCCTCTACCACCTTGATTTGGTTCTGAACGTCTACCTGAGCAAGTTTGATATCAGTACCAGGTTTAAACGTCATTGTTATTGAAGCGACACCCGATGTATCGCTGGACGACTCAAAATAAAGCAGGTTATCTACCCCAGAGATTTCACGCTCAAGCAGTGATATCACGGATGTATTCATGGTATCCGGTGTTGCCCCAGGATAGGTTACAGATATTGTCACACTGGGTGGTGCGACAGCGGGATATTGAGCTACCGGTAACTGGGGGATAGCAAGAACGCCACCAAGTATAATAAATAGTGCGATAACCCAAGCAAAGACGGGGCGTTCAATAAAAAAACGGGACATATAACACCATCCAAATTAATTATAAAGCGGTGATGGATTAATGTGACTGCAAAGCATAAAATGCTATAGTATGCTGAATCAAACCACGGTTCACTTTCCCACCTTATATACACGGTTCCATACTTCAAAAGCATCATGTAATAATAAGGGTGAGCTCATTGTCCAACTTACTCTGATTCTGTATTGACACGTCTACCAATATCCTTGAGTTCGGAATACTTCTCCAGTAATCGAGGTCCATCATCCAGGCTTGTGGCAAACATCCATAAGTAAGTCATTACCGAATAAATATGACCAGCATTGATGTTCACTGAATTGGACATCCATATAATCGTCAGGCTAAACAGCATGGCGACAAGACCACCGACCGACAAATACCCCAATGCTTCACGATCAGAAAGTCTTATGCGCAGCTTGGCAAGCGTAGAATAATGCCGGTTCAAAGATAACGTTGAAGCTTTGTTAACAAAGTCGACCTCTTTTTCAAGGCGATTGTTCAGTTTGTTATAAAGCACCTCATTTTTCCTGGTAAATCCGGACAGAAAACAAGCCAGGAATACCAAGATGGCCAAACATGAAATCCCTGCCCAGAATTCGATGATCAACAACATTACCGCTGCACCTATCATCGAGGAAAGTGATGTAATGAGCGTAGGTAAGTGCAACTCAAAGAAATCGACAAATTCTCTGGACAGTGTCACCCGGGCTGCAACGGTAGAGTGGTTAAGATTATTTCTGCGTTGCGCCATAACAACAGAAACCGCCAGAGCAGCATAAATCTTGGCAAAAGTGCGGGTGTCCACGCTTCTACGTGCAGCTCCCAGACACCAGATAAATAAGATCATCAATCCGTAAAGCACTGCATTAAGCGTCTGCCCGGCCATGATGGCATTGATGGCGATACCAGCCAAAATCGGGTACAGAAGATATGTCAGGTTTTCGGCAACAACCAGAAAAAAGGTGAAGAACAGCTTTTTCTTGTTTCTTTTTGCCAGTAATTTCAATGTATTGCTTGCACTTCCGACTGGCTTTTGGGCTGCGATATTATGACTGCTCATGACGTTTTTTTCTGTTAAAATTAAAAATTGAGCGATCGCTCAACACATGAGTGCATGCTATTTGAGCGTTTGCTCAAAGTCAATGGGAGAGGTTAAATGAAAGCTAAATCAGAGCTCATGAGAGAAAAAATATTAAATGGCGTCGTCGAGCTATTTATCGAAAAGGGCATTGAAAACGTCACTACGCGTGAGCTTACTGAGTATATTGGTGTCTCCAGAAGCCATATTTATCATTACTTTAAAGATTGGCAATCGTTGAGCATCGAAGCCGTTGCTAATTTCATGCGCAGCGAATTGGCAGAGTTTCGCACTATCATCACACCGCTACCAGCTATTCAGAAACTTCAAGAGTTCATTCATGGCATGATCTCAGAAGAACCTGACCCTACCAGAAAACTATATGGTTCGTTATGGTTACTTTCCACCCACAACGGAGCTTATGCCGAACAGATGCAATTCTTTTTAGAGGAATGGCACAAGGTATTAACTTATATCATTGACTCCGGTATAGAGGAGGGCGTTTTTCAGCGAGTCGATGTACACCGTACAGCACGACAACTGGATGCAATGCTGTTTGGCTACAGCGAACATTTGTTTACTTTGCCCTCTTCAGCTGCGTTATTACAGGCAAAAGAGGATATTGAAAGTTTTATAGAGAGAAATTTACTCATCGATAATATTAAGGTTCTATAAAGAAACTGGCGGCAGTTATTATTGAATGGTGTCGCCAGGTCTTGATTTTGTATTTTTATTAAAATCAATAATAAAATAATTATTATTTCAAAGCATCAAAGATCTGCCTAAACTTAACACGTTGCACCATTGCTTTTTATACTCCCATCTTGGATCTTCCATGCCTAACGAGTAGATTGTCTTAATATTTTTTTCTTTACCTGTCTTTTTCGCTAACTCTATGTTTTTATACATGAGGAGACTCCCCACACTATAGTTGGCAAAGGCTTGATCAACACCACCATTATGGCAGTCAAAAAAAATCCACTCTTTGCATTCGGCCTTAAATACAAGGTCATATGCGCAGGGTACCCCGTTAATCAACAGTACATGGCCAAACACCAGATGGCGTAACTCACTAAAGACGTCTAATAGAATCTCCTCTGAATAACATTCTAGCTTTTTACCCCATCTTTTTTTAAATAAAGAAATATAAATCTCTGATAACGCCTTGTCAGAAAATTTATCAATAGATAAACATTCCCCTCCGTTATTAATGAAGTATTCATATTCGGCTCGTCTTTTTTTATGGGTTTTCTTAGAAAAGTCATCCTTGACTACACAGGTTTTCCTTTTTAATTTCTGCCAATGAATACAATTGGAGAAGTCCCCTTTATGATGATGAGATAGCTGTTTTGTCTTAAATGGCATTAAGATTTTCCCACTGCCCTTTTTAAACGGGATGATGATATCATCAAAAAAAATAGGGTAATTATGCTTCTTAAGAGAAAGCTCATTATTTAGTGAAAAAGCAGCAGCTATAACATCACCTTTCCGTTTGTAAACATAAAAATCAGGGGGAGCAAGACGCTTACTCAAAAAGTCAACCACATCGGGATGCGTACACACGCTCCCGCCGAAAAGAGAGTATGTATAACCATACTCTTCCCTGGTAGATTTTTCCCAGCCTAAAATACGTGCTTTCATATCGGACTTACCGCTATCAAAAAATAAAATGTAACAAAATGAATTAAAACGGTAGTCAAACGAACGAGTAAAAGTGGTGGTACCTTGTAATTTCATAATAAAATCATGTGGTTGAATCGTGATATTCAAGGTGCGCAACAAAATATAAAGCTTGTAATAGTGTAATCGGGTATTCCATGAATTACAAAATAATCATTATCATAGCAATGAGCGTTTAAGAATTGCTAGACCTGTTTTTATAAAGGGCCATATTTTCTGCAATGGTAAGGCTTTATAAAAAATTAGATAAGTAACTATTTGGCTTGTTAATCGAGGATGCTATCGCGAGAGAATTAATGTTTTTTTCAAAAATAACTTCCTAACCTGGTCCCGTTCTTATTTTTTTTGTTCAATCAATAAGTTTCTTACCTAAACATCATCATGAAGAAACCAAATGATATACCGTAAACTTTGTGGATGAGGCCACATCATCCTATTCAGGCTTTCGCGTTCGATGCACCTTGCAGTGGACGACAAATCACGGTCATAGCCGCAGCGCTGCACAAGGGAAACAGTGCCAACAGCAGCCAGGGATAAATGGCCTGCGTTGAAGGTACCAGCGCCTTATCCAGCAACGGACCAAACAACAAATTACCGGTCAGCACCGCGAAGCCTCCGGCGGTGGCTAACGCGCCATAGTGCGCGCCAAGCGTCGACTCATCGGCGAACCGCGGGATCAGATCCTTAGCCGACGGCACCAGTAGCATCTGCCCTAACGTTAAAAGCGTGACCAGACAAGCCGAAGGCATTAACCGCAGCCAGCCAGCCAGCGGCGGTGTCGCGGCGAACATGGCCACACTCCCAAAAGCGGCAGACAGCAGCAAAAAACCCATCGGTAAGATTTTGATCGCTCCTACTCGCCGTGCGAAACGTGCAAGCGGAAGCTGGAGGGCAATGATCAGGACGGAAGCTAACATAAAAAGCGGGCCGAGATCTTTTTCGCTGCCGCCCGATCGCTGAATTTCAACCGGTAGCGCCAAATAGAGCTGGTTGTAGCTTAAAAGCCACGAACTGTAAGCGATGATAAAGGCGACGAAACGCGGCTGACGGAATGTCGTCCACCAGGGCACTCTTTCTAGCGCCCGCTCGCTGCGATGAGCGGCAGGAAGGCAGAAGTACAGCACCGCCAAGGCGACAACAAAGACCCCAGCCCCTGCAAGTGCCACCTGGCGGAAGCCGAGCCCTGTCAGCAGCGCGCCGACAACCGGGCCCAACACGGCGCCGAGTTCGCCGCACACGGCGAAAAGCGCGAACCACTCCGCGCGGCTGCGTTTTCCGTTTACCTCGCTGTGAGTGCCCGCTTTAGCCAACAGCGCTTCAATCGACGGTGAGAACAGTGCGCCGCCGATGCCGGTTAGGCAAGCCCCCAGAATAATGGGCCACAGGGATTGTCCAAGCGCCAGCAACAAATAGCCCGCAACGCGGATCATGCAGCCGCTCAGGATGACGACCTTTGCACCGTATCGGTCAGAAAGCGTGCCGCCCAAAATAAACATCCCTTGCTGCGAGAAGGTACGCAACCCGAGAATCAATCCGATAACGCCGCCGGAGAGCCGCATGTCGTCGCGCAAGAATATCGCCAGAAAAGGGACGACCGCGTAAAAGCCGATGTTGAAAACAAACTGGCTGCCCAGTAAAACGGGCGGCCGTAGCGTTGTGGCAGGACGAAGGGAGAAAAGAAACATGCCGCCGCATCCTAAACGATAAAATGGATGTGCTTTTTACCATGGAAGCGGGAGATCTCAATTTTCGTTTTCACCCTAAAGACGTCCCAGAGCAGTGCTTCCGACAAAATAGCCTCGGGGGTCCCGGTGGCGATGATTTGCCCGCCCTGCATCACAATCAGCGAATCACAGAACATCGCAGCGTGATTGAGATCGTGAATGGCCACAATGCTGGTGACGGGCAACTCGCTGATCAACTGCATGAGCTGCATTTGATGGTGAATGTCCAGATGGTTGGTCGGTTCATCCAGCAGGATCTCGCTGGGCGTCTGCGCCAGCGCACGGGCAATGTGCACCCGCTGGCGCTCCCCACCGGAGAGACTCAGCCAACCTTGAGCGCTTTTTTCCAGCATGTCCACTCTTTGCAGGGCGGCGGTGACGGTTTCATCATCGTGCGCGCTCCAGTTCGAAAAAGCGGAGTGATGTGGAATACGCCCGAGTTTGACCACGTCGCGAACGCGCATGTTGGCCTCAGTCATGCCATGCTGCTCAACGAAAGCTACCCGGCGGGCAAGCCGCTTTTTGGCGATACGGGCAATGTCTTGCCCATCCAGCGTCACGCGGCCGGCATCCGGGCGCCGCAGGCCCGCTAGGATGCGCAAAAGCGAAGATTTACCGCAACCATTGGGGCCAAGCAGCCCCACGGTTTCACCGCGAGAAACGCTCAGCGAGACGCCATTGACGATGACCTTTTTACCTACCTTCCAGGTAATGTTGTCAGCGGATATGCTCATCACTTATTCCTTGAACGGTAAATAATCACGGCAAAGAAAGGCACCCCGACCAGCGCAGTCACCACGCCGACCGGCAGAGTTTGCGGCGCAATCAGCAGACGAGAGGCAATGTCGGCCAGCACCATCAGGATAGCCCCCGCCAACGCGCTGGCAATCAGCAACGTCCGGTGCAGCGGGCCAAAAAAGAAACGCATCACATGCGGAACCACCAGTCCCACAAAGCCGATAGAGCCCGCCATACTGACGATGGTCGCGGTGATGAGTGCGGTGACGGTAAAAAGAGTCAGACGCACCCAGGGCACCGCGATACCGAGCGATGCGGCGGCATCATCACCGAAAGTAAATGCATCCAATGCCCGGGAATAGTAAAGGCATACGGCAAGCCCTATCGCCACCACCGCCAGCACCAGCTGGAATTCAGGCCATCGCACGCCGCTGAAGCTGCCCAACAACCAGAACATCACATCACGCGCCTGCTGCGCGCTAGCCGACGTGCTGATGGTGTAAGCGGTAATCGCATTGAAGAGCTGGGAAGCCGCAACGCCTGCCAGAATAGTGCGTTCATTTCCGCCGCGCGCGCCGTTGGTCAGAAAAGCGACAAAGGCAAAAGCGGCAAATGCCCCGGCAAAAGCACCCGCAGAAAGAGAGACGCCTCCGGTGCCTATGCCCATAACCACAACGGAAACCGCTCCCGTCGATGCCCCGGCAGAAACGCCGAGTACATAAGGCTCGGCCAGCGCATTCTTCAGCAAGCTTTGCAAAACGGCGCCGCAAATGGCTAACCCTGCGCCGCTGCATGCTGCCACCAGTGCACGGCTCAGACGGAAGTCCCAAATCACGCTTTCCTGGATTCGGCTGAGCGGCATTTCAGTCAGCCCCATTTTATTACTGATGGCATAAAAGACGCTTTGCAGCGGGATCGAAAGCTCCCCCACGCTCACGCCAATCGCGATCACCAGGAATAACAGCACCATGGCGAGCAAGATCGTGAAGCTCCGAAACAGCCCCTTGCGAGGCTGAAGAACGGCGGTCGTCATCAGTTCAGTCCCAGTTTTCTGAGTTGTTCGCCCACCTGTTCCGCACCGTAGAGCGTCCTGATTGTCGGGTTCATCGCCTGGCCGTCCATCACCACGATATGACCTTTTTTCACTGCGTCCAGTTGGCTGACGGCCGGGTCGCTTTTTAGGAATTTGATTTTTTCCGCCGCGTTGTCCAGCGCCCAACGATTACGATCCAGACTGGAGACCACGATTACATCCGGATTCGCCGCGATAATGCTTTCCCAACTTACCGTCGGCCACTCTGTCTCGGAAGTGATGGCGTTGTGTCCGCCCAGCACATTGGCGATAAATCCGGATGCGCTGTTTTTCCCCCCTACATAGGCGTCAGCTGAAGGGGATGAGCTCGAGAACCAAAAGACAAAGGAGAGATCCTGTTTGTTTTTACCGAACTCCCGGCGCAGGTTCGCCTCACGCTTTTTGAAATCGGCAATAACGGCCCGGCCGCGATCTTCAACGTTAAAAATGTTGGCGAGATCGGCAATTTCTTTATAGAGATAGGCCATATCCCACAACTTCTGCCGGCTGCCATACATGTCGCCGATGGCTTTTTTGGTGGCGCACATGCCCGGTGACACATAGCTGTTCACGCCCAGGGTCACCAGATCTTCACGTTTGGCGACCTTGCTTTCAGGCCCCAGCAACAGCGGTAATTGAGCAGCTACGAAGTCTGGATTCTGTGCAAGCACAGATTCAAGCGTAGGGATTTCTACCGTCAGCGTCTTGATTTTTGCATTCTGTTCAGCCAACTGCGGCAAGACTTTGGTCGGCCAAAATGCACTGGCGATTACCTTGTTTTGCAGGTTCAGCAGGAGCAAAATCTCAACGGTATTTTGCCCCAGCGCCACCACGCGTTCAGGTGCTTGGGAAAATGTCTCTTTATACCCACAGTTTTCGATGGTTAAAGGATAGGTGGTTGCCAGAGCAGAACTGACCGAGGCAAACGCTATACCCAACGCGCAGATGACCTTTTTCATTAGCTATCCTTCATTAAAATCGTTTTCGAAAATCCGGGGTGTTTTTTGAATGAAAATGAAACTCATTACTGAGGCGGGGTTTTATACAATGGCCTATATAGGGTGTCAATGAGAGATGGTACCCGCGCGTTATCATTGACGTGTGCAAGTACATGTGCATGAGTATGCAACCATATTGTACATATGGCTCAAGGTGGTGATCATGGTGTACATAGCAATGCTAAAGCATCCCATCGGCGGAAAACGGCCAATATCATGACTACAAGTACTCTTAAAACGGGTTAAACCTGTTTTTGCTTGAAGTTCATACTGTTTACCCCTCAGTGTACTGTGGCACATAGTGATACGGTAACTGTGCATTTGTTAATTTATTGAATTAAAATAAGAAAATCGATAATGAATAGTGCGCACAGTTTTCCTATAAATCTTTTATGCGCCAGGTTAAGCATCGGAGTTGTTTTAACTTAGATGCTACGGGACGGTGTAGGGACGATTGTATATATAAGTGTATATTTGGGTGTATTTTTAATTAAATTTTATTTAAAACAGTGTGTTATGTTTTTATTTCATTCCTATTATCGGCACCATCTCCTCTCCATACTCCCTCTGCTTACCCTTTCTCCGGTTAAACAACCGTTTAATTAATCACTGTTATAATTACCCCTGTTGAGCCTTGATGGATGAATGTTTTCCTCCTCAAGCATTGCGATGCGGCGCTCTGTGGAGCGGCATCCGTTTTTAGGCATGCCGGTGGTTCGGTGAGAAGTTAGGAGAAGTGAACTATGAGCAGAAAAGACAAGCTCGCGGCGGCCCTGTTGGCCATCTTCCTGGGCGGACTGGGCATTCACAAGTTTTACTTAGGGATGAAGTGGTGGGGGCTGTTCTACCTGCTGTTCTGCTGGACGGGGATCCCATCGATTGTCGGCTTTATCGAAGGCATTATTTATCTGTTCCAATCGGAAGAGAAATTCAACCAGAAATACAATCCTGGTCTGATTTAAGGCTTTTCTGACGGCGCTTCCTGTTGCGGGAAGCGCCGTTTTTCATTCCGTTACTGTTTCTTCATCATCATCTTGCCGCGCATCTCTTTGCTCATCATTTTATTCGAGCTGGAGATCACACAGTTATATTGCTTGCCTTGGTTAATGATCATAAAGGTGCTGACCGGATTTTTAAAATCCTTGTCGATGGTGAAATAAATATAGGCCTGCGGTAGTGCAGCCGGTTTAAAGGCGCCGAAAGCATAGATATCCGCCAGGCCCAGCGCAGAGAGATCGACCGTCAGCTCCATGGGTTTCATGGAATCCGGTGATGGGAACATCGACTTGGCCGACATCATCATGGTGCTGCTGTTGATGGTGTAATCGGTTTTGACCTTCATGCCCATATATTTCGATTCCGGCATGGAAAGTTCTTTTTGGCAGGCGGCGTCGTGCTGCGGCGCCGGGCTGCCGTTTTCCATCACGGCGTGCACGTGTTCCAGCATCACTTCCGCGTTGCCGGTGGTAGGTTGTGCATCGGCCGCGTAAGCCGCGCCGCTGAAGGCGGCTACAGAGGTAAGGATAATGCCCGTAACGATTTTCATTGTCGGTCTCCGGAATGCTAATAATGATATTAATTGCGGTGTGTAGCCTATTGGCCTGATAAAACGCAAAGTGACCCGTTCCGTAGAGATAAAATATCTGCGGAATATTGCTGGAAAAGAGTTTTTCTTCCTTGCGGCAAGCAAGGCTGTGTTAATTTTTTAAGCGCCTTTCTGATTTTTTATTCGGTGTTTTTCCTGCATATAAATAGTATGTCTAAACATAGTCAATGTTTAGAATATGTACAAATTATTGCGATTTTTTTCTCTTTACGCTTTCTGTTTTTTAATCGAGCAATAAATATTTATTGAGATACAGAGAGTTATGTTTTTACGCTGGGACCACTCGGTAAAGCGTTATTTATGTGATCTTCATAGTCACAGAAATAACGCTGAAATTATTACCTTTCTATTTAACGGCTAATTATTCATGGCATAGGCTTCAACCCCACTAACCGCCTGAGCTAGAATCAGGCGGTTTTCTCTTCGAAAAGGATATCGCCATGGCCGCCTGGGCGCTTTTGATCGTCGGTTGGTTATTGATTTGGCAGGATCACCCGGTTTGGGGTGTGCTGTGCATCGCGCTGTTTGCCGCGCTGCAATGGGCGAAGCGCGCCGCTAAAAGCGGGCAAGAACCCGAAGAGGCGACAGAGTGGCGCAAGACCGACTGGCGTTCGCAGCCGATTGAGATGGCGCACGCCGGCGACAGCGACCGGCAGATTGGCGGCGTGGGGGAACTGGGCATGGGCGGCCCCAGCTTTTGGACGCTGCTGCTGCGCGACGGGGCGATTGTGCATGGCGCTTGCGCCGCGCCGCAGGACGTGGACGATGGCAAGCTGCGCCTGATACCGACCCGCAGCCGCGAGGGAGAGGAGCTGACGGTATACGAGCCCGCCGCCCGGGCGATGTATGCGCTGCCTGCGTTGACCGATCGCGAGCTGGGAGCCTTGGCCGCCGGTTCCGTTGAGGCGTTGGCGCGGCTGCGGGCGACGTGTCGGCAGGTGGAAGCCACGCCGTTGCACCTTGTGCGCGGTCTGTGGGTGCCGCAGTGGGTAGCGGATCCGGCGGATCGGCTGGAGATCACGTTGCCCAGCGGCCGCGTGCTGGCGGCGCGCTCGATGTTGCCGGCGGATCTGCGCCAGGCGGACGATCCTGCCGCGCTGCTGCACACGCCGCCTTATGAACTGTTGTTGGATAACAGGCCGACCGATCGCTTCGTGCGCGATCTCGAACGCGTGGCGGGATCCCCGTCGGGTGACGGTTTGAGCGTCGGCGGCTGCCAGTTCCGCGGCGAGCATATCGTCGATGGCCTATACCATCTCTACTTCGCCGGCGAGTGGTTCAGCCTGCTCTCTTATGCGCATAAACCGGCGGGAGGGCGCGGTTCGGACACCACCTTTTTCGTCGAGCGGGTCGAGCCGCAAGACGGCGGGGTGTTTGTGATTGAATGGGATGCCTACAGCGTGGGGCCAGGCGGGCGTGAGCCGCGCGTGCCGGCCCCGCCGGTATTGGTTATCGCGGTAAGTTGGCAGGAAACGCCGCTGCAGTTGCCAACGGCCAACAACCGCGTGACCGTGCGTTTGCCCAACGCCACGGCGTAAGGCTTAAGGCAGCACCCTGACCTCGCCGTTGTGCATGGTCAGCACCGCGATCGGGCTGCCGGAGAAGCACTCCCTAAAGATCCAGTCGCTAGGCCGAAACGCCGCCGCAGGCAGCCCGGCCTGCCACTCCTCCCACTGCGGGGTCGGCTTATCCGGCGGTAAAGAGAAAGAGACCAGCCAACCGGCTTCGCAGTGCACCGTTTGGCCGGTTGGACGGGTGAAGGTATGCGCACCTGCCAGCTCCATCACCGGCGGTAAAACCTCGAAGGCGATGATCGGCACGCCGGCCACGCTCTGCGGCTGAGGAAAGCGCACGGCGGTCACGCCGTTCATCGTGATGGGGCTGTCTTCGGTGCCGGGCTGGCGCGGCTCCTGCCGGTTTACCCAGCTGCCTTTCGGCAGGGTGATTTCACCGAACGGTTTTGCCGCCTCGAGCGTCAGGTAACTGCGCCGATTCCAGCGTTCTTCCGCCCGCTGGCTCTTGAGATCCTGAAGGGCAATGTCGATCAGCATCAGCGCGAACGCCACCGGGTAGATCGCCAGCGCCGAGGCCAACAGATAGCCGCCCCAGGAAAGCGGCGGGCGCGGGCGGCCGCAGCGGGCGGCGGCGTATCGCCAGCCCCACCAGGCGAGCAGGATGCCGGCGAGCAGCAGGGCCAATAACAGCGCCAGCAGGCCGGCGGCGCCGGCGCCATAACCTAACAGCATGGCAAGTTCCTTATGTTCATGGCGTGGTGGAGCGATAGCGAACGAAGTAGGGCAGCGCCGGGGTCTCCCCGTCATCGCCATAGTGGCTTTCCGGTTCGATCACGGTTTGGCGTGCGTCGTCGCGCCCGTTGTAGCGGTACTCCAACGGCTGTCGGTAGCGCACTTCGGATGAACGCAGATCGAAAATCAGCGAAAGGCGCGCATCGCCGTTATCCGTTTGGGCGACCAGCTTGTCGTTGCCCGCCCACAGCTGATACAGCGATTTATCGCCGTTTTCCAACAGCACCGCCAACTGCCCGTCGGATTGATAACGCAGAAGCTGATACAGTCCTCTGTCCAGCGTTTGGGCGATCAGGTAGATGCCGCCGTCCGGAGATTGCGCGCTTTCCTTGACGCGCACCGTTAGCCAATGCAGTTCGGCCACCTCGCCGGTTTTGCCGTTAACGGCAATGTGCAAGGCGCCGGAACCGAGCACCGGGTTCATCCAAAACAGCACGCGATCGCCATCAACGGCGGTAAAGATCTCGGGCATGGATTTGCGCTTACCGGAGGCGTAAGCCGTCGGTGACTCCTCCTCGCCGCGCTCAAAGCCCAGCAGCTGTCGCTCATCCAACAGCGCCGGCAGATCCAGCGTCTGCCGCCAATGGGCGCCAAAGTCCGGGCTGTAGAATACGCCTTCGGTGCTGATGAAATACAGCGCGCGCTTTCCCGACAGCGCCACCAGTTTGCCGCCGATAAAGGAAGGCAGATTGTCGTCGCCCTCCGGCCAGGGGATCAGCGCCCCGATGGTGCCCCGTTGCACATCGACCAGCCGGCGCCCTTTGGACAGAAAAAGCATGCACTCCTGCTCGACGCAAACCGCATCGTAGATTGATTCGTCGAGTTGCCCCAGCATCTGCAACCCCTTCGGGCCGGTGAATAACACCTGGCTGAGGTAGTTGGCCGCCCAGCCGTAGAAGCTGTTGTAGGCGCTGGTCTCACTTCTTTTACTGATGAGCAGCAGAGCGCCGTTCTGCGCCGGGTAGCTGTGGATGAGATCGTAACGGGCTATTGTCGGCAACGTCTCGTCGCTCTGGGTCCATTGCCACTGCGCATAGCGTTGTTCAGGGGCGAGGAAATAGACGCCCACCGCGCTGGCCAAAAACAGCGTCAGGATAATAAGGGGTCTTTTATAAAGCGCTAGCGTCATCATTTCAGCTCCGTCACCTGTTCCTGCCGCCATAGCCTGCGGCGCAGATTGCGCAGGTATTTGAACGTCTTAAACGTGCGGTGCTGCTCAAAAGCGTAGAGGCGGCAGATCTGGGCGAAGCCCTCGATCAGCAGCGCCAGGCCGCTGACCATCAGCATCATCAGCAGCAGAATCGGCGGCAACTCACTGCCGAGGCGCTTCAGGGTCCAGGCATCCAGGTAAAAGCCCGCTGGGGTATCGGCGTTATCCCACACGATCAGACCGAGCATCAAACACATCATGATCGCGCCCAGGATGAAAACGACACGCGCGCTCAGGTTAAGGCCGGCTTCGGTGAAGTAGCGATTGCCGCCGATGAGATAGGTCTGGCGGTCGCGATGATTGATGATCCCACGCACCGTAGGCAACTCGGGGACGGTGTCGTTCTCGCAGTACAACACCTGCAGCGGATCGCCCTTAGCGATGAAAAGCGGATGCTGCCGACGAAATACCGGATGCAGTTTGGTCGTAGGGACGTTGAGCGCGCGGGTCGTCACCGCGAAGTGCGTCTCGTTCTGACGCCACGCGTAAGTGTCCAAATACTGCACCTGCCGCGGGATCTCATAGTGGCGAAGTTCGTAGCTCAGGGCGTTGACCGTCTCGATGCCGGAGGCCTCGACGCCGTCAGGAAGGGGAAGTGCGGTCTGCAGCGGTGCGGTCGTCGGCACGGCGTCTTTGCGGACGGCCCGGTATCTGATGCCGGGGATTTTCAGGCTGAGCGAATCGGGCGGCGTGACGTCTTGCCCCAGCAGCACGCGATCCAGTGCCCTGAGCAGGCGCCTGCGGCCGCGATGCCCGATCAGCAAGAGCTCTGAACCGACGAACAGCACCATGCCGATGCCGATGAGGCCGGCGATGATGGCGATAAAGAACAGGACAATGGTCAGCCAGGAATCTTCCCGGTCCATGATGAAAAAGGCGGCCGGGAAGCCACCGGCCAACGCGGCGCCCAGCACCAGCAGGGCGAAGTATTTCAGCTTGTATTTCAGCGTTCTGTCGGGTTCCAGCCGGCCTTTCGTGCCGTGCAGCAGCCAGTGCAGCCAGTAGCTGCCGTCACGCAGGCGGTGAGCGCCAATCTTCACCCGATCGCCGGCGGCGAGCGTGGCCAGCAGATTTTCGCTGTCGCTGAAGTCATCACGGTAAAAAAAGAACGTCTGGCCGGAGGCGATGATCCTCACCAGGTTGTCGGGCGCCGTCTGCTGGCAGGCGCATTGTTCGACGGTCACATTAAAAAATTGGGTTTGCATGTCATTCCCTGTCAGCGGGCGTGGCCCGAAAAGTCATCCCTGGCGCCGGGTATTCAGCGTTTTTTCATCAATGGCAGCATGCGCACCAGCGCATTGTCCTTGACGATGTAGTGATGGAACAGCGCGGCGGCGGCATGCAGGCCGATCAGCCAGTAGCCGAATGAGGCCAGCGTTTTATGCCAGCCGATAATCATCCGCGCCTGCGGCCGATCGGCCACGTCGGTGAACGGCATCGACAGGCCGAACAGATACCACTCCTTGCCGCCCAGATAGCGCGAATACACCCCCAGCACTGGCAGCGTCAGCAGCAGCAGATAAATCAGGGTATGCGTCAGGTGCGCCATGCCGGTTTGCCACTTCGGCGGTTTGGGCGCAATGGCGGGCGAGGGGCGGCGCCAGCGCAGGAACAGGCGAGCTAGCATCAGCGCAAACACCGTTACGCCGCAGCTGAAGTGGGTGACAACCAGCGCGTACCAGGGGGCGCTGCCCGGTTCGGCAAAGCCCCGCAGCTCGATGGTGACGCAGGTGATGACCAGCAGGATCGCCACCAGCCAGTGCAGGCGAATTTGCCACGGCATATAGGTGTTCTGCACCGGGTTACCTTTTGATGTTAAAGGGTCTGTGCGCCGATGGTAACGAAATGTTACATCGGAGGAAAGCGCGTGCGCGCAATTTAGGCAAAACGCCAGGCTCAACTCACTTATTAAGCGATTGGTTTAGTGGGGTATGCGCCAGGCGGTAGAGGGGCATCGTAAGTTGAGAAGCTAATGGACGACAGTTTCAGAGGCTGGCAGCTTATTAAGCGATGACGCGGGTTGCGCCGCAGCCCTCGCTGCGGCGCCTGGGATCAGTTCAATTTGGCCTTGGCGAAATCGCTGCCGTTCACGTCCACCACGTAGCCGCTCAGGTTGCTGCGGGTGGCGTAGAATACTTTGCCGGTGGCCAGCGGCAGCCACGGCGCCTGTTTGGCGAAGATCACCTGCGCCTGTTGATACAGCTTGGCGCGCGCCTGCGGCTGGTTCTCTTGGATCGCCTGCTGGATCAGCCGGTCGTAATCCTTATCGCACCAGCGCGCCACGTTGGCGCCGCTCTGCACCCCGGCGCAGCCGAGCAGGGTGGCGAAGTTGTCCGGATCGCCGTTGTCCGATACCCAGCCGTACAGCGCGCTCTGCTGCTCGCCTTTGCGCAGCCCGGCCAGATACTGGCCCCACTCCCAGGTGACGATCTTGGCCTTCACGCCCACCTTCGCCCAGTCGCTCTGGATCATCTCGGCGATGCGCTTCGAGTTCGGGTTGTAAGGGCGCTGTACCGGCATCGACCAGATGTCGGTCTCAAAACCCTGCTCCAGCCCGGCTTGCTTCAGCAGCTCGCGCGCCTTCTGCGGATCGTAGGCGTATTCCGGCAGCTTGTCGTTGTAACCCAGCATGCCCGGCGGCAGCAGCGAATTGGCCGGTGTGCCGCTGTCTTTGAACACCGCGGCGACGATCGCTTTCTTGTCCACCGCGTAGCTCAGCGCCTGACGCACCAGCAGGTTGTCGAACGGTTTTTTCTGGGTGTTGAACGCCAGATAGCCGACGTTCAGCCCGGTAATGTCGTGCAGCTGCAGGTTGCCGTCGGCCTTGATGGCGGCGAACTGTTCCGGCAGCGGCGCGGGGATGATCTGGCATTCGTTGGTTTTCAGCTTGGCCAGCCGGGTCTGCGGATCCGGCGTGATGGAGAAGATGAGGTGCTTGCTGGCCACTTCACCCTGCCAGTAGTGCGGGTTGGCGATGTAGCGGATCAGCGAATCCTGCTTGTACTGCTGCAGCGCAAACGGCCCGGTGCCGATCGGCCAGTTGTCGACGTATTCCGGCGTGCCCTTTTTCAGCATCGCGTCGGCGTACTCGGCGGACAGGATCGAGGCGAAATCCATCGCCCAGTCGGCGACGAAGGCGGCGTTGGGCTGGCTCAGCGTGAAGCGCACGTGGTGCTCGTCCACCGCTTCCACCTTGGTGATCAGCTTATCCAGACCCATGTCGGTGAAGTATTCATAGTTGCCGCCGGAGACCTTGTGATACGGGTTGGCGGGATCCTTCTGCCGCATCACGGTGAACACCACGTCTTCGGCGTTGAAGTCGCGCGTCGGGGTGAAGTATTTGTTGCTGTTGAATTTTACCCCCTGGCGCAGGGTAAAGGTGTAGGTCTTGCCGTCCGGGCTGACGCTCCACTCGGTGGCCAGCGACGGGGCGGGCGTTTTATCGCTTTCGCGCAGCGTCACCAAGCGGTTGTACAGCACCTGCGAGGTGGCGATAAAGGTTGGCCCGGAGCTGGAGAGCTGCGGGTTGAACGATTCCGGCGAGGCGACGGTGCAGTACACCAGCGCATCGGAAGCGGCCAGCGCGCCGCCCGCCGACAGCAGGCCGCAACCGGCCAGCACCAGCGCGGCGATTGGGTGTTTTAAAAACGTCAAGGCAAGATCCTCAGGTGGAGTGGGCCGTTACCGGCGAATTGAATTAACTATAGATAACGGATGGCGAGACCGGGAACAAGCGTCTCACCTGCGCATTCTGTGCGCCGCGCGTTGCTTGCCAAACCGCTTTACTGGGTCTCGCGCTTGCGGTCGGCATCATAGCGCTCGCGAGCGGCGTCCAGCTCGGGGAAATGGTATTCCGCCCATCGGTCCAGCGCCGTCAGCGTCTCGACCAGCGAGCAGGCGACGGCGCTGAGCCGATATTCCACATGTGCCTGATTTTTTTCACTTAAATCCAGCCGCTCGAGCAGCCCGTTGCGTTCCAACTGGCGCAGCGTTTGTGTCAGCACCTTCTGCGAAATGCCGTCGATGCGGCGCAGCAGTTCGCCGTTGCGCATTGGCCGCTGCGCCAGCGCAGGCAGGATCAACATCACCCACTTGCCGGAAATCAGCGCCAGCGCATCGCGCGCGGAGCACTTGCTCGAATAGACGTCGCCGGGATAAGCCATTGGGGGTTACCTTCAGGTGCGTAATTGCCAAGGGTGCGATAAAGCCACAGCATAGCAGCACCACCTTACAACGGGAGAAACAGGATGAACGTGCTGATTGTGCTGGCTCACCCCGAGCCGCATTCCTTCAATGCCCATTTGGCCGAACAGGCGCGGCAGGCCTGCCTGGCGCAGGGGCATCAGGTGAAGACGGTCGATTTGTATCAGGAGGGATTTGATCCGCGCGAGGGCGCCGGCCATTACCCCAGCAGAAAGCAGGCGGACAGATTTGATGCGATGCAGGAGCAGCGCCATCACTGGACGACTCAGGCGCTGCCGGCGGAGATCCGGCGGCATATCGAGCTGCTGCACTGGGCGGATACGCTGGTGCTGCAGTTTCCTTTCTGGTGGTTCGGCGCGCCGGCCATCATCAAAGGCTGGATGGATCGGGTGTTCGTTTATGGCGGGATCTACGACAGCCGCCATCGCCATGAGAACGGCGTAATGCGCGGCAAACGGGCGCTGCTGACCGTCACCGCCGGCGCTTCCGCACAGGCCTGCGCGCCGAACGGGCGCGACGGCGATATGCGGCTGATGCTGTGGCCCATCATGCATGCGTTGCACTATATCGGCTTTAGCGTGCTGGAGCCGTTCCTGGTCTATGGCGTGCGCGGCGGGTTGGCGGGCGAGGCTCTGCAGGCGCAAAACGCCGCGTTGGCGCAGGTGACGCAGGCGTACCGGGACGGTTTGAAGGCGTTTTCCGCCTGGCCGGCGGTGCCGTTCAACCGCAATGAAGATTTTGACGCCGATCTGGCGCTGAAGCCCGGCGTGCCGGTGTACAGCCCGTTCGTGCGGCATTGCGATCCGGATTAGAATCCGGCGTTCAGCAGTTCCTCGCGCAAATCGTCGATAATCGCCGGTTCGATGTCGGGGAACTGCTGCTGAATATCGGCGATGGCTTCGGCCACGCTCGGGCCGGCGAAGGTGCCGGAGAAGGGCAGCAGCGGCAGGTTCGCGTCGCTGTCCGGCAGTTCGCCGCGGATGGTGCCGGTGATCATGCCCGCTTTTTTTTCCGCCGTGAGGTCGTACTCCCCCACGCTTTTGTCGATCGGTTTCATTGGCCGCCTCGCTGTCGGTGAGTGTTTACCCTGTCTGTTAAAGCATAGTGTTTCAGGCAATGAATACCAATCAATGTATATAATATTAATATAAAACAAGGCGATGCGCGTTTTGTCGTTTGACGTTCGCCGGGGGCTGGCGCTATGCTCTTGGCGCTAAAGGAACCTTCCTCACTGACAGGGACAGACGACATGAAAAGACTGAAAAGCGCGGCGCTGTTGTTGCCGCTGTTGGCGCTCAGCGCCTGCACCCATCACCTCAGCAGCGCCGAGCTGCATGCCAAGCACTACATTTATCAAACCCGCGACGATTTCGATCCGCAATTCCGCACCGATGTGAACGGCAGTATTAAGAACGCCGTGCCGATGTTCGAACAGTTCTACCAGCTGGGGAAAAAGGATCGCGCGGCAGGCGTGGCGCGCAGCGAGGCGCAGAAAAAGGCTGACTATCTGGCCAGCCCGGAATTCCAGCAGAACATGGAACACAAAACCATTTTCATCAACCGCACTTACAGCGGCTCCGACAACCCTAAACGCCGCCAGGTGTTCTCGCAGGAAGCGGTAGGCGCGTACTGGGACGGTTACGAAGGGCGCTGAACATAATTCCTCACAAATATACCCGTCATACTTGAAGCTGCATCTGTGTTGACTGCGAGCGCTCACCCCAGTCACTTACTTGAGTAAGCTCCTGGGGATTCCCGCTCTTGCCGCCGTGATGCAACTCCAATTATTTAGGGTATAGAAGGTAATAAAAACTGGTCTTCTGGCGGTTATTTGATTATAAAAACCGCCGCTAAGGACGATGTTCATAGATGAAACCAGGAGTGTTTATGTTGGCAAAAGTTAAGCGTTCGTTCGCCGCCGCCGTCGTATTGATGTTGGCGCTGCCCGCGGTTCAGGCCGCGGATTACCGCGCGGGCGAGCAATACACCCGGCTGGATAAGCCGGTGGCCGCCGCGCCGGCGGTGGTGGAGTTCTTCTCCTTCTACTGCGGCCCTTGTTATCAGTTCGCCGAAACTTACCGTGTGGGCAGCACCGTGGCGCAGGCGCTGCCCGCGGGCGAGAAGGTCACCAAATATCACGTCAGCCTGATGGGCAAACTGGGCAATGCGCTGACCGAAGCCTGGGCGGTGGCGACGGTGCTGGGCGTGGAAGACAAGATTGAAGGGGCGATGTTCGACACGGTGCAAAAACAGCGCGCCGTCAACAGCGCCGACGATATTCAGCGGGTGTTCACGGCGGCCGGCATCGATGCCGCCACCTATGAAAACGCGCGCCACAGCCTGCTGGTCAAAGGGTTGATCGCCAAGCAGAATGAAGCGGTGAAAGCGTTTGACGTGCGCGGCACCCCGTCGTTCTACGTGGCCGGCCAATACAAGATAGACAATGCCGGCATGGCCGCCACCAGTGTTGAAGGCTACGCCAAAGAGTACGCGGCGGTGGTGCGTTACCTGTTGGACAAACAGCCTTAAGGTGGTTATCCCTTCGGCACCCGATGATCTGTGATCGCGGTGCCAAATCCCCCGCTCGCCATTGATTGTGTGTTAACGGATTGTTATGGTGATTTTCTGTTCAACGGCGCAGCGACGCCGGCGTTTGAAGGGAGAGATCATGACGGCATTGGCAACGCTCCGCGACGCCGGCTTCGAAGAGTGGCTGGGCAAAATCAACACCGCCTGCGGCAGGTTCTGCGCGAAAACGCTGGGGCCGGGTTTCAGCGGGGCGATGCAGGAGTTCCGCGCCCATGCGCTGCGTCTGAGCGTGGTCGACGTGGCCCAGGCCCGGCTGTATCGCACGCCGCGTGACATCGCCCGCAGCGACGGCGCACACTTTTTTACCGTCTTCCAGCTGCGCGGCAGTGCGTTGATGGAGCAGGGAGATCGCCAAACGATGCTCTCTCCCGGCGACATGACGCTGATCGACGCCTCACAGCCCAGCAGCTTCACCTTCCAGCGCGATTCGCGCCAAATCTCCCTGTTGTTGCCGCGCGGCTGCCTGCCGCTGCCGCCGCCTTGCGCGCAGCGTCTGGGGGCGGAGCTGAGCGCGGTGCGCCTCAGCCGCCAGCTGGTGCTGAGCAGCATGCAGGATCCTCAGCTCGCCGCGGCGGAAAGCGAGGCGGTGCTGAATGCGCTGGCGGCGCTGCTGCGCCCGGCTCTGGCGCTCGAACAGGCGCGGCCGGAGGGGCAACACCCGGTCTTTGACAAGGCGCTGGCGCTCATCGACAGGCATATTCAGTCGGCGCAGTTGCGTCCTGAGTGGGTAGCGGACGAGCTGGGGGTATCGTTACGCAGCCTGTATCGGCTGTTCGCCCGTCAGGGGCTGGTGGTGGCGCAGTACATCAGGAACCGCAGGTTGGATCTGTGCGCGCAGGCGCTGCGCAGCGCCGCCGGGCAGGAAAAGCTGGCCGGCATTGGCCTTGACTGGGGCTTTGCCGATCACAGCCATTTCTCGACCGCTTTCAAGCAGCGTTTCGGCATGTCGCCGAGCGAGTACCGTCGGCAGTATCAGTAAGTCAGGGCGCGGGCCAGGCCCGCGCCGCTGCACTCAATAGCGGATGCAGACCGATTTCGACTCGGTGTAGGCATCCAGCCAATCCGGGCCGAAATCACGGCCGCTGCCCGACTGTTTGAACCCGCCGAACGGCATGTTCGGGTCGATCAACGTATGGGTGTTGACCCACACGGTGCCGGCCTGAATGCGCGGCGTAAACGCCATCGCCTTTTGCAGGCTGGTGGTCCACAGGCTGGCGGTCAGCCCGAAGTCGGTGTCGTTGGCTTTGCTCAGTGCCTCTTCGGCGCTCGCCACCCGGATCAGGTTGACCACCGGGCCGAACACTTCCTCGCGCGTCAGGTTCAGCCGGTCATCCGGGTTGATCACCAGCGTCGGCGGAATGTAGAAGCCGTTGGCGTCCGGTCCGGCCGCGCCGCCGATAAGCTCGGCGTTTTTCGCCCGGGCGTCGTCCAGGTAGGCCGCCACCTTGTTGCGGTGCGCGAGCGACACCAGCGGGTTGATTTGCGCCCCGGTATCCATCCCCGGCCCGACCGACAGCGATTTCACCGCCTGTTCGAATCCGGCCACCAACCGATCGTAAATCGGCGCTTCGATATAAATTCGCGAGCTGGCGGCACACACCTGCCCCTGGTTGAGGAAGCTGCCGAGCATCAGGCCTTCGATCACCTGCTGCGGATCGGCATCTTGCAGCACGATGGCCGGGTTTTTACCGCCCAGCTCCAGCGTCACGCGGGTCAGGCGATCCGCCGCCGCGCGCGCGATGCTTTTGCCCACCGGCGTGGAGCCGGTAAAGCTGACTTTGGCGATCAGCGGATGTTCGGTCAGCGCCTTGCCGCACACGGTGCCGCGCCCGGTGACCACGTTGAACACGCCCGGCGGCACGCCGGCTTCGCTCGCCAGTTCGGCGATGCGCAGCAGGGTGAGCGGGGTGGTTTCCGACGGCTTGATGACGATGGAGCAGCCCGCCGCCAGCGCCGGCATCACTTTCCACATGCCGATCATCAGCGGGAAGTTCCAGGGCACGATGCCGGCGACGACGCCGATCGGTTCTTTGCGGGTATAAACCTGATATTTGGCGCCCGGCGGCATCGGAATGGACACGTCCAGCGTCTGACCGGTGATTTTGGTCGCCAGCCCGGCGGTGTAACGCATCCAGTTCAGGGTGCTGCCGACTTCGAAAGCGCGGGCGATGTTGATGGATTTACCCTGCTCCAGGGTTTCGAGCTGCGCCAGCTCTTCGGCGTGCTGCTCCACCAGATCGGCGAAGCGCAGCAGGATGCGTTCGCGCTCGACCGGCAGACACTGCGCCCAGACGCCTTCGCTGAAGGCTTTGTGGGCGGACTCCACCGCCTGCGCCACGTCGTGTTCGTTGGCGTCGGCAGTGGTGGCGATTTGCTGCCCATTGGCGGGGTTATACACCGCCAGGCGGCCTTCCGCGGCGGACGCGCGCCACTGGCCGTCGATATACAGCCCATGCTGACGATCGAGAAAACGCGACACGCTATCCAGCACGGCTACGGTATTGTCAGACATACATCCTCCGATCAGATTCATCAGGTTATCGTTAACCCTGAGAGTCTAGATCAGCGGTAAAGCGGCGGCTTTGCTCTGCCTGACATTCGATTTGTCCTGCGTGTCATTTTGCCGTGACGGAACAGTAAACTGCGGCCGGCGGGCGCCGGCCGGGAAGGATTACGAACTCAGGGTCGCCAGACGGGTGGCGAAACCGAGGAACAGCAGGCCGATCAGGCCGTTGCCGAGCTTCGCCAGGCCTTTCTTGTGGTTGAAGAAATGCGCCAGCATCGCGCCGGAGAAGATCAGCGTGCTCATGTAGATAAAGCTGACGGCTTCGAGGATCAGCGCCAGAATGGTGAACGACAGCCCGGTGTGCGCGTAGTTGAAATCGATGAACTGCACGAAGAACGACACGTAAAACAGAATAGCTTTCGGGTTGGTCAGGCTCAGCGTCAGCGATTTACGCAGAATGCTGTGGCCACCTTCAATTTGCTGCTGTTGCGCCTGCGCCTTCTGCACGAAGGTGGCGTAGAGGATTTTTGCGCCAAGGAACAGCAGGTAAATCGCGCCGAGAAAACGCACCAGGGTAAACAGGAACGGCGTGGTGCGGATCAGCGAAGCCACGCCGATATAGGCGCAAAAGATCAGGATCGCATCGCCGATAAACACGCCCAGCGCCGCGGTATAGCCGGCGCGCACGCCGCGCGATATGCCGGTTTTCAGCACGTACAGCGTATTCGGCCCCGGCAGAATGATGATGAAGACCACCCCGGCCAAATAGGTCCATAAATTCAGGACGCCAAAACTCTCTAACACAATAACCTCTCCATGCGCGCAACTAACAGGCAGAAACACTGGCCACGCCCGTGGCCGGCCGCGATCCTAACGCCGTGCAACCGGGTTGGCAACGTAATAAACTTCATGTTGTTGGTTAAAAATTGTCGAAAGATTGTTGAAAACGTCGGCGACGAATTAAAAAGCAAGAGTCGGCGTGTTTCGCCAACGGCCCGTCACTATGCTGGTTAACATCGAAACCGCAGTGAGGAACGGATGATGAAAAACGTAATCGACAGCGCCGATCCGCGCTGGCTGGCGATTGTCAGCCGCGACAAGCACGCCGACGGCCGCTTTATCTACGCGGTGAAAACCACCGGCGTGTATTGCTCGCCTTCCTGCCCGTCACGCCAACCGAATCGGCAAAACGTGGAGCTGTTTGACGACGCGGAGCAGGCGGAGGCGGCGGGCTATCGGCCCTGCAAACGCTGCCGGCAGGGGCTGACGCCGCTGACGGAACAGCATGCGCGGCAGATAGCTGAGGCCTGCCGCTATATCGAGCAGGCGGAAAAAGCGCCGTCGCTGCAGACGCTGGCGCGCCACGTCGGGTTGAGCCAATACCATTTCCACCGGCTGTTCAAAGCGATCACCGGCCTGACGCCGAAAGGCTACGCCGACGCGCAGCGCAGCCAACGCTTACGCGCCGGTCTTACGCAGCGGGAAACGGTGACCGACGCGATCTTCGACGCCGGTTATGGCGCCAACGGCCGCTTCTACCAGCAGGCCAACGCCGCGCTGGGCATGACGCCGAAGGCCTATCGGGCGGGCGGCAAAGGCATGCGCATCCATTTCGCCGTCGGGCGCTGTTCGCTGGGCGAGATCCTGGCGGCCCAGAGCGAGGTGGGCATCTGCGCCATTCTGCTGGGGGACGATGCGCAGCAGCTGGTGCAGGATCTGCAGGACAAATTCCCCAACGCCGAGCTGATCGGCGGCGACGCGCAGTATGAAGCGCTGATGGCGCAGGTGGTGGGCCTGATTGAAGCGCCGGAGAACGGGTTGGCGCTGCCGCTGGATATTCGTGGCACCGCGTTTCAACAGCGGGTCTGGCGGGCGCTGCAGGCGATACCGGTCGGCGAAACCGTCAGCTATGCCGATATCGCTTGGCGCATTGGGGCGCCCAAAGCGGTGCGCGCGGTAGCCGGCGCCTGCGCCGCCAACATGCTGGCGGTGGCGATCCCCTGCCACCGGGTGGTGCGCAACGACGGCACGTTGTCCGGCTACCGCTGGGGCGTCGATCGCAAGAAAGCGTTGCTGGAAAAAGAGGCGCAGCGATGAGCGGCTCGCTGGCGACCCGGCTGGCCGAATTGGACTGGGCGGCAATTGAACGTGAACTCGATGCGCAGGGCTGCGCGCGTCTGCCGGGCGTGCTCAGCCAAGAGCTGTGCCGCGAGCTTTCGGCGCTTTACCCGCAGGATGCGCATTTTCGCAGCCGCATCGTGATGGCGAAGCACGGTTTTGGCCGCGGCGAGTACCGCTATTTCGCCTATCCGCTGCCGCCGCCGGTGGCCGAAGCGCGCAGCCTGATGTATGCGCGGCTGGCGCCGGTGGCCAACCGTTGGAACGCCTTGTTGGGGCTGGCGGCGTGCTATCCCGCCGCACATGAAACCTACCTGGCGGAATGCCACCGGGCCGGCCAGCGGCGGCCGACGCCGCTGCTGTTGCGCTACGAAACGGGGGATTACAACTGTCTGCATCAGGACCTGTACGGCGAGCGGGTGTTTCCGCTGCAGGTGGCGTTTCTGCTCTCCGCCCCCGAGCAGGACTTCACCGGCGGCGAATTTGTGCTGACCGAACAGCGGCCGCGGATGCAGAGCCGGGCAGAGGTGGTGCCATTGCAGCAGGGCGACGCGGTGGTGTTCGCCGTGCATCACCGGCCGGTGGCGGGGGCGAAAGGCTGTTATCGGGTCAATCTGCGCCACGGCGTCAGCCGAATACGCGCCGGCCAACGCCACACGCTGGGGATTATCTTTCACGACGCGCTATAGCTTGCGCGCCAGCAGGGTGGCGAAGCGCAGCGAGATGCGGTTGCCGGCGGCGTCGGTCTTGTGCAGTTGGCCGACGTCTTCGTTGTATTTGAGGATCTCCCAGCCGCGATAATAATGCTTCAGCTCACCCGGCCGGAAGGTAAACGGGAACGGCAGCGGGCAGGGATAATCCTCGGTATCCATCGCCGCCACGATCAGGTTATGGCCGCCGCGCACGGTGCTGTCCTGCATGTCTTGCACGATATGCGGGATCTGCTGCCGTTCGAGGAACATCAAGACCACGGTGGACAGGATAAAGTCGTATTCGCCGCTGAAGCGGTGGGTGTTGAGATCCTGCACCCCGGCGCTCAGGCGGGTTAATTGCTCGGCGTCGACGATCTGGTTGAGGCGGGCTATCGACGGCGCATGCTTGTCCCAGGCGGTGACATCGAAACCTTTCAGATTGAGGTAGAGCGAATTGCGCCCGCCGCCGCAGCCCAGATCCAGCGCCTTGCCCGGCGCGATGCGCGCCGCCGCCTCAACCACTTCCGAGTGAGTGCGCGTCAGTTCGTATTTCTTGTGGTAGTAATCTTCCGGCGTGCAGTAAAACGCCAGCCGGCAGGTCATGTCGCCCGAAAAGGAAACGATGCGATGCCACTGTTGGGGGGCGATAAACGGCGGCTGGCTTTCAGGGCTAAACTGCCAGGTCTCGGTGGTGGCGCCGTCTTCGGTCATCATGGCGAACGTCAGGCTGCCGCTCAGCACGGTGAGCTTCGCCCAGGTGCCGCTCTGGGTGTTGTGGCGCTGACGAAAGGCTTCCGGCAGCGTTTCGCTGTTCCATTCCGGCAGGGTTTTATAGCAAAGCAACTGCTGCTCCATAGGGGGCTCCTCTGGCTGGGCAAGCAAAGTGATTTATATGATGCATATAAAATACATTTTTATCGATCGTTTGAACATAGCAGCCTGAAGGAAAGGCGCGGCGAGATCTTTATACTGGATTGTGCGCGGCGGCTGGGCTAATTTCAGTGCTGTTCATGTCATCACGTTCAGGGAAAAGATGTCGATACGCCGTTTATGCCACCCGAAGCCCCTCCGTTTGCTGAGCCTGGCCGCGCTGCTGGCGCTGGCGGGCTGTACCAGCAAAACCACCACCACCTCGCCGGCGGCGCGCCCCGCCGACGTCAAAGCGCGACTGATGACGCTGATCCCGGCCAATGCCGGCGATCGTCAGGGTTGGGCCACCGATATCACCGCCGCGTTCGCCGCGCAGGGCATTGAGCCGAGCGATGAGAACCTGTGCTCGGTGCTGGCGGTCACCGAACAGGAGTCGACGTTCCAGGCTAACCCGCAGGTGCCGGGGCTGCCGAAGATCGCCTGGAAGGAGATCGACCGCCGTGCCGATCAGATGCATATCCCTAACTTTTTGGTGCATACCGCGTTGAAGATCTCGTCGTCGAACGGCCAGAGCTACAGCGAGCGCCTGGATAAGGTGCGCACCGAAAAGGATCTGAGCGATATCTTCGATGACATGATCGACCGCGTGCCGATGGGGCAGAAGCTGTTCGGTCATTTGAACCCGGTTCATACCGGAGGCCCGATGCAGGTGAGCGTCGCCTTCGCCGAGGCGCATGCCAAAGGGTATCCTTATCCGGTTGACGGTTCGATTCGGCGCGAAGTCTTCAGCCGACGTGGCGGCATGTACTTCGGCATTATGCATTTGCTGGGGTACCCGGCCGACTATAGCCGGCCAATCTACCGCTTCGCCGACTTCAACGCCGGCTGGTATGCCAGCCGCAACGCGGCGTTCCAAAACGCGGTCAGCCGGGCGAGCGCCATTCCGCTGGCGCTGGACGGCGATCTGATCGACTTTGGCAGCGACAAGCCCGGCTCCACCGAGCTGGCGGTGCGCACGCTCGGCAAGCGCCTGAACATGAGCGACAGCGCCATTCGCCGGGCGCTGGAGAAAGGCGACACGGCCGACTTTGCCGATACCGACCTGTATAAGAAGGTCTATGCGCTGGCGGGCGGCAAGCTGCCGCGCGAGATGCTGCCGGGCATCCAACTGGAAAGCCCGAAAATCACCCGTAAGTTGACTACCGCCTGGTTCGCCAAGCGGGTGGATGAACGCCGCCAGCGCTGCATGGCGCGCGCCGGCGGTTAACCCTAAAGAAAACGCCGCCGGTGGCCTGAGTCACCGGCGGCGCGATCGCGCATCAGGCGCTGCGGCGCGGGTTGGTCAGGCCGAAGTTAAAGCTGTTGCAACGGTTGCAGAACTCTTTCATCACCGGCGGCGTGTCCATCATCGGCACTTTCACCTCGATAAACGCCAGCCTATCCTGCCGCGAGGCGTGTTCCAGGGCCATTTCCAGCTGTTGCGTGGTTTCCACCGCCACGCTGAACGGCTGCGATCGAGTATTCAGCACCGCCGGCAGTTTGGCGTAGTCCCACGGGCTGATGTCGTTGTAGGACGAGCTTTCGCCGAGGATATAGCGTTCGATGGTGTAGCCGTCGTTATTGATCAGGAAGATGATCGGCTTTTGCTCGCAGCGCAGCAGGGTGGACACTTCCTGCGCGGTCAACTGGAAAGAGCCGTCGCCGATGAACAGCAGGTGGCGGCGTTCAGGGGCCGCCATCAGGGTGCCGAGCAGCGCCGGCAGGGTATAGCCGATTGAGCCCCAAATCGGTTGGTTGACCACCTTGACGCCGTCCGGCATGCGCATGCCGCCGATGGCCGCGCCGGAGGTGCCGTTTTCCACCACCACCACGTCATCCGCCCGGATGAAGCGTTGGATGCGCCGCCACAGATAGGCCTGGTCGATAGGCGCGTCGCTCGGCGTCGCCAGCTTCTCATGTGGGCTGGCCAACGGCGCCAGGGGCTGCGCCGGCGCGTCTTCGCTCAGATCCAACAGTGCCTGCAGCAGATCCGCCGTCGACACCGCCGGGTAGGAGGTGTTGTCCAGCTTCATTGAGAACGGTTGGATGTCCACCTGAGCGGCGGCGGGAATGTGCTGGGAGAAATAGCCGGTGGTGGAATCCACCAAACGCACGCCGAAGCTCAGCACGCAGTCCGAGTGGGCCATGTGTTCATACAGTTCGGGGCGCGACAGATTGCCGCTGTAGCCGCCCATCCAACCGGCGGTGTTTTCCGGGATAATGCATTTGGCGGTGGGCATATTGGTCAGCGGAATGGCGAAGCGGTGAGCGACCGCGATGACCAACTGCTGCAACTGGTAGCGATCCACCATTTGATCGACCAATATGATTGGGCGCTGTGCGCGTTTGATTTTGGTTAACAGCGCCATCGCCGCTAATTGCACATTGTATTTATCGCTGGCCGGTAATTGCGGTGCCGCCGCCGCCGCGGCGATTTCAATTTCCACATCGCAAATATCCGACGGCAGCTGTAAATACACCGGTTTCTTCTCTATCCAGGCGCGGGAAATAACGCGTGGGATTTCTTGTGCGGCATTTTCCGGCGTAATCAAGGCTTGCGCAACGGTGAATTGTTTAAAGCAGTTCATGACGTTGTCGAAATTGCCATCGCCCAGGGTATGGTGCAACAGCTGGTGATTTTTCATCGCATGCAGCGGTGGCGTGCCGGCGATGCAGATAACCGGCGAAGATTCGGCATAGGCCCCGGCGATGCCGGACAGCGCGGCCAGATCGCCGACGCCGTAGGTGACGATCAGCGCGCCGGCGCCTTTCATTCGGGCGTAACCGTCGGCGGCGTAGGAGGCGTTCAATTCATTGCAGTTGCCGACAAACGCCAGCCGCTCGTCGTTTTCCAGCAGCTCCAGCAGGCTGAGATTATAGTCGCCGGGCACGCCGTAAATACGATCGACGTTCAGGGCGTGAAGCTGTTGCAGAATGAATGACCCGATAGTTATTTTCATTGATTGCTCCGAATTATTTATCTTTATTTTGTCAGGCGAAAATCAGCAAAAATAAATTGCTGGCGATGTTGTGTCGTTAGCATTAACAGTTATTTAAAGTGTCGGCTTGTTCAAGACAGGCGTGGCAGCCGATGAATAGGCGGTTTGTATTCGGCGCTTTACGCGATTGAATGATGTATAAATAGTGTGGTTATTATGCAGGAGGACGGTGCGGTATTTTTCCCTGGCGGTATATCGACAGAAAAATGGCGGCGTATTGGCATTTATCATGATGCAGGGCGAATCATCCGGTACTTTTGACGCCGCGTTAAATCCCATCGGGTGGCGTAACGCTACTTTGCTGGTAAAGAAAGGCAGAAGCCGGCGCAAAGAGGCATTTTGGTGATCCACCGCACGCTTATTTCATGAAACCATTGCGCAACCAATCAAAAACAAAAAATTAACAATGTCGCTTTTTTATTCGCGTCGTGTTGTCAGTTTTATTTTACGGGGCTGCAATGCGCGCCGCCTCGGGCCGGCGTAAACAAGCGTCGTTACGGGCGCTAATATAACGTGGCGACCATCACATTCCTTGGGGCCGATACGTAAACTTTTCTCTACGTGCGCCTGGATGGCGTATACCTACCAAAGGGCCTGCGTCCCAGCGGGGGTCGTCTGAGGGGGAAATAGCCATGAAAAGCTATCGACATGTGCTGGTGCTGATCCACGACGAGCGTGATGGGTTGCCGTTGCCGCGCGTCACCCTTCGGCGTTTTAAAATCGACTGTTCGGCCTTATTCTCTGGCGTTCGTGAACCGCCTCGATGTCGATGTGTTGGTCAAGCACCTGGCCCGCGAGTAGCGAACGACAAAGCGGACTTTTCCCACGGTTTTGCCGTCCGAAAGGCGCTAACATGCAGATGTCGGTGCAACCCGTTATAAACCAATGCGAATTTTCCGATGCTAAGCTTAACCAAGGCGAAACGGGCGTTGGATAAATTGGATACAGCTTGATCTTGCCTGGGCTATCGGTAAAAATCTTCGGCCGTATTTTTACAGGAGCTTTACCATGTTTCTCAAACGGACTCTGTTGGCATGTTCTCTGGCGTTGATATTTCCTGCACTGCCTTCTTACGCTGAGGTTAGTACAGAAAGTGGCAATACCGCGCAGGCCGAAAAACCGGGTCTATGGCAGCGCTTTACCCATAACGTGTCGGAGACCTGGAACAATTCGCCGAACCACGATCTCTATATTCCGGCCATCACCTGGCATAACCGTTGGACTTACGATGACGAACATATCGATAAGTACAACGAGCGCCCGTGGGGCGCCGGTTACGGCATCTCCCGCTACGACAGCGACGGTGACTGGCACGGCATCTACATCATGGCGTTCAAGGACTCCTTCAACAAGTGGGAGCCGATCGGCGGCTACGCCTACGAGAAGATCTGGCGTCCGTTGGATGACAAGGATTTCCGCCTGGGGCTGGGTTTCACCGCCAGCGTCACCGCGCGCGATAACTGGAAATATATTCCTATCCCGGCGCCGCTGCCGCTGGCTTCTATCGGCTATCAGCGGCTGACGTTCCAGGCGACCTACATTCCCGGCACCTATAACAACGGCAACGTGTTCTTCGCCTGGCTGCGCTGGCAGTTCTAAACTTCCTGAATTCCGAAAAACGGCGCGGCGGCGAGATAAAAGGAACTTGTCGCCGCAGGCGGCGTCGGAGAGGTATCCCGGCGCGCTGCGCCGATTGCATGCCGTTCTTACAGGAGTTTTATCACTATGATCACCAAACATCGTTTACTGCTGGCTTTGGCGCTGTCCGCGACCCTGGCCAGCGGCGCCACCCAGGCCGCCGGTCTGATGGATTCTCTCAGCAGCGCGGCGGGCGAACTGAGCAAGTCTGGCGGCGAAAGCGGCGGCGGCATGTCGCTCTCCTCGTTGACCGGCCTGCTGAACGGCGGCGACAAGGCGTTAAGCTCCAGCAGCATGACCAACGCCGCCGGCATCCTGCAGTACTGTGTGAAGAACAACGTGCTGTCGGCTAACGGCGCCGAAGGGGTGAAAGATCAGTTGCTCAGCAAACTGGGCATCACCAGCACTGAAAACGCCAAGAGCCAGGATTATCAGCAGGGCCTGGGTGGCTTGCTGCAGACCGGTGAAGGCAAGAGCCTGGATCTCAACAGCCTGGGCACCTCGCAGATCACCGAGAAGGTGAAGCAAAAAGCCTGCGATCTGGTGCTGAAACAGGGCAAATCCTTTATTTCATGATCAACCCACGGCGGAGCGTTCCGCCGTGGGTATTTTGCATAAGCTGGAAAAATGAAAAAAACGTTGATGCTTTCCCTGTTGGCAGGGATGACGATGTTGCAGGGGTGTTCCGTGAAATCCAACGATGCGCCGCCACCGCCGCAGGTGAAACCGATCGGCATGGCGAATCCGGCCGACGTGTATTGCACCAAAATCGGCGGCAAGCTGAACGCCAAAGAAAACGCGGCGGGCCAGTATTCGACCTGTACGCTGCCGAATGGGCAGGAAATTGAAAGTTGGGAGCTGTTCCGCCGCGATCATCCGGTGAAAAAGTAACCTCTGCGGCGCCGGCGACTCTGCCCGGCGCCCGATCAGAATTGCCGATCGCCTATCGACTGCAGCTGCAGGCTGCCGTCCTTTTGCAGCGATAACGGTATGCGCCAATCGCTCCGTTTATCCAGGTTGAACGGCCTGGAGCGGAACATGCAGCCGGTCTTGATGTTCTTGATTTTCATCACGTGTTCCGCATCCGCATTCATTTTAACCTCGAAGCTGCCGGCGGCCGGAATAAAGACTTCCGCCAGCTGCTGCGGCGCGGCGGGCGTTTCCATTTTGACCAACACCGCGAAATCGTTGCCTTGATTGTCCAGCGTCAGCCGATGCAGGCCGGTTGCGGGCAGGCCGGTCGGCTGATGCAGATAGCCGGCTGACGCGGGCCAGGGTTGCCCGGCATTATCGTGCAGCGGCCCGCCGCATTGCTCACGTGCTTCGCGCTGCGGCATTTCGCGCTTGATGGCGCGGTTGTAATCGGTGGGGGCGGCGAGGCTGAATTCGTCGTCATACTGGTGGGTGAGCAGATAGCGCTTGACGCCGAGCACCCCGAGGGCGACCAGCATGAAGAACAGAAATACCCTCAGGCGATTTTTAAAAATCAGCCCAAACAGCTTCCCGGGTAATTGAAACAGCCACCTTGCGATCGTCAATAACATCGTTTTCCCTTTACGCCCAAGCCGTTACGTCTGCGGTAACTTCGCTTGCCTCAGTATAGCCAAAGCGTTGCCACCGGGCGGCATGCGCCATGAAATTCCTGTTTTTTTATCCTAAACCTTCTTCCAACAGCAACAGCAGCAGGAAGCCGGCAAAGAACATCGCGGCGGCGAACGGGGTTTCCTTTCCGCCTTCATGCGCTTCGACCAGCAGCTCTTCGGTCACCAGGTAGAGCAGGGCGATCAGGCCAAAGGCCAGAAAGGCGGTCAGCCAAAATGCGCCCAGCATGGCCACCGGCGCCCCCAGCAGGCCGCCGATGGGCAACAGCAGCGCCAGGCCAACTATCGCCGCCATGACGCGCAGCCGCCTGCCGAGAAAGTCTTGCAAATCGCCGACGATCGACAATCCCAGGAACAGCACTTCCAGCGTTAACGCCAGCGTCAACAGCAGGCCGGCTTTGGCGCCGGCCGCGAAGGCAATGCCCAGCACCAGCCCATCGATAAAGATATCGACGCCGACCGCGGCGATAAAACCGACCGGCCCCTGCGCTTTTTCGCCCAGACGCCGAACCAGCAACATTAACAGCACCCCCACAGCGCCGCCCAGCAACACCGCCAAAGGCGACTGCTGTTTGAGATCGGGCAAGATTTCGGTGGCGGCGGCGGCGAACACGATGCCGGCGGTAAAGTGATGGATGACGCGCATCGCGGCGTCGCCGGGGCGGCGATAGAGCGCCACCGCTGCGCCGACGACGGTGGCTGCGGCGGGAAACAGCGTATAAAGCACGGCGGAGGTCATCGCGTCATAATCCCTTATCTGTGATGTCACTTTCAGTCTAGACGAGCGCCGCCGCTTGAGTGTTGCCAAAAAAGTGTTTGTTCGATCGTGTACGTTTGTGTACATTCATGATCACTTTAGCATCGCCGGATTGACATGATGTCCAAACTGTTACCGAATGAGCGCCATCAGGCCATTCTCGACACGCTCCGCCAACAGGGGCGAGTGCTGGCTCTGGAGATGGCGCAGCGGCTGAATACCACCGAAGCGACCATCCGCCGCGACCTGCGTCAGCTGGCGGCACAGAATCTGTGCAAACGCATCTATGGCGGTGCGCTGGCGCCGACGCCGGCCGAAGGCCCCGTTGCGGCGCGCATTGCCCTCAGCGGTGATGAGAAGCTGGCGCTGGCACAGACCGCGCTGGGGGTGATCGGCGAAGAACAGCTGATCTTCCTTGATGCCGGCAGCACCCACCTGTATCTGGCGGATCTGTTGCCGCGCGATCGGCGTTTGACGGTGGTAACCAATGCGTTGAGCATCGCCGGCAAAATGCTGGAACGGCCGGGGATCCGCACCATCCTGATCGGCGGCGAACTGGATGCGCAGGTCGGCGGCTGCGTGGACGCCAAGGCGGCGGAAGAGATCGACGGATTTCATTTCGATCTGGTGTTCACCGGCATTTGCGCCTACGACCCGGCCGGGGGCTTCTCCGCGTTGAGTTACCAGGACGCCACGTTCAAAAAGCGGTTGCTGACGCGCGCCGGCAGCGTGGCGGTGCTGTGCACCCGCGACAAACTCAATACCTACGCCCCTTACCCCTTCCTGCCCGCCGGGCGGGTGGATCATCTGGTGACGGCGCGCGGCGCGCACCCGCAGCTTGAGCAGCAGGTGGCGCAGGGCGGCGGCCAGATCTGGCACAGCGATTTATCGACCGGAGAATGATGATGAAAATAGCCCATGTTGCCCTGTGGACCCGTGACATCGACGCGCAGCTGGCGTTCTGGCAGCGCTATTTCAACGGTGAAGCGGG
The DNA here is from genome assembly GCF_052400455.1 of Serratia sp. (in: enterobacteria). Classification (NCBI taxonomy): domain Bacteria; kingdom Pseudomonadati; phylum Pseudomonadota; class Gammaproteobacteria; order Enterobacterales; family Yersiniaceae; genus Serratia; species Serratia sp. (in: enterobacteria). Next base: position 959,458 of record NZ_CP185812.1, read on the forward strand.
AGAGGAGTACGTCAGCCGCAATCGGCCGGGGTTCGTTTCCCGCTTCGTCAGCCTGGCGGCCGGGCCGACGCTGGAGATCATGCGCGTGCCGACGTTGCTGCCGGCGCAGGCGCAGGAGGAGCGGGTGGGCTGGGCGCACATCGCGCTGTCGCTGGGGGATGAGCGGCAGGTCGATCGGTTGGCGCAGCGCGCACGGCAGGAGGGCATCTTGCTGTCCGCGCCACGCTGGACCGGCGACGGCTTCTACGAGGCGGTCATTCGCGATCCGGACGGCAACGCGATCGAAATCACCGCCTGATTACTCTTCTTCAATGCTGGCGAACTGCTCACCCAGATAGTCGAGCAGCAGCCGCACCGCCGGCAGCAGGCCGCGGCGCGACGGGTAGACCGCGTGCACCACGCCGCCCTGCGGCTGCCAGCCAGGCAACAGTTGCACCAGCTCGCCGCGCAGCATGTCGTCGCGCATCATCATCGCCGGCAGTTGTACGATGCCGGCGCCGGCGATGGCGGCGGTGCGCAGCATCAGCATGTCGTCGGTGACCAGCCGCGGCGTGTGTTCCCACTCCACCCGTTCACCCTGCGGGCCGGTCAGCCGCCATTGGTGCTGAGCGCGCGCCGGGCCGAGATCGAGCGTCGGGTATTTACGCAGGTCTTCCGGCGTTTGCGCCGGCCCGAGGGTGCGCACCAGCGCCGGGCTGGCGGCGACGCACCAGGTGCGCTGCGCCAGGATCTTCAGCACCAGATCGCTGTCCTCCAGCGGCGGCGGCCGCACGCGGATCGCCAGATCCAACCCTTCCCCCACCACGTCCACCCGGCGGTTGGTGGCCTCCAGATGCACCGTCACCTTGGGATAATCGGCCATAAAGGCCGCCACCATGCTGCCGACGCGAGTGTGCAGGATCGCCACCGGGCAGGACATGCGCACCGTGCCGCAGGGCTCGGCGCGCGTCTGCTCGATCGCCTGCTGCGCGGCTTCCGCTTCCACCAGCATCGCCTTGCAGTGCGCGTAATAGGTTTGGCCGACCTCGGTCACCGAGAAGCGCCGCGTCGAGCGTTGGATCAGGCGCACGCCCAGCCGCTCTTCCAGCAGCGCCACGCGGCGGCTGAGTTTGGATTTGGGAATGCCCAGCGCCCGGCCGGCGGGGGCGAATCCCTGGTGATCGACCACGCTGGCGAAGAAAAACAGGTCGTTCAGATCGGTCAGCATCGCATCCCTTATCGTTCTACCAGTAGAACGCTGAGTGTACATCTTGCCTACTACTGCAGCAAACCCCGGCGGATTAAACTTCTGACATCAACTTAAGGCCGTGAGGTCTGAAACGGGAGTTCAAGATGAAAAAAATCCTCGGTATTCACAACAGCCCGGAAGCACATTGGGTCGGTAACGGTTTCCTGGTGAATTCGCTGTTCTCTTATAACGATTTGGGAGCGGAAATGAGCCCGTTCCTGCTGCTGGATCACGCAGCGCCAACCAAATTCCGCTCCGCCTCCGGCACCCGTGGCGTGGGTCAGCACCCGCATCGCGGGTTTGAAACGGTGACCATCGTCTATCAGGGCGAAGTGGAACACCGCGACTCGACCGGCAGCGGCGGGGTGATTGGCCCCGGCGACGTCCAGTGGATGACCGCCGCCTCCGGCATTCTGCACGAAGAGTTCCATTCGCGGGACTTCTCGCGCAAGGGCGGCACCATGGAAATGGTACAGCTGTGGGTCAACCTGCCGGCCAAGGACAAAATGGCCGAGCCGGGCTATCAGACGCTGCTGAACGCCGATATTCCGGTGGTTCCTCTGGCGGACGGCGCAGGGCAGGTGCGGGTGATCGCCGGTGACTTTGGCGGCCACGCCGGCCCGGCGCGCACCTTCAGCCCGCTTAACGTGTGGGACATGAAGCTGAATGCCGGCCATACCACCACGCTGACGGTGAAAGAAGGCCATACGCTGGCGCTGGTGATGCTGCACGGCGCGATCCTGGTTAACGGTGAAGACGTGGTGCGCGAAACCCAAATGGTGCGTTTCGACCGGGCGGGGGATTCGATCACCATCGAAGCCAACAACGACGTCGCGTTGTTGGTGCTGAGCGGCGAACCGATCGATGAGCCTATCGTCGGCTACGGCCCGTTCGTCATGAACAGCGACGCGGAAATCCAGCAGGCGTTCCGCGATTTCAACAGCGGCAAGTTCGGCAGCATGAACGCCGAAGCGAGCGCCGGTTGAACCTTGGCGCCTGGGGCGGACAGTGTTCCCCGGCTCAGGCGCTACACTTAAACCTCAACGCCCCGCCCTGCGGCGGGGCGTTTCATCCGCAACATCAACCCCACAGGAGTAAAACCATGACTGCAAATTACAAGCGCCTCGACAAAGACCAGGCCGCCGTATTGCTGGTGGATCATCAGGCAGGGCTGCTTTCGCTGGTGCGTGATATCGATCCCGATCGGTTTAAAAACAACGTGCTGGCGCTGGGTGATTTAGCGAAGTACTTCAACCTGCCGACCATTCTCACCACCAGTTTCGAAAACGGCCCCAATGGCCCGCTGGTGCCGGAACTGAAAGCCCAATTCCCCGATGCTCCCTTCATTCCTCGCCCTGGCCAGATCAACGCCTGGGACAACGACGACTTCGTCAAGGCGGTGAAAGCCACCGGCCGCAAGCAGCTGATCATCGCCGGCGTAGTGACCGAAGTGTGCGTGGCATTCCCGGCGCTGTCGGCGCTCAATGAAGGTTTCGAGGTCTTTGTGGTGACCGACGCCTCCGGCACCTTCAATGAGCTGACGCGTCAGTCGGCCTGGAGCCGCATGGAGGCCGCCGGCGCGCAGCTGATGACCTGGTTCGGCGTCGCCTGCGAGCTGCACCGCGACTGGCGCAACGACATCGAAGGCCTGGGCACGCTGTTCTCCAACCATATCCCGGACTACCGCAATCTGATGACCAGCTACAACACGCTGACGAACGGCAAGTAACGCAACGGCCCTTTACCCAACCTTTTGCCTCTCATCACGTTAAGCGCGTGTAAGCAAAGCGCAGCGGGGCGAAAAGGTAGCGAAAAGCGGCTTTCTCATGGGCCGGGGGCGGGGTAGCGTAATCCCGAACCCGGCAAATGAGGCTAATTCAATGAAACAAGCAATCAAGATCCTGGCGCTGCCCTGCATGGGCATGGCGCTGTTGTTCAGCGCGAGCGCGATGTCTGCCCCCGAGGCGCCTGCGGCCAAAGCGTTGCCGCCTGTGGCGGATGAACCGATGCGCATGCCGCCTTTCCCGGGCGGGCACCCGCCCAAGCCGGGGTTCTGCCGCGGCGGTGAGCTGTTCTGCGCCACCTCGGCCAGCGACAATCCGGTGGAAACCATCAACAAACTGACGGCGGTGATCCCGGCGGGCAGCGCCAAACATTACGAAGTGCGCGTCGCGGTGGTGGCGGTGCCTGACGCACCGCCCGGGCCTTAACACGCCCCGTCATCCCGCTCTGGCCTGGGCGCACCAGGCGCGTTAGGCTAAGGCGAGCATTTTTCGGGAGGCGGGATGACCCCTTTATCACAGTTGCCTTATCTGCAGCCCGGCGATCGCGCGTTGTTGTTCGACGGCGAATGCAACCTGTGTCATGGGCTGGTGAGATACCTTGTTCGCGCCGATCGGCAGCGGCGCATTCTGTTGGCGACGGTGCAATCCGTCGAAGGGCAGGCAATCCTGCAGGCGCTGGGATTGCCGACCGACCGTTTCGATTCCGTGGTCTATGTGGAACAGGGGCGCTGTTGGCTGCGTTCGGCGGCGTTGTTTCGGGCGCTGCGCCAAGTGGGATGGCCGTACCGCGCGCTGGCGCTGGCGCGTTTCCTGCCGCCGCGACTGGCGGACAAGATCTACGATGCGGTCGCCGGCAATCGCTACCGGCTGTTTGGCCGCAACGACGGCAGCGGCCTGCCGGGTGCCGACCAGCCCGGGCGCTATCTGCCTCGGCGGCGGGAGCCGCCGGCCTGAGCTTTACGCTTCTTTACCATCCAACCGCTTGAAATATCAGCACTCCAGCTCCATATAATGGGTCATTCAGCCAACAAGGAGCGCGTATGGGAATCAGTGAAGAAGAGCACATCCGCCGTTTGACCCAAGAGAAAAACGACATGGGCAATACGGCGAAATGGGTGGCGATCGTTTCCGCCGTCTACTTTGCCTTGATGGTGTTTTATGGCCATCCAACCGGCGTATTGGCGATGTCGGGCGCGGTATTCATTGTCTCTACCGCCACCTGGTTGAAAAAGCGCCAGAAGGTCAAATCTTACCGCATGGCGTTGGCCAAAATCAGCGACGATCAGCCCTGATAGTCGCAGCGCTTTAGCGTATACACCAGGCTCGGCGCCGCGCCGGGCACGTCATCCAGCGTATCCACCCGCTGCATGCCGATCTTTTCCAGCACTCGCCACGACGCCTGATTCTCCGCACGCACAATGGCGGAAATCTCCCCCAGCGCCAATCCGACAAAACCGTATTGCAGCGACGCCCGCGCCATCTCGGTGGCCAATCCCATGCCCCAGACGCGAGTATCGAAGCGATAGCCGAGGTTCACGGTGCGCTGCGCCCCGAGCGGTTTCCGGGACAATCCGCCAAAGCCGATAATCCAATCCGGCCGTTCGCGCAGAGCGATCGCCCAGGAACCGTAACCGTGTTGTTGCCACCCGGAAATCCTCTCTTGCAGCGCCGATGCGGCCTGCGCTTCGCTGGTGAGTGGGCCGGCGGGATTGAAACGCTGCGTTTGCGGATCGCCGAAGATGGCGTAGAAACGCGCGAGATCCGCCATCACCGGTGGGCGCATCTGCAGGCGTTCGCTGAAGAAAGGAGTGGAAGGATTAAAGCTTGTCATCGTTTCTCTCTGCTGGATAAATGAACAGTGTTCACTGTAGACCAGAATGGCGAAACGGGAAATCCCCCTCTGCGGGTGAGAGGGGGCGAAGGGAATTACAGGAAGGAGTCGTCGTCGTCGCTGTAATCGTCGTCGGCGTAGTCCGTGTCGTCCTGATAGTTGGCGTTCTGGAAGCCGTTGTCCTGGTTGAGGAAGCTACCGCCATCGCCGTTGTTGAAGGTATCCAGGTTGTTGGAGGCGTCGAAATTGCGCATTGCGCTGTCGTCCAGCGGCGCCGGGGTTTCCTCGATAATATTTACGATTTCCTGTGGTTGCGAATGGCGGAACATGCCGGTCAGCATGTCGGCCAATACCACGCCACCGGCGACGCCCGCCGCCGTTTGCAAGGCGCCTCCCAGGAAGCCGCCGGCGCGTGAAGGCGCCGCCTGCTGCGGTGGGGCATAGGCCGGTTGCTGCGGCTGCTGTGGCTGCTGCGCGTTGTTCCAGGCCGCCGTATTTTGCTGCTGCGCCTGATACTGTTCGCGCGGGCTTGGCGTACTGCGGCTGCCGCCGCCGAACAGGCCGGCCAGGAAGCCGCCACTGCTCTGCTGGCCGTTGGCGGTTTGCTGCAGCTGCGCCACCTGGGCCTCCAGCTCTTTGACCCGCTGATCCATCTGCTTGAGCGCCGCTTCCTGAATAATCATCGCCTGCGCCATGTAATAAGGGGCGGAAGGCTGCTCGCGAATATGCTGGTTGATTTGCTGCTCTGCCTGGAGATCCCGTGGGCCCGTCTTGGTCTCGGCTTCTTTCAGGCGGCCAAACAGACCATCGATAAGGCGTTGTTCTTCGGATTGCATAGGAGTACCTCAGGAGATAAATAACGGTGCTGGATGATCACTATCATCGGTATCAATTACCCTAGCGCGTTTACATGAACCAATAAATAAATGGCGGGTAAACCTGCCTATGAATTTGTTACCAATTGCGGCAGCGGGATCAGCATCACCAGCTTCAGACCGGCGTGCTCCGCCGGATGGAAGGTGAGTTGGCGATAGCGCAGCGCGCCTCGCTGAGGATGCTCGAACGCTCTTTCGCCGCCTTCGCGCGCCATGACGTCATGTTGCTTCCACCAGTGATTAAAGTCCGCGCTGTTGTGCGTCATGTTGCGCACGAAGGCGCGCATCTCTTCGGTATTTTGATGATGGCTGGTCTCGGCGCGAAACTCGGCCACCACGCGGCGCGCGCGCTCTTCCCAATCGCTGACCAGCGTTTTCGCCAACGGGTGGAAGAACATGAAGTGCAGCAGGTTGGGGCTGTTGGCCACATCCAGCCAGCCGCTGAACAGCGCCGCCGCCTGCGGATTCCAGGCGACGACGTTCCAGCTCACGTCCAGCAGATAGCAGGGCACCGTCATCTGATGCACGCTTTGCAGCACCGCGTCATTGGCGGTTTCTCGGTGCGCTTCCTGCTCGGGGTCGGCGATACGCGCCAGGGTAAACAGGTAGTGGCGTTCGGCCGGGCCGAGCCGCAGCGCTTTGGCGATGCGCGCCAGCGTGAAAGGAGAAATGGACACCTCGCGGCCCTGTTCGATCCAGGTATACCAGGTGGCGCTGATGCCGCTGATTTGCGCCAACTCTTCGCGGCGCAGGCCGCTGGTGCGGCGGCGCGAAGAGCTGGGCAGGCCGATCATTTCCGGCGTGATGCGTTCGCGGTGCGCGCGCAGAAACGCGCCGAGGGCTTTTGGCCCGGATAAGGCTTCTGATGACATAGCATGGTACCTATTTATACCAGGATAACTGCTCATATTGTACCCGTATAGTAGCCTGATTATAGTAGCCGAAAGCCTTCAGGCACAGGCGCAAGCCGGATAATAACAGGAGCAAACATGAGCAACAGCAACAGCCATAACAATGCGGTAGACCGGCAGTTCGGCGAGCAGGCCAATGCCTATTTAACCAGCGCGGTGCATGCGCAGGGCAAGGATTTGCAACGTCTGGCGCGGTTACTGGCGCCGCACGCCGAAGCGCGCCTGCTCGATCTGGGCTGCGGCGCCGGGCATGCCAGCTTCACCGCGGCGGCCAGCGTGTCGCAGGTGGTGGCCTACGATCTGTCGGCGCAAATGTTGGCGGTGGTGAAGCAGGCGGCGGCGGAAAAAGGCCTGAACAACATTCAGCAGCAGCAGGGCGTGGCGGAGTCTTTGCCGTTTGAGGACGCCAGTTTCGATCTGGTCATCAGCCGCTATTCGGCGCACCACTGGCGCGATGTCGGCCAGGCGCTGCGCGAGGTCAGGCGGGTACTCAAACCGGGCGGCAGCGCGATCTTTATGGACGTGGTCTCGCCGGGGCACCCGCTGCTGGATATCTACCTGCAAACCGTGGAAGTGCTGCGCGACACCTCGCACGTGCGCAACTATGCGCCGGGCGAGTGGCTGACGTTGCTGACCGAGGCCGGGCTGGTGGTACGCGAGGTGACGTCGGATCGATTGACGCTGGAGTTCGGCAGTTGGGTGGCGCGCATGCGCACGCCGGCGCATTTCGTCACCGCGATCCGCGCGCTGCAGCAAAGCGTGTCGCAGGAGGTGGCGGAGCATTTCGCCATCCAGCCGGACGGCTCCTTCACCAGCGATATCATGATGTTTGAAGTGACGAAGGGCTGAAAGCAACGGGGCAGCCGATGAAGGCTGCCCCGTGAAACGCGTCGACTGCGATACGCTTATTTTTTGTCTTCCAGCAGGCAGCGGTAGATCAGGCCGCCGATAATGCCGCCGACCAGCGGCACCAGCCAGAACACCCACAGCTGCTGCAGCGCCCAGGTGCCCTGGAAGATCGCTACGCCGGTGCTGCGCGCCGGGTTGACGGAGGTGTTGGTCACCGGGATGCTGATCAGGTGGATCAGCGTCAGCGTCAGGCCGATAGCCAGCGGGGCAAAGCCTGCCGGCGCGCTCTTGTCGGTCACGCCATGAATAACGATCAGGAAGAAGGCGGTCAGCACCAGCTCAATCACGATTGCGGCTTGCAGAGAGTAACCGCCCGGTGAGTGTTCGCCGTAACCGTTGGAGGCGAAACCGCCTGCCGTGGCGTCGAAACCGGCTTTGCCGCTGGCGATCAAATACAGCACCGACGCTGCGGCGATACCGCCGATCACCTGTGCGATAACGTAAGGGATCACGTCTTTCGCCGCGAAACGGCCGCCGGCGAATAAGCCGACGGTGACCGCCGGGTTAAAATGCCCGCCGGAAATATGGCCGACGGCATAGGCCATCGTCACTACGGTCAGACCGAAAGCGAGCGCGACGCCGAGGAAACCAATACCCAGCTGTGGGAATGCCGCTGCCAATACTGCGCTACCACAACCACCAAACACCAACCAAAATGTGCCAAAAAATTCAGCAAAAAGTCGCTTTGACATAGATTCCATCCTGCGGAATAGACTAACGGGCGTTAGCACTAAAAACTATAGAACAGCTTTTTAAGTTCATGCAGATATTCTATAGAATTTTCTTAATGCACCTTGAATAACGGCGGTATTAAATCCCTGACATTTTATTTTGTCTATGAGAAAAACACCGTTTTTCGCCGTGTTGACGCGCGTTTGCCGATTTTTTTATCTTTGCTATAAGAATTTACCCTAAGCAAAACGGCGGGCTATTTTCGGGCGGTTTTTTCCAGCGGTTTTCTCCATTCAATACGCTCAGGTTAATTGCTCATTTCTATTTGCCAGCCAACCTTATTGCCTGATGTGCATTTGACGAATTGCCTATTGTCATCTAAGTGTCATGCTAAATTAATATCGTCTTCTGCCTGACAACGCTTCATTTAACCTCGGGTAAAAAATATGAAAATAAAATCGCTCTCCCTGCTGTTGGCTTCACTGTTTCCGGTATTGGCTCACGCTGCCGACATTGAGGTGGCGCGTTATGTGGTCGGCTTCCCCGGCGGGGAACGCGTCGCCTATCAGGGGGCGTCCGCCAAGCATTTCCCGCAGGGATTGCCGGTAGGGATCGGCTCCGGGTTGATGTTCAACAAGAAGCAGGGCGACGATTTGGTGCTGACGACGCTGACCGATCGCGGCCCGAATGCCGATGCCCCGGCGGTAGGCAAGCAAGAGGCCAAGATTTTCGCCAATCCGCAATTCACGCCTCTGTTGATGGACATTCGTATCGGCGGCGGCAAGGCCGTAGCCGAGAATGCGCGGCCCTTGCACGACGAAAAAGGGCCGATCGGCGGGCTGCCGTTGCCGGGCGAGCTGATTGGTTCTACAAACGAAGTGGCGTTGAACGACGCGTTGCAGCCGCTGTCCGGCGATCGCCGCGGGTTGGATACCGAAGGGGTGACCGGTGACGGCAACGGCGGCTATTGGCTGTGTGATGAGTACGGCCCGTTTCTGATCCATATCGACGGCAAAGGTAAAATCCTCGCCAAATATGGCCCAACGCCGCAGGCCGGCGAACAAGCGGTGGCGGGCGGTTTGCCGAACATCCTGAAATGGCGTCAGCCCAACCGCGGTTTTGAAGGATTGACCCGGATGCCGGACGGGCGAATTCTGGCGGCGGTGCAGAGCACGCTGGATGTCGATGGCAAAAGCAAAAACAAGGCGCAGTTTACCCGGCTGGTGAGCTTCGATCCGCGCAGTGGCAAAACCGCCATGTACGGCTATCCCATCGATATCGACAGCTATAAAAAAGCCAAAGACGCCAAAATTGGCGATGTCGTGGCGTTGGACAACCAGCGCATCCTGTTGATTGAACAGGGAATCGGTAAAGATAAGTCGATGATAAACAAGATCTATCTGGTGGATCTCGCGCAGGCCAGCGATCTGAGCGCGTTTGACGGCCAGGGTAAAGCGCTGGAGTTCGACGATGCGAAAGATCTGGCTAAACGCGGCGTGAAGCTGGCGCAGAAACGGGAAGTGGCGGATCTGCGTCAGTTGGGCTGGCGCCAGGAGAAAGCGGAAGGGTTGGCGCTGATCGACGATCGCACGCTGGCGGTGATCAATGACAACGATTTCGGCTTGCAGGCCACGCTGGTGGATGCGTCGCCAAAGAGCAAGAAAATCGGCGACTATCAGCTGGAGAAAGGAGGGCGGTTGAGCCTCGACGGTGACAAAACCGACGCCTGCATCGAATTGCGCCCTCTGGAGCAGCCGGAATCGCTGAGTGAGCTCTGGGTGCTCACCTTGCCGCAATCCTTGAAGTGACCGACATCGGGGGCGATTGCGCCCCCGTCAGACCGTTGACAAAGGAGGAAAAAACGTGGTTTTTCCTCCTTTGTGGCCATCAGCCGAAAATCAATAAATTGATTTTCCTTGTTTTTTTATCCGCTGCTCTCTGCAAACCCGGTAATGGCATGAGGTTTGTCATCAATCTCACAGCGGGGGCGGTGACGCCCCCGTTTGATTCAGGCTTGCGCGTGCCGCTGCGGCGCTTTGCCGCGCGAGATGCTCTCCCACGTCGCCACCACCACCATGATCAGCGTCGTCAGGCCATTGACCATCAGCAGGTCGGTTAAATAGGCGATCGGGGCCAATACCGCCAGCGCCAGCAGCCCGACCAGATGCGACAGCGGGAAGCGGCGATACACCAGCCGTTTGTACAGCGCGTTGGCGAACAGGTAAATCGCCGGGCCGAGCAGCAGCACCGCCGCCGTGGCGTGTTGGATGCGTCCGTCGGGCTGGGCGATCACCAGCTCGTTGGCCACGGCGCAGACGATGATCGCCCCCACCAGCGCGACGTGCACATAATGGAAATAAGCGCCCAGCTGGCCGGGATTTTCCGCCTGGCTGATGGCGTGGCTGCCGGCTTTGCTGCTGGTGTCGAAGTAAACCCACCACATCGCCAGGCTGCCGAGAAAGGCCACCAGCGAAGCGATGAGCACCGGCAGGCTCCAGCTTTCCATTTCGCTCAGGGTGGCGCCGGTGATCAGAATGGTTTCCCCCAGCGCCACGATCACGAACAGCTGGCAGCGCTCCGCCAGATGGTGGCCTTCGATGGTCCATTCGCTGCTGCTGTCCGAGCGCCCCAGCACCGGCAGGCGAAAACCGAACATCGGCGAGACGTATTCGCACAAGACGGCGATCGCCCACAGCGCCAGGCGAGCATGGCCTTCCGCCAGCCCGCCGGCGATCCAGAAGACGGCGGAGATGCACAGCCAGCCGAGAATGCGGCGAAAGTTTTGTTTTAACGGATGATCGGGCGCCAGCAGGCGCAATACCGTGGCGGAGCGCCCGACCTGAATGGCGACGTAGAACAGGGCGAAGATCAGACCGCGTTCGCCAAACGCCTGCGGCAACGCGGCGGCGGCGAACAGCCCCAGCAGCATGATCGCGAACAGCAACAGGCGGATCTGGCGGGTATCCGGATTGAACCAGTTGGTGACCCAGGCGGTGTATTGCCAGGCCAGCCAGACGGCGAACCACAGCAGCAGGGTTTCCAGCGCGCCGGTCAGCGTCAGGTGATGCAACAGATAGTGGGAAAGTTGGGTCACGGCGAAAACGTAGATCAGATCGAACAGCAGCTCGGAAAATGAGACCGACGCGCCCTGACCGTCACGCACGCGCAGCAGGTTTTGCGACATAAGCGTTCTTCCTTAAAAGGGTAAGCCACAAAATTCAGCGTAGCTCAGCGCGCTCCGGCGGGTAAAAAATCTTAAATAGACGCGGCGCGCATTCTTTATCACGCGCCGTCTTTAATTGTTCATCAAATAGGGGTAAGGTGAAGCCTATAAAGTCATTCTCGCCTGAAAATACACACCCGCTCTCACTTCCTCCTTATTCTCCTCACAATGATTGATGTTCTTTACGTTGCATGACGTCCGTTTTCATTGGCTAGCGGATAATTAACATCACTGACAACGAGCGAATAAACAAGAACACCTGGAGTCAATCATGAAACTTATCCCAAGCATCGCAGCCGTATTGATCGCCGCCGCTTCATTTTCCACTTTCGCCGCGCCGCTGTCGTCGGTAAAACAGGTCAACAGCGAGCAGGCTGCCAATCTGCAAAGCCTCGGCGTCGTGTCGGTTTCCGGCGTTAGCGGCTCACCGCATGACGCCATCACCGCCCTGAAAGAAAAAGCCGCGGCGGACGGCGCCAGTCATTATCGCATTATCGGTCTGGACACCCCCGGGGACTCCAGCAACTGGCGCGGCAATGCGGAAATTTATCGCTAAGCGTTAGCTTTTTACCCTCTGGCCGCGGCAACGCGGCCAAAAAATAAACGGTCGCAATAATTATCTGAACGGTCGGCGCATAAACCGCTTATTCTCAGATCATTATTGCGACCGTTTTTCTTTGCGCGCCGCTGACAAGGTTGCATTTTATTACAACTGTGTCCGCCGCTTTCGGAATCATGTTAATGATTACTTAAGAAATTCGGCTCACATTGAGGGCTTAACCCAAGGAGGCCTCAATGTTAAATGCGACCCGACTGCAACTGATGAATCACTTCGCTTACCTGCAGCAATTTATGGCTTCACCGCGCACCGTCGGTACGCTGGCGCCTTCTTCCCCGTGGCTGTGTCAGGCGATGCTCAATCAGGTTGAATGGACCCGGGCGCTGTCGATCGCGGAACTGGGCGCGGCGGACGGCGTGCTGACCAAACGCATTCTGGGGCGGATGCGCGCCGATGCGGCGCTGGAGGCCTTCGAGATCCAACCCCATTTCGTGCATCGGCTGCGCGGGATTGACGATCGGCGGCTGCAGGTGATGGGCCATTCGGCGACCCGGATGGCCACGGATTACGACGTGGTGTTTTCCTGCCTGCCGCTGCTGTCGATCCCGGTCAGGATCAGCGTGCGCATTCTTCAGCAGGCCCGGCAGCGGCTGCTGGCGCGCAACGGCACGCTGGTGCTGTTCCAATACAGCCACCTGTCGGAAAAATTGCTGTCGCGCTATTTTCACTGGAAGCGCCTGCGGGTAGTGCGCAACTTCCCGCCGGCGCTGGTGTATGTCTGTACGCCGCGTTAGCTACAGTTTTTTCTCCATCACCACCACCTCTTCGTCATGCTGCCGCCGGCGCTCCAGAGGTTGCCAACCCCAGCCGGCGTACAGCGCTTCCGATTTGTCGGTAATGAGATGCAGAACCGAGTGATGGCGCTGCCGCGCCGCCTCGACGATGGCCATTTCAAGACGGTGGGCGATGCCCTTGCGGCGGTGATCGGGATGCACGAAGACGCCGGCCAGCCACGGGGTGAGATCCTGGCGCTGATGGTCGTCGCTGGGCCATAGGCTGGCCATGCCCACCGGACGATCGCCGTCGATCATCATCAGCGTCAGGTGGTCGTCGCCCGGTCGGCTGCATTGGGCGAAACGCAGCTGGGTGCGCTCCAGCGAGCCGCCGCGCTGTGAACCCCACTGGCCGAATGCCCAGGCGGCGCATACATCGGCAAACTGCGGGCAATCCGACAGCGGAATGATGCGTTGAGTCATGGAGGTCTCCCGGTTTTTAGCTGTTTCCCCGTTCTATTTAACCGATTTCCCCGCCATTTTTTTAACTTTTTAAAGCCGTTATTTTAGCGGTTTCGCCGTGTTTGCCGCACGCCCGGCGCCGTTTCCCGGATTTCTTTTGGCAATGGCGGCGCGGGATTGCAAGTGCTAATGAGAGTGATTATCATGCGCACACTATTTCCCCCTTTCGGCTCAATCATGCGCAATTTCCTCATTTTACTGCTGCTTTCTCTGTGGTTCGGCGTGTTCTCCGCCCAGGCGAAGACGGTGACCGATATCACCGGCCGTCAGGTTGTGGTGCCGGACAATCCGCAGCGCATCGTGGTGGGGGAGAGCCGCATGTTGTATACGCTGGCGCTGCTGGAGCCGGGCAACCCGGCGCAGCGCATCGTCGGCTGGCCGGCGGATCTGGCGCGTTTCGATGCGCAAAGCTGGCAGCTTTATACGCAGCAGTTTCCGCAGATAGCCCAGATCCCCGTCATCAGCGGCAATAACTTTCGCCAGGTCAATGTCGAAAGCCTGCTGCAGCTGAAACCGGATCTGGTGATCCTGGCGCGCTATGCGCGTGAAGACGGCGACAACGATCGGTTGGTTTCTGCGTTGAACAAGGCCGGCGTGGCGGTGATCTACGTCGATCTGCGCATCGATCTGCTGAACAACACCGTGCCGAGCGTGCGGCTGCTGGGCGACGTGCTCAATCGCCGGCAGCGCGCCGAGCAGTTCATCCAGTTTTATCAGCAGCATATGGCGGTGATTCAGCAACGTCTGGCGGGCTATCAGGGGCCGAAGCCCAAAGTGATGCTGCACCTGCATCTGGGGCGGCGCGACACCTGTTGCACCACCGCCGCGCACGGCAACCTTGGCGATCTGCTGACCTTCGCCGGCGGTGACAACATCGCCAACGCCAGCGTCAAAGGGGTGTATGGCGAGCTGAACCCGGAAACCATTCTGAGCGCCAATCCCGACGTGTACCTCGCCACCGGCATGGCTGGGCCGCAGGGCAAACGGCTGTCCGATCTGCGCCTCGGGCCGCAGGTCAGCCGCCAAGAGGCCGCTGACAGCTTCCGCCGGCTGATCGCCAAACAGCCGATGCTGACCAACCTGCAGGCGGTGAAAAACCACCGCGCCTGGAGCGTCTGGCACAACTTTTACCTCAGCCCGTACCACGTGGTGCTGGTCGAGGTGTTCGCCAAAGCGTTTTACCCGGATCTGTTCGCCGACATCAACCCGCAGCAGACCTTCCAACAGCTTTATCAGCAGTTTTTGCCGTTACCTTTTTCAGGGACCTATTGGAGTCAGTTAGATAATGAATAACAACAAACGCGGTTGGTGGTGCGCATTGCCGTTGGCGGCCTGCGCGACATCGCCGACGTGGGCGGCGGAAAAAACCGCGTCGCAGGAAGAAAACCTGGTGGTGATCGGCCGCAAAGACGCCGACGGCGTGCAGAGCTATCAGCCGTTGACCAGCGTCACCGGCACCCGCAGCGAAACCAACCTGCTGAACGTGCCGCAGGCGATCGACGTGGTGCCGCAGCAGGTGATTGCCGATCAGACGGTCAGCAGCCTGGATGAAGCGCTGTACAACGTCAGCGGCATTACCCAGGCCAACACACTGGGCGGCACCCAGGACGCGGTAATGAAACGCGGTTTCGGCGACAACCGCGACGGCTCCATTCTGCGCGACGGCGTGCGCTCGGTGCAGGCGCGCAACTTCACGCCGACCACCGAGCGGGTAGAGGTGCTCAAGGGGCCGGCTTCGATGCTGTACGGCATGGGGGAACCGGGCGGCATGATCAACATGATCACCAAAAAACCCCAGCTGCAGCAGCGCACTCATGTGGAAGGCTGGGGCAGCAGCTTCAACGGCGGCGGCGGCCAGCTCGACGTCACCGGGCCGCTCGGCACGTCGGGATTCGCCTATCGCATGATCGTCGATCACGATGAAACCGACTACTGGCGCAATTTCGGCCGCAACCGCCAGACGGTGATCGCGCCCTCGTTGATGTGGTATGGCGAGAACACCACCGTGCGGCTGGCCTATGAACATATGGAATATCGGGTGCCGTTCGATCGCGGCACCATTATCGATTCGCGCACCGGCAAACCGGTGAATACGCCGCGCGATCGCCGTTTCGACGAAGCCTATAACGCCACCCGCGGCGATCAGGACAGCATCACTCTGCAGATCGATCAAACGCTCAACGAACGCTGGAAAAGCTCGCTGACCTACGCCTATAGCCGCAACAGCTACAGCGACAACCAGGCGCGCGCTACGGCGCTGAATCCGGTGACCGGCGTGTTGACTCGCCAGGCCGACTCGACCGCCCATGCCGTCAGCCACGCCAACGCGGTACAGTTGACGCTCAATGGCGACGTGGACTGGGGGCGCATCAACCACCAGATGCTGTTCGGCTTCGATTTTGAAGATAACCGCACCTACCGCGGCGACATGATCCGCGGCAAAAAGAACAGCGATTTCAATATCTATCATCCGGTATATGGCCTGATGCCGCCCTCGACCGCGGTCAGCGCCAAAGACAGCGATCAGCGGGAAAATCTCACCAGCTACGGCTGGTTTATGCAGGATTCTATCCAACTGACCGATAAATGGCTGGTGATGGGCGGGCTGCGCTACGACGCTTTCGACGTCTATGCCGGCAAGGGGCGGCCGTTCCAGACCAATACCGACAGCTCGGACGGCAAGCTGGTGCCGCGCGCCGGGGTGGTGTACAAGCTGACGCCTTACGTGTCGCTGTACAGCAGCTATACCGAGTCGTTCAAGCCGAACTCTTCCATCGCCACCCAGATTGATTCGCTGCCGCCGGAGCAGGGCAAGTCGTGGGAAGTCGGCGGCAAGCTGGCGCTGCCGAACGGTGTTACCGGCACGTTGGCGCTGTTCGACATCACCAAGCGCAACGTGATGGTCAGTGAGCTGGTGGAGGGCGAAACCGTGACGCGCACCGCCGGGCGCGTGCGTTCGCAGGGCGTGGAGCTGGACGTGGCCGGTAATCTCACCGACTCGCTGAGCCTGATCGGTTCCTATGCGTATACCGACGCGCGCGTGGTGGACGATCCGGACAACAAGGGCAAAGAGATGACCAACGTGGCGCGCCATACCGCCTCGCTGTTCCTGACCCAGAACCTCGGCAGCCCCGGCCTGTACAGCGGCGATGAGATGCGTATCGGCGCCGGTGCGCGCTACGTGGGCCGCCGCCCGGGCGATGCCGCCAACAGCTTCAATCTGGATAATTACACCGTTGCCGATGCGTTCGCCGCTTACACCATGCCGATCAACGGCTATCGGGTGAAATGGCAGCTGAACGTGAAGAACCTGTTCGACAAAACCTATTACCCGTCCAGCGGCGGCAATTTGCGCGTGGCGGTGGGGGAACCGCGTGAGGTGGTGCTGCGCGGCAGTATCGATTTCTGAGCCGCGGGCGGTGAAATTTGCTTAAATAACCGCCCCAACGTTAAGGAGAACCCATGAGCCTGCAAATTCGTTTGGCGCAGCAGCGGGATATCGCGCATCTGATGGCGGTTGAACGCTCGGCGGCGCAGCTGTTTCGCCAGCAGCCGGCGTGGCGCTTTATCGCCGAAGGCGAGGTGATGAGCCTGCAACAGCACGCCGCGTTTATCGCCGAACGCCGTGAATGGCTGGCCGAAAGCGACAACGGCGAGTGCGCCGGTTTTATCGCCGTGCAGGCTCAGGGGAAAGACTGGCATATCGCCGAATTGTCGGTCGCCGGTGCCTGGCAACGGCAGGGCGTCGGCCGCCGCCTGATAGGGGCGGTGGCGGAAGAAGCCAAACGCCAGGGCGCCGCTCGCCTGACGCTCACCACCTTCATTGACGTGCCGTGGAATGCGCCTTATTACCGGCGGCTGGGGTTCCGGCCGCTCGACGACGCGCGGCTCACGGCCGCCTTGCGGCGGCATCTGGATGAGGATCTGGCGCACGGCTTTGCCGCTGGCAGTCGCTGTGCCATGGAATTTACACTATCGTAAATATTGAAATACAGAGCGGGCGGGGTATGATGCTGCCACCACGCCATCGCACCCGCTCGGTATTTTGGTATGCAATGCACTCAAGTCACCGCATAAGGGACAACCCGTAATGACACAAACCCTGTTCATGATAGGCGCTCGCGGAGCCGGCAAGACCACGGTAGGCAGCGCATTGGCGCTGGCGTTGGGCTATCAGTTCGTCGATACCGATCTGTTTATGCAGCAGGCGGCGCAGATGAGCGTGGCGGAAATGGTCGAGCGCGAGGGCTGGCTGGGGTTTCGTCGCCGCGAGACCATCGCGTTGCAAACCGTGACCAAACCGTCAACTATAGTTGCCACCGGCGGCGGGGCGATCCTGGCGGAGGAAAACCGCCAGTTTATGCGCCAGCATGGCACCGTTATCTACCTGCGCGCGCCGGCCAGCGTGTTGGCGCAGCGGTTGGAAGAGTACCCGGAAGATGCGCAGCGCCCGACGCTCACCGGCAGGCCGATCGCCGAAGAGATGCTCGAGGTGCTGGCCGCGCGTGAAGCGCTGTATCAGGATGCCGCGCATTACGTGATGGACGGCGCCGCCGATCCTCAGCGGGTGGTGGAACAAATCCTCGCGGTGCTGCCGCGCGAGACGGTGAAATAACCTTTTCTTCTCTTCGGGCGCTGGGCGCCCGTTTTCTTATTCCCTTTGCCGAGCGGCCGCAAAGTACGCGCCGGGCGTGACGCCGAAGCGGCGGCGAAAGGCGGCGATGTAGGCGCTGACGTTGTCATAGCCGCAGGCGTCGGCCACCTCGCTGACCGCTTCGCCGCGTGATAATCCCTCCAGTGAACGCAATACCCGCGCCTGTTGGCGCCACAGCGCGAAGCTGATGCCGGTTTCCTGCAGAAAGCGGCGGCTCAGGGTGCGTGGGCTGAGCCCGGCCCAGGCGGCCCAGTCGCGCTGGCTGTGCAGGCTGGCGGGATCGTTCAGCAGCGCCCGGGCGATGTTCAGCAACCGGGCGTCCTGCGGCAGCGGCAATTGCAACGGCGCGCGGCTTGCCGTGTGCATTTCATCCAGCAGCACCTGCAGCAGCCGCCGTTGCGGCGCGCTCATCGGGCCGGCGGAGAACTGCGCGATGCGTTCCACCAGGGCCTGCAACAGCGCTGAGGCGGTGAACAGCTGCGGCTGCGGCGGCATCTCCGGCGCGCTTTCCACCGGCAGATACAGACTCCAGCCCGCCACATCGCCACAGGCCAGCGCCTGATGGGGGCACCCCGGCGGCAGCCAGCCCAGCGCACCGCCGGTGATCGCCCATTGCCGGCCAGGCAGTTCCAGCGCCAGCATGCCGCGCGTCAAGAGATAGATCTGGCCGCCGTCGTGCCGGTGCCAGGGTGTCAGGTGCTTTCTTTCATGCTGAAGGCGTTGGCTGCGGATCTGCGTCATATTGGCCGTTTAACGTTATTTAAAGTCTTGATGCGGTTATTATGCCATCGCCTGGCCGGGATAGGATCGCCATTCCCCCCATTTCGGAGAAACGTGATGACTCAACTTACCCCGCTGAACCTGGTGCTCGATACGCTGCAGCAGGTGGTCGCCAGCCCGGAGCATCGGCCGACGCAGCTCGCCGCCCGTTTCAGCGCAGGCTACCGCCAGCAGGTGGATGGCAAGGTGCTGAACTTCGAGCAGTTTGAGCAACATATGGCGCTGCTGAAACGGCAAACCCGCCGCATGACGCTGAAGGTGCTCGCGGCGGCGGCGCAGGATGAGTCGGTGCTGACCCACCATCTGGTCGAGGTAGAAAAGCGTGACGGCACCTGCAGCCGCGTGCGGGTGCTGGCGCACTTCACCGTGCGTGAAGGCCGCATTTGCGC
Source organism: Serratia sp. (in: enterobacteria) (assembly GCF_052400455.1). Lineage (NCBI taxonomy): Bacteria > Pseudomonadati > Pseudomonadota > Gammaproteobacteria > Enterobacterales > Yersiniaceae > Serratia > Serratia sp. (in: enterobacteria). The sequence goes on from NZ_CP185812.1 coordinate 978,568, forward strand.
CTGCGACGAACTGACCGAGCTGTTGACGGGCGCCCCCGGCGATCGCGATCTCGGCTCGCGCGTGCCGGAATGAGGGCGGCTGCTATACTTGCTACTGTGTGAAACACACGGGAGAACGGCATGCGCGAAAATGATCAACCTGCTTATCCACGGAGCGCCCGCGTCGTAGAGGTGTTTCGAGGCGACCCGAACCTGCATCTGCGCCGTTTTGAGGTGCGCACCGACGACATTGAGCCGAATACGTTGCTCAGTGAACATGAAACCGAGCAGGAAGCGCTCGACGCCAAGCACCGCTATGAGGACGAGGCGTTAGAGCATTGACCTGCAGCCCAGCGGAAACCGGCGTCAGGCCGGTTTCCTGTTTATGGTTTGGAAATCGACGCCCTTGCTCTCTTTCCCGCGCGGATCGCACCGCTTGTCCCGCCAGACGCTGCGCACCGACTCTATTATGCTGTCCGCCCATTTGCCGGTAAGCGTCCCGGCCGCAGTTTGCTCTGCGCCGCGATCGCATTTCGCGTGAAAAACCAGTGACAGATCAACCGCAATCCCCCAATATGGATTTTCCATACAAGATGATGACGCGGGTGCCAGTCTATGCTGAAAGTGAATGAGTATTTTGCCGGAAAAGTGAAGTCTATCGGTTTTGACAGTAGCAGCATCGGTCTTACCAGCGTGGGTGTGATGGAAGAGGGCGAATACACCTTCTCCACCGCGCAGCCGGAAGAAATGACGGTGATCACCGGGGCGCTGAAAGTGCTGCTGCCGGGCGCGCCGGACTGGCAGGTGTTTACGCCGGGCGAGAAATTCTTCGTGCCGGGGCACAGCGAGTTCAACCTGCAGGTGGCCGACGCGACCGCCTATCTGTGCCGCTACCTGAGCAAATAAGGTTGCTCGTTAGGGGAACGCAGGGCTCAGCGAATGCTGGGCCCTGGTCGTTTCTGAGGCGGGATTAACGCTGGGCTTCGCCGCCGAGCGCTTCGATGGTGTTTTTGATCAACGCCGCTAGCTCGCTGGTCATCAGGATAAAGTCGGCGTCAAAGCGCTGGGCGAAGTCGTCGCGATCGATGTCGTCGTTCTGCTCGCGCAGCGTGTCGGCAAACTTCAGACGTTTTAATGAACCGTCGTCCGACAGCATCAGCTGAATGCGCTCCTGCCAATCCACCGCCAGCTTGGTCACCAGTTTGCCGGCTTCGATGTGCACCGCGATTTCGTCGCTGATCAGATTCTGTTTTTTGCAGCGGATCACGCCGCCTTCTTCCAGAATCGCTTTCAATTCCGCTTCATCCTGAATGGCGAAGCCGGCCGGCATCTCGCCGGAACGCACCCATTCGGTCAGCGTCAGTTCGATCGGGCTTTCCATCGTCAGCGGCACCACCGGCAGCGAACCGAGGCTTTTGCGCAGCAGCGCCAGCGTATCTTCGGCGCGTTTGGCGCTGGCGGCATCGACCATGATCAGATCGTTGACGGTGTCGATCCACATGAAAGTCTGGTTGAAGCGGCTGAATGCGCGCGGCAGCAGGCTGTGCAGCACTTCATCCTTCAACGCGTCCTTCTCGGTTTTCTTCAGTTTGCGGTGTTGTTCCGCCTCCAGGCGCTCAATCTTGGCCTGCAGCTCTTGCTTGATGACCGGCGACGGCAGGATTTTCTCTTCCTTGCGCGCGCAGATGACGATTTGGCCGTTGACCGCGTGCGTCAATGCATCGCTGTGCGAACCCATCGGGGAGACCCAGCCGGTCTTCGCCATGTCCTGGCTGCCGCACGGCGTGAAGGCGAACGCGCTGAGTTGTTTTTCCATTTCATCCGCGTTTAGCGCCACTTCGCGGCTCAAACGGTAAACCATCAAATTCTTAAACCACAGCATAATGTTATCCCAGGCTGGGCGTGCGTTCGGCACGCTGATTCGTCAAAAGCAGGGCGGCATGATAACGAATTGACGCTGAAAAATCGCCCCATTCTCTCTGAATTGCGTCGCTTTACGCAGCGAGAAAGGACGCGACGGAGGGTGGGAAACAGGTGATTCATTTGCGCGCTTACATTAGGCTGTGGCAACGCTGCGCGGCATCGAGGAGAAAAATACGTGCGCATTGGCATCGATTTGGGTGGAACGAAAATTGAAGTGATTGCGTTGGCGGACGACGGGCGGGAGCTGTTTCGCCATCGTATCGCCACGCCGCGCCATGACTACCGGCAAACTCTGGCGGCGATCGCCGGGCTGGTGAAACTGGCCGAGGATCATACCGGCGAACGGGGATCGGTCGGGATCGGCATTCCCGGCACGCTGTCGCCGTTTACCGGGCGGGTGAAAAACGCCAACTCGGTGTGGCTCAACGGCCAACCGCTGGACGAGGATCTGTCTGCGCTGCTGACGCGAGAGGTGCGCATCGCCAACGATGCCAACTGTCTGGCGGTGTCGGAAGCCACCGACGGCGCCGGCGCCGGCGCGAAAACCGTGTTTGCGGTCATCATCGGCACCGGCTGCGGCGCCGGCGTGGCGCTGAACGGCCAGGCGCATGCCGGCGGCAACGGCATCGCCGGTGAATGGGGGCACAATCCGCTGCCGTGGCAGGATGACGATGAGCTGCGCTACGCCCGCGAAGTGCCGTGTTACTGCGGCAAGCCGGGTTGCATCGAAACCTTTGTTTCCGGCACCGGTTTCGCCACCGACTATGTGCGCCTGAGCGGCAATGCGCTGCAAGGGCATGAGATCATGGCGCTGAGCGAGCGGGGCGATGCGTTGGCGGAGCAGGCGATTGGCCGCTACGAAATGCGGCTGGCGAAATCGCTGGCGCACGTGATCAACATGCTGGATCCGGATGTGGTGGTGCTCGGCGGCGGCATGAGCAACGTGGATCGTCTGTATCGCACGGTGCCGCAACTGGTGAAAGGCTGGGTGTTCGGCGGCGAGTGTGAAACGCCGATCCGCAAGGCCGTTCACGGCGACTCCAGCGGCGTGCGCGGTGCGGCCTGGCTGTGGCCGCAACAGCAGCGCTAAGCGTTGCAATAAAGCGCGAGGCTGCTCGCGCTTTAAACCCTTCACTGTACAAAAACTGGACGGCGCTTTATGCTTTAGCTAACTTAGCTAAGGAGGACGCGTATGCCGATTCAGGCCAATATGCACGAAGCCAAATCCAATCTGAGCCAGTTGGCGGACAGAGCCGCGGAGGGAGAAACCGTGATTATTGCAAAAGCAGGGAAGCCGTACGTACAGCTGGTCGCCATCAAGGGGGAAGCGCGCCGCCCTGGCGCCGCCAAGGGCAGGTTCACCGTGCCGGCGGATTTCAACGCCGGGGATGCGGCCATTGCGGCGTTGTTTGAGGGCGATGAATGAAGCGCCTGTTGCTGGATACCCACGCGCTGCTGTGGTGGCTGATCGACGACGCCTGCCTGGGCGTGAACGCCAAAAGGCAGATCGCCGATCCGGGCAATGCGGTGTACGTCAGCGCGGCCAGCATTTGGGAGATCTCGATCAAGCAGGCGCTGGGCAAACTGGCGCTGCCGGAAGACATCTTTGCGATCATCGAGGCCGAGGATTTTCTGTCGTTGCCGATGGACGCCTTTCACTGCCAACAGGCCGGGCAGCTGCCGCCCCATCATCAAGATCCTTTTGATCGCATGCTGATCGCCCAGGCGCAGGCCGAGGGGCTGACGCTGATCTCCGCCGACGCGGTGTTTCCGCAGTACGGCGTGCGGGTGGCGGACGCCCGCCGTTAAGCCGGCTTTTCCTCGCTTTCGCTGCGCACCCGTTCGATATGAATGGTCAGAAACATCATCTCTTCCGTGGTGAGCTGATGCTGATAGTGTTTTTCGATGTGGCGGTTGATCTTACCGGCGCAGGCGAATGACTCGCGGTACTTCTCTTTCACCACCTGATACAGCGAATCATCGTCGCTGTCGACGTAGTTTTTCCCCAGCAGCCGTTGGGCGAAAAATTTCAAGTGGGTCACGAACCGGTGGTAGCTCAGGGATTCCTCGTTGTAATCAAAGCGGAAATGGTACTTGACCAGGTTGAGGATCTCTTGCATCACGCGGGTAATGTGCAGCGTGTTGTGCATCTCGTCGTTAAGCTGGGCGTTGACCAGGTGTAGGGCGATAAATCCGGCTTCGTCCTCCGGCAACGCGGTATCCAGCCGCTGTGCGATCAGGGCCAGCGCCTCCAGCCCGACGGCGAATTCGGCCGGATAGAGTTTTTTAATCTCCCACAGCAGCGCATTTTTGATATCCAGCCCTTGCGCATGGCGCTGCAGGGCGAAGTGGATGTGATCGGTCAGCGTGATGTAGACGATGTTATGCAACTTGCCCGGCAGGCGTTCGCGGGCGAGGGTGATGATTCTGTCGGCGGTGGTGACGCAGGCCAATGGGATCTCGGCGAGCAGCTCTTTATAGCGCTCGGCGATTTCTCCGCCGTTATGGGTGAAGACCTTTTCGATCAGGCTTTCGTCCAGCGTATCGCCGGGCTTCTTTTTAAAGCCGATTCCTTTTCCCATCACCACCGTCTCTGCCTGACGGTCGTCCAGCGTAATCACCACGTTATTATTGAGTATTTTAGCGATTTTCATGGTTTTTCCCGGTGTTTCAGCATCCTGAAAACGAAAAAACCTGACGCCCGGAAGCGATCCCGGGCGTCAGGTTTTGCCTGTATTTTATCTTTCTGCCCTGCGGCCTGAGCGGCGGAGGGGATACAGTAACAATCCTGTTATGCTGGCATAATAACCCGTGCCCGCCGCGGCTCAACGCTTTTCACCGCGGAGTGCCGCCGCGGTCACACTTCTGCGCCGCGAGCCGCGGGATCATTCCAGCCTGAAGTGCGCTTCCAGCCGGCTGACGCCGAGCCCGTTGGCCTTTTTCACCTTGATCTGCACCGGAATGCGTTCTTTCATCGCCTCGACGTGGCTGATCACGCCGATGGTTTTGCCGGAGGCGTTCAGGCTGTCCAGCGCATCCAGCGCGGTGTCGAGGGTTTCGGCGTCCAGCGTGCCGAAGCCTTCGTCGAGGAACAGCGAGTCGATGCTGGTTTTATGGCTGACCAGATCGGACAACGCCAGCGCCAACGCCAGGCTGACCAGGAAGCTCTCGCCGCCGGACAGGGTGCGGGTATCGCGCAGCGCGTCCGCCTGCCAGGTGTCCACCACCTGCAGCTCCAGCGCATCGCTGGTCTTGCGCTGCAGCAGGTAGCGCCCGTGCAGCCGGCCGAGCTGCCGGTTGGCCAGATAGACCAGATGATCGAGCGTCAACCCCTGAGCGAAGCGGCGGAACTTGTCGCCTTCTTTCGAGCCTATCAGCTGGTTGAGGTAGCTCCAGTCGTCGTAGTCTTGCTGGCTGCGGGCGATTTGCTCGAACAGCGCCTGCTGATTGAGGCGACGAGCGGCATCGCTTTCCAGCTGATTGCGCAGTTCGCCCTGACGCAGCTGCAACGTTTTCAACTGCTGTGCCAGCTCGGCCAGCGATTGGGTGAGCGCATCGATATCCGCATTGGCCTCATCCAGCCCTTCAGGACGGTGCTGCCGATGCTGCTCCAGCGTTTGCGTCGCCTGTGTCAGCAGGGCGGCGGCCTCCACCTGTCGCTGTTGCAGCCGCTCTTTGCGCTGCTGCAATTCGCGACGCAGGGTGTCGTCCAGCAGCGCGGCGGCGAAGGCGGTTTCATCGGCGAACTCGCTGTCGGCCAGCGCCTGCTGCCACTGCTGCTGCGCCTGCTGCAGCCGCTCCTGCATCTGGGTGAGCTGTTGTTGCAGCCCGGCCTGCTGGCCGGCCAGGCGTTCGCGCAGTTCCTGCGCCTTTTGCCACTGCTCGGCGGCCTGAACGCTGGCCTGTTCGCAGGCGATTTGTTTGGCGCGCAGCTGTTCGCGCACCTGAGCCACCTGCTGTTCGCCGAACAGCGCCAGCCGCTGCGCACGTCGTTCAGCGAGGGTTTTCTCGCCTTCTTGCCAGCGTTGTTGCAGCTCTTGCTGCTGTTGCAGGCTGTCGGCGTGGGCTTTCTGCAGCAGCGTAAAGCGTTCTTCGAGCAACGCCAGTTGTTGCTGCGTCTGCTGCTGCTGCGTTTGCAGAGCGATGAGCGCGTCTTTCGCCTGCTGTACCGCCTGCGCCGCCTGTTCATGCTGCTGCAGCGCCTGTTGCCCGCGCCGTTCTTCGTCGTCGCAGCCGTTCAGCCAGGCGCTGAGTTGCTCGCCATCCGCCAGCGTAAAGTCGAACGCCAGCGGTGCGCTGAGCTGCCGCCACTGCTGCTGTTGGGCAGCCAGCTGCTGTTCATCCTGCGCGATGGTTTGCTGTTGGCGCTGCAACTGCTGTTGCAGGTTGTCGTAACGGGCTCGCAGCTCGACGCCTTGTTTTTGCAATGCTTCGGTCTGGACTTTCATTTGCTCCAGACGTTGCGCAGTTTCTGACAGTTTTACCTCTTGGTATTGCTCTACCGCCGGGTGCTCGCATGAGCCGCACAGCGGGCAGGGGGCGCCGGGTTGCAAACGGGCGCGCTCGGCCTCCAGACCCACGATCCGTTGTTCCAGCGCATAGGTTTTTTCAACATCGGCCTGGTGTGCTTTCTGCTGCTTAAATTGCTGACGGATGAGTTCTAGCTGTGGCTCCAACTGGGTCAGTTCATGTTGACCGATGTTTAGCTCTTGCCGCTGCTGTTCCAGCCGTTTAACGATTTGCTGCGACAAAGAGGATAGAGTAAATAGCTGCTGACGCGTTGGGCGCAGATCCGCCAGGGCGCTCAGGCGCTGGCGCAGCGGGGCCAGCGGCGTTTTTGCCTCCAGCGCCTGCTGCTGTTGCTGTTGAGCGGCCAGCGCTTCACTCAGCGCATTCAACTGCTGCTGAAACTGTGCGGCCTGCGTCGTCAGCTGGCTGCGCTGAGCGGTGAGCTGCTCCAGCGTAGTTTGCTGCTGGGCGCACTGCTGCGCTGCGGCATCGCCGGCCTGTCGCCGCTCGGCCTGGGTCGATAGCAGTTGGGCTATCTGGTGATCGAGCGGGGCGACCTGTTCGTCAATCAGCTGTTGCTGTTGCCGCATATGCTCGGCATGGGTTTGCTGCGCCTGGCGGGTTTTCTCCACCGCCTGCTGCAGCGGGGTCAACTGCGCTGACTGCTGTTCCTGCTGTTGCGCCAACAGAGCCGCTTGCTGCTGTATCGTCTGCAGCTCGGCGCGGCAGCGATCGCGTTCACCGCGCAGCGGCCGCAATTTCTCGGCCGGCTCGCTGAGCGCCAGCCGCTGCAGCTGTGGGGCGGCCTCTGTCTGCTCGCGCTGGGCGGTGTCCAGCCGCAATTGCCCCTCGTTTTGCTGTTGCCGGAGGCGTTGCCATTGTTGCAGCCAGCTCAGCGCCTGTTGCTGCCGCTGGGTTTGCTCGCCGAGGGCGCTTTCCTGCGTGCTCAGCGCCGCCAGCTGTTCGGTCAGAGACTGGCGCTGCTCGTCGTTCAGCAGTTCGATGCCGCTGGCGCGTTGGTGCAACGCATCCAGGTCAGTTTTGGCTTGCTTGTGCGACTCGAACACCTGCTCGGACAGCCGCCCATAGATTTCGGTGCCGGTCAGCTCTTCCAACAGCTCGGCGCGATCGTTGGCGTCGGCGTTGAGGAAGGCGGCGAACTGCCCCTGAGACAGCATCATCGATTTGGTGAAGCGGCCGAAGTCCAGCCCGGTGATGGCGGCGGTAAGTTCCAGCTTGTCGCGCACTTTGTCCGCCAGGATCTTGCCGTCCTCGCGGCGCGCCAGTTCGACCTTCGGCGCCTGCAGGTTGCCGTCCGGCGCATTTTTGGCGCGGCGCTGGCTCCAGAAGGCGCGATAGCCGACGCCCTTGACCTCAAACTCGACCTCCGCCAGCGACTCGGCGGTGTGGCGGGTCATCAGCTCATTCTGGCTCGGCGTGACGTTGAGGCGCGGCGTTTGGTGATACAGCGCCAGACAAATGGCGTCCAGCAGGGTGGTTTTGCCCGCGCCGGTCGGGCCGGTAATGGCGAACAGGCCGTTGCTGGCGAAAGGCTCGGCGGTGAAGTCAATTTTCCATTCGCCCTGCAGCGAGTTGAGGTTTTTTAACCGCAGGCTGAGGATCTTCATGAATTTGTCTCCTCGGCGTTGTGCTGCACCGCCTCGACCACCTGGCGGAACATCTGGCGCATCCGCTGTTGGCGCGTTTCGGGCATCTCAGCCTCCTGCGCCAGCCTGCGTTCGAACACCTCGTTGACGCTCAGCTCGTTCAGCGTTTCCTTATCCTGCTGCGCAATCGCCTGGCGGCGCTGCTCTTTGCTGCGCCGCAGCAGCACCACTTCCACTGGCAGCTCATCCGCCAGCAGCTGGATGCGGCGCTGGATGTCGCTGAGGTAGTCCTGCGTCGCCACTTCGATATCCAGCCACACCGGCCGCTCGCCGGCATAGTCGGCAAATTGCCGCAGCTGCCGTTCGATCTCGGCCAGATCGCCTTTGATCAGCTGCATGGGCTGGAACTGCGGGATCGTTAATGCGTCAACCCGCTGCAGGGCGCCGTCGGCGAAATCCACCAGGAAGACGCTTTTGGCTTTGCCCAGCTCATCGAAGCTGAGCGGGATCGGCGAGCCGCTATAGCGAATATGCTCCGATTTGGCGACGTTCTGCGCGCGGTGAATGTGGCCCAGCGCGATATAGTCGGCGGGCGGGAAGGCCTGCGCCGGGAAGGCGTCGAGGGTGCCGATATAGATGTCGCGCACCGAGTCGGAGGTGGTGACGCCGACGGTGGTCAGGTGGCCGGTGGCGACGATCGGCAGCGGCAAGCCCAGCTGGTCGCGGCGCTCGCAGGCCGCCTGATACAGCGTCTGATAATGTTCGGCGATGGCTTCCTGCAGCGCCTGCTGTTTCTGCGCGCCGGATTCGCCGGCGCGGCTGGTGAGCAGATCGCGCGGCCGCAGGAACGGAATGGCGCACAGCACCGCGCCCGGCTGGCCGTCGCGCCGGTTCAGCACCACGATTTGCTGTTCCGGGGCGCCCTGCGCGCTGGCGATCACCGTGGTGTTCAGGCAGGAGAGCAGCTCCCGCGATTCGTTCAGCGTCGCCACCGAGTCGTGGTTGCCGCCCAGCACCACCAACTGGCAGCCGGTGCGCTGCAGTTCCACCACGAAGCGGTTGTACAGCTCGCGGGCATAGCTGGGCGGTGAGCCGGTATCGAACAGATCCCCGGCGACGATCAGCGCATCCACCTGTTGCTGTTCGATCTGTTCGATCAGCCAGTTCAGAAAAGCCTGGTGCTCGGCGGCGCGGCTTTTGGTGAAAAAGTACTGGCCAAGGTGCCAGTCAGAGGTGTGGATCAGGCGCATGACACTCCCGGATGCAAAGATAATGGCGATGATTATAAAGGCCGCGACGGCGGCTGTCCCGGCGCAATGATGATGACAAGCGGATGATTTTTCTTTACTGCAGGAAATAATCGCTATGCTTACAGCCTATAACAGCCGGTTTTTTTCATAAAAGTGTCACAAAACTGACGCATAATGGCGCCCGAAAAGTCGCTAACACATTGGCAGGATTGACGATGGCAAGACGCATACTGGTGGTGGAAGACGAAGCGCCGATCCGTGAGATGGTGTGCTTTGTGTTGGAACAAAATGGTTACCAACCGTTGGAAGCCGAGGATTATGACAGCGCCGTGACGCGTCTGTCTGAGCCGTTCCCTGATTTGGTGTTGCTTGACTGGATGTTGCCCGGGGGTTCCGGCATTCAGTTTATCAAACATATGAAGCGCGAAGCGCTGACCCGCGATATCCCGGTGATGATGTTGACCGCGCGCGGCGAAGAAGAAGACCGGGTACGCGGCCTGGAAGTGGGGGCGGATGATTACATCACCAAGCCGTTCTCGCCCAAGGAGCTGGTGGCGCGCATCAAGGCAGTCATGCGCCGCATTTCACCGATGGCGGTGGAAGAGGTGATTGAAATGCAAGGGCTGAGCCTGGACCCGTCCTCCCACCGCGTGATGGCGAACGATCAGGCGCTGGACATGGGGCCGACCGAGTTCAAGCTGCTGCACTTCTTTATGACCCACCCGGAGCGGGTTTATAGCCGTGAGCAGTTGCTTAATCACGTCTGGGGCACTAACGTTTATGTGGAAGACCGTACCGTTGACGTGCATATCCGTCGGCTCCGCAAGGCGTTAGAAACCAGTGGGCATGATAAAATGGTTCAAACCGTTCGGGGCACCGGCTACCGGTTCTCAACGCGCTACTGATCGCGCCGCGCTGGAGAATATGCCGTGTTAGAACGTCTGTCGTGGAAGAGGCTGGCTCTGGAGCTGGCTCTTTTTTGTTTGCCCGCCTTACTGCTGGGGCTGATTTTCGGTTATCTGCCCTGGTTCCTGCTGGCCTCCGCGCTGGCTGCGCTGGTGTGGAATTTCTACAACCAGCTCAAACTCTCCCATTGGCTGTGGATCGACCGCAGCATGACGCCGCCGCCCGGCCGCTGGAGCTGGGAGCCGCTGTTTTATGGCCTGTATCAGATGCAGCAGCGCAACCGCCGCCGCCGGCGCGAGCTGGCGCTGCTTATCAAGCGTTTTCGCAGCGGAGCCGAATCGCTGCCTGACGCGGTGGTGATGACCACCGTCGAGGGCAACATCTTCTGGTGCAACGGGCTGGCGCAGCATCTGCTCGGCTTCCGCTGGCCGGAAGACAACGGCCAGCACATCCTTAACCTGCTGCGTTATCCGGAATTCAGCCACTATCTGCAACAGCAGGAGTTTTCGCGTCCGCTGACGCTGCAGTTGAACAACGAACACTACGTCGAATTCCGCGTGATGCCGTATTCCGAAGGGCAGTTGCTGATGGTGGCGCGCGACGTCACCCAGATGCGCCAGCTGGAGGGCGCGCGGCGCAACTTCTTCGCCAACGTCAGCCATGAGCTGCGCACGCCGCTGACGGTGCTGCAGGGCTACCTGGAGATGATGGGCGACGAAGAGCAGGGCGGTTCGCTGCGCAGCAAGGCGCTCAGCACCATGCAAGAGCAGACCCGCCGGATGGACGGGCTGGTCAAGCAACTGCTGACGCTGTCGCGCATCGAGGCGGCGCCCAATGTCGACATGAACGAGCGGGTGGATATCCCGCTGATGCTGCGGGTGTTGCAGCGCGAGGCGCAATCGCTGAGCGGCGGCAATCATGAGATCACCTTCCGGGTGAACGAACAGCTCAACGTGTTCGGCAATGAAGACCAGTTGCGCAGCGCGGTGTCTAACCTGGTGTACAACGCGGTCAACCACACGCCGAAGGGCACCCATATCGAAGTGAGCTGGCAACAGACGGCGCATGGCGCGCAGTTCCAGGTCAGCGACAACGGGCCGGGCATCGCCGCCGAACACCTTCCGCGCCTGACCGAGCGTTTTTACCGCGTCGACAAGGCCCGCTCGCGCCAGACCGGCGGCAGCGGGCTGGGGCTGGCGATCGTCAAGCACGCGCTCAGCCATCACGACGCGCGGCTGGAGATCCTCAGCGAACCGGGGATCGGCACCCGCTTTATCTTTACCTTGCCCAATCGGTTGATTGTTCCCGCCGCTTTATCAGAGAATGCGGTGAAAAATTAACGCGAGACACCGGTATGACCCGAATAACCCGAGGGCTGTTGCTTTGCCTGGCGCTGCTGGCCGGACGCGGCGCGCTGGCGCAGCCTGACGGCATGTTGGCGGGCAACCTGTCCAGCGTCGGTTCCGACACGCTGGCGAATCTGATGGCGCTGTGGGCGCAGGATTTCAGCCAGCATTATCCCAACGTCAACCTGCAGATCCAGGCCGCCGGCTCCTCGACCGCGCCGACCGCGTTGGCCGCGGGCGCCGCGCAGCTCGGCCCGATGAGCCGGCCGATGAAGGCGGCCGAGATCTCGGCATTCGAACACCGTTACGGCTATGCGCCGCTGGCGGTGCCGGTAGCGGTAGATGCGCTGGTGGTATTGGTGCATCAGGATAATCCGCTGCGCGGCCTCAACCTGCAGCAGCTCGATCGCATTTTCTCCGCCACCCGGCGCTGCGGCGAAAGCCAGCCGCTGACGCGTTGGGGCGAGCTGGGTCTGCGCGGCGACTGGGCGTCGCGTTCGCTGCAGCGCTTTGGCCGCAACTCGGCGTCCGGCACCTATGGCTACTTCAAACTGCGCGCGCTGTGCGGCGGCGATTTTATGCCGCGCGTCAATGAGCTGCCCGGCTCGGCCTCGGTGGTGCAGGCGGTGGCCGGTTCGCTCAACGGCATCGGCTACGCCAGCATTGGCTTTCGCGCCAGCGGCGTGCGGCTGCTGCCATTGGCGGAGTCGGGAGAGGACTATGTCGCGCCTACCGCCGCCAACGTGCGCAACGATCGCTACCCGCTGTCGCGCTATCTGTATATCTACATCAACAAAGCCCCCCATCAACCGCTGGAGCCGCTGACCGCCGCGTTCCTCGATCGCGTGCTGTCGACACCAGGCCAAAGCCTGGTCAACCACGACGGCTATCTGCCGCTGCCGCCGGCCACCCTGCAGAAGACCCGTCAGGCGCTGGGGTTGCCACCGCTCGCGCCGGCCATGGCGCAATAAGCGACAAAAAACGGCGTAATTTTCACCTTTTTTTATGGCGAAACGAAGCTCATACCACGCGAAAATCGGCTTTTTATTGGCGATTTCGAGCGGTAAAGCGATATATGCTTCACGTTTTGTGAATTCATTGTTCAAAAATGATACAAATCATGTAGTGTATATTTATTGATAGCCAATATGATCGACTGGTGGCTAAAGTTTATATGGTCGATAGCTCTGCTTTTCGCCGTGCGTCTTGCCTTGAAGCGCTATAAACGTTTACCTTAGCCTTCGTTGTCGGATTAAACCTCCATTTTTATAACTCCTAAAATTTTGCCCATCTTTATGAGCGGCCACTTTCGAATAGGGACATAAACGCCGGATCGACTGCGTTTAGGGTGCTTATTGGCGCGGCGACGATCGGGCATGCCGGCAACCGGGTGGGGCGTCACGCCACCACGCTATCGGACCCTTTTTTTCATTTGAACAGGCAACACGACATCGTATGAGTCATCGTTTAACGTCAAAAGATATCCTGGCACTGGGCTTTATGACCTTTGCCTTATTCGTCGGGGCCGGGAACATCATCTTCCCGCCGATGGTCGGTTTGCAGTCCGGTGAACACGTCTGGACTGCGGCGCTGGGCTTCCTGATCACCGCCGTGGGCCTGCCGGTCATCACCGTCATCGCGCTGGCGCGCGTCGGCGGCGGCATCGACGCCCTCAGTTCGCCAATCGGCCGCGGCGCCGGCTTGCTGCTGGCGACCGTCTGTTACCTGGCCGTCGGCCCGCTGTTCGCGACGCCGCGTACCGCCACCGTGTCCTTCGAAGTGGGCATCGCCCCGCTGACCGGCGACGGGGCCATGCCGCTGTTCATCTACAGCCTGGTGTACTTCGCGCTGGTGATCGGCATCTCTCTGTATCCGGGTCGCCTGCTCGATACCGTCGGCCATGTGCTGGCGCCGCTGAAGATCGTCGCGCTGGCCGTACTGGGCATCGCCGCGCTGCTGTGGCCTGCCGGTGCGCCGATTCCGGCGACGACGGCTTATCAGAGCGTGCCTTTCTCCTCCGGCTTCGTTAACGGCTATCTGACCATGGATACGCTGGGCGCGCTGGTGTTCGGCATCGTTATCGTCAACGCGGCGCGTTCGCGCGGCGTGAAAGACGCCGGTTTGTTGACCCGCTACACCATTCTGGCCGGTTTGATCGCCGGCGTGGGCCTGACGCTGGTGTACCTGAGCCTGTTCAAACTGGGTTCCGGCAGCGGCGCGCTGGTGCCGGACGCCACCAACGGCGCGGTGATCCTGCACGCTTACGTTCAGAACACCTTTGGCGGCCTCGGCAGCTTCTTCCTGGCGGCGCTGATCTTCATCGCCTGCATGGTGACCGCGGTGGGCCTGACCTGCGCCTGCGCCGAGTTCTTCGCGCAATACCTGCCGTTCTCTTACAAGACGCTGGTGTTTATTCTGGGCCTGTTCTCGATGGTGGTGTCCAACCTCGGCCTGAGCCACCTGATCCAGATCTCCATTCCGGTGCTGACCGCGATTTACCCGCCGTGCATCGTGCTGGTGGTGCTGAGCTTCACCCTGCGTTGGTGGCACAGCGCGCCGCGCATCATCGCGCCGGTGATGCTTGTCAGCCTGTTGTTTGGTATCCTTGACGCGGTGAAAGCGTCCAGCTTCCAGCAGCTGCTGCCGGCCTGGACCACTCACCTGCCGCTGGCGGAGCAGGGGTTGGCATGGTTGCCGCCTTCGCTGCTGATGCTGGCGCTGGTCGCGATTTATGATCGGGTGTGCACGCGTTCCCAAGTGACCGCGCACTGATAATCCCCCGGCTTAATCTAGGGCCACGGACATGTCCGTGGCTTTTTTACGTTTAAAACTATGGGTCATTTTCATGCAACAACAGTCACCCACCACTGTCCCCGACAATAAGCTGAAACGCGGCCTCAGCACGCGTCATATCCGCTTTATGGCGTTGGGGTCTGCCATCGGCACCGGCTTGTTCTACGGCTCGGCGGACGCCATCAAAATGGCCGGCCCGAGCGTGCTGCTGGCTTACCTGATCGGCGGCATCGTGGCCTTCATCATCATGCGCGCACTGGGGGAGATGTCGGTCAACAACCCGCAGGCCAGCTCGTTTTCCCGCTACGCGCAGGACTACCTCGGCCCGATGGCGGGTTACATCACCGGCTGGACCTACTGCTTTGAGATCCTGATCGTCGCCATCGCCGACGTGACCGCCTTCGGCATTTATATGGGGGTCTGGTTCCCGGAAGTGCCGCATTGGATCTGGGTGCTGAGCGTGGTGCTGATCATCGGCGCCATCAACCTGATGAGCGTCAAGGTGTTCGGCGAGCTCGAGTTCTGGTTCTCGTTCTTCAAGGTCGCCACCATCATCATCATGATCGCGGCCGGCATCGGCATCATCATCTGGGGCATCGGCAACGGCGGGCAACCGACCGGCATTCATAACCTGTGGTCGAACGGCGGCTTCTTCAGCAACGGCTTTATCGGCATGATCCTGTCGCTGCAGCTGGTGATGTTCGCTTACGGCGGCATTGAAATCATCGGCATCACCGCCGGCGAAGCCAAGGATCCGAAAAAATCGATTCCGAAAGCCATCAACTCGGTACCGTGGCGCATTCTGGTGTTCTACGTCGGCACGCTGTTCGTCATCATGTCTATCTACCCGTGGAACCAGGTGGGCACCAACGGCAGCCCGTTCGTGCTGACTTTCCAGCATATGGGCATCACCGTGGCGGCGGGCATCCTCAACTTCGTGGTGATTACCGCTTCGCTGTCGGCGATCAACAGCGACGTGTTCGGCGTCGGCCGCATGCTGCACGGCATGGCCGAGCAGGGCCATGCGCCGAAGATGTTCAGCAAGGTGTCGAAACGCGGCATTCCCTGGGTGACGGTGGTGGTGATGATGCTGGCGCTGCTGCTGGCGGTATACCTCAACTACATCATGCCGGAGAGCGTGTTCCTGGTGATCGCCTCCCTGGCGACTTTCGCCACCGTGTGGGTGTGGATCATGATCCTGTTCTCGCAAATCGCCTTCCGCCGCAGCCTGAGCAAAGAGCAGGTGAAGCAGCTGGCGTTCCCGCTGCGCGGCGGGGTGTTCACCTCGGTGGTGGCGATCGTGTTCCTGGTGTTCATCATCGGTCTTATCGGCTACTTCCCGACCACGCGCGTCTCGCTGTACGCCGGCCTGGTCTGGGTGGTGTTGCTGCTGGCGGGGTACTGGTTCAAGGTCAACCGCCAGAAAAAACGCGCGCTGCTGGCGACGCAGCAAGACTAAATGGAAAAACACCGGCTGAGGCCGGTGTTTTTTTAGGGGCAGGCGTCAAGCAAAGTCCAGCTTGCGCAGTTTGGAAACGTCGATGGACTGCCTGGCCTGCCACAGATCGTAAGCATCTTGCATTCCCATCCAGACCTGTTCGGAACTGCCTATTACGATGGACAGGCGGATGGCCATTTCCGGCGAGATATCGGATTTACCGCTGATCAGGCGTTGAACCGTAGACGGCGCGACGTCCAATGCTTTGGCCAGCGCGCGCGCGCTGAGATTCAGCGTTTCCATGGTTTCTTTGATCAACTCGCCAGGATGAGGAGGATTATGCATGCGGTTCATTAGTGATAGTCCTCATAATTCACGATATAAACATCACCCTCGACCAGTTCAAACGTGATGCGCCAGTTACCGGTCACGGTGACGGACCATTGCCCATTGCGAGCGCCCGTTAGCGGATGCAAGAAGAAGCCGGGTAAATCCACGTCATCAATCACTTTCGCTAAATCCAGCACGCTCAGCCGCAGCGCGATTTTTTTCGCCTGTTTGGCGTCGATACCTGCTGTTGAACCGGTTTCGAAAAACTTTTTGAGTCCCTTATGCTTGAAGCTTCTTATCATCCTGATGGCTCCATGAGTGTTGCGCTATACGCATCATAGTAGGGCGTTGCGTATCACGCAACAAATTGGGGCGTTTTTTAATCCACTATGTCTGGCGTTTGTCTTCCGCTTCATCATCCCCGGCGGCGCGGGCTTCGATGCGTATGCCGCCGTCGTTCAGGCGTTCCTCCTCTTCCTCGCCGGCGCAGCGCGCCAGCACTTCGCGAATGTCCTGCAGGTTGCTGCTGAGGGCGCTCAGCGAAGGTTGCAGATTGCGGGGCATGCGGCTTTCATCCAGCAAAGCGTTGTGCAGGCAGCCGATAAACAGCAGGGTGGCCATCAGGGTCAACAGCCGATGACGTATCCGTTTCAGCAAGGGCTTTCCCTCTCGGTGGTGAAGGTGAGGGCGCATTAACGCCGTTTTCGCCGGGGAAAAGAAGGGGATGGAGATATCTGCTGGCAATTGAAAGCGAATAATTACCAGCAGACACAGTTACGTCAGCCGACGTCAGGAAGCGTTCGCGCTTTGTCGCAGCATGCCGCGCATGTCGTTGCCGGTCGGCGTCTGATGCACGCGCAGACCGAACTCGTCGATCACCGCCAGGATATGGTCGAAAATATCCGCCTGAATGCTTTCGTACTCCGCCCAGACCGTGGTGTTGGTGAAGGCGTAGATTTCCAGCGGCAGGCCTTCCGGCGTCGGTGCCAGCTGGCGCACCATCAGGGTCATGTTCTGGTGAATGCGCGGGTGAGCGCGCAGGTAGGCTTCCAGATAGGCGCGCAGCGTGCCGAGGTTGGTCAGGCGGCGGCCGTTGAGCGGCGAGGCCAGATCGACGGCGATCTCCTGGTTGTGCTGGCTCAGCTCCTGGGTCTTAACGTTCAGGTAGCTGTGCAGCAGCGGGTTACGCTGCAGGCGGCGCTGTTCCTCTTCCGACAGGAAGTGCACGCTGCCGGTGTCGATATTCAAACTGCGCTTGATGCGGCGCCCGCCGGATTCCGACATCGAACGCCAGTTTTTGAACGAGTCGGAGATCAGCGCGTAGGTCGGTATGGTGGTGACGGTGTTGTCCCAGTTACGCACTTTGACCGTGGTCAGGCCGATGTCAGTGACCGCGCCGTCGGCGCCGTATTTCGGCATTTCCAGCCAGTCGCCGATCTTCAGCATGTCGTTGGCGGAGAGCTGAATGCCGGCCACCAGCCCGAGGATCGGATCCTTGAACACCAACATCAGGACCGCCGTCATGGCGCCCAGGCCGCTGAGCAGCAACAGCGGCGATTTGCCCATCAGCAGCGAGACGATCATGATGCCGATCAGGATCGCCGCCACCAGTTTCAGGCCCTGGAAAATGCCGCGCAGCGGCAGCTGATTGGAAATCGGGCTTTGGCGCAGCAGCGCCAGCAGCGTATCCAGCAGCGAGAACAGCGACAGCAGGGTGAAGGCGAGTATCCACACCTGTGCGGCGGTAACGATCACCGCCTGAGTCTGGCTGCCGCTCTGCAGCCACAGCGTCGCCTGGATGCTGATGATCACCCCTTGCAGCAGCAGCGCCACGCGCTGGAACAGTTTGTATTGGGTGATGGCCTGTTGCCAGACGCGTTGCGACTGCTGGCCGCGGCGCTGAAGGGCGGCCAACACCACCCGGTGCAGCACCAGGTGGATCACCACCGAGATCAGGACGATCAACCCCAAGACCATCAACAGCGACATCACTCCGCCGAATTCCAACCCAAATTGTTCCAGCCAGCGCGTTATCTGTTGTTGCATTACCGCTCCTTAAAAAATGCGCAAAAAATATCCTGTATGCTCAAAACGCGTTAGCCTAAGGGGTAACGTGCAGGATTTGTGCCTGTTTACCTTTTTTTACATCGAGTTAGCGTTATTTTTCGGTCTCCGCCCCCCGGCTCATCCCTGGGTTTTGCGGTCAGAGAGGAGGGGGAGTTGCACTTAACGTGGCATTGTTCGCTTCTTGAAGAATGCCGTCGATTTCGTTTGGTACAGCAGGAGAACAGTATGCTTAACGCCTGGCATCAACCGGTTCCGCCTTTTGTGGTGAAGCAAGGGCAACATTTGGATATCACGCTGTGGTTACAAGGGGATGAACTGCCGGAACGGGTGTTTTTGCGCGCCGAACCGGACAACGAAGAGTGGCTGCTGGTGATGAAAGCGCAGCGTCACGAGGGGATACGCCGCTACCAGGCCAGCCTGACGCTGAATGAGGGCGAGCCGACGCGGCGATACTGCTTCAAGCTGCTGTGGGCCGATCGCCAGCAGTGGTTCGGGCCGCAGGGCTGGTCGCCAACGCCGCCGGGCCAGCTGGCGCAATTCGCCGTCGACGAGCCTGACAACGGCCCCGAGTGGGTGGCGGATCAGCTGTTCTACCAGATTTTCCCCGATCGCTTCGCCAGCAGCGGCGGCGAGCACGGCATCCAGAGCGGCAGCTACCGCCATCACGCGGCCGGCGCCGAGGTGATCCGGCGCGACTGGCAGCATCCGCTGGAGGACAGCCACGCCGCTTCGACCTTTTACGGCGGCGATCTGGACGGCATCTGCGCCAAACTGCCGTATTTGCAGCAGCTGGGCGTGACGGCGCTGTATCTGAACCCGATTTTTACCGCGCCGAGCGTACATAAGTACGATACCGAGGACTATTACCAGGTCGATCCGCACTTCGGCGGCAACGCGGCGCTGGCGCGTTTGCGAGTGAGCACTCACAAGGTAGGCATGAAACTGGTGCTGGACGGGGTGTTCAACCACACCGGCGACTCGCATCCGTGGTTCGACCGCCATCGCCAAGGGCAAAACGGCGCCTGCCACCATCCCGATTCGCCGTATCGCGGCTGGTTCAACTTCTACCCGGACGGCCGCGCGCTCGACTGGAAGGGTAACGCCAGCCTGCCGAAGCTCAACTTCGCCGAGCCGCAGGTGGCGGAAGCGATCTATCGCGGGGAAGGCAGCGTGGTGCGTCACTGGCTGCGCCCGCCGTACAGCATCGACGGCTGGCGGCTGGACGTGGTGCATATGCTGGGGGAGAACGGCGGCGCTGCCGGCAACCTGCGTCACCTGGCGGGCATCTATCAGGCGGTGAAGCAGGAGAATCCTCAGGCCTACGTAGTGGGCGAGCACTTTGGCGACGCGCGTCGCTGGCTGCACGCCGGCGTGGAGGATGCGGCGATGAACTACATGGGGTTCGCGCTGCCGGTGCGGGCGTTTTTGGCGGGGCTGGACGTGGCCTATCACCCGGTGCGGCTGGACGCCGCCGGATGCGTGCAGTGGATGGACGGCTACCGCGCCGGGTTGCCGCACGGCCGCCAGCTGATCCAGTTCAACCAGCTGGACAGCCACGATACCGCGCGTTTCCTCACGCTGTTGCAGGGGAACGCGGCGCGCATGCAGATGGCGGCGGTGTGGTTGCTGAGCTGGATCGGCGTGCCTTGCCTCTATTACGGCGATGAGATTGGCCTGGACGGCGGCAACGATCCGTTCTGCCGCAAGCCGTTCCCGTGGGACGTCGGCGACTGGGATCGGCCGCTGCTGGCGCTGTTCCAGCGCATGGCGGCGCTGCGTAAACAGAGCCTGGCGCTGCGTCGCGGCGGCTGTCAGGTGCTGTACGCCAGCGGAGAAACGCTGGTGTTCGTGCGCCTGTATCAGCAGGAGCAGGTGCTGGTGGCGCTGCAGCGTGACGGCAGCGGCCAGGCGCAGCTGCCGCACAACCCGCTGTTGGCCCGCGGCCCGTGGCGGCGCGTGGAAGGGCGGGGAGAGTTGAGCGAAACGGCCGGCGGGCTGCGCCTGCAGCTGGCGGAAGAATCGGCCACCGTGTGGCGCTGTGAAGGCTAAGGGAACTGCGGGGGCCGAAGGGCCCCCGCGATTAAGGTGAGTGGGCGTTTACATCAGTAACCGACCGCGGAGCCTGCCGGGCGACGCACGTCGTTGGCGCCGTACAGGTAACCTTCGCGCACTTTGCCGGAAACCGCCGAATCGTTGCCGGAGTTGGCCGGGCTGACGCCCGCCGCGCCAGGCAAACCGACCAGAATCAGTTCGGCGGCGCCCCACGGCGTTTGTTCGACCATCTTATAGCCCATGCCGCTCAGCAGTTTTAGCGTATCGGCGGAAACGCCGCGCTGTTCGTAGTACACCTCATCCGGCAGCCATTGGTGATGGATGCGCGGCGCGTCCACCGCTTCCTGTGGCGCCATGCCGTGGTCGATCACGTTCAACGCGGTCTGCAGGGTGATGGTGATGATGCGCGAACCACCCGGCGAGCCCAGCACCATAAAGATCTTGTTGTCCTTGGTTACCAGCGTCGGGCTCATTGACGATAGTGGGCGCTTACCGGGGGCAATGCTGTTGGCGGTGCCCTGCACCAGCCCGTACAGGTTTTTCTCGCCCACTTTGACCGTAAAATCGTCCATCTCATCGTTGAGGAAGAAGCCGGTGCCCGGTGCGATCACCACGGCGCCGAAGCGGCCGTTGACGGTATAGGTGGTGGAGACCGCGTTGCCGTCATGGTCGACGATCGAATAGTGGGTGGTTTCCGGCTTCTCATGCGGTTCCATGCCGGGCTGCACATTTTCCGACGGCGTGGCCTTGTCCGCGACGATTTTCTTGCGGATCTGCTCGGCGTAGCTCTTGCTCACCAGCCGGTCGATCGGGTTCTTGATGAATTCCGGGTCGCCGAGGTAGGTGTTGCGGTCCATGTAGGCATGGCGCATCGCCTCGGTCATGGTGTGAATGGCCGCTGCCGAGTTGAAGCCCATGCTTTTCAGGTCATAGCCTTCCACCACGTTGAGGATTTCGCACAGCGTCACGCCGCCGGAGCTGGGAGGCGGCGCCGACACGAACTTGTAGCCGCGATAGCTGCAGGTGATCGGTGGGGTTTCGGTGACTTTATAGTTGGCGAAGTCGGCCGCCGTTAAAATGCCGCCGCCCTGTTTGGCCGCCGCCTCTACCGCCTGCGGGATCTTGCCTTTATAGAAGGCGTCGGTTCCCCCTTTGGCGATGGCCTCCAGCGTGTTGGCCAGATCGGTTTGCACCAGTTTATCCCCCGGTTGCAGCGGGCTGCCGTCCGGGCGCAGGAAGATTTTGGCCGATTCGGGATCCTGCTTGAAGCGTGCAACGGTGGTGTCGAGGATATCGGTGTCGGCGCGGGTCAGCACAAAGCCTTCGCGCGCCAGCTTGATCGCCGGTGCCAGCACCTGTTCGCGGCTCAGTTTGCCGTACTTCTCGCGCGCGGTTTCCATCCCCAGCACGGTACCCGGCACGCCCGCCGCCAGATAGCCGTACAGGCTGGCATCTTTCTTCACCTTGCCGTCGGCATCCAGATACATGTTGGCGCTGGCCGCGGCCGGCGCGGTTTCGCGGAAGTTGATGAAGGTATCGGTGCCGTCCGCCAGGTGGACGGTCATAAAGCCGCCGCCGCCGATGTTGCCGCAGCAGGGGTTAACCACCGCCTGCGCATAGCCGACCGCCACGGCGGCGTCGATGGCGTTGCCGCCCATTTTCAGGATATCCACCCCGACCTGCGAGGCCAGATGCTGCGAGGTGACCACCATGCCGTTTTTGGCCTCCACCGCCGGATTGGACGCCGCATGCAGGCTGCCGCTGACCAGCAGCGCCGCCATGGTCAGGGGTTTGCTCCATTTCTGTAAAAACATAGTTATTCCTACCCTGTCAGTTTTTTATTGTGTTGTGTTTGCTTGGCTGTTGTTCACTTGCAAAGCGCGAGCCAGCGTTATTGATAGTAGCCGCAGATGGGCGCACGCGCGGCGAGCAGGGTGGGAAATGTGAGCGGAAACAGGGAAATAAAGCACTGAAGGCGGGCGTATTGCCCCAAAAAGGGGCATAAAAAACCGGCCGCGGAGGCCGGTTGATTCACTATCAGGCTGAAATTACAGCTTGGCAGCGTTTTCAGACAGGTATTTTGCCACGCCGTCTGGGGAAGCGCCCATACCTGCTTTGCCTTTTTCCCACTGAGCCGGGCACACTTCACCGTGCTCTTCGTGGAATTGCAGCGCGTCAACGGTACGGATCATTTCGTCGATGTTACGGCCGATTGGCAGGTCGTTAACCACCTGAGCACGCACGATGCCGTCTTTGTCGATCAGGAAGGAGCCGCGCAGCGCAACGCCGGCTTCCGGGTGTTCGATGCCGTAAGCTTTCTGGATTTCACGCTTAACGTCAGCAACCATTGCGTATTTCACTTCACCGATGCCGCCTTTGTCGACAGGGGTTTTACGCCATGCGTTGTGGACGAACTCTGAGTCGAAGGAAACGCCAACCACTTCAACGCCACGCTTCTGGAACTCTTCATAGCGGTGATCGAAAGCGATCAGCTCGGAAGGGCATACGAAGGTGAAGTCCATTGGCCAGAAGAACAGGACGGCCGGTTTGCCGTTCAGGTGCTTCTTCAGGTTGAAGTTTTCAACGATTTCGCCGCTACCCAGTACGGCAGCTGCAGTGAAGTCAGGGGCTTGACGAGTTACCAGGACCATAATTACTCCTGTAATAGGTGTTAAAGGGTGGATGTAAAAACAAGGGCCAGTATAGGGGCCGCGACGTGGTGAATAAAGGGCAAAAGACCAATCGCTGAGATAGCTTTTACCTATTAAATTCACTAATTAAATTTGACAGGCTTTAAAAATAACCTTTTCCCACAAAAGGGCAAGCGGCAAAACGTAAATTCTTGCAAGGCGCTGCAATTTCAAACGCTTGGGCTTGACCTCACAGCGTTTTTTCCTTCGCCTGCTGCATCATTTGCGGATAAAACTGCCAGAATTGTGTTTCAAGCTGATGATAATGCCGCTCGACGTCGGCGAACGAGCCGGCCAGGGCATCGAGGCGCGGACGGCGGCTGGCCATGCCCTGCAATACCCGGGCGATGAACGGCAATTCGGCGTAGCGTTCCAGCCAGCGTTCCGGCCACAGATAGCCGTTCAGGTTCTGAAAACGCGGCGGCGTGAGCGGCAGGTAAGGTTCGATCTGGCTGCGGGCTTCCTGGGTAAACTGGTGCAGGTCGCGTGAAGGCTCCAACTGCTGCCAGTGGCGCGCCAGAAAATGGTCCCACACCACGTCGAGGGTAATTGGCGCTACGCGGCGGTAGGGGGCGCTGAAATAGTCGCGGCAGGCTTTCACCTGCGGCAGGCTGTCGGTCAGCACGTCGACGCGGCGGTGCATCATGATGCCGGCCACCACGTCGGGCTGGTAGTCGGCGGCGGGATTGCCGCGCACGAAATCGGCCAGCAGGTTGCCCAGCAGCGAGCTGTCCGCCAGCATGGCCAGGTGAAGATGAGCGAGAAAATTCATCCCTCAACTATACCCGAAGTCAGGCAAATCCTCCTTATTTCTTGCCGCTGACCGCCCCCGGCTTTAGACTAGGCCGCCTGTTTTTTACCAACCAGCCTTAAATTGAAGAAGTGAATACCCATGCGCGTCGCTGATTTTTCGTTTGAACTTCCCGAATCCCTGATTGCCCACTATCCCCAGGCCGAGCGCAGCGCATGCCGCCTGCTGCAGCTGGACGGGCCGAGCGGGGCGCTGACGCACGGCGTATTCACCGATCTGCTGGACAAGCTGGAAGCCGGCGACCTGCTGGTGTTCAACAATACCCGCGTGATCCCGGCGCGCATGTTCGGCCGCAAGGTCAGTGGCGGCAAGATTGAAGTGCTGGTGGAGCGCGTGCTGGACGACCATCGCGTGCTGGCGCACGTGCGCGCGTCGAAAGCGCCCAAGCCGGGCGCCGAGCTGCTGCTGGGTGATGACGAGAGCATCGCCGCCACCATGGTGGCGCGCCACGAGACGCTGTTCGAGCTGCGCTTCAACGACGAACGCGATGTCTTCACCCTTCTCAACGCGGCCGGCCATATGCCGCTGCCGCCTTATATCGCTCGCCCGGATGAGGACGCCGACCGCGAACTGTATCAGACGGTCTACAGCGAGAAGCCGGGCGCGGTCGCCGCGCCGACCGCCGGTCTGCACTTCGACGAACCGCTGCTGGCGGCGCTGCGCGCCAAGGGCGTTGAAATGGCGTTCGTAACGCTGCACGTCGGCGCCGGCACCTTCCAGCCGGTGCGCGTGGAAACCATCGAAGATCACGTGATGCACGCCGAATACGCCGAAGTGCCGCAGGAGGTCGTGGATGCGGTGCTGGCCTGTAAAGCGCGCGGCAAGCGCGTGGTGGCGGTGGGCACCACCTCGGTGCGTTCGCTGGAAAGCGCCGCGGCGGCCAGCAAAGAGGCGCTGATTGCGCCGTTCTTCGGCGACACCAGCATCTTTATCTATCCGGGTTACCACTATCAGGTGATCGACGCGCTGGTGACCAACTTCCACCTGCCGGAGTCCACCCTGATCATGCTGGTGTCGGCTTTCGCCGGCTACAAAAATACCATGAACGCCTATCAGCAGGCGGTGGCCGAGCAGTATCGCTTTTTCAGCTACGGCGATGCGATGTTCATCAGCCGTAATCCGCAGGCGGAAAACGAGTCCGTCGGCGGTTAATTTCCCGGGCTGCGCCCACGGCGCGGCCCTGTTTCAACGACATCAGACTGTTTCTCTGATGCTGGAGGCTTTGTGAAGTACGAACTACAAACTACCGATGGCCGCGCACGCCGCGGCCGCCTGATTTTCGACCGCGGCGTAGTGGAAACCCCGGCCTTTATGCCGGTTGGTACCTACGGCACGGTCAAGGGCATGACGCCGGAAGAAGTGAAAGAGACCGGCGCGCAGATCCTGCTGGGCAACACCTTCCACCTGTGGCTGCGCCCTGGCCAGGAGATCATGAAGCTGCACGGCGATCTGCACGATTTCATGCAGTGGCCGGGCCCGATCCTCACCGACTCCGGCGGTTTCCAGGTGTTCAGCCTGGGGGCGATGCGCAAGATCAAAGAGGAAGGCGTGTACTTCCGCAATCCGATCAACGGCGACAAGGTGTTCCTGAGCCCGGAAAAATCGATGGAAATCCAGTATGACCTGGGTTCCGACATCGTGATGATCTTCGATGAATGTACGCCGTACCCGGCCGACTGGGACTACGCCAAGCGTTCGATGGAAATGTCGCTGCGTTGGGCGCAGCGCAGCCGCCAGCGTTTCGACGAGCTGGAAAATAAAAATGCGCTGTTCGGCATCATTCAGGGCGGCGTTTACGAAGATTTACGTGATGTTTCAGTAAAAGGGCTGGTGGATATCGGCTTTGATGGGTACGCTGTGGGCGGCTTGGCTGTAGGCGAGCCGAAAGAGGATATGCATCGCATTCTTGAACACGTTTGCCCGCAAATTCCGGAAGATAAGCCACGCTATTTGATGGGCGTCGGCAAGCCGGAAGATTTGGTGGAAGGCGTGCGCCGCGGCATCGACATGTTCGACTGCGTCATGCCGACCCGCAACGCCCGCAACGGCCATTTGTTCGTGACTGACGGTGTGGTAAAAATCCGTAATGCCAAGCACAAGGATGATACTTCTCCGCTGGATAAAGACTGTGATTGCTACACGTGTCGCCATTACAGCCGCGCCTACTTGCACCATCTCGACCGTTGCAACGAAATATTGGGTGCTCGACTGAACACAATTCATAACCTGCGTCATTACCAGCGCCTGATGGCGGGTTTACGCCAGGCTATCGAAGAGGGTAAATTAGAGCAGTTTGTTGCGGATTTCTATGGTCGGATCGGCAAGCCGATTCCGCCTTTAAACGCTTGATCTAATAATTGATAACTTAATGAGGGAATTTCAATGAGCTTTTTCATTTCTGACGCCGTCGCATCCGCAGGGGCTCCGGCTCAGGGAAGCCCGTACTCTCTGATCATTATGCTGGTGGTGTTCGGCCTGATCTTCTACTTCATGATCCTGCGCCCACAGCAGAAACGCGCGAAAGATCACAAGAAGCTGATGGACTCCATCGGTAAAGGCGACGAAGTGCTGACCACCGGCGGCCTGATCGGTCGCGTGACCAAAGTGGCCGACACCGGCATCATCGCCATCGCGCTGAACGACACCACGGAAGTGATGATCAAGCGTGACTTCGTGGCGGCCGTTCTGCCGAAAGGTACCATGAAGGCCCTGTAATCTTTTTTCCCGAAGGGAATTGCCGTGCTAAACCGTTATCCTTTGTGGAAGTATCTGATGTTGATCGTCGTGATCCTCGTCGGTCTGCTTTATGCGCTTCCCAACATCTACGGTGAGGATCCGGCCGTACAAATCACTGGCGCGCGCGGCGTCGCCGCCAGTGAAACTACGCTGGACCAGGTCCGTACCGTATTAGAAAAAGACAACATCGCGAGCAAGTCGATTGCGCTGGAAAATGGCGCCATCCTGGCTCGCTTTAAAGATCCTGACGTTCAGCTGCGCGCCCGCGAAGCGCTGGTGACCGAGCTGGGTGACAAATTCGTCGTGGCGCTGAACCTGGCGCCGGCTACGCCGACCTGGCTGGCCATGCTGGGCGCAGAGCCGATGAAACTCGGTCTGGACCTGCGCGGCGGCGTGCACTTCCTGATGGAAGTGGACATGGACACCGCGTTGAGCAAGCTGCAGGAACAGACCATGGATACCCTGCGCAGCGAGCTGCGCGAGAAGGGCATTCCTTACGCGTCTATCCGCAAGCTGGACAACAACGGCGTGGAAGTTCGCTTCCGCGACGATGCGGCCCGTGACCAGGCCATCAGCTATATCGGCCCGCGTCAGCGCGATCTGGTGCTGTCCGCCAATGGCGCCAACACCATGAAAGCCAGCCTGACGGACGCCCGTCTGAGCGAAGCGCGCGAATACGCCGTACAGCAGAACATCACTATCCTGCGTAACCGCGTCAACCAGCTCGGCGTCGCCGAACCGCTGGTGCAGCGCCAGGGATCCGACCGCATCGTGGTTGAGTTGCCGGGCATTCAGGACACCGCGCGCGCCAAAGAAATTCTGGGCGCCACCGCGACGCTGGAATTCCGCCTGGTGAACACCAATGCGGACGCCACTGCGGCGGCCAACGGCCGCGTGCCGGGCGATTCCGAGGTGAAATACACCCGCGACGGCCAGCCGATCGTGCTGTACAAGCGCGTGATCCTGACCGGTGACCACATCACCGACTCCACCTCGAGCACCGACGAATACAACCAGCCGCAGGTTAACATCTCGCTGGACAGCGCCGGCGGCACGTCGATGTCCAACTTCACCAAGGACAACATCGGCAAACCGATGGCGACCCTGTTCGTGGAGTACAAGGACAGCGGCAAGAAAGACGCCAACGGCCGTGCGGTGCTGGTGAAACAGGAAGAAGTGATCAACGTGGCGAACATTCAGTCGCGTCTGGGCAACAGCTTCCGCATCACCGGCATCGGCAACCCGAACGAAGCGCGTCAGCTTTCGCTGCTGCTGCGTGCGGGTGCGCTGATTGCGCCGATTCAGATCGTTGAAGAGCGCACCATCGGTCCAACTCTGGGTCAGCAGAACATCACCCAAGGTCTGGAAGCCTGTCTGTGGGGCCTGGTGGCGTCCATCGTCTTCATGGTGGTCTGGTACCGTAAGTTCGGCGTGATCGCCACCACGGCGCTGGTCGCCAACCTGGTGTTGATCGTCGGCGTGATGTCCCTGTTGCCGGGGGCGACGCTGACCATGCCGGGCATTGCCGGGATCGTGTTGACGCTGGCGGTGGCGGTCGACGCCAACGTACTGATTAACGAACGTATCAAGGAAGAGCTGAAGAACGGCCGGTCCGTTCAGCAGGCGATCCATGAGGGCTATAAAGGCGCGTTCTCCAGTATCGTCGACGCCAACATCACCACCCTGATCACCGCGGTCATCCTGTACGCAGTCGGCACCGGTTCGATCAAGGGCTTTGCGATCACCACCGCTATCGGTGTGGCGACGTCCATGTTCACCGCGATTGTCGGTACCCGTGCCATCGTCAACCTGCTTTACGGCGGCAAACGCATTAACAAGCTGTCTATCTGAGGAGTGCGTTGTGGCACAGGATTATACTGTTGAGCAACTCAACTACGGCCGTAAAGTCTACGACTTTATGCGCTGGGACTACGTGGCTTTCGGCATCTCGTTGGTGCTGTTGGTCGCGTCGATCGCCACCATGTCGGTGCGCGGCTTTAACTGGGGTCTGGATTTCACCGGCGGTACGGTGATTGAAATCAACCTGGAGAAGCCGGCTAACCTCGACCTGATGCGCGATACGCTGGAGAAGGCCGGGTTCCAGGATCCGATTATCCAGAACTTCGGCAGCAGCCGCGACGTGATGGTGCGCATGCCACCGGCGACCGGCACCGCAGGCCAGGAACTGGGCAATAAGGTGATCGGCGTGATCAACGACTCGGTGGATAAAAACGCCACCGTGAAGCGCATTGAGTTCGTCGGCCCGAGCGTGGGCAGCGAGCTGGCGCAAACCGGCGGCATGGCGCTGCTGGTGGCGTTGATCTGTATCCTGATCTACGTCGGCTTCCGCTTCGAATGGCGCCTGGCGCTGGGGGCGGTTATCGCGCTGGCGCACGACGTGATCATCACGCTGGGCGTGCTGTCGCTGTTCCACATCGAGATTGACCTGACCATCGTCGCGTCCCTGATGTCGGTTATCGGTTACTCGCTGAACGACAGCATCGTGGTCTCCGACCGTATTCGTGAGAACTTCCGCAAGATCCGCCGCGGTACGCCTTACGAGATCATGAACGTGTCGTTGACCCAGACGCTGAGCCGTACGCTGATGACTTCCGGGACCACCCTGATGGTGGTGCTGATGTTGTACATCTTCGGTGGCGCGATGCTGCAAGGCTTCTCGCTGGCGATGCTGATCGGCGTGTCGATCGGTACCGTTTCCTCTATCTACGTCGCGTCCGCGCTGGCGTTGAAGCTGGGGATGAAACGCGAACACATGCTGCAGCAAAAAGTGGAAAAAGAGGGCGCGGATCAGCCTTCGATTCTGCCTTAACCGCCGCAGTATTCAGCGAAATGAGAAGGAGCGCCTATCGGCGCTCCTTTTTTTTGCCTCGGATTTCAGTGTTGCTGCACCACCGCCGGCTGGGCGGTGGCTACCAGGCTGTGCAGACGGATATAGCCCAGCTGTTCCGGCGTCAGGCCGCTGAAGCGCAGCTCGAAGTCCTGCCCGGGTTTCGGCAGCAGCGAGTCGGCGCTGGCGATCGGTTGCGACAGCGCCTCGGCGGTCAGTGGTCGGCCGGTGGCCGCGTCCAGTTGGCCCCATTCCACCACCGCTTTAAACGGCGGCAGCGTGGCCTGTGAGAGGATGCGCACATGCAGCTGCGCCTGGGCACCGTTGGCTTCGCTCTTGATGTGGCTCAGCGAAACGCTCAGTTCGCCGATGCCGCTTTGCAAACGGGCGGCGCTCCGCGCCGCCGGCAGCAGGTAGACGCCGTTGTCGGAGTGCTGATTGAGCTGGTTTTGCCGCTCCAGCGCGGTGGCCTGATCGGTCAATACGCTCACTTTTTGGTTCAGTGCGGCGACCTGATGGCGCAGCTGAGGCACGGCGGCGTTGTGCGCGCAGCCAGTGAGCAACACGGCGGCGGCGAGCAGGGCGATTTTGGGATAACGGGTTGTCATGACGGCGATTTCCTATGCTGAATCTCCTGCTATCAAGCTTAGCCCGCATGGCGGTGAAAGTCATATCGGCGCCGCCTGCCCGCCGCTTATCGCAACAAATGGCCGACGCCCTTTGTTGTGGCTTCACTTCGGGTTAAACTGCATTTATCTATAAAAAACGTTTATCAGGACGTGTTATGCATTGCCCTTTCTGCGCCGCCGTTGATACCAAAGTCATTGATTCCCGCCTGGTGGGGGACGGTTCGCAAGTACGCCGTCGTCGCCAGTGTCTGGTATGCAATGAACGCTTCACCACCTTCGAGGTGGCCGAGCTGGTGATGCCGCGAGTGATTAAAAGCGATGAGGTGCGCGAGCCGTTCAACGAAGACAAACTGCGTCGCGGCATGCTGAAAGCGCTGGAAAAGCGCCCGGTCAGCTCGGACGACGTGGAAAACGCCCTTAACCATATCAAATCCCAACTGCGCGCCACCGGCGAACGCGAAGTGCCGACCAAATTAGTCGGCAATCTGGTGATGGACGCGCTGAAAAAGCTGGATAAGGTCGCCTACATTCGCTTCGCGTCGGTGTACCGCAGCTTCGAAGACGTGCGCGAGTTCGGCGAAGAGATTGCCCGCCTGCAAGACTAAAGGATCTTTCATGCATCACGACGAATTTTACATGGCGCGCGCCTTCGAGCTGGCGCGGCTGGGGCGTTTCACCACCGCGCCCAATCCGAACGTCGGCTGCGTTATCGTGCGCGACGGCGAAATTGTCGGTGAAGGCTATCATCTGCGCGCCGGCGAGCCGCACGCGGAAGTGCACGCGCTGCGCATGGCGGGCGACAAGGCGCGCGGCGCCACCGCCTATGTGACGCTCGAGCCGTGCAGCCATCACGGCCGCACGCCGCCCTGCGCCGATGCGCTGGTGGCCGCCGGCGTGACGCGAGTGGTCGCGGCGATGCAAGATCCCAATCCTCAGGTGGCGGGGCGCGGCTTGTACAAGCTGCAGCAAGCCGGCGTCGAAGTACGTCATGGCCTGATGCTGGCCGAGGCCGAAGCGGTCAACCTGGGCTTCCTCAAACGCATGCGCACCGGTTTTCCCTATGTGCAACTGAAGCTGGGCGCGTCGCTGGACGGCCGCACGGCGATGGCCTCCGGCGAAAGCCAGTGGATCACCTCACCCGAAGCGCGTCAGGACGTGCAGCGGCTGCGTGCGCAGAGCGCCGCCATTCTCAGCACCAGCGCCACCGTGCTGGCGGACGATCCGTCGCTGACGGTGCGTTGGGATGAGCTGGATGCCGAGACCCAGCGCCTCTATCCGCGTGAAAATCTGCGTCAGCCGCTGCGCATCCTGCTCGACAGCCAAAATCGCATTACCCCGCAGCACCGCGTGGTGCAGCAGCCGGGCGCCACCTGGCTGGCGCGGCTGCAGGCGGATGAACAGGTCTGGCCGCAAGACGTTGAGCAGTTTATCTGCCCGGCGCACGGCGGCGGCGTCGATCTGGTGGTGATGATGATGCTGCTGGCCAAGCGCCAGGTGAATTCAATCTGGGTGGAGGCGGGGGCGACGCTGGCTGGCGCGCTGCTGCAGGCCGGCCTGGTGGATGAGCTCATTTTGTACATCGCGCCAAAACTGTTGGGCGATAATGGCCGCGGCCTGTGTCATTTGCCGGGTCTTGAGCGTCTGGCCGACGCACCGGAATTCGTCTTTAGCGACGTGCGCCAGGTTGGCCCCGATCTGCGTTTGCGCCTGCGGGCGAAACACTGAATCTCGCGCCCGCGCGCCGGTTTTACAAAAGCGCCGCGCAGGCGATGAAAGAATATGATAGAATCCGCCCCCCTGCGGGGTATTGAACCCATTTTTAAGGAAAGCCCATGAAAGTTATCGAAGGTGTTGTTGCTACTCCAAATGCCCGTGTGGCGATCGCAATTGCACGTTTTAACAATTTCATCAACGACAGCCTGCTGGAAGGCGCCATCGACGCGCTGAAACGCATTGGTCAGGTTGCTGACGACAACATCACCGTTGTCTGGGTCCCGGGCGCTTACGAGCTGCCGCTGACGGCGAGCGTATTGGCCAAAACCGGCAAATACGACGCGGTTATCGCGCTGGGCACCGTTATCCGTGGGGGCACCGCGCACTTCGAATATGTGGCGGGCGAAGCCAGCTCCGGCATCGGCAACGTTGCGATGAATGCCGAAATCCCGGTTGCCTTTGGCGTGCTGACCACCGAAAGCATCGAACAAGCGATCGAACGCGCCGGCACCAAAGCGGGCAACAAGGGCGCTGAAGCCGCGTTGACCGCACTTGAAATGATTAATGTTATCAAAGCTATTAAAGCCTGAATTTAGTTAAGGGGAATTCCGTGAAACCTGCTGCTCGTCGCCGCGCTCGTGAGTGCGCTGTTCAAGCGCTTTACTCTTGGCAGTTGTCTAAAAACGACCTTGCCGATGTTGAACACCAGTTCCTGACGGAGCAGGATGTCAAAGATGTTGACGTCGCCTATTTTCGCGAGTTGCTGTCCGGCGCGGCAGTGAATGCAGGTATGCTGGACGAACTGATGGCGCCTTACCTGTCGCGTCAGCTCGAAGAGCTGGGCCAGGTGGAACGCGCGGTGCTGCGCGTCGCGCTGTTTGAACTGAAAATGCGCGAGGATGTCCCTTACAAGGTGGCGATCAACGAAGCGATCGAGCTGGCGAAAACCTTCGGCGCGGAAGACAGCCACAAGTTTGTGAACGGGGTGCTGGATAAAGTGGCGCCAACCCTTCGCAAGAAAAAGTAAAAACATTAAGGCCGGCATTCCCGGCCTTAATTTCTTCTAGTGGAATATCGATATGGCATGCGGCGAATTTGACCTCATTGCCCGCTATTTTGACCGGTTTAAGCGCGTGCGCCGGGATGTACAGTTGGGCATTGGAGATGACTGCGCACTGCTGGCAGTGCCGGAAAAACAGCTGGTGGCCGTCAGTACCGATACGTTGGTCGCGGGCATTCACTTCCTGCCGGACATCGATCCGGCCGATCTCGGGTATAAAGCGCTGGCGGTCAATCTGAGCGATCTGGCGGCGATGGGCGCCGATCCGGCGTGGCTCTCGCTGGCCCTGACGCTGCCGGAGGTGAACGAACCCTGGCTGAAGGCGTTCAGCGACAGCCTGTTCGATCAACTCAATTATTACGGCATGCAGCTGATCGGCGGCGATACCACGCGCGGCCCGCTGAGCATGACCTTGACCATTCAGGGGCTGATCCCGGCCGGCCGGGCGTTGAGCCGCAGCGGCGCGCGCATCGGCGACTGGATCTATGTGACCGGCACGTTGGGCGACAGCGCCGCCGGTTTGGCGATCCTGCAGGATCGCCTGGCGGTGACGGATAGCGCGGCGCGTGATTATCTGGTCGCTCGCCATCTGCGTCCGCAGCCGCGGGTGCTGCAGGGGCAGGCGCTGCGCGATCTGGCCAGCTCGGCAATCGATCTTTCCGACGGCCTGATTTCCGATCTGAAGCATATCCTGAAGGCCAGCGACTGCGGCGCGCGCATCGTGCTGGACGAGCTGCCGATGTCGCAGGCGCTGAGCAGCCATGCCGATGCCGAACAGGCGCTGCGTTGGGCGCTGGCGGGCGGCGAAGACTACGAGCTGTGCTTCACCGTGCCGGAGATCAACCGCGGCGCGCTGGACGTGGCGCTGAGCCACCTCGGGGCCGATTACACCTGTATCGGTCAGATTGGCCCGCTGTCTGAAGGCATTCGCTATTACCGCAACGACGAGGCGGTGGTGCTGGACTGGGCCGGGTTCGATCATTTCAACGCGGAGCCGGGCACCCATGGATGAAGCCAAGCGTCGGCTGCGGATGAGCAATCCGTGGCACCTGCTGGCCACCGGTTTCGGCAGCGGTTTGTCACCGGTGATGCCGGGCACCATGGGATCGCTGGCGGCGATCCCGTTCTGGCTGCTGCTGATCCAACTGCCGTGGCAGCTCTACTCGCTGACGGTGATGTTCAGCATTTGCATCGGCGTCTATATTTGCCACCGCACGGCAAAAGACATGAAGGTGCACGATCACGGCAGCATCGTCTGGGATGAGTTCGTCGGCATGTGGATCACGCTGATGGCGCTGCCGGTCAACGATTGGCGCTGGGTCGCCGCCGGTTTCGTCATCTTCCGCATTCTGGATATGTGGAAGCCGTGGCCGATCCGCTGGTTCGACCGCAACGTGCATGGCGGCATGGGCATCATGGTCGACGATATCATCGCCGGCGTGCTGTCTGCGGGCATCATCTACCTGATTGGGCACCACTGGCCGATCGGGCTGTTCTGACAGCCGGGCGCGCTTCTTCGCGCCCGCCTCTCTTATTCAAACCCCGTCACCCGATGCGGCACGTAAGCCGTTTCCAACTCCGCCACCTCTTGCGGCGACAAACTCAAATCGACCGCGGCAATGGCGTCGTCCAACTGCTCGCTGCGTGACGCGCCAACGATCGGCGCGCTGACCGCCGGCTTGTTCAGCAGCCAGGCCAGCGCGATCTGCGCGCGTGGCACGCCGCGTTCCTCCGCCAGGCTGGCGACGCGCTCGGCGATAATGGCGTCGATGCCTTCGGTTTCATCGTACAGACTCTTGCCGAACTGGTCCGAGACCAGGCGGGCGGTGGTTTCGCCCCAGGGGCGGGTCAGGCGGCCGCGCGCCAGCGGGCTCCACGGCAGTACGGCGATGCCTTCGGCGACGCACAGCGGGTGCATCTCGCGCTCTTCTTCGCGCTGGATCAGGTTGTATTGATCCTGCATGCTGACGAAGCGCGTCCAGCCGTGCAGATCGGCGGTATACAGCGCCTTGGCGAACTGCCAGGCGTACATGGAAGAGGCGCCGATGTAACGCGCCTTACCGGCTTTCACCACGTCGTGCAGTGCTTCCAGCGTCTCTTCCAGCGGCGTTTCGTAATCCCAGCGATGGATTTGCAGCAAATCGACATAGTCGGTGCCGAGACGGCGCAGGCTGTCGTCGATGGACTGCATGATCTTGGCGCGCGACAAACCGCGCTCCAGGTTGCTCAGCGGGAAATAGACCTTGGTTGCGATCACCACCTCCTCGCGGCGTGCATAGTCGCGCAGCGCCCGGCCGAGGATCTCCTCGCTGCTGCCGTCGGAATAGCTGTTGGCGGTGTCGAAAAAGTTGATGCCGGCTTCCAGCGCCTGTTTCAACAGTGGGCGGCTGCTTTCTTCCGGCAGCGTCCAGGCGTGATTGCCGCGGCTCGGTTCGCCGTAGGTCATGCAACCCAGGCAGATGCGCGAGACGTTCAGATCGGTGTTGCCCAGTTTGAGATATTTCATGCTTGCCTCCCATTCACAGCTCAGACAGTAACTGTAGCGCGGATCCCGGAGGGCGGAAATGAAAACGCCCCCGAAGGCGGAGGCGTTTTATCAGGCGCGAGTGGCGAATTACTGCGCCAGCCAGGTTTCGATTTGGCGCTGAATGCCGGCGGCGTCCAGCCCCAGATCGGCGCGCAGTTCTTCCTGGGTGCCCTGTGAGACGAAGCTGTCCGGCAGGCCGAGGTTCAGCACCGGCACCGGACGGCGTTTGGCCATCAGCAGTTCGTTGACGCCGCTGCCGGCGCCGCCCATGATGGCGTTCTCTTCCAGCGTGACCAGCGTTTCATGGCTGGCGGCCAGTTCGAGCACCAGCTGCTCGTCCAGCGGTTTGACGAAGCGCATGTCGACCAGCGTGGCGTTGAGCGCTTCCGCCGCCGCAGCGGCCTCCGGCAGCAGGGTGCCGAAGTTGAGAATGGCGATCTTTTCCCCCTGGCGGCGCACCACGCCTTTGCCGATCGGCAGCAGGCTGAGCGGCTCCAGCGCAGCGCCGGTGCCGGTGCCGCGCGGATAGCGCACGGCGCTCGGGCCGTCGTTGTAGTGATAGCCGGTATACAGCATCTGGCGGCATTCGTTTTCGTCGCTCGGCGTCATGATCACCATGGTCGGGATGCAGCGCATGAACGACAGATCGAACGCCCCCTGGTGGGTCTGGCCGTCGGCGCCGACGATGCCGCCGCGATCGATGGCGAACATCACCGGCAGGTTTTGGATCGCCACGTCATGGATCAGCTGATCGTAGGCGCGTTGCAGGAAGGTGGAATAGATCGCCACCACCGGCTTGTAGCCGCCGATCGCCAGCCCGGCGGCGAAGGTGACCGCGTGTTGCTCGGCGATCGCCACATCGAAATATTGCTGCGGATAGTCGCGCGAGAACTGCACCATGCCGGAACCTTCGCGCATCGCCGGCGTGATCGCCATCAGTGAGCTGTCTTTGGCGGCGGTTTCACACAGCCAGTCGCCGAAGATTTTCGAATAGGTCGGCAGACCGCCGGCGCTTTTCGGCAGCGTGCCGCTGGCGGGATCGAACTTCGGCACCGCGTGGAAGCTGATCGGATCCTTCTCCGCCGGCGCGTAACCGCGGCCTTTCTTGGTCATGATGTGCAACAGCTGCGGGCCTTTCAGATCGCGCATGTTTTTCAACGTGGCGACCAGGCCCTGTACGTCGTGCCCGTCTACCGGGCCGATGTAGTTGAAGCCCAGCTCTTCGAACAGCGTACCCGGCACCACCATGCCTTTCAGGTGCTCTTCGGTGCGTTTCACCAGCTCCTTGATCGGCGGCACGCCGGCCAGCACTTTTTTGCCGCCTTCGCGCAGGGTGGAGTAAAGCTTGCCGGACAGCAGCTGCGCCAGATGGTTGTTCAGCGCGCCGACGTTTTCCGAGATCGACATCTCGTTGTCGTTCAGCACCACCAGCATGTCCGGATTGATGTCGCCGGCGTGGTTCATCGCTTCGAACGCCATGCCGGCGGTGATGGCGCCATCGCCGATCACGCACACCGTGCGGCGGCCTTTGCCTTCACGCTCTGCCGCCACCGCCATGCCGAGGCCGGCGCTGATCGAGGTTGACGAATGGCCGACCGACAGCACGTCGTATTCGCTTTCGGCGCGCCACGGGAAGGGGTGCAACCCGTTCTTTTGCCGGATAGTGGCGATCCGGTCGCGGCGGCCGGTCAGGATTTTGTGCGGGTAGGCCTGGTGACCGACGTCCCACACCAGATGATCGAACGGCGTGTTGTAGACGAAATGCAACGCCACCGTCAGTTCGACGGTACCCAGCCCGGAGGCAAAGTGGCCGCTGGAGCGACTGACGCTGTTCAGCAGATATTGCCGCAGCTCATCGCACAGCTTCGGCAAGCTCTCTTTGGGCAGTGAGCGGAGTTCCTCGGGGTTTTCCGCTAGCGCCAGGGTTGGGTATTTGGCTATATCAAGACTCATTCGATACTCATATCAGAGGAGTTAACGTCACACGTTAATTGTCGCGTTCAATAATGAAGCTGGCTAACGCTCGCAATGGCGCTGTGTTATAAGATTGCGCTGCCAAAGTGTCTAATGCAGCTAATGCTTCCTGATAGAGATCCCACGCTTTTGCTTTCGCGCTGTCAAGCCCGAGTAACGCCGGGTAGGTACTCTTTCCGTGTTGTTGGTCCGCTCCCTGGCGCTTGCCGATCTTTTCAGTCTCGCCGACAACGTCCAAAATGTCATCCTGCACCTGGAACGCCAGGCCGACCGCAGCAGCATAACGATCCAACTGCGGCAGCGCCGCTCGTCCTGCTTCGCCGGCGCTCAGCGCGCCCAGACGCACCGCGGCGCGGATCAGCGCACCGGTTTTGTGGCGGTGGATCTGCTCCAGCGCCTGCAGATCGACACGCTTGCCTTCGGCCTCCAGATCCAGCGATTGGCCGCCGCACATGCCGGCGACGCCGCTGGCTGCCGCCAGTTCGGAGACCATCGCCAGCCGATCGCGCAGCGCCACGTCGGGCATTTCGGCATCGGCCAGGATCGAAAACGCCAGCGTTTGCAGCGCATCGCCGGCCAGGATCGCGTTGGCTTCGCCGAATTTAATGTGGCAGGTCGGCTGGCCGCGGCGCAGATCGTCGTCGTCCATCGCCGGCAGATCGTCGTGGATCAGCGAGTAGGCGTGAATGCATTCCACCGCCGCCGCCGGCGCGTCCAGATTGGTCAGCGATACGCCGAACATCTGGCCGGTGGTGTACACCAGGAACGGGCGCAGGCGCTTGCCGCCCAGTAAGGCGCCATGACGCATCGCCGCCACCATGTTGCCGTTGTTGAACGGCAGCGGGGCGATGAAATCCAGCAGCGCGCGATCGGCGCGCCGGCGGAAAATCTGCAGTTGATCGGCAAAAGCGGCCGATGGGACGATCTCAGACATGTCGGTTACTCGGTATCCGGTGTGAAAGGCGCCAACGCCGCGTCGTCGGCGCTGTCGTTAAGGAGGATCTGCACACGCTGTTCCGCCTGTTGCAGTTTCTGCTGGCCTTGACGCGCCAGCTGCACGCCGCGTTCGAATTCGTTCAGCGCGTCTTCCAGCGGCAGTTCGCCCGACTCCAGACGCGTCACGATGCTTTCCAGCTCGCCGAGGGCGCTTTCAAAGCTGGCTGTTTGCTCTGTACTGGCTGATTGTGCTGGTTTTTTCGGCATAATTTTCTTTTTACGTCATCATGTGAACCGTGGCGCCAGAGCCTATCCTAGCGGATCTTGATTAGCAAATCATGGCGCTCATGTGTGGTTTTGTGCGCAGAGCACGGCGATATGGTGATATACTCCGCGCCGTAATTCTTATCTGACAACAAAGACCGCCATGAAGTTTATCATTAAATTGTTCCCGGAAATCACCATCAAGAGCCAATCTGTGCGCTTGCGCTTTATCAAGATTCTCTCGACCAATATTCGCAACGTCCTGAAGCAGTATGATGAAACGCTGGCGGTCGTCCGTCACTGGGATCATATCGAAGTTCGCGCCAAAGATGAAAACCAGCGGCCGGTCATCGCCGACGCGCTGACGCGGATTCCCGGCATCCACCATATTCTGGAAGTGGAAGATCGCGCTTATACCGATATCCACAACATC
The DNA here is from genome assembly GCF_052400455.1 of Serratia sp. (in: enterobacteria). Classification (NCBI taxonomy): domain Bacteria; kingdom Pseudomonadati; phylum Pseudomonadota; class Gammaproteobacteria; order Enterobacterales; family Yersiniaceae; genus Serratia; species Serratia sp. (in: enterobacteria). Next base: position 1,017,389 of record NZ_CP185812.1, read on the forward strand.
TTCGAGCAGACGCTGGAAGCCTACCGCGCCCAGCTGGAAGGCAAAACCTTCTGCGTGCGCGTCAAGCGCCGCGGCAAGCAGGCGTTCAACTCGCAGGACGTGGAGCGCTACGTCGGCGGCGGTCTGAACCAGCATATCGACAGCGCGCGCGTTAACCTGACCCGCCCGCAGGTCACGGTAAACCTCGAGATCGAAGACGACAAGCTGATGCTGGTTAAACGCCGCCTCGAAGGCATCGGCGGTTACCCGGTCGGCACTCAGGAAGACGTGATGTCGCTGATTTCCGGCGGTTTCGACTCGGGCGTGTCCAGCTATATGCTGATGCGTCGCGGCTGCCGCGTGCACTTCTGCTTCTTTAACCTGGGCGGCGCCGCGCATGAGATTGGCGTGAAGCAGGTGGCGCACTATCTGTGGAACCGTTTCGCCAGTTCGCACAAGGTGCGCTTCGTCGCCATCGACTTCGAACCGGTGGTGGGCGAGATCCTGGAGAAAGTCGACGACGGCCAGATGGGCGTGGTGCTCAAGCGCATGATGGTGCGCGCCGCTTCGCAAGTGGCCGAACGCTACGGCGTGCAGGCGCTGGTAACCGGTGAAGCGCTGGGGCAGGTGTCCAGCCAGACGCTGACCAACCTGCGCTTGATCGACAATGCGTCCGATACGCTGATCCTGCGTCCGCTGATCTCGCACGATAAAGAGCACATCATCAAACTGGCGCGTGAAATCGGCACCGAGGACTTCGCCAAAACCATGCCGGAATACTGCGGCGTGATTTCGAAGAGCCCGACGGTAAAAGCCGTCAAGGCCAAGATTGAAGAGGAAGAAAGCCACTTCGATTTCAGCATTCTCGATCGGGTGGTGAGCGAGGCGAAGAACGTCGATATTCGCTCCATCGCCGAGCAGGCGCAGGAGCAGGTGACCGAAGTGGAAACCGTCGCGGCCTTCGGCGCCGACGAGGTGATCCTGGATATCCGTTCCAACGACGAGCAGGAAGAGAAGCCGTTGCAGCTGGAACAGGTTGAAGTGAAAGCGCTGCCGTTCTACAAGCTGAGCACCCAGTTCGGCGATCTGGATCAGAGCAAAACCTATCTGCTGTACTGCGAGCGCGGCGTAATGAGCCGCCTGCAGGCGCTGTACCTGCTGGAGCAGGGCTTCAGCAACGTGAAGGTTTATCGCCCGTAATGCGGGCAGCGGCGTAAATGAGAGGGGCTGAACCGGTGTTCAGCCCTTTTTTTATCGACAAGCCGCTCAGTCGCGGAAATCGTACATCCCAGGGATCAGCACCAGCTGCGCGGCGATCTCCGCCGCTTTGGCCTTGCCGAGCAGCAGGTCTATCAGCTTCAGTGCAAACTCCATCGCGGTGCCCGGCCCCTGGCTGGTGAGCAGGTTGACGCGCGCGTCGTACACCACGCGGCGCTCCATCCATTTATCCGCCGATATCCGATCTTTCAAACCCGGGAAACCGGTCATATTGCCGATCGGGAATAGATCGTGGTGCTGCAGCACCAGCGCCGGGGCCGCGCAGATGGCGGCGACGATGTGGCCCTGCAGATGCATCTGCCGCACTTTTTCCACCAGCAGCGGACTGTCGCGGAAGCATTCCGCCCCCTGCAGGCCGCCGGGCAGCACGATGGCGTCGAAAGGCTCATCGACGATCGCCACCAGCGGCGCGTCGGCCAGCAGTTTGACGCCGCGCGAACAAACGATAGTCAGCTCGCCGTCGCCGGCGACGCTGGCGGTAGTGACTTTAACGCCCGCCCGCACCAGCAGATCGATGGTGGTGACGGCTTCGGTTTCTTCGCTACCAGGTGCCAGGCAGACCAGCGCCGATACGCTCATATTCATTTTCCTTTCGTTTAATCAATTCAAACAGCCGCGCATTCTCCGGCAGCGTGAGGCCGTGGCTGCGCGCGCGGCGCAGCAGGTAGCCGGTGATGTAGTCGATCTCGGTATGCCGCTGGCTGCGGATATCCTGCAGCATCGACGAAACGTTGTCGGCGGTGCTGTGGATCACGTCCATCACGTATTGCATCAGGCCTTCGCAGGAGGTGTGGTAACCCTCCATGGCCATCACGCTGGCGACTTCACGACACAGCGCTTCGATCTGCTCCGGGTAGCGCTGCAGATCGCCGTTGCGGCAGCCGTACAGCGCCGTCAGCGGGTTGATCACGCAGTTGACCGCCAGCTTGCGCCAGTTGGCCGAGGCGATGTTGTTGTGCCAGGCGACGTCGGGCAGCGCCTGATGCAGCACTTCCGCCAGGTGGCTGAGGTGCTGGGCGGCCGGTGAGGTGGGGCCGATGTGGGTGATGCCGGTGGCGACGTGGATAATGGTGCTGCCTTCGTGGCGCGCGGCGTGGGTGGTGGTGCCCTGCAAGATGGGCTGGCCATTCGGCGGCAGCTCCTCCTGAGTGCCCATGCCGTTGTGCAGCAGCAAGATGGCGCAGCGGGGGCTCAGCTTCGGCAACAGCGCGCTGACCGCGCTGGATACCTGCCAGGCTTTCAGCGTCACCAGCAGCAGCTCGCTTTGCGCGAGGTGCTCCGGATCGTTGGTGGGCAAATTGCGATTAAACGAGACGCCTTCCGGCTCTATCACGTTCACGGCGCAAAAAGGCTGCGGCACTCTTAGCCATCCCTGTACATCGTGGCCCTGCTGATACAGCCGGGAGAGCCACAGTTGTCCGAGCGCGCCGCAACCAAGAATGGTTATTTTCATTCAGTCTCCTTGGAAACACGGGAATACCGCTCAATTACCGTGATCTAACTATAGGCTTTATGGCAGCCTGAAGCGCTATCCCTGCGTGCGTTCAGCAGATTTTGTCTGAGGCGGCAAAGCGGTTATCATGCTCGGCATCAAAATCGCCTAAGCTATTAGGCACTCATTCAGGAGGAAGAAGTATGCCATCTTTCGACATCGTTTCCGAAATTGATATGCAGGAAGTGCGTAACGCCGTTGAGAACGCCACCCGCGATCTCGGCACCCGCTGGGATTTTCGCAACGTGCCGGCCAGCTTTGAGCTAAACGAGAAGAATCAAAGCATCAAGGTTGCCACCGAGTCTGATTTCCAGGTGCAGCAGCTGCTCGACATTCTGCGCGAAAAGCTGAGCAAGCGCAGCATCGACGGCGCCGCGCTGGAGATCCCGGACGAGTTTACCCACAGCGGTAAAACCTACAGCGTGGAAGCCAAGCTGAAGCAGGGGATTGAAACCAGCGTGGCGAAGAAAATCGTCAAGCTGATCAAAGACAGCAAGCTGAAGGTGCAGGCGCAGATCCAGGGCGAAGAAGTGCGGGTGACCGGCACGTCACGCGACGACTTGCAGAGCGTGATGGCGCTGGTGCGCGGCGGCGATCTGGGCCAGCCGTTCCAGTTCAAGAACTTCCGCGATTAATCTCGACGGGGCCGGCATTGCCGGCCCTGATTTTTTACAGCGAATTGACCAGCGCTTCCAACTGACCGCGATTGGTCTGCTTGGTATCCACCTTGACGTAGGCGCTGCGCTCTTCCGGCACGACGATCGCCTCGGCCACGCCGGGCTGCGCCTTCAGGCGGCTTTCCAGCGCTGAATCCTTCACCGCCAGTTCCGACAGCGTAATGCGCAGGCTGCTGACATACGGCGGCTCTTTCATGGTGCTGCTGACCAGGAACCAGACGGCGGCCAATACCGCGCCGGCGATAAACACCAAGCCAGCCCCTTGCAAACCGTACAGCCAGCCGCCGAGGCTGCCGCCGATCGCCACGCCGATAAACTGGCTGGTGGAGTACACCCCCATCGCGGTGCCCTTGTAGCCGGCCGGCGATTCTTTGCTGATCAGCGAAGGCAGGATGGCTTCCATCACGTTGAAGGCCATAAAGAACAGCTGCACGCCGGCGATGATGCCCCATAGATGAGCACCGGAGAGCCACAGCAGCACTTCGGCGCAGAACAGCACCGCCACGCAGCCCATAAACACCTGCTTCATGCGGCGATATTTCTCGGCATAGATAATGAACGGCACCACGGCAGCGAACGACACCAGCATGGTCACCAGGTAGACGATCCAGTGTTCGCTGGCCGCCAGCCCGGCTTTTTCCATCGCCAGCGGCAGCGCCACGAAGCTCGACATCAGCAGAATGTGCAGACACATGATGCCGAAGTTGAGTTTCAACAGGCGCGAGTTGCTCAGCACTTTGCGGAAGCTGCCGCGCACGATGCTGGACTCGCGGTTCAGCAGATGGGTGTCGGCGGAAGGCACCACTGCCAGGGTGATGACGATGCCGGCCAGCGCCAGCACGGCGATCATCCAGAACAGCGCGTGCAAGCCCAAGGCGTGAGTGATGATAGGGCCCAGAACCATGGCGATGGCGAAGGTGATGCCGAAGCTGACGCCGATAAAAGCCATCGCTTTGGTGCGGTTCTGCTCGCGGGTCAGATCGGAGAGCAGCGCCATTACCGCGGCGGCGATGGCGCCGGAGCCTTGCAACGCGCGGCCGAGGATCACGCCCCAGATAGAGTCAGTGACGGCGGCGATCACGCTGCCGAGGGCAAAGATCAGCAGGCCGCCGACGATCAGCGGCTTGCGGCCGATGCGATCGGACACCAGGCCGAACGGGATCTGAAACACCGCCTGCGCCAGGCCGTAAATGCCGATGGCGATGCCGATCAGCGCTTCGCTGGCGCCGTTGAGCGCCATGCCGTAGGTGGTCAACACCGGCAATACCATAAACATGCCGAGCATGCGCAGGGAGAATACGGTGCCCAATCCCCAGGTGGCGCGGCGCTCCTGCGGGGTCATTGAATTATCGTTCACATCAAACCTCGGTAAAAACCATGCCATCAGACGTTGAGACAGCGCCTGATGGCATGATTTCTGTAAAGCTGCGTCATTTTAGTGTGCAGGGCAGGGGGGGTAAATCGAATGTTGTTTAACAGATATTACAGTTTGGCCGCTTTTCGGCGTGACAAATAAAATGGGCCGCATACGCGGCCCATTGACAGATGATTTGGCTTACCAAACGTAGGTCACCAGCGCTTCAGGCGCCGCCGTGGCGCTGAAGTCGATCGACATCATCACGCTCAGCGAGGTGATGGCGACGATGGAGAACACGAACAGTTTACGCGCCCAGACGCTGTCGTTTTCGGTTTTGTAACCGCGCAGCGCCATGCCCAGCCACCATACGCTCACCGCCGCAGCGACGATCAGGTATTTGTAGCCGGCGTAGCCCACCAGGGTCAGCATCAGCGTGGCGATCATAAACGCCAGGATGTAGACCGTGATGTGGTTCTTGGCGACGGAAATGCCTTTCACCACCGGCAGCACCGGAATGTTGGCCGCCTGGTAATCTTTAAAGCGGAAGATAGCGATCGCATAAGAATGCGGCATCTGCCACAGGCTAAAGATAGCCAGCAGGATCAACGCGCCGGCGTCGAACTCGTTGGTGACCGCGCAGTAACCGATAACCGGCGGCGCGGCGCCCGACAAGCTGCCGATCAGCGTGCCGTAGACCGAGTGGCGCTTCATGTACAGGCTGTAAACGCCGACATAAACCACGAAGCCCATCACCGCCAGCCACATGGCCAGCGGGTTGGCCGCGATATACAGCAACGCGAAGCCCACAATACCCAACGCGGTCGCATAAACCAGGGTGACACTCGGCGCGATCAGGCCTTTTACCAGCACCCGATTCTTCGTTCTCTCCATCTTCTTGTCGATGTCGCGGTCGATGTAGTTGTTAAACACACAGCCCGACGCGACCACCAACGAGACACCCACCAGGGTGGCGAGAAACAGGGGATAGTCGATGCTCCCTTTGGAAGCGAGCAGGAATCCCCCAACGACAGAAATTAAATTGCCGAAAATAATTCCTGGTTTAGTGACTTGCAGGTATTGCTTAATCATCACGTGCAGCTCAGCTCTTAATCGACCATCATATTGATGTTGAGGTTGTACATAATCCAGAGTGAACCTACAACAACGATACCGATGATCATAGCGGTGAACAGCAATGCCACCAGGTTCCAGCGCTCTTCCGATGAGGTGTTCATGTGCAGGAAGTAAACCAGGTGAACAATCACCTGGATAACCGCCATACCGACAACAACCGCCAGGATGGTGGAATGAGAGGCAGTGCCGTTCATTACCATCGCAAATGGAATTACCGTCAGGATGATCGACAGGATAAAGCCGATCAGGTATGACTTCACGCTGCCGTGGCTTGCGCCGCCGTGAGAGGTTTCATGGGATGAATGGCTCATTACATAACCCCCAGCAGGTAGACAACGGTAAATACGCAGATCCAGACCACGTCCAGGAAGTGCCAGAACAGGCTCAGGCACATCAGGCGGGTTTTGTTGGTCGCGGTCAGGCCGAACTTGCTCACCTGAATCATCAGCACGATGATCCAAATCAGGCCGGAAGTCACGTGCAGACCGTGGGTGCCGACCAGCGCGAAGAAGCTGGACAGGAACGCGCTGCGATCCGGACCGAAGCCTTCGGCGATCAGGTGATGGAATTCATAGATTTCCATCGCCACGAAGCCCAGACCGAACAGGAAGGTCAGGAACAGCCAGGTGTTTACACCGCCAACTTTACCCTTGTTCATGGCGATCATCGCCATGCCGTAGGTGATGGAGCTGAATAACAGCAGGAAAGTTTCGACCAAGACAAACTTCAGGTCGAAGATGTCTTTGCCAGAGGGACCGCCGGCGGTCCCGTTCACCAGGACTGCATAAGTCGCGAACAAGCTCGCAAACAAAATACAGTCGCTCATCAGGTAGATCCAGAATCCGAAGACCTTGGTCTCACCCGCATCGTGGTGCCCATGCTCTGCATGGGCTGCGTTATGATTGGTCAGAGTTTCAGTTGACATGGTTCACGCCTGCTTTACGGATTTGTTCGTAGTGTTGGTTCTCAATGCGCTCGATTTCATCAACCTGCACATAGTAGTCAACATCGTGATCGAAGCTCTTGCCGATCCAGACGACGATCATACCGATGAAACCGGCCAGAGCCATCCACCAGATTTCCCAAATCATTGCGAAACCGAATACCAGGCTGAAGAAGGCGATGATAACGCCAGCGCCGGTGTTCTTAGGCATATGAATCGGTTCGTACTTAGCCGGTTTCTTATAGGCTTCGCCTTTTTCTTTCATGTCCCAGAATTCATCACGGTCATGAATCTGCGGCACTACGGCAAAGTTATAGAACGGCGGTGGAGAAGACGTTGACCACTCCAGAGTACGAGCGCCCCATGGGTCACCGGTCAGATCGCGGTTCTGTTCGCGGTCACGGATACTGACGAAGATCTGGGTCAGCTGGCACAGGATGCCGCAGGCGATCAGCGCCGCACCGCCGGCTGCAACCAGCAGCAGAGGGTGGAACTCAGGGTTGATGTTCTGGCTGATACGACGGGTCATGCCCATAAAGCCCAATGCGTACAGCGGCATGAAGGCGGTGAAGAAGCCGATGATCCAGAACCAGAACGCGCGGATGCCCCATTTTTCGTTCAGCGTGAAGCCGAAGGATTTCGGGAACCAGTAGGTCAGACCCGCGAAGCAACCGAACACCACGCCGCCGATGATGACGTTGTGGAAGTGCGCGATCAGGAACAGGCTGTTGTGCAGCACGAAGTTCGCGCCCGGCACCGCCAGCAGAACGCCGGTCATACCACCCACGGAGAAGGTGATGATGAAGCCAACGGTCCACAGCATTGCGGAGTTGAGCTTGATGCGGCCCTGATACATGGTGAACAGCCAGTTGAAGATTTTCACCCCGGTCGGGATGGAAATGATCATGGTGGCGATACCGAAGAAGGCGTTAACGTTCGCGCCGGACCCCATGGTGAAGAAGTGGTGCAGCCATACGATGAACGACAGAACGGTGATCGCGATGGTTGCCCATACCAGTGAGGTATAGCCGAACAGGCGTTTTCTGGAGAAGGTCGCGGTGACTTCGGAGAACACGCCGAACACCGGCAGAACCAGAATGTACACCTCTGGGTGACCCCAGGCCCAAATCAGGTTGATGTACATCATCATGTTGCCGCCCATATCATTGGTGAAGAAATGGGTGCCCAGATAGCGATCCAGGGTCAGCAGCGCGATGGTGACGGTCAGAATTGGGAAAGAAACGATGATCAGGACGTTGGTACACAGCGCCGCCCAGGTGAACACCGGCATCTTCATCATAGGCATGCCAGGGGCACGCATCTTCAGAATGGTGGCGAAGAAGTTCACGCCGGTCAGCAGGGTACCCAGACCGGAAATCTGCAGACTCCAAATCCAGTAATCGACCCCGACGCCAGGACTGTACTCTTTACCCGACAGCGGCGGATACGCCAGCCAACCGGTCTGAGCGAATTCACCGACCCCCAGGGAGATGTTGATCAGCACAACGCCCACCACGAAGAACCAGAAGCTCAGGGAGTTCAGGAACGGGAAGGCGACGTCGCGCGCGCCGATTTGCAGCGGCACCACGACGTTCATCAGGCCGACCACGAAAGGCATCGCCATGAAGAAGATCATGATGACGCCGTGCGCGGTGAAGATCTGGTCGTAGTGGTGCGGCGGCAGGAATCCGGCTTCGCCGGCGGACGCCAACGCCTGCTGGCTACGCATCATGATGGCGTCGGCGAAGCCGCGCAGCAGCATGACCATCGCCACGACGATATACATGATACCAATTTTTTTATGGTCGACCGAAGTCAGCCATTCGCTCCACAGCCACTTCCATTTGCCGAAATAGGTCAGCAGCGCCAGCACTGCCAGGCCCCCGACGATAATTGCGGCTACGGTGACCATGATGATCGGTTCGTGGTACGGAACCGCATCAAGTGTTAATTTTCCCAACATCAGTTATTCCTCGGCTCCGGCGTGAGCAGCATGTTCACCCATGTCCATACCTTGGCTCATGTCCATGCCTTCGTGCGCGCCAGCGCCCTTGTGCATATCCATGTCGCCCATGAATTTGGCAATTGTTTCTTTGAACAAATTCGGTTTGACAGCGGCAAAGTACTCGACCGGGTTGTTTTCACTCGGCTCTGCCAGTTTGTTAAAGTCGTCGGTGGTGTTCAGGTTTTTAGGCGATGCCTTCACCTTGGCCACCCACTGATCGAAGTCGCCTTCGGTCGGGGTAACGATCGCGGTGAATTTCATACCGGAGAAGCCTGCGCCGCTGTAGCTGCTGGAGATGCCCTTGTAGGCACCGGCTTCGTTGCCGATCAGGTGCAGTTTGGTCTGCATGCCGGCCATCGCATAAATCTGTCCACCCAACTGCGGGATAAAGAACGAGTTCATTACCGAGTTAGAGGTGATCTTGAATTCGACTGGAACATCTTTCGGGAAAGCCAGCTCATTAACGGTCGCAATGCCTTGTTCCGGATAGATGAACAGCCATTTCCAGTCGAGCGACACCACTTCGATCGTCATCGGCTTCTTGTCGGTGACAATCGGCTTGAACGGGTCGAGTTCGTGGGTAGTCTTCCAGGTAATGGTGCCAAGGATGGCGATGATAATGATAGGAATGGTCCAGACGACCGCTTCGATCTTGTTGGAGTGGGCCCAGTTCGGACTGTACTTGGCGTCTTTGTTGGAAGCGCGATACTTCCAGGCAAAGGCGAACGCCATGAAGATAACTGGCACCACCACGATCAACATCAACGCGATTGCAGTGATAATCAGTGTCCGTTGCTCAACACCAATTGCTCCTTTGGGATTCATCAAAACCATATCGCAGCCACTGAGCAATACAGTGCCTGCAATTAATGACAGCATCCCAATACTTTTATTGTATTTCTTAAGTCTCATCTAACGACCTCAATAACAAAGGCTCAATTGTCGTTTCATGTGTGCGGGCATTTTACGGGAAGGTTGCAGTACTGTAAACATGCTTAAGGGAGTGTCAGCGGCTTGTTGACACTTTCTGTTAAGGGGGTCACAGATGTAACCCTGCGTGACAATTTACCAATGACAACAACGCGTTGGCACGCTGAATCGTGACGAGCAGTCCGTATGTTAAGGAAAACTAAAGGTATGATGAATCTGGCGAAGAAATGCGCGGCGGGGAAATACGCAGAAAAGGTTTATTTAATGTAAAATAATTGTGTCTTAAAGGTGAATTTAATTTTATTTCCGAGCGCCGCAGTCGGATAAAAAAATAATTTTCTCGCTGATTATCTTTTTTTAACGAAATAAATACACCCCCGGATCGCTTTTTTTCGGCCGGCAAAATCGCCGGCCGGTCGGGTTACGCCAAACGAGCGCGGCGCAGCGCCAGATAATCCAGCATGCTGCCCATCGCGACGCCGAGCAGGCTCAATGCGGCGCCGATCTGCAGCAGCCGGTCGGCCAACAGCGGCGCCTGCGTCCAGTCGAGCGCATTGGCGATCAGCAGCAGCAACCACAGCCCCAGCAGCGAGCAGCCCAGCGTCAGCAGGCGCAGCGCCCAGCGGTAAGCCTGGGTAAACGCGGTGCGCGGCATAAAGTCGCCATGCTGCTGGGTGTGTTCCAGCGTCTGGCGGCAGACGCCGAGCAACAGCAAGCCCGGCAGCGCGGCGGCGATCGAAAACAGATAGAACAGCGGCCAGCCATGGGCTTCGACGAACCAGCCGGCGATCGGCCCGACATAAACGCGGCCCACGGCGGACAGCGCCGACAGCAGCGCGAACTGGGTGGCGGAGAACGAACGGTTGCATAGCGTCATCAGCAGCGCGACGAAGGCCGCGGTGCCCATGCCGCCGCACAGGTTTTCAAGGAAGATGGCGCTGCCCATGGTGAGCAGGTTCTTGTCGGTCACCGCCAGGATCCAATAGCCGAGATTGGAGACCGCCTGCAGGACGCCGAACAGCATCAGGGCGCGGAACAGGGTGAGACGCTGCATCAGCACGCCGCCGAACAGAGCGCCGACGATGGTGGCGAACAGCCCGAGGGTTTTGTTCACCAGCCCCACTTCGCCGGCGTCGAATCCCACGCCGCGGATCAGGAAGGTGGTGCTCAGGCTGCCGGCGAAGGCGTCGCCCATTTTGTACATCACGATCAGCAGCAGGATCAGCCAGGCGTTGTTGCGGCCGAAGAAATCGCGCAGCGGCGCGACGACCGCCTGTTCCATGGTGCGCGGCGCCGGGATGCTTTCATCCGGTTCCGGCGCCATCAGCGTGGCAGTCACGCCGATCAGCATCAATCCGGCCATCAGCCAGTAGGTGGCTTGCCAGCCGAAATAGCGATCCGCCAGCCACAGCGCCAGGCCGCCGGAAACCAGCATCGCCAGCCGATAACCCAGCACCGATATCGCCGCGCCCGCGCCGCGTTCTTCGGCTTTCAGCAGGTCGGTTTTATAGGCGTCGAACACGATATCTTGCGAGGCGGAGCAGAACGCCACCAGCACCGCCAACGCCGCCAGCCACCACAGGTGCTGCGCGGGTTGCATAAAGCCCATCGCCACGATCGCCGCCACCAGCAGCAGCTGGCTGATCAGCAGCCAACCGCGCCGCCGCCCGAGGAACGGCGGGGTATAGCGATCCATGAAGGGCGACCAGAGGAATTTGAAGACGTAGGCCTGGCCCACCAGCGAGAAGATGCCGATGGTTTTCAGATCGATGTTTTCGACGGTCATCCAGGCTTGCAGCGTGCCGGAGGTCAGTGCCAGCGGCAGACCCGACGCGAAGCCCAGCAGCAGCAGAATGGCGGAGTTACGCTGGGTGAAGATGTTCAGATAGTGTTTCGACATGAGTTCCCTGTCTGCGCCGCCCGATCCGCCGGGCGGTGCCAGGCGCGCCGATTAGCGCGCGTTTTGCTTGATAAAGTCGTTGACGCTGGTGTCCTGCGCCATGTCGGCGATCACGTCGCCCAGCACGGAGTTGACGGCGTCGGTGATCTTGTCGTTGGTCGCCGTGAAGGCGCCCTGCACGTTATAGGTCGAGCGGTAGTTTTTCACCTGCTTGTTGCCGTTCTTCGCCTGGGCGATGATCGAGATGTCGGCTTTGGTGGTGATGTTGTAGCGCAGGTTGCCTTCGGATACGTCCGCGTACAGATTATTGACGACCACCTGCAGCGCGACCGGGCCGTCGGCGCCAATCATGTAACCGCGGGCGCCCATTTGTTTCTCCAGCACTTCCTGCAGCAGGAAACGCAGATCGCGCGACGGCGTCAGCGTGACCAGTTGGCCGTCGCGGTTTACCTTGGCCAGCGCCTGATCGGTGCGCTGATCCGCGCCGTTGATGCTGATGGTGATGCCCTGCAGGGTCGGATCCTGCTGCGGCAGAACGATTTTCGGCGTGACGTTCAGGGTGTTGCTGCTGGTCGCGCAGCCGGCCAGCAGCAGGGCGGCCAGCAAAGGAAGACAAAGTTTCTTTAACATGTTTTCTGTCTCATTCTCGATGGATTTAGCAATAATCAGAGCGGGATAGCCGACAACGAATTGCCGACATCATAGCATCGCCGCCGTGCGGTGGAAGCGCGGAAGGCGCCTGAGTGACAAATTTTTACCTGCCGTTGATAAAAACACGCTTTTTTGGCCCGCTCAATCGGATAATCCCCCAAGCGGCGGGGATGACGCTCATCCTCTGACCGCAGAAAAGAGAAATTTGTCCAGGCGATGGTCTAAACGGGGGAAAACCGGCTAATATTGAACTAGATGGGCACGGTCCTCTGCCGGTGTTGTAAGGAGATCCTATGATTCGCGAGCAAATAGAAGCAAAGTTAAGGGCGGCGTTTGAGCCCGCGTATCTGGAAGTCGTTGATGAAAGCTATCGTCATAACGTTCCGGCGGGTTCAGAAAGTCATTTCAAAGTGGTATTGGTCAGCGATCGCTTCGTCGGCGAACGGTTTTTGACGCGTCACCGCTCCATCTACGGGGTATTGTCGGAAGAGTTGGCCGATGGCGTACACGCGCTGGCGCTGCACACCTATACGCTCAAAGAGTGGGAAGGGTTGCAGGATACCGTGCCGGCCTCGCCGCCGTGCCGCGGCGCCGGGACGCTGGCCTGAGGGGGAAATTTTCAGGTATCAGTGGAACTTTGCCCTCGAATTAGGGTATTACTACTGACGAATTTTGAAACGGCCTGCGGGCCGTTTCTGTTTTTGACGACGACACGGCCGATGCGCAATATGGCCAACGTTCGGTCTGTTTTGGCGGCCTTTTGGCGATCGAATCGACAAAAGTGTGATTTTTAGCGCGCCTGCGCCGCCTAGCTTTCCTCGACTCGCCATGCATGCGCCGCTATAATGTCGCGTCTTATTTTTCCGGAATGGTTTCGGGACGCTTCTGTCATCAGGGAACTCGGTTCTTATTTGTAGCCGTCCTGGTTCTTGGAACGGAGTTGACCGAGCACTGTGATTTTTTTGAGGTAACAAGATGCAAGTTTCAGTAGAAACCACTCAAGGCCTTGGGCGCCGTCTCTCTATTACTGTACCGGCTGATACTATCAAGCAGGCGGTGAAGAAAGAGCTGATCAACGCAGCGAAAAGCGTGCGTATCGACGGCTTCCGCAAAGGCAAAGTGCCGATGAACATCGTGGAACAGCGTTACGGCGCCTCTGTTCGTCAGGACGTGCTGGGCGAAGCGATGCAGCGCAGCTTCGTTGACGCTATCATCAAAGAAAAGATTAATCCGGCCGGCGCACCAAACTACGTGCCGGGCGAGTACAAAGAAGGTGAAGACTTCACTTTCGCCGTTGAATTCGAAGTGTATCCAGAAGTTGAGCTGAAAGGCCTGGAAAACATCGAAGTTGAAAAACCAGTAGTGGAAGTGAACGACGAAGACGTCGACGCGATGCTGGACACTCTGCGCAAGCAGCAGGCGACCTGGAAAGAAACCGATCGCGCGGCGGAAGCTGAAGATCGCGTGACCGTTGACTTCACCGGTTCTATCGACGGTGAAGAGTTCGAAGGCGGCAAAGCGTCCGACTTCGTGCTGGCAATGGGCCAGGGCCGCATGATCCCAGGCTTCGAAGAAGGTCTGGTCGGTCACAAAGCGGGCGAAGAGTTCTCCATCGACGTGAACTTCCCGGAAGACTACCACGCGGAAAACCTGAAGGGCAAAGCGGCCAAATTCGCTATCGTGCTGAAGAAAGTTGAAGAGCGCGAGCTGCCGGAACTGACCGAAGAGTTCATCAAGCGTTTCGGCGTGGCGGACGGTTCCGTTGCCGGTCTGCGCACCGAAGTTCGCAAGAACATGGAGCGCGAGCTGAAAGGCGCCGTGCGTAACCGCATCAAGTCTCAGGCGATCGAAGGCCTGGTGAGCGCGAACGAAATCGACGTGCCTGCTGCGCTGATCGACGGTGAAATCGACGTGCTGCGTCGTCAGGCTGCACAGCGTTTCGGCGGCAACGAGAAGCAAGCGCTGGAACTGCCACGCGAGCTGTTCGAAGAGCAAGCCAAACGCCGCGTAGTGGTTGGCCTGCTGCTGGGCGAAGTGATCAGCACCAACGACCTGAAAGCTGACGAAGACCGCGTGAAGACGCTGATCGAAGAAATGGCCTCCGCCTACGAAGATCCGAGCGAAGTCATTGAGTTCTACAGCAAAAACAAAGAGCTGATGAACAACATGCGCAACGTGGCTCTGGAAGAGCAAGCGGTTGAAGCCCTGCTGGCAAAAGCGAAAGTGACTGAAAAAGCCACTACCTTCAGCGAGCTGATGAACCAAACTCAACAGGCGTAATGCCTGCGTGCCGGGCGCGATGAACGGCGCCCCCGGTTTCGCCTGGCGAACCGGCGCACGATGAAAAAGCCCGCAACCTCAGGTTGCGGGCTTTTCTTTTTGCCACGTTGCTGATTAATCTCAGGTTAAGCGGGGCAATATGCACTATATTTACCCTGTTGCCTGGGGAACTGGCTGGCATGATAACGGTCAGAATAACGGCATCGTTTCCGGCGCGCGGAGAAAATCGGCCTCTGGGCTTGAAATCGCGCCGGGCTCCCCCAATCTGTAAAGAATAATTCTGGGGCTGTTTGCCAAAGTGCGCGGGATGAAATAACCGTCGGGTACGTGTGGCGCGGGTCGAATGCTTGAGCATAGTCATCATGGCCGTTCTCAAGTAGAATCGGCGTATTAGGGTGACACCCTGGCCGCCAAGGCAATTTCTATTAGGAGACGGTAATGTCATACAGTGGCGAACGAGATCAATTTGCACCGAACATGGCGCTGGTGCCGATGGTGGTAGAGCAGACTTCACGCGGGGAGCGTTCTTACGACATCTATTCCCGCCTGCTGAAAGAGCGCATCATTTTCCTGACCGGCCAGGTGGAAGATCACATGGCCAACCTGATCGTGGCGCAAATGCTGTTCCTCGAAGCGGAAAGCCCGGAAAAAGACATTTTCCTCTACATCAACTCGCCGGGCGGGGTGATCACCGCGGGCATGTCGATTTACGACACCATGAAGTTCATCAAGCCGGACGTCAGCACCATCTGTATGGGGCAGGCGTGCTCGATGGGCTCCTTCCTGCTGACCGCGGGCGCCAAAGGCAAACGTTTCTGCCTGCCGAACTCGCGCGTGATGATTCACCAGCCGCTGGGCGGCTACCAGGGCCAGGCGACGGACATCGAAATCCACGCGCGTGAAATCCTCAAGGTGAAAGCGCGCATGAATGAACTGATGGCCGAGCATACCGGCCAGCCGCTGGAGCAGATCGAGCGCGATACCGAGCGCGATCGCTTTATGACCGCGGAAGAAGCCGTGGAATACGGCCTGGTTGACGGCATTCTGACACACCGCAGCTAGAACCACGCGGCGCCGATGGACTATAGTAATCAGAGTGGGCAGGGGCTCGCTCTGTTGTAGCCTCCCGGCGTTCCCGATATGAGTTTGGGCGCACTGCCGCCGTGATTTTCCTGCGGGACAAGACTAAAGAAGAGGTTTGACTGATGACAGATAAGCGCAAAGACGGTTCAGGAAAGCTGCTGTACTGCTCTTTTTGCGGCAAAAGCCAGCATGAAGTGCGTAAGCTGATTGCCGGGCCGTCAGTGTATATCTGCGATGAATGTGTCGATCTGTGTAACGACATTATTCGCGAAGAGATTAAAGAAGTTGCCCCGCATCGTGAGCGCAGTGCGCTGCCGACGCCGCACGAAATCCGCCACCACCTGGATGACTATGTCATCGGTCAGGAGCAGGCGAAGAAAGTGCTGGCGGTTGCGGTGTACAACCACTACAAACGCCTGCGCAACGGCGATACCAGCAACGGTATCGAGTTGGGCAAGAGCAACATCTTGCTGATTGGCCCGACCGGCAGCGGCAAGACTCTGCTGGCGGAAACGCTGGCGCGCTTCCTGGACGTGCCGTTCACCATGGCCGACGCCACCACGCTGACCGAAGCCGGTTACGTGGGCGAGGACGTGGAAAATATTATCCAGAAGCTGTTGCAAAAATGTGACTATGACGTGCAGAAAGCGCAGCGCGGCATCGTTTATATCGATGAAATCGATAAGATTTCCCGCAAGTCCGACAACCCGTCTATCACGCGTGACGTTTCGGGTGAAGGCGTGCAGCAGGCGCTGCTGAAGCTGATTGAAGGCACCATCGCCGCGGTTCCGCCGCAGGGCGGGCGCAAGCATCCGCAGCAGGAGTTCCTGCAGGTCGATACCTCCAAGATCCTGTTTATCTGCGGCGGCGCATTTGCCGGCCTGGATAAGGTGATCGGTCAGCGCGTCAACACCGGCTCCGGCATCGGCTTCGGCGCGACCGTCAAGGGCGAGTCCGAGAAGGCCACCGAAGGCGAACTGTTGCTGCAGGCCGAACCGGAAGACCTGATCAAGTTCGGTCTGATCCCTGAGTTCATCGGCCGTCTGCCGGTGGTGGCGACCCTGAGCGAGCTGAGCGAAGACGCGCTGATTCAGATCCTGAAAGAGCCGAAGAACGCTCTGACCAAGCAGTATCAGGCGCTGTTCAACCTGGAAGGCGTGGAGCTGGAGTTCCGTGACGAAGCGCTGAACGCCATCGCCAAGAAAGCCATGGCGCGCAAAACCGGCGCCCGCGGCCTGCGTTCCATCGTGGAAGGCGCGCTGCTCGATACCATGTACGATCTGCCGTCGATGGACAGCGTGGATAAAGTGGTGATCGACGAGTCGGTGATCGCCGGTCAATCCAAACCGCTGCTGATTTACGGCAAGCCGGAAGCCCAGGCGTCTGGCGAATAATTAGCCAGTTAAACCAGCGCGTTATCAGCAAAATGGGGGATTTCATCCCCCATTTCTTTTTCCTGCATTCTTGCCGTTGAATGTAAGAGATTCATCCCCATATACTCATTAACCAGATTTTATGAAACGTTAGATGCTTGCGTCTCATGAGATTCCCCCTCAACCTGGCGGAAATTAAACTAAGAGAGAGCTCTATGAACCCTGAGCGTTCCGAACGCATTGAAATCCCCGTTTTGCCATTGCGCGACGTGGTGGTTTATCCGCACATGGTGATCCCGTTATTTGTTGGCCGGGAAAAATCGATTCGGTGCCTCGAAGCCGCAATGGATCACGATAAGAAGATCATGCTGGTGGCACAGAAAGAGGCCTCAACGGATGAACCTGGCATTAACGACTTGTTCTCGGTTGGCACCGTAGCGTCGATCCTGCAGATGCTGAAGCTGCCGGACGGCACGGTAAAAGTGCTGGTCGAGGGGCTGCAGCGCGCACGCATCACTACGCTGTCCGACAGCGGTGAGCATTTTGCCGCGCAGGCGGAATACCTTGAATCGCCGGCTATCGACGAGCGCGAGCAAGAAGTGCTGGTGCGCACCGCGATCAATCAGTTTGAAGGCTATATCAAACTGAACAAAAAAATCCCGCCGGAGGTGCTGACGTCACTGAACAGCATCGACGACGCCGCGCGCCTGGCGGACACCATCGCCGCCCACATGCCGCTGAAACTCAGCGACAAACAGTCGGTGCTCGAGATGTCCGACATCACCGAGCGTCTGGAATACCTGATGGCGATGATGGAGTCGGAGATCGACCTGCTGCAGGTTGAGAAACGCATCCGCAACCGCGTTAAGAAGCAGATGGAGAAGAGCCAGCGCGAGTACTATCTGAATGAGCAGATGAAGGCGATTCAGAAAGAACTGGGTGAGATGGACGACGCGCCGGACGAGCATGAAGCGCTGAAGCGCAAGATCGATGCGGCGAAAATGCCGAAAGAGGCGCGCGAGAAAACCGAAGCGGAACTGCAAAAGCTGAAGATGATGTCGCCGATGTCGGCGGAAGCGACCGTGGTACGCGGCTACATCGACTGGATGCTTCAGGTGCCGTGGAACGCGCGCAGCAAGGTGAAAAAAGACCTGGTCAAGGCGCAGGAAGTGCTCGATACCGATCACTACGGCCTGGAGCGCGTCAAGGATCGCATCCTCGAGTACCTCGCGGTGCAGAGCCGCGTCAGCAAAATCAAAGGGCCTATCCTGTGTCTGGTTGGGCCGCCGGGCGTGGGTAAAACCTCGCTGGGGCAGTCGATCGCCAAAGCGACCGGGCGCCAGTACGTGCGCATGGCGTTGGGCGGCGTGCGTGACGAAGCGGAAATCCGCGGTCACCGCCGTACCTACATCGGATCGATGCCGGGCAAACTGATCCAGAAAATGGCCAAGGTTGGGGTGAAGAACCCGCTGTTCCTGCTGGATGAGATCGACAAGATGTCTTCCGACATGCGCGGCGATCCGGCTTCCGCTCTGCTGGAGGTGCTGGATCCGGAACAGAACGTGGCGTTCAACGACCACTACCTGGAAGTGGATTACGATCTGTCCGACGTGATGTTCGTCGCCACCTCCAACTCGATGAACATCCCTGCGCCGCTGCTGGACCGTATGGAAGTGATCCGTCTGTCGGGTTATACCGAGGACGAAAAGCTCAACATCGCCAAACAGCACCTGCTGCCGAAGCAGCTTGAGCGCAACGCGCTGAAAAAAGGCGAGCTGACGGTCGACGACAGCGCCATCATCGGCATCATTCGCTTCTACACCCGCGAAGCCGGGGTGCGCAGCCTGGAGCGCGAAATCTCCAAACTGTGCCGTAAAGCGGTGAAAACGCTGCTGATGGATAAGAAGCGCAAGCACATCGAGATCAACGGCGACAACCTGAAGGACTACCTGGGCGTGCAGCGCGTCGATTACGGCCGTGCGGATACCGAAAACCGCGTGGGCGAAGTCACCGGGCTGGCGTGGACGGAAGTGGGCGGCGATCTGCTGACCATCGAAACCGCCTGCGTGCCGGGCAAAGGCAAGCTGACTTACACCGGCTCTCTGGGTGAAGTGATGCAGGAATCGATTCAGGCGGCGCTGACCGTGGTGCGCGCGCGCGCGGAGAAATTGGGCATCAACGCCGATTTCTACGAGAAGCGCGACATCCACGTGCACGTGCCGGAAGGGGCGACGCCGAAAGACGGCCCAAGCGCCGGTATCGCGATGTGCACCGCGCTGGTCTCCTGCCTGACCGGCAACCCGGTACGCGCCGATGTGGCGATGACCGGCGAGATCACGCTGCGCGGCCAGGTATTGCCGATCGGCGGCCTGAAAGAGAAACTGTTGGCGGCGCATCGCGGCGGCATCAAAACCGTGCTGATCCCTTACGAGAACAAGCGCGATCTGGAAGAGATCCCGGACAATGTAATCGCCGATCTGGAGATTCATCCGGTGCAGCGAATCGATGAAGTTTTGAACATTGCGTTGCAAAACCCGGCCTTCGGCGCACTGCCGGTAGCGGCAAAATAGTGACGAATCGCAAAAACCATTGATAAAACTTATACTGGCAAGCCATTTCGGACTTGCCAGTATTTTTTTGTACCGCTAAGTTAGATCTCTGTCGGCCCACGTTTTGCCACGCAGTCGGTGGCTTGCCAAGGTTCGATGGGATTGATATAACAGCTGCGCTGTCGCAACCGTAGGGATTTTTCGGTGCGACGATAGAATTCTAGAGGGGATGATAGAGTGAATAAGTCACAACTGATCGACAAGATTGCCGCAGGTGCTGATATTTCCAAAGCGGCAGCTGGACGTGCTTTAGACGCAGTAATCGCTTCCGTTACCGACTCTCTGAAAGCTGGGGATGACGTGGCTCTGGTTGGTTTCGGTTCCTTCACCGTGCGTGAACGTTCGGCTCGTACCGGCCGTAACCCGCAAACCGGTAAAGAAATCAAGATCGCGGCAGCCAAAGTGCCGGCCTTCCGTGCAGGGAAAGCGCTGAAAGACGCTGTAAACTGATTTGGCGTCTAACCGTTTAGCGTAACAGGGTTTTGTAATAAACAATCACCTGACGCAGCGGTGCTGGTAAGGTAAGATACAAGGCGCATCGGACTGATGCGCTTTTTTTATTTTTGTCGCAGGGAACGCGCCTGCACAAGGGTTGTTAATCCACATCACAGCGGAGTGTTGTCACACTATGATGGACAATTTACGCGCGGCTGCCAATCACGTCGTGCTCAAAATCATCCTGGCCCTGATCATCCTGTCATTCGTCCTGACCGGGGTGGGTAACTACCTGATCGGCGGCTCCGGCGATTATGCTGCGAAAGTAAATGGTCAGACGATCGAACGCGCTCAGCTGGAACAGGCTTTCCAAAGCGAGCGTAGCCGCATGCAGCAGCAGCTGGGTGACCAGTTCTCTGCGCTGGCCGGCAACGAAGGCTACATGCAGCAGATGCGCCGTCAGGTGTTGTCCCAGTTGATCGACAACATGCTGCTCGACCAATACGCCAAGAAGCTGGGCCTGGCGGTCAGCGACGATCAGATCAAGGACGCCATCCGCAAGGCGCCTTATTTCCAAACCAACGGCCAGTTCGATAACGCCAAGTACCTCGACCTGATCGGCCGTATGGGCTACACCGCCGACAACTTCGCGCAGTCGATGCGTCAGCAGCTGGTCAATCAGCAGCTGATCCAGGCCTTCGGCGAATCCGGCTTCGTGCTGCCGTCCGAATCGCAAGCCATGGCGGCGTTGGTGCTGCAGGAGCGCGACGTGCGTCTGGCGACTATCGATCTGAAGGCGCTGCAGGCGAAACAGAGCGCCGGCGACGACGAACTGAAGGCGTATTACGATCAGAACAAGAACAGCTTCATCGCCCCGGAGCAGGTGAAGGTGAGCTATATCCCGCTGGACGCCGCGTCCATGCAGGATAAGGTGAAAGTGAGCGAAGAGGACATCAGCGCTTACTACGACCAGCACAAGAGCAGCTACGGCCAGCCGGAGCGTAAAAACTACAGCGTGATCCAGCTGAAAACCGAGGCGGAAGCCAATGCGGCGCTGGATGAGCTGAAGAAGGGCGCCGATTTCGCCACACTGGCGAAAGAGAAATCCACCGACATCATTTCACGCCGTACCGGCGGTGAACTGGGTTGGCTGGAGCCGGAAACCACCGCCGACGAGCTGAAGCAGGCTAACCTGACTGAAAAAGGGCAGCTGTCCGGCGTGGTGAAATCTTCCGTCGGCTACCTGATCGTGCGTTTGAACGACATCGAACCAGAGAAACTGAAGCCGCTGAGCGAAGTGCATGACGCTATCGCCAAGCAGGTGAAGCAGGAGAAAGCGGTAGATGCGTATTACGCGCTGCAGCAGAAGGTGAGCGAAGCGGCGACCAGCGACAACGAATCCCTGGCCTCGGCTGAAGAAGCGGCGGGCGTGAAAGCGGCGCAAACCGACTGGTTCACCCGTGACAACATCCCTGCGGCGCTGAACTTCAAGCCGGTGGTGCAGGCGATCTTCGACGGTTCGCTGATCGGCGAGAACGGCGCGCCGGGCAGTAACTCCGACGTGATCACCGTAGACGGCGACCGCGCCTTCGTGGTGCGCGTGAGCGGTCACAAGCCGGAAGGCATCGAGCCGTTCGACCAGGTAAAAGACCGCGTGGCGGATCTGGTGAAGCGCAACAAGGCGGTGCAGGAAGCGAAACTACAGGGCGAGAAGCTGCTGGTTGAGCTGAAGCAGGGCAAGGGCGACGAGGCGATGAAAGCCGCCGGCCTGAGCTTTGGCGCCGTGCAGAAGATGGCGCGCGCGCCGGAAGACAGCCAGCTGGTGGAGAGCGTGTTCGCGTTGCCGCACCCGCAGGACGGCAAACCGGTGTACGGCATGTCGCAGGATCGCCAGGACAACGTGGTGCTGATCGCACTAGATGCGGTGAAGCCAGGCACGCTGCCGGAAGACGAAATGAAAACCTTCGTCGGCAAGATGGAAGAGGGCGCGACCGGCGTTTCCTTCGATTCGCTGCTGGCGAGCCTGCGTAAAGAAGCCAAAATTAAAATGGGCGCCGCTGAGCAACAGCCGCAGTAATCGCCGCATTTTTCTGCAACGCAGTGCAACAAACAAAGGCCGCTTTCGCGGCCTTTTCCACATCTGATATCCGCCGATTGCTGAATATCTGCCGCCGCGGCAAGGTAGCCGTGCTGTCACACACAAGGAGGATACAGCATGCAACATACAGAGAAAAAAACGTTATCAGGTTACCGTCATCACGTTAAAGCCGCGCTGGCCGCGCTGTTGTTATGCCTGGCGGTGCCGGCCGCCGCGGCGGATAAAGCCGATGCGCCGGCGCCGATGCTCTCAACCCCGACGAGCAATGGCGGGCAACAGGCGATGACCAAGGCGGCCGAAGAGACGGCGGTCAGCATCAATCAGGCCACCGCCGAACAGCTCGCAGCGGCTTTGAGCGGTGTCGGTCTGAAGAAGGCGGAAGGCATTGTGCGCTATCGCGAACAGAACGGGCCATTCACCCAGGTTGAGCAACTGCAGGAGGTGCCGGGCATCGGACCGGCGCTGTTCGAGAAGAACCGCACTCGGCTGAAAATGTGATCCCGGTCGCGGCTGCGCGGCAAAATGCCGCTGAGGCAATGGCGACTCTGCTACATTTTACAGGTCTTACCAGTTTGGCGCGTTGACCAAACGGGCGAGGGAGCCCACGCGGCTCCCTCTTTCTGTAATCACCAGGCAGGAGCGATCGTTCCCTATGCAAACCTTTATCAAAGTTCGCGGTTATCACCTTGATGTCTACCAGCACGTTAACAATGCCCGCTATCTGGAGTTTCTGGAGGAGGCGCGCTGGGAGTGGCTGGAAAACGAGGCAGGGTTCCGCTGGATGACGGAAAACAACATCGCTTTCATCGTGGTGAACATCAATATCAATTACCGCAGCCCGGCGGTATTGGGGGATAAACTGCGCATCGACAGCCAGATGGTGCAGCTCAACGGCAAAAGCGGGGTGCTGAGCCAGAAGGTGACGCAGGATCCGGCGGGGACGCCGGTGGCCGACGCGCTGCTGACTTTCGTGTGCGTCGATCTGAAAACGCAGCGGGCGCTGCCGATTGAAGGGGAATTGCGCGAGCACCTGGAAGCGCTCACGCCCAAATAACATTCGCAGTCAGCTCACCGGCGGCGGAGGCTGCCGCCGTCGCTGCCTCAGGCCAGACCGGCCTTCTGTTTCAACGCCGCCATCACTTCCGCCTGGTTGGCGCGATATTGCGTCAGGCCATTGGCGCGCAGGTTGCAGGCGGCGCATTCGCCGCAGCCGTCACCCTTGATGCCGTTGTAGCAGGTCAGCGTATCCTGACGCACCCGATCCAGCTGCTGGTAATAGTCCGCCAGCGCCCAGGTTTCGGCCTTGTTCAGCCACATCAACGGCGTTTCGAAGCGGATATCGCGGGCGATGCCCAACACCACCGCCTGGTTCAGCGCTTTGACGAACTCGTCGCGGCAATCCGGGTAGCCGGAGAAGTCGGTTTCACACACGCCGGTGATCACCGCCTCCGCTTCCACCTGGTAGGCGTAGATCGCCGCCAGCGTCAGGAACAGGATGTTGCGGCCCGGCACGAAGGTGCTCGGCAGCGCGTTTTTCTGGTTGGGATCGTAGGCGGGAACCGGAATATTGTCGCGAGTCAGGCTGCTGATGGCCAGCTCATTGAGCAACGTCACGTCCAGCACCTTGTGCGCCTTGGCGCCGAGGGCCTCCGACAGCTCCTGAGCCACTTCAATTTCGGCGCGATGGCGCTGGCCGTAATCGAACGTGACGCAGTGAACTTCGTCATACTGTTGCAATGCCTGGATCAAGCAGGTCGTGGAGTCTTGTCCACCGCTGAAAACGACAACCGCGCGCTTCATAAAATCACCTTTTTGGGCTTTGGCCATTCCCGATACACATTCGGGCGGCAGGATAAAAATTGCGTTGCGGCGACAATAGTAGCAGAAAGGGCCGTCAGGCGCAGGGCGGTTCGGCTCCGGTCGGTGCGTCATCCACCGGCGGCGGCAGCCACGCCTGGCAAAAATCGAACCAGCCATGGGCGGTCAGCGTCACGCCATGCATGCGCGGCGGCGCGCTGATCTGATACTGGTAGTGGAACAGCGGCGTGATGATGGCGGCGGCCATCAGCTGTTGATAATAGGCCTGCAGCCGTTCGAAGCGCAGTGGCTGCGCCTGCAGCTGCTGGATCTCCCGCAGCGTCTCCTGCTGCTGCTGCCAGCGGCTTGCCGTCAGGATGCCGCGCCACAGCGGATCCTGCCGCAGCCAGCTCTCCAGCGTCGCCTCCGGCGCCTCGCCGATCAGGTTGTCCGCCAGCAGCAGGTCGGCCTGGGCGATCTGCGCCTCGCTTTGCCAGCGTTTGCCGGCGTAGTAACGCACTTCCAGCTCGCAGCCGTGCTGCGCGAGCAGCCGCTGTAGCGCGACCGTCACCGTTTCCAGCTCGACCGGCGGCCGATACAGCAATGTTAGCCGAGCGGGCAGCGGGACATCTTCTTCAATCCGTTGGCTGGGGATGCGCCAGCCGGGCAGCATTTCATGGCTGGGGGTGATCACGCTGTTGGGGATCGGCAGATGGCTGAGCAGGCCGGACTGCTGGATCAGCATCAGCAGCTTTTGCCCCTGGGCTTCGCTCAGCACGCCGTGGCGCAGGTTCAGCGCCAGATAACACCAGCCCAGGCTCATGCTGCGCTGCACCGGCCGGGCCTGCGCCAAATCGTCTTGCTGGCCGATGGTGATGCGCACCGGATGCCGGCAGCTGGCATCGGCGCCGGCGGTGGGCAGATCGGGCGTGATCCAGTATTCGATGGTGTCCAGATACGGATGCTGCCGATGGTAACCGGCATGCTGTTCCAGCCTCACCAACTGCGGTTCATTCAACGCCAGTTTAAATGGGCCGGCGCCGATGGCCGGCAGCTCCGGGTGTGTCATCAGACAAGGTAGCTCCGCCAGCCGGTGGGCCAGCCAATAGTCCGGCAGGTGCAGGTCGAACTGAATGCACAACGGATGCGGCAGGCTGACGTTCGCGATGCTGCTCAGGCTGGGTTGGCTGCGCGGATGGCCCAGCAGTTTTTCCAGCGTTTGCAGCAGTTGCTGGCCGGTCAACGGTTCGCCGTTGTGCCAGCGCAGCTGGCTACGCAAAAAGAACCGCCAGCGCAGGCCGCCATCGCTTATCTGCCAGTGGTGCGCCAGATCGGGCTGCGGCTCCGGGTTACCGGTCATCAGGCGCGTCAGCCCGGCGTGCAGGGTCGACACCAGATGTTGCTCGGCGCGGCCGGTCAGCGTGAGCGGATCGAGCGCCTCCAGCGTACGGTAATAGGGAATGCGCAGCGTCGGGCTGCCGGCTTGCCATTGCCCGCCGAGGTGCGGGCTGAGCAGATCCTGCAGGTGTTGCGGATCGAGCTGCGCCATCTCCAGCGCCCCCTGATGATTGCCCTGTTGCAACAGCTGCTGCAACAGCTGCGCGCGCAGCTCATCCGGTGTTTTCAGGCAGTGCAGGCTGGCGCGTTTGCCGCGGCCGGGCTGCGAATGCCAGCTCAGCCAGCCCTGATCCTGCAGCTGCTGCACCAGCGTGCGGGCATGGCGTTCGCTGCAGTAGAACATTGCCGCCAGCTCGCCGATGGTCACGGCGACCGGCGCGTTGCCGAGCTGTTGATACAGGCGTTGATATTGGCTGAGACGGTGAACCAGGCGCATGAGCAGAAATCCGGAACAGTTTTCCCAAATTGTTCACTATTACTTCCGCAAATACCATCCCATACTGCACTGATTGTAATCGCGTTCACATTCATGAGGTCTTTATGTATCGCCTGGCGGCTTTCGATATGGACGGCACGCTGTTGATGCCGGATCACCGGGTTGGCCCGGAAACGCTGGCGGTGCTGAACCAGCTGGTGGAGCGGGAGATGGTGGTGACGTTCGCCACCGGGCGGCACTACCTTGATGCGCAGCCGATCATGGCGCAGCTGGGGCTGCAGGGCTATCTGATCACCGGCAACGGCACGCGGGTGTATGACAACCGTGGCCAACAGCTGCACGCCACCGATCTGCCGGCGGAGATCGCCGAAGAGGTGCTGCATCATCATTGGCGCACCCGCGCCAGCATGCACGTGTTCCGCGACGAAGGTTGGCTGACCGAGTTCCCCGCGCCGGAAGAGATGCTGCAGGCGCACCACCTGAGCGGCTTTCGTTTCCAACTGGCTGACGTGCGCCGCTTACCGGCGTTCGGCAACAGCAAGGTGTGCTTTGTCGCACCGCATGAGGCGTTGCTGGAATTGCAGGTGCAGCTGCGGGCGCAGCTGGGCGGCGAGGCCGATCTGTGTTTCTCCGCTTACGATTGCCTGGAGGTGCTGCCGCTCGGTTGCAACAAGGGCGCGGCGCTGGACCGGCTGAGCCGTCACCTGGGATTGACGATGGCCGACTGCATGGCGTTCGGCGATGCGATGAACGACAAAGAGATGCTGGGCGCGGTGGGACACGGCGTGGTGATGGGGAACGCCCTGCCGCAGCTGAAATCCCTGCTGCCGCAGCTGCCGGTTATCGGCCACTGCCAACAACAGGCGGTGGCTCATTATTTACAACATTGGCTGCGTTCACCTTGCCTCACCTATTCCCCCGAATAATGAGGTTCTCCTTACAGCCGGCCGGGTATGACTACCCGGCTTTTTTTTACGTTGCGCCCGGCGTTACAAATCCGCCAGCTGCGCCAGATACGGTTGCAGATCGCCAATGTTGTTGCTGACCCACTCCGGGTTGTAATAGGTATCGAGGTAGCGCTCGCCGCTGTCGCACAGCAGGGTGACGATCGCCCCTTGCTCGCCGTTTTCCCGCATCTGCTTCGCCAATTGCAGCGCGCCCCAGACGTTGGTACCGGTGGAGGCACCGACCTTGCGGCCGAGCACGGCCTCCAGCCAGTGAATGGTGGCGACGCTGGCGGCGTCCGGCACCCGCAACATGTTATCGACCACCGAAGGGATGAACGACGGCTCGGCGCGTGGGCGGCCGATGCCTTCGATACGGCTGCCGCAGCTGCCGATCAGGGTGCGATCACCGTGGTGGAAGCAGTCATAGAACACCGAGTTTTCCGGATCGACCACCGTCAACCGGGTGTCGTGCCCCTGATAACGGATATAGCGCCCCAGCGTGGCGGAGGTGCCGCCGGTGCCGGCGCTCATCACGATGTGTTTCGGCACCGGGAAGGGTTCGCGCGCCATCTGGCGGAAGATGCTGTCGGCGATATTGTTGTTGCCGCGCCAGTCAGTGGCGCGCTCGGCGTAGGTGAACTGATCCATATAGTGGCCGTTCAGCTCTTTCGCCAGCTGTTCGGAAGCGGCGTAGATCTGGGCGGCGTGATCGACGAAGTGACAGCGGCCGCCGTAAAAGGCGATCTGTTCTACCTTGCGGCGTGCGGTGCAGGACGGCATCACCGCGATGAACGGCAGACCGATCAGCCGCGCGAAGTAGGCTTCGGACACCGCCGTGCTGCCGGAAGAGGCCTCGATGATGGTGGTGTTCTCGGTGATCCAGCCGTTGCACAGGCCGTAAAGGAACAGCGAGCGCGCCAGGCGGTGTTTCAGGCTGCCGGTCGGGTGGGTGCTCTCATCTTTCAGGTACAGGCAGATGCCGGGAAACGCCGGCAGGTTCAGGCGAATCAGGTGCGTATCGGCGGAGCGTTGAAAATCCGCTTCTATTTCACCGATAGCATATTTTACCCAAGAGTTTGTCATGATTTGGCCTCAGAATAGGGGGCTGATTTATGGCGTAGCATAGCCTGTCGGCAGGAAAAAAGGATTGCCATTTTCCCTGTTTAATCGCCTAATGGGAGAAAATTTTTCTCCAGGTGGCCGCCATGTTAGATAAAACAGACCGTAAGCTGCTGTGCATGCTGCAGCAAGATTGCACCCAGTCGCTGCAGGCGCTGGCCGATGCGGTTAATTTGACCTCTACGCCGTGCTGGAAGCGCCTGAAGCGTCTGGAAGACGAAGGCTATATCCGCGGCCGGGTGGCCTTGTTGGATAACGAAAAGCTTGGCCTGGGGCTGACGGCGTTCGTACTGATCAAGACCCAACAGCACAGCAGCGAGTGGTATCAGGCGTTTGTGCAGCTGACCAGCCAGATGCCCGAGGTGCTGGCGTTCTACCGTATGGCGGGAGAGTACGACTACCTGATGCAGGTCGAAGTGGCGGACATGAAAAGTTACGACGGTTTTTACAAGCGCCTGGTGAACGGCGTGCCGGGCCTTATCGACGTCACCTCGAGCTTTGCCATGGAAAAAATCAAATACACCACCGCGCTGCCGGTGCCGGAGTGAA
Organism: Serratia sp. (in: enterobacteria); assembly: GCF_052400455.1. Lineage (NCBI taxonomy): Bacteria > Pseudomonadati > Pseudomonadota > Gammaproteobacteria > Enterobacterales > Yersiniaceae > Serratia > Serratia sp. (in: enterobacteria). The sequence continues at coordinate 1,045,859 of NZ_CP185812.1, forward strand.
AAGTTCACCGGACGGGCGGCTCAACGGTGGTATCCTGCTCCGTTGAAGCGGAAAAAGAGACAAACCTCATAAAACCCTGGAATCAAACTGCGTGAGATTATTTGCACAAATCGGCTGGTACTTCCGCCGGGAGTGGCGCCGCTACCTGGGCGCGGTGGTATTGCTGATCGTCATCGCCATCCTGCAACTGCTGCCGCCTAAACTGGTCGGCATCATCGTGGACGGCGTCACCGAAAAACAGATGTCCACCGGCGTGCTGTTGGCCTGGCTCGGGCTGATGATCGGCACCGCGATCGTCGTTTACCTGCTGCGCTATGTGTGGCGGGTGCTGCTGTTCGGCGCTTCCTACCAGCTGGCGGTCGAGCTGCGCGAAAACTTTTACCGTCAGCTCAGTCGGCAGAACCCGGCGTTCTACCTGCGCCACCGCACCGGCGATCTGATGGCGCGCGCCACCAACGACGTGGATCGCGTGGTGTTCGCCGCCGGTGAAGGCGTGCTGACGCTGGTGGATTCGCTGGTGATGGGGTTGGTGGTGCTGGTGGTCATGAGCACCCAAATCAGCTGGCAGCTGACGGTGTTGGCGTTAATCCCGATGCCGCTGATGGCGATCGCCATCAAATATTACGGCGATCAGCTGCACCAGCGCTTTAAATCGGCGCAGGCGGCGTTTTCCAGCCTCAACGATCAGGCGCAGGAAAGCATGACCAGCATCCGCATGATCAAGGCCTTCGGGCTGGAAGATCACCAATCCAACCGCTTCGCCGACGTCGCGGCGCAGACCGGCGCCAAGAACATGCACGTGGCGCGGGTGGATGCGCGCTTCGATCCGACCATTTATATCGCCATCGGCGCCTCTAACCTGCTGGCCATCGGCGGCGGCAGCTGGATGGTGGTGAACGGTTCGCTGACGCTCGGGCAACTGACCAGCTTTGTGATGTACCTCGGCCTGATGATCTGGCCGATGCTGGCGCTGGCCTGGATGTTCAACATCGTCGAGCGCGGCAGCGCGGCCTACAGCCGTATCCGCAGCCTGCTCGACGAGGCGCCGGCGGTGCAGGACGGCCCGCAGGCGTTGCCGGCCGGGCGCGGCGTGCTGGAGGTGGATATCCGCGCGTTCCACTACCCGGAAAACCCGCACCCGGCGCTGCATGACGTGGCGCTGACGTTGAAGCCGGGGCAGATGCTGGGGCTGTGCGGGCCGACCGGGGCCGGTAAGTCGACATTACTGTCGCTGATCCAGCGTCAGTTCGACGTCGACCAAGGGCAGATCCGCTATCACGGCCTGCCGCTTCCGCAGGTCAGGCTCGACGACTGGCGTTCGCGGCTGTCGGTAGTGAGCCAGACGCCGTTCCTGTTCTCCGATACCGTGGCGAACAACATCGCGCTGGGCCAGCCGGGGGCGACGCAGGCGCAGATTGAACAGGCGGCGCGGCTGGCCAGCGTCCATGAGGACATTCTGCGGCTGCCGCAGGGCTATGACACCGAAGTGGGCGAACGCGGCGTGATGCTGTCGGGCGGCCAGAAACAGCGCATCTCCATCGCGCGCGCGTTGCTGCTGGATGCGGAGATCCTGATCCTCGACGATGCGTTGTCGGCGGTGGACGGCCGTACCGAGCACCAGATCCTGCACAACCTGCGCAGCTGGGGGCAAGATCGCACGGTGATCATCAGCGCGCACCGGCTGTCGGCATTGACCGAAGCCAGCGAAATCCTGGTGATGCAGCACGGCGGCGTGGCGCAGCGCGGCGATCCGGCGGCGCTGGCGGCGCAGCCGGGCTGGTATCGCGATATGTACCGTTATCAGCAGCTGGAAGCGGCGCTGGACGAAGCGCCGGAAAACGGTGAGGAGGCGTTGGCCGATGAATAAAGTGCAAAAGCTGTGGCCGACGCTGAAGCGGCTACTGGCCTACGGCTCGCCGTACCGCAAACCGCTGGGGGTGGCGGTGCTGATGCTGTGGGTGGCGGCGGCGGCGGAAGTCGCCGGGCCGATCCTGGTCAGCTATTTTATCGATAATTACGTCGCCAAAGGGCAACTGCCGCTGATGATTGTCGGCGGGCTGGCGGCGGCCTACATTCTGCTGGAGCTGCTGGCGGCGGCGCTGCACTACTTCCAGGCGCTGCTGTTCAACCAGGCGGCGGTAGGCGTGGTGCAGCGGCTGCGTACCGACGTGATGGACGCCGCGCTGCGCCAGCCGCTCAGCGCCTTCGACACGCAACCGGTCGGGCAATTGATCTCGCGCGTCACCAACGACACCGAAGTGATCAAGGACCTGTACGTGATGGTGGTCTCCACGGTGCTGAAAAGCGCCGCGCTGATCGGCGCCATGCTGGTGGCGATGTTCAGCCTCGACTGGCGCATGGCGTTAGTGGCTATCTGCATCTTCCCGGCGGTGTTCGTGGTGATGGGCATCTATCAATATTACAGCACGCCGATTGTGCGCCGGGTGCGCAGTTATCTGGCGGACATCAACGACGGTTTCAACGAAGTGATCAACGGCATGGGCGTGATCCAGCAATTCCGCCAGCAGGTGCGGTTCGGCGAGCGCATGAGCGCCGCCAGCCAGTCGCACTATCTCGCGCGCATGCAGACGCTGCGGCTCGACGGGTTTCTGCTGCGGCCGCTGCTCAGTCTGTTTTCGGCGCTGGTGCTGTGCGGTTTGCTGATGTTGTTCGGCTTCAGCGGCGAAGGCGTGATTGGCGTCGGCGTGCTCTATGCCTTCATCAACTACCTGGGGCGTTTGAACGAACCGCTGATCGAGTTGACGTCACAACAGTCGATCCTGCAGCAGGCGGTGGTGGCCGGCGAACGTATTTTCGAACTGATGGATCGCAGCCAGCAAAGCTACGGCGCAGACGATCGTCCGTTGGCCAGCGGCAGCATCGACATCACCGATCTGAGCTTCGCCTACCGTGCGGATAAAAAGGTGCTGCAGCATATTTCGCTGGCGGTGCCCTCACGCGGCTTCGTGGCGCTGGTCGGCCACACCGGCAGCGGCAAGAGCACGCTGGCTAACCTGCTGATGGGCTATTACCCGGTCAGCGAAGGGGAAGTGCGTCTCGACGGCCGTCCGCTCTCCAGCCTGTCGCACCGCACGCTGCGCCAGGGCGTGGCGATGGTGCAACAGGATCCGGTGGTGATCGCCGATTCGGTGCTGGCCAACGTGACGCTGGGGCGCAACATCGATGAAGAAGCCGTCTGGCGGGCGCTGGAAACGGTGCAGCTGGCGAGTCTGGTGCGCGGCTTCCCACAGGGTATCCATACCCGGCTGGGGGAGCAGGGCAATAACCTGTCGGTCGGGCAGAAACAGCTGCTGGCGATGGCGCGGGTATTGGTGCAGGCGCCGCAGATCCTGATCCTCGACGAGGCGACCGCCAACATCGACTCGGGCACCGAGCAGGCTATCCAGCGGGCGCTGCGCGTGATCCGCGAGCACACCACGCTGGTGGTGATCGCTCACCGCCTCTCGACGATCGTCGATGCCGATTCCATTCTGGTGCTGCATCGCGGCCAGGCGGTGGAGCAGGGCAACCATCAACAGCTGCTGGCGCAGCAGGGGCGCTACTACCAGATGTATCAGCTGCAGCTGGCGGGCGAGCAGTTGGCGGAAGCGGTGCGCGACGAGAGCCAACCCGCCTGATCCCACGGGCCGCGATCGCGGCCCTTATTTTTCCCCAACGCACCACAAGCAGGCAACTCCGCCAGGCTACGCCCCCTTTCTGCACTTTTTCGACGCGACGCGCACCAAATCAGTGCGCATTATTTAACCCATTCAAGGTATCGGTACTGCACCGCGCCGCGGCGGCGCCCGCGTGCCCGCTAATCCGCTGAATCGCCATGCAAAATAAAATTTGGCACAGCCCTTGCTACATATGAGGCGTACCGGGGTGAGTTTGGGCTTAATTCGTGGAGAGGCAATATGAAGCTGGTGACCGTGGTAATCAAACCGTTCAAGCTGGAGGACGTGCGCGAGGCCTTGTCCTCCGTGGGCATTCAGGGGTTGACCGTAACCGAAGTGAAGGGCTTTGGCCGCCAGAAAGGGCACGCCGAGCTGTATCGCGGCGCCGAATATAACGTCAATTTCCTGCCCAAGGTCAAAATCGATATCGCCATCGCCGACGATCAGTTGGATGAAGTGGTTGATGTCATTAGCAAAGCCGCCTACACCGGCAAAATCGGCGACGGCAAAATTTTCGTTGCCGAATTGCAACGCGTGATCCGTATTCGCACCGGCGAAACCGACGAATCGGCACTGTAACCGCGAACTCAGTTAAGTGATGGGGATGATTGATAATGAAAAGACTGTTATCCATGTTGGGCCTGAGTTCGGTAACCCTGGTTCCTTCTTTGGCCCTGGCCGCCCCGGCGGTCGCCGATAAGGCCGACAACGCCTTTATGATGATCTGCACCGCGTTGGTGCTGTTCATGACGCTGCCCGGCATCGCGCTGTTTTACGGCGGCCTGCTGCGCGGCAAAAACGTGCTGTCGATGCTGACGCAGGTTACCGTCACCTTCGCGCTGGTCTGCGTGCTGTGGGTGCTGTATGGCTACAGCCTGGCGTTCAGCGAAGGCAATGCGGTGTTCGGCGGATTCCAGACGGCGATGCTGAAAGGCATCGGCATCGACAGCGTCACCGGCAGCATCAGCCAGATGATCCATGTCGCTTTCCAGGCCTCCTTCGCCTGCATTACCGTGGCGCTGGTGGTGGGGGGCTTCGCCGAACGCATTCGCTTCTCGGCGGTGCTGATCTTCGCGATCGTGTGGTTCACCCTGTCTTACCTGCCGATCGCGCACATGGTGTGGGGCGGTGGCTATCTGGCCACCGACGGCGCGCTGGACTTCGCCGGCGGCACCGTGGTGCACATCAACGCCGCCAGCGCCGGGCTGATCGGCGCCTATCTGCTCGGCAAACGCGCCGGCTTCGGTAAAGAGGCGTTCAAACCGCATAACCTGCCGATGGTGTTTACCGGCGCGTCCATCTTGTATATCGGCTGGTTCGGCTTTAACGCCGGTTCCGCCAGCGCGGCTAACGGCATCGCGGCCTTGGCATTCCTGAACACTGTGGTGGCTACTGCGGGCGCCATTCTGTCCTGGACCTTCGCCGAGTGGGTGCTGCGCGGCAAGCCTTCGTTGCTGGGCGCCTGCTCCGGCATGATCGCCGGGCTGGTTGCCGTTACGCCGGCGGCGGGCACCGTGGGCGTGGGCGGCGCGTTGATCATCGGCCTGGTGGGGGGCGTCGCAGGCCTGTGGGGCGTAGTGACGTTGAAGAAATGGCTGAAAGTGGACGACACCTGCGACGTGTTCGGCGTGCACGGCGTGTGCGGCATCGTCGGCTGTCTGCTGACCGGCGTGTTCACCGCTTCTTCCCTCGGCGGCACCGGCTATGCCGAAGGGGTGACGATGGGGCATCAGGTGTGGATCCAGCTGCTGAGCGTCGTGATTACGCTGGTGTGGTCAAGCGTCGCCGCCTTTATCGCCTTCAAGATCGCGGGCGCGATGGTGGGGCTGAGAGTGCCGGAAGAGCAGGAGCGCGAAGGGTTGGACGTCAACAGCCACGGCGAGAGCGCCTACAACCAGTAAGACTCGAAGCAGGGCAGTGCGCTAAATACGAAAATAATGATGAAGCAAAAAGGGGCGATGGAAACATCGCCCCTTTCTTTATGCCGCAAATCAGGCGTCGCGTTGGCGAATCACCCCTTCCTGTACGGTGGTGGCGACCAGCACGCCGTCGCGGGTGTAGATCTGGCCGCGCACAAAGCCGCGTGCGCCGGAGGCGGAGGAGCTTTCCACCGCGTACAGCAGCCAATCATCCATGCGGAACGGGCGGTGGAACCACATCGAATGGTCAATGGTGGCCACCTGCATGCCCGGCTCGAGGAAGCCGACGCCGTGCGGCTGCAGCGCCGTCGGCAGGAAGTTAAAGTCCGATGCGTAGCCCAGCAGATATTGGTGGATGCGCGCATCGTCCGGCATGCTGCCGTTGGCGCGGAACCACACGTAGCGATGCGGTTCTTCCACGCTGCCCTTCAACGGGTTGTGGAATTTCACCGGGCGCATTTCGATCGGCTTCTGACCGATAAATTTTTCGCGTACTTTGGTCGGCAACATCGGCGCCAGCTTCTGAGCAATCTCTGATTCGGACAGCAGCCCTTCCGGCGGCGGGACGTCCGGCATCTGGTTCTGGTGCTCGAAACCTTCTTCCGGGCTCTGGAAGGAGGCGGTCATATAGAAGATAGGTTTGCCGTGCTGGATGGCGCTGACGCGACGGGCGCTGAAGCTGTTGCCGTCGCGCAGGGTTTCTACGTCGTAGACGATCGGCTTGCTGCTGTCGCCCGGGCGCAGGAAGTAGCTGTGGAACGAGTGCACGCTGCGCTCGTCCGGCACCGTCTGTTTGGCGGCGTACAGCGCCTGGCCGACCACTTGCCCGCCGAACACCTGACGCAGCCCCAGATCTTCGCTTTGGCCGCGGAACAGCCCTTCTTCGATTTTCTCCAGATCCAGCAGATCGAGGAGGTTTTGCAATGCCTGGCTCATAAAATTGTTACCTTTCTAATAATCATTTTGCGCAGTGTGCGGAATATCACGGCGCGGCGTCAATATCTTGCGTTAAAGGGCCGATGAGAATGCTCTTAATAGTGAGCGCGTTGGGCTGGCTAAGTGATTAATAGGCGGGGCAAAGTGGATTTATCAGTGTTTTGTGCTAAGTTTAATGAGTGAGGTGGTGAAAGCCACCAACGTGTTGATAATAAAAAAGGAGACCGATCCATGAAACTCTGGCAAATCGTAGGCGGTGCCGCAGCACTGACGATCACGCTGGCAGGATGCGCGCAAAAGAGTGCTGATGTGCCTACACCGGCGGCCGGCAACCCGGCGGCTGCGCAAACGCAGATTCAGGGGCCGGCGGTGACAGGTTCGGTTAATATACGTCAGCGCATTGCGCTGCCGCCGGACGCCGTACTGACTGTCACCCTCTCTGATGCCTCGCTGGCGGATGCGCCGTCCAAAGTGATTGCACAGCGCGCGATACGTACCGAAGGGCAACAAGCGCCGTTCAACTTTACGCTGCCGTACAACCCGTCTGATATCCAACCGAATGCGCGCATCATTCTGAGCGCGGCGGTGACGGTCAACGGGCGACTGATGTTCATTACCGACACGATCCAGGAAGTGGTTAACCGCAACGGCACCCGCGCCGATCTGCTGCTGGTTCCGGTGCAGGGCGTGCCGATGCAGGCTGCGCCAAGCGCGATGCAGTAATTCTGCTGCGGTACGGCAAGACCCAATCAACAGCCTTTGCGCTTCGGCCAAAGGCTGTTTTGTTTTACCAGCGCCAGCCGTAGCGATCGAAATCGACCGTGCTGTGCGGGCCGAAAATAATCCCCTCCGCCAGCAATGCCTGCCGTTGCCGTTGAAAATCCTCCCCCTGTTGCGAGATTTGCCCGTGCCGGTTGATTACGCGGTGCCACGGCAGCGTGCTGCCTTCCGGCAAACGCCGCAGCACGCCGCCGACCTGACGCGCGGCGCGCGGCGAACCGGCCAGACGGGCGACTTCACCGTAGGTGGTGACTTTGCCGTACGGAATAGCGGCCACGATATGGAATACCCGCTGGCTGAAAGAGGCGTCTTCTGGTTGCATGTTGCAGTTCCTGCGCGAGTCAAAACCCAGGCGGAGAGTGTGCCACAATGCAGGTGGGCAAGAAAACAGCGGTTGGCCCGGGTTGGCTTGCTATTTGATGGGGCATCGCCGATAATGCCCACCGCTTCGGAGTACAGAAGCCGTCAATGGGGGCCCTGTTGGTTCTCCCGCAACACTAACTTGTGAACTCGGTCAGGTCCGGAAGGAAGCAGCCGCAGCAGGTGACGTGTGTGCCGGGATGTAGCTGGCAGGGTCCCCACCCATTTGCGTCCCGCAAAACGCTCTTCCCCGTTATTCATCAAGTCGATACGCTGAACAGGCGTTACTTTCACCTCGCGATCGCGAAGCGTGCCCTCTGCACCGTTTTAGCCTTTATCCCCCTGATAGAAATGTATTGTTGCCAACAGATCCGATGACGGCGAAAAAATAACGCGTATACCGCCATTTGTGGGACAAATAAGGATGGAGAGATGGGGAAAATTCTTAAAGTTGCGCACCTGTTGGGATGACGTTAGTATTGTTTTTTCTCTGTGCGAAAAAACTATCCGCGCTTAGCGGCGGTCGTCGAACTGGCTCAATAAGTTTAAATAATAACCCGTGTGCGCTGTCAGGCTAAACATGATTTATATCATTGATAAAGATATTACATTTAATACTGAAAACGGTTCATTGAAAAGTTTAAAGAAGGGGCGGGAAGTTTTCTTATCCAGCGTCAATGCCAGAGTATTCAAATGCTTGCTTGAACACGGCCATGAGACGGTGAGCCGCGAGACGCTGTTGCAGCAGGTTTGGACCGATCACGGCTTGAGCGCCTCTTCCGCGACGTTAAATCAATATATCAGCCTGACCCGACGCGCATTGACATCTGTCGGTTTCAACGAGCGTCTCATCGTTACCCTATCCAAAAAGGGGTATAGACTTAATCGAATAATACCTGTCGACCGACTGCGGATTGATTTACCCGAGCCCCCTCAGCTTGCCGATGCCGCGGTGACGTTGGCGTCACCTGCCGCAACGACAAAAAACACCCATCACTATTTTTTTATTCTGCTGCGCAGTTTATCGATCGTCGTACCCTTATCTTTTCTGGCGCTGTGCTTCATCTATTACAAGCACCATCGCGACAGTGAAAAGAAGCAGGTATTGTCCTACGTCGGCACGGTGAACGGTTGCCCGATCTACTATGCCGGCCATTTTTTGGCGAATCACCAGGACGGCTACTTGCAGTTTCTGGTCAGGAAAGATTTGTATGGCCGGCATTGCCGATCCGGCGAGGTCGTCATTACCAAGGTTAACCGTTCTCAAAATGCCAATGAAGACAGCGGACGCCAGTTTATCGCCAAATGCACGAAGGACAGTGCGGCTGTTTTGCATAACTGTGAGAGCGAGTACATTCGGGCATGGAAAAAAAGTTAAATATTCTGTCAGCCACGCTGGTCGGCCTGTGCGTGTTGACCGGCAGCGTGATGTATTCCCTGATACGCAGCCATCATGACTTCAGTGATTTTTCCTGTGAAGCGAACGCCACGTTCAATTATTTCAATTCACTGGACGCGCAGGCGGCCCATAACGACATTCAGCTGTCGCTGAAAATAAACTATATCTTTTTGTCCGGCGATAAGGGCGTGATGGTCCTGTCGGGGTTAGCCAACGACGGTGAAAAGAAATACTTCGTCAATCGGCGGGTTAACTTCAGCTATGTTTCGCAGGGGAGTTTTTATCGATTTCAGTACGGCGAGGTCAACTATTCGCCGCGTGATACCTTGCCGGAAGAGATTTATACCTACTTTTTCAGCAATGAGTCGACGTTTTATCATATTCGCAGCATTGATAAAAACACGTTGATGTTTAGCAATGCCTATTCGCCGATGTTCTTATGCAATATTGAATCCTGACGTTTACTTTATTGCCCCTCCGATAAAGATGTATTTTATTTGCCGTTTATAGCGTTCCGCCGTCTTTTTAGCGCACAACTAATAACATGAGTTATTATCGGTCATTGTCTATTTTTCGCATCACTAATCGAATTTAATGGCGGTTCACTTATTTTATAAATTCTTCTATCACTATGTTTTTAAATGACTTAATGGCTTTAGGCTTGTGTTGTTTTGTTAGATTAATTTTATATTGTTTATTTTAAATAAATAAGTTGCATGAATATTTTTAACATGATTAATTGAGCCGGCTCTTAACACGGCGAATCACTTATTTGCGTTGAAAATGCATCTGCCGCATGCGTGCAAAGGTAATGGCACAGGGAGCCTTTGGACTTCATTAAACTGATAGGCGAGAGATGGACATACATAGCATTGCCCTGAACGAGACTCTGTTGGAAAATGAGTTAGTGATCTTAAACAACAATGAAAAGACGCTGTTATTTAAAAAAGAGAATGTGCTCATCGAAATGACCGAATTGCAGCGGCGTTTCATGCTGTGCCTGTTGAGTGGCATCTATAAGAAAAATGACATTATTCGCGCAGTCTGGTTCTGCAACCATGAGACCATCAGCGACAATAACTATTATCAAATGATATTCCAATGCCGCGCTTTGCTCTCCCGCCACGGTATTCCGGGCGAGGTGATCAAAACCATTCCCCGATTTGGCGTGATGCTGAGTTTCCAGGCCTGCGAACGCGCGAATACGCGGGAGCAATGCTTGGCACCGGCGGCTAATAAACAGCGGCGAACGTGGCTGGATGCCGTGAATTATAAAGTGGCGCTGGCCATCACGCTGCTGTTTTCCGTGGCGATGGTGTTGGGCATTTCCGCTTAGCGTTGGCGCCGTTGAATAACCGGGGGGCCAGTGAGCAAGCGGTTAATAGACTTTTTTATTCTACTTTTCTTCCTGGCTAATTTGACGTTCATGCTTTCTCAGGTGTGGCGAATGATAACCGTGAATAACGAACCCGTTGAGCCGCACCTTGAAAGTGGGCGTGAGCAAGTGCGCCATGGCGTCTTTCCCCAGGAAGATGACATCGAGAAAATTAACGACGCACACTGGTTTGGCCGCTATCAGGCGGCGAAAAGCGGCGAAAAGGCGCGCGGGTATAAGGTCGGCGAGTGGGCGATCGGCGCCGAGCTGCTGGCTAACGCGCCGGAGGCCGCGGCGCTCGGCAAGATAACCGGTCTGCTGTTCAGTGATAACGCCGAAAAAAGCCTGGTTATAGTGGAACATGGCGGTAAGCAAACCGGGTATGGCGTTGGCGACCGGCTGGTCGGCAGCAATGCCGTTATCGTGCGGATATTAAAAAACAAAATACTGCTCGATGAAAACGGTTATTACGCCGCGCTGACGTTTAAAGAGTAGCCGGCGCGCCGCTTCGGCGTGGGGTGTTTTACAGCATAAGGCAACACTGTGATGACGCATTTTATTTTTCGTTCCCGCGCAGGCTGGAGCGCCGGTTTATGGCGCGCGTTAGCGGCGGTGGCCGTCATGATTGCCCTGGGAGGCCTGGCGCGTGCGGAGCAATTCTCCGCCAATTTCAAAGGCACGGACATTCAGGAATTTATCAATACGGTCAGTAAAAACCTGAGCAAGACCATCATTATCGATCCGGCGGTGAAAGGTAAGGTTACGGTGCGCAGCTACGAACAGCTCGACGAGAAGCAATATTACCAGTTCTTTCTCAATGTGCTGGACGTCTACGGCTATACGGTCATCGGCATGCCCAACAATGTCCTGAAGGTGATCGCCGCCAAAGAGGGAAAAAGAGCCGCGCTGTCGCAAAGCGGCGGCGAGGCGATCGCCGAAGGGGATGAAGTGGTGATGCGCGTGGTGCCGCTGCGCAATATCGCGGCCAAAGACGTTTCTCCGATCTTGCGCCAGCTTAACGACAGCATCGGCGTGGGCAGCGTGGCGCATTACGAGCAGGGCAATGCGCTGTTGATCACCGGCCGAGCCGGGGTGGTCAACGGCCTGCTCGACCTTGTGAGGGAGATGGATCAGGACGACGGCAATCAGGTGGAGACCTTCGCGCTGAAGCATGCGGCGGCGCCGGAGATCGCGCGGATGGTGAACGAACTGTTTCGCGAAGAGGGCAAACGGCGTATGGCCGGGGCAGGCTCGCTGCGGCTGGTGGCGGATGAGCGCACCAACAGCGTGATGATCGCCGGGGACGATCGGGCCCGCGAACACGCCAAAGAACTGATTGAGCAGTTGGATAACAAGAGTGTCACCCAAGGCAATACCCAGGTCATTCCGCTCAAATACGCCAAGGCGCAGAGCCTGGTCGAGGTGCTGACCGGCGTGAGCGCGGGCCTGCAAAACGAGAAAGAGAGCGCCGCCGCCAACGTGGCGCTGTTGAAAAATGTGGTGATCAAGGCCGATGAGCAGACCAATGCGCTGATCATCACCGCCGCGCCGGACGTGATGCGCGATCTGGAGGCGGTGGTCGCCAAGCTGGATGTACGGCGCGCGCAGGTGCTGGTCGAAGCGGTGATCGTCGAAGTGCAGGATGGGCAGGGGCTGAACATCGGCGTGCAGTGGGCCAACAAATACGGCGGCGGCACGCAATTCGCCGGCCAGGCGCCCGGCATCTCGGCGGGGTTCGAAAACGGCATGAGCGATGTGTTCGGCAAGGCCAACGGCCTGATGACCGGTTTCTACAGCGGCAACTGGGGCGTATTGCTGTCCGCCATCGCCAGCAACAACCAAAACAATATCCTGGCTACGCCGAGCATCGTTACGCTCGATAACGCCGAGGCGGAGTTCAGCGTCGGGCAGGATGTGCCGATCCTCACCGGTTCGCAAACCACTAATAGCGATAACGTTTTCAATACCGTGTCGCGCAAAACGGTGGGCATCAAGCTCAAGGTCAAACCGCAGATCAATCAGGGCCAGTCCGTGCTGATGCAGATCGAGCAGGAGGTCTCCAGCGTTGCCGACAGCGCCGGCGCCACGCCGGATTCGCTGGGGGCGACCTTCAATATCCGCACGGTCAACAACACGGTACTGGTGGACAGCGGTGAGACCGTGGTGGTGGGCGGACTGCTGGACAAGTCCAACTCGGAGCTGGAGAGCAGCGTGCCGATCCTGGGCAAGATCCCGCTGGTGGGGGCGCTGTTTCGCTCGAACGCCACCAAAGCGAGCAAGCGTAATTTGATGCTGTTTATCCGCCCGACCATCATTCGCAGCACCGAGGGGTATGCCCGGCAGAGCCAGCGCAAGTTAGGCAAGTTCGACGCCGAGCAGCAGGACGATCGTGAGCTGAATAACGCACTGCGCAGCGAGATCGCCGGCGATAAGAAGGCGATCGACAATCGGGCGTTCCTCGCCACCGTCGCGCGTATCGAGGCGTTTTATTCGCGCGGAGCGCGCCCGTGAAGCCCCGTTCTGTGGGGGCGCGGCTGCCTTTTGGCTGGGCGCGGCAGCATGGCGTGCTGGCCGTCGACGGGCAGAGCGGCATCCAACTGTATTGTCACCCCGAGACCAGCCAGGCCGCGTTGATGGAGGCGTACCGCTGCCTGCCCGGTGAGCCGACGCTGGCCCGGCTGGACACGGAGGCCTTTGAACAACGGTTGGTGGCGCACTATCAGCGGGAAAGCGGCCAGGCGCAGAAAATGATCGACGATCTGGGCGGCGAACTGGATTTCTATGCGTTGGCGGAAGAGCTGCCGCAGCAGCAAGACCTGTTGGACGAACAGGACGATGCGCCGATTATCCGCCTGATTAACGCCTTGCTGAGTGAGGCGATCAAAGAGCGCGCCTCCGATATTCACATCGAAACCTACGAGAGTGAGCTGGTGATCCGTTTTCGCATCGACGGCGCGCTGCGCCGCATTCTGGCGCCGCAGCGCAAGCTGGCGGCGCTGCTGGTGTCGCGCATCAAGGTCATGTCGAAGCTGGATATCGCCGAGAAGCGCGTGCCGCAGGATGGGCGCATGGCGCTGAAGGTTGGCGGGCGGGCGATCGACGTGCGGGTGTCGGTGATGCCGGCCAGCCACGGCGAGCGCGTGGTCATGCGCCTGTTGGATAAACAGGGCGTGCGGCTCGAACTGCCCAGCCTGGGCATGGCGGCGGCGCATCAACAGGCGTTGCTGCGCCTGATCCGCCAGCCGCACGGCATTATTCTGATCACCGGCCCGACCGGTTCGGGCAAGAGCACCACGCTCTATACCTTGCTGAACCAGATCAATGACGAACAGCGCAACATCATGACGATCGAAGATCCCGTCGAGTATGAACTGGCCGGCATCGCGCAGACGCAGGTGAACCCCAAGGTGGACATGACCTTCGCGCGCGGGCTGCGCGCGCTGCTGCGTCAGGATCCCGATGTGGTGTTGATCGGCGAGATCCGCGACGGTGAAACGGCGCAGATCGCGGTGCAGGCCTCATTGACCGGGCATCTGGTGCTGTCGACCCTGCATACCAACACGGCGATCGGCGCCGTGACCCGGCTGCGGGACATGGGCGTTGAACCGTTTTTGCTTTCCAGCTCGCTGAGCGGCGTGTTGGCGCAGCGCCTGGTGCGCCGGCTTTGCCCGCACTGTCGCGAGCCTTATGCGCTGCCTGACGCGCAGCGGCGCCAACTGGGGCTGGCGTCGACGCAGGCGCTGACCTGCTGGCGCCCGATAGGATGCGAGGCCTGCGGCGGGCAGGGCTATCGCGGCCGAATCGGTTTGCATGAACTGTTGGTGCTGGATGAACCGATGCGCAGGGCAATCCACCGTAGCGACGGTGAGCTGGACATCGCCAGGCTGGCCGGGGAGCGCTATCAGCCGCTGCGCCAGGATGGGATCGCCAAAATGTGCGCCGGAGAGACCAGCCTGGAAGAAGTGTTGCGGGTGACGCGCGAAGGGGATAGCGATGAAGTTTGATTATCGCGCCTGCGATCGTGAGGGGCGCGCCCGGCGTGGCGTGTTGGAGGCGGATTCTCTGCGCCAGGCTCGCGATCGGCTGCGTGAGAAGGGGTGGCTGGTGCTGGCGGTGCAGGCGCGCAGGCGATCCGCTCTTGCCGGCCTGCTCGCCGGCCGTTGGATGAGCGGCGTGAGCAGCGGCGATCTGGCGCTGCTCACCCGGCAACTGGCGACGCTGCTGTCTGCCGCGCTGCCGCTGGAAGAGGCGCTGATGGCGGTGGCGCGGCAAACGGAGAAAAAAGGCCTGCAGGCGGCGTTGACTCAGGTGAGGCAGCGCATTCTGGAGGGTTTCCCGCTGGCGCAGGCGCTGGGGCAGTATCCGCAGATTTTTGACCGTCTCTATTGCGCCATGGTGGCGGCCGGTGAGATTGCCGGCCATCTGGGGCCGGTGCTGGAACGGCTGGCTGACTATGTCGAACAGCGCCAGCACATGAAGAACAAGATCGTGCAGGCGTTGGTGTACCCGATGGTGCTGACGGCGGTGGCGATTGGCGTGGTGGCTATCTTGCTGACGGCAGTGGTGCCGAAGGTGATCGAACAGTTTGTGCATATGAAGCAGACCTTGCCGCTGTCGACCCGGATGCTGCTTGGCGCCAGCGACGGATTGCGCCAATGGGGGGCGGCGGTGTTGATGGCGGCGCTGGCGGGCCTTGGCGCTTTCCGTTATCGCCTGCGGGATCCGGCGCGGCGCGCACGCTGGCATGCGTTCATCCTGCGGCTGCCGGTGGTCGGCAAGCTGTCGCTGGCGGTGAATACCGCGCGCTACGCCAAAACGCTGAGCATTTTGAACGCCAGCGCCGTGCCGTTGCTGGAGGCGATGCGCATCAGCGCCGGCGTGTTGGGCAACGAGGCTGCCCGTGAGCGCCTGCTGGCGGCAATGGAGCGGGTGCGAGAGGGGGAAGGATTGTCGCCGTCGCTTGAAGGCACCGCGCTGTTCTCGCCGATGATGCGACACATGATCATGTCCGGCGAGCGCAGCGGCGAACTGGACATGATGCTCGAACGGGCGGCGGCGATGCAGCAGGAGGCCTTCAGCCGGCAAATCACGCTGGCGCTGGGGCTGTTTGAGCCTTTATTGGTGATCGCGATGGCCGGTTCGGTGCTGTTTATCATTCTGGCCATCCTGCAGCCGATATTGCAGCTCAATAATATGGTCTGCTAATCATGCCATTAATGGAGAGTAAAGTGATTCATATCAGCAATATGCGCAGGTCCCGGCAGCGTGGGTTCACGCTGCTGGAAATCATGGTGGTGATCGTCATTCTGGGGCTGTTGGCCAGCCTGACCATCCCAAGCCTGATGGGTAACAAGGAGAAGGCCGATCGGCAAAAGGCCGCCAGCGATATCGTCGCGCTGGAGAACGCGCTGGATATGTACAAGCTGGATAACGGCCGTTATCCCAGCGCGGAGCAGGGGCTGGCGGCGCTGGTGACCCGGCCGACGCTGGCGCCGATCCCAAGGAATTATCCCGAAGACGGTTATATCCGCCGCTTGCCGCAAGACCCCTGGGGGCAAGCGTATCGTCTGCGCAACCCGGGGCGCCATGGCAAGCTGGATGTGTTCACGCTGGGGCCGGACGGTGTCGCTGATACCGATGATGACATCGGTAACTGGGTGGCCGACGCGCCATGAGGCGCATACGCGGTTTTACGCTGCTGGAGACCATGTTGGTATTGCTGCTGCTGGGGGTGACCAGCGGCCTGGTGATGCTGAGTTTTCCAGCGGATGAGAAGCCGTTGGCGCAGCAGGGGGAGCGATTGAGCCATTGGCTGAATGCTCTCGCCGAGCGGGCCGAGCGCGAAGGGGTGAGGTATGGCGTGGCGTTCGATGACGGCGGTTGGCGCAGCGTCGCCGAAGCGGGGCGGGAGAGCCGGGAGCAGTACGCTCTGCCGGACGGCGTCGCGCTGCGGCTGAGCGTTGAAGGGCAAACCGTCGCGCTCGCCGCAGAGGCGGCGCTGCCGCAGGTGTGGCTGTATCCGGGGGGCGAAACCACGGCGTTCAGCGTGGAGCTATCGCAGGGCAAGTGCCTGTGGCGATTGCAGGCGCCCGGTTACTTTGTATTTGAAACGACGGACATTCGTTGCGATGACGCGGAAAATGAGACGCCAGCAAGGCATGACGCTGCTGGAAGTGATGGTGGCCATGATGATCTTCGCCATCGGCTGTCTGGCGCTGATCAACAGCACAGGCGGCCAGGTGCGTAGCCTGAGCGCGATCGAAGCCAAGACCGTGGCGCTGTGGGTGGCGGACAACCAGCTGACGCTGCAGCAGCTCGAGCCCCGCCCACCGACGTTGGCCTGGCATTCGGGCACCACGGTAATGGCCGGTGAAACCTGGCACTGGCGCTATCGCGGGCGGGAGACCAGCGACGCCGGGATGCGGGCGATCGCGATTGAAGTCAGGCGCGACCCGCAGGATCGCAATGCGCTGGTGGAGATGCTCACCTACAGGGCGTTGTTGTGAAGCGCGCTTTGCAACGGGGTTTTACGCTGGTGGAAATGCTGTTGGCCATCGCCCTGTTCGCCATGCTGTCGCTCACCGCATTGACGGTCTTCAGAGGCGTGCTGAAAAACGACGAAATCACCCAGCGCAAATCGACGCAGTTGACCCAGCTGCAACGGGCGCTGGCGATCGTCGAGCGCGATTTGACGCAGGCGCAGGCGCGCGCGCCGACCGGCGATAAACGCTGGCCGGCGGCGCCGGAGTTTGCGGTGCTGCAGACGGCGGGAGAGGAAGGCGGCGATTTTCAGCTGCTGCTGATCCGAAACGGCTGGCCGAACCCCCAGGCCCGATTGCCGCGCGCCACGCAGGAGCGGGTGGCATATCGCTACCGGCAGGGGCGGCTCGAACGCCTCAGTTACCCGAATTTGAGCAGCCCGCAGACGGCGGCGCGCAGCGTGCTGCTGCTGTCTGAGGTGACGCGGTTCCAACTGCGTTTTTACCGGCAGGGCGAATGGTTGACGGCCTGGCGCGCCGGCGGGCTGCTGCCGCAGGCGGTGGAGATCGCCATCGACACCCCCGCGCTGGGGGAAGTCCGGCGCATCGTCACGCTGCCCGCCGCGAGGCCATTATGAATAAACAACGCGGTATGGCGCTGTTGATGGTGTTGTTGATGATGTCGCTGATGGCGATCGTGGCGGTCAATATCAACGATAACTGGCAGCGTTCGCTGGCGCGCACCCAGTCTCAGCAGGATCGGTTGCGGGCGAAATGGCTGCTGCTGGGCGGCGAGAGCTACGCCCGGCAGCGGCTGCAGCAGGCGGGAGAGCGGCGGAAGGCGTGGGGGGCATCAGGGGTGACCTTCAGCATGCGCACCGAAGAGGGGGAAGTGGCGATACGTCTGCGCCGCGTTGACGCCTGTTTCAACCTCAACGCCCTGATCCGCGCCGCCGGCCCGGCGGATGTCGGCGATAGCGAGGGGGGAACCCCCAATAAGGAGAGGCGAATATTCATGCTGCTATTGAACAATCAGGGGATCGCCGCTGCCCAGGCGGGCGCGATTGCCGATGCGATCGTCGCCAGAGCCTATGGCGAAGGGTATCTGATGGGGGATGTCAGCGAGCTGCGGGAGCTGGCCGGCATCGACCGCGAGCTTTATCTGCGTCTTGCGCCGCTGCTTTGTGCGGCGCCGGATGCCGAGCTGCGCCTCAATCCGGACGCCGTGAACGACGCTCAGCTGCCGCTGCTGCGGGCGATGTTGATGAACGCGCTGAGCGATGAGCGGCTGCGGGCGCTACTGGCGGCCCGCCCGCCGCAGGGCTGGCAGACGCTGGCGTTTTTGTCGCAGGAAAAAGCGCTGCAGGCGCTGGGCGAGGATGGCCTTGGCGAGCGACTGATTTTCGACGATAACCGCTGGATTGCGCAGCTGCAGCTTAGGCTGAACGACGGACGCTATCGGCTGGTCAGCGCGTTGCAGCCGGGCCCGTCAGGCGTCACGGTCAGCGGACGTCGGTTCGACAGAGGGGAAGGGTAAACGATGGCGAACACCATCCTGCTTATCGCGCTGGACGATGATGCGATGGCCGATGTGCGCTGGGGCCGCGTCGGCGAGACGCGCTGCCGCTTTGCCGCCCGCCTCGATCTGGCCGAAGGCGGTAGCGAGTTGGCGGCTATGGCGCAGGGCAGCCGGGTTGTGGTGCTGGTGCCTGCCCGTCATGTGGTGCTGAGACAAACGACATTCCAGGGCAAGGCCCGGCAGGCGACGCCGCTGGCGCTGGCGTACTCCCATGAGACCGGGTTGTTGACCGATGTCGAGCAGATGCATTGGGCGGTGCTGGGCAAGGTGCAGCGCGATTTCACTATCGCCGGCGTTGCGCTGGCGCAGATGCAAGGGTGGGTTGATAGTCTCAACGCCTGCGGCATTCGCGTCGATGCCCTGCTGCCCGACGTGCTGGCGTTGCCGTTGCCGAACCAATGCAGCGCACTGCGCTGGCGCGGACACTGGCTGCTCCGAACGGGGGGCATGCAGGGCATGCAGTTGCCCGATGCCTGGGGGGACAGTGTCCCGTGGCCGACGCCGGATTGGTGTCTGCACAGTGGCGGAGAGGTGCCGGCGGGCTGGGAAACGGCGCGTATCGATGAGGATCCTCTGTGGCGATTGGCGGAAGAGGCCTGGAACAGCCCATCCACGCTGTTGCAGGGGCGTTTCAAACCGGGCGTGCGCTGGCCGCGCCGTCTGCCCGATAAGACCGCCTGCGCGATGCTGCTGCTCAGCGGTTCGCTGCTGGTGGGGGGCTTGCATCACCAATTGAAGGCCAGACAGAGCGAAAGCCAGATAACGGCGCTGACTCAGCGCCTGCTGCCGAGTGGCGAGACCGCGCCGGCGTTCGCCGAACGGGCGGCGCAAGCGTGGGCACGGCGTATGCAAGACACCCTGAATGCGCCGCAGCTGTTCAGGCTGTTGCCCTACGCGGCCGAGGCGCTTGCTGTCTGGGAACCTCCGCAGTTGCAGGCGCTGGCTTTCGACGCCGCCGACGATCGTTTGGTGGTGACGGTAAACAGAAACGACGCGCCGCTGCCGGCGCCGGTCAACGACGGTGGCGTCAGCATGACGTTCAGCGAGGGAAGCGCGCCTAACCAGGCGATCCTGACGGTGAGAGGTGAGCGATGAACATCGGTTGGCGCGATAAGGCGCTGCGGCGGGCAGTGCTGTTAAGCCTGTTGATGCTGATGGCCTGCGGCTACTGCCTGTATCAATTTTCACAGGCGCAAAAAAACGCACAACGGCTGGCGGCGCTGCGGGAGCAGGCGCGCGTCATCCAACAATTGCAGGCGCGTTTGCCGCAGAGCGCCGCCGCGCGCGAGCAACTGCCGGAGCGACTGCGACAGAGTGCGCTGGCATATCGCATCGCCATCGCCGAACTGACGGAAAGTGAAGCGGATGTGCGGGTCACGCTGCCGCCCGTGCCGTTTGAACGCCTGTTGCCGTGGCTGGCCGCCCTGCAACGCGAGCACGGGATCCGCGTGCTCTCACTCGCCGCAGAACGTGCGGGGCAGGCGCCGGGTGTGGTGCAAATAAGCCAACTGCGGGTAACGGCGCAACCGGCGATGTCACCCACGCGACGACAATAGAGGATCCAGAGAACCATGCTATCCGCAATAAACGCAGTGGCCGATGAACACTGGCTGCTATTTAGCGCTGTGTTGAGCCTGTGCATCGGCAGTTTTATCAATGTGGTCGTTTATCGGCTGCCTGTCATGCTTGAGCGCGAAATGGAAATGGCGCAGGCCGAACGATTTAATCTCTTTTTGCCGCGTTCATTCTGCCCGTGTTGCACAATGAAAATATCGGCGCTCGATAATATTCCTTTATTAAGTTGGCTGCTGTTGCGCGGTCGCTGTCGTTATTGTCGCACGCCTATTTCCATCCGTTATCCACTGGTGGAGTTATTGCTGATGCTAATGGGAATAACGCTGGCCTGGCGCGTCGGCATCGGTGTGGATTGGTTTTTCATGTTGGCGTTTGCTGCATTGCTGCTGGCCTTGGCGGCGATCGACAGCGAGCGTCAGCTGTTGCCGGATTGCCTGACGCTGTCGCTGCTGTGGGCCGGGCTGTTGTGGCATTGCCTGGCGCACCCGGCATTTTTGCCGACGGCGGTCATCGGCGCGCTGGCGGGGTATTTGACGCTGTGGCTGCTGTATTGGGGATTTCGTCTCGCGACCGGACGCGAGGGGCTGGGATACGGCGATTTTAAACTGCTGGCGGCGCTCGGCGCCTGGGGCGGCTATGCCGTTTTGCCGTCGATTCTGCTGTTTGCCGCCACCGGCAGCCTGCTGTGGCTGCTGCTGCGGGTGTGGCGCGGCGGCGATGGGGCGCAGCCCCTGCCTTTCGGCCCGGGGTTGGCGGCGGCGGGCGCCGGCGCGGTAGCCTGCCAGTGGCTTGCGCTACCGCTGGCGGGTTAACGGAGCTGGGCTAAAAACGGCGCCAGCGTTCGGTTGAGTCCGCTGCACTTCTCTTGCAACGGCGTGGCGTCGGCCTCCAGCTGCGCGGCGACGTTTTTGCCTGCATCAAGCAACTGGGTGCGATTAAGCGCCGGCGCCCAGCCTTTTCTCTCCGCCGCCTGCAACGCCGCCGCCGCGAGTGGGTCGTTGGCCGGGATATCGGCGCGGTTGCAGCGTTCTCTCAGAAACTGGCCGGCACCGACCAGCGATGACAGCTGGTCGCGCTGGATGGCGGCGTCAGGGGCCGATTTGGCGGCGTGCTGACAGCCGGATAACAGCAGGCATGCCATGAACGCCGTGGCGATGTTTTTCAATGTCACGTTATTTTCCCTGTGGAATTAATTGGCGCGGTGTCGGTATTTTCTTGCGCCGCATGGCGGCGCTTTACGAGGTCAGGAATATTTTAACCCTTTATCATGCGGTTTAATATTCTGACGGCATTAGGTTTTATTATTTTAATGCATTCTAAGTGCCGGGCGTTCAGGGCTTCTACTTATTATTCCTCTCGCGGTATCGCCGCATCTCTTTGAGTTTCTTCTCACTCAGTTGGAATCCAATAAATTTAACTGGAGTCGTAATGAAATTATCCAAAATCGCCCTGATGATGGCAGCGCTCACTGCCTCCTCGGCCGCCTGGTCGCACGGTTATATCGAAGTGCCCGAGAGCCGCGCTTACAAGTGCAAGCTGGGCAGCAACACCGACTGCGGCCGAGCGCAGTGGGAACCGCAGAGCGTCGAGCAGGTTTCCGGCTTCCCTGGCGGCGCGACGCCGCGCGACGGCCAGCTGGCCAGCGGCGGGGTGGGCGGTTTCGAGCCGCTGGATCGTCAGGGCGTCAACGTCTGGGCGTTGAACACCATGAAGCCGGGACCGCAGACGTTCACCTGGTACCACACCGCCAAGCACAAAACCAATAACTGGCGTTATTACATCACCAAACAAGACTGGGACGTGAATAAGCCGCTGTCGCGCGAGGCTTTCGAAAAAGAGCCGTTCTGTGAAGTCGATGGCCATGCTCAGGCGCCAAAAGATCGCGAAGTGCACCAGTGCGTGGTGCCGGAGAGAACCGGCTATCAGGTGATTTATGGCGTGTGGGAAATCAATGACACGGTGAACAGCTTCTATCAGGTGGTTGACGTCAACTTCGAGGACGACGGCGTCGTGTCCGAATGGCGCAAGCAGCTGCAAGGCTCTCTCACCGGCAAAAACCTGCAGGTTGGCGACAAGGTGATCGCCCGCTTCTTCGATGCGGACGGTGAAGTGCTGACGATGAAAACCGAGCTGGCGATCGACAGTGAGGCGCTGACCGACAAAAACCGCTGGAGCCACGCGTTGGCCAGCAAGATCAACGCCGAACAGAAAGCGGTGCGTGCCGGGGTGAAAGACGGTAAAGGCAACGTCAATCCGGTGTTTGGCAATAATGCGGTCTTTGCCAAACAAGGCAGCACGATGAAGAGCGTGGTGATCTCCTATGAGGAAGAAACGCCGGCTATCACCGAAGAGATCCGCATCGGCAACCTGTCCAGCACCAAGATCAAGGACGGTAAAGCTCAGCTGACCTTCAATGCCGAGGTTAAAGGCAAATTGACCGTTGAGGCGCGCGTTTACGATCACGGCCAGACGGAAAAAGGCTACGTGAAAGAGACGCTGGAAGACGCCAGCCAGCCGCTGACCATCGCGCTGAACAACGTCAGCGAGGGCCACCACATGCTGAAAGTGATCGCCAGCAACGACAATGGGCAGAGCATTCAGCCGGATATCGAAAACTTCAATCTGGAAGCTGAATCCACCGGCGGTGGCGGCAATGGCGACTACAACTTCGTCTTCCCGAACGCGCTGAGTAAATACACCGCCGGCACCACGGTGCTGCAACCGAAAGACGGCAAGGTTTATCAGTGCAAACCTTTCCCTTACAGCGGTTACTGCATGCAGTGGAACAGCGGCGCGACTCAGTTTGAGCCGGGCGTGGGATCCAACTGGCAGGACGCCTGGGTCGTGAAAAAATAAGTGCGAATCGGATAGTCAAGCGGCCAATGATGGCCGCTTTTAAAGGAGCTTTATGTCACACGAACCTGCCCGTTACGATCTTTTCAGTCGGTTACTGCATTGGGGCATTGCCGCCGTGATGATCTACGTCATGATCGTGGGTTATTCACTGCATTTTATGACGGATGCGCGCATCTTCGCCTTTTTCTCCGTGACCAATATGTCGTTGGCCTTGGTGCTGACACCGCTGATGGCGGCGCGCTTTATCTGGCGTTTTTTCCGGCCTAAAGTGCCTTATGGCGATATGCTGCAAGGGCACGAGAAGGGGTTGGTGCATTTGCTGCACGAAATATTCTACCTGCTGATTTTCGTGGTGTTGCTGAGCGGATTTCTCATGCTGGAGCACGGCTTTGCGGTTTTCGGCGCGATCGATTTCCCCCGTCCGATTGCGAATCTTGAGGTTAATCGTTTCTTTTTCGCCGTGCACCGTTATTCATGCATCGCGCTGTCGGCCATGATTGTGCTGCACATCGCGGCGGTGATTAAGCATCACTGTTTCGCCCGGCGGGCGATTTTGCGCCGCATGCTCTGAGCCTGGCGGTGATGGATCACGCCGCCCGGCGCGGCGGCGTGGCAGCGATGGCCTCAGGGATATTCGCCGCGATTTGCACCACACAGGCAATGTGAGGCGAGTGTCTTCACGCGTGAATAGCGTTAAGGCGTAATACCCCGGGCATTAACCGAGAATTGTTGCTATTTATTATTAACGGCAAAGATGAGTGTAATTAACATTCCGTTGTCAATAGGAAAATGACCTATTCAACTTGAACATTGAAGCCGATAAAAGCATCGGCTCAACGCGTTGGGGGCTGATTATCTGACATATTTCCAAACGGAGGTGGGGATTTTGTCATACAGCTTGTTCATGGTCAGCTCCGCCAAACGATGATCGGCGGCTGAGTAAAACAGCTCTAGTTCATCATCGGAAAGCTCGTACTTATTTTTTTCAATAACACGTTCGAGAGTATCAATCGTGGTGCATTTACGTAAACGCATCAGATAGTCGGTTTTAGTCATGGTGGCCTTTTAGTTTAATAACCGTAAAATAGCTCGGGAATAATTATCCCCTAAGTTTTCATTGTCGTACAGATGTCCTCTCCTGAGAACATTCTGAATAATCTCGCCTTGGTTTTTTGCCAGCGGCGCAGGTCGGAATCATTGATACCGTAGCTGCTGAACAGCGTATAGGTATCGTCGAGATATTCCTCGACTAACTCCGACAAATCGGATTCGTCCATGTATTTAATTTTATAACTCATCACAAACGAAGCGATATGTTCGATCAACTCATTAAGCTGAAGGTTGACGGAGGATGTCGGATCGTTGACCCACCCGTGGTGGCTGTCTCCCAGGGTGGCGATACCTTCATCATACAAATTTTCGCACAAGAATTTGAGTTGAGCAATGTCGTGTCGCTTAGGCGAATACTCATCCATATCATCCCCTCCGTAAGTCTTAATGGCGGTGTTGATAACACTATGTGAGTAAGCTGATTTACATCATGAACGGAGGCAGCTTAACGGTGGTTAAATAAACTTCCCGTAAAATGAATATAAATCATTTTTTCGCGTTTGGCCTGCAGTTATTACGTAAACTTACAATTCATCCGCGGTTGATGGGCGTGAGTTATCAATGATGTCGAAGATTAAACCCCGTTGCGCCACACGGAACCGGACGCTATCGCTGATCGTGTCTTCGCTGTTGATATCCAGGCAAGCATTAAAAATGCCCCACTTATAGCGATAACTCATTGAATAATCGCTGTCACCTTGTTGCACTATATCAAGTATTTCTAATGAATCTTCGGCATAGCGTGCGCTTTCAGAATAAAAACTGAGTCCGCTGGTCAGCGCCGGCACTAACTCCGCAATATTGTCATTAATCACTTTCTTTAATTTTTTAACAGAAAGTGCGTTGACGTCCAGGTTACAGGCAAGGGTAACAAGCATTAATCTCGGCCAACAACAATGTTATCTGCTCATCTTACTCCTTTTCCACTCGCGCCGGTAAATTTTTCGATTTACCGCTGTTTTTTTTACCTTCCGCCAACATTTTTGCCGAACGGGAATATCCCTGAGTTTGATAAGGGGGCGAGGGGGGGACCTGCTGCGCGACGAGCTGTTACGTTCCGTTGCATTAATGAGTCCGGCAACGCTTGAGACATACCATTAATTGTGATGTTATATTATAACCATAAATCTGCTGCTTTGGTTATTCCCTTGATTCCCACTTCGCAAAATGACGCCGCGTCGTCACTGAATTCGTTGTTCACCACCTCCGCGGCCGTGCGCTGTGCGGGCGCTATCGTTTTGTTGACTCTGCTGTGGCTCGGCATTTTTTGGGCGGTGTCGCTGCCATGATTTCATTACGTCAGCTGGCGATAGGCTATGGCGCCACGCCGCTTTTCCCGCCGCTGAGCGGGCAGTTTAGCGCCGGTTCGTTAACCGCGGTGGTGGGCGTCAACGGGGCAGGGAAATCGACGTTGCTGAAAACGTTCGCCGGTTTGTTGCCGCCCTTGGCGGGTCGCCTGGACTTTAGCGGTGAAAAGCCGCCGCGCAAGGCTTATTTACCACAGCAGGCGGATCTGGATCGGCAATTCCCGATCGCGGTGAGCGATCTGGTGGCGATGGGATGTTGGCCGCAAAGCGGCATGTTCGGCGGTATGAACCAGCGTGCGGCGAGCCAGGTTAATGAGGCGCTGGCGAGCGTCGGCATGAGCGCGCTGGCGCACAGTCCGGTGGGCGAGCTCTCCGGCGGCCAGCTGCAGCGGGTGCTGTTTGCGCGCCTGTTGGTCCAACAGGCGCCGTTGATCCTGCTGGATGAACCCTTCACCGGCATCGACAGCGCCACTACGCAGATCCTGCTGCAGGTGATCGCGCAGCTGCACCAGCAGGGGAGAACGGTGATCGCCGTCCTGCATGACATGTCGATGGTCGCCGAGCATTTTCCGCAGGTGCTGTTGCTGACCCCGCAGGCGTGTCATTGGGGCGCGGCCGAGCGCGTGCTGGAACAGGTGCCGCGGTATCTCGCCGCCGAACGGCAGCCGGGCCTACGGGTGGTGGCGCCATGATGCTGTTGCATGGGCTTATCGACCCTTTTCTCTCTTTCGGTTTTATGCGACGCGCATTGATGGCGTGTCTGGCGCTGTCGCTCAGCGCCGCCCCGCTGGGGGTGTTTCTGTTGCTGCGCCGCATGAGCCTGGTGGGGGATGCGTTGTCCCACGCGGTGTTGCCCGGCGCGGCAATCGGTTATCTGATTTCCGGCATGTCGCTGGTGGCCATGGGCGTGGGCGGCTTTATCGCCGGGCTGGCGGTGGCGATGTTGTCCGGCCTGGTGAGCCGCCGCACGCCGCTGAAAGAGGACGCCAGCTTCGCCGGATTCTATCTGGGGTCGCTGGCGCTCGGGGTCACGTTGGTCTCGCTGCGCGGTTCCAGCGTGGATCTGCTGCACGTGCTGTTCGGTTCGATTCTGGCGGTGGATGCGCAGGCGATGCTGATGGTCGGTGCGATCGCCACGGTGTCGCTGCTGGCGCTGGCGGCGCTGTACCGCGCGTTGGTGATCGAGTCCTTCGACGTCACTTTCCTGCGCGTTAACGCGCCGCGCCGGTTGGCGCTGATCCACGGCCTGTTTTTGGCGCTGGTGGTGGTCAATCTGGTGGCGGGGTTCCAGGTCCTCGGCACCCTGATGTCGGTGGGGCTGATGATGCTGCCCGCCGCCAGCGCACGCTTCTGGGTGCGCAATCTGCCGCAGACGCTGGCGGTGGCGATGGGCATCGGCGCGCTGTCCAGCCTGATTGGGCTGGTGTGGTCCTACTACGCTTCGCTGCCTGCCGGTCCGGCGATCGTGCTCAGCGCCAGCGTCATCTTCTTTGTCTCGATCCTGTTTGGAACGCGTGGAGGCATTTACGCCTTTGCGCGCCGTTGAGAAGTGCCATTTGCAAGGAGAAAATATGAAACGTTTACCTATATCGCTGGCGGTCGCTGCTCTGCTGGCCAGCCCATTGGCGATGGCGAAGACCGTCGACGCCGTCGCCAGCTTTTCCATTCTGGGAGATATCGTTAAACAGGTAGGGGGCGATCACGTCAAGGTCAGCACACTGGTGGGGCCAGATGGCGATCCGCACAGCTTCGAGCCTTCACCGCAGGATGGCAAGACGTTGGCGCAGGCCGACGTGGTGTTCGTTAGCGGCCTGGGGCTGGAAGGGTGGATCGATCGCCTGGTCAGCGCTTCGGGTTATAAAGGACAGGTGATTACCGCGTCACAGGGCATCAACACCCGCCAAATGGAGGAGGACGGCAAACCGATTACCGATCCCCACGCCTGGAACAGCATGAAAAACGGCGTGCAGTACGCCACCAACGTGATGAACGCCCTGATCGCCGCCGATCCCGAGGATGCCAACTATTTTCGCCAGCGCGGTGCCGAATACATTCAGCAGTTGCAAAAGCTGGATCTGTGGGCCAAAACCCAGTTCGCCGCTGTGCCGCCGCAGAAACGTAAGGTGCTCACCAGCCATGATGCCTTTGGTTACTTTGGGCAAGAGTATGGCGTCACCTTCCTTGCGCCGGTCGGATTTTCCACCGAGGCCGAAGCCAGCGCCAGCGATGTGGCCGGCCTGATCAAGCAAATCAAACAGGAAAAAGTTAACGCTTACTTTATCGAAAACCAGACCGATCCGCGGCTGGTGAAACAGATTGCCGCCGCCACCGGCGCCAAGGCGGGCGGCGAGCTGTACCCTGAAGCGCTCTCGCGCGTGGGCGGCCCGGCGGCCACCTATGAGCAGGCGTTCAAGCACAATGTCGACGCGCTGCTGAGCAGCATGAAGTAATCTCCGCCCCCGCTTGCCGGCGGGGGCAGCTTGCAGGCACTTTCTCGCCATAAAAAAAGCCCCGTTGAGCAGCAACGGGGCTTTGCGACAGATGACACTTTGGAGTTAACGCTTTTTCTTACGTCCCTGTACCGCTTTGAATCGCGGATTGCTTTTACAGATCACATAGATGCGGCCACGACGACGCACGACTTTGCAATCCGGGTGGCGATTTTTCGCCGAACGCAATGAACTCAATACCTGCATGGGGGTTCCTTGTTACTTATTGCCGATAAAGCGGCCAAAGCGCTGCTGGAAGCGCGCCGTGCTGCCTTCTTTGGAATAGTCTTTCTGCTTGCCGGTGTAATACGGATGCGAAGCGGAAGAGACGTCGAGGGTGACATACGGCCAGCTTTCGCCGTCCAGCTCGATGGTGCGATCGGTTTTGATGGTCGATCCCACTTTGAAGTAGGCGTTGGCGCTGACGTCGTGGAACACCACGGTGCGATAATCGGGATGGATGCCGGGTTTCATAATGGCTCTCTCATGTAATGTTATACTATAACAACAATTATGCGCCGACCGGGCATCACGATCAAGCGTAAATTGCACACACGAGTGAATTAATGAGAACGGTTTGCATTAAACAACTGAAGCAAAAGAAAAAGGCCGCATGCGCGGCCTTTTCGATTATCGGGTAGAAATTTCTTCACTGAACGATCAGTGATGTTCTACCGGGTGGCTGTGTTCCAGGTCTTCGTTCTTCTTGCTGAAGCGGCGGCGAACCACCACGAAGAACACCGGTACGAAGAAGATCGCCAATACGGTCGCGGTGATCATCCCGCCCATTACGCCGGTACCTACCGCGTTCTGTGCGCCGGAGCCTGCGCCGCTGCTGATAACCAGCGGCAGAACCCCGAGGATGAAGGCCAGGGACGTCATCAGAATTGGACGCAGACGCATACGCACCGCTTCCAACGTCGCTTCGATCAGACCTTTGCCTTCTTTCTCCATCAGATCCTTGGCGAATTCCACGATCAGGATGGCGTTCTTCGCCGATAGACCGATGGTGGTCAACAGCCCCACCTGGAAGTACACGTCGTTATTCATGCCGCGCATCGTCGCGGCCAACAACGCACCGATAACCCCCAGCGGCAATACCAGCATGACCGAGAACGGCACGGACCAGCTTTCATACAGCGCCGCCAGACACAGGAACACCACCAGAATCGAGATGGCGTACAGCGCCGGCGCCTGGTTGCCCGACAGACGTTCCTGATAGGACATGCCGGTCCAGTCGTAACCGATGCCGCTTGGCAATTTGGACGCCAGCTGTTCCATCAGGTTCATCGCTTCACCGGTACTCTTGCCCGGTGCAGCCTGGCCCAGAATTTCCATCGACGGCAAGCCGTTATAGCGTTCCAGACGCGGTGAGCCGTATTCCCATTTCGCCGAAGAGAAGGCGGAGAATGGCACCATCTGGCCGCTGGTACCGCGCACGTACCACTTGTTGATGTCTTCCGGCAGCATGCGGAATGGCGCTTCGGCCTGTACGTACACCTTCTTCACACGACCGCGGTCGATGAAGTCGTTGACGTACGAACCGCCCAGTGCGGTGCTCAGCGTGCTGTTGATGGTGGTGATGCTCACGCCCAGCGCCTTGGCTTTCTCCTGATCGACGATCAGTTTGAACTGCGGCGTATCTTCCAGGCCGTTCGGGCGCACGCCCACCAGCACGTCCGGATGCTGAGCAACCATGCCCAACAGCTGGTTACGCGCTTCGGTCAGTTTTTCGTGCCCCAGGCCGCCCTGGTCAATCAGCTCGAAGTCGAAGCCGGTTGCGGTACCGAGTTCGATGATCGCCGGCAGGTTGAACGGGAACACCAGGCCTTCTTTAATCTGCGAGAAGGCGCCCATGGCGCGACCCGCGATCGCTTCCACCTTGTTCCCGGCCCCTGGACGCTCACCCCAGTCTTTCAGGCTGACGAATGCCAGGCCGTTGTTCTGGCCGTTACCGTTGAAGCCGAAGCCCGCGACGGTAAACACCGAAACCACGTTGTCCTTTTCCTTGTTCAGGAAGTAGTCGGAGACTTCTTCCAACACCTTGTTGGTGCGGGATTCGGTGGCGCCGGCAGGCAACTGCACCATGGTCAACAGGATGCCCTGATCTTCGTCCGGCAGGAACGAAGAAGGCAGGCGCAGGAACAGCAGGCCCATGCCAACCACGATCAGCAGGTAGATGATCAGGTAGCGGCCGGTGCTGCGCAGGATGTTGCCCACGCTGTCGGTATAGTGATGCGTGCTCTTCTCGAACATGCGGTTAAACCAGCCGAAGAAGCCCGTTTTAACCCCGTGATCGCCTTTCGGGATCGGTTTGAGCAGGGTGGCGCACAGCGCCGGCGTCAGGATCAAGGCCACCAGCACCGACAGCGCCATCGCGGACACGATGGTGATCGAGAACTGACGATAGATGGCGCCGGTTGAACCGCCGAAGAACGCCATCGGCACGAATACCGCCGACAGCACCATGGCGATACCCACCAGCGCGCCCTGGATCTGGCCCATCGATTTACGGGTCGCTTCTTTCGGCGGCAGCCCCTCTTCGGACATGACGCGCTCGACGTTTTCCACCACCACGATGGCGTCATCCACCAGCAGGCCGATCGCCAACACCATGCCGAACATCGTCAGGGTGTTTATCGAGAAGCCGAACGCCGCGAGTATCGCAAAGGTCCCCAGCAACACCACCGGCACCGCGATGGTTGGGATCAGCGTCGCGCGGAAGTTCTGCAGGAACAGATACATCACCAGGAATACCAGGATGATGGCTTCGATCAGCGTTTTCACCACTTCGTTGATGGAGATCTTAACGAATGGGGTGGTGTCGTACGGATAAACCACTTTCATCCCTTGCGGGAAGAAGGGCGCCATCTTGGCCAGCTCGTCTTTCACACCTTTGGCGGTGTTCAAGGCGTTGGCGCCGGTCGCCAGTTTGATACCCAGGCCGGCGGCAGGCTTGCCGTTATAACGCGCGGTAACGGCATAGCTTTCCGCGCCGCGCTCAATGTGAGCGACGTCGCGCAGGCGCACCTGGGAACCGTCGGTATTGACCTTCAGCAGGATCTTGCCGAACTCTTCCGGCGAAGTCAGACGGGTCTGCGCGATGATCGAGGCGTTCAACTGCTGCCCCGGCACCGGCGGCAGGCCGCCCAGCTGGCCTGCGGCGATCTGGTTGTTCTGCTCGGTGATGGCGGAGGTCACATCCGTGGTCGTCAGCTGGTAGTTGTTCAGCTTGTTCGGATCCAGCCAAATGCGCATCGCGTACTGGGCACCGAACAGCTGCACTTCACCCACGCCGGACGAACGGCTGATCGGGTCCTTGATGTTGGACGCCACGTAGTCCGCAATATCGTCCTGAGTCATGTTCGGATCGTCGGAAACGAAGCCGGCCACCATCAGGAAGCTGCTGCTGGATTTTTCTACTTTCAGGCCCTGCTGCTGAACTTCTTGCGGCAGCAGCGGGGTGGCCAACGACAGTTTGTTCTGGACCTGAACCTGTGCGATGTCAGGATCGGTGCCGGACTCAAACGTCAGGGTAATGGTGACGCTACCAGAGGAATCACTGGTGGAGGACATGTACATCAGGTTATCGATACCGTTCATGTTCTGTTCGATAATCTGTGTGACGGTATCCTGCACCGTTTTGGCATCTGCGCCCGGGTAGTTGGCGGAAATACTCACCGCCGGCGGTGCAATAGTGGGATACTGCGCGATTGGCAGTTTCATTATTGCAAGCACCCCCGCCAACATGACGATGATGGCGATTACCCAGGCGAAAATTGGGCGGTCTATAAAGAACTTAGCCATGTATTACAGGCTCCTTTTTATGACTTCTGCGCTTCAGACTGCGGCTGTTTTTGCGCCTGAGTGTCAACTTCCTGCACTTTTACCTGCGCGCCCGGATGCACTTTCATCAGGCCGGTGACGATGACGCGATCGCCGGCTTTCAGGCCATCGGTAACCAGCCATTTGTCGCCAATCGCCTGGTCCGCCTTCAGCGTGCGCAGCTCAACTTTGTTGTCTGCCCCTACCACCAACGCCGTCGCGTCGCCGCGCGGGTTGCGGGTGACGCCCTGTTGAGGCACCAGCAACGCATCGCTGCGTACGCCTTCGTCCAGACGGGCGCGCACGAACATGCCAGGCAACAGCGTATCGTTCGGGTTAGGGAACAGGGCGCGAATGGTGATGGAGCCGGTGGTCTCATCGACGGTGACGTCGGAGAACTCCAGCGTGCCTTCCTGCGCGTATTCGGTGCCGTTTTCCAGCATCAGTTTCACTTTGGCCTTGCCGTTTTCCTGCTTCAGCGCGCCGCTGGCCAGTTCTTGCTTCAGGCGCAGGAAGTCGGTGCTCGACTGGGTGACGTCGACATACATCGGATCCAACTGCTGCACGGTGGACAGGGCGGTTGCCTGGCCGTTGCTGACCAGCGCGCCTTCGGTCACGGCGGATTTGCCGATGCGGCCGGAGATCGGAGAGGTCACCTTGGTGTACGCCAGGTTGATGCGCGCGGTTTCCACGGCGGCCTTGGCGGCCACCACGGCGGCATCCGCTTGCTGCAGCGTGGACACGGCGTTGTCATAGTCCTGCTTGCTGATGTAGCTGGTGCCCAGCAATGGCTTGTAGCGGTTTACCGTCACGCGCGCGATGGAAGCGCTGGCCTGCGCTTTGGCCAAATCGCCTTTCGCGCTGTCGTAGCTGGCCTGATAGGTCGCGGGATCGATTTGGTACAGAGACGTCCCGGCCTTGATATCGCTGCCTTCAACGAAGTTACGCTTCAGGATGATGCCGCTGACCTGAGGGCGAACTTCGGCGATGCGATACGCAGCGGTGCGGCCAGGAAGATCGGTAGTGATATTGAGAGGCTCGGCCTTCAAAGTGACTACGCCCACTTCAGGAGCCTGCTGTTGGGCGCCTTGCTGTTGGGTTTCTTTATCGTTACATCCTGTTAGCACTAAGCTGCCTGAAAGCATCAGAACGGCCGCCAGAGGCGTTAACCCTCTGTTTTTGTTCATAGAAAAACCTCAAGTGTCCGATTTCAAAATGATCAATGGATCACAAGCTTTAAAACCCATTGCTGCGTTAATTATATGTGCGTGCTATGGTACATACATTCGCGAATGTATGTAAATCACACTCCCCCTAAATAACAATGCCATGGCACGAAAAACCAAACAGCAGGCGCAAGAAACCCGACAGCAAATCCTCGATGCTGCGGTGAGAGAGTTCTCTGAACGTGGCGTTGCTGCAACGTCACTGACAGATATTGCCACCGCTGCCGGGGTTACGCGTGGAGCCATTTACTGGCACTTCAAAAATAAGGTAGACCTGTTTAATGAAGTTTGGGAATCTACCGAGCCGAAAATTGACCAGCTCGAAACAGAGTATCAGGCAAAGTTTCCCGATAATCCACTGCGGGTTATCCGGGAAATTCTGATTTACATTCTGACGTCTACGGTTGAAGACGGCCGCAGGCGGGCGTTGATGGAGATTATATTCCACAAATGCGAGTTTGTCGGTGAAATGATGCCGCTGCTGGATTCGCGCAAGGTGTTGTACCTCGCCGGCTACGAACGCATCGAAGCGGTGCTGTATAACTGCATTCACCACGAGCAATTGCCCGCCGATTTGCATACCCGCCGTGCGGCGATCATCCTGCGCGGTTATATCACCGGCCTGATGGAAAACTGGCTGTTTATGCCGGAAAGTTTCGATCTGCGGGCCGAAGCCGAAGCGCTGGTCGATGCGTTTTTGGAGATGCTGCAGTTTTGCCCCACCTTGCGCCTCAACCCCGACGTCGACCGCCTTCCTTTATAAGGAGAGATTTCATGTCATCAGTTGTTCTCATCGCCAACGGCGCCGCCTATGGCCATGAATCCTTGTTCAATGCGCTGCGGTTGGCCATCGCGCTGAAAGAGCAGCAAAGCAGTCTCGACCTGCGGCTGTTTCTGATGTCCGACGCGGTGGTGGCCGGGCTGGCAGGACAGCAGCCGCACGAAGGATACCATCTGCAGCAGATGCTGGAGATCCTCACCGCGCAGCAGGTGCCGGTCAAGCTGTGCAAGACCTGCGCCGACGCGCGCGGCGTCAGCCGCTTGCCGCTGGCGGACGGCGTGGAGATCGGCACGCTGGTCGAACTGGCGCAGTGGACGCTGGCGGCGGAGAAAGTGCTCACTTTCTGATTTCGCGACAACGGGACATCACCGGCAACGTTTTTGTTGTTCGTTGCCCGCCGGCGATCGTGATAATCTTCAGGCTTCTTAACCGATCCGAAGCTAAATCATGCATCGCTGGTTGACTCTGCCCTCTCTGACGCCGCGCTCGTTTGTCGGCGCATGCCGGCGGCGCATCGCCGCCGCGACACTCCTTTTCCTGATTTGCGCGCTGAGCTTGCCGGTGCAGGCGGCGCTGAACGGCGATTTGCCGCAGCGCAGCGAAGTGCAAAGCCAGCTGGAAGCGCTGAACAAGCAAAAAGCCCTGACGCCGGTCGAAAAGCTGTCCCAACAGGATTTAACCCGCACGCTGGAGCTGCTGGACGCCATCGAGCGCAATCGGCAGGATGCGGCGCAGCTTAAACAGCAGGTGCAGCAGGCGCCGGCGAAGCTCAATCAGGTGACCGCCGAGCTGGATGCGCTGAAGCAGCCGGTAGACAATGCGGCGGCGCGCGCCGCGCTGTTGCCGCTGTCGCTGCGCCAATTGGAAAGCCGGCTGTATCAAACGCTCGACGAGCTGCAAAGCGCGCAGGAGAGCCTCTCTACTTACAACAGCCAACTGGTGTCGCTGCAAACCCAGCCTGAACGAGTACAAAGCACCATGTACGCCGCTTCGCAGCGCCTGCAGGAGATCCGCAGCCAGCTCAGCGGCCAGACGCCGGGGCAAGATTCGCTGCGCAACAGCCAGCAGGTGATGCTGACCACCGAGCAGGCGTTGCTCAACGCACAGCTTGAGCTGCAGCGCAAAAGTCTGGAAGCCAATACCACGCTGCAGGATCTGCTGCAAAAACAGCGTGATTACACCACGGCGCATATCGACGCGCTGGATCGCTCGGTGCAGTTGCTGCAGGAGATCGTCAACAGCAAACGTTTGACGCTGTCTGAAAAGACCGCTAAAGAGGCGCAAAACCCGGAAGACGCCACCGATATCCAGCGCGATCTGTTGGTCAGCAAACAGCTGGACGTCAACCGCCAACTGAGCCAGCGGCTGATCGCCGCCACCGAAGAGAGCAACACCCTGTTCCAGCAGAACATTCGGGTCAAAAACTGGCTCGACCGCGGGCTGCAGGCGGAGCGTAACCTTAAAGAACAGATCCAGGTGCTGAAGGGCAGCCTGGTGCTGTCGCGCATCCTGTATCAGCAGCAGCAGAGCCTGCCGCAGGGCACGCTGTTGGCGGATATGGACACGCGCATCGCCGATTTGCGGCTGGAGCAGTTCGATATCAATCAGCAACGCGACGATCTGTTCAAGGGAGAGGATTACATCAACCAGCTGGTGGCCGAAAGCAAGGAAAAGGCCGGCCCGGAGGTGATCGACGCGTTAAACGAGATCGTCGATATGCGCCGCGAACTGCTGGATCAGCTGAACAAGCAGCTCAGCAACCAGCTGTCGCTGTCGATCAACCTGCAGATCAATCAGCAGCAGCTGACCAGCGTTTACGGTTCGCTGCAAGATACGCTGACCCAGCAGATTTTCTGGGTTAACAGCAACAAGCCGGTCGATCTGGCGTGGCTGAAGGCGATGCCGGAGGCGGTGCGCGATCAGATTGCCGGTCTCGATCTCAAATTCGACGGCGGCAAGCTGGTGCAGGGCGGGCTGAATGCGCTGGTGTTCCTGATCCCTATGCTGTTGGCGATCGGGGTATTGCGCTGGCGCTACCGGCTGATCGACGGCCATTTGCAAAAGCTGGCCAACGACGTGGGGCAACTTAAGCGCGACGGCCAACTGCACACGCCGAAGGCCATCGCGCTGACCTTGCTGAAAGTGTTGCCCGGCGCCGCGTTACTCCTCGGCGTCGGTTTCTGGATGTATCGCGCGGATTTCGGCATCAGCGACTTTATATGGGCATTGTCGCAGCAGCTGGCGCTGTCGTGGCTGGTGTTCGGCTTCAGCTATCGCATGCTGAAACCGGACGGCATCGCCGAGCGGCATTTCAACTTCGGCGCCAACCTGTGCGCGCATTACCGCCGTCAGACGCTGCGGCTGGGGTTGGCGCTGCAGCCGTTGATCTTCTGGTCGGTATTGGGCGAGAAAGCGCCGCTGCGTCTGGTGGAAGACGTGATCGGCCAGATCGTGGTGATGTTGACGCTGGCGCTGCTCACGGTGCTGGTGTTCCCGCTGTGCCGCGACAGCTGGCGTGAAAAAGGCTCGCATGCCGTGCGGCTGGTGGTGGT
Source organism: Serratia sp. (in: enterobacteria) (assembly GCF_052400455.1). NCBI lineage: Bacteria > Pseudomonadati > Pseudomonadota > Gammaproteobacteria > Enterobacterales > Yersiniaceae > Serratia > Serratia sp. (in: enterobacteria). The sequence continues at coordinate 1,082,084 of NZ_CP185812.1, forward strand.
CACCGCGCTGGCCGCCACGCCGCTGATCCTGCTGGGGCTGATGTTCGCCGGCTACTTCTATACCACGCTGCGGCTGGCCAGCCGCTGGATGAGACAGCCTGTATCTGTTTTTCCTGTGGAATATCGTATACCTGACCGCGCTGCGCGGCCTGAGCGTGGCGGCGCGGCGTCTGGCTTACCGGCGCGCGTTGGCGCGGCGGCAAAACGTGGCGAAAGAAGGAGCCGAAGGCGGCGAACCGGTGGTGGAAGAGCCGCCGCTGGCGCTCGATCAGATCAACCAGCAGTCGCTGCGCCTGACCACCCTGGTGCTGTTCGCCATCTTCGCCAGCGCCTTCTACGCCATTTGGTCGGATCTGGTGACGGTCATCGCTTATCTGGACAGCATCACGCTGTGGCATTACACCAGCACCGTGGCGGGCAGCAGCGTGTCGCAGGCGGTGACGCTGGGCAACATGATGGTGGCGATCGCCGCAGTGATTGTCGCCTACGTGCTCACCCGCAACTTGCCCGGTTTGCTGGAGGTGGTGGTGCTGTCGCGGCTGCAACTGCGGCAGGGGGCGTCTTACGCCATCACCACCGTGCTCACTTACCTGATTACCGCCGTGGGCGCCGTGGTTGCGCTGGGATCGCTCGGCGTATCCTGGGACAAACTGCAATGGCTGGCCGCCGGTCTGACGGTCGGGCTGGGCTTCGGCCTGCAAGAGATCTTCGCCAACTTCGTCTCCGGCCTGATCATTCTGTTCGAACGCCCGATCCGCATCGGCGATACCATCACCATCGGCACCTTCTCCGGTTCGGTCAGCAAGATCCGCATTCGCGCCACCACCATTACCGACTTCGATCGCAAAGAGGTGATCATTCCGAACAAGGCGTTCGTCACCGAGCGTCTGATCAACTGGTCGCTGTCCGATACCATCACCCGCGTGCTGATCAAGGTCGGCGTGGCCTACGGCTCCGATCTCGACAAGGTGAAAAAGGTGCTGCTGCAGGCGGCGCACGACAATCCGCGGGTGATGACCGATCCCGAACCGCAGGTGTTCTTCCTCAACTTCGGCGCCAGCACGCTGGATCACGAACTGCGGCTCTATGTGCGGGAACTGCGCGATCGCAGCTACACGGTGGACGAACTGAATCGCTCAATCGACCGCTTGTGCCGGGAAAACGGCATCGACATCGCCTTCAATCAGCTGGAGGTGTATCTGCATAACCAGCAGGGCAATGAAGTGCAGGAAGTGAAAAGAACGCTATCGCCGGACGACGGCGGCCAGACGGCGGCGGATAAGCAATGAGAGGCGAAAGGGACAGCGGCGCTGTCCCCGGTTACTGTCCGGCAGGCAGATAGGGAGAGGTGACGCCGGCGCGCTGCAGCTTTTCCTGATAATCCCGTTTGACGATATCCAGCGCCGCCAGCGCGGTGGCCGGATCGATCTCGTTGCATTCCAGCAGGTAAATCAAGTCTACCGCCAGCTGCAGTTCGGGTGAGGCGTTTTCCAGAGACATAGCACCTGCGCTTATTTAATTAATGGGATGAATAACTCGGGTATCGGCAGAGTATAGTGAACCCGGCGCGCAACCGGGGAATAATCATTAAAATATTGTGATAAATCTTCAAAAACCGTTTTCTTTGCGCTCGATATTGCGCTCGATGCGCGCCAACGCCTGACGACAGCGCATCAGCCGCCCCTCCAGCGCCGCCAGCTCGTGCTGCAGCTTTTGCTGCGCCGCCAGCGTGGTCTGGCGCCCCAGCAGGCTTTCCCGATCCTGAATCATGGCGATCAGCCGGCGTTCGTAATCCTGATGCTCGGCCAGCTTGTGGTAGAGATCGACCTCGGGGGCTTCCTTCGGCTGATTTTTGCGCCGCAGCGCCTGGGTCGCCAGCTCGCGCTGCAGGGCGGCGATCTGAGCCACCAGTTTTTCGGCCAGAAAGGCCACCTGGCTGGCGCGGCTGTCGTTAGCGGCGTTTTGCAGCTGGGCGAAGTTTTTCTCCACTTCGGCCAGGTAGTCGCGCAGCCGCGTGCCGCGGTTGGCGAACAGGGCGGCGTCGAACCGCGCCTGCGGGATCGGGGCGTCGCCGCGCGGGCTGACTTCGGCCGCCAGCGCCGCAATCTGCTGTGCCAACACCTGTAATAGACGCTGAGTGCTCACATAAGCTCCCTCTTGATTTCAACAGGCGTAAGCTTGCCCGCGAAGCCGTCCTGAAACAAGCGCCGCATGCATATTCCGCCGGCGCGGCGCCGATGCTACAGTAAGCCGCAACCGATTGAGGAGCGAAGAACCGCATGACGCGTGGGTTATTGATCATTTTGGGCTGGTTGGCGGTGGTGCTGGCGACGTTGGGCGTGGTGTTGCCGCTGTTGCCGACCACGCCGTTCCTGCTGTTGGCCGCCTGGTGCTTCGCCCGCTCCTCGCCGCGCTTTCATCACTGGCTGCTGTACCGTTCCTGGTTTGGCCCTTATCTGCGCCATTGGCAGCAGCATCGCGCGCTGCCGCCGGGGGCGAAGTGGAAAGCGGTGCTGGTGATCGTGCTGACCTTCGCCTGTTCGCTGTGGCTGGTGAAAATCTGGTGGGTGCGCGGGCTGTTGCTGCTGATGTTGGCCATTTTGCTGACCTTTATGCTGCGCCTGCCGGTTATTGATCTGCCGCAACAAAAACAGCGCTGATTGTACCTTAAACTCCTCAATAGCTTTCAAGCCGCAGCCAGGCGACAAACGCAGGCATCCCCGGGAGCTTACTTAGGTAAGTAATGCGTGCGGTCAACAACGCTGCGGGTTGAAAGATGCAGGGGAGAGTTGCATTTGTCCGCCAGTTTGCATAGATTTGGGCGTTTTCGTGCGCGGATCGCCTGCCATTTTTTCTCCGGTGTGTTTCACCCGGGGGCGGCGGGTGAGCGGCGCGCCGGTTTTCAGGCAGTTTTATCAGGCAACAATTATGACCGCTACTGCGCAGCAGCTTCAGTTTATTAAAGACAGTATCAAAACCATCCCGGATTATCCGAAGCCGGGCATCCTGTTCCGCGACGTGACCAGCCTGCTGGAAAACCCGTTGGCCTACGCCGCCAGCATCGAGCTGCTGGTTGAGCGCTATCGCGAAGCGGGCGTGACCAAGGTGGTGGGTACCGAAGCGCGTGGTTTCCTGTTCGGCGCGCCCGTCGCGTTAGCGTTGGGCGTCGGTTTCGTGCCGGTGCGCAAACCGGGCAAACTGCCGCGCGCCACGCTCAGCGAAAGCTATGAGCTGGAGTACGGCACCGACAAGCTGGAGATCCACACCGACGCCATCACCGCGGGCGACAAAGTGCTGGTGGTGGACGATCTGCTGGCGACCGGCGGCACCATTGAAGCGACCACCAAACTGATCCGCCGTCTGGGCGGTGAAGTGAAAGACGCCGCGTTCATCATCAACCTGCCGGATCTGGGCGGAGAAGCGCGTCTGAACAAGCTGGGCATCGACTGCTACTGCCTGGTGGACTTCGCCGGTCATTGATGCGGCATCGCCCCTTGGGCACAACGGCCTCGCGGATTGCCGCGGGGCTGTGTTAGCATGACCCTCCAGATTACTCGACTTCTCCGGTATTAATGAGCTATCAGGTTCTCGCCCGTAAGTGGCGCCCTCAAACGTTCGCAGACGTGGTCGGCCAGGAACATGTCCTGACCGCGCTGGCCAACGGCCTCTCGCTGGGGCGGATCCATCACGCCTATCTGTTCTCGGGCACGCGCGGCGTGGGGAAAACCACCATCGCCCGCTTGCTGGCCAAAGGCCTGAACTGTGAAACCGGCATCACCGCCACGCCGTGCGGCCAATGCGACAACTGCCGCGAGATCGAGCAGGGGCGCTTCGTCGATCTGATCGAGATCGACGCCGCTTCCCGAACCAAGGTGGAAGATACCCGCGATCTGCTGGACAACGTTCAGTACGCGCCGGCGCGCGGCCGCTTCAAGGTCTACCTGATCGATGAAGTGCACATGCTCTCGCGCCACAGCTTCAACGCGTTGCTGAAGACGCTGGAAGAGCCGCCGCCGCACGTCAAATTCCTGTTGGCCACCACCGATCCGCAAAAATTGCCGGTGACCATTCTTTCCCGCTGCCTGCAGTTTCACCTCAAAGCGCTGGACGTCGATCAGATCCGCCAGCAGCTGGAAACGGTGCTGACGGCGGAGCAGATCACCAGCGACGCCCGCGCGCTGCAGCTGCTGGCGCGCGCCGCCGACGGCAGCATGCGCGATGCGCTGAGCCTGACCGATCAGGCGATCGCCATGGGGCAGGGGCAGGTGACCGCCGCCACCGTCAGCCAGATGCTCGGTACGCTCGATGACGAGCAGCCGCTGGCGATCCTCGAAGCGCTGGTCAGCGCCGACGGTGAAAAGGTGATGGCGCAGGTCGCGCAGGCCGCTTCGCGCGGCGTGGATTGGGAAAACCTGCTGGTGGAGACGCTGGCGTTGCTGCACCGCATTGCGATGGTGCAACTGCTGCCTTCGATGCTCGACAACCACTACGCCGCCGTGGAACAACGGCTGCGTGAGCTGGCGCGCACCCTGCCGCCGGCCGATGTGCAACTCTATTACCAGACGCTGTTGGTGGGCCGCAAAGAGCTGGCCTATGCGCCGGATCGCCGCATGGGGGTTGAGATGACCCTGCTGCGCGCGCTGGCGTTTCACCCGAAAGCGGTGATCCCGGAGCCGGTGGCGTTGGTGCAGACCGCGCCGACGCCGATGGCGCAGCCGCAGCAGGCCGCATCGCCACAGCCGCCGCAGTTTCAGGACGCGCCGCCGCCGCTAGGGCAGCCGGCCGCGCCGCAGCGACAATCATCGACCCCTTTACCGGATGCCACCGCCCAGCTGTTGAAAGCGCGGTCCCAGCTGCAACGGCAGCAGGGAGCATCCACACCAAAAAAGAATGAGCCGGCGGCGCCAGGAATAGCGCGGCCGGCAAACTCGGCGCTGGGGCGTTTGGCTTCCGTGACCGAGCGCAGCCAGCAGCGCCTGGCGGAGAAGAAGGTGCCGGAAAAACCGGCGAAACCGGAAGCCTATCGTTGGCGCGCGCAGACCGAGCCCGAGGCGGCGCCGGAACCGCTGGCGACGCCGAAAGCGCTGCGCACGGCGTTGGAGCACGAGAAAACGCCGGAGCTGGCCGCCAAGCTGGTGGTGGAGTCGCTGGAGCGCGACGCCTGGGCGGCGGAAATCGATAAGCTGAAGATCCCGAAACTGGTGCAGCAGCTGGCGTTGAACGCCTTCAAGCAGCAGCCGGAGCCGGGCAAGATTAGCCTCCATCTGCGGTCTTCGCAGCGCCATCTGAATTCGCCTTCGGCGCAGAAGACGCTGGCCGACGCGCTCGGTGAGCTGTACGGCAGCCCGATCGAGCTGACCGTGGTGGAGGACGATAATCCGGCGGAGCGCACCCCGCTGGAATGGCGACAAGCCATCTATGAGGAAAAGCTGGCGCAGGCGCGCCAGTCCATCGAAGCGGATACCAACATTCAGACGCTGCGCCGATTCTTCGACGCGGATCTGGATGAAGAGAGTATTCGCCCCCTTTAAACGCTGCGCGATGTGCGCGGCCCTAGCGACGAGAGACGACTATGTTTGGTAAAGGCGGTCTGGGCAACCTGATGAAGCAAGCCCAGCAAATGCAAGAAAAAATGCAGCAGATGCAGGAAGAAGTCGCCAAATTGGAAGTGACCGGCGAATCTGGCGCCGGCCTGGTGAAAGTCACCATCAATGGCGCGCACAACTGCCGCCGCGTGGAAATCGATCCAAGCCTGATGGAAGACGACAAAGAGATGCTGGAAGATCTGATCGCCGCTGCGTTTAACGACGCCGCGCGCCGCATCGAAGAGACCCAGAAAGAGAAAATGGCCTCCGTCTCCAGCGGCATGCAGTTGCCGCCTGGCTTCAAGATGCCGTTCTGATGCAAACCAGCCCGCTCCTTGAATCCCTGATGGAGGCGCTGCGCTGCCTGCCGGGCGTCGGCCCGAAATCGGCTCAGCGCATGGCGTTTCAGCTGCTGCAGCGCGATCGCAGCGGCGGCATGCGCCTGGCGCAGGCGTTGACGCGCGCGATGTCGGAGATCGGCCACTGCGCCGACTGCCGCACCTTCACCGAGCAGGACGTCTGCACCATTTGCGCCAATCCGCGCCGCCAGCAAAACGGCCAGATTTGCGTGGTGGAAAGCCCGGCGGATATCCACGCCATCGAGCAGACCGGCCAGTTCGCCGGGCGCTACTTTGTGCTGATGGGGCATCTGTCGCCGCTGGACGGCATCGGGCCGGGCGATATCGGTCTGGATCGCCTGGAGCAACGGCTGGAAAAGGAAAGCATCACCGAAGTGATCCTCGCCACCAACCCGACGGTGGAAGGGGAGGCGACCGCCAACTATATCGCCGAGATGTGTGGCCAGTATGGCGTGCTCGCCAGCCGCATCGCCCACGGCGTGCCGGTGGGCGGCGAGCTGGAGATGGTCGACGGCACCACGCTGTCGCATTCGCTGGCGGGGCGCCACGCCATCAAGTTCTGATGTTTTCCCGGATGGGGCCGCCCGGCCCCATTGTTTTTTGCCAAAAATTTCCCGCCGTCCGCTTGAAAAACAAGACCCTGACCCTCATCTGATCCTCATTGTTCGATTTTGGTAGCCATTGTCTTTGAGGTAATCAATGAGTATGAAAGGTCAAGAAACCCGCGGGTTCCAGTCTGAAGTAAAACAGCTGCTTCATTTGATGATCCATTCGCTGTACTCCAACAAAGAAATTTTTCTGCGCGAGCTGATCTCCAACGCCTCTGACGCCGCCGACAAGCTGCGCTTCCGCGCTCTGTCCGCGCCGGAGCTGTATGCCGGCGACGGCGAGCTGCGCGTGCGTTTGTCCTTCGATAAAGAGCAGCGCACCCTGACCATTGCCGACAACGGCATCGGTATGCGCCGCGAAGAAGTGATCGAAAACCTCGGCACCATCGCCAAATCGGGCACCAAAGCGTTTCTGGAATCCATCGGTTCCGACCAGGCGAAAGACAGCCAACTGATCGGCCAATTCGGCGTCGGTTTCTACTCGGCGTTCATCGTGGCGGACAAAGTGACCGTGCGCACCCGCGCGGCCGGCGCCGCCGATGACGAGGGCGTGTTCTGGGAGTCCGCCGGTGAAGGCGACTACACCATCGCCGACATCACTAAAGAGACCCGCGGCACCGAAATCACCCTGCATCTGCGCGAAGGCGAAGATGAGTACCTCGACGCCTGGCGCCTGCGCTCGGTGATCGGCAAATATTCCGATCACATCGCCTTGCCGGTAGAGATCGAAAGCAAGAACGAAGAAGACGGCACCGTCACCTGGGAGAAGATCAACAAGGCGCAGGCCCTGTGGACCCGCAGCAAGGCTGACGTGACCGACGAAGAGTACAAAGAGTTCTACAAGCACATCGCCCACGATTTCACCGATCCGCTGAGCTGGAGCCACAATCGGGTGGAAGGCAAGCAGGAATATACCAGCCTGCTGTATATCCCGGCGCAGGCGCCGTGGGACATGTGGAACCGCGATCACAAGCACGGCCTGAAGCTGTACGTGCAGCGCGTGTTCATCATGGACGACGCCGAGCAGTTCATGCCGAACTATCTGCGCTTCGTGCGCGGCCTGATCGATTCCAACGATCTGCCGCTGAACGTATCGCGCGAGATCCTGCAAGACAGCCGCGTGACGCAGAACCTGCGCGGCGCGCTGACCAAGCGCGTGCTGCAGATGTTGGATAAGCTGGCCAAAGACGACGCCGAAGGCTACCAGAAATTCTGGCAGCAGTTCGGTCTGGTGCTGAAAGAAGGCCCGGCGGAAGACAACGGCAACCAGGAAGCGATCGCCAAACTGCTGCGCTTCGCCACCACCCACGGCGACAGCTCGGCGCAGACCGTGTCGCTGGAAGAGTACGTCGGCCGCATGGCGGAAGGGCAGGAAAAGATTTACTACATCACCGCCGACAGCTACGCCGCCGCCAAGAGCAGCCCGCATCTGGAGCTGTTCCGCAAGAAAGGTATCGAAGTGCTGCTGTTGTCCGATCGCATCGACGAGTGGATGATGAGCTACTTGACCGAGTTCGACGGCAAGCCGTTCCAGTCGGTCAGCAAGGCGGATGAAACGCTGGATAAACTGGCGGATGAAACCGAAGAGCAGAAGGCGGCCGAGAAGCAGTTGGAACCGTTCATCGAACGCGTGAAAACCCTGCTGGGCGACCGCGTGAAGGATGTGCGTCTGACGCACCGCCTGACCGATACGCCGGCGATCGTGGTGACCGACGCCGACGAGATGAGCACCCAGATGGCCAAGCTGTTCGCCGCTGCGGGCCAGCAGGCGCCGGAAGTGAAGTACATTTTCGAGCTTAATCCTGAGCATGCGTTGGTCAAACGCGCATCCGACGTGGGCGATAACGAACATTTCGCCGAGTGGATCGACCTGCTTTTGGATCAGGCGCTGTTGGCTGAACGCGGCACGCTGGAGGATCCGAACCTGTTCATCCGCCGCATGAACAAGTTGCTGTCCGCCTGAAGTTGATTATATGCGCCCTTAACGGCACCGTTAGGGGCGCATTTCCTGTTTTTCCCTGCATTTTCCCCTCTTTTGTTCGCTTGAATTTTTGCATGTTCCGCAATCGATTTCCTTCGCGCGCCTTGAGCCTGCCCCCCCTGAAATGGTATCGTTGAGCGTTTTCGCAATTTTATAAAAACTACATAGCAAGGGGATTTACGCAATGCGTATCATTCTGCTGGGCGCTCCGGGCGCTGGTAAAGGTACTCAGGCTCAATTCATCATGGAGAAATACGGCATTCCGCAAATCTCCACCGGTGATATGTTGCGCGCAGCCGTGAAGGCCGGCAGTGAACTGGGCAAGCAGGCGAAAGAGATCATGGACGCCGGCAAGCTGGTGACCGATGAGCTGGTGATCGCGCTGGTCAAAGAGCGCATCGCTCAGGAAGATTGCCGCAAGGGCTTCCTGTTGGACGGCTTCCCGCGCACCATTCCGCAGGCTGACGCGATGAAAGAAGCCGGCATCAACGTGGACTTCGTGCTGGAGTTCGACGTGCCGGACGAGCTGATCGTTGACCGCATCGTTGGCCGCCGCGTGCACGCGCCGTCCGGCCGCGTATACCACGTGAAGTTCAATCCGCCGCAGGTGGAAGGCAAAGACGACGTGACCGGCGAAGAGCTGACCACGCGCAAGGACGATCAGGAAGAGACCGTGCGCAAGCGCCTGGTGGAATACCATCAGATGACCGCGCCGCTGATCTCTTACTACAGCAAAGAAGCGGCAGCGGGCAACACCCAATACCGCAAAATCGACGGCACCCGCAAGGTGGCCGAAGTGAGCGCAGAGCTGGCGACTATCCTCGGTTGATAGCAAGCTGGCTGTGCATGACGCCGGGCCTGTGGCCCGGCGTTTTTTTTTTGCCGTTTTCCCGCCAAATTGTGATCGCGGCGGCTTGTTGCGGCCGTGCCCGTTAATCGCCCGCGCCAAATGGCGTATAACAAGCCTGCGTTTTCATCCTCAGCAGGGAGCCGGCATGCTCAGACAGACCAAACTTCTGGCGGAAGCCACCGCGCGCCAGATCGTCCAGCGGGCGATGGGCATCATCAGCCATTCCGTCAACGTGATGGACAGCAACGGCGTGATCATCGCCTCCGGCAACCCGCAGCGTCTGTTCCAGCGTCATGAAGGCGCGGTGCTGGCGCTGGCGGAGAATCGGGTGGTGGAAATCGATCGCGCCACCGCCGAACACCTGAAGGGCGTGCGGCCCGGCATCAACCTGCCGTTCAGCTTTCGCAATCAGCGGGTGGGAGTGATCGGCATTTCCGGCGAGCCGGCCGAGGTGCGCTCCTACGCCGAGTTGGTCAAAATGGCGGCGGAGATGATGGTGGAGCAGGCGGCGCTGCTGGATCAGCACCAGTGGGAAAAACGCTACCGGGAAGAGCTGGCGAACCAGCTGTTGCAGCCGCAGCCGAACACGGCGTCGCTGGAAGCGATGGCGGCGTATCTGGGATTGGATCTGCGCCAGGCGCGCATCGTCTGGATCGTCGAGCTGCAAGAGGCGCAGCCGCACCTGCTGCGCGAACTGCTGGCTGAGCTGGAGGCCACCCAGCGCGATGCGTTGATCGCCATTACCGGCTTCAATGAAATGACCCTGCTGCGCCCGGCCAGCATGGCGCAAGGCGAGTGGAGCCTGAAGCTGGAGCGCCAACAGGCGCAGCGTTTGCAAAACCAGCTAAAGCATCGCTTTCGGGTGCGGCTGATCGTCGGCGGTTTCTACGACGATCCGCAAAGCGCCTACCGCTCCAGCCTGACCGCGCGCGCCACCCAGGCGATGGCGCAGCGCCTGAAATTGCGCCACGCCACGCTGTTCTACCACGACTATCCGCTGCCGTCGCTGCTGTGCGATCTCGGGGAGGACTGGCGAGCGCAAGAGCTGGGGCGCCCCTGGCGGACGCTGGAGGAACAGGATGAAAAAGGCGTGCTGCGCGCCACGCTGCGCCACTATTTTTCGCAGAATTGTGATCAGACGCAGGCCGCCGCGCAGCTGCATATTCACGTCAATACCCTGCGCTATCGCCTGCAGCGCATCGAAGCCATAACCGGCATGAAAATCAATCAATTAACTGACTCTCTGCGGTTGTATATCGGCATGCTGATGCACGACTGAGTTGTGCCAACCCACAAATTCCGCGCCGTTCCTTCGGCGATTTTTTGTTGTTTCCCCTCAGGCCAACGCCGGGCGCGCGGGATATGTTGGCCTGCACATCAACCACGGAGAAAACAACAATGACAACCGTATCCACTCTGGGGGCGCTGGTGGCGTTAGCCGTCGCCATCGTCCTGATTCTACGCAAGGTTCCACCGGCTTACGGCATGATTGCCGGCGCGCTGGCGGGCGGGCTGTGCGGCGGCGCCGATCTGGTGCAGACCGTGACGCTGATGATCGGCGGGGCGCAGGGCATCACCAACGCCGTGATGCGCATTCTGGCGGCGGGGGTATTGGCCGGGGTGCTGATCGAATCCGGCGCGGCGCACACCATCGCCGAAACTATCGTACGCAAGGTGGGCGAAACCCGCGCGCTGCTGGCGCTGGCGGTGGCTACACTGATCCTGACGGCGGTGGGGGTGTTTATCGACGTGGCGGTGATCACCGTCGCGCCGATCGCGCTGTCGATCGCCCAAAAGGCCGGCATTTCTCGTGCGGCGATCCTGCTGGCGATGATCGGCGGCGGCAAGGCCGGCAACGTGATGTCGCCCAACCCGAACACCATCGCGGCGGCGGACAACTTCCACGTGCCGCTCACCTCGGTGATGATGGCCGGCATCGTGCCGGGGCTGTGCGGCCTGGTGGTGGCCTATCTGCTGGCGCGTCGCCTGAGCGATAAAGGCGGCAGGGTGATGGCTGAAGAGCTGACTCAGCATGCCGAAGGGGCGCGGCCGGGCTTCGCTGCGGCGATCAGCGCGCCGCTGGTGGCGATCCTGCTGCTGTCGCTGCGGCCGATCGCCGGTATCGCCGTCGATCCGCTGATCGCGCTGCCGGCCGGCGGTTTGGCGGGCGCGCTGCTGATGGGGCGAATTCGTCAGTGCAATCAGTTTATGGTATCTGGCCTGTCGCGCATGGCGCCGGTGGCGATCATGCTGCTCGGCACCGGCACGCTGGCGGGCATTATCGCCAACTCGGCGCTGAAGGATGTCTTGATTACCGGTTTGACGCACACCGGGCTGCCGGCCTGGCTGCTGGCGCCGCTGTCCGGCGCGCTGATGTCGATGGCGACCGCCTCGACCACCGCCGGCACCGCCGTCGCCTCCGGGGTGTTCAGCTCCACGCTGCTTGAGCTGGGGGTGAGCGGATTGGCCGGCGCGGCGATGATCCATGCGGGCGCCACGGTGCTGGATCACCTGCCGCACGGCAGCTTCTTCCACGCCACCGGCGGCAGCGTCAATATGGCGGTGCACGAGCGGCTCAAGCTGTTGCCGTATGAAACGCTGGTGGGGTTCACCATCGCGGCAATCTCGGCGCTGATGTTTGGCGTATTTAACCTGGCGGGATAAGGAACAGTGATGAAAACGCTGAAAAAAGTGGTTATTGCCCCGGATTCTTTCAAAGAGAGCCTGAGCGCGCTCGGCGTCGCCGACGCCATTGAGCGGGGATTCCGTCAGATTTACCCGCAGGCACACTACGTGAAGCTGCCGATGGCGGACGGTGGTGAAGGCACGGTGGAGTCGATGGTGGCGGCCACCGGCGGTGAAATCGTTCAGGTGACGGTCACCGGCCCGCTGGGGGAGCCGGTGCAGGGGTTCTATGGCTTGTTGGGCGACGGCGAAACCGCGGTGATTGAAATGGCCGCCGCCTCCGGGCTGCATCTGGCGCCGCCCAACCGGCGCGATCCGCGCATTACCACCAGTTACGGCACCGGCGAACTGATGCTGGCGGCGCTGGATCGCGGCGTGAAGGCGATCGTTCTCGGCATTGGCGGCAGCGCCACCAACGACGGCGGCGCCGGAATGATGCAGGCGCTGGGCGTTAAATTGCTGGATAAGGATCGTCGCCCGCTGCCAATGGGCGGCGCGGCGCTGGCGCAGCTGGCGCACCTCGATCTCGCCGGACTGGACGCACGTTGGCAGCGGGTGAGCGTAACCGCCGCCTGCGACGTGGATAATCCGCTGTGCGGTGCAAAGGGCGCGTCGGCGGTATTTGGGCCGCAGAAAGGGGCGACGCCGGAGATGGTGGCGCAGCTCGATGCGGCGCTGCATCACTACGGCGAACTGCTGGAACGGGAAACCGGCCGCGCCGTGCTGGCCCAGCCAGGGTCGGGCGCGGCGGGCGGCATGGGGGCGGCGCTGCTCGGCATGCTCAACGCGCGTTTGCGGCCGGGCATCGAGATTGTCACTGAAACCCTGCGCCTGGATGAAGCGGTGCGCGATGCCGATTTGGTGATCACCGGCGAAGGGCGGCTGGACAGCCAGTCTGTCCACGGTAAAACGCCGATCGGCGTGGCGCGGGTAGCCAAGCGTCACGGCGTGCCGGTGATCGCCATTGCCGGCAGCCTGGCGCCGGATTATCCGGTGGTGCATCAGCACGGCATCGATGCGGCGTTTTCGGTGCTCGATCGCATCGTGACGCTGGAAGACGCGCTGGCGGACGCCGATCGCAATCTGCAGGTGACGGCGCGCAATGTGGCGGCGGTATGGCAGCTGGCGCAAGGAAGATGCCCACAGGCATAGCCTGTTGCTGTTATCGGTTTCGACGCAGGACTTTTCCGTTACAATAGCCGGCATTAATGGCTGCTGACATCCCGACCCAGAACGGAATGCCGGCCGGAAAGGAAATGAGGGGAACTGAGATGAAGCAAGAGAAACACGGCGTATTGCTGGTGAACCTGGGCACGCCAGATGCGCCGACCTCGTCGGCGGTCAAACGCTATCTGAAGGAATTCCTCAGTGACGATCGCGTGGTCGATACGGCGCCGCTGATCTGGTGGCCGATCCTCAACGGCGCGATCCTGCCGATCCGCTCGCCGCGCGTGGCGAAACTCTATCAGTCGGTGTGGATGGAAGAGGGTTCGCCGCTGCTGGTGTACAGCCGCCGCCAACAGCGGGCGCTGGCGGCGCGCATGCCGAATACGCCGGTGGAGTTGGGCATGAGCTACGGCTCGCCGAGCCTGGCGGAAGCCATCGACAAGCTGCTGGCGCAGGGCGTGACCAACCTGGTGGTGCTGCCGCTCTATCCGCAATATTCCTGTTCCACCAGCGCGGCGGTATGGGATGGCGTGGCGCGGGTGCTGAAAGGCTATCGCCGCTTGCCTTCTGTGGCCTTCATTCGCGATTACGCCGAACACCCGGCCTATATCGCCGCGCTGCAACAAAGCGTGGAGCGCTCGTTCGCCGAGCACGGCCAGCCGGACCGGCTGGTGCTGTCTTTCCACGGCATCCCCAAACGTTATGCGCGGCTGGGCGACGACTACCCGCAGCGCTGCGAGGATACGCTGCGAGCGCTGAGCGCGACGCTGCCGCTGGCGCCGGAGCGGGTGATGATGACGTACCAATCGCGCTTCGGCCGCGAGCCTTGGCTGACGCCGTATACCGATGAGACCCTAAAAGGGCTGCCGGCGCAGGGCGTGAAGCACATTCAGCTGATCTGCCCCGGTTTCTCAGCGGACTGCCTGGAAACGCTGGAAGAGATTAAAGAGCAGAACCGCGAGATCTTCCTTAAGGCCGGCGGCGAGAAATTTGAATACATCTCTGCGTTGAACGACGAGCCGGCGCATATTGACATGATGCAGCAACTGGTGGCGCAGCGTCTGTAATCATCCATAATCTGTCTATTAGATGCATCGTGATCGGGCGGGGATGTGTTAACATTCTCCGCTTGTTAAACCGCCACCACCACCAATCACATGAAATTTCCTGGTAAACGCAAGTCCAAACACTATTTCCCGGTGAGCGCCCGCGATCCGCTTCTGCAGCAGGCCCAGCCCGAAAGTGAAATCAGCACCTCGTATATCGTCGGCATCGACCAGACGCTGGTGGATATCGAGGCGAAAGTGGACGACGCTTTTGTCCAGCGCTACGGCCTGAGCCTGGGCCACTCTCTGGTGATCGAAGATGACGTCGCCGAGGCGCTGTATCAGGAATTGAATGAAAACAACCTGGTCACCCATCAGTTCGCCGGCGGCACCATTGGCAACACCATGCACAACTATTCGGTGCTGGCGGACGACCGCTCGGTGCTGCTCGGCGTGATGTGCAGCAACGTGAAAATCGGCAGCTACGCCTACCGTTATCTGTGCAATACCTCCAGCCGCACCGATCTTAACTATCTGCAGGGCGTTGACGGCGCCATCGGCCGCTGTTTCACGCTGATCGGCGAAAGCGGCGAGCGCACCTTCGCCATCAACCCCGGCCAGATGAACCAGCTGCGCCCGGAAAGCATCCCTGAAGAGGTGATCGCCGGCGCGTCGGCGCTGGTGCTGAGCTCTTATCTGGTGCGCTGCAAGGAAGGGGAGCCGATAAAGGAGGCTACCCTGCAGGCGATCGAATACGCCAAAAAGCACGATGTGCCGGTGGTGCTGACCCTGGGCACCAAGTACGTGATCGCCGACAACCCGCAGTGGTGGCGCGACTTCCTGAAGGAAAATGTGACCATTCTGGCGATGAACGAAGACGAAGCGCTGGAGCTGACCGGGCTGAGCGATCCGCTGACCGCCTCGGACATGGCGCTGGAGTGGGTGGATCTGGTGCTGTGCACCGCCGGGCCGAACGGCCTGTATATGGCGGGCTACACCGAAGAGGCCAACAAGCGTCAGACCCAGCACCCGCTGTTGCCGGGGCATATCGCCGAGTTCAACCGCTACGAGTTCAGCCGCGCCATGCGTCGCGAACACTGTGACCATCCGCTGCGCGTTTACTCGCACATCGCGCCGTATATGGGCGGGCCGGAGAAGATCATGAACACCAACGGCGCCGGCGACGGCGCGCTGTCGGCGTTGCTGCACGATATCGCCGCCAACGGTTATCACCGCCACAACGTGCCGAACTCGAGCAAGCACGTGCGCAGTTACCTGACATACTCTTCGTTGGCGCAGGTGTGCAAATACGCCAACCGCGTCAGCTACCAGGTGTTGAACCAGCATTCGCCGCGTCTCACTCGTGGCCTGCCGGAGCGCGAAGACAGCCTGGAAGAGTCCTATTGGGAGCGTTAACCCGCTGAAAAAGAAAAGGTCCGGCATGCCGGACCTTTTTTAATGCGCGGTGCCTCAGATCGGGCAGCCCCCCATTTTTTCTTCTTCGCTCAGGGTATCCAGCTGCAGGATGTTCAGCATGCTGTTAGCGATCTCCCGTTCGCCCATCACCACCTGATTGGCGCCGCGATCGGTGATGTAGGCCACCTCGTCGTCGTAGTGGGCGCGGGCGATGATCTCGATGTTCGGCCGCTTGGCGCGCGCCGAGGCGACGATCTCGCCGGCCTCATAGCCGTTCGGGATGGTCAGCAGCAGCCAGCGCGCGCAGTCGAGCCGCGCCAGATCCATCACTTCCGGATTGGCGGCGTTGCCCAGCACCGTCTTGATGCCCTGTTCGCGCAGCGCTTCCACCCGCGGACGGGAGTTCTCGATCACCACCAGCGGAATGCCCGCCTCGGCCAGTTTGCCGCCCAGCAGGCTGCCGACGCGGCCGTAGCCGACCACCAGCGCATGGTTGCACATGTCCACCGGGATCTGCTTCTCTTCTTCCACCGCCTCTTCGAGAATTTGCTCTTCGATGGTTTCGGTTTTGGCCAGATAGCGCTCCAGCAGGGTGAACAACAGCGGGTTGAGCATGATCGACAAAATGGCGCCGGCCAGCACCAGATTGCGCCCGTGTTCCGACATCATGCCGAGCGCGATGCCGAGGCCCGCCAGAATAAAGGCGAACTCGCCGATCTGCGCCAGGCTGGCGGAGATGGTCAGCGCGGTGCGCTTGGAGTGGCCGAACATTTTCACCAGCAGGAACGCGGCGGCGGATTTGCCGAACACGATGATCGCCAGCGTCGCCAGCACCGCCAGCGGTTCGTTAATCACGATCATCGGATCGAACAGCATGCCAACCGAGACGAAGAACAGCACGGCGAACGCGTCGCGCAGCGGCAGGGTGTCGTGCGCCGCGCGGTGGCTCAGCTCGGACTCGTTAAGCACCATGCCGGCGAAGAAGGCGCCCAGCGCGAAGGAGACGTCGAACAGCTTCACCGCGCCGTAGGCGATGCCGAGCGCCAGCGCCAATACCGCCAGGGTGAACAGCTCGCGCGAGCCGGTGCTGGCGGTTTTCGACAGGATCCACGGCACCAGGCGGCGGCCGACCACGATCATCAACGCAATGAAGGCGATGACCTTACCGATGGTCAGCGCCAGCTCCATCAGCAGCTGGCCGCTGCTGGCGTTGTCGTTGCCCAGCATGTTGCCGAAGGCGGGCAGTAATACCAGCGTCAGCACCATCGCCAAATCTTCGACGATCAGCCAGCCGATGGCGATTTGCCCGCGCTGGCTGTCGATCAATTGCCTCTCCTCCAGCGCGCGCAACAGCACCACGGTGCTGGCGGTGGAGAGACAGAGGCCGAACACCAGGCCGGAGATCAGATCCCAGCCGAGCAGCTTGGACAGCCCCATGCCGAGCAGGGTAGCGACGGCTATCTGCGCCACGGCGCCAGGTATGGCGATAGATTTTACTGCGAGGAGGTCTTTCAAAGAGAAGTGCAGGCCAACACCGAACATCAACAGGATAACGCCGATTTCCGCCAGTTCCGGCGCCAGTGAGGTATCGGCGACGAAACCGGGGGTGAACGGGCCGGCGAGCACCCCTGCGGCCAGATACCCCACCAGGGGTGAGATGCGCAGGCGGTTCGCCAGCATACCGAGGAGGAAGGCGAGTACTAACCCTCCGACGATGGTGGTGATGAGCGGTGTTGAATTATGCATCCATACTCCTTCTGGCTATGCATCGCGGCACGGGAGAAACGCAACAAAGTTACGAAAAGATACATTTAGTTTATTGCATTTGTTCGCGGCTTGCTTGGCTAATTTGGCCTTTTTTGTAAAAAAGCAGAGGATTTCGCTTAAGGCGCGGCAATGAGGGAGTTTTGTGCCAGATAAACCAAATAACATTGATTTATCCGTAGGATAACCCGGATGAATAAATAATTTCATCCGGGCGGTTCGCGGGGTTATTGCGGTTTATGCTCCATATTGGGCAGTAGCGCGGTGATAATGCCGATCAGCGGTAGGAAAGCACAGATTTGGTAGACCAGCTCGATACTGGTCAAATCCGCGACATAGCCAAGAACTGCCGCACCTAACCCGCCCATACCGAAAGCAAAACCGAAGAATAAACCGGAAACCATGCCGACTTTACCGGGGATCAGCTCCTGTGCGTAGACCAGGATGGCGGAGAAAGCGGAGGCGAGAATAACCCCGATGATCACCGTCAAAATGCCGGTCCAGTACAGGGATGCATGGGGTAAAATAAGCGTAAATGGCGCTGCGCCAAGGATTGAGCCCCAAATAACGTATTTTCTCCCTATCTTGTCGCCAAGAGGCCCGCCGATGATGGTTCCGGCGGCTACCGCGAACAGGAAGGCGAACAGGTGAATTTGCGCATTCTGCACCGAAACGCCGAACTTATGTATCAGATAAAAGGTGTAATAGCTGCTGATGCTGGCCAGATAGAAGTATTTAGAGAAAATCAGCACCAGCAGAATGCCCAGCGAGTAGGCGACGGTACGTTTTGGCAACGGTTTCAGCATTGCGGGGCTTTTCGGCTGCCCTTTCGCCGCCCGATGCTGATGTTGGTACCACTTGCTGACCTGCAGCAATACCACGATCGCCAGCAGCGCCGCCAGCGTGAACCAGGCGACGTTGCCTTTGCCGTAAGGCGCGATGATCAGCGCGGCCAGCAGCGGGCCGAGCGAGCTGCCGAAGTTGCCGCCGACCTGGAACAGCGACTGCGCCAGGCCGTGTCGTCCGCCGGAGGCCATGCGCGCCACGCGCGAGGATTCCGGGTGGAATACCGATGAGCCGGTGCCCACCAGCGCCGCCGCCAGCAGCACCAGCGGGAAGGTGTTCGCCACCGACAGCAGCAGCAGGCCGGACAGGGTAAAGCCCATGCCGATAGGCAGTGAGTAAGGCTGCGGGTGTTTATCGGTGTAATAGCCGATCAGCGGTTGCAGCAGGGAAGCCGTTAGCTGATAGGTCAGGGTGATCATACCGATCTGCACGAAGCTGAGGTGGAAATCGGCTTGCAGGATCGGATAAATCGCCAGGATCAGCGACTGGATCATATCGTTGAGCAGGTGAGACACGCTGATGGCGCCAAGGATGGAGAAAGCGGTCCTCTTTACCGTACTGCCCTTGGCGGGCGGCATCGCGCTTTGGCTACTGTCGGTCATATTATTATTAGCCTGATAAGTTGTTGAGCACAGAGATGACATCTTAGGCAGGGCGTTCAATTTTTACCATATCTGAAATAATCAGACTCACATCGCAAAAAATTGAAATCAGCTGTCATTAATTCGCGCTACAATTTCGCCCTCATCATAAAAGCCATTTAATACACGGAGATCCGCCATGCGTTTTTCGCTGAAAACCACCGCATGCGCGTTGGCCGTATCCCTGACGCTGCTGTCGGGGGCCGCCAGTGCCTGGGAAAAGGATAAGACCTACGCCATCACCATTCTGCATACCAACGATCATCACGGTCACTTCTGGCAGAACGATCACGGTGAATACGGTCTGGGCGCGCAGAAAACCCTGGTGGACGGCATTCGCCGCGAAGTGGCGGCGCAGGGCGGCAGCGTGCTGTTGCTGTCCGGCGGCGATATCAACACCGGCGTGCCGGAATCGGATCTGCAGGACGCCGAGCCGGACTTCCGCGGCATGAACCTGGTGGGTTACGACGCGATGGCGATCGGCAACCACGAATTCGACAACCCGCTGAGCGTGCTGCGCCAGCAGGAGAAGTGGGCGACCTTCCCGCTCTTGTCCGCCAACATCTACCAGAAAAGCACAGGCCAGCGCCTGTTCAAGCCTTACGCCTTGTTCGACAAACAGGGCATCAAGATTGCCGTGATCGGCCTGACGACCGACGACACCGCCAAGATAGGCAATCCGGAGTACTTCACCGACATGGAGTTCCGCGTGCCGGCGCAGGAAGCGAAGCAGGTGGTGGAGCAACTGCGCAAGGACGAGAAGCCGGACGTGATCATCGCCGCCACCCATATGGGGCACTATGACAACGGCGAGCATGGCTCTAACGCGCCGGGCGACGTGGAGATGGCGCGCAGCCTGCCGGCGGGATATCTCGACATGATCGTCGGCGGCCACTCGCAGGATCCGGTGTGCATGGCCGGCGACGACCGCAAACAGGCGGATTATGTGCCGGGCACGCCATGCTCGCCGGATCGTCAGAACGGCACCTGGATCGTGCAGGCGCACGAGTGGGGCAAATACGTCGGGCGCGCCGATTTCGAATTCCGCAACGGCGAGCTGAAGCTGGTGCATTATCAGCTGATCCCGGTGAACCTGAAGAAGAAGGTGGAGAAAGCCGACGGCACCAGCGAGCGCGTGTACTACACCCAGCAGATTGCGGAAGATCCGACCATGATGAAGCTGCTGACGCCGTTCCAGGATAAGGGCAAGGCGCAGCTGGGCGTGAAGATCGGCAGCGTCAACGGCAAGCTTGAAGGCGATCGCAGCAAGGTGCGCTTCGTGCAGACCAACCTGGCGCGGGTGATGCTGGCGGCGCAGAGGGAGCGCGCCGACGCCGACTTCGCCGTGATGAGCGGCGGCGGGGTGCGCGATTCGATTGAAAGCGGCGATATCACCTACAAGAACGTGCTCAAGGTGCAGCCGTTCGGCAACACGCTGGTGCATGTCGATATGAAAGGCCGCGAGGTTGAACAGTATCTGGCGGTGGTGGCCAACATGAAGCCGGATTCCGGCGCCTATGCCCAGTTCGCCAACGTCAGCCTGGTGGCGGACGGCAAGGGCGTCAGCGAGGTGAAGATCAACGGCCAGCCGCTGCAGGCGGATAAAACTTACCGCATGGCGACGCTGAACTTCAACGCGCTGGGCGGCGACGGCTATCCGAAGCTGGACGGGCTGCCGAGCTACGTCAACACCGGCTTTATCGATGCCGAAGTGCTGAAGCAGTACATCGAGAAACACTCGCCGCTGGATGCGGCGGCCTACGAGCCGAAGGGCGAAATCGTCTATCGCTAGGGGCGTCGCGGAACGGCGCTCTCGCTTGTCGCGGGGGCGCCGTTCCCCCCTCGCTTTTCTCCTCTGCATCAATGCCTTTTGTCAGCGTTGCCGTTTTAAACGGCGTCTTACTTTCTTCTCTCCATATACGCCCTCGGCGGGCAGCCCGCCATATTCTTGAAAAAAGTGGCGAAGGCGCTGTCGCTGGAAAACGCCAGCCGACCGGCGACGTCGGATTGGCTCATCCCTGCGGCCAGCATCTCTATCGCTTTGATCAGGCGCCATTGCTGACGCCATTGTTGATAACCGAGCCCGGTTTCACGGCGGAAAATCCGGCTGATGGTTTTCTCGGAAGCGCCGCTATAGCGCGATAGCTCGTGCAGCGGCGGAAGCATGTCCAGATTGGCCAGATGGCGCAGGCGGCGGTCGCTGGGCAGCGGCAGCAGCGTCAGTTCGTGCGGCGCGGCGGCGATCTCGTCCAGGCAGACCGCCAGAATATTGGCGTAAGGCCCATGCTGCCAGTCGGTGTCGAAGGCGGCGAACGCGATGCGTTCCAACACCTCGCGCAGCAGCGGCGAGGCTGTCAGTACGGCAAGCTGCGCAGGCAGACAGGCATAGCGATCGGCGTCGAGATAAAGCGAACGGTAACCGACGACGCCGTTGACCTGAACGCGGTGAGCCACCTGCGGCGGGATCCAGGCGACTCTGCCCGGCGGCAGCATGCAGATGCTTTGGTTGAGCGTGATGCGCATGCTGCCTTGCTGACAGAACAGCAACTGCCCCCTGTCATGCCAATGCGTGCCCGAGTCGTGCTGCGCCAGTTCGGCGGCGATCCCGAGCACCCCGTTGTCGAGCGTATCCGGATTAAAACTGTCCTGCGCCTGCAGCCACGCCATAGTCTGTCCGATTTTGTAAATTTATTGTCTTTTATATTGTAATCGGCGCTGGGACCAGATGCTACCTTGTGCAGCCTATTCTTGGCTACAGGATCTGTTATGCAACGTAAACTGACGCTGACGTTGGCGACCTCGATGATGATGTTTCCCCAGGTGGTGGAGACCATCTACAGCCCTGCATTGACGCATATTGCGCACGGTTTCCGGGTCAGTGCGGAAATGGCGGCGCAAACGCTCTCTTGTTACTTTTTCGCCTTTGCGCTGGGCGTGGTGGTATGGGGGCGGATGTGCGACGTCATCGGACGCCGTCCCACCATTTTGGCCGGGCTGACGCTCTATCTGCTGGCTTCTCTCGTTGCGCTGTTCAGCGGCAGCTTCAGCGTACTGCTGGCCGCGCGGGTGCTGGCCGCCTTTGGCGCGGCGGTCGGTTCGGTCGGGACGCAAACGGCGATTCGCGATCGCTTCGACGGTTATGAATTGGCGCGGGTGTTCTCGGTGATGGGGATCGCCATGGCGATCAGCCCGGCGGTTGGCGTGTTGAGCGGCGCAGTGCTGACTCACTATTGGGGCTATCAGGGGGTGTTCGGCGGTTTGGCGCTGTTGGCGGCGCTGTTACTGGGCTATGCCGGTTGGCAACTGCCGGAGACGCGTCCGCAGCAGGTGGTGAAGAATTCATTTTTCGGCACGCTGGGACGGATGGTCAAGGACGGGGATATTTGGCTCAGCGCGCTGTTGGTGGCGTTGTTCAATATTTGCATGTTCAGCTATTACCAGCTGGCGCCATTCCACTTCTCGGCGTTGGCGCTGCCGGCACAGTGGTTCGGTTATACCGGTTTGGTGTTGGCGGCCGGGGTGGGTATCGGCGCGGCGATCAACAAGTTTTTGATCGGCAAGCACTGGCTGTTCCCCGCGCTGTTGATGCTGGCCTGCGGATTATCGCTGACCGGCGGCCTGCTGGTACTGCTGCTGGAAGGGACCTTGTGGTTCGTTCTGCCGATGATGCTGGTGGTGATGGCGTACGGTATCGCCATTCCCAATATTCTGGCGCGCGCGCTGCGCCATTATAAAGACTGCATGGGCACCGCCGGCGCCATCCTTGGCCTGATGTATTACCTGATGCTCGGCGGTGGCTTGGTGTTGGCGGGGCTGTCGCAGCACCTGGGCGCCGTGCTGTCGCTCTGCAGCCTCTGCGTGCTGCTGTTGGCGTGGCGGGTGGTGCACAACGAGCGTCGTTTGGCGATGCTTGAGAGTGAAAACGCCTGACGGCTATATGCTGGCCGGTTCACTCAGGTGGCCTGCCAGCAACTGGTGAATGCCGGCTATCACGGCGTCGCGCTGCGTGGTGATATACATATGCCCGCCGGCAAAAGTGCGCTGCTGAAAATCGCCTTGCGCGATCCGGCGCCAGTCGAGCAAATCCTGCCGATCGATCAGCTCGTCGTTTTCACCATAAAACATCGCCAGCGGGGCGGGGTAACCCGGTTGCTCAGGGAAAAGCAATTGGCTGGACAGCATCAGATCGGCACGGATCAGCGGCAGATAGTAATCGAGCAGCGCGCTGTCGTCGATGAGCGACGCATCCAGACCCTCGCCGGCACATAGCGCGTTCAACAAAGCGGCACGCGGCATTCTCAGCAACGAACTGTGGCGCGCCAGGAAGGGCGATGAACTGGCGGAAATGATCAACTGCAGCGGCGGCTGAGGCAGCGCCGTCGCTAACGCCAGCGCAACCCGTCCGCCAAGACTGTGGCCGAAAAAGATCAGCGGTTTGTCCTGCAGTGGCTGCAGTGCCGGCATCAGTTGATTGATGAGTGATTGGGGGTGACAGAGCGGCGCTTCGTTTGCCCGCTCCTCTCGACCGGGGTATTGCACGGCATAGAGTTCGATGTCCTGATGCAACGAGGGGCTCCACCCCTGAAAGGCAGTGGCGCCGGCGCCGGCATGAGGAAAAGCGATCAGCCGCAGGCTGCCCTGGCGCCCTGGCGTCAGCGGTTTCAAGCTGCGTGGGGCGTTGGGGAAGTGGGTGCAATGCATGGCGAAATCCGTATTTTCAGGGGGCCAAGGAAGCCTGAACTTCCTTGGCGTTAAGGAACGCATTCAGTTGATGGCGTTCCACAATTCATCGAAGATCGGCGTGAACAGCGTTGATTTCAGATAGTCTGAACCCGATGAACCGCCGGTACCTTTCCGCTGCCCGATAGTACGTTCCACCAGTTTCACATGGCGGTAACGCCACTCCTGCAGCAGTGAATCCAAATCCAGCAGTTGATTGAGCAGCAGCGACTCGCAGCTCGAACGCGTCAGCGATTGCCTGATGATGTCGTCGAAGCCTTGCGCCGCCTGATTGGGCTGATCATTGAGACGCATCAGATGGCCGCGTATTGCCTGCCATAGGGAAACCGGTTGGATGATAGCCGCCAATCGACGCTGTGCCTCTTCATCACCCTGATACTGCTGTAGTTTTTTCGGATTTTCCTTGCCGAGCAGCGCTTCTATGCCGGCGAACTGGTAGGATTGAAAACCGCTGGCGGTGCCGAGATAGCTGCGAAAACGCTGGAATTCGTGAAACTTCAGCGTGCAAATCACGGCGATCTGATTCACCACGGTTTGGGTAATGGCATTGACGCGCGTCATCGTTTCGATCGCCGCCGGTATATCTCCTTCTTCGATCTGCGCGATCGCCAGATGAAGCTCATCGATCAGCTGCTTGAACCAGAGCTCGTAGGTTTGATGAGTGATGATAAACAAGTTTTCATTGCGGTGTTCCGCAGACGGCGAGGCTGGCTGTTGCAGCGACAGCAGCTGGTTTAGCTGCAGATAGCTGGCGTAATTCATGATGTCACTTTCCCTGTAGAAAACGAAAATAAGATGGGCCGGCTGGGAAGGGCATCCCCGCTCAGATCCGGCAGTTGAATGGTCAGAAAATAGTGTCCCGCCGTGGCCTGCGCGGGAACCTGAATCAGCTCGGTCACGGAGGCGTATTTGCGCCCTTCTTGCGGCCTGTCGGGGGCCTCAAGCCCCCAAAAACGTCGATGGTTGTCCATGCGTCCGCCGTCGTATAGACGGTCGATCGACGGAATGTCCACCAACAGATGCTGGACGCCGAGTTCGACGATGCGCGCCAAGGCTTGATGGCTGAAGTAGGGCGCGCAGGACGCGGCGCGGAATTCGCTCGGCGCCTCGACCGCAATCACCAAAGCCTGCAGGTAGTCGCCCGACAACGGCGCCAACGCGTCATCGAGCGCCGCCCGGGTAATCAGCCAATCTTCACAGGCAGCGCTGGCGTTATAGCTCTCCACGGTCGCGTCCGCTCGCTGCGGCCTGATGCGAATCAGGGTGGCGGCGATGAACGGTTCAAGCGGCAAGTCAGCCACGTTGCGCGTTTCAGGAAGAATATGGCCGATGCATTCGGTGTGCGTACCATGGCAGTGCGGCACCAGGCTGATGCGCTCGGCGTTGCAGACCCCGCCATGACGCACGTTGGCGACGGTATCGCCGTAACTCAGCGGCGCCGAGTCGGCGGGGGCCACACCATAAAGGTTGGTTGGGTTATCGGCGAAGTCCAGCCTGGCCGAGAGCCGCAGCGGCTCTCGGTGGTCAAGGTGATGACAACGCCCTTGGTGGTACACCTCAATGCGTTTCATCGGCGACCTCGGCAGTTTTGCTCAAGGCCAGCGCGGTAAGTTCGCGGATCTGGCTGTGCATGATGAATTCGCGGATAGTCAGCGAGACGCCCATCTGTTGACGAATGGCGTGCAGCAGCTGCGGGATCTGCAGTGAATTTCCACCCAGGCTGAAGAAGCTGTCGCAGACGCTGATCTGCGTCTGTGACAATACTTGTTGCCAGATATGCTGCATGGCGCTTTCCGCCTCATTGGCCGCGGGCGTGTAGTCCGCTTCGGAAGCCGAGTAGCGGGTTTCCGGCGCCGGTAGCCGACGGATGTCGATTTTGTTGTTGTTGGTGAGCGGGAAGGCCGACAGCACCACAAAACCGGACGGGATCATGATATTCGGCAAACGGGCTTTCAGCGCCGTGCGTACCGCTTTTTCATTCAGCTCTTCGCCCGACGTTAACTGCAGGTAGCTGACGATGCGGGCCTGCTGGCCTTCACCGACAATTAAACTGAGTGACCGCTCGATATTGTCGAGGGACGATAGACTGAGATCGATTTCGCTCAACTCAATACGGTGGCCGCGAATTTTGACCTGGTGATCGTTCCGGCCGAGATACTCCAGCTGCCCCTGTCGATTAAAACGCACAATGTCGCCGGTGCGGTACATATAGCGCTCGGCGCCGAACGCCTGACGCCGTAGAAAGACCTTATCGCTCAGCGTCGGGTTGCGCCAATACCCCGGCGATACCCCTGCGCCGCCCAGCCACAGCTCACCAAATGCGCCGCTTGGCAGCGGGTTGCCGGCCTGATCCATGACCAGAACCTCAGTCGCCTGGATCGGCGTGCCGATACAGTCGCTTGCGCCTTCGTGAGTCAGATCGGCGCAGGTCGACCAGATGGTGGTTTCCGTCGGGCCATACACCTGCAGCACCCGTGTCGCGATACGTCGCAATTGCGTCAACAGGGCCGCCGGCATTTTCTCGCCGCCGCATAGCACGGTCAGGGGGCGTTGGCTCGCCGCCGGCAGGTGGTGGACGATGGTACTCCAGACGGTAGGTGTCGCTTGAATCACGCTGGGCTGCTGTCGCTCGATAAAGTGATACAGCTTGACCGGATCCATGGCGGTTTCTCGTGGACACAGCGTGACGTGCGCGCCGCCGGCCAGCGAGCAGAACAGTTCCAACCCAAAAATATCGAAGCTGATGCTGGTCAGGCTGAGCACCTTATCGCGCGCGCTCAGCGCCAGCCGCCCGACGAAGTCGTTGGTGAAATTGTTCAGGTTGCCATGCGTGATCATCACCCCTTTGGGGTTACCGGTTGAGCCTGAGGTGTACATGATGTAGGCCAGCGTATCGTCGGCTGGGATCGGCAACGCGTCGGCCGCTGCAGGATGAGAAACCAGCGAGTCGAAACCGACGGCGGGACTGGCCCAACCTTGCTCTGGCTCACCATCGGTCACCAGCAACCGGGCTTGCGCGTTCTCGATCATGTAGCTCACGCGGTCGGCCGGGTAGTGTACGTCAATCGGCACGTAGTGTTTGCCGGCTCTCAGCACGCCGAGCAGGAGCACGGCGACGTGGCAACTTTTCTCCATCATGACGCCGACCGAGAAAGGCCGGCTGTCGATGCGCAGCAATGCATGCGCGACGCGCTCAGACTGCGCCCACAGCTGACGGTAGCTGTACTGTTGCCGTTCGCAGCTGACGGCGAGGCTGTCAGGCTGAGTATGTGCCAACCGGCCAATGTGCATCAGCAGCGAGTCACGTGAACCTGCGTCGGCGTTGACGGCCAACTGTTGCAGCCACTGTTGTTCCCGTTCGCATAGCGGGTTGAGGGCAAGCTGCGCCGTATTGGCCGGCAGGGTGAGCAGTTGCCGCAGCGTTTGCTGATAGTTGTCCAACAGCATTTGCATGCTGGCGGGATAAAACAGTTCGCTGGCGTAATCGAGTTCGATGGTGACGGCGTCCTGTTCCACACTGAAGTTCCAGGTCATATCGAACATCGAGAAGCCGGACGAAAGCGGCAAGCGATGCAGAGTGCAATCGCGCAGGTTTTGTTGGCATACGTCACCGGCGTTCTGCAGGATAGCCATGATCTGGAATAACGGATTTTTATTCGACATCCGTTCGTATTCGATCTGGTGCAAGATCCGGTCGAAGGAGAGCTGCTGATGCTGGTAGGCGCCGATGCAGGTTTCCATCATGTTACCGATCAGTCCGGCCAGGGTGTCCTGTTCGCTCAGTTGGATACGCAGCGGTACGGTATTGACGTGGAAGCCGCTGACCTGCGCCTGATCCAGGTTATCCCGCGCTGCGATGGCGGTGCCGATGACGATATCCTGCTGCTGGGTATAACGGCTGAGCAGCAAACTTAATGCCGCGCAGAGCAAGGCGAAAGGCGTGGCGCCCAGCGCTTTGCCCCGTGACGCCAGCAGACCGGCTACGTCAGGCTGCAGCTGATAATGGATGCGCTCTCCGGCGTGCGTCGGCATTAGCGGGCGCGGTTTATCCAGCGGGAAGTCCAGTTCGCGGCAGTCTTGCAGTTGCTGTTGCCAATAAGCAACATCCGCCGGCGCAGGTGACGCGATGCCGCTATTGACGATGTCGATAGTTTGAATCTGCGGTTGCGGTGCGTCTAAGCCGTGGTGATCGTCGAGCTCGTTATAGCGCTGCCACAGATCGTTAAGGATCAGTTGTTCGCTCCAGGCATCGGTAATAATGTTGTGTTTTACCCAAATCAAAACATGGTGCTGCTGCTGATACTGGACCAGCCGAAGCACCAGCGGCGGACGAGCGGTGATGTCGAAAGGCGTGGCACACAGTTGGCGCACCCACTTTTCTGCCGACAGCGTTTGGCCTTCCACCCAGTGATCGGCAAGGCGAATCGGGGTATGTGGTTCTGCCAACTGATAGGCGATACCGTCGGTTTCGGTGAAACGAGTGCGCAGGCTTTCATGTTTTTCATAAATAAAATTGAGCGCCTGCTCAAAGCGGCCCAGATCAAGCGGGCCCTGGATGTCTATCGCCAGCGGCAGGTTGTAACTGCAGTCGTCAGGATTCAATGCGCTCAGGTACCAAAGCAGGTTCTGCTGTGGGCTGAGCGGCGCGCGGCGTTCGTCGCAGATCGCGATGGCGCGCTCCGCGGCAACGGCCTTATTCTCGATATATTCGGCCAGTTTGCGCACCGTATTGTGGCGGAACAGATCGGCGATGCTCAGGTGGCAGCAAAGATCGCGTGCGACGAGCGCGACGATTTTGCTCATGGTCAGCGAGTGCGCGCCCAGGTTGATGAACTCCTGGGTGACGTCGGCTTGCGGACAGCCGATCGCGTTGGCCACGATGCGCTCGAGAATGGCCTCCGTTTCGGTTTCCGGCGGTGTAAGGCGCTCATTCCGCTCATCCAGTGGCCAGTTTTCCAACTGTTGGCGGGCGATCTTGCCATTGATGGTCAGCGGCAGCGCCGGCAAGAAAATAAAGACGCTGGGGATCGCGGCGGGGTGGAGCAGTGTGACCAACGCGTGGCGCAGCGCGTCGATCGTCAGCTCAGGCGAAGCGGGTTGCACGAAGGCGGCGAGAATTTTGCCCGAGGGCTGGCTGCGAGCGACCACGCAGGCGCTTTCAACCAGTGGATGACTGCGGACGGCGCTTTCCACTTCTCCCATCTCGATGCGCACTCCGCGTATCTTCACCTGGTGATCACGGCGGCCGACGAAAATAATGTTGCCCTGTTCGTCCCATTTGGCGATGTCGCCGGTTCGATAAAGACGCTCTTCGGCCGCCATATACGGCAGCCGACAGATAATGAACTTCTCTGCGCTCAGCGCCTCTTGATGCAGGTAACCGTGCGCCAGGCCGCTGCCGGCGATGCACAGTTCGCCCTCAAAACCGACCGGCAGTGGATTATGGTGGAGATCAAGGATGTGGCAACGGTAGTTTTTCAGCGGTTTGCCAATGCAGTTCCAGGGAACGCCGGGACGATACTCGCACAGCGAAGTGGCAATGGAAGCCTCGGTCGGCCCGTAACCGTTGCACAATCGGGTGCGCTCGGCCCACCAGGCGACGACGTCTGCAGGCGGGGCATCTCCCATGACGATCATCGTCCGCAGTCCCGGCCACATTTCGCGGGGCAACAATTCCAGAATTGCCGGCGTAATAGTGATATGGCCGATATCGTGTTGAGTCAGATAGTCGTGCAGCGCGCCGACATCGGTATGCAGCTCCGAGGGCGCAAGATAAAGCGTCGCGCCGCTGACTAACGCGCCATAGACGTCCCAGCCGAAGGCGTCGAAACCCAGCGAGGCGATGGCCAGCACGCGGCTGCCTTGCGCCAGTCCAATGAAATCGCGGTGGTTTTGCGCCACGTTGCTCAGGCCTTCCCGCCCGATCATGACGCCTTTGGGCTTGCCTGTCGTCCCGGAGGTATAGCAGACGTAAGCCAGAGCGTCTCGCGATTGAGGGAGTTGCTCCGCATGGATGTTCAGCGAACGGTAATCAATGCTTGATGGCGCAATGCATGGCGCGTCGCCGGAGTGCAACGGCGAGTCGGCCAAAATCAGCGCGGGCTGTACGTCGTCAAGAATGCTTTGATTGCGTGCCGCTGGCGCCTGCGGGTCGAGCAGCACATAGGTTTTATTGCTTTTCAGTATCCCCAACAGCACGATCAGCAGCGTCGCTGACTTGTCCATCGAGACGGCGACGACCGAACTGGCGGCGCCGCTGTGTTCAAGCAGCCAACAGGCAAACTGATCCGAGGCGCGATCGATTTCGCCATAGCTGTATGTCTGGCCATCGGCATGCAGCGCGGCCTGTTGCGGATGAGCGGCGGCGGCGTGGCGGAACAAAGCGATGACGTCGTGCGCCAGGAGCTCGGCATCGTCGGTTGCGTTGAATTGGCTCAGGCGATGTAACGTGTGAGGTTGAGTAACAATGGGCGCGGCGATGGGATCGGCCGGATCTGCCAATAGCGCGTCAAGATAGTCGGTGAACGCGTTGAAACGCATGTCGTCGCCATACAGGGTAAGCTGAGTGCCGTCACCGCAAGCCGCTACGTCGACCATCACTCGTGGCTGGGCATAGCGTCCCTGTTTGAGCGCGCCGGTTTCATTAAAGAAGAAATGTTGCAGCTGTGCGGGGGACGTGATGTCCGCTACCGGCACCGTATGGAAGTCGGCGCCGGGTTGCCAGGTGAGATGGCAGAGATCGCTGCCGCAACGTCCCTGCATCTGATCGCCAAGACGCTCCATCAGCAATGCGGTCAATTCGCGCATGCGCGTCGGTGATTCGGCATAGTATTTACGCGCCAAGCGGTAGGGAAGTTCTTGTACCGGCGGTATACCGCCACGCGACAGCTCGACCACAATGTCGACAAGCCTTTCCTGCAGCAGGGGAAGTTGGGCGTCAGCGGCCATATCCGACAGCGCATCGCACAGATAAGCGGCCTGGCCGGCGGAGCTAAAGTACAGAGAGAAGTGTTCTTGGTTTTGCAGGGTGTCAATGTCGTTAATATTTTTTTTATTGGTTGCGAGCGTCAGCAGATTTTTTCCCTGCTGTTGCAGTCGTCGTATTGTTTCAGCGTTATTTTCAGTGGTGATAATAAGGTCGAGCTTTTCGGTTGGGCGGTGTTCGAGACTGATAAAGCTAACCTGATGGCCGTATTCCTGGATTTCGTCGGTTAATAATTTACCGCAGGCGCTGTCGCCGAAATAGCCAATATGAAGTAATTCCATTTTTGCTTCCTGAGAATAATGGTTTCCCTTGCGGAATATCAAAGGCGGTGGATTTTTATACCGGTTAATTAGATTTTTACATGCAGCGCATCGGCGATAGGCAAATCAGCCAGAATGCCCGATTTATTCAGCGCCACCAACATTTGCTCCGTGACGATATTATTGGTTTCCCACGGTTTAACATGCGTTGCTGGATAAGTGTCTGCGATGATGTCGATAATTTCCGCTTCTGTCAGTCCGAGTTGGCGCAACATGCAGGCGCTGAAATCTTTGGCGATAGCGTCGGTTGCGTAGCCTTCCAGGAAAGCCAAAATCGGTTGTTGCAACGCTTGCTTGGTCGCCGCGTCGCTGTGGCGCCAGATATGGCTCAGCACCTGCTGTGAGAAGCGGGCATGGCGGCCTTCATCCGCAACGTGATCTTTCATCACCAGATAGAAGGTCGGGAAGATATCTTCGTTGTTGATCACATCGATCAGATCGGTCGTCAGCGCCTGCTCCGACAGGGACACGCAAACCAGTCGCAGCAGTTCGCGCAGCCGTTCGTCGCCCATTGCCAACGATTGCGCCAGGGCATAGGAGGCCTCAGTATCTTTTGGCATCGGCAGCGGCGCAATGGATGTCATCAGCTCTACCTGATTGATCAGATCCAGCGCCACCAGGGCGTGATAGGACTCATCCACGACCACGGTCAGCGCGTCTAAGCGCATTTCAAGCGGAAAGTCTACGCCGACCGCGTTTTTGTAGAGCTTGTAACTGGAATCATTGATGATATCCAACTCGATGTTGGCGATGCCATTCAGGTAATGGTAGAGGGTTTGTACCTGAATATAGCGCAAGGCTTGTTCACCGAGCGCGGCAACGCGCGGATGGAGGCACAGCGGCAGACGTTCGAGGGGGAAGAAAAGGGTTGATTGGCTGTCCTGTTCGTTGAGAAGGCGACGCGGGCGGGAGCGGACAATCGCGGCGCGATCCCATTTTTTCAATGTGGTTTCAATGAGGCTCATCGGTTAATCCTTATTAATAGAGTTCTATTTCAATATCCGATTGTGAATAGGCGCAGCAGGCCAGAATAATATTCTCTTCTAACTCCTCTTCGCATAAGGCACTCTGTTTTTCATGGCGTATATTTCCGCTGATTAGAAGTAATTTGCAACAGCCGCACCTCCCCTTTCGGCATAGGTTGGGAATGTCGATATTTAATCTTTCAAAGTTTTCAAGCAGCGACGTTTCAGGACAAAAGTCACCGATGCCCGCGCCATCAAAAATAACTTGATGACCATCGGGCCCTGTATTTGCAGACATGGCGTGTTATTCCCTATGGAAGTCAGTGAGTGAGATCACATTTTAAAATTCATATAAGTAAATTGTTATTAATAATAGGTTGTGAGTTTTAATGGGGAGTAACGATAGCTTTGGCTTTGTTTATTGTCAACACGACACATTAAAAACATTAACATTATATTAAAGGTTGTTTCACATAATATAGTTCATATTCAAACTTTATTGCCTGGATTGTTTAGCATTTCTTATTATTGCTTGTTTTATAATATCAATAGGCAAAAATCGTTGTTCAGTGAATGGAAAACAGGACGTCGCCGCCTTCCAATGATAGCCTGAGCGACAATTTGGTTTTGATAACGCAAACAGGAAGATGACATGTTGAAAACCGCAGGCTGGCTGCTGCCCGCCATCGTGGCGCTGGCGGGGTGTTCGTCATCCGGCGAACGTCATGGACAAACCCTCAGCCAGGCGCTGGCGGCCCTCGGCCAGGACAAGGCGTTGGCCGGGGCGTCGAACGGCGTGATGGTGCGCGATGCCGACAGCGGCAAGGTGCTGTATCAGGCGCACGCGGAGCAGCGTTTGGCGCCGGCTTCCAACATGAAGATATTCACTTCTTTGGCGGCGTTCGGCGTGCTGGGGGCGGATTACCGGTTTGAAACCCGGCTGCTGACCGCCGGCGAGCAGCGCGGCGACACGTTGCGGGGAGATCTCTATCTGCAGGGCAGCGGCGATCCGACGCTGCATCCGGACGATCTCGACACCTTCGCCGCGGCGCTGGCGCAGCGCGGCATCCGTCATATACAGGGGCGGTTGTTGCTGGACGCCGGCGCCTTCGATCAAACGCCATTCGGCGCCGGCTGGAGCTGGGACGATGAACCCTTCGCCTTCGCTGCGTCGATCTCGGCGCTGAACTACGCCTTTACTCCCGGCGGCGATATCAACGTGGTGCAGGTGGATGTGCGGCCGGGCGCTCGCGCCGGCGCGCCGGGACGGGCGAGCTTCTATCCCGCCAATGACGCGGTGACGCTGGTCAATCGCACCACCACCGGCAGTCACACCGCGCTGACGTACGAGCGCCGGCCGGGCAGCAACCGGATCGTGGTCAGCGGCACCATCGCCGCACAGGCGGAGGCCAGCTCGCGATTGATTACCGTCGATCAACCGGCCCTCGTCGTCGGCGCTTTATTGCAACATGCTCTGCGCGCGCACGGCATCACCCTGCGCGGCAACGCTGAAGAGGGCGTGACGCCGGCCGGCGCACAGCTGCTGGCGCAAAAAACCTCGCCGCCGCTCTCCCGCCTGGTCGTCACCTTCCTGAAAGTGTCCAATAACGGCTACGGCGAGATATTGACCAAGGCGATGGGCCGCAAGACGCAGGGTAAAGGGGATTGGGCCGCCGGCCTTCAGGCGATAAACGGATTTGTGCAAAGCCAGGGCATAGCGGCCGACGCGTATCGCCAGGTGGACGGTTCAGGGCTGTCGCGCATGAACCAGATCACGCCGCAACAGCTGACGACGCTGCTGCTGGCGGCCAGAAAACAGCCGTGGTTCGCCGACTGGTATCGCGCCTTGCCCGTCGCGGGCGAGCCGGGGTTGCTGGTGGGCGGCACGCTGCGTAACCGCATGGTGAAAAGCGCGGCGGCGGGGCGCGCTCACGCCAAGAGCGGTTCCATGACCGGCGTATCGTCGCTCAGCGGCTATGTTGATTCGGCGACCGGGCGGCCGCTGGCGTTCGCCATCATCAGCAATAACTATCTGGTGCCCGGCGCGCAGGTGAAGGCGTTGGAGGACCGCCTGGTAGAAACGCTGGCGGCCTGTGACGCCACGGTGGTGTGCCGCTGAGTACGCGGCGTCAGTCGCGTTTGGCGATGTCGGCGAAGCTGCCGGCCAGCAGGCGGCACAGATCGGCGGCGGCCAGCTCGATATCCAGCCCGCGTTTGCCGCCGGAAACGTAAATGGTGGCGAACGCTTGCGCCGGGCTGTCGATCACCGTCGGCAGCCGTTTTTTCTGCCCCAGCGGGCTGATGCCGCCCACCAGATACCCGGTGACGCGCTGCGCCAGCTGCGGATCGGCCATCTCGGCCTTTTTGGCGCCGAGGGCGCGGGCAACCTTTTTCAGATCCAACTGGGTTGCGACCGGCGTGACCGCCACCGCCAGGTGTTTGGCGTCGCCGTTCAGCGCCACCAGCAAGGTTTTGTAAACCCGATCGGCATCCAGCCCCAGCTTTCTCACCGCCTCATCGCCGAAGTTGGTTTCGTCGCTGTCGTGGTGATAAGGATGAAGGGTGAAGGCGACCTTTTGTTTCTCAAGCAGAACGACTGCGGGCGTCATGATGTGTTGTCCAAAATGTCCCCGGCGGGGAAGGGGTGATAACCAGTCTTAAAAATACAAAAATCCAACCTGCCCGGCAACCTGAGCGGCTGTTACATAAAGCGGGTTGCCAAGATATTCACCGGGTTGCTACCCTGTTTACTGTAACCGTTAACACGGTTGCTATGCGTATAACTAGAATACAAGAAATTCCTCTTTGACTGGCCAATAGCGATATTGGCCACTTTTTTACCCCTGCGGCTGCAGCATCGCCGGCAGGTTATCCTCGCCATACAGGTGCAATGCGCCAACCGCCACCACATAGTCTCCGGCCGGCAGCGCCTCCAGCTGACGCCGCCAGTCGCGATTGCGCTGATGCATCAGCACGTCGTAAAGCCCGGCGCTGAAGGTGGCCGGCAGCGTGTCCAGCGTGCCGCGCGGTTTGGCGTCCAGCCACCAGCTCACCATGGTTTGCAGCAGCCGCGCGTTGGTATGCCAATGCTCCAGCGTATCGCGCAGCAGCGCGATGCCGCCTTCCGGCAGCTGTTCCAGCATCGCCAACTGCTGCTGCGCCCCCTCGAGTTCGATCACCGGTTTGTCCTGCGCTCTGGCGGCCTGCAGCAGCTGATAATCTACGCCGTACTCTGCGCGCAGACCCAGACGCTGGGCCTGCCGCGCCTGCATCATCAGCGCCACCTGCCAGCCGGGCAGGGTGGCGAAGGCGTGCGGATCGGCGCCCAGTTCGTGGCACAGCGCCAGCAGCTGTTGATATTCTTCGGCGGACAGGCGCTGTTCCAGCTCGGGCTGTTGCTCTGCGTGGTCGAAAGGGGAGGCGGCGCCGGTGATATCGGCTTCGACGATCAGCGCGTCGGCCTGTTGCAGCCGGGCGGCCAGCCGGGGCGGCAGCGGCGACATATCGACGGTGCCCATATGGATGCTGCCCACCAGATGGAGCCGACGCTCGCCCGGCAGAGTGATGTCCAGCGCCGGATAAGCGTAACTTTTGGGCGAGATCAGACCGAGAAAGGCGGCGAGGCGGCGTAACAGTTGACCCATACGGCGTGGCTCCTGAATAACGGGTGCGCGTTTTCGCGTGCAAGGCGAGGGAAAATCGTCATTCATGCTAAACGCTATCCGCCGCGCAGGGAAGCCCGGAAAACAGCGGGGCGCCTTGACGGCGCCCCGGAGCTTACTTCCTGGGTTTAAAACGCAGCAGCCGGTTGGCGTTGCTGACTACGGTAATCGATGACAGCGCCATCGCCGCGCCCGCCACCACCGGGCTGAGCAGCGTGCCGGTCAGCGGGTAGAGCACGCCGGCGGCGATCGGAATGCCCAGCGTATTGTAGATAAAGGCGCCGAACAGGTTCTGCTTCATGTTGCGCAGCGTGGCCTTCGACAGTTCCACCGCATCCGCCACGCCGTGCAGGCTGTGACGCATCAGGGTGATGGCGGCGGTCTCGATGGCGATGTCGCTGCCGCCGCCCATCGCGATGCCCACGTCGGCCTGCGCCAGCGCCGGGGCGTCGTTGATGCCGTCGCCGACCATCGCCACGCGTTGGCCCTGTGCCTGCAGCTGTTTGATCGCCGCCGCTTTGCCGTCCGGCAGCACGCCGGCAATCACCCGATCGATACCGGCCTCTTTGGCGATGGCGTTGGCGGTCACCGGGTTGTCGCCGGTCAGCATCACCAACTGATATCCCTGCTGGTGCAGGCGCTGCAGCGCCGCGATGCTGTCCTCGCGCAGCGGATCGCGAATGGCGAACAGCGCGGCCGGTTTACCGTCAACGGCCAGCAGCACCGGCGTCACGCCGCGTTCGGCCTGGGCGCGCATCGGCGCCTCCAGTTCGTCGGCCGCGACCTGATGTTGTTTCAGCAGCGCGGCGTTGCCCAGCAGCACCTGCACGCCGTCGATCTCCCCGCTGACGCCGGCGCCGCGCAGGGTGCGGAACTGCGCCACCTGCGGCAGCGTTTGCCCGGCGGCGCGTTCCATGATGGCGCGCGCCAGCGGGTGATTGGAGCCTTGTTCCAGCGCGGCGGCCCAGCCGAGCGCCTGCTGTTCGCTGACCTGATTGAAGGTCAGGATCTCCACCACCTGCGGTTTCCCTTCGGTCAGGGTGCCGGTTTTATCGAACACCAGGGTATCCAACTGGCTGGCCTGCTGCAGGGCGTCGGCGTCGCGCACCAGCACGCCGAATTCCGCCGCGCGGCCCACGCCGGAGATGATCGACATCGGCGTCGCCAATCCTAACGCACATGGGCAGGCGATGATCAGCACCGTGGTGGCGATCACCAGCGTATAGACCAGCTGCGGCTGCGGACCAAAGAAGTACCACACCGCCGCGCTGAACAGGGCGATCGCCACCACCGCCGGCACGAACACCGCCGAGACGCGGTCGGCCAACTGGCCAATCGCCGGCTTACTGCTCTGCGCCTGACGCACCAGTTTGATGATGCGCGCCAGCGTGGTTTGGCTGCCGATGGCGGCGGCGCGGAACAGCACGCTGCCGTCGTCGACTACCGTCCCGGCATGCACCGTGTCGCCGGGGCCTTTCTGCTGCGGCACCGCTTCGCCGGTCAGCATCGCTTCATCAAGCCAGACTTCGCCCTGCACGATTTCACCGTCGACCGGCACGCGATCGCCGGTGGTCAGCCGCAGCGTCATGCCGAGCTGCACCTCCGCCAGCGGAATATCGCGCTCGCCGTCGTCAGTCACCAGCCGCGCGGTGGGCGGTGTCAGATCGAGCAGCCGCTCCAGCGCCTGCGAAGAACGTTGGCGGGCGCGCTGTTCCAGCGCATGGCCGAGGTTGATCAAACCGATGATCATCGCGCTGGCCTCGTAATAGAGGTGACGCGCCTCCATCGGGAAGAAATCGGGCCAAATGTTGACGGCGATCGAATAGAGCCAGGCGGCGCCGGTGCCGAGCGCCACCAGGGTATCCATGGTGGCGCTGCCGTTCATCAATGCGCGCCAGGCGTTGCGGTAGAAGTGCCCGCCGGCGAACACCATCACCGCCAGGGTAATGACGCCGACCAGCAGCCAAGGGCGCTGGGTTTCCGGCGTCAGCGTCATGCTGCCGCCGAACAGCCCCCAGGCCATCAGCGGAATACCCAACGCCAGCCCCAGCGCCGCCTGCCAGCTAAAGCGCTTCATGTTGGCGCGTGCGGTCTGTTGCTGACGTTCGCGGCGTTCGGTTTCGTCCTGAATCATCTCGGCGCCGTAGCCGGCTTTTTCCACCGCCGCCACCAGCGCCTGCGCATCGGCGGCGCCTGTCACCAGCGCGCTGCGCTCCGCCAGGTTGACGCGCGCATGCTCCACGCCGGGAACGCTTTGCAGCGCCTGCTGCACCTTATTGACGCAGCTGGCGCAGGTCATGTCGCTGAGCAGCAGCTGTACGCTGTCGTCCGCGTTGTCGGTTGCCGGAAGAGAAGGCTGCGCCGCTGGCTGAACGTCCGGCAACGAAGGTGTTGCGTCAGTCAACGGCTCAGTTTTTGGGACGACGGTGCCCGCCACGCTGGCGTGATAACCGGCATGTTCCACCGCGGCGATCAGCGCCTGCGGATCGGCATCGCCGTACACTTTCGCGTTGTCGATCTCGACGTCGGCGGCGAACACGCCCGGCACCGCTTCCAGCGCCTTGCGGGTGCTGCCGACGCAGTGCATGCAGCTCAGGCCGCTCAGCTGCAGTTCGGTGTCGGCGCGCGGCGCGACTTCTGCCTGATAGCCGGCGGCGATCACGCTGTCGATCAATGCGCTGTCCGGCGCTTCGCCGGTCACTTTGGCGTAATGGACGTTAACCTCCGCCTGTTCGACATCGCTGCGGCTTTCCAGGGCTTTTTTCACCCGCTGCGCGCAGTTCATGCAGGACAACCCCTGCAATGCCAGCATAGTGGTGTGTGACATGATTGAACTCCTTGCGTAGAGGCGGTGTTTAAAGGTTGACCGCCTGACCTGTTTTCACTAAGAATGGAGCTTAAACCTTCCAGCAAGGGTAAGGTCAAGGAGGGAAAATGAATATTAGCGACGTCGCGAAAAAAACCGGTTTAACCAGCAAGACGATTCGTTTTTACGAAGAGAAAGCGCTGATTACCGCCCCGATCCGCAGCGACAACGGTTACCGCCACTATTCCGCCAAGCATGTCGAAGAGCTGACGCTGCTGCGTCAGGCGCGGCAGGTGGGCTTCAACCTGGACGAGTGCCGCGAGCTGGTAGCGTTGTTCAACGATCCGGCCCGCCACAGCGCCGACGTGAAGGCGCGCACGCTGCAGAAGGTGGCGGAGATCGAAAAGCACATCAGCGAGCTGGGGAACATGCGCCAGCGCCTGTTGACGCTGGCGGAACAATGCCCGGGCGACGAGGGGGCGGAGTGCCCCATCATCAATAACCTGGCGGGGTGTTGTCGTTCTAATTAACGGCTGATGGCGCGGATCACCAGCGTGACCCCTTCCACCGCCACCACTTCCACTTCGGTGCCGGCGGGCAGATCTTCCGCCGCCTGCGCGCGCCAGCTGCTGTCACCGATATTAATGCGCCCCATGCCGTTGTGCATCGGCTCCGTCAGCGTGGCGCGGGTGCCGATCAACTGACGGTTGCGCTGGTTGAGCACCGGCGAACCGCCGGATGCGGCCGCCGGGCGGCGACGCAGCCAGTACCACCACAGATAGGCGACGACGACGGTCAGGACGGCGAAGATCACGCCTTGCCATTCCCAGGAAAGCGGTGGCAGCAGCCAGATCAAGGCGCCGACCAACAGCGCCGCCACGCCGCTCCACAGCAGGTAGCCGCCGGCGCCGAGCATTTCCGCCGCCAGCAACACGCCCCCGAGGGAGAGCCAGAACCACAGCGGATTCGCCGCGATCAGTTCGAGCATGATTATTTGCCTTTGCTTTCTTTCAGCAGTTCGGTAATGCCGCCGATCGAGCCGAGCAGGCTGCTGGCGTCCAGCGGCATCATCACCACTTTACTGTTGCTGGAGGAACCGATCTTCTGCAGCGCGTCGGTGTATTTCTGCGCCACGAAGTAGTTCACCGCCTGAATGTTGCCGCTGGCGATGGCGTCGGATACCAGCTGGGTGGCGCGCGCCTCGGCCTCGGCGGCGCGTTCACGCGCTTCCGCCTGCAGGAACGCTGACTGGCGTTCGCCCTCGGCCTTCAGGATCTGCGATTGTTTCTCCCCCTCGGCGCGCAGAATGGCCGCCTGACGCACCCCTTCCGCCTCGAGAATGTCGGCGCGCTTGGTGCGCTCGGCCTTCATCTGGGCGTTCATCGAGGCGATCAGTTCCGCCGGTGGCCGCACGTCGCGGATCTCGATACGGGTGATTTTCACCCCCCACGGGTTGGTCG
Organism: Serratia sp. (in: enterobacteria); assembly: GCF_052400455.1. Taxonomy (NCBI): domain Bacteria; kingdom Pseudomonadati; phylum Pseudomonadota; class Gammaproteobacteria; order Enterobacterales; family Yersiniaceae; genus Serratia; species Serratia sp. (in: enterobacteria). The sequence continues at coordinate 1,121,970 of NZ_CP185812.1, forward strand.
CTTCATCGACGATGTGCAGCAGGCGGCTGTTGATGCTGTCGCGCTGCGACAGCATTTCGTCCAGCTCCATCGAGCCGAGCACGGTGCGGAAGTTGGTCATGGTCAGGTTGACGATCGCCTGTTCAAGGTTGCTGACTTCGTAGGCGGCACGCGCCGGATCGACCACCTGGATAAAGCACACCGCGTCGATGGCGACGTTGGCGTTATCGCGGGAAATCACTTCCTGCGAAGGAATGTCCAGCACCTGCTCCATCATGTTGATTTTTCGGCCGATGCGGTCCATGAACGGCACCACCAGGTTCAGCCCCGGCATCAGCGTTTTGGTATAGCGGCCGAAGCGTTCTACCGTCCATTGGAACCCCTGCGGCACAATTTTGACGCCGGCGAACACCACAATCAGTGCGACGACGATCACGATGGGAATAAAAGTAAGCATGCAAACCTCCTGTCAGACATATGTAAACAGATATTACGACAGCGCCGGAAAAATGCCTACTGATACCGCCACTTAATCCAGGGCGCTGACGCAACCCGCGAGCGGTGGATCCCGCGTCTGGAACAGAGTGTTGTCACGACAAGTGTGGCACAGCTGAAAAATAAGTATGCCTAAATGGCATGATTTCAATAATTTTTATTCATTTCATGATGTTGCTCGCCTTGGCTAGAGTAAAAACACCCCCGTGTTTACCGTCAAAAATTTGTCATTTTCATTTGCGACTATGCTTTTTGAAATGACATTTCGGCCAAGGATTGTTATGGATTCGCTCAGTGTTGATGAACTCGCCCAGAAGAACGATCGCTGGTATCGCATTGTGGAGGAGATGTTGGCGGAAGCCGGCGTCGCCATCAACGGCCCGCGCGCCTGGGATATCCGGGTGCATAACCCGGCGCTGTTCAAACGCATTTTGCAGGAAGGCTCGCTCGGCTTCGGCGAAAGCTATATGGACGGCTGGTGGGAGTGCGAACGGCTGGACATGCTGTTCACACGCATTCTGCAGGCCGGCGTCGATGAACGGCTGCCGAAAAGCCTGAGCGACATCGCGCGCATCGCCTATGCCCGGCTGTTCAATCGCCAATCGCGCAAGCGCGCCTGGCAGGTGGGCAAAGAGCACTACGACATCGGCAACGACCTGTTCCGGGCGATGCTCGATCCTTATATGCAATACTCCTGCGGCTACTGGAAAGAGGCGCAGACGCTGGAGCAGGCGCAGCAGGCCAAGCTCAGGATGATCTGCGAAAAACTGCAGTTGAAACCGGGCATGACGCTGCTGGATATCGGCTGCGGCTGGGGCGGATTGGCGCAGTTTGCGGCGCAAAACTACGGCGTCTCGGTGCACGGCGTGACCATTTCGGCCGAGCAGCAGAAGCTGGCGCAGGAACGCTGCGCCGGGCTGGACGTCGAGATCTTGCTGCAGGATTACCGCGATCTGGATCGGCAGTTTGATCGCATCGTGTCGGTCGGCATGTTTGAGCACGTCGGGCCGAAAAACTATGAGACCTACTTCAGCGTCGCGGCGCGCAACCTGAAGCCCGACGGTCTGTTCCTTCTGCACACTATCGGTTCCAATCAGACCGATCTCAACGTCGACGCCTGGATAGACAAATACATCTTCCCCAACGGCTGCCTGCCTTCGGTGCGGCATATCGCCGAGGCCAGCGAAGGGCGTTTCGTGATGGAGGATTGGCACAACTTTGGCGCCGATTACGATCGCACGCTGATGGCTTGGCTGGAGAATTTCAAACGGGTGTGGCCGGATCTGATGGGCGGTTATTCCGAGCGCTTCGAACGCATGTTCACCTATTACCTGAACGCCTGCGCCGGCGCGTTCCGTTCGCGCAACATTCAGCTGTGGCAGGTGTTGTTCAGCCCGGCGGGCGTGGAGGGCGGGGTGCGGGTCTATCGCTAATCCCCGTCATATTTCAAGCTGGCTGCACGTTCGAGCCCTGGTCACTTAGTTATCTAAGCGCCCAGGGCTTCTCACATTTGCCGCCTGGATGCAGCTTCAAGTATGACGGATATCAGTACAGCAGGGAGTACAGCTGGCGGCGATATTTAGCGGCCAGCGCGTCGCCGGTGCCGAGCGCGGCCAGAATGTCCATCAGGGTTTTGCGCGCGCTGCCGTTGGCGGCGGCCAGATCTTTCTTCAGATGCCCCATCAGCAGTTCCAGCGCTTCTTCGTTACGCCCGACCTGATGCAGTTGCAGCGCCAGCTGCACCGCCAGTTCGACGTTGTCCGGCTGCTGCTGCACCTGCTGTTGCAGCTGTTGGATTTCCGGCGTGTCCGCCGCCTGCTTCAACAATTCAATCTGCGCCACCAGACCTTGATAGCGGGTATCGCGATCCTGCAGCGGGATGGTCGCCAGCACCGCTTCAGCATCTTCGCTGCGGCTGAGCGCAATCTGAGTTTCGGCCAGCGTCAGGCCGATGTCGCTGCGCTGTTGGCTGCTCTGCCAGGCGTCTTTCAGCAGCGGCAGCGCTTCGGCGGCGTTGCCGGCGGCCAGCAGCTCCTGCGCCTGTGCCAGTTTCAGATCTTCTTCCTTCGGCAGGAAACGCTGCAGCAAATCGCGGATCGCTTCTTCCGGCTGCGGGCCCTGGAAGCCGTCGACCGGCTGACCGTCTTTGAACAGGTAGACCGTCGGAATGGAACGCAGCCCGAATTGCGAGGCGATCATCTGTTCGGCGTCGCAGTCTACCTTGGCCAGAATGAACTGACCGGCGTATTCCACCGCCAGCTTGTCCAGCACCGGCGTGAGCTGCAGGCAGTGTTGGCTGCGCTCGGACCAGAAGTAGAACAGCACCGGTGTGGACATCGATTGTTCCAGCGTCTGGTGCAGGTTAGTTTCGTTAATATCAACAACAGCTTGAGCTAGCATCTTTTTTCTCTCTGATCGTGCGGAGCCATGGGGTGTAGATGGGGGCGCGCCGCCATTCTTCAACCCCGTCGGGCGAATTAAGCGTTGCTGCGCAGCAGCCAATCCAGACAGCGGCCCGGCAAAATGCGGCGCAGCACGCTCATCGCGTGCGCCAGCAGGGTGACCGGATAGCGCAGTTTGGCGCGCGGGCTTTCCAGCGCGTGGCGCAGTTTGGGCAGAATGGCCTCCGGCGGCAGCGTCAGGCGCTTGGCGATGCCGGGATTGTGCACCGGTTTGTCGCTCTGCGCCTGATTGACGTTCTGGCTAAAGTGGGTGGAGATCGGCCCCGGTTCGATCAGGCTGACCTGAATGCCGCTGCCGTGCAGCTCCATGCGCAGCGCGTCCGACCAGGCTTCCAGCGCGAACTTGCTGGCGGCGTAGGCGCCGCGCCCGGCGCTGGAGACCAGGCCCATCACCGAACTGGTCTGAATGATCCGCCCTTCGCCGTGCGGCAACATCGCCGGCAACAGCAGCTGGGTCAGTTGGTGGGTGCCGAACAGGTTGGTGGCGAACTGCCGTTCCAGCTGGCTGCGCGAAATGCGGCTGAGCGGGCCGTAAACGCCGAAACCGCCGTTATTGAACAGACCGTACAGTCGGCCGTCGGTCAGCGCGATCACCTCGGCGGCGGCGCGCTCGACGCTGGCGCTGTCGTCCAGATCCAGCTCGATGCCTTCCAGCCCGAGCTGGCGCATGTTTTCCACGTCCTGCGGTTTGCGGCAGGCGGCCAGCACCCGGTAGCCGCGGTTGCGCAGATCCTGCGCCGCAATCAAGCCAATCCCGCTGGAACAGCCGGTTATCAATACCGCTTTTTGCATAACTTTACCTAGTGTACGACCCTAATTTAGTGAGACTCATGCTTTACTAGAGGCTCCAGGCGCTCCGCCATCCAGGTGGCGATAAACGGCTGGGCGTCCCCATTGGGGTGCAATCCGTCATCCTGCATCCATTCCGGCTTCACCACCACCTGTTCCATATAGAACGGCAGCAGCGGAATGTTGAACTGCTTGGCCAGCGCCGGGTAGACGGCGCCGAACGCTTCAGTATAGCGGCGGCCGTAGTTCGGCGGGATGCGGATCTGCATCAGCAGCGGCTGCGCGCCGGCCTGCTGCACTAACGTGATGATTTGGCCGAGATCGCGCTGTACGTCCTGCGCCGGGAAGCCGCGCAGGCCGTCGTTGGCGCCCAGCTCGATCAGCACCCAGCGCGGCTGATGCTGTTTCAGCAGCGCGGGCAGACGCGCCAGCCCCTGCGCGGCGGTGTCGCCGCTGATGCTGGCGTTGACCAGCTGCGGCGCACCCGGTTTTTTCTGCCACTGTTCGGCCAACAGCGTCGGCCACGCCCGCTCGATCGGCAGGCGGTAGCCGGCGCTTAAACTGTCGCCCAAAATCAACAAGGTATCGGCGGCGGCAGCGCGTAAACTGAATAATCCCAACAGCAAAAGGAAGGGAAGATGCCAGCGGAAAACGTTCTTGAAGTTCATCATCTTAGTAAACACGTTGGTCAGGGTGAGCATCAGCTCACCATCCTTACCGGAGTCGAGCTGCTTGTCAAACCCGCGCAGACGATCGCCCTGATCGGCGAATCCGGATCGGGGAAATCGACCTTGCTGGGCATTTTGGCCGGGCTGGATGACGGCAGCGAAGGCGAGGTGCGCTTGCTCGGCGAGTCGCTGACCGCGCTGGACGAAGAGGGGCGCGCCGCGCTGCGCGCCAGGAATGTCGGCTTCGTGTTTCAGTCGTTCATGCTGGTGCCGACGCTGAACGCGCTGGAGAACGTGCAGCTGCCGGCGCTGTTGCGCGGCGAGAGCGACAGACAGAGCCGCGAGCAGGCGGTGCAGCTGCTCGAGCAGTTGGGGCTGGGGAAACGGCTCGATCACCTGCCGGCGCAGCTGTCCGGCGGCGAGCAGCAGCGCGTGGCGCTGGCGCGCGCCTTCAGCGGCCGACCGCGGGTGCTGTTCGCCGATGAACCGACCGGCAACCTCGATCGTCAGACCGGCGATCGCATCGCCGACCTGCTGTTTTCCCTCAACCGCGATTTTGACACCACCCTGATCCTGGTGACCCATGACGAAACCCTGGCGGCGCGCTGCCAGCGGCGGCTGCGGCTGCGCGAAGGCAAGCTGTGGGAGGAAGCATGATCTGGCGCTGGTTCTGGCGCGAATGGCGCTCGCCGTCGCTGCTGATCGTGTGGCTGGCACTGACGCTCTCCGTCGCCTGCGTGCTGGCGCTGGGCAGCATCAGCGATCGCATGGACAAAGGGCTCAGCCAGCAGAGCCGCGATTTTATCGCCGGCGATCGGGTGCTGCGCAGCGCGCATCCGGTGCCGGAAGGTTGGCTTCTGGACGCGCAGCAACAAGGGCTGAAGGTGAGCCGTCAGCTGTCGTTCACCACCATGACCTATGCCGGCGATCGGCCGCAGCTGGCGGACGTGAAAGCCACCGATTTGGCCTATCCGCTGTACGGCAAGCTGGAAACGCGCCCGGCCAACATCCAGCCCGAACCGGGCAGCGTGCTGGTGGCGCCGCGTTTGCTGGCGCTGCTGAACGTGAAAGTGGGGGATTCGCTGGAGGTCGGCGACACCACGCTGCGCATCGCCGGTGAAATCATTCAGGAGCCGGACGCCGGTTTCAATCCATTCCAGACCGCGCCGCGCATCATGATCAATCTGGCGGACGTCGATAAGACCGGCGCAGTGCAGCCGGGCAGCCGCCTGACCTATCGTTACATGTTCGCCGGCGCCGAGCCGGATATTCAGCGTTACGAAGAACGGCTGACGCCGCAGTTGACGCCGGATCAGCGCTGGTTCGGGCTGCAGGAATCCGGCAGCGCGCTGGGCAAGTCGCTGCAGCGCTCCCAACAGTTCCTGCTGTTGTCGGCCCTGCTGACGCTGCTGTTGTCGATCGCCGCCGTGGCGGTGGCGATGAGCCACTATTGCCGCAGCCGCTACGATCTGATCGCGGTGCTGAAAACCCTTGGCGCCGGGCGCGGCGCGCTGCGCAAATTGATCGTCGGCCAGTGGCTGGCGGTGATGGCGCTGGCGGCGGTGTGCGGCGGGGCGATCGGGCTGGCGTTCGAGGCGCTGTTGATTCGCCTGCTGAAGCCGGTGTTGCCGGCCGCGTTGCCCGCCGCCGGCGTCTGGCCGTGGCTGTGGGCGCTCGGTGCGCTGGTGCTGATTTCGCTGCTGGTCGGGTTGCGGCCGTATCGCCAGTTGCTGGCCACCCAGCCGCTGCGGGTGCTGCGTCGCGATGTGGCGGCCAACGTCTGGCCGCTGCGCTACTTCCTGCCGGTGACGGCCGCGATCGTGGTCGCGTTGTTGGTGTTGCTGATGGGAGCCAGCACGTTGCTGTGGGCGATCCTGGCGGGCATGGCGGTGCTGGCGCTGCTGCTGGGCGGTATAGGGTGGGGCAGCCTGCTGCTGTTGCGCCGCATCACGCTCAAGAGCCTGGCGCTGCGGCTGGCGGTCAACCGCCTGCTGCATCAGCCGTGGGTGACCATCAGCCAGTTGGCGGCGTTCTCGCTGTCGTTCATGCTGTTGGCGCTGCTGTTGGTGCTGCGCGGCGATCTGCTCGAACGCTGGCAGCAACAGCTGCCGCCGGACAGCCCGAACTATTTCCTGCTCAACATGACCGAGGCGCAGGTGCCGCAGGTGAAAACTTTCCTGCAGCAGCACCAGATCAAACCGGAAACCTATTACCCGATCGTCCGGGTGCGCCTGACCGAGATAAACCAGCAGGTGGCGACCGAACGGGTGCATGAAGACGATCCGGGCGGCGAGGCGGTGAACCGTGAGCTGAACCTGACCTGGCTGGCCGAGCTGCCGGATCACAATCCGCTGGTGGCGGGCAATTGGCCGCCGAAAAGCGGCGAGGTTTCAATGGATGAAGGCATCGCCGGGCGGCTGAAGATCAAGCTGGGCGACACGCTGACCTTCAGCGGCGATACCCAGGCGTTCAGCGCCAAAGTCACCAGCCTGCGCCAGGTGGATTGGGAAAGCCTGAAGCCGAACTTTTACTTTATCTTCCCGCCGGGCGCGCTGGACGGCCAGCCGCAGACCTGGCTCACCAGCTTCCGCTACGACGGCGACGGCCGGATGCTGACCCAGCTCAACCGCCAGTTCCCAACGCTCAGCCTGCTGGACATCGGCGCGATCCTGAAACAGGTCGGCGGCGTGCTGCAACAGGTCAGCCGCGCGCTGGAGGTGATGGTGGTGCTGGTGGTGCTGTGCGGCGGCCTGCTGCTGCTGGCGCAGGTGCAGGTCGGCATGCGTCAGCGGCGGCAGGAGCTGGTGGTCTATCGCACGCTGGGGGCCGGTAAACGGCTGCTGCGCCGCACGCTGTGGTGCGAGTTTGCCCTGCTGGGGCTGGTGGCGGGCATCGCGGCGGCGGTGGGGGCCGAAGCGGCGCTGTGGCTGCTGCAAAGCCGGGTGTTCGACTTCCCGTGGACGCCGACGCCGGTGCTGTGGTGGGCGCTGCCGCTGGCCAGCGCGCTGCTGCTGTCGCTGTGCGGCGGCTGGCTGGGCGTGCGCTTGCTGCGCGGCCGGGCGCTGTTCCGCAGTTATGATGGCTGATCTGGCGATCGCAGGCCCGTTGCCGCCAAGCGTGGCCGGGCCTGCCGATTTTCTTTCGCGCGTCACTGGCGCAATTCCTCTTCATGCCCATTCATTGTGAAATCGATTACATTTATGTCATATCGATACGTTTGCCATTGGTCATCGGTGTAGCGGATAGCGGGCCGGCTTCGCCTGTTTTACGCATTGATTTAGAGGGTTATGCATGGATTAAGTGAATTCATCCGCCATAAAAAACGGCCTAAAAAGATTTAATGGAATGTAACCGTTTTCACTAATGTGATCGCACTCACTTATCTCCGACGCATTGCCTCCTATCATGTCGCACACTGATGACCGTTTTCTCCTGGAGGCTGTATGAGCGATACCGTCAAAGTGACACCGGCGGAGAAAAGCCCGACTCATGTCGGCATGACTTTTTTCGTCTGTTTTTTAGCCGCCTTGGCCGGCCTGCTGTTCGGTCTTGATATCGGCGTGATCGCCGGCGCCCTGCCGTTTATTACCGACACTTTTCAGATCACCAGCTCTCAGCAGGAGTGGGTGGTCAGCTCAATGATGTTTGGCGCCGCCGTCGGCGCCATCGGCAGCGGCTGGATGAACTTCCGGCTGGGGCGCAAATACAGTTTGATGATCGGCGCAATCCTCTTCGTGGCGGGATCGCTGTGTTCTGCGTTCGCTCCCAACGTGGAGGTGTTGATCGTTTCACGTATTCTGCTGGGATTGGCGGTGGGGATCGCTTCTTATACCGCGCCGATTTATCTTTCTGAAATCGCGCCGGAGAAAATTCGCGGCAGCATGATCTCGATGTATCAATTGATGATCACCATCGGCATTCTGGCCGCTTACCTGTCTGATACGGCATTCAGCTATACCGGCGCCTGGCGCTGGATGTTGGGTGTCATCACCATCCCGGCCGGGCTGTTGTTGGTCGGCGTGTTCTTTTTGCCTGACAGCCCGCGGTGGTTGGCCTCGCGTAATCGCCATGAGCAAGCGCGTCAGGTGTTGGAGAAGCTGCGCGACAGCAGTGCCCAGGCGCAGTATGAGCTGAATGAAATTCGTGAAAGCCTCAAACTGAAGCAAAGCGGTTGGGCGTTGTTCAAAGGCAATAAAAATTTCCGCCGCGCGGTTTTCCTTGGCATTCTTCTCCAGGTGATGCAGCAGTTCACCGGGATGAACGTCACCATGTATTACGCGCCGAAGATTTTCGGTCTGGCGGGCTTCGCCAGTACGGAACAGCAGATGTGGGGCACGGTGATCGTCGGTCTGGTCAACGTGCTGGCCACCTTTATCGCTATTGGGCTGGTTGACCGCTGGGGCCGCAAGCCCACTTTGATCCTTGGGTTTATCGTGATGGCCGTCGGCATGGGGGCGCTGGGCACCATGATGAACATCGGCATGAACTCGGCGGCGGAGCAATATTTCGCCATCGTCATGCTGCTGATGTTTATCGTCGGCTTTGCCATGAGCGCCGGCCCGCTGATTTGGGTGCTGTGCTCAGAGATCCAGCCATTGAAAGGCCGCGATTTCGGCATCACCTGTTCCACCGCCACTAACTGGATAGCCAATATGATCGTGGGGGCGACGTTCCTGACCATGCTGAATTCGTTGGGCAGCGCTCACACCTTTTGGGTCTACGCGGGGCTTAACGTGCTGTTTGTTTTCATCACGCTGGCGCTGATCCCGGAAACCAAAAATATTTCACTGGAACACATTGAGCGCAATCTGATGGCCGGCAAACCGTTGCGTAATATCGGCTCGCGTTGATCTTTGCGGCAATAAAAAAGGTTCAGCCTGGGCTGAACCTTCTTCTTTTCGGCGGTGTAAACCGTTAAGCCAGCTTCTGCTGTGCCCAGGCCAGCCCGCTTTGGTATTCGCCCGGCAGCAGCGGCGCCAGCGCCTGCAGCGCTTGACGCAGATCGGCGGCGCTCGGGTCGTTCAGATTTAGGTGGCCGACCTTGCGGCCCGGGCGAACCTCTTTCTCATACCAGTGCAGATGCACCAGCGGCAGCGACAGCCACTGTTCGTTGACGGCGGTGCCGATCAGGTTGACCATCACCGACGGTGTGCTCACCACCGGCTGCGGCAGCGGCAGGCCGAGGATGGCGCGCAGGTGCAGCTCGAACTGGCTGATGGATGCGCCGTTTTGCGTCCAGTGGCCGCTGTTGTGCACGCGCGGCGCCAGTTCGTTGATCAACAGTCGATCGCCGACGATAAAGCACTCCATCGCCATCACGCCGACGTAGTTCAGCTCGTTCAGGATCGCCGCCAGCATCTGCTCGGCCTGTTGCTGCAGCGCCGGATTGGGCTGCGGCAGCGCCACGCTGGCGCGCAGGATGCCGTCTTCATGCAGGTTGTGGGTCAGCGGGTAGAAGACCGAACGGCCGTCGTGGCCGCGCGCGCCCACCAGCGACACTTCGCCGGAGAAATTGATGCCTTGCTCGACGATGCACTCGCCATAGGCATCGGCCGGCAGTTCGGCTTCCTGCCCCGGACGCAAGCGCCACTGGCCGCGGCCGTCATAGCCGCCGACCCGGCGTTTGACGATCGCCAGCTCGCCCAGCGCAGCGAACACCTGCGGCCATTCGGCGGCGCTCGCCAGCAGCTGCCACGGCGCGGTCGCCAGGCCGAGTTGATCGAGCAGCTGCTTTTGCGTCAGGCGATCCGCCAAACGCGGGAAGATGTCACGGTTGACGAAGGCGCTGTGAGTCGCCAGTTCGCGCGTCAGCGCGGTTTCCGGCCAGCGTTCAATCTCGGCGGTAATGACGCTGTTCTGATACGGCACCGCCTCGGGTTCGGCATCGATGCCGACAGGGTAGACGGCGATGCCCAGCGGTTCGCCGGCCTGGCGCAGCATGCGCCCCAGCTGACCGTTGCCCAATACGCAAACCGGCTTCATGCGTCCTCCCGCGGATCGGGGTGGTTCAAAACGTCTTCAGTCTGCGCCTGACGCCAGTCCGCCAAACGCTGCGCCAGCGCGGCGTCGTGCAGCGCCAGGATCTGCATCGCCAGCAGCCCGGCGTTGGCGGCGCCGGCTTTGCCGATCGCCAGCGTCCCCACCGGAATGCCGCGCGGCATCTGCACGATGGAGTAGAGGCTGTCCACGCCGCTCAGCGCGGCGCTTTGCACCGGTACACCCAGCACCGGCACCAGCGTTTTCGCCGCCAGCATGCCCGGCAGATGCGCGGCACCGCCGGCGCCGGCGATGATCACGTCAAAGCCGTTGGCGGCAGCCTGCTCGGCGAAGCTGAACAGCTTGTCCGGCGTGCGGTGAGCGGAAACGACTTCGACATGGAAGGGGACATCGAGCTGGGTCAGGACTTCGGCGGCGAACTGCATGGTGGCCCAGTCACTTTTCGATCCCATTACAATTGCGATTTTAGCCCCGGCATTGGCGGCTGAAGCGGCGTTGGCTCCCATGGGTGTAAGGCTCCTGTGATTTGTCTGGCGTCGGCTGAGGGCCGAATGAGGGCGTAGAGCATACCATGAGCGCACGGCGAGGAAAACGGTTGCGTCGCCGGTTTTCACCGGCGAAAGCGCGAATTTTCACCCGCGCGCCAGTGCGGAACTCAGAACGGGAATTGGATCAGCTCGACGGCGTCGGCGCTGACTTTGATCATCGATCCTTCGACGTGCCAGGCGCCCAGCACCGCGCGATGGGCTTCGCCGTTGCTCAACGCCAGCCGATGCACCGCCGGGCGATGGGTATGGCCGTGGATCATCCAGTGCACATCGTGGCGCAGCATCGTTTGCTCGACCGCCTGCGGGTTGACGTCCATGATGGCGTCCGACTTGTACTGGTTGGATTGCTGGCTGCGGGCGCGCATCTTGGCGGCGATCTTCAGTCGCCAGCGCAGCGGCAGCGCGAGGAACAGTTTTTGAATCAGCGGGTTGTGCACTTTACGGCGGAATTGCTGATAGGCTTGATCGTCGGTGCACAGGGTGTCGCCGTGCAGGATCAGGATCCTGCGGCCGTACAGCTCCAGCACTTTTTCTTCCGGCAGCAGCTGCATGCCGCTGGCGCGGGCGAAGCGCTTGCCGAGCAGAAAATCGCGGTTGCCGTGGATGAAATAGCAGGGCACGCCGGCCTGTTGCAGCGCTTTCAGCGCCGCGGCGATCTCCGCGTGCAGCGGCTCGGGATCGTCGTCGCCGATCCAGGCTTCAAACAGGTCGCCGAGGATGTACAGCGCGTCGGCGTGCACCGCTTCGCGCCGTAAAAAACGCAGAAAACCGGCAGTGATTGCCGGTTCCTGTGCGCACAAGTGCAGATCTGCGATGAACAGCGTACTCATGCAGCCGCGATTACTCGCTGACGGTCACGCTGTTGATCACCACGTCTTCTACCGGTACGTCCTGGTGCATGCCGCTGCGGCCGGTTTTCACGCCTTTGATCTTGTTGACCACGTCCATGCCTTCAACCACTTCAGCAAACACGCAGTAGCCCCAGCCCTGCACGTTTTCGCCGCGGAAGTTCAGGAAGTCGTTGTCAGCCACGTTGATGAAGAACTGTGCGGTGGCGGAGTGCGGATCGTTGGTGCGCGCCATTGCCAGGGTGCCGATGGTGTTTTTCAAACCGTTGTTGGCTTCGTTCTTGATGGCCGCGTTGGTCGCTTTCTGGTTCATGCCCGGCTCGAAACCGCCGCCCTGGATCATGAAGCCGTTGATCACACGGTGGAAGATGGTGTTGTCGTAGAAACCGGCGCGGCAGTAGTTCAGGAAGTTTTCAACGGTAACCGGCGCTTTGTCAGCAAAGGTCTTGATAACGATATCGCCGTGATTGGTGTGGAAAGTAACCATAGTTTTAATCCTAACAAGGTGAAGTGAGACGTCACGTAAAGCGAGTGAACATTCAGACCGCCCTTATAACATATCCGCCCCAGCGAGTCAGCAGCGGCTCAACCGCGCACTGTCTGTGGTAATTGTATTTATGTTATATTATAACAATTGCGCCGGCCGGCGAATTTTGCGCTTTTTCTTCGCGTGAAGTCAGCAAAGCATGGCCTTAACCTTGCAATAGATCAGGCTTCAGGTTTCAATACGCTACCGGGCGTTAAACCTGAAGCCCGGTTATCTTTTTTGTTATCACGCACACCACGGAATCTCCCGATGCTAAAGATTTTTAATACCCTGAGTCGTCAAAAAGAGGAATTCAAACCCATTCATGCCGGGAAAGTGGGCATGTACGTGTGCGGGGTAACCATCTATGACCTGTGTCACATCGGCCACGGTCGTACCTTTGTCGCTTTCGACGTGGTGGCGCGTTACCTGCGCTATCTCGGCTATTCGCTGAACTACGTGCGCAACGTCACCGACGTGGACGACAAAATCATCCGCCGCGCGGCGGAAAATCATGAGACCTGCGATCAACTGACCGAACGCATGCTGGCGGAAATGCATGCCGACTTCGACGCGTTGCTGATCGATCGCCCGGACAGCGAACCGCGCGCGACCCAACACATCGCCGAGATTATCGAGATCACCCAGCGCCTGATCGATCGCGATCACGCCTATGTGGCCAGCAACGGCGACGTGATGTTCTCCATCGACAGCGATCCGCAGTACGGGCTGCTGTCGCGCCAGGATCTGGAGCAGCTGCAGGCCGGCGCGCGCGTGGAGATCGACGACGTTAAGCGCAACCCGATGGACTTCGTGCTGTGGAAGATGTCCAAACCGGGCGAGCCGAGCTGGCAGTCGCCGTGGGGGCCGGGCCGTCCGGGCTGGCACATCGAATGCTCCGCCATGAACTGCAAACAGCTGGGCACCCACTTCGACATCCACGGCGGCGGTTCCGATCTGATGTTCCCGCACCACGAGAACGAGATCGCGCAGTCGAGCTGCGCCCACGACGGCCCGTACGTCAATTACTGGATGCACTCCGGCATGGTGATGATCGACAAAGAGAAGATGTCCAAATCGCTGGATAACTTCTTCACCATTCGCGACGTGCTCGGCCATTACGATGCGGAGACGGTGCGTTACTTCCTGATGTCCGGCCACTATCGCAGCCAGCTGAACTACAGTGAAGAGAATCTCAAGCAGGCGCGCACCGCGCTGGAGCGCCTCTATACCGCGCTGCGCGGCACCGACGCCAATGCCGCGCCGGCCGGCGGCGAGGCGTTCGAAGCCCGCTTCCGCGAAGCGATGGACGACGACTTCAACACCCCGGAAGCCTACTCGGCGCTGTTCGATCTGGCGCGCGAGGTTAACCGCCTGAAGGGGGAAGACATGGCGGCGGCCAGCGGCATGGCGGCGGAACTGCGCAAGCTGGCGAACGTGCTTGGCCTGCTGCAGCAGGAGCCGGAGCAGTTCCTGCAAGGGGGCGCACAGGTTGACGACGGCGAAGTGGCGGAGATCGAAGCGCTGATCAAACAGCGTAACGAAGCGCGCGCCGCCAAGGACTGGGCGCTGGCGGATGCCGCGCGTGATCGCTTGAACGAGATGAACATCGTGCTGGAAGACGGCCCGCAGGGCACCACCTGGCGCCGTAAGTAATCCGGCAGAAGGAAACAAAAAAGGCGCTGAATTCAGCGCCTTTTTCTATGGCTGCGGGTTAGGGTTTAACCATGACCTTGCCGCCGCCGAACTCCACCACCTGATCGGCGACGATCTTGCAGCGCTTGCGGGTTTCGACCTTACCGTCGACTTTCACCTGCCCTTCGGCGATGACTTCTTTGGCGGCGCCGCCGCTTTCACACCAGCCCTGGAACTTCAGCAGATCGCACAGTTCGACATGGGGATGATTGTCCAGATTGAAAATTTCCATACTGCCTTACTTATTTAGGTTGAACGTCGTGATATTCCTCGCAGGCCTGCAAGGTATTTTGGATCAGTGTAGCCACGGTCATCGGGCCAACGCCACCCGGCACCGGGGTGATGTAGGCGGCGCGCTCGCTGGCGGCGTCGAAATCGACATCGCCCACCACTTTACCGCTTTCCAGGCGGTTGATGCCGACGTCAACCACGATGGCGCCCGGTTTGATCCAGTCGCCCGGAATGAAGCCGGGTTTGCCGACCGCCACCACCAGCAGATCGGCGTTCTCGACGTGATGACGCAGATTCTTGGTGAAGCGGTGGGTGACGGTGGTGGTGCAGCCGGCCAGCAGCAGCTCCATGCTCATCGGGCGGCCGACAATGTTGGACGCGCCGACCACCACGGCGTTCAGGCCGTAGGTATCGATGTTATAACGCTCCAGCAGGGTGACGATGCCGCGCGGCGTGCATGGGCGCAGCTTGGGCGCGCGCTGGCACAGGCGGCCGACGTTGTACGGGTGGAAGCCGTCGACGTCTTTGTCCGGATGGATGCGTTCCAGCACCTTGACGTTATCGATGCCGGCCGGCAACGGCAGCTGCACCAAAATGCCGTCGATTTCCTCATCGGCGTTCAGCTGGTCGATCAACGCCAGCAGCTCGGCTTCACTGGTGGCAGCGGGCAGGTCGTAGGAGCGGGAGAGGAAGCCGACTTCATCGCAGGCGCGGCGCTTGCTGGCGACGTAAATTTGCGAAGCCGGATTCTCGCCGACCAGCACAACCGCCAGCCCTGGCGCGCGCTTGCCGGCCGCCAGACGTTGTTTCACTTGCTCAGCCACTTCGTTTCTAACCTGCTGCGCAATCGTTTTACCATCAATAATCTTTGCTGACATCAGTGTGGAAATCCATCAATTAAGAAAAGCGGGGATGCCGCTATTCTGTCAGAAGCTGAGCGCGCTGTCAGGCGCAGAATCACCCTCGCCACCGTTGCCGAGACCGATTTACGCTTTTTTTATGCCGGCTTCAGGAACCTCTACGCCATTTTTACCGGCATTTGCATACGCTGGGGCCATACACAGGGCGAAAGAGGGCAGGATCATGAGAGCGATAACCCGGCTTTATCCGTTGCATCATCAGCCTGATCAGCAACCGGCGCAGCCTAAGCACGTTGGTGAGACGGTGTTCGATTCTTCGCTGCATCCGGCGGACAGTGAGCAACTCACCGCGCTGCATCAGCTTTGTCAGCACCAGGCGACGCCGTCGTGGCGGGCGCGCCTGAGCGCCCTGTGGCGGAAGCTGTGCGCATGAACGGCAGCGCATGGGTAGGGTGCGCGCTATTGCTGGCTTGGGCGCCGTGGAGCCAGGCTTCTTTAAACAGCGCACGCCCTGACTCCGCTCTGGGGAAAAGAGGGGAGGCGACCTGCAACATGCAGGTGGTTGAGCATGCCGATTGGGGCGACATTACGGCGGTCGTTCAGTCCGTGCGCCTTTGCCTGCGGCGGGGCGATGGGCGGCAAGGGGCCGAACGCAAGCCAGGCGATACCGCTGTCGGCCTGGCGCAACGCAGCATAGCGCGGGCCGCCGCACGGGCGCTGGCGGAAAAAACGCCATAAAGCACCGTCGCCGCCGTAACGTCATGAAAAGGCATTGACTCGCTAACCTCTGACCGTATAATCGCAACCCGCAACCACAGGTTGCCGCATCTCAATGCGCCCTTAGCTCAGTTGGATAGAGCAACAGCCTTCTAAGTTGTAGGTCACAGGTTCAATTCCTGTAGGGCGTGCCATTAAGTATCAATGAGTTACGCCTTTCATCCCGTCTTTCCGATTTCATCATGGGACAGATTTGGGACTAAACCTCCGAAAATCGCATCAATTTGCCTCGCATGCTCAGTGAGATGGTTCGGTGTAAGGTGAGCGTATCGCTGAACCATTTCTATGCTCACCCAGCCGGTCTATTCTCCAAAGCTCAGCTTTTCGACGGTCGTGCAATTTCTGCGCTTGGCGAGTGATTAGGTATCCGGCCTCGGCGCCGCTGTTCCACCGGTGAAAACTCCTATTTCTCCCTCCCACGTTTATTCGCTAACGATGGTTCACTTCCCGCACCGGGCTCTCCGGTCGGGGAGTAAGTTCAGCACGCGCCGCACGGTGCAGCAATAAAAGACATTAATAACCTCAATGGGTTGGGAATTTTCTCGGTAACCCTGCAATTTGTAAAGGATTGATCGTTTTCAACGATCGGTAAGATCTTATTGATCTGCACAACCAATTATCTTTGCTGCACGGTCGCCGTTAAGATCGGGCAGGATATTATTCGGCGGTAACTCTTTATTCATCCGGTGAATACCACGTAGCGCTCGACAATTTATCAGGATAAAACCCCCGTACTCAGCCATGACGAGAACGTCTGCTAATTGCCCGCTTTCCCGCGATAACGAGATTGACGGTTCAGGGAGCACGGCAGAGAGAACGGCGTTTTCTCCCTGCAGCATTCTCGGGGTTTCGAACCGTGGCGCAGCGCTATTTTTATCCTCACGGACTCTTTCGGCCCTGCAGTGGCCTTTTGTATTTTTCTGAGGCGACGAACCATGAATGCCCATCGCACCACCGGCAAACGCCCCGTATCCCCGCTGGCCACACTCCCCGATCGCCGGGTGCCCAATGCGCTTTTGCACCGGGATAGCGTGCAACGCATTCTCGTCATCAAGCTGCGCCACTTTGGCGACGTCCTGTTGATGACGCCGGTGCTCAGCACATTGCGCGTCAACTACCCCAATGCGTTGATCGATGTGCTGGTCTATGACGGCACCGAGGCGATGCTGGCCGGCAATCAGGATGTTTATCTGGCCTTTACCGTGGATCGAGAGCTCAAGCGCCAAGGGCTGAAAGCGCAATACCGCGGCGAATATGCGTTATGGAACAGCCTGCGGACCGGCCATTACGATCTGGTGATCAACCTCTCCGATCAGTGGCGGGCGGCGTTGTATTGCCGTTTTCTCAAACCGACCTTCAGTCTGGGGTTTCGCTACCCCAAACGCGACAATCGACTCTGGCGGGCCTGCCATTCGCTACTGGTCGACGTTGCCGGCCCGGCGCAGCACACCGTGCTGAATAATCTCAGCATTCTGGCGCCACTGGCCTTGCCCACGACAATCACGCAGGTGACGCAGGCCTGGCGGCAATCTGATGTGGATGACGTTGACCGGCTCAGTCGACGCCATCACCTGACCGATTTTGTGCTGATACAGCCGACCGCACGCTGGGCTTTCAAGACCTGGACGGTGGACGGATTCAGCGCCGTGATTAACCACCTGACCGCCCAGGGCAGAACGGTGGTGCTCACCGGCGGACGCACGCAAGATGAAGCCACCATGATAAGCGCCATCATGGCCCGCTGCCTGTTACCGCGGCGGGTGATTAATCTGGCCGGGCGTCTGGAGCTGCCGGAGCTCGCGGTGTTGATTGACCGGGCGCGGCTGTTTATCGGGGTCGATTCGGTGCCGATGCACATGGCCGCCGCGCTGAATACGCCCTCGGTGGTGCTGTTCGGGCCCAGCGACCTCGCGCGATGGTCCCCGTGGCAGGCGCCCCACACGTTGCTGTGGGCCGGAGACTATCGTCCGCTGCCCGCCCCGGACGCCGTTGACACCAATACCCGCGAGCGTTACCTCGCGGCCATCCCGGCCGGCGATGTGATACAGGCGGTTAACAGGCAACTGGCATCCCTCGTCGGGTCTGTGCAGCGTTAACCCTGCGCGGCCTTCCACCGTGTTTTTTCTCTTATCAATGAGTACGCCACGATGCTATTCAACTCAGCAGTTTCCTCGTCGATACAGACGCCCCTTCAGCAACGGTTGTTTGCGTTTACCGCCTTTTTGCTGGGAGCCTCCCTCCCGACCTCCAATCCCCTGATGAATATCTCACTGGGGCTGGTTGTCGTCTGTCTGCTCTGGCTGCGCGATATCCGGCAGTGGGCTGCACTGGCTTGTCATCCCCTGGTTTGGTTGCCGGCCCTGATGTTTGCGCTGCTGGCGTTGTCATTGCTGACGCATGCTCACGCCTACGGCCCCAAAATGGTCGGCAAATACCAAAAATTGCTGTATGTCCTGCCGCTGGCGCTGTTCTTTCTGGCCGACTCGCGGCTGATGACGCAATTTGTCCGCGGCTTTTTGTGGGCCAATGCCGCGATATTGGCCATCAGCTTCATGAGCGGGCTTGGCCATGTCACATTGGGCGGGCTGAACCCCGACAACCCTACGGTGTTTAAGCTGCAAATCACCCAAAACGTGTTTATGGCGCTGGCGGCGCTGGTCTGGTTGTCGCGTGCTTTTGCCTGTAGCGGAAAACGGCGCTGGGGGTATGCGGGACTGGTGTTGTTGGCGACGGTTAATGTTCTGCTGATGGTGCAGGGGCGTACCGGGTATGTGGCATTGGCCGTTGGCATGGGTATCTGGTTATTGCTTACCCTCCGGCGCAAGCAGCAAGTGGCCGTGCTCGCCTGCGGCATACTGGCTGTCGTGATGCTGGTCATGACCCCCAATCGCGCCATGGAGCGCCTGACGCTGGGCGTCCAGCAAATTCAGGGGTGCGTTTTCGCCCCGGCCCAAACGGCTTATGCGGCCTGCGACAACTCCATGGGCCAACGCACCGCCTTCGCCCGCGAAGCCCTGCGACTGATAAAGCAATCCCCGCTGCTGGGCAACGGTGCCGGCAGCTTTTGGTACGGCAATCCATCCACCGGCTATGGCGTGCATAATCCGCACAATGAATACCTGCTGGAAACGGTGCAGAGCGGCTTGCTGGGATTGATGGTGTTCCTCACCTGGATGTGGAGTTGCTACCGCGTCGCCTGGCGCTTGCCGCCGGCGCGCCGAAATCTGTTCGTTGCGGTGCTCAGCAGCTACATGGCCTGCCATCTGTTCAATTCATTCCTGCTGGACTCGTCCGAAGGGCACCTGTTTGTCATTATCGCCGCCTTACTGGCCGGGCTTTCCCTCACCACTCCGCCGTCTCTTCATGCAGATTTGCCTCAACCCCAGATGCGATAGGGGGTTGAAGTGCTTCGAAAATACGCGCTTGAACGCGGCGCTCAGCGCTCCTCCGCGCATCGGTGAAAAGCCGGCGGCCGCCTGGTTCGCTCACAACGGCCGCCCCGGCGTTAACGCCGGGGCGGCACGGTTGCGGATGGCTTTTTTCCCTTCCGGCGCAGTTTGCTGTGGGCGGAATTACTCTTTTTGCGCCATCACCTTCGCCCGGAACGCCGGACCGGCCACGGCGGTGCGCTCATCGCGGGCCAGCCAGCGGTAGGCGGTCGCGCCGAGGAAGACGCCGATAAACCAGCTGAAGTTGGCCACTTGGTGCAGAGCCGGAATAAAGCTGATGATCAGGCCAATGGCCACCGACGGCAGCAGCGCGGCAATGGCTTTCGGGTTAAAACCGTTGCGGTACCAGTATTTGCCTTTCGGGGTGTCATCAAACAGATCGTCCACGGATACCTGGCCGCGTTTGATCAGATAAAAATCGGCGATCAGGATGCCGAACAGCGGGCCAATAAAGGCGCCCAGCACGTCGAGGGTGTAGTGGATAAGTTCCGGCGAATTAAACAAATTCCACGGCGTCAGCAGAATCGACCCAACGGCGGCAATCATCCCGCCGGTGCGGAAGCTGATTTTCTGCGGCGAACAGTTCGAAAAGTCAAAGGCCGGCGAGACGAAGTTGGCCACGATATTGATGCCAATGGTGGCGGTGATCATCGTCAGCAGGCCAATGGCGACCGCCAGATCGTTTCCAATGCGGCTGACGGTTTCAATCGGGTCGGTGATCATGTGGCCAAACAGCGATTGTGTACCGGAAACAATCACTACGGTGACGATGGAGAACAGCAGGAAGTTGAACGGCAGGCCCCAGCGGTTGCCGCGGCGGATCTCGCCCATGTTTTTGCCGTAGCGGGAGAAATCGCCGAAGTTGAGCAGCGGCCCGGAGAAGTAGGAGACCACCAGCGCGGTGGCGGTGATCATTTGCCAGGTCTGCTCCCCGGCGGTCAGCGATTTGCTGGCCAGGGTAAAGGAAATCCCGTCAAAACCGGTCTTGTATACAATCCAGCCCGCCAGCGCCAGCATCACCACATAGACTGCCGGCCCGGCGATATCGATGAAGCGCTTAATGGCGTTCATGCCGTGCCAAAAGACCATCGCCTGCAGCAGCCACATGGTGGCGAAGCATAGCCAGCCCAGGAGCGACAGGCCGAGGAAGCTGGTTCCGGTGAGTGTGGACAGCGACGGCCAGAACTTGAGCAGCACCAGCATCAGGGCGTTGGCCGCAAGGTAGGTCTGGATCCCATACCAGGCGAAAGCGATAAGCCCGCGGATCACCGCCGGGATATTGGCGCCAAAGACGCCAAACGCCTGGCGGCAGATGACCGCATAAGGCACGCCGGCCATTTGGCTTGGCTTCGCCACCAGGTTGGCGCACAGCTGTACGATGCAAATGCCGATCAGCAGGCAGAGCAGCACCTGCCAACTGGCCAACCCGAGCGTGAAAAAGCTCGCCGCGACCACATAGCCCCCCATGCTGTGCACGTCCGACATCCAGAATGAAAAAATGTTGTACCAGCTCCAGTTTTGGTCGCGCGTCGGCGCGAGATCTTCATTACACAGTCGCGGGCTGTAGCCGGCGGTCGCGTCTTTGGCCGAAACCTGATGCATGTGTGTTGAATGTGGCATGAAACCTGCTCCTCTTGTTATGTGGATTGCTGAGGCTATTGCAGGATCCAGGCCACAATGGCTGATTTTGCATACAGAAACCGAGCGTTATGTATACGATTTTGCTATCGATAGGTGAAACCGGAGTAGGTGAATGAATACTGAACATTGTCTCCAGGCCGCGCCAGCGCTGCAGGACAAAGATGAAACCATTTATCAGGCGTTGATGACGGCGATTGTCGAGCATCAGCTGCCGCCGGGCAGCAAATTGCCGGAGGAGGCGTTGTCCGACGTTTTTGCCGTGAGCCGCACCGGCATCCGTAAGGTGCTGCAACGACTCGCCGCTGTGCAAATGGTTAGCCTGAAGCCCAAACGTGGTGCATATGTCGCCAGCCCGACGGTGGAAGAGGCGCAGGCTATCTTCCGCACGCGCGCGCTGCTGGAGGTCGCCAACCTTCCCGATATTATCGCCCGCTGTCGGGCGCCCCATCTGGCGGCACTGGAGCGCATTATTCAGCTGGAACAGCAGGTGCATGAGGCTTACGACGGCCCGGCGGCGATTCGCTATTCCGCCGATTTTCATATTCAGCTGCAGGCGATCTCGGGCAATTCGGTTATCACCGACATGGTGACGCGTCTTTGCCAGCGTTCTTCCCTGGTCATCGCCACCTGGGGCGCGCCGTGGCGGCAGGGGTGCCGTTGCGACGATCATCAGCAGTTGGTCGGTTTGTTGCGGGATAAAGCGCTGCAGCCTCTGAGCGACGCCCTGATGCGCCATTTTGATCATATTGTCGCCAGCCTGCGCTTTGAGCGCGATGGCGTCAGCCTGCCCGATTTTTCCCGGCTGTTCGCCGGTTACAAGGAGCCGTGATGTCTTCTGTTTGCATACAGGTTATCAACCCCAACACCAGTCAGGCGATGACCGACACCATCGCCGCCGCCGCGCGCACCGCCGCCGCGCCGGGCACCGAGATCCTGGCGGTGTGTCCGCGCGACGGGGTGCCGTCCATTGAAGGGCACTTTGACGAAGCCATCGCGGCGATCGGCGTGCTGGAACAGGTGAGGGCGGGGCGACGGCAGGGCGTTGACGGTCATGTGATCGCCTGTTTCGGCGATCCGGGATTGCTGGCCGCGCGCGAGCTGGCGCAGGGGCCGGTGATCGGCATTGCGGAAGCGGCGATGCATATGGCGTCGATGGTGGCGACCCGTTTTTCGATCGTCACCACGTTACCGCGCACGCTGATTATCGCCCGCCACCTGCTGCATCAGTACGGTTTTCATCAGCATTGCGCGGCGCTGCACGCCATTGACTTGCCGGTGCTGGCGCTGGAGGACGGCAGCGGGCTGGCGCAGGAGAAAGTGCGCGAGCGCTGCATCCGCGCTCTGAAAGAGGATGGCTGCGGGGCGATTGTGCTCGGCTGCGGCGGAATGGCGACGCTGGCGCAGGAACTGACCCGCGAGCTGCGGGCGCCGGTGATTGATGGCGTCAGCGCGGCGGTAAAAATGGTGGAGTCGCTGGTGGCGTTGGGGTTATCGACCAGCAAACAAGGGGACTTGGCCTATCCCGAAACCAAAGCGTTAAGTGGTCAATTTCAGTCGTTAAATCTATTTTAAAGGGATGAAGAATGGTCATTGTCGATGAGAATTACCCCCGTGACCTGCGAGGCTACGCCGGAGATCCGCCGCACGCGCGCTGGCCGGGCAACGCGCGGATTGCCGTGCAGTTTGTGCTCAATTACGAGGAGGGTGCGGAGAATCATGTGCTGCATGGCGATGCGGGATCGGAACAGTTTCTCTCCGATATTATCGGCGCCGCCAGCTATCCGGCGCGCCATATGTCGATGGATTCGCTGTACGAATACGGCAGCCGGGCGGGCTTTTGGCGGATCCACCGCGAGTTCAGCCGGCGTGGCCTGCCGTTGACGGTCTTCGGCGTGGCGATGGCGCTGGCGCGCCAGCCGGAGATTGTCGCGGCGATCAAAGCGGCGAAATACGATGTGGTCAGCCATGGTTGGCGCTGGATCCATTATCAACATATGGATATCGCTGAGGAGCGTGAGCATATGCAAAAAGCGGTGCAAGTGCTGGCCGACCTGTTCGGCAAAGCGCCTAC
Source organism: Serratia sp. (in: enterobacteria) (assembly GCF_052400455.1). Taxonomy (NCBI): domain Bacteria; kingdom Pseudomonadati; phylum Pseudomonadota; class Gammaproteobacteria; order Enterobacterales; family Yersiniaceae; genus Serratia; species Serratia sp. (in: enterobacteria). Next base: position 1,145,006 of record NZ_CP185812.1, read on the forward strand.
CGGCTGGTATACCGGGCGCGATAGCCCCAACACTCGGCAACTGGTCGTGGAGCAGGGCGGTTTTGATTATGACAGCGATTATTACGGCGATGATTTGCCGTTCTGGAGCGAAGTGGCGTGCGGCGACGGCAGCCGTCGGCCGCACCTGATCGTTCCTTACACGCTGGACGCCAACGACATGCGTTTTGCCACCGCTCAGGGGTTTAATACCGCCGAGCAATTTTACACCTATCTGAAAGACAGCTTCGACGTGCTGTACGCTGAGGGCGAGGAGGCGCCGAAGATGATGTCGGTGGGGATGCACTGTCGTCTGCTGGGCAGGCCGGGGCGTTTTCGCGCGCTGCAGCGTTTTCTCGATTATATCCAGCAACACGAACGGGTGTGGGTCTGTACGCGGCAGCAGATAGCGGACCACTGGCGCGAGACCCATCCGTACCCGGGAACATGACGCATGCCTGGCGGCGCTGTGTCGGTTCCACTGCGCAGCGTGTTTTCATATGGCCAATAACGCTGCCGCTCAGCTCGCTCCAGTGCTTTGATGGATCGACAGAGCGGCCGTAGGGCAAACGACCCGCCGCCAATTGAACCTTCGTTTATTTTGCCGCGTTACAATAGGTGAAAATTTCCCCATGGAGCCTATCGTGCGCAAATCCAGATTCTTTCTCGTGACCTTGCTGTGCCTGTGCGGCGCCGCCGTGCTGTACGTCATGGCTTACCGGGCATTGGGGCATTACCTCAGCGACGGGGAGAAGGCCTACCCGGACATCACCGTTGAAATCCGCTGAGGGCCGTGCGCCGCCGCGGTGATTGCGCCGATTTTTTCGCACTGATTTACCCGCCATTTACCCGCCGTCGGCAATGATGACGCTGCGTCTCCACACTGTGTGATTCTCTTGGGCGGAATGCGGTTATGTCACTGCAACAGGTATCGAATGTTTCTTTGAGCAATAACGGCTTAAAAGGCATCGGTTACAAACATTACGCGTTGGCGATCGTGGCGTTTTCGGCGATCGTGCGGTTTATTTCCTTAACGGATCGGTATTTTTGGTGCGACGAGGCCTCCAGCGTGCTGACCAGCCGCTATGATGTGGGCGCTTTGCTGTACCATGCTTCCTTCGATGTTCACCCGCCGCTTTATTACCTGCTGCTGCATGGCTGGATGGTGCTGTTTGGCGACGGCATTATGGCGGCCCGCGCGCTGAGCCTGGTGTTCGGCGTGATGACGGTGGCGCTGGCGATGCGTTTTACCCGTTGGTTGGCCAACGAGCGGGCGGCGCTGACCGCGGGATGGCTGATGGCGATCATGCCGATGGCGGTGCGTTACAGCCAGGAGGCGCGCATGTATGCGCTGATGGGGCTGTTGGCGATCGCCGCCGCCATGGCGCTGGCGAAGTGGCTGAAAACGCCGGATAGCCGCCGCTATCTGGCGCTGTATGCGCTGTTGATGACGCTGAGCTTTTATACTCACTACTTCACGATTTTCACGCTGATCGCGCACTGGCTGGTGGTGTTGGCGCTGTCGTGCCGCCGCGAAGGCGAGTATTACATTAGGCAGCCGGCGTGGTGGGTGGCCAATGCGGCGATTGGAGTGGCCTATATTCCCTGGCTGCTGGTGCTGCTCAATCTGCTGGCGCATATTGCCGAACTGCGGGTCGGCGGCGACGTCGGTTGGATCCCTCAGGTTGCCTGGAGCGATCTGCCGGCGATGTATTGGCGTTTTCTCACCGGGCATGATGGCAGCAACTATCCCACGATCATTCTCTGGCTGCTGCCGGCGATGTTTGTCGCCTTATGTTCACTGCTGCTGTGGCGGCGCCAGATGCCGAGAAAATATGCGCTGCTGCTGCTCGGCGGCATGCTGATCCCGGTGACGTTGGTATTCGCCATTTCCTGGCGTTCGCCGCTGTTTGTCGATCGCTACCTTTATTCCGCCGCGCTCGGCATTCCGCTGGTATTGGGCGTGCTGATCGCCGGTACGAAAAGCCGGGTGCGCGGGATCTCTTTGCTGCTGTTCTTCAGCCTGCTGTTCGGCTGCGGCGTGCGCAACGACTATCCGGTCGAGAAAGATGAATTCAAGGTGATGGTGCACTACATCAACAGTAACTATCAGCCCAACGATGCGGTGGTGGTCAGCAACATGTTCAACTACCTGAGCTATGTGTATTACAACAAGAAGGGCTATCGCGCCTTGCTGTATACCCCCGCCAGGCCCAACGGCATTTCGGGCAAGCCCAATGCCTATGGTTTCGGCACTTTTTTCCACGATCGGGCGGCGCAGACCTACGTCGATAACCTCAGCGCGTTAGCGAAAGGCCATCGCCGGGTCTGGCTGGTCAGCGGCGGGGATTTCAATCAGGACTTTGGCCGTTCGCCGCCGGGGTGGGTCAATACCGGCACCTTCAAAAGCGGCGGTTTCGAGTCGAGGCTATTCGTGGTGCGCGACGCCAGATAGCCGGATAAATGCCCCAAATCTCGGAAGCCCCCACACACCGAAACTTTTTCACCGCTACCGGTGTGTGGGAGGCGCTTAGAGGCCGACAATCCGGGCGGGAACGCCCACTGCCGTGGCCGATGGCGGAATGTCCTTGAGCACAACGGCGCCGGCGGCAACACAGCAACTGTCGCCGATTCGCACATTACCCAATATTTTGGCTCCGGCGCCGATAACGACGCTATTACCCACCTTGGGATGGCGATCGCCGCCGGCTTTTCCTGTTCCTCCCAGCGTCACCGAATGCAGCAGGGAGACGTTGTCGCCCACCGTTGCCGTTTCACCGATGACAATCGCGTGAGCATGGTCGAGCATGATGCCTTTGCCCAGCTTGGCGGCCGGATGGATATCGATACAGAAGAGTTCTGATACCCGACTTTGGATGTGATAGGCCATTTCACGTTGCTGATGCCGATACAGCGCATGTGAGATGCGATAGGCTTGCAATGCGATAAACCCCTTGAAGAAAAAAAATATCTGTACCGTACTGTGGCAGGCGGGATCGCGTTCGTAAACCGCGCGCATGTCCGCCAGCGCGGCGTCGACAATGTCGGGCGCACGTTGCAGCGTTTGTTCAACAACGTTTCTCAGGCTCGTCGCATCGATATCGTCATTGGCCAGTTTCAAGGCCAGGCGGTTTGCGAGCGCCTCGTTGAAGGTGGCATGCTGCAATACTCCTTGCTGCAGGAGTTTGCTCATCGCCCCTTCTCTTTCGGCCAAGGCTTTTGCCTCTTGCCGGAGCTGTACCCAAAAGGGGTCGGAGACCGTCAGGTTCGGGAAAATGGCATAGTTCATCAATCGCATCTTTTTTCCTCGTCGCGTTATAGCGATAAAACGCCCGGCAAACGCCGGGCGTTTTTCATCAGTTTACCGTGGGCAGCCCCATGCACTCCGCCAGGTCATCAAGGGCCTGATACAGGGCATCGATATCAGCCGTCGTGTTGTATAGATAGGCGGATGCTCGCAGGATCTCTCCACCGGCCAGGGTGCTAACGAAAGGTTGCGCGCACAGATAACCGCTGCGGCACATGATGCCGTAGGCGTCGCTGAGCAAGCGGGCGATTTCTCCGACCGAAACGCAGTCCGAGAACTTGAAGGCGCCTATGGCATGGCGGTTTTCACCGTCGGCGGGGCCGATAAGTTTGAGGTAAGGGCGAGAGGCCGCCCCGGAAAGCAGCGCGTTGACCAAACCTTTGTCGTGTTCACGCCGCGCCGTCTCATCGAAGCCGGCTAACAGACGAAAAGTCGCGCCGGCGCCGATGACGGAAGCAATCGCCGGCGTGCCGGCCTCGAGATGATAGGGCGCCCGACGATTGACCTGGCCATCGGCATCCACCCAGTCAACCGTACCGCCACCGAATTGCAGCGGTTTAAGTGCATCGAGGCGATGTTGGTTCGCGTACAAAAAGCCCAACCCGGTTGGGCCCAGCATTTTGTGTGCGGAGAAGGCGACAAAGTCGGCGCCCAGCGTGTGGAGGTTGAGACGGCCGTGCGGGAGAGACTGTGCGGCGTCCAGCACAATAACGGCATCGCTTTGTGTGCGGATCATCGCGATCATCTGCTCAATGGGATGCACAACGCCGGTGACATTGGAGCAGTGCGTCAGGGCGACCACTTTCGGCCGTTGCGCGAGCAGCGTCTGGAAATGATCCAAATCGATCCTGCCCTGATCATCGGTTTGGATGAACCTCAGGGTGGCTACTTGTCGCCAAGGCAATAGTTGGGAATGATGTGAATCGACACCAGCGATAACCAGATCCGATTTTCTCAGCGCCAATCCTTGCGCCACGATGTTCAGCGCATGGGTCGTATTGTGGGTAAACACGACTTCGTTAGCCTGTGCGCTGACGTAGTCCGCTACTGCGAGGCGCGCGGCTTCATAGGCATTGGAGGCTTCATCGGAGAGACGGTGTTTGCCGCGATGGATATTGGCGCCGTTCTGGCTGTAATACTCCGTTACGGCGTCAATCATGACGCGCGGCTTTAGGGTAGTCGCGGCGCTGTCGAGATAGTTGAGAGGCCGTCCGTCTATTTCCTGCATCAGCGCAGGGAACTGACTGCGGTCAATAAAATGATTCGTCATGGATGAGATGCCCCGTTATATCTTGAAATGCAGGATTGGAATTTTCCGCTGCGTTCGCAGGCGATGTAATCCACGGCTTCGAAAATGATGTCGCGGGTTTGGCAAAGTGCGCTGATGCGCTGTTGCAATGCGAGTAGCTCAGACGATGATGCTTGATTGAGGATATAGCGAAAACGAAGATTCCCGAGCTCGTCTTGTTCCAACTTATATAAATCGATCGCTGGGCAATCGGCCACCGCCAGATCGACCTCGGCAGGCGTCACTATCGCCCCGTTTTTACCGATGACGTTGTGGGTGGCGCGCCCTTCGATGTTGACCACCGGCAAAGTGGCGCCACAGGTGCAGGGTTCCGACGATAGACGGTACAGGTCGCCGGTGGCGTAACGAATGCGCGGTAGCAAGCTGTCATCAATGGTGGAAATGACCAACTCGCCGACTTCATCCAAGGCCGATTCCTGCTCCCCGCTTAAAAACTCCAGGAAAAAATCTTGGTTGTTGATGTGCAAACAACCGTGGTGGCATTCGAAACCGAGGTAACCCAGTTCCGACATGCCCAGCATGTTGCCGATTGGCGTTTCGTCACCGAAGAAGCGCCGAATTTGACGTCGTGCAACCTGCGTCAAATGGGTATAGCCACAAACGATATGCAGCTTGTTGGTGGTGACGATAGTGCGTCCCAACTTGTCGGCCTCTCGAGTTAAAAAAGCTAAATGCGTCGGGTCCACCACCAAAATTTCCGGATCGTAGGCGGCGATTTCGTCCAGCGCCTGCTTGATCATCCTGGCGGGGGTCGCCAATAAGTCGTGAGCGACAGGCAAGACCAGCGTGCCGTCGGCCAGCGTGCGTTCCGCCATGGTTGTCAGGCCGATGCCGCACTCTACGTCAGAGCAGTTAGGTGGGGCATAGCGGCAAATGCGCGGCCGGGCACCAGGGCGCCACAGTGCGTTGAAGTTTGCATTGACGCCCATACTGGTGGCCTGTCGTCGCGCCAGGTCATAGGAAAGGATCGCGCTGTTCAAACGCTCTCCTGAGGTCCCAGAACTTTGAAAGCGCATCACATGCGGCCCGGTCAGTGTAAATCCGGCAGCTAGCACCCCTGACGGATAGTTGCGTCGATAGTGCATTTTGCGTGTGACGGGGATGCGTTTAAAGTCCGCCAGGGTTTTAATGTCGTCGGGCCGTAGGCCCGACGCTGCCATGTGAGCTTTAAAAAATTTCACATTTTCATAAGCGTACGCCACTTCACGACGTACATCTTTAAATGAACCTGATTCGCTCATGTCATTGCCACCATGATGTTGCGCGGCGGCGTAAATGGTCGCCGGCCGTGGGAAATGGTTTCGTTATCCAAAATCAGAATGTCGCCCTGTTCCCAGTCGAACAGGATTTCTTCTTGTTGATAGGCTTGTCGAATCAGCGTCAGGTCGGTTGACGGGATAGGACTGCCGTCGCCAAACAGGGCATTGCGCGGCAGCTCATGCTCGGCGAATTCGCGTCTTAACTCACGTTCCGCCTCCACCGGCAGATTGCTGATATGGAACAGATGCGCCTGATTAAACCAGATCCCCGCCCCCGTTCGCGGGTGGGCAAGGGTCGCCTGACAAATTTGGCGTGTGCGCAGGCGTCCTTCCCCCAACCATTGGCATTGGATGTCGTTCGCTTGGCAATACGCCTCAACCTCCGCCTGATTTTCCGTTTGGAATACCTGCTGCCAGCTGAGATCCAAACCTTGTCCAAAATTGCGCACGTACATCACGCCATGGGCTTCAAAACGCGCGCGCAGGTCTTCCGGCAGGCGTTCATAGACCCCCTGACTGTCGGCAAGCGGAGTCTGCCCTTGATCGCCTGGTTTGACGGCGCAGTGGAAGAACAGCCGCTTGGGCCAACTGCGGGTGTAGGACATCTCATTGTGTTGGGGAATATGCTGGTCGGCCGGATACTCGGTCGAGGTGTATATCCCTTCGCTGATATTGCTGCGCGGCGTAGAGCGGTGGGTGTATCCCAACAATGCGCCTGCCGACGTTTGCACAAAGGCGCGAAAAGCCGCGACATCCGCGACCTTGAAGCCACGCAGCAAAACGGCGCCAGATTCGGCTAACAGACTGGCGATATAATCCCAGCTGTTTTGCCCCCACTCAGGGGCGGATAGGTTGGCTAGCGCCGGGCGCAGCATGACACCTTTAGCGCCGGCATGGGTCAGTGGTGACGCGGTGACCAGACTGGTGACGGATACGCCTTGGCTCTGGCGCCGTCGGGCGAATAAACCGCTTGCTGTTTCGTTCATTTTGCCAGTTCCTGAGAGTGTCGTTGTTCATCAATGTTGCGGCTGAGGCCGGCTACGGTCGCATCCATAAAAACGCTGCGCAGATTGAACGGAATATCGAAGGTGGAACGGATTTGAGCGACCAACTTTGTGGCGATTAGCGAATGCCCACCGATATCAAAGAAGTCGTCGTGTATGCCTACACGGTTGGCCAGCAGCAACTCCTGGAAAATGGCCGCGACACTTTTTTCCGTTTCGCTTTGCGGCGCGACATAGTCATCGGCGTTGGCGGCGATAAGCGTATCCGGCGCCGGTAGCATGCGGTGATCGACTTTGCCGTTGTGGTTTAACGGGAAGCGGGAGAGCGACACGATTTGAGAGGGGATCATGAAATCCGGCAGGTAAGCGGCGAGATGCTCACGCAGCCAATCGGCATTGCCGTTGTCGCCGCTTTGCAGAACCACGTAAGCCAACAGATGTGCACTGCCGGATTCGCCTTGTTCAACGACGCAGCTGTCCAAAACCTCCGCATGTTTGCGCAGCGTGCTTTCTATTTCGGCCGGTTCTACCCGGAATCCGCGGATTTTCAACTGACGGTCGATACGGCCAAGAAACTCCAGGCTGCCATCGGGAAGCCTGCGAACTTTATCCCCTGAACGGTAAAGCCGGGCATTGGATCGCGGGCTCCAGGGATCGGCGATAAAGCGGGGACGCTGATCTTCAGCGCTTTGCACATAGCCGCAAGCGACCGTCTCGCCGCCAATATATAACTCACCCGCGACGCCCACGGGAAGCAATGCACCATGCGGGTCGACGACATAGCAGCGGGCATGCGGCAAGGGGGTACCGAGGGGAACGGTGGAAGCCAGCCTGGCGTATTTATCCGACGCTACCTGCTGCGCAATGGCGCCCACGCAGGTTTCGGTTGGCCCATAATGATTGTAGATGCGACAACCGTTCGCAAAATCGTTGAACAGGCGCCACATCCCCCAACTTAACACCTCACCCCCCAGCAATAAGGCCTTGCCAGGCATCAGGCGCGCCGGCGTGTCCGCCAGCGCGAATAAAGATGCCATATGAGAAGGGGTCAATTTGAGGACGTCATACTCGCTTTGCTCCATATAGCGAATTTGCTCCTGAATATCCTCGGCGTGCGTGAAAGGTGAGATGTCGATGCAGCCACCGGTGACCAGTGCGGGGAACAGGGTGGTATTACCCAAGTCGGTGGTGATGGGGCCAATGGAGAGATAGGTGAGCGCTGCGCCCAGTTCCGCACGCTCAATAATGCCGGACACATAGTTCTGCAATTGATGATGAGCGATCTTGACGCCTTTCGGCTCTCCGGTAGAGCCGGAGGTGTAGAGCACATAAGCGAGGTTGTCGGCAGACGCGGTGAATGGCAGCGCGGAGTCATCCAGCACGCTAATGTCATTCCACTGCTCATCCAGCGCCATCACGGGGAGGGTGAGCTGCGCCTGGCGGTGTTGCGCTTGAGCGACAAGCATCAGTGCCGGCCTGGTTTGCTTCAGGATGATCTCCACCCGCTGCTGGGGCAGTTGAGGGTCGAGAGGGACATAACAGGCTCCGGCTTTGTGGATGGCGATGATAGCCGCCAGCGCCAGATCGCTGCGCTCAAGCATCAGGCCGACCGCTGCGCCCTGTTCCACCCCATTGTTCAGCAAATGGCGAGCCAACTGATTGGTGAAGGCATCCAGCTCGGCATAGCGCCAAATTCGCGAGTTGTACTTTAACGCCGGCGCATCGGGAGTCTGCGACGCCTGGCGGCTGAAAGTATGGTACCAACAACCGAGGGCCGGCGATGACGACAACGCGTTATGGGTGTTTTCAATCAGAATGCGTGTTTCATCGTCAGTCATAAGCGGAAAGCGATCGAGCATGGCCTGTGGTGTCTTGAGCAGCGCCTGCAGCGTGGCGCGGAACGCCTGCTCAATCGTTGCGATCCCTGCCGTATCGAAGACGCCTTGCTGTATCTGCAACACAAGGTGGAGGCGTTCACCGGCATTCACCTGCAGAGATAATCTGCAGTGTTCCGGTACAGGGATGGCGGTACGGTTTTCCCAATGTAGCAGGGGTGTTTCGATTGCCGACGCCGCATTGAAGAATTGATAGCCGATCTCGCTGGCTGAATGAACATCACCCGGCTGGCGGCCGTCTTGCTGCTCGCTCAGTCGCAGTGCTTGCTGACAATGTTCAGCGAACTGCAGCAACGTCATGTCAGCGTTGGGCTGCGCGATCGTATGCACTGCATATTCGAACCGACCCAGAGCCTGTTGAAGTTCCGCAAAAGGGCGGCCGGCCAGGTTCGTGCTGAGCACAAAGCGGTCGGGATATTCCGCTATGCGCCATAACGCAGCACTCCAACAAGCGTAAAGCAGAGCGCGCAGAGACAAGGCGTTTTCTGTTGCCAGCGCTTGTAGCTGAGATTGTGTTTCCATCGTCAGCGTTATGGGGCGGCATTGCCAATCCTGGCTGTCGGACTTGAATTCGAGAGGCAGACGCAAAGAAGGGATGGGCTCGACATGAGTAACGGTAGTTTGCGGGGGAAATCCTCGCGCTGCCATTGGGCAAAGTCGACGTATTGTACAATGGGGGACGACGTACCAGCCTCACCGGCATAGAGGCGACTCAGCGCCACCATCATCGCGTCGGCGGAGGCATAGTCCAGGCTGGCGGTGGGCAGTGAAATCACCAGCGTATGCCGGTCGGCTGTTATGCGGTAAAGCGCGGCTTTGAGAGGCCGTTCTCTGGCCGTGAGACTTGCGCATGCCGATGCCGCTTCTTCCTCGTTGAACGGGTTAACGTCCGAAGGCTCACCGTCAGCCATAATCAGCTCGGGCTGATAGGGATCATTGATGACCATCAGCACATCGCTGTTTTCTCCCAATACGTTTCTGAACGACGTTCGCAAAATCTCATGTTCATTAATCAGCGTGGACAAGGCCGCGATTAAACGGTTGGGGTCCAAAGCTCCTGACAGAGAATACGTTGCGCTGAAATATTGCGGGCTATTTCGGGTAGTTTGCTTAATCAGCTGTTGCTGCTGAAAAGACAGGGGAAACCCTTCCCAGTTATTCTCTGGTAATGCCATGTTTTCTGCAGTTTTCATGTTTTTTATTACCCGTTAATGGTTTTGTTCCAAATGGACAAGTGTTTTTCACCCAGATATTCCGCGACTAACTCCCAAAACATGCCGTATTCCGCCGGCAGATTTAGGCAGGTGTGATATTTCTGCGTAGGGGTGTGCGCCAATACGTCCGCCAGCTTTAAAGCTAACAATGCTTGGAAATGACTTACTGAAACGTTGAGCGTTTGGCCGTTCCTGCGATCCTTCAAACAAGGTTGCCCTTCCGGTTTGAGGATATTACGGAAACTTTTACTCAATGATTCGTAACTCATGACGGAGAAGTGATAAACCAGCTGCTCGGCGTTTTCACCGATACTGGCTCTGACAATTTCCCTTTGAGATGACGGAATGTCACCAATCTCATCGGTATGTAATCCCTGTGTGCCATATGCGCCGTGAAATAATCCGGATAAGCATATCGTCTCGTCACATTCCATTTCCCTGAGAAGATGGTGTGTTCGTATTAAATGATTCATTAGTGGCTCATCTAAATGAGCCACTTTATGTGCGCCCAACTTCACCAGCTGCGGCTGGTATTGCGCGATAAGCTTGGCATCTGCATCCATCATTTTTTCCTGTCAATAAGATCAGTCGTTGGCGGTGATTCGTTGTTTTCTTTGTTGCATTAGGCGTTGTCGGCCAGAGAGCCGCTGTTCGGTTGCCTGAGATGCGCCCGTTGCATCGTTCTCTATGTTGCCGGCCAGCCATTCGGCGAGGCTGCGCAAAGTGGTGTACTGAAAGAGCGTGACGATGGGGATCGTGCGGTTCAACGCGTTCTCCAGCGTTCTGTGTGTCCTTATCAAGCTGGCGGAGTTGCCGCCGAGATCAAAAAAGTTATCCGTAGCGTTCAGGGCCTCGCAGTTAAGTTCGTGCTTCCAGATATCGGCGATCGTCGTCTCATAGTGCCCTGTCGGGGGGGCGTGCCGATCGCCGCCGCCGTTCAGCGTTATTGGCTCCGGAAGCCGCTGCTTATCCAGTTTGCCGTTGGCGGTTAAAGGAAATGCTGACAGACAGGTGAATACGGCGGGGATCATGTATTCGGGTAATTTGGTGCGCAGATTGGCGCGCAGCCGTGCAATCGCCTCCTGATTGTGTTCCTCGCTGACGATATAGGCGCACAGCCAGAGGCGATGACGTTCACCTTTAATCACGACACAAGCGCCGTTTATTCCGGGGTGCGTGAGTAGCGCAGCTTCGATTTCGCCCGTTTCAATGCGGTATCCATTGATTTTTATCTGCGTATCTTGCCGTCCCAGGAATTCGATGGTGCCATCCGGAAAGAATCGGGCTCTATCGCCGGTTCGATACATTCTGGCGGTTGGCGTCAGGCCATATGGATCGGGCAGATAACTGCGCGCCGTTTTCTCTTGATCGCCGAAGTAACCTTCGGCCAATACCTCGCCGCCGATAAACAGATCGCCCTCGACCGCGATGGGAACGGGCTGCAGTTGCTTATCCAGTATGTAGTAGCGAGCATTTTGAATCGGTTTGCCGTAAGGGATGCTGCTTTGCTCCGGCGCTACCCGCTCGATGATAAAGAAGTTGGACCAAATGACGGCTTCAGTGGCGCCGCCCAAGCCAACCAGCTGCAGGTTGGGGAACGTCTTACGCAGCTTGTCCGGCAGCGATACGGGGATCCAGTCGCCGGACAAGAAGGCCAGGCGTAATGATGGAATCGGGTACGGCGGGAAATAGGGTTCGCATTGATCGAGCGCGATGGGCGCTGAGTTCCAGAAGGTGATGCCCTCTGCACAGACGATGTTGGCCAGTGTACTCGGATCCTTGGTTTCGTCTCGGCCGGCGAGGCGAATCGTTCCGCCTGCCGCAAGCATTCCCAGCAGATCGTAGACGGACAGGTCGAAGGCCAGTGACGTGACGAACAGCGACTTGTCGCTGGCGTTCACGGTGAAGGTCTTGTTTACCCACTCGATCAGATTGATTACCGGTTTATGCCTGACGGCGACCGCCTTGGGATCGCCGGTCGTTCCTGATGTAAAGATGATGTAAGCCAGTGCGTCCGATGTGATGCGGCTCTCCACGGGAGTCGAAGGCCAGGAGTGGTCCTCGCTTATCGCGACGTGCACGTGCGCCAACGAGGTGGACGCTTGTGCGATCAAGGTGGCGGCGGTATCGGCAAACAGCGCGTCAGTTGCGATACCGGTGATGCCGGCGATACGGATCATCGCTTGAAAACGAGCTGGAGGGCTGGCGGGATCGAAAGGCACATAAACACAGCCCGCTTTCAGAATAGCCAACATGGCGATGACCATCGCCGGGCTGCGATCGCACAGGATAGCGATGCGTGCGCCGGCGTCGAATCCCTGGGCCAGCAAGTAATGGGCCAAACGATTGGCACGCGTATCCAATTCAGCGTAACTCATCGCATTCCGCGCATTACATAGCGCGATGTGGTGAGGTGCCTGACTGGCTTGTGCTTCGAACAGCTGATGCACCAGCCGATCGCCGGCATAATCGCATTGCGTGGCGTTCCAGCCGTCGAGCATGTTGTGGCGCTCATCGTCAGAGAGCAAAGGCAGGGCATTGACGACGGTTTCATCGTTTGCGAGCGCTGCACTCATCAGCGTGAACCAATGGCCGATCAGGCGCTGAACCGCAGCATCGGTAAAGCGTTCCGTGTCGTATTCGAGATTCAGCTCAAGGCCGCCGTTGCTGAGACGGAAAAAGAAGCCCAGGCTGAAACGGCTGGTCAACAAGTCGATGGGCAGGTGGCTGGAGCCGGTATCCCTCATCGTCCACAGCGGCTGTTCTTGCTGCAGCGATAGCATGACGTTGAGCGCCGGCGTGCCATTGGCGGTGCGTAGCCCTTTGACGTTATCGAGCACCGTTTCATAAGGAACCTGGCCGAACTGCATGGCTTCCTGGGTACGTTGCCTGGCCTGACGCAATAATTCACCGACGCGCGGCTGGTGCCGCATATCGCCGCGCAAAATAACCGTATTGACGAAATTACCGATGGTTGCGGCAAAATCGTGGTTGTTTCGCGTTTGCAGTGGTGCGGTCAGCAGGACATCGTCGGTATCCGCCAGGCGTCCCAAATAAGCCCAAGTCAGCGCCAGCAACCCGTGGAACACAGAGACTTCGTGTCGGCGGCAAAGTTGAGAAAGCGCGATGAATTTATCTTCTGGAATGGGGACGCTTAACTGGCGACCTTGCCCCCGTTCCTGGCGCGGCAGCGGCCGATCGCAGGGAAGTTGCGGGGCGGCCGGTGGCTCGGCCAGCTGTCGTTGCCAATAAGCCAGAGCCTCGGTTTGCCGGCTTTCACATTGCGTCAGCCAGTGGCAATAGTCCTGGTAACTGAGGGGGGCAGGAGAGGCATCCGAAGCCGTATTCTCATAGGCCGCGGAGAGTTCGGACAGCAAGATGTCCATGGAGCCGTCAACGGCGATGTGGTGCGTCAGCAGCACCACCAGATGCAGGTCTTGCTTGATCTTGAGGGCCAGCACCTTGAACGGGATTTCTTCGGTCAGATCGAACGCCGTGCGAGCGAAGGCGTTCGCGCGGTTCCAGGCCTGTTCCCAGGCTGCTTTTTCATCCCATTCACACAGGTTTTCATGATGAACCACCGGCGGGTAGGTTTGGGCGACGCATTGCTGCAGACCCTGCGCGCCTTCGGCATAGCGCGTACGCAAGATGGTATGTTGCATCACGACTTGTTCCGCTGCGTTGGAAAGACGGCTTATATCCAGTGGCCCCACGATTTGAAAAGCGGCGGGAATGTTGTAACGAGGCGAGCCCGGCAACAGTTTTTCCAGCATCCACATTCTCGATTGCGAGGGCGAACAGGGTGCTTCGAGAGTGGTTTGTCGCGTATGGCCGATGCACGGCGGCGCATCGGCGTTTTTCGTCCATTGTTCAATAAGTCGTGCCTGACGCGAGAGCGTATCGGCAGCCAGGAGCCGTTCTATCGCAAGGTCAGCAGAAAACTGCTTTTTGATCTCATGAGCCAGTCGGGCGAGCAGTAAAGAATGCCCGCCGAGACCGAAGAACGTATCGGTGCGATAGACGTCAGCACAGTCCAGCAGCTGGCGCCAAAGTCCAGCCAACGATAGCTCTGTGGCGCCTTCAGGCGCTTGTCCCGCACGATTTTCATGTTGCGTTCGGCAGTGTCTTAAGGCACCTCTGTCAATTTTTCCGTTAGGCAAACGGGGAAGTTCATCGAAGGCCATCCACTCCGCCGGCAGCATGTAGACCGGCAGTTGGGTTGCCGCCCAGGCGATAATGGCATGACGATCCGCCGGAGAGTGCAGCTCCAGCGCGCAGCGTAAAGATTTGCCCTTGTTCGCTGATTCGACCACCACCACCGCCACTTCTCGCACACCGGGATGCCGACGGAGCACGGCGTCAATCTCACCGATTTCGATACGATGGCCGCGGATCTTGACCTGGTCGTCGCGACGCCCGAGGTAGAGCAGGCGTCCATCTTCAAGCTGCTTGCCATAATCGCCGGTGCGGTACATGCGCGCCCCTTTGGGGCCGGCGGGGTCGGGCAGGAAGGCGTCGTTGAGTTCTGGACGATGGTAGTAACCGCGAGCGACGCCCGGGCCGGCCACGTAGATTTCCCCCGTTTCTCCCGGCGCTACGGCGTTGCCTTCTGCGTCAAGCAGATAACAGCGTCGGCCCGTCAGTGGTGTGCCGATGGTGGGATGCGGGTCTGAGGCCAAGACTTCACCGCCGGTGGAGTAGGTCGTATCTTCCGAGGGACCATAGAGATTAAAGATTTTTGCCGTCGGGCATTGCCGCCTGAGCGTATGCACCAGGTGCATCGGCAGCGGTTCCCCGGCTAAGTTGATAATCGGCAAATGGGATGGCAACTCGCCGATTTTAACCATCTCGTTGATGACCGAAGGTACGGTATTGAACAGCGTAATATCGTCACGCTTGTGCCACTGTAATAACGCCAGGGGATCTGCCAGCATATGCACGCATCCGCCCTGAGTAAGCGGAGCAAAGATTTCAAAGACGGAGAGATCGAAGGTGATCGACGTGCCACAAGCGACCTGCGACAGCTGTTCGTCAGTATAGGTTTGGTGGGCCCAATCGATAAGCGACAGGGCGTTGCCGTGTTCGATCATCACCCCTTTGGGAACGCCGGTGGAACCGGAAGTAAAGATAAAGTAAGCCAGTTGAGTGGCGCAGGTGTTGCGCTGCAGTATGGCTTCGTCGGGGCGCCCGTTTTCGTCGATGAAAACGGGCGTAATGGTGTCGGGCAGCCTGCTCGCTAGCGCCGTTGTTGTAATGACGTATTTGGCCTGGGCGATCTCCAGCAACAGTTCGGTGCGCGCCTGGGGATGCTTGGGGTCGAGCGGCAGATAAGCGCAATCCGCCGCCATGATGCCCAATAAGCTGGCGGGGATATGGCGATCGCGCGGAAGATAGACGCCGACGGCCGTCTCTTTCGCCAGATTAAGCGCGGACAATTGCTGTGCGATGCTCAACGCGGCATGCCGTAAGCATTGATAGTCCATGATGCCGCTTTCGTCGATCACGGCCGGGCGTAGTGGCGTTGCCATCGCCTGATTAAAGACGGCTGCGTGCAGCGTATGGGATTGCGTCTGGTTTTCCGGTCCAATACCTTTCATGCTTTGCATTGTTAACCCTTATTTATTTGCGGCGATTAACCGAAAAGTCCCAAGAGGGCAATTCGTCTGAACAGGCTGATGTTTCATCGACTTTGGGTTGTTGTGCATCGAGATAGCCTTTTATTTCCGGCAAGGTGAGCGTCATGTCCTCAGAAACCTTCTCGATTAACTGCGTAAAGGCGACGGCAACATTTGCGATTACGTCGGGTGTAAACAAGGCGGTGCGGTAATCCAGCCCGCCTTCCATTGCGCCCTGTCTGGTAACCAGCGACAGTTTTATGTCGTGCACGTCCAGCAGAAATTCCGCATCGAGCAAGGTGGCCTTAATGCCTGATAACGTCCATGGCGGGGTCGCTACGTCATGCAAGACGAACCACGAGCGGTAAATCGGCGCCGACTGCGACATTTTTCGCTTCGGTCGCAGCGCGTTGACGATTTGATCGAACGGCAGATCCTGATGCCGGTAGGCATCCAGACAGGTTTGTTTGACGCGCAGGCACAGATCTGCAAAGGCGTCATGGCGTTGGAAGCGAGTGCGGATGGCGAGGCTGTTCACCATAAATCCGATGACGCCGGCGAGTTCGGGACGAGAACGATGGCCTGCTGCCGTTCCCACGACGATGTCGTCTTGTTGACACCACCAATGCAGCAGCAACTGCCAGGCGGTCATATACCCCATGAAAGGCGTGATACCCAGTTTGGCGCAGAGTGCATCGAAGCGTGCAGTGAGCGGCGCGCTTAAATGGAAAGGATGACGCGCGCCGGTAGCGGTCAGACGGTCGGTATCGACAGGCGTCGTCGGCAAAGCCAGCACCGGCAGGTTATCGCCGAGCTGATTGACCCAGTAATCCAATTGAGTGTTAAAGGTCCGGGATGCGCGTTGCGTTTGCTCCCATTGCGCGACGTCAAGGAAATTAAGCCTGTCTGACGATTCGGCTGGCGTCCTCCCTGCGACGAGAGCGTTATATATCTCGCTGATCTCACCCGCCATAATGGCAGTGGACCAGCCATCCCATACGATGTGATGCACGGCGATGATCAGGAGGTGACACTGCGCGGAGAATGCGATGAGGCTGGCTCTGAACATATCGCCGCAACGGGTATCGAACGGGCGCGTCGCCGCGGCAGCAAGTGCGCGCTGCATGTAGCCCTCTCTCTCGTGAGAGGGGATGTCGAACGCCTCTTCCAACTGCAGCTGAAATGAGGTCTCCAGCGACGGGGACATATAAGCGTCGGCCCGATCGTCGAGAATGCGGCATGTCAGCACCGAATGTCTGGCGACAAAGATCCGCAGAGCCTGGGACAAGGCATCCACATTGAGCAAGCCGTTCAGTTCGAAAGGTTCCACCAGGTTGTAGGTGCAGTTTCCCGGATGAAGCTGATCATGGAACCACAGCCGCTGTTGGGCGGAAGAAAGCGGCCAGCGGGACATGGCCGGTACCTTGACAATAGGGGGCAGTTCGTCCTCGGTGCGCTCAGCATCCAGCGCATTCCTGACCGCCTCTGCAATGCCCTGTATGTTGGGCGTTTCAAAGGCGGCGCGAAGCGGGAATGCCGGGGTAAATTCTCGGCGAATTTGGGTCACCAAATCGGTGAGACGGCGTGAGTCAATCCCGGATTTAAACAGATCCTGGGTAACGCTCAGCGCCTCGCCACCCAAAATCTTCTGGCCAAGCCGGCAGAGACGATGCTCGATATCGTCCGCCGGAGCGATAAATTCACCGCTATGGCGTGACAGTTGCGGCGTCGGCAGCTGTGAAATATCGACTTTGCCATTGGCTGACAGCGGCAACGTCGGTAGGATCATAATGACGCTTGGCACCATGTAGTCCGGCAGCTGTTCGGCAAAATGGCGATGGAGCTGCATTTCATCGAGCGTGGCGTCTTGCCTCGGGCAAAGATAGGCGAGCAGCAGTGCTGAGCCGTCCTGGCGGTGAAGGCGAACCACACAGCGATCGACTCCCGGGTGTTTACCGGCGGCGCGCTCTATTTCACCGGTTTCAATACGGAATCCATTGATCTTCAGTTGATTGTCTCTGCGCCCCAAAAACTCGATGGTGCCGTCAGGCAACCAGCGTCCCAGATCGCCGGTTTTGTATAATCGCTCGCCGCTTTGCGGGTAGGTGATAAAGCGCGCTGCGGTTTCTGCGGGATTGTTCAGGTAGCCGGCGGCCAGCCCTTTGCCGGCGATATAAAGTTCGCCCGCAACGCCTTCGGGCCGGTGGCGAAGATGGGTGTCCAAAACATAGAAGCGTTGGTTTGCCAAAGCCTTGCCATAAGGAATGCTGGTCATCGTCGGATCGATATCCTGGATGAGGTGGAAAATGGACCAAATGGCGGCTTCGGTGGCGCCGCCAAGACTGACGCTCAGGGCGTTTGGCATTGCGCGGTGGATTTTCTCCGGTAAAGCAACGTTGATCCAATCGCCGCTCATCATGACCAGCCTGATGCTCGTCAGCGTTGCGTTTTGATTGGCGGACAGATGATTGACCAAGAGTTCAACCAAGGCCGGCACCGAGTTCCAGACGGTGACCCGGTATTTCTGCACGCAGGTTTCCCAGTGCGCAGGATCTTTGGCAAGCTCATCTTTCGGCATCACGATGGCCGCGCCGCGCGCCAGTGGCCCGAAAATGTCGTAAACCGACAGATCGAAAGAGAGTGAGGAAAGCGCCAACACACGGTCGTTCTCGCCGATAGCGAAACGCGAATTGATATCGGTAACGGTGTTAGCGGCGGCGGCATGGGTGACAATGACCCCTTTGGGCTTACCGGTCGTGCCTGAAGTAAAGATAATGTAAGCCGGCGACGCCGCGTCGATCTCGGCATCGCGCCATTCGTCCGTGAATGCGTTCATCGCTTCAGTGATGGGCAGATGCGCGATGGTTGCCGGCCACTCAACGCGCCCGTCGCTGGCGGGCGTCGTCAGTGCGACTCGAATTTCGGCCTCGCTCAAAAGTGCCTGCATGCGCCCCTTCGGTAGCGTCGGGTCGAGTGGAACATAGACGCAACCGGCGCGCAAAATACCCAACACAGCGGCGACTTGTTGCCAGCCTTTTTCTGCGACTACGGCTACGCGTGCACCGGGCTGGAGCGCCTGCTTGGTCAGCGACAGCGCCACATTGGCGGAGATATTCGCCAAATCCGCATAGGTGAGGACGGTTTCCCCCAGGATAGCGGGAGCTGACGGCTTCTTGTTTGCATACGCCAAGAACCCCTGATGCAAGCAACTTTCGTCAAAGGCGACGGCCGTACGATTGGCTTCGGCGATGGCGCCGCTGTTGACGCGTTGAGCCAGAGCGTCGCGCCAATGATTTTCATGCCAGATGGCTTCTTCTTTGGGCAAACGCATAAGCAATGCGCGATAGTCCATAAACATCGCATCAAGCATGTCAGGATCGAAAAGGCCGTCGACCGCATCCCAGTTGATGAGGAGATTGCCTTTTTCTTCGTAAACCTGGCAGTCGAGCCATACGTGTGGCGTTTGCGATATCCCTTCCACCAATTTACCGAGCCGGCTCACAATCGGTTTATCATCGGCGGACGGGAAGATCAGGCTGGTAAAGACATAGGGCATGGTTGGCCGTTCGGCGCTTTTTTCCGCAATGTCTCGCAGCATTTTTACGCCGCTGTACTGCAAGGCAGAAAGATCGTCCCAAAGGCGTTTTTGCGTTTTTTTAGCGCGTTGAGTAAAGGTCTCCTCCTGCCGCAGGTCGGCTTCGAACAGCAGAACCGAGGTGAAATCCCCCATCACCTGATCGATTTGTGGATGCACCTCCAGACGATTGAAAGCCGGCAGGTTCAGGCAAAAATGGGGTGTTTCGCTCCAGTTCGCCAATATCTCCGTATAGGCGGTGAGCAATATGGTGGACGGCGTGAGGCCCTGGTGTGCGGCGGCGTCTTTCAGCTTGCGCCAGACGGCGTGGGGTATCGTCGTTTCCCGGCGAATGAAGCGGCGATGCTCCAGGCTTTGCGGAGCGATTCGCTGCGGCAGGGACGGGGCAGAAGGGAAGGCGTCGGCGCGTTTAAGCCAATAGTCGCGAGCGCGCTGATAGGCGGCGCTGTGTTCCAGGCGCTGTTCGGCCAGCACGTAATCTCTGAACGTGATGGCCACCGGTTCAGGCTGGTAATCGGCGTGGTAATAACGTTCCTCCAGCTCGCGCCAGAATAACGTAATGCTCCAGGCGTCCATAATCAGCAGATCGAAGCTGACGTGCAGCCGTACGGTGCCATCGGGCAATCGCGAGGCGGAAATATCAAACAGCGGCCATTGATCACAGGGCATCAGCTGATGAGATTTCCGCTCCCTGAGCGCCGTTAACTGCGCCACGGCGTCCTTAGGTTTCAACTGACTAAAATCGTTAGTGTCAATGATATATCGGGGGACGTGGGGGAGAACGCGCTGCATGCCGTCGTGCGTCATGACGGCTCTCAGCATATCGTGTTGAGCGATCAAGGCATTGAGTGCCTGTTCTAGACGCGCAAGATCCAGATCGGCGCATTCAAACTCTTCATAGGCATGCGCTGCAACATTGCCCGAGTTATTGCCCGCGTTACGTCCAACCCAATATGCGTGCTGAATATCGGTAAGCGGGAACGGCAAGAATGCCTCGTCCGGACGGATTTCCAAGGCGCTTGCATAAATGCTGGCCAGATCTTCTTCGGGTTGTGCCGCTGCGTCGCGTTGCCCTGCACGGTTCTCCAAAGCGGCGAGCAAGCTTTCCACCGTCGGAAACTCGAGGATGTCACCAGGGCCAAAATGCAACCCCAGCGTACGCGCGCGGTTAGCAATCTGGATGCTGAGAATGGAGTCGCCACCGAGATCGAAGAAATTTTCTTTCGGCTCAATTTGCGCGACTCCCAGCGCTTCGCTCCACAGCAACGTCAGTTTTTCCGCCAGCGTGTTCGCCGGCTTCGCCTGTTCAGGCGCATTTTTGTTGTCGACGGCGCTGATGGCCGGCACCACGTCAGCGGTTTGCGGTTCAGGATCGACCCAGTGACGGGCGCGATCAAAGCGGTAAGTCGGCAGCGGAATTTTGTTGCCCCGCGATGAGTGGGGTATTGCCTGGCCGTAACACCAGCGCTGCTCCTGGATGCGCAGAAGTGACGCCGGGCCACTCAATCCCGTGTGCTCGGGCGAGAGCAACGGGATGGCGTTGACATCTTTGCGGCCGGCGCCAATAGCGCGTGCAGCCTGGCTCAATGAGGTGCCTGGCCCGCACTCGAACAACAGGAAGGCGTGTTGATCGATAAGCGTTGCCAACCCATCGGCAAAACGCACGGTACCACGTAGATGACGCACCCAATAATCCGGGGCCGTCGCCTCTTCATCAGTGATCCATGTTCCGCTGAGATTGGAGATAAAGCGCTGACGCGGCGGTGTCAGGGTGACCTGAGCCAGCACCTCACCAAAAGCCTGCAAGCAAGGTTCCATCATGGCCGAATGGAAAGCATGGGAGGTTTCAAGGGCTCGGCAGCTGATGCCATCGCGCTCCAATGACCGGCGAAACGCGTCCATATCATGGGCGGGGCCGGAGATGACGGTCAATGCCGGCCGATTGACGGCCGCGATGGAGAGGGCGGAGGGTAGCCGAGAGTGCAGGCTTGCCTCATCAGACATGACGGCCAACATCTCGCCGTGATCCATGCTTTGCATCAAGCGACCGCGTGCCGAAACGACCTTGACGGCATCTTCAAGCGTAAAAACGCCGGCGAGGCAGGCTGCGACATATTCGCCGATGCTGTGTCCTATCATGCCTTCGGGGGTCAGGCCGGAAGCCAGCCAATGTTTCGCCAGCGCATATTCGACGGCGAAAATCGCCGGTTGCGAAAGCCAGGTTTGCGCCAGCAATTCGCCAGTGTCCTGCTCCTTGTTGAACAACAGCGAGCGTAAGTCGTGGTCGATAAACGGTTGGAACAGCTGCGCCAGCCGATCGAACTCTTGGGTGAAGATGCCGCCGGTGTGATACAGGTTGGCTCCCATACCCTGATATTGTGTTCCCTGGCCAGGAAACATAAACGCTGTTTTCATCGGCGCGTCGCAGGCTTCTCCGAAGCACGTGGTTTTAGCTCGCTCGGTTTCCAGCTGCGCGATGGCCTCTTCCACACTGTCGGCCGTTATGGCGGCGCGCACGGGAAACGCTTTCCGACCTGTCGCCAACGAATGGGCGACATCGGCGAGAGATACCTCGGTATGGTTGCGCAAATAATGGGCTAGTTGCTGCATTGTCGCGCGCAAGGCGACCTGGCTTTTGGCCGAGAAGCGTAATGCGCAGGTGGCGGGTTCTGCGGCAGGGGAGACGGTGGAAACCGGGGGTTGCTCCATGACGACATGGACATTAGAGCCGCCGATGCCGAAGGCGCTGACTCCCGCCCTGCGTGGCGAGCCTTCTTCCCAGGGCGTTCCTTTACTCGTCACGGTAAACGGGGTACCGGCGAAATGGATGGCGGGGTTTGGCGTCCGGTAATGCAGCGTAGCGGGAATATAACCGTGATAAAGGCTTAGCGCGGTCTTGATAAATCCGGCAATACCGGCACCGGCGTCAAGATGGCCTATGTTGGATTTGACCGAACCTATCTTACAGCTTGCGGCTGGACAATCGTCGCCAAAAGCGGCCGCCAGCGCGGCGATTTCTATCGGATCGCCCAAGCTGGTGGCCGTGCCATGAGTTTCAACGTATCCGATAGTGTCGGGCGTCACGTTGGCAACGGCGTGCGCCATTTGGATAACGCGGGTTTGGCCTTCGACGCTGGGTGCGGCATATCCCACTTTTTGTGCGCCGTCATTGTTGGTCGCAGAGCCGCGGACGATGGCATAAATATGATCCCGATCGTTGATCGCATCATCCAGACGTTTTAACACCACGATCCCGCCGCCATTCCCGCGCACTGTGCCGCTGGCATGTTCGCTGAACGGTTTGCAATGCCCGTCCTGTGAAAGAATGCTGCCCGGTTCATACCGATAGCCTTCTTCAGCCGGGTATTCCAGCGAGATACCACCGGCCAGGGCGATATCACACTCTCCTGCCAGCAGGGACTGGCTTGCAGTGTGTACGGCCAACAACGAACTGGAACAGGCCGATTGAACGACGATGCTTGGGCCTTTCAAATCCAGTTTGTAGGAGATGCGGTTGGCTGCGTAATCCTTGTCATTGCCAATCAGCAATTGCATTTTGCTGGTGGTGGCGCAAAGCTGCCTATTGTTCGCGAGATTATGCAACCAATACCCGCTGGGACCGCTGCTGACATAGACGCCGACGTTTTGTTGGTGGCATGTGGCGGCATAGCCGGCGTTTTCCAACGCTTCCCACGCGCACTCAAGTAGCAGGCGTTGCTGCGGGTCGGTGATCGCCGCTTCTTTTGGCGACATAGCGAAAAATTTTGCATCGAATTGATCGACATCGGTTAGCAGGTAGCCTGCAGGGACGTGCCAGGAACCGTCCGTGGAGGCTTGCGGCGCAAAATCAGCATGCCAGGTAACGGAATCGATCTCCTGACAGAGATTATTCCAGTAAGCGTCAATGTCTCCTGCTCCGGGAAAACGCCCGGCCATTCCTATGACGGCCAGTTCGATGCCGGTAAATTCATTATCGAGAGTTTTTTCAAATTCAGACATGAGTATGATTCCCCAGGGATGTCGGCGGCATGTGCAGCGATAATGTGGCGAGCACTTTTTTCACGTCTTGCAGCCAAATATCTTTTTGTTCGTCAAATAAGAAATGGCCTGCATTAAATTCGCGCCATTCGACGGTATTGGCGGTAACGTCTATCCAGCCGCGAGTCGCCTGGCGATCGATCACCTGGTCGTGCAAGCCGTGGCAAACGTGTATTGGGCATGTCAACGGGGCTTTACCTGTTGGTGCATAGCCGTCACTCGCCTCCAAATCTGCGCGGATGGTTGACAGAAAAAGCTCATAGAATTCCGGTGTCGCGGCATCCTGTGCGTTGATGCCACCTAGTTTGACCAGGCAATCGATCAGCTTTTCCGCCGACATCTGATGCCAGTTTTGTCGTGTTTTGTGATAGTGGGGAGACCTCTGGCTGGCGATCAATAGCGCGTGAACGCAGGCACCATGCTGTTCCAGCCGCGTTGCCATCTCATAGGCCAGCAGGCCGCCGTAGCTGATGCCTGCCAACACCAGCGGCGTATCGAGATAGGGTTTTATACGAGCGAATACGTCATCGGCCACT
The DNA here is from genome assembly GCF_052400455.1 of Serratia sp. (in: enterobacteria). Lineage (NCBI taxonomy): Bacteria > Pseudomonadati > Pseudomonadota > Gammaproteobacteria > Enterobacterales > Yersiniaceae > Serratia > Serratia sp. (in: enterobacteria). The sequence continues at coordinate 1,168,775 of NZ_CP185812.1, forward strand.
TGTTCCAGCGTGGAAAAGGCAGGTTCAATAAAACGTTCTTCTCTGCCGGGAATAACAGGAATAAGAATATTGGCATATTCCTGTAATTCGGCATGCCAGGTACGATATCGGCTGGTGCCACCACCGGCATGAGCAAAGCAAATTAAATTTATGGCCGACGGGCGTGATGCAGACAGCTCACGGATAAAATGATTACCCATGCTAGGTCCTTAATTATTTTATGTAAAAAGGGTATGTAGCTGGCGGGCTTTATTCCCGCCGTGATGCTATTTTCCGATTTTTATTCAGATTTTTTTAGCGTGACAATTGCGGAAATTAACGAGAGCAACGCCAATAAGGCCAGGCTAAAAGTAATAACCAGGGGGGTTCCGCTATTGAACTCGGCAATAAACTGCGTGGCAACGCTCGCGAGAAGCATGCTGATGAACATGCTCAATCCTGCCGCGGTGCCCGCCAGAGGCTTGATCGCACCAATGGCGCCGGCCTGCGCTGCCGGGCTGGTGATACCGTAGAAAATACTGAATACCATCGTTGGGATGACCAGTGCGGGAATCGACCAGATGTTTATCAGGCTTAGCGTCAGAGCGAGCAAGCTGAAAATAAAGCCGATGATGCTGCCCAACAGCAAACGGCGCCGTAGCGACAGACTTTGCGGTAAACGGCTGGCCGACAAGTTACCGATAATGGCGCTGCCAGACACCATCAATAGCAACAAACTGGCGCCAGAGGCGGAAAGTTGGAAGGTCTGCGTCAGCACGATGGGGGCGGCGGCCATAAAGGCCATAAAGGCCGACTGAGCGAAACCAAATTGAAAGGCGTTGCCGAGAAAGGTGGCGTTTTTCGCCAACTGCCCATAGTCATGGAACAGATTGCTTTTGCCTGCTTCTACGCCAGTTTGCGCTTTGCGGGTTTCGGGGAGACTGAACAAGATGATAACAAACACGATGGCTGCAATAGCGCCGATCAGAATGAAATTTGAACGCCAACCAAAGTTATCCGTTAATAAACCACCCAATGGCACGCCCAGTAGCGGCGATATCATCATAGAAGCGACCAGTTTCGACATGACATTTGCCGCCTTTTCGCTGTGATAGATATCCATGACGATAATTCGCGCCGCAATAACGCCGGCCGCCCCGCCCGCCGGTTGAATAATACGGCCCAAAATTACGGCTTCAATGGACTGCGCCGATAAACAAATGAAACTACCAATAATCAGGATCGCCATGCCTAACAGTAATATGGTTCTGCGTCCCAGTCGATCAGCCAATCTTCCATATACCAGACAAGCAAGGGCAAAACTGATCATCGATAGAGAGACTGTCAGGTTGGCGGTCGCAGGTGTTGTTTCAAAGTATTTAACCAGGCTAGGCACTGAAGGCAGGAAAATTTGGAATGAGGTTGGTCCCAAACCTGACAATAGAATGAGAATGAATTGCAATAGGGCGTGATTGACGTGCGTTTGCTCGCTGGCGTTATCAGAGGACATTTGTCTTCCGTTCATTGCTTCTTCCTGTATTGAGTGTAAGAGACAGCTAAATACCCTCGACATACCGCAATGGGCATTCACCGCAAAAAAACAAATTATTCGCATCCATTTAATTACCTTGCTAACCATTTGTGCCTGTGGTTGGCAAGGTGATTGGGTTTTTTGTTGTTTTTAAAAGACTTTTATCATCACGATGCTGCTGGTAGGGATTGTGATGTTATGTAAAGTTAAGTCCTTTTTTGTTGATCAAAGGTAAACATACGCAAATATTATTTATCTATAAGCTATATCCAAGTCAATCAGTAAGGTTAATTTATTTTAATGATTTTCCTGCTCCTGTAAGCCGAGTGTCGCTGCAGGCCTTGATAAGGCTGCAATCAGGCAGTCGTTGAGTATTCCTTGATTTTTTAATAATGAGTGGGAGGTCACAGAATAAAAATGATAAAAAACAGAACTATTTTTATAGCTTATGAAAATAGAAAAAATTGATATTTTGGTTTTTTGTATTGTTAATTTTGCAGGATTTTGGTTTTAAAAACTGCCTTGTTGTTGCTATTTGGCGATTTTAATCGACAAAGATAATGGGGTTTCTCTCCCTAGGCCTTCCTGTCGTCCATGTTTCAGAGTACGAAAGAAAAATGACGCTCTGATAGGACGGAATCTGGATCGCGAATGGGGTGATTAACACTTAATGTGATTATTGCATTTGTTAATTATTTGCGCTGATGTTTAATGCTGTTTTTTGTGCAAGGATGAATGATTGAACAACGAATTCAGTAAATGTTTGCATGGGATGACGAGGGCTTAGTGACATCTTCATCTTCAAACGGGTTTATGGGGGGACGTCGCTCTCGGCTATATGGCCGTGGATGAGTTTATCGGTTGTTTCATCTCCCCATTCGGCGTTACATCTGGCCGAGCAAACTTACGCGGGGATGACAGTTCTATACATTGGGATTGGTACTGTAGCTCTACCCGATGATGTTGTGTGTTATCCATTCCCTGTAGTGTATTACCCCATCCCTGTTAAGTTTATCCCGCCTTGTGCGGGATTTTTTTATCTGCACATACCCGGCGGCGCGTAGCGCGATTTTTTTGAATAACACCGTCAGTTTTATTCAGTATTCAGCCGTTGCGCGCTTGATTAGATTGAACGCGAGATGGGCGTCGTCGGCGCCTTTGTGCAATGAGTGGAGAATTTCTATGGCGAAGACAGTAGTGGTGTTTCATTCCGGCTACGGCCATACCGAGCGTTTGGCGAAAGTGGTGGCGGAAGGCGCTGGGGCCGAACTGATCGCTATCGATCAGGAAGGCGATATCAGCGATGAAGCGTGGCAGAAGCTGGATGAGGCGGACGCCATCATCTTTGGTTCACCGACCTATATGGGCGGCCCGTCCTGGCAGTTCAAGAAATTCGCCGACGCCAGCTCCAAAGCCTGGTTCGGCCGCAAGTGGCAGGACAAAGTGTTCGGCGGCTTTACCAACAGCGCCAGCCTGAACGGCGACAAACAGGTCACGCTGATTGCGCTGCAAACGCTGGCTTCGCAACATGGCGGCCTGTGGGTCAGCTTGGGGCTGCTGCCGGCCAACACCAAATCGGCGCAGCGTACCGATGTCAACAACCTGGGCGGTTCGGTGGGGCTGTTGGTACAGACGCCGTCGGATGCCGGCGTGGACGAGATGCTGTCGGGCGATCTGGCGACCGCCAAGCTCTATGGCCAGCGCGTGGCGGGCTTTGCCGCCAAACTGGCGTAAGGCCTTGCCGCGTGCAGCGTTCATTTTCTCTGCACATTTGGCGTGTAAGCTGCGAAATGTTATTAGCCTGCTTGGGCTAACGCTGCATTTCGTACAAATATTCCCGGTTCCTAGGCCGGGTTTTTTGTTGCTAAGGTCTGCTTAAGCTTTCGCCGCTACACTGCATGGCAGCACAGGCATGCAATGAATGGCTGTGTCGTAACTGTCGATTTGCTGTTGTTCAAGCAAGCCCGCTTTAGGCGGGCTTTTTTTGGGTTGTTATTGCACGGGTGGCCCAGTTGCAGGAAAATAATCGCGTAGTTATTCAAATATCATTCAACGAGCAATAACCACAATTTTATTAATGTAATTAACGTCGGTCGGCGGCCTATTACGCTTTGCGCTATGCTGTCAGCAGAGCTGAGCATTATTTTCCGACGGTATGCGGGGGAGTCCGCCGCCGCCACATTAGGTTAAGAAAAGTCTGTTAATTAATTGTTAATGCTTTTTATTATTGATTTGTCTGGCTTTTTTGGTTGAAATCCGGGTTGATTATCCCTCACTGGCCGGGCGAGAGAGTATGCACATTATTATTCTGGTTATTAGCAAAATATGGGCGAGGCGATGAACGCCAGAATAAACGCCAGGCATGGCCTGCCGCTTACGGTTCAGCTCATCAATCTTTTCATGCTGGCCTTTTTACTTTCCCTGGTGGGCATTCTTAGCCGGCCGATTGGCTCGCTTTCTTTATTTTGGCCGGTGAATGCGATTCTGCTCGGCCTGCTGCTGCGCAAACCCGCTTACGCCACGCCACTCGGCTGGCTCACGACCTACCTGGGCATGGTTGCCGCCGATCTCAGCACCGGCGAGGGCTGGTCTTTGGCGCTGTGGCTTAACGCCTGCAACATGTCGCTGATCGTCGTCGGTTACGGCATCATGCTGATGCTGCCGCAATCTCAACGGCGCATGGGTAAACCCCAGGCGATACTCTATATGTTCAGCGCCAGCCTGGCCGGTGCGGCGGTGGCGTCGACGCTGTCCGTGCTGCGTAACGATAGCCTGTACAACAACACGGTGGTGGTCGCCTGGCTGGCCTGGTTCAGCGAACAGTTTTCGACGACCCTGCTGCTGTTGCCGGTGCTGATGGCGGCGCCGCGGTTGAAACAGCTGTTACGCATGCAGGTGCGTTGGCGCTTGAAAGGCTGCCTGCCGCTGCTGGCGTTGCTGCTGTCGCTGGCGTTCAGCGTCTATATCGGCGGGCCGGGCGCGATCGCCTTCCCGATCCCGGCGCTGCTGTGGTGCGCGGTGCGCTACCAGCTGTTCCCCGTGACGTTGCTGACGCTGTTGACCGGTATGTCCGAGATCAGCAGCATCTCCGCCAACCTGGTGCTGTATGAAACGCCGAACAACCATAATGCCTTCCTCGACACGCTGATGTCCGCCCGATTGGGTATCGCCATGCTGGTGATGGGGCCGCTGATCCTCGCCAGTTCCATCGCGGCCAACCGTAAGCTTATGCGGCGTCTGGAGCACAGCGCCAACCACGATTTCCTGACCGGCGTGCTGGCGCGCAGCGCGATGACGCGCAAAGCGGGCGAGCTGTTGGAGCACAAGCACCGTTCCAAAGAAGCGGTGTCGTTACTGCTGATCGATATCGATCATTTCAAGCAGATCAACGATACGCACGGCCACAGCGCCGGCGATCAGGTGCTGGCGTCGTTCGCGCACATCGTGCGGCGCGAGCTGCGGCACGATCAGCTGTTCGGCCGCTTGGGCGGGGAAGAGTTCGCCATCATGCTGCCGCGCGCGTTGGCGGCGCAGGGCGTGGCGCTGGGGGAGCATCTGCGCCGGTTGGTGGAGCAGACGGAGCTGCAGGCGGAAGGCAAGCAGACGTTGAAAATCACCATCAGCGTCGGCGTCGCCAGTTTGGCGATGAACGAGGTGAAATCGCTGGAGCAGTTGATGAACATGGCGGATATCGCGCTGTATCGCGCCAAATCGCAGGGGCGTAATCGGGTGGAGTCGTTCAACGTGGTGAACGGCAACAGCGTCGAGCATATCCTGTTCCGCTAACCGTTTTCAGCCTTGCCTGGGCTCGAAGCGGGTTTCGCAGTTAGGGCAAATCAGTATCACGTCTTGCAGCATTGCCGCGCATTTTTGCCGGGTAACATAGCCGCATTTAGGGCAGACGATTTGGGTGGAGCGGTTGATAAAACCTTTAACGCTGCTGGAATCGGACATATCAATAGCCTGTGTCAGGTGAAAACTCACGCTAACACAGGCGACGACACATTTCGTTGGTTATTTTCTGTACGCAGAGGCTTACAGGCTTTTCAGCGCCTTGATGGTCTCATCCATGTCGATCTCGTGCTCGGAGAAGGTATGGGTGGTGTTCTGGAAGGTAGTGATGGTCAGCATGCGCAGCGTTTGCATGGCCTGCGCCTGGTCTTCGGACTGCGGGCGAATGCGGTTCATCAGCAGGCCGACTGACAGCACGGTGTTCTCTTTATCCACGTCGGCTTTGACCGGCACTTCCTTGGTGAAGGTATTGAAAGACTTGATGCTGGTGATCTTGATTCTTTCATTGGCGATGATGATGTATTTGCTGGGCGCCAACACTTTGACCGCATAAGCCGACGGGCCTTTGGTGTTGTTGGTCGGTTCGAAGGTCACCGCCGCGTTTTTCTTAATCAGCTCCGGGTTTTGCACTTTAATCACGTGAAAATAACGATTTTCTCCGTTCTCGTCGGTAATAAAGCCGAAGCCTTTGTCTTCAAAAAAGTCGTTATCTTGCCGTTCATCGCTATTCTCACAAAAAGGTTCAATACAGCGCTTATGATAGCGCGGAATGCCTTGCAGCGACAGATTGCGCGGGCGGCATTTAGTCATGCGATAACGGCATTTAGCGGCTTCCCAGCGACATGCTATGTTCATGCTGACTTTATTCAATGCGCAAAAAGGAATAGCGATGGGCATCAAACGTCTCAATCACGCCGTGCTGTACGTCAGCGACGTGCGGCAGAGCGCCGACTTTTATCATCAGGTATTGGGCTTCAAGCTGAAGCCGTCCGACAGCCCCGATCGGGCGGTATTTACCCAGGCCGCCGACTCGGACAACGATCACGATTTGGCGTTGTTCAGCAAGAACCTGGGCCAGCAGCGCGCCGGGGTGTTTCGCGCCAACGGCGAGCCGCCGGCGGAGCATGAGCCGCCGGCCGGGCTGTACCATCTGGCCTGGGAAGTGGACAGCCTGGAAGAGCTGGAGCGCATTCGCCATCAGCTGGCCGAACGCGGCATTCTCGGGTTGGAAGAGGATCACGGCGTGCACAAAAGCATTTATGGTCACGACCCGGACGGGCTGCTGTTTGAGGTGACCTGGTTTATTCCCCCGGCGTTGCTGACCGAAGAGGACAAAAACCAGCAGGGGATCCGCCCGTTGGATTTCGCCGCCGAGAAGCGGCGTTTCGCCGGCCTCTAACCTGCTCCTGCGCGGGGCGCATCGGCGCCCCGACGCTCACAGCACTTTGTTGAGGAAGTTAACGGTGCGCGGGTGCTGCGGCTGAGCCAGCACCTGCCTGGCGTCGCCCTGTTCGACGATCTGCCCGTCGACCATAAACACCACCCGATCCGCCGCTTCGCGCGCAAAGCCGATTTCATGCGTCACCACCACCAGCGTGACGCCCAGATCCGCCAACCCTTTAATCACGTCCAGCACTTCGCCGACCAGCTCGGGATCGAGCGCGGAGGTCGGCTCATCGAACAGGATCACCTTCGGGTTCAGCGCCAGCGCGCGCGCGATGGCGATGCGCTGCTGTTGGCCGCCGGAGAGGTGGCGCGGGTAGGCGTCCGCCTTGTGGCGCAGCCCGACCGTATCCAGCAGCTCATAGGCCACCGCTTTCGCCCGTTCGCGGGAGTGGATCTTGTGCACCACCGGCGCTTCGATGATGTTTTCCAGCACCGTCAGATGCGGGAACAGGTTGAAGTTTTGGAACACGTAGCCGACGTTGATGCGCTGCCGGAGGATGGCCTTTTCCTTCAGCTCGTACAGCCGGTTGCCCTTGCGGCGGTAGCCGACGTAGTCGCCGTCAATGCGGATAAAGCCCTCGTCGACGCGCTCCAGATGGTTGATCGCCCGCAGCAGCGTCGATTTTCCGGAGCCGGAAGGCCCGAGGATCACGGTCACGGTGCCCGGCTGCAGCGTCAGGCTGACGTCGTCCAACGCCTTGTGTTTGCCGAAGAACTTGCTGACGTTGCTGATTTCGATCAGGCCGCGCGCCGGCACCGGGGTGAGATTGCGTGCCGGCTGTTCGGGCAAGGCGTAATAATCAATGGCTTCAGACATGCGGGTCTCCTAACGTTTTAGCCAGCCGGCCAGTTTCTGCCAGGGCGTCGGCGGCAGTTCGCGCACCGCACCCCGGGCGAAATAGCGTTCGATGTAGTATTGGATCACCGACAGGGCGGTGGTGATGAACAGATACCAGACGGTGGCCACCATCAGCAGCGGTATCACCTGCTGGGTGCGGTTATAGATCACCTGGATGGTGTAAAACAGCTCCGGCAGCGCCAGCACATAAACGATCGAAGTGCCTTTCGCCAGACTGATGATCTCGTTGAATCCGGTCGGAATAATGGATCGCAGCGCCTGCGGCAGAATGATGCGGAAGGTGCGGCGATAGCCCGGCAGGCCCAGCGCCGCCGCCGCTTCGTGCTGGCCGTAATCCACGCCCAGGATGCCGCCGCGGATGATCTCGGCGGTATAGGCGGACTGCACCAGCGTCAGGCCCAGCACCGCCACGGCGAACTGGCCGAGGATATCGATGGTCGGGTAGCTGGCAAACACCACCGAGGTAAAGGGAATGCCCAGCGAGATGGCGTCGTACAGATAGGAAAAGTTATACAGGATGATCAGCACCAGGATCAGCGGCAGCGAGCGAAACAGCCAGATATACCCCCAGGCCAGCGACGCCAGCAGGTAAGAGCGCGACAGCCGCGCCAGCGCCAGCAGGGTGCCGAACAGGATGCTGAACAGCGTGCCGAGCAGCGTCAGCAGCAGGGTCTGTCCCAGCCCCGCCAGCACCGCCGGGGCGAAGAACCACTCGGCGAACACGCCCCATTCCCAGCGCGCGTTGCCCGCCACCGATTGCACGATGGCGGCCAGAATTAACAGCGAAAACACCGCGCCGATCAGCCGCAGCGGATAGCGGGCGGGCACCACTTTCAAGATTTCTTGTTTGGACATGTCATGTCTCCTGATACAGATAAAGGGGCCTTAGGCGATTTTCCTTTCCGACGCGCAACAACAGGCGTCCTCTGCAATCAGGCTTTTGCGGAACGGCAGGCGGCCATCGTAGGGCGGGCGGCTGTAAACCTCGCTGTCGACGGTGGGATCGAACTGCGGCTGATAACCGTTGCTCAGGTACAGGCCCACCGCTTCGGGCTGGCGAAAACCGGTGGTCAGATAGAGCCGGCGATAACCCTGCGCCAGCGCCAGCGTTTCCAACTGCTGCAACACCCGTTGCGCCAGGCCCTGGCGGCGCAGATCGCCCCGCGTCCAGATACGCTTCAGCTCGGCGGTTTGCCCGTCATAGCGCTTGAAGGCGCCCATGGCGATCGGCGCACCGGCGCGCAGCAGCACTATGAAGGCGCCCTGCGGCGGCGCGTACAGGTCCAGCGGTTCCGGTTCCTGGTCACCAAAATAGTCGCCGTAGCGCTGACGATATTCGCCGAACAGCCCCTCGATCACCGGGGCGATCAGCGGATCGGTCGGCAGCGTCTGAATGAAAGTGTCTTGCGTCATCGCGCGCTCCTAATCGCCCAGACCGGGCGGGTTGATTTCCGACTGCGCAAGGCGTTCGACGCTCTCGCCCCAGCGGTTGAGCACCTGATCGTACTGTCCGCCGCGGATCGCGCCGTTCAGCGCTTCATTCACCGCCTGCACCAGCCCGTTGCCTTTACGGGTGGTGACGGCGATGTGCGCCGCCTTGGGCCAACCGCCTTCCACCGTGCCCGCCAGTCGGGTACGGCCATTCAGCGCCGCTTTATAGGCGCCCAGCACGTTGGGCCCGAAATAGGCGTCGGCCCGGCCGGACTGGATCGCCAGCGTGGCGGCCGCATCGTCGGTCACGTAGATCGGCTGGAAGGGTTTGAGCCCCTGCTGCCGATTCTGCTTGTCCCATGCCAGCAAGATGGCTTCCTGGTTGGTGCCAGAGCCGACGATGATCTTTAATCCGGCGATATCGGCAGGCTGTTTGATCGTCGCGATCTTGCCGCCGGTTTTGACATAAAAGCCGAGCGAGTCGATGCGATAGGTGGCGAAGTCGAAGCGGGTTTTGCGCTCTTTGGTGACGGTGACGTTGGTGATGGCCGCGTCATACTTGCCGGAAACCACCCCCAGCGGCCAGTCTTCCCACGAGGTTTGCACCACGTTCAGTTCCAGGCCCAGGCTGTCGGCCACCAACTGCGCGATATCCACTTCGCTGCCGATAAGCTGCCGGTTGTCGGCGGCGAACAGCGCCAGTGGCGGCGTGTTGAGCGCGGCGATCGCGACGGTGAACCGGCCCGGCTTCACGAAGCGGAAATCGGCCGGCAGCTTGGCGATCGCCTGCGGGTTTTTCGGCGCATGGATAGGGGTTTCATTGGCCTGCAAATCGATGCCGGTGCCCGCCTGCGCGGCGCCGGTCAGGCTCAGCAAGGCCGCCACGAGAGCGGCGGTAACGGTTTTCTGCATAGCGGGTATCCCTGAAAACGATCTTATTATTGGGTGAATCTGTTCAACGGACGCTTCAGGCCCAGGTGCTCGCGCAGCGTATCGCCGTGGTACGCCTGGCGGAACAGGCCGCGCCGTTGCAGGACGGGCACCACCCGATCGACGAAGTGCCCGAAGGCGTTGGGCGTACCGCCGCTGATGATGAAGCCGTCGGCGGCTTCGCCGTCGAACCAGCGTTGCAGGCCGTCCGCCACCGCTTCCGGCGTGCCGCTGAACACCGGGCGCGGCGAGGCGGCTTCCAGCGCCACCTGGCGCAGCGTGAGGTTACGCTCGCGGGCGTTGCGCTTGATGGCGTCGGTGGTGCTGCGGAAGCTGTTTTGCCCCAGATCGCCGATGTCCGGGAAGGGCGCGTCCAACGGATGGCGTGAAAAGTCGTAATGTTCGAAGTAGCGGCCAAGGTAGTTGAGGGCGTTCTCGATGCTGACCAGACGGGCCGTCTCTTGGTACTGGCGCTCGACGTCCGCATCGTCGTCGCCGACGATCACGCTGACGCCCTGGAAGATGCGCAGGTCGTCCGGTTCGCGCCCCTGTTCCACCAGCTGCCGCTTCACGTCCTGGTAGAAATCCTGCGCCTGCTCCAGCGTGTCGTGATGGGTGAAGATCGCATCGGCGTGCTTGGCCGCCAGCCGTTTGCCGTCTTCGGAGGCGCCGGCCTGGAACAGGATCGGGCGGCCCTGCGGCGTGCGGCCGATGTTCAACGGCCCCTGCACCGAGAAGAACTCCCCCTGATGATTGAGGGTGTGCAGTTTCCCGGCGCGGAAAAATTCGCCGCTGGCCTTATTGCGCACGAAGGCATCGTCTTCCCAGGAGTCCCACAGTCCTTTGGCGACGTCGAGAAACTCGCCGGCGATGCGGTAACGCAGGCTGTGCTCCGGGTGCTCGGCGCGCGAGAAGTTTTTGGCCGAACCTTCCAGCGGCGACGTCACCACGTTCCAGCCCGCGCGGCCGTTGCTCAGGTGATCGAGGCTGGCGAACTGGCGGGCGACGGTGAACGGATCGCTGTAGGACGTGGAGAGCGTGCCCACCAGGCCAATTTTGTCGGTGGCGGCGGACAGCGCGGCCAATAAGGTCAACGGCTCGAAACGGTTAAGAAAATGCGGAATGGACTTTTCGTTGATATATAAGCCATCGGCGACGAAGACGAAATCGAATTTCCCTTGTTCGGCTTTTTTCGCCGAGGCGATATTAAATTCGAGGTTGATGCTGGCGTCGGCGGTGGCGTCCGGGTGGCGCCAGGCGGACATATTTCCCGATGCGCCGTGCAGAATGGCGCCCAGCCGTAATTGCCGTTGATTATTCGCGTTGTCGCTCATCGTGATTATCCTGTCATGCGCCGAAAGGCGCGCGGTGTCTGATGCGTCCACTATTGATGAGCGCTGTCGGGATGTAAAACAACAAAACAGCATATTCAAATGTTGAAAACTGCAAATATCACGGCGAGCGAAAATAATAATCCCCGGCGCGGCATCAGCGGCGTCGGGGAAATACTATTTCACGTTATTCAGGCGTTGCTGAGGGCTTTTTTCGCTGCGGGGGTTAATTGCTGCAGCGTGCGCTCCGCCAGCAGCGAAAAATAGTGGGCGGCAGGAAAGAGGGCGCGCTCATCGGGATTGAAACGCGGATGGTGCAGGCCGAATTCGCTGGCGGAGCCGATGCTGACGAACGCGCCCGGCACGTGATGCAGATACAGCGCGAAATCCTCGCCGCCCATCTGCAGCTCCGCCTCTTCGACCCGGTAGCCGGCCTCGGCGGCGACGGTTTTGCTGAACGCCGCCCAATGGGCGTCGTTGATCACCGCCGGCGGCCCCGGCTGCCAGTGGAGTTCGGCCTGCGCGCCGAGCGCGGCGGCAACGCCGTCGATCACCTGGCGAATTTTATCCGGCACCTGGCGGCGCACCGCATCGCTGTGGGTGCGCACCGTGCCTTCCAGCTCGACGGTTTGCGGCAGCACGTTCCAGGTATTGCCGCCTTCGATGCGCGTCACGCTCACCACCAGCGATTCCAGCGAGCTGAAGCTGCGGCTGGGCAGCGTTTGCAGCGCGCCGACGATCTGGCTGGCGGTGACGATGGTATCGACACCCTGTTCCGGTTTGGCGGCGTGGGCGCCTTTGCCGGTGATGCGGATCTGGAAGCGATCGACGTTGGCGTAGAACGGCCCGGCGCGGGTGGCGAAGGTGCCGGTGGGCAGCTCCGGCGCATTGTGCAGGCCAAATATCGCCGCGACGTTATCCAGCGCGCCGGCGTCGATCAGGTGCCGGGCGCCGTTGAAGGTCTCTTCCGCCGGCTGGAAGAAGATGCGCACCGTGCCCGCCAGTTCGGCTTCACGCGCTTTGAGCAGGTGTGCGGCGCCGAGCATCACCGAGGTGTGAAAGTCGTGCCCGCAGGCGTGCATCACGCCGCTGTTTTGCGAACTGAAGGGCACGTCGGCGATTTCGTCGATCGGCAGAGCGTCGATGTCGCCGCGCAGCGCGATGATCGGCCCCTGGCCGCTGCCGATCTCCGCCACGACGCCGGTTTTCAGCGCCAACGGCAGAAGGCGAATGCCCGCCTCTTGCAGCCAGCGGGTCAGGCGGGCGGTGGTGGCGAATTCGTGATTGGAAAGCTCCGGGTTTTGGTGCAGTTCACGCCGATAGGCGATGATCTTGTCTGCCAACTGGCTGGTCATAGGCTTGGCTCACAGTGGGAAATAAACCCTAACCCTAGTGCAGGGGCCGCCGAAGCAAAAAGACCATCTGGTTATATTTCATAGCGATTGTGTCTGCACGGTACGTCAACGATGGGGGGAAGGGGCAGGTTTAGGCGTTCGCGCGTTGTTCGCCGGCGCAGGGAGAGGATTGACCTGGAACGGTAACTTACTGCAACCGGTGTCATTCATTTACACCGGACAACACGGATTTTTTCACTCTTTATCGGATTTCTGTGATCGCGGTGGTGGACAAAATCCTGCCTGCTTGCTGTACTGTAATCGACACAGGTTTTGTGTCTTTCATTCACGTTAAAGGTAAGTTTGATGTCTAAGATTAAAGGTAGCGTTAAGTGGTTTAATGAATCCAAGGGCTTCGGTTTCATTACTCCGGAAGATGGTAGCAAGGACGTTTTCGTTCACTTCTCTGCCATCGTTAGCAACGGTTTCAAAACGCTTGCTGAAGGCCAGCGTGTAGAATTTGAAATCACGAACGGTGCCAAAGGCCCATCTGCCGCTAACGTTACTGCTATCTAAGCTGCGTAGCTGAATTTCTTAAAACCCGCTCATTGAGCGGGTTTTTTATTGGGCGCGTTATGCGTCGCTGCGGCGGGCCAACAGGCTGAACAGCAGGATGGCGATGGCGTAACAGCCGACGATGGTCAGCGCCATCGACAGGCCTGAGGTGCCGCCCAGCCCGGTGAGTGGCACGGCGCAGGCACCGAGCGCGAACATGCACACGCCGATCAAGGCCGACGCGCTGCCGGCTTTGTCCCCCTGGCTTTGCATCGCCAGTGACGAGGCGGTCGGGCCGACGATGCCGATCACCGCCACCGAGAAGAACAGCGGCACCAGCAACACGACCAGCGGCGCATGCAGCGCGGCGGCCAACAGCAGCAACAGCGATGCGACGGCCGCCAGCGTTAACCCGCCCCTCAATACCCGGCGTTCCCCCCAACGTGAACTGAGACGGCTGGCCAGCTGCGCCGCAATGATCAGCCCGACGCCGTTAATGGCGAAGCACAGGCTGAACATCTGCGGACTGAGGCCGTAGATCTGCTGCAAGACGAAAGGCGAAGCGCCGATATAGGAGAACATGCCGGCCATGACGAAGCCCTGCGTCAGGCACAGGCCCATGAAATAGCGCTGGGTCAGCAACCCGCCGAGCGACATCAGCATCGCCAGAATGCCGCCCTGGCTGCGGCGCTCGACCGGCAGGGATTCGCGCAGCTTCAGCGCCGACAGGCTGAACAGCAGCACGGCGATGGCCGCCAGCACGCCGAAGATGCCGCGCCAGTTCATCACCTGCAGCATGACGCCGCCCAGCACCGGCGCGACGATCGGCGCCAGGCCGTTAACCAGCATCAGCAGGGCGAAGAAGCGGGTCAGCTCGTGGCCGGCGTACAGATCGCGGGCAATGGCGCGGGAAATCACCGCGCCGCCGGCGCCGGCGATGCCCTGGAGCAGGCGGGCGATCAGCAGTTGGTCGATGGTGGGCGCCAGCGCGCACCACAGCGAAGCGCCCAGCAGCAGGATCAGCGACAGCAGCAGCGGGCGCATACGGCCCAGTTTGTCGCTGTAAGGGCCAAAAATCAGCTGGCCGACGCCCAGGCCGAGCAGCCCGGCGGTCAGGCTGAGCTGCGCGGCGGCGGTGGAGGTATTCAGCTCGCCCGCCATTTCCGGCAGGGCGGGCAGATAGAGATCGGTGCACAGCGGCCCCAGCGCGGCCAACAGGCCAAGCACGACGGCGTACACCAGACGTTGTCTGGCTAAGTGTTTGGTCATGGGAGATTAAGATTTCCTGAACAGGTGAGAAATGGCCTGCTGATACAGATCGCGCAGCAGGGACGCATCGGCTTTTTGCGTGGTAAGGATACGGTAACCGGTGCCTTCGCTCATGACGGCGATAAACTCCACCCGCGCGGCGATCTCTTCCGCGCTGAAATCGGGATACAGCCGCTGCAGGTTGTGGCACACGTGGCGAAACAGCCGCGCCTCCGCATCGCTGAGCAGTTTGGCCACCACCGGGTTGCGCGTGGCCTCGGCGGTCACTTCCAGCATCAGCATGTGATCGGTTTCGCTCTCGCCCGGTTGCTGAAACAGCGTGCGCGCCGCCAGCGTGCCGGCGATCAGGTTGATGTGATCGCCAAGGTTTTCCAGGCGCTGCATCTTGCTGGTGATGATGCGATTGACGATCTCTTCGATAATCGCGTCTTTATTGGCGAAATAGCGATAGATTTGCCCGACGCTGAGCTGCGAGCCCTGGGCAATCTCCGCCATGCTGGCGGCATGGAAGCCGTGGCGGCGGAAGCTGGTTTTCGCCGCTTCGACGATCTGATCGCGGCGCGCCTGCACTTTGGCCTGTTTACTGTCGTTGGGGGAGAGCATCTGCCCGATCCTTTGCTGCGCGTGAGCCGGGTTCACAATTTTGGGTGTGAACGTTCATTCTCAATTGTAGTGTAACGGATGGGGAGGACGCAAGATGAACGCGCGTTGCGGGGAAAAGGTGTTTAGGCGAACAGGTAGGCGTTGATAAAGGCGGCGACGATCAGCACGCACAGCGCAACGGCGATCGCTTCGGCGGTGGTTTTCGGCAGGCTAAACATAGCGATTTCTCATCCAGTCAGGAGTTCTGGATGAGATTATGCGCATGCAAGATTAAGGAAACATTAAGGGCTTAGCGCCCGTTGACCCACATCACCAGCATGAAGGCCAGCAGCGTCATCGCCAGCGAGCCGGCCAGGTTAAGCAGCATGTTGGCCAATGCCCAGCCGAAGCGGCCGTCCTGCATCAGATACACCACCTCCAGCGAAAAAGTGGAGAAGGTGGTCAGGCCGCCGCAGAAGCCGGTGGTGATCAGCAGTTTCCAGGTGGGATCCAGGTGTGTCATGCGGGTGAAGATCGCCATCGCCAGACCGATGATAAAACCGCCGATCAGATTGACCATCAGCGTCCCGAGCGGAATGTGGGCGTTCAGCGGATTCATTTTCATGCTTACTGCCCAGCGCAAAACGCTGCCGACGCCGCCGCCGATAAAGACGGCCAGTAAAGAACTCAACATGGGGCAACTCCCTTTCAAACAGAGAAATTCACGGGCTCGGAAAGGGACAGGCGTAACGCTACGCGCCTCTCTCCGAGAGGTTACGTAGACATCATCAGCCTGTGAAGGCGGTTAGGGAGGAATGTCATCTCCAGCGTGCCGCACGGCCTTTTTCACCGTACCCGATGGATGTTACACCTAACGCCGTCTATTTTGTAGTATCGACCCCCTGCGAGGTAAAACCGATGGAAATCAGAGCGGCGCGTCTGGGCGACCGGCACGCTATCGCCGAATTGATGACGGCGTTTGGCTATCCCGGCACCGAGGCGTTTCTGACGCAGCGCATGCAGCAACTGTTGGCGCACCCGGACGAGGCGCTGCTGGTGGCGGCGGACGGGGCGCAAGTGCTGGGCGTGTTGTCGCTGCATTTCCTGCCGCAGCTGGCGTTGGCCGGCGACATTGGCCGCATCAGCTATTTTTGCGTCGACGATCGGGCGCGCGGCGCGGGCGTGGGGCGGCGGTTGTTGGCGGAGGGAGAGGCGCTGGCGCACCGTCGCGGCTGCGATCGGTTGGAGGTTCATTGCCAAAGTCGCCGCGAGCGGGCCCATGCGTTTTACCTGCGTGAAGGCTTTGTTGAAGCGCCGAAGTATTTTGCCAAGTTATTAAGTCAGTAAGTTACTCCCCTGGCGGCACTGCCGTTTCCAGCCGGTTGCGGCCGTTTTGCTTCGCCCGATAGAGCGCGCTGTCGGCCGCTTTCAGCCAGTCCAGATAGCCGCCCAACGCGGGGTGGTAGTTGGCGATGCCGGCGCTGATCTGCAGCCGCAGCTGCGGCGCCTCCTTGAAGCTGACCGCATCCAGCCGCTGCTGGATGCGTCGCAGGACGATTTCCGCCTGCTCGGCGTTGGTGTTCGGCAGCACCGCGCCAAACTCGTCGCCGCCGTAGCGCCCGACGATATCCACGTTACGCAAGCCGATCAGCAGCTCTTCCGCCAGCGCCGCCAGGGCCTCATCCCCCAAAGCATGGCCGAAGGTGTCGTTGATGGTTTTGAAGCGGTCGATATCCATCAGGATCAGCGTGGCGTTATCCTGGTAGCGACGGCAGCTGTCGAACTGGCGATGCAGCAGATGCTCCCAGTGGCGACGGTTGTATAAGCCGGTCAGCCCATCGCGGGTGCTGATGCGCTGCAGCTCCTGTTTCTTTTCCGCCAGCCGCTTGGCGGTGCGGTAAGTCACCAGCCCGAGCAGCGTCGGGTAAAGGTAGATCATCGGCAGGCACAGATAGACCTGCAACGGCGTGCTGTAGGGGTGAAACGGGAAGCCGAGCAGCGCGGCGGTGAACGCCGCCGTGGCCAGTTGCATGGCCAATCCTTTTACAAACAGCGCTTTGCCGGCTGAAGCGATGTTATTCATGCTCATCATCGACAGGATGACGATGGCGGGCAGCGCGTTGAACGCCATCATCGCCGCCCAGAAGCCGCCGAAAGCGGAGTCGATCAGCAGGTTGCGAATTTCGGCTTTGAACGGATCTTTGGCGCGGCAGGCCAGGCGGTACGCGAGATGCGGCCAGAGAAAGCCGTGAAAGGCCAGCAATAGCCAGACCGCCGCGGGCGGAGCCAGGGGATAGAGCGCGGCGCAGACGCAGATAAAGCCGAGCCCCAGACCGACGGCGCGGGGCAGGTAGGTGCGTTTGGCGAAGCTGAGGCCGGATTTTCGGGCATCGAAAATGGGTGGGGCAATATACATCCGGCATCTCCCTGATGAGTATCATGGCAGCGTATCATGCGGGTGATAAACTAAGAATAGTCTGGGATTCACGTCCAGAGGCCCTGTGGCATTACTGCGACCGATCTCACTCTGTTACATGTTGCGGTTGTGCGAGCCGAAGGAAAGTCGCTAAATATTCGCAGGCAAGGTCAGTTTTTCTCGCTGTTCACGCAGCGCTCTATGATAAGAAGGTGAGTATGGAAGGTATCAGCATTACCAAACTTCTGGTGATTGCGGTGTTGGTGATTTTACTGTTCGGCACCAGCAAACTGCGTACGCTCGGCGCCGATCTTGGCGCGGCGCTGAAAGGCTTTAAAAAAGCCGTGGGCGATGACAGCACGCCGCCGGCCGCCGGCAACAACGCCGCCGAAAGCCAGTCCGCTCAGCAGAGCGTCGAAAAGAAAGACGTTTAACCCCGTCTGACTGCGCGCAATAAAAAACGGATGCCTTGCGGACATCCGTTTTTTGGCGTTTCCGCCGTCTATAGCGTAACAAACTATTACGCGTTATTTCACTTCCATCCCTTTGGCCTGCAGATCGGCGTGGTAAGACGAACGCACGAACGGGCCGCAGGCGGCGTGGGTGAAGCCCATCGCCATCGCTTCTTCTTTCATCTTGTCAAACTCGGCAGGGCTGACGTAGCGCTGCACCGGCAGGTGGTGGCGGCTCGGCTGCAGGTACTGACCCAGCGTCAGCATGGTCACGCCGTGGCGACGCAGATCGCGCATCACTTCAATGATTTCCGCGTTGGTTTCGCCCAGGCCGACCATCAGGCCGGATTTGGTCGGGATATCCGGGTGCGCTTCTTTAAAGCGCTCCAGCAGCTTCAGCGACCATTCGTAGTTGGCGCCCGGACGCACCTGGCGGTAGACGCGCGGCACGTTTTCCAGGTTGTGGTTGAATACGTCCGGCGGCGTGGCGGTGAGGATCTCCAGCGCGCGGTCCATACGGCCGCGGAAGTCCGGCACCAGCGTTTCAATTTTGATGTTCGGGCTTTTGGCGCGGATGGCGGAGATGCAGTCGGCAAAGTGCTGAGCGCCGCCGTCGCGCAGATCGTCGCGGTCAACCGAGGTGATCACCACGTAACGCAGCGCCATGTCGGCGATGGTTTGCGCCAGCTTTTCCGGCTCGTTGGCGTCCGGCGCGATCGGGCGGCCGTGGGCCACGTCGCAGAACGGGCAGCGGCGGGTGCAGATGGCGCCGAGGATCATAAAGGTGGCGGTACCGTGGTTGAAACACTCGGACAGGTTAGGGCACGAGGCTTCCTCACAGACGGAGTGCAGGCCGTTCTTGCGCATCGCGGCTTTGATGCCCTGAATGCGCGTTGAGTCGGCAGGCAGTTTGATCTTCATCCACTCGGGTTTACGCAACAGCTCCTGCCGTTCGGTGACCACCGTTTTGACCGGGATCAGCGCCATTTTGTCAGCATCGCGGTATTTGACGCCGCGTTCCATCTGAATTGGTTTACTCATAATCGTGCAGGTTCCAGTTACGAAGCTCGACCGTCTGGTAGCCGAGTAAATGAACAAATTCCTGTACCAGGATTGGGTGTATGTCTTCAATGCCAACGCCGGGCGCCAGCGCGCTGACCTGCGTCATCTGCATACCGGCGTAACCGCAAGGGTTGATGCGTTGGAAGGGGCTGAGATCCATCGCCACATTCAGGGCCAGGCCGTGGAATGAGCTGCCTTTGCGGATCCGCAAACCCAACGAACAGATTTTCTGCTCCCCCACGTACACGCCGGGCGCATCCGGACGGGCGCGCGATGTGAGGCGGAAGTGGGCGAGGGTGTTGATAACCGTATCTTCTATCGCCGTGACCAATTGACGTACGCCGACCTTGTTGCGTTTCAGATCGACCATCACGTACATCACCTGCTGACCCGGCCCGTGGTAGGTCACCTGGCCGCCGCGATCGCTCTGGACAACCGGGATGTCGCCGGGCATCAGCACGTGTTCGGCTTTGCCGGCCTGACCCTGGGTGAACACCGGGTGATGCTGCACCAGCCACAGCTCGTCCGGCGTGGTCTCGGTACGACTGTCGGTGAAGTTATGCATGGCTTGGGATACAGGCGCGTAGGGCTGCAACCCCAGCTGACGCAAAATGATCTTGTCTGGTTGCAAAAGAGTCATCGTCAGGTTACAGAAGTGGTAAAGCCATTATACCGGGCGCTCCGGCCTGCGACCAGCCTTTCGCTGACCAAAAATGCGCAACCCGGGAAGACGCTGCGCCATCCCGGGTTGATAAGCAGGGGTTTATGCTGGAATTACAGCACCATGCGAACAATTTCAATGTTGCCCAACTCTTCGTACAGGGTTTCGACCTGCTCGATGTGAGTGGCATTGATGGTGATGGAGACGGAGTGGTAGTTGCCTTTGCTGCTTGGCTTGACCTGCGGGTTGTAATCGCCCGGCGCATGGCGCTGCACCACTTCAACCACCTGGTCAACCAGCTCAGGCTGCGCCAGGCCCATTACCTTGTAGGTAAACGAGCAAGGGAATTCGAGCAGTTCGTTCAGTTTAGTTTTTTGCATGTGCGTGCGCTCCAGAGTGCTAGCTAATCTATAAAGTATAACTCCCGCCGGGGCGGGAGTTAGTGTTATTCACTATATGGGGACGATTTCGCCCGTTTCAACCGTTAACCGAACCAGTGGTGGAACATCAGTTTGATGTAGTCCACGATGCGGCTGAAGAAGCCGCCTTCTTTCACTTCGTTCATCACCACCAGCGGACGCTGGTCGATGGTTTTGCCGTCCAGCTGGAAGTTGATGCTGCCCACCACCTGGTTTTTCGCCAGCGGCGCGTGAATTTCCGGCGTGTTCAGCACGTAGCTGGCCTTCAGATCTTTCATGCGGCCGCGCGGAATGGTCAGGTAGACGTCTTTGTCCACGCCCAGCTCAACGCGGTCGGCATCGCCGAACCAGACCGGCTCGGAGGCGAACTCTTTACCGACTTTCAGCGGCGCCACGGTTTCGAAGAAGCGGAAGCCCCAGGTCAGCAGTTTCTTGCTTTCGGCTTCACGGCCTTTGTAGGTGCGGCCGCCCATCACGGCGGAGATCAGGCGCATTTGGCCTTCGGTCGCCGAAGCCACCAGGTTGTAGCCCGCCGCGTCGGTATGGCCGGTTTTGATGCCGTCGACGTTCAGGCTGTTATCCCACAGCAGACCGTTGCGGTTCATCTGGCGGATATTGTTGAAGGTGAACTCTTTTTCTTTGTAGATCGCGTATTCTTCCGGCACGTCGCGGATCAGCGCCTGGCCGATCAGCGCCATGTCGCGCGCCGAGCTGTATTGGCCCTGCGCATCCAGGCCGTGCACCGTCTGGAAGTGGGTATTCTGCAGGCCCAGCTTGCTGACGTAGGTGTTCATCAGGTTGACGAACGCGTCCTGGCTGCCGGCGACGTAGTCGGCCATCGCCACGCAGGCGTCGTTACCGGACTGCAGGTTGATGCCGCGGGTCAGTTTGGAGACCGGCACGCGATCGCCCGGCTTCAGGAACATCAGCGAGGAGCCTTTGAACACCGGGTTGCCGGTCGCCCAGGCGTCCTGGCCGACGGTCACCAGATCGTCCTGGCCGATTTTGCCCGCTTTCAGCGCCTGGCCGATGACGTAGCTGGTCATCATTTTGGTCAGGCTGGCCGGATCGCGACGCGCATCGGCGTTCATCTCGGCCAGCACCTTGCCGGAGTTGTAATCAATCAGGATGTACGCTTCCGCATCGATCTGCGGGACACCTGGGATCATGGTTTTGATGTTAACGTCATCGGCGTGCGCAACGGAGGCTGCGCTCATTGCGATAACGGTGCCGAGGGCGATGCTTTTGATTAAGCGAAAAGAAGTTACTTGTTTCATGATCGGGACTACAACATCCGTGAAAGTAAAGTTAAAAAACGAGCCACACTATAGCAGATGCGATCCCGGCAGGCATTACCCATTCATCTGACTAATTGCGGTTAGTGCCCTTTTAGCTGCAAGAAAATGTTTCAGCTAAATAACCGCTTATCGGCCGTGAATGCCCGCCGGGCTTAACGCTCAGGGTGCAGCAGTAACGAAAGACTGTTGTTGCGCTTCGCTCGCCAGGCGTTGCTGCAGCTGGGCCGCCTGCTGACGGCTGCTGAACGGGCCAAGCTGGACGCGATAAACGTTGCCGTTGGCCGCCACTTTGCCCGGCACGCCAAACTGTTGGCTCAGGCTCTGTTGCCAGCTCTGGGCGCGTTCGGCGCTGCTCAGCGCGCCGACCTGCACCACGTAGCCGCCGGAAGAGGCGGCAGCAGCCGTGCCGACAGCCGCAGCGCCGGCCGCGACCGGTGCGGCTACCGCGGCGACTTCAGGTTCGGAACCTTCCAGCACCCCGGCCGGCACCGCGCTCGGCGCGCCGAGGAAACCGCTGCGGCCGTTGGCGGCATTGCCGCCGGCTGCAGGGGCGCTGTTGTCGTCGGTGCGCAGGGTGCTGTTATCGATCGGGCGCACCGCCGCGCCGCTGGCGATCGGCGCCTCCTGTTGAATAGGGGTGCCCATGCCGCTGGAGCCGAGATCCGGGCGCGCCGGCAGGGCGTAGCTCTGTTTCGCCACGATGGTGCCGATGGTGCCGGGGCCGCTCAGCGTGCCGTCCGGCGCCACGTTGATGAAATCTACCTTGACCTTGGTGTTGTTGGACAGGTTGAGGCGGTCGGCGGCGGCTTTCGACAGATCGATGATGCGGCCCTTGGTGTATGGCCCGCGATCGTTGACGCGCACCACCAGCTGACGGCCGTTGGCCAGGTTAGTGACGCGCACATAGCTTGGGATTGGCAGGGTCGGATGCGCCGCCGTCAGGCCGTTGGGGTCAAACTGCTCGCCCAGCGCCGTGGTGTTGCCGTTGGCCTCTTCGCCATACCAGGCCGCCAGGCCGGTCTGCGAGAAGTTCTGCGGATCTTTTACGATGCGGTAAGTATCGCCATTAACCTTATAATCCTGCATGTTATTAGGGTTATAGGGTTCATATTGAGGCTCGACGCCGCCGATTTCCACCACCGGGCCGTTGTACGGCTGCGGAGGGGCTTGCTGTTCCGTGGTCGGGGCGGTACAGGCGGAGAGCAACACCGCCGCGACGCCGATCCAAAGCCATTCCTTACGCATTACTCACCTCTTATAAACTTTTAGACAGCATTTTCCGATGCGTGTGGATCGACATGATGATGCCGAAACCGGCCATCAACACTATCAGCGCCGAACCCCCGTAACTGACCAGAGGCAAAGGTACGCCAACTACCGGCAAAATGCCACTGACCATACCGATGTTAACAAAGACATAAACGAACAAAATCAGCATCAAGCCGCCGACCATGACGCGGCCAAAGGTGGTTTGCGCCTTGGCGGCGATCATCAGCCCGCGGATGATCACCAGCAGGTAAAGCGCCAGAAGCACCAGCACCCCGATCAGCCCCAGCTCTTCGGCCAGGACGGCGAAGATAAAGTCGGTATGGCGCTCCGGCAGAAACTCCAGCTGTGACTGGGTGCCGTGCAGCCAGCCCTTGCCGGACAGGCCGCCGGAGCCGATGGCGATCTTGGATTGAATGATGTGATAACCGGCGCCGAGCGGGTCGCTCTCCGGATCGAGCAGCATCATGACGCGGTCGCGCTGATAGCCGTGCATCAGGAAGAACCACAGCACCGGGATGAAGGCCGCCAGCGCGACGGCGGCGACGGCGATCAGCTTCCAGCTCATGCCGGACAGGAACAGTACGAACAGGCCGGAAGCGGCGATCAGGATAGAGGTGCCCAGATCCGGCTGCGCGGCTACCAGCAGCGTCGGCAGGAAGATCAGCACCAGCGCGATGGCGGTGTTTTTCAGCGAAGGCGGGCAGACGTCGCGGTTCATAAAGCGCGCCACCATCAGCGGCACGGCGATCTTGGCGATTTCCGACGGCTGGAAGCGCACTACGCCGAGATCCAACCAGCGCTGCGCGCCTTTACTGATCTGCCCGAAGGCGTCCACCAGGATCAGCAAAATCACGCAGAAGATATACAGATAGGGCGCCCAGCTTTCGTACACGCGCGGCGGGATCTGCGCCATGACGGCCATCACGATCAGCCCCATGACGATCTGCCCGATCTTGCGCTCCATCATGCCGATGTCCTGGCCGCTGGCGCTCCACATCACGAAGGCGCTGTAGACCAACAGGGCCAGGATCAGCAGCAGGAACGTCGGGTCGATGTGGATTTTGGTCCAGATCGAGCCTTTTTGTTGGCTTTCAGTCATGTTCTACCTTAGTCACCTTCTACGCCAGGCGGCAGCGGGGCCTCGCTTGGCAATTGCGTATTGTTGTCGCCCAGCAGAATGTGGTCGAGGATCTGGCGGGTGATGGTCCCCACCGCCGGACCGGAGCCGCCGTTTTCCAGAATGATGGCGACCGACACCGTCGGGTTGTTGAACGGTGCGAAGGCGGTCATCAGTTTGTGATCGCGCAGGTGCTCCGCCAGTTTGTGGGCGTTGTAGGTTTCATAGCCGAATACCTGTGCGGTACCCGATTTCGCCGCGGCTTTATAAGGTGCGTCCGCAAAGTATTTGCGCGCCGTCCCGTTCGGACGGTTGGCCACACCGTACATGCCGTCTTTGGCAATTTCCCAGAAGCCGGAGTGAATATCGCCGATCTGCGTGTTTTCTTCCTGTTTGAACGGCACCAGCGCGCCGTTGATGCGGGTGCTCTGCAGCAGGTGCGGCGTTTTGACGGTGCCGTCGTTGATCAGGGTGTTCAGCGCCTTGGCCATCTGGATCGGCGTCGCGGTCCAGTAACCCTGGCCGATGCCTACCGGAATGGTGTCACCCTGATACCACGGTTTTTTATAGCGTTTCTGCTTCCATTCGCGCGTCGGCATCAGGCCGGAGCGCTCTTCGGACAGATCGATGCCGGTGTACTGGCCGTAACCGAATTTGGTCAGCCAGGTCGACAGCCGATCGATTCCCATGTCATAAGCGACCTGGTAGAAATAGGTATCTGCGGACTCTTCCAGCGCCTTGGTGACGTTCAGGCGGCCGTGGCCCCATTTCTTCCAGTCGCGAAAGCGTTTTTCCGAGCCGGGCAATTGCCACCAGCCGGGATCGAACACCACGGTGTTTTTGGTGATCACCCCGGCGCTCAGCGCCGACACCGCGATATAAGGCTTCACCGTCGAGGCGGGCGGGTAGACCCCCTGGGTGGCGCGGTTGATCAGCGGGCGATTCGGATCGTTCAGCAACCCCTGATAGTCCTTGCTGGAAATGCCGTCGACGAACAGGTTCGGATCGTAGCTCGGGTTGGAGACCATCGCCAGGATGGCGCCGGTGCGCGGATCGCTCACCACCACCGCGGCGCGGCTGCCGACCAACAGCTGTTCGATATAGCGCTGCAGGTTAAGATCGAGCGTCAGGTAGACGTCCTGACCGGCGGAAGGCGGCTGTTCGTGCAATTGGCGGATCACCCGGCCGCGGTTGTTGACCTCGACCTCTTCATAGCCGGTTTTGCCGTGCAGCGTGTCTTCGTAATAGCGTTCGATGCCCAGCTTGCCGATATCGTGGGTGGCGGCGTAGTTGGCCAGTTTGCCGTCTTTGTCCAGCCGCTCGACGTCGCGGTCGTTGATCTTCGACACGTAGCCGGTGACGTGGGTGAGGGCGGAGCCGTAGGGGTAGTAGCGGCGCTGGTAGCCTTTCACTTCCACGCCCGGGAAGCGGAACTGATTGACCGCAAAACGGGCGACTTGCACCTCGGTCAGCGCGGTTTTCACCGGAATGGAGACGAAACGGCGCGAGCGCTTGCGCTCTTTTTCGAAATTGGTGATGTCGTCATCGGTCAAGTCGACCACCGGGCGCAGCGCCTGCAGCGTGGCTTTGAGATCGTCGACCTTTTCCGGCATCAGTTCCAGCTGATAAATGGTGCGGTTGAGCGCCAGCGGAGTGCCGTTGCGATCGTAGATAATGCCGCGGCTGGGCGCGATGGGCACCAGCTTGATGCGGTTTTCGTTGGAGCGGGTGCGGTAATCCTCGACGCGGACCACTTGCAGATTATACAGGTTGGCGATCAGGATGCCGGACAGCACCAGGATGACCAAGAACGCCACCAGGGCGCGGCGTACAAACAGGGCGGATTCAGCCGTATAGTCGCGAAAAGGGTTACGTTCTATTTTCATCCCGCTGCTTTATTTCACTCTGTCACGGTCACCACCGGCTATTCCCGGTGGTAAGGATGATTTGTAGTAATACTCCAGGCGCGGTAGAGGCTTTCGGCCACCAGGACGCGCACCAAAGGATGCGGCAGTGTCAACGGAGAAAGCGACCAACTCTGCTCGGCAGCGGCTTTGCAGGCGGGCGCCAGCCCTTCCGGGCCGCCGATCAGCAAGCTGACGTTGCGGCCATCCTGCTTCCAGCGCTCAAGCTGCTGCGCCAGCTGCGGCGTTTCCCACGGCGTGCCTGGGATATCCAGCGTAACGATGCGGTTGCCTTTGCCCACCGCCGCCAGCATTTGTTCGCCTTCCTTGTCCAGAATGCGTTTGATGTCGGCGTTTTTGCCGCGTTTGCCGGCCGGGATCTCGGTCAGCTCAAACGGCATATCTTTGGGAAAGCGGTGCAGGTAATCCATAAAGCCGGTTTGCACCCAGTCTGGCATTTTGGTGCCGACCGCCACCAATTGCAGTTTCACCGCTTAGCTCCAGAGTTTTTCCAGCTCGTACAGGCGACGGCTTTCTTCCTGCATCACGTGCACGATCACTTCGCCCAGATCGACCACGATCCAGTCGGAGGCTTCCTGGCCTTTCATGCCAAACAGCTCCATGCCCGCGGCGCGGGATTCCTGCACCACGTGGCTGGCGATCGACATCACGTGGCGAGTCGACGTGCCGGTGCAGATGATCATGCAATCGGTGATGCTGGATTTGCCCTGTACGTCCAGAGCGACAATGTCTTGGCCTTTAAGGTCATCGATTTTATCGATGACGAAATCTTGGAGCGCTTTACCTTGCAAAGGTTCCCCCTCGGGTATGTTCTGTTCAGTCGGCTGCGGCGGGCAAAATGCGCGCGCCGCGGCGTAACCGGATAAAGGTTTCGGCAGGCTGCCGCTGAAAGCCAGCTAACTGGTGACTACCCGGCCAGCTAAGGTTTCCGGGGTTTTCAGCGGATACCTGAAAAATAGCGGCGCAGTATATCACGCACCTTTCGCTAGCGATATAAACCCTGCAACTCGATATAGCGCTGCACCGGGCGCGGCAGCAGATCGTCGCAGTTGAGGCCCTGATGGCGGCGCTGGCGGATCTCGGTGGCGGAAATTTCCAGCTCCGGCGTATCGGCCAGATAGATATGGCCGTGCGGGCGGCGGCTGAGCAGCGCCGGGTCGGCGGTGCGATGACGTTCCAGCCACTGCTGCAGTTCCGGCGTGTCCATGCGATCGTTATAGCCCGGGCGCGCCAACACCAGCAGATGGCAGACGTCCAACAGCGCCTGCCAGCGATGCCATTTATGCAGCGTCAGCAGCGAGTCCTGGCCAATAATAAACGCCAGCGGCTGGGCGGCGCCACGCTCTTTACGAATCGTTTCCAACGTCTCGATGGTGTAGGAGGGGGTGGTGCGATGCAGTTCGCGATCGTCGACCGCGAACAGCGGATTGCCGGCGATCGCCAGCTCGACCATCTTCAAGCGCTGCTGTGCGTTGGCCTCGGGCTGCGGGCGGTGCGGCGGCACGTGGTTAGGCAGCAGCGTAACGCGATTCAGGCCCACTTCGGCGGCCAGCGCCTCTACCGGCCGCAGATGGCCGTAGTGGATCGGATCAAAGGTGCCGCCAAACAGCGCGTGCAATACGGTGGGGTGTTCCGGATTAGTGGGCATCGGTAAAACTCGTGGCCAGGGGTTTGCCGCACAGCAGCATCGACAGGGTTTCCAGTTCCGGCCAGACCGACTGGCCATAGTCCTGCTTGAGGGTCAGCTCGATTTGCGTCAGCAGCTGTACCGCTTGCTGCAGCTGGGCGCCGGACAGGCGTTGCAGCGCCTGGGTCACCAGCGGGCGGCGGTTCTGCCAGACCTTGTGCTGATCGAACAGCGTGCGCAGCGGCGCGGACGCCATGCGGCGCTGCAGCGTCAGCAACAGCAGCAGTTCGCGCTGCAGGGTGCGCAACAGGATCACCGGCTCGACATCCTCTTGCTGCAGCTGCTGCAAAATATGCCAGGCGCGCTTGCTCTTGCCGGCCAGCAAGGCGTCCAGCCAGTGGAACGGCGTGAAGTGAGCGGCGTCGTTCACCGCCTGCTCGACGCGCGGCAGGGTGAGCTTGCCGTCCGGGTGCAGCAGCGACAGCCGCTCCAGCGCCTGCGACAGCGCCAGCAGGTTGCCTTCGTAGCAGTAGCACAACAGCTGATTGGCCGCGTCGTCCAACTCCAGCTTCATCGCCTTGGCGCGCGTGGCGACCCAGCGCGGCAGCTGTGCCTGCTCCGGCGTCTGGCAACTGACGAGGGCGCCGTGCGGGCTGAGCGCCTTGAACCAGGCGCTGTTTTCCTGCGCTTTGGTGAGGCGCGGGCCGCGCAGGATCAGCAGAATATCCTCGTGCAGCAGGGTGGCGAGCTTGGTCAGCTGTTCGCCGATCGGCGCCGTTGGGCCGTTTTCCGGGAAAATCAGCAGCAGCGTCTGGCGGCTGGCGAACAGGCTCATCGCCTGGCAGATGCCGAAGATGGCGTCCCAGTCGGTATGGGCGTCGAGGGAAATGCTGTAGTGCTCGCTGAACTGCTGCTGTTGCGCGGCCTGCCGGAGCAGATCCTGGCTTTCCTGCAGCAGCAGCGGTTCATTGCCGCTCAATAAATAACAAGCGCGCAGCCCCTCTCGGAGCTGCGCGGCAAGTTGTTCCGGATAAATGCGGATCATTGTGCGGTTTGGCTTGCCGCTCGTTCGCCGACGGCAGCGGCTTTTTGCCGGTTTTCTTCTTCCGCCGCGTGCACGGTCAGCAGTTTGCGCACCAGCTGTTGCGCCGCCTGCTCACGCATTTCCTGGCGAATGATCTCCTGCTCGGAGTCTTTGGCCAGCGCGGTCAGCGGGTTGTCGAAGAACGAACGGAACACTTTCACCGACAGCGGATACAGGTCGTGCCCCGGGATCAGCACCTGGGCCTGCACGGTCAGCACCAGCTGATACTCGGCGGTTTTACCGTCCTGGAAGATCGAGGCGGTATCCTGGCTTTCCGTCGCGCCGACGATGCGCAGAGAAGGCACGTCTTTACGCTTCGGATCGCTGACGATGGTCACGGCGTTCAAACGCAGTTGCTCACGCACCGCGCGCGTCAATGGCCCATAAGGATCCGAACTGTCCAGGATCAGCGTTTTCATTTCATTAGGCACCTGCGTGGTGCCACGCAGGTGAAAACCGCAGCCGGCGGTGACCAGCACCGCCAACCCCAGCAACAGCGTCAGAATACGTTGTCGCACAACTCCTCCTTGTGTTAACCCACAACCAGGTTAAGCAGTTTGCCCGGAACGTAGATCACTTTGCGAATCGTGACGCCGTCCAGATATTTAGCCACCAGATGCTCTTCGGCAGCGCGCGCGCGCACTTGCTCTTCGGTCGCATCGGCAGATACGGTGATTTTAGCGCGAACCTTGCCGTTCACCTGCACCACCACCAGCTTGGAGTCTTCGACCATCGCCTGCTCGTCGGCAACCGGCCATGGCGCGGTATCCACGTCGCCTTCGCCGCCCAGCGCCTGCCACAGGGCGAAGCACACGTGCGGGGTGAACGGATACAGCATGCGAACGACGGCCAGCAGCGCTTCCTGCAGCAGCGCGCGATCCTGCTCGCTCTCCTGCGGCGCACGGGCCAGTTTGTTCATCAGCTCCATCACGGCGGCGATCGCGGTGTTGAAGGTCTGGCGGCGGCCGATATCGTCGGTCACTTTGGCGATGGTTTTATGCAGATCGCGGCGCAGCGCTTTCTGCTCTTCGTTCAGCGACGCCACGTCCAGCGGCTGCACCGCGCCTTTTTCCACGTGATCGTAGGCCAGTTTCCATACGCGTTTCAGGAAGCGGTTAGCCCCTTCCACGCCGGATTCCTGCCACTCCAGCGTCATTTCTGCCGGTGAAGCGAACATCATGAACAGACGCACGGTGTCCGCGCCGTATTTTTCCACCATCTCCTGCGGGTCGATGCCGTTGTTCTTCGACTTCGACATTTTGCTCATGCCAGCATAGACCAGTTCACGGCCTTGCGGATCGGTGGCCTTGATGATGCGGCCTTTGTCGTCGCGCTCGACGGTGGCGTCAACCGGGGATACCCAGACGCGCTCGCCGCTGTTGCCGGTGTAGTAGAAGGCGTCGGCCAGCACCATGCCCTGACACAGCAGGCGCTTGGCCGGCTCATCGGAATCCACCAGGCCCGCATCGCGCATCAGCTTGTGGAAGAAGCGGAAGTACATCAGGTGCATGATGGCGTGTTCGATACCGCCGATATATTGATCGACCGGCAGCCAGTAGTTAGCGGCGGCCGGATCCAGCATGCCCTGGTCATACTGCGGGCAGGTGTAGCGCGCGTAGTACCAGGAGGACTCCATAAAGGTGTCGAAGGTGTCGGTTTCGCGCAGCGCTGGCTGGCCGTTGACGGTGGTCTTCGCCCACTCAGGGTCGGCCTTGATCGGGCTGGTGATGCCGTCCATGACCACGTCTTCCGGCAGGATCACCGGCAGTTGGTCTTCCGGCGTCGGCATCACGGTGCCGTCTTCCAGGGTCACCATCGGGATTGGCGCGCCCCAGTAACGCTGACGGGAAACGCCCCAGTCGCGCAGACGGTAGTTGACCTTGCGCTGGCCGACGCCTTTGGCGACCAGTTTGTCGGCGATGGCGTTAAAGCCCGCTTCGTTGTCCAGACCGTCAAACTCGCCGGAGTTGAACAGCGCGCCTTTGTCGGTCATCGCTTCGGCGCTCACGTCAGGCTGGCTGCCGTCGAGGTTCAGGATCACCGGTTTGATCGGCAAATCATATTTGGTGGCGAATTCCCAGTCGCGCTGGTCGTGCGCCGGCACCGCCATCACAGCGCCGGTGCCGTATTCCATCAGCACGAAGTTGGCGACCCACACCGGCAGCTTCTCGCCGCTCAGCGGATGGACAACGAACAGGCCGGTCGGCATGCCTTTCTTCTCCATCGTCGCCATTTCGGCTTCGGCCACTTTGGTGTTGCGGCATTCGTCGATGAAGTCGGTCAGCGCCGGGTTGTTGCGCGCGCCCTGTTGCGCCAGCGGGTGGCCCGCGGCGACCGCCACGTAGGTGGCGCCCATGAAGGTGTCGGGACGGGTGGTGTAAACCGTCAGCTTCTCTTCGCTGCCAGCCACGTCGAAGGTGATTTCCACGCCTTCGGAGCGGCCAATCCAGTTGCGCTGCATGGTTTTCACCTGTTCAGGCCAGCTTTCCAGCGTGTCCAGATCGTTCAGCAGCTGATCGGCGTAGGCGGTGATTTTGATGAACCACTGCGGGATCTCTTTACGCTCGACCTTGGTGTCGCAGCGCCAGCAGCAGCCGTCGATAACCTGTTCGTTGGCCAGCACGGTCAAATCGTGCGGACACCAGTTCACCGCCGAGGTCTTCTTGTAGACCAGGCCTTTCTCATACAGCTTGGTGAAGAACCACTGTTCCCAGCGGTAGTATTCCGGCTGGCAGGTGGCGATTTCGCGATCCCAGTCGTAGCCGAAGCCCAGCAGTTTCAGCTGGTTCTTCATGTATTCGATGTTGTCGTAGGTCCACGGGGCCGGCGCGGTGTTGTTTTTCACCGCCGCGCCTTCCGCCGGCAGGCCGAACGCATCCCAGCCGATCGGCTGCAGTACGTTTTTGCCCAGCATGCGCTGATAGCGCGAGATCACGTCGCCGATAGTGTAGTTACGAACGTGGCCCATGTGCAGTCGGCCGGACGGGTAAGGCAGCATGGATAGGCAGTAGTACTTTTCCTTGCTGTCGTCTTCGGTAACTTTGAAAGTCTGCTTCTCTTGCCAGTGAAGCTGTACGTTCGATTCTATGTCTTCTGGACGGTATTGCTCTTGCATGGCGGCCGGTGGTCCTGTAGGTGTAAACCGTTGCCCCGGTCAGAGGCAACGCAATGAACATTTAGTATTCGTAGATCCGCATAGCATAGCTGATAAGACCTCCCGGCAACAACTCCAAGCGCCTGACTCGGCGCATTTAAAAAAAACGCCGCCATGACGCGGCTCACAACCTGCGGATCCCGCGTCTTGCCAAGTGACATCAGTCATTTACGGCTAAAATAAGAACAAGTAGCTTAAGGGTATCCCCATGGCCAAGTCCGGCGCAGCGTTTATCGAGGAGAGTCTATGAACAAGGTTGCTCAGTATTACCGCGAATTGGTGGCATCGCTGACCGAACGTCTGAAAAACGGCGAACGCGATATCGACGAACTGGTGGCCAGCGCGGAGCGGCGGTTGAACGAGGCCGAAGATCTGACGCGCGACGAGGTGCGGCAGGTGACGCAGGCGGTGCGGCGCGATCTGGAAGAGTTCGCCCGCAGCTATCAGGAAAGCCGGGACGAGTTTACCGACAGCGTGTTTATGCGGGTGATCAAAGAGAGCCTGTGGCAGGAACTGGCGGATATCACCGACAAAACCCAGCTGGAGTGGCGCGAGGTGTTCAAGGATGTCAGCCACCACGGCGTTTACCACAGCGGTGAAGTGGTGGGGCTGGGCAATCTGGTCTGCGAGCAGTGTCACTACCACCTGGCGTTTTACACGCCGGAAGTGCTGCCGCTTTGCCCGAAATGCGGTCACGACCAGTTCCAGCGTCGGCCATTTGAACCCTGATGACGTCCCCCGCCGCGGCGGGGAACGCTGACGTTTACCGTTAACGGAACAGTTTCTTCAGCAGGTTGCTCAGGAAGCCGCCGCTGACGGCTTCTTGGGCGACGTTTGCCGGCGCCGGTGCGCTGGCCGGGACGGCGACGCCGGCCGGGATTTTCTGCGCGACCGCGATGCGGCTGTCCTGGGCGGCTTTCTCCGCCGCTTCCGGGCCGTAGGCGAAGCCTTCCGCCAGCACGAATTCAACGTCGGTGATGCCGATAAAGCCCAGGAACAGTTTCACGTACGGGGTGATCAGATCCGTCGGCGTGTCGGCGTGGATGCCGCCGCGGCTGGAGATGACGATCGCTTTCTTGCCCGTCACCAGCCCTTCGGCACCGGCGGAGGTGTAGCGGAACGTCTGACCGGCGCGGGCGATCAGATCGAAGTAGATCTTCAGCTGCGTCGGGATGTTGAAGTTGTACATCGGGGCGCTGATGATCAGCGTGTCGTGCGACTTCAGCTCGGCAATCAGCTCATCGGACAGCGCCAGGGTGCTTTGCTGATGCGGCGTCAGCGGGTTGTCGCCGGCGGTAAAGCCGGCCATCACTTCGCCATCCAGCTCCGGCAGCGTTGGGTTGGCCAAGTCGCGCACGGTGAAGGTGTCTTCAGGATGAGTTTCACGCCATTGTTCAACAAAAAAATCGACTAATTTTCCAGACTGGGAATATTCACCCAGAATACTTGATTTCAGGACCAGTACGCGGCTCATTGGCTTATCTCCAGGCGAAGTGTAATCGGTAACGGTGTCAATCGGTGTAAACGCATGGTAGAGGCAAGCCATCAACAGTGATAGCGCAAAAATTCGCTGAGTTAAATCAAAAAAGTTGAATGAGGGCGCGAGCGCGCCCCGAGAGGATCAATAACGCGCGACGCGCTCGGCCAACAGATCGATAAAGCCTGCGCGATCGATGCCGGTCAGCACTTCCACGTTGGCCGCGTTGCCGGTTTGCTGGAAATAGTCCACCACCGTCATGCCGACGGTGTACTCCCCTTTGGTTTCCACACCGACCCAGCGTTCAACGCCGGTAAACAGCTGCGGCGCCAGCAGCCAGGCGATGGTGCAGGGATCGTGCATCGCCGCGCCAGGCAGGCCGCGCGGGTGGCTGAGATACAGCGGCAGGTAAAAATCGAGCATCTCCGCCACCGCCTGCGCGACCGGATTGGCTATCTGACGAATGCGCTCGATATCCTGCGGCAGCACCAGCGCCTGGTGGGTGACGTTCAGCCCGGCCATGGTCAGCGGCACGCCGGATTTCAACACCATCTCGGCGGCTTCGGGATCGACGAAGATATTGAATTCCGCCACCGGCGTGGTATTGCCGGCATTCATGCCGCCGCCCATAAATACGATGCGCTCGATACGGCTTTTCAGCTCGGCATGCTGGGCCAACAGCAGGGCGATGTTGGTCATCGGGCCGGTCACCACCAGGGTGATTGGCTGCGGGCTGGCGCGCAGCAGGTCGGCGATCAGCTCGACGGCGCCGCGGGGATCGGGTTTGAGGGCCGGCGTCGGCAGGTGGGTGTTGCCCATGCCGGTTTTGCCGTGGACATAGTCGGCGATCACCAGCTCGCGCATCAGCGGGCGAGCGGCGCCGGCGGCGACAGGGATGTCCTCGCGTTGCATCAGGGTCAACAGACCCAGCGCGTTATGCAGGGTTTTCTCCGGCGTCTGGTTGCCGGCGGAGGTGGTGATGGCTTTGATGTCCAGCTCCGGCGAGCGCAGCGCCATAGCCAGCGCGATGGCGTCGTCGAGGCCGGGATCGCAATCGATGATAATAGGGCGGGGCATGTTCTTTCTCCTCTGTTTGTTATCCGGCGAGCATCGGATCAAAAACGAGGAGATACAAGCGCTTTTCGTGCCGGGAGAAAAGATGCGCCCCTGGCGGGGCGCATAGCGAGAACTTAGTGCAGGATCTTGGCGAGGAAGTCCTTGGCGCGATCGGACTCGGGGTTGTTGAAGAAATCGTCTTTGTTGCGGTCTTCGACGATTTTGCCTTCGTCCATAAAGATCACGCGGTTCGCCACCTTGCGGGCGAAGCCCATTTCGTGGGTCACCACCATCATGGTCATGCCTTCGTTCGCCAGCTCGACCATCACGTCCAGCACTTCGTTGATCATTTCCGGATCGAGCGCCGAGGTCGGTTCGTCGAACAGCATGGCGATCGGATCCATGCACAGCGCGCGGGCGATGGCGACGCGCTGTTGCTGGCCGCCGGAGAGCTGACCGGGGAACTTGTTGGCATGGGCGGACAGGCCGACGCGTTCCAGCAGCTTCAGGCCCTTCTCGCGTGAGGCGGTCTTGTCGCGCTTGAGCACTTTTACCTGCGCCAGCGTCAGGTTGTCGATAATGGACAGGTGCGGGAACAGTTCAAAGTGTTGGAACACCATGCCGACCTTGGCGCGCAGCTGCGCCAGGTTGGTTTTCTTGTCGTTGACGGGCGTGCCGTTCACCAGGATGCTTCCCTGCTGGATCGGCTCCAGGCCGTTGACGGTTTTGATCAGGGTGGACTTGCCGGAGCCTGAAGGACCGCAGACGACGACCACTTCGCCTTTTTTCACTTCGGTGGTGCAATCGGTCAACACTTGAAAGTGACCGTACCACTTGGAAACATTTTTCAGGGATATCATCAAACAGTCCTTTTCTTCAAATAGCTTACCAGCGCCGAGGCGGCGAGGCTGATAACAAAATAGACAAAGCCGGCGAACAGGATCATTTCAACCTGGGTGCCGTCGCGTTCGCCGATGGTCGATGCGGTGCGGAAGAAGTCGGCCAGGCTCAGTACGTAAACCAGCGAGGTATCCTGGAATAGGACGATGCCCTGGGTCAGCAGCAGTGGCACCATGGCGCGGAACGCCTGCGGCAGGATCACCAGCCGCATGGATTGCCAATGCGTCATGCCCAGCGCCAACGCGGCGGAGGATTGGCCGCGCGAGATGCTGATGATACCGGCGCGGATGATTTCCGAGTAATAGGCCGCTTCAAACAGGGAAAAGGCTACCATAGCCGAGATCAGGCGAATATCGGTTTTCGGCGACAGGCCTAGAACCTGTTGTAATAAGCTTGGAACCACAAGATAGAACCACAGCAGCACCATCACCAGCGGCACCGAGCGGAACAGGTTGACATACAGGGTGGCGAACCAGCTGATGGGCTTGAACGGCGACAGACGCATCACCGCCAGCACGGTGCCCCACAGAATGCCGACCACGATGGCGGTCACGGTGATCTTCAGCGTGATCGCCATGCCCTGCAGCAGATAAGGGAAGCTTGGGACGATCGACGCCCAGTCAAATTCGTACATTATTTACTCCCCAGGTTGCCAGGCAACTGCACTTTCTTTTCGACCAGACGCATAAACAGCATGATCACGGCGTTGATGCCGATATAAGCCAGCGTAATGGCGGTAAAGGATTCATAGGCGTGTGCGGAGTAATCCAACAGCTTGCCGGCCTGTGCGGCCATGTCCACCAGGCCGATGGTGGAGGCGATGGCGGAGTTTTTGACCAGGTTGAGCATCTCCGAGGTCATCGGCGGCACGATAACCCGGTAGGCGTTCGGCAACAGCACGTAGCGGTAGGTTTGCGGCAGCGTCAGGCCCATCGCCAACCCGGCGGCTTTCTGGCCGCGCGGCAGGGATTGAATGGCGGCGCGCACTTGCTCGCAAACGCGGGCGGCGGTAAACAGCCCCAGACAGAGCATGGAAGAGACGAAGAACTGCACGTTGGGATCCAGCTCGGTCTTGAACCAGGTGCCGATATTGGCCGGCAGCAGCTCGGGGATCACCAGATACCAGGTAAAGAATTGCACGATCAGCGGCACGTTGCGGAACAGTTCGACGTAACAGGTGCCGAGAGTGGAAAGAAAGCGGTTGGGCACGGTACGCAAGATACCGAACAGTGAACCGACGAAGAAAGCGATAATCCATGCACAGACGGAGAGGGCCACCGTGACCTGAAAGCCGGACCAGATCCAGCCGAGGTAAGTGGTGTTCCCAAACGGGGCCTGCTGCAGGAAGATACCCCAGTTCCAATCTATTGACATAACAAACTCCGATAAACGGGCGCAGGGCGCCGAAAAGTGATGACTTGATAGGCGCCGATCGCCGCGCGGCCAGTCGGGCTGGCTTGTTGTGTGCGGAGATCGGTGACGCGCCTTGGGGAAAATGAGGGAGGGGAACGGCCCCCCTCATTCCTGTCTGTCCCAGTCATCAACTGGGCCGGTTTGGCTTGGCGGCCGCCCCGGCTTTATTCTATTGAGTCAGTTCAACGCTTTGTCGTTAGGCGCTTTGAACAGTTGCTTCATGTCGTCCGACAGCTCGAAGTTCATGTTGAGGTTTTTCGGTGGGATAGGCTGCTTGAACCATTTATCAAACCACTTGGCCGCTTCACCGGAGGTTTGCGCCTGGGCGATAGTGTCATCGACCAGTTTCTTGAACTCAGGATCGTCTTTACGCAGCATGCAACCGTAGGCTTCTTTCGACTGCGGCGTGCCGATGATTTCCCATTGATCCGGCTTCTTGGCTTTGGCGCGCTCGCCCGCCAGCAGGGCGTCATCCATCATGAAGGCCACCGCGCGGCCGCTTTCCAGGGTGCGGAAGGAGTCGCCGTGGTCTTTGGCGCTGATGATGCGCATGTTCATTTTGTCGCTGTCGTTCAGTTTGTTCAGCAACACTTCGGACGTGGTGCCGGAGGTGACCACCACCGGTTTGCCGGCCAGGTCTTTAAAGTCTTTGATGTCGGAGCCTTTCTTCACCAGCAGGCGGGTGCCGACCACAAAGATGGTGTCGGAGAAGGCGGCCTGTTTCTGGCGCTCTACGTTATTGGTGGTAGAGCCGCATTCGAAGTCATAGGTGCCGTTTTGCAGCAGCGGGATGCGGTTCTGCGAGGTAATCGGCAGCATTTTCACCTGCAGATTCGGTGCATTCAGCTTTTTCTTAACGGCTTCAACGATTTGGTTGGAGTAGTCCTGAGAGTAGCCCACAACTTTTTGCTGGTTGTCGTAGTAGGAAAAGGGCACAGACGATTCGCGGTGGCCGACAACGATAACGCCGTTGTCTTTGATTTTCTTCAGCGTACCGGTCAGGTCTTCCGCGTGCGCCACGCTACCTGCCATACCGAGCAGCAGTAACGATAACGCCAATTTACGCATTTGCATGGTCCAACTCCTTTGCTGTTGTGGTGGCTCTGACTAAAGAGCGTCAGGTTTAAATCGACTATTTATTGCTCAGGTTATAAAGATAGTCTTAGAACGGATAGCCGTTAAAAAATAACCGATTGTGAATATCTTGAAACTAAAATGTTTCATTTTTTGAGACGCCGCGCGCACCAAATCAATGCAACCAAACCCAGACGCACCTGCATGGTGCGTTCGGCGCCTCCAAAATGTGCACGGGTGCGACAAAACGTCAGCAAAAGTTAACCGACGTGCGATGTCACCTTAGATAAAGCAAGGAGTGTGCCAGCCGCGTTGATTTAACGACGTTTTCTGACCGAGGTGGGGGAACGTTTACGGAAACGCGGGGCGCGGCGGGCGCGCCCCGGCGAAGAGGACTATTTGCGGCGCAGGCCCAACATCAGCGCCCAACCGCCCAGCAACAGGGTGATCACCCACAGCGGCGTGGCGCCGAAACGCGCGTAAGGCGTGACGCCGGTGGTCGGTGTGACCTTCACTTCAAGCACCTGACGAGTGAACTGCGGGATCTCGGCGATCACGTCGCCGTTCGCGTCCACCGCGGCGGTGACGCCGTTGTTGGTGCTGCGCAGCAGCGGCCGGCCCAGTTCCAGCGCCCGCATGCGCGCCATCTGGAAGTGCTGCCATGGGCCGATGGAGTGGCCGAACCAGGCGTCGTTGGAGATGGTCAGCAGGAAGTTGGTGTCCGGGCGGAAGTTATCGCGCACCTGCTGGCCCAACACGATTTCGTAGCAAATGGCCGCCGTCAGGTTGTAGCCGCGTACGCTGAGCTGCGGTTGTACGTAGTCGCCGCGGCTGAAGGAGGACATCGGCAGGTCGAAGAACGGCGCCAGCGGCCGCAGCAGCGTCTCCAGCGGCACAAACTCGCCGAACGGCACCAGGTGGTGCTTGTTGTAGCGATCGTTGGCGGGGTACCTGTACGGCGTCGGTTCACCGAGCACGATGGCGCTGTTGTAGATTTGCTGGCCCTGCGGCGTGGCGCGCACGTCGACGATGCCGGTGATGAGGCTGCTGTTCTTCGCCCGCATCAGGTCGTCCATCATCGTCAGGAAGCCGTTCTGATTGGCTTCATAATCCGGGATGGCGGATTCCGGCCAGATGACGATCGGCGCCTTGCCCATGTAGGGACGGGTTTCGTCCAGATAGGTTTGCAGCGTGCTGACCAGCGCTTTCGGATCCCATTTCATCGATTGAGCGATGTTGCCTTGCACCATGGCGACATTCACCGCTTTATCCGTCTGCGGAGTAAACCACTGCAGCTGGCGCAGCGGCCATGGCAACAACAGCAGCGCGGCGGCGATCACCGCCGCCGAGAGGCGGCGCTGATTGACGGCGTACACCAGCAGGCCGGCGATGGCCATCAGCACAAAGGTGATGGCGTCGACGCCCAGCAGCGGCGCGATGCCTTTCAGCGGGCCGTTGATCTGGCTATAGCCGAACTGCAGCCACGGGAAGCCGGTCAGCACCCAGCCGCGCAGGAATTCCGTGACCTGCCACAGCGCCGGCGCGGCGATGGCCAGCCGCCACCAGCGAGTCGCCGGCCACAGGCGGGTCAGCAGCCCGGCGAACAGCCCGGTATACAGCGACAGGTAAGCGGCGAGCAGCGCCACCAGGAAGACGTTGACGGCGAAGGGCATGCCGCCGAAATCGGCGATGCTGACATACACCCAGTTGATCCCGCTGCCGAACAACCCGAAGCCCCAGACAAAGCCGAGCAGGGCGGACTGTTTGGTGGTGCGATTGAGGGTAACGGCCAGCAGGCCGAACAGGGAGACGATGGCCGCGGGCCAGAAATCGTAGGGCGAGAACGCCAGCGTCCCGCCGGCACCTGACAACAGCGCCAGCAGGGCGCGAACCCACTGGCGTTCAAGTAATGAGGCTTTAGCCATGTTGGATTTAATCTTCCAGTTTCGGTGGTGGAGAGTCGTCCGGAATTTTTACATGAACCTGGATGATACGTCGACTGTCTGCCATGGCAACTTTAAATAGGTAACCTTCGATTTCAATGGTTTCCCCGCGCGCAGGCAGATGGCCGAAGGCCTGCATCACCAAACCGCCGATGGTATCGACCTCGTCGTCGCTGAAATGGGTGCCGAAGGCTTCGTTGAAGTCTTCGATCGGTGCCAGCGCGCGTACGGTGTACATGTGGCGGCTGAGCTGGCGGATATCCAGATCGTCTTCGTCGTCGTATTCGTCTTCGATCTCGCCGACGATCAGTTCCAGAATGTCTTCGATGGTGACCAGGCCGGACACGCCGCCGAATTCGTCAATGACAATCGCCATGTGGTAGCGCTGGGAGCGGAACTCTTTCAACATCCGGTCGACGCGCTTGCTTTCCGGCACCACCACCGCGGTGCGCAGCACTTTGTCGATGCTGAACGGCTCGGAGTCTGCGCGCATGAACGGCAGCAGATCCTTGGCCATCAGGATGCCTTCGATGTGATCTTTGTCTTCGCTGATCACCGGGAAGCGCGAGTGGGCGGAGTCGATAATCACGTCCAGGCACTCTTCCAGCGTCTGGTTGCGCTTGAGCGTCACCATCTGGGAGCGGGGGATCATGATGTCGCGCACGCGCTGTTCGGCGATATCCATCACGCCTTCCAGCATGTCGCGGGTATCGGGATCGATCAGGTCGTTTTGTTCGGAATCACGGATCAGCTCGACCAGATCGCCACGGTTTTTGGGCTCGCCGTGGAACAGCTGGTTAAGGATAAGAGTAAAGAACCCCTTCTTGGGACTGGGGCTGTCATTGCTTTGTGAATGGTCGTCGCTCATGGCGTTTTCGTTACTGTCACTCATGTCAGAGTTAAGGGGCGTCAGCGACAGCCCCGTTAGGGGCTGTAAGGTAAACGGCTGACGTCAGACGGGGTCTTTTTCCGCCAGGTACGGATCAGGGTAGCCCAGTCCGTGCATGATTTCGGTTTCCAAAGACTCCATTTCTTCGGCTTCATCGTCTTCGATGTGGTCATACCCTAGCAGATGAAGGCTGCCGTGGACAACCATATGCGCCCAGTGGGCCTCCAGCGCCTTGCCTTGCTCAATCGCTTCCTGTTCAACCACCTGGCGGCAGATGATCAGATCGCCGAGCAGCGGCAGCTCGATGCCCGGCGGGGCTTCGAACGGGAAAGAGAGCACGTTGGTCGGCTTGTCTTTGCCGCGATAGGTCAGGTTCAGCTCGTGGCTTTCCGCTTCGTCCACCAGACGTACGGTGACCTCGGCCTCTTCCTGAAATTGCGGCAGCACGCCTTCCAGCCAGCGCTGGAACGTGGCTTCATCCGGCAGGCCGTCGCTGCTTTCACAGGCAATCTGCAGATCCAAAATCACCTGACTCATGGTGTCTCCTGCTCGGAAGCGGCGAGCGCCTCGCGCTTACGTTGTTCGGCAATTGCGTCTTTGCGTTTCTGTTCGGCCGCTTCCCAGGCCTCATAAGCGATGACCACGCGGGCCACCACCGGGTGGCGCACCACGTCTTCGCTGTGGAAGAAGTTGAAGCTCAGTTCTTCCACGTCCGACAGCACTTCCACCGCGTGGCGCAGGCCGGATTTCTGGTTGCGCGGCAGGTCGATCTGGGTGACGTCGCCGGTGATGACCGCCTTCGAGTTGAAACCGATGCGCGTCAGGAACATCTTCATCTGCTCGATGGTGGTGTTCTGGCTCTCATCCAGAATGATAAAGGCGTCGTTCAGCGTACGGCCGCGCATATAGGCCAGCGGCGCGACTTCGATCACGTTGCGCTCAATGAGCTTCTCCACGCGCTCGAAGCCCAGCATTTCGAACAGGGCGTCGTACAGCGGGCGCAGATAAGGATCAACCTTCTGGCTCAGATCGCCCGGCAGGAAGCCCAGCTTTTCGCCGGCTTCGACCGCGGGACGGGTCAGCAGAATGCGGCGAATTTCCTGGCGTTCCAGCGCATCCACCGCGGCGGCGACCGCCAGGTAAGTTTTGCCGGTACCGGCCGGGCCGATGCCGAAGGTGATGTCGTGATCGAGAATGTTGGCGATGTACTGCGCCTGGTTAGGCGTGCGCGGTTTCACCATGCCGCGCTTGGTTTTGATGGTGACCGCCTTGCCGTAATCCGGCACGCTGTCCGCCACCTGTTCCAGCACCCGGCTCTCTTTGATAGCCAGATGGATTTGCTCCGGATCGATATCCGGGATCACGCCGCGAATCGGCGCGGTATCCACGTACAGATGGCGCAGGATATCGGCGGCGGCGACCACGCACAGGTTTTTGCCGACCAGCTTGAAGCGGTTGTCGCGACGATTGATTTCGATGCCCAATCGGCGCTCGAGTTGCTTGATGTTGTCATCAAACGGGCCGCACAGGCTGAGCAAACGCTTGTTGTCTGCGGGCTCCAACATAATTTCTTGTGTTGCGACGTTCAAACTATTCCTCTAGGTCACATCGGGCCTGGTTGATGTCACATAGCGCGTCCGGGACGCGCGCGTTCAGGGCGAGCCTGAATACTCTCTTTCTTGAATTATTCATGGTGCGCCGCAACGG
This sequence comes from Serratia sp. (in: enterobacteria), assembly GCF_052400455.1. NCBI lineage: Bacteria > Pseudomonadati > Pseudomonadota > Gammaproteobacteria > Enterobacterales > Yersiniaceae > Serratia > Serratia sp. (in: enterobacteria). The sequence goes on from NZ_CP185812.1 coordinate 1,210,757, forward strand.
CGCAAGTTTACCGCTGATCTATCTGTGCGCCGTCGGCGGAATTCAAGGGAAGATAAGGAAAAAACGCGGCGGGGCGCAAAGCCCGCCGCGTCATCACAGGACAAGGCCGCCGAGAATCAGTTCTTTTTCACGAACTCGGATTTCAGCTTCATCGGGCCGAAGCCGTCGATTTTGCAGTCGATGTTGTGGTCGCCTTCCACCAGACGAATGTTTTTCACCTTGGTGCCGATCTTCAGCATCGAGGAGCTGCCTTTAACCTTCAGGTCCTTGATCACGGTGACCGCATCGCCGTCCGCCAGCAGGTTGCCGTTGGCGTCTTTGACGATCAGCGCGTCCTGATCTTCCGCCGGGGCGCTGTCGCTCCACTCGTGAGCGCACTCAGGGCAGATGAACAGGGCATTGTCCTGGTAGGTGTATTCGGAGTTGCACTTCGGGCAGTGTGGGAGTTGCATGTTATGTCGCCTCTTCAACAATAAAAAATAAAAAAAGAACATCACCGGGCGCGGACGCCCGGCGGAGAAACGGTAAGGAGTAGCGCGAACGGGCGGCGATAAGGCGGGCCGCCGCGGCGTCAGGGCTGGTAAATGCCGACGCCCAGCGCGTTTTCTTTGCGGGTACGGGCGATCACCGACTGCGGGGATTCATGTACGCGCAGATCCATCTGCTGTTCGGTGCGCACCACTGCGCCACGCAGGGTGTTGGTCAGCACCTCGGTAATTTCCACGTCGACAAACTGGCCGATCATGTCGGGCGTGCCTTCGAAGTTTACCACACGGTTGCACTCCGTGCGCCCGGCCAGCTCCATCACGCTTCTGCGCGAGGTGCCTTCCACCAGAATGCGCTGGACGGTGCCGAGCATGCGGCGGCTGAACTGCAGCGCCTGCTGGTTGATGCGATCCTGCAGAATATACAGCCGCTGTTTTTTCTCTTCTTCGCTGACGTCGTCAACCATGTCCGCCGCCGGCGTACCGGGGCGCGACGAATAGATGAAGCTGAAGCTGACGTCGAAGTTGACGTCGGCGATCAGGTTCATGGTTTGTTCGAAGTCGGTCTGGCTCTCGCCCGGGAAACCGACGATGAAGTCGGAGCTGAGCTGGATGTTCGGGCGCGCCTTGCGCAGCTTGCGGATAATCGCCTTATACTCCAGCGCGGTATGGGCGCGTTTCATCATGGTCAGGATGCGATCCGAACCGCTCTGCACCGGCAGGTGCAGGAAGCTGACCAGCTCCGGTGTGTCTTCGTACACCGCGATGATGTCATCGGTGAACTCGATAGGGTGGCTGGTGGTGAAGCGAATGCGATCGATGCCGTCGATGGCGGCCACCAGGCGCAGAAGTTCGGCGAACGAGCAGATATCGCCGTCATGCGTGGCGCCGCGGTACGCGTTGACGTTTTGGCCGAGCAGGTTGACTTCGCGCACGCCCTGCGCCGCCAGTTGGGCGATTTCGAACAGCACGTCGTCGCTCGGGCGGCTCACTTCCTCGCCGCGGGTGTATGGCACCACGCAGAAAGTGCAGTATTTGTTGCAGCCTTCCATGATCGACACGAACGCGGTCGGGCCTTCGGCGCGCGGCTCCGGCAGGCGGTCGAACTTTTCGATCTCCGGGAAACTGATATCGACCACCGGGCTGCGGGTGCCCTGAACGTGGTTGATCATTTCCGGCAGGCGGTGCAGGGTCTGCGGGCCGAATACCACGTCGACGCAAGGCGCGCGGCTGCGGATCAGTTCGCCTTCTTGCGAGGCCACGCAACCGCCGACGCCGATGATGACAGACGGGTTCTTCTCTTTCAGCAAGCGCCAGCGCCCCAGCATGGCGAAAACTTTTTCCTGCGCTTTTTCACGGATCGAGCAGGTGTTTAGCAACAGCACGTCCGCTTCCTCGGCGTTGTCGGTCCACTCGAAGCCGTGCGTGCTGTTCAACAGGTCGGCCATTTTCGATGAATCGTACTCATTCATCTGGCAGCCCCAGGTTTTGATATGTAGTTTTTTCGTCATTGACTTGCCATTACTCAGTGCGGAGCGAAAGTTGCGTTACGCGACATGCAGGGCGCGTATTGTAATCATTTGCCGCCGTTGTGACCAGCGCGGGGGAAAATGGCACGCAACCTGAAGCCGAAGCGAAAATCCGGTACACTGCGCAAAACGCCATGTCGGGTGGGATGGCGAGCATTCACATAGAAAACATAGCCAATATGAAGACATCTCAAAATCGGTACGACGCGGTGGTGGTGGGCGGCGGCATGGTCGGCGCGGCGGCGGCTCTGGGCCTGGCGCAGGCGGGCTGGTCGGTGGCGTTGCTGGAACATCAGGCGCCGCAGGCGTTCGAGGCGCAAAGCCCGCCGGACCTGCGCATTTCCGCTATCGGCTGCACCTCGGTGGGGCTGCTGAAACAGCTCGGCGCCTGGCCCGCCGTGACGGCGATGCGCACGGCGCCATATCGCCGGCTGGAGACCTGGGAATGGGCGTCGTCGCGCGTGGCGTTCGATGCGCTATCTCTGGGGCTGCCGGAGTTGGGCTTTATGGTGGAAAACCGCATTTTGCAGCTGGCGCTGTGGCAGCAGTTCGCACAGTGCGCCAATTTGACGCTGCTGTGCCCCGCCAGGCTGCAATCGCTGCAGCGGGCGGACAAGGCCTGGCAACTGACGCTGGACAGCGGTGAAACGCTGCAGGCGCGGCTGGTTGTCGGCGCCGACGGCGCCAACTCGCAGGTGCGCAAGCTGGCGGCGATCGGCACCAACGGCTGGCAGTATCGTCAGGCGTGCATGTTGATCACCGTCGATACCGGCGCGCCGCAGCAGGATGTGACCTGGCAGCGCTTCTTCCCGTCAGGGCCGCGCGCTTTCCTGCCGCTGTACGACAGCTGGGCGTCGCTGGTGTGGTATGACAGCCCGCAGCGCATTCGCCAACTGCAGGCGATGCCGCCGGCGCAGCTGGAGCGCGAGATCGCCGCCGCTTTTCCGGCGCGACTGGGCCCGGTCAAGGTGCATGCCGCCGGATCGTTCCCGTTGACGCGTCGTCATGCGCAGCGCTACGTGCTGCCGGGCCTGGCGCTGCTGGGCGATGCGGCGCATACCATCAACCCGCTGGCCGGGCAGGGCGTCAATCTGGGGTATCGCGATGTGGATGCCTTGCTGAACGTGCTGAGCGAGGCGCGAGAGCAGGGAGAAGACTGGAGCGGCGAGGCGGTGCTGCTGCGCTATCAACGCCGCCGCCGTACCGACAATCTGCTGATGCAAAGCGGCATGGATCTGTTCTATACCGCCTTCAGCAATAACCTGGCGCCGCTGACCGTGGCGCGCAATCTGGCGCTGATGGCCGCGCAGCGGGCGGGCAAGCTGAAAGAGCATGCGTTGAAGTACGCCTTGGGATTGTAACCGACAGGGCTCAGCGGTGGCTGGGCCTATTTTAGGTTGGCTGAACGGCAGACAGCAAAAAGCCCGCCGAAGCGGGCTTTTCTAAATATGGCTGGGGTGCCAGGATTCGAACCTGGGTATGCTGGTATCAGAAACCAGAGCCTTACCGCTTGGCGACACCCCAATTATGGTGGCTACGACGGGATTTGAACCTGTGACCCCATCATTATGAGTGATGTGCTCTAACCAGCTGAGCTACGTAGCCGATGTTACTTTTTACTTCTTTGATTTGCAAACAGTTTGTTATGGCTGGGGTACCTGGATTCGAACCAGGGAATGCCGGTATCAAAAACCGGTGCCTTACCGCTTGGCGATACCCCACCTGCAAACAAATCTTATGTTGAAACCCCGTTCCCGAAAGAATATGGCTGGGGTACCTGGATTCGAACCAGGGAATGCCGGTATCAAAAACCGGTGCCTTACCGCTTGGCGATACCCCATCAACATACTGCGCCGACGATGAAGAGAAATGGTGCGGGAGGCGAGACTTGAACTCGCACACCTTGCGGCGCCAGAACCTAAATCTGGTGCGTATACCAAATTTCGCCACTCCCGCATATTAGCTACGACAGGATTTGAACCTGTGACCTCATCATTATGAGTAATGTGCTCTAACCTACTGAGCTACGTAGCCCTCTTTTTTTTGCTTTGCCTTCATCGGCGTTGCGGGGCGCATTATGCGTATATGACCGATTTGCGTCAACAAGTTTTTTCCCGAAAAAGCGCCCGGAAGCGCCGTTTGTCTGGGTTGTGAACATTATGGCGATAAAATCGGCAATTCAGGCAGTTGGCGGGCGGAAAAGGCAACAAAAAGGCGGGCCAAAAGGCCCGCCCCGGGGAAAATGCCGCGCGATTATTTATAGGCGGCCTGGTGCACGCCGACGGCGCGGCCGGAAGGATCGTCCATCTTCTTGAACGATTCATCCCACTCGATGGCCTTGGCGGACGAGCAGGCGACGGATGGGCCGCCCGGCACGCATTCGGCGGCGCTCGGCAGCGGGAACAGCTCCTCGAAGATTTCGCGGTACAGGTAGCCTTCTTTCGACGTCGGCGTGTTGTACGGGAAGCGGAAACGCGCGGTTTCGAGCTGTTGATCGCTAATTTGCTGCGCAGCCACCTCTTTTAGCGTGTCGATCCAGCTGTAGCCGACGCCGTCGGAGAACTGCTCTTTCTGGCGCCAGGCCACGCTGGCGGGCAAATAGGACTCGAAACATTCGCGAACGATGTGTTTTTCCATTTTGCCGTTGCCGCACATTTTATCTTTCGGGTTGATGCGCATTGCCACATCGAGGAATTTCTTGTCCAGGAACGGCACGCGGGCTTCGACGCCCCAGGCGGACATCGCCTTGTTGGCGCGCGCGCAGTCGAACATGTGCAGCGCCAGCAGTTTGCGTACGGTCTCTTCGTGGAATTCGCGGGCGTCCGGCGCCTTATGGAAGTACAGGTAGCCGCCGAACACTTCGTCCGCGCCTTCGCCGGAAAGCACCATCTTGATGCCCATCGCCTTGATTTTGCGCGACATCAGGTACATCGGCGTCGACGCGCGGATGGTGGTGACGTCATAGGTTTCGATGTGGTAAATCACGTCGCGGATGGCGTCCAGCCCTTCCTGCACGGTGAAGTGGATCTCATGGTGCACGGTGCCCAGATGGTTGGCCACCTCCTGCGCGGCGCGCAGATCCGGCGAGCCTTCCAGCCCGACGGCGAAGGAGTGCAACTGCGGCCACCAGGCTTCGCTGCGTTCCTGATCTTCCACGCGGCGCGCGGCGTACTTCTTGGTGATCGCCGAAATGACCGAGGAATCCAGCCCGCCCGAGAGCAGCACGCCGTAAGGCACGTCGGACATCAGGTGGCTTTTCACCGACTCTTCCAGCGCGGTGCGCAGGGCGGCGGCGTCGGTCACGTTGTCCTTGACGCTGTCGTAATCGAACCAGTCGCGGCGATAGTATTCGCGGATCTGGCCGTCCTGGCTCCACAGGTAGCTGCCGGCCGGGAATTCCTTGATGGTGCGGCACACCGGCACCAGCGCTTTCATTTCCGAGGCAACGTACAGGTTGCCGTGTTCGTCATGGCCCATATACAGCGGGATGATGCCCAGGTGATCGCGGCCGATCAGGTAGGCGTCTTTTTCGGTGTCATACAGGGCAAAGGCGAACATGCCTTGCAGATCGTCGAGGAACTCCGGGCCTTTCTCCTGATACAGCGCCAGGATCACTTCACAGTCGGAGCCGGTCTGGAAGGCATAGCGGTCGCTCAGCTGTTGGCGCAGCGCCTGGTGGTTGTAAATTTCGCCGTTGACCGCCAGAACGTGGGTGTGCGCAGCGTTGTACAGCGGTTGAGCGCCGTTGTTGACGTCGACGATCGACAGGCGTTCGTGAGCCAGAATGGCTTTGTCGCTGGCGTAAACGCCGGACCAATCCGGGCCGCGGTGGCGCATCAGACGTGACAGCTCCAGCGCTTTCTTACGCAGTTCAACGGGATCGGACTTCAGATCGAGCACACCGAAAATAGAACACATACAACTCTCCTAACGGGCTTTTATGACTGTGATGTTGTTTTTACTGTTATGGGCAGCATTGCCGATTTATCAGCGATAACGCGGTTTTGCTGCGCTGTGGTTATGAAAATGCGCCAAAAGCTGCAGAGGATGCAAGCGTTTTAGCCATGCGCTGAGAAATAGTTGTTTGCGTAGCTGAGGTTTTTAACGGATTTTCAGTTATCGGCGTGAAAAATTATCGATTATGCAATTTTTAGCGTGATGGCGGGATTGCCGGCCAGTTTGACCGGCAATCGATTAGCGATTAGGCGATGAGCTGCCAGAGGGTGAACGCGGCATCCGGCGTCCAGCCGGCATTGGAGGTGTGCGCCTGAATACAGGTGTATTTCTTGCCTTTATAACTCACGACGTCGCCGGCTTTGTAGCTGTGGTTGTTCTGCCACTCGGGCGCGCCCGGATCGGGCGGCGTACCGTCATTGGCGGTTTTGACCGCCAGCGCGCTGCTCGGCAGGGAGGTATTGCCCAGGGTGTCGGTCGCGGTAACGAAGTAGCTGTACTGGGTTGCCGGCGTCAGACCGCTGTCGGCCAGCGACAGACCGGCGGTTTGGCCGATCGGGTTGCCGTTGCGGTAGACGGTGTAGCTGGCGATCGGTGAGGCGCCGGTGGCGGCGGCCCAGCTCAGTTTCAGCGAGGTGGCGCCCAGCTCGGCGACCGTCAGCGCCGTCGGCGCATTAGGCTTTCCCGGCGGCGGGGTGACGCCGCCCTGAATCAGCGGCGCATAGCGGGTTTTGAACTCCCAATTGTAGGCGACGCCGGCTTTGCTCTTGCCGTTATCCCAGTTGATTGACCAGGTCATCAGGCCCTTGATCGACAGGTTTTTGGCGTCGAGACGCGAGAAAGCGTTATACACCGCCTGTTTGTTGACCACGTAGCCGGTGGCGGCGGCATCGTTATTGCTCGGCAGGCCGATGACGAATTTCGCCGCCGGGATCTTCGCATAGCCGCGGGTGCCGGTAACCAGGCTTTCCGTCAGGTAGTAGAGGAAGTCCTCTTTCATTGCGTCGTTATTCTGCGTGATCCAGGCATTGAGTTCATCCACCCAAATACCGTCGCCGCCCTGGTTATAATATTGCGGCGCGATAAAGTCGTAATAGCCTTCGAGGGCGTTAATATAATCCAGGTAGGTGCCGTTGGTGCGTAAATACGGGAATTCCGGCGCCATGCTGATAATAAAGTTTTTCCCCTGGGCAGCGTAATGGTCTTTTACTTTTTTCAGCGCAGCAGGCAAGACGGTTTTATTATTGGCGGCGCCGATCGCCGCCTGTTCCAGATCGATATCCAGGCCGTCGAAGCCATAGACTTCCACCAGGCGAATAATCTCGTCTTTCAGCTTGTCTTCGTCGCCGGTTTTCAGCTCGATATGCGCGTCTGCGCCGCCGAGGGAGATCAGCACCGCGCGGCCCTGGCTGTTCAGCACGCCCACCTGGCGGCGGAACTCGGCATCGGACAGGTTGTAAGGCTTGAAGGTCGGGATGCCCTGGCCTTTCATAAAGGCGACGGCCACCACGTTGTACTCGGCGGGAATGTCGGTCAGGTTCATATTGGTGAACTGGCCCTGCTGATAGCCGTCACTGGCGCCGGCGGCCCAGTTGTGCCAGAAACCCATCAGGATCTTTTTATTGGCGATAGACGGCATAATGGCCGCGTCATCGGCGGCGCCGGCATTAATCGTGTTATTTGTGCTCATGGTAGCCTCATTCATTAGGGGTAAGAGTTTTTCGCTCGCCGGCAATATCAGCTATTGGCGGGGCGTAACGTTATAATGAGGATTTTTAACGCAGGCAGGCTGAAACCTTTTACGGCCATGAACGAATTAAATTCAAACTGACGCTGAGGGAGAAGGAAATAATGGCGGCCGGGCGGCCGCCATGGCCGCATCAGAAGATGGTGATATCGGCGACGGAAGGGTAGACGTAGCTCGGGCGGAACGGCATGGTTTCGATGTCGCTCAGCGTGGAGACGCCGGACAGCACCAGCACGGTTTCCAGGCCGGCCTGGAAGCCCGCCAGAATGTCGGTGCGCAGGTTATCGCCGACGATCACCGTCTCTTCCGAGTGCGCCTGCATTTTGTTCAGTGCGGCGCGAATGATCCACGGGCTGGGCTTGCCGACGTAAAACGGCTTGCGGCCGGTGATCTTCTCAATGGGGGCGCACAGCGCGCCACAGGCCGGCGAGAAGCCGTGGCCGTGACTATCCGGGTTGGTGGCGATAAAGCGCGCGCCGTTGCTCACGAAGTAGGCGGCTTTATGCATCATGTCCCAGTTGTAAGAGCGGGTTTCACCGACGATCACGAAGTCGGGGTTGATGTCGGTGATGGTGAAACCGGCTTTGTACAGCTCATGGATCAGGGCGCCTTCGCCGACCACATAGGCTTTTTTGCCTTCCTGACGGCGCAGGAAATCGGCGGTGGCCATCGCCGAGGTGTAGAACGCGCTCTCCGGCACTTCCAGCCCGGCGGCGGCGAAGCGGTTCGCCAGATCCTGCGCGGTCTGTGACGGGTAGTTGGTCAGCACCACCAGCGGCATGCCTTGTTCCTGGATGCGCGCCAGGAACAGGTCGGCGCCGGGCACCGGCGTATTGTCATGCAGCAGCACGCCGTCGATATCGCATATAACGTTTTTGATTTTCATTTGTCGCTGTTTCTCATGATTACGGCAGGCGAAGGGTGAAGATAACACGCCTGCCAGAAGCGGCGGATCAGCTTTCCAGCAATCGCTGCAAGAGCACGCCGTTGAGCATCGCGCGTTTGGCCAGGGCGAAAGCGCCGATCGCCGAGCGATGATTGAGTTCGGAGGTCACCACCGGCAGATTTTTGCGGAAGTCCTTCAGCACCTGGGTATTGATGCAGCTCTGGATCGCCGGCAGCAGCACCTTGTCCGCTTCGGTGATCTCACCGGCGATCACCACCTTCTGCGGATTGAACAGGTTGATGGCGATGGCCACCGCTTTGCCCAGATAGCGGCCTACGTGTTCGATCACTTCGCTGGCCAGCAGATCGCCGCGGTTGGCGGCCTTGCAGATGGCGTTGATGCCGCAGTCTTCCAGCGTCAGTTTGCTCGGGTAGCCCTGGCTCAGCAGCTGGCGCACGCGCTGTTCGATCGCGGCGTTGGCGGCCACGGTTTCCAGGCAGCCGAAGTTGCCGCAGTGGCAGCGTTCCCCCAACGGATCGATCTGGATATGGCCGATCTCGCCGACGTTGCCGTTGTTGCCGAGAAAAATCTGCCCGTTGACGATGATGCCGGCGCCGGTGCCGCGGTGCAGGCGCACCAGAATCGAGTCTTCGCAGTCGCGGGTGGCGCCGAAGTAGTGCTCCGCCAGCGCCAGGCTGCGGATGTCGTGGCCGACGAAGCTGGTGACGTTAAAGCGCTGCTGCAGGTTGTCCACCAGCGCCCAATTGCTGACGCTGATGTGCGGCATGTAGCGCACCACGCCCAGCGCCGGATCCACCAGGCCGGGCAGGATCACCGCGATGGCGATCAGCTCGCGCAGGCGGCGCTGGTTAGCGTCGATGAATTGGGCGATGGCGGCGAACAGCGCATTCTCCAGCGTTTCTTGAGTGCGTTCCGGCAGCGGATAGTGTTCTTCGCTGAGCGACTTGCCGCTCATGTCATACAGGGTTATGGTGGCGTCGTGGCGGCCGAGACGCACCGCGACGGTATGGAAATGACGGGTTTCCGACACGATGGAGATCGCGCGGCGGCCGCCGGTGGAGGCCTGCTGATCGACTTCTTTGATCAGCCCGCGCTCCAGCAGCTGGCGAGTAATTTTGGTGACGCTGGCGGGGGCGAGCTGGCTGAGTTCGGCAATCTGAATGCGCGAGATCGGGCCCTGCTGGTCGATCAGGCGGTAAACTGCCGCGCCGTTAAGTTGTTTGACTAAGTCAACGTTCCCTATTTGTGCTTGTCCGCCAGTGCTCATCAATAATTTTACTCGCTGTTCATTGAATTAAACCTCGTTACCGTTAACGAGCGTTTTGGTGATCTTGAAATCACGGGTGAAGGCGGTCAGGTTAGCCACCTTGCCGGCTTCGAGGGTGCCCAGACGGTGATCGACGCCGATGGCGCGCGCCGGATACAGCGTCGCCATGCGCAGCGCTTCGTCCAGCGCGATACCGATATGCTCGACGCTGTTTCGCACCGCTTCGATCATGGTCAGCGCGGAACCGCTCAGGGTGCCGTTCTCATCCACGCACAGCCCATCCCGATAGTATATTGTTTTACCGGCGAAAATAAATTGGTCAATATCTGCACCCGCCGGTGCGGTGGCATCGGTGACCAAGACCAATTTATCACCTTTCAGGCGTTTGGCGTTACGGATACTCGCCCAGGCCACGTGATGGCCGTCGGCGATGATGCCGGTATAGACCTCCGGCGTATCGAAGATTGCCCCCATCAGCCCCGGTTCGCGGCCGGTGATATAAGGCATGGCGTTGTACAGGTGGGTGGCGAAGCTGATGCCGGCGGCGAAACCGGTGCGCGCCTGATCGTAGGTGGCATTCGAGTGGCCGGCGGAGATCACGATGCCGGCCTCGGTCAGCTGCTTGATAAAGTGCGGCTCAACCATTTCCGGCGCCAGCGTCACCTTGGTGATCACGTCGGCGTTGGCGCACAGGTAATCGATCATTTCCTGGGTCGGCTTGCGAATGAACGCCGGATTGTGGGTGCCTTTTTTCACCGGGCTGAGATATGGCCCTTCCAGGTGCAGGCCCAATGCCTGGTTTTGGTGCTTTTTCAGATAAGCGCGCATCACGTCGACGCTGTGCTTCATGAATTCGTCGCTGCTGGTGATCAGCGTCGGCAGATAGCTGGTGCAGCCGGATTTCTCGTTGGCGCGCTGCATGATCTCCAGCGTTTCTTCCGAGATCGCTTCCAGCGAATCGTTGAACTGTACGCCGCCGCAGCCGTTCAGCTGCACGTCGATAAGCCCGGGGGCCAGGATGGCGCCACCCAGGTCGCGCGTTTCGATGCCGGCGGGCAATTCAGCCGCCGGGCAGACTTTCTCGATCAGCCCATCAGCGATAATGACTGCATGGTCATCAAGTACGTCGTGGCCGGTATAGATTCGGCCGTGGGTTAAAGCGAACATCGTAGCCCCCTGCAAAGATTAAAGACTTTTAACGCTTTCCGCTTCTAACTCGCGGAAATATTTGACGGTTTTGACTTTCAGCTCCATGGTGGCCGGTTCGTCGCACACCACTACCGCTTTGGCGTGCAGCTGCAGACAGCTGATGGTCCACATGTGGTTGATATTGCCTTCCACTGCGGCTTCCAGCGCCTGCGCCTTGGCGTGGCCGGTGACCAGGATCATCACTTCTTCCGCGTCCAGCAGCGTGCCCACGCCGACGGTCAACGCATATTTCGGCACCAGGCTGACGTCGCCGCCGAAGAAGCGCGAGTTGGCGATGCGGGTGTCTTCGGTCAGCGTTTTGATGCGGGTGCGCGAAGCCAGGGACGAAGCCGGCTCGTTGAACGCGATATGGCCGTCGATGCCCACGCCGCCCATGAACAGGTTAATTTTGCCGTAAGACTTGATCTTCTCTTCGTACTGGCGGCACTCGGCGTCGACATCCGCGGCGTTGCCGTTCAGCAGGTTGATATTTTCGCGAGGGATATCAACGTGATCAAAGAAGTTGCGGTACATGAAGGTGTGATAGCTTTCCGGGTGTTCCTGCGGCAGGCCAACGTACTCGTCCATGTTGAAAGTCACAACATGCTTAAAGCTTACTTCACCTGCTTTGTGCATCGCAATCAGATGTTTGTAGGCTTCCAGCGGCGTGCCGCCGGTGGGCAGGCCGAGAACAAACGGGCGCTCTGCGGTTGGCTTGAATGCGTTGATGCGTTGAACGATATGACGCGCGGCCCATTTGCCGACTTGTGCGGTATCTTTCAGTGGGATAAGTCTCATCTAACACCTCTTGGGATAAGTAAACTAAAGCTATACTGTACGGGCCTGCGGGAGTCGTAAGCGTAACCCAGCTTTATGATTCTCGCGTGAATCGTCCGTCCGGTTGATTTTTTGAATGATAAAATAAGTTTTGTGTGATGGCCAGCAATCTGGGAGGTAAAGACTACTTTTTGGTGATATTTATCACAAAAAGGGAGGTTTTAATTTGCGATACAAAATAAATTTTTTACACTCGGCATGAGTGATACGTGCCAAGCGCTGTTTCTAAAAAGGTAGTGAGAGCTCCAAATAAACTACTAATAGGGTCCGTCCGCGGACAACATAGGGGGAAAAGGTGAACATTCTTAGTTATTTGCAAAAGGTGGGACGGGCGCTGATGGTGCCGGTCGCCACGCTGCCCGCCGCCGCCATCTTGATGGGCGTCGGGTACTGGATTGACCCTGTTGGTTGGGGCGGCGACAACGCGCTCGCCGCTTTCTTCATTAAATCCGGCTCCGCTATCATCGACAACATGTCGGTGCTGTTCGCTATCGGCGTGGCCTACGGCATGTCCAAAGACAAGGACGGCGCCGCCGCGTTGACCGGCTTCGTCGGCTTCCTGGTGCTGACCACTCTCTGTTCGCCGGCCGCCGTGTCGATGATTCAGAAGATCCCGCTCGATCAGGTGCCCGCCGCGTTCGGCAAGATCCAGAACCAGTTCGTCGGTATTCTGGTGGGCATCATCTCCGCCGAAGTGTACAACCGCTTCAGCGGCGTCGAGCTGCCCAAGGCGCTGTCGTTCTTCAGCGGCCGCCGTTTGGTGCCGATCCTCATTTCCTTCCTGATGATCCTGGTGGCTTTCATCCTGATGTACATTTGGCCGGTGATCTTCAACGGTCTGGTGAACTTCGGTGAACACATTCAGAAAATGGGCTCGGTCGGCGCGGGCATTTACGCCTTCTTCAACCGCCTGCTGATCCCGGTCGGCCTGCACCACGCGCTGAACTCGGTGTTCTGGTTCGACGTGGCCGGCATCAACGATATTCCTAACTTCCTTGGCGGCCAGCAGTCGATCGAAGCCGGTAAAGCGGTTGTCGGCATCACCGGCCGTTATCAGGCGGGCTTCTTCCCGATCATGATGTTCGGTCTGCCGGGGGCGGCGCTGGCCATTTACCACTGCGCGCGTCCTGAGAACAAAGCCAAAGTGGCGGGCATCATGCTGGCGGCCGCTTTCGCCGCCTTCTTTACCGGTATTACCGAACCGCTGGAATTCTCCTTCATGTTCGTGGCGCCGGTGCTGTACGTGATCCACGCCGTGCTGACCGGTATCTCGGTGTTCATCGCCGCCAGCATGCATTGGATCGCCGGTTTCGGCTTCAGCGCCGGCCTGGTGGATATGGTGCTGTCGTCTCGCAACCCGCTGGCGACCCACTGGTACATGCTGATCCCGCAAGGCCTGGTGTTCTTCGTCATCTACTACGTGGTGTTCCGCTTCACCATCAAAAAATTCAACCTGATGACCCCGGGCCGCGAGCTGGCGGTTGCCGGTGACGAAACCGACGGCTACGACGTCAACGTCGACAGCAACGCCGGTAAAGACGAGAGCGAAACCACCACCCTGGCTCGTCGTTACGTCGGCGCGATCGGCGGTTCCGACAACCTGACCGGCATCGACGCCTGCATCACCCGCCTGCGTTTGAATGTGAAAGACTCCGCGCTGGTGAACGACGCATTGGCGAAACGCCTCGGCGCGTCGGGCGTTATCCGCCTGAACAAGCAGAGCGTGCAAGTGATCGTCGGCACCCGTGCCGAACTTATCGCCAGCGCAATGCGCAACGTGATTGCAGCCGGCCCGGTAGCGGCAGCGGCGGCCCCGGCGGCGGCGCCTGCCGCGGAAGCCAAACCGCAGGCGGTGCCGAACGCGCCGAAAGCCGCGTTTGAAACGCTGGTGGCGCCGGTGACTGGCGAAGTGGTGGCGCTCGAACAGGTGCCGGACGAAGCTTTCGCCAGCAAGGCGGTAGGCGACGGCCTGGCGATTCGCCCGACCGACAAGATCGTGGTGGCGCCGGCTGACGGCACCGTGGTGAAAATCTTCAATACCAACCACGCATTCTGCCTGGAAACCGACAAGGGCGCCGAGATCGTGGTGCACATGGGGATCGACACCGTCGCGCTGGAAGGCCAGGGCTTCAAACGCCTGGTGGAAGAGGGCGCGGAAGTGAAAGCCGGTCAACCGATTCTGGAACTGGATCTGGATTACCTGAATGCCAATGCGCGTTCGATGATAAGCCCGGTGGTGGTCAGCAACTCTGACGAGTACGCCGGCCTGGCGGCGCTGGCCAGCGGCTCTGTGGTCGCCGGTCAAACCAAGCTGTATGAGATCCAGAAATAAGGCTGTTTTTACCTGAGTAGTGCCTGGGGCCGAACACGCATCATGGCGGCGTTTGCCCCGACTTGGCGGGAAGAGAGCGATCTCTTCCCGCTTTTTTTATCCCGTTTCGCCCCACGGCGGTGCGCTGCGCGCCGATGGTGCAACGCGCCGCATTTTTCATGAAACAAACGGTTGTTTCCAGACGTGGCTTGTTGGATCATAGGCGGTTATGTGTAGCGCTTTGCATTGAGGAACAGTGAAATGAGTGAGGCTGAAGCCCGCCCAACCAATTTTATCCGTCAGATCGTCGATGAAGATCTGGCGTCGGGGAAACACACGTCAGTACATACCCGTTTCCCGCCGGAGCCTAACGGCTATCTGCATATCGGCCACGCCAAGTCCATCTGCCTGAACTTCGGCATCGCCAAGGACTATCAGGGCCAGTGCAACCTGCGTTTCGACGACACCAACCCGGTGAAAGAAGACATCGAGTTCGTCGAGTCTATCAAGCACGACGTGGAGTGGCTGGGCTTTGAGTGGAGCGGCAACGTTCGTTACTCCTCAGACTATTTCGATCAGCTGCACCAGTACGCGGTGGAGCTTATCAGCAAAGGGCTGGCCTACGTCGACGAACTGTCGCCGGAGCAGATCCGCGAATACCGCGGCACCCTGACTGCGCCGGGCAAAGACAGCCCGTACCGCGGTCGCAGCGTGGAAGAGAACCTGGCGCTGTTCGAGAAGATGCGCAATGGCGAATTCGCCGAAGGCGCCGCCTGCCTGCGCGCCAAGATCGATATGGCTTCGCCGTTTATCGTGATGCGCGATCCGGTGCTGTACCGCATCAAGTTCGCCGAACACCACCAGACCGGCAATAAATGGTGCATCTACCCGATGTACGATTTCACCCACTGCATTTCCGATGCGCTGGAAGGGATCACCCATTCGCTGTGCACCCTGGAATTCCAGGATAACCGCCGTCTGTATGATTGGGTGCTGGATAACATCACCATTCCTTGCCACCCGCGCCAGTACGAGTTTTCGCGTCTCAACCTCGAATACGCCATCATGTCGAAGCGCAAGCTGCACCAGCTGGTGGCCGAGAAGATCGTCGAAGGTTGGGATGATCCGCGCATGCCGACCGTCTCCGGTCTGCGCCGCCGCGGTTATACTGCCGCCTCGATCCGCGAGTTCTGCCTGCGCATCGGCGTAACCAAGCAAGACAACAACGTCGAAATGGTGGCGCTGGAATCCTGCATCCGCGACGATCTGAACGAGAACGCGCCGCGCGCCATGGCGGTGCTGGATCCGGTGAAAATCGTCATCGAGAACATGGGCGATGCGGTGGAAATGGTCAGCATGCCTAACCACCCGAACAAGCCGGAAATGGGCAACCGCGATGTGCCGTTCAGCCGTGAGATCTATATCGATCGCGCCGACTTCCGCGAAGAAGCCAACAAGCAGTACAAGCGTCTGGTGCTGGGCAAAGAAGTGCGTCTGCGCAACGCGTACGTGATCAAGGCCGAGCGCGTCGAGAAAGATGAAGCCGGCGAGATCACCACCATCTTCTGCAGCTACGATGCGGAAACGCTGAGCAAAGATCCTGCCGACGGCCGCAAGGTGAAGGGCGTGATCCACTGGGTGTCTGCGGCGCACGCGCTGCCGGCGGAAATTCGCCTGTACGATCGCCTGTTCAGCGTGCCTAACCCGGGCGCGGCGGAGGACTTCCTCTCCACCATTAACCCGGAATCGCTGGTGATCAAGCACGGTTTCGTTGAGCCGAGTCTGGCGGCCGCACAGCCGGAGAAAGCCTATCAGTTCGAGCGTGAAGGCTACTTCTGCGCCGACAGCCATTACTCTTCGGCTGAGCACCTGGTGTTTAACCGCACCGTCGGTCTGCGTGACACCTGGGCGAAAATCGAAGGCTAATCTTAATCGCCTCGAAAATTAATGTATCAGCGCGGCTCAGGCCGCGCTTTTTTATGCCTGCTATTGAGTAAATCATCTATTCTCGCCACGTTTTTCCGGGCTGCGTTTAATTAACTGCGGTGCGTTAATCAATAAGTTTTCTTATATTGGGCTTAGTAGTCTTAATCTTTACTTATATATTCGTGATGCGAATTAATTTCATTTAGAGAGCGCTCTCAAATTTTATCTCCTGACTGACGGATTTAGTCAGGCTGAAACCATTAATCGTCTCTGGTTGACCTGGTATCCGTATTTATTCTGATTTAATTGAATTTTTTATTCGACACCTTCCATGAATGCCAGCGTAACAAATTATCACCGATATGTGCTCCTTGTCATACTTTGACAAATCTTCCGCATTTTTCATTTGATAATTCGCGTCGCGAAAAATAGTCTGTCTGTAGCAATTAGTGCTGTGGGAATAACATCTCGTCGGCAATATTTTTTACCCGTTCGGGTTTTTTATTGGCAGTCGTGCAGGGCAGTGGTGAACACAGGCGGCTGCAACTTTTAAGTTAAGTCAAAGAGGAATTTCAATATGGGTACGCACGGTGCTCAGCGTAAAACGCTGGCGCTCGCAGTCGCGGGCGCGCTGTTGGGAACAGGGTTTGCCATGGCGCCTGAGGCGAAAGCCGCAGGGTTTATCGAGGATTCCACGCTGACCGGCGGCATTTATTACTGGCAACGTGAGCGTGACCGTAAAGATCTCAATCCGGACAGCAAGGATTACAATCAATACACCACCAACCTGTCCCACTCTACCGCCAACCTGAGCCTGGATTTCGCGTCGGGCTACGCCTGGGACATGTTCGGTCTGGATGTCGGCACTTTTACCGCCATCGAACTGGCTGAATCCAGCGCCAGCGGTCACCCGAACGAAATCGCGTTCTCCTCGAAGAACCGTACCTACGACGAAGACTACTCCGGTGATAAGGGCGGTATCAGCCTGTACAAAGCCGCCGCCAAATTCAAATACGGCCCGGTCTGGGCGCGCGCCGGCTATATTCAGCCGAGCGGCCAAACCCTGCTGGCGCCGCACTGGAGCTTCATGCCGGGCACTTATCAGGGGGCTGAAGCCGGCGCCAAGTTCGACTACGGCGATGCCGGCGCGTTGAGCTTCTCCTACATGTGGGCCGACAAATACAAAGCGCCGTGGCATATCGAGATGGACGACTTCCGCCAGAACGATAAGAAAACCCGTGTCTCCTACCTGCACTCGCTGGGCGCCAAGTACGATTTCAAAAACGATCTGGTGCTGGAAGCCGCTTACGGCCAGGCCCAGGGGTACGTGAATCAGTACTTCACCAAGGCGTCTTACAAATTCGATCTGCTGGGCAACCCGCTGACCACCAGTTACCAGTTCTATGGCGCGGAAGACCGCATCAGCAACAAGAACGATCCGAACAGCATTTATGACGGCCTGGCCTGGCTGCAGGCGTTGACCTTCGGTTACACCACCGGCCAGTTCAACTGGCGTCTGGAAGGCACCATGGTCAAGGCGGAAGGCAATCAGGGCTTCTTCCTGCAACGTATGACCCCGACCTACGCCTCGTCAAACGGTCGCCTGGACGTGTGGTGGGATAACCGCTCCGACTTTAACGCCAACGGCGAGAAAGCGGTGTATGCCGGCGTGATGTATGACCTCAGCAACTGGAACCTGCCGGGCATGGCGGTCGGCGGCTCTTACGTTTACGCCTGGGACGCCAAGCCGAGCACCAACCCGATCTACGATCAGAGCCAGCGCCTGAAAGAGAGCGCCTGGAGTCTGGACGCGATGTACACCATCCAGGAAGGGCGAGCCAAGGGCACGCTGCTCAAGCTGCATTACACCCAGTATGACAACCACACCAACATTCCGAGCTGGGGCGGCGGTTACGGCAACATCTTCCAGGACGAGAAAGACGTCAAGTTCATGGTCATCGCGCCATTCACCATCTTCTGATGCGTTCCCCGGCCTTGCCGCCGGGGCAGTTAAGGGAATTCAACGATGAAAAAAATCATGCTGATGTTGGCGGCCGCTGCGGCGCTGAGCGCCTGTGCGCAACCCGCCGCGCCGTCGGAAGACGCCAAGTTGAAACAGGCTTACAGCGCCTGCATCAATACCGCGGAAGGCTCGCCGGAGCGTCTGCAGCCGTGCAAGGCGGTGCTGAACGTGCTGAAACAAGAGAAACAGCACCAGCAGTTCGCCGCGCAGGAAACGGTACGGGTGATGGATTATCAGAACTGCATTATGGCGGTTCACAGCGGTAACGGTCAGGCTTACGACGCCAAGTGCGGCAAGCTGTGGCAAGAAATTCGCGATAACAATAATTAAGAAGGACGAGAAGATGAACGCATTCAAACTGAGCGCACTGGCCGCCTTGACGGCAACGATGGGATTCCTGGGCGGCATGGGGAGCGCCATGGCCGATCAACAGCTGGTGGATCAGCTGAGCCAACTGAAGCTGAACGTGAAAATGCTGGATAACCGCGCCGGGGAAAACGGCGTGGATTGCGCGGCGCTGGGCGCAGACTGGGCCTCATGCAACCGGGTGTTGTTCACCCTGAGCAACGACGGGCAGGCGATCGACGGCAAAGACTGGATCATTTATTTCCACAGCCCGCGCCAGACTCTGCGGGTAGACAACGATCAGTTCAAGATCGCTCACCTCACCGGCGATCTGTACAAGCTGGAGCCGACCGCCAAATTCAGCGGTTTCCCGGCCGGTAAGGCGGTGGAAATCCCGGTGGTCGCCGAATACTGGCAGCTGTTCAGAAACGACTTCCTGCCCCGCTGGTATGCCACGTCCGGCGACGCCAAGCCGAAAATGCTGGCGAATACCGACACCGAAAATCTGGATCAGTTTGTGGCGCCGTTTACCGGCGATCAGTGGAAGCGCACCAAGGACGACAAAAATATTTTGATGACGCCGGCTTCGCGTTTTGTCAGCAACGCCGATCTGCAGACGCTGCCCGCCGGCGCGCTGCGCGGCCAGATCGTGCCGACGCCGATGCAGGTGAAAGTGCACGCGCAGGACGCCGATCTGCGCAAAGGGGTATCGCCGGATCTGAGCACGTTGGTCAAGCCGGCGGCGGATGTCGTCAACCAGCGTTTCGCGCTGCTGGGCGTGCCGGTTCAGGCCAACGGTTACCCGATCAAGACCGACATCCAGCCGGGCAAGTTTAAAGGCGCGATGGCGGTGCCGGGCGCTTATGAGCTGAAGATCGGCAAGAAAGAGGCGCGGGTGATCGGCTTCGATCAGGCCGGGGTGTTCTACGGGTTGCAGTCTATCCTGTCGTTAGTGCCGACCGACGGCAGCGGCAAGATCGCCACGCTCGACGCCAGCGATGCGCCGCGCTTCCAGTATCGCGGCATTTTCCTCGACGTGGCGCGCAACTTCCATAAGAAGGATGCGGTGCTGCGCCTGCTGGATCAGATGGCGGCTTACAAGCTCAACAAATTCCACTTCCACCTGAGCGATGACGAAGGTTGGCGTATCGAAATTCCCGGCTTGCCTGAGTTGACGGAAGTCGGCGGCCAGCGCTGCCACGATCTGAGCGAAACCACCTGCCTGCTGCCGCAGTACGGCCAGGGGCCGGATGTCTACGGCGGTTTCTTCACTCGTCAGGACTACATCGACATCATCAAATACGCCCAGGCGCGCCAGATTGAGGTGATCCCGGAGATTGACATGCCGGCGCACGCCCGCGCGGCGGTGGTCTCGATGGAAGCGCGCTACAAGAAACTGCATGCCGCCGGCAAAGAGCAGGAGGCCAACGAGTTCCGCCTGGTGGATCCGACCGATACCTCCAATACCACCTCGGTGCAGTTCTTTAACCGTCAGAGTTACCTGAACCCGTGCCTGGATTCCTCCCAGCGCTTTGTCGACAAGGTGATTGGCGAGATTGCCCAGATGCATAAAGAAGCCGGCCAGCCGATTAAGACCTGGCACTTTGGCGGCGACGAAGCGAAAAACATCCGCCTGGGCGCCGGCTACACCGACAAGGCGAAACCGGAACCGGGTAAAGGCATCATTGACCAGAGCAATGAAGACAAGCCGTGGGCCAAGTCTCAGGTGTGCCAGGTGATGATCAAAGAGGGCAAAGTGGCCGACATGGAGCACCTGCCGAGCTACTTCGGCCAAGAGGTCAGCAAGCTGGTGAAGGCGCACGGCATCGACAGAATGCAGGCCTGGCAAGACGGCCTGAAGGACGCCGAGAGTTCGAAGGCGTTCGCCACCTCGCGCGTGGGGGTCAACTTCTGGGACACCCTGTACTGGGGCGGTTTCGACAGCGTCAACGACTGGGCCAACAAAGGGTATGAAGTGGTGGTCTCCAACCCGGACTACGTCTATATGGACTTCCCTTACGAGGTGAACCCGGACGAGCGCGGTTACTACTGGGGCACCCGCTTCAGCGACGAGCGCAAGGTGTTCAGCTTCGCGCCGGACAACATGCCACAGAACGCGGAAACCTCGGTTGACCGAGACGGCAACCACTTCAACGCCAAGAGCGACAAGCCGTGGCCGGGGGCATATGGACTTTCCGCTCAGCTGTGGAGCGAAACCCAGCGCACCGACCCGCAGATGGAATACATGATCTTCCCACGCGCGCTGTCGGTGGCGGAGCGCGCCTGGCATCGCGCCGGTTGGGAGCAGGACTATCGCGCCGGCCGCGAATACAAAGGCGGGGAAACCCACTTTGTCGATACCAAGACGCTGGAGAAAGATTGGCTGCGCTTCGCCAATATTCTGGGCCAGCGTGAACTGGCCAAGCTGGACAAAGGCGGCGTGGCTTATCGTCTGCCGGTGCCGGGCGCTCGCGTGGCGGGCGGCAAGCTGGAGGCGAATATCGCGCTGCCGGGGTTGGGCATCGAGTACTCCACCGACGGCGGTAAGCAGTGGCAGCGCTATGATGCCAAGGCTAAACCTGCGGTCTCCGGCGAAGTACAGGTGCGCTCGGTCAGCCCGGACGGCAAACGCTACAGCCGCGCCGAAAAGGTCTAAGAAGGGCGGTGCGGCACGCAGTTTTGGCGGCGGGCCGCATCATAACGAAGGGGGAATGCGTTCGTCCGCGCGTGTCGGCGCAGGGCGGACGTTGTAGTGAGAGTAGTACGTGGAGTCGCAGTGCCGCTGCAATTGTGGTATTTCATGACATGATTTTCCCCGGCTGGTCCGGGGATTTTTTTGTCTGCTGCATGGCGGGCATAAAAAAACCGCCTCAAAATGAGGCGGTTTTTCATAGCCGGTCAGGGCTTATTTCTTGTCGTGCAGCGTTTCGTCTTCGCGACAGTCACCGGTTTCACAGTGGCCGTACAGGTACAGACTGTGGTTGGTGAGCTTGATGCCGTGCTGCTTGGCGATGTCACGCTGGCGCACTTCGATGGATTCGTCGCTGAATTCGATCACTTTGCCGCAATCCAGGCAAATCAGGTGATCGTGGTGATGCTGTTGGGTCAGCTCGAACACGGACTTGCCGCCTTCGAAATTGTGACGTGTCACAATGCCCGCATCGTCAAACTGGTTCAGTACGCGATAAACCGTCGCCAGCCCGATCTCTTCGCCCATATCAATCAGTTTTTTGTACAAATCTTCCGCACTGACGTGATGGCATTCTGGATTTTGCAGTACTTCCAGGATTTTGAGTCGCGGAAGCGTGACTTTTAAGCCGGCCTTCTTCAATGCGATGTTGTTGTCGGTCATGCGAATTCAGTCCTGTTACTATGCTAATCAAGTTGAGGCGTACTCGCCTGTGGCATCGGTCGGCACAAAGAGTTAATGCGTCTCATTATAGAACCGGTTGTACTAAATGGAAACCGCCGGTTGTTAACAAAGATATAATTGCACTATTGCATGTTTTGCATGCAACGCCTTGATGGATGGGATAAACCGATATCTCAGTCTACCGTGACGGGGTGGGAAGTTACAAATCTGTAGCTTCTATCGCAGCAATCCCTGTTGCCGATGACGGCCCTGTCGGCACACTATGCACTTTACAGGGCCTTTGTTCAACCTTTCGCCAGTCCCGGCGTTTAGCCGACGATATCGGCCAGGCTCAGCTCTTCGACGATCTGTTTGACCCAGGCGTCGACACGCTCGTTGGTCAGCTCCGGCTGACGGTCTTCGTCGATCGCCAGACCGATGAAGTGGTTGTCGTCCGCCAGGCCTTTGGAGGCTTCGAAGTGGTAGCCTTTGGTCGGCCAGTGGCCCACGATGGCCGCGCCGCGCGGTTCGATGATGTCGCGGATGGTGCCCATCGCGTCACAGAAATATTCCGCGTAGTCTTCCTGGTCGCCGCAGCCGAACAGCGCCACCAGTTTGCCGTTGAAATCGACTTCTTCCAGCGTCGGGAAGAAATCGTCCCAGTCACACTGCGCCTCACCGTAGTACCAGGTTGGGATGCCCAGCAGCAGGATATCGAACCCTTCCAGGTCTTCTTTGCTGCTTTTAGCGATGTCATGCACTTCAGAGACGTCGTCGCCAAACTGTTTCTGGAGAATTTTCTGGATCATTTTGGCAATGTTTTCGGTATTGCCAGTGTCGCTGCCAAAGAAAATGCCTACAGTAGCCATATCGCGTATAACCTTTAAATTCAAGTAATTGCATTACTCGATGCCAGCACTGCCGCCGCTGACGCCGATTAAAATGATGCCATGGCAAGAGCCGTTCGCCGCGGGGGGCGGGGCGCCGACAGGCGCAGTCTCTTACCGGTAAATGCGTATCATGCCAGAAAGTGGCGCCGGGGTTTTATCGCATTTATGCGATGCCGGAGATGAAGAAAAGCGTGCCGATCCGGCGTTGTCCTTAACGCCGTGCCGCGCGTGCGGCCGAAGAGATCAATGTTCCGGCTGTTCTTCCGCCAGTTGCGCCAACAGCATCTGCTCGATGAGTTCGCTGCGGCTGATGTTGCGCTGTTCCGCCAGTTTGTTCAGGGCGTCCACCGCATCCGCGTTGATTTTCAGCTCTACGCGCCGCAATCCACGCACTTTATCGCGCCGTAACTGATTGCGCTTATTGATTCTAAGCTGTTCATCGCGGGAAAGCGGGTTGGTTTTCGGGCGCCCCGGACGGCGTTCATCTGCGAACAGATCCAGCGTCGTGCGATCCGTTTGTTCTTTTGCCATAGGTAGCGGTACTGCAAGGGAGTTTGCATCAAAAAGCGCTCTCACGCTTCCGGAGGCATCGGTTAACACACTTCGGGCCAATAAACCCTAACCCAAATTCACCCCCGACCCGGCGTTCGCGAACGCACTGGCGCGGCGGCAAAATTATAGCGCGCCATATTACCCCAGCAGATGGAGCGGCGACAATGCCTAACTGCGGGCTAAACGCGCTAAGCCGTTATCTTTAGCGCGTTTTTTCGCCAGGTGAGCGTGTTTTTCAGGCTTCGTCGAGGAAACGGTGAATGGCGCGCAGCACCGCCTCCGGTTTTTCGGCGTGCACCCAATGGCCGGTGCCGGCAACGACGTGCGCGCGGGCCTGCGGGAACTGGCGGGCGATGTCCGCACGGTAGCTGTCCTGCACGTACGGCGACAGGCCGCCGCGAATGAACAGGGTCGGGTGCGGCCAGGCCGGCACGTCCTGCCAGCCGGTGATGTCATCATAGCGCTCAATCAGCACCGGCAGGTTGAAGCGCCATTCGCCGTTATGGAAGGATTTCAGCAGGAACTGGATCACGCCTTCTTCCTGCAGGTAATCGCGCATCAGCTGGGCGGCGGCCTGGCGCTGGGTGATGCCGGCGGCGCTGACGGCCTTCAGGGCGGCGAAAATCTCGTCGTGACGTCGGGTCTGGTAATTCACCGGCGCGACGTCGATGACGATCAGCTTGGCGACGCGCTCGGGTGCGATGGCGGTCAGCGCCATCGCCGCTTTGCCGCCCATCGAATGGCCGATGACGATCGCTTTCTCAAGCCGCAGTTCGTCGAGCAGCTCCAGCAGATCCTGCGCCATCGCGGGGTAGTTCATCTCGTCGGCGCGCGGGGAGAGGCCGTGGTTGCGCAGATCGACCTTAATTACGCTGTGACGCTGATGCAGATCGCGCGCCAGCACGCCCAGGTTGTCCAGATTGCCGAACAGCCCGTGGATCAGCAGCACCGGCAGCGCGTCTGACTCGGCGGCCAGCAGTTGATAATGTAATTTCATGGCGAAGTTCATACTGAGAGAGATTCAGATTAGGGTATCATGATTGAATCGCACGATGAATCATGCGGAATTTTCGCGGCGCGGGCTTGGCAGTGCCGGCTATAGGTATTAGTCTGCATTTGCCGTCCGGAGGCACATTGTTGTGTTCGCCCCAGCGCTTTTAACCTTATAATCCCATGGCTTGAATGCAGGATCTGGCTTCAGGTTCTAAGTAGAAAAAACAGTATTGGATAAAGATGAAAACTATTGAAGTCGACGAAGAGCTTTACCGTTATATTGCCAGCCACACGCAACACATCGGTGAAAGCGCGTCCGATATTTTACGCCGCATGTTGAAATTCACCGCCGGTCAGCCGGTGCGCGCGTTGCCTGCCGCCAGTGCGTCGCCGTCCGTCGAACCGGAAAAAGCGGCGCCGGTTCAGCGCCCGCGCGATCGCGTACGCGCCGTGCGTGAACTGCTGCTGTCGGATGAATACGCCGAGCAGAACAAAGCGGTCAACCGTTTCATGCTGGTGCTGTCCACGCTGTATACCCTCGATGCCGCCGGTTTTGCCGCCGCCACCGAGGCGTTGACCGGCCGTACCCGCACCTATTTCGCCGGCGATCAGCAGACCCTGCTGGCCAACGGTACGCATACCAAGCCGAAGCATGTGCCGGGCACCCCTTACTGGGTGATCACCAATACCAATACCGGCCGCAAACGCAGCATGATCGAACACATCATGCAGGCGATGCAGTTCCCGGCGGAACTGATCGAGAAAGTTTGCGGTACCGTCTAATTTAGCGAACAGCCCGTCATGATGGCCGTGCGCGACGTATTTGCCCGGTCACCGACAGGGATGAGGGAGATATGTCGATGGCGAATAATCCACGTGCCGGGCAGCCCGCCCGTCAAAGCGATCTGATCAACGTAGCCCAGCTGACGTCGCAGTACTATGTGCTGCAACCGGAAGCCGGCAATGCCGCACATGCGGTGAAGTTTGGCACCTCCGGCCACCGCGGCAGCGCGCAGCGCCACAGCTTCAACGAAGCGCACATCCTCGCCATCGCTCAGGCGATCGCCGAAGTTCGTCATCAGCAGGGCACCACCGGCCCGTGCTACGTGGGCAAAGACACCCATGCGCTGTCCGAGCCGGCCTTTATTTCCGTGCTGGAAGTGCTGACCGCCAACGGCGTCGATGTGATCGTGCAGGAAAACAACGGCTTCACGCCAACGCCGGCGGTATCGCACGCCATTTTGTGCCACAACCGCCGCGGCGGCGCGCAGGCCGACGGCATCGTCATTACGCCGTCCCACAACCCGCCGGAAGACGGTGGCATCAAATACAATCCGCCGAACGGCGGCCCGGCGGACACCAACCTGACGTCGGTGATCGAAAAGCGCGCCAACGAACTGCTGGCGCAGCAGCTGAAAGGCGTGCAGCGTCAGTCGCTGGACAAGGCCTGGAACAGCGGCCACCTGCACGCCAAAGATCTGGTGCAGCCTTACGTCGAAGGGCTGGTGGAGGTGGTCGACATGCCGGCCATCCAACGCGCCGGCCTGAAGCTGGGCGTGGATCCGCTCGGCGGTTCCGGCATCGCCTATTGGCAGCGGGTGGCGGAACACTACAAGCTGGATTTGACGCTGGTGAACGATTCCATCGATCAGACGTTCCGCTTTATGCACCTGGATCACGACGGCATCATCCGCATGGACTGCTCGTCGGAGTCGGCGATGGCCGGCCTGCTGGCGCTGCGCGACAAATTCGATTTAGCGTTCGCCAACGATCCGGATTACGACCGCCACGGCATCGTCACGCCGAAGGGGCTGATGAACCCGAACCACTATCTGGCGGTAGCCATCAACTACCTGTTCCAGCATCGCCCGCAGTGGGGCGCCGATGTTGCGGTAGGTAAAACGCTGGTGTCCAGCGCGATGATCGATCGCGTGGTGGCCGATCTGGGCCGCAAGCTGGTGGAAGTGCCGGTCGGCTTCAAGTGGTTCGTGGACGGTCTGTTCGACGGCAGCCTGGGCTTTGGCGGCGAAGAGAGCGCCGGGGCCTCGTTCCTGCGCTTCAACGGCCAGCCGTGGTCGACCGACAAAGACGGCATCATCATGTGCCTGCTGGCGGCTGAAATCACCGCGGTAACCGGTGAGAACCCGCAGCATCACTATGACGATCTGGCCAAGCGTTTCGGTGCGCCAAGCTACAACCGCATCCAGGCGCCGGCAACCCATGCGCAGAAAGCGGCGCTGTCCAAGCTGTCGCCGGAGATGGTCAAGGCCAGTACGCTGGGCGGGGACCCGATCACCGCACGTCTGACCGCAGCGCCGGGCAACGGCGCGTCGATCGGCGGCCTGAAAGTGATGACCGACAACGGTTGGTTCGCGGCTCGTCCTTCCGGCACCGAAGAGGCTTACAAGATCTACTGCGAGAGCTTCCTCGGGGCGGAGCACCGCGAGAAGATTGAGCACGAAGCGGTCGAGATCGTCAGCGAAGTGCTGGCTTCCGCCAAGTAATCACTTTTCTTGATTGATAAAAAGCGCTGTTTTTACAGCGCTTTTTTTATGGGCGCTATTTAGATATATCTTTTTCACGGCACGCGCTTGCGCATTTAGATATATCGATCTAGATTAGCGCTATCGATGCTGTTTAGATATATCTAAACAACCTCGTATTGATGTTCCCAACTAAAGCGAGGTCTCACCTTATGTTTCATCGATTAGGTTTACACCAGCATCATCATCACCATGAATGCGAAGAGGGTCGTCGTCATCGCGGCGGGCGCCATCACTTCGGCGGCGAAGGCGAAGAGCACGGCCGGGGTGGGCGCGGCGGCCGGGGCGGGCGTCATCGTCTGTTCGAACACGGCGATCTGCGCCTGGTGCTGCTGGCACTGGTGGCGCGCAAGCCCAGCCACGGGTACGAATTGATCAAGGCGATCGAGGAAGCGTCATCCGGCCTGTACGTGCCGAGCCCGGGGGTGATTTACCCCACGCTGACGCTGCTGGAAGAGCAGGACTTCCTCGAACCGCTCACCACCGGCAACGGCCGCAAAAGCTACCGCATCACCGCGGCGGGCGAGAGCGAGCTGCAAAAGCATCAACAGGTGGTTGAGGTCATTCTGGCGCGTCTGGCGGGCGCCGGCCGCGAGCGTCATCGGCACGGCAACCTGGCGGAAGGCATCTACGACGCCATGAACCGTCTGCGTAGCCTGCTGCGCGGCAACGTGATGCGCGCCGATCTCACGCCGCAGCAGGTGGAGCGCATCAACGCCGCGTTGCTGACCGCCGTGGCGGCGATCGAAAGCGAAATGCAGATTCAACCTTCGCAACAGGAGAAGAACTGATGCCCGGCCACCGTTTTAACATTACCGTTGAAGCCCTGAGCGATCGCCAGGGCAATCCCGTCGAGAAAGCGCCGCTGAGTTTTGAAGTGAGCAACCACGACGATATTCTCGAGATCGTCGAACGCATTCGGGCGCGTGACGATCTGAACTTCGGCCCCGAGCAGAGCGCGGCTTTTGCCGTGGGGTTGAAGCTGTTCTCCGAAGTGATGATCGAAAACCGCAAACACCCGGTGTTCGCTCCGCTGCGCGAGGCGTTTAAGGAGTTTATGGTCGGATTGAAGAAGGGCCCGGCGGCGTAAAGGCGCGGCAAACCGCGCCCTCCGGGGTTAAGGCATGAAGCGATAGCCGACGCCGGTTTCGGTCAGCAGGTGTTTGGGCCGGGCCGGATCGGCTTCGAGCTTCTGCCGCAAATGGCCCATGTAGATGCGCAGATAGTGGCTGTGCTCCACGTAGTTCGGCCCCCAGACGTGGCTCAACAGCTGGCGTTGGGTGATCACCTTGCCGGCGTTGGCCAGCAGCTCCGCCAACAGGCGAAACTCGATCGGCGTCAGATGCAGATCTTCGTCGTTGCGCAGCACCCGGCGATTCACCAGATCGACGGTAATCGCCGAAAAGCTCACCAGCGGGCTTTCCTGTTGGTTAGCTGAGTGGCGGCGCAGCGCGACCCGCACCCGCGCCAGCAGCTCACCGATGCCGAACGGCTTGCTGAGGTAGTCGTCGGCGCCGGCGTCCAGCGCGGCGATCTTGTCCTCTTCGGCGTTGCGCGCCGACAGCACGATCACCGGAATGGCGCTCCACTGCCGCAGATCGCGGATGTAGCTCAGCCCGTCGCCATCCGGCAACCCCAAATCCAGGATGATCAGATCCGGTTTGCGCGTGCCGGCCTCAATCAGCCCCCGCTGCAGCGTTTCACTTTCAAACACCCGCAGGCCTTCGCTCTCCAGCGCGGTGCGCACGAAGCGGCGGATCTCTTTTTCATCTTCAACAATCAGAATGTTGGTTGGCGTTATGCTCACGTTTCCCCTGCGTTGATTACAGATCGAAGGCGTCGCCGTCGATCTCGGGCGGTTTTTCCAGCGGCAGCACGAAGCGGAAGCTGGCGCCGCCGTTGGCGCCGTTTTCCGCCCAGATGCGGCCATCATGCACTTCAATAATGGCACGACAAATCGCTAACCCCAAGCCGACGCCGGGGATCGCCGACTCTTTATTGCCGCGTGAAAACTTGTCGAAAATCAGCTGCAGCTGATCGGCGGGGATGCCGGGGCCGTTATCCCAGACCTCGACTTCCAGCCACTCGGGCAGCGTGCGGGCGCGAATGCCGATGGTGGCCTCGGCGCCGGCGTATTTATTGGCGTTTTCCAACAGGTTGGTGAACACCCGTTCCAGCAGGCTGCCGTCGCAGTTGACCAGGATCTGTTCCGGCGGCAGATCGACCTCGATCGGATGCTGGCTGAGCAGCGGCTCCAGCATGTGCAGCGAAGCGCCGACGATCTCTTCCAGCGACTGCCACTCTTTACGCAGGCTGAAACCGCCGGACTGGATGCGCGCCATATCCAGCAGGTTGTTCACCAGCCGGGTGGTGCTCAGCACCTGCTGGCGGATCTGGCTGGCCTGGGTGGCGTGATTGGAACCTTCGGCCGCCAGGTCCAGCGTGAGAATTTCCGCCTGGCCGAACAACACGGTCAGTGGGGTGCGCAGATCGTGCGACAGCGCCGCCAGCAGCGAGTTGCGCAGCTGTTCGCGTTCGGCGTCCAGCTTGGCTTCTTCGGCGCTGCGCGACAGGTGCAGCCGTTCCAGCGCGCTGGCGATCAGCACTGCGAAGGTTTGCAGCAGCCGCTGTTGTTCCGGCACCATCAGCTGGCGCAGGTTGTTGGGCTCGATCGCCAACAGGCCGAAGGTCTGTTTGGGGGTATTGAGCGGCAGCAGCTGGTAAGGCACGCCGGGCAGGGTGTCGGTGCCAGCGCCGGCCGGCAAGCCTTTATCGAAACTCCAGCGCGCGATGGCTTCGTCTACCGACAGCAGCCCGCCTTCCTCGCCGATCATTTGCTGCAGCCGGCCGTCTTCCTGTGGCAGCAGCAGCACGGTTTTCGCCTGGAAGCTGCTGGAGAGGAAATGACGGCTGGTGTTGGCGATGTCGGCCACGGTCAGCGCGCGGCTCAGCCCGCGTGACATTTCGTACAGATGGCGCGCCCGCTGCTCGCGATAGCGCGCCACCCGGGCCTGATAACGCACCCCGGCGGTCAGGTTGCCGATGATGATGCCGACGGCGAGCATCACGCCGAAGGTCAGCAGATACTGCATATCGCTGACGGCGAACGACCATTCGGGCTGAACGAAGAACAGATCGAAACTGGCGACGTTGATCACCGCCGCCAGCACCGATGGCCAGCGGCCGAAGAACAGCGCGACGATCGCCACGCCGAGCAGGTAGACCATCACCAGGTTGGCCTGATCGAAGCCCGGCAGCAGCCACTGCGAGAGCAGGGTGATCAGCGCGCACAGCGCCACCGCCACGGCGCAGCCGCGCAGCTGCATGCGCCATTTCTCATTGAAGCTGCGGCCGTCGTGCTCCTTGCCCGGCGGCGGCTGCGCGGCGTCGCTGTCCAGCGCGACGATCACCAGATCGAGATCCGGGCCCAGCCGGCCGAGGCGATCGGCGAAACTGCCGCGCAGCTTCCAGCGCTGCTCGCTGCGGCGGCCGATGATGATTTTGCCGAGGTTATGTTCGCGGGCGTAGCGCAGCACTGCGCGCTCTTCGGACGGATCGGCCAGGGTGGCGGTTTCGGCGCCCAGCTCCTGCGCCAGCCGCAGCGCGCGCAGAATGGCGCGGCGTTGGTTTTCCGGCAGCCGGTGCAGCTTGGGGGTTTCCACGTAGACCGCATGCCAGTGGCAGCCGAGCCGCGCCGCCAGCCGTGCGGCGATGCGCACCAGCTTTTCGTTACCGCTGTTGTGGCCGACGCACAGCAGAATGCTGTCGCGGGTATGCCACACTTTCTCGCGCCCCTGGGTGTCGCGAAACTCGCGCATCTGGTCATCGACCCGATCGGCGGTGCGGCGCAGCGCCAACTCGCGCAGGGCGATCAGGTTGCCTTTACGGAAAAAATGCTCGATGGCGCGCTCGGCCTGGCCGGGAATATACACTTTGCCTTCATGCAGCCGTCGGCGCAGATCGTCCGGCGGTAGATCGACCAGCACCACTTCGCTGGCCTCGTCAAACACGTGGTCGGGCACCGTTTCGCGCACCCGCACGCCGGTCACGCCGCCCACCACGTCGTTCAGACTTTCCAAATGTTGCACGTTGACGGTAGTCAGCACGTCGATGCCGGCGTCCAGCAGCTCTTCCACATCCTGCCAGCGTTTGGGGTGGCGCGAACCGTGGGCGTTGCTGTGCGCCAGTTCGTCCATCAGGATCAGCGCCGGATGGCGCGCCAGCGCGGCGTCGAGGTCGAATTCATGCACCAGTCGCCCGCGATGCTGGATGCGCTTTTGCGGCAACAGCGCCAGGCCGTCGAGCAGGGCGGCGGTCTCGCTGCGGCCGTGGGTTTCCACCACGCCGACCAGCACGTCCAGCCCCTGGGCGCGCAAGCGCTGGGCCTCCTGCAGCATGGCGTAGGTTTTGCCCACGCCGGCGCAGGCGCCGAAAAATACCTTCAACCGGCCGCGCGGTTTTTCATTGGCCAGCGCCAGCAGGCTGTCGGGATCGGGACGCTGCTGTTCTTCTTCGACCATGACAATTCCTTGTGTTACCAAGCAAAAAGGGGTTCGGCACGCCGAACCCTATCACTATGCTGAATACCGCGCGTTACTTCAACGCATCCAGCGCCAGGTTCAGCTTCAGCACGTTGACCACCGATTCGCCCATGAAGTTGGGCGTGGCCCGATCGGTGTTGTCTTCGATCAGTTTAGCGATCTGCTCCGGCGGCAGATGACGCGCCGCCGCGACCCGCGCCAGCTGATACCGCGCCGCGGCGATCGAGATCTGCGGATCCAGCCCGCTGCCGGAGGCGGTCAGCAGATCCACCGGGATCGGGCCGCTCATGGCCGGATTGGCCTGGCGCAGCTGCGCCGCGCGTTCGGCGATAGCCTTATCCAGCGCCGGGTTGGTGGCCGCCAGGTTGCTGCCGGCGGAGGCCAGTGGATTATAGGCTGAATCGCCGGTCGCAGACGGGCGGCCCCAGAAATAGTCGGCGCGCGTGAAGTTCTGGCCGATCAGCGCGGAGCCGACCGCCTTGTCGCCCTGGTACAGCAGCGAACCGTTGGCCGCGCCCGAAAACAGCAGCTGCGCCAGCCCGGTGGTCAGCAGCGGATAGGCGATGCCGGTGAGCAGCGTCAGCAGGATCAACATCACCAGCGCAGGTCGTAAATACGTCATGTTCATTTCCCTCAATGGTTAACCGGCGACGTGCAGCGCGACCAGGATCAGGTCGATCAGTTTGATGCCGACGAACGGCACCAGCAGACCGCCGACCCCGTACAGCCACAGGTTGCGGCGCAGCAGAGCCGCGGCGCTCATCGGTTTGTAGCTCACCCCTTTCAGCGCCAGCGGGATCAGAAACACGATCACCAGGGCGTTGAAGATCACCGCCGACATGATGGCGGAGGCGGGGGAGTGCAGGTGCATCACGTTCAGCGCGTTCAGCTGCGGATAGGTGGCCGCGAACGCCGCCGGAATGATGGCGAAGTACTTGGCCACGTCGTTGGCGATGCTGAAGGTGGTCAGCGAACCGCGCGTCATCAGCATCTGTTTGCCGATATGTACCACTTCGATCAGCTTGGTCGGGTTGGAATCCAGATCGACCATGTTGCCCGCCTCTTTGGCGGCCTGGGTGCCGGAGTTCATCGCCACCGCCACATCGGCCTGCGCCAGTGCCGGGGCGTCGTTGGTGCCGTCGCCGGTCATCGCCACCAGACGGCCTTCCGCCTGATACTGGCGGATCAGCGCCAGTTTGGCTTCCGGCGTGGCTTCCGACAGGAAGTCGTCCACCCCGGCTTCGGCGGCGATCGCCGCCGCGGTCAGCGGGTTATCGCCGGTGATCATCACCGTTTTGATGCCCATCTTGCGCAGCTCATTGAAGCGCTCTTTGATGCCGCCCTTGACGATATCCTTCAACGCCACCACGCCCAGCACCCGGGCGCCTTCCGCCACCACCAGCGGCGTGCCGCCGGTGCGCGCCACGCTTTCCACCAGATCGTCCACCGCCCGCGGGAAGTGCCCCTGATTGGTTTCGACGTGACGGCGAATGGCGTCCACCGCGCCTTTGCGGATCATGCGCTCCTGCACGTTGACGCCGCTCATGCGAGTCTGGGCGGAGAAGGGCACGAAGGTGGCGTTCAGCGCCTGCAGATCGCGCTCGCGCAGGTTAAAGCGCTGTTTGGCCAGCACCACGATGCTGCGGCCTTCCGGCGTTTCGTCCGCCAGCGAAGCCAGCTGCGCGGCGTTCGCCAGCTCTTGTTCTTTCACGCCCGGCGCTGGCAGGAACTCCGAAGCCTGACGGTTGCCCAGCGTAATGGTGCCGGTTTTATCCAGCAGCAGCACGTCCACGTCGCCGGCGGCTTCCACCGCGCGGCCGCTGGTGGCGATCACGTTGGCGCCGAGCATGCGGCTCATCCCGGCCACGCCGATGGCGGACAGCAGGCCGCCGATGGTGGTGGGGATCAGGCAAACCAGCAGCGCGACCAGTACGGTGATGGTGACCACGCTGCCGCTGCCGGCCGCCTCGACGCTGTATTGCGAGAACGGGAACAGGGTGGCGGTGGCCAACACGAACACGATGGTCAGCGCCACCAGCAGGATGGTCAGCGCGATTTCGTTCGGCGTTTTGCGGCGTTTGGCGCCTTCCACCATGGCGATCATGCGATCGAGGAAGGTTTCCCCTGGGTTGACGCTGCACTGCACCACCAGCCAGTCGGACAGCACGCGGGTGCCGCCGGTGACCGAGGAGAAGTCCCCGCCGGATTCGCGGATCACCGGGGCGGATTCCCCGGTGATGGCGCTTTCATCCACCGAGGCGCCGCCCTCCAGCACTTCGCCGTCGCACGGAATGGTGTCGCCGGCTTCCACCAGCACGATATCGCCTTTGCGCAGGTTCTCGGCGGCCACTTTCTCCGTGGCGCCGTCGCGGCGCGGGCCGGCCAGTTTTTTCGCCCAGCTGGTTTTCTTGGTGCCTTTCAGGCTTTCCGCCTGGGCCTTGCTGCGGCCTTCGGCCAGCGCCTCGGCGAAGTTGGCGAACAGCACGGTGAACCACAACCACAGGGAGACGCTGCCGGTAAAGGCGGCGGCGCCGTCGGTTTGGCCGGCGAGGATCGCCAGCCAGATGGCGGTGGTCAGCAGGCTGCCGATATACACCACGAACATCACCGGGTTGCGCCATTGAACGCGAGGGTCCAGTTTTTTCACCGCATCGATCAGCGCGGTGCGCACCAGAGCCGGTTCAAACAGCGCGCGTTGTTTGCGAGTCATCTCTTATTCTCTCTCTGTGACGTCTGTTAGTTTGCCAACCAAAGTTGCAAATGCTCGGCCACCGGGCCCAGCGCCAGCGCCGGCACGAAGGTCAGCGCGCCCACCAGCAGCACGGTGCCGATCAGCAGGCCGATAAACAGCGGCCCATAGGTCGGCAGGGTGCCGTTGCCCGCCGGCTGGCGTGGCTTGGCGCTCAGCGAACCGGCGATCGCCAGCACCGGCAGGATCACCCCGAAGCGGCCGACGAACATGGCGAAGGCCAGCAGCAGGTTGTAGAACGGCGTATTGACGCTCAACCCGGCGAAGGCGCTGCCGTTGTTGTTGGCGGCGGAGGACAGGGCATACAGCACTTCGCTGAAGCCGTGGGCGCCCGGATTGAGGATGCCGGCGCGGCCCGCGTCGGTGCCGATAGCCAGCGCGCTGCCCAGCAACACCAGCGCCGGCGTGACCAGGATCGCCAGCGCGGTCATCTTCATGTCGTAAACGTCGATCTTCTTGCCCAGATATTCCGGGGTGCGGCCGATCATCAGACCGGCGATAAACACCGTCAGCAGCACGAACAGCAGCATGCCGTACAGGCCGGAGCCGACGCCGCCGAACACCACTTCACCGATCTGCATCAGCCACATCGGCACCATGCCGCCCAGCGCGGTGAAGGAGTCGTGCATGGCGTTGACCGCCCCGCAGGACGCGGCGGTGGTCACCACCGAGAACAGGCTGGTGGCGAGAATGCCGAAGCGCGACTCTTTGCCTTCCATATTGATGTTGCTGTCGGCGCCCAGCGCGCTCAGGTGCGGGTTGCCCGCCAGCTCGGCGTACATCACCACCACCACCGCCACCACGAAGATCAGCGCCATCGCCCAGATCAGCGCGTGGCCCTGACGGTTTTCACCGGCCAGTTGTCCGAAAGAGAAGCACAGCGCGCAAGGGATCAGGAAGATGGCCAGCATCTGCACGAAGTTGGTCAACACGGTCGGGTTTTCGAACGGGTGCGCCGAGTTGGCGCCGAAGAACCCCCCGCCGTTGGTGCCGAGCATCTTGATCGCTTCCTGCGAGGCGACCGGCCCCATCGGCAGCGTCTGCTGCGCGCCTTCGAGCGTGGTGACGTGCAGGTAAGGCAGGAAGTTTTGCAGCGTGCCCTGGCTGACGAAGAACAGGGCGATCAGAAGCGCGATCGGCAGCAGCACATACAGCGTGATGCGAAACAGATCGGCCCAGGCGTTGCCGACGGTCTTGCCGGCGCGGCGGGTAAAGGCGCGGATCAGCGCAAAGGCCACGGCGATGCCGGTGGAGGCGGAAACGAAGTTCTGCACCGCCAGCCCGGCCATCTGGCTGAAATAGCTGAGGGCGCTTTCACCGCTGTAGGCTTGCCAGTTGGTGTTGGTGACGAAGCTGACGGCGGTGTTGAGCGCCAGATCCCAGGAGAGGCCAGGGAAGCCTTGCGGGTTGAGCGGCAGTGAGCCCTGCGCCATCAGCAGGGCGAACAGCAGCGCCAGGCCGAGCAGGTTAAACGCCAGGATCGCCAGCGCGTACTGCCACCAATTCATCTCGGTGGGGCGGATGCCGCAGGCGCGCCAGACGCCGGCTTCCACTGCGCGCAGCGCAGGCAGCGGCTCACCTTCGATCAGGCGCGCCATAAAACCGCCCAGCGGCCGGGCCAGCAGCAGAAGCACCAGCAGGAAACTGGCGATCAGTAAAAAG
Organism: Serratia sp. (in: enterobacteria); assembly: GCF_052400455.1. Lineage (NCBI taxonomy): Bacteria > Pseudomonadati > Pseudomonadota > Gammaproteobacteria > Enterobacterales > Yersiniaceae > Serratia > Serratia sp. (in: enterobacteria). The sequence continues at coordinate 1,246,558 of NZ_CP185812.1, forward strand.
GCTGAAGCCGCCATCAGAAATCCTCCGCGTTAAACAGGGCGTAGACCAGATAGGCCAACAGCAGCAGAACCAACAGCGCACCACCAATAACGCTGAAACTCACGGGACACCTCCAGAGGTGTTGTTTTTGATAGAGGCAGTGTAGGGAGCGGGGTAGAAAGAAGATGAAAAAATCGCGCGGGCGGGTGTAAAAAAAGTATAAAAATGGCTGAAATTTCAGCAAAAATTGAGCATTTCAACCAGCAGGTTGGCGGCGAGATTGCGCCTGATGAGTGAATAAGCAAGGGCAGCGGCGTGGAAGCAGGAACCGGATAATAACCACAACGTAACCAATGTTAAGTTAAAAATTAACTTGGTTGTAACAAAATTACGAATCGCCGCGGTGATTAGCGATTTTTTGTGCGATTTAGTGGTCGGATGAGTAGTAAACTTTCATCAAGTGCGCTAAAATTTTGTCCAGTTACCAAATTACCGATTGTTCATTTGATACGCCCACGCCGTTTTCCCTGACAAATCAACGGCAGGCGTTTTTAAGGAGGTTCGCATGTCTACGACCTATCACGCTTATTCACTGCATCGGATTCTCCTGCGCCGCAGCGCAGTGGTGATCGCGGGCATTTTGGCCCTGCCGGTGATGCTGTTCCGCAGCGATCGCGGGCGTTTTTACAGCTACCTGCACCGCGTCTGGTCAAAAACCAGCGATAAGCCGGTCTGGCTGCAGCAGGCGGAACTGGCGTCCTGCGACTTCTACTGAGTCACTGCCGACTCACGAACAACCCTCGCCCTGCGGCGGGGGTTTTTTTATGCCCCAAGCCCGCTGCCGTCAAGCGCAAGGTCGTATTTGGCAAGCCATTCTTCTACACTTTCCTCATCGACCAACACCACGAGAGAACGGTATGAGTGACAAGATCCCTATCGGCATCAGCGCCTGTTTACTGGGCGACGCGGTGCGTTTCGACGGTGGCCACAAGCGGCTGGCCTTCGCGGTGGAACAGTTGGCGCCCTATGTGCGCTTTGAGCCCGTATGCCCGGAAATGGCGATCGGCCTGCCCACGCCGCGCCCGGCGCTGCGCCTGGTGAAACAGGCGCAGCCGTGGCCGGCGATGCGCTACAGCAACGACGCCGGCGTGGATCTGACCGAGGAGATGCGCAGTTTCTCCGCGCAGCGCGTGGCTGCGTTGCAACACCTGTGCGGCTATATCGTCTGCGCCAAGTCGCCGAGCTGCGGCCTGGAGCGGGTGCGGGTCTACAGCGAGAACGGCAAGGACTCGCGTAAAAACGGCGTCGGGCTGTTTACCGCCGAGCTGCTGCGCCAGATGCCGTGGCTGCCGGTGGAAGAGGATGGGCGTTTGCAGGATGCGGCGCTGCGGGAAAACTTTATCGAGCGAGTGTACGCGCTGTATGAGTTGAACATGCTATGGCGTCAGGGGCTGACCCGCGGCGGGCTGATCGCGTTTCACAGCCGCTACAAGCTGTCGCTGCTGGCGCATTCGCAGCCGGCGTACCGCGAACTGGGGCGTTTCGTCGCCGACATTCATCGCTGGGACTCGCTGGAAGACTTCGCCGTGGAGTACCGCAGCCGCCTGATGGCGCTGTTGGCGCACAAGGCGACGCGCCGCAACCATACCAACGTGCTGATGCACGTGCAGGGTTACTTCCGCCGCCAGCTCAGCGCGGCGCAGCGCCAGGAGCTGGCGCACCTGATCGACCGCTACCGGCAGGGCATGCAGCCGCTGCTGGCGCCGATCGCCTTGCTTAAGCATTACATGGCGGAATACCCCGACAGTTATTTGGCGGAACAACGCTATTTCGAACCTTATCCGGAGGCGCTGCGTTTGCGTTACGGCCATTGATTGACAAGGGAATTTTATGACCACGCATCTGGTCTGGTTGCGTAACGATCTGCGTATCACCGACAACAAAGCGCTGCACGCTGCCTGCAGCGATCCCAAAGCCCGGGTGCTGGCGGTGTTTATCGCCACCCCGCAGCAGTGGCGGGAACATGAGATGGCGCCGCGGCAGGCGGCGCTGATCCACGCCAGCCTGCGGGCGGTACAGCAGGCGCTGGCGCAAAAGGGCATTGCGCTGCATTGCCATGCCGGCACGGACTTTGCCGCGTCGATCGACTGGCTGGCGGAGTATTGCCGGCGAGAGCAGGTGGACGCGCTATTTTACAACCGCCAGTACGAACTGAATGAACGGCGACGCGATGCGCGGCTGGAGCAGCAGTTGAATGGACGGGTAACGTGCCACGGTTTTGATGACAGCCTGCTGTTGCCGCCGGGCAGCGTGCTAACCGGCGGCGGCGAGATGTACAAGGTTTATACACCGTTTCGCAACGCCTTTATTCAGCGCCTGACTGAGTCCGACGTGAGCTGCCTGCCGGCGCCGAAGATCCGTGCCGATGGCGCGTTGCCTGCGCCTGAGGCGCCGGCGGCGTTCGATTACCCCGCGGCGGACATCGGGGATGACTATCCCGCCGGCGAGGAGGCCGCGCTGCAGCGGCTGCGCGCCTTTTGTCGTGAGCAGGTGCAAGATTACCTTCGGCAGCGCGATCTGCCCGCCATCGCCGGCACCAGCAGCCTGTCGCCCTATCTGGCGATCGGCGCGCTGTCGCCGCGCCAGTGTTTTAACCGCCTGCGCGCCGAATGCCCGCAGCTGCTGGAAGATCGCGAGAGCGGCGCTTTCGCCTGGCTGAACGAGCTGATTTGGCGCGAGTTCTATCGCCACCTGCTGGTGGCCTATCCCGAGCTGTGCCGCCATCGTCCCTTTATCGCCTGGACGGACAAGGTGCGCTGGAGCGCTGACGCGGCGAAGCAGCAGGCCTGGCAGCGGGGCGAAACCGGCTATCCGATCGTCGATGCCGCCATGCGCCAACTGAACGCTACCGGCTGGATGCACAACCGGCTGCGCATGATCAGCGCCAGTTTTCTGGTGAAGGATCTGCTGATCGACTGGCGCGCCGGGGAGCGCTATTTCATGTCGCAACTGCTGGACGGGGATCTGGCGGCCAATAACGGCGGCTGGCAGTGGGCGGCCTCCACCGGCACCGACGCCGCGCCGTATTTCCGCATCTTTAACCCGACCACCCAGGGTGAACGTTTTGATCCACAAGGCACTTTCATCCGTAAATGGTTGCCGGAACTGGCGGATGTGCCCGACAATGACATCCATTACCCCCACCGCTGGGCGGAAAAGCAGCGCCGTACGCTGAACTACCCGCTGCCGATCGTCGATCACAAACAAGCCCGCGTGGAGACGTTGGCGGCGTTCGAGGCGGCGAAACGGGGAGAGTCTTGAGGCAACTGCAAGGAGCGACGTAATGATGAAAAAGGTGCTGGCCCTGTGCCTGAGCGGCTATTCCGCGCTGGCGATCGCCGGCTTTGACGTGGTGGCGCTGGGCGTCGACGGCGGCGTCAGCGACGGCAACCTGACCTCTTATCTGATCCGCAGCGATAATCAGCCGCAGTATGTGGCGCTGGACGCCGGCTCGCTGCTGCCGGGCATCGCCAAAGGGCTGGAGAAGGGCAGTTTCCCGCAGGTGACCCCCGAGCTGGCTGCGCCTTACACGCCGCAGGGCTATGTGTTCCGGCAGTTGATCGGCGGCTATTTCATCAGCCACGGCCATCTGGACCACGTGGCGGGGCTGATCGTCGGCTCGCCCGAGGATAATAAAAAAACCGTTTACGCCCAGGCGGACACCGTGCTGACCCTGCGCAACCATTACTTCAACTGGAAGGCCTGGCCGAACTTTACCGACGCCGGCAACGGCTCGCGGCTGGGCACCTACCGGCTGCAAACGGTGCGGCCGCAGCAGCGCTTTACCCTCGGCCTGACCGGGTTGACCGGCGTGATGTACCCGCTCAGCCACGATCGCTACCCGTCGTCAATGCTGCTGATTTCCAACGGCAACGAGTTCTTCGCCTACTTCGGCGATACCGGGCCGGACAAGGTGGAGCAGTCGCGCGATCTCGATGCCGTGTGGCGCGTGCTGGGGCCGCTTGTCGAGCAGAAAAAGCTCAAGGGCATGATTATCGAAACCTCTTACCCTAACGGGGTGGAGGACAAACATCTGTACGGCCATCTGACGCCGGCCTGGCTGCTGAAGGAGCTGAAGAACCTGACGCAGTACAGCGGCGGCGAAGGCTCGCTGAACGGTCTGCCGGTGGTGATCAGCCACATCAAACCGAGCCTGAAGCAGGGCGAAGACGCGCGCGCCGCCATTGCGCAGCAGCTGGCGCAGGGCAACGATCTGGGGGTGAAATTCATCCTGATGGCGCAGGGCGACCGGCAGACATTTTGACTATGAAGAGAGAAGAGAATGCGTAACCTCGATCTGGAACAACTGATCAACACGGAACTGAACGCCGCGGCGTTTCAGGACTATGCCCCCAATGGATTGCAGGTGGAAGGGCGCCCGCACGTGCAGCGCATCGTGACCGGCGTCACCGCCTGTCAGGCGCTGTTGGACGCCGCGGTGGCGCATCAGGCCGACGCGATCATCGTGCATCACGGCTATTTCTGGAAAAACGAGGCGCCGGCGGTGCGCGGCATGAAGCGCAACCGTCTGAAAACGCTGTTGACCCACGACATCAATCTGTACGGCTACCACTTGCCGCTGGACGCGCATCCGGTGCTGGGCAACAACGCGCAGCTGGCGCAGGCGCTGGGCATTCGGGTGATTGGCGACGTCGAGCCGCTGGTGCCGCACGGGGAATTCGAACAGCCGCTGACCGGCGAAGCGCTGCAACAGCGCATCGAAAGCCGGCTGGGGCGCGCGGTGCTGCACTGCGGCGATAACGCGCCTGAGCATATTCGCCGAGTGGCCTGGTGCACCGGTGGCGGCCAGGGCTTTATTGACAGCGCGGCGCGCTTCGGCGTCGATGCTTTCATCAGCGGTGAAGTGTCTGAGCAGACCATTCACAGTGCGCGCGAAATGGGCGTGCATTTCTTTGCCGCCGGCCACCACGCGACCGAGCGCGGCGGCGTGAAAGCGCTGGGGGAATGGCTGGCTCAGCACCACGGTTTTGATGTGACCTTTATCGATATCCCGAATCCCGCCTGATTTTTTTCTGCGTCGGATCCAGCCCGGCCTGCGCGCCGGCTGAATCCTTTTATCGCGCTATTTCCTTATTTTCCTTATGGTTGCGTTCTATTGACAGCCGGGGCTGCGTCACGCATAACTGGTGTGTTTTTCAGCGCGATAATAATAAGGAGAATAAGGGTGCAACAAGCGCGTTATTACCTTTTAGGTGAAAGAGCGGTAGTGCTTGAACTGTCACCGCCGGTGACGTTGCCGAGCCAGCAGCGCATCTGGGCGCTGGCGGAAAAGCTGAATCATCATCCTGACGTGCGGGAAGTGGTGCCGGGAATGAACAACCTGACGCTGCTGTTGCATACGCCGCAGGCCGACGCCGAAGCGATGCTCGCGTTACTGCAGCAGGGGTGGGAAAGCAAAGAGCGCCTGACGCCGGAGTCGCGTCAGGTGGAGATCCCGGTTGTCTACGGCGGGGAACAGGGCCCTGATCTGGATGAGGTGGCGCGCCATACCGGCATGACGCCGCGACAGGTGGTGGAATGCCATGCGGCGGCGGCTTACGTGGTCTATTTTCTCGGCTTTCAGCCGGGCTTCTCCTATTTGGGCGGCATGCCGGAAAAACTGGCGACGCCGCGCCGCGCCGAACCGCGTCTGGCGGTGGCGGCCGGCTCCGTCGGTATCGGCGGCGGCCAGACCGGCATCTATCCGCTGGCGACGCCCGGCGGCTGGCAGCTGATCGGCCGCACGCCGCTGGCGTTGTTCAATCCCCATGAAATGCCGCCGACGCTGCTGCGCCCGGGCGATAGCGTACGCTTTGTGCCGCAGAAGGAGGGCGTATGCTGATTATTCTGCGCGCCGGCATCTATACCACGGTGCAGGATTTGGGCCGTGAAGGATTTCGCCGTCTGGGCATCAGTACCGGCGGCGCGTTGGATCAACCGGCGCTGAAGATCGCCAACCTGCTGGTGGGCAACGCGCCGGAGGCCGCCGGGCTGGAGATCACGCTCGGCCAGTTCAGCGCCGAGTTTACCCGTCCCGGCTGGATCGCCCTGACCGGCGCCGGCTGCGACGCGCAGCTGGACGGTAAGCCGCTGTGGACCGGCTGGCGCTACCCGGTGAAAAAGGGGCAGCGGCTGGTGCTGGGCACGCCGAAGCGCGGCATGCGCAGTTATCTCGCGATCGCCGGCGGTATCGCCGTGCCGGAAATGCTGGGCTCGCGCAGCACCGACATGAAAGCCGCTTTTGGCGGGTGCGAGGGGCGTAATCTGAAGGACGGCGATCGGTTGCCGCTGGGCAAATCCACCGCGCTGCCGCAAACCCGCTGTGGCGTGAAGCAGTTGCTGTTCACCAATCGCATCCGTGCGTTGCCGGGGCCGGAGTACGCCGAATTCAGCGAAGAGGCGCAAGATGCGTTTTGGCGCGCCGCCTGGCAGCTCAGCCCGCAGAGCAACCGCATGGGCTACCGTCTGCACGGCGGCACGCCGCTGGCACGCACCACCGACAGAGAGATGCTGTCGCACGGCCTGATGCCCGGCGTGGTGCAGGTGCCGCACAACGGCCAGCCGATCGTGCTGATGGCCGATGCGCAAACCACCGGCGGTTACCCGCGTATCGCCTGCGTGATCGAAGCCGATCTTTACCATTTGGCGCAGATCCGTCTCGGCGAACCGATCCATTTCGTTCTCTGTTCACTGGCCGAGGCGCAGCGCGCCAAGGCCGAGCAGGATCTTTTCCTTCGACAGATTGCCTGGGGGTTACATGATCGTTGATTTGAACGCCGATCTCGGCGAAGGCTGCGCCAACGACCAAGCGCTGTTGCAATTGGTGAGCTCGGCCAACATCGCCTGCGGCTTCCACGCCGGCGATGCGCAGACCATGCGTCAGTCGGTGCGCTGGGCATTGCAGTACGGCGTGGCGATCGGCGCCCACCCGAGTTTTCCCGATCGGGAGAATTTCGGCCGCACTCGCATGCAGCTGCCGCCGGAAACGGTGTACGCGCAGGTGGTGTATCAGCTCGGGGCGCTGGCGGCCATCGCCCGCGCCGAGGGCGGGGTGATGGTGCACGTTAAGCCGCACGGCATGCTGTACAACCAGGCGGCGGTTGAGCCGGCGCTGGCGGAAGCCATCGCCCGGGCGGTGCAGGCGGTCGATCCGGCGCTGCGGCTGGTGGGGCTGGCCGGCAGCGAGCTGATCCGCGCCGGGCAACGGCTCGGTCTGACCACCCGGCAGGAGGTGTTCGCCGATCGCGGTTATCAGGCCGACGGCACGCTGGTGCCGCGCGGTTTGCCGGGGGCATTGATCGAGGATGATGAACAAGCGCTGGCGCAAACCCTGGAGATGGTGCGCCATCACCGGGTGCGCAGCGTCGATGGCGTTTGGACCGCCGTACAGGCGGAGACCGTCTGCCTGCACGGGGACGGCGAGCATGCGCTGGCGTATGCGCGCAAGCTGCGGGACAGTTTTGTTCAACAGGGCATCCGCGTCAGCGCAGAGCAGTAAAGCAAGACACAACATCACAAACAAAAAATTATTAGAAAATATCGAGGGAAGACTATGGAACAGGCCGTGAATCTCTGGCCACTGATCGGCATCGCCGCGATCGTGGTCGGGTTTGTATTGCGTTTCAATCCGGTGCTGGTGGTGATCGCCGCCGGCATCATTACCGGTCTGGCGGCGCTGATGCCGCTGGACGTCATTCTGGAAAAGCTCGGCGAGGGCTTTCTCAATACCCGAAACCTGCCGCTGATCCTGCTGCTGCCGCTGGCGGTGATCGGCCTGCTGGAACGTCACGGGCTTAAAGAGCGGGCGCAGGCGTGGATCGCCAAGATCAAAAGCGCCACCGCCGGCCGTTTGCTGATCGTGTACCTGTTCGTGCGCGAGATCACCGCGGCGATGGGGCTGACCAGCCTGGGCGGGCATCCGCAGATGGTGCGGCCGCTGCTGGCGCCGATGGCGGAAGGGGCGACGGAAAACCGCTACGGCGAGCTGCCGGAGCGTACCCGCCACCGCCTGCGCGCCATGTCGGCCGCTACCGACAACGTCGGGCTGTTCTTCGGCGAGGATATCTTCGTGGCCTTCGGTGCGATCATCTTCATGCATAACTTTATGCTGGAGTCCGGCGGCATTCAGACCGAGCCGCTGCATATCGCGCTGTGGGGCATTCCGACCGCCATTTTCGCTTTCCTGATCCACGCGTTCCGGTTGTATCGGATGGATAAACAGCTGAGCGCCGAGCTGGCGCAGCTGAATCAGGCGGCGCTGCAGGCGAAGGGGGAGGCGCGATGAACTTCCAGCAACAATACCTTTACTGGCTGGCCGGCGCGGTGCTGCTGATTGTGGCGGTGATGTCCTTGCGCGATCGCGCCAACCCGCGCCGCATCACCACCGGGCTGTTTTGGGGGCTGTACGGCCTGGTATTCCTGGTCGGCGACTGGACTTATCGCCTGCTGGGCGATGTACTGGGCGAGGGCAGCAACGAAAAACGCATGCTGCATATCATCGTTGGCGTGGTGGTGGTGGTGATGGCCCTGATTGCCGGCTTCGGCGGCGTGCACCTCGGCAGCTATCACCAGCGGACGCCGCAGGAGCGCGAGGCGAGCGCCAAGCGCCTGGGCAACAAGCTGTTCATTCCCGCGCTGGCGATCCCGGTGGTGACGGTGGTCGGCGTGCTGCTGTTCAACAACGTGCCGGCGTTGCAAAACGCGGTATTCGGCAGCGGTAACCACGCGACGCTAATTACCCTGTTCTCGATGACCGTCGGCTGCCTGATCGGGTTGGCGATCGCGGTGACAATGACCCATGAGAAGGCGCTGCAGCCGATACAGGAAGCGCGGCGCCTGCTGGATTCGATCGGCTGGGCGTTCATTCTGCCGCAGATCCTCGCCTCGCTGGGGCTGCTGTTTACCGTCGCCGGCGTTGGCACTGCGATCTCGCATTTGACCCAGGAATATCTGGCGGTCGATAACCGTTTTATCGCCGTGGCGGTCTACGCTATCGGTATGGCGGTGCTGACCATGGTGATGGGCAACGCCTTCGCCGCTTTCCCGATCGTTACCGCCGGCATCGGCATTCCGATCCTGGTGTTGCAGCACGGCGGCAACCCGGCGGTGATGGCGGCGATCGGCATGTTCTCCGGCTATTGCGGCACCCTGATGACGCCGATGGCGGCGAACTTCAACATTGTGCCGGCGGCGCTGCTGGAGTTGCCGGACAAGAATGCGGTGATCAAGGCGCAGGTGCCGACCGGCGTGCTGCTGCTGTTGGTTAACGTGTTCCTGCTGTATTTCCTGATGTTCCTGTAGGAGTAAGGATGCAAAAAGTATTGATTACCGGCTTCGAGCCGTTTGGTGGTGAGCGCCTCAATCCCTCCTGGGAAGTGGTGAAGCAGCTCAACGATATGGAACTGGTCGGCACGCGCATTGTGGCGCGCCAGCTGCCGTGCGTGTTCGGCGCGGCGCTGGAGGCGCTCAACGCGGCGATCGACGAGGTGCAGCCGGTGATGGTACTGGCTATCGGCCAGGCCGGCGGCCGCACCGACATCACGATTGAACGGGTGGCGATCAACGTCGACGACGCGCGTATCCCCGACAATCAGGGGCAGCAGCCGGTGGACGAACCGATCGTCGCCGGCGGTCCGGCGGCCTATTTCAGCACTTTGCCGATCAAAGCGATGGTGAGTTCGATGCGCGAGGCCGGTATTCCGGCCGCCGTTTCGCAGACTGCCGGCACCTACGTGTGCAACCATGTGATGTATGGGCTGCTGCACCGTTTGAGCGGCCAACGCGAGGTGAAGGGCGGTTTTATCCATATCCCGTATTTGCCTGAGCAGGCGGCGGCGCACCCCGGCGCGCCGAGCATGGCGGCTTCGACGGTGCTGTTTGCGCTGGAGCTGGCCGTTTCCATCGCTTTGCAGGTGGAACACGATCTGAAAGTGGTGGGCGGCGCGACGCACTAATCAAGAACACTCCCGGCGCACCGGGTTGCGCCGGGTCTACGCAAGGAGTGGTCTATGCCGGAAGGACCGGAGATCCGCCGGGCGGCGGACAAACTGGCGGCGGCGGTGATCGATCAGCCGCTGACCGCCGTCGATTTCACTTTTCCCCAGTTGAAGCACTACCGTCAGCGTTTGCTCGGCGAGCGCATCGTCGCCATCGAGCCGCGCGGCAAGGCGCTGCTGACCCATTTCTCCAACGGGCTGACGATGTACAGCCATAACCAGCTGTATGGCGTGTGGAAAGTGGCGGCGGCGGGGGAGACGCCGGAGACCAAACGCGAACTGCGGGTGCGGCTGGAAACCGCTCGCAGCGCGATATTGCTCTACAGCGCGTCCGACATCACCGTCGGGCCGCGCGAGGAAATAGAACAACACCCGTTTTTGCAACGCATCGGTCCCGACGTGTTGGACATGTCGCTGACGGTGGATGAGGTGCAGGAGCGTTTGCTGACGCCGCGTTTTCGCCGCCGGCAGCTGGGCGGCATGCTGCTCGACCAGGCGTTTCTTGCCGGATTGGGCAACTATCTGCGCGCCGAAATCCTGTGGCAGGCCGAGTTGGCGCCGCAGCACAAACCGCAGGATCTGGCGCCGGAAGCGCTTTGGCGTCTGGCGGAGGCGCTGCTGGCGGTGCCGCGTCTTTCCTATCAGACGCGTGGGCAGGCGGATGAGAACCGCCATCACGGCGCGCTGTTTCGCTTCAAGGTGTTTCATCGCAGCGGCGAGCCCTGTGAGCGCTGCGGCGCGATGATTGTGCGCACCGACCTGTCGTCGCGGCCGTTTTATTGGTGCCCGGGCTGCCAGAAATAAGCAAAAAAAACGCCGCCCGAAGGGGCGGCGCTGTGCGGTTTCAGCCGGGGAAGCGGCTTACTTGGTTTTCAGCTGGGATTTGAAATCACGCTCGGCATAGCCGGTGTACAGCTGACGCGGACGGGCAATTTTGATGCCTTCGTCGTGCATTTCGTTCCAGTGCGCGATCCAGCCGATGGTGCGCGCGATGGCGAAGATCACGGTGAACATGGAAGAAGGAATGCCCATCGCCTTCAGGATGATGCCGGAGTAGAAGTCGACGTTCGGGTACAGTTTCTTCTCGATGAAGTACGGGTCGTTCAGCGCGATGTGCTCCAGCTCCATCGCCACCTGCAGCAGGTTGTCGTCCTTCTTGTTCAGCTCTTTCAGCACTTCGTGACAGGTCTCGCGCATCACGGTGGCGCGCGGATCGTAGTTCTTGTACACGCGGTGGCCGAAGCCCATCAGGCGGAAGGAGTCGTTCTTGTCCTTGGCGCGCTTGATGAATTCCGGAATGTGATCGACGGTCTTGATCTCTTCCAGCATTTTCAGCGCCGCTTCGTTGGCGCCGCCGTGCGCCGGCCCCCACAGGGAGGCGATGCCGGCCGCGATGCAGGCGAACGGGTTGGCACCGGAAGAGCCGGCGGTGCGCACGGTCGAGGTAGAGGCGTTCTGCTCATGGTCGGCGTGCAGGATCAGGATGCGATCCATGGCGCGTTCCAATACCGGGTTCACCACGTACTCTTCGCACGGGGTGGCGAACATCATGTGCAGGAAGTTGCCGGCATAGGACAGATCGTTGCGCGGATAAACGAACGGCTGGCCCAGGGAGTATTTGTAGCACATCGCGGCTACGGTCGGCATTTTGGACAGCAGACGGAACGCGGTGATTTCACGGTGACGCTCGTTGTTGACGTCCAGCGCATCGTGGTAGAACGCCGCCAGCGCGCCGGTCACGCCGCACAGCACCGCCATCGGGTGCGAGTCGCGACGGAAGCCACGGAACAGATGGGTGATCTGGTCGTGGATCATGGTGTGACGGGTAACGGTCGTTTTGAAGGTCTCGAACTCTTCCGGCGTCGGGGTCTCGCCGTACAGCAGGATGTAGCACACTTCCAGGTAGGAAGATTCTTTCGCCAGCTGTTCGATAGGGAAGCCGCGGTGCAGCAGCACGCCTTTGTCGCCGTCGATGAAGGTAATCTTGGATTCGCAAGAAGCGGTGGAGGTAAAGCCGGGATCAAATGTGAAATAACCTTTGGAACCCAGAGCGCGGACATCGAGGACATCAGGGCCCAGTGTCGGTGTCAATACGCCCAGTTCGATCGGAGCTTCGCTGTCGTTAATGGTTAGCGTCGCTTTCTTATCAGTCATTTACTGTCTCCTTAGCGCCTTATTTTAAAAACCACTAACAACTGAAATACCTTAAATCTCTGCAGGTTGCCCGCAAAAAATGGTGCGGACGCTAACTCTGTGAGCGACTGCGCAACTGTGCGCGGGTAGGGTACAGAGTGCTGACCAGGCGAACGAGACGGGTGACCAGTTGTTAACGATTCAGAGTAATTCGTTATAGTCTGTTAATCTTACCTATGAGCTGTTCGAAGAGATGTGAACCTATCCCAATAAACTGTTTTTATTTGCTTTATTTGCTTTTTGACGCCGGCAAAATCGAGCGGGAAACAACGGCTATTGGGATAGGTTCGCCAAATACACTGTTGCATAACTCGAACCCGGGGGGAAGTGTATCTGCTGACCCGTAGCGCATCATAGGACCGTTTGTGCCCCTATATGTAATGGAAATGTTGATCTCTTGTCAAATCAGATAATTAATTTTGCACTAATTGTGAAATCCGTGATCTGAATCACTGTTCGGGGGAAATGTTATCAAAGCGGTTGTATGAGAATTGTAATCAGAATGTGATCCTCCTATACTGCCGCCAGGTCTCCGGATTACCCTGAAGTAGGAGCACCCAGCGTTATAAATGCGCGCCGTTTGAGCACAGAGGATGTTGATGTTTGAGCGCGTGACGTGTAAGGGTTTTAGGCTCTTAACGCTGTCTGATCCCCGCCCAGGCCCGGAGGAAGGAAAATAATAAGAGCTGTGTGGGCAAATACGTGAAAAAACAACGACCTGTCAACTTGGATCTGCAAACGATCCGGTTCCCCGTAACTGCGATAGCGTCTATCTTACACCGAGTCTCTGGCGTAATTACCTTCGTTGCCGTGGGTATCCTCCTCTGGCTGCTGGGCCTGTCACTCTCTTCCCAAGAGGGGTTCCTGCAGGCGGCCGCCATCATGAATAGCTTCATCGTCAAATTCATATTCTGGGGCATCCTCACGGCGCTGGCCTATCACATTTGCGGTGGCATCCGTCACTTGTTAATGGATTTTGGCTACATCGAAGAGAGTTTGGCCGCCGGCACCCGTTCCGCCCAGGTGGCGATCGGTCTGACCGTCGTGCTGTCAGTTCTGGCTGGAGTCCTCGTATGGTAAACAACGTTTCTGCATTAGGGCGCAACGGCGTGCACGATTGGCTGCTGCTGCGTGCTTCCGCTATCATCATCACCCTGTACGTCCTGTATATCCTGGGCTTTTTCGTCACGGCTCCGGAACTCACTTATGACATCTGGCGCGGTTTCTTCGCCACTTCCATTACGAAAGTGTTCACTCTGCTGACCTTGCTGTCGATTCTGGTTCACGCCTGGATCGGGCTGTGGCAGGTGCTGACGGACTACGTCAAGCCGCTGGCGGTTCGCCTGGTGTTGCAGCTGGCTGTCGTGGTCGCGTTGCTGGTCTATTTACTGTACGGAACAATCGTAGTGTGGGGTGCTTAAATGAAACTGCCAGTCAGAGAGTTTGATGCCGTCGTAATCGGCGCCGGCGGTGCGGGCATGCGTGCCGCGCTGCAAATTTCCCAAGCGGGCTCGACCTGTGCCCTGCTGTCCAAAGTTTTCCCGACCCGTTCCCATACCGTGTCCGCCCAGGGCGGCATTACCGTCGCGCTTGGCAACAGCCACGAGGACAACTGGGAATGGCATATGTACGACACGGTGAAAGGTTCCGACTATATCGGTGACCAGGACGCCATCGAATATATGTGTAAAACCGGCCCGGAAGCGATTCTGGAACTGGAACACATGGGCCTGCCGTTCTCTCGCCTGGACGACGGCCGCATCTATCAGCGTCCGTTCGGCGGTCAGTCGCTGAACTTCGGCGGCGAGCAGGCGGCGCGTACCGCAGCCGCAGCCGACCGTACCGGCCACGCGCTGCTGCACACCCTGTACCAACAGAACCTGAAAAACCACACCACCATTTTCTCTGAGTGGTATGCGCTCGATCTGGTGAAAAACCAGGACGGCGCGGTGGTCGGCACCACGGCTATCTGCATCGAAACCGGTGAAGTGGTTTACTTCAAAGCCAAGGCCACCGTGCTGGCGACCGGCGGCGCAGGCCGTATTTACCAGTCCACCACCAACGCCCACATCAACACCGGCGACGGTGTCGGCATGGCGCTGCGCGCCGGCGTGCCGGTGCAGGACATGGAAATGTGGCAGTTCCACCCGACCGGCATCGCCGGCGCGGGCGTGCTGGTGACCGAAGGCTGCCGCGGCGAAGGCGGTTACCTGCTGAACAAACACGGCGAGCGCTTCATGGAGCGTTATGCGCCGAACGCCAAAGATCTGGCGGGGCGCGACGTGGTTGCCCGTTCGATCATGATCGAAATCCGCGAAGGCCGCGGCTGCGACGGTCCTTGGGGCCCGCACGCCAAGCTGAAGCTGGATCACCTGGGCAAAGAGGTGCTGGAATCCCGTCTGCCGGGCATTCTGGAGCTGTCCCGCACCTTCGCGCACGTCGATCCGGTGAAAGAGCCGATCCCGGTTATCCCAACCTGTCACTATATGATGGGCGGCATTCCGACCAAGGTGACCGGTCAGGCGCTGACCGTAAACGAGAAAGGCGAAGACGTGGTGATCCCGGGGCTGTTCGCCGTGGGCGAAATCGCCTGCGTATCGGTGCACGGCGCCAACCGTCTGGGCGGCAACTCGCTGCTGGACCTGGTGGTGTTCGGCCGTTCCGCCGGCATGCACCTGCAGGAATCGTTGGAAGAGCAGGGCGTGAGCCGTGACGCCAGCGACTCCGACGTGGAAGCTTCGCTTGATCGTCTGAACCGTTGGAACAATACCCGTTCCGGCGAAGACCCGGTCGAAATTCGCAAAGCGCTGCAGTCTTGCATGCAGCACAACTTCTCGGTATTCCGCGAAGGCGATGCGATGGCCAAGGGCCTGGAAGAACTGAAAGTGATCCGTGAACGTCTGAAGAACGCACGCCTGGACGATACCTCCAGCGAGTTCAACACCCAGCGCATCGAGTGCCTGGAGTTGGATAACCTGATGGAGACCGCGTATTCCACCGCCGTGTCGGCCAACTTCCGTACCGAGAGCCGTGGCGCGCACAGCCGCTTCGACTACCCGGAACGCGATGACGCCAACTGGCTGTGCCATTCGCTGTATCTGCCGCAATCGGAAAGCATGACGCGTCGTGAAGTGAACATGCAACCGAAGCTGCGCCCGGCATTCCCGCCGAAAGTGCGTTCTTACTAATTGCGGAGATCGACAGATGAAACTCGAATTTTCCATTTATCGCTACAATCCGGATGTCGACGACGCGCCGCACATGCAGGACTACACCCTGGAAGCGGAAGAAGGCCGTGACATGATGCTGCTGGATGCGTTGATCCAGCTGAAAGAAAAAGATCCGACTCTGTCGTTCCGTCGCTCATGCCGCGAAGGCGTGTGCGGTTCCGACGGCCTGAACATGAACGGTAAAAACGGCCTGGCGTGCATCACCCCGGTTTCGTCGCTGCGCAAAGGCAACGGCAAGATCGTGATCCGTCCGCTGCCGGGGCTGCCGGTGGTGCGCGATCTGGTGGTGGATATGGGTCAGTTCTACACCCAGTATGAAAAGATCAAGCCATACCTGCTGAACGACGGCAAGAATCCGCCGGCGCGTGAGCACCTGCAGTCGCCGGAACAGCGCGCCAAGCTGGACGGTCTGTACGAGTGCATCCTGTGCGCCTGCTGCTCGACTTCGTGCCCATCGTTCTGGTGGAACCCGGACAAGTTCATCGGGCCTGCCGGTCTGTTGGCGGCGTATCGCTTCCTGATCGACAGCCGTGACACGGAAACGCAAGAACGTTTAGATGATCTGGACGATGCTTTTAGTGTTTTCCGCTGCCATAGCATTATGAATTGTGTCAGTGTATGTCCTAAAGGCTTGAACCCGACGCGTGCGATCGGGCATATCAAGTCCATGCTGCTGCAACGCGGCGCATAAACGGAATGAGATGCTGCGCCGGGCTCTTTTCCGGCGCACATCCCATAGGGGAGGGAACCTCTAAAAACTGACCCGCGGCTGCGGCGCTATGCAGCCTGGTTCTTCCGCCGGTTTTTAGAGGTTCCTTGTAAGGGACCGCAAGGTCCATAACAGAACGTATCGGGCCGTCATGGCCGCAAGTACGTCGAGTGAACCGTTTTACGGCAAACCGTATTCATCACGGTAATTATGTTAACCACGGCGAAAACTAAAGCTTCAAAGCTTAAGGGATCATGATGCAGAACGGCGCAATGAAGGCCTGGCTGGATTCCTCCTATCTGGCGGGCGCGAACCAGTCTTACATAGAGCAGCTCTATGAAGATTTCTTAACCGATCCGGGTTCCGTTGAAGATAGCTGGCGTTCCATTTTTCAACAGCTACCAACCGCGGGTGTCAAACCCGATCAGCTCCACTCTCAAACGCGCGACTACTTCCGCCGCCTGGCGAAAGACTCCGCGCGCTACAACACCACCATCACCGATCCGGCAACCGACGCCAAACAGGTCAAGGTACTGCAGCTGATCAACGCCTTCCGCTTCCGCGGACATCAGCATGCCAACCTCGATCCGCTCGGCCTGTGGCAGCGTGAGCAAGTTCCTGACCTTGAGCCCGCTTACCACAACCTGACCGAAGCCGATTTCCAGGAAACCTTCAACGTGGGTTCTTTCGCCATCGGCAAAGAAACCATGAAGCTGGGCGATCTGTACGCCGCGCTGAAGCAGACCTACTGCGGTTCGATCGGCGCTGAATACATGCACATCACCAACACCGAAGAGAAACGCTGGATCCAGCAGCGCATCGAGTCGGTGGTGGGGCGCGCCAGCTTTACCGCCGACGAAAAACGCCGTTTCCTGAACGAGCTGACCGCTGCGGAAGGCCTGGAACGCTACCTGGGCGCCAAATTCCCGGGCGCCAAACGCTTCTCGCTGGAAGGCGGCGACGCGCTGGTGCCGATGCTGAAAGAGATGGTGCGCCACGCCGGCAAGAACGGCACGCGTGAAGTGGTGTTGGGCATGGCCCACCGCGGCCGTCTGAACGTGCTGATCAACGTGCTGGGCAAAAAGCCGGCCGACCTGTTCGACGAATTCGCCGGCAAGCATAAAGAACACCTTGGCACCGGTGATGTGAAATATCACCAGGGCTTCTCCTCCGACGTGGAAACCGAAGGCGGCATGGTTCACCTGGCGCTGGCGTTCAACCCGTCGCACCTGGAGATCGTCAGCCCGGTGGTCATGGGGTCGGTTCGCGCCCGTCGCGATCGTCTGGACGAAGCGCGCAGCAACATGGTGCTGCCGATCACCATCCACGGCGACGCCGCCATTACCGGCCAGGGCGTGGTTCAGGAAACCCTGAACATGTCTCAGGCTCGCGGCTACGAAGTGGGCGGCACCGTGCGCATCGTCATCAACAACCAGGTTGGCTTCACCACCTCCAACCCGCTGGATGCGCGTTCTACCGAATATTGCACCGACATCGCCAAAATGGTTCAGGCGCCGATCTTCCACGTTAACGCGGACGATCCGGAAGCCGTGGCCTTCGTCACTCGCCTGGCGTTGGATTTCCGTAACACCTTTAAGCGTGACGTGATGATCGATCTGGTCTGCTACCGTCGCCATGGGCACAACGAGGCCGATGAGCCGAGCGCCACCCAGCCGGTGATGTATCAGAAGATCAAGAAACACCCTACGCCGCGCAAAATCTACGCTGACATTCTGACCGAACAGAAAGTGGCCAGCCTGGAAGATGCCACGGAAATGGTCAACCTGTATCGTGATGCGCTCGACCGCGGCGATTGTGTGGTTGAAGAATGGCGTCCGATGAATCTGCACTCCTTCACCTGGTCGCCGTACCTGAACCACGAGTGGGACGAAGAGTACCCGAGCAAGGTTGAGATGAAGCGTCTGCAGGAACTGGGCCGCCGCATCAGCACCGTGCCGGAAGCGATCGAAATGCAGTCACGCGTGGCGAAAATCTACGCTGACCGCGCCGAGATGGCGGCGGGCAACAAGCCGTTCGACTGGGGCGCCGCCGAAACGCTGGCCTACGCCACCATGGCGGATGAAGGCATTCCAATCCGCATCTCCGGCGAAGACGCCGGCCGCGGCACCTTCTTCCACCGTCACGCGGTGGTGCACAACCAGAAAAACGGTTCGGTCTATGTTCCGCTGGCGAATATCCACAGCGGCCAGGGCGAATTCAAGGTCTGGGACTCCGTGCTGTCTGAAGAGGCGGTGCTGGCGTTCGAATACGGCTACGCCACGGCGGAACCGCGCACGCTGACCATCTGGGAAGCGCAGTTCGGCGACTTCGCCAACGGCGCGCAGGTTGTTATCGACCAGTTCATCAGCTCCGGCGAGCAAAAATGGGGCCGTATGTGCGGCCTGGTGATGCTGCTGCCGCACGGCTATGAAGGCCAGGGCCCAGAGCACTCCTCCGCGCGTCTGGAACGTTATCTGCAGCTGTGCGCTGAGCAGAACATGCAGGTGTGCGTCCCGTCCACGCCGGCGCAGGTTTACCACATGCTGCGTCGTCAGGCGCTGCGCGGTATGCGTCGTCCGCTGGTGGTGATGTCGCCGAAGTCGCTGCTGCGTCACCCGCTGGCGGTCTCTTCGCTGGACGAGCTGGCCAACGGCACCTTCCTGCCGGCGATCGGCGAGATCGACGATTTGGATCCGAAAGCGGTCAAGCGCGTCGTGCTGTGCTCCGGTAAGGTTTACTACGACCTGCTGGAACAGCGTCGCAAGAACGAGCAGAAAGACGTGGCCATCGTGCGCATCGAGCAGTTGTATCCGTTCCCGCATCAGGCCGTGCAGGCCGTGCTGGAGCAATACTCGCACGTGCATGACTTCGTCTGGTGTCAGGAAGAGCCGCTGAACCAGGGCGCCTGGTACTGCAGCCAACACAACTTCCGTGAAGTGGTGCCGTTCGGGGCTTCTTTACGTTACGCAGGACGTCCGGCCTCCGCCTCTCCGGCGGTGGGTTATATGTCCGTACACCAGAAGCAGCAGCAGGCTCTGGTGAATGATGCGCTGAATATTGACTAATGTTCGCTCGCTTGCCGGCCGAGGGGCCGGCAAGCAGATGATAAAAAACTTAAGGGAAAGCTAAATGAGTAGCGTAGATATTCTGGTTCCTGACCTTCCTGAATCGGTTGCCGATGCGACCGTAGCCACCTGGCACAAGAAACCGGGCGACAGCGTTCAGCGTGACGAAGTCCTGGTTGAAATCGAAACCGACAAAGTGGTGTTGGAAGTGCCGGCCAGTGAAGCGGGTATTCTCGATGCTATCGTGGAAGAAGAGGGCGCGACCGTACTGTCTCGCCAACTGCTCGGCCGCATCCGTCCGGGCGACAGCTCCGGCAAGCCGACCGCTGAGAAGAGCCAGGAGAAAGAAGCCACGCCTGCACAGCGCGCGACCGCGAGCCTGGAAGAAGAAAGTAATGACGCGCTCAGCCCGGCGATTCGCCGCCTGATTGCTGAACACGATCTCGATGCCGGCGCCATCAAAGGCACCGGCGTAGGCGGCCGCATTACGCGTGAAGACGTGGAAGCGCACCTGGCCAAAGGCGGCGCTGCTGCCAAACCAGCCGCCGCTGAAGCCGCGCCGCAGCCAGCTCTGGCCGGCCGCAGTGAAAAACGCGTGCCGATGACCCGCCTGCGCAAACGCGTCGCCGAGCGTCTGCTGGAAGCGAAAAACAGCACCGCGATGTTGACCACCTTCAACGAAATCAACATGCAGCCGATCATGGATCTGCGCAAGCAGTACGGCGAAGCCTTCGAGAAACGCCACGGCGTGCGTCTGGGCTTCATGTCCTTCTACATCAAGGCGGTGGTTGAAGCGCTGAAGCGTTTCCCGGAAGTGAACGCGTCGATCGACGGTTCCGATGTGGTTTACCACAACTACTTCGACATCAGCATCGCGGTTTCTACTCCGCGCGGCCTGGTGACGCCGGTACTGCGCGATGTGGACGCCATGAGCATGGCTGACATCGAAAAGAAAATCAAAGAGCTGGCCGTTAAGGGCCGCGACGGCAAACTGACCGTGGAAGAGCTGACCGGCGGTAACTTCACCATTACCAACGGCGGCGTATTCGGCTCCCTGATGTCCACCCCGATCATCAACCCGCCGCAGAGCGCCATCCTGGGCATGCACGCCATCAAAGATCGCCCAATGGCGGTCAATGGTCAGGTGGTGATCCAGCCGATGATGTATCTGGCGCTGTCTTATGACCACCGCCTGATCGACGGTAAAGAATCCGTCGGTTATTTGGTGACGGTCAAAGAGATGCTGGAAGATCCGGCTCGTCTGCTGCTGGACGTCTAGTAACCCTTGCCGGGCGCGGCATGCCGCGCCCGCACTCTGTGCTATGTGGCCGGAAAACCATGCGGTTTACCGCGTAATAATGGCCCGGCTAAAAACCTTCAGAACTGAATGGATAGAACATCATGAATTTACACGAATATCAGGCAAAACAGCTGTTTGCTCGGTATGGCATGCCGGCACCAACCGGTTACGCCTGTACCACTCCGCGTGAAGCAGAAGAAGCCGCATCCAAAATCGGCTCCGGCCCGTGGGTGGTGAAATGTCAGGTTCATGCTGGCGGCCGCGGTAAAGCGGGCGGCGTTAAAGTCGTCAACAGCAAAGAAGATATCCGTGCCTTCGCGGAAGCCTGGTTGGGCAAACGTCTGGTGACTTACCAGACTGACGCGCTGGGCCAGCCGGTTAACCAGATCCTGGTAGAAGCGGCGACCGACATCGATAAAGAGCTGTACCTGGGCGCCGTTGTAGACCGCGCGACCCGTCGCATCGTATTCATGGCGTCTACCGAAGGCGGCGTGGAAATCGAGAAAGTGGCGGAAGAAACCCCGGAACTGATCCACAAAATGACCATCGATCCGCTGGCGGGTCCACAGCCTTATCAGGGTCGTGAGCTGGCCTTTAAACTGGGCCTGACCGGCAAGCAAGTCAGCCAGTTCGCCAAGATCTTCATGGGTCTGGCGACGCTGTTCCTGGAGCGCGACCTGGCGATGGTTGAGATCAACCCGCTGGTGATCACCAAGCAGGGCGATCTGGTGTGCCTGGACGGCAAACTGGGCGCCGACGGCAACGCCCTGTTCCGTCAGCCTGAACTGCGTGAAATGCGTGATCCTTCGCAGGAAGACGAGCGTGAATCCCGTGCGGCTCAGTGGGAGCTGAACTACGTTGCCCTCGACGGCAACATCGGCTGCATGGTGAACGGCGCCGGTCTGGCCATGGGCACCATGGACATCGTTAAACTGCACGGCGGCGAACCGGCCAACTTCCTGGACGTTGGCGGCGGCGCGACCAAAGAGCGCGTGACCGAAGCGTTCAAAATCATCCTGTCCGACGACAAGGTGAAAGCGGTTCTGGTTAACATCTTCGGTGGTATCGTACGTTGCGATCTGATCGCTGACGGCATCATCGGCGCAGTGGCTGAAGTGGGCGTTAACGTCCCGGTCGTTGTGCGCCTGGAAGGGAACAATGCCGAACTGGGCGCCAAGAAACTGGCGGACAGCGGCCTGAATATCATTGCTGCGACCAGCCTGACTGATGCGGCTCAGCAAGTTGTTGCAGCAGTGGAGGGTAAATAATGTCCATCTTAATCGATAAAAACACCAAAGTAATTTGCCAGGGCTTCACCGGTAGCCAGGGGACTTTCCACTCCGAACAAGCTATCGCTTACGGCACCAAAATGGTTGGCGGCGTCACCCCGGGCAAAGGCGGCACTCAGCACCTGGGTCTGCCGGTGTTCAACACCGTGCGCGAAGCGGTTGAAGCGACCGGCGCGACGGCCTCTGTCATCTACGTTCCAGCGCCGTTCTGCAAAGACTCCATTCTGGAAGCGATCGATGCCGGCATCAAACTGATCATCACCATCACCGAAGGCATCCCGACCCTGGACATGCTGACCGTGAAAGTGAAACTGGACGAAGCCGGCGTGCGCATGATCGGGCCGAACTGCCCAGGCGTGATCACCCCGGGCGAGTGCAAAATCGGCATCATGCCTGGCCACATCCACCTGCCGGGCAAAGTGGGCATCGTTTCACGCTCCGGTACCCTGACCTATGAAGCGGTGAAACAAACCACCGATGCCGGTCTGGGCCAGTCCACCTGCGTGGGCATCGGCGGCGACCCGATCCCGGGCTCCAACTTCATCGATATCCTGAAGATGTTCCAGCAGGATCCGCAGACCGAAGCGATCGTGATGATCGGTGAGATCGGCGGCAGCGCTGAAGAAGAAGCGGCAGCTTACATCAAAGAACACGTCACCAAACCGGTCGTGGGTTACATCGCCGGCGTGACTGCGCCGAAAGGCAAGCGTATGGGCCACGCGGGCGCCATCATCGCAGGCGGCAAGGGCACGGCGGACGAGAAGTTTGCTGCGCTGGAAGCGGCGGGCGTGAAAACCGTTCGCAGCCTGGCGGACATCGGCGACGCGGTAAAAGCGGTGCTGAAGCGCTAAGCATTGAGTACGAAATAACACTATCTCGACATGTTTGGCCACCCATTGGGTGGCCTTTTTTATGGGTGAAGATCAGAAATCGTTGAGCGCCTTGATCAGCGCGATCCGATCCTGCAGGCGGCGCTGCCGCACCGGATCCGCGGCGGTTTGCCGCTGTTGCTCCAGCGAGGTGAGGGCGGTGCGGTAATCGTCGGCATTGTTGAACAGCGCGTCTTTGACGTTGATCGAGGCGACGTTGGTGTAGCGCCCGTCGTCGGTGGTCGGCACCTGGATAACGCCTTCATTGAGCAGCCGTTTGACGATCGCCCGCTGCGGTTCGTACCCTTCCATGCCAACCAGTTTCCAGCGCTGCGGCGGCACGCTCTGATACTGGCCGTGTTTCACTTCCGTCAGGTAGCGCAGAGTCAGGTTGCGAATGGTGCCTTCTTCTTCACCGTATTGCGCTTTGCTGTCGAACAGCACCGGGAAGGATTGCCCCTCCAGCGCGCCGCCCTTCTGCGTCAGGTGGCCCATACGGTAACTGTTCATGCCCAGGCGGATCGGCATGTCGTCGGTGACCGGCGTGCCGTCTGCCAGGCGCAGACTGACGATGCGTGAACCGGCCGGTTGACGCAGATCGATGGTGTAAGTGACGCCGTCGAAGAAATCGTTGGTGGAATATTTGGACGAGCGCCGCGCCGGGTTAAAGCTGTAGGTGACGTCGCCCGGCTGCAGCTGATTGAAATAATCGGCAGACCACTCCATGTAGCGTTTAAGCGCTTTGCCGTTGAGCTGATAAACGGTGATCTCGCCGCCGGCGTATTGGTAGTTAAAGGCGATATCCTTGGCCTTGATGTCGCCGACATCCAGTTTGGCGCGATCGTTGTCGATCTGCAGGGCGATCACCTGCGCCAGCGGTGCATAGTGACGGGCGGCCTGCTGGAATAACTCACTGATGCCGGTATCTTGAACGTGTACCTGAGGAATGCCGCGGAACTCGTCGGCAGGCACCAGATCGCTGCCGCTCAGCTTCGCCACGACTCGGTTGGCGTTGGCGCGCAAAATGTCATGATACGGCTGGTAGAGAGCCTGCATGGCGCTGTCCGGCGCCAGCCCCTTGATGGAATAGGTGTAGCTGTTTTTGTCGATCAGCGTGAATTTGCCATCGCGGCGTTCAAATTGCAGGTCAATGCGTGACAGCGCGCGACCGTACTTATCCGGCTCCGTGATGATGACGCCGCTCACCACCGCTTTGTCGATTTTCACATGCATGTGGCCGGCGACGATCGCCGCCAGCTCCGGGTTGGCGTTGGCGATGTCCGCCACGCCGGTGCCGGGGCGCTGGTTCTCGTTGTCGATGCCCATATGCGCGACCAGCACGATCGCGTCGACCTGGCCGTCGATCTGCCTGATGACCTGTTTCACCGCCTGTACCGGATCGGTGAAGTTCAGCCCTTTGATGCGATCGGTGCCCTTGGCGAATTCCGCAGTCATCGGCGTGTCCATGCCGATGATGCCGATCTTCACGCCCTGGCGTTCGAGGATGGTATAGGCCGGCAGATAAGGTTTGCCGCTGTCCCAGACGATGTTGCCCGCCAGCGCCGCGCCTTTAAACTGTTTGAGCGGCGTGGCCAGCGCCGGCAGACCGAAGTCGAATTCGTGGTTGCCCATCACCCAAACGTCGTAGTCAAGCGCGTTGAGGCCCAGCATCATCGGGCTGACGGCCTCCTGTTTGAAGGTTTCGACGAAGTTGCCCTGGATGGTGTCGCCGGCGTCCACCAGAATCAGGTTGGGCTGTTCGGCGCGCACCTTTTTGACCTGGGTGGCTATCTGGCTCAGGCTGCCCGCCAGGTTTTCCGTGTCGCTGGCGTAGTCCCAGGGCACGAAAGTGCCGTGCAGATCGGAGGTGCCCAACAGGGTGATATTTACCGTTTCGGCGGCCATGGCGTTTCCCGAGAGTCCCAAGACAGAGGCAAAGATGATTTTTTTCATAAGTTATTGTCACTCAATGCAATTTTAACATAAGTGGTCATTTTGCTACAAAATCGCAACCTTTACGATCCCATTGCGAGAAATAGACTAATATTGGAGAGAGATTTGTTGTTTTGTGACTGCTATCACTGTCACGGCTTATTGGAAATAAAAGGTTAATTATGTCGCATAATAAGTGCGTAATAATACAATGGCGGCTCTTTTTAATTACATTTATTTAACACAAAAATATCATTAAAAAACAATTAAACCATTGCGCAACATGACCCTAAGAAAATTATGCGAAATGTGCTGATGAATATGGAAATAATATGCAGATAGGCTTAAATTGTCTCAGATCAAATTAGGCCGAAGTACCTCTTTCGGCTAAGATTTGACCTGTAACCAAAAGTCCAACCCACGTCACGTAAAAACCTATTTATTGTGTGGGATTGGGCGAGTATCATCCATGTTGTGATTATGGATGGTTGATCTTGTTGCATTTGTTACCCGTTGTCGGTTTTCAGTGGCGTGCTTGTCGACGGCCCGTGCGGGCTATTGGCCGAGTGTGCGGTTGAAAGCGGAGAAGCTGGATCAAATTTGTTGTGTTTAAGGGCATTCACTGCGGGGCGTTACTGGCGGCTTTGAAAGAAGCGTGCCGATAACCGCGTGTCGGAGTCTTCCTGCGAGGAGCAAGGAGTCAAGATGTTTGATATTGTCGAACTGTCGCGCTTACAGTTTGCTTTAACGGCGATGTACCATTTCTTATTTGTCCCATTAACGCTCGGTATGGCGTTCTTGTTGGCAATTATGGAAACGGTATATGTCCTGTCTGGCAAACAAATCTATAAAGACATGACCAAATTCTGGGGAAAGTTATTTGCGATTAACTTTGCTCTGGGTGTGGCCACCGGTTTGACCATGGAGTTCCAGTTCGGGACTAACTGGTCATATTTCTCTCATTACGTCGGCGATATCTTCGGGGCCCCACTGGCTATCGAAGGTCTGATGGCGTTCTTCCTTGAATCGACGCTGGTCGGCCTGTTCTTCTTCGGCTGGGATCGTCTGAGCAAGGTGCAGCACATGGCGGTAACCTGGTTCGTGGCCCTCGGCTCCAACCTGTCCGCGCTGTGGATCCTGGTCGCCAACGGCTGGATGCAGAACCCGATCGCGTCGGATTTCAACTTCGAAACCATGCGCATGGAGATGGTCAGCTTCTCCGAGTTGGTGCTTAACCCGGTTGCGCAGGTGAAATTCGTTCACACCGTGGCTGCAGGCTACACCACCGGCGCCATGTTCGTGCTGGGCATCAGCGCTTACTACCTGCTGAAGGGCCGCGACATCGCTTTCGCCAAACGCTCCTTCGCCATCGCCGCCAGCTTCGGCATGGCAGCGGTGCTGTCGGTGATCGTGCTGGGTGACGAATCCGGTTACGAAATGGGCGACGTACAGAAAACCAAACTGGCCGCCATCGAAGCGGAGTGGGATACCCAGCCGGCGCCGGCGTCCTTCACCCTGTTCGGCATCCCCGATCAGGACAAGATGGAAAACTCCTTCTCTATTCAGATCCCGTATGCGCTTGGCCTGATCGCCACGCGTTCCACCGACACTCAGGTCACCGGCCTGAAAGATCTGCTGGCGCAACATGAAGTGCGCATCCGCAACGGCATGAAAGCCTACCAGCTGCTGGAAGAGCTGCGCGGCGGCAATACCGATCCTGCGGTGCGTGCGGAATTCAACAAAACCAAGCAAGACCTGGGCTACGGCATGCTGCTGAAGCGTTATACCCCGAACGTCAGCGACGCGACGGAAGCGCAGATCCAGCAGGCGACCAAGGACTCCATTCCACGCGTGGCGCCGCTGTACTTCGCCTTCCGCATCATGGTGGCCTGTGGCGTGCTGATGCTGCTGATTATCGGTCTGTCCTTCCTGAGCGTGGTGCGCGGCCGCATCGGCCAGAAAAAATGGCTGTTGCGTGCGGCGCTGTATGGCTTGCCGCTGCCGTGGATCGCGGTGGAAGCCGGCTGGTTCGTGGCGGAATACGGCCGTCAACCGTGGGCGATTGGTGAGGTGCTGCCGACCGCAGTCGCCAACTCTTCGCTGACCGCGGGCGACATTCTGTTCTCGATGGGGCTGATTTGCGGCTTGTACACCCTGTTCCTGGTGGCTGAAATGTACCTGATGTTCAAGTTTGCGCGTCTGGGTCCAAGCAGCCTGAAAACCGGCCGCTACCACTTTGAACAACCGACTGCCGCCGTGCAGGAAGCGCGCTAAACAGGAGTCCACGTATGTTTGACTATGAAGTACTGCGATTTATCTGGTGGGTGCTGGTTGGCGTACTGCTGATCGGCTTCGCCGTCACCGACGGTTTCGACATGGGCGTCGGCATCCTGGTGCGCATCATCGGTAAAACCGATACCGAGCGCCGGGTGATGATCAACTCCATCGCCCCTCACTGGGACGGTAACCAGGTGTGGCTGATCACCGCCGGCGGCGCGCTGTTCGCCGCCTGGCCGATGGTCTACGCAGCGGCCTTCTCGGGCTTCTACGTCGCCATGATCCTGGTGCTGGCGGCGTTGTTCTTCCGCCCGGTCGGTTTTGACTACCGTTCCAAACTGGAGAGCAGCCGCTGGCGCAACATGTGGGACTGGGGCATCTTCATCGGTTCCTTCGTGCCTGCGTTGGTGTTCGGCGTGGCGTTCGGCAACCTGCTGCAGGGCGTGCCGTTCCATGTGGACGAGTACCTGCGTCTGTTCTACACCGGCAACTTCTTCCAGCTGCTGAATCCGTTCGGTCTGTTGGCGGGCGTGGTCAGTCTGACCATGCTGGTCACTCAGGGCGCGACCTACCTGCAGATGCGCACCACCGGCGAGATCCACCTGCGGTCACGCGCCGCAGCGCAGATCGCGACGCTGATCATGGCGGTATGCTTCCTGCTGGCGGGTGTGTGGCTGGTTAAAGGCATCGACGGCTACGTGATCACTTCAGCGCTGGACACCATGGCGGAATCCAACCCGCTGCGTAAAGAAGTGGCGCATCAGGCCGGCGCATGGCTGATCAACTTCAACAAGTATCCGCTGCTGTGGGCTTTGCCTGCACTGGGCGTAGTGCTGCCGTTGTTCACCATCCTGTTCTCGCGTCTGGAGAAAGGCGCGCTGGCGTTCGTCACCTCGTCGCTGACCATCGCCTGCGTCATCCTCACCGCCGGGGTCACCATGTTCCCGTTCGTGATGCCGTCCAGCACCGTGCCTAACGTCAGCCTGACCATGTGGGACGCGACGTCGAGCCTGTTGACGCTGAAAGTGATGACCGTCGTGGCGGCGATTTTCGTGCCTATCGTTTTGGCGTACACCAGCTGGTCGTACTACAAAATGTTCGGTCGTCTCGACAAGAACTACATCGAAAACAACAAGCATTCGCTGTACTAAGGATAAGGAGCTAAACCATGTGGTATTTTGCCTGGATTCTCGGAACGCTTCTTGCCTGCGCCTTCGGCATCATCACGGCGCTGGCGCTTGAGCAGAGCGAAGCGACCAAAGCTCAGCAAGACGGTAAGTAATGAGCTCGTCCGTGATTGACAAGCTGTACGCTGTCACCGACAAGGGCCCGGTTCGGGCCCTTTCCCTGGTGCTGGCGTTGATTTTGGCGGGGTGCGTGTTCTGGGATCCGACGCGTTTCGCCGCCAAAACCAGCTCGCTGGAGGTTTGGGAAGGGCTGTTGCTGATTTGGGCCGTCTGCGCCGGAGTGATCCACGGCTTCGGATTCCGCCCGCAGCGCAGCGTCTGGCGCGCTTTTTTCGCGCCGCTTCCTGCAATTGTGATCTTGTGCGCAGGATTACTTTACGTTTCTTTATAATCTCCCCGATGTCCCCACGTTATGGGCCCTCACGGCCCATAATTATTTTCATTCCCATCTTGTAACCCATTCCCAACCCGATCTGTCTTGCGTATAGTAGCAGCGTTAAATTGCATTGCTGGGAAGTAGAGTGAGTAATACGTTGTTTCGATGGCCGGTTCGCGTTTACTACGAGGATACCGATGCCAGTGGTGTGGTCTATCACGCCCGCTACGTCGCCTTTTTTGAAAGAGCGCGCACAGAGATGCTGCGTCAGCACAACTTTCATCAACAGCAGCTGCTCAGTGAACAAGTCGCTTTTGTCGTCCGGCGCATGACGGTGGATTATCTGGCTCCGGCTCGTCTCGATGAGCAACTGGAGGTCCAGAGTGAAATCACCTCTCTGCGCGGGGCTTCTCTCACGTTTGCTCAACGCATTGTCAATTCTGACGGGGCCCTACTGAGCCAGGCAGATGTCCTGATTGCCTGTATTGATCCACACCAAATGAAGCCAAGAGCGCTTCCTAAGTCTATTGTCGCGGAGTTTAAGCAGTGACTGACATGAACATCCTAGATTTATTCTTGAAGGCGAGCCTGCTGGTTAAGCTTATCATGTTGATTTTGATATGCTTCTCGGTAGCCTCTTGGGCGATCATCATTCAGCGCACCCGCATCCTCAATGCGGCGACGCGTGACGCCGAAGCCTTTGAAGACAAATTCTGGTCCGGTATCGAGCTTTCCCGTTTGTACCAGGAAAGTCAGGCGCGTCGCGATAGCCTGACCGGTTCCGAGCAGATCTTCCATTCCGGCTTCAAAGAGTTCGCCCGCCTGCACCGCGCCAACAACCATGCGCCGGAGTCGGTGATCGAAGGGGCGTCGCGTGCGATGCGCATTTCGATGAACCGCGAGCTGGAAACGCTGGAAACCCATATTCCGTTCCTCGGCACCGTCGGTTCGATCAGTCCGTACATCGGCCTGTTCGGCACCGTGTGGGGGATCATGCACGCCTTTATCGCGCTGGGCGCGGTGAAGCAAGCCACGCTGCAGATGGTGGCGCCGGGTATCGCCGAAGCGCTGATCGCCACCGCGATCGGTCTGTTCGCCGCCATCCCGGCGGTAATGGCCTATAACCGTCTCAACCAGCGCGTCAACAAGCTTGAGCAGAATTACGACAACTTTATGGAAGAGTTCACCGCTATTCTGCATCGTCAGGCCTTCTCCAGCGACAGCAAATAAGTAGGAGGTAGCATGGCGAGAGTACGTGGACGTAGTCGGCGCGAGCTGAAGTCCGAAATTAACATCGTTCCGCTGCTCGACGTGTTGCTGGTGCTGCTGCTGATCTTTATGGCAACTGCGCCAATCATCACGCAGAGCGTGGAGGTTGACCTGCCGGACGCCACCGATTCCAAAACGGTGTCCAGCGATGACAATCCGCCGGTGATCCTCGAGGTTTCCGGCGTAGGTCAATACACCCTGGTGGTGGATCACAACCGTATGGAGCTGCTGCCGCCTGAACAAGTCGCGGCCGAAGCCAAGTCGCGTTTGGCGGCTAACCCGAAAACGGTCTTTTTGATCGGCGGTGCGAAGGAAGTCCCTTACGATGAGATTATCAAGGCATTGAATATTCTCCATCAGGCGGGCGTGGCTTCCGTGGGGCTGATGACCCAGCCGATCTGACCGTAAGGCGAACGGCAACCCGGTTCCTGCGCTGCGGCCCAGGAACCCCGTATAAGCAACACCAGTTTTTGGGAATCTATTTTGGTAAAGGCAACTGAGCAAAACGATAAGCTGAACCGCGCCGTTATTGTTTCGGTCGTTCTGCACTTCATACTGATTGCCCTGCTGATTTGGGGATCGCTGCAGGAAAAGGTCGACATGAGCGCCGGCGGCGGCGGCGATGGTTCTGTAGTGGGCGCGGTGATGGTCGATCCCGGCGCGGTGGTGGAGCAGTACAACCGCCAGCAGCAGCAGAGCAACGATGCGCAGCGTGCCGAGAAGCAGCGCCAGAAAAAAGCGGAGCAACAGGCCGAAGAGCTTCAGCAGAAGCAGGCGGAGCAACAGCAGCGCCTGAAAGAGCTGGAGAAAGAGCGTTTGGCGGCGCAGGAGAAAGCCGCGCAGAACGCCAAGGCGCAGGCTGAGCAACAGCAGAAGGCGGCGGAGCAGCAGAAGCAGGCCGCCGAGCAGCAAAAAGCGGCGGAAGCCGCCGCTGCGAAGGCCAAAGAGCAACAGAAGGTCGCCGAAGCCGCTGCCGCCAAGGCGAAGGCCGAAGCGGACAAGGTCGCCAAGGCGCAGGCGGACGCGCAGAAAAAAGCCGAAGCGGAAGCCAAGAAAGAAGCGGCCGCTGCCGCCGCCGCCAAGAAACAGGCGGAAGAGGCGAAGAAAGCCGCCGCCGCCGCGGCAGAAAAGAAAGCTGCAGAGGCCGCGGAGAAGAAAGCGGCTGCTGAAGCCGAGAAAAAAGCCGCAGCGGAAGCCGAGAAGAAGGCTGTCGCCGAGGCAGAGAAGAAAGCGGCGGCCGAGAAAGCCGCTGCCGCCAAAAAAGCCGCTGCGGACGCCAAGAAGAAGGCCGCCGCCGAGGCTGCGAAACAATCGGAGGAAGTTAGCGATCTGTTTGGCGGCTTGGCGGATGGCAAGAACGCGCCGAAAGGCGGCGGTGCCAAATCGAAGGGCGACGGTAAACCGGCCGGGCAGGGCAATGCCAAGACGGCTGGCGCCAGCGGGGCGGATATCAGCGGTTATATGGGACAGATTCAAGGGGCGATTCAGAGCAAGTTCTATGACGCCAGTTCGTTCGCCGGCAAAACCTGCGACCTGCGTATCAAGCTGGCGCCGGACGGCCTGCTGATAAGCGTACAACCGGCTGGTGGCGATCCGGCATTGTGTCAGGCCGCGGTGTCTGCCGCCAAGTTGGCGCATATACCGAAGCCGCCGAGCGATGCCGTTTATCAGCACTTTAAGAATTCTATACTTGAATTCAAGCCGCAATAACGGTTGATTGAGTGAGTGTTATCACAGGGATGTACTAAGGTAACCAACAGGGATTATGTAGTTTTACGTGAGTTGGTTTGTTAAAATTCTGCTAATTTATCGCAGGCATCCCGCCTGGATAAGGGAGATGAGATGAAGCAGGCATTTCGAGTAGCGCTAGGTTTTTTAATTCTGTGGGCGTCCGTGTTGCACGCGGAAGTTCGCATTGAAATCACCCAAGGGGTCGACTCCGCTCGTCCGATTGGCGTGGTGCCGTTTAAATGGGCGGGCCCAGGCACGCCGCCGGAAGATATCGGCAAGATTGTCGGCGCAGATCTGCGCAACAGCGGCAAATTCAACCCGATCGACGTGGCGCGCATGCCGCAGCAACCCACCTCCGCGTCTGAAGTGACGCCGGCGGCCTGGACTGCATTGGGCATCGACGCCGTAGTGGTCGGTCAGGTTCAACCTGGCGCCGACGGCAGCTACCTGATCTCCTACCAGTTGGTGGACACCTCGGGTTCGCCGGGCACCGTGTTGGCGCAGAACCAGTATAAAGTGACCAAACAGTGGTTGCGTTATTCTGCCCATACCGCCAGCGACGAAGTGTTCGAGAAGTTGACCGGCATCAAGGGCGCGTTCCGCACCCGTATCGCCTATGTGGTGCAGACCAACGGCGGGAAATTCCCGTACGAGCTGCGCGTAGCGGATTACGACGGTTACAACCAGTTCACGGTGCACCGTTCGCCTGAGCCGCTGATGTCGCCGGCCTGGTCGCCGGACGGCAGTAAACTGGCTTACGTGACCTTCGAGAGCGGCCGTTCCGCGCTGGTGGTGCAAACCCTGGCTAACGGTGCCATCCGCCAGATCGCTTCGTTCCCGCGCCACAACGGTGCGCCGGCGTTCTCGCCGGACGGCAGCAAGCTGGCCTTCGCGCTGTCCAAGAGCGGCAGCCTGAACCTGTACGTGATGAACCTCGGCTCCGGCCAGATCACGCAACTGACCGATGGCCGCAACAACAACACCGAACCGACCTGGTTCCCGGATGGCCAGTCTCTGGCGTTTACCTCCGACCAGGGCGGGCGTCCGCAGATTTATAAAATCAGCGCCAGCGGCGGTGCCGCACAGCGTCTGACGTGGGAAGGCTCTCAGAACCAGGATTCTGAAGTCAGCTCCGATGGTAAATTCCTGGTGATGGTCAGCACCAACAGTGGTGCACAACACATCGCCAAACAAGATCTTGGATCAGGCGCCGTTCAGGTTTTGACCGGCACCTTCCTGGATGAAACGCCTAGTATTGCGCCAAACGGCACCATGGTGATCTATAGCTCCACGCAAGGTATGGGCTCCGTGCTGCAGTTGGTGTCAACTGATGGGCGTTTCAAAGCGCGTCTTCCGGCAACTGATGGACAGGTCAAATTCCCTGCCTGGTCGCCGTATCTGTGATGCATGTGTAAATATGTATGGCAAACTATAAAAGGATCAAAGAAATGCAACTGAACAAAGTGCTGAAAGGGCTTCTGCTGGCACTGCCAGTTCTGGCTGTAGCAGCTTGTAGTTCTAACAAAAGCGCGAACAACGACCAATCTGGTATGGGCGCTGGCGCCGGCACTGGTATGGAAAACGGCAGCAGCAACCTGTCTTCCGAAGAACAAGCTCGTCTGCAGATGCAAGAACTGCAGAAGAACAACATCGTTTACTTCGGCCTGGACAAGTATGACGTAAGCTCCGAATTCGCTCAGATGCTGGACGCGCACGCTGCATTCCTGCGTAACAACCCGTCTTACAAAGTGACCGTTGAAGGCCACGCTGACGAACGCGGCACGCCGGAATACAACATCGCTCTGGGTGAGCGTCGTGCTAACGCCGTTAAAATGTACCTGCAGGGTAAAGGCGTTTCCGCTGACCAGATCTCTATCGTTTCTTACGGTAAAGAAAAACCAGCAGTACTGGGCCACGACGAAGCGGCTTATGCTAAAAACCGTCGTGCCGTTCTGGTTTACTAAGAGAATCGCATGAACAGTAACTTCAGACGTCACCTGTTGAGTCTGTCGTTACTGGTTGGCGTAGCGGCCCCTTGGGCCGCTACTGCCCAAGCGCCAATCAGTAATGTCGGCTCCGGCTCGGTCGAAGACCGCGTCACCTCGCTTGAGCGCATCAGCAATGCTCAAGGCCAGCTTTTAAACCAACTCCAGCAACAACTCTCTGACAATCAACGCGACATTGATTCTCTCCGTGGGCAAATCCAGGAAAGCCAGTATCAGTTGAATCAGGTCGTTGAACGCCAGAAGCAAATCTATCAACAGATGGATAGCCTCAGCCAGGGCGGCGCTCAGAGCGCCTCTGCGGCAGCGGGCGCTGCCGGCGGGGCAGCCGCAGGCGCATCTTCCGATGCGGGCAGCAGCGCGCCTGCAGCCGCTTCTGCAACGCCGAGCGGCGGTGATGAGAACAGCGACTACAACGCCGCTGTTTCTCTGGCGCTGGAAAAAAAACAGTATGACCAGGCGATTTCCGCCTTTCAGTCCTTCGTAAAACAGTACCCGAAGTCTACTTACCAGCCCAACGCCAACTATTGGCTGGGCCAGTTGTTCTACAACAAGGGTAAAAAAGACGATGCGGCCTATTATTTTGCGGTGGTGGTGAAGAATTACGCTAAATCACCGAAGGCGCCGGACGCCATGTACAAGGTGGGTATCATCATGCAGGAAAAAGGGCAGGCCGATAAAGCCAAGGCCGTGTTCCAGCAGGTGATTAAACAATACCCAACCAGTGCGGCGGCCAAGCAGGCGAAAAGTCGCGTAGGCGGTTAACGGTTAGAAAAATGAGCCCAGAAGTTAGTCGATTTGACCGATTTCCGGGCTCATTCGCGTGAAGAACAAGCAGTTGAACGCATCGGTAAAAAATTTAGGTTGCGCTGCCAAGATAAATTAGTAATATATGCCGCCGTTGCCAAGACATCTTGCAAGATGTTAAAGCGGCAGGGAAATTGGGTCGTTAGCTCAGTTGGTAGAGCAGTTGACTTTTAATCAATTGGTCGCAGGTTCAAATCCCGCACGACCCACCAATTTCTGAAGTAGCAGTAACCACAACAGTGGGTGATTAGCTCAGTTGGTAGAGCATCTCCTTTACACGGAGGGGGTCGGCGGTTCGAGCCCGTCATCACCCACCACTGTTATGGGTCGTTAGCTCAGTTGGTAGAGCAGTTGACTTTTAATCAATTGGTCGCAGGTTCGAATCCTGCACGACCCACCATTCTTCGAGAATGGCTGCGATAGAGAATCGTAAAGGATGAGAACCGTAAAGGTTCGAGTCTCGCGAAGCGAGACAACATCACTCCGGTGATGGCCCGCAAGGGCGAGGCCAAAGGCCGAGTTATCCTGCACGACCCACCATTCTTCGAGAATGGCAGCTTCAGAATCGGTTTGATGTGGCAAAGTAAAGGTCCGAGTCGAGTACCCGTCGAGTTGTCCTGAACATCCCCATCCTTGTTTTCCGCGAGTCGGTTTTTGTAACCTATTCGCCATCAGCAGTAAACCACATCAGTGGGTCGTTAGCTCAGTTGGTAGAGCAGTTGACTTTTAATCAATTGGTCGCAGGTTCGAATCCTGCACGACCCACCACTCTTTGATAGAGCAGGATGTGAAAAATAGCAGTACCACAGCAGTGGGTGATTAGCTCAGTTGGTAGAGCATCTCCTTTACACGGAGGGGGTCGGCGGTTCGAGCCCGTCATCACCCACCACACTGCGGGTCGTTAGCTCAGTTGGTAGAGCAGTTGACTTTTAATCAATTGGTCGCAGGTTCGAATCCTGCACGACCCACCAATTCAGAAAAAAGCGCCTTTTGGCGCTTTTTTCGCATCTGCGCCTACCTGGCTCTGCCTTTATCTTCTTGCTGACATAGCCCACTGAGTCGTGCGGGTGAGATCCTGCGTTCAGGTTCGAGCATCGCGCAGCGATACGACAACGCGCAGCGTTGCCCGTAGGGTGAGGCCACAGGCCGAATCAATCCTGCACGACCCACCCATTCAGAGAAAAGCGCCTTTTGGCGCTTTTTTCGCCTCCGCAGCACCCCAACCTGAATCCCTGCTTTCTCGTTTCAACTCTGCGCCAATCGGCATCCGGGTCTTCCCTGGGCGTTATGCGTCTTCGCCAGGCCATTATCCGCTGTGTTCTGCGCGGCTCATTCCAGTGTTTTTAATCTATTAAACACTAAGTGCGCAAATTTGAAAATATCAGCGGACTTTTCGCGCAATTTTAGGTATTTTGTTTAGTATATAAAACTAAGGGCGTTGCGGCAGGCGATATTCAAATGGCAGGCGCCCAGCCTAGCATGAGATTGCAGCGATGAGTGAAATGTTTGATGTCAACGCGGCGGTGTATCCTTTCCCGCCCAAACCGGTACCGCTGGACGTAGCGGAAAAAGCCTTTTATCGCGAAAAGATCAAAACCTTGCTCAAGCAGCGCAATGCGGTGATGGTCGCCCACTACTATACCGATCCGGAAATCCAGGCGCTGGCGGAAGAAACCGGTGGCTGCGTGGCGGATTCGCTGGAAATGGCGCGCTTCGGCAGCGCCCATCCGGCTTCCACGTTGTTGGTGGCCGGCGTGCGCTTCATGGGGGAGACCGCCAAGATCCTCAGCCCGGAAAAACAGGTGCTGATGCCGACCCTGTTTGCCGAATGTTCGCTTGACCTGGGTTGCCCGGAAGAGGAGTTCCATGCGTTTTGCGACAGCCATCCCGATCGCACCGTGGTGGTCTATGCGAACACCTCGGCGGCGGTCAAAGCGCGCGCCGACTGGGTGGTGACCTCCAGCATCGCCGTCGAACTGATCGAGCATCTGGATAGCCTGGGCGAGAAAATTATCTGGGCGCCGGATCGCCATCTCGGCAGCTACGTGCAGAAGCAGACCGGCGCCGACGTGCTGTGCTGGCAAGGCGCCTGCATTGTCCATGACGAGTTCAAGACCCAGGCGCTGCGGCGCATGAAGGCGCTCTATCCGCAGGCGGCTATCCTGGTGCATCCCGAATCGCCTCAGGCGGTGGTCGAGCTGGCGGATGCGGTGGGGTCTACCAGCCAGTTGATTCAGGCGGCGAAAACATTGCCGCATCAACAGCTGATCGTTGCCACCGATCGCGGTATCTTTTACAAGATGCAGCAGGCCTGTCCGGACAAGGAGCTGTTCGAAGCGCCGACCGCCGGAGAAGGCGCGACCTGCCGCAGCTGCGCGCATTGCCCGTGGATGGCGATGAATGGCCTGAAGGCGATTGCCGAAGGTCTGGAGCAGGGGGGCGCACAGCATGAGATCCACGTGGACGCTGCGTTGCGTGAAAAGGCGCTGGTGCCGCTGAACCGCATGCTGGATTTCGCCGCTCAGCTTAAGATGCAGGTTAAAGGCAACGCTTAACCGTTTAAAAGGATGACCTCATGAGCTTCTTCAGTACCAGCAATATTTTGGTGCACATTCCGCTTGGCGCGGGCGGTTACGATCTGTCGTGGATCGAAGCCATCGGCACCCTGTTCGGATTGCTGTGCATCTGGTACGCCAGCAAGGAAAAAATCGTCAACTACCTGTTCGGTCTGATCAACGTCACGCTGTTCGCGGTGATTTTCTTCCAGATCCAGCTGTACGCCAGCCTGCTGCTGCAGCTGTTTTTCTTCGGCGCCAATATTTACGGTTGGTATGCCTGGAGCCGCCAGACGCAGGATAATCAGGCTGAGCTGCAGATCCGCTGGCTGCCGCTGCCGAAAGCGCTGGCTTGGGCGGCGGTGTGCATCATCGGCATTGGCCTGATGACCTTTAACATCGACCGCGTGTTCGCCTGGCTGACGCAGATTGCGGTGGCGGTGATGCAAGGGCTGGAGCTGAACGTACAGATGCCGACGCTGCAGCCGGACGCCTTCCCGTTCTGGGATTCGGCGATGATGGTGCTGTCCATCGTGGCGATGATCCTGATGACGCGCAAGTACGTGGAAAACTGGCTGCTGTGGGTGGTGATCGATGTCATCAGCGTGGCGATCTTCGCTTACCAGGGCGTTTACGCGATGGCGCTGGAGTACGTCATTCTGACGTTGATCGCGCTGAACGGCTCCTGGCTGTGGATCAAGAGCGCCGGGCGCAACCATTCCAATCCGTTATCTTCCGCTCCGTAACAACGCAGAGGGCGCCGTGATGGCGCCCTCTTGGCTTAGTGGTGATGCCCCAGGTGCGAATGCGCTTCGGCATGTGAGTGTTCACTAGGCTCCGGCGCCCGATTGATACCGCAGTCCGGCGTCTCGCAGTGCCGGTACTCCATCTGAATGGTCACGTGGCCGATCTTGTAGTGTTGCAACAGATAAGCCTGGATGCGTTGCAACAGCCCATCGTGGTCATGTGGCGGGATCACCTGCGCATGCAGCGTCATCAGCTTCTGTTCGCCGATCTGCCAGACGTGTACGTGGTGGATATTGCGCACTTCCGGGATGTTCAGGCACAGGTCTTTTTGCAGCTTGGCGATATCGACCTCCTGCGGCGTGCCTTCCAGCAGCTCGTGGAAGCTCTCCTTCAGCAGCCGCCAGGCGCTGCGCAGCACCAGACAGGAGACCAGTACCGACAGGATCGGGTCAATCGGCGTCCAGCCGGTGGCGAGAATAACGATGGCCGCGACGATAGCGCCCACCGAGCCGAGCAGGTCGCCCAGCACATGCAGCGCGGCGGCGCGCACGTTGATATTTTTCTCTTCGCTGCCGCGATGCAGCAGCCAGAAGGCGAACAGGTTCGCCAGCAGCCCCGCTATGGCGATGATCAGCATCGGGGTACCCATCACCGGCTGCGGTTCGAAGAAACGCCGTATCGCCTCCCACAGGATGAATACCACGATCACCAGCAGCGCCGCGGCGTTGAGGAAGGCCGCCAGCGTGGTCAGGCGGAGGTAGCCGAAGGTGTGGCGCGCGTTGGGCTTGCGCTGGGAGAAGTGCACCGCCATCAGCGCCACCAGCAGCGCGGCAGCGTCGGTCAACATATGGCCGGCGTCGGCCAACAGCGCCAGCGAGCCGGACAACAGGCCGCCGACCACCTCGGCCACCATAAAGACGGCGGTGACTAAAAAAGCGGTCAGTAGGCGTTTACTATTACTGTCTTTCGGCAGGTGTACGTGTGGAGTGTCCGACATTATTCATCCTTATGCATAGCGAAAGAGGGGGCGGCGGCGAGCAGAGCGTCCAGCTCCGGTTCTATCTGCGCCACTAACGCCTTTAATTTAGTATAAGCGGCGGCGGCAAGCTCGCCCCGACGTGCGGTATCCACCAGCTGTTGGCACAGCTGCGCGGCTTCCGGCAGCTGCAGCATCAGCAGGCTGCCCTTGATGCGGTGTGCCGCCTGCTCCAGGCGAGGCCAGTCGTTCGCGGCGACGGCGTCCGCGAGCCGCTGCCGGTCTTGCCGCAGCGTATCGCCGAGCGTCTGCGCCAGCCGCTGCAGCATGGCGCGATCGCCGCCCGCCATGTCGGCCAGCGTTTGCCGTAGGTCAGTAAGGACTGACTTTTCTTCCTGAGCCTGCGGTTGCTGAGCCAATACCTGGCCGATCGCCGTCAGCGAAATCGGCTTGGTCAGGAAGTGATCGATCGCCACCAGCCCCGGCGGGATGCGGGTAAACTCCTGCACGTCCGCCGAACAGAGCACGATGCGGCAAGGTGGGCGCTGCAGCCGCTGTTCGTCGCGCCGGATCAGCCTGGCCAGCGTCAGGCCGTCCGGGCGCGGCATGTTATAGTCGATAAACAGCAGGTCAAACGGCTGCCGGCGCTGGGCCTTCAGCAGCGCATAGCCTTGTTCGAAACGGGCGGGTTGCTGCCCGAAGTGGCGCAGTTGGCGTTCCAGCAGCAACAAATTGGTGGGATGATCGTCGATCAGCGCGGTACGCAAGGCGGAAGACGGCAGAGCGAAGGTGTGCTCCTCCTGAGCGCCAGCCGGCGCGTCGCCGCTCAGCTCGACCGGTATCACTACCTCGACGCGGGTGCCGACGCCCGGCTGCGAGTGCAGCTCTATGCGGCCGCCCATCTGTTCGACGATTTCTTTGCAGATAGACAGGCCCAAACCGGTACCTTGCACCGAGATGCGTTGCGCGCCGCGCGCGCGGTAAAACGGTTGAAACAGCTTGCCTACCTCATCGGCGGCGATGCCGCAGCCGCTGTCGTTCACCGTTAACTGCAACTCTCCCCGTCGTTCATCCTGCGCGCGCCAGCCGACCTCGACCTGAATGGTTCCGCGCGTCGTGAACTTTATCGCATTGTTTATCAGGTTGTTAGCCACCTGAAGTAAACGCTCACCATCAATGACCACCGCCTCCGGCAGCGCCGGATCTGCTGTCACCTTCAACGTCAACGGCCGTTCGCCGATAAGCGGCCGGTAAAGGGCGTCAATACGCGCGACCCAGGGGCGCAGCGCCACCGGTTTTGGCGCCAACGTCAACGCCCCGGTTTCCAGTCGGGCGTGATCCTGCAGGTCGTTGAGCAGGTTGAGCAGCGATGAGGCCGAACTGTAAATCACCGGCAGGCCTTCCGGCGCCGGTTGGCGTTTGAGCTCCAGTTCCAGCAGGCCAAGGATGGCGTGCATCGGCGTGCGCAGTTCATGGCTGACGGTGGCGAGGAATTTGCTCTTCATGCGGTTTTCCGCTTCGGCGCGGCGGCGCGCCTGCTCGAGCTCTTCGCGTTCGCGTTTTTCACGGCGCTGCAGCATGAAACGGCGCAGCGTCAGCGCCAACAGCAGCACGGTGGCGGCGGCCAACAGCGCCAGCAGCCAAGTGGTCTGCGGCGGCATGCGGTTGTCGTTCACCGCGTCGATAAGGTTGCTGCGGTCGACGATCCACTCATCGCGCAGCGATTGCAGGGTATCCGCCGGGATCTGCATCAGGTTCTTATCGAGGATCGCCAGCAGCAGCGGCTGATCGCGGCGTACGCCGAAGGCTACCGGATAGGGGATGTTGTTGGCGGCGAAGGCCAGTTTGATCGCGCCGGAATAGCGCGACAGCGCCAAAAAGTTGGCGGAAATGACGTTATCCACCAGCGCATCCAACTGGCCGTTGGCCAGCGCGTCGTACATCGACTTGCTGTCGGCGAAGCTGACGGTCTGTTCCTGCTCCGGCACCAGCCCCTGAGCCAAATCGCCCTGCAGCACGCCGATGCGCTTGCCGGCCAGATCGCTCCAGGTCGAGACGCCGTTGGCATACTGGCCGACGTAAACGCCCCACAGCGAACGGTGGATCGGCATACTGGCGCCATAGCGCGCCTTGACGCCGCGCGCCAGCGGCAGGGCGGCGCGGAAGCTGGCCTGGCCGGATTGCACCAGCTGATCGGCCTGCTCGGCGTTGCGCGCCCACAGCGGCGCGAAACGCAGCCCGGTGTTTTGCGCGATGATGTTGAGAATATCGATGGCGTAGCCGCGCGGCTGGCCGTCGGAACCGCGGTAGGCGAACGGGAAGTTGTTCTCGATGGCGGCATAGTAAACCACGCGGTGGCTCGCCACCCAATTCTTCTCCATCGTCGTCAGATCGGCATTGCCGGTATCGAGGTAGCTGGGGATCTTTTTGCTCCAGCGGCTCTGCAGGGCATTCATCAGTTCCATCGGCGCGTCGGCGATGGCGGTGTCCAGTGTTTCTATCAGGCGCGGATCGGCGGCGGCGAACACGAAGGACAGGTTGCCCAGGTTCTCGTTGCTTTCAATTTGATAGAGCTGGCCGAGCTGCAGCTGGTCGATGATAAAGCTGGCGCTGGCCTCGTCGGCGATAAAGTAGTCGCTGCTGCCGTTGAGCAGCGAATAGACCGCCTGCAGGTTGTTGTCGTAGCGCTGGATCTGCGACGCCACCGCCTGCAGGGCGCCGCCGGACTGCATGTCGGTCAGCGCGCCGATCGCGACGCGGGCGTTGGCGGAATTGAGCATCACCGGCCTATCGTTGCTGCGATCGCGCAATACGCGCAGGTTGCTGATGTAGTAAGGCTGGGAGATCTCCAGCCCGTGCAGCGCTTCGCTCTGCGGGATGCCGTACAGCAGATCGACCTTGCCGTCGTGCAGCGCCTGTTCCAGCTGGGTCAGGTCGGCGAAGCCGTAAATGGCGAAGCGGATGCCGGTCACCTGCTGAATGTAGCCGAGGTAGTCGGCGTTCAGCCCATACAGATCGTCGTCCACGATGATGTTGTACGGGCTGGTGTTCTCACTGATGATGCCGACGCGCAGTGTGCGATCGCGCCAGGGATTTTTCTCGCCGACGATCAGCATATTCTCGGGGGTATTGAGGTTGCTGACCAGCTGATAGCGCACCGGCTCCGCCGCCTGCGCCAGGCCGCACCACAGGATCAGCAGCAGCAGGGCGCGGCGCATCATGGCGCCAGCTCTTTAAACACCGCCACCAGCTCCAGCAGGTTGCCGGCGCCGGTTTTGCGCTGGATGTTTTTTTTGTGCGTGCTGACAGTCTTGTTGCTGATGTGCAGCCGGTCGGCGATCTGCAGGTTGGACAGCCCCTGGCTCAGCAAGCCCAGCACCTCGAGTTCCTTAGGGGTGAGCAGCCCGCCGTCCGCCGTCGGCGCCTCTTCGGCCAGCGCGGCGGCGGGGAAGCTGATTTCACCGTCCAGCACCTGCTCTATCGCCTGCACCAACTCCGCCAGTGAGCTGCCTTTATTGACGAAACCGTCGGCGCCGGCGGCATGCGCCATGCGCGCATAGACATCGGCTTCCTGCGCGGTGTAGATCAGGATCTTTTGTTGCGGATAGCGGCGGCGGATTTTTTTCAACAGCTGCAGCCCGTCGACCTGCGGCAGGCCGATATCCAGGATCACCAGGCCGAAAGCGGCCTCGGCCAGCAGGGTCAGCGCCTGTACGTCATCCTGCGCCGCCTGCAGGCGGTAGGGGCGGGATGATTTCATTAGCGCCGCTTCCAGTGCGACATGAACCACCGGGTGGTCATCAACTAATAGCAGAGAGGGCATGTTCAACTCGGGTCACTTTATATTCTGATCGCTAGCATAGCGAAAAAGGAGGCTCTGCGCTCGCCAGATGAAACAGCACAATCTGCTGTTAATTTGGCGGTTCCAGCGGCGGGGGGCAAAGGTGATTTACAGCGCCATTCTCACAGGCTAGATTGTTGGGATCTACACCGTTACGCACTGCGAAATACCCCACGATACCGAATGGAAAAGCTATGAATTACCAAAACGACGATTTACGCATTAATGATATTAAGGAACTCCTGCCGCCGGTGGCTTTGCTGGAGAAATTCCCGGCCACTGAACGCGCGGCAAAGACGGTGTCCCAGGCCCGCAGCGCAATTCACAATATCCTCCGCGGCAGCGACGATCGCCTGCTGGTGGTAATTGGCCCTTGCTCCATCCATGATACCCAAGCCGCCAAAGAGTACGCGGGGCGCCT
The DNA here is from genome assembly GCF_052400455.1 of Serratia sp. (in: enterobacteria). NCBI lineage: Bacteria > Pseudomonadati > Pseudomonadota > Gammaproteobacteria > Enterobacterales > Yersiniaceae > Serratia > Serratia sp. (in: enterobacteria). Next base: position 1,289,369 of record NZ_CP185812.1, read on the forward strand.
GCTGGCGCTGCGTGAAGAACTGAGCGGCGAGCTGGAAGTGGTGATGCGCGTGTACTTCGAAAAACCGCGCACCACCGTGGGCTGGAAAGGCCTGATCAACGATCCGCAAATGGACAACAGCTTCAACATCAACGACGGCCTGCGCCTGGCGCGCAAGCTGCTGGTGGAGATCAACGACAGCGGGCTGCCGGCCGCCGGCGAATTCCTCGACATGATCACGCCGCAGTACCTGGCGGATCTGATGAGCTGGGGCGCCATCGGCGCGCGCACCACGGAATCGCAGGTGCACCGTGAACTGGCCTCTGGTCTCTCTTGCCCGGTCGGCTTCAAGAACGGCACCGACGGCACCATCAAGGTGGCGATCGACGCCATCAACGCCGCCGGCGCGCCGCACTGCTTCCTGTCGGTGACCAAATGGGGCCACTCGGCGATCGTTAACACCAGCGGCAACGGTGACTGCCACATTATCCTGCGCGGCGGCAAAGAGCCGAACTACAGCGCGGCGCATGTGAAGGACGTCAAAGCCGGTCTGAGCAAAGCGGGGCTGCCGGCGCAGGTGATGATCGACTTCAGCCATGCCAACAGCAGCAAACAGTTCAAAAAACAGATGGACGTGAGCGCCGATGTTTGCGGGCAAATTGGCGGCGGTGAAAAAGCGATTATCGGTGTAATGATCGAAAGCCACCTGGTGGAAGGCAACCAGAGCCTCGAAAGCGGCGAGCCGCTGGTTTACGGCAAGAGTGTCACCGACGGCTGCATCGGCTGGCAGGATACCGAAACCGTGCTGCGCGATCTGGCGGCGGCGGTGAAAGCGCGCCGCGGTTAATCGCGTAAAGAGGGGCTCGCCAGCGGGCCCTTTTTCTATTTACCTTAAAATTTTATATCTCCTGTCAATTTAAGGCCTACAGTCAATAGGCTTATTAAATCATTAGGCGGCCGTATTCGCATTATTCCTATTTAATAAAAGAATAATTGTCACCGCTCTCGGCATTGTGCTTATATAAGACGCTTTTTTTATTCCATAAACCCCGCAGGCCTAATAAGTGGGGAGTGGTATGACCTTATTCCTTTCAGGATGAAAGAATTATGACAAACAATACCTCGCAGCCGCTGGGGCTGCACCGGATTAAATTCCATGGGAAAGGTGGTGAGTACTTCGCTATTTGGTTAGTCAACGCGTTATTGACCGCTCTGACCCTGGGCATCTATTCCGCCTGGGCGACGGTGCGTCGTCGTCGCTATTTTTACGGCAACACGGAATTGGACGGCGATCGTTTCGATTATCATGCGCAGCCGCTGCAAATTCTGAAAGGACGGCTGTTGGTGATCGGCGGCATCATCGTATTTTATTTCCTGCTGGCGGTGACGCCATTGCTGGGGCTGTTGGCGCTGCTGGTATTGCTTGCCCTGTTGCCGTGGATTGTTATCCGCAGCTGGCGCTACAATGCGATTATGTCGAGCTATCGCGGCGTGCGCTTTAATTATGTCTGCCGCACCGGGCGCGCCTATTGGGCTTTGCTGTTCTGCCCGTTATTGCTGATTATCGGACTGTATGTCGGTCTGATCGTCTTGCTCGGCATTGGCAGCGGTCTTGGCAGCATCAACGCCATCGCATTTATGCTGGTGCTGACGCTGATTTTGGCTGTGCCGGCATTTGCGGCGGTAAACGGCATTATTAGCGCACTGCAGCATGATTTGTACGTTAATAACCTGTTTTTCGGGAACACGCCGTTTATTGCCGAACTGAAGAAATCGGCCTTTATCAAATTTGCCTTGATCGGCCTGCTCATATTCCTGCCGTTCATGTTGGTCGCGCTGGTGTGCATCGGTTCGTTCTTCTTTACCCTCTATCAGATGGTGTTGATGGGCCTGTTGACCAACGAAGCCATCGATGTGCTGGTGCTGGACAATATCAGCAGCCTTCTGCTGATGATGGTGGTGCTGCTGATCGGTGCCCTGGTGGCCAGCAGCTACCAGGTTGTCGCCCAACGCAACTACCTGTTTAACCAGGCAAGGCTGAACGGCGACATCAAGCTGCATTCCTCAATGAAAACGCTGCCGTACATGGGATTGTTGATCACCAATACCCTGATTACCCTGTTCTCGCTCGGTTTGGCGGCGCCGGTGGCGGAAGTGCGTCATGCCCGTTATCTGGCGGCGTGCACGGCGGTTGAAGGCGATCTGGCGCTGCTGGAAATTACGGCGCATCAGGAAACCGCCAACAGCGCGGTGGCCGAAGAAGCGGTGCAGGCGCTGGATCTGGGCGGCAGCTTCTGAGGCGCCGATGATCCTTGAAGGCGCTTATCAGTTGCCGGGGCGGGCCGCACGTGAGGCGGCTCGTCTGCTGGTGAACGAAAGCGGCGAAGGCGTGACGCTGCAGCGGCAGGATGAACAGCGTTACATCCCGCTGACGGACATCACCGTTTCTGCCGCGCTGGGCAATATTCCGCTGACGCTCACCTTCAAGGGGGGCGGGCGCTTTGTGCCCGACGACGACGCGGCCTTTCGCCGCTGGTTCTATCAGCGCCGTTCGCCGGGGTGGGTGCATCGCCTGGAACGCCATAAACGCGGCGTCGCCCTGGCGCTGCTGATGACGCTGCTGGCGGTAGTGGCTTACGTTTACGTGGTGCTGCCGTGGGCGAGCAGCGAGATCGCCATGCGCATCCCCACCTCGGTGGAACAGAAGCTGGGCGAACATACGCAGACGTTCTTGGAGCAGAGTGGCTTCGCGCCCTCGGCACTGCCGGCCGAGCGGCAACGGGCGCTGCAGCAGCTGTTCCGGCAGGTGATGCCGGCCGACATGCGCCAAGAGCGCACGCCGCTCTCGCTGAAGTTGATGGCGGCGCCCGGCGCGCCGAACGCCTTTATGTTGCCGGACGGCACGCTGGTGCTCAGCGATAGCCTGGTCACCTTGTCGAAAAACGACGATGGCTTGGCGGCGGTGATGCTGCACGAAATGGGGCATCACGCTTATCGCCATCCGATGCGCATGTTGGTGCGCTCGTCACTGGTGGCGTTGACGCTGATGTGGATGACGGGTGACGTCAGCGGCATCGGCGATACGCTGCTGCAGTCTGCGTCCTTCGTGAATGAGATGCAGTTTTCTCGCGGGATGGAGCGTGAGGCGGATGCGTTTGCGATAGCGGAAATGCAGCGCCAGGGGCGTTCGCTGGCGGAAATGGCGGCGATCTACCGCGCGTTGGCGCAGGCGCCTGAACGAGAAAAGACCGATGACTGGGCGCTGCCTGCCTGGCTCAGCACTCATCCGGCGATGCAGGAACGGCTGGATGCGGTAAATGAGGCGATGGTGCAGCAGAAATAAAAAAGCCCCCGGTGAAAACCGGGGGCTTTTTCGTGAACGGGCGAAATTACTTCGCTTTACCCTGGTTCGCCACGGCCGCCGCTTTTGCAGCGATCTCATCGGCGTTACCCAGGTAGTAACGTTTGGTTGGTTTGAAGTTCTCGTCGAACTCATACACCAACGGCACGCCGGTTGGGATGTTCAGCTCGAGAATTTCGTCTTCGCTCAGGTTATCCAGGTATTTCACCAGCGCGCGCAGCGAGTTGCCGTGCGCCGCAACGATCACGCGTTCGCCGCTCTTGATGCGTGGCAGGATCTCTTCGTCCCAGTAAGGGATAACGCGATCGATGGTCAGCGCCAGGCTTTCGGTCAGCGGCAGCTCTTGCTCGCTCAGTGAAGCGTAGCGCGGATCGTGGCCAGGGTAACGTTCGTCTTCTTTGGTCAGCTCCGGCGGGGTCACCGCGAAGCCGCGACGCCATTGTTTTACCTGCTCGTCGCCGTATTTTTCAGCGGTTTCCGCTTTGTTCAGACCCTGCAGCGCGCCGTAGTGGCGTTCGTTCAGCTTCCAGGATTTTTCGGTTGGCAACCAGGCCTGATCCAGCTCGTCGAGGATGTTCCACAGGGTGTGGATCGCGCGCTTCAGTACGGAGGTGTAAGCGAAGTCGAAAGTGAAACCTTCTTCTTTCAACAGCTTGCCTGCTGCTTTCGCTTCGGTGCGGCCCTTGTCGGACAGATCAACATCATACCAACCGGTGAAGCGGTTTTCTTGGTTCCACTGGCTTTCGCCGTGACGCACCAGAACCAGCTTAGTTACAGCCATAGCTTAACTCCTTAATAATCTGACATTTCAATGATAACGAAAATCATTATATTGCCGCGGGCCGGGGCTCGGCAATCGATAGTGTCTAACCATAGCCAATTTCTTGCCGCAAAGTAAGGGCTGGAGAAAGGAAAAAGCTGAATCGTTCAGCCTGAGGCGGAAGGGGGAGAAACGGCGCGTCGGAATCGCTTCGGACGCGCCGTGGCAGAGGGAGAATCAGGCCGATTTTTTCAGGCAGTTGCTCATGAAGGTTTTACGCGCGTCGCCCTTCAGATCCTTGGTCTTGGCGTCGGCGTTGCAGGTTTTCATCTTCTGCTGCTGCGGCGTCAGGGTTTTGCCCGTCGCAGCGGCGCCTTCGGATTTCAGACAGGTGCTCATAAAGGTGGAGCGATCCGCGCCTTTCAGCGACTTGGTGGATGCCTGCTGGTTGCAATCGGTCATGCGTTTCTGTTGGGCCGCCTGCGCCGGCGAAGGCGTTTTCGTCGCCGTCGTCGCGTCGGCCGCCATCAGATTGGTGCTCAGCATTAAGCCCGCCAGCAATGGAAGTGCAGTAATCAGACGCATAGGTGTTCCTTCAGCTATTGATTGGCCGCCATCGGCCGAAAATTGTGACGTTGCACAAGGCGTTGTGCTTATCACGGTAGCCTGAGTGTAGTGCGCGCTTTGGAATAAGGGAAGGTGGGCGCCGGCGGGGGGATAGGGCTAAAAGGTAAGCATTTATAACAAATCGCCCCCGGCCGCACGGCGAGGGGCATGGCGGGTTAGATAGGATAAAACTGATAATGCGTGGCGCTGCGGTAGCGGCTCCCCGGCTGCAGCCAGCAATCCGGCTGCGGCCACTCGGGATGGTGCGGGCTGTCCGGCAAAAACTCGCTTTCCAGCGCCACGCCGGCATGGTTGGCATAGCTGCCGCCGTCGCGCGCTGGCGTGCCGGCCAGAAAATTGCCGCTGTAGAGTTGCAGCGCAGGTGCGTCGGTGAACACGCTCATTTGCACCTGCCCGTCGGCGGACCATAAATGGGCCGCCGGGCTTTCCAGCGCGCCGCAGATGCGGTGCAACAGAAAGGCGTGATCGTAGCCGTTGACCCGCTGTTGGTCGCGATCGCGCAGGAAATCCTGCAGCAGCGTTTTCGGTTGACGAAAATCCATGCCGCTGCCGTCCACCGGCGTCAGCTCGGCGCAGGGAATGCCCTCGGCGTCGACGGGCAGATAGCGATCGGCGAACAGCTGCAGCCGTTGGGCGCGGGCGTCGGTGCCGGGGCTGTCCAGATTGAAATAGGCGTGGTTGGTCAGGTTGACCGGGCAGGGGCGATCGGCCTGCGCCAGATAGCTGATTTCCAGACGATTATCGGGGGTCAGGCGGTAGCAAACCTGCACGTCGAGATTGCCGGGGAAGCCCTGATCGCCATCCGCTGAATGCAGCGCATAGCAGACCTGGTGCGCATCCTGCTGTACCCGGCGCCAGCGGCGGGCATGAAAACCGTCGGGGCCGCCGTGCAACTGGTGCGCGCCCTGATTGGCGAGCAGCGCATGGGATTTACCGTCGATGGGCAGGCTGGCATTGGCGATGCGGTTGGCGTAACGGCCAACGGTGGCGCCCAGATAGGCGCCCTGACGTTGATAGTCCGCGGCGCTGCGGCAGCCGAGCAGCAGCTCGCGTTTTTCGCCGGATGTGAGCGGTAATACCGCGGACAACCAGGTGGCGCCCCAGTCCATCAGGGTGACGGTCATGCCGCCGGCGTTTTGCAGCCGCGTCAGCTGGTAAGGCTGCCCATCGGGCGCCGCTTCCGTGCTCACCGTCAGCATGTGCCGGCCCCCTGCGAAGCCTGGCAGACGTAAAACGTTTCCCGCAATCCGCCGGTTTGCAGCGGATACTCGTGCGCCACGGCGGCGCGCACCGTTTCCACGAGGTCCTGTGGCATCAGCGCGACGATGCAGCCGCCAAAGCCGCCTCCGGTCATGCGCACGCCGCCGCGCGGGCCGAGGGTCGCTTTGACAATCTCGACCAACCGATCGATTGGCGGCACGGTGATTTCGAAGTCGTCACGCATCGAGGCGTGGGACTCCGCCATCAGCCGACCCATGCGTTGCAGATCGCCGGCCGCCAGCGCATCGGCCGCCGCCAGTGTGCGGGCATTCTCGCTGATGACATGGCGCGCGCGTTTGGCCACCAACGGATCCAACTCATGTTGACGCGCTGCAAACTGTTCGGGGCTGACGTCGCGCAGCGCCTTGACGCCGAAGAAACGCGCCGCTTCTTCGCACTGTTTGCGGCGGGTGTTGTATTCGCTGTCCACCAGCCCGCGTTGCACATTGGAGTTGATGATCACCACCGCCACGCTGTCCGGCATCGGCACCGCGCGAGTCTCCAGCGAGCGGCAGTCGATCAGCAGAGCGCTGTCGCGCCGGCCGAGCGCGGAGATCAGCTGGTCCATGATGCCGCAGTTGCAACCGACGAATTGGTTCTCCGCCTCCTGGCCGTTCAGCGCCAGCGCCACGCCGTCCAGCGGCAGCTGATAGAGCGCCTGCAGCGCCTGGCCCACCGCCACTTCCAGCGCGGCGGAGGAGCTGAGCCCCGCGCCCTGCGGCACATTGCCGGCGATCACCAGATCCGCGCCGCCGAAATCGGCGTTACGGCGCTGAAGGTGCTTCACCACGCCGCGGACATAGTCGGACCAGCGCTGGTCGGGATGGCTGACGATCGGATCGTCGAGCGAGAATTGATCCTGCTGATTCTGATAATCGGCGGCCAGCACGCGGATCTGACGGTCGTCGCGCTTGGCGCAGGCGATAACGGTTTGGTAATCAATGGCGCAGGGCAGCACGAAGCCGTCATTGTAATCGGTATGCTCGCCGATCAGGTTCACCCGCCCCGGCGCCTGGATGGTCAACGCCGGCGCATAGCCGAAGTGTTCGGTAAACAGGGAATGGGTAAGCGGTTTCAGGCTCATGCTTGGGCTCCGGCTTCACGGTAATGAATATCGCTGACGGCGCGCAGACGCTCTGCGGCCTGTTCGGCGGTCAGGTCACGCTGGGTTTCCGCCAGCATCTCGTAACCGACCATAAATTTGCGCACGCTGGCTGAGCGCAGCAGCGGCGGATAGAAATGGGCGTGCAGCTGCCAGTGCCGGTTGTCGGCGCCATTGAACGGCGCACCGTGCCATCCCATCGAATAGGGGAACGAGCACTGGAACAGGTTGTCGTAGCGGCTGGTCAGCTTCTTCAGCGCCAGCGCCAGATCGCGGCTTTGCGCCGCGCTGAGATCGGTGATGCGCTGCACCGCCGTTTTCGGCAGCAGCAGCGTTTCAAACGGCCAGGCGGCCCAGTAGGGCACCACCGCCAGCCAGTGTTCGGTGTTCACCACGATGCGTTCGCCTGCGGCCAGCTCGCGCTGCGCATAGTCCAGCAGCAGCGGGGAGGCATGTTCCCGGAAATAGTCGTGTTGCAGGCGATCTTCGCGTTCGGCCTCGTTCGGCAGAAAACTGTTGGCCCAGACCTGTCCGTGCGGGTGCGGGTTGGAGCAGCCCATCGCCGCGCCTTTGTTTTCGAACAGTTGCACCCAGGGGTAGTGCTTGCCCAGCTCCTCGGTTTGCGCCTGCCAGGCGGCGATCACCTGCTCCAGCGCCGGCAGCGTCAGTTCGGGCAGGGTCTTGCTGTGATCGGGAGAGAAACAGATAACCCGGCTGACGCCGCGCGCGCTCTGGCTGCGCATCAGCGGATCGTGGCTGTCGGGCGCCGGCGGCGTATCGCTCATCAGCGCGGCGAAATCGTTGGTAAAGACATAGGTGCCGCGATATTCCGGATTGCGATCGCCGGTGACGCGCGCATTGCCCGGGCACAGGAAACAGTCGGGATCGTGCGTCGGCAGCGTTGCCGTGGGGACGCTCTCCTGTTGGCCCTGCCAGGGGCGCTTGGCGCGGTGCGGTGAGACCAGCACCCACTGGCCGCTCAGCGGGTTAAAGCGGCGGTGCGGATGGTCGATAGGGTTAAATTCCGTCATACGGTTCCTTTCTTGGCGTCGACGAGGGTGTAATCGCTTCCAATTACCGTCTTGATACGCCCATTGCTGAACAGGGAGTGGTCAATGCGCAAAAAGATAGCATGGCTACAGCGATAAAAAGGTGATCCAACGCGAAAAATGGAATCGTTTACACTTCGGTGAAAAGCGCCGGACAGGCGGCGTAAAGCAGCATGCAAAGCGGTTGATGGCGGGGCGGTGAGGCGCTTGTGATAGCGTTTTCATCCAGCCACCGGCAGAGAAGCACTCTCTGCCGGCGTCAGACGTTAGGGATGCTGATACAGCGGGTAGGTGAAGAACAGCAGATGGGTCAGGTTCAGTCCGAAATGGAACAGAATCGGCACCCACAGACGGCCGCTCCACATCCACGCCAGGCCGTAGATCACGCCGGCGAGGGTCGCGAAGATCACCATCAGCGTACCGCCCGCCAGATGCGCGGCGCCGAACACCAGGGAGGCGACAATCAGCGCCGGCCAGGCCCCCAGCCACTGGCTGAGGCGCTGCTGCAGGTAGCCGCGAAACAGCGCTTCTTCGGCCATGCAGACGAAGAACAGGTTCGCCATGACGAAGGGCAGGATCCAGGCAGGCGCATGCAGCTCGATTTTTAAGCCGCCCAGCGCTACCGCCAGCAGCAACAGCGCCGGCACGGCCAGCAGCAGCGCAATCCAGCCCGCCTTGCCGCCGTTGCCGCCGCGTTCGGCGGAAAACAATGTGGGCAAGCAGGCGAACAGCAGGAACGGCACCATCGCCTTGTCGAAGTTGTAATACATGGTGAACGGTGCGCTGAGCGGGCCGGCCTTTTCGCCGTCGATCATCAGCTGGTTGTGGATGCCCGGCACCAGATGCAAGAACAGCGCCACGCAGCCGGCGATCACCAACCCTTCGAGCGCGATCGCCAGATTACGTTGCGCGCGAAAATAATGACGTAGACCCGCCAGCGCCACGATGGCCAACAGGCAACCCAGGCTGAGTGGCGTCAGCACCCCATGATAAAGCCCCATGCCCGCCGAGGCGGCCAGGATCACCCAGGCTATCAGCCGGTTAAACGGCAAGAAAAATAACGAAGCAGCCAGTACGCCCCACATAATATATCCCTTAAATATGTACACGGCGCTCAGCGCCTTTGCGGCGTGCGATGATGGCGAAATTGAGCGCTAAAGCGGATAGTAGCACACCAGAATGACGCTAAAGGTCGGGGCAGTGATGCATTCGTGCATTATGCCGGCTGACACAACCGGCGGCGATGCGGGTTAGCCTCTCATCCAGGCCTGCGAACGGGTGATTTCGGCCAGATTTTGCAGGGTATCCAGACTCTGCTGGTGGATCTCCTGCGTAGGGGCTGCGCACAGATCGTGCAATACGGTCACCTGAAAGCCGGCGTCGTGCGCCTGACGCGCGGTGCTTTCGATGGCGAGCGGCGTGCTGATGCCCGCCAGCAGCAAATGGTGGCACCGATGTTGCCGCAGCCAGGCTAACAAATTGTTACCGGAGAAGGCGCTAACCGCCGTTTTTTCAAACTGCAGATCGGTCTCTTCCCGGTGCAGTTCGGGCACCCAGCGGCATCCCGGGCCGTTTAGCCGCAGCGCGCCGATCTGCTTGAGATGGTTGAACAGCGGCGAGTGAGGCGGGATGTCATGATAATCGTCGGCGAATCCCACCCGCACCCAAATTACCGGGATTTTTCGCACCCGCGCATAGGCCGCGGCGGCATTGACGTTGGCGAGCAGGTGGGTCGCCGCCACCTGTTCACGGCAGTGGTTGGCGCGGCCTTTGGGCCCGATAAGATCCTCGATCAGGTCGATGATAATCAACGCAGCGGACATGGCGTCTCCAGAAAATGGCCTTCTTTCTTTCTATGATAAAAGGCCAAATGTGATGTGCTGCGGTGAAGTGTTGCCGGATATGTTTACGCCGCGTTTCAGACGGAGGCTGCCTCCAGCCGCTGGTGTTGATAGCCGTAGCCGCCCTCGCCGTCGGGCACGAAGCTGAGGCGGTGGGTGATGCACTGCGGCGCATCTTCGGCATGGTGCGAAACGAACAGCAACTGCGTGGCGCCCTGGCCGATCAGCACGTCGATGAAGCGGCGCACCAGCTGGCGATTGAGCGGATCCAACCCTTGCAGCGGCTCGTCGAGGATCAGCAGCGCCGGGTGCTTCACCAGCGCGCGGGCGATCAGCGCCAATCGCTGTTGGCCCCAGGAAAGGCTGTGGAACGGGGCGTCACCGCGCGCGCCGTCGAGCCCGAGCAGCGCCAGCCATTGCTCGGTCAGTTGCCGCTGGCGATCCGAGACCGCCTGATAAATGCCGATCGAATCGAAGAACCCCGACAGCACCACGTTGCGCACGCTGGTGTTGACGCGATAATCCAGATGCAGGCTGCTGCTGACGTAGCCGATATGGCGTTTGATTTCCCAGATGGTTTCCCCCGCTGCCGCGGCGGCGGCCGAACAGCGTCAGATCGTTGCTGTAGCCCTGCGGGTGATCGCCGGTGATCAAACTGAGCAGGGTGGATTTGCCGGCGCCGTTTGGGCCGACGATCTGCCAGTGTTCACCAGGGTTAACCTGCCAGTCGAGATGATTGAGGATCGGCCGATCGTTATAGCTGACCACGCCGTCACGCAGGACGATCAGCGGACGATCCGCCGGCAGGACCTCTTTTTGCGTCGGATCCTCCGTTTCCGGCAGCGCCAGCCCGCTGAGGTTTTCGCTGTGCGCCAGCTGCGCCACCAGCGCGTCCGCCATCACCTGGCTGCGCGGCCCGCGGTTGGTCAGGGTGCAGTCCGCCAGCACGCCCACCTGCCGGACAAAATCCGGTATTTCGTCGAAACGGTTGAGCACCAGCACCACGGTCTGCCCCTGGGCGGAAAGCTCGCTCAGCAGCGCGGCGAGCTGCGCGCGCGAGTGCACGTCCAGCCCGTCGAAAGGTTCATCGAGGATCAGCAGGTCGGGCTGCGGCATCAGCGCGCGGCACAGCAGGGTTTTGCGCGTTTCGCCGGTAGACAGGTATTTGAAGCGGCGCGTCAGCAGGGCGGTAATGCCGAACTGCGCGGCCAGTCGCTCACAGCGCGCGGCGTCTTTCACCTCTTCCTGAATGATCTCCGCCGCGGTACGGCCGGTGTCGTCTTCGTCCGCGCTGAGCAGATCGGTATTGTTGCGTTGCCACTCGTCGCTGACCATCTTTTGCAACTGTTCGAAGGAGATGCGCACCGCATGCTGAAAGTCGCTGCGGCGTTCGCCGCGCAGCAGAACCAGTTCGTCGGCCAGCGCGCGCGCCAGGGCGGATTTGCCGCTGCCGTTGGCGCCGACGAAGGCCCAGCTTTCACCGGCCTGGATCGCCAGCGCTTCCAGCGTCAGGGTGCGGGTATCGCTCAAGCGGAATGAACCTTGCGAAATGTGCAACGACGACATCACCTGTTCCTTTTTTTGCAATTATTTGCCTTAGAAATAGGCGCATTGCAGGGTGATGTCAATCAACAAAAACGCAACATCACGTTGCGCTTAACACAACGTGGCGACAATCACCCGATCGGCGTTGAACAGGGCGTGTACGGCGTCGCCGACGCTCAGTTGCAGGCGCTGCAGCTCCGCCGTCGTCAGGGTGGCGCACAGGGTTTCGCCGCCCGCCAGCGTCACCAGCACCTCGCTGTGTTCGGCGCCCGGCTGAATGCCGGCCACCACGCCCGCCAGCGCATTCTCCGCGTCGGCGTTATCGGCCGCATCGACGCTCAGACGCACCCAGGGCGCCTTGATCAGCGCCAGCACCTCTTTGCCGGGCGTCAGCTGCAGCCGATCGGCGCTTTGCTGGGTAATGGCCGCCGTCAGGCGAGTGCTGCCGTCGTTCAGCAGGATCGCCAGATGCTGCTGTACCTGCTGGTGGTCGCGTTCGATCACGGTGCCGAAAAACTGATTGCGCGCGCTGGTTTGCAGCGAGAAGCGCGAGATGGCCGCCAGCAGGCTGTCGAGCGGCAGATCGTCCTGCTGCAGCACGTCGAAGGCTTTTTGCTGCACCTGGCCCAGCAGATCGTACAGCTGGATCAGCCGTTGGCCGTAGTGCGTCAAATGCGCGCCGCCGCCGCCTTTGCCGCCGGTGGCGCGTTCCACCACCGTTTGTTCCGCCAGTTGGTTCATCTCATTGATGGCGTCCCAGGCGCTTTTGTAGCTGATGCCCGCCAGTTTGGCGCCCTGGCTGATGGAGCCGGTGTGCTGCACCTGTTTCAGCAGCGCGATGCGGCGCGGATCGGCGAACAGCTTTTGCTGGAGTTTGAGAGTCAGAAGAATTTCGGCCTGCATAAGCGCATCCTGTCGGCGGCAAAAATCGTATTGTCGCCGATTTGGCGGCAAAGCGCCAAAGGGCACGTTTGGCCGATCACAATTTCGCCTCGCTGGCTAAAATAACTCCGGTTTTAGCGATTTTTTGGGTTAGAATAACCTGATATGCGGTGAAAGGCATTTGCCGCTCAATGGGCAGTTAAGCGAGGCTATCATGTTGGAATTATTGAAAAGTCTGTTATTCGCCGTGGTGATGGTGCCGGTGGTCATGGCGCTCATTCTCGGCTTGATCTACGGTTTTGGCGAAGTGTTCAACGTCTTCTCCAAAGTGGGCCGTTCGAAAGAAAACCGCACCCAGCACTGACCGTTCCCCATCCCGATACCCGTCGGCATCGCCCGGCGGGCATTCCTCAAGTTATCTCACGCTTTGCCGATAAACCGCATGACAAGCTTTCGCGCAACGTTATATTATTTTTTATATAACGAAGAGTGATAATGCACGTTAACTTGCGGAGAAAAACAATGAAACAGCAATGGACCAAATGGGTTGGCGGGATCGTGTTGGCATCAAGCCTGGTGGCTCAGGCCTCGGCAGCGGAAAAGATCACCGTGTTCGCCGCCGCGTCGCTGACCAACGCGCTGCAGGACATCGCCACCCAGTATCAAAAAGGCAAGGACGTGCAGGTGGTTTCCTCCTTCGCGTCGTCCTCGACGCTGGCGCGCCAAATTGAGCAGGGCGCCCCGGCCGATCTGTTTATCTCCGCCGATCAACAGTGGATGGATTACGCCATCGACAAGCAGCAGATGGTGAAAGACACCCGCTATACGCTGCTGGGCAACGAACTGGTGCTGATCGCCGCCAAGAACGATAAACAAGACAAGATCGCCATCGACAAGCAGACCGATTGGGCCAAACTGCTGAACGGCGGCCGCCTGGCGGTGGGCGATCCGGATCACGTGCCGGCCGGCATCTACGCCAAAGAGGCGCTGGAGCATCTGGGCGCCTGGCGCGCGCTGGAGCCTAAACTGGCGCGCGCCAACAATGTACGCAGCGCGATGGCGTTGGTGGAGCGCGGTGAAGCGCCGCTCGGCATCGTCTACGGTTCCGACGCGGTCGCCAGCGACAAGGTGAAAGTGGTGGGCGTGTTCCCGGAAGACAGCCACAAACCGGTTGAATATCCGATGGCGATTGTGAAAGATCGTCAAAATCCGACGGTCAGCGCTTTCTATACCTATTTGAAGAGCCCGGAAGCGGCCGCTATTTTCGAACATTATGGATTCACCCCGCGTAAATGATTCTGAGCGAGTACGAGTGGCAGGCGGTTGAGCTTAGCCTGAAAGTTTCCGGTTTGGCGGTAGTCTGCAGCCTGCCGTTCGGCATTCTGATGGCCTGGGTGCTGGTGCGCTGCCGTTTTCCCGGCAAGGCGCTGCTCGATGGCGTCATTCACCTGCCGCTGGTGCTGCCGCCGGTGGTGGTCGGTTATTTGCTGCTGATCGCCATGGGGCGGCGCGGCGTCATCGGCGAGCGGCTGTACGATTGGTTCGGCTTCAGCTTCAGCTTTAGCTGGCGCGGCGCCGCGCTGGCGTCGGCGGTGGTGGCGTTTCCGCTGATGGTGCGCGCCATTCGGCTGGCGCTGGAGGCAGTGGATACCCGGCTGGAACAGGCGGCGCGCACGCTGGGCGCCAATCCGTGGCGAGTATTTTTCACCATCACGCTGCCGCTGTCGCTGCCCGGCGTCATTGTCGGCGTGGTGCTGGCCTTCGCCCGTTCGCTGGGGGAGTTTGGCGCCACCATCACCTTCGTCTCCAACATTCCCGGTGAAACCCGCACCATTCCGCTGGCGATGTATACGCTGATTGAAACGCCGGGGGCGGAGGCCGCCGCCGCGCGTCTGTGCGTGATCGCCATCGTGCTGTCGCTGGCTTCGCTGATGGTGTCCGAATGGCTGGCCCGCTGGGGCCGCAAACGGATGGGGGTGTAAATGCTGGAGCTGGATTTCTCGCAGCAGCTGGGCGACCTCAATCTCAACGTCCGCGCCGATTTGCCGGCGCAGGGCATCACCGCGATTTTCGGCCTGTCCGGCGCGGGCAAAACTTCATTGATCAACGCCATCGGCGGCCTGACCCGTTTGCAGCAGGGGCGCATCGCGCTCAATGGCCGCACGCTGGTGGATACCGCCGCGGGCCTCTGCCTGCCGCCGGAAAAGCGCCGTATCGGCTATGTGTTTCAGGAAGCGCGCCTGTTCCCGCACTATCGGGTGCGCGGCAACCTGCAGTACGGCATGGCGGCCGGCATGCGTGCGCAGTTCAACACCATCGTCGAGCTGCTGGGCATCGGGCCGCTGCTTAGTCGGCTGCCCCTGACGCTCTCCGGCGGTGAAAAACAGCGGGTGGCGATCGGCCGCGCGCTGCTGACGGCGCCGGAACTGCTGCTGATGGACGAACCGCTGGCCTCGCTCGATCTGCCGCGCAAACGCGAGCTGCTGCCGTATCTGGAGCGGTTGGCGCAGGACGTGAACATCCCCATCCTCTATGTCAGCCACAGCCTGGACGAGATCCTGCGCCTGGCCGAGCAGGTGTTGGTGCTGGATCGCGGCGAGGTGCGCGCGTTCGGCGGGCTGGAAGCCGTCTGGGCCAGCAGCGCGCTGCGGCCGTGGCTGCAACGTGAAGATCAGAGCAGCGTGCTGCGCGTCAGCGTGATTGAGCATCATCAACGTTATGCCATGACCGCGCTGGCGCTCGGCGATCAGCGGCTGTGGGTCAGCGGCATCGACGCCGAGTTGGGCACTCAGCTGCGCATTCGCATCAATGCCGCCGACGTCTCGCTGGTGCTGCAGCCGCCGGTCAACAGCAGCATTCGCAACGTGTTGCCGGCCAAGGTCAGCGAGTGTCTGGACGTGGGCGGGCAGGTGGAAGTGAAGCTGGCGGTCGGGGAACACGTGCTGTGGGCGCGCATCACGCCTTGGGCGCGAGACGAACTGGCGATCCGCCCCGGGCAGTGGCTGTACGCGCAGGTGAAGAGCGTGTCGATCAGCCGCGAGAGCCGTTAAGGCGGGCCCTCCCGGCGGGAGGGCGAAAAGACTAGAGTACGCGGGTGCGGATCACCTCGGCGATGCCCGGCTGCAGGTTATCGGCGATCACCAGATCGGCGCGTTCCTTGATCGCGTCATCGGCGTTGCCCATCGCCACGCCCAAACCGACCGCTTCCAGCATGCTGATATCATTGTAGTTGTCGCCGAACGCCACCACCTGATCCATGCTCAGTCCCTGCGATTCCACCCATTGGCGCAGGCGCTTGCCTTTGCTGTTGCCGCCTTTGGCGATATCCACCTGATCGTGCCAGGACCATTCGCACGCCAACCCCAGCTCTTTTTCCACCGTGTCGGCAAACTTGCGCAGCGCCGGAATATCGGCGTGCGAGGTGGCGAATTTCCAGATCGCCTGCGCGTCGTCGGCCGCCTGCGCCAGGCTGCCGACCTGCAGCAGCGTCGGGCGCTGCGCCGCAGGCAGGGTTTCGGCCCAGGCCAGCGAGCGAGTCACGTGGCCGCTCGGTTCCTGATACAGCATGGCGTCGTCAACGTACATCAGCCCGTGAATGTCGGTCTGTTTGAGCATCCGCAGCACCTGTTTGGCCTGCTCCTTCGCCAAGGGATCGGCGGCCAGCACCTTTTTCTGCTGAAAATCATACAGGTAAGTGCCGTTGCAACAGATGGCCGGGGTGTCAATCTGCAGCGCCTGGTAGAACGGATGGATGGCGACGTGATGGCGGCCGGTGACCACCACCACCTGGACGCCGGCGGCGCGCGCCTGCGCCAGCGCTTCCAGCGACTGCGGTAAGATGCGTTTTTGATTGTCCAGCAGGGTGCCGTCAAGATCGAGGGCGATGACGCGGTAGCTCATAGGGTTCTCGTTATCGTTAGCCATAAAATTAATCCGATGGTACACCGGATAGCCAATGGAGAAAACCGCGTGAGCTTCCGGTGCTAAGCAGGGTTGCCATGCGACGGATGTGCGGTAAGCTAGGGACAATCGAACGGCCTGAAACCGGTTCCTCTTTTACCCTTTGCAAGGAGAACACATGAAGCAAATCGTTTATGTCGCCAGCCCGGAGAGCCAGCAGATCCACGTCTGGCAGTTGGACGACGCCGGCGCGCTGACGCTGCTGCAAACCGTTGACGTGCCGGGCCAGGTGCAGCCGATGACCCTTCATCCGGACAAGACTCACCTGTACGTCGGCGTGCGTCCGGCGTTCGGCATCGTCAGCTACCGCATCGAGGCGGACGGCACGCTGCAGCAGGCCGGCATGGCGCCGCTGCCGGGCAGCCCGACCCATATCTCCACCGATTTGCAGGGGCGTTACCTGTTCTCCGCTTCCTACAGCGGCAACTGCGCCAGCATCAGCCCGATCGGCCACGACGGCGTGGTCACGGCGCCGATCCAACAGATCGACGGCCTGAGCGCGCCGCACTCCGCCAACATCGATCCGACCAACCAGCTGGTGCTGGTGCCGTGTCTGAAAGAAGACCGCATCCGTCTGTTCAACCTGAGCCTGGCGGGCCAGCTGACGCCGCACGCGCAGGACGCGGTGGATATCGCCGCCGGCGCCGGTCCGCGCCATATGGCGTTCCACCACAACGACAAGTTCGCTTATTGCGTCAACGAGCTGAACGGCACGGTGGACGTGCTGGCCATTTCGGAAAACGGCGGCAAATACACCGTGACGCAAACGCTGGATATCATGCCGGACGATTTCGACGGCACCCGCTGGGCGGCGGACATTCATATCACGCCGAACGGCCGCTTCCTGTACACCAGCGATCGCACCGCCAGCATTCTGACCCTCTTCAGCGTCTCCGAAGACGGTGGCACGTTGAGCGTGGTCGGCTATTATCCGACCGAAGCGCAACCGCGCGGTTTCAATATCGATCACAGCGGCCGCTTCGTGATTTCGTCCGGCCAGAAGTCCGATCACATCGCGGTGCATGAAATTGATCAGGCCAGCGGTCAGCTGACTATGTTGGCGCGTTATCCGGTGGGCAAAGGCCCGATGTGGGTAAGCGTGCTGGCGAAGTAATTCGGCGGGCAGAGTAGAAAAGCGCGGTTCGGTTGAGCCGCGCTTTTTTATGGGCGGAGATCAATCAGTTGAACATCACCGTCAGCGTGGCGCTGCCGAGGCTGTGGAAATGCACGTTAAAGCCCACCAACGCGCCGCTGGAACCTTCATCCACCTCAATGCTTTCCACGTCCAGCGCATGCACGGTGAACTGATAGCGGTGGCGTTCGCCATTCGGCGGCGCGGCGCCGCCGTAACCGGCCGAGCCGAAGTCGGTACGGGTTTGCAGCGCGGCGCTCGGCAGCGGCGCTTTGCCGGAGCCTGCGCCCTGCGGCAGCTCGCGCACGTCGGCCGGAATATTGGCCACCACCCAGTGCCACCAGCCGGAGCCGGTCGGGGCATCGGGATCGTACAGGGTGATGACGAAGCTTTTGGTGCCGGCGGGCACGCCGTCCCAGGCCAGGTGCGGCGACAGGTTATCGCCGCGGTAGCCCATGCCGTTGAAGACCTGCGTCTGCGGCATTGTGCCGCCGTCCTGCAGATCGTTGCTGTACAAACGAAAAGCCATAATGACTCCCAGTTGTCGATAAACGCGGACCCTTAAGCTAGATCTTTTCGGTGGAACAATACAACCCCTTGCGCCAGCGGCGGACGGTTGATCTCGACGGTGACATGCACCAGTTCGGGATGCGCGGCCAACAGTTGGCGCACCCGATCGGCGGTGAGGGCGCGATCGGCGCTGCTCAGGGCGAGGACACAATGATATTTTCCTTTGCCGATGCGGCCTACATGCAAATCGGTCAGCGTGAGCGCGTGGCCGGAAGCGGCCAGGGCCTGGCGGATCTCTTGCGCCACCGGGGCGTCCATTTCGGCATCCAGCAAAATCTTTCCGCTATCGCGCATCAGGCTATAGGCCCAGGCGGCCACCATCGCCGCGCCGACGATGCCCATCAGCGGATCGAGCCAGGCGGCGCCCCAAAGCTTGCCGCCGAACAGCGCGACGAGCGCCAGCACCGAGGTGGCGGCGTCGGCGAGCACGTGAACATAGGCGGAACGCAGGTTGAGGTCATGATGAGTGTCGTCGTGGTCATCCCCGTGATGATGATGGTGGCCGCCACCGCGCAACAGCCAGGCGCAGAGCAGGTTGACGGCCAGCCCGATCGCGCCGATGGCGATGGCTTCGTTGTAATGAATCGGGCTGGGATTCAGCAGCCGCTGCCCAGACTGAAACAGCATCAGCGCCGCCACCAGCACCAACAACACCGCGCTGGTGTAACCGGCCAGCACTTCGATCTTCCAGGTGCCGAGGCTAAAGCGGCGATCCTTGGCCAGCCGGCGTGCGGCGCCGTAAGCCAGCACCGACAGGCCCAGGGCCAGCGCGTGCGAACTCATGTGCCAGCCGTCGGCCAGCAGCGCCATCGAGTTAAACAGCCAGCCGCCGGCGATCTCGATAGCCATCATACTGGCGGTGAGTATCACCGCCCATCTGGTGTTTCTTTCGGCCAATGGGTTACCATCGTCAAAAACGTGGCTGTGCTCGCGGTGCAAAACGGGCGCGTGAGACGTCATGGTGAAGTTCCTCAGCAAAAGATAGTGTGCTGAAATATACTATACCCCAGTATAGTAAATAACAATCAGGCGGAAATGATGAGCCATACCCACAGAGATCAAAAGAAGCTGTTGGCGCGGGTGCGCCGCATTAAAGGGCAGGCCGAAGCGCTGGAACGCGCGCTGGAGAGCGGCGGCGAATGTTCGGCTGTTCTGCAGCAGATCGCGGCGGTGCGCGGTGCGGTCAACGGCCTGATGGCGCAGGTGCTGGAAGGGCATGTGCGCGAACATCTGGCTGCCGCGGACGCTACGCCGCAGCAGCGCGAGCAGGACATCGAGCAATTGATGACCGTTTTACGTTCTTATATGAAGTAATCATGATTTCACTGAAAAAACGCACGCCGTGGTTCGGCTGGCTGCGCCGTTGGGCCAAAGGCATCAAGCGCGATATCTACGCGCTGTGGCTGGCCGCCCGTGATAAGCGCACCCCGTGGTACGCCAAGCTGATCGCGCTGCTGGTGGCCGGCTATGCGATCTCACCGATCGATCTGATCCCGGATTTTATTCCGGTGCTGGGCTATCTGGACGATGTGATCATCGTGCCGTTGGGCATCATGTTGGCGGTGCGGCTGATCCCCAAACCGCTGATGGCCGAGCTGCGCGAGAAGGCGCAAAAGCGCGTCGATAATCCCACCGGCCGCATGGCGGCGGCGATGATCATTTTACTGTGGCTGCTGTGTTTGGGATTGCTGGCCCGCTATCTGGACCAGCATTGGTAAGGCATTAACGCGCGGCGGCGGCGACGGCGGCGGTCAGGCGGCTGAGCTGGTCCGCTTCGATGATGTAAGGCGGCATCAGGTAAATCAGCTTGCCGAACGGCCGGATCCATACCCCGCGCTCGACGAACCCGCGCTGCAGCTCGGCGACATCCACCGGTTCGTGCATCTCCACCACCCCAATCGCGCCCAGCACCCGCACGTCGGCCACTTTCGGCAGCGCCGCCAACGGCAACAGTTCCCGCTTCAACTGGGTTTCGATGGCGCTCACCTGCGCCTGCCAGCGATTTTCCGCCAGCAGCGCCAGACTGGCGCCCGCCACGGCGCAAGCCAGCGGATTGCCCATAAAGGTCGGCCCGTGCATAAAGCAGCCGGCCGCGCCGTTGCTGATGGTCTCCGCCACATGGCGGGTAGTCAAGGTGGCGGAAAGGGTCATATAGCCGCCGGTCAGCGCCTTGCCCAGACAGAGAATGTCCGGCACCACCTGCGCGTGCTCGCAGGCGAACAGCTTGCCGGTGCGGCCGAAACCGGTGGCGATCTCGTCGGCGATCAGCAGCACCTGATGGCGATCGCACAGCTCGCGCACCCGCTTGAGATAGGTCGGATGGTAGATGCGCATGCCGCCGGCGCCTTGCACCACCGGTTCCAGGATCACCGCCGCCACTTCACCGGCGTGCTGGTCCAGCAGCGCGGTGAACGGCGCGATATCCTCTTCACGCCAGTCCTCGTCGAAGCGGCACTGCGGCGCGGTGGCGAACAGGTGCGGCGCCAAATACCCCTGATAAAGGCTGTGCATCGAATTGTCCGGATCGCAGACCGACATCGCGCCGAAGGTATCGCCGTGATAGCCGTGGCGCAGCGTCAGGATGCGCTGCCGGCGCTCGCCGCGCGCCTGCCAGTACTGCAGCGCCATTTTCAGCGACACTTCTACCGCCACCGAACCAGAGTCCGCCAGGAACACGCACTGCAGTGCTTCCGGCGTCATTTCCACCAGCCGACGGCACAACGAGATGGCGGCCGGATGGGTAATGCCGCCGAACATCACGTGCGACATCTTCTCCAACTGCTGGCTGGCGGCCTGATTCAGGCGCGGATGGTTGTAACCGTGGATCGCCGCCCACCAGGAGGACATGCCGTCCACCAGACTCCGGCCGTCCGCCAGCTGCAGTTCGACGCCGCTGGCCGATTCGATCGGGTAACAGGGTAACGGGCGGCTCATGGAGGTGTAGGGGTGCCAGATATGGCGTTGGTCAAACGCCAGGTCGGAAGCGGTGACAGACATTGTTGTAAACCAAATTGGATTAAGATTGGTTGACAGTATATCCACAATATTTAAACTGGCGACACTTTTTCGTTTTGGAGACGCCATGATGGCCGACCGCATTCACTGGACAGTAGGGCAAGCCCAGGCCCTGTTTGATAAACCGCTGCTGGAACTGCTGTTCGAAGCGCAAACCGTACACCGCCAGCACTTCGACCCGCGTCAGGTGCAGGTCAGCACGCTGCTGTCGATCAAGACCGGCGCTTGCCCGGAAGACTGCAAATACTGCCCGCAGAGCTCACGCTACAAGACCGGCCTGGAGTCGGAGCGGCTGATGCAGGTCGAGCAGGTGCTGGAATCGGCGCGCAAGGCCAAGGCGAACGGTTCGACCCGTTTTTGCATGGGCGCGGCGTGGAAGAACCCGCACGAGCGCGATATGCCTTATCTGCAGCAAATGGTGCAGGGCGTGAAAGCGATGGGCATGGAAACCTGCATGACGCTGGGCACATTGGATGGCACCCAGGCCGAGCGGCTGGCGGAGGCCGGGCTGGATTACTACAACCATAACCTCGACACCTCGCCGGAGTTCTACGGCAACATCATCACCACCCGCAGCTACCAGGAGCGCCTGGATACGCTCGACAAGGTGCGCGACGCCGGCATCAAAGTGTGCTCCGGCGGCATCGTCGGGCTGGGTGAAACGGTGCGCGATCGCGCCGGGTTGCTGGTGCAGCTGGCCAACCTGCCAAAACCACCGGAGAGCGTGCCGATCAACATGTTGGTGAAGGTGAAAGGCACGCCGCTGGCGGATAACGATGACGTCGATCCGTTTGATTTCATCCGCACCATCGCGGTGGCGCGCATCATGATGCCATCTTCTTATGTCCGTCTCTCCGCAGGCCGCGAACAGATGAACGAACAGACGCAGGCGATGTGCTTCATGGCCGGCGCCAACTCGATCTTCTACGGTTGCAAGCTGCTGACCACGCCGAATCCGGAAGAAGACAAAGACCTGCAGCTGTTCCGCAAGCTGGGGCTCAACCCGCAGCAGACCGCAACCGAACACGGCGACAACCAGCAACAGCAGGTGCTGGCCAAGCAACTGCTGAACGCCGATACCGCCGAGTTTTACAACGCGGCGCCGTGATGAGCTGGCAGCAACGCATCGAGCAGGCGCTGGCTGAGCGGCGCCTGAACGCCGCCTACCGCCGGCGACAGACCACCGAGGGCGGCAACGGCCGCCAGATCCGGCTCGGCGATCGTCTCTATCTGAACTTCTCGGGCAACGACTACCTGGGCTTGAGCCAGGATGCGCGGGTGATCGCCGCCTGGCAGCAGGGCGCGCAGCGTTACGGCGTCGGCAGCGGCGGTTCGGGCCACGTGACCGGTTTTAGCGCAGCGCATCAGGCGCTGGAAGAGCAACTGGCGGCTTGGCTCGGCTATCCGCGCGCGCTGCTGTTCATCTCCGGCTACGCCGCCAACCAGGCGGTGCTGGCGGCGTTGATGCAAAAGGGCGACCGCATTTTGGCCGATCGTCTCAGCCACGCCTCGCTGCTGGAGGCGGCGGCGCAGTCGCCGGCCGAGCTGCGCCGGTTCCAGCATAATCAACCGCAGGCCTTGGCGGATCTGCTGG
This sequence comes from Serratia sp. (in: enterobacteria), assembly GCF_052400455.1. Lineage (NCBI taxonomy): Bacteria > Pseudomonadati > Pseudomonadota > Gammaproteobacteria > Enterobacterales > Yersiniaceae > Serratia > Serratia sp. (in: enterobacteria). Next base: position 1,312,046 of record NZ_CP185812.1, read on the forward strand.
CCAAACCCTGCGACGGGCAGCGGCTGGCGGTCACCGAAGGGGTGTTCAGCATGGATGGCGACGGCGCGCCGTTGGCAGAGCTGCATCGCTTAACCCGTGCGGCGGGCGCCTGGCTTATGGTGGACGACGCCCACGGCATCGGCGTGCGCGGCGAACAAGGCCGCGGCAGCTGCTGGCAGCAGGGCGTGCGCCCTGAACTGCTGGTGGCGACCTTCGGCAAGGCGTTCGGCGTCAGCGGCGCGGCGGTGCTGTGCGATGAGGCGACCGCCGAGTATCTGCTGCAGTTCGCCCGCCATCTGATCTACAGCACCGCGATGCCGCCGGCGCAGGCCTGCGCGCTGCAGGCGGCGCTGGCCCGTATTCGAGAGGGCGATGATCTGCGCGCCCGGCTGCAGGACAACATCCGGCGTTTCCGCCAGGGCGCGGCGCCGTTGGCGCTGACCCTGACGGATTCCGACACCGCCATCCAGCCGCTGCTGGTGGGGGATAATCAGCGCGCGCTCGATCTGGCGACCCGCCTGCGCGAGTGCGGCCTGTGGGTGAGCGCCATCCGCCCACCGACGGTGCCGCCGGGCGGCGCGCGGCTGCGCATTACCCTGACGGCGGCGCATCAGCCGCAGGATATCGATCGCCTGCTGGAGGTGCTGAATGACGTCAGCCAATGACACAGTGAACAAACAGGCGGTCGCCTCGGCCTTCAGCCGCGCGGCCGGCAGCTACGACGCCGCCGCCGAGCTGCAGCGTGACGTTGGCGAGCGCTTACTGGGGATGGGGAGTTCCCACTCGGGCGAACAGCTGCTGGACGCCGGCTGCGGCACCGGCTATTTCAGCCGTATGTGGCGTGAGCGCGGCAAACGGGTGACCGCGCTCGATTTGGCGCCGGGCATGCTGGACGTCGCCCGCCAACGGCAGGCGGCGCATCATTATCTGCTGGGCGATATCGAACAGGTGCCGCTGCCCGATGCGGCGATGGACATCTGTTTCAGCAGCCTGGTGGTGCAGTGGTGCAGCGATCTGCCTGCCGCGCTGGCAGAGCTGTATCGCGTGACCCGTCCCGGCGGCGTGATCCTGTTTTCCACGCTGGCGGCGGGCTCGCTGCAGGAATTGGGGGACGCCTGGCAACAGGTGGACGGCGAACGTCACGTGAACGCCTTTTTGCCGTTGACGCAGATCCGCACCGCCTGCGCCGCCTATCGACACGAACTGGTGACGGAGTTGCGTATCCTGAACTACCCGGACGTGATGACGCTGATGCGTTCGCTCAAGGGCATCGGGGCGACGCATTTGCATCAGGGGCGCGAGGGCGGCCTGATGTCGCGCGGCCGCCTCGCCGCGCTGCAGGCGGCTTACCCGTGTCGGCAGGGGCAGTTCCCGCTCAGCTATCATCTGGCTTATGGAGTGATTTATCGTGAGTAAACGTTGGTTCGTGACCGGCACCGACACCGAAGTGGGGAAAACCGTCGCCAGCAGCGCCTTGCTGCAGGCCGCCAACCGGGCGGGCTACCGCAGCGCCGGCTATAAGCCGGTGGCCTCCGGCAGCGAGATGACCGCCGAGGGGCTGCGCAACGGCGACGCGCTGGCGCTGCAGGCCAACAGCGGCGTGGCGCTGGATTACGACGAAGTGAACCCTTACGTATTTGCCGAACCGACCTCGCCGCATATCGTCAGCGCCGATGAAGGCCGGCCGATCGACGCGGCGCGGCTGTCCGACGGCCTGCGCCGGCTGGAGCAGCGCGCCGATTGGGTGCTGGTCGAGGGGGCCGGCGGGTGGTTTACCCCGTTGTCGGCGGAGTACACCTTCGCCGACTGGGTGCGGCAAGAGCAACTGCCGGTGATCCTGGTGGTGGGCATCAAGCTGGGCTGCATCAACCACGCGGTGCTGACGGCCCAGGCGGTGCAACAGGCCGGGCTGACGCTGGCCGGTTGGATCGCCAACGACGTGGCGCCGCCGGGGCGGCGGCATCAGGAATACCTGGCTACGCTGCGCCGTATGCTGCCCGCGCCGCTGCTGGGCGAAATCCCGCACCTGCCGCAGGCCGAACGGGCGCCGCTGGGGCAGTATCTGGATATCAGCCTGCTATAAATTCCCATGAGGGGGGCCTCTCCCTCATTCTCCTTCCGATCCCGCCAGCCCGGCGCCGATCAGCGCCTCATCCAGCTGCGCCAGCGCGCCGTGCGCCACGGTGCGCCCGCTATCGAGCAGACAAAAACGATCCGCCACCCGGCGCACGAACGGCAGCTGATGCTCTACCAGCAAAATGGTCATGCCCAACTCATAGTTGAGCCTGCGGATCACGTTGCCGATGTCGGCGGCGATCGAGGGCGGTACGCCCGTTGTCGGTTCGTCGAGGATCAGCAGCGCCGGCTCCTGCGCCAGAGCACGACCAATCGCCAACTGGCGCTGAGCGCCTTCGCACAGATCGCCGGCGCGGCGGGTGCGCATCTGGCGCAAATTGGGAAACAGGCTGTAGATCAGCGGCGGAATGCGGTAAGGGGCGCCGCGCACGGCCATCTGCGCTACTTGCAGATTCTCTTCCACGCTCAGCTGCGAGAAGAGTTGCCGCCCTTGCGGGACGTGGCTGATGCCGAGTGCGGCGCGGCGCTCCATCGGTTGCAGCAGCAGGTTTTGCGGCGGCTGATCCGCCGGCTGCCAGGTCATGCTGCCGCTCACCACCGGCAAATGCCCCATGATGCAGTTGACCAGCGTGGTCTTGCCCACGCCGTTGCGCCCGAGCAGCACGGTGCACTGGCCGCGCGGCAGCTCCAGGTTGATGTCCCACAGGGTATGATTTTGCCCGTAAAATTGATTGACCGATCTCAGACTCAGCATGTGGCATTCTCCTCATAGACATAGGCGCCCGTTCCACTCGTTGGTGGGGTGCTGCAAAGGCCGCATTGGCGGTTGATTTCCCGAGTGTGGCAATGTCCGGAACAAAATGCCGTCCCTCCGATTCACCTGAGCAATGTCTGCGGTGGACGGAAAGACAGTCAATATGTCGTGAAAAACGACGTTTATGACGACTTGGTGTCGTTCTCGCGCTTTTACGAGGCATAGCCAGGCGGCGGTTGCACGCCGCATTCGGCAGCGCATTATGCTGTCGCGCCTCGTTCGCACGCGGGAAGATAAAGCAACTCCCAGGCCAGTTTTGCCACTGGCCGAAAAGAGGGAGTGTTATCGCTTTGTTAACCGCCTGTCAGGCCCGACGCGCTCTGCCGCGGCGGCCTGAAAATACGCCGGGAAGTTAACCCGGACGTTTTTTGCACTCTTGTGGTGCTCTCCGGCGTGGGCGTGGTGCAAGGCGTTGCGCCGCCGTCAAGCGCGATCGGCGTGAAAGGGGGCAATGCGATTTTGGCAATGGGGATTTTTAGTATTAATCGGCATAAACAAAGCGATATTTTTATGAAAAAATAACTAAAAAAGCCATTTTGGCGAGTGTAAAGGGCGAAAAGCTTTCTTTCTCTAACTCCCGCCACGGGCGGGGCGGTGAGAGTTATCCACTATTCCTGTGGATAACCTTGTGCATTAGATTTAGAAAAACGCTGTAAAGCGAGAGCCGACGCGGGTTCTGTTCGCTTTGTCCGCAATCTCGTCTTTTTATTAAAACTATTAATTATCAATAAATTAACTAAAATCAAGACGCCAGAGCATTGATCGGGTTTCTATGTGTGATTTTTCGCCGCGGTGCTATCAATAAGTTAATTTTCGGCAAGTTCTGGGGATAAATCTGTTATTGACAATAAAAATGTCACCCCGCTGTAACCTCACGGTGCAACGGCGTTGCCGCGCTGCCGGGCGCAGCGACGAATCCGCTTGAAGCTGGTTTTATATCCAGTATCATGGGCACTGGCGCAAATCGCCGACACTTTCCATAATTAGGGGCCACGTCCGGCGCAGAGCCGGCTGGCCGCCTGAGCGCGCGCATCTCCACAGGGTAGCCGAGCAATGAGTAAACTTTTCAAACTGCATTCTGATTTCAAACCGGCCGGCGATCAGCCGGAAGCCATCCGCAAACTGGAAGAGGGGTTGGAAGACGGCCTGGCGCACCAGACGCTGCTGGGGGTAACCGGCTCGGGAAAAACGTTCACCATCGCCAACGTGATAGCCGATCTGAATCGGCCGACCATGGTGCTGGCGCCGAACAAGACGTTGGCGGCGCAGCTGTACGGCGAGATGAAAGAGTTTTTCCCGGAGAATGCGGTGGAGTACTTCGTCTCTTACTACGACTACTACCAGCCGGAAGCCTACGTGCCCAGCTCCGACACCTTCATTGAAAAAGACGCTTCGGTGAATGAGCACATCGAGCAGATGCGCCTTTCCGCCACCAAGGCGCTGCTCGAGCGGCGCGACGTGGTGGTGGTGGCGTCGGTGTCGGCGATCTACGGCCTGGGCGATCCGGATCTTTACCTGAAGATGATGCTGCATCTGACCAAGGGCATGATCATCGATCAGCGCTCCATTTTGCGCCGGCTGGCGGAGCTGCAGTATTCCCGCAACGATCAGGCTTTCCAGCGCGCCACCTTCCGCGTGCGCGGCGAGGTGATCGACATCTTCCCGGCGGAGTCGGACGAGCTGGCGCTGCGCGTCGAGCTGTTCGACGACGAAGTGGAGCGGCTGTCGCTGTTCGATCCGCTGACCGGGCAGATTGAGCAGGTGGTGCCGCGTTTTACCATCTACCCGAAGTCGCACTACGTGACGCCGCGCGAGCGGATCATTCAGGCGATGGAAGAGATCAAGGTCGATCTGGCGGACCGCCGCAAGGTGCTGTTGGCCAACAACAAGCTGCTGGAAGAGCAGCGCCTGACGCAGCGCACCCAGTTCGATCTGGAGATGATGAACGAGCTGGGTTACTGCTCGGGCATCGAAAACTACTCGCGCTACCTTTCCGGGCGCGCCGAGGGCGAGCCGCCGCCGACGCTGTTCGATTACCTGCCGGCGGACGGCCTGCTGGTGGTCGACGAATCCCACGTCACCATTCCGCAAATCGGCGCGATGTTCAAGGGCGACCGCGCGCGCAAGGAAACGCTGGTGGAGTACGGTTTCCGCCTGCCGTCGGCGCTGGACAACCGCCCGCTGCGCTTCGAGGAGTTCGAGGCGCTGGCGCCGCAGACCATCTATGTCTCCGCCACGCCGGGCAAATATGAGCTGGAGAAATCCGGCGGCGATCTGATCGACCAGGTGGTGCGCCCGACCGGGCTGCTGGATCCGATCGTGGAAGTGCGGCCGGTCGCCACTCAGGTGGACGATTTGCTCTCCGAGATCCGCAAGCGTGCGGCGATCAACGAGCGCGTGCTGGTGACCACCCTGACCAAACGCATGGCGGAAGACCTGACCGAATACCTGGAAGAGCATGGCGAGCGCGTGCGCTACCTGCACTCGGATATCGACACCGTGGAACGCGTCGAAATCATTCGTGACCTGCGTCTGGGCGAGTTTGACGTGCTGGTGGGCATCAACCTGCTGCGTGAGGGGCTCGACATGCCTGAGGTGTCGCTGGTGGCGATTCTGGACGCCGACAAGGAAGGTTTCCTGCGTTCCGAACGTTCGCTGATCCAGACCATCGGCCGCGCGGCGCGTAACCTGAACGGCAAGGCGATCCTGTATGGCGATCGCATCACCGATTCGATGGCCAAAGCGATCGGTGAAACCGAGCGGCGGCGCGCCAAGCAGCAGGCTTACAACGAAGCCAACGGCATCGTGCCGCAGGGGCTGAACAAGAAGATCGGCGACATTCTGCAGATTGGCCAGCCGGTCAACCGCGCCAAGGGTAAAGGCAGGGGCAAGGCGGCGGACAGCGGCGCTCAGCTGCAGAACCTCACGCCGAAAGCGCTGGATCAGAAAATCCGCGATCTGGAAGCGCAGATGTATACCCATGCGCAAAATCTGGAGTTCGAGCAGGCGGCTGCGCTGCGCGACGAGATCCACCAGCTGCGCGAGCAGTTCATCGCGATTTCCTGACCGTTGGACGGCGCCCGCGCTGTGGGCGTCAAAATTCCTTGTCGGCCGCGTCAAAGCTGTTATGGTGTGCGGCCCGATTTGACCACGAAGAGTACCGAACATGAGCCAACACCAGTCTAAAGACCCGCTGCACGGCGTGACGCTGGAGCAACTGCTGAATAAACTGGTGGATCACTACGGTTGGTCCGAGCTGGGTGCGCGCATTCGCATCAACTGCTTCCGCAGCGATCCGAGCATCAAGTCCAGTCTGAAATTTTTGCGTCGCACGCCCTGGGCGCGTAAAGAGGTGGAAGATCTGTATATCGATATGGTCAGCCATCCCGCCCCAGCCAGCGATAATCCCTGGCTGCGCGGGCGAGACGGTTAAATTCGGTCAGCGGCGGTCGGCCAGCTCCACCAGCGCTTGATCCAGCGCCTGGCGCAGCAGCTGGCGATCGTGGCGATAAGGGATGTCGCTCGCTTCCAGCGGTTGCTGAATCACCACCCGATCCTGCACTTCACTGGCGTCCACCGCCGGGCCGACGATCAGCGCATCGATCATCCGGCGGCCGATCTTCTCTTCCATCAGCGTCAGCTTATCCTTTAACGACAGCGCCGCGGCGGCCACGCTCAGCTCGCGGCCGAGGTTGCCGATATAGATCATGCTGGCGCTGCTGCGGCGCAGCGCCTGGGTGAGATCGTCGAGCAGCAGCAGCGGCATCAGGCTGGTGAGAAAACTGCCCGGCCCAATCAGGATCACGTCGGCCTGCGCGATGGCGTCCAGCGCTTCGCGCGTGGCGTTGACCGGGGGAGACAGCATCAGCTCCTGCGGCATATGAGTCAGTTGGTCAACATTCACTTCACCGTAAACATGGTTGCCTTCGTGATCGTGCGCCATCAAATCCACCGGCTGTTCCGACATCGGAATCAACGCCGCGTCCACCTTCAACAGGCTGCGCACCAGGTTGATCGCTTCCAGCGGGCGCACGCTCAAGTGATCCAGCGCTTTCAACATCAGGTTGCCGAGGTTATGGCCGGCCAGTTCGCCGTTGCCGCTGAAGCGGTATTCGAACATCGCCGAGGCGACGCTCGGCTCGGTGATCAGCTGGTTGAGACAGTTGCGGGTATCGCCCCAGGCAATGCCGCCTTCCGAACGGCGGATGCGGCCGGTGGAACCGCCGTTGTCGGTGGTGGTAACGATGCCGGTCAGGCGGGAGCCTAAGGACGACAGGGCCGACATCACACGGCCCAGGCCGTGTCCGCCGCCCAACGCCACCACGCGGTCGAGATCGGCCAGGGTACGATTACGCATAAATTTCCTTACAAAGGGGCTGAACTGCCCGCATAAGGTAGCGGATCCGGCGTAAAAACGCGATATACCCGTTATCCTTGACGTTGCCTCTGGGGTGAACGCGCTTGCCGTCGGGAGGCGACGCCCATTATTTAGGGGATAAAGAGTGCCATTTGCGTGATTCTGGTCAATTCGCCCTCGTAAGCGATGTTTATCATGGTTTACCCGATTACGCGGCGTCTAAAAGCGCTGTATATACAGTTATATAGCGAATTAACGCGTTGGCTATCGTTGCCGATTAGCGCTAGAATTCTGCAGAAAACCACGGTTTCATTCCGGCTACTCAAGGTAGCGGGAAGAGAAATCAAACTCCTAGCCCCTGCGCCTACGTTGTTCATCCGGAACGATATGGCGCCTGGGCCGTGGCGAAGTCAGCCACCAGGGTGCAGAGGGGAAACGCTCGCATCTCCCGACTTTGGAAAGGTGTTATGGTACCGCAACTCATTGATGCTTATGAGCGCAAGTTCTATTACCTGCGCTTGTCGATCACCGACGTGTGCAACTTTCGTTGCACCTACTGTCTGCCCGACGGCTACAAGCCGAGCGGCAGCCCGAAAAGCTTCCTGTCGCTGGATGAAATCCGCCGCGTCAGCCGCGCGTTCGCCGAACTGGGCACCGAAAAGGTGCGTCTGACCGGCGGCGAGCCTTCGCTGCGCCGCGACTTTACCGAGATCATCGCCGCCGTGCGGGAAAATCCGGCCATCCGCACGCTGGCGGTCACCACCAACGGCTACCGTCTGGCGCGCGACGTCGCCGCCTGGCGTGACGCCGGTCTGACGGCGATCAACGTCAGCATCGACAGTCTGGATCCCCGCCAGTTTCACGCCATTACCGGTCAGGACAAGTTCCGCCAGGTGATGGACGGCATCGACGCCGCCTTCAGCGCCGGTTTCAGCAAGGTCAAGGTCAACGCCGTGCTGATGCGCGACGTCAATCACCAGCAACTCGGCGCGTTTCTCGCCTGGATCAAGGATCGGCCGATCCAGCTGCGCTTTATCGAACTGATGGAAACCGGCGAGGGGGGCGAACTGTTTCGCAAACACCACGTTTCCGGCGAAGTGATTCGCCTGCAGCTGGAGCAGCAGGGTTGGCAGCGCCAGGCGCGCGGCCGCAGCGACGGCCCGGCGCAGGTGTTCAGCCATCCGGACTACCAGGGTGAGGTGGGTCTTATCATGCCGTATGAAAAAGACTTCTGCGCCAGCTGCAACCGGCTGCGCGTTTCTTCCATCGGCAATCTGCATCTGTGCCTGTTCGGCGAGCAGGGGGTGCCCCTGCGCGATCTGCTGGCGGACGACGGCCAGCTCGACGCGCTGAAGGCGCGCATTCAGAGCGGGCTGCTGAGCAAGAAGCAGACCCATTTCCTGCATCAGGGTAACAGTGGGATCACCCAGAACCTGTCGTTTATCGGCGGCTGACAGCCAATAGGAGCTTATTGAACCATGAGCCATGCGAGCAGCGAGTTTATTCCGGCGCATATCGCCATCCTGACCGTGTCCGACAGCCGCGGCGCGGCGGAAGACACCTCCGGCCAATATCTGCAGGAAGCGGCGCAGGAAGCCGGCCATCAGGTGGTGGATCGCGCCATCGTCAAAGATGACATTTACCAGATCCGCGCACGGGTTTCCGCGTGGATCGCCGATGACAACGTGCAGGCGGTGCTGATCACCGGCGGCACCGGTTTTACCGCGCGCGACAACACGCCGGAAGCGCTGTTGCCGCTGTTTGACAGAGAGGTGGAAGGGTTCGGCGAACTGTTCCGCATGGTGTCGTACGAAGAGATCGGCACCGCGACGATCCAGTCGCGCGCGCTGGCCGGCCTGGCCAACCGCACGGTGATTTTCGCCATGCCGGGCTCCACCCGCGCCTGCCGCACCGCCTGGGAGCGGATTATCGAAGAGCAGTTGGACGCGCGCCATCGCCCGTGCAACTTCCAGCCCCATTTGAAGAAGCCCTGAGTCATGACACAGCTAACCCACATTAACGCCGCCGGCGAAGCCCATATGGTCGACGTTTCCGCCAAGGCCGAAACGGTGCGCGAGGCGCGCGCCGAAGCCTTCGTCGACATGTTGCCCGCCACGCTGGCGATGATCGTCGACGGCAGCCATCACAAGGGCGACGTGTTCGCCACGGCGCGCATCGCCGGCATTCAGGCGGCCAAACGCACCTGGGAACTGATCCCGCTGTGCCACCCGCTGATGTTGAGCAAGGTCGAAGTGCAGCTGGAGGCGCAAACGGAGCACAGCCGGGTGCGTATTGAAACCTGCTGCCGGCTGACCGGCAAAACCGGCGTCGAGATGGAAGCGCTGACCGCCGCCTCGGTGGCGGCATTGACCATCTATGACATGTGCAAAGCGGTACAGAAAGACATGGTGATCGGCCCGGTGCGCCTGCTGGCGAAAAGCGGCGGCAAATCCGGCGATTTTAAGGTGAACGCATGATCGATATTCTTTTCTTCGCGCAGGTGCGCGAACTGGTGGGCACCGGCGCGCTGTCGATGCCGGCGGATTACCCGACCGTCGAGGCGCTGCGCCAGGCGCTGTGCGCGCGCGGCGATCGCTGGGCGCTGGCGCTGGAGTCCGGCAAACTGCTGGCGGCGGTCAATCAGTCGCTGGTGGCGGCGGATCACCCGCTGCGCGCCGGCGATGAAGTGGCCTTCTTCCCGCCGGTTACCGGGGGGTAAGCATGGAAAACACCCGCATTCGCGTGGGCGAAGCGCCGTTCAACGTCGGCGACGAGTATCAGTGGCTGGCGCAGTGCGACGCCGACGGCGCGGTGGTGACCTTCACCGGCAAGGTGCGCAACCATAACCTCGGGGACGACGTCAGCGCGCTGACGCTGGAACACTACCCCGGCATGACCGAGAAGGCGCTGGCGGAGATCGTGGCCGAGGCGCGCAGCCGTTGGCCGCTGGAGCGCGTGACGGTGATCCACCGCGTCGGCGCGCTGTATCCCGGCGACGAGATCGTGTTCGTCGGCGTGACCGGCGCGCACCGCGGCATGGCGTTCGCCGCCAGCGAGTTCATCATGGACTACCTGAAGACCCGCGCGCCGTTCTGGAAGCGCGAAGCGACCGGCCAGGGCGATCGTTGGGTGGACGCTCGCGACAGCGATCGTCAGGCCGCGCAGCGCTGGCATGACGCGGCTAAATAACGCCTCAACAGCGGAAACAAATCAAGACCTTTGCCGCTTTCGCGCGGCCTATTCTGTGGTACGCTTATAGCAGGCGAAGCCCCGTTTACGGGGCTTCGGAATCTTGTTTACAACGCAAAAGGTAACCGTCATGGACCGATATCCACGCTCTAATGGTTCAATCGTCGAACGTGCCAACAGCGGCATTCAGGCCTACATGGCGCAGGTTTACGGCTGGATGACCTGCGGTCTGCTGCTGACGGCGTTCGTTTCCTGGTATGCGGCCAATACGCCCGCGATCCTCAACTTCATCTTCTCCAGCCAGATCACCTTCTTCGGTCTGATCATCGCCCAGTTGGCGCTGGTGTTCGTGATTTCCGGCATGGTCAACCGCCTGAGCGGCGCGGTGGCCACCTCGTTGTTCATGCTGTACTCGGCGCTGACCGGGCTGACGCTGTCGAGCATCTTTATCGCGTACACCTACAGCTCGATCGCCAGCACTTTCGTAGTCACCGCCGGCATGTTCGGCGCGATGAGCCTGTACGGCTACACCACCAAGCGCGATCTGAGCGGCTTCGGCAGCATGTTGTTCATGGCGCTGATCGGCATCGTGCTGGCTTCGCTGGTGAACATCTGGCTGAAAAGCACCGCGCTGATGTGGGCGATTACCTACATCGGGGTGGTGGTGTTCGTCGGCCTGACCGCGTACGACACGCAGAAACTCAAGGCGATGGGCGAGCAGCTGAACGCCGATGATAAAGACGGCTTCCGCAAGTACGCCATCGTTGGCGCGCTGACGCTGTATCTCGACTTCATCAACCTGTTCCTGATGTTGCTGCGCATTTTCGGCAACCGCCGCTAAATCCGTCGTCTTTCATGCCTTAGGGTATTTGGCGATCAAAAAGCTCCGCATGTGACATGCAGAGCTTTTTTTATGCGATCTTGCGGCGGAACAGCGCGTAGGCGGCGCTGCCGGTGGTGGCGGTGATCACCAGCAGCGGCCACAGGCTGCGCCAGATAATGCTGAAGCTGGCGTCCTTCAGGTAGATCTGCTTGGTGATGTCGGTGAAGTGGCGTATCGGATTCACCCAGGTCAGATCCTGCAGCCACACCGGCATATTCTCCACCGGCGAGACATACCCCGAGAGCAGGATCGCCGGCATCATGAACACGAACACGCCGATAAACGCCTGCTGCTGAGTGGCGCACAGCGACGAGATCAGCAGGCCGAAACCGACCAGCGACAGCCCGTAGATCAACATGGTGGCGTAGAACAGCAGCAGCGATCCGGCGAACGGGATCTGATACAGGAAGATGCCGATCAACAGCACGATGCTGGCCTGGAAGCTGGCGACGATCAGCGCCGGCACCGCCTTGCCGATAAAGATCTGCCAGGTGGTGAGCGGCGAGACCAGCAGCTGTTCCAGCGTGCCCTGTTCACGTTCGCGCGCCACCGACAGCGAGGTGACGATCAGCACGCCGATGGTGGTGATCATGGCGATCAGCGACGGCACCACGAACCATTTGTAGTCCAGATTCGGGTTATACCAGTTGCGCACCACCAGTTCGCTGTTGTTGGGTTTCGCGCGCTTGCCGAGCAGCTCGTTCTGATATTCCTGCACGATCTGCTGCACGTAGTTGGCGGCGATCTGCGCGCTGTTGGAGTTGCGCCCGTCGAGCAGCAGCTGCAGCGGCGCGGTGTTGCCGGTGGCGATATCGCGCGAGAACTGCGCCGGGAAGCGGATCAGCAGCAGCGCCCGCTGGTTGTCGATGGTGGTCTTTATCTCCTGCGGATTGCGCAGCAGCAGGACATGGGAGAAGGCTTTGGCCTTGGCGAAGCGCTGGGTCAGCTCCACCGAGGCCTGGCCGCTGTCCTCGCTGTAGACCGCGATGGTGGCGTTGGTGACTTCCAGCGTCGCGGCGAACGGGAACAGCAGCACCTGCAGGATCACCGGCATGATCAGGATAGCGCGGGTTTGCGGATCGCGCAGCAGCGCCTGCATTTCCTTGATGATGAGCGTCAACAGACGGTGAAACATCACTCTTTCTCCTCAATCCAGCCGGCGCTGGGTTTTCCAGGCCGTCAGGCCGATGAACACCACGGCGGAAGCGATCAGGAACAGCAGATTGATCGCCAGCACGGTGCCGACGTTGCCCGCCAGGAACAGCGTTTGCAGCGTGCTGACGAAGTAACGCGCGGGAATGATGTAGGTCACCGCGCGTACGATGGCCGGCATGCTGTCGATCTGGAAGATGAAGCCGGACAGCATGATCGACGGCAGGAAGGCGGCGTTCAGCGCCACCATCGCCGCATTGAACTGGTTGCGGGTGAGGGTGGAGATCAGCAGGCCCATGCCGAGGGTGCTGGCGAGGAACAGGCTGCTGATCAGCAGCAGGATCGGCAGCGAACCGCGATAGGGCACGCCGAGCACCCAGACCGCCACCGCCATGCACAGCGCCATGGCGATCATGCCGAGGAAGTAATACGGGATCAGCTTGGAGAGCAGCAGCTCGCTGCGCGTCACCTGGGTGGAGAGCAGGGCTTCCATGGTGCCGCGCTCCCATTCGCGGGCGATCACCAGCGAGGTGAGAATGGCGCCGATCACCGTCATGATGATGGTGATGGCGCCGGGAATGATGTAGTGCCGGCTGATGGCCGCCGGGTTGAACCAGTAGCGCATCTGCACGTCAATCAGCGGCTTGTCGTTGCTCCCCCGATCGGCGGCGCGCTGCTGCTGCCAAACTTGCCATACGCCCTGGGCATAGCCCTGCACGAAGTTGGCGGTGTTCGGCTCGCTGCCGTCGGTGATCACCTGGATGGGGGCGCTGTCGTGCGGGCGCGCCATGCGCTGGTCGAAATCCACCGGGATCACCACCAGGCCGCGGATCGTGCCGGCCTGCATCTGCTGGATCAACTGCCGGCGGTTGTCGCTGATGGTCGGTTCGATATAGGGCGAACCGGCGAACGCCTGGGCCAGATCGCGCGCGTCTTCGCTCTGTTGCTCCATCAGAATGCCCAGATGCAGCTTGCTGGAGTCCAGGTTGATGCCGTAGCCGAAGATAAACAGCAGCATCAGCGGGATAACGAAGGCGATCAGGCCGCTGCTGGGATCGCGCAGTATTTGCCGCGTCTCCTTCAGGCACAGCGCGCGCAGTCGGCGCCAGGAGAAGCCGCCGTCGTCGATTGGGGCTCGGTTGTCGCTCACCGTGGTTCCTCCTCGTCGTAGCCCTGCACCAGTTCGATAAACGCCTGTTCCATCGAGGGGTTGGGGTTGTCGTCGCGCGCTACCTGTTGTTTGAGATCGTCCGGCGTGCCGGCGGCGATGATCTTGCCGCGATACACCAGGCCGATGCGGTCGCAGTATTCCGCCTCGTCCATAAAGTGGGTGGTCACCATCACCGTGACGCCCTTGTCGACCATGCCGTTGATGTGCAGCCAGAACTCGCGCCGCGTCAGCGGATCGACACCGGAGGTCGGTTCGTCGAGGAACAGAATATCCGGTTCGTGCATCAGCGCGCAGGCCAGCGCCAGGCGTTGCTTGAAGCCGAGCGGCAGGGCATCCGGCGTCTGATCGAGGATCGGCGCGAAGTTGAAGGCGCGGGACATCTCGTCGATTTTGTCGCGCTGCGCCTTGCCGCTCAGGCCGTAGACGCCGGAGAAGAACTTCAGGTTCTGCGCCACCGTCAGGTTGCCGTACAGCGAGAATTTTTGCGCCATGTAGCCGAGGCGTTGGCGCGCCTTGCCGGAACTGGTCTTCAGATCCATCCCCAGCACCAGCGCCTTGCCGCCGGATGGCACCAGCAGGCCGCACATCATTTTGAAGGTGGTGGACTTGCCGGCGCCGTTCGGGCCGAGCAGGCCGAAGATTTCGCCACGCCGCACCTGAAAATCGACGTGATCGGTGGCGGCGAAATCGCCGAATTTCTTGGTCAGCTGCACCGCTTCAATCACCGTTTCACCGCTTTCTCCGTCAACGGTCGGCATGATCTCCGCCAGCGCCGAGCGATGGTTGGGGCCGCCGCCGAGCAGATCGATAAACGCATCCTCGAAGCGCGGATCCGCTTCGTCCAGTTCGGCGTCCGGCAGATCCAGCGCCTGCAGCAGCTGCCGATGATCTTCGCCTTCTTTCAGGATCAGGCGCAGGTACTTGCCCTGGATCACGCCGTCGGTGACCGCCGGCAGGCAGATCGCCCGCTGCAGCAACGATCGATGGCTGCCGGGCGGCGCGGCGATCAATACCGTGCGTCCGGCCATGCGCTGGGTCAGATCCTGCGGCGCGCCGCTGAACAGCAGCTCGCCCTCGTTGAGCAGCAGCACTTCGCGACACTGCTCGGCCTCGTCGAGATAAGAGGTGCTCCACAGGATCAACATGCCGTCATTGGCCAGCTCGTGCACCATGCGCCACAGCTCGCGGCGCGAGATCGGATCGACGCCGACGCCCGGTTCGTCCAGCAGCAGCACCTGGGGTTCGCCCACCAGCGTGCAGGCCAGTCCCAGTTTTTGCTTCATGCCGCCGGACAGCTTGCCCGCCAGACGCCCGGTGAAGCGGGTCAGATCGGTGAATTTCAGCAGCCGTTCGAAGGTCTGGCGGCGAAGATCGCCGGTGACGCCGCGCAGATCGGCGTACAGCGTCAGGTTCTCCATCACCGTCAGATCCTCATACAGCCCGAATTTCTGCGGCATGTAGCCGAGGATCGCATGCAGTTGGCGATCCTGGCCGATCGGATCCAGCCCGGCGACCCGCAGTTTGCCGCTGCTTGGCTTCAGCAGCCCGGCCAGCATGCGCAGCAGGGTGGTTTTGCCGGCGCCGTCCGGGCCGACCAGCCCGATGACCGCGCCGCTGTGCAGGGTGGTGGTCAGGCTGGCGACCGCCGGTTTCTCAAGCGACGGGAAGCGCTTTTCCAGCCCTGCCAACTCGATGGTGTGCGCCTGTTCCATGGCCGGCCTCAGGGTTTGGCGAAGCGCAGGGTGACCGGCATGCCCTGACGCAGCGCATCGTCGGCGTCGGTGACGATCACCCGCAGGCGATACACCAGATCGGTGCGCAGATCCGGCGTTTCAACGCTTTTCGGCGTGAATTCCGCGGTCGGCGAGACGAAACCGATCTTGCCGTGGTAAGGCTTGTCGGGGCGGCCGTCGGTGTAGATCTCCAGCTCGGTGCCGGGTACCGCCTGGTTCAGGCTGGTTTCGTTGACGTAGGCGCGCACCCACACCGGCCGGGTCAACGACAGGGTGAACACCGTGCCGCCGGCGCCGAGCATGGTGCCCGGCTCTACCGCACGGGTCAGCACCGTGCCGGCGGAAGGGGAGAGCAGCGTGGCGTCTTGCAGGTTTAATTGCGCCTGCGCCAACGCCGCTTCGCTTTGCGCCACCTCGGCCTTGGCCTGTTCAATTTCTTGCGGGCGGTTGCCGCTGCGGTATTGCGACAGTTTGTCTTTCGCCGCTTGCAGGTTGGCCTGCGCCTGGTTGCGGGCGGTGCGCGCATCTTCCAGCGCGTCGGCGGAGGTGGCGTTTTTCGCCCACAGCCCTTGCTGGCGCTTCAGGAAACTGTCGGCGTAGGCGAAAGCGGACTGGCGCTGCGCCATTTCTGACTGCACCTGGGCTATCTCTTCGCTGCGATAGCCGGCCTGCAGCAGCGACAGTTTGGCGCGCGCGCTGCCGACGTTGGCTTCGGCCTGTTGCAGCGCGTTGCGGTAGGGAGCATCGTCCAGTTTGCCGAGCAGCTGGCCCGGCTGAACGGTATCGCCTTCATCCACCGTCAGCGACGCCAGGCGGCCGTCGACGCGAAAGCCGAGGTTGACCGTGCGGATATCGACGTTGCCGTACAGCGTCAGCGGCCGCTCCTGCTGCTGTTGGTAATGCCATACCCCGTAAGCGACGGCCGCGATCAGCAGAATCAACAACACGATCAAGGCACTGCGTTTTTTGTTCATAACACTCCCTGCCTGAATTTACGCGCCGTGACGTTGGCGCAGCCCAATAACTAAAATCTCGATATGCTCGCTCAGCACCGCCGCGATTTGCGCCGCTTCGCCTTCACCAATCTCTTGCCAGCCGGCCTGACGGCGGATGGTCTCCCGCGCTACGCGGAACGACAGCACCTCGCCGATCAGCGCATGGGTATGCAACACGAGGCGGGCGGCGCGTTCGTCGATGCCGGTGGCGGCCGACAGCAGGCGGCACAGCCGTTCGTGCATCGGCGCGATCACCTGGCGGTGGATCAGCGGGTAGGCGTCGGTTGGGGCAAGCTGTTCGCGCGACATGATTTTGCTCAGATTCAACGTGTGCGGCTGGGTCATCAGCTCGCTGAAGGCCAGCAGGCCACGCTGCAGCAAACGCAGCGCCGCGTCGGGCGATCGCTGTGCGGCAGGCTGCTGCCCAAAGCGATCGACCTCTTCGGCCAGCGGGGCGAACGCCTGCTGGATGAAATCGGCGAGCGACTGCGCCACGGCCAGATACAGCCCCTCTTTGGAGCTGAAGTAGTAGGTGATGGCGGCGATATTCTGGCCGGCGCGCTGGGCGATATCGCGGGTGGTGGCGCCCTGCAGGCCATATTCACCGAACAGGTCGGTCGCCGCGGCGAGCAGTTGCCGACGCGTTTGCTCGCCGCGCGCCCGGCCGGCAGCCTGATGAGGGACGGAAGCTGGCATAGGTCACGCTCAAAGTTAATCAATCATATGATTAACTTTATGCCAGATTGTTTAAAACGCAACCGCTAACCACAATGAGTTATGTGACCGACTTCAGATAATGCTGAATTTACGGCAGATTGTGCTCTCTGCACGTAAAAGTGCTTTTTATTGCGCGACTTCTGTTACAATCGCCGCCTGGTGCACTGCAGTTTGTGCCAATCCCTCGTGGTCATGCTTAATGCCCCGTCTGATCATCCTCCCAGGAAACTGCACCGAACACTGTTAGGTTAGGGGGGATCTGGAGTTTTTCTCTTTATGTCATTTGAAACCCTCGGCTTAAGTGCTGAAATTGTGCGCGCTGTTGAAGAACAGGGCTATCGCGAACCGACGCCAATTCAGCGTCAGGCTATCCCTGTCGTGCTGGAAGGTCGTGACCTGATGGCCAGCGCCCAGACCGGCACCGGTAAAACCGCCGGTTTTACCCTGCCGCTGTTGCAGCTGCTGAGCAAGCATGACCATCCGGTCAAAGGCCGTCGCCCGGTGCGCGCGCTGATCCTGACGCCAACCCGTGAGCTGGCGGCGCAGATCGGCGAAAACGTCGATGCCTACAGCAAACACCTGCGCCTGCGTTCGCTGGTGGTGTTTGGCGGCGTGAGCATCAACCCGCAGATGATGAAGCTGCGCGGCGGCGTCGATATCCTGGTGGCGACGCCGGGTCGTCTGCTGGATCTGGAACATCAGAACGCGGTTGACCTGTCCAAAATCGAAATTCTGGTGCTGGACGAAGCGGACCGCATGTTGGACATGGGCTTTATCCACGACATCCGCCGCGTGCTGGCCAAGCTGCCGGCCAAGCGCCAGAACCTGCTGTTCTCCGCCACCTTCTCCGACGACATCAAGGCGCTGGCCAACAAACTGCTGCATAACCCGGCCTCGGTGGAAGTGGCTCGCCGCAATACCGCGTCCGAGCAGATCGAGCAGAGCGTGCACTTCGTCGACAAGAAGCGTAAGCGGGAACTGCTGTCGCAGATGATCGGCGAAGGCGACTGGAAACAGGTGCTGGTCTTTACCCGCACCAAGCACGGTGCCAACCACCTGGCGGAACAGCTGAACAAAGACGGCATCACCGCTGCGGCGATCCACGGCAACAAGAGCCAGGGCGCCCGTACCCGTGCGCTGGCCGATTTTAAAGACGGCCGCATCCGCGTGCTGGTGGCGACCGACATTGCGGCGCGCGGTCTGGATATCGACCAGTTGCCGCACGTGGTGAACTACGAGCTGCCTAACGTGCCGGAAGACTACGTGCACCGCATCGGCCGCACCGGCCGCGCGGAGCGTACCGGCGAAGCCATCTCGCTGGTGTGCGTGGATGAACACAAGCTGCTGCGCGACATCGAGCGTCTGCTGAAGCGTGAAATTCCGCGCATTGCTCTGCCGGGCTACGAGCCGGATCCGACCATCAAGGCTGAGCCGATCATCAACGGCCGCCAGGGTGGCGGACGCGGCGCGCCGCGCGGCAACGGCGGTGGCCAGCGTTCCGGTAACGGCGGCGGTCAGCGCAGCGGTAACGCCAACGGCGGCCAGCGTGAAAACCGTGGCAACGGTAACGGCAACGCTCGCCCGCAGGGTGACGGCCAGCGCCGTTCCGGCGCGCCGGCCTCGCGTCGCCCGCGCAGTCGCAAACCGGCCGAATAAGCCCGATTGCGCAAAAGCAAGCCGCCTGTATGGGCGGCTTTTTTTTGCCTGGCGGAACGGCATTTTCGTACTAGGCTGGACGGTGGCTACCCCTACATTCCAGGAGACGGAGATGAAATTGAAGTGCGCAATTCTCGATGATTACCAGCAGGTGGCGCTCAACATGGCGGACTGGTCGGCGCTGGCCGATCGGGTGGAGGTGTCCGCCATCAGCGCGCACTTTACCGATGAGGCGGAGCTGGCGGTGCATCTGCAGGAATGCGACATTCTGGTCATCATGCGCGAGCGCACGCCGATAACCGCCTCGCTGCTGGCGCGGTTGCCGCAGCTGAAGCTGCTGATCACCTCCGGCATGCGCAATGCCGCTATCGATTTGGCCGCCGCCGCCGAGCGCGGCGTGGTGGTGTGCGGCACCCGCAGCGGGTCGGCGGCGCCGATGGAGTTGACCTGGGCGCTGCTGCTCGGGCTGGCCAAGCATATCGTGCCGGAAAGCGCCGGGCTGCGGAACAACGGCCCGTGGCAGCTGGGCTTGGGCGTCACGCTGCAGGGGAAGACGCTGGGGCTGCTGGGGCTGGGCAAGATCGGCGGCCAAATGGCCAGGGTGGCACAGGCGTTCGGCATGCGGGTGCTGGCTTGGAGCCAGAACCTGACGGCGGAACGGGCAGCGCAGGAGGGCGCCCTGCTGGCGCCGTCCAAACGTGCGCTGTTCGAGCAGAGCGATTTTGTCTCCATTCACCTGGTGCTGAGCGATCGCAGCCGCGGGCTGGTAGGGCGGGACGAATTGACGGCGATGAAACCCACCGCTTACCTGATCAACACCTCGCGCGCGGGGATCGTCGATCGGGCGGCGCTGGTGGACGTGCTGCAACAGCGGAAGATTGCCGGCGCCGGGCTGGACGTGTTCGAGACGGAGCCGCTGCCGGCCGACGATGTGTTTCGTCAACTGCCCAACGTGCTGGCGACGCCGCATGTGGGTTACGTGGCGGACGACAACTACCGCGCCTACTTCACCGAGGCGGTCGAGGACATTGCGGCGTTTCTCGCCGGTCAACCGATCCGTCGGCTGGGCTGACGGCGTTTTTAATGCCCGCAGAGGCTTGTCTGGCGCGGGCATTCACCCGTATCATTGCGGGTCTTTTTTTAGCTGGGATTGGTCATGCGCGTATTATTGGCTCCGATGGAGGGCGTTCTCGACTCTTTGGTGCGTGAGTTACTCACCGAAGTGAACGACTACGATCTGTGCATCACCGAATTTTTGCGTGTGGTCGATCAGCTGCTGCCGGCCAAGTCGTTCTACCGGCTGTGCCCGGAGCTGCGTCACGCCAGCCGCACGCCGTCGGGCACGCTGGTGCGGGTACAGCTGCTGGGGCAGTACCCGCAGTGGCTGGCGGAGAACGCCGCGCGCGCGGTGGAATTGGGCTCTTACGGCGTCGATCTCAACTGCGGCTGCCCGTCCAAGCTGGTGAACGGCAGCGGCGGCGGGGCGACGCTGCTCAAAGATCCGGAATTGATCTACCAGGGGGCCAAAGCGATGCGCGCGGCGGTGCCGGCCCATCTGCCGGTCACGGTGAAGGTGCGCCTGGGCTGGGACTCTTCCAATCGCAGCTTTGAAATCGCCGATGCGGTGCAGCAGGCGGGCGCCAGCGAACTGACGGTGCACGGTCGCACCAAAGAGGACGGCTATAAGGCGGATCGCATCAACTGGGCGGCGATCGGCGAGATCCGTCAGCGGCTGAGCATCCCGGTTGTCGCCAACGGCGAGATCTGGGATTACCAGAGCGCTCAGGATTGCCTGCAGACGACCGGCTGCGACGCCATCATGCTGGGGCGCGGCGCGCTCAACGTGCCGAACCTGAGCCGGGTGGTGAAATATAACGAACCGCGCATGCCCTGGCCGCAGGTGGTTGAGCTGCTGCAAAAATACGTCCATCTGGAAAAGCAGGGCGACACCGGCCTGTATCACGTGGCGCGCATTAAACAGTGGCTGGGTTATTTGCGTAAAGAATATGATGAAGCAACTGAACTGTTCAGCGAAATACGCGCGCTGACGACGTCCGGGGATATTGCGCGCGTCATCTGCCGCAGCTGAAAATAAACCCGCGCGTGGCGGGTTTATTTAAATCGGCATTATCAGGCGGCTTTATCAAGACGGTTTAATTCTATCTCGATATCCTGAATGGTTTTTTCCAGTCCTTCCAGACAGGCGCCCTGTTTATTCAATAGGTCGTTAATGGCTTCGGCGAATGCCTTATTTTTGCATTCCCCCTGATCGAAGGCCAGCCAGTGTGCGGAGAGCGTCTCGATATTCGACTGCGCGTAGTGGCGCATTTCCTTCAGCTGGGAAGCGACATTGCGTAAATTATCCAGCTGCGCCTGTGCATTTGCATTATTGCTCATGAATTTCTCCTTGAGTTGGCCGTTAAATAATTTCGACTGCGGGATCAAGCTTACCCTATTTAAATAAAAATATCACCCTGAGTGGTCTGGGTGGTTATTTTTGAGTGGGTGTGGATATATTTATTGTTCGGCTGAACAAGGACTTGGGTGGAATTGTAAAAATAGATAAATAAGGTGTTTTTGGCGATTGTTTTCGGCCATCCCGTTCGGGATGGCCGTTATTCTACCCCTTAAGCGTGAGGCCGACTATGCCGCGTCCGCCAGCATAAACATGCCGTAGGGGTGAATTTCCAGATAATACTGCTCGCCGACGTTCGGTTGCAGGCGGGTGGCGTTAACCTGCAGCAAAATCTGTTGCCCGTGCCACGCCACCGTCACCTCAAACTGCGGCCCCATGTAGGCGACATGCTGGATCTCGCAGCGCTGGCTTTCATCGCCATGCTCGCTCAGCGTGATCGCTTCCGGCCGCACGCCCACCGTGCCGGCGCCCTGGGCGGCAAAGTGCGCGGGGCGCGGCAGGCGATAGCCGCTGATATCGACATGATCGGCGCTGAAGCTGGCCGGGAACAGGTTGGCGTCCCCCATAAAGCTCGCCATAAAGCGCGAGGCGGGTTGCCGATAGAGATCCTGCGGCGAGCCCATCTGCATGATATGCCCCTTGTTCATCACCAGTACGGTGTCGGAGACTGCAAAAGCCTCGCTCTGATCGTGGGTGACGTACAGCGACGTGATATCAAACTGCTTTTGCAGCTCGCGGATCTTTTCGCGCATGCTGCGGCGCAGGTTGGCGTCGAGGTTGCTCAACGGCTCGTCGAACAGCAGCACTTTCGGCTTGAGGATCAGCGCGCGCGCCAGCGCCACGCGCTGCTGTTGGCCGCCGGAGATCTGATCGACATAGCGATCGTCGAACCCCGCCAAGTCCACCATCGCCAGCGCTTCCTGCACGCGCGCTTTCACTTCGGCGCGCGGAATGCCGAGCATCTTCAGGCCATAGCCGACGTTCTCCCCCAGCGACATGTGCGGGAACAGGGCATAAGACTGGAATACCATGCAGATGTCACGCTGCTGGATGGAACGATGGGTGACGTCTTCACCATCAATGAATATCTGCCCGTCGCTCGGTTTTTCCAGCCCGGCGACCAGGCGCAAAATGGTGGTCTTGCCGCAGCCGGAAGGGCCGAGCAGCGTCACCATTTGCCCCCGTGGGATGGTGAGCGTGATGTTATCGATTACCGTGTTGCTGCCGAACCGTTTGGAGACGTTACGCAGTTCAACGAAATTTTTCTGGCTCATCATGGGCTCCATTACGCCTGGTTTTTGGCTTTTGAACGGGAGATGCGTGCCTCGCCGATCAGCCAGTCAAAGAGGAAAATAATCGCCAGCATCACCACGATCAGAATTGAACCGTAGGCGATCGCCACGCCGTATTCGCCGTCTTCCACGCGGTTGAGGATGTAGGCGGTGGCCACGCGGGTATCGGGGGTGACCAGGAAGACGATGGCGCTGACGGTGGTGATGGCGCGCACGAAGCTGTAGATCAGCGCCGACAGGATCGCCGGGCGCAGCAGCGGCAGCAGGATGTGCGTGATGGTGCGCAGCGAGCCGGCGCGCAGGCTGAGCGAGGCTTCGTCCAGCGATTTGTCTATCTGGCCCAGCCCGGCGATCCCGGCGCGAATGCCCACCGGCACGTTGCGCATCACCATCGAAATAATCACGATGGCGGCCGTCCCGGTGAGGTACACCGGCGCGCCGTTAAAGGCGAGAATGTAAGAGACGCCGGCCACGGTACCCGGCACCGCAAAGCACAGCATGGTGGTGAACTCGATGGTCTTTTTGCCCTTGAACTGTTGGCGCACCACGATCCAGGCGATCAGCAGGCCGAACGCGGCGGTGATCGGCGCGGCGATCCCGGCGTACAGCAGCGTGTCGAGCAGCGAAGGCCACGCGCCGTCGCTCATGCCCTGGCCGAACAGTTTGATGAAGTTATCCAGCGTCAGCGTGTAATCCACTCCCCAGTTGACGGTGAAGCTGCCGTAGAAAATGCTGCCGTAAAGCAGGGCGTTAAAGGCTACCCACACCGCCAGCAGCGCGATCACGCCCCACACCAGCGTGGCCGGCAGCGGCTGCACGTCGCCGCGATACGATTTGCCGGACACGGTGACGTAAGAACGTTTGCCGATCCACATATACTGGATGCAGAACACCAGCAGTGAGAACAGCAGCAGGAAGGCGCCGAGGGTGCTGGCGGCCTGATAATCGAGCTGCGAACCGGTGATGTAAAAATAGATTTGCGTCGCCAGCACGTCGAAGTTGCCGCCGAGCACCAGCGGGTTGCTGAAATCAGCCAGCGATTGCACCACCACGATCAAAAACGCGTTGGCCAGCGCCGGTTTCAGCAGCGGCACGAACACGCCGTTAAAGGTTTGCCAACGGCTGGCGCGCAGGGTGTAGGAGGCCTCTTCCAGCGAAGGATGAATGGTCTTGATCGCGCCGTCGAGGATCATGAACGCCATCGGGGTGAACGCCAGCACCTGCGCCAGCCAGATGCCGGTAAAGCCGTACAGCCAGTTGGTGTTGGTCAAACCGAACCAGGCCACCATCCACTCGGTGACGTAGCCGGAGCGCCCCATCATCAGCGTGACCCCCAGGCCGACGACGAACGGCGGCGTGACGATGGGCAAGATGGAGAAGATGCGGCCGATAATGGCGCTGCGCCTGGCGATGCGGGTAGTGTAAATCGCCAGCACCAGGCCGAAAAAGGTGCAGCCGGCGCCCACCGCGATCGACAGGGCGATGGAGTTGAGGATCACCTGAATGATATGCGCCTGCGACAGCACGTTCATAAAGGCCAGCGGCGCGAACGCGCCCGTCTGGTCGGTGAACATCGGAATGAAAATCGCGATGCTCGGCCAGACGATGAAGACGCCGATCAGCGTCACGATGGTGACCAGCGCGCCGATAACGAAACGGTCGCCGCCCAGCCAGTCGAGGCGGGTCAGCGCCAGCGTCATGATGGCGCCCAGCGCGGTCAACTGCACCAGGGTGGCGTAGCCTAAACCGCGTCCCGCCACCGTGGCGCTGACAACGATAAAGGCCATGCACAGCAGCGCCCAGCCGGCATCGAACGCGTGGCGGCGCCGCTGCTCACGGCCCGCCGCAGCGTAAGGGCGCAGCAGCAGCAGGCTCGGCAGCAGGCACCAAAGCCAGCTGATATTGCGGTGTGACCAGCCGTAGGCCGCGAGGATCTCTTCGCCGGTGGACTCCAGCAGGCCGTAATCCAGGCTCCAGCTCGGCAGCAGGGCGAACGCCAGCCAGCCAAGCAAAACCCAAAGGGATATCGCATCTCGTTTTTTCACGAGATGGAGTGCATGTGTATGTGACATAAGTTTCCCGGATGTTCAGGCCGGGCAAGCCGTGAGGCTTACCCGGCAACAGGCGCAGAATGTGGGCTTATTTACCCATCTTGACTTCGCTGACCCATTTATTGATCAGCGCCTTGCGGACCTCGGTCGAACCGTACTTGTCCATGTCGTAGTTGATCAGCTTCAGGTCGTCGAGCTTCAGCGAGTTCGGCGAGGTATCGGCGGTGGTGTTGGTCAGGATCTGATAGGACTTGCCTTGCTTCCACGCCAGCTCCTGCGCCTCTTTCGACAACACCCAGTCCACGAACAGCTTGGCGTTATCGAGGTTGCGCGCGCCTTTGAGGATGCTGACGCCGCCGATTTCGTAGCCGGTGCCTTCACACGGCGAGATCAGCTCAAGCGGCGCGCCCTGTTCCTTTTCGAGCGAGTAATCATGCAGGAAACCGATGCCGATCGCCGTTTCGCCGCGGGCGGCGTTGCGCGCCGGGGCAATGCCGGACTTGGTGTACTGCGAGACGTTGGCGTTCAGCTGTTTGAGGTAAGCGAACGCCTGATCGTCTCCCCACAGCTGGGCAAAGGTCGCCAGCGCGGTGTAGGCGGTGCCGGAGCTTTGCGGATCGGCGATTTGAATTTCGCCTTTGTATTCCGGCTTGGTCAGGTCTTTCCAGCACTTGGGCACCGGCAGGTTTTTCTCTTTCAGGCGCTGGATATTGACGCCAAAGCCGAGAATGCCGACGTAGACCGCCGAGGAGTAGTTGCCTTTCAGCTTGGCCGGATCGCGGAATTGCGTCATGACCTGGTCGAGATTCGGCGATTTGTACGGCTGCAGCAGCCCCATTTCACCGGCCTGGGATTGCGGATCGAGCGTGCCGCCGTACCAGACGTCCGCCTGCGGGTTCTTCTTCTCGGCGTCCACTTTTGCCAGCGTGCTGCCGGAACCGTTGCGGATGAACGCGGTTTTCACGTCATATTTCTCGCCGAAGGCTTTGGTTTCCGCTTCGCACATTTCATTGGTGGCGCTGCAGTAGACCACCAGGCGGCCCTTGGCGTGCGCGGCGCCGCTCAGGGTCGCCAGCGCGATGCCGGACGCTATCAGGGTAGTGACCCACGTTTTTTTCATTGTTTTATCCTTCTCTCGGTAGAGGTGGTAACGCTCGCCATCAGCAGCGGCATCAGCAATAAACCCATAAGAACGGCGGCGATCGACAGCAAACTGAACATGCCTGACCAGCCGTAGCCTTCGATGACCCGCGACAGCGGCCAGCCCGCCAGCGCCGCCCCCAGATAGGCGAACAGGCCGAGAAAGCCGGTGATGGAGCCCGCGGCGCCTTTGTGCCCGCATTCCACGGCGGCGAGGCCAATCAGCATCTGTGGGCCGAAGACAAAAAAGCCCACCGTAAAGAAACAGCCCGCCAGCAGCGCGTAGTGATGCACCGGCGCCAGCCACAGCGCGGCGACGGAAACCATCAGCCCGAGCGTGAACAGCAGAATCATCGGCGCGCGCTGCCCGCCGAACAGCACATCCGAGCCCCAGCCGGCGAACAGCGCGCCGAGCAGGCCGCCTATCTCGAACAGCATCACCGTCGCATTGGCGCTGAGCAGGTTGACGCCGTGGCTTTCCGTCAGCCACAGGTTGCCCCAGTCGTTCAACGCAATGCGGATCAGGTAGACCAGCACGTAAGAGACGCCGAGCAACCAGATCATCGGGTTCTTCAGCATCGTGGTGCGCAACATTCGCCACAGCCCCATCGGCGGGCTTTGCTGTTCCTGGCGCAGCTCCAGCGGATCGTGGCGCCACTGGCCGACCGACGGCAGGCCTTCTTCCTGCGGCGTGCCTGTCAGCTGCCGCGTGAGCCAGATGCCCAGCACCATGCTGACGGCCCCCGGGATCAACATCGCCGCCTGCCAGCCCCAGCGCTGGGCGGCGAAGGCGCTGATCAGCGGCACAATCGCGCCGCCGAGGTTGATCGACATATTCCAGCAGCCCCACCAGAAGCCGCGCTCGTTGCGCGAATACCAGTGGGTCAGCAGCCGCGCGCAGGGCGGCCAGCCCCAGCCCTGAAAGAAGCCGTTCAGCGCCCAGACCGCCAGCAGCAGCGTCAGCGATTCGCCGAAGGCGAACGCCACGTTCAGCAAACCGGTGGCGAACAGGCCGATCCCCATAAACCCGCGCTGCCCATGGCCGTCGTGCCACAACCCGGCAGCGAATTTCGACAGGCCGTAGCTCAGATAAAACAGCGAGCCGAGCAGGCCGATGTCTCCTTTATCCAGCCCCAAATCCGTTTGCAGCGCCGGCAGCACGTAATTCACGCTTTTGCGCGTCAGGTAAAAGGCGGCGTACCCGATGACCATGTACAGCAGCAGCGGCGGGCGCAGCGCGCGGTAACGATGATCGATTTCAGATGCTGAGCGTGCTTGCATAGCCGCCTCCCTGGTGCTGACTATAAGAAGGTGAAAAGGAAAGGGGATGAGATAAAGTCCGGAGTGGCTAAGACTTTTTCCTAGTTAGTCGGCGGTTTGTTGCAAATTTGTGGGCAGGTTAACAATTACCCGGGTGCCGCGCTGCGTTTCCAGCGTCAGTTCGCCGCCGAGCGCGCTGACCCGTTCGCGCATTCCCTGAATGCCGAAGCCCGGCGCGTTGCCCGCATGGATGCCGACGCCGTTGTCCCGTACCTCGAGGTGCAACATGGCGCCTTGCTGATACAAAACGATGGCGACTTCGCTGGCCTCGGCGTGTTTGCACACGTTGTTGAGCAGCTCTTGCAGCAGCCGGTAGAGGGTGAAGCGCACCGTCTCGCCGGCGGGCGTGTCGGTCAGGCGGTAGTCGAAACGGCAACGGATGCCCCGTTCGCTAAAGGCGAATTCGCTCAGCAGGTGGTGAAGCGCGTCTTTGAACGCCAGCTCGTCCAGCGCGGGCGGGCGAAGTTGGCGCAGCAGCTGGCGCGTGGAGTGATGAATGCGCCGGGCGAGATCGCCTATCTGGTTCGCGGCGGCCTGGGTTTGCGCCGGATCGCGCGCCCGCTTGACCAGCTGCGACTGAATTTGAATGGCGGTGATGTTCTGGCCGATTTCATCGTGCAGCTCGCGCGCCAGGTTCTTTCGCGTGTCTTCTTCGGTGTGGATCAGTTTTTCGGTTAATGCCCGCCGCGCCGCCAACTCTTCTTCCAGGCGTCGGCGATAGTGGTGCAGGTTTTGCGCCAGGTGCTGCTGACGGCTGATGGCGATGCCCAGACCGATGCCGAGCAGCGCCTGGGTCGCCAGAAAGATTTCCAGCTCGACCAGATTGCCGAACCCCACGCCGACCTGCCGCGCGAGGGTGATCATCATGCTGCCGAGCAGGCCGGACAGCACGCCGCCCTGCCAACCGAACTTCCATGCCATCACCACGTTCGGCAGAAACACCACGATCAGCAGCAGGCGCTCGATTTCCGGCGACAGCACCATCTGCGTACCGATGCCGATAACGAAAAACAGGCTGCACCAGATGATTAAGGACGCGCGCAGCGGCGGGTTGGCGGTGTCCAGCCCCAGCAGATGGTAGCGGTGCTGCTGGCGCAGAAATTCAAAGATCAGGTAGACGAACGGGGTCAACAAAACACCGCCGGTAAACGACGCCAGGCCGAGCAGCATCGCCGGGCTCTGCGCGAAAGGCGACAGCAGGGCGGTATTGAGCAGCGAGGCGGCGGTCACTGCGGCCAGCAGCAGCGTCAGCCGTTGCCAGTAGAGCGGAAAACGGCGCCAGAATCGCTGCGCGAGCGCGGCCGGGAGCAGGGTGATGAACGGCGCGGCCAGCAGGCCATAGCCGCTCAGCAGGCGTTCGCCGTGCAGCCAGAACAGCAGCAGCGCCGGCGGCGCTATCAGGGCGGGCCAATAGCGGCGCGCCAGCAAGATCAGCAGCGCGAGATAGACACCGTGAGACAGAAACAGCGCCGCCTGATTGCCGTTGTGGGTCAGATAGAAACCGAGCGTCCACAGCATCAGCCAGCCGCTGCCCCAGGCCAACAGGATAAACAGCGAGATAACCCAGCGCCGTGAGCGGAGTGACATCAATGCCCCGCCAGCAGCTGATGATCGAGGGCGAAATGCACCAGCTCGATGGTGCTGTTGCACTGCAGCTTGCCCAGGACGTTGGCGCGATGTACGTGTACCGTTTTATGGCTGAGATCGAGCTTGAAAGCGATCTCCTTTACGCTGTCGCCTTTGACCAGCAGCTCGAAGATTTCACGCTCGCGCGGGGTCAGCACTTCCAGCGCCGTGGCCGGCTGCTCGCCGCCGCGCAGCGCCCGCAGCGCGTCGGCGCACAGGTAATGGCCGCCCATATCGACGGAGCGCACCGCCTGCACCAGCTCTTCCGGCCCGCAGCGTTTGGTCAGATAACCGCTGGCGCCGGCATCCAGCGCGCTCTGCACGAAGGTGGGGGAGTCATAAATGCTGAGTATGATCGCGCGAAACTGCGGCTTCTGCGCCCGCAGGCGTTTCAACAGGCTCAGGCCGTTTTCATCCGGCATGGCGATGTCCATCACCGTGACGCTGACGTCGTCGCGCAGCAGCGCCGGCCAGGCCGCCGCCGCGCTGCTGTATTGCCCCGCCACGTCGATGTCTGCTTCGAGGCTGAGCAATTGCGCAAACCCGGAGCGCACCACCACATGGTCATCGACCAGTATCACACGGATCATTTTTCGCACTCTGTTGCCGAATTATGATCCTATGATGCCTGCCGCCGCGATGCTGGCAATCAGCCAAGCGCGGTTATGCAATCGATGTAACAGAATCGTAATAAAAGGACGCCGCCCGCGCCGTCAACGATCCACATCGATGGCGAAATGCCGCCACAGCGCGGCTCGCTGTTCCTCTTCCGAATGCAGCGTCGTTTCGTGGCGTTGGTGATCTTCGGTCACGATCAGCTTCATGTCGCTGAGGGTCACCCGGCCCTGTTCGGTCGGCCGTGAACACACCAGGCGCTGGGTGAAGTGCGACTGCGGCGAGGTGCTGTGGAAGTGGCACATCTCGTCGAATTCATGCGGTTCGCGCGGCTGAACGGTAAAGCGATACAGGGTTTTGGCATGCGAGCGCTGGTCGCCGTTGCGGCGTTCCAGCAGGTAATATTCGCCTTCCCGCTCCAGGTGGAAGGTGCCGCTGGCCTGCGGTTGCGGCTCGGCAACGACGATTTTGAGCGGCGTCAGGAAGGAATCGCCGAAACCGACGTCCACCAGCCAGGCCTGGCCCGCCAGATCCACCCGCAGCGCCAGATGGTCGTAAGGAGGGCCGAAATGGCCGTCGCGCGCGCGGATCTCGCCGGAGATAAAGCTCACCCTGAAACCGATCTCCCGCAGCAGCAGGGCGAACAGCGTATTCAGCTCATAACAGAAACCGCCGCGGTTACGCTCGATCACTTTGCTGAACAGCGCTTCGGGCGCCAGCTGAATACCCTGATGATAAATAATGCTCAGGTTCTCGAACGGCACGCTCAGCATGTGGCGATGGTGCAGCTGTTGCAACGTGGGGAGATCGGGGCGGGCGACGCCGGTAAAGCCGATATGCTGCAGGTAGCGTTGGGTGTCCACAGGGTGTCTCGCATGAGAAAAAGTAGGCTTAAAATAGCGGGCTTTGCGGCGTTTGTGAGCGCATTACGTGCTGCGCCACGGCAGCCGGATTACTTTCCCGACGGGCGTCTTAGGTAAAGCGCCGGGTTCAGTGAGCGCAGATGCATTTTCAGTACGGCACCCCGTTGAAAGAGATAGTTGAGTACGGTCAATGACAGCAGTTCGGTCAGCAAGGTGCTGTAAGCGGCGCCCATCATGCCGTATTGCCGAATCAGGCCGTATGACAGGGGAATGTTAATGATAAACACCAACAACATTTTGCGGGAAAGGAAGCCGTAACCGGAAAACAGCACGATGTATTTATAGGCCACGGTCCCCAGGGCGGAGAGCAGGGTGGCGACGGCCAACACCCCCATGGCGGCATAGGCCGCCAGGTATTGCTCGCCGTACAACAGTGCGATGACCGGTTTGCCCAGCCAAACGATCCCGGCGACGATGGCTAAGGCGATGGCCAGCACCAACCCATTCAGTTTGGCCGCGGCGCGCATCGCGTCTTCGCGCCGATAGGCGAATATTTTCGCGAAGAACGAGGTGATGACGGCATCGGTAACGAACATCCAGGCGGTCGCCAGGGTAATGGCGACCGAGTAAATGCCCAGTACCGCGGCGGAAACGAACCACATCAAAAACAGCTGCGCCAGCCGGGTATAGATGGCGATGGAAACATTGGATACCGCCAACGGCAGGCCGCTGGCGAGCAGATAGCGCACATATTTGCGCCGAATACGGCCGGGGGCCGAAAAGCCCGGATGGCGGCGATGATAAAGGTGATGACGGATCAGATAGGGGATGAGGTACACCATCACGATAGGGATGGCCAGAAAGTACAGGTGCAGATCAAAAAACACGATCAGCCAGCGAGCCAACAATGCGCTGGCTAAGCCGGCCACGTTGGCCAGGGTATTGAAACGCGATTCCAGCCGGGCGTCATGGTAAATGGCGAAGACGTCTTTGAGTGAAAAAAACGAGGCCAGGAATGTGGCGGCGCAAAAGTAAAAGGTCGTGAAGTCTTCCCGCAGCCCGGTATAAAGCAAGATGATCGCAGAAAAGGCCAGGAAACAGGCTTGCCTCAGCCGGTTGGTGGAGAACATCAGCGCTGCGCCGGAGCGCGGATTACGGCTAATGCGTTTGAAGAGGATGGTGTCCGACCCCAGCAGCGCCAACGTTTGGGTAATGGCGAAAATCGCCGTGGCAAAGGTAATCTTTCCGAAGCTTTCCGGCCCAATATATTTGGCCATGTAGGCGGTGATGAATATAACGCCGAGGATTGATACCGTCTTTTCCGCTATCATCCAGGAAGCGTTTCTTATTATGCTGAAGTCTATGATCTTTAGTTTCACTGACGCTTCCCTGAATACCTTATGATATAGGATTATTCCGTTTTTTATCCTTTAATAATCACCAAGGCTTTTTTTATATTTTACAATTGAAGTCAATTGCATTTAAACTTTAGCTGGGTCTTTTGTTATGTTGGATTAATGGATGAATCAACGGAATGAGAAAATTCGTAAAATACCTCTATAAGGTTTCGCCTGACTTTATTTATTATCAGCTGTCGCATTATTCTGTTCACGGAAGCTTTGTCAACTTTTTGAATCCTAAAAGTTTTTCCGAAAGGATTTACCACAGAATGCGCTACCCGCGCGAAGAGTTCAGCCTGTTGGCGGACAAGGTGGCGGTGAGGGATTATATATCCAGTCGCGTTTCGGAAAAATACCTAACGCCGGTCATCATGATAACGGAGAACTTCACTGAGCAAGACTATTTGTCGTTGCCTCAATCTTTTGTTATCAAAACAAATAATGCCTCGCAGCAAGTTAAGATTGTCAGAGATAAAGCGCGGGTGAGTTATGATGAGATTGCAAGCACTCTCAAGAAATGGTCAAAAATAACGTATTGGAAGCGCTTTCGTGAGAAGCACTATGCGAAGATCCCACTGCAAATTGTGGTTGAAAACCTGTTGGACATCGAACGCGACGGTGAATTGATCGACTATAAAGTGCATGTTTTTAACGGCAGCCAGCCTTATCTGTTCGTGGAGTTGCTGCGGGGCGGCCCGGAGCCGACGTCGCTGGAGTTTTTGGACCGCCATGCGCATCACTGCTTTTTTACCCAGAAAGATATTCCCCAGATCAACACGTTGCACGCGAAGCCTGACTTTTGGGATGAGATGATTGAGGTCGCCCAAGCCGTTGCCGCCGATCTGGACTACTGCCGGGTCGATTTCTACCTGACGCAAGACAGGCTCTATATCGGCGAGCTGACGCTCACCCCCGGTGCAGGCAATGAAGTGTACCAACCGCGCGCCACCAACCTGCTGCTGGGCGAGCTGATGGCCAAAACCTGAACGCTATGCCGAGCGTTGAGCCAGCTCCCGCAGCCAGCCCAAAAACGCCGCGGCGCCGGGTTTTTCCAGCGTGCGCGGCGGGTAAACCACGTAGTAGGGCTTGCTAAGCGGCAGCGCCGGTTCGGCCAGGGTGACCAGCCGGCCCTCCGCCAGTTCACGGGCGATCAGCCGCCGCTGGCCGAGCAGCACCCCGCGTCCTTGCACGGCGGCGTCGATGGCCAGCGAAGTCAGGTTATAGGTCAGCCCGCGGCGCGGCGGCGGCGAACGGTCGGCGGCGGTGAACCATTCGTGCCAGCCCGGCAGAAACTGGCTCTCCTTGCCCCAATCGACGTGGAGCAGCGGCAGTTGCGTCCAGTCGCCGCGATCGCGCAGCGCCGGGCTGCATACCGGCTGCACCCGATCCTGAAACAGCTGCACCTTTTCCAGCAGCGGGTAATCCTGATCGCCGAAGCACAGCGCGAAATCCGCCGCCGAATGGGCGAAATCGACCGCCGCATGGGTCGCGTGCAGCCGCAGATCGCCGTCGGGGCACTGCGCCAGCCAGTCGCCCAGCGCCGGATTCAGCCATTTAGACGCCAGCGCCGGCAGGGCGAACACCGTCAGCGCCTGTTTGCCGCGCTGGCGTTCCACGTGTTGCTGCGCCACGCGCAGCGTTTCAAACGCCTCCTGCACGTAGGCCAGGTAGTCCGCGCCCTGTTCGGTCAGCGTGACGCCGCTTTTAGCGCGAATGAACAGCGTGATGCCCAGATGTTGTTCGAGCTGGCGGATCTGTTGGCTGACGGCGGCGGCGGTCAGCGCCAGCGCATCCGCCGCACGGGCCAGGCTGCCGGTGCGAGCGGCGGTTTCGAAAGCCAGAATGGCGCTCAGCTTGGGCAAGCGCGCACGGGACGGTGAGTGCATGAGCAGGGCTTATCGCTAAGAATTCGTTAGCTTATCCATAACGTATTTTTGTTATGGCGGCAATGCGGCATTCGCTACAGTGGGAGGCATCCGGCTTTCGCACACGAGGGGAACGTCATGCCGCAACTTGCCGATATTATCGATCTGTCCGCCCACCCCATCGACGACGCCGCGTTCCGCGTCCGCTGCCGGCAAACGCTGGCGCGCGCCGGCGCGCTGGTGCTGCCGGGATTTCTGCGCGAAGCCGCGCTGGCGACGGTGCGGCTGGAAGGCGCCGAACAGCACCATGCGGCGTTTTACGCCACCAGCAAACACAACGTGTATCTACGGCCGCAGGACGACGCGCTGCCGGCCGAGCATGCACGCAACCGGCTGGTGGTGTCGTCCAAGGGCTGCATTACCGACGAAGATATTCCGCCGCAGTCGCCGCTGCGCACGTTGTACGACGCTCCGGCGTTTCGCGCGTTCCTGTGCGCGGTGCTTGACGAGGCGCAGCTCTATCCCTACGCCGATCGTCTGTCGTCGATCAACCTGCATTATGCCCACACCGGCCAGGAGCTGGGCTGGCATTTTGACAACTCCTCGTTCGCCATCACGCTCCTGATCCAGAAACCGCAGGCGGGTGGGCGCTTCGAATACGTGGAGAACCTGCGCGATGCCGATCGCGGCGAGATGAACTATGCCGGGGTCACGCAGGTGCTGGACGGCGAGCGGGCGGTCAAACAGCTGGCGATGGAGGAGGGGGATTTGGTGCTGTTTCGCGGGCGCAACGCCATGCACCGGGTGACGCCGACCGAAGGCGACACCACGCGCATGCTGGTGGTGCTGGCCTACAATGCGCAGCCGGACGTGATGCTGTCGGAAAGTGCCAGAATGACGTTCTACGGGCGGTTATAGCGGATAAAAAAACCGCCCCGGAGGGCGGTTTGTCGATTCAGTGCGGGTTCTGCTCTTCGTGAGCCTGCTGTTCCAGCTTCACTTCCTGCGCGCGTTTGCGCAGGCCGAACCAGCCCAGCGTCAGCAGCACCGCCAACACCGGAATGGTGGCGATGGTCCAGGTGCCGTTCGGGTAGTCGAAGGCCATCATTACCACCACGATCAGCAGGAACGCCAGCGTCAGCCACGAAGTGAACGGCGCGCCCGGCATTCTGAACGACACCGGCTGAGCGCGGCCTTCGCGCACGGCTTTGCGCAGGCGCATCTGGCAAACGATGATAAACGCCCAGGAGGCGATGATGCCCAGCGAGGCGATGTTCAGCACGATCTCGAACACCTGCGACGGCACCAGGTAGTTGAGCACCACGCCGATCACGTAGATGCCGCAGGTGACCAGGATGCCGGCGTAAGGCACCTGCTGGCTGCTCATTTTGGCCATCAGCTTCGGCGCGGAGCCGCCCATCGCCAGCGAACGCAGGATGCGGCCGGTGGAGTAGAGGCCGGAGTTGAGGCTGGACAGCGCGGCGGTCAACACCACGATGTTCATGATGGTGCCGATGTAAGGCACGCCCAGCTTGCTGAAGAAGGTGACGAACGGGCTTTGGCCGGCCTGATAGGCGTTCCACGGCAGCAGCAGCACCAGCAGCACCACGGAGCCGACGTAGAACAGACCGATACGCCAGATCACGCTATTGATCGCTTTAGGCATCATTTTGGCCGGATCTTTACACTCGCCGGCGGCGGTGCCGATAAGCTCGATGCCGGCGAAGGCGAAGATCACCCCTTGCACCAGCACCAGCGCAGGCAGTAGGCCGTGCGGGAACATGCCGCCGTTTTCGGTGATCAGGTGCATGCCGGTGGTGTGGCCGGCCACCGGCGTGCCGGTACCGAGGAAGACGACGCCGACAATCAGGAACAGCGCGATGGCGGCGACCTTGATCAGCGCGAACCAGAACTCCATCTCGGCGAACCACTTCACGCCGATCATGTTCATGGTGGCGACGATGCCGAGCGCGCCGAGGGCGAACAGCCACTGCGGCACGTCGGCGAAGGTGCCCCAATAGTGCATGTACAGCGCCACGGCGGTGATGTCGACGATGCCGGTCATCGCCCAGTTGAGGAAATACATCCAACCGGCGACGTAAGAGGCTTTTTCACCGAGGAACTCGCGAGCGTAAGAAACGAAGCTGCCGCTGGAAGGGCGATGCAGCACCAGTTCGCCCAGCGCGCGCAGGATGAAGAAAGAGAAGATCCCGCACACCAGATAGACCAGCGCCAGCGCCGGCCCGGCCAGTTCGAGACGGCCGCCGGTACCGAGGAACAAGCCGGTGCCGATGGAGCCGCCGATGGCGATCATTTGGATTTGCCGGTTGCCCATGCTTTTGTGATAACCGGATTCATGAGAGTCTAGCCAGCGTCTTCTGGCGGCGTGTTTTTCATCCGCAGACTGTTTTTGTGAGTGCATTATCCGTCCTGTTTACCTGTCTATGTTAACCCTGCTCTTACCGAGAGCAAACGATTGCTATGACCAATCGTCATGAGAATGAGGTCGTGGCATCATTCCGCTGTTTATTGTGTATACAGCCATCATTAAAATAACGGCGAAGCATGCTACCTTTTCTCCGTAATGGTGGCAAAAAATACTGCGCATAAAACGTGAACAAGTGTGTTTATTTTTTAATCCAAATATAAAAGGATATATTATTCAAAAAGATGTGATGTTTTATCAAGACGGAAATATCGAGGAATAAAAAGTGATTAAAATCACAAAATAATAATTACCGTGCAAATTACAGGGTGTTGTTCTTATATTTCGCGGTGAGAAATAAGGGGAAAGGAAATGGCGACCCGCGCAGAAAATGGCATCAGCAGCGGGTCGGTGGGCGCGTAACGAGTCTTAGGCCGATTCGCCGGCCGGCAGGGCCGATGCGGGCAGGCCGAACAGCTTGTCGAATGCCCAATTGAACACGAAGGTATAACAAGGAATGATGACGATCAACGCCATATCCAGCAGCAGCGCCTGCCACAACGTGATGCCCATCCACCAGGCGATCAGCGGGATCAGATACACTACCAGCGTCAACTGAAAGCCGACGGCGTGCAAAATGCGGCGTTTGAGCGTGCGGGCGCGCGACGCCTGGCGGCTTTCCCACCACTCGAATACATAGTTGTAAATAAAGTTCCAGCTTACCGCGATGGTGGTGATCACCACCGCCAGCGGCCCGGTGCTGCTTGGCGCGTGGCCCGACAGCAGCGCCAGCCCCAGCGCCGAGATCGCCATGCCGATGATTTCATAAGCGGTGACATACACCAGTTTGCGTTTGACGCCTTGCATCGTTTTCTCCCGATCTGTTTTTAGTTGCCTCTGTGGCGACGGCGGCTAAGATAACGTCAATCACATTGATAGAAAAAGTCAGGAGTTGTCAGTTTTTCTGACAGGTTGAACAATGAATTTTTCCAGCGATAACATCGAACTGTTTTTGGCGGTGCTCGATCGCGGCTCGTTTTCCGCCGCCGCCCGCGCGCTGCGGCGCGTGCCCTCCGCCGTCAGCATGGCCATCGCCAACATGGAGGCGGAGCTCGGATTCGCCTTGTTCGACCGTTCTCACCGTGAACCGACGCCGACCGCACTGGCGTTGGCCCTGGCGCCGCACGCCCGCCTGATCGCCGGGCAGCTCAAGCAGCTGCAGGTGCACGCCATCGAACTGTCCCAGGGGCTGGAGAGCCGGCTTTCGATCGGCGTGGCGTCGGATATCAACGGCGCCGGCCTGCTGGCGGCGGTGAAAACGCTGTCGCAACGTTATCCGCTGCTGAACATCGAAGTGCTCAGCGCGCCGCAGGACGACGTGTTGCACATGCTGCACGAGGGGCGCATCGGCGTTTGTCTTGCGTTCGGCGGGCTGAACGTCAACAGCGCGGAACAGTTCCACTTCGTGGGCGCGGAATCGCTGGTGGCGATGCTGTCGCCGCAGCACCCGGCGCTGGACGGCGCGGCGGGCGAGCTGTTTCTCGAGGATCTGGTCAACGTGCGGCAGATCATGGTGGCCAGCCGCGATCTGCCGATCGGCGATCTGCGTCCCCAGGTGGCGGAGGCTTACTGGCGCACCGACAGCCTGCCGATGGCGCTGAACATGGTGGAAGCGGGTCTGGGGTGGGGCAATTTTCCGCTGTCGTTGGCCGAGCCGCTGCTGGCGCAGGGGCGGTTGGTGCGGCTGAAGTTCAAAAACACCAAGAACGAGCTGCGCTTGCCGATGCATTTGATCTGGCTTAAGAATCGCCCGTTGGACAAAGCGGCGCGCGAACTGGTCGCGCTGATGCGCGAGGCGCCGCAGGAAAGCTGACGCCCGCTGCGTTTGCTTACTCCGGGTGGCGTTTACGCCACCAGAAACGCACCAGCAGGATGGCGGCGATCGCCAGCGCGACAAACAGCAGGCTGGATAGCTTTTTGTCGAAGCCGGTAACGAAGCGTTCGATCGCCTGGCCGCCAAAATAACCGAGCATGACGAAGATCGTCGCCCATAAAATGGCGCCGAGGATGTTCAACGGCACGAAGCGCGACGGCGGCAGGCGGCTGGCGCCGATCAACACCGGGCCGATGATGCGGAAACCGTACATGAAACGCACCCCGATAACGAACAGCATCGGGTGGCGGGCGATCAGCCTTCTGGCGCGCGCGATGCGCTTTTCCTGTCCCTTGAGCCGCGAGATGACGCGGCCTTCAAACCGGCGGCCGGCGAAGTACAGCAGCTGGTCTCCCATCATGCCGCCCAGCGCCACCACTGCGATCACCCACGGCCAGTGCAACAGCCCTTCATGAGCGGCGATGCCGCCCAGCAGCGTGATGGTTTCCCCTTCCGCCAGGCAGCCGATAAACAACGCCCAGTAACCGTAGTCCGTAATATAGTGGGCTAAATCGGTCATTCCTTACTCCTTATGTGGCTGACGCATAAGGGCAAGTATACGCCCGATTGCTAACCTTGGGCGATCTGGGCCACCAACGCTCTGCGCCGCTGCAGGCTCTCCGCCATCTGCGCCTGTACCCTGGCGTAAATGTGCGGCGGGGCCAATTCCGGCGTGCCGCCCTCGAACGGCGGCGCCGGGGCGTATTCCAGATAGAGCTGGATCATTTGGGCGGTCTCTTCGCCGTGCAGTTCGGCGATCAGCGCCAGCGCGAAATCGATGCCGGCGGTGACGCCGCCGCCGCTGATCACATTGCCGTCGCGCTCCACGCGCGCTGAGCTCGGCACGGCGCCGAACAGCTTCAGGCTGTCGCGCATCGACCAGTGGCAGGCGGCGCGTTTGCCTTGCAGCAGACCGGCGGCGGCCAGGATCAGCGAACCGGTGCACACCGAGGTCAGGTAGCGGGCATCGGCGCCCAGCCGACGGATCTGCTGCATGAAGGCCTCATCTTGCAGCGCCTGGGTGCAGCCGCTGCCGCCCGGCACGCACAGCACGTCGCAGCGCGCGATCTCCGGCAGCGGGCGCAGCTGGGTGAAGTGCAAGCCTTCCGACTCGACATCCGCGCCGTCTACCGAGGCGACGATGATTTCCGCGCCCGGCATGCGGCGCAGGAACTGCAAGGGGCCCGTGAAGTCGAGCTGGGTGACGCCTTGATAGATGGGAAATACAATCACGAGTGATTCAGACATGATATTCGCCTCATTTTTATCGTTGGACCTGGGTCATAATAGCCGCCCTGTTTTTGGCTGATATGACAGATAACCCTCAAAAAGCGCCATCATGAAAACGATCGGTTTTGTGGTTTTTCCCGGTTTTAACCTGCTGGACTTTGCCGGGCCGCTGGCGGCGTTCGATAACGTCAGCCAGTTCACCGACCCGCCGGCCTACCGGTGTGTGGCGATCTCGCCGCAGGGCGGCATGGTCGCCAGCTCGGCCGGGGTGGAAATCGCCACGCAGCCGTGCGGCGACGAGCGTTTCGATACGCTGGTGGTGGCCGGCGGCAGCGGCAACGTGATGGCGGCGCAGTCACCGGCGCTGACGGGGTTTCTGACTACCCACAGCCGGCGAGCGCGGCGCATCGCCAGCGTATGTACCGGCGCGTTTATTCTGGCGGCCTGCGGGCTGCTGGACGGCAAGCGCGCCACCACTCATTGGTATCACGCGGCGCGGCTGCAGCAGAACTACCCGCGCATTCGCGTCGACAGCAACCGAATCTTCATTCGCGACGGGGATATCTGGACCTCGGCCGGCATCAGCGCCGGCATCGATCTGGCGTTGGCGCTGATCGAAGACGATCTGGGCGCCACCCTGGCGGCGGCCGTGGCGCGGCAGCTGGTGGTCTATCACCGCCGCCCCGGCGGGCAGTCGCAGTACTCACTGCTGCTGGCGCTGAATCCGTCGTCGGATCGCATGCGCACCGCGCTGTCGTACGCGCGCGAGCATTTGCATCTGCCGCTGTCGGTGGCGGATCTGGCCGACGCCGCCTGCCTGAGCGAGCGGCAATTCGGCCGGCTGTTCCGCGCCGAAACCGGGCAGACGCCGGCCAAGGTGATCGAGCAGCTGCGGGTAGAGGCGGCCAGAGGGCGTATTGAAGAGAGCGCCGAACCGCTGGAGGCGATCGCCCGCTCGGTGGGGTTCAGCGATCCGGAGCGTATGAGGCGGGCGTTTATCCGCGTATTTGGCCTGTCGCCGCAGGCGATCCGCCGGCTTGGCCGCGCGGGATAACTTTTTTGCCACGCCTGGCGGCGGGGCGCATCAGAGGAGCAACGGATGTATCAGGATTTTGAGAGCGAATTGAGCTGGGCGATGCGTCATATGCCGCGCACCCGGGCGGCGGTGGCGGCATTGCCGGACCTGCACGGGGTGCGGTTGGCGTGCAATATGCACCTGGATCTGAAAATGGCGCCGCTGGTGGCCGGCCTGCTGGACAAGGGCGCGGCGATCTTTCTGACCACCTGCAATCCCACCACGGTACAGAACGACGTGGTGGCCTGGCTGGAACGGCGGGGCGCGCAGGCTTACGCCTGGCGCGATATGAGCGCCGGCGAATGGTCGGAATCTTTCGATCGCGCGCTGGCCTGGCGGCCGACTCACCTGTGCGAAATGGGAGCGGATCTGACCACCCGTCTGCACCAATCGCCGAACGGCCCGCAGATCGTCGCCGGGCTGGAGGCCACCGGATCAGGCATCAGCCGGTTGAACGGCGTGGCGCCGCGCTACCCGATCTTCAACTGGGACGATCTGCCGGTGAAAGAAGGGCTGCATAACCGGCACATGGTTGGGCTGACCGCCTGGCATACCTTCTTCCAGACCACCCATTTGACGCTGCACGAGAAGCGCGTGCTGGTGATCGGTTACGGCCTGGTCGGGCAGGGTACGGCGGCCGCGGCCAGAGCCTACGGCGGCCAGGTGATGGTGGCGGAAATCGATCCGGCGCGTGCGCTGCAGGCGCGTTATGACGGCTGGCAGGTGGTGGATCTGGCGAGCGCGGTCGCGCAGGCGGACGTTATCGCCACCGCGACCGGCGCGAAAAACGTGCTCTCGGCGCAGCATCTGCAACAGGCGCAGGACGGCGTATTTATCCTCAACGTCGGCCACGTGGCCGAAGAGATCGATGTCGGCTTCCTCAAGAGCCTGCCGCACCACGAGCCGATGCCTTATGTGAATGCTTACCAACTGAATGAAAAGACGGTCTATTTGCTGGCCAACGGCTCGATGTTCAACCTGACCGCCGGCTATGGCGACAGCCTTAACGCCTTCGACGTCACGCTGGCGGTGATGGCGGCCGGCATCGGCCATATCGTTGGCGCGGGAGCGCGGCAAACGCCGGGGCTGTACCTGTTGCCGCAGTCGGCGTGGCAGCCGGCACTGTAACTTTTTCCCCGCGGGCGTTCATCCCAGAGCGCCCGCGGGCTGTACCGATTTTCGGCCGACAGAATTTGTCACAAATCCGCCATACAATCCCAGTGCCAAGCGCTGAACCCTCACATATAATTCGCTGAGTTCAAGCCCCCATTTCAGAGTAATGCCTGTGAAAATACGTGTTTTGGTTCTGACTCTGCTCGCTTTACAGACGGGCGCGGGCTTTGCGCCGCGCGCGCTGGCCAGCGATAACGCCGCCGCCCTGCACGCCGCCCAGCCGGAGCTGGCTTCCGGCAGCGCGATGGTCGTCGATATGCAAACCCATAAGGTGATGTACGCGCGCAACCCGGATGAGGTGGTGCCGATCGCCTCGATCACCAAGCTGATGACCGCCATGGTCACGCTGGACGCGCACCTGCCGCTCGACGAGATGCTGTCGGTGGACATCCACCAGACGCCGGAGATGAAAGGGGTGTATTCGCGGGTGCGGCTGAACAGCGAAATCAGCCGCAAGGATATGCTGCTGCTCGCGCTGATGTCGTCGGAAAACCGCGCGGCCGCCAGCCTGGCGCACCACTATCCGGGCGGCTACAACGCCTTCATCAAAGCGATGAACGCCAAGGCCAGGGCGCTCGGCATGACCAATACCCATTATGTGGAACCGACCGGGCTTTCTATTCATAACGTGTCGACGGCGCGCGATTTGACCAAACTGCTGATCGCCACCAAGCAATATCCGTTGATCGGCCAGCTCAGCACCACCACCGAACGCATGGCCAGCTTCAAGGATCCCAACTACACGCTGCCGTTCCGCAACACCAACCACCTGGTGTACAACCCGAAATGGAACATTCAGCTGACCAAGACCGGCTTCACCAACCAGGCGGGGCACTGCCTGGCGATGCGCACCGTGATCGGCAACCGCTCGGTGTCGCTGGTGGTGCTGGACGCCTTCGGCAAATACACCCACTTCGCTGACGCCAACCGGCTGCGCAGCTGGATTGAAACCGGCAAGGTGACGCCGATCCCGGCCGCCGCGCGTGACTATCGCCGCCAAAAAGACGCCCGTCTGGCGAAGAACGACAGCGAATAACCCGCCTGGCGGTCCGCCCGTTTGCGGCGGGCCGCTATCGGCCCTCGGGCCGTCTGATGACAAATCCCCGCTCGCGATCGCCGTCGAAGCCCGCTTTCAGGTAGAGCTGGTGCGCGCCGGTGCGTTGCTGCCCCGACAACAGCATCACCTTGTAACAGCCTTTGCGCCAGGCCAGCTGCAGCGCGTATTCGATCATGGCGAGCGCCACGCCGTGGCCGCGGTAGGGCTCCGCTGTCACCACGTGTTCAATGACGCCGAACGGCTGCGCCTGATGCGCCAGCCCCGGGATCAGCGCCAGCATGCAGGTGGCGATCGGGTATTCTTCTTTCGCCGCCACCACCAGACGGATCGCCGGATCGTCCAACAGGCGTTGCAGGGTACGGCGCGCATCGTCGGCGCGCAGCGGCGCGTCCTGCGGGCGCAGCTCGCGATACAAGGCTAACAGGCCGTTGAGATCGTCCGGCTGCGCCAGGCGATGAATGATGCTCATGGTTGCTCCTTTCCGCCGCTTCAACGGTAATCCGCTATCCTCCATTAATACCACAACGTTTGCCGGAGGGGATGTTATGAGCCAGGTTTCGACCTTTGTCATGTTCCAGAGAGAGGCGCAGCGGGCGATCGATCTCTACAGCCAGGTGTTCGAGCGTTTTCGGCTCATGCAGGTGCAGCATTACGATCCGACGCCGGACGGCCGGCGGTTGATCAAGCATGCGTCCATCGATTTTGATCGGCAGAACCTGGTGTTTACCGATAGCCCGATCAGCCATGACTTCAGCTTTACCCCGGCGGTGTCGCTGTTCATCAACCTGCCTAACGAAGAAGCGTTGGAGCGGGCGTTCCACCGGCTGGCGGAGGGCGGCAAGGTGCTGATGCCGCTCGATGACTACGGATTCAGCGCCCGTTTCGGTTGGCTCAACGATCGTTTCGGCCTTTCCTGGCAGCTCAATGTGCCGGCGGGCGATCTGCCCTGAGCTCAGCGCGCGGCGTGCAAAAGGGATGGTAGTGCCTACTGTTGTTTCATATGCTTATCGGCATGGCGGCAGGGCTCTCTGCCGTAGGAAATACCGACAACATCATGGAAAGGTGCGCTTTGATTGATTTTGACCGCTATGTTGAGCAAGCGAAGTCTTACGGCGAGTGGCCGGGCGGGCATGTGGACATGTCGTCCGGTTGCGTCGAGGGGTTGAGCTATCGTCTGTATCGGCACGCAGCCGAGAGT
The DNA here is from genome assembly GCF_052400455.1 of Serratia sp. (in: enterobacteria). Taxonomy (NCBI): domain Bacteria; kingdom Pseudomonadati; phylum Pseudomonadota; class Gammaproteobacteria; order Enterobacterales; family Yersiniaceae; genus Serratia; species Serratia sp. (in: enterobacteria). The sequence goes on from NZ_CP185812.1 coordinate 1,355,468, forward strand.
GAAGACGCGATCGTGGTTTATCACGGCGGCGGGGTTAACAGCGCTGCCGGGTATGACGTTCTTGCGCGCCAGCTGGCCGCCGAGCCAACGCTCGTGGTGTGCCTGGTGGATATCCGCGGACATGGCGATTCCACGGGAGAGCGGGGGACGGTTGAGCGGCCTGAGCGTATTTGGCGCGATGTCGATGTCATCCTGGCGGAAATGCGCCGCCGGTTTCCGTTGGCGCGCAGGCACCTGCTGGGCCATTCGAGCGGCGCCGGCATGTTGCTCAACTACCTGACCCGTTACCCTGGCGAACAGCAGGCGGACAGCCTGATCATGCTGGCGCCCGAGCTGGGGCCATTTTCCGGGATGGCCCGCGATCTGGCGGCGACGGCCCGTTTTGCGCAGGTGCGACAATGGCCGTTTGTCGCCAATGCGCTCAGCGGCGGGCGCTGGTTTGGGCACGTTCGGGCGGTCAGCCTGAATTTTCCCCCGGCTGTGCTGGCCGCCGCCCCCGATTTTGTCTGCCAATACAGCGTCAATATGGCTAACGCGTTGACGCCTCGCGCCCCGGCCAGGCAACTGGCGGCGCTGCGATTACCGACCTTGCTGCTGGCGGCAGCGCAGGATGAGTTGTTCAATGCGCAAGCGATGCAGCGCTTCGTCGAACAGCATGGCAACGCCCAAACCGCCTTTGGTTTGCTTGAAGGCAGCACGCATTTATCGTGCGTATTTGATGCCCATCGCCTTGTCCTTCAACATATCTCGCGTGCGGCCGCTACCGGATCCGATGAGGGGCCGGCGGGCGAGGGGGCTTAACGTCGGCGCGGGGCGGCCATTGCTGGCCTGGCGTTTTCCTCTCTCATCCTATATCCCTGCATGGCGCTTAACCGCTATGCTAAACAAATAATAAATGTGAATGTAAAAGGATGAATCATTTTGGCAGGAAGTAGCTTACTCACTCTCATCGACGACATCGCCTCATTGCTGGACGATGTCTCTTTAATGAGCAAGATGGCGGCGAAAAAAACCGCCGGGGTGCTGGGGGACGATCTGGCGCTCAACGCGCAGCAGGTCACCGGCGTTAAAGCCGACCGCGAGCTGCCGGTGGTGTGGAGCGTCGCCAAAGGCTCGCTGATCAACAAGGCGATCCTGGTGCCGTTGGCGCTGCTGATCAGCGCCTTCGCGCCCTGGGCGATTACGCCGCTGCTGATGGTGGGCGGCGCCTACCTGTGTTACGAAGGGTTCGAAAAGGTGTTCCACAGCCTGAGCCCCGGCAAGGCGGCGCAGGAGGAGACATCGGACGGGCCCGGCGCCAATGAGGACGCCGCGGCCTATGAAAAGCGCAAGGTGAAGGGGGCGATACGCACCGATTTTGTGCTGTCCGCCGAGATTATCGCCATCACCTTGGGCACGGTCGCCGGCGCCACCTTCAGCCAGCAGGTGATCGTCTTGTGCGGCATCGCCGTCGTGATGACGCTCGGTGTGTACGGCATTGTCGCCGGCATCGTCCGCCTGGACGATCTGGGGCTGTATCTGAGCCGCAAACGCAGCGCGGTGGCGCGCTCCCTCGGCGGCGGCATCGTGCGCGCCGCGCCTTATTTGATGAAAACGCTGTCGATCGTCGGCACTGTCGCCATGTTTATGGTCGGTGGTGGTATTCTGACCCACGGTTTGCCGCCGGTGCATCATCTGTTCGAAGACTGGGCCTCGTACACCACTGTGGTGCCGACGTTTGGCCATCTTTTGCAGGGGGTGATCCCGGCGCTGTTGAACGTGGCGTTCGGGCTGGTGGCCGGCGGTGTCGTGCTGGCGGTGGTGTCGGCGCTGGGCGCCGTGCGCGCGCGTTTCAAGGCTTGATGAAAAGTCTCGCCCCGGGAGGGGCGGGACGTATCAGACGAATTAAAAGATCAGTTTGAGAACGCCGGTAATCGTCAACAAACCCACGATGAAGATGATGGCGACAATCCACAGAATAATTTTCATTGGCTTCTTCCTTACCGGTTAAAGGTGGGGCGCGATTGGCGCTAACTTAATGAAATCATTCTTCACTATAGACGCTATCTCTCTATCGTGCGTCGTCATGCCTTCACGGGCGCCGCTTGTCGCCCGCGCCCAGCGCGCGCTGCATAATCTGCGTGTCGCGCCATTCCCCCAGCTTGAACCCCACCGCTTTTAACGTCCCTGCACTGGTGAAGCCGAGTGACTGATGCAAGGCCAATGAGCCGCGGTTGGCGGCGGAATCGCCGACGATCGCCAGCATCTGGCGCCAGGGGCCTTGTTCGCAGCGGGCGATCAAGGCGCTCAGAAGCGCGCTGCCGATGCCTTTACCCTGTTCCCCTTCGGCGATGTACACCGAGTCTTCCACGGTAAAGCGGTAAGCCGGCCGGGGGCGATAAGGCGTGGCATAACAGTAACCCACAATGACGCCTGCGCTTTTCGCCACCAGCCAGGGCAGGCCGGCCTCCCGCACCTTGCTCAGGCGCAACTGCATTTCCGCCAGCGTCGGCGGCTGCTCTTCAAATGAGGCCGCGCCGTACAGCACGTGCTGGGTGTAAATATGCAGCACGGCGGCCATATCGTCCGGTGTGGCGTCAAGAAGGCTGAGTACGGGGGCGGAGAGCGTTGTCACGTGTCTGTTTACCTTGAAAATCAGCGGATAAACGCCATTATGCGCGCTGCTCGCCGCCGGGATAAATCGGGTTTTCTTATGGTGAGATAAGAAAAGGCGATGATGAGCGGGAAGGGGCTCTTTGGGGAGAGCCCCTGAGGCGGTTTGCCTGGCATTACCAGCCTTTCACCGCGCCGCCGTTGAAGATTTTTTCGGCGGCTTTGGCCACTTCATCCGATTCATAGGCCTTGATGAAGTTCTGCACGTTCGGCGCGTCCTTGTTGTCTTCGCGAGTGACGATGATGTTGGTGTACGGCGAGTCTTTATCTTCGATGAAGATGCCGTCTTTGGTCGGCGACAGGCCGGTTTGGTTGATGTAGGTGGTGCTGATGACGGCGACGGTGACCTTCGGATCGTCCAGCACATGCGGCAACTGCGCGCCTTCCAGCTCCATGATCTGGTAATGATGCGGGTTGGCGCTGATGTCCAGCGCGGTAGGCAGCAACCCTTTGCCAGGCTTCAGGCTAATCAGCCCGGTTTTTTCCAGCAGCAGCAGGGCGCGTCCCAGGTTGGTCGGATCGAGCGGAATGGCGATCACCGCCCCGTCCGGCAACTCTTTCAGCGATTTTATCTTTTTGGAGTAGCCGGCCATCGGGAAGACGAAGGTATTGCCGACCGCCACCAGCTTATAGCCGTGATCTTTGTTTTGCTGTTCGAGGAACGGGCGGTGCTGGAACACATTGGCGTCCAGTTCGCCTTTGTCGGTGGCGTCGTTCGGCAGCAGCGAGCCGCTGAAACCGACCAGTTCGACGTCCAGCCCGTATTTCTCTTTCGCCACCTGCCTGGCGACTTCCGCCACGTCCTGTTCCGCGCCGTTGATGACGCCGACTTTGATATGGTTTTGGTCGGTTTTTTGATCGCAGCCCTGAAGCGCCAAGACGGCGGCGAAGGCCGCCGCCAGAGGGGTGATACGCCAGCGTAAGGTCATCGAACTCTCCCTGAAAAGAACAATAAAATCAGTTGGTTTTTGTTCTTACAGCTAAGCCTGAACCGCCGATGAAGTCAAACGCTCGTTCAGCATAAACGGCTATAGCTTATAGCCGTTATGCGATGGGGGATTATCGGCTGAGCGAACGCAGCACCACGATGCCCGGCGTGGCCATCACATAATCCATAAAGGGCGAATCGACGACCTGCATGTTGGCCTTGCGCGATGAGGCGTTGCGCAGCACCGGGCCGTTGTCGGTCATGACGAAGATGCCGGTATGGGTCACGTCCAGCCCGGCGAGGTTGGTGTAAATGCCGATGTAGTCGCCGGTGCGCAGCTGGGCCAGCACCTTGTCGTCGACGCGGTCGCTGGGAATGTAGGTCACGCTGCGCTGCACGACGGGCAAGCCGGGCAGGTAACTGCCGCCGTCGGCTTTCTGATTGAGGTTTTTCACGAGGCTGACGGCGTGCGGGCTGAGCTGGGCGGTGATGTCTTCGGCCACTTTTTTCGGCCGCTGCGCCCAGTCGGTGAAGAAGTGTTTGCGCTGCGGGAAGGCGATTTTGCCGTCGACATAGCGGATGTCCACCAGGCGCTGAACGAACTCGGCTTCGCTGCGGGCGGTGCTGAGCGCTTCGACATAATCGATGTAGGTGAAGCAATCCAGCCCGCGGAAGTCGATCACCAACTGCTCGGGCGTGCTCTGCGAACCGATCAGGCGGTTGGCGAGATAGGGCGTGCCGAGGAATTCGCGCGAAATCAAATCGACGGTGCGGCCATGCGGCTGCGCGGCGGGCCAACCGGCGCGCAGCGCGAGGATCTCACGCAGCTTGCTGCGGGTGCTGTCATCCATCTGCGGTTGCAGGTTCGGCGGCGAAACGGCGGCGTCGGTCGGCGGCGTTGCGGGGGTGACGGCGGTGGGGCGATCGGCGCATCCGCTCATGGCGATAGCTAACATCAGTAAAACAGCCTTGTTCTTGTTCATACGGCCCTCCATGGGTGTCGCTGGCTTATCAGAGTAAGTGATAACAGTTCTCATCCGATGGTAGGGGTTAAAAAGTAAACATAACCTCAATGGCAATCGATAAATCAGTAACCGATTTCGCTATTGAACGGCAAATACCAGAACAGCGCGATTTCGTGATCGGCGATCTCCGGTTCGGCGCGGTACAGCAAGCGGTCGATGCCGCCGAGGATAAACCCATAGTGCTGGTAGCAGCGGCAGGCCGCCAGATTGTTGTTCTGCGTTTCGAGCATCATACCTGAGGTTTCCTGCTGCCGCGCCCACTGTTTGGCGCAGTCCAGCAGCGCCCCGGCGATGCCTTGGCGGCGCGCGTCAGCGCTGACGGCGATCTCGTCGATCAGGGTGTAGCCGTTCCAGTTTTTGCTCAGCGTGATGTGGCCAACGGCATCGTTCTGGCGATAAGCCAGGAAGGTCACGCTGTCTTCGTTGGCGAACGGCGCCAGGGGATAGCGTTTGCGAAACGGCGCCACCGGGCGGGTTGGCCAGCTGTCCACCGGGCTGTCGAACTGCGGCAGGGCGTAACAGGCGATGGTGAAGCTGAAATCGCCGCGGGCCAGATAATCGTCGGGCAACGTCTCAATGGCAGCGATGCGGATGGCCGGGTTCATTACGGCAGCTCCCGCAGCAGACGCGCCGGGTTGCCGGCGTAGATCCCCTTGCGGGTGATGTCGCGGGTCACGACCGCCCCGGCGCCGATCACCGTGTCGCTGCAGATCGTCACCGCCAGGATCGTGGCGCCGGAACCGATGGACACCCGATCGCCGATGCAGGTGCGCCCCCAGCTGGCCGGATCGGCGTTGGGCGCGCCGTCTTTGAACAGATCGTTGGCGAAGGTGACGCCGTGGCCGACAAAGCACGCTTCGCCGAGGGTAACGTATTCGCAGATAAAGCTGTGCGACTGAATTTTACTGCGCGCGCCGATGCTGACGTGGCGCTGGATCTCGACGAACGGGCCGACGAAGACATCGTCGCCGAGCCGGCAGCCGTAAAGATTGCAGGGTTCTACCACGGTGACGTTGCGCCCGGCGTCGACGTCGACGATCCCCGCCTGGCGGGTGATGATAGCGGATGACATAACCTTCCTCACAGCCTGGGTTTAATGGGGGGAGTATAAGACAAAGCGCCGCGCCTTTCGCTTTCCGCACGTTTTTTCGCCAAAAGACTATAATTAGTACAGGGGAGAGAGCCCCGTGGCCGCAATCCTCGCACGGGTAGCTGTCCGTCAGAGGTGTGAAATTCGTTCGCCGATCGCGGCCTACGGCGAGATAGGAGGTGTCTCATGGTCAGTCATGTTTGGGGACTTCTGGCGCATCCCAGCGCCGAGTTCGAACAGATCAAAAGCGAGAATGAAAGCGTCTCGCACCTATACACCCATCATGTGTTGCTCTTGGCAGCAATCCCGGTGGTCTGCGCCTTTATCGGCACCACCCAGTTGGGCTGGCTCTCCGGCGAGGGACATGCCATCAGGCTCGACATGTTTACCGCGTTTTATACCGCCGTGGCGTTCTACCTGCTGATGCTGGCAGGCGTAGCGGCCATGGGGAAAGTCATTCACTGGATGGCGCGGCGTTATGAATCGCGCCCAAGCCTGCACCGCTGCATGGTGTTCGCCGGCTACGTGGCGACCCCGATGTTCCTCAGCGGGGTAGTGGCGCTTTATCCGGTCGTCTGGCTGTGTCTGTTTGTCGGCATTATCGGCCTGTGCTATTCGGGCTATCTGCTGAATCTGGGGATCCCGCACTTCCTGAATATCGACAGTAAGGAAGGGTTCATCTTCTCCAGCTCGACCTTCGCCATCGGCATTCTGTTGCTCGAGCTGCTGCTTGGGGTGACGGTGCTGCTGTGGGGGTACGGTTCCTGGTTGTTCTGAGTTAACGGTTGTTGTTATCGCCCCCGCGCCGGTGGAACGGCGCGGGGGCTTTTGTTTTTAGGCTATGCGCGGCGGAAAACCAGCATCACGCCGAGCACGATGCCCACCATGCCCAGCAGGCTCAGCGCGGCCAGCGCGTGGCCGAGCAGCAGATAATCCAGCAGGGCGGTGACCGCCGGGATCAGGTAGAACAGGCTGGTCACCTGCACCAGGTTGCCGCGCTGGATCAGCCGATACAGCAAGAACGTCGCCAGCACCGAGATCACCACCGCCATCCACAGCAGCGGCAGCACGAACTCAGGCTTCCATTCGACCCGCAGCGGCTCAAACGGCAGCGCCAACGCACACATCAACAGCCCGACGGCATACTGCAGCGGCAACACCGCCAGCGGCGGCTGCGTCATGCCCTTTTGCAGCAGGGTGCCGGCGGTCATGCAGCCCAAGGCGATAAAGGCGAACAGCATGCCGCTCAGCGAGAAATGGGCCACCATCAGGCTTTGGTACACCACCAGCGTCAGCCCCGCCAACGCCAGCGCCAACCCGAGCGCGCGCAGCCCGGCGCAGCGCCGTTCGGTAATGAACTGGGTCAGGATCGGCTGTACGCCAAGCAGCGTGGCCAGCACGCCGGGGGTAATGCCCCGTTCGAGGGCCAGCAGATAGCAGATCTGATAGCTGCCGATCATCAGCACGCCGATCAACGCGACGCGCCGACGGGTGCCGGCGGCGGGCAGGCACTGGCGCTGCCACAGGCCGATGGCCAACAGCACCGCCAGCGCGATGGCGCAGCGGAAGAACAGAAAAGCGAAGGCGGAGGCGTGCTCCAACCCCCAACGGGAGAAGATCGCGCCGCTGCTCCAAAGCAGGACGAACAGCGTAGCCAGGCCGGCATTGGCCCAGAGAGAAGGTAATCGCATATCAATTTCACCTGTCGTGAAAATTACAGGCTCCGGCGCGCGCGGCGGTCTACGCCTGAACGCAACAAATCAACATAAGCCGGAGGTAAAAAGTCGGTGTGGCTTAGCGCACGACCACAAGGCGTGGCGGGTAAGCGGCAACCGCGGAAACGACAGAGAAAACGGCGGGTGGAGCGGAGGAAGCACACAGCAAAACGACGGCCGGAACGGTCGCGTTTGTCGGATCTGTGCTGTGCGCCAGGTAGGTCATGTGAGTTCCTGAAAACCGTGAATGAAACCAATCGCTTCAAACATAGCCAAGTTCAGCGGGGCGCGCAACCGAAAATCACAGAAGCTTAAGTGATAATGAAAATCATTATCATTAAATTAAAGGTGTGCTATGTTGCTGCAAAAACGCAGTTTTAACGCCAGCGCGAGGCGCAAGGGGGTAGGCTCCCCGCCGCCGTTTCCCGTCATGCGTGCGGTGAGAGACTTTACGATTCGTTTTTGCAGAGGGCGCGCAATCGTGATAAAAATATTGATATGTTATAATATAACAATTAACGCATGATGAATTCAGCTCACGACATCCTCCATGTTGATGGGGTTAGCCTGACCGGCCGCGGCGGGGCCTCGATACTCGACAACATCCATTTCACGCTGCGCGCCGGTGAGAAGCTGGCGGTGATCGGCCCTAACGGCAGCGGCAAATCCAGCCTGTTGCGCACGCTGATCGGCGAAACGCGGCCGGACAGCGGCGAGATTTACTGGCGAGGGCGCGCTTTGTCCGGCTTGTCGGCGGCGGAACGCGCCAGAAGCATCGCCTTTCTGGCGCAAAACGATCTGCCGGATTTGCGGCTGTCGCTGGAGGACTATGTGGCGTTAGGGCGTTTGCCGCATGGCGAACGGCCCGCGGCGGGAAAACGCATCGTTGACGAGATCATCGGGGAAACCGGCCTGGCGCCGCTCAGGCACCATCCGTTGGGGCGGCTCTCGGGCGGCCAGCGTCAGCGCGCTGCGTTGGCCCGGGCGTTGGCGCAGACTCCCGACCTGTTGTTGTTGGATGAGCCGACCAATCACCTCGATCCTCCCGGGCGTTCGGCGCTGCTGTCGTTAGTAAAACATAAAGCTATCGCCGTGATTGCGGTGCTGCATGACCTGCCCGTGGCGGAGGCGTTCGCCGATCGGATCCTGGTGCTCAACGAAAGCCGCCAGGTGGCCTGCGGCTCGCCCGCGGCGGTGTTGCAAACCCCGGTAATTCTGCCGGTGTTCGGCATGCACAGTTTCAGCGTGGCGCATCCCGTCAGCGGGAAAACGCTGCGTATTTTTGAAGTTCCCCATTGCGCTTGATAAACCAGAGAGAAACATGAACATACGCGTATTCCCCTTGCTCCTGCTGTTGGCCGGCGGAGCGGCAGCGGCTGAAAAATTTCCCGTCACCGTAGAAAGCTGCGGTAAGCCGATCACTTTCAATCAGGCGCCGCAGCGCGCCGTCATCAACGACATCAATATGGCCGAGATGGCCTTTGCGCTTCATCTGCAGGATCGGATCGTCGGGCTGACCGGCATCACCGGCTGGTACAAATTGACGCCTGATTTCAAGGCGGCGATGGGCGCCATTCCCGAACTGGCGCCGAAGTATCCCGCTCTGGAAACGTTGCTGGCGGCGCAGCCGGACTTTTTCTTCGCCGGTTGGAATTACGGCATGAAGATCGGCGGCGACGTCACGCCGGAGACGCTCGCGCCGTTCGGCATCAAAACGCTGGTGCTGAGCGAGAGCTGCGTACAGGCCGGCGGCCGGCCGCAGAAGGCCGATATGAACCTGCTGTATGACGATGAGCTGAAGCTCGGCAAGATTTTCGGCAAGCAGCGAGAGGCCGCCGCGCTGGTTGAGGGCTGGCGCCGCCGATTAGCCGCACTGCCCGCCAGACCGGCGGGTCAGGCGCCGCTCAAGGTGTTCGTGTATGACTCGGGAGAAGAGAAGCCTTTTACCAGCGGTAAATACGCCATGCCGACGGCGATTGTCGAAGCGGCGGGCGGCCGCAACGTGATGGACGGTTTGGCGGCGAGCTGGACGACGGCATCCTGGGAGGCGGTGGCGGCGGCGGAACCCGACTTCATCATTCTGCTGGATTACCAGACCGGGTCAGGCGCCGAGGCGCTGCGGCGTTTCCTCGAGTCTCATCCGTTGATGAAGTTGACGCCTGCGGTACGGCACCATCGTTATCTGAAACTGCAGTATGCGGAGCTGACGCCGGGGCCGGCCAACATCGGCGCGGTGGAAAAGCTGGCGCGGGCGCTGTACGCGCCGGAGGCTGAATGAACTCGCCGACACGGCGGTTTATGGTGCTCGCGCCGCTGGCGCTGTTGACGTTGTGCGGATTAATGGTCTGGAGCCTGCAATTGGGCAGCGTCGCGCTGTCATGGCGGCAGGCGTTGGCGGCGTTAGGGATAGGTTCGGCGCCGCTTTCCGGCATGTTGGACACTATCGTCGTGCAACTGCGCGTGCCTCGGGCCTTGTTGGCGGCGTTGACCGGCGCCGGGCTGGCGATGACCGGCGCGCTGCTGCAGACCACCACCCGCAATGAGCTGGCCGATCCTTTTTTGTTTGGGCTCTCCTCCGGCGCCGCCGCCGGCGCGGTGCTGGTCATCACGCGCTTCGGCGATGCGCTGGGGGCGCTGACGTTGCCGCTGTCCGCTTTCGTCGGCGGCATTCTGTCCGCGTTGGCGGTGATGATCCTGTTTCGCGTCAGCCGGGTCAGGCGCGCCGAGCAGCTTATCGTCTGCGGCCTGGCGGTCTCATTTTTGTTCAGCGCGCTCACCAGCTATCTGGTTTTTTCCGGCGATCAGCGGGCGGCCGGTTCAGTGTTGTTCTGGTCGCTGGGCGGCTTGGGGTTGGCGCGTTGGGATAATCTGTTCATTCCGCTGGTGAGTTTCGCGCTGCTGGTCGGGTTTACGGCGCTGCGTTGGCGGGCGCTGGATGCGCTGCTGGCGGGCGAGCAAACCGCCCATTCGATGGGCGTCAACGTGGCGCGCCTGCGCACCGAGACCTTTCTGTGCTGCGCATTGTCTACGGCGTTTCTCGTTTCGCTGACGGGCGTGATCGGTTTTGTCGGGCTGATGGTGCCTTATCTGGCCCGGCGCCTGGTAGGTGTGCGCCACCGCTTGTCCGTGCCGATGTGCGGCCTGCTGGGGGCGATGCTGCTGACCGGCGGCGACATGCTCAGCCGCAGCCTGATCCCCAATCAGGAGCTGCCCATCGGCATCATTACGGCGGGGCTGGGGGGCGCGTTCATCGTCTCCTTGCTGTTGCGCGCGGAGCGGTGAACGCCGCCCTGTCTCAATAGAGTTCCAGGTGCAGCCGCTGCTGCTCAATCAGCGTCTGCCACAGGTTTTCCGCCCCGCAGGCTTGCTCCAGCGCCGTCGCCACGGCATGTTCCAGATACTGACGATTGCCGCACAGGTAGACATGCGCGCCCCGTTGCAGCAGGCCGCTGACGGCATCGGCGTGATCGTCGATGGCGTGTTGCACGTAATACTTGTCGGCGGCGTCGCGCGAGAATGCCGTGATGAGCCGTGTGAGTACGCCCGTCGCGTTCAGCGTGACCAACTCCTCGCCATACAGGAAGTCTTCATCGCGCCTTTTCTCACCGAAGATCAGGACGGTTTCACGCCGTTCGCCCTGGGCGGCCATTTCGCGCAGTAAGCCAATCAACGGTGCGATGCCGGTACCGGTACCGATAAGCAGCACCGGCAAGGCGGTGTCGCGCGGCAGGTAAAAGCCGGGGTTGGCGCGGCAGAAGAGGCGGAAAGGGCCGGGGTGCTTGAGCAGCCAGCCGGTCGCCGTGCCGCGCCGCGTGCGGCCGCCGCGTTCATAACGCACGTCGCGCACGCACAGATCAAGGCTCTCTTCCCGCGTTGCCGAAGCGATGGAGTAGGCGCGCGGCAGGCAAATGGGCAGCAGCGCCAACAGGTTCTCCAGCGTGATCGCGTGCGGCGGGCAAAAATCGTGCAGCACGTCCAGCAGATCGGCGCCGTACAGATAACTCTCTAGGGATTTGCGCTGACGGATCTTGAGCAGGCTTTTGAGCTCTTCGCTGTCGGCCAACTGCGCCAGTTCGCGCAGCGTCGTTTTGCTGATCTGGCGCAGCTCCCGGCGCCGCAGCGCGTCGATGGCCTCCGTCCTGCCGAGCCACTCTGCCAGCCGGATCAATAATCCTTCGTCGTTCTCCGGCAACAGATAGACGGTATCCCCTGCCCGGTAAACGATGCCGCTGCCGGCGATATTCAGCCGCAGATGCCAGGCTTGCGGCGTGCGTGCGCTAAGCGGCCGCCGTTCGAGGAGGGCGGCGTTGAACGCATGGTCTTCACCGTAGGCGGTCACGCGCAGATGCAAATCGCGGCCCGCCTGGGCATCGCCGGCCAGCACCTTATCCAGCGTCGTTAGCCAGGTGGTGAAGAACCGTTCGACGTTAACGTCGGCGTCAACGCGATTGATGATGGCACGGGCGCCGTATTGCGTCAGGCGCGCATCCAGCGCCTGGGTAAACCCGCAGAAATGCGGGTAAGCGGTGTCGCCGAGACCGAAGATGGCGTAGCGCAACCGGTGGCGATCCGGCCATTGCGCCAGCGCGTCGGGAAAACGTTCGGCGTTGGCGGGCGGTTCGCCGTCGCCAAATGAGCTCGAGACAATCAACAGGGCGTCGCGTTCGCCCACATCGGCGGGCTGGATGGCGTTGAGTTCTTTAACGACGGGGCGGTAGGGTTGCAGGCTGCTTTGCTCGCCCAGACGCATCGCCAGCGCCCGGGCGTTGCCCGACTCCGAACCGTAACCAATCAGGATGCGTTCGATAATGTCGGCCATAGCGGTTACTTGTCGTAGTGGTTGTCGAACTGTTCTTTGGCGAATTCCACCGATTCGAAGTCGGTCATCAGATCGTTAATTACGCGGCGGATGCTGATATAAGCCTCGATATTGCCTTGGGCGTCATACAGCGGTTGCACCGTGGTGTCGACCACGTACAGCACGCCGCCCTTGCCGACGTTCGGGATGATGCCGGTCCAGATGCCGCCCGCCTTGATGGTGTCCCACATTGCTTTGTAAACGGCTTTCGGCACGGAAGGGTGACGCACGATGCTATGGGGCTGGCCCACCAGCTCTTCCCGGGAAAAGCCGGTCAGTTGGCAGAACAGGTCGTTGACGTAGGTGATGGTGCCCTGCAGATCGGTGGTGGAGATCACCATCACTTTATCGAGCGCGGCCAACAGCTGGGCGGAATCGAGGGTCTGACTCATGGTAGGTTCCTTCTCATTAAGTTCGCGGTGAATGCCACGGCGGATGTCATGTATCCGTCACGACAGCTTTGTAATTAATTCTCATTTGCGATGAATGGTAATCGGGAGTTTTATAAGTTGCAATAAAAATGCATCTTTATAAGCGGAAAGGTCATGACGAGGCGGGCAGGGGCGGTGAGGCCCGCGCCGGGTGGGCGGCGGGCCGATCGTGCGGCGTTTAGCGGGGGGCTTCGGCCCAGCCTTTGCGTTTGCTGGTTTTGCCGATGCCGGGGTTGAAGCTGTTGGTCGGATCGGCGGTGCGGTAGAACGCTTGCAGATCCGGTTTGGCGTGGTACAGGTGGCCGACGTTATGCTCCGCCGGGTACTCGGCGCCGCGCCGGTTGAGGATCTCGAGCATCTTTTCTTTCAGTGCATGGCTGTCCACGCCTTTTTTCACCACGTAGTCCTGGTGGAAGACGTGGCACATAAAGTGGCCGTAGTACAGCTTATGCACCAACTGACTGTCGATTTCCGGCGGCAGCGTTTCGAACCAGTCGGTGTCGTTGCGGCGCAGGGCGATGTCCAGCGCCAAAATATCCTCCACCTTGTCGGCGTGCACCGCGTGGTAGCGCACGGCGGCGCCGGCGGCGGCGAAGCGGTGCAGGAAAGCCTTTTTGCCCTCGTCAGGCGTGCAGGCGAAGAAGGCACCTTCGGCCTGGGCGAAATAGTCGGTCAGGTAGCGCTGGGCCTCTTCCACGCCGGGGCCGGCCATCTTCAGCAGCAGATGGTGTTCGAAACGTTCGCGGTATTCCTTCATGCGTTTCGGCAGGTGGCTCGGCGCCAGATGGCTCAGGCTCTGCATCAGCCGATCGGTCAGGTTGTGCGGCAGCAGCGGCAGCTTGTTGAGGCTGGCGTCCATGCGGCCTTTCAGGGTGAAGAAGCGCGGCATCTGATCGGTGCCGAGCTTGTCGATCATCATGAAGGTGTCTTTGCCGTACACCTCGGCGATGTCGAAGATATCGCGGTGCATGTATTCACCGGCCACCGGCAGGTTTTCGAACTGGCTCAGCATGTGGCGGCGCAGTTCGGTCAGCACCGCGGTGTCGTTGGTGCCGATATAGAACACCTGCTCTTTGCCCTCTTTCTCGAAGGTGTCGAGCCGCACCGCGAACACCGCCAGCTTGCCGGCGCAACCGGAGGCTTCGTACAGGCGGCGTTTGTCGGCGTTAAAGCGGGAAGGGGTGTCGGCGTCGACGTCGCGCACCCGGCTGGCGTACTCGTTATCCGAGGCGCGCAGCTCGCCGTATTCGACGTCGCTCGGGCGATAGTCGCCTTTTTCCAGCCGGGTGAGGATCTCTTCCGGCGTGTCGCCAAGCCGGATGCCCAGATGGTTCACCAGGCGCAGCTGGCCGTCTTCTCCTAACTGGGCGTACAGCGCCATTTCGGTATAGGCCGGGCCGCGTTTCACCAGCGAGCCGCCGGAGTTGTTGCACACGCCGCCGATCACCGAGGCGCCGATGCAGGAAGAGCCGATCACCGAATGCGGTTCACGGCCGTAGGGCTTGAGCAATTTCTCGAGGTGGTGCAGGGTGCTGCCGGGGAAGCCGACCACCTGCTTGCCGTTGTCCAGCACCTGAATATGGTCGAGGCGCAGGGTGCTGACGATGACGATATCGCGATCATAGTCGTTGCCGCTGGGGGTTGAGCCCTCGGTCAGGCCGGTGTTGGCGGCCTGCATGATGACGATTTTATCGGCGGCCACGCAGGCCTGCAGAATGCGCCACAGCTGCAGCAGGCTAGTGGGAAACACCACCGCCAGCGCCTGGCCTTCGCCGGAGCGGAACCCTTTGCGATACCGTTCGGTGTTGCGATCGCCGGTCAACAACTGCGGGCCGCCGACGATGTCCTTAAGCTGGTTGAGAAACGCCTGATTGCCTGACTGCATGCTGCCTGTCTCCCTGTCATCCCCGTCGCTTTAACCGCGGCGCCGGAGTGCCGCGCAGTCAGCTAAGAGGCTATCAATTAAATAACTTATCAAGCCATTAGCTTATTAAGCTAATGGCTTGCGGATTTAGTAGCGTTCGGCGTAACCGGCCCGACGCTCTTCGTCGCGCAGCGTCAGGATTTCCACGCCGTCGGCGGTGACCGCTACGGTGTGTTCCCACTGCGCCGACAGTTTTTTGTCGCGTGTCACCACCGTCCAGCCGTCCTTCTTCTGCTTGATGCGGCGGTCGCCCTGGTTGATCATCGGCTCGATGGTGAACACCATGCCTTCCTGCAGCGCCATGCCGCTGCCGGGTTGGCCGTAGTGCAGCACCGCCGGCTCTTCGTGCATGTCGCGGCCGATGCCGTGGCCGCAATACTCCCGCACGATGCTGTAGCCGGCCTGCTCAGCGTGGCGCTGGATGGCGTGGCCGATATCGCCCAGGGTGGCGCCCGGTTTCACCGCGCGAATGCCCTGCCACATCGATTCATAGACGTTGTTCACCAGCCGTTTGGCCAGCGGCGTCACCTGGCCGATGCAGTACATCTTGCTGGAGTCGGCGATGTAGCCGCCGTTTTCCAGCGTGATGTCCACGTTGACAATCATGCCGGAACGCAGGATTTTGCTGGCCGACGGCACCCCGTGGCATACCACGTCGTCTACGGAGGTGTTGAGCACATAGGGGAAATCATACTGCCCCTTGCTGGCCGGGCGCGACTTCAGTTCTTCGACGATAAACGCCTCGGCGCGGTCGTTGATCTCCATGGTTGAGATGCCTTCGACGATGACCTCATCGAGCATAGCAAACACTTTAGCCAGCAGGGCGCCGGAATGGCGCATTTTGGCAATCTCTTCCGGCGTTTTAATCACAATCTGTTTCACCCGACAATCTCCTTCAGCGTCAGCGCATTATCTTTCATCATTTTTTTTACCAGCTGCGGGTAGGTCAGTTCCGGATGGAACTCCGCCAGCATGCCGATCTTGATCCAGTACTCGGCCTGCGCGTTGATCGAACGCGTCATGGTCAGGCTGGCGAGGCGCAGATCGTCATGCAGCGCGTCCGAAATTTTTACGATGCCCATCGGCGTCTCCATAAATGAACGATATACGAAGTGTATACGCTTTGGATGGTCGCGATGTGGCATTCTGTGGCGTAAGAAGATTCTGGCAACAACGATTGCCGCCGCCAGGCAATGCGTTTATTGTGATGAACGACTTTTTTGCCATGATTTTTCAGAAGGATTTAAGGCGTGACTAAACTACGTGTTGGGGTGATTTTTGGCGGTAAATCGGCGGAGCATGAGGTGTCGCTGCAGTCGGCCAAAAACATTGTGGATGCAATCGACAAAGAGAAGTTTGACGTCACGCTGCTGGGGATCGACAAACAGGGGCAGTGGCACATCAACGACGCCTCCAACTACCTGCTCAACGCCGAGAACCCGGCGCTGATCGCGCTGAACCGCTCGAACAAGAACGTGGCGCTGATCCCGGGCCAGGAAAAACAGCAGCTGATCGAAGCGGGCAGCGCCGGCGCGCTGGGCCAGCTCGACGTCATCTTCCCGATCGTGCACGGCACGCTGGGGGAAGACGGCTCGCTGCAGGGGCTGCTGCGCATGGCCAATATGCCGTTCGTCGGCGCCGGCGTGCTCGGCTCGGCGGTCAGCATGGATAAAGACGTGACCAAGCGCCTGCTGCGCGACGCCGGGCTGGCGGTGGCGCCGTTCGTCACCCTGACGCGCGCCAACCGCGCCGGGTTCACGTTTGAGCAACTGAGCGAGCGCCTCGGCCTGCCGCTGTTCGTCAAGCCGGCCAACCAGGGCTCGTCGGTCGGGGTCAGCAAGGTGGAGAACCGCGCCGAGTTTGACGCGGCGGTGGCACTGGCCTTCAGTTTCGATCATAAAGTACTGGTGGAGTCGGCGATCGTCGGCCGCGAGATCGAGTGCGCGGTGCTGGGGAACGACGATCCGCAGGCCAGCGTGTGCGGCGAGATCGTGCTGAGCGACGCTTTCTACTCCTACGACACCAAATACATCAATGAGCAGGGCGCTCAGGTGGTGGTGCCGGCGGCGATCGCGCCGGAAGTGAGCGACCACATCCGTGAGGTGGCGCTGAAGGCGTTCCGCGCGCTGGAGTGCTTCGGGTTGGCGCGGGTGGATGTGTTCCTGACGCCGGATAACCAGGTGGTGATCAACGAGATTAACACGCTGCCGGGCTTCACCAACATCAGCATGTATCCCAAGCTATGGGCCGCCAGCGGCGTCAGCTACCAGGCGCTGATCACGCGCCTGATCGAATTGGCGCTGGAGCGCCACCAGCAGGATCGCGCGCTGAACAGTTCGGTGTTCGATCGCTAAACGCGGCAGGGGGCGGCGGTGCCGCCCTCGTCCATCACTTCACCGTCACGTCGATATCGCCGAAATACTTCTTCGACAGCGCCGTCACCGTGCCTTGTTGTTTCACTTTGGCGATGGCGGCATCCAGTTTCTTCTTCAGCGCCTCATCCCCTTTGCGCAGGCCGAAGGCGATGCCTTCACCGAGGATCTTGTCGTCGCGCACCGCCTCGCCGACGAAGGCGAAGCCTTTGCCGTCCGGCTGTGACAGGAAGCCGCTTTGCCCCGAGGGCGCCATCACCAGCGTGGCGTCGAGCCGACCGGCCGCCAGATCGAGATACACCTGATTCTGATCCTGGTAAGACACCACATCCACGCCCGCCGGCGCCCAATGGGTTTTGGCGTAAATCTCCTGAATCGAGCCTTGCAGCACGCCCACGTGTTTGCCCGCCAGCGCTTTGGCGTCCGGCAGCAGGCCGCTGTCGGCCTTGGCGATCAGGCGGTTCGGCACCTGATAGATGGCGTCGGTAAAGGCGATCGCCTGGCGCCGCTGTTCGGTCACGTTCATCGCCGAGTTGATGGCGTCGAACTTGCGCGCCTGCAGCGCCGGGATCAGGCTGTCGAACGAGGTTTCCACCCAGCTGCATTGCAACTGCGCGGCGGCGCACACCGCGTCGCCCAGTTCAATGTCGAACCCTTCCAGTTTGCCGCTGGCGGATTTGGATTCGAACGGCGGATACAGCGCTTCCAGACCGAAGCGCAGGCTGTTTTCCGCCGCCAGAGAAGAGCCGGCGGCCAGCAGGCATCCGGCGGCGAACAGCGTTTTCAAAGCTTTCATAGGCAGTGCCCCTTTCCCATGGTCGGACAAAAAATTACACCTGGCTCAGGCGGCGCGCGCCTTCCAGCAGGGTCTCGTTATCTTTGGAAAAACTCAGCCGAATAAGGCCGGTATCGGTGCCGTCGCTGTAGAACGCCGACAGCGGGATCGTCGCCACCTTCGCTTCGCGGATCAAGCGCACGGCGAAATCATTGTCGCTTTCGTGACTGAAGCCGCTAAAGCGGGCCAGCATGAAGAAGCTGCCGCGGCTGGGCAGCAGCTCAAAGCGCGAATCCTGCAGGGCGTTGGCCAGCAGATCGCGCTTTTGTTGGTAAAACGCCGCCAGCCCCAGGTAACTCTGCGGGTTGGCGAGCGCGGCGGCGAAGGCGTGCTGCATCGGCGTATCGGCGGAGAACACCATGAACTGGTGCACCTTGCGGATCTCGTCCATCAACGCCGCCGGCGCCAGGCAGTAACCGACGCGCCAGCCGGTGACGTGGTAGGTTTTACCGAACGACGACACGACCACGCTGCGTTCCGCCAACTGCGGGTAGCGCGCCATGCTGTGGTGAATATCGCCGTCGAACACCACATGCTCGTAGACCTCGTCGGACAGGATCACGATGTCGGTGTTGCGGGTCAGGGTGGTCAGGTGGTCGATATCCTGCGCGTCGAACACCGCGCCGGTCGGGTTGTGCGGCGTGTTGACGATGATCATGCGCGTTTTGCCGTTGATGGCGGCGGCCACTTCGTCCCAGTCGACGCGAAAGTCCTGCAGCGACAGTTTGATCGCCACCGGCGTGGCGCCCTGCAGGCGCACGATCGGCGCATAGCTGTCGAACGCCGGTTCGAAATAGATCACCTCGTCGCCGGGATGCACCAGCGCGCTGATCGCCGAGTACAGCCCTTCGCTGGCGCTGGCGATCACCGTGATTTCTTCGTCGGCGTCATAGCGCGCGCCATACAATCGTTCAGCTTTTTCCGCCAGAGCAGCACGTAACGTCGCCACGCCGCTCATCGGCGCGTATTGGTTATGACCTGCGCGCATGGCTTGCGCCGTTGCCTCGATCAGCTGCGGGTCACCGGCGAAGTTGGGCGCGCCCTGCGACAGGTTGAGGGCCTGATGTTCGGCGCTGAGTTGGCCAATAACGGTGAAGATGGAGGTGCCGACGTCCGGCAGCTTCGAGCGGGATGAGCAGGCGCTCTGCATGATGGGCTCCAGGCAAACAGGGAAGTGTTGAGCGATTAAGCATCAGGCGGCGTAGGCGGACAAGGGAAAGTTTGTCATACTTGCCATGCACTACGATCATACCTAATCGAGGCACGCTATGCCGATATCCCTGCCGTCGCTCGACGTATTGAAAACCTTTGTGGTGGTGGCGCAACGCCTCAACTTTACCCATGCCGCCCGGCAGCTGCACCTGACGCAGGGGGCGGTCAGCCGGCAAATTCTCGGGCTGGAACAGCGTCTGGGCTATCCGCTGTTCAGCCGTCAGGCGCGCGGTTTGGCGCTGACGCCGCAGGGCGCGCAGCTGCTGGCGCCGGTACAGCAGGCGCTGGGGCAGTTGGATGAAGCCCTGACGCGGGCCGCCGCTCCGCCGGGGGCGCTGCGCATCAAATGCCCGACCTGCGCCATGCGCTGGGTGCTGCCGCGCATCATTCGCCTGCAAAATGAACGGCCGGACATGCATATCGAGCTGACCGCCTCGGTGTCGCACGGCCTGGATTTCAGTACCGAGCAGTTTGACGCCGCGGTGGTATTCGGCCGGCCGCCGGGTAAAAAGCTGACCGCGCACTTGCTGTTCGATGAAATCCTCACGCCGGTCTGCACGCCGACGTTCCTGCCGCCGGCAGCCCGGTTGACGGACTTGACGGACAAAACCCTGCTGCACCCGACGCGCGATCGGCGCGACTGGCTGCGCTGGCTGAAGGCGGCGGGCGCCGATGTGTTGCCGTCCGGCAAGGCCCAGCATTTCGATACCCTCGATCTGGCGATGAGCGCTGCGCTGCAGGGATTCGGCATCGCCATCGGCGATCTGTGCCTGCTGGAGGAGGATATTCAGGCGCAGCGCATCGTAACGCCGTTCCCGCTCTGCGTCAGCAGCGGCGCGGCCTATTATTTGGTCTATCCTGAACGCACGGTGGCGCCGCCGACGTTAACCGCGCTGATCGATTTTCTGGCGACGGAGGCCGCCGACAGCCGCGCCCGGCTGCAGAATTACCTGCCGATAACCTGTAATGCTTTGTAAACATTAGCGATGCGAATTCCCTTGGCGATGAAACAGAGTGTGGCAAACTGTTTCTTCACTCCGATTAAACTCCGCGGCGTTGGCGGCGGAAACACGCCTGAGATAAAACAAGATGAAATGGCTTTGTGTGGTGAGTATGTTGTCCGGTCTGGCCCTCAGCCCGGTTTTTGCGCAGGAAACGCCGATAACGCAGGGCATTCACGCCCAGCAGCGCGACGCCTTCGTGTCCAATTTGATGAAGCAGATGACGCTGGAAGAGAAGATTGGCCAGCTGCGGCTGATCAGCGTCGGGCCGGATAACCCGAAAGAAGCGATCCGCGAGGGGATCCGCAAAGGGCAGATCGGCGCCATCTTCAATACCGTCACCCGGCCGGATATCCGGGTGATGCAGGATCAGGCGATGCAGCTCAGCCGCCTGAAAATCCCGTTGTTCTTTGCCTATGACGTGGTGCACGGCCAGCGCACCGTGTTCCCGATCAGCCTGGGGCTGGCGGCCAGCTTCGATCTGGAAGCCATCGCGCTCAGCGCCCGGGTCGCGGCGCAAGAGGCCAGCGACGACGGCCTGAACATGACCTTCGCGCCGATGGTCGATATCACCCGCGATCCGCGCTGGGGCCGGGTCTCCGAAGGCTTCGGCGAAGACACCTGGCTGGTCTCGAAAATCGCCAAGGTGATGGTCGACGGTTTCCAGAACGGCGATCCGGCCAAACCCGGCTCGGTGATGGCCAGCGTTAAGCACTTTGCATTGTACGGCGCCGTCGAAGGCGGCCGCGATTACAACACCGTCGACATGAGCCCGCTGCGCATGCATCAGGACTATCTGCCGCCTTACAAAGCGGCGGTGGACGCCGGCAGCGGCGGAGTGATGGTGTCGCTCAACTCGGTGAACGGCGTGCCGGCCACCGCCAACCCGTGGCTGCTGAAAGATCTGCTGCGCGAGCAGTGGGGTTTTAAAGGCATCACCATCAGCGACCACGGCGCGATTAAGGAACTGATTAAGCACGGCGTGGCCGCCGACGCGCGCGACGCGGTGCGCCTGGCGATCACCTCCGGCGTCGACATGAGCATGAGCGACGAGTTCTACGACAAATACCTGCCGGGTCTGGTGAAGGACGGACTGGTGTCTGAAAGCGATATCGACCGCGCCTGCCGCGACGTGCTGAACACCAAATACGACATGGGGCTGTTCACCAATCCTTACGTGCATCTGGGCCCGGCGGGTTCCGATCCGCAGGACACCAACGCCGAAAGCCGTCTGCACCGCGCCGAAGCGCGGGTGGTGGCGCGCAAGACGATGGTGCTGCTGAAGAACGATAAGCAGACGCTGCCGCTGAGCAAGCAGGCGACCATCGCGCTGGTCGGGCCGATGGCCGACAGCCAGCGCGACGTGATGGGCAGTTGGTCGGCCGCCGGGGTGGTCAAGCAGTCGGTCACCCTGCGCGAGGGGCTGGAGCGGGCGGTGGGCGACAAGGCGCGCATTCTGTACGCCAAGGGCGCCAACGTTACGCAGGATAAAGGCATCATCGACTATCTGAACGAGTATGAGCCGGCGGTGGCGTTCGATACCCGTTCGCCGCAGCAGATGATCGACGAAGCGGTGCAGGCGGCGAACAAGGCCGATGTGGTGGTGGCGGTGGTGGGGGAATCGCAGGGCATGGCGCACGAGGCCTCCAGCCGCGCCGACATCACGATCCCGCAGAGCCAACGCGATCTGATCGCCGCGCTGAAAGCCACCGGCAAGCCGCTGGTGCTGGTGCTGATGAACGGCCGCCCGCTGGCATTGAGCTGGGAGAGCGAGCAGGCGGACGCGATGCTGGAAATCTGGTACAGCGGCACCGAGGGCGGCAACGCGGTGGCGGACGTGCTGTTCGGCGATTACAACCCGTCGGGCAAGCTGCCGATGACCTTCCCGCGCTCGGTCGGCCAGATCCCGATGTACTATAACCACCTGAACACCGGCCGGCCGTTCGGCAAGGAGAACCCGGGCAAGTACACCTCGCGCTACTTCGATTCGCCGAACGGCCCGCTGTATCCGTTTGGTTACGGTTTGAGCTACACCACCTTCAGCCTGTCGGATCTGAAGTTATCCAGCCCGACGATGGCGCGCAACGGCAAGTTAACCGCCAGCGTCACGCTGAAGAATACCGGCAAGTACGACGGCGCCACGGTGGTGCAGCTGTATCTGCAGGACGTCACCGCGTCGGTCAGCCGCCCGGTGAAAGAGCTGCGCAACTTCAAGAAAGTGACGCTGAAGGCCGGTCAGTCGCAGCAGGTTGAGCTGCCGATTAGCGAAGACGATCTGAAGTTCTACAACGCCAGCCTGAAGTGGGGGGCGGAGCCGGGCAAATTCAACGTGTTCGTCGGCCTGGATTCCGACAACGTGCAGGCGCAAAGCTTTACGCTGAAGTAACCTTTTCCCCCTCTTTCACTGCGGTGGGAGAGGGGGCATCCATCCCTTTCCGCTAACGTCACCGGAGCTTGCCTCATGAAACGCTATCTGGACTGCAGCGCCAGCGATCTGGCCGATATCGGCAAAGCCGATCTGCTCTACGCCATCCGCGCCAGCGAAGGGCGCATCTTGGTCAGCGAAACCATCGCGGTCACTCAGCCGCTGCTCAATAACGTCACCAACGCCGAACTGGCGGCCAGCCAGGGCGCCGACCTGCTGTTGTTGAACCTGTTCGACGTCGATCGTCCGCATATCGCGGGCCTGCCCGCCGACGTGCCGCCGCAGGAGGCGCTGCGCACGCTGCAGCGCCTGACCGGGCGGGTGATCGGGGTGAACCTGGAGGCCGTCGATCCGGCTTTCGCCAGCGAACATAACGACTTTTGGCAGATGACGGCGGGCCGCGCCGCCACCGCCGAGAATGCGCGCAAGCTGTATCAGCTCGGCGCGCGCATGCTGGTGCTGACCGGCAACCCGAACAACGGCGTCAGCAATCAGGCGATCGCCGCCGCGCTGAAAGCGATCCGCGATGAAGTGGGCGACGAGATGGTGCTGGTGACCGGCAAAATGCACGGCGCCGGCATTGTGCGCGAAAGCGGCAGCCAACTGATCGGCGAGCAGGACATCGCGCTGTTCGTGGAGAACGGTGCGGACATCGTGCTGCTGCCGGCGCCGGGCACCATTCCCGGCATGTCGCAGGAGAAAGTGGCGGCGCTGATCGCTTTTGCCCAGCGGCAGGGGGCGCTGGCGATGACGGCGATCGGCACCTCGCAAGAGGGGGCCGACGTGCAGACCGTGCGGCAGATTGCGCTGATGAGCAAAATGGCCGGCGCGGACCTGCACCATATCGGCGATACCGGCTTTCTGGGGCTGGCGCTGCCGGAAAACATCTTCGCCTACAGCGTGGCGATTCGCGGCGTGCGCCACACCTACAGCCGCATGGCGCGTTCAATTAACCGCTGAAATGGCTGCCGCTTGCGGGCTTTTCTTCCGATAGGCAACACTCGCAACGCATAGCCTAATAACGCCGGCAGACAAAGGTCGGGCTTTGAAGCGTACTGACCACATACAGGTTGCCGAGTACGTGTTCGATGGCGACATGGTAGGAGATTCGGGGATCTTCCGACTGCAAAAAGGTCGCCCAAAGGGGGGCGGGAACCGTATCTCCGGCATGTTTACGGTCGGCGGCGAATCGCAGCGTGTACCCATCGCCGCCGCCATCCTCTTCAGCCGCCTCATCGCCGGGGGTGTCATACACATAGTGAAGTTCGCGGTTCAGCACATAGGTCTTTTCTTGTCGCTCGATAAAGCCATTGAGTCTGATAAAGCCAGTGCCGTTGTGGTAGAGGAAAAAATACATCTTTGCTTTTAAAACCGCGGCGGGCTCCATGGCTGGGCCATAGCGGTTGCGCGCGGTGATCTCCGCTTCGCAACGCAGTAAGGTTTTAGGATGGTGCGACAGCTGGGCGACCTGGCTTGCCAGGGGCGCCATCAGCAATAACAAGCCGACGATAAAGCGTGTTTTTTTGTTCATGGCGTCATACCGTCGGTGTTTTTGATCGTGCGGCACCGGCCATATTGACCGGGTTGCGCCAGATTGCAGATGGCGATGAAGGTGACCTGAAAAGGAAGATTGGGGTTGGCGATTTTGGTGTAGAACAGATCGGCGGGCGTTGTGCCGCAGTCGGTCGCTTCAGCTTTCAATGCAGCGGCAATTTGCGCTTGCGTTTCACGCCGGTCGTTCAGCGCGGCGGTTTCCAACGTAAAAACGTTGCACTGCTCATGGCGATAAAAAAAATCGACCCTGGCGTTTTTGAACGCGTGAACCGGCCGGTTGAACCACAATAAAGCGCAGACGAGGCTAAAGCACGCAATCATCATCAATGCTGCGGCAAGGGGCGCTTTATTTGCCTGGCAGATATTCCCACGCCGTTTTAACAGTGCGCCGGCCCGGGTCAACAGGGTGGGAATAACCGCTTTTTGGTTTTCCGGTGAGCGCATGTTTTCGCATGAGGTAATTTCCGCTTCAAGAATGAACCCCAGTTTGGGGATGGTAATAATGATTTGCGGATCCAGCGCCAGCGATTCAAACGCTTTTCTTATCTCACTGATGCAACCATTCAGATTATTGTTTGAACCCACAAAACCATTATCTTCCCAGACCCGCTGCATCAAATGCCTGCGGGTGAGCATCTCTTTATGATGGGTAACCAACTCTAACAACAAGCGGGTGGCAGGGTTAGATAACGGCATAAAAGATTCCCGTTCATTGATGATGAACAATGCGCGTTCGGCAGGTGAGAAAATAATCATCTGATTAATGACGTATTCCATAATGTGCTGCTTGCCCTTATAGCGACGGCGAAATTTAGCGAGGACAGAGTCATCTATTATTTTTCACCCGTCAAGATGATGGCGATTTTTTCATGTTGTGAAATTTTTGGCGAAAGTTCAAACGTACGGATGTCGCCAGTTTTATAATATTAGGTTTTCTTTGTTTTAGTTTTTAATTCTTTATTTTTATTATTTTTAGGAATTAAAAACTGTTTTTATGGTTAAATTTAATACATATATCTTGATTTTGGCTGCGGCGATACTATGGATCTCGCTGGGGAATGCGACAGGATTTTGCCGGTAATCCACGTTTAAATTGCGGGCTTTCTTTGCTTGAAGCCTGAATGGCCAAGAGGAAAAGGTATGTTTAAAAGAAACTGGACGCTTTTACGCTACAGGCGAAAGCTTTTTGAAGCTATTCAATCTGTCGGGATTGTGATGGCGATAGTTACCGGGCTGGTGTTGCTGACAGGCATTTCTTTTATTGCAATTGAAAAATGGCTTAGCCTTTTCTGATGATTTTTCAGATAGATATTTTGGGATGAAATTATTATGTCTATTCCATGTTTAAAGTTCATGGTGATGGTCTATGTCAGCGTATTGCTTTTGTTGGGTGGCTATATTTATCACTATGATATGAACTATTTCTCGCTGACGTTTCCATATTCTCTTGTGATTGGGATTGTCCTGTTTGCTTTATTGGGCGTCGGCGGCGCGCTCCTTTTTTTGCGAAAAGCGTGGGGGATGACCCCCGCGTGTTTTTTCTTTGCGCTGGGCGCGGTGATATTGCTGCTGCCCCTTTTTTATTCTCGTGCCGAGTGGGGCGTGCTTACCGTCGGGCGAATGGCCTGCCTGTTTGGCAGTTGGATTATTTACTTTATCCTATTGCAATATCGGGTCATGCAACACGTGCGTATTGCGTTTATCTATACGCTGGTATTAGCCGCAGCCGTGGGAGGCATTTGGCTTTTTTCCTCCCCGGCCGAGGCGGCGGCGGGCTATGCCGGCAGCGGGGGGCGTTGGCCGGATGCCGCGAGCAGTTTATTGGCGAGCGGATTATTGGCGGGATGGGGTCTGACGGTGTTGCCTCGGTTCCGCATGTTGCGCCGAGATAACGAGCGATGGCGTATTTTACTCTTGCTGCCGCTCTTGATCGGTTTATCCGCCGCGCTGGGCTGGGGGGCATCGCAGACCGTTTGTCTCAGCGTGCTATTGGGTGCCGCGCTGTTGACCCTGATGTTTGTGCGCAGATACCCGCTGCATTGCGTGCTCGCGCTGCTGATGACGGCATTGGGATTCTGCCTGGCGATATTGGCGGATGAATTGAACGCCGGCGTTCGTTTGTCGAATGCCGCGCCGTGCTGCGATACGCTGCTTGACTCGCTGGCGCTGGTGGTAGAGCGGCCCTGGTTGGGATGGGGCTATGGCCGATTCGAGCATGGCTTTGAGCATTTACAGGCCCATGCGCTGCCCGCGGTGGCGCGGGCAGGCGCAGCGCGGCAACCCTATAATGAGCTCCTGCTGTGGTGAATAGAAGGCGGCGTCGTTGCGTTGGCGGGCATGCTGTGCCTGCTGGCGGGCGTGGCGGCGCTGGTGCACCAAACATGGCGACGGGAGCGCATCGCCGCCCGCTTGCACAGCCCGGCCGCCGGGGAAGAGGCCGCGTTGGCGACGAGCGGCATTCCCTTGCTGCTGTGCGCGCAGTTTTCCTACCCGTTCGGGCTGTCGCTCATCCAATGGGCGGTTTTGACGCTGCTGCTCGTTACGTTGGATGGGCGCAGCAGGCTCAATGCCGGCCGGTTTTGCCGGTTTGTTTTCGCGCGGAGGGAAACGGCGTGAACACGGTCATCAATATCGCCTTCCTGGATATCGACTGCTTTTTTGTCGCCGGGGCGTATCGGGCGTTGAGCGACTATTTTAGTGAACGTGGCATCGAGGCGCGCTGCAGCGAGCCGATGAATGCCGACCTTGTGTTCCAGGCGATCGCCAAAGGCGACATGGCGCGTTTTTGCCATCCTCCCCATGCTCCTCACGCCCTTTATCTCGCCGTTTACGATCTCAGAGAAGCCCGCATTCGCGCCATTTCGGGGTGCCTGAGGGAAGCGGGCAGGGTGTACCGCAATGAAGGCGTCGCAAAGCTGTTGCACACGGTAGCGCGGGTGATAAAAGGCCGAACCGGCGGCGCCTGCGGTTTTTCTTGTTGCGCCTGGTGCCAGCCGTTGCCATTGACGCCGCAGGAAAAACAAGTGATGCGTTACCTGAGTTGGGAAATGACGCCGACCGCCATTGCCCGTCGGCTTCGGGTCAGCATCAAGACGGTGAGCACGCATAAACGGGCGGTGATGAGAAAGATGCATTTTCAGCGCGATGCGGAGCTTTACCGCTGGTTGCGTCTGGGGGAGTTCGGTCAGGGAAATGGCGATAGCCACGTCGTCTGAGCGATGGCATGGCAGGTCCGGGCCTGGCGGCCCGGAGCGACTTACCAAAACAGCGGCGTGGTGCTTTCGGCAAGAAACGCCAGCAGCGTTTCATTGACCGCCGCCGGATTTTCCTTGTTGCTGATATGCCCGGCGTTGGGGATCAGCACATGTCGGCAGCCGAGAAGATCCGCCATGCGCTGGCCTTCCGCCGGCGGGCGCGGCTTATCCTGCGCGCCGGTGATGACGATGCTGGCGGCGGTGATGTGTTCCAGCAGCGCCAGCTTGTCGGGGCGGCCGAAGATCATCCGGCCCAGCGGCACGATGCTTTCGCGCAGGCGCTCGGCGGGCAGGCTTTGCAGATGGGCCAGCAACGGCTGCGACAGCGCAGCGGGCACTTCGTCGGAATAGAACTGCGCGGCGATATATTCCAGCAGCGGCGACGTGATGGCGCCGGCCTGTTCCACGGCGGCCAGCATGCCCATATAGCGCTGCCGCGCCTCTGGAGTTTCGTCGCCCAGGTAGCTGTCCAGCAGCGCCAGCACTTTCACCCGCTCCGGTGCCAGCGCCGCCAGTTCGGCGCCCCACATGCCGCCGACGGACAGGCCGACGATGCCGAACTCTTCAATATCCAAATGATCCATCAGCGCCAAATGATCGGCGGCGATATCCGACAGGCTGTTTCGCCCGGGTGGCAGCGCCGGTGAATCGCCGTGGCCCCAGAGATCCGGTACGATCAGGCGGTAGCGTTTAGCCAGCGCTTCTAACTGCGGCGCCCACATATTCAGATCGAACAGATAGCTGTGGCCCAGCAGCAATGGAAAGCCTGAACCTACGTCGAGATAATGCAGGGATTTGCCCATCGTTGGCATCTTATCGGTTCCTTATATAAAAAGAGTCCCGGCTGCTTATATCACACTCATATTCAACCCACGGTATTAATTTACCTTAAATTACTCAGGTGGAGGCTTATTTTTAATTATCCATTGCTAACAAGACGTCAATAAAAGGTGACATTAAGGATAATATTCTGGTCGATGCCGGAGCCTTGGTTTATGCTGGCGCTCCTTTCGGTATGGAATAGATAAACAGGGAGTCGCGATGAAAAGACTTTTCAGACTATTAATTATTTTGCTTGTCATTTTGCTGCTGGCGGCGGTGCTGTGGTGGTTCTTCGGGCGCGGCAATCCGAATGCGCTGTGGCAGATAGTCAGCCAACAGTGCGTGCCCAATCAGCAGCAGAACCACGATCCTGCGCCCTGCTTAAAGGTGGATTTAACCGAGGGATATGTGCTGTTTAAGGACAGCAAGGGCCCTTACCACGATCTGGTGATGCCGACCGAAAAGGTCAGCGGCATCGAGAGCCCGATATTGCAAGCGGATCGAACGCCGCCTTATTTCGCCCAGGCCTGGAATAACCGCGAACATATATCCAGCGAGCTGGGTAAACCGTTAAAAGACGCATGGGTTTCTCTGGCGGTCAATTCGAAATATGGCCGCTCTCAAAATCAGTTGCATATTCACGTTGCCTGCTTGCGCCAGGATGTCTATAACGCGCTGGGGGAACAGGCTGAGCAATTAGATCAACAGTGGCGGCCGCTGGCGGTGAAATTGGTCGGCCATCAATATCTGGCCAGAAAATTGGCGGGCACCGATTTAACCCAGGAAGATCCTTTCCGCTTGTTGCAAAACTACGTGGTCGAGCAGGGCGACAGCATCGGCAATTACGGCCTGGCGCTGGCGGTCAGCCCGCAGGGCGAGATGCTGCTGTTGGCAAACCGTTTGAAGTTGACCGATCTCAACCTGGGGTCGGCCGGTGAAATTCAGGACTACCGGTGCGAGGTCGCGGGGAACTGAGTTTTTCTTATCGCTCCCCGTCGTTGGGGAGCGTACGCCGTGCGATACAAACTAACCAAATGTATTAAATCGCTTTTATTTTATTCTCCCTCCTCTGCTTGATCCTGTTCTCATGTTCGATCTACTATTTGTTTGCACAAGCAAATAAATAATCGAGAGTAACCCGACATGTCACAACCACGTAAACTTCCTGCTGCACTGGGCATCCATCTGGATGTGACCAATCGCCTGTGGCGCACGGCGATGGACCAGTCGGTGAAAATGACCAATCTGACGCGCCCGCATTGGCTGGCGCTGAGTGCGATTGCCGATCTGGGGGATGGCTGCACGTTGAAAGACGTTTCGCAGCATTTGAACGCCGAAGTCTCGACGATGTCGCGCGCGCTGCTGTTTCTGGAAAAAAATCGGCTTATCGCCCGCGATGCTCTGTCCGAAGATAAGCGCGCCAAAGGGGTGAGAATGACCGAGGCCGGGCAGGAGATGCTGGCGCAGTTGGATCATTCCAGCCAGCAAGCGCGGGAAAAACTGCTCAACGGCATTTCGGCCAACGATCTGGAGGCTTTTTACCGCGTATTGTTTGGCATCAAGCATAACGCGATAGCGATGCTCGAACAGGAAAATCTGTTGCCGGACGAGTTTGCTCTTCTGGCGGAGGAGCGAGCGGGTGCGATGAAGCCGGAAGGTGAAGCGTGAACGGCCGCTGGCGGAGAGCACAACAGCTGTGCGTTATCGCGTTGGGGATCTTCTCCTGCTCGGTCTTCGCCAGCCAGAATGACCAACAGGTCATCGCACGGGGAAAATATCTGGCTACCGCCGCAGATTGCGCGGCTTGTCACCGCGGCAGCAGTCAACAGGACGCCCCCTATGTCGGCGGTTATGCCATCGCGTCGCCGATGGGCGACATCATCGCCAGCAATATCACGCCCGCCAAAGGAACCGGCATTGGCGACTACAGTGAACAAGAGTTTCGCCGCGCGTTAACGCAGGGCATTCGGCGGGACGGCCAACCCTTGTATCCCGCCATGCCTTATACCGCTTATCGGGGGCTGAGTGATGACGATCTGCACGCGCTGTATCGCTATTTTATGGCCGGTGTCGCACCGGTCGATCGTGCGGTGCCTGAGACCCAACTGACGTTCCCTTTTTCCTGGCGTTATGCGATCCACGGCTGGAACTGGCTGTTTCTGAAAAAGACGCCCGTCGATGCAGACGAGAGGAAGGCGCGTGGCCGCTATCTGGTGGATGTGTTGGGGCATTGCTCGGCGTGTCACAGCCCGCGTAACGGGATGATGGCGGAACGCGGCGATCGCTATCTGGCAGGAGGAGAAGCCGGCGGTTGGATCGCGCCGAATATCACCTCGGATCCCGTGAGCGGCATCGGCGGCTGGAGCCAGAAAGAATTGGTGCAGTATCTGCGTACCGGCCGCAATGACAAAGCTCAGGCTGCCGGCGGCATGGCGGAGGCGGTGGAGCATAGCCTGCGTTTCCTGAGTGACGACGACCTCGGCGCCATCGCCGATTGGCTTAAACAAACGCCGCCGATCGTCACCGTACAAGGAACGAAAGCGGCCTATCAATATCAGGGGGGCGGTAAAGGCCGTGCCGCCGGACAGGCGCTGTATGCCGTTTCCTGCGCCAGCTGCCATCGTCTGGGCGGCGAGGGGGCTTATGACGGCCATTTCCCTTCTTTGACGCACAACACCACCGTAGGCAGCGAACGGGCCAATAACCTGATCATGGTGATGCTGTATGGCGTGCAGCGTCAGGGGGAGACGCTGCAGACCTGGATGCCGGGTTTCGCCGATAGTCTGGATGACCGGCAACTGGCTGAATTGGGCAATTACGTATTGCAGCAATTCGGCAATCCGGCGGTCAGGATAACGCCGGAGCAAGTGGCTCTGCAGCGGGCGGGCGGTGAAAAACCGCTGTTGATTACGTCATTGCCTTATGTGTTCTGGGGCGGCGTATTGCTGGTATTGATCGTCATTGGGGCGTGGGTGAAACGTCGGGTGAAGCATTGATCCAAGAGAGGATGGCATGAAGTTCAATCTGAACGGCCAGGCGGTCGAATTTAACGGCGAGCCGGATACGCCGCTGCTGTGGGTGATCCGAGAACATTTTAAATTAACCGGCACCAAGTTCGGCTGCGGTATCGGCGCCTGTGGCGCTTGTACGGTACATGTCGACGGTAAGGCTGTGCGTTCATGCTGTTATCCGCTGCAATTGGTGCGCGATCGGCAGGTGACCACCATCGAAGGGCTGTCCATCGATCGCCGTCATCCGGTGCAGCAGGCCTGGATTGCGGAGGACGTGCCGCAGTGCGGCTACTGCCAATCAGGCATGATCATGGCGGTCAGCGCGCTGCTGGCGGAACACCCGAGGCCGGACGATCGGCAGATAGATACGGGCCTGACCAATCTGTGCCGCTGCGCCACTTACCACCGTATCCGTGCGGCGGTGCACCGCGCCGCCGACAAGGGAGAACCCTGAGTATGGCGATCACCCGCAGAACCTTGATAAAAGGCAGCGCGTTGGCAGTGGCCGCCATGCTGCTGCCGATATCGACGCGCAGCCTGGCGGCCGTGGTTTCACAAGACGTGGCGCCACCGGACAGTCAGCATGAATTGAACGATTGGATCTGGATCGACCGCGATGGGCGCATCGTCATCGGCGTGTCGCAATGTGAGGTTGGGCAGGGGATTTACACCGGCCTGGCCGAAGTGGTGGCGGCGGAGATGGATGCCGATTGGGCGCAGGTGACGGTGAAATTCGTCACCGGCCGTGACGCTTACCGTCAGGTTGCCGGGGGCGAGGCTTTCGCGCAGTTTGTCGCCGCCTCAACCTCCATGACCAAATTTTATCAGCGTGCCCGGCTGGCCGGCGCACAGGCGAGAGATTTCTTTCTGCGGGCCGGCGCAAAACATTTCGCGCTTTCACCATCGCAGTGCCGCACGGAGAAAGGCTGGGTGCTTGAGAAAGACGGGAAGCGCAAGGTCGCCTATGGCGATTTGGTGCGCTATGCCGCCGAACTGCCGTTGGATCCGCAGCCTGCTTTAAAGAGTGAGGCGCAAGAGCGAGAGAGTGTCATTGGCAAGCCGCTGTTGCGGGTCGATACGCCGGAGAAAGTGGATGGCAGTGCGATTTACGGTATTGATATCGACTTGCCGGAGATGCTGATCGGCGTTCCCTGGATGGTGCCCGACCTTAGCGGAAAGCTGGTCGCCGTGCGTAATGAACGACAGATTCGGGCCATGCCGGGCGTGGTGGATCTGGTGTTGACCCGGCAGTGGTCGATGAACAACATGGTCGGATTGGATCATGATATGTCGCTCAATACGGTGATCGTGGTGGCGGCGAGCTACTGGCAGGCCAAAAAGGCGGCTGATTTGCTGGAGGTCGACTGGCTGCCGGGCGCAGGAAAAGCGCTGACCGATAGCGCGATTGCGGCGGAGAATCTGGCGATGTTGGATGGCGATACACTGGTGCCGGCGGTCGATCGCGGCGAGGCGTCGGCGTTGATTCGTGGCGTTGAACAAGGTTCGCGCTTGCATGAGGCGCGTTACAGCGCACCTTATGTGGCGCACGCCACCCTGGAGCCTTGCAATGCCACCAGCCATTACGGCGAGGGCCGTATCGAAACCTGGGGCCCCTTCCAGGGGCAGGACATGGTGCGCAACGTTCTGGCGAAAATGTTCGGGCTGAAGCCGACGGATGTGGTGGTGAATACGACCTATCTGGGGGGCAGCTTTGGGCGCAAATATCTGCCGGATGCCGTGATGCATGCTACCGCCGCCTCCCGGGCGGTGGGGAAACCGGTCAAAGTGATCTATCCGCGCGAGATCGACATGCGGCATGAATACTATCGTCCGGCCTGCATCAGCCATTATCGGGCGCTGTTGGATGAAAACGGCTACCCGCAGGCGCTGTGGGCGCGCTATGCCGGGCAGTCGCTCTTCTGGCAAATGCGGCGCGAAACGGTCAACGAGGCCGGGGGATGGGATGAAAGTATGGTGGAGTGCGTTTACAGCACGCCGTATCGCATCCCACACCTGAAGGTGGAGGCCGGCATCGTCGAACAGCCTATTTCCCTGAGCTATCTTCGCGGTGTCGGCAGCGTCGCCAGTCTGTTCTTTTTGGAAAGCTTTATCAGCGAACTCAGCCATAAGGCCAACCGGGACGAATATTCGTATCGGCGGCATCTGTTGCAGGGCAGCCCGGAAGCGTTGCGCGTCCTGGACGCCACCGCAGCGGCGGCGGGGTGGCAGCATGAGCCGCCGTCGGGCGTTTCTCGCGGTATGGCGTGCAATATTTGGGTCGGCCGCAATAATGCTTTCACCACCTACGTCGGTTTGGTGGTTGAAATCGCCATTCAGGAGGGGCGACTGCGGGTGCTGCGCGCGGTATGTGCGATTGACTGTGGCAAGGTGATAAACCCGAACCTGGTGCGCGCCAACGTAGAGGGCGGCATCGGCTTTGCGCTGACCACCTGTCTGCACAGCGAGCTGCATTTTGAACGGGGCGGCGTGGTGGAAGGGAATTTCGATCGCTATCCGCTGCTCGCGATCGCCGAAATGCCCAAGGTGGAGGTCGTGATACTCGACAGCGCGCGTGCGCCGCAGGGATGCGGGGAAGTGTCGACTGCGGTGGTCGCCCCGGCGATGGCCAGCGCGCTGCATAAGGCCACCGGCAAAACCTATCGTACTATGCCGTTCCCACGCGAGTTCTCGTCGGTGTAACGGCCCGCCGGCTCGATCAGCCGGCGGCTGCCGTGCGGTCAGAGTTTTTTCAGCAGTTCCAGCAATTGCGCTTCGCTTTTCTCCGCCAATCCGTCGATCGCCAGCTTGATGATGTCGGAGCGGGTGATACGCACGATGCCGCTGCGCGCCGCCTGCACGATCACTTCATCGATAGCCTCAATGTGGTTGTCCGTCAGGCTGACGGAGATCGCCTTATAAGTGCGCTTGCGGCCGGCCGGTTTGGTTTCCGGCGCGGGCGCCGCGACCGGCAGTGTGTGTGAGGTGGCGCTGTTGATGAATTCGTCTTCCGACATCCGGTGGGTGGGGGTGCGTTTCTTCACAGGATCACCTCTTTCACCAGGCATTCAATTTCGGTCTGCGCCTTTTCATTATTCGCCTCGTGCACGGTGATGGCTTCACCCCAGGCGTCGCGGTAAATCTTGCGGTCGCACAGGCGATTGCTCACCAGGGTGAACTCCGGGTATTCACTCAGCACCTGCGCCGCTTCGTTGGCTTCATTAATGAAGATATTGGTCGGGCACATGTTCAATACGATGTAGCCTTTGACCTTCTCGTTGTATTCCTGCGCGGTGGAGAACATCTCCGACAGATAGCCGATGGTGTCGAGATCCATCTGCGAAGGGCGCAGCGGCGATAGGAACAGATCGGCGGCCAGCAGGCCGGAGCGCAGTTCGGCGCTGTCGCGGCCGGCGGTATCGACGATCACGTAGTCGTAATGGCGATCGAGCTCCAGCAGCGTTTCCTTGATTTTACCCGACGCGGCCACCACCGGAATGTGCGGCAGCCCCTCGACGTTCTGACGGTCGTTGTACCAGGTCATGATCGATTTCTGGTCGTCGGCATCGACGATGATCGCCGTCTTGCCTTGCTTAAGAATCAGATACCCGGCGATATTCACTGCTTTCGTCGATTTGCCGACGCCGCCTTTTTGCGAGCCAATCAGAACAATCATGCTGCCATCTCTCAAGTTATTAAGCGGGTAACTTATTAAGTTAATGTGCTTATTAGGTTGATAATCAAACAGGTTAACAAGAACAACTCGCGAACAATATGCACCAACTGCGGCGGCTTGCCAAGCCAGTATGTTGTTAACTGCGCAGCTTATTTTGCGGTGAATGGACCGGATGGGTAAGTAGGAATTCTCTGGGAAGTGGCGGAACGGAAGAGTTTTTTGTTAATTTAACAGCTTAATAAGTTAGTGGCTCATTAAGCTGTCGATGGCGTTACTTCTTCATCATTGCCTTCAGGTTGGCGAACGGGTTGTGGGTGGCGACGCCGATATCTTTTTGCGCATCTTCACCGGCCACCACCGTCGAACCGTATTGATCGGCCTCGGTGTATTTCGAGTGTTCGTGGTCGTGGCAATACAGACACAACATTTCCCAGTTGCTGCCGTCTTCCGGGTTGTTGCTGTGATCGTGATCGATGTGGTGCACCGTCAGCTCGCGCAGGTTGGAATAAACGAATTCGCGCGAGCAGCGCCCGCACACCCAGGGGAACAGTTTCAGCGCTTTTTCGCGGTAGCCGGTTTCCAGCTTCGCATAGTTTTTGGGGATATAGGCCATGGTGGTCGTCCGTCGTGAATCACTATGCGGCCAATAATACCACACTGCGTGCGGCTACAACGTGCGGCTCATCCTGCCGCTAGCGAAACGTCTCCACCGCCCAGTCGATAAACGCCCGCAGCTTGCCGCTGAGGTGGCGGTTGGACGGGTAGACCACGTACATCTGCTCCGGCGGCGGCTGCCAGTCGTGCAGCAGGCTGACCAGCTCACCGCTGTCGAGGTGCGGCTGCGCCATAAAGCGATAGGTCTGGATGATGCCCAACCCGGCCAGGCTCGCCGCCAGCAGCGCGTTGCCTTCGTTGATGCTGACCGGATAGCGTTGCTGGATGGCGATCTCTTTGCCGCGCTCGACATAGCGTTGCGGATGGATGCGGTCGTTGACCGGATGGCGATAGTGCACCATCGGGAAACCCTGCTCCAGATCGCACGGGTGGCGCGGCGTGCCGTGGCGCGCCAGGTAGGCCGGGGTGGCGCAGCTCACCCAGTCCAGATCGAACAGGCGGCGGGCGATCAGGCTGGAATCGGCCAGCGGACCGCTGCGGATCACGCAGTCAGCGCTGTCGCTGATCAAATCG
Organism: Serratia sp. (in: enterobacteria); assembly: GCF_052400455.1. Lineage (NCBI taxonomy): Bacteria > Pseudomonadati > Pseudomonadota > Gammaproteobacteria > Enterobacterales > Yersiniaceae > Serratia > Serratia sp. (in: enterobacteria). Next base: position 1,391,438 of record NZ_CP185812.1, read on the forward strand.
ATAACGCGATCGCCGATGCTGAGATCGATCTGGATTTGCGGGTAGCGTTCCAAAAAGCCGGGCAGCGCCGGCAACAGCAGTTGGCGGGCGGTGCCGCTGCCGGTATCGATGCGCAGCACGCCCTGCGGAGAATTCTGCGACTCGGTCAGACAGCCCTCCATCTGCTCCAAATCCGCCAGCCATTTCACCGTATTCTGGTAATAGCATTCGCCTTCGCGGGTGACCGACACGCTGCGGGTGGTGCGCTGGAACAGTTTGGTCTGCAGGTGATCCTCCAGATTTTGGATCAGCTTGGTGACCGTCGCTTTCGGCATGCCCAGCGAATCGGCGGCGCGGGTAAAGCCGCCGGTTTCCACGACGCGGTTAAATACCCGGATAGCGAGCAAATGATGGTCCATAGGTTCTCAACGCCATGCCCCGGCGGTGGCCGGGGCATGTTTCTGCAGATAGATAATGATTAACACTGTTTAGCGCCAATCGCGCCGGAGCGCAAGCTGAGGCCGAATACCAGCGTGGCGGAGAGGATCAGCGCGCCGCCAAACAGCATGGCGCTGCTGACGCCCTGCCAGTCCACCACTTCACCGCCCAGCAGTGCGCCGGAGGCCAGCGCGATCTGGATGACGCACACCAACAGCGCCTGACCGGCTTCCGGCGCCTGCGGCACGGCGGCGAACATCCAGTTGGTGGCGCAGACCGGCACGGCGCCAAAGGCCAGCCCCCATACCAGCACCATCAGCGTGGCGCCAGCGAGGCCGCTGAGCAGCGGCGAAACGATCAAAATGCCCGCCAGCATGGCGGCGATCAGTATGAAGGTGGCGCGCAGGCTGTGTTCCGCCAGACGCTCGCCGAGAAAGGTGCCCAGCAGACCGATGGCGCCATAGGCCAACAGCTGCAGCGAGATCGCCGATGGGCTGAGCACGAACACCTGCTGCAGCAGGGGCCGCAGATAGGTATAGGCGGCGAAGTGGCCGATGAACAACAGCACGATGGCGATCAGGCCGATGCGCGCCATCGGCAGGCGTAGCGGCAGCACCAGATCGCGCGGCGTGACCGGTCGGGAAGGCGGTACCGACGTGAGCAAACGCAGCTGCGCCAACAGGACGCCGACTGCCAGCGCCGCACCGCCGAAGAAGGCGGCGCGCCAGCCGAACAGATCGCCGATCAGCGCCCCGGCCGGCACGCCGCATACCGCGCCGACCGAAATGCCGCTGAGGATCAGCGCAGTGGCGCGGCCCTGGCTGGCTTCCGGCACCAGATGGCGGCCGTAGTTGGCGGCGAACGACCAGAAGCCGCCGACGCAGATGCCCAGCAGCACGCGGCCCAGCAGCATCATCGGGAAGTTGACGGCCAGCGCCGCCACCAGGTTGGACACCATCAGCAGCAACGACAGCCCCAGCATCAGCAGGCGTCTGTCCAGCCGGCCGGAAGCCAGACTCAATACCGGCGCGGCCACCGCCGCCACGATGCCGGGCATGGTCACCATCAGCCCGGCGGTGCCGGTGCTGACGCCGAGCGAAGGGGCGATGTTGGTCAGCAGGCCGATCGGCAAAAACTCGGTGGTGACCATGACAAAACAGGCGACCGTCAGCGAGAAGATCGCCGGCCACGGGGATGATGCAGGGTTATCTTTATTATTCAGCATAATGCCGCTCTTCTCAGGTGAATGCGCAGGCCGCGCTCGGGGCGCGGCGTGATCAAAGTCACAATCTACGGCAGGCTGAAGGCGCAGATAAATCCATCTGCGGTGGTTACACTGTTTCTGAGGGGGAACAATGACGGCAGCGAGTTAAAACGCGGCTTGCGCCGCGCCGAGGGGAGCCGAGGGGAAAGGAATAAAACGGTATAAGGTTATGACCGGGCCGCGCGCGGCGCTAGAGCCCCGGCGCTTTCCACAATGAGGTGGTCAGGCCGCTATCCACCAGCGTCAGCTGATCGGCGTAAATCCGCCGCCAGTTTTCTTTCTGTTCCTGATACCGCGCATGGTTGGTGAGATCCGGCTGATGCTCGCGCTCCCAGCGCACCAGCTGCTCGCCGGTTTCAGCCAGCGACGCGTAAAGCCCGGCGCCGACCCCGGCGGCGATCGCGCAGCCCAGCGCGGTGGCTTCTTTCACCACCGGCACCCGCACCGTCAGGCCGGTGACGTCGCTGAGGATCTGGCTCCACAGTTTGCCCTTCGCACCGCCGCCGGCGAACACCAGCGAGCGGGCCTGCACGCCGGAGAAGGCGGCGATCTGCTCCAGATTACAGGCTGAGACGATGGCGGCATTCTCCTCCAGCGCGCGGAACAGCGTCTGTTTGTTGCAGCGTTCAGGATCGATAGACATGTTGATGAACGACGGCGCCGCGTGATACCAGGTTTTGAAATGCATGGCGTCGGAAAAGATCGGCATCACGCCGTAGGCGCCCGGCGGCACCCTGGCCGCCATCTCTTCCAGCAGGCTGTAAGCGTCGAGCCCCAGTCGCTCCGCCAGCAGTTTCTCTTCGGCGCAGAAAGCGTCGCGGAACCAGCGCATGGTCAGGCCGGTAAAGAAGCTGATGGATTCCGCCTGCGCCATGCCGGGAATGACATGAGGGTTAATGCGGATGTTCATTTCCGGATCGATGGCCGGTTCCGGCAGGTTGACGATTTGCTGCCAGAAGGTGCCGCCGAGCACCGCCGTCTGCCCGGCGCGCACGATGCCGAGGCCCAGGCTGCCGAGCTGCACGTCGCCGCCGCCCATCACCACCGGGGTGCCGCGCAGCAGCCCGCTCTCCTGGGCCGCCTGCTCGGTGACGCGCCCCAGCACGACGCCGGTCTCTTTCACCGGCGACAGAATATCGGCGCGCAGCCCGGCCATATCGAGCAGCGCCGGCCGCCAGTCGCGGCTGGTCAGATCCAGCATGCCGGTAGTGCCGGCGTTGGAAGGATCGACCGCCAGCTCGCCGCTCAGCATGTAGGCCAGCCAGTCGCTGATCATGGTCAGCGTCGCCGCCTGGCGATAGATGTCCGGCCGGTGGTGCGCCAGCCACAGCAGGCGCGGCATGGCGCTCAGCGCCAGCGTCTGGCCGGAGTACTGGTAGACCTCACGTTCGAAGCCGTGGTTGTGCAACTCTTTCAGTTCGCTGACTTCATGGCTGGCGCGCGCATCGACATTGGCGCAGGCCCAGATCGGCACGCCGTTGCGATCGTACAGAACGATGCCTTCACGCATCGAGCAGCAGGCTACCGCACGGATCGCCTGCGCGCTCAGCCCCGCGCGCTGCAACGCCTGGCGGATGCACTGGCAGGCCAACTGCCAGTTGCGGTTGAGATCGAATTCCATCGAGCCGGGTACGCCCGGCACCGCGAGGTGTTGCCACTCGGCCTGGCCGTGCGCGATCTGATTGCCCGCCAGATCGAAGATCACCGCGCGAATGCTGCCTGTTCCTGCGTCCAGCGCCATCAAGTAGTTATCCATAGCCTATGCTCTCAGGGGGAGGAATAGTAACTATAGATGCCGCCGTCTTCCCTCGCCGGGGGCGGGGTGGGCATCGCCGGTGCGATTTGTGAGCCAGGCGGCAAAATTGCCGTTGCGGCAGGGCAATCGACGGGAATAAACCTATGGTTGGAAAGCGCCATGCTGCGGCGCACCGTTTAAACAAGGAGCTGTCATGCACGTCACATTGGTAGAGATCAACGTTAAACAGGACAAGATCGACGAATTTATCGACGTTTTCCGCGCCAATCATCTGGGGGCGATCGAAGAGCCGGGCAACCTGCGTTTCGACGTGCTGCAGGATGAGCATATTCCGACGCGGTTTTACATCTACGAAGCCTATCGCGACGAGCAGGCGGTGGCGGCGCACAAGCAGACCCCACACTATCTGCAGTGCGTGGAGAAGCTGGAAGCGCTGATGACCGGCCCGCGCAAGAAAACCACCTTCATTGGCCTGATGCCGGAATAAACGCCGGCGTTTGCCGGTGTCCATGCGCCCGGTTTGGTTGTAACCTGCAAGGCAAAGCGAATTTTCAATGGGATAAGCGGGGCGAGGATGACATTGCGCGATCGGTTGTTGGCGCTGTTGGTGGTGGTGATCTGGGGCGTGAATTTCGTGGTAATCAAGTTCGGCCTGCAGGGGATGCCGCCGTTCCTGTTGGCCGGGATGCGTTTTTTACTGGTGGCGTTGCCGGCGATCTTCTTTATCCCGCGCCCGACCATCCCGTGGAAATGGCTGTTGCTCTACGGCATGACCATGAGTTTCGCGCAGTTTGCCTTTCTGTTTGTCGCCATCAAGGTGGGCATGCCGGCGGGGCTGGCCTCGCTGGTGTTGCAGGCGCAGGTGTTCTTCACCCTGCTGTTGGGTGTCGTGCTGATGGGCGAAAAGCTGCGCGTCAATCATTTCGTCGGCATCGCCATCGCCAGCGGCGGCATGCTGGCGCTGGCGCAGGCCAGCCTGCATAAGCCGGGCAGCGGCGCGGTCCCCCTGGCGGGCCTGCTGCTGACCCTGGCGGCGGCGTTCTCCTGGGCGCTGGGCAACCTGACCAACAAGAAGATCCTGGCCGGTTTCCCGCAGCGCAACATTTTGTCGCTGGTGGTGTGGAGCGCGCCGATCCCGGTACTGCCGTTCCTGATTTGCAGCTGGCTGTTCGACGGCCCGCAGGCGGTGTTGGCCAGCCTGAGCCATGTGCAGGTCGGCACCTGGCTGGCGGTTGCCTATCTGGCGTTCGCCGCCACGCTGTTCGGTTATTCGGTATGGGGCAGCCTGCTGGGGCGCTACGAAACCTGGCGCGTCGCGCCGCTGACGCTGCTGGTGCCGCTGGTCGGGCTGTTCGCCGCCTGGCTGCTGCTGGACGAAGCGCTGTCGCCGGCGCAGTTCGGCGGCGCGTTGCTGGTGCTGGCCGGCATGGCGGTCAATACCTTCGGGTTGCCGCGCCGGCGGGCCGTCGCGGTGCGCTAAACCTAACAGGGCAATTCTGTTCAATACGTTGTCGGCGCGGCCCGGCATTCTGGCGTCTGTGAATTTTTCCTCAGGTGCCCTCATGAATAATATCTACCTTTCCATGGCCGCATTTGCGCTGGCGGCCTCCATCACGCCCGGCCCGGTCAACATCGTCGCATTGAGCGCCGGGGCGCAGTTCGGCTTTGGCGCGACCCAGCGTCACGTGTTCGGCGCCACGCTGGGGTTTACCCTGTTGCTGGTGCTGCTGGGTTTGGGCATGCACCAACTGCTGATCCTGTGGCCGGCGTTGACCCGCTTGATCCAATGGGCCGGCGTGGCCTTCCTGCTGTTTATGGCCTACCGGCTGGCGTTTGACGACGGCAGGCTGGGCAACGGCGAGGCGCAGGCGCCTTCCTGTTGGTACGGCGCGCTGATGCAATGGCTGAACCCCAAGGCATGGCTGGCGTCGGTGGCCAGCCTCGGGGCGTTTGTCGGCGACGGTGACATCCGGCTGCTGTGGCAGTTCGCCGGGCTCTACTTCGTGATTTGCTATGCTTCGGTGGCCTGCTGGGCTTACGTTGGCGCGATGTTGCGCGGCCTGCTCAGGCAGGCGCGCAACGTACAACGCTTCAATCGCGCGATGGCGGCGTTGCTGGCGGCCAGCGCCTGCTATCTGTTGGCGGAGGGTTTTTGATACTGGCCGGGTGTCGCGGCCAGCAGCTGTTTGAAGGTGCGCTGGAAGTGCGCCTGATCGGCAAAGCCGCTTTCGCTGGCGGCCGCGGCGATCGGCAGGCCGCTTTTCAATAGCCGATGGCCGTGCTGCACGCGGCGATTGACCAGATAGGCGTGCGGCGTCATGCCGTAGCGCTGGCGGAAGGCGCGGATCAGGTAGGAGGGCGAGAGCGCGGCGGCGTGGCAAATGTCTTCCAGCGTCAGCGACTGAGTGCAGTGCGCGTCGATAAACGCCGCCGCCGCTTCCAGTCGGGGGTGCGGAGGCGTCTCCGGCTGGCGGCCGCTGCCCAGCGCGAGCTGCAGGGCGCTGAAATACTCCACCAGGGCGATCTGTTTTTCCAGCGCGCCGCACTGCGCGTTCGTCAGCAGCGCGTACAGTTGGTTCAGCCCGTTGAACAGCGCCGGATCGCGGCTGAGCGGCCGGCTGAAGGGGACAAAGCGGTCGCCGTCGCCGCCCATCATTTCCTGCTGCAGCGCGCCGAGCCAGGCGAGATCGAGATAGAACATGATGTATGACCAACGGCGGTCGGCGATCGGGTTGCAGGCATGCGCCTGCTGCGGATTGATGATCACCACATCGCCGGCGCCGACCTGCATGCGCCGCTCGCCGTTGACATAGGTGCTGACGCCGCCGGTGATGGCGCCGATGGAAAAGAATTCGTGGCTGTGCAGGCTGTAGCACACTTTGCGGCCATCATTGATGGCGCGCGCTTCGACAAAAGGCAACTGCGGGTCGCGCCAGAACTGGGGCGTTTTTTCACTCATGCGCTTTCCTTTTCACTGCGGCGGCATCACAGTGTTATAGCCTGAAAGCGACGAAAAGGGGAATGGCGGATGATGATTTTTAACGTGTTCGGCCGCCTGGTAGGCGTGAAGCGTATCGGGGACGAATGGCGGCTGTTCCGCGTGACGCTGCCGGAGCGCAAATATGCCCCCAGCTACGATATCGTGTTGCCGGCGGATCTGCGCGAAGAGGAGATCGCCGGCTATCTGGGGGATATCTATCACGAAGCCGCGACCCCGCAGCGGCCGGACGTGTTTCGCGTCGAGTAGCGCGGGCGTTACTCTTCCGCGTTGCGCGCCATGAGGCGGCGCTGATGTTCCTCGCTGGCGGCCTGGATCTCTTCCAGCACCGAGCCGACGTCGGCGCGCTTCTGAATTTCGCTGAATCGGCCGCTGAGGACGCTGTCCGGCGTCAGCGTGCCTTCCTGATACAGCGCCCAGATCTCTTTGGCATATTGGCTGTCGCGCAGCTCCGGCGCAAATTGGCCGTAATATTCCGCCAGATTGTCGATATCGCGCTCGAACATGCTTTTGGCGTGGTTGTTGGCGGCGGCGTCCACCACCTGCGGCAGATCGATGATCACCGGCCCGTCTTTATCCATCAGCACGTTGAATTCCGACAGATCGCCGTGCACCAAGCCGGCGCACAGCATGCGCACCGCGTAGTTCATCATCAGAGCATGATCGGCGCGCGCCTGTTCCGGCGTCAGGATGACATCGCTCAGACGCGGCGCCACCAGGCCTTCCTCGTCGGTGATCAGCTCCATCAGCAGCACGCCGTCCAGGCAGATGTCCGGCTGCGGCACCCGCACCCCGGCTCTGGCCAGCAGATACAGCGCGTCCACTTCGGTGTTCTGCCAGGCTTCTTCCTGTTGCTGACGGCCGAATTTGGAGCCTTTGCTCATGGCGCGCGCGTCGCGGCTGTTGCGCACCTTGCGCCCTTCCTGGTAGTGCACGGCCTGCTTGAAGTTGCGCTTCTCGGCTTCTTTGTACACTTTGGCGCAGCGGATCTCATCGCCGCAGCGCACGATAAACACGTCGGCTTCTTTGCCGCTTTTCAAACGGCGGATGACTTCGTCGATTAACCCGTCATCCACCAGCGGCTGGAGTCGTTTTGGAATTTTCATGCAGCCTTGTACCCTATTTAGGCTCCGGTGTGAATGGCTTGCGCAGTTGATAGCGTAAGTTAGACCCGAAAGGCAAACATTAGTTTTGCCGCCGCGGCATCATTGCGCGGCGGCGGGCGTTCACAGGCTGCCTGTCGGCACCCAGACGCTGACGCTGCCGGCGTTGACCGGGAAATGGGCGCTGCCCTGGTCGTCGGTGGTGATTTCCTCCTGGCGGTTACCGAGGAAATCGCGCCAGGCGGTGCGCGCCAGATCGGCGCCGAGCGCGACCGTCTTGCCGCTTTCGCCGCCGTTGGTCAACACCACCACGCAGCCGGGGGCGTCGGCGGTGCCGGCGCGGCTGAAGGCCACGCAGTGGCTGTCGTCGAAGTAGTCGGTTTGCGGGCCGTTGGCGAAGCGCTGGCGGGCGGCAATCAGCTTCTCCAGCTCTGGGATCGCCGGCATGTCAATCTGGTACTCGCCGCCGTCACGCCCTTTATCGCGGTAACTGGCGCCATAAAGGTCGGGGTAAAACACGCAGGGCACGCCCTGTTCGCGCAGCAGGATCAGCGCGTAGGCCAGCGGTTTGAACCAGGGTTCCACCGGCGCCTCCAGCGATTGCAGCGGCTGGGTATCGTGGTTGGCGACCAGCGTCACCGCGTGGGCCGGATCGACGGCGGTCAGGGTATCGGTGAAGATCTGCGCCATGTCGAAGCCGTCGCCCTGTTTTGACGCCTGATGAAACTTCAGGTGCAGCGCCACGTCGAACAGCATTACTTTGCCGTCCACCAACTCGATGTATTGTTGCAGCGCGCTGAGATCGTGCGACCAGTATTCGGCGACGATAAACAGATCGCGCTGCGCGCTGTCGCGCACGTGATCCGCCCACTCTTTGAAGAACCAGGCGGGAATGTGTTTGGCGGCGTCGAGGCGAAAGCCGTCGCACGGCAGCGTGTCCAGCAGCCAGCGCGCCCAGTATTTGAGCTCCTCCGTCACGGCGGTATTGCGGAACTCCACGTCGGCGCCCATCAGGTAGTCGTAGTTGCCTTTCTCGTCGTCGACCTGATCGTTCCAGCCGTCGTCGCCGTAGTCGTTGGCGATTTTAAACACCCCTTTATCGTCCGGCTGCTCAACGTAATCGACGCCGCTGAAGCATTTGTAATCCCAGATAAACTCGGAATGCGCGCCCTGGCGGCCGGGGAAGGTAAAGCGGGTATAGGCCAGCGCGTCGAAGCCCTGGTCGTCGATGTCGTTGCGGTTGTTGGCGTCCACCTTGAACACGTGCACCCGTTCTTTCTCGTCCGCGCCGAGCTTGTGGTTGAACACCACGTCGTAGAGCACCCCCACGCCGTGTTCGCGCAGCGCAGTGGCGGCGTGTTCGAGCGCCGCCTTGTCGCCGTATTTAGTGGCCACGCTGCCTTTCTGGTCAAACTCGCCCAGATCGAACAGATCGTAGGTGTCGTAACCGACGGAGTAGCCGCCGGAAGCGCCTTTGTAGGCGGGCGGCAGCCACAGATCGGTAATGCCCAGTTCGGCGAGGTGCGGGGCGCGTTCGGCGGCCTCCTGCCACAGTTTGCCGCCGTCGGGGTAGTACCAGTGGAAGAATTGCAGCAGGGTGGTTTTTTTCGTCATGAGCCAGCGTCCCGGTTAGCCAGAAGGAAAGGAGCAGTTAAAGCATGGGCTACTTTTGGCAAAAGGGACAATGGCGCAGGCAGGCGCGTGAAGGCAGGCGTAAATATGTAACCGACGTTGACGAGATAGCGGTTAAGTTGTTTATATCAAGTTTTCGTTTTTTTATTTTTATTGTTTATTTTTCATGTAGATATTCTCTTTGTTTTTTTATTTATGAATTTTTGATGTTTTTGTGTTCATTTTTTCTGGGTTTTTATTTTAATTTTAAATGCTAATTTGGTTTTTAATTTTAAAAATAATTATTTAATTGGGTTTAAGTTCTTTTAACTGAAATATTTTGACATATTCAGGTGACCTGTTGGTTATTCATTCGCAATTGTTTATGCGTTATCGTTATTTTCGAAATTAGGTAACACTATCAACTAAATCTCATTTTTTATCGGTAGCTAATTGGGGATATCAATTGTGAACATCAGGGATTTCAGAGCATTGGCGCGCAATTTGGTCAGAGAATTCGGCATGTTGAACAAGCAGAGCAACGGCTCGCGCTTTTCGCCGCTGCAGATCCATCTGATGATCGAAGTCAGCGAGCAGCCGCTGGGCGTCACTGAGCTGGCGGCCCGGCTGTGCATCGACAAGGCCAGCGCCAGCCGGGCGCTGCGCAGCCTGGTGGCCGCCGGCGTGATAGAAACGGTAGATCATCCGGATGACAGGCGGCACAACCTGCATCGGCTGAGTAAACAGGGCGGCAAGGCGCTGGCCGGCATCGAGAGCGACGCCGACGGCTTTATGCAGGCGGCGCTGGCGCAGTTGGACGACGATGAGCTGGCGAGCACCACTGCGGCGATGAAAAAGATGACTGCGGCGCTGCGCAGCGCGCGCAAACAGCGCGACGCCAACCTGCGGGTGCGGCCGATCGCTGAGCGCGACGATGCGGCGATGGCGGCGATCGTTCGCGAGGTGTTTCGCGAGTACGGCATGGACAAGATGGAAGGGGTCAGCCTGCACGATCCGGATCTCGATCGGCTGACCGGCCTGTATCATGACAACGGCGGCCGCTACTGGGTGCTGGAGCGGGACGGGCTGGTGGTGGGGGGCGTCGGCATGGCGCCGCTGGCCGGCGAAGAGCCCGGCTATTGCGAACTGCAAAAACTGTTCTTCAAACCCGGCGCGCGCGGGCTGGGCATGGCGCGCTATATGGTGGTGCAGGCGCTGAAGGCGGCGCGGGCGGCGGGGTACCGCTACTGCTACCTGGAAACCACCGAACAGTTGAAAGAGGCGATCGGGTTATATTACGCGCTGGGTTTCACGCTGCTGACGGAACGGCGCGGCAATACCGGCCACCACGGCTGCAATGTGTGCATGCTGAAAAATCTGCAGAACGACGATATGTGAGCGGTTTCAAGGTTAACGCCCGCGCCTTGTGTCACCCTGTTAACCGTTTGATAACAATCACAACGTTTTATCAGGGAGAAGAATTATGTTGGGGGATCCCATGGCGCTGTCTGCGCTGGTCACGCTGGTGGTCATCGCGCTATGGGCCAGCGCCCGTTTGCCGGAGTATTTGGTCGCGTTGCTGTTCTTTGCGGCGGTGATGGTATTGCAGCTGGCACCCGCCGCGGTGACCTTTTCCGGTTTCGCGTCTTCCGCATTCTGGCTGGTGCTCAGCGGTTTCGTGTTGGGCACCGCCATCCGCAGCACCGGCTTGGCGGATCGCCTGGCCAACCGGCTCTTGCCGCATCTGGCCGGTTCCTGGCCGCGCCTGGTGGGCGGCGTGGTGGCGATAAGCTACGCGTTGGCGTTTGTCATGCCCTCCAATATGGGGCGCATTACGCTGCTGATGCCGATCGTCATGGCGTTGGCCGAGCGCGCCGGCCTGGCGGAAGGCTCGCGCGGCCGCATCGGTTTGGCGCTGGCGGTGGGGTTCGGCACCTTCCAGCTTTCCGCCAGCATCCTGCCGGCCAACGTGCCTAACCTGGTGATGAGCGGCGCGGCGGAAAGCGCCTACGGCAGCCATTTCGCATATCTCTCTTATCTGCTGTTGCACGCTCCGGTGCTCGGGGTGGCCAAAGGCGCGCTGCTGACGCTGTGCATCTGTGGCCTGTTCCGTGCCCGGCCGCAGCCGGTGGCGGCCGAGGCGGCACAAACGCCGCTCAGTGCCGCCGAGTGGCGGCTGATCGCGCTGTTGGGCATTACGGTGCTGCTGTGGATGACCGACAGCTGGCACGGCATCGCCCCGGCCTGGATAGGGTTGGCGGCGGCCTGCTTCTGCCTGTTGCCGCGCGTCGGTTTTCTCAACGGCGAGCAGTTCGCCGCCGGGGTCAACGTGCGCACCTGTATTTACGTGGCGGGGATCCTGGGGCTGACTGCATTGGTCAGCCACTCGGGGCTCGGCGATCGGTTGGGCGGCGCGCTGCTGGCGATGATGCCGGATCTGCACGGCAAGCCGTTTACCGCATTCGGTTCGCTGGTGGGGGTCACCGCGCTGTTGAATTTCGTGGTGACCGCCAACGGCGTGCCGGCGCTGTTTACCCCGCTGGCGCAGGCGTTGTCCGCAGGCAGCGGCTTGCCGCTGCTGACGGTGCTGATGACCCAGGTGATCGGTTATGCCACGCCGCTGTTGCCGTATCAGGCCTCGCCGATCGTGGTGGCGATGGGGATGGGCAAAGTGCCGGCGCGCGAAGGGCTAAAGCTGTGCCTGCTGTTGGCCGCGCTCAGCTTCGCACTGCTGGTGCCGTTGGACTATCTGTGGTTCAGGCTGCTGGGGTGGATCCCGTAAACAGCCCCGCGCCGCCGGCAAAGCAGTCTTCGTCCAGCGTCAGGGTGGCGATTTTATGCACAGGTCCGCGCATGCTGACCTGAAAATCGCCGCTGAAGGCGATCTGCAGTTCGCCGCCCGGCATCCGCACACTAACCCGATCGCCGACTCGTCCCAACTTGCGCATCACGCTGGCGGCGGCGCAGCTGCTGCTGCCGGAGGCGAGGGTAAAGCCGGCGCCGCGCTCCCAGATGCCGATGCGCAGCGTCTGGCGATCGACCACTTCCACCAGTTGTACATTGGTGCGTTTCGGGAACAGCGGATGGCGCTCAATCTGCGGTCCGAGCCGATGCACCTGCGCCAGATCCAGTTTTTCCACCGGCACCACGCAGTGCGGGTTGCCCATCGACACCAGCGAAACGCTTAACGTCTCCTCCTTCAGGGGCAGCGGATAGTTCAGCGCCTCCGGCAGATCGATCAAGGCCGGCAGCGCCGCCGGGCTGAAATTGGCGCGCCCCATCTCCACGGTTATCTGATGCGCGTCTTCCGCCACCTGGCAACGCACGTCGCCGCCGGCGGTGTGCACCAGAAACGGCTGATGCGCCACGCGCTTGCTGTCGAACAGATACCGCGCGTAGATACGCAAGCCGTTGCCGCTTTTCTCCGCTTCGGAGCCGTCCGGGTTGATGATGCGCAGGGTGGGATTGACGGCGTCGCCGCTGTCGATCAGCAGGCCGTCGGAACCGATGCCGTAATGCGGGTGGCACAGCAGGCGGATTTGTTCCAGGCTCAGGCGATCGGCGACCGAACGATGGCATACCAGGTAGTCGTTGCCCAGACCGTGATATTTGTGAAACAGCAGGGGAGTCATGGCGTTGCTCGGCTCAGCGGGAAGAGGTCGCTACAGCTTACAACAGAACGTTGGCGTTAAAGCAAACAAAAGGCGGCCTGAGCCGCCCTTTTGCACGATTGCCGATCCGGCCATTAATTGTAGATGATCGCGGTGCCGTGCAGTTTGTTGTCACCGGTAGTGGCGATGATCTGGAAGGATTTGGCGCCCGCCGCGTCGGCTTTGGCCGCCAGTTTGTTTTCCAGGCTGCTCAGGTCGGACGCGCCGCTGACGGTAACGACGCCGGCTTTTTGCAGGTCGGCGGGTTGCGCGTTAACCAGTTCGGCGGCGAAGCTGCCGAAGGAGGCGGAAGCCAGTGCGATGGCTGCGATGGTCATTTTCAGGTTTTTCATGGTCTTATTTCCTATCAGTGTTCTTTACGATGTTTGTTTTGTAAGGTCGTTAAATTAATTAACGATCGATAATTTAATGTTAGATGCCGGTTTGACGGATTGCAAGTATTTTTTTAATGCTCGTTAATTAATTTTTTTACGCCCTGGCGTTGTGAGCAATAAGGATATGCAGTCCACAGGCTTAATGCTTTGTTATTGATAGATTTCTGCAGTGCCATGCAGCTGGTTGTTGCCGCCGGCGCTGGTGATGCGGAAGGATTTGGCGCCGGCCTGATCGGCTTTGGCGGCCAGGCTGTTTTCCAGCGAGGTCAAATCGGACGCGCCGCTGACGGTGATGACGCCCACTTTTTGCTGGTCGGCCGGTTGGCTAGTGACCAAATCGGCGGCGAAGCTGCCGAAGGAAACGCTGGCCAGAGTGAGGGCGGCTAAGGTTAGTTTTAAGCTTTTCATGATGTTAATTCCTTTTCGATAACGGTCAATAGAGGGTTTTAATCCGGTTCGCTAATTTTTATTAACGATCGATAACTAAATGCTAATCGGTTCTCGACGAGGGCGCAATATTTTTTTATAATGATCGTTAAGTTATTTGTGCTAAGCCTGCTGTGGAGCGGGATAGGAGAGGAACGATGAGCATCAATGAAGCGGTCTGCGGCAAGAAAAGCCGTGGCAGACCCAAACAATTTGATCGCGACCGGGCGTTGGAAAGCGCACTCGATCTGTTCTGGCGGCACGGGTATGAAGCCACCTCGCTGGCCGATCTGGTGGAAGTGACCGGCGCCAAGGCGCCGACGCTGTATGCCGAGTTCGGCAACAAAGAAGGGATGTTCCGCGCGGCGGTGGAGCGCTATCTGCAAAAATACACCACCTGCACCAACCAGCTGTTGGAACAGGATGTGCCGGTGGCCGAGATCGTCGAGGCCTACGTGCGTTCTTCGGTTCAGGTCTTCACCGATCCCGATACCCCCTCCGGCTGCTTTATGGTGTGTGCCTCCGCTGCGCTGTCGTCCGCTTCCGACGACGTCGCCCAGATGCTGCGCAAAAAGCATCATGCGCAGGAAGCGGCGCTGAAGGCCTGCTTCGATCGCAAGGTGCAGCAGGGCGAGCTGCTGGCGAAAACCGATACCGCGCTGCTGGCGAAATACGTGATTTGCACCATTGAAGGCATGTCGGTGCAGGCGCGAGAAGGGGCAAGCCGGGACGATCTGTTGCGGTTGCTGGAGGCGCTGATGCTGGTGTGGCCGCGGCTCAGCCAGATTGGCAATAAGGTGTAGAAACAGGCCCGGTTTTTACCGCAATGCTGATCAGTTAGCGTTTTTCTGCAGGCGTTCGTGACATTTTCGGTCGATAAAAGTGAGATGCCCCATGTGGCTCAGGCACCTCGACCGAGTCAGGGGCCGAAGGCGCGGCCCCTGGCAACCCGCGCCTTTGCCCTATCAGACGGTTGGCTTTGCCAACTCCCTTGCTCCGCCATAGCGCATTGAGGCCGGTTGCGACAGGCGTCCCTGCCTGTCTCACCTGAAACCGCCGTCCATGGCGGTTTCGCCTAATGCGCTATGCCTGCGTTCGGCGTCTTCAAGGGCGCCCAACACCGCGCTCATCTCCAACTTCTCTACCAGAACCTCATAAGCGACAGATTTCCCGGTAGCAGCCAGCTCAGGTGTTGACCTTTAGCGCGCATCACCGGCTGCCGAGCAAGACGGCGTTGTCAGGGGCAACCGGCCAGGGAAGGCCGGTTGAGGCGAGACTAACAGGGACGTTTGTCGCAGCCGACCCGCCCGACAATGCAGACGCGGCGAGGGTATCCGCATAGCGGACAGACGGTGTTAAGCGAAGGCGCGGGTGGAGGGGCCGCGCCTTCGGCCCCTCCAATTGCCGTTCATATTGGCCACAGAGAAATGCGGACATTTACGGCAATTCCCCTGCACAGAACGTCCAGAGGCTGGATAAAAAAATGCCACTCAGGCTTAAGTGAGCGGCATTGCGGCTTTTACCGGGCCATTTAACCCACTACTGGTTGACCGGGATCACCGCGCCCTGGTACTTCTCGAGGATAAAGTCTTGAATCGGCTTGGAGTGCAACACTTTCACCAGCGCCACGATCTCCGGCTTGTTCACGTCGGCTTTGTGCACGGTGATGATGTTGGCGTACGGGTTGTTTTCGCCGCTTTCGACCGCGATCGGATCCTTGGTCGGATTCAGCCCGGCGTCGATGGCGTAGTTGGCGTTGATCACCACGGCGTCACCTTCGTTGTTGTTGTACATCTGCGGCAGCAGCGCGCCTTCAACGTTAGCCTGGAACTTCAGGTGTTTCGGGTTTTCCACCACGTCGGCGATGCGTGCATCCACTTTGCTCACCCCTGGCTTCAGCTTGATCACGCCTTCCCGTTCAAAGATTGACAGAATGCGGCCTTCTTCCGCCACCGCGTCGCGCATGATGATTTTGCCGTTTTCCGGCAGATCTTTCAGGCTCTTGTACTTCTTCGAGTAGATGCCGATAGGCTCAATATGGATCGCGCCGGCGCTGACGAAGTCGTAGCTCTTGTCGTCGGCGTGGTCTTTCAGCACCGAGTTCAGGTAAGGCACGTGCTGGAAGTAGTTGGCGTCGATGTCGTGGCTGGCCAGCGCGGTGTTCGGCAGGATGTAGTCCTGGAAGCGCTTGATCTGCAGATCGATGCCTTCCTTCGCCAGTATCGGTTTGGCCTGTTCGAGGATCTCGGCGTGCGGCACGTTGGAGGCGCCAACCACCAGCTTGGTTGCCGCGGCGGCGCCGTAAGAGGCGAGGGTGGCGACAGAGGCGAAAGCCAACATCAGTAGGTGCTTTTTCATCATCGTTTTCCTTGGTTAATTAACGTTTATCGAGCGTTCTTGTCAGGGTGTCGCCAATGAACTGAATGACGAAAACGATCAGCAGGATCGTCAGCGTCGCCACCAGCGTCACGTCACTGTGGTTGCGTTGGAAGCCTTCCAGATAGGCCAGGTTGCCCAGGCCGCCGGCGCCGATCACCCCGGCCATCGCGGTGTAGCTCACCAGCGCGATCAGGGTGACGGTGATGCCGGAAACCAGCGCCGGCGAGCTCTCCGGCAGCAAGACGCGGAAAATCAGGGTGCGGTTTTTGGCGCCCATCGAGCGCGCCGCTTCGATTACCCCTTTGTCGACCTCGCGCAGCGCGATCTCCACCAGCCGGGCGTAGAACGGCGCGGCGCCGACGATCAGCGCCGGCAGGGCGGCGTCCGCACCGAGAATGGTGCCGATCAGCGACTTGGTGAACGGGATCAGCAGCACGATCAGAATGATGAACGGAATGGAGCGGAAGACGTTGACCAGCACGGAGATCAGGGTGTAGACCGTGCGGTTTTGCAGCAACTGCCCCTTCGAGGTTAAAAACAGCAGCACGCCGAGCACGATGCCCAGCACCAGCGTGGCCAAACCGGCGATGCCGGTCATGTACAGCGTTTCCCAGGTGGCGTCCCACAGTTGGTCCAGACGCAGGTGGGGGAACAGGGATTCAATCATGTTGGATAACCTCGACGGCGATGTCTCTTTCGTTCAGCAGGCTGAGCATGTCGGCGACGTGTTGTTCGTTGCCTTCGGCGTGGATGTACAGTTCGCCGAACGAACCGTTGAGGGTGTGGCTGATCTTGCCGTGCAGAATGTTGACGGTGAGTGGGTAGCGCCGAATCACCTCGGCGATTACTGCCTGATGAGTTTGTTCGCCGACGAAGGTCAGCTTGAAGATCGCCCCCGGCAGGTGGGCGGTGAGCTGCGGGTTGAAGCTCTCAGCCGTGTCCGCATACTGCGACACCTGTTTGACGAACTGCCGGGTGATCGGCTGCTGTGGCCGGGTGAACACCTTGAGCACCGGCCCCTCTTCGACGATGCGGCCGTTTTCCATTACCGCCACGCGGTGGCAGATTTTGCGCACCACGTGCATTTCGTGGGTGATCAGCACGATGGTCAATTTCAGCTGGCGATTGATGGCCAGCAGCAGGTCGAGAATGGCGTCGGTGGTTTGCGGATCGAGCGCTGAGGTGGCCTCGTCGCACAGCAGCACGCTCGGGTTATTGGCCAGCGCGCGGGCGATGCCGACGCGCTGTTTCTGGCCGCCGCTGAGCTGCGACGGGTAGGCGTTTTCGCGCCCCTGCAGGCCAACCAGCGCGATCAGTTCCGCCACGCGCGGGGCAATCTGCGCCTTGGGGACGCCGGCTATCTGCATGGAAAAAGCGATGTTTTGGCTGACGGTGCGCGACCACAGCAGGTTGAAGTGTTGGAACACCATGCTGATTTTCAGCCGCGCCTGGCGCAGGTGGCTGCCTTTGGCGCGGGCGATATCGAATCCGCCCACGTCAATGCGGCCGCTGGTGGGCTTTTCCAGGCCGTTGAGCAGGCGGATCAGCGTGCTTTTGCCGGCGCCGCTGTAGCCGATGATGCCGTAAATTTGCCCGGCTTCTATCGCCAGGCTGACGTCGTCAACCGCCACGACGCGGCCCTGTGCGCTGTCAAAAGTTTTGCAAACGTTCGAAAGAACGATCATAGCGAAGCGGATCCTTATTGATACATCACAGCATTCCGTCCGGGGCGCGTCGCGCCGGACAAGGATCGTTCGGCTTTTCGGCGGGGCACAACCCGGCGGGAAGTGACGGACGGAACCTCTGTTGCGGGTGAATACCGGGCAATCCTACCGAGGGTTGATAGTGACAGGAAGAATGTAAAATCTATTACTTATTCTGATTTGATATATTAGGTAGCGGGCGAGAGAAGGGGGAGAAAACCGGCCGCAGGGCGGCCGGCGGGGGCGGACTAGCGTTTTTCCAGCTTCATGTGCAGCAGCGGGAACGGGTTGCCCTGGCCGTCGAGCGGTGAGCGGCCGGTGATGACAAAACCGTAGTGGCGGTAGAAGCCGCTGGCCTGCGGGTTTTGCTCGTTCACGTCCAGCTGCAGCTCATCGTGCAGCGTTTCCGCGTGGGTCAGCAGCGCTTTGCCCACGCCTTTGCCGCGCTGATCGGCATCGATAAACAGCATCTCCACCTTGTTGCCGTTCAGACCAATAAAGCCGCAGGGATGCCCCGGCTGCTCTTCGGCCACCCAAACGTTGACCGCCGGCAGGTAGTCGTTCAGCACCAGCGGGAACAGCTGTGCGATGTTGTCTTCGGTTAAAAAGTGGTGAGTGGCGCGCACCGAACGCAGCCAGATATCTGCCAATTGCGCGTTGTCTTCCGCCGCGCGTGCTCTGATGGTAATCATCGAACTCTCTGCTATCTAAGTTGAAGGAAAAGAAACTAGATAGAGGTTTTGTGGGGTTAGTGCCGAATTAACGTGGGTTAACGCCCTGCAAAGCGCCTCTGCAGTGGATCGAATAGGCCCGCCTGGTTGCAAGCGGTATAACAACTGTAATTCAGTAAGTTAAAGCTTTCAACCGCCGCAGGGCGCAATGAGGCGCTCGCCGCGTGATACACTGGCCGCTGAATGAGCAAGAGGGCGGCAGGATGGAAGCGGTACGCGCAGCGATAGAAAAACAGGTGCTCAGCCTGACCGGGCTGGCACTCGGCGGCGTCGATTTTGAGAATCCGCCCGGCGATCCGGGGCTGTTCGGCCCGCAGTCGGTCATCTGGCAGGTACACCGCGATTTCACCCCGATGCTGTGCGGCGGCGTCAGCGCCTTGCTGTTGCAAATGCTGCACCCGTTGGCGCTGGCCGGCGTATGGGATCACTCCAACTTCCGCGACGATATGATTGGCCGCCTGCGCCGCACCAGCCAGTTCGTGTCGGTCACCACCTTCGGCCCGACCGCCGAGGCGGAGCGGCTGATCGCCAAAGTCAAAGCCATCCACCTGCGGGTGACCGGCGTCGGCAGCGACGGCACGCCCTATGCCGCCAGCGATCCAGCGCTGCTGACCTGGGTGCACGTGGCGGAGAGCAGCCGTTTTCTGGCCAGCCACCTGCGCTACCGCAACCCGCATCTTTCCCGCGATTTGCAGGATCAATACTATCGCGAAGCGGCGCGCGTGGCCGCCGCGCTGGGGGCGACCGCTATCCCTCAGTCCTGCGCGGAGGTAGACGACTATCTGCAGGCGATGCGGCCGCAGCTGGTCTGTGACGAACGCACCCAAGAGGTGGCGCGCATTCTGCTGAAGGCGCCGGCGCCGAGCGCGTTGGCGCGCCCGCTCGGCGGGGTGGTGATGCAGGCGGGCATCGATCTGTTGCCCGATTGGGCGCAGCGGCAGTTCGGCTTTCATCCGGGCGCGTTGCGGCGGCGGTTGGTGCGAACGGGGGCTGCAGGCCTCGGCAAAGTGCTGGGCGCGTCGATGCGCAACGGTTCCTATCAGCGCGCGGTGCGGCGCATCACTCAGCCGTCATGAGCCGCAGCCGCTATAATTAACCTTTGTTTATCTTCGTTTACGGCCGTTTTTGAGACTTTTACGGGTGATTCGGCCAGTAATGCGTTTTACACTTGAGGGCAAAGCCACATTCCATTTTTTGCGCGCAGCCGATTCTGCCGCGCCCTGACCCTATTGAGGTGATATGAACGAGTCATACGTACTTGCTGAAGTCAGCAATGAGAACCAGACGCTGGTCGCGGTGGTTCAGCAAGATCACCGGGCAGCCTATTTTTACATTTATCCCGCCGAAGCCTACAGCGATCGCTATCAGGTGCGCGCCTGCTGGCTGCGCAATCTGGCCGCCGCGCCGCTGCAGGAAGATCGCGCCGCGCTGGAGCAGGGGCAACCGCCGATGCTGGCGGCGGAATTTTGCCGCAACCTGGAAGGGGAAGCGCCGCTGAACCCGGAAGGGCTGATGGTGGTGTGGAGCGAAAGCGACGACGGCGCGGCCCTGTGGTATTACGGCCAATTGCTGGCGGTGATCCCCGGCTGGAGCCTGTATATCGACCATTCGGTGTGCTATTCGGCCAGCTGCATCAAGGAGAGCCCGTTGGCCTATCCGCTCGGTTCGGCCTCGACCAACACGCAATATGCGCAGGCGGAAAGCACCCGCCAGTTTTGGCGTAGCTGGCAGCGTGAAGAGGGCAATCCGTGGCCGAAGATGCAGCGCGATTTTCAGGCGCGCTATGAGCAGCATTTCGGCCCTTCGGTAAAATACTACGCCATCGATCAAGGCAAGTGGCCGCCGATGGCCATCACTCAGCACGAGCGCGACGGCATCTATTACTTCCTCACCATGGGCGTCAGCATTCGGCCGATGCCGTGGGTGGAGATCCTGTTCAACGATGAGGCTTCGCGCTATCGCCGCATGGAGATGGCGATCGCCATCGACAGCCAATACATGACCGAAGACAACGCGGTGCAGATGGCCAGCGCGCTGGCCGGTTTCGCTCACGCGCCTTGGGCGCGGCTGACCTGGATCGGCGAAGGTCATACGCTGGAGTCCGACGTGGCGCCGTTGGGCTACGAAGGCTATATTTTATCGTCGTCCTTCTACCCGCATAGTGCGCACCTGACTCTGCCGCAGCAGTACGGCGATCCGGTGAACCTGTTTTGGGCCAGCCCGGTGTTTACCGCCGAGCGGCAGCTGGCGCACGCCACGCCGAACGGCGGGCACGATCTGGTGCACAGGTTGCGCGAGCAGGGCGTCGACCATATTTTCCGCCCGCGCCAGCCGGTGTGCTGACGCGACTTGTCTCGTCTTCTCTTCGGGAGCCGCCATGACCAGCGCGCTGTTGATTATCGATGTGCAGGAAGGGTTGTTTACGCCGCCGCCGGCGGATGCCGCGGGCACCGTTGCGCGCATCAACCAACTGAGCGAGCGCGCCCGCCGGGCGGGCGTGCCGGTGATCGTGATTCAGCACCATACGCCGGACGACGAACTGCCGCACGGCAGCGCCGCCTGGCAAGTGCTTGCGGCGCTGAAGGTGGCGCCGGGCGACCATCGGGTGGATAAAACCACGCCGGACTCGTTCCTGCGCACTTCGCTCGGCGCGTTACTGATCGCCAACGGCGTATCGCAGCTGGTGGTTTGCGGCTATTCCACGCCGTTTTGCATCGATACCACGGTGCGCAGCGCGGCGGCGCACGGCTATCCGGTGACGCTGGCGGCGGATGCGCATACCTGCCACGACAAATCCTATGCCGACGGTTTGCTGATCCGCACCCACCATAACGAGACGCTGTCGAATATCGACAGCTTCGGCGTGCCGATCCGCGCCGTGCCCGCGGCGGACATCGTGTTCTGAGTACGGAAAACGGGGGCCAACGCCCCCGTTCGTTATTTCAGGCCCGCTCGTCGCGCCGCTACCTTGGCCAGCGCCGCCCAGTCCAGATCCGCATCCCCCTGCGCCATCGCGTCGAGGAAATTGTCTTTCAGCACCCCGGCGAACGGCATCGGCGTATGGCTGTCGGCGCCGGCGGCCAGCGCCAGCCCGACGTCCTTCAGCCCCAGCGCCAAGCGGAATCCGGCGGGTGAATACTTCTCGGCGGCGATCAGCGCGCCATAGCCCTGATAGGCCGGGGCGGCGAAGACGGTGCCGCTCAGCATCTGCAGGTAGTCGGCGCCGGAAACGCCGTAGTTGCGCACCAGCGCGCTGCCTTCCGCCATCGCTTCAATGGCGCTGGCCAGCGTAAAGTTGGTGGCGATTTTGACCACGTTGGCCTGCGCCGGATCGGCGCCGAAGTGCCAGGTTTTCTGGCCGAGGGCATCGAACAGCGGCTGCGCTTGCTTCAGCCGCTCGCTATCGCCGGCCGCCAGAATATTCAGCTTGCCGGCGGCGGCCACGTCGACCCGGCCCAGCACCGGCGCGGCGAGATAACCGATGCCGTGTTCCGCATGCAGCGTCGTCAGGCGTTTGGCGAGTTCGACCGAGATAGTCGCCATATTGATATGCAGCGCGCCCGGTTTCATCCGCTGCAGCAATCCGCTGTCTACCACCACCTGTTGCGTCGCGGCATCGTCGGCCAGCATGGTGATCAGCACGTCGGCATCGGCCAACTGTTCCGGCCGTTCGGCCTGCCGCGCGCCGGCGCTCACCAGCGGCTGCGCCGCCTGCGGCGAACGGTTCCATACCGTCAACGCAAATCCCGCCTTCACCAGGTTAGCCGCCATGGCGCTGCCCATCCCACCCAGTCCGGCAAATCCGATCTTCATCATGCGCTCCTTTTTCAGGTTGAAGGTTTTACCCTAGCGCGCCGGGCCAGGAACGCAAATGCCGGAGTGTAACGCCGTCTTACGCGCCGGCGGCGGGCTATTGACGCATTGCCGCTGCGGGTATACCTTGATGGCATGAATATATCTATGCACTCCACCCACAATCAGTCATGGTGGCGCCTCTTCTGAGGCGGCACGAGTATTCACATCTCTTTTTAATGCCGCCGGTTTGGCGGCATTATCTTTTGTGGCGTTGATCCGGCGGTCTACAGACCTTCAGGAGCACTGTCATGAGCTACACCATTCTTACCGGCGATCGCGCCACCGGCCCACTGCATTTAGGTCACTTCGTCGGCTCGCTGCGCCAGCGCGTCGAACTGCAGCACCAGCATAACCAAACGGTGATGGTGGCGGATTTGCAGGGCCTGACCGACAACGGCAACAACCCGCAAAAAATCAGCGCCAACGTGCTCAACGTGGTGGCCGACTATCTGGCGGTCGGCATCGATCCGCACAAGACCACCATTTGCCTGCAGTCGGCGCTGCCGGCGTTGGCCGAGCTGACGATGTACTACCTCAACCTGGTCAGCGTGGCGCGGCTGGAACGCAACCCGACGGTGAAAAGCGAAATCGCCGAGAAGGATTTCGCCCGCAGCCTGCCGGCCGGTTTTCTGATCTATCCGGTCAGCCAGGCGGCGGACATCACCGCCTTCGGCGCCACCCACGTGCCGGTCGGCGAGGATCAGCTGCCGATGCTGGAGCAAACCAACGAGATCGTGCGGCGCTTCAACCACATCGTCGGCCAACCGGTGCTGACGGAGTGCCAGCCGTTGTTAAGCAACGTCGGGCGTCTGCCGGGGCTGGACGGGCAGGGCAAAATGTCAAAATCGCGCGGCAACGCCATCCCGCTTGGCGCCGGCGCCGACGAGGTGCACAAGGCGGTGATGAGCATGTTCACCGATCCCGGCCATCTCAACGTCAGCGATCCCGGCCGGGTGGAGGGCAACATGGTGTTCACCTATCTGGACGCCTTCTGCGAAGACGCCGCGCTGGTGGCGGAGCTGAAGGCGCACTACCGGCGCGGCGGGTTGGGGGACGTGAAAATCAAACGGCTGCTGGAGGATTGCCTGCAGAGCCTGCTCGAACCGATCCGCACCCGCCGCGCCGAATTCATCGCCGATAAAGGCGAGCTGACGCGCATCCTGCAGCACGGCACCCGCCGCGCGCATCAGGTCAGCCAGCAGACGCTGCAACAGGTCAAGGCGGCGCTGGGGCTGGACTTCTTTAGCCTGGAATGATGCGCACGCCGGGGCGGCACGCGTCACGCCCCGGCCATAAAACCATCATCCCACTGTCATAAACTTATCCGTTAATAGGTGCCCATAATGATTAGCCACTGAAACCAGAGAAATCATATGGCTCAGGCACTGTTAAAATTGGCGCAGCACGACTTTCCAGGGCAGCACGCCGCCGCATCCCGCAAAGTGTTATCGGTAAAGGGGCTCGGCAAAGCTTACAAAGCGAAGCAGCGCGTGCTGGATGACATCAATTTCGATCTGCACGCCGGCGAATTCGTGGCGGTGATCGGCCGCTCCGGCGCAGGCAAGTCCACGCTGCTGCATACCCTCAATGGTACCATTCCTTCCAGCTGCGGCGAGATGCTGCACTTCGAAGACGATGGTGTGGCGCAGGATATCGCCCAGCTTGCCGGCCGCCAGATGCGCCAATGGCGCGCGCGCTGCGGCATGATCTTCCAGGATTTCTGCCTGGTGCCGCGGCTGGACGTGATGACCAACGTGCTGCTGGGGCGCCTGAGCCATACCTCCACCCTGAAATCCTTCTTCAAACTGTTCGATGACGCCGACCGCGCTCGCGCCATCGAGCTGTTGCAGTGGCTTAACATGCTGCCGCACGCGCTGCAGCGCGCCGAGCACCTCTCCGGCGGCCAGATGCAGCGCGTCGCCATCTGCCGCGCGCTGATGCAAAACCCGCAAATCCTGCTGGCCGATGAGCCGGTGGCGTCGCTCGATCCGAAAAACACCCGCCGCATCATGGACGCGCTGCAGAAAATCAGCGAAGACGGCATCGCGGTGATGGTGAACCTGCACTCGGTCGAACTGGTGAAAGAGTATTGCTCGCGGGTGATCGGCATCGCCCACGGGAAGATCGTGTTTGACGGGCATCCTTCGCAACTGAACGAACGGATCCTGCACCAGCTGTATGGCGAGGAAGCCAATCAGATCCATTGAAGCACTTTTGACCTTTACCCTTTACACACAAGGCACACCTAATGAAAAAAGTATTGAGTCTGACCACCCTGATGGCCGGCGCGATGATGGTATTTAATGCTGCCGCAGCGGATGCGCCGAAAGAGCTGAACCTGGGCATTCTCGGCGGCCAGAACGCCACCCAGCAGATCGGCGATAACCAGTGCGTGAAGCAGTTCCTGGATAAAGAGTTGAACGTCGATACCAAGCTGCGCAACTCATCCGACTATTCCGGCGTGATCCAGGGCCTGCTGGGCGGCAAGATTGACCTGGTGCTCAGCATGTCGCCGTCGTCGTTCGCTTCGGTTTACATCAAGGATCCGAAAGCGGTGGACATCGTCGGCATCGCGGTTGACGACGTCGACCAGTCGCGGGGCTACCACTCGGTGGTGGTGGTGAAGGCCGGCAGCCCGTACCAGAAACTGGAAGACCTGAAGGGCAAGGCCATCGGCTTCGCCGATCCGGATTCCACCTCCGGCTTCCTGATCCCGAACCAGGCGTTTAAAAAGCTGTTCGGCGGCACGGTCGACAACAAATACAACAACACCTTCTCCAGCGTCACCTTCTCCGGCGGCCACGAGCAGGACATCCTCGGCGTGCTGAACGGCCAGTTCGAAGGCGCGGTGACCTGGGCGTCGATGATCGGCGACTACAACACCGGCTACACCAGCGGCGCGTTCACCCGCATGATCCGCATGGATCATCCGGACCTGATGAAACAGATCCGCATCATCTGGCAGTCGCCGCTGATCCCGAACGGCCCGATCCTGGTGAGCAACTCGCTGCCGGCCGACTTCAAGGCCAAAGTGGTCACCGCCATCAAGAAGCTGGATAAAGACGATCACGCGTGCTTTATCAAAGCGATGGGCGGCAAACAGCACATCGGCGAAACCACCCTGGCGGAATACCAGACCATCATCGATATGAAGCGCGAGCTGACCAAAGGCGACCGTTGATTCCCGGCTGCCTCGGCCGCCCGAATGAAGGGGTTCAGCATGCTGAACCCCTTGTTCCATAACGATGGAAGACCTGTTTTGAATACCGATTTCGCACACTATTACCAACGGATCCGCAGCAAGCAAAAGCGCGAAGCGCTGCTGTGGTCGCTCGGGCTGGTGGTGCTGTACCTGGGCGCCGGCAACCTCGCCGAGTTCAACCTGCACACCGTCTGGGTGTCTATTCCGCACTTCTTCGACTACCTGGCCGAAACCGTGCCGACGCTGCACTGGAACCTGCTGTTCGCCGATGGGCGTACCGAAGGCTCGCTGGCCTACTGGGGCTATCGCCTGAACATTCAGCTGCCGCTGATCTGGGAGACCCTGCAGCTGGCGCTGGCGGCGACCATTTTCTCGGTGCTGGTGGCGACCGTGCTGGCATTTCTGGCGGCCGGCAATACCTATACTCCGGCCTCGGTGCGGCTCGCGATCCGCACGCTGGTGGCGTTCTTGCGCACCATGCCGGAGCTGGCGTGGGCGGTGATGTTCGTGATGGCGTTCGGCATCGGCGCCATTCCCGGCTTCCTGGCGCTGGCGCTGCACACCATCGGCAGCCTGACCAAGCTGTTCTACGAATCGATCGAAACCGCCTCCAACAAACCGGTGCGCGGGCTGGCGGCCTGCGGCGCCACGCCGCTGCAGCGCATGCGCTTCGGCCTGTGGCCGCAGGTGAAGCCGGTGTTTCTCTCCTACAGCTTCATGCGGCTGGAGATCAACTTCCGCCAGTCGACCATTTTGGGGCTGGTGGGGGCGGGCGGCATCGGCCAGGAGCTGATGACCAACATTAAACTCGACCGTTACGATCAGGTCAGCATGACGCTGCTGCTGATCATCGTGGTGGTTTCCGTGCTCGACTACGTGTCGGGCGAGCTGCGCAAGCGCGTGGTGGAGGGGGCAAAATGACAGCGGGCACTCCGGCATCGGCGGAAACGCTTCGCCAGTTGAAACAGCAGCATCCGGCGATCTTCGCGCAGCAGGGGCGCTACCTGCGCACCGTCGGCCTGATCGCCTTGGCGATCGTGCTGTACTACGTGTTCTTCTTCCTGGTCTTCGGCATTAGCTGGCCGCAGTTTATCAACGGCTGCCAGCAGCTGGGGCGCTATTTCCTGCGCATGTTCGTCTGGCATGACTTCGCCAACTGGCCGTTCATGTACTACTTCCAGCAGATCGGCATCACCATCGCCATCGTGTTCGCCGGCACCATCACCGCGTCGCTGATCGCGCTGCCGCTGTCGTTCTTCGCCGCGCGCAACGTGATGTCGACGCCGCTGCTGCGGCCAATTTCGGTGCTGGTGCGCCGCTTGCTGGACGTGCTGCGCGGCATCGACATGGCGATCTGGGGGCTGATCTTCGTGCGCGCCGTCGGCATGGGGCCGCTCGCCGGGGTGCTGGCTATCGTGATGCAGGACGTCGGGCTGCTGGGCAAACTGTACGCCGAAGGCCATGAGGCGGTGGACAAGTCCCCCAGCCGCGGCCTGACGGCGGTGGGCGCCAACGGGTTACAGAAGCACCGCTACGGCATTTTCACCCAGTCGTTCCCCACTTTCCTGGCGCTCAGCCTGTACCAGATCGAATCCAACACCCGCTCTGCGGCGGTGCTGGGCTTCGTCGGCGCCGGCGGCATCGGCCTGGTGTATGCGGAGAATATGCGGCTGTGGAACTGGGACGTAGTGATGTTCATCACCCTGATCCTGGTGGTGGTAGTGATGATCATGGACAAGGTCTCGTCGATGCTGCGCAACAAGTACATCATCGGCGAAGATATCCCGCTGTATCAGCAAAAAAGCCAAATCGATTGAGAAACCCCTTGCCGATCCCTATACTGCCGCACATTCAAGGTGTGTGGCAGTCATTTCGTTTCGCAATGTGCGCACGTCCCCGTTAGACAAGTAAAGGCAATGCAATCCCATGATGAACAACGACGTGCTGCGCAGCGTGCGCTATATGCTGAGCATTAACAACGCCAAAATGGTCGAGATTATCAAACTGGACGATTTCGAGGTGGCGGTGTCGGCGATGGACGCTTACGTGATCAAAGAAGGCGAGCAGGGCTACGAGAAGTGCCCTGACGAAGTGATGGCGCACTTCCTCAACGGCCTGGTGTTCTTCAAGCGCGGCAAGGACGACAAGTTCCCGGCGCCGGCGGTTGAACTGCCGATCACCAATAACCTGGTGCTGAAAAAGCTGCGCGTGGCGTTCGAGCTGAAAGACACCGACATGCACCAGATTTTCACCGCGGTGGACTTCCGCATCTCCAAGCCGGAGCTGAGCGCGCTGTTCCGCAAAGAGGGCACCAAGAACTACCGCCCGTGCGGCGATCAGATGCTGCGCTACTTCCTCAAAGGGTTGGCGCAGCGCGTTCGCGGCGAGTAACGCGCAGCGTTCACCGAACATCAGGCGCAATCGCAAGGTTGCGCCTTTTTTTTGTCTCCTCCCTCCTACCTTTGTTGTACTGGCCCTCAGCCACCCGCCATCGATGGAGGGCGTGCCGCCCATCCGGTTACTTTTTCATGGTCAATTCAATCACCCAAACCATGAGGAAAGCAGGATGCCAACCATCACGAAAACCCAATCACTTTACACGTTGACCCGGCCGGTCTGGCTGGATGCGGCAGGCATGAGCAAAGGCATCGATCACGATCGCCAGCACCTGGGCGTCATTCTCGCCGCCGGGCAGGTGCTGCGAGTGCGTCAGACCAACGCGGCGTTTACCGGCAAGCTCACGCTGCGCTTGCTGAATGACGACAGCAAAACGGAAGCGGAATTCAGCGTCGGCGCGAGCTGGGTCGAGGCCCAGGTCAATGCCGTCTCGGTGCCGTTCATCGATACGCCGTATGGGCAGGGCGAGCCGGCGCTGGAGTTCGAGTACCCGGACACGGCGAAAGCGCTGCCGGTTTATCGCCGTGGCGAAAACGAAGCCGCATTCTTTGCCCGCTGGGACGATCGGGACGCCGAGTTTGCCCTGGTCGATGCGGAATACGCAGTGTTGCTGGTGCCGAAAATCAGTAAACCGACGCTGAAGTCGCTGGGCGACGCGAAAAACATCGACGGGCTGATCGCCTACTACGATCGCATTTTCACTTTCTACAATGCGCTGACCGGTGTCTCGTTCGAGGCTGAACACGAATCCGATCGCAATATTCGCAACCGCTACTTTATGAAGGCCGATAAGCACGGCGCCGGCGCCGCGTATTACGGCGGCCGCTGGACGGCGGAAACCAGCAACTCGGTCAGCAGCTTCTGGCTGACGCCGAAAGACAGCAACTGGGGCAGCCTGCATGAGATCGCGCACGGCTATCAGGGGCACTTTATGGGCGACAAATATTTCTCCACCGGTGAGATGTGGAACAATATTTATGCCGCTTGCTATCAGGACGTGATGCTGGGGGAACGCAAATACCAGGAGGGGTGGCTGTATAACTACGGCAACGCGGCCGCCGTCGAGAAGAAAATCATCGATTTGATCGCTCAGGGCATGCCGCTCAACCAGTGGGATCTGCGCTCCAAGCTGTTCTTTGCGATGCTGATGGTCGACAAGGCAGGCAAGAACGCCTTCACGCACTTTAATCAGCAATATCGTCAAAGCTGCAATACGCCGGGCTTCGTGCCGTCGGAACATGCCTTGCTGGACCTGCTGTCGGCAAGCTTCGCCGCGGCCGGTGAGCAGATCGACGTGACGCCTTTCGTCGAGCTGACCGGCGGCGTGATCACCCAAGCGCAGCGCGATCGCAACGCGTTCAGCCACGCCAAGGCGGTGTATCCGCTGTATCAACTGGTGGACGCGCAGAGTCTGCCGGCGGTGCAGGCGCAGCTGAAACTGGATTCCTCGCTGCGGCTGGTCGATTCCTGCCAGCTCAAGGCCAGCGGGCTGAAAGGCGACGTCACCCTGAGTCTGGATATCGATGACTTTGCGCAGATCTACGGTGAAGACCTGATCCTGATGGAAGGGGCGCGCTATGCCCACAAAGTCCGTATCGACACGCCGACCCTGGCGCTGACTGCGCTGCCGATCGGCGTGTATACCTTGCGGTTGCCGACCGGCAAAGATCGTAAATATCGGCCGACGGCGGGTTACCTGACGGTGAAGCAGGGGAAAAACGCGGTGACGCTTCGCTTCGAGCGCAAAGCCGCTTCGCCGATCGTTTCGCAGGAGATCAATCTGTTGGGCCTGAGCGATGCGGTCTTCGCCACCGTGGTCGTCGATCGCGCCAAAGGAGCGGTGGTGGTTGACGTGACCAGCACCACGCCGCACGCCTACTTCCCCGGTGAAACCTATGCCCGGGTGACGCTGCGCGATCGGCAGGGCGCGGTGCGCTTCAGCAAGGAGATTCAGGGCACTCAGGCTACGTTAAGTCATGACGAGCTGCCGTTTGCCGAGGGCGATGACATCGAGATTTACCATGTGGAGCCGAGCCGGGTGCGTTTGAATCCGGCGGCGGCCGACGTCATCGATAACAAAAACAAAACCAACGTACTGCGCATCGAAACCAGCGGGCTGAAAAACCCGGCGTTGCCCGGCGATCCCGAGCAGGCGCTGCTGGCGCGCCTGGAACAGGCGGCGCAGCGTTTGCGTCGCCTGTTGCCGGCTTACTATGCGCCATCGTCGTCGTTCAAGGACGATATTTATCTGGCGTTCGGCGCCTTTGCCGAGCCGCAGCGCGAGTCACTGTTGGCGACCTATCGGGATTGCCTGCCGGCCGACAATACGCCGCCGGGCGCCAACGTCGGCAATGCGTTTACCGTGGCGTGCAAAGGGATTGGCGATCGCCAGTTCCTGACCGGCGCCATCGATCTGGTGAAGAAAACCGTTACCGTCACGCTGGCGGCGGGGATTGCTCACCACTACTTTGCCGACAGCTATGCCTTCCTCAGCGTGACGGATGCGGACGGCAACGTCTTGCTCAGCTACGACGTCATCGGCAGCCAGAATCAACCGGCCAAAACCTGGGTGTTGCCGCTGTCGGGTTACGGCGGTGAAGTGATTCATCTGCGGCATGAAGAGCCGGACAACCGCCTGGCGATCGTCAACGAAATGCAGCACTTGCGGCTGGCGGAGAAGGGCAAGCAACAGACCTACTGCATTACGCCGGTCGGTTTGAAACGCATCAACGACTGATCCCCATCGGCCTGCGGGGCGGCGAGTGCGTCGCCCCGGTTTTTCCTCTGCATCATCCCGCCATTGCACTCTTTTTGTTCTCCCGCTGCGCGCCGCTGGTGCAGCCCGTTTGCCGCCGCCGTCATAAGTTTTAATTATAATTTATTGAAATCATGAGATTAAAAATTGGCACGCCGGTTGCTCTGTTGAATCCCATCTTGTGTACCAGATGGAATTCAGTCGATGAGCGAACCTGTTGTAGCGTGCGGTTTTACCCTCAGTGAATGGCAACACCATTACCAAACCCGCCCGGCGGGCGAGCGCCTTGCCTGCGTCAGTGCGACGATCGAAACGCTGGTCGCCGGGCTGAACCCAGACGATAACGCCTGGCTGTATCTCGCTACGCCGGCGCAGCGCGAGCAGCAGTATCGGCAGCTGGCACAGAGGCTCGAGGCGGTCGCCGGCGATCTCAGCCGCCTGCCGCTGTTCGGCGTGCCCTTCGCCATCAAAGACAATATCGACGTCGGCGGCTGGCCGACCAGCGCCGCCTGCCCGGCGTTCACCTATCAGGCCGCGGCGGACGCCACCGTGGTCGCCCACCTGCGCGCCGCCGGGGCGATCGCCCTTGGTAAAACCAACCTCGACCAGTTCGCTACCGGGTTGGTAGGCACTCGCTCACCGCATGGCGCAGTGGTCAACAGCTTCGACAGCCGCTACGTCAGCGGCGGTTCCAGCTCCGGCTCCGCCTCGGTGGTGGCGCGCGGCCTGGTGCCGTTCGCGCTCGGCACCGACACCGCCGGTTCGGGGCGTGTGCCCGCCGGGTTCAACAACATCGTCGGGCTGAAGCCGACCAAGGGGCGGTTGTCCAACCGCGGCGTGGTGCCGGCCTGCCGGTTGAACGATACGGTGTCGGTTTTCGCGCTGACGGTGGCCGACGCCGCGCTGGTGGCGGAACTGGCGAGCGGCTTTGACGCGGCAGACCCGTATTCCCGCCCCGATCCGCATACCGCGCCGGCGGATATCCCCGCCGCGCCGCGTTTCGCCGTTCCCGCCCAGCTGGAGTTTTTCGGCGATGTTCAGGCCGAGCGGGCGTTTCACCGAGCGCTGGCGCAGCTGCAGGCGGGCGGCGCCACGCTGGAACCCCTCGATTTCGCGCCGTTTCGCACTCTGGCGGAGCAGCTGTATTACGGCCCCTGGGTGGCGGAGCGCACGGTAGCCATTGAGCAGGTGCTGGAAGCGAGCCCGCAGGCTATCGATCCGGTGGTGCGCGGCATCGTCGGCAACGGCCTCGGCTACAGCGCCTGCGACGCCTACAAGGCGGAATACCTGCGCGCCGAGCTGGCGCGGCAAATCGCCCAGCGGCTGGCGCCGTTCGACGCGCTGGTGGTGCCGACCGCGCCCACTATCCGCACCCTGGCGGAGATGGCGCAGGAGCCGGTGCTGTTCAATTCGCAATTCGGCACTTACACCAATTTCACCAACCTGGCCGATCTGAGCGCGCTGGCGCTGCCGGGGCCGCTGCGCGAAGACGGTCTGCCGGCGGGCATCACCCTGATTGCGCCCGCCTGGCATGACCGGGCGCTGGCGGCGTTTGGCGTGCGCTGGCAACGACAAAGCGCCTTGCCGCTCGGCGCTATCGGCCGGGCGTTGCCGCCGCAGCCTGTGTCTGCGCCGTCCACAGGGCACGTGCGTCTGGCGGTAGTGGGCGCTCACCTGAGCGGCATGCCGCTCAACGTCCAGTTGACACAGCGCGACGCGGTGCAGGTGGAGCAAACCGCTACCGCCCCCTGCTATCGCCTGTATGCGCTGGCCGATACCGAGCCGCCGAAGCCGGGGCTGGCGCGCGCGGCGCAGGGGGCGGCGATCCGCGTTGAGCTGTGGGACATCCCGCTGGCCCGTTTCGGCGAGTTTGTGGCGGAAATCCCGGCGCCATTGGGCATCGGCACGCTGCTGCTGGCGGACGGCCGGCGGGTGAAGGGGTTTATCTGCGAAGCCTGGGCGCTGGAAGACGCGACGGATATCACTGAGTTTGGCGGCTGGCGCGACTATCTCGCCAGCGTTAAGGGGGCATGAACATGTTTACTACCGTACTGATCGCTAACCGCGGCGAAATCGCCTGCCGCGCCATTCGCACCCTGAAACGCCTGGGCGTAACCAGCGTGGCGGTCTATTCCGACGCCGACCGCAATGCGCCGCACGTCGCCGAGGCCGACAGGGCGGTGGCGCTCGGCGGCGACAAGGCCGCCGACAGCTACCTGCGCATCGACAAGATCCTCGCGGCGGCAGCGGCCACCGGCGCGCAGGCGATCTACCCCGGCTACGGCTTTTTGTCCGAGAGCGCCGAGTTTGCCGACGCCTGCGAAGCGGCGGGCATCGCCTTTATCGGCCCGACGGCGGCGCAGATGCGCGAGTTCGGCCTCAAGCACCGGGCGCGCGAGCTGGCGGCGTTGGCCGGGGTGCCGATGACGCCGGGCACCGGCTTGCTGGAGAGCGTTGAGCAGGCGGTCGCCGCCGCCGCGCGCATCGGCTACCCGGTGATGCTGAAAAGCACCGCCGGCGGCGGCGGCATCGGCCTGACGCGCTGTGACGACGAGGCGGCGCTGCGCGACGCGTACGACAGCGTCAAACGGCTGGGAGAGCAGTTCTTCCGTGACGCCGGCGCCTTTATCGAACGCTTCGTCGATCGGGCGCGCCACGTCGAGGTGCAGATTTTCGGCGACGGCCAGGGGCGGGTGGCGGCGCTCGGCGAGCGCGACTGTTCGCTGCAGCGGCGCAACCAAAAGGTGGTGGAGGAAACCCCGGCGCCGCATCTGCCGGCGGCGACCCGCCAGGCGCTGCACCGGGCGGCGGTGGCGCTGGGCGAGTCGGTGAATTACCGTAGCGCCGGCACCGTAGAGTTTATCTATGACGCCGCGCGCGACGAGTTTTATTTCCTGGAGGTGAACACCCGCTTACAGGTCGAGCACCCGGTCACCGAAATGGTCACCGGCCTGGATCTGATCGCATGCATGCTGCAGGTGGCGGCGGGCGACGCGCTGGATTGGGCGGCGTTGCAACGCGCGCCGCAGGGCGCGGCGATCGAGGTGCGCCTCTACGCCGAAGATCCGCTGAAAAACTTCCAGCCCAGCCCCGGCGTGCTGACCGAGGTGCATTTCCCTGACGACGTGCGCCTCGACGGTTGGGTGGCGACCGGCAGCGAAGTGTCGGCGTTTTACGACCCGATGATCGCCAAGCTGATCGTGCACGGCGCGGATCGGGCGCAGGCGCTGGAAAAATTGCGCGTGGCGCTGGCGGCGACCCGTTTGCACGGCATCGCCACCAACCTCGACTATCTGCGGCAGGTGATCGCCACGCCGCAATTTCAGCGCGGCGACGTCTGGACGCGCCTGCTGGACGATGTGCGTTTCCAGCCGCACTGCCTCGAAGTGCTGCAACCCGGCACCTACAGCAGCGTGCAGGATTATCCCGGCCGCCTCGGCTATTGGGACATCGGCGTGCCGCCGTCCGGCCCGATGGACGACTTCGCGTTTCGGCTGGCCAACCGCATCGTCGGCAACCACCCGGCGGCCGCCGGGTTGGAGTTTACCCTGCAGGGGCCGACGCTGCGCTTTCACTGCGACGCCACCATCGCGCTGACGGGCGCGAGCTGCCCGGCCGATCTGGATGGCGAGGCGGTCGCCTACTGGCGGCCGATCGCGGTGCGGGCCGGGCAGGTATTGACGCTGGGGCGCGCTACGCAAGGCTGCCGCACCTATCTGGCGGTACGCAACGGCTTTGACGTGCCGGTGTATCTCGGCAGCCGCTCCACCTTCGCGCTGGGCCAGTTCGGCGGCCACGCCGGGCGCACCTTGCGCGTGGCGGACATGCTGGCGATCGCCCAACCGGCGCTGGCGGCCAGCACCACGCCGGCGCCGATCGCCGCGCCGCAGGCGATGGACGACAGCCTGATCCCGCACTACGGCGACCAGTGGCACATCGGCGTGCTGTACGGGCCGCACGGCGCGCCGGACTTTTTCACCGCTGAATCGATAGAGGCCTTTTTCGCCACCGACTGGCAGGTGCATTACAACTCCAACCGCCTCGGGGTGCGCCTGTCGGGGCCGAAGCCCGAGTGGGCGCGGGAGGACGGCGGCGAGGCCGGTTTGCATCCTTCCAACGTGCACGACTGCGAGTACGCCATCGGCGCCATCAACTTCACCGGCGACTTCCCGGTGATCCTGACCCGCGACGGGCCCAGCCTCGGCGGCTTCGTTTGCCCGGTGACCATCGCCAAGGCTGAACTGTGGAAAGTGGGGCAGGTGAAGCCGGGCGACCGCATCCGTTTCCATCCGATCGGCTTCCGGCAGGCGCAGTCGCTGGAGCAGGCGCAGCTCGGCAGCATCGAAGCGCTGGCGGCGGTGAAGGCCATCACCCTGCCGCCGCCGGATCTGGCCCCGGCGGAGACCGTTTCCGCCGCGGTGCTGGCGGCGCTGCCGGCGGCGGAAGGGCGCCCGGCGGTGGCGTATCGCCAGGCGGGGGACGGCTACATCTTGATGGAGTACGGCGACAATGTGCTCGATCTGGCGCTGCGGCTGCGCATTCATCTGCTGATGCAGTCGCTGCGTGAGGAGGCGATACCGGGCGTGGCGGAGCTGGCGCCCGGCGTGCGTTCGCTGCAGATCCGCTACGACAGCCGGCAGATTAGCCAGGCCGACCTGCTGCAGCGCCTACTGGCGCGCGAACGGGCGCTGGGGGACGTCAGCCGCCTGAAGGTGCCGACGCGCACCGTGTGGCTGCCGATGGCGTTTGAGGATTCGGCCACGCTGGGGGCGGTGGATCGCTATCAACAGACGGTGCGCGCCTCGGCGCCCTGGCTGCCGAACAACGTCGATTTCATTCAGCGCATCAATGGCCTGAGCCGACGCGAGCAGGTGCGCGACATTCTGTTCGACGCCAGCTACCTGATCCTCGGGCTGGGCGACGTCTACCTCGGCGCGCCCTGCGCGGTGCCGCTCGATCCGCGCCATCGCCTGCTGAGCTCCAAATACAACCCGGCGCGCACCCACACCGCCGAAGGGACGGTCGGCATCGGCGGCATGTACATGTGCATCTACGGCATGGATTCGCCGGGCGGTTACCAGCTGGTGGGGCGCACGCTGCCGATCTGGAACAAGTTTCTCAAAAACCCGCAGTTCACCGCCGGTGAGCCCTGGCTGCTGCGCTTCTTCGATCAGGTGCGCTTCTACCCGGTCAGCGAGCAAGAGCTGGACGAGCAGCGCGAAGCGTTCCGTGAAGGGCGCATGCAGGTGCGCATCGAAGAGAGCGAGTTCGACTTCGCCGCCTACACCCGTTTCCTGGCCGACAACGCCGAGGCGATCGCCGACTTCCAGCATCGCCAGCAGCAGGCGTTCAGCGCCGAAGTGGCGCGCTGGCGCAGCGATGACGACGAGGCCGAGGCGCAACTGTTGCCGCCGGAGGAAGAAGACGCCATCGACGGCGATCTGGTCAGCGCCGATCTGAACGGCAGCGTGTGGAAAATCCTGGTGGAACCGGGGCAGGCGGTGGCGGCCGGGCAGCCGCTGATCGTGGTCGAGGCGATGAAAATGGAGCTGGCGGTCACCGCGCCGCGCGCCGGGATCGTTAAACGCATCAGCTGCCGGCAGGGGCGGCCGGTCGGGCCGGGCGACGCCCTGCTGTGGCTGGAAAAGGCGGTCTGAACGGAGGAGCGATGATGCAAATCACCAACGGAGAGCACAAGGCGCGCCCGGAAGGGTTGGCGGAGCGCATTTATCTGCAGCTCAAGGCCGACATCTTCGAGTTTCGCCTGCTGCCGGGCGATCGCTTCAGCGAAAGCGACGTGGCGCAGCGCATGGCGGCCAGCCGCACGCCGGTGCGTCAGGCGCTGTTTCGGCTGGAGCGCGAAGGCTATGTCGAGGTGTTGTTTCGCAGCGGTTGGCAGGTGCGGCCGTTCGATTTCGCCTACTTCGAAGAGCTGTACGACCTGCGCATCGTGCTGGAGCAAGAGGCGGTGAAACGGCTGTGCGAACGCCCGGCCGGGGAAACGCCGGACGCGCTGTCGGCGCTGAGCCGTTTTTGGACCGAAGCGCCGCGCCTGGCGGACGGCAAGGCGGTGTCGCAGCACGATGAGCAGTTTCATCAGGCGTTGGTGGCCGCGGCGGGCAACGGCGAAATGGCGCGCATTCACCGCGAACTGACCGAAAAGATCCGCATCATTCGCCGGCTGGATTTCACCCAGCAGGCGCGGGTGGACGCCACCTACCGCGAGCACGCCGCCATTTTGCAGGCGATCCTGCAGCGGCAAAGCGGGGAGGCGCAAACGCTGCTCGGCGAGCACATCGCCGTCAGCAAGGCAGAAGTGCGAAAAATAACGCTGCACATGTTGCACCAGGCGCGGGCTCAGCAGCCTGCGCGCTCGGCGTAACGATTTTGATTTCACACACATCAGGAGTTTGAACTATGCAACGTCGTCGTTTTATCAAAGCTTTTGCGCTGTCCGCCGCCGCTGTCGGCCTGGGCCTGGCCTGGAGCGCGCAGGCCGCCGACACCATCAAGGTCGGTATTCTGAGTTCGCTTTCCGGCACCATGGCGATTTCCGAGACGCCGCTGAAGGATGTGGCGCTGATGACCATCGACGAGATCAACGCCAAAGGCGGGGTGCTCGGCAAAAAGCTGGAGCCGGTGGTGGTGGATCCGGCCTCCAACTGGCCGCTGTTCGCCGAAAAGGCGCGCCAGCTGCTGAGCCAGGACAAGGTGGCGGCGGTGTTTGGCTGCTGGACTTCGGTGTCGCGCAAGTCGGTACTGCCGGTGTTTGAGGAGCTGAACGGACTGTTGTTCTATCCGGTGCAATACGAAGGCGAAGAGATGTCGCCGAACGTGTTCTACACCGGTGCGGCGCCGAACCAGCAGGCGATCCCGGCGGTGGAATACCTGCTGAGCGAGGACGGTGGCGGCGCCAAGCGCTTCTTCCTGTTGGGCACCGATTACGTCTATCCGCGCACCACCAACAAGATCCTGCGCGCCTTCCTGCACAGCAAAGGCGTGCAGGACAAGGATATCGAAGAGGTCTATACGCCGTTCGGCTATAGCGATTACCAGACCATCGTCGCCAACATCAAGAAGTTCGCCGCCGGCGGCAACACCGCGGTGATTTCCACCATTAACGGCGATTCCAACGTGCCGTTCTACAAAGAACTCGCCAACCAGGGCGTCAAGGCCACCGACGTGCCGGTGATCGCCTTCTCGGTCGGCGAGGAAGAGCTGCGCGGCATCGACACCAAGCCGCTGGTGGGCAACCTGGCGGCCTGGAACTACTTCGAATCGCTGGATAACCCGACCAACAAACAGTTTGTCAGCCAGTGGAAAGCCTACGCCAAGGCGCACAATCTGCCGAATTACGCCACTGCGGTCACCAACGATCCGATGGAGGCCACCTACGTCGGCCTCCATATGTGGGCGCAGGCGGTGGAAAAGGCCGGCTCCACCGACGTCGATAAGGTGCGCGCGGCGATGGCCGGGCAAACCTTCGCCGCGCCGTCGGGGTTCACGCTGACCATGGACAAGACCAATCACCACCTGCACAAGCCGGTGATGATCGGCGAGATCGAGGGCAACGGCCAGTTCAACGTGGTGTGGCAGACCGAGGCGCCGGTGCGCGCGCAGCCGTGGAGTCCGTATATTGCCGGCAACGACAAAAAACCGGATTACCCGGTGAAAGGCGGCAAGTAACGTCACTCAGCGCCGGCGCGGCCCGACGCGCGCCGGCCCAACAGAAGAGGCAGCTGATGCAATCTCCGTTTTTATCCTCTCTGCGCGCCGGGCTGTGGCTGTTGTGCGCCTGGCCCCTGCTGGCGCAGGCCGGGCCGGCCGATGA
Source organism: Serratia sp. (in: enterobacteria) (assembly GCF_052400455.1). NCBI lineage: Bacteria > Pseudomonadati > Pseudomonadota > Gammaproteobacteria > Enterobacterales > Yersiniaceae > Serratia > Serratia sp. (in: enterobacteria). Next base: position 1,429,911 of record NZ_CP185812.1, read on the forward strand.
GTTCGCGGCGGCCACTCGCGCGCAGCAGGCCAAACTGCTGCAGGCGTGGGCGGCCGAGCCGGACGCCGCGCGCCTGCCGTTGCTGCAGGGGCTGCAGCAGGAAACCGTGGCGATCGACGAGGCGAAGCGCGCCTTTATCCGCCAGGGCGACCGCTATCTGCCGCTTGAAGGTGAGGCGGCCCCGGTTGGCGAGCCGAAGAAAGTGTGGCTGAACAACCGGCTGCGCATTCTGATCGCCAACGCGTTGTCGGCGCAGCGGTTGGTCAGCGCGGACGCGGCGGTGCGGCTGCAGGCGGCGACCGCGCTGCAGCGCGAGGCGCAGGGCGAGCAGTTGCCGCTGTTGACCCGGCGGCTGGCGCAGGAGAAAGACCCGCAGGTACGCGACGCGCTGAGCATTGCGCTGGCGAACCTGCAATTGGCCGACGCCAGCCCGCAGGTGCGCTTCAATGCGGTGCGGCTGCTGGGGGAATCGGGCAAGCCGGAAACCCGCGCGCGGCTGCAAGCCTTGACCGACGCGGCCATTGAGCCGGACGCCGCGGTGCGCGCCGAGGCGCAGCGCAGCCTGCAGCGCGTGCAGCACCGCCTGATGATCGGCGATCTGCTCGGCCAGGCGTTCAGCGGCCTGTCGCTCGGTTCGATCCTGCTGCTGGCGGCGCTTGGCCTGGCGATCACCTACGGCCTGCTCGGCGTCATCAATATGGCGCACGGCGAAATGCTGATGCTCGGCGCCTATTCCGCCTATCTGGTGCAGGGGTTGTTTCAGCAATTTGCGCCGCAGTGGCTGGCGCTCTACCCGCTGGCGGCGCTGCCGGTGGCGTTCGCCATCACCGCCGGGATCGGTATGCTGCTGGAGCGCACGGTGATCCGCCACCTGTACGGCCGGCCGCTGGAAACCCTGCTGGCCACCTGGGGCATCAGCCTGGTGCTGATCCAACTGGTGCGGGTGCTGTTCGGTGCGCAGAACGTCGAGGTCGCCAACCCGGCGTGGCTGTCGGGCGGCGTGCAGCTGTTGCCGAACCTGGTGTTGCCGTGGAACCGCATCGCGGTGATCGCGTTCGTGCTGCTGGTGCTGGCGTTGACCTGGCTGCTGCTGAACAAAACCCGGCTCGGCATGAACGTGCGCGCGGTGACGCAAAACCGCGCGATGGCGGCCTGCTGCGGCGTGCCCACCGGGCGGGTGGACATGCTGGCCTTCGGGTTGGGATCCGGCATCGCCGGGCTTGGCGGGGTGGCGCTGTCGCAGTTGGGCAACGTCGGGCCGGAGCTGGGGCAAGGTTACATCATCGATTCGTTCCTGGTGGTGGTGCTCGGCGGCGTCGGCCAGCTGGCGGGGACGGTGGCGGCGGCCTTCGGCCTCGGCATCGTCAACAAGATCCTCGAGCCGCAGATCGGCGCCGTGTTGGGCAAGATCCTGATCCTGGTGCTGATCGTTCTGTTTATTCAAAAGCGTCCGCAGGGGCTGTTCGCCCTTAAGGGCAGGGTGATTGACTGATGAGCCAACCATTGACCGTAACCGGCGTGCAGAAAGCGCCCCGGCTGGCGTTGAGCATCGGCGGGCTGGCGTTGCTGGCGCTGCTGGTCATGCCGTTCATGACGTTGTTGCCGGCGGGTCATCCGCTGGCGGTGTCCACCTATACCCTGACGCTGGCGGGCAAGATCCTGTGCTACGCGGTGGTGGCGGTGGCGCTCGATCTGGTGTGGGGCTATGCCGGGCTGCTGTCGCTCGGCCACGGGCTGTTCTTCGCGCTCGGCGGCTACGCCATGGGCATGTACCTGATGCGGCAGGCGGCGGGTGACGGGCTGCCGGCGTTTATGGCGTTCCTCTCCTGGAACGAGCTGCCGTGGTTCTGGAGCGGCACCCAGCATTTCGCCTGGGCGCTGTGCCTGATCGTGCTGGTGCCGGGCCTGTTGGCTTTCCTGTTCGGCTACTTCGCCTTTCGCTCGAAAATCAAAGGGGTGTACTTCTCGATCATGACCCAGGCGCTGACCTATGCCGGCATGCTGCTGTTCTTTCGCAACGAGACCGGTTTCGGCGGCAATAACGGCTTTACCGGTTTCACCACGCTGCTCGGCTTTCCCATCACCGCCGCCGGCACGCGGGTGGCGCTGTTCCTGGCGACGGTGCTGCTGCTGGCCGCCAGCCTGGCCATCGGCTTTGCGCTGGCGCGCAGCAAGTTCGGCCGGGTGCTGACCGCGGTGCGCGATGCGGAAAACCGCCTGACCTTCTGCGGCTACGATCCGAAGGGCTTCAAGCTGTTCGTCTGGACGCTGTCGGCGGTGCTGTGCGGGCTGGCCGGCGCGCTCTATGTGCCGCAGGTCGGCATCATCAACCCCGGCGAAATGTCGCCGACCAACTCGATCGAGGCCGCCATTTGGGTCGCCCTTGGCGGGCGAGGCACCCTGGTGGGGCCGCTGCTCGGCGCCGGCATCGTCAACGGCGCCAAGAGCTGGTTCACCATGGCCATTCCCGAATACTGGCAGTTTTTCCTCGGCCTGATGTTTATCGTCGTCACGTTGTTTCTGCCCAAAGGGGTGATTGGCCTGCTGCGTCGGAGGAAATCCTCATGAAGGCGATGCAAGTGACCGACGAACTGTTTACCCATCCGCTGCCGGCGGACAAATACCGGCAGCAAACCGATCCGGTGTTGCAGCTCGACAACGTCAACGTCAGCTTCGACGGTTTTCGCGCGCTGACCGATCTGTCGCTGCGCATTGGCGTCGGCGAACTGCGCTGCGTGATCGGCCCCAACGGCGCCGGCAAGACCACGCTGATGGATGTGATCACCGGCAAAACCCGGCCGGACAGCGGCAGGGTGTTTTACGACCAGACCGTCGATCTGACCCGGCTGGCGCCGATGCAGATCGCCCATGCCGGCATCGGCCGCAAGTTTCAAAAACCGACGGTGTTCGAGGCGCTGACGGTGTTCGAAAATCTGGAGATCGCCCAGAAAACCCGCAAGTCGGTATGGACCTGCCTGCGCGCCCGTTTAAGCAGCGAACAGCGCGACCGCATCGACGAGATGCTGAAGACCCTGCGGCTGGGGCACGAGCGCCACCGGCCCGCCGGGCTGCTGTCCCACGGGCAGAAACAGTTTCTCGAGATCGGCATGCTGCTGGTGCAGGAACCGCACCTGCTGTTGCTCGACGAGCCGGCGGCCGGCATGACCGACGCTGAAACCGACTACACCGCCGAACTGTTCCGCGAGCTGGCGGGCAAGCATTCGCTGATGGTGGTGGAGCACGACATGGGGTTTGTGGAAACCATTGCCGATCGCGTGACGGTGCTGCATCAGGGACAGGTGCTGGCGGAAGGATCGCTGGCGCAGGTGCAGGCCGATGAACGGGTGATTGAGGTATATCTGGGGCGCTGAGGAGGCGTAATCATGCTGCAGGTAGAGGAATTGAATCAGTATTACGGCGGCAGCCACATTCTGCGCGGCCTGTCGTTCGAGGCGCGCATCGGCGAGGTGACCTGCCTGCTGGGGCGCAATGGCGTGGGCAAGACCACGCTGCTGAAATGCCTGATGGGGCTGATCCCGGCGCGCAGCGGCAGCGTCCGTTGGCGGGGCGAAACCATCACCGGTAAAAAGCCGCATCAGCGGGTGCAGGCGGGCATCGCCTATGTGCCGCAGGGGCGGGAGATTTTTCCGCGCCTGACGGTGGAGGAAAATCTGCTGATGGGGCTGGCGCGTTTTTCCGGCGCCGACGCGCGCGCGGTGCCGGATCCGATCTATGAACTGTTTCCGGTGCTGCGGCAAATGAAGGATCGGCGCGGCGGCGATCTTTCCGGCGGGCAGCAACAGCAGCTGGCGATCGGCCGGGCGCTGGCCTGCCGACCGCAGCTGTTGATCCTCGACGAACCGACGGAAGGGATCCAGCCTTCGGTGATCAAGGAGATCGGCGCGGTGATCAAACAGCTGGCGGCGCGGGGCGATATGGCGATCCTGCTGGTGGAGCAGTTCTATGACTTCGCCGCCGACCTGGCGGACAGCTATCTGGTGATGTCGCGCGGCAGCATCGTGCAGCGCGGCGCCGGCAGCGCTATGGAACAGGACGGCGTCCGCGCGCTGGTGGCGATTTAACGTTGGGTCAGCTGAAAAAGGATTGGCTGAGCGGATCGCGGGAATGATGCAGCACTCTGATGATATTCACCTCCCGCCTGTGCTGTCGAAAATAAATCAGGTGGTTGGCGACGGGCAATACCCATAGGCCGGGGCCGATTGCATCGATGTTTTTGCCGAGTTGGTGGTGGCTAAGGTTATCGAAAGCCTGATGCAGGCGGCGCAGATAATCTTCGGCCACCTGCAAGCCAAAGTGCGCCAACCCGTAAAAATAGATCTCTTCCATATCGTCCAACGCTTTTGGACGAACGGTTACTCTCCTGCGCATCCTTTTGCTTTGCTCCGTATTCTTTCCATGAACACATCACGATCCCATTCGACGGCTTCGCCGCTGTTCTCTCCTTCGGCGATCAAGCGCCTAAGCTCTTCCAGTTTTGAGGCGGCGGTACGTTCGCGCAAAGTGCGCACGGATTCGCGGATGACTTCGCTGGGCGTTCGGTAATCGCCGCTGGCCACCAGGTCTTCGACGAAGCTACGCAGTTCGTCACCCAGATCTACCGTTAGTGTTCTGCCCATTGTTCCTCCTCACTTTCGGCTATGCTGCGTCATTGTAAGATTAGTTCTTACATTGTGCACGTCAAACTATCAGGATCTCAATAGCGGTCCCGTCATGAGGACGGGAGCCACCCGTTTATTCATTAAGGATAACCATGAACGAAATCACTGTGTCACGCCTCGGTTGCATCGTCCTGTCCCTGTTTCCGGCCCTGTGGGGGCTGTTTAGCCTGTTGAACAATACGGCGGATTTCGCCGGCACCGCGCGCAATGCGGTGGGGCCGCTGCTCGCCATGCAGGATACTTATCAAACGCCGGGGCTGATGTGGCGCGCGATCAGCGCCGACTGGGCCTGCATGTTGGGGTTGGCGGTCATCACCGCGCTGGAAACGCTGGCCGGCCTATTCGCGACGGCGGGCGTGGCGTTGATGATCGGGCGATTGAAAGGCCCTTACGCCGCTTTCGCCAAGGGCAAAGTCTGGGCGATGCTGGGGGCGCTTTGCGCGATAACGGTGTGGGGCGTCGGCTTTATGGTGGTCGCCGGCGACTGGTTTATGGCCTGGCAGGCCAAGAAGGATCCGCTGGCGGTGCAGCTGGGGGCGCTGATCTACCTGGCGCCCAATGCGTTTGCCTTGCTGTTCCTGATGCTGCAGCGGGAGCCGCGCTAAACGACGGCGGAGTGGGGCGCGGTTACAGCGCCTTGCTCATATACCAAATGCCTATCGAGCCCTGGGCGCTGGTGTAGCAGGTCTCGCCACAAATGCTCAATCCTTGACGCTGATAAAAACGTTGGGCGCGGGTGTTGCGTTGCAGCACTTCCAGCCACAGCGTTTTTTGCCGACGGTCGATAGCCCGCTGCTGTACCTGTTCGTACAGGCGCTGGCCATAGCCGTTGCCGGCATGGTCCGGCAGAAAATAGATTTTCTGCAGCTCTGCGCCGATGTGCTCGGTTGGTGCCAGCAGGCTGTCGAAATTCACCCGCGCATAGCCGACGAGGGCGTCATCCTCATGGGCCAACAGCCAGCAAACGTTGGGATCGCGCAGCGTCCGTTCCAACGCGGAGACGGAAAAATTCTCCGCCAGAAAGACCTCCAGCTCGTGCGGGTAGCGCCACAGCTCACCGAAGTGGGCGCGGTAGGTGCGGATGCCGATATCGCGCACTTGCGTTAAATCTTCCAGCAATGCCTGACGGACGGTGAACATCAGTGCCCCTTTGAGTAAGAAAAATTACAGCCGTTGTTCCAGATGCCGGTGAGGCACCATCGCCTGATGCAGAATGGCGAGAACGGTGATGCCGGCAGGGCGGTTGCGGTAGTAGATCCTATGGCTGGCGTAAGGAAAACTGCGTATCTCTTCGCCCAGATCGTGGAAGTGAGCTTTACCCGCTTCCGGCATATCTGCCAAATGATGCATGACCTCTCTCAACTGCTCAAGATAGCGGCGAGATTGCGCTTGGCCCCAGTGCTCGATGGTGAAATGACGAATAGCCAGCAGATCTTGTTGGGCCTGCGGGGTGAGGCGAAACGCGGGCATCTCAGTCTGTTTCATCGGTGAGTAGACGGTTGAAGAAGGCATCGCCGTCTACCGCCTTACCGGCGTCTTCCTCGGCGGTAGCCTGCGCGATTTTTTGCTGCAGTGCGCTTAATTTGAGATCTTCCAGCGCCTGGTAATCTTCTACAGACATGACGACGGCGACCGGTTTGCCGTTGCGATTGATTTGCACCGGTTCACGCTGCGCCTTGAGCAGCAAATCGCCGAATTGGGTTTTGGCCTCGTTCGCGGTGAGTGCGTACATTTAATCGCTCCAGTTAATTAAATCGTTCGATTTAACCATTATACGACGCGATGAAAAAATCACCAATGCTATTCCGGCGGGCAGGTTTCGTTGGACAGATGCCGCGGTGTTTCACGGCGAAAACCCAGGCCGATGATGCGGCCGAACAGGCGCGGCAGCCAGCGGCTGTTACCGACGCGGGCGATCAAGCGCGAGCCGCCCGCCGCGCGGCGTTCGCCCGGCTTGCGCTGGCTCATTTTGATCTGCAAAAACTGGATGGCGCGAGTGGGGAATTCGCGCCGGCGCTGCACGCTCAGCAGATGCTTCAGCTGCAGCCGATGCTGGCGCAGCGGCGGGATCAGGGCGTTGGCGGCGGCCACCGCGTCCTGAATCGCCAGGTTGACGCCCACGCCGCCGATCGGCGACATGGCGTGCGCGGCGTCGCCGATGCACAGCACTCCCGGTTTGGCCCAGCGATCCAGACGATCGATGCGAATGCTCAGCAGTTTGACCTGATCCCACTCGACGATCTCCTGCAGGCGATCGTCCTGGAACGGCGCCACCTCAGCGAGGTGCAGTAAAAATTTCTCCAGCCCGCTGTGGCGGATCGCATCGAAGCTGCCTTTGTCGATCGAGTAACCGCACTGCCAGTAGTCGCCGCGATCGATCATGATGAAGTTCTGTTTCGGCCCGGTGTGGCCCATCGACCAGGCCGGATCGCCCGGCTGCTTGCTGAGCTTCATCCACAATACGTCGCGCGGCGCGCCGAAGGATCGGCTGCTGAGCGCCGCCTGTTCGCGCACTACCGAGTTGCGGCCGTCGGTGCCGATCACCAACTGGCTGCGCACGCGGATCGGGCCTTCTGGCGTGTCGGCCAGCACGCCGCACACCTGGCCGCGGTCGTACAGCAGCTGGTGAACCTGCGTTGAGGTCAGCAGCCTGAAGTTGGGGAAGGCGGCGGCCTGCTGGGCCAAAAAGTTGAGGAACTCCCACTGCGGCATAAAGGCGATAAATTTGCAGCGCGTCGGCAGGCGGGTGAAATCCGCCAGCTTGATGTCGCGTCCGGCGACTTCGGCGTGCAGAGATTCCGCGCGCTGATGCGGCAGCGTCAGCAGTTCGTCGAGCAGGCCCAGTTGATGCATGATTTCCAGCGTCGACGGGTGAATGGTGTCACCGCGAAAATCGCGCAGGAAATCGGCGTGCTTCTCCAGCACCGTCACGTCGATCCCCGCCCGCGCCAGCAGATAGCCGAGCATCAGCCCGGCGGGGCCGCCTCCCACGATGCAGCAGGTGGTGGCGTAAGGTGTGATTGGTGATGACGACATGACGGTTGACCCCGGAGAACGGCCCGCATCCCGCGAGCCGCAAATGAATATGCAATATTGATAATGATTATCAATATCACATTGAGCTGTCAACCCGCGGCGCAGTGTGGTCAAAGGGAGCGGACAGAGGGGCGGAACCGGCGGGCAGGGTAAAACGGTATTGCATCGCGAGTATAAGGATTCTCCGGAAAGACATTGACCCGGAGCGCGTGACACGCCATCTTTATCAGTAAAATCGGTATTATTTTGATTGATGGTTCAGAAAATCAGGATGGTCAGCATGGGGCGAATAACGTTCGATCTCGAGGATTTGCGCAGCTTCGTCACCGGCGTCGAGCTGGGCAGCTTCGCCAAGGCGGCTGAACGGCTGGGGCGCTCGACGTCGGCGGTCAGCGCCCACCTGAAAAAACTGGAACAGCAGGTTGGCGCGCCGATCCTGCGCAAGGCCGGGCGCGGCATGGTGATGACCGAGACGGGGGAAACTCTGCTTGGCTACGCGCGCCGCCTGCTGGAGCTTAATGACGAAGCCGCCGCCGCGGTGCGCGGGCTGGATCTGCAGGGCACGGTGCGGCTGGGGTTGCAGGAGGATTTCGGCGAGACGTTTCTGCCGCAGGTGTTGGGCAGCTTCGCGCGCGCCAATCCAAAGGTGAGGATCGAGGCGCGCATCGCGCGTAATGCCGAGCTGATCGACTGGGTGCTGAAAGGCCAGCTGGATCTGTCGCTGGCGTGGGATGGCGGTCTGAGCACGCCGTTTCATCAGGCGCTGGGGCAGCGGCAGTTGCACTGGATCGCGTCGCCCGGCTTCGCGCTGGCGCCCTGGCGAGAAGGGGATGAGCCGCTGCCGTTGGTGATGTTCGACGCGCCCTGTCTGATGCGCAGCGCGGCGACGCAGGCGCTGGATCGCGCCGGCATACCCTGGCGCATCGCCTTTAGTAGCCGCAGCCTGAACGGCGTGTGGGCGGCGGTGAGCGCCGGGTTGGGCGTTACGGTGCGCACGGCGGCGGGCTTGCCGCCCGGCCTGTCGCCGCTGGCCCCCGATCTGCTGCCCGCTCTCGGCCAACTCGGCGTGGTGTTGCACCGCGCCGAGGATCAGCCTTCGGCCGCCGTGCAGCGGCTGGCGCAAATCGTGGTCGAGCGGATCGAAACTTAATCTTGGGCGATAGGCTGCTTGCCGCTCAGCTGGCCCCATTCGCTCCAGGCGCCGTCATACAGCTTGACCTGCGGCGCGCCGAGCGACAGCAGGCCAAACGCCAGCACCGCCGCCGTCACGCCGGAGCCGCAGCTGGTGATGATTGGGCCGTTGATGTCCACCCCCTTGTCGCTGAAGGTTTGGCGCAGCGCCTCCAATGATTTGAAGCGGCCGTTTTCCAGCAGCTCGCCGTACGGAATGTTGATGCTGCCGGGAATATGGCCGCGATGCAGGCCGGGGCGCGGCTCTGGCGCTTCGGCATAAAAGCGCGGCGCGGCGCGCGCGTCGAGAATTTGCACCGGCGTGCCTAACGCTTGCTCCACTTGCCGCATATCCACCACCGCGTCGGCGTTGAACCGGGCGTTGAACGTCAGCGGGGCAGGCTGCGCCGGGCCGGTTTCCAGCGCTTGCCCCAGCGCGGTCCAGCCGTTCAGCCCTTCATCCAGCACATAAACGCGCTCGGCGCCGAAATTGCGGAAAGTCCACCAGCCGCGCGGTGCGGAGAACTGATTGCCCTCGTCGTAAATCACCAGGGTATCGCGCTCGCTGATGCCCAATTGGCCCGCCGCCGCGGCGAATTCCGCCGCCGTCGGCAACATGTGCGGCAGCGCGGTGTTTTTGTCCGCCACGTCGTCGATATCAAAATAGACCGCGCCGGGGATATGGCCGCGTTCGAACTCGGCAAGCATGTCTTTTTTCGGCGTCAGCCCGACCGGCGACATCCGAACGTCGATCACCACCAGATTTTCATCGTTGATATGTTGCGCAAGCCATTGGGGAGTCACCAGAAACGGAGAGTTCATCGTCATTGTTCGCCTGTTGTGAAAACGGATTTTCACTATACACCAGGCCGCGCGGGGATGAAGTATGATGTTCAGTCAAAGGCGATGGGGCCGGGAGCGGAGAAATCATGACGGACGAGGCGTTTGGCGGGGCCAAGATCGCGCTGCTGTGCGACGGTCTCTTGCTGGTTTACCAACGGGACGACAAGCCGGGCATTCCGTGGCCCGGTCAGTGGGATCTGCCCGGCGGCGGGCGGGAAAACGGCGAAACGCCGCTGCAGTGTGTGCAGCGGGAAACGCGGGAAGAGTTCGGCGTGGCGATCGCCGAACACCAGGTTGTCTGGCGGCGACGCTACGCCGGCATTTTGCCCGGCTCCCCGCCGACCTGGTTTATGGCCGGCGAGATCGCCCCGGCGCAGATCGCCGCCATTCGCTTCGGCGACGAAGGCCAACGCTGGCGGATGATGCCGGTGGCGCAGTTTATTGAGCATCCGCAGGGCATCGAGCATCTGCGCCGCCGGGTGGCGGAGTATTGGCGGCGGCGCGGTTGATGACGGTATTTCAGCGCGTCGCCAGTTGATTGATCTGCGGCGGCTCCAGGATGCGCAAGGCCGTTTCCCGGCGCGCCACCGCCAGCATCGCCAGCCCGATTCGTTCGGTGCTGCTCACCTGCGCGGGAAACAGTCGCAATGCGCCGAGCCACAGCGGCTTGAACAGCCGATAAATCAGATCGTATGCGCGGACTTTGGAGCGAATGCCGTGCAGCGGCACAATGGCGCCGGGGCGGAACATCACCGCGTGGAACGGCAGCGCCAGCAGCGCGTTTTCGGTGGCGCCCTTGACCCTGGCCCACATGCTGCGGCCGCGTTCGCTGCTGTCGGTGCCGACGCCGGAAACGTAGAGGAAGACCATCGTCGGATTCAGCCTCGCCAGCGGGCGGGCGGCGGCCAGCGTCAGATCGTAAGTCACCGCGCGATACTCGGCTTCGCTCAGGCCGGCGGACGAAATCCCCAGGCAGAAGAAACAGGCGTCATAGCCGGCGAGCTGCGGCTCCAGCGCCGACAGATCATGCAGATCGGGCACAGAAAGCTGGCGCAGTTTGGCGTGGCTTTGCGCCACCGGGCGACGGCCGATGCTGAGTACTTCGCTGACCCGCGGATCGCGCAGGCATTCCCGCAGCGCGCCCTGGCCCACCATGCCGCTGGCGCCGAAGATAATCACTTTCATGCTCTGTTCTCCCACTGGCCGGCGGTGCGCTGCATGCGCCAGCGGCTGGGCGTCAGCGCTTCCCACTGAATAAAGGCGCGGCTGAACGAATTCAGCTCTTCGAATCCCAGCACAAAGGCGATTTCCCCTGGCTCAAGATCGGTCTCCGCCAACAAGCGGCAGGCGGTGCGGTGGCGGGTTTTGTCCAACAACTGCTGGTAGCTGTAGCCGTGCCGTTGCAGACGGCGCTGCAGCGTGCGTGGGCTGAGATAGAGCTCCGCGGCCACGCTGTTGACGCTGGGGCGCTGGCCGCGCATGCTGCGGCCGAGGATCGTCATCACCTGTGTGGGCAAGTCTTGCTCGGCGCGCGCTTCGGCCAACTCGGCTTCCAGCTCCGGCAGCAGCAGCGCCAGCATGTCCTGGTCGTGGGTGATGAGCGGCTGCTGCATCAGCGCACGGTCAAATACCAGCACGTCCAGCGGCGCGTCGAATCGCACCGGGCAGCCGAAGTGGCGCAGCAGCGGTGAGTGGGGATCGCGACGGCGGGTCACTTCAAGCGCCTTGGGTTGCAGCGGTAAACCGGTGCCACGGCGGCACAGGGTGGTGATAGAGGCGAACATGGTGTCTATCAGCAATTCCGGCGTATGGTCCTCAATCATCGTCCAACGCGTATGCAGCCGAACGCTGTCGCCATCTTCCTCCAGCATCAGTTCTTCCGGGCACACCAACCGTTTGTAGCGCGCGACTTTACGCAGGGCCTCGCCCATCGTGGCGGAGTGCAGTGCGGCGACTGACGCGATATCGTAATGCTCCGGCACGACGTCGCCGCCCAGCCGCAGACCAAAGGCGGGATCGTCGCTCAGTTGGGCGAGGGCGCGCCAGACGGCGAAGAACTGCTGGGTGGTCAACCGCACTTTTACGCGCCGCTCGCTGAGCAGCCCGGCGGGCAAGCCGGCCAACTGACCGACCCGTTCGAGATCGACGCCTTGCGCCGCGAGGCGCACCGCCAACGCGTTGGAAACCGGAATTTGATCGCTGCTCATGGTTGTTGCCTGCCAGTGGTAAGAGAAGGCATTACTCTAAAACAACCTGTCCGTGCGCCGATAATCCGATCGCGTCAAGATTTAATCCGATTGCGCCAAACTGTTGCTCGGCATCAGCGCCTGGATGGTGGCGCCGACCCGTTGTACCGCCTGTTCGATCTCCGTCGTCAGCGTCGGCGCATAGTTGATGCGCAGACAGTTGCGGTACTTGCCGGCGGCGGAAAAAATGCTGCCGACGGCGATTTGCACGCCTTGCTGTTCAAGATGGCGGTTCAGCCGCAGGGTGTCGAACGCCTCGTCCAGTTCGATCCACAGCATAAAACCGCCGCGCGGCCGGCTGACGCGGGTGCCGGCCGGGAAGTATTTCAGGATCAGATCGGTCATGCGGTCGCGGTTTTGCTGGTAGCGGGCGCGCATGCGCCGCAGGTGCTTCAGATAGTGCCCGCCGCGGATGAAGTCGGCGATCGCCAGCTGCGGCTGGGTGGCGGTGGCGCCGGAGCCGATGAACTTCATGTGCAGCACCCGCTCCAGATAGCGGCCGGGCGCGATCCAGCCCACGCGCAGCCCCGGCGCCAGCGTTTTGGAAAACGAGCTGCACAGCAGCACGCGGCCATCTTCGTCGAACGATTTGATGGTGCGCGGCCGCGGGTAGTGATAGGCGATGTCGCCGTAAACGTCATCCTCGATGATCGCCGCGTCGTGGCGCTGCGCCAGCGTCAGCAGCCGCTGTTTATGGGCGTCGGGCATGATGTAGCCCAGCGGGTTGTTGCAGTTGGGCGTCAGCAGGATGGCCTTGACCGGCCACTGTTCCAGCGCCATCTCCAGCGCCGCCAGGCTCACGCCGGTCAGCGGATCGGTGGGGATTTCCAGCGCTTTGATGCCCAATCCCTTCAGCGTTTGCATGGTGCCGTGGAAACAGGGGGAATCGACCGCCACGATGTCGCCGGGTTGGCAAACGGCGCGCAGCCCGGCGGAGATCGCTTCCTGACAGCCGGTGGTGATCAGCAACTGATCGGCGCCGATTTGGCAGCCGGAATCCAGCAGCAGGCGAGCGACCTGTTCGCGCAGCGCGGTCACGCCCTGGATGCTGTCGTAATACAGGCTGCGCAAGTCGCCGTGACGGGCGGCGTTGCGCAGGGCGACGATCAGCGGTTTCATCGTCGGCTCGGCGATGTCCGGCATGCCGCGCCCCAGTTGGATCAGGCCCTCGCGCGGCCGGGTGCGCACCAGTTCCAGCACCTGTTCCCATTGCGAAATGTCCACCGGCCGCTGCGTCGGCGCCGTCATGGCGGGCAGCTCGGCCTGCGTGCGCTGCGCATGCACGAAGTAGCCCGATTTCGGTCGCGCTTCCACCAGGCGCTGTTCTTCCAGCAGGCGGTAGGCTTGTTGCACCGTGCTGATGCTGACGCCGTGTTCCAGGCTCAGCGCGCGCACCGAAGGCAAGCGGTGGCCGACCGGATACAGCCCTTGCTGAATGCGTTGGCTGAGAATGGCGGCCAGCGTGGCGTAGCGTGTCATACAGATATCCCTCATCAGGAAAAGTAACCGAAAAACCGGTACAGATGCCTCAAAAGTAAACCATTCAGCGCATTTTGGTATGCAGCTGTATGAAAAAAATAGCGCTAACGTGCATCTGTATTGTTTTTTGCCCGGCGCGCATCATCACAACAAGGCGAAAACATCAGGGGGAATAATAAGATGGCTCTGTTTGATGGCATGACGACGTGGCGACGGGGAGGCTGGTCACGCTGGCGTTGGTATTTGTTGCGTCGCAGAACGCGCAGAGAGTTACTGCTGCTGAACGACAGGCAACTGGCGGATATCGGCCTGACGCGGGCGGATGCCTGGCGGGAAGGGTATAAACCGTTCTGGAGAGAATAAGGAAAGCGGATGCTGAAATTATTGGGCAAAGCCTCATCGATCAACGTGCGCAAGGTGCTGTGGACCAGCCATGAGCTGGGGCTGACGCTGGAACGGGAAGACTGGGGCAGCGGCTTTCGCTCCACGCAGGAACCCGAGTTTTTGGCGCTCAATCCCAACGGCCTGGTGCCGGTGCTGATCGACGGCGCGCGGGTGCTGTGGGAGTCGAACACCATTTGCCGCTATCTGGCGGGGCGGGAAAGGCGCCGCGATCTGCTGCCGCAGGAACCCGGCGCGCGCGCGGCGGTGGAGATTTGGATGGACTGGCAGGCCACCGATCTGAATGGCGCCTGGCGCTATGTGTTCATGTCGCGCGTGCGCGGGCATGCGGATTACCAGGATGCCGCCAGCCTGGCCGTCGCCGAGCGCGAGTGGAATCGGCTGATGGGCTTGCTGGATGCGCATTTGGCGCAGCACGGCCCTTACGCCGCCGGCGCTGCCTTCACGCTGGCGGACGTAGTGCTGGGGCTGTCGCTCAACCGCTGGCTGATGACGTCGTTCGAGCGGCCGGAGTATGCGGCGCTGGCGGCCTATCAGCAGCGCCTGCTGCAACGCCCTGGCTACGTTCAGCACGGTGCCAACGGTTTACCGTAATATGAAATAAATGGTTCATTTTACCTTATCCGGATACGGCAACGCTGCGTTCGGATTTTCCTTTTTGCATCATCCTGTCAACGTTTCATGAACGACATCACGAATCCGAACTTTCTTTTTCCGTGCGCTTGTTATTGAAATTTATATTCCATATAAAGCCGTTATCAGCTGGCGCGTTTCACTCAGGGCGCCGGGTTTCAGGCAAGATTTCGGTCACGGGAGAGGATGATGAAACAGGTACGCGTTGGATTAATCGGCACCGGCTATATCGGGCGTTGTCACGCTATCGCTTATGCGCAGGCCCCCACGGTCTTTCCCCTTAAAGGGGATCTGGTGCTGGAGATGCTGGCGGAGGTGACGCCCGAGCTGGCGGCGCAGCGCGCGGCCGAGTTCGGCTTTGCGCGTTCGACCGGCGACTGGCGGCAGCTGGTGGCCGATCCGGCGATCGACGTGGTGGACATCTGCGCCCCCAACTTCTTGCACAAAGAGATGGCGCTGGCGGCGATCCGCCACGGCAAGCACGTGTATTCGGAAAAACCGCTGGCGCTGGACGCCGCCGACGCGGCGGAGATGGTGCAGGCCGCCCGCGCCAAGGGGGTGAAAACGCTGGTGGGTTTCAACTACATGAAAAACCCCACCAGCCAGCTGGCGCGCGAGATCATCGCCAACGGCGAAATCGGCGAGGTGGTGCATTTTTACGGCACCCACAATGAGGATTACCTGGCCGACCCGCGCACGCCGATCGACTGGCACTGCCGCCGCGCCAGCGCCGGGCTGGGCGCGTTGGGGGATCTGGCGGCGCACATCGTCAATATGGCGCACTACCTGGTGGGCGATATCGTGGCGGTCTCTGGCGATATGCAGACCGTGATCAAACAGCGGCCGGATCCGCAAGACCCGTCGCGTATGCATCCGGTGGAAAACGAAGATCAGGCCGGCGCGCTGCTGCGTTTCGCCGGCGGGGCGATGGGCACTATCGAAACGTCGCGCATCGCCTGCGGGCGCAAGATGGGGCTGACCTATGTGGTTACCGGCACCAAAGGCACGCTGAGTTATACCCAGGAACGGATGGCCGAACTGAAGCTGTATCGACACGATGAACCGGCGGAGCGGCAGGGGTTCAAGACGTTGCTGGTGGGGCCGAAGCACCCGGACTATGCGGCGTTTTGCATCAGCGCCGGGCACGGCATTGGTTTTAACGATCAGAAGACGGTGGAGATCCGCGATCTGGTCAACGGCATCGCCGCGGGCGATCGCATGTGGCCGGACTTTGAAGAGGGCTGGAAGGTGTCGTGCGTGCTGGACGCGATAGCCGCCTCCGCCGAGCAGCGGCGCTGGCTGGAGATCAACCGCGATTGAAAAGGAAATGGCGCTCTCCGCGGACAGCGCCATTAATTTATTATGTTGCTAGCTTAATGGCTTATTAAATTAATTTTATAATAAGTTATTGGCTTGATAACTTAGAACGAGAAACACGAACAGCCGAAAGCGCCCCAGAAGGCATTCTCGTCCGACACCGGGATGCTGGAGCGGCGCGCGATGTCATGCTGGTGCGCGTGCACGCCGCACGGGCCGCAGCATTGGTGCGCCTGGCTCACTACCCCGACGCGGGCCGCCGCCGACGGCGGCGCGGAGCGGTAATGGCCCGGCACCTGGGTGACCGGCGACCACTCCGGCAGCACCGGCAGCGGCGGCGGCGCCAGCGGCGAGAAGCTGCCGGCGGCGTAGACTACTTTGCCGTCCACCACCGTCATTACCGACTCGATGCCTTTGATCTGCTCTTCCGGCACGCTGAAGTAGTCCTGCGACAGCACCGCCAAATCCGCCAGTTGGCCGACCTTGATCTGGCCTTTCTTGCCCTGTTCGGTGGAGAACCAGGCGCTGCCCTGGGTCCACAGCATCAGCGCCGTTTCGCGATCCAGCCGGGCGCTGTCGTCGTACATCGCCATGCCGCCGACGGTGCGGCCGGAGACCAGCCAGTACAGCGCCGTCCACGGGTTGTAGCTGGCGACGCGGGTGGCGTCGGTGCCCAGCCCGACCGGCAGCTCGGCCGCCAACATTTTCGCTACCGGCGGCGTATGTTTGGTGGCTTCGATGCCGTAGCGGTCGGCGAAATATTCCCCCTGGAACGCCATGCGGTGCTGGACCGCAATGCCGCCGCCCAGCGCCTTGACGCGCTCGATATTGCGTTCGGTAATGGTTTCGGCGTGGTCGAACAGCCAGTGCAGGCCGTTGAACGGAATATCGCGGTTCACCTTCTCGAACACGTCCAGCATGCGGCTGATGGATTCGTCATAGGTGGCGTGCAGGCGGAACGGCCAGCGGTGCTCGACCAGATGGCGCACCACCCGCTCCAGCTCGTCTTCGGTGCCCGGCGGCAGATCCGGGCGCGGCTGCAGGAAGTCTTCGAAGTCGGCGGCGGAAAACACCAGCATCTCGCCGGCGCCGTTGTGGCGATAGAAGTCGGTACCCTGGCCCGGTTTGAGCATGTCGGTCCACAGCTCGAAGTCTTCCAGTTCCTGCTTCGGCCGCTGGGTGAACAGGTTATAGGCGATGCGGATGGTCAGCTGCTTTTTCTCGTGCAGCTCGGCGATCACCTGATAATCTTCCGGGTAGTTCTGGAAACCGCCGCCGGCGTCGATGGCGCTGGTGAGGCCGAGGCGGTTCAGCTCACGCATAAACTGGCGGGTGGAGTTGACCTGCTGTTCCAGCGGCAGCTTCGGCCCTTTCGCCAGCGTGGCGTACAGGATCATGGCGTTGGGTTTGGCGATCAGCATGCCGGTCGGGTTGCCGTTGGCGTCGCGCTGGATCTCGCCGCCCGGCGGGTTCGGCGTGTCTTTGGTGTAGCCGACTACCTTCAGCGCCGCGCGGTTGAGCAGCGCGCGATCGTATAAATGCAGAATAAATACCGGCGTGTCCGGCGCCGCCTGGTTGATTTCGTCCAGCGTCGGCATGCGGCGTTCGGCAAACTGGAACTCGGTCCAGCCGCCGACCACCCGCACCCATTGCGGGCTCGGCGTGCGCAGTGCCTGCTCTTTCAACATGCGCAGCGCGTCGGCCAGCGAAGGCACGCCTTCCCAGCGCAGCTCCAGGTTGTAGTTCAGGCCGCCGCGGATCAGGTGCAGGTGCGAGTCGTTCAGGCCCGGAATGGCGGTGTGGCCGTGCAGATCGATCACCTGGGTTTCCGGCCCGGCGTGTTGCATGACTTCGGCTTCGCTGCCGACCGCCAGAAACTTGCCGTCGTGAATGGCGACCGCCTGCGCGGTGAGGTTTTGGCGGTCAACGGTGTGAAATTTGCCGTTGGTGAGGATCAATGAAGCGTGGTGGTTCATAACATTCTCCCGGCGAACCGCCTAGCGGCGGATCAGCCATTGATGAAAAACGCGAGTCACGATGGGCATCCACAGGTACACCACCAGAGCGACCACGGTGGCGTCATTGAGAAAATGGCCGAGCAGCGTGCCGTTCAACTGCGGCAGCGCCAGCCCCCAAAACCAGGGCACCAGATTGGTGGAAGGGAAGATCACCAGCAGGGTGATGATGAACTGCTTCCACTGGGGCGGTTGGCGCACGCCGGGGTTGGGCGGGGTAAACCAGAACTCCGCGCCGGGGCGGATCTCGATATGGTCATTCTCCAGCAACAGCGGAGTGACTTCTTCGATGTATTGCTTGCGCAGCGGCGAGTTGAGCCAGCGGTAGAGATTATCGACATTGTCGAAGCGGACCAGCACCGTATAGGCCTGTTCGCTGTCGGATGGGCGGATGACGTTGACGCCCAGATGGCCGGTGAAGCCCGCGGCGTCCGGCATGATGCGGTTCAGCCAGGCCTCATAGGCCTGCTCGTTCCCCGGCGCCAAACGGTGGGTGATCACCAGCGTGACATGCTGCGGATGGGCCATAAAACCGACTCCTGAAAATACCCCGGCGCGGGGCCGGGGCAGGGGGAATTATTTCACCGTGCGGGCCGGTGCGTGGTGCACCATGGTGTAAGCGTAGTCGACGCCCATGCCGTACGCGCCGCTGTGTTCGCGCACCAGCGCCATCACCGCGTCGTAGGTGTCTTTGCGCGCCCAGTCGCGTTGGTACTCCAGCAGCACCTGCTGCCAGGTCACCGGTACGGCGCCGGCCTGCACCATGCGATCGATCGAGCGCTCGTGCGCATCGACGGAGGTGCCGCCGGAGGTGTCGGTCACCACATACACTTCATAGCCGGCTTCCAGCGCCATCAGCGCCGGGAAGGTCAGGCACACTTCGGTCCACAGCGCGGAGATCACCAGCTTTTTGCGGCCGGTGGCTTCCACGGCTTTGACGAAGGCCGCGTCTTCCCAGGAGTTCATCGAGGTGCGTTCAATCGGGGTGATTTCAGGGTGTACCGCCAGCAGCTCCGGCCAGATATAGCCGCTGAAGCTTTCGGTTTCGACCGAGGTGAAAAGGGTAGGAACGTTGAAAATCTTGCCTGCCTTCGCCAAACCAACAACGTTGTTTTTCAGTTGCTGACGATCAATATTAGCCACGCCGAAGGCCATTTGCGGTTGATGATCGATAAAAATCAGTGCGGAGTTGTCTTTATCAAGCAGTTGAAACTTGGACATAATTTACCTTCCCAGTGATATTTCGGTTGAACATCTGATGAGTGTAACGCCGATAAAACCCATGGTAGGCAGAGGGCGATTTCAAAGATACCGCAGAATTTTTGCCGACTTGTTGAGTTTTTTTATACACGGGAGAAAACATGAGATTAAACCTGGAAGCGCTGCTGATTTTGGATGCGCTGGACCGGCACGGATCTTTCGCCGCCGCGGCCGCCGCACTGTTTAAAACCCCTTCGGCACTGAGTTATATGGTGCAAAAGCTCGAGAACGATCTCGACATCACCCTGCTCGATCGCTCCGGCCATCGGGCGAAGTTCACCGATACCGGCAAGCTGATGCTGGAAAAAGGGCGGGTGCTGCTGCGCGCGGCGCAGGATCTGGAACAGCAGGCGCGCTATGTCGAAAACGGCTGGGAAAGCGAGATCACGCTCGGGATCGACGCATCCTTCCCGTTTGCCCGCCTGTTGCCGTTGATAGAAGAGTTCTACCGGCAGCATCACCATACCCGGCTGCGTTTCAGCCACGAGGTGCTGGCCGGCTCCTGGGAGTCGCTGGTTTACGGCTGCGCCGACATTATCATCGGCGCCATCTGCGAGCCGCCGTCGCGGGTGGGCTATGCGTTCAGCCGCCTGGGGCAGCTGGATTACGTGTTTGCCGTCGCGCCGCAGCATCCGCTGGCCGCGCTGCCGGAACCGTTGCCGAAGGATGAGATCCGTCAGCACCGGGCGGTGGTGGTGCGCGATACCTCGCGCGTCAACGCGCCGCAGAGCCTGAACCTGCTGGAAGAGCAAGACACGCTGACGGTCTTCGGCTTCGACGCCAAACTGCAGGCGCAGCTAGCCGGACTGGGCTGCGGCTATCTGCCGCGCGCCTTGGCGGAACCTTACCTGAACAGCGGCGAACTGGTGGCGAAACGCGTCGAATCGGAACGTTGCAGCGACATCGCCTACTTCGGCTGGCGGGAAAGCGCCAGCGGTCTGGCGGCCAAGTGGTGGCGCGAGCGGCTGCAGCGTTACGCAGATGACGGTGAGGCTTACCCAGCGGCGCAGTAAGGGCGCTCGATAAAGATTAATCCCCAATAAGGACATAGGGAATGAAAAAGACACTAAGCCTGTTGGCGCTGTTACTGTTGAGCGGCTGCGGCGCGGGCGCCGGGCGTCAGGCCGGCACCCCCTTGCCGTCGCCGCAGACCGAGGCGCCGGTTGCGGCGCCGCTCAGCTATCCGGTGCGGGTGCATAACGCGGTGAGTCGCGAGCTGCGTTTGCCGGAGCACGCGCGCGGCCAACGCTGCACCATCAGCATCCGTTTGCGGCCGGACGGGAAACTGGCGAGCAGCAAGATCGTAAGAGGCGATGCGCCGCTGTGCGCGGCGGCCAACGCGGCGGTGCAGCGCGCGCAGTTTCCGCCGATGGCCAGCGCCACTGAATACGCATTGTTCAACGCCGTGGTGCTCGATTTCGTTCCCTGAAGGGATGTGACCGACGGGCCGCCTGCGCGGTCAATGCTTGTCAGTTAGCGTTTTTTTGAAGTACTCGTGACGTTTTCGGTCGATAAATGAGAGGTGCATCATGAGGCTCCTGCACCTCGACCGAGCCAGGGGCCGAAAGGCGCGGCCCCTGGCAACCCGCGCCTTTGCCCTATCAGACGGTTGGCTTTGCCAACGTTACTCAGCCCATCCCTGGGCCTCGCCCCTTCGGGGCCGCTGCAAGCAGCGTTCAAATCTGCTCCAGGCAGATTTGTCCTCCCTCCGCCATACCGCATTGAGGCCGGTTGCGACAGGCGTCCCTGCCTGTCTCACCTGAAACCGCCGTCCATGGCGGTTTCGCCTAATGCGCTATGCCTGCGTTCGGCGTCTTCAAGGGCGTCCAATACCGTGCTCATCTCCGATTCCTCTTCTCTGCTATAACCTCATAAAGTACGGGTTGCCCGGTAGCTGCCAGCTCGGGTGTTGACCTTTGACGTGCATCACCGGCTGCCGAGCAAGACGGCGTTGTCAGGGGCAACCGGCCAGGGAAGGCCGGTTGAGGCGAGACTAACAGGGACGTTTGTCGTAGCCGACCCGCCCGACAATGCAGACGCGGCGAGGGTATCCGCGTAGCGGACAGACGGTGTTAAGCGAAGGCGCGGGTGGAGGGGCCGCGCCTTCGGCCCCTCCAATTGCCGTTCATTGTAGTAACAGAGAAATGCGGAACATTTACGGCAATTCAGGCTACACAAAACACACAAAGATGGGATAAAAAATGCCAGTCAGGTTTAACTGACAGATATCACCGCCTGCGCGGCCCGTTTTTTCGCTTTGACGCGTACGCAACCCGCTGAATTTTCACTTAGCTTTGCCATTTTCGTTATTTTGAACGTCACTGCGGCTCACGGATACTGGGGGAAAATCCCCAACCGCGAGCCGCAGCATGTCCCACGCCCACTATTTGCACCCCGAACAACGCGACCGGATCCGGCGGCTTTATCAGCGTTGGCACTGGCGGCTGGAACTGCCCACCTGGGGGATCATGGCGGCAGTGTACGGCGGCTGGTTTGGCGTGGCGCATTATTGGCAGGCGCTGGGCCCGTGGCTTGGCACGCCACTGCTGATCCTGCTGACCACCGGGTATATGTCGCTGCAGCATGAGCTGATCCACGGCCATCCGACGCGCCGGCCGCGCGTCAATCAGCTGTTCGGCCTGTTGCCGCTGGCGGTGTGGTATCCCTATGGGCTGTATCGCGATTCGCATCTGCGCCACCATCGCAATGAACACCTGACCGATCCGCACGAAGATCCCGAAAGTTACTACTTCAGCGCCGCGCAGTGGCGGCGTTATCCCCGCCTGTTGCCGCTACTGGCCGCGGTGCGCAATACGCTGATCGGCCGGGTGCTCCTCGGCCCGGCGCTGGATATCGCCGCAACCCTGGCCGCGGCGGTGAAGGCGCTTGCCGGTGGCGCATGGCGCGCCTGGGCGATGTGGCTGGTGCATCTGTCGTTGTTGGCGGCGCTGCTGCACTGGCTGCAGGCGCAGGGTATCGGTACGGCGTTTTACCTGTTGGCCATCAGCTATCCGGCGCTGGCGCTGACCAAGGTGAGATCGTTTTTTGAGCATCGCGCCGTGGACGCACCGCAGGCACGTTCTATTATTAATGAGGCGGGCTGGCCGTGGCGGCTGTTGTTTCTCAATCTGAACTACCATTTAGTGCATCACGATCTGCCCGGCCTGCCCTGGTATGGCCTGCGCGAAGTCTATCTGGCGGAACGCGAAGCGTATCAGCGCCGCAGCCAGGGATTTGTCGCGCAAGGCTACGGCGAGTGGCTGCGCGATTACGCGCTGACGCCGATCGACCTCGGCGTGCATCCGCTGAGCGCCGGCGAACGGCGGGAGGAACGCGGCGCCCGGCCGAAGAAAAAATTTATTGCGCGCTGGAAGCGCGTTTCTCAGGATTTTCCAACCGAACTGGCCCATGAGCCGAAAAACATATAACCAGAGGAAAAGTATGGCAATCACCTTATCACGCGGACGTTCCTTTGCCGTCGCGCTGGCTCTGCTGGCCACCGGCGGCCTGGCGCAGGCGGCCGACTCGGTGCGCGTCGGCTCCAAGATCGATACCGAAGGTTCGCTGCTCGGCAACATCATCGTGCAGTTGCTGGAAGCCAACGGCATCAAAACCACCAACAAGCTGCAGCTCGGCACCACCAAGGTGCTGCGCGGCGCCATTACCTCCGGCGAGATCGACATTTACCCGGAGTACACCGGCAACGGCGCGTTTTTCTTCTCCGATGAGAAAGATCCGGCATGGAAGAACGCCCAGGCTGGCTTCGAGAAGGTGAAGCAGCTCGACTACGACAAAAACAAAATCGTCTGGTTGGACGCGGCGCCAGCCAACAATACCTGGACTATCGCCATTCGGCAGGACGTGGCGGACGCCAACCATCTCAAAACGCTGGCGGATCTCGGCAAGTGGATTAATGGCGGGGGCAAGTTCAAGCTGGCGGCCTCGGCGGAGTTTATCGAGCGGCCGGATGCGCTGCCGGCGTTCCAGAACGCCTACGGTTTCAAGCTGAATCAGGATCAGCTGCTGTCATTGGCCGGCGGCGACACGGCGGTGACCATCAAGGCGGCGGCGGAGCAGACCTCCGGCGTCAACGCGGCGATGGCCTACGGCACCGATGGCCCGGTGGCGGCGCTGGGGTTGCAGACGCTGGCGGACCCGAAAGGTGTACAACCCATCTACGCGCCGGCGCCGATCGTGCGCGAAGCGGCGCTGAAAGCGCACGCCAATCTGCCTGAACTGCTGAAGCCGGTGTTCGCCTCGCTGGACGGGCCGACGCTGCAAAAGCTCAACGCGCAGATCGCCGTGGAAGGCCAGGACGCCAAACAGGTGGCGGCCGCTTACCTGAAAGAGAAAGGATTTGTTAAGGGATAACGCCGAGGTGCCCCCTCTTGCTACGGGAGAGGGGGAAAACCGATGGCGCCGGAGAGTTTCTTTGACTATTGCCGTAAAACATCGCGTGTTGTTAACGCTGTTCGTGCTGTTGCTGCTGGCCGCCTTCGGCCTGCCGTTCCTCAGTTATGCCCCCAATCGTCTGCTGTCGGGTAAAAGCCTGTCCTTATTCTCCCTGTTGCACGGCCCGGCGCTGTGGCTGCTGTTGCCGCTGGCGGCGTTGGCGATCCTCAGCCTGTTGCCGCCGACGCGGGGGCGTGCGCTGTTGACGGCGCTGGCCGCCTGCGGGGTGCTGACGCTGGTCTTTTGGATCGGCGGACAGGCCGCTGAACGCCTGGCGCAGGAGGGATCGCGCCTGGCGCGCACCTCTTGGGGCAGCGGTGCCTGGCTGACGATGGCGCTGAGCCTGCTGATCGCCGCCGACGCGATGACGCGCCTCACCGCGTCGCACCTGCGGCGAATGCTCGGCAACGCGCTGGTGCTGGTGCCGCCGGCGCTGCTGCTGTTCGGCCATCAGCTCGATCAGCTGTCGCTGCTGAAGGAGTACCACAATCGGCAGGAGGTGTTTGACGCCGCACTGCTGCAGCACCTGACCATTCTGCTGGCGACGATGGCGCCGGCGCTGGCGATCGGCGTGCCGCTCGGGGTGCTGTGTTTTCGCTCCGAGCGCTGGCAGAGGCCGATCTTCTCCGCGCTGAACATTATCCAGACCGTGCCTTCCATCGCGCTGTTCGGCCTGCTGATCGCGCCGCTGGCGGGGCTGGCGGCGGCGGTGCCCTGGCTGGCGGAACACGGCGTCAGCGGCATCGGCATGGCGCCGGCGATCGTGGCGCTGGTGCTGTACGCGCTGTTGCCGCTGGTGCGCAGCGTGGTGGCGGGGCTGCAGAGCGTGCCGGCCGGGGTGATTGAATCCGCCACCGGCATGGGGCTGACGCGCGGGCAGATCTTCCTGCGCGTGCAGCTGCCGTTGGCGTTGCCGCTGTTCCTGACCGGCGTGCGCATCCTGGCGGTGCAAACCGTCGGCATGGCGGTGGTGGCGGCGCTGATCGGCGCCGGCGGCTTTGGCGCCATCGTGTTTCAGGGGCTGCTCAGCAGCGCGCTGGATCTGGTTCTGCTGGGGGTGATCCCGGTGGTCATGATGGCGGTCATCGTCGATTCGCTGTTTAAATTTTGGGTTTCAATCCTGGACGTATCGCGCCGATGATTCACTTTGAGCAAGTCAGCAAAATTTTTCAGGGCAAGCCGGCGGTGGACGATCTCACGCTGCACATCGCCGAGGGCGAATTCACCGTGTTGATCGGCACCTCAGGTTCCGGCAAGTCCACGACATTAAAAATGATCAACCGCCTGATCGAACACGATCGGGGCAAGATTCTCTTTGCCGGCGAAGAGATCCAGTCGTTTAAACCGCAGGATCTGCGGCGGCGCATGGGTTATGCGATCCAATCGATCGGCCTGTTTCCACATTGGACGGTGGAGGAGAACATCGCCACCGTGCCGCAGCTGCTGAAATGGCCGCGCGCGCGCATTCGCGATCGGGTTACCGAGTTGCTGGAGCTGCTGCACCTGGAACCGGATCTGTTTCGTCGCCGCTATCCGCACCAGCTTTCCGGCGGGCAGCAGCAGCGGGTCGGAGTGGCGCGCGCGCTCGCCGCCGATCCCGAGGTGTTGTTGATGGACGAACCGTTCGGCGCGTTGGATCCGGTCACCCGCGCGGCGCTGCAGGCGGAGATCGCGCGCATTCATCAGATCTCGGGCCGTACCATTGTGCTGGTGACGCACGACATCGACGAGGCGTTGAGCCTGGCGGATCGTCTGGTGCTGCTCGATCAGGGGCGGGTGGTGCAACAAGGCACGCCGCTGACGCTGTTGACCGCCCCGGCCAACGACTTCGTGCGTGACTTCTTCGGGCGCAGCGATCGCGGCATCAAGCTGCTGTCGCTGGGGACGGTGGCGGAGCGGGTGCGGCCCGGTGTCGCCGGGGGCGAACCGATCGCCGCTGCCATGAGCCTGCGCGAGGCGCTATCGGTGTTCGTGGCGCGCGGCAGCGACTGCCTGCCGGTGGTGGATGAACGGGGCGAAGCGTTGGGGGTTCTGCACTTCCACGATCTGATCGCCGGGCAGGCGCTGTCATGAGCGGGCGTCTCTGGCGCCTGCTGCGCGATCCGCTGCCCTGGACGCTGGCGCTGCTGTTGGCGCTGGTGTTCGGCATGGATCATCTGCGCGGCCTGTTCGCCGCCTGGTTCCCCGATCTGGACCGGCCCATTTATCAGCAGGACAGCTTTATCGCGCTGGTGGGGCGCACCTGTCGCTGGTGGCGATCTCCAGCCTGATTGCGGTGGCTCTCGGCGTGGCGGCGGGCGTCGCCGTGACCCGACGCGGCGGCCGGGAGTTTCGTTCGCTGCTGGAAACGGTGGTGGCGGTGGGGCAGACCTTCCCGCCGGTGGCGGTGTTGGCGGTGGCGGTGCCGGTGATGGGCTTCAGCGAGCAGCCGGCGATCATCGCGCTGGTGCTGTACGGCTTGCTGCCGATCCTGCAGGGCACGCTGGCGGGCATCGAATCGGTGCCGCCCGCCACGCGCGAGATCGCCCGCGGCGTGGGGATGAGCGCCTGGCAAATACTGTGGCGGGTTGAACTGCCGCTGGCGGCGCCGGTGATTGTCGCCGGGATCCGCACGTCGGTGATCATCAACATCGGCACGGCGGCCATCGCTTCCACCGTCGGTACCAAAACGCTCGGTTCGCCGATCATCATCGGCCTAACCGGGTTTAACACCGCCTATGTGATCCAGGGCGCGGCGGTTGTGGCGTTGTTGGCTATTATCACCGATATGCTGTTCGAACGTTGGGTGCGTTATCTCACCGCCTGGCGTCAGCAGACGCTGGCGGCCACTCCGGCGGGGTAAGGGGGAAATGATGCAGGTGTCTCTACCGATGTACGGCGTTGGCCGGGAGCAGGCCGACGCTTTCTGGCAGGTCTTGCGCGGCAAGCTGCTGCGGCTGGGGCTGCCGGCGGCGCCGGAACGGCTCAGTTGGCCGGACGATTTGGCGCAGCATTGGCGGCGCGAGGATCTCTTGCTCAGCCAAACCTGTGGTTATCCGTTGGTCAGCAGCCTGCCGCAGGTGCAGCTGATCGGAACCTATCATTATCGGGTGGAAGGGTGCGACGGGCCTAATTACCGCAGCTGGCTGGTGGTGCGCGCGGGCGACTCCGGCGAACGGCTGGCGGATTTTCGCGGCCGGACGGCGGCGTATAACAGCACCGATTCCCAGTCCGGCTACAACGGCTTACGCGCGCTGATCGCGCCACTGGCGCAGGACGGGAAATTCTTCGGTGCGGCTATCGCCTCCGGGGCGCATTACCAGTCGCTGAAACTGATCCGCAGCGGGCAGGCGGATATCGCCGCCATCGATTCCATCAGCATGGAACTGCTGCGCCGCGCGCAGCCGCAGGCGCTGGAGGGGCTGAAAATCATCGGCCGCACGGCGGCGGTGCCGGGTTTGCCGCTGATCACCGCAGCCGGCACGCCGCCGGAACAGGTGGACATCCTGCGCGCCGGCGCCCGAGCGATGCTGGATGAGGCGGTCAGCGACCGCCTGCTGATCGGCGATTTCAGCCTGGTGCCGCGCTCGGCTTATCAGATTATCACCGTGCTGGAGCAGCAGGCCGCCGCACAGGGCGTAACGGCGCTCTAGCCGCCGTTACAGCAGGCCGCCGCCGTCGATGTCGATCACGCTGCCGGTGACGAAACCGTTCTCCATCGCCAGCAGGTAACCCGCTGCGACGTCGGCCGCCTGGCCGATCCGGCCGACCGGTAGACTGACGCTCACGCGCTCGAACAGCGCCTGACGCTGCGCGGCGCCCATGCCGCCGTAGGCTTCGGTGGCGGTGATGCCGGGGCTGACCACGTTCACCCGCCGCGGCGCCAGTTCCTTCGCCAGCTGTTTACCGACCGCTTCCAACGCGGCATTGATGCCGGTTTTGATCAACTGACCGCCGAGGTATTTGCGCGACAGCTGGCCGGAGGTCAGAGTGATGGAGCCCTGCGGCGCCAGCGTCGGCAGCGCGGCCTGCACCGCGCGCAAGCTGCCCCAGAATTTGACGTTGAAGTCGGCCTGCGCCTGCTCAAAAGCAGTCTCCGCCAGCGGTTTCGCCTGCACCAGCGGCCCGGCGGTGATCACCAGATGGTCGAAAGCGCCGACGGCGGCAAACAGCGCATGCAGCGACGCTTCATCGGTCAGATCGGCCTGCATCAGATGGAGCGCGTCGTTTTTCTCCCCGGCGTGGGGAAGGCGGCGCGAAGCCAGCACCACTTCAGCGCCGCGCGCCGCCGCTGCGTAGGCCACCGCGGCGCCAATGCCGCTGGTGCCGCCCAGGATCACCAGCTTTTGTCGTTTCAGGGGGAGTCAGGAATTGTCATGTTAAGGCCTCTTTTTAGTAAGTTTCAACGGGATCTATCTTTCCTGATTGAAAATCACCTAACAATCGGCCTTGCTGACAAACTCTTATTAATATTTTTTAAAGATCATGCGGCGCTAAAGCGGGCGTTTAGCTTCTGATCCACGATGATTTCGAAATCGGTAAACAGCGCTCGGGGTTTCACTGAACGCCCCTGTTTTTCCAGTGCCACCAGGCCGTGCCCGCTCAGCGTTTTCAGCGTGGTGGACAGATTGCTGACCTGGCGCCCCGACAGTTCGGCCAACTGGCTGATGGTTTCGGGGCGGGCAGTGTCGATCAGACGCAGCAGGGCAATATTCTCGTTGCTGAGCACCTGGGCCAGCGCAATCATCGACGTAAACCACACTTTGGGCTCACGTTCCTGTGGCTGGTATTCCCCTTTTGCGATCGCCAGTGTGCGCTTGCGAATCAGTTCTTCAGGCATCACGCCAATCAGTGCTTTCATCATCAACCTCGGTTTTCTCTCTTGCGTATGACTTCGTCTATCCGGGTAAAAAAATCTTCCACCAACTGATAGGCGGAATGAAACTCGTAGGGTGAGCCTTTGTCCGTCGGGGAGTCATGTTGGTGATCGTAAACGACGCGGCCCGAAAATTTACCTTTGCGGGGTGTTTTAATGGCATGCGCGTTATCTATGCCAAAAACCCGGGTATTGTGGTTATCATGCAAGGTCAAATTGTAACGGATGCCGTGAGGGATAAAGGCCGTTTGGGTCACCGTCCAAGCCTCGATTTTCCACCAATAGCCATCCTCACGATTGACCCGCGTGCCATGCAGGCTAAGGATGTAATCCAATCCGTTGTGTTCATCCATTGATCAAAGCTCCATTTATTATGATCTAATCATAACTGTTGGGCGTTTTATCGTCAATCCGATACGCCGTGAATCCGGCTCTCTAAGAAGGGAAATACATGACCTCATTTGTCGATCTCGAGGTGTTTGTCCGCACGGTGGACGGCGGCAGTTTTTCCGCCGCGGCGCGCGCGCTGGATATGACGCCGGCGGCGGCCAGCATTGCGGTGAAAAGGCTGGAGCAGCAGTTGGGCGCGCGGCTGCTGGTGCGTTCCACCCGCAGCCTGAGGTTGACGGAGGAGGGGGCTCGCTATCTCGACAGCGCGCGCCTGGCGCTGGGCGCGTTAGCCGAAGGAGAGCAGGCGATCCGCGAGAAGCATCAGGGGCTGTCCGGGGTGCTGCAGATTTCCGCGCCGTCGGATTTTGGCCGCAATTTGCTGCTCTGCTGGCTGGATGAGTTCCGCCTGCAGCATCCGCATATTCAACTGCAGCTTCTGATCAACGATCGGCAGGCCGACCTGTTCCGCGAACCGGTGGATGTGGCGTTGCGCTTCGGGCCGCTGGCCGACTCTTCGCTGGTGGCGCTGCCGATCTTGCCGCAGCATCGGCGGTTGATCTGCGCCAGCCCGGATTACCTGCGGCGTCACGGCGCGCCGCAAACGCCGGCCGATCTGGTTCGGCACAGCATTCTGGTGTATCAGCCCAGCGGCAAACGGCAGGTGGAATGGCGGCTGTGGCGCGGTGAGGAGGGGGTCGAAGTGCCGCTGAACGGCAGCTATTTTACCGATGACGGCGAGGTGGCGCGGCGCTGGGCGCTGGCGGGGCACGGCGTGGTGCGCAAGTCGGCGATCGACGTGGCGGCCGACATTCACGCCGGGCGGCTGGTGCAACTGTTGCCGGAATGGCGCAGCGACGCGGTGCCGATCAATCTGGTCTGCCCGCATCGTTCGCAGGTGTCGGAACGCGTCAGGCAGCTGCAGCGCTTTTTACAGCAGCGCTGCCAGCGTTGGATGGACGATCACTTGGCCTGAAGGGTTTCGGTTTGCGCCGGCGTGGCGGCGGTATCCCCGGCAGGCGCGCTTTCTTCGTGCGGGGTGGTGGAACGGGTGTAGATGTTCAGCCCGGCGAGGAATACGCCGCCCAGAGAACCGAAGGCGCAAAGGGCGATGACGATGACGAACGCTTTTTTCAGCATAGGAATAATTTCGCAGGTTGCTTGGAACAGCGGGAATTATAGCCCCTTCGCCGGGTGAAACAAGAATCGTTTTTAACGGCGGCCCGCAGACCGCCCTTTGTGATCATCGCCGTTCGCAGTCGATGGCCTGTACGTTGGCCGGGCGGGCGAACAGGTATTTTCCCAGCGTCACCAGCACCACCGCCGCCACGATGATCACCAGCGCCAGCCACTCGCGCGGCGCCAGCGATTCACCGGCAAAACCGATGCCGAGCAGCACCGCCACTACCGGGTTGACGTAGGCATAGCTGGTGGCGACCGCCGGGCGCACGTTCTTCAACAAGAACATATAGGCGCTGATCGCCAGCATCGAACCGAAGACGATCAGATAGCCCAGCGCCAGAAAGCCGCCGGTGCTCGGCATCTGAACGAGGCGCTCGCCGCTCAGCTGGCTGGCTGCCAATAACACCACGCCGGCGACCAGCATCTCCGCCGCGCCGGCCATCGGCCCGGCCGGCAGCGAGATGCGCGATCCCAACACCGATCCGAAGGCCCAACTGGCCGACGCCAGCAAAATCAGCAGCGCGCCGGTCGGATTGCCCACCAGGTTGTTGCCGGTATTAAGCAGCACGATGCCCACCAATCCGAGCGCGATGCCGGCCCATTCCAGCTTGGTGTTGCGCATGCCCCACAACAGGCTGAAGCAGAGGGTGAACAGCGGCACCGTCGCCACCATCACCGCCGCGATGCCGGACGGCACGTGTTGGTGTTCCGCCACCGTCACCAGGCCGTTGCCCACCGCCAGCAGCAGAATGCCGATGGCGCCGGCGGCCAGCCACTGCTTCGGCGTCGGCAGCGCGTGGCCGCGCCAGGCCAGGAAACTGAACAGCACGATGCCGGCTAGCAGAAAGCGAATCCCGGCCATCATCAGCGGCGGCCACTGTTCGACGCCCAGACGAATGACGAAATAGGTGGAACCCCAAACGATATATAACGTGAACAACGCCCCGATCAACGGCAGGACGCTACGGCTTTGTTGGCTAAGCATAGGATTGTATTTTGCGGGAATGATTATTATTAGAACGCTCAGTAAACCCGATCGGGCAACCGATAAGCAATGGCCTGCGGCATTATTTTTCCGGCAGCCGAAAGCCGTTCAATGGCCTTGCTGTTTCCACTGCAGCCAACTGACGGCCGGCAGATAAATCGACCAGCCGATGGCCAGCAGCAGCAGCATGAACTCCGGCGGCATGCCGGGCAGCAGGGCGTCCAGTTTCCAGGACACGGCGTAGGCGAAGGGGCCGAGGGCGGCGCCCAATACCGCCAGCGGCCAGGGCGCCGCTCTGACCACGTCCAACAGCCAATACCACCAGCAGCCGAAGCCGATCCACAGCGCGATGGTCCAGAGCGGCAGGCCGTGTTGCCCGCTGTAATGCAGCACGCCGCTGTAGCTCCACAGACCATCCATGCCGATGCCGCCCAAGGCGGCCAGGGCGGCGCCCTTGCGGCGGGCGGCGGGGGTAAAGATCAGCGCCAGCGCCGCACCGGCCAGCAGTATGCCGTTGAGCCGATCGCGAGTCAGCAGCGCCAGCAGCCAGCAGACGCCCAGCCCCAGCGTCGCCAGCCAGAATCCGGCATGCGGCTTCTTCATCGTTCAACTCCCGTGGGGTTACTCTGCCGCCGTGCGCAGCGCGCCGACGGAGGTGTCAGAACGGGCGCGGGGCCCGTTGTTTGCCTGAATATTCGATAATTCAACCTTAGAAGGGAAGGTGCGGGGTGCACAAGCAGAATAATCTGTACCGGTTGAAAACGCGGGCAAAAACCGGTGTTACAAGAGAGAAATCCGGTAGGCGCAGCGGCGAGAGCCGGCCAGAATGTGTTCGGCGCGCTCCACCTGCGCCTGCAGCACTTCGGTGAAGATGCTCAGCTCAGCGCGGCAGAAGCCCTGGCAGACGGTGGCGGCGGCGCAGATCGGGCAGTGGTTTTCCACCAGCAGATAGGCGCCGTCTTCCTCCTGACGCCATTCGGCCATATACCCTTCGCGGCAGCGGATCTCGGTGAGACGCGCCACGCGTTCGCGCAGATCGGTGGCGCCGATCATCGCCTGCTTGTAGTTGATGCGGTTTTCCTGCTCACGGGTCTCGATCAGCAGGTCGATCGCCTGTTCACCCAGCTTGTCACGCACGGTGCGCAGCAGCTGCACCGTCAGATCCGCATGGGTGTCCGGAAAGCGTGCGTTACCGGCGGCAGTCAAATGCCACAGCTGCACCGGGCGGCCCACGCCGCGCGTTTCCGCGATCGCTTCGACCAGCCCCTCTTTCGCCAGCTTGACGAACTGCTGGCGGGCCGCTTCACCGGTGGTGCCGAGCACTTTTCCTGCGTCTGAGGCTTGCTGCGGGCCGCGGGTCTTCAATAGCGTCAGCAAACGGTCACTGACCGATTGTGCGGTGCTGCCGCCATTTTCCAAGTTTATTCTTGACATATTTCTCCGCCTCGCCCTAACTTATTCCAAGATAACTCTTGTTAAATTTAACGCAATCTCATGACCAACTCAATGCCATTCCTCTGAAAACAGGACAACAACCGTGATAACCCATGACGATAGCCGCTGGAGCGACCTTTTCTCCGGCAAAAATGCGGCCAGTGCGATCGCGCTCTCGCTTGGCGTGGCGCTGCATGCCATCAATATTCTGGTCGCCACCACCATTCTGCCCTCGGTGGTGCAGGATATTGGCGGTCTGGAGCTCTATGCCTGGAACACCACGCTGTTCGTGGTGGCGTCGATCCTCGGCTCCGCGCTGTCGGCCCGCTTGCTCAGCGGCTACGGCGCGCGCAACGCCTATCTGGTCGCTTCGCTGTTTTTCATCGCCGGAGCGGGGCTGTGCGCGCTGGCGCCGAGCATGCCGGTGATGCTGATCGGCCGCACGGTGCAGGGATTCGGCGGCGGGCTGATCTTTGCGCTCTCCTACGCGATGATCAATCTGGTGTTCGAGCAGCGATTGTGGCCGCGCGCCATGGCGCTTATCTCGGCGATGTGGGGCATCGCCACGCTGGTCGGCCCGGCGGTAGGCGGCATTTTCGCCGAGTTGCACGCCTGGCGTTGGGCCTTCGGCATTCTGCTGCCGATCATGGCGCTGTACGCCGCGTTTACCTTCCTGATCCTGCCCAAGGGCCAGGCGCAGCAGGCAGCCGCGCCGCTGCCGACCGCGCAGCTGCTGTTGCTGACCGTGGCGGTGCTGGTGGTGTCCGCCGGCAGCCTGGCGCACAGCGTCTGGATCAACCTGGCGGGCATCGCGCTTTCGCTGGCGCTGATGGCCTGGCTGATGAAGCGCGAGGCGCGCTCGCGCGCGCACCTGTTGCCGCATGGCGCGCTGCGGCGCGGCTCATCGTTGGCGGCGCTCTATATTACGGTGTCGTTGCTGGTAATCGGCATGACCAGCGAAATCTTCGTGCCCTATTTCCTGCAGTTGCTGCACGGCCAGTCGCCGCTGATCTCCGGCTATATCGCCGCGACCATGGCCGCCGGCTGGACGTTGTCCGAAATCCTCAGCTCCGGCTGGCGCGGGGCGGGCATTCGCCGGGCGATCGTCAGCGGGCCGCTGTTCGTGCTGGTGGGCCTGCTGGCGCTGGCGATCCTGATGCCGACGCCCTCCGGCGGTCACTGGCAGGCGCTGACCCCGATCGTCATCGCGTTGTCGCTGGTGGGATTCGGCATCGGCTTCGGCTGGCCGCATCTGTTGACGCGTATTTTGCAGGTGGCGCCTGAAGCGGACAAAGACATCGCCGGCGCCTCGATCACCACGGTGCAACTGTTCGCCACCGCATTCGGCGCGGCGCTGGCGGGGATGATCGCCAACCTGGCGGGGCTGAACGATCCGGGCGGCGCGGCGGGCGCGGCATCGGCGGCGCGTTGGCTGTTCCTGGCGTTCGCGCTGGCGCCGCTGCTGGCGGTATTCAGCGCCTGGCGCTGCGCCGCGATCGCGCCGCCGGCCGCCGAGACGGGCAATTTTGTACCCAACCCGTCCTCGCGCGAGTGCTAGAACGCTTCTCCTCATTCGGCGATGTTTGCGGTGATCCTGGCGTTATTCCTGCGCGACATTGTTAAAATTCGCTTGCTATATCTCTAATTTGAGATTATTTCTCTTATATGGGATTTTCAAGCGGAGTGTGAACGATGGATAACGGTCTGGACAATGCCGACCTGAGGTTGGCGCAGCGGCTGGCGGATTTGCGCCAGCAACGGGCGTGGTCGCTGGAGGAGCTGGCGCAGCGCACCGGCCTTAGCCGGGCGACGCTCTCGCGGGTGGAGCGCGCCGAGACCAGCCCGACGGCGTCGTTGCTGAACCGGCTGTGCGCCGCCTATGGGTTGACCATGTCGCGCCTGCTGAGCGAGATCGAAGACGAGCCGCCGGAGCTGTTGCGGCCGCAGCAGCAACCGGTGTGGGTCGATCGCGCCAGCGGTTTTCACCGTCGCTCCGTTTCTCCCCCCGCTGCGTTGTATAAGGCTGAATTTATCGAAGCCCGGCTCGATGCCGGCGCGCAGATCGATTACGACCTGCCGTCGATTCCGGCGCTGGAGCACCATCTCTGGCTGCTGTCCGGGCAGCTGGAGTTGACGCTGGAAGGGCGCGTTTTCCGGTTATCATCCGGCGACTGCCTGCGCTACCGCCTGTTCGGCGCCTCCCGTTTCCATGTCCCCGGCGATGAGCCGGCCCATTACACCCTCGTTATTTGCAGGCCATAGCCATGATTGAATTGCAACAGTGGGACGCCGGCGCGGCGCAAAGCGCCATTGCCGAATTGGCCGAAATGCTGCACGCCAGCGTGGCGCACGGCGCCAGCATCGGTTTTGTCATGCCTTTCACGCTGACGCAGGCGCAGGCGTTTTGGCAGGGGTTGCTGCCGGCCATCGCGCGGGGAGAGCGTGCGATGCTGGTGGCGCTCGCGAACGGCCGGCCGGTCGGCACCGTGCAGCTGCTGTTGGCGATGCCGGACAACGGCCGTCACCGGGCGGAAGTGGTCAAGCTGATGGTGCACCCGCAGGCGCGGCGGCAGGGCGTCGCCCGGCTGTTGATGCAGGAAGTGCAGGCGCTGGCGGCGCGTCATCGCCGCAGCCTGTTGGTGCTGGATACCCTGAGCGGCAGCGCGGCGCAGGGGCTGTACCGTCAATTGGGGTTCGAGGCGGCGGGCGACATCCCGCAATACGCCCGCGCCAGCGACGGCGGGGCGTTGGAGGCCACCTGCTATATGTACAAACTGCTGTGAGGGTTAGCGCCCGCGCCAGGCTTTGATCGCCTGCTGGCGCACCTGCAGCTTTTGCTGCGGCGTCAGCTTGTTGTAGTCGCGAGCCAGGCCGCTTTCCCAGTCGCCGTACATCGGGTTGGGCAGCACGATGAATTCGGTGCCGAACTTGGCCTGGTTCTTGCTGACGAACGCCCGGCGCTGCGCATTGTCCTGGTGGTAAGTCGCGGCGCCGAAGTCGTTCAGGTTGTCGCCCGCGTACACCACGATGTCATAGCCGGCTTGTTTAATGGCGTCGAAGCGCGCCTGTTTATTGGCGGTGTCGGTGCTGAGCAGCACGGTTTTTGCCGACAGGCCGGTGAAACCGAGCTTCTGCATGTTGGCCACCGTGGCGGCGTAGTCGCTCTGTTTACGGTTCGACACGTAGAACATGGTCCCCTGATGGGCGTTAACATAGCGGGCGAACGCCACTGCGCCCGGCACCGCGGCGGCCTGTTCGGCCTGCGTCCATTTGGCCCAAGTCGCGCCGTCGTACGGTCGGCCCTGCTGCGCCTGCCAGCCGGAGTAGGCGCTGTTATCCAGCATGGTTTCATCCAGATCGACCACCACCGCCTTTTTACGGCCTGGCGCGGCCCTGGCCTGATCGAAGGCGCGCTGCGCGCTGTTGAACGCCTGATGCGCCAGCGCCTGGTATTCGCCGGACTGTTGGAACCAGTTGACCGCCAGCACCGATTGATCCGCCAACCGCTGCTGGGCCTGCGCGTCGGCGTGCGGCGGCTGTGCGCAACCGGTCAAGGCCAGCAGCGCGACGCCCATCGCCGCGCCGAGGGTGAGTGTGCGTACCTGTTTTCCTGCCATTGTTATCTCTCTTTTTTATTGTGGACTGTCCAGCAGCATATCCATCTCGAACTGACGCAGGGGATCCTGCCGCCAGCCAAGATGCGTAAAGAAGGGGGCGGCCACCTCGGGCACAAAAACGTTGGCGGTCAGCGGCAAAGGGGCGAACTGCGCTTGCAGAGCGGCCAGCAAGGCGCGGGCATGCCCCTGGCCGCGATGCTGCGGCGGAACGTAGATCAGGCGCAGCCAGCAGTGCTCGGTACCGGGCATCACCACGGCGTAGGCTTGGCGTTCGAGGGTATAAGCGCGCGGTTTGCCCGGCAGTTTGAACAACGACTCGGGGGCGATCAGCCAGGGCAGGTCGGTGGCGCCTTCCGCCGTCAGGCGATGGCTGACGGTCAGCGGATCGACCGCCTGCAGCACCGCCTTGCCTGGCGGCACGGCCGCCGGCGCCTGATGGCCGGTCAGGGTGCGCACGATGCGCAGCCCGGCGCGGTGGTACAGCGCCAGCGCGGCTTCGTTGCCTTCGATCACTTCCAGCGACAGCCGATGGTCGCCGCGCTGACGGGCATCCGCTACTACCCGCTGCATCAGCGCCTTACCCAGCCCCTGCCCGCGCATCTCGGGGCGTACGGAAAAGGCCGCGATCCGGCTGTGCCGGCCGCGGCGGGCGATCAGCGCCACCGCCACCGGTTCATTGCGATGGGTGACGATCAGGCTGTCGTTCAGGCTGAGATCTTCGGCGCCGAAGCGGGCGGCGAAGGTCGGCCCGTCGAGGACGAAACGCACGATGTAGTTTTCAAAACAGTGGTTGAGGATGTTCGCCAGTTCGTCGCTGCTGTAGCGCACGGCGTTGTGATAGTTAAACCGACCGTCGTTATGCATGGCTGATTCCGCTCGGGGGAAAGCTATACATGTAGACCCGTTTGTTTGGCAAGGCAAGCGGGGGCATTCGCCGGCGGGGAAAATAAAAACAAAAAAGCCGGACGCAGCCGCCCGGCGAAATAAAACTCTGGGTATCAAGTGACGCTAAAGTTTGCAGTGGTGGTTATTCATTCATCACATCAGAACTGATAGGTCAGGGCGACGGCAATCACGTTGTCGTCTTTCAGACCCAGCTTATTATTGCTGTCGAGCTGGTTGATTTTATAATCCACATAGGTCGACATGTTCTTGTTGAAATAGTAGTACGCGCCGACGTCGATATATTTCACCAGGTCGGTATCGCCGATGCCTTCAATATCTTTACCCTTCTGCTGAACGTAGCCCAGCGATGGACGCAGACCGAAGTCGAATTGATATTGCGCAACCAGTTCCAGGCCTTCGGCTTTATTGGCGAAGCCGCTGACGGAAGTGGAGCGGTTATTGATGGTGGCGGTACCGGAAATTGGCGCGATGTTGCGGCTTTCCGAGTAGGTCGCGGCCAGGTAGACATCGTTATTGTCATACTTCAGACCGGCGGCCCAGATATCGGCCTTGTCGCCTTTACCGAAGGTGCCCGCTTTCTGACTGGCGGTGCGGTTGGAAGAGGCATAGGCGGCGCCCACGCTCAGGCCGTCGATGATTTCATAGCTGGAGGAAAGGCCCCAGCCGTCGCCGTTCGCCTTGCTGGCGGAGCGGCCGTCGTTTTCGTTCTTGCCCTGATACTGGACGGCGAATTTCAGGCCGTCGACCAGACCGAAGAAGTTGTTATTGCGGTAGGTGGCGACGCCGTTGGTGCGGCCGTTCATGAAGTTGTCGGTTTTGACGTATGCGTCGTCGCCGAATTCAGGCAGCATATCCGTCCAGGCGCCGACGTCGTAAATAATGCCGTAGTTGCGACCGTAGTCGAAAGAACCGAGGTCTTTATATTTCAGACCGGCGAAGCCCAGACGCGTTTTAGTGTCTTTGGTGCCGTCGGATTCAGAATGGTTAGCGGCGATCTGATATTCCCACTGGCCGTAACCGGTCAGCATATCGTTAATCTGAGTCGCGCCTTTAAAGCCGATACGGACGTAGGTTTTATCGCCATCGTTGCCGGCATCATCGGAGAAATAATGCAGGGCTTTCACACGACCGTAAAAATCGAGCTTGTTGCCGTCTTTATTGTAGATTTCTGCTGCCTGTGCCGCTTGCGCAAGTAAAAGTGCCGGAATAATAACGGCCAGAAGATTACGTTTCATGGGTTACCCTGCTTTATTCGATTAAAAGACGCTATCATCAGTTGCATTGCTGCTTTACTGTGCCGTCCGGTTGTTGGCGGCGGAGAATTTTTACCGTAGTAATGTGATCTATTTATGACAAAAAATTCATTTTCATGTCGAACGATTAAAAAAGTCGCGCAAAGGGTGAATTTTTTCTGCAACCGACGGTCTGCGGCTGGTCTACAGTTACCGATAGCCTGATCGGTTTCCGGAGGAATCATGCACGATACTTATACATTGTTCGGTACGCAGGGGTGTGGCTCGACCATCGTGGCCACCGCGTTGGTGCTGACCGCGTTCCCCTGGGGCTACGAGGAAGTGGATTACACCCAGGAGGGCCCGGAGCGGGATCGCCTGTTGGCGTTGAACCCGCTCGGTCAGGTCCCCACTCTGGTGCTGCCTGATGACGAAGTGATGACGGAGAGCGCGGCGATTATCCTGCTGCTGCACGATCGCGCGCCGCACGCCGAATTGGCGCCGTCCGGCGGCTCGCCGCTGTTGCCGCGCTTTTTGCGCTGGCTGTTGTTCATCAACGCAGAGATTTATCCCACTTTCACCTACGCCGACCATCCGCAGCGCTGGCAGCCGAAAACGGAAGGGGCGGAACAGCTGAAAAACGCAGTGATGAGCTATCGCGAGCGTTTATTGCGGCAGTTGAACGCCGCCGCCGGTGCCGCCGGCCCGTGGTTTCTCGGCAAGAGCTTCAGCGCGCTGGATCTGTACGTGGCGGTGATGTGCAACTGGCGGCCGGGGCGCGCGTGGTTCCGGCAACACTGCCCGCGGCTTTACGCCATCGCCGAACGGGTGGAGCAGCGGCCGGAGCTGAATGCGCTGCTGAGCGCCCATTTTGACGACGTTGCGCCGCTGGAATCGTAATATCTCCCCGCCGTCGGCGGGGAACCCTCCCGTTTTTCTGAACCGAGACTGCCGAAAATCCCGATTTTCACTCG
Organism: Serratia sp. (in: enterobacteria); assembly: GCF_052400455.1. Classification (NCBI taxonomy): domain Bacteria; kingdom Pseudomonadati; phylum Pseudomonadota; class Gammaproteobacteria; order Enterobacterales; family Yersiniaceae; genus Serratia; species Serratia sp. (in: enterobacteria). Next base: position 1,469,015 of record NZ_CP185812.1, read on the forward strand.
CCTCGTCGGCGGGTAGCGTAAGGCTATCCGCAACTGACAGGAGAGTGTGATGCAATCAGAATCCCGGGCCGGACAACAGGCGTTCGGCGATATCGCCCCCAAGCTGGCGCAGCTCAGCGACAGCGTCTTGTTTGACGATGTCTGGCAGCGGCCAGAGCTGAGCCCGCGCGAGCGCAGCTTGATCACCGTCGCCGCGCTGGTGGCGCTTAACCGCCTGGAGCAACTGCCGTTTCATCTGCAGCTGGCGCAGCGCAACGGCGTCGATCGCCCGCAATTGGCGGAGCTCATCACCCACCTGGCGTTTTACGCCGGCTGGCCCGCGGCGGCGTCGGCCGTGGCGCGCTTGCGCGAGCTGGAACCGGAGGCGCCCCATGCCGTTTAGCCGCATCGCCCTGCATCAGGGCAAATCCGCCGACTACCTGCAAACCTTGTCCGACAGCCTGCATCAGGCGCTGGTGGAGGCCTTCGAGGTGCCGCCGGCGGACAAATTTCAGGCGATCGATCAATACCGCCCCGGTGAGCTTATCTACGATCGCGATTATCTCGGCGGGCCGCGCAGCGCGGATTTCGTGCTGTTTTACATCACCGCCGGGCGGCCGCGCGACAGCGACACCAAGCGGCGTTTTTACCGGCGGTTGGCGACGCTGCTGGCGGAGAACCTGCGGCTGAACCCCGAGGATGTGATGGTGGTGATCGCCACCACCCAGTTGGACGAGTGGTCGTTCGGCGGCGGTCGCGCCTCGATGATCGATCCGCAGGCGTAACTCGGGCTGACGCCGCCGGCGGTCTGTGGGACAATAGCGCCATCATTTCGTTTAGATAAGAGTTGAATGGCGCTCTCCTCCGCAGTTAAAGATCAGATTGGCCAGTGGTACAAAGCCCTGCAGCAGCAAATACCGGAATTCATTTCCCGCGCGCCCCAGCGTCAGATGATCGCCGAGGTGGCGAAGACGCTGGCCGGCGACTACCCGCGCCATCTGGCGATTGAGGCGCCGACCGGCGTCGGCAAAACGCTGTCTTACCTGATACCGGGCATCGCCGTCGGGCGGGCGGAGAGCAAACCGCTGGTGGTCAGCACCGCCAACGTGGCGCTGCAGGATCAGATCTACAGCAAGGATTTGCCGCTGCTGAAGAAGATTATTCCCGATCTGAAATTTACCGGCGCCTTTGGCCGCGGGCGTTACGTCTGCCCGCGCAATCTGGCGGCGATGAGCACCGACGTTAGCCAACAGGGCGATCTGACGCTGTTTCTCGACGACGAGCTGGCGCCGTCCAGCGGTGAAGAGCAGGCGCTGTGTCAGAAGCTGACCAAGGCGCTGGCCCGCTTTGAGTGGGACGGGCTGCGCGATCACTATCAGCAGAGCATCGACGATCCGCTGTGGGCCAAGCTGAGCACCGACAAGGCCAACTGCCTGGGGCGCAACTGTCACTACATTCGCGAATGCCCGTTCTATATCGCCCGCAAAGAGATCGAGAGCGCCGACGTGGTGGTGGCCAACCACGCGCTGGTGATGGCGGCGCTGGAGACGGAATCGGTGCTGCCGAACCCGAAAGAGCTGCTGCTGGTGCTGGACGAAGGCCACCATTTGCCGGAGGTGGCGCGCGACGCGCTGGAGATCGACGGGGAAATCACCGCGCTGTCGACCAACCTGCAGCTGGACATGATCGTGCGCCAGGTCGAACAGTGCATGACGCAGTACCGGCCGAAGAATCCGCCGGGGCTGGCCAACAGCGAACGGCTGAAAAACCATTGCGAGGAGCTGCGCGAGCTGGTGCAGATCTTCGAGCATCAGGTCAGCGCCTATCTGCCCGGCGACAGCGTGGTGGCCGAGCACCGTTTTGAAATGGGCGAGCTGCCCGCGGAGATGGTGGAGAGCTGCGCGCGGCTGTTCAAACTGACCGATGCGCTGCGCGGGCTGGCGGAGTTCGTGCTTAACGATCTTACCGAACAGACCGGCAAGCACGACATCATGCGTCTGCACCGCTCGATCATTCAGATGAGCCGCACGCTGGGCTATCTGGAGGCGATGAGCAAGCTGTGGCGGCTGGCGGCGCTCGACAAGTCGTCCAACGCGCCGATCTCCAAATGGGTCACGCGCGAACTGCGCGATAACGTCACCCATCTGTATTTGCACTGCGTCGGCATTCGCGTCAGCGATCAGCTGGAAAAGCTGCTGTGGCGCAAGGTGCCGCACGTGGTGGTCACCTCGGCCACGCTGCGTTCACTGAACAGCTTCGCGCGTTTGCAAGAGATGAGCGGGCTGAGCGAGAAGGCCGGCGATCGCTTCGAAACGCTCTCATCGCCGTTCAATCACGTCGAACAGGGCAAGATTGTCATTCCGCAGATGCGCTACGAACCGGCGCTCGCCAATGAGGCGGAGCACCTTGAGGAAATGGCGCGGTTTTTCCGCGCCGAGCAGGCGAGCGGCAAGCACAAAGGCATGCTGATCCTGTTCAGCAGCCACCGGGCGATGCAGACTTTCCTCAGCTACGTGACCGATCTGCGGCTGATGCTGCTGGTGCAGGGCGACCAGCCGCGCTACCGGCTGGTGGAAGAGCACCGCAAGCGGGTGGAGAAGGGCGTCGCCAGCGTGCTGGTGGGGCTGCAATCGTTCGCCGAAGGGCTGGATCTGAAAGGCGAACTGCTGACCCAGGTGCATATTCACAAAATCGCGTTCCCGCCGATCGACAGCCCGGTGATCATCACCGAAGGCGAGTGGCTGAAATCGCTGAAGCGTTATCCGTTCGAAGTGCAGAGCCTGCCGAGCGCCTCGTTCAACCTGATCCAGCAGGTCGGCCGCCTGATCCGCAGCAACCAATGTTACGGCGAGATCGTGATCTACGATCGCCGGCTGTTGACCAAAAACTACGGTTCGCGGCTGTTGGCGTCGTTGCCGGTGTTCCCGATTGAGCAGCGCGCGGTGCCGGAGGCCGACAAGGCGCATCTGGCGGCGCTGAAATCCGCCGCCGACGCGGCTAAAAAAGAGAAGAAGCGCGGCAACCCGTTCGCCCGCAAACGGCGGCGTTGATCAGAGCAGCGGCGGCAGGCGGCGCTTGACCGGCGTGGTTTTCACGATCGAGGTGTTGCTCTGCGCGTGCTCGGCCAGCCGATCGAGGGTGTGGTCGAGCTGTTCCATCGAGTGCGCCACCAGCCGCACGATAAAGCAGTCTTCGCCGGTCACCTTATCGCATTCGACCACTTCCGGGATCGCCTGAATCAGCTGTTCGACCTTCTTCAGCATGCCCGGCAGCGGCTTGATGCGCACCAGCGACTGAAAGGCGTAACCCACCGCCTGCAGATTGACGTTCAGGGTATAGCCCTGGATCACGCCGCTTTCCTCCAGCCGCCGCAATCTTTCCGACGTGCTCGGCGACGACAGGCCCACCTGCGCGCTCAGCGTCTTCAACGATGCGCGCGCATCTTCCGCCAGAATGGTCAGGATTTGGCGATCGATATCATCCATAACGCCTCCGTTAGGTGTTTCCTTGATTGTAGCTGCGAGAAAAAGGCAGTTAAGCACATCTGCCTTTTTTATGCTATGGAAAGCCGCCCTGCGAAGCCGCAAGCTATGTCTCTGGGCAAGCTTTGAGGAACGCAGAATGAATGCAGAGATAAAACGCGGCTCGCTGGAGATGGCGGCGGCGATGCTGATTTCCGGCTCCATCGGCTGGTTTGTGCTGATGTCCGGCCAGCCGGTTATCAACGTGGTGTTTTGGCGCTGCGCGGTGGGGGCGCTGGTGCTGCTGGCGGTGTGCGGCGCGCTGGGCCAGCTGCGCCGCGATGCGCTGACGCGCGCCACGCTGCTGCTGGCGATCGCCGGCGGCGTCGCGCTGGTGATCAACTGGCTGCTGCTGTTCGCCGCCTATTCCTATGCCTCTATTTCCATCGCCACCGCGGTGTACAACACCCAGCCGTTTATGCTGGTGGGGCTGGGGGCGCTGTTTCTGGGGGAACGGCTGACCGCCCGCAAGCTGCTGTGGCTGAGCTTGGCGTTCGGCGGCATGATGCTGGTGGTGCTGGCGCAGCCACGGCAGGCGGGGGAGCAGAGCCATTATCTGGCGGGCATCGCGCTGGCGCTCGGCGCGGCGTTTTTCTACGCCCTGATGGCGCTGGCGGCCAAGCGGCTGAAGGGCACGCCGCCGCATCTTATTGCGCTGATTCAGGTGACGGTAGGGGCGGTGATGCTGCTGCCGCTGGTGGATTTTCATGCGTCGGCCAGCGTTGGCCAGTGGGGGATGCTGGCGACGCTCGGCGTGTTGCATACCGGCCTAATGTACGTGCTGATGTACGGCGCGTTGCAGAAGCTGCCGACCCACCTGATCGGCTCGCTGTCGTTCATCTACCCGATCGCCGCCATGCTGGTGGATCGCCTGGCGTTTGGCCACCGGCTGTCGGCATGGCAACTGCTGGGGACGGCGATCATCCTGCTGGCGGCGGCGGGTATGAACCTGCTGGGCGATCGGCGAGCGCGACTGCTGCCGGCCTCGGACGGCCGGCGCGCCGGCTGATGCTCAGTTCGGTTTTTTCAGCCGGCGCCATAAAGTGGTGCGGCTGATCCCGAGCAACCGGGCGGCGGCGGCGTGGTCGCCTCCGCACCGCGCCAGGGCTTCGTGGGCGGAGATGGGCGCCGCCGGCGTCTCGGGCGGCGGCGCCACCGCCAGCTCCGGCAGCAGCCACTGCAGGGTCTCGCCGCTCGGCGCGACGCCGGTGCTCAGCATCAGCGCCACCCGCTCCATCATGTTGCGCAGCTCGCGCAGGTTGCCGGGCCAGGCGTAATGACCCAGCGCGGCGTAACACCCGGCCAGGGCGGCGCGCAGCGGCTCCGTCAGCGGCACGTCGAGCGCCGCCAGCGACTGTTTCAGAAAGTGTTCCGCCAGCATCGCGATATCGTCGCCGCGCGCCCGCAATGGCGGCAGCTGCAGCCGCAGGGCGCTCAGGCGGTAAAACAGATCGGCGCGAAAATCGCCCTGTTGAATCGCCTGCTCCAGGCGGGTGTGGGTGGCGCTGATGACGCGAAAGTCGACCTTTACCGGCTGTTGCCCACCGACCCGGGTGATGGTTTTTTCTTCCAGCGCCCGCAGCAGCCGGGTTTGCAGGTGCAGCGGCATTTCGCCGATCTCATCCAGAAACAGGGTGCCGCCGTTGGCGGTTTCCAGCAGCCCGCGTCGGCCGCCGCGCCGTGAACCGGTGAAGGCGCCTTCTTCATAGCCGAACAGCTCCGCCTCCAGCAGCGATTCGGCGATGGCGCCGCAGTTGATGGCGACGAACGGCGGCGTCGCGCCCCTGGACGGCGCGCCGCGCCGGGAAAAGTATTCGCGGTGGATCGCCTGCGCCGCCAGCTCTTTGCCGGTGCCGGTTTCGCCTTCGATCAACACCGCCGCCGGCGAGCGGGCGTACAGCATGATGGTGCGCCGGGTCTGTTCCATCTGCGGGGAATCGCCCTGTAAATCGCTCAGCCCATAGCGCGGCTGCAGGGTATCGCGTGCGGCGTAATCGCCGCCGCGCTTGGCGCCGCCCAGCATCAGGCGCGTTACGTCCAGCGCATCGCTGAAGGCGGCGCGCAGGGTGGCGGCGGAATAGAGAAAAATGGCGGTGAGCCCGGCTTCTTCCGCCAGATCGCTGATGAGGCCTGCGCCGACCACGGCCTGAATACCGGCGGCTTTCAGCTCGGCGATCTGGCCGCGCGCGTCCTCTTCGGTGACGTAACTGCGCTGCTCCAGCGGCAGATCGAAGGTTTGCTGGAACTCCATCAGCGCGGGCAGGGGCGTTTTATAGGTAATGACACCGATCCGATCGGCGGTTCTGCGCGCCTGGCTCAGCGCCTGCAGCAGGTCGAAGCCGCCGGGCTTGACCAAAATGACCGGCACCGACAGGCGGCTTTTCAGGTAAGCGCCGTTGGAGCCGGCGGCGATGATGGCGTCGCAAGGCTCGCTAGCCAGGCGAGAGCGGATATGCTGCACCGCCTCCTCGAAGCCGAGACGGATCGGGGTGATGGTCGCCAGATGGTCGAACTCGAGACTGATATCCCGGAACAGATCGAACAGGCGGGTGATGGAGACGGTCCAGATCACCGGTTTGTCCGGCGTGCGGGACGGCGTGATGTGATCGCTCATGGTGGGTTACCGAATGAAAGTGGCTGCATTAGGTGTAGCCTTGTTTCAGTCATGTTTCAAATATGCCGATTGAAACCGCGATTGAAACGTTAACTGAAACGTTTTTTATCGCTTGGTCTGCCCAATGGCGATGCGAATTTTATAACTCACTTATTTTTATCGCTTTTAATTTTTTCCTCGCCAAAGTGCAACCTGGCCCGCCTCTTGCTCTGTCTGTTCTATCTAGCTAATCGGAGAGAACGTCATGACGCTGCGCTCACCCGGGCTCGCCTTTCGTCAGGCCCTGAGTAAAGAAAAACCCCTGCAAATCGCCGGCGCGATCAACGCCAACCATGCCCTGCTGGCCCAGCGGGCGGGGTTCCAGGCCATCTATCTTTCCGGCGGCGGCGTGGCGGCCGGTTCGCTGGGGCTGCCGGACCTGGGTATTTCGACGCTGGACGATGTGTTGACCGATGTTCGCCGCATCACCGATGTCTGCCCGCTGCCGCTGCTGGTGGATGTCGACAGCGGTTTCGGCGCATCGGCGTTCAACGTCGCCCGCACGGTGCGCTCGGTGAGCAAGGCCGGGGCGGCGGCGCTGCATATCGAAGATCAGGTCGGCGCCAAGCGCTGCGGCCATCGGCCCAATAAGGCCATCGTCTCCACCGAAGAGATGGTGGATCGCATCAAGGCGGCGGTAGATGCGCGCAGCGATCCGGACTTCGTGATCATGGCGCGCACCGATGCGCTGGCGGTGGAGGGGCTGGAGGCGGCCATCGAGCGCGCTCAGGCTTACGTGGCGGCCGGGGCCGACATGCTGTTCCCGGAAGCGATTACCGAGCTGGGCATGTACCGCCGCTTCGCCGAAGCGACGCAGGTGCCGATCCTCGCCAACATCACCGAATTCGGCGCGACGCCGCTGTTCACTACCGAGGAGCTGCGCAGCGCCCAGGTGGATATGGCGCTGTATCCGCTGTCGGCCTTCCGAGCGATGAATCGGGCGGCGGAGCGGGTGTACCGCGCCCTGCGCGAGGAGGGCACGCAGAAAAACGTCATCGACACCATGCAGACCCGCAACGAGCTGTATGAAAGCATCAACTACTATTTGTTCGAAGAGAAACTCGACGCTCTGTTCGCTCGCCAACGCGACGAATAAGCGCCATTCACGCAGAAGCCAAATGAGGACAGTATGAGCCAAGCGATCCCCCCGCAAAGCCCGACTGGCATTAAGCCGAAAAAATCCGTGGCGTTATCCGGCGTGCCCGCCGGGAATACCGCGCTGTGTTCCGTAGGGCGCAGCGGCAACGATCTGCACTACCGCGGTTACGACATTCTCGACCTCGCGCGCCACTGCGAGTTTGAAGAGGTCGCCCATCTGCTGATCCACGGCAAGTTGCCCAACCGAGACGAACTTCATGCCTACAAGCAGCGGCTCAAAGCGCTGCGCGGCCTGCCCGCCAGCGTGCGCACGGTGCTGGAGGCGCTGCCGGCGGCATCTCACCCGATGGACGTGATGCGCACCGGCGTTTCGGCCCTCGGCTGCACGCTGCCGGAAAAAGAGCAGCACGGCGCGGCCGGCGCGCGCGACATCGCCGACCGGCTGCTGGCGTCGTTGGGATCGATGCTGCTCTACTGGTATCACTACAGCCACAACGGCGAGCGCATTCAGCCGGAGACCGACGACGATTCCATCGGCGGCCACTTCCTGCACCTGCTGCACGGCGCAGCGCCTTCCGCCAGCTGGGAGCAGGCGATGCACGCGTCATTGATCCTGTACGCCGAGCATGAGTTCAACGCCTCGACCTTCGCCGGCCGGGTGATCGCCGGCACCGGATCCGATGTCTATTCGGCGATCGTCGGCGCCATTGGCGCGCTGCGCGGGCCGAAGCACGGCGGCGCCAACGAGGTGTCGCTGGAGATCCAGCAACGCTATGAAACGCTGGACGAAGCGGAAGCCGACATTCGCCGCCGCATCGACAACAAAGAGGTGGTGATCGGCTTCGGGCACCCGGTGTATACCGTCTCCGATCCGCGCCATCAGGTGATCAAAGAGATCGCGCTGCGCCTGTCGCAGGAAGCGGGCGCGATGAAGCTGTATGACATCGCCGACCGGCTGGAAAGCGTGATGCGCGACACCAAAAACATGTTCCCCAACCTCGACTGGTTCTCGGCGGTGTCTTACCACCAGCTGGGGGTGCCCACCGAAATGTTCACGCCGCTGTTCGTCATGGCGCGCGTCAGCGGCTGGTCGGCGCACATCATCGAGCAACGGCAGGACAACAAAATCATTCGCCCGTCCGCCAACTATACCGGGCCGGAAGCGCGAGCCTTCGTACCGTTGGATCAGCGCTGAGCGCCGATCGTTATCGTGTCGTTTTCACTCTGGAGCCTTTGGGAATCATGATGCTTGAGTCTGCCAATACCCGCCGTCCGCCGTTCGATCGCGAAATGGTCGATATCGTCGATTATGTGATGAAAGAGGCCGTCGATACCCCGGCGGCGTACCGCACCGCCCATTATTGCCTGCTCGATACCCTCGGCTGCGGGCTGGAGGCGCTGAGCTACCCGGCCTGCAAGAAACTGATGGGACCGGTGGTGCCGGGCGCCGAGGTGCTGAACGGCAGCCGGGTGCCCGGCACCCGTTTCCAGCTGGATCCGGTGCAGGCGGCGTTCAATATCGGCGCCATGATCCGCTGGCTCGACTTTAACGACACCTGGCTGGCGGCGGAGTGGGGCCACCCGTCGGACAACCTGGGCGGGATCCTGGCGGTGGCCGATTGGCTCTCTCGCCAGGCGGTGGCGGCGGGCAAAGCGCCGCTGACCATGCGGCAGGTGCTGATCGCCATGATCAAGGCGCATGAGATCCAGGGCTGCCTGGCGCTGGAAAACGCCTTCAATCGGGTAGGGTTGGATCACGTGCTGCTGGTGAAGGTGGCGTCCACCGCGGTGGTGGCGCAGCTGCTCGGCCTGAGCCGCGAGGCGATCCTGAACGCGGTGTCGCTGGCGTGGGTGGACGGGCAGTCGCTGCGCACCTACCGCCACGCGCCGAACGCCGGCACCCGCAAATCCTGGGCGGCGGGGGATGCGACCGCCCGCGCGGTGCGGCTGGCGCTGATGGCCGCCACCGGTGAGATGGGCTATCCCTCGGCGCTCACGGCACCGACCTGGGGATTCTACGACGTCTCGTTCAACGGCAAACCTTTCCGCTTCCAGCGGCCGTACGGCGCGTATGTGATGGAGAACGTGCTGTTTAAAATTTCGTTCCCGGCGGAGTTCCATGCCCAGACCGCCGTGGAGGCGGCCATGACGCTGCATCGTCAGATGCAGGCCGCCGGCAAAACCGCCGCCGACATCGCCGCAGTGAGCATCCGCACTCACGAGGCCTGCCTGCGCATTATCGACAAGCAGGGGCCGCTGGATAACCCGGCGGATCGCGATCACTGCATTCAGTATATGGTGGCGATCCCGCTGCTGTTCGGCCGGCTGACGGCGGCGGATTACGAGGACCGGGTGGCCGAAGATCCGCGCATCGACGCATTGCGTAGCAAGATACATTGCCATGAAGATCCCGCCTTCACGCGCGATTATCACGATCCGGAAAAACGCTCGATCGCCAATGCGCTGACGGTGGAGTTCGCCGACGGCAGCCGTCTGGATGAGGTGGCCGTGGAGTATCCTATCGGCCATGCGCGGCGGCGCGAAGAGGGCATCCCGCTGCTGATCGAGAAGTTCAAAACCAACCTGGCGCGCCAGTTCCCGGCCCTGCAGCAGCAGCGCATTCTTGAGGTGTCGCTGGACCGGCAGCGGCTGGCGCAGATGCCGGTCAACGAGTATCTCGATTTGTGGGTGATCTGACGCGAGCGGCGCTGACAAGCCAGGTCGGCGTCGCTATGATGGACGCTCCATCCCCGTCCGTCTTCTTATCAGGTGATTCATGATTGATGCCGCAACGCTGTTGTTGTTTTCCGGTGCCTGCGTGGCGCTGGCGCTGACCCCCGGCCCGGATATGCTGCTGATCGCTTCGCGCAGCGTCAGCCAGGGGCGGCGGGCCGGTTTCGCTTCGCTGGCGGGCATTCAACTCGGCACTTACTGCCACGCGCTGGCGGCGGCGCTGGGGTTGTCGCAACTGTTCGTCGCGGTGCCGCTGGCTTACGACGCGGTGAGAATGTTGGGCGCGGCTTATCTGCTTTATCTGGCCTGGAAAACGCTGCGATCCGGCAGCAGTCTGCAGGCTTCCGCCGGGTTGCAGGCGGTGCCGACGGCGCGCATTTTCCGACAGGGGCTGCTGACCAACATCCTCAACCCGAAGATGGCGCTGTTCGTGCTGGCGCTGTTCCCGCAGTTTATCGATCCGCGCGCCGGCTCGGTGGTGGTACAGATGCTGGCGCTGGCGACGGTGCTGAATCTGGTCGGCTTGCTGATTAACGGCGGGGTGATCCTGGCGGTCAGCGGCATGAAAAGCCGTTTCGTCGGCCGCCGTTTCAGCGCCCGCTGGCCGAACTACCTGCTGAGCGGCGTGTTCGCCGGGCTGGCCTGCAAACTCATTTTCGACAGCCGTCGTTAATCCTCGCGCAGCAGCGCTTCAAACGCCGCGCTGGCCGGTTCGTCCGGCAGCGCGCTGTACATCACCAGCCGCAGATGGTTCTCTTCGTCGACGATGAAAGAGGCGTGGTCAAAGGTGACCGGGCCGATCTCCGGGACGACGAAGCTGCGTCGCCCCTGACAGCGTCCGTGAATGTCATGCTGCCGCCAGAGCCGGCGGAACGGCGGCGACACCCGCTCCAGCGCCTGCACCCGTTGGCGCATCACCTCATCCTCCGGCGCGCGGGCGTAGTCGCGACGGAAGCTGGCCAGGATTTGCGGCGCCTGCGCCTGCCACTCCAGCAGGCGCTCATTAAGCTGCGGATCGGCAAACAGCATCCACAACATGTTGCGCTCTTGCGCCGGGCGCTCGCCGATGGCGAACAGCCGCTGCGCCGCCGGATTCCAGGCGATGATGTCCCAACTCAGGTTCATGACGTAGGCCGGCCGCAGCGCTAAATCGTCCAGCAGACGCCGCACCAACGGCGAAACCTGGCACCACTGATGCCCAACCGGCACCGGCGGGCGTTGATGCGCCAATAAGAACAGGTGGTAGCGGCCGGCGGCGTCGAGCTGCAGCACCCGCGCCAGATTTTCCAAAAACGTCACCGACGCATTGATTTCCCTGCCTTGCTCCAGCCAGGTGTACCAGGTGAGGCCGACGCCGGCCAGCGCCGCCACCTCCTCGCGCCGCAATCCCGGCGTGCGGCGGCGGCTGCCGCTCGGCAAGCCGACCGCCTCTGGCGACAGTTGTTCTCGCTTTTGCCGCAGAAAATCCCCCAGTTCGTGGCGGGTGCGTTCGAGGGTGCGTGGGGGCATGTCGGCCGTCCTGTTGCTGTCAGTAATAGTATAAATGGCTATATAGTAACAGTTTAAACCTTGTTCCATACTGCGGCCATCATAATCTCTGGAGGTGGTATGGAACATTCATTATCTGGTGAGCGGCGAGGGTTGCCCGGTCTGTCGGTGCTGCTGTTGGGCGGTTTCGTCACGGTGTTCGATCTGTTCGTGGTCAATGTGGCGGCGCCGGTGATCCAGCGGCAGTTCGCCGCCGATTTCGCCGGGGTCGGTTTGATCGTCGCTGGTTACGAGCTGGCGTTTGGGGTGCTGTTGATCGCCGGTGGGCGCCTGGGCGATCGCTTCGGGCGTCGGCGCTTGTTCAGCCTCGGCATGCTGGGATTCACGTTGAGCTCCCTGCTGTGCGGGCTGGCGGGATCGCTCATCCTGCTGATCGCCGCGCGTATTCTGCAGGGGGCGACGGCGGCGCTGTTGTTCCCGCAAATTTACGCCTTGATGCGGGTGCTGTACGCGCCGCAACAGCGGCGGCGCGCCTTCGCCTGGCTGGGCATGACGTTGGGATTGGCGGCGATTTTCGGCCAGATCCTCGGCGGATTTATCATCGAGGCCAACCTGTTCGGCAGCGGCTGGCGCATGATCTTTTTGATCAATTTGCCGATCGGCGCACTGGCGCTGTGGGCGGTGCGGCGCATTCCCGAATCGCGGGTGGCGCAGGCGCAGCGGCTGGACGGCGTTGGCCTGTGGCTGGCGGCGACCGGCCTGTCGCTGTTGCTGCTGCCGCTGCTGGAAGGGCCGGCGCGCGGCTGGCCGTGGTGGATAGCGCCGATGTTGGCGTTAGCGATGCTGACGCTGTGGGGCTTCCTGCGTTGGGAGCGGCGTCTGGCGCAGCGCGGTGACGATGCGGTGCTCGATCCGGCGCTGTTCCGCCAGGCGGGTTTCGCGCCGGGTATGGCGGTGGTGCTGGCGATTTATGCCACCGCCTCCTCGTTTTTCTTGTGTTTCGCACTGCTGCTGCAGGCGGGGGCGGGGCTGACGCCTTTTCAGGCGGGCAGTCTGTTCGCCCCGGCCAGCGCGGCCTTTATGTTGGCCTCGATGCTGGCGCCCCGGTTGGCGCAGCGGTGGGGCAACGGCGTGCTGAGCGTGGGCGTGGCGATTTACGCCGCCGGGTTGGTGCTATTGATGGCGCAGGCGCTGTGGGGTGAGGCGCTGGCGCATCCGCTGCGGCTGCTGCCGGGGTTGGTGATTCTGGGATTCGGTCAGGCGCTGAGCATGACGCCGCTGTTGAATCTGGTGCTGGGTTTGGCGCAGGAGCGGCAGGCGGGGATGGCGGCGGGTTTGGTCGCCACCGTGCAGCAGGTGGGAGGCGCGTTGGGCATCGTGGTCAGCGGCGTCGGTTTTGTGCCGCTGTTGGCGAGCGGCGGCGCGGCGGAGCGCTATGCCCAGGCCTTTGCCGGCGCCATGGTATTTAATCTGTTGGCGATGGGCGTGGCCCTGTTGTTGTTAAAGCGGATCACTCGAAATACTCAGAAAGCGGATCTTAAGTAGGCCGCCGGCGGGTGCTTTACTGTTGTCATCATGAGAGAGCGATAAGGAGCCCCACTGATGTTTCAACCCGCCGCATTTCGCGAAGACGATCTGGATGCCCAACTGGCGTTGATCCGCGCCCACCCGCTGGGGCTGTTGGTCAGCCACGGCGAGCACGAATTGACGGCCGACCCGCTGCCGTTTGTGGCTGATGTCGAGCAGGGGCAGCTGCGGCTGCGGGCGCACCTGTCGCGCGCCAACGAGCACTGGCGGCGGTTGCGGCACGCCGCGGAGTGCCTGGTGATCTTTCAAGGCCTGGAAGGTTATGTGTCGCCAGGCTGGTACCCGAGCAAACGCCAGACCGGCAAGGTGGTGCCGACCTGGAATTACAGCGTGGTGCAGCTGTATGGCGTGCCGACGGTGACGGACGATCCGGCCTGGCTGCGCCGCCAACTGATCGCTCTTACCGCGCAGCAGGAAGGGCGACGCCCGGAACCCTGGCGGCTCGATGATGCGCCGGCCAACTACATCGCCGCACAGCTTAAAGGTATCGTCGGCATCGAGATCGCCGTCACCCGGCGCGAAGGCAAATGGAAGATGAGCCAAAACCGCAGCGCCGACGATGCCGGCGGGGTCATCGCCGGGCTGCGCGAGGGCGATGACGCGCAGCGGCGGCTGGCGCAGGAGGTTGAGCGGCGGCGCGGATAGGGTATGCTAACTGAAGGGCAGCCAGGGGAACCTTCGGATGGATTACACCAAAATTATCAAAGAAATAGGCCGCGGCAAAAATCATGCGCGCGACCTGGATCAACAGACCGCTTTTCAACTGTATCAGGCGATGCTGGCCGGGGAGGTCCCCGAACTTGAGCTGGGCGGCATTCTGATCGCGCTGCGCATCAAGGGCGAAGCCGAAGAGGAGATGCTGGGGTTCTACCAGGCGATGCAGCAGCAGGTATTGTCGCTGCAGGCGCCGCAAGGGCGCCCGCTGCCGGTAGTGCTGCCGAGCTACAACGGCGCGCGCAAGCAGGCCAACCTGACGCCGCTGCTGGCGCTGCTACTGGCGAGAGTGGGCCTGCCGGTGGTGGTGCACGGCGTCCTGGACGACAGCACCCGCGTGACCAGCGCCGAGATTTTCCGCGCTCTGGGGCTGCCGTGGTCGGAACAGGCCGCTCATGCCCAGCGGCGTCTCGATAACGGCGAGGCGGTATTCATGCCGGTTTCCACGCTGTCGGCGCCGTTGGCGCGGCAGCTCGGATTGCGTTGGCGCATGGGGGTGCGCAACAGCGCCCATACGCTGGCCAAGCTGGCGACGCCGTTTGGCGAACAGGATGCGTTGCGCCTCGCCAGCGTCTCGCATCCGGAGTATGTTGGCCGGGTGGCGTCGTTTTTCCGCCAGATTGGCGCCCGCGGGTTGCTGATGCACGGCACGGAAGGCGAGGCCTACGCCAACCCGCTGCGCTGTCCGCAGATTCACCACATCGTTGGCGGCGAACAGCAGGTGCTGCTGGAGCGCACCTTGCCGGACGAAACGCCGGCATTGCCGGCGGCGAAAGACGCGGAAACCACCGCGCGCTGGACTGAACGCTGTCTGGCTGGCGAGGTGGCGATCCCGCAGGCCATCCAGCGGCAGGTCGCCTGTTGCCTGGTGGCCGCCGGCGAGAGCGAGACGCTGGAGCAGGGGCTGCAGCGCCTGCGTCAGGTCTAAGCGCGACTATACTGGGATATTTCCTCATCGGCTGAGAAGGACGGTTATGCAACAGGCTCTCGATTACTTCAATCAATTGAACCAGGATTACCTCGACGTTCACCGCGCCAAAGAAGAGCTGTTCTGGCAAAACTACATGGGCACCGGCGATGAAGACGTCTCGGCGCGCTTTTCCGCCGCGGAAAGCGCCTATAAGCGCTTCGTCGCCGAACCGCGCCGGCTGGCCGAGATCCGCAGTCTGCTTGCCGGGCTCGAAGCATTGCCGCAGGAGGCGCAGCGCGATGCGCTGATCCATGGCCTGCAGGGTTGGCTGCGTTTCTTCGACTGCAACGCCATTGAAGACTCGCAGGCGCAGGCGCTGTTGGATCAAATCATCCACGCCGAGTCCGATCTCTACTCGCGTCGCAAGGGCTATCAGGTCACGCATCTGAACGCCGACGGGCGGCGGGTGGCGGCCTCGCTCGGCGAGCTGTTGACCAACCAGGCGACCAACCCGAACGAAGACTCTCGCCGCAGCTCGCAGCAGGCGCTGCGCGATCTGGAGCAATGGCTGCTGCATAACGGCCTGCCGGAGCTGATCGGCCTGCGCAACCGCTTTGCGCGCCAGATGGGCTATCGCAACTACTTCGATTACAAGGTGAACAAAACCGAGCGCATGACGCCTGAGCAGCTGTTCGCCATTCTGGATCGCTTCGAGCGGGAAACCCGCGAGGCCAACGCGCGTAGCCTGCGGCAGCTGGCGGCCGACAAGGGCGACCAGGCGCTGGAGCCGTGGAACGTACGCTTCGCCAGCGCCGGCGACGTTACCCGTCAACTGGATCCTTACTTCCCGTTTTCTCGTTCGCTGGAACGCTGGGTCGACAGCTTCAAACGCCTGCACATCGGTTTTGGCGGCGCCGAGATGAATCTCGATCTGCTGGTGCGCAAAGGCAAGTTTGAGAACGGCTTCATGCACGGCCCGGTGCCGCCGTTTGTGCGCCAGGAGGAATGGGTGCCGGCGCGCATCAACTTCACCAGCCTGGCGCAGCCGGGGCAGGTGGGCAGCGGCGCTTACGGGCTCAACACCCTGTTCCACGAGGGCGGCCACGCGGCGCACTTCGCCAACATCCGCCAGAATGCGCCGTGCTTCTCGCAGGAGTTCCCGCCGACCTCGATGGCCTATGCCGAAACCCAGTCGATGTTCTGCGACAGCCTGCTGGACGATGCCGACTGGTTGAAGCGCTATGCGAAAAACGCCGCCGGCGAAGCGGTGCCCGATGCGCTGATTGAGGCCGGCATCGCGGCGCGCCAGCCGATGCGCGCGTTCAACGAACGCCATATCCTGCTGGTGCCGTACTTCGAGTGGGCGTTGTATCAGTGGGATGACGAGCAGCGCACGCCGGAAGCCATCACCGCGCTGGCGCGCGAGGTCGAGCAAAAGATCCTCGGCATCAGCGGCAGCCCGCGCCCGACGTTGGCGATCCCGCACCTGCTGTCGCTGGAGTCCGCCTGTTCCTATCAGGGCTATCTGCTGGCGATGATGGCGGTGGAGCAAACCCGTCACTTCTTCCTGCAACGCGACGGTTACCTGACGGACAACCCGGCCATCGGCCCGGATCTGGCGCAACACTACTGGTTGCCGGGCAACAGCGTCAGCCATGACGACACGCTGCGCAGCCTGACCGGCGAAGGGTTTAATCCGGACTATCTGGCGCAGGCCTGCAACCAGACGGTGGCGCAGGCGTGGCACGAGGCGCAGCAGACGATGGCCGCCGCGGCCAAGCGCCCGCAGCCGCCGGCAGATTTCGATTTGCAGGCGCACATCCGGGTGGTGGATGGCGAGACGGTATTGGCGGACAACGCTGAGGGTGACGAACGGATGTGCCGCGACTTCGCTGCGGCGATAGAGGCGCGCTTGGCTTAAGGCGGATAATAAAATCCACGCCGCGGCGTGGATTTTATTTAATGGCTAAACCGGACGCTATTTTATTCGAAATAGACGTCGGGATTATCGGCCAAAGACACGAAGCTCTTGGTGTTTCTATCCAGCGTGCGAATTTCGCCGCTTTCGATGTCGTACACCCAGCCGTGCAGGCGCAGCCCGCTGTTGCGCAGACCCACCGCCACAGAAGGGTGGGTTTTAATATTATTTAGCTGAGCAATAACGTTCTCTTCGACCATAGCGTTAACTTTGTCTGTTTCGCTATTCCACGTTTTCTTCTCGACCACCGCTTTTGCCGCATCGGCATAGTGCAGCCAGTGGGCCACGGCAGGCATGGGATCGAGGCACTGGCAGGAGGCTATCGCTTTCATGGCGCCGCAGTTCGAGTGGCCACAAATCACGATATCGGTAACCCCCAACGCCACCACTGCATACTCGATGGTGGCAGAGACGCCGCCCGGCTCCGGGCCGAAGGAAGGGACGATGTTGCCGGCGTTACGGATAACGAAAAGCTGCCCAGGTTCTTGCTGTGTGACCAGCTCGGGCACTAAACGGCTGTCAGAGCATGAGATAAACAGCGCTTTGGGATTTTGGCTGGAGGCAAGGCTGCGGAACAGTTCCTTGCGCTGCGGGAAAATCTCTTTCTGGAAACTGAGGAAACCTTCAATGATATGTTGCATACAACGCTCTCTGCATCTGTAGTCTGCGTAACATGATAATCATCCTCTCCCGTTAGTCCAGCTATGGGCAGGTAAAAAAATGTGTGTGCAAACCCCCCGCAAACCCCATTGAATACAGGGTTTCTGCCTGTTGGCGACAGAATTTTCCGGCTCGTTTACGCGTGGGGGCTGACGAAGCGGACGGCAAAAAACTCGCTGTCTTACCCATTCAAAGAATAAATATATTTAATTGAGTCCATCGTAAATCAAAATTGGTGTCGTAATAACGAGGGGAGACCATCAATATTTCCGGGAGAATTATCCCAAACTATCAGGCCATTCCCGCACAAGGTGGCTATTTATGCTAGGGTATTCTTTCACTTGGTGGTTAGGAGATTCAATCGACCTTTTTTGAATCTCCTAACCATGAACAGTGGCGAGGAAGAGCTGCATGAGGTCAGTACCGTTACAAGATAATGAGTAAAAAGGCCAGTTTAGCTGCGCTTTTAATCTGAAACCCATTTTTTAGGCGCTCTGATCCAGAGGCGGGGTCTGAAGCCATCGTTTTTCGCCATCCGCTGCAGCCTGTCAGAGAGCAGTTTGGTGGCGTGCTCACCTGCCACAGCGCCGGCAAAACGCAACCGACCTTTGCACAGGATACACTGGTACGGATCGGTGCCCAGGAAGCCTTTCATCAACACCGCAAACCCGGGCCGTTTTGGTTTTTCCCGTACCGTCATCGCCAGCGCGTTGTAGATCTTCGGCAGCAGCGAGCCCCGCTTGCGGTTGGCCAGAAAACCGTAATAGCGCACCATCTTAAAATGTCGGGCCGGGATATGGCTGACGTAGCGCTGCAGCATCTCTTCCTGGCTGATTTTCTGGTGTTTGTGCTGCTGTGTACGGTGATCGTAATACTGATGCACCACGGCACCGCCGCGATAGTGGCTCAGCTGAGAAGCGGCCACCGGCGGGCGCTTCAGGTACCGGCCCAGGTATTTCACGCTGCGCCAGGCACCGCGGGTCTTTTTGGCAAAGTGCACTTTCCAGGAACGGCGATACTGGGCATGCAGGTAGCGGTGCCACCGGTCTTCATTACGGATATGGCCGAGACCCGGCAGGCCACCGGGGTTGATTTGCGCGTAGTTGTCGCGCAGCAGGTAAACCACGGCGTTGCGCCAGATTTGCTCTACCTCTTTCTTTTTGAAGAACGGCTGCTGCCAGGTGCTGTGTTTTATGTCGAGGGCGCCTCGGGTGACAGACACGTGGATGTGAGGATGCTGATTGAGCTGGCGTCCGTAGGTGTGCAGCGCGCAAAAGATGCCGACTTTGATCCCCTGTTGACGCGCCCAGCGGAGCATGGCGCGGGTGGCGCAGCGAAACAGGTCATTGAGCAGGGGCCAGTTGTTGTTGAAGAACGGCCACAACAGGTGGGGCATGGTAAACGTGATGTGTTGCCAGTCGCAGTCGGGCAGGATGTGCTGTTGTCCGACGATCCACTGCTCGGTGGCCTTGAGGCCACAGCTGCTGCAGGCTTTGGACTTGCAAGACTGGCAGAAGAAACGAGCATGGGTGCAATCCGGTGAGGCACAGCAGTAGCGGCGAACACCCATGGCACAGGTGCCGCAGGCGAGCATGCGTTCGACGGCGAGTTTGGTCCAGTCGCTGAGGGAATCGCCGTGTTTGTCGAGATAGCGGCTCCAGCCGTCGTCATGCTGGAACAGCAGTTTTGCGGGTCGCGGAATATACATGGTGCAGAGTCTACAGGGGGGGCTGCGGGCAGGAAAAGGGCGTCGGCGCCAGCCGGCTCACGCCACAGGCGTGCTCATTTTATGCGGGTGTCAACGCGCGGTGGGGCATGTCCCACCGCGAGGGTCTTGGTGCGTTCAGACGGCGCCGGCGTTGAGGTGAGACTGGATCTTCAAGACGGTTGAGGCAGCAGAGCTGCCGTGCTCGCCCCGCAGGGGCGCTACGTTCTCGTGACCACTCCGACGGCGCACACGAAGATATACGTCGCATTTAGCGGAACTAGTCTTGCAGGGTGAGGGGGGGAGATAGGCAATACCTATCAGGCCTGGGCGGCTCCGCCGCGTTACCGGCGCCATTTGCTAAAAGTGCCATATGGAGTTCCCGCTGGCGCCTCCATGCCGCTTTGCGGCATTAGAAAGACCGACTCTCGCCTGTCTGGTTAAGCCATGGTATAAATATTTGTGCGCATATTTACAGGCCGTCACCTGACAGCAGTTAATAAGTCAGACGCTGAAAGCGCTTCTTTGCTGGTTGGGCCAGGGTATAAACAACAACCTGAAGAAATAGACGCCCCTGATGCGATCATGGCGCTTAAAAGATTTGCGGATATAAAAAATGAAGAAATAGCGACAGAACACGCCTTTACTACCGGAGCGGTGTTCAGTTCAGTGTTGTCAGCCCTTCTAAAATAAAGGGGCTAAACAGAACCGGGAGATAAGCGATTTACTCTCACCGATAACAAAACAGCAAGGACGATGTTTCATGTTTAATTTCAGCCTACGAGTCAGTTTTATCATCGGGACTTTCGTGCTTTGTGCGTGCGCCGGTCCACAGGGCAGCGTTAAAACACATGCCCGGCATGCCTCTTATCAGCTAGCACAAGCACATTTTGACCCTAATACCCGTTCGGCGGTTTCAGACAATAACCAGCGTCTTGTCGCGTTCTTTGAACAATTTTATCAAGCCGGAAAGTCAGACAAAGCCTGCGGAGTTTCGCGCGAACAGGCAGAAAAACGAATTGCAGGATTTCGCCATCCAGATTTCATGCCGATATCAGAACAAAAATCCACCTTCATTAATCAAGTTTACTCATCAGATATTCCAAAGCAGCAACGTGATATACTTATTGATAATGGTATAGCCACTTACTGGGATGGCTATGAGGGGCGGTTGTGATTCTAGTCTTGCTTATTCCCATAACATGGATAATTAAGTAAATTTATAAAATAAATCAATATGAGAGTTAACATTAATATGTATCATGAGATTGAGGAAGGCAACAATATAGCAAAGAAAATGCTATGCTTATTATTGGTTGCTCTTGTGCCTTTGCTATTAATTGCTGCATTGTATTATATTAATCCAAAATCCAATTTTCTCCAGGGAGTATCGGAATACACCACGTTTTTACCAGCGATCGTTTCATCTAATAACCCTTTATTTAGCAAGGTAATGGATATCTATTTAAAAACATCTCCGTTGTTTTCTTTATTTTTCTTTTTTAGTTTCTACAAAAGATTGAAATTGAAATCCAATCAGTCAGTGTCGAAACTGTTAGTTACGTTTATTTTTTTTACGGTTTTTTATGTCTGTTTGATTTATGGATTTTTATTTACCAATATTGAGCTAACGAACTCGGTAAGAACTCTGAAGGCGATGTCGACAAATGACATAACCTTGTTTTTGTTTTATATCACTTTGTATGCTGGTATATATGTATTCGGTTGTTTATATTTGTGGTTCGGTATCGGTACTGTCAAAGCATTTAAAGCGAGGCAGAGAACTACCTCGCTTTAAACCATTAATGAGCCGGAGGAATAATCTCGTTGTTTATTTTCTCTGCGATTTTATCATCAATCAGTGAAGATAAATAACTGATAGTTATAATTCCAAGTATCGTTAGGGCTGTCAGCGGCAGCCCTGTGATAGGAACCGCGCTGAGAATTAGACCTAGTAACCCTAACGCCGCCGCAGTAGCCACACCACTCAACACCCAGGATTCCACTTCCAGCATCAGTGGTTTCCAGTTGCCGGTTTCATATCCCTCAATACTCTTTTCACGCACTTTTTCTACTTTCAACGCCACATCAGCTACTTTGAAGGCGCGGGCCAGATTGCCCAACTTATTTGCCGTGTCTGTTGCATTGACGTGCTTCCAGGCATTAACAATGGCCTCCTTGTCTGCCTTGTTGATTTTCATGGCCGGATTCAAGGTGATTTTGTTGAGCGATGCCATTGCATCATCGAAGCTGCGCAGCTTCTTGCCCTGGAAATTCTTGATGTCATCGGCGATTTGCTTTGCAACCGCTTTGTACTTATCCCCCAGATGCTCACCCACTTTTTCTCCAGCAGCCGCAACGAGCTCACTCGTTTTCATCAGGGCATCCTTTTCATCCCTTCCCCTTGCAGCTTCCGCATCCGCTTTTGCCTTCGCCTCTGCCGCGGCTTTTGCCTCAGCATCCGCCTTGCGTTTGGCCTCAGCGGCTTCCTGTGCCTGTCGCTCTGCTCGCAGGGTATTCAGCCGGGCTTCCGCCTCCGATTTTTCTCGTTGAGCCTGTTCAACCCGTTGTTGCGCCTGATTGGCTTCATTTCTCGCTTGGTTGGCGGCATTACGCTCGCGATCAATATCACCTTGTTTGGCATCAGCCTTTTGCTTCTCTTGCTCTGATTGCCGATGTAATTGCATGGCTGCCTGGTATCGGGCGCTAGAAGTGTCACTCATTGCACCCGTTTTAAGCAATTTCGTAAATTCGTCATTAAAACGTTGCTGCTCCTGACGAATGGCATTCTGTTCATTCTGAATATTATTAGCGGTGCCATCATGCTGGCCCGCCCGTTGCTCAGCATTATTTTTATCCTGCTGTGCCTGATTAATACGCTGCTGAGCTTCATTAATTTGCCGCTGCGCCGCTTCTTCCTTATGTTGTTCGTCCCATTCAGCTTGTTTACGCTTTGCCTCTTCCTCTGCCCGACGTTTGGCTGCGGCTTCCGCATCAGCTTTTGCTTTAGCCTCGGCCGCCGCTTTGGCTTCCGCTTGCTTTTTCTCATTCAAATAAGCCTGAACCTGATTTCTCGCAAACTGCTTACCGGCATCATCATTACCTGACAAACGCGTGTCATGTTCATTTTTCGGCGGGCTTTTAATTTTACTGACATGTTTAATATTCCCGTCTTTATCAACGAGCACTGAATAAACAGATTCGCCATCACGTACATGATAATTATGCTTATCACTATTATCACCACTTAGCTGACCCGCATCCGCAATATTGGGATGGCCAGGTAGCCCATTAAACCCGCTCCCACCAGTAGGACTGCCTCTGTCATTCCCTTTACCATCAGTCCCATACCCCACCCTTGTGGAGCCTATTAACTGTCCCGCTGCGTTGTAGCTATCTACCCAGCCACCTTCATGCCGTTGGAATGCAACTTTGAAATCCCCCTTTCCTGAACCAATGGCGGGTACATCGCCAGATCCTGTACCTTTACCGCCCCCACCAATCCCGGTTGGACCCCCTTTAACACCACCAGTTGGGCCACGGCTGTCTTTTCCATCTCCGCCACTCATATTTATCTCCTTGAAAATAATTTGAATTAAACTGTATTTATATACAGTATTTGTAATGTATCTGGCCTGCTGCTCATCGTCAATAAATGATAATAATTCTTGTTTGTGTGGTGCGTAGTACAACATGGGGCTGAGGTGGTGTGTGACTGTGGTAAGGTTTGAGAGGGGTAGAGTCCAGGGACGTGGTGTAAATTCGGCAGGATGGTGGTAGAGTCCATGGTTAGGAAACTCAATCGCCCCTTATTGGGTTTCCTAACCATGAACGGTAGCAAGAAATAACCCCTTATGGTGCGGGTTGTCGTAGAGTAATGTGGGAAAATGCCAGTTTTGCTGTATTTTTCATCTAAAATCCGTTTTTCATGCGCACTTATCCAGAGCCGGCGCTTGAAGCCATCGTTTTTTCGCTATCCGATGCAGCCTGTCGGACAGCATTTTTGTGGCGTGCTCGCCCGCCATGGCGCCGGCAAAACGCAACCGACCTTTGCACAAGATACATTGGTAAGGGTCGGTACCGAGGAAGCCCTTCATTAGTACTGCGAACCCGGGACGTTTTGGCTTTTCCCGTACCGTCATCTCCAGCGCGTCGTAGACCTTCGGCAACAGCGAGCCCCGCTTGCGGTTGGCCAGAAAACCGTAGTAACGCACCATCTTAAAATGCCGCGCTGGGATATGGCTGATATAACGTTGCAGCATCTCCTCCTGGCTGATCTTCTGGCGTTTGTGCTGCTGTGTACGGTGATCGTAATACTGATGGACCACGGCGCCGCTGCGGTAATGCCGGGGCTGTGAAGCCGCCACTGGCGGACGTTTCAGGTATCGGCCCAGGTATTTCACGCTGCGCCAGGCACCGCGAGTCTTTTTGGCGAAGTGCACTTTCCAGGCACGGCGATACTGGGCATGCAGGTAGCGGTGCCACCGGTCCTCGTTACGGATATGGCCGAGACCCGGCAGGGCGCCGGGATTGATTTGTGCATAGTTGTCGCGCAGCAGATAGACGACGGCATTGCGCCAGATGGCTTCCACTTCTTTCTTTTTAAAGAACAAATTACGCCAGGTGCTGTGTTTGACATCAAGTCCGCCACGGGTAACGGAAACGTGGATATGCGGGTGCTGATTGAGCTGCCGACCGTAGGTATGGAGCGCACAGAACATGCCGACTTCGATCCCCTGTTGGCGCGCCCAGCGGAGCATGGCGCGGGTGGCGCAGCGAAACAGGTGATTGAGCAGGGGCCAGTTGTTGTTGAAGAACGGCCACAGCAGGTGAGGTATGGTAAACGTGATGTGCTGCCAGTCGCAGTCGGGCAGGATATGCTGCTGTTCGGCGATCCACTGCTCGGTGGCCTTGAGGCCACAGCTGCTGCAGGCCTTGGACTTACAGCTCTGGCAGAAGAAGCGGGCGTGGGTGCAGTCCGGCGAGGCGCAGCAGTGGCGGCGCACGCCCATGGCACAGGTCCCGCAGGCAAGCATGCGTCCGACGGCGAGTTTGGTCCAGTCGCTGAGGGAGTCGCCGTGTTTGTCGAGATAGCGGCTCCAGCCTCATCATGTAGGAACAGCAGCTTTGCGGGGCGCGGAATGTAGAGTCTACAGGGTGGCAGTGGGCAGGAAAAGGTCGTCGGTGCCAGCCGACTCACGTCGCAGACGTGCTCATTTTATGCGTGTGTCAACGCGGCGGTGAGGCATGCGATACTGTGCGAGCCGCACCGGCGTTGATATGAGGCTGGGGCTAAAAGACGGTAGAGGCAGCAGCGCTGCCGTGCTCGCCCCGTAGGGGCGCTACGTTCTCAATGGAACTGACGATATGACTACGGCTAAAGGAATGGAGCGAAAGCTCACCGTCGGTGAGATAGGA
This sequence comes from Serratia sp. (in: enterobacteria), assembly GCF_052400455.1. Classification (NCBI taxonomy): domain Bacteria; kingdom Pseudomonadati; phylum Pseudomonadota; class Gammaproteobacteria; order Enterobacterales; family Yersiniaceae; genus Serratia; species Serratia sp. (in: enterobacteria). The sequence continues at coordinate 1,493,459 of NZ_CP185812.1, forward strand.
ATAGCTCAGATAATTTTAAGAATGCTATCGATTATTCGAGAGTGAGTGTGCATAACGCGGGTTATTTCCCTTTAGGTTTGCAAAATGATAATACGGCCGTTACACCGAACGGCGAAATTTATTTCACTCCAAAGAATTTTCGTGAGGATTATTCAAGAGAGGGCGCGGGTTTTCAACATTGGTTTATCCATGAAATAGCGCATGTTTGGCAGTATCAAATGAAAATGAATGTGTTGCTCAGAGGTACCATGAGCTGGGCGGCAACTTATGAATACTCTCTTCCCAACTATAACACTCTCGCTGATTACGGAATGGAGCAGCAGGCTTCCATCCTTGCTGATTACTTTTTACTTATTCGTTTTAGTCGAGAAGAGTGGCGTCGTAACAAACGGATGACTGGCTTGGAAGGGCCAGATCTTAAAACTCGCTATGAAACCGTGTTACGGTTGTTCCTTCGAGAGCCGCGTAACCCTAAGGCAATGAAATGAAAAAACTGACTTTTTTATTGGCGCTGGCATTGCTGAGCGGCTGTGTGCAGGAACGTCCCTGGTTCTATCCGGCAAACGTCAGCGTTAAAAACAATCGCGTATGCATTAGCGTGCCGGACGATATTGATGGAAAACGCGAGCTGGTGGGCATCGGAATTTATCAACCGGGGGCCGGAGGGAAGGCGGAATGGTCCACGTCGGTTGCGCCGGGCCAGCAACCGATAGCGGTGATGCCAGGCGAATGCCTGACGGAGGCTTTCGACGGGTTCAAGATTGGGCATAGCTATTCGGTTGAGATTGCGACGGTCGGCAACGCGTCAAATGAGGCGCCGCGCAAATATTGGACTGAATTTACATTGGTTGCTGACAAAGCGGACGGCAAAAAACTCGCTGTCTTACCCATTCAGCGCTAATGCACTTGAACATAAAAAAAGCCCGCCGGGGTTATAGCCGGCGGGCTTTTTGACGTCTGGAGCGGCGATTATTTGTAGATAACCGCGGTGGCGTGCATCAGGTTATTGCCGCTGGTGGAGGTGATGGTGAAAGCTTTGGCGCCCGCCGCATCGGCTTTGGCGGCCAACTGGGATTTCAGGCTGCTCAGGTCGGTCGCGCCGCTGGCGACGATCACGCCGGCTTTTTCGAATTGGGCGGCATCCTGCGCGCTGACGTGTTCAGCGGCGAAAGTGGTGAAAGAAACGGTAGCCAGAGCGATAGCAGCAGCAAAAGTTTTGATGGTTTTCATGTTCGTCATTCCTGTCAAAGCGGATTAGGGAGAAAGGGAGTGCCTTTCGATGGGAAGATTATTGCGCAGGATAAGACGTGATGAAATCGGAGAGTGTTGACGGTTTTATTCAGATTTTTTGATTGTTAATTCCCCCGTTCATCTTCTGCATAAACGGGGGAGACGATCAGCGCGTCGGGCGCGTCAGATCGAAACGGTGCTGCTCGGAAATGCCGTAGTAGGCGCTCGGGCCGCCGGCGCGCAGGATCGGTTCGGCGGCGGCGGTCTGGTAAACGCCGTGTTCATCCAGCAGCGCCGGATCGAGATGCACCGCCACCACTTCGCCCAACACCAGCCAGGTCTCCACCTGTTCCCCGGCGGCGGTTTGCAACTGAATGCATTGGGTCAGGCGGCATTCGAAGTTCACCGGGCTTTCGGCCACGCGCTCGGCTTTGACCCGGCGCCCGGGCAGCGGCGTGACGCCGGCGAAGGCGAATTCGTCCTCACCGCGCGGCAGGTTGATGGAACTGTTGTTCATCGCTTCCGCCAACGGGCGCGTCGCCAGGTTCCAGACGAACTCGCCGGTTTCCACGATATTCGCCACGCTGTCTTTCCAGCCGGTGCTGGCGAAACCGATGATGGGCGGGCGGTAGTTGAAGCAGTTGAAAAAGCTGTAGGGCGCCAGATTACGCAAGCCGGCGGCGCTGCGGGAAGAGATCCAGCCGATGGGGCGCGGGCCGACGATGGCGTTCAGCGGATCGTGCGGCAGGCCGTGGCCGGCGGCGGGTTCATAATAATAACGAGATTCACGGCTCATGGGGGCCCCTGTGCAATCGATGAAGCTTTCATTGTGCCGGGTTTCCCGCCGCTGCGCCATTCCGGGCCGGATGTGTTATCTTACGCGCCGGAAATACCTTCAAGAGAGCCCGTCACGGTGGAAAAAAGAAAACCTTCCCGCAGCAGAAAAGCGGCCTGCATCCGCGCAACCGTCATCGTTCGCGCTACGACTTCCCGGCGCTGATCGCCAGCTGCCCGGCGCTGGCGCCGTTCGTAAAACCGAACGCCTGGGGCGATGTCTCGGTGGACTTCGCCGATCCGGCGGCGGTGAAAATGCTCAACCGTGCGTTGCTGCAACACTTTTACGGCATCGAACACTGGGATATTCCGGCTGATTACCTGTGCCCGCCGATCCCGGGCCGCGCCGACTATCTGCACCACCTGGCGGATCTGCTGGCGACCAGCAACGGCGGCGAGATCCCGCGCGGCAAGGGCGTGGCGATCCTCGACGTCGGCGTCGGCGCCAACTGCATTTACCCGATCGTCGGCCTGCGCGAATACGGCTGGCGTTTCACCGGCTCCGAAATCGATCCGGTGTCGCTGAACGCAGCCAAAATGATCGCCGAGATGAACCCGACGCTGCGCAACAGCGTGCGTCTGCGGCTGCAAAAACAGCCTGAGCTGATTTTTAGCGGCATCATCGGCGCGGCCGAGAAATTCGACGCGACCCTGTGCAACCCGCCGTTCCACGCGTCCGAGCAGGAAGCGCGCGCCAGCACCCGCCGCAAGCTGCATAAATTGGGCAAAGGGGAAGTGGCCGACAAGCCGGTGCAAAACTTCGGCGGCAAGAACAACGAGCTGTGGTGCGAAGGCGGCGAAGAAGCCTTTGTGCGCAAGATGGTGGAAGAGAGCGTCAGCAAGGCCAACAACTGCCTGTGGTTCACCTCGCTTATCTCGAAAAACACCACGTTGCCGGCCATCTACCATGCGCTGAAAGTGGCGGGGGCGGCCGAGGTGCGCACCATCGAGATGGCGCAAGGGCAGAAGATCAGCCGCTTCGTCGCCTGGACCTTCCATGACGCCGAGCAACAGGCAGCCTGGGCAGCCGAGCGCTGGCGTTAAGTCTTCAGGTGCCTCGGTATGGGAGCAAAGTCCCATACCGAGGACCGGTTTTCCCCGTTTTATTGACTTATCGCATCAGCATTTCTTAACTGTAGTCATACCTATAAGAACCCCTCCAGGCAGTGTGCAATGTCTCTCTTCACGATGTAGGAGACAGGCCGCGGCGCAGCCATGCCGCGAACTTAGTCCATCACACTGACGGGATTTATTATGATTCCTTTAGCTACGCAACAAGAGGTCGGCGCCTTAATCATCGGCATTTTCGGGCGTTTGCCGACGGCGGCGGAAATCGATTACTACGACAGCGCATTTGATATCGGCAGCCAGCCGCCCGCCTATATGGCCAGCATTTTAATGAGCCAACCCGATGCCGGTTGGATGAGCGGCCAAAGCGAATACGACATTCTCAGCCAGGTTTATTTCTCCGTTTACAATACCGCTCCCGATCCGGATTACATCAATGCCTTACTGCAACTGGGGCATTTCAACAGCGCTGTCGCCAGCGTCGTCATCGATCTCTTTAACTATCTGGGGGACGATCCGGTGATGCTGGCGCAGCGTGATGCGCTCGATCAGCGCATTGCAGAAGGTTTGTATCCCGGCACGGCCGCTGATGCCGCCGGCGGGAGCGGCGACGCGCAGGCGATGTTTTATCTGTTGCGAGCGCCCTGGCAGACCGATGAAATTGCGCATGACGGCAAGCTGCTCAATCAGGGGGGCGATCTGGCTGCGTTGGCGCAGAGCAAGATTGCCACCCTGCCACTCAACGATCTTTCCGATCATGGCTTCATTTTGCATCTGTTCGCACAGGGATTCGAACGGCCGCCGACGGCGCCAGAGTTGGCTGCTTACCAGCAACGGCTGGCGGAAGGCGCGACGCGTGGCGATCTGCTGGTGGATATGATCGCGCAGTTGCGCGGGGTGGTGGCGCCGGAAGATGCGGCGGCTCAACAGCATTTCAATGCGGCGGGCCAGGAATATTCGCCGGGCGAACTGCCGGCGACCGAGTATCTGGAGCAGATAGCGGCGCTGTTCCGTGCATTGCCTGAGCGGGCGGTGGACAGCGTCTCGCTGGACAATTGGAGCAAGACGCTGGCCTCCGGCACCTTGAGCTATACCGAATTGGTCACGGCCCTTCTGGCGACGCCGGAATTTCAGGCGCAGATCGGTGGTTTACAGGGGGACGACTTTATTCAGCACGTCTATCAGGCGGTGCATGGCCGGGCGGCGAATGAACAGCAGTTGGACCACTACCGGGCGTTGGGCGGCGACAAGGCACTGGTCACGCAGGCGGTGATTGCCGATCTGATCAATGCGCCGCCGGCAGGTGACGTTCAGTATGAACAGTGGATGTTTGCGCGCGATGTCGGCGCCAGCCTGGCATATAAAACGACCGCTTTTCTCGCCACCAGCGAGGGCGGCGGCAACGCGTCGAGTACGGTGAATACGCATGCTCACCATACGCTGAGCAATGCGGAAACCGCCGTGCTGTTCAGGGTGTTCCTGGATGCTGACGCGGACGTCACGGTTGACCTGAGCTATGCCTCGCAGCTTTCTTACCTGATCGTCAATGGCGACGCTGCGGCGGATATCTGGCTGCATAATAACCCTGCGGCTCGGTATGGGGTGGACATGACGGTAAACAATGCCAATGTGACAGTGCATGGCACCTATGGCGACGATCGGGTGCAGCTCACCTCGCAGGCCGATCTCGCCACCGCCCAAGGGCACTTTTATCTGAACAACGGCAATGACAGCCTGCTATGGGGAGGCAATGCCGATGGCGGCGCCAATCGTGTGGGGTGGATGTTCAGCGCCGATGGTGGTGCCGGGCGCGATATTTTGTCCGCTAATCTGATCGTCAAAATGACCTCGACGCTCGACCTTTTTGGCGTGCGCATCAGTACGGTGAGCAGCAATGCCGCCCATTTCAGTCATTTCGAACAGATAGATATGGCGGGTTACATCGGCCAGGCGGAAGCTACGCTGACGCAAATCGGTTGGAACGGTTACAGCACAAAAGCGCTGGCGACGAGTGCTCATGTGTTTGACTACGGGGTGTTGAGCGGCAACGCCACCGTAGAGGGAACGGACGGTGGGAAGATCGTGCAGAGTTGGGCGGCGCAGGCGCTTGGCCGTGAGGGATTGCTGTTGTCCGGCCGGGCGGACAACGTCAAGGTGATCAACGCCAATGCCGATGCGGCACGCCTTGAAATCAGCGGCATCGGCGATCATGCGGACAGCAGGCTGGAGATTGCCTTCCTGGAGAATGCCACCGATCGTTTCGATCTGCTTTTCTCCGGGCGCGGCAACGCCGGCTCGTTGGCGCTTGACTCGCATGGGGATGAAAAGCCATTGACGTTGATCGCCATCAGCACCGGCGCTTGGGGAAATGGCGCGCTGACGTTGACGGGGCAAAATACTCAGGTGCAAGACATTACGCTGCTCGGCGGCGCGAATTTCAATCTGACGCTAACCGAAGGGTATACCCAGGTTCGCCACATTGACGCTTCGGCCTTCACAGGAAATGGGTTCACCCTCACGTCGTCTCATGGCGGCAGCGGTGACGGCACGATCGTTCAAATGCTGGATTTACTGCCCTTGAGTGGCGACGCGCAGGCCAAATTGGCGCCGCTGCTGCAAGATCTCGGGCTACGGGGCGAACAGCTGTTGGTCAAAGGCGGGGGAGGCAGCGATCAATTTAACGTTATGGGGGACACGACGATCGTCGCCGGCGCAGGGAAAAGCCACGTTACGCTGCAGAGCAGCAAGGCAGCATCAGGCGTGACGTTAAAAGACTTTTCGCTGACACAGGGAAGTATCGACGATGTGCTTTCGGGTCTGCGGATTGTCCATGGCGCCGGCGGTAAGCTGGCGGATTATGGGGTCAGCGATGCGCAAAGCATGGAGGCGAGAATCAGCGCCCTGACGGCCGAGCAGGGCGGCAGTGCCAGTCAGTTGTTGGCCGCGTTGCTCGATCTCGGTCAGCCCGGAGCATTGAGCGCCAAGGTCGGGATCAGCAGCGTTATCGGTGGGCAAAGCGGCAGCTATCTTATCGTCGATAACAATGATGACCACCGTCTGGATGAGGCCGACAGCGTGATCCTGCTCCTGGGGCAGAATCATCAAAGTTTGCTCAACGAACTGCGATATGTTCCGGAAATCATGCTCAATGGCATCGTGGTTGAGCCAGAAGCGCTGGTCGCGTAACTGGCGATATTTTCGCTTAACGGCGCCGGTTATCCTGCCGGCGCCGACAAAAATCCGCATTTTACCTTTCAATTTTCATCACTTACGTTATTCTCAATACAGTTATTCATAATAAAAATCTTAGGTTGTTGGTTTATTTAAATTCGAATAATTACTTTACTGAATAAATAAATTTAATCCGGTTAAGAGCAATAACCAGAAGGATCGGCGCGCCCGCTCCTTCCGCGATGGCACGTCTGCGTGTGGGCGCGGCATGTGGCCAGACAAAATAAGAAAAGCGCGATCATCTGCCACAAGGACTACACCCTATGCTGTTACGATTCAGTCAGTTAACTACCCACAAAGGCGCCGAGCTGAGCGCGATAGAACACGCCGTTCCCATGATTGTATTCTCGCCCGACGGCACGGTATTGCGCGCCAACGATCTCTTTCTCAGCACGCTCGGATTTCAACGCGATGATGTGATAGGCCGGCATCACCGTATTTTCTGCGATCCGAACTATGTCGCCAGCCCGTTATATCGCGAACATTGGGAGACGCTGAATAAAGGGCAACCCATCACGGACACGATAAAGCGCATCGCGAAAAACGGCGAGGCGGTGTGGCTGCAGGGCACCTATGCGCCGGTGCTGAATAAACAGGGTAAGGTGGTGGAAATCGTCAAGATAGCCAGCGAAGTGACCGAGCGAGTGACCCAGGCGCAGGAACACCGCAGCCTGCTGGCGGCGCTGAATCGCTCGATGGCGATGATTTCTTTCACGCCGCAGGGCGACATTGTCAGCGCCAATGACAATATGCTGGCGCTGATGGGCTATCGGCTGGATGAGGCGTGCGGGCAGTCGCATGCGGTGCTGTGCCCACCGGCGTTCGCCGCTTCCGACGACTATCGGCGGCACTGGCAGCGCCTGGCGCGCGGCGAGTTCATCACCGGGCGTTTTGAGCGCGTCAACCGGCGCGGCGAACGGGTCTGGCTGGAGGCCAGCTATAACCCGATCCTCGACAACGACGGCCAGGTGGTGAAAGTGGTGAAGATCGCCCAGGACATCACCCGGCTGATGCAACAGCAGCAGCATGAAGAAGAGATGGTGCGCAACGCGCATCATCTGTCGCTCGATACCGACCGGCAGGCGGCGCAGGGCGCGGTCATCGTGCAGCAGGCGGTGAAGGGCATGCAACAGGTCGAAGCGGCGGCGCGCGAAACGTCGGACGTGGTCACCGAGCTTGGCAAGTGCTCTCAGCAGATCGGCACCATCGTCGAAGCCATTCGTAAAATTGCCTCGCAAACCAATCTGCTGGCGATTAACGCCTCCATCGAAGCCGCCCACGCCGGTGAGCACGGGCGCGGTTTTGCGGTGGTGGCCAACGAGGTGCGCACGCTGGCGGAACAGTCGCGCAAGGCGGCGACCGAGATCGAACGCATGACCAAGTCTATCCAGCAAGGCGTGGCGGCGGCGATCGCCGGCATGGCGACCTGCGTGGAACAGGCCGGCGGCGGTGTGGCATTGACCCATGACGCCGGAGAAGTGATCAACCAGGTCAACATCGGCATGCATGACGTCGTGAAACTGATGCAGGCGTTTACGTCGGTGAAGCAGGGCGACGCGCTGCACTGAGTTTGCCGGGCGCCGCCCCTGAAAGCGGGGCGGCGTTTGTCTCTTCCCACCGATCTCTGCGCCGTTGAGCCGCGGTTCAATTTTACCGGCCTATGCTATCCTTAAATGTGAATGAACGTTCGTTCATTTATTTGTGTCAATTTACGGCGCCCAGCGCCCCTTCACCGTTTCGGGAGCTGCCGATGGGAAACCGAGAAAAGATTGTCGACGCTGCGCTGCACAGCTTTACCCATAAGGGATTTCACCAGACCAGCATGCGGGATATCGCCCAAGCGGCGGGCGTTAGCGTGGGCAACCTCTATAACCATTTTTCCGGCAAGGAGGCGCTGATCGGCGAGATCGCGCTGCTGGAAAACGGCGTATTCGCCGAGTTCGCCGCCGCATTGCGGGCCGAGAAAAAGCGGCCGAAAGAGGCGCTGTCGGCCTTTTTCACCGCCTATCACGCTTTTGTCGCCGAACCGGACAATGTGCAACTGTCGGCGGAGATTGTGGCTGAAGTGGCGCGTAACCCGGCATTGGCCGAGCCGTTCAGCGCCAACCAGCGGCAGTTGATTGAGGCGCTGGCGACGACGATCGCCGAGGCTCAGCAAATAGGCGAGATCGCGCCGGCGATAGCGCCCTTGCCGCTCGCGCAGCTGGTGCTGGACGTGATCGAAAGCCAGGCTTGGCGGCAGGCGATCTTCGCGTCGCCTTCGCCGGAGGCGATCACGCCGGTGCGGCTGTTGGAGCAACTGCTCTACCGCCAACCCTAGTCGAGGTTGATATGTTGCACATTGAGCCTTATCGCGACGCTGACCGCCTGCAAACGGCGGCGTTGATCTACGCCGCGTTCTGCGACAAATTCCAGCGCGCGCGCCGTCTGAGCGCCCGCCTTCAGTGGCGTCTGTTCTATCGGCTGTGGGGTTGGAAGCAAAGCGGCAGCCGGGAGCGCAGCTTCGTGGTGAAACAGGATGAGCAGGTGGTGGCGGCCTTTGCCCTGAATGCCATCGATGGCGAGAACCGCGCTGGGCTGCGTCCGCACGCCTTGCCGATTTGGCGGTTGTGTCGCCGCTATGGCTGGCTGAACGTTTGGCGTATGTATCTGCAAATTGCGGTGTTGCAGCACACCCCGGCGGCCGATGAGCTGTATCTTTCCTACCTGGCGGTGGCCGAGAGTCAGCGCGGCAAAGGGGTGGGCAGGCGACTGCTGCAGTGGATGAACGACTACGCCGCCGAACAAGGCGCAGGCCGGCGCCTGAGCCTGCACGTCAGCCGGCGCAACGTCGATGCGCAGCGTCTGTATCAGCGCTGCGGTTTTCAGGTGCGGCGCGAAGAACATTACGCCTCGCTGGGCTTGCTGTTCGGCCAGGCCGATTGGGTGTTGATGGAGAAACGCAGCGGGGAGGCGACGTGCGCAGAATAGGGCTGTGTCTCGTGGCGCTGCTCCTGCCGGTGCTCGGCTGGGTGATTTACGTCAACGACTTTCGCTTTGTCACCGAACCGGTCGTGGTGACCGCCGGCGGCAATCGGCTGACCGGCACGCTGGTGCTGCCGGAGCATGCGCCAGTCAAGCCCGGCGTCGTGGTGTTTGTGCACGGCGATGGGCCGGCCAACGCCAGCCGCGACGAAGGCTATTACGGCATTTGGGAGACGATGGCGCAGCAGGGCTATGCGGTTTTATCCTTCGATAAGCCGGGCGTGGGCGGCTCCGGCGGCAACTGGCTGCATCAGACCATGGCGGATCGCGCGCGGGAAACCGCCGATATCATCGACTGGGCCCGGCGGGACGGGCGCTTCGATGCGCGCTGCGTGGGGCTGTGGGGCACCAGTCAGGCGGGGTGGGTGATGCCGGAGGTGGCGCGTTTGCGCCCCGACATCGCGTTTACGCTGGCGGTGGCGCCGGCGATCAACTGGCTGCGGCAGGGGCGCTACAACACCCGGGCGGCGATGGCGGCGGCAGGGGACGATGAAGCGTCGATCGCCGCGCGCGAGGCGCACTGGCGCCACATCCAAACGCTGCTCGAACAGCCGGACGGTTACGAACAGTACCGCCGTGAGTCTGGCGCCGCCGCTGCATTGAGCGCCGGCCGCTGGCGCTTTATTCGCGCCAACATGGCCAGCGACGCGACGGCGGGATTGCGGCATTTCGCCACGCCGGTGCACCTGATCCTGGGCGGGCGCGACGTCAACGTGGACGCGGACGAAACCGAGCGCGTGTATCGGCAAACGATCCCGGCCTCGCTGCTGACGGTGACGCGCATCGACGAGGCCGATCATGTGATGGTCAAGCCGCTGTTCGCGCGCCATCCGTGGCTGATCAACGTGGTGGGCCTGTTTGCCCCGCGCTCGGTGCAATACGACGCCTACCGGCAGGACGTGGCGGCCTTCCTGGCCGCTCAGCCCTGCGGGCGCGGGCGCTAACCTCAGATCGCCGCGGGCGGCGCCTGCTCGTCATGCGGCTGCGGCGCGCGGGAAATCTGCATCGCCTGCTGCGGCATGCCGATGCCGGCCCGATCGAAATGGATTTTCACCAGCCGGTCGAGAGCGTATTGCACCACCCACTGTTTCAGCGCCTGCGTGCGCACCGTCACGCGGGTGGTGAACGAGCGATCGCCCAGCGCCACCACGCCGTTGAAGACCGGCTCGCCAATCAGGAAATGCTTCACCTGTTCATCCTGCTTCAGCGCCTCGATGGCCTGATGCAGCACCTCATTGACCCGATCGATGTCCTCGTCGCGGCTGACGGTGTAATTGGCGCGGTATACCCCGAACTCACGCGCATAGTTGGCCAACGTGGTGATCGAAGAGTACGGCACGATGTGATAGACGCCGTAGTCGTCGCGCAGGCCGATCGAGCGGATGGTCATGCGCTCCACGGTGCCGGTGATGCCGCTGACGGTCACGTATTCGCCGGTATTCATGCCGTTTTCAAACTGGATGAACACGCCGGTGATCACGTCTTTCACCAGCGTCTGGGCGCCGAAGCTGATGGCCAGCCCCAGCGCGCCGGCGCCCGCCAGCAGCGGCGCGATGTTCAGTCCGACCTGCGACAGCACGATCATCACGGTGATGGTGCTGATAACGATAGCCAACACGTTGCGAAACAGCGTCAGCAGCGTGCGTTCGCGCGCGCTCGGCCGCACGCCGTTGCTCAGCTCCAGCGCCAGGCGGTGCTCGATGATGCTGGCCATCAGCGTCCAGCTGAACACGGCGATCAACAGGATCAGCAGAATATGCACCAGCCCGCCGAGCGTCCGCTGGCCATTTTCGCTGCCCGCCCATTGATACAGGTTGATCAGATGCCAGGCATCGAGCAGAAACAGCGTCACTGCCAGCACCACCATCACCCGCAGTATCTTCAACCCGTTGGGGATGTAAGAGTTGATGCGCCGCTCAAGCATCGGATAGCGCAAATTGACGTCGGTCGGCAGCGAAATGCGGCGGAAAATCCAGCGGGTCAGCATGCCGGACAGCAGGGCGCCGACGCCGACCACCAGCAGGCTTTTTACCGTGGCGCTCATCATAAAGCGCAGGCTGTTACCGATGTCGAACTGGGACAGCACGAACAGCACCAGAAAATAGGCGATCGCCAGCAGGTGCCAGACATGCCCCAGCCCGCGCAGGATCACGCTGAAAAACGCCATCGACCGTTCGGCCAGCAGGTTGATCTGTTGCTGTATCGGTTTGCGGTTGTGCAGGATCAGCCAAATGGCGTATAGCGTCAGCGCCAGCATTACCACCAGGTTGACGGCGGCGGCGGCCGAATAGCTGATCTGCACCGCCACCACCGGCACCACCACCATCAGGCCATAGCCGATCAGGCCGCTGAGCCAGGCGAGGCGGGTGTTCCAATAGCGCGCGCTCCGATCGCTGAAGGGGAACGGGCGCAGATAGTCGAAGCTGGGGGCGAAAATCAGCCGCAGCACCGCCTTGAAAAATTCAATTACCGCGAAGGCGCTGAGAAACAGGGTCTGCAGCCGCAGGATGGTGGCGCTGTCGGCGTGGACGTGGCGGGCAAACAGGTTGCCTGCCGCCAGCGCCAGCAGCAGCACCAGCAGATCGATGGCGAAAGCGCCGAGAATGGCGGCGGGGCGCTTATACCACGGGCCGCGCTGCAGTCTGGCGTTGTGCCCCCAACTGCCCATGCGCTTGTACAGCGGCGCGATCAGCCGGCGGATCAGGTGGAACAGCGCAAAGGTGACCGCCACCGTCAGCAGAAAGTAGCCCAGCGCGCGGAAAAAGCCGGCGGGATTGAAAACGCGCTTCGGGCCGGAATCGATCAGCTTTTGCAGCGCGCCGAGCTTCTGGTTAAAGGTGCCGATGCCTTCCTGCGCCAGCGAGTTCAGGCTGTCGCTCAGCGTAACGGGCGTCGATTCTTCCGGCGTTGCCGGCGCGGCGGCCGCAGCGTCGCCGGCGGTCTGTTTCAGGTGGTCGATGAGTTCCGCGCGCGCTTGGTCGTCTTGCAGCAGATCGGCCAGCGCGGCGTAGGCGGCTTTCTGCTGCTCGCTCTTGTCGGCGGGCGCAGGCGGCGCGTTTTGCGCCAGCGCCGGTGGTGCGAAGACGCTCAGGGTCAACAGCAGCAGCAGGAAAAGCAGGTGTTCTCGCAGATGAGAACCTCGTCGGGAGTCTGCGTTTGGCGGCATGGTTCCTCTCTTTGGCGTTCTGTGATCGGCGGATGTCAGAGCAATACGATGAAAAACAATCAATATAGTAGGAAAGGAAACGCGATGGGGCGTGGGAGAGCGTGCGGAATGAAAGCGGCGGGCGCGTGGCGCGCCCGCCGTTAAACCGCCAGGATCAGGAAACGTGCTGCAGGAATTCCTGCAGACGCGGGCTCGGCGGATGGTTGATCAGATCGTGCGGATTGCCGTCTTCGGCAATCCGGCCCTTGTCGATAAAGATCAGGCGCGACGCCACTTTTTCGGCAAAGCCGACTTCGTGGGTGACGATGACCATCGTCATGCCTTCCTCGGCCAGATCCTGCATCACCTTAAGCACTTCGTGGCGCAGCTCCGGATCGAGCGCGGAGGTCGGCTCGTCGAACAGCATCATTTTCGGCTTCACCGCCAGCGCGCGCGCGATCGCCACGCGCTGCTGCTGGCCGCCCGACAGCTCGGACGGGTAGTGGTGGGCGCGCTCAGCCAGACCGACCTTGGCCAGCAGCTCGCGCGCCAGCTTTTCCGCATCGGACTTCTTCGCGCCGCGCACGCGGATCGGGCCGAAGGCGACGTTTTCCAGCGCCGTCAGGTGCGGGAACAGGTAGAACTGCTGGAATACCATGCCGGCTTCCTGGCGGATCAACCGATCGTCCACTTTCGGATCGTTGGCTTTCAGGCCATCGACGATCAGATCGCCGCTGGTCACCTCTTCCAGCTTGTTGATGCAGCGCAGCAGGGTGGATTTGCCGGAGCCGGACGGCCCGATGATCACCACCACTTCGCCTTTGTCGATCTTCAAATCGATGTTGTGCAGCACCTGGGTTTGGCCAAAATGCTTGGAGACGTTTTTAAATTCAATCACAGGATTTTCATCCTTCTTTCCAGACGACGCAGCACGAAGCTCAGCACCAGAGTAATAATCAGGTAGATAACCGCCACGGCGCTCCAGATTTCCAGCGCGCGGAAGTTACCGGCAATAATTTCCTGACCCTGACGGGTCAGCTCCGCCACGCCGATCACGATGAACAGCGAGGTATCTTTGATGCTGATGATCCACTGGTTGCCCAGCGGCGGCAGCATGCGGCGCAGCGCCAGCGGCATAATGACGTAGCGGATGGTTTCGCGGCGCGACAGGCCGAGCGCCAGCCCGGCTTCGCGGAAACCGTTATGGATAGACAGCACCGCGCCGCGGGTGATTTCCGCGATGTAGGCGCCGGAGTTGATCATGATGGTCACCACCGCCGCGGTGAACGGATCGATGCGCAAATCGGTGAACGCCATCGGCAGGGCGAAGTAGATGAACATCACCTGCACCACGATCGGCGTGCCGCGGATCACTTCGATAAACACCAACGCGATGTGGTTGGCGATCCATCCGCCGTAGGTGCGGGCAAAGCCGGCGACGAGGCCGATGATCAGGCCGCCAATCAGACCGAGGACCGAAATCCACAGGGTCATTTTGGCGCCCTCTAACAAGATAGGAATGGCGGGCCAGATGGCGCTCCAGTCGAACTGCATGATATTTCTCCCGGTGATCCCAAACGTGGGTATCAGATACAACGAAGCGCAGGGGGTTAAGCGACCCCCTGTGCTTAAGTTAATAGCGTGCCAAGTTCACCGCTTACTTAGGTTCGGTGCCGAACCACTTCTTGTAGATTTCGTTATAGGTGCCGTTCTCGCGCAGGGTTTTCAGCGCGCCGTTCACCTTCTCGCGCAGCGCATCGCTGCCTTTAGGGAAGGCGATACCATACTGCTGCGCTTCCAGCGAATCGCCGACGGTTTTGAACTTGCCGGCGCCGGCCGTCTTGATGAAGTATAAGATGTTTGGCGTGTCGTGCAGCACCGCGTCGGCGCGCTTGGTGCCCAGTTCCATATAGGCGTTGTCAATGTTCGGGAACTGACGCAGATCCTTGGTTTTGATGTGCTGCTTGGCGTAATCCACCGAGCCGGTGCCGCTCTTCACCGCCACCACTTTACCGTTCAGATCGTCGATGCCTTTCACGCTGTTATTGTCGGCATTGACCATGACCAGCAGGCCGCTTTTGTAGTAACCGTCTGAGAAGTCGATGGCTTTCTTGCGCTCATCGGTGATGGTGATGCCGGCCAGCGCCAGATCGACGTTTTTGGTCTGCAGCGCCGGAATGATGCCGCCGAAGTCCATCGGTTTCAGGGTGTAGTCCAGCTTCAGCTCTTTGGCGACGGCGGCCCACAGGTCGATGTCGAAGCCGACGTATTTGTCGCCTTGCTTGAACTCAAAAGGAACGAAAGCGGTGTCGGTGGCGACCACCAGTTTGTCTGCTGCGTGGGAACTTACGGCAAAGGCCAGGGAGAGTGCGGCCAGGGAGACTTTAAAAATCGACTTCATGAGAGGAATTCCTGTACAGGTTGCGGATTACCCATTTTTTATATTGCAGTTGGTGCCATGAAAAAATCGTGCCATGTTTTCAACTAATATAAAAACAAAGAGTTACTGCGTGATGTTGTGCCGTGACGACGAATAGTTATGGTTATGCACCACAATGAGGCACCGAAATGGTGCGTAAGAATTATCTTGGTGCACGGGGCTATCATTAACCAAATTTTGGCTGTGAAACAACCGTTCTTTAACGTTTTTGCTTCAATATTGATAACTAACTCTAACTTTCATGATCCATTGACGGTGCAAGCGTGACTGCGAGAGGGGGAAAAAGGGGAGCAGATAATGCTAGCGCAACTGGCTGTCTTTGCTGCCGCGCCGGTTGTACAGGCTGCTGGCCGCGTGTTTTTTGTCTTGTTCGGCCTGGCAGGTGACACAAAAACGCACCCCCTTCAGCGCCTTGCGGCGCGCCTCGGGGATCGGTTCTCCACATTCCTGGCAATAGCGCTCGCTCTCGCCATGCCCGAGCGCATCACGCGCGCGCTGCACCGCATCGTCGACGGTAGAATCAATTTGATCTTGTACGGCGCCGTCCGCCGCCCAGCCGCTGGCCATCATGACCTCCTGACAAGGGAAACCTACCGTTTAATATGGGCCGTTTTTTGCACAATTCAACGGCCGCGCAAAAGAAAACAGGCCGGGCGAAGCCCAGCCTGTTCTGCCCGGCACGACGGGCGGTCTGCAACGCGCTGCGGCGTTATTCGATGTTGGATTCGATGAACCACAGGAACTTGTCCAGATCGCGCGAGGCGGCGGTGAACATGTCGGCGGTGTCTTCGTCTTCCACTTCGGTAATGGCCTTACGGATGTCATTCGCCACCGCGCCGTAGCGATCGGCCAGCGCTTTCAGGTGTTCTTGCACGCTGTGGATATTGGTCGGATAGCTTTTCAGCGGCGTGCGATCGTTCACCACCTGTACGGTGCCCAGCGCCACGCCGCCCAGCTGCACCACGCGCTCGGCGAAGGTGTCCTGGTGCTCGATGATGGCGGTGCGGAAGCCGTCCAGCATTTCATGAACCGCGATAAAGTTCGCGCCACGCATGTTCCAGTGCGCCTGTTTGGTGATCAACGAAAGATCGATGAATTGCACGACCTGATGGTTCAGCGCCTTGATGGCGGCCAGTTTGATTTTTTCGTCCAGATCGTTACGGGTATACAGCAGATCAGAAGATTTCGTTTTCACCAGTTTAGCGGTACTCATATCAGATATCCTCTTGATTAGTCGTTGTCCTATTTCGTTACGGGATTAATTATAGCAGGGCTGTTTATTTTTGCCGGACGAAAATGGCTATTGCACAAATAGGGTTAGCCTACGAATAATGGGTCTGGTTGAATTTTTACTTAATACAACACCATGAAAAATATAATTATTTATCATTCTCTGATTTATTGTTTATGGCTGTGAAAATTTACCCTGGTTATTTTATTTTTTCGCTTGCGGGTTTCGGCTAAATATCCGCTTTGTTATCGTGGTGTTAATTTCTCATCCATTCATATTGATAGCGGTAATTGATGCCGCTACAGTAGGGCAATTATCCTCTCTCTTTATAGGCGAATAATGAAAATTAACGTCGTCGGCACCAGCGGCAGCGGTAAAAGCACCCTGGCGCGTCAACTGGCGGAACGGCTTGGCGTGCCCTATATCGAGATGGACAGGCTGTATTGGCGGCCCGAATGGCAGGGAACGCCCGATGACGCGTTCCTGGCGCGGCTTGAACAGATGCTGGCCGAAGCGGGGGATGGCTGGGTGCTGGACGGCAATTACAGCCGCACGCAGCCGATCAAGTGGCGCGAGGTCGATTATATTCTGTGGCTGGACTACGGTTTCGGCCGCACGCTGTGGCAGGCCGTGCGCCGCGCGTGCCGACGCGCGGCCGGCAAACGTGAGCTGTGGCCGGGCACCGGCAATCGGGAAAGCTTCCGCCGTTCTTTCTTCAGCCGCGAGTCGATCGTGCTCTGGACGATCCGCACTTACTCGAAGAACCGGCGAAAATACCTGGCGGAGATGGCTCGTCCCGACGCCGGACGCCGTTTCGTGCGCCTGCGTTCTCCCCGCCAGGCCGCCGATTTTCTACGGGCGCTGCCGCAGGTTCACAGCAGCAGACGGTGATGGATCCTCACCACCGCTTTCTTGATTTGCTGTGGCCGCTGCCACACGCAGCCGGTCTTGTGCGGCTCCATCTGGAAAAAGAGGGCGA
Source organism: Serratia sp. (in: enterobacteria) (assembly GCF_052400455.1). Lineage (NCBI taxonomy): Bacteria > Pseudomonadati > Pseudomonadota > Gammaproteobacteria > Enterobacterales > Yersiniaceae > Serratia > Serratia sp. (in: enterobacteria). The sequence goes on from NZ_CP185812.1 coordinate 1,510,641, forward strand.
ACATGCCGTGCGTCATGTGCAGCGTTTGCGGGTGGCGTTTGATGTCCAGCAGCAGCAGATCGCTATTTTCCGCGTGGGGGTGTTCGCGATGTCCGTTGCCCGCCAGACCGTATTCGATGCGCTCTTCACCGCTGATCAGCAGATGCAGCGCAATGTATTCCTGATGCATTTCGGCGCGCTTTTCCGCCGCCGGCGCGGTGGTCAGCGTCATCACGTCCATAAAGATGTTGTCGCCGTCGATCGGGTGATGCCCCAGCGCCAGTTCTGGCAGGTCGCATCGGCGCAATTCGGTCAGGGTTGAAACCAGCGCCGGCGCGAGTCCGCGGCCGAAGCGTGGGTTGAACAGGCTGTTGTGAATCACTGTTATTCTCCATGTGAGCGAAAGTCCAAAGAGCCTGCGATACAGGCTAAGGGGAAGTATGCCGACTTGTCACGAGGAAAACAGTTAACCCGCCTGCATTCCGACGTTGCGGTCTGCAGGCGAGTCGGGTCATCAGGAAAGGCTTTCGAGGCGAGGTTTGTGGCGAATGGTGAGGGCGGAGCCCATGGAGGCGGCGATGATCGCCGCCAGCGCCAGCCATTGCACGTCGCTCAGGTGTTCGCCGAGGAACAGCATGCCGGATAACGCCGCCATCGCCGGTTCCAGGCTCATCAAGGTGCCGAAGGTGCGCGCCGGAATTTTGGGCAGCGCGATGATCTCCAGCGAATAAGGCAGCGCGGTGGAGAGGATCGCCACCGCCAGCGCTATCGGCAGAATCTCAACGTTGAACAGCACGCTGCCGGTTTGCCAGGCGCCGATCGGGCAGAACACCAACGCGGCGATCAGCGAGCCGAGCGCCACCGTGCCGGGGCCGTGATCGCCGCCGGCCTTCTGGCCGAAGATGATATAGACCGCCCAGCAGGCGCCGGCGCCGAGCGCGCAGGCGGCACCGAACGGGTCGATTCCGCCTACGCCGTGGCCAAGCGGCAGCAGGAACCACAGCCCGGCGATCGCCAACGCCACCCAAAGGAAGTCGATCGGCCGCCGCGACGAGAACATGGCCACCGCCAACGGGCCGGTAAACTCCAGCGCCACGGCGATGCCGAGCGGCACGGTGCGCAACGACAGGTAGAACAGGTAGTTCATCGCGCCGAGCGACAGGCCGTAAATCAACAGCGGCAAGCGGCTGCCGGCGGCGATGCGCATGCGCCACGGGCGGAAGATGATGAACAGAATCAGGGTGCCAATGAAAAGACGCAGCGTCGTGATGCCTTCCGCGCCCACGATCGGGAACAGGCTTTTGGCCAACGAAGCGCCGCTCTGGATCGACACCATGGCGATGATTAACAGACAAATGGGCAGCAGCGCGGAGGGCGCTCTGCCGGCAGTAGATAACGACATCCTTAACGGGCCTTTTATGCGCCGTTCCTCAGCCTTGAGAAAACGGTCGAAACGGGGATGCGAGCAGTGTAAATGAAATGGCGAAAATCTGTCTGAGAAAAGCGCGCATCGCGGTGAAATCCGCCGATCCTCGGATGAGATGTGGCGGATTTGGTCAAAAAATGCGCTTTTTCTTAAGAATTATCTGGATATTAAATAGGTGATTTTTGTCACAGAAAGTCGTAGAATACGGCCGAAAATAGAGCGAAAAGAAGAAGATACACTGTTCTTGAAATCTTCTGTTACACGATATAAAGCATTAGACACTCATTTCAAGGCAGAGTTTCACGCTAATTTTTGTTATATTTTCAAAGCATGAACAAATGGATGTACTTAATAATAAAACGCGTTTGAGGTGGTTATGAAAAAAATTGCATGTCTTTCCGCAGTAGCAGCTTGCGTATTAGCAGTTAGCGCAGGTACCGCATTCGCTGGTCAGAGCACCGTATCCGCTGGCTATGCGCAGGGTGATTTCCAAGGCGTTGCTAACAAAGCCGACGGTTTCAACCTGAAATACCGTTACGAGTTCGACAACAACCCACTGGGCGTAATCGGTTCCTTTACCCACCTGGAAAAGGACGGTTCTCAGGACGGTTTCTATAACAAAGCTCAGTACAACTCTATCTCTGCCGGTCCAGCATACCGCATCAATGACTGGGCGAGCATCTATGGTCTGGTTGGCCTGGGTTACGGTAAATTCACTACCAACGCTCAGAACGGCACTTCTCGTCACGACACCGCTGACTACGGCTTCACCTACGGTGCCGGTCTGCAGTTCAACCCAATCGAGAACGTTGCCCTGGATGTCGGTTACGAGCAGAACCGCATTCGCAGCGTTGACGTTGGCACCTGGAACGTTGGCGTAGGCTACCGCTTCTAAGTGTGTTCGTGCCTGCGGGCATGAACCTGCGGCCTTGTTTGCCGCACCCATAAAAAATCCGCCTCCGGGCGGATTTTTTTTATCTGTCATTCACCGCCGCGCCCCGTCGGCTGCGTCGAAAAGCGCGCGCTGCGGGCATCGCGCTCGTAGCCTTGCGGCTCGGTCAACAACCCGTACAGCTCGGGGCGCCGCCCGTAGATCCAGCGGCGACCGGTGCTGAGCGGGATCAGCGTCAGATCGAGCTCGGCGCTGACCATCCGGTCTTCCGCCACCCAGGTCTCCGCCACGATCCGGCCGTAAGGATCGAGGATCATCGCGTTGCCGGTGCGTATTTCATCGTCATCTCGGCCCACGCCGTTGCTGAACAGCAAGAACAGCCCGTTGTCGTGAGCGCGCGACGGCAGCCAGCGCATCAGCCAGCCGCGGCCGTGTTCGCCGCGAAAGGCGGCTTCTATCGCCTGCGGATCTTCCACGCGCCGCTGCCACAGCGCCTGCGGGATCGGCTTCATGCCGTGCGGGCTGCGCGAATGGGTGCCGCCGGTTTGGTGCGGGGCGATCAGCACGTCCGCGCCCAGCAGCGCCGTTGCGCGCACATTCTCCACCAGATTATTGTCCCAGCAGATCAATACGCCCACGCGTACGCCCCAGGGGGTATCGAACACCGTATAGCGGTCGCCGCTGGCGATAGCCGGGTGCTCGAAGGCGTGCAGTTTGCGGTGCACATGCAGTTCGCCGTCCGGCAGACAAACGGCATAGGCGTTGTAACACCGGCCGTCATCGCCCAGCTCGATCAGCCCGACGCCAATCGCCATGTTGTAACGCTCAGCCAGCGGGCGAATGCGCGCCAGCGAAGGGCTGCTCACGATCGGCTCCGCCAGCGCCCGCACTTCGGCGTCGGACAGATGGCGCACGTGCCAATAGCCGGTGACGCACATTTCCGGGAAGGCCAGCAGCTGTATCTGTTGTTCGGCCGCTTCCGCGATAAAGCGTTCCATGGTCGACAGGTTGTAATTCTTGTCATTCGCATGATGCTGGAATTGCACCGTGGCGGCGCGTAATGAGGTGGTCATGGGATCTCTCCGGTTGGGGTCTGCATTGATTACAGCAGGCGAATTGATTACTGTATAATCAATTAAATTCCTTATTTGATAACCTAATGGAATGGATATAAAACAACTGCGCGCCCTGGTGGCGCTGGCGGAGCAGGGCAACTATCGGCAGGCGGCGAGCCTGCTGTGCATCAGCCAACCGGCGCTGAGCAAGCAAATTCAGGCGCTGGAAGCCCAGCTTGACGTTCGGCTGTTCGAGCGCGGCCGACAAGGGGCGGTGCTCACTGCCGGCGGGCGGCGGCTTTACCCGGAGGCGCAGGCGCTGGTGGAGCAGTATCAGCAGTTTCAGCGGCGCGCGCGGCGGGTGGCGCTCGGGGAAGCGGGGCGGCTGGCGCTGGGGTTTGGCCTGTCCAGTTTTCATCTGGCGCCGCAGCTGGTGGCCGCCTTTCGCCAACGGTTTCCCGAGGTGGCGATTGGCCTCGAAGATCTGCCGTCGGAGCGGCAGTATCAGCTGTTGCTGCAGGGAGAGTTGCAGGCGGGGTTCGTGCGCTTGCCGGTCAATACGCCGCTGTGCGGCGTCGCGTTGTTGAGCGATCGGTTGGTGCTGGCCGCGCCGGGCGCGCTGGCGCTGCGCGCCGACGATCTGATGGCGCGTTTCAATCAGCTGCCGCTGTTGCAATTGACCCCTAAACGCGGGCGCGGGCTGAGCGATCAGTCGCTGCGGTTTATCGCCGCTCACCGCCTGACGCCGAACGTGGTGCAGCAGGCCGGCGACATCCAGACGCTATTGGCGTTGGTTGCCGCCGGCGTCGGCGTCGCGCTGCTGCCGCACAGCATCACGCATATCGCGCCGGCCGGCATCGACATTTTATCGCTGAGCGGCGAGGAGACGGAGTGGCAGGTCGGTATCGCCTGGGATCCGCAGCGCACCGACGCGCTGCGGGACAACTTCATTCAGACGGCGTTGGCGGTGCAACGCGCTTAGGCATTCAAAGCGGGCAGTGCATCACCACGATCGGGTTTTGATGGTACTCGCTGCGGTGGCTTTCGCTGAAGCCGACCTTTTTCGCCAACGCCAGCGAAGCCTGGTTTTCAGGCGAGATGATGCAGACGGTTTTTTCCCCCGGCAGGTGCGTTTTCCCCCAGGCCAGCGCCGCCCGCAGCGCCTCGGTGGCATAGCCTTTGCCGTGCGCCGAACTCACCAGCGTCCAGCCCATCTCCGGCGCATCGAGCGCCGGGGTGATGTCGCGCAGGAAGTTGGAGAAGCCGATGCTGCCGAGGTACTCGCCGCTCTGCTTGTCACGCACCGCCCAATACCCGTATCCCAACAGCGCCCAGTGGCCAACGTAGCGCATCAGGCGCCCCCAGGAGTCTTCCCGGTCGCGCGGTGTGCCGCCGATATAGCGCACCACCAGCGGGTCGGCCCACAGCGCGGCCAGCGAGTCGAAGTCGTCCAGCGTGTGCGCGTCCAGCCGCAGGCGTTCGGTGATAAGCGTGGGCGCGGTGTTGATTACGGTCATGTTGCTGCTCCTGCACAGGATGAAAGGCGATGAAAAACAACGGCGTTCAGTATGCCAGAGAAATCACGCCGCCAGCCACAACAGCCAGGTGAACAGGAAGCCGCTCAGGCCGAGCAGGGTGGTCAACACCGTCCAGGTCTTCAGGCCATCGGCCACCGACAGCCCCAGATAGCGCGTGACGATCCAAAAACCGGAGTCGTTGACGTGCGAAAGCCCGAGCCCGCCGAAACAGGTCGCCAGCGTTACCAGCACCAGCTGCAGCTGATTCAAGCCGCTGACCGCTTCCGACAACAGACCGCCGGTGGTCAGGATCGCCACGGTGGCGGACCCCTGCGAGGCGCGCAGCGCCAGCGAAATGATAAAGGCGGCGGGCACCAGCGGCAGGCCGATGGCCGTCAGCACTTCCGCCAGCGCCTTGCCGACGCCGGATTCCACCAGCACTTTGCCGAACACGCCGCCCGCGCCGGTTACCAGGATCACCACTGCGGCGGTCGGCAGCGCAGCCCCCATCACGTCGCTGGCGTGTTGCAGGCTCCAGCCGCGGCGCAGCGCCAGGAAGTAGAAGGCCAGCAGCAGGGCGATCATCAGCGCCACCGCCGGCGAGCCCAGCAGCGACAGCGCATCGCGCAGCGCCGAGCCGGCCGGCAACAGCGTGGCGGAGACGGTGCCGAGCATGATGATGGCGATCGGGATGACGATCAGCGCCGCCACCAGGCCGGCGCCGGGCGGGTTGATGCGATCGCTGAGCGGCGCGTGATCTTCCGGACGCGGCTCCGGCGCCGCCAGCTGCAGCTGTTCCAGCACCTCTATCGATAACGGATAGGTTTTGCGGTTGAGGTAGTTGGCGGCGAAATAGCCGATAACGCCGACCGGAATACAGATCGCGAGGCCGATAATGGTTAGCCAGCCGATGTCGGCGTTGAGCAAGCCGGCGGCGGCGACCGGGCCGGGGTGCGGCGGCAGCGCGACGTGTACCGTCAACATCACGCCGGCCATCGGCAGGCCGAACTTGAGCGGCGACACTTTGGCGACCTTGGCGAAGCCATAGATAATCGGCGCCAGAATGATAAAGCCGACGTCGAAGAACACCGGAATGCCGAGAATAAACGCGGCGAGGGTCAGCGCCGCGACGGTATGTTTCGGCCCCAGACCCTGGCTGAAACGCTGCGCCAGCGACTCGGCGCCGCCCGATTGTTCGATCATGCGGCCGAGCATCGCCCCCAGACCAATGATGATGGTCACCGAGCCGAGTACGCCGCCCATTCCGGCGGTCATCACTTTCATCACTTCGCCGGTCGGAATGCCGCTGGCCAGCGCCACCAGCAAACTGACCACCAACAGCGCGACAAAGGGTTGCACCTTCGCCTTAATCACCATCAATAACAGCAGCACCACGCCGAGTACGGCAATCAGCAACAGCAGAGAGGTAGACATGAAAAAAGCCTTTCGTTGGGTAAGCGTTGGGCACCGCGATCGCCGCGTGGCGATACGGGTGCGTTTCATTGTTATAAAATCGATTTCCTGGTGTCGGCGTGCGGCTTTAGCGGTAAGGCTTCAGCCAGCCGAGCCCGGCGGCGGTGTCGCCGCGCGGGCGGTATTCGCAACCGATCCAGCCCTGATAGCCGAGCGCATCCAGTTTGTCGAACAGCCACGGGTAATTCAGTTCGCCCTCGTCCGGCTCATGGCGATCCGGCACCGAGGCTATCTGGATATGCGCGTAGCGCCCGGCCAGCGTTTCCAGCAGCCCGCTGATATTGCCGTCCACCAACTGCGCGTGGAAAAAATCGAACTGGATGAACACGTTCGGTCTTTCGATCGCCGCCACCGCTTCCGCCGCCTGATGCTGACTGGCGAACAGGTAGTCGGGCTTGACCGGCGGGCTGAGCGCCTCGATCAGCACCTTGACGCCATGCGGCGCAAAAGCGTCGGCGGCATAACGCGCATTGGCGATAAAGGTGTCGAGATAACGCCGTCGATCCGCGCCTGCGGGCACCACGCCGGCCATCAGGTGCACGCAGGGGCAGGAAAGGGCGATGGCGTAGGCCAGCGCGCGATCGATATCGGCGCGCGCATCCCGTTCGCGGCCCGGCAGCGCCGCCAGCCCCCATTCGCCGGCGGCGGCATCGCCGGGCGCGGTGTTGAACAGCACCTGTTGCAGGCCGTGTTCGCGCAGTTTCTCGGCCAACAGATCGGCGGGATGCTCGTAAGGGAACAGGAATTCCACCGCGCTGAAGCCCTGTGCGGCAGCGGCGGCAAAGCGATCGAGGAACGGCACCTCGGTAAACATCATCGACAAATTGGCGGCAAATTTAGGCATGGTTCAGCTCCGTAATTCGGCAATTTCATCAGCGGTCAAATAGCGGATCGGACGATCGCCGAGGGTGAAGATCAGCCGCGCCGCATCTTCCATCTCTTCGGTATTGTCCGCCGCCGCTCGCAGGTCTTTACCCGTCACCACCGGCCCGTGGTTGGCCAGCAAAAAGGCGCGGTGGGTCGGCGCCAGGCGGGCCAGATCCTGCGCCAGCCTTTCGTCGCCGGGCCGGTAGTAAGGCACCACCGGCACCTTGCCGACGCGCATCACCACATAGGGGGTGAACGGTTTGATGGCGTTGTCGGCGTCCAGCCCCTGCAGGCAAGAGAGCGCCGTGAGGTAGGTGCAATGCAAGTGCACGACCGCTTTGCATTCTGGGTTGTTCAGATAGAGCGCCCGATGAAAGCTGATCTCTTTCGACGGTTTGTCGCCGGAGAGCCAGTCGCCGTTCAGGCTCACTTTAGACAGGCGATCGGCCTGCAGCTCGCCGAGGCAGGAGCCGGTCGGCGTCGCCAGCAGCGCGCCGTCCGGCAGCAACAGCGAGAGGTTGCCGGCGGAGCCGGTGGCGTAGCCGCGTTGGAAAAACGAGGCGCCCAGGCGCACCATCTCTTCACGCGCCTGCTGTTCAATCGTCATGCTCATACCGGGAACTCCGTTTGCGCGCGCGTGAAGAAGGCTTCATCGCCAAAATTACCCGATTTCAGCGCCAGGGAAATGGCTCGATCGCTGGCGCGCACCCAGGGAACGCCGGGGGAAATGCTGGGGCCGATATGGAAGCCGCGAATGCCCAGCGCCTGCGTCACCACGCCGGAGGTTTCGCCGCCGGCGACGATAAAGCGGCTGAATCCCAACTGGCGCAGTTGCACCACCAGCTCGGCGAACAAGGCTTCCACCGCCTCGCTGGCGGCGGCGCCATGCCGTTGTTGCGTTTGCTGCAGCGACTCCGGCGATGCAGTGGCGTAGATCAGCGGGGCAAGCGCTTCTCCGGCATGGCGCTGCGCCCAGTGCGCCAACTCGACGGCGTAGGCGGCGCGCGTCTGGGGATCGAAGCAACGGTCGATATCGATGGCCTGCGCCGCCGCGCGTTCGCGATAGTGCGCCACCTGCCGGTTAGTCATGACGGAGCAGGAGCCAGACAGCACCGCCGCCTTTTCCCCCTGCGGCGCGCCGGCCGCCTCTGCCGCGCGATCGCCGTTCTGCGCCCATTGCCGCGCCAAACCGATCGCCAGGCCCGAACCGCCGGTCACCAGCTTCATCGTTTTCAACGCTTCACCCTGGGTAAGCAGATGCCGTTCGTTGAGCGTGTCCAGCACCGCGTAGCGCACGCCTTCCTGCGCCAGTTGCTGCAGCTTCTCGCTGACTGCCTCGGCGCCGCGATCCATTTCCGCCGCCGTCACCAGCCCACAGCGTCCGGCGGCCTGGGATTCCATCAGGCGAAGCAGGTTGCTGTCGGTCATCGGCGTGACCGGGTGATGACGCATGCCGGATTCAGACAACAGCTGTTCCCCGACGAACAGGTAGCCCTGATAGACCGTGCGGCCGTTTACCGGCAGCGCCGGGGAAACAACCGTGAAATTTTCCCCCAGCGCGGCGAGCATGGCGTCGGTCACCGGGCCGATATTGCCCTGTGCGGTGCTGTCGAAGGTGGAGCAGTATTTGAAGTAGAACTGGCGGCAGCCCTGTTTTTGCAGCCAGGCCAGCGCTTGCAACGCCTGTTCGACTGCCTGTTCTGCCGGGCAGGAGCGCGATTTCAGGCTGATGACGACCGCCTGAGCGTCGACCGGCGTTTCGTCCTGCGGCACGCCGTTCAACTGCATCGTCGGCAGGCCGTTTTGCACCAGAAAGCTGGCGATGTCGGTCGCGCCGGTAAAATCATCCGCGATTACGCCGAGTTGCATCAGAGCGTCTCCTTTTTCTGCGGCAGATCGATGCCGGCAAAGATTTTGATTACCGCGCTGTCATCTTCTTTACCGTAGCCGGCGTTGCTGGCGGCGGTAAACATGGTGAAGGCGGTGGAGGCCAGCGGCAGCGGGAAATGCAGCGCCTTGGCGGTATCCGCCACCAGCCCCAGATCCTTGACGAAGATATCCACCGCCGATTTGGGCGTATAGTCGCCGTCGACCACGTGGCGCATGCGATTTTCGAACATCCAGGAGTTGCCGGCGGCGTGGGTGACGACGTCATACATGACGTCCAGCGGGATGTTGGCGCGGGCGGCCAGCGCCATGGCTTCCGCCCCGGCGGCGATGTGCACCCCGGCCAACAGCTGGTGGATGATTTTTACCGTCGCGCCCAGGCCGATGGTTTCGCCGATGCGGTAAACCTTGCCGGCGATGGCGTCCAGCACGGGTTGCAGGCGCGCGAAGGTGGCGTCGGCGCCGGCGGCCATCACCGTCATCTGGCCTTCTTCCGCCTTGGCCGCCCCGCCGGAAACCGGCGCGTCCAGCATCGCCAGGCCGTAGTCCAGCAGCCGTTGCTCGATCTGTTTGGCGTCATCGGCGGAAATGGTCGAAGACACCATCACCGCCGTGCCCGGCTTGAGCTGCGGCGCCAGGCCTTGCTCGCCGAACAGGATTTGCTTCACCTGCGCGGCGTTCACCACCAGCAGCAACACGGCGTCCAGCTCGGCGGCGAAGTCGCAGGCGCTGGTAGACGCTTGTTTCGCGCCGGCCTGTTGCAGCGCCGCCAGCGCGTGCGGATTGAGATCGGCGCCGTAGGTGGTCAATCCGGCGCGGAGGCATGAACGCGCGGCGCCCATGCCCATCGCCCCCAGACCGATGACGCAAACGGCATAATTCCCTGGGTGTGTCATACTGCACTCCTGTTAATTTTAGTGATAATTTGTTTTGTTGTGTTAAATGTAAGCGCTTGTCGGCTGATTATCCGCGATCGCTATCACAATAATTAACAATGCGTGAAACGGGTTTTTCGTGCGATTTCTGGCCTGAAGCAACATTACTATTATGTTTTTAAATAAGTTTATGTTTGGCTGGCCTAACTGCGCTCGCCGTCACGCTGCGAGAAATTAGGGCTATCGGCGAACGAAAATTGACGTAAAATCACAATTATTATCACCGCAGCAACGAGAGGGAACCGTGATACCTGTAGAACGCCATCAACAAATTCTTGCGCTGGTATCCGAACGCGGCGTCGTCAGCATCGCCGAGCTGACCGAACGGCTGGGGGTGTCACATATGACGATCCGCCGTGACGTGCAAAAGCTGGAAGAGCAGGGGGCGGTGCAGTCGGTCTCGGGCGGCGTGCAGGCGCCGGAACGGGTGGCGAGCGAACCTTCTCACCAGACCAAAGAGGGGATGTTCGGCCGGCAGAAAATCGCCATCGGTCGGCTGGCGGCGCGGCAAATTCCCGCCAATGGCTGTATCTATCTGGATGCCGGCACCACCACGCTGGCGCTGGCGAAACAGATCGGAGAACGTGACGATTTGACGGTGGTGACCAACGACTTTGTCATCGCCGGGTTCCTGATAGAGCATAGCCAGTGCCGAATCATCCACACCGGCGGCACCGTGTGCCGGGAAAACCGCTCCTGCGTCGGCGAGGCGGCGGCGCAGGCGCTGCGCGGTCTGTTTATCGATCTGGCGTTCATCTCCGCCTCTTCGTGGAGCATGCGCGGCCTGTCGACGCCGAACGAAGATAAGGTGATGGTGAAGAAGGCCATCGTCGAGGCCAGCCGCCGCCGCATTCTGCTCAGCGATACGTCCAAATACGGCAAAGTCGCCACCTATCTGGCGCTGCCGATCGCTGCCTTTGACGCCGTCATTACCGACGAAGGGTTGCCCGCCGCCGCGCGGGAGGCCATTGAGCAAGCGGGGATTGCATTGCTGACGGCGGGAGAAGAAGAATAAGAACGAACCGGAATCAGGATGAAAGTTCGGTATCGATGCTACGTGCGGGCGGTTCACTGGCTTCAACGCCGCCGCGTTCACGCCATTCGCGGCGCCTTTGTTCCCACCACTCTTCGTGGAAGGCTTGCATCTCTTTCAGGCGCTGTTCCTTAACGTGCTGTTGGCAAGTATGGGATGCTATGGGGGCTACGTGGGATTTCGATGACATAGAGGCCGTCCTTTATAAACTCTATTTTGTATAAATAATGCCCTTTGTGCGCGTATTTTTTCAACAAAAAATCATAAATTTTAGCTAATGCTGGCCTTAACGGTGCACTTAAGATGATCCTGGCATGATACTGATAGGCAAATTTGAGAAGAGTTTCCCCGATGCCAACAACGAATAAGCGTTCGCGTTGGAGAAGGGTATAATGCATTGCGGTATAGGTATCGAAAGCTGAGCGCCGATGCCTGTTTACGTCGCTCAACGCCTTAACATCATAAAACTCCAGAGAGAAAGCATTATTGAGGAGAGCAGTGTCCACATACACTGGGGCAAACCAATGGTGCATGTTTTGCCCAATTCTCTTGAAATCCAAATGATAGATGGCCGATTTACCATCACCTTTTCTGACGGCAATCTGATATCTGTATGTGTCTGCTATTCCAGTGTGTGACTCCCTCACATCAATCTCCATGATAAAATCCTTTTTACTATTATTTTTCCTATAGTTATCCCCTTTGTGACGAACAGATTATTAACCGCGGCGGAGACGATCCTCCAGCCGCCGATGAAGGTTGTGCGCAGCGCCGCGCAAAACTAAATGCCGCTGAACCAGTTGTAGCCCTGATCCTCCCAATACCCGCCCGGATTGACGTCGCTGACGAAGATGGCGGCGATATGTTTGGCGTTTTTGAACCCCAGCTTGGTCGGCACGCGCAGCCGCAGCGGGTAGCCGTAGTCCGCCGGCAGCGCCTTGCCGCCGAAATCCAACGCCAGGATGGTCTGCGGATGCAGCGCGGTGGCCATGTCGAGGCTGGCGTAGTAACGGTCGGCGCATTTGAAGCCGACGTAACCGGCATTCAGATCCGCGCCGACGTGCTGCAGAAAGGTGCGCAGCGGCACGCCGCCCCATTGGCCAATGGCGCTCCAGCCCTCAATGCAGATCAGGCGCGTGATCTGGCTTTGCTGCGGCAGCCGCTGCAGCTGTTCCAGCGTCCAGGGCGCTTTTCTCTCCACTTTCCCCGCGACCTCAAGCCGGTAGCCGGCGAGATCAATCTCGGGGACGTTGTATTCCGGGTAAAATGCGTTAAAGGGGAAAGGGTGGGTGATCTGGTCCGGCCGGTAAGTTTGCGCCAACCGCTGGCCGCTGAACAGCCAGGCCTGCACCCGGTCGTTCCAGCGCGACATGGCCCACAGCACTTTATCCACCCGATCGCCGTCTTGCAGATTACACCCGGTCAGCATGGCGATGCCGCCCAGCGTCAGCCCGGAGCGCAACATCAACCGGCGTTGCAGATTGACCAGCTGCTTTTTTTGATCCGGTTCCAGCGTCGGCGCGGTTGCCCGCTGTTTTTTCTCATTCATGTTTGCCACCCGTTATCATCGCCCACAGGGTTTTGGGCACGACAACCACCATAAAGACGTGGATCGCCACAAACAGGCCGATGCCGGCCATGGCGAAGAAATGCACGTAGCGCGCGAAGTCGAAGCCGCCAAACAGCGCGACCAATACCTGCAGTTGAACCGGTTTCCAAATCGCCAGGCCAGACAGCACCAGTAATAGCCCCAGCGCCAGCACGCCGAGGTACATCAGTTTCTGAATGGCGTTGTAGCGGCCATGCCGGTGGCGCAGGCGCAGCGTCATCGCCAGCCAGATATCCTGCCGCAGCGCGTCGGCGCGAAGCGGCAACAAATCGCGGCGAAAATGGCCGCTGAACAGGCTCCACAGCAGATAGCAGACGGCGTTGAGCGCCAATAGCCACATCACCGCCAAATGCCAACCAATCGCGCCGCCCAGCCAACCGCCCAGCGTCATCTGCGGCGGAAAGCGGAAATCGAACAGCGGCGAGGCGTTGTAGATTTCCCAACCGCTCATGAACATGCACACCATGGCGAACAGGTTGATCCAATGAGTGATTCGAACCGGCCAGCGATGCACCGGTGGCGACGCGTTGGTCTTCATGGCATTCCTCCGGTTACATCGGCGGCACGGTGCCGTCTTTGCCGGCGGAAATACGCGTGGCGACGCGCTGGCCCTTATCGTCGGCGGCGGAGAACAGCACGATGTGCACGCCCGGTTTAAGCAGGCTCAGATCGCCCGGATCCAGCGTCACGATCGGCACGTCTTCCGGCACGACGACGGTTTTCTGCTGGTTACCGTAAGTGACGGTCAGGGTGCGGCCGTTGGATTTCACCAGTTTGCCGACGGTGCCGTTAGTCATGGTATCCACTTTGCCGTCGGCGGATTCCCAGGCCGAATGCCCTTCGCCGGTGCCGCGCAGGCTGGCGGCGAACACGTGCACTTCCAGTGCCTTGAGCGTGCCGTCCGGCTGCGGCACGGCGGCGGTGCCGATAAAGCTGTCCGGTTTGATATCGTCCAGCGTGGCTTTGGAAACGCTGAGCACTTTAGTTTGATCGTTCAGCTTGACGCTGAGTGTCTCGCCCTTGCGGTCGGTCAGCTGCAGATTGCCGTCGGCAACTTGCGTGATGGTGCCGCGCAGCGGCGCAATCACCTTGCCCGGCGTTTGAGCGGCGGCGGCCAATCCGCTGGAAAGCAGTAACGTGGACAACAGTAAACCGGCTATACGATGACGGGTAATCATAACGTTCTCCTGAAATGAGTTTGCCGGTTAAGCATGGTTGACCTACTGGGTCAGCGCCATGGCCGTTTGATGACATTAATGTCATCAAGTTTGTCCGCCGAAGCTGCTAGTATTTTTGCAGACGTAACGAGGTGGCGAGCATGCGAATACTGGTAGTTGAAGACGATATCGGCACAGGGGATTACCTGAAGAAAGGGCTGGGGGAAGCGGGCTACAGCGTCGATTTAGCGCGCAACGGCACCGACGGGCTGTTTCGCGCGTTGGAGCAGGACTACGATGCGATCGTGCTCGATGTCATGCTGCCGGGGCTGGATGGCTGGCAGATCATCGAGATATTGCGCAAGAAAAGCGACGTGCCGATCCTGTTTCTCACCGCCCGCGATGGCGTGCAGGATCGCATCCACGGTCTGGAGCTGGGCGCGGACGACTATCTTATCAAACCGTTTTCCTTTACCGAGCTGGTGCTGCGTTTGCGCACCTTGCTGCGCCGCGGGCCGGCGCGCGAAGCCGATCATTACGCCATCGCCGATCTGCAGTTGGACGTATTGCGCCGCCGGGCGGTGCGCCAGGATCAGGTGATCCCGTTGACCAATAAAGAATTCATGCTGCTGCATCTGCTGGTGCGGCGCGAAGGCGAAGTGCTGTCGCGCACGCAGATCGCCTCTCAGGTGTGGGACATGAATTTCGACAGCGACACCAATGTGGTTGACGTGGCCATCAAACGCCTGCGCGCCAAAATCGACCGGCCGTTCGACGTCAAGCTGATCCACAGCGTGCGCGGCATCGGCTATGTTTGCGAGCCGCGCTCGTGAACGCCCGCGCTTCACGTCGGCCGGTGTCGCTGACGCTGCGTACCGCCATGCTGTTCGCGCTGGTGGCCGCCTGCGTGGTGAGCGGGGCGGGCTGGTATCTGTTCGGCGCGATGCGCCAGGAAATGACGCTCCGCAGCGATCTGCAGGTGACCGGGCGCGTAGAGTATTTCCGCCATTTACTGGGGCAGCGCTTTCCTTTGGCGCGCCTGACCGCCAATAACGGCCTGTTCGAAAATATGCTGGGCAATGAACAGGATGTGTTGATTTTCCAAATTCCGGGGCAAAAACCGCTCATCAATGTGAATTCGGCCAGGGTGGCCCTGCCGCCGATCGCGCCGACGCCGCCCGAACAGGCGCAGACGCTGGCCGCCGTGCGCGGCGGGGAGACGGCGCAGGGGGTGCCGCTGCGCGCGGCATCGGCGATGGTGCGTCTGGAAGACGGCAGTTTGCTGCAGATCTCCGCTGCGCACGTCATGGTCAACGAGCAGAAGATGCTGGCGCGTTACCTGTGGCGCATTGTCGCGGCGGTCATTGTGGCTTTCCTGCTGATTGCGCTGCTGGGCTATGGGGTCATGCGCCGGGGATTGAAGCCGCTATGGCGCATGGCGGCGCAGGCGTCGCAGATCGCGCCCAATACATTGTCCACTCGCCTCAGCGAACAGGGGGCGCCGAAGGAGTTGCAGCAATTGACCCGGTCGTTCAATGCGATGCTCGATCGGTTGAATGAAGGCTATCAGCGGCTGACGCAGTTTTCCGCCGATCTGGCCCATGAGATCCGCACGCCGGTGGGCGCGTTGATGGGCCAGTGTCAGGTGGCGCTGTATCAACCCCGCAGCGTGGAGGAGTACGAAACCCTATTGTCGAACAATATGGACGAGCTGGAGCGTATTTCGCGCATGGTGGAAAACATCCTGTTTCTGGCGCGCGCCGGTGAGGCGCAGTCCGCGCTGAACTACAGTCGTCTGGAGGTGGCGGCCGAGCTGCGGCGGGTGGCGGATTACTTCGAAGGGCTGGCGGAAGAACGCGGCATCGTGCTGAGCTGTGAAGGGGAAGGAGAGCTGAAGGCGGACGCGATGTTGTTCCAGCGGGCGCTGAGCAACCTGGTGGCCAACGCGGTGCGCTATGCCGATGAAAACAGCCTGATCGTGTTGCGGGCCGAACGGCGTGCCGATGCCTGGTGGGTGCAGGTCATCAATCAGGGGCCGCCGATCGCGCCGGCGCACCTGGAAAAGCTGTTCGATCGTTTCTACCGCGCCGATCCCGCGCGCAGCGCCGGCAGCCACGCCAGCGGCCTCGGGCTGTCCATCGTGCGCGCCATCATGACGCTGCACGGCGGTGAGGTGCGCGCCGAATGTATCGAGCGCGCGCCTGTCGCCAGCCTCATTTTCAGCCTGCGGTTCCCGCTAGCGCAATAACCGATATGCCGGATTAACGCGGCGGAATGGCAAAGCGGAAGCAGGCGCCGCTTTGTGGTTGTTCTATCAGCTGAATGTCGCTGTCGTGCAGTTGCAGAATGCGCCGCACGATCATTAACCCCAGCCCGCCGGCGGGGCGTCGGGCGCCGCTCAGGACAGACGGCCGCACGAACAGATCGGCGCGCAGCGTCTGCGGAATGCCGGGGCCGCTGTCGCTGACCTGCACCATCACCTGGTCTTCCTGCCGCCACAGCCGCACGCCGATGTCGCCGCCGGGCGGCGTATGGCGAATGGCGTTGTCCAACAGGTTGGTCAGCACCCGCTCAATCATGCTGAGATCGGCGAACACCGGCGGCACGCCGGGGGCGATGTCGGCGTGCAGCCGCTGGTTGCGCGCCTCCGCCGCCAGCTCGAACTTCTGGAACACGTCCTGCAGCAGCTCGCTGAGGGAGAAGGGTTCTTTCTGCGGTTTCACCACGCCATATTCCAGCCGCGCCAGCTCGAACAGCTCCTGCGCCAGCTTGCCCACCTTGCGGCTCTGCGCCAGCGCGATCTCCAGATAGCGCCGCCGATCGGTGTCGCTCAGGGTGGCGGCCTTGACCGACAGCGTTTCCAGATAGCCGTGCAGCGAGGTGAGCGGGGTGCGCAGATCGTGCGAGACGTTGGCGATGAATTCGCGCCGCAGCCGATCCTGCTGCGCCAGCGTTTGCCACTGTTCGGCGAGGCGCTGCGCCATGCGGTGGAAGGCCTGTTGCAGCTGGCTCACCTCGTCGCGCCCGGCCGGCACCGCCGGCAGCGCCGCGTAGGCCTGCACCGCCTCAATGCCGCCGCTGTCCAGCGCATTGACCTGACGGGTCAGGCGCCGGATGGGGCGAGTGACCCAGTAGAACGCGAAACCGCCGGCCAGCAGGCTGAACAGCACCATCACCCCGGAGGTCCACAGCGCCATTCTGGCCGCCGAGTTGAACTGGGCGTTGCTGGCCAACGCCGTGTACTCTTCACCGAGCAAGACCACATACAGATAGCCCTCGACCCGGCCGTCGACCTTCAGCGGCGCAACGCTGAACACCTTGCGCCCGTCCGCGCTGCGCGGATCGTCGCCATACACCGGCATCTGCGCGCCATCGAGCAGCGCCTGCAGCGGCGCCAGCGCGACCCGCTGCCGCTTCAGATGCCCGGCCGGCGCGGCGTTGCCAATGATTGCGCCCTGGTTGTCGAGCAGATAAACCTCAACGCTGGGGTTCACTGCCATCAGCTGATCGAACAGGGTATGCACCGCCTGTGGATCCGGCCCGTTCACCCCCAGCAGCGGATTGCTGTCGGCGATATGCTGCGCCAGGTTGCCGGACAGGCGCTGGATCACCGCCTGGCTGTACTGGGTATTGCTGCGCACCTGCATCCAGCCGGAAAAGGCGCAGCCGATGACGATCAGCAGCGCGAAGATAATCGTGAGGCGTTGCGCTAACGTAAGGTTTTTCATGGCTCACTCTTGCGGCGCGGCCGCGAATTTATAGCCCATGCCCCACACCGTGAGGATGCGCTCGGGTTCCGCCGGGTTGCGCTCGATCTTGATGCGCAGCCGGTTGATATGGGTGTTGACGGTGTGCTCATACCCCTCGTGCTGATAGCCCCAGACCTGATTCAACAGGCTGAGGCGCGAGAACACCTGGCCCGGGTGGCGGGCGAAAAAGTACAGCAGGTCGAATTCGCGCGGCGTCAGCTCGATCGGCTGTTGGTGCAGGCGCACTTCGCGGGCGATGGGATCGATGGTCAGATCGTTGAAGCTGAGAGCGCCGGCGTCCATGCGCAGGTTGCGGCTCATCGCCTCCTGGCGGCGAAACAGCGCCTTGACCCGCGCCACCAGCTCCAGCATGGAAAAGGGTTTGGCCAGATAGTCGTCGGCGCCCAGCTCCAGCCCCAGCACGCGGTGCACCTCGCTGGAGCGCGCGCTGGTGATGATGATCGGCGTGTAGCGCGTCATGGTGCGCGCCCGGCGGCAAATCTCCAATCCGTCTACGCCCGGCAGCATCAGATCGAGGATCAAGGCGTCCCAGCCGCCCTGTTCCAGCATCGCCATGCCCTGATTGCCGTCGGCGGCGTGGCTGATGGCGTAACCCTCGTCACGCAGATGCAGCTGCAGCAGCTCGGCGATGTCGCCGTCGTCCTCGACGATCAAAATTCGTTTTGGCTTGTCCATTCTCATTACCGCTGATTAGCCCGATTCTCTCTGAAGTCTACACAACCGCCACCGGCGGAGTTATCACATTTTATTTAACTTTGCGTGAGGTCTTGGGGAACAAATCCGGGGAATACTCGGTGCATCGCATCGTTAGCTGGCAGGAATCGTTATGAGCCTCACCCTCACCCCGGAACAACGACAGACCGTACATCCGCTGTGGCTGCGGTTAACGCATTGGCTGAATGCGCTGGCGATGCTGATCATGGTGACCAGCGGTTGGCGCATCTACAACGCTTCGCCGCTGTTCAACTTCAGCTTTTTCAACGAGCTGACGCTCGGCGGCTGGCTGGGCGGCGCGCTATATCCACTTTTTCGCCATGTCGGCGCTGGTGGCCTTCGTCGCGATCCATTTGGTGATGGTGGCGCTGGTGCCCCGCACGCTGCTGGCCATGCTGCGCGGACGTTAAGGAGTTCACGATGAAAAAGGATAAACAGACCATGACGATCGTTGAAGGGCAGGCGATCGTCAAAGAAGCGCAGCGCTTGTTGACCGCGTCGTCCCGCCGCCGCTTTCTGCGCAACGGCCTGACGCTGGGCGGTATCGCTATGCTTACCGGCTGCGATCTCAGCGGCAACGCCAACGTCGAGCAGGCGCTGAGCCGCATTTCGCGCCTCAACGATCGGGTACAGGGCTGGCTGTTCAACGGCGATCGTTTGGCGCCGGTCTACCCGGAGTCGATGATCACCCGGCCATTCCCGTTCAACGCCTTTTACGCCGAGGAGGAGGCGCCCGACATCAATGGCGACGACTATCGGCTGGAAGTGGCGGGGTTGGTGCAGGACAAGCGCGCCTGGAGCCTGCCGCAGCTGCATCGGATGGCGCAGGTTAGCCAGGTGACGCGTCATATTTGCGTCGAGGGTTGGAGCGCCATCGGCAAGTGGGGCGGCGTGCCGTTCGCCAACTTTCTTAAGATAATCGGCGCGGATCTGAGCGCCCGCTACGTCAGCTTTAAATGCGCCGACGACTATTACACCAGTATCGACATGGCCACCGCGCTGCATCCGCAGACGATTATCGCGCTGACCTACGACGGCCAGACCTTGCCGCGCAAGTACGGCTATCCGATGAAGCTGCGCATGCCGACCAAGCTGGGCTACAAGAATCCGAAGCACATTCAGGTGATCGAGGTCACCAACCGCTTCCCGGGCGGTTACTGGGAAGACCAGGGTTACAACTGGTTTGGCGGCAGCTGAGGCGGCCGCCGGCCATTCTCCGGCACTCCGGTGCCTTTGACATGACGGAAGGAAATACCATGAAAAAGTTATTCGCAATGATGATGTGCAGCGCGCTGATGCTGGGCGTGGCCGGCGCCAACGCCGCGGACGGCATGAGTAAAGACGCGATGAAAAAGGACGGCATGAGCCAGATGTCGCACGACGGCATGGCGAAAGATGGGATGAAGAAAGAGTGCATGGGCAAGGACTGCATGAAGAAAGACAAAATGGGCAAAGACGCCATGAAAAAAGAGGGCATGGCGAAAGACGGTATGGCCAAAGACGGCATGAAGAAAGACGAGATGAAAAAGGATGCGATGGGGCACTAAGCCGCCTCACCCCGCGGCCGCAAGCGGCAAACCGCGGCGGCTGCGGGCAACATAAGGAGAGAGGATGATGTTGGCGACATGGCTGCGGCGCTTTCGGCGCTCGAACGGGGACGTTATCTTTATGCGCGCGGCGCTGGTGGTGATCTTCGCCGCCTTCGGCTACGCCAAATGGTTTGATTATGAGGCGCAGGGGCTGGTGCCGCTGATCGGCAACAGCCCGCTGCTGAGCTGGATGCATCAGGCGTTCGGCATTCGCGGCGCCAGTTATGCATTGGGCGTCGCCGAATGGAGCTTCGGTTTGCTGCTGCTGGCGGGGTTCTGGTCGCGGCGTCTGGGTTTGCTGGGGGCGATCGGATCGACGGTGACCTACCTGACCACGCTGACGCTGATCTTTTCCTCGCCGGGCGCCTGGGAGCCCTCCGCCGGCGGTTTTCCGGCCATGGCCGGCGCCACCAGCTTTTTAATCAAGGATCTGGTGTTGCTGGCCGGCTCCCTGGTGCTGCTGAAGGCCGATTTGCCGGCCGAGCAGGCATAAAAAAGGGCGTAGCCTGGCTACGCCCTCTGGATATTTCTCGGCCGTCACATATCCGGGAAGGTCAGGGTGCCCCCCGGCGCTTCGCGATGAATGTGCAGGAAGTTCAGGTGCTTCTCGTACTGGTCGAGAATATCGCCAATCACCTGTTCCTTGCTGTAGTCCATCAGGTCGTTGCCCTGGGTGCCTTCCATCAGGAAGGTTTCCAGCCGGTAGTAGTGCGACTTGCCGGAGCGGGCGCGGTAGGTGAAGCCCGGCACCGAGTAGCGCATCGGCCAGATCTGATAGATAAAGTTCTGTTCCTCGCCCAGGTGCACCAGCAGCTCCAGGTGGTTCAGGCGTTCGTCTTCGGTCGGCGGCACTTCGCTGAACTCCACCTTCGCGCCGCGCAACTCCAGCTCGCGCGCCACGTCCTGCATCGCCGGGCGGCAAACCTTATCCAACATTTTCTGCGTGTACTGCGTGCCCGGGTAGTTCATCACCCGCGACAGACGCTGTTTCCAGTTGAGCACGTCGTGGCTGGAGACCGGCACCGGCGCCAGGGTGCTGAGCGCGCTGGCCTTGCGGTAGTCCTCCACCCGCAGCGATTTGTACAGCCCGGCCATCACGAAGAAGATCACGAAGCTGAACGGCAGGCCCATGATCACCGTGGTTTTCTGCAGCGCCGGCACGCCGTCGGTCATCAGCATGCCGATGGTCAGCAGGCCGATGGCCACCGACCAGAAAATCCGTAGCCAGTTCGGCGCATCATTATTGATGTCGGCCAGGCGCGAGGTGAAGTTACCCAGCACCAGCGAGCCGGAGTCCGCCGAGGTGACGTAGAACAACAAGCCGGTGATGGTGGCCACCGAGGCGCTGAAGGTGAAGCCGGGGTATTGCGCCAGCAGGCTGTAGAAGCCGCGCTCCGGGAACTGCATCACTTCCTGCGCGAATTCCGCGTTGCCGTGAATGATCTGATACAGCGCGCTGTTGCCGAAGATAGACAGCCACAGCAGGGTGAACACGAACGGAATGATCAGCGTGCCGACCACGAACTGGCGAATGGTGCGCCCGCGCGAGATGCGCGCCAGGAACAGGCCGACGAACGGCGACCACGCCACCCACCAGGCCCAGAAGAACAGCGTCCAGTTGTTCATCCACTCCACCGGCCGATCGAACGCGAAGCTGTTGAGCGTCATGCCCATAAAGCGGTTGACGTAATCGCCGACGTTAAGTACCAGCGCGTTGAGCAGGAACTCGGTGTCGCCGAAGAACAGAACGAACAGGATCAGGCCCAGCGCCAGCAGCACGTTCAGCTCGGACAGGATGCGGATGCCCTTGTTGACCCCCGAGGTGACCGAGATGGTGGCCATGATCACCGACAGCAGGATCAGCGAGCCCTGCACCGTCAGGTTTTCCGGGATCTCGAACAGCACCTTGAGGCCGTAGTTGAGCTGCACCACGCCAATGCCCAGCGTGGTGGCGATGCCGAAGATGGTGCCGAGCACCGCGGCGATGTCCACGCTATGGCCGATCGGGCCGTTGATGCGTTTACCAAAGATCGGGTACAGCGCCGAGCGAATGGTCAGCGGCAGATTGTAGCGATAGCTGAAGTAGCCGAGGGCGATGCCCATCAGCGCATACATCGACCAGCCGGTCAGGCCGTAGTGGAACAGCGTCCAGACCATCGCCTGGCGGGCGGCCTCCAGCGTTTGCGCGTCGCCTTCCGGCGGCATCATGTACTGGGTCACCGGCTCGGCGACCGAGAAGAACATCAAATCGATGCCGATGCCGGCGGCGAACAGCATCGCCGCCCAACTCATCAGGCTGAACTCCGGTTTGGACTGTTCCGGCCCGAGCTTGATGGAACCGAAGCGCGAGGCGGCGATAAACACCACGAACACGATGTACAGCGTCGCCGCCAGCAGGTAGTACCAACCGAAGGTGGTCGACACCCAATTCAGCGTGCGGGTGATCCACTGCCCGGAGAAGTCGGTGAAAAAGATGGTCATCAGCGAGAAGGCCAGGATCAGCCCCGCCGAGGTGAAGAAAACCACAGGGTTGAGGCGGTCCTGCTGCGGTTTGGAGGAGGTTTCGCGTGTTGTCATCGTCATCCTCTGAACTGAGTAAAATCGTGCCGCTCCGCATTCTGGGGCGCGTTGGCGCATCCGGAAAACGGGCGAATGGAGGCGGCGGCCATCCCCACGGGAATGGCCTGAACGATACCGCTTTCGCCTGCTTATGAAGTACCGGAGCGCTTCGCGGTGGGAACCGCTTACAGCCACTGATTTTGGTCAGATTCGTTAATTACCTCACAAAAATCAGCCAGTTCCACAACCAGAAAATACATTTTTTTAACCAGGCGGCAATAAAATATATGCAATTTTTATTGAACGTTCAATCAAAAAAAGTTTAATAGCCCTCATGATGACCTGAATCACGGGCGAAACGGCAGTGAAATTTGCCCGCTGAGATAAGGCCGAAGTCGGTTTTGTGAGAGTCGAAATATGCCAAAGGTAGGAATGCAGCCAATCAGAAGGCAGCAGTTGATTGATGCCACGCTCGCCGCGGTAAACGAAGTGGGAATGCATGACGCCACCATCGCGCAGATCGCGCGGCGGGCCGGCGTTTCCAACGGCATCATCAGCCATTATTTCAAGGATAAGAACGGCCTGCTGGAAGCCACGATGCGCTATCTGATCAGCCATCTGGGCGAGGCGGTGAAGCTGCGGCTGCAGGCGCTGACTGACAACAGCCCGGCGGCGCGGC
This sequence comes from Serratia sp. (in: enterobacteria), assembly GCF_052400455.1. Taxonomy (NCBI): domain Bacteria; kingdom Pseudomonadati; phylum Pseudomonadota; class Gammaproteobacteria; order Enterobacterales; family Yersiniaceae; genus Serratia; species Serratia sp. (in: enterobacteria). The sequence continues at coordinate 1,533,782 of NZ_CP185812.1, forward strand.
TGCAGGCGATCGTCGCCGGCAACTTCGACGACAGCCAGATCAACAGCGCGGCGATGAAGACCTGGCTGGCCTTTTGGGCCAGCAGTCTCTACCAGCCGCAGCTCAACCGCTTGCAACAGGTGAACGGCCGTCGGCTCTATTCCAACCTGTGCGCCGAGTTTCGCCGCGTTATGCCGCAGCCGCAGGCGCGGTTGGCGGCCAAGGGGCTGGCGGCGCTGATCGATGGGCTGTGGCTGCGCAGCGCGCTGCGCGGCTCCGCGTTCAATCAGGCGCAGGCGCTGGCGCTCACGACCGAATACATCACGTTCCAACTCCGGGGGCAAACGCCGCCCGGAGGATAACTCAAGGAGATCCTATGTCCCGTTTTGGCTTGCAGAAGCTCTATATTCATGGCGCCTATGTAGACAGCACCGCTGGAAAAACCTTCAACGCCATTAACCCGGCGAACGGCGAAGTTCTGGCTGAAGTCCAGTCCGCCGGCGCTGAAGACGTCGATCGTGCGGTGGCCAGCGCGGCCAGCGGGCAGAAGGTGTGGGCGGCGATGACGGCGATGGCGCGTTCGCGCATCCTGCGTCGCGCGGTGGATATTCTGCGCGAGCGCAACGATGAACTGGCGGCGCTGGAAACGCTGGATACCGGCAAAGCGATGTCGGAAACCACCGCGGTGGATATCGTCACCGGCGCTGACGTGCTGGAGTACTACGCCGGCCTGATCCCGGCCATTGAAGGCGAGCAGATCCCGCTGCGCGATACCTCGTTCGTCTACACCCGCCGCGAGCCGCTGGGCGTGGTGGCCGGCATCGGCGCCTGGAACTACCCGATTCAAATCGCGCTGTGGAAGTCCGCGCCGGCGCTGGCGGCGGGCAATGCGATGATCTTCAAGCCGAGTGAAGTCACGTCATTGACGGCGCTGAAGCTGGCGGAAATCTACACCGAAGCCGGCCTGCCGGACGGCGTGTTCAACGTGGTGACCGGCAGCGGGGCGGAAGTGGGGCAGTATCTGACCGACCATCCGGGCATCGCCAAAGTCTCTTTCACCGGCGGGGTGAAAACCGGCAAGAAGGTGATGGCCAACGCGTCGGGTTCGACGCTGAAGGAAGTCACCATGGAGTTGGGCGGCAAGTCGCCGCTGATTATCTTCGACGACGCCGATCTGGATCGCGCCGCCGATATCGCCATGATGGCCAATTTCTACAGTTCCGGCCAGGTGTGCACCAACGGCACCCGCGTCTTCGTGCCGGCGGCGCTGCAGGCGCAGTTTGAGGCGAAAATCCTCGAACGCGTGAAGCGCATTCGCCTCGGTGACCCGACCGATCCGCAAACCAACTTCGGGCCGCTGGTCAGCTTCGCGCACATGGAATCGGTGCTGCGCTTTATCGAGAGCGGCAAAAACAGCGGCGCGCGCCTGCTGTGCGGCGGCGAACGCGTCACCCATGGCGAATTCGGCAAGGGCGCTTATGTGGCGCCGACGGTGTTCAGCGACTGCCGCGACGATATGGAAATCGTGCGCGAGGAGATCTTCGGGCCGGTGATGAGCATCCTCAGCTACCAGAACGAAGAGGAAGTGGTGCGCCGCGCCAACGACACCACCTTCGGCCTGGCCGCGGGCGTGGTGACCCACGATCTGGCTCGCGCGCACCGCGTGATCCACCAGCTGGAAGCCGGCATTTGCTGGATCAACACCTGGGGCGAGTCGGCGGCGGAAATGCCGGTCGGCGGCTACAAGCAGTCCGGCGTTGGCCGCGAGAACGGCCTGACCACGCTGGAACACTACACCCAGATCAAATCGGTGCAGGTCGAGCTGGGCGAATACGCCTCGGTATTCTGATCTTCCCGTCGTCTTTCGAGCCGCAGCCGCGTTGGCTGCGGCCGACAATCTCTAGAGCGCCCAAATACACAGCCTGTTGCCGAGCCGCGCTTCGCGTCTTTGCCTGACCAGGCCTCTATAAAGTAAGGAGATAATGAATGGAATTTGACTACATCATTATCGGTGCCGGTTCCGCCGGCAACGTGTTAGCCACCCGATTGACCGAAGACGCCGACGTCAGCGTCCTGCTGCTGGAAGCCGGCGGCCCGGACTACCGGATGGATTTCCGTACCCAGATGCCGGCCGCGCTGGCGTTTCCGCTGCAGGGCCGCCGCTATAACTGGGCGTATGAAACCGATCCTGAGCCGCACATGAACAACCGCCGGATGGAATGCGGCCGCGGCAAAGGGCTGGGCGGTTCATCCCTGATCAACGGCATGTGTTACATTCGCGGCAACGCGATGGACTTCGACAACTGGGCCAAGGCGCCGGGTCTGGAAGACTGGACGTATCTGGACTGCCTGCCGTATTTCCGCAAGGCGGAAACGCGCGATATCGGCCCGAACGATTACCACGGCGGCGATGGCCCGGTGAGCGTCACCACGCCGAAGGCCGGTAACAATGAACTGTTCCACGCCATGGTGGAAGCCGGCGTGCAGGCGGGCTATCCGCGCACCGACGATCTGAACGGCTATCAGCAGGAAGGGTTCGGCCCGATGGACCGCACCGTGACGCCGAAAGGGCGCCGCGCCAGCACCGCCCGCGGTTATCTGGATCAGGCCCGTTCACGGCCGAACCTGAAGATCGTCACCCATGCGCTGACCGACCACATCGTGTTCGATGGCAAGCGCGCAGTGGGCGTTAACTATCTGCAGGGCGACAGCAATCAACTGACCCATGCCAAAGCGCGCCGCGAAGTGCTGCTGTGCGCCGGCGCCATCGCCTCGCCGCAAATTCTGCAGCGTTCGGGCGTCGGCCCGGCGGCGCTGCTGAAAAGTCTGGACATCAACGTGGTGCACGATCTGCCGGGGGTGGGGGAAAACTTGCAGGACCACCTGGAGATGTATCTGCAGTACGCCTGTAAGAAACCGGTGTCGCTGTACCCGGCGTTGCAATGGTTCAATCAGCCGAAAATCGGCGCGGAATGGCTGTTCAACGGCACCGGCGTCGGCGCCAGCAACCAGTTCGAGGCCGGTGGCTTCATCCGCAGCCGTGCAGAGTTCGCCTGGCCGAACATCCAGTATCACTTCCTGCCGGTGGCGATTAACTATAACGGCAGCAACGCGGTGAAAGAGCATGGCTTCCAGGCCCACGTCGGTTCGATGCGTTCGCCGAGCCGCGGCCGGGTGCAGGTGAAGTCGAAGGATCCGCGCCAGCACCCGAGCATTCTGTTCAACTACATGTCGACCGAACAGGATTGGCAGGAGTTCCGCGACGCTATCCGCATCACGCGCGAAATCATGGCGCAGCCTGCTCTGGACGAATACCGCGGTCGCGAGATCAGCCCAGGGCCGGAGGTGCAGACCGACGAGCAGCTGGACGCCTTCGTGCGCGAGCACGCCGAAACCGCCTTCCACCCGTCCTGCTCGTGCAAGATGGGCGAAGACGAGATGGCGGTGGTCGACGGCCAGGGCCGGGTGCACGGCATGGAAGGATTGCGGGTGGTGGATGCGTCGATTATGCCGCTGATCATTACCGGCAACCTGAACGCCACCACCATCATGATCGCCGAAAAGATCGCCGACCGCATTCGCCAGCGCGCGCCGTTGCCGCGCAGCACCGCCGACTACTACGTCGCCGGCGATGCGCCGGTGCGCAAGCAGTAACCGACACGCCCTCTCGCCGTTGAGGGGGAGGGCCGCCGTAGCAAGCAACCCCTCTCCATATGCTCTTCCCCAAGGCGAGGGGGCAACTCTCTTTTATTCCTTATCCCATCATGCCGCCGGCAGCGAGATTGCCTGATCGAAACTGTTGGGCGTCGCCATGCGCCACATGCGGGCGTAGAACTCGCTTTTGATCTCCGGCTGCAGCAGCGCGCCCGGCTCCAGGTAGTAATAGATATCGGCGTACACCTTGATCTCGGTCGGCGTGATGCGGCGCAACATATGGTGCGAGGTCAACTGCTCCGGGCGGCTGACGCCGGCCGCCGCCAGCATGTCCGCCAGCGCTTTCACCGTATTTTGATGGAAGTGATAGACGCGCTCCGCCTTGTTCGGCACCACCAACGCCTTCTGACGCAGCGGATCTTGCGTCGCGACGCCGGTCGGGCAGTGGTTGGTATGGCAGCTTTGTGACTGGATGCAGCCGACGGCGAACATAAAGCCGCGCGCCGAATTCACCCAGTCGGCGCCGAGCACCAGCACGCTGGCGATGTCAAAGGCGCTGATGATCTTGCCGCTGGCGCCAATCTTGATTTGGTCGCGCAGGCCGCAGCCCACCAGCGTGTTATGCACGAACAGCAGCCCTTCGCGCAGCGGCATGCCCATATAGTTGGAGAGTTCGAGCGGGGCGGCGCCGGTGCCGCCTTCCTTGCCGTCCACCACGATGAAGTCCGGCAGAATGCGGGTGTGCAGCATCGCCTTGACGATGGCGACGAACTCCCACGGGTGGCCGATGCACAGCTTGAAACCGACCGGTTTGCCGCCTGACAGCTCGCGCAGCTGCTGGATGAACTGCATCATTTCCAGCGGGGTGGTAAAGGCGCTGTGCGAGGCCGGCGAGATGCAATCCACGCCTTCCGGCACGCCGCGGGTGGCGGCGATTTCCGCATCCACTTTTTTCGCCGGCAGAATGCCGCCGTGGCCCGGTTTGGCGCCCTGGCTGAGCTTGATTTCAATCATTTTCACCTGCGGGCTTTGCGCCTGTTCGGCAAAGCGGCGCGGATCGAAATGGCCGTCGGCGGTACGGCAGCCGAAATAGCCGCTGCCCAGCTCCCACACCAGATCGCCGTTGTTTTCGCGGTGATAGCGGCTGATGCTGCCCTCACCGGTGTCGTGGTAGAAATTGCCTTTGGCCGCGCCGAGGTTGAGCGCGCGGATGGCGTTGGCGGAGAGCGCGCCGAAGCTCATCGCCGAAATGTTGAAGATTGACGCGGAGTAGGGCTGGCGGCAGTCGGCGCCGCCGATGGTGATGCGAAAACTGGTGGGATCGGCGGCTTCCACCGGCCGCATCGAGTGGCCGATGCATTCATAACCGGTTTGGTACACGTCCAGCAGGGTGCCGAACGGCTTGTCGCCCATCTCGTTTTTCGCCCGGCGATACACCAGCGTGCGCTGGGTGCGGGAGAACGGGATCTCTTCATTATCCTGCTCGAGGAAATACTGGCGCAGTTCCGGGCGGATGAACTCGAAGAAGAAGCGCAGGCGGCCGATGATCGGGTAGTTGCGGCAAATGGCGTGGCGCTGCTGAGTGAGATCGTAGATCCCCAGCACCATCAGGCAACCGCAGGCCAGGGCCGGCAGCCAGAACCACGGATGGTTGTGCATCATGATCAAGAAAACCAGGGTGAGCAAGATGCTCAGCACAAAGCAGGTATAGCGGCTGAATAAGGACGACTTCATAACATCTCCTGATGTTTATTTTTAATCCACACGACATGACTCACGGATAATCCGTGTGCAAATCGTAGCCAACAGGAGAGGATGTTGTGTGTCTGTTGCTGCTTTGTCGCCGGTTGTTACATTAATTTAACTCGGCGAGGGGGCGGGTTGCCGCGCGGCATACCGCGCAACAAACCAGGGCGTGTTATTTGCCGGCGACGAAGATGGTGCTCATGCTACGCAGCCGCAGCTTTTTCATCGCGCTGTATTTCTGCGAGAAGATGGTTTTCGGGTGCGTGCCGCGTTTTTCCGCGATATGCAGCAGGCTGTCGCCGCGCAGCAGATTGAAGATCACGTCGCTTTCCGCCGGGCTGAGCTCGCGGGTTTTCTGCACCCGGATACCGCCCGGCTCTTTGCTTTCCAGCAGCCGCTGGATTTTTTCCTGCAGCGAATAAAGCGGAATGCGGGTGGAGACCAACTCGACGGAAATCCCCAGGATCGACAGCAGTTTCACCACGCGCTCGTCGTCATAGAACACCAACAGGCGCGTTTTGCTGTTGTACTGCTGGTGCAGGGACACCAGGCTTTCGATCACGTTGACGCTCTGCTCCAGGTTTTGCGAGGTGAAAATCAGCGCGATATCGTGCTTGGTGATCTTTTCCGCTTTGGCGCCGCCGTGCATGAAATCGGAAAACAGGCGGATATCGTACGCGCCGTAGTGTTTCTTCAGCAGCACCGACAGGCCAACATAGCTGTACTTACACTCACTAATCACAAGAACGTTGTTTTTAGACATAGGGCAAACACCAATACCGAGTTAAAAGTATTCAGCTGTAAGAAGCGAGTTCAAATCCTTGATGCTGGATTCCTTCCACAGCTTTCCCTGCAGTGCGTAATATGGCATTTCATCCAGCCATTTCTTGTGTTCGGGAGTTTCAACTCCTTCGATAATTACCTTGTAATGATTAAGGTAAAAGAAGCGCAGTAACGCGCGCATCAAGCCCTCGCCGCCGGACTTTTTCATAAAGTCCCAAAGCAGAAAACGATCGAGCTTAACGAAGCGGAACTGGCTGTTGTACAACGCGGAAAAACCCGCATAGCCAGAACCAAAATCATCGAGCCAAAATGAATAACTATTCAATGACGGATCGCCGTGCACGCGATCTTTCACCAGCCGGGTTGAATTCTCGCTGATCTCAAAATGAATACAGCGCAGGGCATTAATTCTTTCGGCAAAGTGAGTATTCGCCAGCGATTGCAAGGAATAATCGTCAACATTCAAAGTGGCTATCACTTGGTTTTCATGAAACCAGTGTTTGTATTTATCGATCAGATTGATCTGATCCATCAAAATCTCAATCCGGGTAGCGCTGTCGGCATGGCGAAAGAACTGTTCAGGAGAAAAATGGGCATATTCGCTATTAAACGTAAAGCGAGACAGGCATTCAACGGCCAGCAATTGTCCCGATTTCGCGAACATTGGCTGGAAAACATAATTAATGCCGTTATTTTTCTCTCTGAAAGAACCGCTCATTTCCCAATCCTTGGATTGATATTTAACTTGTTGATTTTAAATGATTAAAAAGAAAGTTACTCCGTGTTTTTTGGTAAATTTCTTATTTAAAGCGTCAGGATGGCCGAAACGTGTCGACAGACCATTTAACGCGGAATTTGTGCCAAAGTCCAAACGTCGCAATCTGTTACTAAATGTAAATGTTCGGGATAAAATTCTGATTTTCAGGGCTTAACGCAAAATGTTGAACTCTGCAGCTTTCCCAAACACAGATTATTCCTATTCATATGAATCGTCAACATCGATCGATAGGTATTCGCCGATAGTTTATTCCTATCAAGAGGGGGCTTATGAATGTTTTAAACGATTTAACATTAAGAATATGCTTAGTCTATATTTCGTCCGGCAATGAGTTCATCGAGGCAACGCTCCTTTTCAGCAAGGGAGTGCTATCGCTGAGTGTATGCTCAGTGGCGGCAATATATATATAAGCCCGCCACTGAATCGATTATTTTATTGTTCTATGGAGCTGGAAATGAAAAAAGTATTATTGCCTTTGGCTGCCCTGGTATTGTCTGCAACTGCTTCCAACGCAATGGCAGCAAACGGCACTGTTAAATTCACCGGTGAAATCAAACAGTCTACCTGCCAGGTAACTAGCGATACTCAAAATAAAGAAGTTTACCTGGGTACTTACCCAACTTCTGCTTTCCCAACTGTGGGTTCTAAATCCGCTTCTAAAGCTTTCCAGATCTCTCTGGAAAAATGTGATGCCGGCGATTACAGCCTGCGCTTCGACGGTAACACCGTTGCCGGCAACCCAGACCTGCTGTCCGTAAGCAACGTTGGCGGCACCGGCGCTGCAGCTACCGGCGTGGGTATCGAAATCACCGATAACAACGGCAAGCCATTCGCTATCGGCGACGGTTCCAACATCAACGACGACGTAGCGAAAGTCACCATCGCTGCTGACGGTAAAGCGACCTTCAACCTGCAGGCTCGTTACCGTTCATTCGATAGCAACGTAACTGCAGGTCTGGCTAACGCCACCAGCCCGTTCACTATCGAATACAAATAATCGTCTTTCAGGACACATACGGCCAAGGATGGCCCATAGAGGAAACCGATGAAAAAGTTCTTTGCTGCTCTGCTGATGCTGGGCACCTTTAACAGCTACGCCGGTATCCAGGTAGATGCCACTCGCGTGATCTATAAAGGCGATGACAAATCCGCCTCTCTGCCCATTCATAACGATGCTTCAGAAGCTTATATGGTGCAGACCTGGCTGGACACCGGCGATAGAAACCAAGTGCCGAAAAATCTGCCTGTCGTTGTCGTTCCACCGATTCTGAAATTGGACGCTGCCAAAACCGCGGTTTTGCGCTTTATCTATTCCGGTAATGGCTTACCTCAGGATAAAGAAACCCTGCTGTGGATTAACGTGCAGGAAATTCCACCGGCGCCGAAGCAAGAAAACGTGCTGCAGGTTGCGGTGCGTACCCGAATCAAACTTTTTTACCGGCCGGTGGCGTTGAAAACGACGCTGGACGAGCAAGTACAAAACTTGCGTTGGCAGCGTGAAGGTTCACGCCTGCAAGTGATTAACGATGGCCCGCTGCATATTACCTTTGGGGCGCTGCATTTGAAAAACAGCGCGGGCAAGACCGTGGATGTGGACGCCAACATGGTGAGCCCGAAAGATCGCTTATCGATCAACATCCCGGCGGGCGTCAGCGTCGGCAACAAGATTGCTTTCAGTTATATCAACGATTTTGGCGGTAGAACGGAAGTCAAGGACGTTCCAGTACAATAAGAGAGACAGGGAATGGCAAATCAACGAAAAGTAGCAGGCGGAACGACGCGGCTGACGCAGCTGATCCGTATTGCAATCATTGCCGCCAGCGCGCCGATGTTATGGAGTGAAACGGCGCTGGCAGAGTTTAACATGTCGTTTATTCACGGCGATGAAAACCTGAGTAACGCGGAAGCGGTCGCTCAGGGCGATGCTTTGCAACCGGGCGTTTACCCATTCGACATCTACGTCAACCTGACTCAGGTCGATCACAAAGATGTTACTTTTCGTCAGGTTAAAGGCCAGACCGCGTCTCAACCTTGCCTGAAAGTTGAAGACCTGCGCAACTACGGCATCAAACTGCCGGAAACGCTGCAGGCCGGCAGCTGCGTTGATCTGCCTGCGTTGGTTAAAGACGCCACCGTCAGCTATGACGCGGCGGTGCAGCAGATCAACATCTCCGTACCGCAGACCATGATGGATCTGAGCGCCATTGGCGCGATCCCGCCAAGCATGTACGATGAAGGCATCAACGCGCTGTTCGCCAACTATAACTTCAACTACAACAAGAACAGCTATCGCAAAGATGACGCCGACGACAGCGAGTACATGTTCCTCGCGTTGAACAGTGGCCTCAACCTGGGCAGATGGCGCCTGCGCAACAACTCCACCTGGGACAAACAGAGTGGCAGCAGCAGCAACTGGACCAACGTCTCTTCCTGGGCCGAGACCGACATCGTGCCATGGCGCAGCCGTTTGGTGATGGGGCAGGCGAGCACCAACAACAGCGTGTTCAACAGCTTCCAGTTCCGCGGGGTACAACTCTCTAGCGTTGACGACATGCTGCCGGACAGCCTGCGCGGTTATGCGCCGGTAGTGCGCGGCGTGGCGGCGACCAACGCCCGCGTCGAGATCCGCCAGAACGGTTACGTCATCTATAGCACCAACGTCGCGCCGGGTCCGTTCGAGATCCACGACGTCTACCCGCATACCAATAACGGTGACCTGCAGGTGACCGTGAACGAGGCCGACGGTTCGCATAAAACGTTCAGCGTCGCCTACTCCTCCGTGGCCAACATGCTGCGCGAAGGTATTTGGAACTTCCAGCTGACCGCCGGTAAATACCACAACGGTAACGGCGGCTATCAGCCGAAGCTGATTCAGGGCACGGCGGCATACGGCATGAACTATGGCCTGACGCCGTTCGGTGGCGCCATCATCGCCGAGCACTACCGTTCCGCTGCCGTGGGTATCGGTAAGAGTCTGGGCTCATGGGGCGCCATCTCCGTAGACGGTTCGATCTCCGATACCGAGCTGGCGAACGGCGATCGCAAACAGGGCCAGAGCTTCCGTTTCCTGTACTCCAAGTCGCTCAACCAGATGGGCACCAACTTCCAGTTGGCGGGCTATCGCTATGCGACGTCCGGTTACTATGATCTCAGCGATGCGGTCCAGGAACGCAACAGCTGGCGCAACGGCATTTATGCCAATGATTACTGGGATCCAAACGATCTGCAGCCGGGCCAGCCTTCCTGGAGCAACAACCAGAAACGCACCCGATACACCGCGCGCTACGGCAACAAGCGCGAACGCGTCGAGCTGTCGCTCAGCCAGCAGCTGTGGGCGGGGGCCAGCCTGTACGCCAACGTCAGCCACCAGAACTACTGGGGCGTGTCCGGTAACGATCGCACGATTCAACTGGGTTACAACGACGGCTTCAAACGTATTTCCTACGGCGTGTATCTGCAGGATACGCGCGGCCAGTACGGTTATTCCGATCGCAGCGTGAACTTCACGATGTCGATCCCGTTGGATTGGGGCCAGAGCAACAACTCGACCACCGCCAACTTCAGCGCGGCGCACAGCAAACAGAGCGGCGACAGCTACTCGACCGGCATCAGCGGCACCATGCTGGATGACCGTCGCATGAACTACTCGGTTTCCACCGGACATACGCAGTCCTCCGGTCAGAGCAGCAACCTGAACCTGGGCTACAGCAGCAGCATCGGTAACATCGACGGTAGCTATGCCTACAGTTCGAAATACCGCCAGGAAGGGCTGGGCCTCTCCGGTGGTCTGCTGGTGCACTCCGGAGGCGCGACTCTGACTCAGCCGTTGCAGAACACTATCTTGCTGGTGGAAGCGAAAGACGCCAAAGGCGTGCGTCTGGAAAACCAGCCGGGCGTGACCATCGATCGCTTCGGTTATGCGGTGGTGCCGTCGGCCAACCCGTACCGCTACAACTATGTGGCGCTGCGCACCGAAGATTTCGGCCCGGGGCTGGATGTGCCGGTGGCCAGTAAGCAAGTGGTGCCGACCGAGAAATCGGTGGTGAAGGTGAGCTTCGATACCTTCAAGGGCGTCAGCCTGCTGATTCACGCTCGTCTGGGTGACAACGGTTATCCGGCCATCGGCGCCGGCGTGTTCAACGAGTCCGGCCGCAACAGCGGCACCGTGGGCCTGGAAGGCGCAACCTATGTTTCCGGCGTGAAAGCGGGTGAGAAACTGACGATCAAATGGGGCCCGAAAGCCGATCAGCAATGCGTGCTGCCGATTCCGGCGGACGTGGGCGACAAACAAGCGGCCATGGGATATCAGGAACTGACCCTGCAATGCCAAAAACTGTAAGGTACACCATGAACTTGAGCAAATTAGCACGTAATACACTTCTGTCGGTGGTGGGGCTGGCGGGGTTGGCGATGGCGCAACAGGCGGCGGCGATGCAATGCCGCTTCGGCAACTCGACCGGCAGTAGCAGACCAACCGGCAGCGTGACGCAGGATATTGACGTCGGCCGCCCGATCGTGCTTGCCGCCAGCGACTTCGTCAAAGGCAACCTGATTTGGCGTTCGCAGAACTTTACCTCGACCTTTACCTGTTGGGATACCGATAACTACCCGCGCGGTGAGAACGCTTATATCTATTGGAACCCGCAGAACTCCTTTGGCGCCCTGGATAAGTCGTTGGAAATCGGGGTTTCGATCAACGGGCGTGATTATGATGCGATCAACCTGAAGCAAAGTTCCAACCGGCCGACGGGCCCTGATTTGGGGCCGGGTACCAAACCGGGTAGTAACAGAAGAAAAGCCGATCCTCAGGCGGTGACTGCCACCTATTCGGTGTATATCAAAGCCACCGGGGTAAAACCGCCTGCGGGTAACTTCCCGCCGCTGGCGCGTGCTTCGCTATTCCAGATCGATGGTGAGTTGGGGCTGAACGCCACCAAAGACAGTAACTTTAACGCCTACATCAAGGGGCTGGACAAGATCCGCGTGATCCAGTGCAACCCGCAGATCACCGTATTGGCCAACAACGGCGCCAGCGTCGATTTCGGCGTGCTAACCAGCTCCAGCGCCAAAATCGGTACTATCGCCAAGCAGGTGCCGTTTGATATCAAGGCTACCTTGAGCGGCGGCGAATGTGCCGGCCAATCTCTGCAGGCCAGTTTCAGCAGCACCAACGCGGATCCGAATGATAATACGCAGATCCTGCCAACCACCCAACCGGGCGTGGCGATCTTCCTGACGCAGCAGCGCGACACCAGTAAGAAACCGATCCCACTGCAAACCAACGTGGATTTCGGCGGTGTGCTGCAGGATAAGCAGAACGAAGTGAAAGAGACCTTTATCGCGAACCTGAAGTGGTTGACCAATACGCCGAAGACCGGGGTGTTCAACGCCACAGCCAACGTCGACGTCACCTTCAAATAATTCGGTGTCTCGTCAATAAAGAAAGGGTTCAGTTCTCGCGAACTGAACCCTTTTTTGTGCCTTTACCATGAGGATTAACGCAGCCCCATCCAGCTGGTGCATACGCCTTCCGGCAGTTTGCCGGCAAACCAGCGCGGTAAGGCGGGGGCGTCGCGGTGTTGCTCAGTCTGCGTCTGCGCCGGCTGCGCCGGCCACTCCGCGACGTCCCAGCGGGTGGTGCGGCGATACACCGCCGGGGTCTTGCCGAACTGTTTCTTGAAGGCGCGCGAGAACGACGGCTGAGAATCGAAGTGGTATTGCAGGGCGATATCCAGGATCGGGCGTGGGGTGGAGCGCAGCGCCTGCGCCGCCTGCGACAGGCGCCGCTCGCGGATATAGCTGCCGAGCGCGTGGCCGGTGGTGCTGCGGAACATGCGCTGCAGGTGCCATTTGGAGTAGCCTGACTTGGCGGCAACGTTATCCAGCAGCAGCGGTTGGTCCAGATGAGTTTCAATCCAGTCTAGTAAATCGTGAATGATATTGACGCGATCCATGGTTTTAGTTCTCCCGCAAAAACGACATTCAGGTCACAGTGACTTAGCTTAATTATCCAAGAATATGCTTTGATAATAGGCGTGACTACGCCGTTACGCAAGGGTAAACCGGGGGTAAATAGGTGGCCAAAAATGCTCTTTGAGCGGCAGGGGTATAGAAAAAAGGCCGCATAAAGCGGCCTTGTCAGCAGAAAACCACGGGGAATCAGTTAGTTTCCGGTTTCACTTCAATGTAGTTCAGACCCAACACGCTGCTGGTGTAACCGCGGATCTTGTTGGTCATCTCGATATCGCCGTTCAGCTTGTGGCCGTAAGACGGGATGATCTCTTTCAGCTTGCTCTGCCATTCCGGCGTCGCCACTTTGTCTTTGAACACGGTTTCCATCAGATGCAGCATGATCGGCGCAGCGGTAGAAGCGCCCGGCGAAGCGCCCAGCAGAGCGGCGATGCTGCCGTCTTCAGAACTGACGACTTCGGTGCCGAACTGCAGCACGCCGCCTTTATCCGCGTCTTTCTTGATGATCTGCACGCGTTGGCCTGCGGTCCACAGCTTCCAGTCTGCCTGCTTGGCGTCCGGGAAGTACTCTTTCAGCGCGGCGAAGCGGTCGTCGTCGTTCATCATCAGCTGGCCGACCAGGTATTTCACCAGATCGAAGTTATCCAGACCGACGTGGGTCATCGGCATCAGGTTCGAGGTGCTCAGCGAGTGCATCAGATCGAACAGCGAACCGTTCTTCAGGAACTTGCTGGAGAAGGTGGCGAACGGCCCGAACAGCAGCACGCGTTTGCCGTCCAGCATGCGGGTATCCAGGTGAGGCACGGACATCGGCGGTGAACCTACGCTGGCCAGGCCATACACTTTGGCCAGGTGCTGGTTGGCGATCTCCGGGTTGGTGGTGACCAGGAACTGGCCGCCGACCGGGAAGCCGCCGTAGCCGTCGGCTTCTGGGATGCCGGACTTCTGCAGCAGGGTCAGGGACGCGCCGCCTGCGCCGATGAACACGAACCTGGCGTTAACGGTGGTTTCTTTGCCGTCGCGGTTCAGATCGGCAACGGTCACGCTCCAGGTCTGGTCGGCGTTGCGCTTGATGTCGCGCACTTCGTGGCTCAGGTTCAGCTTGAACTTGTCGCTGGCGCTCAGCGCATCAACCAGCTGGTGGGTGATCACGCCGAAGTTGACGTCGGTACCCAGCGGCATGCGGGTCGCGGCGATTTTCTGCGCCGGATCGCGGCCGTTCATCACCAGTGGCGCCCACTGCTTGATCTGCGCAGGATCTTCGGAGTATTCCATGCCGCGGAACAGGGTGCTGTGCTGCAGCGCCGCATAGCGTTTACGCAGGAAGTTGACGTTGTCGTCGCCCCACACGAAGCTCATGTGCGGCACGCTGTTAATGAAAGATTTCGGATCTTTCAGGACATTGTTTTTCACCTGATAAGACCAGAACTGGCGAGAGATTTCGAAAGACTCGTTGACCTTCACCGCCTTGCTGATGTCGATGGTGCCATCGGCTTTTTCCGGCGTGTAGTTCATTTCGCTGAAGGCGGAGTGCCCGGTACCGGCGTTGTTCCAGCCGTTGGAACTCTCTTCCGCTACGCCGTTCATGCGCTCGTACATGTCGATGGTCCAGGTCGGCTCCAGCTCATGCAGATAGGTACCCAAGGTGGCGCTCATGATGCCGCCGCCGATCAGAACCACGTCGACGGTTTTATTCTTCTCTTCAGCCGCCGCCTGTTGCGTAACGCCAAACAGGCTGAGACTGAAAATCAGGACGAGTAATTTTCTCATTGAATTAAATCTCTTGTGTGTAAATTCTACTCATTGCAGGTGAAAGAATTTAGCGGGAGTTACCCTGGAAATAATGAAGCCGACCGCCCGGCGAAAGCCGATAGGCAGCAATAATGCCTTTTTGTTAATAGGGTTTTTAACGAAAAGTGAACTATTGCAGGCCGTCCGGATGCAAATTGATCGGTTCACGTTACTGGCGGGGTATTATTGTTTGCGAGAATGTTAAAAACTACTTTTGTAACTAAAAAAAATGAATATAAGCAAAAAACGGCCGGTTGCTGTCGCAGGAATAAACAGAGAGGGAAGAAAGGCCGTATAACCGCGTTATTTTCAGGGGCTAATTGTCGCGTAATTAGACGTTATTTCGTTATCACACAATAATTGCGGTTAAATTGCAAATACCTAGCGGTAACCAATAATAAATGGCCGCCGTTGCGGGCGGCCATCGTTCAGGGGGCGGTTACTTGATACCCATCGCATCGCGCATGGTGAAGAACAGATCGGTCTGATCGGTCAGGCCCACTACGTTGGCGGCGTGCGGGCCGTAGGCCGCGACGCGCAGCTGGGTGCCGGTGTGCCCCTGCGATTCCTCTTCCGAGTTGCCGTAGCTGAGGGTCATCGGCGCGGCGTCCTTGGTGGTCAGCTTTTGGGTCAGGCCCGGCGCTTTGGCGTCGGCGGAGACGATCTGGCTGGCGTGCGCGTGGTCGGCGGTAACGATCACCAGCGTGTTGCCGTCGGCGCGGGCGAAGGCCAGCGCTTTTTGTACCGCTTCGTCCAGATCGACGGTTTCGCCAATCTGCCCGCACGGGTTGGCGGCGTGATCCTGCTTATCGATCGACGCGCCCTCGACCTGCAGGAAGAAGCCGTTTGGGTTGTCTTTCAGCAGCGCGATCGCTTTTTCGGTCATCGCCGCCAGCGTTGGCGTGGCGGCGGTGCGCGCCGGGTTGTTTTCGCAGGTCACTGCCGGTTTGTCGAGGTTGCCATGGTAGCTTGCTTTCGGCCCCAGCCAACGCACCGGCATATTGCCGTCGGCGAACAGCCCCAGCAGCGGTTTTTGCTGGTTGGCGAGGGTAACGGCCTGCAGTTCGTCGGCGTTGCTCACCCACTGATAACCCTGCGCCGCCGCCTGGTCCTTCAGCGATTTTCCTTGCCATTCGCCGCTTTTTGCCAGCTGGTTGAACGATTTCGCGCCGCCGCCCAGCGTGACGTCGGCGCGGGTTTTCAGCAGTTGTTCGGTGATGGAGCCGCGGCCGCCGTTTTCCAGCGCGTTAGCGGCGCATTTCTCGCTGGTTTCCTCCGGGCCATAGCACTTGCGTGAGATGACGTGGGAGACCAGCGCTGCCGGCGTGGCGTCTTGCAACTCGGCGGTGGAGACGTTGCCGGTGGCCTTGCCGGCCGCCTTGGCGATCTCCAGTAGCGTCGGTTGGTCCTTGCCGTTCACGTCCACGCCGAGCGCGCCGTTATAGGTTTTCACCCCGGTGGCCCAGGCGGTGGCGGAGGCGGCGGAGTCGGTCACGTAGTCCGGCTTATGGGTTTTCCTGTCCAGCGAGTAATGGGTGTATTGTCCGGTCAGCGGCAGGGCGTCGATGCCCTTGAAGTAACCGCCTGCGCCTTCGGCGTAGTTGCGCGCGGCGGTGATCTCGGAATCCCCCATGCCGTCGCCGATCAGCAGGATCACGTTTTTCGCCGTTTTGTCCGACAGCGACGCCTTCAGCGCGGCGGTCTGATCGCCGGCCAGACGGCGGGCGCCGCCCGGTTCGACGAGGTTGCCGCGCGCGGCGCGATCGGTCAGGCCATCGGCATTGGCCGAGGTTTCCGCCGCGATGGCGGAGGAACAGAGCAGGGCGGACAGTACGGCGCCGGCGATCAGGGATACAGCAGGTTGCATGGGGTAAGCTCCTTGTCGTAATACAACAATGTAAATAACATCAAATTGTTACGAAAGGAGAGTAGAGCAGAGGGATGACAATTTTATGACAGCGGAAGGCGGGACGGCCCGGCGGCCATCCCGTTTGACGATCAGGCCGCGCGCGCCGGGATAGCGAGCCCACGCTGCACCGCCGGGCGCGCCAGACCGCGCTCCAGCCACTGCGCGACGCGAGGGAAACTGTCGAACTCCACCAGTTCGCGCGCCTCATAGAAGCCGATCAGGTTGCGCACCCAACCCAGCAGCGAGATATCGGCGATGGTGTACTCCGCGCCCATGATCCAGTCGCGGCCTTCAAGGCGTGTTTCCAGCACGCCGAGCAGGCGTTTCGATTCGTTTTTGTAGCGCTCCAGCGGCCGCTTGTCTTCATATTCGCGCCCGGCGAATTTATGGAAGAAACCGAGCTGGCCGAACATCGGGCCGACGGCGGCCATCTGGAAGAACACCCATTGAATGGTTTCGTAACGCTGCGCCGGGTCCTGCGGCAGGAAACGGCTGCTCTTTTCCGCCAGGTAGAGCAGAATGGCGCCGGATTCGAACAGCGGCAGCGGCCGGCCGCCGGGGCCGTCGGGATCGATGATCGCCGGGATCTTGCCGTTCGGGTTCAGCGCCAGGAATTCCGGCGTCCAGGTTTCGTTGTTGCCGATGTCGATCAGGTGCGCTTCATAAGGCAGGCCGATCTCCTCCAGCATGATGGAGACTTTGACGCCGTTCGGCGTCGGCAGAGAGTAGAGCTGCAGCCGTTCCGGATGCTGAGCCGGCCAGCGTTTGACGATCGGGAATTGGGTGGAATCGAGCATGGAAACTCCTCGGGTTGGCGGGGTCGCTTAAGCGTACCCCTAGAGTATTGCAGTAAAACTACCCTGTCGCCGGGTTACACCGTGAGGTCAAAATGTGCGGCCAGCGCTTTTTTACCGGCAGGGGTCAGCTGCAGCTCGCGGCTGTCGAGCCGGCGAAGGATCCAGCCGCGTTGGATAAAGGCGGCTAACAGCGCGGCGCCCAGCGCGCCGCCGAGGTGAGAGCGGCGTTCGCTCCAGTCCAGGCAGCCGCAGGCGAAGCGGCGGCGGGTGGGAGCGGGGGAGCAATCGACGCCCAGCCGCGCCAGCGCGGCCTGCCCGGCGTCGCTTAACCGGTAGTCTGCTTCGCCGGTCAGCCAGTTCAGCGCATGCAGCCGATCGTGCAGCTTCACCGCCACCTCGCCCGCCATATGGTCGTAACAGGTGCGAGCATATTGCAGCGAGGTGGGCGTGCGGCTTTTCACCGACGGGCGCGGCACGCCCGCCAGCGCCATCATGCCTTCCAGCGCTGCGGCCACCGGTTGCCCCGCCAGCCGGAAATAGCGATAGCGCCCCTGTTTGACGCAGGCAATCAACTGCTGTTCCAGCAGTTTCGCCAGATGCGCGCTGGCGGTGGACGGGGCGACCTCGACCGCCGCGCTGAGCTCGGTGGCGGTGTAGGCGCGCCCATCCATCAACAGGCACAGCATGCGCGCCCGGGTGCGGTCGGCGATGGCGGCGCTCAGCGCCGCTAAACGATCTTCTATCTCGATGTTATGCATACTTCGAGGTTAGGCGAAGTATGGCTGTGCGTCCATTGCTAGCCTGTGGTCATCGCACTTTGCTGCTGTGCGGCCGTATTCGCTGGATATTGATGAGCGGGCGTTGAAACCGGTGCAGTGGCGCCATTCTTACCCTGCGCGCGTATCGGAATTTTACCGTTGAGAGGAGAAGATAATGATCGCCGTGATTTTTGAACTGCAGGCCGCCGATGGGCAGCGCGATGCCTATCTGGGGCTGGCTGCGGAGCTGAAGCCGCTGCTGGCGCAGATCGACGGATTCATTTCCATCGAGCGCTTTCAAAGCCTGGCCGATCCTGCGCGCCTGCTGTCGCTCTCTTTTTGGCGCGACGAAGCGGCGGTGCAACAGTGGCGCAATCTCGAACAGCACCGGGCGGCGCAGGCGCGCGGCCGTGGC
Organism: Serratia sp. (in: enterobacteria); assembly: GCF_052400455.1. Taxonomy (NCBI): domain Bacteria; kingdom Pseudomonadati; phylum Pseudomonadota; class Gammaproteobacteria; order Enterobacterales; family Yersiniaceae; genus Serratia; species Serratia sp. (in: enterobacteria). The sequence continues at coordinate 1,552,362 of NZ_CP185812.1, forward strand.
GAGGTGTTGGCGCAGTATCGGCTGCGGGTGGCGGAAGTGGTGCGGGACTACGGGCTGGAGAGCCGCGACCAGGCGCCACAGGATAGCCGTTGTTATCACGCACAGAGCAAGCCTGCGTCGGAGACGAATTGACAACGCTGCACGGTTGTCATATTCATTAGCCATGAAAAAATCCCACCGCCCATTCGCGCAAATTATTATCACCCTTCTCCAGAGGGTGGGATAGCGCGTGTGTCGCCAATAAAAACCCGCCGGCAGGCGGGTTTTTTTATCCCCTTCCGGCAACGACCGGAGAACGTCATGAAAACCTACCCTGCAGTTTTACACCTGATGTGCGGCAAGGCCGGCGCAGGCAAATCGACGTTGGCGCAGCGTTTGGCCCAGCAGCCGCAAACGCTGTTGCTGAGCGAAGATGCGTGGCTGGCGACGCTGTATGAACAGGAGATGGTCAGTCTGCAAGACTACGCGCGCTGTTCCGACCGGCTGCGACGAGTGCTGGGCGGGCACCTCGTTCAGCTGCTGCGCGGCGGTTGGTCCGTGGCGCTCGATTTCCCGATGAATACGCCGGACAGGCGGCGCTGGGCCAAAGCCTTGGCGGAGGAGGCCGGCGTCGTGCACTGCCTGCACTTTCTCGACGTCAGCCATGCGCAGTGCCTGAACCGGATAACGCTGAGAAATGCGCGCGGCGAGCACCCGTTTACACTGAGTGAGGCGGAGTTTGAGCATCTGGCGCAGTATTTTGTTCCCCCGGCGGAAGAGGAAGGGATGACCGTCTTGCGTTATGGCGAACGGGACTGAAAACCGGCGCCATGACGGCGCCGGCAACAGGGTTAGGCTTCGGCGTTAAACGCGTTGTGGAAGGTGACCTCCGCGCACGGCAGCGCGCCCTGGAAGGCGACGGCGCGGAAGTAGTCTTGCGGCACGCCCGGCAGGGTCAGCGCGCACTGCGCCTGGAAGCCGAAGCGGCCGTAATAGTTCGGATCGCCCAGCACCACGCAGCCTGCGGCGCCGCGTTCCTGCAGCTCGGCCAGCAACTGGCGGATCAGCCGGCTGCCGATCCCCTGGCTCTGACAGGCCGGCAGCACCGACACCGGCGCCAGCCCGTACCACCCGGCGGCGCCGTTGCTGAGTGCGACCGGCGAGACGGACGCGTGCCCGATCGGTGTGCCATTTTGCTCGGCGAGCAGCGACAGGGTGAGGGCTCCCGCCGCGCGCAGCGCATTAACGATAAACTGCTCGGTGTGGCTGCTGTGTTCGGCATGCAGGAACGCGGCGGCGGTCAGGGTGGCGATGGCGCCGACGTCGGCCGGCGTTTCGTGGCGTAAAGTAATGTCCATGGTTGTATCCTGATTAAATAAGGCTGAACCGACCGGGCTGCCTGCCCGGCCGGTATCGATGATTAGCGGTTATCCAGCTGCGCACGCACGGCCTTGAGCCCGGCGAAGGTGACGCGATAAGGGCGCCCCTGGCGAGAGAGGATCAGGCGTTTGGTTTTGAGCTTGGTGAAGACGGCCAGCGAGCAGTCGGCCAGGCCGAGCCCTTCGCGGGTGTAGCATTCGACGTGGGTGACGCGACCGGCGTCGTTGCGGGTGAAGGCGATATAGCCGCCTTTGGCCAACACGTGCAGCACGCGTTGTTCCGCTTTGGAAATGTTCATGTTGGGAGATCCTGTAATAACCCCAGATACGCGCATCCCCGCGCAAACGCGCGTCGGATACGTCAGAGTCCCTCGCCATACGGCAAGGAAGCGACTATCGGGTGGTTACAATCTCCAACATACAGGCCTCGGGCAGTGAAAAACGCCAGGGTGGCGTTTCAGCGCAGATAATGTAGCCAATGGCCGGTTGGCTGTCAATTTGCCGGCGACGCAGGCCGCCGGCGAAAGGCCAATTAGAAAGGCTTGGTCGGCAGGTATTTGCCGTCCAGGGTGATCACCGCGCGTTCGCCGCCTTCCGGATCGGCGACCTTTTTGATATCCAGCTTGAAGTTGATGGCGCTGATGATGCCGTCGCCGAACTGCTCGTGCACCAGCGCTTTCAGCGTGGAACCGTAAACCTGCAGCATTTCATAGAAGCGATAAATGGTCGGATCGGTCGGCACGCCGCCGGGAATGCTGCCGCGCAGCGGGATGGTTTGCAGCAGCAGCACCGCCTCTTCGTCCAGCCCCAGCTTGGTCGCTACCGTGCGCGCCGCCGGTTCCGGCAGCGCATGCTGCCCGAGCAGCGCGGCGGTGACGAACGCCAGGCTGAGACCGGTGCCCTCGGCCAGCGCTTCGAACGTCAGGTTATGGCGAATTTTGGCGGCCATGATGGTGTCGGTGAGCGCTTCGCGCGGGGCGGCGTTATGCAGAGAGTGTGTCATGTTAGCTCCTTATTGTCGGCTTAAAAACGGGCGATCGCCGGGGTGGCGGTCACCTCGGGATGGGTGGCGAGTGGTACGAAGCGGCGGGTTTCGCCGTCCAGCGCCTCGATAGCGCCGCTGGCGATGTCATAGACCCAGCCGTGCAGCGCCAGGCGGCCCTGATCCAGTGCCAGCGCGACGGAAGGGTGCGTTTTGATGTTGTTGAGTTGGGCGATGACGTTCTCGCGCACCATCGACGCGACCCGGGCTTCGTCAGAGGCGTGCGGATAAGCCTGATTGACCGCCTTGGCGGAATCGGCGTAACGCAGCCAGCCGGCGACCGTCGGCAGGTGATCCAGACACTGGCAGGTGGCGATGGCGGTCATCGCGCCGCAGTCGGAATGGCCACAGATCACGATATCTTCCACGCCCAGCACAGCGACGGCGTACTCGACCGAGGCGGTCACCCCGCCGGGTTCGGGGCCGAAAGACGGCACGATGTTACCGGCGTTGCGGATAACGAACAGATCGCCCGGCTCGCGCTGGGTGACCAGCTCCGGCACCAGGCGGCTGTCGGAACACGAGATAAACAGGGTGCGCGGGTTTTGGCGGGTCGCCAGCCGCTGAAACAGCGCCGTGCGTTCAACAAAGGCTTCGCGCTGAAACTTCAGGAAGCCTTCAATCACCTCTTTCATTGTCTTTCTCCCTGGGGGTAAGCGATGACGGCATGATGAACGCTTCTGGCTATAGGGTCTAAGACCCATTTATAATGCTGGCTATAGGTTTTACTAATAGCTGGGGCGCTATGCTGCTGCGACATATCCGATATTTTCTGGCCGTTGCCGAACAGGGCAATTTCACCCGCGCCGCCGAAGCGCTGCACGTCTCGCAACCGACGCTCTCCCAACAGATCAAACAGTTGGAGGATGCGCTGGGAGCGCCGCTGTTCGATCGCAGCGGCAGAAGGGTGCAGCTGACCGACGCCGGTGAGGCCTGGATGCGCTATGCTCGCCTGGCGCTGCAGGATCTGGACGCCGGCGCGCGGGCGATCCATGACGTGGCGACGCTGGCGCGCGGCCATTTGCGGCTGGCGATGACCCCGACGTTCACCGCCTATCTGGTGGGGCCGACGATCGATGCGTTCTATCGCCGCTACCCGGGGATTACGCTGAGCATTGAGGAGATGGCGCAAGAACGAATCGAGGCGCTGCTGGCGCAGGATCGGCTGGATCTGGGGATTGCCTTTGAGATGGCGCAGTCGGTGGAGGTGGAAGCCTCGGTGTTGTTCAGCGAGACGCTGGAGCTGATGGTCGGCGCCGATCATCCCCTGGCGGCGCGGCGTCGGCCGCTGACGCTGGCGGAGTGGCGACATCTGCCGCTGGCCTTGCTGAGCGGCGACTTCGCCACGCGTCAGTTTATCGATCGCTACTGCACGCAGTTGGGGTTTCGGCCGCAGGTGGCGGTAGAGGCCAATGCGCTGGGCGCCATCGTCGAGATCGTGCGGCGCGGGCAGCTCGCCACGCTGTTGCCGGCCGCGATTGCGCGCGAGAACCGGCAGTTGAAAAAGGTGGCGCTGGCCAACGCCATGCCGGCCCGTCAGGCGGTATTGCTGCAGCGCCAAGGCGCTTACCGCAGCGCCGCCGCGCAGGCGTTTATCGCCGTCTTGCAGCAACAGGGCGTTACGCCAACGCACTCCAGCGCTGCGTCATCCCCAGCAGATGCACCAGCCCGAAGCCGAGGCAAATCAGCGAGCTGACGACGATGAAGCGTTGGCTGCGGCCGGTATCGCGCAGGGCGAAAGGGCCGGCGACACCGCGCAGCAGGTAGATAAAGGTGATAATAAACAGCGCGGGCCGCAGCAGCGGCAGCGGCGCGATCAGGCCCGCGCCGGACAGCGCGTACAGCGCCCAAATAAACAGCACCAGCGCGATGCCGGCGGTGACTACGGCCGGGAACTTTTTACCCGCTTCCGCCGCCTTAATGAAGCGATCGCCGGCGCCGCATAGCCGATAGCCGCGCGGCCCGGCGGCGATCACCCAAATATGCAGCAGGGCGGCGATGGCGCTCAGCGCGGCGCCGATCAGCAGCGCGGTGTTATAGAGGTGTGGCATGGTTCAGCATCCTTGTCCTAAATCAGTCTGGTATCAAGCGTAGACCAGAATGGGTAAGTCAGGCCGGGGGGAGCTCAACGGCCGACATTTGCAGCGCGTCTTCAGGCACTACGTGCGCCTGCGCATCGATAAATGCCAGCTGCACCGGCAGCCCGCTGCGTTTATCCACCAGTTGAACGTGGGGGCTGTCATGCAGAATATGCCGGTGGCCCCATGCCATCAGCGCAACCAGGATAGGCCCCAGGCTGCGCCCCTTGTCCGTCAAGACATATTCATGTCGTTCGCGCTCGCCCGGCTCCCGGTAAGCGCGTTTGGCCAACAGTTCTTGTTCTACCATGGCATTCAGACGGTTGCTCAACGCCTGGCGTGAAGCGCCGATATTCTCGCGCAGCTCTTCAAAACGGCGGACGCCGTAGAATGACTCGCGCAGGATCAGTAACGTCCAGCGATCGCCAAGCAGATCCGCGGCCTGCGCCAGCCCGCACAGGGCAAGAGAAACGGTAGGGAGATCGGGAGATTTTGACATGGGCATTTTCCTTCGCTAATCTAAGTCTTGTTTTTAGACTTATCTATATTCAAGGAGAGTATAATGCCATTTGTTAATGTGCAAACGGTGAAAGGCATGCTGGATGAACGGCAAAAAAGCGAATTGCTGTCCCGCATTACCGAACTGTTGGTGGAGATAGAAGGGCGAGGCGATCCGGCGTTCAGGCAGTCGGTTTGGGTCCGAATCGATGAACATGCGCCCGAACAATGGAGCCTGGGCGGCGTGCAGCCGACGGCGGCGATGATTGCCGCGAAGTTCCCGCCGCGTTAATTCAGCTATGCCGCCTGCGAAAAGGATCGGATGCCGCAGGCGCCGCTCAAAATGTCACCGAAACTTCCCGCGATCTCTGCACCCCGTTGTGGCATAATGCGCGCCAAATCACATTCCCTATGTATAAAGAGCGAGCGCTGTGTTAAGCACTAACAACATCACCATGCAGTTCGGCAGTAAGCCGTTGTTTGAAAACATCTCTGTCAAATTCGGCGGCGGCAACCGTTACGGCCTGATCGGCGCCAACGGCTGCGGCAAGTCCACCTTTATGAAAATCCTCGGCGGCGATCTGGCACCGAGCGGCGGCAACGTGTTCCTCGATCCGAACGAGCGCCTGGGTAAACTGCGTCAGGATCAGTTCGCCTTTGAGCAGTACAGCGTGCTGGATACCGTGATCATGGGCCACACCGAACTGTGGGCGGTGAAGGAAGAGCGCGACCGCATCTACGCATTGGCGGAGATGAGCGAAGAAGACGGCTATAAAGTGGCCGATCTGGAAGTGGCCTACGGCGAAATGGACGGCTACAGCGCCGAAGCGCGCGCCGGCGAACTGTTGCTCGGCGTGGGTATTCCGGTTGAGCAGCATTATGGCCCGATGAGCGAAATCGCGCCGGGCTGGAAGCTGCGCGTGTTGCTGGCGCAGGCGCTGTTCTCCGATCCGGAAATCCTGCTGCTCGACGAACCGACCAACAACCTGGACATCGACACCATTCGCTGGCTGGAAAACGTGCTCAACGAGCGCAACAGCACCATGATCATCATCTCGCACGACCGTCACTTCCTGAACATGGTCTGCACCCACATGGCGGATCTGGACTACGGCGAACTGCGCGTTTACCCGGGCAACTACGACGAATACATGACCGCCGCCACCCAGGCGCGCGAGCGTCTGCTGGCGGACAACGCCAAGAAGAAGGCGCAGATCAATGAGCTGCAATCGTTCGTCAGCCGCTTCAGCGCCAACGCCTCCAAATCCAAGCAGGCCACCTCGCGCGCTCGCCAGATCGACAAGATCCAGCTGGAAGAGGTGAAAGCCTCCAGCCGCCAGAACCCGTTCATCCGCTTCGAGCAGGACAAGAAGCTGTTCCGTAATGCGCTGGAAGTGGAAGCGCTCACCAAGGGCTTCGATGAAGGCCCGTTGTTCAGCAAGCTGAACCTGATGGTGGAAGTGGGCGAGAAGGTCGCGGTGCTGGGCGCCAACGGCATCGGTAAAACCACCCTGCTGAAAACGCTGGTGGGCGATGCGCAGCCGGACAGCGGCACCGTCAAGTGGTCGGAAAACGCCCGTATCGGTTACTACGCGCAGGATCACGAATACGAGTTCGACGACACCCTGACCGTGTTCGACTGGATGAGCCAGTGGAAGCAGGAAAAAGACGACGAGCAGGCGGTGCGCAGCGTGCTGGGCCGTCTGCTGTTCAGCCAGGACGACATCAAGAAGAAAGTGAAGGTGTTGTCCGGTGGTGAGAAGGGTCGCATGCTGTTCGGCAAGCTGATGATGCAGCGCCCAAATATTCTGGTGATGGACGAACCGACCAACCACCTGGATATGGAATCCATTGAATCGCTGAACATGGCGCTGGAGATGTACGAAGGCACGCTGATCTTCGTCTCCCACGACCGTGAGTTCGTCAGCTCGCTGGCGACGCGTATTCTGGAAATCACCCCGAACAAGGTGATCGACTTTACCGGCAACTACGAAGACTATCTGCGCAGCCAGGGCATCGTATAACCCTCGCGGCAACGCATCAGGGCGGGAATTACCCCGCCCTTTTTTTATCCGTCATTCTCCGCCGCACACCTCGCAGTGCGGATCCTTCGGCAGTTTCATCTCGCGGAACTGCATGCTCATCGCATCGAACATCAACAGCTTGCCGCGCAGCGGTTGACCGTACTCGGCCAACAGCTTGATGGCTTCCATCGCCTGCAGGGTGCCGATAGTGCCGACCAGCGGCGCCATCACGCCCGCTTCGACGCAGGTGAGGGCGCTGTCGCCGAACAGCCGGCTCAGGCAGCGGTAGCAGGGCTCGCCCGGCTGATAGGTGAACACGCTGAGCTGGCCTTCCATGCGGATCGCCGCGCCGGAAACCAGCGGCTTGCGCTGCGCGTGGCACAGGCGGTTCAGCGCGTCGCGCGCCGCCACGTTATCGGTGCAGTCCAGCACCAGATCGCAGGCGGCGATCTCTGCCGCAACCGCATCGTCTTCCAGACGACCGTCGATGGCGTCGATGCGGATATGCGGATTGATGGCGCTCAGTTCCTGCCTGGCGGAGGCGACTTTGCTCTGGCCGATGCGATCGTCGCGGTGCAGGATCTGGCGCTGCAGATTGGAGAGCGAGACGGTGTCGAAATCCACCAGCACCAGATGGCCGACCCCGGCCGCCGCCAGATAAGGCGCGGCGGCGCAGCCCAGCCCGCCCAGCCCGGCGATCAGCACGCGGGCGGCCTTCAGCTTCTCCTGGCCGTCGAAGTCAAAGCCGCGCAGCACGATCTGGCGGTTGTAGCGCAGCGCTTCGGCGTCGGTCAATTCCGGCAACATGTTCAGCTCCTCAGCAGGGCGTTGAACGGCTCGATCTCCACCGTTTCACCCGCCGCCACCGAACCGCGTTCGCGCTCCAGCACGATGAAACAGTTGCCTTGGCTGTAGGAGCTGAAGACGTGCGAGCCCTGGTGGCCGGTAGTGCTCACCTCCAGTTCGCCCGCGGCGTTGCTGCTGAACACGCCGCGCTGAAAATCGAGGCGGCCCGGCGATTTCTTCAGCGGCGTCAGCGCCCGCGCGCGCAGGCGCGGCGGCAGGCGCCAGTCGCTGTGGCCGGCCAGCTTCGCCAGCAGCGGTTGCACCAGTTGGTAGAAGGTCAGGGCGGCGGAAACCGGGTTGCCCGGCAGGCCGCAGAACCAGGCGTGGCCCAGTTTGCCGAAGGCGAACGGTTTGCCGGGTTTGATAGCCAGCTTCCAGAAGCTGACCTGGCCCAGCTCGTCGAGCATCTGTTTGGTGTAGTCGGCTTCGCCGACCGAGACGCCGCCGCTGCTGATCACCACATCGGCCTGGCTGTCCGCTTGTTCGAAGGCGGCGCGCAGCGCATCGCGATCGTCGCGGATAATGCCGAGATCGAGCACGTCGCAGCCCAGCTGCTCCAGCATCAGGCGCACCGCGAAGCGGTTGGTATCATAGATCTGGCCCGCCTGCAGCGGCTGGCCGACCGGCTGCAGTTCGTCGCCGGTGGAGAACACCGCCACCTTCAGCTTACGCATCACCCGCACTTCGGCGACCCCGAGCGAGGCCAGCAGCGGCAGCTGCGCGGCGCCCAGCTTCACGCCGGCCGGCAACACGCTGGCGCCCTGGCGAATGTCTTCACCCGCCAGACGGATATTCTGGCCGGCTTCTGCCGGCGCGGTAAAACGCACGCCCTGGTCGCTCACTTCGGCCTGTTCCTGCATGACCACGGCGTCCGCCCCGGCCGGGATCGGCGCGCCGGTCATGATGCGCACGCAGCTGTTGGCCGGCCATTGGCCGTCGAACGGCGCGCCGGCGAAGGCTTTCCCGGCGACCGGCAGCGGCGCATTGGCCGCCAGATCGGCGAGGCGCACCGCATAGCCGTCCATCGCCGAGTTGGCGAACGGCGGCACGTCGAGCGGTGAGACCACCGGCGCGGCGGTGATGCGGCCGGCGGCGGCGGTCAGCGCGACGGATTCGGTCTGTTGCAGCGGGGCGATCTGCCCGAGCATTTTTTCCAGCGCTTGCTCCAGGGAGATGAGATCGGAAGTATGGCAATGATCCATAAGGGGAACTCCGTAATCAGGGTGCGCATTGATAGCGACAAAGTGCAGGTATTATGGCAGAGAACGCCGGGGGGGAGAACGGGTTATGCCCGCCATCTTTCGCACTGCGGCGCTGGGGCGATCGGGTATAAACTGCGTAAAACAGAGGAGAATCATGATGCATAAACAGGTTATCGAGTTCTGGTTCGACGAGATCGAACCGGTGATGTGGTTTAAAAAGGACGATGATTTCGATCGTCTGCTGCACAGCCGTTTCGGCGAAATCTGGCGGGCGGCGGCGGCGGGGGAGCTGGCGCACTGGCGCGACACCATCGAAGGGCGGCTGGCGGAGGTGATCGTGCTCGATCAGTTCAGCCGCAACCTGTTCCGCGGCACGCCGCAGTCGTTCGCCTGCGACGGCATGGCGTTGATTCTGGCGCAGGAGGCGATCCGCAGCGGCGAGTGCGAACGGCTGAGCCGCGAGCAGCGCGGCTTCCTTTATCTGCCGTTCATGCATTCGGAATCGCCGCTGATTCACCAACAGGCGCTGGTGTTGTATACCGAGCTCAATAACGGCGATCAGCTGGAATTCGAACTGCGTCATAAGGCGATCATCGATCGTTTCGGCCGTTACCCGCATCGCAATGCGATATTGGGGCGCATCAGCACGCCGGAAGAAGAGGCCTTTTTACAGCAACCCGGTTCCGGTTTTTAATCGCGGAGTATCTTCGCCCGGCCGGGAAAAAAACGGCAGGCCGGGCGTCGAAATAATGATTATTCAGCGTGAACGTTTATTTCATGACCCCATGCCGCTATTTCCTCTCGCGAAATTACCAATAATCCCAGCCGCACTCTCAGCGGTTTGCTGCTTTTTATAACCTGCTGTTTTTATTCCAATAAGCTATTTCAAGGTGCGAAACGGTCTAAGCGGACTACGCTAAAAGTGGGGCGTGGACGTTATGCTGTACTTCCACAGTCGGGCTAAATAGCATCGAAAAAAGACTGAATAATAATGATACCGCGCTCAGCTTATTCGCTGTGCTACGGCGGGATTAACACAGGGTGTCAGGCAAATGAGCAAACCAGTGATTGCCATTCATGGCGGCGCGGGCGCAATTACCCGGGCGGCGCTGAGTGCGGAAAAGGAACGGCAGTATATTCAGGCGCTGTCCGAGATCGTGGCCGCCGGTCAGGCGATATTGGCACAGAGCGGCAGCGCGCTGGACGCGGTGACCGAAGCGGTGCGGCTGCTCGAAGAGTGCCCGCTGTTCAACGCCGGTAAAGGCTCGGTGTTTACCCATCAGGGCACCCACGAGCTGGATGCCTGCGTGATGGACGGCCGCACCTGTGATGCCGGCGCCGTCGCTGGCGTCAGCCGCGTCCGCAACCCGGTGCTGGCGGCGCGCGCGGTGCTGGAAAACAGCGAACACGTGCTGTTTGCCGCCGAAGGCGCCGAGAAGTTTGCCGCCGCCCACGGCCTGGAAATGGTTACTCCCGACTTCTTCTTTACCCAAGAACGTTTTGATCAGTTGCACCGCGCCCAGGCGGAGCAGGGGCGGGTATTGCTCGATCACGACGGCGCGGCGCAGGCCGGCGATCCGCTCGATCCCGATCGCAAATTCGGCACCGTCGGTGCGGTGGCGCTGGATGCGCTGGGCAACCTCGCCGCCGCCACTTCCACCGGCGGCATGACCAACAAGCAGGCCGGGCGGGTGGGCGACACGCCGATCATCGGCGCCGGTTGCTATGCCAACAATGCCACCGTGGCGGTCTCCAGCACCGGCACCGGCGAAATCTTCATGCGCGGCGTGGCGGCCTATGACGTCTCCGCCCTGATCGAATACGGCGGGCTCAGCCTGCAAGAGGCCAGCGATCGGGTGGTGATGGAGAAGCTGCCGGCGCTGGGCGGCAGCGGCGGCATGATCGCCGTCGATCGCCACGGCAATATCGCGCTGCCGTTCAACAGCGAGGGGATGTACCGCGGTTTTGGCTATGTCGGCGATGCGCCGTCCGTCGGGATTTATCGCTAAGCGTTCACCGGGAGGGTGTATGACCGACGTTTCATTCCGGCCCGCCGGCGACGGGCTGTCATTGCCGCCGCAGCGGGTGCTGACGGTGCGCGATCTGAGCATCAGCTTTCCTCAAGCGGACGGCGCCGTAGACGCGGTGCGCAACCTGTCGTTCGATCTCGATCGCGGCGAGACGCTGGCGATCGTCGGCGAGTCCGGCTCCGGCAAATCGGTCACTTCGCTGGGGCTGATGCGGTTGGTGGAGCAGGGTGGCGGGCGTATCGTCAGCGGCGCCATGACGCTGCGCCGGCGCGACGGCGCGCTGCTCGATCTGGCGCACGCCTCGCAGCGCACGCTGCGTACGGTGCGCGGTGCTGATATGGCGATGATCTTCCAGGAGCCGATGACCTCGCTCAATCCGGTATTTCCGGTCGGCGAGCAGATCGCCGAATCGCTGCGTTTGCATCAGGGCATGGACCACCGCAGCGCGCGCCAGGAGGCGCTGCGCATGCTCGATCTGGTGCGTATTCCGGAGGCTAAAGAGGTGTTGGGGCGCTACCCGCATCAGCTTTCCGGCGGTATGCGCCAGCGGGTGATGATCGCCATGGCGCTCTCCTGCAAGCCGGCGTTGCTGATCGCCGATGAACCCACCACCGCCCTCGACGTCACCATTCAGGCGCAGATCCTGCAGCTGATCCGCGTGCTGCAACAGGAGATGCAGATGGGGGTGATCTTCATCACTCACGACATGGGCGTGGTGGCGGAGATCGCCGATCGGGTGCTGGTGATGCGCCGCGGTGAGCAGGTGGAACAAAATCGGGTGCGCGAGCTGTTCGCCGCGCCGCAACAGGCCTATACCCGAGCGCTGCTGGCGGCGGTGCCGAAGCTGGGGGCAATGGCCGATCGGCCGCTGCCGGCAAAGTTTCCGCTGCCGGATGGCGAGGGGGATGCCGCGCCGCAGGATACCGTGCCGCCAGACGCTGCGCCGATCCTGCGGGTGGAGCATCTGGTCACGCGTTTTGATCTGCGCGGCGGGCTGTTCAATCGGGTTACTCGCCGGGTGCACGCGGTGGAAAACGTCAGCTTCGATCTTTACCCCGGCGAGACGCTGGGGCTGGTGGGCGAGTCCGGCTGCGGCAAGTCCACCACCGGGCGTTCTTTGCTGAAGCTGGTGGACAGCCAGAGCGGCACCATCACCTTCGCCGGGCGGCGAATCGATCGGTTGAAGGGGCCGGCGCTGCAGCACCTGCGGCGCGATATTCAGTTCATCTTTCAAGATCCTTACGCCTCGCTCGATCCGCGCCTGACGGTTGGTTTCTCCATCATGGAGCCGCTGCTGGTGCACAACGTGATGCGCGGCCGTGAGGCGGAAAGGCGGGTGGCCTGGCTGCTGGAACGCGTCGGTCTGCAGCCGGAGCATGCGCGCCGCTACCCGCACGAATTTTCCGGCGGCCAGCGCCAGCGTATCTGCATCGCGCGCGCGCTGGCGCTGAACCCGAAAGTGGTGATCGCCGACGAGGCGGTCTCGGCGCTGGACGTGTCGATTCAGGCGCAGATCGTCAATCTGCTGCTCGATCTGCAGCGCGAGTTCGGCATCGCTTTTCTGTTTATTTCACACGACATGGCGGTGGTGGAGCGCATCAGCCACCGGGTAGCGGTGATGTACCTCGGGCAGATCGTCGAGATCGGCCCGCGGCAGGCGGTGTTCGACAACCCGCAGCACCCCTATACCCGCAAGCTGATGGCGGCGGTGCCGGTGGCCGATCCCGCTCACGCCCACAAACGGCAGCCGCTGCCGGCCGATGAGATCCCGAGCCCGGTGCGCGCGCTGGGCGATGAACCCGTTACCGCACCGCTGGTGCAGGTTGGCGCCGGGCACTTTGTCGCCCGCCACCCGATCGCCGGTGCTTTTTAAAGACCTCAGGAGAGACAAGCGACATGAAGCACACATTCAAACGCAATGCGCTGTTGGCCGCCGTACTGCTGGCGGCGGGAACCGGCCCGGTCTGGGCGGCGAAGGACGCGGTGATCGCCGTGGCCTCCAACTTCACCACCCTCGATCCTTACGACGCCAACGACACGCTGTCGCAGGCGGTGGCCAAGTCTTTCTATCAGGGGCTGTTCGGCTTCGACAAGGACATGAAGCTGGTAAACGTGCTGGCGGACAGCTATGAGGTCAGCAAAGACGGCTTGACCTATACCGTCAAACTGCGCCAGGGCATCAAATTCCACGACGGCACCGCGTTCAACGCCGAAGCGGTGAAGATCAACCTCGATCGCGCCAGCAACCCGGACAGCCACCTCAAGCGCTATAACCTGTTCAAGATGATCGACAAAACCGAGGCGGTGGACGCCAATACGGTGAAGATCGTGCTGAAGGCGCCGTTCTCGGCGTTCGTCAACAATCTGGCGCACCCGGCGGCGGCGATCATCTCCCCGGCGGCGCTGAAGCAATACGGCAAGGAGATCGGTTTCCATCCGGTCGGCACCGGGCCGTATCAGTTCGTGACCTGGAACCAGATCGATTTCGTCAAGGTGAAGAAGTTCGACGGCTACTGGCAGCCGGGGCTGCCGAAGCTCGACAGCATCACCTGGCGCCCGGTGGTGGATAACAACACCCGCGCGGCGATGCTGCAGACCGGCGAGGCGACCTTCGCCTTCCCGATCCCTTACGAGCAGGCCAAGGTGCTGGAGGGCAACGCCAAGCTGGACGTGGTGGCTGCCCCGTCGATCCTGCAGCGTTACATCAGCATGAACGTCACTCAAAAGCCGTTCGACAACCCGAAGGTGCGCCAGGCGCTGAACTACGCGATTAACAAGGACGCGCTGATCAAGGTGGCGTTCGCTGGTTATGCGGTGCCGGCGGAAGGGCCGGTGCCGCCGGCCATCGACTTCGCCGCCCGCTACAAGCCGTGGCCGTACGATCCGGCCAAGGCGCGTGAGCTGCTGAAAGAGGCCGGTTACCCGAACGGCTTCACCACCACGCTGTGGTCGTCCCACAACCACAGTACCGCGCAGAAAGTGCTGCAGTTCACCCAGCAGCAGCTGGCGCAGGTGGGGGTGAAAGTGACGGTGACGGCGATGGACGCCGGGCAGCGCGCGGCGCAGGTGGAGAGCATCGGGGTGAAAGACACCGGCGTGCGGCTGTTCTACACCGGCTGGTCGGCCTCGACCGGGGAAGCGGACTGGGCGCTGTCGCCGCTGTTCTCCACCCAGGCGGCGCCGCCGAAGCAGTTCAACACCGCGTTCTACAGCAACCCGCAGGTGGACAAGGATCTGACCGACGCGCTGGCGACCACCGATCGCGCCGAGAAGCAGAAATTGTATCAGGACGCGCAGGATCGCATCTGGGCCGACGCGCCCTGGATCTTCCTGGCGACCGAACGTTTGTTGTCGGCCAACAGCAAACAGCTGAGCGGTTTCTACGTGATGCCGGATACCTCGTTCAACTTTGATAACGCCGATCTGAAATAAGGCGCCCATCCCCGCCTGCGGCCCGACGGCGGCGGGCGGGGGAAGGAATGAGATGCTCAATTATTTTCTGAAACGACTGCTGGGCCTGATCCCGACGCTGCTGATCGTGGCGGTGCTGGTGTTCCTGTTCGTCCACCTGCTGCCGGGCGATCCGGCGCGGCTGGCGGCGGGGCCGGAGGCCGACGAGGCGGTGGTGCAGCTGGTGCGCAAGGATTTGGGGCTGGATAAGCCGCTGCCGCAGCAGTTCGCGCACTTTTTCGTCAACGCGCTGCGGGGCGACTTCGGCATCTCGATGGTGTCCAAGCGCCCGGTGAGCGAAGAGATCGCCTCGCGCTTTATGCCGACCTTCTGGCTGACCGTGGCCAGCATGCTGTGGGCGGTGGCGTTCGGTCTGGCGATCGGCGTGGTGTCGGCGGTGTGGCGTAACCGTTGGCCGGATCGCCTCGGCATGACGCTGGCGGTATCGGGGATCTCGTTCCCGGCTTTTGCGCTCGGCATGCTGCTGATGCAGGTGTTCTCGGTCGAGCTGGGGTGGCTGCCGACGGTGGGCGCCGACAGCTGGCGGCACTACATTCTGCCTTCGATCACTCTGGGGGCGGCGGTGGCGGCGGTGATGGCGCGTTTCACCCGCGCTTCGTTCGTCGAGGTGTTGCAGGAGGACTACATGCGCACCGCGCGCGCCAAGGGCGTACGGGAAAGCGTGGTGGTGATGAAACACGGCCTGCGCAACGCGATGATCCCGGTGGTGACCATGATGGGGCTGCAGTTCGGCTTCCTGCTCGGCGGTTCGATCGTGGTGGAGAAGGTGTTCAACTGGCCGGGGCTGGGGCGCTTGCTGGTGGACTCGGTGGAAATGCGCGATTACCCGGTGATCCAGGCCGAGGTGCTGCTGTTCTCGCTGGAGTTCATCCTGATCAACCTGCTGGTGGATATGCTGTACGCGGCGATCAACCCGGCGATTCGTTACCAATGAGGACGCGGCATGATTAAGCATTGGCGGCGCAGCGCCGCATTGAAGGCGATGCCGCTTATCGACCCCAACGCGGTACGCACGCCGTGGGGCGAATTTTGGCGGCGTTTTCGCCGTCAGCGGGCGGCGCTGGTCGCCGGCCTGTTGGTGCTGCTGCTGATTGCGGCGGCGCTGCTGGCGCCTTATCTGGCGCCGTTCGATGCGGAAAACTATTTCGATTACGACCGGCTGAATGAGGGGCCTTCGCTGGTGCACTGGCTGGGCGTAGATTCCCTCGGGCGCGATATTTTCAGCCGCATCCTGATGGGCGCGCGCATTTCGCTGGCGGCCGGGGTGTTCTCGGTGCTGGCGGGTGGGGCGATCGGCACCCTGCTGGGGCTGCTGGCCGGCTACTATGAGGGCTGGTGGGATCGCCTCACCATGCGCGTCTGCGACGTGCTGTTCGCGTTTCCCGGCATTTTGCTGGCGATCGGCGTGGTGGCGATCATGGGCAGCGGCATGGCCAACGTGATCGTCGCGGTGGCGATCTTCAGCATTCCGGCCTTCGCCCGCCTGGTGCGCGGCAATACGCTGGTGCTCAAGCACCTGACCTATATAGAGTCGGCGCGCAGCATCGGCGCCTCGGACTGGACCATCATCCTGCGGCACATCCTGCCGGGCACCCTGTCTTCGATCGTGGTCTATTTCACCCTGCGCATCGGCACCTCGATCATCACCGCCGCAAGCCTGTCGTTTTTGGGGCTGGGCGCCCAGCCGCCCGACGCCGGAGTGGGGGGCGATGCTCAACGAAGCGCGCGCCGATATGGTGATCGCGCCGCACGTGGCGATCTTCCCCAGCCTGGCGATATTCATCACCGTACTGGCGTTCAACCTGTTGGGCGACGGATTGCGCGACGCGCTCGATCCGAAACTGAAGGGGTGAGGGCATCGCTGAATTGGCATACCCCTGTTTTACGAGTATAATTGATGAAAATTTAACCCGTGTATATTACAGGGATGGGGAATGGATATGGCAAATAACAATGTGACGAAAAAGACAGTCAACGTAACCATCGATCGCGATCTTTTCCAGCGTGCAAAATCCCTGGGCGTCAATGTGTCATCCGTATTGACGGACGCATTGAGCGTCCGCGTCAGGGATATTGAGATTCAACAGTGGCGCGAGCAAAATCGCGCGGCGTTAGAAGAACTTAATCGTATCACTGAAGAAAATGGTTTGTTGTCTGATGAATATCGGACATTTTAAATATGCAATTTACCGTATATGACAATACGTATCCGGCATCAGCCTATCCCTACTTACTGGACGTTCAAAGCGATCTTATTGATGTCCTCTCGACCCGGTTAGTGATCCCTCTTTATGCTTTGGATAACGTCAGGGTTAAAATTTCTGCACGTTTATGCCCGGAAATTGAGGTCAACGGCGAAAAGTTTCTTGTTATGACGCATGAGATGGCTGCCGTACGTATTTCGCAGATTGGGAAGGCCGTTGGTAATGTCAATGAGCACAGGAATCAAATTAAAGCCGCTATCGATTTTCTGATTGATGGCTTTTGAAGAAATCCGGGCGGTTAAACCGCCCGGATTTTTTTATCAGCGGAACAGGTGCTCGGCGTGGAAACGCAGGTGATCTTCCACGAAGGTGGCGATGGTGAAGTAGCTGTGATCGTACCCCGGCTGAATGCGCAGCGTCAGCGGCCAGTCGCGCTGGCGCGCCAGTTCGGCCAGCCGCGCCGGCTGCAGCTGATCGGCCAGGAACTGGTCGTCATCGCCCTGATCGATAAGGACCGGCATTTTTTCCGCGCCGCTGGCCAGCAGATGGCAGCTGTCGTACTGCAGCCACTGGCTCTCGTCGCTGCCCAGATAGGCGGTGAATGCCTTGCGGCCCCACGGCACCTGGCACGGGTTGACGATCGGCGCGAAGGCCGATACCGAGCGGAAGCGCTGCGGGTTGCGAAACGCCATCATCAGCGCGCCGTGGCCGCCCATCGAGTGGCCGAAGATCGACTGACGATCGCTGACGCTGAAGTGCTGTTCTATCAGCGCCGGCAGTTCGGCGCTGATGTAGTCGTACATGCGGAAGTGACGATCCCACGGCGCTTGGGTGGCGTTCAGGTAGAACCCGGCGCCCTGGCCCAGGTCGTAGCCTTCGTCGTTCGGCACCTCGTCGCCACGCGGGCTGGTGTCCGGCATCACCAGCACCAGGCCCAGCTCGGCGGCGATGCGCTGCGCGCCGGCTTTCAACGTGAAGTTCTCGTCGTTGCAGGTCAGCCCCGACAGCCAGTACAGCACCGGCGGCGGGTTGTCATCGCGCGGCGGCGGCAGGTAGATGCTGAATGTCATGTTGCAATTCAGGCTCTGCGCCGCGTGGCGATAACGCTGTTGCCAGCCGCCGAACATGCGGTGCTCTTCGAGAAGTTCCAATGACAACGTCATCTCTGCCTCCTGGCTTATTTGTCGAAGTGGATGACGGAACGGATCGATTTGCCTTCGTGCATCAAATCGAACGCTTCGTTGATCTGCTCCAGCCCCATGGTGTGGGTGATAAAGTCGTTCAGCGCGAATTCGCCGTCCAGATAGCGCTCGACGATGCCCGGCAGCTGTGAACGGCCCTTGACGCCGCCGAATGCCGAGCCGCGCCAGACGCGGCCGGTGACCAGCTGGAACGGCCGGGTCGAGATCTCTTCGCCGGCGCCCGCGACGCCGATGATCACCGATTCCCCCCAGCCCTTGTGGCAGCATTCCAGCGCGGAACGCATCACGTTGACGTTGCCGATGCACTCGAAGGAGAAGTCGACGCCGCCGTCGGTCAGCTCGACGATCACCTCCTGAATCGGTTTGTCATAGTCTTTCGGGTTGATCAGATCGGTAGCGCCCAGCTTGCGCGCCAGATCGAACTTGCTGGTGTTGATGTCGATGCCGATGATGCGGCCCGCGCCAGCCATCTGCGCGCCGATGATCGCCGACAGGCCGATGCCGCCCAGGCCGAAGATCGCCACGGTGTCGCCCGGTTGCACTTTGGCGGTGTTCATCACCGCGCCCATGCCGGTAGTGACGCCACAGCCCAGCAGGCACACTTCCTCCAGCGGCGCTTCCTTGTTGATTTTCGCCAGTGAAATCTCCGGCACCACGGTGTATTCGGAGAAGGTGGAAGTGCCCATGTAGTGGAAGATTGGCTTGCCGTCCTTGAAGAAGCGGGTGGTGCCGTCCGGCATCAGGCCTTTGCCCTGGGTGGCGCGGATCGCCTGGCACAGGTTGGTCTTGCCGGATTTACAGAATTTGCACTCGCCGCACTCCGGGGTGTAGAGCGGGATCACGTGGTCGCCGACCGCCACGCTGGTGACGCCTTCACCGACCGCTTCCACCACGCCGCCGCCCTCGTGGCCGAGGATCGCCGGGAACACGCCTTCCGGATCTTTGCCGGACAGGGTGTAGGCGTCGGTGTGACAAACGCCGGTGGCGACGATCCGCACCAGCACTTCGCCTTTTTGCGGTGGCATCAGCTCGACTTCTTCGATCTTCAGCGGCTGGTTCGGGCTCCAGGCAACGGCGGCGCGGGTTTTGATCATCTCCATCATAGTCTCCTCAGTGGTTTTCTTTTTAAATCAGGCGATATCGACAACGTCTGATAAATCGTTGGGGGTGTTTTCATCAACAGCGGCGGTTTCCGTCTGTTCAATAATCAATTCTTTCAGCGCGCGCACGTTCGGCCCGAACGCGTCGCGGCGCCACAGCAGCCAGGTGGCGGTGTCGGCCACGTCCGGCGGCAGGGTGTGAACCCGAACCCGCTCATGGCCCGGCAGCAGGCTGAGCACCGAATGCGGGATCATCGCCAGCCCGGCGCCGCTGGCGACGCAGGCCAGCATGGCGTGATAGGACTGGATCTCCATGATCTGCCCCGGCCGCGCGCCTTCGCGCTTGAACCAGGCCTCCAGCCGCAGGCGGTAGGAGCAGCTGGCGCGAAAGGCGAACAGCGTTTCGCCGTTGGCGTCTTTGGCGCTGTGGATCGGCGCGTGATCGAGACAGGAGATCACCACCATATGTTCAGGATAGGCGATGCAGCCGTTCAGCTCGTCATAGGGCACCGGGCCGTCGACCAGCGCTGCCGCCAGCGTGCCGGCGCGCACCCGATCGGCGATTTCGCCGGAGGTGCCGGTAGTCAGCGACAGAGACACCTGCGAGAAACGCTGGTGGTAAGCCGCCAGCAGCGAGGGCAGGCGGGTGGCGGCGGTGCTCTCCATCGAGCCGAGAGCGAAGTTGCCCGCCGGTTCGCCGGCATGGGTGATGCTCATCGCCTCGTCGCTCAGCGCCAGGATGCGATTGGCGTAGCACAGAAAGTTATGGCCCATCGGCGACAGGCGCAGGCGCTGTTTTTCGCGGATAAACAGATCGGCGCCCAGTTCCTGCTCGAGCTGGCGCAGCCGGGTGGTCAGATTCGACGGCACGCGGTGCAGCTGCTCGGCGGCGCGGGCGACCGAGCCGGTTTCCGCTACGCAGCAGAACATGCGAAGCTGGGTCAGATCCATAATGTTCTCGTTTCGTGATGAACTTGATGACTATTATTCAGTTTTTGTGAGTTTAATACTGCGGCATGATACTGGCAACTTTCTTTTAACCTTTTGGATACCGGTATGGCTTTACGTATTGCCTTGAGCGGGTTTGCCGCGCTGATCGTGGCGATGGGCATTGGCCGCTTCGCTTTCACCCCTCAGGTGCCACTGATGATCGCTGACCACCAGTTCAGCCTGACCGGCGCTGGGCTGGTGGCGGCGATCAACTATTTGGGCTATCTGTGCGGCGCCTACGACGCGATGCGCGCTACGCGCCACGTCGAGCGGCGCCTGTGGCTGGGCGTATGGGGCGCGATGGCGCTGACGCTGCTGTCGGCGTTGGCGCAGGATGAATGGACGCACGGCGCGCTGCGCTTCGTCATCGGCTGGGCCAGCGGCTGGGCGATGGTGCTGGTGGCGGCCTGGACCAACGAGCGGTTGGCGCACTACGGCCGGCCGGCGCTGAGCGCGGCGGTGTTCGCCGGGCCGGGCGCCGGCATCTTCCTCAGCGGCATGCTGGCGGTGGGCATCAACGCGCTGGGGCTGACGGCGGCGCAGGCCTGGCTGGTGTATGGCGGGCTGGCGCTGGTGCTGGTCGGGGGGATTAGCGCCTTTCTGCCGCGCAGCGGCGAGCTGCATCGCCCGGACGTAGCCCCGGAGCCGCTGCTGCTGACGCCGGCGCTCAAGCGTCTGGTGTGGAGCTACAGCCTGGCCGGCTTCGGCTATATCCTGCCGGCGACCTTCTTGTCGCAGATGGCGGCGGCGCGTTTTCCCGACAGCCTGTTCGCGCAGTTCGTCTGGCCGGTGTTCGGCGGCGCGGCGGTGCTGGGGATCGTTATCGGCATTGTGACCCGCCATCGACTGACCACCCAAACCCGGTTGGCGATCACGCTGTGGGTACAGGCGCTCGGCGTACTGAGCGCCGAAGTGGTGCCGGGCGTGGCCGGCCTGGCGCTCGGGGCGTTGCTGACCGGCGGCGGTTTCCTCTGTGTGGTGCAGCTCGCCCTTCAGCACGGCCGTGAACTGGCGCCGCGCCATGCGCGTTACATGGCCGGATTGCTGACCACCGGTTATGCGATCGGCCAGCTGGTTGGGCCGATGCTGTCGGCGCTGTCGACCGGCTTGACCCATCGGCTGGAACCGGCGCTGTATGTGGCGGTGATAGCGCTGTTGGTGGCCGGAGGGCTGGCGGTGAATACCCCGGCGCGGCGGTTGGCGCAAAAAACGGCGACTCGGTGATTAAAATCCATACAAAAGCGTGGAGACCCGCAGCCGGCCTGATTGTGCTAAATGCGAAGATTTCACCTCTGGATGAAGCACTATCACTGGATAATCGCCGCGCTCTCATCTACAGTGGGGGCAAAATCTTGACCGGGTTCACGTTATCCACCACGAAAACTCTGCCGTCACGAGAGCAAGCAATTCGCCGGCCGCACGCCCTATCAGGCCGCCGGCGGGTTCCGTCCGCAGGAGAACAAATACATGACATCATTAAGTAAAGAAGCCGCTCTGGTGCATGCGGCACTGGAAGAGCGTGGTCTGGAGACACCGCTGCGCGGGGAAGTGCTGGATCGCGAAACGCGCAAGCGTCGCATCAAAGAGCACATGACCGAAATCATGCAGCTGCTGAATCTCGATCTGTCTGACGACAGCCTGGCGGAAACGCCGCATCGCATCGCCAAAATGTATGTCGACGAGATCTTCTCCGGTCTGGACTACGCCAACTTCCCGAAAATCACCGTCATCGAGAACAAAATGAAGGTGGATGAGATGGTGACGGTGCGCGATATCACGCTGACCAGCACCTGTGAACACCACTTCGTCACCATCGACGGCAAGGCCACCGTGGCCTATATCCCGAAAGACTCGGTGATCGGTCTGTCGAAGATCAACCGCATTGTGCAGTTCTTCTCCCAGCGTCCGCAGGTGCAAGAGCGCCTGACCCAGCAGATCCTGGTTGCGCTGCAGACCCTGCTCGGCACCAATAACGTGGCGGTATCGATCGATGCAGTCCATTATTGTGTCAAAGCGCGCGGCATTCGCGACGCGACCAGCGCCACCACCACCACCTCGTTGGGGGGGCTGTTCAAGTCCAGCCAAAATACCCGCCAGGAGTTCCTGCGCGCGGTGCGCCATCACCAGGGGTGATGGCGTTGCGGGGCGACTCGCAAAACGACAACAGGCGCCTGCGGGCGCCTTTTTCATGAGCGGAAGACAGCGATAAAAAATGAACAGTCATCCTCTGCCGCGCATCGCCACGCTGGACTGCGTGCGCGGCATCGCCATCCTCGGCATCTTATTGCTGAACATCAGCGCCTTCGGCTTGCCGAAGGCCGCCTACCTCAATCCGGCCTATCTGGGGATGCCGTCATCGCGCGACGCCTGGACCTGGGCGCTGCTGGATCTCTTCGCCCAGGCCAAGTTCCTGGCGATGTTCGCACTGCTGTTCGGCGCCGGGCTGCAAATGCTGCTGCGACGCGGCAAAAGCTGGATCCGCGCGCGGCTGTCGTGGCTGGTGCTGTTCGGCCTCGCGCACGCCATCTTCCTGTGGGACGGCGACATTCTGTTGGCCTACGGGCTGATCGGCCTGGTGTGCTGGCGCATGATCCGCGAAGCCAAAGACACATTCCAACTGCTGAAAACCGGCGTGGTGCTCTACCTGATCGGCGTGGCGGTGCTGCTGCTGCTCGGTTTTGTCTCGCACGGTGAACCGGGCAGCTTCTGGCAGCCGGGCGTGGCGGAGTTGCAGTACGAGAAGTTCTGGAAGCTGCAGGGCGGTTTCGAAGCCTGGCGCAGCCGCGCCGATCTGCTCTCGTCCAGCCTGCTGGCCATCGGCGCGCAGTATGGCTGGGAGCTGGCGGGGCTGATGCTGTTCGGCGCCGGGCTAATGCGCAGCGGCTGGCTGCGCGGCAGCTATTCCTCCGGCTATTACCTGCGGCAGGCGGCGTGGCTGTTGCCGCTGTCCGTGCTGATCCAACTGCCGGCGGTGGCGCTGCAATGGCAGGTGCACTGGGACTATCGCTGGAGCGGTTTCCTGCTGCAGGTGCCGCGCGAGCTGGGCGCGCCGCTGCAGGCGCTGGGCTATCTGGCGCTGTGTTACGGTTTCTGGCCCGCGCTGTCGCGCCTGCGCATCGCCCACTGGCTGAGCCAGGTGGGGCGCATGGCGCTGAGCAACTACCTGTTGCAAACGCTGATCTGCACTACGCTGTTTTATCGCTTTGGCCTCTATGAGCAGTTCGACCGGCTTCAGCTGTTGGCGTTTGTGCCTCTGGTCTGGTTGGTCAACCTGGTCTTTTCCGCGCTGTGGCTGCGTTACTTCGAACAGGGGCCGATGGAATGGCTGTGGCGCAAATTGACGCAGATGGCCGCCGGTGAAACGGAATCCAAAGCGCTGAAGTGAGCGCCCATCGGCAGGTTAAAAAAATGTATGTAAACGTTTTCTTTCCTGTGACGTAATTCACGCAGAGCTGCGGGTCAATCGGGGTAGGATAGCGCCACCGGCCACTACCCCGATTTCAGGATCCCGCATGCCTCCAGTTCATCCGATCACTATTCGCGACGTGGCGAAACGCGCCGGCGTCTCCGTGGCGACCGTGTCTCGCGTGCTCAATCACAGCGCGCTGACCAGCAAAGAGACGCGCGAACAGGTGCTGCAGGCGGTGGCGGAACTGGGCTACCGCCCCAACGCCAATGCACAGGCGCTGGCGACCCAAAGCAGCGATACGCTGGGCGTGGTGGTGATGGACGTGTCCGATCCATTCTTCGGCGCGCTGGTGAAAGCGGTAGACACGGTGGCGCAGAAACACCACAAGTATCTGCTGATCGGCAACAGCTATCATCAGGCGGATAAAGAGCGCCATGCGATCGAAGTGCTGATCCGTCAGCGCTGTAACGCCCTGATTGTTCACGCCAAAGCCTTGAGCGACGCCGAACTGATCGGCTTTCTGGAGCAGGTGCCGGGCATGGTGCTGATCAATCGAATTATCCCCGGCTATGAGCCGCGCTGCGTTGGGCTGGACAACGTCAGTGGCGCTGACATGGCGATGCGTCTTCTGCTCTCGCAGGGCCATCGGCGCATCGGTTATCTGGGCTCCAATCACCCGATCGAAGACGGGCCGCTGCGTCAGCAAGGCTATGCGCAGGCGATGGCCGCCGCCGGGCTGGCGACGCCCGACAGCTGGCGCGCGTACGGTTCGCCGGATCTGCAGGGCGGCGAGGCGGCGATGGTCGAGCTGCTGGGGCGCAACTTACAGCTGAGCGCGGTGTTCGCCTACAACGACGCCATGGCCGCCGGCGCCATGGCGGTGCTGAAAGAAAACGGTATCACGGTGCCGCAGCATTTCTCGCTGATCGGCTTCGACGATATTCCCATCGCGCGCTACACCAGCCCCAAACTTACCACGGTGCGTTACCCGATCGTTTCGATGGCCACGTTGGCGACCGAGCTGGCATTACAGGGCGCAGCAGGCCTGGCGGAGCCGCAGGCGAGCCATCTGTTCATGCCGACGCTGGTGCGGCGCCATTCTGTCGCCCCCTGGCAAAGTGAGGCGACGGTCACTCTCTGACGATTTAATCTTGTGTAACCGTTTTCAATCTGTGAGAAAATTCACAGAATATTAACATCACGCCGTCTATGCTCTAGGCGTTTTCAGGCGCAAAGGCCCTTGCCGCTGTAACCGTTTATCTCGCGCTGACACAGCATTTCTCGGAAATAACAAGATCCACGGACGACAGGTGTTGAGTGGAAATCGCCTGGCCTGGGGTGCGTGCACTGCCGGTGACCATTGGCTCAAAGACGAGTAATACCCTACACAGAACCGGAGATTGACAATGAATAAGAAGGTTTTCACCCTGGCCGCCATGGCCGCTGCCATGATGTTTGGCGCCGCAGCCCATGCTGATACCCGTATTGGCGTCACGATTTACAAATACGACGACAACTTCATGTCGGTGGTGCGCAAAGCGATCGAGAAAGACGCCAAGGCGTCACCGGACGTTACCCTGTTGATGAATGACTCGCAGAACGACCAGTCCAAACAGAACGATCAGATCGACGTGCTGCTGGCCAAGGGCGTGAAAGCGCTGGCGATCAACCTGGTCGACCCGGCCGCGGCGCCGGTGGTTATCGATAAGGCGCGCGCAAACGATATCCCGGTGGTGTTCTACAACAAAGAACCTTCCCGCAAAGCGCTGGACAGCTATGACAAGGCGTATTACGTCGGCACCGATTCCAAAGAGTCCGGCGTGATCCAGGGCGAACTGATCGCCAAACACTGGAAAGCCAATCCGGCCTGGGATCTGAACAAAGACGGCCAGATCCAATTCGTGCTGCTGAAGGGCGAGCCGGGCCACCCGGATGCCGAAGCGCGCACCACCTACGTGGTGAAAACGCTGAACGAGAAAGGCATCAAGACCCAACAGCTGCAGTTGGATACCGCGATGTGGGATACCGCGCAGGCGAAAGACAAGATGGACGCCTGGCTCTCCGGCCCGAACGCCAACAAGATCGAAGTGGTGATCGCCAACAACGACGCCATGGCGATGGGCGCGGTGGAAGCGCTGAAAGCGCACAACAAGACCAGTATTCCGGTGTTCGGCGTGGATGCGCTGCCTGAAGCGCTGGCGCTGGTGAAATCCGGCGCGATGGCGGGCACGGTGCTGAACGACGCCGACAATCAGGCGAAGGCCACCTTCGAGCTGGCGAAAAACCTGGCGGCGGGCAAACCGGCCACCGAAGGCACCCAATATAAAATCGAAAATAAAGTCGTGCGTATCCCTTACGTCGGCGTAGATAAAGACAACCTGTCTCAGTTCATTAAATAAGAATTGAGATCCCGCTAAGACCCCGCCTGCGGCGCCAACACCAGGGATACCGCCGGCGGGGATGTTTACGACTGCAAGATCGTTAAGCCAGGTGTATTTATGGCCGATAGCTCACGCGAATTTTTGCTGGAAATGACGGATATTTGTAAGTCATTTCCCGGCGTCAAAGCCTTGGACAATGTCAATTTACGCGTCCGTCCGCACTCCATTCACGCCCTGATGGGGGAGAACGGCGCGGGGAAATCGACGTTGTTGAAATGCCTGTTCGGCATTTACAAAAAAGACAGCGGCAGCATTGTATTTCAGGGCCGGGAAATCGACTTCAAGAGCTCGAAGGAAGCGCTGGAGCACGGCGTTTCCATGGTGCATCAGGAGCTGAACCTGGTGCTGCAACGCACCGTGATGGACAACATGTGGCTGGGACGCTACCCGACCAAAGGCCTGTTCGTCGATCAGGACAAGATGTTCAAAGACACTCAGGCGATCTTCGACGAGCTGGATATCGACATCAACCCGCGCGAAAAGGTGGGCAACCTGTCGGTGTCGCAGATGCAGATGATCGAGATCGCCAAAGCGTTTTCCTATGACGCCAAGATCGTCATCATGGACGAACCGACCTCTTCGTTGACGGAGAAAGAGGTCAATCACCTGTTCACCATCATCCGCAAGCTGAAAGAGCGCGGCTGCGGCATCGTCTATATCTCGCACAAGATGGAAGAGATCTTCCAGCTGTGTGACGAGATAACGGTGCTGCGCGACGGCCAGTGGATCGCCACCCAGCCGCTGGAAGGGCTGGATATGGACAAGATCATCGCCATGATGGTCGGCCGCTCGCTGAGCCAGCGTTTCCCCGACAGGCAGAACACGCCGGGTGAGGTGATCCTCGAGGTGAAGAACCTGACGTCGCTGCGCCAGCCTTCGATCCGCGATGTGTCCTTCGATCTGCACCAGGGCGAGATCCTCGGCATCGCCGGGCTGGTGGGCGCCAAGCGCACCGACATCGTCGAGACGCTGTTCGGCATTCGCGAGAAGGTGGCGGGCACTATCAAGCTGCACGGCAAGGCGATCGACAACCACAGCGCCAACGAAGCGATTAACCACGGTTTCGCGCTGGTGACCGAAGAGCGGCGATCCACCGGGATTTACGCCTACCTCGACGTGGGTTTCAACTCGCTGATCTCCAACATCCGCAATTATAAAAACAAGCTCGGCCTGCTGGACAACGCGCGGATGAAGAGTGACACCCAGTGGGTGATCGACGCCATGCGGGTGAAAACGCCGGGGCATCACACCCATATCGGCTCGCTGTCCGGCGGCAATCAGCAAAAGGTGATCATCGGCCGTTGGCTGCTGACGCAGCCGGAGATCCTGATGCTGGATGAACCGACGCGCGGCATCGACGTGGGCGCCAAGTTCGAGATCTATCAGCTGATGACCGAGCTGGCGAAGAAGGGCAAGGGGATCATTATCGTCTCGTCCGAAATGCCGGAGCTTTTGGGGATCACCGACCGTATTTTGGTGATGAGCAATGGTCAGGTTGCGGGCATCGTTAACACCAAACAGACCTCGCAAAATGAAATCTTACGTCTCGCCTCCCTGCACCTTTAAGGATTCGAATTATGAACGCGCTAAATAAAAAAACCTTATTTACCTATTTCAAGGAAGGCGGCATTTACGTGGTGTTGCTGGTGCTGTTGGCCATCATCATCATTCAGGACCCCACTTTCCTCAGCCTGATGAACCTGAGCAATATCCTGACGCAGTCTTCGGTGCGCATCATCATCGCGCTGGGCGTGGCGGGATTGATCGTGACCCAGGGCACCGACCTGTCCGCCGGGCGGCAGGTGGGGCTGGCGGCGGTGGTGGCGGCCACGCTGCTGCAGTCGATGGATAACGTCAACAAAGTGTTCCCGCACATGGAAACCTGGTCGATTCCCGTGGTTATCCTGCTGGTGTGTGCGGTCGGCGCGGTGATCGGCCTGGTTAACGGCCTGATTATCGCCTACCTCAACGTGACGCCGTTCATCACCACGTTGGGCACCATGATCATCGTCTACGGCATCAACTCGCTGTATTACGATTCGGTCGGCGCGTCGCCGGTCGCCGGCTTCGATCCGAAGTTCTCCACCTTTGCCCAAGGCTTCTTGCGCTTCGGCGACTTCAAGCTGTCGTACATCACCTTCTATGCGCTGATTGCCATCATTTTCGTCTGGATCTTGTGGACCAAGACCCGCTTCGGCAAGAACATCTTCGCCATCGGCGGCAACCCGGAAGCGGCCAAAGTGTCCGGCGTCAATGTGCCGCTGAACCTGATCATGATCTATGCGCTGTCCGGCGTGTTCTATGCCTTCGGCGGCTTGCTGGAAGCGGGGCGCATCGGCAGCGCCACCAACAACCTCGGCTTTATGTATGAGCTGGACGCCATCGCCGCCTGCGTGGTGGGGGGCGTCTCATTTGCCGGCGGGGTGGGTACGGTGTGGGGCGTGGTGACCGGGGTGATCATCTTTACCGTCATCAACTACGGCCTGACCTATATCGGCATCAACCCGTACTGGCAGTACATCATCAAGGGCAGCATCATCATCTTCGCCGTGGCGCTGGACTCGTTGAAATACGCCAAGAAGAAGTAGATCTGCCGCAGCAGAGACGACAAGGCCGGCCTATTGCCTAATGCTGGTCAGTTAGCGTTTTTTTGAAGTACTCGAGTCGTTTTCGGTCGATAAATGAGAGGTGCATCATGAGGCTCCAGCACCTCGACCGAGCCAGGGGCCGAAGGCGCGGCCCCTGGCAACCCGCGCCTTTGCCCTATCAGACGGTTGGCTTTGCCAACTGCCCTCTCTCCGCCATAGCGCATTGAGGCCGGTTGCGACAGGCGTCCCTGCCTGTCTCACCTGAAACCGCCGTCCATGGCGGTTTCTCCTAATGCACTATGCCTGCGTTCGGCGTCTTCAAGGGCGTCCAATACCGTGCTCATCTCCGATTACGCTTCTCTGTCATAACCTCATAAGGGACAGGTTGCCCGGTAGCTGCCAGCTCGGGTGTTGACCTTAGGCGCGCATCACCGGCTGCCGAGCAAGACGGCGTTGTCAGGGGCAACCGGCCAGGGAAGGCCGGTTGAGGCGAGACTAACAGGGACGTTTGTCGCAGCCGACCCGCCCGACAATGCAGACGCGGCGAGGACAAATCTGCCGGGAGCAGATTTGAACGCTGCTTGCAGCGGCCCCGAAGGGGCGAGGCCCAGGGTGGGCCGAGTAATTTCCGCACAGCGGACAGACGGTGTTAAGCAAGGGCGCGGGTGGAGGGGCCGCGCCTTCGGCCCCTCCAATTGCCGTTCATTGTAGTAACAGAGAAATTCGGGGGATTTACGGCAATTCATCCTGCACGTCACGTAAAGAGACTGGATAAAAAATACCAGTCAGGCTTAAGTGACCGGCATTAGGCCTATTCTTCCGGCTTTTTTGGGCGTTTGCCGCGTCAGGGCTGTTTGGCTTTCTGTTTCTCTTCTTTCAGCTTGTGCTCCAGCTCCACCAACTGTTCAGGCGAGACGGCGGGATAACCCTGGGCGTCTTCCGGCACGGTGTGCATGGCGGAGATCGGGATCAGCGGGCCGAGGAAGCGCGGCTCGCGCTTGAGGATGTACAGATCGGTCAGCGCGCCCAGACGGGCGAAGATCTCGCGGGCGCGCACCGTCATCATGTCCTTTGGCGACGGCACCGCGTAACACTGCGCCTGAATGCCCATGTGCAGGGCGATAAACAGCGCGCGCTCGCAGTGGAAGCGCTGGGTGATGATGATGAAATCGTTGGTGTCGAACACCTTGCGGGTGCGCACGATGGAATCCAGGGTGCGGAAGCCGGCGTAATCCAGCACGATATCGCTCGGCGCCACGCCGGCGGCGATCAGATCGCGGCGCATGGTCATCGGTTCGTTATAGCTTTGCTGGGCATTGTCGCCGCTCAGCAGCAGGTATTTTACCTTGCCGCTGTTATAAGCGTTGATCGCTCCCTGAATGCGGTAACGGTAGTACTGGTTGATCACGCCGGTGCGATAATACTTGGCGGTGCCGAGCACTACGCCGACCTGGCGATGCGGCAATTCCTGCAGTTCGTCGTAGACGTAAGGCGCGGTTTTCCAGCTGATCCAGCGATCGAGCGCAATAGCCGAGCCCATCAACACCGCAATGATGATGAACAGGCTGATTATCAGGCGTTTCCACATGTTGTTGCCTTACGCGCGCCGGGCTGAAAAAGATGGATCAAGGCTACTTTACCTGACCGACCGACGCAAGACGCGAACCGCCTGAAGCACGCGCGTCGCCGCATTTTTCGGCGGTTTTGCCGCACAAAAAAGCCCGGCGGAGCCGGGCTGGGTCATTTCAGCGCGTCAATCAGAACGAGGTGCGCTTATAGCTGCGGTACTGCGGCCGCCAGAAGTTGTGCTCGATGGCTTTCGACAGCGCGTCTTCGGAGGTGACGATCGCCACACCCTGCAGCTGCGCCGCTTTGCCCACTTCCATGGCGATGCACTTGGATACGCCCTGAATATCGTCGATATTCGGCAGCAGCGCGCCGTGGCCGTCGGTCGCCAGCGGCGAACAATCCGCCAGCGCGCGGCTGGCGGCCATCAGCATGGCGTCGGTGACGCGGGTGGCGCCGGAGGCCAGCACGCCCAAACCGATGCCCGGGAAGATGTAGGAGTTGTTGCACTGGGCAATCGGGTACAGCTGCTCTTTGTAGCTTACCGGCGCAAACGGGCTGCCGGTCGCGACCAGGGCGGCGCCGTCGGTCCAGTTGATGATGTCTTCCGGACGGGCTTCCACGCGCGAGGTTGGGTTGGACAGCGGCATCACGATAGGGCGTTCGCAGTGCTTGTGCATCTCGCGGATCAGCTCTTCGGTAAACAGCCCCGGCTGGCCGGAAACGCCGATCAGAATGGTCGGCTTGGCGTTGCGCACCACGTCCAGCAGCGAGATGGCGTCGCTGGCGGTTTCCCAACCGGCCAGGTTGTCGCTCTTCTGCACCAGCTTGCTCTGGAAGTCGAGCAGGTTCGGCAGTTTGTCGGTCAGCAGGCCGAAACGGTCAACCATGAATACGCGGGCGCGCGCTTCGTCTTCGCTCAACCCTTCGGACTTCATCTGCGCGATGATCTGCTCGGCGATGCCGCAGCCGGCGGAACCGGCGCCGAGGAAGGTGACGGTCTGATCGCGCAGCTGGCTGCCGGCGGCGCGGCTGGCGGCGATCAGGCTGCCGAGGGTGACCGCGGCGGTGCCCTGGATGTCGTCGTTAAAGCAGCAGATCTCGTCGCGGTAGCGGTTCAGCAGCGGGGTGGCGTTGTTCTGCGCGAAGTCTTCGAACTGCAGCAGCACGTTCGGCCAGCGGCGTTTGACCGCCTGAATAAACTCTTCGACGAAGGCGTGGTATTCCTCGCCGGAGATGCGCGGATGGCGCCAGCCCATGTACAGCGGATCGTTGAGGCGCTGCGGGTTGTTGGTGCCGACGTCCAACACTACCGGCAGGGTATAGGCCGGGCTGATGCCGCCGCAGGCGGTATACAGCGACAGCTTGCCGATGGGAATGCCCATGCCGCCGATGCCCTGGTCGCCCAGGCCGAGAATGCGTTCGCCGTCGGTCACTACGATCACCTTGACGTTCTGCTTGGTGGCGTTTTGCAGCATGTCATCGATGCGATCGCGGTTCGGGTAGGAGATGAACAGCCCGCGCGCGCGGCGGTAGATATCGGAGAAGTGCTCGCAGGCCTCGCCGACGGTCGGGGTGTAGATGATTGGCATCATCTCGCTCAGGTGCGAGTCCAGCAGGCGATAGAACAGGGTTTCGTTGGTGTCCTGGATGTTGCGCAGGTAGATGTGCTTATCGTTATCGTTCTTGAAATCCTGATACTGACGGTAGGCGCGTTCCACCTGTTCTTCGATGGTCTCCACCGCTTCCGGCAGCAGGCCGTGCAGGTTGAAGTGGCTACGTTCTTCCTCGGTGAAAGCGCTGCCTTTGTTCAGCAGCGGAAATTCCAGCAGAATCGGGCCGGCGTAAGGGATGTAGAGCGGGCGTTTGCTTTCGTATTCTAGTTCCATCAGTTTTACTCTTCACGTATCAGATAACTGTATTGCCGACGATCCTAAAAGATAAAGAGAAGATGTACAGCATTTGTTGCCCGATGATGAACCAGGTTGGCGTAATTATCGACAATCAAATGATTTTTTAACTAAAGAAAGTGTCTCTGGCGGCGTCGGGGCATTGTATTTGGCGGGCGGTGCTGTTAACGGCGGAACCGGATGGCCCCGCCGTCGTGCGCTTAGAAGGCGGCGCGGCTGACGTTTTGGCAACCCAGCGCCGCCAGGGTGACGCGGGTGGCGTCCCATTGGCTGATGCTCGCGTCCTGCGGCTCGGCCAGGACGGCGCGACGGATAGCTCGGCAGTCGCCGCCGGAGAGGTTCAGCAGGATCAGCGCGGCCTGCAGCGGCGGCAGACTCGGGTTAAAAGCGGCGTTTTCCGCATAGCGGCCGGCGTAGAGGCTGCCGTCTGCCGTTTCCAGCGCCACGCCGCTGTGGGCGTTGCTGTACGGCGCGTGGCTCCGGTTGGCCGCCGCCAGCGCCGCTTGCGTCAGCGCATCGTTCAGCGGCAGTTGATGCCCGTGATTGACCTCGTCCATCAGCAGTGAAGCGACATCCAGATCTTTCGGGCCGAAGGCGTCCGGCAGATAGTCCGCCAGCGTGGCCGGTGCGCGGCCAGGCAAACGGATTTGCAGCGCGCCGCCGCTGTTCAGCTCATTCATAAACTGGCGGCAGTGGCCGCACGGCGTATAGTTGACGGTGATCGAGGCCAGCGCTTTTTCGCCGCGCAGCCAGGCGTGAGTCACTGCGCTTTGTTCCGCATGTACGGATTGCTGCAGCGGCGCGCCGCTGAATTCCATATTGGCGCCGAAATAGAGATTGCCGCTTTGCCCGCGCGCGATGGCGCCGACGTGGAAATGCGATATCGGGGTTAACGAGCAGGCCGCCGCCAGCGGCAGCAGCGCGAATGCCAGCGCGTCATCGTCCAACCCGCAACCTGAGCGGATCGCCGCCGCTTGCTCGGCCGTGAACATCGCCGGAAAGTCGGGCGCGTCCAGATAGGGCTGCAGGGCGGATTGCAGTGTCGCGGGCAGTGCGCTGAAAGCGGTGTGAAAACGCGGATGCATGGAAGGTCTCTCTACAGGTTAACGGGATCACATTCTAGGCAGGCCAGAGACATTAAAGTGTGATCAATATCTCTTAAATGATGAAATCAATGCAATAAAAGGCGTAAATGCGAGATGTATCGCAAGTTTCATCCTGATCAACCGAACAGATGCAACAGCACCGGAAACACAAACGGCGCCAGCAGCGAGGTGATGATGCCGCAGATCACCAGCGCCAGCGAGCCGAAGGCGCCCTCCTGATAGTCCATCTCCGCGCAGCGCGCGGTGCCCAGCGCGTGGGAAGCCGTGCCCATCGCCAGGCCACGCGCCGAGGGCGTCGTGATTTTCAACAGGTTGAACAGCGTGTGGCCGAACACGGCGCCGAGGATGCCGACGAAAATAACGCAAACCGCGCTGATCGCCGGAATGCCGCCGAGCGAGTCCGCGACGGCCATCGCGATCGGCGTAGTGACCGATTTCGGCAAGATAGAGGCGGCGATTTCCGGCGTGGCGCCCAACCACAGGGCGATGGCGCCGCCGCTGATCATGGCGGTCAGGCTGCCGATGAAGCACACCGTGATAATCGACTTCCAGCGCGCGCGGATTTGGTGCAACTGCTCATACAGCGGGAAGGCCAGCGCGACGACCGCCGGCTGCAGCAGATCGTTGAGGATCCTGCTGCCCTGGGAAGTAGCGCTCATAGGAAATACCGCTGAGCAGCAGCAGCGGGATGATCACCGCCATGGACACCAGCAGCGGATTGAGCAGCGGCATGTTCAACCGGCGCGCCAGCCAGCGCGCGGCGAAATAGACCGCCAGCGTCAGCGGCAGCGACCACCAGATTTCATGGATCATGAGTTGCCCTCCGTGTCGTCGGGCTTACCGGCAATGCGCCGCTCGCGGTGAAAATAGTGTGAGGTATAGCCGACCACCACCAGCACCATCAGCGTGCTGATCAGGCAAGAAATGACCAGCGGGCCCAGATGCGCGACGATCTGGTCGTAATATTTCATCACGCCGACGCCGATCGGCACGAACAGCAGCACCATGTAGCGGATCAGCAAATGACAGCCGGGTTTAACCCATTTGGCCGGCAGGATCTGGGTGGAGAGCAGCGCGAACAGCAAGAGCATGCCGATGATGCTGCCGGGAATGGCGAACGGCAGCAGCGTCGCCACTGCGTTGCCGACGAACAGACACAGGTAGATGAGGAGCAGGGCCCTGAGGTATTTCCAGCACAGTGTGAGCACGTTGGCCATTGTCTTTTCCCGTTTAACTGACGCATTCATCATACAATTAAACTGTGAGCCACGCCACAGATCGCACTATGAATTCTCGCTATGCCTGCCATGCGCGATCGGCGGGTTGACATCCTGCTTTGAGAGTTGCAGGCAGGGTCAGCGCGCGTCTTCGGCCGTTGCCGCAGAACGTTCCGCCAAACGATGGCCGAGGAAGAAAAACAGCAGGCTGAGCAGCGCGGCGACGATCAGCATCACGAACATCAGCGGCGGCGCGGCGTAGCTGAGCATGACCCCGCACAGCACCGGGTTGATGGCGCCGCCCAATGCGCTGAGGTTCTGTACGCCATAGTAGCTGCCTTTCAGGTGCGGCGGCGCGATAAAGTCGATGAACATGTATTCCACCGGGATAACGATGATCTCGCCTAAGGTAAACACCGCCATCGCCGCCAGCCATAGCCAGACCGCCTGGCCGGCCACCATAAAACCGAGCAGCCCGACGATGAAAAACAGCGTGCCCAGCGCCAGCCAGCGCAGCATATTCTCCTGGCGCATGCCGCGGCTGAGCAGGTATTGCAGGGCGATGACGATACCGGCGTTGACGATCATCACCAACCCGATGATTTTGTAGGCGAACTCGGCGCTGGAGACGGTGATCAGGTACTGCGACAGATAGCCCGTGAACTGACCGAACACCACCGCGCCCAGCGTGCTGCCGAGGGTGAAGTAGATCAGCCGTCGATCGCTTCGCAAGATGGCCAGCGTTTGACGGAAGTTGGCCAGCGCGGCCGGTGCGGCGGCGCTGGGTGCCGGGCGCTGTTCACCACCGCGCAAGCGCAGGCTCAGCGCCGTCACCGTCGCCAGCGCCAGGCCGCCTGACAGGTAGAACGGCAGCAGCGGACTCAGCCCGGCCACCAGAACGCCGAGCGCAGAGCCGATCGCCCAGCCGACGTTGACCAGCGTGTAGTTGATTGAGAAAGCCTTGATGCGCTGCTCGACCGGCAGCCAATCGGCGAAACAGGCCTTAATGGTGATGCTCAGCACCGAATAACAGGTATGCAGGATCGCCAGCACCACGATCACGCCGCCGGGACGCGGGATCCAGGGAATGGCGAAGAAACTCAGCGCGAACAATAAAATCGACAGCAGGATCAGGCGGTTTTTGCTGAATTTGTCCACCAGATAGCCGCCGTACAGGCTGGCGATGATGCCGAGGGTGAGGCTGACGCCCAGGATCACGCCCACGCTTTTCGGCAACAGCTGGAAGTGCTCGGTGAGGTAGATGGTGATGAACGGCAGCGTGACGCCGCGGCCGATGGTCAACACCAGCGAACTGGCCAGCAGTACGTTGATCAGCGAGGGGAATCCCTTCATTTGAAACCTGTTTATGCATACAGTTATTGGGCGATGCAGATAACATAGCGCATTTTGGCGGGGACGGAAGGGGGCTGCCGATATTTATCTGAAAAACAGAGGCTGCGTCGGCAGCCTCGTGAAAAACAGCATTATTTACCGTGTTCGGCCTGCCGCGTGGCGAACCACGGCTGAACGAAATCGCTGCTGCTGCCCCAGCCGGGGATGATCTTCGCCAGGCCGGCGACGTTGACCGGCCCCGGTTGCGCCAGCAGCAGGGCCTGCGGAATGACCGCCGCTTTGAACTGATAGTTGTCCGGCGTGCTTTCCCCGGCGATCTTGTTGGCCACCAGGCGCAGGTTGACCGCGCCGATCAGCTTCGGATCCACCGCCACGCTGACCTGCCACGGGCTGCCGGCCTCGCGCATCAGCTGTAAATCCTGATTGGAGATATCGATGCTGTACAGCTTGATTTCGGTGCGGCCGTTCTCTTTCAGCGCCTTGTAAGCCCCTTGGGTAAAGGCGTCCCACGTGCCCCAGATGGCGTCGATCTTGCCTTTCGGGTATTTCGCCAGCACCGCGCCCACCTTGTTGGCGGTATCGCCCTGCACGTCGGATGAGACCGCGCCGATCGATTCCAGCTCATGAATGCCCGGATGCTGTTTCAGCAACTGCTGGTAAGCGGCC
Organism: Serratia sp. (in: enterobacteria); assembly: GCF_052400455.1. Taxonomy (NCBI): domain Bacteria; kingdom Pseudomonadati; phylum Pseudomonadota; class Gammaproteobacteria; order Enterobacterales; family Yersiniaceae; genus Serratia; species Serratia sp. (in: enterobacteria). The sequence goes on from NZ_CP185812.1 coordinate 1,588,663, forward strand.
TGACGGCGCTCCATCGGCGGGAAGCCGGCCACCCACAGCTTGACAATATTGGCCTGGCCGTTGAAATCCTTCACCAGTTGGCCGAAGGAGGCATTGGCCAGTGAAGCGTCGTCCTGCTGCGAGACGGTGACGCCGGGAACGCTGCCGCTGACGTCGGTATCGAAAGCCGCGACGGCGATGCCGGCCGCCGCGATGCGCTTGACCAGGTCAGTGGAATAGGGGGCTCGCCCCTGCGAGAGAATGATGCCGTCATATTTCTGGCTGATAGCCTGATTGACGAAGTCCTGGAAGCGCGCGTCGTCGCCGTTGCTGAGGAAGGTATCCACCTTGAAGCCCAGCTTGCGCCCTTCCTGAATGGCGCCCGCCAAAAATTGCGTGGTGTTGTCGTCGGATCCGAGGTTGCGGATCACCGCGATGCGCACCGGCCCCTGATGCTGAGCGATGGCGGCGGGTACGGCGGCGTTTTCCGCCGCCTGCAGCGGCAGGGCGGACAACAGACTGAGGGCGAGCAGCGAAGTCTTGAGGTTTTTCATTATTATAGGCTCCAAAAAAGCAGGGAAACGATCCCGGTGAAGGTCTGTTATAGCAGTCTTTCTGTCTGGACGTCTATTTTGGGTTTCGGAGCATCATAGCCGGATGCGGCGGGCAGGGGAATCAGGGCGGTTATGACTTTTTCTTCATGCTTATAACGTGGGGGTTGGGGCAATAAAAAAGGGCCGAGCAAGCTCGACCCTCCCTACGCCGCGCATCTGCGCGATTACTTGACCTGCATGCCAGGCTGCGCGCCGCTGTCCGGGCTCAGCAGGAAGATCTCTTTCCCGCCTGGGCCTGCCGCCATCACCATGCCTTCTGACACGCCGAAGCGCATTTTACGCGGCGCCAGGTTGGCGACCATGATGGTCAGACGGCCTTCCAGCGCTTTCGGGTCCGGGTAAGCGGAACGAATGCCGGAGAAGATTTGGCGCGATTCGCCGCCCAGATCCAGCTGCAGCTTCAGCAGCTTGTCGGAGCCCTCGACAAAGTCGGCGCTCTTGATCAGGGCGATACGCATGTCAACCTTGGCGAAGTCGTCGAAGGTGATGGTTTCCTGGATCGGATCGTCAGCCAGCGGGCCGGTCACCGGCTTGGTGGCGGCCATGTCTTCTTTCGAGGCGCTGACCATCTCGTTGACCTTGTCCAGATCGATGCGGTTGAACAGCGCTTTGAACGCGTTCACCTGATGGCCCAGCAGCGGCTGCGGGATCGCGTCCCAGCTCAGCTCGGCGTTGAGGAACGCTTCGGCGCGTTCGGTCAGCGAAGGCAGCACCGGCTTAAGGTAAGTCATCAGCACGCGGAACAGGTTGATGCCCATCGAGCAGATGGCCTGCAGCTCGGCGTCGCGGCCTTCTTCCTTCGCCACCACCCACGGCGCCTGCTCATCCACATAGCGGTTGGCCAGATCGGCCAGCGCCATGATTTCGCGGATTGCGCGGCTGAACTCGCGGGCGGCGTAGGCTTCGGCGATGCTCTGGGCCGCGTCGACGAAGGTCTGGTACAGCGCCGGATCGGCCAGGGTGTCGGCCAGTTTGCCGCCGAAGCGTTTGTTGATAAAGCCGGCGTTGCGCGAAGCCAGGTTCACCACCTTGTTGACGATGTCGGCGTTCACGCGCTGCACGAAGTCTTCCAGATTGAGATCGATGTCGTCAATGCGTGAAGAGAGCTTGGCGGCGTAGTAATAGCGCAGGCAGTCGGCGTCCAGGTGCTGCAGGTAGGTGCCGGCCTTGATGAAGGTGCCGCGCGACTTGGACATCTTGGCGCCGTTCACCGTCACGTAACCGTGCACGAACAGGTTGCTCGGTTTGCGGAACTGGCTACCTTCCAGCATCGCCGGCCAGAACAGGCTGTGGAAGTAGACGATGTCCTTGCCGATAAAGTGGTACAGCTCGGTGGTGGAGTCTTTGCGCCAGAACTCGTCGAAGTCCAGATCGCCGCGTTTATCGCACAGGTTCTTGAAGGAGCCCATGTAGCCGATCGGTGCGTCCAGCCAGACGTAGAAGTATTTGCCCGGCGCATCCGGGATTTCGAAGCCGAAGTAAGGCGCATCGCGGGAGATGTCCCACTGCTGCAGGCCGGATTCGAACCACTCCTGCATCTTATTCGCCACCTGCTCCTGCAGCGCGCCGGAGCGCGTCCACGCCTGCAGCATTTCGCTGAAGGCCGGCAGGTCGAAGAAGAAGTGCTCGGAGTCGCGCATCACCGGCGTCGCGCCGGAAACCACGGACTTCGGATCGATCAGTTCCGTCGGGCTGTAGGTGGCGCCGCACACTTCGCAGTTGTCGCCGTACTGATCCGGCGATTTGCATTTCGGGCAGGTGCCTTTCACGAAACGGTCCGGCAGGAACATGCCTTTCTCCGGATCGTACAGCTGAGAAATGGTGCGGTTCTTGATAAACCCGTTTTCTTTCAAGCGGCTGTAAATCAGGGTGGACAGCTCACGGTTTTCCTCGCTATGGGTCGAATGATAGTTGTCATAGCTGATGCCAAAGCCGGCGAAATCCTGTTGGTGCTCCTGGCTCATCTCCGCGATCATTTCTTCCGGTTTAACGCCCAGTTGCTGCGCTTTCAGCATGATCGGCGTGCCGTGCGCGTCGTCCGCGCAGATGAAATGCACTTCGTGGCCGCGCATTCGTTGGTAACGCACCCAGATATCCGCCTGGATGTGCTCGAGCATGTGGCCGAGATGGATGGAACCATTTGCGTACGGTAGCGCGCACGTCACCAATAATTTTTTCGCGACTTGAGCCATAGTGAGAACTTGCTTTCTGTAATGAATAAAAGGGCCTTCGATGTTAACCGATCGCGCCCTTCGCTGCTAGGGCGGTTTCTTACAGGTTATACGCGCCAGCCGCCGCGCAGTTCTGGTATGCTTAGCCGGAAGCTACCCATTCAAAATCAAGGAGCCGGGATGAACGCAAAATCCCCTGAGCAGACCAACCCCGAAGTTCTGCGCGCCCTGGTGACCGGTGTACTGGCCGCCTTTGAACACCCGACGTTGAAAAACAACCTGACCGCATTGAAGGCTATCCATCACTGCGCGTTGCTGGACGATGTACTGCATATCGAACTGACGATGCCCTTTGCCTGGCAGAGCGGTTTTGAAGCGCTGCAGGCGAGCGTCGGCCCCGAACTGCTGCGCGTGACCGGCGCCGGCGCCATCGATTGGAAGCTGAAACACGATATCACGACGCTGAAGCGCGCCAACGCGCAGGCCGGGATCAAAGGCGTGCGCAACATCATCGCCGTCAGCTCCGGCAAAGGCGGAGTGGGGAAATCCAGCACCGCCGTCAACCTGGCGCTGGCGCTGGCCGCCGAAGGGGCCAAGGTCGGCATTCTGGACGCCGACATTTACGGCCCGTCGATCCCCAACATGCTGGGCACCGAACACGAGCGGCCGACTTCGCCGGACGGGCAGCACATGGCGCCGATCATGGCGCACGGGCTGGCGACCAACTCCATCGGTTATCTGGTGACCGACGACAACGCCATGGTGTGGCGCGGCCCGATGGCCAGCAAGGCGTTGATGCAGCTGCTGCAGGATACGCTGTGGCCGGATCTGGATTACCTGGTGCTGGACATGCCGCCGGGCACCGGTGACATCCAACTGACGCTGTCGCAGAACATTCCGGTGACCGGCGCGCTGGTGGTCACCACGCCGCAGGATATCGCCTTGCTGGATGCCGCCAAAGGCATCGTAATGTTCGAGAAAGTGCATGTGCCGGTATTGGGCATTGTCGAGAACATGAGCGTGCATATCTGCAGCAACTGCGGCCACCATGAGCCGATCTTCGGTACCGGCGGCGCCGAGAAGCTGGTGCAGAAATATAACAGCCGTCTGCTGGGGCAGATGCCGCTGCATATCTCGCTGCGTGAAGATCTGGATCGCGGTACGCCGACGGTGATCAGCCGCCCGGACAGCGAATTCGCCGACATGTATCGTCAATTGGCCGGCCGTGTGGCGGCGCAGATGTATTGGCAGGGCGAGGCGATCCCGACGGAGATTGCGTTCCGCGCGCTGTAATCAGCCTATCGCAATGCAAGAACCCGGCTTAAACGCCGGGTTTTTTTATGGGGTAGGGGTCGGCTTGTGCAGGTCGGCACGGGTATAAGGGCGTTCGATCTGCGCCAGCGTTTTGGCGATATGTTCCAGCAATCCCTGGGTGGGGGCCGGCTGCCGCTGCCCCATCAGCGCCAACGGCAAGGCCAGCGCGATGGCCAAATGCGGCCAGGCCAGCTGTGGTCGCGCTTTCCCTCGCTGCAGCCATAAAAACAGCGCGCTGGCCATGTAGCCTAAAATCAGCCCGCTGATGACCTCGGATACCGAATGCACGCGGATTTCCAGGCGCGACACGCCGATGGTGAAAGGCAATATCCACCCGGTCAACAACGCGATGCTGCGCACCGGATGGGAAAATCGACCGGTTAAAGCCCAAAGCAGCGGCGGCCAGATGCTCGCGGCGAGGGCCGAATGGCCGCTGAATCCGGTGAAGTCATAACTTGCGCTACCAATGCCCCAGCCCAGAAAGGCCAACTTGGACAGGCAGACCAGCCCGCCGGTGAAACCGAAAATCAGCGCCCATTGCCAGCCTGCAACGCGGGTGGCGGGCGATGCGAGCAGCAATAAAAAAAGAATCAGCGCGCAGGGCAGCAGCAGCATGCTGTCGCCGAAAAAAGTCAAAAAATACCAATCCAGCACATCATTCTCCGATGAAAGACTACGGGGTCCCTAAGTCAGCGCAGGAGTGTAACCTGTTGCGGGGCATTGCCCTAGCCGTGAGATTCTTAAAATGTCATATCGCCGGTAGGGCGCGATAGCCTGAATTCGCCCGCCGTCGCGCAATATACAGTGGCGCAAACCCCGACGACTCCCTATAATTGTCGCGTTTTAGTTCCCTCCCTTCACATTACGAAATCAGGTCTTTAATTTTATGACTGACAATCCGCATCAGTGCGTCATTATTGGTATAGCTGGCGCATCTGCCTCCGGAAAAAGCCTTATTGCCAGCACGTTGTACCGCGAACTCCGCGAGCAGGTCGGCGATGAGCACATCGGCGTTATTCCAGAAGACAGTTACTATAAAGACCAGAGTCACCTGACCATGGAAGAACGGGTCAAAACCAACTATGACCACCCGAGCGCCATGGATCACAACCTGCTGTTCCAGCATTTGCAGATGCTGAAGGCGGGCAAAGCGATCGAACTGCCGCTGTACAGCTACACCGAGCACACGCGCAAGAAAGAAACCGTCCACCTGAAACCTAAAAAAGTCATTATTCTGGAAGGGATCTTGCTGCTGACGGATATCCGCTTGCGCCAGGAGATGAATTTCTCGATCTTCGTCGACACGCCGCTGGATATCTGCCTGATGCGCCGCATGAAGCGCGATGTCAACGAGCGCGGCCGCTCGATGGATTCGGTGATGGCGCAATACCAGAAGACCGTGCGCCCGATGTTCCTGCAGTTTATCGAACCTTCCAAACAATACGCCGATATCATCGTCCCGCGCGGCGGCAAAAACCGCATCGCGATCGATATTCTGAAAGCCAAAATCAGCCAATTCTTTGAATAATGCCGTTTAATGGCCGGGAATGTGTATTTCCGGCCGGCGGCCAACTATTTGCACCCCGGCGTAGACCTTTCGCCCGTTGTGTGGCAATTTTTGTTTAGTTACGCGTTTTGATGGAGAAGAGAGACATGAGACTGTGCGACCGCGATATAGAAGCCTGGCTGGATAGCGAGAAACTGGTGATTTCCCCGCGTCCGCCGCTCGAACGCATCAACGGGGCCACAGTAGATGTCCGTTTGGGCAACCAGTTCCGCGTGTTCAGCGGCCATACCGCGCCTTTTATCGATCTGAGCGGGCCGAAAGACGAAGTCAGCGCCGCGTTGGATCGCGTGATGAGCGACGAGATTGTCCTGCCGGAAGGCGAGGCGTTTTTCCTTCATCCCGGCGAGCTGGCCCTGGCGGTGACGTTCGAATCCGTGACGCTGCCGGACGATCTGGTGGGCTGGCTCGACGGCCGTTCTTCTCTGGCGCGCCTGGGGTTGATGGTGCACGTCACTGCGCACCGTATCGATCCGGGCTGGCACGGACGCATCGTGCTGGAATTTTACAACTCCGGCAAGCTGCCGCTGGCGCTGCGGCCGGGCATGCTGATCGGGGCCTTGAGCTTTGAACCGTTGTCCGGCCCGGCGGCCCGGCCATACAACAGCCGGCAGGACGCGAAATATCGCGATCAGCAGGGCGCAGTAGCCAGTCGAATCGACAAGGACTAACGGCGCGGGATGCACCGTCGGTGTGGCGCTGACAAGAGGGTGGCATGAGAAGATTACTGACGACATTGGCGATTTTACTGGTGGTGGTGGTGGCGGGGATGTCCGCGCTGGTACTGCTGGTCAATCCGAATGATTTTCGCGGTTACATGGTCAAAAAGGTCGAGCAGAAGAGCGGCTATCAGCTGACGCTCGAAGGCGACCTGCGCTGGCATATCTGGCCGCAGCTCAGCATTTTGGCCGGGCGCATGACGCTGACCGCGCCGGGCGCGAAAGCGCCGGTAGTGAGCGCGGAAAATATGCGCCTCGATGTCAAACTGTTGCCTCTGCTGTCGCATCAGCTGTTTGTGAAACAGGTGATGCTGAAAAACGCCGTCATTCGCCTCACGCCCGATAGCGAAGAGCATTCGCAGATGGATGCCCCGATCGCGCCGGCCGGCACTGGCACAGACGCGGCAGATGCGGCCTGGAAGTTCGATATCGATAATCTGCGGGTCGTGGACAGTCTGCTGATTTGGCAGCGCGCCGACAATGAGCAAATTAATGTCCGGGATATCAATCTCACCCTGCAACAAACGCAGACGCGACAGGCGCAGCTGGAACTTTCCAGCCGGGTCAATCGCGATCAGCGCGACCTGACCTTCAGCATGGCGGCCGATGTCGACTTGCAGCAGTTCCCTCGCCAGATTGGCGCCAAAGTCACCCAGTTCAATTATCAACTGGCGGGTGCGGATATTCCGAACGGCGGTATTCAGGGAGAGGGCAATGCGCAGGTGGTCTATCAGCAGACGCCGGCGCAGATTGCCGTCAGCCAGCTGAGCGTCAGTGCCAATAACAGCCAATTGACCGGCGATATCAGCGCCACGCTGGGGGCGGTGCCCGGCTATGTGGTGAACCTCAATTCGGCTAACCTCGATCTCGATGCGCTCTCCGGCTGGCAATCCAGCACCAATACCGCCGAACAACCCGCCGTGACTTCCGCGCCGGTGATCGCCAGCCAGGTTGACGATCGGCAGCAGAATTTAGAGGCGCTGCGCGATTTCAATGCGCAGTTGAATCTCCAGGCCGCGCAGTTGACCTATCGCGGTATGAACGTCACTCAGTTGGCCGTCGTGGCGGACAACCAACGCGGACTGCTGACGCTGCATAAACTCGCCGGACAATTGGCCGGCGGTGATTTCTCCTTGCCGGGCTCGCTGGACGCGCGCGGCAATAAACCGGTGATCAGCGTGCAGCCGGCGCTGAACCAGGTTGAACTGGGCACGGTGCTCAAAGCCTTCGACATGCCGCAGATGTTGACCGGCAAATTCAGCATGAAAGGGGATTTGACCGGCGATCGCCTCTCTTCACAGTCATTTGAGCGCCGCTGGCGCGGTACGGCGCAGCTGGCGATGCAGGATGCGCAGCTGCATGGCCTGAACATTCAGCAGCTGATCCAGCAGGCTGTGGCGCGCAACGATAACAGCGTGCGCGGGCAAGACAGCTATCAGCGTTATACCGAGGTCAAAAACGTCTCGGCGCAGGCCAGCCTGAATCAAGGCACGATCAAGCTCAGCGGTCTGACGGCGGATTCGCCTTTGCTGGCGCTGACCGGCGCCGGCAGCATCGATATGCCGGGCAAACAGTGCGATATGGCGCTTAACGTGCGCGTCACCGGCGGATGGCAAGGGCGCGGCGAGCTGATCGAGCAACTGCAAAAAACGCCGATCCCGCTGCGGGTCTATGGGCCGTGGCAACAGCTCAATTATCAACTGCAGGTCGATCAGGTGTTGCGTAAAACGCTGCAGGATCGGGCTAAAGATGCGCTGAACAAATGGGCTGAAAAGAACAAGGATTCGCGCGAAGGTCAGGATCTGAAAAAGCTGCTCGACAAGCTGTAATCCCTCCGATGCGGGCCACAGTGTGGCCCGCGTCAATATCGAGGTTCCCGCGATAATTTCTCTCCGTTACCTTGATGAAGGTCATGAAGACCTCTGCTCAGTTTGTGCAGAGTAGGGGCCAGTTTTGCTATTACTGTGCGCTTGAGCGCGAAAAAATGACGAGTTGAGGAAACATGATAGAGCTCCTTATTGGCGCCGCAGTCGCGGCGGGCGTGGGCCGTTACATTATCAAGGGATATTCCGCTACCGGCGTCTTGTTGGTGGGGGGGCTGCTGCTGCTCGGCATCAGCGCGCTGATGGGGAAAACGCTGTTGCCGTCCGGCGCCGCCTCAACCGGCTGGCGCGCGACCGACATGATCGAGTACGTCAAGATTTTGCTGATGAGCCGCGGCGGCGATCTCGGCATGATGATCATGATGCTGTGCGGCTTTGCCGCCTACATGACGCATATCGGCGCCAACGACGTGGTCGTCAAGCTGGCTTCGCGTCCGCTGCAGATGATCAATTCGCCTTATCTGCTGATGGTGGCGGCGTATTTTGTCGCTTGCCTGATGTCGCTGGCGGTCTCTTCCGCCACTGGTCTCGGCGTGCTGCTGATGGCGACGCTGTTCCCGTTGATGGTGAACGTGGGCATCAGCCGCGGCGCGGCGGCTGCCATTTGCGCTTCGCCGGCGGCGATTATTCTGGCGCCGACGTCCGGCGATGTGGTGCTGGCGGCCAAAGCGGCGGAGATGCCGCTGGTGGACTTCGCGTTCAAAACCACGCTGCCTATCTCGATTGCCGCCATTGTCTGCATGGCTGTGGCGCATTTTTTCTGGCAGCGTTATCTCGACAGAAAGAGCGATGAACAGCATCACATCATGGACGTCAGCGAAATCAAAACCCATGCGCCGGGATTTTACGCGATATTGCCGTTTACACCGATCCTCGGCGTGCTGATTTTCGACGGCAAATGGGGACCGGAGCTGCACATCATTACCGTGTTGGTGGGTTGCATACTGTTGGCGGCATTGATTGAGTTCGTGCGCAGTTTCAGCGCGAAACAGGTGTTCAGCGGCCTGGAGGTAGCCTATCGCGGCATGGCGGACGCATTCGCCAGCGTGGTCATGCTGTTGGTGGCCGCCGGGGTCTTCGCGCAAGGGTTGAGCACCGTCGGCTTTATCAGCGGGTTGATCGGGCTGGCGCAGTCGTTCGGCACCGGCGGTTTGATCATGATGTTGGTGCTGGTGGTGATCACCATGCTGGCGGCCATGACCACCGGCTCCGGCAATGCGCCGTTCTATGCGTTTGTCGAACTGATCCCGAAACTGGCGGCGCAAATGGGCGTTAACCCGGCTTATCTGGTGATCCCGATGCTGCAGGCGTCTAACCTCGGCCGCACGCTGTCGCCGGTCTCCGGCGTGGTGGTGGCGGTCTCCGGCATGGCGAAAATCTCACCGTTCGACGTGGTGAAGCGCACTTCGGTGCCGGTGATTGTCGGGCTGGTGGTGGTGATCGTGGCGACGGAGTTGCTGGTTCCCCAGTAAAACCAAGGCCGGGCAATGCCCTGCCTCAATGTTAAACCTCGTAGTCCTCCGGTGGGGGAGGCGGGGTGATCTTCACTTTCAGGATACGGTGGCTGTTGACCTCCAACGGCTCGAACAGGTAGTCACCGATCGTGATTTGTTCGCCTTCTTGCGGCACGCGCTGGCTGTGTTCCATCAGCAGCCCCGCCAGCGTGTGGTATTCGCGCTTTTCTTCCAGCGGCATCGGCAGGTACAACACCAGATCTTCCAGCGGCATATAGCCGTTGGCGGTCCAACTGCCGTCCTCGTTTTGCTGAATGTCGTGGCGTGCATCCACCTCTTCGCCGGCCTCCGGCAGGTTGCCGGCGATGGTTTCCATCACGTCCGTCAGGGTGACGATGCCTTCGACGGAACCGAACTCATCGACCACAAAGGCAAAGTGCGTCTGTGCCTGGCGGAATTGCTCAAGGGCGCTCAACAGCGTGAGCTGTTCCGGGAAGATCAACGGTTGGCGTATCAGCGCGCGCAGATCCAGCGGCGCCTGCGCCAGCTGCTGTTTGAGGACGTCGATAGTGTGGATAACGCCCAACGGCTCATCGCTGGCGCTGCTTTCTACCACCACGATGCGCGTGTGTTGATTGCGCTCCAGCAATTGCGTCAGCTTCTCCTGCGGATCGTTCAGCTCAAGGTATTCGACGTCGTGACGTGAGGTCATGATGCTGCTGACCGTGCGCTGCGCCATACCCAGCACGCGTTCGATCATGCGCCGCTCTTGCTGATTGAAGATCTCGCCGTTTTCGCTGTCGCTGTCGGCCAGCAGATTGGCGGAATGACTGTCGACCTCGGCTTCTTCATGTTTGCCGCTCAGCATGCGCAGCACCGCCTCGGCGGTACGCTCGCGCAGCGGCCGCACCTTCGACAGGAAACGACGGCGGTTGAATTGCGCCAGTTGGTTCAATGCTTCGATCATCACCGAGAAGCCGATCGCCGCGTAGAGATAGCCTTTCGGAATGTGGTAGCCGAAGCCCTCCGCCACCAGGCTGAAACCGATCATCAGCAGGAAGCTCAGGCACAGAATGACGATAGTCGGGTGAGCGTTGACGAAGCGCGTCAGTGGTTTGCTGGCCAGCAGCATCAGGCCGATGGCGATACAGACCGCGATCATCATCACCGCCAGGTGGTCGACCATGCCGACCGCGGTGATCACCGAGTCGAGCGAGAAGACGGCATCCAGCACCACGATCTGCGCCACCACCGGCCAGAAGCGCGCGCCTTTGCGTGTGCCATGCTGCTCTTCATCCTTGCCCTCCAGCCGCTCGTTCAGCTCCATGGTGGCTTTGAACAGCAGGAATATGCCGCCGACCAGCATGATCAGATCGCGGCCGCTGAAGGGGTGTTCTGCGACGATGAACATCGGTTTGGTCAGCGTCGCCAGCCACGAGATGGAGGCGAGCAACGCCAGACGCATCACCAGCGCCAGCAACAGACCGACGACACGAGCCTTATCTCTTTGTTGTTTTGGTAGTTTATCCGCCAGAATGGCGATGAAGACAAGGTTGTCTATACCCAGAACGATTTCCAGCACGACCAATGTGGCCAGGCCGGCCCAAATTGTTGGATCAGCGATCCATTCCATACGCCCAATTTCACCTGTAAGTTCTACGGCTTATGCCGCACGGGAATGATGGGCGCTGAGGCGGCAAAATTCAACTCTAATCCGGGACATGTCGACAAAAACGGGCGTTGCAAGACTTTGCGCAACAAATATTGTTCGCCGATGCTGGGCATGAAAGCGGCGTGCGGTATCAGGCTGTTTTTGCCGGAATACGCCTCGCTCATAAAAAGAACGTCTCTATAAATCTATTTAAATCAAAATATTAAAATCTCTCTCCACGTCAGGGACTCGTTACGGTATGTGGCATGAGTAGTCTTATTCTGAAAACGGCTGGCTGGGGGGATCTAAGGCTTGTATCACTTGGACATTAGTATAAGAATCCTAGCCATATAAACGTCAGTAACTAACATTGTTTGGTTATAAAGGCTCCAGTTTTTTTATTGTTTTGTGAGCGGTGCGGCAATCCAGATTAAGAGCAAATGCCGCTTTACAAAAAGTGATTTGGCTCACGGGGTGACGTGAGTGAAAACGTCAATAACAGTACTTTGGTAGCTGCAAGCCAAGGGCGGTAGCATGCTTGATGAATGTTCCCTTTTTACTTGCCGCGGGGATGCAGCGCCACGATGAATTGGAATGAAAATGCAGAAAAGACTCAAGGCAGTGATCCCTGTAGCGGGCTTGGGAACCCGAATGTTGCCGGCAACCAAAGCCATCCCTAAAGAAATGTTGCCGGTGGTCGATAAGCCCTTAATTCAGTACATCGTCAGTGAGTGCGTAGCGGCGGGCATCAAAGATATCGTTTTGGTTACCCATTCATCAAAAAATGCGATTGAAAACCATTTCGATACCTCCTTTGAGCTTGAGGCGATGCTCGAAGCGCGCGTGAAGCGTCAGTTGTTGGCCGAAGTAAAAAGCATTTGTCCACCGGATGTGACCGTGATGCAAGTGCGCCAGGGCCAGGCGAAAGGGCTGGGACATGCCGTATTGTGCGCCAAGCCGATGATAGGCGATTCTCCTTTCGTGGTGCTGCTTCCGGATGTTTTGCTGGATGATGCAACCGCGGATCTGCGCACAGAGAATCTGGCCAGAATGCTCCAGCGTTTCGACGAGACGGGATTCAGCCAGATTATGGTTGAACCGGTGCCGGAACAGGATGTGTCCAAATATGGCGTAGTTGACTGCGCCGGCGCGACGATCGCTGTGGGTGAAAGCGCGCCGATGACGGCCGTGGTAGAGAAGCCGGCTCGCGAGGATGCGCCTTCCAATCTGGCGGTTGTTGGCCGTTATGTGCTTGCCGCCGATATTTGGCCGTTGCTTGAAAAGACGCCACCCGGCGCGGGCGATGAGATCCAACTGACCGATGCGATCGCGATGTTGATGGATGAACAAACGGTGGAAGCGTTCCACATGAGCGGTAAATCCCATGATTGTGGTGACAAGCTTGGCTACATGAAGGCATTTGTGCAGTATGGATTGCGTCACGGTTCCGAAGGCGAAAACTTCAGCCGCTGGTTGAAGCAGACGTTGAATAAGTAACAGGCTGTCGCCACTGCGGCTGAAAGCGATCACCAGATTGAATGAGGGCTACTATGACGAAGTTGAAAGCGGTTATTCCTGTGGCAGGGCTGGGTATGCGTATGCTTCCGGCGACCAAGGCGATTCCGAAAGAAATGTTGCCGATCGTAGATAAACCGCTGATTCAATACATTGTCAATGAATGTGTTGCTGCCGGGATCAAAGAGATCATCTTGGTGACGCATTCTTCTAAGAACGCCATCGAAAACCATTTTGATACCTCATTCGAATTGGAGGCGATGCTGGAGGCTCGTGTGAAACGGCAGCTGTTGGATGAGGTGCAGTCGATAACGCCAAAAGGCGTCACGCTGATGCATATCCGGCAGGGGCAGCCAAAGGGGTTGGGCCACGCGGTGCTCTGTGCCAAACCTTTGGTCGGTGATTCGCCGTTTGTCGTTCTGTTGCCAGATATCTTGCTGGATGACGCAAAAGCCGATTTGAAGAAAGACAATCTGTCACACATGATTGCGCGCTTTGAACAAACCGGTCTGAGCCAGGTGTTGGTTCAGACGGCGGATGAACACGTCCTGCATGACTATTCTGTGGTGCAGTGTGAAGCCAGCAGCCTGGCTCCTGGCGAAAGCGCTCGTATCACGTCGATTATCGAAAAACCGGCGCCGGAAACCAAGTTGGAATCCAACTATTCGGCGGTGGGACGTTATGTGTTGTCAGCGGATATTTGGCCTCTTCTGGAGACGACCAAACCGGGGGCCTGGGGCCGTATTCAACTGACCGATGCGATTGCCGAATTGTTGAAACACAAACCGGTAGAGGCAACAGAGTTGGTTGGGGAGTCGTTCAACTGTGGTGAAAAACTGGGGTACTTGCGGGCGTTTGTCACCTACGGTTTGCGTCATCCTACTCAGGGCAAGGCTTTCCGGGAATGGGCTGAACAGCTGGCGTTTTGAACTAGACTGGATGGTTCCCTATCGGCCCGATCACTGTAAGGAAATCAGGAGAGTGGTTGAATTTTGGGGAATTTCACTGTCTCAATTTTTATATTAGTATACATTCAATAGCGGGTTGCTGAGTTGCCTTGGCGAGTACTTTTTGCACGAACTTGCCAGGCTGCTCTGCAATATACTGTTATTAATACAAATTAAAGCCCGAATCGGCCCCGGTATCGATTTTCGCCAATGCGAGGCTTCTCAGCTTATTTATCTTGCCAATAATAGCTTTGCTCTTATCAACGGCAGATAAACGTTATTGAAAATTGCAACAGGGCGCTTATTGAGAGACGGCGCAGCAAGTGTCAGGCATTTTGATAAGGTTACAGCGAGGCAGCCACGGTTGGCTAGCATTGTAGCTTTGCAGATACATTTACTTGAAAGTGATGATAATTTGATGGCAAAACGACAATTGAAAGTGATATCGCTATTGATATCAATTAGCGTAATCAGTGGATGCACGGTGTTTCCTGGAACCCATTTATCGACCAGTGGAAAAGATGTCGTAAAACAAGAAGATGCTGACTTCGATATTGATAAGCTGGTCAATATTTACCCTATGACGCCTAAGCTGCTGGATTCGATGCGTCCCGCAAAGGTGGTTGCTCAGTCGAATGCGCAATTGGACGCATCGCTGCGCACGTATGAATACCGGATTGGTGTGGGTGACGTCCTTAACGTAACGGTTTGGGACCATCCTGAACTGACTACGCCTGCGGGCCAATACCGCAGCGCCAGCGACACCGGTAACTGGGTGCATGCCGACGGTACTATTTTCTATCCTTATATCGGTAAGGTGAGCGTGGTAGGTAAAACGGTCACCGAGATCCGCGATCAAATCGCCAGGAGACTGGCGCAATACATTGAAAGTCCACAGGTTGACGTCAATATCGCCGCTTTCCGTTCACAGAAAGCGTATGTGACGGGGGAAGTCGCCAAGTCGGGTCAACAACCGATCACCAACGTGCCATTGACGGTGATGGATGCCATCAACGCCGCCGGCGGGCTGACGGAAGATGCCGATTGGCGCAATATCATTTTGACTCACAACGGCAAAGAGCAGCGCCTTTCATTGCAGCAACTGATGCAAAATGGGGATTTGACCCAGAACCGCCTGCTCTATCCCGGGGACATTCTGTACATTCCTCGTAATGACGATCTCAAGGTATTCGTGATGGGGGAAGTAAAAACTCCATCCACGCTCAAAATGGATCGCAGCGGTATGACGTTGACGGAGGCGTTGGGTAGCAGTCAAGGGCTTGTACAATCGAGTGCTGACGCGACAGGCATTTTCGTTATTCGACCTCTGCATGGCACTCAGGGCAATAAACTGGCAAACATCTATCAGTTGAATATGTCGGATGCGACAGCCATGGTGATGGGGACGGAATTCCACCTTCAGCCTTATGACATTGTCTATGTCACTGCGGCGCCGGTCGCTCGTTGGAATCGTCTGGTCACGCAGTTGGTGCCAACCATCGACGGCTTCAACAACCTGACGGAAGGTACGCTGCGTATTCGTAACTGGCCGTAGAGGATACGCTATGTTTGATTCTGTTTTGGTTGTCTGTGTTGGAAATATCTGCCGTTCTCCGACGGGGGAGCGGCTGTTGAAAAAACATCTGCCACAAAAAAAAATCGCGTCGGCCGGTATCGGCGCACTCGTCGGTAAGCCGGCGGATGAGGCTGCGGTGGCGGTGGCGGAAGAGCATGGTCTTTCTTTGGATAACCATGTTGCACAGCAGTTGACCAAGGAAATGTGTCGTGAATATTCGCTGATACTGGTGATGGAAAAAAGTCACATTGAGGCCGTTTGCCGTTTAGCCCCCGAAGTCAGGGGGAAAACCATGCTGTTCGCTCACTGGATGGGGCAGGCTGAAGTTCCTGATCCGTATAAGAAGAGTCACGAAGCGTTTGAGTTTGTATATAACCTTCTGGCTGAAGCTGCGCAGAAATGGGCAAAAGCATTAAATCGTTAACCAGAGATGACAATGATTGATAATAGCAAACTGGGTCCGGCTGCGGGCGCAAGTAATGATGAGATTGATTTAGGTCGGTTGCTGGGAACGCTGCTGGATCATCGGTGGCTGATTATAGGGATTACGACATTCTTTGCTGTGATCGGCATCGTCTATTCTCTGTTCGCAACGCCTGTATACCAGTCGGATGCATTGATTCAAGTTGAACAAAGTTCGGGTAACTCGATCCTCAACAACCTTTCCGAAATGTTGCCCACGGCACAGCCTGGTTCTGCGGCGGAGATTGAGCTGATCAAATCCCGCATGGTGCTTGGCAAAACCGTCGCAGATTTGAACCTGAATACGGTCGTTGAACAAAAATACTTCCCGATCTTTGGGCAGGGTTGGAATCGTTTGATGGGGAACGAACCTGGCAAGATAGCCTTGTCGCGTTTGTCTATTCCTTATTCATGGAATGAGAAAGACCTTGAGCTGGAAGTGATTGATAAAAACAGTTTCGCTCTCAGCGTTGATGGTGATGAATTCCTCAAAGGCAAAACGGGTGAGCTGGTCAATCAAAAAGGCGTGACCATGCTGGTCAGCGAAATTGACGCGGCGCCTGGTACGGTCTTCAAAGTGACCAAGCGCAGCGATCTGATGGCTATTAACGCGTTGCTCGCGGCGTTGACGGTTGAAGATAAAGCCAAGGACACCGGCGTGTTGGCGTTGACCCTGCAAGGGGAAGATCCTGAGCTGGTGGGTAAAACGCTCGACAGCATTTCGAAAAATTATTTGCTGCAGAACGTTGAGCGTAAGTCGGAAGAAGCGGCCAAGAGCCTCGAATTTCTGAAAGAGCAGTTGCCGCAGGTGAGAACCTCTCTGGACATCGCCGAAGATAAGCTGAATAAGTTCCGTCAAGACAATGATTCCGTCGATCTGTCGCTTGAAGCCAAGTCTATGCTGGACAGCGTGGTTTCTGTCGAGGCACAACTGAATGAGTTGACCTTCAAAGAAGCTGAGATATCGAAGCTGTACACTAAAGAGCACCCGGCATATCGTGCTTTGATGGAGAAGCGTGGGACCCTGGAAGGGGAACGCGCGAAGCTGAATAAACGTATTAGCGTAATGCCTAAGACGCAGCAGGAAATCTTGCGGCTAACCCGAGATGTTGATGCGGGTAAAGAAATTTACATGCAACTGCTGAATAAGCAACAAGAGCTTGGGATCACCAAAGCCAGTACCGTGGGTAATGTGCGTATTGTCGATCCGGCGGTGACTCAGCCAAAACCGGTTCAGCCACGTAAAACCTTGATTGTTCTGCTGTGTGTGGTGTTGGGCGGGATGTTCTCCATCGGCATCGTGGTGCTTAAAACCATGCTGCACCACGGAATCGAGAGTCCTGACGAGTTGGAGCAACGCGGTATCAACGTCTATGCCAGCATTCCATTGTCTGAATGGCAGCAGAAAAAAGACCGCGAAATGTTGCTGCGCACTCATCGCAAGTCCAATACGCGCGCCAACTCGTTGCTTGCCGTCGGCAACCCGGCTGACCTTGCCATCGAAGCCGTTCGCAGTCTGCGCACCAGCCTGCATTTTGCGATGATGGAAGCGAAGAATAATGTGCTGATGATTTCCGGCGCCAGTCCAAACATCGGTAAGACGTTTGTCAGTATCAACCTGGCGGCGGTTATCGCTCAGGCGGGGCAACGTGTGTTGGTTATCGACGCCGACATGCGAAAAGGGTATTCACATACATTGCTGGATGCCGATTGGCAAAATGGTCTGTCTGATATTTTGTCAGGCAAAATCGATGCGGCCAGCGCGGTTCGTCCTACGCAAATCAACGGTATGGACTTCATTCCGCGCGGCCAGATTCCACCGAATCCTTCTGAGTTGCTGATGCACAGCCGTTTTGCCGATTTGGTCGAATGGGCGGACAAGCATTATGATCTGGTTCTGATCGATACTCCGCCTATCCTGGCTGTCACCGATGCGGCAATTATTGGCCACCATGTCGGTACGGCGCTGATGATCGCGCGCTTCGGTATGAACACGGTTAAAGAACTCGAGATCAGCGTGCGCAGATTCGATCAAAACGGTATCGAGATCAAAGGCATTATTCTGAACGCCGTTGAACGTCGCGCAAGCAGCTATTATGGCAACTACGGTTACTACCAGTACGAATACAAATCTGGCGGTAAAGACGCGTAATAAAGCAAATCTCCCTTCAAGAGGTTATAAGTGTCTTTATAACCTCGCTTTATCTAAAGCGCCTAGTCTTACGGCGCCGAAATACCTGATAAAAACCGGCTATTATGAATATATTAATTGTTAATACATTATATGCACCATTCAAGGTTGGCGGCGCGGAAGTGTCTGTGCAACTTTTGGCGGAAGAGCTGGTTTCAAAAGGCGATAGAGTTCGCGTAGTTTGTTTACACGATGAAAAGTTCAGAAAGCAGACGGAAATAAATGGCGTTGAGGTGGTTTATTTACCGCTGAAAAATCTGTACTGGCCTTTCAGTAATGAGCAAAAAGGGAAGTTGTCAAAAGTCGTCTGGCATTTGGTTGACAATTTCAATCCAATGATGGGAAAGGCTTTCTCCAGAGAGTTGGATGATTTTAATCCCGATGTGGTACATACCAATAACATCAGTGGCTTTTCTGTTGCGATTTGGGACTGTGTCAAAAAAAGGAATATAAAACTCGTCCATACGGCTCGTGATTATTATCTCTTTCACCATAACTGTACGCTGTTTCAACATGGGGAAAATATGGATGTAGGTTCTGCAGCGGTCCAGTTGACATCTATGGTGAAAAAGCGAAAAAGCCAGAATGTCGATAGGTTTGTCGGCATCAGCAAATACATCTCTGCATTGCATCAAGATAATGGCTTTGCCATTAATGCCCGACACAGCCACATCTACAATCCGATAAAAAAATGTCATGTTGCCGACCAATCGTCGTCGGTTATCCGGATTGGCTTTATTGGCCGTTTGACCGCAGATAAAGGGTTCAAGGCGTTCTGCGCCAAAGCGTTGGAAATGACGATACCGGGTGAGGTGGAGTTTTACGCTGCCGGGCGTTTTTCCTCCTCCGATGAAGGCCGCGCCTTGCAACTCAGGGCGGAGGAGGCTGGCGTCCATCTGTTGGGGTTTGTGCCGGTAGAATCCTTCCTGGCTCAGATTGATATGGTTTATTTGCCTACACTCTGGAATGAACCGTTTGGCCGAGCAGTAGCGGAAACGGCTGCTGCCGGCAAGCACGTCTTCACTTCTTTCGCCGGTGGCGTTGCTGAAATCGCTGAACATTACCCCAATGTATATCAGCTAAGTGAATTTACGTTGGAAAAACTGCGAATCTTAAAAAATGAGCGCGTCGAGTTTGTTGATGTGAATCCCTTTGACGCCGGGCGGTTGGCTGCGGGTTATCAAGAGGTTTATAAGAGCTGATATGGGATTCTCATCGAAAAAATTCGCAGACTATTTTGTTATCACCTATCTGGTAGTAATTTCAATCAGTGGGGTTATCAATATCGTCGCTCACAATACGACGCGCCTGATACTGCTTTATAAAGATGTCTATTCATTGGCATTACCGGCGTTTTTGCTGCTTTATCTGGCGGCCAATAAGAGTAGAACCGGCCCGGGTTTTAGAAGCTACCTACTGCTGTTTATTGGCATGGTTATGCTTTCCCTGTCATATGTTCTTATTTCTATTCTTAACAGCAATTTTAAAATTGGTAACGTCGTTACGCAATTCCGCTTCGAATTGTTTACCTATTCGTCGTTGCTGGTTGCCGCACTCTTGGTGTGTCTAGAGCCTGAACATCGCATGAAATTGCTGATGAGGCTGATTAAAGTTTACGTCATAGTCACCGTTGTCAATGCTATTTTCGCCATACTGGAAAGCGTGTTTTCAGGTTTGCTTTATGCGCTGACCGGGGTAAGTCCTGGATTGCAATTTACGCAAGTGGGAAAAGATAATGGGCTGATTTTACGTACCGCAAGCGGATTCTTTAGGGCGATAGGTCTTTTTAGTAGTCCTTTTACACTATCTGAGTTTTTATTCTTCGGTCTCATATTAAGTCCATTTGTTAGTAAGAAAAATCGCTTGAGATATATATTGATTGTCTCGGCCGGTATTGTCTGTTCCACATCGAAAACAGCTATAATTATGGCCGGTATTTATTTTGGCTATCTGTTTGTTCGTCGATTCCTATCGTTGAAAGCCAGTTTAGCCAGTGTGGTGCTTGTATGCGTGGCATTGTCATCATTCTTCTACGCAACCATGACGGACATGGGGATCTATAAATCTATCTATTCAAGCGATAATAATTATGCAGAGCAAAGTATTCTGGAAAGGATCTTACTGATTGAAGAAGTGAGAAATAGTGACACCTATTCAATTTTTACCGGAGCAGGTTACGGCGTTAACGGTAATGCCGCGGTCGGTGATGATGCTGCGCTGCCGTTGGACAGTATCTATATTTTCTTGCTTTCCAACTATGGCGGAGTGGGAATTTTCATCTTCTTACTTGCTGCGTCAATTATTTTGCTGAAACTGTATAATAAAGTCCGTTATGGACAGTTCTACACGGGCGTGTTCCTGTATTGGATGATTTCGCTATCTATCAACTTAGTTTATAACAACCCGATTACTAATTATCCAGGGTATGTTTTCTCGATTATTATTTCTGCTTTGCTTTTGTCATTTAGACAAGATGAGTTTTCTAAGATGGCTGATGCCCAAAGGCTCCAAGCGCAGACACGATAAGCTTGAATTGTATAGTGGCGTCGTCATAGAGGTATATATGATTGTTGTTAATGCACGATTTCTCACACAAGAGTTAACAGGGGTGCAGCGCTTTGCCGAACAGATTAGCCTGGCGCTACGGGAACTACGCGACGATATCGTTTTTGTTTCACCTGGTGACATAAAGAATACGAAGGCTGCTGAGTCGCTCAATGTAAAGGTGGTTGGACATCGAACCGGGCATCAATGGGAACAACGAGACCTGCCAAAATATCTGAAAGCCAATGGCAATCCATTGTTGATCAATTTAGGGAATACTGCGCCGCTGTGGTATAAGAATAAGGTCGTGACTCATCATGACGTGACTTATAAGAAATTCCCGCAGAGCTATTCTAGAAAGTTTCGGTTGATGTATAACCTGCTGATTCCCATCATGCTAAAAAACAGCCGTGCACTATTGACCGTTAGTGAATTTTCTAAAAAAGAAATTACGACGGCTTATGGTTACAATCCGAAAAATACCTTTGTGATCGCCAATGCTGTATCCGATCTTTTTTCTCGCAGAAGTGTCGAGAGTGCCAGCAATACTGATGAGCGTTTTCTGTTGGCGGTTTCTTCGCCTAACTATCATAAGAACTTTCATGGTTTACTGGCCGCTTTTTCTGCCGCATGTCAAAATACGGATGTTAAACTTAAGATTATCGGTGGAAAGAATAAGAATTTTTCAGGCATGGATTTCTCTGGCAATGATGAGAACGCCATGAAGAATGTTGAATTCTTAGGGCGAGTCACCGATGAAGAGTTGGTGGCGATTTACCAACGCGCTTTAGCGTTTGTTTTTCCTTCGTTCTATGAAGGCTTTGGTATTCCTCCATTGGAAGCCCAAGCTTGCGGATGTCCCGTCGTTTCGTCGAACCAGGCCTCCTTACCCGAAGTATTGGCGGATAGTGCCCTGTATTTTAACCCGTATAAGCATCAGGAAATGGTTGATGCACTGAATAGAATTATCAACGATGAATCGTTGCGCGAACAGCTCAAAGAGAAAGGGTACAACAACATCGGTCATTATTCCTGGCTTGAATCGGCCAAGAAGTTGGAAAATATTATCACTCAGTTGAGATAGCGCTAGGGTATTAGGCATTCGGTAATTGTAGAACGTTATTATGAAATTACGGATGCCTGGCATATCTGAAGAGACGTTGAGAAGATATCATTCAGCGATTCAGAAAAGCCGAATCATTAGTGAAGAGTATTCTTGTATTGGGATTTCAAATTTAAGGTGAGTTGGGGAGAGGTATGTCTGAACAGAAGTCGTTAAATGTCGGGGTCGTAGCCGATTGGTTGGTGACCTACGCAGGAGCTGAGCGCGTAATAAAAGAGTTTATTGACATATATCCCGATTCTACTCTCTATTCCGTGGTCGATTTTTTGTCGGATGCCGCTCGACAACAGATTCACAACAAGCATGCCACAACCACATTCATACAAAATCTACCGAAAGCCAAGACCAGCTATCAAAAGTATTTGCCTCTGATGCCGTTGGCTATTGAGCAGCTTGATGTCTCCTCTCATGATGTCGTGCTATCCAGCAGTCATGCTGTGGCCAAAGGCGTTCTGACTGGACCCGATCAGCTGCATATCAGCTATGTGCATTCGCCCATCCGTTATGCCTGGGATCTGCAGCATCAATACCTGCGCGAAGCTAACTTGATGAAGGGCATGAAAGGGCGGTTGGCTAAATGGTTGCTGCACAAAATTCGCATGTGGGACTATCGTACCGCTAATGGCGTTGACCATTTTATCGCTAATTCACAGTTTATTGCGCGTCGTATTAAGAAAGTGTATGGCCGTGAAGCCGACGTTATTTATCCACCTGTTGATGTGGATCGATTCTTACTTAATGAAAACAAGGATGATTTCTATTTTACGGCGTCGCGAATGGTCCCTTATAAGCGTATGGACTTGATCGTTGAAGCTTTCAGTGCGATGCCTGACAAGAAGCTGATCGTGATCGGCGACGGCTCGGAGATGGCGAAGATCAAAGCCAAAGCGGGCAAAAACGTTGAGATCTTGGGATACCAGAGCAATGAGGTATTGCAGGATCACATGTCCAGAGCCAAAGCGTTTGTTTTCGCTGCTGAAGAAGACTTCGGCATTACGCCGGTAGAGGCGCAGGCATGCGGAACACCCGTTATCACCTTCGGTAAAGGTGGCGCGTTGGAAACCGTGCGTCCGTTTGGCGTCAGCAATCCTACCGGGCTTTTCTTCTCGGAACAAACGGTCCCTTCGTTGGTCGCTGCCGTAGAGCAATTTGAGAAAATACAGGACCAAATCAGCCCTGTTGACTGTCGTACTCAAGCCTGCAAATTCTCTGCGGAACGTTTTCGCAGTGAGCTGACCGAATACATTAATGCCAAATGGCATGAGTTCAATACCGCGAAAACCATAAAATACTGATCGGTGAGATTTATTATGAGTAATATTTATCCTGTAATTATGGCTGGCGGTACCGGAAGCCGTTTATGGCCTCTCTCAAGAGAATTATTTCCGAAACAGTTTTTAGCGTTGTGCAGTGAATTTTCCATGTTGCAAACCACGGTCAACAGACTTGATGGGTTGGAGATATCAAACCCGCTGGTGATCTGCAATGAAGAGCACCGTTTTATTGTTGCAGAACAGCTGCGACAGATTACTCGTTTATCCCACAACATTATTTTGGAGCCGGTTGGGCGCAATACGGCACCGGCCATTGCACTGGCCGCGTTGCAGGCGACCGCTGGCGGCGAAGATCCCTTATTGCTGGTTTTGGCAGCAGATCATGTTATCCAGAATGAGGAAGCATTCCGTACGGCTGTATTGCAAGCGGTGCCTTACGCTGAAGCAGGAAAGCTGGCGACCTTCGGGATTGTGCCGACCGGTCCGGAAACAGGGTATGGTTATATCCATAAAGGTGAAAGTATTGATGGGGCGCTTGCCTCTCGGGTGTCTCGCTTTGTTGAAAAACCGAATCTGTCGACGGCTAAAGAGTATCTTGCCAGCGGAGAATACTTATGGAACAGCGGGATGTTCCTGTTTAAAGCCAGCCGTTATCTCGAGGAGTTGAATAAATTTCGGCCGGATATTTTGGCTGCGTGTCGTCAGGCCTTGCTGCATACGGCGCCGGATCTGGATTTTGTCCGTGTCGATCGCGAAGCCTTTATTGTCTGCCCAGATGAGTCCATAGACTATGCGGTGATGGAGCAGACAGCGGATGCCATCGTGGTGCCGTTGGATGCGGGGTGGAGCGATGTCGGTTCCTGGTCGGCGCTTTGGGACATCAGTGCGAAAGATGCAAACGGCAACAGCACCTTTGGTGATGTGTTGCAACATGATTGTTCAAATAACTATATTCGTGCCGAACATAAATTGGTCGCAACGGTAGGTGTAGATAACTTGGTTATCGTTGAAACCAAAGATGCTGTGTTGATCTCGAATAAAGATAAAGTGCAAGATGTTAAAGAGATCGTCAATCATCTGAAACGTGGACAGCGTTCGGAATGCAAGCAGCATCGTGAGGTCTACCGCCCATGGGGCAAGCATGACGCCATTGCGCAAGGCGAGCGTTTTCAGGTACGTAAGATAACGGTTAAACCTGGCGAGAAACTCTCATTGCAGATGCACCATCATCGTTCAGAGCATTGGGTGGTCGTTTCGGGTACCGCCAAAGTTATAAAAGGCGGTGAGACGAAGTTTGTAACTGAAAACGAATCTATTTATATTCCATTAGGTACTGAACACTCATTAGAGAACCCAGGGAAAATTGCATTGGATTTGATTGAAATTCAATCCGGCTCTTATTTGGGTGAAGACGATATTATTCGCATTGATGATAATGGAAAATACAAATAACGGTGATGTGTCTTAAGCGTGACATGTTTTCGTAAATTTTTTGGTAAGGATTTTTAGATGACTCAAACTTTAACTTGTTTCAAAGCATACGACATTCGTGGCCGGTTAGGTGAGGAGTTAAATACGGATATTGCCTATCGTATCGGTCGGGCTTACGGTGAGTTTTTGCAACCACGCGAAGTTGTGGTTGGTGGCGATGTTCGTTTGACCAGTGAAGAGCTGAAACTGGCGCTGGCTGAAGGTTTGCGTGATGCCGGCGTTGACGTACTGGATATCGGGCTCAGCGGTACCGAGGAGATTTATTTCGCGACTTTCCATTTGGGTATTGATGGTGGCATTGAAGTGACCGCCAGCCACAATCCTATGGATTACAATGGCATGAAGCTGGTGAGAAGCCAGGCCAAACCGATCAGCGGTGATACCGGCTTACGCGATATTCAGCGATTGGCCGAAGGGAACGCGTTTGCCGAAGTGGATCCCTCTGCGCGTGGCAGCTACCGTAAGATTTCCGTAGAGGATGCCTATATTGAGCACCTGCTAGGCTATATCGATGTCAAAAATCTGAAGCCGCTTAAACTGGTGGTCAATTCCGGCAATGGTGCAGCAGGGCATGTGATCGATGCCATTGAAGCACGTTTCAAGCAACTGCAAGTTCCGGTCGAATTTATCAAGGTTCACCATCAGCCGGATGGTAATTTCCCTAACGGTATTCCTAATCCTCTGTTGCCTGAGTGTCGTGAAGATACGGCGCAAGCGGTTCGCGCGCATGGTGCCGATATGGGCATTGCGTTTGATGGCGACTTCGATCGTTGCTTCCTGTTTGACGAGAAGGGCGGCTTTATTGAAGGTTACTATATTGTTGGCCTTCTGGCTGCGGCGTTTCTGGAGAAAGAAACCGGTGCCAAAATCATTCACGATCCGCGCTTAAGCTGGAACACGATTGATGTGGTCAACGCCAGCGGTGGCGTGCCTGTCATGTCGAAAACCGGCCATGCCTTTATCAAGGAACGCATGCGTAAGGAAGATGCTGTCTATGGCGGTGAGATGAGTGCTCACCACTATTTCCGCGAGTTTTCTTATTGCGATAGCGGCATGATCCCATGGCTCTTGGTTGCCGAATTGCTTTGTCTGAAGAATATGTCCCTCGGACAATTGGTGGCCGATCGCATGGCTGCCTACCCGGCTTCCGGGGAGATTAACAGCCATCTGCAAGATCCTCAGGCATCGATTGATAAAGTCCTGGAATGCTATCGGTCTGATGCGCTGCTGTTCGATCACACCGATGGTATCAGTTTGGAGTTTTCTGACTGGCGATTCAACTTACGCAGCTCGAACACGGAGCCGGTGGTTCGCTTAAACGTTGAGTCGCGGGCGAATCCGTCATTGATGCAGCAGAAAACAGAGGAAATTCTTGCCTTGCTCCGCAGTTAAACTCTGCACTTACGCTATATTGGAAGTTCGGGGCTGTATTGCCCCGGCTTTAGGAATATAGGTACCAGAGAAAACTAACAAAAGGCATCTATACTATGCTAGCGAATAGGCCGTTATCTATGAATGGTTTCCGTCGTGGGAGTTTGCATACCAATGCGTCCCTGACATCAATGTTGCAACGATTTTCCGATATTTTTATCGTTTTTTGCGGGCTCTACTTATCCTGTCTGATTTCAGGAACGCGCTTCGCCATACAACACTGGGTTATGGTATTAACGTCGATTGTGATATTTCAAATGATCGGCGGCATTACGGATTTTTATCGTTCCTGGCGCGGTGTGCGAGCAGGGTTAGAGATTCGGCTTATTATCCAAAACTGGACGATAAGCTTGGTGATGACTTCGGGCGCTGTTGCATTTGTCAATGATTTTAATAATGAATATATAGTATATATTCAATGGTACTTATTTGTTTGCTGCGGTTTAGTCATTACACGCAGCACTATCCGTTTGATGCTGGGATATATGCGGAATTTAGGATTTAACACCCGTAATATCGCCATCATGGGATCGATGCCGGTTGGTCTTCGGCTCGCGGAAACGTTGAGTGATGCGCATTGGATGGGATTCCGGGTACTGGGTATCTATGATGACAGTGCAGAGCCATTGGATAGTGTGATCGAACGCCGTGGCGATTTAGCGCAACTAATTGAGGACGCTAAGTGTGGTCGAATTGATCGGATTTATATCGCGATGCCTATGGAGCAAGAAAAACTGATCAAGGATACGGTGACTGAACTTTCCGATACCACGTGTTCCGTGATGCTGATTCCAGACATATTCACCTTTAATATGTTGCAGTCGCGATCGGAAGAAATTAACGGCGTATCCGTTGTCTCGTTGTTTGATACACCAATGAGTGGTATTAACCAGGTGATAAAGCGGGTAGAAGATATTGTTCTCTCCATTTTTATCCTGCTCTTTATTTCACCGGTACTGGTGTTGATTTCAGCCGCAGTGAAGTTTACTTCTCCCGGCCCGGTGATTTTCAAACAGCGCCGATACGGCATGGATGGCAAGGCAATTGAAGTGTGGAAGTTTCGCTCCATGAAGGTAATGGAGAATGGCGATAAAGTCGTTCAGGCGACAAAGGGCGATTCGCGGGTGACACCGGTGGGGGCATTTCTTCGCCGTACTTCACTCGATGAGCTGCCACAATTTATCAATGTGCTGAAAGGCGACATGTCGATTGTAGGGCCACGCCCTCACGCCGTTGCGCATAATGAGCAGTATCGTAAGTTGATCAAGGGTTATATGCTGCGGCATAAAATGAAGCCTGGCATCACAGGTTGGGCCCAGATAAATGGCTGGCGGGGTGAAACCGACACGCTGGATAAAATGGAAAAGCGTGTTGAATTTGACCTTGACTACATTCGGAACTGGAGCGTTTGGTTGGATGTAAAGATTGTTTTCTTGACGATATTTAAAGGGTTCGTCAGTAAAACAGCCTATTAATTACTCTGATGGTAAATTGCCTCATCGGGCTTCCTGTTCAACAGGTTGCCTGGGGGCGTGCAGGAGGTCGCGTTGAAAATCCAGCCTGGTACCACACGTAGCCCCGTAAATGGCTATGCGAAAATAGTAAAAGCATGCGCGGTTGCGGGCGCGTTATTGTTCGGTTCATACGGATACGCGAATGCGTTTGAGGTGGGTGTGAACGTACATTTACGTCACTACCCTAAACCGACAGACAACTATCTGTCGTTAATCAAGGAGTATGGCTTTACTTCTTTCCGAGCCGGCTATTTGTGGGGATTGGTAGAGCGAACACCTGGTACGATGAACGTCGCAGATCCGTTGACTAAGGAAGATGATGCTTATCAACACGGTCTCTCTCAGTATGGGTTGAATTCTTTACTCATTCTCGCCTACGGGAATACCGCCTATAACGCACCTGACTACCCCACAACGCCTGCGGCTATCGATGGATTTGCCAATTATGCATACTGGACCGCAAAGCGCTTTAAGGGAAAGGTAAAATATTACGAAGTTTGGAATGAGTGGACGGTGGGAACCGGTATGAGTAAAAAAACGGCCATTCCTCCGCCTGAAGTGTTTGCAGAGCTGGTTAGGAAGACATCCGCCGCCGTAAAACGCGCAGACCCCGATGCCATCGTTCTCGCCGGTTCGCTTAATCCTTTGGGGCCGGCGGGGCTCAGTTGGTTCGACCAATTGATGAAGCTAGGCATACTTAATGATATTGACGGTATCTCGTTGCATCCTTATTCCTACCGTTTGCCGGACTTAGCGTTAAGAACGCCAGAGGATAACCTCAACGCTATCGATAAATTTGAGCAAAGGGTGAAAGCCTTCGCCAAGAAAAGCGTCCCTGTTTACATTACAGAGATGGGGGTGCCGACTTACAATGGGCCCGGTGGGTTAAGTGATGCTGCTGCGGCTCAATACGTTGTTAAGTATACGATGTTGGCTAAATCTCGACCGTATATCAAAGGTATTTGGTGGTATGATCTCATTGATGATGGTGACAACCCGGCAATCAATGAACATCGGTTTGGCTTGCTAAATCGACAGGAACAACCAAAAGCTGCCGCATTGGCTTACGAAAAAATTGCCAAAGTAGCGCGCGATTTCACCGTAAGTGACTACAAAGCATCGTCTGACGGCGTGATAAGTATCGCGTTGAAGGGCAGCGGTAATCAGTATGCGATGCTCTATTGGCAAAAACCGCAAGTGGCGCAACCTTCAGCTCAGGCAAATGGTTTGAGATCATTAATCAGCAGCGCGCCAGTACAGAAGACGAAAGAGTCTGCCGCCCAACCGTTGATTGAGTTAAACAGCCAGAAAACTGTGTTGCAAGGAGATACTCCTGTGTTGATGTTATCCGATAAGCCTATCTCATCGCCGACGCGTTAATATTTTTTTTACTATTTTGGGCTTTTATTTTTCCTGGATTATGACTGATAAATATTTTTCTCAACATCAGGTGGTTTCTATGCAAATAGAGAAACAGGCGAAAACCACCGCTGACAATAAAACTCCTGTTCGTTTGGATTATGTAGACTCGATACGAGGAATTGCGGCGATAAGTGTAGTTATTGCCCATTTTCTGGTGCCGATTTACGGTTACGATAAGTATATTTTTTCCCATGTTTTTGATGTCGGTAAAATAGGTGTCGTATTATTTTTTATTATCAGCGGGTTTATCATTCCCTTTAGTTTTCGTCGTGAAAACGGCGGTGTTCAAGCCTTCTTCATCTCGCGCTTTTTCAGGCTTTACCCTGGATATTGGTTCTCGTTGTTTTTGTATCTTGTTGTTTCTTATTGCTTTGGTGAGCAGTTCCCCTTGCGGCAAATTTTGGCCAACATCACCATGTTTCAAACGGCTTTGCACGTGAAAGATATTGTCGGCGTATATTGGACGCTGTTTATTGAACTGGTCTTTTACATCATGTGTGTATTTGCCTTCATTCTGAGGTTACTCAACAAGGTAAGATTCAATTTTATTTCTGCGCTTGTCATGTTAGGTGTTGCTCTGGCGATGGGAGTTGCCAGGCATAAACTGGATGCTGCGTTTCCTGTCGCTCTGCCGCTTGCATTGTCACTCATGATGTTTGGCGGTTTATGGCGTTCATATTTGTTGGAAGGCGATCTATTCGCTAAAAAACAGGCGATTTACTATATCGCGATTTTTGCTTGTGTCATTCCGCTAGTCAGTTTCTATTCCTATGGTTCGGAGCCCGGGCATACGATGAGATATACTTTGACGTATTATTTCAGCATGCTGCTGTTCATCCTGTTGACAACGCGGCTCAAAATTCATAACAAATTCATGGTGCTCATGGGTGTTATTAGCTACTCTATTTATCTGATTCATCCTAGCCTATTGATTGTATTCGAACATCTGACAGCTAATCTCGACAATGGCACTCGCTATCTTTGGGGGAGCGTCGGGGCGACTTTAACTTTGCCGGTTTCATATTTGGTATACAAATATATCGAGTTGCCATCGATCCACTTTGGCAGAAGAGTTAAGTCCAGCTTGGTCAAAGCGATGCCTCTCTGAGCATGTTTGCTGCAATTACCTGATTCATTTCTACAGGTATTATCTATGGGCATCTTCATCACCATCGATGAAGATGCCTTTTTTTATGCCTGTTTCCCGCCTTCATCACCGCGCTCCAACTTTTCAACGCTCATGTAATATCTTTATTCTTCAATTAGATAGTTTTTATCTTTATATCACTTATGCCCCTATCCCCCATCCCTCCGCGGCGACTAACCGGCATTGCACGTCTGAAAAAATCCTCTCTATTTAGTATGGTTTTTCTCTGTCTAACTTAGGTTTGAGCCACCACTGAAGCGATCTTTATATGAAAATGGCAATATCATTGCCATTTTATTCGAAGTTTAAACAAATCATCTTATTAACCATCGCCTTACCGTTAGATGTGCTGCCTTTAATTGACATAACAATAATCTCATTGCGTTCCTTGACAGATCCGGTCATCAGATACTTTACTCAGTAAATAACTATGGGCGCGTTTAGGAGAGTTATTTAGCTGGAATTGATTTTATTGCTATTAATTTGATGTTGAGTTTACAGGCAAGACCAAACTTCTTTAAATTCAGCAGCTAAGCTTATGTTGCTGAACATCGAAAGTTGTGTGGAACGTTCTTTTTACCTTATCTCACTTAGATTAGGAGTTTTTTATGGCTTCTCTAGCATCTCAGCAGCAGGCGGCGGCGATCTACTATTCGGTTTTGGGACGTACTCCGTCTCTGACCGAGATCAACACCTATGGGCAGCAGCTCGAGGGTGGCACACAAACCGCAGCGCAACTGGCACAGTTCTTCATCAGCTCTTCCGGCGGGAATGCGCTCTATTCTGGGAAAACCGACTCGGAAATTCTGCAGATTATCTATACCCGTGAGTACGGCTCTGCCGCCACATCTCAACAACTGACTGATTTCCTGAATGGCAACACCCTGAGTTCGGCGGTTTCCAATGTCGTCAGCGGGTTGCTGAACTACAGCGGTAGCGACGCCACGATATTGGCTCAACAGACCGCATTCCAAAACACGGTTAACACGTTGCTATATCCTTCGACGGCCTCCGCTGCCTTAGGGCAAGGTGCATCGGATATTCAAGCTATTTTGCATGTTATCGGTTCGACCGTGACTGCCGATGCCGTCAACTATTTTGGCGCTAAAATCAATGCCGGGATGACGATCACTCAGGCTGCGGCCGCCAACATTGCGGGGCGTTCTTACCTGACTTCGCTGAGTGACGACGCATTTATCGCTCGTCTGTTCCAATTTGGTTACGAGCGTGCGCCATCCTCTGCCGAATCTGCCAGCTTCCTGTCATTGCTGCAGGGGGGCGCGACTCGTGCCGATCTGGTGGTTGATATTATCCAGGGATTGCGTGGCACCGTCGCGGCCGGCGATCTGACGGCGCAGCAACATTTCAATAGCGCTACGACCGTGTACCAACCAGGCCATCTCCCAGGATTGGCGTTCCAGGAACAAATCGCGGCTGTCTACCTGGGCGTTCCGGAACGCGGCGTTGATGCTTCCGGTTTAGACACCTGGAGCAAAGCGTTAGCCGCCGGCATG
Source organism: Serratia sp. (in: enterobacteria) (assembly GCF_052400455.1). Lineage (NCBI taxonomy): Bacteria > Pseudomonadati > Pseudomonadota > Gammaproteobacteria > Enterobacterales > Yersiniaceae > Serratia > Serratia sp. (in: enterobacteria). The sequence continues at coordinate 1,620,163 of NZ_CP185812.1, forward strand.
TCATATAACTCATTGATCGGTAACCTGGTTAGTTCTTCCGAGTTCCAACGTAAGGGCGGGCAGTTAACCGGCACTGATTTTATCCAGCATGTTTTCACCGCGGTGCACGGCGTTGCCGCCACGACGGCTCAACTGGCTATTTACAGCGCATTGGGCTCAGACAAAGGGATCATTACCCAAGCGATTATTAATGATCTGCGCTCTTCGACCGCGACGGATGCAGCAACCGTAACCCAACAGCATGCTTTCGAATTCGATATCGGCACCAGCTTGTTGTATAAAACTAGTGCCAACCTGTCTGTTACGGCGGGGGGCGGCAACGGCACCGGCACCGTCAATACCGGCGCCAGCCATGCGTTGAGCAATGCGGAGACCGCGGTGTTGACCAACGTGGTGTTGAACGCCAACGCCGCCAGCCTGGTCAACCTGAAGTTCGCCGATCACTTGGCCAACCTGACCATCAACGGCACCAGCGCGGCAACGGTGAACCTGTCTGACAACGGCGCCAGTTCTGGGGTTGCTGTCACCGTCAACAACGGCAATATCATTCTGAACACCGGTTCAGGTGCGGACAATGTGGTCGTTACTTCGACGGCAAATCTCGCGACCGGTACCGCGCAGTTTAACCTCGGCGCCGGCAACGACAGCCTGCACTGGGCGGGTAACGCCGTTGCCGGCGCGGCGAACACCGTCGCCAATACCGTCAAGGCTGACGGTGGCGCAGGGACGGACTCCATCTCCGCCAACTTCATCACCAAAACCGTGGTGACCAACCAGAACGCCTTGGGCGTTCGTACCAGCACCGTAACCAGCAACGCCAACAACTTCTCGAACTTCGAGCAGATTGATCTGACCGGTTATATCGGCAAGTCTGTCGGTACGCTGATTACGACACCGCTGGTTGGTTCACCGACTACCACTACCGTCACAACACCGACCAACACCTTCGACTTTGGCCTGACCAACGGCACGTCCACGGTGGAAGGCACCACGGGGGGCACTGTCACCCAGAACGCGGCGGCAACCAACCTGGGTGCGCAAGGGTTTGTGATCTCCGGCCTGGCTAATGTCAACGTCATCAACGCCGCCGGCGGCAACGCCGCGCAGCTGGAAGTGAAAGGGGACGCGACCTCCGCCAGTACGCTGAACTTCACCTTCGTGCAGAATGCCACCGATCACTTCAACATCAACTTTGATGCGGTGAGCTCTGCCAACGTGAATGCTGGCGCCATCAGCCTGAACAGCAGCAGCAGCGTTCTGTTGGGGACGGCATTGACGACGGTGAACGTGGCTTCCGGCGGGACCGGTGCGTTCAGCAATATTCTGTCTCTGGCAGGCACCAACGCGCAGGTTCAGAATATCAACGTGACCGGCGACCATGCGTTGAACCTGACCGTGGGCGCGGGCTACAGCAACGTGCGCGACATCAATGCCTCTGCCAATACCGGTGGTTTGAACCTGGATTCAAGCCATGCGGGTACCGGTGACGGTATTATCGTGCAACTGCTGAAAGCCTTGCCGTTGAGTGCGGCTACCACGGCGCTGCTGACTCCGCTGCTGAACACGCTGGGTCTGAACGGTTACCAATTGACGGTGGAAGGGACGTCGACGACCGACAGCTTCAACGTGCTGGGTAACACCACGCTGACTGGCGGTAACGGAGCGAATACTTACGATCTGAAATCCAGTAACTCGCAGGCGGGGGTCACCATCACCGACTTCAGCACCGCGAAAGACAAGATCGTCGATGCCGCTTCCGGCCTGACCCTGTCCAACACCGGTACCGCGGTGGCGGATTACGGTACTCGCGCTTCAGATACGTTGGATGCGCTGTTAGGTTCGCTGGTTGGCGGTCTAACTACCGGCGTTGTCGGTCTGTTGGGTGGCATCCTGGGCCTGAGCAATCCTAACTCGCTGACGGCGAAGGTGGGCGTGGCCTCGGTGGTGTTCAGCGGGACAGGTAACAATGCTGACTCCTATGTGATTATTGACAATAACAATAACCACACGCTGGATGCCAACGATACGGTCATTTACCTGACTGGCCAGAACCACCAGCAATTGGTGGATACTCTGCACTACGCCTAAGGGTAAAGTTGCAATAACAAATAATTCCATATGGAACTATTTGGGGTTAAATAATGCGGGGGCGTAATCCCCCGCATGTTTAATTTTGTGAGCGGCGTCATTCTCTCTAAGTTATTCCATTTCGTTATCTTCCCTCCCTGCTTTTATTTTCTCATATCGCATTGTTTTGTTGGGCTTTTGTCAGGCGCGTTGACCGGCTTTTTTTTTATGACCCACCTTGCCGGTTTTCACTTTCTCTACCTATAGTTAACAAAAGTATCTGCAGTCTCGGGCATTTCTTTGGGGTGAGCCTTCTCGGGATAATTCTTTTTTTAGGAATTTCTTTAGGTAGGGGGTCAATGCGGATTGGACTGACAGTGCACATGATGTAAGGGCAGAACGTGAATCAATTTATCCCGCGCAACGAAATTGCGGATGTTATACGTACACGCAGCAAAGTCTTCTGGACCGTTGGTATATTTACTGCGTTTATTAACCTGTTAATGCTGGTTCCTTCCATTTACATGCTCCAGGTTTACGACCGGGTGCTGCCTTCGCGCAATGAAATCACGCTGTTAATGCTGACGCTGATCATGCTGGGTATGTTCGGCATGATGTCCTTGCTGGAATACGTACGCAGCATGGTGGTGATCCGCATCGGCAGCCAGTTGGATATGCGCCTCAATACGCGCATTTATACGGCGGCTTACGAGGCGAATTTAAAGAACGGCTCGTCCGATGCCGGCCAGATGCTGAGCGATCTGACCAACGTGCGCCAATTCCTGACCGGTAGTGCGCTGTTTGCCTTCTTCGATGCGCCCTGGTTCCCGATCTATCTGCTGGTGATTTTCCTGTTTAACCCTTGGTTGGGGTTGTTCGCCCTGGTGGGCTCCTTGCTGTTGATCGCCCTGGCGGTGATCAACGAAGTGGTGTCGAAGAAGCCTCTGGCGGATGCCAGCCGGCTTTCAATCATGTCAGGCAATCTGGCCAGCACGAATTTGCGCAATGCCGAAGTGATCGAAGCACTGGGGATGCTGCCTAACCTGAAGGGACGCTGGTTCGGTTTACACCAGCGCTTCCTGAATAGTCAGCGTATCGCCAGCGAGCGGGCATCGCGGGTGACATCGATCACCAAGTTTGTGCGTTTGTCGCTCCAGTCGCTGGTTTTGGGGCTGGGGGGCTGGCTGGCGATCGATGGGCACATCACGCCGGGCATGATGATCGCCGGTTCCATCTTGATGGGGCGCACGCTGGCGCCGATCGAGCAAGTGATTAACGTATGGAAAAGCTGGAGCTCCGCCAAGCTGGCTTATCAGCGTCTGGTGCGCCTGCTGGAACAGCATCCGCCTCGCGGTACCGGCATGTCGCTGCCGCGTCCGGAAGGGGTGGTTTCCGTTGAAGGGGTGACCGCTACGCCGCCGGGCTCGAAGGGGAGCGCGGTATTGCATAACGTCAGTTTCGCCGTTCAGCCGGGAGATGTGCTGGGGATTATTGGGCCAAGCGCCTCCGGCAAATCGACGCTGGCGCGTCTATTGGTCGGCATCTGGCCGGTCAGTGAAGGCATCGTGCGACTGGACAATGCCGACATCTACCAGTGGAACAAGGACGAGTTGGGGCCCTATATCGGTTATCTGCCGCAGGATATTGAACTGTTCGCCGGCAGCATCGCGGAGAACATCGCCCGCTTCAACGAGCTGGACTCGGAGAAAGTGATTGAGGCCGCCAAGTTGGCCGGCGTGCATGAGCTGATTCTGCGCTTTCCCAATGGCTATGATTCGGTGATCGGCAGCGGTGGCGCCGGGTTGTCCGGCGGCCAGAAACAGCGTATCGGTTTGGCACGTGCGCTGTATGGCGATCCGTCTCTTATCGTGCTGGATGAACCCAACTCCAATCTGGACGATGCCGGTGAACGGGCGTTGAACCAGGCCATTACGTTCCTTAAACAGCGCAATAAAACGGTGATCCTGATTACTCACCGCACCAATCTGCTGGCGATGACCAACAAGCTGTTGCTGCTGGTTAACGGGAATGTCAATGCGTTTGGCCCAACGCAGCAGGTATTGCAGGCCCTGGCGAATGCGCAAAAAGCGCAGGTGCCTCCGCAGGCGGTGCGTGCGGTGAACTCCGAGCCGGATGAAGGCGATATCCCTAAAACTCAAACTAATTAAGCCGTGAACTCGCCTGGCGGCGCCGTTGCGTCGCCGGCAGTCAAAGGAGTTGGTATGTCTACGCATATTGGCGAGCCGCATGACTCGTACTCAGAACAGATCCCGTTGGATGAGCGTCGTTATACCCGCCTGGGGTGGTTGGCGCTGGGGGTGGGCGTGTTCGGCTTCTTGGCCTGGGCGGCGTTTGCGCCTCTGGATAAAGGGGTGGCGTCGCCGGGCTCGGTAACCGTTTCCGGCAATCGTAAAACGGTGCAGGCTCCGGCCAGTGGCATCATCAAAAATATCGCGGTGAAAGACGGCGATAAGGTGAAAGCCGGCGAGGTGCTGGTGCAACTGAGCCAGGTGCAGGCGCAAGCGCAGGTCGATTCGCTGCGCGATCAGTACTACACCACCTTGGCTACCGAAGGGCGCCTGCTTGCTGAACGGGACGGGCTGGGCAATGTCACGTTTTCCCCGATCTTCGCCAAGATCAAGGATCAGCCGCGCGTCGCGGAGATTATTGCGCTGCAAACGCAGCTGTTCGCTTCCCGCCGCCAAGGGCTGCAAAGTGAAATAGACGGCTATAAGCAGTCGATGGACGGGATCCGCTTCCAGTTGAAAGGCCTGCAGGATTCGCGTGCCAATAAACAGATCCAGCTTTCCAGTTTGCGTGAACAGATGAACAGCATGAAGCAGTTGGCCGCGGACGGATACCTGCCGCGCAACCGCTACCTGGAAATTCAACGCCAGTTCGCCGAGGTGAACAGCAGTATCGACGAAACCGTCGGGCGGATTGGCCAATTGCAAAAGCAACTGCAGGAATCTCAGCAACGCATCGATCAGCGCTTTGCTGATTATCAGCGCGAGGTCAGAACGCAGCTGGCGCAAACCCAAATGGACGCCAGCGAGTTCCGCAACAAGCTGCAAATGGCCGATTTCGATCTGGGCAACACCGCCATCACCTCACCGGTGGACGGCACCGTGGTCGGATTGAATATCTTCACTCAGGGGGGCGTCGTGGGAGCGGGTGACCACCTGATGGACGTTGTGCCCAGCCAGGCGACTTTGGTGGTGGATTCTCGCCTCAAAGTCGACCTGATCGATAAGGTGTACAACGGGTTGCCGGTGGATCTGATGTTTACCGCCTTCAACCAAAACAAAACCCCGAAAATTCCGGGAACGGTCACGTTGGTTTCCGCCGACCGTCTGGTCGACAAAACCAATGGCGAACCCTACTACCAGATGCAGGTCACGGTCTCGCCGGAGGGCATGAAAATGCTCAGTGGCGAGGACATCAAGCCGGGGATGCCGGTGGAGGTGTTCGTGAAAACGGGGTCGCGCTCGCTGCTGAGCTATCTGTTTAAACCTATTTTGGATCGCGCTCATACTTCATTAACCGAGGAATAATTTTGATTCATTCAAAACGACAGGCTGCCGGTCTGGTTATCGGCACCCTTTTGTTTGCGATGTCTGCGCCGGTTTATTCGATAGGGATTTTAGACGCATATTCGCTGGCATTAGAAAAGGACCCGACTTTTCGGGCGGCTATAAAAGAGAAAGAAGCGGGAGATGAAAACGAAAATATCGGCAGGGCGGGGCTGCTGCCGAAGGTATCGCTGAATTACCAGAATTCGCCGCGTAACTGGCAAACCCAGAAATATCCACAAAGCGACTTCTTTGGCAACATTACGGAAGCGACGCGGCGCCAGCAGTACCGCAGCTACTCCAGCTCGGTGACGCTGACGCAGCCGCTGTTCGATTATGAGGCCTATGCGCGTTATAAAGGCGGCGTGGCGCAGACGATGATGTCGGATGAGCGCTATCGCGGCAAACTGCTCGATCTGGCGGTGAGGGTGATCAGCGCGTATGTCGAAGTGGCCTATGCCAAAGATCAAATCGCCTTGGCCGAGGCGCAGAAAGCAGCCTATAAAGAACAGTTGGCGTTGAACGATCGTCTGATGAGCGCGGGTGAGGGGACCCTGACCGACGTCTCCGAAACGCAGGCGCGCTACAGCCTGGCAGAGGCGCAGGTGATAGAAGCGCGCGACGCGCTGGACGCTGCGCAGCGTGAGCTGGAGGTGATCATCGGCGTGCCGTTGAATCAATTGGATGAGCTGCAGAGCTTACGGCCAGGGCAATTCAAGGTGGCGCCGCTGATCCCGTCGAAGTTTGAAGAGTGGCAAAAGATCGCCCTGGAAAACAACCCAGTGCTGGCCGCCTCGCGCCATGGCGTCGATGCGGCGAAATACGAAGTGGAGAGAAACCGCGCCGGCTTTATGCCGAACGTGCAACTTTACGCTTCGCATTCGGAAAACGACTCCAGCAGCGATAACACGGTTAACCAGAAATATCGTACCGACAGCATCGGCGTGCAGGTGAGCCTGCCGATTTACTCCGGCGGCGGCGTGGCGGCCTCCACCCGGCAGGCCGCGGCGCGCTACGGCCAGGCGATGGCCGAAATGGACACGCAAGTCGGCACGACGCTGAACGATCTGCGCAAGCAGTTCAATCTGTGCATCAGCAGTCGTGCCAAACTGGCGGCCTACGAATTGGCGGTGAAGTCGGCGACTACGCAGGTGACGGCGACCCGGCAGAGCGTGTTGGCGGGACAGCGCGTCAACGTCGATGTGCTCAACGCCGAACAGCAGCTCTACAGCGCCCAGCGTGACTTGGCCTCCGCCAAATACACCTATATCAAGTCTTGGATTACCTTGTTGAGCGACTCCGGCACCTTGGACGAGAAGGATGTGCTGCGCGTCGCGCAGTATTTTGCCCGTAATCGCTAGAGGTTATTCCACTATAAGCATGACTCTGAAAGAGCAGCGTTAAGCTGCTCTTTTTCAATTTCATGCGTGTATTTCTCAGGTTGTGTTTACTTGTTTTTTATTTGATTCATAAAGAATGTCTGCTTGGGCTTGGGCTTGGGCTTGGAATGCGGTCATGCTCCTGAGAGGGTATCGAATTCTGCCGAAAGATAACGAGAAGCCACCCAAGCGCGATGCCACGTTCACCCCCAGGAAAAGGTGATGCTGCAGTTAACCCTTCATCGCTCAAGAGGCGCACATACCGTTTTCTCTTCATGCGTGAACCATTGAGCTGTATTATGCGTTTTGTCATCAATGGATGGTTTGCGTGAACGTCTCATGAAACAAACGGTCTTCTTATAGAACGAGTAACTATGCTTCGATGCTATCGAAGCGTAAGGGGTTGATATGGCAATTTTAGTTACCGGTGGCGCTGGTTACATCGGATCGCACACCGTGCTATCGCTTCTGGAGCGTGGCGAGGACGTTGTGGTGCTGGATAATTTGTCCAACTCATCTGCGGAGTCATTGCAGCGCGTGGAGAAACTGACGGGGAAAGCCGCGGTGTTCTATCAAGGCGATGTTCAGGATGCTGAATGCCTGCATCGTATCTTCGGCGCGCATGATATCACTGCCGTGATCCACTTCGCCGGCCTCAAGGCTGTTGGAGTGTCAACGCGCAAACCGCTTGAGTATTATCAGAATAACGTCACCGGCACGCTGGTACTGTTGGATGCTATGCGCCGTGCCGGCGTACATGATTTCATCTTCAGTTCCTCCGCCACTGTCTATGGTGCCAATTCGCCGGTGCCTTATGTTGAAACGACACCGATCGGCGGCACGACCAGCCCTTATGGCACGTCTAAGCTGATGGTGGAGCAGATCCTGCAGGATTTCGCTAAGGCTGAACCGCAGTTTTCGATTATTGCCTTGCGTTACTTCAACCCGGTCGGCGCTCATGAATCGGGTTTGATCGGCGAAGATCCTAACGGTATTCCCAATAACCTGCTGCCTTATATTTCGCAGGTGGCTATCGGCAAACTGGAGAAGTTGGGTATTTTCGGTGGTGACTATCCAACAAAAGACGGCACGGGCGAGCGCGACTATATTCACGTTATGGACTTGGCCGACGGTCATCTCAAAGCGATGGATCATCTGGCGAAGATCAGCGGATTTAAGGCTTATAACCTGGGGGCCGGTGTAGGGCACTCGGTGTTGGCGATGGTTCAGGCATTTGAAAAAGCTTCCGGCGTAACGATCCCTTACCAAATCTTGCCTCGCCGCGACGGCGATCTGCCTGCTTTCTGGGCGAACGCGGATCTGGCATATCAAGAGCTAGGATGGAAAGTACGTCGGAATATTGATGACATGATGCGCGACACTTGGAACTGGCAGAAGAAAAATCCGCAAGGGTATAAGTAAGAAAACTGATATAAAGTTAAGCAACGAAAAAGCCCACATCTCGATGTGGGCTTTTTCGTTGTTGGTCATGAAGATACCGGGGAGTACTTTTTTTGTAATTAATAATCATTCTCAATTAACCAGTGTTTTTATTAGCGTGCTTATTAAATTTTGCTTTTTTTGGCCACTCTTACCCTGCGGTAGCAAAAACGGCACCTGGCGTCAGGAGGTTTTTAGGACAATTTTGAAAGCATGAATGGTTTATTTTTTATTGTTATTCAGTGTGTTAGGATTTTTCTTGGTGGCTGGCGGTTACTGCATAGACAAATGACGTTTTGTCTATGTGGCGTTAATGTATTAACTTCCCACATGGGTGTATAATTCAGCCCGAAGAAAATAGAGGTCTCTTGGTTGCATAACCGAGGACGGCGATAACGTCGAAATGTTATCGCGATAATTTTGACATGTTGCATTAATGAAACTGAAGTCGTTGGGAGCCCCCACAGATATGCTGAAAGCTGTCATTCCCGTTGCCGGTCTTGGTACCCGCATGTTACCGGCCACTAAGGCGATTCCTAAGGAAATGCTACCGGTTGTCGACAAACCTCTTATCCAATACATCGTAAATGAATGCGTCGCCGCCGGTATTAAAGAGATTATTCTGGTTACGCACTCGTCAAAAAATGCTATTGAAAACCATTTTGACACCTCGTTTGAATTGGAAAGCATGCTGGAGTCACGCGTTAAGCGCCAACTGCTGGAAGAAGTTCAGTCTATCTGTCCGAAAGGCGTGACCCTGATGCATGTGCGGCAGGGGCAATCCAAAGGGTTGGGCCATGCGGTACTCTGTGCCAGACCCCTGATCGGTGATGCGCCGTTTGCCGTGTTGCTGCCGGATGTGCTGATGGACGACATCGCCTCTGATCTAACGAAAGATAACCTCGCCAGCATGATCGCTGAATTTGAAGCGCACGGTCGCAGCCAGATCATGGTAGAACCTGTGCCAGAAAAAGACGTGTCCAAATACGGCGTGGTTGATTGTCGCGGCGTGGCCGTGGCGCCAGGCCAAAGCGTGCCGATGCATGCGATCGTCGAAAAACCCTCGCAGGAAGAGGCTCCTTCAAATTTGGCTGTCGTTGGCCGCTATGTTTTGGCTGCTGATATCTGGCCGCTGCTGGAAAAAACGCCTTATGGCGCTGGCGGTGAGATCCAGCTTACCGATGCTATCGCCATGCTGATGGAGCAAAAACCGGTTGAGGCTTTCGCCATGGTTGGGCGTTCGCATGACTGCGGTGATAAATTAGGTTATATGAAGGCCTTTGTTGAGTATGGTCTTCGTCATCCGACGCAGGGTGAAGCATTTTCTGAGTGGTTAAAGGGGATGTTGCAGGCTTAAGCGTCTGCTATACCTGACGAATCCAGCCGATTCCTAAAGTAAAATGAATTGGCTGGATGTAGCTTGAGGGCAGGTTACACGCGCTCATCGCGCTGTGTAGCGAACTGGGTGCAGGAAGTTTTCCCGGTTATGAAGTAAAATCAACAGGTTGTTTTAAGTGTGCTCTGGTTGCCGCAATGCCAGGGGCGGTAGCGTGGTTGCGATTAGTTCAGCAACGCATTCTACCCGTCATGCCATCTGGCTACGCTGGACCTGAAGACGTACGGCCATGTTTCATCTGTCAGGGAATTTCAATCTTAAATCGAGTTTTTATATGAAGTATAGCTTAGGTTATCTTTGGGATTTGGCTTCGGTCATCACAGAGAAAGAATTAAAAGTAAGATATAAAAGCAGCTTCTTTGGCTATTTATGGTCAATTGCTAATCCATTACTCTTTGCTATGATCTATTATTTTATTTTTAAATTGGTCATGCGGGTTCAAATACCAAACTATACCATTTTCATTATTACAGGCCTGTTCCCTTGGCAGTGGTTTGCCAGCTCAACGACTAACTCCTTGTATTCGTTTATCGCAAACGCACAGATCATCAAAAAAACCGTATTTCCGCGTTCGGTCATTCCTTTTAGTAATGTCCTGATGGAGTGTCTGCATTTCCTCTGCACGATTCCGGTCATTATCTTCTTTCTCTATGTCTATGACATGCGTCCATCAATTGATTGGCTTTGGGGGGTTCCGCTTATCGGCATTGCGCAGATGATGATGACCTTCGGGATCGCGATGATGTTATCGACGCTGAACCTTTTCTTCCGCGATCTGGAACGTTTCATCACGCTGGGTATCATGCTGATGTTCTACTGCACGCCGATTTTGTACTCCGGTGATATGATTCCTGAACAATATCGCTTCCTGATTGATTTTAATCCACTGGCTAACATGATACTGAGCTGGCGTGATCTTTTTATGAATGGCGTAATTGATTATCACCAGATAGGCATGCTTTACGGATATGCGTTGCTGTTCATTATCATTGGTGTCAGCATTTTCAATAAGTTGAAGTACAGATTTGCAGAGATATTATAATGAGCGTAGCTATAGAATTTAAAAATGTGACTAAGCGCTATCCATTATACCATCATATTGGATCTGGCATTAAAGAGCTGATTTTTAACCCGCGTCGTGCACTAAGCTTACTGAGCGGTCGTAGTTATCTGGCGATTGAAGATATCAGTTTCCAGGTTAAAAAAGGCGAATCGGTTGCGCTTATTGGCCGAAACGGTGCGGGGAAGAGTACGTCGCTTGGTTTGGTCGCCGGTGTGATGAAACCGTCATCCGGTTCTGTTCATGTAGTTGGCCGTGTGGCTTCGATGCTGGAGTTAGGCGGTGGGTTTCACCCCGAGCTGACTGGCCGTGAGAATATTCGACTGAATGCGACGCTGTTAGGCCTTCGTCGTAAGGAGTTGAAGCAGCGTTTGGATAAAATCATCGAGTTCTCCGAGCTGGGTGAATTTATTGACGAGCCCATCCGAGTTTACTCCAGCGGTATGTTGGCGAAGCTGGGTTTCTCTGTCATTACGCAGGTTGATCCAGATATTCTGATTATCGATGAGGTTTTGGCAGTCGGGGACATCTCGTTTCAACGCAAATGTCTCGAAACTATTAATGAGTTCAAGAAGAAAGGGGTGACAATTCTTTTTGTTAGCCATAATCTTCGTGATATCGAAAAAATTTGCGATAGAGTCATCTGGATAGAAAACCATAAGATGAAAGTTATGGGTGAGGCTCATACTGTTATAGCGCAATATAAAGAAGCAATGAGTTGAAATTCATAACCGTGATTGCCAGGTAGTGCAAATGCAGAATATTAAAATATATACGTGTCATCACAAGCCTAGCGCTTTTCTCGACTCAAAGTGGATACAACCAATTCATGTCGGTAAGGCTAATAGTCTTACCGAGATTGGATGCCTTGGTGATGATACGGGTGATAATATATCGTTCAAAAACCCATTCTATTGTGAGTTGACTGCGCATTATTGGGTATGGAAAAATGCAGAGCCAGCCGACTATGTTGGGTTTATGCACTACCGGCGTCATCTAAATTTCTCTAACGATCAGCAGGCCCCGGAGGACCGATGGGGCGTGGTGAGTGCTGAGAAGGTAAGTCGAGAATACCAAGATAAATTTGGTTTGAATGATGAAACGATTCCTCTTTGTCTCGAAGGCGTCGACATTATTTTGCCTAAAAAATGGGATGTTGGTGCTGCAGGTAGCAAAAATAATTATCAGCATTATAAAATCTCTAACCACTTGCATATCGAAGACTATGATGCCGCATTGACCGTATTGGGAGAGCTTTATCCCGAATATATCACTGCCGCAGAAAAATTTAACCAAGCCTCAGATGGTTATTATACGAATATGTTCGTGATGAGAAAGGACATCTTTGAGGACTATTCAATCTGGCTCTTTTCTATTTTAGATAAGTTGGAAGAGAGGCTGAGGTTTAAAAACTACAGCGATCAGGAAAAGCGAGTTGTCGGCCACATTGCAGAACGGTTACTTAACATTTATGTTGGTCACAAGCGAGAAGTTGGCACCTTAAATATTAAAGAGCTGCAGAGAACCTTTATTCAGAATGAAACCTTCTCGGCGACGCTGGAACCTGCATTCTCTGATAATAATGTACCGGTTGTCATTTGCTTCGATGATAATTATGCGATTAGCGGGGCTGCATTAGTCAACTCTATCATTAAGCATGCTAATCCTCTTTTGAATTATGATTTGGTGGTGCTTGAGAACGGAGTGTCTCAGGCGAATAAGCAACGTTTCTTCTCTCTGCTTGCTGAGCATGACAATATCAATCTCCGCTTCTTTGATGTTAACGCTTTTTCAGAGATAAAGAATGCGTTTACGCGTGCACATTTCAGTGCTGCAACCTATGCACGTTTGTTTATTCCTCGGCTGTTTGCTGAGTATGAAAAAGTGATCTTTATTGACTCGGATACTGTAGTCGAGAATGATTTAGCAGAGTTACTCGATATCCCGTTGGCCGATAACTTGGTTGCGGCGGTAAAAGATATCGTGATGGAAGGGTTTGTTTTGCTTGGCGCCATGTCACAATCCAGTGACGGAGTGATGCCGGCGAAGGAGTACCTTTCTTCTTCATTGGGTTTAATCAATCCAGATGAATATTTCCAAGCGGGAATATTGGTATTTAACATTGTTCAGATGAATAAAGAGAATACCTTTTCCAGCCTGATGGAGGCGATGCAGGGTAAGCAATACTGGTTCCTCGATCAGGATATTATGAATAAAGTTTTCCATGGCCGCGTACATTATTTGCCGTTGGAATGGAATGTCTATCATGGTAACGGTAATACAGAGACATTTTTCCCCAATTTGCCATTTTCAACCTACATGCGTTTCCTTGAGGCGCGTCGCAATCCGAAGATGATTCACTTCGCTGGTGAGAATAAACCGTGGAATACGCGTTACGTTGATTTCTTCGATAATTATCACAAGAATATACTGAATACGCCCTGGGCTCCGGAGCTTTATGCCCGCTTGCAAGGCGAGAGGAAGGATTCGTCACCCGCACGTAAGAAGAGTGGGGCACCGATATTGAAACGCTCCATAATGTTTATTCTTAATCGTGTAGCGCCGAAAGGGACAACGCGGCGTAATGCAATGACCAAATACTACTACAAATTTAGACAGCTAATTCGCGGATCATAAGATGATGAACAGTAAGAAAATTTTAATCGTTGGAGCAGGCTTTTCCGGTGCGGTGATCGGGAGAAAATTGGCTGAGCAAGGCCATCAAATTCATATTATCGATCGCCGTACTCATATCGCTGGCAACTGCTACGACGCTCGGGATGAAAAGACGGACGTGATGGTGCATACCTATGGTCCGCATATTTTCCATACCGACAACGAGCAAGTCTGGAACTTTGTGAATCAGTACGCCACAATGATGCCTTATGTTAACCGCGTAAAAGCGACGGTAAACGGCCAGGTTTTCTCGCTGCCGATCAATTTGCACACCATCAACCAGTTCTTCAAAAAAACCTGTTCACCAACGGAAGCGAAAGCCTTGATCGCCGAGAAAGGCGATTCCAGTATCACCGATCCGCAATCGTTCGAAGAACAGGCGCTGCGCTTTGTCGGCAAAGAACTGTATGAAGCCTTTTTCAAAGGTTACACCATCAAGCAATGGGGCATGTCCCCGGCACAGTTGCCGGCTTCGATTCTGAAGCGTCTGCCTATTCGTTTTAATTATGATGATAACTATTTCAATCATAAGTTCCAGGGGATGCCGAAAGACGGTTATACCAAAATGGTGGAAGGTATTCTGGATCACCCGAATATCTCGGTGACGTTGGATACCCAGTTCCAAATGCAGGATCGTGAGGGCTACGATCATGTGTTTTACAGCGGTCCGCTGGATGCGTTCTATGACTTCCAGTTTGGGCGCCTCGGCTACCGTACGCTGGACTTTGAGAAATTTACCGTGGAAGGGGATTATCAAGGCTGTGCGGTGATGAACTATTGTGAACAGTCGGTACCTTATACTCGCATCACCGAGCATAAGTACTTCTCCCCTTGGGAACAGCACGAAGGGTCGGTTTGCTATAAAGAGTACAGCCGCGCTTGCGAAGAAAATGATATCCCTTATTACCCGATTCGTCAGGTCGGTGAAATGGCATTATTGGAAAAATACGTCGATTTGGCCGAAAAAGAACATGATATTACCTTCATTGGCCGCCTGGGTACGTATCGCTACCTGGATATGGACGTGACCATTGCCGAAGCACTGAAAACGGCTGAAACCTATCTGGCCAGTCTGGAGCAAGAAAACGCTATGCCAGTATTCACGGTCAGCATCAGATGAGATGTTCGGCGTTAATTGTTACATTCAATCGCCTGGAAAAATTGAAACAATGTTGGGCGGCAACCTCTGCGTTGCCGTTTGATGACATTGTCATTGTCGATAACGCGTCGACCGACGAAACGCAGTCGTGGCTACACAGTATCGAAGATAGCCGTTTGCACGCCATACGCGCTGCGCAAAACGACGGCGGCGCAGGCGGGTTCAGGCTCGGAAGTGAATATATTGCGAGTAAGATAGACACCGACTGGGTGTTTATGTTCGATGATGACGCTTATCCCGATCGCACATTGTTGACACGTTTCGCTGAATTGGCGCAACGGTTCGACTATGAGGCCTACTGTTGCCGAGTCCTGGATAGACAAGGGACGTTATGCAAAATGAACGTACCTTTCAGCAAGATGCCTACGTCGTTGGTAAACACGTTGGGTTATATCGCCAGACCCGAACGTTACATCCCCGCAGAGCTTAAGCCTGCGGATGTCGTGACTTTCTCATTTGTTGGTGCAATAATACGCAAAGACGTTTTAGCCGCTAACATTGAGTACATTTGGCCAGAACTTTTTATTTATTATGATGATCTTTACTTCTCTTACAGGTTGAGTCAACAAGGGTATCGGTTCCGGTACTCACCAGAGTTGGTATTTCTGCACGATGTGCCTGCTGGCCAGGGGGGATAAACCCGCCCTGGAAAGTCTACTATCTGGTCAGAAACCTGCTCCTCTCAAGGATGCTTTTCAAAAAACATGAAAGACCTTACTCACTCGGAGCTATCGTGTTACGTATTGCAAAATATTTACTTTCTTTTACCTCTCAAGGCAAAAAAGGTGAATATATTAAATACGTAGTGCGCGGTATTGTTGACGGTATATCACGTAAAAATGGTAAACAACATTAGCCGGTAAGAGTTAAATGAAAAAGATTTGTTATTTTATCAACTCAGATTGGTACTTTGAACTGCATTGGGTTGAAAGAGCGCTGGCGGCTCAGGCTGCTGGCTATGAAATCCACGTTGTTAGCCACTTTGTGGGAGACGACATTCAGCAAAAGTTGGCAGATAAAGGTTTTATCTGCCACGATTCATCAGTATCTGAGCTGTCCATCAACCCGTTCAACTTCTTTGGTTCATTGGCCAAGGTATGGTCGTTGCTCAAAAAAATTGACCCAGACGTACTGCATTGCATCACTATCAAACCTTGTTTGATGGGGGGGTTCTTTGCGCGTTTTTACAACAAACCGATTATTCTGGGCTTTGTCGGGCTTGGGCGTGTCTTTATGGAAGACAAATTGTCAATGAACGTCATTCGTTATCTGACGTTACATTCGTACAATCATATCTTTAAGAACAAAAAATGCTTGCTGGCCTTTGAGCACGAACACGACCGCGATCGACTTCTTGCGCTGACTGAAGCGAAAAAAAGCCAAACGGTTGTTATCGATGGTGCCGGCATTAACCCCGATATTTATCACTACTCGCTAGAAATCAACCGCGAAAAACCGGTCGTCTTGTTCGCCAGCCGATTGCTCTGGAGCAAAGGATTGGGCGATCTGGTCGAGGTGAAAAAGCGCTTGGCGCAGAAAGGCGTGGATTTTGTGTTGAATGTGGCGGGAATTTCCATTGTTGACGATCCGGATGCGATTCCGCTGTCGCAAATAGAAGAATGGCACCAGCAGGGGCTCATCAATTGGTTGGGTCGTTGCAGCGACGTTTACAGCCTGATTGAGGCCTCTAACGTTGTCGCTCTGCCTTCTACGTATTCAGAAGGCATTCCGCGTATTTTGCTGGAAGCGTCTTCGGTTGGGCGTGCTTGCATCGCTTATGACGTGGGTGGTTGCCAAAGTCTGATTATTGATGAGTACACCGGCAGCCTGGTGGAGATGCGCAATATCGAGGTTCTGGCAGAGAAGTTGGAGCAGTTGCTTACCAGTCCAAGCAAGCGCGTTGAGATGGGCGTGCGCAGCCGTGAGCGTATCGAGAGCAAATTCGCCTCATCATTGGTTATTGATGACACGTTAAAGCTCTATCAGCGTGCGATCGCAGCCGGAAGTTATTGAGCGTCGTGTGAGCGTTGGGTTTTTCGGTAAAAGGACAGTGGAAAATCCAAATTTGTAAGCAAGAGTCATGGCTGTAACCTAAACGGCTGTTATTGTCGCGATTGTGTAATTTTTGATGGTTCGTAATCTGTTGCAAAGCCTATCGCACCAATCACTACCCACCCGGCTCAATCCTGAGTTAACATGTGTGCCACATCACAAAACCTGCTGGCCGACGTTGCCAGCAGGGTCATCCTCAGACAGGAGTTCCTAAATGTCCAAGCAACAAATCGGCGTTGTCGGCATGGCGGTAATGGGCCGCAACCTCGCGCTGAACATCGAGAGCCGTGGTTACACCGTTTCCATTTTCAACCGTTCTGGCGACAAGACTGACGAAGTAATCGCTGAGAATCCGGGCAAAAACCTGGCGCCGTATTACACCGTTGAAGAGTTTGTTGAATCGCTGGAAAAACCACGCCGCATCCTGCTGATGGTGAAAGCGGGCGAAGCGACGGATAAAACCATTGCCTCGCTGACTCCGCATCTGGACAAGGGCGATATCCTGATCGATGGCGGCAACACCTACTATCAGGACACCATCCGTCGTAACCG
This sequence comes from Serratia sp. (in: enterobacteria), assembly GCF_052400455.1. Classification (NCBI taxonomy): domain Bacteria; kingdom Pseudomonadati; phylum Pseudomonadota; class Gammaproteobacteria; order Enterobacterales; family Yersiniaceae; genus Serratia; species Serratia sp. (in: enterobacteria). Next base: position 1,637,516 of record NZ_CP185812.1, read on the forward strand.
CGAACTGTCCGACCAGGGCTTCAATTTCATCGGCACCGGCGTTTCCGGCGGTGAAGAGGGCGCGCTGAAAGGGCCTTCCATCATGCCTGGCGGCCAGAAAGAAGCTTACGAGCTGGTAGCGCCGATCCTGGAGAAAATCGCTGCGGTTGCGGAAGGCGAGCCTTGCGTGACTTATATCGGCGCTGACGGTGCTGGCCACTATGTGAAGATGGTGCACAACGGCATCGAATACGGCGACATGCAGCTGATTGCCGAAGCCTATTCTCTGCTGAAGCAGGCGCTGAACCTGAGCAACGAGCAGCTGGCCGAAACCTTCGCCGAGTGGAACAAGGGTGAGCTGAACAGCTACCTGATCGACATCACCAAAGACATCTTCACCAAGAAAGACGAAGAGGGTAAATACCTGGTCGATGTGATCCTGGACGAAGCCGCCAACAAAGGCACCGGCAAGTGGACCAGCCAGAGCTCGCTGGATCTGGGCGAACCGCTGTCGCTGATCACCGAATCGGTGTTCGCACGCTACCTGTCCTCGCTGAAAGATCAGCGCGTTGCCGCGTCTAAAGTGCTGACCGGGCCGAAAGTGGCACCGTTCACCGGCGACAAAGCCGAGTTCATCGAGAAAGTGCGTCGCGCGCTGTATCTGGGCAAGATCGTATCCTACGCGCAGGGCTTCTCTCAGCTGAAAGCCGCGTCCAAAGAAAACAACTGGGATCTGCACTACGGCGAAATCGCCAAGATCTTCCGTGCCGGCTGTATCATCCGTGCCCAGTTCCTGCAGAAGATCACCGACGCTTACGCGGCGGACGCCGATATCGCCAACCTGCTGCTGGCGCCATACTTCAAGCAAATCGCCGACGAGTACCAACAGGCGCTGCGTGATGTTGTGGCCTATGCCGTGCAGAACGGTATCCCTACGCCAACCTTCTCCGCCGCGATCGCCTACTACGATAGCTACCGTTCAGCGGTGCTGCCGGCTAACCTGATCCAGGCGCAGCGCGACTACTTCGGCGCTCATACTTACAAGCGTACGGATAAAGAAGGTGTATTCCACACCGAATGGTTAGACTAACGTACTGTAATCATTAAATATTTTAAACCACCATGCTACTGGCATGGTGGTTTTCTTGGCTTTAATTAATTATTCCTACTAGCCGTTTCTGCATTAATTGTTACTACTTCATTTGGCGTCATTCCCTCTGTCTTCAATATTGCGAAATTATCAAGACAGCATATATATGCTGACTCTTTACGACACTATTAGATAGAGAGAAAGGTTCATATTAAGGTTTTTATGAAAAAAATAACCTATCTTGAAGGTTTACGGGGTATATGCTGCTTTATTGTTATTATTGATCACTGCGTCAGTATCTATAAACCAGATATTAGATATACATCGTTTAGCGATATTGGAGGAATGCTGCGGCGGTTAATTGCATGGACACCATTAAATATAGTTTACAGTGGAATTGCACCTGTTTGCATTTTTTTCATTCTAAGCGGTTTTGTTCTTTCGATTAAGTTCAATAAAACCCACGAGGGTAGTGCCATATTCAATGGCGTTGTAAAGAGATACCCAAGGCTGGTTCTTCCTATTTTAGCCTCTATGCTGATGAGTGCATTGCTATATTATATATTGAAGTATACAACTGGCCATGTGATTGAACTCGGTTTTATTCCAGCGATTCTTGAAGCGGTGTATTTCGCGCCTTTCCAACATGTGCCTTTGCATAATTATGCTCTGTGGACTATATCTTTCGAGTTTTATGGATCTTTTATTGTTTTTGGTCTGCTTGCGTTCTTCGGTATGCACCGTAGGCGACTAATATTTTATGCATTGGTCTTCTCTTTCCTTTATGCATGGGGCTCCTTTTATTGTCTCTTCGTCTTTGGAATGATTTTAAACGATTTATATATCGACAATAAATTCAAAATCCATGGAGTGCTGCGTGCACTTATGTTTTTGATCGGCATTGTGCTGGCAACTTCGCCGTATGAACGGGATGGCGTGTATTTATATGGAGGTATCTATAAATACATTGAATACATTTCCGTTGGCTCATATCGAGATACTTATCAAATGCTTATGTTGACAGGAAGTATGCTGATTTTTATGTCGATTTTAGGCAGTAGTTTGAGTGAAAAGTTGCTCGAAAACAAGCTGGCGCAGTTTTTGGGACGTATCTCTTTCCCGTTATATGTCGTACATGTCTGTATACTTAATATTATTGCTGCAATAGCGAAGAGTTATTATGGTGACATACACATGTCTACGTTCATAATGCTATTGTTAGTTACCGTATCAGTGTGCCTGTTGCTTTCTTACTATTTTGAAAAGTATATTGACTTGCCATCAATTAAAATGGCAAATGTATTCGCTAAAAAAATAGCATGATTTTCGCAACCATCAAATATATGGCTGACATTTTTAAGTGGATTCAATGAATGAATAAGGATGCTATGATCGACGTTAATAGTAATACTTCCGCAGCAAGCGAAAGTGTTAAGATTTCGATAATAATCCCGGTATACAATGCTCAGAATTCCATTGTCGCAACCCTGGATTCTATTTTACGTGCGATTAAGAGTACACATGAAATCATCCTCGTCGATGATTGCTCTACTGATAATACTATCTCGGTGATCGAGGGTTATCTTGCTCAGAGAGGAAATATCAAGCTCATTAGGCAAGAGAAAAATCAGGGGCCGGGTGTTGCCAGAGATGTAGGCTTGGCGTCAGCGAGCGGTGAGTATACGATCTTCTTCGACAGCGATGACTTTATGCTGCCTAATGTGGCCGATAATGCCATCGCCAAGCTTGAAAAAGAAAAACTGGACGTTGCCGTAACTCAGTACAATATCGTTTATGGCAAAGCCAAAGAAAGTATTGGCATGTGGGAAGGCGATGAGAAGTTGTTTGAGGAAGTGCGAGTAAAATATGGTGATATCCTTTCTCTGCAAAAGCTACCCGATTTCCTGACGCTAACAAACTATCCTTGGAATAAAATCTGTAGAACACGGTTTTTAAAGGATAATGACATAAAGTTTGGCAGTTTACGTTTACATGAAGATATTTTTCCGCACTGGAAAATATTGATGAATGCAGAGAGAGTTGCCATTCTGAACGATGCAATATGTAATTATATGCTTTGTCCTGAAGGCAGTAATGTGACTAATAATAAAAGTCAGTTACGTATGCAGTGCGTAGATGCTATTGCTGAGTTATATGACTATATTAAGTCAGATAAGCGCTATGATGTTTATACAACGAGTTTCTTCTTGTTTAGCGTAAATCTGATTGATTGGGCAAAAGAAAATATATTTATTGACTTCAAATCAGCACTAGTCTCCAAAGTGAGAGACGTTTTCCTGCAGAGCAGTTACAGTGATCTGCAAAAGGTTTTCCACACAAATAAATATATTCATTCTAAAGTGTGTGAGTATTTAGTTAATAAAAAGGTTTTTTGAGATGACTGCAAAATTATCTATCATTGTCACGTCCTATAACATCGAAAAATACATTGGCGAATGTTTGGACAATGTTCTAGCTCAAACGCTAGAAGATATTGAAATCATTGTAGTGGATGATGGTTCTAAAGATAGCACGCCGAAAATTATCGAGTCTTATGCCGAGAAAGATAAGCGTATCATTCCTATTTTGATGAAAGAGAACTCACCTGGCGGGGTTGCTACCGTTGCTAATATTGGCATGGAAGCCGCTACGGGCGAATTTATTGGTTTTGCCGATGGTGACGATCTTTACGATCCGACAATGTTCGAGAAGCTTTATAACATTGCAGTGGCTGAAAATGCCGATGTCGCGATGTGTAACTTCCTCGAGTTTGAGACAGAAACCGGCATCGAGAATGCGCCGTATGAACCTGCCTGGGCAACATTAGCGAACAAACCCGTTTGGGATATTCGCAGCGTTGAGAACAAGAAGAAAGTTCTCGAATTGTTGCCTGTGCCATGGCGTAAAATTTACAAGCGGAAGCTCATTACCGACAATAATCTGAAATTCCCTGTTGGGAAATACTTCTTCGAAGATAATGGGTTCCATTGGTTTGTCACGTTAACGTCAGATAAAGTCTGCTTTATCGATGAAGTGCTCTGCTATCACCGCCGTAACCGTGCTGGCCAGACGATGATGGCCGGCGGGGATCGGTTACTCGGTGTTTTCCTGCAGCACCAGGTTATTTTTGACTATCTTGAAAAGTCAAAAATGCTGGCGCAATACCGCGAGTATTCACTCAACTGGCTGGTTGGCCATATTGCTTGGGTAAGCCAGGTTCTTACGCCTACGTTTTCCACAGAGTTCTACGAAACACTGTTGCCGCACGTAAAACGCTATCAGAAAGGTGAGATCCAGTCTTACTTGTCCACGCGCTTCTATGACAGAAAAACGGTTGGTCTCGTTATTGCACTGATGAAAGAAAGCAGTGCAGATTTCTCAAAAGTCATGAATGGTTGGGTAGCGAAAACGAAGGCTGAAAAATTACGCTTCAACTACGATAAACTGGGGCCTGGTGGGTTGCTGAATATGCTGGTGCGTATAGGCAAGCACAAGTTTATCGAACGCGGACTACATCGTAAGAGTACGCGGGCTTTGTTGATTGAAAATAATGCAAGATTGGACTCCATTCATTGGCGTTTGTCAGAGTTAGAGAGAATGATCGAGTCTGGGTTTATTCTGCAAGAGCAGAGAATTGCGGAAATAAAAAAGCAGGTTGAAGAGATTAAATAATCAGAAATAGGCCTTATGCGGTAGCATAAGGCTTTTTTCATTTAATCTCCTTCGATTATATGATTATAGGATCAAGCGCGGGAGGTTTCGCTGGGGGCCAATGTCATTCTAAAAGTTGGCTTTATTACAATGAACATGGTGGAATAATAATGTCTGAAGTTAAAACGATACCCTATGTTTCGGTAGTTATGCCAGTTTTTAATGCCGAGATTTATATTTTTGATGTCATTGATAAAGTCAGAAAGCAAACGCTGAAAGAACTCGAGATTATTATCGTTGACGATAATTCTACGGATGGTACCAAGGCGATCCTGGAGCGTATTGCCGCCGAGGATGACAGGGTTATATTGCTTTCCGGCATTGAAGGTGGTGGGGCCGGTGCTGCACGCAATGTTGGTTTAAGCCATGCCCGAGGTGAGTTTGTTGTTTTCCTCGATGATGATGATTTCGTTGATGAAAACCTGATGGAAAAAGCCTATTCAATGGCGAAATCGCATGATGCCGATGTTGTCATTTATAGAAGCCAGTTTTATAACGTTCAGCAGGATAAGCATCTGTCGATTCCCTGGTCGATACGCACAGATCTGCTGCCACAAAAAAACGTGTTCTCTTCCATTGAGATCGAGAGGGATTTTTTCAACGCTTTTATTTGGTGGCCTTGGGACAAAATGTTGAAGCGTGAGAGGATATTAGCTGAAAATTTGCAATTTCAGCAAATAAGAACCTCAAACGATCTCTATTTTATTTGTGCGTTCGTTTTGTTATCTGAAAGAATATGTATTCTTGATGATGTATTAATTGATCACACGGTTTCCAGAGAGACATCTCTGTCTAATACCCGCGAAAAGTCCTACCACTGTGCAATTGATGCGTTGGAAGCATTGAGATCCTTAATGATTGAGAGAGGGATCTATGATGGACGAAAAACCGATTTTATCAACTATTCGGCTTCATTTCTCGAGTGGCATTTAAATACCTTGTACGGTAAGGCTTATTTCACATTATATGATGATGTCAGAAGTTATCTGAATAAGCTCGGTGCTAAGTTCGAGGATTTTTACGAAGAAAGAACACAAGTTTTTTTCGACAGTCTTTATCGTTTGTCAGCGGATGAGTACCTCTTTTATTTAAGCCGACGTTTGCAGAATGAAAACGATGAGTTGGTTTCTGCTAATTATGATCTCTCTTCTGCCAATCGTGAGGCCGAGTCGTCTTATCAGATGTTGTCTACCTCTTACCAAGACGTTTGCGCCGAGTTCAAACGTAAAGAGGAAGCGGAACAGAAGCTACATGCTGAACAGCAAGCTATGGAGGCTAAGCTGAGTGCTCTGGAGGCTCGACTCAGAGCCCATGAAGGGGTGATTCTCGAGAAAGGCCACCAATTGAGAGCCGCTGAAAGCGAGATAGAGTCGCTTACGCATCAACTCAGAGAGTGCGAAATGCGCAATCGTGAGATAGTAAATTCTTGGCCATGGCGGCTGATGGCCCTGTTCCGGCCTTCGCGCAAAAACGGAAAAAATTAAGAATCACGTAGTGGGGGCTGGGCTTTGATTCTCTTCTGCTGCTGTTTTCGATGCTTGTGAACAAATAAAAAGCCGCCGAGGTTAACGCCCGGCGGCTTTTTTATTGCGCGTGATTTAATGTCACGCTTTTTTCTGATGCCGCTCGCGCAGCCGGCCGATCACCGCGCTCAGATCCAAATCCTGGTCCTGCAGCAGCACCAGCAGGTGATAGATCAGATCCGAGGCCTCGTTGGTCAGCTCTTCGCGATCGTTGACCGTGGCGGCCAGCGCGGTTTCCACGCCTTCTTCCCCGACCTTCTGCGCGATGCGTTTGGTGCCGCTGGCGTACAGGCTGGCGGTGTATGAGCTGTCCGGGCTGGCATGCTTGCGCTCCGCCAACAGCTGTTCCAGCTGATAGAGGAACGTCCAGTCGCTGGCGGCCGGATGGAAGCAGCTGCTGTTGCCCAGGTGGCAGGTCGGGCCGATCGGGTTGGCCAATACCAGCAGCGTGTCGTTATCGCAGTCCGGCGTGATGCTGACCACCTTGAGGAAGTGGCCGGAACTTTCGCCTTTGGTCCACAGGCGCTGCTTGGTGCGCGAAAAGAAGGTGACATTGCCGCTCTGCTCGGTGGTCGCCAGCGCTTCCGGCGTCATGTAACCCAGCATCAGCACTTCGCCGGAAACGGCGTGTTGCACGATGGCCGGCATCAGGCCGTCGGTTTTCTCCCAGTCCAGCTGGTTTCTCTGTTGTTCTGTCAGCACACGCGAATCTCCACGCCTTGTTCGACCAGGAACCTTTTCAGTTCGCCGATATTGATGATTTGTTTGTGGAACACCGATGCCGCCAGCGCGCCGTCGACGTCCGCATCGCGGAACGCTTCCAGGAAGTGCTCCATCGTGCCCGCACCGCCGGAGGCGATCAGCGGCACTTTGCAGACCTCGCGCACCCGACGCAGCTGCTGCAGATCGTAACCGTTGCGCACGCCGTCCTGGTTCATCATGTTCAGCACGATCTCACCGGCGCCGCGGCGCTGCACTTCCTGCACCCAGTCGAGGGTTTCCCACTGGGTGACGCGGGTGCGGCTCTCGTCGCCGGTATATTGATTGACGTGGTATTTGCCGGTTTCACTGTCGAACCAGGTATCGATGCCCACCACGATGCACTGCACGCCAAAGCGATCCGCCAGGCGGCTAATCAGATCGGGATCGGCCAGCGCCGGTGAGTTGATGGAGATTTTGTCGGCGCCGAAAGACAGGATCTGGCTGGCGTCCTCGGCGCTTTTAATGCCGCCGGCGACGCAGAACGGAATATCAATCACCTCCGCCACGCGCGACACCCAGCTTTTGTCCACCACCCGGCCGTCGCTCGAGGCGGTGATATCGTAAAACACCAGCTCGTCCGCGCCTTCTTGCGCATAGCGCTGCGCCAGCGGCACGATGTCACCGATGATTTCGTGGTTGCGGAACTGCACGCCTTTCACCACTTGCCCGTCTTTAACATCCAAACACGGGATTATCCGTTTTGCCAGCATGCAATCGCCTCCTCAACGCTAAATTTACCTTCCAGCAGGGCGCGCCCGACGATCACGCCGGCAACGCCGCTGCCGCGCAACTGGGCGATGTCGTCCAGATTGCCGATGCCGCCTGAGGCCTGGAAGGCCACCTGCGGATAACGGCGGCTGATCGCCTGATACAGCGCCACGTTGGAACCGGCCAGCGTGCCGTCGCGCGAAATGTCGGTGCACAGCACGTGTTTCAGCCCGTAGGGCAGGAACTGCTCTACCACCTGTTCAAGCGTGGCGTCGGAATCCTCCTGCCAGCCGCTGATGGCCACGCGCTTCACGCCCTGCGCGTCGATGCGCACATCCAACGCCAGTACCAGCGCGTCGGCGCCATAGCGTTCGAACCAGCTTTGCACCAACTGCGGTTGTTTCACCGCGGTGGAGCCGATCACCACGCGCGTGGCGCCGGCCTCCAGCAGGGCGCTGACGTCTTGCTCGTTGCGGATGCCGCCGCCGACCTGCACCGGCACGTTAACCCCCGCCAACAGCTTGCGCAGCAGCGGGATCTGGCGCGCGGCCGGATCTTTGGCGCCGGTCAGATCGACCAGGTGCAGCACCTGGGCGCCCTGTTGTTGATAGTCCTGCAGGCGCAGCAGCGGATCGTTGCCGTAGTCGCGCTGTTGGCCGTAATCGCCCTGATGCAAACGCACCACGTTGCCGTCGATCAAATCCAAAGCCGGAATAATCATGCTGCCTACATCTCCAGAAAGTTTTTCAACAGTTGCGCTCCGGCCGCTCCAGAACGTTCTGGATGAAACTGTACGCCGAAGAAGTTGTCTTTTTGCACGGCGGCGGTGAAGGGCTCGCCGTAATTCGCCTGAGCGATGGTGCTGGGGCATATCGGCATCGCATAGCTGTGAACGAAATAGAAGTAGGCGCCGTCATCGATGCCGCGGAACAGATGGTGGCCCGCCTGCGCGGATACCTGGTTCCAACCCATGTGCGGCAGCGGCAGGCCGAAGTCGGTCATCTGCTTTACCGGCGTATCGATGAGGCCGAGCGTCGTTATGCCGCCGTTCTCTTCGCTGCTGGCCGCCAGCAGCTGCATACCGAGGCAGATGCCCAGCACCGGCTGAGTGCAGGCCCTGATAAGTTCGATCAGATCGCGTTCGCGCAGCTGATCCATCGCCGCCTGCGCGGTGCCGACGCCCGGCAGGAACAGCTTGTCGGCGCGCAGCACGATCTCCGGATCGCGGCTCACTTCCGGCTGATAGCCCAGGCGCCGCACCGCATAGGTGACGGAGGCCAGGTTGGCGCAGCCGGTATCCAAAATCACCACGTTCATCACAGCACTCCTTTCGAGCTCGGCAGGGTATTGCCCTCGACGCGGATCGCCTGGCGCAGCGTGCGGCCAAACACTTTGAACAGGCTTTCGACCCGGTGGTGGTCGTTTTTGCCTTTGGTCTTCAGGTGCAGCGTGCAACCCATGGTGTAGGAGAGCGAGCGGAAGAAGTGCTCGACCATTTCGGTGCTGAGATCGCCGACGCGCTGATAGTTGAACTCGGCCTTGTACTCCAGGTGCGGGCGGCCGGAGATATCCAGCGCGCAGCGCGCCAGACACTCGTCCATCGGCAGCACGAAGCCGAAGCGGGCAATGCCGCGCTTGTCGCCCAGCGCCTTGTTCAACGCTTCGCCCAGCGCCAGGCCGGTGTCCTCTACGGTGTGGTGATCGTCGATATACAGGTCGCCTTTGACATCGATCTCCATGCGGAAGCCGCCGTGGGTAGCGATCTGATCCAGCATGTGGTCGAAGAAGCCGACGCCGGTTTTGATTTTGCTGCCGCCTTCGCGATCCAGCCAGACGTTGACATCGATCTGCGTCTCTTTGGTCACGCGGTTAACCCGCGCATGACGGTCGCGCAGGGTCAGCTGGCGCACGATCTCTTTCCAGCCCAGCACGCCGCGCTGGTAGCGCAGCCCCTGAATGCCCATGTTTTCCGCCAGCTGCACGTCGGTCGGCCGATCGCCGATCACGTAGCTGTGGGCGGTATCGAGCACGCCGGGTTCGAGGTAACCCTTCACCAGCGCGGTCTTCGGCTTGCGGCAGTCGCAGTTGTCCGCCGGCAGGTGCGGGCAGATCAACACGTCGGCGAACTGAATGCCCTGCGAGCTAAGGATCTGCATCATCAGGTTGTGCGGCGGATCGAAGGTTTCCTGCGGGAAACTGGCGGTGCCGAGCCCATCCTGATTGGTGATCATCACCAGCTGATACCCCGCCTGTTGCAGCGCCAGCAGGGAAGGGATCACGTCCGGCTCAAGCGCCAGCTTGTCCAGGCGGTCAACCTGGAAATCTTCCGGTGGCTCGGCGATCAGCGTGCCGTCACGATCGATAAAGAGGATTTTTTGGCTCACATTGGCTCCTGGCGAGTCTGGTTGGCGCCGGGCAGGGCGGACAAGGCGTCCACCACGCGTTGACATTCGTCGCGGGTGCCTATGGTGATGCGCAGGCAGCCGGACAACCCGGGCTGTTTGTTTTGGTCTCGTAAGATAATGCCCTGATCCCACAAGCTTTTAAACACATTACTTGAGGCGGTGAAGCGGGCCAGCAGGTAATTGCTGTCGCTGGCGAAAACCTGCTCGACGCAGGCGCATTTTTCCAGCTGTTGCTGCAGCCAGCTGCGGGTGGCGGCGATGTCGGTGACGCGCTGGCGCATGGTGCGGATGCCTTCGGCGCTCAGCGCCTGCGCGGCGATATCCGCCACCGGCGTCGAGAGCGGGTAAGGCGCGATCACCTTCAGCAGCAGGGCGATCAGATCTTCGTTGGCGAGCGTAAAGCCGCAGCGCAGGCCGGCCAGCGCAAAGGCCTTCGACAGCGTGCGCAGAATAGCCAGGTGCGGATAGTCGCTCAGCCACCCGGCCACCGAGGCCTGCGGGCAAAACTCGATATAGGCTTCGTCCACCGCGACGATCGCTCTGCCTTTGGCCATCTCCAGCAGGCTGCGCAGAGAGTCCGGGTCAATCAGGTTACCGGTCGGGTTGTTCGGGCTGCAGACGTAGATCAGTTTCACGTTGTCCAGGCTGTCCGCGATGGCCGGCAGATCCAACTGCCAGTCCTCTTTGGCGGCCACGGTGCGGCGCTCCACGCCAAAGGTTTCGGCGCTGACGGCGTACATGCCGTAGGTCGGCGGGCAGAACAGAATGGCGTCTTTGCCCGGCTCGCAGAAGGCGCGGATCAGCAGCTCGATGCCTTCATCGGCGCCGCGGCTGACCAGCACCTGCTCTTTCTTGACCCCGGCATAGGCGGCGTAGCGTTCGATCACCTGCGCCGGCTGGCACTCCGGATAGCGGTTGAAGGTTTGCGCGGTCAGCTGGAATTCCGGGGCGATCGGGTATTCGTTGGCGTTCAGCCATACGTCGCCCTTGCCGCCGAGGCGGCGCGCCGATTGATAAGGGGTCAGCTCGCGAACGTTGGCGCGCGCCAGTTTTTCGATGCTCATGCTTGCTCCTTCAGGGCGGCGACGCGCAGGGTCACGGCGTTCTTGTGGGCGATCAGCTGCTCGGCGGCAGCCAGCGTCTCGATGGTGGCGGCCAGGTTGCTGAAGCCCTGCGGCGTCAGCTCCTGCACCGTCATGCGTTTTTGGAAATCGGCCAGCCCGAGGCTTGAGCAGGTGGCGGTGTAGCCGTAGGTCGGCAGCACGTGGTTGGTGCCGGAGGCGTAATCGCCGGCGGACTCCGGCGACCAGTCGCCGAGGAACACCGAACCGGCGCTGGTGATGCCGTCCACCAGATCGCGCGCATTGCGGGTCTGAATGATCAGGTGCTCCGGGCCGTAACGGTTGCTGATGGCCACGCACTCCGGCAGATCGCGCGCCACGATCAGGCGGCTGCTCGCCAGCGCCTGACGGGCGGTGTCGGCGCGCGGCAGCTCGGCCAGCTGGCTTTCCACCGCGTCGGCCACCGCCTGCGCCATCGCCGCGTCCGGCGTCAGCAGGATCACCTGCGAATCCGGGCCGTGCTCGGCCTGCGACAGCAGATCGGAAGCGACAAATGCCGGGGTGGCGCCGGCGTCGGCGATCACCAGCACTTCTGAAGGACCGGCCGGCATATCGATGGCCGCGCCGTCAAGGCGCTGGCTGACCTGCCGCTTGGCTTCGGTCACGAAGGCGTTGCCCGGCCCGAAGATCTTCGCCACGCGCGGCACGCTTTCGGTGCCGAACGCCAGGGCGGCGATCGCCTGCGCGCCCCCGACCTGAAACACTTCCTGCACGCCGCACAGCTGTGCCGCATACAGGATCTCATCGGCGATCGGCGGCGGCGAGCACAGCACTACCCGGCGGCAGCCGGCGATGCGCGCCGGCGTCGCCAGCATCAGCACGGTGGAGAACAGCGGCGCCGATCCGCCGGGAATATACAGTCCCACCGAGTCGATTGGGCGGGTCACCTGCTGGCAGCGCACGCCCGGTTGCGTTTCGACGTCCACCGGCGGCAGTCGCTGCGCGTTGTGGAAGGTTTCCACGTTGGCGACGGCCACCGCCATCGCCTGTTTGATGTCGTCGCCCAACCGCGCGGCGGCGGCGGCGATCTGCTCGGCGCTGACGCGCAGCGTCGAGACTTCCGCCTTGTCGAAACGGGCGCTGTAGTCGCGCAACGCCCGATCGCCGTTGGCCTTCACGTTGTCGAGGATCTCATTCACCGTGCGGGTGATGCTGTCGGAAGCGGCGATCGCCGGACGCATCAGCAGCTCGGCCTGGCGTTCGGCGCTGCACGTCGCCCAATCGATCGGCGTGTTGAAGGTCGACATGGCGTTACTCCATCATCTTTTCAATCGGCAGCACCAGAATCGAGCTGGCGCCGAGCGCTTTCAGTTTTTCCATGGTTTCCCAGAACAGGGTTTCGCTGCTGACCATGTGCATCGCCACGCGGTTCTGCGCGCCGGCCAGCGGCAGAATGGTCGGGCGTTCGGCGCCCGGCAGCAGCGCGACGATCTCGTCCAGCTTCTCGCTCGGCGCGTGCAGCATGATGTATTTGGATTCGCGCGCCTGGATCACGCCCTGAATGCGGGTCATCAGGCGGTCAATCAGCTGCTGTTTGGCTTCAGGCATTTCGCCGTCGCGCTGGATCAGGCAAGCTTTGGAGCGGTAGATCACCTCGACTTCGCGCAGGCCGTTGGCCTCCAGCGTGGCGCCGGTAGAGACCAGATCGCAGATGGCGTCGGCCAGGCCGGCGCGCGGCGCCACTTCCACCGAGCCGTTCAGCAGGCAAGATTTGAAGCGCACGCCCTGTTTGTCGAGGTATTGCTTCAGCAGGTGCGGGTAAGAGGTGGCGATGCGGGCGTCCTGCAGGCTTTGCGGGCCGGCGTATTCGGCGTCGAGCGGGGTGGCCAGCGACAGGCGGCAGCCGCCGAAATCGAGGCGGCGCAGGGTGAAGTAGCGCGGGTCTTCACCCTGTGCGCGGCGGCTGAGCAGCTCTTCTTCCAGCACGTTCTCGCCGATGATGCCGAGATCGACCACGCCGTCCATCACCAGACCCGGAATGTCGTCGTCGCGCACGCGCAGGATATCGATCGGCATGTTTTCGGCGAAGGCGATCAGACGCTGCTGCTGCAGGTTAATCTTGATGCCGCAGCGCGCCAGCAGTTCCTGGGATTCATCGCTCAGGCGGCCCGACTTCTGCATTGCGATCCGTAAACGTGTCTTGTCCAGCATGGTAACCTCTGTTTAATCTGTAATTTTATGAATTTATTGTAAAAACTATTCTTTCTGTCTGTCCGGAGCCAAAAAAAAACCCTCGGAAGAAATCTTCCGAGGGCTCTCTCTTGCGTTCTGCGCGCCACTGGAAGATTAACAAACCGTCTTCCAGCACACATCGCCTGAAAGACTAGTCAGGGTGATGGTGATGATGGTGGTTGAACTGAACGCGTGTCATGGTGTTTTCTCTCAGCAAAAGTCGGTAAAAAACCGTATGGCAATTAAGCTAAACTATCCGCTGTCCGCCGTGCAACTCTTTTTTATCGTCATAAATTTAATTTATTGAAACAGGTTGAGTTATTAGCCACACACGGCTTTACCTAACCTTAAGCCGGTCAGATTGTATCGCCGCGCGCAGTGGCGTAGCCTTAAGGGCAGGGCGCTGCGATCTTCAGGAGAGGAAGAGGATGAAAAAGGTAGCCATTATTGGTCTGGGTTGGTTGGGCATGCCGCTGGCGTTGTCGCTGATGGGCCGCGGGTACGACGTGGTCGGCAGCAAAACCACGCCGGACGGTGTCGAGGCTGCGCGGATGAGCGGCATCGAATGTTATCAGTTGGAGCTGACGCCGGAATTGATCTGCGATCCGGACGATCTGGCGTCGTTGCTGCGCGTGGATGCGCTGGTGGTCACGCTGCCCGCGCGCCGCACCGTCGAAGGCAGCGAGAACTATTTCAATGCGGTGCGCATGCTGGTGGACAGCGCAATGGCTTTCGGCGTGCCGCGGGTGATCTTCACCAGTTCCACCTCGGTGTATGGCGAAACCGCCGGCACGCTGCGCGAAGAGTCGCCGCTGCGGCCGGTCTCGCCGTCCGGCCGGGTATTGGCCGAGCTGGAGCGCTGGCTGCACGAGCTGCCGAATACCTCGGTGGACATTATGCGCCTGGCGGGGCTGGTGGGCGCCGATCGCCACCCAGGCCGCTTCCTGGCGGGAAAGCTCGATGTGAAGGGGGGCTCGCAGGGGGTGAATCTGGTGCACCAGGACGACGTCATCGCCGCCATCCAACTGCTGCTCAAGCTGCCGAAGGGCGGCCACGTGTACAACCTGTGCGCGCCGCGTCATCCGGCCAAGCGCGATTTCTATCCGGCCCTGGCCGAGCAGCTGCACCTGGAGCCGCCGCAGTTTGCCGACGAAGCGGAACAGGATGAGCGGCTGGTGGACGGCAACCGCATCTGCAACGAGCTGGGTTTTGAATACCAGTATCCCGATCCGGCGCGCATGCCGGTCAGTTAAGACGGTATATGTCGTTTAAAGCGGGAAAAGGTGGCTCGTCACAAAGTCGACGAATAGCCTGATTTTGACTGACAGGTGGCGGCCCGACGGCCAGAGGACATGAAAAACCATGTTCTCGCGGTTGTAGTCATCCAAAACCGTTACCAGGCTGCCCTGTTCCAGTTGTCTGCGCACGGCGATCTCCGGCAGATAAGCGATGCCCAGCCCTTGTTCTGCGAAGCACACCTGCGGATCGAGGGTATTTGTCACCATGCTGGCCGGCCGTTCGGGGATCATCTCCGTCTTGTCTCCCAGCGGCCAGACATCCAGTTTGCCGGTGCTGGGAAAGCGATAATGCAAACGAGCATGGCTTGTCAGATCCTCGGGCTTGCGCGGCATACCCACTTTGCTGAAATAACCCGGCGCGCCAACGAAAACCTTGCGGCATGTACCCAGCCGGCGGGCAACCAGCCGTGAGTCGCTCGGGGTTCCGCTGCGGATAACGGCATCGAAACCTTCCTCAATCACGTCAACCAGCCGATCCGAATAATCAATATCCAGCTCGATCTCAGGATAGCGGCGCTTGAAGTCCCCCAGTTTTGGCATGAAAAGCGTGCCCAGCGACGGGAGACTGATGCGCAGCTTGCCCTGAGGCGTTCCCCGCGTTTGCAACAGCTCGGCTTCCGCCTCTTTCACCTCACTCAAAATTCGTCGACACCTTTCCAGAAACAAGGCCCCTTCAGGCGTCAGGTTGACCGTGCGGGTAGAACGGTGAAACAGGCGCACGCTGAGCCGTTCCTCCAGCCGGGCAATGGTTTTGCTGACCGCCGAGGCGGAGATCCCCAGCTGTTGCCCGGCCGCCGTAAAACTACGGCTTTCACTGACCCGGACGAAAACGTCGAGAGAACCCAAGCTTTCCATAGGCTTCCATTCTATTGATGAATTTTGAGTCATGAGTGTTGTTCACTTTAGCCTATTTTTCTTTTATCGGCGAGTGGGCAGCATGATGCAACCGTCATCCGCGATGGGCGGAAACATCTTTGAATGGGGAGTGATTGATGAATCAAACGACGATATCTGCGCCTGCCGGGAGCATCGAGCGGTTGCCGCTGGGGGGCCTGTTGGCATTGGCAATGGCCGCTTTTATCACGCTGCTGACCGAGATCATGCCGGCGGGCGTGCTGTCTTCGATCGCGGGCGATTTGAACGTATCTGAAAGCCTGGCGGGGCAGTTCATCACCGCCTATGCGGTGGGCGCGTTGGTCGCCGCTATTCCGCTCACCGCATTGACGCAAGGCATGCGGCGCCGCCCCTTGCTCTTGAGCGCGATCTGCGGTTTTGCCATCGTTAACTTCGTCACGGCGCTGTCGAACGATTATCACGTCTCATTGGCGACGCGTTTCTTCGCCGGCGTTTTCGGCGGCATCGTTTGGTCTTTGCTGGCTGGTTATGCGGTGCGCATGTCACCGGCCCACCTTGGCGGCCGCGCTATTGCGATCTCCGGCGCCGGCGCCACTCTGGCGCTGGTGCTTGGCTTACCGCTCGGCACGTTGCTTGGCCGAGCCATCGGCTGGCAGGGCGCTTTTGGTCTGATGACGTTGATGGCGCTCGTGCTCGTGGCGTGGATCATCGCCATCGTGCCGGATTTCCCCGGTCAGGCTAAGGCGCATCGGCCGTCTCTGAGCGGCGTATTCTTGCAACGGGGGATCCGCGCCGTGCTATTCGTGGTGTTCACCTTTATCGTTGCCCATAACATTCTGTATATCTACCTGGAGCCTTTTCTCAAACCGTCGGGGTTGTCCGAACGGGTCGATATCGTTCTGTTTATCTTCGGGCTGGGCGCGATTGCCGGATTGGGCGTCGCCGGGATGCTGGTCGATCGGCGAGTCCAATCTCTTACGGTGATGAGTATCGTCATCTTTGCTCTCGCTGCCGTGCTGCTGGAGAGTGGGGGACGGATGCTCCCGATGGTCTATCTCTCTGTCGCTTGCTGGGGCTTGGCTTTCGGCGGCTTCGCCACCCTCACGCAGACGGCGTTGTCACGCCTTTCCGGCCGTGCGGCCGACGTTGCGCAGTCCATGTATACGACGGGCTGGAATACGGCCGTAGCCGCCGGTGGCGCGGTCGGCGGCATGTTGCTCGATAAGGGCGGGGCGCCCTCTTTCGCCTGGGCCATCATCGGATTACTCGTCCTGTCTTTAACCGGCACGGTGTTTGCCATGAATCGGGCGCTGGCCTCTCAGCGATGAGGTGATGGGCGTGCGGCGCGCGCCAAATCCTCCAGCAGCGCGTTCAACGCCTCGTCGGGTTGGACGGGGCGGCTGACCAGGCTGAGCGTGGCGCGGTAAGAGAGCGCCGTGCCGCCCAACTGCCGCAGCAGCCCTTGCTCCACCCAGCGCGCCGCATAGTGGGTGGGCAGATAACCGAGACAGGTGCCGCTCAGCACCAGATGGGCGACGCTCTCCATGTGGTGGGCCACCGCGGCCAGATGCGGCGGGGCGATCGGGCACAGCTGCTGCGCCAGCAGGTAGCCGCGCTTGACCCAGCGCGCGTTTTCAATCTGCTCGCGCTCGGGTTCTTCCACCGCGAACAGCGGGTGATCCTCACTGCAATAGATCGCCTGCGTCTCCTCCAGCCACGGTTGATAACGCAACGCCTCCAGCTGCTGGCCAAAGTAGCCGATGCCCAGATCGAGCTGCCGATGCAGCAGCCCTTGTTCAATCTCGGTCGGTGAACAGATGCGGCACTGCAATTGCACGTCCTGGTGGCGCCGCTGAAAGTGCTTGATGGCCTGACTGAACGGGTTGCCCGGCAGTGAAACCAGGTTATCCACCAGACCAATTTGCAGATCGCCGGTCAGCAGGCCGTTCAGCGACTGGCTGACCCGGGTGAAGTCGCGGGCGGCGTTGAACAAGGAGCGGCAGGCGATCAGCATGCGTTCCCCTTTTGGCGTCAGCCGGAAGCCGGAGCGCCCGCGCTGGCACAGGCGAAAACCCAGTCGCGTTTCCAGCGAGGCCAGATGGGTGCTGATGGTAGATTGGTTCATCAGCAGCGTTTCCTGTGCGGCGCTGACGCCCTGGGCTTCCGCCACCGCGACGAACACCCGCAACAGCTTCAGATCGATATCGCTTAGGTTAGTGAGCATCGCCCCCTCCGCAGAACGTCGGCCGCTTAACCCATTTTTAACATCGAAGAAATAGGCGCGGCGCTGAAGATATGGCCTTTCTTATGGCATGAGATTGAAATAAAAATCAATGCTTCAATGGGTTAGTTACATCGTGTTTTTCGATGTTTACATGCAAAAGCGGGAATGGTAGCCGGTGCGGTCAACGGGGTAGTCTGCGAATGTTGCTTAAATGTTTCAATTTATCGCAAGCCCAAGACAAGGAAACGCCATGCTGAACCAACCCCAAAGCGGCAACGACATGCCGCGCTTTGCCGGTCTCCCCACCATGATGCGCCTGCCCGCCGCCGATCAGGCGCGTGGTCTGGACGCCGCCTTTGTCGGCATTCCTCTGGATATCGGCACCTCCAATCGCAGCGGCACCCGCTATGGCCCGCGCCAGATCCGTCAGGAGTCGGTGATGATCCGCCCCTACAACATGGGCACCGGCTCCGCCCCATTCGAACGGCTGCAGGTGGCCGATCTGGGGGACGTCGCCATTAACCCCTACAGCCTGGCGGACAGCGTACGGCGCATCGAGGCGGCTTACCGCGAGATCCTGGCGCACGGCTGCACGCCGTTGACGCTCGGCGGCGACCACACCCTGACGCTGCCGGTGCTGCGCGCCATCGCCCATCGACATGGCCCGGTCGGGCTGATCCACGTCGATGCGCATTCCGACACCAACGAGGAGATGTTTGGCGAACAGCTGGCGCACGGCACCACCTTCCGCCGCGCGTTTGAGGAGGGGCTGCTGGCGCCGGAAAAAGTGGTGCAGATTGGTCTGCGCGGCAGCGGCTATGCGGCGGATGACTTCGATTGGTCACGGCGCCAGGGCTTCCGCGTGGTGCCGGCCGAAGCCTGCTGGCATCGGTCGCTGACGCCGCTGATGGCGGAGATCCGCGAGCAGATGGGCGATGCGCCGGTTTATCTCAGTTTCGATATCGACGGGCTGGATCCGGCCTTCGCGCCGGGCACCGGCACGCCGGAGGTCGGCGGACTGTCGGTTTGGCAAGGGCTGGAGATCGTGCGCGGCTGCCGTGGGCTGAACCTGATTGGCGGCGACGTGGTGGAGGTGTCGCCGCCTTACGATCGCTCCGGCAATACGGCGCTGCTGGCGGCCAACCTGCTGTTTGAAATGCTGTGCGTGCTGCCGGCCAGCTGAGGCCGGCGTACTGACCCTGCCGGCGGAGCGGTTGCGTCGGGCCCCCTGATAACAATAACAACGGAGTGGAGGTACCCATGAATTTCGATCTGCTGGTTGTGGTGATTTACTTTTTGGTGATAGGCGCGGTGGGGTGGATGGGCATTCGCCGCGCCAACTCCAAAGAGGCGTATCTGGTGGCCGGGCGCAACCTGGGGCCGGGGCTGTATCTGGGCACGCTGTCGGCGGTGGTGCTCGGCGGCGCGTCGACCATCGGCAGCGTCAAGCTCGGCTACACCTACGGCATCTCCGGCGTCTGGCTGTGCGGCGCGCTCGGGCTGGGCATTGTGGTGCTGAGTCTGGTGCTGGCCAAACCGCTGCTCAAACTGAAGCTGTATACCGTCAGCCAGGTGCTGTCGCGGCGGTATCACCCGGCGGCGCGGGTCACCAGCGGCGCGATCATGCTGGCGTATGACCTGATGGTGGCGGTGACCTCGATCATCGCCATCGGCAGCGTGATGCAGGTGATGTTCGGCCTGTCGTTCAGCGCGTCTATCCTGCTCGGCGGCGGGCTGGTGGTGCTGTATTCGACGCTGGGAGGCATGTGGTCGCTGACGCTGACCGACATCATTCAGTTCATCATCATGACCGTCGGCATGATGCTGGTGCTGATGCCGATGAGCATCGTCAAGGCCGGCGGCTGGGAGGCGTTCACCAGCCTGCTGCCCGCCGGTTACTACCAGCTGTCGTCGATCGGGCTGGATACTATTCTGGTATTTTTCCTGATCTACTTCTTCGGCATTTTGATCGGTCAGGACATCTGGCAGCGGGTGTTCACCGCCCGTAGCGCCAATGTGGCGCGCTTCGCCGGGCTGGGGGCGGGCGTCTATTGCGTGCTGTACGGCGTGACCGGCGCGCTGATCGGCATGGCCGGCAAGATCGTGCTGCCGTCGCTCAGTAATACCGACGGCGCCTTCGCCGCCATCGCGCAAGCGGTGTTGCCGGTCGGCGTCAGCGGGCTGGTGGCCGCGGCGGCCCTGGCGGCGCTGATGTCCACCGCCAGCGCCTGCCTGCTGGCGTCTTCGACCATCGCACTGGAGGACGTGTTGCCGGCCATCCGGCGCAAACCTTCCGGCGGGCTGGCCGCCGGGCGCTTCACCACGCTTTTCATGGGCGCGGTCATGCTGGGGCTGGCGTTTGTGGTGCGCGACGTGCTGGCGGCGCTAACGCTGGCTTACAACCTGTTGGTGGGCGGCATGCTGATCCCGTTGGTGGGGGCTATCTTCTGGCCGCGCGCCACCAGCGCCGGCGCCATCGCCAGCATGCTGGCCGGCAGCCTGTGCGTGGTGGGGCTGATGATCTGGCACGGCATCGACGCCAACAGCCCGATCTACGGCGGTCTGCTGGGCGGCGGCGTCGCCTTCGTGCTGGGCAGCCTGCTGAGCCGTCCGGCGCCGCAGCTGGAGACTCAAACTGAACGCTGAGGGGCGGCCGGGCTTTTATCACGGCGCCTTTACTGATTTACTGAGGAGTAGGGGGTATCGCCGCCCTGTCGGTTTAACGGTGAGGGTAAGGAGAAGGTGAGTCATGGGTACGATCAGCGTCGCATGTTGCCAGTTGGCGTTGCGGGTAGGGGAAGCGGAACATAATCGGGCGCTGTCCGCCCAGGCGATCCGCCGGGCGGCGCAGCGTGGCGCCAACGTCATCGTGTTGCCGGAGTTGGTGAACAGCGGCTATGTGCTGCGCGACAAGGCGGAGGCGCGGGCGTTGGCCGAGGCCGAAGATGGGCCCAGCTTTAGCCTGTGGTGTGCCCTGGCGAGTGAGCTGGATGTGGCGATCGTCGCCGGTTTTTGCGAGCGCCTGCCCGAGGGGGAGGTGGCCAACAGCGCGGCGTTGATCGATGCGCAGGGGGTGAGGGCGATTTATCGCAAAGCGCACCTGTGGCATGAAGAGAGTTTGATCTTTACCGCCGGCGATCGGCCGCCGCCGGTCGTCGAGACGCGTTTTGGCCGGTTGGCGGTGATGATCTGTTACGACCTCGAGTTTCCGGAGTGGGTGCGCTTGCCTGCGTTGGCCGGTGCTCAGCTGCTGTGCGCGCCGGTCAACTGGCCGCTGGCGCCGCGCCCGCAGGGCGAACGGCCGGCGGAGATGGTGAAGGCCCAGGCCAACGCCGCCGTCAATCGGCTGTTCATCGCGGTGTGCGATCGCTGCGAAACGGAGCGCGGCGTTGCGTGGATCGGCGGTTCGGTGATCGTCGACGCCGACGGCTATCCGTTGACGCAGAGCCTGACAGGCGAAGGCATGGTGCTGGCATCGATGGATATCGGCGTAGCCGATGACAAGCACATTGGCCGCCACAATCACGTGCATCGCGATCGGCGGCCGATGCTGTATTGAAGCGGCGGGGCGGTCGGTGGACCCGGCTGCTCCGCAGATCGTCTTCGCCGGTGGGGAAAATCCGCCGTTCTGGCGCTTACAGCCAGCCCGATTTCTTCAGTTTCTGATACAGGAAAATGCAGCCGACGGCGGTCACTCCCAGCGTGGCGTGATAGGCCCACGGGAACTTCAGTTCCGGCATGTCGGCGAAGTTCATCCCGTACAGGCTGAAGACCACCGTCGGGATGGCCAAGATTGCCCCCCAACCCGCCAGCCGTTTCACCACTTCGTTTTGTTTGACCGTCACCAGCGCCAGGTTGACGTGCATGGCGTTGGTCAGCATTTCGCGCATGTCGTCGATATTGCTGACCACCTGATGGGCGTGATCTTGCACGTCGCGCACGTAGGCGCGCAGCTCTTTCGGGATCACCTCTTCGTGCAGGCGGATCAGCTGGTTGCAAATTTCATCCATCGGCAGCGCGGCGTTGCGCAGCGCCAGCAGATGGCGGCGCAGGGTATAGACGTTCTCGATCGCCGCCTGATCGAACTCTGACTGAAACATGTTGGCTTCAATGTTCTCGATGGTGCTCTCGAAGCGCGCCACCACGCTGCGGTAGTTATCCACCACGAAGTCCAACACCGAATAGAGGGCGAAGCCCGGCCCGCGGCACATCTGCTTGTGGTTCTCTTCCGCCTTGGCGCGGATCGGCGCGTAACTGGGCGAAGCGCCGTGGCGCACCGTCACCAGAAAGTTTTTGCCGACGAAGAAGTGGGTTTCGCCGTATTCGATTTCGTCGTGCTCGCCCCACTGCGCGGTTTTCACCACGATGAACAGCGAGTCGCCGTAGGTCTCCAGCTTCGGCCGCTGGTGCGCGCACAGCGCGTCTTCGATCGCCAAATCGTGCAGCCCGAACTCCTCCTGCACCTTGCGCATAAACGCCGGCTCCGGCTGCCTTAATCCCAGCCAGATGAAGGTGTCGGGCTGTTTGACCACCTCGCTGATATCGTCGATGGTCACTTCGCCCAGCCGTTGGCCGGCTTTGTACGCTACACAGTTCACCACCATGCTTTTGCTGTCCATCCGTCCATCCATTAATCAGTCAGCGTTTTGGTAAGTAAATAACACTCATGTTCCACCGGATACTCTTTCAGCGTCATTTGCAGCTGATAACCGAGCTTTTCGTAGAACGGCCGCGCCTGAAAGCTGAAGGTGTCGAGGCGGGCGTAGCGGCAGCCGCGCGCCTGCGCCTCGTGCTCGGCGGCGCGCATCAGCCGGCCGCCGAGGCCGCTGCCGCGCTGGGTATCCGCCACCCACAGCCACTCGATGCTCAGCCAGTTGCCCCAGGTTTCGGCGGTCAGGCCGCCGATCACCGCGCCGGTTTCGTCGCGCGCATAGACGCTGAGCGGCTTGCGGTGGCTGGCGTCGATATGCGGCAGGTTGTAAGCGCGCAGGCCTTGCCTGATCGCATCGAGGGTTTGTTCGTCGATCGCGTCGGTAACGGTAATGTCCATTTTTCCTCCTGGGTAATGGATTAACTTAAGCACATGGCGGCTAAAAGGCAACCCGTTGAAATGTAATGCAAACGACCGCGGCCGCTGAGTGGGCTACACTAAACGGGTTATTTTATCTTCAGGAGGACGCCATGCCCCGATTGACTCTGCTGGCCGGTTTGCTGCTGTGCAGCGGCCTGGCGCACGCCGCGCCGACGGTCAGCCAATTGCAGGACGGCCTGGAACACCCTTGGTCGCTGGCCTTCTTGCCGGCGGAACAAGGCCTGCTTATCACCGAACGGCCCGGCCGGCTGCGGCTGTGGCAGCAGGATAAAGGGCTGTCGCCGCCGATCGCCGGTGTGCCGCAGGTCTACGCCGAAGGGCAGGGCGGCCTGCTGGAGGTGCTGCCGGCGCCCGATTTCGCCGCCAGCCGCCGGGTGTATCTCAGCTTCGCCGAACCGGGCGAGGGCGGCAAAGCCGGCACGGCGGTCGGCTATGGCCGCCTGAGCGACGATGGCGCGCGGCTGGAAAACTTTAAGGTGATCTTCCGTCAGCAGCCCAAGCTGTCGGTCGGCAATCACTTCGGCGGCAAATTGGCGTTTGATCGGCAAGGCTACCTGTTTATCACGCTGGGCGAAAACAATCAGCGGCCGACGGCGCAAGAGACCGACAAATTGCAGGGCAAGCTGGTGCGGCTGACCGCCGAGGGCGCCGTGCCGCCGGACAACCCCTGGGTCGGCCAGGCAGGTAAACGCCCGGAGGTTTGGTCTTACGGCCACCGCAATCCGCAAGGGCTGGCGTTGAACCCGTGGAGCGGCGCAATCTGGGAGCATGAGCACGGTCCACGCGGCGGCGATGAGCTCAACATCCCGCTGCCGGGTAAAAACTACGGCTGGCCGCTGGCCACCTACGGCATCAACTATTCCGGCCAGCCGATCCCCGAGGCGAAAGGGGAGCGGGTGCCCGGCACCGAACAACCGCTCCACTATTGGCGGGTTTCGCCCGGCCTCAGCGGCATGGCGTTCTATGATGGGCAGCGCTTCCCCGCCTGGCGGCACTCGCTGTTCATCGGCGCGCTGGCGCAAAAGGCACTGATTCGCCTGACGCTGAAGGGGGACAAGGTGGTGGCGGAAGAGCGGCTGCTGGGCGATCGCGGCGAACGCATCCGCGAGGTGCGCAGCGGGCCGGATGGCTACCTGTATCTGCTGACGGACGAACGGGACGGCAAGCTGCTGAAGGTCGGGGCGTCGTAACGCCCCGCACGCGTCAGGTGAGTGCGCTCATCACGCCGCGCTGGTAGGCCGGGCGTGCGCGCAGTTGCTGATACCAGCGCTCCATGTTCGGCCGCGGGCGGCGGGCGATCGGCATTTCGAACCAGGCGTAGGCGAAGCTGCCGAGCGGGATATCGCCGAAACCGAACGCGCCGCCGGAGAGGTAAGGCTGGTGCGCCAGCGTCTGTTCGATGACGTCGAAGTGTTTTTCCAGCGTGGCGATCGCCGTTTCGATTTTCGCCATGTCGCGCAGCTCCGGCGCGGTGCGTATCAGGCCCCAAAAGACGATGGTGAAGGCCGGGACAATCGTCGAGGTGGTCCAGTCCATCCATTTCTCGGCGGCGGCGCGCGCCTGCAGATCTTGCGGATAGAACGTCGCGTCGCCGAATTTCGCCGCCAGGTAGCGCACGATGGTGTTGGACTCCCACAGCACGAAGTCATCGTCCTGCAGCAGCGGCACCAGGCCGTTCGGGTTCAACGCGCGGTAACTCTCTTCGTTGACTTTGCCGAACGCCCCGCCGGCGTTGATGTGGGTGTAGTTGAGCCCCAATTCGGCGGCGCACCACAGCACCTTCCTGACGTTGTTCGAATTCTCACGACCCCAAATGGTCAGCATGGGATAACTCCGTTAGCGGATAATAAGGACCCTCTATACCTACGCCACAACGCGCTTTTTGTCACACCGCAGGGCACTTTTTGTCTGCCGCTCAGCGTTCCCAGCGGCACACTTCCCAGCCGCGCTCCGCCGCCAGCGCGCTCAGTTCGCTGTCGGGGTTGATCACCGTGGCGCTGTCGACGAATTGCAGCATCGCCTTGTCATTGAGAGAGTCGCTGTAGCCGTGGCTGTGCTCGAACTTCAGGTGCGGGTGCTGCGCCAGCCAGTGCTGCAGGCGGATCACCTTGCCCTGTTGATAGGTCATGGTGCCGTAGGTGTTGCCGGTGAAGCGGCCATCGCTGATTTCCACGCCGATCGCCAGCGCATCGTCGGCGCCGAGCTGTTCGGCGATCGGCGCCACCAGATGCTCGCCGGTGGCGGAGATCACCAGGATGCAGTCGCCGCGTTCGCGGTGCCACTGCAGGCGTTCGCGGGCGGCGGGATAGACGCGCGGCAGGATGTCGCGGCGGATGTAACGTTGCACCCAGCCGGCCACGGTTTGCACGCTCAGGCCGGCCAGCGGCGCCAGCGTGGCCTGCATGTAGTCCTCCATCGACAGCTTGCCCTGATAGTAGAGCTGCATCAGCTGCTGCTCCTGCAGTTCCAGCTCCGCCGGCGCGAACCCCTGGCCGACCAGCCAGCGGATCCACAGGCTGGCGCTGTCATCGTCAATCAGGGTTTCATCCAGGTCGAATAAGGCTAAATCCATCAGTATTTCTCCGGCAGGCAGGGTATGAGGTCGTTTACAGGATAGCGGATAGCGCACGTCGCCAGCCAGCGGCGTCGGCGAAATTGCGCAGAGCATAAGAAACATTGATGACGGTTTTGCGACAGTTTGTTGAACGTTTGCATAACTTAGAACGCAACAATATTGGCCGCTCCGGCGAGCGCGGTGATAACTATGAAGCAAATGCAGCTACCCGCTGGGGAGTGACAATGTTGATTATTCGCCTGTATGGCAGCCCGATCGTGATCGGGGAAGAAGAGGAATCGCATGATGACGCATCTGACGACGCAGAAGACGCTGCCGCTGCTGGATCTTTCGCAGCTTGACGGTGATGCGCGCCAACGGCGCGCCTTTCTCGACGATCTGCGCGCGGCGGCCCGCGACGTCGGTTTTTTCTATCTGCGTGGGCACGGCGTGGACGGCGCGCTGAATGCGCGGCTGCAGCACGCCGCGCGGCAATTCTTCGCCCTGCCGGAAGCCGACAAGCTGGCGGTGCAGATGGTGCATTCGCCGCACTTTCGCGGTTACAACCGGGCGGCGGCGGAACTCACGCGCGGGCAGCCTGACTGGCGCGAGCAGTTCGATATCGGCGCTGAACGCCCGGCGCTGACGCTGTCTGATGACACGCCGCGCTGGGCGCGCCTGCAGGGGCCAAACCAGTGGCCGGCGGCGCTGCCGACGCTGAAACCGCTGCTGCTGCAGTGGCAACAGGCCATGACCGCCATGTCGCTGCGGCTGCTGCGCGCTTTCGCTTTGGCGCTGTCGCTGCCGGAGCAGGCGTTCGATCGCTTGTACGGCGAGAAGCCCAACGAGCACATCAAACTTATCCGCTATCCGGGGCGGGACGCCACCGGCAGCGCACAGGGCGTCGGCGCGCACAAGGACTCCGGGTTTCTCAGCTTTTTACTGCAGGACGTGCAAAAAGGGCTGCAGGTAGAGGTGAGCGAAGGGCAATGGATAGACGCGCAGCCGCGTGAAGACACCTTCGTGGTGAACATCGGCGAGCTGCTGGAGCTGGCGACCAACGGCTACCTGCGCGCCACGGTGCACCGGGTGGAAACGCCGCCGGCGGGGCGCGACAGGTTGTCGATCGCTTTCTTTCTCGGCGCGCGGCTGGACGCGGTGGTGCCGCTGTATCAACTGCCGCCGCAGCTGGCGGCGCAGGCGCGCGGCCCGGCCAGCGATCCGCTCAACCCGCTGTTTCGCGACGTGGGCGACAATTACCTGAAAGGGCGCATCCGCTCTCACCCCGATGTGGCGCACCGTTTTTATCAGGACGTCATCGGCGTCTGAACGCCGGGCGTAAAAAAGCCCGGCGCGTCGGCCGGGCTGATGGTGCACTGATGCGGTGATTATTCCGCCAGCGCCTGCTGCAGATCGGCGATCAGATCTTCCACATCCTCAATCCCTACCGACAGGCGCACCAGCTGCGGCGTGATGCCGGTTTCCAGGCGCTGTTCCAGCGGAATGGAGGCGTGCGTCATGCTGAACGGCTGGCTGATCAGGCTTTCCACGCCGCCCAGGCTTTCCGCCAGGGTGAACAGGCGCGAACGCTGGATGACCCGGCGGGCATAGGCGTCGTCGCCTTTCAGCCGTACCGAGATCATGCCGCCGAAGCGCGTCATTTGGCGCGCCGCCAGCTCATGCTGCGGATGGCTCGGCAGGCCGGGGTAATAGACGTTTTCCACCTGCGGCTGGCTCTCCAGCCACTGGGCGATGCGCAGCGCGCTGTCGCTGTGGCGCTGCATGCGCAGTGCCAGAGTGCGAATGCCGCGCAGCGTCAGGAAGCTGCTGAACGGATCGAGAATGCCGCCGACCGCGTTTTGCAGGAAACCGAGCTGTTCCGACAGCGCCGGGTTATTCCCCACCGCCGCGACGCCCGCCACCACATCGGAGTGGCCGTTAAGGTATTTGGTGGCGGAGTGCACCACCACGTCAAAGCCCAGATCCAGCGGACGTTGCAGATACGGCGAGGCGAAGGTGTTGTCCGCCACGCTGATGAGCTGATGCTTTTTGGCGATCGCGGCGATGGCGCTCAGATCCGCCAGCTTGAGCAGCGGGTTGGTCGGCGTTTCGACCCAGATCATTTTGGTATCCGGCTCGATCGCCTGTTCCAGCCCGGCGAGATCCGCCGGCGACACGTAAGTCACGCGCAGGCCGGCGGTGCGGCTGCGCACTTTTTCCAGCAGGCGATAGGTGCCGCCGTACAGGTCGTCTACCGCGATCAGGTGGCTGTCTTTATCGAGCAGCTCCAGCACCGTGGAGCACGCCGCCAGACCGGAGGCGAAGGCGTAGCCGCGGCTGCCGCCTTCCAGTTCGGCGATGGCGCTTTCCAGCGCGGTGCGCGTCGGGTTGGCGCTGCGGGAGTATTCGTAGCCGGTATGTTCGCCCGGCGCCGGTTGGGCGTAGGTGGAGGTGGCGTAAATCGCCGGCATCACTGCGCCGGTCGCGTCCGGGGTGTAACCGGCGTGAACGGTCAACGTATCAAACTTGGCCATAATGGATCCTTATTAACGTAATTTTTGGCGCCAGGCGTTAAGCACGTCTGTGCGGGTAATCAGGCCGAGGAAGCGCTCGCCGTCGAGCACCACCGCGACGTGGCCATGGTTGAAGGTGGCCTGTAATTCCTCGTAGCCGGCTTCCTTTTGCAGCGTCTGGACCTGCTTGGTCATCGCGCTGCCGGCCGGCAGGCTGAAGTGGGCGGCGTCGGCCTGGACGGCGTTCAGCAGATCCCACTCATCGATCAATCCGACCACCCGATCGCCTTCCAGCACCGGTAGCTGCGAGATGTCGTACAGCCGCATGCGGGCGTGCACGATCGCCAGCGTGTCGTCCGGCGCGGCGGAAACGGCGGCGCCTTCGTCGTGGCGATAAGCGATCAGATCGCGCAGATCGCCGTGCTGCGGTTTGCTCAGCAGGCCCTGCTCCAGCATCCAGTGGTCGTTATACATTTTAGACAGGTATTTGTTGCCGCTGTCGCAAACGAAGGTCACGACCCGCTTGGGTTCGGTTTGCGCGCGGCAGTAACGCAGAGCGGCGGCCAGCAGGGTGCCGGTGGAGGAGCCCGCCAGCACGCCTTCCTTGCGCAGCAGATCGCGCGCGGTGGTGAAGGCTTCTTCATCGCCGATGCGGTAAGCGTGGCGCACCTGGTCAAAGTCGCTGAGCGGCGGGACGAAGTCTTCGCCGATGCCTTCCACCAGCCAACTGCCCGCTTCGCCGATTTGGCCGTGGTCGAGATAGTCCGCCAGGATAGAGCCGGCAGGGTCGGCCAGCACGAATTCCGTCTGCGGCGAAACCTCGGCGAAATAGCGGCTCAACCCGCCCAGCGTGCCGCCGGAACCGACGCCGACCACGATGGCGTCCACGTCATGATCCATCTGCCGCCACAGTTCGGGCGCGGTGGTGGTGGTATGGGCCGCCGGGTTGGCCGGGTTGTTGAACTGATCGATATAAAAGGCACCGGGGATCTCCCCGGCCAGGCGTTTAGCGTAATCCTGATAATAAGCTGGGTGCCCCTTGCCGACGTCCGAACGGGTCAGCAACACCTCTACCCCCAACGCGCGCAGGTGGAAGATCTTTTCGCGGCTCATCTTGTCCGGCACCACCAGCAGCAGCTTATAGCCTTTCAGCGCCGCCACCAGCGCCAACCCCAGGCCGGTATTGCCGGCGGTGGCTTCGATGATGGTGCCGCCCGGCTGCAGTTTGCCGTCGCGCTCGGCCTGCTCGATCATCGACAGCGCCACGCGGTCTTTGATCGAACCGCCGGGGTTTTGGTTCTCCAGCTTGACGAACAGCCGGCACGGGCCGGTATCAAACTGGGTCAGTTCCAACATCGGGGTATTGCCAATCATCTCGATGACGGAATGGGGGATCGCCATGACTCATCTCCAGGATTATTCGGTATAAAAGTCGTTGTGCGGATGATAGCGCTGAGGATAAGCGCTTTAAAAAGAACAAATAACGGTTCTATATGCCATTATGGAATATATTAATCTTTTTTAGACGTATGGAAGCGCAGATGTTTAGCGGTGCAGATGCTTGGCCGTTTAGCCGTGGATGGGGGCGAAAGTGCGCGTCTCGATGCTTTTTTGAACGATAAGTGCGTGCCTGCGTACAGTTATGTAAAAATGCTGAAAATTCACGCTAAACCCTGCAAAAATAAGATAAATCACATAAACTCACAGCAAGGGCATTTTCGGTGTGTTGTGTTACCCGCTACGGGCGCCGCAGGGGGTTGCGGCCGGCACGCGCGCACCGGGCCACTCTCGCTGGTTGGCTTAAAACGTGAACATGTTTGAAAGTTAACGCTATTTCAATGGTTTTGAATGGACACTCTGGCGACGTCATGATGAAAAAAAACTTATCCACTTCCCTGAAAAAACTGACCTTCAGCGTAGGCATCCTGTTGCTGGCCGCCCCGGCCGTACACGCGGCCGAGCCGCCGGCGCCGCCGCAGGTAGACGCCAAGGCCTTCATTCTGATGGATTACAACAGCGGCAAAGTGCTGACCGAAGGCAATGCCGACACCCGTCTCGATCCCGCCAGCCTGACCAAGATCATGTCCAGCTACGTGATCGGCCAGGCGATCAAGGCCGGCAAGATCAAGCCGGAAGACATGGTCACCGTCGGCAAAGATGCCTGGGCGCCCGGTAACCCGGCGCTGCGCGGCTCTTCGCTGATGTTCATCAAGCCGGGCGATCAGGTGCCGGTACTGGAGCTGAATAAAGGCATCGTGATCCAGTCCGGCAACGACGCCAGCATCGCGCTGGCGGACTACGTGGCGGGCAGCCAGGATTCGTTCGTCGGCCTGATGAACAACTACGCCAAATCCCTGGGCCTGCAGAATACCCACTTCCTGACGGTGCACGGCCTGGATGCGGAAGGGCAGTACAGCACCGCGCGTGACATGGCGCTGCTGAGCCAGGCGCTGATCCGCGACGTGCCGGACGAATACGCGCTGCATAAAGAGAAAGAGTTCACCTTCAACAAGATCCGCCAGATTAACCGCAACCGTCTGCTGTGGAGCAGCAACCTGAACGTCGACGGCATCAAGACCGGCTACACCAGCGGCGCCGGTCACAACCTGGTGGCGTCCGCCACCGACGGCCCGATGCGCCTGATCTCGGTGGTGCTGGGCGCGCCGAGCGATCGCGTGCGCTTTAGCGAAAGCGAAAAGCTGTTGACCTGGGGCTTCCGCTTCTATGAAACCGCGACGCCGATCAAGGCCGATAAACCGTTCGTCATCCAGAAAGTGTGGTTCGGCGACGTCAGCGAAGTGCCGCTCGGCGTGGCGAAAGACGCCTCGGTCACCATTCCGAAAGGGCAGATGAAAAACCTGAAGGCCAGCTACAAGCTGACCCAACCGACGCTGGAAGCGCCGCTGGCGAAAAACCAGGTGGTCGGCACCATCGATTTCCAGCTGGACGGCAAAACCATCGAACAGCACCCGCTGGTGGTGATGCAAGAGGTGAAAGAGGGCAACTTCTTCAGCCGCATCTGGGATATGGTGAT
This sequence comes from Serratia sp. (in: enterobacteria), assembly GCF_052400455.1. Lineage (NCBI taxonomy): Bacteria > Pseudomonadati > Pseudomonadota > Gammaproteobacteria > Enterobacterales > Yersiniaceae > Serratia > Serratia sp. (in: enterobacteria). The sequence continues at coordinate 1,668,557 of NZ_CP185812.1, forward strand.
GATGAAGCTGAGCCAGTGGTTCGGCGGGATCTTCGGCTGAATAGCCTGATATGAGGAGCGCCCCGGGCGCACCATCCTCGACCAAGCCGCAACGGAGACGTTGCGGCTTTTTTTATTTTCAGTATCCGGCCGAAGCGGCGCTTTAAAAATAGTCCACCAGCATGGTGGCGCCGCTGGAGAAGTCGCCTTCCGCCAGGGTGACGGCGCTGTTTTTCACCGGCACTGCATCAAGCGTCGGCGGATTGGCGTAGTCGATGTTCAGCGGCGTATTGATGGCGAAGGCCTTACCGTTGGCCAACAGCTTGATGCCCAATCCAGTGACGCTGCTGATCAACACGCTGTTGTCAAAGGCCGCCGCGCTGCCCATGATCTTCATTTTCAACTGGCGGCTGTTATCCAGAAACTCGCATTTGATGCTGTAATCGATGCGTTGCATATAGCGGCTGCCGTCGATGCGTTTGATGCCGACCTTGCCGAAGTCGATATCGATGGTGCGCCCGTCGTTGATCACGCAAGGCGGAGGCGCCACCACGGTGGCGGTGATGTTGACTTTGGTGCCCTGATCGGCGGCCTGAGCGGCCGAGCTAATCAACTCCAGCGCCAACAGCAGGGCGTAGCCCGTTTTTATCGTCATGTTCATTCTGGCTCCCGTCTCAAGGTGCGCTGAAGATCAGCGTGGCCGAGCCCGACAGCGGACCGGTGGCGATGCTGGTGTAAGGGACATTGTTCTTCACCGGCACAAAGGTGACGGTGTCGTTGCCCAGACCGTTGACGATGCGCGTTCTGAAGGCATTGTTGGGCTTTACCACCGCGCCGTTGTGCACCATGGCCACGCCGACGTTGGGGTTGGTGGTCTTGATAAAATCGCTGGAGAAGCCGCTGGCGTCGCTGACCATCCGGATCAGAATATCCTGCGTCGCACTCTGATCGTCGCACTGGTAGCTGAGCGCTTTGTCCTGTTTGATCTGGGCGTCGTTGGCGCTCTGGGTCAGGAAGTCCTGGCGGATCTGACCAAAATCAACATTAATTTGCTGGCCGTTGTTGATGGTGCAACTGGTGGTGACGAAGTAGGCGTCGTTGTCGGCGATCAGGCGCCAGCGATAAACGCCGCACTGTGGGCAGCCCGGTTGATCGTTGGTCTGAATAAAGTTGATTTGGCCGATGACATCACCCTTATTCACCTTGATGTCCGGCGTTGGGAAACGGTTCAACACGATATAGACCCGGATGGCGACAGACTGGGTCTGCAAGCCGGTGAGGCTGAGTACGCTGATGCCGGCAGGCACCGGGGAGTTATAGTCGCTGCCGTTGATGGTCGTGCCGCTGCCGATCGAGCCAAAAATCGCGCCGTTCATCGACAGCGCCGGGCTATCGGTTTTGAGATAGTCGTACCAGCTCGCGACGTCGTTTTTACAGGTGACCTGGCTGACGTTGACGATTTCGTTTTTGCCATAAGAAAGCTGCGGCCCGATGCGAACCCGGACGTCAACCGGCGTGGCCGATCCCCCCGGGGGAATAAGTCCGCCATCGGACGTGCGGCAAGTAAATGCGTTGGCGTTGCCAAACAGCAGGAAGAAAGAGAGTGCCAGGCAGCAACGTAAAAATAGCAGGGCTGTTTTTCTCACGATAATATCCCGATATATATAAATGGTGTGCGGCGTTACTCCGCAATGAAATATTGCCAATCAGGCCGGCTGGCCATATTTATTCCGTTAAAGGAGAGTGAGATGCATCTTTGTTGGGTATGCCGTTGTTATCGCCACCGTCCAGCAACGCGGTGGGATACCACCTCAACGAGTTGTTGATGGAGCCGTCCGTCACAATCACTTCTTGTCGGGCGACAAGATCCAATAACAGCCGTCGAGCCCGGTAAACACCGACGTTGACGGCATTGGCCAGTTGCCGTGTCGAGAGCCACTGCTGCTGTGGCGGCGGCCCGGCGACGGGACATTGACGGGGCGATTGCGCGAATAATGTTTGCAGCAGATCGTGCTGCAATTGCCGTATTTCCTTTTGTTTCGGAGATAACGCTTCCATAGCACTTCCTCTGTATTCCGATTGCCGTATTCCTAAGAAAAAACAAACATTCGCCGTCTACCAACAACGAGGTAAAACGCGAACAAAGAAAATTCCTATCTATTTATCAGGATTGAAAAAAAAGGCGTTGCCCGCCCCGTTTTTACCTATGTTCAGGCAGGGGTGGCGTCACGCAGAAACCTAAAATTTTGGTTTATTATATTCACAAAGCGCCACTTTGCGATCTGATTACTTGTGAATCTCGCAAAAACAGGATATTGCTCTATAAAAGTATTTTTTACGATCTATGAGCCTAAAAATAACAGTAAATTAACTTTAATTAGGAAATAAATTGCGAATGTTCGCCTTGATCAAAAAAAGCCTTTTTTTGCTGAGAGGCATTTGCCAGAATATTCATCGCCGGACAAGAAGGGCGGATTAGAAAGTATTGGCCCCTACTCGTTGTGATTTCGTTTATTTTTATAGGGCGAATTCATTAATGGGTGGGCCGCTGCAGACTTACCGTTATCGACTTTTTATTGTCGGTGCCTTTGGGTTTTGGCAGTTAACCAACTAGCAAGATGCTAAAGAATCAGGGCTGCGCACATATAAGCGCGAGCAGGTTTCCTGTTGCTCTTTTTCTTGATTGGAATATGCATTTTTTCTTATAAGGAATATAGGTTCTATGAAACTTAACAAAATCATGATGGCTGCAGTGATTGCATTTGGCGCAAGTTCTTTTGCACAGGCAGCCGATCAGGGACACGGTAAGGTCACTTTCACGGGCTCTATTATTGATGCGCCATGCTCTATTGCGCCTGAGTCGATCGATCAGACCGTAGATCTGGGCCAGGTGTCCAACGTGGCGTTGAAAAACGGCGGCAAATCCAACCCGCGTCCGTTTGAAATCAAGCTGGAGCAGTGCGACATCACCACCCTGAAAACCGTTAAAACCACCTTCAGCGGCGTAGCATCGTCTACCGATAAGGATCTGCTGGGCATCGCGGGCACCGCCAGCGGCGCCGGCGTAGCCATCTCTTACAACGGCCAGCCGATCAAATTGGGTGAAGCGACTACCGCGCAGACCCTGAACACCGGCAACAACACCCTGCATTTCGCCGCCTACCTGCAGGGCGAAGGCGCTTCCGCCGCCATCGTTCCGGGCGACTTCACCGCCGTAGCCGATTTCACCCTGGCTTATCAGTAAGTGAGTCCGAAGGCTTAATCAACCAGGCATGGGGCTCGCCGCATGCCTGGTGAATCTCCCTGTCAAAGGAATGTCGCGATGTTTTTACCAAGGAATCGAGCGGGTGCCGTTCTTTTGGCGTCGTTGGCGTTTGCGCCCGGCTATGCAACTTCCGCCGCGCAGGGGTGGGGCAAGGTCAGCATGCACGGCGCCATTATCGACACCGCCTGCGCCATTGCCGCCGGCAGCCGCGATCAGACGATCGATATGGACACTCTTCCTCTCGGGCAGATCATTCGTGACGGCCAGGGGATGACCAAACCTTTCAGTATTGAATTGGTCAACTGCATTTTGGAACGGCCGGAAAACAAACCTGATTGGAAATTCTTTCAGGTCACGTTTGATGGTTATGCGGAAGGCGCTCTGTTTGGCGTACAGGGCGAGGCGCGCGGCGTCGCATTGAAGATAAAAGACAGCAACGGCACGCCGGTTATTCCAGGGAAACCCTTACCGATGGAAGGAATAATACCGGGAAATAGAGTGCTGAATTATTCCATGACGTTGATGCCGAATCATCAGCCGTTGAAGGCGGGAGCGTATTTTTCCACAGTGCGTTTTAAGCTGGATTATTTTTGATTTTTTCTCGTACTGACGGTTAATTCGTTATTGAAAGGACTTTTATTATGCTTTCACCGGCAGGGAAGTTATTTCGTCTTCAAGCTTTGGGGCTTTGTGTTGCCCTTTCTCTGGGAAATCCGATCGCGTTGGTCTATGCCGCCGACGTTATTCAATTCAATACTGACGTATTAGACATCAACGATCGTAAAAATATCGATCTGAGCCAATTTACGCGCAGCGGCTACATCATGCCGGGCGTTTATACCATGGTGGTGCACGTCAATAAGAACGACCTGCCGGAACAGCCGGTGACGTTTTTGGCGCCTGAGAACGATCCTAAAGGCAGCGAAGCCTGTCTTTCACCGGCATTGGTCAACCAACTGGGGCTGAAAGAAAAGCTGTTAAGCACGCTGAACTGGACACACGGCGGCCGCTGCCTTGACGCCTCCAGTCTGGCGGGGATGGAAGCGCGCGGCGATCTCGCCAGTTCCGCGCTGTATCTCAACATCCCACAGGCCTATCTGGAGTACAGCTCGGAAAACTGGGATCCGCCTTCGCGCTGGGATGACGGTATTCCCGGGCTGCTGTTTGACTATAACGTCAACGCCCAAACGCAAAAGCACCAGAAAGGCGGCAGCAGCTACAGCCTGAGCGGCAACGGCACCGGCGGCGCCAACCTGGGCGCCTGGCGCCTGCGCGCCGACTGGCAGGCCAACCTCAACCACCAGACCGGATCTTCTCAGCCGACTGACAAACAGTTCGACTGGAGCCGCTATTACGCCTATCGGGCGATCCCGGCGCTGCGTTCGCGGCTGACGATGGGGGAGGATTACCTGAACTCCGACATTTTCGACAGCCTGCGCTTTACCGGCGTCAGTCTGCGATCCGACGACAGCATGTTGCCGCCCAACCTGCGCGGCTATGCGCCGGAAGTGACCGGCGTGGCGAAAACCAACGCCAAGGTGGTGGTCAGCCAGCAAGGGCGCGTGCTGTATGAAACGCAAGTGGCGGCGGGGCCGTTCCGCATTCAGGACATCAACGACGCCGTTTCCGGCGAGCTGGACGTGCGCGTCGAAGAGCAGGACGGCAGTGTGCAGGAGTTCAAGATGAACACCGCCAACATTCCTTACCTGACGCGCCCGGGCACGGTGCGTTACAAGCTGGCGACGGGCAAACCGTCGGAGTGGGGGCATCACCTGCGCGGGCCGATGTTCGGCACCGGCGAGTTCTCCTGGGGCATCAGCAACGGCTGGTCGCTGTACGGCGGTGGCATCGCCGGCGGCGATTACAACGCGCTGTCGCTGGGGATCGGGCGCGATCTGATGGCGCTGGGGGCGCTGTCGTTCGACGCCACGCAGTCGCGCGCGCGTTTGCCGCAGGAGGGCACGCTTACCGGCGGTTCGTATCGGTTGAGCTATTCGAAGAACTTCGATGAATACGACAGCCAGGTCACCTTCGCCGGTTACCGCTTCTCCCAGGAGGACTTCATGAGCATGGGGGACTACCTCGATGCGCGTTACGAAGGGGGACGCAGCGGCAAGAGCAAGGAGATGTACACCATCACCTTCAACAAACAGTTCCGCGATCTGGGGCTCAGCACCTATCTCAACTACAGCCACCAAACCTATTGGGATCGGGCGCCGAACGATCGTTACAACCTGATGGTATCGCGCTACTTCGATATCGGCGATTTCAAGAACGTCAGCGTATCGCTGTCGGCCTATCGCAACCGTTACAACGAGCGCAACGACGACGGGATGTACCTGTCGCTGTCGCTGCCCTGGGGCAGCGCCGGGACGCTCAGTTACAACATGACGCTCGATCGTGAAGAGAACGCTCATCGGGTCGGTTACTACAACCGGGTCGATGAACACAACAACTATCAGATCAGCGCGGGCGCCGCGCGCAGTGGGGCGACCGCCAGCGGGTATTACAGCCATCAGGGCGATATGGCGCAGATCAACGCCAACGCCAGCTACCAGGCCGGTCGCTACAGCGCCGTCGGCATCGGCGCGCAGGGCGGCCTGACGATGGCGGCGGAAGGGACGGTGCTGCATCGCGTCAATACGCCGGGCGGCACGCGCTTGCTGCTCGATACCGAAGGCGTCGCCGGCGTGCCGGTACGCGGCTACGGCAGTACGGTGCTGACCAACCGTTACGGCAAGGCGGTGGTGGCGGATGTGAACAGCTACTACCGCAACAAGGCCAGCATCGATCTCAACAGCCTGGGCGACAACGTCGAGGCGACGCGTTCCGTGGTGCAGGCCACGTTGACCGAGGGCGCCATCGGCTACCGCAAGTTCGAGGTGATTGCCGGCGAGAAGGCGATGGCGATCGTCAAGCTGGCGGACGGCAGTGAGCCGCCGTTTGGCGCCACGGTGCTGAATGCCCGCAAACAGGAGACCGGCATCATCAATGACGGCGGCAGCGTTTACCTGTCCGGCCTCAACCCCGGCGAGCGCATGAGCGTGCACTGGAACGGCGCGGCGCAGTGTGAAATCCAGCTGCCGGCGCCGTTGCCGGCCGAAATGCTGATGAATACGTTGCTGCTGCCTTGCCGTCCTCTCACCGGTAACAAGCCGGCGGAGAACGCCAACTGATACCCCCGGCGGAGCGTGCTTCGCCGCTAAACCGCCGGGGCGGAATCGCCCGCCTTCGGCTGACTGGAACCGTGAAGACATGATGAATCTGACTATGACCAGAAAGACCGTTTCCCTTTTGAGCTCGCTCGCCGCCGCGTTGACGATCGGCGCGATCGGCCTGCCCGCCCATGCGGCTATCGCGCTGGATCGCACGCGCGTGATTTTCGACGGCGACCAGAAAACGGTCAGCCTCAACATCAGCAATCAGAATAAGCAATTGCCCTATCTGGCCCAGGGGTGGATTGAAGACGATCGCGGCAACAAGATCCAAAGCCCTTTCACCGTGCTGCCGCCGGTGCAGCGGGTGGAGCCGGGCAAACCGAGCCAGGTGAAGATCCAGTCGCTGCCGGCGGCGCGTCAGCTGCCGCAGGACAGGGAGACGCTGTATTACTTCAACCTGCGCGAGATCCCGCCGCGCAGCAATAAGCCGAACACGCTGCAGATAGCGTTGCAGACGCGCATCAAAATGTTTTATCGCCCGGCGGCGCTCGCCCCGAAAAAGAACGCCGCACCGTGGCAGGAGCAGCTGACGCTGACCCGGCAGGGCGACAAGTACGTGGTGAACAACCCGACCCCGTATTACGTGACGATCGTTGAGGCGAGCGCCGGCAAGGGCGGGAAAGGGGCCGCCGGCTTTGAACCGTTGATGGTGGCGCCGAAGGCCAGCGCCTCGCTGAACGTCTCAGCCGCGAGCCTCGGCAGCGGCCCGTCGCTGGCGTACATCAACGATTACGGTGGTCGGCCGCAGTTGAACTTCCGCTGCGCCGGCAATGCCTGCCAGGTCGTGCCGGTCGCCAAATGACGCGCCGCGCGCAAGCAGGGAAGACCAAGTCATGAACACAGCGGAGTGAACGAATCATGCAACGAAAGAACCCCATGCTGTTGGGAAAGGCCTATGAACGTCATCAGCGACGCACTATTGGCCTGACGGTGTTGGCCGCGCTGATGGTGCCGCTGACGGCGGGCACGATGTTGATGCTGATGCCGCCGGCCCGCGCGGTGGATAACTGGGACGTTGAGGGGGCGAACGGCACGCTCCACGTCTACGGCGCGTTAACGGAAAGCGCCTGCAGCCTGGAAATGACCACCGCCCGCCAGGAGGTATGGCTGGGCGAGACGGGAACGGCGCACTTCCAGCGCCCGGGCGATCGCGGCACGCCGGTCGCCTTCGAGCTGACGCTGAAAGACTGCCTGCGGGCGCCGGCGAGCAACCGCGACGCCTGGACCGGGGTTCTGGCCTGGAGCGGCAGCCAGCCTGCGGTGTCCGTCGCGTTTTCCGCGCCGACGGATGACGACGCGCCGGGTCTGGTCAGGGTCGCCGGCGTCACCGGTTTGGGGTTGCAGTTGGCGGATGCCCGCGGTCTGCCGGTCCGCCTCGGCGCGCGCAACAAACCGGTATTGCTGACGCCGGGACAAAACACCCTGACGTATACGGTGACGCCGGTGCGCACTCCGGCGACGCTGAGCGCCGGCGCTTACCGCGCGGCGATCGATTTCCGTCTTTATTACGACTAATACGCCGCTTGCGCCTGGCAGGCGCAAGCATAACCAAAGGGAGTGGCGTCATGCGCGCGACAGAGACGAACCGGCGCCGAAGCGCGCTGCTGGGAGCCGGCATGGTGATGCTGGCCGGCATGATGGCGCAGCCGGCGGCTGCGGCGGAAAACATGCGCTTTCACGGTACGCTGGTGGCCGAGCCGTGTGTCATACAACCGGGGGATGAGGACATCCAACTGGATTTCGGCACCATCGTCGACAAATACCTGTACCTGAACACCCGCACCCACAGCCAAACCTTCACGTTGCACCTGACCGAGTGCGATCTCAGCCTGGGCAATACGGTGGCCATTACGTTTACCGGTACTGAAAACGCCAAACTGCCCGGCCTGTTGGCGTTGGATGGCGGCAGCCTGGCGTCGGGGATCGGCATCGGGCTGGAGGACAGCAGCGGCAAGGCGCTGCCGCTCAATCGCGCCAGCGATAAATTCCGTCTGAACGCCGGCAACACCACACTCACGCTGCAAGCCTATGTGCAGGGAGAGCCGGAAGCCATCCAGACGAAGTCCATCGGCCGCGGCACCTTCAGCGCGGTGGCCACCTTCACGTTGGAATACGAATAAGCGCCTACAAGGACAAGAAACGCAATGATGAGAAAGCACGTCAATCACGCCCTGCGCATGGGGATGCTGTGCCTGTTGGCGTTGAGCGCCGCCGCTTGCCAAAGCCAAAAGCCGGGCAAGCCTGCCGTGAACACCCAAAATCAGGCTGCGCAACCTCCGTCAGAAGAGGTGTTGCGCAAGCAGCGTGAGGCCGAGCAACTGCGCCAGTGTCAGGAGCAACTGGGCGCGTTGCGCACGATCAACGAGAAACAGTATCAGCGCTACAAACAGGCGTTCGACAGCCTGATGAGCGGCGCTTCCCAGTACGCCAACCTGCGCGCCCGGGTAAACGGTGACACGCAGGAGACGGTGGATGCGCTGTATCGCTACAAGGTCAACTATCTGTGCGCCGGGGTGAATCAGGCGGTGTTGACCGGGCTGGCGGATCGCGGGGAGCAGGTTAAATGAGGCTGCGTCTGCTGGGCTGTGTCGCTTTGCTGTTCACCGGCGTCGCGCAAGCGGACGACGGCGTGCCGGCGCTGCTGCAGTTTGCCGAGCAGTATCAACGGCAGAATATCGGTCCGGCGACCGAAAAAACGGCGCCGGACGACCGTGAGTCAGGGAAAAAAAAGCGTGAGCCGGCGAAGCGCCTGTCGGACAACAGCCAATCCGCCTCACCGGCCAAAACGTTTACGCTGAGCCAGGAATTATTGGCGCGCGATCAACAGCTGGCGCGCCAGCGAATGGCGCTGACGGCGCTGCGCCAGGAGCTCGCCGCGCTGCGGGCGGAGAAAGCGGCGCCACCCGTCGCGGCGTTGCCGGACTCGTCAACGCTTCAACAGTGGATCGCCGGGCTGGGCGCCGCCTGGTGCGGTTCGCCCGACGCGCAGCGCGCCGAGGCGCTGTTGCGTCAGGCGACGCAGGAAACCGCCAAAAGCAGAGCGACGGCGGCGCAGGCCGAACGGCGCGTCACCGAACTTGAGTCTGCCGCGCAGGCATCGGCACAAACGCTTGCACAACGCCAACGCGAGCACCAGGAGGCGTTGCACGCTCTGCGCGCCGCGTTGGAAGAAAGCGAGCAGAAGCGGGCCGGTGAGCAGAAGGCGACTCAGCAGGCGCGCGAAGACCTGCTGGCGTTGCGTAAGCGGCTGCAATGGGAGATGACGCCGGAGCAGTTGAAGGATGAACGCAAGCGTTTGTCCTATGCGGCGGGCAGTGCGCTGGGGCGGGATATTCAGGGGTTGATGACGGAGCGTCAAAGCTGGGGCGTGCCGGTGGATCGCGACAGCCTGTTGGCGGGCGTTATCGACAGCGTGTCGGGACGTTTGCAGCTGTCGCCGCAGGAACTGAATACGTTGACGGCGCAGGCGGATGCCGCCGCCGTGGCCGCGCGTGAGAAACGCGTTAACCAGCAGCGGCGGCGCGATGACGATTACCTGACGCAGTTCAGTCAACAAAAGGGCGTAAAGCAGTCGGCGATGGGCTTCTGGTATCGGGTGGATTATGCCGGGGAGGGGGCGCTGGCGCCAACGGCGGTGGTCGATGTTGTGGTGAAAGAGAAGCTGACCGACGGCACGGTGATCCAGGATATGGATCTGAGCGGCAAGGTGCTGTCGCAACCGCTGTCCGAATACCCGCCGCTGTTCCGGGAGGCGATAAGTCATCTGCACAACCACGGCTCGTTGACGATGGTCGTGCCGCCGGCGCTGGCCTACGGTGAAACCGGCTACCCGCCGAAGGTGCCGCCCAACGCCACCATGGTTTATGAATTGCGCATCGACAACAGCCAGGCGCCGGCAAAGGGCGTCCAGGCGGTTAAACGGGAAGCCGACACGGCGGGAGGGCAGGGATGAACACGATGATAAAAATCGCGTTATTTGATGAGAATCGATACTTCAGCGCAGGTTGGCAAGAGGCTCTGGCGCTGCACTTCAGCACTTACGGCAAGCGCACGCTGTTAGTGGATGCGCGGCAGGCTCATGAAGCCGATCTGGTGTTCTGCTATTTTCCTCCCGGCGTGCAAAGCTGTTTTTGTCACCTCTCTGAGGCGCAGCCCGTGGGGCGTAAAACGCTGTATTTCTCGTTGCGAACGCCGGAGGGACGGCATAAACGCACCGTCGGTAACCGCTGCTCGCTGGAGGCCGGCGTCATCTACCACGATATGCCGTTGGTTTCGGCGCTGTATCAGGTGAGCGCCGAGCTGGAGCGGCGCAGCAAATGGCCGGGCCGACTGAGCTGTGGCAGGAACTGCGCATGCCAACACCGGGGCTTGACGTTGCGCGAACAAGAGATTATGCGCTGCATGACGCGGGAGATGGGAGTCACGCAAATCGCCCGGATGCTGGATATTAGCGTGAAGACGGTCAGCAATCACAAGATGAGCGTCATGCGCAAAATGGGATTCCGGCGTAATGCCGAACTTTACGGCTGGCTGCGGCACAGCGCTCGTCCCGGGGCTGTGGGGCTTCGCGCGGGCATTCAGCCCGGCGTTGCGGCAGGAAAGGATCGCTATTGAAACGGCGCCGGCCAAGTCACACCGGCCGGCGCCTTAAGTGCCTCGCCGTGGCGATCAGTTGCAGGCCACGACCTTGATCGCCAGCCCGCCCTGTGAGGTTTCGCGGTATTTGGCGTTCATGTCTTTGCCGGTCTCGTACATGGTTTCGATCACCTTATCCAGACAAACCCGCGGTTCGCTGGTCCGGCGCATCGCCATGCGTGCGGCGTTGACCGCCTTAACGGCGGAAATGGCGTTGCGTTCGATGCACGGCACCTGAACCTGGCCGGCGAGCGGATCGCAGGTCAGCCCCAAATGGTGCTCCATGGCGATCTCCGCCGCGATGCACACCTGCGCCGGGCTGCCGCCGAGCAGCTCGGTCAACCCGGCCGCCGCCATTGAACAGGCCACGCCCACTTCCCCCTGGCAACCCACTTCGGCGCCGGAGATCGAGGCGTTCATCTTGTACAGCGCGCCAATCACGCCGGACGCCAGGAAATAGCGGGTGTAGGAGTTGGCGTTCACCGGGCGGATGAACTTGTCGTAGTAGGCCAGCACCGCAGGGATGATGCCACACGCGCCGTTGGTCGGCGCGGTGACCACGCGGCCGCCGGCCGCGTTCTCTTCGTTGACCGCCAACGCGAACATGTTGATCCAATCGACCACGTTCATCGGATCGATATTGTTCTTGTCTCCGGTCACCAGAATGCGGCGCAGCGCGGCGGCGCGGCGCGGCACTTTCATCGGGCCGGGCAGCAGCCCTTCGGTGTTGATGCCGCGCTCGATACCGGCGCTCATCACCTGCCAGACATCGGCGAAATGCGCGTCGATATCCGCCTTGCTGCGCAGCGCCAGCTCGTTTTGCATCACCAGGCCGGACAAGGACAGCCCGGTCTCCTTGCAATGCTGCTGCAGATCGTGCGCTGATTTGAACGGATAGGGCACCGGCGTGGCGCCCTCGGCGGACTGGCCGAAGTGCTCTTCGTCGACGATAAAACCGCCGCCGATCGAGTAATAGGTTTTGCTGTGCAGCAGGCGTTCACCGGCGAAGGCGCGGATGCGCATGCCGTTTTCATGCAGCGGCAGGTTGTCGCTGTGGAAGTTCATGCCGCCGTGCAGCGGGAAATCCACCTCGTGGTGGCCGTTGGCCAGCGGCAGGCGGCCGCGTTGCTCAACGTCGCGAATAAAGCCCGGAATGCTGTCGATGTCTACATCGTGCGGCAGGTTGCCGGCCAGGCCCATGATGATGGCGATGTCGGTGTGGTGACCTTTACCGGTCAATGACAGCGAACCGTAGACGTCGACCACCACGCGGGTGGTGTCCTGCAACTGCTGGTGCGCGATCAGCTCGTCGACGAACTGTTTGCCGGCCTTCATCGGGCCAACGGTGTGGGAGCTGGATGGGCCGATACCGATTTTGAAAATATCGAAAACGCTGACCATGGTCTCGCCTCCTTCTTCAGGTTTCAGGCGGTGAATACGGGAAATGGGGGAGTGCGGGAGGGCCGGCGCGCAAGCGGCGCCGGCCGGGCGTGATTAGCCGAGCAGGCTGAACACGATGGCAGAGATGGCGATCAGACCCATCACAACCACGAACACGTTGCTGATGTGGCCGCTGTACTTGCGCATGGCAGGCACTTTACGGATGGCGTACATCGGCATCAGGAACAGCAGCATGGCGATGATTGGGCCACCCAGGGTTTCGATCATGCCCAGGATGCTTGGGTTCAGGGTGGCGACGATCCAGGTGGTCACCAGCATGAAGATAGCGGTCATGCGGTTCAGCTTGGCGGTGCTGACGGTTTTGCCGCGGCTCTTCATCGACTTGGCGACCAGGCCGTTGAAGCCTTCACGGGCACCCAGGTAGTGGCCCAGGAACGATTTGGTGATGGCGACGAAGGCGATAACCGGCGCGATGTACTCGATCATCGGGTTGTTAAAGTGGTTGGCCAGGTAAGACAGAATCGAGATGTTCTGCGCCTTGGCTTCCGCCAGGTTTTCCGGCGTCAGGCTCAGCACGCAGCTGAACACGAAGAACATCACGGTCAGCACCATCATGATGTGTGCATAAGCCAGAATGCGGGAGCATTTCTTCTCGGCGTCTGCGCCGTACTCTTCGCGTTTGGCGACGGCGAAGGCGGAGATGATCGGCGAGTGGTTGAAGGAGAACACCATCACCGGGATTGCCAGCCACAGGGTCATGATCAGGCCGTGACCCATGCCGGTACCGCTGCCGGACAGCGACACGTTTTCGAAGATGGCGCCGGTCCAGTTAGGGATCAGGTATACCGCCAGCAGCATCAGCACCGCCACGAACGGGAAGACCAGGATGCTCATGGTTTTCACGATGGCCTGCTCACCGAAGCGCACGATGGTCATCAGGCCGACGATCAGGATCAGCGACAGGATGGCGCGCGGCGGCGACGTCATGCCCAACTGGTGGGTAATGAAGCTGTCGACGGTGTTGGTGATCGCCACGCTGTAAACCAACAGAATCGGGTAGATGGCGAAGAAGTACAGCAGAGTAATCAGTTTACCGGCGGTGATGCCGAAGTGCTCTTCTACCACGGCGGTGATGTCTTCACCGGGATTTTTACCGGACAGAACGAAACGGCACAGGCCGCGGTGGGCAAAGAAGGTCATCGGGAAAGCGATGATGGCCATGATGATCAAAGGAATCAAACCGCCGATGCCGGCGTTGATTGGCAAGAACAGGACGCCTGCGCCGATGGCGGTGCCGTACAGGCCCAACATCCACATGGTATCCGTTTTACGCCAGGTAGTGCTGGAACCCGAAGCCGCAGAGGCAATTGTGCCGGTCTGTGTAGTGTCCATAAATATCTCCGAAGTGAACACGAATTTAAAATTAAAAGGCAAAACTTAAGGTTAAACCGTCAAACGTCCTATTCAGGCAACGCTTGCGGTAAGAATCAGGTGTTGCTTGCGGGGATGTTTTGGCGTCCCCCTGGTTGTTTATTGTGTTCATTACCACAGGCACAGCGCCGGGTAATTCACCAAAGACTTTTCACCGCCACGGGGTGATAAAAGTCGTTACCGCTGCCGACAGGTCTTTGCCTGTCGATTTTTGTTGGCGGCAAGATAACGATTTACAGTAGAAACAACCGTGATCCTGCTCTCAAATGCGTAATATGTGCAGTTATCTGCTTTTTTATCGATTTTTCGCGCATTTGTTGCACATTTGTGTAAGATTTTGTGCTGAGAACGCTCTCATAAAAATTTCTGCGATTATGCGGCTTGTACAATAATTAGCCGGATAAAGCGCTGTGCTCAGCAGCAAGCCGAGCAATATATTTTATGCGTGGTTTTGGATCTAGCTAAAAACCCGGATTAAGCAGTTTTAGTGACGTAGATCACATTGTATTTTTAAGTCAAATGAGCTGTATTGATTTGTTTTTAAAGGATTTTAATTGAAAAGCACCGCTAGTAACGAAGGGAAATTACTTACGTGGTTAGCGGATAAAAATGCGTAACCATTCATCATATAAATAACAGATAGCTAACAGGTATTGGCGAGATTTGCTGCAATAGCCTAACCGGCCGTTTATTTAAACATCCCGGTCTTTGGCGCGATTTATCATATAAAAGCCATAAATAGTCGTTAATTCATCCAGCCGAAAGCGGGTTTTACCGGAGAGATAATAATCACTCGGGTGACCTGTTGCATTTTATTAACCTGATGTTGCGTGAGGATAAGCGAAAAATGCGTATCGATTGCGCATTATTTGTTCATCTCGGGCTGTGGGAAAAGAGAGATTTCAGCGGCGCGCCGTCGTTTCCGACGGCGCTGAAGGGGGATCAATAGCGGGTAGCGATGGCGTTATCGTTGAAGAACGCCATGAAGTCGGCGTCCGGCTGGCGATCGGTGATCACCCGATCGAACTGCGTCAGCGGGCCGATACAGGCCGGCTTGATTTTGCCGAACTTGCTGTGATCCGCCACCAGGATCTTTTGCTGCGCCATCGCCATCGCGCGATGCTTCATCTCCAGCTCGTCGAAGTTGAAGCAGGTGGCGCCGTGCCGCAGGCTGAGGCCGGCGGCGGAGATAAAGGCGATGTTCGGGCAGATGTGATCGAGCTCATTGCGGCCGCCGACGCTGGAAAAGATGTAGTTGTTCGGTTTGAACTCGCCGCCGCACAGGATCACCTTGCAATTCGGTTTGTCTTGCAGCGCCAGGAAGGTGTTCAGCGAATGGCACACGGCGGTGAAGGTCAGTTCGTCGGCAATGGCGTCGATGATCGTCGGGGTAGTGGTCCCGCAGTCGAAAAACACCGTGTCGTTTTCATTAATCAACGGCGCCGCCAGCAGGCCGATGCGCCGTTTCTCCGTGACCTGTTTGGCTTTTTGATCGGAAACGAAGTAGTTGGTTACGCCGTTGCTGCGCGGATCGGTCACCACATAGCCGCCGAGCAGCACCACCGCCGCCGGCTCGGCGCTCAGATCGCGGCGAATGGTCATCTCCGAGACCCCCAGCAGCGCGGCGGCTTCTTTCAGGTGGATCTTGTCAGCGCGTTTTAACGCCTGAACTAACCGGTTGATACGTTCTTCGCGCCGCGTTTCCATAGATCCGTCTTCCCACAGGTAGTAGAGGTAAAAAAGCGTGCCGCCGTTTCCGGCGCTAAACACAACGATGCGGGGCAATATCGGGCCGCATCGGCCGCCCGTATTGTCCCGCATCGGAGTGTATTGGCTGCGCCCGTCAAGGCGCGCCGACGATCAGTAGCTGCCAGCCGCCGCCTGCGCGCCGGATACGATGGCAACGCCGGAGCTGGTGCCGATACGCGTGGCGCCTGCTTTGATCATCTTCTCGGCGGTGGCGCGATCGCGCACGGCGCCGGAAGCTTTCACGCCCATTTCGCTGCCCACCGTCTCGCGCATCAGTTTGACGTGCTCTTCCCGAGCGCCGCCGGTGCTGAAGCCGGTGGAGGTTTTAACGAAGGCGACATCGAGTTCGCGACACATTTCACAAACCTGGACGATCTGCGCATCGCTGAGCAGGCAGGTTTCCAATATTACCTTCAACGGGATCGCTGCGCAAACCTCGCGCACGGCGGCGATGTCGGCTTTCACTTCGTCCAGCAGGCCGCTTTTCAGCCAGCCGACGTTGATCACCATATCGATCTCTTGCGCGCCGGCGGCGATCGCCGCTTTGGCTTCAAAGGCTTTGGCGACGGTCAGACCGGCGCCCAGCGGGAAACCGATCACCGAGCAGACTTTCACGGTGCTTTCCTGCAGCAGCTGGGCCGCCAACGGCACGTAGCCGGAGTTGACGCACACCGCATAGAAGTTGTGCTGCTGGGCTTCTTCGCACAGTTTGGCGATCTGCATTTCGGTGGCGTCCATGGCCAGCAGGGTGTGGTCGACATAGCGGGCGTAATCGATGTTTTCGGAGGTCATCGCGGTTCCTTAATGAAGTTGAGAAAAGAGCGTTGATAGAGAATGTGAAAATAATAACATTGCAATGCGGGTAAACCTAGCGGGATTTGAAAAATGTCGACGAGATCATAGTTATCTCACTGTTATGTGTATAACTTAGGGGAGGTTTATTTGTTATTTAAATAACATTTTCAGCGGCCGCTCGCGGCCAGCGCGGGCGAAATGTCGAGGGAAAACGATGAAAATCAACATTGATCTGGTTCCTGCCGCGTTCGGGGCGCATCGGCAGGCGCTGTTCCGCAATGCGGATTTCGCGGTGAGCGCCCATCGCTGCGCAGAGCGCGGGCCAATGCTGACGCTGGCGAATCGGCGCGGGGCACTGACGGTCTTGCCGTATCAGGGCCTGGCGATTTGGGATGCTGAATTTGACGGTTACTCATTGAAATCGGGCCGCCGCAGCGGGCGGGGCGCCGGAAGAAAGCGCGATGATGTCGCCGCGTTCTGCCCCGCCTGGCCGAGTCACGACGGCGCATCGCTCCAGATGCAACGCGTGTGGCTGCAGCTGGCGGGCGATGAGCTGACGTTGCAGGGCGAAGGCGAGCGGTTGGGCGAGGGATGGCGCATCGGCCCGGCGCTGCGTTTGGCGGCGCAGAGCGCGCAGTTCGCCATTGAGATGAAAGTCACCAATCTGGCCGATCGGCCGCAGCCGCTGCGCTATGTGTGCCGCCTCAACTACGATTGCATTCCCGACGCGGTATTCCGCCAAAACTTACCGACGCCGGCGCTGTTGGGGGAGGCGCTCGGGCAGGAACTGCTGTGTTCCGAGGATCTGTCTCGCTACGTGGACCGAGCCGAATTCTTTATGCTGGCGCCGCAAGGCCGGCGCTATGTAACGCGTTTCGCCACCGGGCAATTCAACTATGGTCTCCGGCGCATCGCCGTTCAGGGCAACCGGCAGTTGCTTTCCTTTATCCAGCCGGCAAACTGCCGCCCGAATGCGCCAGAGGGTGAGGGAGTGATGCTGGGAGCGGGAAAAACGCGGGCGTTCTGCGTGACCACCGGCGTGGTGTGAAATAAGCAGGGGCGGTAACGCCCCTGTCATGTTGTGCGGTTACTCTTTCACCCAACCGCGGCGAATGGCGAAGGCGAACAGGAAACGATACAGGCGCGACAGCCTGTCGGCGATGACATCGCCGAACAGATTCCACACCAGTTGGGCGAACAGGCAGCCCACCAGGCCGAGCAGGAAACCGCCGACCATATCCAGCGGCCAGTGCACGCCGAGGTAAACGCGTGACCAGGCGATGCCGACGGCGACGATCATCAGCAGCACGCCGGACCAAACGCGGTGCCAGAACAGGAACGCCAGCGCGAAGGTAAAGATGGCGGTGCCGTGATCGCTCGGGAACGAGCTGTCCGGCGCGTGTGGCAGGAAGGTATAACCAACGCCGGCGACGAACGGGCGCTCATGCGGCAGCAGCGCGCCGATAGCGGAAGCGGCAAGCATGGCGAACAGCAGCGCGATAGTGGTTTTCGCTACCACCTGGCGTTGCGAAACCAGCTGGCTTTGCGGCCCCCACAGCCAAAGACCGACGATCAGCAGCGGCACGATGATGATCAGATCGCGCGCCAAAAAGGTGGCGAAATCGATCATCCATTCGGGAGACGCCGGAGTCGCATTGATCCAGGCGAAAAGAAAATGGTTCAACTGTTCCATAACCGTTACCTCGTCTTGCGGCGCCAATAGCCGCTAACCGTCCAATAAATAGCCAACTGGCTTAACCAAACCCACCAACCCGCCCACAGGTTATGGGTAAGAAAATGTGCGCCGCGCATGATCTGACCAAAGCCCATCACCATGCCAAGCGCGATGCCGCCGCACCAACACCACCAGGCGAGGCGCGGACGCTGCGGATAAAACAGGAAAAACAACGCCATCACCGCGAAACCGCTCGAGGCGTGCCCGCCGGGGAAACAGCGGCCGGGGCCCGGCAGCGCCGGTACCGCGCCGAATAGCGGGAAAGACATCGCTTTGCCGCCGTACTCAATTAGATCCCACGGGCAGGAGTGCGCGCTGGTGGCTTTGAGAATGCCCACCACCAGCGGGCCGATGCCAATCAGCAGCATGGTCACGATCAGGCGCGCGCTGCGGCGATAGATGCCCCAAAACAGCGTCAGCACCGCCCCTACGATCACTATCTGCTTCAACAGGCGGTGATTGATCAGATCCAGCCAATAATTGTTTTGCCACGGGAAATGCCCGCTGGCGGCATCGTACCAATAGTTGCTGATCGCCCAATCCAGCTGTTCGTTGCGGGAGAGCCACAGAAACGCCAGACCGCTGATCAGCAGGCCAAAAACCTGCCAACGGTAAAAGGATGTCGACAGGGAGTAAAGGGCGGTTGTCTTAATTTGCGGTGTCGTTGAGGATTGATTTAATGACGATTCTGGATTCACGCGCAGGCTCGGTGACAGGATTGAATGACGTCACTGTAATAATTCTGTCTTAAGAAAACCTTAGTCCGCCGGCAAGAAAACCCTATCTGATACACCCGCTTGTACGAAGCTAATCGCTTGTTTTTCTCGTCTTAACCCGAGGGTGTGCTGGCTAATTGCTCCGCTTAACGGTTTATATCAGGCGATTGTCACTATTTATCACCTATTGTAAAGAAGATTAAACCTGTGGCGGGCTTGGCGGTAGTGTATTAGTTTATAGTCGGATTATTTGACAAAGTGTAGGGATAAAACATGAACAAGGCATCCGTTGTATTTTCCGGCCTGCTGATGGCCGTTTCCGCTGGCGCTATGGCGGCGACCTCTGGCGATGACGCAGACATGAGCAAACAGCCGCTGGAAAAAGTCGCGCCTTACCCGAAAGCCGAGAAGGGCATGAATCGCCAGGTGATCTACCTGCCGAAGCAAGAGCACGAAGAGAACTACAAGGTAGAACTGCTGATCGGCAAGACGCTGGAAGTGGACTGCAACCGCCATATGATTGGCGGCACGCTGGAGACCAAAACCCTGTCCGGCTGGGGTTACGACTACCTGGTGCTGGAGAAGCTGTCTGAACCGGCCTCGACCATGATGGCCTGCCCGGACAATACCAAGACCAAGAAATTCATCGCCGCCAACCTGGGCGACGCCGCGATGCAGCGCTACAACAGCCGCCTGCCGATCGTGGTGTATGCGCCGAAAGACGCGGAAGTGAAATACCGCATCTGGAAAGCCGAAGACACCGTAAGCCAGGCTGAGCAGAAATAACCGCCGCCTGACGCCGCTCCGCTGGCCATTCCCGGTTGGCGGAGCCTTTCTCCTTCCTGTCTCCTTATCATTCCCGCATCTTTGACACTCGACTGATTGCTTTCGGACGTGGCTTTTAGGCGCGACATGGCAACGAAATACGCAAGCCAATACCTCTTCACAAGGGCACAGGAAGCACGCAGCTGCATGGATGGGAGAGGATGCGCGCGTATAGAAATAGAGCAAAGAAATCTTTACTGAAGTGTGATAATTTTGCGCATTCCCTATTAATGGAATGACACAGAAGATAAGGATATCCAATGCGTTATCGTTCGCTAACGCTCGACGAGCCCCGTAACAGCCGCACACCTGGCGAGTTGCTTGATGATGGTGCGCCTGTGCCGACCACGGAACCCTGCGAGTGGGCAGGCACCGTATGAAACTGATTCATTTCTCCTCTGAACACACGGCGCCGGAAAGCTTTTCCAGGATACTTAACCCGACAGCAGCGCGGCATGAGCTGGAACGGCACTATTTGTTCGGCGGCGCAGCCGGCATATCGATAAGCAGCCGGTATCCTATTACCCGCAATACTCAATCCGGGATTGGCGTCACCGGTTATCGTGAGGACGTGGCTATGAAGCGCAGCGTACTCGATGAGATCAACCGGGGCGGCTTGCTGGCGATTGATCAGGGAATGGGCACCTGGACGCCGACGAAATATGCCTTTTACGTCGACGCGGAAGGCCGATTACAGCGCTACCCAGGCAGCTCTCTTCCCGCCTTTTATCCTACCGGGCGCGTGATCGCCCGCTATGAAGAAATGGTCAGCCGCTATGGCCACCGGGCAAAACCGACGGTGCTGCCGGCGAGGCAGAATACGACCCGGAATCCCCCTCTGCAGCAAGCCATTGCTACCGCAGTGGCAACCGTTGCCGCCACGGTGCAGGCCATCCGCCCAATGACCAAGGCAGAACGCTGGTAAGAACGCCAGTACCTGATAGGGCGAGGCAACCGCAGCATTTACCCGGATGCGCGCCTGGCGGCACAGCGCCTGGCGGAGAACAACATCGCGGTCGAAAAGGCGAAGTTGGCTGAGAATGTCTATAAGACCACTAACCCGCTCAAGGACACGATAGACATCCCTGAAGGCTGGAAGGATATCAGTAACAATGATGGGGCGCTGGGTCGGCTAGGTTTGAGCAGTAACATGCTTTATGACAAACCAATGAATCCCGATTTTTTAGCCCGAGTTTATCAGCCAGACGAGAGTGTCTTTGGTAAGGCGATGAACCCGACGGTGGTGTTCCGCGGATCGCGCGCACCAGAATTCCCGGAGGGGATAAGCCACGCAGCCCAAAAAGCCTTATTAAGGGGGGACTTGTCAGGCGTTAAAAATCTCAGTGACTGGAAAAACAACGGTGCTCAAGGAATAGGACTTAATTCTGAATACTACAAAAAAGCGGTTGGTATTGGCGATAAAATTTCAAAAGTATCCAATATCGACGTTGCAGGTCATTCATTAGGAGGAGGTATGGCGTCCGCGGCCTCTATGGCCAGCGGCAAACCGGCTTGGACGTTTAATGCAGCAGGCCTGAATGCGGGAACCGTCGAAAAATACGGCGGCTCTATAATAGGCAGCGCCGATAATATTCAGGCGTATCGCGTAAAAGGGGAGCTGTTGACCAAGCTGCAGGAGGTTGATTTGTGGGAGGATGCCAAAGACCTCAAATTTTATCCGCCTGCGGTGATGGCGAAAGAACGGTTGTCCATGTTGGCGCCTGACGCCGTGGGAGTAAAGCACACGCTTCCCGGTGGAACAGGTTCACTGCTGGATAAGCACGGTATAGACCAGGCGATACAATGCATTGAAAATGAGAAAGACGATGACATTGCCACAATCAAGGGACGAATATGAAAAAAATCATACTCATTATCACGATGCTAGTGTCTACGCTCATCATGCAGGGGTGCAAACAAGGTATGGATTTACAACCACAGGATTATTTTGACGGTCAGCAATTGGACATTGCCAAAGCCATTTATGATGGTGACAGGCCGCAGTTGGATAACTTATTGTCATCAGTAAGCAAAGAGATCTTAAATCGTCCAGCTAAGGAAGAAATGACCTTATTGTTTTGGGCAATAAACAATGCCATCTATGACAAAACCACACCTGAAAGGCTGAAAATTATCACTGACTTGGTAAAAGCCGGAGCAGACCCTTTACAGCCTCAACCTAACACTCCGGGTAGTCCCGCTGAATTTGTTATGAAAGCGGATAAAGGCATCTGGATACAGGCTATGTTAGAGGGCGGACTCTCTCCAAATGCTAAGGATAAGGTTCATAATCAACCCATTATATTCAATAGCATCTTTGCAAAAAACACAGAGACATTAGAGATCATGTTGGATTATAGCGCTGATATAAATATAAGAAATTCACTGGGTGATACGCTGCTCATCGATGCTTTAGATTATCACTCCTATGACCACGTCATTCTTCTATTAGAAAAAGGCGCCGATAGCAATATAAGAGGCAACTCGGGTTGGACAATGGGCAATCAACTGCAACGGCTGATTAATAGAAGCCCGGACGGTAGTGAGGCGAAAGCGTCTCTTGAGCGCATCAAAGACGAGCTAATTAAGCGTGGTGGGAAATGGCCGCCGGCTCCTGTCAGTCAATAAGCAAACCCGAAGTGGCGGGATGCTAAGATCAATCCAATTAGTGACCGACGGTACCGTTATGGCCAG
The DNA here is from genome assembly GCF_052400455.1 of Serratia sp. (in: enterobacteria). NCBI lineage: Bacteria > Pseudomonadati > Pseudomonadota > Gammaproteobacteria > Enterobacterales > Yersiniaceae > Serratia > Serratia sp. (in: enterobacteria). The sequence goes on from NZ_CP185812.1 coordinate 1,691,000, forward strand.
TGGCGACGAGAGTGCTGTTGTTAAGTACCGTTTGTGACGCCATCTCTTTGAACAGTGGCGAACCCACAAGCAGCGTTTCTATGTTGAAACCTGCACATTGATAGGGATGCTGGCGTAAGCGACGCTCAGAGATAGGATGCTTTATGCCTGACGACGAGGCCGCGACAGCGGGTGTTGTGGGCTGCTTCAGGCAACAAAAAACCCGATAATCTTGAACCTAAAAGGCGGGATTATCGGGCTCCACAAAATGGGGACATCAAAGAAAAGCAGTGGCACTAATTCAGACTGCGGCCCCCAACGAAAGTTCTGGCCGGCGACAAAAAAATCAAAATATTTTTATCGCCGATCCATCTCTCTCGCTAATCGATCAGCCGAGTATGCCCGGCCATAGCACCACGATGAGTGAACCCGCCAGCGTTAACAGCACGTTAGCGATGGCGTAGGTGCCGGCGTAGCCCAGCGCCGGGATGTTGCTGCGCGCGGTATCGCTGATGATCTCCATCGCCGGCGCGCAGGTGCGGGCGCCCATAATCGCGCCAAACAGCAGGGCGCGGTTCATGCGCAGCACGTAGGCGCCGAACAGGAAGCAGATAATCACCGGCACCAGGCTGACGATCAGCCCGGCGATCAGCATCTGGCCGCCGACCGCGCCCAGACTGTGGCCAATGCCGGCGCCGGCGCTCAGGCCTACGCCCGCCATAAACACCATCAGGCCGAACTCTTTCACCATGTTCAGCGCGCCCTGAGGAATGTAGCCGAAGGTCGGGTGGTTGGCGCGCAGGAAGCCGAGCATAATGCCGGACATCAGCAGGCCGGCGGCGTTGCCGATGCCGAACGAGAAGTTGCTGAACTGTATGGTGATCTGGCCGATCAAAAGGCCGATGATGAAGAAGGCGCAGAACGCCAGCAGATCGGTCACCTGGCTGTGAATCGAGATAAAGCCAATTTTCTCCGCCACGCTCTTCACCCGGCGCGCGTCGCCGCTCACCTGCAGCACGTCGCCTTTGTTGAGCACGATGCTGTCGTCGATCGGCATTTCGATCTGGCTGCGGATCACGCGGTTGAGGAAGCAGCCGTGGTCGGTCAGCTTCAGCTGGCTCAGGCGTTTGTTCACCGCGTTGCTGTTCTTCACCACGATCTCTTCGGTCACGATGCGCATGTCGAGCAGATCGCGGTCAAACACTTCCTTACCGTTGCGGAAGCTCGGATCCAGCCGCGCGTGGGCGTCCGGGTAGCCGACCAGCGAAATCTCATCGCCCACCTGCAGCACCGCGTCACCGTCCGGGTTGGCTAGAATGCCGTTGCGGCGGATGCGTTCGATGTAGCAGCCGGTCTGGCGGTAGATGCCCAGCTCGCGCAGGTTCTTGCCGTCGGCCCAGGCCACCAGCTCGGGGCCGACGCGGTAGGCGCGGATCACCGGCAGGTAGACCTTGCGCTGGCTGTCGGTGTCCAGGCCGCGTTCACGAGCGATTTGCTGGGCGGAGGTGGACAGATCCTGGTGCTGCAGCTTCGGCAGGTAGCGCGCGCCAAAAATCAGGCTGACCAGACCGATCAGGTAGGTGAGGGCATAGCCGAGGCTCAGATGATCCTGCGCCGCCAGCAGCGCCGGGCCGTTGACGATGGTGTTGCGCAGCGTATCGCCGGCCCCCACCAGCACCGGCGTGGAGGTCATCGAGCCGGCCAGCATGCCGGCGGTCAGGCCGATGTCCCAGTGGAACAGCTTGCCGAGACCGATGGCGATCACCATCGCCGAACCGACCATCACCAGCGCCAGCATCAGGTAATTTTTGCCGTCGCGGAAGAAAATCGAGAAAAAGTTAGGCCCGGCTTCCACCCCGACGCAGAAAATAAACAGCATGAAGCCGAGATTCAGCGCCTCGGTGTTAATGGCGAAGTGTTGCTGGCCGAGCAACAGGGAAACCACTAAAACGCCAATGGAATTACCGAGTTGGACGGAGCCCAGACGGAGTTTACCGAGGCACAGCCCCAGCGCGAGTACCACGAACAGTAACAGAATGTAGTTACCGTTTAACAAACTAGCGACGTTTATGTTCACGGAGGATAACTTATTGTTTACCAGTAAGTGCTTGATATAGATAACTATAAGAGATAAATTCAGCCTTAAAACGACGTCATAAATCACCACCAGCAGAAAGCGAAGCGAACCATCGTTCGGCGGCGTTCATTCTAGACGCTATGACCGATGACAGCCAGCACAGAAAGCTGATTTCCTGCGCCGCCGTGCGCATTTAACTCTCTTTTGACCAAGGAAAAAATTCGGTTCAGCGTCACCTGACGGGTGGCCGGGCTGATTTCTATTGATGCGGTAATTGGGCGGGGGAGAATTCGCATGACGAGTTATCGATATTGGCTGGGCATTCTCAGCTGTTTTCTGTTGTTCAACCTGGTGTTTCTCGGCCAGCAAACCGGCCTGTTCGGCAGCACGGATCATGAGCACCACGGGGAAACCGGCCTGCTGCTGTTTGTGATCCCCGGCGCGATCGCCAGCTATCTGTCGAGCCGCAAGCGGCTGCTGTGTCCGCTGCTGGGGGCGCTTTATGCCTTGCCGCTCTGCCTGCTGATCCGTCACTTCTGGCTGACGCCGTCCTATTCGTTCTGGCAGGAGCTGGCTTACGCCACCAGCGCGGTGTTCTGGTGCGTGTTCGGCGCGATGCTGATGCTGTTCGCCCTCGGTCTGTTGCACACGCTCCAGCAGCTGCATCGGCGGCAGCGGCAATAAAAAAAGGCGCGTTAAGCGCCTTTTTTGTCGTTCAAAAACTTACTGGAACAGGTTCAGGTGTTCTTTAGCGTAAGCTTCGAAATCGGTGCAACCGCCGATGTGCTTCTCGTCCAGGAAGATCTGCGGAACGGTTTCAACCGGTTTACCGACGGTTTTTTCCAGATCGGCCTTGGTGATGCCTTCCGCGTGGATGTCAACGTAACGGAAGTTGAAATCGTCGCGTTCTTCAGTCAGTTTTTCCGCCAGTTCTTTAGCGCGGACACAATAAGGACAGCCAGGACGCCCGAAGATTACTGCAAACATGCAACGCTCCTTAATTGGATTTTCAAAAAATTGTTCGCTACCGCAACGACATCCCGTCACCGAAAAAGTCATTACCTGCGTCAGATGGCGCCTACTATGCCCGTTGAGGCGGTGAAAAAAAAGCAGGAATTACCTGTTAATCTGATTCATGTAACCAATTAGTCTGCCGGGGCTGTCGTCGTCGACGGGAATTCACTACACTGGGGGCAGACCTTCTGGAGAAGAAAAATATGCGTTCATTCGGTGACTTACCGCGCCCAGTGCTGGTGTTGGAAGGGCTGGGCATCGTGATGCTGGTATTGGCCTACCTCAGCATTCACGGGCACCTGCAGCTGCCGGGCTGGCTGGCGTCGCAGCAGGCGGCGGTCGGCATGATTTTCCTCGGCGTGGCGCTGATGGTGCCGGCGGCGGCGTTTCTGGTATGGCGCGTGGTGCAGGGGTTCGGGCCGCTGATGCGCGGCGGCCTGCCGCCGGAAAACGATCGCCGCAAGCCGCAAGATACGGACGTATCGAAAAATCATCAGGACAGCGATCCGCGCGCCTGAGCGCCGCGGCCGCTAACCCGCCTGCGGGGCAGGCGTTGGCCTTTTTGGGGTGACGAGTGAAAATTGCCATTCTTTCTCGCGACGGATCGCTCTATTCGTGCAAGCGGCTGCGTGAAGCGGCGGAAGATCGCGGGCACAGCATCGATATCATCGATCCGCTTTCCTGTTATATGAACATCAACCCGGCGGCGCCGACCATTCACTATCGCGGCCGTCAGTTGGAGCGTTATGACGCGGTGATCCCGCGCATCGGTTCCGCCATCACCTTTTACGGCACCGCGGTGCTGCGCCAATTCGAGCTGCTTGGCAGCTACCCGCTCAACGAATCCGTGGCCATTACCCGCGCCCGCGACAAGCTGCGTTCGCTGCAACTGTTGGCCCGGCAGGGTATCGATCTGCCGATCACCGGTTTCGCCCATTCACCGGACGATACCGGCGATCTGATCGAACTGGTCGGCGGCGCGCCGCTGGTGGTCAAGCTGGTGGAAGGCACGCAGGGCATCGGGGTGGTGCTGGCGGAAACTCGCCAGGCGGCGGAAAGCGTGATCGACGCCTTTCGCGGCCTGAACGCCCATATTCTGGTGCAGGAGTACGTGCGCGAAGCGCAGGGCCGCGACGTGCGCTGCCTGGTGGTGGGCGGCCGGGTGGTGGCCGCCATCGAGCGGCAGGCGAAGCCCGGCGAGTTTCGTTCCAACCTGCACCGTGGCGGCAGCGCCCGCAAAGTGACCATCACCGCCAGGGAGCGGGCGATTGCGGTCAAAGCGGCGAACACGCTGGGGCTGGACGTCGCCGGGGTGGATATCCTGCGCGCCGAGCGCGGCCCGCTGGTGATGGAGGTCAACGCCTCACCGGGGCTGGAAGGGGTGGAAACCACTACCGGGCTGGACATTGCCGGCATGATGATCGAATACATCGAGCAGCGCGGCCGGCCGGGGTTCCGCCTGAAATCGGGCGGCTGACGGTACGCGCGTTGCGCTTTTCCCGCCGAGCAATATCTTAATTAGTGAATTAAGCCGCATTGATCGTGGCGTATCGGGTGAATATTCCGTAAGCTATGCGCCTTTTCGCGTTTTGAATATTGTGAGGCTGGTTATTATGGATTCACTCATTGTCCCCGATTTGGCGCTGTTGCGGCGCTGGCTGGATCAGTCGGGCATTTCTTTCTTTGAGTGCGATTCCTGCCAGGCGCTGCACCTGCCGCACATGCAGAACTTCGACGGCGTGTTCGACGCCAAGATAGATCTGGTGGACAACGTCATTCTGTTCTCCGCGCTGGCCGAGGTGAAGCCGACCGCGCTGATCCCGCTGGTGGCGGATCTGAGCCAGATCAACGCCAGCTCGCTGACCATCAAGGCCTTTGTCGACATTCAGGACGACAACCTGCCGAAGCTGATCGTCTGCCAGTCGCTGAGCGTGGCGGTCGGCATCACCTACGAGCAGTTCACCCACTTCATGCAGCAGGGCGAAGAGCAGGTCTCGATGGTGATCCTCGAGGCGCGGGCGAACGATCTGCTGTTTATGGGGGACGAAGAAGAGATCCCCGCTGGCGCCGTGCGTCAGCCGATGCTGCACTGATCCTCGCTGTACCTTAAGCATGCCGTCGCTCCGGCGGCATGCTGCCGTGATTCCCCTCCGCAATTAAATATTCTGCACTTTGGCCTCTGTCGCCCGATCTTTCTCGGCTTTTACGCCGTTAATGCCGTATCACATAGAGAAAAATTGCATAAAAAATCGATAAATGGCGTTTTTTACCCTGGGGGCTGGCGGGTTGCGATGGCAGCGGCTATGCTGCTGATTCTGCAAAGGGCTTGCGATTTCCCTTGTAACCACGCGAGCAGGGCAGTGCAAAAAGGCGCATGCAATCATATGCATAGCCATTCATTTCGCGGTTGCAACGATTGCGCTCAATCAGGAAAGGTTTTGTATCGCTGCAGATACAAGTTCAATTCTATGATTTACCCTGTTTTGGAGGAAGTTACGGATGGTCACCCAACGTAAAAAGTGGTTATCGGGTGTGGTTGCCGGTCTGTTGATGGCCGCGTCCGTCACGGCGTCAGCCGAAGAGAAAACGCTGCACGTGTATAACTGGTCCGACTATATCGCGCCGGATACCCTGGCCAAATTCCAGAAAGAAACCGGTATCAAAGTGGTGTACGACGTCTTTGACTCCAACGAAGTGTTGGAAGGCAAACTGATGGCGGGCAGCACCGGTTACGATTTGGTGGTCCCTTCATCCAACTTCCTCGAGCGTCAGTCGCAGGCCGGCATTTTCGAGCCGCTCGACAAGAGCAAGATCCCCAACTACAAAAATCTCGATCCCGAGATGCTGAAGCTGGTGGCGCATAACGACAAAGACAACAAATACGGCATCCCTTACATGATGGTGACCACCGGCATCGGCTATAACGTCGACAAGGTGAAAGCGGCGTTGGGCAAAGACGCGCCGGTCAACAGCTGGGATCTGATCTTCAAGCCGGAAAACCTGGAGAAGCTCAAGAGCTGCGGCGTCTCCTTCCTCGATGCGCCGAGCGAGGTCTACGCCACCGTGCTGCATTATCTGGGCAAAGATCCCAACAGCACCAACGCGGCGGACTACACCGGCGCGGCCAACGATCTGCTGCTGAAGCTGCGGCCGAACATCCGCTATTTCCACTCTTCTCAGTACATCAACGATCTGGCGAACGGTGACATCTGCGTGGCGATCGGTTGGTCTGGCGACGTGATGCAGGCGGCCAACCGCGCCAAAGAGGCGAAGAACGGCGTGAATGTGGCCTATGCGATCCCGAAAGAGGGGGCGCTGACCTACTTTGACATGTTCGCCATGCCGGCGGACGCCAAAAGCAAGGACGCCGCCTACCAGTTCCTGAACTTCCTGCTGAAGCCGGACGTGATGGCGGACATCAGTAACCACATTTACTACGCCAATGCGGTGAAAGATTCCACGCCGCTGGTGAACGCCGAAGTGCGCGATAACCCGAACGTCTATCCGCCGGCCGATTTGCGCGCCAAGCTGTTCACGCTCAACGTGCAGTCGCCGAAGCTGGACCGTGTCATTACCCGCGCATGGACTAAAGTTAAAAGCGGGAAGTGATGATGGGGGAGCCCCCCATCGTCGGTAAACCGGCAGGCGGGTGTTCCCCGCCTGCATTGCCGTTTTGGGCCACGGCGCTCGCCGTGGTTTTGTGCCGCTTTACGCCGGAGAGCACCCCGATTGAACGACGCTATTCCTCGTCCTCAAGCCAAGTCGCAGAAGGTTTTCACCCCTCTGCTGGAAATCCGTAACCTCACCAAAACCTTCGACGGGCAGAATGCGGTCGAAGACGTCAGCCTCACCATCTATAAGGGTGAGATCTTTGCGCTGCTTGGCCCGTCCGGCTGCGGCAAGTCCACCTTGCTGCGCATGCTGGCCGGTTTTGAACAGCCGACGGAAGGGCAGATCGTGCTCGACGGGCAGGATATGTCGCATGTGCCGCCGTACCAGCGGCCGATCAATATGATGTTTCAGTCGTACGCGCTGTTCCCGCACATGACCGTGGAGCAGAATATCGCGTTTGGCCTTAAGCAGGACAAAATGCCGCGGGCGGAGATCGCCGAACGGGTGGCGGAAATGCTGGCGCTGGTGCACATGCAGGAGTATGCCAAGCGCAAACCGCACCAGCTTTCCGGCGGCCAACGGCAGCGGGTGGCGCTGGCGCGCAGCCTGGCCAAGCGGCCGAAGCTGCTGCTGCTGGATGAACCCATGGGCGCGCTGGACAAGAAGTTGCGCGACCGCATGCAGCTGGAAGTGACCGACATTCTCGAGCGCGTCGGCGTGACCTGCGTGATGGTGACGCACGATCAGGAAGAAGCGATGACCATGGCGGGGCGCATCGCCATCATGAACCGCGGCAAGTTCGTGCAGATCGGCGAGCCGGAAGAGATCTACGAGCATCCGAACAGCCGCTTCAGCGCCGAATTTATCGGTTCGGTCAACGTCTTCGACTGCGTGCTGCAAGAGCGCCACGACGATGCGCTGATCCTGCAAAGCCCGGGGCTGCGCCATGCGATCAAAGTGGATCCGGACGCCTCGGTGGTGGACGGCGTGCCGATCCAGGTCGCGCTGCGGCCGGAAAAGATCCTGCTGTGCGAACAAGTGCCGGAAGACGGCTGCAACTTCGCGGTGGGGGAAGTGGCGCACATTTCCTATCTGGGCGATCTGTCCATCTACCACGTGAAGCTGCACAGCGGGCAGATCATCAGCGCCCAGCTGCAAAACGGCCATCGTTTCCGCAAGGGGATGCCCACCTGGGGCGATGAAGTGCGTCTATGTTGGGAAACCGACAGCTGCGTCGTGTTGACGGTGTAGTGGATCCGGTGAGGAGTAACCCGTATGACCCTGCTTTCTGAACGCGCGCCGGAACCGCCGGCCAAAGCGCCTGGTGCCCTCAGGGCGCTGTTCCATCGCCTGCTGATGGCCCATGGCCGCAAGCTGGTGATCGCGCTGCCGTATTTATGGCTGACGCTGCTGTTTATGCTGCCTTTCCTGATCGTGTTCAAGATCAGCCTGGCAGAGTTGGCGATGGCGGTGCCGCCTTACACCGAGCTGATGAGCTGGGTGGACGGCAAACTGAACATCGCGCTCAACTTCGCCAACTACCTGCAGCTGACCGACGATCCGCTGTATATCGACGCCTATCTGCAGTCGCTGCGCGTGGCGGCGGTTTCGACGTTGTGTTGCCTGATCATCGGCTATCCGCTGGCCTGGGCGGTGGCCCACAGCAAGGCGTCGACCCGCAACATCCTGCTGTTGCTGGTGATCCTGCCTTCCTGGACCTCGTTCCTGATCCGCGTCTATGCCTGGATGGGCATTCTGAAAAACAACGGCACGCTGAACAACTTTCTGATGTGGTTAGGGGTGATCGACCAGCCGCTGGTGATCCTGCACACCAACCTGGCGGTGTATATCGGCATCGTCTATTCCTACCTGCCGTTTATGGTGTTGCCGATCTACACGGCGCTGATCCGGTTGGATTACTCGCTGGTGGAGGCGTCGCTGGATCTGGGCGCCCGGCCGCTGAAAACCTTTTTCAGCGTGATCGTGCCGCTGACGCGCGGCGGCATCATCGCCGGCTCGATGCTGGTGTTCATTCCGGCGGTGGGGGAGTTCGTGATCCCGGAGCTGCTCGGCGGGCCGGACAGCATCATGATCGGCCGCGTGCTGTGGCAGGAGTTTTTCAATAACCGCGACTGGCCGGTGGCCTCGGCGGTCGCCACCATCATGCTGCTGTTGCTGATCGTGCCAATATTGTGGTTCCACAAGCACCAGAACAAGGAAATGGGAGGCCAGGCATGAACAACTTGCCGGTAGTGCGTTCACCGTGGCGCATCGCCATCCTGACTGTCGGCTTTACCTTCCTGTATGCGCCGATGCTGATGCTGGTGATTTACTCCTTCAACAGCTCCAAGCTGGTGACGGTGTGGGCCGGCTGGTCCACGCGCTGGTATAGCGAACTGTTCCACGATTCGGCGATGATTAGCGCGGTGGGGCTCAGCCTGACCATCGCCGCCGCCGCCGCCACTGCCGCGGTGGTGCTGGGCGCCATCGCCGCGGTGGTGATGGTGCGTTTCGGCCGTTTTCGCGGCTCGACCGGCTTCGCGTTTATGCTGACCGCGCCGCTGGTGATGCCGGACGTGATCACCGGCCTGTCGTTGCTGCTGCTGTTCGTGGCGATGGGGCACGCCTTCGGTTGGCCGTCGGAACGCGGCATGTTCACCATTTGGCTGGCGCATGTCACCTTCTGTACCGCTTATGTGGCGGTGGTGATCAGTTCGCGCTTGCGCGAGGTGGATCGCTCAATTGAAGAGGCGGCGATGGACCTGGGGGCGCCGCCGCTGAAGGTGTTTTTCGTCATCACCTTGCCGATGATTGCGCCGGCGCTGATCTCCGGCTGGATGCTGGCGTTTACCCTGTCGCTGGACGATCTGGTGATCGCCAGTTTCGTCTCCGGCCCGGGCGCCACCACGTTGCCGATGCTGGTGTTCTCCAGCGTGCGCATGGGGGTGAATCCGGAAATTAACGCGCTGGCCAGCCTGATCCTGCTGGTGGTGGGCATTCTCGGCCTGATCGCCTGGTGGTTTATGGCGCGCTCGGAAAAACAACGATCGCGTGAATTGCAGCGGGCGGCCCGTAGCTGAATCGTAACAAACCTGCTATTTTTGCAATCAATAAGTATTGCAACTAACTACCTGACTTTACATGCGCCATTTGAATGGCTCCAATGAATTTCACACTGCCGCCAACAACGCGGCAATGTGAAAGGCGTAGGGGCAGTGGCGCGTCGTAGCGGAACACGGATATGTCAGACATGCTGAAAAGCGGGCAGGGAATAAGATCGACTTCGGATGCGCCGGTGCCGGTGATGGTGGCGGGCACCGCCATGGTGGCGATCAAGTGTATCAGCGTGGTGCTGCTGCTGGGCGAGCTGGGCGTCGACGGCGCGAAGGAGTTTGTCAGCACCAGCGCGCAGGCGTGGGATTCCACCTTTATCTTTCTGGCCGGGCTGATGCTGCTGTGCCTGCAAATCAGCTGCGGTTTTGCGGTGATGCGCGGCCGCAACTGGGGGCGCTGGGGCTACGTGGCCTGTCAGTGCATCGTGGTGCTTTACCTGCTGCTGGCCACCATCGGCAGCGTCTTCCCCGAGGTGTTCACCGTGGAGGGGGAAACCAGCGGCCAAATCCTGCACGTTCTGATCCTGCAAAAGATCCCCGACGCGGTGATCCTGGCGTTGCTGTTCGTCCCCACCGCCAGCCGCCGCTTCTTCACCGCGCGCAAGTGAGATTTTAGGCGCGCGGAGTGGTAAACTCTGCGCCCTTAATTCGTCATCCTGAACTTCACGGTATCTTCATGCATTGCGCTTTGTATACGGCGGGCACCTGCCGTTCCTGTCAGTGGTTGGAAAAGCCCTATCCGCAGCAGCTGGCCGACAAACAGCATCACCTGCAATCGCTGCTGGCCGGGCGCGATGTCGCGCAGTGGCTGCAGCCGGCGGCGGGGGAGCTGAGCGCATTTCGCAATAAAGCCAAGATGGTGGTCAGCGGCAGCGTGGAGCGCCCGCTGCTCGGCATGCTGCACCGCGACGGCACGCCGGTCGATCTGAGCGACTGCCCGCTGTATCCCGCCGGCTTTGCGCCGATGTTTGCGGTGCTGAAAAGCTTCATCGCCCGCGCCGGCCTGACGCCGTATAACGTGGCGCGCAAACGCGGCGAGCTGAAATACCTGCTGCTGACCGAAAGCACGCTCGACGACGGCGTGATGCTGCGCTTCGTGCTGCGCTCGGAAACCAAGCTGGCGCAGCTGCGCGCCGCGCTGCCGTGGCTGCAGCAACAGCTGCCGCAGCTCAAGGTGATCTCCGCCAATATTCAGCCGGTGCATATGGCGATCATGGAAGGGGAGCGCGAGATCGCGCTGACCGATCAGCAGGCGCTGGAGGAACAGTTCAATCAGGTGCCGCTGTTCATCCGCCCGCAAAGCTTCTTCCAAACCAACCCGCAGGTGGCCGCCGATTTGTATGCCACCGCCCGCGACTGGGTGCGCGCGCTGGGTATCGACAGCATGTGGGATCTGTTTTGCGGCGTCGGCGGTTTCGGTCTGCACTGCGCGCAGCCGCAAACTCGCCTGACCGGCATCGAAATCAGCGCGGAAGCGATCGCCTGCGCGCGCCAGTCGGCGCAGCGATTGGGGTTGCTGCAGGTCGACTTTCAGGCGCTCGATTCCACCCGCTTCGCCACCGCCGAAGGGCAGGTGCCGCAGCTGGTGTTGGTCAACCCGCCGCGGCGCGGCATCGGCCAGGCGCTGTGCGATTATTTGAGCCGGATGGCGCCGGATTACATTCTGTATTCCAGCTGCAACGCCGAGAGCATGGCGAAAGATATCGAGATGTTGCCGGGATACCGCATCGAACGGGTGCAGCTGTTCGATATGTTCCCGCATACCGCGCACTACGAAGTGTTGACGCTGTTGGTGCGGCGCTTATAAAACATAAGGCCCGGTTATCCGGGCCTTATTGCTTATTGCGGGAACCATTTGTCGTTGATGGCCTTGTAGGTGCCGTCGGCCTTGATGGCGTCCAGCGCGGCGTTCAGCTTGGCCAGCAGCGCCTGATTGTCCGGGCGCACCGCGATGCCGAGGCCGGTGCCGAAGTATTGCGCATCGGTGATATGTTCGCCGACCGGCGCCAGCTGCGGGTTGGTTTTGAGCCACTCGTTCACTACGGCGGTATCGCCGAAGACGCCGTCAATACGGCCGTTTTTCAGCTCCAGAATAGCGTTCTGGTAGCTGTCGTAAGAGACGGTGTTAATCTCCGGGTGCTTGTCCTGCATGTATTTCTGGTGGGTGGTGCCGTTTTCCATGCCGAGCTTTTTGCCTTTCAGATCCGCCAGCGAGCTGAACTTGCCTTTTTGCGCGATCACAATCGCCGAGTTGGCATAGTAAGGTTGGGTGAAGGCGACCTGTTTGCTGCGCTCCGGCGTGATATCCATACCGGAAATCACCGCATCGTATTTTTTGAATTTCAGCGCGGCGATCAGGCTGTCGAACGCCTGGTTGGTGAAAGTGCACTGCGCCTGCATCTGTTTGCACAACGCGTTGGCCAAGTCGATATCGAAGCCGACGATCTGGTTGTTGGCGTCCAGCGATTCGAACGGCGGATAGGTGGCGGAGGCGGCGAAGCGGATAGTCTCGGCCGCGGTGGCGTTAAAGGTCATTCCGGCCAACATCGTCGCGGCAAGCAGCAGTTTTTTCATGCGTAGAGCTCCTGTCTGGATCCTGAAAGTGATTATTTCGCTATCGTTTGTTTTTACTGGTAATCGCCAGAGGTTTTTGCGAGGACACCTGCTGATAACCCTGCCACTGAGTGAATTAAAATGCAATATAAATGATTAAATATTGCAGTGGGGATAAAAAAAGCCCCGCGCAATGGCGGGGCTGGAGAGGGGGATGGCTTCAGTTGCGGCGCTCAAACGCCAACGCGCGGCGCTCCACCAGCCGCATCAGCAGCGTTAGCAGGCCGTTGACGCACAGGTACACCAGACCTGCGGCGCCGAACACCATCACGTCGTAGGTGCGGCCGTACATCAGCTGGCTATAGCCCATCACTTCCATCAGCGTGATGGTGTAGGCCAGCGACGTGCTTTTGAACACCAGTACCACTTCGTTGGAGTAAGATGACAGCGCGCGCTTGAAGGCGAACGGCAGCAGAATGCGCAGCGTCTGCCGGCGCGACATGCCCAGCGCTTCGCACGACTGCCATTGTCCGGCGGGGATGGCGCGCACCGCGCCGTAGAACAGCTGCGTGGTATAGGCCGCGCTGTTCAGCGCCAGCGCAATCATCGCGCACAGCCAGGGCTGCGACAGCAGGTTCCACAGCCACGGGTAGTCGCGGATCGCCGGAAACTGACCGGGGCCGTAGTAGATCAGGAAGATCTGCACCAGCAGCGGCGTGCCGGTGAACAGCGTCACATAGGCCTTGACCAGCGGCGTCAGAACCGGCGTTTTCAGCGTCAGGATCACCGTCAGCAGCAGCGACAGCAGCAGCGCCACCAGCAACGCGGCGACGGTTAGCGTCAGGCTGGTATGCAACCCTTTAAGGATTTCCGGTAAATATTCAATCATCAGACCGGCCCCCGTTCAAACCGCGTGGCGCGCAGCTCAATGCACTTGATGACGTATTGGCTGAACAGCGTCACCAGCAGATAGATGGCCGCCGCGATCACGTACCAGGTAAAGGGTTCCTGGGTGCGGGTGGCGATGCTTTTGGTTTGCAACATCAGATCGTTCACGCTGATCAGCGACACCAGCGCGGTGTCTTTCAGCAGCACCAGCCACTGATTGCCGAGGCCGGGCAGGGCATGGCGCCACATCTGCGGCATGATCAGGCGAAAGAAGATCGCCGCTTTGCCGAGACCCAGCGCCTGGCCGGATTCCCACTGCCCCTGCGGTACCGCTTTGAGCGCGCCGCGCAGCGTCTGCGAGGCGTAGGCGGAATAGAGCAAGGCCAGGGCGATCACCCCGCACAGGAACGGGCTGACTTCGAAATTGTCGATCGCCAGCTGAATCGGCAACTGGAACAGACCGAGGTTAAGGGTAAAGCCGTCGGAGAGCATCAGCAGCAGCTGCGACGAGCCGAAATAGATAAACAGCACCACCAGGATTTCCGGCAGGCCGCGCAGCACGGTCACCCAGGCGGTGCCGAGCCAGCTGACGGCTTTCCAGCGGGACGATTCCCATACGGCGAACAGCATCGCCAGAATCAGCCCGAGGATCAGGGCGCAAACGGCAAGGCCGACGGTCATGCCGGCGGCGCTTGCTAAAGGTTGTAATTCATTCATCGGGGCGTATTACTGCTGGAACCATTTTTTGTAGATGGTTTCATAGGTCCCATCCTGCTTGATCTTGTCCAGAGCGGCGTTGAACTTGCCCTGCAGATCGGTATTTTTCTGGCGTACCGCGATGCCGAGGCCGGTGCCGAAGTAGTCTTTATCCGTTACTTTGGCGCCCACTGTCGCCAGCGCGTCATTCTGCTTCAGCCACTCGTTGACCACCGCGGTATCGCCGAACACCGCATCAACGCGGCCGTTCTTCAGATCCAAAATGGCGTTTTGGTAGCTGTCGTAAGGCACGGTGGTGATTTCCGGGTGCTTGTCGGTCAGGTATTTTTGGTGAGTGGTGCCGTTTTGCACGCCGACTTTCTTGCCTTTCAGCGCCGCCACGTCGGCGATTTTGCCTTTCTGCGCGATGAACAGCGCCGAGTTATCGTAGTACGGCTTGGTGAACAGCACCTGCTTTTCACGCTCCGGCGTAATGTCCATACCGGCCATGACCGCATCGAAACGCTTGAACTTCAGGCTTGGGATCAGGCTGTCGAACGCCTGATTGGTGAAGGTGCACTCGGCCTGCATCTCTTTGCACAGCGCGTTGGCCAGATCGACATCAAAACCCTGAATTTTGTTGCCGGCGTCAATAAATTCAAATGGAGGATAGGAGGCTTCGGTAGCGAAACGGATGGTTTCGGCTGCGGAGGCGGAAACGCTGATGCCGGCCAGAACGGCGGCGATTATTAGTTTTTTCATCGCAAACTCCCCAAATTACAGCAAGTTAATTGTTAGTGTGATAAGTAGTTGGCAAACTCGGTGGTCCGCGGCTGCGTGAAGTGGCTGCTGTCGCCTTGCTCCACCACATGGCCGTTTTCCATGTACACCACGCGGCTGGCGGTCTTGCGTGCCACTTCCACTTCGTGGGTGACGATCACCTGAGTGATGCCGGTGCCGGCCAGTTCGCGAATGATGCTGACGATCTGGGCGGTGATTTCCGGATCCAGCGCTGCGGTCGGTTCATCGAACAGCAGCACCTGCGGCTCCATCATCAGGGCGCGAGCGATCGCTACGCGCTGCTGCTGGCCGCCGGAAAGGTGCAGCGGAAAGCGATCGGCGAAGTCGGTCAGGCGCAGACGCTTGAGCAGCTTGTCGGCGCGCTCCATCGCCTGAGCCTTGGTCAGACCCAGCACGCGGCAAGGCGCTTCGATCAGGTTCTGGACCACGGTGAGGTGAGGCCACAGGTTGTATTGCTGGAAGACCATGCCGACATTTTGCCGCAGTTCGCGAATGGCTTTTTCGCCCGGCGCCTGCTTGAAATCGAATTGGTTGCCGGCGATCTTTAGCTGACCCGAACGCGGCATTTCCAGCAGGTTCAGCACCCGCAGCAATGAACTTTTCCCGGCGCCGCTTGGGCCAAGCAGCACCAGGGTTTCCCCGGCTGGACATTCCAGCGTGATGTCAAACAGCGCCTGGTGAGCGCCGTAATAGCAGTTGATACCGTTAAGTTGAATACTCATGCGCCAGAATTGAATAGACATTGATGCCGCAAATGTTAACTTCCACAGAATACTTATGCAATCTTTGTGCGTTAAAATTTATGAGTGTGCGGCGGGACAGTAAAAGATTAGCACAAGATACCGCGACTCAGGCCGAGGGAGGGGATTTGTGGCGCAGGCTGTGAGATCGGTAGCGAAATTTTTTCTATCGGACGAAATCTGAGCGGCGCAAGGGGAGACGGGAACGACCGACGCGGCGGGCCCGCGTCGGCCGGGGAGTGCGGGTTATCGGTTTTCCAGCACCTGACGCACGCTGCCGTTGGTGGCGTGCGCTGGAACATTCAGGTAGCGAATATCATCAACCACCCAGCAGGTGCCTTCGCGCACCATCAGCACTTCGTCTTGCCAGTTCACGGTACTGTTGGCGTCTTTCTGGTAGCTCAAGTCAACGCGCAGCGGGATGTTCTTCGCATCGGTGTTGGGAATGGTCGAGGCGCTGGCGACGGACGCGCTGCTTGGCCCTTGCGCGTTGCCGGAGAACAGATCGCCGGTTATCTGATGCTTGCCCGGATTTTGAGCGGCGCTGACCAGATCCTGATACAGCACTTTGCTCAGATAAGGCTGCAGCTGCGCCAGGCGGTTGCTGTCCGGCAGGCTGGAACCTTGCTGGATGCGCAGGTCATAGAACTTTTGCGCGACCGTATCCGGGCCGCCTTCCACACAGCTGCCGCTGCGGGTGCCGATATCCTTGTATGCCGGTTCCACCGTGGTACAGGCACTCAGCAACAGCGCTAAGGGTAAAACAGCCGCAATCGTTTTTGTTTTCATCTTATTACCTTATGTGAAAGTCTCTACCATGAAGACCGATAGCTTACAGTATAAATGCGTTTTTTAGCCTTGCATTCGTACTGCGTGCCATTGATTAAGCGAACATAATGTCAATCTTCTGGTCATAGATACTTTGAATTAATCAAACAAGGAATTCTGATGCAGCTTTCAACTACCCCGACCCTGGAAGGGTTCACCATCACCGAATACTGCGGCGTTGTGACCGGCGAAGCGATCCTCGGCGCCAACATTTTTCGTGATTTCTTCGCCGGCGTGCGCGATATCGTCGGCGGCCGCTCGGGCGCTTATGAGAAAGAGCTGCGCAAGGCGCGCTTGATCGCGTTCGAAGAGCTGGAAGATCAGGCGAAAGAGCTGGGCGCCAACGCGGTGGTCGGCATTGATATCGATTATGAAACTGTTGGTAAAGACGGCAGCATGCTGATGGTGACCGTCAGCGGCACCGCGGTGAAAGTCAGCCGCTAACGCCATTCTCGCGCCCTGGCCGTTCCGCCGGGGCGGCGTTCTCTTGCTTTACCCCACCTTGTGCTGCTCGACGATCGGGCGGTGCTCCTGCGGTTTTACCGGCGCCGGCTCCTGGCGATGCTGTATCGGCTGAACGAACGACGGGCGGATCTGCGGCGCCGGGACCGGATGCGGCATGACGCGTTCTTGCGGCATCGGCGTCGGGCGCACTACCGCCGGGTGCGGCGCTACGGCCGGTTCGTGTACCGCCGGCTGAACGACGTGCGGCGCGACCTGAACCGGTGGCCGCACGGCGGATTGATGCACCGGCGCGACGGCCGGCATCGGATGCGTCTGTACCGGCGCTGAATGCACGGCCATCGGCTGCTGCGCGTGGGGCGCCGCAGGCGCGGTATGCGTGAACGTCGGCATGCTCATCGGTTGCTGCACATGGGACGCGTTGACCGATTGTTGCACGTGCGGCGCGGCCGCTACCGGCTGGGTATGCGCAAAGTTCGGCATGGTCATCGGCGCATGGGCTGCAGGCGCGACGCGCGGCTGTTGCGGCGCCGCGTTCGGCGCCGATGCGTTGAAGCGCGGCGTCGGCGCGGCGGGGGACGTATTGTAGTTGTTCACCGTGCTGGTGCTGCTGCGATTCACATTGTTGACGTTGTTATATTGGTTGATGTTGGTGACGCGATTTACCACGGTGGTGGAGTGTGAGACATAGGGCGCATTGCGGTAGACCACCGGCTGGCGGCGATCGTCCCAGCGCATATCCCAGTTGTGCCAGCCGCTGTCGTGCTGGTTAAACAAGGTAGCCACCGCGATGCCGACGCCGAAGCTGATCACGCCGGCCGCCAGCATGTCGCCGCCGCTGTAGCCCGAGGGCTGATACTGATAGCTCGGATAGGCCGGGACCGGCGTGCCGTAGGCTTGCCAGGGATCGTAATGCGGGACGTAAACCGTATCCGGCTGGCTGGGTTCGATAACGATGGTCTCGCCCGGCGCCGCCACCACGCGCTGGCGATAGGGCTGCTGTTCGACATAACGCGTCGTCGGCGCCACGACGATGCGCTGCTGCGGAGTATTTTTCAGCGTGCCTTGGCTGGCCGCCCGTTGACGCATCACCTGAATGGCGTTCATCACGTCGGTGGGATCGTTCAGGTAGGCGCTGCCCAGGGCGGTGGTCCAGGGGATGTTTTTCGCCATTTGGTCGAGCACGTCGGGGAATTGCACCAGGCCGCGCACGCTGGGATCCCAGGGCTGAGCGTCGGCCGCTGAGCTGAGCGCCGCCGGTTGCAAGCCGCGGTTTTGCGCCAGCCAGGCATCCGCGGCGCTGATTTGGTCAGGATAGCCCGCGCCGGCCAACACCTGCGCCAGCAGCTTGTCGGGGAACAGCGCCACCGGGCTGACCAACTGGTACAGTTGATCGGCGCTCAGCGGCGTATAGGCCGGCGTACTTGCATTGGCGGCAGGAGCGGCCGGGGCTGGAACGTTGCCGCCCATCGCACCGGCGACTTTTTGCTGATCGCAACCGCTCAGCGGCAACATGGCGGCACAGAGCAACCAGGACAGATAGCGTGGCGTGAACATGTTCGACTCCGCTCTTTCAGCGCAGATGATACTTTGAGACTATCATGGGCGGGAGAGGCCGCCAGTCGGGAGAAACACTCGCTTGCACATCGGCGCTATCTGTCATTGTTTCTCGATGAGCGTGATGATTGGATACAGGTTAATCGCGTCGCGTTACATCTTTCACGGACGACAATCAGGAGGATAAGTGAAAATTTGGCCAGGGATCATCGCCGCCGCGCTGTTGGCGGGATGCCAAAATCCGCAGCAGGACACGCTCGTCGATCGTGGCTCTTACCAGCTCGAAACCTTGCATCAGGCGCAGGGCGCCGATCAGCGCATTCGGTTTCTGGTGATGCACTATACGGCGGAAGACTTTCATTCCTCGTTGAAAACGTTGACCGACGAACACGTCAGCGCACACTACCTGTTGCCGGCGCATCCGCAGCGCGAACACGGCAAACCGACGGTGTACCGGTTGGTGCCGGAGGCGATGCGCGCCTGGCATGCCGGCGTCAGCACCTGGCGCGGGCGCAGCAATCTCAACGACACCTCGATCGGCATTGAAATCGTCAACAAGGGTTTCACCCGCAGCATGCTGTTCACCCACTGGCAGCCCTACACGGCGGAACAGATCGCCGTGTTGATTCCGCTGAGCCGCGACATTATCCAACGCTATGGCATTCAGCCGCAGGACGTGGTGGGGCACAGCGACATCGCGCCGCAGCGCAAACAGGATCCCGGCCCGCTGTTCCCCTGGCGGCAACTGGCGCAGGCCGGCATCGGCGCCTGGCCGGACGAGGCAGACGTGCAGCGATTGCTGGCGGGGCGCGATCGCCATGCGCCGGTACCTATGGCGCCGCTGCTCGAAAAGCTGGCGCGTTACGGTTACGCGATCGACCCGTCGTGGGATGCGCGGCAGCAGCGCAACGTGCTGGCGGCGTTTCAGATGCATTTCCGGCCCGACGATGTTCGCGGCGAGCCGGATGCAGAGAGTGAGGCGATTATCGATGCGCTGCTGTTGAAGTACGGCGCGTGGCGTTGATTACAGGCCGTGCAGTTTGCCGTGATCTTTCAGCCAGCGGGCGGTGCGCGCGATGCCTTCTTCCAGCGAGACGATCGGCTGATAGCCCAGCTCTTGCTGCGCGCGGGTGGTATCGAGCGTGAGATCGAAGTTGAGTTTGGCGACGCCGTAATGGGTCAGCACCGGCTCCTTTTCGCTTTTGCTGCCCAGGCGCTCCATGCCGCGCGCCATCATGTCGAGCATCGGATAGGGGACGGAGCGGATGCGGCACTTCATGCCCAAATCGTCGATCAGCTGCTGCACCACGGTGCGAAGCGGGCGCGGCTGCTGGTTGGTGATGTTGTAGGCGCGGCCGGACGGCGTGTCTTCTTTTAGCGTCGCCAGCCACATGGCGTGCACCGCATTCTCCAGATAGGTCATGTCCACCATCGCCGCGCCGCCGCGCGGCAGCAGCAGGTTGCCGTAGCGTTTGATCATCTGCAGCAACCGCGGCAGCATCACCTTGTCGTGCGGCCCGAACAGGCCCTGCGGGCGCAAAATGGTGAAATGGGTCTGCGGATTGGACAGCGCCAATTGCTGGATCACCTGCTCGCCGGCGGCCTTGCTGCGCGCGAACTCGTTGGCGTAACGCTGCGGGCGAAAGTCTTCGGTTACGTTGCGGTGATGGTGGTAGTCGAAATAGATCGCCGGGGAAGAGATGTGAATGAACTGCGCCACGCCATAGGCTGCCGCCCATTCGCCGAGGCGGCGGGTGGCGCGGACGTTGGCTAGTTCGAAGGCTTCTTCGGTGCCCCAGGGCGAGGTAAAGCTGGAGCAGTGCCACAGCACATCGACGTCCGCCAGCATCGCTTTGGCCTGCGAAGAGATCAGGTTGGTGAGATCGGCATGAATGAACTCCGCGCCCATTTTTTCCAGCAGGCCGCCCATCGCCTGGTTACGACCGGTGGCGCGCACTTTGATGCCCTGGCGGCGCAGATATTCAACGGCGTTACGGCCTAACCCACTGGTTGCACCGGTGACCAATACCTTCATAACGGACTCTATTCTCACCCAAAATCGGAATACCGGCGGGCGCTTGCGGCGCTCCCAGCAAATAAGATGCCATTCTTCCGTGATTTCGTGCGCTATGCAATCGGAAAGCCCCGAAGCACAGCGGCAAACTGTGCGGTTGATCGACAAATGAACGGCATTCAGCGCTGTTGGCGGTCCAGGTTCTCGGCCAGCGTCGCGATGCGCTTCGCCATGCCGCGAAAAATGAACAGATGCGCGGGCATCATGGCGAACCAATACAGCAGCCCGCTGAAGCCGGCCGGATGCCACCAGGCGCGCACGTCCAGCGTGCGGCGATCGCCGCGATCGGTAATGGTGAAGCTCAGCCGCCCCAGCCCCGGCGCCTTCATGCCGAACAGCAGCGCCAGCTGCCGCAGCGGCTTCAGCGTGATGACTTTCCACCCGTCGATCTCGTCGCCCAGCGCCAGGGACGCGCGCGCCGGGCGGCCATAGACCACGCCGTTGCCGATCATGTCGTCCATGCGGGCGCGGATCCGCCACAGGATATTGGCGTAGAAATAGCCTTCCTCGCCCCCCAACTGCTGCACCGTTTGCCACAGCGCCTGGCTGGAGGCGGCGGTGTCGAGCGAACACCCCGCCTGTTTCGGGTAATAGCCGTAGCCGGGGCGCCAGCGGGCCCGCGCCGCCGGATCGTAGCCCCAGTCGGCGGAATCGACCACCTCCAGTTCGCGCTGCAGCGTGGCGGTGACCGCCTGATCGAAGGTGTGCAGACGTTGCGGGATCAGGGCCTGCAACGGTTTGCCGTCGGCGGGCAGATCGTGCTTCAGGCCCTGGATCAGCGCGCGCGCGATCGGCGTCGGCACCGAGGTGATCAGGCTGATGAACCACACTGAAATCAGCCGCGTCGGCAAGGGGATCGGGATCAGCCAGCGCCGCTTGCCGCTGATGGCGATAAAGCGTTGGAACATGTCCTGATAGCTGAGGTATTCCGGCCCGGCGACGTCAAAGATGCGGTGTTCTTGCGCCGGGTGCGCCAGCAGATCGGCCAGATAAACCAGCAGGTTTTCCAGCGCCACCGGCGAGGACTTCGAGCGCACCCAGCGCGGCGGCGTCAGCACCGGCAGGTTATAGACCATGTCGCGCATCACTTCGAACGCCGCCGAGCCGGGGCCGACGATGATGCCGGCGCGCAGCTCGGTCACCGGCACGCCGCTCTGGCGCAGGATCTCGCCGGTCAGGCGGCGTGCCGCCAGGTGCGGCGAACTGTCGTCGTTCGGCTGCAGCGCGCCGAGAAAGATCACCTGCTTGACGCCGGCATTGCGCAGCGCGTCGCGCAGGTTTTCCGCCGCCTGGCGTTCCTTCTCGATAAAGTCGTCGCCGTCGCCCATCGCGTGCACCAGATAGTAAAGCGTATCGATTTCCCACAGCGCCGCGCTCAGGGTTTCCGGGCGGTACAGATCGACATACAGGCAGTTGACCTGCGGCCAGTTCTGCTCCTGCAGCCACTCGATGCGCCGCGCGGCGGCGGTAATCTGGTGCCCCTGTTCGATCAGGTGCGGGATCAGGTTCTGGCCTATATAGCCGCTGGCTCCAAGAACCAGTACGCGTTGGGGTGTCATCGGACCGCCTTGTGCGGTAGAGGATTGGCAGAACGACAGGATGCCAAATTCAGGGTTTAAATGCACTTTTTGTATGGGTATAAGCCGGTTGCATCCGCCGCGGCGCGAGTTCACACTACGCGCCCCTTATCGCACGAAAAACCGAATGCCATGAAACTCAATGTGATTTGTTACGCCCTGCTGGGCCTGGCGCTGATCGCCAGCTTGTTCTCGCCGCATCCGGTGTGGATGTGGCTGCTGTCGGCCAACCTGCTGACGTTTCTGATCTACGGCGGCGATAAGCTGGCGGCGCGCAAGGGATGGCGACGGGTGCCGGAGACGACGCTGTTGCTGTTCGGTGCGCTGGGCGGTTGGTTGGGCGCGCTGCTGGCGCAGCAGCTGTTTCGCCACAAGACCCAGAAGCAGCCGTTTAAAACCTGGTTCATCCTCAGCGTGGCGCTCAATCTGGCGGCGGTGCTGGGGCTGTGGTACTGGGTTTACGGCCGCTGGATCTTCTGATTACAGCAGCAGCGGCAGAGTCGCGCTGGCGGTGGTCTGCATCGCCTGAGCGTAGGCGGGATCGCGCTGAGTCAGTTCGGCGATCATCAACTCCACCAGCAGCATGGCGCCGACCTTGGCCGGCAGGGCGCCAGCGGTCAGCGGCCCTTCCGGTTTGGCCGCCACCAGCAGCGTATCCGCCATCTTGGCCAGCGGGCTGCGTTGGGTATTGCTGACGGCGATCACGCGTGCACCGCGTCCTTTGGCCAATGTCACCGCATGCAGCACGTCCTTGGTTGAGCCGGAGCTGGAGATGACGATCAGCAGATCCCGTTCACTCAGCGAGGCTGCATTCATCGCCGCCCGATGCATGTCGCTGAACAGCTGCGCCGGTTTGCCGAGGCGCAACAGCTTGTAGTGCAGGAAGTCGCCGACGATGGCGCTGGCGGCGACGCCGTAAATCTGCACCGAAGCGCAACGTTGCAGGCTGTCCGCCGCCTGTTGCAGCGCCTGCGGATCCAACAGCGCGCCGGTATCCCGCAGCGCCTGTACGCTCTCTTCCACCAAATTTTCCGCCGCGCTTTGGCGCGTCGCCGCTTCCGGCTGGCTTTGTTGCAAGCTGAGGGCCAGCGCCATTTTAAATTCGGTATAGCCTTTGCAGCCGAGATGGCGGCATAGCCGCGTGACGCTGGCTTCGCTGGTGGCGCTTTCACGCGCCAGTTCGGTGATGGTCAGGTAAACGGCGCGGGAGGGCTCCGCAAGAAGATAGTTGCCGAGCTTTTGCAGCGTGGGGCTGTACTCCGCCAAATCCTGCCGCAGCCGCAATAACAAGTTGCCTGTATTCATCACGTTACCTTTCTGAGTATTCCCTTTTCTATTGTGGCGGAAAGACGCCGCGGCTCGCCAGCGAAATCGACGGATTGTGAAGCCGATCATCGTTATGAATAAATTTTTCATTAAAAATATTATTTTGTGGTAAAAATTTTCATCATAAAAATGATATCGGGGGAAAATTTATGTCAACACCAGAATTGTCGCGCTCCGGCGGCTGGTTCGAAAAAGCCCAGCTGTTCGGCAAGTCGTTCATGCTGCCGATCGCCGTGCTGCCGGCGGCTGGTCTGCTGTTGGGGATCGGCGGTGCGCTGTCCAATCCCAATACCGTCGAGGCGTATCCCTTCCTCGACGTCGGCTGGTTGCAAAGCATATTTACCGTGATGGCCAGTGCCGGTGCTATCGTGTTCGCCAACCTGGCGGTCTTGTTCGCGGTCGGCGTGGCGGTGGGGCTGGCCAAAAGCGACAAGGGCACGGCGGGGCTGGCCTCGCTGATCGCCTATCTGGTAATGAACGCCACCATCAATGCGCTGTTGAAAATCAACGGCACGCTGGCCACGCAGAACGCGGGTGTGGTGGGGCAGGGAACGATTCTCGGGATCCAGACGCTGGAGACCGGGGTGTTCGGCGGGGTGGTCATCGGTTTGGTGACCTGGTATCTGCACGGCCGCTATAACAAGATAGCGCTGCCACCGTTCCTGGGTTTTTTTGGCGGCTCGCGCTTTGTGCCGATCGTCAGCTCGCTGGCGGCGATGGCGGTCGGTGCCCTGATGACGGTGGTGTGGCCGCATTTCCAACAGTTGATCTTCGGCATGGGCGGGCTGGTAGACGCCAGCGGCTATTTCGGTACCTTTATCTACGGCTTCGTATTGCGCATGCTCGGGCCGTTCGGCCTGCATCACATCTTCTATCTACCGTTTTGGACCACCGCGCTTGGCGGCAGCGAAGTGATCAACGGACAGCTGGTGGAAGGCACACAGCGTATTTTCTTCGCCCAGTTGGCCGACCCAAATACTCAGCAGTTCTACATTGGCACGGCGCGTTTCATGTCCGGCCGTTTTATCACCATGATGTTCGGCCTGGTCGGTGCCTGCCTGGCGATGTACCAGAGTGCGCGTCCCGAGAACCGCAAACGCGTTGGCGGACTGTTGCTGTCGGCGGCGCTGACTTCGTTTCTGACCGGCATCACCGAACCTATCGAATTCTCGTTCCTGTTTGTCGCGCCGGCGCTGTACGTGGTGCACGCGCTGTTCGACGGCCTGGCGTTCATGATCGCTCACATCCTGCATATCACCATCGGCCAGACGTTCTCCGGCGGCTTTATCGATTTCATGCTGTTCGGCGTGCTGCAGGGCGAAGCGAAAACCCACTGGATGTACGTCCCGCTGGCGGGGGTGCCTTGGTTCTTCCTGTACTACTTCACGTTCCGTTTCCTGATCCTGCGCTTCAATTTTAAAACGCCGGGGCGCGAGGCAGAAGCTGCGCCGGAAGCGGTGATGACGGGCACCGAACGCTCGCAGCAGCTGCTGGCGGCGCTGGGCGGCAAAGAGAATATCGTCGAACTGGATTGTTGCGCCACGCGATTGCGCGTGACGGTGAAACAGAGCCGGTTGCTGGACGAAAGCGGGCTGAAGGCCAGCGGCGCAAGGGCGGTTATCGTTCGCGGCAACGGAGTTCAGGTGATCTACGGCCCGCACGTCACCATCATTAAAAACGAAGTCGAGGAGTTGTTGGATTTATGACGCTTTCCATTTTACAGCAGATTGAGGGGCGCCTGGTGGTATCTTGCCAGGCGCTGGACGACGAGCCGCTGCACAGCGATTTTATCATGTCACGCATGGCGCTGGCGGCCGAGCAAGGTGGCGCGGCGGCGATCCGCGCCAACGGCGTCGAAGACGTCAAAGCTATCATGCGCACGGTGGCACTGCCGGTCATCGGCATCATAAAGCGCGATTATGCGGGCAGCGACGTCTACATCACGCCGACCCTGCGCGAAATCGATGAGTTGATGGCGGCGGCGCCGCAGATGATCGCGCTGGACGCCACCGGCCACCCGCGACCGGGGGAGTTGCAGCTGGCGGCGTTGGTCGCCGCGATCCGCGCCAGGTATCCCCGGCTGTTGCTGATGGCGGACATCGCCACCCTGGAGGAGGCACAAGAGGCCGCCAGGCTGGGCTTCGACTGTGTGGGCACCACGCTGTACGGCTATACCCCTGAAAGCCGGGGCGCCCGACTGGCGGATAACGATTTCGGCTTTCTGCGTGCGGTGCTGGCGGCGGTATCGGTGCCGGTCATCGCTGAAGGCAATGTCGAAACGCCGGCGATGGCCGCGCGCTGCCTGAGGTTGGGGGCGCATGCGGTGGTGGTAGGGGGCGCCATTACCCGCCCGCAACAGATCACCCGCCGCTTTGTCGACGCCATCGGCGGGCGATAAGAGGCTCCCCGGCGCACAGGGAGGGGAAATCAGGCGTGCTGCTGAAGAAACTCCCGCCATAGTTCGACCACCCGCTGCAGATCCTGACGGCTGACGTCGAGGTGGGTCAGAATGCGCGTCAGCGGGCCGCTGCTGATCAGCACGCCGCGTTCGCGCATCCACGGGCCGAGTTTGGCCGCCAGCGCCGGCGTTTGGCGCAGGTACAGCACGTTGGTCTGCGCGCCGGGTTCGGCAATCTCTACGCCGATCTGCCGCAGCTGTTGCTCCAGCCAGACCGCGTTGTCATGGTCTTCGCGCAGCCGCGCGACGTTATGCTCCAGCGCGTAGAGGCCGGCCGCCGCCAAAATGCCGGCCTGGCGCAGCCCGCCGCCGGTCATCTTGCGCCAGCGCAGCGCGCGTTGGATGAAAGCCTCGCTGCCGCACAGCAGCGAGCCGACCGGCGCGCCTAACCCTTTCGACAGGCAAATGGTGAAGGTGTCGCAGTACTGCACGATCTCTTTTAGCGGCAGGTTCAGCGCCACTGCGGCGTTGAAGATGCGCGCGCCGTCGATATGCAGCGCCAACTGCCGCTCGCGGGTAAACTGCCACGCCTGCTGCAGGTAGGCCTGCGGCAAGACTCTGCCGCTGATGGTGTTTTCCAGGCTCAACAGCCGGGTGCGGGCGAAGTGGATATCGTCGGGTTTGATGGCGGCGGCGAGCTTGTCCAGCGGCAGCGTGCCGTCGGTGTCGGCCTCGATCGGCTGCGGCTGGATGCTGCCCAGCACCGCTGCGCCGCCGGCTTCGTATTTGTAGTTGTGCGCCTGCTGGCCGACCAGATATTCATCGCCGCGCTGGCAGTGGCTCAGCAGCGCCACCAGGTTGGCCTGGGTGCCGCTGGGCAGAAACAGCGCCGCTTCTTTGCCCGACAGACGCACCGCTTCCGCCTCCAGCGCGTTGACCGTCGGATCATCGCCGTAGACGTCGTCGCCGACTTCTGCCTGAGCCATCGCCTGGCGCATGGCGGCGCTGGGGCGGGTGACGGTGTCGCTGCGTAGATCGATAAGCATAGGGTTCCTGGAATGTAAGGGAGAGGAAAAGGGTACATGGCATCATATACCCTTTATTTTACCGGGGCAGCTTGCTTAACGCAGCCAGTTGGTTTTCGCCAGCTCGACCACTTCGTCGCCGCGGCCGTTGATGATGGCGCGCAGCATGTACAGGCTGAAGCCTTTCGCCTGTTCGAACTTGATCTGCGGCGGCATCGCCAGCTCTTGCTTGGCGGTGACCACGTCCAGCAGCGCCGGGCCGGGGTGCGCCAACATCTCCTGCAGCGCGCTGTCCAGATCGGAGGCTTTTTCCACGCGGATGCCCTTGATGCCGGCGGCGTTGGCGATCGCCGCGAAGTCCGGATTATGCAGATCGGTGCCGTCGGTCAGGTAGCCGCCGGCCTTCATCTCCATCGCCACAAATCCCAGCACGCTGTTGTTGAACACCACGATTTTCACCGGCAGCTTGAGCTGCGCCAGCGACAGGAAATCGCCCATCAGCATGGTGAAGCCGCCGTCGCCGCACATGGCGATCACCTGTTTATCCGGCGCGGTGGCCTGAGCGCCTATCGCCTGCGGCATGGCGTTGGCCATCGAACCGTGGTTGAACGAACCGAGCAGGCGGCGCTTGCCGTTCATTTTCACGTAGCGGGCGGCCCACACCGTTGGCGTGCCGACGTCGCAGGTGAAGATGGCGTCGTCGCTGGCATAGTGGCTGAGCTGCTGCGCCAGATACTGCGGGTGGATCGGTTGGTCGTCGCCGGCGGTCGCCAGCCCGTCGAGATCCTTGCGCGCGTTGCGGTAATGCTCCAGCGCCTTGTCGAGGAACGCCCGATCGCGCTTCGGCTCCAGCTGCGGCAGCAGGGCGGTGAGGGTGGTGTGGATATCGCCCACCAGCGCCATATTGACCGGGCAGTGCGCGCCGATGCTGCCGGGGTTGATGTCGATCTGAATGATGTTGGCGTTGGTGGGGTAGAACGCCCGATAGGGGAACTGGGTGCCGAGCAGCACCAGCGTGTCGGCGTTCATCATCGCGTGATAACCGGAGGAGAAACCGATCAGCCCGGTCATGCCGACGCTGTACGGGTTGTCCCATTCGATATGTTCTTTACCGCGCAGCGCGTGCACCACCGGCGCCTGCAGCAGTTCGGCCAGCTTGACCACTTCATCGTGCGCGCCGGCGCAGCCGCTGCCGCACATCAGGGTGATGTTCTTCGCCTTGTTCAGCGTTTCCGCCAGCTTGTTCAGCTCGCTCATCGGCGGCTGCACCAGCGGCAGCGCCGGGGTATGCCAGGTCACGGCCGCGTCTTCCGGCGCCATGCGCAGCGCCACGTCGCCCGGCAAGACGACCACCGACACGCCGCGATTGAGGATCGCCTTGCGCATGGCGATCTCCAGCACGCGCGGCAGCTGTTCCGGGTTGGAGACCAGTTCGCAATAGTGGCTGCATTCGCGGAACAGCTCCTGCGGATGGGTTTCCTGGAAGTAGCCGCTGCCGATTTCGCTGGAAGGGATGTGCGCGGCGATCGCCAGCACCGGCACATGGTTGCGGTGGCAGTCGAACAGGCCGTTGATCAGATGCAGGTTGCCGGGGCCGCAGGAACCGGCGCACACCGCCAACTGGCCGGTGAGCTGGGCTTCGGCGCCGGCGGCGAAGGCGGCCACCTCTTCATGGCGGGTGCCCAGCCATTCGATGGTGCCCATGCGGTGCAGGCTGTCGCTGAGGCCGTTGAGCGAATCGCCGGTCACGCCCCAAATGCGTTTTACGCCGGCTTGATCCAGCGTTTTGGCGATCAGTGTGGCTACGGTTTGCTTCATGGTTCCCCCAAACATGGTTTGAAAAACGATGTGGACTCGATCCGGTGAGTGGCAGCAGAACAACTGCAAGCATAGCTTACCGGCTGTGGACGAGATGCGGTCAGGAAGGGTAAAGAGCGTAGGACGGGGAAAAGTGTAACCGGGCTGGCCACGGGGAACTTGCCGATAAATGCCCCATCGCGGCGATGGGGCCAGGGATCACGCCAGCGTGACGTCGCCCTGCAGCTGGCAACTGCAGGCCAGCACGTAGCCCTGCGCTATCTCTTCCTCGCTCAGCGTCATGGTGCTGGTGGTGGTGTAGTCGCCCTCGAGGAGGCGGGTTTTGCACGAACCGCATACTCCGGCGCGGCAGGCAGCGTTGACCGGCAGGGCATTGGCCTCCATCGCTGCCAGCAGGGTGCTGCCGACCGGCACGCGGAATTCGCGCAGCGGGCGGGCGGCGCGCAGCGTCAGCCCTTCGGTGGCGTCAGCCTGCGCCGTCGGCGTGTGGAACTGCTCCTTATGGAAACGCTCGGCCGGCACGCCGAGCCGGCGACAAAGTTGCTCCACCTGATCCATGTAGGGCGCGGGGCCGCAGGTCATCACCGTGCGTTCGGCGATATCCGGCGCCGCCTGCCGCAGCGTCTGTTCATCGATGCGGCCGCTGAGGTAGCCGGGTTGCAGATCCTGCTCGGCCATCAGCGTCAGGCGCAGCTGCGGATGGGCGGCGCACAGCGCGCGCCATTGATCGGCGAAAATCGTGCCGGCGGGGGTGCGTACGTTAACGATCGCGGCGATATCGCAGGCCGGACGGTTAGCGGTCAGCCAGCGGCACATCGAGACGATCGGCGTCACGCCGCAGCCGGCGGCCAGCATCAGATAACGATCGGCCGGGTGGCGCTCGCAGCTGAATTCGCCCTGCGCGTCGGACAGCCACAGCGTGTTGCCGGGCTTGACCTCTTGCGTCAGCCAGCGCGACCCGATGCCGTCCGGCAGGCAGCGCACGCTGATGCTGAGAAAGCGGCTCTGGCCGGGCGAGGAGGAGAGCGTATAGGCGCGCAACGTCTCCTCGCTGTTGCGAATGCTGACCAGCGCGAACTGGCCGGCCTGGTAAGGATAGAAAACGTCGCAGATCAGGTTCAGCGTCCAGACGTCGACGGTTTCACGCCGGATGGAATGCACCTGCATGCGGTTCGGGCAAAGCGGAGTGGGTTGAGTCATCGGGCACCTCAAAAAGCAAAGGGGCCGGCGCAGGCGGCCCCATAACGTAACGGCATCAGGCGAGCAGCGCGGCGATATCCTGCTCGACGGTGGTGATCGGACGCAGGCCGAATTTCTCGTTGAGGATCGCCATCAGGTTGTCGGTCAGGAAGCCCGGCGCGGTCGGGCCGGTGACGATGTTTTTCACCCCCAGCGACAGCAGCGTCAGCAGAATGACGATCGCCTTCTGTTCAAACCACGACAGCACCAGGCTGAGCGGCAGCTCGTTGACGCTGCAGCCGAGCGTATCCGCCAGCTTGACCGCCAGCATGATGGCGGAGTAAGCGTCGTTGCACTGGCCGACGTCCAGCAGGCGCGGCAGCCCTTCCAGCGTGCCGAAATCCAGTTTGTTGAAACGGTATTTGCCGCAGGCCAGCGTCATGATCAGGCAGTCTTGCGGCACGCTGCGGGCGAAGTCGGTGAAATAGCTGCGTTCGTCACGGCTGCCGTCGCAGCCGCCCACCAGGAAGACGTGGCGCAGTTTTTTCTGCGACACCAGGTCGATGACCGTGTCGGCGGCGTTCAGCAGCGTCTGGCGGCCGAAGCCGACGGTGATCAGATGCTCGATCTCGGTGTAAGGGAAGCCGTTCATGCCCTGAGCCTGGCGGATCACGGCGCCGAAGTCGTCGCCTTCCAGATGGTTGACGCCCGGCCAGCCGACGATGCTGCGGGTCCAGATGCGATCGCCGTAGTTGCCGACGTTAGGATCGATGATGCAGTTGGAGGTCATCACGATCGGGCCGGGGAATTTGGCGAATTCCGTCTGCTGGTTTTGCCAGCCGCTGCCGTAGTTGCCCACCAGGTGCTTGAATTTTTTCAGTTCCGGATAGCCGTGCGCCGGCAGCATTTCACCGTGGGTGTAGACGTTGACGTTTTGCCCTTCGGTTTGCTCGAGCAGCATGCGCAGATCTTTGAGATCGTGGCCGGAAATCAGAATGGCTTTCCCGGCCACCGGGCGCACGTTGACCGCGCTGGGCTGCGGATCGCCGTAGGCCTGGGTCTCACCGCGATCGAGGATCGCCATCACGTTGAAGTTCATCTTGCCGATGCCCATGGCGTTGTTCAGCAGGGTATCGACGTCGCGCGGCCGGGTGCCGAGCCAGGCCATGAAAGCGTGGTAGTCGGCATAGAGCTGTTCGTCGAACTGGCCGAGCACGTGCGCGTGTTCCATATAGGCCGCCGCACCTTTCAGGCCATACACACACAGCAGGCGCAAACCGTGTACGTCGTCGCCGACCTCGGCCTTGTCGCTGTCGAGGGCAAACTGCGCCGCCTGCTGCAGCAGCGCAGGCATAGCGTCGCCGGCCAGCTGCAGCGCCGCCATCGGGTGATCGACGCGCACGCCGGCATCCAGCAGCCGGCAACGGGCGGCCAGCGAGTCGCGCAGCAGCAGGGTTTCCCGCGCGTAGCCGATGATGCGCTGGGAATCGAAGTTGACGTTGGTCAGGGTGGAGAAGAAGGCGCGCGGGGCGAAGCTGTCGATTTCGTGGTCGACGATGCCCAGCGAACGCGCCTGCAGCGCCCAGGCGGAGAGGCCCTGCAGCGCCGCCACCAGCAGATCCTGCAGATCGGAGGTTTCCGCCGTTTTGCCGCACATGCCCTGAGCATACGCGCAGCCGTTGCCTGCCGGGGTTCGAATGGTTTGTTCACATTGCACACAGAACATAGTCGCTTCCTTTTATTTTTAAAGTTGCATTTGTAATGCTTGTTTAAAAGCATAGATCGGCGATCGGGGTTGCAAAAGGCTTTTGTGCGACTACTGCGGGCAAGTTTGATTTAGCGCAATTTTGCCGTGCGGATGGGAATGATTACGCTTTGGGGGCCGGGTGGCCCCCAAGGGGAAAGGATCAGGAGAATAGGGCGATCAGCACCGGCGCCAGCAGGCTCAGCAGGAAGCCGTGTACGATGGCGGGCGGCACCATGTCCAGTCCGCCGCTGCGCTGCAGCACCGGCAGGGTGAAGTCCATCGAGGTGGCGCCGCACAGGCCGAGGGCGGTGGAGCGGCTGCGGCGCACCAGCGTCGGGATCAGCATGATCGCCACCAGCTCGCGCGCCAGATCGTTGAAGAACGCGGCGCTGCCCATCACCGGGCCGTAGGCGTCGGTGATCAGAATGCCGGACAGCGAGTACCAGCCGAAGCCAGAGGCCATCGCCAGCCCGGCCTTGACCGGCAGTCCCAGCAGCTGCGCCGCCAGCGCGCCGCCGGCCAGAGACGCGGCGACCACCGCCAGCGCCACCAGCGTGCCGCGGCGGTTGAGCACGATCTGGCGCAGCGTCATGCCGCTGTTGCGCAGCTGAATGCCGACCAGCAACAGTAGGAAGATCAGCGCATATTCGCTGCCTTTATGGGCAAACTGCAGCCATTGCCACTGCGTCAGGCCGAGCAAGAAGCCGCCGAGCACCACGCCGCACAGCTTGAGCGACTCCAGCGCCATATGCACGCGCGAAGGCAGCTTTTCCTGTTTATGGCTGCTGCGCCACGGCATGCGCCGCTCCAGCAGCGCCAGCAACAGCAGATTGGCGCAGAGAATGCAGAAGAAGAACGCTGCGCTGTACTGGAAGATCAGCATCAGATTGCTGCTGAGATTCTCCATAAACGCCAGGCTGATGCCCATGAAAAACAGGATCACATACACCATCCAGCTCAGCAGGCGGTTGATCAGCACCAGCAGCGGGCGATGGCGTAAGGGAATGAGGTAACCGACAATCAGCGGTAACAGAATAATCAACAGTCCTGAGTACATGGTGCAACGAGTGTCCTTGAGTTTTGATGCGCGACGAACGGCGGCGAGGAGCACACGCTAACCAAAAGCCCGGCCGGAGTAAAGCGGCAGATTTGACGCTGGCCGCTTGACCTGCAAGGGGTTTTTTGACCATGCTCTGTGAAAGTCGCCTCATTGAAGAGGCGACTGCGCGCACGGGAGGCGGCGGATGTTCTTGGAGCGTATCGAAATTGTAGGTTTTCGCGGTATTAATCGGCTGTCCCTGATGCTGGACGACAACACGCTGTTGCTCGGCGAAAACGCCTGGGGTAAATCCAGCCTGCTGGATGCGCTGACGCTGCTGCTGGCGCCGGAGCAGAAACTGTATCGATTTGAAGCGCACGACTTCCATTTTCCCCCCGGTGAGGAGGCGGCCAAAGAGCGCCACCTGCAGGTGGTATTCACCTTCTGCGAGAAAGACATCGGCCACGCGCACCTGCCGCGCTACCGCCATCTGACGCCGTTGTGGGTCAAGGGGGAAGACGGCCTGAGCCGCATTCACTACCGCTGCGAGGGCGAGCTGGCCGATGACGGTACGGTGTGTACCTGGCGCGGTTTTCTCGACGCCGACGGCAACGCCTTTCAACTGCACCATATCGAACAACTGGCCCACGCCATCATCCGCATCCACCCGGTTTTGCGCCTGCGCGACGCGCGCTTTATTCGCCGCCTGCGCCCCAGCAGCCTCGGCGATGAACGCAAACCCGATACGCAGGCGTTGGCGCAGCAGCTGGATCAGCTGACGCGCGAGCTGGTGCGCAATCCGCAGAAGCTGACCAACGGCGAGCTGCGTCAGGGGCTGGCGGCGATGCAGCAGTTGCTCGAGCACTACTTTGCCGAGCAGAGCTCGCAGGTGGCGCGGCCGCGCCGCCGCGGCGGTGAACCGGAGCAGGACGCCTGGCGCGCGCTGGACGGCATCAACCGCATGGTCGCCGAGCCGAACAGCCGCAGCATGCGTCTGATCCTGCTGGGCATGTTTTCCACCCTGCTGCAGGCCAAGGGCGACGTCAAGCTGGATCCGCACGCCCGGCCGCTGCTGCTGGTGGAAGACCCGGAAACTCGCCTGCATCCGATCATGCTGTCGGTGGCCTGGGGGCTGCTCAATCAGCTGCCGCTGCAGCGCATCACCACCACCAACTCCAGCGAACTGGTGTCGCTGGTGCCGGTGGAGCACGTCTGCCGGCTGGTGCGCGAGTCGGGCCGCGTCGCGACCTATCGTCTCGGGCCGCGCGGGTTGAGCGCCGAAGACGGGCGGCGCATCGCGTTTCACATCCGTTTCAACCGGCCGTCGTCGCTGTTCGCCCGCTGCTGGCTGCTGGTGGAGGGCGAGACCGAAGTGTGGCTGCTGAACGAACTGGCGCGCCAGTGCGGCTACCATTTCGAGGCGGAAGGGGTAAGGGTCATCGAATTCGCTCAGTGCGGCCTGAAGCCGCTGCTGCGCTTTGCCCGCCGCATGGGCATCGAGTGGCATGCGCTGGTGGACGGCGATGAGGCGGGCAAAAAGTACGCCAACACCGTGCGCAGCCTGCTGGACAATCATGAAGACAACGAACGCGATCGGCTGACCGCGCTGCCGGCGCCGGACATGGAACACTTCATGTTCCGCGAAGGGTTCGCCCCGGTCTATCACCGAATGGCGTCGGTGCCGATCAACGCGCAGATGCCGGTGCGCAAGGTGATCCTGAAAGCGGTCCACCACTCTTCGAAGCCGGATCTGGCGATCGAGGTCGCGATGCAGGCCGGCGAATGGGGCACGGACTCGGTGCCGCCGCTGCTGAAGAAAATGTTCTCACGGGTGATCTGGCTGGCGCGCGGCCGGGCGGACTGACGGCCCGCCGGGCGTTATCGGGCGCAGAAGTGCGCCGCCAATCCCTGTTCCAGCTCGTCCAGCAGCTGATAGCGGCGGCGATACTCGGCGCGCTTCTTGCTGGCGATCTCTTCGATCGGCTTGCGGGCGATGCGTTCGGGCAGCAGGAAATAGCCGCTGTCGAGCGGTTTGGCGCCCATCGACAGCCAGAACTGATCGTAATCGGCGTGCAGCTTGTCCTTCTTCTTACTCTGGTAGCGCCAGTTTTGATAGATATGGGTGGCGTTGCCGACCGCCACAATCTGGCGGATGCCGAGGTGCCGCGCCAGCGTGCAGATGCCTTCCAGCACCAGCCGTTTAGGGAACAGGCCGTGACACTCTTTGGTGGTGTGCTGGATCTCGGCGTGCGGCACGTCATGGTTCGCGCCCTGCAGGCCGCCGATGAACAACGTCGGCTGCTGCTGATAATGCATCAGCGCAAAGGTGATCTCCGCCAGCATCACGCCGTTGGCGTTGCGCAGCAGCAGCGTGGCTTCCCCTTCCTTATTCAGTTTGTCGATCGCCGCCAGCTCCAGCGTGATCGGCGCTTCGTTCTTGCCCATCGCGCTGGCCAGCACGAAGGCGTGCGGGCCGAGGTGGCCGAGGCGCATCTTCAGCGGCATGCGCTGTACGATGAGATCGTAATGATCGCGCAGGGCGAACAGGCATTCGATCTTGCTCATGTTGGCCGCCAGGTAGGGACGATGCAGTTTGCACGGCAGGTTCGGCTGCGCACTCAGGATCTCCTCCAGCAGCGGATTGCTGGCCAGGGTGCTGAGCAGGCCGCTGGTGGTGCGCCAGTTGAGCAGCGAACGGCCGAGAAACTTCAGGCGAAACGAGGTTTTTTTCCAGGCGTTGCTCGGTGCCTTTTCGCCATTGATCAGCGCCGTCATCAGTTGCCAGCCGTTAAGCGGCCGGGCGGAGGCGAGTGGGTAGCTGAGCTGTGACATGATGAAATCCTTGGCTGTGTTGAATGGCGCTATTTCATCAAGGCTTCACTAAACGGGAGTTCAATGCCGAACTGTAACCAAGCGTGTCTCCACATTGTGTTGAGCTAAGGTTTAGTTATTCCCTACGGTGCGTGCTAATTTAGCTCCGCCGCCGCAATGGGCGGTCGATATTCACAAGCACAGGCAGGTCAATTTTGACAGGGTTTAAAGGACATAAACGCCGCTGGATACTCGCACTGGCGGTGATTGCGGCGATTGCCGCGGCGGCCGTTTGGCACTTCCGCCATCCGGCGCCGACCGATTTCAAAACGGTAAAGGTCACCAAGCGCGATCTGCAGCAGAACGTGTTGGCGACCGGCCAGCTGGACGCAGTGCGCAAGGTTGACGTCGGCGCGCAGGTCAGCGGGCAGTTGGAAAAGCTGTATGTCGAGATCGGCGACAAGGTGAAAAAAGGTCAGTTGCTGGGGGTTATCGATCCGCAACAGGCGCAGAACAGCATCCGTGAAGGCGAGGCGACGCTGCGCGAGCTGCATGCGCAACTGCTGCAGGCGCAGGCGGAACAGCAGCTGGCGGCGGTTACGCTGCAGCGCAACCAGGCGCTGGCCAAACTGCAGGCGGTATCGCGTCAGGATCTGGATCAGGCGGCGACGCAGCTGGCGGTGAAGAAGGCGCAGGTAGGCACCATCAATGCGCAGATCGCCCGCAACCAGGCCAGCCTGGATACCGCCAAGATCAATCTGGCCTATACCCGCATCGAAGCGCCGATGGATGGCGACGTGGTGCAGATCACCACGCTGCAGGGCCAGACGGTGATCGCGGCGCAACAGGCGCCGAACATTCTGACGCTGGCGGATCTCGGCACCATGCTGGTGAAGGCGCAGGTCTCGGAGGCCGACGTCATTAACCTCAAGCCGGGTCAGAAGGCCTGGTTCACGGTGCTGGGCGATCCGACCCGGCGCTTCGACGGCGTGCTGAAAGACATTCAGCCGACGCCGGAAAAGGTCAACAACGCCATCTTCTATTACGCGCGTTTCGAAGTGCCCAACCCGGAAAGGCTGCTGCGCTTGCAAATGACGGCGCAGGTGCACATTCAGCTGGCCGGCGTCCAGCAGGCGCTGGTGATCCCGCTGGCGGCGCTGGGCGATCAGATCGCCGACAATCGCTACCACGTTTCGGTGCTGAAACAGGGCAAGGAAGAGAAGCGTGAGGTGGCCATCGGCCTGCGCAACAATATCGATGTGCAGATCCTCAGCGGGCTCGAGGCGGGTGATGAGGTGATCGTCAGCCGCGGCGGCGTGGAGGCCGGCTGATGGCGGCGCTGTTGCAGCTGAACGGCATTCGCCGCAGCTACCGTTCCGGCGAGCAGACGGTGGAGGTGCTGAAGGGGATCAGTCTGAGCATCGACGCCGGTGAAATGGTGGCGATCATGGGGGCTTCCGGTTCCGGCAAATCGACGCTGATGAACATTCTCGGCTGCCTGGACAAGCCGAGCGCCGGCGTCTATCGGGTGGCTGGCCAGGACGTGGCGACGCTGAGCGACGATGCGCTGGCGCAGCTGCGGCGCGAGCATTTCGGCTTTATCTTTCAGCGTTATCATCTGCTGCCGCACCTGAGCGCGGCGCATAACGTCGAGGTGCCGGCGGTGTACGCCGGGCTGGGCAAAGCGGCGCGGCGCGAACGGGCGGAGGCGCTGTTGCGCCGTCTGGGGCTGGGGGAGCGCGTCAACTATCGGCCGAGCCAGCTTTCCGGCGGCCAGCAGCAGCGCGTCAGTATCGCCCGCGCGCTGATGAACGGCGGGCAGGTGATCCTGGCGGATGAGCCGACCGGCGCGCTCGACAGCCATTCCGGCGAAGAGGTGATGGCGATCCTCAAACAGTTGTGCGCCCAGGGCCACACGGTGATCCTGGTGACTCACGATCCGGCGGTGGCGCGTCAGGCTGAACGGATCATCGAGATCCGCGACGGCGAAATCATCGCCGATTCCCGTCCGGCGCCGTCGGAGGATGCCCAGGCCAAGCCGCTGACGCTGGCCGCCGCGGCGCCTTCCTGGCGGCAGATGGGCGGCCGCTTTCGCGAAGCGCTGGTCATGGCCTGGCGCGCGATGGCGGCCAACAAGATGCGCACCGCGCTGACCATGCTCGGCATCATTATCGGCATCGCCTCGGTGGTATCGATCCTGGTGATCGGCGACGCCGCCAAGCAGATGGTGCTGGCGGACATCAAATCGATCGGCACCAACACCGTCGATATCTACCCCGGCAAGGACTTCGGCGACGACGATCCGACCTACCGGCAATCGTTGAAATACGGCGATCTCGACGCGCTGCGCGAACAGCCGTACATCAGCGCGCTGTCGCCGAGCATCAGCAGCAGCATGCGGTTGCGGCTGGGTAACGTCGACGCGGCGGCCAACGTCAACGGCGTCAGCGAGCAGTTCTTCCGCGTGTACGGCATGAGCTTTACCCAAGGCGTCGGCATCGACCCGATGCAGGTGCAGTCACAGGCGCAGACGGTGGTGATCGACGCCAATACCCAACGGCGGCTGTTCCCGCACCAAAAAAACGTGGTGGGCGAGGTGATCCTGGTGGGCAACATGCCGGCGACGGTGGTCGGCGTGGCTAAAGAGAAGCAGTCGATGTTCGGCAGCAGCAAGACGCTGAACGTGTGGGTGCCGTACAGCACCA
This sequence comes from Serratia sp. (in: enterobacteria), assembly GCF_052400455.1. Lineage (NCBI taxonomy): Bacteria > Pseudomonadati > Pseudomonadota > Gammaproteobacteria > Enterobacterales > Yersiniaceae > Serratia > Serratia sp. (in: enterobacteria). The sequence goes on from NZ_CP185812.1 coordinate 1,729,019, forward strand.
TGGCCAACCGGCTGATGGGCAACAGCTATTTCGATTCGATCACCGTGCGCATCCGCGACGGCTACGACAGCAAGGAAGCGGAACAACAGCTGTCGCGTCTGCTGACGTTGCGCCACGGAAAGAAGGATTTCTTCACCTATAACATGGACAGCCTGGTGCAAACTGCGGAGAAAACCACTCGCACGCTGCAGCTGTTCCTGACGCTGGTGGCGGTGATTTCGCTGGTGGTGGGCGGCATCGGCGTGATGAACATCATGCTGGTGTCGGTGACCGAGCGCACGCGCGAGATCGGCATCCGCATGGCGGTGGGCGCGCGTTCCGGCGATGTGTTGCAGCAGTTTCTGATCGAGGCGGTCTTGGTCTGCCTGGTGGGGGGCGCGCTGGGGATTACGTTGTCGTTCGCTATCGGTTTGGCGGTGCAGCTGGTGTTGCCGGGTTGGCAGATCAGTTTCCCGCCGGCGGCGTTGCTGAGCGCGTTCCTCTGTTCCACCGGCATCGGCGTGGTGTTCGGCTATCTGCCGGCGCGCAATGCCGCGCGGCTGAATCCGATCGATGCGCTGGCGCGCGAGTAAGTCACAGGCATAAAAAATGCCAGTCACACGGCGGCTGGCATTTTTATCGCAGTCAGAGTCAGTGCAGCGCGACGCTGCCGGAAGCGTTTAGGACAGCGCCTCGCTTTCCACTGGCACAATAAGACTGGCATGGTTGCCTTTGGGCCCTTGATGCACGTCAAAGCTGACCTGCTGGCCCGCCTTTAACGTTCTGTAACCATCCATCTTGATTGTGGAATAATGCGCGAAAATATCTTCGCCGCCGCCGGCTGGGCAGATGAAGCCAAAACCTTTGGCGTTGTTAAACCATTTAACAGTACCCGTCTCCATGCTTTTACATCCCTCGCAACGCTATTTTAAGTGAGATGAATAACTGATTTCGCACTCGCCGTGGGCGAGTAGCAGGGTGGACAAGGGGTGGTTAAAAGACCACCAGCCACGAATTTACACTCTAGAGCAAATGATCGGGGCGTCAAGGGATCGGCTTTTGTCGGCGGGGAGCAGTTCACCAAAGTTTGAAGCAGGTAACGCTATTGCCACGATTCAGTCACAATTGGCCCGTTTTTTTGCGCACGTTACAGTGCGGCGGGACGATGCCGAAGATGATAAAATAGTAACTATCCCCACTTTGAATAACCGAAACCTGTCCCCATATCAGAGGGCAGAGCAGAGAAGATGAGCAGCGATGGGCAATAACAACGATTGGCTAAATTTTGAACACTTGGCCGAAGAAAAACAAATCGATGCGGTAAAACCGCCGTCTATGTATAAAGTTATACTTAACAACGACGATTACACACCGATGGAATTTGTGATTGACGTTCTGCAAAAGTTCTTTTCTTATGATATTGAACGCGCAACGCAACTGATGCTCACGGTCCACTATCAAGGCAAGGCGATCTGTGGTGTTTTTACCGCCGAGGTGGCGGAAACCAAAGTCGTCCATGTGAACCGGTACGCAAGGGAGAACGAGCATCCGTTGCTTTGTACGCTGGAAAAAGCCTGAATAAGGCAATCTATTGGGGAGGTGCTTATGCTCAATCAAGAACTGGAACTCAGTCTCAACATGGCTTTCGCCAGGGCGCGTGAGCACAGACACGAGTTTATGACCGTGGAGCACCTGTTGCTGGCGTTGCTGAGCAACCCTGCCGCGCGAGAAGCGCTTGAGGCATGTACGGTGGATCTGGCCGCGTTGCGCCAGGAGCTGGAAGCCTTCATCGAACAAACCACACCGACGCTGCCCGCCGGCGAAGAAGAGCGCGACACTCAGCCGACGCTCAGCTTCCAGCGCGTGCTGCAGCGCGCGGTCTTCCATGTGCAATCCTCCGGCCGCAGCGAAGTGTCCGGTGCCAACGTGTTGGTGGCTATTTTCAGCGAGCAGGAATCGCAGGCGGCCTATCTGCTGCGCAAGCACGACGTCAGCCGTCTCGACGTGGTGAACTTCATTTCACATGGCACGCGTAAAGACGAGCCGGGCCAAGCGCCGAATGCGGAAAACCCGGTGAACGAAGAGCAGTCCGGAGGGGAAGACCGTATGGAAAACTTCACCACCAACCTCAATCAGTTGGCCCGTGTGGGCGGCATCGATCCGCTGATCGGCCGCGATCGTGAGCTGGAGCGCGCGATTCAGGTGCTGTGCCGTCGTCGTAAAAACAACCCGCTGCTGGTCGGCGAATCCGGCGTGGGCAAGACTGCCATCGCCGAAGGCCTGGCCTGGCGTATCGTGCAGGGCGACGTGCCGGAAGTGATGGCGGACTGCACGCTGTATTCGCTGGATATCGGTTCACTGCTGGCCGGCACCAAATACCGCGGCGACTTCGAGAAACGCTTCAAGGCGCTGCTCAAGCAGCTGGAACAGGATCAGAACAGCATCCTGTTCATCGATGAAATTCACACCATCATCGGCGCCGGTGCGGCTTCCGGCGGGCAAGTGGATGCCGCCAACCTGATCAAACCGCTGCTGTCGAGCGGCAAGATCCGGGTGATCGGCTCGACCACCTACCAGGAGTTCAGCAACATCTTCGAAAAGGATCGCGCTCTGGCGCGCCGTTTCCAGAAGATCGATATCACCGAACCGACGGCGGAAGAGACCGTCCAGATCATCAACGGCCTGAAGACCAAGTATGAAGCGCACCACGACGTGCGTTATACCGCCAAGGCGATCCGCGCCGCGGTGGAGCTGTCGGTGAAATACATCAACGATCGCCATCTGCCGGACAAGGCGATTGACGTGATCGACGAGGCGGGCGCCCGCAGCCGGTTGATGCCGGCCAGCAAGCGCAAGAAAACCGTCAACGTGGCCGATATCGAATCCGTGGTGGCGCGTATCGCTCGCATCCCGGAGAAAACGGTGTCGGCCAGCGATCGCGACGTGCTGAGAAACTTGGGCGATCGCTTGAAGATGCTGGTATTCGGCCAGGATCAGGCGATCGAAGCATTGACGGAAGCGATCAAGATGAGCCGCGCCGGTCTGGGCCACGAGCGCAAGCCGGTCGGCTCCTTCCTGTTCGCCGGGCCGACCGGGGTCGGGAAAACCGAGGTCACCGTACAGCTGGCCAAGGCGATGGATATCGAGCTGCTGCGTTTCGACATGTCCGAGTACATGGAGCGGCATACCGTCAGCCGTCTGATCGGCGCGCCTCCGGGCTACGTCGGTTACGATCAGGGCGGGCTGCTGACCGATGCGGTGATCAAGCATCCGCATGCGGTGGTGCTGCTCGATGAGATCGAGAAGGCGCACCCGGACGTGTTCAACCTGCTGCTGCAGGTGATGGACAACGGCACGCTGACGGACAACAACGGCCGCAAGGCGGACTTCCGCAATGTGATCCTGGTGATGACCACCAACGCCGGTGTGCGGGAAACCGAACGCAAGTCGATCGGCCTGGTGCAGCAGGACAACAGCACCGACGCGATGGAAGAGATCAAGAAGGTGTTTACGCCGGAATTCCGCAACCGTCTGGACAACATCATCTGGTTCAACCATCTGTCTACCGAGGTGATCCAGCAGGTGGTCGACAAGTTTATCGTCGAACTGCAGGCGCAGCTGGATGCGAAGGGCGTCTCGCTGGAAGTGAGCGACGAAGCGCGCGACTGGCTGTCGGTGAAGGGCTACGACCGTGCGATGGGCGCTCGTCCGATGGCGCGCGTCATGCAGGAAAACCTGAAGAAACCGTTGGCCAACGAATTGCTGTTCGGTTCGCTGGTGGACGGCGGTTCCGTGAAGGTCGAGCTGGACAAGGACAAGAAACAGCTGACTTACCACTTCCTCAGCGCCGCCAAGCGCAAGGCGGACGAGGGCGCGGTGCACTAAGGCTGCCTGCAGGCAAAGAAAAAGCGATGCTTCGGCATCGCTTTTTTTTATGGGTGAGATTCACCGTACAACAGAAACGAGTGAGCCCTCTCAGTTTACCTGCGCACCTGCAACCCGTTGTTTAACGTCGCTGCGGGGGTAAACGGAAAGGGCTCCCGAGGGATTACATCCTCGATGCCGCCAGCGTGTGGCGCGCGATGAGCCGATTAACGGCTACGGAAGACAATGCGGCCTTTGCTCAGGTCGTACGGGGTCAGCTCTACAGTGACTTTGTCGCCCGTCAGGATGCGGATATAGTTTTTACGCATTTTACCGGAGATGTGTGCGGTTACCACGTGCCCGTTTTCCAATTCAACGCGGAACATGGTGTTGGGCAGCGTATCAAGAACGGTGCCCTGCATTTCAATATTGTCTTCTTTGGCCATCGAATCCTCTAGGTCTAACTACCTTAGTTTTTAACCGGCAAGATAATGCCGAAAAACCCCCATTATGTAAAGATGTGTCGGTGAACATTGCACCGTTTCCATCAATTAGTTTACTGGATAGGGCGGTTCAACCGGCTGTGGGGATATGACTTGCGGCTCCCAGCACGCCGGTGCCAAAGGCCGCCGTTGAAGGGTGCTGAGCTGCTGCAAGAATTGACGGCGCGGAATTTCACGCGCGCCAAGGCGGGCAGTGTGAGCGTTCAGCACCTGGCAGTCAATCAATTCCCCGCCATAAGCGGCAAAATGGCGGCAAAAGGCCATCAATGCACATTTTGAGGCGTTGGTGACGCGGCTGAACATCGATTCGCCGCAGAACAACGCGCCCTGCGCCACGCCGTACATGCCGCCAACCAGTTGATCATCCTGCCAGACCTCCACCGAGTGCGCGTAGCCGAGGCGATGCAGATGCTGATAGGCGCGCTGCACCTCCGGGCCGATCCAGGTGCCTTCATCCGGCCGGTGGGCGCAGGCGGCGATCACCGCGGCGAAGTCGTGATTGAGCGTGATGCGAAACGGATCGTGGCGCAAAAAGCGTTTCAGGCTGCGGTTAAGATGAAACTCGGCCGGGAACAGCACCGCACGCGGGTCGGGCGACCACCACAGGATGGCCTCTCCCGGCGAATACCAGGGGAAGATGCCGCGCTCGTAGGCCGCCAGCAGCCGCGGCGCCGTGAGATCGCCGCCGATCGCCAGCAGGCCATTGGGATCGCGCAGAGCGCCCTCAGGCGAGGGAAACGCCAGCGACTGGGGGGAAAGCTTAACGATGCGCATACAGGGTCTCTGCGTCCTCTACGGGCCGATTACGGCGCCAGGTTGCTGATACGGTTGCGAAAGCGGGCATAGCGGCCCTGCTGGCGCATCAGGGTCGCGTGATTGCCCTGTTCGACAATCCGGCCGTCGTCCATCACGCAAATGCGGTCGAGATGTTCCAGGCCGTACAGGCGGTGCGTCACCAGAATCAGCGTCTTGCCCTGACAATGCCGGCGCAGCAGCGCCAGGATCTGCTGCTCGGTTTCGGCGTCCAGCCCTTCGGTCGGTTCGTCAAGCAGCAGCAGCGGGGCCGGATGCAGCAGCGCGCGGGCGATGCCCAGACGGCGCTGTTCGCCGCCGGACAGCTGCCGGCCGCCTTCGCCGAGCCAGGCGTTCAGTCCGCCGTCGCCGGCCAGCAATTTGCCGAGCCCCACCTGCTGCAGGACGTCACTCAGGCGAGCGTCGTCGGCATTCGGTGCGGCCAGCCGCAGGTTTTCCCGCAGCGTATCGCTGAAGATATGCACTCGCTGGCTGACGACAGTGGTCGTTCGGCGCAGCGTGGTTTCATCATAATCCTCCAGCGGTTCGCCGTTGAGCAGAATTTTTCCGCCGTCGGTGCGCCAGGCGCGGGTCAGCAGCTGCAGCAGGGTGGACTTGCCGCAGCCGGTGCGGCCGAGCAAGGCGATGTGTTCGCCGGCCGCCACCTCGAGCGTAACGTCGCGCAGCACCGGCTGCGGCTGATCGGGGTAGGTGAAACTCAACTGCTGCAGGCTGAGCTGCGCCCGGTCGGCCGCGGCCGGGCCGGCGGCAGGGAAGGTGACTTCCGGCTGGCGATCGATGATCTGTTTGACCCGCGTGGCGGAGGCGATCACCTGACCGAGATGCTGGAAGGCGCCGGCCACCGGCATCAGCGCTTCGAACGACGCCAGCGCGGCGAAGACAAACAGCGCGATCAACGCGCCGGGTTGGGTATCGCCGCCGATGCCCGCGGCGGTCAGCCACAGCAGCAGCGTCACCGTCAGCCCGCTGGCGAGGATCATCAGCGCCTGCGCCTTGCCGCTCAGCGAGGCCTGCTGCCACTGGCGGCGTTGCCACCGCTGTTCGGTGGCGTTCAGCGTCTGGCGGAAGTCGTTGACGGCGCCGAACACCACCAGTTCCGCCTGCCCCTGCAGCCAGGCGGTCAGGTCGGTGCGGTATTGGCCGCGCAGCGCGGTGAGTTGGCCGCCGATCGGTTTGCCGGCGCGATAGAACACCGGCGGCACCAGCAGCAGCAACAGCAGCAGAATGCCGCCCAGCGTCAGGGCGAGCGCAGGATCCAGCCAGCTCAGGCCGTAAGTGACGACCAGGATCACCACCGCCGCGCTGATCAGCGGCGAGATCACCCGCAGATAAAGATGATCCAGCGTGTCCACGTCCGCCACCAGGCGGTTGAGCAGGTCGGCCTGGCGGAAACGGGCGATGCCGCCCGGCGTCAGCGGCAGGATCTTGCTGAAGGTGAACACCCGCAGGTGCGACAGCACGCGGAAGGTAGCGTCGTGGCTGACCACGCGCTCGGCGTAGCGCCCGGCGGTGCGGAAGATCGCCGCGCCGCGCACGCCGGCGGCGGGCAGCATGTAGTTGAAGGTCAGCAGGCCCGCCAATCCGGCCAGCGAAGAGGCGGCCAGGAACCAGCCGGAGAGCGCCAGCAGGCCGATGCTGGCCAGCAGGGTGACGATCGCCAAAATGATGCCCAGGCTAATCAGCAGGCTATGGCGGCGATACAACGCCAAAAACGGCAGCAACACGCGCATGATTAAAGCTCCCCGCGGCGGTGGGCGATCAGAGTGGCGAACAGGCCCGGTTGGGCGCTGAGGGTGGCGTAATCGCCCTGCTGCACGATACGCCCGTTATCCATCACCCAAATCTGATCGTAGTCTTCGGTATCTTCCAGCTGATGCGTCACCAGCAGGGTGGTTTGTTGATGCGAAGCGGCATTCAACGCCTGCATCACTCGTTGTTCGCTATGGGCATCGAGGCTGGCGGCCGGTTCATCGAGCAGCAGCAAGCGGCGCGGGCCGATCAGCGCCCGGGCGACCGCCACGCGCTGCGCCTGGCCGACCGACAGGCGGGCGGCGTTATCGCCCACTTCGGTGTCGAGCCCCTGCGGCAGATACGGCAACAGCTCGCTGACGTAGGCGTGTTCCACCGCCTGCTGCAGCTGCGTTTCGTCGGCCTGCGGGCAGCCCAGCAGGATATTGGCGCGCAAGGTTTGCGCCGGCAGGTGCGGGTTTTGCCCGACCCAGCTCAGCTGCTGCCTCCAGTTCTCTGCGGACAGGTCACGCAGTTCGATGCCGTTGACGGTCAACGATCCACGGTAGGGCAGGAAGCCGAGCAGCAGATTGAGCAGCGAACTTTTGCCGGCGCCGCTCAGCCCGACCAGCGCCACGCGCTGCTGCGGTTGCAGGGTGAAACTCAGCGGCCCGGCCAGCAACACGCCGTTCGGCGACAGAATTTCCAATTCGTTCGCCTGTAGCGTCAGCGGTTGATCGGCGGGCAACTTCCGCGTGCCGTTGCCCATCTGCTCGCCTTCGGCGCTGAGGAAGGTTTCCAGCGCTTCCGCCGCGCCGACCGCCTGCGCCTTGGCATGATAGAAGGTGCCGAGATCGCGCAGCGGTTGGAAGAACTCCGGTGCCAGAATCAGCACCAGAAAACCGGAAAACAGCGTTACGCCGAGGCCATAGCTGCCGAAGTTGAGTTCGCCGAGGTAAGAAAAGCCGAAATACACCGCCACTACGGCGATGGAGATCGACGCGAAGAACTCCAGCACGCCGGAGGAGAGGAAGGCCATGCGCAGCACTTCCATGGTGCGGCTGCGGAAGTCTTCGGAGGATTTGGCGATCTGCGCGGTTTCGGCCTGCGCGCGGTCGAATAGCCGCAGGGTGTCCAGGCCGCGCAGGCGGTCGAGGAAGTTACCGCTCAATCGCGCCAGCGCCACAAAGTTGCGGCGGTTGGCGTCGGCGGCCCCCATGCCCACCAGCGCCATAAACAGCGGGATCAGCGGCGCGGTCGCCAACAGAATCAAACCGGCGGCCCAGTTGATCGGGAAGACGGCGATCAAGATCAGCAGCGGGATAAACACCGCCAGATACATCTGCGGCAGATAGCGCGAGTAATAGTCCTGCATATCCTCGATCTGTTCGACGATGATGCTGGCCCAGCTGCCCGCCGGTTTGCCCTGGATCCAGGCCGGCCCGAGCTGCTGCAGCTTATCCAGCACCTGCCGGCGCATGCGCTGGCGGATCACCTGCCCACACAGAAAACCGACCCGTTCCCGCAGCCAGCTCAGCAGCGCCCGCAGCGCGAACGCGATGGCCAGCCAGATAAACGAAGGGATCAGTTGCTCACGCGGGGTATGTTCGATGATCAGGGCATGCAGCAGGCTGGCCAGCAGCCACGCCTGCGCCACGATCAGCAGGCCGCTGAACAACCCCAACAGCATGGAAAGGCGCAGCCAACGCTGCGCTAACGAACTCTGGGTTTTAAGCCAACGGGTTAACTGTTGCTGTCTGGTTTTTTTCATCAGATATGCGTCTGCGTCGCCGGCGCCCGTTTGTTACGGGCTGGGTTAACGTACTGTTAAATAATAGTGTTTGGCGCAATCGGCGACAAACAAGCGAGGCCTCATGTTACCTCGTGACCCGGCAGACTGAAAAGAATAAAGCGGGCAAATATGGCTATAACAGATGGGAGAGAGAGATTGCTGAGCCCAGAAACAAAAAAAGCGGCTCGAGAGCCGCTTTTTGCCGATGATGAAAACGTCTTAGCAGACTTCTGCGCCGGCGATGCCGTCCAGATAACGCTCTGCGTCCAGCGCCGCCATGCAGCCGGTGCCGGCGGAGGTGATCGCCTGACGGTAGATGTGATCCATCACGTCGCCCGCGGCGAAGACGCCGGGGATAGTGGTTTGGGTCGCATTGCCGTGAATGCCGGACTGCACCTTGATGTAGCCGTTTTCCAGCTCCAGCTGACCGCCGAAGATGCCGGTGTTCGGGCTGTGGCCGATGGCGATGAACACGCCGGCCAGTTCCAGCTCACGGGTTTCGTTTTCCGCTTTGGTGCTGCGGATACGCACGCCGGTCACGCCCATTTCATCGCCCAGCACTTCGTCCAGCGTATGGTCGGTGTGCAGCACGATGTTGCCGCTCTTCACTTTTTCCATCAGCCGGTCGATCAGGATTTTCTCCGAACGGAAGCTGTCGCGACGGTGGATCAGGTGAACCTCGGCGGCGATGTTTGACAGGTACAGTGCTTCTTCAACGGCAGTATTGCCGCCGCCGACCACTGCGACTTTCTGGTTGCGGTAGAAGAAACCGTCGCAGGTTGCGCAGGCGGAAACGCCTTTGCCCTTGAACGCGTCTTCGGAAGGCAGGCCAAGATAGCGGGCGGAGGCGCCGGTCGCGATGATCAGCGCGTCGCAGCTGTATTCACCGCTGTCGCCGAACAGGCGGAACGGACGCTGCTGCAGATCGACGCTGTTGATGTGGTCGAAGACGATTTCAGTCTGGAACTTCTCCGCGTGCTCGCGCATGCGCTCCATCAACGCCGGGCCGGTCAGGCCTTCGGCGTCGCCGGGCCAGTTTTCCACTTCGGTGGTGGTGGTCAGCTGGCCGCCTTGTTCCAGACCGGTGATCAGCACCGGGTTCAGGTTGGCGCGCGCCGCGTAGACGGCGGCGGTGTAACCGGCCGGGCCGGAACCCAGAATCAGTAATTTGCTATGTTTAGCCGTGCCCATGAATAACCTCTTTATTCCACAATGGCGGACAATGAAGCCGATTGTAGGGAAAATGGCGCAGTAAAAAAAGCGCCGGGCGACGTTGTTAACGATTTGTATGATAGTTGTCGCCTATTAATGCATCCGTTGTCGGTAAATCGGTCGTCGAACGCAGAAATTTAACTTATCAAAGCCGCATTCGGCCAGCGAATCGCCAACCGTGCAAAAACGGCGCACTCTGCGGCTTCCGCCGCTCCCGACCGGGGTTTATCAGCCAGCGATTCATAATCAAAAATGGGATGCAGACTTTTCATGACGGTACGTTGTTCTGATTTTGCTTCTTTTACTTTGACAATCCGCTGCGCATTTGCGAAAACATCATAGGAAGAAGAAATTATCCCCGTAACACCAGCAAATCGTACGTATTTGCGCCGCAAGGCGACGATACGCAGCGGGAGTGCGGAGCAGGGCGCGCAAGCGTTTGCTGATTTTTTCTCGACCGAAACATCGTTGCCGGCGCTGCGCGGAGTTGGACAGACAGGCTGCGCGGCGTGGAATGATGGTAGTGAAGAAGCACATGACAGGCATCGGGTCTTCGCTTGGAACGAACCCTTACACATTGACGTTGGCTAGGGTGTGGCAAGTGCACGGAAGAAAATAAGAGAGACAATAATAATGGCAGACAACAAGAAACGCCCGGGTAAAGATCTTGACCGTATCGACCGCAACATCCTGAATGAGCTGCAGAAGGATGGGCGTATTTCGAACGTCGAGCTTTCGAAGCGCGTGGGGTTATCCCCGACACCATGTTTGGAACGCGTGCGCCGTCTCGAGCGCCAGGGTTTCATTCATGGCTATACCGCATTGCTGAACCCGCATTATCTGGATGCGTCCCTGCTGGTTTTCGTGGAGATCACGTTGAACCGCGGCGCGCCGGATGTGTTTGAGCAATTCAACTCGGCAGTGCAGAAGCTTGAAGAGATTCAGGAGTGTCATCTGGTTTCCGGCGATTTCGACTACCTGTTGAAAACCCGCGTACCGGACATGTCGGCTTACCGCAAATTGCTGGGCGAAACCTTGCTGCGTTTGCCGGGGGTTAACGACACCCGTACCTACGTAGTGATGGAAGAAGTGAAACAGAGTAACCGTCTGGTTATCAAAACACGGTAAGGTGCAGGTGCAAAACCTGATTAAATTGGTTACACTCCTGTTTATTCATACAGTTTCGGCGCCGGGGCAGTTTCTCGGCGCTGTTGCTATGTCAGCTAACAGGAACCTGGAGAGCCTTTCTTGAGCCAGGAATATACAGAAGATAAAGAAGTTACCCTGAAAAGACTCAGCAGTGGCCGGCGTTTGCTGGAAGCTGTGCTTATCGTGGTAGCGATTTTTGCCGTTTACCTCATGGCTGCGTTGGTCAGTTTCAACCCGTCTGACCCAAGCTGGTCGCAGACCGCGTGGCATGAGCCGATTCACAATCTGGGCGGCGGTGTCGGGGCCTGGTTGGCCGATACGCTGTTCTTCACCTTCGGGGTGCTCGCCTACGCGATACCGCCGATCATGCTGGTCCTGTGCTGGGCGGCTTATCGCCAACGCAGCAACAGAGACTACATCGACTATTTCGCGCTTTCCCTGCGCCTGATCGGCACCCTGGCGTTAGTGCTCACCTCCTGTGGGTTGGCGGCGCTGAACGTTGACGATCTCTATTACTTCGCCTCCGGCGGCGTGATCGGCAGCCTGCTGAGCAACGCCATGTTGCCGTGGTTCAACGGCATCGGCGCTACGCTGGCGCTGCTGTGCGTATGGGCGGCGGGTTTGACGCTGTTTACCGGCTGGTCCTGGCTGGTGATCGCCGAGAAGATCGGCGGGGCGGTGTTGGGCGTTGCGACGGTGATGACCAATCGCTCACGTCGCGAAGAGCGCTATTTCGAGGATGACGAGCGTTACGTTGACGACGAGCCTGAGCAGGCAGGGAAGGGTGCCGCCGCAGCGGTTGCCGCGACCGCCGCCGGAGCCGCGGCCGCAGATGACGACGTGCTGTTCTCCGCGCCTTCGGTTACCGAAAGCGCCAAAGCGGCGGCGGAAGACGCCGCCGATCCGTTGCTCAGCGGCCTGCGCGCCGACGATGGTGAGCTTGAAGCAGAAGCCGCACCCAGCGCGCCGGTGGCTTCGCCTGCACCGGCGGTGAAGGCAGAGATCCACGAGCCCGTCGCTGCGCCGATCGCCGCTCAGGCGCCGTCGGTAACGGTGGCGCCGGCCGCGCCGGCCTCGGTCAATCAGCACCCGGTAAGTGCGCCGGCGCAAGACGCTACGCCGCCGCTGTATTCCTTCGAGATCCCGGAAGAAACGCCTGCGCCTAAGGCGACGCGTCCTGTCGATCCTTATCAGGATTACGATGAGCCGCGCCTTGGTAACTGGCAAGAGCCGGCCGCGCCGCAGCCGCCGGCGCGTTCTCCCTTTGATTTTACCGCCGCACAGCGTGACAGCGTTGACATCGGCAGTTCGAGCAGTTTCAGCGCCACCGGCGCCAAACCGCAGCCGGATACGGCGGCAGCCGCTGCTGCGGGCGTTGCGGCGGCGACCTTTATGCCGGCCTTCACGGCGACCAGCGACGGCAATCCGCAGGTTAAGCAGGGCATCGGTCCTGAGCTGCCGCGGCCGAACCCGGTGCGCATCCCGACCCGTCGCGAGCTGGCTTCCTACGGTATCAAGCTGCCTTCGCAGCGTGCGGCCGAACAGGAACAGCGCCAGACAGAGGCGGAGCCTCAACAGCTGACGGCGGCGAACCCGCAGGAAGAAGAGGCGCTGCAAGAAGCCGCGCTGCGCCAGGCGTTCGCCGAGCAGCAAAGCCAGCGCTACGGCGAAAGCTACGCGCCGGAGCAGGATGATGAACAGGCTCAGCAGGAGGCTGAGCTGAGCAAAGCGTTCGCCGAGCAACAGAGCCAGCGTTACGGCGAAGACCAGCAGGACGACGAAGCGGCGCGGCAAGAGGCTGCGCTGCGTCAGGCATTCGCCGAGCAGCAGCAGGCGCGTTATGGCCAGCAAGAGCCTGCTCCGCAGGCGCCGGCCGCCAGCCCGGTCGATACCCGCAATGCTTTCAGCTTCTCGCCGATGGCGGATCTGGTGGACGATGGCCCGAGCGAGCCGATGTTCACGCTGTCGCCGCAGCTTGAAGAGCGCATTGAACTGGAAAGCGAGCAAGAGGACGACGTGCCGTTCGGCCAGTTTGAGCCTGCGGCGCCGGCTGCTCAACCTCAGCAATCGCACCCTCAGCCTCAACAATACCAACAGCCGCAGCAGCAATATCAGCAGCCGCAGCAACAGCCGCAGGTGCAGCAGCCTCAGCAACCTCAGGCTGAGCAGCATCCGGCGATGGACAGCTTGATTCACCCGTTCCTGATGCGCAACGATCAGCCGCTGCAGAAACCGACCACGCCTCTGCCGACGCTGGATCTGCTGACCGAAGCGCCGAAAGAAGTGGAGCCGGTCGATTCCTTCGCGCTGGAACAGAAAGCGCGCCTGGTGGAGGCCAGCCTGGCCGATTATCGCGTGAAAGCCGACGTGGTGGACATCCTGCCGGGGCCGGTCATCACCCGCTTCGAGCTGGATCTGGCGCCGGGCGTTAAAGCGGCGCGCATTTCCAACCTGTCGCGCGATCTGGCGCGCTCGCTGTCGACTTCGGCGGTGCGCGTGGTGGAAGTGATCCCCGGTAAGCCTTATGTCGGTCTGGAGCTGCCGAACGCCAAGCGGCAAACGGTATACCTGCGCGAGGTGCTGGATTGCCCGGCCTTCCGCGACAACCCGTCGCCGCTGTCCATCGTATTGGGTAAAGACATCTCCGGCGAGCCGGTGGTGGCCGATCTGGGCAAAATGCCGCACTTGCTGGTCGCCGGTACCACCGGCTCCGGTAAATCGGTTGGGGTCAACGCCATGATCCTGAGCATCCTGTATAAGGCCACGCCGAAAGAAGTGCGCTTTATCATGATTGACCCGAAAATGCTGGAACTGTCGGTTTATGAAGGCATTCCGCACCTGTTGACCGACGTGGTCACCGACATGAAAGACGCCGCCAATGCGCTGCGTTGGTGCGTGGGCGAAATGGAACGCCGCTATAAGCTGATGTCAGCTCTGGGCGTGCGTAACCTGGCCGGCTACAACGAACGCGTCGATCAGGCCGAAGCGATGGGGCGTCCGATCCCGGATCCGTTCTGGAAACCGACCGACAGCATGGACATCACGCCGCCGGTGCTGGAGAAAGAGCCGTACATCGTGGTGATGGTCGACGAATTCGCCGACCTGATCATGACGGTCGGCAAGAAGGTCGAAGAGCTGATCGCCCGTCTGGCGCAAAAAGCGCGTGCGGCGGGCATCCACCTGGTGCTGGCGACCCAGCGTCCGTCGGTGGATGTGATCACCGGCCTGATCAAGGCCAACATCCCGACGCGTATCGCCTTTACCGTGTCGAGCAAGATAGACTCCCGCACCATCCTCGATCAGGGGGGCGCCGAGTCCTTGCTGGGCATGGGCGATATGCTTTATCTGGCGCCGAACTCCTCGATCCCGGTGCGCGTACATGGCGCATTCGTGCGCGATCAGGAAGTGCACGCGGTGGTCAAGGATTGGAAAGCGCGCGAGCGGCCCCAATATAAAGAGGGCATTCTCAGCGGCGGTGAAGACGGCGAGGGCGGTGCCGGCGGCAGTATGGACGGTGACGAAGAGCTCGATCCGCTGTTTGATCAGGCGGTGGATTTCGTGGTGGATAAACGCCGCGCCTCCATCTCCGGCGTACAGCGCCAGTTCCGCATCGGCTATAACCGCGCCGCGCGCATCATCGAACAGATGGAAGCGCAGGGCATCGTCAGCGAGCAGGGGCACAACGGCAACCGCGAGGTGCTGGCGCCGCCGCGGCACGATTGATGGTCGTTTAGCCATTGCAACTCAATAAGAAAGGGCCGCTTAAGCGGCCCTTGTGCAAAGAAGCGTAAACCCGTTTCTTCTCGGAACATTGGCCTACCGGCCGTTCGCCGGCTTCGGGTAAAGTAACGGGGTAAAGGGTTGATTTGACCCGCACGGCGCCGCCTTGCGGTTAACGCATTTCATAAGGTATCTGGAATAATGAAAAAACTGTTAGTTGCCTGCTGTCTGCTTTCGGGATTCGCTTCTACCTCCGTGCTGGCCGACGCCGCACAGGATCTGCAAAGTCGCCTGGCGAAGGTGAACAGTTTCCACGCCAGCTTCTCGCAAACCGTGACCAGCGCCGACGGCGCCGCGGTGCAACAGGGTGAAGGCGAGCTGTGGGTGAAGCGGCCGAACCTGTTCAACTGGCACATGACGTCACCCGATGAGAGCGTGCTGGTCTCCGATGGCCAAACCCTGTGGTTCTATAACCCGTTCGTTGAGCAGGTGACGGCGACCTGGCTGAAGAACGCCACCGGCAATACGCCGTTTATGCTGATCACCCGCAACAATGCCAGCGACTGGAAGCAGTACAACGTGAAGCAAAAGGGCGATGATTTCGAGCTGACGCCGAAATCCGCCAGCGGCAACCTGAAGCAGTTCGCCATCAGCGTGACCAACAGCGGCACCATCCGCAGCTTCGCCGCGGTGGAGCAGGACGGCCAGCGCAGCGCTTATACGCTGAAAAGCCAGCAGAACGTCACCGCCGATCCGGCCAAATTCAAATTTACCCCGCCGAAGGGGGTGACGCTGGACGACCAGCGCCAGTGAGGTGCAAGTGAGTAATAATCTGTCGCTCGATTTTTCCCAGAACGAGTTCCAGCCGTTGGCCGCGCGTATGCGGCCGACCACGCTGGCGCAGTATATCGGCCAGCAGCATCTGCTGGCCGCCGGCAAGCCGCTGCCGCGCGCCATCGAGGCCGGGCAGCTGCACTCGATGATTTTATGGGGGCCGCCGGGCACAGGAAAGACGACGCTGGCAGAGCTGATCGGCCGTTACGGTCAGGCGGACGTCGAGCGGATCTCCGCCGTGACCTCCGGGATCAAGGAGATCCGCGAGGCGATCGAACGGGCGCGGCAAAACCGCGACGCCGGCCGCCGCACTATTCTGTTCGTCGATGAAGTGCACCGCTTCAACAAAAGTCAGCAGGACGCCTTCCTGCCGCACATTGAAGACGGCACCATCACCTTTATCGGCGCCACTACCGAAAACCCGTCGTTCGAACTGAACTCAGCGCTGCTGTCGCGCGCCCGCGTCTATTTGTTGAAGGCGCTGACCGCCGAAGACATCGGCCAGGTGCTGGATCAGGCGATGAACGACAAGGCGCGCGGTTTTGGCGGCCAGAACGTCGAGCTGCCGGCGGAAACGCGCCGCCTGCTGTCGGAGCTGGTGGGCGGCGATGCGCGCCGGGCGCTGAACAGCCTGGAAATGATGGCGGACATGGCGGAGCTCGACGCCAAAGGCGTGCGGGTGCTGACGCCGGAGCTGCTGAAGGAGGTGTCGGGCGAGCGCAGCGCGCGCTTCGACAACAAGGGCGACCGTTATTACGACCTGATTTCCGCGCTGCATAAATCGGTGCGTGGTTCGGCGCCGGACGCCGCGCTGTACTGGTATGCGCGCATCATTACCGCCGGCGGCGATCCGCTCTATGTGGCGCGCCGTCTGTTGGCGATTGCCTCTGAAGACGTGGGCAACGCCGATCCGCGCGGCATGCAGGTGGCGATCGCCGCCTGGGATTGTTTCACCCGCGTGGGGCCGGCGGAGGGCGAGCGCGCCATTGCGCAGGCGATTGTTTACCTGGCCTGCGCGCCGAAAAGCAACGCGGTTTACACCGCGTTCAAGGCCGCCATGCGCGACGCCAAAGAGCAGGCCGATTATGACGTGCCGGAGCATTTGCGCAACGCGCCGACCAAGCTGATGAAGGAAATGGGGTTGGGGGCGGAATACCGTTACGCTCACGACGAACCCAACGCCTACGCCGCCGGCGAGAACTACTTCCCGCCCGAAATGGCCAACACGCGCTACTATCAACCGACCTCGCGCGGGCTGGAAGGGAAAATCGGCGAAAAGTTGGCATGGCTGGCTGAGCAGGATCAAAATAGCCCGACAAAACGCTACCGCTAGCGTGGCCGTTGCGGTAAGGTTAGCGGGTATCACTCTTCTTTTATGCGGCTATAAATCAGCCGCATAGAACAACAACACTTCTTTCAATAACAACAAGCACAGGATTAGCATGCTCGATCCCAATCTGCTGCGTAATGAGCTAGACGCAGTCGCCGTCAAACTGGCTCGCCGAGGCTTTAAACTCGATCTGGATCTGCTGCGTTCGCAGGAAGAACGCCGCAAAGTTCTGCAGGTAGAAACTGAAACGCTGCAAGCGGAACGCAACTCCCGATCGAAATCCATCGGCGCGGCCAAAGCGCGTGGGGAAGACATCGAGCCGCTGCGTCGCGAAGTGAACGAGCTGGGTGACAAGCTGGATGCCGCCAAGGCGGAACTGGATGCGCTGCAGAGCGAGATCCGCGATTATGCCCTGACGCTGCCTAACCTGCCGGACGACGCCGTGCCGGACGGTAAAGACGACAGCGAAAACCTGGAAGTCACCCGCTGGGGTGAACCGCGCCAATACGACTTCGCGGTGCGCGATCATGTCGATCTGGGCGAAATGGCCGGCGGGCTGGATTTTGCCGCCGCGGTTAAGCTGACCGGTTCGCGCTTCGTGGTGATGAAAGGGCAAATCGCCCGCATGCACCGCGCGCTGTCCCAGTTCATGCTGGATCTGCACACCGAACAGCACGGCTACCTGGAGGCCTACGTGCCTTACCTGGTCAACCACGCCACGCTGTACGGCACCGGCCAACTGCCGAAGTTCGGCGAAGACCTGTTCCATACCCGCCCGCTGGAAGAAGAAGCCGACAGCAGCAACTACGCGCTGATCCCAACGGCGGAAGTGCCGCTGACCAACCTGGTGCGCGACGAGATCGTGGAAGAGGAAACTCTGCCGCTGAAGATGACCGCGCACACGCCATGCTTCCGTGCGGAAGCCGGTTCTTACGGCCGTGACACCCGCGGTTTGATCCGTATGCACCAGTTCGACAAGGTCGAAATGGTGCAGATAGTCCGTCCGGAAGATTCGATGGATGCCCTGGAAGAGCTGACCGGCCATGCGGAGAAAGTGCTGCAGCTGCTGAACCTGCCTTACCGCAAGGTGCTGCTGTGCACCGGCGACATGGGCTTCGGCGCCTGCAAGACCTACGATCTGGAAGTGTGGCTGCCGGCGCAGAACACCTACCGCGAGATCTCGTCCTGCTCCAACATGTGGGACTTCCAGGCGCGCCGCATGCAGGCTCGCTGCCGCAGCAAGGCCGACAAGAAGCCGCGTCTGGTCCACACGCTGAACGGCTCCGGCCTGGCGGTCGGCCGTACGCTGGTGGCGGTGCTGGAAAACTACCAGCAGGCCGACGGTCGCATTCAGGTGCCTGAAGTGCTGCGTCCTTATATGGGCGGCCTGGAATACATCGGTTAAACGGCAAAGCATTTGAAAAAAGCGCCTGCGGGCGCTTTTTTTATGTCGGAAATTCAGTCTGTCGCCAGCGCGTAAGCCTGTTTAATGTAGTCCGCCAGGTGCTTGTTTTTCACTTCGGCGGGCGAGTGGAGCTTGATGTGCCGCCGATATTGGCCGTTGCCTTCAAGTTGCTGATAGCGATCTTCCAGTCGGTGCCCTTGGCCGAATTCCACCGTGACGTGACTGCGGTAGGCGAAAACGCCGCAGAAAAATTGAGTATGCGAGAACATGATGCCGCCGTATTTGACCGATTCGGTGATGCCACTGCCGCTCGCCGCAGCGACCCGGCGCACCTGTTGTACGATCTCCAGCAGCTCGCCGTGCGTGCTGCCGATGTCTGCCAGCAAGGTCTCGACCGCCGCATTATTTGCCTGACTCATCTCGCTTCTCCGTCGTTAAATCCGCTCTGCGCTGAGCATAGCGCTTTTTCAGCCGCTTAGCCGGAAACAAATCGTGCGCTGGAATGATAAGAGGCGATTGACTTTTTTATCGCCAGTGGCATGATGCGCGCACTCTCATTGCGCGTTCGGTCACAATTTCACTATGTCCGCTTACTCCCGCCCGGTGCTCTTATTGCTCTGCGGCCTCTTGCTGCTCACGGTATCCATTGCCGTTTTGAATACGTTAGTGCCGCTTTGGTTAACCCATGCTCAGCTGTCGACCTGGCAAGTGGGTATGGTCAGCTCCTCTTATTTCAGCGGCAACCTGTTGGGCACGTTGGTAGCGGGCAAACTGATCCAGCGCGTTGGCTTCACCCGCAGCTATCATCTCTCTTGTTTGCTGTTCGCCGCCGCGACCGCCGGCATGGTGCTGTCGATCGATTTCTGGAGCTGGCTGGGCTGGCGCTTCTTCGCCGGCGTCGGGTGTGCCTGGATCTGGGTGATCGTGGAGAGCGCGCTTTTGCGCAGCGGCAATTTGAGCAACCGTGGCCAGCTGCTGGCGGCCTATATGATTGTCTATTACCTCGGTACGGTGACCGGCCAGTTACTGTTGAGCATGACCTCGACCGAATTGCTGCACGTGGTGCCGTGGGTGACCGCGATCGTGATCAGCGCCATGCTGCCGATGTTGTTCGCGCGGGTAAACCGCCATGAAGACGAGCCGCAGCAGGCGGCGGTATGGACAATGTTGAGACGCCGCAGCGCGCGCCTGGGCATCAACGGCTGCATCATCTCCGGCATCGTGCTCGGTTCGCTGTATGGCCTGATGCCGCTGTATCTCTCTCATCAGGGCATGAGCGATGCTAACGTCGGCTACTGGATGGCGCTCTTGGTCAGCTCCGGCATCGTCGGCCAATGGCCGGTCGGGCGCCTGGCCGATCGTTACGGGCGCCTGCTGGTGCTGCGCATTCAGGTGTTTGTGGTGATCCTCGCCAGCGTGGCGATGCTCGGCAACTACGCCATGGCGCCTTCACTGTTCATCCTCGGCTGCGCCGGCTTTACCCTGTATCCGGTGGCGATGTCCTGGGCCTGTGAGAAGGCAATGCCGCACGAACTGGTGGCGATGAACCAGGCGCTGCTGATGAGTTACACCATCGGCAGCTTGCTGGGCCCATCGATGACGGCGCTGCTGATGCAGAACTATTCCGACCGCGTGCTGTTCGTGATGATCGCCGCCGTGGCGCTGGTTTACCTGCTGATGCTGCTGAAAAAGCAGAAGCCGGATCGCCATCACACGCCGTTCGCCGCCGCCTGAGCATAAAAAAACCGGCCATGAGCCGGTTTTTTCTTTGGTGCTGCGTCAGTCAGTAAATCACTTTGTGGCCGTAGCTTTCCAGGATGCCTTTGACGCGATCCATGGTCTCGGCCTTCGGCGGATGCACGCCGTCCAGTTTGTACTCTTCCCCCATCGCTATCCATTTGTGCTTGCCCAGCTCGTGGTAAGGCAGCAGCTCGATTTTCTCGATGTTGGTCATGTCCTTGGTGAACTCGCCCAGCAGGTGCGCCGATTTATCGTCGTCTGACCAACCCGGCACCACCACGTAACGGATCCAGGTGCGCTGGTTGCGTTTCGCCAGATAGCGGGCGAATTCCAGCGTGCGGTGGTTGGAGACGCCGACCAGATTCTGGTGGATCTCGTCGTTCATCTGTTTCAGATCCAGCATCACCAGATCGGTGGTGTCCAGCAATTCGTCGATCACCGGATCGTAGCGGCGCACGAAGCCATTGGTGTCCAGGCAGGTGTTGATGCCTTCGGCATGACAGGCGCGGAACCAGTCGCGCACGAATTCAGCCTGCAGGATCGCCTCGCCGCCGGACGCGGTCACGCCGCCGCCGGAAGCGTTCATGAAGTGGCGGTAGGCCACCGCGTCTTTCATCAGCTCTTCGACGGTCACTTCTTTGCCGCCGTGGGTGTCCCAGGTGTCACGGTTATGGCAATAGAGGCAGCGCATCAGGCAGCCCTGGAAGAAGACGATAAAGCGGATCCCGGGCCCATCGACGGTGCCGCAGGATTCGAAGGAGTGGATGCGACCAGTTACTGACATTGCGGGGTTTTCTCCAATATGGACTGTCAAACGCAGTCTAAAAATAGGCGCGTGGCCGCCGGCCAGGTATCTGCGATGCAGCGGCGGGGGATCCGCCACCGGGGGTAATGATGCCTGTCGGCCGGTCAGTTGCCGGATAACTGTTTTGCCGGCTATCCATTCAGTATAGATATCCGGCAAAACAGACTCGCACAGAGTCAGGGGAGAGCGGTGGGAGAAAAGGGCCGGCAGAACCGGCCCCGACGTTGGCACCGGGCGGTTTCCCGCCCGGTCGGCGTTATTACATCGTTTGAGTGAAGGTACGAGTAATGACGTCCTGCTGTTGCTCTTTGGTCAGCGAGTTGAAGCGCACGGCGTAACCGGAGACGCGGATGGTCAGCTGAGGGTATTTCTCAGGATTTTCCATCGCGTCCAGCAGCATTTCGCGGTTCATTACGTTGACGTTCAGATGCTGGCCGCCCTCGATGGAGGCTTCATGGTGGAAGTAACCATCCATCAGGCCCGCCAGGTTGGCTTTACGCACGTCGTCGTCTTTACCCAGCGCGTTAGGCACGATGGAGAAGGTGTAGGAGATCCCGTCTTTCGCGTAGGCAAACGGCAGTTTGGCTACCGAGGTCAGGGAGGCGACTGCACCTTTCTGATCGCGACCGTGCATCGGGTTGGCACCTGGGCCGAACGGTGCGCCTGCGCGGCGGCCATCCGGGGTGTTACCGGTTTTCTTACCGTACACCACGTTGGAGGTGATGGTCAGTACGGACTGAGTCGGTACCGCGTTGCGGTAGGTGCGCAGTTTCTGAATTTTCTTCATGAAACGTTCCACCAGGTCGCAGGCGATGTCATCGACGCGGGCGTCGTTGTTACCGAACTGCGGATACTCGCCTTCCACTTTAAAGTCGATAGCCAGGCCGTCTTCGTCGCGAATGGTGGTGACTTTCGCGTACTTGATGGCGGACAGGGAGTCGGCCGCAACGGACAGACCGGCGATGCCGCAAGCCATGGTGCGATAAACGTCACGGTCATGCAGCGCCATCAGCGCAGCTTCGTAGCTGTACTTGTCGTGCATGTAGTGAATGATGTTCAGCGCGGTCACGTACTGCTTGGCCAGCCAATCCATAAAGTGGTCCATGCGGGCCATGACTTTGTCATAGTCCAGCACTTCGTCCATCATCGGCGCTTCTTTCGGGCCGACCTGCATTTTCAGTTTCTCGTCAACGCCGCCGTTGATGGCGTACAGCATGGTTTTCGCCAGGTTGGCGCGGGCGCCGAAGAACTGCATTTGCTTACCGACGATCATCGGGCTGACGCAACAGGCGATGGCGTAGTCATCGTTGTTGAAGTCAGGACGCATCAGGTCGTCGTTTTCGTACTGTACGGAAGAGGTGTCGATGGACACTTTCGCCGCGAATTTCTTGAAGTTCAGCGGCAGCTTCTCAGACCACAGGATGGTCATGTTCGGCTCCGGCGACGGCCCCATGGTGTACAGGGTGTTCAGGAAGCGGAAGCTGTTTTTGGTGACCAGGGTACGGCCGTCGACGCCCATACCGGCCAGGGATTCGGTCGCCCAGATTGGGTCGCCGGAGAACAGTTCATCGTACTCAGGGGTACGCAGGAAGCGCACCATACGCAGTTTCATCACCAGGTGGTCGATCAGTTCCTGCGCTTGCTCTTCGGTCAGTTTGCCCGCCTTGATGTCGCGTTCGATGAACACGTCGAGGAAGGTGGACACGCGGCCGAAGGACATGGCGGCGCCGTTCTGGGATTTCACCGCGGCCAGGTAGCCGAAGTAGGTCCACTGCACCGCTTCTTGGGCGCTGGTGGCCGGGCCGGAGATGTCGTAACCGTATTTGGCGGCCATCTCTTTGATCTGAGCCAGAGCGCGATGCTGTTCAGCGATCTCTTCGCGCAGCTGGATGGTCATTTCCAGGTCTTCGCCGTTTTCCAGTTTTTCCTGCAGCGATTTGAACTGGTTCAGCTTGTCGGCCATCAGGAAGTCGATGCCGTACAGCGCCACGCGGCGGTAGTCGCCGATGATGCGGCCACGGCCGTAAGCGTCTGGCAGACCGGTCAGCACGCCGGATTTACGGCAGTTCAGGATGTCTTTGGTGTAAACGTCGAATACGCCCTGGTTGTGGGTTTTACGGTATTCGGTGAACACTTTTTTCAGCTGCGGATCCAGTTCGCGGCCGTATACTTTGCACGAACCTTCGACCATTTTGATGCCGCCGAACGGGATCAGCGCGCGTTTCAGAGGGGCGTCGGTCTGCAGACCCACGATGGTTTCCAGCTCTTTGGCGATGTAACCCGCGTCGTGAGAAACGATGGTTGAAGCAACGTTGGTGTCGAAATCAACCGGCGCATGAGTGCGGTTTTCCAGTTTGATCCCTTCCATAACCTTGTCCCACAAGGTGGTGGTGGCTTGAGTTGCGCCAGCCAGGAAGGATTCGTCACCTTCATAAGGCGTGTAGTTTTTCTGGATGAAGTCACGAACGTTGACTTCATTCTGCCAGTCACCCTTGCTGAAACCTTCCCAAGCGTTGGCTAATTTCTCGTTAAGTTCGGTCATTGTACACCTACCTTTGATTGTGGATTTCTAACTCTGCGCGCGGTAACTCACAGCTTAGTGCTGTTCGCGGCCCCCGCGCAGATAAATTACCCAGTAAGTCAACCCAACCAGCAGACCGCCGCCGATGATGTTACCAATGGTGACCGGAATCAGGTTGTCGATGATGAAGTTGCTTACTGTCAGATGAGCGAATTGCTCAGGTACCGCCCCTACGGCTTGCCAGAATTCCGGCGTGGCGAAGTGTTTGACCACGATGCCCATAGGGATCATAAACATGTTGGCGATGCTGTGTTCGAAGCCGCTGGCGACAAACATACCGACCGGCAGCACCATGGCGAGCATCTTGTCGGTCAGGGTACGGCCGGAGTAGCTCATCCAGACCGCCAGGCAGACCATCAGGTTAGCCAGAATGCCGAGGCAGACGGCTTCGATAAAGGTGTGATGCAGCTTGTGGTCTGCGGTTTGCAGAACATTCAGGCCCCACTGGCCGTTGGCGACCATATACTCGCCGGAGAACCAGATCAGCGCCACGAAGAACAGCGCGCCGACCAGGTTGCCGAGATAAACGTTCAGCCAGTTGGCGCCCAGTTGGCCCCAGCTGATGCGGCCGCTGGCCTTGGCGATGACGATAAGCACGGTAGAGGTGAACAGGTCGGCGCCCGACACCACCACCAGCATTAACCCGAGAGAGAAACAGATGCCGCCGACCAGTTTAGCCAGCCCGAAAGGCACGCCGGCGGTGCCGGTGGTCGCCGTGATGTAGAAAACGAAGGCGATGGAAATGAAGACACCGGCGGTGATCGCCAAATAAAACGTTTTCAGCGGATGTTTGGTGGCTTTATACACGCCGGCATCTTCAGCGATTTTCGCCGTTGCCGCAGGTAAAATCAGATCGAATGGGCTGTCAGTTTTCAAACTAACTCTCGCTCTTAAGGGTTAAAACAACGCAATGAGATACTAGCAAAGCAGTATAGGGGAAAATTTGATTTGGATCATAAGGCGGGGAAGTAGAGCGCCAATATGGCATGTTTTTTGTGTGGTTTTTATGGTTAATTTATTGAATTTAAACAAAAAACAATTTTTTAATGTTTGCAGTTTTTTTTGAATACACCCAATGTGCCGAGGGTGTCAAAGTTAAATTTTTAGGCGTTTTGTCGCCGTTCGTCGCTGAAAGTTTAATTATCGGTTAATTATTATTTCACCGTCAGGCAACAATCGCCGGTTTATTTATTCTTATGCTCGTTTAACCGCCTATTTTCCTGCGGGAAAATAAAACAGGATGCGTTGAAATAAACCGCAAAATGAAAACGCCGCAGCGGAGTGCGGCGTTTGACCGGGGAGGGTACCCCAAAAGTGGCGGTACCCCCAATGGCGATTAGGCCTTGGCCCAGTGACGGCGCTTGGCCGCCTGCAGCTTCTCGTAGGCCGCCAGCAGCGCCTGATGGGCCGGCAACGCCTTCAGATCGGCATCGACGGCGAACAGCCCGTTGAAGCGTTCTTCACCGCTGATGGCGGCCGAGGCCGCGTCCACCGCTTCCTGGCCGTACATTTTCACGAACGCGGTATAGTATTGCGCCGCTTCGCGCTCAGGCTCCTGCGCCAGCAGCAACAGCGTTTGCAGGCAACGGTAGTAGTTGCTGCGCGCCGGGCTCAGCACCGAGGCGTTGAAGTCCTGCGTCCATTCGGTCCAAATCAGCGCCTGATCCAGATCGCCGCCCGCCAGCGCCAGCATCGACTTCAGCTCGCCCACGCGCAGGGTATACCAGGCGTTGTCTTTGCCGCTGGCAATGCCCAGCAGTTCGCGTACGCGGGTGAAATCGTCCAGCCCTTCGTCGTCCAACTGCTCGATCAGCGCCAGGTATTCTTCCGGCTCCCACTCGCTGCCCGGCAACGCCAGCAGCGTATCGCGCAGGTGCGCGCCCATGCTGTTGTTGGCCAGCAGCAGGTCTTCCGCCGGGTAGATATCGGACATGCCCGGCACGATGATGCGGCAAGCGTAGACGCCCAGGTGTTCGTAGTCGGCGATGTACACTTCCGCGTCTTCTTTGTCGAAGATGCTCATCAGGGTGGCGAACTCTTCCTGCGTGCTGCCGCTGAAGTTCCAGTCAACGAACGGATAGTCCGCGTCCTGCTTGAACAGATCCCACGAGATCAGGCCGCTGGAGTCGATGAAGTGCGTTTCCAGGTTGGTGTGTTCCGCCACTTCTTCGTCATCGAAGGTCGGCGCGGTGAACACGTCGAGATCTTTCAGGCTGCGGCCCTGCAGCAGTTCGGTCACCGTGCGCTCCAGCGCCACGCCGAAGTCCGGGTGCGCGCCGAACGAGGCGAAGCAGGTGCCGTTGGTCGGGTTGAACAGCACCACGCAGATCACCGGGTAGTTGCCGCCCAGGGAGGCGTCGTAGGAGAGGATTGGGAAACCTTCCTCTTCCAGCTTGGCGATGGCTTCCACCACGCCCGGGTAGCGGTTCAGCACCTCGTCCGGGATCGCCGGCAGGCTAATGGATTCGGCGATAATGCGGTTTTTCACATAGCGCTCGAACACTTCCGACAGGCCCTGCACGCGCGCTTCGTTGGCGGTGTTGCCGGCGGACATGCCGTTGGAAACATACAGGTTGCCGATGATGTTCATCGGAATGTATACCGTTTGCTGATCGGACTGACGGGTGAACGGCAGCGCGCAGATGCCGCGATCGGTATTGCCGGACTGCAGATCAACAAGATCGCTGGCGCTCAGCTCTTGTTGCGGATCGTAGAAGGCGTGCAGACGCTCGTCGAGGATGCCGGCCGGCAGCGCATCGTCCGCCGGGATCGGGAACCATTTCTCATTCGGGTAGTGCACGAAGTCGCCTTCGGCGATCTGCTTGCCCAGATAGAAATCGGCGAAGAAGTAGTTGGTGGACAGGCGCTCGAAATATTCACCCAGCGCAGAGGCCAACGCGGCTTTTTTGCTGGCGCCTTTGCCGTTGGTGAAGCACAGCGGGCAATCGCGATCGCGAATGTGCACCGACCATACGTGCGGCACCGGGTTCAGCCAGGAGGCTTCTTCGATGTTGAAACCGAGATCGCTCAGTTTCTGCTGGAAACGGGCGATGGAATCTTCCAGGGCGGCGTCTTTACCGGGGATAAAAGTTTGCGTCATTGTCTTCACTTTTTGCGCGTACTAAAAACGCGCAATGATACGGGGTTTTACGCTGGAGCTCCACGTATTCCTAAAGCGGCGGCAAAGTCACAGTTTTTTTAAGGATAAAGGCCATAATTCAGCGAGTTATCTGTCACGGAGAAATCTAATGAAATCAGTGAAACTCAGCGTGTTAACCCTTTTGTTGACCGGCGTCAGCGCCTCGGCGCTGGCGCTGCCCAACATCACCCTGCTGGCGACCGGCGGCACCATCGCCGGCGGCGGCGATTCGGCGACGAAATCCAACTATACCGCGGGCAAACTGGGCGTCGAGGCGCTGGTCGATGCGGTGCCGGCGCTGAAGAACATCGCCAACGTGCAGGGGGAGCAGGTGGTTAACATCGGCTCGCAGGACATGAACGATCAGGTCTGGCTGACGTTGGCGAAGAAAATTGACGCCGACTGCGGCAAAACCGACGGCTTCGTCATCACCCACGGCACCGATACGCTGGAAGAGACGGCCTATTTCCTCGATCTGACGGTGAAGTGCGACAAGCCGGTAGTGCTGGTCGGGGCGATGCGGCCGGCGACGGCGATGAGCGCCGACGGCCCGTTCAATCTGTATAACGCGGTGGTGACGGCGGCGGATCCGCAATCGGCCAACCGCGGGGTGCTGGTGGCGATGAACGACAGCGTGCTGGACGCACGAGATGTCACTAAAACCAGCACCACCGCCGTGCAAACCTTCCAGTCGCCGAACTTCGGCCCGCTGGGATACATCCACAACGGCAAGATCGATTATCAGCGTTCGCCGCAGCGCAAGCACACCCGGGAGACGCCGTTCGACGTCAGCAAGCTGAACGAACTGCCGAAGGTCGGCATCATTTACAACTACGCCAACGCCTCCGATGCGCCGGCCAAGGCGCTAATCGCCGAAGGGTACCAGGGCATCGTCAGCGCCGGGGTCGGCAACGGCAACCTGTATAAAACCGTGTTCGACACCCTGGCGACGGCGGCGCACAACGGCGTGGCGGTGGTGCGTTCTTCGCGCGTGCCGACCGGCGCGACCACCGAGGATGCGGAAGTGGACGACGCCAAATACGGTTTCGTGGCCGCCGGCACGCTGAATCCGCAAAAAGCGCGCATTCTGCTGCAGCTGGCGCTGACGCAAACCAAAGACGCGAAGCAGATCCAGCAAATGTTCAATCAGTACTGATCGTTTTCTCTCCTGCGGGGGCCGTCCGGGCTCCCGCAGCCATCTCGGCTGAATACAGCATAAAACACCGCGTTAACCCGCTGAATTTCCCCATGTCGCAGGGTTTTATCGTCCAAAAAAACGCGCCGGCCGCAGAGCCTGTCATCACCCGGTGCGCCTGTTTGCCGCCGGCGGGCGAATAAGCGTTGCAGCCATGGGGCGTGAGTGATAAAACCGATGGGTTGGTTAACGCGAGCGTTAGCTTCGGGCATCTTTTCGACAGGTCGCTTTTCTGCGGCGAACAGTGAATGTGGTGAGGGGAAATGACTCAGGTTTATAATTTTAGCTCTGGCCCGGCGATGCTGCCGGTGGAAGTGTTGCGTCGTGCGGAACAGGAACTGTGCAACTGGCACGGCCTGGGAACGTCAGTGATGGAGATCAGTCACCGCAGCAAAGAATTCATCGCCGTTGCCGAGCAGGCGGAACAGGATCTGCGCGATCTGCTGAAAGTCCCCTCCAACTACAAAGTGCTGTTTTGCCACGGCGGCGCCCGCGCGCAATTCGCCGCGCTGCCGCTGAACCTGCTGGGCGACAAGGCCACCGCCGACTACATCGACGGCGGCTATTGGGCGCACAGCGCCATCAAGGAAGCGGAAAAGTATTGCACCCCGAACGTCATCGACGTGAAAACCCGCATCGACGGCCTGAGCGGTATCAAGCCGATGAAAGAGTGGCAGCTGAGCAACGACGCGGCTTACGTGCATTATTGCCCAAATGAAACCATCGACGGCGTAGCCATCGATGAAACGCCGGACTTCGGCGACAAAGTAGTGATCGGCGATTACTCCTCGACCATCCTGTCCCGCCCGCTCGACGTCAGCCGCTTTGGCGTGATTTACGCCGGCGCGCAGAAAAATATCGGCCCGGCCGGTCTGACACTGGTGATCGTGCGCGACGATCTGTTGGGCAAGGCGCGTAAAGAAGTGCCGTCGATCCTCGATTACACCGTGTTGGCCGAGAACGACTCGATGTTCAACACCCCGCCGACCTTCGCCTGGTACTTGTCCGGGCTGGTGTTCAAATGGCTGAAAGAGCAGGGCGGCCTGGTGGAGATGCAAAAACGCAATCAGGCCAAGGCCGAGTTGCTGTATGCGACCATCGATAAATCCGACTTCTACCGCAGCCAGGTGGCGATCGCCAACCGCTCGTGGATGAACGTGCCGTTCCAGCTGGCCGATGCGGCGCTGGACAAGGTGTTCCTCAGCGAAGCCGAGGCCATCGGCCTGCAGGCGCTGAAAGGCCACCGCGTAGTTGGCGGCATGCGCGCTTCTATTTACAATGCGATGCCGCTGGCCGGCGTACAGGCGCTGACCGACTTTATGACCGATTTCGAGCGTCGTCACGGTTGATTCCGTCAGCTCGCCGGGCGCGGGCTGACCAAGCTGTTGTCCTTTTGCATTAAAGCGGCTCCGGCATTATTCCGGAGCCGTTTCGTTTATCAGAATTGGAGAGTTTTGTTCACATGGTGGATTCCCTGACGTTACAACCGGTCGCCCTGGTCAATGGCACCGTCAACTTACCCGGCTCGAAGAGCGTTTCCAACCGTGCTCTGCTGCTGGCGGCGCTGGCGGAGGGAACGACCCGGCTGACCAACCTGCTGGACAGCGACGATGTGCGTCATATGCTGAATGCGCTGCAGGCGTTGGGCGTGAACTACCGGCTTTCCGCCGACCGCACCGTGTGTGAAGTGACCGGCGTGGCCGGGCCGCTGGTGGCCGACCAGCCGCTGGAACTGTTCCTCGGCAATGCCGGCACCGCGATGCGCCCACTGGCGGCGGCGCTGTGCCTTGGTGAAGGTGATGTGGTTCTGACCGGGGAACCCCGCATGAAAGAACGCCCGATCGGCCATTTGGTGGACGCGTTGCGCCAGGGCGGGGCGCAAATTGATTACCTCGAACAGACCGATTATCCGCCGATTCGCCTGCGTGGCGGCTTCCAGGGCGGCGACGTCACCGTTGACGGCAGCGTCTCCAGCCAGTTCCTGACCGCGTTGCTGATGACCGCGCCGCTGGCGCCGCAGGATACGCAAATCCACATCAAAGGCGAGCTGGTTTCCAAGCCGTACATCGACATCACGTTGCACCTGATGCGCACCTTCGGCGTATCGGTGAGCCACGACAATTACCGGGTGTTCCATATTCAGGGGCGCCAGACGTATATCGCGCCGGGCGACTATCTGGTTGAAGGTGACGCTTCTTCCGCGTCCTACTTCCTGGCGGCGGCGGCGATCAAGGGCGGCACCGTGCGCGTGACCGGCATCGGCCGCAAAAGCGTGCAGGGCGACACCAAATTCGCCGATGTGCTGGAGAAGATGGGGGCGCGCATCACCTGGGGCGACGATTTCATCGAGTGCAGCCGCGGTGAACTGCGCGGCATCGATATGGACATGAACCACATTCCGGATGCGGCGATGACCATCGCCACCGCGGCGCTGTTCGCCGAGGGGCCGACCACCATCCGCAATATCTACAACTGGCGGGTGAAGGAGACTGACCGTCTGGCGGCGATGGCCACCGAGCTGCGTAAAGTGGGGGCGGAAGTTGACGAGGGCGAAGACTACATTCACGTCGTGCCGCCGGCCAAACTGCAGTTCGCCGAGATCGGCACCTACAACGATCACCGCATGGCGATGTGCTTCTCGCTGGTGGCGTTGTCGGATACCCCGGTGACGATCCTCGATCCGAAGTGCACCGCGAAAACCTTCCCGGACTATTTCGAACAGCTGGCGCGCATCAGCCGGCCGGCGTAACGGTCAGATCATTTCTTTTAAGGCCCCTTTGCGGGCCTTTATCGTTTTTAACCCCCGGCGACCGGCGTTTCTTCTATACTTTTTCGCGGTTGTGCGCTTATTTTCAACAACCGGACAGTTCCAGGGTAACAGATCGCCGTAGGGCAGCGTATAATACGCCACCGTATTTGCCCCTGATTGGGCAGGTGACAGAGCGCCCGGGCTTCGAGTCGAAGCGCGCCGTGTCTCTGTGAGGTTTTCTACCTGAAGGAGAGAGAAATGACGGCTACAGCCCCGGTGATAACCGTTGATGGACCAAGTGGCGCAGGCAAAGGCACGCTGTGTAAAGCGTTGGCCGAGTCCCTTGGTTGGCGTTTGCTGGATTCCGGCGCGATCTATCGCGTGCTGGCGCTGGCGGCGTTGCATCATCAGGTGGATATCACTTCTGAGGAAGCGCTGGTTCCGCTGGCCGCACATCTCGATGTTCGCTTCGTTGCCCAGGACGGCAAGCTGCAAGTGATTTTGGAAGGTGAGGACGTCAGCAATGAGATCCGCACCGAAACCGTCGGCAACACCGCGTCGCAAGCGGCGGCGTTTCCGCGTGTGCGCGAGGCGCTGCTGCGCCGCCAGCGCGCGTTTCGCGAGGCGCCCGGCCTGATTGCCGATGGCCGCGACATGGGCACGGTGGTGTTCCCGGACGCGCCGGTCAAGATTTTCCTCGACGCCAGCTCGGAGGAGCGCGCGCACCGCCGCATGCTGCAGTTGCAGGAGAAGGGCTTTAATGTTAACTTTGAACGTCTTTTAGCCGAGATAAAGGAACGGGACGACCGTGACCGTAATCGGCCTATCGCGCCTCTGGTGCCCGCTTCTGACGCCCTCGTGCTGGATTCTACCAGCATGTCGATCGAAGAAGTGATCCGGCAGGCGTTGACGTATGCACAGAAAGTGTTGGCGTTGCCGCAGCAATAAGCGCGGCGGCGCTATTGGCTTTTTGTCATATTTGTCATAGCGGTATCGCAATATATCGGGTAAAATTTTACCCCTGTAACCTTAAACCCTGTCGGCATGGAGCCAATGGCGGGGTATGTGAAACAACCCCATTCGGCGGGACGCTAAATGGACGTTAAACTAAAGAACCCTGAAGATTAACAACATGACTGAATCTTTCGCTCAACTCTTTGAAGAATCCTTAAAAGAAATCGAAACCCGCCCGGGTTCCATCGTTCGTGGCGTCGTTGTTGCTATCGACAAAGATATCGTACTGGTTGACGCCGGTCTGAAATCTGAGTCTGCCATCCCGGCTGAGCAATTCAAAAACGCCCAGGGCGAGCTGGAAATCCAGGTTGGTGACGAAGTTGACGTTGCTCTGGATGCTGTTGAAGACGGCTTCGGTGAAACCCTGCTGTCCCGTGAGAAAGCTAAGCGTCACGAAGCTTGGATCACGCTGGAAAAAGCCTACGAAGAAGCTGAGACTGTAACCGGTGTTATCAACGGCAAAGTGAAGGGTGGCTTCACCGTCGAGCTGAACGGCATCCGCGCGTTCCTGCCAGGTTCCCTGGTTGACGTGCGTCCGGTACGTGACACTCTGCACCTGGAAGGCAAAGAGCTTGAGTTCAAAGTCATCAAGCTGGATCAGAAGCGCAACAACGTTGTCGTTTCTCGCCGTGCGGTTATCGAATCCGAGAACAGCGCTGAGCGCGATCAACTGCTGGAAAACCTGCAGGAAGGCATGGAAGTTAAAGGTATCGTTAAGAACCTCACTGACTACGGTGCATTCGTTGATCTGGGCGGCGTAGACGGCCTGCTGCACATCACTGACATGGCTTGGAAACGCGTTAAGCATCCAAGCGAAATCGTCAACGTTGGCGATGAAATCACTGTTAAAGTGCTGAAGTTCGACCGCGAGCGTACTCGTGTATCCCTGGGCCTGAAACAGCTGGGCGAAGATCCATGGGTTGCTATCGCGAAACGTTACCCAGAAGGCACCAAGCTGACTGGCCGTGTAACCAACCTGACTGATTACGGCTGCTTCGTGGAAATCGAAGAAGGCGTTGAAGGTCTGGTACACGTTTCTGAAATGGATTGGACCAACAAAAACATCCATCCGTCCAAAGTTGTTAACGTGGGCGACGTAGTGGAAGTGATGGTTCTGGACATCGATGAAGAACGTCGTCGTATCTCCCTGGGCCTGAAGCAGTGCAAATCCAACCCATGGCAGCAGTTCGCAGAGACCCACAACAAGGGCGACCGCGTTGAAGGTAAAATCAAGTCTATCACTGACTTCGGTATCTTCATCGGCCTGGACGGCGGCATCGACGGCCTGGTTCACCTGTCTGACATCTCCTGGAACGTTGCAGGCGAAGAAGCAGTACGTGAATACAAGAAAGGCGACGAAATCGCTGCGGTTGTTCTGCAAGTTGACGCAGAGCGCGAGCGTATCTCCCTGGGCGTGAAGCAACTGGCTGAAGACCCGTTCAATAACTACCTGTCTATGAACAAGAAAGGTGCTATTGTTACTGGTAAAGTCACTGCAGTTGACGCCAAAGGTGCTACAGTTGAATTGGCAGGCGGCGTAGAAGGTTACCTGCGTGCATCTGAAGCCTCTCGCGACCGCATTGAAGATGCAACTCTGGTTCTGAACGTAGGTGACGAAGTTGAAGCTAAATTCACCGGCGTTGACCGTAAGAACCGCGTTGTAAGCCTGTCCGTACGTGCTAAGGACGAAGCTGACGAGAAAGACGCCATCGCAACTGTTAACAACAAACAGGAAGAAGGCAACTTCTCTAACGCAATGGCTGAAGCTTTCAAAGCGGCTAAAGGCGAGTAATGACGGGGGGCGGTCTCTGACCGCCCCGATACGGTAGTTTAGCTGCAAAGCTTGGAGGTACTATGACCAAGTCTGAACTTATTGAAAGACTTGCTGGCCAGCAATCTCATATTCCGGCGAAGGCCGTTGAGGATGCAGTGAAAGAGATGCTTGAGCACATGGCCGCTACGCTGGCCGAGGGCGAACGCATTGAGATCCGCGGATTCGGCAGTTTTTCTCTTCACTACCGTGCCCCGCGTGTAGGTCGCAACCCGAAAACCGGTGACAAAGTTGAGCTGGACGGCAAGTACGTTCCTCACTTCAAACCAGGCAAAGAGTTGCGTGACCGCGCCAATATCTATGGCTAGTCGCTGACTGCTCATAGCGTTGTTGCTTGAAAAGAATATAAAACGGTGCCTGTAGGCGCCGTTTTTTTTGCCTGCAATTCTCCGCGATACGCTCGCGAGTTGCGTACTGCACCGCATTGACGATGTGGCTCCTGCATAGATCTCTCTTATCCTGCCATGTTCAGCGCATCTTCGTTAAAGCCCGCTGGCGGCGACATGTCGCCTGAATGATCCTGCTTGCTTGCCGTGACGCGTCTTTGCTCATGGCGGAGCCGATGGGAGAAAAGCGATCAAAATTTCGCTGGATCTGGCGATATTCGCCGTTATCTGCGGCATCCTGCCGCTGTTGGTTTTACCACAGTTGCCTGAGCAATGGCTGCTGTGGCCGCTTTTGCTTGTTGTCTGTTTACTGCTGCGCACGCGCAGGCCAGTCTGCCGTTATTTGGCCTACCTGGGGTTGGGGGTCGCGTGGGCGGTTTTCAACGCCGGAAGCCTGATCGGGCAAATGGAGCGTTTGAGCCGCGGGCCGGAAGTGACGGCGGTGGTGCAGGTAAGCAGCATCGCGTTGAATCCGGCCGCCAGCAAGCAGACGCTAATGCGTATCGAGCGGATCGATGGCCATTGGCTGGCGCCTGCATTGATGTTTACCACGCTATGGGCCCCGGAACAGCAGCGGCTGTGCGCCGGGCAGCGTTGGCAATTGAAACTGCGCTTGCGGCCGGTGCACGGCAAGCTCAATGAAGGGGGCTTCGACAGCCAACGTTGGGCGATCGCACAGCGCCAGCCGTTGACGGGCCTGGTCAGGCAGGCCCGTTTGCTGGATGGCGGTTGTAGCCTGCGTCAGCGCATAATCAGCCATGCGGAAACCAACATCGGTGAGCTGCGTTACAAGGCGGTATTGTTGGCGCTGGCATTTGGGGAGCGAACCGCGCTGGAACAGCCTTTACGCACGCTGATGCTGAAAACCGGCATTGCGCATTTAATGGCCATTTCAGGGCTTCATGTGGCGATGGTCGCCATTTTGTTCTGGGCTGCGCTGCGGGCGCTGCAGTTTTTTCTGCCCTCCCATCTGATTGGCTATCGTTTTCCTCTGGTCGCGGGCTGGCTGGCGACGCTGATCTATGTCTGGTTGGTGGGCGCCCAGCCGCCGGCGGTGCGTACCGTGTTGGCCATGACATTGTGGATGTTGCTGCGCCTACGCGGCGTTCATTGTTCTTCCTGGCAGGTGTGGCTATGGTGTATCGGGCTGATTTTGCTGTGCGATCCGCTGGCGGTATTGTCAGACAGTTTCTGGCTATCGGTGCTGGCGGTAGGTTGCCTGATTTTTTGGTTTGAATGGGCGCCGCTCGGTGAGCGATTCCGGTCGGCCTGGTATTGGGCGCCGGTGCGCTGGCTGCATATTCAGCTCGGCATGACGCTGCTGCTGGTGCCGATGCAGGCCGCGCTGTTTCTGGGCCTGACGCTGACCTCGCTACCCGCCAATCTGTGGGCGGTACCTATTGTCTCATTGGTGACGGTGCCGCTGATTTTGCTGGCGGTGATATTTGGCTTCTTTCCCTCGTTAAGCTACGGGCTATGGTGGCTGGCGGACGTAACGCTGCACTGGGTGTTTGTGCCGCTGCATTACCTGCAACGCGGTTGGGTGGATCTGGGGGCTGCCTCGCTGCTGGCCAGCGCGGCGGGGTGGCTCATCGTCGTCTGTTGGCGCTTTCATTGGTGGCGGCGTTATGCACCGGGGCTGGCGACGATAGCGATATGCTGTGTGCTGTGGCGGGAAAAAGAGCCGGGATACCGCTGGCGAGTCGATATGCTCGATGTCGGGCACGGCTTGGCGGTGGTCATTGAGCGAAACGGCAAGGGAATACTGTACGATACCGGCGATCGTTGGCCGGGCGGCAGCGCCGCCGAACGGCATATTTTGCCAATGTTGAACTGGCGGGGGATTGAATTGGAACAGATCATTATCAGCCATGATCATCTCGATCATACCGGTGGCCTGCCGACGGTGCGACGGGCGTTTCCAGGGGCTACGATACGCAGCCCGATGCGCGGGGAGGGGCACTTGCCCTGCGTCGCCGGTGAGCGCTGGCGCTGGCAGGGGTTGCAATTCGAAGTGCTGTGGCCGCCGAAAACGCGTAAAAAGCCGGGCAATGACGACTCTTGCGTGATCCGTATCGACGACGGGAAATACAGCCTGCTGCTGACCGGCGACGCGGAAAAAAGGCGGAGGCGCAGCTGCTCCGATTGCGGCGCGATCGCTTGGCGGCGACGGTGTTGCAGGTGGGGCATCATGGCAGCAAAACCTCTTCCACGCCGCCGTTTCTGCGCGCGATCAATCCTCAGGCGGCATTGGCGTCAGCATCTCGTTACAACAAATGGCGTTTGCCGGCGCGTAAAGTGGTCGCCAGATACCGGGCAAATGGCATTATATGGCGCGATACGACGCGCTCCGGCCAGTTATCGGTACTTTTTTTCGACAACGATTGGCAAATTAAGGGCTTTCGCGAACAATTAATGCCCCGTTGGTACCATCAGCGGTTTGGCGTAGAGGGTGATAATGAGTAAAATAGGCCGCTATTTCTTCCGATGCTGGTATTTGCATGATGAATGATAAAGATCTCTCGACCTGGCAGACATTCCGTCGACTCTGGCCGATGATCACTCCTTTTAAGACCGGGCTGATTGTAGCCGCCATTGCGTTGATTATGAACGCAGCGGGGGACACGCTGATGCTGTCTCTGCTTAAACCGCTATTGGACGATGGGTTTGGAAAAACCGACAGCAGCGTGCTGGTGTGGATGCCGTTGGCCGTCATCGCGCTGATGTTGATGCGCGGCGTAACCAGCTTTGTTTCAAGCTACTGCATTTCCTGGGTTTCCGGCATGGTGGTGATGCAGATGCGCCGCCGCCTGTTTGGCCACATGATGAGAATGCCGGTGGCCTTCTTCGATCAACAGTCCACCGGGACCCTGTTGTCGCGCATTACCTATGATTCCGAACAGGTGGCTTCCTCCTCTTCCAGCGCGCTGGTGACCGTGGTGCGCGAAGGGGCTTCGATCATTGGCCTGTTCATCATGATGTTCTATTACAGCTGGCAGCTGTCGGTGATCCTGATCGTGCTGGCGCCGATCGTCTCCATTGCCATTCGCCTGGTGTCCAAGCGCTTCCGCAACATCAGTAAGAACATGCAGAACACGATGGGGCAGGTGACAACCAGCGCCGAACAGATGCTGAAAGGCCATAAAGAAGTGCTGATCTTCGGCGGCCAGCAGGTGGAAACCGAGCGCTTTAATTCGGTCAGCAACCGCATGCGTCAGCAAGGCATGAAGCTGGTTTCCGCGTCTTCGATTTCCGATCCGATCATTCAGCTGATCGCTTCGCTGGCGCTGGCGTTCGTGCTGTTTGCCGCCAGCTTCCCAAGCGTGATGGAAACCCTGACCGCCGGTACCATTACCGTGGTGTTCTCGTCGATGATTGCGCTGATGCGTCCGCTGAAGTCGCTGACCAACGTCAATGCCCAGTTCCAACGCGGGATGGCGGCTTGCCAGACGCTGTTCTCCATTTTGGATATGGAACAGGAAAAAGATACCGGCACCCGCGAAGTGAAGCGCGCGAAAGGCGATATCGAATTCCGCAATGTCACCTTCTACTACCCGTCGAAGGAAACGCCGGCGCTGCGTGATATCAACCTGAACATCGCCGAAGGCAAGACCGTAGCGCTGGTGGGCCGTTCCGGTTCGGGGAAATCGACCATCGCCAACCTGTTGACGCGTTTCTATGATATCCAGGAAGGCGAAATTCTGATGGATGGCCACGATCTGCGCGAATACACCCTGGCTTCACTGCGTAATCAGGTGGCCCTGGTTTCGCAAAACGTGCACCTGTTCAACGACACCATCGCCAACAATATTGCCTATGCGCGTGAGAGCGAATACAGCCGCGAGCAGATCGAGAAAGCGGCCGAAATGGCGTACGCGATGGACTTCATCAACAAGATGGAAAACGGCCTGGATACGGTGATCGGTGAGAACGGCGTCATGCTGTCCGGCGGCCAACGCCAGCGCATCGCCATCGCGCGCGCGCTGCTGCGTGACTGCCCGATCCTGATCCTGGATGAGGCGACCTCTGCGCTGGATACCGAGTCCGAGCGAGCCATTCAGGCCGCGCTGGACGAACTGCAGAAAGACCGAACTTCACTGGTGATCGCGCACCGTCTGTCGACCATTGAAAAGGCGGACGAGATCCTGGTGGTGGAAGACGGCCGCATCGTCGAACGCGGTGAGCACGCCGAGTTGCTTGAGCGGCAG
This sequence comes from Serratia sp. (in: enterobacteria), assembly GCF_052400455.1. Lineage (NCBI taxonomy): Bacteria > Pseudomonadati > Pseudomonadota > Gammaproteobacteria > Enterobacterales > Yersiniaceae > Serratia > Serratia sp. (in: enterobacteria). The sequence goes on from NZ_CP185812.1 coordinate 1,766,996, forward strand.
GGCGCCTATGCGCAGCTGCACCGCATGCAGTTTGGTCAATAATGATTGAGCGCATCTGGTCCGGCGGTTCGCTGCTTTATCTGGCGCTATTGCCGCTCTCGTGGCTGTATGGCCTGTTCAGTTGGCTGATCCGCCTCAGTTACCGCTGCGGCCTGCGTAAAAGTTGGCGTTCGCCGGTGCCGGTCGTGGTGGTGGGTAATCTCACCGCCGGCGGCAACGGCAAAACGCCGATGGTGATCTGGCTGGTGGAGCACCTGCAGCAACTGGGCTACCGCGTTGGGGTGGTGTCGCGCGGCTACGGCGGCAAGTCGGCGGTCTATCCTCTGGTGCTGGGTCAGAATACGTCGACCCGCGAGGCGGGTGATGAGCCGGTGCTGATTTATCAGCGTACCGGGGCGCCCGTGGCGATCGCGCCCAAGCGCGCCGAGGCGGTGCAGGCTCTGCTGCAACAACAGCCGCTGGATGTGATCATCACCGACGACGGCTTGCAGCACTACGCTTTACAGCGTGACTTCGAGCTGGTGGTCATTGACGGTGTGCGTCGATTCGGTAACGGCTGGTGGTTGCCGGCCGGGCCGATGCGCGAGCGCGCTGCGCGACTTGGCAGCGTCGATGCGCGCGTCGCCAATGGCGGCGTGGCGCAGGCCGGGGAAATTGCCATGCGTCTGCAGGCGCGTGATGCGGTGAACCTGCTGAGCGGTGAACGTCGCCCGGTGGCCGAGCTGCCGCGCGTGGTGGCGATGGCGGGTATCGGCCATCCGCCGCGTTTCTTCGCGACGTTGGAAAAGTTGAACGTCGAAGTCGTGCAGGAAGTGGCGTTTGCCGATCATCAGGAATATCAGCAGGCGCAGCTGGCGGCGTTGGTTAATGCAGATCAAACGCTGTTGATGACGGAGAAGGACGCGGTGAAGTGTCGCGCCTTTGCCCAGCCCAATTGGTGGTATCTACCGGTTGATGCGGTGCTACCGTCCGCTCAGGCTGAGCAACTGCTGCAGGATATCGAGTCCCTGCTGTCTAAGTAATCTCAGGATGCCAGCGTGACAAGCCCCAAGGCTTGCGCGCAGGCTTCCAGCGAGCGCTGCTGGGTTTGCTGATACAGCGCCAGCTCGTCGATCACCTCACTGCCCAACGCTTGTTCAAACGCTGCCCGGCTTGACGCCGCATTGTACTGTGTATGGCGGCTGTCCCCCAGATTCGATTGGAAAATCCCCGCCGCGCTGACCGGCAGAAAATCTTCATATACCAGTGGCTGGAAGCGAACGTGTTCTTTCTCGATCAGTTGCTCCAGGGTGCTGTGCTTATCCAGTGATTCTTTGGCCGCCAGACCGCATTCGGTCGGGAAATAGCGGAACCAGGCCAGCTGTTGCTCGCGCAGCGTGGCGTAATCATCCGGAAACGCCCGGAAGTTTTCTTCCAGCAGCTGATAATAGCGTTCGGCATTTTTCTCGCTCGGCGGCGCCTGCAGCGCATCGTTGGTGGCCTTCAGCAGGCGGTCGTAGAGTTCTCTTCCTTTAGTCGTCAGCGCCACACCGCGCTGTTCAATCTCGCCGAAGCGCGCGGTATGATGACCGGCGACGACGCGGCCGTCATGCTCGACGAAATCGACGCGTTCTTCCAACGCCTTGAAGCTGGTCTGGCGCAGCAGGATCGCGCGACGGCGACGCGGCGGGCCCTCAATGACCGCCTTGGGCGTAATGCCGCGGGCGGGCATCGCCTGCTGAACGCGATCGATATCCAGCGTGCGCGGTGTCAGATGATTGATATGCGGCCCTTTAAACGCCACCACGTCGGCGATCAAGCGATGCTGATCGTGCAACTGCCGGTATTCTTCGGCGCTGACCGTCGCCTGGTTGTGCCAGCGGAAGGTTTCCAGCGCTTGTTCGACAAATTCTTGCGCCTGCACTTCATTCAGCCCGCCTTGCGCTTCCTGCAGCGCGATCAGTTCCAACGCGCGATCGGTAAAGATGCGGCGGCGCGCCAGCAAGCGCTCGGCCAGCTCACGCAGCGCGGGATCTTCTATCAGCTCCAGGCGCAGCAGGGAGGTAAACACGCGGAACGGACTGATTTGCAGGGCGTCTTCGTGTACGGCGCGAAAGGCGGTCGAGTGGACGGGAACGCCTGCCACCGACAAATCATAGTAACCGACCGGCGCCATGCCCATCACCTGGAACAGACGGCGCAGGGTAGCCAGTTCGTCCGCCGTGCCGACCCGGATCGCGCCGTGGCGCTCCATCGCAAGGCGTTCGATCTCGCCGGTGATTTGCAGTTGATGAGCCAGTGCGGCATCTTCGCGCAGAACCTGTCGGTTGGTTTCCGCCACCAGTTCCAGCAGATCGCCGTACAGCGGTACCTCTTTTTGGTACATGTCCGACATCGCATGAGAGAATCTGGCGCGGATTTCATTAGGTGAAACGAACTGCTGGGCGGTCATGCGCATAGCTCCTTGATTCAGCATAATCTGAAAAATAGTGTTTTTAGCGGCAAAAGTGCTGGCGAAAAAGCCGTCTGCCTTGTTTTCCCCTCAAGTTTAGCCATCTGATTTGGGATTTGTTATAGACGTGGCAAGCATATTAGAGTTTTATGCGTTAGCTCTCATTTGCAGCGCACGGACGGACAAATGATGCCCCGGTGAGGAGGGGAACGCGATGGATCGGCCGCGGCGAGCGTTAAATTAAGTCATGCATATTCAGGGGGATAAAAATAAATTCGGCGTATTTATGAATTTAATGCAATAAACCCCTTGTGCATTCACCATTTTTATGAGTAAATGCAAGTCGGCCTGTGATCCAGACCTATTTATGTTCGAGTTTAGAGTTAAGCAGTTCCTCCAAAAACGTTATCATCCGATTCCGCTTCAAAGACGAACCTTCTAAGTACCTCCCATAAGTAATGTTTCTGAAATGGCCGCAATTGCCTCTTATGGCAGATTTTGTAAATATATTTAAAGGTAAAAGTAATGTCTAAGAAGACGGGTCAAGTTAAGTGGTTCAACGAAAGCAAAGGTTTTGGTTTCATTGAGCAGCACGATGGCGGCAAAGATGTATTCGTACACTTCTCCGCAATCATGACCGACGGTTTCAAGACCCTGGCTGAAGGCCAGCGCGTCGAGTACACCATCCAGGACAGCCCGCGCGGGCCGGCTGCCGCCAACGTAGTTGCTCTGTAAGAAGACAGGGAACGCGTATAAAGAGATCTTAATACAACCATGGTGACGCTTCAGCGCTGAGTCATGCGGAAGATATTAAGTTCAACAAGCCCGCCTTAGTGCGGGTTTTTTAATTTTTGCTCACGAGAGGTTTGTTACGAAAAACTTTAGGATGGGCTGGTAGCGTCCAGACAATATAAAAAATGACGTTGTCAAGGATGCTCAAGTAAAAGGATATAAGTTATGTTTAAAAATACTGTGTTAAAAATGGGCCGTGTGAAATGGTTTAATCAGGCCGAAGGCTATGGTTTTATTTCACCGGTAGATGGCAGCGACGAAATCTATGTCAATCGCAACGCTATCGCCAACACCAAAAATAAGTCGTTGAACGAAGGTCAGAACGTTGAGTTCTCGATCTATCGCAGCTCGCATGGGCTGTCCGCGGCAGACGTTATCGCGTTCTGATCGCATCCTCCTTCCTCGCCAGTGCCGGTGTCGCCACCCGCAAGCACTGGCGAAGATAAATCCCGCGATATCCACTATTATCAGGCCATTGCCTACTCGCCACGGATATCAGGATGACCACCCCGACCATTTCCCTTACCGCCGCTCGCGCGCTGCACCTTGCCGCCCAGGGGCTGCTTTCTCCGCTTAAACGCCAGGCTCGGCCCGATGACGTCGTGAGTGCGATCCAGCGCATGGGGCTGTTACAAATCGATACCATTAGCGTCGTTGCTCGCAGCCCGTATCTGGTGCTGTTCAGCCGTTTGGGAGCCTATCAGCCGGAGTGGCTTGAACAGGCGCTCGCCGGCCGCAAGCTGTTCGAGTATTGGGCGCACGAGGCCTGTTTCCTGCCGATCGAAGATTTTGGTCTGCTGCGCCACCGCATGCTAGCGCCGCATGATATGGGCTGGAAATACTCCGCCGACTGGGTGCAGCAGCATCAGGCCGCGATAGACAGCTTGCTGCGGCACATCGAACAACAGGGGCCGGTGCGCTCCGCGGATTTCAGCGCCGAGAAGAAGGGCAACAGCGGGTGGTGGGACTGGAAACCAGAGAAACGGCATCTGGAGATCCTGTTTACCGCCGGCAAGCTGATGGTGGCCGAACGTCGCAATTTCCACCGGGTTTACGATCTGACCGAAAGGCTGCTGCCGGCCTGGGACGATGCGCGGCATGCGCTGCCCGTGGAGCAGGCGCGCCGGCAGATGCTGTGCCGCACCTGCCGCTATCTGGGCATTTTCCGCGCCGAGTGGTTGGCGGACTACTATCGGCTGAAGCGCGTGGCGCCAAAAGCCTTGCTGGCAGCGCTGCAGGAGCAGGGCGAGATTACGCCGGTGCGGGTCGAGGGGCTGGAAGGGCCGTTTTATGTGCATGAATCACTGGCGGAACTGCTGCCGCTGGCGGAGCAGGGCAAACTCAAATCGACGGTCACCAGCCTGTTGTCGCCTTTTGATCCGGTGGTGTGGGATCGTCGTCGGGCGCTGGAGCTGTTCAACTTTGACTATCGGCTGGAGTGTTACACGCCGAAAGAAAAACGCCGCTACGGTTACTTCACGTTGCCGGTGCTGCATCGGGGCGATCTGGTGGGGCGGATTGATGCCAAGGCGCACCGGCGCCAGGGCATCTTCGAGATCATCAGTTTCCATGCGGAGCCGCAGGTGCGCTTCGGCAAACAGCGAACGCAGGATATCCGGCAAGCCATCGCGCGTACGGCTCATTGGCACGGCGCGCAACGCGTTGCGCTGGGCGACATTCCGGCGGCGTTGGCCGCTGAATGGGGAGCCGGCTGGGAAGTGGGATAACGAGCGACGCCGTCGGTGGGGTAAAACGAAGTTAAGCGCCGCTCGTTACAAAGGGGGCTCAGTGGCTGAAGTTAGCGAACAGAGCGATGATTTTATGCAGACGTTTGATCACGTATTACGGTCTTTTTTGTGATTTTAATCACAAAATTCTACGCCGTGTGGCGCCGCAGTTCAAGCCGTTGCGCGGGCGCCATGAGGAAATATCGGCGGCTTGGCGCCGCCGATGATTAACCTGAGGCCGGGCGTTATGCTATCCTCACAGCCTTCCCAGATGACCTATCCCCTTGCGGAGGATGCATGGACCACCGTTTACTCGAAATCGTTGCCTGCCCGGTATGCAACGGCAAACTCTATTTCAATAAAGAAAACCAGGAGCTGGTGTGCAAAGCGGACGGGTTGGCTTACCCGCTGCGCGACGGCATTCCGGTGCTGTTGGAAAATGAAGCGCGTGCGCTGTCGCTGGACGAGAAGCACGCATGAGTTTTATCGCTATTATTCCCGCCCGCTACGCCTCAACCCGTTTGCCGGGCAAACCGCTGGCCGATATTCACGGCAAGCCGATGGTGGTGCACGTGATGGAACGCGCCCGTGAGTCCGGCGCCAGCCGGGTCATCGTGGCGACCGATCACCCTGAAGTCGCCAAAGCGGTAGAAGCCGCCGGCGGCGAAGTGTGCATGACCAGCCCGGATCACCATTCCGGCACCGAGCGTTTGGCGGAAGTGATCGCGCACTACGGCTTTGCCGACGACCAGATCATCGTTAACGTGCAGGGCGATGAGCCGCTGATCCCACCCGTTATCGTGCGGCAGGTGGCGGAAAACCTGGCGGGCAGCCAGGCCGGCATGGCGACATTGGCGGTGCCGATCGACAGCGCCGAAGAGGCATTCAACCCCAATGCGGTGAAGGTCGTGATGGACGCGCAGGGCTACGCGCTCTACTTCTCGCGCGCCACCATTCCCTGGGATCGCGAGCGTTTCGCCGCATCGAAGGAGAGCATCGGCGACAGCCTGCTGCGCCACATCGGCATCTATGCGTACCGCGCCGGTTTCGTGCGCCGCTACGTCAGCTGGGCGCCGAGCCAGCTGGAGCAGATCGAGCTGTTGGAACAGCTGCGCGTGCTGTGGTACGGTGAAAAAATCCACGTGGCGGTCGCGAAAGCGGTCCCGAGCGTGGGGGTCGATACGCCGGAAGATCTCCAGCGCGTGCGCGACAGCATTCAACCCTGAGCCTGATTTCGTCGGCGCGGCGCGCAACGCGCCGACGATGCAATACCTCCCATTATTGATCCCCGTTTTGTTGATCTGCGTTGAAGAATTTTTCCGCTCACCGTTCGATGATGTTACGCATACCCCCCTTATTAGCCTGAGGTGAATGCCTTATGGAGCAGTTACGCGCCGAACTGAGCATCGTGCTGGGTGAGTCCGTCAGCCGGCTGGAGCGGGTGAGCGAGCAGCCTTATGCGCACATGTATTCACTGTACGATCGCCAGGGCAACGCTATCCCGCTGATGGCGAAAAGTTTTATCTGCCAGGGCATCGCCCAGCAGGAGGCGTACAAGCTGTCGATGCTGGCGCGCGACGGGGATATCCGCCTGCCCACGGTGTACGGCGTGGTATGCACCCACCAGGCGCCGTATACGGAAATCCTGCTGATCGAGCGTCTGCGCGGCGTGTCGGCCGAAGCGCCAACGCGTTCGCCGGATCGCTGGAACATGTTAATGGAGCAGATCGTTGACGGGATGTTGGCCTGGCACCGCATCGACAGCCATGGCAGCGTCGGCACCGTTGACAGTACGCAGGAGAATGACTGGTTTTGCTGGTATCAACAGCGGGTCGAAGTGCTGTGGGCGACGGTGGTCAATCTCACTACCCCGCAGCTGACCATGGCAGATCGGCGTTTGCTGTATCGCACGCGCGAAGCGCTGACCCATTTCTTCGTCGGTTTCGACGATCCCTGCGTCCTGGTGCACGGTAACCTGTCGCTGCGCAGCATGTTGAAAGATCCCAAAAGCGATCAGCTGTTGGCGATGCTTAATCCCGGTGTGGTGCTGTGGGCGCCGCGCGAATACGATCTTTTCCGCCTCTGTGAAGCGGGCATGCCCAGCCAACTGTTGTTCAGCTATCTGCAGCGGGCGCCGGTCGCCGACGCTTTCCTGGCGCGGCGCTGGCTGTACGTGGTGTGGGAAGCGGTAGGGCGTTTGATCCATACCGGCAAGCTGGAGCGGCAGCTGTTCGACTATGCGTCGCAACAGCTGCTGCCCTGGCTGGCCGGTTGAACGGGGCCTTACTCGGCGCCGGCGCTATCCGCGCCTTTCAGCCGCTGCCACAGACTGCCCAGCGTTTCATACCAGGCGCGCTCGGTATGGCCGAGGAACATGGACGACGGCGTGGCGCGATCCCAGATATTCAGCGGCGAGTCGATAGCCAATTGGTTGGCCGGGGCCGGGATCGGGTGCAGGCCCTTAGCCTCGAAGAAACGCATGGCGCGCGGCAGATGGTTGGCGGAAGTCACCAGAAGGAAGGGGTGTTCGCCGACCAACTTGGCGACCTGAGCGGCTTCTTCCTCGGTATCGCGCGGTTCCCCCAGGATCACCATGTCGCTGCGCGGCACGCCCAGGCTTTCCGCTACCAGCGCTGCCGTGGCGGCGTTGCTCTGCATGCGTCCGCCGGGCGCGCCGGTAAACACCATCCTGGCGCCAGGGTGCGCCAGATAGAGCCGCACGCCCTCCGTCACGCGCGGCAGACTGTTGCCGAGCAGGTTCGAGCTGGGTGCCCAGTCGGGATTGTAGGTATAGCCTCCGCCCAACACCACGATGTAGCTGACCGCATCGTTGCCGCGATATGTCTGGTATTCGGCTTCGATCGGCCGCAGCAGGCGGTCGGCCACCGGTTGCAGGCTGAAAAGCAGTAAAAACAGCCAGCTCAGCGTGAAAATCGTCTTACCGCTTTTTTGCCAGCGGGTGAACCACAGCAGCAGCAGCGCCAGCCCCATCAGCAGCATCAACAGCGGCAGCGGCATCAGCAGAGCGCCAAAGAACTTTTTCAGGTTGAACAGCATCGAAAATCAGATCCTTTTGAGTGAAAAAACGGCATCCAGGCATAAACAGGCCGCAAGAAGATACATTCTAAGCCAGTCTGTGCCAAAATAGCAGGTTTGAATGGGCGTGCGCTTTGCCGCCGACAAGACTGAGATCAGCGGAGCCGTTGTCCATGCAGGATCGTAATTTTGACGATATTGCTGAAAAATTTGCGCGTAATATTTACGGCACCACGAAAGGAAAAATCCGCCAGGCGGTGGTTTGGCAGGATCTGACCGGGCTGCTGGCCCAGTTGCCGCAGCGGCCGCTGCGCATCCTTGATGCCGGGGGCGGTGAAGGCCATATGGCTTGCCAACTGGCAGAATTAGGACATCAGGTGTTGTTGTGCGATCTTTCTGGTGAGATGATCCAGCGCGCCGCGCAGCTGGCGGAGCAGAAAGGTGTGAGCCAGAACATGCAATTCGTACAAAGTTCTGCGCAGGATATCGCTCAACATTTGGAACAGCCGGTTGATCTGATATTGTTTCATGCAGTGCTTGAATGGATCGCTGAACCCGTGGCGGCGCTGCAGGCGTTGTGCGATTGTCTGACGCCGGGCGGCGCGCTGTCGCTGATGTTCTTCAACGCCAACGGTCTCTTGATGCGTAACGTGGTGTTGGGTAACTTCCAATTGGTGGATCCCGAGGTCAGACGGCGCCGCAAGCGTTCGCTGTCGCCGCAATATCCGCACGATCCGCTATTGGTCTACGGCTGGCTGGAACAGCTGGGCATGCGCATCAGCGGCAAAACCGGCGTGCGGGTGTTCCACGACTATCTGCAGAGCAGACAGCTGCAAACCCAAAAATTTGAAGAGTTACTGGCGCTTGAACAGCACTATTGCCGGCAGGAGCCGTACGTGAGTTTGGGGCGCTATATTCACGTCATGGCGCATAAACCAAACCTGAAGGACGAACTATGAGTGAATTTTCCCAGACAGTACCCGAACTGGTCGCCTGGGCACGGAAAAATGATTTCTCTATTTCGCTCCCTACGGAGCGTCTCGCATTTCTGCTCGCTATCGCCACCCTGAATGGCGAACGGCTGGACGGCGAGATGAGCGAAGGTGAGCTGGTTGATGCATTTCGCCATGTCAGCAAGGGTTTTGAACAGACGCATGAAACGGTGGCGATGCGCGCCAACAATGCGATCAACGACATGGTGCGCCAGCGCCTGTTGAACCGCTTTACCAGCGAACTGGCGGACGGTAACGCGATTTACCGCCTGACGCCGCTGGGTATCGGCATTACCGATTACTATATTCGCCAACGCGAATTCTCCACGCTGCGTCTGTCGATGCAGCTGTCGATCGTGGCGCAGGAACTGAAGCGCGCCGCCGATGCCGCCGACGAGGGCGGCGACGATTTCCATTGGCACCGCAACGTGTTCGCGCCGTTGAAATATTCGGTGGCGGAAATCTTCGACAGCATCGACATGACGCAACGCGTGATGGACGAGCAGCAGCAGAGCGTGAAAAATGACATCGCGGCGCTGCTGAGCAAAGACTGGCGGGCGGCGATCTCCAGCTGCGAAATGCTGCTGTCGGAAACCTCAGGCACCCTGCGCGAACTGCAGGATACGCTGGATGCGGCGGGCGACAAGCTGCAGGCCAATCTGCTGCGCATCCAGGACGCAACCCTCGGCAACGTGGAGCTCGGCTTCGTCGACAAGCTGGTGTTCGATCTGCAGAGCAAGCTGGATCGCATCATCAGCTGGGGCCAGCAGGCGATCGACCTGTGGATCGGCTACGATCGTCACGTGCACAAATTTATCCGTACCGCTATCGATATGGATAAAAACCGCGTGTTCGCCCAACGCCTGCGCCAGTCGGTGCAAACCTATTTCGACCACCCGTGGGCGCTGACTCATGCCAATGCCGATCGTCTGCTGGACATGCGCGACGAAGAACTGGCGCTGCGCAGCGAGGAAGTGACCGGGGAACTGCCGCCTGATCTGGAGTTCGAAGAGTTCAGCGAGATTCGCGAACAGCTGGCGGCGATGATCGAAGAGGCGTTGAAGGTGTACCAGGAACAGCAGATGCCGCTCAACCTTGCAGCGGTGATGCGCGATTACCTGGCGCAATATCCGCGTGCGCGTCATTTCGACGTGGCACGTTTAGTGGTCGACCAGGCAGTGCGCCTCGGTGTGGCTGAAGCAGATTTCTCAGGGTTGCCGGCGGAATGGCAGGCAATCAATGATTACGGAGCCAAGGTCCAGGCCCATGTCATCGACAAATATTGAACAAGTAATGCCAGTCAAGCTGGCCAAAGCGTTGTCCAACTCGCTGTTCCCGGCGCTGGACAGCCAACTGCGCGCGGGTCGTCACATCGGTATCGATGAGCTGGACAACCACGCCTTTTTAATGGATTTCCAGGATGAGCTGGAAGAGTTTTACAACCGTTACAGCGTCGAGCTGATTCGGGCGCCGGAAGGTTTCTTCTATTTGCGCCCGCGCTCCACCACGCTGATCCCGCGTTCGGTGCTGTCCGAGCTGGATATGATGGTCGGCAAGATCTTGTGTTACCTGTATCTCAGCCCCGAGCGCCTGGCGCACGAAGGCATTTTCAGCCATCAGGAGCTGTACGATGAACTGCTGAGCCTGGCGGATGAGAACAAGCTGCTCAAGTTCGTCAACCAGCGCTCCACCGGTTCGGATCTCGATCGGCAGAAGCTGCACGAGAAGGTGCGCACCTCGCTCAACCGCCTGCGCCGCCTCGGCATGGTCTATTTCATGGGCAATGACAGCAGCAAGTTCCGCATTACCGAGGCGGTGTTCCGCTTCGGCGCCGACGTGCGCAGCGGCGACGATCCGCGTGAAGCGCAGCTGCGCATGATTCGCGACGGCGAGGCGATGCCGGTTGAAACCAGCCTGTCGCTTAACGATGAGAATGACGCTGAGGATCAGCAGGTTGATAACGCTCCTGACGGTGCAGAGGATGAACAGGAATGATTGAACGCGGTAAATTTCGCTCGCTGACGCTGGTTAACTGGAACGGCTTCTTTGCCCGCACCTTTGATCTCGATGAGCTGGTGACCACGCTGTCCGGCGGGAACGGGGCGGGGAAATCCACCACCATGGCGGCCTTCGTCACCGCACTGATCCCCGATCTGACGCTGCTGCACTTCCGTAACACCACCGAAGCGGGTGCCACCAGCGGTTCGCGCGACAAGGGCCTGCACGGCAAGCTGCGCGCCGGCGTATGTTACTCCACCCTCGACGTCGTCAACTCGCGCCACCAGCGCGTGGTGGTTGGCGTGCGTCTGCAGCAGGTGGCGGGACGCGATCGCAAGGTCGATATCAAACCTTTCACCATCCAGGGCCTGCCGACCGCGGTACAGCCGACTGAATTGCTGACCCAGACCGTGGGTGAGCGCCAGGCGCGCGTGCTGTCGCTGCAAGAGTTGAAAGAGCGCGTGGAAGAGATGGAAGGCGTGCAGTTCAAGCAGTTCAACTCGATCACCGATTACCACTCGCTGATGTTCGATCTGGGCGTGATCCCGAAACGCCTGCGTTCGTCCGCCGATCGCAGCAAATTCTATCGTCTGATTGAAGCGTCGCTGTACGGCGGCATCTCCAGCGCCATCACCCGCTCGCTGCGCGACTACCTGTTGCCGGAAAACAGCGGCGTGCGCAAGGCGTTCCAGGACATGGAAGCGGCGCTGCGCGAAAACCGCATGACGCTGGAAGCGATCCGCGTTACCCAGTCGGATCGCGACCTGTTCAAGCATTTGATCTCCGAGGCCACCTCCTATGTGGCGGCGGACTATATGCGCCACGCCAACGAACGCCGCATCCACCTGGACGGCGCGCTGGCGCTGCGCAGCGATCTGTTGGGCAGCCGCAAGCAGCTGGCCGCCGAACAGTATCGCCATGTGGAAATGGCGCGTGAGCTGAGCGAGCAGAGCGGCGCCGAATCCGATCTGGAAACCGATTACCAGGCCGCCAGCGACCACCTGAACCTGGTGCAGACGGCGATGCGTCAGCAGGAGAAGATCGAACGCTATGAAGCCGATCTGGAAGAGCTGACCTACCGCCTGGAAGAGCAGAACGAAGTGGTGGCCGAGGCGAGCGAGCAGCAGGCCGAGAACGAAGCGCGCGCCGAAGCGGCCGAGCTGGAAGTGGACGAGCTGAAGAGCCAGCTGGCCGACTACCAGCAGGCGCTTGACGTGCAGCAGACCCGCGCCATTCAGTACCAACAGGCGCTGCAGGCGTTGGAGCGCGCGCGCGCGCTGTGCCAACTGCCGGACCTGACCGCCGACAACGCTGAACAGTGGCTGGACACCTTCCAGGCTCGCGAGCAGGAGGCGACCGAAGCGCTGCTGATGCTGGAGCAGAAGCTGAGCGTGGCCGACGCCGCGCACGGCCAGTTCGAGCAGGCCTATCAGCTGGTGGGTAAAATCGCCGGCCAGGTCAGCCGCAGCGAAGCCTGGCAGTGTGCGCGCGAATTGCTGCGCGACTGGCCTTCGCAGCAACACCTCGCCGAGCGCGTTCAGCCGCTGCGTTTGCGCCTGAGCGAACTGGAACAGCGCCTGCGCTCGCAGCAGGACGCCGAACGCCTGCTGCAAGAATTTTGCAAACGCCATGGTCAGGAGTACCAGCCGGACGATCTCGACATGCTGCAGCAGGAGCTGGAAGAGCGCCTGGAAGCGCTGTCACAGAACGTCAGCGAAGCCGGTGAACGCCGCATGGAGATGCGCCAGGAGCTGGAGCAGATCCAGCAGCGCATCCGTGAGCTGACGGCGCGCGCGCCGGTGTGGCTGGCGGCGCAGGACGCCCTGAGCCAGCTCAGCGATCAGAGCGGAGAGCCGCTGGAAAACAGCCAGCAGGTGACCGAATACATGCAGCAGCTGCTGGAGCGTGAGCGTGAAACCACCGTCGAGCGCGACGAGGTGGCGGCCCGCAAGCGCGAAGTGGAAGCGCAGATCGAACGTCTCAGCCAGCCGGGCGGCGCGGAAGATCAACGTCTGGTCACTTTGGCCGAACGTTTCGGCGGCGTGTTGCTGTCGGAAATTTACGATGACGTCACCATCGACGACGCGCCTTACTTCTCGGCGCTGTACGGCCCTTCGCGCCACGCCATCGTGGTGCCGGATCTGTCGCTGGTGCGCGAGATGCTGGAAGGGCTGGAAGATTGCCCGGAAGATCTTTACCTGATCGAAGGGGATCCGCAGTCGTTCGATGACAGCGTATTCGCCGTCGAAGAGCAGGACAAAGCGGTGGTGGTGAAGATCGCCGATCGCCAGTGGCGTTATTCCCGTTACCCGGAAGTGCCGTTGTTCGGCCGCGCGGCGCGCGAAAACCGCCTGGAAGTGCTGCATGCCGAGCGTGAAACGCTGGCGGAGCGCTATGCCACGCTGTCGTTCGACGTGCAGAAAACCCAGCGTTCGCATCAGGCCTTCAGCCGCTTTATCTGCACCCATCTGGCGGTGGCGTTCGACGCTGACCCGGAAGCGGAGATCCGCAATCTGAACGCCCGTCGCGGCGAGATCGAACGTGCGCTGAACAATCACGAAGCGCAGAATCAGCAGCAGCGCCAGCAGTACGATCAGGCCAAAGAGGGCATTTCCGCGCTCAACCGCCTGATGCCGCTGGTGTCGTTGCTGAACGATGAAACGCTGCAGGATCGCGTCGACGAGATCCGTGAAGAGCTGGAAGAAGCGCAGGACGCCGCGCGCCACATTCAACAGCACGGGGTGTCGCTGACCAAACTGGAGCCGCTGCTGTCGGTGCTGCAGAGCGATCCGCAGCAGCATGAACAGCTGCAGCAGGACTACGCGCAGGCGCAAAGCGTGCAGCGTCAGGCCAAACAGCAGGCGTTCGCGTTGACAGAGGTGGTGCAGCGTCGCGCGCACTTCAGCTATACCGACTCCGCCGGCATGCAGAATGCCAACAACGATCTCAACGACAAGCTGCGCCAGCGCCTGGAACAGGCGGAAGCCGAACGCGCCCGCGCCCGTGAGCAGCTGCGTCAATATCAAACCCAGTTCACCCAATACAGCCAGGTGCTGGCCTCGCTGAAAAGCTCGTATGACGCCAAGCGCGACATGCTGAAAGAGCTGAGTCAGGAGCTGGTGGATATCGGCGTGCAGGCCGACGCCAACGCGGAAGCGCGCGCGCGTCAGCGCCGCGACGAGCTGCATGCGGCGCTGAGCAACAACCGCGCACGCCGCAATCAGTTGGAGAAACAGCTGACCTTCTGCGAAGCCGAAATGGACGGCCTGCAGAAGAAACTGCGCAAGCTGGAACGCGACTACCATCAGCTGCGCGAGCAGGTGGTGACCGCCAAGGCGGGCTGGTGCGCGGTGATGCGTCTGGTGAAAGACAACGGCGTGGAACGCCGCCTGCATCGCCGCGAGCTGGCGTATATGGATGGCGACGAGCTGCGCTCGATGTCGGATAAGGCGCTCGGCGCGCTGCGTCTGGCGGTGGCGGACAACGAACACCTGCGCGACGTGCTGCGTCTGTCGGAAGATCCGAAGCGGCCAGAGCGTAAGATTCAGTTCTATATCGCGGTGTACCAACACCTGCGCGAACGTATCCGCCAGGACATCATCCGTACCGATGATCCGGTCGAGGCCATCGAGCAGATGGAGATTGAGCTGGGCCGTCTGACCGAAGAACTGACCGCGCGCGAGCAGAAGCTGGCGATCAGTTCGAAAAGCGTGGCCAACATCATTCGCAAAACCATTCAGCGCGAGCAGAACCGCATTCGCATGCTGAACCAGGGGTTACAGGCCGTTGCTTTCGGCCAGGTGAAGAGCGTCCGTCTGAACGTCAACGTGCGCGAAGCGCACGCCACCCTGCTGGACGTGCTCTCCGAGCAGCAGGAACAGCATCAGGATCTGTTCAACAGCAACCGCCTGACCTTCTCCGAAGCGTTGGCCAAGCTGTATCAGCGTCTGAATCCGCAGATCGATATGGGGCAGCGCACGCCGCAGACCATCGGTGAGGAGTTGCTGGACTACCGCAACTACCTGGAGATGGAAGTGGAAGTGTACCGTGGCTCCGACGGCTGGCTGCGTGCGGAAAGCGGCGCCTTGTCTACCGGTGAAGCCATCGGTACCGGGATGTCAATTCTGGTGATGGTGGTGCAGAGCTGGGAAGAAGAATCCCGCCGCCTGCGCGGTAAAGACATCTCGCCATGTCGCTTGCTGTTCCTCGATGAAGCGGCGCGTCTGGATGCCAAATCGATCGCCACGCTGTTCGAGTTGTGTGACCGTTTGGAGATGCAGCTGATTATCGCGGCGCCGGAAAACATCAGTCCTGAGAAGGGCACCACCTATAAACTGGTGCGTAAGGTGTTCCAGAACCACGAGCATGTGCACGTGGTGGGGCTGCGCGGTTTCGCCAGCGAGCCGCCAGCGCTGGGTACTGCGCCGGTCGAAACGCCGTAACGCAGAAAAACGCCCTAAAAATCTGAAAATAGCCGCCGCAGGGTGGCTATTTTTTTGTGCGCGTGGATGATAGTCCTGCTTTTTTATCCGTTGAAAAGCGGTTAGTTTAATCAGATAAACAGTAATTCGACGTCCGCAGGGCGAAACGGCCTTTCTGTTTGTATACTGAAGCTATATGCAGTTTTTTGACGTTTTTTTTGTGAGCATACAGGGGGCAAGGGATGTTGCTTAAAAAGGGAAACTCTCTACGACGTTTGGCGCTGAGTGGCGCTATCGCCTGTAGTCTTGTGTCATCGTTTTCCGCATTGGCCACCGTAACGGCGTTACCGGTGGCATCAGCAGGCATGTCCGTTGCGCAGAGCCGTTCTGAACTGCTGGCCGCGTTGCCGCGCGGCATGGATCTGCACTACCTTTCCACGCTGGCGCCGCTGTATGCGGCGAATCATATGCAGCCGATGTGGCAGGATCGCGAGGCCGTTCAGCAGTTTCAACAGCAGCTGGCCGAGCTGGCGATGTCCGGCGTGCAGCCGCAGTTCACCCAATGGGTGAAGATGTTGACCAATCCGGCGCTCAATGACGTAGGCCGCGATGTGGTGCTGTCCGATGCGATGTTGGGCTATTTGCAGTTCGTGTCCGCTATCGGCGCCAACGGCACCAGTTGGCTGTACAGCAATATTCCCTACAAGCTTGGCTTGCCGCCCACTGCGGTGATCAACCAATGGCAGCTGGCGGTGCGTCAGGCGCGCACGCTGAGCTATGTGAATTCGCTCGCGCCGCAGCACCCGCAATACGCCAAGATGCATCAGGCGCTGCGCGATATGCTGGCGGATAACCGCCCCTGGCCGCAGGTGGGCAGCGGCCCGAGCCTGCGCCCAGGACAAATGAGCAACGATATTCCTGCGCTGCGTGAAATCCTGACGCGCACCGGCATGCTGGCCGCTTCGGCGCCGGAGGCCGAGCCGGAGCCGGCGGTCGTCTCGGCAAAGAGCAATGAGCCTGATGACGGCGGGCTGACGGTAGACGAAGAGAAGGGGCGTGTGACGGTCAGTCCGTCGGCGGCGCCGGTGACGGAGTTGACCGCTGAACAGACGCCGCCGCAGGTCGGCAGCGTGGTGAGCGACAACCTCTATACCAACGAGCTGGTGGAGGGCGTCAAACGTTTCCAGAAATGGCAGGGGCTGACGGCGGACGGCGTGATCGGCGTGCGCACTCGCGAGTGGCTCAACGTGTCTCCGAAAACCCGCGCCGCGCTGCTGGCGTTGAATATCCAACGTCTGCGAATTTTACCGGGGCATGTCGGCACCGGCATTATGGTGAATATTCCCAACTACTCGCTGACCTACTACCAGAACGGCAACGAAGTGCTGTCCTCCCGCGTTATCGTCGGGCGGCCGAGCCGCAAGACACCGCTGATGAGCAGCGCGTTGAACAACGTGGTGGTCAACCCGCCTTGGAACGTACCGACTACGCTGGTGCGTGAGGATATCGTGCCGAAGGCGATGCGCGACGGTAACTATTTCCAGAAACACGGCTATACCGTGCTGTCGGGTTGGAGCAACGATGCGGAGGTGATCAACCCGGCGATGATCGACTGGAGCATGGTCTCTGCGCGCAACTTCCCGTATCGCGTGCGCCAGGCGCCGGGTGCCACCAACTCGCTGGGGCGTTTCAAGTTCAATATGCCGAGTTCGGACGCGATCTACCTGCACGATACCCCGAACCACAGCCTGTTCCAGAAAGACATTCGCGCGCTCAGCTCCGGCTGCGTGCGGGTGAACAAGGCTTCCGATTTGGCGAATATGCTGCTGCAGGATGCCGGCTGGAACAATAGCCGCGTTTCCTCCACGCTGAAAGAAGGGAATACCACTTATGTGAATATTCGCCAGCGTATTCCCGTAAAACTGTATTATCTGACCGCCTGGGTTTCGGATGACGGCCAACCGCAATTCCGTACAGATATTTACAATTATGATAATACGGTGAGATCGGGCGCACAAATTTTGGCTCAGGCCAAAAAATTAATGCAGTAAATGCAGTAATTATAAATAAATAACGGTCAGAATGTTTGGCTATACCGCAGGCCCTCTTACCTGGGGGCCTGTAAACCTAGGCGTATCGCGGGTTGACTCAGCATACGCAGGCGGTTATGGTTCGGACAGTGCGCTGCTTTGTGCATTTATTTTGACATTCTTGCCGGGTTTAACAGAGTCATGGACAAAATTGATCATCATCGCCGTAAATGGCTGGCGCTAGGCGGCGCAGCTATGGGCATAGCGCTGCTTCCAGGGCAGGCGTTTGCCAGTCTTTCCACCGCTCGACCGCGTATTTTAGTGTTGAATAACCTGAATACCGGTGAATCTATTAAAGCCGAGTTCTTTGACGGCAAAGGCTACAATAAAGAAGAGTTGGTTCGGCTAAATCATCTGTTCCGCGATTATCGCGCCAACAAGGTTAAATCGATCGATCCCAGTTTGTTTGATCACCTCTATCGCCTGCAGGGGCTGCTGGGTACCAGCAAGCCGGTGCAGCTGATCTCCGGTTACCGTTCCGTAGATACCAACAACGAATTGCGTGCGCACAGCCGTGGTGTGGCCAAGCACAGCTACCATACCAAGGGCCAGGCGATGGATTTCCATATTGAAGGTATCCAATTGAGTAATATCCGTAAAGCGGCGTTAAAAATGCGCGCTGGTGGTGTAGGATATTACCCACGTAGCAACTTCGTGCACATCGATACCGGCCCGGTTCGGAGCTGGTAATCGCGGTGCCCTCAGTGAATAACGCCGCTCCTTGCGGAGGCGGCGTTATTGTCGTTGGAGCCTTATGAAATACCATCTTATTCCCGTTACCGCTTTTAGCCAGAATTGCAGCCTGATCTGGTGTGAAAACACGCAGCAGGCGGCGTTGGTCGATCCCGGCGGCGAAGCGGAAAAAATCAAAGCGGAAGTGGCGAAGCAGGGTGTGACAATCACGCAGATTTTGCTGACGCACGGCCATTTGGATCACGTCGGCGCGGCGGCGGAGCTGGCGGAACATTATCAGGTGCCGATTTACGGCCCGGATAAAGAGGACGCTTTTTGGCTGGATGGTTTGCCGGCGCAGAGCCGGATGTTCGGGCTGGAAGAGTGTGCGCCGCTGACCCCGACCCGTTGGTTGTCGGAAGGCGATGAGATGCAGGTGGGCGAGATGAAGCTCAAGGTGTTGCATTGTCCTGGGCACACACCGGGCCACATCGTCTTTATCAATGAGCAGGCGCGTTTGGCGCTGGTGGGTGACGTGCTGTTTAACGGCGGCGTGGGGCGCAGCGACTTCCCGCGCGGTGACCATCAGGCGCTGATCGCCTCTATTCGCACCAAGCTGTTGCCGTTAGGCGACGACATGCGCTTTATTCCCGGCCACGGTCCAATGTCGACCTTCGGTCACGAGCGCCAGACCAACCCGTTCCTGCGCGAAGAGCCGGCGGTGTGGTAACGATCATTTCCCGGCAGAAATAATTAAGGGGCGCATAGCGCGCCCCTTCAAACTGGTGGCTTTCGCCGACGCGCTTAGAGCACGGCGACGATGGCTTCACACAGCGGCGCCATATTGTCCGGCGTCATGCCCGCCACGTTCACCCGGCCCGAGTTCACAGCGTAAACGCCAAACTCTTCACGCAGACGCAGCACCTGCTCTTTGGTCAGGCCGCTGAACGAGAACATGCCGTTCTGCTGGATGATGAAGCTGAAGTCCTGCTGCGCGCCTTTCTCCTGCAGGGTGTTCACAAACAGCTGACGCATGCGGTGAATGCGTTGGCGCATATCGGTCAGCTCTTGTTCCCACATCGCGCGCAGCGCATCGTTACCCAGAATGGTGGCGACAACGGCGGCACCGTGTGACGGCGGGTTGGAGTAGTTGGCGCGAATGGCCGCTTTCACCTGGCTGAAGGCGCGATCGGCGGTTTCGGCATCGGCGGCTACAATAGTGCAAGCGCCGACGCGCTCATTGTACAGACCGAAGTTTTTCGAATAGGAACTGGCGACGATCAGTTCTTTATGTTTGGCGGCGAAAATACGCAGGCCCTGCGCATCTTCTTCCAGGCCGTTGGCGAAGCCCTGATAAGCGAAGTCGAACAGCGGCAACCACCCGTTGGCGACGGAAAGTTCAGCCAGCTGCGCCCACTGTTCCGGCGTTGGATCGATACCGGTCGGGTTATGGCAGCAGCCGTGGAACAGCACGACATCGCCGGCCTGCGCCTGTTTCAGGCTGTTCAGCAGGCCGTCAAAATCCAACGCGTGGTTGGCGGCGTCATAGTAGGCGTATTCCAGCACTTCCAGGCCCACGGCGCTAAAGACGTTCTTGTGGTTCGGCCAGCTTGGGTTGCTGATCCAGATGCGTTTGGCGCTGGTCTGGTTGGCGATAAAGTCTGCCGCCACGCGCAGGCCGCCGGTGCCGCCAGGCGTCTGTGCGGTGCGCGCGCGGCGATCGGCGACGATCGGGCTCTCTTTACCGAACAGCAGTTCTTGCGTGCAGCTGGCGAACGCCGGGATGCCCTCAATGCCGAGATAGTTTTTGGTGGTCTCATTTTCCAACAGATACTGTTCAGCTTTCTTTACGCTGGTCAGCACCGGAGTTTTACCGGTTTCGTCTTTATAAACGCCAATGCCTAAATTGATTTTATTCGGGCGGGCGTCGGCGCGGAAAATGTCGGTCAGGCCCAGGATCGGGTCGGCGGGTGCGGCGGTGATTTTTTCAAACATGTCAGGTGCTTCCAAATCTCGGAGTTAAGCAGACAGAAGCATCAGGGTAGCGCCAGTTATCGGCTTTGCCAACCGTTTGCGATAAAAACACCGCGATCTTATGAACGTGAAGGATTCGACAGAAAAAATGATGGGGAAGGGGGAATCGGCAGGATAAAAAGTTACCGGCTGATACAAACAAAAACAGGGCCGAAGCCCTGTTTTTTTAACTTAGCCGACGGTGAACCGCCGATAAGCGAGACAACTTAGAACTGGTATACCAGACCAACGCCTACGATATCGTCAGTTGCGATGCCGTTAGCTTTGGTGAAGTCGTTGTCATCCAGCAGGTTGATTTTGTAATCAACGTAGGTGGACATGTTTTTGTTGAAGTAGTAAGTGGTACCAACAGAAACATATTTAACCAGGTCAGCGTCGCCGCCGTTGAAGCGAGCGCCGTTCGCGGTGCGGCCAGCCAGATCCTTGCCTTTAGACTGCAGGTAAGACACTTCTGGGCGCAGACCGAAGTCGAACTGGTACTGAGCGGTCACTTCGAAGTTCTGAGTTTTGTTAGCGATAGTCAAGTCAGACTCGCCGTATGGGGTCATGTTGCGAGTTTCTGCATACATCGCCGCCAGGTAGACGTTGTTGGCGTCGTATTTCGCGCCCACGGTCCATGCGTCAGCTTTGTCGCCTTTAGCGGTAGCGTTAAGCTTCTGATCGTCGGTACGGTTGGAGGACGCATAGGCAGCGCCGAAGCTTACGCCTTCGCCGATGTCATAAGTAGAGGAGAGGCCCCAGCCGTCGCCGTTCTGTTTTTTCAGAGCACGGCTGTCGTTCTGGTTTTTACCCTGGTACTGAACGGCGAAGTTCAGACCGTCAACCAGACCGAAGAAGTTGTTGTTACGATAGGTCGCAACGCCGTTGGTACGGCCGGTCATGAAGTTGTCGGAGTAGGTGTAAGTATCGCCACCGAACTCTGGCAGCATATCGGTCCAGCCTTCCACGTCGTACAGTACGCCGTAGTTACGGCCGTAGTCGAAGGAGCCGTAGTCAGCGAATTTCAGACCGGCGAAGCCCAGACGGGTTTTGGTGCCTTCGGTGCCCTGAGATTCGGCGTGGTTGGACTGAACGTTGTATTCCCACTGGCCGTAACCGGTCAGTTGGTCAGTAATCTGGGTTTCACCTTTGAAGCCGAAACGAACATAGGTCTGATCGCCGTCATTACCTTTGTCTTTGGAGAAGTAGTGCAGACCGTCAACTTTGCCGTACAGATCCAGCTTGTTGCCGTCTTTGTTGTAGATTTCAGCTGCGTTTGCTGCACCAGCAGCCAACAGAGCCGGGATTACCACTGCAAGAATGTTGCGCTTCATCATTATTACCCTCATTGGTGTTATTCGGACACCTTTGCCACTGCCGCCAATAATTCTTTGGGAACTATTGTTGATAGATTGGTGTCGTCCTGTGTCTGAACGCAGTGTTCCATTCACAGGCGGGTTAATCTAGGACGAAAATGATACCAATGTCCCAATCAGGTTGCAAAAGGAAAGTATGTGTAACTAAATGTAATTTTTCGGGAACTTTGTGACGTGCGTCAATATTAAAAAATGCGAAAGGCCAGCGATGCTGGCCTTTGTTTTGTAACGAAATCGTTTAAAAAACGTGTGATCGTATAAATTAGAAGCTTGCGTTACGCGGCGTGCGCGGGAATGGAATCACATCGCGCACGTTTTGCACGCCGGTGACATAGGCGATTAAACGTTCAAAGCCTAGGCCGAAACCGGAATGCGGCACGGTGCCGTAGCGGCGCAGATCGCGATACCACCAGTAGTCTTCTTTATTCAGCCCCATCTCTTCCAGACGCTGATCGAGCACGTCGAGGCGTTCTTCACGCTGCGAGCCACCGATGATTTCGCCGATGCCCGGCGCCAGCACGTCCATGGCCGCGACGGTCTTGCCGTCTTCGTTCATGCGCATGTAGAACGCTTTGATGTCTTTCGGGTAGTTTTTCACCACCACCGGCGCCTGGAAGTGTTTCTCCGCCAGGTAACGTTCATGCTCGGAAGAGAGATCGATGCCCCAGGAAACCGGGTTTTCGAAGGTTTGGCCCGAGGCCAGCAGGATCTCAATGGCGTCGGTGTAATCCACCTGGGCGAAATCGGAAGACACGAAGCGCTCCAGACGAGCGATAGCGTCTTTATCCACGCGCTCGGCGAAGAATTTCAGATCGTCGGCACGTTCATCCAGCACCGCCTGGAACACATACTTCAGCATGCTTTCGGCGAGGCCGGCGACGTCGTCCAGCGTAGCGAAGGCCACTTCCGGTTCGATCATCCAGAACTCCGCCAGGTGGCGGCTGGTGTTGGAGTTTTCGGCGCGGAAGGTTGGGCCGAAGGTGTAAACCTTCGACAGCGCGCAAGCGTAGGTTTCGCCGTTCAGCTGGCCGGAAACGGTGAGGAAGGCTTCCTTACCGAAGAAGTCTTCGCTGAAATCGACGGTGCCTTTGTCGGTGCGCGGCAGGTTTTCCAGATCCAGCGTGGACACGCGGAACATCTCGCCGGCGCCTTCGGTATCGGAGGCGGTGATCAGCGGAGTAGAGACCCAGAAATACCCATTTTCATGGAAGAAGCGGTGGATCGCCTGCGCCAGAGTATGACGTACGCGCGCCACGGCGCCGATCAGGTTGGTGCGCGGGCGCAGGTGAGCCACTTCGCGCAGGTATTCGATGCTGTGGCGCTTGGCCGCCATCGGGTAAGTGTCCGGATCGTCGACCCAGCCGACCACTTTGATCGCGGTAGCCTGCAGTTCGAAGCTCTGGCCTTCGCCCGGTGAAGCGACGACTTTGCCGGTGACTTCAACCGAACAACCGGTGGTCAGATGCAGCACTTCATCCTGATAATTCGGCAGAGAATTATTAACGACGGCCTGTAACGGATCAAAGCAGGAACCGTCATAGACGGCCAGGAAGGAGATACCAGCTTTTGAATCTCTCCGGGTACGTACCCAGCCGCGTACGGTGACTTCACTGTCAACCGCAGCACGACCTTGCAGTACGTCGACTACAGGCACTACGCTCATAGATTTCTCTCTTTAATAATTTGGTTTAGAAATAGCTTACAACCCAAGAATATGGGGGTAATGGCTATGTTACTTGCCGCGGTGCAGAGCACAAGCAGAAATCATCGGATTGTCGCAACATTTATCGCGGCTGACTGAAAAGAGGGCGTTCGGGATAAAAATAAAAAAGCCGGCGCGTAAACCGGGCCGGCTTTCTTTCTCTCTATATAGAGATAGAGAAGGTTCAGCTGGCTTTCTTCACCAGCGGCAGATCGAAGGCCTTGCGCAAGGCCCGCACGAATGCCTGGTCCTGGCAGATGGTCTTGCCGGGGCTGTCGGAGAGCTTAGCCACCGGTTTGCCTTTGCATTCGACCAGCTTGATCACGATATTCAACGGCTTAACGCCCGGAATATCACAGGTCAGGCGCGTGCCGATACCGAAGCTGAGGTTGATGCGCTGATAGAAGTGGCGATAGAGCGTCAGCGCTTTTTCCAGATCCAGGTTGTCCGAGAACACCAGCGTTTTGCTCATCGGATCGATGCCCAGTTTCTGATAGTGGGCAATGGCTTTCTCACCCCACTCGACGGGATCGCCCGAATCGTGGCGCAGCCCCTGATAACACTCGGCGAACTGCGGACCGAAGTCGCGCAGGAAAGCATCCATGGTAATGCAGTCGGTGAGCGCGATGCCAAGCTGATCCGGGTATTCATCCAGCCAGGCCTGCAGTGCGGCGCGCTGGCTGTTGGCCAGCACCGGGCTTATCTGCTGATGCGCCTGGAACCATTCATGCGCCTGCGTGCCGACCGGCGCCAGGCCGAGCTGATGCGCCAGATCGTAATTGCTGGTGCCCGACAGGTACGGGAATTCGGCCTGCAAGGTGCTGACGATGGCCTGTTGTACGCCCTGGGAGAAACGGCGACGGGTGCCGAAGTCCATCAGCTTGAAGCGTGAAAGATCCAAATCGCCCGCCAGCGTCTTGAACTGCGCCAACTTGGTTTGCAGGTGGGCTACCGCCTGTTCCGGCGTCGCCAGCGGAGAACGCCGGCGGTGCACCACTTCGCTGATCACCGCCAGCAGCGGCACTTCCCACATGATCACTTCACGCCACGGCCCGGCGATGCGGATTTGCAGCTTGCCGTCGCGGTTGTCGATGGTCACCTGCTGCGGATCGTATCGGAACGTGCGCAGCCAGCTCAGGTAATCTTGACGGAAGAAGGGCAGACCCGAAAGGTAAGCGAATTCTGCGTCGGTCAGCGCCAGCTGGCTCATCAGGGCGACCTGCGCGCGGATCTCGTCGGCATATTCGCCCAGCAGTTCGTCGCCGCGGCAGCGGAATTCCGCCGCCACGCTGATCGCGGGATAGCGATGGAACACTGCTTGCTGCATATGAAGCTTGTAAGCATCGGTATCAAGCAGTGATGTCAAAATCGGGGAAGCGTATTGAGTCATAGCGCGTTACAGCATCCTCGTCAGGCGCGTGTCCAAATCCGGATAATCATAAAAGTGGGGGTGGAGTATACCCGGATTATCCTGTTATTGAAGCTGCATCACACCATAAATCACCGAAGCGGGTCGAGGATTAAACGTGCCTTTATGGCGGGCTGGCGACGGCGGCGGGGGAAAAAAGCCAGATATGCCTGTAAGGTGAATGACTTAGCCTAATTAGTCATAAAAATTATAATGTTAATTATTTTAAACAACAAATCAGATAAACCCGGCCTGGGTGTGCACGCTGACCCGATCCTTGCCGTTCTTTTTGCAAAAATAGAGCGCTTCGTCCGCCTGTTTTATCGCCGCCTGCAGCGCAGTGAACGCGTTGACCGGCGCAATGCCGCAGCTGGTGGTGAAACGCACTTGCCGCCCGTCGGCCAAATTTAGCGTCAGGCGATGGGTGCGGGCGCGCAATTGCTCCATGATGTCCCGCGCGTTGTCCAACGAACAGTTGCCCAGCAGCACCGCGAACTCTTCGCCACCGTAGCGGCAGAAGATGTCGCTGGCGCGAAACGCGCGTTGCAACAGATGGCCGAATTCCACCAGCGCCCGGTCACCGACATCGTGGCCGTAGCTGTCGTTGAGCTGTTTGAAGTTGTCGATATCGATCAGGCAAAAGGCCTGCGGGTAGCTACCGTCGCCCAATAGCTGGCATTCGAGGAAGAATTTACGGCGGTTATAAATGTTGGTGAGCGGATCGAGGAAGGAAGAGGCCTCAAGCTCTTTAATCAGCAGCTGTTTCTCGCTTTCCAGCGAGACCTTGTCCAACTGATATTGTCTGAGCTGTTGAATGGCGTCGCTGATGGCGATCAGTTCCCGGCTGTAGAAGGCGTCGTTGCGATCGATATTCATCTCGCCGCGCGACAGCCGCACGATATTGTTGTGGGTTTTGGTCAACCAGCGGTTGATGTTGGTGCAGAACACCAGCGCCGGCAAAATGAACAGCAGCACCCCCAGACCGGCGAGCGCGATCATGCCGTAAATGGTGGTCTGGCTGTCATAAATCTTGTGACGCGAAGCGACGGTTTCCAGCTCGAAACTGCGTTGATACAGCGTCTGAGAAAGCCCGCTCAACTCGTCGACATAGCGCGAGATCAGCGCGGCGGGATAGGGCTTTTGGGTATTGATGGCGGTGTATAGCCCATCGGTAATCTGCTTGAGGCGTTCGGTAGACACCTGGGTGAGCAACTGATTGACGATGCTGGTGGTTTGCACGTCGTCGTAGTTGAGCTTCATGAAGATCAACCGGGTGCTCAGCGCGTTCAGGACGCCGGTCAACTGAATGGACTTCAGATAGGCGTCTTTGCGATCGAGCGGGCTGACGTTGACGTCGATAATCTGATCGCTTAACTCCGTCAGCGACATATTCAGTCGGTTGTTGAGGCGAATGGCCTCGAGAAACATAAAGGAGTCGGTATCCACCATTCGGGTATCGTAGGTGTAGCGGTAATAGCTCTTGCTGGTTTGCGAGATGTAATAGGCGCTGTTGATGTTGAACAGGTTGGCGTTGGCGTTGTTGACCTGCGAAAGCTGCAGGTTGTCGTTATCCAGCAACTGTTCCATCAGGCCGATCATCGACAGCGCGGCGATTTTTTGCCGCACACCCAGCTCCCTGGCGACCGTGTCGTTCAGATGCTCGCGGATCCGTGCGATTTTCTCGCGCGCCACCCGATCGGCGGCCAGACATTGCGCGCGAGTGATTTGCGGATCGATCAGGCTCAAGCGTTTGAGGCGGTGAGCCTGCAGCGAAGCCTGAAAGGCCTCGGAGATTTCTTTGGCGCGATCGATCTTATACAGGTTGAGCTGGTTATCGCGGTACTCGGTATGGGCTTCGAGCAGTTCCTCGACGATGAACAGCGAGAAGGAGGTCATCAGGCACAGGGTGAAAAAATAGATAGCGTATTTGATTTTCATAGTGCGAGTCATCCCTGAGCCTGATTCGGCAATTATACCATCATGCCGCCTGTGCCGCCTCAACAATGCCGGAGCGCCGCGAAGGCGGTTTTTTAGCATTAAATGCTGATTTTTATTTAGCCATTGGTCACCCGCGCTGCCATCTGGTGGGTGAACTATGATTTGCCTCTGATTTCTTTATCGCGCTTGCCCGGCGGATCTGGGCTTTTCAGCCAGCTGTGATACAGTTTATTCACAATCAGGTTCGCCGAGCGCCGCAGGGGAAATCTCCAGCGACGGCGCGGAGGAGAAGAGCGGCCTGGCACCTATAACTCACTGAGACGTTTAAGGGTTTTTATGACACAACAGCCACAGGCAAAATATCGCCACGATTATCGCGCGCCCGATTACACCACGACCGACATCGATTTGGACTTCAGTCTGGACGCGGAAACCACGCGCGTGACCGCCGTCAGTAAAATCAAACGTCAGGGCGCAGCCGACGCACCGCTGGTGCTGGATGGTGAAGATCTCACGCTGGTGAGCATTCAGGTCGACGGTCAACCGTGGAGCGCCTATCGTCAGCAGGATAACCAGCTGATCGTCGAAGCGTTGCCGGCACAATTCACTCTGACCATCGTCAACGATATTCACCCGGCGAAAAACACCGCGCTGGAAGGGCTGTATCTGTCCGGCGATGCGCTGTGCACGCAATGCGAAGCCGAAGGCTTCCATCATATTACCTATTACCAGGATCGCCCGGACGTGCTGGCGCGCTTTACCACCCGCATCGTGGCCGACAAGGCGCGCTATCCGTTCCTGCTGTCGAACGGCAACCGTATTGGCCAGGGTGAATTGGCCGATGGTCGCCACTGGGTGCAATGGCAGGATCCGTTCCCGAAACCTTGCTACCTGTTCGCGTTGGTGGCGGGGGACTTCGACGTGCTGCGCGACAGCTTCACCACCCGTTCCGGCCGTAAGGTCGCGCTGGAGCTGTTTGTCGATCGCGGCAACCTGGATCGCGCCGACTGGGCGATGACCTCGTTGAAAAACTCGATGAAGTGGGACGAGACCCGCTTCGGTCTGGAATACGATCTCGACATTTATATGATCGTGGCGGTCGATTTCTTCAATATGGGCGCGATGGAGAACAAAGGGTTAAATATCTTTAACTCCAAATACGTGTTGGCGAAGGCGGAAACCGCCACCGACAAAGATTACCTGAACATCGAAGCGGTGATTGGTCACGAATACTTCCACAACTGGACCGGCAACCGCGTCACCTGCCGCGACTGGTTCCAGCTCAGCCTGAAAGAGGGGCTGACGGTGTTCCGCGATCAAGAGTTCAGTTCCGATCTGGGCTCGCGTTCGGTCAACCGTATCGATAACGTGCGCGTGATGCGCGGCGCGCAGTTCGCCGAAGACGCCAGCCCGATGGCGCATGCCATTCGTCCGGATAAAGTCATCGAGATGAACAACTTTTACACCCTGACGGTGTATGAGAAAGGTTCTGAAGTGATCCGCATGATGCACACCCTGCTGGGGGAAGAGAACTTCCAGAAAGGGATGCAGCTCTATTTCGAACGCCACGACGGCAGCGCCGCCACCTGCGATGACTTCGTACAGGCGATGGAGGACGCGTCCAACGTGGATCTGTCGCGCTTCCGCCGTTGGTATAGTCAGTCCGGCACGCCGCTGTTGACGGTGCGCGACGAGTACGATGCGGAAACTCAGCAATATCGCCTGCATGTCAGCCAGAAAACCGCGCCGACCGCCGATCAGCCTGAGAAGTTGCCGCTGCATATCCCGCTGGATATCGAGCTGTACGACAGCGAAGGCAACGTCATCGCGCTGCAGAAGGGTGGCCTGCCGGTCAACAACGTGCTGAACGTCACCGAAGCGGAGCAGACCTTCGTGTTCGACGGCGTGGCGCACAAGCCGGTGCCGTCGCTGCTGCGTGAATTCTCTGCGCCGGTGAAACTGGATTATCCGTACAGCGATCAGCAACTGACCTTCCTGATGCAGCACGCGCGCAATGAGTTTGCGCGTTGGGATGCGGCGCAGAGCCTGCTTGCGACCTACATCAAACTGAACGTGGCGCGGCACCAGCAGAAGCAGCCGTTGTCGCTGCCGCTGCACGTGGCCGACGCGTTCCGTGCGGTGTTGCTGAACGAGACGCTGGATCCGGCGCTGGCGGCGCAGATCCTGACGCTGCCGTCGGAGAACGAAATCGCTGAACTGTTCGCCACCATCGATCCGGAAGCGATCGCCGCGGTGCACGAAGCGATCGTTCGCTGCCTGGCGCGGGAGTTGGCCGATGAGTGGCTGGCGGTGTATCACGCCAACAAGACCGACGGCTACCGCGTGGAGCACGCCGACATCGCCAAGCGCGCCTTGCGCAATGTGTGCCTGGGTTATCTGGCGTTCGGCGAAGATGCGGCGCTGGCGGACCAACTGGTGAGCGAACAGTATCGCCAGGCGGATAACATGACCGACTCGCTGGCGGCGCTGTCCGCTGCGGTTGCGGCCCAGTTGCCGTGTCGCGATGCGCTGTTGGCGGCGTTCGACGAGCGCTGGCATCAGGATGGCCTGGTGATGGACAAATGGTTCGTGCTGCAGGGGAGCAGCCCGTCGGCGGATGTGTTGAGCAAGGTGCGTGCGCTGCTGCAACACCGCTCGTTCAGCCTGAGCAACCCGAACCGCACCCGCTCGCTGATCGGCGGCTTCGCTTCCGGCAACCCGGCGGCGTTCCATGCGGCGGATGGCAGCGGTTATCAATTCCTGGTGGAGATCCTCAGCGATCTCAACCAGCGCAACCCGCAGATCGCCGCGCGCCTGATCGAACCGCTGATTCGCCTGAAGCGTTACGACGCCGGTCGCCAGGCGCTGATGCGCAAAGCGTTGGAACAGCTGAAAGGGTTGGAAAACCTGTCCGGCGATCTGTACGAGAAGATCAGCAAGGCGCTCGACGCCTAATCTTTTCACCGTGAATACCCAAAGGGACGGCCTGCGCCGTCCCTTTTTTCGTTCAATTCGCCGCCTGGCGTGGGCTGGCCGCGGTGACCGGCGGCGATAACACCCGCTCCAGCACTTCAGCTTCCAGTTCCGCCAGCCTGGCTGAACCCTTACGGCGTGGCCGCGGCAGATCGATGCTCAGATCCAGTCCGATGTGGCCCTCTTCAATCAGGATCACCCGATCCGCCAGCGCGATGGCTTCGCTGACGTCGTGCGTCACCAGCAGTACGGTAAAACCGTGCTGTTGCCACAGCGATTCTATCAGCCCTTGCATCTCGATGCGCGTCAGGGCATCCAGCGCCCCGAGCGGTTCGTCCAGCAGCAGCAGGCGGGGGCGGTGGATCAACGCGCGTGCCAGGGCGACCCGCTGCTTTTGTCCGCCGGACAGCGCCGCCGGCCAGTCGCGGGCGCGATCCGCCAAACCGACCGCGGCCAGCGCCTGCAGCGCCGCGTCGCGCCACTGGCCGCGCAGCCCCAACCCCACGTTGTCGATCACCGTTTTCCACGGCAGCAGGCGCGCATCCTGAAACATCAGCCGGGTATCCTCTTTGGCGGCGGCAAGCGGCGCATTGCCGCTGAGCAGCACGCCGCTGCTGGCCTGTTCCAGGCCGGCCAACAGACGCAGCAGGGTGCTCTTGCCGCAGCCGCTGCGGCCGACCACCGCCACGAACTGCCCGGCAGAGATACGTAGCTGAATGTTATCCAGCACGGTGCGGTTGCCGTAACGTTTGCCGATGGACTCCAGCGTCACCGGCGTGCCTTGCGCAAGGCGAGCGGGAAGGGTCATAGCGCTTCTCCCTGTTTCAGTTGATAGGCCGGATGCCAGCGCAGCCAGACGCGTTCCAGCAGTTGCGCGCCCACGTCCGCCAGCTTGCCGAGCAGGGCGTACAGCACGATCGCCACCACCACCACGTCGGTTTGCAGAAATTCACGCGCGTTCATCGCCAGATAACCGATGCCGGAGTTGGCCGAGATGGTTTCGGCGACGATCAGCGTCAACCACATGAACCCGAGGGCGAAACGCACGCCGACCATAATCGACGGCAACGCGCCCGGCAGCACCACCTGCGTGAACAGGCGAAAACCGCTCAGACCGTAGCTGCGCGCCATCTCCAGCAGGCCGCGATCGATGTTTTTGATGCCGTGATAGGTATTGAGATAAATCGGGAACAACGTGCCGAGCGCCACCAGAAAGATCTTGGCGGATTCATCGATGCCGAACCACAGGATCACCAGTGGGATTAGCGCCAGGTGCGGCACGTTGCGGATCATTTGCACCGAACTGTCCAACAGGCGTTCACCCCAACGCGACAGCCCGGTAATAAAGCCGAGAATCAGTCCGATGCTGCCGCCGATGCCAAAGCCGATCAACGCGCGCTGGCTGCTGATGCTCAGGTGCTGCCACAGTTCGCCGCTTTGGCTCAGGCGCCAGAAGGCGGCCAGCACCGCACTCGGCGCCGGCAAAATGCGGTTGGACAGCCAGCCGGTTTCGACGGCGACTTGCCAGATGATCACCAGCGCCAGCGGCAGCGCCCAAGGGGCCAGCCGATACAGGATGCGTTGCGCGTTCTTTGCCATCGGGGCGCTCCTCAGCTCTGCGACACTTTTTGCGGAACATAGATGTTGGCCACCACTTCGCCCTGCGGGCGCACCGGTTGAAGGCGCGTGGGCGTTTCCTCCTGCGCCAGATCGAGGTGCGGAAACAGCAGTTCGCCGACGCGGTAGGCCTCTTCCAGATGCGGATAGCCGGAGAGAATAAAGGTATCGATGCCCAGATCGGCGTATTCCTGCATGCGCGCCGCGACCGTCGGGCCATCGCCCACCAGCGCGGTGCCGGCGCCGCCGCGCACCAGGCCGATGCCGGCCCACAGGTTCGGGCTGATCTCCAGATTATCCTTCTTGCCGCCGTGCAGCGCCGCCATGCGCCGTTGGCCGACGGAGTCGAAGCGGGCAAAGGCCTGCTGCGCGTTGGCGATGGTTTCCTCATCGAGGTGAGCGATCAGCCGATCGGCGGCGCGCCAGGCTTCTTCGGTGGTTTCCCGCACGATGACGTGCAGACGGATGCCGAAGCGTACCTGCCGGCCCTTCGCCGCCGCTTTGGCGCGCACCTCTTCGATCTTCTCTTTGACCTGTGCCGGCGGCTCTCCCCAGGTGAGGTACATTTCTACCTGCTCGGCGGCCAGATCCTGCGCGGCGGCGGAGGATCCGCCGAAATAGAGCGGCGGGCGCGGTTGCTGCACCGGCGGGAACAGCAGTTTGGCGCCTTTCACCTGAATATGCTTGCCGTGGAAATCGACGGTTTCACCTTCCAGCACCCGGCGCCAGATATGAGTGAACTCGGTCGAGGCTTCGTAACGCTCTTCATGACTGAGATGCAACCCCTCCGCCGCCAGCTCTTCCGGATCGCCGCCGGTGACCAGATTGAACAGCGCGCGCCCGTTGGACAGGCGATCCAGCGTCGCCGCCTGACGCGCCGCCAGCGTAGGGGAGATGATACCCGGCCGCAGCGCGACCAAAAATTTCAGCCGCTGGGTGACTGGGATCAGCGAGGCGGCCACCAGCCAGGAGTCTTCGCAAGAGCGACCGGTGGGGATCAGCACGCCGCCGAATCCCAGCCGGTCCGCCGCTTGGGCGATTTGTTGCAAGTAACCGTGATCGACGCTGCGAGCGCCCTGTGCGCTGCCAAGATAGTGGCCGTCGCCGTGGGTGGGTAAAAACCAGAAAACGTTCAGGCTCATCGTCAATGCTCTCCCGTATTTATTGCGCGCTTGGGCGCCAGATGCGTTGCGAGATGTCGACCTTCACCGGCACCAGCCGGTTGGCGTAAAACAGGTCGGCGGTTTGCTGCTGCGCGGCGATCGTATGCGCATCGAGCGGTGTGATGGCGGTCGGGGGACGGTGATCCAGATAGCTGGCGATCACCGGTTCCGGCAGCCCCATGGCGTTGGCCAGCAAGGTCACGCTTTGCGCCCGGTCGCTGCGGGTGAGCGCATCGGCCTGGGTCAGCACCGTCAGGACCTGGCTGATAAAGGCGCCATTGGCTTCGACATAAGGGCGCGCCGCCAGATAGAAGGAACCGGTCTGGTTCAGATCGGTGCCGTCGCCGAGCACCCGAACGCCGCCCTGCAGCAGCGCGGCGGAATAATAAGGATCCCAGATAGCCCAGGCATCGACGTTGCCCTGCTGGAATGCGGCGCGCGCATCGGCGGGGGTCAGGTAGGCGGGTTGGATATCCGTAAATTTCAGGCCGGCCTTTTGCAGCGATCGCAGCAGCAGGTTGTGTGAGCTGGATCCTTTCTGAAATGCGACCTTATGGCCTTTCAGATCGGCGACGGTTTTGATCGGGCTGTTTTCCGGCACCAGGATCACTTCCGCCTTCGGTTTGGGCGGCTCAACGCCGACATACAGCAGGTCCGCCCCGGCGGCCTGCGCGAAGATCGGCGGAATATCACCGGTGCTGCCCAGATCGATGCTGCCGACGTTCAAGGCTTCCAGCATCTGCGGGCCGGCGGGAAATTCAATCCAGCTGATGCGGGTGGCGGGGAAGCGCTCCTCCAGCAGCCGGTGGCTTTTCGCCAGCACCAGACTCACCGATCCTTTCTGGTAACCGATGCGAAATTGCGCCGGATCCTGCGCGACGGCGGCGTTGGCCCAGACCAGCGACAGCAGGCCGGTGAAGGCCGCTGCGTTCAGCCAACGTCGCAAAGCGTTGCGTTGTTTCATTCAGGCTCTCCTTTTCCAGGCATTTCAGGCGGTTTGACGCGCCGTCAGCGGCGAGGCGACGCGCAGCGCGGGCGGTTTGCGGCGCCCAAGCGCCAAATAGAAACTGGCGAGCGCTTCTTCCAACCGGGTGGCCACGGCGTCGGTGAGCGTGGCGCTTTCGCCGGTCAGCTGGATCTGACTGTCGTCGGCGAACACGCCGTGCAGCACCTCTTGCGCTTTGAGCGCCGCCAGCACCGGTTTCAGCGCATAGTCCACCGCCAGCATGTGACCGACAGAACCGCCGGTCGCCAGCGGCAGCACCACTTTATGGTCCAGCGCGCGTTCCGGCAGCAGGTCCAGCAGGGTTTTCAGCGCGCCGGAGAACGACGCTTTATAAACCGGTGTGGAAATCAGCAGGCCGTCGGCCTGCGCCAGCTGGTCGGCAAACGCCTTGATCGCCGGACTGTTGAAGTTGGCGTACAGCAGATCTTCGGCATCGAAGTCGTGCAGGGTATAGGCCGTCACCTCCACCCCTTGTTGCCGCAGCCAGTTCTGACTCAGCGAGAGCAGCGCGGCGGAACGTGATGGGATGCGTGGGCTACCGGCCAGTGATATAACGCGCATTGCCACTCCTTATAACTAAAAGTTAGGTTTAATTAGAAAATTAATGGGAAGTGTTTTAAACCTACCAGCAACCGGGCGCGTTTTTTAAATCTCATTTTTTGATTTGGATATGCGTAAAAGCGGATTGGCGCCGATTTGGCGATGAAGAGTGAAAACGATTGCGTAAAAACGGCTTTTTTTGCCTTTAATCAATTCCAATTAGGCGGGGGATACCGGATAATACGCCCCCGGTTTGCAACCGGGAAATCAGGAGAGTCCATGTACTACCCCCTCATCAGGAAAGCGTTGTTCCAGCTCGATCCGGAGCGCGCGCACGAAGTGACCTTTCGTCAGCTCAGCCGTATTACCGGCACCCCATTAGCGTTTCTTGTCCGTCAGTCCGTGCCGACCAAACCGGTCAGCTGCATGGGGCTGTCGTTTAAAAACCCGCTGGGATTGGCCGCCGGTCTGGATAAAAACGGCGAATGCATCGATGCGTTCGGCGCGATGGGCTTCGGCCATGTGGAAGTCGGCACCGTGACGCCACGTCCGCAACCGGGCAACGACAAGCCGCGCTTGTTCCGCGTGGTTGAGGCGGAAGGCCTGATTAACCGCATGGGGTTCAATAACCATGGCGTGGACAATCTGGTTGAAAACGTTAAGAAATCCCATTTCGGCGGCATTCTTGGGATCAATATCGGCAAGAATAAAGACACGCCGGTCGAGCAGGGCAAAGACGATTATTTGATCTGCATGGATAAAGTTTATCCGTATGCCGGATATATCGCGATTAACATCTCTTCACCGAATACGCCGGGGTTACGATCCTTACAGTATGGCGAAGCGTTGGACGATCTTTTGGCTGCGATTAAAAATAAGCAGCAGGAATTACATGCGCGCCATCACAAATATGTGCCGGTAGCGGTAAAGATCGCGCCGGATCTTTCTGAAGAAGAATTGATCCAAATTGCCGATAGCCTGGTGCGGCATAATATCGATGGCGTGATCGCCACCAATACCACGTTGGATCGAAAATTGATCCAAGGGCTGAATTACTGCGAACAAGCGGGCGGGTTAAGTGGGCGTCCGTTGCAATCACGCAGCACCGAAGTGATCCGTCGCCTCTCCACCGAACTGCAAGGGCGTCTGCCGATTATCGGCGTAGGCGGCATCGATTCGCTGACGGCGGCGCGCGAAAAAATGGAGGCCGGCGCGAGCCTGCTGCAAATTTATTCCGGATTTATCTATCACGGCCCGCGTTTGATTAAAGATATCGTTACCCATATCTAATATTTTTCCTCTCATTTTATTCCGGGGGTTTATTTCTGCCCCCGGCTCGTCTATATTTTGTTCGTTAGCTTAAATATCGTTCGCGGAATTATCCGATGTTTAAGCTATTTCATCGGTGATAAAATCGCCTTTTAGGGTGAGTGCGGCGTTGGCATGGGCAGCGAGAAGGATACGAAATGAAGATAAAACCTGACGATAATTGGCGTTGGTATTTTGATGCCGAACACGATCGGCTAATGCTGGATTTAGCTAATGGTATGATCTTTCGTTCACGTTTCCCGGCCAAAATGTTAACGCCGGACGCCTTCGATGAATGCGCTTTTTGCGTGGATGACGCCGCCCTTTATTTCACCTATGAAGAACAGTGCAAGCAGGTCAAGCTGAGCCATGAACAGCGCGCCGAGCTGGTGTTGAATGCGCTGGTCGCCTACCGCTTCCTGAAACCGCTGATGCCGAAGAGCTGGCATTTCTCGCAGCAGCACTACCCGTTGCAGCCGAAGAACGGCGAGCTGGCGGCGGTGAAAGTGATGGAAAGCGGCGCGGAAGCGCGCCTGCTGGTGGTCGAGGCCGGGGATAACGCCAGCCTGTGCCTGCTGGCGCAAAATCAGCTGACGGTCGCCGGCCGCACCATGGTCTTGGGTGACGCCATCAAGGTGATGCACGATCGGCTGAAACCTTGCGCGCAGGATGAAAGCGCCGCCCCGGCTTACGACAGGGCGGTATAAGGCGGATTACGCCAACGTCAAATCAGTTTTCGGGATGCAGCTGCAGCACAGGATGGTGCCGTTGTCGCCCAGCGCGCTTTTCTTCAGGGGCGCGACTTCACCGCTCAGCAATGTAATGCGGCAGCTGCCGCAAATCCCGGCGCGGCACGAGTAAGGCACGCGAATGCCTTGCTGTTCCAGTTGTTCGAGCAGGATCTGCTGGTTATTGCCGGTAAATACCTTTCCTTCATATTCGATCGTGACGCTGTGCGCGCTGTCCTGCGGCGCCTGCACGCTCTCCACCACTTTACCTGCGCCATAAGGGCGCGGCGGCTTGGTTGACAAGACTTCCACCGTATCGCCCACGCGAATGATGCCGCTGTTGCGCGCGATCATATTCTGGCCGAAATCGATGTCGCCGTTGTCGGCGGAGCGGAATTTTTGCAGCGTGCTGAGCGGTTCGCCGCTCGGGTGCTTGCGGCCACGCTCGGTGCTGACGGTGGTGAGCACGCAGCGGCTGCAGGGTTTCACCAGATCGAACATCACGTCGCCGACGCGGATCACCTGCCAGCCGTCTTCAGCCCAGGCGGTAGCGCCGCTCACCACCAGATTGGGGCGGAACTGTTCCAGCTTGATGCTGCCGGGGCAACGCTGCTGCAGGTCGTTGAACGAGGCTTGGTTAATCAGCAGATAAGGGTAGCCGTCGGCAAACGTCAGCGGGATTTCAGGGTGTTTCTTGACCCGGCGGGTCAGCTCCGGCCCCAGCCAGCGCAGCTGCACGTCGCGCTGGAAATAGCCGCTCAGCCAGCGGTTGATCTCATCCGGCGCGATCAGCGCGGTGAAATGGTTGCCCCACACCTCGGTCGGCTGCGGCGTGGCTGCGAAGTCGCTGAAGCGAATGGCGGCGCTTTCACCGTCCGGCGCGGTCAGAAACAGCCCGTCCGGCAACAGCGCCGGCGTGAACAACACCATCTGCGGATATTGGCGCGCGGTAATAAAGGTGCCGTCCGGTTCGGTGATCATAAAGTTGCGGTCAAAGGCCAGACCGCTGCTGCCGACCTGGGCGTAGGAAAGCTGCAAGCCGCGCAGTGATTTAACCGGATGGACGTAGAGTCTGGAAAGCGTGATCACCCTTATCTCCGTACGATGATTAAATAGAAGGGAGCAACTTTATGACAAGCGGTGCGGATTAGCTATAATGCGCAACAATTTTCTTTTTGGTGATAAGTACGATATGAACTCTCTGTTTGCCAGCACGGCGCGTGGATTGGAAGAACTGTTAAAAAGCGAGCTGGAAACGCTTGGCGCTCACGACTGCAAAGTGGTGCAGGGCGGGGTACATTTTCAGGGTGACGATCGTCTTCTGTACCAAAGCCTGCTGTGGAGCCGCCTGGCTTCGCGCATTTTGTTGCCGCTGAACGAATTCCGCGTGCACAGCGACCTGGATCTGTACCTCGGCGTGCAGGCGATTGACTGGCCGAGCATTTTTGGCGTGGATAAAACCTTCGCCGTGCATTTCAGCGGCGTGAACGAAGAGATCCGCAACAGCCAGTATGGCGCGCTGAAGGTGAAAGACGCCATCGTTGACAGCTTCACCCGTAAGCTCGACCAACGCCCGACGGTTGCCAAACAGCAGCCGGACATTCGCGTTAACGTCTTCCTGCAACGCGATATGGCCAGCGTGGCGCTCGATCTGAGCGGCGAAGGCCTGCACCAGCGCGGCTACCGCGATCTCACCGGCCAGGCGCCGTTGAAGGAAAACCTGGCGGCCGCCATCGTGTTGCGTTCCGGCTGGCAGCCGGGCACGCCGATGCTCGATCCGATGTGCGGCTCCGGCACGTTGTTGATCGAAGCGGCGATGATCGCCGCCGATCGCGCGCCGGGCCTGCACCGTCAACACTGGGGCTTCAGCGCCTGGAATGGTCACAACGCCGAACTGTGGCGTGAAGTCACCACCGAAGCGCAGGTGCGCGCGCGTCGCGGCCTGCAGGAAACTACCTCTCGCTTCTTCGGTTCCGATATCGATCGTCGGGTGATTGAGATGGCGCGCGGCAACGCCCGCCGCGCCGGCGTCGCCGAGCTGATCACCTTCAACGTCGGCGACGTCGCGCGCTTGACCAACCCGCTGCCGGAAGGCCCGCACGGCACGGTGATCAGCAACCCGCCGTACGGCGAGCGTCTGGAAAGCGAACCGGCGCTGATCGCGCTGCACAACATGCTGGGCCGCGTGATGAAAAGCGCCTTTGGCGGTTGGCAGCTGTCGCTGTTCAGCGCCTCGCCGGAGCTGTTGAGCTGCCTGCAGCTGCGCGCCGAGCGCCAGTTCAAGGCGAAGAACGGCCCGCTGGAGTGCGTGCAGAAAAACTATCAGCTGGCGGCAAGCCCGGCCGGAAACGCTACCGGCGGCGTGCAGGTGGCGGAAGATTTCGCCAACCGTCTGCGCAAGAATTTGAAGAAGCTCGACAAGTGGGCGAAGCAACAAGGCATCGAATGCTACCGCCTGTACGACGCCGATCTGCCAGAATACAACGTCGCGGTGGACCGTTACGGCAGCAAGGTGGTGGTGCAGGAGTATGCGCCGCCGAAAACCGTCGATGCGCAGAAGGCGCGTCAGCGCCTGTTCGATGTGATCAACGCGACGCTGGCGGTGCTGGAATTGCCGTCGAATCAGCTGATCCTGAAAACCCGCGAGCGGCAGAAGGGCAAAAACCAGTACGAGAAACTGGCGCAGAAGGGCGAGTTCTTGCTGGTGGAAGAGTATAACGCCAAGCTGTGGGTCAACCTGACCGACTATCTCGATACCGGCCTGTTCCTCGATCACCGCATTGCGCGCCGTATGCTGGGCGAGATGAGCGGCGGCAAGGACTTCCTCAACCTGTTCGCCTATACCGGCACCGCCAGCGTGCATGCCGGGCTGGGCGGCGCGCGCAGCACCACCACGGTGGACATGTCGCGCACCTACCTGGAATGGGCGGAGAAGAACCTGCGCGCCAACGGCCTGACCGGCCGCCAGCATCGGCTGATCCAGGCCGACTGCCTGTCGTGGCTGAGCAATGCCAATGAACAGTTCGAC
The DNA here is from genome assembly GCF_052400455.1 of Serratia sp. (in: enterobacteria). Lineage (NCBI taxonomy): Bacteria > Pseudomonadati > Pseudomonadota > Gammaproteobacteria > Enterobacterales > Yersiniaceae > Serratia > Serratia sp. (in: enterobacteria). The sequence continues at coordinate 1,805,955 of NZ_CP185812.1, forward strand.
GTGATCTTCATCGATCCACCGACGTTCTCCAACTCCAAGCGGATGGAGAACACCTTTGACGTGCAGCGCGATCACCTGGCGCTGATGAAAGATTTGAAACGGTTGCTGCGCCGCAACGGGACCATCATGTTCTCGAACAACAAGCGCGGTTTCCAAATGGATATGGCAGGGCTGAGTGCGCTGGGCCTGGAGGCGAAAGAGATCACCGCCAAGACGCTGTCGCAGGATTTTGCCCGTAACCGTCAGATCCACAACTGCTGGCTGGTGACTCACGCCGGCGAAGGAAAATAATTACTATGTCGTTAATCAGCATGTCCGGCGCCTGGCTCTCTTTCAGCGATGCGCCATTGTTAGACAACACCGAAATTCATATCGAAGACAACGAGCGCGTGTGTCTGGTCGGGCGCAACGGCGCCGGCAAATCCACGCTGCTGAAAATCCTCGGCAAAGAGATCCCGCTGGACGACGGCCGGGTGATCTACGAACAGGATCTGATCGTGGCGCGTCTGCAACAGGATCCGCCGCGCAATATCGGCGGCAGCGTGTTCGATTTCGTGGCGGAAGGCGTCGCGGAGCAGGCGGAACACCTGAAGGCGTATCACGCGATCTCCCACCTGGTGGAAAGCGACCCGAGCGAGAAAAACCTGGCGCGCATGGCGCAAATCATGGAGATCCTCGATCACCAGGGGCTGTGGCAGCTCGACAGCCGCATCAGCGAAGTGCTGCTGCAGCTGGGGCTGAACGGCGACGCAGAGCTTTCCTCGCTGTCCGGCGGCTGGCTGCGCAAAGCGGCGCTGGGCCGCGCGTTGGTGAGCTCGCCGCGCGTTTTGTTGCTCGACGAACCGACCAACCACCTGGATATCGAAACCATCGACTGGCTGGAAGGTTTCCTGAAAGAGTTCGACGGTAGCATCGTCTTCATCTCGCACGACCGTTCGTTTATCCGCAACATGGCGACGCGCATCGTCGATCTGGATCGCGGCAAGCTGGTTTCCTGGCCGGGCAACTACGATCTGTACCTGCAGAGCAAAGAAGAAGCGCTGCGGGTGGAAGAGCTGCAAAACGCCGAGTTCGACCGCAAGCTGGCGCAGGAAGAGGTCTGGATCCGTCAAGGCATCAAGGCGCGCCGCACCCGCAACGAGGGCCGCGTGCGCGCGCTGAAGGCGCTGCGCGTCGAGCGTTCAGAGCGCCGTGAAGTGATGGGCACCGCCAAGATGCAGGTGGAAGAGGCGACCCGCTCCGGCAAAATCGTATTCGAGCTGGAAGACGTCAATTATCAGGTTGGCGAAAAGGTGCTGGTGCGCGGTTTCTCCGCCCAGGTGCAGCGCGGCGACAAGATTGCGCTGGTGGGGCCGAACGGCTGCGGCAAAACCACGCTGCTGAAACTGATGCTCGGTCAGCTGAAAGCCGACAGCGGCCGCGTGCACTGCGGCACCAAGCTGGAAGTGGCCTATTTCGACCAGCACCGCGCCGATCTCGATCCGGAGCGCACGGTGATGGACAACCTGGCGGAAGGCAAGCAGGAAGTGATGGTCAACGGCCGTCCTCGCCACGTGCTGGGCTACCTGCAGGACTTCCTGTTCCACCCGAAACGCGCGATGACGCCGGTGAAGGCGCTGTCGGGCGGTGAGCGTAACCGCTTGCTGTTGGCTAAGCTGTTTCTGAAACCGAGCAATCTGCTGATCCTCGATGAACCAACCAACGATCTCGACGTCGAAACGCTGGAGCTGCTGGAAGAGCTGATCGACGGCTATCAGGGCACTGTGTTGCTGGTCAGTCACGATCGTCAGTTCGTCGACAACTCGGTGACCGAGTGCTGGATCTTCGAAGGCAATGGCGTGATCAACGCCTTCGTCGGCGGTTACTACGATGCGCATCACCAGCGCGCGACAGCGAAACCGATTCGTCAGGCGGCGCCGAGCGCGAGCAAACCGGCGGCGGAGAAAAAGGCCGAACAGCCGAAGAAAGCGGCGGCCAAGCTGAGTTACAACCTGCTGCGCGAACTGGAACAGCTGCCGCAGCGGCTCGAACAGCTGGAAGCGGAAATCGAAGCGCTGCAGGCGCAGATGAGCGATGCCGACTTCTTCACGCGGCCGCACAGCGAAACGCAAGAAGTGCTGACGGCGTTGGCTAACGCCGAGCAGGCGCTCGAGCAGGCCTTCGCCCGCTGGGAAGAGCTGGAAGCGATGAAAAACGGCTGACCGTTGCGATACCGCCCGCGCGCTGCTGCGGGCGGTATCGACGTGCCGGTGAGCAACGTTATTTAGGAGGAATATGGTGTGTTCCCACAACAATCATCAGCAGCATAGTCATTCCGCACCCTCGGCGGCGCAGCAGGATAACCTGATGCTGTGCCCGCAGTGCGACATGCTGGTGGCGCTGCCGCCGCTGGCCTATGGCAGCAAAGCGGTATGCCCGCGCTGCAAAACCACGCTCAGCGCCCGCTGGGACGAGCCGCGCAAGCGGCCGATCGGTTACGCGCTCAGCGCCTTGTTCATGCTGGTGCTGGCCAACATTTTCCCGTTTATCAACATGCGCGTCGCCGGCCTCGGCAACGAAATCCGGCTGATCCAAATCCCGGAAGTCATGGTGGCGGAAGACTACGCCAGCATGGCCACCTTGTTTATGGTGTTCGTGCAGCTGATCCCGGCGTTTTGCATGGTGGCGATCATCCTGCTGTGCGCCAGGGTGCGCTTGCCGCTGGGTCTCAAAGAGTGGATGGCCCGGGTGCTGTTCCAGTTCAAGACCTGGTGCATGGTGGAAATTTTCCTCGCCGGGGTGCTGGTCAGCTTCGTCAAGCTGATGGCCTACGGCGACATCGGCATCGGCAGCAGCTTCGTGCCTTACTGCCTGTTCTGTCTGCTGCAGGTGCGCGCTTTCCAGTGCGTGGATCGGCGCTGGCTGTGGCAGGATATCGAACCGGCGCCGCGGCTTAATCGCCCGCTGACGGTGGGGCGCACCGGCATGCGCCAGGGCGTGCGCTCCTGCGCGTGCTGCACGGCGATCCTGCCGGCCGATCAGGTGCGCTGCCCGCGCTGCCACACCAAGGGCTACGTGCGTCGCCGCCACAGCCTGCAGTGGACGCTGGCGCTGCTGGTGACCTCTGTCATGCTGTATATTCCGGCCAACCTGATGCCCATCATGGTGACCGAGGCGCTGGGTAACAAGATGAATTCCACCATCATGGCGGGGGTGATCCTGCTGTGGGGGGACGGCTCTTATCCGGTAGCGATGGTGATTTTCATCGCCAGTATCATGGTGCCGTCGCTGAAAATGTTGGCGATCGGTTGGCTGTGCTGGGATGCGAACGGCAGGAAGAAACCGCGCGCCGACAGCGAGCGTATGCATCTGATTTATGAAGTGGTCGAATTCGTTGGTCGTTGGTCAATGATCGACGTGTTTGTGATCGCCGTGTTGTCGGCGTTGGTGCGAATGGGGCAGTTGATGAGCATTTATCCCGCGACGGGCGCCGTGCTGTTCGCGCTGGTGGTGATCCTCACCATGTTCGCCGCCATGACATTTGATCCCCGGCTGACCTGGGATCGCGCAAGTGAAACAATAAACAAGGAGCCGCAAGGTGACGGAAAATAATCATAGCGTCGCGGACGTCGAGAAGATCAAACGCTGGTCGCCGGTGTGGATCATTCCCATCGTGACCGCGCTGATCGGCGCCTGGATCCTGTTTTACCACTTCAGCCATCAGGGGCCGGTGGTGACGCTGGTGACCACGACGGCGGAAGGGCTGGAAGCGGGTAAAACCAAAATCAAAAGCCGCAGCGTTGACGTCGGCGTGGTGGAAACCGTCACGTTGAGCGATGACCTGAGCAAGGTGATGGTGCAGGCGCGTCTCAATTCCGGCATGGAGAAATTGCTGCGCCAGGATTCCGCCTTCTGGGTGGTGAAGCCGCAGATCGGCCGTGAAGGGGTCTCCGGGCTGGGCACGCTGCTCTCCGGCGCCTATATCGAACTGCAGCCGGGCAACAAAGGCAAAGACGGCAAAGACAACTATCAGCTGCTCGATGCGCCGCCGCTGGCTTCCCCGGACGCCAAAGGGTTGCGCATCGTGCTGGACAGCGAGAAGTCAGGCCAGCTCAACGCCGGCGATCCGGTGCTGTTCCGCGGCTATCGCGTCGGGTCGGTGGAAACCAGCTACTTCGACCCTAAAGAGCGCGCCATGCGCTATCAGCTGTTCATCACCGCGCCTTACGATCAGTTGGTCACCACCAACGTGCGCTTCTGGAAAGACAGCGGCGTGGCGTTTGACATGTCGGCACAGGGCATGCGGGTGGAGATGGGCTCGTTGACCACGCTGTTTAGCGGCGGCGTCAGCTTCGATGTGCCGGACGGCTGGGATCGCGGCGAACAGGCGAAAGAGAAAGCGGAGTACCGGCTGTTCGACAACCAGCGCAGCACGCAGGATTCGCTGTATACCGTGCATAAAGACTACCTGCTGTTCTTCTCCGATTCGGTACGCGGCCTGCAGCCGGGCGCGCCGGTCGAGTTCCGCGGCATCCGTCTGGGGACGGTGGCGCAGGTGCCGTTCTATAAAGACGGCATGGCGCAGCGTCTGGATAACGACTACCGCATTCCGGTGCTGATCCGCATCGAGCCGGATCGCTTCCAGAAACAGCTGGGCGGCAACTTTGATATTGAAGGGCACTTGAAAGATGCGGAATCCCGCGGCATGCGCGCCTCGATGAAGTCCGCCAACCTGCTGACCGGTTCGCTGTACATCGATCTCGACTTCTATCCGCAGGAAAAACCGTGGAAAGGGCCGCGCGAGCTGTTTGGTTATCCGCTGATGCCGACCACCAGCGGCGGTCTGGCGCAGATCCAGCAGAAACTGATGCAGACGTTGGATAAGATTAATTCGATGCCGATCAATCCGATGATCAGCGAAGCGACCAAGACGCTGGCGGAAAGCCAGAAAACCATGAAGTCGACGCAGCAGACCATGAAGTCGTTGAACGACATCATCGCCAGCAAAGAGATGCAGGCGCTGCCGCAGGACATGCAGAAAACGCTGCTGGAGCTGAACCGCAGCATGAAAGGGTTCCAGCCTGGTTCACCGGCTTACAACAAGATGGTGGGCGACATGCAGCGCCTCGATCAGGTCTTGCGTGAGCTGCAACCGGTGTTGCGCACCCTGAATGAGAAGAGCAACGCGCTGGTGTTTGAAGCCGCCGGCAGCAATGACCCTCAGCCGAAGAAGGCCACGAAATGATGAAATGGATCCCGGTAGCCCTGGCGCTGTTGCTCAGCGCCTGCAGCAGTTCGCCTCAGAAGACTTACTATCAGTTGCCGGCGCTGGGCGCGCCGGCCGTGGCCGGCAGCAGCGCCGCCTCCACGCGCCAGCTGTGGCTGGAGCACGTGAGCGTGGCGGATTATCTGGCGCAGAGCGGCGTGGTGTATCAGACCAACGACGTGCAGTATGTGATAGCCCAGAACAACCTGTGGGCCAGCCCGCTCGATCAGCAGCTGCAGCAAACGCTGGTCACCAACCTGAGCAGCGCGCTGCCGGGGTGGGTGGTCTCTTCGCAGCCGATGAGCAGCGATCAGGATGTGCTGAACGTGACCATCAGCGGCTTCCACGGCCGCTTTGACGGGAAAGCGATCATTCGCGGCGAGTGGGTGCTGAACCGCCAGGGGCGTTTGATCAAAAGGCCTTTCAACCTGGAGCTGAAACAGGGTGAAGACGGCTATGATGCCCTGGTGCGCACTCTGGCGCAGGGGTGGCAGCAGGAAGCCCAGGCTATCGCAGCACAGATGGGCGGCATTTAGTCATAATTTGGTCTAAAATCGTCTAATCCCTGTCGGCGTGAAAAGTCGTTTTTTCTCGCTGGCAGGGATTTCTATTTTATTTCAATTGGTTAACCCCTTCCCCTGCAGATCAGCCACTTAGCATTTTCCTCGGGCGTAGCTCACAAATATGACATTGGCGTGAATTTTGCGCATTGATCTTCTCTTCTTTTAGCGCTATTGATTACTCGTGGCTGCGCAAAAAGCAGCCATTGTTTTCTTTCCACCAGACCAAAATGAGGGAAACGAGGCATGAAGAGACAGAAACGCGATCGTCTGGAAAGGGCGCATTCGAGAGGGTATCAGGCAGGTATTTTAGGGCGTTCCAGGGAACATTGTCCCTACCAATCATCAGTGGACGCCCGGTCTCAATGGCTGGGAGGTTGGCGAGAAGCCATGGAAGACAGGGCTGTGACCGCTTAAGCGGCTCCCTGTCAAATAAAAGGAATAACCTCCGCCCCTTGGCGGAGGTTTTTGTTTCAGGCGCTTATTCATCCCGCCAGCGTTTCAACAAAATACTCGCATTCACGCCGCCAAAGCCGAAGCCGTTTGATAAGGCGTAGGTCATGTTCATCGATTCCGCCTGTTTCGCGACCAGATGCAAACCTGCCGCCGCCGGGTCGGGGTTATCCAGATTTAGCGTGGCAGGGGCTATCTGATCGCGCAGAGCCAAGGCGGTAAAGATGGTTTCCAGCCCGCCAGCGGCGCCCAGCAGGTGCCCGGTCGCTGATTTTGTTGAGGTCACGGCGACAGTCCCGGCCGTGCCAAACAGGTGTTTGATGGCGTTGATTTCGCCCAAATCCCCTACGGGTGTCGACGTCGCGTGCGCATTTAAATGCTGTACCTCCTCGGGAACGACGTTCGCCTGCTTCAACGCGATTTTCATCGCCCGATAGGCGCCGTTGCCGTCTTCAGCGCCGGATGTCATATGGTAGGCGTCGGCGCTGGTGCCATAGCCGACGATTTCCGCGAGCGGGGTGGCGCCGCGCGCCAGCGCGTGTTCCAGCGTTTCAATGACCAGCATGCCGGCGCCTTCCCCCATGACAAATCCGTCCCGGGCGCTGTCGAAGGGCCGAGAGGCATGTTGCGCCAATTCGGCCGGAGCGGTGGACATGGCGCGCGCGGCGGCGAACCCGCCCAGGCTGACGGTATCTATAGCGGCTTCGGTACCGCCGCACACGGCGATATCGGCTTCATCATTGCGGATCATACGCACTGCGTCGCCAATGGCTTGCACGCCGGCGGCACAGGCGGTGACCGGCGCGCCAATCGGCCCCTTGAAGTGGTGTTTGATTGAAACGTGGCCGGCCGCCAGATTGACCAGGAATGAGGGGATGGTGAACGGCGACAGCCGCTTGGCACCGCGGCTGTCGGTTGTGCGCACCGCTTGGGCAATCGCCGGGAAACCGCCAATACCCGAGGCAATGACGGTGGCTGTGCGCTCTTGTTTTTCGTCCGTATCGGCTATCCAGCCGGCCTGACGAATGGCTTCGTCCGCCGCCGCCATAGCAAACAGGATAAAGCGGTCCATTTTCTTTTGGTCCTTGGGGGCGACGGAGGCGTCGGGGTTGAAGCCCGCTTCAGCATCTTGCGCCAGCGCCGGGACCTGTCCTCCGACCTTGACCTGTAAATCTGCAACGATCTCGTCAGGCAACGCTCGAATGCCGGATTCTCCTTTTAACAAACGTTGCCAGATGGCTTCAACACCGCACCCTAGCGGTGAAACGGCGCCCATGCCGGTAATGACGATACGACGATTGCTCATGATGGCTCCTTGGTAAATTCGGGTAAATCGGCGAGGCGCCGCTGCCGCATCAGTTCGGCGCGTTGATGTATGCCGTCGCTTGCCGCCGGCCCTGGCGCCAGCGTAATGAACTGCGGCGGCACCGGCTGTTGGGTATCACGATTGACCAACTGGACTTGGATCGGCCGATCGTTACGTCCGTCGACCAACAGGGCGCTAACGTCCCCGTCGGTCAGATGATTGTTGCCCCATTGTGAGAGCGCCGCCAACACCGGGAGAAAATCGTTGCCGCGCTCAGTAAGCAGGTAGTGATAGCGCACCGGCCGCGTTTGATAACGTTCTTTATACAGAATGCCGTGGGCCACCAAATCCTTCAGGCGACGCGCCAGTAGCGTGGGTGACATCCCCAGACTTTGTTGGAATTCGTCGAACCGGGACAGCCCCTGAAAAGCATCGCGAAGGATCAGGATGCTCCACCATTCCCCCACGCGATCCAATGCACGCGCTACGGGGCAAGGCGCGTCGCTAAAGCGGGTTTTTTGCATACCTTCCTCACTAAGTACAATAATTGTAGTTACTATGCTAGTCATGTTAGAGGATCTTGAGGGGCAAGAGAATAACCGGACGCAAAAAACCGCTATCGCACTGATGCGGGTATTGAGGGAGGCCGCCTTTCAGGCTGCCTGTTGCTTTGGCCGCTTCGGGTAAGCATAGGACAGAGAGCTGTGGCGGAAGACATTTCGGTGTCGGGCGATGAAATAAGGAGCACCCAACGTCTTCATATCGCCCAACAGCGCATTTTCGCTATCGGCCCTAATCCTCTTTGATGAGAACTGAATAATAAGATGATGCTAACGGCGGCTAAAAAGAGGGGCGGGAGTCTTTGAAAGGCCGGGAAAGGATAAGAGAAAGAAATGCCATCACGTCGAACATGACGGCATGCGAAGAGCGTTAGAAGAGAAGGCGGTGGCCGCCTTCTCGTCAGCGTGATTAGAACGCGGTGGTATCTTTGAACAGGCCCACTTTCAGATCGGTGGCGGTATAGATCACTTCACCGTCAACCAGCACTTCGCCATCGGCGACGCCCATGATCAGCTTGCGGGTGATGACGCGTTTGAAGTTAATACGATAGGTTACCTTTTTCGCGGTCGGCAGCACCTGGCCGGTGAACTTGACTTCACCGACGCCCAGCGCGCGGCCTTTGCCTTCGCCACCGAGCCAACCGAGGTAGAAACCGACCAGTTGCCACATCGCATCCAGGCCCAGGCAGCCCGGCATGACCGGATCGCCGATAAAGTGGCAACCGAAGAACCATAGGTCCGGATTAATATCCAGCTCCGCTTCCACATAACCTTTGTTGTGAGTCCCGCCGTCTTCGGTCATTTTGACCACGCGGTCCATCATCAACATGTTACCCGCCGGCAACGGTGGGCCACCGGCGCCGAACAGCTCGCCGCGGCCGGATGCTTCGAGGTCTTCTTTCGTATAGGAATCGCGTTTATCTACCATGTTCTCAGTAAGCCTTATTTTAATGAAGGACGCAGGTTAGCTAACACGTGTACGCTGAACAAGTCCGATCAGCCGTGGTTGAACCAGTTGAGCCAGCGTAGCGGCCATGGACGGCGGCGTTCCTGCAGGCTCACCTGCGCAATCCGTTCCTGAATGGCCGCCAACAAATTCGGCTGTTGTTCGTCAGAGTAGAGGCAACCGGTGAGCAAAGGCAAGGCTTCCGCCGCGCTCTCTACCGCCCACAGGTGGAATTGCCCCTCGCGCACCGCGTCAACGACATCCTGACGCAGGCACAGGTGGCGCACGTTGGTCACGGGCAGTATGACGCCCTGTTTGCCCGTCAGGCCTCGGCGTAAACAAACCTCGAAGAAACCTTCGACCTTTTCGTTAACGCCCCCTATCGGCTGTACGTTGCCGAATTGGTCAACGGAGCCGGTGACGGCGATCTGTTGTGTGATCGGCTGTTGTGACAGGGCGCTGATCAGGGCGCACAGTTCAGCCAGCGAGGCGCTGTCGCCGTCCACTTCACCGTAAGATTGCTCAAAAACGATCGAGGCGGAGAAGGGCAACTGCTGATCCAGATCCAGTTCGGCGATCACGAACGCTTGCATGATCATCATGCCTTTAGCGTGCAGGTTGCCGCCCAGCTCGGCCTTGCGTTCGACGTCGGTAAATTCACCGTCGCCGAGATGCACAACGCAACTGATGCGCGATGGTTCGCCGAAGCTGCGTGGGTGGCCGGGATAATCCAGGACTGACAGGCCGTTGATTTGCCCAACCACTTCACCCTCGGTCTCGATCAGGATCTGACCCAGTTCGATCTCATCCTGCATACGCTCGGCGAGATAGCTTTCACGCCATTCGCGGGCATTCAATGCCGCTTCAAACGCTTTGGCCGTAATGCGGTCTTTTTCGGCGTACAGTGCAGCTTCGGACAACTGCTGCCCAAGCCAAACCGGAGAGAGTGGCAGGATGCCCTGATCGCCACTATAACGCACCGCCTGAACGATCAGCGGCAGCCAGGCATCGGCCGCCAACATCGGTAACTGCCGCTCGGCGATCACACCGTTGACGTAGCCGCACCACTGCGCCATATCATCAACTTCAGTCAGTTGCAGATCGTCTTCATATTCGCCATAGACCGCTTGTTCACTCAGTTCTGGCTCGATATCGTGGAAATCGGCCAGGCCGTGGCGGTCGCCGACTACAATCAGCCGCAGATCCAGCGGCATCGGCGGAATGGCGACCGGCAGCGGGCGGGTTTCGTCAGGCGAAACCCAATGGAACTGACGCTGGCCGATCATTTGCTTCAACCGTAGCCATAGCAACGGCTGGGCCAGCAGCGCCCGGGCTGACAGGATCAGAATACCGCCGTTGGCCTGGTGCACCAGGCCGGGCTGCAGAGTGATGTCGCCATTGTGGATCCGCACGCAACCAAACAGCTGCTCCGGTTCAATCCACTCTTCGAACACGCAGGCACCGCCGGCAGCGAAAGGTTCATCGCCATGGCTGGCAGGCTCTACGCTGACCTTGCCATCCTGAATGACATAGTGGCTGCCGAGGCATGCCGTGTTTTGCGGCAGCAGTGGTTTGACGGCGTTAGCGATCAGTTCCAGGTATTCTCGCGTTTCTTGCGCTTTCAACAGCATGAATCGCGGTGGCGATTGGGGGTGACAAAATAGCGTCAGGGCATTTTCCAGCCGAGGCTGAATGGCGGAAAAGGGCACGGGTGCCAACTGAGCGGCGGTATCAAATATCGCCTGATAAGGCGTTACGTCCGGCAATAAAGATTGCCATTCAAGTCGGTTATTGGTCAAAGTGTTAGATGCAATCGTTAAAAAGGGAAAGGGCGATTATACAAGAATAACGGCAGCTTGATACATGTGGAGTGCCAGTTGGCATCAGGGAGTTTGACATCGCGCGATGACTGTGCAAAAAACAGTCTAAAAGACGGCTTAATTGCCGGGGAAATTCGGCGTAAAGCTGTTATGCTTATTTGAAGTTACGCGGTCACTGAAGAGCTCAAGATGAAATATCAGCAACTGGAAAATCTGGAGAGCGGTTGGAAATGGAAGTACCTGGTGAAGAAGCACCGGGAAGGGGAACTCATTACCCGCTACATTGAAAACAGCGCTGCTCAGGAAGCGGTTAACGAGCTGCTGAAGCTGGAAAATGAGCCGGTAAAGGTACTTGCATGGATTGCCGCTCATATGAATCCGGATCTGGATAACCGGATGAAACAAACGATCCGCGCCCGCCGCAAACGTCATTTTAACGCAGAACACCAGCATACGCGTAAAAAATCTATCGATCTGGAGTTTTTGGTTTGGCAACGCTTGGCTGCCCTGGCGCGTCGTCGCGGTGTGACGCTGTCGGAAACCGTCGTGCAGCTTATCGAAGATGCTGAGCGCAAAGAGAAGTATGCGAATCAGATGTCGTCGTTGAAAGAAGACCTGAAGGCGATTCTCGGCAAAGAACCTAAGTAAACGGGGCAGAGCGCCTTCGTTGCACCAGGTCTTGAATGCTCTGACAAAAACAGGACGAAAAAAACCCCGCATTGCGGGGTTTTTTATTAGGCGAGTAAACTTAGCCCTGAGGCTGAGTTACAACGTCTTTGATACCTTTAACTTCGATCTCTACGCGACGATCTGGTGCCAGGCATTCGATCTGAGCTTTGGTAGCGCGACCAGCTTTGTAGCCACAGGTGTTGCCAGTAACTGGATCAGCTTTGCCCATGCCACGTGCAGAGATTTTGTCTGACGGGATGCCTTTGGAGACCAGGTAGTCAACAACGCTTTGTGCACGTTTTTCAGACAGTTTCTGGTTGTACTGAGCGGAACCTACTGCATCGGTGTAACCCAGAACCACTACGGAACCGTCTTTAGGATCCATGGAGCTCAGCTGGGTGTACAGCTGATCCAGAGCCTGCTGACCTTGTGGCTTCAGAGTTGCTTTGTTGAAGTTGAACAGCACGTCAGACTTCAGAGTGAAACGCTTGGTTTCAACAACTGGAGCCGGAGCTGGAGCTGGAGCAACTGGAGCAACTACGTCATCCTGACCGAAGCGGTAAGAAACGCCCAGGCTCAGCATGGTGTTGTCTGGACGCGCACCAACGGTACCTGCATCACCGATGTTGCTTACGAACTGGTAGTCCAGGCGAGTAGCCCAGTTTTTGGTCAGTGCGTATTCAACACCAACAGCAGCCAGCGGAGAAACGCCGGTGTCGTGGTCGCTCAGGCGAGTGCCGTTGCCGTAGTTAGCTTTGGAGTCTGCGCGCCATACCATACCACCCAGACGAGTGTAGATGTCCAGATCGTCAGCAATTGGGTAGCTCAGTTTAGCGGCCAGTTGAACGCCCTGCGCTTTGAAAGCACCGTTGTTCACGCTGCCTTTGTAAGGCATACGGCCAAGCCAGTCATAGCCCAGTTCGAAGCCCAGGTATTGGTTTGCCTGGTAGCCCAGGAACGCGCCTGCACCCAGCTGATCTTTGTGGGTTGGGCCGTTGCCGATACCGTTCTGGTAACCGTTGCCGTAGAAGCCAACGTCATGGTACTGGGACCAACCCAGTTTAGCACCGGTGTACCAGGTGTTATCTTTTGGAGCGGCTTGCGCTACGGTAGCGAAACCTGCCAGTGCCACTGCTAATGCGATAGCTGTCTTTTTCATTTTGCGCCTCGTTATCATCCAAATAGGCAATGAGCTTTAAAGCTGTTTTAAGCCCTTGGTTAAATTCCTTCGCCAAGGTTTAAGCCCTCGTTTGTTACTCGCCAGTTTTTCTGACGTTATAGAGCAACCTTGGCGATGTAAAGTCTACAACGTGGCGCGAAAGTTACAAGTGTGATGTGATAAGGCTCTAAAAAAAAACGCAGAATCGTACATATTTGCTAACATTCTCAGCTCAAAAAAACGGCGATCAACAGGGCGTTTTCCCTTGCCAAACCGCGGCTGGACTAGCTTTTTGCCTTATCCCGCAAAGGTTCCCTTTACGGGGTGCGAAAATGATGGGAAAAATCCTAAATTTACTTAATGATACAAAGAAGAGTGAATTTTTAGGGTAGAACACTGTCCGTGAGTCGGGCTAATGTCACGTTGTGGACGCATGATAAACCCGTATGCGTTACCCAATTCTGCCGCACGTCTTAATTTTAGACGATCCTCCTCCGTTAGCTCGGGCAACCAGCCGAGAACCACGCTGTAATTCCCCGTTTGCAGCGCTTTTTCCATTGCCTCAACCGTATTCACCGGGCTGATCTGGCTCAATTGCACCACTTTATCCACCGGCAGGCCGGATTGCTGCAGCCATTGTTTGCTTAATTTTTGCTGCGGCGTGAGCCACAGAAGCCAGCGAGACTGCTTGCCCAGTTGCTGCAGCAGGGGCAACAGCAGTTGAGCCACTGCGGGCTGGCGTTCGTTGTAAACAAGTTCACTGATCAAGCCATTCTCTTTGCCGACATCCGTGTTCTTCGCAACATTGCGCGTTGTATAAGAGCCATGGCCGAAATGAGGTTGGTAGAGTGATTGAGTACGCATAAAGTTCCCGCCCGTCGTGTTACTGTATGTTTGTACAGTATCCCTGATTTAGGATAAGATCAACCCAAATTTTCGTAGCGGCTCGCATAATTGCGATCATTTTTTGTACCGACGGTTTTTGTGATTGGCAGGCGGACGGATAGTGCGTATTTTTCTAATTAGTTGTTCACGTTACTTTTTTCATTGATGAGAGAAATAATACGGCCAGAACCTAAAGGCCAGAACCTAAAAAGGAGGAACGCTATGAAAAGGATGTCGACGAGAAGAATCGCGCAGGCTAAAAATTGCTTTGCGGCATTGGGGGCCATCACGACTCGGTCGCAGTTCGGCGGTTACGGTCTGCTGGCTGAGGGCGTCATGTTTGCGGTGATAGCGGAGGGTGAGCTGTATTTGCGAGCTACGGCAAGCATGGAACCCGCCTTTCGCGCCCGCGGAATGGTCAATATGGTCTATTCCAAACGCGGTGTGCCCATTACCTTGCGTTATTACTGGGTTGACGAGTCGCTGTGGCGGGAACGCAACGAGCTGGTGGGGCTGGCCTGGCAAGCTGTCAGGGAGGCGCGCCGGGAGCAGCGGCTTAAGGCTGGCGATCACGGCCGACTGAAGGCATTGCCGAATATTGACGTCAATATGGAACGTCTGCTGTGGCGAGCGGGCATTCGCAACGCTTATGACCTGCGGCTGCATGGCGCCAAACGCAGCTATCTCCGTTTATTGAAACAGCAGACTAATTTGGGGCTACGAGTGCTGCTGTCGCTGGGCGGGGCGATAGCCGGTTATCATCAGGCGGCGTTGCCGGCCGAATTACGCAGCGAGTTAGTGCGTTGGTTCGATCATACGATGGCGATGCGCCGCCATGGGCATGAGCCGGTTATTCAGGGCCCATCGAACGGGCCCTGAATAGTTAGGCTGCCTTATTGATTTGGGCATGCAGCGCGGTGAGCTCCGGCAGCAGTTCGAGCACCAATCCCACCTGCTGCAAGACCAATTGTTCTTTGCTTTCAGGTTCCGGAACGGCTTTGCTGATGCGCTCCGCCAGCTGTTCCAACGCCTGCGCAATGCGCTGGCTGTTCCGTTCTTCCTGATGCAGGGCGCCGTCCACGTAACACACGGCGTCATTGAGCAGATCGAGCGTGGCCGGGGTGTTCAGCCGCTCGCGGTGCGCCCCCAATGCGGAGATATAGCTCAGGAGCGTGTGGTTCAGACAGAGCAAGCGGAAGGCGGCTTCCTGCAGCGCTTTGTCGGCCTTGGGATCGGCTGACATGTTGGAGATGACCGAAGCCAGTTCCGCATCGCTGTTATGGGCATCTCGTCGTGCGATGCGGTAAGCGAGGCCGTTATCCTTACCTTGATGATATTGCACCAAAATGGCGTCCAGATAGCGGCAGTTGGCATTCAGCGTTTTATCCACCACCGCCGGCAGTTGGCGGAACTTCCAGTCTGGCCAGATGAAGCTGACGGCCGCCCAGGCGATGGCGCAGCCCAGCAAGGTATCGTAAACGCGCGGGGCGGCCACTTCGAATCCTTCACCCAACAGGTTGAAGCACAGCAACACCAGCAGCGTGATGAACATCGTCGCGTGGGCATATTGCACGGTGCGGAAAGCGAAGAATAGGACGCCGGTGATGACGATCAACACCAGTTGCCCTTCTACGGAAGGCACGAAATAGAGGATTGGCAGGCCGATCAGGATACCTGCCAGAGTGCCGATGATGCGCAGTGCCAGGCGCCGGCGGGTGGCGTTGTAGTTCGGTTGGCAGACGAACAGGCTGGTCAGCAGGATCCAGTAACCGTGCTGCATACCGGTGAACTGGATAAAGGCGTAACCGACGCACAGCACCACCGACATGCGGATCGCATGGCGGAACAGGGCCGACTGCGGCGTTAAATGGCGGCTGATGCGCAGCCGGATGTCGCTCCAACCGGTCAAACGATCGTCGGCCAGGCTGTTCTCTTCCGCTTGTCCGCTCGCCAGCGTTTGCTCGGACTCGATATTGGCCAACTGCGCATCTATCGCATGCAGGTTTTTCAGCAGATGCGCCAGCGCCTTGGTCTGTTCGCTATTGCCTTGGGTTTCGGCGATGCGCGCCAACGCCTCCTGAATGCGGCTGAAAGCCGGCTCAAAACGCGGGTTGTGCTGGTACTTTTGCCGCAGCAGGATAGATTGCGCCAGCTGGCGGCAGGCGCGCGCCTGCATACTCAGCAAACGCTGGAAGCGGAACAAAATGTCGCTGTGACGGAATTGCCGGCTGAGCGCAGGGTATTGAACGTGAGAAGAACTGGCGCGTTCGTGGATATCCTGCGCGACAAAATAGTAGTGCAAGGTGCGACGGGTGCCGCGCTGGCCGCGATCGCCTTTCAGGCGTGTCAATAACGAGGCTTTGGTCTGGTTGAGTAACGCGACCAACGCGCTGTTGGCCATTGCGACGTCCATCCATGGCAGATCGGCGTCGCGTTCGGCGTCGGGATCGAACAGGTTGGCTTTGGCGTCCAGATAATTGGCCAGTTGATCGTAACAGCGCGCCAGGTTTTCTTGCAGCGGTCGGATCGGGAACAGCAGGTGGCCCGCCAGCGTCAGCAGGTTGTACCACAATGCACCGATCACCAGCAGCAGCGGTTGCTGATACCAGGCATCGTACATGGAAGTGCCGAGCATGGTGTAAACCGCGATCAGCAGCGCACCGAAGGCGATGGTGGCGTAACGTTGCCCCAAGGCGCCCAGCAGGATAAAACCGCAGGTCGAGGTGGTTAAGCCAAGCGCGAACAACCAAGGGTAGGGAAACAGCAGCTCAATCGAGGCGGAAGCAATAAAGAAGCATACCAACGTGATCAGCAGATTGCGTAATCTGCCGGCCAGGCGGTCGTCCAAATCAGTCAGGGCGGCTGCCACCACGCCCAGCGTTAACGGGATAGTCAGCTTGGGAATGCCGAGCCACCAGGGAACGGCGGTGGTGCCGATCAGCGCAATGAGGATGCGCAAGTGATACAGCAGGTTGCTGTTGTAAGTATAACGACGAACTGCGGGTGCAAAAGAGAGCACGAAAAACTCCTCAAACGGAGAAAAAATTAACGCTGTTGATAGTGGCGGCGAGCATTCTCAATACGGGCTTGCTGAGCCATTTCTACCGAGACGACGCGGCGTCCCACCGGCCACAGCGCGATGGCGGCTATTTTGAAATTGGCGATGCCGACCGGAATGCCGATGATTGAAACGCATTGCACGATACCGGCGGCGATGTGTGACAGACACAGCCACCAGCCGAACAGCACCAGCCAGATAATGTTGAGCAGTGAGCCGCCGGCGGAGAGCAGCGCATTGCTTTTTTCCGGATACAGTTCATCGACGTGTATCGCTTCGTTGCCGAACGGCACCAGCGACAGCTTAGTGATTTCCCAACAGGAGCGGGTAAGCGGCAGTGTGATGACAAGCAGCACGCTGAACACCGTAGCAATAAGCCAGCCTAGCGTGGTGAAGAAACCGCCCAACACAAAATTAAGAATATTCAGTACAGTACGCATAGACGTCATTCTGCTCTAATGATAGCCAAACCGCGATGCGGGCGTATTCACGATAAAAACGCAAAATCTATTCTACCCTTTTTTTAGCGCTAGAGTGCCACTGCTTATCGCAGGTAAACTGGCAGATATCCGTTATTTAATCTCAACATAGTCATGGCGCGACGATATGGAACTTAAAGCGACATCGCTGGGGAAACACCTGGCTCAGCACCCTTATAACCGCGTGCGGTTGTTGCACGCCG
The DNA here is from genome assembly GCF_052400455.1 of Serratia sp. (in: enterobacteria). Classification (NCBI taxonomy): domain Bacteria; kingdom Pseudomonadati; phylum Pseudomonadota; class Gammaproteobacteria; order Enterobacterales; family Yersiniaceae; genus Serratia; species Serratia sp. (in: enterobacteria). The sequence goes on from NZ_CP185812.1 coordinate 1,823,298, forward strand.
GCGTTGAGGTGAGCGGGGAAAAACATGAATATCTGATCCCCTTCAATCAACTGATTCAGGTCAGGTGCAAGCGTGGCATCGTCTGGGGCGAGCTGGAATTTGAATTACCGGACGAAAAAGTGGTGCGGCTGCACGGCACCGAATGGCAGGAAACGCAGCGTTTTTATCACTTTCTGCAGCAGGCGTGGCAGCAGTGGAGCGCCGAAATGAGCGACGTCAGCGCCGGCGTGTTGCAACAGCAGGTGGCGCAGATTAAGCGCATTGAGCAACAAGATAAATGGTTCAAAAAGTCTGAGCTGGGCAAGCTGCAGCAGCAAATTCGCGAGGCTTTCTCCGCGCTACCGATGCCGGTGGCGCGCCTGGAGGAATTCGATAACTGCCGGGCTGATTACCATCTGTGTTTGCAATGGTTGCAGCAGGGGGCGCGCAGCATCGAGCAACGCAACCGGCAGTGGACCGAGCGCATGCTGGAGCAACACCATGATTTCTTCCAGACCGTCGAGAGTTCGCCGCTCAACGACGCCCAGAGCCGGGCGGTGGTCAATGGCGAGGATTCCGTGCTGGTGTTGGCCGGCGCCGGCAGCGGCAAAACGTCGGTGCTGGTGGCGCGCGCCGGCTGGCTGCTGCGTCGTCAGGAGGCTGAGCCGGGTCAAATCTTGCTGTTGGCGTTCGGCCGTCAGGCCGCCGGCGAGATGAACGACCGCATCAAAGAACGTTTGGGGGATGTCGGCATTCAGGCCAAGACCTTCCATGCCTTGGCGCTGCAAATCATTCAACAAGGCAGCCGCAAAGCGCCGGCCATCAGCCGGTTGGAAACCGATGCCAAAGCGCGCAAAGAGCTGCTGATCACCCATTGGCGCCAACAGTGCGCGGAGAAGAAAGCGCAGGCCAAGGGGTGGCGTCAATGGTTGACCGAAGAGCTGGAATGGGAAGTGCCGGAAGGCGACTTCTGGCAGGATAAGCGCCTGGCGGATCGCCTGGCAAGCCGGTTGGAACGCTGGTTGGGGCTGATGCGCATGCATGGCGGCAGCCAGGCGGAAATGATCGAGCAGGCGGATGAAGAAATCCGCGATCTGTTTTCAAAACGCATCAGGCTGATGGCGCCGCTGCTGAAAGCCTGGAAAAGCGCCTTGAAAGAGGAAGGGGCGGTGGACTTCTCCGGCCTTATCCATCAGGCGGTCAACATTCTCGACAAGGGGCGCTTCGTCAGCCCGTGGAAACATATTCTGGTCGACGAGTTTCAGGATATCTCACCGCAGCGTGCACTGTTGCTGGCGGCATTGCGCCGACAGAACAAGCAGACCTGCCTGTTTGCTGTAGGGGATGACTGGCAGGCGATTTATCGCTTCAGCGGCGCAGAACTGACGTTAACCACGGCCTTCGCCACGAACTTCGGCGAAGGCGCGCAGTGCGCACTGGATACCACCTATCGTTTCAATGAACGTATCGGCGAGGTGGCCAACCGGTTCGTGCAGCAGAACCCGCACCAGCTGAAAAAACCGCTCAATAGCCTGAGCAAGGGCAATAAAAAGTCGGTGACGATCCTGCCGCACGAGCAGTTGGAGCCGCTACTGGACAAGCTGAGCGGCTACGCCAAGCCGGATGAGCGCATCCTGGTGCTGGCGCGTTACCACCATCTGAAACCGGAAGCGCTGGCGAAAGCGGCCACCCGCTGGCCAAAGCTGGATCTGGAGTTTATGACCATCCACGCCAGCAAGGGGCAGCAGGCGGAATACGTCATCATCGCCGGTTTGCATGAGGGGCGCGACGGCTTCCCCGCCGTGGCGCGCGAGTCGGTGTTGGAAGAGGTGTTACTGCCGCAGCCGGAGGACTTTCCGGATGCTGAAGAGCGCCGTCTGCTGTATGTCGCGTTGACTCGCGCCAAACATCAGGTATGGCTGTTGCAGGATCGTGAACGTCCTTCGGTGTTTGTCGACCACCTGCGTGAGCTTGGCGTTCCGGTGCAGAAAAAACCGTAAGCAGCTGGCCTGGCGGTAGCCAGGCCGAAAGGACTATTTCAGGCGGTCTTGCAGGTAACGCTGATAGTCGGGGATGGCGATCTCCACCTCGCTTTTGAACAGCGGAGAGTCAATCAGAAAATCAGCGGTCGAACGGTTGGTCGCTACCGGAATATTCCAGACGGTCGCCAGCCGCAGCAGGGCCTTCACGTCCGGATCGTGCGGAACCGCGTTCAGCGGATCCCAGAAGAAGATCAGCATGTCTATCTTGCCTTCCGCAATCAGTGCGCCGACTTGCTGATCGCCCCCCATTGGGCCGCTCAGCATGCTGGTGACGGGAATGCCGCTGGCACGCTGGATCAGGTTGCCGGTGGTGCCGGTGGCGTACAACTGGTGCTGCGCCAGAATGGTCTTGTGGCTTTCAACCCACTCCAGCAGGGCCTGTTTGCGGTGATCGTGCGCCACCAGCGCAATGTGTTTGCGCTCGGCGATAGTGCGGGTGGTCAATTCCATCTCAGTGTCCTTCGCTAATCGGTGATGTGCGACAGATTACTGAAACTGTTTTTCACTGCCTAGCGTTTGCAGCTGAAAATGCGAAGAAAAGGCGCCTTCGCGGCTAAGGCGCCGGGAGGGATCAGCGAACCGGTTGTTTGTTGGCCCAGTGCAGGAAGCGCTTCTGGGTTTCCTTGTCCGCCTGTTGGAACCAGTATTGCAGCATCTGTTCCGACACGTTTTCACCTTTCAGCGTCACCGTCGGGGCATTCACCGGTGCGCCGGCCGGCAGGGAGGCTGTTGTCTTGCCTGCGTTCGGCTGGACGAAAAGCGGGACGGAAGCCGGGCGGCTTTGGCGATTGTAATCCGTCATCACCTTTTCCAAATCGGCATTGAAGGTGACGCTGTCGGGATGCAGCACATCATGCTGGAACGGCAGGGCATTACCCTCTTTATCCACCACCCGATAGTTCAGCGTTTTATCGAAGCGTTGCGCGTCACGATCGTTCTCGATGCGCGGCAGTTCGATCGCCACCTGACTGATCTTTTGCGTATTGAAGGTGGCAACCAGCGGCAGGGACGCATAGGCCTGCGTATGCTGGCCGGAACGTACGGTTTTGGTCACTTTAAACAGCAGCTGGTGCTGTCCGCCATCCAGTTCAAGGCTGTCGGCGCCTTTTAACAACGAACCTGTCATTTTCTTGCCGTCGACCACCAGCAGATCGATGTCCGGGGAGAGTTTCAGGGTCGTAGCCGCGGCAGGCATGCTGATGCTGAGCAACGCCGCAACCACCAGACCAAATTTCATCATTATCTCCTTATAAAGTGACGTAGCTCTAAGTGTTGAACATGGCATAGGTTGTGTCAAAATTTTTCAATTGGGTATTTTATTTACATTTTTACATATTTATTTGTAATTAGACACGTCTGTGCGTGGCTGAACCGCGACAGCCTCAGACCATAAGATTACGCTGAAGTTTCCTGCGCGTAGCGTTTAGCCGCGCGAATGCCGATCGGTTACACTCGAAACGGAAGAGTGACGCAGTGATAAACGGGAGTTGAAGATGCAAGATCAAGAGATTGTTGAGTTATTGCAGCAGGTGAAAACCATCGCGCTGGTGGGCGCCAGCGATAACCCGTCGCGGCCCAGCTATGGGGTGATGGCTTATCTGTTGTCGCAGGGATATCAGGTGATCCCGGTGAGCCCAAAACTGGCGGGGCAGACGCTGTTGGGGCAGCCGGTTTATGCCACGCTGGCCGCCATCCCGCAGCCGGTCGATATGGTCGACGTTTTTCGCAATTCGGAGGCAGCCTACGGCGTGGCGCAAGAGGCGATAGCGATCGGCGCCAAGGCGCTGTGGTTGCAGATCGGCGTGATTAATGACCAGGCGGCAGTGCTGGCGCAACAGGCCGGGCTGCAGGTGGTGATGGATCGCTGCCCGAAAATCGAAATCCCGCGTTTGGGGCTGGAGCGCTAAATAAAAAGAGCCCGGCGCGATGCCGGGCTCTTTCAGGGTTTCTCAGGTCTTGGCGCGGTCAATTGCGCAAGCGTGGCGCCTGTAACTGGTGACGGATGGATTCCGCCAGTTCATCCAGCGATGGTTGCTCGGGATGCGCTTCCTGGGGCTCGCCATCCAGCTGCGCTTCCGCCAGATAGGTATGCACCGGTTGGCCTTCCTCGTCTTCCATCACCACGTGGTACCAAGGAGCGGAACGCAGTTCATCGTTCGCCGCTATCTCGTCAGCTTTGGGTTGTTCCAAAGAGTATTCAGGGTCGATATCGATAACGACGCCCAAATACCCCAGCAGTTTATGCCTAACCTGTTGTCCGATACCGAATTTGCTGGCAATCATGATGACCTCCTGAGAAACAATGCCTTGCTCATATATGGGGGCAAGGCAGCGCATTTCAAGTTACATCACCCGACAAGCGAAGCCTTTCAGATACAGCCCCTCAGGGTACGTGGCGATCACCGGGTGATCGGCAGCCTGGCGGAACTGTTCTATAAATTGTACATCACGTCCGGCATCTACAGCGGCGTCGGCCAAAATTTTCTGGAACAGATCGGTCGGCATCAGCCCGGAGCAAGAGAAGCTGAGCAGAATGCCGCCCGGGTTCAGCAGCTGCAGCGCCAGCATATTAATGTCTTTGTAGCCACGGCAGGCGCTGGCCAGCTGGTTTTTGTTCTCGACGAACTTCGGCGGATCCATGATGATCAGATCGAATTTCTCGCCTTGGGCGCGGTAGTTGCGCAGCAGTTGGAACACGTCATCGCGAACGAACTCTGCCTTGTTCAGATCCAACTTGTTGAGCTCGACGTTCTGTCTGGCGATATCCAGCGCCGCCTGCGAGGTATCTACACTGATCACCTGCGCGCAGCCGCCCATCAGAGCGGAAACGGCGAAGGCGCCGGTGTAAGAGAAGCAGTTCAGCACCCGGCGGCCGGCGGAGTAGTTACGCGCCGCCAGGCGGCTGTCGCGCTGATCGAGATAGAAACCGGTCTTGTGCCCTTGCTGAATGTCCACCAGCAGTTTCATGCCGTGTTCGGTGATCGGCAGCAGCTCCGGCGGCAGATCGCCCAGCACCGGGCCTTGCGCCAGCGGCAGGCCTTCTTTTTTACGCACCGCCACGTCGGAACGGTCGTAAATTGAACATTCCGGGTAACAATGCTGCAGAGCGGAAAGCAGAGCCGGGCGCTGATATTCGGCGCCGGCGGACAGCAGCTGCAGCACCAGGAAATTCTGGAAGCGATCGATAGTGATGCCCGGTAGGCCGTCGGACTCGCCGGCGATCAGGCGGTATCCGTCCAGGCCGTCGCGCTGCGCGACCCAATCACGCCAGCTTTGCGCTTGCTGCAGGCGGCGAATGAAGAAATCGATGTTAATCTCTTCATCCTGCTGGAAAGTCCAGACGCGTGCGCGGATCTGCGACTCGGGCGAATAGGCGCCGCGAGCCAGCCATTTGCCCTGGCTGTCGAGAATATCGATGGTTTCACCGGAGAGCGCTTTGCCCTCGACGCGTTGAACGGCGCCGGAGAATACCCAAGGGTGACGACGGAGTAAGGACTTTTCACGTCCTTTGGCGAGAAACAGGCGTACGGTCATAATTAATAATGCTGCCAGCTAGGATAGAAAGAGTGACACGGCGGTGCAAAGGCACGGCAATGCCATAACGAAAACTGAATTAAGGGGGCGATTATGACACAAGTTTGCATTGCTGCGTATGTGTATGGCGTGGTGCAGGGGGTAGGGTTTCGCTATTCCACTCAGCGGCAGGCTGAGGCGCTGGGGGTGACGGGCTATGCGCGCAACCTTGATGACGGCAGCGTTCAGGTGGTGGCCTGCGGCACACAGGCGCAGGTGGACTCGCTGGTCGCATGGCTGAAGCAGGGCGGCCCGCGCAGCGCGCGCGTCGAACGCGTGCTGGTGGAGCCGAAGGGCGTGACCGACTACGACGGGTTCGGCATTCGCTATTAAGTGCTCGCCTGCAGCGGCGCTGCGGGCGGAGCGGTCAGATGCATTTTACCGGTTTGGGCAATCCGGCGATCTTGGTGGCCTGTTTGGCCGGCCCTTTCGGGAACAGGCGGTACAGATAGCGGCTGTTGCCTTTTTCTTCGCCGTATTTCTGCGCCATGGCTTTGACCAGCATGCGAATAGCCGGTGAGGTATTGAATTCCTGATAGAAGTCGCGCACAAAGCGCACCACTTCCCAGTGTGCTTCGGTGAGCACGATCTCTTCCTGCGCGGCCAGCAGCGGCGCCAGGCCTTCATGCCAGTCGGCGCTGTTTTTCAGATAGCCCTGCGCGTCAGTGTCGATAACCCGACCTTCAAACTCCAACATACTGCCTCGATAACGGATAATTCGGAACGGCCGCCAGTTTAGCAAATTTTTTCAGCCGCAAAAATAAAGCCCCGCCGGAGCGGGGCCTGGAAGGCGGGGTAACACGCGATCAGTTGCTGCGGGCGAAGCCCAGGATGCTCAACAGGCTGATGAACATGTTGTACAGCGATACGTACAGGCTGACGGTGGCGCGAATGTAGTTGGTCTCGCCGCCGTGAATGATGTTGCTGGTTTCCCACAAGATCGCGCCGGCGGAGAACAGAATGAACAGCGCGCTGATCGCCAGGTGCAGAGCAGGGATCTGCAGGAACAGGTTGGCGATCACCGCCACCAGCAGCACCACAAAACCGGCCATCATCATGCCGGACAGGAACGACATGTCTTTACGGGTGGTCAGCACGTAGGCCGAGCAGCACAAGAACACCGCGGCGGTGCCGCCCAGCGCCAGCATGATCAGATCGCCCGCGCCGGCGTTCAGGAACGAGCTGAGGATCGGGCCGAGGGCATACCCCATGAAACCGGTCAACGCGAACGCCGCCAGAATGCCTGCCGGGCTGTTGGCCAGTTTATGCGTCAGGAACATCAGGCCGTAGAAGCCAACCAGCATCAGCAGCAAGCCCGGCGCAGGCAGGCCCAGCAGGGTACTGGCGGTTGCGGTCAGCGCCGAGAAAGCCAGCGTCAGGGATAACAGGAAATAGGTGTTGCGCAGGACTTTATGCGTGCTGAGCAGGGAGTCGCGCGAGGAAGACGAGACGACAATGCGGTCCATAATGATCTCTCTTATCAGGCCATCACAAAATAATCCCGATGATAGGCAGCGCAAGCGCTTGATTAAAGTTTGTTTACCAATCTTTACCCTTAGTTATCATTGTTGCAACAGCGGGGGGAGCGGCCACGCGTTTGTTCGCCGGCTTGCATCATTCCGTCGATTTTTCGCGCGGTTGAACGCGCCTGGGCTTTACAAGCGAATAAGCTCTGTTTATAGTGCGCGTCGTTGCGGAGGGGTGGCCGAGTGGCTGAAGGCAACGGTCTTGAAAACCGTCGACGGGAAACCGTTCCAGAGTTCGAATCTCTGCTCCTCCGCCATACATTCTGACCCCGCGCTCTTAGAGCGCGGGGTTTTTTGCTTTTGCGTGCTGAGAACTTGACGGTCGCCCGCAGGAAACGCGGACGGCTATTGATAAGGGCTACGCATCGGTGAGATTATGCGGTCATCAAGGCAGGCTGCTCGGATGCCTGCTGCTGTCAGGCGTGACCGGCACGATAATTAACGCCGCCTTATCGATTTTGCTTAATACTCTTAGGAGACAGAGATGAACTGGTATCAAGTCGCCCTATGGACCATGATTTTTCTCAAGTCCGGCGCTTTCCTGGTGTTCGTATGGTGGTGGATGTTCAAACGTGCGACCAAACCCTATGAGCGTCCGAAAGACGTTGTGGTCGACGAGACGCCGTATGACGATAGCCTTACGATGGAAGAGGTGATGAAGAATCACGGCATCGTACGGACTGAAAAGCCGCTCTGATCGTCGAATGTCTGTGTTGCTATCAACCCGAGCCTGTGGCGCTCGGGTTTTTTATTCCCGCCGTTACTCGCGATGCATCCCTTTTCCCCAATCTTGTTTGACCCCTGTAGCGATTTATTTAAATGAATTATCTTTCAGTATATTTTTTAATATACTTTAAAGGTGGGTTTTATATTGATAGGGAAAGATATATTTTTCTCTGAAAAATTCATCCTTATCGACTGAGTAAAGAAAAATTCGCACGCTGTTTCTTGTGTGTCTGAATATTCATGTGCAGAGAGTATCGCATTTCCGGGCTACTCCTATAGCGGTAGGTCGGATAATTTTTAAGGTAGGGGAAAAGTAAACCTTACGTGGAGGGATGAGGAGGGTTAAGGAATCTAAGATTTTTCTTTGTGTGTTTTTTCTTTTTATATCAATGGCTTTTTGTTTTTTATGCCACAAGCGCTTTTATGAGGAAATGGCGGCCCTCATTTGACCCGCGCAGTAAGCAGCCTGCCGTACTCACTCTTTTAAGGCACACATCCTTCCGGTCATTGCTCGATTCATTTTTTTTATTGTCATGAAAATTATTTGATTCGATGTTGCAATTTTTTTGTCTTTGGAATTAATATGTCCTGCATCTGGCGGTGAATGAGATTTTTCCCATTGTCGGATATCTTTTAGAATACACTTGGATATATATAAATATATACCGTCGCATATAAACTTTTAGATGGCAGGATGCTGTCAATACTCTGCTATTGCCTAAGCTTCGTTAGCCTCTAAACGGTTTAATGGTGTAGGTCATTTTATATATGCTCTCTCAGCGAAGAAAGTAATGGGGTTTATTATGATTAAGCAAGGCATCTCTTTGGCGGTATTGGCTGCCGCGTTAACATCTGTGGGCGCAACGGCGGCAGATAATTCCGCCGGTGGCGTTATTTCGTTTAGCGGTGCCGTTACGGATACCACTTGTACCATCAATGGCGGGAAAAGCGCCGATTTTACCGTTGCGCTCAGCCCGATTTCCGTGACTGATGCGGGCACCGTGGTCGGCCCCATCACCAAAAACAAGAAATCTTTCTCGCTGACGTTCTCCGGCTGCACGCCGGCGGCGGGAACGGCCGGTACGCCGCTGAAGATCTACTTCTCTTCGGCGAATAATATCTCTACCGACGGGAAATATCTGCTGAACAGCTCCGTGAATGAAAGCGACGCCGCCGTAGCGAAAAACGTCGGTTTTTCTCTGGCTGAGCCGGGTTCATCCACGCCGATTCCGTTGAACGTGCCTTATGTCACCAAGATCAAAGGCGATAAAACGGCGCCGGATGCCGAAACGCTGACGCTGGACGCCTATTACTACAAGACCAATGCATTGGCGGCAAAAGTGGGGGAATTGAGTTCCAACGTGACTTACACCATTTCTTACCTGTAATTGCAATTAAGCCAGGCCTGCGCCCAAGGCAAAGGCCTGGCTTCTGGGGTGACTATGAAACAGTGCTTAATCTTTGCTGGATTGTTTCTCAGCAGCTTTTGCGCCGATGCCAATATTGTAATTAATGGAACGCGCGTTATTTATCCGGAAAAAAACAAGGATGTTATCGTTCAGTTAGTCAACAATGGTGACGATCCGGCACTGGTGCAGGCATGGATTGATGACGGTGATATAAATTCGACGCCTGAAACGGCAACCGTGCCGTTCTTGTTATCCCCGCCGGTTGTGAAAGTTGCCGGAAATAATGGCCAGCAATTACGCATACAAAAAATGAACGCGGCGCTTCCCGGCGATCGTGAGTCGGTATTTTATTTGAATGTGCTGGATATCCCGCCTACGCCGGAGAATTTGCAGGGCGTCAATACGCTGCAATTAGCCATCAAATCACGCATCAAGCTATTTTATCGCCCGGCAGGGTTAACCGGCAGTGTCAATAACATCACCGACTTCATTGAACTCCAGGCGGCGGGGAAGGGATTTAAGGTTATCAACAAAGGCCCTTACTATTTTACGTTGGCCAATGTTGATCAGAAAGGCAAAAAGAATCTGTTGGTCGATTCAGTGATGGTCGGGCCATATTCCAGCCTCTTTGCCCCGACCAAAGTTGGCGTGAGCCGGAATATTCCCTACACCCTGCTCTATATCGACGACCTGGGGGCTTATAAATCTAAAGCCATTACAGCCCGCTAACGTGAAGAACGGCCATGAAGCTTAAACTAAAATTGCTTTCGATACTGACCGCATCTGTATTCATACCGTTAAATAAAGCATCGGCGATGAAATTCGACACTTCTCTATTGGCCGGTGCGTCCAGCGAATCCGATCTGTCGCGTTTTTACCTCAATAATGACATGCCGGCAGGCACGCAAACGGTCGACGTGTATGTCAACCAGAGTTGGAAAGGGCGGTTCTCGTTGCAGTTCGGCGAACATAAAGGCGATATTCGCATCGCCCATCGTGACGCCGCCCTGTTGGGCATCGATATGAGTCGTTTGTCCATCGGGGTGGACAAGGGGCCGATCCCCGTCCAAACGTTAGTGCAAGGAGGAAGGGCGGACTTCGATGTGGGGACGTTGAGCCTTAAGCTGACGGTGCCCCAGTCGCGAGTGATTCGCGCAGAGGCCGGCTATGTTGACGCCAAATTTTGGGATCGCGGCGTGCCTGCGTTGCTGCTGGCCTATAACGCCACCTATTACCACGAGCAGTCGTTGCAGGGCGACAAGGCGTCAAACGACGATTTCTATACCGGTTTGGAATCGGGGGTCAATCTGGCGGGTTGGCAATTCAGAGACAGCAGCAATTTCCGCAGCAGTTCGCGGCAAGGCAGCGATTGGCAAAATAATACTCGCTATGTGCAGCGTGGCTTCGCCGCCATCAAATCGAACCTGACGATGGGCGATTTCTATTCGCCGGGTGATTTGTTCGACTCGATTCGGGTGCGGGGCGGCGCTTTAGCCTCGGATATCAACATGCGGCCCAATTCGCAGCAGGGCTTTTCGCCGATAGTACGGGGCGTGGCGCAGAGCAATGCCCTGGTGAAAGTATTGCAAAACGGCAACCTCATCTATCAGGAGAACGTGCCGCCGGGCGCCTTTACGCTGGACAATATATTGCCGACCGGTTCTGCGGGGGATCTGTTGGTCGTGGTCAGGGAAGCCGACGGGCGGGAACAATCCTTTACCGTGCCGTTTTCCGCCGTTCCCAACATGTTGAAGCAGGGCGTCAGCAAATATGGCCTGGTGGCCGGTAAGGTCAATCAGGCGGATACCGACTATGCGCCCGCTTTCGTGCAGGGCACGCTGCAGTACGGCTTCAATAATCTGGTCACCGGTTACGCCGGTACGATCCTCAGCGAGGACTATCGCGCCTGGCTGCTGGGCAGTGGCTGGAATCTGCCGTTCGGCGCGGTATCCGTCGATGTGACTCAGGCCTCGACGCATTTGCAGGATCGCAATGATAATGGGCAAAGTTTTCGGATCGCCTACAGCAAGTTTTTGGACGCTACCGCAACCAACTTCACGCTGGCGGCTTACCGTTATTCGACCAAAGGTTATTACAGTTTCAACGATGCCATCTACACCCATCAAGGCTACCGCGAGCGTGACAAGCGCTTTCACGATTATTGGAACGATCGGGATGACGATGAGCTTGCCCCGCTGGATTTGAATACCTGGGACGCCGTTCGCGCCGCTCGTCCGCGCAATACCTTCAATTTGAACCTGAATCAGAGGCTCGCAGACGGGTGGGGCACGCTCTATTTCTCCGGCACCCAGCGCGACTATTGGTCGGATACGAATAAAAGCCGGGAATACCAGCTCGGGTATTCAAACGCCTTCGCGCGCGTCAGTTACAACATTTCCGCGAGTCGCGTGAGAAATTCCGATCGCAAAGAAGAGACGCGGTTTTATCTCTCTTTGAGCGTGCCGTTGTCGATGTTCGACAACAATGCCTATCTCAGCACCAGCTTATCCGCCACCGATTCGCACTATCAGCAAAGCTCGCTGAGCCTGAGCGGCAATGCGCTGGAATCAAACCGTCTGAGTTATGCGCTTGCCGGCAGCAATCAAAGCGGCGGCAACAGCATGGCGAGCGTGAATGCCGCCTATCGCGCCAACGCGACGACCGTCGGCGGCTCCTACAGTGAATCATCAGACTATCGACAGTTGGGCATGAGCGCCCGCGGCAGCCTGGTGGCGATCCCTTGGCATTTGCTGGCGTCCAACGAAATGGGCAACACCATGATGGTGGTGGACGCGCCCAAGGCCAAAGGGCTGATGGTGAACGGCGACGAGAGCATCGTCACTAACGACGAAGGGCTGGCTTTGGTGCCTTACGCCACGCCTTACCGGCAAAACTCCGTGACATTGTCGGATACCGGCTACAGTTCCGGCGCCGAGATCGTCGGCAATATCGCCAACAGCGTGCCCTATGCCGGCGCCGTCAACTATTTGAGATTCGAAACCGATCGGCGTCGGCCTTATACGCTGCGCGCCTTTAAGCGCGGCAATAAGCCCCTGCCATTTGGTGCGGAGGTGGCGGATCAAAGCGGGCATGCCATTGGCTTCGTCGGGCAGGCCAGCGTCCTGTATCTGCGGGTGGAGCAGCAGCCAACGTCACTGGAGGTCAGGCTGAATGACGGTGTCTGCAAGATTGAACGCCCGAAAATCTCGATGGACAGCGCAGCCAACACATGTCGATAAAAGGATAATTACACCATGCTCAGGATACTCGCACTGACCCTGTCCCTGTTGTTCAGCGGTTACAGTTACGCTTCATGCTACGGCAACGGCATCCAATATGCGCCGCCTATCTACGTCGATTTGTCGGATAAGCTCAGCGATAAAACCCCGGTCTGGGAAGGCAGTTTTTATACGCAATACAGCGGTTCATTCAGTTGTTCAACCTCGAGCAGCGAATTCGGCTATACGCGCATCCTGTCAACCGACAGCACAAAGGCGACCATTCTGGGATTCAACAACGGTAAATATTGGATACGCGCTGAAATAACCAACGACATCGCCAACAAAAAACTTAGCGGTTGGGGATCGCACTCCGCTTCGGAATTGAATCAGCCGATGAATATTCGTTTCAGTCTGGTCAGCAAGACGGGCACATCGATACCCGGCGACACGGTTAGCCTTAAGGACGTGATGTTCGTGACCGATCTGAGCGGGATGTCCTTGCTGGAGATCATTTTGTGGCCCGCCAAGCAGTTGGTGAAGATCTTGACCTGGCTGCTCAACGGTTTCAATTGGCCTTACGATCAGCGCGATATGTACGGACAGCCGATGACCATCAAGTATGCGCCCAAGATGACGACCTGCACTTTCGACAATGCCGGCCTGGCGGTGAAGTTGCCGACGCTGGGGATATCGCAGATTACTCAGGGGGCGCAAAATGGCCTGACGCCCTTTACGCTGAATTTCAGCTGCCAGAATCGGCAAAGTGGCGGCACGGCCGATCGGGATATCAATATGTTTTTATCCAGCAATAATCTGTTGTCTTCGGATAATACGGTTTTGATTGATAAAAGCGCTGAGGCGGCAAAAGGCATTGGCATCCGGCTGGTCAAGACGGCTTCGCCGAATAATCCCGTCACGCTGTCGCTTTCCAGCGTGACGCCAGGTGCGGCGACTTCATTATTTCACGTGGGAACCGGCAATGCCTTGGATGCACAATTTTCCATCGGCATGGCGGCCTATTATTATCCTTACAGCCCCACCGCAATGAGCAGCGGGGGAATTAACACATCGGCTACGCTTAACATTATATATAAATAATTCTTTTGTTATTTTTAATAATAAAAAACAGGTTGCCACATATAAGAAAAATCTTAACATGGTAATTGGTGGCGAATATTATTTGCTTGAATAATATTGGTGTTTAATCCGGATCTCTATGTTGAGGATGAATTGTATGACGGAACAAATCCAGATCGGTGTCAAAGTGGAAAAATCGCTAAAAGATGAGGTTGACGTCATTCTTCGCGGTTTGGATATTAAGCCGACGACGGCGATAAATGGGCTTTATCAATATATCTCGCAGCATGGAGAGCTCCCTTTTGTCATATCAACCAGCGTGAAAACACCGAAGGATATCGCCGGCGGGTTGTTCAAGAACCTGTTTTCCTTACAAAGCACGCTCAGCGTTTTCCTGGATAAAGTGCAAATGAAGCGGTGTGTCAGCAGGGAGGAAGTATTGATTGTGCTCGATATATTGCGCGACTTTATCGTTGGCTTTCGCCAAAGCGCGCAATATCTCGGCGCTTCGCCTTTCGGTCGGCGCGTAGTTTGGAAGGATGCCGTATGCGCCGTCGAGAGTATTCATGAAATTCTAGATAATAACGTGAAATACAGTGAAGATGGCATTATGAATTTGGATGAAAAATATCTCTCATCGCTGTCCGCATTGCTGATCTCATTATGTTCTTCACTTAAGTAAGTCGGACCAATAAAGTTAATTGACATGACTGCCATGGGGGCGTTGTTAAAAACGCGCCCATGACAAATAGCAATGGGGTGATCCTGTGCGAGTGGCTATATTTTCTGATGATTACTATTTATTCTATGGCATATCGCAGATCTTAATGTCGTTGGAGGGCGTTGAAGTTATGGGGCTGCATTCATCTGCACGCCGTGGATTACATGCCATGTATTGTCATGCAGAAGTGGTCATCGTCTCTTTCTCGTCTATCTGTCGGGTTATGAATTTCTTATCGCATATTATCGACAGGCCTGACAATACGATCGTCTTAACCGGCGTGGAAACGCCGCGACTGGCGAATTTTAACTGTCTGAAAAAAAACATTGGTCTTACGACGTTCGTTGAGGCAATAAAAATGTTCACCGCGAGCTGCAAAGGGAAGAGCCTGTCGCCGCGCGAGCTTTCGGTGTTGGCCATGCTGCTGGCGGGAAAACCGAATACCGGCGTCGCTAAGGCGTTGGGCATTTCCGAGAAAACCGTCAGCCAGCATAAAATGAACGCCATGCGTAAATTGGAAATCGAACGTTTTCACCAATTTATTGTTGCGGCGGATGAGCGAGTGTAAGCGTGATGCCGTTGGCGGAGTGAGCGCCGTCTGATGCCCGAGTAAAATAAACCCGCCGAAGCGGGTTTTTCCGTCAGTTTTTGCAGCCCATCAACTCCGGCAGAACGCCGGGCTTGTTCTTCAGCGAAGCCTGTACGTCGTCAGGCAGACCAGCCCAGATGATCAGGCCGGTGCGTTTCTCGATCTCGTCCACCGTCACGCGGAATTGGCAAAAATCGGCGCCCTTCGGCGTGTTTTGATCGAACAGGAAAGCGGCATAGTGGTTCACCGCCGGGCTGTTGTTGATGAAAATCACCTTCCAGTAGGCGCTGGGGATGGTGTGCGCTTTCTGGGTGCCCGGCAGTTTGCCCATATCGCGTTCATACAGCGGCCCGGTCACGGTATAGACCGAAGAGATGTCCGCGCGATCGATAAGCTTGCGCTCCTGATCTTCCAACCGCGCCCAGGCGCCCTGGTTCAGGTCGGACTTTTGCGGCGTGATGTTGGACAGGTAGTTCAGCGATTCCCAGTCGGAAACGCCGGCCAACGAGGCCAGCGGCGCCTGATGGCCGCGATCGACCTTCAACGCCGCGTTGGCGCCGGTGTAATCGGCAGGGGCCAGGGTATCTGCCGGATTGAGCGCCGGGTCGGTTTTCCAGTTGCGCGTCTTGCCGCTGGCCGGCGTGTCTTTGGTGATGTGATAGGCCACCCAGTTGGCGAATTTGGTGGTGCTGTTATTGTTCAACGTATAAGCATGACGCACGATCGACACATTGCTGCTGCCGCCGGTCGGGCAGCCAACCGCGCAGTTGTCGATAGATTCGAGCGTCTCGGCCGACGCCTGTGCGGCGAACAGCAGGGCGGCCAGGGCCAACATCTTGTTGTTAAAGCGCATATTCATATCCTCAATAAGTTAAAAAATACTGTATATATTTACAGTAAATTAAACTTATCGCAGTGAAACGAATACAACAATGCAACACATTCATGTTGTGAATGTGTCAGTCATGGTACAGCGATACCGCACGTTAAAGTCGGCAGAAATAAAAACGGCGTCCAACAGACGCCGTTTCAAAAGGGGGTTATTCCAGCAGGTCGTTGACCGTGCGGCGAACGTAGTGCGTCATCTGCGCCAGATCGTCCGGTGATACCGGCCCGCCGCCGGCGCGCACCACCTGCTGCTCAATCTGGGCGATCTCTTGCTCGACCTTGTTGGCGATCTGCACTTTGACTATCTTGTCCACCGAAGACAGCAGCACCTTCAATACCACTTTCAACGCGATGTTTTCGCAGAACGAGTCGTAGTGATGAACCGGCGGCGGCGGGGCCGGAGCCGGCTCGGGCGCGCGCGGAGCCAGAGCTTTGAAGCTGTCTACATTTTCAATAATAAGATCCATGTCTCTTATTAGTTCATCAAAATCTTTAGACACTGACTTATTCCCTTCGCTGTGCGCAAAAAACAGAACGCCCGTCCTCGGGCTGAAAGCCGATGAGCGACGGGCAGAACGAATTCGGGCCTGGCCTTCAGACGCTGAATGGCCGGGGGAGGGGCATTCTAACCTTGCGGCGGGTCGGCAACAAGATGGGGCCGTGCGAATGCGCGGCCCTTTGAATCACGGGTGCAGGAGGGCGATTAACTTTTCAGCTTGGCGGTGATTTTCGCCACGTGCTCGCCCTGATAGCGGGCAATGGTCAGCTCTTCGTTGCTCGGCTGTCGCGAACCGTCGGCGCCGGCGATAGTGGTCGCACCATAGGGGGTGCCCCCGCGCACCTGCGAAACGTCAAACAGCTCCGGCGTCGCATAGCCGATCGGCACGATGATGAAGCCGTGGTGCGCCAGCGTGGTCCAGGTCGAACTGATGGTTTGCTCCTGGCCGCCGCCGGTGCCGGTGGAGGAGAAGACGCTACCCACCTTGCCGTACAGCGCGCCGGAAGCCCACAGGCCGCCGGTCTGATCGAGGAAGGTGCGCATCTGTCCGGCCATGTTGCCGAAGCGGGTCGGCGTACCGAAGATAATGCCATCATAGTCCGCCAGCTCTTGCGGGGTGGCGACCGGCGCCTGCTGGTGTTGCTTGCCCCCGGCCTTGGCGAAGGCTTCCGGCGTCATGGTTTCCGGCACGCGTTTGACCGTCACGTCCACGTTATCGACCCGATTCGCCCCTTCGGCCACCGCCTGCGCCAGGCGTTCGATGTGGCCGTACATTGAGTAATAAAGCACCAACAGTTTCGTCATGTTTCGTACTCCCGCTCAGATGATTAACAAAAACCCCTGATAAGCATAGAAGCGAATGACGAACTTGGCGTCGCGGCGTTACCTGATGCCGGCGATCGCCAACAGGGCGCCAAAGACAATCAGCAGCCCGCCAAAGGTGCGATCGATGCCGCGGCGCAAACGCAAAAAGCGCGCATTGACGCCCGGCGCGGAAAACAGCAGCGCGACGGCGGCGAACCAGAATACATGGACGGCGGCGATAAAGAGGCCATAGCCGATCTGTACGCCGAGCACGGTGTGGGGAGAGACCACCTGCATGAACAGACTGACGATAAAGATGGTGGTTTTCGGATTTAACGCGTTGGTGAGAAAGCCGGTTTTCAGGGCGGCGAGATCGCTGATGGCGGCCGGCGTCGTGGTGGGCGCGGCGTCGTGATGGGTTGCGTTGCGCAGCAGCGTAAAGCCGAGGTAGATCAGGTAGGCGGCGCCGATGCCTTTGAGCAGGTTAAACAACCAGGGCGACTGTTGGATCAACACGCCGACGCCAATCAGCGTATAGCTGACATGGATCAGTACGCCGGCACCAATGCCGCAGGCGGTGAAGATGCCGGCGCGGCGGGAGAGCAGCAGGCTGTTGCGCGAGACCATGGCGAAATCCGGCCCGGGGCTGATTACAGCGAGTAAAGTAATGGTGACGACAGCGATGAGTTCAGTCATAGTTATCCTTGCGATGTTTATCAATAGAGTGACTGATTTATAAGAGTAATTTTTCTCGGTGACAAACGATGAATAGTGACGATATCGGTGAGAAAAACTCACGCAATAGGGCCAGGCCATTGCCGTTGGGCGGGCTGCGCTGTTTCGAGGCCGCCGCGCGGCTGGAAAGTTTCACCCAGGCGGCGCAGGGGCTGAATTTGACGCATGGCGCCATCAGCCGGGCGGTGAGGGCGCTGGAAGAGGAATTGGGCGTGGCGTTGTTTGAGCGCCGCCATCGGCGGGTACTGCTCACGGCGGCGGGCCGCAAGCTGTTTCAGGCGACACAGCAGGCCTTCGGCATTTTGGACCATACCGCGCTGGAGCTGCGCCAGCAGGCGCTCAATGCGCCGCTGATCTTGTCCTGTGAACCGACCTTATTGATGCGTTGGCTGATCCCGCGTTTGCCGGCTTTTCAGCGGGCGCACCCGGACATCAACTTACAGCTGGTGGCGGGCGGCGGTCCGTTTTCGTTCCATGACGGCATCACGGCGGCGATCCGGCGCAATGACTTCGATTGGGGAAAGCAGGCGCATAGCCTGGCGCTGTTCAATGAAAAGGTCGGGCCGGTGTGCCAACCCGAGGCGCTGACGAGGCTGACGGCCTCTGTGGACGGACGGCGGCTTTTGCGGCCGGGCGCCAAACTGCTGCATGCCGCGACCCGGCCGGATGCCTGGCGGCACTGGGCGCATCAGCAGGGGGTGACATTGGCGGGGCATCCGGAACAGCGCTTTGACCATTTCTATTTCAGCCTGCAGGCCGCGGTAGCCGGCCTTGGTATCGCAATCGGCCCATGGCTGCAGGTGCGAGACGATCTGGCCGCCGGCTTGTTGAGCGCGCCGTTCGGTTTTACGCCCGACGGCAGCGGCTATTACCTGCTGTCGCCGCAGCCTATCGTGCCGGGCAGCGCGTTGGCCCGGCTGGCCGAGTGGCTAACGCTCACGGCAGGCGCCTGAGTTTTTGCGCCAGCCGCTGTTCCTGCCAGCGGCTGAAGACGTTGCGCAGCAGCAGGGTGCGCACCGCCCGCATGATCAGCGCGAGGCTCATGCCGCCGATCGCCCATAGCGCCCAGAGATAGTGCGGGTGGGTAAAGACGTTGACAGCGAGCAATATCGCGCCGATGACGGCGAAACGCACCGCCATGCTCAGCAGTTTACCCTCTGCCGCAACCTGGCGACGAAGGCGCTGCGCCTCAGGCGTCTCCTCCTGCGGTGCCTGCGGCGGGGCGTTGAGATCGCTGACCTGCACGCCCAGCGCGGCGGCGATTGCGGTCAAGGTTTCCAGGCTGGCCTGTTCGCCGTTTTCAATCCGCTGTACGGTGCGGGTGCTGAGGCCGGCGATGGCCGCCAACTGCTCCTGCGACCAGCCTTTTTCCAGGCGTAATGGTCTGATGCGGTACTTTTGCATGGTGCACTCCCGAGTTCGCTGTCACTGTCATCCAGTGTAGGAGGCGCGGGGTAGCGGCGCCACGACAGCGGCACGACAGCGACACGACATCTGCCGCCGGCGCGGGCCGGCGGGCAGTCAGAAGGCGACGTTGCGGATAAAGCGCAGCGGGAGATCGCCGTGGTTGGCGTAAGCGTAGCGCTGATCGCTGTTGAAGGTTTGCGTGGCGCCGGCGCTGAGCGTCAGCGTGCCTTGTTCCAGTTCCAGCGTCAGGGTGCCGGCAATCACGTAGATCATTTCGCTCCAGCCTTCGGCGTCCGGCGCCGAGTCGTAGCGCTCGCCCGGCATCAGCGTCCATTCCCACAGCTCGGCCCGTTGGCGCGCCGGCACGCTGGCGGCAAACAGCGCCTGGCTGCCCGGCTGTGCGCCTTGCCAGGCCAACTCGCCTACCAGATGGCTGCCGCGAGCCTCTGGCGCCTGAATCAGATCGGTGAACGAAATCGCCAGGGCGGCGGCGATCTTGTCGAGCACCGCCAGACTGACGTTGCGATCGCCGGCCTCGATGCCCGCCAGCATGCGGCGGCTGACGCCGGAAAGTTCGGCCAGCGCCATCTGGCTCAGGCCCGCCTGTTGGCGGTAGCCGCGCAGATTGCTGCTCAGGTACTGCAGCACTTTGGGGGGATCGGTTTTCGCGTTATGCGCCGTATTGCTCATCGCCGGACTTTATCTCATACTGGCAGGATCTGTGCATTATATTGCACTCAGCAGGAAGGGCAAGCCGGTGTCAGCAGCAAAAAAATCCTTTATTTCCGCCGTGGTTCCGCAAATCAGGTTGCCGGAAGCGGTGTTGATTTTCATCACCATGATCTGGGGCGGCACCTTTTTGGCCGTGCATCACGCGATGCAAGTCAGCGGGCCGTTCTTTTTCGTCGGTCTGCGTTTCGCCACCGCCACGCTGGCGTTGACGCTGTTTTCGCTGCGCGTGCTGCGCGGCCTGACCCTGTATGAACTGAAGGCGGGCGTACTTATCGGGCTGGCGATCATGTTCGGCTACAGCATGCAAACCGTCGGTCTGCAGACGATTACCAGCAGCCAATCGGCGTTCATCACCGCCATGTACGTGCCGATCGTGCCGCTGTTGCAATGGCTGGTGCTGGGGCGGTTCCCCGGCATCATGTCGTGGATTGGTATTCTGCTGGCCTTTACCGGCCTGATGCTGCTGGCGGCGCCGAGCAGCACGGACATGTCGCTGAGCCTCGGCGAAATTCTGACGCTGGCCGGCACGCTGGGCATGGCGGCAGAGATCATTCTGATCGGCGCCTTCGCCGGCAAGGTGAATATCCGCCGGGTGACCATTGTGCAGCTGGCGACCGCCTCGCTGGCCTCATTTTTGATGATGGCGCCGACCGGCGAATCGCCGCCGCCGTATTCGGATTACCTGCTGTACAGCGCCATTGGGCTGGGGCTGGCCAGCGCGTTGATTCAGCTGACCATGAACTGGGCGCAGCGCAGCGTTTCACCCACGCGCGCTACGGTGATCTACGCCGGCGAACCGGTCTGGGCGGGCATCGTCGGGCGGCTCGCCGGTGAGCGTTTGCCGGGCGTCGCGTTGTTGGGGGGCGCGTTGATTGTGATCGGGGTGGTGGTCAGCGAGCTGCGCGTACGGCGCAAGGGGAAAGCGGCGGTGGCGACGGAAGCGGATTAGCGCAGAGGCAAAAAAGAGCAAAGGGGCGGAGATATCCGCCCCTTTTTGCATCACGCGGTTTTCTTCTTGCGCAGGAACACGTAAGACAGGCCGAGCAGGATGAACCACAGCGGGGTGACGATCAGCGCCTGGCGGGTGTCTTCGCGCAGCGACAACAGCACCAACACGAACACGAAGAACGCCATGCACACCCAGCACATCAGTTTGCCGGCCGGCATTTTGTAGATCGATTTCTGGTGCAGCGCCGGGCGCCGTTTGCGGTAGACCAGATACGAACACAGGATGATGGTCCAGACGAACATGAACAGAATCGCCGACACGGTGGTCACCAGGGTGAAGACCGTCATCACGTTCGGGATCAGGTAAATCAGCACCACGCCGCCCAGCAGGCAGATGCAGGAGAAGGTGAGGCCGTTGGCCGGCACCGCGCGCTTGGACAGGTTGGCGAACGATTTCGGCGCGTCGCCTTCCTGCGCCAGCCCGAACAGCATGCGGCTGGTGGAGAACACCCCACTGTTGGCGGAGGAGGCGGCGGAGGTCAGCACCACGAAGTTGATCACGCTGGCCGCGGCCGGCAGGCCAATCAGCACGAACAATTCAACGAACGGGCTCTTGTCCGGCACTACGGAGCTCCACGGCGTCACCGACATGATGACGATCAGGGCGAACACGTAGAACATGATGATGCGGATCGGAATCGAGTTGATGGCGCGTGGCAGTGACTTCTCCGGATCCTTGGTTTCCGCCGCGGTGGTGCCCACCAGTTCAATGCCGACGAAGGCGAATACCGCGATCTGGAAGCCGGCGAAGAAACCGCTGATGCCTTTCGGGAACATGCCGCCGTCATTCCACAGATGGGTGAACGAGGCTACGGTACCGGTCGGCGACTGGAACTGCATGGCGATCATCACCAACCCGGCGACGATCAGCCCGACGATGGCGACGATTTTGATCATCGCAAACCAAAACTCCATTTCGCCGAACATCTTCACCGTCGCCAGATTAAGGCCGAGCAGCAACAGCACGCACAGCAGCGAAGCGATCCACTGCGACAGTTCAGGGAACCAGAACTGGGCGTAGGCGGTGATCGCCACGACGTCGGCGATGCCGGTGACCACCCAGCAGAACCAGTAGGTCCAGCCGGTGAAGAAGCCGGCCCACGGGCCGAGCAGATCTGCGGCGAAATCGCTGAACGATTTGTATTCCAGGTTGGACAGCAGCAGCTCGCCCATGGCGCGCATCACGAAGAACAGCATAAAGCCGATGATCATGTACACGAAGATGATCGAAGGGCCTGCCAGGCTGATGGTTTTACCGGAACCCATAAACAGACCGGTGCCGATGGCGCCGCCGATGGCGATCAGTTGAATATGTCGGTTAGTGAGGTTTCGCCGTAGATGATCTTCTGAAGCGGGCGTCGCGTCAGTCGCTATTTTAGAGTGATCTACCATCTGATGATGTCCTGTTTTACCTGTCATTAGTGAAGTCGTGAGCTCTGAAGTGGCTCTTTTTTATACATTTATCCGGTTGGTCCGGCTTTAGTAAGGTAGTGCAATAACGCCACCTTTGTGCAACATGTTTACAACATTTATACGCGGGATAAAAGTCGATCAATCTTTACACGAGAGGAGGCAAATCGGACGTTCAGGGAGCGGAAGATTACTCTTCAAACGGTGGGATTAACAGACCTTATGCGGCTTATCTCGTTGATTAAACAAAGGGTTGTAAAATTCGCATGAGAAAAAGTAATGGGTGTAAGCGTTTGACAGCGAGGCTGACAAGAAGGGCGATTTATCTCGTTGGGCCGTTAGCTCAGGCGGTAGAGCCGTTGATGTCTAATCAACGAGACAGAGATTCGCCCCCTGTACGGCCCGTCAACCAAATCAGCGTGTTACGCTCAGAAATTTCTTTGATCGTGCCCTCATGGCGCCGTTTTAAGCGCGTATTCTGCAAAAAAATTCGCATTTTTCGACTGATGTTCAGAAAGGTGATCTGGCGCAAACTGCGATGTTGCACCGTACTTTATACGGCAAGGGAGGCTGTGCGCTGGCGCAACGTCGGCGCAGGGATGGGGCATTTGCCCAAGAATCTTTCAGGTCAAGAAACGGGGAACACATGCGCGGCCGACATCAAGAGCAGTGCCCAAACGGCGGCTGAGAGTGCGGCGGTGGCATAGACGTGCCTCGCCGGCAGTTGCAGCATGCCGGCCATCAGCGGCACGGTGTAACGCATCACCGCCAGAAAACGCGAGGCGAACAGCAGCGGCAGCCCGCGCTTTTGCAAGGAACGTTGCGCTTTGCGCAGCGGGGCGTGAAAGCGTGCCGGCAGCCGGCGGCCAAGATCGCGACGGCAGAACAGTGCGCCGCAGTGGAAAGACAGGATTGAGCCCAACGCCGCGCCAAGGGCGATGGCCGCCCAAACCGCGCCGATCGGCAGCGCATGTTTGCCCGCAAGGATGCCCATCAGCAGCGTCACCGAGGCAGGCGGCAGGACGGAGGACACCACGATCACGGATTTTCCCAGCGCGAACAGGAAAATCAGCAGTAGCAACATCTCCGGTTCCGGGCTGTATTTGGCGATAATGTGCGTCAATTCATCCATTTAACACCTGTGGGCGAGAGGGCTGACTGTCAGTGTCCCATCCGCAGGTTCAATAATGGCTAAATAACGCGTCGCTATCCGGTTATCTCTGCGTCTTGCTTGCGCGCCTCGGCATGCCGATGTCTGAGCGCCCCTAACAGCACGGCGCACAGCAGCGAAAAGGCGGCCAGCGCCAGCGGCCCGGCATGCGGGCTGTGAAAACGCTGTTCCGCCTCAGTGCGGATCAGCGGGGCTAAAAAGCTGAATGCGGCGCCGAGCGTGGTGCAAAAACCGATGCCGGCCGCCAGCGCCGGACCGGTGAGCAGCTGAGCGGGAAACGTCCAGAAAATGGGTTGTACCGCCAGAAAACTGACTGCGCAACAGCTCAGGGCGACGATAGCGAGCAACGGGCTGGCATAGGAAGAGACGACCAACCCCAGCGCTGCCGCGACCATGCAGCCAACGGCGATCGGCAATCTTCTGGCGGTTTTTCTGTCGGCATAGCGCGGCAGGAAATAGACGCCAAGCGCGGAGCATGCCCAGGGAATGGCGGCTACCAACGAGGCCTTGAAGCCGAGATGGGTGCCCATCAGCGAGGCGATCTGCGACGGCAGAAAAAACATCAGGCCGTATACGCCGATTTGCAGGGTGCCGTAGATCAACGCCAGATGCCAAACTTTGCCGCTTCTCATCGCCACTTTAACGCTGCTGGTTTCGGTGCGCTGCTGTTCAGCGGCCAGCTGTGTGACCAGCGCATTACGTTCTTCCTCGGTGAGAAAGCGGGCCTGCCCTGGGCTATCGTCGAGATAGAAAAAGGCGAAGACGCCGAGGACGACGGCCGGCAACCCTTCCAGCACGAACATCCAGAACCAGCCGGGCTTGCCCAACACGCCGTGCATCTCCAGCAAGGCCCCCGACAGCGGTGAGCCGAGCGTCAGGGCCGCCGGTACGCCAAGCACGAAAATGCCAATGACCGAGGCGCGCACCTTATTGGGAAAATAGATCGACGCCAGCAGCAGGATGCCGGGGTAAAAGCCGGCTTCGGCGATCCCCAGCAGAAAGCGCAGGACAATAAATTGCTGCTCGTTGGCCACCAGCCCGGTACAGGCCGACAATGCCCCCCACAGCGCGGTGGTGGCGCTGAGCCAGCGTTTGGCGCCCCAGCGATTCATCAACAGGTTGGCCGGAATGCCGAACAGCGCATAGGCGGCAAAGAATATCCCCGCGCCCAGCGCAAAGGCGGATTGCGACAGCGCGATATCGATGGCCATCGCGTCTTTGGCAAAGCCGACGTTGACCCTGTCGATAAACGCGATGAAGTACATGGCGAACATCAATGGCACCAGTCTGCGCCAGGTTTTGCGGATGGCGGCGTTGAGCGCTGGAGCGGCATAGGTGACGTGATTCACTGGCGGTAACCTCTCTTCTGAGAATGATAAGCGTCGGTCATAAGGACCGTCCTGGCGCCGTGGCCCATCATGCGGCGATGACATGGCTTTTCTGCGTGAGCCTTAAAGGTCTAAAGGACTAATGGTCAGGCCTTTAGGGGCGAAAAAAACGCCGCGTATTGCGTCGGCATATCGGTACAGATATCACCATGGTGAATGGTGTGTTGCTTTTTTGTTAATTGAAAGTTCACACAGGGCCAGGACGCGTTCAAGCGCTTTGATCGAGATCTGTGTGCGCTATCACCGAATTGGGAACCCGATGACAGACACGGGAGAGTGGCGCTTTCATCTCGCGAGGGAGGGCGATAAGGTGAAGCGCGGCACAACAGAACGCAGGAGCGCAACATGCTGAAGGTCATTGCTGAAGATTTCATTCACCCGGAACACATTGACACCGTTATGCCGTGGTATCGCGAGCTGGTGGAGAAAACCCGGCAGGAGCCGCTGTGCATCAGTTATGAACTGTGCATTGACCAGCAGGATCCCGGGCACTTTATTTTTATCGAAAGCTGGCCGGATCGCGCGGCTCTCGAAGTGCATTGCCAGACCGAGCATTTCACCCGGCTGGTGCCGCAGATCAATCAGTATCAGCGCAAGCCTTGCACCTTCCTGTTTATGCAGGCGTTCCCTGAAACAGGCGATAAATAGGCGAAAAAATCCCCGCAGGGGGCGGGGTTAATGGCTTCTCAACACTATCTTGTTGTGATTAAAAAATAGGCTGATAATGATTTTCATTCCCTAGGAATGCTCTTAAATTAATCAATCTGGTGAATGATTTGCCGTCTGCTTTTCGCTGGCGGTTTTAATGGCGCGCAGCATGCGGCGTCTTATCAACCCACTGACCAGGCGAATTGCATACCAGTAGGGGGTAAACCGCCGCCGGCTGGCGTCGTCGGGGCAGAAGATGCGCGTTTCCGTCACCAGACGACAACGCCCGCCCTCGGGGGGACTCACGACATACCCCAGCGCCAGTTTGGCGACGCCAGGCTGAGCGAAGGCCTGAAAGTCCGCCCCGTCAGCGACCTTCACCAAACCGTATTCGGCCTGCCAAAACCGGCCGATCAGGCCATAGACCAACGCGGTTTCATCCTGCTCAAGCAGGCAAAAGTTATGCAGGCCAAACGGCGGAGGACGAGGCTTATCGCGTGGCATCAGCCGCGCGGGCAATTCGCGCAGCGCTATCATGCTACGGAAAAAACGATCGCGCTTGGGATCGTAAGCGGCCACGGCGTCCAGCACCCGCGATTGCGGCGCGGTGATGACGATCGTATGCCGCTCAGAGAACTGATATTGCCCGAGGTATTTATTCAACAGCGTCATGTTGTTCATGCTCTCGCCATTCGCTATGCAGCAGGGCGAAACCGAATTCATCACCCCATGCGCCTTTGAAAAACACGTTTTGCCGCCAACAGGCCTCACGGCGAAAGCCCAGCTTACTGAACAACGCGGCGGCGCGAAGATTACGCGCGTCTACCACGGCGGTAATGCGGTGTTTCGCCAGCGGCCCGAACAGCAGGGCGATGACGGCGCTTAGCGCCTCGCGCGCCTGTCCTTGCCGCTGATGAACCGGATCGAAGGTCACGCCCAGTTCAGCCTGACGCCCTTCATCGAAAAAATGCACCGCGACATCGCCCAGCAACGCGCCGTCCTCGCGGCGCTCGACCGCCAGTTGAAACCAGCTGTCATCACGGTTGAACGCGAGCCGCTGTTGCTGTGCGAAAAAGGCCTGCGCCTGTGCGGCGCTGTAGTCGCTCCAGCTCTGGTAGCGCGCCACGTCAGGATGGTTGCGGTAGGCGGTAAAGTGGGGCAGATCGTCGGCGGTGAACGGGCGCAAGATCAGTCTGGGGGTCAGCAGAGGCAAGTGGCGCATTATTTTTCCTTATCAGCGCATGAGGGCTACCGGCAGTGTAGCCCAGCGCCGAGAGGCGGGCTGCGTAAAATGAGCTGTGGCGGGGAGGCGCAGCGGGAAATGCCGGCTCAGGCAAGCCGGCAAGCAATAAAGGGGTTAACGACGAGCGGCCGCCTGACGCAGGCGTTCGACCGGCGCCTGCTGAAAATCGAACGATGGCGCCTCGCGCTGCGTCAGCCCCTGGCGCACGATGGCCTTCACGGCCAGGCTGGCGGCGAGATCCTTCCCGGCGATCTGCTCGGCGATGCGCAGCGCTTCTTCCCGGGCCGAGCCCTCGCTGATGCGGGAAATGGCGCCGTGTGACAGGGCCTCCCGCGCACCGACGGTTCTGCCGGTCAGCAGCCAGTCGAGGGCGACATAGGGAGAAACTCGCGCCGGCAAGCGCGCGCATCCGCCTTGCGCGGCGACCAATCCGAGCCCGGTTTCGGGGAAGCTGAAGCGCGCGTTCTGGCCGGCGACGATCAGATCGCAAGCCAGGGCGAGCTCAAAGCCGCCCCCGTAAGCGATGCCGTCAACGGCGGCGATGATCACCTTGGCGATCTGCGCATGGATCAGCCCCCCGAATCCCTCCGGCGTGACGATGGGCAGTTCGCCCTGTCGGAACGCGTTGACATCCATGCCGGCGGAAAATACCGCCGGCTGACCGGCCAGGACGATCGCGCGTATCGTATCGTCATTATCCGCCTGCCGCAGGTAACTGCGGATCAACTCGGCCATCTGCAGGTTGATGGCGTTCTTTTTCTCCGGCCGATTGAGGGTGATGACCGCAACCTGCGCGCCATAACGTTCGTAAAGCACCGGCGGTGATTCACTCATCGCTGGCCTCCCCGCGGAAAAAGATCAGCGTCAGCAGCAGGGCGATGGCGCCGAGCGGCAGCGAAAACAGCGGCAAATAGTGGGCCGGCAACGCGTAGAGCGTCAGGCCGCCCAGCATGCCGCCCGCCGCGATGCCGGCGTACAGCACCGAGCTGTTGAGCGACACGGTCAGCGCGCCAAAGCGTTTCGACAGCGACAACAGGTGATGCTGGATCGGCACCAGATACATCCAGCCGGTGATGCCCCAGACCAGAAAGATGGCCAGCACCCACCAGGGCGAGGTGACGTAAAAGGCCAGCAGGAACAGGGACAACGTCTGGATCGCCACGGAAAACAGCAGCACGAACTTGCTGCCGAAGGCATCGGTTAGCGCGCCGGAGGCAAAATTGCCGATCACCGCGCCAATGCCGAACACCAGCAGCGCGAGGGGCAGGATCGCCTGCGGGCCGAACTGGGTGTTTTTCAGCAATACGCTGACGTAGCTATACACGATGTGTTCCGAGCAAACGGCAAAAAAGGTGATCAGCAGCGTAGTCAGCACCGCCTTTTGCCGCAGCGGAGCGAGCCGCTCTTTCAGCGAATGCTTGCCCGGTGGCGCAATGGCGCGCAGCGCCAGCGAAAGGCCCAGCAGCGCAATCGCTCCCAGCAGGGCGATGAACAGAAAGATGTCGCGCCAGCCGATCAGTTTGGCGAGAAAGGTACCAAACGGAATGCCGAGCGCAATAGCCAACGTCATACCGCCATAGACGATGGAAATGGCCAGGCCGCGACGCTTTTCCGCCACCAGCCCCACCGCAGCGGCGGCGGCCTGTGGCGTGTAACAGGCCGCCCCCAATGCCGCCAGCACTCTGCCAAACGAGATCTGCAGGTAGCTGGTGGCCCAGGCGCAGGCTAGGTTGCCGGCGATGAACAGCACCAGCGCCAACTGCAGGATATGCTTGCGGTTGACGTTGCCGAGCAGCCAGGCGGTGAGGGGGGCGAACAGCATATAAGCCAGCGCGAATATCGATATCAACTGCCCCGCTTGCGCGGGGCTGACGGCAAATGTCGCGGAAATGTCGCTGAGCACGCCGGCGACGATAAAGGCGTCGGTGCCGATGGCGAAGGTGCCGGTCGCCATCAGACACAGCGTGACCAGATGGCCGTTATAATCCGCTAACTTCATCCCGCCCTCCGCAGATCGTTTACCGCCCAGACCCGGCTCAACGCCGCCAGGAAGGTCTCCACGTCGGCATGGGAATGCGCCGAGGTCGGCGTCACCCGCAGCCGCTCGCTGCCCGCAGGCACCGTCGGGGCATTGACCGGTTGCACGTAAATATCGTGCTCATCGAGCAGCACTTTACTGATGTGTTTGTTGCGATGGGGATCGCCGACCCGCAGCGGCAGGATATGGCTGTCTGCCGACACCAGCGGGATGCCGGCGGCGCGCAGGCCGGTCTTCAGGTGATCGACGATCGCCAGCAGGTGCTTGCGTTGGGTGTCGTGCTCGAGGTTGTATTTAAAGCTGGCCAACGCGGCGGCCACCACCGGCGCCGGCGACGAGGTGCTGAAGACGAATGCCGGCGCCCAGCTGCGCACGGCTTCCACCACCGAACGGGGCGCGGCGATATAGCCGCCCGCCGCACCGTAAGACTTGCCGAACCCGCCCTGGATAATGGTGATTTTATCCAACAGGCCCAGCTGTTCGGCATAGCCCAGCCCCCGTTCGCCATACACGCCGGCCGAATGAATTTCGTCGAGATAGGTCAGCGCCTGATACTGTTCCGCCAGCGCCACAATCTGCGCCAGAGGAGCAAAGTCACCGTCCATGGAATACAGCGACTCAAAGGCGATCAGCTTTGGCCGCGCCGGATCGGCGGCCTGCAGCAGCTCGGCGAGGTGCGCCACGTCGTTATGGCGGAAGATTTTTTTCTCCGCCTTGCTGTAGCGAATCCCGTAAATCATCGAGGCGTGATTCAGTTCGTCAGAGAACACGATCAGATCGGGAATGGCGTCGCACAGGGTGGACAAGGTGGCGTCGTTGGCGCCGAAGCCGGTGGTGAACAGCAGCGCCGACTCTTTGCCGTAGGCGCTGGCCAGCAGCGTTTCCAGTTCAGTGTGATAGACCGAGGTGCCGGAAATGCTGCGGGCGCCGCAGGTGCCTAACCCGACTCGGTTAACCGCGTCGGTGGTGGCCAGCAGCACTTTGGGGTGGTGGCTCATGGCCAGATAGTCGTTTGAGCACCAGACGTTGAGACGGCGCTCGCCTTGTTGCCCGTGGCTGGTGGCCCAGGGTTTGTCCTGTACGCCGCGTTCAAGGTTGAGGAACTCGCGAAAACGCCCCTGCTTTTTGGTTTCCGCCAACTTTTCTTCAAGAATGTTCAGTACGCTCATAGCATGTTCCTTGTGTTAAACGGCTTTAAGGTTTAATGACAGGCCCTGACCGACGCCGACGCACATTGTGACCAATGCGTTGCCGGCCTGCCGATCGCGTAATTCCAGCGCCGCCGACAGCACCAGGCGCGCGCCGGACATTCCCAGCGGATGGCCGAGCGCGATGGCGCCGCCGTTTGGGTTGACGCGCGCGTCGCCGGCGTCGATGCGCCAGTGTTTCAGCGCCGCCAGAACCTGCGCGGCGAAGGCTTCGTTAATCTCGATGATGTCGAAGTCGTTCAAGGTGAACCCGCCGCGCTGCAGTAAGCGCTCGGTGGAAGCGATCGGCCCCAGCCCCATCAGCGCCGGCGCGACGCCGGCGGCCGCGCTGTCGCCGATCTCCGCCAGCGGTTGCCAGCCCTGGCGTTTCACGTAGCGTCCGGAGGCCAGCAGCAGCGCGGCGGCGCCGTCATTGATGCCGGAAGCGTTGCCGGCGGTGACCGAACCGCCGGCGGCGAAGGCCGGTTTCAGCGCCTGCAACTGCTGCAGCGTGCTGAGCCGGGGGAATTCGTCCTGTGCGAATATGCGGGTGGTTTTACGATCCGCCGGCACATCCACGGGCGTGATTTCCCGCGCCAATCGACCACTGTCGATCGCCCGGCGGGCTTTTTGCTGCGAGCCCAACGCGAACAGATCCTGTTCCTCGCGTGAGATACCCTGCTGTTGGGCCACGTTTTCCGCCGTGATGCCCAGCGGATCGCTGCCGTAGCGTTCCGCCAGGCGCGGGTTGACAAAGCGCCATCCCAGCGTGGTGTCGTACAGCTTTACCCCCTTGTCGAACGGCGTTTCGCCCTTGCTCAGCACATAGGGCGCGCGGCTCATGCTTTCCACGCCGCCGGCCAGAATCAGTTCGCTGAGGCCGCTGCGGATTTTCGCCGCGGCGTAGATCACCGCATCCAACCCGGAGGCGCAAAGGCGGTTGAGGGTGATGGCCGGCACCGACTGATCCAACCCGGAAAGCAGCGTCGCCATGCGGGCGACGTTGCGGTTGTCTTCGCCGGACTGGTTGGCGCAGCCCAGCACCACTTCATCCAGATCCTGCTGCGCCGCCGGATGGCGCTGAAGCAGGCTGAGAATAATCGTCGCCGCCATATCATCGGGGCGGGTATGCGCCAGGCTGCCGCCATAGGCGCCGATCGCCGTGCGCGTGCCGTCGATCAGATAAACACCGTCATCTTTAATGCTCATCATGGATCCTTAAGGCGTGGTGGTCAGCGCCGGTTGGGCGGCGTGCAGAAGGGTGTAATGCGGCGCATAGCGCGCCGCGTGCAGCAATTGCGCCAGGTTGCTCAGCGTCGTCCTGACATTTTCCTCGCCGAGACGAGTGAGCCAGCCGAAAATGCCGTCGGCGTAGTTCACGCCGGCGACGGCGGCGACATCAATGTCTTCCCGGCTGCAGACGCCGCTTTCCACCATGATCACCGACTCGTTAATCAGGCTGCTGAGCACGCGGGCGACGATCAAGGCCGGGGAATCCTTGATAAATTCCACCTGCGGGATCGCGGTGTGCAGCAGGCGTAAAAACAGCGCCTTATTGGCCGCAGAGGCGTGGCGGCTATGCGCCGCCACCAGGTACGCCGTATCGCCGTAGTTCAGGGCGACATCGACGACAAAGGCGTCCGCCGCGGTCTGTTCGGCAAGCTGGTTTGCCGTGCGGCCATCGGTAACGCTGACGGTGAAAGCGTCATTGACCTGAATGGCGGCGCCCAGGCCCGGTAATGTCGGCCGTTGTTCCACGCGCAGCCGCGGCCATTGCAGGGCGGCCCGCTGCTGTAGCAGGGTAAAGAGAGGATGTTCACCGTAAATGCGTAGCGTCTCGACCTCCGCATCGACGGCGGCCGCAAGCGGCGGGGGAGATTCTTCGGCGGAGAAATAGGAGCGGCCGTTCTTTTTGCCCAACAGACCGGCATCGACCAGCGAGCGCTGCAGATGGCCCGGGGTATAGCGCGGATCGTACTGCATGTCCTGCCAAATTTGCCGGCTGACCTGATAGTTGATGTCCTGACCGATAAAATCGGTCAGCTCGAGCGGCCCCATGCGAAAGTGTCCGCCGGCTTTGAGGGCGCGGTCGATCTGCGGCGCACGCGCCACGTGTTCTTCCAACAGGCGGAACCCTTCCAGATAGTAGGGGCGGGCCATACGGTTGACGATAAATCCCGGCGTGGCCTGACAGACGACATCGCGTTTCCCTAACGCCGCCACCAGTTGACGGCAACGTTCGGTGGTGACCTGTGCGGTAAAATAGGCCGGAATGATTTCAATCAGCTTCATCAGCGGCGCGGGGTTGAAAAAGTGCAAACCGATAAAGCGTTCGCTGTGCGTCACCGCCGTCGCCAGCTTATTAAGCGACAGTGAGGAGGTATTGGTAGCGATCAGCGTGTCGGGCTTGACCGTCGCGGCGATGGCCGCCAGCACCTCGAGTTTGGCTTGCTCATGTTCTGCGATGGTTTCGATCACCAGATCGCTGTCGGCGATGACCCCAAATTCTGCGGAGAACGTCAGATTAGCCAGCACCGCGTCTTTGTCCTGCAGCGCGAGCTTGCCCTGTTCCACCTTTTTGTTCAGGTCTTGCACGATAGCGTCGCGAGCTTGATTGAGGGTATTGCCGTTGCGATTATAAAGCACCGTACGAATGCTTTTTTGCGCAAAAAGATAAGCGATGCCTCTGCCCATCGTTCCCGCGCCGATAATCGCAGCCGATTGAATTGCCGCATTACTTTCTGCCATAGAAAATCCCCGTCACTGTATGCCATGCGAAATTCGCAAATGCTTATTATCTCTTTGGATTTACGGCGGCACCGGGTGCCTGTGAGGAAAGTAATTGGCGGTGTCTTGGCTGTCTAACGGTAGAAATGACAGGTTTACCTGCAGACGGGGTTATGCTATTCGCGTAGTTTTGCGGCTCAGCCCAATAAAAAGGCTTATTCTGAGGGAAATAAACCGGGGAATAGCTTTTTTCGTTATAGCGTTCGTATTTTTTATTATATGAAACGGCTATTGGCGCCGGGCGGCGATATCCTATAGTGAGTCTGACCTATCGATAAATCGACATCGCTATTTGGAGAACCTGCGTTATGGATACCCGCACTCAACGGCTCATGGCGGAGGTGATTGGCAGTTTGACCGATCGCGAACGTTTTCTGACCCAACTGGGGCGCTGCGTCGAGGCGCTGGGTTTTGATTATTTCTCCTACATCGTTTTTTCCTGTTACCCGGCGAGCCGGCCAAAAATGCGGGTTGAAGGAACGTTTCCAGCGCGCTATCTCGAGGATTATCGGCGGCAGCGGGCATATTTGCAGGATCCTGTCATCGAGCGAGCCCACCATTCCACGCTGCAATTCCAGTGGGACGAAAGTTTTTATCACGAGCGGCCGGCGCTTTGGCAGCGCATGTCGCAGTTTGGTCTGCACACCGGGTGGTCGCAATCGGTCAAGGATTGCTATGGCCGCCTGGGGATCCTGACTTTTGCCGGCAAGGCGCTGCCGCAGCAAACGCCGCAGGCCGGCGCGGTGAATGAACTCTTTTTCCTTTGGCTGGCGCAAACCGCCCACAAAACGCTGCGTGAAGCGTTGATATCGGTGAACGACGAAGCGATAAAAGATGTGCTGACGCTGCGCGAGAAAGATATCTTGCGCTGGTGCAGCGAAGGCAAAACCGCGGAAGAGATCGCGCTGCTGATGGGTGTGAGTGAACGTACGATCAATTTCCATATCGGTAACTCGATTAAAAAACTTTCGGTCGCTAATAAGACCGCAGCCACCGCCAAAGCCGTTTATTTACAGCTGATTTAATTGCGAGAAATAAATAATTAATCGCCTATCAGTTAGCGGCGCGATGTTTATATTTTGTTAAATTAAGCATTGTCCTTATCAGTATTTACCTCCGATCACAAAAGCGTGATAAAGCGGTTCACCGCGCCCGTGCGCGGCAGTACTCTGTAGGCACCCGGTTTACATAGAAAGGATGTGATATGTACAAGACTATTTTAGTGCCGATAGATATTGAAGAGGATCTGTTGACCGAGCATGCGCTGAAGCATGTGGAATATTTGGCGAAGATGTCCGGCGCTAAAGTGCATTTTTTCCATGC
Organism: Serratia sp. (in: enterobacteria); assembly: GCF_052400455.1. Lineage (NCBI taxonomy): Bacteria > Pseudomonadati > Pseudomonadota > Gammaproteobacteria > Enterobacterales > Yersiniaceae > Serratia > Serratia sp. (in: enterobacteria). The sequence goes on from NZ_CP185812.1 coordinate 1,857,429, forward strand.
GCTGCCGGATGCCTCGGCTTTTGTTACTGCCTATTCGTTCGGTCTCAAGGAGTTTGAGAATCAGGCGGAAGTGAAGGCGGTGGAGAAGCTGAAGAAAATCATGTCGGAAATCGATCTGCCGTTAGATCGCCTCAATTACACCGTCAGCTTTGGCTCTGCGCGCGATCAGGCGCTGGAACTGGCGGAAGAGATCGACGCCGATCTGATCATCATCGGTTCGCGTCGCCCGAGCGTGAAAACTTATCTGTTGGGCTCCAACGCCGCCGCCATCGTTCGCCATGCCAATATATCGGTGATGGTGGTTCGATAATCCTCCTTTAAGCCCGCCGTTTTCATGCGCGTTCTGCGGTCGCCGGTCGGCCGCAGAACGCAGGCTGCTTTATTGCCATCTCAGCCTGAGCTGCTACGATTTTAGCTGACGTTTTTTATGCCGACCGGGCCAGCGGCCTTGCGCATATTCTTTATTTCAGCCAGAAGAGGGGCAGCCATGCCATTAGAAGTCGATGGGATCATCAGAGGCGATCGAGGCAGTGAACCGAGCCATTGGCAACATACGCCAACCAAACCGCTTATCACGCTGACCTGGCATCACACCATCCCCTGGAACTGTTTACGCAATGTCTGGAATGGTCTGGTGGCTGGCGAGCATTGGAACGCGCTCGACGAGTTTATGAATCTGATCGGTGTGCCTAACCGCGCCGAGGTGCTCAAACAGATCAAGAATGAAAATCTGCAGGATCGCGATGGGTTACATACCCTGGTGACCTGGCAAGGCTGGAATATCGTCGAGGGGCCGGGTAACGAATATCGCGCGCAGGGTGACGATCCCGGTGAAAATTTCGACGACTGGTCCGGCAAAGGCATGAGCACGAATCAGCAAGCGACGCTGCAGCAGGTCAAAGTGTTGTATCAGGTGATGGCGCCGCTGGGAAGCCGCGCGCTGGACGCCGCCAGACAGGCGCCGAACATTACTGCGGAAGAAGCGAGCGTCTTGCAACGAACGATTAAACAGACCCGCCCAACGTTGCGCGGAAAGGAACCGATCCGGTGGCAAGAGGGCATGTGGCACAAAGTGCAACCTGGTAAAGAGGCGAAACATTTCGCCCAATGGGACAGCAAACCCGTATGGCGCAAGCGCCTGCACAGCGACTTGGCTCAGGCAGGCTAAACTTCGCCCCGCGCCGGATTGGCGGCGCGGGGGCATCAATTCGGCGCTAATCGCACAGCGCCGCTATCTCGTCGTACAGCGTCCTGGGGATTTCCACGCCGTATTGTTCGCTGTGGCGTCGTTGCCGATAGCGCCGCTCGCCGGGAATGCGTGCGCCTTGCGCTTGCATGTCGGCAAACATCGCCTCCGCGCTGGCGAAATACCGCTCCTTATCCGCGCCGAGAAAACGCTCGGGATCCAACGCGATGATCAGTTCACCGCCGTAGGGCGATGAACCGGTGCCGTCGTCATAGGCCAGCGACTCTTTGCTGGTCATGTCGCCGATCAGCGGCCCAGCCAACAATTCAACCATGGCCGCCAGCGCCGAGCCTTTATGGCCGCCGAAAGTCAGCATCGCGCCCTCCAACACGCTGGCGGCGTCGGTGGAGGGGTTGCCTGCCTTATCAATGCCCCAGCCTTCCGGCAGCGGGGTGCCGGCGCGGCGATGCAATTCGATTTCGCCGCGCGCCGCTGCGCTGGTGGCCATGTCGAACAAAAACGGCGGCCGAGCCGGGCGCGGCCAGCCGAAGGCGATGGGGTTGGTGCCGAATAGCGGGCGTGAACCGCCGGCCGGCGTCACCCAGGCGTGGCTGGGCGTGCAGGCTAAGGCCACTAAACCCTGTTCGGTCAGCGGTTCGATGTCGGCCCACAGCGCGGAGAAATGCACGCACTGGTTGATCGCCAGGGCGGCGATGCCGTTGGCGCGCACCTTATCGATAAAGGCCGGCAGAGCGGTGCGGTAGGCGAGCAGGGAAAAGGCGCCGCCGGCATCGGCGCGCAAGATGGCCGGCGCCTGGTCGAAGAGCCTGGGTTTCGCATCGGCAGAGACTTTGCCCGCCCGTAATGAGCGGACGCAGCCCAACAGCCGGTACAACCCGTGCGAAGCACAGCCGTCGCGCTCGCCCTGAATGACATTTTGCGCCACTGTCTCGGCATGCGCCTGATTGAAGCCGTTGCAGCGCAGTGCGCGTAGCGCCAGTTGATAAGCGTGTTCCAGCGACAAAACGTGCATGGTTGTCATTTCGATGTCCTCCCTGGGTCATTCTTCTTCATCGCCGATAAAATTGGCCTGGGGTAAACAGGTATAGGCGCCCCAGTAGTAAATCGCCAGCGCAATCACCGCCATGGTGAGGGTGTCCCACGGATGAGCAATAGCGCCGATGCCGCCGAAACTGCTGAGGTAGGAAAGCGCGATCGTCAGCGCATAGAAGACGATTAGCCACAGCGAGGACCAAATTTGCTGCCTGAGGCTAACGGCGTGGGTCGGCACCTGATTCTTGAACAGGATGTAGATGAAGAACATCAGTATCTGCAAGCCGAGCAGCCAGGAGACGGTGTCCCAGCCGGACCAGAAGACGATTAGCGCCGAAATGATAAATGACAGCGGGCCGAGCACGCAGAAACCGCGCACCCGGAACGGACGCGGCATATCGGGCGCATTGCGCCGCAGCCCGGCGGCGGTGACCGGGGCGATGGCGTAACTCAGCACCAGCGCGGCGGACACCACGCCGATCAGCTTTTCCCACGATGGGAACGGCAGCGTCCAGAAGACCGAGAGGGCGAAGGTGAGCCACAACGCCGGGCGCGGGATACCGGATTCACTATCCACCCGGGTGAACAGTTTGAAGAAGGTGCCAGCGCGCGCCCACCCGTAGATCACGCGAGGCGTAGCGTTCATGTAGATGTTGCCGGTGCCGCTGGGCGAAACGATCGCGTCGCTGACCACCAGAAACGCCAGCCATCCCATGCCGAGCGTGATGGCGATATCGCGGAAAGGCAGGGAAAACTGTTGGCTGATGCCGGCCCAGCCACCGCTCAGCATCTCGCTGGGGATACTGCCGAGAAACGCTATCTGCAGCAGCACATAGATGATGGTGGACAGCACTACCGACAGGATCAGCGCGATGGGAATGGTGCGCTGCGGTTTTTGCACCTCGCTGGCGACCGAAATGATCGGCGTCAGGCCGAGGTAGGCGAAGATGATGCCGCCGGCGGAAATGGCGGCTTCAACCCCGGCGGAGCCGAAGGGGGCAAAGCCCTGGCTGTGCAGGTTTTCCGGTTTGAAAAAGCTGAACAGCACCACGATCACCAACAGCGGTACCAGAAACTTCAGCACGCTGATGAGATTATTGGATTTGGCGAAGGTTTTGACGCTGTAGTAGTTGAGCGCGAAGAAAAAGCACAGCAGCGCCAACTGCACCAGCCAGCCGAGCGCTGTCGGATCGCCGGAACCCGGCTGGCTGAGGAGCGGGAACCAGGCGGCGGCGTACTGACGGGCGGCGACGACCTCGATAGCGATCAGGCTGGAGAAGGCGATCAGCGTGATAAACCCCAGCAGATAGCCCATCAATTCGCCGTGCGAGAACACCGGATAGCGAATGATGCCGCCGGCGCGCGGCAGGGCGGCGCCCAGCTCGCAGTAGACGATGCCCAGCAGCAGCACCGCCAGGCCGCCGATCAGCCAGGAATAGATGCCGGCGGGGCCGGCGACGGAGGAGACATGGCTGGCGGCGAACAGCCAGCCTGAGCCGAATATGGCGCCCAGACCGATGAACGTCAGATCGGTGAGCGTAAGCTGCTTCTTGAATTTGCCTTGGGTTGTCATGGTATTACCCTTTTGTTATTGAGTGGCAGGCAGATGCGGCCGGGCTAATGTTGGGCAGGTGAAACTATGGGATCTCGGGTGTAAACGCCGTTCACCAGCCGCAGCAGGTTGAGCGGGTTGGCGTCCTGCAGCGGCGGCGGCAGCAGCGCCGCCGGGGTGTTTTGCAGGCAGACCGGCCGCAGGAAACGCTCGATGGCCAGCGTGCCTACCGAGGTGCCGCGTGCGTCGCTGGTCGCCGGATAAGGGCCCCCGTGTACCATGGCGTCGCACACCTCTACCCCGGTTGGATACCCGTTGAACAGCACCCGGCCGGCTTTGCGCGTCAGCAATGCCGTCAGCCCGGCGGCCATATCGAGATCGCCGTCTTCCGCCAGCAGCGTGACGGTCAGCTGGCCTTGCAACGCCGCCAGCGCCGCATGCAGCTGCGCTTCGTTATCTACCGCCACCAGCACGCTGGCCGGGCCGAAGACCTCTGTTTGCAGCAGCGGATCGGCCTGCAGCAGCAATGTTTCCTCCGCCTGATAAAGCTGCGCCGCTGCCCGGTGGGGCAGAATCTCGCGCCCCCCCGCCAGATGCCGTATGTGCGGATGGGCATCGAGCGCGGCCAGCCCGCGCCGGTAGTGCTCCAGCGTGCCGGCATTCAGCATCGGCTGTGGGGGGGCGGCGTCGACCAATGCGCTCATCGTCGCGGCCAACCGTTCGAAGGCGACGCCGCGCAGCGCGACGATCACGCCGGGCTTGGTGCAAAACTGGCCACAGCCGAGCGTGAAGGAGGAGACCAGTTCCTGCGCGATGTGCTGCCCGCGCCGAGCCAACGCCTGCGGCAGGATCACGACCGGGTTAATGCTCGACATCTCGGCGAAGACCGGGATCGGCTGGGGACGCTGCGCGGCCAGATCGAACAGCGCCCGGCCGCCTTGCAGTGAGCCGGTAAACCCCACGGCCTGAATCGCCGGATGCTGCACCAGCTCGGCTCCTACACGGTTGCCGAAGATCATGTTGAAGACGCCGGCGGGCATGCCCATACGTTCCCTTGCGCGCTCGATCGCCTGAGCGGTCAGCTCGGCGGTGATCATATGGCCGCTGTGTGCCTTGAACACGACCGGGCAGCCGGCGGCGAGCGCGGCGGCGGTATCACCGCCCGCGGTGGAAAACGCCAGCGGAAAGTTGCTGGCGCCGAACACCGCCACCGGACCGAGCGCCGTGCGATATTGACGCAGATCGGGACGCGGCAGAGGAGAACGCAGCGGCAACGCGCAGTCGATGCGCACGCCCTCGACGTCGCCGCGTCGCAGCAGCGTGGCGAACAGCCGCATCTGGCCGCTGGTTCTGGCGCGTTCGCCGCTTAACCGCGCCGGCGGCAGGGCGGTTTCCTGCATGGCGAAGGCGAAGAAGGTCTCATCCAACGCGTCCAGCTCCTCGGCGATGGCGTCGAGAAAACTCGCGCGTTGTTCGGCGCTGCATTGCGAATAGGGATCAAAGGCCGCCGCGGCGGCTTCGGCGGCGGCGGCGGTTTCTGCCGCCGTAGCCTGGTGGAAGCGGTAGCCGGTCGGCTGACCGTCGTCGGCGCGCAGGCTGAGCAGCGCCGCTTCTCCCGTAGCACGGCGCTGGCCGCCGATAAATTGTTGGCCGCTGATGGCGGCATCGCGAGCGTTGGGCATGGGTCCCCCTGGTAGAGAAAGTGCGCCGCCCGGCGTGGCCGGGCGGCGAAGGCGTTATAGGCCGACGTCCGGCAGCGCGGGACGAGTGGCCAGCGCTTTATCGATCACGGCGTTGATTTCGGAGAGCGTTTCCCCCTGCAGCGCCAGACGCGGCGGGCGAGTGATGGCGCTGCCGCGGCCGACCCGCTGTTCGCACAGCTTGATGCATTGCACCAGATCGGGGCGGGCATCGAGATGCAGCAGCGGCATGAACCAGCTGTACAGCGCCAGCGCTTCCTCATAGCGTTTTTCCTTCGCCAGACGGAACAGGGTTTCCCCTTCGCGCGGGAAAGCGTTGGACATGCCAGAGATCCAGCCTTGCGCGCCGACGGCGATGCTCTCCAGCACCACATCATCCAATCCGGCGAACAGTACGAAGCGATCGCCGACTTCGTTGCGCAGATCGATAAAGCGGCGGGTGTCGCCCGACGAGTCTTTGAAACACACGATGTTCTCGCAGTCGACCAGTGAGGTCAGGATGTCGGGCGTGACGTCATTTTTGTAAATGGGAGGGTTGTTGTAGACCATGATCGGCAGATCGGTAGCGCCGGCGACGCTGCGAAAGTGCGCGGCGGTTTCGTGCGGCTTGGCGGAGTAGACCAGCGCCGGCATCACCATAATGCCGTCGACGCCGGCCTTTTGCGCTTCACGCGCCATGTTTTGCGCGAAGGCGGTGGTGAATTCGGCGATGCCGGCGATCACCGGCACTTGGCCGTCGGCGGCGTCCCTTGCCACTTCGATCACCGCCAGCTTTTCCTGTACCGTCATCGAGGTGTTTTCACCGACGGTGCCGCAGACGACCAGGCCGGAGACGCCGTCGCGCACCAGGTTTTTGATCACCGTATGCGTGGCGTCGAGGTCCAGAGAAAAATCGTTGCGAAACTGGGTCGTCACCGCCGGGAATACGCCGCTCCAGCTTAGGGTTTTATGGCTCATCGTGTTTGTCCTGTCGTCCGAAAGTGTTAATAAAAAGTGAATCTTTGGTGAGGCTCACCGACAGATTGACCGGTATTGCACAGGGAGGCTTGACGCTTTTCGCCGATTGCTGCGACGAAATTGGCACAATGGCGCCGGAAAGCGGGCATGCAGAAATCGGGCGCCGGTGCGCCATAAAGAATGATTTTAATGCGGTAAATCAGCGAATTAAGCGGAAAGCGTCAGGCGGAAATCGCGCGGCGTGGAACCGGTCATCGCTTTGAACTGACGGCTGAAGGCGCTGTGATCGGTATAGCCGCACTGCAGCGCGATGTCGGTGATCGGCAGCTCGCCCGCCAGCAGTTCCGTGGCCTTTTCCAGCCGCACTTTGTGGATCATCTGGCGCGGAGTGAGGTGGAAGATACGTTTGCAGTAGCGTTCTATCTGCGCCACCGATAACCCGGTCAACGCCGTCAGCTCCTCGAGCGCGATCGGCCGGGCGTAGTGGCGGCGGATGTATACGTCGATCGCGGCCAGCCGTTGGTAAGCCGGATGATTGGCTTTGGCCTCTTGCAGATCGTGTGAAATGCCCGCCATTCCGATGATTTTTCCCTGCGCATCGTACAGCGCCAGCTTTTGCGTCAGGCACCAGCCGGTTTCACGGCCGTTGTACAGGTGCATTTCCAGCTGATCCTGGATCAGCACGCCGTGGCGCAATACCCGCAGATCTTGCTCGGTGTAGCCGGATCCGAGCTGCGCGGGGAAAACGTCGGCGGACGTCTTGCCCAGCAGCGGCGCGACGGTCTTGAAGCCGCAGCGCCTGGCCAGCGTCAGGTTGGCCAACAGGTAGCGCGCCTGGGCGTCTTTGATAAAGAACACCACATTGGGAATCGCGTTCAGCAACGGCGCGATCAGCGCCAGCGTATTGAGCAGATCGCGCAGGTTGTTCGGACGCTGCTGCGCCAGCCCGTCGCACAGGCGCGACAAATGTTCGACGGCGAAAACGTCCTCCTGATCCGGCAGCTCCACCAGGGCAGGCGGTGAGGGAGAAATCTGATGTTGATGGTCTGAAATGGATCGCATAGCAGTCCCTTTTCGGTCGTTAGCCGGAAAAACAGGCGGCCAGGTTGGCGCTTTCGCATCAATATTAACTTTTTTGTAACGAATCAAGCGCTATTTCCGGCTGGCTACCAAATATGCGGATCGCCGCATACTTTTGCCGGACGGCGCGCGGCGGTTGCTTGAAAACTGCGGCATTTCTCGCTACGCGGTGGTTTAGCATGAAAGTAACGTCATGATAAATAAGTTATTGTTATGGTTGCGTTAAACGTATGCCCGTGATGGGCCAGGCTAGCCTGTCGTCATTGTGCTGATTTCTTCATTCGCCACGCCGAAACGCATCAAGCCGTCATGCGCGCATTCGTTCAGGCTAACGCCATTGGTAACATCTCATTAACCCTGGAGACGCCGATGGCACTTTCTGCGCATATCACCGCTTTGCGGGCGATCGATTCTCATACCGGCGGGGAGCCGACCCGGCTGATCGTCGAAGGCTTCCCCGACCTTGGCGAAGGCTGCATGGCGGAACGGCGGGCGCATTTCGCGCAACATTATGACGATTGGCGCTGCGCGGTGATGCTCGAACCCCGCGGCAATGACGTGTTGGTGGGGGCGTTGCTGTGTCGGCCTTGTTCGCCGCAGGCTACCGCCGGGGTGATCTTTTTCAACAACACCGGTTATCTGGGCATGTGCGGCCACGGCACTATCGGGCTGATTGCTTCGTTGGCGCATCTCGGGCGCATCCGCGCCGGGCGTCATCTGATCGAGACCCCGGTCGGCCCGGTGAACGCCACGCTGCATGATGACGGCAGCGTTACCGTAGAGAACGTGGCGGCTTATCGTTATCGCCACCAGGTGCGAGTTGAGGTGGCCGGTTACGGCCCGGTGACGGGGGACATTGCCTGGGGGGGAAACTGGTTTTTCCTCATCGGCGAGTCGCCGTTGACCATCGATAAACATAATCTGGAGGCGCTGACCGCGTTCACCTGGGCGGTCCGGCAGGCGCTTGAACAGGCGGGCATTCGTGGCGAAGACGGCGAGGCGATCGACCATATCGAGCTGTTCGGTGACGATCCGCAGGCCGACAGCCGCAGCTTCGTGCTGTGCCCCGGCAAAGCCTACGATCGATCGCCGTGCGGCACCGGCACCAGCGCCAAGCTGGCGTGTCTGGCGGCGGACGGCAAACTGGCGCCCGATATGCACTGGCGCCAGGCCAGCGTCATCGGCAGCGAATTCCTGGCTTATTACCGCTGGAACGGCGAGCGCATCACCCCCTTTATTCGTGGGCAGGCTTATGTATGCGCCGATAGCCAACTGCTGCTCGACGAACGCGATCCTTTTGTCTGGGGCATACGCTGATGGGCGGCGGACGGGGAGTTGATGCCATCGTGGTGGGTGCCGGCATCATCGGCGCCGCCTGCGCCTGGCGGTTGGCGCGGGAGGGGTACCGCGTCTCGGTGGTGGACGACTGTCGCGCCGGCGCCACCGCCGCCGGCATGGGGCACTTGGTATGCATGGACGACAACCCGGCCGAGCTGGCGTTGAGCGCTTATTCGCTGCGGTTATGGCGTGAAGTGACGGGCCGGATGCCGCAAGCCTGCGCCTGGCGCGGCTGCGGAACGCTGTGGTTAGCGGAGCAAGCGAATGAAATGGCCATCGCCGAACAGAAGCGGACGCGGCTGGCGGAGCAGGGCGTGGCGGCGGAACTGCTGACGGCGGAGCAGGTTGCCGCCATGGAGCCGATGCTGCGGCAGGGGCTTGCCGGTGGGCTGCGGGTGCCGGGCGACGGCATTTTGTATGCGCCGCACGCGGCGCGTTGGCTGTTGGCCGACGCTGGCGCGGCGATCGATGTGGTGCAGGGTGAAGCGATCGCGCTGGACGAGGCGGCGGTGCGGTTGGCGGACGGCAGAGAGCTGGCGGCGCCGGTGGTCGTCTTGGCCTGCGGCCTGCGGGCCAATGATTTGTTGTCGCAGCCGTTGCTGCGTGCCAAGAAGGGCCACCTGGCGATCACCGATCGTTATCCGCCGCGGGTGCGGCATCAGTTGGTGGAGCTGGGGTATGGCGCCAGCGCGCATGCCAGCGACGGCGCCTCCGTGGCGTTCAATGTGCAGGCGCGGCCCACCGGGCAATGGCTGATCGGTTCTTCCCGCCAGTTCGATTCCGTCGATTCGTCATTGGATATGCCGCTGCTGGCGGCGATGCTCATGCGCGCGCAGCATTTCTTGCCCGCACTGGCGCAGCTGAACATCATTCGCTGTTGGACCGGGCTGCGCGCCGCCTCTGCCGATGGATTGCCGCTGTTGGGCGCGCATCCGCGGCATACCTGGTTGTGGTTGGCGTTGGGGCATGAGGGACTGGGCGTCACGACCGCCCTCGGCAGCGCCGCGCTGCTTGCCGCGCAGATCGGCCGGCAGGCGCCGGAGATTGACGATTCCCCGTATTTGGCGTCGCGGGCGTTTGCCGCCGAGGAGCTGTCCGTATGAAAGAGAAGCAAAACACGCTCGCGTTGAGCATCGACGGTAAACCTTACCGGGTGCCGGTTGGCATCAGCGTTGCCGCGGCGCTCAGTTTGTGCGGCGGGGATCATTGCCGATTGTCGATTTCACGCCAGCCGCGCGCACCATTTTGCGGCATGGGCGTTTGTCAGGAGTGCCGGGTAACCATTAACGGTCTGCGCCGCCTGGCGTGCCAGACGTTGTGCCAATCCGGCATGCGGATTGAGAGGAGCGATGATGAGTGACTTCGATTGCGAGGTGCTGATCGTCGGCGCCGGGCCGGCCGGCATGGCGGCAGCGCTGGCGGCGGCGGAAAACGGGGGGCAGATACGGGTGATCGATGATAATCCGCACCCCGGTGGGCAAATCTGGCGTGATGGGCCGCAGGTGGCTTTGCCTGAAGCGGCGAGACGATATCGGCAGGCGATGGCGGCGCGGGAAAATATTGTGCTGCACTCCGGCTGCAAGCTGGTGGCGCAGTGTGGCGCTAACCGATTGGCGTATGAAGACGCTGAAGGCTGCGGCGTGATTCGCTATCAAAAGCTGATTCTATGCAATGGCGCCCGTGAACTGCTGCTGCCGTTTCCTGGCTGGACGTTGCCGGGAGTGAGCGGCGCCGGTGGTCTACAGGCGCAAATCAAGCAGGGGCTGGCGATCCGCGGCGAGCGGGTGGTGATAGCCGGCAGCGGTCCGTTGCTGTTGGCGGTGGCGAAAAGTGTGAAACAGGCCGGTGGCGAGGTCGTGCTGGTCGCGGAACAGGCGGCGCTGCGGCGATTGGCGGCATTCGCCGGCGGCCTGTGGCGTTGGCCGTCCAAGCTGCGTCAGTCGTTTTCTCTGATTCAGCCTCATTACCGTGCCGATAGCCGAGTATTGGCGGCATTGGGGCAAGAGCGTTTGACGTCAGTGCGCGTCGGCAACGGCGGGCGGGAAAGTACGGTGGCCTGCGACAGGCTGGCCTGCGGCTTCGGTTTGGTGGCGAATATTGAACTGGCGATGCTGCTGGGATGCCGGATCGCACACGACGCCGTCGCGGTGGATTATTGGCAGCAAACCAGCCAGGCGCAAATTTATGCCGCCGGGGAGTGTACCGGTATCGGCGGCAGTGAACTGGCGCTCACCACCGGCGCCATCGCCGGTTATGCCGCCACCGGGCAAAAGGCAAAAGCCGAATCCCTGACGGCGCAGCGGCGGCGATGGCGGCGTTTCGCCACGTCGACAGCGGCCGCTTTTGCGCTTGATGAACGCATGAGTTATCTGGCCAAACCGCAGACGCTGCTGTGCCGCTGCGAAGACGTCACGCTGGAACAGGTATGCCATCAACCTGACTGGAACACGGCCAAGCTGAGCAGCCGCTGTGGTATGGGAGCCTGTCAGGGCAAGGTTTGCGCGACGGCGGCGCGGCACCTGTTGGGGTGGCCTTTGCCGCCGCCACGCGCCCCTTTAACGCCGGTGCGGACGGAAACGCTGGTTGCTCTGGGAAGGCATTGCAGCGACGACGATAATTGATGGGGCATCGCGGCAGTGGCGTTTCAGTCCAAATCGATTTCGCTGCATCACCACTGCGGCCAATAGTAGGTTTTCTCTCGCCAGCCCTTGCCGTACATACAAGCCTCGATGGTGGCGTTTCGGGCTGACTGATTGCGATCGGTCTGTACCGTTTTGATCGACGGCTCTTTGTCATAGCGATATCCCGATGGACAATCTTTCTTATTCTTCTCGCAAGGGATGTATTTGTTTTCGTAGCTGAACTCTACGTCCCGCACGACGTCTGGCGGGAAGCGATCGTAGCCCCGACTGCGGCATTCGGCATATTCGGCATTTCGGGTGCTCTCAACTGCGCCGGGTCTTTCCCATTGGGTACAGGCAGTCATCATCAATAACGGCAAAACAATCAAACAACGGTAATTCTTCATGGTGTCCCTAACTCTTCCTCTATCCTGGTGATCACTGACTAGGAATCTTCCCAACCAGCGATGCGAAAAAGTGTAATCAACTGACGACACAATTGGAAATGATAATGGTTATTGTTTAGGTGTGATTGAGGCAACGGCACCCTGAAATGCGCCGTCGGCGATAGGGGAGAGGCTTACAAGGGGCAGATCTGACGATGAGAGTGTGTGGGCAGAGCGATTTTATATCTTTTCTCTTTTTGCTGCATGGCTTGGTCATTATCTCAGCGTTATGAGAGGGAAGAACAGTATGCAAGCTAAGTATTTTCTTATCCTGTTTAAATGGAATTTTGAATTAAGATATTTACCCATGGCCAAGTTTTAATGCACGGTATTAATGCTCTATTTTTTTATTTCTGTTTTTTTATTGTGCCTTTATTTTCGGAATTCTTCCATTAAATACTTTTTAGTTACAGGGAATTCATTTGCATTTTAAATTTGGATTTTTTAAATTCAGCTCAGATGAGGGATAACCGTTAGCGACAGGTTCAAAAAAGGAGTTTATTTTGTCTGGGATAAAGAAAACGCCTGAAAGCCATGGCGGTTTGCCTTCACCATCAGGGGATTATGATAATTTTAAGCACCTTTCCGATGTTGGCACCGTGTTGGGATATGGGCGAACTCGCTTTTATCAGTGGTGCCGCGGACGCGGATTTCTAACGCCGATGAATGTTCCTTCGCATGAAATGCTCAGTCTGGGATATATGGTGGCAGTGCTGTCAGAGACCGGTCATACCCGGGTTTACGTCACGCCGGATGGCTTCAGCTACGTCAGTGACGCGTTTGCGGCAGATATCCAACGCGGCATGGTAAAGTTTTAAATTTTTAAAAATCGCCTTTATTTCAAGGTCTTTAATACAGAATCTTCTTATCCGGAAAGACGCGCAGGGCGATGAGTAGGAAGTTATCCGATTTTTTCGTCTTTGCGACATGAAGGCTACTGACAGCAGCTATTCTCTTGTTACGATAAGCATTATTTTTTTCAGGAGCCAAGGATGAAGCATTACGCCGCGTTGTTGTTCGCCTCTGCACTGTTGACGGGATGTGCGACCCAAGCCGTACCACCGCAACAGGCTGAATTACCGCCCCCAAGCCGTCTGATGCTTTATCAGAATATCCCGGATACGCCATACGCCACGGTGGTGGTGGTGCGCGACAGTGGAATGCTGGCGGGTAGCTGCCGCACCGGCGTTTATGTGAATGGGGAGTTCGCCGCTTCGCTGGGCGCGAAAGAAAAAGCGGAGTTTCGCGTGCCGCCGGGCAATACTTCGGTGAGCATCGGGCAAGATATGATAGAGAACTCTCTGTGTATTTGGCGAGATACCAGCGGCAGCGTGCCGATGACGCTGCGCGCCGGTGAAAGCCGCTATCTGCGGATCGCCGGCGATCGGCAGCGAGGCTTCGTTTTGCAGGCAGGGCGGCCGTAACCGCCCAGGCAAGGGCGTTAACGTCCTTGCCACCATCCCCACAGCGTAATTAATAGCCACGCCGCCGCAATCCAGCACAGTACCGCCGCACCCAACGCTAACGACAGCCGCAGACTGTTAATCAGGAAATACAGCGAAATCAAATACACCAGATAGGGCAACACCGCCCACATGCCGAAAATCAGCGTCGTTTTCAGTGCCGCTATTGAACGTTCGCTGCCGACAACATAATGCGCAATCAAAGCGAAAGTGGGGAAGAGCGGGACTAAACCGGCGATATAATAGTTGCGCGTTTTGGCCAGCAGGCCGATCAGAACCACGACCAGCGCGCCTATCAGCGCTTTGACAAGGATGCCCATAACGGTCTCGGGTGTCGGGGGAAAGCCAACACACTGCCCGAAAGCCTGAGCAGAATCAATGGCGTATTGCGTAGTGCGGGGAAAAACAGACCCGCATGAATCGCGGGTCTGAGCGGCAACGTTTACTGGCGGTAAGCGTGCTTGATTTGCTGAATGCTGTTCTTGAAGATTTCCGCCTGAGTCGGATCTTCAATCTGGGCGATGAAACGTTCCATGTTGATGATGACTTTCCCGGCATCGGCCTGGCCGATCGACTTCAGGATCAGCGTCAGCGTGGCTTTGAGGCAGGCAACCTCGGTCGCCAAGATCTCCGGGTTTGCAGACGTAGTGAAATCAACGTTGCTCATTTTCTCTCCTGATTTTTGAGGCCGTAGCCTGATACAAGCTGCTTTAGCGCACTGCGCGCGGACTATAGGCAAGTTGCCCACGCACGGCGGCGAATTTAACTGGGCGCGGAGTATAGCATAGCATGCGTCAGCCATCTGCACCGGGCTTGCTCTGGCGGCGCTGGTGGGTGAAGTTTGCTCATTGCACGTCCGGGTCATCCATTGTCGGCCAGTTATTTCGAGGCGGTTAACAAGTATTTGCCCGGCTCGTTATTGTTGAACAATCGGGGTTATTATAATTATTAGGGGCGGGTGGCACTGATTTTGCCGGCGTTGGTCGGTAATAATAGTTTTGTACGCTGGCTGTCAGGCTCGCGTTGGCCGCGGCTTTAAATATCAAATGATTACAAACAGCCAACAGCCGTGTTAATATTATTCATGTCGTGATTGCTTACACAGATTTCTCCCTCGCGGCATGATTGTCGCGCTATCCTGTGTCTGACGCAGCGCGACGAAATTATTTTCGTCGCTCGATCTTTTCTGACGTGACGATTTATCGGCGGCATAGACGGCTAAAATTGAAAAATCAGCTATGCTCCGCAAAGTTATTCGGAAGTATGTATTAATCTGTGTTCATTCTTGTCTGAAAAACAAGTAATATCTCTGGCGAAAACAGAGGCTGATTGCGTTACTCCCTTTTTTTGGAGAATTTTCCTTGATTAGCGTTCTTCTTGTTGATGACCACGAACTGGTGCGCGCAGGGATACGACGCATTCTTGAAGATATCAAAGGTATAAAAGTTGTCGGTGAGGCCCAGTGCGGTGAAGACGCCGTAAAATGGTGCCGTGGCAACGCTGTCGATATCGTGCTGATGGACATGAATATGCCGGGCATTGGCGGGCTGGAAGCCACGCGCAAGATTGTGCGTTATGCACCCGACGTCAAAGTCATCATGCTGACTATCCATACCGAAAATCCCTTGCCCGCGAAGGTGATGCAGGCGGGGGCCGCCGGCTACCTGAGCAAGGGCGCCGCGCCGCAGGAAGTGATTAACGCCTTGCGTTCCGTGCATGCGGGGCAGCGCTACATCGCGTCTGACATCGCCCAGCAAATGGCTCTGAGCCAGCTGGAGCCGCAGGCCGAAACGCCGTTCAGCTGCCTGTCTGAGCGCGAGCTGCAGATCATGTTGATGATCACCAAAGGCAAAAAAGTGAATGAGATCTCGGAGCAACTGAGTCTCAGCCCGAAAACGGTGAACAGTTACCGTTACCGTATGTTCAGCAAATTGAATATCAGCGGCGACGTCGAACTGACCCACCTGGCCATCCGACATGGATTGTTCAATGCGGAGACGTTGTTAAGCAGTGAATGACCGTTTTGATGCCAAAGCTTTCCTGAGTACCGTCACCAGCCAACCTGGCGTCTATCGTATGTATGACGCCACTGGCACGGTGATCTATGTCGGTAAAGCCAAAGACCTGAAAAAACGTCTCGCCAGCTATTTTCGGCAGCAGGTCAGCAGCCGTAAAACCGAAACGCTGGTTAAAAATATCGCGCAAATAGACGTAACGGTTACCCATACCGAAACAGAAGCGCTGTTGTTGGAACATAACTACATTAAATTGTA
This sequence comes from Serratia sp. (in: enterobacteria), assembly GCF_052400455.1. Lineage (NCBI taxonomy): Bacteria > Pseudomonadati > Pseudomonadota > Gammaproteobacteria > Enterobacterales > Yersiniaceae > Serratia > Serratia sp. (in: enterobacteria). The sequence continues at coordinate 1,873,098 of NZ_CP185812.1, forward strand.
CCAACCGCGATATAATGTTCTTTTGCGAGACGATAAATCTTATCCGCTGATTTTTCTCAGCGCCGATACCCATCCCCGTTTAGCGGTGCATCGCGGCGCCAAACACGCCAAGGGCGAATATTTCGGTCCTTTTCCCAACTCTTACGCCGTGCGCGAAACGTTGGCGCTGCTGCAGAAGCTGTTCCCGATCCGCCAGTGCGAAAACAGCGTGTACCGCAACCGCTCGCGCCCGTGTCTGCAGTATCAGATCGGCCGCTGCCTGGGCCCTTGCGTCGCCGGCCTGGTGAGTGAAGAAGAGTACCGGCAACAGGTGGACTACGTGCGGCTGTTTCTTTCGGGCAAAGATCAACAGGTGTTGCACCAGCTGATTGCCCGCATGGAAGAAGCCAGCAAGCTGCTCAATTTCGAAGAGGCGGCGCGCATACGCGATCAAATTCAGGCCGTGCGCCGCGTTACCGAGCGGCAGTTCGTCTCGGGCGACAGTGACGATCTGGATGTCATCGGCGTGGCGTTCGACGCCGGTATGGCATGCCTGCACGTGCTGTTCATCCGTCAGGGCAAGGTGTTGGGCAGCCGCAGCTATTTCCCTAAGGTGCCGGGCGGTACGGATATGAGCGAAGTGGTGCAGACTTTCGTCGGCCAATTTTACCTGCAGGGCAGCCAGGCGCGCACGCTGCCCGGCGAGATCCTGTTGGATTTCAGCTTGCCGGAAAAGGACCTGCTCGCAGAATCGCTCTCCGAGTTGGCGGGGCGCAAGATCCAAATTCAAAGCAAGCCGCGCGGCGACCGCGCCCGTTATCTGAAGCTGGCCCGCACCAACGCGGCAACGGCGTTGACCACCAAGCTTTCGCAACAGTCGACGATCCATCAGCGGCTGGCGGAATTGGCCAAGGTGCTGAATCTGGCGGAAATCAACCGTATGGAATGCTTCGACATCAGCCATACCATGGGCGAACAGACCGTAGCTTCGTGCGTGGTGTTCGACGGAAACGGCCCGGTGCGTTCGGAGTATCGGCGCTACAATATTAGCGGCATCACCCCCGGCGATGACTACGCGGCGATGACGCAGGTGCTGAAACGCCGTTACGGCAAAGCGCTGGAAGAGAAAAAAATCCCGGATGTCATTTTCATCGACGGCGGCAAAGGGCAGCTCGGCATGGCGATCGACGTGTTCAACTCGCTGAACGTCACCTGGGACAAGAATAAACCGTTGCTGATCGGCATCGCCAAAGGCGCCGATCGCAAGGCCGGGTTAGAAACGTTGTTCTTCGTGCCGGAAGGCGAAGGGATTTCGTTGCCGCCGGATTCGCCGGCGCTGCATGTGATCCAACACATCCGCGATGATTCACATAATCATGCGATTACCGGTCACCGGCAGAGAAGGGCGAAAGTCAGAAATACCAGCGCACTGGAACTGATTGAGGGCGTAGGGCCGAAACGGCGCCAGGTGCTGTTGAAGTATATGGGCGGACTGCAACCTTTGTTGAACGCCAGCGTGGAGGAAATTGCAAAAGTGCCGGGTATTTCACAAGCATTGGCAGAAAAGATCTACAATGCATTGAAACACTGAGGGCAATGTAGCAACATACTCTTAATTTCCACTTTAGCCAGATAGTTACCGTAGCATTATGCAATTGAATATACCGACTTGGCTTACCCTGTTTCGCGTAGTTCTGATCCCATTCTTTGTGCTGGCGTTTTACCTGCCGTTCAGCTGGGCTCCGATGGTTTGCGCCGTTATCTTTGTGTTTGCCGCTGTCACCGACTGGTTTGACGGTTTCCTGGCGCGCCGCTGGAAACAAACGACGCGCTTCGGGGCGTTTTTGGATCCGGTCGCGGACAAAGTGATGGTGGCGGTAGCGCTGGTGCTGGTGGCGGAGCACTACCACAGCTGGTGGATCACGCTGCCGGCGGCCACCATGATCGCCCGCGAAATCATCATTTCGTCGCTGCGCGAGTGGATGGCGGAAATTGGCAAACGCAGCAGCGTGGCGGTGTCCTGGATCGGCAAAGTGAAGACCATGGCGCAGATGATGTCGCTGGTGGGCTTGCTGTGGCGCCCGGATCGCTCTGTGGAATATGTGGCGATCGGCTTGCTGTATATTGCGGCGGTGCTGACTTTCTGGTCGATGTTCCAATATTTGAACGCGGCGCGTAACGATTTGCTGGAACCGTGATCGATACGCTGCAAAAAGCGGCAAACGATCGTGGTGGGCCAACAATTTTATTGACTCATCACGTCAGGTAAGTAGAATGCATCGCATCAGACGACAACGATGAATTGCAAAAGATAGCAAAGAAATCAGTCAGTTCTGGTAATGCGGGAATAGCTCAGTTGGTAGAGCGCAACCTTGCCAAGGTTGAGGTCGCGAGTTCGAGCCTCGTTTCCCGCTCCAAATATTAGCCTGTTGAATCCCCCGTGATTCGGCAGGTAAGGAAAAGGGGCTTCGGCCCCTTTTTCGTTTTCTGCTTCTGCGCCATTCGGCGAAACCTTTCTTCATCTTCCCATATCGATTATTGACTCTCCTCACGTATCTTTCCTGTCGTTGTCATACTGCTGGATGCAGCCGTTAAACGGTGAAACAATAATTTGATACGTCCGGCGGTTCGCCATGCAAGAAGAAAATAATGCGGCGTATGACGCCATCCGAGCACTCAGGCACAGCGCATGCTGCGCTGTCGCCTCGTCAAATCGCTGGGTTATCGGCAAAGTGAAGCGGTAGGTCGGTCTTTTGGAAGCGGGCATGGGAGGATGTATGGAATCTGGTGCTTTAAAGCATCTGATAAGAACGGCGGCGGGATGTGCGCTGTTCTTCGGCCTGGTCGCCCCGCCGTTGGGGGGCGTGCTCATGTTTCTGCTGATGGCGTTCGGCAGCGGTGAGTGGGTGGGAATAAGTCTTCTCGATGCCGGCGACTTGCTGGGCATGGCCGGGTTTATCGGTATTTTTTCTTATGCGCTCGGTTTTTTGCCGGCATGTTTGGCGGGGGCTGTCGCCGGTATCGCCCATTCAGGCATTCGCCAATTGCGGTGGTTTCTGCTGTTGTGTGCGGTGGTGTCCGCCATTGCTCCCGGGTTGCTGAATGCCGATCAGCGTATTTTTGGCGCGATCGCGGTCTTACCGGGAATGTTCGCCGGGTTTTTATGGTGGCGTCGAAGATTGCGTGATGCCCCGACTGATGAGGTTTTGCACGATAGCCCTTCGCCATAAGCAAGCGAAAAGCCGGGGAGGGCCATTCCTGTCGAGAAAAAGAACCGTTTTGCCCGTGAATTCCTGAGCCGATGCATATAATATCAACATTCCGCTTGCCTTTTCGTTGGCATTGTGAACAGTGCGCCCACAAAATAAGCAGTTGAAAGCGTTAGAGAACTTTTTGCTATTTCGGGGGGTTGCCAAGGTGGGGGGTTTAGTCCATAATGCAGTCCATCGATTCGGCAGTAACGAAATAAATTACTTAAGAATCAGATGATTAGGATAAGCGATTTTATCATCGCAATCCCGAAGAACAAAACGAAGTGGGTGATTCACCGGCTTTGGCCTGAAAAGGCAAAACAGAATAAAGGCGCGTTAACAAAGCGGTTATGTAGCGGATTGCAAATCCGTCCAGTCCGGTTCGACTCCGGAACGCGCCTCCAACTTTCCCGAGCCCGGGTGGTGAAATCGGTAGACACAAGGGATTTAAAATCCCTCGGCTTATGGCTGTGCGGGTTCAAGTCCCGCCCCGGGTACCAGGGAACAAAAATACCGAATAATCAAAGCAATAAGTAGTAATGTCGTAGACCGCCGAGAGGCGGTTTTTTTGTGTCTGAAATTCGCATTACGCCTGCATTTTTTTCCTTTTTGTCATGCCGCCACCCTGCCTGCAGGGAGCCCCGCAGGGCTCCACACTACAGATCATAAGAAACCGAACGCCGCGGCGAGGATCCAGCCGAAGACGCAAGAGACGCTGACGCCGATCAGGCCCGGTAGAATGAAGCTGTGGTTGATCACGAAGCGGCCGATGCGGGTGGTGCCGGAGCGGTCGAACTGAATTGCCGCCAGATCGCTGGGGTAGGTCGGCAAAATATAATAACCGTAGCAGGCCGGCGCCGAAGCGACGATATAGGCCGGGTTGACGCCGATCGCCAGCGCCACCGGCACCAGCGCCGCCAGCGCGGCGGCCTGCGAATTGACGAATTTCGACACCAGCAGCAGGATCAGCGCATAGGCCCAGGGGTACTCTTTCACCAGCACGCCCAGCGTGGCTTCTATCTGCGTCAGGTGCGCGCCGAACATGGTTTCCGCCATCCAGGCGACGCCATACACCGCCACGATGGCAATCATGCCGGAACGGAACACCTCGTTTTTAGAGATAGACGCCGGGTTGGTGCGGGTAATGATGACGATCAGCGCCCCGGCCATCAGCATGCACATCTGGATCACCAGGACCATGGAAAGTGGCTTGCCACCGAAGCTGGGCCGCAGGTCGGAAAAAGCCCCCAGCACCGCCACCAGGGCGATCGTGGCGAGGAAAATCCACATGGCGATCCAGTTGCTGCGCGGCAATACCCGGTCCAGCAGGGTGGCGGCGTCGCCATAGACGTAGCGATGGTTCTCCGGCACCGAGATGAATTTCTGAAACTCGGGATCTTTGTCCAGGTCTTTGCCGCGGAACCAACTGAAGATACCGATCGCCAGAATGCCGCACAGGGTGGAAGGAATGGTGATCGACAGCAGATCGAGGAATTCCAGATGGCGGCCATTGAAGGTGTAGCTGCTGAGCATCGCCACCAGTGAAACGACTGCCACCGAGACCGGGCTGGCGATAATGCCCATCTGCGCGCCGATCGAGCTGGCTGCCATCGGCCGTTCCGGGCGGATGTTATTTTTGATCGCCACGTCATAGATGATCGGCAAGATGGTGTACACCACATGGCCGGTGCCGCAAAGAATAGTGAGAATGCAGGTGACGAACGGCGCGATGATAGAGACATATCGCGGGTTGCGCCGCAGCATCCGCTCGGCGATCTGGAGCATGACGTCCAACCCGCCTGAGGCCTGCAGGGTGGCGGAGGCCGCCACCACCGCGATGATCACCAGCATCACGTCTACCGGCGGTTTGCCGGGCTGCAGGTGAAAGCCGAACACCAGAATCATCAAACCGATACCGCCCAGCAACCCCAGCGCAATGCCGCCTTTACGCGCCCCATACAGCAGGCATGCCAATATAACCGCTAATTGCAGAAAGAAATCCATGATAGATACGCCTTAATAATGTTGAACTTAACTGCGTTCAGTTTCCGGCGGCGTTTACAGCAGAAAGTTGTTTTAAATCTAAAGGCATTAATAAATTATGGTTATTGACCTTAAAGAGTGATGTCGGTCACATTCAAAGAACATAGAGAGCGTGCGGAAAGCGGCATCAGCACGAAAAAGCAAGCCAAGAGGTCAGACCTCTCCTATATGACGGATTTACCACCAGAGGAGAGAGTTATGGATCCGACAAAAATGACGGGGCTGGCGTTATTACAGGCAGCGATGGCCGGCAAAATTCCACCGGCTTCGATCGCTGAAACGGTGCCCATGAAACCGGCCGCGGTTGAAGAGGGATATATCCGCATCGTGGCGCGGGCCGACGAACGCCACCTTAACCCGCTGGGCGGCGTTCATGGCGGCTTCGCCGCCACGGTTTTGGACTCGGTGACCGGTTGCGCGGTGCACAGTACGCTGGGCGCAGGGACGGGTTATGGCACCGTCGATCTGCAGGTGAAAATGTTGCGCCCGGTGCCGAAGGAGATTGATCTGATCGCCGAGGGGCGTCTGGTCTATGCGTCGAAAAACGTCGCTTTCGCGGAAGGCACGCTCAAAACGGCGGAAGGGAAACTGCTGGCTTCGGCAACCGCCACTTGCTTTATTATTCGCCCTACCGAACAGCCGCCGCAATAACCTGCCATTTATCAGGCCCCGGTTATTCCATCCGGGGCCTGATGCATTTCTCTGTCGGCTGCACCGACCGCCGCGATACGGCTGCACCGACCGCCGCGATACGGCTGCAGGCGCGATGCGTCATTGTGGTCTAGTATTCTTGGGTAAAAATTTATCGGGGTGAGTATGCAGCCGTATAAAGAGGTTGAGTTTGATCATGAGCTTTGTCTGGCGATCGGCAGAGCCGTATTGGACGTGGTAGCGCAAGGGGAAGAAACCAGCGCGACGTCGGTGATGAGCGCCATTGAGCGGGCGGTGGAACAGGGGCTGAACGACGACGACACCGCCGTTGCCGACGACGCGCTGGATTTGATGGCTCGTCTTATTCACGGCTGCGGATTTATTAATCTATCGGGTGAAGAGGAGACTTCCCATGCATTGGTTGAATTTCAAGCGCTACAAGAGTGACGTCGCCAAACAGGCCGTGCCGCCGCATCTGAATGCCGCTGAATTTGCGCGGCATTATGCCGATAAGCCGCAGGAGAATACGGAAGAGTATCTTTCGCTCAGCGGGGAGATGTGCTGGGATGCGGTGGTGCTGTGCGCCCACCGTTCCGGCGCGCTCAGTAAGGCGAAATACAAGCAACTGTGGCTGACGGTGTTCGATAAGCAGTACAAACATTTCGTCAGCCCTGACGATACCGAGATCCGCACCATGGCGGATATGCTGCGCGCCCCGCAGGGATGTTTTATCGGGATATTCTCCATGCGCGACGCGGCCTCGCCCCGATTGCTGCATGCCATGATCGGCACCGGCGCGGGATTTGCCGCAGGCAATAAAAATCTTTGCATCGGCGTGGGAGGCGCGGTCGGCTGGGAAAATCTCAATCTGGCGCGCGATCTGCGCTGGCAGCCGGAAGGCGGTTTTCTACGCCAGGGCGACAGTGAAGTGCTGCGTATTTTTTATCGGCCTTTCCCCGCCTGAAACGGTCCGGACGCTTTTAGGGTAAAAAAAACCGCCGTTGGGCGGTTTTTTGCGTCTTATTTGAACCCGCCGCTGCGGATGAAGTCGAGACCGGCGGCGGTGATCCGCGTTTGGTGCGGATCGATATCATAGTTGTTCTCGTCGATGTCGCTCATCACGTAGGCCTGTATCAGCCCCTTGGTTTTGAGATAGGCGAAGGGATCCGCGAAGGCGTGCGGGCTGGTGGCGTCCTGCTTCCACAGTTCGTAAGTTTTCTCATCCAGCGTGCCGGGATGATTGGCGGCCAGTCGGGTCAGGATCTGATTGTAGAACACATAGTCGGTCATGATGCGGTCCTCTTTATCGCGAGCGACAGTCTCGGAAAATGACGTAACGTCTATCAATCATAGCCGATGTTTGCTCGCCGCCTGCGTTATCGCGAATCCAGGTTATCCACGCTGGCTTTCGAACCAGTGAAACAGACGCGAAATGGTGAGGCTGAGATCGCCGATGTTGAAGAGCGCGCCGAGCCACAGGGTTAGCATAACCAGGATGCCGATGATGACGGGAAGATCCATTTTGCCCATGAGAATGTTTTGCAGAGGTGACGGTGCCACAAGGGTAACACCGTTTTCCGGCAGGATAAAATGTGCCGCCGTTATTTCGATTGTGCCGCTGCGGAATGGCGAAGGCCGGCCATCAGGATGACCGGCCGGGTTTCAACAGCCTATCTTGCCGCCAATCGGTCAGGCATAGTGGCGGGCGATATGCTCGGCGGTGGCGATCGTCGTCACATTAGTGGCGACGGAGGGCACGTCGGGGAAAATGGAGGCGTCGACAACCCGAAGCCCGTGCACGCCGTGCACGCGGCCCTGAAGGTCAACGACCGCCTTCGGGTCGCCGGCATTCCCCATCGGCGCGGAGGAGGTCGGGTGATGATAGGTATCCAACGTCGCCGCCATCGAGGCCAGAATGGCCTCGTCGTTGTCTGCGGCGGGCGCAAGCTCGCTGTGGATAAGCGTAGACAGCGGAGCGGTTTGCCCTATTTTTCGCGCCAGTTTAACCCCCTCCAGCAAGCGAACACGGTCACTCTCTTGCGCCAGGAAGTTAAGGTCAATGTGAGGGGCTGCCATCGGATCGCGGCTTTCCAGCCAGATGCGTCCGGTGGATTGCGGCCGAGTCAGCGCCACCGCCAGGACAAATCCGACGCCGGTGGGGCTTTGGTCATGTGGGAACAGATGCGTCGCGGTAATGTGCAGATCGAGCTCCTCCGGTTCCGCCCGGCTGCTGCGGGTCCACAGCTTGGCGCCGATAACCGGCGATTGGCTGCCGATGACCTCGGGGCGGGCTGCGTAGGCATTGTAATAAAAGGGGTGATCGACCAGGTTTTCACCGACGGGCAAATCGGCGACGACGGGGATCCCCAGACGCTTCGACTGTTGCGCAGGCGCAATGCCGGATCGCATCAAAACGGCGGCGCTGCCGTAGGTTCCGGCGCTCAGGATCACTTCAGCGGCATGGATTTCTTCGCCACTGGCCAGGCGAACGCCGATCGCGCGCTGCCCGTCAAATATCACGCGGTCGACTAGCGTATCGGCACGCAGGGTGAGATTGTCTCTGGCGCGCGTTTTCTCATCCAGATAGGCCATGCCGGTGTTAACGCGCACACCGTTGACGATATTCATCGGGTAGGGGCCGACGCCATTCGCTGAAGGGCCGTCAAAATCGTCGATGGCGTCATAGCCGTTGGCGCGCGTGGCGGCGACGAAAGCGCGTTGCATTGGCGTGATGTCATCCAATGTGAGTTGCACGACGGGGAAAGGACCGCTATCGCCATGGATTGCGCGGTCGTGCAGGCCATGACGAGTCTCCAGTTTTTTGAAGGAGGGCAGCAGATCCTGATAGCGCCATCCCGGCAGATCCCAGCGTTTGAAATCTTCCGGGCGGGCGCGGATCGCCACGGCGCCGTTGACGCCTGAACTGCCGCCCAGGACTTTACCGCGGATGGCGCCGATCGCGTGGCTGACATAGCCGGGTTCTGTCCGGTATCCCCATTCGAATTCCGGGTCGCCATTGGCGCCGAGCACGTCGCTGTTCGCGATGAGGCGCGGATAATCGTAGAGCGCGTAACTGTGTCCGGCCTCTATCAGCAGGACCCGGCGCGTTGGGTTTTCGCTGAGGCGAGCCGCCATCACCGCGCCGGCGGAACCGCCGCCGACGATGATCACGTCGAAGGTGGATGGCTCGCTGGCGCGTTGGGCCGGTTGTGTTTGCGCCGCCGACGCGGAACTCGATGCGCAAGCGCTGAGCGTGGCGGCGGCTGAAACGGCCAGCGTTTGGGATATCAGCTGACGGCGTGACAGGTCTTTCATGGCGTAGTCTCCAGAGCGGGCGGAAGGTGTGTTCTGCAGACTAAAACCCGGAGATAAAAGCGACAAGCGGGCGAAATTCGAACCTGCTGTTCGCGTTCTACGAACCTTTCAGGTTGACGTCAGGAAAGGGGACAGCGCGGTTTCCCAACTGGGCGTATGGCCAATGTGCTCACTCAGAAAGTCCACCAGCGCCTTGATCTTGGGGGATGCCCGTTTTGAACGGCGATAGACGGCGGAAATGTCGCCGCCGTCGGGTGAATAGGCGGCCAGCACAATGCGCAGTTCCCCTGCGCGTATCGCGTCGGCGGCGATAAATGCGGGCAGGATGGCGAGGCCCAAACCGGCTTTCGCCGCCGCCAGCAGGTGAAAAGCATTATCGGTGCGCAGGCGTTTGCCGATACGAAACGATCGGATCTCGCCTTCGATGGGGAGTTGCAGCATGCCGGTCGGCTCGCGGTGAATATACAGCAACCCCTGATGCTGTTGCAGGTGTTGCGGGTGCGTCGGCGTGCCTTGACGCGCAAGATAGGCTGGGCTGGCGCAAATCAAGTGACGGTTGGCGCAGATGCGCTGCGCGATCAGGTCGGAATCCGCCAAGGCGCCGATACGGATGGCGACGTCGAAATTTTCCTGATTCAGATTGGCCAGGCGATCGCTGTACTCCACGTCCAGATTGAGGTTCGGGTATTGTTCCATAAAGGCGGATAACAGCGGCGCCAGATAGCGGATGCTGAACGCCATCGGCGCGGTTAACCGCAATGGGCCCTGCAGTTGGCCGTGCAGTGTTCGCACCGACTCTTCGGCATCGCTCACTTCGCTTAATATGAGAACGGCGCGCTGATAGAACAGATGGCCGGCGTCGGTCAGCCCAAGCGTTTTCCCGCGTTCGAACAGCACAGTCCCAAGGCGCGTCTCCAACTGCTGGATGCGTTTGCTGACCACCGACTTGGTGGTGCCCAAGCGGCGGGCGGCGGCGCTGATGTTGGCGGCCTCGACCACGGCGATATAGGTCGCCATCTCCTGAAACTGATTCATTCATCTCTCCTTCGGCATCCGCCGGGTCAAGTTACCACTCTGTGCACGCCAGGCAAAAAAAACCACCCGGGCGGGTGGTTTTTGCTTGTCAGTGCGAATCAGTCCAGTTTGGGGTGCTGGTCGATCAGGATCTGTTTTTTCTTTTCCAGTTCGGCGATCTGCGCGTTGATGTCCTCGACTTTCTGTTCGATGTTGTCGTAGGTTTCCTGCAGCAGCTCTTTTGCCTCGGAGCGGTCAGAGGCGGCCGGCGTCGCGCCGCGTAGCGGCTTGTTGGCGGTTTCTTTCATGTACAGACCGGTGATAAGACCGATCACCGCAACAACCATCAGGTAGTAGGCCGGCATGTACAGGTTGCCGGTCGCTTCCACCAGCCAGGCGGCAACGGTCGGCGTCGCACCGGCGATCAGTACCGAAATGTTGAACGAAATCGCCAGCGCGCTGTAGCGAATGTGCGTCGGGAACATCGCCGGCAGGATGGAGGCCATCACCCCGGTGAAGGAGTTGAGCAGCACCGCCAGCACCAGCAGGCCGACGAAAATCAGGCCGATGACGTTGCTGTTGATCAGAATGAAGCACGGGATCGCCAACGCCAACAGGCCGATGCTGCCGCCGATGATAAACGGCTTACGGCCGATGCGGTCACTGGTCAGGCCGATCACCGGCTGCACGAACAGCATGCCGATCATGATGGCGATGATGATCAGAACGCCGTGATCTTCCGAGTAGTGCAGGTTATGCGACAGGTAGCTCGGCATGTAAGTCAGCAGCATGTAATAGGTCACGTTGGTGGAAATCACGATACCGACGCACACCAGCAAACTTTTCCAGTGTTTGGCCGCGATCTCTTTGAACGAGGTCTTTGGCGGATTCTCGATGGCGTTGCGATCCTCTTTCTCCATCTTGTCCACATGCTGCTGGAACGCCGGGGTTTCTTCCAGCGCATGGCGCAGGTAGAGACCGATCAGGCCCAGCGGCGCGGCGATGAAGAACGGAATACGCCAGCCCCAGTCGAGGAAGTTGGCTTCGCCGACGATACTGGAGATCAGCACCACTACGCCTGCGCCCATCACAAAGCCGGCGATGGAGCCGAAGTCCAGCCAGCTGCCCATAAAGCCGCGTTTGCGGTCCGGTGAGTATTCGGCGACGAAGATCGCCGCACCGGAATATTCACCGCCGACGGAGAAGCCTTGCGCCAGTTTGGCCAGCAGCAGCAGGATCGGCGCCCAGATGCCGATCGACGCATAGGACGGGATCAGGCCGATACAGAAGGTGCTGACCGCCATGATGATAATGGTGACTGAGAGCACTTTTTGACGGCCGAACTTGTCGCCCATGGCGCCGAAGAACAGACCGCCGAGCGGACGCACCAGGAAGGGGACGGAGAAGGTCGCCAGCGCGGCGATCATTTGTACGCCGGGAGAGGCGCCGGGGAAGAAGACCTGGCCAAGCGCATAGGCGACAAAGCCGTATACGCCGAAGTCGAACCACTCCATTGCGTTGCCGAGGGCCGCGGCGGTAATGGCCTTCTTGAGTTTGCTGTCATCGATGATGGTGATGTCGTTAATGTGCATCGGTTTATGTCGTTTTTTTCTTAACTTCATATAATCATCCCTTAATGAATTATTCGTTGTTCGTGAAAGCGTAATCTCCGTTCACTGTTGTTTTCGAGTTATCAAATCGGCTAATCGAATCGCGGTTCAAGACGATTCATTATCCACATTTAAGTTGAGATGTGGATCACAAAATAGCGTCGCTCATGCCGATGTTATGTCATTTAGGTGACTAATTATTTTGCATCTATAGCTTAACGTTATATCTTGCGGCGATCAAATCCAGCAGTTTAACTTAAGTGTTTGCACCGATTTGGTGCGAGAATGGTCTGATAATTGTGCGATCTGGCGATTTTTCGGCTGATTGATGGTGTTTCCAGTATAGAGAATACGGGAGATAAAACAGGAAAAATTGATGTGTTCGCCGCTAAAAAACGCCTGGCCGGGTGGCCAGGCCGCTGAGATTACGGCGCCGATGAACCGCCGAATTCGAGATAGATTTTCGCCAGATTCTGGTACTGCGCGAAGCGGTTCTCATCCACCGCCAGTTCCGCCTGACGGCGTTGTTCCTGAGCGTTCAGCCAGTCGGTAATGGTGACGGCGCCCTGTCGGTAACGCACCTCGTTCAACCGCTCCGATTTACGCGCCAACGCCAGTGAGGCGCGCAACTGCGTCTCCTGCGCCAGCAGCTGCGTGCGCAGTGACAGCGCGTTGTTCACATCGCCCATCGCTTTGTACAGCGCCTGCTTGAAGGCCAGAACTTGCTGTTCATAGTCGTTGCGGGCGATCTTGATCTCCACGCCCATTTGCCGCCACTGCAGGAACGGCAGCGTCAGGCCGGCGCTGAGGCTGCCCGTCGGGTTGCGCAGGAATTCCAGCAGCGCGCTGCTGCTGGTGCCCAGTGAACCGGTCAGGCTGAACGCGGGATAGTATTGCAGACGTTTTTCATCGACGTTGGCCAGGGCGGCGCGCAACCGCAGCTCTTGAGCGCTGAGATCCGGGCGACGACTCAGGACGCTGGCGGGAATGCCGGTGTTGATCTGCGGCATCGCCGTCGTCGGCAGGCGCGCGGGCGCGATGGTGGCCTGGCCTGATGGCGCGCCCAGCAGCACCGCCTGTTCGTTCAGCGCCTGTTGACGATCGTGTTGTAACGCCACCAGGCTGCGTTCCTGCGTCAGCAAGTTTTGTTCCGCATTCACTACGTCCAGCGCCGAGATGCTGCCGGCCTGATAACGGGCGTTGGCCAGCCGCAGCGTCGTTTTGGCATAGGCGATGCTCGCCTGGCTGACGCTGATTTGTTGATTGAGAAAACCGATGCGCCAGTAGTTGGCGGCGGCGTCGGCCAACAGCTTCAGGCGCGCCGCCTGCAGATCCTGCACGGAAGCCTGGCTGCTCCACTCGGCCGCGTCGCGCTGGCGCGCCAGCTTGCCCCACAGATCGACCTCATAGCTGGTGGTGAGCGACGCGTTGCTGGTTTTATTCCACGCGGAGGACTCGGACAGCGGGCGATTAATGCTGCTGCCTAATGAGGCGCTGACGCCAGGCGCGGTGCTGATGCCGACGCGTTCCGCCTCGAGCCGCGCGCGGTAAACGCGCAGCACGGCGGCGGCCAGATCGTTATTGCTCGCCATCACCTGTTGCAGCCAACGATCGAGCTCGGGATCGTGGAAATCGCGCCAGTCGAACGGCGTCGGCGCGGCGTTGTCGGCAGCGTATTGCCACCCCGCAGGATAGTTGACCTGCGGCGCCCGGTAGTCGCTTTTCAGGGCATTGCCGCAGCCGGCGGTGAGCAGGGCGGCGAGGCTTAACGCCAGGGGAGATAAAATTTTCATGGGTTACTCGCTGGCCAATGAAACGACCGGATCCATCCTTGCCGCTTTGCGGGCGGGGAGATAACCGAAGATCATGCCGATTAAGGTTGAACAGAAAAATGCCGTGGCGGCGGCTTGCCAGGAATAGATGGCGGTGAACATGCCGCCCGCCAGCGAGGTGAACAGCGACCCGGCGGCGAACGACAGCGCGATGCCCAAAGCGCCGCCGATCAGACAGACCAGCACCGCCTCTATCATGAACTGTTGCATGATGTCGCTGCGCCGCGCGCCGACCGCCATGCGCACGCCGATTTCGTGGGTGCGTTCGGTCACCGAGACCAGCATGATGTTCATCACGCCCAGGCTGCCGATCACCAGCGCGATGGACGCCACCATCAGGATCAGCAGGCTGAAAGTCATTGACGTGCGTTCGATGGACTTTCGGATTTTATCGAAGTTGTACAAACGGAAATCTTTTACGCCATGGCGTTGGGTCAACAGCTGTGTGATAGCGGTGACCGCCGATTCGCTGGCGACATTGTCCTTTAGCCGAACGGTGATGCCGCTGAGCGTCGGTTTGCCTACCATGCGATACATCACCGTGCTGTAGGGCATCCAAACAGTGATGCGATTGGGCGCGTAGTTGCGATTGCTTTTCGCCACACCGATCACCCGGGCCGGCACCGAGCCGAGAAACACGATCTGGCCGAGCGGCTCGACGCCGAAATCGCCGAACAGCGCCTGGCGCGCATTGTCGTCGATGATCACTTCCTGCAGCGCATTACGATCGTCGCGGAAAGTCACGCCTTGTAACAGCTCGACGCCGTTAACGCGGAAATAGTCGCGTCCGACGCCGGTGATCGAGGCGGTGGCGGATTTGCTGCGAAAACGGATGCTGTCGGAAGCGTCTACTTCCGGGCTGACGCTGTCGACGAAGCTTTGCTGCGCCAGCGCGTCGGCATCGGCCGGCACCAGGGTGCGGATGCTGTCGATGGCGTCGTCGAAGAAATCGCGGCCCGGATAGATGCTTACCACGTTAGTGCCGAGATCTTTGAGGTTTTCCAGCGTGCGCTGTTTGGCGCCTTCGCCCAGCGCCACTACCGTGACCACGGCGGCGATGCCGAAGATGATGCCGGTCATGGTCAGCGCGGTGCGCAGACGATGAGCGTTCATCGCTTTCAACGCCATGTGCAGCGATTCGCGGGTACGGTCGATCAGGCGTTGCCAGCCGCTTTGCCGGCTGCGGTTCGGCGGCGGCAACGATGAGCCGGACGCCGACTTGCGGCCGCTGTCAGCGATGATCTTGCCGTCTTGCAGTTCGATGACGCGCTGCGCATGTTGCGCCACTTTCATATCGTGGGTGACGATCACCACGGTGTGGCCGCGCTGATTCAGTTCGCTCAGGATCGCCAGCACTTCCTGGCCGGATTGGGTGTCCAGCGCGCCGGTCGGTTCGTCCGCCAGGATGATCTCACCGCCGTTGATCAGGGAGCGGGCGATGCTGACGCGCTGCTGTTGGCCGCCGGAAAGCTGGCCGGGTTTGTGATCTTCTCGTCCCTCAAGCCCCAACCGCGCCAGCAATTGCGCCGCCCGCTGCCGACGCTGATCGCGCCGGGCGTTGGCGTAGATGGCCGGTATTTCGACGTTGCCCAGCGCGCTGAGATCGGGCATCAGGTGATAGCGCTGGAAGATAAAACCGATATGTTCGCGGCGCAGGCGGGCCAATTCGTCCGGCGACAGGTGGGCGGCGTTCTGGCCGCTGATGCAGTAATCGCCGCGATCCGGCACGTCGAGGCAGCCCATGATGTTCATCAGCGTCGATTTGCCGGAACCGGAGGCGCCAATGATCGCCACCAGCTCGCCGGCGGCGATGGTCAGATCGATGTCTTTCAACACCGTTAACGCTTGACCGCCGTTGGTGTACGTTCGGCTGATGCCTTTTAGTTCGATGATCGCGTTCACAGGAAGATGCCATCCTCAGCCGATTTGGCGGCGGGCTGCGACAGCACCACGGTTTCACCGGCTTTCAGGCCGCTGAGGATCTGAATGTCGACATTGTTGGTGATGCCGGTGGTCACTTTGCGCGTTTCCAACCGCTGGTCCTGGGTCAGCACCTGCACCTGCTGCTCTTTGCCATCGATTTTATGCACCGCCTGGATCGGCACCAGCAGGGTGTTCTTCGCGTCGCCGAGCAGCAAGGACACCTGCGCGGTCATGGCGATGCGCAGGCGGTTTTCCGGGTTTGGCACGTCCAGCAGCGCGTTGTAATAGACCGAGGCGTTCGAGGTGCCGGAGCCGGAAGCGGAGCTGGTGCCGGCGAGTGAGTCGTCTTTCATCACCGATTCCGGTGCCAGCTCGATGGTGCGCAGCGTGGCGTCGTAGCGCTTATCCGGATCGGAGAAAATAGTGAAGTAAGCCTTTTGTCCCGGCGAAATGCGGGTGATGTCGGCTTCGGAGATCTGCGCCTTGATGGTCATCATATCCAGCCGCGCCAGCTTGACGATGGTCGGCGCACTTTGGCTGGAGTTGACCGTTTGTCCCTGCTGCGTGACCACGGCGATAACAATGCCGTCCATCGGCGCAACCACGCGGGTATAGCCCAGATCGATTTTTTCTTCTCGACTTCGATCTGCGATTGCACCAACTGCGCATTGAGCGCCTGCAGATCGGCACGAGTGGTGGCGAGCGAGGCTTCGGCGGTCTCGAAGTCTTCCCGAGAACTGGCTTCGTCGTTCAGCATGCGGCGCTGGCGTTTGAAACGCGACTCCGCCTGTTTCAGCAAGGCCTGTTTGGCTAACATATTGGCTTTGACTACGTTCAGCGCCGCTTCGGCGTTGCGCAGATCGTTGCGCTGTTGCAGATCGTCGATGTCGGCGATCGGTTGCCCTTTGGTGACGCGATCGCCCAGCTTGACCTTCAGCGATTTGACTTCGCCGGAGACGCGGGCGCCGACGTTGACGCGTTCGATGGCATCCAGCCGCCCGGTGGCCAGCACGGCGTTTTCGATATCGCCCAGACGGGCCGGCGCGGTAACGTAATCCTGCTGCGGCGGGCGTTGCCAAAAGATGGCCAGCGCGACGGCGACGGCGATGAAAACGATGGCGGCGATCAACGCCAGACGGCGGGAGGGGAGTTTCAGTGATGACATACCCAGGTTTTCCATAACGATAAAAGCGGCGGTTCCAGTCTGCCATCATGGCAGCGCCAGCTTGAACTGGCGCTAAACGTGAGGCGCTTTCCCGCTGGAAAGGGGATAGTAAAGGCTTTCCCGTTAAAGATCACGGTGAGTTATTATCCGCCGGGTGTGCAACCGGCTGCGTTGGGCGTTATACTGGGTAAAAAACCAGTATTCATTCATCAGCAGGATAATGCCACCGCCATGATGCCAAACCGCCTCGAGCCAGAACTCGACATTTATCAATACCCGGAGCACCTGCGCGCCTGCCTGGCGCCGTTGCCTAAAGGGCCGGGCGTGTATGTGTTTCACGGTCAAAGCGAGAGCCTGCCGCTTTACATCGGTAAAAGCGTCAATATACGCAGCCGGGTGATGGCGCACTTCCGCGCGCAGGACGAGGCTAAAATGCTGCGCCAAACCCGACGCATCAGCTTTATCGAGACCGCCGGTGAGTTGGGCGCATTGCTGCTGGAGGCGCAGTTGATCAAACAACAACAGCCGCTGTTCAACAAACGTCTGCGGCGCTCGAAACAGCTGTGCGCGCTGCGCTTGCAGGCAGATGCGGTGACGATTGCTCACGCCAAAGAGATCGACTTCGCCGTCACGCCCCATCTCTACGGGTTGTTTGCCAATCGCCACGCCGCGCTGGAAAAGCTGCGCGCCATCGCCGACGAGCATCGTTTATGTTACGGCAAGCTGGGGATCGACAAGCTGCCGGCGGGGCGAGCCTGTTTCCGCTACAGCCTGCGCAAGTGCGCGGGCGCCTGCTGTGGCGTGGAGTCGGCGCAGGAGCATGCGCTGCGGCTCAGCGCGGCGCTTGAGCAGCTGCGTATCACCTGTTGGCCGTTCGCCGGGCGCGTGGCGCTGGAGGAGCAGGGCGAGACGCTGCGTCAGTACCATGTGATCCACAATTGGTTTTATCTGGGCTCGGTCGGCAATCTGGCGCAGGCGGAGCGGCTACAGAGCGCGGCCAGCCATTTCGACAGCGATGGCTACAAGATTTTGTGCAAGCCGCTTATCGCCGGCGATTACCCGATTATTGAGCTGCCGTAAGGCCATAACGCTGGCGATAACCTAAGACTTATCCGTAAAATCAGGGCATTATGCTAAAAAAGCTTGAGTCCATAATGTTGTTATGGATAATAACGCCCCGAAGCGAAGGAACGCGCTATTAACTCAGTTGGCAGAGTGATTGGTTTTATAATGGCTTGTTTTGGCTTGAAAATTGATAGACGCGGGTTCGAGTCCTGCATAGCGCGCCAGCTTTCTTTCACTTCATCTCATCGCGCTTACCGTAAAGCGCACCCGGGTTGATTTGCACTATCGGCTCCTCGTTGGGATTTTCGGGTGTGCTTTACCGTAACCGCTGGCTTTCCTTCCTCTTTCTCTCTCGATCCTTTGCTAAACTGTAATCAGGCAGGCTTGCTGCCCGGCAACAGGAGGTCGATATGTCCCACTCCGAGCAACTGCAGGAACTCTTGCAACGCGTCGCCGCCCTCGAGGCGAGAGAGAAGGCGCTGACCGCCGCGTCCAACGCTTACCAGGCGATTATCACCACCATGTTGGGCAATATGGAGAAGACTGAACGTGATCGCATCATCGCGATGATCGATCAGGCCCATGAAATCGCCTACGCCCGCGCCATTCAACGCAGCAACGAACCGCAAAAGCAGAAAATCAAACAGGCCGACGACGTAGCCCAGCGCATGTTCATGTTTGCGCAAGGCAAAGCCGCTCAACCACGCTGAAGCCGAACTATAACAGTTGCCGCCATTAAGTTGGTTAACTGATCTACCTGGCAAAACTGTACTTGTGTTACTTTTAGCGGTGAGATTTGATGGCAATGCTGTTTCCAGCATAAGGTTGTAACGATGGACGCGATTAAAAGCATCTTGGTTAAAGAGATTGAACAGATCAATCGGCGCGAAGGGCGCGACGGCAAGCCGCGCTTCAACAGCGAATTCGCCCGCACTCACCGCTATTTGTGCCTTGCCATGTTCGCCGGTTACTTCGCGGTGATCGCCGTGATGTATCAGGTGCCGTACATGGGGATGTATGCCTTCCTCGGCTTCACCGCCTTTGTGCTGTTCATGTTCGCCATGCTGCTGATAGAGATCCGGCCGGTCTACCGCTTTGAAGACATCGGGGTGCTGGATCTGCGGGTGTGCTATAACGGCGAGTGGTACTTCACCCGCGCGCTGTCGCCTTATGCGGTGCAGCAGCTGCTGGATGAGCCGTCCATCGGCGCCGCGCTGAAACAGAAGATGCGGGTGATCATCGGCAACAAGGGCGAAATCGACTTCTACGACGTGTACGACATGGCCTACGGAAAAAAGCCTCAGGATGAGCCACCGCAGCTGGCGGCGGCAAACTGAAAGGTTTCCGGCCGGCGGCTTGTCGATTATACTCAGCGTTTGAACGCGAAGCAGAATGAGGACCAAGCGATGAGTGATGATATTTTCGATTTTGATATCGATGCCGAACTGGCGAAAGCCGAAGAAAAAGCGGCGCAGAAGGTAAAAGAGGTCCCTGAATTCCTCGAAGACGAAGCGGACTGCGAAGGTTGCAAGATCTGATCGCCTGACCCATAAAAAAACCGCCGCGGCGGTTTTTTTTATCTCTGAGCGTCCTCGGTATCAGTCCAGCATGAATCCCCAGATGAGGAACGCCGCCACCAGAATCAGGCAAAGCGCGGACACCGTCACCAGTATTTTCCCCAGAATGTCTTTTTCTTGTTCCCGCTGCGTCACGTTGAAATTATCCAATTAAAAGTCTATGGACCAAACCGGCGATGCTGAGATCGAGCGCCGCTACGCCCAGCGCCATAATCATCATCACCGAAAGAAATCGAGTCTTGCCGTTCACATCCCTAATCCCCGTTGGCGCCGCTGTTAAATTGTTTTTATATCAAACGGATATAATTCAGCGACGCCGTACTTCATGCATCATGATAGTGATTAAGAACGTTCTTAAGGCCAGAAGTTCCCTCATCTGATAACGCGGCCGCGTTAGTCGGTCACGATCCTGACGCCTATCTTGCTGACCTGATTGCCCTCCATTTCGGCAATGGTCCAGGTCAGGCCGTCCCATTCCACCTGGTCGCCGATCACCGGTTCACCGCCGATCAGCTGAATGACGAACTGCCCCAGCGTCTGTTGCTCGTCGACATCGTCTTGCAGATTGAGGCCATAAACCTGCGAGATGTCGCTTAAACGGGCGTCGGATTGCAGGATAAAGTCGCCGAAGAAGCGTTCGTCGAGCGTCACGGCCGGCGCTTGGCTAAACAGTTTGCCGAGGATCGGCAGATCGTGCTCATGGCCGATAACGCACAGGATATCGTTCTCGCGCAGCCGGGTACTGCCGCTAGGGTGCAGCAGCTCTTTGCCGCGGAACAGGGCGGCGATGCGGGTATTGGGCGGCATTTTCAGCTCGCGCAGCGCGGCGCCGACGCACCAGTTTTCCGCCGAAAGTTGATACACAAACTGTTCCCACTGGTTTTCCGGGTGCACGTCCAGCCCAACGCGGGAGATCGGCGTCAGCGCCGGTGGCACGATCACCTTGGCCTTTTTGGCGGCGAACGACAGCGTGGTGCCTTGCAGCAGCAGGGAGACCAGCACCACGAAGAACGCCACGTTAAAGAACAGCTGGGCGTTGGGCAGCCCGGCCATCATCGGGAACACCGCCAGGATCACCGGTACCGCGCCGCGCAGGCCAACCCAGGAAATAAAGCCGCGTTCGCGCAGGGTAAAGCTGCGGAACGGCAGCAGGCCGATAAACACCGACAGCGGGCGTGCGAACAGGATCATCCACAGCGACAGCAGCAGGGCAGGGATGGCGATCGGCAGCAGCTCATGCGGGTTGAGCAGCAGGCCGAGCACCAGGAACATGCCGATCTGGCTGAGCCATGCCAGGCCATCGAAGGTTTGCACGATGCCGTGACGGTTGCGAATGGGACGGTTGCCCAGCAGCAGGCCGCACAGGTACACCGCCAGAATGCCGCTGCCGTCCAGCGCCGTGGTCAGCGCGAAAATAAGAATGCCGCCGCTTACCGCCAGCAGTGGGTAGAGGCCGTCCGCCAGCTTGATGTGGTTAATCAGCGTCAGCAGCAGCCAGCCGCCGCCGAGACCGAAGACGATGCCCATGCCGAACTGCTGCATCAGATGCAGCGGGAAGGTCCAGCTCAGCGCGGTTTCCCCGGCGGCGATCATCGCAATCAGCGTGATGGTGAGAAATACCGCCATAGGATCGTTGCTACCGGACTCGATCTCCAGCGTGGCGCTGACGCGTTCGTTCAGCCCTTTGCCGCCCAGCAGCGAGAATACCGCGGCGGCGTCGGTAGAACCGATGATGGCGCCGATCAGCAACCCCTGCAGCAGATCGAGATTGAAGAGCCAGGCGGCGGCCATGCCGGTCAGGCCGGCGGTGATCACCACGCCGACGGTGGCGAGAGACAGTGCCGGCCACAGCGCCACGCGGAACGAGCTGACCCGGGTGCGCATGCCGCCGTCGAGCAGGATCACCGCCAACGCGAGGTTGCTGACCAGATAAGCGACCGGGTAATTGCTGAAGACGATGCCGCCGGGGCCGTCAACGCCGGCCAGCATGCCGATCGCGAGGAAGATCACCAGGATCGGAATGCCGAGCCGGGAAGAAAATGAGCTGAGCAGAATGCTTGCCCCCACCAGCACGGCACCGATGACGAACAAGCTGTTAATGGTGCTGGCATCCAAAATATCGTTCTCCTGAGGCTGGGGGATAGGGGGCACTGCGCGTGTTTCGATGATAACGTGTTTAGTGGGTAAAACGCCAAGGCTGATTGCGAAAACAATCGATCAATTATTACCCTTTGGTGCGATTAAACTAAGAAAGTGAGGGGAAGAGGTGAAGTTCTACCTTTTATCCAACATTATCAGGCTGCTGTATTTCGATTTTGGCAATAATGCCGGGTTTGCACGGTGGGAAAAACCATTAAGCCCGCGCAGGCAGGCTTAATGGTTTGCAGGCGCGGTAGGGTTAATGGTCGAGCGATTCCAGCGACCGTTTGATCAGCTCGGCGGCCAGTTTGCGTTCCGCTTCGGAAATGCCGTCGAGATTGAAGTTGGAGAGCTCAGCGACCAAAACGCTGCGTTCTTTACCGCTGATCGAAGCATCCAGCGCGGACAGCAACCTGCTGAGGATCTTCAGCAGGGTGGCGTTTTCCGCTACGGCTTCCTGAGCCTGGGTGTTTTTATCGGTCATTCAAAATCCTCTCTGTCGTGACGGAAGGGAGAGACAGGTAACGCCATCGAATCAATCAAGCGATCGCGCAGCCCTTCGGGGGTTGAGCCCAATCACTACCGTAAGGCAGGGATCCGGATTTCTACTTATGCATTGCAGTTATAACGGCCAGGTTATCTATGCCGCCGTATCACTTTGCCTTAACGGACGACGTAAAGCTGAACAATGTGTGCTCTGTGTGGCATGGGGAAGAAGACGCAACCGGCAGGTTGCGCCATCAAGTATAGTGTCAGGAACAGCGGGCAGGGGCGGCGGAACCGCCCTCAGGAGATTTTTTCTTTTTGCAGACGGCTATTGAAGCGAGGACGCTCCAACAGAAAATTGAGATGCAGGCGCTGTATCAGCAGATAAGCGATAATGGGCGCGCTCAAGCCAACCAGTGTGCCGAGGATCGCATGCGCCGGCCAATTGCTGACGTGCAGAAACTTGGTCAGTATGATGCGTAAACCGCTGGTGGCGAGGATATGCATCAAATAGATCACCATGCTCAATTCACCGAGTCGGCGCAGCCAGAAAAGCTTCGTTTTAGCCAACATAACCGATAGGGTGACGATGAAGAAGATGGCTTCAACCGCCAGTATCAGGGAGAAACTTCCTGCATCGGTATACAGCAAGCCGGAATAGCCGTGGAATCCCCATTGCAGCGAGATAAACGCGAACAGGGAAGCCAACAGCGAGCCAAAGCCCAGATTGGCGATGTGAGAAGCGTAACGAACGGCCAAAGCGCCAAGCAGGAAGAAGATCAAGAACCGGGTGATGTAATCGAAATGGAAGGCTTTGGTGAGGTTATCTTGGTAGAGATACAGCCCCATGCTGATGACGATCAACACCGGCAGAAGATAACGGTATGCATCTTTGCTATACAGTAAAGTTGCTAACACAAAGACCATAAACAAGGCATACAAGAACCAAAACTGCGCGCGAGGATGCGTAAACAGCGACAGGACATCGCCGAGGCTCGAAGGATTATTGGTGTAACGTGACAATAAGACCTCCACCAAGCCTTGCAGCAGCGACCAGATCACGTAGGGGTAGACGATGGTATCGATCTTGCTGATGACGAAGCGAGTTTTGCCCTTTCTCTCCAGCGACTGCGTAAAAAACAAACCTGAAAGGAAGAAAAACAGCGGCATATGGAAGCTGTAGATAACGCTGTCTGTCAGTTGATAGAACGAGCCGGGAAGTTGAATGCCTGCGCTGTATAGACCGCGGTTGACGTGGCCGAAAACCACGAGAATGATGCCGATCCCTTTTGCATAATCGACCCATGCTTCTCTCATATGTGTACCTTGCCCAGAAAGTAACGCAACTAATTTATAAGTATCAATAGTGAGCGTAACAGGCAGTTGCCGTTTTGCAATGCGTCCCAGGGATTAGGATTAATATTAGGAAAATGCTCAGGTTGCTGCCGATGCCGCAGCGGTAATGGAAGGGATCATAACATTGATGCGGTTAATTTCTGGGCGATAATTCATCACCCAGAAATGGCGTAAGGCCTTATTGCGGCTTGCCGGAGAACAGGAAGCGCAGCACCGGGATGCGTTTGTGCAGCTCATATAAAGCGAAGGCCAGCGAGAACACAAACAGCAGGCCCAGCAAGAACCCCAACAGGTTGTTGCCGATATAAGGCGTCACGAAAGCGCCATATATCAGGGTCAACGGATGGTGCACCAGATATATAAACAGCGAGGCGTTGACCAGATAGGTGATGCGCGGCGAGTGATAATTCAGCAGGTTATGCCCGAAAGAGAACACCACATTGGTCATCAGGATCCCCATTAGGGTTTTGATCACCACTTCCAGCTCGAACATATAGCTGCTGTGCGCCAACAGTTTCTGGTTCAGCATATATGCGATAAACAGCAGCAGCGAGCCGAGCAGCGCCAGCGGCGAACGGCGCAGGAAAATCTCTTTAAGCCACACATACTTAAACGCATAGGCGCCGAGGATGAAGAACGGCAGGTAGAACATCGTCTCCATCACCACGAAATTGAACAGGCCATTGGATAATAGCTGCGGCGCGAAAATTAAAATAATACGGTGCGCGGCCGAGTAGCATACCGCATAAATAAAGAAACACAGTGAGATGTTTCCTAATCCACGCATTCTGTTTATTAACGCTGGAATAGGCTCGCGGGTTTGACGCTTGATTTTGCGGAACAGATAAAAGCAGGCGAAGGTTAACAATGACAGGGTCAATAAGAACCACAGATGAGACACCAATTCCCAAACTGTTACATTTATTTTCTGATAGAGAGAAAACTCGTCCCAGCCGTTTAATTTATCGGTGAAATATTTCAGCATGAAAAATTGCGGCACCGTAATTAGCGGGATGGAGCTCAACAGCGGGATCGCCACCCGCTCCAGCCTGACCTTCAGCCACTGATGGCGCTCGTAACGCTCGTAGAGCATGTAGGAGAAGTAGCCGGAAATCACGAAGAACACCTGCATGCGGAAGGCGTGGATGAAGTCGTTCAGCACCGTGAGTGAGAAGGAGGGCGACGCGCTGTTCACCGCCCAGACGTGGCTGGAATAAATCAGGGAAAGGTGAAACGGAATGCCGAGCAGCATCAAATAGGCTCGGATCGAATCGAGGAAAAACTCGCGCTGTTTGCTGCCTTTAGTCATAGATTACCGCTGGTGATTTAATCGGGTGCTCATTAACACGCTTAATAAGTCGTCAAACGTTAAATTGTTATCCGGAACCCTACTATAGCCCCTCGCATTTTTCCATAGCGTCTTGTTGCGCGGCTTGCTACGCTGGTGCTCCATCAGCTGCTTAAACAATGAGCCGTAAACATGAACCATCCATTTATCATGTTGTCGGAAAGCTGAGTAATCCATTAATATGGATTTAAATGATTTGAGCACACGAATAGGGGGGATGTGCTAGTTAATATATTATCCGGACAACCACGCGCCGCGAGCGTTCGTTGGTTAGGTGCTACCGTATTGTTCACGCTGTTCAGTTCGCCGGCATGGGCCTTTTCTATTGATGATGTGGCCAAGCAGGCGCAGGATCTGGCTGCGAAAGGTTTCGAAGCCCCGAAGAGCAACCTTCCTTCTCAGTTCCGCGAGATGAAGTTCGCAGACTATCAGCAGATTCAGTTCAATCACGATAAAGCCTATTGGAGCAAGCTGAAAACCCCTTTCAAGCTTGAGTTTTATCATCAGGGGATGTATTTCGATACGCCGGTGAAAATCAACGAAGTCACCTCTACCAGCGTAAAACAGATCAAGTACAGCCCGGATTACTTCAACTTCGGCTCGGTCAAACACGATCCTGAATCAGTGAAGAACCTCGGCTTTGCCGGCTTCAAGGTGCTCTACCCGATCAACAGCGCCGACAAAAACGATGAGATTATGAGCCTGCTGGGCGCGAGCTATTTCCGCGTGGTGGGTAAAGGGCAGGTTTACGGGCTTTCCGCTCGTGGCCTGGCTATCGATACCGCTTTGCCTTCCGGCGAAGAGTTCCCGCGTTTCCGCGAATTCTGGGTTGAGCGTCCGAAGCAGGGCGACAAACACCTGGTGATCTACGCGCTGCTGGATTCCCCGCGCGCCACCGGCGCTTACCGTTTCACGGTGATCCCGGGCCGTGACACCACCGTGGACGTCGAGTCCAAAGTGTTCCTGCGCGATAAGGTGGGCAAATTGGGCCTGGCGCCGCTGACCAGCATGTTCCTGTTCGGCCCGAACCAGCCGTCGCCGACGCTGAACTACCGCCCGGCGCTGCACGATTCCAACGGTCTGTCTATCCATGCCGGCAACGGCGAGTGGATCTGGCGTCCGCTGAACAATCCTAAACACCTGTCCGTCAGCACCTATACCGTTGAGAATCCGAAAGGCTTCGGTCTGCTGCAGCGCGGTCGCAACTTCAAAGAGTACGAAGATCTGGACGATCGTTACGATCTGCGCCCGAGCGCCTGGATCGAACCGAAAGGCGACTGGGGCAAAGGCAAGGTCGAGCTGGTGGAGATCCCAACGGCGGATGAAACCAACGACAACATCGTCGCGTTCTGGACGCCGGATACCTTGCCGGAAGCCAAAAAACCGCTGACGCTGAGCTACCGTCTGAACTTCACCCGCGATGAAGACAAACTGCATTCGCAAGACATCGCCTATGTGGCGCGGACCATGCGTTCGACCGGTGACGTGAAGCAGTCCAACCTGATCCGCGAGCCTGACGGCAGCGTCGCCTTCCTGGTCGATTTCGTCGGCCCGGTGCTGAAAGCGCTGGACGCCAATACGCCGGTCGCTTCTCAGATCAGCATCGGCGACAACGGTGAAATGGTAGAAAACAACGTCCGCTATAACCCAGTGACCAAAGGCTGGCGCCTGACGGTGCGTCTGAAAGTGAAAGACGACAAGAAGCCGGTAGAAATGCGCGCGGCGCTGGTCAATGGCGATAAGACACTGTCGGAAACCTGGAGCTATCAGCTACCTGCCAATGAATAAGCCTACTCAACCCGCCCAGGATTATCTTGCGGCGCTGCCTCTGACCGCCGAGCGGTCGGAGGCGCTTACCCCTAAAACGGCGGATGACGCTCAGGCTCTGGAGGCGCTACATCGGCAGATGGGCGCCGCCGACGCCAACGTCAATAGCCTGTCGGCGGATGACGTGGCGCTGGCCTCGGTCAAACCGCGCATCGAAAGCGCCTGGCCGG
Organism: Serratia sp. (in: enterobacteria); assembly: GCF_052400455.1. Classification (NCBI taxonomy): domain Bacteria; kingdom Pseudomonadati; phylum Pseudomonadota; class Gammaproteobacteria; order Enterobacterales; family Yersiniaceae; genus Serratia; species Serratia sp. (in: enterobacteria). The sequence goes on from NZ_CP185812.1 coordinate 1,899,849, forward strand.
ATGCGGTCAGCGATGACGACTTCGATACCGACGCCGAAGGGCGCGCCATTCTGAAGGCGACGCCGCCGATCAAACGCACCACCATGTTCCCGGAAGCCTGGCGCACCAACCCGGTGGCGCGCTTCTGGGATTCTCTGCTGGGGCGGTCGCCGCACAATCGGCACGCCACCAAAGAGGAGGCCGAGGCCGAGAACCGCTGGCGTACCGTCGGCTCCATGCGCCGCTATGTGCTGCTGGTGCTGATGCTGGTGCAAACCGGCATCGCCACCTGGTATATGAAAACCATCTTGCCTTACCAGGGCTGGGCGCTGATCGATCCTATCGCCATGCTGGACCAAGATCTGATGCAGTCGGTGCTGCAGCTGCTGCCGTATGTGCTGCAAACCGGCATTCTGATCCTGTTCGCCGTGCTGTTCTGCTGGGTCTCGGCCGGTTTCTGGACCGCGCTGATGGGCTTCCTGCAGCTGCTGATCGGCAAGGACAAATACAGCATTTCCTCCACCATCAAGGGCGATGAGCCGATCAACCCGGCGCACCGCACCGCGCTGATCATGCCGATCTGCAACGAAGACGTCGAACGCGTGTTCGCCGGCCTGCGCGCGACCTATGAGTCCGTCGCCGCGACCGGTCAGTTGGAACACTTCGATATCTACGTGCTGAGCGACAGCTACGATCCGGACATCTGCGTGGCCGAGCAAAAGGCGTGGATGGAACTGTGCCGCGATGTCGACGGCCACGGCCGCATCTTCTATCGCCGCCGCCGCCGCCGCGTCAAACGCAAGAGCGGCAACATCGACGACTTCTGCCGTCGCTGGGGCGGTGAGTACAGCTACATGGTGATCCTGGATGCCGACAGCGTGATGAGCGGCGAATGCCTCACCGGGCTGGTTCGCCTGATGGAAGCCAACCCGAACGCCGGCATCATCCAGTCCGCGCCGAAGGCGTCCGGCATGGATACCCTGTACGCGCGCGTGCAGCAGTTCGCTACCCGCGTTTACGGGCCGCTGTTTACCGCCGGTCTGCATTTCTGGCAGCTGGGCGAGTCGCACTACTGGGGCCATAACGCCATCATCCGCGTGAAGCCGTTTATCGAGCACTGTGCGCTGGCGCCGCTGCCGGGCGAGGGCTCCTTCGCCGGTTCTATCTTGTCGCACGACTTCGTTGAAGCGGCGCTGATGCGCCGCGCCGGCTGGGGCGTGTGGATCGCTTACGATCTGCCGGGCAGTTACGAAGAGCTGCCGCCGAACCTGCTGGACGAGCTGAAACGCGACCGTCGCTGGTGCCACGGCAACCTGATGAACTTCCGCCTGTTCCTGGTGAAGGGCATGCACCCGGTGCACCGCGCGGTGTTCCTCACCGGCGTGATGTCCTACCTGTCGGCGCCGCTGTGGTTCATGTTCCTGGCGCTCTCCACCGCATTGCAGGTGGTGCATACCCTGATGGAGCCGCAATACTTCCTGCAGCCGCGGCAGCTGTTCCCGGTCTGGCCGCAGTGGCGGCCCGAGCTGGCGATAGCGCTGTTCTCCACCACGCTGGTGCTGCTGTTCCTGCCGAAGCTGCTCAGCATCGTGCTGATCTGGGCCAAGGGGGCGAAAGAGTATGGCGGCGCGTTCCGTTTGTTCATTTCGATGCTGATGGAAATGCTGTTCTCGGTGCTGTTGGCGCCGGTGCGCATGCTGTTCCATACCGTGTTCGTGGTGAGCGCCTTCCTCGGTTGGGAAGTGGTGTGGAATTCGCCGCAGCGTGACGACGACGACACGCCGTGGGGCGAAGCGTTCCGCCGCCATGGCTCGCAGATGTTGCTGGGCCTGGTGTGGGCCGGCGGCATGGCGTGGCTGGATCTGCGTTTCCTGTGGTGGCTGTCGCCAATCGTGTTCTCGCTGATCCTGTCGCCGTTCGTGTCGGTGCTGTCGAGCCGCGCGACGCTGGGCATGAAAAGCAAACGCGCCAAGCTGTTCCTGATCCCGGAAGAGTACAATCCGCCGCGTGAGCTGCTGGCGACGGAAGAGTACCTGCATCTCAACCGCAACCGCGCGTTGACCAACGGCTTTATGCACGCGGTGGTCAACCCGTCCTTCAACGCGTTGGCGACGGCGCTGGCGACGGCGCGTCACCACCTGCGCGCGACGCTCGATCGCAATCGCGAGGAGCGGGTAAACGAAGCGTTGCAGCTGGGGCCGGAGAAGCTGGTGAAGGGCAAGCGTCTGGAACTGCTGAGCGATCCGGTCACGCTGGCTCGTCTGCACCAGCGCGTCTGGCTGCTGCCGGAAGGCGCCGCCTGGCGTGAGCACTATCAGCAGTTGCCGCACAACCCGCTGGCACACCCAACGGGCCGACGTTAATCGCTGAACGGTAACGCTCAGACGGGGAATGCGCATGGCGCGTTCCCCGTTTTTTTACCTTTTGCTTACGCGCGCCGGTACCGGTGGAGAAAGGGAACTGTGGTAGACTGCGGCCGATGCGTTGTTCACTCGCGAAACAACCCTTTGCTCAGAGTCAATGTCGTGAAGCTCTCTTCCTACCTTCGGCTGGCCTGCGTGGCGGCCAGCGTGATGGTCTTAACCGGTTGCGGCAGCATCATCAGCCGCACCGTGCCCGGTGCGGGGCATGGCCACCAGTACTATCCCGGCGTGCAGTGGGATTTGCGCGATACGCCCTGGCGTTACGTCACGGTGATAGATGTGCCGCTGTCGATGGTGGTGGACACCTTTATGCTGCCGTTCGATGCGCAGCATGGCCCCTATGAATAAACCTGCTCAGCGGGTGGCGAACACCACCAGCTGGTAGCCTTTCTGCCCGCAATGGAAAGGCGCCAGCGCCGTCATCCCCAGCCCTTGCACGTGAGCGGCCAACGAATGCGGATTGTCGTCGTCGATAAACAGTGCGCCCACGTCGTAATCATGGCGGGTGTGCGCTTTGACTGCGGCGTAGAGGCGCTTTAATACGCCTTTGCCGCGCCAGGCCATGCCGAGGCAGACCGGGCCGTAGAGAAATACCCGCTGCTCACTCAGCGGCCGTCCGGCGAATGAGTGCGTGGCGAGCGTCGCCAGCATCGCATCCACCACCGGCGGCCGCGGCTGCGCGTCGGCGGGCATCAGGCAAACGAACCCCGCCAGTTGGCCCTCCTGTTCCGCCACCCATATGCCGATGCCGCGGTTGATCGCCGTCAGCTGCGCCTCATTCATGCGCGATACGATAAATCCCTGCCGTTTTTGGCGCTCATCGAGCGCTTCCGGCACGTTTTCCGCCTGCAGCTGCAAAATGGCGGGGTAGTCGGTGGGGCGGGCCTGGCGAATGTTCATGCTGCCTCCTTGGCGTTCAAAGCGTCGTGCGGGTTAACGTTCATCCCACTCATCGGCGGCGGCCTGGCCTTCTTCGGTATCCAACGGCGGCTCGAGCTGGAAGTCGCCTTCCTCCCATTCGTACAGGGTGTTTTCGTCTATCCACTCGGCGGTGATTTCCACCTCGTCGTAGTCACCGTCGAAGATCGCCTGCGCCGCCGCACCGCTGCGCAGCGTCAGGCATTCCACCGCCTCGCCTTCTTCTTCGAAGAACTCCGCCTGCCACATCGTGTCGCCATCCTGCATCACGTACTTTTGCAGATTGAACTGCTGCGGCACCGGCGGTTCGTCACCGCCGCCGCCTTCGGCGGTGTCGAGAAACTCTTCGCGTGCGGCCTCGATGGCTTCTTCCAGGGTTGCATACAGGCTCATGTTCGCCTCCGTTGACAATGAGAGTAAAGCGTCCGGCGTGCTGCCGGCGCGGTGGGGGAAACGTCAAAACTAATTGTTGTCTCACTGGCGCAGGATGCAAATTTTTTTGTTGTCCGCTCTGCGACGACGGTTGTCCGCAAAGCGGGAGAAGCAGGCGCGGAGGCGGGAAATAATGACGGTATCGTTCACTCAGGCATCAGGAGAAGCCCATGTTAATCGACCCTTCAAGCAAATACCGACCGTTCCCGCCGGTGACGTTACCGGATCGCCAGTGGCCTTCGCGTACCCTGCGACAGGCGCCGCGCTGGTGCTCCAGCGATCTGCGCGACGGCAACCAGGCGCTGGCGGAGCCTATGGATAACGCGCGCAAGCGCGAGTTCTATCAGCTGCTGTTGCAGTGCGGTTTCAAAGAGATTGAGGTGGCTTTCCCTTCGGCGTCGCAAACGGACTTCGACTTTGTGCGCGCCCTGATCGACGAGCGGCTGATCCCGGACGATGTCACCATTCAGGTGCTGACGCAGTCGCGCGACGATCTGATCGACCGCACCTTCGAGGCGCTGCAGGGGGCGCCGCGGGCTATCGTGCATCTGTATAACGCCACGGCGCCGATGTTTCGCGACATCGTGTTCCGCCAGGATAAGGCGGCTACCGTGGCGCTGGCGGTGAACGGCGCGCGGCGCATTCGCCGGCATTGCGAGGCGCAGCCCGATACCGTCTGGTGCTTCGAATATTCGCCGGAAACCTTCTGCTTTACCGAATTGGCGTTCGCGCTGGAGATCTGCGAAGCGGTGGCGGATGTTTGGCAACCGGGGGCACAGCGGCCGATGATCATCAACCTGCCGGCGACGGTGGAAGTGAGTACGCCCAACGTGTATGCCGATCAGATCGAATGGTTCTGTCGCCACTTCAGCCGTCGCGCTGATGTGACGATCGGCGTGCACCCGCATAACGATCGCGGCACCGGCGTCGCCTGCGCCGAGCTGGCGCTGCTGGCCGGCGCCGATCGGGTCGAAGGCTGCCTGTTCGGCAACGGCGAGCGTACCGGCAACGTTGATCTGGTCACGCTGGCGTTGAATCTCTATACCCAGGGCGTGGCGCCGGGCCTGGACTTCAGCCGCTTGAAGCAGGTGGTGGAGGTGGTGGAGCAGTGCAATCAGCTGCCGGTACATCCTCGCCATCCTTATGCCGGTGAGTTGGTGTTTACCGCCTTCTCCGGATCGCATCAGGATGCGATCAAGAAAGGCTTCGCCGCGCAACGGCAGCGGCAAGATGGCTGGTGGCAGGTGCCTTACCTGCCGCTCGATCCCGCCGATGTCGGCTGCAGCTATGAGGCGGTGATCCGGGTTAACAGCCAGTCCGGCAAAAGCGGCGCCGCCTGGCTGTTGGAGCAGAACCATGGGCTGGCGTTGCCGCGCGGTCTGCAGATTGATTTCAGCCAGGTGGTCCAGCGGGCGACCGACGGCAGCGGTAAGGAAATGAGCGTCGCGCAGCTGTGGCGCTTATTCCGCGACACTTACGGGCTGGTGGAGCAGCCGCGCTTGCAGCTGTTGAGCTATCAAACGGAAAGTCACGGCGTGGAAGCGTACAGTTTCAACGCGCGAGTCGCCTGGCAGGGGGAGCCTCTGCAGCTGCAGGGGGCCGGCAACGGCCTGCTTTCCAGCGCGGTGGATGCGCTGCGCCAACGCTTCGGTTTACCGTTGGCTATCGAAGATTACCACGAGCATACGCTGGGGCATCAGAGCGACAGCCGAGCGGTGGCTTACATTCGCTGCGTTTTGCCGCACGGCGAGGCGAGCTACGGCGTTGGCATCGACGTCGACTCCGCCAGCGCTTCGCTGCAGGCGTTGTTCAACGTCGCCGGGCGCTATCTGGCGTCAACGTCGGCGCGGCCCGGCTGAAATAGTCGCTGGGCGCTACCCCCAGCACCCGGCGAAACATGGCGCTGAACGCGCTGGGGCTGTCATAGCCGAGATCCAGCGCCACTTCCAACACCGAACGTCCGATCGCCAGCGCGTTCAGCGCCGCCAGTAAACGGGCGCGTCGCACCCAATCGCCAAAACGCAGCCCGGTTTCTCGCTGGAAGCGCCGCGACAGGGTGCGTCCGCTGACATTGAGGCGTTCGGCCGCCTGTTCCAGCGTCCAGGGCTGCGCCAGCGTGGCCTGAATATGGCGGCACAGGGCGAGCAGCGAGGCCTCGCGCGGCTCGGGCAGGTGCAGCGGCAAGCTCGGCAGTACCCGTAATTCATCCAGAATCAACTCCATGATGCGCTCGTCGCGCCCGCCACTGGGGTAGCCGGGCGCAATCTCCATCGCGCTGATAATCAGCTCGCGCAGCAGCGGCGACACCTGCACCACCTGGCACTGAGCCGGCAGATCGGCGCGCGCCAGCGGATCGATGAACAACGTCCTGGCCGCTACCTGGCCGGTGATGCGCAGACTGTGCACCACTTTCGCCGGTACCCAGACGCCGCGGCCGGGCGGCACCACCCAACTGCCGAGTCGGGTAGTGACCTGCACCACGCCGCTCAGGCTGTGGATCAGCTGCGCGCAGTTATGGTAGTGCTCCGGCTCGCTGTCGCCATGATGATAATCCCTGGCTAACGGCCGGACAGGCTGATCGGGCGGCAGAACGTCGTGAAAAAACAGCATCGCTGGCGCCCTCCGCGCGGCAAAAGGATAAGACCAAACAGCATGCCATGCGGCGTTATTTCACGCCAGCCTGTGGCTTTGTGCGTCAATACTTTATAAAATAATATTATATAATTTTATATATTGATGGAGGGTCAATGGATATTGACGCGATGCGTAAGGCGGCGACGCAGGCCGGCGCGATGCTGCGCACCCTGGGCAACGAAGATCGGCTGCTGCTGCTGTGCCGGCTCAGTCAGGGCGAGATGGCGGTGAGCGAGCTGGCGCAGGCGCTGGATATCCGCCAGCCGACGCTGTCCCAGCAGCTTGGCGTGCTGCGGGAGGAAGGGTTGGTATCCACCCGGCGCGCCGGCAAGCAGATTTACTATGCGGTGGCCGATGCCAAAGCGCTGGCGCTGCTCCATACCCTGTATCAGCTCTATTGCCCACAACCGGAGAACCGCGATGACCATTGACTGGCAACACTTCACGCCTTATTCCGCGCTGGCGGGCGGGGCCATTATCGGCGGCGCGGTGGCGCTGCTGCTGCTGTTCAACGGCCGGATCGCCGGCATCAGCGGCATTACCGGCGGTGTATTGAGTGCCGGTGGCCAGGAGCGGGGCTGGCGCGCCGCATTTATTGGCGGGTTGCTGCTCTCTCCCTGGCTGTATGCTGCCGCTGCGGCTTTGCCGTCCGGTGAGATCGCGGTCGGCAACGGCGGGCTGGCGGCCGCAGGGCTGTTGGTGGGATTGGGCACTCGATTGGGCAGCGGTTGCACCAGCGGGCACGGCGTGTGCGGCGTCGCACGGTTGGCGCCGCGTTCGCTGGCCGCCACGGCGGTGTTTATGCTGCTGGGCTTTATGACCGTGTGGTTGATGCGCCACCTGGCGGGAGGTTGAGAATGCTTAAAACGCTGTTGGCGCTGCTGAGCGGCGTCATTTTCGGTCTGGGGCTGATCGTCGCCGGCATGGCCAATCCGGCCAAAGTGTTGGCGTTTCTCGACGTTACCGGCGCGTGGGATCCCTCGCTGGCGTTGGTGATGGCTGGTGCGATCGCGGTGGCGGCGCCGGCCTTCCTGTGGGCGAGGCGACGAGAGCGTAGCCTGTTGGGGGAAACGCTGCAGATCCCGGCCGCCGGGCGTCTGGATCGTCGTTTGCTGGCGGGCAGCGCGCTGTTCGGCATCGGCTGGGGCATCGCGGGTATTTGCCCCGGTCCAGCCTGGGTGTTGGCCGGGGCGGAGATAAGCCGGGTATGGCCGTTCCTGCTGGCAATGCTGGCGGGCATGGCGCTGTATGACGTTATCATGAGGAAGAGGAGGACATGTCGATAGCCAAAGCGGTGTTGCGCATCGCGCGCCCGACCGATCGGTTGCAAGAGATTGCTACGCTGTATTGCCGCGGGCTGGGGTTCGAAAAGCTGGGCGAGTTTGTCGATCATCAGGGGTTCGACGGCATGATGATCGGGCATCCGCAGCATGCCTACCATCTGGAGTTCACGCAGCATCGCGGGGTACGGGTCGGGCAGGCGCCGACGCAGGATCATCTGCTGGTATTTTATCTGCCGGATGAGAACGAATGGCGGGCCGCGTGTGAGCGGATGCGGGCGGCGGGATTCTTATCGGTCGCCGCCTATAATCCCTATTGGGATCGGGCGGGGCAAACCTTTGAAGATCCTGATGGCTACCGGGTGGTATTGCAACATCAGGCCTGGCAGGCATAAAAAAACCGGCGCATCGAGCGCCGGTTTGCGAGATAAAACGGGCTATCCGTCAGGCGTTGGTCGCCGGTTTTTGCGCGCTCTTGGACTGGGTATTTTCCAGCATGCGGCGAATCGGCACGATCAGCACGATAAGCACGGCGGCGCAGATCAGCAACGCGACTGAGCAGCGGGCGAACAGATTCGGCAGCATATCCAGTTGGTCGGCCTTGACGTGACCGCCGATCAGACCGGCTGCCAGGTTGCCCAACGCGCTGGCGCAGAACCACAGCCCCATCATCTGACCGCGCATTCTCTCCGGCGCCAGCAGCGTCATGGTGGCCAGCCCGATCGGGCTCAGGCAGAGTTCACCCAGCGTCAGCATCAGGATACTGCCCACCAGCCACATCGGCGATACGCCGGCGCCGCCGTTGCTCAGCACATTCTGCGCGGCCAGCATCATCAGGCCAAAACCGCCGGCGGCGCACAGAATACCGATCACGAACTTGGTGATGCTGCTCGGACGCACGTTATTGCGCGCCAGCGCAGGCCAGGCCCAGCTGAAGACCGGCGCCAGCAGGATGATGAACAGGGCGTTGATCGACTGGAACCATACCGCCGGGATCTCGAAGTCGCCGATCATGCGATTGGTGTAATCGTTGGCGAACAGGTTAAACGAGGTCGGTTTCTGTTCAAACGCTGACCAGAAGAACGCGGCGGAGATCAGCAGGATGAAGCACACCAGCAGGCGAGCGCGCTCTTTGCGGCTCAGGCCGGCAAAGGCGAACAGATAGATGAAGTACAACGTGACCGACGCGGCGATCACGTACACCAGCACGCTGGCCACCTCGACCGGATTGATGACGATAGTGCCTTGGGCGATCAGCACGATGACCGCCACCAGGATGGCCGCCAACGCCAGCAACCAGGCGCCGACGCCTTTTTTCTTCGCGACCGGGCTGTTCCAGGTGGAGTCCAGGCCCACTTCGCGGTCATAGCGTTTCATCGCCGGGACGGCGAACACCCGGAAGATCACCAGTGCCACCAGCATCCCGATACCGCCGATGCCGAAGCCCCAGTGCCAGCCGTGTGACTTGATCAGCCAGCCGGAGATCAGCGGGGCGATGAACGAACCGATATTGATGCCCATGTAGAACAGCGAGAAACCGCCGTCGCGACGCGCATCGCCTTTCTTGTATAGCGTACCGACCATCACCGAGATACAGGTCTTGAACAGGCCGGAACCGAGCACGATGAACATCAGACCGATGAAGAACAGGTTGGTGCCCATCACTGCGGACAGCGCGATCGACAGGTGGCCGAGCGCGATCAGGATCGAACCGTACCAGACGGCCTTGCGTTGGCCGAGCCAGTTGTCCGCCAGCCAGCCGCCCGGCAGCGCCGCCAGGTACATGCTGCCGGCGAAGATGCCGACGATCGCCGACGCGTTCTCGCGCGCCAGGCCCAGGCCGCCGTCGTACACCGTGGCGGCCATAAACAGGATCAGCAGCGGACGGATGCCATAGAACGAGAAGCGCTCCCACATTTCGGTGAAGAACAGAGAACCCAGCGGATAGGGATGGCCGAAGAAGGTCCGGCTTTCTGACTTATTGACAGAGGATTGCATAACGATTTCCCAATAAAAGGCGCTGCAAGGCTGCAGCCCGTACTGTGGTATGTATGTGTATTTAATGAAGGCGATCCGCCCAATGCGGATTACCCGACAAAACCGCGGCTGCAACGCTGATAAACCGTGGAAAGCGTGCTGACCTTTTCTTCACTTGGCCGATGGTTCACATCTGGCGTGATATTATTTAACCATTTGATAACTGGTCGTTGGTTTTGTCTAGTACCTGTATCCCATTTTTTAGACGAAAAGTCGACAAGCATCTCCTTTTCTGGTTTTTCTGTTGGTTGTGACAGGAATATGATTGACAGCGGGTTTTATGCGCTGAAAGTTAATTATTTGTTGATAAACAAGATGTTGTATTAAGAAAGTTCTGAGTTAGGTGAAAATTCACCGGCGGCGAGAAAGCATTATTAAAAATAGGGGAAACGCGCCGTTGATCCGGCCAATGGCGAAAGCTGGCGATAAATGCAGCTATTGCTCTTCCTGCAGCGTATCTTCCCGCATATAGCCCGGCCGTCGTCGCAGACACCACCAGGAATAGCCGGCGTTGAACAGCACCACCAGCGCGGTGACGCCGAAGACCGCGCGAAAACCGTAACCGGCGGAGACTGCGGCGCCGAGCAGCGGGCCGCTGACGTTGCCGACGTCGCGGAACGACTGGTTATAGCTGAAAATACGGCCGGCCACCTGATTGGTGCAGTTATAAATCAACAGCGTCTGTACCGCCGGCAGCAACGCGCCGTCGGCCGCCCCCAGCAGAAAACGCAGCACCCCGAGTTGCCATGGCGTTTGCACGAACGCCATCGGGATCAGCAGCAGCACCGAAACGATCAGCATGAACACCAGTATGCGTTCCGGGCCGATGCGATCGCCCAGCTTGCCCAGCCGCGGGGCGCTCATCAATGCCGCGACGCCGGGCACCGAGGCGATCAGCCCGCTGATAAACGCCAGATTGTGGGTGGCGCCGGCCAAATCGCGCACATACAGCGTCAGGATCGGCGCGATCGAACCGGTGGCGATCTGGATGATCATGGTGGTGACGAACAGGCTGAGCACCAGCTTCGGGTTTTTCAGCGAAGCGAACACCTGCTTTGCGTGCAGCATGTCGCGCTTTTGCACCGGGGTGAATTGTTCTTTGACATACAGCAGCGTCAGCACGAAGCAGACGAACAGCACCGCGGCGGTGATATAAAACACCGGGCGCAGGCCGTATAAATCGGCCAGCAGCCCCCCGATCAGCGGGCCGATCAGCGCACCGCCGACGCCGCCGGTGGACAGGGTGCCGAGCGCCCAGCCGCTGCGGTTGCGCGGCACCTGGGTGGCGATCAGCGCGTTGGCGTTGGGAATGAACCCGCCGAGCAGCCCCAGCACCGCACGCAGTGCGAGAAACTGCCAGACCGTTTGCGCCATGCCCATCAGCGCCATGACGATCGCCATACCGAGCGCCGAACGCAGCAGCATCAGTTTGCGGCCGCGTCGATCGGCCAGGGCGCCCCAGAACGGTGCGGCGATAGCGGAAAACAGGAAGGTGATGCTGAACAGCAGACCGGACCACATGTTGAGCGCCTGATGGCCGGTAACGCCCAGCGTCTCTACGTACAGCGGCAGAAACGGCATCACCAGGCTGAAGGCGGCGCCGGTGAGAAAACATCCCAGCCAGGCGACGAAAAGATTGCGTTTCCAGTTAACGGGTTCTGCTGCCGAAGCCATAAATGTCCACTGCCGAAAGGTGACGCGTTTTGCCGGCGGCGAGATGATGGGGCAAAACGTGAAAGTTAGCGTGGTAAGTATGCGCCGCAGGCGCGGCGACGGCAAACGAGGGGACGCAGATAGGGCAAAAAATGAAATAAAGTTTTAAAAATGGCGTTTAAACCTTATTCCGCGCTTGGCGCGCGGAATTTACAGCGTTTTATAGTCCGGCCAGCGCCTCGAAACCGGCGGCGGTGGTGGTGGCGCTAAAGTCGGTGACCTCGTAGTGGGCCACGGCGTTGAACGGATCTTCGGCCAGGATGGCGTCCAGCCGAGCACGCTCAATGCCTTTGGCCAGGATCACGCCGCCGGTGCGGGGATTCTTGCGGCCGGAGGCGACGAAGGTGCCGTCCTGAAAATATTTCTTAAGCCAGGCGATGTGCCCGTCAAGGTGGCTGTCGACGTCGGCGATCGGGCGATGGTAGGTCAGGCTGACAATGTACATGGCGGCTCCAAGGGTGGCGGCAAAAGCATTACCATCCCACCCTCGCCGGCGATTCTCAAGGGGCGCGCAATAAAAAACCCGCCGGCGGCGGGTTTGCGTGATCAGTACAGCGAAGGCTCGCCTTCCGGGCGGGTCTTGAAGCGGCGGTGCAGCCACATGTATTGGTCCGGCGCCATCAGGATCTCTTTTTCCACCACTTTATTCATAAAGGCGGCGGCGTCGAGTTCGTTGTCCAGCGGGAAGTTTTCCACCGCCGGCTGCATGATCAGCTCATAGCCTTTGCCGTCCGGCAGGCGACGCGGGGTGAACGGAATGATCGCCGGTTTGCCCATCCGCACCAGCACGTAGCTGCCGGTGGTGGTGGCGGCTTTATCCACCGCGAACAGCGGCACGAAAACGCTGCTGCGCGGGCCGTAGTCGTGATCCGGCGCATACCAGATGATATCGCCCTGTTTCAGGGCGCGGATCATGCCTTTGACGTCTTTACGATCCAGCATCGATTTGTTGGAGCGCATCCGGCCCCAGGTTTGCAGCCAGTCCATCAGCTTGTTGTCGTGCGGGCGGTAAACGCCGATGCCCGGGTTGTGAATGCCGAAGATGCGCGCGCCCAGCTCCAGCGTCAAAAAGTGCAGGCCAATCAGCAACACGCCCTGATGGTTGTCGCGCGCTTTTTGAATGTGCTCCAGGCCGCTGACCTTGAACCAGCGCTCGATGCGCCAGTTCGGCCAGAACCACGCCATGCCGGTTTCAAACAACCCCATGCCGACCGATTCGAAATTCTTTACCACCAGCGCATCGCGTTCAGCCTGCGGCATGTCGGGAAAACAGAGTTCGAGGTTACGTTGGGCGATAACGACGCGTCGCTTGAGAAAGCGCATGGAAAATCGCCCGATCGAGGTGCCGAGCCAGTAGATAACGGGATAAGGCAGCAACACCAGCAGATACAGCAAGCCGATGCCTACCCAGGTCAGCCAGTAGCGCGGGTGCAGTAAGGAGCGATTGAAAGTAGGAACTTGAGTCATGGGTTCTCTGTTTTAATACGGTTGTTTAAGTGTAATGACAGAGTCATAGCATGGTCTGACGGCCGGGTGGGCTCGGTCGCTAGGTTCGTTTCTGCCGATTGTTTGCGACTATTGTGGCATTTTTCTGACGATCCGGGAAAACACAACGCATTAAAATCCCTTTTTGGGCGTTAAATATGCATCGAATGCCGAATTTTTCCACAATGTTTCCTGCCAAAAGCCCATGGCGATATCCTTATCAGGAAGGTCAATACGGTGGCATCCGGGATGAGTGAGCGATGCAGGTATGCGCACGCGAGCGCCAGGGCTGCGCGGCGGCGGTTTTTCGGGTATGATGTGCGCCGCGCGCGGGCCGGCTGGCTGCGCGCGGTAATCAGTCACCTCCCGAAAGACAGGAAAGTACACCATGCCAGTGTTACATAACCGAATTTCTAATGAGGAACTGAAGGCGCGCATGCTGGCGGAAACCGAGCCGCGCACCACAGTTTCTTTTTACAAATACTTCTCCATCGACGATCCCAAGGCGTTTCGCGACAGCCTGTACGTTCAGTTCGAAAAACTGAAGGTGTTCGGCCGCATCTACGTGGCGAAAGAGGGCATCAACGCGCAGATCAGCGTGCCGCAGCATAACTTCGACGCGTTTAAAGCCGCGCTGTTCGCCTCGCACCCGGCGTTGGATCAGGTCCGCCTGAATATCGCGCTGGAAGACGACGGCAAGTCCTTCTGGGTGCTGCGCCTCAAGGTGCGCGAGCGCATCGTGGCTGACGGCATCGATGACGAGAGCTTCGATCCGAGCAACGTCGGTGAGTATCTGCAGGCCGATCGCGTCAATCAGATGATCGACGATCCGAATACGGTATTCGTCGATATGCGCAACCACTATGAGTACGAAGTCGGCCATTTCGAAAACGCCATCGAGGTGCCGTCGGATACCTTCCGCGATCAGCTGCCGATGGCGGTGGAGATGTTGCAGGACAGCAAAGACAAGAATATCGTCATGTACTGCACCGGCGGCATTCGCTGTGAAAAAGCCAGCGCCTATATGCTGCACAACGGCTTTAAAAACATCTACCACGTGGAAGGCGGGATTATCGAGTACACCCGCAAAGCGAAAGAACAGGGGTTGCCGCTGAAGTTTATCGGCAAAAACTTCGTGTTCGATGAGCGTATGGGTGAGCGCATCTCCGACGATGTGATCGCCAACTGCCACCAGTGCGGCGCACCGTGCGACACCCATACCAACTGCAAGAACGACGGCTGCCATCTGCTGTTCATTCAGTGCCCGAGCTGCGCCGCCAAGTTTGAAGGATGCTGCAGTGAGATTTGCCGCGAAGAGCTGAAGCTGCCGCGCGAAGAGCAGCGCGCGCGCCGTGCCGGCCGCGAAAATGGCGTCAAGATTTTCAATAAATCGAAAGGATTGTTGCAGACCACGATGCACATTCCGGCACCGGAAGAAGAAGGCCCAGCCCGCTGAGCCTGAGGAACCGACAAGCCCGGCCGCCAAGCCGGGCTTTTTTTTATTTCTCGCGCACGCCTTCTACGGAGATGATCAGCTCAACGTCTTGCGACGCCGGGCCAAGATCGGTGGTGATGCCGAAATCTTTCAGCTTGATCTTGCCGTTGGCTTCAAAGCCGGCGCGGTAGCCGCCCCACGGATCGTTGCCCTGGCCAATCAGTTTGGCATCGAGCGTAACCGGTTTGGTGACGCCGTTCAGCGTCAGGTTACCGACCACCGCGTAACCGTCGCCGCTTTTCTTCACTTCGGTGGATTCAAACTTGGCTTGCTTGTTCTTCTCCACGTTGAGGAACTCGGCGCTGCGCAGGTGCTTGTCGCGCTCGGCGTGGTTGGTGTCGACGCTGGCGGTATTGATGGTCACGTTGACCTTGTCCTTGGACGGATCTTTCTCGTCGAAGGTGAAGCCGCCGTCGAAGTCTTTAAAGCTGCCGTACAGCCAGCTGTAGCCCAGGTGCTGGATGCGGAATTCGATAAAGGCGTGTTGGCCTTGTTTATCGATCTTGTAGTCTGCCGCCAGTGCGGAACCGGCGCTCAGCAGCAGGGCGCCTGCGGTCAGGCCCAATACGGTCTTTTTCAACATAGCAATCTCCATAAATCCAAAGGTTAATCGGCGCTGCTACCCAGCATCCGTTTCAAAGTGACATCACGATCGATAAAGTGATGTTTAAGCGCGGCCAGCCCGTGCAGTACCGAGAGCACTACCACGGCCCAGGCCAGGTAAAGGTGTATGGCGCCGGCGGTGTCGGCCTGTTCCGCCATGCCGGTCACGGTGGCGGGCACGTTGAACCAGCCGAACACGCTGATCGGTTGGCCGTCTGCGGTGGAGATCAGATAGCCGCTGATCAGAATGCCGAACAACACGGCGTACAGCGCCAGATGCGCGAGGATGGCGCTGACGCGAGTGAGGCGGCCATAGCTGGCCAGCGGTTTGGGCGGCGGTGAGACAAAGCGCCAGACCACGCGGATCACCATCACAATGAACAGCAGCGTGCCGATGCTTTTGTGGATCTCCGGCGCCTGATGGTACCAGACGTCGTAATAGCCCAGCGTGACCATCCACAGGCCGAGTGCGAACATGCCGTACACCGTCAGCGC
Organism: Serratia sp. (in: enterobacteria); assembly: GCF_052400455.1. Taxonomy (NCBI): domain Bacteria; kingdom Pseudomonadati; phylum Pseudomonadota; class Gammaproteobacteria; order Enterobacterales; family Yersiniaceae; genus Serratia; species Serratia sp. (in: enterobacteria). The sequence goes on from NZ_CP185812.1 coordinate 1,915,343, forward strand.
CACCAGCCAGTGGATCAACACTGACACATGGCCGAAACGATCGGCGGTATTTTTCCAGAGCATCCTGTTTCCTTCGATTACCGATTGGCTGGCTGCAATAATTAAACTTTAGGAAACATAAAATCAATAATAAATTTAACTATGTTACTACTTTGAAATATTAGTCAGTGAATTTGTTCGAGATGTTCGGAGTTAATCAGATAAATCGTTGGAGATAATATTATTTCGCTCACGAGAGTTTCATGCTAATCATTGAAAAATGGGGCTATTATCTATTAATGTCAGCTTTTGTCATTTTACGTAAACCCCTCGTGAGTTGCCCGGCGAGATTATTTGTTGGCAAAGGTTATGCCTATTTATTGCGGCGCAGGGCAGGGCGGAAAGATTAACTTTGTCGAACGGTTGCGCTAAATCCCCTGCGGTGCAGCGGCGGATTTTGCTACCATTAGCGCCAAGAGCCGGCGCCCTGGCGCCGGTTAACCCAGTGAAATAACAAGGAAACGTCATGGGCCGAACCCGTGTGACCGACAGCAGCCTGCGACTGGCCGTCCTGCTGGCGATGTTGGTGATCATTTTGGCCGGGGTGAAAGCCGCCGCCGACATTGTGGTGCCGTTTTTGCTGGCGGTATTTCTCGCCATGGTGCTGAATCCGCTGGTGGCGATGCTGGAGCGTAAACGGGTGCCGCGTATCGTCGGGGTGACGCTGCTGGTGACGGCGGTGATCGTGGTCGTGATGCTGTTTATCGGCATGCTGGGGGCTTCGCTGAACGAGTTCGCCCGTTCGCTGCCGCAGTACCGCGGCATGATGATCGAGAAGCTGCGCGAGCTGCAGCATTACGCCGGCCGTTTCAATATCAGCCTTTCCAGCGAAGCGATGCTGCAGTATGTCGATCCCAGCGCGGCGATGAATCTGGTCACCCGCATGCTGGGGCACCTGTCTGGCGCGATGACCAACGTCTTCCTGCTGCTGATGACCGTGGTGTTTATGCTGTTCGAAGTGCAGTTGCTGCCTTACAAGCTGCAGCAGGCGCTGGATAAACCGAACGAGGGGCTCGCCGCGATGCGGCGGGCGCTGGATGGCGTGACGCGCTATCTGGTGATTAAAACCATCATCAGCCTGGCCACGGGGGTAATCGTCTGGATCTTCCTGGCGGCGGTCGGCGTGCGTTTTGCCTTTATCTGGGGGCTGCTGGCATTTCTGCTTAACTACATTCCCAACATTGGCTCGGTATTGGCCGCCATTCCGCCGCTGATTCAGGCGCTGTTGTTCAACGGATTAGGAGATGCGCTGGTGGTGGCGGGCGGCTTTATCGCTGTCAACATGGTGATCGGCAATATCCTCGAGCCGCGCGTGATGGGGCGCGGGCTGGGGCTGTCGACGCTGGTGGTGTTCCTGTCGCTGATCTTTTGGGGCTGGCTGCTCGGCCCGGTGGGCATGTTGCTGTCGGTGCCGCTGACGATCGTGGCGCGCATCGCGCTGGAGACTACCGAGGGCGGCTATCGGCTGGCGGTTATCCTGGGGGACGGCCGCCCGCCGCGCCAGCCTCCGGCGGCGCCGGAGTGAGGAATATTTTGCCATTCACGCCGGGCTGGGCGGCGTGGTGCAGCGCCGCTGCGTACTGACGCAAAGGATAAATCGCGGCGGGCGGGCGCAGCGCCAGCTGGCCGCGTCGCAGCAGCAGGAATAACTGATAAAACGCCGTCTGCCATTGCGCCGGCGCTGCCTGTGCGTTCCATTTGCGCAAGTGGAACAGCGAAGCGCGCAGCTTTAACTCGTCCACCACGCGCCGCCAGTCTACCTGGCGGCCGCTCAGCAGGCCCAGCGCCACAAAATCGCCGCCGGTGCGAACCGCCCGCGCCAACTGCAATCCGTCTTCTCCGCCAATGCAGTCGATGGCCGCACGGGCGCCAAAATTCGTCATTTCCGCCAGCTGCGGCGCTTCGATAACGCGCCAGGCGCCGGCGGCCAGCAACGCCTGGCGATGAGCGGCGTTGCGCGCCACGACCGCCAGACGAATGCCGCGCAGCGCCGTCAGCTGCGCCAGCAGCAGGCTGACAGCGGAGCCGCCGCCGTTGAGCAGCAGTACGTCGCCGGCGCTGAGCGGCAGCCATTGGGTCAACAGCACCCAGCAGGTGAGCGGGTTGATATAGATTTGCGCTGCGCAGGCGTCGTCGATGTCGTCCGGCACCCAGACCACCCGATCTTCAGGCAGCGTGACGAACGTTTGCCAACTGCCGTTACCCGCTACCGCCAGCGCGCGTCGGCCCGTTGAATGCCCATTCTGCGGATTGACGACGACGCCCACGCCTTCATATCCCGGCACCTGAGGAAGGGCGATGCGGTGCGCGTATTGGCCGTGGATCGGGATCAGATCGGAAGGGTTGATCGGGGCATAGCGCATCTGCAATAACCGCTGTCCGGGGCGCAGCAACGGTCTGCTCGTCTGCTGCAATTCCAGCACCTGGGCGGGATCGCCGAAGCGGTTGAAGCTCAATCGGGGAAATAACGGCGGCATGGCTTACATGACGAAAAAGAAATAGACATCCAACGCCAGCAGCACCAGCCACAGACAAAGGTACAGCACCAGATGCTCACGCACATTGTTGACGATAGCCGCCAGTATTCGGTTTAACATTTCAGCCGCCTGAAGAGAAGGACCCTTGATTATAGTCCTTTTCTCGGCGTCATTTATAGCGCGCCGCGCGTGAGTGGCGGGAAAGTGGCGATAAAAAAGCCTGCGTTATCGCAGGCTTGAGGTTACACGGCCAACAGCGCCAGCGGCGTTGAATTCGCCGGCGTGCTCGGCGGGTAGAAATAGCGCAGCACGTTATACAGCGAGTAAAACTCCAGCCGGTTGCGCGCGTTGATCTTTTCCGTGATGTGACGCTTGTGCACATAGACCGTATGGGAGCTGATCTGCAGTTTTTTCGCAATGCGGTAGTTAGGCATCTCTGCCATCCAATACTTCATTACCGTCAGCTCCTGCGGGCTGAACAGGGAACGCTCTTCGCCGTCATCGGCCAGCGCCAGCGGATTCTCGCGCAGCGTGCGTAAGGTGAGCGGCAGAATGCTTTTATTGAACAGAAAGGCGTTATCGGCGATGCGCATTGGCGCTTCGCTGTAAGGGTAAGGTGTATCGAGATAAATAAACAGCAAGGCGCACTGGCTGGCTTCCATAAAGGCCTGCAGTTGCGCGTCCGCTTCGTTATAGCGGCATTGGTTGCTGAGGTTCACCAGAATGTGGCTCGGCTGAAAGCTGGCCAACAGCGATGTAGCGTATTCAATGCTGTGGCAGCACTTGATCGTCGTGATCCCACTATCAGCAAAGTAGCTGGCTATACCGACCCGGGTGAAGCAGCATTCGTCCACGACAAGTAGTTTCATGGTGACGTCCTTGTTGAAAGCCGATGGAGCATATCTTCTGTAAAATAGGACTTACACTGCAAGTGTTCAATTCGGAAATTCAACTGCTGAATATAAGAAATTTCCGTTATCAGGATTTTTACTTGGTATTTAAAAGAGTTAGCAGGTTAACAAATTGTAACCGCCAAATTTCGCTGTCCAGTGCCTGAGGGGGACTTGGACAGCGAAATCCTTCGCTCAGCTAAATCGTTTCAGACCAAAGCTTGAGACGTCAACCGGCGGCGCTTTGTCCTGCGCGAACAGCGCGGCGATCTCGCCCAGAGCGCTGGCGAACTTGAAGCCGTGGCCGCTCAATCCGCTGATGACCATCAGGCGATCGCAATCCGGCAGGGTATCGATAATAAAGTCTTCGTCGGGGCTCATATCATAGCTGCAGGCTTCACCGTGTAAACATACGCCTACACCCGGCAAAAATTGCCGCAGGAAGGAGAAAACTTCCGTGCCGTCGCTGGCGTAGCTGCCGAAGGGTTTGCGCTGCTCGGGGGCATCCATCGGCTGGCCGCCGTCATGTTTGCCCACTTTCAGGCCGTCGTTATCCGCCGGAAAACCGTAATAGTGCGTGCCGTCTTGCGCTTCGACGGTAAAGGCCGGGAAACGATTGTTCACGCTGTAGCGGCCATCTGCCTGATGCCAGGAGAAGACTTTGCGCAGTGGCGCGATCGGCAGTTGCGGCAACAGCGCTTTGACCCAGGTGCCGGCGGTGATCACCGCTTTTCGCGCCGTGAAACGCCCTTCGCCGGTGATGACCTCAACGCCGCCATCGATGGGTTCTACCGCGTTGACCGGGCAGTTGAACAGCTGGCTGCAGCCGGCTTCTTTCGCCAGCTTGATCAGGCTGGTTATCGCCAGCTCGGCACGCAGGAACCCCGCGTCTGGCTCGAATACGCCGACATAACCTTCCGGTGCTCGGAATTCCGGCCAGCGCTGATTGATCTGTTCGGCGCTGAGGGTTTGCGCGTTCAGGCGGAATTTTTGCGCGCTGAGCTGCGCATTGCGAATGAATTCGGAGTGCTGTGGCCCCAGGTTGAACACGCCGCACGACTGGAACAGTTCCTCGCCGGATTGTTGAATCAGCGCATTCCACAGCGCCTGCGCGCGCAGCACCAGCGGCACGTACTTTTCGCCTTCGCCGTATGCGTGACGGATAATGCGGGTATCGCCGTGATGGCTGCCGTTTCGGTGCGGAGGGATAGCGCTGTCGATCATCAGCACTTTCAAGCCGGCCCGCGTGGCATAATAGCCTGCCGCCGCGCCGACGGAACCGCTGCCCACCACAATCAAATCATATTCCACGTGCCAACCCTCTCTGATAGCGATTTCTTATGCCCCCATGATAAAAGGTTGGCGGACGCAATGCACTGATTGAACGGCGAAAGGCGAAGAAAAGGCGCCGGGAAAGGTCGCGGCGCCTTAGGGGGTAGGAGACGATGAATCAATGTTTTCTGCGATCAAGATCCTGGTAATCCGTAGCTTCAATCTTGGCGATGCCGGCCTCTAAGATATTGATTAATTGACGGGCGACATCTGTGGTCAGCCAAAGCGTTCGGTCTACTTGGGCTTCTTCGGGCGTTTGGTCTAGTGAAGACAGGTAATGAAGGCGTATCATCATGGCGTCGTAAACGTCGACAGTACTGATATCCCAACCGACAAGCGGGTGCGTCTGAATTACTTCATCATTTCTGTCCATAAAGACCCCTTATTGAGTAGTAACTACCGTGAGTGACTAACGAGGATCAATGCGGCTCATCATCATGAGAGCAATTACAGTATACGCATCCGCTTTCATCGGTGGAGGGGTTGTCACCTAAAATTGCAAAATAAATATTTATTTGAACAATTATTCTACAAATTCGGGTGCGAACGCGCGATGAGTAAAGCCTGTGGCGTTATTCCGCGCCGCCGGTGGGTGGGGCGGAGCCGTGCAGACATTTTTCCAGTTCTTCTGCCAAGTGCGCGAAATGTTTCTGCGTTTCGGCGTCGCGATTCTGGCTTTGCGATTCCAGCCTCAGGCTGTGGATCAGCCGTTGGTTGGCTTTGTCATCCAGGCTGAAGGCCAGGTAAGAGAAGGCCACTTCCAGTACGTTCAAGCGTCTTTTTTGATCGGCAATCAGCGCCAGCAATTCGCCAAACGTCATTGCGTCTTCGGATTTCACCTTGTCCGGGGCCATGCTTACTCCTTTGCGTTAAATACAGCGCTGAGGCGGATTTGGTTCCAGAGTAAGGGTAAGCGATGAATGGGCAGGGCGCCAGAAACAAAAAAGCCGGAGAGCGACCCCCGGCAAAAACAGCATTGCAGTGTTATTCTGCGCTGAACCATTCGTCCGCGCTTTCCCAGGTTTCCTGAAGGATTTCCTCAATCAGATCCCGGTCGGTTTTGGCGCCCCCCAGCACAGAGAGCCCGTTGGCGCCGGCATAACGGACGTGCACGACGGCGCCTGGAAACTGGCGATTGACCCGTTTGCCCAGCTCGCCGGTCAGCGCCTCAATGGCGCCCGACGGCAGCGGCCGGGTTTTATCTATAGTGACTTCAACACGCATAATTGCCCCCGAAGCGATTTACTGTTTATTTATACAGTTAACCGTAAGCGAGGGCAAGAGGGCGAAGCAAAAATATCAGCCTTTCAGCGACCAGTTCAGGGTTTCGCCGGCCAGGAATGGGATCACGGATTCATTGCCCAGGGCGATCTCTTCCGGCTGGGTGGTCGGCACGCGCTGCAGTTCGATGAAGTCTTCGTTGAGCGGCAGGCCATAGAAGCGTGGGCCGTTGAGCGAGCAGAAGGCCTCGAAGTGCTCCAACGCGCCGAGCTGTTCGAAGACGGCAGCGTAAGCCGGGATCGCATTCGGCGCATTGAAGCAGCCGGCGCAGCCGCAGCTGGACTCTTTGCGATGCTTGAGGTGCGGCGCGGAGTCGGTGCCGAGGAAGAAGCGGTCCGAGCCGCTGGCCACCGCCTGACGCAGCGCTTCCTGATGGACGTTGCGCTTGAGGATCGGCAGGCAGAACAGGTGTGGGCGAATGCCGCCGACCAGCATGTGGTTGCGGTTGAACATCAGGTGCTGCGGGGTGATGGTGGCGCCGAGGAAACGGTTGCCTGCCTGCACGTACTGCGCCGCTTCTTTGGTGGTGATGTGTTCGAAGACGATTTTCAGTTCCGGGAAGTGACGGCGGATAGGCTCCATCACCTGTTCGATAAAGCGCGCCTCGCGGTCGAAAATATCGACGGCAGGATCGGTCACTTCACCGTGGATCAGCAGCGGCATGCCGATTTTTTGCATTTGCTCGAACAGCGGGTAAATGCCGGTCACGTCGCTGACGCCGTGGCTGGAGTTGGTGGTGGCGTTGGCCGGATACAGCTTGGCGGCGGTAAACACCCCTTGTTCGAAACCGCTGACCAGTTCACTGGCCGCCAGAGAGTTGGTCAGGTAACAGGTCATCAGCGGAGTAAAGTTGTGACCCTGCGGCACCGCCGCCAGAATCCGATCGCGGTAGGCGCGCGCGGCGGCCACGGTCGTCACGGGCGGAACCAGGTTCGGCATCACGATCGCCCGGCCAAATACCTGGCTGGTATAGGGCACCACCGTTTTCAGCATCTCATCGTCACGCAGGTGGATATGCCAGTCGTCTGGGCGGCGGATTTTCAGAACTTGAGGTTGTGCGGTCATCTAGCTAGGCTCCGGCGGTCAAATACGTCTAATGAAAAGCGAATAATGGGTTTATTCACGCCGGGGTGTAAGGATAAGCGGAAAGTGCCGCAGATGCATCTGTTTGTTGGCGACAAGTTGAAATCAACGGCGCAGCAGGCGCATAGTGACAATGATTTCAACGATGCCGACGCCAATAGCGTCGACTTTCATCAAGTGGAAAGGGAGAAAACAATGGAAGTACGCGTTATCGCCACCCTGCAAGCGAAAGCGGGATTTGAGGCCGCAGTCAGTGAAGCGGTGCACGACATTCTCGAGCCGAGCCGCCAGGAGCTGGGCAACCTGCAATATGATTTGCATCGCGATCTGGAAAAGCCGGGCACCTTCGTGTTCTTCGAGCGTTGGGCCAGCAGCGAAGCGCTGGATAAGCATAATGAGACGGCGCATTTTCAGCAGTTCGTCAGTCGACTTGACGGCAAGTTGGATGTTCTGGACATCAAAAAACTGAAAAAGATCGCCTGAGCTTTTTGCAGGCAAGAAAAAACCCGCCGTCGGCGGGTTTTTTTAGGGGGGCAGATTAACTTATTCGTTAACCGGCTGCGGCTTGGTGGCCGGCGCGGTGGCCTGGCTCACTGCAGAGTGACCACCGGCTGAACCTTTGCCTTCAAAGTTGAAGGAAGGGCGCTGCCAGTCGCTGTGCTTGCGTTCTTCCGGCTCGTAGGCCGGCGCAGGCGCTTTGGTCATCGGCGCAGTGGCGATGTGTTTGTACAGCGCGTCCTGCACGGCTTTCACCGGCGCCGGCTGCTGAGCAACCGCAGGCGCAGGCTCGGCGGCCGTTGGTTCCGACGCTTTTTCTACCGGAGCGGCTGCCGCTGCAGGTGCGGCTTCTACCACTGGCGCTTCTTCCGCCGGCGCGGCTTCTACCGGTGCAGTTTCGACCACAGGCTCGTCTTCCGCTGGCTTAGCTTCAACCACTGGCTCTGCCGCTACGGTTTCAGCTACCGGCTGAGCTTCCACTGCAGGGGCAGTCTCTTCCGCTTTCGGTTCTTTAACCGCAACCGTTGCCGGGGCGGTTTCCACCGGCGCCGGGGTTTCCTCGGCCGGGGTGGCAACAACCGGCGCTACGACTGCCGCTTCTTCCGTTACGGTGACGGCGGCAGTTTCAACGGCGGCTTCTGGTGCCGGTTCGTTGACGCTGGCCGCGGCCTGAGTTTCTTCCACGGCAACGCTGTGCTGTTCAACCGCTGCGGCGACAACCGGCGCCTGCTCTACGGCTTCGGTTTGCACTTCGGCTTCTTCAACCTGAGCGACCGGGTAGCTTACCCAGACTTTGCCTGATGCCATTTCCGGAGAAGCGAACGCGCCCACCAACGGCATTGGGGATTGCAGAGGGTAACGCTCGTCGCGGTAACGACGGCGACGCTGGCCGCTGACGCGCAGGTGACGCGGTGAACGACGGGAACGACGCGGCATGCCTTCGCCGTTGCCGCGGTTTTCGCCCTGGGCATCGTCTTCCGCCTGAGCGGCAACGGTTTCCGGCAGCAGCTTCACGCTGTCGTCGGCGGTTGGCTGCGCATCTTCGGCTTTCGCTACCGGCGCTTTCGGCGCCAACAGCTCTTCCGCTGCGCGCTGCAGCTCTTCTTCCGCGGACAGGATGCGCACTTTCTGCGTCAGAGGGCGGCGCTGACGGCGCTGCATGTTCTGCTGCTGGCGTTCTTCCTGCTCTTCGTCGGTGCTCTCGACCGCGTCAACGCTTTCCAGCGCTTTCACTTCCTGCTGAGCCTGACGTTTCTCTTCCTGACGACGACGCTGGCGTTCAGCACGCTGTCCACGGCGCTGCTGCTGATCTTCGCGCGGCGCTTTAGCGCTTTCTTCCGAGGCAGTTTCCTCCGCTACCGGCGCGTTCTGCTGCTGGTTGCGGCGGTTACGGCGCTGCTCATCGCGGGATTCACGCGATTCACGGCCTTCACGGTTCTCACGCGGTTCACGGTTGTCGCGTTCGCGATTGTCACGGCCTTCACCGCGCTCTTTACGTTCGCCGCGTTCCGGACGATCGCCACGGTCGCTACGCTCACCGCGCTCTTTACGGCCGGTGCCTTGACGGCGTTGACCGCGACGATCCTGACGACGGTTTTCACCGTTGCCTTCCGCCTTCGGCGTTTCGGCCGGTTTGGCTTCTTCGACGGCAGGTTGTTCTTCACCGGCGAACAGGCTCTTCAAACCACCGAACAGGCGGCCCAGGAAGCCCGGCTTGGCGGCGGCCGGCGCAGCGGCTTTAGCCTTGGCGGCTGCAGCGACAGGTTTGGCAACGGCGACGGGTTCTTCAGCCGGCGGCGGCACATCGGCGGACAGGGAGAAGGAAGCCAGGGCCGGTTGCTCCGGACGCTTGCGTTCCATCGGCGCATCTTCCAGCGGACGCTCCATGTCTTCTTCGTGCAGTTTCGGCAGCAGGTAGCTGAGGGTAGAGGTTTCCTCGCCCTTGCGTACGCGCAGCACCGAGTAGTGCGGGGTTTGCATTTCATCGTTCGGCACGATGACGGCTTTCACGCCACCCTGACGTTTTTCGATCGCGCTGACGGATTCACGCTTTTCGTTCAGCAGGTACGAAGCGACCTGAACCGGTACGATAGCGTGAACTTCTTTGGTGTTTTCCTTCAGCGCTTCTTCTTCGATCAGGCGCAGGATGGACAGTGCCAGCGATTCGTTGTCGCGGATGGTGCCGGTGCCGTTACAGCGTGGGCACACGTGGTGGCTGGATTCACCCAGCGACGGGCTGAGGCGCTGACGCGACATTTCCAGCAGGCCGAAACGGGAGATGCGGCCGATTTGGATGCGCGCGCGGTCTTGACGCACGGCGTCGCGCAAGCGGTTTTCCACTTCGCGCTGGTGGCGTACCGGCGTCATGTCGATGAAGTCGATGACGATCAGGCCGCCGAGATCGCGCAGGCGCAGCTGGCGAGCGATTTCGTCCGCCGCTTCCAGGTTGGTGTTGAACGCCGTCTCTTCGATGTCGCCGCCGCGGGTTGCGCGTGCGGAGTTGATGTCGATGGCGGTCAGCGCTTCGGTGCTGTCGATGACGATCGAGCCGCCGGACGGCAGGCGCACTTCGCGTTGGAAGGCGGATTCGATCTGCGATTCGATCTGATAGTGGCTGAACAGAGGAATTTCACCGCTGTACAGTTTGATTTTGCTGCTGAAATCCGGGCGGCCCAGCGCGGCGATGTGCTCTTTGGCCAGATCGAGAATTTTCGGGTTGTCGATCAGGATTTCGCCGATGTCCGGGCGCAGGTAATCGCGGAAGGCGCGCACGATAACGTTGCTTTCCTGGTGGATCAGGAACGGCGCAGGGCGGCCTTCGGCGGCTTTTTTGATCGCTTCCCAGTGCTTCAGACGGAAGGAGAGATCCCACTGCAGCGCGTCGGCGGATTTGCCTACGCCCGCGGTGCGAACGATCAGGCCCATGCCGTCCGGCAGTTGCAGCGAAGAGAGCGCTTCTTTCAGCTCGGTGCGATCGTCACCCTCGATGCGGCGAGAAATACCGCCGGCGCGCGGGTTGTTCGGCATCAGCACCAGATAGCTGCCCGCCAGGCTGATGAAGGTGGTCAAGGCGGCGCCTTTGTTGCCACGTTCTTCTTTGTCTACCTGAACGATGACTTCCTGGCCTTCGCGCAGCACATCTTTGATGTTCGGGCGGCCATGGGAAGAGTAATTGCTAGGGAAGTATTCGCGGGCGATTTCTTTAAGAGGGAGGAAACCATGTCGTTCTGCGCCGTAGTCCACGAACGCTGCTTCAAGACTTGGTTCAATGCGGGTGATTTTGCCTTTGTAAATATTCGCTTTTTTCTGCTCATGACCCGGACTTTCGATATCCAAATCATACAGCCGCTGTCCATCTACGAGGGCAACACGCAACTCTTCCTGCTGAGTTGCGTTAATCAACATTCTTTTCATCTTAACTTACTCGTTATTTTTACATTATCGACAAAGCTGCGGGCAAAATAACCTCATGGCCGGAGTTAAACCGAAAGCCCCGTGTCTTCTCGCAAAGCCGTCAACCTCACGGTTGTCGCCTGCATAGGGGCGCATTATCTCGGTAAGCCTGCTTTTCTTTGTGAAAGACAGCACTTTTACTAGGGGAATAGCCTCTGATTTACGTCGACAGATCTGATTCCATTTGCCGGCCAAGCTGCAACCCGCAGCCCGCTAATTGTTTGATTTCGCATTACGTCTTACGCCATTGCTGCGTTTTTGCGCGATCAGACAAATTTTATAATTCCACCGTTTTCCCTGTTTAACGAGAATCAACGCGGAAAGTGACTGCATTATTCCACTGCTGATGCCGTTATAGCAAGGTGACTTTTCCTTAACTGCGGAAGAAATCGCAAACGTTCAAATCGGCTTGCTGCCTTATTGTCCGCTGGGGTTTCGCCCGCCGTCAGAGAGACAGTTAAGCACAGAAAAAGATGTGGCGCTATTCACGCGCTCTATTTAGAATCCCGCACCATGAAAACGAACAATCCAGCAGTACAATTCATCACGATTTCCGACGACGAAGCCGGTCAGAGAATCGACAACTTTCTGCTCGCTCGCCTGAAAGGCGTGCCGAAGAGCATGATTTATCGCATCGTGCGCAAAGGCGAGGTGCGGGTTAATAAAGGGCGCATCAAGGTCGAATACAAATTGGCGGCCGGCGACGTGGTGCGCGTGCCGCCGGTGCGCGTGGCCGAGCGCGAAGAGGCGCCGGTGTCGGCGAAGCTGGATAAGGTGGCGGCGCTGGCCGACTGCATTCTGTATGAAGATGACCACCTGCTGATCCTCAACAAGCCTTCCGGCACCGCGGTGCACGGCGGCAGCGGCCTGAGCTTCGGCGTGATTGAAGGGCTGCGGGCGCTGCGCCCTGAGGCCCGTTTCCTGGAGCTGGTGCATCGGCTCGATCGCGATACCTCCGGCGTGCTGTTGGTTGCCAAGAAGCGTTCCGCGCTGCGTTCGCTGCATGAGCAACTGCGGCTGAAGGGCATGCAGAAGGATTATCTGGCGCTGGTGCGCGGCCAGTGGCAGTCCCACTGCAAGGCCGTACAGGCGCCGCTGCTGAAAAACATTCTGCAAAGCGGTGAACGTATCGTGCGCGTCAACAGCGAAGGCAAGCCTTCGGAAACCCGCTTCAAGGTGGAAGAGCGTTACGAATTCGCCACCCTGGTGAAGGCCAGCCCAATCACCGGGCGTACCCACCAGATCCGCGTGCACACCCTGCATGCCGGGCATCCGATCGCCTTTGACGATCGCTACGGCGACCGCGAGTTCGATCGTCAACTGGCGGGTACCGGCCTGAAGCGTCTGTTCCTGCACGCCGCGGCGCTGCGCTTCGAGCATCCGGCCACCGGCGAAACGATGCGTATCGAAGCGCCGATGGACGAAGAACTGCGTCATTGCCTGCAAGTGCTGCGCCGACAGGCCGCCAAATAATCCGCGTCACACCAGCGGGTTGATGCCTTCAGCCCGCAACATCTCCAACAGCGCGATCAACGGCAGGCCGACCAGGGCGTTCGGATCCCGGCCTTCCAGCCTGTCGAACAACGCGATCCCCAACCCCTCGCTCTTGAAACTGCCCGCGCAGTTCAGCGGTTGCTCCAGACGCACATAGGCGGCGATCTCCGCTTCGCTCAGCGCGCGAAAATGCACGTGGAAAGGCTCGCATAGGGCCTGCAGCTGCTTGCTGCGGCCGTTGTACAGCGCCAGGCCGGTGTAGAAGGTCACGGCCTGGCCGCTTACCTGGCGCAGCTGCGCGCGGGCGTTTTCCTCGGTATGGGGCTTGCCGGTGATGCTGCCATCGATCACGCAGACCTGATCGGAACCGATGATCAGATGCTCGGGGTAGGCGAGGGCCAGCGCCTGGGCCTTCGCTGCCGCCAGGCGCAGCACCAGCGCTTCCGCGCCTTCGCCCGGCAGCGGGGTTTCATCCACCTCCGGCGCGGCGCAGTCGAACGGCAGCTGCAGTTTCTCCAGCAGCATTTTTCGATAGGGGGAGGTGGAGGCTAAAAGCAATCTCTGCATAATTTTTTTCGTAAACCGTAGCGTAAATGGGTACGGCATTTTAAACTGTCGGCCGCTGTGGAAGCGAATATTGGTGAAAGGAGCCGTTTTACGGCCTTTTTCTTTGACTCTATGTCGTTACAAAGTTAATATGCGCGCCCTATGCAAAAGGTAAAATTACCCTTGACCATTGATGCGGTACGTACCGCTCAGAAACGCCTGGACTATGCTGGTGTCTATGCGCCTGAGCAGGTTACTCGTGTTGCCGACTCCGTGGTCAGTGTGGACAGTGATGTTGAGGTGTCGTTGTCGTTTAATATCGACAATCAACGCCTCGCGGTGATAACAGGGCATGCGGACGTCACGGTAACGTTGATGTGCCAACGCTGTGGAGTCCCGTTCGAACATCAGGTTCACACAACATATTGTTTTAGCCCGGTCGTCAATGATGAGCAGGCTGAGGCATTACCGGAAGCGTACGAACCGATCGAAGTTGACGAGTTTGGCGAAGTCGATCTGTTGGCAATGATTGAAGACGAAATTATTCTTTCACTGCCTGTCGTTCCGGTACATGAATCTGAACACTGTGAAGTGTCCGAAGCGGACATGGTATTTGGCCAACTGCCTCCCGAGGCGGAGAAACCGAATCCGTTTGCCGTATTAGCCAGTTTAAAGCGTAAGTAATTGAGGAGTAAGGTCCATGGCCGTACAACAGAATAAACCAACCCGTTCCAAGCGTGGCATGCGTCGTTCTCACGATGCTCTGACCACGACTACTCTGTCTGTAGACAAAGTATCCGGTGAAACTCACCGTCGTCACCACATCACTGCCGACGGTTTCTACCGCGGTCGCAAGGTTATCGGCTAAGTAGCGATACCTTGACTCGTCTAACCCTGGCGTTAGATGCAATGGGCGGGGACTTCGGTCCCTGCGTCACAGTGCCTGCTTCGTTGCAGGCACTGGCCTCTAATTTACAGCTTCATCTCTTGCTGGTCGGTAATCCCGACGCCATCTCCCCTTTGCTTGCCCACGCCGATCCGGTTCTTCTGGAGCGTCTGCAAGTCGTGCCCGCCGAGTCTGTGATCGCCGGCGACGCCAAACCCTCACAAGCGATACGCGCCAGCCGCGGCACGTCGATGCGCATTGCGCTCGAACAGCTCAGCAGCGGCAACGCGCAGGGCTGCGTCAGCGCCGGCAATACCGGCGCGCTGATGGGATTGGCGAAGCTGTTGGTCAAGCCGTTGGAGGGCATTGAGCGCCCGGCGCTGATGACGGTGATCCCGAACCAGCAGCGCAGCAAAACCGTGGTGCTGGATCTGGGCGCCAACGTCGAGTGCGACAGCACCATGCTGGTGCAGTTTGCCGTGATGGGCGCGGTGATGGCGGAAGAGGTGATCGGCATTGCGCAACCGCGGGTGGCGCTGCTGAATATCGGCGAAGAAGAGACCAAAGGCCTGGATAATATCCGCGAAGCGGCCGCTGTGCTAAAAAATACTCCGGCAATCAACTATATTGGTTACCTGGAAGGAAACGAACTGCTCACCGGCAAGACCGATGTGTTGGTCTGCGACGGCTTCGTGGGCAACGTCACGCTGAAAACCATGGAAGGGGTGGTCAGGGTGTTCTTATCGCTGCTGAAATCGTCCGGCGATGGAAACAAGCGAGCCTGGTGGCTGAAATTGTTGGGCCGTTGGTTGCAAAAACGGGTGGTCAAGCGGTTCGGCCACCTGAACCCCGACCAGTATAATGGCGCATGTCTGTTAGGATTGCGCAGCACCGTAGTCAAGAGCCACGGCGCTGCGAACCCTCACGCGTTTGCAGTCGCAATCGAACAGGCTGTGCAGGCGGTGCAGCGGCAAGTCCCGGAAAGGATTGCTGCGCGCCTTGAGGCTGTATTACCTAAGAGTGACTGATCGTACATGTATACAAAGATTCTCGGTACGGGGAGTTATTTGCCCGTACAAGTGCGCACCAATGCTGATTTGGAAAAAATGGTGGATACCTCTGACGAGTGGATCGTCACGCGTACCGGTATTCGCGAACGTCGCATCGCCGCTGCGGATGAAACCGTCGCGACGATGAGCTTCCAGGCCGCTGAGAAAGCTCTGGAAATGGCAGGTGTGGCTAAAGAAGACATTGGGCTTATCGTCGTGGCGACCACCACGACGACTCACGCGTTCCCGAGTGCGGCGTGCCTGGTGCAGCAAATGTTGGGCATCAAAGACTGCGCGGCGTTCGATCTGGCTGCGGCCTGCGCCGGCTTTACTTATGCGCTCAGCGTGGCCGATCAGTACGTGAAAAACGGCGCGGTCAAACATGCGCTGGTTATCGGCGCGGACGTCTTGTCGCGCACGCTGGATCCTGAAGATCGCGGCACCATCATTCTGTTTGGTGATGGCGCAGGGGCGGTGGTGCTGGGGGCTTCTGAAGAGCAGGGCATTCTGTCTACCCACCTGCATGCCGACGGCAGCTACGGCAGCCTGCTGACGCTGCCTTACAAGGATCGTCAGAATCAAGACAAGCCGGCCTATGTCACCATGGCGGGCAATGAAGTCTTCAAGGTTGCGGTCACCGAACTGGCGCGCATCGTCGATGAGACGTTGCAGGCCAACAACATGGACCGCAGCGAGCTGGATTGGCTGGTGCCGCACCAGGCCAACCTGCGTATCATCAGCGCAACGGCGAAAAAACTGGGCATGGGGATGGACAAAGTGGTGGTGACGCTCGATCGTCACGGCAACACCTCTGCCGCCTCGGTGCCTTCCGCACTGGACGAAGCCGTGCGAGACGGGCGAATTCAGCGTGGCCAGCTGGTGCTGCTGGAAGCCTTCGGCGGCGGCTTTACCTGGGGCTCGGCGCTGGTTCGTTTCTGATTTGAACAGGAATAAAAAATGACGCAATTTGCTTTTGTTTTCCCGGGCCAGGGGTCACAGGCCGTTGGCATGCTGGCCGAATTGGCCGCACAGTTCCCGATCGTCGAAGAGACTTTCGGCGAGGCCTCTTCCGCGCTGGGTTACGATCTGTGGCAGCTGGTGCAGCAAGGCCCGGCGGAAGAGCTGAACAAGACCTGGCAGACCCAACCGGCTCTGCTGGCGGCTTCTGTGGCGATTTTCCGCGTGTGGCAGCAGCAGGGCGGTAAAGCGCCCGCATTGATGGCGGGCCACAGCCTGGGCGAATACTCGGCGCTGGTCTGCGCCGGCGTGCTGGACTTCAAGGCGGCGATCCGCCTGGTCGAGCTGCGCGGTAAGCTGATGCAGGAAGCGGTGCCGGAAGGCACAGGCGCTATGTACGCCATCATCGGCCTGGACAACGACGCGATCGCCAAGGCGTGCGAAGAGTCCGCGCAGGGACAGGTGGTTTCTCCGGTCAACTTCAACTCGCCGGGCCAGGTGGTTATCGCCGGCAATAAAGAAGCGGTTGAACGTGCAGGCGCCGCCTGTAAAGCGGCGGGCGCCAAACGTGCACTGCCGCTGCCGGTGAGCGTGCCTTCGCACTGCGCGCTGATGAAACCGGCCGCCGACAAGTTGGCCGTGGCGCTGAAGGACATCACCTTCAACGCGCCGCAGGTGCCGGTGGTGAACAACGTCGACGTACGTACCGAAAACGATCCTGAAGCGATCCGCAGTGCGCTGGTGCGTCAGCTGTACAGCCCGGTGCGTTGGACCGAGAGCGTTGAATTTATCGCAGCACAGGGAGTGACGTCGCTGCTGGAAGTGGGGCCGGGCAAAGTGCTGACCGGTCTCACTAAACGTATTGTTGACACCCTGACGGCTGCGGCGGTGAACGACACCGCCAGCCTGTCGGCGGCGCTTGAACAATAAAGAGGAAAATGATGAGCTTCGAAGGTAAAATCGTTCTGGTCACCGGCGCGAGCCGCGGTATTGGCCGAGCTATTGCAGAAACGTTTGTGGCCCGCGGCGCCAAAGTGATCGGCACCGCGACCAGCGAGAGCGGCGCTGAAGCGATCAGCGGCTACCTGGGCGCAAACGGCAAAGGGTTTATGTTGAACGTTGTTGATGCGCAATCTATCGACAGCGTGCTGGCATCGATTCGCGCCGAATTTGGCGAAATCGACATTTTAGTGAATAATGCCGGCATTACGCGTGATAACCTGCTGATGCGTATGAAGGATGATGAGTGGGAGGATATCCTCGACACTAACCTGACTTCCGTATTCCGCCTGTCAAAAGCGGTAATGCGCGCTATGATGAAAAAGCGGTTTGGCCGTATCATCACCATCGGTTCCGTTGTCGGCACCATGGGGAACGCAGGGCAGGCGAACTACGCGGCGGCTAAAGCCGGTCTGATTGGTTTTAGCAAATCTTTGGCACGTGAAGTTGCTTCTCGTGGCATTACGGTCAACGTCGTGGCACCTGGCTTTATTGAGACGGACATGACACGGGCGTTGACAGATGATCAACGCGCAGGCATTTTGTCATCAGTTCCAGCCAACCGGCTGGGCGATGCTAAAGAAATCGCCAGCGCTGTTGCATTTTTGGCCTCTGATGAGGCCGGCTATATCACCGGTGAAACGTTACATGTCAATGGCGGCATGTACATGATTTAAAAAATGTGAAAACCATTTGCGTTATTTGAGGCAAAAACCGCAAAATAGCGTAAAATCGTGGTTTGACCAGCCGGGATTTAGTTGCATCTTTTTCAGCATTTTATACACTACGAAAACCATCGCGAAAGCGAGTTTTGATAGGAAATTTAAGAGTATGAGCACTATCGAAGAACGCGTTAAGAAAATCATTGTTGAGCAACTGGGTGTTAAACAGGAAGAAGTTTTGAACAACGCTTCTTTCGTTGAAGATCTGGGCGCTGATTCTCTTGACACCGTTGAGCTGGTAATGGCACTGGAAGAAGAATTCGACACCGAGATTCCAGACGAAGAAGCTGAGAAGATCACTACTGTTCAGGCAGCTATTGATTTCATCAACGCTAGCCAGCAGTAAGAGAACATATCTAGGCGGTCGTTCGACCGCCTAAGTTTTTTCTATCCCTAGTGTCATATTTTTCCCTCCCTGGAGGACAAACGTGTCTAAGCGTCGAGTAGTTGTGACCGGACTGGGCATGTTGTCTCCTGTCGGCAATACGGTAGAGTCCACGTGGAACGCTCTTCTTGCCGGTCAGAGTGGCATCAGCCTGATCGACCATTTCGATACCACTGCCTATGCGACCAAGTTTGCTGGCCTGGTAAAGAATTTTAATTCTGAGGATTTCATCTCTCGCAAAGATGCGCGCAAGATGGACGCCTTTATCCAGTACGGTATCGCTGCGGGCATGCAAGCCATGCAGGATGCAGGTCTGGACATCACCGAGGCTAACGCCAGCCGCATTGGAGCCGCGATCGGTTCCGGCATCGGCGGCCTGGGTTTGATTGAAGAAAACCACAGTTCACTGGTTAACGGTGGCCCACGGAAAATCAGTCCGTTCTTCGTGCCTTCCACCATCGTGAATATGATTGCAGGCCACCTGACAATCATGTACGGCATGCGTGGCCCAAGCATCTCCATCGCCACCGCCTGTACTTCAGGTGTGCACAACATCGGCCATGCCGCGCGTATCATTGCTTACAATGATGCTGACGTGATGCTGGCCGGTGGGGCAGAGAAAGCCAGCACCCCATTGGGCGTCGGCGGCTTTGGCGCAGCTCGCGCCCTGTCCACCCGTAATGACAACCCGCAGGCGGCGAGCCGTCCGTGGGATAAAGACCGCGACGGCTTCGTGCTGGGCGACGGCGCCGGCATGATGGTGCTGGAAGAGTACGAGCACGCGAAAAAACGCGGCGCGAAAATCTACGCCGAAGTGGTGGGCTTTGGGATGAGCAGCGATGCTTATCACATGACGTCGCCGCCGGAAAACGGCGCAGGCGCTGCGCTGGCGATGGAAAATGCCCTGCTTGACGCCGGTGTGACCCCGTCACAAATCGGCTACATCAATGCGCACGGCACCTCTACGCCGGCGGGTGACCAGGCGGAAGCGCAGGCGGTGAAATCCGTCTTCGGCGCTGATGCCCAGCGCGTGCTGGTGAGCTCGACCAAATCGATGACCGGCCACCTGTTGGGTGCGGCGGGCGCGATCGAGTCTATCTTCACCGTGCTGGCGCTGCGCGATCAGGCGGTACCGCCGACCATCAACCTGGATAACCCGGATGAAGGTTGCGATCTGGACTTCGTGCCTCACGAAGCGCGCCAGGTCAGCGATATGGAGTACACCTTGTGTAACTCCTTCGGCTTTGGCGGCACCAACGGCTCGCTGATCTTCCGCCGAGTGTAACTCGCGTGGTTGTTCGCTGATGAAAGCCCGGTTTTTAACCGGGCTTTTTTGCGCGCGCAATTTGACGGAGAGGGGCATCTGCAGGGGGTTATTTAATATTTTTCGCCGCTTGCAAGATGGATTGATTGCCAAGTGTAGCCTGCCACATGTCGAATTGAGTACGCCATTCTTCGAAGGGGGCGCCCAGTGAGCGCGGATCGCCGCTCATGGAATAAGCCATCCCCTCAATCAGCCATGAGGGCTTGGTCAACATGGCGAGATTACCGAAGGATTCTGCCTGCCGATAGTGGATCATTTCATGCGTTAAGTAGAACGCTGTCCAACCGCGTGGTGCAACAATCAGACCGAGATCACCAATCGCAGCGGCGGCCCGTTTTCCCATGCCGAACATCTCGGCGCAGGCTGCTGCGCTGCAGAACACGACTCGAGGGCTGCCGATAAATGGTCCGACGGCGTTACTGGCGTGCGCATAGCCGGTTAGATAAAGCTTTTGAGCATCTACTAATTTTGCGACATCATCCGTGCAGAGGGTTGCTGTTGGGCATGTTATTCCCGGCAGCAATGAGGGGAAGGCAACGCGCAGCGGCTTTATGGTCAGCAGCCCGGCAGTTATCAGAATGGTAAATAAAATTATAATTATTGATAATATTTTTTTGTATTTCATGCGGATAGCCTAATTTTTCCAATGAGCTACCATAACACCAGCCGAGCTGGATGATAAGTGGTCATATTGAGCGCTTTTGCATTAACGGCCGCCTGCTATTCTGCGAGCGTAATGAAATCACCCGGCAACAGGAGGAAGCATGTACTGGATTAACGGACAACGCCACGATGCGCTGGCGCCGAGCGATCGTGGCCTGCAGTTCGGCGACGGCTGCTTTACTACCGCCCGGGTTATCGACGGTAAAATCGAGCTGCTGCCCTGGCATCTGGAGCGGCTGCAGCAGGCGGCCCAACGGCTGATGCTGCCCGCCACCGATTGGCCGGCTTTCGAGCGCGAGATGGCGCAGGCGGCAGAATCAATTTCGCTCGGCGTGGTCAAAGCGATACTGACGCGCGGCAGCGGTGGACGAGGCTACAGCCCGACGGGGTGCGAAAACCCGACGCGCATCGTCGCCCGCAGCAGCTACCCTGCGCACTATTTGCAGTGGCGCGAGCAGGGCATCACGCTTGCGCTCAGCCCGGTGGCGCTGGCGCGCAATCCGCTGCTGGCGGGGTTGAAGCATTTGAACCGCCTGGAGCAGGTGCTGATCCGCGCGCATCTTGACCAGACGGCCGCCGACGAGGCGCTGGTGCTTGACACTGCCGGTATGCTGGTGGAATGCTGTGCGGCTAATTTGTTCTGGCGTAAGGGAAAAGCGGTGTTTACCCCTGACCTGAGCCAGGCGGGCGTCGCGGGCCTGATGCGGCGACGGGTGATCGCACTGCTGGCGGGATCGGAATACCGTCTGCACTGCGTCAGCGAGCCGCTGGAGACGCTGGCCGATGCCGACGAAGTCCTGGTGAGCAACGCGCTGATGCCGCTGCTGCCGGTAAACGTTGCTCAATCATGGCGTTATCATTCGCGCCAGCTGTATGATTTTTTGCGTCCACACTGTTAACCATGGCTGATTGATGAAGAAAAGAAAGCTGAAGGTCCTGTCTGTTATTGTTGTTCTGGCATTGGCGCTGCTGTTTTGGGGCTACCAGAAGATCGAACGCTTTGCCGATACGCCGCTGGCTATCCAGCAAGAGACTATCTTCAAACTGCCTGCCGGCACCGGCCGGGTGGCGCTGGAAGGGTTACTGGTACGCGATAAACTGGTGCGCAGCGGCCGCTGGTTCCAGTGGCTGCTGAAACTGGAACCGGAGCTGGCGGAGTTCAAGGCCGGAACCTACCGGTTCACGCCGGGCATGACGGTGCGCCAGATGCTGAAACTGTTGGCCAGCGGTAAAGAGGCGCAGTTCACCGCGCGCTTTATCGAAGGCTCACGCCTGCGTGACTGGCAGCAGGTGCTCCAGCAGTCCAAATACCTGAAACACACCCTGGCGGGCAAAAGTGACGCGGAGATCGCCGCCGCGCTCGGCATTGCTGCAGGAGAAACCCCGGAAGGGCGGCTGTACCCGGATACCTACCAGTATACCGCCGGCATGAGCGACATCGCGCTGCTCAAACGTGCCCACGTCCGCATGAACAAAGCGCTGCAGGCCGCCTGGGACGGCCGCGACACCAGTCTGCCGTACAAAACGCCGGAAGAGCTGCTGACCATGGCATCGATCGTCGAGAAAGAGACCGCCGTGCCGGAAGAGCGCAGCAAGGTGGCGTCGGTGTTCGTCAACCGTTTGCGTCTCGGCATGCGTCTGCAGACCGATCCGACGGTGATCTACGGCATGGGCGAGAGCTATAATGGCAACATCACGCGCAAGGATCTGGAGACGCCGACGCCTTACAACACCTATGTGATCGCCGGCCTGCCGCCAACGCCGATCGCCATGCCGGGCGAGGCCTCGTTGCAGGCGGCTGCCAATCCGGCTAAAACGCCTTATCTCTATTTTGTCGCCGACGGCAAGGGTGGGCATACCTTCACCACCAATCTGGCGAGCCATAACCAGGCGGTGCGCGTGTACCGCCAGGCGTTAAAGGAAAAGAATGAAAAGTAAATTCGTTGTAATCGAAGGGCTGGAAGGCGCGGGCAAAACCACTGCGCGCGACACGGTAGTCAATGTGCTGCGTGAACATGGCATCAACGACATCGTCTTCACCCGTGAACCCGGCGGCACGCCGTTGGCGGAGAAGCTGCGCGACCTGTTCAAGCGCGGCATCGACGGCGAATTGCCGACCATCAAGGCCGAAGTCTTGATGCTGTACGCTGCGCGCGTGCAGTTGGTGGAAACCGTGATCAAACCCGCCCTGGCGCGTGGCTCCTGGGTGGTGGGCGATCGCCACGATCTCTCTTCACAAGCCTATCAGGGCGGCGGCCGTGGCGTGGATCCGCAGCTGATGACCTCGCTGCGCGACACCGTGCTGGGGGATTTTCGCCCGGATCTGACGGTCTATCTCGATCTGCCTCCGCTGGTCGGCCTGCAACGCGCGCAGGCGCGCGGTCAGCTGGATCGCATCGAGCAGGAGGCGCTGCCGTTCTTCGAACGCACCCGCGCTCGCTATCTCGAACTGGCGGCGCAGGACGAAACGATCGTCACCGTCGACGCCGCCCAGCCGCTGGAGCAGGTGACTGCGGCGATCCGCGACTGCGTCAGCCACTGGCTGCGGCAGCAGGAAGGCGCATAATGAACTGGTATCCGTGGCTGAATGGCCCTTATCGCCAGCTGATTGGGCAGTACGCCGACGGCCGTGGCCATCATGCGCTGCTGCTGCATGCGGCGGCGGGCAATGGTGACGATGCGTTGGCCTACGGCCTGAGCCGTTGGTTGATCTGCCAACAGCGCAACGGCGAAAAAAGCTGCGGCGAGTGCCACAGCTGCCGGTTGATGCTGGCGGGCAATCACCCGGATTATCACGTGCTGGCGCCGGAAAAGGGCAAGAGCAGCCTGGGCATCGAACCCATCCGCCAGGTGATTGAAACGCTGTACGCCCACGCGCAACAGGGCGGCGCCAAGGTGATTTGGCTGCCGCAGGCGGAACAGCTGACCGAGGCGGCGGCCAACGCGCTGTTGAAAACGCTGGAAGAGCCGCCGGAGAAAACCTATTTTCTGTTGGGTTGCCGTGAGCCATCGCGGCTGATGGCAACGCTGCGCAGCCGCTGCCTGTACTGGCATTTGGCCAGCCCGGATGAGCAGCTCAGCCTGCAGTGGTTGGGCCGGCAGGCGGCGGGCTCTCAGACAGACCGAGTCACGGCGCTGCGCCTGCACGACGGCGCGCCCCTGGCCGCCGAACAGCTGTTGCAACCGCAGCAGTGGCAACAGCGCGGCGCCCTGTGCGCCGCATTGAGCGCCGCGCTGCCGCAACGCGATATGCTGTCGCTGTTGCCGGTGCTAAACCATGAAGACGTCGCCGAACGCCTGCATTGGCTGTGCGCGTTATTGGTGGACGCAATGAAGTGGCAACAGGGCGCGCATCACTATGTATTGAATCAGGATCAGCAGCCGCTGGTGCATCAGCTGGCCAGCCTGCTGAGCAGCGCTTCTGCTGCAACAGATTGTGCAGCAGTGGCTGAACTGCCGTCACCAGCTGCTCAGCGTAGTGGGCGTCAACCGCGAGCTGCTGCTGACCGAACAGTTACTTCGCTGGGAACAGATGCTTGGCGCCGCCGGCTATTCCCAACCTCATTCGCTGTAAAGTAAAAGAGTTAAAAATTATGTTGTTAGTCGATTCTCATTGCCACCTTGACGGCCTGGATTACCAAACGCTGCACCAGAATGTAGACGACGCGCTGGCCAAGGCCAAGGCGCGCGACGTCGGCTATGTGCTGGCGGTCGCCACCACGTTGCCGGGTTACCGTTCCATGACCGAACTGATCGGCGAGCGCAACGATGTGGCTTTCTCCTGCGGGGTGCATCCGCTTAATCTGGAAGAGGGCTATGATTACGCCGAGCTGCGTCGCCTGGCGGCGGCGGAGCAGGTGGTGGCGCTGGGAGAGACCGGGCTCGATTACTTCTACCAGAAAGACAACCTTGAGCTGCAGCAGGACTCTTTCCGCGAACATATCCGCATTGGCCGTGATCTGAACAAGCCGGTGATCGTCCACACCCGCGAGGCGCGCGCGGACACGCTGGCGATCCTGCGTGAAGAGAACGCGCAAGACTGCGGCGGCGTGCTGCACTGCTTCACCGAAGATCTGGCCACGGCCGAAGCCTTGCTGGATCTGGGTTTCTACATCTCCTTCTCCGGCATCGTCACCTTCCGTAATGCCGAACAGCTGCGCGAAGTGGCACGTTACGTGCCGCTGGATCGCATGCTGGTGGAAACCGACTCGCCTTATCTGGCGCCGGTGCCGCATCGCGGCAAAGAAAACCAACCCGCCTATGTGCGTGATGTGGCTGAATACATGGCGGTATTGAAGGGCGTCAGCCTGGAACAGCTGGCCGAAGCGACCACCGCCAACTTTTCACGCTTATTTCACCTCGAACTGTGATCTTTGGCCTAGGCTATAGCGGTAGGTCATTGTCTGCGTAATTTTTTTTAAGCTCGTAATTAATCACTGAAACGGGTAAGGTTCGCTCCCGTTTCAGGGTGATTGGTGCGCGTTTTTTGCTCTGTTTTGCCAAAAAAACGCCGGTTTATGCAAAGTTGCCGCGGCTCGATCATCGAAACGTGATTGTCATCAAACATTGCGCAGACTATTTATTTTACTCTGCGTAATAAATTCAAGGGGTGCTCAGACACCCTGAATTGCAGGGGTTTTTCTCCCCCCTTGCAGCGCGACCAATCGCGACAAGAAGTAGCAAAGCATTATTACTCAGGAGCACACTCAACTATGTTCAAGAACGCATTTGCAAACCTGCAAAAAGTAGGTAAATCGCTAATGCTGCCGGTGTCCGTGTTGCCTATCGCAGGTATCCTGCTGGGCGTCGGTTCCGCCAACTTTAGCTGGCTACCTGCGGTAGTCTCCCACGTGATGGCGGAAGCGGGCGGTTCGGTCTTCGCCAACATGCCGCTGATTTTCGCCATCGGCGTCGCCTTGGGCTTTACTAACAACGACGGCGTTTCCGCGCTGGCGGCGGTGGTGGCTTACGGCATCATGGTGAAAACCATGGCGGTGGTTGCGCCGCTGGTGCTGCACTTGCCGGCTGAAGAAATTGCGGCCAAACACCTGGCGGATACCGGTGTGCTCGGGGGGATTATCTCCGGAGCCATCGCGGCCTATATGTTTAACCGCTTCTTCCGCATTCAACTGCCGGAATACCTGGGCTTCTTTGCCGGTAAGCGTTTCGTGCCGATCATTTCCGGTCTGGCGGCGATCGTTCTGGGCGTAGTGCTGTCCTTCATCTGGCCGCCGATCGGTACGGCTATCCAGACCTTCTCGCAGTGGGCGGCTTATCAGAACCCGGTCGTGGCCTTCGGCATCTACGGCGTGGTTGAGCGTGCACTGGTGCCGTTCGGTCTGCACCACATCTGGAACGTCCCGTTCCAAATGCAAATTGGTGAGTTCACCAACGCGGCGGGCCAGGTATTCCACGGTGATATCCCTCGCTATATGGCGGGCGACCCGACCGCGGGCAAACTGTCCGGCGGCTTCCTGTTCAAAATGTACGGTCTGCCTGCTGCGGCCATCGCCATCTGGCACTCGGCTAAGCCGGAAAACCGCGCGAAAGTCGGCGGCATCATGATCTCCGCCGCGCTGACCTCGTTCCTGACCGGTATCACCGAGCCGATCGAATTCTCCTTCATGTTCGTTGCGCCGATCCTGTACGTGATCCACGCTATCCTGGCCGGCCTGGCGTTCCCAATCTGCATCCTGTTGGGCATGCGTGACGGCACCAGCTTCTCGCACGGCCTGATCGACTTTATCGTACTGAGCGGCAACAGCAGCAAAATCTGGCTGTTCCCAATCGTCGGCATCATCTACGGTCTGGTGTACTACACCATCTTCCGCGTGCTGATCGCCAAGCTGGATCTGAAAACGCCGGGCCGTGAAGACACCGCTGCCGAGCAGACTGCGCAGGGCGGTTCCGAAATGTCCGCCGCGCTGGTTCAGGCCTTCGGCGGCAAAGAAAACATCACTAACCTGGATGCTTGCATCACCCGTCTGCGCGTCAGCGTGGCCGACGTGTCCAAAGTTGACCAGGCGGGCCTGAAGAAACTGGGCGCAGCCGGCGTAGTCGTCGCTGGCTCCGGCGTGCAGGCCATCTTCGGCACCAAGTCCGACAACCTGAAAACCGATATGGACGAATACATCCGTAATCACTGATTCAGGCAGGGGAGTTATCAAGGGAGGCGAAAGCCTCCCTTTTTTATTGCCTGTCGTCAGGCGCTAAGGCGCTGTTCGAGTTCGGCGAGAGAAGGAAGGAACCAGACCTGTTCGCCGCGGTTGGCTTCGCGCACGAAATCTTGCAGCGCGTTGCTTTTCGCCAGCCAGGGGGGGATATCGCCTAGCAGCGCCACGCGCAGGCGGTAGTTGATAAATTTCTGCAATACGGCGCCGGCAATGCCGCTTCTGAGCTGGAAAAAGGTGGCGTCCAGGCGGTTGACGGGGAGGGCAATCATCCCGGCATCGTGTTCAAAGGCGGGCGCGATAAACAGGCTGACGTCGTTTTCGTCTTTCAACATCGGCCCGGCTTCGGCGAAAACCACCAGGCGCAGATCATGGATTTGCTGCACGGCGTAGCTCATCGGTGCTCCGGGAGTCAGGGTTTGGCATGTTTTTGCAGGTAATGCTCGAACACCGCCAGCGTTTCGTCCGAGATATGGTGTTCAATCCCTTCGCTGTCCAGCTCGGCGGTTTCGCTCGGCACCCCGACGCACATCAGCAGATCGACCACGATGCGGTGACGGCGGCGCACCTTCTGCGCCAGCTGCTCGCCTTCTTCCGTTAAAAACACCCCGCGATAAGGGCGCGATTCCACCAGCCCAGCGCTTTTCAGCCGCGCGATATTTTTGATCGCCGTCGGGTGAGACACGCCGAAGCGGCGCGCGATGTCGGTGGTTCTGGCTTCGCGGGTGCTTTGCAGCAAATCGGCGATCAGCTCAACGTAATCTTCGATCAGCGCATTGGACTGCGCTTCGCGGGCGCGGCTAAAACGCAGGGCGTGCTCGGCCTCGTCCGGCATGTCGGTCTGGGCGTGGCGGTCGGCGTTATCTGGCGCGCGGGTAACCATAGCGTGGGGCGTCCTGTAAGCATAAAAATGGCATCTCCCGGCAATACGGGGAGGGTTGCCCTAAGTTAGTCCAAATAGCACACATTATCAATTCGATGCCACGCATTGTGGTAGTTAGAAATATCTCTACACAAAGCCAATGAATTTCGCCTGTTGCATAAAGTGTAGCCGATGCTACATTGTCAGCATGATAGGTGGAAAAATAACCAGTAAAAGATTGAGGGTACTTCATGCGTGATGCGGCAACCACTCCATCGTTAACCGAACGGACCAACATCGCGATTGGCGCCGCTCTTGCCGGACGCAAGCGCGGCGCCTTTACGCCGTTGCTGTTCGCCGGCCCTGCGGTGATTGCCTCTATTGCCTATATGGATCCCGGCAACTTCGCCACCAACATTCAGGCCGGGGCGAAATACGGCTACAGCCTGCTGTGGGTGGTGGTGATGGCCAACCTGATCGCCATGCTGTTCCAGGCGCTGTCGGCCAAGCTGGGCATCGTCACCAACCGCAATCTGGCGGAGATGTGCCGCGACCAGTTTTCACGGCCGGTAGTGATCGGCATGTGGCTGCTTAGCGAAGTGGCGGCGATGGCCACCGATCTGGCAGAGTTTCTCGGCGGGGCGATCGCGCTGGCGCTGCTGTTCCATATGCCGCTGTTGGCGGGGATGGGAGTGACGGCGGTGATCACCTATGCACTGTTGATGGTGGAAAAAAAGGTTTCCGCCCGGTCGAGCTGATGATCGGCGGCCTGGTGGGGATCATCGCGCTGTGTTACCTGGTCGAGATGTTCATCGTACCGGTGGATTGGCAGGCGGCCGGGATCGGCATGGTGACGCCGCAGCTGCCGGACGCGCAGGCGTTGACCATCGCCGTCGGCATTATCGGCGCCACCGTGATGCCGCACGCCATTTTCCTGCATTCGGGGCTGACCCAGCACCGCAGCCCGGCCAGCGATAACGGCGAACGGCGCAAGCTGCTGCGTTTCTCCAATATTGAGGTGGTGATCGCGCTGGCGCTCGCCGGGTTGGTGAATATTGCGATGGTGATCATGGCCTCGAGCGCCTTCCACGCCGGTAACAGCGACGTGGCCGAAATTGGCACCGCCTACCATACGCTGACGCCGCTGTTCGGCGCGGCGGCGGCCGGCATCTTCCTGGCTTCGCTGATCGCCTCCGGCATTTCCAGCTCGGTGGTGGGCACCATGGCCGGACAAATGATCATGCAGGGCTTCGTCGGTTTCCGTATCCCGGTGTGGGTGCGCCGTCTGGTCACCATGGTGCCGGCGTTCATCGTGGTGGCGATGGGCGTCAACGCCACCGACGCGCTGGTCTACAGCCAGGTGGTGCTGAGCTTGGCGCTGCCGGCGCCGATGATTGCGCTGGTAATGTTCACCCGTCGCCGCGACATCATGGGCGAGTTCGCCAACGGTCGCTGGACCAGCCTGGCGGCGGTGGTCGGCACGGTGGTGATTGTGCTGCTCAACGTGGTGTTGCTGCTGCAGACTTTTGGCGTCGATATCCCCGGGTTGGGATGAGCTGCGCGATCAGTGCCCGGCGGATTTACCGGCGAACAGTTCGCTGATGAAGTCGACGAAAACCCGAATTTTATGGCTGCGATCCCGCAGGCGCGGATAGAGAATATTGATTGGCGCCCCAAGGGGCGCCCACTCCTGCAGTATCGGTTCCAGTTCGCCCGTCTTCAGATAGTTTTCCAGCGTGCAGTCCAGCAAGTAAACCAGGCCGAGATGGTTCCTGGCCACCTCACACAGCGATTGTGAATGGTTGAAGCTCAACAGCGGGCTGGGCGCCAGACGGTAGCGCTCGTCACCACGAATGAACTGCCAGTCGTCCGCCGCCGCCGCGCCTGAACGGATAAATCCCAGCCGCTGATGGCGTTGCAACTGCTCCGGGTGTTCCGGCCGGCCGTGGCGCGCAAAATAATCGGGAGACGCACAGCACAGATAACGGGGTTGCAGCAATGGGCGGCTGACCATCTCGGGGATGTTGCCGGCGCCGATGCGAATAAACACGTCGGCGCGATCTTCCGCCGGATTGACCAAGCGATCGCTGACCGACACGCTGAGCTGCAACTCTGGGTATTGCGCCAAAAAAGCCGGGAGCGCCGGGGCGATATGCATGCTGCTGAGCATCGAGGCTATCTCGACCCGCAGCGGTCCTCGTGGTTGTTCAAAATCGCACGACATGTCGTTTTTCAGCCGGTCAAACTGCTGCAAAATTTCTTGCGCGGTGCGATAGCAACGCTCCCCGGCGCTGGTCAGCGAGAAGCGCCGGGTTGAACGCTTGAACAGGCGTTGCCCGAACTGTTTTTCAAGCTGATTGATGCTGTATGTGACGCTGGCCGGAGAGAGCCCCATTTTGGTTGCCGCCTGGCTGAACCCCTCCATTTCCACCACCTGGCAGAATACGCGCAGCGCGTGCAGTTCATTCATGTTAACGGCTTCCATTATTTAAATTATTAAAAGAGTATTTTTAAATATGTCGGCTGTCAATTTAACGCGGTATTGGATAATTTATTTCCAGCGTTTTTATTTATCTGAAATCGCATCCTGTATTGCCATTATGAAATAACGCCTGAGAGGATATTTATATGAAAAAATTAACTGCCGTATTGTTATTGGTGGGCGTGGGCTTGTACGGCCAAAGTTATGCCGCAAGCAGCGAGGCCGCATCGCAAAGTTACAGGGTTTCCGCTGAGGCGAGCGTCGCGGCCGAGCAGAAGGCGGTGTATAACCTGATAAGCCGCTACCAGGCAGCGCTTAACGCCGGCGATACGCAAACAATTTTGTCACTTTTTGCCCCGGAAAGTTACTCGCAATGGAACGAAAAACCGACGGCGGACAGCAATGAAAAACGCCGACAACAATATGACAATTTATTTAAAAACGAGAAATTTGAAACCGAGTTTGCTTATGACAGCATCAGTGTGAACGGGAATATGGCCTATGTGCGCACGCACCATCATCGCGGCGCGACGGTAACCCGAATAAGCGACGGAGCCACCTTGATCGATTTAAACCGTGAAGTATTTGTATTGGAGAAACAGCAGGGCCAGTGGAAGATCGTGGTCTACACCTTTAATACCAACCCGATTCAAGGGGTGAGTTGAGTGACACTGACAAAGGCCGCGCAAGCGGCCTTATTGTGTCGCGCGACGGCTAAAGATTTCCCACGCCGCCGTCCATCTGCAGCTCCGCGCCGACCATAAAGGCCGACTCATCCGCCGCCAGAAACACCGCCGCTTTGGCCAGCTCCAACGCGCTGCCCATGCGGCCGATCGGCACCAGCGCGCGGATATCGTCGCGCAAGGCCCGCTCATCCGCTTCCGCCAGCCCCAGCTTACCCAGCGCCGGGGTTTCGGTCGGGCCGGGGCTGAGGCCGTTGACGCGAATGCCGCGCGCGTGCAGCTCGCCGGAGAGCGTTCTGGCCAAAGACAACAAACCGGCTTTACTGGCGGCGTAGGCGCTGCTCTGCGGCAGGCCGATATGGGCGCTGACCGAACCGCACAGGATCACCGAAGAAGGGTTGGCCAGCAGCGGCAGCAGCGCCTGGATCAGAAAGAACGGCCCCTTCAGGTTGATGTCCATCAGCCGCTGGTAGCTCTGCTCATCCCATTCCTGCAGCGGGCGATGCGTGACGTCGCCGGCGTTAACGTACAGCACGTCCAGCCGCGGCCACCGTTGCTCCAACTGCTGCGCCAGCGCGCGCTGCTGTGGGATGTCGCCGGCGTCGCTCAGCAGCAGCAGCGCGTTGCCCGCCAATGCCTGGCCCGCCGCGTCCAGGGCGCGTTGGCTGCGGCCGGTGATCGCCACCGTTGCGCCCTCGGCGATGAACTGGCGGGCGGTTTCCAGCCCGATGCCGCTGGTGCCGCCGGTAATCAATGCGTATTTGCCTTGCAGTCGTGACATAACCGATTCCTCTTTAGCGTCTGTTGCGGCATTATTTGCGCTATAGTTCCTTTTGCATAGTAGGCACCTTTTGGATACTAAAGGACGAGGAGGGATGAAATGACGACGCAAGCGCCCTTAACGGCGGAAAATAATTTGTCGGCGCTGCCGACGGCGGGCGAACCCTGCCCGATGGTGGACTTCGTCAATCTGGTGTCGGGCAAATGGGCGATACCCATCCTGTACCGGCTGATCATAATCGATGGCCCGGTGCGATTCAGCGAGCTGCAGCGGGCGGTGGCGCCCATCGCGCAAAAAGAGCTGACGCGCCAGCTGCGGCTGTTCGAACAACGCGGTCTGGTGACGCGGCAGGTGTATCCCGAAGTGCCGCCGCGAGTGGAGTATCAGGTCACCGCGCTGGGCAAATCGCTGCGGCCGACGCTGGACTCGCTGGCCGAGTGGATGCGTCGGCATGCCCCGCAGCTGATCGGCGGTTAGTCGCCGATGCCCGGCGGGTTGATGGTTGAACGCTCGACCTTTTCGTCGCCTTCGCCCCAGCGTTCCAGCACCTGCGCGTATTCGCCGCTGACGATCGCGCCATTGATCGCGGCGTTGACGGCGTTCACCAATCCGTTGCCTTTTTTGGTGGTGACCGCGACGTAGGCCACGTTGGGGCCGATGCCGACCATTTTGGTTTTGCCGGTCAGCGCCGCCTTGTAGGCGCCGGTGGAGTGGGGGCCGAAGAACGCATCGGCGCGCCCGGACTGAATGCTGAGGTTGGTGGCGGCGTCGTCGGTCACGTAGATCGGCTGTACCGGCGGCAGCCCGGCGGCGCGATTCTGCTTATCCCATCCCAGCAGAATGTTTTCCTGATTGGTGCCGGATCCGACGATGATCCGCAGCCCGGCCACATCCTGCGGGCGGTTGATCGCGGTGATGTGGCTGGTGGATTTGACGTAAAAGCCCAGCGTGTCCACCCGGTAGGTGGCGAAATCGAATTTGGTTTTACGCTGTTTGGTGACGGCGATGTTGAAGATCGCCGCATCGTATTTGCCCGCGCTGATGCCCAGCGGCCAATCTTCCCAGGAGGTGGGCACCAGATTCAGCTCCAGCCCGAGGCTGTCGGCCACCAGGCGGGCGATGTCCGGATCGCTGCCGATCAGCGTTTTATTGTCTTCGGCGAACAGCGCCAGCGGCGGGGAGTTCTCGAATGCTACCGCCACCGTCAGCTTGCCGGGCACCGCGAAGTGAAAGTTCGCCGGGATCAGCGCGATAGCGGCGGGATTTTTCTCTGTGTGTATCGGCTCTCGGTTAGCCTGCAGATCGATACCGCCCGTCGTGGCCGCCTGCACGGCAGCGCTCAGCAACAGCGCGCACAGCGCCGCAATCTTCAGTGGCATAGTGCCCTCTATCCTTTGTTAATCATGGGGTTACTATTGGCGGCGGCGCGGGGCAAGTAAAGCAACAATAGTGAATAACCAAAGTGAAAAGATGCACAAGCGGGGCGACGGCCTGCGCGAATCTGCAGCACTCGACGTGGAAAGTGCGCAATCAGGTTGAAAGCAGTAGAATTTGTCACTCATACTGCGTACAGCTAATTGTGTAAAACAAGGAACGCCAGATGGCCGAAGAAACGATTTTCAGTAAAATTATCCGCCGCGAAATCCCTGCTGATGTGGTTTACCAGGATGAACTGGTCACCGCTTTCCGTGACATCTCCCCCCAGGCGCCTACCCATGTGCTGATCGTTCCCAACGTGCTGATCCCAACCGTCAACGACGTGACCGTGGAGCATGAGGCCGCATTGGGCCGCATGATCACCGCCGCGGCGAAAATCGCCGAACAGGAAGGCATCGCCGAGGACGGCTACCGCCTGATCGTCAACTGCAACCGCCACGCCGGTCAGGAGGTCTATCATATTCATATGCACCTGGTCGGTGGCCGCTCGCTGGGGCCGCTGCTGTCACGTTAAGCGAGGAAATCATGCGCGGTAAAAAAACTCTGCGTTGTCTGATGGCGTTGGCGCTGCCCGCCGCGTTGCTGATGGGGTGCAGTTCGCCATCCGGCATCGCGGTTAACCGGGGGCAAACGGTGGTGATGGATCCTTCGGTGCTGACCGCCGGCATTTTTGCCGATACGCCCTCTGTCTCGAACGCTTCCGGGCGGGTGATGGCGACTTCGGTGCTCAATAACAGCCAACCGACGCCGGTCACCGTGCATTATCGTTTCTATTGGTACGACGCGCAGGGGCTGGATATTCGCCCCTTCGAGAAACCGCGTGAGATCGTCGTGGCGCCTAACTCGGACGCCAAAATCTACTCGATTAACGGTAATCTGGAAGCTAAAAGCGCGCGTCTGTATCTGTACCTGTAAGCGCTTGCCAGGTTTGGAGAAAAAGCATGAAAAAGTACGTCTTAGTGGCGCTGGCCGCATTCACCCTGAGCGGCTGTCTGTCGCGCCCGCCTGAGCCGGATCAGCCGTTGCCGCCGGTCACCGCCGAACCGGAACAGCCAACGCCGCCGGTCGAGCAGCCGCAGCCACCAACCACCGAGCCGGTGCCGCAGCCGCCGAAAATCCAGCAGCTTGACTGGCTGGGCAGCGTTCAGCCGCTGGTGAATCAGATGCTGAAGGCCGATGGCGTCACGGCCGGCAGCGTGCTGCTGCTGGACAGCGTCAAGAACAACACCAACGGCTCGCTGCAGATGGGCAAAGCCACCGCGGCGCTGTATAAGGCGCTGGCGTCGAACTCCACCTTCAGCGTGGTGCCGGAAGCGAAGCTGACGAGCGCCAGACAAACGCTGGGCCTGTCGGCGGATGACAGCTTCGGCTCGCGCAGCAAGGCGATTGGCCTGGCGCGCATCGTCGGCGCGCAGTACGTGTTGTACAGCGACGTCAGCGGCGACGTGAAGTCGCCGGCGTTGGATATGCAGCTGATGCTGGTGCAAACCGGCGAGATCGTCTGGTCGGGCAATGGCGCCGTTAAACGCTGAGGCCGCGCTGCGACAATTGATGGAAACCAGACTGCCGGCGGTGAATACCGCCGGTTGTCATTTCAGCCCGGTGCAGGGGCTGACCGGCGAGAGCTGGCGCATCGACGGATCGGGCATTATGCTGCTGGCGCGGCAAAACAGCGCGGAGAAACGCGCGCTGGGCGTGAGCAGACGGCGGGAAGCGCAGGTCTTGCGTCGCTGCGCGTCGGGGCTGGGACCACGGGTTTTCGCGCAGAATAATCAGTGGCTTGTCCTCGAATGGCTCGAAGGTGACATCGTCACAGAAGCTGAGTTTGACATGCTGAATCAACGCGGCGAGCTGGCGGCGATGGCGACGACGCTGCACCGGCGGCCGCTCAGCGGTTACCGGCTGGATCTGCGGCGGCAGTTCCTCCGCTACTGGCAGCAGCTGGATACGCGGCGCTTAACCCCCGCCTGGCTGCGTTGGCAGCGTCATTTCTTACGCTGCGCGCCGCCGCGGCCATTACGCTTGGCGCCGCTGCACATGGACATCCACCCGGGCAATTTGCTCGCGACCGGCGAGGGGCTGCGGCTGATCGACTGGGAGTATGCCGCCGACGGCGATGTGGCGTTGGATATCGCCGCGCTGTTTCGCGGCAACGGCTGGGCGGCTGAGCCGCAGCAGCGCTTTTTGCAGCACTACGCGCGTCAGGGCTATCACGACGTCGCCCGGCTGCAGGCGCAGGTGCAGCGCTGGCTGCCGTGGGTGGATTATCTGATGCTGCTGTGGTTTGAAGTGCGCTGGCAGCAGAGCGGCGACGTTGAATTTTTGCGCTGGGGCGCGGCGCTGCGCCGGCAATTCTGTTTATCATCATCCGAATTCTGAACGAACAATATGAAGTGAGGTGCCCGTGGGCCCAGTAATGTTAGATGTCGCCGGCTACGAGCTGGATGCAGAAGAACGCGAGATTCTGAAACACCCGCTGGTTGGCGGATTGATCCTGTTTACCCGCAATTTCCACGATGCGGAGCAGCTGCGTGAGCTGGTGCGCCAGATCCGCGCCGCTTCGCACGATCGGCTGGTGGTGGCCGTGGATCAGGAGGGCGGGCGCGTGCAGCGCTTCCGCGAAGGCTTCACCCGCTTGCCGGCGGCGCAATCGTTCGCCGCCTTGAACGATGCGCAAGAAGGTGGCCGCCTGGCGCAGGAGGCCGGCTGGCTGATGGCGGCGGAGATGATCGCGCAGGATATCGACATTAGCTTTGCGCCGGTGCTGGACATCGGCCATGCCAGCGCGGCGATCGGCGAGCGTTCGTTCCACAGCGATCCGCAGCAGGCGTTGGCGATGGCGGAGCGCTTTATCCTCGGCATGCACAGCGCCGGCATGAAAACCACCGGTAAGCACTTCCCGGGGCACGGCGCCGTCAGCGCCGATTCGCACAAGGAAACCCCGCGCGATCCGCGGCCGCTGGCGCAGATCCGCGAGCATGACATGGCGATCTTCCGCGAGCTGATCAATCGTCAGCTGCTGGACGCCGTCATGCCGGCTCACGTCATCTATACTGAAGCGGACCCGCGTCCGGCCAGCGGCTCGCCGTACTGGCTGCAGCAGATCCTGCGTCAGGAGCTGGGCTTCGACGGCGTGATTTTCTCCGACGATCTGTCGATGGAAGGCGCCGCCATCATGGGCAGCTATGCCGAACGCGGCCAGGCGGCGCTGGATGCCGGTTGCGACATGATCCTGGTGTGCAACCACCGCGAAGGCGCGGTCAGCGTGTTGGATAACCTGTCCCCGGTCAAAGCAGAGAAGGTGAAGCGGTTATATCATCGCGGTCAGTTCACCCGTCAGGAACTGCGCGACTCCGAGCGCTGGCAGCAGGCGCACAAGGCGCTCAGCGCGCTGAGCGAACGCTGGGAGGAGCACAAGCAGCGTTCGCAAGGGTGAATCCAGGCGCCGCATCGCGGCGCAGAGCGGAAATGATGAGGGCCGCGCCCGCGGCCCTTGGCTTGTTGCGAGGATCCACATGATTATCTATTTGCACGGCTTCGATTCCACCAGCCCCGGCAATCATGAAAAGGTGTTACAGCTGCAGTTTATCGATCCGGATGTGCGCTTTATCAGCTACAGCACGCTACACCCGCGTCACGACATGCAGCATCTGTTGAAAGAGGTGGACAAGGCGGTGCAGCAGGGCGGCGATGCGCACCCGTTGATCTGCGGGGTCGGCCTCGGCGGCTTCTGGGCGGAGCGCATCGGCTTCCTGTGCGGCATTCGCCAGGCGATGTTCAATCCCAACCTGTACCCGGAAGAGCACATGCACGGCAAGATAGACCGGCCGGAAGAGTATCGCGATATCGCCACCAAGTGCGTGGAGGATTTCCGCGAGAAAAACCGCGATCGCTGTCTGGTGGTGCTGTCGCGCCACGACGAGGTGCTGGATAACCCGCGCAGCGCCGAATTGCTGCATCACTACTACGAGATCGTGTGGGATGAACAGCAGACGCACAAGTTCAAAAACATCTCGCCGCATCTGCAGCGGCTCA
This sequence comes from Serratia sp. (in: enterobacteria), assembly GCF_052400455.1. Taxonomy (NCBI): domain Bacteria; kingdom Pseudomonadati; phylum Pseudomonadota; class Gammaproteobacteria; order Enterobacterales; family Yersiniaceae; genus Serratia; species Serratia sp. (in: enterobacteria). Next base: position 1,951,871 of record NZ_CP185812.1, read on the forward strand.
AGGCGTTCAAGGCGCTGGGTTAACAGTTTCATAACGCTGCCGCGAGCCGCGCTCCCCGTTTTTCACCGACGGAAAGTGCGGCTTTTTTGTGCGCCAAAGCCAGATTTTGCGTGGCAATCGGCAAAATTTAAAACTGTGACTCAGCGCTAACTATTTGAATCGCAATCCCCAAAAAATGCCCTCGTCCAGCCTTTAACCAAAAAAAATTGATGTACGTCAATTTTGGTATGACCAAATAACCTCGCATGCTATTCTGGCTGCAGAGAGCCGATTTATTTTACGCGAACCCTATGTATTCTAAGGATATTATTTATTTACCCTGGGATAACAAATGGTTCACATTTAGGGGGTTATTTTGACAACGCCAAAGAAGAAAATCGTTATTGTCGGCGGCGGCGCCGGTGGTCTGGAGCTGGCGACCAGCCTGGGCCATAAACTTGGCCGTAAGAACAAAGCCGAGATCACGCTGGTGGATCGCAACCACAGCCATTTGTGGAAACCGCTGTTGCACGAAGTGGCGACCGGCTCCCTCGATGACGGCGTGGATGCGCTCAGCTACCTGGCGCACGCGCGCAACCACCATTTCAGCTTCCAACTGGGGTCGTTGACCAACATCAACCGCGAGATGCAAACGCTGCAGCTGGCGCAGATCTGCGACGAGCAGGGCGGCGAGCTGGTGCCGGCGCGTGAACTGCCGTACGACATCCTGGTGATGGCGCTGGGCAGCACCTCAAACGATTTCGGTACGCCGGGCGTGAAAGAGCACTGCATCTTCCTGGATAACCCGCATCAGGCACGTCGTTTCCACAACGAAATGCTTAACCTGTTCCTGAAGTTCTCGGCGCAGCCGGGGCAAAAAGAGCGGGTCAACATCGCCATCGTCGGCGGCGGCGCCACCGGCGTTGAACTGTCCGCCGAACTGCACAACGCGGTGAAACAGCTGCACAGCTACGGTTTTGAAGGCCTGGACAACAGCGCGCTCAACGTGACGCTGGTCGAAGCCGGCGAGCGCATTCTGCCGGCGCTGCCGCCGCGCATTTCCGCTGCGGCGCACCAGGAGCTGATCAAGCTGGGCGTGCGCGTGCTGACCAACACCATGGTGACCAGCGCGGACGCCAAAGGCCTGAATACCAAGGGCGGCGAGTTCATCGACGCCGATCTGATGGTGTGGGCGGCGGGCATCAAAGCGCCGGACTTTATGAAGGACATCGGCGGCCTGGAAACCAACCGCATCAACCAGTTGGTGGTGGAGCCGACGCTGCAGACCACGCGCGATCCGAACATCTTCGCCATCGGCGACTGCGCCTCTTGCCCGAAAGAGGGCGGCGGTTTCGTGCCGCCGCGCGCCCAGTCGGCGCACCAGATGGCCTCACGCTGCGCCACCAATATTCTGGCGCTGATGAATGGTCAGACGCTGAAGCCTTACGTGTACAAAGACCACGGTTCGCTGGTGTCGCTGTCGCGCTTCAGCACCGTCGGCAGCCTGATGGGCAACCTGATGCGCGGCTCGATGATGGTGGAAGGGCGCATTGCGCGTTTCGTCTACATCTCGCTGTACCGCATGCACCAGGTGGCGCTGCACGGCTACATCAAAACCGGCCTGATGATGCTGGTGGGCGGCATTAACCGGGTGATCCGCCCGCGTCTGAAGATGCACTGATCCCGCCGTTGTCGATCAACCCGCGCCGGTTCGCCCGCGCGGGTTTTTTTATGGCGGCGCGAGGCTAACGGCGGCGGTTGCTTGATTCTTCAGCATAAGCTGTCGCCGACATGGGTAAAATTCTTAAGATTCCTCCTAAACAACGGCAAAACGGCCGTTTTCCCGCATTTTTGGTCCCCTTATCTTATTGCGAGCCCTCAAATCATTGTGCAGACTTTACCTCGTTTACAGACGGCGCGTCGCGCACGCCGTAAACCGGGATACCGCAAGCCGCCCATGCGCAAAATAATAAGCGCGGTGCCATGCCGGTAACAGACCCGGAAAAAATGCGTGGTAACACTTTCAGGAGGTTTCCTGTGAACAAGTCAATGTTAGCCGGTGTTGGGATTGGCATCGCTGCCGCTCTGGGGATTGCCGCGGTAGCCAGCCTGGACGTCTTTTCTGCCGGTCCGCAATATGCGCAGGTGCTCGCCGCAACGCCGATTAAAGAAACCATCAAAACGCCGCGTCAGGAATGCCGCAACGTCACCGTCACGCACCGTGCACCGGTGCAGGATGAAAACCGCATCGCCGGTTCTGTGCTGGGCGCAGTGGCGGGCGGCGTGATCGGCCACCAGTTCGGCGGCGGTCGCGGACGCGACGTGGCGACCGTGGTGGGCGCTCTGGGCGGCGGCTACGCCGGTAACCAGGTGCAAGGGGCGATGCAGAATAACGATGTCACCACCAGCGTTCAGCAGCGTTGCAAAACGGTCTACGACAAGTCTCAGAAAATGCTGGGCTATGACGTGACCTACAAGATCGGCAATCAGCAGGGCAAGATCCGCATGGATCACGATCCGGGCACCCAAATCCCGTTGGACAAAAACGGCCAGCTGGTGCTGAACAGAGCCTGATCGACGCATTCGAATTAAACCCGCGGGCAGTGTTAGTTCTGATCGTTTAACTCGGTTAAGCGAGCGGCGTTAACATTGACGCGGGTTTCTGCTTTTTGTCTGCCCGCGAATTCGACGATCGTTCTAATGTCTGCGTGCGATATCACTGGGCAAAACTTCAAAAAAGCCCCCGCGTTTGTTATATTATTGTGCGATTAAGCGGTGTGTTCGGCGCTAATCGCCGCACCGGCCAAACCCGAGTATTTCGTCTCGCAGAGATAACGACATGTTAGATTTTCGCTTTCCGACAGCGTTGCAAATGGTCCTTAGCGTCGCCGTAGCTGAGAAGCAGGGCATGCGTTCGACGAGCGCCACGCTCGCCGCCACTCTGGAAGCTAACCCGAGCTTTATCCGCAAACTGATGGTGCCGCTGACCAAAGACGGCATCATCGTTTCCACCCTGGGCCGAAACGGCTCTATCCACCTCGGCCGCCCGGCGGAAGAGATTACCCTGCGGGATATCTACCTGGCGGTGATCGACGACAAGCGCATCTGGGCCTCACGCCCTGAAGTGCCGGCCCGTTGCCTGGTGAGCGCCAACGCCTGTTGGTATTTTAAATCGGTGGTGAACGAGGCCGAGCAGGCTTCGCTCGCGGTGCTGGCGCGCCACACCGTGGCTGACTCGCTGGCCGAACTGGAGCGGGGCGACAAGCGCGCCTGTGCGGAATACGCCGCCGCGCAAGAGGCCGAAACCGCCGATAAATAATCGCGGTTCTGATGCATAAAGAAAGGTCGGGCAATGCCCGACCTTTTTGCATGTTAAGACGAGGATTACGCCGTCTGCGTCTGCGTTTTGCGTGCCACCAGGCGACGCAGGGTGACGTAGAACACCGGCGTCAGGAACAGCCCGAACAGGGTGACCCCCAGCATGCCGGAGAACACCGTGATGCCGGTGACGCCGCGCACTTCGGCGCCGGCGCCGTGGCCGAGGATCAGCGGGATGGTGCCGGCGATGAAGGCGATGGAGGTCATCACGATCGGTCGCAACCGCAGGCGACAGGCTTCCAGCGCCGCCTCGACGATGCCTTTGCCCTGCATTTCCAGCTCGCGGGCGAACTCGACGATCAGAATCGCGTTCTTGCAGGCCAGCCCCATCAGAACGACCAACCCGACCTGCACGAACACGTTGTTGTCGCCGCCGGTCAACCACACGCCGAACAGCGCCGACAGCATGGTCATCGGCACGATCAGGATCACCGCCAGCGGCAGCGTCCAGCTTTCATACAGCACCGCCAGCGCGAGGAACGCCAGCAGCACCGCGACCGGGAACACCACCAGCGCGGCGTTGCCCTGGGTCGATTGCTGGTAGCTCAGATCGGTCCACTGGATGTTCATGCCGTTCGGCAACAGCTTGCCGGCCATTTGCGTCAGCGCGCTCATCGCCTGGGTAGAGGAGAGGACGCGCGGATCGGCGTCGCCGATCAGGTCCGCCGCCGGGAAACCGTTGTAGCGGATCACCGGATCCGGGCCGTAGGTCGTGCCGATGCTGACCATACTGCCGATCGGCACCATTTCGCCTTTGTCGTTGCGGGTACGCAGGTTGGCGATGTCTTCCACGCTGTCGCGGAACTGGCCGTCGGCCTGCGCCATCACCTTCCAGGTGCGGCCGTAACGGTTAAAGTCGTTGATGTAAGACGAACCGAGGTAGGTCTGCAGCGTGCTGAACAGCGCATTGAGCGGCACCCCTTGGGCCTTGGCCTTGTCGCGATCGATTTTGGCGTCCAGCTGCGGCACGTTGGCCTGATAAGAGGAGATCGGGAAGCCCATGCCCGGCGTTTGCATAATGGCGCCGGACATCGTGTTGATCGCGGTCTGCAGCGCGCCGTAACCCAGCCCGCCGCGATCCTGCACGTACAGCGAATAGCCGGAACCCTGGCCGATGCCGAGGATCGGCGGCGGCATGATCGAGAAGGCGAAACCTTCCTGGATCTGCGAAATGCGCGCGTTGATCTCGGCGTTGATCTGCGCCGCGGTGCGGGTACGGGTGCTCAATGACTCCAGCGCGAAGAATACCGTGCCGGTATTCGGCGTATTGGTGAACTGCAGCGCGTTCAGGCCGGGGAAGGCCACCGCATCGGTGACGCCGTCCACGCTCAGGCCGATGGCGCTCATCTTGCGGATCACCGCATCGGTGCGCTCCAGCGAGGCGCCTTCCGGCATCTTCACGCCGCCAATCAGATACAGCTTGTCCTGCGTCGGGATAAAGCCGCCGGGCACGGTCTTGAACATTACCCCGGCGGCGATCAGCAGCAGCAGGTAGACGACGAACACTGCGCCGCGTCGGCCCAGCACGCGGGATACCCCGTGCTGATAACGCTGCGAGCCGCTGGCGAAGAAGCGGTTGAACGGCCGGAACAGCCAGCCGAACAGCCGGTCGATCAGGCGCGACGGCAGATCTTTCGGCGCGCCGTGCGGCTTCAGCAAGCGCGCCGCCAGCGCCGGCGACAGGGTCAGCGAGTTGATGGCGGAGATCACCGTCGAGATGGCGATGGTGACGGCGAACTGTTTGTAGAACTGGCCGGTAACGCCGGAGAGGAACGCCATCGGCACAAACACCGCGCACAGCACCACGGCGATGGCGATGATCGGGCCGGAGACCTCGCGCATCGCCTGGTGCGCTGCCGCCAGCGGCGACAGCCCCTCTTCGATGTTGCGCTCGACGTTCTCCACCACCACGATGGCGTCATCCACCACGATGCCGATCGCCAGCACCAGCCCGAACAGGCTAAGGGTGTTGAGCGAGAAGCCGAGCAGATACAGCGCGGCGAAGGTGCCGACTACGGAGATCGGCACCGCCAACAGGGGAATGATCGAGGCGCGCCAGGTCTGCAGGAACAGAATGACCACCAGCACCACCAGGATCACCGCTTCCAGCAGGGTGTCCACCACCGCGCGGATCGAATCGCGCACGAACACCGTCGGATCGTACGGCGATTTCCAGCTCATGCCGTCCGGGAAGCGCGTCGCCAGCTCGGCCATCTTGCCGCGCACCGCGTCCGACAGCTCGATGGCGTTGGCGCCCGGCGACTGGAAGATGCCGATGCCGACCGCATCCTTGTTATTGAGCTGGGCGCGCAGCGCGTAGCTGCCGGAACCCATTTCGATGCGCGCCACGTCGCGCAGCCGCACGATCTCGCCGTTATCGCCGCTCTTGAGAATGATGTTGCCGAACTCTTCTTCGGTTTGCAGGCGGCCCTGGGCGTTGATCGACAGCAGATAGTCGCTGCGCGTCGGCATCGGCTCCGCGCCGAGCTGGCCGGCGGAGACCTGCACGTTCTGCTCCTGCATGGCGCTCACCACGTCGGAGGCGGTCAGCCCGCGCGCGGCGACCTTGTTCGGATCGAGCCAGATGCGCATTGCGTATTCGCCGGCGCCGAAGATCTGCACCTGACCGACGCCCGGCAGGCGGGCCAGTTCATCCTTGACCTTCAGGGTGGCGTAGTTGCGCAGGTACAGCGAGTCGTACTTGCCGGAAGGCGATACCAGATGCACCACCAGCGTCAGCGCCGGAGACTGTTTCTGGGTAGTGATGCCCTGGCGGCGCACATCCTCCGGCAGACGCGCTTCGGCCTGCGCCACGCGGTTTTGCACCTGCACCTGCGCCTGATCGGGATCGGTGCCCGGGCGGAAGGTGACGGTGGTCACCAGCACGCCGTCGGAGCCGGCGACCGATTTCATGTACATCATGTTTTCGACGCCGTTGATCGCTTCTTCCAGCGGCGTCGCCACCGTTTCAGCAATCTCTTTCGGGTTGGCGCCCGGGTATTCGGCGCGCACCTGCACGCTGGGCGGCACCACGTCCGGGTACTCGCTGATCGGCAGCAGCGGAATGGCGATCACCCCGGCGACAAAAATCAGTATCGACAGCACCGCGGCGAAGATCGGCCGGTCGATGAAAAAACGGGAAAAGTCCATGGGTCAGAATTCTCTGCTGGGTGCTTAGTTAAGGGCGGAGGCGGTGGTGGTCATGGCGACGCTTTTCGCGTCGACCGGCATGCCCGGCATAAACACTTTCTGCATGCCGTCGACGATCACCCGATCGCCGTTCACCAGGCCTTTTTGCACAATGCGCAATCCTTCGGCCATCCGGCCCACGTCGATGTCGCGGCGCTGCGCCTTGCCGTCTTTATCGACGATGTAAACGAACTTGCGGTTCTGATCGGTCATCACCGCTTTGTCGTCGATCAGCATGGCGTTGAACTCGGCGCTGCCGGGCATCTGCACGCGGGCGAACAGCCCCGGCGTGAAGCGGCGATCGCGGTTGTCGAGTAGGGCGCGCATGCGGATGGTGCCGGTACCGGCGTTCAACTGGTTGTCGGTGAAGTCCACCAGCCCCTGATGCGGAGTGCCGTCTTCGCCCACCAGGCCCACCTTCACCGGCAGGCGCGCGTCGTGTCGGCCCTGCTGCTGATAGCGCAGGAAGGTCGCCTCATCCACGTCGAAATAGACGTAAACCTTATCGAGCGATACCAGCGTCGTCAGCACGCTGGCGCTGTCGCCGGCGGTGACCAGGTTGCCGGCGGTGATCATCGCGCGGCTGGCGCGCCCGTCGATCGGGGCGGTGACGTGGGTAAAGTCGAGATTAAGCTGCGCCATATCGAGCTGGGCCTGCGCCGCCAGCACGTTGCTTTGCGCCTGCGCGGCGGACGAACGGCGCTGTTCCCACACCTCTTGCGAGATGGCCTGAGTGCCGATCAGTTTCTCGGTTCGCGAAGATTCGCTGCGCGCGAGGGCTGCCTGATTGCGCGCCCGCACCAGCTCCGCCTGCGCCTGTTCGCGCGCGGCGCGGTAGGTGCGATCGTCAATGGTGAACAGCACCTGGCCTTTCTTCACCTCGTCGCCTTCGGTGTAGTTGACCCGCTCGATGTAGCCGGAAACCCGCGGGCGCAGCTGTACGCTTTGCACTGCTTCGACCCGGCCATTGAACGCATCCCACTGGCTGATCGGTTTGACCACCACGCTGGCGGCGCTGACCACCGGCGGCGGTGGCGGGGCGTTGTGCGCGACGCTGTTGTCACACCCGGCGAGCAGGGCGGCCAGCAGCGCCACCCCGGAGAGCCGCTGGCCCAGAGCGAAGGCGCGCGTGCGGCCGCCGGCGTTGAACGATGAGTTTGGTTGATTTGGCATTATTTTTATTCCGATAAGTAAGCGCTGTCTGGCCCCATACCCAGCCCTGTTTTCCGGGCTTTTCCCTTCATGCCGGCGTTCGGCGGAAGGGGCGCCGCGCCTTGTCATGGCGCAACGTTAGGTTTTGAAACATATTGGTGTCACATTAATGTATCAATATCGGTTACATTAATTGGGTGGAGTATAGAGGCGGCTTTCTGGTAAATGCAATAATAAAAATTGCATTTAAAGCGAAACTGTTGCAACGTATGCGCACTGGGCAGAGGGGGACCCTGCCGACATGATGGGAGCATCAGCATGAACACGACGGGTTTCATTACCGATTTGAAGACGTGGATCGACAACAATCTGGAAGAAAAACTGGATATCAACACCGTAGCGGACCGCGCGGGCTACTCCAAATGGCATCTGCAGCGCATGTTCAAGCGTCAGACCGGCTATGCGTTGGGGGAGTATATCCGCATGCAAAAACTGAAGGTGTCGGCGGAGCGCCTGGCCAACAGCGGCGAACCGATCGTCAGCGTGGCGATCTCGCTCGGCTTCGACTCACAGCAGTCGTTCAACCGCAGCTTCAAACGCCAGTTCGGCCAAACGCCGGGGGACTGGCGCCGCGCACTGGCGCAGCCGACGGCGGTGAGATGCACGCACCACTGAGCGGTTTGGCAGTGGGAATAAAAAAGCCTGAATTTGCGTTCGGGCTTTTTTGTTAGCATCTAAATGACTTTTTGAGTAACTCGAAATTTTTACAGTTAAGTTTTGATATTAGTTTGTCTCGTTTTTCCAGTTTATATATTTACAGAGCCCTTCCAAATCAGGGAATAAGGTTCGGCTACTGACACCATGTCTGTCTAGAGATTTTAATAGTTTTTCCCTGGTATCTTCTGGGATTTTTATTTCTTGAACTGACTCTGATATTTCATTGTTTTTTTCCAGGGGAACGAACTTCTTAGAGGATTTTGAGTACTTATGTGCAGTAAACCAACCATGCTGCGCGATAATTCTAGGGTTATTTAACTTTGGCCTTATAACCTGTGTTCTTCCTGTGTCAAATGGTCCTTTTTGCGGCTCTTTCAGATATCGATTTGCATCCAGTGCATAAACATAAACATCCCCTTTTTTCCAATCATTACATGCAAAGAATAAGGCTGCAAGTGGATTGCTAGTCCAATCTAATAACCGAGTCTTCATGCCGAAGTGTTGTGCTATTACTAAGAGATCCCAATCATCAAGATCATTTTTAGGTAGAATCGATGCGCCCATTCGCTTTAACTCTTTTATTAATTCTTGCTCAGCACTTGTTGAGTCGGTTTTTGGATTTTTTCGCGCTATACTTGGCAGTAAATTACCTTTTTCTGCTTGCCCCCTGAATAGCATCAGCTCCGAATCATTGCCAAGTCTCTCCACTATATCGACAAATTCAGAAAAATTTTTTGCTGTTTGTGATTTCATTTTTAACCTATTTTTATTTTTTGTTGAGTTGATAATGCATATATTTATCTAATCATCTAAGTAGAAAGATGCTAATGGGGATAAATATATCTCTACATTTACTCTAAGTAAATACGTTTGACGTGATTGCCGAGACGTTCTCAAGAAAATAGAGTTTAATTTAAGTGGTTTTTAAATTAAACCCATCAGGAAAGTGATGGTAGGCTTCTTCGTAGAATATGGCGGTAAGGGAGGGATTGATTCGCTGCGCTCACCCTGCGGGCCGCCGTTGGCGGTCCAAAACGCGAGCGTTTTGTCGAACCCTGTCGAGGATTCTCACCCTCCCGCTCGGTGCACTATGCATACAAAAAAGCCTGAACGCGAGTTCAGGCTTCTTCGTAGAATATGGCGGTGAGGGAGGGATTCGAACCCTCGATACACTTTCGCGTATACACACTTTCCAGGCGTGCTCCTTCAGCCACTCGGACACCTCACCATATTTTTTTGTTGCGAAATCATCGCTGCAACGGGGCGCTACTATAGGGAGTGGGGCCGATCCGGTCAAGAATAATTTCTGTGTTTTTGCTTGTCCGCTCAAGCCGTGTTCACTTTGTTGAAAACTGCGGCGAACTACACGTCAGAAGTCATGAAAGGGCGAGAAAATCAGAGAGGCGGTTCGAGGAGAACCGAGAAAAAGGGGAACCTCGGCAGCGTAAGGCGGGAGGCGTTCGCGGCGGGCCGCCGTTGGCGGTCCAAAACGCGGGCGTTTTGTCGAACTCTGTCGGGGCTTCTCACCCCTCTCGGCGGTGCACCATGCAAAAAAAAAGCCTGGACGCGAATCCAGGCTTTCTCTTTGAATTTGGCGGTGAGAGAGGGCTTGATTCGCTGCGCTCACCCTACGGGCCGCCGTTGGCGGTCCAAAACGCGGGCGTTTTGTCGAACCCTGTCGAGGCTTCTCACCCCTCTCGGCGGTGCGCCATGCAAAAAAAAAGCCTGGACGCGAATCCAGGCTTTCTCTTTGAATTTGGCGGTGAGAGAGGGGTTCGAACCCTCGATACACTTTCGCGTATACACACTTTCCAGGCGTGCTCCTTCAGCCACTCAGACACCTCACCGTTTTGTTGCCGATAACGCCTTGCGCTGTCGACGGGCGCTAATGTAGGAGAATCTGATCTCAGCGTCAACCCTCTTATTTCATTCTCATGACTGTTTAGCCAAACTTGCAGCAATTTGCTGATTTACCGAACGATATCCTGACTCTCGGCCGCCGGCGGACAGGGCGGCAGCGAGCAAAATGCGTGAAAGCCGATTGTTTGACTTTTTTCTGTACAGATAGCTCAATATCTCGCCATTGAGGTTGGGTTGTTTGCTGTTATATGCATTAATACTGGATTATTAGTCAGATGTGTCGCTAAATGGAATCATGTCGGCGCGGCGTTTTTGGCAAGGAACATCACGTCGCCGCGCAGATTGCCGGTTGACAGGCCGGCGATACCGCAGACAGGGACAGACTCATTACATAATAATGCAGTAGAGGTTCGTTTTGACTCCTTCAGATGCCATGCCGGCGCCGCAAGCGCGCCATGCCATTCCCCCCGGCGCGGGGGCGCTGTTCTTCATCCAGATCTTCGCCACGCTGGGTTTCGCCGTGCTCTATTCCACGCTGGTGCTGTACGCCACCAAGCGATTGGGTTTCAACGAAAGCAGCGCCAATGCCATGATGGGCGTGTTCGGCGCCTTCAACTATGGCCTGCACATGTTCGGCGGCTATCTCGGCGGCCGTTTCCTCAGCAACCGCAATCTGTTCGTGCTCGGTATGGTGCTGCAGGTGTTCGGCTGCGCGCTGATTGCCGTCGCGGGCGTGTGGGGGTTGTACTGGGGGCTGGCGATGTTCCTGACCGGCAGCGGTCTCAACGTGACCTGCATCAATATGATGCTCACCCAGCGTTTCAAACCGGACGATGATCGGCGCGAATCGGCGTTCCTGTGGAATTACGCCGGCATGAACCTCGGGTTCTTCGTTGGCTTTACTGTGGCCGGGTATTTCCAACTGACGGAAAATTATCGCGCGCTGTTCCTGTTCGCCACGCTGGGCAACGCGGCGGCGATCATCGTCGCCGTCTGTCGCTGGCGCATTCTGGCCGATCTCAATACGCCGCTCCACGACGCCAGCCGCAGCCAATACCGCTGGCGCATGCTGGTCGGGTTGGCGGTGCTGGTGGCGCTGGTGCCGATTATCCGCGTGATGCTGACCCATGCCGAGTTCAGCGGCCATTTCGTGATCGTGCTCGGCGCGCTGATCTTCCTGATGCTGTGCGTCGTGACGCTGCGCCACCATCCGCGCGATGAGCGCCGCAGAATGGTGGCCTATCTGATCCTGGCGCTGGGGTCGCTGGTGTTCTGGGCGCTGTATCAGCTGGCGCCGATGGGGCTGATGCTGTTCTCCGAGCACAACATCAATCTGAACGTTTACGGCATTCAGGTGGCGCCGCAGTGGATCCAGAACATCAACACGCTGGTGATCGTGGTGGGCGGCCCGCTGCTGGCCTGGTGGTTCAACCGCCTGCGCGCTCGCGGCTGCAACATCGACATTCCGCTGCAGTTCTCCGGATCGCTGTTTTGCATCGGGCTCGGCATGCTGGTATTGCCGCTGGGCATCAGCATGGCGGGCGGCGACGGGCTGGTGGCGTTTAAATGGATCGTCATCAGCTATGTGCTGCAAAGCGTCGGTGAATTGATGATCTCGCCGATCGGTTACGCGATGATCGGCAAGCTGGCGCCGCCGCGCTATCAGGGTGTGATGATGGGCTGCTGGATGATGGTGACCGGCGTCGCTTCGGTGTTGGCGGGCTACGTATCCGGCCTGATGCCGGAAAACAGCGGCAGTACGCCGCTGCAAACCAATCCCGGCTACAGCGAAATCTTCAGCGCGCTGGGCTGGGGGGCGACGGGCGTCGGCGTGGCGATGCTGATTTTAATTCCGCTGTTGCGGCGTCTTATCCGGCGCGACGGCGCGTCTGCCGCCTGATTTTGCGCACATGCACAACAGCCCCACTGGTCGGGGCTGTTTTTATTTTGGGCTTTAACGCTTGCATCCGGCGATGAATCGCGGAAGGCTGAAGGAAAACCAATAAAAACAAACGGGAGCCCGCAGTATGAACATCATCTATTACCATCCCTTATTTAACGCCCAGGAATGGCTGACCGGCATCAAGCAACGCCTGCCGCAGGCCGAGATCCGCGAATGGCAGCGCGGCGACGAGCGGCCGGCGGATTACGCGCTGGTATGGCGCCCGCCGCACGAGATGTTAGCCAACCGCCGCGATCTGAAAGCGGTGTTCGCCCTCGGCGCCGGCGTCGACGCCATTCTCGATCAGGAGCGCAAACACCCCGGCACGCTGCCCGCCGGCGTGCCGCTGCTGCGGCTGGAGGATACCGGCATGGCGCAGCAGATGCAGGAATATGCGCTGAGCTATGTGCTGCGCTATTTCCGCCGTTTCGACGAGTATCAGGCGTTGCAGCAGCGGCAGGAATGGCAGCCGCTCGATCCGCACTCGCTGGATGATTTCACCATCGGCATCCTCGGCGCCGGCGTGCTGGGGCAGAGCGTGGCGCGTAAGCTGACCGAGTTTGGCTTTAGCGTGCGCTGCTGGAGCCGCAGCGCCAAACAGATTAACGGCGTGCAAAGCTTCGCCGGGGAGACTCAGCGCGCGGCCTTCCTCGACGGCGTCAAACTGCTGATCAACCTGCTGCCCAATACGCCGGAGACCGTTGGCATCCTCAACCGCGAGCTGTTCGCACAGTTGAGCGCGGGCGCCTACCTCATCAACATCGCGCGCGGCGCGCACCTGGTGGAAGCCGATCTGCTGGCGGCGCTGGAGCAGGGGCAACTGGCCGCCGCCACGCTGGACGTGTTCGCCCGTGAGCCGCTGCCGCAGGATCACCCGTTCTGGCGTCATCCGCGTGTCACCATTACCCCGCATATTGCTGCCATCACGTTGCCGCAGCAGGCGATGGATCAGATCGCCGCCAACATTCGCGCGCTGGAGGCGGGGCATACCCCTGCCGGCGTGGTCGACAGGCAACGGGGGTACTGATCCTTCAGCCGCCGTTCGGTAACTGATAAGCTGACACCGTCATCGCGCCCGCCCGCACCGCTGCGGGCAGGCCCTCTGGAAGGAGAAACAATGTATCCCGTTGATTTGCATATGCACACCGTCGCCAGCACGCACGCTTACAGCACGCTGCACGATTACATCGCCGAAGCCCGGCAGAAGGGCATCCAGCTGTTCGCCATCACCGATCACGGCCCGGACATGGCCGATGCGCCGCACTACTGGCACTTTATGAACATGCACGTTTGGCCGCGCCGGGTGAACGGCGTGGGCATTTTGCGCGGTATCGAAGCCAACATCAAAAACCTGCAGGGCGATATCGACTGCACCGGCCCGATGCTGACGGCCACCGACGTGATCATCGCCGGTTTCCATGAGCCGGTGTTTGCGCCGCAGGATAAAGCGTCCAATACTGAAGCGATGATCGCCGCGATGGCGCAGGGGGACGTGCATATCATCAGCCACCCCGGCAACCCGCGTTATCCGATCGACATTCCCGCCGTCGCGGCGGCGGCGGCCAAATACGAGGTGGCGCTGGAGCTGAATAACTCGTCGTTCACCCACTCCCGCAAGGGCAGCGAGGCCAACTGTCGGGCGATCGCCGCCGCGGTGCGCGACGCCGGCGGCTGGCTGGCGCTGGGCTCGGATTCGCACGTCGCCTTTTCGCTGGGTAACTTTGAGCACTGCGAGCGCATTATCGAAGAGGTGGGCTTCCCGCAGGAGCGCATTCTCAACGTCAGCCCGCGCCGGCTGCTGGATTTTCTCGAGCGGCGCGGCAAGCCGGCGATTGCGGAATTGGCCGATTTGTGACATCGTCCCGGCAAAATTTTCCGTATTGAATAAGGCTTTATCATGAATGAGTTTTCGATTGTCTGCCGCGTGCTGGGTACGCTGTTCTACCGCCAGCCGCAGGATCCGCTGTTGGTGCCGCTGTTCGCGCTGATTAAAGAGGGCAAGCTGCAGCAGCACTGGCCGCTGGAACAGGATGACCTGCTGAAGCGCCTGCAGCAGGGCGGCGACGTCAACCAACTGGCGACCGACTTCAATGCGATGTTCGTCGGCAGTGAATGCAGCGTGCCGCCGTTCCGCTCCGACTATGTCGAAGACGCAAGCGAGGCTGAAGTGCGCGCCTTCCTGCAGCAGCGCGGCATGCCGCTGGCTGAGGCGCCGGCCGACCATTTCGGCCAGCTGCTGCTGGCGGCGTCCTGGCTGGAAGATCAGTCGCAGGAAGATGAAGCACAGGCGCAGATCGCGCTGTTCGACGAGTTCCTGCTGCCGTGGTGCGGCCGCTTCCTCGGCAAAGTGGAAGCGCACGCCACCACCGGTTTCTACCGCACGCTGGCGCTGATGACCCGCGACGCCCTCCAGGCGATGCGCGACGAGCTGGCCGAGTACGAGCAGGACGACGAAGCGGGCGACGAAGACGCGTAACGCCGCAGCCATCCTGGCGGGCCGCCCGGCCCGCTAAACACAGGTTTGCATCCCCCAGACGTAAATTGACAAAAGATCCCCTAATCTGGCGGTTTACCGTCGGTTCGGCCGCGCCTGCGCGCCGCGTTTTCTCACGCAAGGGGTAGATGATGAAAAGTAACTGGATGCAGCAGATTCAAACGTTGATCGGGCAGAAGGGCGGCGCGATGGGCGGGGCAGAAGGCATCGGCAAGCTGCTGGCGCCCACGGCGCTGGGCGGCCTGGTCGGCGTGCTGTTGGCCAACAAATCTTCGCGCAAGCTGGTGGGTAAGTTCGGCAAGAATGCGCTGATTATCGGCGGCAGCGCGGCGGTGGGCGCGGTGCTGTGGAATAAGTACAAGCAGCGGGTGAAAGAGACCCATCAGGACGAACCGCAGTTCGGTTTGCAAACCACGCCGGTGGATCTGCGCGCCAAGCGTTTGGTGCAGGCGCTGGTGTTCGCCGCCAAAAGCGACGGCCATATCGATGCCGACGAGCAGCGCGCCATCGATCACAGCCTGGCGCAACTGCAGGTGGGGGAAGAGGCGCAGGGCTGGGTGCAGGAAGCGCTCGACCAGCCGCTCAACCCGGCGTTAATCGCCCGCAGCGTGCAAAACGAAGACGAGGCGCTGGAGGTTTATTACCTGAGTTGTCTGGTGATCGACGTCGATCACTTTATGGAGCGCGGCTATCTTGATGCGCTGGCGCAGGCGCTGAAGATCCCGGCGGACGTCAAGCAGGGCATCGAGAGCGACGTCAACGAGAAAAAGCGCGAGCTGGCATAGCGCCGCTTGGCAAGCCGGGGGGAATCGTGTCACTCTTGCCGCAATCTATGTAAGCGGATGATTTAGCAATGATGACCCCACCGAAAGCGGAAAAACGGCCTTATCCCATCACTATCCACGGCGATACGCGCGTGGATGACTACTACTGGCTGCGCGACGATGAGCGCGCAGATCGTCAGGTGCTGGACTACCTGCAGGCGGAGAATGCCTACACCGATGCGATGTTGAAGCCGCAGCAGGCGCTGCGCGAAGCCCTGTACGAAGAGATGGTGGCGCGCATCCCGCAGCAGGAACATTCGGTGCCTTACGTGCGCCACGGCTATCGCTATCAGACGCGCTACGAGCCGGGCAACGAATACGCGATTTATGTGCGCCAGCCGCAGGCCGAGAGCGAGCAGTGGGATGTGCTTATCGACGGCAACCAACGCGCCGAGAACCACGAGTTTTACACCCTGGGCGGGCTGGACGTCAGTCCCGACAATCAGCGTCTGGGGGTGGCGGAGGATTTCCTGTCGCGCCGCCAGTATGACATTCGTTTCAAGAACCTGGCCGACGGCAGCTGGGCCGACGAAGTGCTGGAAAATACCTCCGGCAGCTTCGAGTGGGCCAACGATTCCTCGACGGTGTACTACGTGCGCAAGCACGCCAAGACGCTGTTGCCGTATCAGGTTTATCGCCACGTAGTCGGCAGCGATCCGCAGCAGGACGAGCTGATTTACGAAGAGCAGGACGATACCTTCTACGTCGGGCTGGAGAAGACCACCTCCGAGCGCTTTATTCTGATCCACCTGAGCAGCACCACCACCTCGGAGATCCTGCTGCTGGACGCCGATCGGGCGGATGCCAAGCCGCAGCTGTTCGTGCCGCGGCGCAAGGATCACGAGTACGCCATCGATCACTATCACCAGCATTTCTATATCCGCTCCAACAAGGACGGCAAGAACTTCGGCCTGTACCAGAGCGAGCAGGCGGACGAAGCGCAGTGGCAGACGCTGATCGCCCCGCGCGCCGACGTGATGCTGGAGGGCTTCAGCCTGTTCCGCGATTGGCTGGTGGTGGAAGAGCGCAATGCCGGCCTGACGCTGCTGCGCCAGATCCACTGGCAAAGCGGCGAAGAGAAGCGCATCGCCTTCGACGATCCGACCTACACCACCTGGCTGGCGTATAACCCGGATCCGGAAACCGCGCTGCTGCGCTACGGCTATTCGTCGATGACCACCCCGACCACGCTGTACGAGCTGAACATGGACAGCGGCGAGCGGACGATGCTCAAACAGCAGGAAGTGAAGAATTTCACGCCGGACAACTACCGCAGCGAGCGGGTGTGGGTGAAGGCGCGCGACGGCGTCGAGGTGCCGGTTTCGCTGGTGTATCGCCAGGACAGCTTCCAGCGCGGCGCCAACCCGCTGATGGTGTATGGCTACGGCTCTTACGGCAGCAGCATGGATCCAGCGTTCAGCGCCAGCCGCCTGAGCCTGCTGGATCGCGGTGTCGTGTTCGCGTTGGCGCACATTCGCGGCGGCGGCGAGCTGGGGCAGCTGTGGTATGAAGACGGCAAGTTGTTCAACAAGCAGAACACCTTCAACGACTTTATCGACGTGACCGAAACGCTGGTCGCCCAAGGGTACGGCGACGGCAAGCGAGTGTTCGCGATGGGCGGCAGCGCGGGCGGCCTGCTGATGGGCGCGGTGATCAACCAGGCGCCGCAACTGTTCCACGGCGTGGTGGCGCAGGTGCCGTTCGTCGACGTGGTGACCACCATGCTGGATGAGTCCATTCCGCTGACCACCGGCGAATACGACGAGTGGGGCAACCCGAACGAGCAGGCCTATTACGACTACATCAAGCAGTACAGCCCGTACGATCAGGTGAAAGCGCAGGAGTACCCGCATCTGCTGGTGACCACCGGCCTGCACGATTCGCAGGTGCAGTATTGGGAGCCGGCCAAGTGGGTGGCCAAGCTGCGCGAGCTGAAAACCGACGATCGGCAACTGCTGCTGTATACCGACATGGATGCCGGCCACGGCGGCAAATCCGGCCGCTTCAAGGCCTATGAGGATATTGCGTTAGAGTACGCCTTCATTCTGGCGCTGGCGGAATAACGGTGTGCGGCGGGCGGCCTGCGCCGCCCGCTGTGTTAGCCAATCAGATAGTATTTCAGCGTGTGTTTCATGTCCGGGCTCAGATCGTCGATGGATTTCAGCATCCAGCGCAGATAGCCGGGGTCTTCCTGGGCGATGCGATCGATCTCCTGCCCGCGATATTTGCCGAACTTGAACTTCTTCAGCAGCACCGGCTGTTCGGTGATCTGCACCATTTGCTCCGGCGTCCAGCCCGAATCCTTGATGATGCGTTGCAGCAGCGCGGCGGTGACGTAGCAGTCGTACAGCGCGCGGTGCGGGTACAGCGTGGCGTCTGCCGGCAGCTGCACGTCCAGATTCAGCGCGTAGCGCAGATACTGGTTGCCGTACTTGATGTCCGGATACAGCGTGCGCGCCAGCTTGAGGGTGCAGATCCAGGCGCCGTTCATCTCCGGCAACACCCCGCGATCAAAGGCGGCGTTGTGCGCCACATAGTAGGGGCTGCCCTGATAGCGGCCGATCGCCACCGCAATGCGCGGTTTGCCTTCCACCATCTGTTCGGTGATGTGATGAATAGCCATCGCGTCGAGGCTGATGGGGCGGTCCGGACTGATCAGGTCGCTCATCGGGTTGGTCAATTGGCCGTCGAGCAGATCGAGGGAGGCCACTTCCACCACGCCGCCGTCCAGCCCGCAGGTCTCGGTATCTATTACGCGTAACGTCATGCTTTCCTCCGCGTTGCCGTCAGGTTTCAGCTTAACCGGCACAGGCGGCCGTGCCAACCGTCGCGGGTCTTGTCGGCGATGATAAGACCAGGGGCGTCATCCGGCGCGGCAACCAAAAGCGCTCCCGTTTCATCCCAGATGGCGCTGCGGCCTGCCGGGATCCAGCCTCCGGTCGGCGCCGCATGGTTGGCCATCAGCGTGACCATGCCATAACGACGGGCATAGCCTGCCAGCACAGCGCTGTCTTTCGCGTAACCGGCTTCAGATACCAGCACGCCGGCGGCATAAATCTGCGCACCCGCCAGCGCGGCGGCGCTTGCGTGGCCGGGTTGCGAGGTGTCGGCGCAGATAGCCAGCGCGATGCGTTGCCGATGTATTTCCAGCAGCGTGCCGCCATTACCGGGCAAGAACCGTTGTTGTTCCGCGCCGTGCAGATGTTGCTTGGTATAGGCGGCCACCGCGCCGTTGGGGTGAAAGATCAAGGCGGCGATATGCAGCGCCTGGCCGCTGCGCAAGGGCGCGCCGACGATGATCGTCATCTGATGCGATTGCGCCGCCGCAGTGAGCGGTTGCAGACGCGGATCGTCCAGCGTCAGCGCCAGTTCGGCGGCATCGGCCAGCTCATAGCCGCTTAGCGACAGTTCGGGAAAAACCAGCAGTTGCACCTGCTGTTCGGCTGCCTGCGCGACAAATTCAAGGTGACGTTCAAGGTTGCAGGCGATATTGGCCGCAGCGGCGGGGTATTGGGCTGCGGCGAGGGTAAAGCAGGGCATTGGCCATCTCTCCAGTGAGGCAATAAAAAACCCGCCTTGGCGGGTTTAATGACGGATGGAAGGACGCTTACTCACCAGACGGATGCGCTTTTTTGGCGCGTTTCTCCGCACGTTTCTCGGCTGGGGTTTTCAACGGCTTCTTCTTCGCATTTTTTTTGCTATCCATTCCCTTACTCATGATGGCCTCTCGTTACCTATGATTGGGTGGCTTGCTCAGCCATTAACCGCCTAAAGCCGACAGGATGCAAGCGACAAAGTGCAAGTAGTATGTAACAGGCTGTTTGCACGTGAAATTTTGTTTTTGGATGACCGGGTGCTTAAAATAATTATTATGTTATAATATTACACTTTTAGGGTTCGGAGAACGCAATGACAGTGATGACATTACCGGATGCGCAGCAACTGCTGGCCATGCCGGATTCTGATTACATGAACTCGGTTCAACGGGCTTTTTTCCGCCAGCTGCTGCAGGATGAGCGGCAAAAACTGCTGTTGCACATCGATGAGCTGAAGAAGGCGATCGACAGCGGCGAAGCGACGGGCGATGAAGCCGACAAGGCGGCGCGCGAAGAAGAACTGCGCCTGTTGTTCCGCCAGTTGGATCGCGAAAGCCGCCTGCTGCCGAAAATCGATGCGGCGCTGGCGCGGTTGCAGAACGGCGAATACGGCTACTGCCGGGAAACCGGCGAACCCATCGGCTTGGCACGCCTGATGTTGCGCCCGACGGCGGAACTGAGCATCGAGGCGAAAACCGCACAGGAGATGCGCGAGCCGCATATGCGTAAAGGCGTGTAGGCGTAACAAGGCGTGAACTGATCGGGCCTGTGGGCATTTTGCAGGCGGGTCGTTGCGATTTTGAGCAAACGCGCGCCGAGTTCCCGGCGCGCGTTTGAGTTTTCAGGTTTTACCGTTGACCTGCCGGGCGGCTTCCGCTTTGATGAAAGCATGACTCACAGAGAGACGGAAAGCGCCATGGAACAATTACGAGGTTTGTACCCGCCGTTAGCGGCATACGACAGCGGTTGGCTGGACACTGGGGATGGCCACCGGATCTACTGGGAGCTGAGCGGCAACCCGAACGGTAAACCGGCGGTCTTCATTCATGGCGGGCCGGGCGGCGGCATCTCTGCGCATCATCGCCAGCTGTTTGATCCCGAGCGCTACAAGGTATTGCTGTTCGATCAGCGCGGCTGTGGCCGCTCCCGTCCGCACGCCAGTCTGGACAACAACACCACCTGGCATTTGGTGGCCGATATCGAGCGGCTGCGCGAAATGGCCGGCGTCGAGCAGTGGCTGGTGTTCGGCGGCTCCTGGGGATCTACGCTGGCGATCGCCTATGCGCAGACCCACCCGGCGCGCGTCAGTGAAATGGTGCTGCGCGGCATCTTTACCCTGCGCAAGCAGGAGCTGCATTGGTATTACCAGGACGGCGCTTCGCGCTTCTTCCCGGACAAGTGGGAGCGCGTGCTGTCCATTCTGTCGGATGACGAGCGCAAAGACGTGATTGCCGCCTATCGGCAGCGGCTGACTTCAGCCGATCCGCAGGTGCAGCTCGAAGCGGCCAAACTGTGGAGCGTGTGGGAAGGGGAAACGGTGACGCTGTTGCCAAGCCGTGAATCCGCTTCGTTCGGCGAGGATGATTTCGCGCTGGCGTTCGCCCGCATTGAAAACCACTACTTCACGCATTTGGGGTTCCTGGAGAGCGATGACCAACTGCTGCGCAACGTGCCGCTGATCCGCCATATCCCGGCGGTGATCGTCCACGGCCGCTATGACATGGCCTGCCAGGTGCAGAACGCCTGGGATCTGGCCAAGGCCTGGCCGGAGGCGGAGCTGCATATCGTGGAAGGGGCGGGGCATTCGTTTGATGAACCGGGCATTTTGCACCAGCTGATGATCGCCACCGACCGATTCGCCGGCAAGTGACACGAAAAACCCGCCGTAACGGCGGGTTTTGTTATTTGGCCTTCGGTTCGTAAGGCAGACGCGAAAACTTGTGGGATTCCGCGCGGTAGTGCGCCACGCGCTCGCGAAAATAGTCGCGCAGCGGCTCCGGCTGCTCGCGCTCCACCACTTCCGGGATCACCGGCATGTTGTAACGCTCTTTGTACGCCACGCCTGAGGCGGCGAGATCCACATTCACCCTGTCCATTTCTTCTTTGGACAACTCGGCCAGATTGTAACCCACCTTATGCTCCTTACTTTGCCGCATTGAATCTGCGCAGAAGGTAATCCACCCGGCGGCGCTTGGCAAGCCCGTTGCGCCGCGGCGGCGGGCGATATTTATCCAAGAGTAATGCAATCTATTTATTCTTTTAAATAAGAATGATTCGCTTTTTGATTAAAATAAAAGATCTAAATAATTATCATGTTAATTACCAATAATTTTATGATATTTTAACTTATTGATATAATTTGTTTTTGTAATTGATTTGGTTTGAATGTAAATAAGGTGTTTTTATTTTTACGGCGACAGGGCATAATGCGCGGAAATTAAATTCATGACCTGCAAAATAAAAGGAATGATTATGCTGACGCAAGAAATGACTCAAAAGCTGAATGAGCAACTGAATCTGGAGTTCTACTCCGCCAACCTGTATCTGCAGATGAGCGCATGGTGCAGCGACAAAGGCTTTGAAGGCGCCGCCGCATTTCTTAAAGAGCACTCTCAGGAAGAGATGCAGCATATGCAACGTCTGTTCGACTACCTGAGTGACACCGGCTCTCTGCCGCTGCTGGGCACCATCGCGGCCCCGCCGGTGGCGTTTGAGTCGCTGGCGGACGTGTTCGAGCAGACCTACGAACACGAGAAGCTGATCACCCGTCAGATCAACGAGCTGGCGCACGCGGCAATGTCCTCTCACGATTACTCCACCTTCAACTTCCTGCAATGGTACGTGGCGGAGCAGCACGAAGAAGAGAAACTGTTCAAATCCGTGCTGGATAAGCTGGCGCTGGTGGGCACCAGCGGCAAAGGCCTGTTCTTCATCGACAAAGACCTGAAGAAAATGGGCGCGATGGGCCAGGGCGGCAACGGCCAGGCCTGATTCCTGACTGAACATTGAAAAACCGCGCGCGGGGCAAACCCGACGCGTGGTTTTTTTTACCCTGCGTTTATCGCGGTTATGCGGCGATACGTGCTGCCGGATCGCAAAATGCCAGTGATGCGCTCGACTTGCTGAGGCGTGCTCGTTATGATTTACCGCGATACGCTACAGGGATGGTAGAGTCAAAACAGCGGGTTAGCCGATACAACCCGTTTTTCTGTTTACCCGTGGCGCAATCATTTGCGGTGGGTTGGGGCCGCTGATACATCGCCTTGGCTGTGGCCTTAACCCTTATGACCCTCTTTATATTGTTAAGGGATACCACTGTGATCGGTAAAATTCGTTCCTCCTGTCGCCTGCTTTCCACCGTTTTCGTCCTGTTCGTTGGCCTGTCTTCACAGCAAGCCTTGGCGCACGCTCACCTGAAAGTGGAAACGCCGAAGGCCGACGCCAGCGTCAGCCCGGCGCCGAAGGCGCTGACTCTCAGCTTCTCCGAAGGCATCGAGCCGAACTTCAGCGGCGTGAAAATCACCGGCCCGGATAACGCTGTGGTGAAAACCGGCAAGCTGCAGCTCGATCCGAACAACAACACCCAGGTCAACGTGCCGATCGAAGGCGAGCTGAGCGCGGGCAAATACAACGTCAGCTGGCATGTGGTGTCGGTCGACGGGCATAAAACCAAAGGCCAGTACAGCTTCACCGTAAACTGATCGTGAGTTTGGCGACCCTGTTCGTTCTGTGTCGCTTGGTGCACTTTGCGGCGGTGATGCTGATGTTTGGCATCAGTCTGTTCACCGCCTTATTGGCACCGCAGCGCCTTTCCCCGATCCTCTCCCGCGATGTGCGTCCGCTGCTGCTTGCCGGCACCTGGATTGCCGGGCTTTCCGCCGTGGCGCTGCTGGCCATTCAGGCTGGGCAGATGGGCGACGGTTGGCAAGACACCTGGCGGCTGGAGGTTTGGTGGGCGGTGCTCGGCACCACCTTCGGCGAAGTGTGGCGCTGGCATCTGGGCCTGTCGCTGCTGGCGATCCTGAGCCTGCTGCTACCGGAACGGCCGCGCGCGCAGGCGTTGGCGCTGTGCTCAGCGCTGCTGCTGGTGAGCCTGGCGTTCATCGGCCACGCGGCGATGCACGAAGGCGCGCTGGGCGCGCTGCACCGCGCCAACCATGCGGCGCACCTGCTGGCCGCCGGTTACTGGTTCGGCAGTCTGGCGCCGCTGCTGGTTTGCCTGCGCTACCTGCAGCCGCCGCAGTGGCGCAGCGACGCCATCACCACGCTGATCCGTTTCTCGCGCTGGGGGCACCTGGCGGTGGCGGCGGTGATCGTCACCGGCATCGTCAACAGCCTGATCATACTCGGCGGTTGGCCGCTTAATCTCAGCTCGCCTTATCAGCGCCTGCTGCTGATCAAAACCGCGCTGGTGGCGCTGATGGTGATGGTGGCGCTGGCCAATCGCTACGCCATCGTGCCGGCGATGAGCCGCGTACCGGCGCTGGCGCAGCGCGGGGTGGTGCTGGCCTGCTGGCTCGAAGTCGGGCTGGGGATGGCGGTGCTGCTGCTGGTCAGTTTATTTGCAACCTATGCGCCGGTTTGACATTTCAGCTTGCCGCAGGCCGGCAAGCTGCGGGAAAATCGACGCGAATAGCAACCTTAAGGCCATCACATGAAATCGGTATTACTCGGCATTACGCTGCTGGCAACCGCGACCGGCGCGCTGGCGGCAGACAAACTGGTTAACATCACCAAACTGGAGTACGGCAAACAGTGGGCGTTCACCAAGGAAGAGGTGACGCTGCAGTGCCGCAGCGGCGGCGCGCTGTTCGTGCTGAATAACAGCACCCTGATGCAATACCCGCTCAACGACGCGGCGGAGCAGCAGGTGAAGAAGGGCCATCAGCGCGCGCAGCCGCTGGACGTGATCCTGCTGGACGATCCCGCTGAACCGGGGAAGAAAATGAGCATGGCGCCGTTTATCGAACGCGCCGAGAAGCTGTGCGCTGACTAACCGCTTGTTTGCCAACGCCTTGCCCAGCGCGCGCAGATTGATGCGCATTTGCCGCATAGTTATTTCGTCACGAAACTATCACGCGGCCGCCGGGCGGCTGGCAAAACTGGCGCGGTAGGCTACTCTTAAAGTGCACGGCTGAACAAGCCCTGCATTAAATGCCAACTTTTAGCGCACGGCTCTCTCCCAAGAGCCATTTCCCTAGACCGAATATAGGAATCGTATTCGGTCTTTTTTTAACTTATTGATTTTATTGATTTATTTTATCAAAACTCGAATTTACTCGAAATTTACTCGAATTTTGATATTCGGTCTTTTACAGCATTACGTACTCTTTCCCCCTCGTATTGAGGTATTTCAACGTCATCGTTTCTGATGAATGCCCCAGCAGTTTTTGCGCAAAATCTTTCCCTCTTTCCTTCTCATACAGCCGGCCAGCCAAACTGCGGATCTCGTGAAAGGTCGGCGGACTTTCCTCGAACGGCAAACCTGAAGCCTTCCGCGCCGCAACAAATTTTTTCGTTAGTCCATCAGGATGTAGTGAGCCATTAGGGCTGTTTTTGCGTATTCCTGCGCTGATCATAAAGTCTGTCGTGCTGACCAACCTGCAGCGATCGATCACCGTCCCCAGGCGGAGGCCTACGATTTTCAGCTCCAGATCGAGGGGTAGGGAAATCATAGCGCCCGTCTTCCCTTGCTCGACAAGCAGTCGACCGTTTACGACATGACTGAAACGCATCTGAGTCAGATCTTCTCGGCGCTGGCCACAAACCAAAGCCAGATCCATCGCCAAGCCGAACCAGGGAGGCATTGTGTCTGCTGCACCACGAATAGGCCCGTATTGCGCCAGTTCCAGGCGTTCGCGCTTCACCACGACTTTTGCGGCGCGGGTAGGTGTTACGGGGTTGCTTTCGATATGACCTTCAACAATCGCTTCACGGAAGATATCGGAAAGCACGGAACGCATGGCTGTCGCCATCGTTTTTTTGTCCTGGGCGATCCAAAACTCCAAGAACTCAGCGATGTGTTTAGTCGTAATTTTGGATAGCACCATGCTTCCCAGTCGTTCACGGATAATGGCTAGTTGCCCGGTGCGTACCTTATAGGTGTTCTCGGCCAATTGGCGACGTTTAAAAAGGATATCGTACCGCTCGAGCCAAGTGTTTAGGGTGTATTCGTGACTACCTTTGATTTTCTCCAGGAGCAGAATAGGGGAGAAATTCTGCTCGATGTAATGATTAGCCTCGATCGCTTGTGAAATCGCCTCACGGCGTGAGATCTGACCCAGCGAGATTTCCTTTTTTGTGACAGGATTGCGCCAGTAGAAAGTTTTTCCCTTACGGCGAAATGTCAGGTTTTTGGGCAGTCGCATGTCATATTCCCCCCTTTGTCGAGTCATTAATCACTTTCTCCATGAACGCTGTTCTTGCTGGCTCGATGCTGCGAGCTTCTTTTATTTTTTTACCTAAGCGAGGATCGCTTGGGTCTATGTATATGGCACTAGGTACAAGCCTGTATTGCTTCCCATGTTTTTCAGCCGCCGGGTAAAAATTGCCGTTTCGAGCCCAGCGCTGAAGAGTTTGCAATGACGGTTTTTTCCCAGGGTAAGTGCTATTGCACCATTCCTCTAAGGTCAAAAATACGGCGTGGCTAGTGCTGCAGATTGTGTTTGGAAGATGACTATTGCAACTCCCCTGGATCAATTTGTTGGACATGGTCTTTCCTCTGTTTCAACTTCAGTAATTGAGCGATTGCGTCGTCGGTCACACGACACGCCCGGGCGATATCGTCATCGTTCAGCGTCACTTTTCTGACGCTGGCAGACAGCCGGCCGATCTTGATATCGAAATCAGAGAGTAGGCGGGCGCCTGGTTGCCATGGTTGCATTGCTGTTCCCCGTTGTGTGGTTTCCAACAATGCAAACATGGCGGGGGTGGTTATTTCTGATTAGGCGTAATTGGTTTTTTAAAGGCTTCTTTCTCGCGTGTCAGGCGTACAGATTGCGGGAAGTGGAAAGCCAGCTCGCCGCGGCTCTCGGCCTCAATGATTCCGGTGGTACCGTCAGGGAAGGTCACGTGCACCGCATCGCCTTTGGCCAGGTACATTCTCAGCATGTGAGATCCTCAGTATTGGCCCCGTCGCCGGGGCCGGATGATTAACGCACCTGCAGCGACGGTTCGCCGATTTCGATATGCGCGCCTTTGACTTCCACGCCGTTCTCGATTGCCTCTTTGATGGCTTTCTTGTCCGGCGCTACCACCGTTTGCACCGTCACCAGTTCATCAGGCAGCAGGTCGGCATTGTCGACCACCACGCTGGCGGAGCCTTTGCGCGCCGTGAAGGTGTTCGCCGTGGTTTTAATTGAGCCTTGACCGCTGGCCAGCAGGCACGCCAGCACATACTTGCGGATCGACTTGGCGCGGTTCTCGAATGACTTTTTACGGTCGGTCAGGCGTTTGATTTCCGCCGTCAGCGTGTCGGCCTGCCCCTCGATATTGCGAACGTGGATAAAAGCGGCGTCCAGCTTGTCGCCGAGCGCCCCTTCAATACCTTCAAGCGTGTCGGCGATCATCTCCGGCGTCAGATCGTCGGAGGTTTCGACCAGTTCGTGCAACTTGGCGTAATCAGCTGCTAATGCAATGGCGGTAGTGCTCATGGTGCTTTCTCCTCGGACAATGCGGCGATACGTTCATCTTTCAGTGCGGTGAGGCGGCGCAGGCGGCCGGCCAGGTACTTGGCATGATCGGCATCGCCTTTTGCCTCAGCGGCCTTGCGATGCGTTTCGACCTCGCGAGCGATGGAGGCGTGAACCTTACTGGCCTCGTTGACTGTTACAGCAGATGTGATGGTGTCGGCGACTTTTGCCAGCTTCTCGTCCAGTTCTTCACGCAGGCGCGTTACGTCTTCGGCCTTGTCACTGGCATTTCTGATCGCGAACTCGGTGGCGTTTTCTTCGCGATATTCCGGCAGGTCGTGCCAACCCAGGAACACGTCGGCGGAGAAGCCCAGCATGGACAGCGACTTTTTGATCGCGTCGGTGAGGCTCTTTTTCATCACCTCACCGTCAGCCATAAAACCGCGCTTCGTTTTGTACATATATGGCGTGGCGCCATATGCCGTAACTCGGCCTTTGGTGCCGTTCAGAACATACCAAAACTCGATCAGTAGGCTGTGGTTCTGCTCGAACAAGATAGAACCGTCTGCATCGCGTAGAATGCGGTTACCAATAATTTTCCCGCCCTCGAATACGGCCTCGCTCATTGGTGCGCCGGCGATCATCTTCTCTTCTACAATGTCAAATCCCCAGCCCGTACCGATAGGGCCAAAAATTTCGGTTGCGCGCATAAACATGTATTCGCTGTTGATGCTGGTACCGACATAGCCAGCCCCTTCGATCGGCTTCGTATATCGAGGATCTGTACGCATAACGCGCTTCCAGATATCGAGATTCTTCTGGGCCTCAGCTGGCTGCTCGGCGATCACCTGCGCAACCTGCGCGGCGCGCTGCTGGAAATCGTCGGCTTTCAGCTGCTGCGCCAGCGCTTCGGCGCGGTCGGCGTTTTCTTCCGCCTGCTGCAGTTGCGGGGATTTCTCCGCTGGCGCGTTGGCGTAAACGCCATAGCCCATCTGATCCAGTTGCTGCTTGGCCTGCGCAGCCGCGGCGTCGGTAACCTGCTGCTGCGCCACTTCCGTTTTTTCACCCTGATTTGAGGCGGCAGGCTGCGCCGTGTCTGGATCCGTATGCTGCTGCTCACCGCTTCCGATCAGACCTTCGATAGAGAAGCGGCCGCCGCCAAGGTTGGCCACCTCGACCGGCTTCTCGTCGCCCTTGCCATAGTTCGCCAGTTCGGCGCATGCAGGGTGACCAGCAAGACGGGATTTCACAAAGTGCAGGCGTTCTGCGTCGTCGCTGATCAGCTTGAGGTTTTTCAGGCCGTCGGAAATGATGCCGTGGCGCACGTCCGTTTCGACGTTGAGAATGCCGACGATCACACGCAGCGTTTTGTCCCACGCGCGCCAAGCGTTATCGCGGTTTGCGATAATCTCTTTGGCGTTCTTCACGTCAGCCGCTTTCGCATCCGCAGGATTAACGCCCATGATCGACAGTGCGGTGTGCATGCTCAGGGTGTTGTAGTCGGCCGCACCGCCGGTATTGTCGGTGCTGGTGCTGGTGCTGGTGCTGGTGCTGGTGCTGGTGCTGGTGTGCGTGAGGTTTTCGCGATCGTCAGGCTTGTCGACCCAGGCCTGTGCGAATGCGGTGGTGGCTTCTCTGGTCGGCATGGCGGTGGTGTTTTGGAACAGTGCTGAAACCAATTTGTAGACGGATGCGGGGTACATGGCGCCGACAGCGGGAACTGATACAAGCCCGTCGATCACCGCGCGCATGCCGGTATCATCTGGCGTTTCCTCGTCATTGAGCAAATCCACAACCAGCGATAACTGACTATCATCGATCTCGCCATCACCGTACATCACAACGGCGGCGATCCGAACGTTGGCAGGCTGCGCCATCAGGTCGATAGGCCCGGCCGGCAATTCTGGCTCTGGCTCTTTTGGCGTCCAGGCGTTGCCGTCGAACACGTTATCAGCGGCAAATTTTTCATCGAACTGACCGACAGCCGGGCGAGGGTGGCCAGTTTGATCTTCGACGGTTTTCGGGTTGAAGAAGTTGTCGCCGCCCTCCGGGTAGGATTCGTACAGTTTGCCGGTGGCGATGCTTTCGGCCGCGCGCTTGTTTGGCGCTTCCAACGAGATCACCAGCGGCACGGCGCCGTTAACCTGAGCCTTTTTCTTAGGCTCAAAAAGTGAAATGTAGATAGGCATTTTTGGTCTTTCCTCTGTTTAAAAACGGCGCTGGTCAGGCGCCGGGGTGGGTTAAAATTTCTCGCGCGCTACGGCTTTCACGTTGTCACAATACCAGCTGTAAAGCTCACGTTGGCGCTGCTGCAGGGTGTCAGACGTCGCCATCATTACGGCCATTAGCAAGCGGTCGCGGGTGTCGGCGGCGTTGCCGTCGATGTAGGTGAAAACCTCGATCGCCTCGTCGGAATAGCCGTGCGTCGCCGCGGCTTCGAACTGATCGCGTTGGCTTGCTGGATCGACTCCATACCACAGCACCAGCTCTGATTTCAGGTTATCCATTTCGATATCCATGGCCACGCCCTCAGTACGGGAGTTCGTCGGCGTCGACAGGGCAGTGCTCAATGCAAAGCAGCTGCTGCACCTGATCGTCGATCTCGGCAATGCGTTTGTAAGTGGCGTCGGCCAGACGGGCTTTTTCCAGCTTCAACGCTTCAACCTGTTTCCCGATGATGTCGATCGGTTCAGGCTGGTTAACGTCGATGTGGATTGTGCGGGTTTCCAGCAGCACGTATTCCGGGTACTGAGACATGTCCATGGTGAACACAGAGATTTTCTCTTGCGTGTACTGGCTAACGTTCGCGTGGATAAACAGCGTGACGGGTATCTGTAGTGCTTTCATAGCGACTCCTGATATAATCGGAGCTGATCAGTAGCTCCATGGGTTATTGGTCTTTCCTCGATACAGGGTTGGTCCCCTGTATCATTCCCGGTTGCTTTGGTCGGCGCCGGGGTAAAAGAACCCGCTTCGGCGGGTTTTTTTACGTCTGGTGGTTGCCGGTCTTTCCCGGCTGTCAGAGCTGGTCAGGCTCCCGGTCTTTCCTCAATTTGCTGGGTGAAAAAATTGCCCCGGTGCGCGGGGCGAAAGACTACACACAGCAATGTCTTTCGGGTTGTGGTGGCCGAGAACAACGCCCCGAAGTTACGACCACCACGTTTAAATTCTTTGCCGCGTATCGCCCGGCTGGCGGAACATTTCTGAACAACCGCTGCAGGGTTAGTGCGCTGTTGATGGAGATTAATTTAGATAATTCTAACTTTAAGGTCAATATAAAATTAGATAAAACGAACAAAATGAGCGATAAAAAGCCCAACGTCATGAAAACATTGGGTTAATTTTTACAGGGATTTTCTGGCTTGAAGCAACTCTTCAAACAGTCGGTTCAGACCATCGACCTTTTCCCGAAGAGAGGCTAGGTGGGCTTCTTTCTCAGACTCTGGTAATGCCTTAAACAAATCCAGCAGTTCAGTTTCACGTTCATCGAGTTGACGCGGCAACTCAACCGGATCGCCTGGCTGCTGATTCTCATCTCCGTAAAGAATCCACGTAGGTGAGCATTGTAAAGCCTTGCTGAGGGCGAATAGATTTTTCCCTCCTGGCTCACTATCACCCGTTTCCCATTGCGAGATCGTGACGTGGGCAACCTGCACGTTCTTTGCAAGAGCGCGCTGGGTGAGTTTCAGTTCTTTTCTTCGCGCACGAATGCGCTCGCCGGGTAATGTCATAGTTAGATTATTCTAAATTTTCTTGACTTCGTTATCCTGAACATCTAGCTTGTTAGACAAATCTAACAAGAGGTGTCCGTATGTATACCGCAGATGCAATCGCATTCTTCAAAACTAAAGCAGGGCTGGCTGCTGCGGCCGGCGTAAAAAAACCAACTGTTTACGCATGGGGCGAGCTTGTTCCCGAAGGGCGTGCCGCTCGTCTTGAACGTATTACTAACGGTGCCCTGAAATACGATCCCGCGCTTTATCAAAACCGCGATGGTGTCAACAAGGGTGCAGCTTAACAACCAACCCCACCGAAATCCGATTAAGCAAAATTGGTTTTCGAGCGACAGGAGACGCGAAGTGGAAAACATCGAGAAACTGAAAAATGAGATCGTGGGCTGGGCGGCGGAGCAGGGGCAGGAACACGTTGCCATCGAGATCACCCGCGCATGGTTCCAGCTTGGCGCAGGCGGTGACCGGGTTCGGCTGTATCCGATCGAGGATGAAACCGGCGCCGCCGACTGGCGAGCGATCAACACCAACCGGCAGGCGATATTTCGCCACATGCGCAGCGAGTCGAAAGCTGCGCGTGAGAAAGTTCGGGAGCTGGCCGACGCCATGCTCGCAGCGCTGCCGGCGGAACGGCGTGCCCGGCTGGCCGGCCCGACTCAACAGTATTTGCTTTCGGTGGCCATCCGTGAATTTGCCGCCGCGATTATCGCAATCCTACTTGGTGCCTGTGACACGCCGCAGCGCATTGCCGGCGCACTTGTCGCCCTGCAGGAAACCCAGCGCCTGACCAGCGCCGCGTAAAACTTTGTACCGAGGAAAGACCAATGCTCAATTCAATCGACCGCATCACCTGGCGGAACGGCTACAAGCTGAATGGTGCGCCAGCGCACCGGGAAGAAATCGAGCCAATTTTTGAAGGCCGGCGCGCTGCTGCGCTGTCGGTCTGGGAACAATACGAGCAGAGCAAGGCTGCGCTGCGCCAACTCAATTTATCGCCGGGGCAGTACCAGGACGCGTGCCGACAGATAGCGGACGCGCTGGGGATCTGACGATGAACACTTCCAAGCTTCTGATAAACGAGCCGCCGCTGCTGGTTATGCCGTCGCTAGCGGCCAAGATTGGGCTGAATGAAGCTATCTTGCTGCAGCAGATCCACTACTGGTTAAGCCGTTCTGAACACCGGCATGGCGGACGCGTCTGGTTTTACAGAACAGCGGCTGAGTGGTCAGAAGAATTAGTCTTTTGGTCTGACAGCACCATCAAGCGCACGCTGGCCAGTCTGGAATCTGCAGGGCTTATTTTGTCGGCGAAACTGCACCGCGAATTGCTGAATGATCCGTACACCCGCACCAAGTGGTACGCGATAAATTATGACCAATTGGAAAAGCTAAGTTGCGTAAATGCATCTGGTCAAAATGACCAAATGGCATGTGGTCAGAATGACCAGTTCTCATCTGGTCAAAATGACCAAATGTTACAAGAGAATACAACAGAGAATACTACAGAGATTACTGATGGTGGATCAGCTGGCGCTGATCACCCTGAACAGCCGCAGGCCGATCGGATGGATTATCAAAAAATCCTCGAAGCCTATCACGCTACGCTGCCGGAAATGGCGACGGTGCAGATCCTGACGGATACCCGTAAGCGCACGCTGCGTAACTTCTGGAAGAAATTCAAGTTCAACGAAACCCGCTGGCAGGCATACCTGCAGTTTATCGCCGAGAACTGCCGGTGGATGCTGGAAGACCGGCCGAACGGCCGCGGCGGTCAGTGGCGCCGTAAAAACTTCGACTACCTGATCACTGAGCGCTGCTATGTCGCCGTGAAAGAGGGCCGCGCCGATGATCGATAACCTGCCGGCCGCGCCGTACAACATCGACCTTGAGCAGGCCATTCTCGGCAGCCTGATGCACAACACTGAGCACGACAGGGCGGCGGCAGTGTTCGGCTTGCTGAAACCGGAATCGTTCTATCTGGCGGCGCACCGGATAATTTTCACCGAGCTGCGCGCGCTGGTGAACGCCAGCCGACCGACTGACCTGATCACTCTGAGCGATTCACTCGAGAGCAAGGGCGTACTGGAGCAGGTAGGTGGGTTCGCGTATCTGGCGGAAACCGGCAGGAATACCAGCGTTCCCGCGATGGTCAGCTATGCGCATGCAGTGCGAGAGAAAGCTGTTCTCCGCTATGCGCTGGAGAAGCTTTACGCCTGCATTGAGCTGGTTGGTGCCAACAACGGCATGGACGCGGCGAACAAGCTGGCCAGCGTGCAGCAGATGATCACCGCCGTATCCGACCATGCGAGAACCGGCAAACGCGGCGGCCTTCGCGCTGCGGGGGAAGTGATCGGCGAATGGGTGGACGAGATGGATCGCCGGTTCCAAGACCCGGACAGCGCCGCCGGCCTGACGTTGGGGATCGAGAGTCTCGACCGGCTGATGTACCCGAAACAGGTGCTGCGCGGCGCGCTGGTTGTGGTGGGTGCCCGCCCGAAGATGGGCAAAACCGCACTCTACAACAAAATCAGCGCGCACTTTGCGCTGAACCACCGACTGCCGACGCTCGTTTTCAGCCTGGAAATGACCGACCGGGGGATCATCGAGCGAATGGTCGCACAGGAAGCCCGCGTGAAATCGGAGATTTTCTACGTTGGCGCCCACGACGACAGTGATATGGCGCGCGCCATGGCCAAGGCCACCGAGCTGGCCGAGTCGAATCTGATGATCGACAGTACGCCGGGCGTGACGCTGGCGCACATTGTGGCGGAGTGCCGCAAAGTGAAGCGCCAGCGCGGCACGGTGGGGCTGGTGGCGATCGACTACCTGACCCTGATGAAAGCCGAGGAGGCTGAGCGCCGCGATATTGCGTATGGCGATATCACCACAGGCCTTAAAAATCTGGCCAAAGAATTGGATTGCCCGGTGCTGCTGCTGACCCAGCTGAACCGCAAACTCGAAGACCGTGCCGACAAGCGCCCTGTGCCGAGCGACAGTAAAGACACCGGCCAGATCGAGCAGGATTGCGACGTGTGGATCGGCCTGTACCGCGACGCCGTATACACCAAAGGTGCCGACCCGCAGCTGATGGAAGTGATTTTGCGCCTGAACCGTGAGGGCGCTACTGGCACCGCGTATGCGCTGCTGGAAAACGGATATATCCGAGACATAACTGACGAGGAGGCCGCTCGCCGGGCGCAGACGGGGCAAGCGAGAGAGCGGCGTTACGCCGACAAGAACGAAGCGACAAAGAGTTTTTAACCGGCGCCTGACCAGCGCTTGAACGACCAAAACGAGGAAAGACCATGAGTACTATCAACGAAATGATCCGCGATAAGCGGTTTGTGATGGATGACGGCTGCGACCACCTGCCGGCCATTATGGACAGAATCAACCAGGCGGCCCGCGCCCGTTCCCGCGCGCCGTACTGCCCACCGCCAAAACCCCAACGCGTCGCCCGGCCGGCAGCCGAATCCGGCCCGATCGTCAAAATCGGTGACCGTATCAGCTACGGCCGCCGGGTGATGACAGGTATCTACGAGCTGCAGCGCCTGGGGCGCTCTCCCGAAAGCATCGCGCTGATGCTCCGCATGCCACTCGATCGGGTGCTGCACATCCTGAAGCCTATAACGGCCGTACGCCGCGAGATACAGAAAAGCGTGGCAAGTGGGTTACCCCCACGTGAAAAAGACGTCATGCGCCGTCTGGCGGCCGAATCGAGGGCATAAACAATGGTCGGGCAATCGGACTATCTACCGCCCGGCCTGCCATTCAATCGATGCAGCTGGACGCAGGAACAACGCGATTTAGAGCAGTTCGACCTGCGCGCCTGTGGCCTGATCCGCGATTTATTCGCGCGGAAGATCACCCGCACAAAGGTGCTGATGGCGATTGAAGAGGCGCCGGAGCAATACCGGGAACATTTTAGGGCGCGCTTGAATTACTGGCGTGGTGGCTGGGAGGGGAAGGAGCAATGACGCATTTCAAGGGATAGATTATGTCCAATCCATGGATGGTGTTGTCCCGGCATTATAGCAATAGTGGCTGATACTACTTTGATAAAACTTGAGTTAGGCGGCTTAATATTGGATTGTGTTCAAAAGCTTGATTTTTGTCTCTTGATTTGTTCTTTTTCTGCTGTAATGTTTATAAAAATCAAAAAAAGAGGATAACAAATGCACAGCGTAAATTTCTATTCTTTTCGAGTTCTAGAAAAGAAAGGTGGTCACAAAAGTTATAATTTAGGTGAACTTAAAAATAATAACCAGATTAAAGCATATGATATCATAAAAAATTATATCATTGCTAATTATAATATTGCGATGGAATCGCAGGGAGCCAAGACTGTAGTATCAATATCATCATTAAATTTTGATGATAACAAAAAGCTTATATATGGGTATGTTAATGTTGGGAAATATGGCGAGCAATATTCCGTAAGACATAAATCATTATCTCAACCGAAAAAGTTCACAGTAACTGTCGACGATGTTCCCGAGAGAGCTAGATATGTTATGTTATACCTACCAGATGCGCTTGATGAAGGTATTATAGCCATTCATTCATCTGATAAAATTAGCCCGAGAGGGGTTCTATTTGAAAATATAATTGCGCATTTTAAAGCAGCTCCATTGTCTATGGAACCAAGATTTAGGCCTTTACTCCATAAAAATATCCCCCAATATATATTGGAGTCACAAATATCTGAGATAAAGGCTATTGGATTTAAACCACATAAAGATTTGGCCGATGCTGTTAAAAATGCCTCAACTCACATTCAAACCGAGTACACTATTCGCAATAATGCCTCACACCTTGGTAAGGTTAAAGATTATATTGGCAATGGTAAGCATAAAGAAATAGTTGAGATACTTTCTGATAATAGTGAAAAAGTTAAATTCAAAGCAGAAGTAAATGGTAGAGATGTTGTCTATAATATCTATGACATTTTGGGTAAGGGTATCGGCATACTTCTGGATGATTCAAAGTTGCAGATTGACTTGCTAACGGGAATTCCGAATTTATCGGCATTACACGACGAGATTCGTACCCATACGAATGATATCATATCATCAATTCATAATCGTAGCGGGTTGCATATATGAATAAGATAAACTTCATTGGTATAATTAAGGATCATTTTTTCACATTAAAAGACGATGGGTGTTCAAAACTATCCAAGTCGGATGTTTTTACTCATTTATTACTTCCGGCTATAGTCAGTTTCATTATTTGTTATATCGCAGGAATAATGAAGCCTAGTGTTATATCTATTTTGGTTAACTTTGGGGCAATAACCACTGCGTTATTAATGAGTGCAGTGATAATGGTTTACGATCAGAAATCAAAGATAAAGGAAAAAGATGAAAAAGAGGAAGATATCAGTAAGAAGGAATTAAATAAAACTAGAATCACACTTTACACTGAATTGTGCAAAAATACTTGTTACGCAATACTTACATCTATTGTAATCGTTGTTTTGTCGGTTGCTCTTTCATTTTTTGATGAGAAATCTGTGACTGGAGATGAAAAAATCTATATTTTCTATTTCATCACATTTCTTTGTTACTATCTTTTTATATCGACCATAATAACATTTTTAATGATAATAAAACGATTTAGTGTTGTGCTGGATACTTAAATGGCTTTTGTATGGGTAGATAAGATCGTTATCTACCCTCTATCAAGTTAATATTTTTAAATTATTTTTCTCAATAGATTGTTAGTTGATGTGGTTTATTGTCATACAAATAGATATAATTTATATCCCAATCAAAAATTATGAATCTTATGATCTCTGGCTTGATATAATTGGGTTGTTGTTTATGACTTGAAACAACGGAATGATCTATTTTTGTGTGCGATTCTATTATTAAATAAACTAGAAGCACACAAAAAGAGATAGTTATTTGATTAATATTGAAGATTTCATTACGTCATTACCCAGCACCGGAAGAATGGTTATCTCCTGCGAAAATGGGGTCATAACTGGCACTCGCATCGTTAAGGATAACGAGCACATAGCATCACTTAACGCGTTGATTGATTTAGCAAAATCCGCCGGTTATTCGATTGTAAGACCTGATGGAAACGCGCTATAATTAACGGGCTGGACTGAACACCCAGCCCGTTCGAATTCTGAGCAACTGCTGCGCTACTGGAGAACATTCAATGGCGCAGTATTCGTACATCAAAGCAGCAGGTGATCTGCTGGTACCCGCAACCCGGCATGCCAGGGATTTTTTACGATCAAAAAAAGTCGGCTCTGTTCTCTACGCCGATTTCAAACAGACCCGAAACCCTGCGTTTCATCGCAAACTGTTCTCACTGCTGAATCTCGGCTTCGACTACTGGCAGCCGACCGGTGGTGCCATATCGCCGACCGACAAAGAGCTGGTTACCGGTTACGTGAAATTCCTCGCATATTACGCCGGCGGTGAAGATGCGTTGCAGGCCGCTGCCGATGAATATTTTGCGGATTTAGCAGAAAAGCGAGCCGGGAATATCAGCGCCGCAAAGTCATTCGAAGCGTTTCGCGCCTGGGTAACCATTCAGGCCGGCTTCTACACCGAATTCATCCTGCCTGACGGAACCATTCGTAACGAGCCAAAGTCAATCTCTTTCGCAAAAATGGACGACATCGAATTCGGCGAATTTTACAAAGCTGTCCTAGATGTGCTCTGGAACTACATCCTGTTTCGCACTTTCCCCGATCAACAGTCTGCAGAAAACGCTGCCGCCCGGCTGATGGGGTACACGTCATGAGCAAATTAACCAAAGAGGCCCGCGGCCGAGAGTGTCAGGTGCGGATCCCCGGCGTATGCAATTTCAACCCAGAAACCACTGTGTTGGCGCATTACCGGTTGGCCGGAACCTGCGGCACGGCAATAAAGCCAGATGACACGCAGGCCGCTTGGGCCTGCAGCGCCTGTCACGATGAAGTAGACCGTCGCACACGGCTTATCGACGCGAACGACGCCCGGCTTATGCACGCCGAAGGCGTCATGCGCACTCAAGAAATTTTGAGAAAGGAAGGAAAATTATAATGCGCGATATACAGATGGTTTTAGAACGCTGGGGGCAGTGGGCGCAGGACAATAGCGGAGTGGACTACTCCCCAATCGCAGCCGGTTTTAAAGGACTGCTTCCGGATACCCGTAAGAGCAAACCCTCATGCTGCGATAATGACGGACTGATCATCGATGGTGCTGTCGGTAGGTTAAAGAAAGTTCGCGATGAGAGAGAGCTTGGCGTCATCATGCTGCATTATCGCTATGGGGTTTCCAAGTCAGCCATAGCTCGTCGTTGGAAGATTTCAGAGGGCAGTGTGCGGCAAAAACTAATGATGGCGGAAAGTTTTATTGAAGGCTGTCTGGCTATGACTGGGGCAGCGCTTGAGATGGATGCATGGACGAGCAGAACAGTAATTTCGGCAGTCGCATAGATTTCCGCTTTTCGTTACGAATTTTACTGGCTATTGTGATAAGAGTGGTTACGCAGTGACGTAGCTTATCAACTCTCAAAACCTCGCTCCGGCGGGGTTTTTTATTTCTGGTTTGTGAAGTGGGCGGCGGAGAGGGTATCGGTGAACTTCACTAGTAGTTGTCGGCGATGTAGGATACTCTCCGGTTGTGGTGAATTGCAGTCCTCCGAGACAAGCCGAAGATAAGCGCCGGCCGCCACTCAACATTTTATCCTCGCATCAGCCCTTTAGCTCAGTTGGTTAGAGCAGTCGGCTCATAACTGATTAGTCGCTGGTTCAAGCCTAGCAAGGGCCACCAAACCGCCATTAGCTCAACGTGGCAAGAGCATTGCTTCGTGACAGGAAGTAAGAGCCGGGGTTCGAGACCTCGATGGCGGACCAACGCAGTCATTGTATAATGGCTATTACCTCAGCCTTCCAAGCTGATGATGCGGGTTCGATTCCCGCTGGCTGCTCCAATATCAACGTCTTAATGCAGGCTGATTTTTTCAGGCGCCACACCTGGGCAGCGGACAGCGCAGTAAAGACTATGCTGTCACTTCACTCACTTTCCACCTTTATATCGAGACTAATATTGGTTATCACCATAAAGCGCTGGTGGCAAATTCGAACGCTTAAGCGTCAATGGAGCGATGATCGGTCGCTGCGTAAGGCGGCTATTAAAAAAGACTGGTTCGGTGTGTTGGAGGTATTTCACTTTGAAAGAAGCTACATGGAAATCAAGCGGGGAGCGCGTCTCATTGCCTTGAGCTGAAAATGAAATTTCTGGAAATCGCCAGGCTTTTTTGATCACAACAGTTAAGAGCATTGCAAGCGCTGGGTTTTATACAGAGCGGGAGCATGAGAAGCTATCGGGCGGGCCTGAGAAACCTAATTTGCTTGATAGCTGTTGAATAATGCAGTGTTCTTATCTGTGTGGTGCAACTCAATTCCCGTTTGCGGGTTAGATGGATAGAGTAAAGCATCAACCGGGCTATCTGGCAGGGAAGGCATGATGCTAATGCTGATCCTGAATGCGGGTTCGAGTCCCGCTACCACACCACATTCAAACCTCGCCATAGTGCGGGGCTTTTTGCATTTCAGCCCCAGCCAACGGACGACACACACGGCTCCCCCTCTTACCGGCTGTGTTTACGGCTGCTGGCTGAACTCTTTCAACTGTGGCACTCCCAATAAAAAAAACACGCTTCATAGTAATTCGTTATTAAGAAGTTTAATCATAGTCGTCTACAATGCGCGCCCATACTTCTTGAGAAACATAAAGTTAGGTAAAATGAAGATTGAGCTGAATAAAAGTCGTAGAGAAAGAGTTTTTCATGCAGTTCTATTCGAACTGTTAGCAAATGTTCTAACTGCTTGTTTTGTCGCATTTGCCCTACAAGTTCCCCTGATCCAGTCCGCATTGCTTTCTGTAACCTCTGCTTTGACAGCAACCATCTGGAACTACATTTTCAACAAATTTTTTGATGAGTTTCAGAATAGATATGGGTTTGAGCGGAGCTTCATGGTGCGTGTAGCGCATGCAGTGACATTTGAGGTTGGGCTGATTGTTTTGTTAACGCCGATGGCAATGATTCTGCTTGGGCTGCCTTTAGTTCAGGCTTTCGTTGTTGAGATTGGATTAGTCCTCTTTTTCCTGCCTTATACGATCATCTTCAACTGGTGTTACGACTACGCTCGTTGGATTTTGGTGACTAAGCGCGAGCCTACTAGCTAAGAGTATCGTATTTAAATTTCCGCACATTTTTCAATGTGCAATTGAAAGCCACCGGAAGGTGGTTTTTTTGTTTTTATCACCCGGTACCGGGACAGATCCCCGGAAGGGGGAAAGGTGAGATCCATGCCGGAAAAAATCGCAGATAGCGCCACGCATGGCGGCTGGCTGGTAGGCCTGCTGCTCGGGGCAATAAATTATTTCTCGCCCAGTGAGTGGATGGTGATCGGCATTTTTGTCGGCATCCTCAGTTCCGTTATTGGGTGCATCGTGGGTATTTGGTTCAGGTGCCGGCGAGAAAGGTTACTGAAAATGTACCTCATTGACCGCTCAAACAAGAACATCAGCGCGCGGG
The DNA here is from genome assembly GCF_052400455.1 of Serratia sp. (in: enterobacteria). Taxonomy (NCBI): domain Bacteria; kingdom Pseudomonadati; phylum Pseudomonadota; class Gammaproteobacteria; order Enterobacterales; family Yersiniaceae; genus Serratia; species Serratia sp. (in: enterobacteria). The sequence continues at coordinate 1,991,915 of NZ_CP185812.1, forward strand.
ACGTTGACCTGTTAGGGGGCGAGTAGTGGCTTCGATAAAAACCAAACTCAGCGCCGCTATGCTGGCGTTGATTGCTGCCGGCGCATCGGCCCCGGTCATGATGTCGCAGTTTCAGGAAGAAAAAGAAGGTCAGCGCCTGACTGCATACCAGGACGGTGTCGGCATCTGGACAATTTGCGGCGGTGTGACGATGGTCAACGGCCAAAAGGTCGTTAAGGGGCAGCGCCTGAGCGCTGAGCAGTGCAAGCAGATTGACGCAGTCGAGCAGAAAAAGGCGCTCGATTGGGTGGATCGCAACGTCAAGGTAACGCTGACCGAACCGCAAAAAGTCGGGATCGCCTCGTTCTGTCCGTGGAATATCGGCCCTGCTAAGTGCTTCACATCCACCTTTTACAGAAAACTGAATGCCGGCGACCGCATCGGCGCCTGCAGAGAAATCCGTGGCTGGATTTACGATGGCGGCCGAGATTGCCGTATCCGTTCGAATAACTGCTACGGGCAGATCGTAAGGCGCGATCAGGAAGCCGAGCTGGCTTGCTGGGGATTAGACAAATGAGCGCCTGGCTCTTAAAACTGGCTGGCGGGGTAATGCTACTCCTGCTGGTGGCGTCAATTTGCCTCGGCGGTTACAGCTCGCTGTTGTCGCACCAGTTGGCGCTGGCGCGCCTGCAGACTGCTGAGCAGGAAAAGACGCTGGCGCAACAGGCAGGACTGATCACCACACTGCGCGCGGATGACGCCCGTAATCGCGCAATGATGGTCGAACAGCAACGGAGAGAGCAGCAGCTGCGCCAGCAGGGCGAAAACTACCAGAGAAAATATCAGGATGCCATTAAAAATGACGAGTGCGCCCGCCGCACTGCTCCTGGTGCTGTTATTGGCCTCTTGCGCGGAACGGACACCGCCGCCGCCGGCGCCGATCGTGTTGTTTCCCCCTGAGTCGGTGTTCACTCCCTGCGAGCAACCAAAATTGCAGGGTGATACCTGGGGGGATATCGGCAGCCACGCGCTGGCGCTTCAAACAGCTTTATCAATTTGCGTCGGCCAGGTGGCTACACTGAACCAGTGGCGGGATAGAATTGAAGGTACTAATCATTGAATGCCATCGATAGAATGAAAAAGCACCTCCGTGAGGTGAAAATAAACCAAAACACGCACAAAATAGTTTGTTAGGTTAACTTTTCATATTCTTGCGCCAAAAGTTCATACACTTTGCTAAAACGCTGCTGGATGATTAGTGGCTGACCCTCTCTGGCGGCTAAAACTCCAGAAAGAATCACGCATGTTTGGGCAAACAAAAAGATTTTCAGCTCATCATCAGACATTTTGAATGGTTCCGTATTTGCAGCTTTAAGTCCTAAACGATAAGGTCTTGAAAATAAGATAGGGAAGGGTAAAACGTCTTTTTACTCTTCCTCTGGTAAGAAGTAATGGCCACATTCAGGGCAGATTAGAGTGATGTTCTTACGAAGCTTTTGTGAACTTTGCTCAGTGACATAGGAACATTTTGGACAAGCAACTTTCACGGACGAGTCACTGAACATCTTTAGGGCATCGAAGATAGACATATCTTTCACCGGGTATGATGCATGGGTAATAACTATACTCCTCAAAAGTGGTAATAGCTCACGATAGTTCATTTTTTGCGCTATCGACGTTGGTTGTCTGAGGCCAACGGCAAGAATTAACAGAACATCGATAACGACCCGCTCCGGCGGGTTTTTTATTGCCCATCACAGAAGCATCTATCCAGGTGCTGCGTAATGCGCAAGCAAAGCCACAGGCGACACCCACCGATCACTCAGATCATGGTTGCCCGTGGCTTTTTTTATTCACGGAGAACGTTATGCCACAACCGGAAGAAAGATGCCTCGAGCGCGATTACTGTGCCGGTCAACTTTCACTCCGCGACCTGGCAGAGATATACGGCATCAGTGAAGGGGCAATCAGAAAGCGCGCTAAAAAGCATGGTTGGGTACGCAAAGGAAAGAGCGGTACGCAAAAAAGTACGCAGGTACGCAAAAGCGGTACGCAAAAAGGAAAGGTGCGTACCATCCTCAAAGCCAACATTGAAGCAGTCGCCCCGGATAATGACACCAATCCTTATGCCGATTATGGGGATGGCGGTACGCCAGGCCTAGAGCCGCGCAAATACGGGTTAAACGATATGCAGTGGCGTTTCGTGAATGAGTACCTCATCGATCTGAACAGGACGGCGGCATACAAACGCGCGGGTGGGAAGGGCGAAGGCAACACGGCCTATGTCAGCGCCAGCCGCATGTATAGAAACGCTAAGGTGAACAGGGCAATCAGCGACGCGCTGGCTGCTCGCGAACGTCGCACCCAGATCACCCAAGATGCTGTCCTGAAAATGTGGTGGGACATTGCCACGGCGGACGTCAACCAGATCACTGAGTACCGCCGGTTATGCTGCCGTTATTGTTGGGGCTTCGGCCACCAGTATCAGTGGATGGATGCGGTGGAGCACGAGGAGGCGGCGGTGAAGGCTAAAGCCGCGAATAAGCCTGAGCCATCCGACAGAGGTGGTTACGGCTTTGATGCGATGCTGGATCCCAATCCTGAATGCCCTCGCTGCAATGGCGCTGGCGTAGGCCGCGCGCACTTCCACGACTCCCGAGATTTGACCGGCGCCGCCCGGCGGCTTTTCGCTGGCATTAAGGAGGGCAAGTTCGGAATTGAAGTGATCACCCGAAATCAGGATGACGCGCTGAAGATGGTGGCGCAGCACCTGGGTATGGTGAGAAACAAGACTGAACTGAGTGGTCCGGATGGAGGCCCTGTCAAAACCGAAAGCGTCAATCTGACACCGGAAGAAGCTGCAGAGGCCTACCGCAAGCTGATGGGGTAAAACTGCCAGAAACAGCCCGAAAATCCAATTTTGGCACTATGCAAAAACACCCGTGTTTTATGCGCTGTTTATGCAGTCCGTTTTCAACGGATCTGGCTCGAAGATTGGCGGAAATAGGCGGTTGAAGGGGATTTGGTGATGAGTGCTATTACGGCGGTGCGGGTAACCATCATTATGTTAAAAAGGCTCCGAAGAGCCTAATTTTCTACTAACCAAACAAGCCAGGCGTTTCATCTCGAATATCTGTAGTTGGTCCATTTAACTGCACAGAAGCGATGCCGGCTTGTGCACCCTGTTTGGTGGCATACATTTCGCTCGTTGCAATCGTCTGGCCATTGTTAGCATGCAAGACGAAATAATAAGGCTGAGGTGTTTGTTTCTCTGATTTTCTAATGACGTAATAACCCATCGTAACCTCCTATCTTTTAGTGATTGAGCAAGCGGATTAATAATTATCCAGTCTGAAGATTTAAACAATAGCAAGTGTAAATAATGAGTTAGGTATTAATATGCCCATTCCATTCCCGTTCGACTTCAAAAATCCGGATTACACCCAGGTGTTCGAATGGAGGATGGAGCGCCTACAGCGCATCAGGGCTAATCCTGAATCGCTCCCAATCATGAAGGCATTTTATAAGGACAACCCGGCTCAGTTCATCATTGATTGGGGAATGACGGTTGACCCGCGCAACGTCGAGCGTGGCTTACCGGCGCGCATCCCATTTCTGCTGTTCCCAAAGCAGGAGGAGTGGATCCAGTGGTTTGTAGAGCACTGGCGGGCATCAAAACCCGGTATCACGGAGAAAACCCGCGACATGGGGATGTCATGGCTGACGGTAGGGATGGCGTCGTCGCTCTGCCTGTTTAACCGGGGCGTTTTCGCCGGCTTCGGCTCTCGCAAAGAAGAATACGTTGATAAAATCGGCTCACCGAAGTCGCTGTTCGACAAAGCCCGTAACTTCATTAGCCTGTTGCCGGTAGAGTTTCGCGGCGGCTGGAGTGCCAAACAGCACGCGCCGCACATGCGCATCCTATTCCCGGAAACCGAATCAGCAATGACCGGTGAGGCCGGCGACGGCATCGGGCGCGGTGACCGCACCAGTTTCTACATCGTGGACGAATCCGCGTTCCTGGAGCGGCCTTATCTGGTTGATGCGTCGCTGTCTGCCACCACCAACTGCCGGCAGGACATTTCAACGCCGAACGGCATGGCCAACTCCTTCGCTGAGCGCCGTCATAGCGGCAAGATCGACGTGTTTACGTTCCACTGGCGTGATGACCCTCGCAAAGACCAGACTTGGTACGACAAGCAGGTAGAGGAGCTCGACGCGGTCACCGTGGCACAAGAAATCGACATCAACTACAGCGCATCCGTCGAGGGCGTGCTGATCCCGTCTGCATGGGTGCAGGCGGCGATCGACGCTCACATCGCGCTTGGCATCGAGCCAACGGGCGTGCGCATGGGGGCTCTGGATGTTGCCGATGAGGGCAAGGACACCAACGCCTTTACGTCCCGTCACGGTTTCCTCCTAGAGGATATCGACGAGTGGTCGGGGAAGGGCGACGACATTTTTGGAACCGTTCAGAAAGCTTTTAACATTTGCGATCAGCAACTGCTTGATCACTTCAGGTTTGACTCAGACGGTCTGGGGGCCGGGGCGCGCGGCGACGCACGGGTAATAAACGAAAACCGTGAAGCTGAAGACATACCGACAATTGTCGCTGTCCCATTCCGCGGTAGCGGCGCGGTATTCGATCCCGAAGGCGAGGCCGTTCGTGGCGATAACGGACGGCCAGCCCGCCTTAACAAGGACTTTTTCGCCAATGCCAAAGCACAGGGGTGGTGGTCACTGCGTACCCGGTTCCAAAAAACCTACCGCGCAGTGACTGAAGGCATGGAATTTGATCCTGACGAAATTATTTCCATCTCTGGGACGATGAAAAAAAGGACAAGCTGGTTATTGAATTATCCCAGCCCACTTACACGGTGAATGGTGTGGGGAAAATCGTGGTTGATAAAAAGCCTGACGGCACCAAATCACCGAACCTCGCCGACTCGGCAATGATCGCCTACGCCCCAATGGAAATGCCAATGCTCATTTCCGACGACTTTTTGGAGAGTATTTGATGTGGCCCTTTAAGCGAAAAAAAACGAGTGACGAGGCGCCGCCAGTGCAGGAGGCGCCAAAATCGCCAGGGATTGCGATCAGCGACGAGATGCTCGCAGAGGTCGGACACAAAAAGCGGCGTGAGTTCGAGAAGTACGAACCGCCGGCCGGTGTTATCCCTGACGGTATCCGCAGTGCGATTCTTGCGATGGATGCAACGCCATACGATTCACTGAACGGCAGCTACCCCGATTACGTTTTCGGCGGCTTCCCTGGCTATCCCTATTTGGCGCAACTCGCCCAGTTGCCGGAATATCGCCGGATGGTGAGCGTGATCGCCGAGGAAATGACCCGCAAATGGATCAAGGTTAAAGCGGCCAGTGACGGGGATGAAAGCAAGGCTGACCGCATCGCGCTACTCGTTAAGGCGATGGAGCGCTACAAGGTGCAGGATGTTTTCCGCCTGGCTATTGAGCACGACGGATTTTTCGGCCGCGGCCAGATATACATCGATGTGCGTTCCCCGCGCGGTTTGTCCGCATGGACGGATCCGGAGGAGCTGCAATCCCGGCTGTTTCTGTCCAACAAAAAAATCACGCCCGGCTCGCTGGTGGGCTTTCGCGTGATTGAGCCGGTATGGACCTACCCAGGCATCTACAACGCCGATAACCCGCTGAGCGATGATTTCTACAAGCCGGCGGAGTGGTTCGTGATGGGTAAGACCGTACACGCCAGCCGCATGTTGGATCTGATTTCCCGGCCGGTGCCTGACATGTTGAAGCCGGCCTATAACTTCGGCGGCTTGTCGCTGACACAAATCGCCGAGCCCTACGTCAATAACTGGCTGCGTACCCGCGATAGCGTCGGCGATGTGCTTCATTCCTTTTCCCTGAGCGGCATCAGCACGAACATGACGAATGCGTTAAGCGGAAAGAACGATCCCAACTATGCCAAGCGCGCGGAGCTGTATAACCGCACGCGAGACACGCGCGGCTTGTTGATACTGGACAAGGCACAGGAAGAATTCTTCCAGTTCAACACGCCACTGAGCGGGCTGGACACGCTTCAGGCGCAGGCACAAGAGCACATGTTCTTTGTCAGTGCGATCCCGTCGGTGAAGTTCGCCGGCCTGAGCCCCACGGGGTTGAATGCCTCGAGCGAGGGCGAGATCAAGGTGTTCTACGACACGATAGCGGCCAGCGCGTCCAGGTTACTCAAGCACCCGATAAAGCGCGTGATGGACATTATCCAGCTGTCGGAGTTTGGCGACATCGATCCGGATATCACCTTTGAATTCGAATCCCTGCACGAAATGACGCGTGAACAGCAGGCCGCCATCCGCAAAACAGAAGCGGAGACGGACCAGATTTACGAGGCCATTGGCTCAGTGACGAATAACGAGGTGCGCGAAAAACTGGCATCTGATTCTAACAGCCCCTACAGCGGTCTGGATTTAAGCGGGGAGATCGAGATTGACGACGACGAAGACGACGAAAACTTCAACCTCGAGGAAAGTGCGCCGGAAAAAGACCCTCCGTCAGATCCGACCCAACGCGGGGATTGAGGCTTGGTACCGCCGGCAGCTGGATAGGGCGGTGCAGGAGCTGCACATCAGTACGCTTTATTGGCTGCGCGCCGAATACCGGCAGACCGGGCTGGCGCAGGATGCCTCACCGGCGATCATGATGCGCGATGCCATGCGTAAATTGTCGCGGCGCTGGCGAAAAAAATTCGATGTGCTGGCCGGGAAACTGGCTGAGCGTTTCGCTTCTGATGTGATGAAGAATAGCGATGCGTCGCTTTTCACTGCATTGCAGCAGGCCGGTTTCACGGTGCCATTCAAAATGACGGCGGAAATGAACAACGCGCTGCAGGCGACCATCACCGAGAACGTCAATCTGATCCGCTCCATTCCGCAGCAGTACCTCACGCAGGTCGAAACGCTGGTAATGCAGTCGGTATCCCGCGGGCGTGATCTCGGCACCCTTACCAAAGAGCTGCAACAGCGCTATGGCGTCACCCGGCGCCGGGCGGCTTTTATCGCGCTGGATCAGAACAACAAGGCAACGTCTGCCATGCAGTCGGCGCGCCAGCGTGCGCTTGGCATCCGCCGAGGGCGCTGGCGCCATTCCCACGCAGGGAAAGAACCGCGCATCTCCCATGTGAAAGCCGACGGAAAAGAATTCGATCTGGACAAAGGCATGTTTATCGATGGCGAATGGATCATGCCAGGGGAAAAAATTCATTGCAGGTGTGGATGGGAGGCGATTTTACCGGGACTGGAGTAATGAATGACGACTGAACGACTGGCATTTGACAGGGGTTCGGTGCGGCAAGTTGATAAGGTCGGACGGCTGCAGGTAGAACGCAGCAACATCAGCAAGGCCAACGTGTGCGGCTATTACGGGCGAGAAATCCCGAATTCCGAGGCGCTGGGACTTGAACCCGATCGGCTGTACATGCTGTACCGCGACCCCGACGAGCTGCGCAAGGCAGCGAAAACCTTCAATAACATCCCCATCCTTTGCCGACACAAGCCTGATTACCCAGGCGCGCCCGCGCGTGAGCTTCGGGTGGGGACAACGCACGCCAACAGTGATTTTGATGGCACCTACCTAACAAACGGATTGTCGATTTGGGACAACTCCGCCATCGCCGGTATCGAGACCGACGAGCAACGAGAACTGTCATCGTCGTATGCGTACGTCGCTGACATGACCCCAGGCGTTACCCCGGATGGCGTCAAATTTGACGGCGTGATGCGGGATATCGTCGGTAACCACGTGGCGCTGGTCGGTGACGGCCGGGCCGGATCCGATGTGCTGGTATTTGATTGTCTCCCGAAGGAGTTACAAAACATGAAATTAAATCGTAAGGGTGTCGCCATGCGCGCAGCGCTGGGCGCCTATCTTAAACCTCGCCTGGCGCAAGACGCCTCGCCGAAAGACCTCACGCAATTGGTGGGCCAGCATAAACGCCCCAACGCGATCGCGAATGCGGTCAAATCCGCGTTTTCCGGCCGCCTGGCGCAGGATATGGAAATCGAGCCGGCCGAGCTTGCCGAACTGATGGAGGCCGCCGAAGAAGTGGTCGAGCCGGAAGAGAACGGACCAGCGTTTGATACGGAAAACCCACTGGAAAGCATCCTGGCGCTGTTGTCCGACAAAGTGCCGGAGGAAGTGCTGGAAAAAATCAAAGCGGTACTGATGCCGGCTGCGGATGACACCCCGGCCGATCCAGCAAAAGACCCGGTAAAAACGAATCCCGATACGGTCAGCAAACCGGCGATGGATGCGGCTATCAGGCTGGCGGCTGACAACGCCACCAAGGCGGCTGCGAAAAACTTCCAGGCGGTTCGCACCGCTGAAAGTGAGGTGCGTCCTCTGATTGGTGACGTGGTGGCGATGGACTCCGCCGAGGAGGTTTACCGCACTGCTCTCGAACAGGCCGGGATCGATATCACCGACGTACACCCAAGCGCTTACCGCAGCATGGTGAAGTATGCCGTAGAGCAAAAACAGGCCGTCAAGGCGCCGAAACTGGCGCATGACTCCGCGGCTGCATCGTCTTTCGCTGCCGATTTCCCTACCGCCGGCAAACTTAAAAAAGGTTATTAACATGTCAAGATTTCAGATGAGCATTAACCAATACCCGGCTCCGGGTATTGAGGGGGCTTTTGCCAGTAACAACCCGTACACCAGCTATGTGGCCGGTGATGGGGCATTGGTCACCGGCGCCGACGGGTTAACCATTGGGCGATTTGCCTGGGTGGTGAAGGGCGTGGCATCGAACAAAGGCACTGGCGCGCCGTCGGGGTTTGTTCCTCGCGATGGCCAGGCGTCAATCGTTGAATGGCTGGGCGCGGCGTCTAATGTGATCCAGCCGGGGCGAGAGTGCACGCTGCACACCGGCGGTGATTACTGGGCGGTTACCACGACGGCAGCCACTGTCGGCCAAAAAGTGTTTGCGTCACTGACCACCGGCGAGATTGCTACCGGTGCCGCCGGCGCGACCATTGAAGGCTTTGCGGAAACGGCATTCTCGGTGGCCAGCGCCGCGGCGGCCAAAGAACGTATCAAAATCAGCACCTGGAGCAAGTGATGAATAAATTTAAGCAGCATTACGCTACCGCTAGCCGCGATTACGGCATCATCCTGCCGGGCGCGCAGGCTTACCTGCCGCCGGAGTACGCGAGCGATTTCGCGCTGGCGATGGATGCGCAGCCTAATCTGGTAACGGTCTCAAACTCCGGCGTGCCGGCCTATTTCACCAACTACGTTGATCCAGAATTAATTCGCGTGCTGGTGACACCGATGAAAGCAGCCCAAATCCTGGGCGAAACCAAAAAGGGCGACTGGACGACGCTGACCACTCAATTCCCGATCGTGGAATCAGCCGGTGACACCAGCTCTTACGGCGACTACAACAACAACGGCATGGTAACCGCGAACGCAAACTGGGTGCCGCGCCAGAGCTACCACTACCAGACGCACACCCGCTGGGGTGAACGCGAACTGGATATGTACGGCGCGGCGCGCATTGGCTGGGCGGCGGAGTTGAATGTCGCGTCTGCCTTGGTGCTGAACAAGTTCCAGAATAAATCCTACTTCTACGGCATCGAGGGCTTGCAGAACTACGGCCTGCTGAACGATCCATCGCTGTCGGCGCCGATTACCCCGATTGACGTCGGCGGTAAGTTGAAATGGGACGATAAGGACGCCGAGGCGATTTATAACGACATCGTCAAGCTGTACAAGCAGCTCGTCAGTCAGACCAAAGGGCATGTCGAGCGAACCGACGCGATGAAACTGAATATGTCTCCGTTGTCGGAAGCCAACCTGACGAAGACCAACCAATACAAGGTCAACGTTTCTGATCTTCTGCAGAAAAACTTCCCGGGGATGACCATCGAAACGGCGGTGGAGTATTCCAGCGCCGCGGGTGAAGTGGTTCAGCTGATTGCCGAGCGTCTGGGGGAGAACGACACCGGTTACTGTGCGTTCACCGAGAAAATGCGCGCGCACGCCGTGGTGACGGAGTCTTCAGCCTGGCACCAGAAAAAATCCGCCGGTACCTGGGGGGCGATCATTCGCCAACCGCTGGCTTACGTACAAATGTTGGGGGTTTAAAAGATGGCAGAGCAAGTAACAGTTGGCTGCAAATTGCCGAACGGTTTGGTGTTGGAAGTCGACGGCCATCAGCAGGCGGTCGCGGGTTACCGCGGCGAAGATGTACGCATTATCGGCGGCTATGGCCTCACACCGGTCGATAAGGAACTGTGGGACGCCTGGCTGAAGATCCACAAAGATCAGCCGTATGTAAAAAACGGTGTGATCTTCGCGCAGGACAATGGCAACAGCGCCCGTGCGCAGGCCAAAGAGCAGGAAAAGTTGAAGTCAGGCCTTGACCCATTGCCGCAAAACAACCCGGCACCGGGGATCAAGCGTGATGATGAAGCGATGAATAAAAAGGAGTAATGCATGGGCGCCGTGGTTTTCAACATCAAGGCATTTCGGGCGCTTTACCCGGCGTTTGCAACGGGATGCGGATCGGCGCCAAGTGATGACCTGCTCGAGGCGCTGTTCAATCAGGCCTCGACCCTCTACCTCGATAATACCGATGAAAGCAAAGTGCAGGATCTGAAAGAGCGCGAGCAGTTATTTTTCCTGCTTGTTGCTCATCTCTGTGCGTTGCGCGGATTTGGTTCAGGACAGTCGGGCGGTCAGGGAAGCGGCCTTGTTGGCCGCATTACCAGTGCCTCAGAGGGATCGGTTTCTGTATCGGTGGACAGCGCCGGCAGTAACGATCAGTCGTGGTGGTATCTGCAGACTCCCTATGGCGCGGATTATTGGCAAGCGACCGCGCCCTACAGGACGATGGTTTATCACCCGGGCTCATCGCCATCGCGCTACCCAGATCACTACTATCGGCCGGTCAGACGGGGGCGCTAAATGGGATCCAGTGTTCGCGGCGGTGCCGCGTTTAAAGCGCGCCTGGCGCAAATTGCCGACGGACTGTCTTCGGGCAAGAGCCTCAAGGTGGGTTTTTTGGCCGATGCGACCTATGAAGACGGGACCCCGGTTGCGCTGGTGGCCGCCGCGAACGAGTTCGGAAAAATGGTGATGACCAAGGCCGGGGAGTCCTATTTTCAGCTACCGCGGCCTTTTTTCCGCAACATGATTTCAGCCAACAGTACGCAGTGGCCCGGTGAGTTTTCGCAGCTTATCCGTTCATCAAATTATGACGCTCGGTTAGCGCTTGGATTGATGGGGGAGCGGATAAAAAGCCAGCTGCAGGATTCTATCCGGGAGCTCAATTCTCCGCCGTTGGCGGAATCGACCATTAAGCGCAAAGGGTTCGATAAACCGCTGGTCGACACTGGCCACATGCAGAACAGCGTCGATTATGCCGTTGATGGAGGTGATGAGTGAATTTGCACGGTATTGTTTCGCGCGCCGTCGGCGCAGTTAATCCCTTCGTTGAGGCGCAGATTTATCGATCGCTCGGTGCCGAAAAACGTGAGGATTATTCCCGGGCGCCGGCCTATGACGCGCCCATTTCGATGATGGTACAAAAACAGGCTGTTACCCAGGGCGATATCCGCCACCTGGACAACCTGAATATTCAGGGGGTGTTCACGTCCATCTATACGAACGGGAACTGGTGCGGTGTGAGCCGACCGAAGCAGGTCGGCGGTGACAAATTCGTCATCGCGGGCGAAACGTGGCTTGTGGTGGCGGTGCCGGAGAACTGGCCGGATTGGACGAGGGTTGTTGCATGTCTGCAAACGTAACGCTCTCGATCACTGAAAGCGATCTCTATAAAGCCCTTGGCGATTTTCTCCAGGGGCTTTTTGTTGATGCGCAGATCGAGCGCACTCAGCAAAACGGGGTGCCGATGCCACAGGGCGAATTTATCGCGATGACTTCGCTGAATTCCGCCGGTTTGTCTACGGCGGTGGTGAAGTACACGCCGCCACCGGCGGCCGGAATGGGTACGCAACACATCACGCGCACCACGCGCTGGGAATGTCAGCTTGATTTCTTTGGCGACAGCGCGGAGCGAAATTCCCTGATGTTCGCCACGCTGATCCGCTCGGAGTTTGGCACCTCCGCTTTTCGCTGCTCCGGGGGCGTCTTAACGCCGCTCTACTGTAGCGATCCCCGTCAGACCACGATGATTAACGGCGAGTGGCAATACGAACCGCGCTGGACGCTGGAATTCATCGCGCAAATCAAACCGGTGGTCAGTGCGCCTCTGGCGTTCTTCGACAACGTGACCATCAAAACGACCACAACGGAGTCCATCGATGGCAATTCCAATCAGTAAAGACATAAAAATCAAACCGGGCGTGCTATCCGCCGTGGGTAATGCGGTCGACCTCAACGGCCTGCTTTTAACCGACAGCCCTTACGTACCGATCGGCGACGTCCCTTCGTTTTCGTCACCCTCGAGCGTGGCCGATTATTTCGGTGGTGACTCTGACGAATACGTTATGGCATCCATGTATTTTCAGGGCTACAACAACGCGACAAAATCTCCGGGGGCGTTGCTGTTCGCCCGATTCAACCGCGCGCCGGCGGCAGCATGGTTGCGCAGCGGATCGTTCAAAGGGGTGACGGTCGAGGAGCTGAAAAAAATCTCCGGTACGCTTACGATCAGCATCAGCGGGAAGAATGCCAGTGCGGAAGTCAATTTCAGCGCGGTAACCAGTTTTGCGGAGGCGGCCGCCGCGTTGCAAACCTCATTGACGGCCGCCGTGGCGACGGTGGTATATGACACCACGCACAATGCCTTCATCATCACTGCTGCCGGCGCCAAGCCGGAAGCGACGACTATCGCGTATGCTACCGGCACCGCAGCGGCACCCATGAAGATGACCAGCGATCTCGGCGCCAAGATCTCCCAGGGGGCGCCGGCGGCAGTGGTTCCCGCGCTGTTCACGGCAATCATCGCCAAGTCGCAGCAGTGGGCCTCATTTTCGACCGTTTTCGAGTGCAAGGATGATGAACACCTGGCGTTGTCCGCATGGGCCAGCGCGCAGGAGGAGCGCTTTTTCTATGTGGCGTGGACCACCAACGAAAAAGCCCGAATTACGGGCAATCAGGATCACATCGCGTACAAGATCATCACCGTGAATAATTACGGGAGTGTCGTGCCGGTGTTCTGCACTGACGTGAAAAAACCTGCATCCGTATTGGGATATGCCGCTGCGCTGGACTTTACCCGCACAGAAGGGCGCGTGCCGTTCAAATTCCGCGAATACAACGGGCTGGCGGCCGATGTGACCAGCGGGGATGAGTACGACGTGCTGATCGCCAATGGCTATAACTTCTACGGCAAGTACGCCGCCAATAACATCGTCGAGGATTATTGGGCAGATGGCTCGATCACCGGCGATTTCAAATGGCTGGACAGCTTCGCCGGGCAAATTTGGCTGAACGCCAACCTGCAGGGCGCGGTGCTGGCGCTGTTCAAATCCAACAAGACGATCCCTTACAACAACGCCGGGCGCGCGCTGGTTGCAACCTCGATGACCGATGTGATCGAGCAGTTTAAAGCATGGGGCGGCATTCGTGCCGGGGTGACACTGTCCGCGGCGCAAAAACTGGAGATCAGCAACGCAGTAGGGGAAGACGTGTCGGCGACAATTTTCGCGACGGGGTACTACCTCTATGTCGGTGAAATGCTGCCGGCTCTTCGACCAGGTCGCACCAGCCCGAACTGCGCGTTGTGGTACAGCGACGGCGGCAGCATCCAGAAATTGAATATTGCATCGACGGAGGTTCAATAATGTCCAACACCATCACTTCTGCCGACGCCATCATTACGCTGTCGGTAATGAACCTGTACCCGTCAGGCGTGCAGCTGCAGGGATTCGCTGCGGATAATATCTACGGGACCGACGCGCTGAGCCTGGCAGAAACGGTGCGCGGCGCCGACGGCAAGTTATCGGCCGGCTTCATTTACGGCAACATCAACCAGACGATCTACATTATGCCGGATTCGGAAAGTCGGGACGTGTTCGATACCTGGGCTACCACATCGCGCGCCAGCGTGGCGGTGTTCCGCTGCAATGCAACGGTTATTTTGCCGGCGCTCAAGCGCAAATATAAATGCGTGAACGGCGTGCTGAAGCAGTGGAAGGCGCTACCGGATGCCGGCCGCATTCTGCAGGCCAGCCAGGCGATCATCGAATGGGAATCCATCACTCCGGAGGCGTTTAACTGATGGCACGTAAAGAGACGTTTATCACTATCGACGCCGCCGGGCGCGATCAGGGCAAGGTTTTCTATATCAAGGAAATGTCGGCTTCACAGGCTGAATGGTGGGCTTTGCGGGCGCTCATGGCGATGGGGCGCGGCGGCGTCGAGATCCCCGATAATTTACGCAGCATGGGGATCGCGGCGATGGCTGTTGAGGGCTTAAAGGCGATTTCGAAGATCCCCCGGATGAGGCCAAGCCGCTGCTTGATGAGTTGATGACCTGTGTTCAGGCCGTGCCGAATCCAGCGGATAAAACCGTGGTTCGCCCTTTGATTGAAGCCGATATCGATGAAGTGGCCACACGCCTTAACCTGCGCGCGGAGGTGTTCAAACTGCACGTGGATTTTTTCGCTACCGCCGGCCGCTAGATATCCCGCCTCGTTTTGCCAATCCTGACAGGCCGTTTGGGCTTGTCGATTACACCAATGTCCCGCACACCATCGCCACCGTGATTTCCGCCGGCAAAGCCTCCAAGGCTGAGCTGGATGCGGTGCTTGGTGTGCAGGACCTGTGGGATTTGTTGGAAATCATCCAGGTGGACGCCCATAACGCACGCGTAATGCAGGAGGGGAAATAGTGGCAATGGTACTTGACGAGCTCGTCCTCGCCCTGGGTATTGACGACAAAAATTTCAGCGCTGGCGAGCAGGCGGTAGTGGCCGGGCTTGACCGCCTGACAGCGGTCATGGAGAACGTTGCGCAGGCGTTCGACACCGGCGAGAAGAAAAGCAGCGAGGCGCTGGATAAAACCGGGAAAAAAGCCGACAAAACAGCCAAAGACATGGAAGCCAGCGGCAAAAAAGCGGCGTCGTTCTTTTCCAGTATTCGCGCCCAGGTGCTGGCGCTGGCCGGCGTCACGTTGTCGCTGGGCGGCCTCAAAAGCTTTGTTACCGGATTCACCAGTAACCTGAACCAATTGGCGACGGCGGCCGATGCCTTTGGCATGTCGGCCAAATCGCTGGATGGCTGGACCAAGGCGGGCGAGGCGTTCGGTGTCAGTGCCAACGAGATCGTGGGCGCGTTCTCTCGCATCAACGATGCAAAGGCACGCTTAAAATCTGGCCTTGGGCTGGATCCTCAACTTCAAAGTCTGCTGCTGGCCGCTAACCAGGCGGGCGCTAATATCGATCTGGGCCGGGATGGGACTGAAGATATTGTCCGCAAATTGGCAGCCGCGTTTCCAAACCTGAATAAGGATCAGCAGCAGGCCTATGGCAGTGAGCTGGGGTATGGCTACGCCGCGCAGCAATGGTTCGGCTCTGGCCATGCGTTGCGCGATGTTGACCGATTTACAGCGCGCTCAGGCGTTGACGATCAGTCCATCGCAGCGGCGCGGAAGTTTCGCCAGCAGTGGGCAGAGATCAGCCAGGCCTTTGAGAAAACGGGATACATCCTCTTTAACGCGCTGCTGCCTTACATCAAACAGTTCAACGCGTGGCTGAATGATCTGGCGAACTGGATGGCACAGCACCCGGATGAAATCAAAGCCGCGGTGCAGGGCGTGTTCGATGTTCTGTCGAGCATTGTCGGTATCGCCGGTGAAGCCGCCAATGCGGTAGGAGGCTGGCAGAACGCCATTCTGCTGCTGGTTAGCGCATCGGTGGGTGGCAAGCTGCTTTCCCTGTTTAAAGGGCTCAGCGGGGCGCTGATGGGGCCTGCCGGCCTTATTGCAGCTCTGGTGGCGCTTGAGGAGTTTGTCATTAAACCCCTCGAGGAAAAATACCCTGCGCTGAAAAATAACCCCGTTGCGGATGCCCTGAACAATCTGCCATTCAGTGACAAGGTAGAGGGGTGGGGAAAATCCGCTCACGATTGGGTTAAGGATACATTCGGGATCAATCTTCCGCGTGGTGATGGTTACGGGCAAGACCAGGCTCCGACGCAGTTTGCTCAATCTGTACGCCGCCCACAGCCAACAAAGGCCGGTGAGGAAATGCTGGCGTGGCTGCAGCCGAAACTCAGCAAGCTGGAGGAAACGTTTGGGCTCCCTGCCGGGCTGCTGCGCAGCATGGTGATCACGGAGTCAGGCGGCGATACTCAGGCTGTATCGAAAGCGGGCGCCAAAGGGCCGTTTCAGTTCATGCCAGGCACGGCGAAGGACTTCGGGCTGGTCGGCGATGACGTTTTTGATCCGGAGAAATCAGCCCATGCCGCAGCGCGCTACATGTCGCAGCTGCTGAAAATGTTCGATGGTGATCTGGGTAAGGCGCTGGCGGCGTATAACTGGGGCCAGGGTAATGTTGAGCGCAAAGGGCTCGGCGCGGCCCCGCAGGAAACGCGGGAATACGTGCCGAAGGTGTTGTCGAATTTGCCTCAGCCGGGCGCAGGCATGGCGGCGCAGGCGCGCCAGCCGGTCGGCGGTTCGCAATCCACGATCACCGAAACAACCCATATCGGCACTCTGCAGGTGAATTCGCCGGCGGACAGCACGAAAGGGATCATCGACGACGCAAGGCAAAAAATTAATCGCTCCAGCCTTGTGGGCGCGTATGCATCGGGAGTATCGACATGAGGTTTTCCCTGAATCAGGCCACTGTACTGAATGCTGTGCGGGGCGGTGGCCTGCTGTCTGTCGTTAACAGCGTGCTGGCACCGGGATACGGAATTTATTATGCCTCCGGCGCCAGTGTTGGCACGAAGCCCTTTTCGCCAACGTCATTTGTCGTTATCGAAGTGGGGGGCGAAGCGTCGATCACTACTGCACCGATCGAGCGAGGTGGTTACACGTCGTTCAACAAGGTGCAGCGGCCGGCAGAATTACACATTACGTTTACCGTGGAGGGCTGGACTGGGTTTTCAGGCGGGCTTCCGAACCTGACCAATCTCACGCTGACATCCCGCTCGGACGTGCTGGCCACCCTGGAGACGATGCGAACAACGGCGGAGGTTTATG
Organism: Serratia sp. (in: enterobacteria); assembly: GCF_052400455.1. Taxonomy (NCBI): domain Bacteria; kingdom Pseudomonadati; phylum Pseudomonadota; class Gammaproteobacteria; order Enterobacterales; family Yersiniaceae; genus Serratia; species Serratia sp. (in: enterobacteria). Next base: position 2,009,050 of record NZ_CP185812.1, read on the forward strand.
ACATCGAAACCCCCGACAAAACCTATTCGTCCTATGACCTGACCAAATACGATTATCGGATCCGAAGCGACGGCGGCCCGACGTTGCTTACGGTAACGGCGGTTTTTCAGGACGTGCAGGACGTGGCCGAGGTGACCGTCAGCAGCGAGACATCGCAGGCCGACACTACCAATAATCAAATCACCCAGGGAGCGAGCGCCAAAACGGAGCTCGTTACCTCTTCAACGAGTGGTTCCACCCTTTCTGATGTGAAGAAAGCGATCTCCGGCGTGCAGCGCTCGGCGTCGGAATTGGTTGGGAACATTGCCGATAAGGTTTCGTCAGCGGTCGAGGATGTGACCAAACCTCTCGGAGAGGTCACCGTCAGCGCGACGCAAAAGTTGGAAGCGGCGGTTAAGCAATTGGCGGGGAGTTTAACCTGATGCTGGAAATTGTACTCAAGCCCCTCAAGTCTCAACGATTCACCGTCTCCCTGAATAATCAGGCCTGTGAAATTCGTCTGGCACAGCGTACCACGGGGCTATATATCGATCTGACCGTTAACGGCACTCCCTGCCTGCAGGGGGTGTTGTGCCTGAACGGCAACAAGATCGTGCGTTACGGCTATCTGCCATTCGCCGGCGAATTATTTTTCGCTGACCTGGCGGGAAACGCGGATCCTGAATGGTCCGGCCTGGGTGAGCGTTTCAAACTTTACTACCTTGCGCCGGAGGAAATGCCGTGAGCTATCAACAACGGGATATCAGGGTGGAGTTTACCCTGGCAGAGGGGCGAACGTTTGACGATCGGGGTAACGTGCTTACCGTCAAGAATGCGCGCTGCTATATAAGCCTGGCGGCGTATGGCGGGATTGCCGGCACGCAAATTACCCTTTATCTGTGGGGGCTCGTGGCCCAGCAGATGGCGGCGCTGAGCTTCAAAGGGATTTGGATTGATGGGGCCAAGCCTAATCGGATCCGCGTATGGGCTGCTGACCGTCTGATTTTCGAAGGGTTTATCAGCGATGCATATGCGGATTACAACCAGGTTCCGGATGTGCCGCTGATTATTACGGCGAACATGATGTTTTATCTGCGGGCGAAAAAGGTGTCGCCATTCAGCGCGAAAGGCCCCGTCCCGATCGATGACATTTTGATGCCAATGGCATCATCAGTGGGGCTGAAATATGAGAATCAGGGCGTTAAACGCACGCTGCCCGATCCGTATTTCCAGGGAGATATCACGCAGCAGATGATCGAGGCGGCACGGGCTGTTGATGCCGAGATCGATATCAACGTGGAGAAGGTGACGATCTGGCCAAAGGGAGTATCCCGAAAAGAGCCGGCATTGCTCGTTTCTCCCGACCACGGATTAATCGGGTATCCCATTTTTACCAATGTTGGGCTGAGCATTTCGTGTCTGTTCTGTCCTGATATTTTTATTGGTCGCAAATTGTCGTTGGTGACTTCGCTCCCGAACGCCAGCGGCCGCTATGCGGTGCTCGGTGCAATGCACACGTTAACCTCATGGATTGAGGGCGGCCAATGTTCAACATCCTGCGAATTGTTGCGGCAACCCGGGGGCTGATATGGAAAATTTTCATGTAAACGGCTCCGATCTGAATGGTGATATCAACGCGCAGGACTTCGTTATGCGCCAGTTTCTTGGGCGTCATGCGTTTATCACGTTGGGTAGGGTGATCAATGCCAACGGGGAGCACGTGGACATTCGCCCTATGGTGATGGCCGTCGCTGGCGACGGCTCACCTATCCCGCATGAGGTAATTTACAACGTGCCGGTGTGGCGTCTACAGGGTGGTCAAAGTGCGGTGATCATGCCACCGAAAGCCGGTGATATTGGGTTCATAGCGATTTGCGATCGGGATATCAGCGGGATTAAAGCCACGCGCCAGCCCGCTATGCCGGGATCAAGGCGCACGCACAGCCTGTCAGACGCGATCTATCTGGGTGGTGTGCTGAATGGCGACCCGGTGCAATTTGTCGAGTTTGCTGATCAGCAGATCAATGTAACTTCACCCTGGAAAATCACGCTGAATGCGCCGGATGTTGAAACCAATGCATCGAAGCGCTTTGCCGTTAACTCGCCGGAAATCGCACTGAACGGCGCGACCGAGGTGAGCCAGAAGTTTACAGCCAAAGGCAAAGCGGACCTGTCCGCCGGCGCCATGATTGGTGGCATCGAGTTTGGTGACCACTTGCATGGTGGCGTGCAATCAGGCAGCGCGCAGACAAATAAACCGCAACAGGGGGCATGATGCAAACTCGCTCACTTCTTCTCGATACGAATACCTGGGATCTGATGCTGGACGACAAAGGCAACCTGGCGGTCACGGACAACCCTTATGCGGTGGCGCAGGATGTGGCGTGCGCCTGCAGCACTTTCCTTGGCGAGTGTTGGTATGACAACACGCTCGGGATTCCTTATTACCCGCGGATCCTCGGCCATTGGCCCGGCACGCAGCTGATTAACACCAAAATGCAGCAGGAGGCGATGAAACTGCCGACGGTCTCCAGCGCGCTGTGTACGGCAGTCTCAGGTGGCGATCGCCGCATTGGTGGCGTAATGACGATCACCGATACCAATTTCAACGATTACACGGTGCTGTTATGACGGATGAAAACACCAATTACACAACTGCGGTACCGGCGGTTACGTTTTCAAAAACGGGGCTGCTGGTGCCGGATGAGGTGGACATACTAAACGGCCGGTTAACCGATTTCTCCACCGCGCTGGGGAGCTCGATGGGGACCAGCCTGACAAGCCCACAGGGGCAGCTGGCGATGAGCGATTCGGCCATCATCGCCGATAAGAATGATCAGTTGCTGGCGATCGCGAACCAGGTGAACGCGGACTACAGCAGCGGCAGGTTTCAGGATGCGATTGGCCGGGTTTATTTCCTCGACCGCATCGGTGCCACCGGCACGACAGTAACCGGGACGTGCTCAGGGCTGGTGGATACGCTGATCCCTGCTGTAAGCCTGGCACAGGATGAAGCAGGGTATCTCTACGCCAGCCTGTCCGACGCCACGATCGGCGCCGCCGGTAGCGTTGATGTGGTTTTCCAGAACCTCACGACAGGCCCGATCGGTTGCCCCATTGGTGCGCTCAGCAAGGTCTACAAAGCGATCCCTGGCTGGTCTGGTGTGACGAACCGCGCCGCCGGGGTGCCGGGCAACAATGAGGAGAGCAGAGCCGACTTTGAGCACCGCCGACGCAATTCCGTTGCCAACAATGCCCGGAATACATTGAACGCGATCCGCGGCGAGATCCTCGCAAAAGTTCCCAACGTAGTGGATGTATACGTTACGCATAACCCGACCCCGGTAGACAGACAAGTCGGCTCATCCAAATATACATTGAAGAAAAACACGTTCTACGTTGGCGTATATGGCGGAAAGGCTGAGGATATCGCGGATGCTATCTGGCGCAAGGCGCCGCCCGGTGTCGACATGAACGGTGATTCCTCATACACGATTGCAGATACCGACGGCTATGAGCCGCCATACCCGGAGTATGTGATCACCTGGCAGGGGTTGAAGCCGGTGAGCGTGTCAGTGAGGGTTATCCTGAAAAAAAGCGAATATTTACCATCGGACATTACCGATCAGGTAAAGGGTAAAGTGATCGCGGCATTCAATGGCGCTGATGGTGGCAATCGTGCGCGTGCAGCGGCTGCGCTGGCCGCCGGGCGATTCTATGCGGGCATTTACAGCATTGACCCTTCAAACATCGATATTCTCAGCCTGGCGCTGAGCAGGGATGGTAACGCTTTTTCCTCATCCCTCCAGTTTGGAATCGACGAAATTCCGACGCTGGATCCGAACAATATCAGCGTAGAGCTGCAGGAGGTCTAAATTGCAGAATGTGGCCGCCACTGTGCTCGCACAGTACGCCGCCAGCCCCCGCCTTAACGCCCTGATTGGCAGCTTCAACGAAGCCGTTTCCCCCGACAAGTTCGTCGATGATTTTTACGATCTGATCTGGAACATCGAAACCGCAGAGACCTATGGCCTCGATGTGTGGGGAAAAATTGTGGACGTAAGCCGGCGGCTAACGGTCGACGATGACTTTAATTATTTGGGGTTCAGTGAGGCGCGGCTGGATACGCCAACGCGGACAGATCCCCGGCCATTTGACCAGGCGCCGTTCTATAGCGGTGAGAGCTCAACGCAGACCATTGAACTTGCGGACCCGATTTACCGCCGTCTGATCATGATGAAAGCCATGAGCAATATCACCGATTGCTCAATACCGAATATCAATCGGATGTTGCGTTACATGTTCGGCGATCGGGGGCGCGCCTATATCCAGAACGATGGCGGAATGAAGATGAGCTATGTGTTCGAGTTTGAACTGTCGACCGCAGAGCTGGCTATCGTCCAGTCCTCCGGCGCGCTGCCGGCGCCCCCAGGTATTAACGTTTCAATAATTCAGAAGGCATAAAATGAAACTGACAGATAAACCGCGTCAGATTGCAGTGCCGTTCGCCAGCGGTACGGCTGACAAAAACACGATCCCCAATAATGCCACGCAGGAAACCAAGGAGAAGGGCAACGCAGCCTATGACTCTGGTTTTCCTCCGCTGACTATGACGGCGATCGCGGCCGGCGGCATCCCGCCGCACGGGAAGGATTTCAACGGGGTGCTGAACGATATCACCGTGGCTATCCGCTTTTCTCAAGCCGGTGGTCATTACACCTTTGATTCGGCATTTGCCTCGGTGATCGGCGGTTATCCCCGTGGCGCGATGGTGTTGAGTGCTGATGGTTCGAAAATCTGGTGGAATACGGTTGATTCAAACACCACAGATCCGGATGGCACCAGTGCTGCAGGTTGGAAAAATCTATTGGCGGATCCGAATGGGCTGTTTCTTCAAAAGTCGCAGAACCTGGCGGATTTGCAAAATAAAGCGGAAGGGCGGAAAAACCTTGAGCTCGGTACTGCAGCAACAAAAGACGTTGGCGTCGCAGATGGAAACGTGATGGCCGTTGGCGCCTTCGGTTTGGGGATCGGACCTCAACATAAAGCCGATGCGTTCAGTAACATTGCGCAGATTTACCGTTTGAGCAACACCAGCACTGGTGCGCCAGGCAGCAGCACATATGGTGTAATTTGTCTGCCGTGCTCAGGCGAGCCATCTGCAACTTATCTTGCGGCCGGCAATAACGGTGAGTTTCACGTTGGTCGATCGTTTACTCCATCGGCGGGGGTGGCGTGGAATCGTGTTTACACCACGGCATTTAAGCCGACTGCGCAGGATGTAGGGGCGCTGCCGCTGACTGGCGGAACGCTAAGCGGCAATCTTAACGTAGACGGTGTCGACTTCATCAATAAGCGCAAATATGTTGAATTTAACGATGGTAGTGCGAACCACCGGCAAACGAGCGGGATCCATCTTCAGGGTGCGGGAGACCAATATGCAGACGTATTGTTTGATGAGGTTATCGGGCAATATGCGGCTCTACGAGTCCACACGCGCAGTGCTGGAAACGATGGATGGTATGAATTTCGGAATGATGGAACATTTAATGCCAGCGGCACAGTTGGGGCTGGTGGCGGAAACGGTTCAAAAATGCATCCCGACGGGAATATATGGGGAACAGCGTGGGGCGGATACCTGAAAGACTTTTTGAATAACAAGGTCAACAGGGATGAATTCCTATCAGGGGTTAATGGTAATGGGGCATGGACCAGGCTTCCGGGAGGGGGGCAATGGTGTAGAAAAAACTTTAGCATACCAGCGAAGCAGGCTTTAACATGGGTATTCCCACTATCATTTCCTGACACACCTGCTGTATTTGTTACAACAATAAACGGCGCCCCTACGGTATGGCTTAATGGTGCTGGAAATGAAAATGCCTCTTTTTATAATGACAGCACTAGCCCTGTAAACGTGAACGTCTTGGCTATATGGTGATTTATGACTAAATACTTTATTTCAGTTGATGCGGATGGGTATATTAGTGGTATGTATATCCCAAGAAATGAAAAGGATATGGCGCTACTTGATTCGGATGGTTTTTATGAGGTATCTGAAAGCGAATTTAAAAGCATAGGGAGTGGAAGTAAATACATTGGGGGAGCCATTGTTGATGGTGCTCCCAATCCACCAAGTTTAAATCATGATTTAAGAAAGCACTTGCACTCTTCAATGATTAGATCGGCAAGTGAAAAGATAAACTATCTCCAGGATGCGATAGATTTTGGCGTGGCAACGGATGAAGAAATCTATAGCATTGGAATGTGGCGTAAATACAGGATTGAACTCAACAGAATCGACCCTTCAGACAAAGATATAACGGAATGGCCTATTTCCCCATAAAAAGCAGTTACCACCTAATACAGGTGGTAACGTGGTTCATAATTTCTTTGAGATTTTTATGAATGGTTTTTCTATGTACTTTAGCGTGTACTTAGAGACGGAGATAGTTATCAAAATTGACAATATTGCCATGAATGAATTCAGAAGATTGTTTGATGACTTCAAGAATAAAAATAGATATATAACAGGAGTGTGCATTAAATAAATTGAAAAAGACCGCTGCCCGAGAATAGAAAGAATCTTGGAGTCTAAGAATTTAAATTCCGGAAGATCCATTAACCCAATTGTTGAGATGGCGAGGGCGATTAACGGGGTTGCAATTATATACTCTGTGACACTTAAATTAATAAATATGACTATTAAAACGATGGCTGCAAAGCCAAATGAAGATATGCAAATTGACAATTTCTTGTGTGACTTTAAGAAATCTAAATTTGCCACTGTGAGCTTGTAGGCCATAATCCCTATAGACATAGAAAAAAGACATCTAACAATCCCACCATTCACAAGAAATGCGTGATACTGAGGCCCTTCTGGAGGCGCGATATTAAATATAAAGAACAAGGTGGCAGAAATAAACACAAACAAAATAGGCATGGCCATAGTTAGGCAACTAACGTATATTAATATGGTTCCAATATACATTTCCACAGAAATCGACCAGCTTGGTTGGTTGCTAGAAAAATCAAAGCCAATCCCAATGGCATTCATTAGTAAAGAGTCACCAAAAATATTTTGGATCGTGGATTTACCTAGCCATTCGGGGTAGGGGGTTCCAATGCTGATAAAAAGACACAATGGCACAAGCAGTATTGTGAATAAATGTAATGGATACAACCTTAGCAATCTTTTAAGAAAAAATGATTGAGGACTTAGGGAGCCGTTTTTAATGTCAATAGCATGCGCATGGTAAAGAACCATGCCTGACAAGATAAAAAATACGTCCACAGAGAATGATACGTTCTTAAAAGGGTATAAACCTGATTCCCAGCCAGTAAAATGTCCGAATGAATGGGATAACGCGACGATAATAGCAAGCGCTCCTCTTATACCGTCTAATCCGGACAATCGAAAATTTTTATTCACCATGTACGAGTCCATTCTATTTTATTGTGGCTCCAATTGAGGCCATTTTATCGATGATTTTATCAAGCTCCTGCGGAGACAATGAAAGTTGCGCCGCCATAAAAAATAGAATGTGCGGTGACATTGCTCGCGGTTCGGCACCGCCAGTGTATTTTCGCCACTGACTATTGCTTGCCACACCCGCCAGATCTGCCATTTGCGTTCCGGTATATCCGAGCTCTGATTTTAGCTGCTCCAGATCCTCAGGGGTGGGAGGGGTGTATTCGTTTATCAGTCTCATTTTTTACCTGCGAAAAAGCCCCTTTCGGGGCTTCTCTTAAATAAATTTGATGATGATGGTTGTTACCGTAGCCACCGCACCGATTAAACCGGTTGCTACGGCTACCGGATACCACATTGTTTCCCGGTTAATCTTCGCCGTCTCAGCCATCAGCTTGGCGATTTCGGCGTGGATCTTTTCAAGCTCTGCGGTGGTCATGTCGTTTGTCATCTCTCTCTTCCTTTCGGGTTCGGGCTGCGGCCTTTCCGCTACCTCATGTAGTAAATGGTAGCCCCAATGGTGCTATCTGTCAATCGTTAGTCTGAGGTTATTCACCATATGATCAAAATATCCGGCGTATACCGCGATCCGGCCGGCGTAGCCATGCCTGGCGCTTTGATAGCTGTAAAGTCGAAAAACAACACACTTGAAACGTTCAAATGCTTGTGTGTAGAAACCGTGACAGGTCGCGGCGGAGAGTATGAATTCTCGGTCGTTCCCGATGATTATGAAGTATTCATCACCTATGACAATGGGATCCGCCAGCGGCTGGGCTTCATGCGCATCGAAGATGGAGCGGCGGATGGTTCCCTTAATGATTATCTGATTTATGCAGATCCGGAGCTGGCCCGGCCGCCGGTTTATTCTGACATTAAACGGATGTCCGAACGGGCAAGGAATGCAGAAATTGTATCCTCAGAATCAGCGCGTGCATCTGCGGGATATCGCGATGCTGCAATGGATGCCAGGGATGTTGCTGTAGCAGAAAGTAAAACGGCGAAAGCGAGCGCGCAATCGGCCATTGCCAGTGAAAAGGGTGCTACAGAATCAGCCGCATCAGCGGCAAATTCAGCTAAGGAGTCCAAAGCAGCAGAAGGTATGTCAAAAAAATATTCGGATGATGCCCGGGATTATTCGGAGATAACACAATCAGTATCTGATGCCTATCCAGATGAAATTGCCGCACAAAAAGCAGTAGATGACGGAAAGGAAACTCGTAAATATTTTTGGGTGCATTCGCAATCAACGAATGAATTAGCGCTGGAATACACAGTTTCGAACGGGAGGATTGTCCCAACTGGCAGATGGTCGATGGCTGGCGGGGCGGTAACTGACGCACTGAACGAAATGAAAACGCGGGTTAGCACTGTTCCCAACGCGCCAGCAGGGATCGCCGATAATATTGCTGCTGGGGTTGAGTTCGCAGATGGTCATTTTGCGCCGCTGATGCTGGATGACGGCCGACATGCCTTTATCGATAGCAATGGAATGCTGCGAGTTGTTGCTGCTGATTCTGACGTCGTGGTGCGGCCATACATCGAGGCGCAGCCGTATACCTTACCTGATGGTGCGGTGTGCACGAAAATTATTGTCGATCCCTATGAAAATATCACAGAGGCATGGACAGAGGATGGTGGATATTATTTTGCTACCCCAGACGGCCTAAAGCGTGTCGGTGATTTAAAACCAGCCGCCCAACAGATAAAACAGGCAACTGCCGTAAGCGACCTGGTGATGAATTACGGCGCAACACGTATCTCTGTTTCCGATGATCTGCGCCCTGTAATGTACATCCTGCCGACATTCGGCCAGTCGCTTGCAGAAGGCTGGAGCACTTACGATGATGACGTGTTGATCGCTACTACACAGCTATATCCAGAAAATGCGTGGATGTTCAAATCTGATCGCGGAGCAGGTAAAGAAAATCCAAACCGTGGCCCAAATCCGATTGATGAAATCGTGTCACTGAAAGACACCGTAAATGGAAACTGGAAAGAGACGTCGTGCTCATCGTCTGCTTCACACATTATCAGCGAAGTTGAGAAAATGACGGGTAAGCGGATCCATATTCTACGCTACGTGGCCGCGCAGGGAAGTATGGCGTACCGCAATTTGACAAAGGGAACTTACGCATGGTCTGTGTTGATTCAAGGATTGATTGACGCTAAACGGATTTGCGAGCGAATGGGGTTTAAACCGATTGTGCTGGGGATTGATGTAAAAGCAGGTGAATCAGATATTGATAAAACTGGTGGGATTTTCGCAGACCTTTACACTCGATTTCTGAAGAATTTTGACCGTAATATTAATTCTGAGGTTAAGCGTATATTTGGCGGTGACCATCCTGCTGTATCTATTTTCGTAGAGCAATGTAGCTGGTGGCCGTTCACAGAATGGGACATTAAAAATGTGCGACAGGGACAGCTAAGCGCCGATGGACATGGCAATATTCGATTCACCGGCCCCGGTTATCAATACCCGCACGTGGGCGATATTATTCATATCAACTCGAAAGGGCAAAATCAGCGAGGTGTATCACTAGCACGCGCAGTGGTTTTCGAATGCTTTGGTACAGGTTTTATTCCTGTTAAACCAATGGAGGTCTACTGGTCAGGTGCAAACACTATCGATATTATCTGTTCGTCATCTGTAGAGATTATCAAAGATACATCTGATGTAATTGTTAGCTCTATCGCTCTTGGCCCTGGTGCTGGGTTTGGTATCCGTGCGCGAGATAGTTCACCTATTAGCATCACCAGTGCTACCCCGTTTGGTAAAATTGGTATCCGTCTGAACGTGGACAATCCAACGAATACACGCAATGTGCAAATTAGCTATGCGCAGCGACGTACTGGAAGTGATAACCAATCCGGCCCGATTTATGGCGCACGCGGATTATTCCGTACAAAAGACGGCATAACAAATCTCTATACCGGTGAAATTGAATATCAATGGTTGCCAGCCTTTATATGGGAGCTAAATTAATGGCTAATGCTATGGTTGTTTTTAAAGCCGACCGACCGGCGAATAACCCAAATCTTCCGAAACTCGAAATAACTCAGCAAGAAATTGACATCCTGAATATGAACCCTTCAGCTTGGCTCGAAGCCAAAAGTGGAGTGGTTTCAAGCGGTGGTGATGTTTCTCTTGTTCGCGACAAAACCGGCCGCGCACGTTGGGTGCCGGTGGCTGCTCTGGCACCGCGAATTATTTCGGTGGGGAAAGGCTTTGCGCTTCGGTTTGGTCGTGCTGCTTCAAACTCAGGCACGCTAATCGCGCAGGGCGGTTACGAGTCCCTGCCAGCTGATGGGATTTACTCGCAGTTTATTTTGTACCGCATTCCGCTCCCTAACACAGAGGGATACGGCGGTACGGGCGGTAATATCTGCGGGAACTACACGACCGTGCCGGACTGGCTGCGCGTCAGGTTCGGGAATGATTCATTCCAGACGGATGCTGTTTGGATTAACCACGGCGGGACGGCGGTCAGTGACCCAAGCAACTACCCGATCAACACTGTTATTACGGGGTTCCGTGATAATCAGTGGCATATTGCGGCAATCGAGGCGACGAGCTCGCATCATCGCTGGGAACATGACGGCGCGCTGTTGCAGCAGAAAGATATCCCGGCCAAGCCGTTCGCAACGGCTGCATCGCGCCAGCTGATCGTCGGCGGTGCAGGCAACCCGTTGAGTAATGGTTTTCAGGGAGACATCGCCGCGAAAATTATCATCCCTGGCGTTCTGTCGGTTGACGCAAAAAACACGCTCTATGCGCGATTCAACGCGTTGAAAGCAGAACTGCAATCGTAAGCGGTCGCCGGGAGGGAACCCGTCCATTCATCAAAACTATCTTTCTTTACCGATCAATATCCTATCGTTCTAACAAAATTCCGAACTTTCCCCCGTCAAAATCTTGCGCATATACTGTATAAAAACACAGTAACAAGGCAACATTATGACTTTCTTTTATCCAACACCAAACCCAACCAAGCTCAAAATCCCGCTGTTCGCTGACAAGGTGCCGGCGGGGTTTCCCAGTCCAGCAGCAGATTACGTCAGCTCGCGCATCGATCTGAACGAGTATTGTATCAGCCATCCGAATGCGACCTATTTTCTCTATGCGACAGGTGACTCCATGCTTGAGGCCGGGATCACTGAGGGTTCTATGCTTGTGGTTGACCGCAGCATCAGTCCGGCCCATGGCGATATAGTGATTGCCAGCATAGCCGGCGAGTTCACCGTAAAACGCCTCTGTTTGCATCCTCGCGCGCAACTGGAACCTATGAACCCGAAGTATGAGCCGATCCTGCTCCATGATGGTGGCGACGACCTGGAGGTTATGGGCGTTGTTGTGTCGTCGATAACGAGGCTCAAGTGATGTACGCGCTTGCTGATGTGAACAGCTTCTACGCGAGCTGCGAAACGTTGTGGCGCCCAGATCTGCGAGGGCGCCCTGTTGTCGTTCTGTCGAATAACGACGGATGTGTCGTAGCCAGGAGCAAGGAAGCGAAGGCGTTAGGGCTAAAGATGGGAGAACCATATTTCAAAATTAAGCGGGAATTTGAGCGCGCAGGGGGCATCGCGTTCAGCAGCAACTATGAGTTATACGCAGACATGTCTCAGCGTGTGATGGCTGTTTTAGAAGAGATGGCGCCTCGCGTGGAAGTGTATTCAATTGACGAAAGTTTCCTTGATCTGACTGGCGTTCGTAACTGCATTGATCTGGATACTTTCGGTCGTCAGGTGAGGGCCAAGGTACTGCGCAACACAGGGCTAACTGTGGGCGTTGGCATTGCCCAAACCAAGACGTTAGCCAAGCTGGCAAACTTCGCGGCGAAGAAGTGGGACAAGACCGGCGGAGTAGTGGATCTATCAAATGAAGGGCGCCAGCGCAAATTGATGGGCCTCGTGCCGGTCGATGAGGTCTGGGGTATCGGACGCCGGATATCGAAAAAGCTCAACATGATGGGGATTGAAACAGCACTACAACTGGCCGATGCAAGCACTACGATGATCCGCAAGCATTTCAGCGTTGTGATAGAGCGAACGGTGCGAGAGTTGCGCGGCCAGCCTTGTCTCGAGTTGGAGGAGTTTGCGCCGACAAAACAACAGATCATCTGCAGCCGCAGCTTTGGTGACCGGATCACCGAGTATGACCAGATGCATCAGGCTATTTGCATGTATGCGACGCGTGCCGCTGAGAAGTTGAGGGAGGAACACCAGTATTGCCGGCACGTCAGTGCGTGGCTCAAAACCAGCCCATTTGCCATCAATGAGGAATACTACGGCAACACCGCAAGCATAAAACTGAGCACGCCCACACAGGATACTCGCGACATTATCGCCGCGGCTATGCGTTGTCTGGATGCGATTTGGCAACCCGGTCATCGGTATCAAAAAGGCGGCGTGATGCTGCAGGATTTTTACAGTCAGGGCGTGGCTCAGTTGGGGTTGTTCGACGAGTACAAACCACGGCATAACAGTGAGCAACTGATGGGGGTGCTTGATCGAATCAATAACTCTGGCAGGACAAAACTGTGGTTCGCAGGACAAGGGGCGCATCAGGTGTGGTCAATGAAGCGTGAGCTGCTGTCACCGGCATACACGACACGGTTGAGTGATCTGCCGCGTGCGCGCGTATATTAGCCTTTGTGATTGGGAGTGTTAGTACCTAAATTATTCCGAATTGTTCCGAGGGTTCTGGTAACTATCTGAAATTAAAAGCATGGAATGCAAGGTATAGCAAGGGATTGCAAAGACCAAAGGTTTGATAACACGTTGTTAAAAAAGGATATTTTCATTCTTATTCTTATAAAGGAATCGTATTCGGTCTTTTTTTGAGTTTTTGATTTTGAAGGATTTATTTTCGTTTGTCCGAAAATGTCCGAAATATGTCCGAATTTTGATATTCGGTCTTTTACAGCATCACGTACTCTTTCCCCCTCGTTTTGAGATATTTCAGCGTCATCATTTCCGTTGTATGCCCCAGCAGCTTTTTGAGCAAGTGCCTTGTCGTTCTGCTTTTCGTACAGGCGGCCGGACAGGCTTCGGAGCTCGTGGAACGTCGGCGGGCTTTCCTGAAATTCCAAACCTGATGCTTTCCGCGCGGCGACAAATTTTTTCGTTAGCCCGTCGGGATGGATCGAACTATCAGGGGGGTTTTTGCGGGTGGGGTGTTCTCCTGAAAGCATCGAGCTGGTGCTCCGCATGCTCCTCGATCGGGGGCTGCTTATCCTGAAGTCTCTGACGGTCGAATCGTGGGCATAAACCATGGCCGAGCAATTGTCATTGTTAAACTTGGATTTTCTACTTGCCAGTATAAACTCCGAGAGTATTTATTCTCTTCAGAAACTATGCTTTGGATGATTGATTGTTAACTAACTTAAAATTAAGATGTACCAAACATATGCATTTTATTGAGATAATTATTGAGGTAATAAAATGGTAAAAGAGAAGCGGGCTAATAATTCGAGTAATATAGAAGAAGTTGATTCGGATGACCAAGGGGTTAATGGTCAACCTATTTGCGGAATAATCATGCCAATAGCTAGCACTCCTGGTTATCCTGATAGGCATTGGGGGGATGTGTACGATATTTTATGCGAGGTCGCATCTAAGGCTAATTTCAACCCAAGAATGGTTAGCTTTGATGATGACATTGGCGTTATCCACAAAAGAATAGTTCAAAATATATACAGCAACCCAATTGTGATTTGTGATATCAGTTCACGAAACGCTAATGTCATGTTTGAGTTGGGTATGAGGCTTGCGTTCGATAAAGCGACCATAATTGTAAAGGATAATCAAACCCCATTCTCATTTGATATATCTGCAATTGAACATCTAGAATACCCATCTGATCTTAGATATCAATCTATTAACGATTTTAAGAAGAAGTTGGAAGGTAAAATATTGGAGACATATCGACGTTCTGTTGAAGATGCAGAGTATTCGACCTTCCTAAAACAATTCGGAACATTCAAAGTTTCAAAGCTTGACGAAAGGGAAGCGGGGTTTAATGAGGTATTACTTGAAGAGTTCAAAGATCTCAAGAAATCGATAGCTATGCAGTTAAATAAAAGTAGCAATAGTAAAATTACTGTCGGGGATAACGTAGGTAGATGGAATAAGCATGAAGGTAATAAAAACATCTACTTTAAAAGACCAGGGATAGGTAATAAAGGAAAGGCTGTTTTAGATATGTTTCTCGATCTAAGTGATTCATCTGGTATAGAAATACCTTCTATTCGTACTATGGATGAGAATATCATAGGGCTTCAATTCACGGTCACCCCGTCAGATGAAGAAATGGAAATAATAAAATCTTCGATAGAAAAACTGTGAGTGATTGAAATAGACCCGGATTATATTTAAAATTTATTGGGGTATTTGATTTTTCGCCTGTGAATGATGTAAATGTGAGTTATCTTAGTCAATGTGAAATTTACTACGAGACAAATGAATTTGTATTTAACATGAGGGCGCTATAGATTGACTTTTTTAACTGGGAGTGACGGTCGGGATAGATGTTGGCTTAAGTGGCCAGCGCATCTACCCAGAGGCTGTAGTTGCACGCTAAAGTGTTTCGAGCAGAGGTGATGTTGGTACGTGCTGCCAGGTGTATATGCCGTACAACTCAACGATTGAACACCGGCGCTACGTATTCGGCGACCCGCTGAGGTTCTCTACATAGAAGGCCCATTGATGAATTATGGCCAGCACTCGTCGGCCTGATAGCATCAATAACCTCGTAGCTTTTTGATGAGGCTGTCGCCGAGCCAGCAAATGATACAAAATATTGCTATTGTCGATAAAATGGCAACGACGCGCTGAGTTATCGTGTCGAAGCTAAAGAAAAAATAGATACACAATAAAAAACCAATTCCTCCGATTAACTGATAGAAAAATTCAAAGAAAAAAGAGAATATGCGGATATGGATGCTATCTTTTCTCATTTCATTTTTTCCTCAATGTTTTTCAGCAATCTATTAAACTCTGCATCACCTTGGTTTTTACGTACAGCCAAAGCCTCTATGAATGGATCAACATAGGGTTGAACTAAAAAGTATATAAAGTCCAAATTCCCGGCACTTCTAAGCTTGTAGTAAACGACACTATGCATACGTTCGAGACCGATTGATTTGTATATGCTTCGTTCTATCATTCCGCCAGCCATCAGCGTGAAGCTTGTAGCAACGCCTGCACCTCGGGTAATCATGGCCGCACCACCTGCTGATATGATGCTATTCACTATTCTGGATGAAATCAGAGAGGTGGTAAGCATTCTGCCGGCGGATGCGGAGCCTACGGCCCTAAATATTTTGTCTTGCGTCTCTTGTGGGATGTGCGCGGTGAATGCATCGATGATGATTTTAGTCGTCCTGATAACTTGATGATAGTTCAATAAACCGGACTTTATTGCCCGCATCATGCGAATGCGTTCGTCTTCCATCTTGCGACGATTGCTTGTGTCAAAAATGCCCAGAGCTAGATAGCCAAAATCGACAGGCACAGACATTGCGCCGTCAAGCAGCCCCACAACTGTCTCTGGGGAGGCAATGACTTTTACTATCCGTTCCACTATCTCTGTGTTGTTCACTTCCATCCCTCGAAATTTTTATGGTTGTAACATAACGGACATGGGGAGATGTTTCAATGCTTGGCCAGTGTGGTCGCCAGAGCGAAAATCACACTTTTGATCTGGCGATTACATCCCAACCCGATCTCCATTCCCCCCAACCGCACCTATCGCTAATTTGGCCGCACCAAAAGTCATTACGTCATCTATGGCGCTGATAAGCTTCGGCCATTGCTCCCATCAACGGTTTAACGAGAGTGTCATTATGGGAAATATCCCGGCATCAGGCGCTATAAAAGGTAACCCGCAGTGAACGAGCAACTGAGTCAATTAAAGATGATGTTGCCCGGCTATCTCGAGGCGTGGCGTGAGGGGGCCTTACCCTCTGACTGGGAGCAGGTGGCTAATCCTGAAGTGATCGCCGCCCTGTTGGCGGAGTGGGAGGCGCTCAGCGAGTTGGCCTCTCGGTTCGACACCGCCACTGAAACACGCGCCGATGCCACCGCGTTTTGGCAGTCGCGCGCCGAGCTGATGGCGCAGCGCAATCGTGATCTTATGGCCCAACTGGCGACGCCAATCCGTTTGCCCAGCGCACGGGTGGCCTTTTTTGGCTATGTGAAAACGGCCGTGATGGACGCCAGGCAGGTTAAGGCGGCGATTCGCGATGCCGGTTTTATCGTTGCGGGCGGCGCTCCCAATAAGAACACGGCTTAGCGCGGTTTCTTCTCAAATTTTTCGGCAAAAAAGAACCGCAGCAATTTATGGATCCACAGCAGGATGGCGCCGACCACCACCAGCGAGACGACGAAATGCGACAGATTTTTAGGCGCGGCGTAGCCGTGGGTAAAGGAGACCCCCGCGCCGCTGAGCAGCAGGGTGGCGATCCAGAAGCCGAGCAGCAGGCATAAGGTACGAAACAGTTTAAACATGGTTATCACCAAAAATACGGAAAGCACCGACCGAACGGAGAGGTTCAGCCGGGGCTTTGATTAATTAAAACCGCTTAGCGCGAACAGGTATTGCCGCCTTTATTGCTATTGCAGTTGCTGCCGCTGTTTTTGTTGCCGCCTTTCCCCATACCGACGTTGCCGCCGCCTTTGCTGCCTTCCTTGAAGCAGCCGCCGTTGAGCGCGCCCACCGCCAGGCCGCCAAGGCCGCCCAGAGAACCGGTGATCACGCCGTTAACGCAATCCGGCGAGGTGTGCTTGCCGTAGAATCCCTGATTGGATGACCCGCCCCCGTTCTTGTTGCCGCCGTTGTTGTTGACGCGGCCATTGCTGCCGCGGTTGTCGGCAAAGTTACCGGCGCCGGCGATCAGGTGAAAGTGTTTGGCATCGATCTCTTGCATAAAATTCCCTCTTTATCGATTCAGTTAAATTCAGTAAAGCTTGCGCAAGCCAGCTGTTTTTAACAGAAAAAATAGCGGGGGTAATTACCGGTTCGGATAAGAACAGGGGGTTTATTTTGCGATATTTTCCAGACTGATAGAGCACCGAGGAATGATATTTTGGGCGTGTGGATCCGTATCGCTATCCGTTCTCTTGAGCCGGTTAATTTGTTAGCATGGCGCCCCTGGATGACTATTGGTGCAGTACATTGAAAATTAAAGCGTTGTTATTTGTTGCGTTGGCCGCGCTGGCCGGCTGCAGCCAGGAGGGAACCTCGATGAATCAGCCCGCAAACGAGAAAGGCGGCCAAACGGAAGTGTTGTTGGTCAACAGCGCGCTGGTGGACTGCGTGGGCGTCGGCCCGATGAAGTGCATGCAGGTGCGCCGCTCCGCGCAGCAGCCGTGGGAGTTGTTCTATACCGGCATCGAGGGTTTCACCTTCGAACCAGGCTATCAGTATCGGCTGAAAGTGCGCGTCACCCCGGTGGAGAACGTACCGGCCGACGCCTCATCGCTGCGTTACACGCTGATCGAGCAGTTGGAAAAGAACAAAGCGTAATGGATCTACCTTGTCACCACCAAATGGCGTTTCATTTGGTGGTGACGTTTTCAGGAAAGTTTGTCTTTTTTCTTTCTTTTGGAGGATTCGAAAGTGGCGAAGGCATGTGCAAGAGCAAACCCCAGCGCACAGTAGCGTAGAGGCCAATTTTCTTTGGCCCATGTTTCAGAGTCAGCAATAAACATCGTGTTGCCGTTGGCAAAAAGGGTAAATTGCCAGCAAAGGATTAAAAAGCATATCGTAACCAGAACGACATAACCCTTGGAACCCAGAGACGGTCTGAAGACGTATTTCACGGCCAGACAGGCCGCGGCAGCGAGAGTAGAAAAAATATAATATAAAGTCGGTTCCATCACTGTTCCTGGCTGCTTTTATAAATGGAATTAAGGGTTGAGACATCTGCGCCACCTTCAAGCATCAAGCTGGCTCTTCCCATGTTCCTCCAACCGCGAATATAGTCTGTATTGATGTAACGAAATAATCGCCAGGCTTCGGGTTTCAGCGACAGTTTTAGTAAACCATAGCCTGATAACAGTAAGTCTACGCCACCTAACGCCATGTCTGCTGCGGAATGAGAATAGCCTAGCGTTGAAGCCGCAGAGCGGTACATCATTCGGCCTGGACCAATAGTATTCTTGCCAAATAATAGCGTATAACCGTTTTCGTAGACATTATTGATGCCATTGATTAAAAGTAACGTTCCTGGAATGGCACCGACGCCAGTCCAATCCAAGCCCTCGCCGAGTAAAATTTGTGCTATTCCCGAGAGGAAGCCAACGCCGGCTAACACGTAGGTCACTACGGCGTCATGATTGACTTTCTTTCTCATTACGGCATAAGGCGTCACGGCGTCAGTTCGCAATAAGCGCTCTTGCTCAGAAAGCGATTGATATTCTTGCTTCATTTCTCTCATTGCAACATTCGCCGCTTCACCTACTTGTTGGCATTTTTGCAATTTATCATTCACAAAGCAGTGCATCTCATGTCTGAAGGCATTACCGACTGTCCGATCTTTTAAAAAGTCCCTATTTATTAACGCGCTCTGAGAGTTCTAAAAGCATACGTCCTTGTTGACGAGCCATCGTTTGCGAGTAGGTATTTAAACGTTCCTTTAGTAACAGTGGATTATCCATTTTTCTTTGTTCCTCCCTGGATTTCGACCGAAAAACAGCCACACCATAACGCAACGCCAGAAGCATGATCAACTTTTGCTGATTTTAAGAGGGAAGGCTTGAACGCGCTGAGGGTGCGAAGCGTGGCGCGTGGAGGCATCACGATGCGGAGTTGGGCAACCCTGATCCCTCGACTAAACTGGTCTGTTCACTGCGCTTGTTTTCGCACTTTCTTAAGTATATCGAGAAAATCAGGTATATTGTCCTTCGGTTTTTAGCTACCAAGAAAAAATTACTATGATTATCAAACCTAAAATTCGTGGTTTTATCTGCACCACCGCTCACCCGGCAGGCTGTGAAGCCAACGTCCGTGAGCAAATCGCTTACGTTAAGTCGCGCGGCGAACTGAAAAACGGGCCTAAAAAGGTGCTGGTCATTGGTGCATCCACCGGTTACGGTCTGGCCTCGCGCATCAATGCCGCTTTCGGCAGCGGTGCGGCCACCATCGGCGTATTTTTCGAGAAGCCTGGCAGCGAAGGCAAAACCGGTTCCGCCGGTTGGTACAACTCCGCCGGTTTCGACAAGGCAGCTAAAGAAGAAGGCCTGTACGCGAAAAGCATCAACGGCGACGCATTTTCCAACGAGTGCCGTCAGACCGTTATCGATCTGATCAAGAAAGACCTGGGTCAGGTTGACCTGGTGGTTTACTCGCTGGCTTCGCCGGTGCGTAAGATGCCGGAAACGGGCGAAGTGGTGCGTTCCGCACTGAAGCCGATCGGCGAGCCGTACAAATCCGTCGCGCTGGACACCAACAAAGACGTGCTGGTTGAGGCCGTGGTCGAGCCGGCCAACGAGCAAGAAATCGCCGACACCGTGAAGGTGATGGGCGGCCAGGACTGGCAGCTGTGGATGGACGCGCTGGACGAAGCGGGCGTGTTGGCGGATAACGCGCAGTCTGTCGCTTACTCCTACATCGGTACCGATCTGACCTGGCCAATCTATTGGCACGGTACGCTGGGCAAGGCGAAAGAAGATCTGGATCGCGCGGCGCACGCCATCAACCAGAAGCTGCAGGCCAAAGGCGGCGCGGCTTACGTTGCGGTGCTCAAGTCGGTGGTGACACAGGCTTCTTCCGCCATTCCGGTGATGCCGCTGTATATCTCCATCGTGTTCAAGATCATGAAGGAGCAGGGCATTCACGAAGGCTGCATCGAGCAGATCCAGCGTCTGTTCGCCACCAAGCTGTACAGCGGTGCGGCGCCGGATACCGACGAGAAACACCGTCTGCGCCTGGATGACTGGGAACTGCGTGACGAAGTGCAGGAAACCTGCCGTGAAATCTGGAAGCAGCTGAACGACAGCAACATCAACGAACTGACGGATTACCAGGGCTACAAGGCGGAATTCCTGCGCCTGTTCGGCTTCGGTCTGCAGGGCGTTGATTACGATGCCGATCTGAGCGGCGAAGCCAACTTCGACGTGATCGAACTGGTCTAAGCGCGTCGAGCGGTCAAACAAGGTCGGGTTAGCCCGGCCTTTTTTATTGTGCGCGCGTTGGCGACCACTGCCTGACTCATCAGTCCACTTGATCATTGACAGCAATAAATTATCGTTTTACGATAATTTATTGCTGTTGATTAAGGGATAGAAAATTATGGGCGCTGCGCCAAGGATCCATCTGCCGCTGTATGTGCGTTGTCTGTGTTTGCTCATTATGGCGATGCTGATCGTCAGCACCGGCGTTGAGATGTTCATCATCGTGCGGGACTGGCTGCAGGGCGTAGCCTATCGCGATATCGTCGCCTCTTACCGGGAATATTACCCGGAGCTGCTCGCCTACGCGATCCCGCAGCAACGCTGGGCGCTGTTCGCCACGCTGGTTATCGACATGCTTGGTTATTTGCCCTATTACAGCGCGCTGCTGTGCGGCGCCGGGCTGTTTTATCAATTCTTCCGCGGCAACGTGTGGCATCGCAACAATATGGTGCTGTTGCAGATCATTGGCATCTTGCTGATCGTCGATGTGTTGTTCCCGTCGTTAGCCGGTCTGCTGCAGGTAATGGTATTGACCGCCGATGAAAAAATGCTGTTTATCCTTTATTATGGCGTCAATAGCGAGTCGGTGCGCTCGCTGATCGTAGGCTGCGCAATCCTGGTATTTAGCCGGGTATTTCTGGAAGCGTTGCGGCTGAATGAAGAACAGCTTTCTTTCGTGTGAGAATAGAGTGGCAATAATCGTAAGTCTTGATGTCATGTTGGCCAAAAGGAAGATGCGTTCAAAGGAGCTGGCGGAGCAGGTGGGGATCACCGAGCAAAACCTGTCTCTGTTGAAAAACGGCAAGGTCAAGGGAGTCAGGCTGGAAACGCTGGACAAGATCTGCCGCATTCTCGACTGCCAGCCTGGCGATCTGCTGGCCTGGCAGCCGGACGGCGAAGAGTAAGATCCCAGCGCACTCGGAAGTGCGCTGAGCCTGCTGGCCCATTTCTGCGATTAGCGTTGTCTTATTGAACGATATTTGTTTGATTCAGGTTAATTAAAATAACGGGTGATTAACACTTGCGTATTCTTTTTGTCGCAGGCGATTGCATGCGGCGAAAGTTATTAAACTAAATAAACTCGTTTTTCATTTACCGTCACTACCAATAGCGTTATTTTAAGGGAAATAGTATGACATGGCGTAATTCTCTTCTGGCATTGTGTCTTGTATTAAACGGATGCAGTGCCATTCACCCCACTGTTTCATCCTCATCCTCCTCCACGCACTGGGGGAATTGGGGAACACCGCAGCCCGCAACGCGAGAACAGAAACAGCGCATTATCGCCGGCGAATCCGCCGCTGCCGTGCTGAATGAAGGCCGGGTCGGTATCGGCGGTACGCTGGACTGGTCGAAAATAGGGGGGCGCTAACCGCCGCTCTTTATTCGGCGGGGCGGCAGACGTTATCTCAAAGATATTGTGGAACGGTTTATTATTAATTCGCTACTCTGTTTTTCCGATGCGTTATTTATCTTTAAACGATGAATCTCTGCTTGTTGAATATATATCAACATACCCAGACATCCTTACAGGAGTTTTCAATGGCAAAGCGTATTGTCGCCATGTTGATAATGTCGTTGTTGAGTCTGCAAGCAAATGCGGCCCGTTACGATCGGCAATGCGAGGGAATTTCTCCCGTGCTGTTTCAGAAGAAATTGAAAGAGCTGGCGCATGGCCTGCGACAAGAGATGGCTGAGCCGACCCCGCCCACGGAGAATGAGGCCGAAACCTTGGCGCGTCTGGCGGAATGCGATGCCGAAAACGCGAAAGCGCCGGCGACGGGAGGGCAACATGCGCCCGATCCCGCGGAGCCTCAGGTGTCTTCACTCAACGGCTGTTGAACGGTTCTCTGCGTCGTTTTTCGCGGCGCGCCCCAGTCGGCTTATTCATGGAGCTTGTGTATTGAAACTACCTTCGTTAATCGCTGCGGCGCTGGCGCTGCTGGCCTCATTTTGCAGTCAGGCGTTCATCGATCGCCATTCCTCGCCCGGCGCCTCGACGGAAAGTCCCTCTGCGGCGGGGTGTCCGGCGCGGCTGGATGGCTTGTTGCAGCATATTTGGTTGGCTGAACAGATTCAGGCGGAGCGCATGCAGCTGGCGCTGCTGCGTGCGGAGCGGGAAGCGTTGGAAATCCGGTTGCAAACGCAGGAAGCGGCGAGACCTTCCGCGCAGGGGCATCAGAGCGCCCGAACGGCCTGTGAGCAGGGTGCCGATATCGTCCGTTGCCTGTCGCTGCGTCTGCGGCGGACGTCTCTGACGGGGCCGCATCGGCCGTTTGTCGGCGTTTATTGCCGCGCCTGGCTGAATGGCCGGCCGCTGAATTGCTAAAGATGAGAACAGGGATTTGTCAGGAGTTTATCGATGAAAAGGCTAGTGTTGGCCGGCGTGGCCCTGTGTTGCGCCTGCTTTGCGCAGGCGCGGGTGGATTTGGAATACCACGCGGCGCCGCCGAAGGACAATAAAGTCCCCGAGGAGTACCAGAAAAAACGCAGCGCGCTGCGCCACAAGGTGTGGAATGTCGACAGCCTGACGCAGGCCAATGAGCAGGCGATTGCACGCGAACAGCAGCGCGAGGCCGCAGAAGCCGCCAAGCGGCAGCAGCGTCACCTGGAGCAACAGCAGAAAAAGCGGCGCTGCCTGCGGATACACTCGAAAGATCCTCACCGCGAGGCGAGGTGTTACATGTACAACTTCTAGCTTTCAACGTCCGGGCGCTTGCAGCGCCCGGCGTCGTTTATGCCGGGCGGCAATGCTCTTTCAGCATGGCGATCGCATCCGGCTTCAGCTGATACAGATAGACCGGGCGGCCCGTCGCGCCGTACAGAATGCGGGTGCCGAGAATGCCGCTTTCCGCCAGGTAGATGAGGTACTTGCGGCAGGACACCCGCGAAATGCCGATGGCGTTGGCCAGGTTGTCGGTGGAGAATTCGCTGTCGTGCTGCTGTTCTATCCACTCGCAGACCGTGCTCAGGGTGATGCTGGTCAGGCCCTTCGGCAGCTTTTTGCTCTCCTGGCCGCCGGGCTGGCGGCGCAGCAGGCTGTCGACGTCGGCCTGCGAGAACTCGCGCTGCGCCAGCAGCTGCGACTGTTGCCGATAGTGGCTGAGCGCCTCCTTGAAGCGGCTGAACTGGAACGGTTTGATCAGGTAATCCACCACGCCGTAGTGCAGCGCCTTTTGCACTGTGTTCACATCGCTGGCGGAAGAGATGATGATCACATCGGTCTTCTCGCCGAGCTCGCGCAGGCCGGGCAGCAGATCCAGCCCGTTCTCCTGCTGCATGTAGATATCCAGCAGCACCAGATCGATGCTGACGCTGGCGTCGGCCAGCAGGGCGCGCGCCTGGCCCAGGGTGGCGACCGTCGCCTGGCAGTGAAAACCGCCGATCTGGCTCAGGTAATATTTGTTCAGCTCCGCCACCATCGGGTCGTCGTCGACAATCAGTACGTTAATCATGGGTTCCGCTCTTGGCCTGATAGGGAAGGTGCACGAAAAATTGGGTCAGCTCGCCCGGTTCGGACTCGAAATCGATGCCGCCGCCCAGTTTCTCCAGATGGCTGCGGATCAGCGCCAGGCCGATGCCGCGTCCCGTTCCCTTGGTGGAAAATCCGTGTTCAAAGATGTGCGCGGCGATCTCCGGATCGATGCCGGGGCCGTCGTCGCTGACGATACAGTGTAATTGATCGTCGTGGTGATGGAAGCTCAGGCCGATCTCGTGGCCTTCAACGCCGTCGATGGCGTCGATGGCGTTTTCGATCAGGTTGCCGAGCACGCTGATCAGCACGTGCGTGGTTTCCGCGTCGTCGGTTTCCGGCAGCAGGCTGGTTTCCTCGATGGTCAGTTCGATGCCGGCTTCGTGGGCGCGGCTGATCTTGCCGATGAAGAAGCCCGCCACTTCCGGCGAGTGGATCTTGCGCAGCAGCGCACCGATCTCTTCCTGGTAGTTGCTGGCGGTATTGATGATGTAGTTTTCCAACTGCTGATAAGCCTTCATGTGCAGCATGCCGAGTATCACGTGCAGCTTGTTCATAAATTCGTGCGACTGCACCCGTAGGGCATCGGCGTAGTGCGCCATGCCGCTCAGGCGCTGCAGCAGCCGGCTGACCTCGGTCTTGTCGCGGAAGGTGGCGATGGCGCCGGTCACCTGGCCGTTGACGATCACCGGCACGGTATTGGTCAGCAGTTCGCTGCCGTTGAAGCTGATCTGTCGATCGCGCAGCGGCTTGCCGCTGGCCAGCACTTCCGCCAGATGCAGCTGCGCCGGCCAATGCTTGCTGGCGGCGTCCAGCAGCAGGTTTTCCACCGGGCCGCTCTGGCGCAGCAGGCGCTTGGCCTCGTCGTTGACGATGGTGATGCGGGAATCATTATCGACCGCGATCACGCCTTCTTTAATCGACTGCAGCATGGCGTTGCGCTGCTCGAACAGGGTGGAGATTTCGTAAGGCTCGAAACCCAGCATGATGCGTTTGAGCGCGGAGACCAGGAAAAAAGTGCCCAGGCTGCCGACCAGCGCGGCGAAGGCGATGGTCCAATAGATGATCCAGCGGCTTTCCGCCACCACCCGCTGCACGGTGTCCAGCGCGATGCCGAGCGCCACCACGCCGATTTGCCGCCGTTGCTCGTCATACACCGGCACGAACACCCGTAGCGCCGGGGCCAGCGTGCCGCGGTTGATAGCGCTGTTGACGTTGCCCTGCAGCGCCGGCGCCAGATCTTCGCCGATGAAATGTTTGCCGATCAGCCAGGGTTTGGGATGCGAATAGCGGATGCCCTGCATATCCACCACCACCACGAACAGCAGCTCGTTTTGATGGCGCACCTGCTCGGCGAAGCGCTGCACGGCGCCGCTTTGATCGCGTCGCTGCAGGCCGTCTATCACGGTGCTCGAGAGCGCCAGCGTGTTGGCGATAGCGATGGCTTTTTGCTGCAGCTGATCTTGCCCTTCGCGGCTCATCTGCACGAAAAACAGCGCGAACACCACCAGCAGCACCGAAGCGATGATGGCGGACACCATCAGCGTGATGGAGGTGCTCAGCTTGAGCGGCACCCGTTGTTTTGGCATGGCGGTTCTCCGAATGGCGATATCACGGTGTATTCTAGCGAGGAATGAGGCAAGCTGCAGTTACCGGCAGCAGGTTATAGCATGCTGCCGGGTCGCGAAGGGGTTATTTTAGTTACAAAAGCGGGTCACTGTTGGTGGTAGATCTCCAGCGCCTGTTGGCCGCTGGCGCCTTGATGGATGATCGCCATCAGGGCGCGCACCACCTGCGACGGATTGCTGTGTTGATAGACGTTGCGGCCATAGACCATGCCGGACGCGCCCTGGGCCATCAGCGCCGCGGATTTCTCCAGCACCGGGCCCAGCTCCCCCTTGCCGCCGCCGCGCACCAGCGTCGGGCAGCGCGCCGCTTCCACCACGCGGTGGAAATCTTCCACCCGTTCGGTCGGGTCGGCCTTGATGATGTCGGCGCCCAGTTCGCGCGCCAGCCGCACCAGCGGCACGATCTTTTCCACGTCGCCGAGCGACCCGTAGGCGGCGCCCTGGCCGGCCGGGGCCATCACCAGCGGTTCGATCATCAGCGGCATGGCGTAGCGATCGCAGGCGTGGCGCAGGCGGCCGATGTTCTCTACGCACTGGCGGAAAATGCCGGGTTCATCCGGGATCATATACAGATTGACCACCACCGCGGCGGCGTCCATTTGCAGCGCGGCGAGGATCGGCGCTTCCGGGTTGTGCAACACCGCCCACATCTCACGGTGGCGTGCTGCGTTATAGGCGTTGCCGACGTCGGTGCGCATCACCAGCGCCGGCTTTTCGCGCTGCGGCGCGCGCTGCAGCAGCTCCGCCTGGCCGTAGTTGACCTGAATGGCGTCGGGGCGCGCGGCGATCAGGTTGCCCATCACCCGTTCGATATCTTCCAGACCGATTAAGAAATCCGGTTCGTTGGCGATGCCGTGATCGATCGCCACATCCAGGCACTTGCCGTTATTGAACAGGCGGTTCATCCGCACCTTACTGCTGAGCTGCATGTCAGGTCCTCCTGAGATAGGGATATGTCCATTATTGCCGAGTAAGGATGGTCGGGAAACGCGGAAACCGCAAACTGCGCGCCCGCTCGCAGTTTTTGCCGACGCCCGGCGTGGCGCACGCGCGGGGCGCGTTACCCGATGGCTTTCACTGCATTTGTTAGATCCGTGTCATGTTTTTGTTAATAAGCCATTCCAAAACGCATGTTTCGCTTGTTTGGGTTAAAAAGTTTCAATAATCTCAATTATGAAATAAACATTTAAAAAAGCGGCGAAGACGCGGCTTGCTCTGCCAGGGGTTTATTTCAATTGATTGTTTTTAATCTGTTTTGAGATATCGATCACCATTTTGTTCACGGCCTTAATACGGGGATAACGCGGTAATTTCGCCGTATCAAAGGGATAATACCGACCGTAATGTTGTTTGAATGTAAAAAATATCTTTCATTAGCTGTCAATCAACAGACCACTTCATTCTAACGATTAAAGGGTAACGAACATGAAGCTGAAGAAACTGATCGCCGCCTCCGTACTGATGTGCATGCTGCCGGCCAGCGTGTTGGCGAAAGACATCAAGATCGGCGTTTCCATGGCTTACTTCGATGACAACTTCCTCACCATTCTGCGCCAGTCGATGCAAAACAAAATGAAAGCCGACGGCAACGTCAGCGGCCAGTTCGAAGACGCCAAGGGCGACATCGCGCAGCAAATTCAACAAATCGAAAACTTCGTCAGCCAGGGCGTCGACGCCATCATCCTCAACCCGGTGGATACCCAGGGCGTCAAGCCGATGATCAAATTGGCCGAGAACGCCAAGATCCCGCTGGTGTTCGTCAACCGCAAGCCGGAAGTGACGCTCCCGGCCGGCATGGCCTACGTCGGCTCCGATTCCAAGCTGGCCGGCAAACTGCAGATGGAAGCGTTGGCCAAGCTGATGAACGGCAAGGGCAACGTGATGATCCTGATGGGAGAACTGTCGAATGAATCGACCCGCGACCGCACCCGCGGCGTGGAAGAGGTGGCGGCCAACTATCCCGGCATCAAGATTGTCGATAAGCAAACCGCCAAGTGGACGCGTAAAGATGCGGTGGATATCACCACTGACTGGGTGCTGACCGGCCAGCAGATCGACGCCATCGCCTCCAACAACGATGAAATGGCCATCGGCGCCATCCTGGCGCTCAAGCAGGCTAAAAAGTCCGGCGTGCGGGTGGCCGGCGTGGATGGCACGCCCGATGCGCTGGAATTCATCAGAAAAGGCGATCTGGCGCTGAGCGTGTTCCAGGACGCCAAAGGCCAGGGCGAAGGCGCGGTGCAAACCGCCGTTCAGTTGGTGAAAGGCGAGAAGGTGGAGAGCAACGTGCTGATCCCTTATCAGTTGATCACCCAGGCCAATTACCAGCAATTCGCCGATAAAAACAAAAAATAAGCCTTGAAGCCTGCCGCAGGCGCTCCACCTGAGCGCCCGCGGCAGAAAACGTGGGTCAGTGCGGAGGTAAGCGGTATGTACCCTTATGTTCTTGAGGCCGAAGGCATCAGCAAGCAGTTCCCCGGCGTCAAAGCGCTGGATAAGGTCTCGATTAAAATCAAACCCGGCAGCGTGCATGCGCTGATGGGCGAAAACGGCGCGGGCAAGTCGACGCTGATGAAATGCCTTATCGGCATCTATCACCCGGATGAGGGCTCGATCAAAATCAAAGGCCGGCCGGTGACCTTCAGCGACACGTTGCAGGCGCTGCATTCGGGCATTTCCATGATTCACCAGGAGCTGAACCTGGTGCCCTACATGACGGTGGCGGAAAACATCTGGCTGGGGCGTGAGCCGGCGCGGCTGGGGTTCGTCAACCACGAACAGCTGAATGAACAAACCCGCGAGCTGCTGGCGCGGCTGAACATCAAACTGCGGCCGGAAACGCTGGTGGGCGAACTGAGCATCGCCAGCCAGCAGATGGTGGAGATCGCCAAGGCCGTATCCTACAACGCCGACGTGCTGATCATGGATGAGCCGACCTCGGCGCTGACCGAAGGTGAAGTGGTGCACCTGTTCGCCATCATTCGCGAGCTGCGCGAGCAGGGCAAGGGCATCATTTACATCAGCCACAAGATGGACGAAATCTTCGCCATCACCGACGAAGTGAGCATTTTCCGCGACGGCACCTTCATCGCCTGCGACAAAACCGAAAATCTGACCAAACAGTCGCTGATCACCATGATGGTGGGGCGCGAGCTGACGCAGATGTTTCCCAAATTCAACAACAACATCGGCGAGGAAGTGCTGCGGGTGGCCGGGTTGCGCCGCAGCGGCTGGTTCCACGACGTCTCGTTCAGCGTCAAACGCGGCGAGATCCTCGGCGTCGCCGGGCTGGTGGGCGCCGGACGCAGCGAAGTGATGGAAAGCCTGTTCGGCATGCACCCGGCGGACGGCGGCGAGATCTTTATCGAAGGCCAGGCGGTGAAGGTGGATTCCCCGGCGAAGGCGATCGAGAGCGGGCTGGCGTTTCTCACCGAAGATCGCAAGAAGTCCGGCCTGTTTCTGGTGCTGTCGGTGGTCGAAAACATGAGCATCGTCAACCTGTCGGAATACATCGGCAAGAACGGCTTCGTCAGCCATGTGCAGATGGCCAAAGACTGCATGGCGCAGATCAAGAAGCTCAACATTAAAACGCCGACCATGGATCAGATCATCAATAACCTCAGCGGCGGCAACCAGCAGAAGGTGCTGATCGCGCGCTGGCTGCTGGCGCAGCCGAAAATCCTGATCCTCGACGAACCGACGCGCGGCATCGACGTGGGAGCCAAAGCGGAAATCTACCGCCTGATCAGCGAGCTGGCCAACCGCGGCGTCGCCATCATTCTGGTGTCTTCGGAGCTGCCGGAGATCCTCGGCATGAGCGATCGGGTGATGGTGATGCACGGCGGCCGCATCACCGGCATTTTGGACAAAGACGACGCGGACCAGGAGAAGATCCTGGCGCTGGCCTCAGAATAACGAAGGGTGAACATCATGAGTAACGTAAAGATTGAGAAGCCGCTCTCCGCCGATTCAACGGGCAAGGGATCGCTGTTCTCCGGGCTGAGCGGCAAAATGCCGAAAGACACCGGTATTTTCATCGTGATGCTCGGCATTGCGCTGATCTTCGAAATCCTCGGCTGGTACATGCGCGATCAGTCGTTCCTGCTTAACCCGAACCGCCTGCTGCTGATCGTGCTGCAGGTGGCGATCATCGGCATCATCGCGGTGGGCGTCACCCAGGTCATCATCACCACCGGCATCGATCTCTCATCCGGTTCGCTGATTGCGTTGACCGCGGTGGTGGCGGCCAGCCTGGCGCAGACCTCGGACAGCATTTCGCCGATGTATCCGGGGCTGCTCGATCTGCCGGCGGCGATCCCGATCGGTGCGGGGATCGGGGTTGGCATCGTCTGCGGCTTTATCAACGGCTTCCTGATCACCCGCACCGGCATTCCGCCGTTCATCGCCACGCTGGGGATGATGGTATCGGCGCGCGGTCTGGCGCAGTACTACACCAAGGGCAACCCGGTCAGCTTCCTGTCGGATGGCTTCACGGCGATCGGCCAGGGCGCAATGCCGGTGATCATCTTCCTGGTGATCGCGGTGATCTTCCACATCGCGCTGAAGCACACCCGTTATGGCAAATACATCTACGCCATCGGCGGCAACATGACCTCGGCGCGGGTTTCCGGCATCAACGTCAATAAGTACCTGGTGACGGTTTACACCATCGCCGGCGGGTTGGCGGGGCTGGCGGGCGTGGTGCTGGCGGCGCGCGTCAGCAGCGGCCAGTCGAGCATGGGCATGTCCTATGAGCTGGACGCCATCGCCGCGGCGGTGATCGGCGGCAGCAGCCTGATGGGCGGCGTCGGGCGCATTACCGGCACGCTGATCGGCGCGGTGATCCTCGGCCTTATCAAAAGCGGCTTCACCTTTATCGGCGTCGATTCTTACATTCAGGACATCATCAAAGGCGTGATTATCGTCGCCGCCGTGTCGATCGACATGCGTCGCAACCGCAAAAAACACTGATTGCCGTGAATTGCCGCCGGCGCCAAGGTTGGCCGGCGGCGTTTTTTTACCCGGGGGGACACATCATGAACTTTCTGAAAGGGCTGTGGCTGGCGGCGGCGCTGTGCGCTTCTGCGCCGGCATGGGCGCAAACCATCGGCGTATCGATGGCCTATTTCGACCAGAACTTCCTCACCATTATCCGCCAGGCGATCGACAAGGAGGCCAAAGCGCGCGGCATTACCGTGCAGTTCGAGGACGCGCGCGGCGACGTCGGCCGCCAGACCGATCAGGTGCAGAGCTTTATCAGCGCCGGGGTGGACGCGATTATCGTCGATCCGGTCAACTCGGCCAGCACGCCGGTGATGACCAAAATGGTGCAGGCCGCCGGCGTGCCGCTGGTGTACGTGAACCGCACGCCGGGCGACGCCAGGCTGCCGCAGGGAGTGGTGTTCGTCGGTTCCGACGAGCGGGAGTCCGGCACGCTGCAGATGGAAGAACTGGCGCGGCTGGCTAACTATCAGGGCAATGTGGCGGTGATGATCGGCAACCTGACCGACGCCGGCGCGCTGCAGCGCACCAAAGACGTGGAGCAGGTGGTGGCCAAATACCCGAAGATGAAGGTGGTGCAGAAACAGAGCGCCAACTATTCACGCAGTGAAGGTATGGACCTGATGATGAACTGGCTGACCAACGGCGAAACGATCGACATCGTCGCCGCCAACAATGACGAGATGGCGATCGGCGCGATCATGGCGCTGCAGCAGGCCGGCAAAGCGGACAAGAACGTGCTGATCGGCGGCATCGACGCCACGCCCGACGGCCTCAAGGCGCTGGCCTCCGGCAAGATGCAGGTCACGGTGTTCCAGGATGCGGTCGGCCAGGGCAAGGCGTCGGTCGATGTGGCGCAGCGCATGATCAACGGCGAAAAGCTTGAGCCGTATTACTGGATCCCGTTCGAGTTGGTGACGCCGGCCAATCAGGAGAAATACGCGGCCAAACCGTGAGTTCGCCGTCGGATCCGCGTTGCCGGGGCGCTGCTTGCAGCGCCTTTTTCATGGCGCCAATTGCATGTCCGCTTGCGGCCAGCGCTGCGCCGGATGTTGCGTCACACTGAGGCTCTTTTACGGTGTGAGGATAAGAGATGAACGCATTGAACGGTAAGGTGGCGGTGATTGGCGGCGCCAGTTCGGGGATCGGGCGGGCGGCGGCGCTGTTGTTCGCCCGGCAGGGGGCGACGCTGGTGTTGGGCGCCCGGCGCGAGCGGCTGCTGGCTGAACTGGTGGAGGACATTCGGCGCGAGGGCGGCCGGGCGTTGGCGGTAGCCGGTGACGTGCGCGACGAAGCCTTCGCCGAACGGTTGACGGCGACGGCCGTCGATGAATTCGGCGGGCTGGATATCGCCTTCAACAACGCCGGCACGTTGGGGCCGCTGGGGCCGTCGCTGGCGCTCAGCGCGTCAGAATGGCGCGACGTGCTGGAAACCAATCTGTCCAGCGCTTACTACAGCGCCAAATATCAAATCCCCGCCATGCAGGCGCGCGGCGCGGGCTCGGTGATCTTCACCTCTACGTTCGTCGGCCACACCGCGGCGTTTCCCGGTACGGCGGCCTATGCGGCCAGCAAATCGGGGCTGATCGGCCTGACGCAGGCGCTGGCGGTGGAATTTGGCGGACACGGCATTCGGGTGAACGCGCTGCTGCCGGGGGGCACCGACACGGCGATGGGGCGGCAGATGAGCAATACCCCGGAAGCATTGGCGCAGGTGGCCCAGCTGCACGCGCTGAAGCGGTTGGCGATGCCGGAGGAGATCGCGCAGGCGGCGCTGTATTTGGCGTCTGACGCTTCCTCGTTCGTCACCGGCACCGCAATGCTGGTGGACGGCGGCGTTTCCATCCAGCGCGGCTGAGGCTGTCATCGCCCGTGGCCAGGCGCCACGGGCCCTACGCGCGGCGTTACCAGCCTTTGACGGCGTCGCCCTTGTAGATTTCGGCGGCGCTGGCCGCCACTTCATCGGTCTGATAGGCCTTGACCAGATCCTTCACTTTCTCGCTGTCTTTGTTGTCGATGCGGCTGGCGAAGATGTTGACGTAAGGCGAGTTTTTGTCCTCGACAAACAGCCCGTCCTTCGCCGGCGACAGACCGATCTGGCTGGAATAGTTGGTGTTGATGATCGCCAGCGTCACCTGCTGGTCGTCCAGCGCGCGCGGCAGCTGCGGCGCTTCAATCTCGACGATTTTCAGCTTTTTCGGGTTGCTGACGATGTCCAACGCGGTCGGCAGCAGGCCGACGCCGTCTTTCAGCGTAATCAGCCCCTGTTTTTGCAACAGCAGCAGCGAGCGGCCCAGGTTGGTCGGATCGTTCGGCACCGCCACCTGCGCGCCGTCCGGCAGTTGGCTGAGCGCGGTGATTTTCTTCGAATAGCCGGCGATCGGGTAGACGAAGGTGTTGCCTACCGCCGCCAGTTTGTAGCCGCGCTCCTGCATCTGTTTGTCCAGATACGGCTTGTGTTGGAAGGCGTTGACGTCCAGATCGCCGTTGTTCAGCGCTTCGTTCGGCAGCACGTAATCGTTGAAGGTCACCACCTCCACGTCCAGATCGTATTTCTGCTTGGCCACTTTCTGCACCACCGCCCACAGCGACTGATCGATGCCGGCGCTGATGCCGACCTTGATGTGGTGATCGTCCTGTGCGGTCGGGCCGCAGGCGGTCAGCAACAGCGTGCCGGCGGCGGCCAGCGCCAGCGTGAGGTTTTTCAGCGTAAATGTCATTTTCCCAGGGTCCTTGTCAACATTTCCTGCTAATTTAGGCGGGCAGAATAGTGGCAGTGACTGTAGGTAATCGCTGAGCTAAAACAAAATACTGATTCACTATGACTAATAGCGATTGGCTATGAGTAGCCGCCGCCCGGCGCGATGCGGATTGCTTTGACGGCGAATCGGCGGGCTTATTATGATAGCCGCTGGCCCGCGAGGGCAGACTGGGTACTGAAACGAAGGAAAAGACAATGCGATTGAACACTTGGAGCAAGGCGCTGCTGCCGCTGGTGGTGTTGGCCTGCGTCTCGGCGACTCAGGTTCGGGCGGCGGAGAGCGATACCGGGCCGATCCCTAAACAGCTGCTGGGCAACTGGCGCGTCAGCAAAATCGTGCCAACCCAAACCACCGGTTGCTGGGATCAGCAGCAGGCGCAGAGCCTGATTGGCGGCAAGATCAGCTATAAAGCGGATGCGTTCAGCTGGAACGGCACGGCGCTGAAAAGCGAGGGGGCTACCGTCAGCACCGTAGAGGCGCAGGAGTTTGTCGAGGACAACGCCGGCAGCAGTTCCTACATCGATTTCCCGATGCTGGGCATCAGCACGCCGTCGGTCGAGCGCGTGGCCATTCAGCATGCCGATACCGCCATCAAAGGCATCACCGATCAAGGCACCGAAGGGGTGCCCGGCGACAACGTGCTGGTGAAAGACGCCAACACGCTGATCCTGTCGTTGTGCAACGTCTGGTTTGAGGCGCAGCGCGAGAAGTAATTTCTGCTTTCAGCCCCGGCAACGGGGCTTTCCCACCGCATCACCTCCCGCCACAAGCGCCATTTCTGAACTAAAATTAACCATAACGATATGACCCCGGCGTGATATCGGAGCCTCGGCTCTACCGAGTCCATGACAGGAGGCGCTATGTGTTACCACCATATTGTCATCGCCACCGATCTGAGCGATGACGGCAAACGGCTGGTCGAAAAGGGGGCGCTGCTGGCGGAAGCGCTGAAGGCCAAACTCTCGCTGATCTATGTGGACGTTCATTACGACACCTACCACGCGGCGATCGGCTTTTCTGAGCGCAGCGACGACGGCGTGCCGTTCGAAGAGAAGATCCGCAAAGAGCTGGAACCCACCACGCAAAACGTCAATTACCCGATCGCGGAAGTGATTATCGGGCGCGGCGGCTTCGTTGACGAACTGCGCACGGCGATCGTGGATAAAGACATCGATCTGCTGGTGTTCGGCCATCACCACGATCTGTGGAGCAATCTGTTTTCTTCCACCCGCAACGCCATCAACCAGTTGAATATCGACGTGCTGGTGATCCCGATCCGTTCATAAGCGCGATCATGCCTCGTCCATTCACTCCGCGCTGCGGCGCGGAGTTTCTTTTGCAGCAAAAAATGCCTTGCTCGGTTGCATAATACATAAGTGAATACTAATGTATTTGTATGAACGAAAATGACATCTTCAAGGCGTTGGCCGATCCGACCCGCCGCTGCATCTTCGACAAACTCGCCGCCGGCAGCATGAACGCCAGCGCGCTGCGCGAAGGGCTGACCATCAGCCAGTCGGCGATGTCGCAACACCTGGCGGTGCTGCGCAATGCCGGACTGGTGCGCGAGGCGAAACAGGGGCGCTTCGTCAATTACCAGGTCGACCCGGAGGGGCTGGCGCAGATCGCGCAGTGGCTGGCGAAGTACCGTGCTTACTGGCCGGCGCGCATCGACGCGCTGCAAACCTTGCTGAAGGACATGGATCAATGAACAAACAGGCCGAGCCGCCGCCGCAGGAACGGCTGGTATTGGAATATTCGCTTGATGCGCCGCCGGAAAAAGTGTGGCGAGCGCTCAGCGTGCCCGAATTGCGCGAGCAGTGGCTGCCGACGGGAGATCTGGCGCAGGCAGAACCGTTGGCCGCCACGCCGGGCGAAGCGGTGAGCTATCGCCTGCGCGACGACCAACCGCCGTTTCTCGAAAGCGTCGTCACCCTGCAGATAGTGCCGGACGCCGGCGGCGGCAGCCTGCTGCGGATTATCCACCAGCTCGACGCCGCCAACGATGGCCCGACGACGGTAATGCGCGCCGCCTGACGCGTTAAACACCTTTCTCTTTGTTGCCAACCCAGGAGTTCACCGATGCGTGAGAAGATGATGCTCGTCCCGATGGTGGTGGAGCAGACCAGCCGGGGAGAACGTTCCTTTGACATTTACTCGCGCCTGCTGCGCGATCGGATCGTGTTCCTCAACGGCGAAGTCAACGACGACGTGGCCGAAATGCTGTGCGCCCAGCTGCTGTTTCTGGAAGCGGAAAACCCGGAAAAACCGGTCCACCTGTACATCAACTCGCCGGGCGGGGCGATCACCAGCGGGCTGGCGATTTACGACACCATGCAGTATATCCGCGCCCCGGTGCATACGCTGTGCATGGGCACCGCGCGCTCGATGGGGTCGTTCCTGCTGATGGCCGGTGAACCGGGGCACCGCATGGCGCTGCCCAACGCCAGCCTGCATGTGCACCAACCGCTGGGCGGCTTTCAGGGGCAGGCGTCCGACATTCTGATCCAGGCAGAGGAAATGAAACGCACCAAAGACCGGGTGATCCGGCTGTATGCCCAACATTGCGGCCTGAACGAAGAGGAAGTGGAGCGGGTGTTGGATCGCGATCGCTTTATGACCGCCGACGAAGCGGCGGCCTGGGGATTGATCGATCGGGTATTGCGGGCGCGGTAGAGGGCTCAGGAGTGCGTGGCGGATTGTTGCGTTTGCCAAACGTGTTCAAGCCCGAATTCGACCATCGCGAAATAGAGACTGAAATAACGCTCCGCCATGATAAAGAACGAGCTGTTGAGTTCGATTACCACGTTATTGGTGGTGGTCAGCAGGCCGGATTTTTCCGCCGCCTGCAGAATGCGGTTCACGTGAGCGCGAGAGACGGAACACGACTTGGCGATTTTCGCCGAGGAGAGCAGCAGAAAGGGGGAGTCCTGTCGGATGCTTTCGATAAACAGCATCAACAACACCATGTGACCTGCGTCTTTGCTGATAAACAGCCCGGACTGTTGCACCAGATCGATCAGGTAGATCTCCTTGAGCATCAGTTGCCCGTAGGCGGCGAAAAAGGTGGGCAGAAAGTCGGGCGCCGCCAGCAGCGCCGCGATGGGCATCTGTGGCGCCAGCGCCTGATAAGGCCGTGCCATTGAGGCGATCAGCGCCTGGGTTTCCGCCAGCGCGTGCGGCGTAGGCTTATAGCGCAACTGGCGTTTGTCATGCTCGCAGGGTTTGACCTCCAGCCGGCGCCCGACCCGTAAAAAGAACAGAAAGGAATCCAGGGAGTTCTCACTGATCATATTCTTCCCTTTGAAAAAGGCTTTGATGTCTTTCAGCGCGGCGGCGGGCTGGTGGTAATAAATGGACAGGATGGTGGAGCAGATGATGAACCGGCTGTTCCTGAAAATGATTTTGTAAAACAGCGGATGCTTCTTGTAGGTCTCCCTCAATAATTCCCCGTGTTTGACGATAGCGGTGTGAAACGCCGCTGACTGCCTGATGTTGTTGGCCTGTTTCTCCAGATGAAACTGTAGCTGGAATCTGCTTAGACTCATTTTCCCTATTTCCTGTACTTAAAAAAATGCGCTGCTTTTTATCGTTATGGGTTTGCTGTGTATGGCTTGACGATCTGCTGGCCCTGGTCGTTGATGAGGGTGGCCTGAACGGTGGCCCGAGAAGGGAACTCGGATGCCGAAACGCCGTCGAGGTGATAATCCCGCGAGCTGAATGGCGCGGTCATCATGTCGCTTTCTTGCCGCACCGGGTAATCGCGCCTGTCGGCGTGCACGGCGATGCGCGCGAACGAGAGATAAAACGCCGATCGGTTTTGACAGCGCAGCAGATAACCGTCCGGCGATTTTTGCAGCGTGAATGAGACGGCCTCGGCCGCGTTTTCGGCTTTCCCCTTCAGCGCCCTGGGCCGGTAGAAGATTTTCATCTGGGTGTTCATCGCCAGCGTCACGCGCGACGCCAGCGGCGGCGTGGTCGGCCGGGTGGGCGGGATCTCATACAGGTTAAGCCAGAACACCGACTCTCTGTCGGCGGGCAGGTTCGCGCCGGCAAACAGGATCCGCAGCCCTTTCAGCGACGAAGGCTGCAGGGCGAATACGCTGGGCAGGGCGACAAACGGCGCGCGAGACAGTTCGGGGGCGGCGTTGACGTCACCGTTATCGACCCAGGTTTGCGCCACGATCGGGTAGCCGTTGGTGTTGAGCAGCATCAGGGTTTTTTCCGTCTCGCCCTCGTGAAAGATCACCCGCGTGGCGGAGGCGATGATGCCCGCCTGCGCGCCGATGGAGGCCAGCGCCAGCAGCAGGGCGCATCCCATAATCAGGTATTTCTTTCTCATCATTGCACCTTAACCCAGACGTAGGCCCTGGCATCCACCTTGCCGGCGGTGACGGTTTGGCCAGGCAGCCGGGCGAGCGTGGCGGTGAGCTGGGTGGTGTAGTGGGTAAACCCCGCTGCGGTGCTGCCGCCGCCGCTGGCGCCGTTGAGCACCGGATACCAGCCGGCGTCGCTACCCTGCGGGCATTGCCCGGCGCTGCAGCGCGCCCAGCCGACAAAGTTCATCGGCGCGCCGTTGCCGGCGTTGGCGAGCGCGATGCCCACGCCGGTGGCGACGCTGCTGTCGGTGCCGTAGCCGCTGGATAGCAGGTAACTTACGCCGCCGTTGGCGCTGACCAACCCGAGCCGCTGCGCCGCGACATAGCTTTCATACGGCACCTGCAGGCCGAGGGCGGTATTGTTGCTGCTGACGCCGGACACGGCGGCGTTGTCGCATTCGATATTGAGGGTGAACTGCGCCTGCGAGGTTTGCCCGGCGGTCAGTTGGCTGACGGAGAGGGTCGGCAGGATCACCAGCGGCGTGACGTTGCGCGCCACGCAGGTGGCGGTATAGGTCAGCGAAGAGATCGGTGCGGTGCCCATGCCCATCGCGTTCCAGCGCCCGGTGCCCCAGGTGGCGTAGTTGGTGGCGGAGTCGCTGCCGATAGGATCCGAGGCGATGCCGGGTCCCTGAAAGGTGACATAGCCGTTCGGCTGCGTGCAGGTATAGGTCGAATTGCCGGTGGTCGACGCCATGCCCACCAGCGGGTTGCCGGCGCTGTAGCCGCAGTAGTTGCTGGCGCCCGCGCCCGGCAGCGAGCTGATGCGGATCAGATCGGCGCGGATGGCGCTGAAGTCTTTCACCCGGATCTGGATTTTGTTGCCGACGGTGGCGTAGCGGGTAATCGGCGCCGACTGCCAGTAACGGGTAAAAACCTTGCCGGAATCCAGATGGGTCAAACGAATGCCGACGTAAGGGAAGTAGGTGGCGTAATAGTTGGGGTTGCCGTCCCTGGCGCCCAGATCGTAATAGCCGCCGACGCGATCGTCGCCGTTGGTGGCGAAGACTTCATAAATTTGCCCAACATCGCCGGCATCGCATTCATACAGCACCTTGTTTGGGTCGGGATAGCGGGTGCCGGAGGTCAGATCGAACACGCTGGTGCCCAGCGGCGTGCCGACGGGCTGCAGATAGGTGCTGGTCAGGTTGACCCGACCCAGCGCCGTGCCCACCCCGCAAGGATCGCAGCCGGAGTCGATCCAGGGGGCGACGCGCGTGCATTGCGCCAGCGCCGCGGGCGCGCCGAACAGCGACAGGGCGAACAGCGCCGGGGCGGCGACCAGATAAGAAATGCGTTTCATCGTCTCTCCTGAGATAAGTTAAACGGGTTAGCGGCACGGAGCGCTGAGCCGCTGAATCGGGCTGTCTTCCGCGGCGGGCAGGCGATAGTGCAGCGTGCACTGCTGGCCGGGTGCGTCGCCCCAGTTCAGCGTCAGCGTGCCGGCATTCCGGTCGCTGCGCAGATACACCTGATTGGCCTGGCCAACCATGCCCACGCTGTTGCCCGCGTTGTCCAACACGTTGGCGCCCATCGGGATCGGCGCGTTGTCGGGACGCTGTGCGGTAATCAGCAGCGCCTGGCCGCGCACGGTGTTGAAGCGCAGGCGCACCGTGGCGCCGGCGTACGGGGCGACGCGTTGCTGGCCGTCCTCCAGTTCCGCTTTATCATTCATGCCCTCGGGGTTCAGCGCGACGGTGTTGTAGTGATAGGGCACCAGCGCCGGCGCCAGCGCATAGCCGAAGCGATCGACGCGCGCGCCTTGGCCGCCCATCACCTGCGCGCCGTTGGCGCCGGGCGCCTCTATCAGGGCGAAGGTATCACCGACATACGGCCCTAATGTCACGCCGCCGCGGTGCGCCACCACCGCGCCCTGCAGCGACAGTGAGCCTTGTCGATACTGGCGCGCGGTGGAGAACGAGCCGGTGACGTTGGCGTAAGGCAGGCGGGTTTGCAGGTTGCCGCCCCAGATGCTTTGTTGGCGATCGTCGTCGGTGGTGAAGTTCAGACCGTAGCTGACCGGCTGTTCGTCGCCGACGCTGCCCGACAGCGCAGCCTGATAGTTGCCGCCCTGACCCTGGCTGTGGTTGGCCAGCAGCGAGACGCTGGGGGCGGATGACGAACGCCCGAGCGGGAAGCTGAGCGACAGGGCAGTGACGGTTTGCGTGTTCTGCGCCAGCGGCGCGCTGTAGACGTTATCCAACGGCCCGTAGCCGCGATAGTCGCCGTT
Organism: Serratia sp. (in: enterobacteria); assembly: GCF_052400455.1. Lineage (NCBI taxonomy): Bacteria > Pseudomonadati > Pseudomonadota > Gammaproteobacteria > Enterobacterales > Yersiniaceae > Serratia > Serratia sp. (in: enterobacteria). The sequence continues at coordinate 2,049,145 of NZ_CP185812.1, forward strand.
GCTGTAGCCCAGACTGCGGGTGCGGGTGACGGAGAGGTTAAGCGCCACGCCGTTGCCGAAGGTTTTCCCCCAGCCCAGCTGGAGCTGATTGTCGCGGCCGCGCTGATCGCGGTAGTCCTGGGTCGAGCCGGACATCGTCAAGCTGCCGAACGCGCCCATGCCCTGATTGACGGCCACCTCGAAACGCGAACGCTGGCGGTAGGAATCGGACTGCCAGCGTTGGCCGGTGACGGCGGCGCGCCGCACGCCGAGCACGTCGCTGAGATCGCGGAAGCCTTCGGTGGAGTAACGGTAGCCGGCGATGGATAAGGTGGTGTCCGTCGGGCTGAAGGTTCGGCTGTAAGAGAGATGCAGCATCCAGCCTGAGGCGCCGCCGTCCGGCAGGCTGGCGTGGGAATAGGTGGTGTCCATGCCGAAGGCGCCCAGTTCGCTGCTGTACACGCCGCCCAGCATCATCGCCTGATAGCCGTCCGCCAGCTGGTTGCCGATGTTGAAGGTCAGGGCGTTGGTCAGGCCGTGCTGCCAGGTCACTTCGCTGAACAGATCGTTATCGCCGACGTAGCGGGAACGGCCGACGATGGCGGAGTAGCGCGACTGGCCGGGGCGGATGGATTCCGGCACCGCGGCGAACGGCACGGTGAAGGTGCTGACGCTGCCGTCGGCCTCGGTCACCACCACGGTCAGATCGCCGGCGTAGTTGGTGGCGTACAGATCGTTGATGGCGAACGGCCCCGGCGCCACGGTGGTTTCGTACAGCGTGCTTTTACCCTGCAGCACCGTCACGCGCGCGTTGGTCGTCGCCACACCGCGCACCACCGGCGCATAGCCGCGCTGTGAATCCGGCAGCATGCGATCGTCCGAGCTGAGCTGAATGCCGCGAAAGCCCAGGCCGGAAAAGAAGTGCCCGTCGGTAAAGCCTTCGCCCAGCAGCATTTCGCTGCGCCAGGGCAAGATCGCGCGCTGCACGTAGCGGCGGCTGGTGTCCAGGTGGCCGCCGAACTCCCGATCGTAGCGGTAGCTGGATTGCTGGCGGTAGCGCCAGAGCCCGAGGTTGAACCCGCCGTTCAGGTTGGCGTAGGTCGAGTCGAGGTCGCGGGTTTGCCCCTGTCGGTAGCTGACGTGGTACTGGTTGAGGTTGTAATTGACGAAGACCATCGATTCGCCGCCGTCCAGGCTGGCGGGATTGACGCTGCCGCGCGGCTGGCCGTTCAACAGCGCCTGCGGAATGCTCAGATCCAGGCGCAGCCGCGAGATATCGGCGTTCACCGTGATGTCCTTCAGATCCCGGCCGGGCAGCAGGCATGCCGTTTCGGCCGCCGGCGGATTTTTCAGCCCGAAGCGCGTCAGCTGCGCGCGATCGAAACAGGGCAGTACCTGCTTGCCATCGCGCACGAAACGAATTTGATCGCGCTCGAGAAACTGGCCGTTGAGGTACAGATCGATCTGATAGCTGCCGGGGGCGACGGCGTCCTGTTGGTTGAATTGACTCAGGGCGCTGTTGCTCAGCACGCTGTCGCGCAGCAGCGCGGGATCGAAGGTGTAGCCATCGGCGGCGGCGCAGCCCAGCGGCAGCGCCAGCAGCGCGCAACACCAGCGTGCGGGAAGCGGCGTCGCCTTGCGAGCATCGAACATGAAAACCTCCCTGTCTGGTTTCAGCGCGCGACGTTCAGGGTGCGTGTGATTTCCACCCCATAGTCATTGATGACGCGCAGCGCGATCTGCCGCACCTCACCGTTCACCGGCCAGCTGGCCTGCGAAAACGGCGGGATCAGGTCCGCCTGCGGGATCGCGGTGCGTTTCGCGCCGCTGAGGATCGCGGCCTGGCTGACGTTGGCGTAGTAGCCGGTCGGGTTGTCGACGCGCAGCGCGTTGCCGACCTGGCGCAGGCTGAGCTTATCGATGACGTGGTTGGCGTCGCCGGCCAGCCCGGCCGGGCGATAGAACACTTTCAGGCGATTGGTGACCACCAGCAGCAGTTTGTTCTTGTCGCTGTCCGTCTGACGCACGGCGGGCACCTGCAGGAAGTTGAGGTAGAACAGCGATTCGCGATCGCGCGGCAGCGGCTGGCCGACGAACGACAGCCGCACCATCTGCCCGCTGTGCGGATTCATGCGGAAGATTTGCGGCGAGGCGACAAAAGGCGCGTCGGCGTTTTCCGGCGTGGACTTGGGGTTATTGATATCGAGCCAGATCTGCATCAGCGCCGGGGCGCCGTCGTCATTGGTGAATTGCAGCGTTTTTTCCCGCGCCTCGGCGGGGTAGATCACGCGATTGCCGAGCAGCGTGACGCTGGCCGACGCGTAGCTGGCGGCAAAACTCATCAGGCAAAACGATAGGGCGGCCCAACGGCGGGCGTAACGGGTTATCTGCTGCATAAACGTGAACCGATAAAGGGAGCGAGTCATTCAGCGCCGTCCGCTAAGGAACGGCGCTGTCATCAACAGGTATGGCGCCTGACGCCGGCTTATCTGTAGGTAATGGCGAACTGTGCGGTGGCGATCACCGAACCGGCCGCTACGCCGGTATCTTCCGCGTAGTAGCGAGCCACCAGGTTCTGCGAGGTGGACGTGGCGTCTTTCGCCAGCGTCATCGCCGACGTGGTGACGGTAGAGCCGCTGGCGAATGACAACGGCGTAGTGGCGTCGCTGTCCAGCAGTTGAATGGAAACCTTGGCCGCATCGCCCGCGTTGCCCAGGTTGCCGTTAACTGTCGGGTTGTTGCCCGCCAGCACGGTTTTGATCGCCGTATCGCTGGTTGCCGCCGCACAGCCCGTGACGTTAACGGTAAAGGTGGTGTCGCCGGCGGTGGCGCCTTTGGTGGCGAGCTGGCTGGCGGCGACGGTCGGCAGCAGAACAACCGGGTTGGATTGGTTGCCGTTAATATTCACCGAACAGGTTTGCGTGCTGACTTCGCCTTTAAATTGCACCGTATTGGACGAGGCGGCCGCACAGGCGCCGGAGAGAGCCAGCATGGATAATGCGACTAATTTAACATTCATGTGAAATGCCCTTTAATTTACTTTAGAGAAAAGCTTTCCTGACAGTAATAATTTACTGACGTGCGGTTGTTGATTAATCATGTTGCGCAATTGTTTTTTAAACGCGTCGGCAAACATGGATTTTCATCCTAACAAACTAAGAATTTTCCCTATAGATATTTTGAATAAGGCAATAAGGCGATGGCTCCTGTTGTTACATTTGCTTTCATTTTCGCTTATATCATACAAAATAGAAAATAGATCTATATCATTGCGTTGCATTTTTATTGAATTGTCAGTTTTTGCGAATGAAATAATTTGAAACATTCATGCCTTTTTTGCGTATTAATCAAAGCGCTGGCTGTTGCGTGATTATTTGAAAAACATGTTATCAAGATGTTTTATATCGGTGTGCTTTGCAGGCGAATTACCCCAAAAAAGAGCAGCGACAAGCCGCCTGAGGTGTGGAAGCATACTTTTACGCTGATAAGGAGAATTAAAGTGAGAGTGATTTATATCGACGGTTCACCGCTGTGCCGTTAGGGGATGAAAACATTATTGGGAGAAGGAGTGATAACCTTATCCTCGCCTAATATTAATATTATTAAAAATATAAGCCCTGCGCCTGATTTAATTATCATGGATTTTCCCCATGAAATTTATCGGTTCGAAGCGTATTTGCGATTTATTCACGCCTCACGTGCTGAATATGAAGGCGTCCGGATACTGTTCTTCGTCGATAAGACTTCGCCGCTGATCCTGGCGTTTATCGCAGCGGCGCAGCCGGATGCGATTTTGCACAAACGGGAAGCGTTGCAGGTGGTGCGGGAGACCTGCGCGGCGCTGAGCCGCCGGGAAAAGGCGGGCGAACGGCGCGCGCTGAACAGGCATCGGGCGGCGGCGATCACGCCCGGCGAGGCGGCGGTGCTGTGTGAAACGGCCCGTACGGAAGATATCCGCCTGACCGCGCGGCGGCTGAATTTGCACCCGAAAACCGTTTATTCGCACCTCAACAATGCCGGCAAGAAGTTCGGCATCCGCAATCGGGTGGAATTGCTGAAGATGATTGCGCTGCTGTAGATCACAACGAACGGGCTTGGCCGACGGCCAGCCGCCATTGCGTCATTTCGTCGGCGCCCGGCCCGGCCGCCAGCGCCAGGTTTTGCGCCGGCAGCGATTCGCCGGTCACGGCATCCACCGCGCGCAGGGTGGCAGGGTGGCCGGTTACGCGGTCAACCACGCGCAGCGGCGGCCCGGCCAGCTCGGACAGATTCCATTTGTCGCCAATCTGAATCATCGCCATCACCAGCAGCCCGAGATCTTTTCCTTTCTCCGTCGGCAGATACTCATAACGAGCGGGGCGCGTTTGGTATTGCCGCTTTTCGATAAGGCCGTGGCTTTCCAGGGCCTTGAGCCGGTCGGCCAGCGTATTGTTGGTGATGCCGGTCGAGTGGCGCAGATCGTCATAGCGCGAGAGCCCCAGCAGCAGATCGCGCATGAGAATAGCGCCCCAGCGATCGCCCAATGCCGACAGCACGTGCGCCACCGAGCACGTCATGCCTTCAAACCCTTTTGCTTTCACGTTGCTTTACCTCCGCTTGCCGCCTGATTGCCGAGAATGTTATCGCCTCGGCTTGATAACTTCAATAATTGGAGTTATTACTCTTATTATTGGAGTTTATCATTAACAGCGGCTGATGGCCTGAGCGCCGGCCGGAAACCCGCGCCTTCACCGAGGAGAAAACGTTATGCCACTGTGGCAGATTTACCACCCTGAGCCGGCCTTCAGCGCCGCCGATAAACGCGCGATTGCGCAGAAGGTCACCGCCCTGTACCAGGACTTTTTGCCGCGCTTTTACGTCAACGTGTTCTTCCACGCGCTGCCGCCAGGTTCGGCCTATCTCGGCGGCGAACCGGCCGATGATTTCGTGCGGGTGACCATCGACCATATCGCGCGCGCCATGGACAACGACGCAGAGCAGCAGCAATTCCTGGCGGCCTGCACCCGCATCCTGCACCCCTACATCGCCGCCCGCGGGCTGCGCTGGGAATTGCACGTCGACGAAACGCCGTTCTCGCTGTGGACGATAGACGGATTGAAACCCCCGTTGCCGGGGACGGCGGCGGGGGAGAGGTGGCGCAAGGAGAACCGGCCTTCGGCGTGGGAGGGAAGTTGATGGGGGAGCGGCGGCGGCAAAACGCTATTCGCCACCGCGAACCGTTATCAGCGCTTAGTCTTTTCGCTTAAAGACCTTCTGCCGCAGCCAGTGTTTGATCTGGCCCCAATACTCTTTGCCCAGCAGGGCGATGGCAATGACAAACAAGGTTTCACCGACCACAACAAGCGTAGAGACAACGACAATCTTGTACGGGATGTCGAGGAACGGAATGACAGGAAATGCCAGCCAATACAGCAGAACTACGATAAGCATGGCAAACCCGGCTTTTTTCCTCCCGCTCAGGTTCTTGCTGCGTGCCAGCAGGCTGGGCAACTTGCGCAGCCAGTTTTCAAGATCGTCAATCAGGGTATAAACGACAGGGATAACCAGCAGGCTCAGCACGGTGGAGGTGATCAATCCTCCGATGACGGCCACCGCCATCGGGCTGCGGAAGCTGGGGTCGGCACTGCCGAAACCCAGAGCCACGGGCAACATGCCCGCCCCCATCGCTAACGTCGTCATGATGACGGGGCGGGAACGTTTGTGGCAGGCATCAATCAGCGCCTCTGTCCGGCTCATGGGTTTATTCAGCACTTCGCCATTCGGGCCGTAATGGCCGCGCCGTGACTCGATCGCATAATCGACCAGCAGTATCGAGTTTTTGGTCGCAATCCCCATCAACATGATTAACCCGATCAGGGATGACATCGTGAACGACTGGCCCGCCAGCAGTAACCCAACGAATGCGCCGCCCAATGACAGCGGGAGCGCGGCCAGGATGGTGATCGGTTGGAAGAAGTCTTTGAACAGCAGAACCAGCACGACATAGATGGCCAGGATGCCGGCGACCATAGCCGTGCCGAAACCGGCAAACAGTTCCTTCATCATTTCGTCATCACCCTGCACAACCTGGTGCACGCCGACCGGCAGATTCTGGATTGACGGCAGCTTCGCCACCTGAGCGGCCAGATCCCCGAGTTGGGTGCCCGACAGTTCCACGTCAAGGGTCACGCTGCGTGTGCGATTGATGCGATTAATCTGCGCCGGCCCACTGCCTTGCTCAATATTGACGATCTGATTGAGCAGCACCGGGCCTCTGGCGCCGGGTACGGTCAAACGTTCAAGTAGCCCCATATCTTCACGGATGTCCTTTGACAGCTTGACGACGATCGGGATCTGGCGCTGCTCCACGTTGAATTTAGACAGAAACTGATCGTAGTCACCTACAGTTGCAATACGCAAAGTATCGGCAATCGCGACGCCCGATACCCCCAGATCGGCCGCTTTGGCGAAATTGGGTTGCATGAGGATTTCGCTGCGCGCCAGCCCGGCACTGGAGGTAATGTTACCGAGGCCGGGGAGCTGCCGCAGGTCACTTAATACTGAATCGGCCGCCTTAGCCAGCCGCTGAGGATCATCACCGGCCAACACCAACTGGTATTTCTCACCTGAGCCGCCAAACCCCACTTTGCTGCGAACCCCCGGAAGTGCTGCCATTGCCGTGCGTATCTCGCCTTCGATGACCTGCTTCTTCGGGCGCGCTTGACGCGCATCCAACAACACCGTCAGCGTTGCCATGCGAACGTCGGTTTTCCCATCGGAAGCCATGACATCGCCGCCCGTTGCACCGCCACCGATGGTGGTATAGATGTTACGGATATGCGGGATGGGCGCCAGGCGATGCCGAGCGAGTTCTGCCATGGCCTGGGTTTGTTCCAGCGTGCTCCCTGGCGGCAGCTCCAACGTCACCTGCGTCTGGGAGTTGTCATCTGCAGGGAAAAAGCCCTGGGGCAGCAGAGGGATAAGCATCAGAGAGCCAATAAAGAACCCGCCGGCCAGCGCCAGGGTGAGCCCGCGGTGCCGCAGCGTCCACCGGCAGGCGCGCAGGTAGATCGCCATCCAGAAAGGATCGCGCTGAGGGCGCACATGCGGTTTCATCAGGTAGGCGGCCATCATCGGCGTCAGCAAACGCGCCACAACCAGCGAGGCAAACACCGCCAGCGCCGCCGTCCATCCAAACTGCGTGAAGAATCTTCCGGCAACGCCGGACATGAAGGCCGTCGGCAGGAAAACGGCGATCAAGGCAAACGTCGTGGCGACGACGGCCAGGCCGATTTCCGATGCGGCATCCATCGCGGCCTGGTACGGCGGTTTACCCATGCCGATGTGGCGTTCGATGTTCTCCACTTCGACGATGGCGTCATCCACCAACAGGCCAATCACCAGCGACAGCGCCAGCAGCGTGACGATACTGAGCGAAAAGCCCATCATGTCCATACCGATGAAGGCCGGTAAAATCGACAGAGGCAACGCCGCCGCCGAGATCAACGTCGCCCGGATATCGCGCAGAAACATGAAGACCACCAGGATAGCGAGAATGGCGCCTTCATAGATCATGTGCATGGAGGCGTCGAACTCCTCCTGCACAGGCCGGACAAAGTCGAAGACCTGCGTGATGTGCAAATCAGGCCGCTCTGTGCGCAACTGCGCCAGAACTTTCTCCACCTTGTTGCCGACCTCGACTTCACCGGCGCCTTTGGCGCGCGTGATCTCAAAGCCCACCACCTTCTTGCCGTTGAGGAGCGCAAGTGCACTGCGTTCCGCAATGGTGTCTTTCAGCGTCGCCACGTCGTCCAGGCGAAAACGTTGCCCGCCGGGCAACGACAGTTCCACCGCGGCTAGTTCATCCACGTTCTTGACGCGGGCGACCAAACGCAGCGGTTGTTTTCCCCGCCCCAGATCGACTCGTCCGCCCGTCGCGTCTATCTGTACATCGCGCAACTGACGGGAAACTTCGGCGGCGGTGGCGCCAATCGCCTCCAGTTTGACCGGATCGAGTTCGACTTGAATCTCGCGGTTCACGCCGCCCACACGGGTGACCGACCCTACGCCGGCGACGCCTCTCAGACGCCGCGACAGGGTATTGTCCACGAACCAGGACAGCTCATTCTCATCCATTTTGTTGGCGCTGATGGAAAAGGCCAGAATAGGTTTTCCCGTAATGTTGAGTTTGCGAATGATAGGGTCACGCAAATCCGTCGGCAACTCGGTGCGAATGCTTTGCACGGCTGACCGGACTTCATCCACCGCTTCCTGAACGGGTTTTTCCAGACGAAACTCCGCTGAGATATCGACTAGCCCATCCTGGATCGTGGTGCGCAGGTTCTTCAATCCCTGCACCGAAGAGACGGTGTCCTCCAGCTTGCGCGCCACCTCCGTTTCGAGTTGGGGCGGCGCCGCGCCCGGAAGCGAGGCGGACACGGTGACCGTAGGCACATCCATGTCCGGGAAGCTCTGGATCTTCATCAACTTGAAAGAATAAAAGCCGGCAACGCTCAAGATGACAAAGAGCAAGATAGACGGAATGGGGTTGCGAATGGACCAGGTAGAGATATTCATGATGGGCCTCTTAGCGCGCTTCCGATGAGTGGGAAGCATCGGTGGTGTTGGCCAACTGGACTTTATCGCCCTCATTGAGGAACACGCCGCCGCTGGCGACGATGCGTTCCGCGCCTTGAAGACCGGACAGGATCTCCTGCTGGTCATTCACCAGACGGCCTACCGCGACTTTAAGCGAATGTGCACGCAGCTCGTCATCTACGGTGAACACCAGGTGAAAACCGTCGCGCGCTATGACGGCGGATTGCGGCACGGTCAGCCCTTGCCGATCGCCGACCGTAATCAGGCCGCTGGCATACGTGCCGGGCCGAATGGGAGAGGCGTTCTTCGCTGTCGATGGGAGGATGTCCACATAGGCAATCCCGCGGCGCGAGGTCGAATTGACCGTCGGTGCGGCCAGGCGCACGACGCCTTCCCAGGTGTTACCGCCAGGTGAGGCGATCTGCGCTTTTTGCCCCGGCTGGATTTGTTCCAGCTGCTGCGCCGACAATTCCGCTCGCCATTCAAATTTTCCCTGGCGGATCAGACGGAACATCTCGGTGCTTTGCATAGGAACTGAACCGATCGTGGCCGATCGCGCGGAGATGATGCCGTCATCGGGGGCGCGCAATATCGTCTGGTCCAGTCGCAACTGCTGGGCCGCCATGCGTGCTTTCGCCGGTTCCAGACGCGCCTGCGCCGTCTTTTCCTGGGTTAACAGTTTTTGGATATCCTGTTCACTCAGGCTGCCGACACCGCGCAACAACCGCGCTCGTTTTCCATCCGCTTGCGCATTCAGAGTGACCGCTTTCGCTTCGTTGAGATCGGCTTTCGCCAGCAGCCAGTCATTCATCACGGAGTCGGGTGTAAATTCCGCCAGAGGTTGGCCCTGGCGCACCATATCCCCTTCCTGCACCAACAGTTTTTGCACGCGCAGCCCATTGGCTTCCGGGCTGATGATCGCCTCTTGCCAGGCTGCAACAGAGCCATTGGCCGTGACGGTGCGGGAAAGGGACTGTCTTGCCGGCGTTGTCAGGGTCACTGTCAGCGTCGGTTTATCTGCCGGTGGGGCAACCTTGTCCGCCGGCGCATCGCAGGCCGATAAGGCGGCGGCAATCGGCATTGCCAGCACGGCTGCATGCAGGGTCCGCAAAGACCAAAAGCGGGGACGCGTGTTTTTAGCTATCAGTTGTGTCATCGGGAGAACCCATAAGGTGAATGATTTGTCGAACCTGTCGCCAGCGGCGCGGCGATGTATTGCTCTGTATTGAATTTCAAACGAATACGGCGCTGTCCTGCAGCGGTTCAGCCTGGCGTTGAATCCTTGTTCGCTCTGACGCAGTGAACAAACGCCGTATCCACTTCCGCACTGTCGATCGCACGCGGCTATGATGCTCATGCGGTTCAGCCTGCCAATCCGCCGCGCTTTCGCCGGGATCGGTATCCACGCGCGATAGATCCAACGTCCTGGGAACCGAATGCTTGGTTGTGTGGCGGTTGATCCCGTTTCCATCGGCAGCGGTCTTGCCACGCTCGGCGACTTCCTTCTGACCAGATTGAGACGCCTGGCGAGGGGGCGTTTGTATCGCCCATTCGAAGGATTCAGGCAATGGCGCGCTTTGGGTAGAGAACGCGTGTTGTCGCCGGCAGGTACGCGAGGCGTAATAGAGGGCCGCAGCCTCTGCCGCAACCAGTTTGCGGGCGTCATTCCATAACGCTTGAACGCACTCCAAATTTGCGCGCGCAACCGGCGTTTTTGCTGTGCGCTCATTCTCTACGTGACTGGGCTTGCCGGCCGGAGCGCGCAAGCGCCGGGCGCCGGATTCATTTCGGGCGGGGGGCCATGCATTCCACACAGACACGTGCGCCGAGCCAGGCAGGGAGGCCCGCCATTTTGTTGGAACATGCTGGGTTCCTGACAAACGGTCTGATGCAGGTGCGGTTGCGCAAGCGCAGAGGATCAAAGACACGCTGAGAATAAGAGAAACGAATATGAGTCGGCGGAGCCTTGGATAGGGCCGTGTTCGCAGCATTTTTAGTTTTGAAACGGGTGGCATGATTGTCGTGTCTTTTTAATGCGTGAGTACGCACTCATTATATAATTAAAAAAAAGAAGCTAGATGGCTGTATGAGCGTCAGGAAGCTCAATGGCTCGCATCATGGCTTCATAACCTGCGCGTTTGTAAATATCCAGCAGGTGAGGTTTTTGAACGGCCATATCGATAACGCCATTGGCCATTACCGTGCAAATCATGCCCTGAAACTCGCTCGACTGCGGTAAATCCAGCCCCTGGACCAACGGAATACCCAGTTGGGAAATATCACCGAACCGTACGCTTCTTTCCCTCTGTGCGCTGGATAACTTGCCGGAGACCATCAATTTGTTTCCTGTCGCATACGCGGCGGGATTGGCGAGCGCCCAGTCAATGTAGGCATCCCAGGCGGCCTGCATGTGATCTTTACCAGGCGAAACGTCCTGCAAGCTTTGCGTCAGCAGGCACTCCATTTCATCAAGCAGGTAATCGCAGACTGCGCTCAGTAGTACGTCCTTATTTTCAAAGTAGCGGAACAGCGTACCCTCCGAGACGCCAGCCTTCCTGGCGATGGCCGATGTGGGCGCCGCTAATCCTTGTTCGGCAAAAATGTCGGTGGCGGCCTGCAAGAGCGCCTGCTGCTTTTCTTCACTGCGGGGACGGGCCACTTTGAGGCTCCTTTAATAAGTGAGTAAACACTCATTATAAGACTGCAACGGAAGATGACAAGCTTTTTCCTGTAGGACAAAGTATCAACACGAGAGCCATTTTTCGTGCAGCGATGCGGATAATGCCGTCATGAAGGGCGTAATAAAACGTACGGCGAAGATCGTTCAGTGGGAAAGAACCGGGAGGGTGAGACGGCGTCCTGGTTGCCAAAACGCAGGCCCTGGAGACAAAAAAATCCACGCCGAAGCGTGGATTTTTCTGTTTCCGGCAGCGGAGAAAAGCGCTGCGGAGAGAGGCTTAGACGTTGAACAAGAAGTTCATCACGTCGCCGTCTTTGACGATGTAGTCTTTACCTTCGGAGCGCATTTTGCCGGCTTCTTTGGCGCCTTGCTCACCCTTGTAGGTGATGAAATCGTCATAGGAGATGGTTTGGGCGCGGATAAAGCCTTTCTCGAAGTCGGTGTGGATCTTGCCGGCCGCCTGCGGGGCGGTGGCACCTACCGGGATGGTCCAGGCGCGCACTTCTTTCACGCCGGCGGTGAAGTAGGTTTGCAGGTTCAGCAGTTCATAACCGGCGCGGATCACGCGGTTCAGGCCCGGCTCTTCCAGGCCCAGTTCGGCCATGAACTCGTCGCGCTCTTCGTCTTCCAGCTCGGCGATGTCGGATTCCACGGCGGCGCACACGGCAACCACCACGGAGCCTTCGGCGTCGGCGATTTTACGCACGGTGTCCAGGTACGGGTTGTTCTCGAAGCCGTCTTCGTTGACGTTGGCGATGTACATGGTCGGCTTCAGCGTCAGGAAGCTCAGATATTTGATCGCCGCCTTGTCTTCATCGGTCAGATCCAGTGCGCGCAGCATGCCGGCGTTTTCCAGGTGCGGCAGGCATTTCTCCAGCGCCGCCAGCTCGGCCTTGGCGTCTTTGTCGCCGCCTTTGGCTTTCTTCTGCACGCGGTGGATGGCGCGCTCGCAGGTGTCCAGGTCGGACAGCGCCAGCTCGGTGTTGATCACGTCGATGTCTTCGGCCGGATCGACCTTGTTGTTGACGTGGATGATGTTGTCGTTTTCGAAGCAGCGCACTACGTGGCCGATGGCTTCGGTTTCGCGAATGTTGGTCAGGAACTGGTTGCCCAGGCCTTCACCTTTGGACGCGCCTTTCACCAGGCCGGCGATGTCGACGAATTCCATGGTGGTCGGCAGAATGCGCTGCGGCTTGACGATCTCGGCCAGCTTATCCAGACGCGGATCGGGCATCGGCACCACACCGGTGTTCGGTTCAATGGTGCAGAACGGGAAGTTGGCTGCTTCAATGCCCGCTTTGGTCAACGCGTTGAACAGGGTGGATTTGCCTACGTTAGGCAGGCCGACGATACCGCATTTGAATCCCATGTTGTAATCACCTTAAATATCTTAACTATCAGCTGGTTAGGTTTAACCGACTGCATAAAGGGCAAAATAATGCCGCCATTATACACGTAATGGGCGTTTATCTCGATCAGACTTGTTTGGCGGGGCGATCCGCAGCAGGAGAGGAGACGCCGCGTGAGCGAGGAGACCTTCAACCCACGCGGCTAGAAGCCGGCAGCGGGCAGGGCGCCCGCTGCGGCAAAGTTCAGGCCTGCGCCTTGAAGCTGTGCAGGCGCTGAACGGTTTTTTCCAGCCCGTCCTTCATCAGCATCTCGGTGCAGCGCAGCGATTCGTCGATCGCTTCGTCGATCATCTTCTGCTCGCCGGCCGGCGGTTTGCCGAGCACGAAGCCCACCACCTTGTTCTTGTCGCCCGGATGGCCGATGCCGATGCGCAGGCGGTAGAAGTTCGGGTTGTTGCCGAACTTGTTCTGGATGTCCTTCAGGCCGTTGTGTCCGCCGTTGCCGCCGCCGAGCTTGATTTTGGCTACGCCGGGCGGCAGATCCAGCTCGTCGTGCGCCACCAGGATCTCGCTTGGTTCGATGCGGTAGAAGTTGGCCATTGCCAGCACCGCTTTGCCGCTCAGGTTCATGAAGGTGGTCGGCACCAGCAGGCGCACGTCGTTGCCCGCCAGGTTCAAACGGGCGGTATAACCGAAGAACTTGCTCTCTTCTTTCAGCTGCTGATTGTGGCGCTGGGCCAGCAGATCGACGTACCAGGCGCCGGCGTTGTGGCGCGTCTGGGCGTATTCCGCGCCCGGGTTAGCCAGGCCGACTATCAATTTAATACTGCTCACTGAGTGATTCGCTATGATCAGGGTAATGGAAAGGGAGTTAGTCTACCTGTCGGGGCGGCGAATGACAAAATCCGATCTCCGCCGTCGTCGCAGGTAACAAAGACGAATGATTCATTAGCTGAATAATTCAATTTGTCCGCTAATTTTCAGCCGAGTGTTAAGAAGTGTCAATAATTCTTTACCATTTGTGATCGCCTCCGCAATCCCCTTGCCGCAGCAAGGGCTATACTTAACTTATCAAAGTGGGTTAACAAGTTGCAGCGTTATCCCGGTTGGCACATGGCAATCATGGAGGTGGCATATGAAACGTAGAAACGCGGACAGAGTGGGCAACTTTTTTATGGGGCTGGGCCTGGTCGTGATGATCGGCGGCGTCGGATACTCCATTCTTGCTGAAGTATCGCAGTTCAATTTACCGCAATTTTTCGCCCACGGCGCCATCATGAGCATCTTCGTCGGCGCGCTGTTGTGGCTGGTGGGCGCGCGTATCGGCGGCCGCGAGCAGGTGGCGGATCGCTACTGGTGGGTAAAACACTTTGATAAACGGTGCCGCAACGATCAACATCGTTCGTCGCATTGATTAAAAAAGCAGAAGGGAAGCAAGAGCAGGGCAAGGGAACATCTGCCGTGCATTAAGGTTTGAGGTCATGTCGGACTACAAGTAGAAAACCCGTTGTTGCTCGCGCACCAACGGGTTTTTCTTTTTCTGCTGTCGGGCTCGCTATCTTTCCGGCACGGTGGGCGCCGCACCGGAAAGACGACGAATCAATGCTCGAACATCGCAGAGATCGACTCTTCGTTGCTGATGCGGCGGATGGCTTCAGCCAGCATGCCGGACAGGGTCAGAGTGCGAACGTTTTTCAGTGCCTTGATTTCCGGCGACAGCGGAATGGTGTCGCAGACGATCACTTCATCAATCACCGAGTTCTTGATGTTGTCCACGGCGTTGCCGGAGAAGATCGGGTGCGTCGCGTAGGCGAATACGCGCTTGGCACCGCGTTCTTTCAACGCTTCAGCCGCTTTACACAAGGTTCCGCCGGTGTCGATCATGTCGTCGACCAGCACGCAGTCGCGGCCTGCCACGTCACCGATGATGTGCATCACCTGAGAAACGTTCGCGCGCGGGCGACGTTTGTCGATGATGGCCATGTCGGTGTCGTTCAGCAGTTTGGCGATAGCGCGGGCACGCACCACGCCGCCGATATCCGGAGAAACCACGATCGGGTTTTCCAGATTTTGCTGCAGCATGTCTTCCAGCAGGATCGGGCTGCCGAACACGTTGTCTACCGGTACGTCGAAGAAGCCTTGAATCTGCTCAGCATGCAGATCCACCGTCAGAACGCGGTCAACCCCTACGCTGGAGAGGAAATCGGCGACAACCTTGGCGGTGATTGGCACACGCGCGGAACGCACGCGGCGATCCTGGCGGGCATAGCCGAAGTAAGGGATAACGGCGGTAATACGACCTGCGGAGGCGCGACGCAGGGCGTCGACCATCACAACCAGTTCCATCAGGTTGTCGTTGGTCGGGGCACAGGTGGACTGGATGATGAAAATATCACCGCCGCGTACATTTTCGTTGATTTGCACGCTCACTTCGCCGTCGCTAAAACGACCTACAGCGGCGTCACCAAGGCTGGTGTACAAACGGTTGGCAATACGTTGTGCTAGTTCCGGGGTGGCGTTACCAGCAAAAAGCTTCATATCAGGCACGAGAAGAACCTCAGGCTTGCGTCCAGAGAAGATATTGTCATGCGACATCGCCAAGGGGCAGTCGGCGACGCCGGCGCAATATACATACGGGTATGTAAAACTAAAATTGAGACCGCAGGCAGCGCAGGGATAACAGGGCCAGGTGTGCATGACCCTGCGCAGCGAAACGTTGAGCTACGACTCAAACCGCCCGGAACGGATGCGATGTAGTGGGGAGACGTTAACGCCGCGCGCTACAAAACCACACAACCACTCCGGGGCTTGATTTAACACCTGACGGGCGGCTATTTCTGTGTCGAATTCAGCAAACACACAAGCACCTGTGCCAGTCAGGCGTGACGGGGCGTATTCTAACAGCCATGAAAGAAGCTGTTCAACCTCGCGAAAACGTTTTCTTGCGATCGGTTCGCAATCATTTGCGTACGGCGCCTGCAACAGCTCACTTAAGGAGCGAACCGGGGTGTTTCTTTTCAATTCGGCGTCGCCGAAGATAACCGGCGTCGGGATGCCGACGCCGGGATGCGCCACCAGATACCATTTTTCCTGCGGCTCGGCCGGCTGCAAGCGCTCGCCGATGCCTTCGGCGAAGGCGGCGTGGCCGCGCACGAACACCGGCACGTCGGCGCCGAGGCTGAGCCCCAGCTCTGCCAGTTGGTCGTCGCCAAGACCGCAGCGCCACAATTCGTTCAGCGCCACCAGCACGGTGGCGGCGTTGGAGGAACCGCCGCCCAAACCGCCGCCCATCGGCAGGCGTTTGTCGATGCTGATGTCGGCGCCGCGCGGCGCGGTCAGCAGGCCGCGTTCATCGCAATAGCGTTGCAGCATGCGGGCGGCGCGCACGATCAGGTTCTGCTCGTCCGGCACGCCCTCGACCGGCGTCAGCAGGTGAATGCGGTCGTCCTGGCGTGGGTCGATGGTCAGGGTGTCGCCGTAGTCCAAAAACTGGAACAGCGTCTGCAGCAGGTGATAGCCGTCTTCACGACGGCCGGTGATGTACAGAAACAGGTTGAGTTTCGCGGGGGAGGGCCACTGGCGGATCATTTGAGCGTCCAGTTATCCATCTTCAGCTTGATGCGCTGGTCGCCCTGCTGCAGCTCCAGGCGGTTCGGCAGCGTCGGCTGCACCTCGTTGCTGTAGCCCTGGTAATCCACTTTCCAGGTCTGGCCGCCTTGCTGGTAGGTCAGTTTGCTCAGACGATATTGGTCATCCAGCGCAAAATCGCTGGCTTCGCCCGGCAGGCCGAGCATCCACTGGCGCAGGTTGTTCAGCGGGATCGCCATGCCGGTCAGCTTGCGGATCATCTCTTCCGGGTTGTCGCTGACGTAGCGTTTGCCCTGGTTGTCGGTCAGCTGCACCACGTTTTTCTGCACGTTGAGATCCATTTCCGTGCTGCCCAGCGGGTTGGTCAGCAGTAGGCGGTAGCGCTCCGGCGAGAACTGCTGCCAGAAGAAGCGGGCGTAGACTTTTTCTGATCAGACAAGTAGGCGAAGGAGCCGCGGGTCTGATAGGTGCTGAGCTGTTGCACCGCCTGCTCATGGGCGCGCCACTGCGGTGAGGTTGGGCTGGTGGCCGGGCCGGTCGGCTTGGTGGTGGTACAGGCGGCCAGCACCAGGCTGGCCAGCGGGATCAGACGGAGCAAACTAACTTTGCGTATTGGCATAACTTTCTCTTGTCCTTTTGTCCTTGCGGGCATGCGCGACGAAACCCGGATTCAGCGCTCACGCTAACGGGGCGGCGGCGACGCGTCAATTTTTTGCTGCATCGCGTTGAATCTTGCCGCTTTTGCCGGCGCAATGCCAACCCGGCGCGCGCGTCGGGGTCGCCATTAAGATTAACACAATCGGCCGAAGGCGGGGGAGGCGCGCCCGATAAGCGGTGCCGGAGTTGCGCAAACGCCGCCGCTGCGTACGCCGAATAGCGTGCGCGTTATCGCAAACTGCGCTAAAATTTAAGCAATTAACCTACCCTATGACTATTTATCCTGCTGTATTTATTGCTTATTCATTAATTGATGTCATCTATGACAGCGATTGAACGGAAGATGCGGTTGTTACTTTTATTGATCCCGCGCATCAAGTAGAATGCCGTTCAACGAGAACCCGTACCAAGATAAGTATTACTCGAAGCAATGACCCTGCTGGCGTTAGGTATAAATCACAAAACCGCTCCGGTTTCTCTGCGTGAAAGGGTGACCTTCTCGCCAGAGTCCATCGATGAGGCGCTAACCAGCTTGCTCCAACAACCGTTGGTGCAGGGCGGCGTCGTGTTGTCCACCTGCAACCGCACCGAGCTGTACCTCAGCGTAGAGCAGCAGGAACACATGCACGAGCAGCTGGTCGCCTGGCTGTGCGCGTACCACAACCTGCGCCCGGAAGAGGTGAAGAAAAGCCTGTACTGGCATCAGGGTAACGACGCGGTCAGCCATCTGATGCGGGTGGCCAGCGGGTTGGACTCACTGGTGCTGGGCGAACCGCAGATCCTCGGCCAGGTGAAAAAGGCCTTCGCCGAGTCGCAACGCGGCCAGTCGCTGTCCGGCGAGCTGGAGCGGCTGTTCCAGAAATCCTTCTCCGTCGCCAAGCGCGTGCGCACCGAAACCGAAATCGGCGCCAGCGCGGTCTCCGTGGCTTTCGCCGCCTGTACGCTGGCGCGGCAGATCTTCGAATCGCTGGCCGATCTCAACGTATTGCTGGTGGGCGCCGGTGAAACCATCGAGCTGGTGGCGCGCCACCTGCGCGAACACAAAGTGCGGCACATGATCATCGCCAACCGCACCCGCGAGCGCGCGCAGCTGCTGGCGGACGAGGTCGGCGCTGAGGTGATCACCCTGCCGGAGATCGACGAACGCCTGGCGGACGCCGACATCATCATCAGTTCCACCGCCAGCCCGCTGCCGATCATCGGCAAGGGGATGGTGGAGCGCGCGCTGAAGGCGCGCCGCAACCAGCCGATGCTGCTGGTGGATATCGCCGTACCGCGCGATATCGAGCCGGAGGTCGGCAAACTGGCCAACGCCTATCTGTACAGCGTGGACGATCTGCACGCCATCATTCAAAGCAACCTGGCGCAGCGCAAAGCGGCGGCGGTGCAGGCGGAGTCGATCGTGCAGCAGGAAAGCACCAACTTCATGGCCTGGCTGCGTTCGCAGGGCGCGGTGGAAACCATCCGCGACTACCGTTCGCAGGCCGACCAGATCCGCGCAGAAATGGAGGCCAAAGCGCTGGCCGCCATCGCGCAGGGCGCCAACGTGGAGCAGGTTATTCACGAGCTGGCCCATAAACTGACCAACCGTCTTATTCATGCCCCCACCAAATCCCTCCAGCAGGCCGCCGGCGACGGCGACGTGGAGCGGTTGCAGTTATTACGCGACAGCCTCGGGCTGGATCAGCATTAGTTTTCTCTATTAACAGGGTTTATTACCACGCATGAAGCCTTCTATTGTTGCCAAACTGGAAGCGTTACAAGAGCGCCATGAAGAAGTGCAGGCGCTGCTCGGCGATGCCGGCGTCATCGCCGACCAAGACCGGTTCCGCGCGCTGTCGCGAGAATACGCGCAGCTGACCGATGTCAGCCGCTGCTTCCTGGAATGGCGTCAGGTGCAGGAGGATCTGGAGACGGCGGAAATGATGCTGGACGATCCGGAGATGCGCGAGATGGCGCAGGAAGAGCTGAAACAGGCGCGGGCGAGCAGCGAAGAGCTGGAACAGCAGCTGCAGGTGTTGCTGCTGCCGAAAGATCCGGATGATGAGCGCAGCTGCTTCCTCGAAGTGCGCGCTGGCACCGGCGGCGATGAGGCGGCGATCTTCGCCGGCGATCTGTTCCGCATGTACAGCCGTTACGCCGAAGGCCGCCGCTGGCGCGTCGAGGTGATGAGCGCCAACGAAGGCGAGCACGGCGGCTTCAAAGAAGTGATCGCCAAAGTTTCCGGCGACGGCGTGTACGGCCAGCTGAAGTTTGAATCCGGCGGCCATCGCGTGCAGCGCGTGCCGGAAACCGAATCCCAGGGGCGCATCCACACTTCCGCCTGCACCGTGGCGGTGATGCCGGAAGTGCCGGAAGCCGAGCTGCCGGACATCAACCCGGGCGATCTGAAAATCGACACCTTCCGCTCCTCCGGCGCCGGCGGCCAGCACGTTAACACCACCGACTCGGCGATCCGCATTACCCACCTGCCGACCGGCATCGTGGTGGAGTGTCAGGACGAACGTTCTCAACACAAAAACAAAGCCAAGGCGATGTCGGTGCTGGGCGCGCGCATTCGCGCCGCCGAGATGGCCAAGCGCCAGCAGGCCGAGGCGTCCACTCGCCGCAACCTGCTGGGCAGCGGCGATCGTTCCGATCGCAACCGCACCTACAACTTCCCGCAGGGGCGGGTGACCGACCACCGCATCAACCTGACGCTTTACCGCCTGGATGAAGTGATGGAAGGCAAACTGGACATGCTGATCCAGCCGATCGTGCAGGAGTATCAGGCCGATCAGCTGGCTGCGCTGTCCGCCGAGCAAGAGTGATGGATTATCAACACTGGCTGAAAGCCGCCGCCGCGCGTTTGCCCCACAGCGACAGCGCCCGGCGCGACGCGGAAATCCTGTTGGGTTTCGTGACCGGCAAGGCCAGAACCTTCCTGATGGCGTTCGGGGAAACCCTGCTGACGCCGCCGCAGCAACAGCAGCTGGAGACGCTGCTGGCGCGCCGCGAACGCGGTGAGCCGGTGGCCTATCTGGTGGGCGAGCGCGAGTTTTGGTCGTTGCCGCTGTCGGTCTCGCCCGCGACGCTGATCCCGCGCCCGGATACCGAATGCCTGGTGGAACTGGCGCTGGCGCGCCTGCCGCCGCAACCCTGCCACTTCCTCGATCTCGGCACCGGCACCGGCGCCATCGCGCTGGCGCTGGCCAGCGAGCGCCCGGATTGTTCGGCAATCGGCGTCGATGTGCAGCCGGACGCGGTCGCGCTGGCGCAGCACAATGCGCGCAAGCTGAAGATCGACAACGTTCGATTTTTACAGGGCAGCTGGTTTGCGCCCGTGGCCGGGCAACGCTTTGCGCTGATCGCCAGCAATCCGCCCTATATCGACGCCGCCGATCCGCATTTGTCGCAGGGCGATGTGCGCTTCGAGCCGGGCAGCGCGCTGGTGGCCGCCGAGCACGGGCTGGCCGATCTGGCCGCCATCGTGCGCCAGGCGCCGCACTATCTGCAGCCACAGGGCTGGCTGCTGTTGGAACATGGCTGGCAGCAGGGCGAGAGCGTGCGCGCGCTGCTGCAGGCCGCCGGATTTTCCGCTGTCGCCACCCACCATGATTACGGCGACAACGATCGTGTGACGCTCGGCCAATGGCCGGGATAAGCGCCCCTCATAATAACGATGTCCGGGCCATCTAAGGGAGCATCATGACTGCATACACCGCGTTGAAACATTTCCATTTGCTGACGGTCGCCATCAGTATTACCTTGTTTGTGCTGCGTTTTTACTGGCAGTGGCGCCGCTCGCCGATCGTGGGGCGCCGCTGGGTCAAGATAGCGCCGCACCTGAACGACACGCTGCTGTTCGTCAGCGGCATCGCGCTGGTGGTGACGTTCGGGTTTTATCCGCTGCTGGGTATGGACTCATGGCTGACCGAGAAGCTGTTTGGCGTTATTATCTATATCCTGCTTGGCTACGTCGCATTGGGCAAGAAGACCAAAAGTCAGCGGCTGCGAACCGTGGCGTTCGTGCTGGCGTTGGGCTGTCTGTATCTGATAATTAAACTTGCCACGACGAAAATACCGTTTCTGATGGGATACCTATGAGTAGCATTGCTGATTTTGAATTTAACACCTCGCCACTGAGCGAAGGGGTGATCCTGGTGTCGCAGTCGGTAAGGCGTGATTTCCCCGCCGCCGACGTGGAGCGCAAGCTGCAACAGCTGGTGGACGAAGCGCGCGCGGCGGTGCCGGCCGACATCACACAGGAGCAGCAACTGGATGCGCTCATCGAACTGTTCTACAAAACCTGGGGATTCGGCGGCGCCAGCGGCGTCTATCGCCTGTCGGACGCCATCTGGCTGGACAAGGTGCTGGAGGGGCGGCAGGGCACGCCGGTTTCGCTCGGCACCATCTTCCTGCATATCGCCAACGCGCTGGATTTGCCGCTGCTGCCGGTGATTTTCCCCACTCAGCTGATCCTGCGCGCCGATTGGCTGGATGAAGAACTGTGGCTGATCAACCCGCTGAACGGCGAAACCCTGAGCGAACACCAGCTGGAAGTGTGGATCAAGGGCAACCTGGGGCTGGGTGCCGAGCTGGAAGACGACGATCTCGACGAATCCGAGAACATCATGGTGGTGCGCAAGATGCTGGATACGCTGAAGGCCGCCCTGATGGAAGAAAAGCAGCTGGAAATGGCGCTGCGCACCAGCGAAACGGTGCTGTGCTTCGATCCGGAAGATCCGTACGAGATCCGCGATCGCGGGCTGATTTACGCCCAGCTTGAGTGCAACCATATCGCGATTTCCGATCTCAACTATTTTGTCGAGCAGTGTCCTGAAGACCCGGTCAGCGAAGTGATCAAAGTGCAGATCCATTCGATTGAGCCGAAACAGGTGACGCTGCATTAATTCAATGACTCCGTGCAGTTTGCAAGGCGACGGTTACAACCTTAACAAAGGCGAAAGCATGAAACAGAAAGTGGTTAGCATTGGCGACATCGACGTAGCAAACGACCTGCCGTTTGTGCTGTTTGGCGGTATGAACGTGCTGGAATCGCGCGATCTGGCGATGAGCATCTGCGAGCACTACGTCACCGTGACGCAAAAACTGGGCATTCCTTACGTTTTCAAAGCCTCTTTCGACAAAGCCAACCGTTCTTCCATCCACTCGTACCGCGGTCCGGGCCTGGAAGAAGGGATGAAGATCTTCGAAGAGTTGAAGAAAACCTTCGGCGTGAAAATCATCACCGACGTTCACGAAGCGGCGCAGGCGCAGCCGGTTTCCGAAGTGGTTGACGTGATCCAACTGCCGGCCTTCCTGGCGCGTCAGACCGATCTGGTGGAAGCGATGGCGAAAACCGGCGCGGTAATCAACGTCAAGAAGCCGCAGTTCGTCAGCCCGGGGCAGATGGGCAACATCGTCGACAAATTCAAAGAAGGCGGCAACGACCAGGTGATCCTGTGCGATCGCGGCAGCAACTTTGGTTATGACAACCTGGTGGTCGACATGCTGGGCATCAACGTGATGAAGAACGTGACCGGCGGCCATCCGGTAATCTTCGACGTGACCCACGCGCTGCAGACCCGCGATCCGTTCGGCGCCGCGTCCGGCGGCCGTCGCGCTCAGGTGGCCGAGCTGGCGCGCGCCGGCATGGCGGTTGGCCTGGCAGGGCTGTTCCTCGAAGCGCACCCGGATCCGAACAACGCCAAGTGCGACGGCCCGTCCGCGCTGCCGCTGGACAAGCTGGAGCCGTTCCTGGCGCAGATGAAAGCCATCGACGACCTGGTGAAGAGCTTCCCGGAGCTGGATACCAGCAACTAAGCGCTCATCGCCAAAAAAAGCCCGACTCGTCGGGCTTTTTTACGTTTAGGCGCCGGTGTCCGCCAGCGCTTCCGGCAGCGTCGGGTAGAACTGCAGCCGGCCCTCGATCGGCTGCACCCGCGCGCGCGCCAGGGTTTTCAGCGGCTGGAACGGCACGTCGGTGATCACCAGCTTTTTATCCGCCGGCAGCGCGTCGATAAAGCGACGCAGGGCGCTCAGGCCGCCGGCGTCGAGCACCGGCACCGCATCCCATTGCAGCACGATCGTCCGATAGCCCTCGCTGCGCGCCAACAGTTCGGTAAAGATGCGCTCGGCGGCGGCGAAGAACAGCGGGCCATTCACTCGCAGCACCAGGCGGCCATCGTCGGCGCTCAGTTCGCTTAGCCGCGTCATGCGGGCGATACGGCGCATAAACAGCAGCGACGCCAGCACGATGCCCACGGTAATGGCGATCACCATGTCGAACAGCACCGTCAGCGACATGCACAGCAGCAGCACCAAAATATCGTCCTTCGGCGCCCGGCGCAGCAGGTAAACCACCTTGTGGGCCTCACTCATGTTCCAGGCGACCATCAACAGCAGCGCCGCCATCGCCGCCAGCGGCAGATAAGAGAGCCACGGCGCCAGGACCAGCAGCGCCAGCAGCACCAGCAGCGCGTGGATGATGGCGGATACCGGCGAGGTGGCGCCGGCGCGCACGTTGGCGGCCGAACGGGCAATCGCGGCGGTCGCGGTGATGCCGCCGAAGAACGGCGCGATGATGTTGCCCGCGCCCTGGCCGATCAGTTCGCTGTTCGAGTTATGCTTCTTGCCGGTCATGCCGTCGAGCACCACCGCGCACAGCAGCGATTCAATCGCCCCGAGCATCGCCATCGAAAACGCCGCCGGCAGCAGGGCGGAGACGGTTTGCCAGCTGAGGCTGAACGGCTGCCCGCCGCCGCCCGGCAGATCCCAGGGCAGCAGCAGCTGCGGCAAGATAGGCGGGATGCCCTGGCCGCTGCTGCCGTCGGCCAGCAGGTAGCTGAAACGGGAGCCGATGGTCGCCACCGGGTGGTCAAACAGCGTCAGCAGCCCCATCAGCGCAGTGCCCGCCAGCAGCGCCGGCAGGTGGCCGGGCACGCGCAGGCCGAGTTTGGGCCAGAAGATCAGGATCAAGAGCGTCACCGCGCCGATCAGGGTATCGCCGAGATCCAACGTCGGCAGCGCCTGCAGCAGGGCGTACAGCTTGCCGACGTAGTTTTCCGGCGTGTGCGCCAGCTGCAGACCGAAAAAGTCCTTAATCTGCATGGTGGCGATGGTGATGGCGATACCGGAGGTAAAACCGAGCGTCACCGGCAGCGGAATGTACTCGATCAGCCGGCCAAAGCGCGCCAGCCCCATCAGCAGCAGAAATACCCCGGAGATCAACGTGGCGACCAGCAGGCCGGCCAGGCCGAACTGCTGCGAGACCGGATAGAGGATCACCACGAAGGCGGCGGTGGGGCCGGAGACGCTGTAGCGCGAACCGCCGCTGACGGCGATGACGATACCGGCGATGGCGGCGGTATACAGGCCATACTGCGGCGGCACGCCGCTGGCGATCGCCAGCGCCATCGCCAGCGGAATGGCGATAATGCCGACCGTCACCCCGGCGATGGCGTCTTTCAGCAACCGCGCCAGGCTATAAGGTTCCCGCCAGCAGGCGTCTATCAGCGCGCTGAAGGGGCGAATTTTGTTTATTTCATGGGTTTTCATCTACGGTGCGTACCAAATCTTCAAAAGTGAAAGGAATGGCGGGCCCGATGAGGTCCGTCTTGTCACGTGACTGATACCATACGCCTTTTGCTCAGCGGATTACCAGACCTGTATCAATTTGGCGCAGGAAATCAAAGAGTCGCCGTTTTATCCGGTGCTAAATGCCGCTGATGAGTAAGTCAGCCGCAGAATCTGCGGCTGAAAAGGAAGTGAACAATCAAGATTTTGACGGTTAATGCGGGGTGGGCAGGGATAAGCCGAGAAAATGGGCTAAAGTGTTCACCAGCAGCTGATGATCTTCTTTCTGCGGCGCGCCGGAAATGCTGATGCTGCCGACGCAGCCGAGGCCGGTCAGGGTGAGCGGAAAGGCGCCGCCGTGCACCGAATAGTCGCGCACGCTCAGCCCGTAACGCTCCTCCAGCGACGTTTGGCGCTGCTGCAGGCGCAGGCCGATAGCGTAAGAGCTTTTGTGAAAATGGTTCACCAGGTTGCGCTTGCGCCGCACCCAGTCGGCGATATCCGGCGTGGCGCCCGGCATGGCGTAATAAAACAGCGTTTGCCCGGCCAGCTGGATCTCGATGGCGATGCTCAGGCCGCGCCGCTCGGCGGCGGTTTTCAGCGCCGCACCCAGTTCCCAGGCGGTCGCGGCGTCAAAATGCGCAAACGCCAGCGTCGCTTCCTGTTCGCTGAGTGCGTGCAGTTCATCGTCGATATTCATGCGGTTCTCCCCAGATAACCCAAAGCACAGAGTAGCCTGAAGCGTTCGCCATGAGATAGACGGCTTAGCGATAAGATAGAACTGCTACTCTATTAATAGACCGTGTAAAATGGCCGCCGCCGAAGCGGAGACGACAGGGATGCGTTATTCAACGTCTGCATATTACCCCCTGGCGACACCGAGGAGCGCGCTGACTATTTATGACTTACATTGCGTCCATTTCTACCCTTTGCAGCGACGCCTGCATCACCTACGCCACGCTGTCGATAAGCTATTTCCTGCTCAGCAAGAATGCCCCTTTTTCTTATCAATCCGCACGGTGGAAGCGCATCGTTTTCGGCCTGCTGGCCGGCGTGGCGGCGCTGTACTTAAGCCAGGACCGCCTGGAGCTGACCGATAAGGTTCACTACAGCTTTGCGATGATCCCGATGATTTTGGTGACGTTCTTCGGCGGCGGCGTCAGCGGGCTGGTAAGCTTTCTGTTCGCTATGGCACTGACCGGCGGCTTCACCGTCGATAACCTGTTCATCGCCTCGATTGTCGCGCCGCTGCTGCTGTCGCGGGTGTGGCTGAAGAAATCCCATCGGGTGTTTTACCTGACGATCGGCGTCATCGCGCTGTATCGCATCGTTGTGGTGTGGCTGTTGGTGGACCTAAGGGGGCTGTGGCCGGATGTATTGCTGTACCAGGCGGCTTCGGCGCTCTGTCTGGCGATTTGCTATCATGCGCTGAATTTCAAAGAGCGCCACATCTACGCCTATTTCGCGATGCGCGCGCGCGCCACGACCGACAGCGTGACCCACATCAACAACCGCGCCAGCGTCGATTATCACCTGATGCTGCAGCGCGCCGAACGTCGCCCGTGCGGGCTGATGATCCTCGATTTGGATAACTTCAAAAACATCAACGACACTTACGGTCACCCGGCCGGCGACGTGCTGCTGGCGAGCGTGGGGCGGCTGTTGCAAAACAGCGTGCGCAATGAGGACTTTGTCGGGCGCTACGGCGGCGAAGAGTTTATGGTGATCACCGCCAGCTACGATCCGCAGGTGATTGGCGGGGTGGCCGAGCGCATTCGCAGCGCGGTGGAAAGCTCGACGTTCTTGCTGAATGCGCACGACGAAGCGCACATCACAATGTCCATTGGTGTGTCGCTGTATCTGCCTGGCATGATGCTGGACAAGGCGATCGCCATGACCGACGAGGCCTTGTATGAGGCGAAGCGCAGCGGCAAAAACCGGGTGGTGACCAGCCGCGTGATGCAGCTGGCGCCGCTGGGCGCCGGATTCCCGCGCGAGTAAGCCGCCCCCGCCGTACGGCGGGGGCGTTGGCTCAGGCCGCCAGCGTGTGTTCGCGGAACGCGTTCAGCAGCTCTTCGGTGAACGTCAGGCGTTTCTGGCGATCGGCCAGATCGAGCGTGAACTTCAGCTTGCTCGGGCCATCCAGGCGGTAAACCTGCGGACTGCCCTGCAACAGGCCGATCAGATAACCCGGGTCGACGCGGTTATTGTCGCCGAACTCGATAAAGCCGCCGCGCTCATTGCTCTCGATGCGTTTGATCCCCAGCTTCTGCGCATGCAGCCGCAGCGCTGCGCACTGCAACAGGTTACGCGCCGCGTCCGGCAGTTGACCGAAGCGGTCGATCAGCTCGACCTTCAGCTCATCCAACTCACCGTCGTTCTTCGCGCTGGCGATGCGCTTATACAGCGACAGGCGGGTATTGACGTCGGGAATGAAATCTTCCGGCAGCAGCGCCGGCATGCGCAGCTCCACCTCGGTCTGGCTGTTGGTGAGATCTTCCAGCGACGGTTCGCGGCCGTTTTTCAACGCGTCGACGGCGCTTTCCAGCAGCTCCATGTAGAGCGAGAAGCCGACGGTGGTCATCTGGCCGCTCTGGTCTTCGCCCAGCAGCTCACCGGCGCCGCGGATCTCCAGATCGTGGGTCGCCAGCGCAAAACCGGCGCCGAGGTCTTCCAGCGAGGCGATGGCCTCGAGCCGTTTATGGGCGTCGGTGCCCATGGTTTTCGGGTTTGGCGTCAGCAGATAGGCGTAAGCCTGGTGGTGCGAACGCCCGACGCGGCCGCGCAATTGATGCAGCTGCGCCAGGCCGAAGCGATCGGCCCGCTCGATGATGATGGTGTTGGCGCTGGGAATATCGATGCCGGTTTCAATGATGGTGGTGCACACCAGCACGTTGAAGCGCTGGTGGTGGAAATCGTTCATCACCCGCTCCAGATCGCGTTCACGCATCTGGCCGTGGCCGATGGCGATGCGCGCTTCCGGCACCAGCTCAGCCAGGCGCTGCGCCGCTTTCTCGATGTTTTCCACGTCGTTGTAGAGGTAGTAAACCTGGCCGCCACGCAGCACTTCGCGCAGGATCGCCTCGCGCACCACCAGGCTGTCATATTCGCGCACGAAGGTCTTCACCGCCAGGCGTCGCGCTGGTGGGGTGGCAATGATCGACAGATCGCGCATGCCGCTCATCGCCATGTTCAACGTCCGCGGGATCGGCGTGGCGGTCAGCGTCAGGATATCGACATCGGCGCGCATCGCCTTGATGCGCTCCTTGTGGCGCACGCCAAAGCGGTGCTCTTCATCGACGATCAGCAGCCCCAAATCCTTCCAGCGCAGATCGCTCTGCAGCAGTTTGTGGGTGCCGATGATGATGTCCACTTTGCCTTCGGCCGCGTCGTCCAGCACCTGTTGCTGCTCTTTGGCGCTGCGGAAGCGCGACATCATCTCGATGCGGATCGGCCAGGTGGCGAAGCGATCGCGGAAGTTGTCGAAGTGCTGCTGCGCCAGCAGCGTCGTCGGCACCAGCACCGCCACCTGCTTGCCGTTTTCCACCGCCAGGAAGGCGGCGCGCATCGCCACTTCGGTTTTGCCGAAGCCGACGTCGCCGCACACCAGGCGGTCCATCGCCAGCGGCTGGCACATGTCGCTCAGCACCGCGTTGATCGCCTGTTCCTGATCCGGCGTGGTTTCGAACGGGAAGCTCTGGCAGAACAGCTGGTACTGCTCGCGGTTGTGTTTGAAGGCGAAACCGGCCTTGGCGGCGCGCTGGGCGTAAATATCCAGCAGCTCGGCCGCCACGTCGCGCACCCGCTCGGCGGCTTTCTGCCGCGCGCGCGTCCAGGCGTCGCCGCCCAGTTTGTGCAGCGGGGCGTTTTCGTCCGCGCCGCCGGCGTAGCGGCTGATCAGATGCAGCGATGACACCGGCACGTACAGTTTGTCCTCACCGGCATAAGACAGGATCAGGTACTCGGCCTTGATGCCGCCGGCCTCCAGCGTGGTCAGGCCGACATAGCGGCCAACGCCGTGCTCCAGGTGCACCACCGGCTGGCCGGGATGCAGCTCCGCCAGGTTGCGGATCAGGGTATCGGTGTTGATGGTGCGCCGGTTGTCCTGCCGGCGACGGCTGACGCGCTCGCCGAGCAGATCGCTTTCGCAGATCAGCGCCCGCCGGCGCAGGCCGTCGAGGAAGCCGTGTTCGGCGGCGCCGACCATCATGTAACGGCCCGCGGTTTCCGCCTGATCGAGTCGTTGGATCAAGGCAGGCGCCAGCTTGATGCGGCCGAGCAGATCCTGCAGCGTTTCACGCCGCCCCTCGCTCTCGACGGAGAAGATCACGCTGCCGTCAAAACTTTCAATAAAGCGGCGCAGATTATCCAGCGGGGATTTATGCTGCGCCTGCACCGCCAGATCGGGCAGGGCATGGTAATCCAGATTGGTATTGCCCGCTTTGGCCGGCAGCTCATCGGTTTTCAGCGCGATGCGCGGCCAGGCTTTCAGCTCGCCGAACAGTACGTCAACGCGCAGCCACAGCGTATCCGGCGCCAGCAGCGGGCGCATCGGATCGACGCGGCGGCTTTCGAAACGCTGGTTGACGTCCTGCCAGAAGCGCTCGGCGGCGCCCTCCAGATCGCCGGTGTTGACGATCAGCGTATTGGCTGGCAGGTAGCTGAACAGCGACGGCAGCGGCTGGCTGAAGAACAGCGGCTGCCAGTATTCGATGCCGGCGGGCCAGGCGCTTTTGCTGACCTGCTGATAGATGTGCTCGGCGTCGCGACGCACCTCAAACTGCTCGCGCCACTGGCTGCGGAACAGCTCGATGGCGTTTTTGTCGGTAGGGAACTCGTGGGCCGGCAACAGATTGATGGCCTCGACTTCGCTCAGCGTGCGCTGGGTGTCGACGTCGAAGATGCGCAGGCTGTCTATCTCGTCATCGAAGAAGTCGATGCGGTAAGGCTCATCGCTGCCCATTGGATACAGGTCGAGCAGCGCGCCGCGGGTGGCGAATTCGCCGTGCTCCATTACCTGATCGACGCTGCGGTAGCCGGCTTGTTCCAGCTGCGCGCGCAGTTTGTCGCGCGACAGGCGCTGGCCTTTTTTCATCACCAGCGCATGGCCGTGCAGGAATTCGTGCGGGCAGACGCGTTGCATCAGGGTATTGACCGGCAGAATGATCACGCCGCGCGCCATGGTCGGCAGGTGATACAGGCTCGACAAACGGTCGGAGATGATTTCCTGGTGCGGCGAGAAGCTGTCGTACGGCAGGGTTTCCCAGTCGGACAGGGTGGTCACCATCTGATCGGTGAACTGTTGGATCTCGTCGCGCAGCCGCAGGGCGTTTTGCATGTCCGGCGCGATCAGCATCACTGGGCCAAGGTGACGCTCGACGATCTCGGCGCACTCCACGGCGCAGGCCGCGCCGGTCAGTTGCCCCAGCTGGCGGAGATCGCCCGCGCGATCGGGCAGAGAATAACGGGGGGATGAGGAACGGTTACGGCTATCGGAAGTGCTCATTCAGGTATCTTTAATCAATGTGTTGGATGGCGTCCCGGCACGGATAACCCAGCGCCTTTATGCTGTTTATAGTAGCCCAGCGGCCGGCAAACTGACACCGATAAAAGTGCCCTGTCTCGCAAGTTATTGGGTTGGCATTGCATGCAAGCGCGACGCCAAACAGGCGTCGCGAGGGGCGGAAACAGTGCAAGATTAGCGCTTCTGATATTCGTCAAACGACAGGTAATCCGTATTCAGGACAATCGACGCTTTGCGCGAAATGATTTTAGCCGGTATGCCTGCCACGATGCAGTTGGGCTCGATATCGCTGGTGACTACGGAGTTGGCGCCAATCGTCACATTGTCACCGATGGTGACCGGGCCAACGATTTTTGCTCCGGCGGCAATGGTGACGTTATCACCGATAGTGGCAACGTCGTCCCGGCTTTTGAAGAGGTTGTTGCCGATGGTCACCCCTTGCAGGATGGTACAATTTTTACCAATTTTGACGTTGGGATGGATGACGATGCCACCGAAATGCGGGATAACCAGACCTTCACCGATGCTGGCCTGATGGGGAATTTCGATGCCATATTTTATTTGCAGGCGCTTCAGATTCTTTACCAGCAGGCGGAAGCAAATTCTCTCAACGATATTGCGTTTCCTGGAATGAAAATCACTGTGCAGCCTCAGCGTGAAAATATAGTTAAAGCCGATGTAGTTCTGTTGGAAAAGGGACTTGATTAGTCTTGCGACGCCGGACTTTCTGCTGGCGCGAAAGAAGTCGGCATAAATTTTATATTTTGTTTCCGTTCTCATTGATTGCCCTTGGGTTTAACCGATAACTATCATCAACTTCGTCAATGTTGGCAGATAGTAACATAGGCCGAAATCGCTGGCGATCCTGTGCGGGAGTCCCAGACTGAAACCCGTCGGATAACGGCATGTGCCAATAATGATGGAAAACGAGGGCGCGGCGGGTGCCCTGCGAGCGACAGGGGCAAATGCGATTTCGCAGGCGACACTGTCATTTTCAGAAGAAACTGAGGCGGACCGGCAAAAACATTTTCGGCGACTCACCAAAACAGTCAAGGGTAAACAAGGGGTTATCCGCGATGGAAATGCCACATGCACATCGATGCAAGAATCGTAAAAATCTTTATTTTTCATTTAATTGTTTTCACGGCGACGATATAATCCGTGATCACTTTGCTTAAGCCACGGCTATCAAACGGATTTCATGTATCAACCTGTCGCGTTATTCATTGGCCTGCGCTACATGCGCGGGCGAGCCTCAGACCGCTTCGGGCGGTTTGTTTCCTGGCTTTCCACCATCGGCATTACGCTGGGGGTGATGGCGTTGGTCACCGTGCTGTCGGTGATGAACGGTTTCGAAAAGGATCTGGAGAACAACATTCTCGGCCTGATGCCGCAGGCGTTGGTCACCAGTCCGCAAGGATCGGTCAACCCGCAGCAGCTGCCGGCCTCCGAGGTGCAGAAGCTGCAGGGTGTCACGCGCGTTGCGCCGCTGACCACCGGTGACGTGGTGCTGCAAAGCGCTCGCAGCGTGGCGGTCGGGGTGATGCTCGGCGTGAATCCCGACGAGGCCGATCCGCTGACCCCGTATCTGGTCAACGTCAAGCAGCAACAGCTGCAGCCGGGCCAATACAACATCATCATCGGCGAACAGCTGGCGGGGCAACTCGGCGTCAAGCGCGGCGATTCGCTGCGCGTGATGGTGCCGAGCGCCAGCCAGTTCACGCCGATGGGCCGCATTCCCAGCCAACGTTTGTTCACCCTCATCGGCACCTTCCACGCCAACAGCGAGGTGGACGGCTATCAGCTGCTGGTCAACCAACAGGATGCTTCGCGCCTGATGCGCTATCCGGCCGGCAACATCACCGGCTGGCGTCTGTTCCTGCAACAGCCGCTGACGGTCGATACCCTCAGCCAGCAGGCGCTGCCGGCGGGCACCGTCTGGAAAGACTGGCGCGATCGCAAGGGCGAGCTGTTCCAGGCGGTGCGCATGGAGAAGAACATGATGGGGCTGCTGCTCAGCCTGATCGTGGCGGTGGCGGCGTTTAACATCATTACCTCGCTCGGCCTGCTGGTGATGGAGAAGCAGGGCGAGGTCGCCATTCTGCAGACTCAAGGGCTGACCCGTCGCCAGATCATGTCGGTATTTATGGTGCAGGGCGCCAGTGCCGGCATCATCGGTTCGCTGCTCGGCACGCTGCTCGGCGTGCTGCTGGCCACCAATCTGAACAACCTGATGCCGATCCTCGGCGCATTGATCGACGGCGCTTCGCTGCCGGTGGCGGTCGATCCGCTACAGGTGACGATCATCGCCGTGGTGGCGATGGCGGTTTCCCTGTTGTCCACGCTCTATCCTTCATGGCGCGCTGCCGCCGTACAACCCGCTGAGGCTTTACGTTATGAGTAACCATCTTTTGCTGCAGTGTGACAACCTGTGCAAGACCTATCAGGAAGGCAACCTGCACACCGACGTGCTGCGCAACGTCAGCTTTGCCATGCAGCAGGGCGAGATGATGGCGATCGTCGGCAGCTCGGGTTCCGGCAAGAGCACCCTGTTGCACCTGCTGGGCGGGCTGGACTCGCCGACCTCCGGCGAAGTGATCTTCAAGGGCGAATCGCTGAACGCCATGTCTTCGGCGGCCAAGGCCGAGCTGCGCAACCGCCAGCTGGGCTTCATCTATCAGTTCCACCATCTGTTGCCGGACTTCACCGCGCTGGAAAACGCCGCCATGCCGCTCTTGATCGGCGGCGCCAAACCGGCGCAGGCACAGGAGAAAGCGCGGGAGATGCTGGCGGCGGTCGGGCTGGAAAAGCGCAGCAAACACCGCCCGTCCGAGCTTTCCGGCGGCGAGCGTCAGCGCGTGGCGATCGCGCGCGCGCTGGTCAATAACCCGGCGCTGGTGCTGGCGGACGAACCGACCGGCAACCTCGACAAGCGCACCGCGGACAGCATCTTCGATCTGCTCGGCGAGCTGAACGTGCGTCAGGGCACCGCTTTCCTGGTGGTAACGCACGATCTGCAGCTGGCCAAGCGCTTGAGCCGCCAGTTGGAAATGGCCGACGGCCACCTGCAGGCGCAGCTGACCCTGATGGGGGCCGAGTAATGGCGGGAGCCTCACTGTCCTTCCTGACGGCCCTGCGTTTCAGCCGCGGCCGTAAACGCGGCGGCATGGTGTCGCTGATCTCGGTCATCTCCACCATTGGCATCGCGCTGGGGGTGGCGGTGCTGATCGTCGGTCTGAGCGCGATGAACGGCTTTGAGCGCGAGCTGAAGAACCGCATTCTGGCGGTGGTGCCGCACGGCGAGCTCGAGCCGGTCAATCAGCCGTTCAGCGGCTGGCCGTCGATTCTGCAGCGGGTGGAAAAGGTGCCGGGCATCTTGGCCGCCGCGCCGTACATCAACTTTACCGGCCTGATGGAAAACGGTGCTCAGCTGCGCGCGGTGGAAGTCAAAGGCGTGGACCCGCAGCAGGAGAGCCGGCTGAGCGCGCTGCCGCAGTATGTGCAGGGCGACGCCTGGGCCAACTTCAAGCCCGGCGAGCAGCAGGTGATCCTCGGCAAGGGCGTGGCCGACGCGCTGGGCGTCAAGCAGGGCGCCTATGTCACGGTGATGATCCCCAACAGCGACCCTGAGATGAAGCTGCTGCAGCCAAAGCGTATTCGCCTGCACGTGACCGGCATTTTGCAGCTCAGCGGCCAGCTCGATCACAGCCTGGCGCTGGTGCCGCTGGCCGATGCGCAGCAGTATCTCGACATGGGTGACAGCGTCACGGGCATCGCTCTCAAGATGAACGACGTGTTCGCCGCCAACAAGCTGGTGCGCGACGCCGGCGAAGTGACCAACGCTTACATCTACATCAAGAGCTGGATCGGTAAGTACGGCTACATGTACCGCGACATCCAGATGATCCGCGCCATCATGTACCTGGCGATGGTGCTGGTGATCGGTGTGGCCTGCTTCAACATCGTCTCCACGCTGGTGATGGCGGTGAAAGACAAAAGCGCCGACATCGCGGTGCTGCGCACCCTGGGCGCCAAAGACGGCTTTATCCGTGCCATTTTCATCTGGTATGGGCTGCTAGCCGGGTTGCTGGGCAGCCTGAGCGGCGTGGTGATCGGGGTGATCGCCTCGCTGCAGCTGACCAACATCATCCGGGGCATCGAGAAATTGGTCGGCCACTCCTTCCTGTCGGGCGATATTTACTTCATCGACTTCCTGCCTTCCGAGCTGCACTGGCTGGACGTGCTGATCGTGCTGGCGACCGCTATCGTGCTGAGTCTGTTGGCCAGTTGGTATCCGGCGAGGCGCGCCAGCCGCATCGATCCGGCGCGGGTGCTGAGCGGACAATAAAACCCACGGGGAGGCAGCGATGCCGCCCCGTTTTTTTAGCCTGGGGATGGGTTATGTACTACGGTTTCGATATGGGCGGCACCAAGATTGAGCTGGGAGTGTTCGACGACAGCCTGCAGCGCATTTGGCAAAAGCGGGTGCCGACGCCGCGCGACGATTATCGGCAACTGCTGGCTACGCTGTGCGAGCTGACCCTTGAGGCGGATGCGTTTTGCGGCCGGCGCGGCAGCGTCGGCATCGGCATTCCGGGCCTGCCCAACGACGATGACGGCACGCTGTTTACCGCCAATGTGCCGGCGGCGATGGGGCGGCCGCTGCCGCGCGATCTGGCGGCGCTGATCGGGCGCGAGGTGCGGGTCGATAACGACGCCAACTGCTTTGCGCTGTCGGAGGCCTGGGACGACGAGTTCCGCCGCTACCCGACGGTGCTGGGCATCATCCTCGGCACCGGCGTAGGCGGCGGCCTGATCGTCGAGGGCAAGACGGTGCCCGGGCGCAACTATATCGCCGGCGAGTTCGGCCATTTGCGCCTGCCGGTGGACGCGCTCGAGGTGCTGGGGCGTGATGTGCCTCGCGTCGCCTGCGGGTGCGGCCATCAGGGTTGCATTGAAAATTACATATCGGGCCGCGGTTTCGAATGGATGTACGCCCATTTTTATGGCCGGCACTTGCCTGCCACCGAGATCATTGCGCATTATCAGGCGGGTGAGCCGCAGGCCGTGGCGCATGTCGATCGCTTTATGGACGTGCTGGCGATCTGCCTGGGGAACCTGCTGACGGTGCTGGATCCGCACCTGGTGGTGATCGGCGGCGGGCTGTCGAACTTCGACGCCATTTACCAGGCGTTGCCGCAGCGGCTGCCGGCGCACCTGCTGCGGGTGGCTCGGCTGCCGCGCATCGAGAAGGCGCGCTATGGCGACGCCGGCGGCGTGCGCGGCGCAGCGTTTCTCAATTTGACTCGCCCAACGTAATGGGCGTTGCGGCCAGGCGTGAATGTATACAGCCAACAACGCCGCAACGTTCAGTAAGAAGGGTAAACAGGGAAAAGTAAGGAGAGAGTTAATGCACACTCGCCATCGGCTGTGTCAGTTTCGCAAGAGTAAGCATGTGCTGCATCAGCGCTTTCGTTCACGCATTTTTCACCGTGACACCATGGCGGCGGCCGAGCTGAAAAAGCCGTTTGTGGTGGTGTTGACCGGGGCCGGCATTTCGGCCGAGTCGGGCATTCGCACCTTCCGCGCTGCGGATGGGCTGTGGGAAGAGCACCGGGTGGAGGACGTCGCCACGCCGGAAGGTTTTCAGCGCGATCCGGCGCTGGTGCAGGCGTTTTACAACGAACGCCGCCGCCAGCTGCAGACCGAGGACATCGCCCCGAACGCCGCGCACCGCGCGCTGGCGGATCTGGAAGAGTGGCTGGGGGACAACTTCCTGCTGGTCACGCAAAACATCGATAACCTGCATGAGCGCGCCGGCAGCAAGCGGGTGCTGCACATGCACGGCGAATTGCTGAAGGTGCGCTGCACCCAGTCGGGCCAGGTGTTCGAGTGGCCCGGCGATCTCAGCGTCGATGAGCGTTGCCACTGCTGCCAGTTCCCGGCGCCGCTGCGGCCGCACGTGGTGTGGTTCGGCGAGATGCCGCTGGGCATGGACGACATCTACCAGGCGCTGAGCAAGGCCGATTTCTTCGTCGCCATCGGCACCTCCGGCCACGTCTATCCGGCGGCCGGGTTCGTGCATGAGGCGCGGCTGGGCGGCGCCTACGCGATGGAGCTGAACCTGGAGCCGAGTCAGGTGGAAAGCCAGTTCGACGAGAAACACTACGGCCTGGCCAGCGAAGTGGTGCCGCGTTTTGTGCACAAATTCCTGGTGGGCAAGGTGGCGCGGGCCGATAAGCCCTAAAGACATCAGGGCGCAATGCGCGCCCTGATGGGATGGCGGGCGTGTTAGCGCCCGGCTTTCAGCTTTTGGAAGTAGCTTTCGTACAGCGTGCTGGCGTCGCCGACGTCGTTTTGCCACTCGCCGTGCTCAATCACCGTTTTATCCGGGTAGAGAGACGGATCGTTGGCGATCTCCGGCGACAGCAGCTTCTTCGCCGCCAGGTTCGGCGTCGGGTAACCGATGGTTTCCGCCACCTGCACCGCGATTTCCGGCCGCAGCAGGAAGTCGATCAGCTTCAGCGCCCCCTCGACGTTGCGCGCGTTGGCCGGAATGGCCAGGCTGTCCATCCAGAAGATCCCACCTTCCTTAGGCCAGACGATTTCCAGCGGCGTGCCGGCCTGGCGCGCCACGAAGGCCGAACCGTTCCACACCATGCCGACGTTGATTTCCCCTTCCATAAACGGGTTGCCCGGGTTGTCGGAGTTGAAGGCCAGCACGTTCGGCATCAATTTCTGCAGTTCGCGGTAGGCGGCTTCGATCTCTTTCGGATCGGTGGTGTTGCCGGAATAACCCAGCTTGAGCAGCGCCATCTGGAACACTTCGCGCGCGTCGTCGGTCAGCAGCAGGCGGCCTTTGTACTGCGGCTGCCACAGATCGGCCCAGGAGGTGACGGTGGACGGATCCTGCGCGTCGCTGTTAACGCCGATGGCGGTGGCGCCCCAGATGTAAGGGATAGAGTAGTCGTTGTTGGGATCGAACGGCTTGTTCAGCAGGGTAGGATCGAGATCCTTGAAGTGGCTGAGCTTGCTCTTATCGATTTTTTGCAGCATGCCTTCCTTGCTCATCTTGGCGATGAAGTAAGTGGAAGGCACCACCAGATCGTACGCGCCGTCCTTGTAGGTCTTCAGCTTGGCGTACAT
The DNA here is from genome assembly GCF_052400455.1 of Serratia sp. (in: enterobacteria). Lineage (NCBI taxonomy): Bacteria > Pseudomonadati > Pseudomonadota > Gammaproteobacteria > Enterobacterales > Yersiniaceae > Serratia > Serratia sp. (in: enterobacteria). The sequence goes on from NZ_CP185812.1 coordinate 2,086,202, forward strand.
GCTTTCGTTGGATTCATAGGTGGAATAAATCACCTTGATGCCGGTTTCCTTGGTGAACTGCTCCAGCAGCCCCGGCGGGACGTATTCAGTCCAGTTATAGAAATACAGCGTTTTGCCGTCAGAGGCGTTTGCAGAGCAGAAACTCAGCGCCATCATCCCGGCTGCGAGCAGATGTGACCACTTTTTCATGCAGCGTATCCTTCAGCAGTAGTGAGCCGAACCCGTATGAGCCGCCGTTTTCGGCCGCGCCATACCCCAGAAAGGGGCCATTATAGGGGCCGGGGCGGGGTGGGTAAAGGCGGTTATCCCAGCGGCAAATCAGCGGGTTAACCGAGTCAGGGCCATCACCAAAGGCCGCTTTCATATCATTGTGGTCAATGAAAGAGACGGGCGCCGCAGCGCCCGGCGGGAAGGATTACTCGGCCTTGGGCGAGCGATCGCGCATCACCCACTGGCTGGCGATCACCAGCGTCAGCGACAGCAGCAGCAAAATGGTGGCCAGCGCGTTAACCTCAGGCGAGACGCCGACTTTCACCATCGAATAGATCTTCAGCGGCAAAATCTCGTAGCTCGGCCCGGTGACGAAGGAGGAGACGACCACGTCGTCCATCGACAGGGTGAAGCTCAGCAGCCAACCGGCCGCCACCGCCGGCATCGCCAGCGGCAGAATGATTTTGCGCAGGATGGTGAACTCGCTTGCGCCGAGATCGCGCGCGGCTTCCAGCATCTTCACGTCGAAGCCTTTTAGGCGCGCGTAGACGGTCACTACCACGAACGGCAGGCAGAAGGTGATGTGCGAGAACAGCAGCGACCAGAAGCCGAGCGAAATGCCCAGCAACATGAACAGCACTAGCAGCGAGATGGCCATCACGATGTCCGGCGACATCATCACCACAAACAGCATGCCGCCGACGAACGGTTTGCCGCGGAAGCGGTAGCGGTACAGCGCCACCGCGGTCAGCGAGCCGATCAGTGTGGCGAAGGTGGCGGAGAGCACCGCCATGGTCAGCGAGTGGCCCGCCGCCTGCAACAGGCTGTCGTTGTTGAGCAGCGTGCTGTACCACTTGGTGGTGAACCCTTGCCAGTTGATGCCGAAGCGCGAGGCGTTGAAGGAGTTGACGATCAGGATGACGATCGGGATATACAGATAGGCGTATACCAGCGTCATAAAGCCGCCGCGCAGCAGACGTCCGATCATGCCAGATCCTCCTTCTTGTTCAGCAGGCGGGCGGCCCGGTAATAGACCAGCAGCAACAGCCCCATCACCAGCGTCAGGCAGATGCTGGTGGCCGCGCCGAACGGCCAGTCGCGGATATTGAGGAACTGGCTTTTAATCACGTTGCCGATCAGCAGGTTTTTGGCGCCGCCCATCAGATCGGCGACGAAGAACAGCCCCATCGCCGGCAGCACCACCAGCAGGCAGCCGGCGATAATGCCCGGCATGGTCAGCGGCACAATGATGCGGATAAAGGTTTGGAGCTTGCTGGCGCCGAGATCGCGCGCCGCCTCCAGGCAGGATTTATCGAGCTTTTCGATGCTGGAGTAGAGCGGCATCACCATAAACGGCAGCAGGATATACACCAGGCCGAGGATCACCGCTTCCGAGGTGTACATGATGCGCAGCGGCTTGTCGATGACGCCGATCCACAGCAGCGCGTCGTTGAGATAGCCGCGGGTGCTGAGAAACAGCTTCAGGCCGTAGATGCGGATCAGCGAGTTGGTCCAGAAGGGCACGATCAGCAGAAACAGCAGCAGCGGCCGCGCCTTCTGCGGCAAGCGCGCCAGAATAAAGGCGAACGGATAGCCGATCACCAGGCAGCACAGGGTGGCGATCAGCGCCATGTTCAGCGAGTGCAGCAGCACCTGGGCATACAGCGGATCGAACAAACGCCGGTAGTTATCCAGCGTGAACACCATCTGCACCAGGTTGGCGTCATCACGGGTCAGGAAGCTGGCGCCGATGATCATCAGGTTCGGCATGAACACGAACAGCAACAGCCAGGCGACGACGCCGACGATCACCACATTCTGGAAGACTTTACGCGATTTCTTCATCGGCCAGCACCACCTCCCAGCTTTCGACCCAGGTCACCGCCATCTTCTGATTGAGCGAGTGATCGACGTCCGGATCGTCTTCGTTGAAGAACTCGCTGACCATCACCGTTTTGCCGTTCTCCAGCTCGACCACCGATTCCAGCGTCATGCCTTTGTAGTTGCGCTCACGCACGTAACCGATCAGCCCGTCGTGCTGCGCGCTGTCGTTCACTTCTTCCACCCGCAGATCTTCCGGGCGCAGCAGCACCTTCAGCTTTTGGCCCGGTTCTACCGGCAGATCGGCATAGATGTTGCACTCGCGGCCTTCCACGTTGGCGCGCACCCGCTGCGGATCGAGGCGTTGCAGGACCACCGCGTCGAAGATGTTGATCTCGCCGATGAAGCTGGCGACGAACAGGTTTTTCGGCTCTTCATAGATCTCACGCGGCGTGCCGTCTTGTTCGATGCGGCCTTCGCGCATCACCACGATGCGATCCGACATGGTCAACGCTTCTTCCTGATCGTGGGTGACGAACACGAAGGTGATGCCCAGCTTGCGCTGCAGCGCTTTCAGTTCGTTCTGCATCTGCTTGCGCAGCTTGTAGTCCAGCGCCGACAGCGATTCGTCCAGCAGAAGCACTTTCGGCTTGTTGACCACCGCGCGGGCGATGGCCACACGCTGCTGTTGGCCGCCGGAGAGCTGGCCCGGCCGCCGCTTGGCGAACGCATCCAGCTGCACCATGCGCAGCGCCTCTTCGACGCGCGGCGTCAGTTCGGCCGCCGGCACCTTTTGCATGCGCAGGCCGAAGGCGACGTTGTCGAACACCGACATGTGCGGAAACAGGGCATAACTCTGAAACACGGTGTTGACGTGGCGATGCTCGGCCGCAATGGCGGTGATGTCCTGGCCGTCGAGCGCGATGCGGCCCCGATCGGCGTCTTCCAGACCGGCGATCAGGCGCAGCACCGTGGTTTTGCCACAGCCGGAGGGGCCAAGAATGGTGAGGAATTCGCCGTGATTAATCGTCAGGTCCAGATCGGCAATGATGGTTTTGCCATCGAACGCTTTGCTCAGGGCATGCAGTTCAACAAGGGGGGCTCGAGAGGATGTCTCAGTCATTTATCGTCTTACTCTATCCCGTGGGCTAATGCAGATAGAACCGCAACTGGAAAAGACTGCCGGAGCTTGCGGGCATGCCCGCGATTCAAAAGAAGCTCAAACCAGTTGCGCCAATGGAAATTTTTCGAGCGCGCATGATAGACGCTGAATGCCGGAATTGAAAGCCGATCCGGCCCAGATGCCGCGTTTTTCATCATGATAGCGACAAATGACCCTGTGATGACAGCGTTATTTCCCTCTGAAATCATCACAAAGATTAATGATATTGGCGAATTCTGGTTAAAAATGACCTGACGCAATATTTGATCCTGATCGGTTCAGCATAATGAAACGCGATATTCTGAGGGGCCGCTACCATGGATAAATTACTTGACCGCTTTTTCAACTACGTCTCTTTCGACACCCAGTCCAAAGCGAACGTAAAGCATGTGCCGAGCACCGACGGGCAGTTGAAGCTGGCGCGCGCGTTGCAGCAGGAAATGATCGCGCTCGGCTTCGAGCGGGTGTCGCTCAGCGAGCACGGCTGCGTGATGGGCACCTGGCCGGGCAACGTCGCCTGGCCGGTGCCGGCGGTCGGTTTTATCGCCCATCTGGATACTTCGCCGGATTTCAGCGGCAAACACGTCAATCCGCAGATCGTCGAGAACTATCGCGGCGGCGACATTGCGCTTGGCATTGGCGATGAAGTGCTGTCGCCGGTGATGTTCCCGATCCTGCACCAGATGTTGGGGCAGACCCTGATCACCACCGACGGCAAAACGCTGCTGGGCGCCGACGACAAGGCCGGCATTGCCGAGATCCTCACCGCCATGGCGCGCCTGCGCGCGCGCAAAATCCCGCACGGCGACATCCGCGTGGCCTTCACCCCGGATGAAGAGGTGGGCAAGGGGGCACAGCTGTTCGACGTGGCGGCCTTCAATGCCGAATGGGCTTACACGGTGGATGGCGGCGGCGTCGGTGAGCTGGAGTGCGAAAACTTCAATGCCGCCTCGGTGACGATCAAAATCCTCGGCAACAGCGTGCACCCCGGCAGCGCCAAGGGCGTGATGGTCAACGCGCTGTCGCTGGCTACCCGCATTCATCAGGCGCTGCCGGCGGACGAAACGCCGGAGACCACCGAGGGTTACCAGGGCTTTTACCACCTCAGCAGCATCAAGGGCAGCGTGGAACGCGCCGAAATGCACTACATCCTGCGCGACTTCGAGCGCGAGGGATTCGAGGCGCGCAAACGCAAGATGGTGGAGATCGCCCGCGAGGTCGGCAAAGGCCTGCCGCGCGATTGTTATATTGAAGTCAGCATCGAAGACAGTTATTACAACATGCGCGAACAGGTGGCGGAGCATCCGCACGCGATCGCGCTGGCGCAGCAGGCAATGCGCGACTGCGACATTGAACCGGTGATGAAACCGATCCGCGGCGGCACCGACGGCGCGCAGCTGTCGTTCCGCGGCCTGCCGTGCCCGAACCTGTTCACCGGCGGCTACAACTACCACGGCAAGCACGAATTCGTGACGCTGGAAGGCATGGAGCAAGCGGTGGCGGTAATTATGCGCATTGCGGCGCTGGCCGCCGAGCGGGCGCGGTAAACACCTTCGTTCCCCGGCCGGCTTGCGCCGGCCCGCATTCCCTTTTCTGATACGCCCGGCGGGCTCTGCCTGCCCGCCGTTCTCTTCTTCTGCTCTCTTTATGGCTCCCAGTCTCATGGTTGTTTCGTTCACCACACAACCCGCGGTGAGGGAATCCCATTATCCTTCGAGATAAAGTGCTGTTTATGCATACAGCGTTGCTGTGTGCTTAACCGGTTTTACAGCTTCGGTGCGGTGAGCCCAGTGGCCAGGGGATGCTGGGGGAATGAGCGCTGTTAACCGCCATCAAACAGGACGTAAGAGGGTAACAATCATGGCAGAAGAAAAGAAAAATGCTCAGGTGATTAACGGCGTTAACGACGATATTGCCGAACTGAAATCACTGTCTACGCTGCGCCAGCGCGTGGTCAGCGACGGTGAAATCGTCTCCAAATCGGCCAACGGTTTTCGGCTGGCAAATGGCAATACCGGCGTGATGCTGCGCAACGACGGCGAAGCTTTTTACTTACTGACAACCCCTGCCGGGCAAGCTCAAAACGGACAATGGAACACCTTGCGTCCTTTCGCTTTCAGCCTGGCTTCCGGCAGGGTTGCACTCGGTAACGGCGTTGATATTTCCGGTGGGGCGATGGTATCGCACAACGCGGGCATTCGGGCGGTGATAACTGGGCCAGCGCCGCTGATCAATGGGCAAATGTACTCTGCGCCTCCGGTATATACCGATTTCACCAGCGGCAACAAAACCACCACCATGATGATGGGCTCACGGGTTGTCGCCGGTAAAGAAGACTACGGTTTGCTTTCGTACCGCGATTGGCAAGGGAACTGGAACGAGCTGCAGGTGAGAGCGAATAGTGAGCTTTCTGTCGGGCAGTTGGTAAAGCGTAACGCCAATGGTTGGATCGTGGCCGCAGGTAACTTCGACACTAATAATAATGCCGATCGTATTACCAACGCGATGCGTATACAGGGCAAGGGCGATCTGTTTGCCGACTTTTATCATTATGAACGCATCGGTCAGCACCACTTTGTGGGGCTGCACGTGGCTAACGGCGGGGCGCAAGGATGGTATGAATTCCGCAACGACGGCCACGCCTACGCCAACGGCGCATGGCACAGCAGCTCCGATGCCCGCATGAAAACGGACATCACCCAAATTGACGGCGCATTGGACAAGCTGGCTGGTATCGGCGGCTACACCTATCTCAAACAGGGCGTGCCGGAAGCCGGGGTGATCGCTCAGGAAGTGGAGAACGTATTGCCGCAGTCGGTAACCCAAACCGAATTGAAGCTTAACGACGGCAGCGTGCTGAAGGATGCCCGGGGCATCAATATCAACGGCGTGGTGGCGCTGCTGGTTGAGGCGCTTAAGGAAGAGCGCTCACTTCGAGATGCCGAGCGGGAAGCATTTGAAGCTCGATTGGTTGCTTTGGAAAAAGCGATTGTGAACGCCTGATTAATAAAATTTTTGTAGGTTGTGCAGAGTATTAATCGATGGTGCTGCTGGTAATAAGCACTTAAGAATTTACTCTGCTGCCGAATAACGAAATAAAGGACTGACACATGAGTGGCGGAGATGGAAAAGACAGCCGTGGCCCAACTGGCGGTGTTAAAGGTGGGGCTTCAGATCAGGGGCCCAATGTAGGGCACGGTGGATCTATGGATATAAATATTCCTGGCATGGGGGATGTGCATATCGATGGAGTACACGGTTTAAATCCCGGTAAAGATAACAGTACCAACTGGGATGGTGGTAATGGGAACGGTAATGGTGGCAGGGACAGTAGCAGCAGTGGAGATTCCCAAGGAGCGGCAATACGGCGACAGGTTAACGCTATCAAAAATGACCCTAAAGTTAGTAATATACTGAAGGAGTTACAAAAAAAAGTACGTACGGTTACAACTTATGCAAAGGTAGCGTTGAAAAGTGTTGAGGCTGACGGAAAAATACAGGTGCAAGTTGGTGAAATTCGTACAGCCGATGAAGCCGCCGTCAGCAAGGCTATTTCCTCTGTCCCACAAGTTAAAAATGTACTTGGCGTGGGGTTGCCTGCTCAAGGCGGAATCGTGTTCGCTGGCAATATCGATACCAATCATAGAATCGGTAATTATCAGAGCGTACCCAACGGCAACAATAACGGCAACAATTCTGCCGCAGAGGATAAGGCGCCATTAGCCACCTATTCCGAGGTGCTTAATGGAACAATTCCTCCGGGTTTCTGGCTTGATAATAATAGGGTGATGACCGAAGTTACGGAACAGTATGAGATCAACGGCGGCGGAAAAGGGAGCGATCGCACAGGCTACCGGCAACGTAATGTCGAAGTGCCTTCTTTAACCTCAGCCTATCAACAATTTAAACAGGTAGAACGAGAAGTGGCCGAAGAGGCTCGTAGAGCCGAGGAAGCCCGCAAAGCCGAAGAAGCTCGTAAGGCTGAAGAGGCTCGCAAAGCCGAGGAAGCCCGCAAAGCAGAAGAAGCCCGCAAGGCTGAAGCAGCAAGAAAAGCGTTGTTCGCTAAAGCGGGTATTATGGACGCTCCGGCGTATACGCCGGAAAAGCTAAAAGCGGCCAATGCGGCGCTGGCGGCGGCAGGCGCCATGGTGCTCAACCGGGCCCCCGCGATGCTGCAGACGTCGATGGTCGGACAAGGTGTGATGACGACCACAAGCGAACTGGCCGGCTGGGCAGCGAGCGCGTCGTGGCGGGCGGCCTCCGAAGTCGGCAGTATACGCGCTGGCACCGCGGTCGCCGCCGGATCGGTGCTGGGGGCTTTTGCCCTCGGCTTTTACCCGACGGAGGCCGGAGCCGGGAGTGCCCAGGTGCCCGGGCGGGATGTCAATCTGTTTGCCCTTCAGGCGAGCCTGGCGGCGGCGGGCAGGGCGACCATCCAGCCCGGCATGACCTCGGTCGATTTGCCGGTGCGCGGATTTATCACCACTGACGATGACGGGAGACAGAGCGTTAACTTCGTCAGAACGGGCGTCGGCGGCGTATCGCCGAGTGTGCCGGTATTCAGACCTGTTCGCGATGAGCTGACGGGGCTGGACAAAATCACGCTGCCGGCGGTGGCGGGCGCGCCGGCCAGAACGATACTGATCAACCCGGTGCCGACCGGGCCGGCAGCGCCGGCGCATACCGGCAACGGCTCACCGGGGCCTAAGTCGCCAGTGCATACCGGCACCGGCATCAGGCAGGCGGACAGCATCGTGGTCACCACCTTCCCGGCGGATGTGGTGCAGGATCTGCAAGACTTTATCCTGTGGCAGCCGGATGCGCTGGAAACCGGAGTTGAAGCTGTCTATGTGATGGTGCGCAGTCCGAGATATACTCCGGGTAAAGTGAGCGGCAAAGGACAGCAAGTGGGAGACGGCTGGTTGAATTCAGCAGGTCAGGAACTGGGTTCCCCGGTTCCCCGTCAGATTGCGGACAAACTGCGTGGGCGGGAGTTTGCGAGCTTTGACGCGTTTCGTAAGGCGTTCTGGACTGAGGTGGGGAAAGATCCTGAGCTGAGCAAACAATTTATTCCAGCTAATAAAAAACGAATGAGCCAAGGGTTGGCTCCACGTGCTAGAAATAAAGATACTGTTGGGGGGCGGCGTTCATTCGAACTTCATCATGATAAACTAATCAGTCAGGATGGTGGAGTCTATGATATGGACAATCTCCGTGTGCTTACACCTAAACACCATATTGACATTCATAGAGGTAAATAGTAATGGAACTGAAAAAAAACATCAGTGATTACACTGAAATTGAATTCAAAAAACTCATTGAAGCAATCATTAATTGTGACGGAGATGAGAAAACTCAAGATAACAACCTCGAGAGTTTTATCAATATTACTGAGCACCCTAGTGGTTCAGATCTAATTTATTATCCAGAAGGAAATAATAATGGAAGCCCTGAAGCCGTTATCGAAGAAATTAAGGAGTGGCGAACCAAAAATGGCAAGCCTTGCTTCAAACAAGGGTAACTACGTTTAATCATCTTATGATTAATAAATGGTGATGAGCATTTCATCTGCGTCCAGCAAACTAGCGTTTGTTGGGCGTTTTTTTCGCATTTCAATCAACTAATCTAGTTATCAGAAGGTGTTACGTAGTTTGAGTTAAACTCCGGGTAAAGTGAGCGCCAGAGGGCAGTAAGGGGGGCCGCTGGTTGCATAAAGCGGATCTGGAACTGGTTTCTCTTGTTCCAAGCCAAATCGCCAGTGCATACCGGCACCGGCATCAGGCAGGCGGACAGCATCGTGGTCATCACCTTCCCGGCGGATGTGGTGCAGGATCTGCAAGACTTTATCCTGTGGCAGCCGGATGCGCTGGAAACCGGAGTTGAAGCTGTCTATGTGATGGTCAGTGATCCGCTGGACTCGGGGTGTTTTACGCGTCAGCAACTGGATAAAAAGTACAAGCACGCGAGTGACTTTGGTGTTGCGGACACTAGAAAAAACAGAGAGACTCTGACTCAATATCGCGATGCGCTAGAGGCTCATTTGAATGATAGGGATACGGTAGAGAGAGGGACTTATATAAGAGAAAAAGACTCCAAAGTCTTTTTTAACTCAAGGACCAATAATGTTGTTGTAATTAGACGTGATGGATACTTCTCGACGGGAATGAAATTAAGCCCTGGGACGCCACAGTATAAAAACTATATGGAAAAAGGAGTACTGTTATGAGTATGAAGTTGATTGAAATAGCGCAGGCATTACTCGACTCTAAATTAACCGCTGATGAGTATGAGTCACAGTATCTTAATGTATGGAGGAAAGAACGCGATGACGGGACATTAAGAAATGATAGTAATGATGTTGGGTATTGTGCAGCAGAGCTTTTCAGCTTGGCGGATTGCTATACATCTTCCCCAAATCGGGATGGTAGCGATTTGGATGAGAATGAACTCAAGATAGAGGTAAAAAAAACGCTCGAGAAGTATAATTTTCTCAAAAAAGAGTAAGTTCTATATGTTTTATAAATGAATACGCACACTCTGCCATCACGACGATGAGAAAGAGGGGGGGGCTTCGCACCCAGTAAAGAAAATTTACTGGGTGTTTTTACCTACACATGTTTGCTTATGGTGAGCATCAGTATTGTAGTCAGATATTCTAATATTGCTGATTTAGATGTGTCGAGACGTTAGCTTATCTGGAAATCCGCTGCGATAGATGCTGTCAGGCCGGAAAGAATGCCCTTTTAACATAGCGCATTTTTTTGCACTAATACCCCCAGTGCATACTGGGGAGGTAGTGACATCACATATCGATAAGGTACAGCGATGCAGACGGCCAGCATCACCTGGTTATTCACACTATGGAGGTTTTTTGGAATACACTTGGTCTTACTTATAACCACTCGAATTTAATGGGGTGGTTAACCGCCTGCTATACAAAATGCAGTAACCAGGTCTGCAACGCTCCACTCTTTGGTATCTGATACCTGGCCATCGCCTATTTCGATTAGGCGCAATTCGCCATTGGCATTTTTGGCGATATCGATCGAATAAAAAGGCGTTTTAATACACGATGCGATCTGATGAACGATGTCAGGTATTTCACCATCGGCGGAAAAAACCTGGCCGTTAAGCGAAAAGTATCGGCGCTCACTGTCGTCAAACAAGTTTTCAAAGCGTCTTAAGCTAACGCCGCCTTCAAGTTCCCCTCTGTAATGCATAATCAGTTTAAGAACCTCTCTGATTTCAGCGGCATTGTGAGCTACCGAGCCTCGGGATGTGGTCAGCGATTTCACATAATCCTTAACAAAGTAGGCGGGCCAACAAAGTTGGGTGACCAGAGTGTCGAAATCTGTATCAGCCGTGGTGAGCACGGTCTCTGCGGTATATGACTTACATGGCTCATACCAGCCGGTTATATGGTGATTACGCAAATACTCATCCGGGGACTCAAGCATTTCCCCTCCATTAGCCGTTACCGCACGGTGCAACTGGCGATATTCCTCTGCATTCAACATCCAACCACGCCAGATTACCGGTACGCCTGGTTCAAAGCGGCCCGAAAAACGGGTTTTTCCTAATGCTGCGGCTTCTGAGGAAAGTAGAAAACAGCGTATTCCTCTATCTTTGGCGCAGGTAAATTCTTCGGCAAAATTTTCATCCGGTCTGCCTTGGTTTGAATAATCATCAGGATAAATAATTTGCATGGATAACACCTTGTATTAATTAGTATTGTACGTAATTCAGTGAATGGCCTTAAAAATAACGTCAGTGGGACTGAGAAGCAATGGTTTGTTTGATTTCATGTGGTATGTATTACTTTCAAAATAATAATGATAGGGGCATTCGTGTGGTGGATAAATTGAGGTCTCGATAGAAACGTATTGTTGAGGGCGGGCCAGCTTTTTCCACCCTAAAGAAAAGGCCCGCATAAGCGGGCCGGTAGACATGTTCAACAGAGGCCACAGTCCCGAGAACTCAGTCGTTAAAGTACCAATAGCCGCTGTTGACCAGCGCGGTCAGCAGCGCCAGGAATGACGGATCGTCCACCGCGTCGCCGAGCAGGGCAGCGTCGACGCTGAAGTGCTGGCACAGGGCGTCTGCGGCCTGCAGCTGGTCGGTGTCGATCAGTTCGCCGTTGACGAAGCAGCGATCGCCGACGCGCAGCACGCGCAACCCGCCCAGGCGCTGCAGCGCTTCACCCTGTTGCAGCAGTTCGTAGATTTCCCCAGCCTGATACGGCGGCTCCGGCGGCGCCAGATCCAGCTCGTGGCGCGATTGGGAGATAAACTCGCCGAACCAGTGCTGGAAGTGTTCCGGCTGTTGCACCAGATCCAGCATCATCTGCCGTAAGGCGTCCACTTCCTGCGGCAGGATCTCCGCCGGGTGTTCGCGCAGTTTAACGTCCGGATCGCCGTAGCGTTTGCTGCCCAGCTCGCGCGCCAGCACGTAATCGGCGAAGCCGCTCACCAGCTCGCGGCCGTTCGGCGCGCGGAAGCCCACCGAATAATTGAGCGCGTTTTCCAGCGCGTAGCCTTCATGCGGGAAGCCCGGCGGAATGTAGAGAATGTCGCCCGGTTCCATCTCTTCGTCGATGATGGCGTCGAACGGCTCTACCTGCAGCAGATCCGGATGCGGGCAGTGCTGTTTTAGCGGCGTTTTTTCCCCGACTCGCCAGCGGCGGCGGCCAGTGCCCTGAATGATGAACACGTCGTACTGATCGAGGTGCGGGCCGACGCCGCCGCCCGGCACCGAGAAGGAGATCATCAGGTCATCCATCCGCCAGTCCGGCAGTTGGCGGAATGGGCGCATCAGCGCTGCGGAAGGCTCATGCCAGTGGTCCACCGCCTGCACCAGCAGCGACCAGTTGTTTTCGCTCAGGTGATCGAAGCTCTCGAAGGGGCCGTGCGCGACCTGCCAACGGCCGTCCTGGTGGCTGACCAGGCGGCTGTCCACTTCGTTTTCCATCGCCAGCCCGGCCAGCTCATCCGGGGAGATCGGATCGATAAAGTTTTTGAAGCCGCGCTTCAGAATCACCGGACGCTTTTGCCAATAACGTTGCAAAAAATCGTTCCAGTCCAGGTCTAATTGATAATCCATGTTCTATTCCAGGATAGAGGAGTGAGCCTGAGTGCGATTATAACGGAAGTTTGGCCCCGTGGATCGGGGCCGCAGAGGCATAATTTACTCGTTGTGGTGGGTATCGTGCTGGCGGGCGAAGGTGACCTGCATGCGCGCGCCGCCGAGCGGGCTGTCGCTGATGACGATTTCGCCGTCGTATTGCTCGATGATCTCCGCCGCCACCGACAGGCCAAGGCCCTGACCGGGACGCAGGGTATCCACCCGCTGGCCGCGCTGGAAGATCAGCTGGCGCTTGCTTTCCGGGATGCCCGGGCCGTCGTCGTCGATGACGAGGATGAGGTTTTTCTCGGAGTGCAGCGAGGTGATTTCCACGAACTCGAGGCAGTATTTGCATGCGTTTTCCAACACGTTGCCCATCACTTCCATAAAGTCGTTCTTCTCGCCCATAAAGGTCACTTCCGGCGAGATGTCCAGCGTGATCACCACCCCTTTGCGCTGATAAACCTTGTTCAGCGCCACCACCAGGCTGTCGAGCAGCGCCGGCACCGAGTGGATCTCGCGCGTCAGCACCGTCTGGCCGGAGTTGATGCTGGCCCGATGCAGGTAGTAACCGATCTGCTGAGAGATGCGCCCGATCTGATCCAGCATGATCGGCTCGGCTTCTTCGATGGTGGTCTGCTTGCCGCTGCGCAGCGAACGCAGGGTGCTTTGCAGCACCGCCAGCGGCGTTTTCAGGCTGTGGGTCAGATCCGACAGGGTGGTGCGGTATTTGGTGTAGCGCTGGCGTTCGTTGCGCACCAGAATGTTCAAATTGCGCACCAGGCCGCGCAGTTCGCTGGGCGGGTTCTCATCCAACTGATCGCGTTCGCCGTTCTCCAGCTCGCCCACCTGATTGACCAGCGCCTTGATCGGTCTCAGGCTCCAGTAAGCCGCCAGCCACAGCAGCGGCACCACCAGCAGCAGGTTGGCCAGCAGCACGTAGCTGAACCACTCCCACACCACGTCGGAGCGCTGCAGCTCCTGCGGAATGCTGTCGACCACCACGATGGTCAACGCCGGCAGCCGCGCCGTGGCGGCATAGGTATTGACCGCCACCGAGTGCGTCAGCGCGTTCTGATCGGTATCGTCATAATTCTTCAGCTGATCCTGCGCTTTGGGGTTGTCCCCCAGCACTTCGCTACTGATGCGGGTATCGGTGTCAATTTCGTAGAAGCCGGACTCCTCCAGCCATTCCTTGTTGATCAGCTTCTCCAGCTCCGGCACCTTGCGCTGGCTCCACAGCAGGTTGCCTTTATCGTCGTAGATAAACACCAGCGTGGGAAAATTGAGATCGATATCGGGAGGAATGGCGATGGTGAGCTTGTTGTCTTTCCACTGCGCCAGGCTGAAGAACAGGTTGCTTTCGCCGCGCAGCAGGCGGAAGGCGGTCTTGTCGAAGCTGACGATGTAGCCGACGACCGCCACCAAACCGTAAGAGAGCGACAGCGCCAGGATCACCCCGGCGGTCGCCATCAGGAAGCGGGCGCGCAGCGAAAACGGTTTTTTATTCTTGTTGAACATCATGTTCACTTCGCGTCAAAACGATAGCCCTGGCCACGTACCGTGGTGATCACTTCATGCGGGTATTCCGCCTGCACCTTCTTGCGCAAGCGGCCCATCAGCACGTCGATGGTGTGGCTTTCGCGCAGTTCGGCGTCCGGGTAAAGCTGCAGCATCAACGAATCCTTGCTCACCACCTTGCCGGCGTTGCGGATCAGGGTCTCGATGATGGTGTATTCAAAGGCGGTCAACTTGATCTGTTGATCGTTGACGCTCAGTTCGCGGCGCGACAGATCGATCTGGAACGGCGGCAGCACGATCACCTGCGATGCCAGGCCGCTGTTGCGGCGCATCAGCGCCTGCATGCGGGCGATCACTTCTTCCAGGTGGAACGGCTTGGTGACATAGTCGTCGGCGCCGGCTTCCAGCACCGCCACTTTGTCCTGCCAGCTTTCGCGGGCGGTCAGCACCAGGATCGGCAGCTTGGTCTGGTGCGCGCGCCAACGGCGGATCAGGCTCAGGCCGTCTTCGCCCGGCAGGCCGAGATCGACGATGGCGATATCCGGCGCATGCTCCTGCAGGAAATAATCGGCTTCTTTGGCGTCTTCAGCCGCATCGACCTGATGGCCCATCTCGCGCATCTGAACGGAAAGGTGGTGGCGCAGCAAACCATTATCTTCAACAACCAGTACTCGCATGGCGAACTCCTGTGACTGTGCGGGTGAATGTCCTGTCACCCACGCGATAAAAGGGAACACGCTCTGCGGCGTGTCAGGGGATAACGCGGCCACCTGAACCATTTTGGCAAAAAATGCTGAGGTTATGGTAGGTATAACCCGCCCGGCCCGCAAGAGAGCCGAAGCAATGTATTAAAATAAGCGTTATCAATTTGTTCGCCGACATTATCGACAAGCTCTGATAAACGTCGGATAAACAGCGGCGGGGCAACGTTAAACGCAACTTAAACGCGTCGGGCATTGCCGCGAAAGGAAAGTGTGAACCGGAGCGCTTGATAAGCTTTAAAGGTACTAATAAGGTATTATTGAGGTATCGGCATATTTTCTCAGGAGCGATGGATGAAGCAATTAACCCAGGCAGAACGCATAGCGGGCGCATTTTACGGACAGATGTTGGGCGACGCGCTCGGCATGCCTTCCGAGCTGTGGCCGCGCGAGCGGGTTAAGCGCCACTTCGGCTGGATAAACGGCTTCCTCGATGGGCCGGCGGAGAACTCGGCCGCCTGTTACTTCAAGGCCGGGCAATATACCGACGATACCTCGATGGCGTTGGCGCTGGCCGATGCGCTGCTGGAAGCGGAAGGCGAGGTGGTGCCAGAACTGATCGCCCGCAACGTGATCCGATGGGTGGACAGTTTTGACGCCTTCAACAAGAACATTCTCGGCCCCAGTTCCAAACTGGCGTTGAGCGAGCAGAAAGCGGGCACGCCGATCGCCGCGTTGGAAAACAACGGCATCACCAACGGCGCGGCGATGCGCATTTCGCCTTTGGGTTGCGTGCTGCCGTCTGCGCCGCTGGAGGGGTTCTGTCAGCAGGTGTGGCTGGCCTCCAGCCCGACGCACAAATCCGACATCGCCGTCGCCGGTGCCGTGGCGATCGCTTGGGCCGTCGCGCGGGCGGTGGAGGGGGCGGACTGGGCCTCGATTCGCCTGGCGTTGCCGGGCGTAGCGGAGTATGCCCAGCGCCGTCAGGTGACGACGTTCAGCCCTTCGCTGGCGGCGCGCATCGAGTTGGCGTTTCAGGTGGTGGATGAGGCGGCCGATCCCGAACAGGCATCCGAGCGGATATATCAACTGATTGGCGCCGGGGTGAGCACCATCGAGTCGGTGCCGGCGGCGCTGGCGATGGTGCAGCTGGCGCAAACCGATCCTACCCGTTGCGCCGTGCTGTGCGCCAACCTGGGGGGCGATACCGACACCATCGGCGCGATGGCCACCGCTGTCTGCGGCGCGCTGCACGGCGCCGAAGCGATGGATCCTGCGCTGCTGGCGCAGTTGCAGCGGGTGAATCCACTGGACGTCGAGGCGTATGCCCAGGCGTTCGTGCGTTTTCGCCGCCGTCGGCAGGGCGAGGCGTAACGGATCAGCTTTCGCTGGTAAATTCGTACATGTCGCTGCGGCAGAAGCTTTCGCTGTATTCGATAGGCTTCTTGCGGTGGTCGAACAGCGTCTGGCGCACGATCAGCAGCGGCATCGGTTCTGATAATTGCAGCGCCCGGCGGATGTCGTCATCGGCCATGGCCGCGCTGACCTGGCTGCGCAGCGATCCCATCTCCACGTTATTTCGGCGGAAGTAGTCATAGAGCGAGATGCCAATCTCGTTGACGTTGGCAATCGCCGCCACCACCACGTAGGACACCGCCACCGACATCGGCTGCCGATCGAGAAAGTGAATGCGTTTGAGTTGATAGATCGGCGTTCCGGTCGCCAGCTGGAGCTTTTCAGCCAGTTCAGCGCTGGCGGGCATCCGTTCGCGGCTGAGCCATTGCGTGTCCGGCCGGCGCCCTTGTTGCATCACCTCGCGCGAGAACCCTTTGACGTCCGCTAATGAATAGCGCAGCTTCGGCGCGGGCCGTTGCGCCTGGATGAAAGTGCCGTAACCGCGTGAACGGCCGATGATGCCGTCTTGCTCGAGACAGGCCAGCGCTTTGCGCACCGTGATGCGCGAGATGCCGAGCCGTTCGGTAAACAGACGCTCGCTGGGCAGGAAATCCCCCGCGTTCAGCAATCCTTGCTCGATGGCCTGGCGCACCGAGGCGTTAAAGCGCAGATACAGCGGCATCGCGCCCGCGCTGGCCAGATCCTGCAGCAGTTTTTCCAGCAGACGCTGGTTGGTCTCCTTGCTCATAGCCGACGGAAATCCTGTAGCCTCAATGCAATGGCTTATTTAAGGGGATTTCGCCGGGCAGCGCAACTGCCGCCGCCGAGAGGATGAAATAAGGTAGAGTAGTGTGCAATCGCCCCGAGTTTGGAGAAACAGACAGCCCATGAGTGACCACCCATCCTGCGCGGACGACGCGGCAATCCTGGCGGCCTTCACCCAGCAGCGTCAGCAGGGGCTGACCCGACGTTCGGCGCTGCATCAGGCCCTGTTGCGGCTCATCACCGCCGGGGAACTGCCGTGGCGGGCGAAGCTGCCGCCAAGCCGCGCATTGGCGCCCCGGCTGGGGGTGGCGCGCGATACGGTGGAGCAGACCTACGCGCGGCTGGAGGCGGAGGGATACATCAGCCGGGCGGTGGGGCGCGGCAGCTATGTTCGCTATCGCTGCGATACGCTGCTCGGCCGTGAACTGCTGGCGACGCAGGCAGGCCAGGAGGCGCGGCTGGCGGAACGCGAGCTAAGCGATCGCGGCCGGGCGTTGCTGGCGGTCAGCCATACGCCGCACACCAGCCGTCAGGCGTCGCTGACGCCCTCGCTGGCTGATCTGCGGGCGTTTCCCATCGATTCGTGGCTGCAGTGGGAAAAGCAGGCGCTGCGGCGGCACGGCGAGCGGCTGTTGGGGTATGCCGATCCGCAGGGCTTGCCGGAGCTGCGTGCGGAGATCGCGCACTATTTGCAGCGGGAGCGGGGCGTCAAGGCGACGGCGGAGCAGGTGATCGTGGTCACCAGCTCTCAGCAGGCGCTGGCGCTGTGCACGCAGGTGCTGTTCGATCCCGGCGATGCGGTATTCGTCGAAGAGCCGGGTTACCAGGGGGCGAAAAAACTGGTGCAGTCGGCGGGGCTGCAGGCGCGGCCGATCGGCATCGATGAGCAAGGGCTGGACGTCGGGCAACTGATGCAGGCTTCGGGGGGCGGGCGGGGCGTTTACATCACGCCGTCCCATCATTACCCGCTGGGATACTCGCTGAGCCTCGAGCGGCGCCTGGCGCTGTTGCAGTGGGCCCAGCGCCGGCGGGCCTGGATCATCGAAGACGATTACGACGCCGAGTTCAACTACGATCGACAAACCAAGGCGGCGCTGCAGGGGCTGGACAGCGGCGGGCGCACGCTGTACATCGGCACCTTCAGCAAGACGCTGTTTCCGGGGCTGCGCATCGGTTTCATGATCGCGCCGCCGCAGCTGGTGCGGCCATTGGTCGCCGCCAGGCAGTTTCAGGACGGCTACACGTCGGCATTGGCGCAGATGACGCTGTTCCACTGCCTGCACGAGGGCGGCTACGCCGAGCATCTGCGCAATATGCGCACGCTGTACAAGGCGAGGCTGGACGTCCTGTACGACGCGGTACATCGCCATCTCGCGCCCTGGACGCGCCCGGCCTTGCCGCAGGGTGGCCTGCAGCTGGTTTGCCCGCTGGCGGATGCGGCGACGGAGCGGCGGCTGGTGACGGCGGCGGCCGAGCGGGGAATACGATTGTACGGCCTGGCGGATTTCTACACCGGCGCGCCGCAGCGCGGGGCGCTGGTGCTCGGTTTCTCGGCCTATGCGCCGGACGAGATCGTGCGCTTTATCGCCACGCTGGCGCAGGTGTTCAACGCGCTGCCGCGGGAAAACAGCGGTTAAAATTGGTCTGCTCGGCGTTTTGAATTGGTCCGTATTACACCGTCGCTGCGCGGTGTATCCTGCCGCTATTCGGTTATTTCCCTAATGGAAATAATATCTTAACCCCGTGAGGCGCTATGAACCCATCAAATCGTGAAGTGACTATCCGCAGAATCAATGGCGACGACAGAGCGCAATGGCTGGCGTTGTGGCAGGGCTATCTCGACTTCTACCGCGCCGACGTGGCGCCGCAGGTGACCGACCGCACCTTCGAACGGTTGGGGCAGGATGAACAGGTGTACGGGCTGGTGGCGGAGGATGCCGACGGCCGGCTGCTGGGGCTGATGAACCTGGTATTCCATCCGTCCACCTGGAGCGCGGTGGGCTATTGTTATATCGAAGATCTTTATGTGTCGCCGCAGGCGCGCGGTCATAAAGTGTCGGAAAAACTGTTCGAACAGGCGTATCGGCTGGCGGAGGCGCGCGGCAGCGATCGGGTCTATTGGATGACTCAGGAGTACAACGCGCCGGCGCGTTCGCTGTACGACAAAATCGGCAGAAGAAGCTCGTTTATCGTTTATACCCGTTAACCGCAGGAGGCGCGTATGGCAATGAATCGTTATGGTCAGCCGATTGGCGAACCGATGCCGGATTGGCAGCCGGCTCGCCGCCCGGGCGGCGCAACGCTCGGCGGGCGTTTCTGTTCACTGGCGCCGCTCGAGCCGCAGCGGGATTACGCCGCGCTGTACGATGCTTTCCAGTTGGCGCCGGACGGCCGCGACTGGACCTATCTGTCTATCGAACGGCCCGATACGCCGGCGGCGATGCTGCAGCATCTGGAGACGCTGCAGGCCAACCCGGGGCTGGTCAATCTGACGGTGTTCGACGCCGCCAGTGACGCGCCGGTGGGGACGGTGGCGCTGATGCGCATCGACGAGGCCAATGGCGTGCTGGAGATCGGCCACGTCAGCTGGTCGCCGTTGATGAAACAGCGCTCCAGCGCCACCGAAGCCATCGCGCTGCTGCTGCGCTACGCCTTTGATACGCTGGGCTACCGCCGCTGCGAATGGAAGTGCGACAGCCACAACGCGCCGTCGCGCTAGGCCGCGCTGCGCTTTGGTTTCCGTTACGAGGGCAACTTCCGCTTTGCGGTGATCGTCAAGGGGCGCAGCCGGGATACCGACTGGTTCGCCATCACCGCCGACCGTTGGCCGATGGTGCGGCAGGCGCTGGAGCGTTGGCTGAGTGCCGAGAACTTCGATGCGCAGGGGCGGCAGATAGCCCGGCTGCAGGTGTTGCGCGGCGAATAATAAGCAACAAGGCGGCCCGCGGGCCGCCTTGTCGTTGTGGGTCTAACGCGCTTACTTCAGCTCGTCGACCAGGGTGGTGGCGCGGCCGATGTAGTTGGCCGGGGTCATCGCCTTCAGACGGGTTTTCTCTTCTTCCGGCAGCGCCAGACCGTCGATGAACGCCTGCATGCCGGCGGCGTCCACGCGCTTGCCGCGGGTCAGCTCTTTCAGCTTCTCGTAAGGCTTCTCGATGCCGTAACGACGCATCACGGTCTGGATCGGTTCGGCCAGCACTTCCCAGTTGTGATCCAGTTCGTCCAGCAGGTGCGCCTGGTTCACTTCCAGCTTGCTGATGCCCTTCAGGGTGGCCTGATAGGCGATCAGCGCATAGCCCAGGCCCACGCCCAGGTTACGCAGCACGGTGGAATCGGTCAGGTCGCGCTGCCAGCGGGACACCGGCAGTTTGCCCGCCAGGTGGCCCAGCACGGCGTTGGCCAGGCCCAGGTTGCCTTCGGAGTTTTCGAAGTCGATCGGGTTGACCTTGTGCGGCATGGTGGAGGAGCCGATTTCGCCGGCGATGGTCTTCTGCTTGAAGTGGTTCAGGGCGATGTAGCCCCAGATGTCGCGGTCGAAGTCGATCAGAATGGTGTTGAAACGCGCTACGCAGTCGAACAGCTCGGCGATGTAGTCATGCGGTTCGATCTGGGTGGTGTACGGGTTCCAGGTGATGCCGAGCGAGGTCACGAACGCTTCGCTGAACTGATGCCAGTCCACTTCCGGGTAGGCGACGATGTGGGCGTTGTAGTTGCCGACCGCGCCGTTGATTTTACCCATGATCTCCACGCGCTCCAGCTGGCGGTACTGGCGCTCCATGCGGTAAGCCACGTTGGCGAACTCTTTGCCGACGGTCGACGGCGTAGCCGGCTGGCCGTGGGTGCGCGACAGCAGCGGGATATCGCGGTATTCCAGCGCCAGCCCTTTCAGCGCATCGATGATTTTACGCCAGTAAGGCAGCACCACGTCCTGACGAGCGCTTTGCAGCATCAGCGCGTGCGACAGGTTGTTAATGTCTTCGGAGGTGCAGGCGAAGTGGATGAACTCGGACACCGCGTGCAGCGCAGGCACCGCCGCCACTTTTTCCTTCAGGAAATACTCGACCGCTTTCACGTCGTGGTTGGTGGTGCGCTCGATGGTTTTGATGCGCTGAGCGTCTTCTTCGTTGAATTCAGCGACGATTTTGTCGAGGAAAGCGTTTGCGTCGGCGTCAAAAGCGGGAACTTCCTTGATTTCTGCGCAGGCGGCCAGTTTTTGCAGCCAACGTACTTCAACCTGTACGCGGAATTTCAGCAGACCGTATTCGCTGAAAATGGGGCGCAGTGCGCTGACTTTATCACCGTAGCGTCCATCAACGGGGGAAACGGCGGTCAGTGAGGATAATTCCATCGGTAGCAACTCCTGGGATCGATTAACAATGAGCAACGATATTTTGCGCCTGCTTGAACAGACGATTACGGGAAAACATTAACTGCAGGCGGCTGCCGCCGACCTGTTGCCACAGCACGGCGGCGCGAATGCCGGCCAGCAGCGTGGCGCGAACTTTGGCCTGCACCTGCGGGTTCTGCAAGATCGCCGGTGAGCCGGTCACCTGGATGCGCGGCCCGAGCGGGCTGACCACGTCGACATAAATGCCGGCCAGCGCGCTGATGATGGTGTCCGACTCAAGATCGAAGTGCGCCAGCTGGCGTTCCAGCTGGCCGAGGCGTTCGCCGAGCGTGTTCATCGCCTGTTTGTTGGCGTTGAGCTTACGCTCCAGCACCATCAGGCTGATGGTGTAGCGGGTCAGTTCCGCGCCCGGCCCTTTGTTGTTGGCGTTAAGCACGCCCATCAGGGTTTCGAGGCCGACCATCAAATTGCGCTCCTCGCCGCCGAACACCGCCAGCGTAGAGGGTGGGTCCATCTGCAGCAGGCTTTTCAGCGAGGTGTGAAACGCTTCGCGGTCGCATTGCCCTTCATGGGCCAATTGCTGAACCAAACGCGCCGACTGGCTGATACCCGCCATGGCCAGCGTGATGTCATAATAATTCTTCGCCACGATGACTCCTGTAAACGCGGTGAACGGTACATGGCTTACTGTATAAGGTTGTGCGTATCGCCAGGGTAACGGCGGCGGCCGCGAACGGTAACGATCGGGCGTGGCTGTAACAACGATGACAACGAATGCCGCGGATCATGCCATAAAATTGAGGGTAAACCCAGCGTCTAATACGCCTGTGGCGAGGCGGATGCGCCGTGCGGCGCAGAACTGCGCAAATAGACGGCGAAAATCGCCGGTGGCGCGGCACGAACTTATTGTTGCGGCGGCAAATAAAGTGCGGCGGCTGCATCTATACTGCCAACGTGACCCCTCAAATAAAGACCTTTATATGCACGTAAAAAACAAGCAGCCGCTGCCGGCGGTGACGCTGGCGGCCATCGGCGTGGTGTACGGCGATATCGGCACCAGCCCGCTGTATACCCTGCGCGAATGCCTGACGGCGGAAGAAGGGATCACCCTGACGCCGACGTCGATCTACGGCTTTCTGTCATTGATTTTCTGGCTGTTGACGCTGGTGGTGTCGATCAAATACGTCTGCTTCGTGATGCGCGCCGACAACGACGGTGAAGGGGGAATTCTGACGCTGATGTCGCTGGCGATCCGCAAGCTGGATGCGCGCTGGGTGCCGGCGGCGGTGCTGGTCGGGCTGGTGGGCGGCAGCTTCTTTTATGGCGATGGGGTGATTACCCCGGCCATTTCGGTGCTCTCGGCTATCGAAGGCCTGCAGATTATTGCCCCCGAGCTGGACAGCTTTATCGTGCCGCTGTCGCTGCTGGTGTTGACCGCGCTGTTCGCGATCCAGAAACACGGCACCGGCAGCGTCGGCAAACTGTTCGCCCCGGCGATGGTCATCTGGTTCCTGACGCTGGCGCTGCTCGGCATCGGCGGCATTTTGCATCACCCCGGCGTGCTGCGGGCGCTGAACCCTTACTGGGCGGTGAATTTCTTCCTCGAGTACAAGGCAGTGTCGTTCTTCGCGCTGGGCATGGTGGTGCTGTCGGTCACCGGCGCCGAAGCGCTGTACGCCGACATGGGCCACTTCGGCAAAAAACCGATCCGCCTGGCGTGGTTTACGCTGGTGGCGCCGGCGCTGGTGCTGAACTACTTCGGCCAGGGGGCGCTGCTGTTGGCCAACCCGGCGGCGATCAATAACCCGTTCTTCCTGCTGGCGCCCACCTGGGCGCTGATCCCGCTGCTGGTGATCGCCACGTTGGCGACGGTGATCGCCTCGCAGGCGGTGATCTCCGGCGTCTTCTCCCTGACGCGCCAGGCGGTGCGGCTGGGCTACCTGCCGCCGATGCGCATCATCTATACCTCCGATCAGGAGTCCGGGCAGATCTACATTCCGGTGGTGAACTGGCTGTTGTTCGCGGCGGTGTTGATCGTGATTATCAGTTTTAAACACTCCAGCAACCTGGCCTCGGCTTACGGCATCGTGGTGACCGGCACCATGCTGCTGTCGTCGATTTTGCTGAGCATCGTGGCGGTGAAAAACTGGGGCTGGCCGCGCTATCTGGGTGGGCTGATGCTGCTTGCCATGCTGTGCATCGACGTGCCGCTGTTCGGCGCCAACCTGATCAAACTGGCGACCGGCGGCTGGCTGCCGGTGGCGCTGGGGTTGATCATTCTGCTGATCATGCTGACCTGGAAGACCGAGCGCTCGCGCCTGATCCGCCGGCTGCGCGACAACCAGGAAGGGCTGACCGCGCTGATCGAGTCGCTGGAGAAGGCGCCGCCGAAGCGGGTGCCGGGCACCGCGGTGTTTATGGAGCGCACGCCGCATGCGGTGCCGCTGGTGCTGCTGCATAACCTGAAGCACAACAAGGTGTTGCATGAGCGCGTGGTGCTGCTGACTATCGTGACTACCGACATGCCGTATGTGCACAACGTGCAGCGGGTGGCGATCGAACAGCTGTCGACGAGCTTTTGGCGGGTGGTGGCGAGCTACGGCTGGCGCGAAACACCCAACGTGACGGATATCCTTTATCGCTGCGGCCTGGAGGGGATGAGTTTCACCATGAACGAGACCTCGTTCTTCATGTCGCGCGATACGCTGGTATTGGGCAAGCGCCCCTGGTATCTGCGCGTACGCGGCAAGGTGTTCCAGCTGTTGCAGCGCAACGCGCTGCGGGCGCCGGATCTGTTCGAAATCCCGCCAAACCGGGTGATCGAACTGGGGGCGCAGGTGGAATTCTGAATAAAAAAAACGCTGCGGTAAACGCAGCGTTTTTCTTGGGCGGCAGGCGAACTACGCCAGGCGCTGTTCGATGATGCCGCCGCCGAGGCAGATTTCGCCCTGGTAGAACACCGCCGACTGGCCGGGGGTGACGGCAGAGACCGGCTCGTCGAAACGCACTTCGATGCGTTCGTCGTCGAGCGGGGTCACGGTGCAAGGGATGTCCTGCTGGCGATAGCGGGTCTTCACCGTACAGCGGAACGGGCCGGTCAGCGGCAGGCGATCAACCCAGTGCAGCTGCTGCGCGATAAGGCCGACTGACATCAGGCGCGGGTGATCGTGCCCTTGCGCGACCACCAGCACGTTATTGGCCACGTCTTTATCCACCACGTACCACGGATCTTCGCTGCTGTCTTTCAGGCCGCCGATGCCTAACCCTTTGCGCTGGCCCAGGGTGTGATACATCAGGCCCTGGTGTTCACCGACGGTCTGGCCGTCGACGCTAACGATCGGGCCCGGCTGCGCCGGCAGGTAGCGGCCGAGGAAGTCGCGGAATTTGCGCTCGCCGATAAAGCAGATGCCGGTGGAGTCTTTCTTCTTGGCGGTGACCAGCTCCAGTTGCTCGGCGATGCGGCGCACCTCCGGCTTCTCCAGTTCCCCAACCGGGAACAGGCTTTGCGCCACCTGCTCGTGGCTCAGGGTATAGAGGAAGTAACTCTGATCTTTGTTGCCGTCGACGCCGCGCAGCAGGCGGCTTTTGCCGTCCACGTCCTGGCGGCGCACGTAATGGCCGGTGGCGATGAAATCGGCCCCCAGGTCTTCAGCGGCGAACTCCAGGAAGGCTTTGAATTTGATTTCTTTATTGCACAGGATGTCCGGGTTGGGCGTGCGGCCGGCCTTGTACTCTTCCAGGAACAGCTCAAACACGTTGTCCCAGTATTCCGCCGCAAAGTTCACCGTGTGCAGTTCGATGCCTAGCTTGTCGCAGACCGCTTGCGCGTCGGCCAGATCGGTCGCGGCGGAGCAGTACTCTTCGTCGTCGTCTTCTTCCCAGTTTTTCATGAACAGCCCAGCGACCTGATAGCCCTGTTGCTGTAACAGATAGGCGGTAACGGAAGAGTCGACGCCGCCGGACATACCGACGATTACTTTTTTCTGGCTGTTGTCTGACATGGGGATCTCACGAACTTGAACACGAACCGTGCTGATAAAAACAAGCGCAGGATTTTACCACGTTGCCCGCGCCGGCGCACTGTTCATCTTGTGCTGCCCGGCGCCCTTAAAACGGCCAGGCGAAGCTGCCGACCAGCGACAGCGGGTAGCGCTCCGGCTGCTGGTAGCTGCGAATGCTCTCGGCCACCAGCGCGGAACGCAGGTTGGGCGCCTGCAAAATCTCGTCGGCGCTCAACCACAGGCAGCGATCGATATCGCTGTCGTGCGGCTCGGTCGGCAGCGGCTGTTCCAGCTCGATGACGAAGCAAAACCGCAGGAACGGCGTGCGATCCGGCGCAATCCATTGGTGCAGACGTAAAAACGCCTGCGGCGTGGCGCGGATGCCGGTCTCTTCCCACAGCTCGCGCTCGGCGGCCTGCACCAGCGTCTCGTCGGCCTCCAGGTGGCCGGCCGGCTGGTTCCACAGCGCTTTGCCGTTGATGGTCTCTTCGACCACCAAAAATTTGCCGGCGGCGTGCACTACGCAGGCCACGGTGACGTGCGGTTTGAACATGCGGTCTCCTTACAGCGGTTTGTCGATGCGCCGATAGATATCGTCCAGCTCGGCGATGCGGGTGCGGTAGCTTTTGAGCAGACAGGCGGTGTCGCCACCGCAACGCTGGCGTTTTGCCAGCCAGGCCTGCTGGCTGTCCTGCATCGCGCCGCGCGCGCCCATGGCGAACAGGCCGCGCAGCAATTGGTATTGGGTGGCCATTTGCACATCCAAATCGTTCAGCGTGCGGTTGGCGCAGATGGCTTGCTCATCGCGGCTTGCCGCCTTGGCGCAGTCGAAGCTGGCGGCCTGGGCGGCGAACGGGGCCGCCAGAGCGGCGAGCAGCAGCGCGATCGGCGTGGATTTCATGGCGCCTCCATCAGTTATCGGTCTACAGAGAATCGATGCTTTTCCATTCACCAGGCTGCAGTGAGCCCAGCGAAAGATTACCCATACTGTAGCGAATCAGGCGCAGGGTAGGGAACCCGATATGCGCCGTCATGCGACGCACCTGGCGGTTTCGCCCTTCGAACAGGGTGATTTTCAGCCAACTGGTGGGGATGGATTTACGTTCGCGGATCGGCGGGTTGCGCGGCCACAGCCACTGCGGCTCGGCTACCAGCTCCACCCCGGCGGGCAGCGTGGGGCCGTCTTTCAGCGTAACGCCGCAGCGCAATGGCGCCAGATCGCTTTCCTGCGGCGCGCCCTCGACCTGCACATAGTAGATTTTGCCGGTGCGCTTGCCCGGCTGGGTGAGCTGCGCCTGCAGCTGGCCGTCGTTGGTCAGCACCAGCAGCCCTTCGCTGTCGCGATCCAGGCGCCCGGCGGCGTAAACGTCGGGGAAGGGGATGTACTCTTTCAGCGTGGCGCGGCCGGCTTCATCGGTGAACTGCGGCAGCACGTCGAAGGGCTTGTTGAATAACACAATTCGACGCGGCCCCTTCGGCGCGGCGGGTTTGGCGGCATTCGGCTTGCTGAATCGTTTAACGTTGTGATTTCTAACAGAGAATTTTTTCATAACAGTTGAGATTACGGATGATAAGCGCATTATAACCGAATCCGTTTCGGATTGGCGCGGACCGAATATTCAAGTAGTATCTACACGCATCTTACAAAGCATTAACAAAATTGCGCTTGAAGGAGAGGTTGATGGAAAGCAAAGTAGTTGTTCCGGCAGAAGGTAAAAAAATCACGGTTGACGCCCAGGGTAAACTGGTTGTTCCTCATAACCCGATCATCCCGTTCATCGAAGGCGACGGCATCGGCGTTGACGTGACTCCTGCCATGATCCACGTGGTTGATGCGGCTGTTAAAAAGGCTTACCACGGCGAACGTAAAATCTCCTGGATGGAAATCTACACCGGCGAAAAATCTACCCACGTTTACGGTAAAGACGTGTGGCTGCCGGACGAAACTCTGGACCTGATCCGCGACTACCGCGTCGCCATCAAAGGCCCCCTGACCACCCCGGTCGGCGGCGGCATCCGTTCTCTGAACGTGGCCCTGCGCCAGCAGCTGGACCTGTACGTGTGCCTGCGCCCGGTGCGTTACTACCAGGGCACCCCAAGCCCGGTGAAACAGCCTGAGCTGACCGACATGGTGATCTTCCGCGAAAACGCCGAAGACATCTACGCCGGCATCGAGTGGAAAGCCGGCTCCGCCGAAGCGGACAAAGTGATCAAATTCCTGCGCGACGAAATGGGCGTGAAGAAAATCCGCTTCCCGGAGCAGTGCGGTATCGGCGTGAAGCCATGCTCTGAAGAAGGGACCAAGCGTCTGGTGCGCGCGGCGATCGAATACGCCATCACCAACGACCGTGACTCCGTGACCCTGGTTCACAAAGGCAACATCATGAAGTTCACCGAAGGTGCCTTCAAGGATTGGGGTTATGAGCTGGCGCGTGAAGAGTTCGGCGGCGAGCTGATCGACGGCGGCCCATGGCTGAAGATCAAGAACCCGAACACCGGCAAAGAGATCGTGGTTAAAGACGTGATCGCCGACGCCTTCCTGCAGCAAATCCTGCTGCGCCCGGCGGAATACGACGTGATCGCCTGTATGAACCTGAACGGCGACTACATCTCCGACGCCCTGGCGGCCCAGGTAGGCGGTATCGGCATCGCGCCGGGCGCCAACATCGGCTCTGACTGCGCGCTGTTCGAAGCGACTCACGGCACCGCGCCGAAGTACGCCGGCCAGGACAAAGTGAACCCAGGCTCCATCATCCTGTCCGCAGAGATGATGCTGCGCCACATGGGTTGGTTCGAAGCGGCTGACCTGATTGTTAAAGGCATGGAAGGCGCCATCGCCGCCAAGACCGTGACCTATGACTTCGAACGCCTGATGGAAGGCGCTAAACTGCTGAAATGTTCAGAGTTTGGCGACGCTATCGTTAAACACATGTAAGTGTGTTTTAGCGCTTGAATGAGAGCGGGAGCCTTAGGGCTCCCGTTTTTTTATTGTTCAAATGAGCAAGCGATTTTAAGCGTTAGCCGATTCACGCACGACCAGCACCGGGCAATTGGCGTGGCGCACCACCGCGGTGGCATTCGAGCCGAGGAGGTAAGTCATTGCAGAAGGGCGGTTGGAGCCCATCACAATAATCTCCGCGTTAAGCGCATCGGCGAGTTCCAGGATCTGATCTTTGGGATCGCCGACGGCGACATGCGTGGTCACTCGATCCTCGGGTACGCTGAATTGTTTTGCCGCTTTCGCCAGCCCCTCGGTCGCTATCGCAATGGTTTCATCTTTGGTTTCCACCGCCGCCGTGGCGGCAAAGCCGAAGGCCGCGTAGGTGGCGCGCGACGGGATCACCGCCAGGAAATGGACGTGGGAGTCTTCGAGCCTGGCGAGCGCGTTGACATGCGGGATGACCTGCTGTGTTAATTCCGGCTCGGTAATATCCACGGGAACCAAAATAGTTTTGTACATACTCCCTCCTTATCGTTTTAAAAAACTCCACTTATCAGATTATAGCCGTTCGACGCCGGGAAAGGGGAGATCCGTATGGCAAACCTGGCAACGTTGTCTGCTGAAATGTCAGGCGTTTATCGACGTTATCGTTAAACGCCAATGGGCGCGCTTACTGTTTGAATAGAAAGGGAGCCATCGGCTCCCTTTGTTTTAGCAGGCTCAGATTATCGGAACCTTAATGAGGGATTTCCGACACCTCTTTGACTTCCGTCTTGTTGATTTGCTGTTTGACGCCATTGGCGTCGGTATACCCGATCAACCCGGCAGAAGTCTCTTTCGGTTTGCCGTCACTGATGATCGTTCGGCCATCGTGGGTATGAATAGCGTAGCTGGTGCGTGTGCAGCCTGACAGTGCGGCGATGGCAACCAGGGCGATCGCGGGAAGAACAAGCGCTTTTTTCATTTGTAGCTCCTTTTAGTTATCCAACTCACTCATGTTTGCAATCTGGTCTCGATTGATCTGTTCCGTTTTGCCCGTTTCAGCATTTCGATAGGAGACCAATCCGGTATCTTTATCGATCTGGGGCTTGCCGTCGGTAACAATGGTTTTGCCGTCCGTCGTTTTGATCGCCTGATTGGAAGCGCAGCCCACCAGAGACATCAATGCTGTTGCCGCCAGCAGCGCGGCAAAGGGGCGTTTGCTTTTCATACCTACCATCTTGGTTACTTAAACAAATTTAATATCAGGAAAGTAAGTATAGGCAGATTTTCCAGATTGCCAGGGTTGAAAGCGCTTCTAATGGGATAAAAAATTAAGAATAACTTAATTTATTGATGGAGTGATTACTCGTTCGGATAACAAGGTTATCGATAGGTCAGGGTTTTCAGCTGTACGCCCCGCCTGGGGCGCTATGGCTTCATGTCATCATCGGCCCACGATTCTCCGCATGCCGATGCTTGATACTCGCAATGTCTCTGGCGGTTTGGCGTTAATTCTGTATAAGTATGCGCCGGGGATCTTGTCGAATACCACGTTGATTTTGGCTGATAGTCATCCATAAGGACAGGGATATGAAAATCACGCATTCAGGCTTTAAAACCGGCGCCGCCACATTATTGGCGGCGATGCTCGCGCTGGCATTAACGGGGTGTGCCAAGAGCACCGCCCCCAGCCAAACCGATCCGGTGAAAAAAAGAGGTTGACGATCTTTTCGCCAACCTTGGCAACCCAAAGGCGCCGGGAAAAGAGAAAGAACACTATATCGCCCAGTTGCAGGCCGCGATTCAAAGCCATTTGAAAGATGCCGAAGCCTACTCAGGCAAGCGTTGCACATTGAGCATCAAGCTGGCGCCGGACGGTATGCTGATCAGCATTCGGGCTGAACAAGGGGAACCGGAACTTTGCCAGGCCGCGATCAAAGCAATCGCCAATGCGCGTCTGC
Source organism: Serratia sp. (in: enterobacteria) (assembly GCF_052400455.1). Classification (NCBI taxonomy): domain Bacteria; kingdom Pseudomonadati; phylum Pseudomonadota; class Gammaproteobacteria; order Enterobacterales; family Yersiniaceae; genus Serratia; species Serratia sp. (in: enterobacteria). Next base: position 2,116,130 of record NZ_CP185812.1, read on the forward strand.
CTAAGCCGCCAACGACCGCGGTTTACGAAGCGGTCAAAAGCAGCACGTTGGAATTTCGCCCGCAGTGAAAATAAACGACACTGCGATGCCAGACAATTAAACCAAAGTCACAGGCCGTATTTTCATGCGGCCTGTGAGTATTGGGTTGTGCAATATTTCGTATAGCGCTTCCTCATGCTAAAGCCCGTTTTTTCGGCATTATTTCACGGCATGTGGCGCCACTCTCTACCGATACATCATCGCGCTCACGCGCTCGCTTCGGTCTTTAAAACCGTTGCTGCGCATCGTTACCACATAGTAGCGATAGTGGTGTTTCTGTGCGTATTCGCGCACCAGATCTTCGGCGAACAGGCCGCTGAAGGTGACGGTGGTGACGAACGTCAGCCCTTTCACTTCGTAGGTGCCGATCTCTCGCGGGGTGCCGATATACGGCGGCGGGAACACGGTTTTGTGGAACTGGCAGCCGGCCAGCAGCAGGGTAAACAGCAGGGCGGCGGAGATTTGCGGTATTCTCATCGGGAAATGCTTTCCTTCCTTGGCGTGTGTTTTGGTAACTCTATAATAGGATTACAAAATTCGACCGGGATGTAAAAACTATCCCGCCGCGGTTGCCGTTTCGTTGATGCGGTATCGCCGTTATCCATCAGCATGAGGATTAAAACATGTTTGTTCGCCAGGCCACCGACAGCGATGCCGCAGCCCTGATCGCCCTCGACAGCGTCGCCGAATACGAGCCGCAGCGCGCGGCGCAGATCCGCGCCTGGTGCGGGCAGGGCGTCTGTTATCTTGCCGAGGAGCAGGGCATGGCGATGGGATACGGTGTGCTGCACTATCACTTCTTCGGCTGCGGCTTTGTGGAGATGCTGATGGTCGGCGAGCGCTATCGCCGCCGGGGCGTCGGGCAGGCGCTGATTGCGGCGCTTAAGTTGCACTGCCGGCACCCGAAGCTGTTCACCTCCACCAATCATTCCAACCTGCCGATGCAGCGGCTGCTGTTGAACGCCGGGTTTGTCGCCAGCGGCCAGATTGACAATCTCGATGACGGCGATCCGGAGCAGGTCTTTTTCATCCCGCTGCGCTAATACAGCCGGACATCCACCGCCTGCTGTTGCAGCCAGGTGCTGACGTAGCCATAAGCGGCATAGAAGGCCAGCAGCGCGAAGATCAGCACGGAAAGCGAGGCCAAAAATTTGACGTCGCCCTGCTTCGAAAGCTGGTAAGCGCAAGAGATAAAGGCCAGCAGGCACAGCAGGGTGAAGGCGATGGCCAGCGTGGCGTAGAGAATAAGCATAACGAAACCCGTTCTTCCTTGTGAGCGCGGCAAGGATACCACAGACAAAAAAGGGGCCCAAACGGGCCCCGGTGCGATACGGCGCGAGAGGTTTACTCCGCCGCGTCGGGATGATTCTTGCCTTCTTCGATGAATTCTTCGTCGATCTCTTCGATGTTTTCCTTGCTGTCGCGGCCGGACAGGATGTTCCAGCAGGCGATGAACAGCGCGGCGATCAATGGCCCGATGACGAAGCCGTTAATGCCGTAAATCTCCATGCCACCCAGGGTGGAGATCAGGATCAGGTAGTCCGGCATTTTGGTGTCTTTGCCTACCAGCAGCGGGCGCAGAATGTTGTCCACCAGGCCGATTACGACCACGAAGAACACCACCAGGAAGATGCCTTTCCACAGCATGCCGGTGGCGAAGAAGTAGATCACTGCCGGCACCCAGATGATGGCTGAGCCCACGGCGGGGATGATCGACAGGAACGCCATCAGCGCGCCCCACAGCAAGCTGCCGTCGATGCCGGTAAAGTAAAACGCCAGCCCGCCGAGCGCGCCTTGCACCACGGCGACCACCACCGTGCCCTTGACGGTGGCGCGGGAGACGGCGGCGAACTTCACGAACAGGTGGTGCTTCACGTGCTGTGAGAGCGGCAGCGCTTCGAGCGCCAGGTTCACCAGGTACGGGCCGTCTTTCAGCAGGAAGAACAGCAGGTAGAGCATCACGCCGAAGCCGACGACGAAATTGAAGGTGCCTTTGCCGATCAGGAACACGCTGCCCGCCAGGTATTGCCCGCCCTTGAGCGCCACCTCGGAAAGTTGTTTTTGGATCTCGGCGGCGCTGTTGAGGTTATGTTCCGCCAGGAAGCGCTGCGCCCAGCCGGGCAGATGACGCATGAAGTCCGCCAGCATGGTCGGCAATTGGCTGTTGTTGGTCTGCAGCTTGGTGTAAATCATGTTGAATTCCATCGCCAGCGATGAGGCGATGATCGCTAACGGCGTGAACACGATCAGGCAGATCAGCGCCACCGTCAGCAGCGACACCACGCCGTTGCGTTCGCCGACGTACTGCTTCAACTTCTTTTTCACCGGATGGAAAATCACCGCCAGAATAACCGCCCACAGCACCGAGGAGTAATAAGGCCCCAGCACGTCGAGAAAGGCGGCGGTAACGATGAACAGGATCAGAATAAAGAATCCCTTGGAAATGCCTTTAGACATCATAGTCGTCCCTCAAAAGATGAATTTTCAGCATAGATGAACTGAATGAAAACAACACTATCATTACCTTTGCTTATCCGGTAGGGGATTTTTAACGGCGTATTCCATAGGGTTACTAAGGGGAAAGGAGGGCGCCGCGCGAGGCTCAGGCGGCAGCGCAAGGAAAGAAAGAACGCTAAATAGTTAACAAAATTTATTGATTGTGTTTCATTTTGTGTGTTGCGCTTGCCCCCTGCGCCAGGCTTTTCTAGTGTTGATGAGGGCGGCCGTTCGCCCGATACCACGCAGGAGTATGCAAATGACAGAACACAAACGACTTGCCGTTATCGAAAAGGCATTGCTGATCGCTTTCGCCGGTCTGCTGATTTATCTTGTTGCGACCGGCGCCTTGTCATTGTCGGGCTTGGATCATCACTGGCCTTATCCTTCACGATAAGCACGCACCCGCACCAGGGAATATTCAGCACCGCTAATAATAAATAGAACCCCCTTTCTCATTAATGCACCATTACGCCGCATTGCGCGGCCCGCGGCGAAAAATCAGCGCCAATCCCGCCCCTGACACCGCCGCCGCCAGCACCAGCCAAGCCGGCGCCGCCCAACCGGCCGCGGCCACGATGGCGCTCAGCGCGACCGGGCCGATCACCTGGCCGAGGTAGTTCCCCTGCATCACCAACCCCAGACTCAGCGGCAGCAGCGTGGGCTCTGGCGTCGCCGCCGGCGTGGCGGCCAGAAGCGTCGCGGGCAGCATGCCGGCGATGGCGCAGAACAGGAAGCACAGCGGGATCAGCAGGCCATTGGGCGTCATCGGCAGGAAAATGCCGATGCCAAAGATGCCGATAACCAGGCTGGTGGCCGCGAGCAGGCTCCCGGCCCGCAGACCGCGCGACAGCAAGAACCCGGCGGCGAGATTGCCGAGGATATTGACGGCCACCGCCGCCGCGCTGATGCCGCCGGCGGCCGCCAGCGTCAGATCGATGCGCTGCATCAGAAAGATCGGTAAAAAGGTCATCACCGAGAAAAACTGCAGGTTATAAGCGGTGAACATCAGCGCCAGCAACAGCGGCTGGCGCGCCCGCAGCATCGCGCCCAGCGCTTGCCGCAGCGGCAACGGCGGAGCGTGCGCGTCGGCGGCGCGGCGCGGCGTGGTCAGCGGCAGCAGCAGCGCGGCCAGCAGCGTCAGCGCCGCACCGGCCTGCCAGTTCTGTTGCCAGCCCGCCAGGTGAGGGCCGAAAAACAGCGAAATGGCGATGCCCGCCGGCATGAAGGTGCTCCAGATGCCGAACACCAGGCTGCGCTGCGCCGGGGCGACGATGCGGTTCAGCACCGCCGGCGATGCGACCACCACGATGACGAAGCCGAGGCCTTCGACAAAGCGGCTGACGATCAAGCCGCTGAAGTCGTGCAGCGTGGCGCCGGTAAAGCTGGCGGCGCTGACGATCAGCAATCCCAGCGCCAGCAGGCGCCGATCGCCCCAGCGGCGCACCAGCAGCCCGGCGGCGATGCCGCCGAACACCCCGACGAAAGGAAACGCCGAGATGACCCAGCTTAGCGTCTCCAGTGAACGGCCAAACTCGGCCTGCAGCGCCGGCAAGGCAATGGTGGCCTTGCCCACGTGCAGCGCCGCGGCGATGCCGGCGAACAGCACATTGATGACGGCTAGCCAGGGCGTGGCGGCGGGGGAAACGCGGTCAATGGCGTCCGGTTTAATCGCAGTCATAACACTCTCCAGTGGCGGTAACGCCCTCACTATGCGTCTGCGCTACGACAGAAGTCGTTCAAATGCTGCGCTGTCACGCGGGGAAATTATTCATTTCGAGCTTTATTTTGCGCGCCTCGTTGTTTGGTTCGCCAGCGTGCCGCCCTGCGTGGACGCGGGTGCCCGTTCAGCGGTTTACTGTTCCGGCACGCAGCGAGCGTGCCCGATCAATTTTATTTATAAGGAGCAGTGTATGTCAGAGATGATGAATGAAAACGGAGCGCCGGTGATGGAGTGGAGCTACGGCGGCCGGGGTGACGATATCAGCAGCAGCCTGACCTTCGACACGGTAGAGGAACAGCCGCATGGCTTCCTGATGACGGTCGATCGGCCGGTTCAGATCTTCAAAGAGGCGCTGTCGCCGCTGATGGCCTTTGTCACGCTGCTGCGCCCGCTGTATGTGAAGACGGGCGAGGGATTCCAGTTCGTGCCGGTCTCCAACCCCTGGACCGACGTGCAGCGCCTGCCGCCAAGCGCCGGTTATCTGGGCGTGCAGGTCAACGCCGGCCTGTTCTTCCACGGGGCCAAACCGACGCACTATAAAGATCGCGACGGCCAGATGAAACCGATCGACGGCGGCACTGTCCTGCAGAACATCACCGTGCTGCATCAGGTGGCGCAGCCGCAGGGCCCGGGCGAAGGCGGGATCTGAGGCTGAAACGTTATCACGGGGCCGGACGCGGCCCTTATCTCGCCTTGAAAACCGCCCTTGGCTTGGGTAAAAAGGGTTGTCTATTCAAGGAGAAGAGTATGTACAGCGACAACGAGAAAAAATTCTACATCATCCTCAACCGCAACCACGAACCGGCCACGCTGTTTAACGCCTCCTGCCATCTGACGGCGGGCATCACCGATCTTATCGAGCAGCGCGAGTTTCACCACTACCCGAGCAGCCTCGACGGCGTCAGCGCCAATATGAGCCATTACCCGATCGTCATCCTGCAGGCCAAGAACAGCAGCCAGCTCAGCAACCTTATCCTCAAATGCAAGGAGGAGGGCGTGCTGGCCAACTTCTTCACCACCACCATGCTGTCGCATTCCGCCGAGCAGCAGATCGCCGACACCGCCAATACCCCCTACGAGCAGTTGGACTTCGTAGCGGTAGCGCTCTACGGCGACACTGAACAGCTTAAGCCGCTCACCAAGAAGTTCTCCGTCTACCGTTAATCGCGAACGGCGTCACATCAGGGGCGGCAACGGCTATGATATTTTTCCATCAAATCGTTGATGGAGATGAACATGAGCGGCAAGAAAACCACCATGGCGGCCATCGCCAGAGAGGCGCGGGTCGGCATCGCCACCGTCGATCGGGTGATCAACCAACGCGCGTCGGTGCGGCCCGCCACCCAGCGCCGGGTGATTGAGGCGGCGAAAAAGTTGGGGTTCGCGTTGGAGAAGTCCCACTGCCTGTCGGCGGTGCTGGGCAGGCCGGAGCGCCGCCTGAGAATGGGGTTTATCCTGCTGCGGCGTGAACACTCTTTCTATGCGCAACTGGCTGATGAACTGATGGCGCAAGCGGCGCCGTATCATGAGCCGGGTCAGCCGCCGCAGTTCATCTTCCACTCTCTCAATGCCATCGGCGACACCGCCGCCGCCATTAGCCAATTGAGCCGCCAGGTGGAAGCGATCGGCGTGCTGGCGCTGGATCATCCCCTGATCCACTATGCCGTAGAAGAAGCCGCCCAGGCGGGCATCAACGTTTTCGCGCTGCTGTCGGATTTATCGGTGCCCAGCCGCGCCGGCTACATCGGTCTGGATAATCAAAAAGCGGGCCGCACCGCCGGCTGGGCGGTGGATCGTCTGTGCCGGCGTCAGGGCGACGTCGGCGTGATCATCGGCGACAACCGTTTTACTTGCCAGGAAGCCTGCGAGATCGGTTTTCGCTCCTACCTGCGTGAGCAGATGAGCGGCCAGCGAGTGCTGGAACCGGTGCGCAGCCTTGAGGACGCGGAAACGGCGCGCCGGGTCACGCGTGAACTGCTGGCGAACCACCCGGAACTGGCGGCGCTTTACGCGCCGAGCGGCGGTGTGGAGGGTATTATTCAGGCGTTGCGAGAGAGCGGCCGGCAGCGCGACATCACGCTGGTGTGCCACGGCCCGGTGCAGGGCGGTGAAATGGCGCTGCTCGACGGCACGGTGGATCTGCTGCTGTGCCACCGCATTCCCGAATTGGCCGCCACGATCGTCGAGACGTTTCTCGCCGCCGATGAACAACCGGGATTACGCCACATCATTAATCGCTTCGATGTGATCACCAAAGAAAACCTCTGACGGCCGCTGAGTGGTGGTTGCCGAGGTCAGGGCGCAGCCAGGCGCCGCCTGGATTTGATTAAAAACTATCAAATAATTTATCAAAAATAGCGCGATCTCTATCAAAAAATAAAATTTTCATTATTGATGATTTTGGAATTTTTGTTTGATACTGCCGGCATTCCCCGCAAAAAAGGAGCCGTCGCCATGACTTTGCCTATCGCCAATGCGCCCTGCAGTTGGGGCGTGGATGATCCTAACAACCCCCATTTGCCGCCCTATGCCACGGTTCTGCAAGAAGCGTCGGCGGCCGGCTACCGCAGCATCGAGCTGGGGCCGTGGGGCTATCTGCCGACGCAGAGCGAGGCGCTGTGTGCCGCGCTGGAGCAGCATCGCCTGTCGCTGGTGGCCGGTACGATTTTTGACGATCTGGTCAGCGAGGCGAACATTGAGCGCCTGCTGGCCCTGACTCATCGGATATGCCGCAACCTCTCGCGGGCGCCCAGGGCGGAGCCGACCGAGGGCGATCGCGCCGCGCCGCCGTTCTTGGTGATTATCGATTTCGGCAATCCGCAACGCGCCAGGTTCGCCGGGCGTTCAGATTTAGCGCCGCGTTTGTCGCAGGGGGAGTGGCAGAGGATGATCGGGCACATTACGCGCATCAGCGAACTGGCCTGGCGGGAATACGGTGTGCGGCCGGTGGTGCATCCGCACGCCGGCGGCTGCATCGAGTTCGCCGACGAAATCGACCGGTTGGCGGCGGACATTCCGCATCACACCGCCGGATTGTGCCTGGATACCGGCCATCTGTATTACGCCGGGCTGGACCCGGCTGCCTGGCTGAGCAAGCACTTTGAGCGTCTCGATTATCTGCACTTCAAAGACGTCGATCCGCAGGTGTTCCGCGAGGTGCTGGCGTGCGGCGTCGATTTTTTCACCGCCTGTGCCGAGGGTGTCATGTGCCCGTTGGGCAGCGGGGCGATCGATTATCCGCAGCTGCGCGCGCTGTTGGCCGAGCGCGGATACCGGGGCTGGATCACTATCGAGCAGGAGCGCGATCCGCGCAATGTGCAGGGCAGCCTGCAGGACGTCACCGCCAGCTTGCGCTACTTGCGCGGCCTCGGCTTTTAATCAGGAGAAACACGATGATCAACGGCAGCAAACCTTTGGCCAGATCGTTGCGCTGGGGCATGGTCGGCGGCGGCGGCACCAGCCAGATCGGTTACATCCACCGTTCGGCGGCCTTGCGCGACGGCGCGTTTACTCTGTTGGCCGGCGCGTTCGACATTGACGCCGAACGCGGGCGTGATTTTGGCCGGAGTCTGGGCGTGGCGGCGGAGCGCTGTTATGCGGATTATGCCGAGATGTTCCGCGCCGAAGCCGCGCGGGCGGACGGCATCGAAGCGGTCTCGATCGCCACGCCGAACAACACCCATTACGCCATTTGCCGGGCGGCGCTGGAGGCGGGATTGCACGTGGTATGCGAGAAGCCGCTGTGTTTCAGCGTCGAAGAGGCGCAGGCGCTGGCGGCGCTGTGCGAGCGGCAGCGCAAAGTCATCGGCGTGACCTACGGCTATGCCGGGCACCAGATGATTTTGCAGGCGCGGCAGATGATTGCCGATGGCCGGCTGGGGGAAATTCGGCTGGTGAATATGCAGTTCGCCCACGGCTTTCACGCCGCGCCGGTGGAGCAGGATAATCCCAGCACTCGCTGGCGGGTCGATCCGCGCTTTGTCGGCCCCAGCTATGTGCTGGGCGATCTGGCGACCCACACGCTGTTCCTGGCGGAAACCATGGCGCCGCAGCTGAAGATCCGGCGGCTGCTCTGCAGTCGACAAAGCTTTGTGCCGTCGCGTGCGCCGTTGGAGGACAACGCCTATGTGCTGATGGAGTATCACAACGGCGCCATCGGCTCCGTGTGGGCTTCGGCGGTCAACTGCGGTTCGATGCACGGCCAAAAGGTGCGCATTGTCGGTGAAAAGGCCAGCCTGGAGTGGTGGGATGAACAACCCAATCAGCTGCGCTTCGAAGTGCAGGGCGAGCCGGTGCGGCTCCTGGAGCGCGGCATGCCGTATCTCGCCGCGTCGGCGCTGGCGGACGATCGCATCGGCGGCGGCCATGCGGAGGGGCTGTTTGAAGCCTGGTCGAATCTCTACCGCCGCTTCGCGCTGGCGATGGACGCCACCGATCGGCGCGACGCGGCCTTCCTGGCCGACTTCTGGTACCCGGACGTGCAGGCCGGCGCGCTGGGCGTGAAGTGGGTGGCGCGCTGCGTGCAATCCGCCGAAACCGACGCCGGCTGGGTCGCCTTCGACTGAGCGCGCGATTCGCTCAGACGCTGGCCCCGTCGTAGCGGTGGATCTGTAACGCATCCAGCGCGACGTCAGGCACGCAGCGCAGGTTAACGGCGCACATCGCGGCGCCGTCCGGCGCGGTGCCGTAGGCGAAGGGCTGGGCTCCGCAGACTCGGCAGAACTGATGGCGGATCCGGTGCTGATTGAAGGTATAGGCGCTGAGTTGATCTTCACCGCTGCGCAGCGTGAAGGCCGCGAGGGGAAAGAACGACAGCAACAGCCCCTTGCGGCGGCAGATCGAGCAGTTGCAGCTGAGGGCTTCGGTCGGCAGTTCGGCGTCTACGGAGAAGGTGACGGCGCCGCAGTGGCAGCTTCCCTGGAATGACATGGCGGTGATCCTGTGGCAGGAGGGCGGGTTTGCCCAGTATAGTGCAATTTATCGCCATTCGGCCGCGCCGGGCGCGGTTTCCTTAATAAATGCACGGTTTTCTGGTAGGTTAAGGTTTAACGTCATCAAAAGGAGATCGCGATGTTAGAGCATTACTATCCGGCAAACATGGGCGCCGAACCGGTCACGGACGAACAGCACAAGCGGCTGGTGGCGGTGCAGGCGGCACTGGAGCTTATCAAGGCTACGCTGTCAGACACCAACGATGGCAACGGCGTGGATTTCCAGTTGAAGGCGGCGGAGAAGCATATCGGCCCGATGGCCGACGCTATTCAGGAAGCCCTGAAGTAACGGTTCGCCGTCACGTCAACCGCCCGTATCGGGCGGTTTTTTTTTTGCGCCGATTACTGCGGTCTTTTACGACGCCAGCGGCTCAAGCCATCATCAGGTGCTCGTTCATATTCCGCTCTCGCGCCTTTGCTCGACGGCGGTTGCCAACCGCGCCGGAATAGGATTAAATGCCGCACTGACTGTATAAATAAACAGGGGTGTTGCAATGAGCCTGGCGCTGAAGGGTGAGAAGATCGCGCGTAACCGCTTTACCGGCGAAAAAATTGAAAACGGCAGCTTTATGCTGTGTGATTTTTCGGGCGCCGATCTGACCGGCACCGAATTTATCGGCTGTCAATTTTACGATCGCGAGAGCCGACAGGGCGGTAACTTCAGCCGCGCGATCCTGAAAGACGCGAGTTTTAGAAGCTGCGATTTATCGATGGCCGATTTCCGCCACGTTGACGCATTGGGGTTGGAGATCCGCGAATGTCGCGCGCAGGGAGCAGATTTTCGCGGCGCCAGCTTTATGAATATGATCACCAGCCGCACCTGGTTTTGCAGCGCCTATATCACCAAGAGCAACCTGAGCTACGCCAATTTTGCCAAAGTGGTGTTGGAGAAATGCGAGCTGTGGGAAAACCGTTGGCACGGCGCGCAGGTGCTCGGCGCCAGCTTCAGCGGCTCCGATCTGTCCGGCGGCGAATTCTCCGGTTTTGACTGGCGCGCCGCCGATGTCACCCAGTGCGATCTGAGCAACGCGGAACTGGGCGAGTTGGATTTGCGCACCACCGATCTGCAGGGCGTTAAAATGGACAGTCACCAGGCCGCTCAACTGCTGGAGCGGCTGGGGATCGCAATCATCGGCTGAAGGGGAGGGTTAGCGCGATGGTTGGGCAAATAAGCGATTGAACGCTTGATCCGCGTCCACGGGAATGCGGCGTTGCATTACCGGGATAGTGAAACGCGGATCGCGCACAAAGTGCCGAGCTTGCTCGTTGAGCGGCACGACGGCGATCGCCAGATTGTCGTTAGCCTGCATGACGCCTTCCTGCTCGAACAAGGCGAATACCGGCGCGTGGCGCGCGTTGCCCAATGAGCAAGCCGAAATCCAATAATCGCCGTCTTGGGCAAATTTGCACTGCGCCGCTTGCGGGCCAATCGCGCTGATTTGTTTGGCTATCAAGGCGTTCGCGTTTTCCACATAGCTTGGCGGTGCCGGCTGGCAGCCCGCCAAACTGAGCGTCAGCGCCGTCAGCATCAGTGTTCTTTTGCCCATCATAGCCATCCTTGAGGTCATTTCCTGTAAAGTAAAATAATTATCCTAACAACGATAATGCGCCAGTGTCGAGAACAGATTGATTTATTAAGCTTTTATTTCTCTTTCATGACGATTAAGCGGTTTTCTTCAGTGTTATAGCAGGGAGTAGTTTCGCGTGAAGGGAAGAGCAGAACGCGGAATCGGCGGCTGTTTGCGCGTTCATGATCGGCCCCGGCGCGGCGAGTCCAATCGTTCGTTATTTTTCACCCCGAACGCCGCGCCGAAAACCCTGAGCTGGCGGCAGATGTAGGCGGTGCTTTGCGGTAATAAATTTATGAGGCAGATGAATATAATTTAAAATATATCTTGCTTAAATAATTTAGCTGTGTGTAAATAGCGTCATCGGTTTGTAGTACAGACCTTATGAAAGCAGTTTTAGTAAAGCAGTTCTCAGTATTAGCGATATCCCTCAGATACCTCTTCTTCCGCGAATTCTCTTCTCTAGTGCCCCATAAGTTTCCAATAAAAACAGACCTCTATCGCCCTATGGCGTCGCAAAAATATAAAGGAAATATCTCTATGTCCAATAAAATGACTGGTTTGGTAAAATGGTTTGATGCAGGTAAAGGCTTTGGCTTTATCACCCCGGCAGACGGCGGCAAAGATGTGTTCGTACACTTCTCCGCTATCCAGAGCAACGATTTCAAAACGCTGGATGAAGGCCAACAGGTTGAGTTCACTATCGAAAATGGCATGAAGGGGCCTTCTGCCGGCAACGTGGTCGCGTTATAATTTTTGGCCGAGGTGCAATTTCTTACGACAGCGATGATGGTTTAAGCCGGAGCAGTTAAGCAATGAAATCCTCAGCCTGAATAAACTCCGGGTTCGCCCGGAGTCTTTCTCGATACGTCATTAGCTCAGCAGGAAGAGCGGCAGCGAAATTATTCGTTGGCGGACTGGGGTTCGATTCCTCGATGACGTTCCAATAATTAATGATTATTGGCAACAGAAGAACAGATTGCCGCAGAATTAATAACGCCGCGTTTCCGTCTATTTTTCTGTTGTGAAAAAGTCGCGCTTAGGCTGCGTAATGTTGGAGTGTGGGATGGACGCTTACGCCATAACATGACAGCCGGGAAAGTCACCGGCACACGATTAATAGCCCCGGCCTTGGCCGGGGTTTTTTATGCCCGCGATCTTAACGCTGCGAGTCCAGCAGTTCGTTATTTTTCACCACGTCCTGCGCCTTGAGGTAGCTCTCGATCAGCAGCTGATAGGCTGGGAAGATTTTGGTGTAGACCTCGGCCCACTGCTGAGCGTCGGCGCGATTCCAGCTGCCCTGCAGCTCGGAGGCGACGCCGGCGGTGTCGATCGGCACCACGCCCGCCTGTACCACGCGCGCCAGGGTAATTTCCTGCGTCATTTTCGAGTAGGTGCCGGAGGCGTCGATCACCGCGAAGACCTTATAGCCTTCGGCCACCGCGCTGATGGACGGAAAGGCCATGCAGACGCTGGTGATGGTGCCGGCGATGATCAGGGTTTTGCGGCCGGTGGCTTTGACCGCCGCCACGAAGTCCGGGTTGTCCCAAGCGTTGATTTCCCCTTTACGGGCGACGTATTGCGCGTGCGGCGCATTCTGGTGAATTTCCGGGATCAGCGGGCCGTTGGGGCCCTGCGGCACCGAGGCGGTGGTGATCACCGGCAGTTTGCTGAGGGTGGCGATGCTGGCGAGGGCGGCGGCGCGAGCGCGCAGTTCGGTCATCGGCATATCGGCGACGGTCTGAAACAGACCGCTCTGGTGGTCGATCAGGAGCATGACCGCGTCATTAGCATCAATAACAGGACGCTGGCCGTTGAAGTTGGCTGGAGTGCTCATGGTGTCTTCCTTTTTTCGTCGTGAGGTCAGTGGGTATCTTCTTTGATTGATAAGGCTGAAACTCAGCACTTGCCTACAGTGTAGAGAGAGGAGAGAAATCCGGTAGAGCCTAAAGCCGGGATGCATCGTTCCATTAATAGAACGACACTGCAGCAGGCTAGGGGGCCGGCGCTGGGCTAAACTTAAGGTGCATGAGAAACATGCGGCAAGGAACGCCATCCTGTTTATGGGTTTGACGCGGAGGGCCGCCGTCATGGCTTATCAGCATATCGTTGTCGCCACGGATCTTAGCGAAGACGCCGAGTTCCTGTTGGGCAAGGGCGCCAGGTTGGCCGCCGCGCTCCAGGCCAAACTTTCACTGATTTATATCGATATTCACCGCGCCGGTTATTATGTCGATCTGGGCGTGGGAGATTACAACTACACCGATCGCACGTTTTCGGAGCGGGTGAAGAATATGCTCAATGCGATCAAAGGGCAGTCTTCCTATCCGGTGGAAGAGGTGATCGTCAGCCGTGGCGCGTTGACGGAAGAGCTGAATCGGGTGGCGAAGGAAAAAGGGTTCGATCTGGTGATCTTCGGCCATCACCACGATGTCTGGAGCCGGCTGGTTTCTTCGGCGCGTCAGGCGATCAATGAGTTGAACGTCGATCTGCTGGTGATCCCCATCGAGAAAAAATAGTCGCGGCCGCCGGCGGGCGGCTGCTTTTTTCATTCGCATCGCTTATCTCTGAGCGGCCATAACCGTCTATCCGCAATAATCCCGCTTGCTGACAATCTGCCAGGAAAATAGTGACTGTCCGCAATTTTATTATCTCCATCAATATGTTGGCCAAAATCCGATAAAGATTAACTCAGCGCATTGAAATGACTCGTATACCTCCTTTTGGTTAATAAACCGCACGTTTTGACTGGCTCTCAGGGAGCCTGCGTCTTATCCTCGGGGGCAATGAGATTTGTATGACTTATATAAATGCGTTTACATGGAGGAGGTCTCATGCGTTTTGACAATAAAGTCGTGGTTATCACCGGTGCGGGCAATGGCATGGGGGAAGCGGCGGCGCGGCGTTTCTCCGCCGAGGGCGCCATTGTGGTGCTGGCCGACTGGGCCAAGGAAGCGGTAGACAAGGTCGCCGCTTCGCTGCCGAAGGGCCGCGCGATGGCGGTGCATATCGACGTTTCCGATCACGTGGCGGTTGAAAAAATGATGAACGAGGTGGCGGAAAAACTGGGCCGCATCGACGTCCTGCTGAACAACGCCGGCGTACACGTGGCGGGCAGCGTGCTGGAAACCAGCATCGACGACTGGCGTCGCATCGCCGGGGTCGATATCGACGGCGTGGTGTTCTGTTCCAAATTCGCCTTGCCGCACTTGCTGAAAACCAAAGGCTGCATCGTCAATACCGCATCGGTGTCCGGCCTGGGCGGTGACTGGGGCGCGGCCTATTACTGCGCGGCGAAAGGCGCGGTGGTTAACCTGACGCGCGCCATGGCGCTGGATCACGGCGGTGACGGCGTGCGCATCAACTCGGTCTGCCCGAGCCTGGTCAAAACCAACATGACCAACGGCTGGCCGCAGGAGATCCGCGACAAGTTCAATGAGCGCATCGCGCTGGGGCGTGCGGCGGAGCCGGAAGAAGTGGCGGCGGTGATGGCGTTTCTGGCCAGCGACGACGCCAGCTTTATCAATGGCACCAACATTCCGGTCGATGGCGGGGCGACCGCCTCGGACGGCCAACCGAAGATCGTCTAAGCGTTAATGCGCAGGCCCGGCCATTATGACCGGGCCTGTTGTTTTAGACGCCGATGCGATCGCGCAGCGTGTAGTAGGCCGCGCCGATGGCGGTGAACGGGATCTGCAGATTGCGTCCGCCGAAGAACGGCAGGTGCGGCAGCTTGGCGAAGGCGTCGAAGCGTTCGGCGTCGCCGCGCATCAGCTCGGCGATCAGCTTGCCCGCCAGATGGGTGCAGGTTACGCCGTGGCCGCTGTATCCCTGCATGTAGTACACGTTATTCTCCAGCCGGCCGAACTGCGGCATGCGCGACAGCGTCAGCAGGAAGTTGCCGGTCCAGCGATAGTCGATACGCACCCCTTTCAACTGCGGGAAGGTCTTCAGCAGCTTCGGCCGGATCAGGTTATCGATGTCGTCCGGATCGCGCGCGCCGTACACCACGCCGCCGCCGTACAGCAGACGATGATCGGCGGTGATGCGGTAGTAATCCAGCAGGTAGTTGCAGTCCTCCACGCAGTAATTCTGCGGGATCAGCGCCTGCGCTATCTCCGGCGCCAGCGGTTCGGTGGTCACCACCTGGGTACCGCACGGCATGCTGCGCTTGGCCAGCCGCGGCTCCAGCTTATCGCCCAGATAGGCGTTGCCGGCGACGATGACGAAGCGCGCTTTCACCTGGCCATTGGCGGTGCTGATGAGCGCCGGTTCGCCGTGGCGAATGTTCGTCACCGCCGATTGCTCGAAGATGCGCCCGCCCTGCAGGCGAATCGCCTCGGCCTCGCCCAGCGCCAGATTGAGCGGATGGATGTGGCCGCCGCTGTGATCGAGCAGCGCGCCGACGTAACGATCGCTGGCGATCTCCTGGCGCACCCGGTCCGCGTCGAGCAGCTCAAGCTGGGTATTGCCGTAGCGCTCCCAGTTGCGTTTTTGCTCGATCAGCGCATGGAACTGCTTGTTGTTCAGGGCGGCGAAGATGCCGCCGGGACGGTAGTCGCAGTCGATGGCGTAGCGGCTGATGCGGCTGCGAATGATCTCCGCGCCTTCGAACATCATGCTGCCGAGCAGGCGGGCGCTTTCCGCGCCGTAACGCTCTTCAATCACATCGATGTCGCGGCTGTAAGAGTTGACCAACTGGCCGCCGTTGCGGCCGCTGGCGCCGAAACCGATGCGCGCCGCTTCCAACACCACCACGTCGTAACCGGCTTCCACCAGGAACAGCGCGGAGGATAGGCCGGTATAGCCGCCGCCGATCACGCAGACGTCGCATTCGATCGATTCATTCAGTTGCGGATAGGGCTGATGTGCGTTGGCCGTGGCCGCATAATAGCTTTTTACGTGTTCAGTCATGATGTAAGCCCTTATTCCAGCGAGATCCAGGTGGTTTTCAATTCGGTGAATTTGTCCAGCGCATGCAGCGATTTGTCGCGGCCGTTGCCGCTTTGCTTGTAACCGCCGAACGGCACGGTCATGTCGCCGTCGTTGTAGTTGTTGACGAACACCGTACCGGCCTTCAGTTGGCGCGCCATGCGGTGCGCGCGCGCCAGATCGCGGGTCCAGACCGCGGCACCGAGGCCGTAGTCGCTGTCGTTGGCCAGCTGCAGCGCCTGTTGCTCGTCGTCGAACGCCGTCACCGCCAGCACCGGGCCGAAGATTTCATCGCGCGCCACGCTCATGGCATTGTCCACCCGGGTGAGGATGGTCGGCCCCAGATAGCCGGCGTGGTCGCCCTGCGGATGGTCGCGCCCGTCGAGGAACAGCGCGGCGCCCTGGCTCAGCCCCCGATCGATATAGCCGGCCACTTTCTCGCAGTGGCCGCTGTCGATCAGCGTGCCCATCACCGTGTCGGGATCGAGCGGATCGCCGGGCACGAAAGCCGCCGCGTGTTTGCGCAGCGCCTGCAGGAACGCTTGCTCAATGCTCGCTTCGACCAGCAGGCGAGTGCCGGCGATGCACACCTGCCCCTGATTGTAGAAGATGCCGGCGGCGGCGCTGCGGGCGGCTTGATCCAGATCCGGGCAGTCGGCGAAGACGATGTTGGCGCTTTTGCCGCCGGCCTCCAGCCAGACACGCTTCATGTTCGATTCGCCGGCGTAAATCATCAGTTGTTTCGCCACCAGCGTAGAGCCGGTAAAGGTGAGGGCGTCGACGTCGCGGTGCAGCGCCAGCGCCTTGCCGGCGTCGTGGCCGTAGCCGGGCACCACGTTCAGCACGCCGTCCGGCAGCCCGGCCTGTTGCGCCAGTTTGCCGAGCAGGATGGCGCTCAGCGGCGATTTTTCGGAGGGTTTGAGCACCACGCTGTTGCCGGCGGCCAGCGCCGGGCCGAGCTTCCAGCAGGCCAGCAGCAACGGGAAGTTCCAGGGCACGATGGCGCCGACCACGCCGATCGGCTCGCGTTCGATCAGCGCCAGCGCGTCGCGACCGGTAGGGGCGATTTCGCCGTACACCTTATCGATCGCTTCGGCGTACCAGCGGATGCAGCGGATAGCGCCCGGCACGTCGTCGCGCAGGCTGTGACGAATCGGTTTGCCGGTGTCCAGCGTTTCCAGCAGCGCCAGCTCTTCGTGATGCTGTTCCATCAGCTCGGCGAAGCGCAGCAGCGTGGCTTTGCGCTGCGCCGGCGCGGCCTGGGCCCAGTCGCCGCGTTCAAAGGCGGCGCGCGCCGCGCTGACCGCCCGATCGATGTCGGCGGCTTCGCCGCGCCCGACCTGCGCCAGCTCACGGCGACCGGCGGGATCTTCGACGGCGAAACGTTTCCCCGCGGCGGCCGGCTGGTAGCGACCGTCGATAAACAGCTGGTGCTCAATCTTCAGGGCCTGCGCCCGTTGTTGCCAATACTGCAAATGGTGAAAGTTCATGCCTGGCTCCGTTGATCAGAATGTCGTCGGCGTATGGGCGCTGATAATCCGGCAAATGCGCGCCGACGTGTTGCTGAAACTGTGGGGAATGCCGGTATTGATGGCGTAGCTCTGCCCGGCCTGCAGGTGATAGCTCTGGCCGTTGACCTGCAGCACCACTTCGCCTTCCAGCAGCGTGCCGATCTCTTCCCCTTGGTGTTTGATGCGCTCGCCGGTGGTAGTGCCCGGTTCGTAGGTCTCGATCATCATTGCCAGCGTGCGATTCGGGTCGCCGTTATGGATCAGCTTCATCGATACGCCCTGGCTGCCGATCTCGATCAGGTCGTCGCTGTCTATCACGATCTGCGGCTCAGCCGGTTTTTCCGGTTCGGCGAAAAACGCCGACAGCGACAGACCGTATACCGTCAGCAGCTTTTGCAGCGTGCTGATGGCCGGGCTGACCTTGTCTTGCTCGATAGTACTGATGGCGCTGTGGGTTAACCCAGACAGTTCGGCGACCCGGCGCTGCGACAACCCCAATTGTTGACGGATCTGCGACAGACGTTTTCCCGGTGCCAAGCTGACGTCGCTCATGGGCGTTTTTCCTTTTGATAGTTCCGACAGGCGGTAATGAAACCATCAAACAACAGGCGCGACAGGGCGTACTCGTCGCTGTTCCACTCCGGGTGCCACTGCACGCCGAGCGCGAAAGGCTGATCGCGCACGCTGATCGCCTCCACCAGCCCGTCGGCGGCGTGCGCCTCGATGCGAACGCTCGCGCCCAGGGTTTTGGCGCCCTGGCCGTGCAGCGAGTTCACCCAGAATCTGTTGCAATCCGGTATCAGTTGCGAAAGCAGCCCCCTTCCTGAACGATGACCTCGTGGGCGGGGGCGTATTGCTGTTCCAGCGGCAGGTCGTGATCTTCACGATGCTCCAGCAGCTCGGGCAGTTCGTACAGGCGGCGATGCAGGGTGCCTTGAGTGGCGACCACCATTTCCTGCATGCCGCGGCAAATGGCGAAAAGGGGAATGCGCCTGTCGAATGCCTGGCGGATCAGCGCCAGGCTCAACGCGTCTCGGCCAGGATCGGCGTCAGGCTCATCGCCGTTTTCACCATAAAGGTGCGGCTGCACATTACTGGGGCTGCCGGGCAACAGAATGCCGTCGAGGCGCGGCAACAGTTCCGCCAGCATCTCAGGCTCCGCCAGCGCGTGCGGCAGGGCGATCGGTAAACCGCCGGCGGTGATAACGGCATTCAGGTACTTTTCTTGCAAGGTCTGCGTAAGGTGCCCGTTTAACCTATACCTGCACATGACGACGCCGATGACTGGTCTGTTAAATATATTGTCCATGCTATCCCCTTGGTACGTTCGAAATTATGAACGATAAGCTTCTCCACCGCCGATTTCGTTCAATATTCTATAAATCTAGCAGTCGATTGGCCAATATTCAAACCAAAATTAACACTTGCAAAACAAATTTGTTTCATCTACGTTTCAATTGTGGGCATTATATTGAACAAGACGGTCAATAAACATCGACGACAGCAAAACACAAACGGCGGGTGAACCATGCAGACCAACATCGTAGAAGTGGAAAACTTTGTTCAGCACAGTGAAGAGAGACGAAGTAGCGCGTTCCAGCGCGAAGTGAAGAAGTACCTGGAACGTTATCCGTTAACCCAACATGTCGACGTCCTGTTGACCGATCTGAACGGCAGCTTCCGCGGTAAACGCATCCCGGTCGGCGGTCTGAATAAGCTGGAAAAAGGCTGTTACTTCCCGGCGTCGGTATTTGCGATGGATATTCTCGGCAACGTGGTGGAAGAAGCCGGGTTGGGGCAGGAGCTGGGCGAGCCGGATCACGTGTGCGTGCCGGTACCGGGCACGCTGACGCCGTCGGCGGCGGATCCGCAATATATCGCGCAGGTGCTGCTCACCATGTTGGATGAAGATGGCACTCCCTTTGACGTTGAACCGCGCAATGTGCTGAACCGAGTGTGGCAGCGTTTGCGTCAGCGCGGGCTCTCCCCCGTGGTAGCGGTAGAGTTGGAGTTCTATCTCATCGATCGTCAACGCGATGCGGAGGGGTATCTGCAGCCGCCGTGCGCACCGGGGACCCAGGAGCGCAACACCCAAAGCCAGGTGTATTCCGTCGATAACCTGAATCATTTCGCCGACGTGCTGAGCGAGATCGACGAACTGGCGCGCTTGCAGGGCATTCCGGCGGATGGCGCGGTGGCGGAGGCGTCGCCGGGGCAGTTCGAGGTCAACCTGCACCATACCGATGATGTGCTGCAGGCCTGCGACCATGCGCTGGCGCTGAAGCGCTTGGTGCGCATGGTGGCCGAGAACCACAATATGCAGGCGACCTTTATGGCCAAGCCGTATGAAGAGCACGCCGGCAGCGGCATGCACGTGCACATCAGCATGCTGAATGCGCAAGGCGACAACGTGTTCGCCGATGACGACGGCGAAGATTCGGCGCTGCTGAAACAGGCGCTGGCGGGCATGATCGCCCTGATGCCGTCCTCAATGGCGCTGCTGGCGCCGAACGTCAACGCCTACCGCCGCTTCCAGCCCGGCATGTATGTGCCGACCCAGGCCTCCTGGGGGCATAACAACCGCACCGTGGCGCTGCGCATTCCCTGCGGCGATCGCGATAACCACCGGGTGGAGTATCGCGTGGCGGGCGCCGACGCCAACCCGTATCTGGTGATGGCGACCATTCTGGCCGGCATCGTCTACGGCCTGGAAACCGCATTGCCGCTGCCTGAGCCGGTGACCGGCAACGGGCTGGAGCAGGACGGGCTGCCGTTCCCGATCCGCCAGAGCGACGCGCTGTACGAGTTCGAACATCAGCCGGTGCTCAACGCATTGTTGGGCGAACGCTTCAGCCACGTCTATCTGGCCTGCAAAACCGATGAGCTGGTGCAGTTTGAGCGCCTGATCACCGAAACCGAGATCGAGTGGATGCTGAAAAACGCCTGATCCCGCTCACCCTGTGACTACCGCGCGCGTCCGGCGCATTTCATCGGCTCTCCTGTGGCCGGCGAGGCTGCGCGCAGCGGTACAGAATTTCTTCTATCACGGCGTACAGGACGCCGACGAGGAAATAACCATGACTCAGTCATCCCCCTGCGCAGACGTTTGCCTGTGCCGCAGTGCCGACGGGCCGGTCGCCGGCCGCCCGACAGCGATCCCAACCCGTTTTTACCGCCGCCTGAGCAGCAGTTTCCCTGCGGCCTCTCTGAATGACGTTGCACGGTTGACAGCAGAGGACCAAAAGGGGAAATGCCATGACGACTAAAGCCATCGACGGCGGCCAGGCGGGCAAACCGCAGCTGCGCAAATCCCTCAAGCTGTGGCAGGTGGTGATGATGGGCCTGGCCTATCTGACGCCGATGACGGTGTTTGACACCTTCGGCATCGTCTCCGGCCTCACCGACGGCCATGTGCCGACCTCCTACCTGCTGGCGCTGGCCGGCGTGCTGTTCACCGCCATCAGCTACGGCAAACTGGTGCGCCAGTTTCCCACCGCCGGATCCGCCTACACCTATGCGCAGAAGGCGATCAATCCGCACGTCGGTTTCCTGGTGGGGTGGTCGTCGCTGCTGGACTATCTGTTCTTGCCGATGATCAACACGCTGCTGGCCAAGATCTACCTGACCGCGCTGTTCCCGGAGGTGCCGCCCTGGGTGTGGGTGGTGGGCTTCGTGATTCTGATCACCGCCATCAACCTGAAAAGCGTCAATCTGGTGGCCAATTTCAATACCCTGTTCGTACTGGCGCAGGTGGCGATCATTTTGGTGTTCATCTATCTGGTGGTGCGCGGCCTGCACAACGGCGAGGGGATGGGCACGGTGTGGAGCCTGCGGCCGTTCCTCAGCGAGAATGCGCATTTGCTGCCGATCATTACCGGCGCGACTATCCTGTGCTTCTCGTTCCTCGGCTT
The DNA here is from genome assembly GCF_052400455.1 of Serratia sp. (in: enterobacteria). Taxonomy (NCBI): domain Bacteria; kingdom Pseudomonadati; phylum Pseudomonadota; class Gammaproteobacteria; order Enterobacterales; family Yersiniaceae; genus Serratia; species Serratia sp. (in: enterobacteria). Next base: position 2,137,301 of record NZ_CP185812.1, read on the forward strand.
TGACGCAGTCACCACGCTGTGTGAAGAGACGCCCGACGCCGCCAAGGTGATCCCGCGCGCCATCTTCCTGACCGCGCTGTACGGCGGGGTGATCTTTATCAGCGTGTCGTTCTTCATTCAGCTGTTTTTCCCGTCCATTCAACGCTTTCATCAGCCCGACGCCGCACTGCCGGAGATTGCGCTGTACGTCGGCGGCAAGCTGTTCCAATCGATCTTCCTGTGCGTGACCTTTATCAACACGCTGGCCTCCGGCCTGGCGTCGCACGCCAGCGTGTCGCGCCTGCTGTACGTGATGGGGCGTGACAACGTGTTCCCGGAGAAATTCTTCGGCTATATCCACCCCAAATGGCGTACGCCGGCGCTGAACGTACTGATGGTCGGGCTGGTGGCGTTGTCGGCGCTGTCATTCGATCTGGTGACCGCCACGGCGCTGATCAACTTCGGCGCGCTGGTGGCCTTTACCTTCGTTAACCTGTCGGTGATCAGCCACTTCTTTATTCGCGAAGGGCGCAACAAAAGCTGGAAGGATCGCTTCAACTTCCTGTTCCTGCCGTTGGTGGGGGCGCTGACGGTAGGGGTGCTGTGGCTGAACCTGGAGAAAAGCTCGCTGACCATGGGGCTTATCTGGGCGACGCTGGGCTTCGGCTATTTGGCCTGGCTGACCCGACGCTTTCGCCAGCCGCCGCCGCAGTTGGAGCGGCAACCGCAGCAATAAATTCACAGGCGGGAGTTTCCCGCCTTTCTTTTTGGCGCGTGCGGCAGTAGAGTGAAAAACCTGATAAAAAATAACCTATTGGACCTGCCTTATGCCCGCTTTGCCCTCGCGTACCCGTGCCACGCTGTTCGGTTTGTTGGCCATCGTGCTGTGGAGCAGCGTCGTTGGCCTGATCAGAAGCGTCAGCGAAGGGCTGGGGCCTGTCGGCGGCGCGGCGATGATCTACAGCGTCAGCGCGGCGTTCTTGCTGGTGGCGCTCGGCGTGCCGAAATGGCGCAGCTTTCCGCGGCCTTACCTGATCGTCGGCAGCCTGCTGTTTGTCAGCTACGAGATCTGCCTGTCGCTGTCGCTCGGTTACGCCAATACCCGCCTGCAGGCGATAGAAGTGGGCATGATCAACTACCTGTGGCCCTGTTTCACCGTGCTGATGGCGCTGGCGCTCAACGGCCAAAAGGCGAAATGGTGGCTGCTGCCGGGGCTGCTGCTGTCGCTGTTCGGCATCGGCTGGATCATGAGCGGCGAGGGCGGCTGGTCACCGGCGCAGATGCTGGCCAACGTGCGCAGCAATCCGCTCAGCTATACGCTGGCGTTCAGCGGCGCGGTGATCTGGGCGCTGTATTGCAACCTGACCAAGAAGATCGCCCAGGGCAGCAACGGCGTGGTGCTGTTTATCGCGCTGACCGCGCTGGCGCTGTGGCTGAAGTACGCCTTCAGCGCGGAAAGCGGCATGCAGTTCAGCGTCGGCGTGACCGTGACGCTGCTGTGCGCCGGGGTGGCGATGGGGGCGGGGTATGCCGCCTGGAACGTCGGCATTCTGCACGGCAACATGACGCTGCTGGCGACCGTCTCCTATTTTACCCCGGTGCTGTCGGCGGTGTTCGCCGCGCTGGTGCTGCACACGTCGCTGACCGCCAATTTCTGGCAGGGCGTAGCGATGGTCACCCTCGGCTCGCTGATCTGTTGGCGGGCAACTCGCGGAAATTAACGGAAATTATCCGCCATCGCCGCAATGTTGAACTAGAATTTAACTAGCCATGTTGCCTGAAGGAACGACGACAATGAGAAGTGACATTCAATTTATTCAGCAGCCTGAAATCGACGTGCATCATTATGAGCGCGGCGATACCGTGCGCCTGACCACGGCGAATTTGCGGCATGAATATCAGCTCGATGTTTATATTTTGCGCCGCGATGACAAGCTGATTTACGGTTCGGTCGTCGCGGCGGCGCCCAAAACCGATATTCCGGTCGCCAGCTGGGAGGTCAAAAACGGTGAAGAGGTGGCGTTCCGCCAGGAAAACATCGCCAAAGCGGTGCCGGCGGTAAACTGATTTCACGTTCCGCACTTTCTCCTGATGCTGATGAAGGCCGACGCTCGCGCGTCGGCTTTTTCTTTTCCACCTCGTGATGACGCCCTGATGTCATTTGGCTTAAAAACTGCGCTAAAAAACGCGACACATGACAAAAATCACAGCGAATGTGAATTTGCATGAAACATAATTTGACAAATGTGAACGCAATCGATTACCTATTCGCGAAATGCGTAACTGGATCACAGATTCTTACAGTCAGTGGTTTCTATAATGCGCGCGTCATCCGAGTTTCTGTGTGAAGACAACGCCAGGTGTCGGCAGACTCATTGTCATCTTTTCTAAACGGGCAGGAAATGGCCCTTTAAGCATGTGGTAATAAAATGAAAAAAATAGCTCTCGCAGCAGGTGTACTGCTCGCAGCGTCTTACAGTGCATCATCAATGGCTGATAGCAAAGACAGTCAATATGTCTCCGACTGGTGGCACCAGAGCGTTAACGTGGTGGGCAGCTACCACACCCGTTTCGGGCCGCAACTGAATAACGACGTGTATCTCGAATACGAAGCCTTCGCCAAGAAAGACTGGTTCGATTTCTACGGCTACGTTGACGTGCCAAAGTTCTTCGGCGTGGGCAACACCCCGGATCGCGGCATCTGGAACAAAGGCTCCCCGCTGTTTATGGAGATTGAACCGCGCTTCTCCATCGACAAACTGACCGGCACCGACCTGAGCTTCGGCCCGTTCAAAGAGTGGTACTTCGCCAACAACTACATTTATGATCTGGGCCACAACGCCGACGGCCGTCAGAACACCTGGTACATGGGCCTGGGTACCGATATCGACACCGGTCTACCGATGAGCCTGTCGATGAACATCTATGCCAAATACCAGTGGGAAAACTACCAGGCCGCCAACGAGAACAGCTGGGACGGTTACCGCTTCAAGGTGAAATACTTTGTGCCGCTGACCCAGGTGTGGGGCGGCAATCTGAGCTACATCGGCTTCACCAACTTCGACTTCGGTTCCGATCTGGGCAAGGACAGCCACTGGGTTGACGGCACCGGCAAACAGGTGCGCACCGGCAACTCGATCGCCTCCAGCCATATTTTGGCGCTGAACTACGATCACTGGCATTATTCTTTCGTGGCGCGTTACTTCCATAACGGCGGCCAGTGGCAGGATGGCGCGGAGATCGGCACGCCGCAGGGCCCGATCAAGTCTACCGGTTGGGGTTACTACCTGGTGGTCGGCTATAACTTCTGATTTTCCGTGTTATCAGAAACAGAAAACCCCGCCTGGCGGGGTTTTTTTCGTCATCACTGGGCTTGTTCTACCGGGAGATGCCTCACCGGCATAAACAGCCTGCCTTTGATCACGTGACATTCATTATTTATCCAACTAATGATTTGTTCACGGCTGACGCCTTCCGACTGCGCGTAACGATGAAGATCGCCGTTAAAGTGCCGAGTGATGTATTCCATGAGGGTCATTTGCACGTCTTTTGCTCCTGAACGCCCACCCGTTGCCAGCCTGGCCACCGCGGGAGGTTAAGGTTTCTCAGACAGCGAATGTAAATTATCGGCAACGAAATCTCAACATAAAGCACCAAATAGGGGCGACGCCGGTGGGAAAAAGAATCCCGCACGGAAAGGCGGGAAGTGTTCGATATTATCATTCTGGATGATAAGAATAAGATTTGAGGTGCGACGAAAAAGAGCACGCTAACTCTTTTTTGTTACCGTCCCACGCTAGCGGAAGGCTTATTTTTCTTCAAGAAAAATCGGGGGTAGATTTCGGAATTCTCGAGGCGTTTTGCGTTAAAACAAGAGAGTGGCGCGAATGCCGTAAAACCGCACTGTCATCTCGGAGTTTTCCTTATACTTTGCCCGGAAAAGGCCAACTATAGTAAACAGAGTCCCCCACGCAGGAATACACAACATGAACAAACGTCGTACGACTCTCACGGTGTTGGCACTGATTGCATCGCTGGGGTTGTCATCCGCCCCGGCCATGGCCGACAAAGGCGGCAATGGTAACGGCAACGGCAACGGGCATGGCAACAGCGGCAATCACGGCAACAACGGTAACCACGGCAACAACGGCAATCACGGCAATCACGGCAACAAAGATAAAGGCGACTATAGAGACTATAGAAACGACGATAATCTGGTTTCCGTCAGCCTCTCGCGCGACCGCGCCCGTTCGCTGGCGCACACCTACGGGCTGACCGGCTACCGCTCGTTGCCGCCGGGCATCGCCAAGAATCTGGCGCGCGGCAAACCGCTGCCGCCGGGCATCGCCAAAAAAATGGTGCCGTCTTCGATGCTGCGTGAACTGCCGCAGTATCCGGGTTATGAATGGCGCATCGCCGGCGACGATCTGGTGCTGGTCGCGCTCAGCACCGCGATTGTGGCTTCCGTCATCAACGGCGTGTTCGACTAACGCCGGTTGGATCTCATCGGGCCTCGCTGCGGCGGGGCCTTTTTTATTTGCCGGCGCGGGGCTGACGTGGTGAACTTGGCGCCTGACCTTTTCACTGCATCATAAGGGAGGCGCCATGTTCAGGGCGTTATTGATAGCGTGTTGCCTGACCAGTTTTCCGGCGTTGACGGACGGCGGCGCCGCTATCGGCGAGCTGGTGAACCAACGGCTGTCGTTGATGAAAGACGTGGCCGGTTACAAGGCGCAGCAGCATTTGCCGATCGAAGATCTGGCGCAGGAGGCGAAGGTGTTGGCCAACGCGCAGGCGGAAGCGGGGCGTTTGGGGCTGGAGCCGGCGTCGGTACGGCCTTTTATCACCGCGCAGATGAACGCCGCCAAGGCGATTCAGTACCGCTATCGCGCCGACTGGTTGGCGAGCCCGGAAAGCGATTGGCAGCCGCGCCCGCTGGCGCAGGTGCGGGTGCAGATCGGGCAATTGAGCAGCCGGATACTGCAGCGTTTGGCGGCGCGGCTGCGCGCCGGCCCGCTTGACGCGGCGGATCGGGCGGCGTTTATGGCGTCCGTGGAACAGGTGAATCTCAGCGCCGCCGACAAGCGGCGGCTGGCGGATGCGCTGCTGGCGGTCAAAGCCGACAGCGCGCGCTGATCGTCAGTCGCGGCCGACGGTGCTGCGGCGGAAGGTCAGCATCCGGCTGCGGTTGGCGATGAGATCCACGTTGTAACCGCGGAAATAGAGGCAAAAGCGTTTCAACCACGGGCCGTCCTGGCACTCCACCAGCATGCGTCCCTGGCCCAGCGGGCTGAGCGTGCCGGTCTGCGCCGCCGGGCCGACGCCGATATGCACCCGATTGCCGCGAATTTCAAAGGCGGTGCGATAGTGCGGGTGGTACCACAGCCCCTGCACATGCTTCAGGCAGTCGCCGTTGGCCGTGACCGGCAGGAAACGGCGCGCCACATGCCCGACTTCGCCCTCTACCGCTTCGCCGGTCCACTTCAGCCTGATGGGCATATGGGCGGATAACGACACCGCGTACCCGTCCTCCCCTTGATACAGCGGTTCATCGCTGCCCAGATAGGCCAGGTTACCGTTTTTGACTTCCAGCCAGTGCGGCTCCGCCAGCGTGGCGTAGAGGCCGTCGGGGATCGCCGCGCTGCGCTGCGGCAGCGGCTCGCCCAGCAGCGTCGCCATCACCTGCAAGGCCATGCCGAAACTGTCGCAATCTTCGCGGTTGGCCACCAGCGCGACGCCGGCCTGACGGTCGGGCGCCAGCAGGAAATAGGTTTTGTAACCGGCATGGGAGCCGCCGTGGCCCAGCAGGCTGCGGCGACCCAGCGGCGTGCGCGCCAGCCCCAGACCATAGGCGCTGAGTTGGCCCTGATTGAGGCGGCGCGGCGCGCTGAGCTGCGCCAGCACGCCCTGGCCGGGGCCTTGGTCCGCCAACAGCGTTTGCAGCCAGCGGGTGAGGGCGTTGACGCTGCCGGTCAGGCTGCCGGAGGCGGAAAGGTGCAGGCCGGCGCTGGCGTGTTGCCAGCCCTGCGGCGCCCGCCAGTAACCCGGCACCAACCCCGGCACTACGTCGAACCAGCTTTCCGGCGCTCGCATCTGCACCTGCAGCGGCTGGGCGATATGCCGTTGCACCAACTGGTCGAAATCATACCCTTTGCTGCGCAGCGCGGCCTCCAGCAGCCGATAACCGGTATTGCTGTAGGCGATCTCGCTGCCGGCCTCATAGTTCAACCTTTCCAGCCCCTCGACAAACTGCATCACCGGCTGCGCCTCGCTGACGGCGTGCAGCGATATGCCCAGCAAGCCGAGTGTTTCGCGCACGTCAGGCAGGCCGCCGGTCATGTCCAGCGCCTGGCCGACGGTAACGTCCGCCAACGCGGGCTGCAGGGCAGGGAGCAGTTCACCCAGGCGTTGCTCCAGCCGAACAGCGCGATCGGTGGCGTTCAGCGCCAGCGCGGCGAAGATATGCTTGGTCACTGAGGCGTAGCGCACCACGCTGTCGGCGGTGAAGGGGGTGTTCTGCGCCAGATCGGCCAGGCCGGCGCAGGCGGTGGCGCGGAGTTGTTCGGCGTCAAACAGGGTGATGGCGCCGCCGGGTTCGCCACGCCGTTGCCAGCCGGCCAGCAGTTGTTCGGCGACGGCGCCGGCAGCGCGCCAGTTTAACGGTGTTACAGACATAGGGCCTCCAGAGAGATATTCGAAACGGGCCAGTTGGCCACAGGCCGCCCGGTGCTGACGATGAACACGGGCTTTTGGGCTGATTGTGGCGCAGTGCGTTTTTCGTCGGCCGCTGTTTTGTGCGCTGTTTGGACCAGTTAGCGGGGAATCACGCGAAACTTTGATATAGCGCGCAGATTGCTGCTGGCGTTGCGGTTAAAGGCAGGAGAAAAACAGGCGCCCGGCGGCGCCTGTAAAGGGGGATCAGTTCAGCCTGGCGGCGCCGTCCAACAGGCTTTCAACCATCTGCTTGAGCAGGCGCTGCAGCGAGGCGGCGCGCTGCGGTTCGAACGCGAAAGGATACTGTTCGGACATGTAGTTGACCTGCGCCAGCTCGAGCTGGATCGCATGCTGTTGCTGCTGCGGTTGACCGTAGGCGCGGGTGATGTAACCGCCCTTGAAGCGGCCGTTCAGCACGTGGGTGTACTGCTGTTGCTGCTCGCAGCAGGCGACCAGCCGATCGCTCAGCGCCTGGGCGCAGCTTTCGCCGCCGTTGGTGCCGAGGTTGAGATCCGGCAGTTTGCCGTCGAACAGCCGCGGGATCACCGAGGCGATGGAGTGCGCGTCGAACAGCAACGCATAGCCGTGCCGCGCTTTGAGGCGCGCCAGCTCGTTCTGCAGCTGCTGATGATAAGGTTGCCAAATCTGCTGCAGATAGCCGGCGCGTTCTGTGTCCGTCGGCGCTTTGCCCGGCAGGAAGCTAGGGCGGCCGTCGAACAGCACGTCGGGATACAGACCGGTGGTGGCGGTGGTGTACAGCGGTTTGTCATCCGCCGGGCGGTTCAGATCGATGACGAAGCGCGAATAGTTGCCGACCAGCACGCTGGCGCCCATCGCCCGGGCGAAGTCGTACAGCTGCGGAATGTGCCAGTCGGTATCGGGCAGCGGGCGGGCGTCGTCGGTCAGCCCGGCCTCGACCGCCGGCGTCAGTTGCGTGCCGGCGTGCGGGATGCTGATCAGCAGCGGCAGGCTGCCGGTCTGGAAGCTAAAAGGATCGCGAATGGTCATTGACGTACTTCTCCTCGGAAAATCACCGTACAGGGCAGCTGGCCGCCCAACCAATAAGCCAGTTCCGCCGGCCGCGACAGCGGCCAGTGAACGAAGTCCGCCACCTTGCCGGTTTCCAGCGTGCCGTGGCTGTGTTGCAACCCCAACGCTGTGGCGGCGTGGGTCGTGACGCCCGCCAGCGCTTCTTCCGGCGTCAGGCGGAACAGCGTGCAGGCCATGTTGATCATCAGGCGCAGCGACAGCGCCGGCGACGTGCCGGGATTGGCGTCGCTGGCGAGCGCCATCGCCACGTTGTGTTTGCGGAACAGCTCTACCGGCGGGCATTGGGTTTCACGCAGCAGGTAGTAGGCGCCCGGCAGCAGCACCGCCACGGTGCCGGCGTCGCCCATGGCGCGGGCATCTTGCTCGGTGGCGTATTCGAGATGGTCGGCGGAGAGCGCGTGATGGCGCGCCGCCAGCGTGCTGCCGCCGAGGGCGGAGAGCTGTTCGGCGTGCAGTTTGACCGGCAAACCGGCGGCTTCGGCGGCGGCGAAGACTCGCTCCACCTGCGCCGGTGAGAACGCCAGATGTTCGCAGAAGGCGTCAACCGCATCCGCCAGGCCGGCGGCGGCGGCCTGCGGGATGATGGTATCGCAGACCAGATTGATGTAATCGTCGGCGCGGTTGGCGTATTCCGGCGGCAGCGCATGGGCCGCCAGACAGGTGGTTTTCACCTCGACCGGCAGCAGCTCGCCCAGTTTGCGCGCCACCCGCAGCATTTTCAGCTCGCTTTCCGGGCTGAGACCGTAGCCGGATTTGATTTCCACGCAGGTGACGCCTTCCGCCAGCAGCGGACGCAGGCGGAACAGCGCCTGTTCCAGCAGCAGCGCTTCGTCGGCTTCGCGGGTGGCTTTCACGGTGGAGATGATGCCGCCGCCCTGCGCGGCGATGTCGGCATAGCTTACGCCGTTCAGCCGCTGTTCGAACTCGCCGCTGCGGTTGCCGCCGAACACCAGGTGCGTGTGGCAATCAACAAAGCCGGGGGTGATGATGCCGCCGTCGAATTTCACCGTTTCGTCCGCGATCAGGCCGGGCGGCAACGCCGCATGTTCGCCAATCCAGACGATCTTGCCGTCGCGTACGGCGATCGCGCCGTCGGTCAGGGTGTGATATTTGCCGTCGCGCATGGTGACGATATCGGCGCCGTGCCACAGGCTGTCACAGTGAATCTCAGACGTCATTGCTTTCCTCCGCCGGAGCCGCAGCTCCCACATGGTTGTATATACAATTAAAAACAACCTAACGCATTCACCGGGATGTCACAAGGGGCGGGAGAGATTTTGTTATCAGGATGTGATCGACCGCGGAGATGCGGGCGCAGGGCGCGCCCGCCGGGGATCAGACTTCGCTGGTGAAGCGGCCGAACAGCTGGTAACGGCTGCCGGGGTACAGCAGCCGGGCCGAGGTCACCACGGTTTTGCCGGACCAGGTGCGGCGGTGGATCAGCAGGCCGGGTTCGTGGTCCTCCAGCTGCAGCAGCTCGCGTTCGCGCCGGGTCGGGATCACCGCTTCGACGATGTGTTCGCCGGCGGTCAGCGGCGCGGCCTGCGTCAGATAGGCGTATGGCGTGACGCGGTCGAAATCCTGCTTCAGGTAATCCGGCGCCACCAGCGGATTGACGCAGCGGTCTTCCACCTGCACCGGCACGTCGTTTTCGTAATGCACGATCTGCGAATAGAACAGCCGTTGGCCGGGCTGAATGCCGAGCGCCGCCGCCTCTTCCTCGCTGGCCGGGCGGGCCTTCAGCTCGAGGATTTTGCTGCTGTGGCGATGACCGCGCGCGGCGATCTCATCGGCGATGTTGTGCACTTCCAGCAGCGCGGTGTGCGCCTTGGCTTCGGCGACGAAGGTGCCGACGCCTTGCATGCGGATCAGAAAACCTTCGCTGGTCAGCTCGCGCAGCGCGCGGTTGATGGTCATGCGGCTGACGCCCAGTTCCGCCACCAGTTCACTTTCGGAGGGCACGCGCTGGTGCGGTTGCCAGTGCCCCGCACGGATTTGATTCACGATCGCCTGTTTGACCCGTTGGTAGATCGGGGCGGGGGCATCGCTCATTGCAGCCGCCAGTTGTAACACGGTCTGTTGTTCAGCCACGACGTTAACCTCGTCAAATAAAAAAATAATAACACCAGTTTACTGTTGATGTCGGCGTATGTATATGTATATACAACTAGTGGCCGTCGCGCCAGAAACTTGCCGGCGACCGCCAAAAATTCCTGAAGACGCGCCATCGCCGCGCCTTATTCGCCGTTACATTAACCGTGGAATACTGCCATGCCTGCTTATTTTGCCCCACGCGCTTTGCTCCCTGAGGGCTGGGCGCATAACGTCCGGCTAGACGTCGATGCGCAAGGTTATCTGACTCAAGTTACCGCCAACGCTGAACCGCAAGGCTGCACCCGGCTGCACGGCGATGCGGTGCCGGGCATGCCGAACCTGCACTCCCACGCCTTTCAGCGCGCGATGGCCGGGTTGGCGGAAGTGGCGGGCAACCCGCAGGACAGCTTCTGGACCTGGCGCGATCTGATGTATCGGCTGGTGCAGCGCCTGACGCCGGAGCAGGTGGAGGTGGTCGCCCGTCAACTGTATATCGAAATGCTCAAGGGCGGATATACCCAGGTGGCCGAATTCCACTACCTGCATCACGACGCCGACGGCAAGCCTTACGCCGATCGCGGTGAAATGACCGGCCGCCTCAGCGCGGCCGCGCATCAGGCCGGCATCGGCATGACGATGCTGCCGGTGCTGTACAGTTACGCCGGTTTTGGCGCCCAGCCGGCCCAGCCGGGGCAGAAACGGTTTATCCAGGATGCCGAAGGCTATCTGCAACAGCAGCAGGTGATTGCTCGCCAACTGGCGGATCGCCCGTTGCAGAATCACGGTCTGTGTTTCCATTCGCTGCGCGCGGTGGAACTTGGCCAGATGCAACAGATTTTGGCCGCGTCGGATCGCACCTTGCCGGTGCATATTCATATCGCCGAGCAGCAAAAAGAGGTGAACGACTGCCTGGCGTGGAGCGGGCAGCGACCGGTGGCCTGGCTGTATGACCATTTGCCGGTGGATCAGCGCTGGTGTTTGGTACACGCCACCCATCTGGATCGCGACGAGCTGGAAGCGCTGGCGCGCAGTCGCGCGGTGGCCGGCCTGTGCCCGACCACCGAAGCCAACCTCGGCGACGGCATTTTCCCCGGCGACGCCTATCTGCAGCAGCAGGGGCGTTGGGGCATCGGCTCCGACAGCCACGTTTCGCTCAACGTGGTGGAAGAGCTGCGCTGGTTTGAATATGGGCAGCGGCTGCGCGATCAGCGCCGCAATCGCCTGACGACACCGCAGCAATCGGCGGTGGGCGATGTGCTGTATCACCAGGCGCTGCAAGGCGGCGCGCAGGCGTGCGGCGCGCCGATCGGCCGCTTGCAGAGCGGCTATCGCGCCGACTGGCTGGTGCTGGACGGCGACGATCCGTATTTGGCGGCGGCGCCGGATGCCTCGATCCTCAACCGCTGGCTGTTCGCCGGCGGCAAAGAGCAAATTCGCGACGTGTTCGTCGGCGGCCGACAGGTGATCGAGCAGGGGCGGCACGCGCTGCAGCAGCAGAGCAGCGCCGAGTTCCTGCAGGTGCTGAAAACCTTTCAGCAGGAGGCGTGATGAGCCTGACCCGTTTTAATTTCGCTGGGTTGCCGGTCAGCCCGTGGCGCAACGGCGGCGGGGAAACCCGTGAAATCGTCAGTTGGCCGCCGGGCGAGCCGGATTTCGACTGGCGCGCCAGCATCGCCACCATCGCACAGGACGGGCCGTTTTCCGCCTTTGCGGGCATCGATCGTTCGATCACGCTGCTGGAAGGCGACGGCGTGCGGCTGTTCAGCGCCGGGCATATCGACCATCAGTTGGCGCGTATCGGGGAGCCGTTCGCCTTTTCCGGCGACGTGGCGCTGGAAGCGACGCTGCTGGGCGGCGCCAGTCAGGATTTCAACATCATGACGCGCCGCGGCCGGCTAGCGGCGCAGGTGCAACGCAGCGCCGAGCCGCTAACCTTGCCGCCGGGGCGGGCGGGGGTGCTGTATGTGCTGAGCGGGCTCTGGTCGCTGCCGGGGGGCGGCGAACTGAGCGCGCGCGAGGGCGTCTGGTGGACGGCATCGGCGGCGGGGGGCGACGTGGCGCCGTTGAGGGCCGGCAGCGCTATCCTGTGGGCGGACATCACATCCCGTTAACGCAGAGTAGAGTCCTGTGCCCGGTTATGGGATTATTCACTTTTTCCCATTAATCATAAAGAAGGGCGCATGGCTTCGCTGAAAGACGTCGCAAAACTTGCCGGAGTCTCGTTGATGACGGTGTCCCGCGCCATCAATGAACCCGGCAAGCTGCGGCCGGAAACCTACCGCCGCGTCAAACAGGCTATCGATCGGTTGGACTATGTGCCGGATCTGTCGGCGCGGCGTATTCGCGGTGACGGAAATCGCGTGCAGACGCTCGGCGTGCTGGCGCTGGACACCGCCACGACGCCGTTCTCGGTGGAAATGATCCTGTCGATTGAGAAAACCGCGCGCGAGCGCGGCTGGAACAGCTTCGTCGTCAACCTGTTCGCCGACGACAACGCCGAACAGACCGTCGATCTGCTGCTGGCGCATCGGCCGGATGGGGTGATCTTCACCACGATGGGGCTGCGTGAGGTGACGCTGCCGGCCAAACTGCTGGACAAAAAGCTGGTGTTGGCCAACTGCGTCAGCCCGGCGCATTCTATCGCCAGCTACATTCCTGATGATGAGCAAGGGCAGTATGACGCGACGCGCACGCTGATCGCCAAAGGCTATCGCGCGCCTTTGTGCATTCATTTACCGGCGGATACGCTGGCGGCGGGGCTGCGCCGCCGCGGTCTGGAACGCGCCTGGCGCGAAGCGGGGCGCGATGTTGAACAACTGCGGCAGTATCATCTCGATCTGAGCGCCGGCGATCAAAGCTATCGCGACTGCGTAGCGTTGCTGGAGCGGCATTTTTCCGCCGGCCGGCGCGATTGCGATGTCGTGGTGTGTGGGAACGATCGGATAGCGTTTCTGGCGTATCAGGTATTGCTGGCGCAAGGATGGCGGATACCGCAGCAGGTGGCGGTGCTGGGCTACGACAATATGGTCGGCACCGGCGAGCTGTTCCTGCCGGCATTGACGACGGTGCAGCTGCCGCATTATGAACTGGGTCGCCTTGCGGCGCTGCATGTGATTGAGCGGCGGGAACAGCGTGATACGGTGAAAGTGCCTTGCCCGCTGCTGGAACGTGGTTCGCTGTAAACGCACCGGGGCGTCGCTGCGCGCCCGGTGCTCATTCCCATTACCCCCAGATGCTTGCCAACTGCCATCCCGTGATGGGCTCGAACAGCGCCCGGCCGCCTTCGGCGAACAGGCTGAGACCGCGATCGTCCGCCGTCGGATAGATGCGGCTGGTCAGGCAGGCCTGCCCCTGATTAACGAAGATCTCCAGTGAGGAGCGATCGATAAAGATCCGCAGCGACAGGATGTCACCCTCCGGCAGCGGCACACTGCGGCAGGTGCACAGCGCCGGATGTTCATTAAAACGCTCCAGCACCAATCGGTGTGACTGATTGTCGACGAACAGCCGCGCCGCACTCCCAATGGCCAGCCCGTACCGCTCGGCGTCGCTGTCGGCCGGTCTCAACGTCAGGATGAGCTCCTGCATATCGTTCGTCAGCGGCAGATGCTGATTGGTCAGCGTCTGCGCCGACAACGTCTGCGATCCTCGGCGCAACGCCGCCAGTTCACGCGCCGGATTCATGCGGACGCTGCCGTCGGCGGCCAGCGTCAGCTCGCGTGGCAGGGTGAGGGCACCGGCCCAGCGGTGCGCTTTGCTGGGCATCGGTGATTCCCACATATCCATCCAGGCAAACAGCAGCCGGCGGCCGTCGGCGGCGGTGAAGGTCTGCGGCGCATAGAAATCGTGGCCGGCATCCAGCTCGCAGAAGGGCTGGGTCACCGTAAAGTCGCCGTCCGGCCGCCAATGGCCGAGCAGATAGCCGCTCTGGAAGCGATTGCGGTAGCGGTAGCCCTGCGCCGCCAGCCCCTGCGGCGAAAACAGCAGCAGGTGTTGCTCCCCCAGCGGGAAGAAATCCGGGCATTCCCACATATAGCCCTGATGCGCCGTTTGCGCGCCGGCCAGCACCCGATCGAAGCGCCAGGCGCGCAGGTCGGCAGAGCGGTACAGGCGCACCTGGCCCAGGCCGTTTTCTTTGGCGCCGACCACCAGCCACCATTCGCCGTTTTCGCGCCAGACTTTCGGATCGCGAAAATGCTGAATGCCGTCCGGCGGGGCCAGTACCGGTCCGTGCTTGACGAAGCGTATGCCGTCTTCGCTGGTGGCCAGACATTGCACTTCCCGCACCAGGCTGTCGTCACCGGGTTCGCCCAACCACACGTGGCCGGTGTAAAGCAGCGTCAGCACGCCGTTGTCATCCACGGCGCAGCCGGAAAAACAACCGTCTTTGTCATAGGGCGCATCGGGCGCCAGGGCGATGGGCTGGCGCTGCCAGCGTATCAGGTCACGGCTGGTCGCATGCCCCCAGTGCATGGGCCCCCAGTGTTCGCTATAGGGGTGATGCTGGAAGAAGGCATGATAGACGCCGTCAATACAGATCAGGCCGTTGGGATCGTTGATCCAGCCGGCGGCCGGTGCGAGATGGAACTGCGGATAATAATCGTCTCGGCGCTCTGCGCACAGGGCTTCGACCGCATGGTCGGCTTGAGCTAAAGCAGTGTTCATTGGACAGACTCACTTGATTTAATGGCGGATGGAAAGGGCGTTGCCGTGGCGGAGCGTTCGCCGCGCAGCAAGAAACAGGAGACAAGCGTGGTGACGGCGACCGCGCAGCCCATCAGCAGATAGGTGTCGGCAAAGCCGATGCGGTCATAACCGTAGCCCGCCAGCGGCGACAGGAAGCTGGCCATCACCTGGGTGATGAACTGGAAGCCTACCAGGTACAGCGTGGAGGAGAGTCGGCTGTCGAAGCGGCTGGCGATGTATTTGAAGATAGCGATCAGCAGGATTGGCAATTCTACGGCGTGCAGCAGTTTCATGGCGGAGATCATCAGGGCGCCGCTGACCAACCCGGAACCGAACATGCGCAGCGCCATCACGCTGCCCGCCAGCAACAGCCCCTGCTTGGCGCCGATACGGTTCACCAGCAGCGGGGCCAGGAACATGCCGCCGGCTTCGAGGAAGACCTGCAGCGAGTTGAGAAAACCGTACATCTCGTTGCCCTGTGCGCGAGAAGCGAACTGTGAAGCGAAGTAGACAGAAAATTGCTGATCGAAAACGTTGTATACGCTGATCCCCAGCACAAACACCACCAGTGCCCAGAAGCCCGGCATATGCAGCAGCGCCAGCGCGTCCTGCAGCCGCAGGTTCTCCGGTTTGCCGAATGCCAGGCCGGCCATGGCGTTCGGCTTCAGCTCGCGTACCTGACTGAGCAGAAACAGGAATACCACGGCGGCGGCGGAGGCCAGCCAGAAATTGATGTTCGGATTGATATTGAAGATAAAACCGGCCACAAAGGTGGCGCTGGCCCAGCCGAGCGAGCCCCACATGCGGGCGCGGCCGAACTCGAAACCGCTGATGCGGCTGACGCGCTCGGTATAAGATTCCAGCGCGCCGATGCCGGCGAAGAAGGTCGCGCCGATGAACACCCCACCGACCAAAGCGCCGAGCGGCAGGCTGCTCGCCAGCAGCGGGGCATAAACGTAGATAAAGAACGGGCCGGTCAGCAGCAGCATCACGCCGAGAAACTGCAGCAGGTGTTTGCGCAGCCCAAGTTTGTCCTGAATAAAGCCGTACAACGGCTGTGCGCACAGCGCCACCAGCGAGATGGCGGAGAAGATCAGACCGGTCTCGGCGCCTTTCAACCCGATCTTTTGATTCAGCCACAGCGAGATCAGCGAAAAGCTGGAAGACCAGGTGAAGAAAAAGAAGAACAGCAGGCCGCTGAGCAGCACGTAATATTTTTTTAGTTTCGCGGTTCATGGGTAGGGCCCCGGTGAGTGAAGTTAGCTCTATTGTTAACGTTAACTCGCGGATGGATGAAGCTGTCAGTTATCACTCATGCGATGTTAATCACAAAAGTTAACGTTAACATTATTGCGTTGTGATCATTATCACGAGTTGGAATGGGGGCGATGCGCCCCCGGAGGATTAACGTTCGTTCAGCGAGCGCAGATGATCGTCGCGGCGCAGCGTCATCAGCGCAAACAGGCTGACCACCGACGTGGCGACCACATAGTAGGCGGGAATGTCGATATTGCCGGTCTGTTTGATGAGGCCGGTGATAATCAGCCCGGCCGAGCCGGAAAACACCGCATTGGACAGCGAGTAAGCCAGCCCCAGGCCGGTATAGCGCACCTGGGTCGGGAACATCTCCGCCAGCATCGCCGGGCCGGGACCGGCCAGCAGGCCGACCACGGCGCCGGCGATCATGACTGCCAGCCCTTTGATCCACAGTGAGCTCTGCGCATCCTGCAACAGGTGCAGCAGCGGGAAGGTGAACAGGATCACCGCCGCCACGGCTGTCAGCATCACCGTTTTTCGTCCCAGCCTGTCGCTGATGATGCCCGCCGGCAGGATGGTCAGGGCGAAACCGACGTTGGCCAGCACCGTCGCCACCAGCGCCTGTTGGAAGGTGGCGTGCAGCGAGGTTTGCAAATAGGAAGGCATCACCACCAGGAAGGTATAGCCGGCGGCCGACCAGCCCATCATGCGGCCGATGCCGACCAGAATGGTTTTCACCACGCCGCCCAGCTTCGCTTCCGGCGGCGCGGCGGTGTGCTCCGCGGCGTGCTGCGCCTGGGTAAACGTCGGCGTTTCCTCAAGCTTGAGCCGCAGCCACAGCGCCACGGCGCCCATCGGCAGCGCCAGCAGGAAGGGAATGCGCCAGCCCCAGTCATGCAACTGCTGCACGCTCAGCAGCGCAGCCAGCAGCGCCACCAGCCCGGCGCCGGCCAACAGGCCGAGCGCGACGGTCAGCGATTGCCAGGCGCCGAACAGCCCGCGCTTGCCCTTTGGGGCGAACTCGGTCATCAGCGACACGGCGCCGCCGAATTCGCCGCCGGCGAACAGCCCCTGGAACATACGCAGCAGCGTCAGCAGCAGCGGGGCGGCGACGCCGATCGAGGCATAGGTCGGCATGACGCCGATCAACGCCGTCGCCAGCGTCATCAGCAGCAGGACCGCAATCAGCGTCGGACGACGGCCGATGCGATCGCCGATGCGGCCGAAGATCACCGCGCCGATCGGCCGGCAGAAAAACGCCAGCGCGAAGGCGGCGTAGGTGAGGATCAGGCTGGTGATTTCATTTTCACCCTGCAGCGTGAAAAAATTGGCGGCGATAACGGTGGCCAGGAACCCGTACACCCCGAACTCGTACCATTCGATAAAGTTGCCGACCGAGCCGGCCAGCAACGCCTGACGCGAGCGGCGCGCGTCGAGAGTCTGTTGATTCATCCCCGTTCCCATACTTTTGATTTATTGTTCGTCAGTTCTAAATTTATACGACAAAACAATCAATTGATTTCAGCGGGAACTGTGAGGCGCGATTCACCAGAGCAACGGCGCCGGCTCACGGCCGTTTTCGGCGTAGTACAGCGACGGCAGGAACTGCGCCAGATAGCTGAACTCGTTGTAGCAGTGGCGCATCAGGTTAAACCCGATGTCGTCCGACAGTTCGTCGTGGGCGTTGGCGCAGGCTTTACCCAACAGAAAACGGCTGCGCAGCACGCACCCGTAGGGCGTATCGCGCGCCAGATGCAGCATTTCGCCGTCGCAGGGATCGCCGTTGTCATCCAACGCCACCTGGTCGCCGAAGCCGATGCGCGCGCACACGGCGGCGGAGAGCGCCTGCGCGTCACGCGCCTGGCGCAGCGGTTGCGGCGCGAAGAAGTCCTCGGCGGCGTGGAATTTGAGGCGCGCCGCGACCGGTGGCAGCTCCGCCAGCCATTCGACCGCTTCGATGCTGGCGCCGACGTAGCTTTCCCCTTTTTTCCAATGGCGGTCCCAGCCGCGATGTTCGACGTGATCGTGCGGGTGCCACCAGTTGATGTGCTGCGTGTTCTCAAAGAAGGTGAACCACCAGTCCAGCATGCGCCCCTTGCAGCCGTGCAGATCGGTACGGACCGCGACGGTCAGCAAACCGTCGGCGCTGCGACTCAGCCCCATCTCCAGCCGCAGCGGTTCAGGTTTGAGCAACTCGTTGATATCGTTAACGCCCCACGGCGCCAGCAGGGAAGGATGTGTCATAATGGGTTCCTGTTTTATTTTGGAAACGAGTTGTGTTTCCAAAATAAAACTATGCCGCTATGCTGAGTCTGTCAATGCTTGTGAGGAATAAATATGGCGAACCCGAATGAAGAACCGCTGCGTGCTCGCGGCCGGCCGGCCACGCCGGAAACGGCGCTGCGCGCCGCGTTGGCGCAGGCGACGCTGGCGCTGTTGCTCGACGGCGGCTATGCCGCGGCAACGGTGGATGCGGTGGCGAAACGCGCCGGGGTGGCTAAAAAAACCCTGTATCGCTTTGCGGCCAATCGCGACGAACTGGTGGCGCAGGCGGTGAGCGGCTGGACCGATGCGTTTCAGCCGGCCTTCGCCCAGGATGCCGGGCGGTGGGAGGCGGTGGCGCCGCTGTTGGAAAAAGGGCTGACGGCGGTGGCGCAGCAGGTATTGAGCGCCGAAGCGGTGGGGATGTTTCGGCTGCTGCAAAGCGAGTTTCCGGGGCGCGAGGCGCTGCTGGACAGCTATCAGCGCAACGGCATTCTGCGCGGACGGGCGACGGTGGCGGACTGGCTGCGGCGCCAGCAGCAGTGCGGGTGGCTGCGTGAGCGCGACTGGGCGCAAACCAGCGATCTGCTGTTGGCGATGGCCATCGCCGAACCGCTGCGGCAGATGACCCTGGGGCTGTTGCCGCCCGGCAGCGCGATCGACGAGCGCATCGCGGCGGCGGTGGCGCTGGTGATGCCGGGTTTGCTGGCGGAAGGATGAAAAGATGAAAACAAGAAAGGGCCGAAAGTTCGGCCCTTAAACAGCAGGATGCAAAACGTCTGCGTTACAGCTTCGGCCCGGCGTTCACCAGTTTTTCGCCCGCCTGGGTGACGGTATATTTGGCGAAGTTATCGATAAAGCGCTGCGCCAGATCCTGCGCTTTCTCCTGCCACAGCGATTCGTCGGCGTAGGTTTTGCGCGGATCGAGGATCGACGGATCGACGCCCGGCAGCGCGGTCGGCACTGCCAGCCCGAAGATCGGCAGCGTGAAGGTGTCGGCCTGCTCAATGTCGCCATTCAAGATGGCGTCGATGATGCCGCGCGTATCTTTGATCGAGATACGCTTGCCGCTGCCGTTCCAGCCGGTGTTGACCAGGTAAGCCTGGGCGCCGGCGGCCTCCATGCGTTTCACCAGCACTTCAGCGTATTGCGTCGGGTGCAGCGTCAGGAACGCGGCGCCGAAGCAGGCGGAGAAGGTCGGCGTCGGGGCGGTGATGCCGCGCTCGGTGCCGGCCAGCTTGGCGGTGAAGCCGGACAGGAAGTGGTATTGGGTCTGCTCCGGCGTCAGGCGCGACACCGGCGGCAGCACGCCGAAGGCGTCGGCGGTCAAGAAGATGATCTTGCGCGCGTGGCCGGCTTTGGACACCGGTTTGACGATGTTCTCGATGTGATAAATCGGGTAAGAGACGCGGGTGTTCTCGGTTTTGCTGGCGTCGTCGAAGTCGATGCTGCCGTCGGCCCGCACGGTGACGTTTTCGAGCAGCGCATCGCGGCGGATCGCCTGATAGATTTCCGGCTCCGCCTGCGGCGACAGCTTGATGGTTTTGGCGTAGCAGCCGCCTTCGAAGTTGAACACGCCGTCGTCGTCCCAGCCGTGCTCGTCATCGCCGATCAGCTGGCGTTTCGGATCGGTGGAGAGGGTGGTTTTGCCGGTGCCGGACAGGCCAAAGAACACCGCGACGTCGCCTTGCTCGCCGACGTTGGCCGAGCAGTGCATCGAGGCGATGCCCTTCAGCGGCAGCAGATAGTTCATGATCGAGAACAGGCCTTTCTTCATCTCGCCGCCGTACCAGGTGCCGCCGATCAGCTGCATGCGCTCGGTCAGGTTGAAAGCGACGAAGTTTTCCGAGTGCAGCCCTTGCTGCTGCCAGTCCGGGTTGGTGCATTTGGCGCCGTTCAACACCACGAAGTCCGGCTCAAAGTCCGCCAGCTCGGCGTCGCTTGGGCGGATGAACATGTTTTTCACGAAGTGCGCCTGCCAGGCCACCTCGGTGATGAAGCGCACCTTCAGGCGCGTATCGGCGTTGGCGCCGCAGAAGGCATCCACCACGAACAGACGCTTGCCGGAGAGCTGGTTGCCCACCAGCGTCTTCAGATGCTGCCAGACTTCCGGCGACAGCGGCTGGTTGTCGTTCTTGCCGGTACCGTTGTCGGACCACCAGACGGTGTCGCGCGTGGTGTCGTCGCGCACGATGTATTTGTCTTTCGGCGAACGGCCGGTAAATTCGCCGGTCGCGACGTTGACCGCCCCCAGTTGGGTGAGGGTGCCGCGTTCCAGCGGCGGCAGGTCGGCGCGGGTCTCTTCGGCGAACAGCAATTCATAGCTGGGGTTATAGACGATGTCGGCGGCCTGATGGATGCCGTAGCGAGCGAGGGTTTGTGGGGTAACAGCGCGTGAAGACATATTCTACTTCCTTATGAGTCATATTATGCCTTTTTCCCGTGCGGTGCCGCGCGCAGGATTAAGGTTCGGATCAAGCTGACCGGATTCAGCTAATGGCGTTTCCGGTTCTTTATTAATAAAGCAGGGGGCTTTTTCGCCCTCCTATAGCATAGCAGCGAATTTAAGCCTGATTACTTTAATTACAAAATGCTGACGATAATTAATTAAAACCAACCTTGGCGGAGGGTCACAATATTGAATTCCCTCAGCGTAATTTAGTTTTGCATTTTTATTTTTTATCATATTGTCAGTGCTGTCTACTGTTTTATTTCTTATTAGAAAAAGCGAAATCCGCAATAGGATTTTTGTAATTAGTTGTTTTCACTTGGCTATGGCGGGATTGTTGCGCCAGGTGGATCTAACCGTACTGTACGCTTGTCAGCAGGGTGAATAATGAAACAGATAAATGCAGAAATAGCCTGTGATAAAAATACGGCATCGTCCGAATCATCAGGATTAATTAATCAACTTCGTCAAATAGATATCGGTGCGGTGCCGATCGCGTTGTTTATCACGATTTGCGCCATCGTGGCGATTTCCGCCTATGCTAACTTCCTGCCGAAGAATATGATCGGCGGCCTGGCGGTGATAATGACGCTGGGCTTTGCGTTGGCGCAGTTGGGTAAAAGCATTCCCGTGCTGCGCGATATCGGCGGGCCGGCCATTCTGTGTTTGATGGTGCCGTCGGTGCTGGTCTACTTCAACGTGTTCCAGCCCAACGTCATGGGCACCGTCCATCTGTTGATGAAAGACGCCAACCTGCTTTATTTCGTCATCGCCAGTCTGGTGGTCGGCAGCATTCTCGGCATGAACCGGGTGATCCTGATCCAGGGGATGATTCGCATGTTCGTGCCGCTGGTGGTGGGCACGGTCACGGCGGTGATCACCGGGCTACTGGTAGGGAAACTGTTCGGCTTCACCTTCTATCACACCTTCTTCTTTATCATCGTGCCGATCATCGGCGGCGGCATCGGCGAGGGCATTTTACCGCTGTCGCTGGCCTATTCGGCGATCCTGGGATCGACGCCGGACGTCTACGTCGCGCAGCTGGCGCCGGCGGCGGTGCTGGGTAATATCTTCGCCATCGTGACCGCCGGGGTGCTGGCGCGCATCGGCATGCAGCGCAAGGCGCTGAGCGGCGACGGCATGCTGATCCGTTCGGCGCAGGAGAACGCGATGTTCGCCATCAAGGAACAAAGCGGCAACGTCGATTTCCAACTGATGGGCGGCGGGCTGCTGGTGATCTGCGCCTTCTTTATCGTCGGCGGCCTGTTCGAGCATATCGTGCATATCCCTGGCCCGGTGCTGATGATCCTGTTCGCGGTGCTGTGCAAATACTGCCGGGTGATCCCGGCTTCGATGGAGACCGGCGCGCACAGTTTTTATAAGTTCGTCTCCACCGCGTTGGTATGGCCGCTGATGATCGGTCTGGGCATGCTGTACGTGCCGCTGGAAAGCGTGGTTGCGGTGTTCTCGGTCGGCTATGTGGTGGTCTGCGGCTCGGTGGTGCTGTCGATGGGGTTGGTCAGTTTCCTGATTGCGCCTTACCTGAAGATGTTCCCGGTGGAAGCGGCGATCGTCACCTGCTGTCACAGCGGCCTGGGCGGCACCGGCGACGTGGCGATCCTGTCGGCGTCCAACCGCATGGGGCTGATGCCGTTCGCCCAAATCGCTACGCGCATCGGCGGCGCTTCCACGGTCATTGGCGCGACGCTGTTGGTCGGTTGGTTAGTCTGAGTCCAGAGTGTGTTATGGATAGCCGGGGTTGGATTGCCCCGGTTTTTTTATACTTTTTTCGACATCGTGATAATGCTGATTATTACCTTGAAAATCATTCGCATGGCGGAAAATCCCTGTCACACTTTTGATAAGAAAAATCTGTTCTCGGTAAAATGTGTCTATTCTCTTCTCTTAAGGGATTATCGTTCTCATTCAGAGTGCCGATGGAAGGCGCCAGCGCATTACCGATATCCCCGTATTGATTCAACACCGGGCCGCTGCCGTTCAGGCAATCCGCCAGTTGGGGCATCACCCCGATTGAATTGACGAATATGGAGATAAGGTTATGTCATCAAGCAATGCTTCCGTTAAGGCCGAAGGCGTATTAGCCCTGCTGGGCGCTTATAAACCCGATGAAGACGACACCATTACCGTGCTTCATCCGTCGAAAACGTTCGAGAATGCCGGCCTGGAACTGGTGCGCGGCGATCGCAGTTGGCACGACAAGGGCGTGACCGAAAAGCCGGTCTCCCTGACCTACAGTTTCTGGGAAAAGGCGCCGGGCAATATGTCGAGCATGAGCATCAGCGGCTTCAGCAGCTTTAACGCGGAACAGCGCGAGCAGGCCAAACTGGCGCTGCAGTCATGGTCCGACGTGGCCAACATCACCTTCACCGAGACCAGCAACACCGCCGCCGCCAACATCAAATTCGGTCTGTTCGATTACAGCTCGCGCGGCTCCTATGCCTTTGCGTATAACCCGGATTCATCGCCTTCGGTCGCCGGTCAAACCTGGTATAACGCCAAGAACCACACCTTCGTCAACAACCAGATCCATGAAAACGAGTACGGCCGCCAGACCTTCACCCATGAGATCGGTCATGCGCTGGGGTTGCAGCACCCGGGCGACTATAACGCCGCGCCGGGCGTCAGCATCACCTACGCTAAAGACGCGACCTACTTCGAAGACAGCCGCGCCCACAGCCTGATGAGCTATTTCAGCGAAAGCAACACCGGGCAGGACTTTAAAGGCGCGTACTCTTCCGGGCCGTTGCTCAATGACATCACGGCGATCCAGCATTTCTACGGCGCCAACATGAACACCCGCACCGGCGACACGGTTTACGGTTTCAATTCCAACACCGATCGCGACTTCCTCACCGCCACCGGCGCGCAGGACAAGATAATCTTCACCGCCTGGGATGCCGGCGGCAACGACACCTTCGACTTCTCCGGCTTTGGCCAAAATCAGCGCATCAACCTGAATGAAAAGGCGTTCTCGGACGTCGGCGGCCTGAAAGGCAACGTGTCGATCGCGGCGGGCGTAACGATTGAAAACGCCATCGGCGGGTCGGGTAACGATGTGCTGGTCGGGAACGCCGCCGATAACGTGCTCAAGGGCGGCGCGGGCGATGATGTGTTGTACGGCGGCAAAGGGGCGGATCAGCTGTGGGGCGGCGCCGGCAAGGACACCTTCGTCTACTTCGCGGCGGATGAGTCGACGGCGGCGGCGCCGGATTGGATCCGCGACTTCGTGCGCGGTGAGGACAAGATCGATCTGACGCTGTTCAACACCGGCAGCGCCGACGGCATCCGCTTCGTCGATCAGTTCAGCGGCAAGGCGGGCGAGGCGAAGCTGAGCTACGATGCGCAAAATCACGTCAGCGATGTGGCGATCAACCTGGGCGGCGCCTTTGACGGCAACGATTTCCTGGTGAAAGTGGTGGGGCAGCCGCTGGATGCCGGCGATTTCGTGTTGGCGTAATGCAGGCAACAAAAATAGGGCGTTTTGGGCAAAAACCCGACAATTCCTATTAATTACGTCATATTAGCGTGACATAGTAGCGCGCAGAAGGCCGGGCTTGCATACCTCGGGCTTCTGTCGGATCGCCAACCTTTTCGGTTGGCGATTCATTTTCCGCCTTTCAGCATGTTGATGGCGGCGCCGAGCAGGATACGCCGTTCGATGTCGTTGCTCTCGGCCAGCTGCCGCGCCAGATGTTTCTCCAGCGTTTCCACCGACAGCGCCTCGCCGCGATGGCGCAGCTGCATCACGCTGTCGCCGATCAGGCGCGCGACTTCATCCCATACGGGTTTAATCTCCTGTTCCGAGAACGTCATGGCCTACACCTCGGTGGGTTGATTTTCGCCCAATGTAGCAGTTGAACTGCGGCTTCGCTACCGACGGCAAAAAACAGGAAGCATAAAAAACAAGCCATCAGTATTTCTTCTGGTTTTTGCGCTCAATACTGGCAATGTCGAAAAGCAGGAGAACACATCATGAACTGGGTCGAAACCTTCGCGGAGTACTACCGCCTCAGCCGCACGGGTGAAACGCAACATTGGCTGTGCCGTCGCTGGTTGCCACAGGGGGAAGCGCGTCTGGCCTATTTGCGCGAGTTACTGGAGCCGACCGCGGCGCCGCGGCGGTGAGCAGGGCGCCGGCGGTTGGCCGGCGTCGTTTTATGGGATTAACCGAACGCTATCGCCGCCCAACGCAACAGCAGCAACGCCAGGCAGATCAGCAGCAGCACCACCACCATTTTACTGAGCTTGTTGCCCATGCGTTTTGTCGCCACGTCGCCCTCTCTTAACTGAAATACCATCCGCCGGCGATGGCGATGAGCAACAGCGTCGCCAACGCGACGCTGTTGAGTAAATCGCTGAAGGTATCGTCAGCATCGAAATCGTCTTGCCGCATGTTGCCGCCTGGCGTTGCCATTGAGTGAATAATGTTCACAGTATGCGCCCCGTAGCGCTGAAGGCACAGCGAAGAACGGTAAAAACTCGTAAAGACGGCGCTGGCATAACGCGCAGTCGCGCTTGTGACGGATGCAGACGGCCGCCAATACGTTGTACTATCCTGTCTGCATTGAGGCATTTTTCCAAAAGGTATAATCATGGCGACGGCAATTCCACAGAAATACGAGCACCTTGAGCGCTGGGCGTTCGGCGATACCGAACAGCAGGCCGATGAAGTGGTGCAATTGATTTTGAACGGCACCAAAACGGCGACCTGCTCCAACCTGGACGGCGAGGGCATCCCACAGGCCGGCGATCGGTTCCTGGTGGTGGACGGCAAGGGAGAGCCGGTCTGCGCGGTTGAGCTGACCGCGGTGGAAATGAAAACGTACGATCAGGTCGATGAAGCGCACGCCTTTGCCGAAGGCGAGGGCGATCGTTCGCTGGCGCATTGGCGCAAAGAGCTGCAACGCTTCTTCGAAGAGTACGATCTGTTCTCGCCGGACATGACGCTGGTGCTGATGAATTTCAAAGTCGTCGACAAGTTCTAAACGGATGCGCGCCGTTCCCTACGAGTGCCAGTGGGCGAGCCCGGAGATGGCCGCCGATCTGATCGCCGGCCGCGCGACGCTGGCGCAAGACGAGAATTGGGCGCGCAGCGGCGCCCGCGATCGGGCGGAGTACGTCGAGTGGGCCAACCACGTGTGCGGCATGGCCTGCCTGAAAATGGTGCTGGGCCACCGCGATGGCGCAGCGCCGCCGCTGTTGGAACTGGCGCGCCGCAGCCTGCCTTATGGTGCCTATGTGCGTGAGAACGAGCGGATAAAAGGGCTGATTTACGCGCCGTTCGTCGAGTATGTGCGCGAGCAGTTCGCGCTGCAGGCGGAGGTGAAGGTGGGGTTGGCGGCCGCCGATGTGCCGGCGCTGCTTCATGAATGCCGCTACTTTATCGCCTCGGTGCATCCCGCCATTCGCCGGCCCGAGAACATACCGCCGCAGCGGGGCGGGCATCTGGTGTTGATCACCGCCGCCGATGCGCAAAGCGTGACCTTCCATAATCCTTCGGGCGACAGCCCGGCGACGCGCGAGCGAGTACAGCTGTCACTCAACCGCTTCGCCCACTTCTTTGCCGGCCGCGGCATCGCCATCGCATAAAAAAACGCGCTGTTTCTGATGAAAGCAGCGCGTCGTCAACCTACTGGATATATTTTCATGCCACCCGCATCACCCAGGCGTCCGTCTGTCGGTCGTAGTGTTGCTTGTACAGCAGCGACTGCTTGCCGTTGAGGATGGCCGGAATGCTGGTGTGTTCATCCCAGCCGTCGAGCTGCATGCACAGATCCGGATCGGACTTGCAGGGGATGCTCAGGGTGCCTGCACGGTCGGCGGTGGCGTGAAGATGCGCGTCATCGACCTCGAAGCTGCCAATTTTTACGACGGTTTTGCTCATGGGAACTCCTTGCTCAATGATGTGGTAGGAGGTTAGACCAGTCAGGTCATCGGTATGAGCATAGCCAAATGAGCAAAAAATGCCACATAAAAAATACACTCTGGCAACATTCGGCCGGGCGGCTAGCGGCTGCGCTAGTAAGTCACGACATAGCTGACGTTATCCTGATAGGTGCCGACCGGCACTTCGGTCTGCGCCGGATTGACGGCGGCGGTAAAGGGGATGCTTTGCGCCAGGCCAGTGCCGGTGCCGCTTTGCGCGTTGGTGCTGCTCCACACGGTGCTGGTATTGGGCAAATAGATCTGATACTGCAGGAAGTTGCTGGTGCCGCTGAGCATTCGCCGCCAGCCGGTGATCGGGTTGTTGCCGTTGGTGAAGTAGGAGCTGTAAGACTGGGATTTGGTGCAGGTCAGCGTGATGCTTTGGTTGATCGGATTGAATTGCCCCACTAAGGCCATGCTGCCGAAGTTGACGTTGTTGGCGGTGTTGATCAGGCAACTCTTGGTGATGACCGCGGTGACGGTCACGGTGCTGGGTTGATTGGTGCCGTCCCACCAGATGCAAAGCCCTATCAGGCCCAGGCCGCAGATATGGTAGTTCCACACCAGGTTGATGGTATCGGTATAGGTGCCGGCGCTGACGTTCGCGCCGACGACGGTTTTGATATACACCGGAAAGTTGACGTTGGAAGAGATCAGGATCAGCGACAGCAGATTCAGCGAGCTGTAATCGATGGTCTGGCCGACGCTATACGGGTACTGGTAGTTCGAATCCGGGTAGATCAAATAAGAAATTTTATCGCCTGAGCCGTTGCCGTTCAGCAGAGCCATGTTGTTGGTGGTGGAAGCGATCTTGACCGTGACGGTGTTTTGCGTCAGCAAATTGAGCCCGAGCCCGGTGCAGTTCAGCCCCGCAGTGCCCTGGGCGCTTATCTGGCCGTTGTAGACGGCGAAGGAGTTGCTGCTGGGCAGGGTAACCGTGCCGTTGGTGGTGGCGCAGTCCGCCAGCGCGCGTTGTCCACACATCAACAGCAGCGCCGCCAAAAAGATTTTCACTTGCCGAGACATCATTCTTCTTCTCCGTGTGTTACTGGCAGACGAGAGGGCCGACGCGTTGCAGCCCCTGCGGGTTGGCCAGGCTGAAACTGACCTGGCACGGCGGGCCGCCGTCGGCCGGGATTACGCTTAATCGGTTGTATTGCTGCACCGGATCGATATAGGTCATGCCATCCCACCCGACGTAGCTTTGTTGATTGCCGCCGAGCACCGCCACCTGGCTGCCGTTGGCCAGCGGTTTGCCTTGCGCATCGACCAGCTCCACGTCGGCGGCGGACAGGCGCTGGACGGGGAATTCGACCAGGTAGCCGCTGTGATCGCGGATGGCGACGGTTTTTTCGACCGCCGGCAGGTTAACGTCCGCCGGTAAATTGAGCGGGTCGATTTGGAACTTGGCGTGGTAATACGAGGTGACGGTGGGCACCAGCAGATAACCTTTGTCGTTGGTGACGCCGATGCGCTGGTTCTCGTAGCTGACCGGAATGCCGGCGTAGCCGTCGGTCGATACCAGCGCGAAGGCATCGTTGATGGTGTTGGTGGCATAAACGCCGCCGTTCATCGCCACCAGAGAACCGCTGACTTCGCCCCAGCGGGTGTAGTCGTTACGGTTGCCATACAGCCCGGCGCGGGTTTCCAACAGCGAGGTGCGCCAGGTCACATCCGCCTGACGATAATCGCTGTTGCTGCCCTGGCCGCCGGCATAGGCCAGATTCCAACCGAAACCGCCGTCGGTCGGCGCGGCGCGGCTGTAAGCCACGCGTTCGCTCCAGCGGTTGCCGGCGTCGCGGGCGGTGCTGACGTTGGCGGTG
Source organism: Serratia sp. (in: enterobacteria) (assembly GCF_052400455.1). Lineage (NCBI taxonomy): Bacteria > Pseudomonadati > Pseudomonadota > Gammaproteobacteria > Enterobacterales > Yersiniaceae > Serratia > Serratia sp. (in: enterobacteria). The sequence continues at coordinate 2,165,561 of NZ_CP185812.1, forward strand.
CCCCAGGTATCGAACGGAATGCTGATCTGCAGCTGAGAGCTGTAACCGTCACCGCCAATCTCGCGGTTTGCCGAGGCGTACAGGCTGATGTTGCGCCACAGCGTCAGGCTGTACGACAGGTTGACCAGGCGAGTGCGCTGGCCGATGGCGTCGCGCACGTCGAAATAACCGGCGCCCAGGCTGCCGAAGCGGCTCAGGCCGATGCTGCCGGTCAGCTGATCGGTGCGGCGGCTCAGCCGATAGCTGCTCTTGTAGGTGGAAAGATCGCCAAAGTCCGCGCTGCGCAGCACCCGTTGAGCGTTGAGGCTGAAATACTGATTGCTGTAGGTGTAACTCAGGCTGGTTTGATCGCCGTGGCGGCCGGCGTACTGATACACCGGACCGGCATCCGGTTGCTGCACCGGTTGGCCGGTGACCGGATCGTAATACCGCGGCGTGACCGGAGGGGCGTTGAAAGCGTCGCGGCCCGCCTGGCTGTAGCTGTAGGAGGCGTTGAGCACCCCTAGCTGCCCGATGCGCACGCCGGCGCCGGCGCCGGTGACCGCCAACTCCGCCGCACCTTCCGCCCGCCCTTCGATCGTGAGCCAGTCCGTGACGCCGTAACGCCCGCTGCCGCTGGCCACCCACTGGCCGTAGTCCGCGGATCGGTAACCGTAGTTTTGGCGCAGCGCGCCTGCCGACAGGCTGAAATCGCTCAACCCGGCCTGCAGCAGCGAACTGGCGACATAGAACGGCACCGTCGTGCTGATCTGGCGGCCGAGCGCATCGGTCGTCACCACCGTCGCCTGACCGGCGCCGTTGATGTAGGGCACGGTATTCAGGGTGAACGGGCCGGGATTCACGTTGGCGGAGGTGTTTTTATAGCTGTTGATGTACAGATCGACGCTGCTCGGCACGGCGGCCTGGCCGGAGAACTGCGGCAGCGGGTAGGTAATGAGATCCGGCCGCGTGGCGAAATTACGCGCTACCTGCAGACCGCCGATGCGCACCGAACTGGTCCAGGGCAGCGAGCCGGTCGTGAGATCGCCGGCGGTATAGCTGAGCATGGTGTCGTCGTCGCTGTAGCGCCAGCTGCTGTCGTAGCGGATATAGCGATTGTTCTGCTGCGTGGCGGTCTCGCCGTTGAAGCTGCTGCGGAAAATGCCGGTGTTGGCGATAACGCCGAAGCCGTCGAACAGGCGCTGTTCGCTCCAGGCGGAAAAATAGCCCGGATTGCTGCGCCCACCGCTTTGGCTGATGTAGGCGTCGTAATTCAGCAGGAAGGCCCAGGCTGCTTTGCGCCGGCAGCCGCTGCTCCGGGTTGGCGTCGCCGAGGGTTTGCCTGGGGAGCCAATCGTTGGGCACCGAGATCAGCAACTGCTGCGTTTCGCCGCTGTAGGTGACGTCGACCTTATCCAGTTGATCGACGGCGATCTCTTTCACCTGTTTGTCCGTCACCGGCAGGCCGGCATCGATCAGCTGCTGAGGCGTTAAATAGTAATGGCCGCCGCGGTAGGCGACCGGCACGACTTTGCCGGTCGGGCGGCCATTCACCACCGGCTCCAGATACAGCGTGGTATCCGGCATGCTGACGGCGCGGGGCGGCGGTGGCAAATCGTCGGCGGCGGCAGGCGGCGGGCACAGTTCTACCGCCATACAGAGTACGGCCAGGGCCAGCGGCTTGAGCTGCATGCCGCGTGAGGGCGATGGCGACATCCGCATCACCTGCGCCTCGGGCTCAGTAAGACGGGAGGGTTACGGGCTGTTTATTGTCGTTGACCATCGCCTGCAGCTTGCCGGCGGCAAAACTGCCCGACGGCGGCAGGGCGAAACGCATTTGCGAACCCGGCAGCACATAGCCCAGCAGCCCGTTGTTGAGCGGCTGGCCCTGAATGCTGACCTGCGACAGACGAGCATGCACGATGCCGTCATTGCGCACGTCGAGCCAGCGCTGGCTGTTTTGTTGCAGCAGCCGGTAGCTGAGCTTCGGCTGGTTGGCGGTGGCGTAGTCGCGCGGGTGTTCGAAGTCTTGCTTGGTCCAGACGCCTTTGCCGCTGACGAACAGCGGCACCGAATAACGCATCTGGAATTTCAGCCCCATCTGCGCGCCTTTGTCGGGCGCTGCGCCATCTTTATCTTTGATCGGCACTTCATCGACCAGGATGCGGTAAGCCCGCTCTTGTCCGGCGGCGGGCGGCGTCTGCTTGATCAGGCGAATCAGTTGGCGTTTGCCGGGGAGAATGGTGGCGACCGGCGGGCTGGCGAGCACCTCGCTCTGGTTGCGGTAATCGTCCTTACCGCCGGTTTGTTGCCAGCCCAGCACGCGAATTTGCATGTAAACCGGCTTGCTGTCGCGGTTTTCCAGCCACAGGGCTGTCGCCTGCTGGTTGTCTTCAATAACCGGATCGATGGGCCAAATCAGAATGGAGGCGGCGGCGAAGGCCTGCGGCTGGCCGGCTAACAACAATCCTGCCAGCAGAGGCAGGCGAAGCAGAGTAGTACGCATAATGTGATCCTTTTAAAAGCTCAATAACTCACCGTCACTAAGACCGTATCGTTGTAGGTGCCGCTGGTGGGCAAGGTGCTGCTCGCCATTAGACTGGCGTAGATTTTTATTTCCTGCGTACTGCCGGTGGAGGAGACGGTTTGGGCGGCGCCGCCGTTGCCGCCGTCTCCCCAAAAGACGGCGTAGTTGGCATCCTGGTAGAGCTGGTAAATCAGCGTTTCCGAGGTGACCGAGTTCAACAACTTGCGGCCGCCGGCGATGGAGCCGGACACGTTATTGCCGACGTTCAATCCCAGGGTGACGCTGAGCCCGGGGTTGCAGCGGATCAGGATCGAGCCGGCGCCGGCGCTCGAGACAATTTTTACCGGGCTGCTTAAAGACGCCACCTGGCCGAAGCTCATGCTGCCGAACGAGGTAACGTTGGTGACGCCGCTGCCGAGCACGCAGCCTTTGATGATCGAAGCATTGACCGTGAAGCCCTGGCTTTTGGTATCGTTGACGCCGGTATCGCTTTGGGCCGGGGAAGCGCCAGGCAGAGCAGCAAGCAGCAGGGAGCGCGCATTCCGTTCCATCACCAATTTATCGTCACCTGTACCGTGTCCGTATAAGTGCCCGTCGCCGGCGTCGCCTGCACCGGGATCATGCCGTACACCGGCAGCCAGACTTGCTCCGACCGGTGGCGGTCTGCGTCACGCCGGTGACGTTATCCCAGACGGTGGCGTAGCTGGCGCTGGTATACAGGTTGTAGTTCACGCGGGGGCCCGCCGCGCTTTGCAGATAGCGCGAAGCGGTATTGCCGCTCTGTCCGCCGCTGAGCAGCACCGTGTAACTGGTGCCGTTGTTGCAGTTGATCTGCAGTGCGCCGGCGTTCGCCTGGCCGGTCACTTTTATCGCCGTATTGAGGAAATAGACCGTGCCGAAGTTAAAGGTGCCGAACGTGGTGTTGCCGCCGCTGGTGGTGCCTGCGACACAGGATTTGACCAAGGTGGCGCTGACGCCGACCGTCGCAGTGCTGACGTCGGCGCGGCAAGCGCCTGCCAACGACAGCAGCATGCAGGTGACGGCCAGGCGCGTCATGCTTACCAGGTGACGGTCATGGTGACGGTATCGCTGTACGCGCCTGCCGCCGGGGTGGTGCCCGCGGCGGGCACCAGACCATAGACGATCAGCGGGACCGCCGAGCCGGTGCCGGTGCCGGTCAGCACGCCGGTAGTGCTGTTCCACGGCACGGCGTGGGCGCTGTCCTGGTAGAGGTTATAGCTGATGTAGGCGGGCACGCCGCTGGCCATGCGCCGCTGGCTGCCGGAGGCGTTGAGGCCGTTGTCCAGCGCCACGGTGTAGTTGGTGCCGGTGGTGCAGTTCAGCCCCAAGGTGCCGGTGCCGCCGCTGCCGGTGGCGCTGGCGGTGATGACGTTAGCCAGCGACGAGTAGGTGCCGAAGCTGATGGAGCCGAAGTTGTTGGTGGTGCCGGAGCTGTTGCCGCCGGTAACGACGCAGCCGGCGCCGATGGTCATTGTCACGCCCAGCGTGCCCTGAATGGTGCCCGCTGCGTTGGCTGCGCCACTGATGCACAGCAGAGGTGTTAACGAGAGCAAAACCAGCAGAGTTTTTTTCATCATGATTCCTTGCCATGTCAGAGAAAGTCCGCAAAAACGCCACCCAGAGCTGAGTTGCACGCATTTATTTACTTACATTTAAATTAATAGGATAAGAACGTGAAATTGTCTTTATCAAAGGTCAAAACTTTTTAATTGGCACAGGGCAAGCGTGCGCGGGTGAAATAACGTGATGGTGAAATGATTAGAATAATAACGAATGGCGATGGGAATATTGTTATCTTTATTTATCGCCGGGGAAAGCGGCTCCCCGGCGCCAGGGTGATTACAGGTGAAAATCCAGCGCGCCGTCGCGCACCAGCTCGCGCGGCAGGTTGTTCTTGATGCGGCTGCCGATGCGTTTGGCGATGCCCAGCGGTTGCCCCTGATAGGTGACGATGCACTCGTCGCCCGCCGGCGGCTGCTCAGGGTAGAGATCGCGGCCGTGATACCACTCCTGGGCCAGCGCGGCGTCCAGCTCGAAATGCTGTTTGCCGTCGGCGCCCGCGAGGGCGATCGCCGCTTCGTGCTGCCAACGGAAACCTTTCGGGAAGCGCTCCGCCAGCTTGAGGCCGATACGCGAGAAGCGCACTTTGCCGAACAGCGGCTCCAGCTCGGCCGGGAAGAGCCAGATTTCCTTGTCGCGCTCCCACAGCCGGCTGTCATCGCCCCAGGTTAAGCCGGATGCGGCGGCGGCTTGGGCGATCAGCGCCGCCTCTTTGCCGGACAGCGGGCTGAACGGGAATTTACCGACTTTATAGGTCGGCTTCGCCAACGGCGCCACGGCGTGTTTTTTACGCAGGCGGGCGACGAAAAACCCTTCGCTGTCGTAAATCTGCGGGAAGACGTGCAGAAAGCCCTCGGCGGTCAACGCCTTGTCGGCGCCGGGGAACAGCTCACCCAGCGGCTCGATGCTGACCGCGTCGCCATAGGTGTCCAGCAGCCAGCGCACCACCTGCTGATTTTCCTGCGCATTGAGGGTGCAGGTGGAATAAACCATCACGCCGCCCGGCGCCAGCGCATGAAACGCGCTGTCGATCAGCTCGCGCTGGGTGGCGGCGATCTCGGCGACGCTTTCCGGCGACCAGTTGCTCATGGCGTCCGGATCTTTGCGCACCACGCCTTCGCCGGAGCAGGGGGCGTCGAGCAGAATGGCGTCAAAACTCTCCGGCAGCGCGGCGCCGAACACCCGGCCATCGAAGTGGGTCAGCGCCGTATTCTTCACGCCGCAGCGGCTGATATTGGCGTGCAGCACTTTCACCCGGCTGGCGGAGTATTCGTTGGCGACGATGCCGCCCTGATTATCCATCAACGCGGCTATCTGGGTGGTTTTGGAACCCGGCGCGGCCGCCACGTCCAGCACCCGATGGGGCGCTGCGCCGCCGGCGAACAGCGCGCTGACCGGCAGCATCGAGCTGGCCTCCTGAATGTAGAACAGGCCGCTCAAATGTTCGGCGGCGCTGCCCAATCGCAGCTCTTCATCGTCGCGCTCGATCCAGAAACCTTCCGCGCACCAGGGAATGGGTTCCAATCGCCAGTCGTAGTCCCGCACCAGCGCCAGGAAGTCGGTGACGCTGATTTTCAGCGTGTTGACGCGCAGGCTGCGGCGCAGCGGGCGTTGACAGGCGGCGATAAAATCGTCCATCGCCAGCTCGGCGGGCATGATGGCGCGGGTGGCGTCAAGGAAAGCGGGGGGCAGAAAAACGGCGGTGGATTTGGCCACGGGGCGAACTCTCAGGGTGCAATAAAGACAAGGGCGAGAGTTTATCACAAAGCGAAAAAAAACAGGGCCCGGCATTGCCGGGCCCTGAGGAAAACGCGAAAGTTAATCGCGCGGAATGGCGGTGCCCCAGGTTTTCCAGTCCTTCGGCTCTTCCGGATTCAGCAGAAAGTGCTTGTTCGGCGTCGCTTTCGGCGCCAGCGGAATAGTCGGCGGGGTGGCGAAGGCGATACCGCCGCGAATGAACTGCTGGAAGGTGCCGCTCTTGATCACGCCGCCGGTCAGGCCGAACTGCAGGTTGTAACCCGACGCCAGCCAGAACACGCTGTTGTTGCGCACCAGATGCTGGTACTTCTTGCTGATGCGCAGCGCGACGTGCACCCGATCGGACATGGCGCCGAGGTAGAAACCGGTGATGGTGCCGACCTCCACGCCGCGGAACAGCACCGGCGTGCCGATCTGCAGCGAGCCGGTTTCGGCCGCGTCGAGCACGACGCTCAGGCCATCGAGATAGCGCGAGTCGGTGATGCTGGCCTGCTGCAGCTCGAAGGTGCGCAGCTCGCGGCCGCGCCCCGGCTCCACGTTGATATAAGGTTGAAGCAGGGTATCGAGATTGCTGACGCCGGCGGCGGAGATCTCCGGCGACACGATCGAGAAGCGGCTGCCGAGGCGCGCGAAGGTCTGCACGTATTCCGGATACAGCACCGCTTTGGCCAACACTTCGTTGCGCTCCGGCGCCAGCTGCAGCGACTCTACCTGTCCGACGTCGATGCCGAGGTAGCGCAGCGGCATACCCGCCGACAGCTTGCTGGCGTCATAGGTTTTCAGCGTGATTTGGCTGCCCACCGCGCGGGCGGCGGTTTCGCTGGCGTACAGTACGCGGTTGGCGCCTTTGTTCAGCGTCACGCCCTGCAGGTTGTCGAAGCTGATGGCGCCTTTCAGCGCGCGGTTGAGCGGTGAAGCCTGCACCGTCAGGCCGCTGCCGTTGAGCTGCACCTTGGCGCCGCCTTCGGCCCAGAAGATGCTTTCACGGGTCAGCAACTTACGGTATTCCGGGCTGATGTAGACGTCCACCTCAAACTCGTTGGCCTTCGGCCGAACGTTAACGATCTCGCCCACCTGGAATTTACGATACAGCACCACTGAGCCGGCCTGCACGTCCGGCAGGCTGGTGGCGCTGAGGGTCAGGGTGGTGGAAGGGGCGTTGCCGACGATGCCTTCCTCGGCTTTTTCGCTGTTGGCGTACAGCGGGTACTGGCCGCCAGGCTCCCCTTTGCTGCCGGGGATAATGCGCACGCCGCCGTCTACCCACTCCTGCGCGCTGGCGCCGAGCACTTCCATGCCGTCTATCCCCAGCTTGACGTCGAGGCGGCTGTTGACCACGAATTTGCTGTCTTTGTGCAGCAGGCCGCGATATTGCGCATCAATGGCGGCGGTGAACACCACGCCGCTGGCGGTCAAGGTGCGGCTCAGGATTTGGCCGACTTTCACGCCGTGCACCACCAGCGGTTGCCCGACGTCGATGCCGTAGCTTTGCGGCGCCGTCAGCGTGACGGTCAACACGCCCGGCTGTTGCAACAGCGTTTCGCTGCTGTCCAGCACGTTGAAGCGCTGCTGCGGTTCGCCTTCACCCGGCACCAGTTCCAGCGTGGTGCCGGTCAGCAGTTGGCTGAGCTTGGCGTCGTTGAGGCTGATGCGCGGGCTGCGCATCACGATGCGGGTGCCGCTGCGCATCAGATCGACCACCGAAGGATCGATGGTCAGTTCACCGATGACTTTGCTGTCCTGTTGCAACGTCAGCTTGGTCAGGGTGCCGACCTGCAGCCCCTGGTACATCAGCGGCGTGCGGTTTTCACTCAAATTGTTGCCGCTCGGCAGATCCAGCAGAATATTGACGCCGCGCTGGCTGTGGGCCAGGTCCGGGTAAAGGGTATAGTTCTGATCGCCCTTGGCCTGCTGGCCATCGGCCGGCGAATCGAAGGCGATGGCGCCGTTGACCAGCGCCGCCAGGCTCTCCATCTGCACCGTGGCGCCGGACAGGCTGAAATCGCCCTTGAAGCCGGAGACATTCCAGAAGCGGCTGTTGCTCTTCACCAGGTTGGCGAAGCGGCGGTCGATCAGCACGTCGATGGTTACGCCCTTGTTGCCTTCGCTGATGGTGTAGTCATACACCTTGCCGACCGGGATTTTACGGTAATAGACCAGCGAGCCGCTGTTGAGCGAACCCAGGTCGTCGGCGTGCAGGTGAATCATCAGCTCGCCGGTGTTCAGGCGGTACTTCGGCTGGGTATCGAGCGCGGTGAAGTGGGTTTGCTCCTTGCCGCTGCCGGGCATCATGCCGATATAGTTGCCGCCGACCAGCGCATCGAGCCCGGATACCCCGGCCAGCGAGGCCTTGGGCGTCACCAGCCAGAACTGGGTGCCTTCGCGCAGCGAGTCTTCCAGATCGCTTTTGATGCTGGCTTCCACCACGATGCTGCGCAGATCTTTGCTCAGGCTGATTTTTTGCACCGTGCCGACCTCAACGCCCTGGTAGCGCACCGGCGTGCGGCCGGCGACGATGCCCGCCGCCGATTGGAAATCGATGGTGACGGTGGTGCCGCGCTCCTGGAAATTGTTATAGACCAGCCACCCGGCGATCAGCAGGGCGATGAACGGCAGTAACCAGAACGGTGAAATGCGGCGTTTGTTCTTGACCCGCGCTTCAGTCGGTGTAGTCGGCGTTTCCTGTTGCATGTGCATCCCAAATCAATCGGCTATCGAGCCATTCAACGGCAAGAATAGTCAAAATGACCGCCGAGCCAAAGTAAAACGCGGCCGGTCCCATAGTAAAAGATAACAGTTGATCGCGATTTACCAGCGACATCATCAAGGCGATAACGAACAGATCGAGCATCGACCAACGGCCGATCCAGGTGACCAGGCGCAGCAGACGGATGCGCGTCTTCAGGCTGTGCGAGGTTTTGAAGTGGATGCTCAGCAACAGCACGATCAGCACGATCACCTTGGTGAAGGGCACCAGTACGCTGGCGATGAACACGATGGCGGCGATCGGCACGTTGCCGGAGGTGGCCAATGAGACCACGCCGGAGAAAATGGTGTCTTCCAGCCGTGTGCCGTTGGCGTAAATGATGGAAATCGGCAGCAGGTTGGCCGGTATCAGCAGGATCATCGCGGCGATCAGCGCCGCCCAGGTTTTCTGCAGGCTGTAGGGCTGGCGATGGCACATCGGCACATGGCAACGCGGGCAGCGGCCGCGCGCGTCGGGATAGCCGGTATAGTGGCAGGACAGACAAATGTGCAGCGCCGTCGGTGGGCCTTCCGGCTGTTCCTGCGGATAGTAGCGCTCCCACAGCTGCTCCAGGTTGACGTGGATCAGCGTCAGGATGCTCAGCACCGTGAGTGACAGGTAAGCGATCAGCGCGCTGCCGGGCTGGATGTCGGCGTAATCCTGCACTTTGATCGCCGCCACCGCCATGCCGATCAGATAAATGTCCAGCATCACCCACTCTTTGAGTCGCTCCAGCATCAGCAGCACCGGGCGCAGGTTCATGCCGAGCGCATGGCCGAAACGCAGGTACAGCAGCGACAGCACCAGCGTCAGCGGGGCGCCGATGGTGCAAAACGCCACCATGCTGGCGGTGAGCGGATCGCCCTGGCGGCTCATCTGCCAGATGCCCTCCAGCAAACTGGCGTCGATGCGCGTGCCGAGCAGGCGGATGCTGATCAGCGGCTCGGTGAAGGCGAACGGCATCAGCAGCAGCATGGCGATCGCCATGGCGGTCAGGCGCGTCATCGACCAGTCGCGGCCGCTCACCACCTTGGCGTTGCAGCGCGGGCAATAGGCGGCCTGATTGCCGCTGAGCGGCGGCAGCACGAACAGCAGGTCGCACTCGCAGCAGCGTTGGTGGCGCGCTTTGGAAAGGGGGGCGGTGATCGCGTGTATTTTCATTTTTGACAAGTAGCTGCCCTTGAGCCCGCCGGAACTGTCAGCGTAGCTGAAAAATAAACCGGCCGCGTCACCGGCGATCGGGCGCCGGACGGTAAAACGAGGTAAACCGGGATTCTGAGCGGCAAACATACCCCGAGCGACGGGGTTTTGTGAAGCAACAGATGATTAACCTTGTGGCTATACGCATTTAATGCTTATTTTATAGGGCCTAAGCTTTGGGCTTCTGGCCATCTTCACTGTTTTAATGGTTAACACATGACAAAAGAACAATTCTACGCGGAATTAAAACGTGACCTGAGCGCGTTGCTCGGCGGGGAAACCAACTTTATCGCGGCGCTGTCCAACGCCAGCGCGTTGCTCAACGAGCGTCTGGATGACGTGAACTGGGTCGGTTTCTATCTGATGGATGGCGACCAACTGGTGCTGGGGCCGTTCCAGGGCAAGATCGCCTGTGTGCGCATTCCGGTGGGCAAGGGCGTGTGCGGCACGGCGGTGGCGGAAAATCGCGTGCAGCGCGTCGGTGACGTGCATGCGTTTCCGGGCCATATCGCCTGCGATGCGGCCAGCAACGCGGAAATCGTGCTGCCGCTGGCGGTTGGCGGCCGAGCGATCGGCGTTTTGGATATCGATAGCACGGTTTATCAACGCTTCGACGAACAGGACGAAGTGGGCCTGAAAGCAGTGGTGGCGGGGCTTTGTGAGCAACTGGAACAGTGTGACAGTGCGAAATATGTGACTGTGGCGGCAAGTTGATCGACGGTTAACGTGGCAATTACCGATGGCGTCATTATAATGACGCCTGTTCATGCCTGTGGCTTGTTGGCAATACCGTTGTAATCAGGAAATTTCATGGAAAATCAACCTAAGTTGAACTCTAGTAAAGAAGTCATTGCTTTTCTTGCCGAGCGTTTTCCGCTCTGCTTTAGCGCCGAAGGCGAAGCTCGTCCGCTGAAAATCGGTATTTTTCAGGATTTGGTAGAGCGCGTGCAGGGGGAAGAGAATCTCAGCAAAACGCAATTGCGTTCTGCCCTGCGCCTATACACCTCAAGCTGGCGTTACCTGTACGGCGTCAAGGTTGGCGCGCAGCGCGTCGATCTGGACGGCAATCCGTGCGGTGAACTGGAGCAGCAGCATGTCGATCATGCTCGCCAGCAGCTTGAAGAAGCCAAAGCGCGCGTTCAGGCACAGCGTGCCGAACAAAACGCCAAAAAACGTGAAGCCGCCGGCGAATCCGCCGATGCCGCTCCGCGCCGTCCGCGTCCAGCCGGTAAAAAGCCCGCTGCGCGTCGCGAAGGCGGAGCCGCGCCGGAAAACCGCAAGCCGCGCCCACAAACTCGCCCACAGCCCGCTCGCCAACCTCGTGCAGCCAAAGAGGAAAGCCAGCCGCGTTATGCGCCAGTCACGGATATCTCTAAACTGCAAATTGGCCAGGAAATCAAAGTCAGAGCAGGCAAGAGCGCGATGGATGCTACCGTACTCGAAATCGCTAAAGATGGCGTACGTGTGCAGCTCTCTTCCGGTCTGGCGATGATTGTGCGCGCAGAACACTTGCAGTTCTGATACGGAGGCCAACCCAGGCATGAACAAATTCGTCAGATTAACAGCGATTGCAGGGCTGCTGTGGGCGGGTGTCAGTTACGGCGCGGAAACAGCCAACATCCGCATCGGCCAACTGCCCCAACTGCAACAGGAACCCCAGCACGCTACGGTGAGTGAGCGCGTCACCTCGCGCTTCACTCGCTCTCATTACCGCCAGTTCGCCCTCGATGCGGAATTTTCAGGCAAGATCTTCGATCGCTACCTGAACATGCTGGACTACAACCATAACGTGTTGCTGGCCTCCGACGTGGCGCAGTTCGCCGGCAAACGCAATCAGGTTGGCGAAGAGCTGAAAACCGGCAAGCTGGACACCTTCTACGCGCTGTTCAATCTGGCGCAGAAACGCCGCTTTGAGCGTTATACCTATGCGTTGTCGTTGCTGGACAAGCCGATGAACTTCACCGGCAACGGCACTATCGATCTCGACCGCAGCAAAGCGCCGTGGCCGAAAGACAAGGCCGAGCTGGATAGCCTGTGGGATGCGAAAGTCACGTATGACGAGCTGAACCTCAAGCTGACCGGCAAGACCGACAAAGAAATCCGCGACACGCTGACCAAGCGCTATCAGTTCGCCATCAAGCGGCTGACGCAAAGCAACAGCGAAGACGTCTTCCAGCTGGCGATGAATGCCTTTGCGCATGAAATCGACCCGCACACCAACTATCTGTCTCCGCGCAACACCGAGCAATTCAACACCGAGATGAGTCTGTCGCTGGAAGGCATCGGCGCGGTGCTGCAGATGGATGACGACTACACCCTGATCAACTCGATGGTGCCGGGCGGTCCGGCGGCGAAGAGCAAGGCGATCACCGTGGGCGATCGCATCGTCGGCGTCGGCCAGGCCGGCAAACCGATGGTGGACGTGATCGGCTGGCGCCTGGACGACGTAGTGTCGTTGATCAAAGGGCCGAAGGGCAGCAAGGTGCGTCTTGAGATCCTGCCGGCCGGCAAGGGCACCAAAACCCGCGTGGTCACCTTGACCCGCGAGCGCATCCGTCTGGAAGACCGCGCGGTGAAAATGACCATCAAGACCGTCGGCAAAGAGAAGGTGGCGGTGTTCGACATCCCCGGGTTCTATGTCGGTCTGACCGATGACGTGAAAGTGCAGCTGCAGAAGATGGCCAAGCAGAACGTCAAGAGCGTGGTCATCGATCTGCGCACCAACGGCGGCGGCGCGCTGACCGAAGCGGTGTCGCTGTCCGGCCTGTTCATTCCGAGCGGCCCGGTGGTGCAGGTGCGCGACAACAACGGCAAAGTGCGCGAAGACGCCGACACCGACGGCGTGACCTACTATAAAGGCCCGCTGGTGGTGCTGGTCGATCGCTTCAGCGCCTCCGCCTCCGAAATTTTCGCGGCGGCGATGCAGGATTACGGCCGCGCGCTGATTGTCGGCGAGCCGACCTTCGGTAAAGGCACCGTGCAGCAGTACCGTTCGCTGAACCGTATCTACGATCAGATGCTGCGCCCTGAGTGGCCGGCGCTCGGTTCCGTGCAGTACACCATTCAGAAGTTCTACCGCGTCAATGGCGGCAGCACCCAGCGCAAGGGCGTGACGCCGGACATTCTGATGCCGACCGGCGTCGATCCGGCGGAAACCGGCGAAGCGTTTGAAGACAACGCCATGCCGTGGGACAGCATCAATGCGGCGACCTACAGCAAGACCGGCGATATGGCGCCGTTCGAGCCGGAGCTGCTGAAAGATCACCAGCAGCGCATCGCGCAAAATCCGGAGTTCCAGTACATCGCGCAGGATATCGCGCATTACAAGGCGCTGAAGGATAAACGCAACATCGTGTCCCTCAATCTGGCGGTACGCGAGAAAGAGAATCACGATGACGACGCGACCCGTTTGAAACGCATCAACGAGCGTCTGGAACGTGCGGGCAAGAAGCCGCTGAAATCGCTCGACGATCTGCCGAAGGATTACCAGGAGCCGGATCCGTACCTGGATGAAACCGTGCATATCGCGCTGGACCTGGCTCATCTGGAAAAGGATCAGCCCGCTCAGCAGCCGACGCCGGCCAAATAAGGCCACGGCTTTGCCTGTGAAAAACGCACCCTTGGGTGCGTTTTTTTGGTTGCGGCAAGCCCGGCTTAAGCCGGTTTCTTGCGGTGACGCAGCCCGAGCTGAATGCAGGAAACCACCACCAGCAGACAGCCGAACAGCGACAGCAGCAGCGGGATCTCATGCCAGAACAGCCAACCCCAGGCGATGTTGAACACGATGCCGATATAGCGCACCACCGAGACCACGATCAGGTTATCGGAAGAGAAGGCCTGGGTTAAGACGACCTGCCCCAACAGCGACACTAGGGCGATGGCGAGCAGAATGGCGAACTGATAGGCGTTGGGCCAAACGAACGCGTTCCACATCAGCGGCAGCGAGATCAGCGTTGCGATGAACAGGAAGTAGAACACGATCTCGTAGTTGTGGTGGCGCTTGCTGAGTTTGTTGACCGACAGATAGGCGATCGAGGCGAACACCGCGCTCATCACGCCGACCAGCGACGCCAGAGTATAGGCCGAGAAGTGCCACGGCCGCACCAGCAGCACGGCGCCGATGATGACCATTGCCAGCCAAAACGCGGTGCAGGCGCTGACCCGTTCACGCAGCACCAGCAAGGAGAGCAAAATGGAGAAAAACGGCGACAGGTAGGCCAGCATGCTGGCGTCGGCCAGCGTCAGATGGGCGATGCTGTAAAAATAACAAATGAGATACAGCCCGCCCATGGTGCCGCGCAACACCAGCAGCGGCCGGTCTACGCGGCTGAAGGCGATGCGGTGGCGGTACATCAGCAGCAGAACCAGCACACAGCCGATGCTGCTGCGAAAGAACACGATTTCACCGGTGGGAATAGCATCGGAGATGGTTTTAACCAGCGCGTTCATGACGCTGAAAATCAATGAGGCAAAAATGGCCAGTAGCGCACCCTGATTCATGCTTGCCTCCGCCATTGTCGGTAAATGATGTCCGCCTGCTCGTCGCAGGTATCGTCCAGCAACGAACGATGGCAATGCTCGGCGCCGATCCGGGTGACGAAGCGCTGCAGCGCCTGCTGAAAGCGGGCCAACAGACGCTGGGCGGCGGGCATCTCGACGTCAAGCCGCTGCGCCAGCAAGACCAGGACGCGCAGTTTGCGCACGTCCTCTTGCGGCACGCGCGGCAGTCGCCAGCGCCCCTGGGCATCCTGGAAGACGCGGGCGACCCTGACGGCGGAAAAATCATAGTAGCGGCCCTGCGCATCCGGCTCGGAATAGGGGTCGACCAGCAGCGCGGTATAACGCGTAAACAGCGCATAGCATTGCTCCGTCGGCGCGAGCTGCGGGAATTGGTCAATCCAGCGGCGGCTCACCATACGGGGCGGAACCGGGTAGTTGTCGTCATTCAAAAAGCGCAGCAGGTTAATGGCCTCGATGCCGAGCCGGTTGAGCAACTGCTGGTAATCCTGCGAGAGCGCCAGCATGTCGGCGATCGCCTCGGGACAGATGGGGCCCTCGGGGTGGGTTTTATACAGGTACTGGATCGGCGCCTGCGGCTGGAATATCGCCTGCAGCGTGGTTTCGGCCAGCGCCAGCGGAGGATGAACATAATTGGTGATGCTGAAGCGCTCGGCGGCGAGCAGGCTGTTGCAGCGTTGGGCGTCAATGCCGTGATGCGCCAGCAGCGAGCAAAGCCAGTCGAGTTCGGCGCAGTCTGACCTTGTGCCTGCGCCGGCCAGATAAATTCGCTGCTTGAACGCCTTGGTGTAGGCGCGGTAAGGCTGTTCGGCGTTCTGGTATTTGGTGTCGGCGTAGTAGCTCGACAGGCTGATAACCTCGACGTGGGATTGCCCGGCCTCCTGCAGCAGGCTTTGCGCCATCAAGCCGGAGCCGATGGAGGGAGAGAGCAGGATCAGTGAGCGCAGTTGGGGCAACGCCGCCCATGGCACCTGTCGCAGCACGTCATGGTATTGATCGGCGGGGACGGCAAGGATCAGTCTGCGCCAGTCGCCGCCGACGAGCGCCAGATCATCGCAATAGCGGTCAATCGTCACCTGCGCATCGTCTTGGGTGCGTTGCGCCTTACCGGCGCCCGTCAGCCACAGGCTGGGCGTGTGCGCCAGATGTTGCTTCAGGCGGCGCCCTTTTTCGCTGGTGCGGTTGTACAGGCCGATGCGCGCATTGCCCGCGGTCTTGATGTCCGCAGCCAGTTGGATCGCCGCCGGGCCGGCGCCGAGGATCAGGGTGGGAAAGGCATTATTCATGGCGGTGAGGCTCCAAAATCAACAGATCGTACAGTGGGGTGGTGAGCGGTTTACCGCTGACGCGCCAGGGCGAGCCGGCGGCCTGGTGGTGGTAAGGGCAGTTGAAGATCGACTTGAGGCCATTGCCATAGCGCACCAGCAATTTGCCGCACTGGGGCAGCAAAGGCCGCAGCGCCTTCAGCAAACCCTGCTTGTCCGCCACCAGGGAGGCGATGATGATGTGATCGATATCGTTGCGCGTCAGGCCGTTCAGATTGTCGATGCAGGGCATCTGCTGCACCAGCCCCAGGTGGCGCGTGAGCCGGCGGGCAAAACGCTGGGCCGCCGGATCGCAATCGTAGCAAATGACGGTGGCGGAGAGCCTGGCGACCAGCGCCAGCGCCGTGGTGGGCAATGCGCCGCTGCCCACCAGCAGCACCCGTTCGCCGGGTTTAATGTCGGCGGCCGCGATCTCCAGCTGCAGCGCGCGGTCGAAACTGTTCAGGTAGGCGTTGGTTTGCGCCGGTTCCCGGCACAGCGCCGAGACGCGATGCTTTTCGTAGTCGCACAACGCGGCGTTGGCCGTCGCCCGCAGTTGGGTGATCTGCGCCGTTATCAAACGGTCGTTTTCCAGCTTTTGACGATAGGCCTGCAGCTGCGGTTCGTCGTTAAAGGCCTGCAGGCGGCTGAAACGACGTTCCAGCAGGGAAAAATGGCGCCGATCTTGCCGGGCGGAACGGTGAAGCTGGTGAATTTCCTGTTGCAAGCCGGCGAGTTGCGCCAGCATGTCCGCCTTGGTCAGAGTGTACATGGGGATTCTCCGTGTGCGTGTAACAGCTGTGTCGGCAGCAGATAGGGGTAGCCCTGCGGGCTGACGCCGTTTTCGATGCCGACGCCAAATACGCGAGACACCATCGGATGTCCCATCATCTGATGGGTATCGCCGTGGCAAACGACGCGTCCGTGCGCGAGCAGCGTGAGTGAGTGGCAATAGCGCAGCGCCAATCCCAGATCGTGGATCACCAGCAGCGTGATGCAGCGGTGGCGCCGGCCGTAGTCGGCGATCTGATTGAGCACGCGCAGCTGGTGGTGGATATCCAGCGCGCTGGTGGGTTCGTCGAGCAAAATGATCTGCGGCTGAGAGACGAAGGCCTGAGCCAGCATCACCAACTGTCGCTGGCCGCCGCTGAGACGGTTGAAGGGGCGATCGGCGAGCGCGGAAATGCCGCATTCCGTAAGCGCCTGCTCGACCGCATCGGTCTGGGCGGCGCTGATGCGCCAGCTCAACTGGCGTACCTTGCCCAGCAGCACCATGTCAAAAGCGGTCAATGCCGAATCGCAGCGATTAAGCTGCGGCACATAGGCGATACGGCTGGTTTTCGGATCGAGAGGGCGCTCGCGGTAAGCGATCTCGCCGCTGCACGGCACCATGCGGTTAATCGCTTTCAGCAGCGTCGATTTGCCGGCGCCGTTGGGGCCGATGATGCCGCCGAGCTGCGCCTCCGGCCAGCTCAATGAAACGTCTGCCAATAGCGAGCGGCGATGCAGCGAGACGCCGACGCGGGTGAGGGTCAGTTGAGTCATGGGCGTTTAACCTGTCGAGTGACGAAGTAAAACAGCACCGGCACGCCGATCAGTGCGATAACGATGCCGATGGGCACCACGCCGTTCGGCATCACCAGCTTGGCGACGATCGAGGCGCACAGCAGCAGCAGGCTGCCGCAGAGGGCGGAAATGCAGATCAGGTAGCGCTGATCCTCACCCACCAGAAAGCGGGCGAAATGCGGGGCGATCAGCCCGACGAACCCGATGGTGCCGACAAACGAGACCGAGGCGGCCGTCAGCAAGGTCGCCAGCAGAAAGGCCAGCTTGCGCAAGGCGCTGACATTGATGCCCAGCCCCTGGGCCTGCTCTTCGCCGGCGGACAGCGCCGTCAGCCGCCAGGCGAGCCGCAGACTGACGAACAGCGCGCACAGCAACACGACGCCGGTGATCGCCACGCCGTGCATATTGGCTTTGAGCAGGCTGCCGAACAGCCAAAAGACAATTTGCTGCATGGCTTCCGGCGAGGCCAGAAACAGCAGCAGCGATTGCAGCGACTGAAAGAAAAACAGCACCACGATGCCGCTCAACACTAATATTTGCGGCGTCATGCCGCGGCGTTGTCCCAGCAGATAGACAGGCACGCAAGCCAACAGCGCCATCAGCGAAGCCAGCAGCGGCGTGCCCAGCGCCAACGCGCCGCCCAGGCTGAAGCCGGTGAGGATCGCCAGCGCCGCGCCGAACCCCGCCGCGGCAGAGATCCCCAGCGTATAGGGGCTGGCGAGGGGATTGGCCAGCACGGTCTGCATCAGCAGGCCCGCCAGCGCCAGGCTGGCGCCGACCACCAAGGCGGTGAGCGTCATCGGCAAGCGAATCGACCAGAAAACCGCCTGATGCAGTGCGTTGCCAGGCGCAGAGCCGGGCCAAAGCATCCGCACGATATCCGTGAGGCCAAGTTGCGCGGCGCCGACGGTGAGATCGATGGCGGTCGCCGCCAGCAGCGCGCCGAGCAGCGCCAGCGTCAATAGCCCGCGGCGCAGCCTGCGCCGTCGCAAAAACGCACGTCCTGTGTGGGCCACGGTTATTCTCCTTGCCAGCGTTGCAAGAAGACGCCGTCCGCCTCTATCGGCAAATATTGATGGTAGAACTGCGCCAGATTGCGCGCGGGATCAACATCGGTAAACGCGGCGGGATAGAGCGCTTTTGCCAGATACTGGACAAAGATAAAATCGTAAATCGTGCGCGCGCCGCCATGGTAAAGCGCATAAAGACGCTGATTTTTTACCGCCGGCAGTTGCGGCCATCCCGCCCGCCGGGCGTATTGCGTCAGGCGCGTCTGTAGGGGGGCTGCCTGCGTGCCGTAGCCCATCGGCACGGCGTTCGGCATGTTTTCCCAGTCGCCACCGGCGAGAAAAATCACCTCGGGCCGTTGGGTCAGGACATAGTCGGCGCGCAAGGGGGAAGGGCTGCCGACGACGCCGGCGGCGATATTGTCGGCGCCGGCCAGCTGCAGCAGCGGCCCCCAGATCGATGCGCCATAGCTGCTGCCGTACTCGCCGGGGCCCTTGTCCCCCAGCTCAATGTAGGTGACCGGCGGCGGCAGCTGCGCCTGGCGGATGCGCCGCCGGGTATCCTCGAGACTTTGGCGATATTCGTCGGCCAGCCGTTCCGCTCGCTCGGCGTGGCCCATCGCCTGGCCCATTAACCGGATGCTGGCGAGCTTGACTTCAACGCCCTGATTGAAGTCGACGACGATGTAAGGAATGTTGAGCTGTTGCAGCACCGGCAGGTAGTTGGCGAAGCCGTCGAGCTGCCACTTCGCCAGGATCAGCAGGTCTGGCCGCGTGGTCAGCAGGCGTTCAAAATCGAAGCTCTGGTTATAGAGCGAACCGACATCGACCAGCTGAGCGAGCCGTGGCAGCGCCGCCTGATAGCGCGTCCATTGGCTGGCGCGCAACGCCCAGTCGCTTTTGGAGAAGGCGACGACCTGTTGATAACTCTCCGGGCCGTTCACCGCCAGAAAGTCTTCGTAGTAAAAGCCGATATAGGCGCGCTGTGCGGGGGCGGCCAGGGTAACCTGGCGTCCTTCAACGTCGGTGAGGTGAATTTCAGCGTGCGCGACCTGGCAGAAAAGCAGCCACGTCGCCAGCATCCAGACGATACGCGATAACATGATTGACATCCCTTTACGATTAATTGTGATGTTATAATGTAACAATTAATCGCGAGATTCAAACTTTCGTCGCCGCTGAATCAGGCGGGGCATGATGAAACGCGCTGAGCGGATATTGGCCTATAAAGCGTGAGGATAACGGTTCTCGTTGTCATGGCGTGCGGGCAAAGAAATTTTTCTGCAAAATCCCTCCGCCTTGCGCAACAATCGTTTACAATTTGCCAAATCCCGGTCGCGCGTCGTTTTTGTAAAGTTTCGTATTTTTAGTAGGTTAATGGCGCGCAACTCTTGAAACTGTGACGAATGCCCATACGATCCAGGGTATCTGGACAGTGTTTTGTTAACATTTATGAGGAAGTAAACATTTTATGATGCGTATAGCTCTGTTCCTGCTCACCAACCTGGCGGTGATGTTGGTTTTCGGGCTGGTGCTCAGCCTGACAGGAATCCAATCCAGTAGCGTTCAGGGCCTGATGATCATGGCCGGTCTGTTCGGCTTCGGCGGCGCTTTCGTGTCGTTGCTGATGTCCAAATGGATGGCGCTGCGCTCCGTGGGCGGGGAAGTGATTGAACAGCCGCGTAACGAAACCGAAAACTGGCTGCTGGAAACGGTGCGCCGTCAATCGCAGCAGGCGGGCATCGCCATGCCGCAGGTCGCTATCTACCACGCGCCGGACATCAACGCCTTCGCCACCGGCGCACGGCGCGACGCTTCGCTGGTCGCCGTCAGCACCGGCCTGCTGCAGAGCATGAGCCGCGACGAAGCGGAAGCGGTTATCGCGCACGAAATCAGCCACGTCGCCAACGGCGATATGGTGACCATGACCCTGATCCAGGGGATCGTGAACACCTTCGTCATCTTCATTTCGCGCCTGATCGCACAGGTTGCCGCCGGCTTCCTGGGCAACCGCGACGGTGAAGGGGAAGGCAACGGCAACCCGATGATTTACTTCGCCGTGTCGATGGTGCTGGAACTGGTGTTCGGCATCCTGGCGAGCATCATCACCATGTGGTTCTCGCGTCACCGCGAATTCTATGCCGACGCCGGTTCCGCCAAACTGGTGGGCCGCGAGAAGATGATCGCCGCCTTGCAGCGTCTGAAAACCAGCTATGAACCGCAGGAAGCGGGCAGCATGATGGCGTTCTGCATCAACGGCAAATCCAAGTCGTTCAGCGAGCTGTTCATGTCGCACCCGCCGCTCGACAAGCGCATCGAAGCGCTGCGCACCGGTCAGTACCTGAAGTAATCGGCTGAATGAAATGAAAAACCCCGGCTTGCCGGGGTTTTTTTATGGCATGCCTGAACCGCTATTTCAGCGGCGGCGACGGATTCAACAATGAAATTCGGCAATGAATGGGGTGAGCGCTTCACCGAAGTTTGCGGGCGTTAATGCCGTGCAGCAGCGCCCGAAGTCCCTGAAGCCTACCTGCAAACCGCGTCTTTCGGCCTCTCAGCCTGGGCAGGCGCGGTGCCAGATCACCCGGTGAGAGGGCAAGCCGCATCGGGCCCGGTCACGACCGCCTGTTTGGCTTTGGAAGCACATGTTATATGCTCTGGCACAATGACATTTGTCCCTGAGGCCCTATGAAAATCAACCACCTTCCCTTACTCAACGGTGATGAGGTGCCGGCGCGCCTGGCCGCATTGGCTGGCGGTGTCGCCGATGCGGTTGCGGAATTGTTGAACCGGCATGATGACGATGATGAACCGCCGGTTATTCGCTGGCATTCAGGCGATCTGCGCCTGCCGGCGTTTTTCCCCGATGAGCACGACGGCCACGATTACGATTACCTGATCGTGGACGGCGATGTGATCGTGGAGGGATGCCTGGCGGTGTCACCGCAGCGAGAGGACGGCGGCATTGTTGTGCTGGGGCGGCTGCAGGCGGATACGCTGATTTGCTGGGGCGGACTGGTCGTGCGTGACGATGTCCGCATACGCCATGCCTATTGCAGCTCAGGAAACGACGGCGCGTTCGTGGTGGGGGGAGACCTGACCGCGCTCACCCTGGTAGAAACGGGGGAGTTTATCCATGTTCATGGCGACCTCGACGCGCGATGTCTCGCTTCGTTGCAGAACTTCGTTCAGGTTGACGGAGAGACGCGCTGCGACTGCCGCATCGACAGCGCGCAATCCGAAGATCTGATAAAGCGCATGTTCGCCCCCGGCCTGCTCAAGGCCTTCGAGGGGATGGATAACGACGGCCAACGCCTTGTTGGCTGGTATCCGGATGACGACGCCTATTTAGCCTGTTTACGACAAGGCCGCAGCCCGTTGAGGCGCGGCGACTGACGCCTGGCCTGCCATGCTCCCGGCACCGCACCCGACGCGGCCCGGCCGCCAGTGCTGGTCCCGTCGGTTTTACAATCGATGGGGGCTCGGCTCTTTTATGTGCGCTATTTCACCTCACGGCTGGGCTGCGCCGTTTGCGTCGTCGGTTGAGTGATACGCAGGCTGCTGACGGCCGCCGCCAGGGTGGCGAACACCCCAGCCAGGATCAGTGAAGCGTGGGTGCCGGAGGTCGGGAACAGGTTGAACATCAGCGCCACCAGCGCGGCTCCCGAGGTTTGTCCCAGCAGACGGGCAGTGCCCAGCATGCCGCTGGCGCCGCCGCTGCGGTTGCGCGGCGCGGCGGAGATGATGGTGTGGTTGTTGGGCGACTGGAACAGGCCGAAACCGGCGCCGCACAGCACCATGCGCCAGATGATGTCCATATTCGACGGCGCCGCGGGCAGCAGCGCCAGCGAGAACAGCCCGAGCGCGAACACCGCCAGCCCGATGCACCCCAGCAGGCCGGCATGCACGCGTTCCACCAACCGGCCGGCGATCGGGGCCATCACCACGATCGCCAGCGGCCACGGCGTCAGCAGCAGCCCGGTCGCCACCTCGTCGCGGCCCAATGCGCTTTGCAAGAAGAACGGCAGCGACACCATCGCCAGCATTTGCGCGGCAAACGAGCAGATTGAGGTGCCCATCGACAGGGCGAAGATCGGAATGCGCAGCAGATCGACCGGCAGCAACGGAAATTCCTGGCGCAGCTGGCGGCGTACGAACACCGCGCCAATCGCCAGCAGCGCGGCGATCTCGCTGAAGATCAGCGTCAGGCTCTGGCCCTGGGCGAAGCCGCTGATGGCGGTGATCAGCAGGCCGAAGGTCAGCGCGTTCAGCACGGCGCTGGTGGGATCGAAACGGCGGTTATCGCTTTTTTGGCCGTTGGCCGGCAGGAATTTCATCCCCAGCAGCAGCGCGACGATGCCGATCGGCAGGTTGATGGCGAACAGCCATTGCCAGGACGCGACCGACAGGATAGCGGCCGCCACCGTCGGCCCGGCCGCCGAGGAGCAGGCGACGATCAGCGAGTTGATGCCCATGCCGCGGCCGAGAAAACGCTGCGGGTAGATGATGCGGATCAGCGCGGTGTTGACGCTCATGATGGCGGCGGCGCCAAAGCCCTGCAGCACGCGGGCGATGGTCAGGGTGAGCAGCGAGTCGGACAGGGCGCAGAACAGTGAGGTGATGCTGAACACCAGCAATCCAGCCTGATAGATGCGGCGATAGCCGACCAGATCGCCGAGCGACGCCAGCGACAGCAAAGAGACGGTGATCGCCAGTTGATAGGCGTTAACCACCCAGATGGAACTGGCCGGACTGGCGTTGAGATCGCGCGCGATGGTGGGCAGCGCCACGTTGGCTATCGCGCCGTCGAGCACGGATACGGTAATGCCGAGGGCGATGGCGAGGATCGCCCCATAGCGTTGCGGGACGGGGAGGCCGTCGGAACAAGGACGCATGCAGGTCTCAGCGGTATTTATTCAGGAGAGTATTATCATGCTAATCATATTCGCCTGCGATTGCATGCCCCTTGTCCGCTTAATTGTAAACGGCGGTGAGCGGCAGGCGGTTATTCATTTGGCTTCAATCGCTTAGCCTTCAGCTGCGTTGCGCGTCGCGATCTGTTCCGATTATACTGAAACCCTTGTTTAAATTTCCTGAAACAAAACCGTTAAGTAGGGTATTCGCCATGGCTAACGCAGATTCAGACAAGCAACCGGATGCCGTCTCATCCGTGATGAAAGTGTTCGGCATTTTGCAGGCGCTCGGCGATGAGCGCGAGATAGGCATTACCGAACTGTCCCAGCGGGTGATGATGTCTAAAAGCACCGTCTACCGGTTTCTGCAGACCATGAAAGCGCTGGGTTACGTTTCACAGGAGGGCGAGACGGAAAAGTATGCGCTGACGCTCAAGCTGTTCGAACTGGGCGCCAAATCGTTGCAGAACGTCGATCTGATCCGCAGCGCCGACGTGCAGATGCGCGAGCTGTCGAATCATACCCGTGAAACCATCCACCTCGGCGCCCTGGACGAGGATGGCATCGTCTACATCCATAAGATCGACGCGATGTACAACCTGCGCATGTATTCGCGCATCGGCCGCCGCAACCCGCTGCACAGCACCGCCATCGGCAAGGTGCTGCTGGCCTGGCGCGAGCGGGATGAGGTGGCGCAGATCCTGTCGCAGATTGAATTTACCCGCAGCACCGAGCATACCCTGACCAGCGCCGCCGAACTGTTGCCGGTGCTGGATCGGGTGCGTGCGCAGGGATACGGCGAAGATGCCGAAGAGCAAGAAGCGGGGATCCGCTGCATCGCGGTACCGGTCTTTGACAGGTTCGGGGTGGCGATCGCCGGGCTGAGCATCTCTTTCCCGACGCTGCGCTTTTCCGAAGCGGCGCGGGAGGAGTATGTGGCGTTGCTGCACGTCGCCGCCCGACGCATTTCCGAACAGCAGGGCTATCACGACTACCCGTTCTGACCTGCGTTTCGATGAGCAAGGCGCCGTCATGACGGCGCCTTGCTGTTATTTCGCGCCGGGCGTCAACCGCTGAGAAATCCGCTCCAGCACCAACATCAGCACCAGCGTGGCCGCCACCAGGATCATGGTCAGCGTTGCGCCATTGGCGATGCTGCCGCGATCGGTCAGACTAAAAATGGTGACCGGCAGCGTCGCCCAGCTCGGCGGGTAGATCATCATGGTCGCGCCCAGCTCCCCCATCGACAGCGACAGGCTGAGCGCGAAGGCGGAGATCATGTAGGGGGCGATCATCGGCAGGGTGACGTGGCGCAGGCGAAACAGCGGCGAAGCGCCCAGGCTCGCGGCGACGTTCTCGTAGTCGTCAGGCAGCCGGGTCAGCCCGGCCATGACGTTGCCGAAGGTAAAGGCGGAAATCAGCACGAAGTGGGCGGCGGGCACGATCAGGAAGGTGCCGTTCATCTGCAGCGGCCCCTGGCTGAACGCCACCAGCATCCCCAAACCGATAGAGACCGAAGGCACCGCGCTGGGAATGAAAAACAGCGTGCCCAGCAGCCGTCGGCCGCGTTCAGGCACGTGGCGCAGCGCCAACGCCGCCCAGGTGCCGCACAACAACGCGAACAGGCTGGCGCTGAAACCGATAGCCAGACTGGCGATCAGCGCGTCCCAGGAGGCGCCGCTGAACGCCTGGCGGAAGTGGCTGAGGGTGAAGCCGCTCGGCAGCACGCCGCTCCACTGTTCACTGAGGCTGGACATCAGGATCACCGCCAGCGGCAGGCAGAAGAACAGGGCGAACAGCGTGACCGCCAGTGTGCAGGTCAGGGTGCGTCCGGTGCGAGACCAAATCAACATCGTCAGTTCCTCAGCCCGGCGCGCGCCGCGGCGTAGCGGTAAAGGGAGAACAGCCCGAGCGACAGCGCGATATTCACGACGGCGATCGCGCAGGCGACGGCGTAGTCCGATTCCAAAATCGCTTTGGCGTAGACCATCATCGGCAGCGTGGTGACGCCCTTGGCGCCGATAAACAGCACGATGCCGAACTCATTGGTGGTCAACAACAAACACAGGCTGCCGCCGGCCAGCAAGGCCGGCAGCGCGGCCGGTAAAATCACCTGGCGCACCACCCGTCCCGGCCGGGCGCCGAGGATGCTGGCGGCCTCGAGCTGGCTGCGGTCGATCTGCGACAGCGCCGCCATCAGTGGGCGCATCACCAGCGGGGTAAACACGGTGATTTCCGCCAGGATCACCCCCCAAATGGAGTAAAGAAAATCCACCGGCGGCAGGGTGAAACCAAAGGTCGCCATCAGCGTGCCGTTCAGCAGGCCGGCGGAACCGTAGATGAACGTGAAGGCCAGCGTGATGAGGAAGGTCGGCATGGCGATAAAGGTATCGATCACCCGGGCGATCAGTCGGCTGCCGGGGAACGGCGTGAACACCAGCAGCAGCGACAGCAGGGTGCCGAGCACCAGGCAGCCCAGCGTCGCCAGCAGCGCGATCTGCAGCGTGTTGAGAAGGGCGCCGACAAAGCGGCGTGATTCGAACGCCTGTTGCAGCGCGGCGGCGCTGAACAGCCCCTGGTCGTCGGTAAATGCCTGTTTGATGATCAACGCCAGCGGGTAGAAAAACAGCGTCGCCAGCGCCAGCAGCGGCAACAGGATCCACAGGCGGCGCGGCAAACGCAGCCGCTGGGCCGGGCGAGTAAGCGTAGAGTCGGTCATGTCAGTCCTCGATCAGTACTGCATCGTCGGGGGCGAAATAGAGCGGCACGCGTTCGCCGATCTGCGGCATCCGGCTGCGATGGGTGGTGACCACGCGCAGAGGATGGCCTTGAACGTCGAACTGCAGGTGCGTCAGTTCACCCTGCCAATGAATATCGCGCAGCGTGCCGATAAGGCAGTTGCTACGCTGGGCGTCGGCATCGAGCGCAATATGCTGCGGCCGGATGCACAGCAGCTTGTCGAAGCCGCGTTGTGCGCCGTAGGTGAAACAGCCGATCACTTTGCCGGCGCAGCTGACGGTGGTCATGCCTTGCCCGGTGGTGGTCTCCAGCGCGGTGGCCGGCAGCAGGTTGGCGCGGCCGAGAAACTCGGCGGCGAAGCGGTTCGTCGGATGGTGGTACAACGCGCGGGTTTCGCCGTGGGCGATCAGGTGGCCGTCGCGCATGATGCCGATCTTGTCCGCCAGCGTCAGCGCTTCGCCCTGATCGTGGGTGACGTACAGGATGGTCAGATCCGGCAGCTCGCGGTGCAGGCGGGCGATCTCTTCCACCATGCTGTGGCGGATTTGCGCGTCCAGCGCCGACAGCGGTTCATCCAGCAACAGCACTTTGGGGCGCACCGCAATGGCGCGGGCGATCGCCACCCGCTGTTGCTGGCCGCCGGAAAGCTGGCTGGGATAGCGCCTGGCGTAGGCGGACATGCCGACGATGGCCAACGCTTCTTCGACGCGCTCGGCGGTCAGGCCGCGCGGCTTGCCCTGGGCGCGCAGGCCGAACGCCACATTGTCTTCGACGCGCATATGCGGAAACAGCGCATAGTTCTGCACCACCATGCCCAGGCCGCGTTCATAGGGCGGCACGTCGGTGACATCGATATCGCCGATGGCGATGCGTCCGGCGGACGGCTGCACGAAACCGGCAATCGCTCGCAGTACGGTGGTTTTGCCCGAGCCGGAGGGGCCGATCAGCGCCAGCACTTCGCCGGGCGCGATGGTGAGCGTCAGGGGTTTCAGCACTTCGGTGCCGCGGTACGACACGCTGACGCGGTCGAGCTGAATGCCCGACGGCCCGGCGATGTCCCGGCTGTTATCCCGCGCCTCAGCGCGGGAAGCGAGAAGAGAAGGCATGGTCAGCGTCATTCTGTCACCTTGTGCCAGCGGGAAATGTCGGCGGACAGGCTGCTCACCACCTGATTCCAGTCCGGCGCCCAGATATCCACGCCCTGCAGCGCAGCCTGCGACTGCCTGAAGTTATCGTCGGTCGGGGTCACGTCTTTACGCACCGGCATGCCGTAGGAAATGGCGCTGACGCTGCTCTGCGCCTCTTTGCTCAGCAGGAAATCGATCAGCTTTTTGCCGTTGGCGCTTTGCGGCGCGCCTTGCACCAGGCCGATGTAGTAAGGCAGCACCAGCGTGCTGCGCTTGCCGTCCGGCCCGGCCGGCCAGAACACCTTCACGTTCGGGTTGCTGCGCATCTGCGCCAGGTTCATCTGCAGATCGCCGTTGGCCACCAGCAGCTCCCCTTTATTGACCAGCGCGGTCAGCTTGCCGGTGGAGGCGGAAGGGCCGACGTTGTTGCTTTGCAGCTTGCCGAGGTAGTCGAAACCGGCGTCTTTGCCGCCGAAGCTGTGGAACGCCTGCAGCATCACCGCAGTGCCGTCACCCGCCTGGCCCGGCGTGGAGTACTGCAGCTTATTGCGGAACTGCGCGTCCAGCAGCTGTTGGTAGCTGGCGGGCGCCTGCGGCAGCAGTTTGGCGTTATAGATGAAGCTCAGGTAGTTGTTCACCAGCGGCACGAACTGCGGTTGCGCATCGGCGATTTGCGCGGCCGCCTGCGGGGTAAAGTCCTGTAGCAGTTTTTCCGCCGCCGCGCGTTGAATGAACGGCGGCAGCGTCACGAGCACGTCGGCCTGCGGGTTGCTGCGCTCTTTCGACAGGCGTTCCACGATGGCGCCGGAGCCGCCTTCGACGTACTGCACCTTGACGCCGGTCGCCTGGGTGAAGGCGTCGAACTGCGTTTGATACCAGCTGTGATCGCCGTCGTGCAAACCATCGGCGGAGTAGACGGTCACCACCGCCTCGGCGGCCCAGAGCGGCGCGGCGCCGAGTGCGATGGCGGTCATCACGACCAGTCGAGAAAGTTTCATAGCTTCAGCCTCACTGTTACGGGTTAATGCGAAACTGGTATACACCAGGTATGCGGCCACGCTAATCGGCGAATATGACAAACAAATGAAATCAGCAAAATTTCATTGCCGGAAACGGGGAGGACGACGCGGGAGAGAAAGGCGGGCCTGCGTGCGCAGGCCCCGTTGGGCAGGGGATTAAAGCGTATCGACTTCGATGCGCAGGCTGTCGTGGCGCCAGTATTCGATATCGAAATCGAGAATGCGGCCGTGCTGATCGTAATTCAAGCGGCGCAGCAGCAACGCGGGCAGGCCGACCATGGCGCCAA
This sequence comes from Serratia sp. (in: enterobacteria), assembly GCF_052400455.1. Taxonomy (NCBI): domain Bacteria; kingdom Pseudomonadati; phylum Pseudomonadota; class Gammaproteobacteria; order Enterobacterales; family Yersiniaceae; genus Serratia; species Serratia sp. (in: enterobacteria). Next base: position 2,193,832 of record NZ_CP185812.1, read on the forward strand.
GCGCGTTGGCGGCGCGATAAGGCAGGGCGGTCGGGTAGAACGACAGGTGCATGTTGCTGTAAATCAAATCGTAATGCTGCTGATAAACCTCGGTCAGGCTGCCGTTGAGATCGTGGCTGAGCAGTGCCGGCACCCGTTGCGGCAGGCAGTGGTTCTCGCAATAGCAGATGGCGCGGCCGTCGGCATAGCGCACCCGGCGCAGCAGATACACCTGATCGAACGGTTCGAGCGCCAGCGGTTGCATCACGTCGAGCGGCACCGTGGTTTTTTCGCCGGACAGCAGCGCGGTGCGTGGCGTGCGCCCTTGCTCCTGACAGAGACGGTGGAAGTTGGTGTTTTGCGTCGGATCCAGCCACAGCCGCTCCGGCGTGACGAACCAGCCGCGACGATCGGCGCGGTAGATGGCGCCGGTGGCTTCCAACTGCGCCAGGCTCTCGCGGATGGTGACGCGGGTGGTGGAGAAGATGGCGCACAGCTCGCGCTCCGAAGGCAGCTTGTCGCCTGCCTGCAGCGCGCCGCGGGTGATGCGCGCCTGAAGCTGATCCTTGATCTGCAGATAGTGGGGCATATCGCCCGGATGTTCTTTCATTTCATCTCGCTATGGCATCGGCCTGGCATTCCGGCCCGCTTATTATACATAGCCAGATGAATTTTTTGTTTCACCGCGCTTTGCCGTTTGACCTGGGAAGGAATTTGCCGCCACAATCAGCGTAATCTGGTATAGACCAATAGGTGAATAACATGTCCGACCGTAACTACCTGCTGTTGACCCCCGGCCCGTTGACCACGTCGAAAACGGTGAAAGAGGCGATGCTGTATGACAGCTGCACCTGGGATGAAGATTACAACCTCGGCGTGGTGCAGCGCATTCGCCAACGGTTGGTGGCGCTGGCGACGCCGTCCGCCGGCTATACCTCGGTGCTGCTGCAGGGCAGCGGCAGCTTTGCGGTAGAGGGCGTGCTGGGCACGGTCATCGGCCCGCACGACAAGCTGCTGATCGTCAACAACGGTGCCTACGGGGCGCGGATGATCGAAATGGCGCGGCTGATGGATATTGACCACCACGCTTTCGACTGCGGCGAGGTCAATGAGCCGGACGTGGCGGCAATGGAGGCGGTGCTGAAAAGCGATGCGCGCATCAGCCATATCGCCATGGTGCACTGCGAAACCACTACCGGCATGCTCAACCCGCTGCAGAAAGTCGCCGGCCTGGCGGCGCGCAACGGCAAGACTTTCATCGTCGATGCCATGAGCAGCTTCGGCGGCATTCCGTTGGATGTGGACGCGCTGGGCATCGATTTTCTGATCAGCTCCGCCAACAAATGCATTCAGGGCGTGCCGGGCTTCGCTTTCGTCATCGCCCGCCGCAGCGAGCTGGAGAAATGTGCCGGCCGTTCACGTTCGCTGTCGCTGGATCTGTATGCCCAGTGGCGCTGTATGGAAGACCAGGCCGGTAAATGGCGCTTTACGTCGCCGACCCACACCGTGCTGGCCTTCGCGCAGGCGCTGAAAGAGCTGGAACAAGAGGGCGGTATCGCCGCGCGCCACCACCGCTATCAGACCAATCAGCGTCGGCTGGTGGCGGGTATGCGCGAGCTGGGCTTTGAGACCCTGCTGGACGATGCGCTGCATTCGCCGATCATCACCGCGTTCTATTCGCCTGAGGCCGACACTTACCGCTTCGCCGAGTTTTATCAGCGCCTGAAGCAGCAAGGGTTTGTGATCTATCCCGGCAAAGTGTCGCAGAGCGACTGCTTCCGCATCGGCAACATCGGGGAAATTTATCCGCAGGATATCGAACGCTTGCTGGCGGCCGTCGGGCAGGCGATGTACTGGAATCAATAAGGATTGACCATGAAACAGATCAACGCAGTGATCCTCGACTGGGCCGGCACCACGGTGGACTTCGGCTCCTTTGCGCCAACGCAGATTTTCGTCGAGGCGTTCAAGCAAACCTTCGATATCGACATCAGCCTGGCGGAGGCGCGCATTCCGATGGGGCTCGGCAAATGGCAGCACATCGAGGCGCTGGGCAAACTGCCGGCGGTCGACGCACGCTGGCGGCAGAAGCTGGGCCGCTCGATGAGCCATCAAGACATCGACGCGCTGTATCAAGCGTTTATGCCGCTGCAAATCGCCAAAGTGGTCGACTTCGCCGATCCCATCGAGGGCGTGCCGCAGGTGATTGCCGCTCTGCGTGAACAGGGCATCAAAATCGGCTCCTGCTCCGGTTATCCGCGCGCGGTGATGGCGGTGCTGGCGCCTGCCGCGGCGCAGCGCGGCTACGCGCCGGATTACTGGGTCGCCACCGACGATCTCGCGGCCGGCGGGCGACCGGGGCCGTGGATGGCGTTGCAAAACGTGATTGCGCTGGGCATCGATGCGGTGACGCATTGCGTGAAGGTGGATGACGCGGTGCCGGGCATTGCCGAAGGGCTGAACGCCGGGATGTGGAGCGTCGGGCTGGCGCTGTCCGGCAACGAGTTTGGCGCGACCTGGCAGGAGTATCGCCAAATGCCGCAAGGGGAGATCGAGCGCCGCCGCACGGCCGCCGCCGATAAGCTGTACGCGGCGGGCGCGCACTATGTGATAGACACGCTGGCGCAATTGCCGGGTGTGATCGCCGATATCAACCGGCGGCTGGCGAACGGCGAGCGGCCGTAACGACCGAACGCAGGGCATAAAAAAACCGGGGATCATCCCCGGTTTTTTCGTTCGCGGAAGGCGTTAACGGTGAGCCAATTCGACTTCGTCTTCGCTGTCCATCACGGCTTTGTCGGTTTGCTTCATCAGTTGGCTGGTGATGGTGCCCGCCGCCATGGAACCGTTGACGTTCAGCGCGGTACGGCCCATGTCGATCAGCGGTTCGACCGAGATCAGCAGCGCGACCAGCGTCACCGGCAGGCCCATCGCCGGCAGCACGATCAGCGCGGCGAAGGTGGCGCCGCCGCCCACGCCCGCCACACCGGCGGAGCTGAGGGTGACGATGCCGACCAGGGTGGCGATCCACACCGGATCCAGCGGGTTGATGCCGACGGTCGGCGCAACCATCACCGCCAGCATCGCCGGGTAGAGGCCCGCACAGCCGTTCTGGCCGATGGTGGCACCGAACGACGCCGAGAAGCTGGCGATGGATTCCGGCACGCCCAGGCGGCGAGTCTGCGCTTCCACGTTCAATGGAATGCTGGCGGCGCTGGAGCGGCTGGTGAAGGCGAAGGTGATTACCGGCCACACCTTGCGGAAGAACTTCATCGGGTTCACGCCGGTGAAGGCCAGCAGGATGGCGTGTACCACGAACATGATGGCGAGACCGATATAGGAGGCCACCACGAAGCTGCCGAGCTTGACGATGTCATGAATGTTGGAGCCGGCGACCACTTTGGTCATCAGCGCCAGCACGCCGTACGGCGTCAGCTTCATGACCAGACGCACCAGCTTCATCACCCAGGCCTGCAGGGTATCGATAGCCACCAGCACGCGCTCGCCTTTCGGCTTGTCGTCTTTCAGCAGCTGCAGCGCCGCCACGCCGAGGAAGGTGGCGAAAATCACCACGCTGATGATCGAGGTCGGGCTGGCGCCGGTCAGATCGGCGAACGGGTTTTTCGGGATGAACGACAGCACCATCTGCGGCACGGTCAGATCGGCCAGTTTGCCTACGTAGTTGGTCTGGATGGCCGTCAGGCGCGCGCTTTCCTGCGCTCCCTGCACCAGGCCTTCGGCGGTCAGGCCGAACAGATTGGTGACCAGCACGCCCACCAGCGCCGAGATCAGCGTGGTGAACAGCAATGTGCCGATAGTCAGAACGCTGATTTTGCCCAGCGAAGAGGCGTTATGCAATTTGGCGACCGCGCTCAGGATAGAGGCGAAGACCAGCGGCATGACGATCATTTGCAGCAGTTGCACATAGCCGTTGCCGACGATGTTGAACCAACTGATGGATTCTTTCAGTACCGGGTTGTCGGCGCCGTACACCAGCTGCAGCCCCAGACCGAACACCACGCCGACCACCAGGCCGACCAGCACTTTTTTCGCCAGGCTCCATTGCTTGTGGCGGGTTTGCGCCAGCAGCAAAAGGAGCGCGACAAACACCAGCACGTTAATCACGAGCGGAAGATTCATCCCCAATATCTCCAATAATCTTTCTTATATAAAAACGACTACGCACCATTAGGTGTGTCGCGATGTAAATATCGTAACAGTTTGCCGAGGGGCCTACTTATATCCAAATGGAATTTAATATAGCTTTTTGTGTGATTTTGTTCGTTTTATATACACATGGGTGATGGGTTGAGCGATTTTTTGTGATCAGGGTCTAATATTTCTGATTTGCTCTACGTAGGATTGCACCGGGAGGGTGAAATCACCTTGCCAGCAGATGGCAAACGCCACCAGGCAGAGGCACAGCACGCGCTCCAACTGATTGCCTTTTTGCGAGTTGAGCAGCGGCAGGCGAAAACGCCAGCGGCACGGCCACAGCAGCGGTACGCCGGCGGGCGTGAGCATGTCGGCCAGCAGATGGCTGAAGTAACCGATGATCATGGCGTGCAGCGCGTCGGCCGGGATCGGCCAACTGCGCGGCACATCCAGCTGGAACAGCGCCATGCCGCCGGCGATCGCCAGCAGGCTGTGGGTGAAACCGCGGTGGCCGAAGGCGCGGGCGATGGGAATGGCGATCCAGCGCAGACGCTGGCCCAGCACCGACTTGGGGTGATCGATGTCCGGCAGCAGTGAGGTCAGCAGCGCGGCGGGTATGATGTGCCACCAGTCGCCGGTAGCCAGCTCTGGCGTCACTTCCGCCTTCTTGGCGAAGATCGCGCAAGCGACAGAGAATATAAGGTGTCCTTCCGCGGTCATGCTGTTGCGATTCCGACTGGTAAACTGTTAATTTATCCAGTATATGGGAAAATTCCCAGTAGTGGAAGCAGTTACCCTGTAACCAATTGTTTATTTTTCCCTGTTTTACAACGGCTTGTTACGGCAATGGGTAACAAAGCATCGATTTTGACGCGCGAGAACAAAAAGCGGGCGATGGGGGGCGTATGGCGGTGAGAAAAAAGACGGTTGCTCGGCGTGTGGCGGGAGGAAGCGGCGGCCTTGAACCGCGCTGCGTGGCAGTGACAACGCGCCGCGGGCCGTCGCTTTCCCTGCCATGCAGCATAATGAGAACGTCATGCCAATTCAATAAAATGAAACGGTGTTTCGTTTGTTTTGCGGTGTGGATCCCTTTTATGACGCAGAGCGGCAAACCCAGGGCGCCGATGGCCGGCGCCGCAGGTCAGGCAAAGTGGGCGGGGGTGAGCTGTTCCAGGGTGTCCAGCTTGTGGTCCGCCAGCGCCCAGCGCGGATCGTGACGGTATTCGGCTGCCGGGATCACGATGGAACGCATGCGTGCGGCCTTGGTGGCGATCATGCCGTTAAACGAGTCTTCCAGCGTGATGCAGCGCAGCGGATCGCTGCCCAGGCGTTCGGCGGCGATCAGGTAGACCTCCGGGTGCGGCTTGCTGTACGGCAGGTATTCGGCGGAAACCAGCTGATCGAAGTAATCCTCAAGCTCGAACATCTTCAGCACCTGCCGTTGCATGTGCAGCGGCGAGGCGGAGGCGAGACCGATGTTCAGCCCCTGGCTGCGACACAGCTCCAGCGCCTGCTGAACGCCCGGCAGCAGCGGACGCGTCTCGTGCACCAGCTCGATGGCGCGCTCGATAATCCGCGCCGACACCTCATCAAGCGAAACCCCTTGCCACGGCATCGCCTGATACCACATCTTCACCACCAGATCGATGCGCAGCCCCAGCGTGTCCGGCAGCTTGTGACGGTCGGACAGATCCAAACCCAGCGCGCCGAAGATATCCAACTCAGCCTGCAGCCACAGCGGTTCCGAGTCGATCAACAAGCCGTCCATATCAAAAATTGCGGTTTCAATGCGTTGCGAATAAGCCATTAACGGTTAACTCCTGCCGGCGCGGGTGAATGTGCCCGACACTTTATCATCGCCGGTGACGAGACTAAAACCTTTGCCTGCGCGTTTGGCTTTTGCCAAAACGCAGGATATTCCACACCTCGCGCAATTTTAGCCACCAGCGCTGGTGTTGACGCTCGGTGACCTGTTGCAACATGCGTGCGTAGTCCAGCACCAAACCCGGCGTCCAGGTCATGCTTTCGCCGCGGCTGCGCAGTACCGCCAGCATCCACAGGTTGGGATCGAGCACCAGCAACAGAAAGCGGCGCCACAGATGTTTATCGCCCAGCACGCCTTCCAACGCGCTGTCGAGCGCGCCGATGACCGTGGTGGAGCAGTTGCGCCGGGTCAGATTGTAGGTGGCGTCCTGCCGATAACGCAGCCAGAATGCGCGCAGCGCCGCCGGGTTATAGCGGTAGAATTGAATTTTCTTGTCCGGGGGGCACCAGGCGGCGATCTCGCCCGCCAGGTCGGGCAGGAAACGCCCGTCGACGTTGTTCTGTTCGCCGGCATGCAACAACTGGCGGAAATCCTGAACGGAATGGCTGATGTCGTTGAGCGGGTAGTGACTGATATACACATCCGGCGCGAGCGCCAGGGCGGCGTGACCGGTGGAGATATTGCCGCCGCCGTCGACCGCCGCGATGTATCGGTCGACGATGTAACGCCGGCGCGGATCTTTAGCCGCACCAATCGGTGTCCAGACATACACCGTGAGCGGCGCAGTCTCATCCTCCGGGTGCGGTGGCTGCCGCGCGGGGTGCTGATTCAGAGAGAAGCTTGTCAGTCTCCGGGCGATACGCAATAAGGCCCAGCCGGAAAGCACCATCATCACGCCGAGGCAAAAGGGCACCGTCATCCGATGCGGCGCCGGCCAGCCGACAAAAATCATCAACGAAAGCAGGATCTCGCCGCTGCCCGCCAGCGCCACGCCTTTCCATCGACTGTGTTGAATCACCGTGGAGGAGGCGATGCGCACGGCGCCGTCAAGCAGCAGCGCGCTGCCAAACACCACGGTGGCGACGATGTTATCGTCTGCGGGCACGTCCAGCATTAAAAAGGCCATAAAGACAAAACCCAATCCTTTCAGCAGCACCGGCCTGCTGGCCGAAGAGCCGATCACCAGCGCGGCGGATACCGCCACCAACCCCTCCAGCGCCAGGATGACCGCCAGCGCATCCAGCGCCAGCACCGACCGGCCATCCTGCAGGATGTCGAACAGCATCAGCGCCCCTGCGGCTATCCACAGCCAACCGAACAGCACCAGCAGACGGCGCTGACCGTGCAGCGCCTGCGCGCCCAGCAATAAGATAATCAGTCGAATCATGGCGGCCTCTGCCCGAATGGATAACGTTATCTCTTCAATGATAGTGTGCCGGCGCGGTTAAGTTTTTGATTTCGACTAATTCGGCTAAGCTTGTAGCACAGCGGGAGTGAAGAAAACGGTGGGCGAGTTTCGCCAACAGCAGGTAGACTTAGCCGATTCGGTTACGTCGCTAACAAGGGGAACACATGACGTATCAACAGGCCGGGCGTCTCGCCATTTTGAAACGCATTCTCGGATGGGTGGTTTTTATCCCGGCGTTGCTGTCGACGCTGATTTCCGTGCTGGGTTTTATCTATCAGCACAGTGAAAAAACCAAGGGCATCAACGCGGTGATGCTGGATTTCGTCCACGTGATGGTGGACATGGTGCGTTTCAACACGCCGTTCCTGAACCTTTTCTGGTACAACTCACCGGTGCCCGACGTGGATAAAAGCCTGTTCAGCGGCGCCAATCTGATGTTCATCATCATCTATATTCTGATCTTCGTCGGGCTGGCGCTGCAGGCTTCCGGCGCGCGCATGTCGCGTCAGGTCAAGTTCATCCGCGAAGGGTTGGAAGACCAGATGATCCTGGAGCAGGCCAAGGGCAGCGAAGGGCACACGCGCCAACAGCTTGAGGAGCGCATTACGCTGCCGCACCACACCATCTTCCTGCAGTACTTCCCGCTGTACATCCTGCCGATCGTGATTGCGGTGATCGCCTGGTTCGTGATCCGCCTGTTGGGGCAGTTGGCCGGCGCGGCCTGAACCATGAACGGGGCGCCGCTCGGCGCCCCGGAACGTTATGACGCTTCGGGCTGCAACAGCGCCTCCACCGCGCGTTGGGCAGCCACCAAATGCTGGCCGCCGAACAGATTGCTGCGGTTGAGCAGGTAGTACAGCTGATACAGCGGCTGGCGTTCGATAAATCCGGCCCCCAGCGGCCACACGCTCTGATAGCCGTCGTAGATCTGCGGCGGCAGCTCCGGATACAGCGGCAGCATCGCCAAATCGCACTCTCTGTCGCCCCAGTAGCTGGCCGGATCGAACAGTATCGGCCCGTTGGCGGTCATCGCGCAGTTGCCCGGCCACAGGTTGCCGTGCAGCAGGGAAGGCTGCGGCTGGTGGTGCTGCAAGCGCAGATACACCCGATCGACGATGTCGTCGATGTCGCCGAAGGTCATGCCTTTTTCCGCCGCCAGCTGCAGCTGCCAGCCGATGCGCTGCTCGGCGAAGAATTCCGACCAGCGGCGTTGCCAGGCGTTGGGTTGCGGGGTGGTGGTCAGATCGCTGTCGAAGTCGAGACCGAACTGCGGTTGCTCGCTCCACTGGTGCAGATGCGCCAGTTGTTGCCCCAGGCAGTAGGCGCCATGGGCGTCGAGGGGTTTCAACTGCTGATACTCCAGCAGCAGGAAGCTGTAGTCGCGATCGCTGCCGACGCCGTACACTTCCGGCACCCGCACGCTTTTGCTGCGCGCCAGCAGCGCCAGCTGATCGGCCTCGGCGGTGAATATCGGCAGTTGTTCACGGGCGTCGCATTTCACGAACACCTCGTTGTCACCGTAACTCACGCGCCACGCCGGGTGAATGTCGCCCCCGGGCAGTTCAATCCTTTCGCGTATCTCTGCGCTGCCAAGATGTTCACTTAACAGACGGCTAACGGCTTGCCACATGGTATTTCCCCCTCTGTGCTGCCTGATAATTCATTAGGTTAGCGTCTTTCCCGTGGTGAAAACACGACGCGGCGCACAGCCGGCGTCAAAGGCGGCGATTTTTTCAGCATCCCGCCAGCTCACAGTATATACCCTATTGATTAATTTAAGCGCAATACCGGTTGCAACTTGATGACAACGGATAAGGGGGCAGAGGAAACAGGATGCGGCGGAGAGCGCCGCCGCATCAGAGGAGGGCGTTTAACTGTCGCCCAGGGCGGTTTGGTTACGCTGTAACGGACGCAGTTTACCGTACAGTAAGGCGATAACGAACAGCACGGCCTGTACAATGACGATGCAGGGCCCGGTTGCGCCGTCGATGTGGAAACTGATCAGCGTGCCGAGCACGCAAGAGAACACCGACACCACCGTCGCCACCATCAGCATGCGATCGAAGCGGCGGCACAGCATAAAGGCGATGATGCCGGGGGCGATCAGCATGGCGATCACCAGGATCACCCCCACAGCCTGCAGCGAGGCGACGATGGTCATCGCCAGCAGACACAGCAGCCCGTAGTGCAGCAGCTTGACCGGCAGGCCAATCACCCGCGCATGGTGCGGATCGAAACAGTAGAGCATGAAGTCTTTGCGTTTAAGCAACACCACCGCCAGGGTGAAGCCGGCGATCAGCAGGGTTTGCTTCAGCTCGCCGTCGGTGATGCCCAGCATGTTGCCGAACAGAATGTGGCTCAGGTGCTGGTCGGTGTCGATGCGCGAGAACAGCACCAGGCCGAAGGCGAACATGCCGGAGAAAACGATGCCCATCACCGTGTCTTCTTTCACCCGGCTGTTCTCTTTCAGGTAGCCGGTGGCCACCGCGCAGAAGATGCCGGAGAGGAAGGCGCCGATCGCCAGCGGAATGCCGATGACGAACGCCACTACGATGCCGGGCAAGACGGCGTGCGAGATGGCGTCGCCCATCAGCGACCAGCCCTTGAGCACCAGATAGCAGGAGAGCACGGCGCATACCACGCCGGTGACGATGGCGGCGACGATCGCCCGCTGCATGAACGGGTAGGCGAAGGGTTCGCTGAGCAGTTGGTAGAGCGTGTCCATCAGCGGCCTCCGGTTGGTGACTGTGCTACGCGACGTTTTGCCGCCAGCAGGCCGTGTTTCGGCGCGAAGCAGAACGCCGCCAGGAACACCAGCGTTTGCAGGGTGACGATCACCCCGCCGGTGGCGCCGTCGAGGAAGAAACTCAGGTAGGCGCCGATGCCGCTGGTCAATGCGCCGATGATGATGGCGATGATCACCAGCCGGCTGAAGCGGTCGGTCAGCAGATAGGCGGTGGCGCCCGGCGTGATCACCATGGCGATCACCAAAATGGCGCCGACGGTTTGCAGTGCGGCGACGGTGCAGGCGCTGAGCAGGGTGAAGAACAGGATCTTCAGCTTCAGCGGCGACAGGCCGATCGACACCGCGTGGCTTTCGTCAAAGAACACCGCCAGCAGATCTTTCCACACCAGGCACAGGATCAGCAGCGAAACGCCGATGATGATTTCCACTTGCAGCACGTCTTCGTCGGCGATGCCGAGGATATTGCCGAAGATGATCGACTGTACGTTGACCGAGGTGGGGTTGAGCGACACGATCAGCAGGCCGACGGCAAAGAAGGTGGAGAAGATAAAGCCGATGATGGCGTCTTCGCGCAGCCGGGTGATGTGGCGCACCAGCGTCATCGCCAGCGCCGCCAGCATGCCGGTGAAGAAGGCGCCGGCGGCGTAGGGCAGGCCGAGGGCATAGGCGCCGGCCACGCCGGGCACCACCGAGTGCGACAGCGCATCGCCCATCAGCGACCACCCTTTCAGCATCAGGTAGGCGGACAGAAACGCGCAGGCGGCGCCGACGATGGCGCTGACCCAGATGGCCTTCACCATGTAGTTATAACTGAAAGGTTGCAGCAGAAGGTCCAGCATCAGGATTGTTTCTCCCTGGCCTGACTGTTGGCAGGCGGATCGCTCTTGGTGTGGCCATAGAACACCGCCGGGCGTTCATCGTCGGTCAACACCGTGACGGTGCGCGGATCGTTGTCGTCGTGCAGATCCGGGCCGGAGAGGTTGATATGGCGCAGCACGCCGCCGAACGCCAGCTCCAGATTACTCTGGGTGAAGGTGGTTTCGGTCGGGCCGGCGGCCAACACCGTGCGGTTGATGAGGATCACCCGATCGCAGAACTCCGGCACGCTGCCGAGGTTATGGGTGGAAACCAGGATTAAATGCCCCTCGTCGCGCAGCGAGCGCAGCAGATCGATAATGGCATTCTCGGTTTTCACATCCACGCCGGTGAAAGGCTCATCCAGCAGCAGCACCGTGCCCTGCTGCGCCAGGGCGCGCGCCAGAAACACGCGCTTCTTCTGACCGCCGGAGAGTTCGCCGATCTGCCGGCCGCGCAGCTCGCTGAGGCCGACGCGCTCCAGCGCCTTGTCGACCCGCAAGCGATCCTCGCGCGACGGAATGCGCAGGAAATTCATCTTGCCGTAGCGGCCCATCATCACCACGTCTTCCACCAGCACCGGGAAGTTCCAGTCGACGTCTTCGGTTTGCGGCACGTAGGCGATCAGGTTCTTTTTCAGCGCGTCCGCCACCGGTTTGTCGCTCAGCGACACCCGGCCGCTGGTGGGCTTGACCAGCCCCATAATGCTTTTGAACAGCGTCGATTTACCGCTGCCGTTAACGCCCACCAGCGCGCAGATAGAACCGCCGCTCAGGGTAAAACTGGCGTTATGAATGGCGGTGTGCCCGTTGTTGTAGGTCACGGTGACGTCGTCCACGCTCAATTCAGGGCGGACAAACAGCTCATGGGTCATTGATCGAATCCTTTGGCGATGGTTTGCACGGTGGTGTTAAGCAGATCGATATAGGTCGGCACCGGGCCATCGCGGGTGGACAGCGAGTCCACGTACAACACGCCGCCGTATTTGGCGCCGGTCTCTTTCGCCACCTGCTTGGCCGGCTTGTCGGAAATGGTGCTCTCGCTGAACACCACCGGAATATGGTGGGCGCGCACCGCGTCGATCACCCGGCGGACCTGTTGCGGCGAGCCTTGCTCATCGGCGTTGATCGGCCACAGATAGACTTCTTTCAGCTGATAGTCCTGCGCCAGGTAGCTGAAGGCGCCTTCACTGGTCACCAGCCAACGCTGCGCGGCCGGAATGCGCGCCAGGCGTTCGCGCAGCGGAGCGTCCAGCGCGCCGATTTTCTCTGCGTAGGCCTTGGCGTTGCGGTTGTAGGTTTCCGCATTGGCCGGATCGTGCGCCACCAGCGCTTTGCGGATGTTTTCGATATATACCAGCGCGTTGCTCGGTGACATCCAGGCATGCGGGTTCGGGTTGCCGTTATAGGGCCCTTCACGGATCGGCAGCGGGGTGATGCCTTCTGTCACGACTGCCGCCGGCACCTGCTTGATGTTCTCGAAGAAGCGCTGGAACCAGCGTTCCAGGTTCATGCCGTTCCACAGGATCAGGTCGGCGTGCTGCGCTTTGACGATATCGCGCGGGGTGGGCTGGTAATCGTGGATCTCGGCGCCCGGTTTGGTGATGGATTCCACGACGGCGGCGTCACCCGCCACGTTCTGGGCGATATCCTGAATGATGGTGAAAGTGGTCACCACGCGCAGCTTTTTTTCCGCCAGCGCGGGTTGGCTGACCAGAGCGGCGCCGAGCAGCAAACAGGCGAGCGTGAAGGGGCGTAACAGTGCGGCAGCGCGGGGAGGGCGACTGCGACGAAAAGCGCAAGTTATCAATGGCATGATGACGTCTCCTGGTTCAAATGAAAATGATTATCAATATCAATTGAAGCGAAGTCAAGCGTCACTTGCCCACCGCCGACGGGGCTATTTCTCCAACTGAAAAATAATACCGTCCGGGGAGTTATAGCATTTTATGTATCAGTATGTAACCGCTGAAGGTAGTCCTTACAGGTGCAGATCGCCACCTCCGGCTGTTTTCCCAACGCCAACTGCCCGAACCCCTGCGCAAGTCGCTGCACATCCTCTTGATCCAGAACGGTTATGAACGCAAAACTGTTGCTGCCGAGCTCATGATGAACGCCATTTTCGTCTGTCACCGACGTGACAAAACCTTCACGGGTCAATTGCCCGGTCAGCTTGGCCAGGTCGGTCAGTCCCGCTTCCTGATAGCGAAAAGTCACCACAAAGCAGCTTGTTGCAGATTGACTCATAAATCACCTCTTGGTATATGGATAGCTTGAGATTAGTCCAAAAAATTACTGCAGGTGTCCTTACAAGTTGTATATGCTACGCAACTCATTGAAAGGAGTGAGGGATTCTGTGAAAACAAAAATAGGTTGCCTTACGGCAATTTTGCTTTTGTCGGGGTGCGCCAAAGACCCGCAAACGGCGAGCAATATTTCAGGCAGTGGCACAACGCGCGGCGGTTGGTTAAAACCCCCTCCGCAGGCACCGGTAAACCGCACAGGCACCCCGGTTGCTTATAACGATTACATTCGTCAGGCCGCCAGCAACTACGGCGTCGACGAAACGCTGATTAAAGCGATTATTCAGGTGGAGTCCGGGTTTAACCCGAACGTGGTCAGCACCTCGAACGCAGTGGGATTGATGCAGCTGAAGGCTTCTACCGCCGGCCGCGACGCCTATCGCATGAAAGGACGAAGCGGGCAACCCAGCTCGCGTGAGCTGAAGGATCCGGCGGTCAATATTGATCTGGGAACTGCCTATATCAATATTCTTCAAAGCCAGCAGCTAGCCGGGATCAACAACCCACAGACTTTGCGTTACGCCACCATCGTTTCGTATGTGAACGGGGCGGGCGCCATGTTGCGCACTTTCTCCTCGGACAAGCGCGTGGCGGTTAATCGCATCAATCAGATGAGTCCGGATGAGTTTTATCAGCACATCCAGAAAAAGCACCCGGCACCGCAGGCGCCGCGCTATTTATGGAAAGTGACCACCGCTTATCAGGCGATGTCGCAGTAATCCCATCCTTTGAATCGGCCGCCGAACGCGGCCGATTTTGTTTTCGGCGTCAGTTTTTAGCGCGACCCGCCTCTCATTTTTCGTTATTTCCTCATCGCTTATCAGAAAAACCGCACAAAAAGTTAAATTTACGTTAGCAGATAAATCTTTACGTTCATTCAATAAGTTACCGGTAACATTTTTGCTTTTGCTCGCATTCTGACCTTCAATAAATAGACAAATAAGTAACAAATTATTTTAAAAACCCGTATCGATCGCAAGGTTGCGGTTAAATAGTTGTGACTATCTTTGGATGGAATGTGACATGTCGAATCATAAAACCAACAATTCGCGGCGCGATTTCTTGTTGAAATCGATGACCTTAATTCCTGCGGCGGTAATTGGTGGCAGCGGCGTTGGCGCGCTGACGGCCCCAGCACCAGCGGTCGCTGCCTCGAACACTTCAACGCAGAACGATTACCAACCGACCTTTTTCACCCCGGAAGAGTGGGCCTTCATCAAGACCGCCGTCGCGCGCCTGATCCCGGCCGACGAACGCGGCCCTGGCGCGCTGGAAGCCGGCGTGCCGGAGTTTATCGATCGCCAGATGAACACGCCGTACGCCACCGGTTCCATCTGGTACATGCAGGGGCCGTTCAACCCCGATGTGCCGAAGGAAATGGGCTACCAGCTGCCGCTGGTGCCCAAGCAAATCTACAACCTCGGCATCGCAGACGCCGACGCCTACAGCAAGAAAACCGCCGGCAAGCCTTTCGCCGAACTGGATGGCGCGCAGCAAGACGCCCTGCTGCAAAAGTTCGAGTCCGGCGAGGCGGAGTTCCAGCAACTGCCGTCGAAACTGTTCTTCTCCTATCTGCTGCAAAACACCCGTGAAGGTTTCTTCAGCGATCCGATCCATGGCGGCAACAAAGACATGGTTGGCTGGAAGCTGATTAATTTTCCGGGCGCGCGCGCCGATTTTATGGACTGGGTTGAGCGAGGGGAGCGTTATCCCTTCCCGCCGGTCTCGATTCGTGGGGAGAGGGGCTAACCATGGCAACGGTAATGAAAAAAGTAGACGCGGTGATCGTCGGCTTCGGCTGGGTGGGCGCGATCATGGCCAAAGAGCTGACCGAGGCCGGCCTCAACGTGGTGGCGCTGGAGCGCGGCCCGATGCGCGACACCTACCCGGACGGGTCTTATCCGCAGGTGATCGACGAGCTGACCTATAACATTCGACGCAAGCTGTTCCAGGATCTGTCGAAAAGCACCGTCACCATTCGCCACAACAGCAGCCAGACCGCGGTGCCTTACCGCCAGCTGGCGGCGTTCCTGCCGGGCACCGGCGTCGGCGGCGCCGGTCTGCACTGGTCGGGCGTACATTTCCGCGTCGATCCGATCGAACTGCGCATGCGCAGCCATTATGAAGAACGCTACGGCAAAAACTTCATTCCGAAGGACATGACCATCCAGGACTTCGGCGTGACCTACGACGAGCTGGAACCGTTCTTCGACAAAGCGGAGAAAGTGTTCGGCACTTCCGGCACCGCCTGGACCATCAAAGGGCAGAAAGTGGCGCAGAAGGGCGGTAACCGCTTTGCGCCGGATCGCTCCGACGACTTCCCGCTGCCGGCGCAGAAAAACACCTACTCCGCCCAGCTGTTCGAGAAAGCGGCGCTGGAGGTGGGTTACCACCCTTACAACCTGCCGTCCGCCAACACCTCGGACTCTTACACCAACCCGTACGGCGCGCAGATGGGCCCGTGCAACTTCTGCGGTTTCTGCAGCGGCTACGCCTGCTACATGTATTCCAAAGCCTCGCCGAACGTCAACATCTTGCCGGCGCTGCGCATGGAGAAACGCTTCGAACTGCGCACCAACGCCAACGTGCTGAAGGTCAACCTGACCGATGACAAGTCCCGCGCCACCGGCGTGAACTACGTCGATGCGCAGGGCCGCGAGATTGAACAGCCGGCCGACCTGGTGATCCTGGGCGCGTTCCAGTTCCACAACGTGCACCTGATGCTGCTGTCCGGCATCGGCAAGCCTTACGATCCGGTGACCGGCGAAGGCGTGGTCGGGCGCAACTTCGCCTACCAGAACATGACCACCATCAAGGCGTTCTTTGATAAAGACGTCTTCACCAACCCGTTCATCGGCGCCGGCGGCAACGGCGTGGGCGTGGATGACTTCAACGCCGACAACTTCGATCACGCCAAAGAAGGCTTCGTCGGCGGTTCGCCGTTCTGGGTCAACCAGGCGGGCACCAAGCCGATCTCCGGCCTGCCGACCCCTCCGGGTACCCCGGCCTGGGGCAGCAAGTGGAAAGCGGCGGTGGCGGATGCCTACACCCACCACGTCTCGATGGATGCCCACGGCGCGCACCAGTCGTACCGCAACAACTATCTGGATCTCGATCCCAACTACAAGAACGTGTTCGGCCAGCCGCTGCTGCGCATGACGTTCGACTGGCAGGAAAACGACATCAAGATGGCGCAGTTCATGTACGACAAGATGGCGCCGATCGCCAAGGCGATGAACCCGAAACTGATCGCCGGCAGCCCGAAAAACGCCAACAGCCACTTCGATACCACCAGCTACCAGACCACCCACATGAACGGCGGTGCGGTGATGGGGGAAGATCCGAAGACCAGCGCGGTCAACCGCTATCTGCAGAGCTGGGATGTGCACAACGTGTTCTCGATCGGCGCATCGGCCTTCCCGCAAGGGCTGGGCTACAACCCGACCGGCACCGTGGCGGCGCTGGCTTATTGGTCTGCCCGCGCCATTCGCGAGCAGTATCTGAAAAACCCAGGCCCATTGGTGCAGGCATAAGGACGGCGAACGATGAAAGCATTTGTACCGGCACTGGTTCTCAGTGCAGTGAGTTTCTCCGTTTGGGCGCAGGACGCCACCGTCAGCAGCGAGCTGATCAAGCGCGGCGAGTACCTGGCGCGCGCCGGTGACTGTGTGGCCTGCCATACCGATGGCAAGAACGGCAAGACCTTCGCCGGCGGCCTGGCGATGGAGACGCCGATCGGCACCATCTACTCGACCAACATTACGCCGGACAAGAAAACCGGCATCGGCGATTACAGCTTCGAGGATTTCGACAACGCGGTGCGTAAGGGCGTAGCCAAAAACGGCAGCACCCTGTACCCGGCGATGCCGTACCCGTCGTTCGCGCTGGTGAAAGAGGACGACATGCGCGCCATGTATGCCTATTTCATGCACGGCGTGCAGCCGGTGGAGCAGGCCAACAAGGATTCCGACATCCCGTGGCCGCTGTCGATGCGCTGGCCGCTGAGCATCTGGCGCGGCATGTTTGCGCCGTCGCCGGCGGATTTTGTCGCCGACGCCAAGGCCGATCCGGTGATTGAGCGCGGCCGCTACCTGGTGGAAGGCCTGGGCCACTGCGGCGCCTGCCATACCCCGCGCAGCATCACCATGCAGGAGAAAGCGTTGAGCAACAGCGAAAGCGACGACTACCTGTCCGGGAGCAACGCGCCGATCGACGGGTGGGTGGCTTCCAGCCTGCGCGGCGACCGCAAGGACGGCCTGGGCAGCTGGAGCGAAGCCGAGCTGACCGAGTTCCTGAAAACCGGCCGTAACGACAAAGCCATCGTGTTCGGCGGCATGAGCGACGTCGTGGAGCACAGCCTGCAATACCTGAGCGACGACGATCTGACCGCCATCGCGCGCTACCTGAAATCGCTGCCATCGAAAGACGGCAAGCAGCAGGCGGCGCCGGTCGAAGACAGCGTGGCCAAGGATCTGTGGCGGGGGAATGACAGCAAGCCCGGCGCGGCCCTGTATGTTGATAACTGCGCGGCCTGCCACCGCACCGACGGCGTGGGCTACAAGCGCGCCTTCCCGTCGCTGAAGGGCAATCCGGTGGTGCAGACCGAGGACGCGACCTCGCTGATCCACATCGTGCTGACCGGCAACACCACGCCGGCGGTGCAGGGCGCGGTGTCCAACATCACCATGCCGCCGTTTGGCTGGCGTTTGAACGATCAGCAGGTGGGGGACGTGGTGAACTTCATCCGCTCCAGCTGGGGCAACAGCGCCAAACCGGTGAGCGCCTCCGATGTGGCCGACGTGCGTAAAGACCGCTCGATGATCCGCGATGAGAAGGAGATGGGCAGCGCCGAGGTGCCGGACCATCCGGACGCGAAGAAGTAAACCGTTTAAGGGCTCCGCAAGGGGCCCTTAGTTTTTCTGCCGCCGCCTGCTTTTTCAGCAGATTGTGTTCGCAAATCGTCCGTTCAGCCGATAAAACATAGACCCGCAGCGGATTTTTCATTATCCTTTGCCGTCCTTTCATCAGGCGTAAGTATGAAATATCGCTTTAATTCACTGATTATTATTAAAAAACTCGCGGAGAAGGATATCCCGTTAGGCGCAATCGTTGTCGCCGCAGATTAAGGTAGACTGTCTCATGAGTACGATTTCTCCCGATTCAGGCACGCTGACGGCCGCTCAGACTGCCAAATGGAACAAAACCGACACCGTCTGGATGTTCGGTCTCTATGCGACTGCGGTGGGCGCAGGTACGTTGTTCTTGCCGATCAACGCCGGCCTGAACGGCCCGCTGGTGCTGCTGTTGATGGCGCTGTTCGCTTTCCCGCTGACCTATTTGCCGCACCGCGCGCTCAGCCGCTTCGTGCTTTCCGGCTCCAGCCGCGACGGCAACATTCACGATGTGGTGGTGGAACACTTCGGCGTGCTGGCCGGCAAAATCATCATGGTGCTGTATCTGATGGCGTTCTTCCCGATCGTGCTGGTGTACAGCATTTCGATCACCAACGCGCTGGACAGCTTCCTGATCCATCAGTTTCACGTGGCGCCGCTGCCGCGCCTGTGGCTGAGCCTGGCCGTGGTGGTGGTGCTCAATCTGGTGCTGCTGCGCGGCAAAGACAGCATCGTGGCGGCGATGGGCATGCTGGTGTTCCCACTGCTGGTGTTCCTGATGGGCATTTCGCTCTATCTGATGCCGAGCTGGAATACCGCCAACTTCGTGCATGGCCTGGCCGCCACCCGCTTCGACACGCCGGGATTGTGGCATTCTCTGTGGCTGGCCGTGCCGGTGATGGTGTTTTCCTTCAGCCATGCGCCGATCATCTCTTCCTTCGCCTCGACCCAGAAGAGCCTGTACGGCGACAAGGCGGAACGCCGCTGCGCGCGCATCATGCGCTACAGCTATGTGCTGATCTGCGTTACCGTGCTGTTCTTCGTGTTCAGCTGCGTGCTGAGCCTGTCTCATGAAGACATGCTGCAGGCGAAAGAGCAGAACATCACGGTGCTGACCACGCTGGCCAACAAGTTCTCCAACCCGCTGATCGCCTACCTTGGCCCGGTGATGGCGATGCTGGCGATGGCCAAATCCTATCTCGGCACCTCGCTGGGGGTGACGGAAGGGGCGACCAGCCTGATCGACGGCGTCACGCGCGCGGTCGGCAAGCCGCTCAGCTCGCGCATGACGCACCGCATTTCGGCGGTGTCGCTGTTCCTGCTCACCTGGGCGGCGACGGTGTGGAACCCCAGCGCGCTGCATATCATCGAAACCATCAGCGGCCCGCTGATTGCGGCGATCCTGTTCATCCTGCCGATGTACGCCGTGCGTGCGGTGCCGGCCATGCGCCAATATCGCGCGGCGAGCAACGTCTTCGTGCTGGTGATGGGGCTGATCGCGCTCTCGGCGCTGATCTACGGCCTTATATGATCCCCTGGGCGCGCCGGCTCCGGCGCGCCTCTTATCCTTCCTTTACACATCCCTTTGCAATTAATCGCCGGCATGCCGGGCGTTATCTTTGATAATGCAAGCCATTCTCATTAGTATTTCCTGAATGTATTCATGACTAAGGAGTCTTTCGTGCACCGTCGAATCACTTTGCCGGCGCTGGTTTGCGCCGCCTTACTCGCCTCTCCGGCGATGGCCACTACCTATCCGTTGACCCTGACCGACACCTCCGGCCAGACGGTCACCCTCCCGCAGGAGCCGAAACGCATCGTGGTGCAGGACGGGCGCGACATTCTTACGCTGGCGCTGCTCGATCGCGCCAACCCGTTCGGCCGGCTGGTGGCCTGGAATAACCTGCTGAAGAAAAGCGACGCGGCGACCTGGGAAATCTTGCAGAGCAAATGGCCGGCGGCGAAAAACATCATCGACATGGGATTCAGCGATAAAGGCGAAGTGAATCTGGAGAGCGTGATCGCCAAGCGCCCCGATCTGATGATCGCCCAGCTGCGCTCCAAGCCTTCGCTGAGCCAAACCGGCGTGCTGGATAAGCTGAAGGCGCTGAACGTGCCGGTGTTGTTTATCGATACCATGCTCAAGCCGGTGGAAAACACGCCGAAAAGCGTGACGCTGTTGGGGGAAACCCTCAACCGTGAAAGCGAAGCCAAGCAATATACCGATTATTATCAGCAGCATTATCAGGCCATTCTGGCCAAAACGCAGGCGGTGGAACCTAAACCGTTGGTGTTCTTTGAAGCCAAGGCCGGTCTGAATGGCCTGGAATCCTGCTGCTTCACCCATGCGCACGTCGGCTGGGGCGCGTTGGTCGAAGCGGTCGGCGCGCGCAACATCGGTTCTGCGCTGCTGCCGGGCGCGACCGGCGACGTGGCGCTGGAAAAAGTGATCAGCATGAAACCGGATGCGTATATCGTTTCCGGCTCACAGTGGGCCAGCAAGACCAACGCAGCGGTGCCGTTCGGCTATGGCGTGACGCAGCAGCAGGTGGATGAGGCCTTCAACCGCATGAAGCAGCGCCCGGGGTTCTCGCAGGTGTCGGCGGTGAAGGAAGGGCGGTTCTACGGCATCTACCATAACTTCTACAACCACCCGTACAACATCGTCGGGCTAGAGTATCTGGCGAAGTTTATCTATCCGGCGCAGTTCCCGGATTTGGATCCGGCCAAGACCTACAGCGAGATCCTCAGTCGCTTTACCGAAGTGCCGGAAGGCAAGGGCATTTTGGGCGCGCAGGCGCCGGCGGGGAAATAACGGCAACGGGCGCGATGTCGCGCCCGTTTTTCATGGTCAGGCGGCGGCCGGTGTATAGGTGGAGATGATCTCCAGCACGCCGTTGATGATGAACTGAACGCCCATGCACACCAGCAGGAACCCCATCAGGCGCGAGATCGCCTCGATGCCGCTTTTTCCCACCAACCGCATGATGGCGCCGGAACTGAGCAGGCAGGCCCACAGGATCACCGCGACCGTCAGGAAGATGGCGACCGGCGCCACGGCCAACACCCAGGGTTCAAAACCCAGCGAGTTCGCTTTGACGCTCGACGCCGAGCTGATGATCATCGCGATGGTGCCCGGCCCGGCGGTGCTCGGCATGGCCAGCGGCACGAAGGCGATGTTGGCCGACGTCTTGTGGCGCAGCTCGTGCGACTTGCTCTCCACCTCCGGCGCGTCTTCGGGGCTCTGCTGCGGGAACAGCATGCGAAAACCGATGAAGGCGACGATCAGGCCGCCGGCGATGCGCAGGCCGGGGATCGAAATGCCGAAGGTGTTCATCACCACCTGCCCGGCGTAAAACGCCACCGTCATGATGCAGAACACATAAACCGAGGCCATCAGCGACTGCTGATTACGCTCTTCGCGCGTCATATTGCCGGACAACCCGAGCAGCAACGCCACCGTGGTCAGCGGGTTGGCCAGCGGCAACAGCAGCACCAAACCCAGTCCGATGGCCTGGAATAACTGCAAAATACCCGTCATAAAATTGACTCCCTGTGCAACGTTCAAGCCGCCAAACGGCGGCCCATGAGCTGAACAGCCTAGCCTGCCGTACGCCTGGCGGCAATGGGGATAGCTCGTAACGTTAATTAACCGTCGGCCCGGGCGTTCAGCGTCGCCGGCCGGCGAAATTCGTCGGCGCGAGACTCATCGTCATCGCCGCACTCGCCGGCGAGCTCAGGTTCATCCTCACACCCCAGCGGCGCCTCGTTGACCGCAATCGCGCGCGGCACCGAACGCGCGCCAAAATGCACCCGCCCATACAACGTTGCTAATACCGCGCATAGCACGACGAGGACTGCGAGTAACCGGTTCATGTTGTGCGCTAAGACCCTGTTCTCTGGTGGATAGCGTAAGAATAGTGACGCTAAGGCGGTCTGTCAGCGTAGCGCCGCTGAAAGTAAACGCACGTCTGAAGTCATTATCATTAATTATTTTTAACTGTTTTCACCCTTTAACCGCCTGGTTGATGAAGCGGGTCTATAATGGTAAGGCTTTCTGGCATTTCTTTATAATCGAAAACTTAAAAGGAGTTTTACTATGGAAGTGGCAAAAGAATGGGTAGCGGCGAAAAAAATCTCCTGGGGCAGCGTCATCGGCGGCGTGATCACCGTATTGGCTGTTTCACTGTTGCTGTCGACGTTAGGCACCAGTCTTGGATTCTCCATCGTGGATCCGACATCAGACGATCCGATAAACGGCGCCGGTACCACCGTAGTGATTTGGTCCGCTGTTTCAATCATTATTAGTTTGGCCGCCGGCGCTTTTATTGCCGGGCGTTTGGCTGCTAATGACGGACTTATTCATGGCTTCCTGGTATGGGCGACCTCACTGATTGTGGCGGCGGTGCTGGGGGGGATGCTGGTCGGGTCTGCCGTGAAGGCGACCGGCAATGCGCTGGGCGCTATCGCTTCGACCTCCGGCAGCTTGCTCTCCGGCGCCGGTTCAGCGATTGGCAAAGGGGCATCCGGATTGGCGGACGCCGGCGGTAAAGTGTTTGACAAGTTGGGCATTGACACAACCTTGGAACCTGAACAGCTGCAAGGCGATGTGGTTACGGCGCTTAAAAAAAGCGGTATCCCGTCATTGCAGCCTGAATTCATGCAACAGCAGTTGAATGCGGCCAAAACTGATTTGGCGGACGCAGTAAAAGCTCTGGCACTTCAGCCTGACAATAGCGACGCCATTATTAATCAACTGGTCGCCAAGCTTAAAAAACAGGGTGAGGCCATCTCGCAAGATGTGGATCAAGACGCCCTGAAAAAGGCCTTGGCGGAAAATACCGATATGACGCCGCAGGAAGTGGACCAGACGGTGAAGAATTTGGTCGAAGCCAAAAATAAAACTGCGCAGCTGGTTAATCAGCGTTTGGATGACGCCGAAGCAAAAATCAATCAGGCAAAACAGGAGTATGTGGAGCTGAAACAGAAGGCGCGCGAACAGGCTGCCGCTGCTGCGGACGAATTGTCGCGGGCCGCATTGTGGTCGTTCTTTGCGCTGTTGATTGGCGCAGTGGTCAGTGCGTTGGCCGGCTTGTGGGGCGTTAACACCAATGTCCGCCGTATCGCGGTATCACCTGCGCAGGCGTAATCTTCAGGCTCCTTTGCGCGTCTCGATGATATAGGGATGAGAGCCTGGAATACTGACGACGATGAAGTGACTGCCAGGAAAGACTGGCCTCACCCCGGCCCAGGTGCCGGGGTTTTTTATTGTTTCGGCGTAATTAACGACCACCTTTCGCGCGGCGCAGGGCATTAGGCATCAATTGCCACGATCCCTGAGAACAGGTGGATACCATAGATGCGCTGTAAATAATAATGAGTGTGATTATGAAACAAGAACTGCATATTTTACTGGGGAAAATCGGCGCATTCGCGCTTTCCGCCGCCTTCATGGCGGCATTGGTCGGCCTGGTGTTTATCGATGTGCACTGGCTGCATAACTTCGTGCATGAAACTTCGTTGACCGAAGCGGCGCAGGAGCTGTTGCTGCTCGCCATCTCCGGCGGTTTCTTTGCCGCGGCTCGGCGACAGGCCGAGCGTCGTTCCGCCTGGCTGCTGGTTGGCGGCTTCTTTCTCTGCATGCTGATCCGCGAGATGGACTTCGCTTTCGATGCGTTGTGGCACGGCGCCTGGGTGTGGTTCGCGCTGGCGGTCGCCTTGGCCTGTCTGTGGCATGCCGCAAGGCATATTGCGGCTACGGCGCGCGGTCTGGTCTATGTCGTGTCGCACCCTGGCTACGGCATGATGTGCGCCGGCCTGCTGTGCATCCTGGTGTTTTCACGCCTGTTCGGCATGAGCGCGCTGTGGCAAACGCTGATGCTGGACGGTTACAACCGGGTGGTGAAAAACATGGTGGAAGAGGGATGCGAACTGCTGGGCTACGGCCTGTGCCTGCTGGCCACCCTTAGCTACCTGAAAGGCGTGTTTGCGCCGGATAGAGCGAAAGCGTGAGGGCGGCGGCGCTTTATTTATCCGGAACAATTTTAGTGATACTATTCGCTTAGCCGAATGCGGCTGAGAAGGTATGCGTTCCATTCTGTATACCCAGTGAGGTTTCAATCTGGCAATTGTGGGCGAGATCTGAAACCTGGCTGACCAAACCCAAAATCCAATTTTCGTACTGCATGTGATCTGTCGTGTGGGTCACCACTGTAGATAAGGAATTATTAATGCCTGTTATTACCCTTCCTGACGGAAGTCAGCGTCATTTCGACCACCCCGTTTCCCCGATGGATGTCGCGCGCGATATCGGCCCTGGCCTGGCGAAAGCCTGTATCGCCGGCCGCGTCAACGGCGAGCTGGTCGACGCCGGCGATCTGATCGAATCAGATGCGCAGCTGGCCATCATCACCATCAAAGACGAAGACGGTCTGGAAATCATGCGCCACTCCTGCGCGCACCTGCTGGGTCATGCGATCAAGCAGCTGTGGCCGGATACCAAAATGGCGATCGGTCCGGTGATCGACAACGGTTTCTATTATGACGTGGATATCGACCGCACCCTGACGCAGGAAGACCTGGATCTGCTGGAAAAGCGGATGCACGAGTTGGCCGATAAGGATTACGACGTCATCAAGAAGAAGGTCAGCTGGCAAGAAGCCCGCGACACCTTCGCTGAGCGCGGCGAAATCTATAAAGTGGCGATCCTGGATGAGAACATCAGCCATGACGATCGTCCGGGCCTGTATCACCACGAAGAATACGTCGACATGTGCCGCGGTCCGCACGTGCCGAACATGCGTTTCTGCCACCATTTCAAACTGCAGAAAACCTCCGGCGCTTACTGGCGCGGCGACAGCAAAAACAAAATGCTGCAGCGTATCTACGGTACCGCCTGGGCAGACAAGAAGCAGCTGAACGCCTACCTGCAACGCCTGGAAGAAGCGGCCAAGCGCGATCACCGCAAGATCGGCAAACAGCTCGACCTGTATCACATGCAGGAAGAAGCGCCGGGCATGGTGTTCTGGCACAACGACGGTTGGACTATCTTCCGCGAGCTGGAAGCCTTCGTGCGCATGAAGCTCAAAGAATATCAGTACCAGGAAGTGAAAGGTCCGTTCATGATGGACCGCGTGCTGTGGGAAAAAACCGGCCACTGGGAAAACTACAAAGACGCCATGTTCACCACCGCGTCGGAAAACCGCGAATACTGCATCAAGCCGATGAACTGCCCGGGTCACGTGCAGATCTTCAACCAGGGCCTGAAGTCGTACCGCGATTTGCCGCTGCGCATGGGCGAATTCGGCAGCTGCCACCGCAACGAGCCTTCGGGTTCCCTGCACGGCCTGATGCGCGTGCGCGGCTTCACGCAGGATGACGCCCACATCTTCTGTACCGAAGAGCAGGTGCGCGCCGAAGTGAACGAATGCATTCGCATGGTCTATGACGTGTACGGCACTTTCGGCTTCGACAAGATCGCCGTCAAGCTGTCCACGCGTCCGGAAAAACGTATCGGCACCGACGACATGTGGACCCGTGCAGAAGAAGACCTGGCCGCCGCGCTGACCGAGAACGGCATTCCGTTCGAGTACCAGCCGGGCGAGGGCGCCTTCTACGGACCGAAAATTGAATTTACCCTGCATGATTGTTTGGATCGCGCATGGCAATGTGGTACCGTGCAGCTCGATTTCTTCTTGCCGGGCCGTTTGGGCGCATCGTACGTTGGCGAAAACAACGATCGCGTCGTGCCGGTAATGATTCACCGCGCCATTTTGGGTTCCATGGAACGCTTCATCGGTATCCTTACCGAAGAATATGCCGGGTTCTACCCGACCTGGATCGCTCCGGTGCAGGTGGTGGTGATGAATATCACCGACAGCCAGTCTGATTACGTCCAGCAATTGACCAAAAAACTGCAGGATGCAGGTATTCGCGTGAAAGCGGACTTGAGAAATGAGAAGATTGGCTTTAAAATTCGCGAACATACTTTACGTCGAGTCCCTTACATGTTGGTGTGCGGTGACAAAGAGGTCGAAGCAGGCAAAGTTGCCGTTCGTACCCGCCGTGGCAAAGACTTGGGAAGCCTGGACGTAAACGAAGTCGTAGACAAGCTGCTGAAAGAGATTCGCAGCCGTAGTCTTCATCAACTGGAGGAATAAAGTATTAAAGGCGGAAAACGAGTTCAACCGGCGCGTCCTAATCGCATTAACAGAGAAATTCGCGCGCAAGAAGTTCGCCTAACCGGCGTCGATGGCGAGCAGATTGGTATTGTCAGTCTGAATGAAGCTCTTGAAAAAGCTGAGGAAGCGGGCGTTGATTTAGTAGAAATCAGCCCAAATGCCGAACCGCCAGTTTGCCGAATCATGGATTACGGCAAATTCCTCTACGAGAAGAGCAAGTCGACGAAAGAACAGAAGAAGAAGCAAAAAGTTATCCAGGTTAAGGAAATCAAATTCCGTCCTGGCACCGATGATGGCGACTATCAGGTCAAACTACGCAACCTGATTCGCTTTCTGGAAGATGGCGATAAAGCCAAAATCACCCTGCGTTTCCGCGGGCGTGAGATGGCGCACCAGCAGATCGGCATGGAAGTGCTTAACCGCGTCCGTAAAGACCTGTGTGAAGATATGGATCTGGCAGTGGTCGAGTCCTTCCCTACGAAGATCGAAGGCCGCCAGATGATTATGGTGCTCGCTCCTAAGAAGAAACAGTAAGGCTTACAAGTAATGGAACCCGCGCGGCGCTTGCGCTGTGTGGGTTTTATTCGCCCAACTGATTCGTTGTTTAACAATGCGAAGTGGATTTAATTAAAATGCCAAAGATTAAAACTGTACGTGGTGCAGCCAAGCGCTTCAAAAAAACCGGCAGCGGTGGTTTTAAGCGTAAACATGCCAACCTGCGTCATATTCTGACCAAAAAAGCAACCAAGCGTAAACGTCACCTGCGTCCGAAAGGCA
Organism: Serratia sp. (in: enterobacteria); assembly: GCF_052400455.1. Classification (NCBI taxonomy): domain Bacteria; kingdom Pseudomonadati; phylum Pseudomonadota; class Gammaproteobacteria; order Enterobacterales; family Yersiniaceae; genus Serratia; species Serratia sp. (in: enterobacteria). The sequence goes on from NZ_CP185812.1 coordinate 2,220,891, forward strand.
TGGTGTCTAAAAACGATCTGGTCCTGGTTACCGCGTGCCTGCCGTACGCATAAGCCATTTTTTTTGAATTTAGAATAAGACTTTAGGAGAGAGCATATGGCTCGCGTAAAACGTGGTGTAATTGCACGCGCACGTCACAAGAAAATCATGAAGCAGGCGAAAGGCTACTACGGTGCCCGTTCGCGCGTATATCGTGTTGCCTTCCAGGCAGTAATCAAAGCAGGTCAGTATGCTTACCGTGACCGTCGTCAACGTAAGCGTCAGTTCCGTCAGCTGTGGATTGCACGTATCAACGCAGCTGCTCGTCAGAACGGTCTGTCTTACAGCAAGTTCATCAACGGCCTGAAAAAAGCCTCGATCGAAATTGACCGTAAGATCCTGGCTGACATCGCAGTCTTCGACAAAGTGGCCTTCGGCGCACTGGTTGAGAAAGCGAAAGCAGCTCTGGCGTAAGTCAGTAGAAGAGGGAGCTTGCTCCCTCTTTTAATCTTTGTTTTCAGCGACAAATATTGACTTTCATTGCCCGCCGCTATATCACTGGTGGACAATCATCGACAAGGTACCGCAATTATGCACGCAGCTATTTTTCGTTTCTTTTTTTACTTTAGCGCCTGATTTCAGGAGGCTTTGCGCGTAAGAAAAGAAACGAAAAGTAGCGCCTAAGCCTCCCTCGTGGAGGCTTTTTTGTTTTTGGCCATCGTCCCGCCTTGCAAAGCGTTGCGGTCAGAACGGCGGGTACTCAGCCGGCCCTGCGCCGCGCAGGCGAGCCGCCTGGCCGGCAACGCATTGAAAAGTCTTTGAAGATTGCTCAAAGGCGTGTTCGAATAATAGATAACAATTACTTAGGGCCATCCCGGCCAGAGGAAGAGGAAAGCAATGCCACATCTCGCAGAGCTGGTTGCCAATGCCAAGGCAGCCGTAGAAGATGCCCAGGATGTTGCCGCGTTAGATTTGGTGCGCGTCGAATATTTTGGCAAGAAAGGTCATTTCACCTTGCAGATGCAGTCTCTGCGCGACGTACCGGCGGAAGACCGCCCGGCGGCCGGCGCGGTGATCAACCAGGCCAAGCAAGAGGTGCAAGACGCCCTGAACGCGCGTAAGAACGCGCTGGAAAGCGCCGCGCTGAACGCGCGCCTGGCGGCTGAAACCATCGACGTCTCCCTGCCGGGCCGTCGCATGGAAAACGGCGGCCTGCACCCGGTGACCCGTACCATCGACCGCATCGAAACCTTCTTCGGCGAGCTGGGCTTCTCCGTCGCTACCGGCCCGGAGATTGAAGACGATTACCATAACTTCGACGCGCTGAACATTCCAGGGCATCACCCGGCGCGCGCCGACCACGATACTTTCTGGTTCGACGCCACGCGCCTGCTGCGCACTCAGACCTCCGGCGTGCAGATCCGCACCATGAAGAACCAGCAGCCGCCGATCCGCATCATTGCGCCGGGCCGCGTTTATCGTAACGACTACGATCAGACTCACACCCCGATGTTCCACCAGATGGAAGGGCTGATCGTCGATAAAGACATCAGCTTCACCAACCTGAAGGGCACGCTGCACGATTTCCTGAATAACTTCTTTGAAGAAGACCTGCAGGTTCGTTTCCGTCCGTCCTACTTCCCGTTCACCGAGCCGTCCGCCGAAGTGGACGTGATGGGTAAAAACGGTAAATGGCTGGAAGTGCTGGGCTGCGGCATGGTGCATCCGAACGTGCTGCGCAACGTGGGCATCGATCCGGAAGTTTACTCCGGCTTCGCCTTCGGTATGGGCATGGAGCGCCTGACGATGCTGCGTTACGGCGTCACCGACCTGCGCGCATTCTTCGAAAACGATCTGCGTTTCCTCAAACAGTTTAAGTAAGGCGGGAATATCACATGAAATTCAGTGAACTCTGGTTGCGCGAATGGGTAAACCCGGCCATCAGCAGCGAAGCATTATCCGATCAAATCACCATGGCCGGTTTGGAAGTGGACGGCGTGGATCCGGTTGCCGGCGCGTTTAACGGCGTCGTGGTGGGTGAGGTTGTCGAGTGCGGTCAGCACCCGAACGCCGATAAACTGCGTGTCACTAAAGTTAACGTGGGCGGCGATCGCTTGCTCGACATCGTCTGCGGCGCGCCGAACTGCCGCACCGGCCTGAAAGTGGCGGTCGCCACCGTGGGCGCGGTGCTGCCGGGCGATTTCAAAATCAAGGCCGCCAAACTGCGCGGCGAACCTTCGGAAGGCATGCTGTGTTCGTTCTCCGAACTGGGCATTTCTGACGATCATGACGGCATTATCGAGCTGCCACTGGATGCGCCGATTGGCACCGACATCCGTGACTATCTGAAACTGAACGACAACACCATCGAGATCAGCGTCACCCCGAACCGCGCCGACTGCCTGGGCATCATCGGCGTCGCGCGTGACGTGGGCGTACTGAACCAGGTTGCGCTGACCGAGCCGGACATGAGCCCGGTGCCCGCGACGATTGACGCCACGCTGCCGATCCGCGTTGATGCGCCGCAGGCGTGCCCGCGTTATCTGGGCCGCGTGGTCAAAGGCATCAACGTGAAGGCGCCAAGCCCGCTGTGGATGCGTGAAAAACTGCGTCGTTGCGGTATCCGTTCTATCGATGCCGTCGTCGACGTCACCAACTATGTGCTGTTGGAACTTGGCCAGCCGATGCACGCTTTCGATCTGAGCCGCATCGACGGCGGCATCGTGGTACGCATGGCGGAAGAAGGGGAAACCTTGACGCTGCTGGACGGCAACGAAGCCAAACTGAACGCCGACACCTTAGTGATCGCCGATCACCAAAAAGCATTGGCGATGGGCGGCATCTTCGGCGGCGAGCATTCCGGCGTCAACGGCGAAACCCAGGACGTGCTGCTGGAGTGCGCTTTCTTCAGCCCGCTGTCGATCACCGGCCGCGCGCGCCGTCACGGCCTGCACACCGATGCTTCTCACCGCTATGAGCGCGGCGTCGATCCGGCGCTGCAGTACAAAGCCATGGAGCGCGCCACGCGCCTGCTGCTCGACATCTGCGGCGGCCAGGCCGGCCCGATTATCGACGTGACTCACGAGAATGAACTGCCGAAACGCGCCACCATCACGCTGCGCCGCGAGAAGCTGGATCGCCTGATCGGCCACGTGGTGCCGAGCGAGCAGGTCAGCGACATTCTGCGCCGCCTGGGTTGCCAGGTGACCGAACAGGGCGACAGCTGGCAAGCGGTCGCGCCGAGCTGGCGTTTCGATATGGAGATCGAAGAGGATCTGGTGGAAGAAGTGGCGCGCGTTTACGGCTACGACAACATTCCGGATGTGCCGGTGCGCGCCGATTTGGTGATGACCCAGCATCGCGAAGCCGATCTGACGCTCAAGCGCGTGAAGACCATGCTGGTCGATCACGGTTATCAGGAAGCGATCACCTACAGCTTCGTCGATCCGAAAGTGCAGGCGCTGCTGCACCCGAATGAAGAAGCGCTGATCCTGCCGAGCCCGATTTCGGTCGAAATGTCGGCGATGCGTCTGTCGCTGTGGACCGGTTTGCTGTCTGCGGTGGTGTATAACCAGAACCGCCAGCAGACGCGCCTGCGCCTGTTCGAAAGCGGCCTGCGCTTTGTGCCTGATAGTGCGGCAGATCTGGGTATCCGTCAGGACGTCATGCTGGCGGGCGTGATCGCCGGCCATACGCACGATGAACATTGGGATCTGGCGCGCAAGCCCGTCGACTTCTATGATTTAAAAGGGGATCTGGAGTCTGTCCTCGAGCTGACCGGTAAATTATCCGAAATTCAGTTCCGGGCGGAAGCCAATCCGGCCCTGCATCCAGGGCAAAGTGCGGCGATTTATTTGCACGGCGAACGCGTTGGTTTCATCGGTGTGGTTCACCCGGAACTTGAACGTAAACTGGATCTTAACGGCCGCACCGTGGTGTTTGAACTGGAGTGGAACAAGCTTGCGAGCCGCGCCGTGCCTCAGGCGCGGGAGATTTCGCGCTTCCCGGCAAACCGCCGTGATATCGCCATTGTGGTGGCTGAAAACGTCCCCGCAGAAGATATTTTGGCCGAGTGTAAGAAAGTTGGCGCAAATCAGGTAGTTGGCGTAAACTTGTTTGACGTGTACCGTGGCAAGGGCGTGGCAGAAGGTGACAAGAGCCTGGCTATCAGTCTGGTATTGCAGGATACCGCTCGTACACTGGAAGAAGAGGAGATAGCCGCTACCGTTGCAAAATGCGTAGAGGCTCTAAAACAGCGATTCCAAGCATCCTTGAGGGATTGAACCTATGGCGCTTACTAAAGCTGAAATGTCAGAACACCTGTTTGAGAAGCTTGGGCTTAGCAAACGGGACGCCAAAGACCTGGTGGAACTGTTCTTTGAAGAGGTCCGTCGGGCCCTTGAGAATGGCGAACAGGTAAAACTGTCGGGTTTTGGCAACTTTGATCTGCGTGACAAGAACCAACGTCCGGGGCGTAACCCGAAGACCGGCGAAGACATTCCGATTACGGCGCGCCGCGTGGTGACCTTCCGTCCGGGGCAGAAGCTGAAAAGCCGGGTAGAAAACGCCAGCCCGAAAGGGTGAGTGACGTGACATCAAAAAAGGCCGCTTGCGCGGCCTTTTTCTTTTCTGGGACAAAATTCAGTTTATTCCTAATCGATAAGACATGACTCCATTGAGCCGTTAAGTCGGCACGGCGAAAATCATTGCCCTTAATTGCGGAATATTCTTATATCTTATTTCATGTAATGCGTGGCTTTTATTTCTCACTTCAATAATGGCCGTAATAATGGCCAGGGCCATCGCCACGGTGGCCGCCGCCTCCGTGAGGGCCCCAGCAACAGGCGCTAAGGGTTGAGGCCAGGGCGACCACGGCCAGCAGCATACCGAGTCGTTTAATCATCTTATTATCCTCCGGTGGGGATCCGTTTAATTATCATTGTCGCGCCGCTTAAGCGATGTCAGTTATTCGTTAAGCCTTGGCAGAGGCAATAATAATTAAAGACGTCGGCAAACAGTGTCGGGATTGTGTAAGGCCGTCGAAAACGATCTGAAAATAGGCACCGGTGAGATAGTCGCTAAATAAGCGCACTGATATAACCACTGCAGCAAGAAAAATAGAGTGAGAAGGCAAAATGAAAAAGATCCTGTTGCTGGTGTGTTTTCCGCTGTTGCTGCCGCTGGCGGCACAGGCCGATGTCTCCGTCGATATCAACGTGCCGGGCGTTTCCCTGCATTTGGGGGATCAGGACCGCCGCGGCTACTACTGGGATGGCTACGACTGGCGTCCCCCGCAATGGTGGCATGCACACCAGGGCCGCGGTTTGGGGGAGCGCAATGCGCGTGGCCTGTACTGGGACGGCGGGCGCTGGCAGCCTTCGCCGCCGCGCGGCTATGAGCATCGCGAGCCGGCGCGCAGCGGCAATCCTTTCCACGGCGATCGCGATAATCGTGATCATGATGGCCGCCATGACGATCGCGGCGACCATGACCGGCGCGATGACGGCCGCGGCCGGCCCTATCCGCAGGGCAACCCCGGTCAGCATCGTTAACCCCTGAGTTTATCGGCGGCTGGTTTTGCCATCATCCTGGCGATGACGGGCAGGGCCAGCCGCTGCTTTCCTGTGCCATCGCTTACGCAAGGCTTCCCCTTGCGGCGTTAACCCCCTAATATTTGACTCAGACGTCAATTATCCGGCCACGACAGCGGCCGGCAGGGAATCGCCGCGCCATGCCAACCAGCCGTACCTTCACCTTACTGTTGCAACATCAACGTTACCGCGATAAACGCCAGGTCATTCTGTTGGCGCTGGGCGTGGTGCTGGCATTGCTGTTTAGCCTTTGCGCCGGCGATCGATGGATATGGCCGTCAGAATGGTTCAGCGATCGGGCGCAGCTGTTCGTCTGGCAACTGCGATTGCCGCGTGCGCTGGCGGTGATGTTGGTCGGCGCCGCCCTGGCGGTAGCCGGGGCGGTGATGCAGGCGCTGTTTGAAAACCCGTTGGCGGAACCTGGCCTGCTGGGGGTGGCGAACGGCGCCGGCGTCGCGCTGGTGCTGACGGTGCTGCTGGGCCACGGTCTGCTGCCGGTAGCGCTGATGAGCGCCGCCGCGATAGCAGGCGCGCTGGCGATGACGTTCTTGCTGCTGGGCTTCGCTCGCCGGCGCCGCCTGACCAATGCGCGGCTGTTGCTGGTGGGAGTGGCGCTGGGCATCGTGTGCAGCGCGCTGATGACCTGGGCGGTCTATTTCAGCACCAGTCTCGATCTGCGGCAGTTGATGTACTGGATGATGGGGGGCTTCGGCGGCGTCGACTGGCGCCAAAAGTGGCTGGTGTTGGCGCTGCTGCCGGTGCTGCTGTGGCTGTGCGGCCAGGGGCGAGCGCTTAACCTGATGGCGCTGGGCGAGGTGCAGGCGCGGCAGCTCGGGCTGTCGCTGCATCTGTGGCGCAACCTGCTGGTGCTGGCGATCGGCTGGCTGGTGGGCGTCAGCGTGGCGCTCGCCGGGGTGATCGGCTTCGTCGGGCTGGTGATCCCGCATATTTTGCGGCTCACCGGCCTGACCGACCAACGCTATCTGTTGCCGGCCTGCGCGCTGGCGGGGGCCGGCGTGTTGCTGGTGGCCGATGTGATCGCCCGCGTTGCGCTGCTGGCGGCCGAACTGCCGATCGGCGTGGTGACCGCTACGCTGGGAGCGCCGCTATTTATCTGGTTACTGACCCGGGCAAAAGGCGTAAGGTAGTTTTCTTCATTCACCTGCCATTAAAAAACTACAGGATGACAACCGATGAGCAATCCAATTTATAACCTGCCGTTACAGACCATCGCAAATCAGGCTACCACGCTGGGGGCCTATCAGGGCAAGGTGCTGCTGGTGGTCAACGTGGCCTCGGAGTGCGGCCTGACGAAGCAATATGAAGGGCTGGAAGCGCTGTACGAAACCTATCGCGATCGGGGGCTGGAAGTGCTGGGGTTCCCGTCCAATGAATTCCTGGGGCAGGAGCCGGGCAGCAACGAAGAGATCCTGGCGTTTTGCCGTGGCACTTTCGGCGTGCAATTCCCGATGTTCGCCAAGATTGAGGTGAACGGCGAACACCGTCATCCGCTGTATCAGGCGCTGATTGCCGCGCAGCCGGCTGCTGTCGCGCCGCAGGGCAGCGAGTTCCTGGCGCGGATGACCAGCAAAGGGCGTGCGCCGAAGCACGCCGGCGATATTTTGTGGAACTTCGAGAAATTCCTCATCGCGCGCGACGGCACGGTGATCCAGCGCTTCTCGCCTGACACCACGCCGGAAGATCCGGCGCTGGTGGCGGCGGTGAAACAAGCGCTGGCAGGGTAAGACGAATGCTGCAACTCGTTGAGGTTGGGGTGGCGGGGCGCCTGGCGCCTTTTTCGGCACAGATTGACGGCGGGTTGCAGGTTCACCTGATCGGCCCAAACGGCGCCGGGAAGAGCACTCTGCTGGCGCGGGTGGCGGGCATGCTGCCGGGGCTGGGCGAGGTTCGTCTGGACGGACGCGCGCTCTCAGATTATCCGGGGAGCGAACTGGCATCCCGGCGTGGTTACCTCAGCCAGCAACAGCCGCCGGTGTCGCTGATGCCGGTGTTTCAGTATTTGGCGCTGCACCGGCCTGCGGCGGCGACGCAAACCGATGTGGAGCACGCCATCCTCTATCTGTGCCGGCGGTTGAAGCTGGTGGATAAGCTGTCACGCATGCTGACGCAGCTTTCTGGAGGCGAATGGCAACGGGTGCGGCTGGCGGCGGTCTTGCTGCAGGTGTGGCCCAGCGTCAATCCGCACAGCCGCCTGTTGTTGCTGGATGAGCCGACCAACAGCCTGGATGTGGCGCAGAAAGTCGCGCTGGATCGCCTGCTGCGCGAATTCTGCCAGAGCGGGCGCAGCGCGCTGGTATGCGCGCACGATCTGAATCACACCCTGCAGCAGGCCGATCGGGTTTGGTTGCTGCATGCCGGCCGGCTGGTGGCGCAGGGCGTCACGCGTGAGGTGATGGCGCCCGCGATGCTGTCGCAGATTTATGAAGTGGATTTTCAACTGCAATGGGTAGGGGAGCAGCGTTGGATCATGACCCGCACGGCTTAATTAACCCAGTCGGCGGGGCGCAACGTAAACGGAAACTAAACACAGTGAATATAAATAGCGGGGTAAGGATCGGCGAATATTGTGCGGTCTCTCATTTTCTTATCGATTTTCTTGAAAAACGTCGATGACGTGCTACGCTTGATTCGGCAAAAATAAAATACGTAAGTAATTATTAAAAAATATAAGAAATTGATTTACATAATAAAATTAAATTAATGATGACGGCACCTTCCTATCAGTTCTCCCACTGATGACAAGTCTCGTCTTAAGGTTTAGTTAAGCTTGCGGCCTTACATTGGCAGTTAATCCACGGAAACGATTCTTCTCTGGCGTTTAATATTCGTTAAACGAAAGGGATTTACAGTGTCATCAAAAGCAGTTCGATACGTTTGGGGTTAACTATGGATCAATTTTTACCTTTCTCTCGACCAGCCATCGGCGATGAAGAAATCGCCGCGGTAGAGAAAGTGTTGCGTTCCGGTTGGATCACCACCGGCCCGCAAAATCAGCAACTGGAAAGCGACTTCTGTTCCACCTTCGGCTGTAAGCACGCCATCGCCGTGAGTTCCGCCACAGCGGGCATGCACATCACTTTGATGGCGCTGGGCGTGGGGCCCGGCGATGAAGTCATCACCCCTTCCCAAACCTGGGTTTCCACCCTCAACATGATCGAACTGCTGGGCGCTACGCCGGTGATGATCGACGTTGACCGTGAGACCTTGATGGTCAGCGCCGCCGACGTTGAGGCTGCCATCACCCCGAAAACCAAAGCGATTGTTCCGGTGCATTATGCCGGCGCCCCCCTGCAGATGGACGCTTTGCGCGCCGTGGCCGAACGCCATGGTCTGCCGTTAATCGAAGACGCCGCCCATGCGGTCGGCACGCGTTACAACGGCGAATGGGTCGGCGCGCGCGGCACGGCGATTTTCTCGTTCCACGCGATTAAGAACGTGACCTGCGCCGAAGGCGGCCTGATCGCCACCGACGACGATGCGCTGGCGGATCGCCTGCGTTGCCTGAAGTTCCACGGCCTGGCCGTCGATGCCTTCGATCGCCAGCAGCTGGGCCGCAAACCGCAGGCCGAAGTGGTGGAGCCGGGGTACAAATACAACCTGTCCGACATTCACGCGGCGATCGCCGTGGTGCAACTTTCGCGCTTCGCTGAGCTGAACGCGCGCCGCAAGGCGCTGGCGCAGCGCTACCTGAGCGCGCTGGAAGGCTCGCCGTTCCAGCCGTTGGGCGTGCCGGATTATCCGCATGACCACGCCTGGCACCTGTTTATGGTGCGCGTCGATCCCGAGCGCTGCGGCCTCGATCGCGACCAGCTGATGGAGCGCCTGAAAGAGGTTGGCATCGGCACCGGGCTGCATTTCCGTGCGGCGCACACCCAGAAATTCTACCGTGAGCGCTATCCGCAGCTGTCGTTGCCGAATACCGAATGGAACTCGGCGCGGCTGTGCACCTTACCGCTATTCCCTGATATGACCGACGCCGATGTGGATCGCGTGGTCAATGCCTTGTCTTCTGTTGTGGAGTCTTTACGTGTCTCGCGTTGAACCGATCAAAAAAGTGTCGATAGTCATCCCGGTATACAACGAGCAGGAAAGCCTGCCTGCGTTGCTGGAGCGCACTACCGCCGCCTGTAAGCAGTTATCCCAACCTTATGAAATCATTCTCGTCGACGATGGCAGCAGCGACAACTCCGCTGACATGCTGACCGCGGCGGCCGAAAAGCCGGACAGTCACGTGATTGCCGTCCTGCTTAACCGCAACTATGGCCAACATTCGGCGATCATGGCCGGTTTCAATCAGGTGACCGGCGATCTGGTGATTACCCTTGACGCCGATCTGCAGAACCCGCCGGAGGAAATCCCTCGGCTGGTCAGCGTGGCGGAAGAGGGCTATGACGTGGTGGGCACCGTGCGCGCCAACCGTCAGGACTCCTGGTTCCGCAAAAGCGCTTCGCGCGTAATCAACATGATGATTCAACGCGCCACCGGCAAATCGATGGGGGACTACGGCTGCATGCTGCGCGCCTACCGTCGTCATATCGTTGAGGCGATGCTGCACTGTCATGAGCGCAGCACTTTCATCCCGATCCTGGCGAATACCTTCGCCCGTCGCACGACCGAGATCGACGTGCGTCACGCCGAGCGCGAGTTCGGCGACTCCAAATACAGCCTGATGAAGCTGATCAACCTGATGTATGACCTGATCACCTGTCTGACCACTACGCCGCTGCGTTTGCTCAGCGTGGTCGGCAGCATCGTAGCGCTGTCCGGGTTCGTGTTGGCGCTGGTGCTGATCGCGCTGCGTCTGCTGCTCGGTCCTGAATGGGCCGCCGGCGGCGTGTTCACGCTTTTCGCCGTCCTGTTCACCTTTATCGGCGCCCAGTTTGTCGGCATGGGGCTACTGGGTGAATACATCGGCCGCATCTATACCGACGTGCGCGCACGTCCTCGCTATTTTGTTCAGAAAGTGGTCGGCGTACAGCAAGACCACAATACTCAGGAAGAAGAATGATGAAAGCTATTGTATTTGCTTACCATGATATTGGCTGCGCAGGTCTGAAAGCGCTGACTGAGGCGGGTTATGACGTGCAGGCTGTGTTCACGCACACCGACGACCCAGGTGAGAACAACTTCTTCTCCTCCGTGGCCCGTTTGGGCGCCGAATTGGATCTGCCGGTCTATGCGCCGGAAGACGTGAACCACCCGCTGTGGGTTGATCGCATTCGCGAACTGCAGCCGGACGTGATCTTCTCGTTCTACTACCGTCACATGCTGAGCGACGAGATCTTGTCGCTGGCCCCGTTGGGCGGTTTCAACCTGCATGGTTCGCTGCTGCCGCGCTACCGTGGCCGCGCGCCGGTGAACTGGGCGTTGGTGAATGGCGAAACCGAAACCGGCGCCACCCTGCACAAAATGGTGAAACGCCCTGACGCCGGCGACATCGTGGGCCAGCAGAAAGTGGCTATCGCCGACAACGACACCGCGCTGACGCTGCACAAAAAAGTGCTGGAAGCCGCGCAGGCCGTGTTGAAAGAGCAGCTGCCGAAGCTGAAGAACGGCACCGCCACTTTTACCAAGCAGGATGAGTCTCAGGCCAGCTACTTCGGGCGCCGCACCGCGGCGGACGGCGAGATCTTGTGGCACAAATCCGCCAAAGAGATCAACAACCTGGTGCGCGCCGTCACTGAACCGTACCCGGGGGCATTCAGCTACCTCGGCCAGCGCAAGCTGATCGTCTGGCGTTCCCGCGTGCTGGATACCCAACACGATAAACAACCGGGCACCGTGCTGAGCACCGCCCCGCTGGTCATCGCCTGTGGCGAAGGCGCGCTGGAAATCGTCGCCGGGCAGAACGAAAGTGGCCTGTACGTGCAGGGCAGCCGCCTGGCGCAGGAAATGGGCATCGTCACCGACGTGCGTCTGGCCGCCAAGCCTAACGCCGTGATGAAACGCCGCACTCGCGTGCTGATCCTCGGGGTCAACGGTTTCATCGGCAACCACCTGACCGAGCGTCTGCTGCGCGACGATCGTTACGACATCTACGGTCTGGATATCGGCTCTGACGCCATCAGCCGCTTCCTCGACAACCCGCGCTTCCACTTCGTGGAAGGCGACATCAGCATCCACTCCGAGTGGATCGAGTATCACATCAAGAAATGCGACGTGGTGCTGCCGCTGGTGGCGATCGCGACGCCGATCGAATACACCCGTAACCCGCTGCGCGTGTTCGAGCTGGACTTCGAAGAGAACCTGAAGATCGTTCGCGACTGCGTGAAATACAACAAGCGCATCATCTTCCCGTCCACCTCCGAAGTGTACGGCATGTGCGACGACAAAGAGTTCGATGAAGACCATTCGCGTCTGATCGTCGGGCCAATCAACAAACAACGCTGGATTTACTCGGTCTCCAAACAGCTGCTGGATCGGGTGATCTGGGCTTACGGCGCCAAAGAAGGCCTGAAGTTCACGCTGTTCCGTCCGTTCAACTGGATGGGGCCGCGTCTGGATAACCTGGACGCCGCGCGCATCGGTTCTTCCCGCGCCATCACCCAACTGATCCTCAACCTGGTAGAAGGTTCGCCGATCAAACTGATGGACGGCGGCGCACAGAAGCGTTGCTTCACCGACATCAACGACGGCATTGAAGCGCTGTTCCGCATCATTGAGAACCGCGACGGCCTGTGCGACGGCCAGATCGTCAACATCGGTAACCCGACCAACGAAGCGAGCATTCGCGAGCTGGCGGAAATGCTGCTGGAAAGCTTCAACAACCACCCGCTGCGCGACCGCTTCCCGCCGTTTGCCGGCTTCAAGGACGTGGAGAGCAGCAGCTACTACGGTAAAGGTTACCAGGACGTCGAGCACCGCACGCCGAGCATCAAAAACGCGCGCCGCCTGCTGGGCTGGCAGCCGACCATCGAGATGAAGCAAACCGTCGCCGATACGCTGGACTACTTCCTGCGCACTACCGTTCAGGAAGGGAACGATGCATGAAGAAAGTCGGTCTGCGGGTTGATGTAGATACCTTCAGCGGCACCCGTGAAGGGGTGCCGCAGTTGCTGGACCTGTTCGAAAAGTACGACATTCAGGCCAGTTTCTTCTTCAGCGTGGGACCGGACAACATGGGGCGCCATCTTTGGCGCCTTTTGCGTCCGAAATTTCTGTGGAAAATGCTGCGCTCGAACGCCGCTTCGCTGTACGGCCTGGATATTCTGCTGGCCGGCACCGCGTGGCCGGGGCGCAACATTTCACGCGCGCTGGGGCCGCTGATGAAGCGCACCGCCGAAGCCGGCCATGAAGTCGGGCTGCACGCTTGGGATCACCAGGGATGGCAGGCCAACGTCGGCAAATGGAGCGAGGCGCAGCTGACCGAACAGGTGCAGCGGGGCGTCGATGCCCTGAGCGCCAGCACCGGCCAGCCGGTGAAATGCTCCGCCGTAGCAGGGTGGCGTGCCGACACGCGCGTGCTGGAGGTCAAGCAGCGCTTCGGCTTCCATTACAACAGCGATTGCCGCGGCACCCATCCGTTCCGTCCGGTGCTGAGCGACGGGCGTCACGGTACGGTGCAGATCCCGGTGACGTTGCCGACCTTCGACGAAGTGATCGGCAGCGAAGTCAGCATGGCCGACTTTAACGACTACATTCTGCGCGCCATCGAGAACGATCGCGGCGTACCGGTGTACACCATTCACACCGAAGTGGAAGGCATGTCGCAAGCGGCGATGTTCGAACAGTTATTGCAACGCGCACGGCAGCAGGGCATCGAATTCTGCCCGCTGAGCGCGCTGTTACCGCAAGATTTGGCGTCACTGCCGTTGGGCCGCATCAAGCGCGCTCCTTTCCCCGGCCGCGAAGGTTGGCTGGGCTGTCAAACCGATGTGAAGGACGTTACATGAAGGCGCTAAAAGGATCCTGGGCCATTCTGCTGGCCGTTTTTTTTGCTCTGGTCTATCTGATCCCGCTTAACGGTCGCCTGCTGTGGCAGCCGGATGAAACGCGTTATGCCGAGATCAGCCGTGAAATGCTGCAACGCGGCGATTGGGTGGTGCCGCACCTGCTGGGGCTGCGCTATTTCGAGAAGCCGGTAGCGGGATACTGGTTTAATAACATCAGCCAGTGGCTGTTCGGGGAAAACAACTTTGCGGTGCGGTTCGGCTCGGTGTTCAGCACCGGCATGACCGCGCTGCTGGTGTTCGCGCTGGCGATGCTGATGTGGCGTAATGCGCGTCGCGCCAGCCTGGCGATGCTGATGTTCCTGTCGATGGTGCTGGTGTTCAGCATCGGCACTTACAGCGTGCTGGATCCGATGATTTCGCTGTGGCTGGCGGCGGCAATGGTCAGCTATTACCTGACGCTGAAAGCCACCTCGGTCAAAGGCAAGCTGGGTGCCTACGCCTTGCTGGGCTTGGCCTGCGGCATGGGCTTTATGACCAAGGGCTTCCTGGCGCTGGCGGTGCCGGTGATTGCGGTGATCCCGATTGTCATTCAGCAACGTCGCATCAAGGATCTGCTGTGCTACGGCCCGGTGGCGATCGTGACCGCCACGTTGCTCAGCCTGCCGTGGGCGCTGGCGATCGCGCAACGTGAGCCCGATTTCTGGAATTACTTCTTCTGGGTCGAACACATTCAGCGCTTCGCCGAAGATAACGCCCAGCACAAGGCGCCATTCTGGTATTACCTGCCGATCCTGCTGGCGGCGGTGTTGCCGTGGCTGGCGCTGCTGCCCGGCGCGCTGCTCAAAGGTTGGCGCGAACGCGTGCAGCGCCCGGAGCTGTTCTTCCTGCTGAGCTGGGCGATGATGCCGCTGATCTTCTTCAGCATCGCCAAAGGCAAGCTGCCGACCTATATTCTGCCGTGCATGGCGCCGCTGGCGCTGCTGATGACCGCCTATGCGGAAGACTATGCCGCCACGCTGCGCGCCAGGCTGTTTAAGGCCAACGCCTGGCTGAACGGCCTGTTCGGGCTGATTGGCATCGTGGCGCTGGTGGTGTTGAGCTCCGGTTTGCTGCCGAAAGCGCATCTGTTTACTCCGCAGGAGTGGCCGAAAGTGGTGCTCGGCCTGATCGCGTTCGGCGGTTGGCTGCTGTTCGCGCTGGTCTCCGCGCGCGATAACGGCCGCCAATGGCGTTGGGCGGCCGCTTGCCCGGTGCTGCTGTGCCTGGTGATCGGTTACGCGATTCCGCAGCAGGTGACCGATTCCAAACTGCCGCAGAACTTCGCCCGCGCCACGATGGCCGAACTGGGCGACAGCCGTTACGTGCTGACCGACAGCGTCGGGGTGGCGGCCGGCTTGGCCTGGGAACTCAAGCGCAGCGACGTGCTGATGTACAGCCAGAAAGGCGAGGTGGCCTATGGTCTGGAGTATCCGGACGCCAAAGGGCACCTGATCAGCGACGCCGACTTCCCGCAGTGGCTGGCGCAGGCGCGCAAGCAGGGGAATGTGTCGCTGGTGTTGCAGCTCTCCCGCGGCGAAGCGCTGCCGCAGGAACTGCCTGCCGCAGACAAGGTGGATCGCATGAACCGTCTGGTGCTGATGTGGTATAAACAGCAACCATGATCGGTTTTCTGTTGGTGATAGTGGTCAGTCTGCTCACCTGTGGTGGGCAGCTGTGCCAGAAGCAGGCGGCGCACTGCTGGGAACGGGCGGACGAGGCGCGGCTCAAGCAGACGCTGCGTTGGCTGGCGCTGGCGGTGCTGTTGCTGGGGCTGGGCATGGCGGTGTGGCTTAATGTGCTGCAACGCCTGCCGCTCAGCCTGGCTTACCCGATGCTCAGCCTTAACTTCGTGATGGTGACGCTGGCCGCGCGCTGGCTGTTTCATGAGCCGACGACCGCGCGCCATTGGTGTGGCGTGGCGTCGATTATGCTGGGGATCCTGCTGATGAGCGTGCATTCATGAAGGGCTATGCCTGGGGCGCTGCCAGCGTACTGCTGGTGACGCTGGCGCAGTTGCTGATGAAGTGGGGCATGGTTCAGATCCCGCTGATGTCGTTCGCCGACGTCTCGCTGACGCTGATCGGCGACTACTGGCTGCCGCTGCTGGCGGTGGGCGGCGGCATCTTTGGCTATGCGCTGTCGATGCTGTGTTGGTTCTTTGCGCTGCGCCATCTGCCGTTAAACCGCGCTTATCCTCTGCTGAGCGTCAGCTATGCGCTGGTTTACCTGGCGGCGGTGATCCTGCCGTGGTTTAACGAATCCGCTACGCTGCTGAAAACGTTGGGCACGCTGTTTATTCTGTTCGGCGTCTGGCTGATTAACAGCAAATCCGAGACCAAATCGCCGCAATAGGGCCAAAACCGGCGATCCTGCTATTATCTCCCTCATGGCGCTTGCCTTTTTCCCCGTGCGGGAGATAAATTAACGCGAAATAGCGCTTTCCTTACGTGGTGCCGGCTTTGCCTCGCAGGCAGTGTAGTGGTGTACCGAATGGCATAATGCGGCAACGTGTTCAATGAAGGGATATTATGCGGATGCGTGTGTGGTTTTTATTAGCCAGTTTAATCCTCGCCGGTTGCAGCAGCCATGCGCCGCCACCCAGCGGCCGCCTGGCGGATTCTATCGTGGTGGTGGCTCAGCTCAATGAACAACTGCGCCAGTGGTACGGCACGCCATACCGTTACGGTGGCCTGGATCGCGGCGGCGTGGATTGCTCCGGCTTTGTTTACCGCACGTTCCGCGATCGCTTCGATATGCAGCTGCCCCGTTCGACCGAAGAGCAAACCTCGCTGGGCACCAAGGTCTCGCGCGACGAACTGATGCCGGGCGATCTGGTGTTTTTCAAAACCGGCGGCGGTGAGAACGGTCTGCACGTCGGCATTTACGATACCAACGACCAATTTATCCACGCTTCGACCAGTCGCGGGGTGATCCGCTCCTCGCTCGATAACGTTTACTGGAAACGGGTGTACTGGCAGGCGCGGCGCATTTAGCCTTAACCCGTTGATTTGGTGTATCATGGCGGCATCACGTGTTTTGAACGGTGCCTGCCATGAACAGTTTGCGTTTACTGATCTCCGACTCCTACGATCCCTGGTTCAACCTGGCGGTGGAAGAGTGCATCTTCCGCGAAATGACCACGCAAAAAATCCTCTTCCTGTGGCGCAATGCCGAAACGGTGGTGATCGGCCAGTCGCAGAACCCCTGGAAAGAGTGCAACACCCGGCGTATGGAACAGGATGGCATTCGGCTGGCGCGGCGCAGCAGCGGCGGCGGGGCGGTATTCCACGATTTGGGCAACACCTGTTTCACCTTTATGGCCGGCAAGCCGGGGTACGATAAAAGCGTCTCCACGAACATCATTCTGCAAGCGCTGCGGCAGTTGGGCGTAACGGCCGGCGCATCGGGGCGCAATGACCTGGTGATGGAAACTGCCGATGGGCCGCGCAAAATATCCGGCTCCGCCTATCGCGAAACGCAGGATCGCGGTTTCCACCACGGCACGCTGTTGCTGAATGCCGATCTTGAGCGGCTGGCGGACTACCTCAATCCGGATCCCAAAAAACTGCAGGCCAAGGGCATCACCTCGGTGCGTTCGCGCGTCGCCAACCTGGCGGAGTTTTTGCCGGGCATCAGCCATGAGCAGGTGTGTGAGGCGATCGTGCAGGCCTTCTTCGCCCACTATGGCGAGACGGCCGAGCCGGAGATCATTTCGCCGGATGTATTCCCCGATCTGCCCGATTTTGCCGCGCAGTTCGCCAAACAGAGCAGTTGGGAATGGAATTTCGGCAAGGCGCCGGCGTTCAGCCATCTGCTAAATGAACTCTTCGTCTGGGGCGGCGTGGACCTGTTCTTCGATGTCGAGAAGGGGACAATTGTTCGTGCGCAGGTATTCACCGACAGCCTGAATCCGGCTCCGCTACAGCGGTTGGCGGACATGCTGGTGGGCTGCGCGTACCGCAGTGAGCCCGTCGCCGCCTGCTGCGACCGTCTGGTGGTGGCCTATCCGCAACAGGCGGCTGAATTGACCGAGCTGCGGCAATGGCTGAGCGATACCATCCGCTAGCCGGGCGGTCTGGCAGTGAGGGGATGAGCGTGCTCATCCCTTTTTTTATCGCTGAAAGCGACGTTTCGCTGGGCGTAGCGCAGATTTTCTGAAAATCAAGGTGGGCATTTTTTCAGGTTTTCAATGCTGCGAATAACGGGCGGAATTGATGCGTTATTAAATTTAATCAGTCATCGTTAACGGCCGGAAAAATTGGCGTTAAGTCAGAAAGATTATTTTACTTTATTTAGGATTTTTCTTAATTAAAACAAAGGTGATAAGTCAAATTTGGCCTCAAATCCATTCCACTTAAGCCAAATATCTTTTCGCATCACGCGCCGAACGAGAAAACTGGCATAAGTGCGGCTGCTTTTCTTTGCGCCGTTCGCGATTGTCGTATAGCTTTAATCTATCAATTAAATGATATTTTACGAGCATTTGCATTGATATTTCCGATTAATCCCAGAAGGATTGATCGATAAAATATATTGATATACGATGATACGCTAGCCATTCATCCTGTGGCATTAAAATGAACATCCAACTCGAAGCTGACTTTATTAGTAGCTATGTTTTTCAACCTGTTTACTCAATGGAGGGCGGGCTGTTGGCGGTGGAAATGTTGAGCCGTTTCAACAGTCTCGACGGTGATTTAGCCATGCCGGCCGAAATTGGGATTAATTTATTGGCGCCTGAACAAAGGATTGAGTTATTTAATGAGCAATTGAGACTGGCGGAGCAGCATGCTGCCTGGTTTACCGGTAACAGCGTGCAGTTGACCATCAATATCGAAGAAACCATCGTCGAGCTTATTCTTTCCGATCCGGCCTTGTGCCAGAGGATCCGGCAATATCCTTTTATTGCATTTGAAATGAGTGAGAGTTTTCCGAATCTTTCTGCCGGAAAGAACAATACGAGCGTGCGGCGATTAAGCGAATTGTTTACGCTGTGGCTCGATGATTTCGGTTCCGGTAAAGCCACGCTGACCGCGTTGTACGATGGTTTGTTTGACTACGTAAAGATAGACAAGCGTTTTTACTGGCAGCTGTTTACCCATCAGGGGTATGACGTGGTCATCGACTCGTTGTTAAAGAATATCAACCTGTTGTGTAAAGGCGTGATCGTCGGAGGAATAGAGAAAAAAGAGTACTTTAATAAACTCAGATACGCCGGTGTTTTAGGCCTGCAAGGTTTTTTATGGCCCAGCGTTGGTGTGGATAATCTGCAAGCTTTGCTGGCGATGCCCAGCGAGTTCAATAATTAAGAAGTGATACAAAAAAACTACACACAATGAGGTAAATAAGCGACGGGGTGATGTTTAGCGTGATTCAGTCGCCGTTATTCACCCACGTTTTTGCTGATAACCGCGTTTGTCAGCCGACGTTCAGCGCGTTTCCTCACGCGAAACCTCCCGCATCCGTTCTGGCGACAGGCGGATGCGTTCTCCCTGCATTCCTTCGGTGTTAATCCTCCCGTTCAGGCTCTACACTACGCTGAAACGGAGGGCCTATGCCGCAATTCGATAACGCTTACTATCAACAATTACCCGGTTTTTACACCGCCCTGAACCCGACGCCGCTCAAGGATGCGCGTCTGCTGTACCACAGTGAGCCGCTGGCGCGCGAGCTGGGGCTGGATGACAGTTGGTTTACTCAGGATAAAACCCCGATTTGGGCGGGGGAAACGCTGCTGCCGGGCATGCAGCCGTTGGCGCAGGTGTACAGTGGCCACCAGTTCGGCGTCTGGGCCGGGCAACTGGGCGATGGGCGCGGCATTTTGCTGGGCGAACAAGTCCTCGCGGACGGCAGTCACCGTGACTGGCACCTGAAGGGCGCCGGGCTGACGCCGTATTCACGCATGGGGGATGGCCGCGCGGTGCTGCGTTCGGTTGTCCGCGAGTTTCTGGCCTCTGAGGCGTTGCACCATCTGGGGATCCCCACCACGCGTGCGTTAACTATTGTCACCAGTCAACAACCGGTATACCGCGAGCAGCCGGAACGCGGCGCGATGCTGCTGCGGGTGGCGGAAAGCCATGTGCGTTTCGGTCACTTCGAACACTTTTATTACCGCAAACAGCCGGAGCAGGTGCGGCAGCTGGCGGATTTCGTCATCGCCCGTCACTGGCCGCAGTTGCAGGATCAGGCCGATCGTTACCTGTTGTGGTTTACCGACGTGGTCGAACGCACGGCGCGCCTGATCGCCCATTGGCAAACCGTCGGATTCGCCCACGGCGTGATGAACACCGACAACATGTCGATTCTCGGCATCACCATCGATTACGGCCCTTACGGCTTCCTCGATGACTATCAGCCCGGCTACATCTGTAACCATTCCGACCATCAAGGGCGTTACGCCTTTGATAATCAGCCGGCGGTGGCGTTATGGAACCTGCATCGCCTGGCGCAAACTTTGTCGGGGCTGATGACTGCCGAACAGCTGCAGCAGGCGTTGGCGGCGTATGAACCGGCGTTGATGCGCGCTTATGGCGAACAGATGCGCGCCAAACTGGGCTTCTTCACGCCGACGGCGCAGGATAACGACGTGCTGACCGGCCTGTTGAGCCTGATGGCCCAGGAAGGGCGGGACTATACCCGCACGTTCCGCCTGTTGAGCGAAACCGAACAGCAACAGGCGCAGTCGCCGCTGCGCGATGAGTTTATCGACCGCGCGGCCTTCGACGCCTGGTATCAGCAATATCGTCAGCGTTTGCAGCAGGAGCAGGTCAGCGACGCGGAGCGGCAACGGGCGATGAAGGCGGTGAACCCGCGGCTGATCCTGCGCAACTACCTGGCCCAGCAAGCGATTGAGGATGCGGAGAAAGACGACGTCGGCCGTTTGCAGCGGTTGCATCAGGCCTTGCTGCGGCCGTTCGACGATGCGCCGGAGTATGACGATCTCGCCGCTCTGCCGCCGGACTGGGGCAAACATCTGGAGATTTCCTGCTCCAGCTGAGATGAAAAAAGGGCGCCTCATGGCGCCCTTGAACGTTTCATTGGCGCAGATAGACCTGCGGCAACGACACTTCGGGATGATGAATCACGCCGAGATCGGCCTGGTACCAGCGGGTGAGGATTTCCGTCTGCAACACTTCCTGCGGTGTGCCGCTCGCCACCAGACGCCCCTGATGCAACAGCAGGATGCGGTCGGCGTACAGCGCCGCCAGATTGAGATCGTGCAGCACACAGCAGACGCCCAGCGGCTGTTGGCGCGTCAACGAGCGCAGCAGGCGCAGGGTATGCTGCTGGTGGTAAAGATCCAGCGCCGAAGTCGGCTCGTCGAGGAACAGCCAGGCGGGGGACGGCTGCGGCTGCCACAGCTGCGCCAATACCCGCGCCAGTTGCACCCGCTGCTGTTCGCCGCCGGACAGCTGACGATAGTCGCGCTGCGCCAGCGCCAGGCAATCGGTCTGCGCCATCACCTGTTGGATCGCCTGGTGCTCGTCGCGTTTGCCGTGCGGCGCGCGTCCCATGCTGACCACTTCTTCCACGCTGAAGGGGAACGCCAGATCGCTGTATTGACGCATCACGGCTCGGACTTTGGCCAACTGCTGCGGCGCCCAGTGTTCCAGCGGGCGGCCAAGCAGCCGGCATTCGCCGCAGTCCGGCGTCAAATAGCCGGTCAGCAAACGCAGCAGCGTCGATTTGCCGGCGCCGTTAGGGCCGATAATCGCCACCATTTCACCGCCGGCGAGGCTGAGCGAAACATCGTTGATCAAGCGGCGCGTACCGAGGCTGTAGCGCAGCTCCCGGGCCGTGAGGTTGGCGACGTTATCCACCTGTTCGCTCCCGCTGGCGCATCACCAGCCACAAGAAGTAAGGGCCGCCGATCAGGCTGGTCATCAATCCCACCGGCATTTCGGCCGGCGCCACCAGCGTGCGCGCCAGGGTGTCGCTGACCAGTAGCAGGCAGGCGCCGCCCAGAGCAGAGCAGGGCAGCAGCCAGCGGTGATCCCCGCCGAGGCGCATGCGCACCAGATGCGGCACCACCAGACCGACGAAGCCGATCACGCCGCTCATCGCCACCGCCGCGCCGATCAACAGGGCGCTCAACAGCAGCAGCTGCAGCTTGGCGCGCTGAACGTTCACGCCGAGGTAGTGTGCCTCTTCGTCCCCCAGCTGTAACAGGTTCAGACGACGCGCCTGCAGCAGCGTCAGCAGCGCCGTGGGCAGGATCAGCGAGGCGGAAACGGCCAGCGTCGGCCATTGCGACTGGCTGAGGCTGCCCATCATCCACAGCGAGAATTGGCGCAGCTGTTGATCGCTGCTGATGTAGGAGAGCACGCCGATGGCCGCCATGCACAAGGCGTTGATCGCGATGCCCGCCAGCAGCAGCCGCGACAGATTGCCGTGCCCGCTGCGGCTGATGCCGTAGATCAGCAGCGATACCAGCAGGCTGCCGAGGAACGCCGCCAGCATGTGGCCATACAACGCGATCGTCACCGGCAACGCCAGCGGCATCACGATGAACAGCGCGACAAACAGCGCGCCGCCGCTGCTGATGCCCAGCAGGCTCGGATCCGCCAGCGGATTGCGGAACAGCCCCTGCATCACGGCGCCGGATACCGCCAGCGCACAGCCGATCACTACCGCCAACAGCACGCGCGGCAGACGAATGTTGAGCCAGATGTGCCAGGCGGCGTCGCTAAAGGGTTCGCGCCACAGGGTGCCAAATGACAGCGTCAGCGCGCCCAGGTTAGCGGCGACCAGCGCCAGCAGCGTCAGCAGCACCAGCAGGCCGATGATGGCTAACTGAGGCGAGGTGCGACAGCGCATTACTTTTGCTCCGCCGCGTGGCGCAGTTTGGCCAGCGCAGCCGGCGTTTCCAGACCGAAGCCCAGCAGCGCCATGTCATCGACGATCAGCACGCGACGCTGCTTGCCTGCCGGCGTCAACGCCAGACCCGGCAATGTCCACAGTTGCTGTTCGCCGCCGAGGGTGCGCACGCCGTCGGTGGTGACCAGCAACAGGTCCGGCGCGCTGGCGATGACGCCTTCCTGCGACAGCGGGCGGTAGCGGTCAAAACCCTGCATGGCGTTTTTCAGTCCGGCGGCGGTGATCACCGCGTCGGCGGCGGTGTGTTGCCCGGCCGCCATCGGCGTAATGCCGCCGTGGCTCATCACAAACAGCACCTTGACCGGCAGCGGAGTGGTATCGACCGCCGCCAGCTGCTGTTGATAGCGCTCGCTCAACTGCTTGCCTTGCTCATCACGCTGCAGCGCGGCGGCGATCGCGGCGATTTTTTGCGGCACCGCCTGCAGGGTGGTGTCACCCGGCACGCTGACGACCTTGACGCCGCTGTCCGCCAGTTGTTTGAGCACCAGCGCCGGCTGCGCCAGCTCGGTCGTCAGCACCAGCGTCGGTTTCAGCGCCAGAATGCCTTCGGCGTTCAGCTGGCGCATGTAGCCGACGTCCGGCAGCTTTTTCACCGCTTCCGGATGCAGGCTGGTGCTGTCGCGGGCGATCACGTCGTCGCCGGCGCCGAGCGCAAAGGCGATTTCCGTCACGTCGCCGCCGATCGAGACGATGCGCTGTGCGGCGGCGGCGGTGAGCGGCAGCGTCAGCGTCACCATCAACGCCAGGCGGCGGATCAAGGAGGATTTCATGCGGCGATGTCCTTGGCGGCGAGCGCGGCGACCTGCTCGCGCCACTGGGTTTGTTCCGGTTGGCCTTCGGTGCGCTGGCCATACAGCTGCGCGATCTGCGTGCCATCTGCGGCGAACAGCTCCAGGCTGGTGACGATGCCGTCTTTGGTCGGTTTGCGGGTGATCCAGCTTTCGGCGATGGCGTTTTCAATCAGGTGCAGCGTGAAGCGGCGGTTGAACACGTTGATCCAGCCTTCCTGCGGCATCAACCGTTCGATCTGGCCGGTGAAAATCTGCACGCAGCCACGGTTGCCGACGAAGATCATGATCTCATTTTGCTGTTGCTGCGCCGCCTCCAGCAGTTGCGACAGCGCGCTGTTGTCCACCTGATAGGCCAGATCGTCGCCGACGGCGCGGAAGGCCTGCTGGCGCGTCAGCTTATTGCGGCTCAGCAGCTGGAAGAACTGGTGGACGTCGGTCATCGCGCGCCATTCAGCGTCGATTTTAGCCTGATCCTGCGTGGCTTCATCGGAGGTGGCCGCCTCGGCGGGCTGCAGTGCCAGCGCCGGGTTTTCTTCGCTCAGGTGGCGTTCCACCAGCGCCATCCAGGCCGGCAGATCGGTTTCCTCGGTGGTATAGACCTTGTGCAGCGCATCGCCCTGCGGGTCAAAGAACTGAATGCTGTGGCGCACGCCGCGCTTGTTGGTTTCGCTCATGGCGAAGACGCTGGTCCAGTGGTTGAGGAACAGGCGCAGATCCAGCTCGCGCGGGTTGAGGATCAGCCCGGCGTGGCCGTTGAGGTGCTGGTTGCGGTAGCGGCCCATCTGCTCATGCACCGCATAGCTGTTGCGGGTGATGGACTTGGTGACGCCCACTTGCTCGAGTTCGGTCAGCAACGTGCGGGCGTCGGCCTGCAGGCGGCGAGCGTCGTGGCCAACGCGGGCGTGCGTCAGTTCCGCTTCGCTGACGCCAAGGATCGCCGCCAGGTCGCGGGCGTATTTGCCGGGATGGTCGATTTTAGCCTGTTGGTAACGTTCGTACAGGGTGTTGCTCATGCGGGATTCTCCTGCGCTGTGATGCGAATGGCGGACACACCGGATGTCCGCCAGATAGTCAAATGATCACCACTGGTAGCTGACCAGCAGTTTGGCGTTGCGGCCATCCTGCGGGACGCCCTGCGGCGAGTAGTACTCTTTGTCGAAGGCGTTGCCCAGCACCACGGTGGTGGTGACGCCCTGCAGACGGTCGCGGCCTTTGTAGCTCAGATAGAAGTCGTTAACCCCGTAGCCGCCTTGCTCCGGCGTCCCCGTCTGCACGCGGGTGGCGCGTTCGGCGAAGGTGGCGACCCAACCGGCGGACAGACCGGTTTCGCCCAGCGGCACATCCAGCGAGCTGGTGACGGTGTCCGGATTGATGCTGCTCAACCAGTCACCGGTCGCTTCATTTTTGCCGCGGGTGCGGTTATAAGCCAAATCCCAGCCGAACCATGAGGTTTTATAGCTGAGCGTAGCGTCCCATCCCCAGATTTTTGCGCGATCGATATTGGTCGAGAAGGTGGTGCAACTGATGCAGTAAGGGCCGCGCGGGCCGCGTCCCAGCTCCATGGTGACGTCGGTTGTGATGTAATCCTTGGCTTTGGTATCGAAATAGCTCGCTTTGAACTGCAAGCTATCATCGGCGAGCAGCAGATCGTCGAAACGCAGACCAAATCCGTACTCTTGAGTTTCATTGGTTTCCGGTTTCAAATTAGGGTTCGGCACCCAATAGTTGGTGATGGTGGTAGGCCCCATTGGGATGGAGAAGTGTTTGGAGTCGTTGTACATCTCACCCATCGTCGGTGCGCGGAACGCCTGAGAATAGGAGCCGAACAGCATCAGCCAGTCGGTGGGGGTAATGCTGACTGCGCCGCGTGAGGACCATTTGTTCGCATCCACATCGGCATAGCCGTCACTTGAACCCTTGTAATTGTCATAGCGGGTGCCGGCGAGCAGGGTGACGGGCAGATCGCGCAGCGTGATTTCGTCCTGCAGCCAGCCTGAAGCGAAGTTGATTTTTGCGTGCGGGAAACTTTCGGTCGCTCCGCCCGGCGTTTGCTCCTGTTTGTAAGCCTCGGTGCCGTAGGTCAGCAGGTGCGAAGCGAAAGTATCTGCAAACAGGCGCGTGCGGTTTTCGAGTTTGGCGCCTTTAGTGGTTTGTTTGCGAGCTTCATCTTCGCTGCCGCTGGCGTGCGCGTTAATTTTCACGTCCGAGTAATACACTTTCGCTTCAGCATCCAGCCAATCCTGGCCGACCGGCTTCAGTTTGTAACTCAGAGCCGCGTCGCGTTGGATCGTCGAACGATCGGTCATTAAGTTTCCAGCGGAGCTGGCTGGCGTTTGTGGGTTTTTCGGCTCTTGGGCGCTGTTGTTGTAGTAACGAAGGTTGCCGCCCAGCGACTGGTTGTCGTCGATCTTCCAGGTGCCTTTGGCCAGCACGTTGTTGATGGTTTCGTCGTTGGGGGCATCGAAGCCATTGCCCTGGCGCAGATTGCCGACGTCGCGGGTGCCGAACGACAGCAGGCCGTCGAGGTTATCGGTCTTGCCGTAGGCGCTGGCGCCCATGCCCAAGCTGTGATCGCCGCTGCCGGCGGTGCCGTAGACGCGGAACCCGCTGTCGTGGCCTGGCAACAGCAGGTCGGCGGCGTCGACAGTTTCATAAGACACTACGCCACCCAGCGCGCCGCTGCCGTACAGCAGGGCAGAAGGGCCGCGCACGATTTCGATGCGTTTCACCAACGCAGGATCTAAAAATGTGCCGTTAATATGGCCGGTATCGGTGCCCTGGCGGATGCCGTCGACCAGCGTCAGCACGCCGCGTCGGTCGTAACCGCGCATCATGAGATCCTGCCCATTGCTGCGGCCGGAGCCCGTGACGGTAATACCCGGCACGCGACGCAGCATATCGGCAGCCGAGGTGGCGGTCTGGCTTTCCGGCGAACTGCCTTCGATGACCGTCACCATCATCGGCGCTTCAAAGCTGCTGCGCTGATTGCCGGTGGCGACCACGGTCATGGTTTCGTCAGCGGCTTTGGCTTTTTTGGCCGGCGTCGCGGGGGAGGAAGAGGGTGTCGTGCTGGTGTTTTGTGCCAAGGCCACCGTAGGCAGAGCGCAGGCAATCGCCAGACTCAACGCGGAAAAACGCAGCCGGGTGGAAAATGTCAGAGGCATGGTGCAACTCTCCGTATGTAATGAAACATATCAATAGATTTGCTGGCTGCCTGGATCACAAGATCGGGGTGGCTGGCGTTTGAGGATTCTGTGGTTATTTGGTCAGGATCAATTTCCCTGCCTTGGTCTGCCGCAGTTGATAGCGCTGGCCCTGATGGGTAATGAACGCGATGCCGTCGGCGCCGAGCAGCTGTGCGCTGTCGTAGCTGGGCGGCGCGTTTGCGCTGTGCTCGGTCGGGGCCGCGGCGGCGGGAGTTGGCGTGTTGGCAGTATCCATCATCTTTGTGCTTATAAAACAGACCATTAAATGGTAATTAATATCAAATTGAGAATCATTATCATGTGATGGAAAGGTTACATCAAGGAAAATTTTCTTACCGACGGAACCTTTTTGCCGAACGGACATCCGGCGACGGGCCGAACGCGCTCGGCCCGTAATAAAGAGGGGATTATTTCAGCAGGGTTTCGATACGGTCGAACAGACGCTCAGGTTTGGTGATCGGCGCAAAGCGTGTGACACGTTGACCATCGGCGGTGAGCAGGAATTTGGTGAAATTCCATTTGATGCGTCGGCTGCCCAGAATGCCGGGCGCCAGGCGTTTCAGTTCGTTGAACAGCGGATGGGCGCCGGGGCCGTTGACCTCTATTTTGTTGAACAGCGGGAAACTGACGCCGTAGTTGAGGCTGCAAAAATTGGCGATCTCAAGCGGACTGCCCGGCTCCTGAGAACCAAACTGGTTGCAAGGGAAGCCGAGCACCATCAACCCGCGTTCGCGATAGTATTGCCACAAATTTTCCAGCCCGCGGTATTGCGGGGTGAAGCCGCACTTGCTGGCGGTGTTGACCACCAGGTAAGCGCGCGCCGGGAAATCGCCCAGCGTTTTTTGCTCGCCCTGCAGCGTGACGCAGGGGATGGATAACAGAGAGTGAATCATGCCGGGGCTCCCAGTGCGTTGCGGCGGGTGTTAAAGGATTGCGATCAGTATAGATGAGCGAAACAGGGGAGATAAAGCCGAGGCGTGGCCCCGGCCTGCGATAGGCTAGAAGCGGCTATCGATGGCATCCGCCAGCATCGCCAGCAGCTGTTCGCTGTCGGACCAGCTCAGGCAAGGATCGGTGATCGACTGGCCATAGGTCAGCGGCTGGCCGGCGACGATTTTCTGCGTGCCTTCCACCAGGAAGCTTTCCGCCATCACGCCGGTGATGGCGGCAGAGCCGGCGCGGATCTGCTGGCAGACATTGTCGGCCACTTCCAATTGACGGCGATGCATCTTCTGGCAGTTGCCGTGGCTGAAGTCGATCACCAGGTGCTCCGGCAGATCGAATTCACGCAGGCTGTCACAGGCGGCGGCGATATCGCTGGCGTGGTAGTTCGGCGTTTTGCCGCCGCGCATGATGATGTGGCCGTACGGGTTGCCGCTGGTCTGGTAGATGGTCATCTGACCATGCTTGTCCGGCGACAGGAACATGTGCCCGGCACGCGCCGCGCGAATGGCGTCGATGGCGATGCGGGTGTTGCCGTCGGTGCCGTTTTTGAAGCCGACCGGGCAGGAGAGCGCCGAGGCCATTTCACGGTGGATCTGGCTTTCGGTGGTGCGCGCGCCGATGGCGCCCCAGCTGATCAGATCGGCGATGTATTGGCCGACGACCATGTCCAGGAATTCGGTGGCGGTCGGCAGGCCGAGCTGGTTCACCTCCAGCAGCAGGCGGCGCGCCATTTCGATGCCGCGGTTGACCTGGAAGGTGCCGTCCAGTGCCGGATCGGAGATCAGGCCTTTCCAGCCGACAACGGTGCGCGGTTTTTCGAAGTAGGTGCGCATCACGATCTCCAGGCGATCCTGGTAGCGTTCGCGCAGGGCGTTCAGCCGGCCGGCGTAATCGACGGCGGCGTCGAGATCGTGGATGGAGCAGGGGCCGATCACCACCAGCAGGCGGCGGTCTTCACCGGTAAGGATTTTTTCAATGCGCTTACGTGACGCTGTCACGTTATCGGCGACGGCCGCCGAGATCGGCAGCTTATCCGCCAACGCTTGCGGCGTGACGAGGCTGTCGATGCGCGCGGTCCGCAGTTCATCTGTTTTGTGCATGTTGTTCCCTGGAAACTGTTCTTCTCTGCGGCAGGAGCGCCGGGAAGTGATGGCGATCACAATAACGCAAAAAGCGCTGAATTCAACCGTAGAGATTGCGTTCTGTTGATCAAAGCCGCGAAAAAAAGCACAAAAAAATCAGCTGCTGCTGAAATAAACGGCAGGCGGCGGGGCGCGATGGCACCGTGGGGAAAGATCAGAACATGCGGCGGCTCATGCCGAGGATATCGAGGATTTTGGTGGAGATCTCTTCGACCGAATAGTTGGTGGTGTTGAGGTAGCGGATCTGGTTTTTGCGGAACAGCGCCTCGACCTCGGCGATTTCCATGCGGCACTGGCGCAAGGAGGCGTAACGGCTGTTTTCGCGCCGCTCTTCACGGATCGCCGCCAGGCGCTCCGGATCGATGGTCAGGCCGAATAATTTATGCTGAAACGGTTTCAGCGAGGCCGGCAGGTGCAAATTGTCCATATCGTCGGCGATAAACGGATAGTTGGCGGCGCGGATGCCGAACTGCATCGCCAGATAGAGGCTGGTGGGGGTTTTGCCGCAGCGCGAGACGCCGAGCAGGATCACCTGCGCCTGATCGAGGTTGCGCAGCGAAATGCCATCATCGTGCGCCAGGGTATAGTCGATGGCGGCGATGCGGGCGTCGTACTTGCCGAGATTGCTGGCGGTCAGGCCGTGGGTGCGGTTCGGCACCGGCGTCGGTTCCACATCCAGCTCGCCCTGCAGCGGGCCGACCAGCGCCTGCACGATATCCTGGCAGAAGCCCTGGCTCTGGACGATCACATCGCGCACTTCCGGCGAGATAATGGAGTAAAACACTAACGGGCGCACGCCGGTTTCATGGTAAATATCATCGATTTGCTGGCGAACTGCGCGTGCGCGGGCCTCGGTTTCGACAAACGGCAGGGTATAGGTGGTCGCCGTGACCGGGAACTGCGACAGCACCGCGTGTCCCAGCACTTCGGCGGTGATCGCCGTACCATCCGAAATATAAAAAACGCTTCTTTCCACCCGAGGCTCCTTACCTGAAAACGGTGTTCCTGCTGTCATCACTGTCAATATCATGGGCCGCAGACGATCCGTCGGTAAAGGGGCGAGAGAAAAAATTGTGACGACGGGGCGATAAACCGCCATGCGGCGGCGCGGGCGGAAAGCGCGATTAGCGGCCGTAAAAAGTGCGGCCCAGCGGCGCTTTTCCACCTGAAGCGCGAGTTTGCCGTTATTTTCACCAAAAACGGTAGCGTTTGCGCGGTCATTAAAACAGAAGTTTAAAAAGAACGTAATTTGTTGAGAACTAAGCTTTTCGTGCGTTTGGGAACGGTTCCCAGGCAAATCAGCCGGTTAGGACATTCTCTTAAAAACCACTTTCTTCAGTGGGTTGATCGATTCACCTTTCCATTTTCCCCGGATCAGTGTGCTAGTCTGATTCGGCTCCGCGTTTAGCGGCGCCGTAAAGCAAGCGAATTAAATCCGTCTTTACCCTACTGATAGCAATAAGGATTGTCTCGATGTCCAACAATGGCCCAGACTTGCGTAATGTGCTTTGGTACAACCAGCTTGGCATGCACGACGTTGACCGTGTCGGCGGCAAAAACGCTTCCCTCGGTGAAATGATCACCAATCTTTCCGATTTGGGCGTGGCCGTGCCGAACGGTTTTGCCACCACCGCGCAGGCGTTTAACGATTTCCTCGAACAAAGCGGTGTTAACCAGCGCATCTATCAGTTACTGGATCAGACTGACGTTGACGACGTTGCACAACTGGCCAAGGCCGGTGCCCAGATCCGCCAATGGGTGATCGACACGCCGTTCCACGCCGAGTTCGAGCGTGAAATTCATCAGGCTTACCAACAGCTCGCCGACGGCGAACCGGAAGCTTCCTTTGCGGTGCGCTCCTCCGCCACGGCGGAAGACATGCCGGACGCTTCCTTCGCCGGCCAGCAGGAAACCTTCCTCAACGTGCAGGGCATCGACGCCGTGATGGTGGCGATCAAGCACGTGTTCGCGTCGCTGTTCAATGACCGCGCCATCTCTTATCGCGTGCACCAGGGCTACGACCACCGCGGCGTCGCGCTGTCGGCGGGCGTACAGCGCATGGTGCGCTCCGATCTGGCCTCCTCGGGCGTGATGTTCACCATCGACACCGAGTCCGGCTTTGATCAGGTGGTGTTCATCACCTCCGCCTTCGGTCTGGGTGAGATGGTGGTGCAGGGCGCGGTGAACCCGGATGAGTTCTATGTGCACAAGCCGACGCTGCAAAAAGGCAAGCCGGCGATCGTGCGCCGCAACCTGGGTTCGAAAAAAATCCGCATGGTGTACGCGCCGTCGCAGGATCACGGCAAGCAGGTGCGCATCGAAGACGTGCCGGAAGCGCAGCGCAGCCGGTTCTCGCTGACCGATGACGAAGTGCAGGCGCTGGCGCATCAAGCGATCCTGATCGAAAAACATTACGGCCGCCCGATGGATATCGAGTGGGCGAAAGACGGCCATACCGGCAAACTGCTGATCGTGCAGGCGCGCCCGGAGACCGTTCGCTCCAACGAACAGACCATGGAACGCTATCAGCTGAACGGCTCCAGCCCGGTGCTGGTGGAAGGCCGCGCCATCGGTCATCGCATCGGCGCCGGTCCGGTGAAAGTGATTCACGATATCAGCGAAATGGATCGCATCCAGCCGGGCGACGTGCTCGTGACCGACATGACCGACCCGGACTGGGAGCCGATCATGAAGAAGGCCGCTGCGATCGTCACCAACCGCGGCGGGCGCACCTGCCACGCGGCGATCATCGCCCGTGAGCTGGGCATTCCGGCGGTAGTGGGCTGTGGCCACGCCACCGACGTGCTGAAAGACGGCCAGAAAGTCACCGTATCCTGTGCGGAAGGCGACACCGGCTTCGTTTACAGCGACATGCTGGACTTCAGCGTGCAGAGCTCCGAAGTGACCGAACTGCCGGATCTGCCGCTGAAGATCATGATGAACGTCGGCAACCCGGATCGCGCTTTCGACTTCGCGCGTTTGCCGAACGAAGGCGTGGGCCTGGCGCGGCTGGAATTCATCATCAACCGCATGATCGGCGTGCACCCGCGCGCGCTGCTGGAGTTCGATCAGCAAACGCCGGCGTTGCAAAACGAAATTCGCGCGTTGATGCAGGGCTATGACCACCCGGTCGAGTTCTACGTCGGTCGTTTGACCGAAGGGATCGCGACGCTGGGCGCCGCCTTCTGGCCGAAGCGCGTGATCGTGCGTCTGTCCGACTTCAAATCCAACGAGTACGCCAACCTGGTGGGCGGCGACAAGTATGAACCGCACGAAGAGAACCCGATGCTGGGCTTCCGCGGGGCCGGCCGCTACGTGGCCGACAGCTTCCGCGATTGCTTCGCGCTGGAGTGCGAAGCGGTGAAACGCGTGCGTAACGAAATGGGGCTGACCAACGTCGAAATCATGGTGCCGTTCGTGCGCACCGTGGCGCAGGCGGAAGCGGTGGTGGCCGAGCTGGCGCGTCAGGGGCTGAAACGCGGCGAAAACGGGCTGAAAGTGATCATGATGTGCGAGATCCCGTCCAATGCGCTGCTCGCGGATCAGTTCCTTGAGCACTTCGACGGCTTCTCCATCGGCTCCAACGACATGACCCAGCTGGCGCTGGGGTTGGATCGCGACTCCGGCGTGGTGTCAGAACTGTTCGACGAACGCAACGACGCGGTGAAAGCGCTGCTGTCGATGGCGATCCAGGCGGCCAAACGCCACGGCAAATACGTCGGTATCTGCGGCCAGGGGCCGTCCGACCATGAGGACTTCGCCGAGTGGTTGATGGAGCAGGGCATCGATAGCCTGTCGCTCAATCCGGATACCGTAGTGCAGACCTGGATCAACTTGTCGAAAAAGAAATAAGGCTTCGGCGCTGCTAATAAGGCATTAATACCCGGCCGCAGTTTACGCTGCGGCTTTTTTATTTCTGAATGTAAATAACGGCGCGTTAAATAATCAATTTGGCGAAAAAAGAATAAAAAAAAGCCCATCGTAGGAGATGGGCAAAGACTACACACAGCAATTCACATGTATGGCATTACATTGTTCAGAAAGGTTGCTTTAAAATCAGTTATTTGAAGCAATAGATGGCCATAATACTAGATATTTGAACGCGACTAGTCATTAAGAATCATCCTAATCGATAGCGGTATCACCATTTATTTGCGGGCGTTATCTCTTTTTGCATTTTGCAGCAAACACGGATTTACATTGCACCTTTCCATTTGCCGCGCCTTAATCAATAAACAACGGCATTATATTTGGCGAAGATATTACCCGAATGAGGTAGGCGTAATGAGAGGGGAAACTCTTCCGCCCGGCGATGCGGGCGGAAGGGAGGGCGATTAACGTTTTTCCAGTTCTTCGATCACTTGCTCCGGCGCGGTGGTCGGCTCCGGCGCTTCATCCATCCAGGCGGTCAGCAGTCGATAAGACACCGCCAACACCACCGGGCCGATGAACAGGCCGATCATGCCGAAGGCCAGCAAACCGCCGATAACGCCGGACAGGATCAGCAGCAGCGGCAGATCGGCGCCCATGCGGATCAGCACCGGGCGCAGCACGTTATCCAGCGTGGCCACCACGCAGCTCCAGACCAGCAGCACGGTGCCCCAGGTGGTGTCGCCGTGCCAGTACAGCCAAATGATGGCCGGCACCAGCACCAACAGCGGCCCCAATTGCGCCACACAGCAGATGAAGATCAGCATCGTCAACAGGGTGGCGGCCGGAATGCCGCTTACCGCCAGACCGATGCCGCCCAGCACCGACTGCACCAGCGCCGTCACGACCACGCCCAGCGCGACCGCGCGGATCGCCTGGCCGCCCAGCAGCACCGCCGCATCGCCGCGCGCGGAACCGAGGCGCACCGCAAAGTGACGGATACCCAGCGCGACCTGTTCGCCGCGCGCGTACAACAAGGCGCTGAACAGCAGCATCAGCGCGCAGTGCAGCAGCAGGCGGCCGATATGCGCCGCCTGCGCCACGAACCAGGTGGCGGTCTGGCCGAAGTATGGCTGTACCTTCGCCAGCAGCGCGGCGCCGCCGGCGTTAACCAGCGTATGGTAGCTGGTATAGAGCTTGTCGCCGATCATCGGGACGGATTGCAGCCAGGCGAGGTCGGGAATATGCAGCTTGCCTGGCGAGCTGGCCCAGGCGATCAACGGCGCGCTGTTATCCACCACGCTGCTGATCAGCAGGGAGATGGGCAGAATGAACAGCAGGATCAACAGCAGGGTCATGACCAGCACCGCCAGCGAGCGGCGGCCCCACAGCAGCTTTTGCAGTTTGAGCAGCAGCGGCCAGGTGGCGATGACCACCATGCCCGCCCAGGCGAAGCCGAGAATAAACGGTTGGATCACCCAGAAACAGGCGACGATCATGATGGCGATAAACAGCACGCCGAAAATAATTCGCGGTAAGTCGTAACGCGATTGCGGGAGTGGCATCAGTGGGTTCTCATCCTGGTCAATTAAATCCCTGGCACCGGCGAATCGGGGTGCCTGTCGGTCGGTTTATCACCGCCGGGCGGCCGCCTGTGGCGGCGCTCGCAGGGCGGTAATAATGTGAATGCCTTCACTAAACGAGTATGTTAGTTTTTAGTGTCACTAAAAAATAGGGTGGGTCTGAATTAAAGGCCCGATTCAGCGTACATCAGCGCATAAAAAATAGACGGACAGGGTCAAAAAAGCGAATGATCCCACAGATTTCTCAGGCGCCCGGCCTCGTTCAACGGGTGCTCGACTTTTTGGAAGCACTGAAGCAAAACGGATTCAACGGCGATACCGCCACCAGCTACGCCGACCGGCTGACGATGGCCACCGACAACAGCATTTACCAGCTGTTGCCCGATGCGGTGGTGTTTCCCCGTTCCACCGCCGACGTGGCGCTGATCGCCCGCCTGGCGGGGGAAGAGCGTTTCAATACGCTGACTTTCAGCCCGCGCGGCGGCGGCACCGGCACCAACGGTCAGTCGCTCAATACCGGCATCGTGGTCGATATGTCGCGTCATATGAACCGCATTCTGGAGATCAACGTCGAACAGGGCTGGGTGAAAGTCGAAGCCGGGGTCATCAAGGATCAGCTGAATCAATATTTGCGGCCGTTCGGCTACTTCTTCTCGCCGGAACTGTCCACCAGCAACCGCGCCACCTTGGGCGGCATGATCAATACCGACGCCTCCGGCCAGGGCTCGCTGGTATACGGTAAAACCTCCGATCACGTGTTGGGCCTGCGGGCGGTGCTGCTGGGCGGCGAGATGATCGACACCCGCGCCATGCCGACGGCGCTGGCGGAAACGATTGCCCTGGAAGAGACAGCCGAAGGGCGCATCTACCGCACGGTGCTGAATCGCTGCCGCGAGCAGCGCGCGCTGATCCTGGAAAAATTCCCCAAACTCAACCGCTTCCTCACCGGTTACGATCTGCGCCACGTGCTGAGCGACGATCTGCAAACCTTCGATCTGACGCGCATCCTCACCGGTGCGGAAGGCACGCTGGCCTTTATCACCGAAGCGCGGCTGGACATCACGCCGCTGCCGAAGGTGCGTCGTCTGGTTAACGTGAAATACGACTCCTTCGACTCGGCGCTGCGTAATGCGCCCTTTATGGTCGAGGCCAAGGCGCTGTCGGTGGAAACCATCGACTCCAAGGTGCTGAATCTGGCGCGTGAAGATATCGTTTGGCATTCGGTAAGCGAACTGATCGCCGACGTGCCGGACAAAGAGATGCTTGGGCTGAACATCGTCGAATTCGCCGGCGACGATCGCGCGCTGATCGACGGCCAGATGGAGACCCTGTGCCAACGGCTGGATGAACTGATCGCCCAGCGGCAGGCTGGCGTGATCGGGTACCAGATCTGCGGCGACCTGGCGGGCATCGAGCGCATTTACAACATGCGCAAGAAGGCGGTCGGGCTGCTGGGCAACGCCAAAGGGCGCGCCAAGCCGATCCCGTTCGCCGAGGATACTTGCGTGCCGCCGCAGCACCTGGCGGACTATATCGTCGAGTTCCGCCAACTGCTCGACGACCACAAGCTGAGCTATGGCATGTTCGGCCACGTCGATGCCGGGGTGCTGCACGTGCGTCCGGCGCTCGACATGTGCGACCCCCAGCAGGAAGTGCTGATGAAGCAGATCTCCGATCGGGTGGTGGCGCTCACCGCCAAATACGG
Organism: Serratia sp. (in: enterobacteria); assembly: GCF_052400455.1. Lineage (NCBI taxonomy): Bacteria > Pseudomonadati > Pseudomonadota > Gammaproteobacteria > Enterobacterales > Yersiniaceae > Serratia > Serratia sp. (in: enterobacteria). Next base: position 2,256,532 of record NZ_CP185812.1, read on the forward strand.
CGGCCTGCTGTGGGGCGAGCACGGCAAGGGGTTCCGCGCCGAGTACAGCCCTGAATTCTTCGGGGAAACGCTGTACGAGGAGCTGCGCCGCATCAAGACGGCGTTCGATCCGGATAACCGTCTTAACCCGGGCAAGATCTGTGCGCCGCTGGCGGTGGATGCGCCGATGATGCAGGTGGATGCGGTCAAACGCGGCACCTTCGATCGCCAGATCCCGGTTGAGGTGCGCACCTCGTTCCGCGGCGCGCTGGAGTGTAACGGCAATGGCCTGTGCTTCAACTTCGACGTGCGCAGCCCGATGTGCCCGTCGATGAAGATCAGCGGCAACCGCATTCATTCGCCGAAAGGGCGGGCGACGCTGGTGCGCGAGTGGCTGCGTCTGTTGGCCGAGCAGGGCGTCGATCCGTTGGCGCTGGAGAAACAGCTGCCGCAGCAGCGCCTCAGCTTGCGCGGTCTAATCGAGAAAACCCGCAACAGCTGGCATGCCGGCAAGGGCGAGTACGACTTTTCGCACGAAGTGAAAGAGGCGATGTCCGGCTGTCTGGCCTGCAAGGCCTGTTCCACCCAGTGCCCGATCAAAATTGACGTGCCGGGGTTCCGTTCGCGCTTCCTGCAGCTTTACCATACCCGCTACCTGCGCCCGGTGAGCGACTACATGGTCGCCGGCGTAGAGAGCTATACCCCATTGATGGCCCGCGCGCCGAAGGTGTTCAACTTCTTCTTCCGCCAGCCGTGGCTGCGGGAGATGAGCCGCAACGCCATCGGCATGGTCGATCTGCCGCTGCTGTCCAGCCCGACGCTGCGTCAGCAGCTGTCCGGCCACCGGGCGACCACGCTGACGCTGGAGCAGCTGGAAGGGCTGAGCGCCGAGCAACGCGAAGAACACGTGCTGATTGTTCAGGATCCGTTCACCAGCTATTACGACGCCAAAGTGGTGGCGGATTTTGTCCGGCTGGTGGAAAAGCTCGGTTATAAACCGGTGCTGCTGCCGTTCTCGCCGAACGGCAAGGCGCAGCATGTGAAGGGCTTCCTGACGCGCTTTGCCCGCACCGCACGCAAAACCGCCGATTTCCTCAACCGCGTGGCGCAGCTCGGCATGCCGCTGGTGGGCGTCGATCCGGCGCTGGTGCTGTGCTATCGCGACGAATACCGCGAGATCCTCGGCGCCGAGCGCGGCGATTTCCAGGTGCAGCTGGTGCATGAATGGTTGCAACAGCGGATCGCGGATCGGGCCGAACAGCCGGCGACCGGCGAACCCTGGTATCTGTTCGGTCACTGCACCGAAACCACCGCGCTGCCGGCCAGCGGCCAACAGTGGGCGGCGATCTTCGCCCGCTTCGGCGCCAAACTGGAGAACGTCAGCGTCGGCTGCTGCGGCATGGCCGGCACTTACGGCCATGAAGCCAAGAACCTGCAAAACTCGCTCGGCATTTATGAGCTATCATGGCATCCGACGCTGCAGCGTTTGCCGCGTCAGCGCTGCCTGGCGACCGGCTATTCCTGCCGCAGCCAGGTGAAACGCATCGAGGGCAATGGCGTGCGCCACCCATTACAGGCACTTCTGGAGATGATTGAGTGAAATTGTGGAAACGTGAAACATCGCTGGAGCAGCTGAACCGCGCCGGCGACGGCTGCATGGTCAGCCATGTGGGCATCGAGTTTACTCAGCTGGGCGAGGATTTCCTGGAGGCCACCATGCCGGTGGACGGCCGCACCCGGCAGCCGTTCGGGCTGTTGCACGGCGGGGCGTCGGTGGTGCTGGCGGAATCGATGGGATCGATGGCCGGCTACCTGTGCAGCGAAGGCGAACAGAAGGTGGTGGGGCTGGAGATCAACGCCAACCACCTGCGGGCGGTGTTCGATGGCCAGGTGCGCGGGGTGTGCCGCGCGCTGCACGTTGGCCGCCGTCATCAGGTGTGGCAGATAGAGATCTTCGACGCGCGCGATCGGCTGTGCTGCACCTCGCGTCTGACCACGGCGGTCATCGACTGATCCCCGCCGGTTTCCGCAGGCGATCGGCCTGCGGAGCGCTTCGTTTTACAGCTGAAACGGCACGCGTTTGACGAAGTCCTTCTGAAACGCGTTCGCCTTCTCCCAGGTGCCTTCCATCGCATATTTTTGGCAGATCAGCGTCAGCGTGTGGCGGGCGAAGTGGTAGCTTTGCACCCGAAACAGCTGGCAGCGCTGCGGATTGTTGATCTCGACGATCAGCCGGTTGTGCAGCTTGCTGAGCGCGTGCAGATAGCTGTCATCATCGCCGTTCTCCAGGCATAGATTGGCCATGGTGAGGCTGACGCTGTTGTACCGCTTCAGATGATCAATATTGCATTCCGGGCGGCGCAGCGCCGCTTCGGCCATATAAAAGTCCACCGTGGCGTCGCGCACGCTGAATTTGTAGTCATCAATCTTGCCCAGCAACCATGCGTTGATCGAAAGAGTCATTGGCTTCGCGCTCAAATTCAAATTGAATGATAATCATTATCATATAAACTGCCGCGTTGCCGATCAATCCCCGTGGCGGCGTTTTTTCATTCCATGGGGGTAAAAGGCCATCGACGGCCCAACTTAACCCAGAGCGACTAAACTTTAACTTAAAGGCCGCGCCTTGCGCCGCGGCGCAAAATGCCGATAAACGCACATTTACGACAGACAGAATGCAGAAATAGGTATTTTCTATGAATGTTTAGATCGGCAACGCACCGCGGCGCTGTAACGCTGACGGGCCACCGGGGAGTGCGGTACGGTGATGCAGGATAAAGAACAAATTCATAGGGATAGCATGCACGCCTTGCCGCCACACGCCGCAAGCCGCCACGGATGTCCCGCTGGCTTGCCGCACGCCGCAGCGAAAAACCGCGCTCGCGGCGGATACCCCCGCAAAACAAACGGTTGAAGTGATAATCGTTATCACTAACATATAAGTAACCCAGATTGGCTGTGGCCAAACACGAGTGTGAGGTAGACCCTATGCAAACGGAAAATGTCGGCACTTTTTCTTTGGACGAGAATGTCTGGCAAGGCATTTCGCTCAGCGACAGCGCCGTACGACAAATAACGAAACTGATGCAGCAGGATCCGCAGGTGAAAGGGCTGCAGCTAGGGGTAAAACAATCCGGCTGCGCCGGCTTTGCCTATGTGCTGGATCTGACCCGCGAACCCGCCGATGACGATCTGCTGTTTGAGCGCGACGGCGCCAAACTCTATGTGCCGCTGAAGGCGATGCCGTTTATTGACGGCACCACGGTAGATTATGTCCGCGAAGGGCTGAATCAGATATTCAAATTCAATAACCCTAAAGCTCAGCATGCCTGCGGGTGCGGCGAGAGTTTTGGCGTTTGAGCGATGCAATCAACATGACACGAAGCAATGTAGAAATGCCTAATGAAGTGCAGGCTTGGGTCAGCGAAGGTCGCTACAAAGAAGGTTTCTTCACCCAGCTGGCAACCGATGAGTTGGCCAAGGGCATCAACGAAGAGGTGGTGCGCGCTATCTCGGCCAAGCGCAACGAACCCGAGTGGATGCTGGAATTCCGCCTCGAGGCCTACCGCGCCTGGCTGCAGATGGAAGAGCCCCACTGGCTGAAGGCCAATTACGAACGCCTTAACTACCAGGACTACAGTTACTATTCGGCGCCGTCCTGCGGCAGCTGCGACGACGCCTGCGGTTCGCAGCCCGGCGCCGAGCAGCAACCGGGCGCGGCGACGGAAAAAGATTACCTGACCAGCGAAGTGGAGCTGGCGTTTAACCAGCTCGGCGTGCCGGTGCGCGAGGGCAGCGAGGTGGCGGTGGACGCTATCTTCGACTCGGTCTCGGTCGCCACCACTTACCGTGAAAAACTGGCGGAGAGCGGGGTGATCTTCTGCTCGTTCGGCGAAGCGATCCAGGAATACCCGGATCTGGTGCGTCAGTATCTGGGGCGCGTGGTGCCGTCCAACGATAACTTCTTCGCCGCGCTGAACGCCGCGGTGGCCTCCGACGGCACCTTCGTCTACGTGCCGAAGGGCGTGCGCTGTCCGATGGAGCTGTCGACCTATTTCCGTATCAACGCCGCCAAAACCGGCCAGTTCGAGCGCACCATTCTGATCGCCGACGAAGGCAGCTACGTCAGCTACATCGAAGGCTGTTCCGCCCCGGTTCGCGACAGCTATCAGCTGCACGCGGCGGTGGTGGAAGTGATCCTGCATAAAGACGCCGAAGTGAAATACTCGACGGTGCAGAACTGGTTCTCCGGCGGTGAGAGCAAGGGCGGCATCCTCAACTTCGTCACCAAGCGCGCGCTGTGCGAAGGCGCCGGCTCGAAAATGTCCTGGACCCAGTCGGAAACCGGCTCGGCCATCACCTGGAAATACCCGAGCGTGATCCTTCAGGGCGACAATTCGATCGGCGAATTCTTCTCGGTGGCGCTGACCAGCGGCCATCAGCAGGCGGACACCGGCACCAAGATGATCCACATCGGCAAAAACACCAGGTCGACCATCATCGCCAAAGGCATTTCCGCCGGCCACAGCGAGAACACCTATCGCGGCCTGGTGAAAATCCTGCCGGGGGCGGAAAACGCCCGTAACTTTACCCAGTGCGACTCGATGCTGATCGGGCCGGACAGCGGCGCCCACACGTTCCCTTACGTTGAAGCGCGCAACAACAGCGCGCAGCTGGAGCACGAAGCCACCACCTCGAAGATTGGCGACGACCAGCTGTTCTACTGTTTGCAGCGGGGCATCAGCGAGGATGACGCCATTTCGATGATCGTCAACGGTTTCTGCAAGGACGTTTTCTCCGAGCTGCCGCTGGAGTTCGCCGTCGAGGCGCAGAAACTTTTGGCCATCAGCCTGGAACACAGCGTGGGCTAATCGCCGCATTTTTAGCGCCGTCGGCGCTATCTGAGGACACAGCATGTTAAGCATCAAGAATTTGAAAGTGAGCGTGGAAGGCAACGAGATCCTCAAGGGATTGGATCTGGAGATCAAACCGGGCGAAGTGCACGCCATCATGGGGCCGAACGGCTCGGGCAAGAGCACGCTCTCCGCCACGCTGGCCGGGCGTGAAGAGTACGAAGTGACCGAAGGGGAAGTCACCTTCAAGGGCAAGGACCTGCTGGAGTTGGATCCGGAAGATCGCGCGGGCGAAGGCGTGTTTCTGGCCTTCCAGTACCCGGTGGAGATCCCCGGCGTCAGCAACCACTTCTTCCTGCAGACCTCGGTCAACGCGGTGCGCAAATACCGCGAGCAGGAGCCGCTGGATCGTTTTGACTTCGCCGATTTCATCGAAGAGAAAATCGCGCTGCTGGATATGCCGGCCGATCTGCTGACCCGTTCGGTCAACGTCGGCTTCTCCGGCGGTGAGAAAAAGCGCAACGACATTCTGCAGATGGCGGCGCTGGAGCCGGATCTGTGCATTCTCGATGAAACCGACTCCGGTCTGGATATCGACGCGCTGAAAATCGTCGCCAACGGCGTCAACTCGCTGCGGGACGGCAAGCGCGCCTTTATCATCGTCACACACTACCAGCGCATTTTGGACTACATCCAGCCGGATTACGTACACGTGCTGTCCCAGGGGCGCATCGTCAAATCCGGCGATTTCTCGCTGGTGAAACAGTTGGAGGAGCAGGGCTATGGCTGGCTTACCGACCAACAGTAACGCCAACGCGTTGCAGCAGCTGTATCGCTTGTTCGAGGGCCGCGGCGGCGAGCGTTCGCCCCATGCGCTGGCGCACTGGCAGCAGGCGCTGAGACTCGGCTGGCCGACGCGCAAACATGAGAACTGGAAATACACGCCGCTCGAGGGGCTGCTGGAGCAGCAATTCCTTGAGCCGCAGCCCGCATCCGTGAACGCCGCGCAGCTCGAGGCGCTGGCGCTCGGTATCGACGCCTGCCGGCTGGTGTTTATCGATGGCCGCTACAGTGCCGCGCTCAGCGATGGCGATCTGGGCGACTACCAGTTCGAGCTGACCGCCTACGGCACGCCGCAGGCGCTGCCGGAGCCCATTCAGCCCGAAGTTTTCCTGCATCTGACCGAAAGCCTGGCGCAGGAAACCAGCCTGATCCGTCTGCCGGCCGGTAAAGCCCCCACACGGCCGCTGTACCTGCTGCATATCAGCAGCGGCCGCGGCGTGACGGGGGAAGTGAATACCGTGCATCATCGTCATCATCTGGAGATCGGGCGCGGGGCCGAGGCGGAAGTGATTGAACACTATGTCAGCTTGGGCGAGGCCGCGCACTTTACCGGCGCGCGCCTGACCGCCAACGTGGCGGACAACGCCGGGCTGTTGCACTGCAAGCTGGCGTTTGAAAGCCGGCCGAGCTACCACTTTGCCCATAACGATCTGGTCATCGGCCGCGACGCGCGGGTGAAAAGCGACAGCTTCCTGTTGGGCGCAGGCCTGACGCGCCACAACACCAGCGCGCAGCTGAACGGCGAAGGTGCCAATCTGGTGATCAACAGCCTGGTGCTGCCGGTGGGCAAGGAGATCTGCGATACCCGCACCTATCTGGAACACAACAAGGGCTACTGCGAAAGCCGCCAGCTGCATAAAACCGTGGTCAGCGATCGCGGCAAAGCGGTGTTCAACGGCATGATCAAAGTGGCCAAACACGCCATCAAAACCGACGGGCAGATGACCAACCACAATCTGTTGTTGGGGAAAGTGGCGGAAGTGGATACCAAGCCGCAGCTGGAGATCTACGCTGACGACGTCAAGTGCAGCCACGGCGCCACCGTGGGGCGTATCGATGAAGAACAGCTGTTTTATCTGCAGTCGCGCGGCATCGACAAACGCGCGGCGCAGCAGATGATTATCTTCGCCTTCGCCGCCGAGCTGACCGAAGGCATCGCCAACGACACCATCCGGGAACGGGTGCTGGCGCGCATCGCCCAGCGCCTGCCGGGGGAGGCTGCATGAGTTATCCGATTGAACGCGTGCGTGGTGACTTCCCGCTGCTGGCGCGCGAGGTGAACGGCCAACCGCTGGCCTACCTCGACAGCGCCGCCAGCGCGCAGAAACCGCAGACGGTGATCGACCGCGAACTGGATTTCTATCGCCACGGCTATGCCGCGGTGCATCGCGGCATCCACACCCTGAGCGCCGAGGCGACTCAGCAGATGGAAGCGGTGCGGGAACAGGCGGCGCGCTTTATCAACGCCGCCTCGGCGGAAGAGATGGTGTTCGTCAAGGGCACCACCGAAGGCATTAACCTGGTGGCCAACAGCTTTGGCCGCCACCGGCTGCAGCCGGGCGACGCGATTCTCATCACCGAGATGGAGCACCACGCCAACATCGTGCCCTGGCAGATGCTGGCGCAGGAGCGCGGTCTGCAGCTGCGGGTTTGGCCGCTGCAGACCGACGGCACGCTGGATCTGGCGCGGTTGCCGGAACTGATCGACGCGTCCTGTAAACTGCTGGCGCTGACCGAGGTCTCCAACGTGCTGGGCACCGTCAACCCGGTGCGCGACATCATCGCCCGCGCCAGAGCCCTGGCGCCGGATCTGACCGTGCTGGTGGACGGCGCGCAGGCGGTGATGCACCAGCGCGTCGATGTTCAGGCGCTGGACTGCGATTTCTACGTGTTTTCCGGCCATAAGCTGTATGGCCCTTCCGGCATCGGCATGCTGTATGGGCGCCAGGCGCTCCTGCAGCAGATGCCGCCGTGGGAAGGGGGCGGTTCGATGATCCGTCAGGTCAGCCTGACGGCGGGCACCACCTTCGCCGATCCGCCCTGGCGTTTCGAGGCCGGTTCGCCGAACACCGCCGGCATCATGGGGCTGGGCGCGGCGTTCGATTACGTCGAAGCCCTGGGGCTGAATGCGATTCGCGATTATGAACAGTCGCTGATGCATTACGCGCTTGAGGCGCTCAAGCAGGTGCCGACGCTGAAAATCTATGGTCCGGCGCATCGGGCCGGGGTGATCGCCTTCAATTTGGGGGAACACCATGCCTATGACGTCGGCAGCTTCCTCGATCAGTACGGCATCGCCATTCGCACCGGCCACCATTGCGCCATGCCGCTGATGGCGTTTTATCAGGTGCCGAGCATGTGCCGCGCGTCGCTGGCGTTATATAATACCCGCGAAGAGGTGGACCGGCTGGTGGCCGGGCTGCAACGCATTCATCAGCTGTTAGGCTAGCCGGGGCGCGTCCTCGGCGGTACAAAAGGATCCCCATGGCGAATTTGCCGGACAAAGACAAATTGGTGCGTAATTTCTCCCGCTGTTTGAACTGGGAGGAGAAATACCTGTACGTGATTGAACTCGGTGCCAAATTGCCGCCGCTGGACGAGGCCGAGCGCCAGGCCGAGAACCTGATTTCCGGCTGCCAGAGCCAGGTGTGGATCGTGATGCGCCGCGATGAGCAAGGGCAGGTCGAATTCCATGGCGATAGCGACGCGGCGATCGTCAAAGGGCTGCTGGCGGTGGTGTTTATTCTTTATCGTCAATTGACGCCACAGCAAATCGTCGAGCTCGACGTGCGGCCGTTTTTCACCGAGCTGGCGCTCAGCCAACATCTGACGCCTTCGCGCTCGCAGGGGCTGGAGGCGATGATCCGCGCCATTCGCAGTAAAGCCGCTCAGCTGGCCTGATCCTTAACGCCACTGCTCTTTAAAGGCTCATTGATATATTCGCTTTGTCAATGAGTCTTTACAATCCGCCGTTTTCCCCAGGATTCATCCCCCAATTCAGTGATATTTCAGCAGCTTACCCATTGACGTTTCGTTGACAATCAGCGACGGCGATTACGTTATAACGTGTTGATTTTTAGAGAACTTATTGCCTTTGATGCCAGCGTTGCTAGTATTAATCAGGTATTGTCTGATTTACCCACCGCCAGGCGCTCGTTAGCCTTGGGGGCGAACCGTCATAAAAAATATAGGGATGATAATGAAACGTGCGTTGAGTTTAATGGGCATGGTCTTCGCCACCGTACTGGCCGGCACGCAGGCCGCCAGTGCGACCGAATACCCGCTGCCGCCGCCGGACAGCCGTCTGATCGGTGAAAACACCACTTATACCGTGCCAAACGACGGCCGTCCGCTGGAGGCGATCGCCGCCGACTACAAGATTGGCCTGCTGGGCATGCTGGAAGCCAACCCCGGCACCGATCCGTTCCTGCCTAAGCCGGGTACGGTGCTGACCATTCCGACCCAAATGCTGCTGCCTGACACCAAGCGTGAAGGGATCATCGTCAACCTGGCCGAGCTGCGCCTTTACTACTATCCGAAAGGCGAGAATAAAGTGATCGTCTATCCGATCGGTATCGGCCAGACCGGGATGCACACGCCGCTGGAGGTAACTTCCATCAGCCAGAAGATCCCTAACCCGACCTGGACGCCCACCGCCAACATCCGCAAGCGCTATCAATCCCAGGGCGTGACGCTGCCTGCGGTGGTGCCGGCCGGCCCTGAGAACCCGATGGGGCTGTTCGCCCTGCGTCTGGCGATGGGGCGCGGTGAATACCTGATCCACGGCACCAACGCCAACTTCGGTATCGGCATGCGCGTCAGCTCCGGCTGTATTCGCCTGCGTCCGACGGATATCGAGGCGCTGTTCAACATGGTGCCGCGCGGTACGCGGGTGCAAGTGATCAACGATCCGGTGAAGATTTCGGTCGAGCCGGACGGCAAACGCTATGTGGAAGTGCACCAGCCGCTGTCGCGGGTGGAAAGCGACGATCCGCAGACCATGCCGATCGCGTTGTCTAAAGCGGAGAAAGCCTTTGCTGCCGATGGGCAAACCGATCGCGCCGTGTTCGATAGCGCGGTTGTACGCCGCTCTGGCATGCCGGTGCTGGTCAACGTAGGGGAGAGCCCGTCTGAGGTGAGTTTAACGCCTGCAGCGGCTCCTGCGGCGAATAAGAGCCCATTCAAGGCAGCGCCAATCAGCTCGGTGAACTAAGTTTGCCGGATTGAGCGGTCGAAGAGGGGTTCAGCGTGCTGAACCTCTTTTTTTTGCCTGCCGCGCTGGAAAGCCCAGGCCGACAAACAGACAAAAAAAACGGCGCACAATGTGCGCCGTTTTCAATAACCAAAGCTATCTTACTTTTTGTAAGCGTGAGCTTGGTTGTCCAGACGCTGGTTAGCGCGTGCTGCGTCGTCTTTAGCCGCTTGAACGTCAGAACGCATTGCGTTCACGTCGTTGCTCAGCTGATCAACTTTAGCGTTCAGAGTCTGAACGTCAGAAGACAGTTGATCGATTTTAGCGTTGCTAGAGCAGCCAGCCAGCAGAGTGGAACCCAGGATTACCGCGCCCAGTACCAGTTTAGTACGATTCATTATAACACCCTCTAGATTGAGTTAATCTCCATGTAGCGTTACAAGTATTACACAAACTTTTTTCGAAAGAGAATAATTTTTTAGTGTTGAGGTGCTTTATTTTGATCGTTCGCTCAAACTTGCATCTGGTTTTACAAATTAGTTAAAAAAACGAGGGAAAACAGCCGGCTTCCATGGGACTACTCCGATTTGTTATTAGCTAAATAATGAGCAGATCGCGGTTGCGTTTTGAGAAAAATAGTTTACTGCCGATAAAAAAAACGCCGCAAAGCGGCGTTTTGATCAAGATAATTATGTCACGTTTTATATTACAGCACGTGTACCGAGGCGGTGTTGGTGGTGCCGCTCGGCACCAGCGCGCCGGAAACCATCACCACGACGTCGCCTTTTTGCGCCAGGCCGCTGGCCAGCGCGGCTTCTTTACCAATGCGGTAGAAGTCATCGGTGGAGGCGATTTCTTTGACCATCTGCGGGATAACGCCCTTGCTCAGCACCAGCTGATGCGCGGTGGTCTGGTTGGTGGTCAGCGCCAGGATCACGGCGTTCGGGAAGTATTTACGCACGGATTTCGCTGACTTGCCGCCGCTGGTGGCGACGACGATCAGCGGCGCGTCCAGTTTTTCGGCGGTTTCAACCGCGCCGCGGCATACCGCTTCGGTGATGCGCAGCTTGCGGCGATCGTTCAGGGTATCGATGCGGCTTGGCATCACGCGATCGGTGCGTTCGCAGATGGTCGCCATGATGTTGACCGCTTCCAGCGGGTATTTGCCCTTGGCGCTTTCGCCGGACAGCATGACGGCGTCGGTGCCGTCCAGAATGGCGTTGGCGACGTCACCGGCTTCCGCACGGGTAGGGCGCGGGTTCTTGATCATGGAATCGAGCATCTGGGTGGCGGTGATCACCACTTTACGCGCACGGTTGCATTTTTCGATCATCATCTTCTGGGCGAAGATCACTTCTTCTACCGGGATTTCAACGCCCAGATCGCCGCGGGCAACCATGATGCCGTCGGACGCTTCGAGAATTTCGTCGAAGTTGTTCAGGCCTTCCTGGTTCTCGATCTTGGAGATGATCTGGATCTGCTCGCCGCCGTGCGCTTTCAGGTGCTCGCGGATTTCCAGCACGTCGGAGCGTTTACGGATAAAGGACGCCGCCACGAAGTCGACGCCTTGCTCGCAGCCGAAGATCAGGTCGCGTTTGTCTTTCTCGGCCAGCGCAGGCAGCTGGATGGACACGCCCGGCAGGTTGACGCCTTTGTTCTCGCCCAGGTCGCCGTTGTTCAGCACCTTGCAAACGACTTCGTTCTCGGTCACGTTGGTGACTTCCATGCCGATCAGGCCGTCGTCAACCAGCACGGTGTTGCCGATCTTCAGGTCGGCGGCGAAGCCGGCGTAAGTCACCGCCACGCGTTCGCTGTTGCCGATCACGCTCTGGTCGGTGGTGAAGGTGAAGGTTTGGCCGGCGACCAGAGAGGCGTCTTTGCCGCCTTCCAGTTTCATGGTGCGAATTTCCGGGCCTTTGGTATCCAGCAGGATGCCGGCGTTGATACCGGTTTTCGCCATCACGGCGCGCATGTTCTTAATGCGGTTGCCGTGCTCTTCATAGTCGCCGTGAGAGAAGTTGAGACGCATCACGTTCATGCCCGCATTGAGCAGGTTGGTCAGCATTTCTTCCGATTCGGTTTTTGGACCGATGGTACAAACAATTTTGGTCTTTTTCATGGCGGAGTTTTCTACAAGTTGTGATGGATAAAAAAACGAATTTGACCGGCGTTGTTTACGCCGATAGGGAATTTGAGCCGTGCCTGGTGGTGAAAAACATAGTTAAGGATAGGTGACGACAGTTGATGTGGGGCGGAAAAATTCAGCCCGCGCGGGGGCGCGGGGATGCTGCGCAACGGGGTGAGATTAAATCGTGTTGTTATTGCGTTTTCGCAGATCAAGGGCTGAAACCATTCAACTGATAGACGTTGCGCATTATAAAGGCTAAGCGGCGGGAAACAAAATAAAAAACCGCGGCGGTGCGGCGGATATGTCAGAACGAGGGCAAATGTGGCGCAAATGCAACGCGTTGCGTACAGCTTGTTGCGCAAATAACCTTGCTGTAAATGCGGCTTAGCGCGTTTGCGGGATTTCCAGCAGCACACCGGCGCTCAGGCAGAAGCAGCCGCTGGCGACGTTGGCCGGCAGGGTCAGGCTCTCGCCGGCCCGCACTGTCCGCGTGTCGCCGCCGAGGGTGAACTCGAATTCACCCGATATCACCCGGGTTTGCAGCGCGTGCGCGGGTTTTTGCAGCTGGCCGAAGGCCCCGGTCTCGAAACGCACTTCCGCTGCCGGCGAACCGTCGCTCATCACGCCTTCACGACGGGCAAGGCCATTGTCGAGCGGTAAAAAGGCGGTGTTGGCGGTGAAAGTGGTCATGTGGCGTTCCTGATGGCTGATGGCGGTAGTTCGGCGCAATCGACATGAAAAATCGAGCGGTCGGGCAGAGACGAAACAGCGAGAATTATAACGCGATAGGGGGAGAGGTGAATCAGCAATATGGTGCGTCCGAGTGGACTCGAACCACCGACCCCCACCATGTCAAGGTGGTGCTCTAACCAACTGAGCTACGGACGCACTGCACTGCTTCTGAAATTTGGTGCGTCCGAGTGGACTCGAACCACCGACCCCCACCATGTCAAGGTGGTGCTCTAACCAACTGAGCTACGGACGCACTGTACTGCTTCTGGAATTTGGTGCGTCCGAGTGGACTCGAACCACCGACCCCCACCATGTCAAGGTGGTGCTCTAACCAACTGAGCTACGGACGCATCTTTTCCTGTCTGTCATGGCTGACAGCGGGGACGAATATTAACGAGCTACCCGCGTGCTGGCAAGGGGAAAAACGCAATTTTATTCGGTATTTCACGCGATTGCTGAGGTTGTGCGCAGACAGGCGTTTTTTTCCGCAACCCGCTGCCCGGCCGGGGAGAAAACCGGCCGGGAACGGACTCAGCGGGTAGAACGCTGCAGGATGACGGTGGTCGGCTGTTTCTGCAGCCAGCGCATGCGCAGCGCCATCATGATGGCGGCGAAGGTCAGGCCGATGATAAAGCCGATCCAGAAACCACTCGGCCCCATCGCCGGCACCACCGCATCGGTCAGCGCCAGCAGATAGCCGCTCGGCAGGCCCAACACCCAGTAAGCGATGAAGGTAATGAAGAAGATCGCGCGAGTATCTTTATAACCGCGCAGCACGCCGCTGCCGATCACCTGGATTGAATCCGAGATTTGATACAGCGCCGCCAGCAGCATCAGCTGCGAGGCCATCGCCACCACCGCCGGGCTGTCGTTGTACAGCAGGGCGATCGGTTCGCGGAAGGTGGCGGTAAACAGCGCAGTGCAGACGGCCATGGTGATGCCCACGCCGATGGCGGAGTATGCGGCGACGCGCGCGCCTTCTACCGACCCTTCTCCCAGACGATAACCGACGCGAATGGTGGCGCCGACGCCCAGCGACAGCGGCAACACGAACATCAGCGCGCTGAAGTTAAGCGCGATCTGGTGGCCGGCGACCGCGACGATCCCGAGCGGCGATACCAGCAGCGCCACCACGGCGAACAGGGTGACTTCGAAGAACAGCGCCAGCGCCACCGGCATGCCGATGCCGATCAGGCGCTTCAGCGCCGCCCAGTCCGGGCCGCCGAGATCGCCTGCCTGGCGCTTGATGTCGCGCTGCGACGGCGCGCGCTTCACGTACCAGCGCATCATCAGGAACATGATCCAGTAGACGCTGCCGGTCGCGACGCCGCAGCCCACGCCGCCCAGCTCCGGCATGCCGAACTTGCCGTAGATGAAGATGTAGTTGATCGGGATATTCACCAGCAGGCCGAGGAAGCCGATCACCATGCCGGGCTTGGTTTTGGACAGCCCTTCGCACTGGTTGCGCATCACCTGGAAGAACAGATAGCCCGGCGCGCCCCACATGATGGCGTGCAGATAACCGACGGCTTTATCCGCCAGCTGCGGATCGATGTTGTGCATCATGTCGATGACGAATTTGCAGTTATACAGCACGACGATCAACAGCACGGAAACGCCGGAGGCCAGCCAGAAGCCCTGACGCACCTGATGGGCGATACGATCGCGACGGCCGGCGCCGTTTAACTGGGCGATCACCGGGGTCAGCGCCAGCAGCAGGCCGTGGCCGAACAGGATGGCCGGCAGCCAGATAGAGGTGCCGACCGCAACCGCCGCCATATCGGTGGCGCTGTAAGCGCCGGCCATGATGGTATCCACCACGCCCATGGCGGTTTGCGAGATTTGCGCGATGATCACCGGGATAGCGAGAGCCAATAAACTACGCGCTTCAATTAAGTACTTCTGCACGCATACACCTTTCTATTTTATATATGTGGGAGGGAGGGCTGCCGCGAGAGGACAACAATTAAAATAGCGGAATTTTGTCAAAAATATTGTACCTGCTCGGCGTCGTTAAGCAAACGCCGCAGATAAATAGTTATTAAATGCGCAGGGACGCGTTTTTTGCCGTCGCGGATTTGGTTTTCAGCGCCAACTGGGGCAAACTGCCGGAAGCGTTTTAATCTATTGAGTAAGAAGAGGCACATATGTTCACCGGTATCGTACAAGGCACCGCGCCGCTGGTCGCCATTGATGAGAAACCCAATTTCCGCACCCATGTGATCGAGATGCCTGCAGAATTGCTGCCGGGGCTGGAGCTGGGCGCGTCGGTGGCCCATAACGGCTGCTGCCTGACCGTCACCGCGGTGGAAGGCAATCGCGTCAGCTTCGATTTGATCAAGGAAACGTTGCGCCTGACCAACCTCGGCGATCTGGCGTTGGGCGACATCGTCAATATCGAGCGCGCGGCGAAATTCAATGATGAAATTGGCGGTCATTTGATGTCCGGCCATATTATCTGCACGGCGGAAGTGGCCAAAATTTATACCTCGGAAAATAACCGTCAGGTATGGCTGCGCATGCCGAATGCGGAATTGATGAAATATGTGCTGCACAAAGGTTTCATCGGCATCGACGGCATTAGCCTGACCATCGGCGAAGTGGTGAATAACCGTTTCTGCGTGCATCTGATCCCGGAAACCCTGGAGCGCACTACGCTGGGTAAAAAACGCCTGGGCGATAAGGTGAACATCGAGATCGATCCGCAGACGCAGGCGGTAGTGGACACCGTCGAACGCGTGCTGGCCAATCGGGAAGCGACGCTGGCGGCGGCGGTGGCGCCGGCGCACAAAGACTGACAGCGATTCGGGCGTTGCCGCCGGAGTCGAATCATAAGCAGAGAGGAGAAACGCGTGAAGTTTTATGGGAAAACGTTGTTGTTAACCGCGTTGCTGGCGCTGAGCGCCTGCAGCAGTTCACCTGAGCAGGGCGGCGGCGCGCAAGTGGCCGATGCGGACGATACCTGCGGCGCTTCGCAGTATCAAAACTACGTCGGCAAGCCGATGACGTCGCTGGAAGGCGTGCGGATCGAATCCAAGGTGCGCGCCATTCCGTACAACTCTGCCGTCACCATGGATTTCAACCTGCGCCGTCTGAACTTCCTCGGCGATAGCAACGATAAAATCATCCGCGTTTACTGCGGCTAAGCCGCCTGGTTCGAAAGAGCAAAAAAAGCCCCGGCGATGAGGTTGCCGGGGCTTTTTTTATTAGGGGAGCGTTCAGCGTGCGACGCGGATGCCGCCTTCAACGCCTTTCGGGCTGAACACCACCTGCCACAGCTGCAGATCGCGCGCCCGAAACGCGCCGGCGCAGGCGTTCAGGTAATAGCTGAACATCCGCTCGAAGCGCTCGGAATAACGTGGAGCAAGCTGCGGCCACGCCTGCTTGAAGCGCTCGAACCAGGCCATCAGCGTGCGATCGTAGTCGGCGCCGATGTTGTGCCAGTCTTCCATCACGAAATGGCCTTCGCTGGCCTCGGCGATATGCCTCACCGAGGGCAGGCAGCCGTTCGGGAAGATATATTTGTTGATCCACGGATCGACGTTCATGTCGGTCTTGTTGGAACCGATGGTGTGCAGCAGGAACAGGCCGTGCGGCGCCAGATTGCGCTCTACCACGTTGAAATAGGTGCGATAGTTTTTCGGCCCGACGTGCTCGAACATGCCGACCGAGACGATGCGATCGAACTGCTGATGCAGATCGCGATAATCCTGCAGCAGGATCTGCACGTCCAGCCCGGCGCAGCGTGCCTGAGCCAGCTTCTGCTGCTCGGCGGAAATGGTCACGCCGACCACCGACACGCCGTAATTTTTCGCCGCATAGGCGGAGAGGCCGCCCCAGCCGCAGCCGATGTCCAGCAAGCGCATGCCCGGCTGCAGCTGCAGTTTTTCGCAGATCATCCGCAGTTTCGCTTCTTGCGCTTCCTCCAGCGTGGCGGCGTCTTTCCAGTAGCCGCAGGAGTACTGCATGTAAGGATCGAGCATCAGCGTAAACAGATCGTTGCCAAGATCGTAATGCTCTTTGCCGACGATCCAGGCGCGCTTTTTCGATTGCAGATTGGTCAGGCGCGCCGCGGCGATACGCAGGGTATCTTTCAGGTGGTGGGGGAGCTTCTTCTCCAGCCCGGCGCTGACCACGCGCTGGAAGAATATATCCAGCCGTTCGCACTCCCACCAACCATCCATATAGCTCTCGCCGAGACCCAGGGAGCCTTGCTGCAAAACGCGTTTAAAGAATTCGGGGTTTTTAACCTGAATATCGAAAGGGCGCGATCCGTTAATTTCGATACCGGCCAGACCGAGCATTTCGTGCGCGATACGGTACCACTGGTTATCCTGGATGCTCAGATCTTCTATACACGATGAACTCATAGCTTCTCCATCACCTTCTTCTGACTGATGACCCGTTAGGAAACAGCTTAGACAATTTCTGCGGGTGCATACGTATACCGACGGGAAATAAGCCCGCGGCGTCTGATATCCGACTATGAACAGAGGAAATTTAAAGAAGCGACCCGACGCAAACGGCGCGGGATAAACGCGTCTTCAAAAAAAGAGTGTGACGCAAGACGCGTACACAACAGCTAATTGAGATATAGAGATTATAAGGTGTTACTTTACAAGGTTGTTTTTGAGTATAGGCGCGCCGAGGCATTGACTCAACTGTAAATCGCACTCGGCACGCATATTCTTTAAGTGATTATTTAGCTTGGCAATTATGACGCTGAGTTAGCATGTTCGCGCGGCGTTTCTTGCGGCGCCTTGGCCGCTTTTCCCCGCTGCAGGAAATACCCCAGCGCGGCCAGTATCACCGTGGACACCATCACCGTCACCGTCGCCAACAGCGGCTGCGCAATAAACGTCGATACCAGCATGCTCGCCACGAAACACAGCCCCAGCTGCAGCGTATTTTGCAGCGCGGCGGCTTTGCCGCTGCTGTCCGGGAACGGCATCAGCGCGTTGGCCACCATGATCGGATAGCCGGCGCCGTTGACCAGCGCCATCACGCAGAACGGGATCAGGAGCGTGGTGAGCGTCGGGTTGGTCAGGGTCGCCACCAGATACAGAGCCACCATGCTGACAGCATAAGCTACCAGCAGCCACGGCAGCAGGGTTTTGCCATTGATGCGCTTGAGCGCGGCGCGGCACCCGTAACCGCCCAGCAGGAAGGCCAGCGTCTGCGGCACATAGCTCAGGCCGATGTCGCTCGGGCCGTAGCCCATATCACCGAGGATAAACGGCGAGCCGGTCAGCCAGGCGAAGAAACCGGCCGAACAGGCGGCGTACATGGCGACATTGCCGCTGAATACCGGGGATTTCAATAATTGCCAAAAACTGACGCTGCTTTTTGGCGCGTCGACGGCGGGTTTTGGCCTGGCGTTCTCTTTGAGCAGCAGCGTCGGCAGCAGCAACAAGGCGGTGATGGCCAGCAGCACGGCGAAGATCGCGCGCCAGCTGGCGTGGTTCAGCAGCCAGGCGCCCAGCAGCGGCGCCAGCGCCGGCGATAGCGCCACCAGCGGCATGATGGTGGCGAATACGCGGTTGGCCTGGCCTTCACGATAGCGGTCGACCACCAGCGCTTGCCAGATGGCGGCGGCGGAACAGACGCCTACGGCCTGAATAAAGCGCAGTATCCAGAGCTGCGCGGCATTTTCCACCCACAGCATGCCCAGGCAGCCGAGCGCGAACAGCGTCAGGCCAATCAACAATACCGGTTTGCGCCCCAGACGGTCGGAGAGCGGCCCCCACAGCAGCTGCGCGAAGGCGAAGCCGGCCAAAAAGATGCTCAGGCTGGCGCTGACCGCGCCGGCGGAAATTTGCAGTTCCTCCCGCATGGCGCCGAAGGCGGGCAGGTACATATCGGTCGCCAGATAACCCAGCATGCTCAGGCCGGCGAGGTAGAACATAAAACCAAAGGAATTTCGCATGGTATTTCTCGTTAATATTTTAGTGTCGCAGGTTTTTAGCGCTGGCCAGTGTATCCGGCTGGATCTCTGCTTGTGAAACGGTAATATTTGCAAAGTGCTGTTAAAAAAATTGAAGGCAAAGCGATGTGGTCTGAATATTCTCTCGAGGTCGTTGATGCGGTGGCGCGCACCGGCAGTTTCAGCGCGGCGGCGCAGGAGCTGCACCGGGTGCCGTCGGCGGTAAGTTATACCGTGCGGCAGCTGGAGCAATGGCTGGCGGTGCCGCTGTTTGAGCGGCGTCACCGAGATGTGGAACTGACGCCGGCCGGCGCGCTGTTTATCAAGGATGCGCGAGCTGTTATCAAAAAAATGCTCGACACCCGCCGCCACTGTCAACAGGTGGCCAACGGCTGGCGCGGTCAGCTGAATATCGCGGTGGACATCATCGTCAAACCGCAGCGCAGCCGCCAGCTGGTGCTGGATTTCTACCGTCATTTCCCCGACGTCGAGTTGATGCTGCAACCCGAGGTGTTTAACGGCGTGTGGGATGCGTTGGTGGACGGCAGGGTGGACATGGCGATCGGCGCCACCCGCGCGGTGCCGGTCGGCGGCGGCTTCGCTTTCCGCGACATGGGGGATATGAACTGGCTGTGCGTAGTCAGCCCACAGCATCCGCTGGCGCAGCTGGCAGGGCCGTTGAATGACGATCGGTTGAGGCCGTACCCTGCGCTTTGTCTGGAAGACACCTCGCGCAATCTGCCCAAGCGCGTCACCTGGACGCTGGATAACCAGCGGCGGCTGGTGGTGCCGGACTGGACCTCGGCGCTCGACTGTTTGTGCGCCGGATTGTGCGTCGGCATGATGCCGGCGCATCTGGCGCTGCCGCGGGTGCAGCGCGGTGAGCTGAAGGCGTTGCAGTTGCAGCAGCCGTTTCCCGCCAGCCCCTGCTGCCTGACCTGGCAACAGGATAAACCGTCACCGGCGATGAGTTGGCTGCTGGCGTATTTGGGCGATGGCGAGACGCTGAATCAGGAGTGGCTGAGTGAGGCGGCACCGGAAGCCGCGCCGGCTTCCGGTAGGGAGGACGATCAGCGGCGGTAGTCGATGAACGGACCGTCGGCGACCGAACGGCGTTCGACCAGCTTCGGATGCACTTCGATCACCTGCGATTCTTCGCGCTTGCTGATGATGCGATCCAGCAGCATGGTGAAGGCCATTTCGCCCAGACGTTCTTTCGGCTGATGAATGGTGGTCAGCGCCGGGGTGAAGTAGCGGGCGTTGCGCACGTTGTCGTAGCCGATCACGGAAATATCCTGCGGCACCCGCAGCCCCAGTTCGTCGGCGGCGCAGATGGCGCCCATCGCCATGATGTCGCCGCCGCAGAATACCGCGGTCGGTCGCTGTTTCTGTGACAGAATTTGATGCATCGCCTTGTAACCGGACTCCGGCTCGAAGTCACCCTGGACTATCCACTCTTCGCGAATATCGATATGCGCTTCCTGCAGCGCCTTCATAAAGCCCTGATGACGGCCGCCGCCGGTGTTGCGCGACAGCTGGCCCGGGATAGCGCCGATATCGCGGTGGCCGCGCTCGATCAGGTAACGGCCGGCCAGATAGCCGCCTTCGAACGCGTTATCGATGATGGTGTCGGTGAAGTCGCCGCGCGCGGCGCCCCAGTCCATTACCACCATCGGGATGTTGCGGTAGTCTTCCAGCATGCCCAGCAGCTGATCCGGGTATTCGGAACACATGACCAGCAGGCCGTCGACGCGCTTTTGCGCCAGCATCGCTAGGTAGGCGCGCTGTTTGTCCAGATTGTTGTGCGAGTTGCACAGGATCAGGGTATAGCCTTTGCTGTAGCAGCTGTTTTCCACCGCCTCGATCACTTCGGCAAAGTAGGGCGCTTCGCTCGAGGTGGCCAGCAGACCGATAGACTTGGTGTGATTGACTTTCAGGCTGCGCGCCACGGCGCTCGGCGAGTAGTGCAGCTCTTTGATGGCGGCCCACACGGCCGCTTTGGTCTCTTCGGCGACGAAACGAGTCTTATTGATGACGTGCGAAACGGTGGTGGTGGAAACGCCCGCGCGTTTGGCCACATCTTTAATCGTTGCCATGTAAGGAATGACTCCTGAACTCACATGTTTACAGCATGTAAGTGTGATGTTAATCGTTTGCCTACGTAGATCCTTCTCCAGAGAAGCGAAAACTGAGTTTTTAGTGTTGAAGTCGTCAGCGCTAATCAGGAGGGGCATGAATGCCGGTACGCAGTTGTGAACTGCGAATTTTGTCGCATATTGAACAAAAGTGGAAGAGGTAATCGAGATTATAAACCGGGAAATGATAACAAGATTTTATCGGCGAACTGTGGGAAAATGATTTGACGTACTAATTGTGCGCCTTTTATCCTTAGGAAAGCCCATTTTAAAGGAGTTGTCATGGATACCGATCTGAAGATGTCGCTGTTCACCACCGTTTGCGCATTGGCGATGATCATCGCTTTCAGCTTTGTCGCCGCGTTGAACTGATTTCCCGCCAGTTTTAAAAAAGGCGCAGCCAAGCTGCGCCTCATCACTTAGGCAAGGCCTGCGCTTACGCCAGGTTTTCCGCCGCGAAGGTCCAGTTGACCAACGCCCAGAAGTTTTCCAGGTATTTTGGACGCGCATTGCGGTAATCGATGTAATACGCGTGTTCCCACACGTCAACGGTCAGCAGCGGTTTGTCTTCGCCGGTCAGCGGGGTTGCCGCGTTGGAAGTGTTGACGATCGCCAGCGCGCCGTCCGGTTTTTTCACCAGCCAGGTCCAGCCGGCACCGAAGTTTTTCACGGCGGCATCGGTGAACTGCTCTTTGAACGCAGCGAAAGAGCCGAAGGATTTGACGATCGCCGCCGCCAGTTCGCCCTGCGGTTCACCGCCGCCCTGTGGCGACAGGCAGTGCCAGTAGAAGGTGTGGTTCCACACCTGCGCGGCGTTGTTGAACACGCCGCCGTTAGAGGTCTTGATGATCTCTTCGAGCGATTTGCCTTCGAACTCGCTGCCTTTCACCAGGTTGTTCAGGTTAACCACGTAGGTGTTGTGGTGTTTGCCGTAGTGGTATTCCAGGGTCTCGGCGGAGATGTGCGGCTCGAGCGCGTTTTTCTCATACGGTAATGCAGGTAATTCAAACGACATTGCTTCCTCCTTTACAGCGCCATTCAGCTTCTCGCCGGGGCGAACGCCGGATGGGCCGTTTTTTATTGTGGTCATTCAATCTTAACAATTTTCATCATAAAAAACAGGAGGAAAAGCGAGAAATGCGCGTGGGGGAGTGCGATGGGCGATAGCTTGAGCAGGCGGTTGCGGCCGAGGCCGCAACCGCGAAGAGCAGGGAATTAACGGATGGTTTTCGGCGTCACTACGCGGCGAGCGCCGATGTAGTGGTTCTGCCAATAGTCGTTATCAAGCTGGCTGATGCGGATCTCTTCGCCGGTGCGCGGCGACTGGATGAATTTGCCGTTGCCGAGGTAGACGCCGACATGATCCGCCACGCCGCGGTTGTTAATGCGGAAGAACACCAGATCGCCGCTTTCCAGTTCGCTTTTCTTGATCGGCGCCGCGTCGCGCAGGTGATACATTTCGTTGGCGGTGCGCGGCATCTTGATTTTCACCACGTCTTTATAGGCGTAATAGATGAGGCCGCTGCAGTCGAAGCCGGTGCGCGGCGAGCTGCCACCCCAGCGGTAAGGCTTGCCCATCTGATCCATCAACTTGGCCATCGCGGTCTGCTTGGCGTGCTGGTAACGCTTTTTGTGCGCCGGGCTGAGTTTCAACGGTTTTTCATCACGCGCCAGCTTGGCGGTGGCCATACCGGCTTCGCGGTGGCGGCCATAGCCTTTTTTGTAGCCCTTTTTCGGCGGGGTGACTTTAATTTTGGCGGTTTTCTGCGCTTTGGCCTTGGGTTTGGCGCTGACGATCTTTTTCGCGCTTTTCTCGCTTTTGACCTTGGCGGTCTTGGTTTTTTTCTCGGGGGCCGTCACTTTGGCTTTTTTGGCGGCTTTATCCGCTTTCTTTTTTCTGCGGTCATCGGGCCGCGCTTCATTGGCATGGCTTTTACGCTGCTCGGCGGCAACACGCGCCTGTGGCGCAGCGTGCGCCAAATTGAAGAAGAGCTGCGTAAACAGCAGCGCAAAGAGCGTAAGAATTAAACGCATGTCGACGTCACCAACCTTGGCCCCGAAACGGATATCGAAAGAGTTACAGTATTCCCGAATTTCGCCATATAAAACAGCGAAGAACTCATAAATAATAATCCATATTGTGAGAAAACGTTAATGACATTTTTTTTGGTTTAAAATCAGCCTGTTGATGTATAAAAAAGCGCCAGGCGGCGGTAGCGGATATAATTAAGCCGCGCCGTCATCGCGGCGCAATATATTAGTGAAATGGTCGGATTAAAAATGTTATTCTCAACGTATGTTTTGACCGGAATGACGTGGCCGGTGAAACGCGATCGGCGGCGGGCGAATATCCTTGCAAAAGATGGCGTTTTCTTGCGACTGTTCCAGCCGCTACAATAGCCCGCGTGATGCATGTTGTAGCCATGAAATGTGGTTTGAGGAAGCAATAAATGACGACGACACTTGAAAAAATTCAGCACCAGATCGCTGAAAACCCGATTCTGCTGTACATGAAGGGTTCGCCAAAGCTGCCGAGCTGCGGCTTCTCTGCGCAGGCTGTGCAAGCGCTGTCCGCCTGCGGCGAGCGTTTCGCCTATGTGGATATTCTGCAAAACCCGGACATCCGCGCCGAGTTGCCAAAATACGCCAACTGGCCGACTTTCCCGCAGCTGTGGGTAGACGGTGAGCTGGTCGGCGGTTGCGATATCATCATCGAAATGTATCAGCGCGGCGAATTGCAGCAGCTGATCAAAGAAACGGCAGAAAAGTATAAAGCGCAGGAAGACCAGCAGTCTTAATCGACAGACTTGCGGTTATCGCGTAACGGGCGGCGCCAGTGCAAACTGGGCCGCCTTTTTTATTGGGCTTATTCGGCGAGATCGCCGGCGGGCAGCGGCCAGCCGCCGAGACGCTTCCAGCGGTTAACCAGCTCACAAAACAGCAGGGCGGTTTGTTCGGTGTCGTACAGCGCGGAGTGCGCCTGGCTGCTGTCGAACGGCATGCCGGCAGCGATGCAGGCTTTGGCCAGCACCGTTTGCCCCAGCACCAGGCCGCTCAGCGCAGCGGTGTCGAAGGTGGCGAACGGATGGAACGGATTACGCTTCAAACCGGCACGTTCGGCCGCGGCCATCAGGAAGCTGTGATCGAAGTTGGCGTTGTGCGCGACGATAATGGCCCGGTTGCAACCGCGATCCTTGAGCCCTTTGCGCACCGCTTTGAAAATGGCGTGCAGCGCGTCGTATTCGCTGACCGCACCGCGCAGCGGGTTGTGCGGATCGATGCCGTTAAACGCCAGCGCTTCCGGTTGCAGGTTGGCGCCCTCGAAAGGCTCCACGTGGAAGTGCAGGGTTTCGTCGCGCTGCAGCCAGCCGTCTTCATCCATTTTCAGCGTCACGGCGGCGATTTCCAGCAGCGCATCGGTATTGGCGTTGAAGCCGGCGGTTTCAACATCTATTACTACGGGATAAAACCCACGAAAACGACCACTCAGGGCGTTAAGATCACTTTTTTCGGCCATCAGTTTCTTATCTTCATCGAATGCAGCGCGCATTATGGCAAATTTTGCGCCCGGTTGCAGGCGCTATCGCGCGGAGAATCAGCGGGGCGCAGGCGCGCCCCGAGAGAGGCTTAGTGGCCGAGGCCTTGGCCGGCGTGTTTGTTTTCGATCAGCTCGATTTTATAACCGTCCGGATCTTCGACGAACGCGATCACCGTGGTGCCGCCTTTCACTGGGCCGGCCTCACGGGTGACGTTGCCGCCGGCGCGGCGGATGTTGTCGCAGGTGGCGGCGACGTCGTCCACGCCCAGCGCCAGGTGGCCGAAGGCGGTGCCCATGTCGTAGCTGTCGGTGCCCCAGTTATAGGTCAGTTCGATAACCGCGCCTTCGCTCTCTTCCGTATAGCCGACAAAAGCCAGCGAGTATTTGTACTCCGGGTTTTCGCTGGTGCGCAGCAGGCGCATGCCTAATACCTTGGTGTAGAAGTCGATGGAGCGTTGCAGATCACCGACGCGGATCATGGTATGGAGTAAGCGCATAATTCCTCTGAATTGACTGTGCCGTGGCAGACGGCGGGTGGATTGAAGCACAAGCGAGTATAGCCTTGTCCCGCAAGGGAATTCAACGTGACTAGTTGGTGACGATGTCACTTTTTGCCCCCTCGCCATGGGTGTTTAAATATTGATCGAGTGTACCGATCGATACGAAGTAATTGATCTGCACAATCAATTATCAATTCCGCGCGTAACCGTGTAGAAATTGACCTGTAGCAGATAACAACACCAGGGAACGTCGGCCCGCCTTGTGCGGGCCTTTTTGCGTGCATAAAAAAACGGCCAGGCGGTTGCGTGGCCGTTTAGGGTCAGGACGGGTTACTTCGTCAGAAACGGATAGTCGGTATAACCTTCGGCGCCACCGCCGTAGAAGGTTTCCGGCTTAGGTTCGTTGAGCGGGGCGTGTTGACGGAAACGCTCGACCAAATCCGGATTGGCGATGTAGCTACGGCCAAAGGCCACCGCGTCGATGAAGCCTTTTTCGATCAACGCTTCGGCTTTTTCAGCGGTGTAGGCGCCGGCGCCGACGATCACCCCTTTAAAGTGGGCGCGCACCGAGTCACGGAAGGCGTCGGAATACGGTTTGCCGCCGGCCCAGTCCGGTTCGGAGATGTGCAGATAGGCGATGTTGCGTTTGTTCAGCTCTTCCACCAGGTACAGCGCCGCTTCTTCCTGATCTTCACCGTTGTCCAGGCCGTTGAACGGCCCCAGCGGCGAGATGCGGATGCCGATGTGCTCGGAGCCCCATTCTGCGATGGCGGCGTCGACCACTTCCAGCGTCAGGCGGGTGCGATTCTCGATGCTGCCGCCGTATTGATCGGTACGCTGGTTAGACGCCGGAGACATGAACTGGTGCAGCAGATAGCCGTGAGCCGCATGCAGCTCGATAAAGTCGAAGCCGGCTTCACGCGCGTTGGCGGTCGCCTGGCGGAAATCGTTGACGATGCCCGGGATCTCGCTGGTTTCCAGCGCGCGCGGCGTAGAGGTCGGTACGCGCACCCAGGCGCCGGTTTCGTCACGCACGGTGGTGCGGGTGTCTGCGTTGATCGCCGAAGGGGCGACCGGCGCTTGTCCGCCCGGCTGGAGGCTGGTGTGGGAGATGCGGCCTACGTGCCACAGCTGTACGGCGATGTGGCCGTTTTTGTCGTGTACCGCCTGCGTGATGTGTTTCCAAGCGGCGATCTGCTCCGGGGTATGCAGGCCCGGCGCACCGGCGTAGCCTTTCGCCTGGAAGGAAATCTGCGTCGCTTCGGTCACGATCAGACCGGCGCCGGCGCGCTGCGCATAATACTCCGCCATCAGCGGCGTGGGAATGTCGCCCGGTTCGATGCTGCGCAGACGCGTCAGCGGAGCCATAAACACGCGGTTGGGCAGGGTGACTGCGCCAACTTTCAGCGGAGAGAGCAATTTTTCAGTCTTCATAGTGCATCCTGTATTTAATAGACCGGTCGTCTAGTTATGGGCAATAAAAAAACACGAACTGCATTTTCACGAAAAAAGACGGTGGTGTTACGGCTGCGGCGGGCGCAGCAGCAACTCGATGCTTTCCAGCGCGCTGGTCAACGGGGCCAACGATCGCCGGATCTTGGCGCGCAGCGAGGCGCCGAGCCACAGGGCATACAGCGTCTCTGCAGTTGCCGCCGGGCTCATGGCTACCGACAGCGATCCCTCGGCGATGCCGCGCTCAATGGCCGCCTGCAGGTGGCCGATCACCCGGGCGGTCCCGGTTTCCAGCGCATGGCGCATCGGCTCCGACAGGTCGCTCACCTCGGCGGAGAGTTTCACCGCCAGACAGGCGTTATGACATTCGCTGCGGCAGTGGTAACTGATGGCCTGGGCGTAATACCCCAAGAGCTGGTGGCGGGCATCGGTGTGCTCGTCGGCAAACAGCTTTTGCATTTGCGCATCATAGTGCGCGAAATAGCGTTGCAGCATCGCTTCGCCGAAGGCTTCCTTCGAGCGGAAATAGTGGTAGAACGATCCTTTCGGCACGCCCGCCGTGGCCAGCAGTTCGCTCAGCCCCATGCCGGTAAAGCCCAGGCGCAGGCTGAGGGTTTCGCCGGTGGCGAGCAGATGTTCACGTGTATCCACGTTGCAATGCGTTGATTTGGTCATCATGGCGCCGAGCATAATAGACCGATTGGTCTAGGTCAATGGGAATAAAAAAACCGGCGCACAAAACGCCGGTTGGTCTCAGGCATTGTGCCTCAGCGGCACGCGTAAGTTAAGCGCTTACGCCGCGTTGCGGCAGCGTTGCAGAATATCCAACTGGGATTGATATTCACGCGTCTGCACATTCAGCATGCCCAGCAGGGTGTGGAACAGATTGTCCTGCGACACGTCGTCCTTTTCCGCCAGCGCGCTCAGGCACTGGCGATCGATGCCGAAATTGCGCTGATAGTCGGCCGACATCCACATCAGGAATGGCACGTGAGTTTGCTGGCTCGGCGCGAAGACATAAGGCGTGCCGTGCAGATACATGCCGTTTTCTCCCAGCGATTCGCCGTGATCGGACAGGTAGACCAGCGCGGTATTGAACCGGTCGTCATACTGCTGCAGCAGCTTGATGGTGGCATCGAGCATCGCGTCGGTATACAGGATCGAGTTGTCGTAGGTGTTCACCAGCTGTTCATGGCTGCAATCCTGGATCTGATTGCTGTTGCAGGTCGGCGAAAACGTCTGGAACTGCGGCGTGCTGCGGCGGTAATAAGCCGGGCCGTGGCTGCCCATCTGGTGCAACACGATCACGCCGTCGTCTTTCAGGCTATTGATGTAGTCGTTCAGTTTGTACAACAGCACATTGTCCATGCAAACTTCGCCGTCACAGTCCTGCGGCAGTTTCAGTTTGGTCATGTCGATGTGCGGCACCCGATCGCAGGCGCCTTTGCAGCCGCCGTCGTTATCACGCCACAGCACGTTGACGCCGGCATGCGCCAGCACGTCGAGCATGCCTTCCTGGTGCGTCGCCTGAGTTGCGTCGTACGCTTTGCGCGGCATATTGGAGAACATGCAGGGGACGGAGATCGCCGTTTCGGTGCCGCAAGAGCTGGCGTTCTTGAAATAGACCACGTTGTCCTGCTTGAGGCGCGGGTTGGTCTCGCGATCGTAGCCCCCGAGAGAGAAGTTTTCGGCGCGGGCGGTTTCGCCTACCACCAGGATCACCAGCGTTTTCTTGGCCTGTCCGGCGATCAGCGGCCCTTTGCGCGCGTCTTCACCGATCTTCACCAGCGGCAGATTGCGCGTGAAGTAGCGCTGCTCGGTAAACTTGATGGTGCCGGCGACGAAGTTGGAAGGCGTCAACATCTTCACCACGCTTTTATTGTTGCGGATCAGCGAAGCGTAGTCTTTGTAGAACAGCGCGGCGATGATCAGGATCACCACCAATGACAGCATGACGTTGGCGGCGCGCAGCCCAACCATGTACCACCAGGGGCGGGTCTGGCGAATATGGGTGAAGCAAACCGCCGCCGCCGGCAGGACGCCGAGCAGCGCCAGCCACAGCCCCATGCGCGGCGTCAGCAACGCCGTCGCTTCGTGGGTGTTGGTTTCAAAGGCGTTTTGCATCATGTTGCCGTCGATCACCACGCCATAGCTGTACATGAAATAGTTGGCTGCGGCGCTGCCGAGCAAGAAAAAGACGATCAGCGGTTTGCGCAGGTAGGGCACGGTCAACACGCTGAAGATAATATTCAGCGCACAGAAGATCACCACCGGCATGCTGGCGGCGAATATCACGCTGTGGACGCTATCGAAGGTGATATACGACCAGGCGCGATGCAGGAATAACGCGTTTTGGAACAGAGTGAAGAACAGGGCGGTGGCGAGGATAAAACCGAGGCTGTTGCACTGTAAGCGTTGACGTAACCACATTGCCAAATCTGGATCCTGAGAGTAGATAATGCCTTGAAATCTACCGGATGAAACTTAAGAAAACCTTAGAAATTCAGAATACTGGCGGCGGCGAACGCGGGAAAACGCCAGGCCGGTGGCCTGGCGGTGAGGGGAATTAGTAGGCGGCGGTGAATTGGGCGCGAATAAACTGAGGTTTTTCAATCTCATCGACGATAGCCACCGCCAGATCTTCCACCGAAATGCTGGCCGGCGCGTCGCCGTTCATCAGCAGCTGCGTGGTGCCGAGGCGGAACTGGCCGGTGCGTTTGCCCGGTTCCAGCAGGGCGGCCGGAGAGAGATAGGTCCAGTCGAGCGCTGATTCGTTCCGCAGTTTATTGCGCAGATCGCGCACCGCCTGCGCGCCGGGGCGGATATTTTCCGGGAATTGCGGCGTATCCACCAGTTCAACGCCCGGCGCCACTTCCAGGCTGCCTGCGCCGCCCACCACCAACAGGCGCTTGACGCCTGCCTGCTCGACCGCGGTAAGGATCTGCTGGGCGCCGCGCGTAGTCTTCTCATACAGGTTGTCTTCGCCCCAGCCGGGATTGTAGGCGCTGATCACCGCATCCTGACCGTGCAACTGTCCCGCCAGCCAGGCGGTATCGGCGACGTCGCCCAGCGCGACGGTCAGATTGGCGTGGTCCGGCAAATCTTTTTTCTGACGGGCGATCGCCGTTACCTGAATGCCGCGAGCCAGCGCTTCATCCACCACACGGCGGCCAACAAAACCGGTTGCTCCAATAATGGCTACTTTCATCTGTATGCTCCTTCAGGGATGGGTCAGTATCGTAAGGCAGGCCGATGTGCCTGCTGCGTGGGATCTACTCTAGTCCTTAACAATAGCCGTGATTAGTGCCATATTCATGCTTTCTTGATTAAGTAAAACTTCATAATCGTGGATAAACTCAATCGAATGGCGGTGTTCGCCACCGTGGTGGCGGAGGGATCGTTGGTCGGTGCGGCGCGGCGGCTGGGCATGACGCCGTCGGCGGTCAGTCAGCATATGCGCTCGCTGGAGAAGGCGCTCGGGGTGCCGCTGTTGCACCGCTCCACCCGCCGTCTGGCGTTGACCGAGGCGGGGGCGGCGTTTTATCCCGGCTGCGAGGCGATGTTGCAACAGGCGCAGCAGGCGGAGCAGCGGCTGGCGGAACTGCGGGACACGCTGGTGGGTGAGCTGCGCATCGCCACTCCGGTCGGCATCGGCGGCCGCTCGTTGGCGGAGGCGCTGGCGCCGCTGTTGCAGGCGCATCCCAAGCTGACGCTGCGGGTGCTGGCGGACGATCGCATCGTCGACATGATAGAACAGCGGGTCGACATTGCGCTGCGCGCCAATCGTCAACTGGCGGACGCCAATATGATCGCTCACCCGCTGACGGCGTGGCCGATGGTGCTGTGCGCGGCGCCGCGTTACCTCAGCCAGCATGGGGTGCCGGAAAAGCCGCAGGATTTGGTGCAGCACCGCTGGATCTCCAGCGGCTATAGTGGGGCCCATCTGGATTTGCTGCATCAATCCGGCCAGCAGGTCAAGCTGCGGCTGGCGGAGGGGCAGATCGTCAGCGAGAGCATGAACGTGATGCGCGCCTTTACCCGCGCCGGTCTGGGCATTTCCGTTCAGCCGCTGTATGAAATTGGCGACGAGCTGCAGCGCGGCGAGCTGTTGCTGCTGTTGCCGGAGTGGCGGCCGGCGCCGCTGCGGCTGCACGCGCTGACGCTGGAACGCACTATGCCGGAGAAAAGCCGCCAGGCGCTGCGCTATTTGCGCGACTATTTTCGCCGCAATGGCGAAAAGGGACTTGCCAGCGGCGGCGATGACGTCTTCAATTAGCAGGAGAATGCAGGAGGGCCCGTGGCACAGCAGCTTGAATTTTTCGACATCCCCAGCCCGTGTCGCGGCATTTGCCAGGCCGACGATCGCGGTTTCTGCCGTGGCTGCCTGCGCAGCCGCGAGGAGCGGTTCGGCTGGATGAGCATGAGCGACGCGCAAAAGCGCGAAGTGCTGCGTCTGTGTCGCCAACGTTTCCTGCGCCTGCAGCGCGCCAACAAAGCCCCCGACGAGCCGCTGCCGGAACAGCCTCCGCTGTTTTGACCCTTTCCTGATCTGCCGCACGTTCATGCGCCTTTGCGCTTCCCTGCGCCTCACCGGCTTGTGTATGCTGGCTGACAACTAATGTCATGAGGTTTTCGCAATGGTAGAACGCATTCGTCTCGCGCCGCAGGGGCCTGAATTTTCCCGCATGATTTGCGGTTACTGGCGGTTGATGGAGTGGGGCATGTCGCCGCAGCAGCTGCTGACGTTTATCGAACAGCATGTCGAACTGGGCGTCACCACCGTCGATCACGCAGATATCTATGGTGGTTATGCCTGCGAGCAGGCATTCGGCGACGCGCTGCGCCTGAAGCCCGCGTTGCGGCAGTCGCTGGAGCTGGTGAGCAAGTGCGGCATCGCCACCACCGCCAAGCCCGGCAACCCG
This sequence comes from Serratia sp. (in: enterobacteria), assembly GCF_052400455.1. Classification (NCBI taxonomy): domain Bacteria; kingdom Pseudomonadati; phylum Pseudomonadota; class Gammaproteobacteria; order Enterobacterales; family Yersiniaceae; genus Serratia; species Serratia sp. (in: enterobacteria). Next base: position 2,287,729 of record NZ_CP185812.1, read on the forward strand.
ATCGGCCACTACATCACCGATCGCGATCATATCGTACAGAGCGCGGAACACTCGCTGCGCCATCTGCATACCGACTACCTCGACCTGTTGCTGATCCACCGCCCGGATCCGTTGATGGACGCTGACGACGTGGCCGAAGCCTTTGTCGCGTTGCACAAAAGCGGCAAGGTGCGCCATTTCGGCGTCTCTAACTTTACGCCCGCGCAGTTCCAACTGTTGCAGTCGCGTCTGCCGTTCTCTCTGGTCACCAATCAGGTGGAAATTTCGCCGATTCACCAACCGGCGATCCTGGACGGCACGCTCGACCAGTGCCAGCAGCTGCGCATCAAACCGATGGCCTGGTCCTGCCTGGGCGGCGGCCGCTTGTTCAACGACGCCGAGTTCCAGCCGCTGCGCGACGAGCTGCAGCGGGTGGCGCAAGAGATCGGCGCCGAGACCATTGAACAGGTGGTTTACGCCTGGGTGATGCGCCTGCCGTCTTCGCCGCTGCCGATTATCGGCTCCGGCAAGATCGAGCGGGTGCGTTCGGCGTTGAAGGCGCAGAAACTGGCGCTGAACCGCCAGCAGTGGTTCCGCATTCGCAAGGCGGCGTTGGGGTATGACGTGCCCTGAGACGGGGTAGAAAGAGGAAAGCCGGGCGGCGAAAGCGCCCGGCTTTTTTTACGTTGGTCTTTAGGCCAACACCACCTGATCGGGGTTGAAATGATCGAGCGAGACGCCGATCAGCGTGACCTGGCTGTGGCCGAAGGCCAGCACCAGATCGTCGTTTTGCTGCGTGGCATAGTCGCGGATATTCCCGCTGGCGCCCTCGGTGCCGATAAATACCAGTTTGTCGGTGGCGTTGAAGCCATACAGCTGGTCGCGGCCGAAATCGCCGCTGAACAGGAAGGTATTGCCGTTGCCGACCCCCTTCAGGATGTCATCGCCGCTGCCGCCGACGAAGGTCAGGTTGCCGCCGGCATGGCCGATCAGCGTGTCGTTGCCGGCGTTGCCGAACAGCCAGGCGTCGTGGCTGCGAGCCTGCAGGACGTCATCGCCGTCGCCGCCGGTGGTGGCGGCTGCATAGGCTTTGAGGCCCGAATCCGATTTCAATCCGGCGGCGGTCACCTGATGATCCACCTCTTTGCTGAAAATCAGCCAGGAGGTTTCTTTGCTGCGCAGGGTGCTGATGTCGTCCGCCAGCGTAATGCCGCCTTTGGCGTCGCGCAGGTAAAGCGTATTGCCGTCGTAGGCGACCTCGGTGTTTTTCAACGCCTGCTGGGTATCGAAGATATTGTGGCCTTTGCCGCCGGCGATCAGGTTATAGCCGCCGGCGTCGCGGAAGATATCGTCACCGTCGCGGCCCTCGAGATAGTCGTTGCCTTTGCCGCCCCTGATCAAATCATTGCCGTCGCTGCCGATGATAAACGTCGGCCCGCTGTGCGTTTCCGCGTTGCGGTTCAGATCTTCCACCCAGGTACTGCCGCGCGTGACGTTCGACAAGTTGGAGACGATGATGGTCGAGTCTTTGTCGGTCAGCGAATAAAACTCGGAGTTCAGCACCCGCATCAGACCATCCTGATAGAAGAACGGCAGGTGGGATAGCCAGGTCGGAATGTTGAGAATGGAGAACGGCAACAGATTCCAGGCGTCCGACGCGTAGTGGTCGTTGAAGTTGACGATATTGTTGGTGGCGGAGGTATGCGGCGCATCGTGAACGCCCAATGACGGCAGGGTCAGCGAGGTGCCGTCGAGCGCGCGAAACACCGGATCGTTCTCATAGCCGATGTTGATCACCTTGCCGCCGGCTTCGTACTGGGTCGGCGAGGCGAAGGCGACATAGTTGGACTGCGCGTAGAAGCCGCCCCAGTTGGCGTCGCTCTGCGCCGCCATGCTGTTGACCGCCAGCCCGCCGAGGCTGTGGCCGCTGATCACCACGTCTTCGCCGCTCAGCCCGTGGGCCTGCGCGAATTTCGCCACGTCCCCCAGCAAATTGCCGAAGGCCTTCAGCGTATAGCCGTCGGCATAGCCTTTCGGCCCGAACCCGGCCAACAGATCGTTAATCACATCGCCGATGGTATCGCCGATCAGCGACTCGCGCGGGCCGCTGGTACCGCGAAATGAGATGCCAATGGCGGTGAGATTGCCTTCGCTGTCATATTTGCCCAGCACCTCGGCCTGAGCGGTGGTGTAACCGGCGGTTTCGCCGTAGTAGGTGCCGCGCGCATCGGTTTTGCCGGCGTAACCCAACTGCGCGGCGTCGATCACTGACCAGCCGGCATTGTTCACCGCGTCCTGCGCGGCCTGTTCGGAATCGGGGTTCCAGGGAAGACCGGGCAGGCCGCCCTGCGACTGGGTGCTGCCGATGAGCGCCGTGATCAGCGTCAGCGGCAGACCGAGGCCGAAACCGGTCTGGTGATAGCCTTCATCGAAGCCGTTATCGATATTGTGGTAAGCGTAGGTAGAGATGGCCAAGGCGTCGGAAAACAGCGCCTTTGACGCGTTTTCGTCCAGATCCTTATAGCTAAAGATGCCCATATCAGTTCCTTATGAAGTATGCCGCCTGGCCGGGAAGTGAACTCTCGCGCGTCGGCGGTGGAAACAGGGAAACAACGTTAGCCGAACGACAGCTGGTCAGAGGACCAACATCGGTAGAATTATTATTGGTGCTAAATATTAGGCCCGCGAATCAAATTGGCGAGATTGTGCGTTGGTTAACAGTGCTGGCGCTGGCTCTCCTATACTGATAACTCGATATAGTCATTAAGGAGACTGATTGATGAAACGTTATTGGTATGCGGCGCTTGGCCTGATGGTCTGCGGGGCCGCTCAGGCGGCGACGGTCGACGTTGAGATGAACTTGGTGACCGGGCAGGGCATCGGTCAGGATATCGGCAAAGTGGCCATCAGCGAAACGCCTTACGGCTTACTGTTCACGCCGAGCCTGAAAGCCTTGCCGGCCGGGGTGCACGGTTTCCATGTGCATGAGAAAGGCAGCTGCGAGCCGGGCATGAAGGACGGTAAGGCGGTGGCGGCGCTGGCGGCCGGCGGGCATTTTGATCCGCAAAAAACCGGGAAACACCTCGGGCCGTATGCCGACGGGCATCTGGGCGATTTGCCGGCCATCTATGTGACCGCCGACGGCATGGCGAACGACCCGGTGTTGGCGCCGCGGCTGAAAAAAATCAGTGAAATTGAGGGCAAGGCGCTGATGGTGCACGCCGGCGGCGATAATCACTCGGATCATCCGCTGCCGCTCGGCGGCGGCGGTGAGCGCTTCGCCTGCGGCGTGATCAAGTGATCATCCGCCGCTGACGGCCGCAGTGGCGGCGGGCTGGCCAATGGCCTGTTGCAGTTGCTGCAGCGAGCAGTAGAGCCGCCAAATCAGGCCGGCCAGATCGCGCGCCGCCTGTTCCGGGTGGTGCGCCAGGGCGTTGCTCATGCGCAACAGTTCTTGCAGCGTGGCGTCCAGCGAACTGTGCTGCACGCCTTTCTCCGTCATGATGCCGCGCAGGCAGTGGATACAGACGTTGCGCACCGCCGACAGCGGATCTGAGCGGGTTTGCCAGTCGCGCAGCTGCCAGACGATATGGCTGCAGTTGAGCAGCACCACGCCCCAGCGCAGCAACCAGGTGCGCGCCTCCTGATCCTGACTTTGATTGAGCTGGCTGATGCGATGGTAGATCAGCGATTCAAACTGGCTTTCGCTCTGCTGCGGCTTTTTGCTCAACTGATCGATAAAGTCGCGGCGCAGCGCGCGGATAATACGGCGGCTCTTTCGCTTGTCCGAGCTGGGGCGCAGGATCTGAAACGCCAGCCCGGCCAGCAGCACACCGACAATTTTACCGATGTTGTCATTGATAAAGGACTGGTAGTCATAGCTCGGCGGATTGCTGACGGTCAGAAATGAGCCCATAAAGACGATCAGCTGCCCCCAAAGCGCGGCATAAGGCGGATTCTGCAGTTTGAGCATCTGCATGGTCACCAGGATCGGGAACAGGAAGGCGCAGAACACCCAGAAATCATCAATCTGGATCATCAAACCGAATTTCACCACGAAGCAGGCGACCGAGAGCAGCAGCACCGCCTTGAGCAAGGTGCTGACGCTGTTGATCGGCGAAGGCGTGGAGGAGTAGAGCACGCAGCTGATGGCGGTGAGCGTCAGCGCCGCGCTGCCGGCGTCCCACTGCGTGTTGATCCAGTAGGCGCAGCCGATCACGATGCATAAAAAGGTGCGCAGGCCGTTATAGGCGGCTTCGTAGCTGTCGGTATGGCGCGCCAGCGAGGTGACGCGCGGCGGCTGGAGATCGCTGACCGCCGTGGCGCTTTCCAATCGCTGCAGCCAGCGGTTGCAGCGCAGGTAAAGCCAGCAGAAATCACGCAAACGCAGCCAGAAGGCGCGATGGCGGTAGTCCGCTGCATCTTGCGGGGCGATCTGCTGGAGCAGGCGCGCCAAGCGATATTTATCGGTGGCGGGATCGCGCAATTCATCCAGCAGTTGCGTCAGCACCGGCATCAGATTGGCGGGACGATCCGGCCAGTTCAGCAGCATGCGGCGCAGGCTGGAAATGACGCTGGTAATGCGCAGCTGCTGGTGCAGCAGATAGTTGAGCAGGTTATTTTGCCGCCGCAGGCGGTAGTGGCTCCAAAACGCCTGAATGCGCAGCAGGTTCATGGTCAGGATCTGGCCGATGACCCCTTCGTGCGAGGTGCGCATCTGCGCGGTGACCTCCGGCTGCCACAGCATGGCGGCGTGCTCCAGCAGCCGCTGCTGCATGCGCCGCAGCGAAGTCAGCAAGGCTTCGCCGTCGGAGGTGCTGGGCAGGATCATCATCATCAGCCCGCCGCACAGAATGCCGGTGATCACTTCGCAAACCCGCGCCTGGGCGATATCGAAGATCTGCTGGGTATCGGTGACGTTGACCGTACCGAAGGCGATGATGGCGGCGGTATAGCCCGCCAGCGCGAACGCGTAGGAAACGTTGTTTTGATAATGGTTGGAGATATAGGTGCATAGCCCGATCCAGGCGGCGATGAACAGCGTGAACAGCCAGGGATCGTTCAGGCAGTGGCCGGCGATCGCCACCGAGGCGGCGGCGCCCACCAGGCTGCCGAAGATGCGGCCGATGCTTTTGCTGATCACGCCGCCGATGGTGGGGAAGCTGACCACCGCGGCGGAGGTGAGCGCCCAATAGGGTTCGTCGAGCTCGAGCACGAACGCCACCCACAGCGCCAGACACATCGCCAGCGAGTTGCGCAGCGCATAGCGCCATTGGCCGCCGGTCGCCTTACCCCAGGGGGTACGGCTCCACTCCAGAAAGGGCAGGTTCACACTTTAGTTCCGCTGATGAATCGAAATGGTGCAGGTGGTGCCGGCAACCAGCGTCAAATCGGCGGGCACGTTGAGCAATTTTATCCGCACCGGCACGCGCTGAGCCAAACGCACCCAGGGAACATTGGGCTTAACATCCATTAATAGATCGTTGTTGCTGTCAACGCTCTGATCGTAAATGGCGCGGCCGATACTCTCTACTTCCCCCTGCAGCGGGGTGTTGCCGTTATATAAGACAATATCGGCTTTATTGCCTTCTTTTATATGTTTCAGCTTGGTTTCTTCGAAATAACCGAGTACATAAAACGAATGGACATCCACCAGTGCGACCAAAGGCGTGCCGGCGTTGGCGTAGTTCCCGACCCGCGCCTGCAGATTGGTGATATAACCGTCGGTCGGCGCGTAAATTTTAGTTTTGCTCAAATTCCATTTGGCCTGTTCCAGGTTGGCCAGGGCGGCTTTATAGGCGGCCTTCATTGCCTGAGCGGCTAAATTGGACTCATCCAAATCTTCAGCGGAAATAACGTTGCGCGGCAACCCGCGGCGTCGGGCGGCTTCATGGTCCGCCTTGGCCAGATCCGATTGCGCTTTTGCCACCGCGGCCTCGGCATTGTCCAGCGCGATCTGATAAGGCACCGGGTCGAGGGTAAAAATCAGACTTCCCGCAGGTACGAATTGATTGTCATTCGCACTTATTTTCTCTAATCTTCCAGAAACCTCAGGGGTGATATTGACGAGTTCTGCGCGCACTTTTCCGTCACGGGTCCATGGGGATTGCATATAATAATTCCAGAGCCACCAACCGGCGCAGACGGCAATGGCGCAGACGATCACCGTAGAAAAGTATTTTAATGTTTTATGCTGCATGGGTTACCAACTCGCTAAAATCCATAAGGAACCGCTGACGGTCAGGACGAAAATGGACAGGTCCATCAACATGGGGTGCCAGATTTCACCGGAATACATCCAGTCCCTGAGCAGCTGATGAATCAGCAACCATAAGACCAGTCCTAGCAAAAAAGCTTTAAATATGGGTGGAAAATAAAGCGATGCCCCCAGGACCAAATCGGGTAAGGGCGATGAGGCGTGTAACCATGATGTATTCACATTAACAATCCCTACGGGTGAATATGTTGAATATTTGCATAACGATTAAACAATAGCGGCTAAAAATAGTGGTTATTTCCACAATATACATTATATACATTTGTGTTTTTAATGTGAGTTACCCAAAATAGTCTAAGCTCTGGGAGGTAATGTTAGCATGCTAATTATAAGGAGGGGTAAGTGGAGTCAACATTAGGTTCAGATTTAGCACGATTGGTTCGTGTTTGGCGAGCGCTCATCGATCATCGGCTCAAGCCGTTGGAGCTGACCCAAACGCATTGGGTTACGTTGCACAATATCAATCGCTTGCCGCCGGAGCAGTCGCAAATCCAGCTGGCCAAGGCGATCGGTATCGAGCAACCGTCACTGGTTCGCACGCTGGACCAACTGGAGGAGAAGGGGCTTATCACGCGTCACACCTGTGCCAACGATCGCCGCGCGAAGCGCATCAAGCTGACCGAAGCGGCCGATCCGATCATCAGGGAAGTCGACAGTGTGATCACATCTACGCGCAGTGAGATTTTAAGCGGCATTACCGCCGACGAAGTGCATCTGTTGGTAGGGCTGATTGGCAAGTTAGAACAAAATATCACCGAACTGCAGAACAAATAATAATATTCTTATTTTCTACGATTACAGTTTCACAGCATCAGAAATAAAACCGGAGGCGATTGCCTCCGGTTTGCCGTGTGCCGCCTGCTGACTTACAGCGGAGAGACGGTGATGGTGTCGCCCATGCGCGCCATGCGCACGCGCTGACCCGGGCTGAACTTGGTGTCGCCTGCTTTCTGCACCACGACGATGTTCTCTTTCTGGTCGGTTTTGATTTCCAGCTCGTAGCCTGAGGTACGACCGGCCACTTCACCGATGCTGTTGCCCGCCGCGCCGCCGGCGATAGCGCCCGCCGCGGTAGCCAGCGTACGGCCGGTGCCGCCGCCAACGGTGTTGCCCAACAGCCCACCAATTACCGCGCCGCCGATCATCCCCAAGGCGTTGGAGCCTTCGCCGCCCTGAATTTTAACCGGACGCACGGAAACCAGCGTCCCGTAAGTGACGTTCTGCACCTGCTTGGCCTGCGAGGACGAGTAGACATCGCCGGACATGGATTCATTGGCACACCCAGCCAACGTAACGGCGGCGACGGCAACGACGAGAAGACGCTTGATCATATAAAACTCCTGATGGTAGTAGTCCATAACCTGGCAATGCTCACCAGGCAAGATTCAGTGAAAATGATAGACAAAGTATGGCTGAAAGTTGATACAGCGCCATGCCTCATCGCTGCACGCAGCTTAACTTTTCTCTGTTCAACCAATAATAAACCGCGGTTTACCTTTATGACAGCCTCACCGACATTCCGTTGCCGGTTAACGCACGGTTTAACACATAAAATGTGCCACAGCGACGCACCTGGCTCACGGCGCGTAAAAAAAGCATCATAATTCATGGCGTTAATTCGTCAATTCTGGTTTATTTGTCAGGATAAAATTTGCTTACCGTGCGGGTTAGAGGATGTTGCTATGAAGTCAGGCCGCTATATAGGCGTCATGTCCGGCACCAGTCTGGACGGAATCGATGTGGTATTGGCCGCGATTGACGATCGCATGGTGGCGCAGCAGGCCAGCTATAGCCATCCGATGCCGATCGCGCTGAAAAAAGAGATCCTGGGGATGTGCCAGGGGCAGCAAACCACGCTGGCCGCCGTCGGCCGGTTGGACGCACAGCTGGGCACGCTGTTTGGCGAGGCGGTGCTCGGCCTGCTGAAGCAAACCGGCATCGACGCGGATCATATCACCGCCATCGGCTGCCACGGCCAGACGGTATGGCACGAACCGGAAGGTGATGCGCGTTTCTCCATGCAGCTCGGCGACAATAACCGCATCGCCGCACTGACCAATATCACCACCGTCGGCGATTTCCGCCGGCGCGACATGGCTTACGGCGGGCAGGGCGCGCCGCTGGTGCCGGCGTTTCATCAGGCGCTGCTGGGGCATCCCGTCGAGCGGCGTATGGTGCTGAACATCGGCGGCATCGCCAACCTCTCTCTGCTGTTGCCCGGTGCGCCGGTGCGCGGTTTCGACACCGGGCCGGGCAACATGCTGATGGACGCCTGGATCTGGCGCCACCGCGCGCAACCTTACGATCAGGACGGCGGCTGGGCCATGCAGGGGCGCGTCTGTTTGCCGCTGTTGCAGCAGATGCTGGCGGACACTTACTTCGCGCTGCCTGCGCCGAAAAGCACCGGCCGCGAGTATTTCAACATCGCCTGGCTGGAGCGTCAGTTGGCCGGATTACCGGCGATTGCGCCGGTCGACGTGCAGGCCACGTTGACGGAGCTGACCGCCGTCAGCATCAGCGAACAGGTGCAGCTGGCCGGCGGGTGTGAGCGCCTGCTGGTCTGCGGCGGCGGGGCGCGCAACACGCTGCTGATGGCGCGCCTGTCGGCGCTGCTGCCGGGCACCGAGGTCGGCCTGACCGACGAGTGCGGCGTCAGCGGCGACGACATGGAGGCGTTGGCCTTCGCCTGGCTGGCGTTTCGCACGCTGTCCGGCCAGGCCGGCAACCTGCCTTCGGTGACCGGCGCCAGCCGTGAAACGGTGCTGGGTGGGATTTATCCGGTTTTGCCATTCGGGGGGCGCTAGCTCTGTTAGGATAGCCTGTGAAGGATTTTTCTAAGGAGCAACAGCATGAAAAAAGTCATTTTCGTCGCCGGCGCGCTGGCGCTGTCCGGCTGCAGCTACATCCTGCCGCAGAGCAGCCAGACAATGCACTACCAGTGCGGCACCACGCCGTTGACGGTGGCGCTCGACGGCAAGGCGAGCGAAGTCAGCCTGCTGATGGATGGCGAACAGCTGCATCTCAAGCAGGTGTTGGCGTTGACCGGCGCCAAATACAGCGACGGCAAATACACTTTTTGGTCGAAAGACCGCAATGCCTATCTTGAGCGCAACGGCAAGGTAGTCATGAGCGACTGCGTGTTGACGGAGTGACGGTCAGCGGCGGCGTCGGAGCGATTGAGTTCCTGGCGCCGCAGGCGCAGAATGTAACGACGGATTTTTCAGTTGGTCGATAACCCAGATGATTGAAAAGAATGAGTTTGATGTTGCGGACCTGCGCCGTGAATATACCCGAGGCGGCCTGCGCCGCAACGATCTGACCGCCAATCCGCTCGAGCTGTTCGAGCGTTGGCTGAAACAGGCCTGCGACGCGCGCCTGGCCGATCCGACCGCCATGTGCGTCGCCACCGTCGACGAACGCGGCCAGCCGTATCAGCGCATCGTGCTGCTCAAGCATTTCGATGAGCAGGGGTTGGTGTTTTACACCAACCTCGGCAGCCGCAAGGCGCAGCAGTTGGCGCAAAACCCGCATATCAGCCTGCTGTTCCCCTGGCACATGCTCGATCGTCAGGTGATTTTCCTCGGTCAGGCGGAGCGCCTGTCGACCCTCGAAGTGCTGAAGTATTTCCATAGCCGGCCGAAGGACAGCCAAATTGGCGCCTGGGTGTCGCAGCAGTCGTCACGCATTTCCGCGCGCGGCGTGCTGGAAAGCAAATTCCTCGAGCTGAAGCAGAAGTTCCAGCAGGGCGAGGTGCCGTTGCCGAGTTTCTGGGGCGGATTCCGCGTGAAATTTGACTCCGTCGAGTTCTGGCAGGGCGGCGCCCACCGCCTGCATGACCGTTTCCTGTATCAGCGGGACGGGAATGACTGGAAAATTGACCGACTGGCACCTTGAAGACGTAAAATCCCCCTCTAAGCGCTGGTGCTGACGCCGCCGGCGCTTTATTCTATGCGCTACCCTGAATTTTTATTTCGCCACTGGGCGAAAGGCCGTGTACCGGCAAAGGTGCATTCGTTTATACATGGAGTCATTGATGGCAAGCAGCAACTTGATTAAACAACTGCAAGAGCGGGGCCTCGTTGCCCAGGTTACGGATGAGGAAGCGTTAGCGGAGCGACTGGCGCAAGGGCCAATTGCACTGTATTGCGGTTTCGATCCGACCGCTGACAGCTTGCATTTGGGCCATCTGGTTCCTCTGTTGTGCCTGAAGCGCTTCCAGCTGGCCGGCCACAAACCGGTAGCGCTGGTGGGCGGCGCCACCGGCCTGATCGGCGATCCGAGCTTCAAAGCGGCGGAGCGCAAGCTGAACACCACCGATACGGTGAACGAGTGGGTGGAGAAGATCCGCAAACAGGTTTCCCCGTTCCTCGATTTCGACTGCGGCAGCAACAGCGCTATCGCGGCCAACAACTACGACTGGTTCGGCGGCATGAACGTGCTGACCTTCCTGCGTGATATCGGCAAGCACTTCTCCGTCAACCAGATGATCAACAAGGAAGCGGTCAAGCAGCGCCTGAATCGCGACGACTCCGGCATCTCCTTCACCGAGTTCTCCTACAACCTGCTGCAGGGCTTCGATTTCTCCGAGCTGTACAACCGCCACCAGGTGGAGCTGCAGATCGGCGGTTCCGATCAGTGGGGCAACATCACCTCGGGTATCGATCTGACGCGTCGTCAGCATCAGAAGCAGGTGTTCGGCCTGACCGTGCCATTGATCACCAAGGCAGACGGCACCAAGTTCGGTAAAACCGAAGGCGGCGCGGTCTGGCTGGCGCCGGAAAAAACCAGCCCGTACAAGTTCTACCAGTTCTGGATCAACACCGCCGATGCCGACGTTTACCGCTTCCTGAAGTTCTTCACCTTCATGAGCCTGGAAGAGATCAACGCGCTGGAAGAAGAAGACAAGAACAGCGGCAAGGCGCCGCGCGCCCAGTACGTGCTGGCGGAAGAAGTGACCGGCATGGTGCACGGTGCGGAAGGCCTGGCGGCCGCCAAGCGCATCACCCAGAGCCTGTTCTCCGGCGCGCTGCATGACATGACCGAAGCGGACTTCGCCCAGCTGGCGCAGGACGGCATGCCGACCATCAAACTTGAGCGCGACGCCGATCTGCAGCAGGCGCTGGTGAATGCCGAACTGGTGCCGTCACGTGGCCAGGCGCGCACCATGATCGGTTCCAACGCGGTGACCATCAACGGCGAGAAACAGTCGGATGCCGAATACCGCTTCAGCGATGCGGACCGTCTGTTTGGCCGTTACACGCTGCTGCGCCGCGGCAAGAAACACTACTGCCTGGTGGACTGGCAGTAAGCGTCAGGCTACATGACATGAAAAGCCCGGGGATCTCCCCGGGCTTTTTTTCGCATGGCGCGGATGAAGATTAGGCAAACGCCTCCGACGGCGAATTTTCGGCCGCAAGACCGTTCACGGTGACGGCCGGCGCATGGTAGTGCAGAGAGACGGCGGCCAGATAGGGATCCTGATTGCCGATCGAGAACACCACATGATAATGAAGATGGGTCGTGATATCGTGGATGTCTTTATTGCCTAGCGAGAAAATAATATCCTGAGAATCAAGTTTTTGGTTGTTATTATTGTCAATAATAATATAAGCATTATTACCTAGCTTAACCACACCGACGCTTTGCAATAGGGCTTCACCGTTGCCATGCGTTATTTTCGTCAGGGCCTGGTTAAATATGTCCTGCGCGGAATCGCTGGGGCTGACAGCCAGTGAGTCAAACAACGCGTTGACCTGTTCCGTTTGGCTCAGTTCACCGTAAATGACGATCTCGCCTGATGACTTGGCGTTGAATACCCAAGGATGATTCGGATCGCCGACGGTGAGGGTATCCGTAGGGGTGAGGGTATTGATGGTGACCATGTCCTCGATGGTACTGCGCTCAAAGTTGATTTTGCTGTCGTGCGCAAACTCATTGGTCATGACCAATGGATCCAGCGTGGTGTTACCTTTAAGCGTTAACGTCTGGCTGTTGGTATAGGCGATGGTGAGTTGTTCACCGGCTAATGCCTCAATGACGCTGTCGAAGGCGCTGTGATGCTTCAGCGAAGTGAGTAGCTTATAGAACTCACCGCCGCCGCTACCGCCTTTTTCCATTATCAAATCCGTTTCGACGCGTGGAATGACTTCATTGCCGGGATTGAATGTCGGTTCGATAACAATACTTTTTAGGCTATTGCCAAAGTCTGCTTTTACCGTCACCTGCAATTTGCTTATGCCGCCTATGCGTATCGTTTCAATCGCGTTTTCGCCTGCCAGAGAGACTGAAGCGAATTTCGAACCGTTGGCATATAATCGGAGCTCTTCCGGCAATTGCCGCCCGAGGAAATGGCTGGTGAAGCTCAATGTCCCGGCATCCAGGTGCTCGATGGCGCGGTTGCCGATACTGACGCCCCAAGGCCCGAAGATATCGTTCGGTGGTGCGGCAAGCGGCGCCAATTCCAGATGAAGTTTGCTTTGTGCCCCTGCATTGCCGTTAATGGTGAGAAAAGGCAGCGTGTTGAAGACGGGCAGGTTGATAACATGCACATTATCAGCGAAACCGGAAAGTGTTAATCCCTGGCTACCCGTCCAGTAATACCCGTCGCCGCTTTTCTGGGCATGGGGTGCCTGTTGTAAATGGGCCACAGTTGGGACGCTGTTGTTGTAAATACTGGCTGTTTGATTGATTACACCATAATCGAAAATGTTTGCGCCTTCTGTCGCGATCCATTTTCCATCAAGATAAATATTTCCCGTGCCGCGATAACCCGCAAGATCGATCTGAGGAAAGAATTGAAACTGGTTGATATTCGTTTTGATTACGCCTTCAGTGTCGCCGCTTGCCGTCGAGGTCAGATAAATATCCTTCAAGATCAGGTTGGCGGAAACGACGCCATCCGCATCAAAAGCGTTCTGTGCGGTGAAGGCCGTGCTTACCCTGTTGGCTCCGTGGTTTACGCCATTGCCATTCCAGAGCAGGCTGGCACCCCCTGCGCCGAAAAGAAGATCCATTTTGGCATTAGCGAGATCGAATTTATCGGAAATCATTACCGCATCACGTTCAGTACCAAATGCAATCTTGTCAGTCATTTTGAAGTAAGGGTTATCGTCCAGATTGAGCCGCAAGGCGAATCCCTTATTTTTTAATGAGTTGAGGGCAGTGGCGTCAGTGGGCATATTCCCCTGCAAGGTCACTTCTTGCAATTTGGTTGACTGGCTGAAATCAACGGCGACCGAGGCATTCACATTAAGAAAGACATGCGTCAGAACGGCCAGCTCCACCGGGCTTAACGAATGTTGATTGCCGGTGTTCACCGCGCCGCTTAATACGCCGTCGGTGGAGAGCGATAATTCGGCGAAGGGTTTGTAATTCAGCGCTTGGGCGATGCTGAGTTGATAGGCGGCGACATCTGCCGGATGAGGTTCATGCGCGCCGTCGACTGGGGAAATCCCCTGGCGGAATGACTCGATAATCAACGCGCTGGCTTGATATCTATCGTTGCCGGCCTTCTGCAACAAGGCTTGGGACAGCGTCGGGCTCAGATTTTCGTGATACAGCGAAGCGTAGATTTGCTCGTAGTTGTCCGCTCCCTGGAATTGGTGGGCGTTGGCCAGCATTTTCAACAGCTCGGCGGAAGACATCCCGCTGGCGAGCGAACGGCTAAAGGTATCGAGTGCGGTCGCGTCTGCGGAAACGCCGGCCACCGTCAGGTAAAAGGACATCACGGTTTCACCATAGTGCAAATCGGGGCGCTCGCCGGGTGCATAGACATGGGTGGCGGCCAGAAAATGACTTTTGGCCGTTTCATGCTGAGTGTCGGTGTCTGCTCGAATATCCGTTATCACACGCATAATGACTTCGCCACGGGTTTCACTGCCGACGTTCAAGCCCGCTGCGTACTTCTGCACCTCGTCTGCGCCGGCCTGGTTGCCGAACGCTTCAAAAAATATTTTCTTCACGAAGTCTTCATTGCCAAGCGACTTGATATCGGTTTTGACGGTGGTGAAATAGGTCGCTATCTGTGCGGCGGTTTGGTGGCCGGCGGCGAGGACACTGCCCCAGTAATTTACCGCTGTGGCATTAATCACGCTGCCGAGTACGTAATAAATACCCTGAATGTCCGCTGCCGCCGGTGCATGTTCTGCTGCCAGCACAAAAGCGGGATAGAGTGTGGTCGCTATGGTGTTCTCAACGTGTTGCTGTTGCGTCAGGATTGTTTGATCCGACCCGGCATAATCGCTGAGCTGGGTGATGAGTTCTTGCGTCAACTGACCGAGCGATTTGCCGGCATCGAGCTGTTTTACCCACTGCGCCACAGTGTCTGGGCCGGGGGAAATGCCGCTGGCGTTGTGATAGAGGTACTTCACCTGGTCGGCGGTGCTCAGGTTATCATAGCGATGCCGGCCATCCGCAGAGAGAATGAAGAGATTCGCAAGTTCGCTTTGGTTATAAGTGCCTTTTTCAAGTTGTTTAGCGAAATAGATCAGGGCGTTATCGTCGGCTTTTTTGCCCAGCGTGGCGTAGAATAGAATGGCAACGTCTTGCTGTAGTTTTAATAAACTCATGGCATTCTCCATGGCGTCGTGAAAAAGCAACATTGGCAAGTAAGTAAAGTCTATCGTCGTCGAAATGCAATTCAGCGGCCGTGGGAAGATCCCGGATTTTCAGGTCGCAGAGGCCTTGCATGGCGGTTCTCGGCTTTTTTTGAATCGGACTTTTCGCTACAATACGCCGCCGTCGAAAGCATAAAAATTCCTCTCATTTCTTGTTTTTAACAGCGCCGGCATGACGTTTTCGCGTTATGCACCCATTTTCATTTCGCCGCGGGCTGATGCACACGGCATGGCGAGGTCAGTTGTTCCGATGAAAAACATTCTTTCTATCCAGTCGCACGTGGTGTTTGGTCACGCCGGCAACAGTGCGGCGGAGTTTCCGATGCGCCGCATGGGCGTCAACGTCTGGCCGCTGAACACGGTGCAGTTCTCCAACCATACGCAATACGGTCAGTGGACCGGCTGCGTCATGCCGGCCAGCCACCTGACCGAGATCGCGCAGGGCATCGCCAATATCGATCAACTGAAGCGCTGTGATGCGGTGCTGAGCGGTTATATCGGTTCGCCGGAGCAGGGCGACCATATTCTGGCGATCGTGCGTCAGGTTAAGCAGGCGAATCCGAATGCCTGGTATTTCTGCGATCCGGTGATGGGACATCCGGAAAAGGGCTGCATCGTGGCGCCGGGGGTGGCCGAGTTTCACTGCCGTCAGGCGTTGCCGTGCAGCGACATGGTGGCGCCGAACCTGCTGGAGCTGGAAATGCTGAGCCAGATGGCCGTCGCCAACGTGGACGACGCGGTGCAGGCCGCTCGTTCGCTGATCGCCAAGGGGCCGCGATTGGTGCTGGTCAAGCACCTGGCCCGTGCCGGCTATCACACCGACTGTTTCGAAATGCTGCTGGTGACGGCGGACGAAGCCTGGCACATCAGCCGGCCGCTGGTGGACTTCGGGGCGCGTCAGCCGGTCGGCGTCGGCGATTTGACCAGTGGTCTGCTGCTGGTGGATCTGCTGAAGGGCGAGGCGCTGGATAAAGCGCTGGAGCACGTGACCGCCGCCGTGTATGAGGTGATGCTGACCACGCAGGCGATGGGCGAGTATGAATTGCAGGTGGTGGCGGCGCAGGATCGGATCGTGCAGCCGCGCAGCGAGTTCAGAGCGGTAAAACTGTAAGCGGCATCGGGCCCCGGCGAGAGCCGCCGGGGCTGAACCTTACTTCAATCCTTCGGCGTTCAGCGCCGCATCTACCGCCGGGCGCGCCGCAACGCGATCGAACCAGGCCGCCAGATGGGCGTGCTTGCGCACATCGAACTGCAGGGCGAATGCCCAGCGCAGCACGGTGAACAGGTAGGCGTCGGCCACGCTGAAACGGCTTCCCAACAGGAAGTGCTGCTTCGCCAGCACCGAATCCAGATAGCTGAACTGCTGCTCCAGCCTGGCGCGCGCGATGGTTTTATATTCCTCGGGCGTCTTCGGGTTGAACAGCGGGCTGAACCCTTTGTGCAGCTCGGTGGCGATGTAGTTCAGCCATTCGATCGCGTGGTAGCGCGACAGGGTGCCCGCCGCCGGGATCAGGTTGCGGTCCGGCACGCGGTCCGCCAGGTATTGCACGATCGCCACGCCTTCAGTCAGCAGGCTGCCGTCATCCAGCAGCAGCGCCGGTACCTGTCCCTTGGGGTTGATGGCGAGGTAATCGGCGCCGCTCTCGGTTTTCTTCTGCGCCAGATCGACCTTCTCCGCCGTAAAATCCAGCCCTGCCTCACGCAGCACGATATGCGGGGACAGCGAACAGGCGCCGGCTTTATAGAACAGTTTCATCGGAAGCTCCTTGTTGATGACGAATGACGGGCATGCTTAACCTCTCATCGTAGTCCCACAGCGCCAAAATTACAGCGGCTTAGCTAACAAATTTAACCGACGATCGCCTCGGCGGGCTGCAGCTGCGCCAGCGTCGCGGCGATCTGCTGCTGCAGCGCCTGCGGCGCCACCTGCATCGGCGAGCGCAGTTCGTTGGCGATCAGCCCCTGTTGGGCCAGCACGGTCTTGACCGGCGCCGGATTCGGGAAGCTGAACATCTGGTGGATCATCGGCAACAGCTCATAGAAGTTGCTGCGCGCCGCGGCCAGATCGCCGGCGGCGACTTGCTGCACCAGCTGGACGAAACGTTCCGGGTGAACATGCGCGGCGGCGGAGATGGCGCCGGTGCCGCCGAGGCACAGCGTGGTGAGGATCAGATTGTCTTCCCCGGTCATCACATCGATTTCGCCGTCGGCGATCAGCGCCATGGTGGCGTCAGGGTTGCCGCCGCAATCCTTGATGGCGGTGATGCGCGGGTGACGTGCGAGCCGGCGCAGCGTGGCCAGCTCCATGGCGATGCCGGTGCGCTGCGGAATGTTGTACAGGATCACCGGCACGGTGGAGGCGTCGGCCAACTGGGTGAAATAGTCTATCAGGCCGCATTGCGAAGGGCGGATGTAGTAAGGCGCCGGGATCAGCACGCCGGCGATGTCGCGCAGCTGAATGGCCTGCTGCATCTGCAGCGTGGCGGCCATGTTATTGCCGGAAAGGCCCATCACCACCTGATGGGCGGGCGCCACCTCCAGCACGGCGTCGAGCACCGCCAGCTGTTCTTCCTTGCTTAGCGCGGCGGCTTCACCGGTAGAGCCGCAGACCACCAGACCGTCGATGCCGGCGTCGAGCAGGTGCCGCGCCAGGCGTTTAACCGCCGGCAGATCGACGGCATCTTGATTGAAAGGGGTAACCATCGCTACCCAAATACCCGAAAATGAGGCCATAAAATATTCCTTCTGTGTGAACGACAGAGAAGCCAGATGAGAAAATTGAAGGCGGGGCATTGCAGGCCATCCAGTCAGCTCATCTGACGGGACAGCTCGCCCCGGTCAAATGAGCGTCTGTTTCTTTGATGTAACCGCCGCCAAACCGCCAACGGGCAACGCCGGGAGAATCGGTGTATTAACGTTGCGCGGATAGGCCATGGCAGTCTCGTGAAAAGAGGATGTGGGGGTGATAATGAATATTCTTCATCAGGCTGTCAATTTACAACAGATTGATAACATTGTTATTCATGATGGGTGAGGGCAGATGAGTTTGGCTAATAAACGACAATCCCCGCGGCGGCGGGGATTGTTTGGCTGATTCAGCGCGGCGGGCGGGTACCGATGGTGGCGGACCAGCTGAAGGTGTCGCCGCTTGGCCGGTAGCGGTTGGCCTTGCGTTCCGCGCGCTCTGCCTTGGCGAGCTTCGCTCTGGCGGCCATGATGCGCGCCACCACTTCATCTTTGACCTTGTGCTGTTCGGCGTTGGTCAGCGGCCGGCCGTGGCTTTTACGCGCTTTGTCCAGCTCGGTTTTGACTTCCCGTTGCTCGCTTTCCGTCATCTCTTTCAACGTCAACTTTTTCATCTTTGCCGCCCATTCGGTGAAGTTGGCTTTCAGTTTAACGGCGTTATGTGACCGAAAATGTTATGGGCATAACGAAAATGCCCCGTAAGCCCAGGTTACACCTCTTCCAGCAGATCGTCGACAAAGCGCCGCATGCGTTCGGTGCGCTGCTCGGCCATCTGTCGCCCGGCGGCGGTCTGGAAGCCGTCTTGCAGCTTGAAGAGCTTGGTTTCGAAGTGATCCAGGCTGAAACGCTTGTCATCGTATTGACGATGTTCGGCCCGCGGATCCGCAGCGTCATACAGCGCGCTGCGCATGCGGCCGCCGATATAGAAGCAGCGGGCTACGCCAATCAGGCCAATGGCGTCGAGACGATCGGCGTCCTGCAGGATCTTCGCTTCCAGCGTTTGCGGAGGGATGCCGGCGGAAAAACTGTGTGCTTCGATAGCGTGGGCCACCGCCGCGATGTCCGCCGGCGACCATTCAAGCCGGGTCAGCGTCAGCGTGGCTTGCTGCGCCGCCATGCGCGAAGCCAGGTGACGCTGCGGCGAATTCTTTTCCACCGCCACGGCGTCATGTAGCAGCACCGCCGCGCAGAGAATGCGCCGGTCGCCGCCTTCCAGCTTGCTGATGCGGCGGCAGTTCTTCCAGACTCGGTGTAGGTGCGCCACATCGTGCGAGCCATCGTCCGATTCGAGGGTGAGCGGCAGCAGCGTTTGCGCCAGCGTCTGGTAGGGGGAAAACGGCTGTAACAGCTCTTGCGTTAGCGAGGGTAAAGACACGTTCAGCTCCTGTTGGGGGAAATCGGGCAATCAGCATAGCCGCGTCGGAGGTCGAGAGAATGACAGAAGACGACTATTGTTTACTAAAGTGCAACCTACTATTGTCACAACTGCGGTTTTTGCAGCGAAACAAGCAACCTAGAATAGCCGCATTCCGCCGTCTCCGCCTGGTGAGAGCCTGTGTCCGCGGAGATGGTCGGAATATCCTTATCAGCCATGGGAGAAGAGACATGCCAACCCCTCTTGAGATAGTGCGCGCGACTTACGAAGGCAGTTCCGAAGAAAACGGCCGTAATCTGCTGGCGGCGCTGGCCCCCGATGCCGAGTGGACCGAAGCCGCCGGTTTCCCTTACGCCGGTACCTATATCGGCCCGGAGAATATCATCAAGAACGTGCATCAGCGTTTGGGCAGCGAATGGCAAGGTTACCGCGCCGATGTCGATCACTTTTACGACGCCGGCGACAACGTGATTGCTCAGGGTTTTTATCACGGCACTTACCGGGCCACCGGCAAAGCCTTCAGCGCCTCCTTTGCGCATATTTATACGGTGCGCGCCGGCAAGATCGTGAAGTTCGTGCAGATTGTCGACAGCGCTAAAGTGCTGGAAGCGATGCAGCCTTAATCGCCGCTGTGCTTGCCGAATTTGCGATCAAACTCGCGCCGGTAACCCCGAGCCTTGTTGCGATCGCGGATCCACAAATAGCCGCACACCAGCGCAACCGCTCCCGAGAAGGTGACGTTGCGCATATCCCGGTCATACCAAAACACCAACAGCGCATCCAGCGCAGCAATCAGCGCGATCCATTTGTACATATGGGATTGGCGCCGCGTGGCGGCGTTGAGTCGTTTTAACTGTCTGGCTTCGTCCAACACCGGTTTTTGCTGCATAGCGTTTCGTTATCATCAGGCTGTTCACGCTAAATTAGCAGAATCCTGCCAACTGCCGCAAAGATTAACGCACGCCGTCAGGCGGTTTTCAGCGTTCCCCGTGGCACGCTGAAAATTTATGCGCAGACGCTGGTATTGTTTATCGGGTGTGATAGGTTATTTATTCGCTATTTATGGGTTTTTATTCAATCAGCGCTGTGTCATCAAGCCGTAGCACTGGGCGGTTAACGTGATGGGTTCGACGCATGCGGCGGTTAACTTCGGCAGGAGAACATGATGAACGATAAGACGGCACGCCCGCAGGATGTGGTTCAACAACAGCTTGACGCCTATAACGCCCGCGATATCGAGGCCTTTATGGCCTGTTGGGCGGATGACGCGCAGTATTACGAACACCCCGACACGCTGCTGGCCAGCGGCAAGGCGGCGATCCGCGAACGGCATCTGGCGCGCTTTCGCGAGCCGAGCCTGTACGGCGAACGAATAAAACGCATGGCGGTGGGGAATATGGTGGTCGATCAGGAGGTGGTGACGCGCAACTTCCCGCAGGGGCGCGGCAAAATGGATGTCATCGCCATTTACGAAGTGGAACAGGGGCGGATCGCCAAAGCCTGGTTCAAGATCGGCCCCTGCGTGCCGGACGAAGGCGCGCTCTAGCCGCGCATTATTGCAACGCCATCACCGCCTCAATTTCCACGCACACTGCGGGTGAGAACAACGCGCTGACCGCCATCAAAGAACAGGCCGGCAGCGCGCCGTCGAAATAGTCAAACAGCACCGGGCGCACGCTCGCCAGATCGGCGATGTCGGTCAGGAACACGCTGATTTTAATTAAGGCTTTGAGATTGACGCCTTCGCTGGCGGCGATGGTCGCCAATTGCTCGAGGATCTCCTGCGTTTGCTGCGGCGCGCTTAAGCCCTGAGCGTCGGTGGCGAAGGCCGTCAAGCCCGATACGTACAGGCGGTCGCCGTGGCGCACGGCGTGCACATAAGGGCCACCCGGCGTAGGCAATTGCGGATAATTAATGCGTTTTAATGATGTCATGGTCAAACCCCGCGCAAGACCGGTTAATAAAATCGACAAACTTGGTTAGGATACTGGAGAAAACGCGGCAAAGCGCCGCACGCCGATGATATCTGAGAGAATCATCCCCCTTTATGTTATACGCCGTCTCTCACGCGAATGTGACAGTGCGGCGCAGATCGGCAACAAGGACGCAGAGACGATGAACCCGCTTTTTACGCCTTACCTGCAGCGCTGGCGGCTGGAGCAGGACGGCAAAGCCTTCGAAACCCACAGCAGTCTGTTGATGCCGGTGCGTTACCGGGGCGCGGCGGCCATGCTGAAGATCGCCCGCGAGCAGGAGGAGCGCTTCGGCGGGCAGCTGATGTGCTGGTGGCGTGGAGAAGGCGCCGCGCAGGTGCTGGCGTGGCACGACGACGGCATTTTGCTGGAGCGCGCGCAGGGCGAAGGGTCGTTGGCGCAGCTGGTGCGTGACGGCGACGATGAACAAGCCACGCAGATCCTGTGCCGGGCGATCGCCGCCTTGCATGCGCCGAGGGCGGCGCCGTTGCCTGAGCTTATCCCGTTGCAGGAGTGGTTCAGCTCGCTGTGGCCGGCGGCCCAGGCGCACGGCGGCATGCTGCGTCTCAGCGCCACGGCGGCGGCGGAGCTGTTGAGCAGCCCGCGAGAAGAAAGCGTGTTGCACGGGGATATCCACCATGACAATGTGCTGGACTTTGGCGCACGCGGTTGGCTGGCGATCGATCCCAAGCGTTTGTACGGTGAACGAGGCTTCGATTACGCCAACATCTTCTGCAATCCTAACTACGGCGTCGCCACCGATCCGGCCATTTTCCATCGCCGCGTGGAACAGGTGTGCCGGTTGGCCGGGCTGGATCGCCGGCGTTTGCTGCAATGGATCCTGGCCTGGTCGGGGCTTTCCGCCGCCTGGTTCATGGAAGACGGGCAGGCGGCGGACATCGATTTTCGCGTCGCTGAACTGGCGGCGCGCGCGCTGGATCTCACATTGCCGGACGGCGATTCAGGGTTCATCCTGCCAGTAATCGAGCGAGGCTGAAGGGCGCTGCAGATAACGCACCTGCTCGCCGTCATTGCCGCGCGCCATCGCCTGGTATTTGCCTGAATCCGGATAGATCACCACTTCCGGCTGTTCGCGCGTGCTGACGGACAGATACTTCAGCGGCGCATCGGAGGTGTTGATGATCTGGTGCGGGTATTCCGGGCCAGGCGGAATGAAAATGACATCTCCGCTGACGATCGGCAGCATTTCTCCGGCTACCCGCAGCGTTCCGCTGCCTTCCAGAATGATGAACATTTCCTCCTGAGCGTAGTGAAAATGATAGGGGCAGGAACGCATGCCCGGCGCCACACAATCGAAGGAGGCGCCCAGCTTGTCGGCGGCGGTGCCGGTGCCGAGACGAGCGCCGACGCTGTCATACAGCGGCGGCCGCCGGTCATGCTTCATCTCTACCTGTTCGACATTGCGTATCAAGCGCTGGGCCAACAGCGCGGCTTTCTCGGTCATAAGGTTCCTTGGTGACGGCGTCACTTATTATGTGAATTGACATTCAGACGACAGAGAAAGTGAAGGCGCCACGGCGCCGCTTGTCAATGTAGACCGCCCCTTACGTCACGGTGTTTCGCCGCGGCAGCGACAGCAGCAGATGCGCGATGGCGCCGCCGACAATGCCCCAGAATGCCGAACCGATGCCGAGCAACGTGACGCCGGAGGCGGTGATGAGGAAGGCGATCAGCGCCGCGTCGCGCTGTTTTTCATCATGCAGCGCGCGTTGCAGGCTGCCGCCGATGGTGCCGAGCAGCGCCAGCCCGGCGATGGTGTGGATCAAGGCGACCGGCAACGCGCTGAACAGCAGGCCGATGGCGCCGCCGAACAACCCGGCCAACAAATAGAAGCCGCCGGCGGCCACCGCGCCCATATAGCGCCGCTGTGGATCGGGATGCACGTCCGGCCCCATGCAAATCGCGGCGGTAATGGCGGCGATGCATACCGAGAAACCGCCGAATGGCGCCAGCAGCAGCGCGGTCAGCGCCGTCCAGGCGATCAGCGGTGAGGTGGGAACACGGTAGCCCGCCGCCTGCAGCGTAGCGATCCCGGGGGCGTTCTGTGAAGCCATGGTGACCACGAAGAAGGGCACGCCGATGCCGAGCAGCGTCGGCCAGCTGAAATGCGGCGCGATAAATTCCGGCACGGCGACCGCCGGCGCCTGTTGCGCCAGATGGATATCGCCCTGTAGCGCGGCGATCGCCAGCCCAATCACCAGTGTCAGTACGATGGCGTAGCGCGGCAGGTAACGGCGGCTGAGCAGATAGGCCAGCCCCATACCGGCGCTGAGGAGGAAATTGAGCTGCAGCGAAGCGAAGGCGTCCAGCCCGAAACGCAGCAGGATCCCCGCCAACATCGCGGCAGAAATCGCCTGCGGAATATAATCCATCAGGCGGGCGAACAGCCCGGTGACGCCGCAAAGCAGGATCAGGCCCGACGCGAAGATGAACACCCCGATCGCCTCATTGATCGGCGTGCCGGGCAGGCTGGTGACCAGCAGCGCCGCTCCTGGCGTCGACCACGCGGTAAGGATCGGGGTGCGATAGTACAGCGAAAGCCCCAGCGAGGTGACGCCCATCGCGATCCCAAGCGTGCTCAGCCAGCCGCCGATCTGCGCCGGCGTGGCGCCAGCAGCGGCGGCGGCCTGGAAAATGATGGCGGCAGAGCTGGTGTAGCCGACCAGAACGGCGACAAAGCCGGCCATGACGGCAGGCAGAGTCAGGTGACGCAGGGTGACGGCAGGGCGCATGAGCAGCTCCAATCGATAATTGTGCGTTATAACGCACGGTAAGAAATCAGCATAGCACCGTGCGCTATAGCGCACAAGCGAGTATAATCGAGCGCGATAAGCAGAGGAGAACAGGATGCAGGAACTTGCCGGCCATTTGGCGCACACCCTTCGCACGCTGCGCGCGCAGCGCGGCTGGAGCCTGACGCAGGCGGCGGAATACACCGGCGTCAGCAAAGCGATGCTCGGGCAGATTGAGCGCGGCGAATCCAGCCCGACGGTGGCGACGCTGTGGAAGATCGCCACCGGTTTCAACGTGGCGTTCTCCGCCTTTCTTGAGGCGTCGCCCGCGCAGCAGCAGGCGACGCTGCACCGCTACGGCGAACTGCCGGTGTACGATCAGGACAACGCCGATATGCGCGTGGTGCCGCTGTTTCCCTACGATCGCCAGCTGGGTTTCGACATGTTCGTCATCGATCTCGCGCCGGGCGCGCTCAGCGAATCGTCGCCGCATGAGCCGGGCGTGATTGAGCATGTGATCGTGATCAGCGGCCGGTTGGAATTGGCGATAGACGGCGAGTGGCACAGCCTGGCGGCCGGCGAGGCGATGCGCTTTCAGGCCGATCGGCCGCATGCCTACCGCAACGCCGGTTCACACACGGTGCGCATTCACGATCTGATCCACTATCCTCAATCCTGACTCAACGCGGCGGCCGCGGGCTTTGACTCCGCGCCGCCAAACGCCTACCTTGTTGAAAATGACTCTTATTCCACAGGCTGTCGCCCATGACGAGGCGGCGTTGCAGCCGACTCAAAAGGAGCTTGATTTTGCCGGTCACCAATCGACGTCAGTTTATTAAACTCAGTGCGCAAACCGCAGGAGCCGTATTCGCGATGACTTCATTACCCAACAGTATCCGCCTGGCGATGGCGGCGGAGGGCGGCGCGGCCGCCGGCGATGAATTCCTGTGGCTGGAAGAGCTGCAGGGTAAAAAAGCGCTGCAATGGGTGCAGCAGGAAAATCAGCGTACCGTGGCGCGTTTCGGCCAGGGCGAAGACTTTCAGCGCATTGAGCGCGAAGTCCTGGATATCCTCAATAAAGACACCCAGATCCCGTGGGTGAGCAAACGCGGCGAGTACTATTACAACTTCTGGCAGGATCAGGCCAACCCGCGTGGCCTGCTGCGACGCGCCACGCTGGATGAGTACCGCAAGGCCAAACCGGCCTGGGAGACGGTGCTGGATATCGATGCGCTGGGCAAGGCGGAGGGCAAAGATTGGGTTTATCAGGGCTCTCAACCGCTGGCGCCGGAATACCGTTATTGCCTGATGCAGCTGTCGCCGGACGGCGGAGACGCCACCGAAATCCGCGAATTCGATCTGGTGGCCAAACGCTTCGTCAAAGACGGCTTTAACGTACCGGTGGCGAAAAGCCGGGTTTCCTGGGTCGATCGGGACACGCTGTTCATCGCCACCGATTTCGGCCCCGGCTCGATGACCCAGTCCGGCTACGCGCGCATCGCCAAACGCTGGCGGCGCGGCACGCCGCTGAGCGCCGCCGAAACGCTGTACGAAGCGCAGCCCGAGGACATGGCGGTCTTCGCCTATCACGACCGCACGCCGGGCTTTGAGCGCGATTTCGTCGGCCGCAGCCTGGACTTCTACCGCCGCGACTATTTCTTGCTGACTCAGGACGGCCGGCAGAAAAAAATCGACATCCCCGCCGACGCCGAGCTGGATACGCATCGGGAATGGCTGCTGATCAAGCCGAGCAGCGATTGGGACGTGGGCGGCAAGCGCTATCCGTCCGGCTCGCTGTTGGCGGCCAATTTCGACGACTATCTGGCGGGCAAGCGCGAGCTGCAGCCGCTGTTTACCCCGACGGCGGAGCAGGCGCTGAGCGGCTACAGCGGCACGCGCGATCACCTGATCCTCAGCATCATGGATAACGTGGTCAACCGACTGGAAGTGCTGACGCCGCAGGGCGGCAGCTGGCAACGTCGCCCGCTGGGCAACCCCGGCGCCATCAGCACCCTTTCCGCCGGCGGCATCGACGACGAGAGCAACGCCTATTTCCTGACGGTCAGCGGGTTCCTGCAGCCGACCTCGCTGTATATGGGCAACCTCGACGGCGGGGAAGCGACGCTGCTGAAACAGGCGCCGCAGGACTTTGACGCCGCCGGCTATCAGGTCAGCCAGCATTTCGCGCGCTCCAAGGACGGCACCCGCGTGCCGTATTTCCAGATCGCCGCCAAAGATCTCAAGCTGGACGGCAGCACGCCGACGCTGCTGTACGGCTACGGCGGGTTTGAAGTGCCGCTGCTGCCGGGCTATCTGGGCGGCAAGGCGCCGGCCTGGCTGGAGCGCGGCGGGGTATACGTGGTGGCCAACATTCGGGGCGGCGGTGAATATGGTCCGGCCTGGCATCAGGCGGCGCTCAAGCAGAATCGTCATCGCGCCTATGAGGATTTCGCCGCCGTGGCCGAAGACCTGTTCGCGCGCAAGGTGACTTCCGCGCCGCATCTCGGCGCGCGCGGCGGCAGCAATGGCGGCCTGCTGGTAGGCAATATGCTGACGCTGTATCCGCAGCTGTTCGGCTGCATCGTCTGCGAAGTGCCGCTGTTGGACATGCAGCGCTATACCCAACTCTCCGCCGGCGCGTCGTGGATCGCGGAATACGGCGATCCGAGCAAGCCGGAGCAGTGGGCCTATATCAAAACCTTCTCGCCGTACCACAATATTCAGGCGAAAACGGCCTATCCGCCGGTGTTGTTCTATACCGCCACCAGCGACGATCGGGTCAACCCGGCCCACGCGCGCAAAATGGCGGCGCGCATGCAGGCGATGGGGTATCAGCAGGCTTACTTCTACGAAAATACCGAGGGTGGGCACAGCGCCGCCGCCGACAAGCAACAGGCGGCGTTCCACAGCGCGCTGGTGAGCGAATTCATGTGGGCCAACCTGAGCGGCAAGCGCAAGCCAGCGTAAACACGTTTCTTGCGGGCATAAAAAAACGCCGGGGGTTAACCCCGGCGTTTCTATTTACGCTCAATCCGTCGGCGATCAGTGAGCCGCCGTGGCTTCCTGCGCTTTCTGATTCAGGTCTTCGCTGGTGTCCAGCGTCATGCGGTACAGTTTCGGCGCGGTCAGCATCATCAGGATGGCGATGACGGCGGTGGCGATGCCGATTTGCATAAACACATGGCTGTAGATGGCCAGCGAAGCGTGCGCGTCGTTGATGTCGCTGGGGACGGCGGTCAGACCGGCGACTTTACCGGCGATCAGCGCCGCGGCGGCGGTGGTCAGGAACCAGGAACCCATGATGAAGCCCATCAGACGCTGCGGCACCAGCTGCGCCACCATCGCCAGACCCAGACCGGAAATCATCAGCTCGCCGATGCTCTGCAGCGCGTAGCTCAGGATCAGCCAGTTGACCGACACGATACCCTGTTCGTTGGCGAAGCTGGCGCCCCATGGCAGCACCAGGAAGGCGCAGGAACACAGGATCATGCCGAAAGCGAACTTGTGCGGCATCGGCAGGCGATCGCCCATCTTGTTATACAACGCGGCCAGAATCGGGCTGGCGAGCATGATCCAGAACGGGTTCAGCGCCTGGTACTGCTCCGGCTCGAAGGCGACGCCGAAGATGCTGTGCTCCACGTTGTGGATGGCGAAGAAGTTCAGCGACGTCGGCATCTGGCTGTACAGCACGAAGAACACCACCGCTTCCAGCATCAGCAGGAAGGCGACGATCATTTTACGGCGTGCGGCGCCATGCAGGGCGAAGGCTTCCTTGGCGAACACGATCACGATCCCGGCGGAGATGAAGGCCAGCGCCCAGCGCGCGATCACCTGGTTGTGCAGCAGCCAGCTGGACACGGCGACCAGCGCCACGATGCCGACCAGCACCATCAGCAGTTTCGGCAGATGCAGCGGCTTGAAGTCAGGCCTGGAGCCGTTTTTCTTCACCCACTTGTGGCACATCATAAAGTTGACCAGGGTGATCAGCATGCCGACCACGCTCAGGGAGAACGCCACGCTCCAGCCGTACTTCGCCGCCAGCCACGGGGTAGCCAGCATGGAGAAGAAGGAACCGATGTTCACCGACATGTAGTACATGGTGAAGGCGCCGTCGATACGCGGGTCGTCTTTCTCATAGCAGGTGGAGAGCAGGGAGGACGGGTTAGCCTTGAACAGGCCGCTGCCCACGGCGATGGTCGCCATGCCCAGGTAGACCCAGAAGATATCGTGGCCGGAGTAGGCCACCATGGCGTAACCGGCGGCCAGCACCAGCGCGCCGAGCACGATCACGCGTTTGGCGCCCAGCACCTTGTCGCCCAGCCAGCCGCCAATGGCGACGAAGCCGTATACCAGGGCGCTGAAAGAAGAGAACAGGGTGATGGAGTCGGCTTCGCTCAGACCGAGCATCTTGACCAGATAAACCGCCATGATGCCTTGCAGGCCGTAATAGCCGAAGCGCTCCCACAGTTCGATCGAGAAGATCAGATAGAATGCTTTCGGTTGTTTGAACGCGTTAAGGCTCACGCTCTCCTGGTGTTGGTTGTTTGCTGTTGACACTGGTACCTCTGTTTTTTCGCAGCCCGTCTTTAGGGGACGGGAAAGTACAAAAGTTGATGCGGAACGGCATCCTTTTGCGTTGTTATAGGATGGGGACGGCGGTTAATGTTCACTATCTTTGTCAACGTGGCAAGCAGTTTGTCATATTCGGTTACATTTAACGCCGGCAGGATTATGCCGCGATGTTGCAAATGTTATGCAGTATTAACTTTGGGCTTTTAGTGGTTTATCGATTTTTTGTTTTGATTAAAAGCTATACGAATTTTAAACAGGGATATATTCTGCTGAATTGCTATTTTTTAGCGCATCAGTGTACGTGAGGTTATGAATCCGTTGGAATGTTGTGTATATGGCGCGATTTGTAAAATTATAGAAATTCAGGAAAACGGGGCTGGCATTTGTGAACGCTTTGTGATCCTGAAAGCGTGACGTTCACCGCAATTTTCGACTAATTTTTTGCTTGAAAATAACGCAGCGATGGGTTTCTTACTGAAAACCGCGATAACGCCGGGGTTACTGCTGCGCGATATCACATTTTTGATAAAAAAGCGGCGTTGGCGAGGGAAGAGGACGCGGCGGGTGCGGTTTGCCGCACCCAACTGACTCAGGATTCCGGATAAACCTTTTCTTTATATTCGCACAGGTCTTCGATGATGCAGGAGCCGCAGCGCGGTTTGCGCGCGATACAGGTGTAGCGTCCGTGCAGGATCAGCCAGTGATGGCAATCGACCTTGAATTCGGCGGGCACCACCTTCAACAGTTTCTCCTCCACCTGATCGACGTTCTTGCCCGGCGCAAAGTGGGTGCGGTTGCACACCCGGAAGATATGGGTGTCCACGGCGATGGTCGCCCAGCCGAAGGCGGTGTTGAGCACCACGTTGGCGGTTTTGCGGCCAACGCCCGGCAGCGCCTCCAGCGCGGCGCGATCTTCCGGCACTTCGCCGCCGTGCAGCTCCAGCAGCATGCGGCAGGTCTTGATCACGTTTTCGGCCTTGCTGTTGAACAGACCGATGGTCTTGATGTACTCCTTGACGCCATCAACCCCCAGCGCCAGCATGGCGGCGGGGGTGTTGGCGACCGGATAGAGTTTGGCGGTCGCCTTGTTGACGCTCACGTCGGTGGCCTGCGCAGACAGCAATACCGCGATCAGCAGCTCAAACGGCGTGGTGTACACCAGCTCGGTGGTCGGATGCGGGTTGTTGTCGCGCAGCCGGGTCAGAATTTCCAGTCGCTTCTGCTTGTTCATCAGGCCTTCTCAGCACGTCCTTGTTCCAGCAGCGGTTCCGCCGCCACGGCGCGGGCTTTGCGCGCCTTCATTCTTTCGTCGATCAGATACTTGACCGCCAACAGCAGGCCCAGGCCGATAAAGGCGCCTGGCGGCAGCATGGCCAGCAGGAACGGGCTGTCGAAGTGCACCACTTCGATGCGCAGCGATTTGGCCCAGCCGCCCAGCAGTTGATCGGCGCCGTCGAACAGCGTGCCGTTGCCCAGCAGCTCGCGCATTGAACCCAGCGTCACCATGACGCCGGTGGCGCCGAGGCCGATGGCCATGCCGTCCAGCGCCGAGAGGCCGACCGGTTTCTTGGCGGCCACCGCTTCGGCGCGGCCCACGACGATGCAGTTGGTCACGATCAACGGAATAAAAATGCCGAGCGACTGATACAGACCGAAGGCATAGGCGTTGATCAGCATCTGCACGATGCTCACCACCGCGGCGATGATCATGACGTAGATCGGAATACGCACTTCGCTTGGCACCCAGCGGCGCACCGCGGAGATGGAGGCGTTGGTGAGCGTCAGCACCAGCGTGGTGGCCAGCCCCAGCCCCAGCGCGTTGGTGACGGTGGAGGTCACCGCCAGCAGCGGGCACATGCCCAGCAGCTGCACCAGGGCGGAGTTGTTCTTCCACAACCCCTGGACGATCAATTCTTTGGCTTCACTCATTCGCTGGCTCCACACGCAGGTAAGCTTTCAAGTTTAGGCGGCAGCGTTTCCATATACAACGCCGTGCGGCGCACCGCATTGACCACCGCACGCGGGGTGATGGTGGCGCCGGTGAATTGGTCGAACATGCCGCCGTCTTTCTTCACCGCCCAGCGTTTGTCGTCCGGGCCTTCGATTTTCTTGCCGCTGAAGAAGGAAATCCAGTCGGAAATGCGCAGTTCGATCTTGTCGCCCAGCCCCGGGGTTTCATGGTGTTCAATCACCCGGGTGCCGAGTACCGTGCCGTTGAAATTGGCGCCGACCAGCAGCTTGATGGCGCCGGAGTAGCCGTCAGGCGCGGTGGTTTCCAGCGCGGCGGCGGTCGGTTGCCCGTTTTTGCGCGCCAGGTATAAACGGTGTGGCGCGCCGTCGCCCAGCGCCGGATCGCTGACCAGGAAGCATTCGTTCTGCATGACGTTGTCGTAATTTTCCGGCGGCACCACCTGATCGAGCAGGGCTTTTTGCTGCAGCGCCGCCTGATGCGCGATGGTGGTTTTCGTCAGGGCGTAGACCACGGCGGTGAGGCCGGTGGTGACCGCCGCAAACACCGCCAGCGTGGTGCCGTGCTTTCTCATGGAATTCAGCATGGCGGCTCCTTAGCGATGGCCGTACACGCGCGGCTGCGTGTAGTGGTCGATTAACGGGACGGTGATGTTGGCGAGCAGCACGGCAAAGGCCACGCCGTCAGGGTAGCCGCCATAAACGCGGATCAGCCAGACCAGCACGCCGATCAGCGCGCCGTAGATTAAACGGCCCTTCGGCGTGGTGGAGGCGCTGACAGGGTCGGTGGCGATAAAGAACGCGCCCAGCATGCTGGCGCCGGAGAACAGGTGGATCAGCGGCGAAGCCTGATGCGCCGGATCGAGCCACCAGGCCAGACCGGAGCAGAAGGCGATAGCGGCCAACATGCTGAAGGGGATCTGCCAGTGGATCAGGCGGCGCGCCAGCATAAACAGGCCGCCGGCCAGAAAGCCGAGGTTGACCCACTGCCAGCCGATGCCCGCCAGCGCGCCGCCGAACAGCGGCTGCTGCAACACCTGTTCAACGCTGTGGCCGCTGCGCAAACCGGTTTTGAAGCCGTCGAGCGGCGTAGCCTGGCTGATGCCGTCAACGCCCATCTGCAATTCGTGCAGCGTCGCGCCCTGAGCGGTATGGCCGCTGAAAATGGCCAGCAGCGTGTCGTGGAACGACAGCGCGGTGGCGCGCAGCTCATCCGGCGGCAACCAGCTGGTCATCTGCACCGGGAAGGAGATCAGCAGCACCACGTAACCGACCATCGCCGGATTGAACGGGTTCTGCCCAAGGCCGCCGTACAGCTGTTTGGCGATGACGATGGCGAAGAAGGTGCCGAT
The DNA here is from genome assembly GCF_052400455.1 of Serratia sp. (in: enterobacteria). NCBI lineage: Bacteria > Pseudomonadati > Pseudomonadota > Gammaproteobacteria > Enterobacterales > Yersiniaceae > Serratia > Serratia sp. (in: enterobacteria). The sequence goes on from NZ_CP185812.1 coordinate 2,319,338, forward strand.
GACGATCATCCACCACGGGGCCAGCGGCGGCAGGCTGATGCCGAGCAGCAGCGCGGTCAGCAGGGCGGAGTTGTCCGCCAGCCGGCTGCGCACCGGCAGCTTGCGCAGCCTGAGGATCGCGCCTTCTGCGGCCAGCGCGACGATCGCCGCCAGCGCCACCTGAATCAGCACGCCATAACCGAAGAACCAAATCTGTGCTGCGATGCCGGGAATGCAGGCCAACATCACCCACAGCATAATGCGGCTGGTGCTTTGCTGGTTGTGGGTGAACGGCGAGCTGGCGATGTGTAAGCCTTTGGCGGCTGTGGGTGATACCGGCCTGAACTTCATAGAGTAACGATACCTTCTGCGCCGCGCCTGCGGCAGTTTCGATGCGCCGAATTGCAGGCGCGGCAAAAATAATAGCCGAGCATTCTACCTGATTCGATGCGAGGGTAATACGCCTTAATGATAGGGGTATTCGGCTTTTCGCACCCGTTGAGATCGGCGTGGCGCGATTTGATTTTTTTTTGGCCGGAAAATGGGCTAACGTGAGGAATTGTCTGTGGAACTTGTGCCGCCATCGCCCCTGAGAAATGGGGTAACCGTATGAATGAAATATCATTTTTGTCCAGATTTCCGCACAAAATAACAACTTTCACATAATACGTGTAGGTTACTATCGCGAACATTATTGAGTCAGTGAATCCATAATAATGACAAATGAAGACATTTTTTTTATTGAAGAGCTAATTGAGTGGGTGGAGATACATCTGGAGAAACGGCCAAACCTGGATGAAGTTGCGCGTATTTCGGGCTACTCCAAGTGGCATCTGCAGCGTAAATTCAAGCGTATTACCGGCATTCAACTCGCCACCTATATCCGCTCGCGCATCTTGACGCGCGCCGCGGTGGCGCTGCGCATCACCCGTCGCTCCATCATCGACATCTCCGATGAGCTGGGCTTCGACTCGCAGCAGACCTTTACTCGCATGTTCAAGCAGCGCTTCGGCACCACGCCCAATCGCTACCGCTCGATGGAGCACTGGGACGTGAAAAACCTGATGCCGCGCTTTAACTTCGAAGCCAGCTACGGCGCGGGATATTATCCGGAAGTGAAGCGGCTGACGCTGCCCGAGATGCAGCTGGTCGGCTTCTCGCGCCGGCTGGATTTCGCCTCCGAACAAGAGCTGGAGTACGCGTCCTGCATGGCGATGAAGGACGAGATTTTCAATGACTTCTTCAAGGGGTTGCACGTCGACTGCCGGCGAATTTACAGCATTTATTGCCCGCAGGCCGGGGAAGGCGACGAGCTGTCGTCCACGCTGGTGATGGCGGTCGATCCTGAACATAAAAAGGACATTCTTTCCAATCATCAGATAGACACCATCCATCTGCCGAGCCGCGAGTTTATCTCCATCAACCATAAGGGCACGGCGAAGGAGTGTCTGCAGTTTTTCGGTTATCTGGTGTCGCATGTGATGCCGGGGCTGAAGGATAAGGTGCGCGGCAGTATGGAAATGGAGATCATTCAAACCAAAGAGTGGAACCCGGAGTCCAAACTGCGTCAGATTGAAGTGGACTATACCTATCTGATCTCTATCGATTAAACGGCGCCCGGCGTAGGCCAGGCGCCGCCGTCATCATTTGTCTTCCGTTTCCGCCGCCAGTGATTCTCTGGCGGCTTTTTTGGCTTTGGCGCGGGCGATAGCCGCCGCAACCGCCGCCTTGCGCGGATCTTCTTCGGCGGCAGCTGGAGCCGGTTCTGTCTCGGCAGGAACGTCCGCCTGCTGCGCCGCTTTCTTGGCTTTGGCGCGGGCGATAGCCGCCGCGACCGCCGCTTTGCGCGGATCTTCTTCGGCGGTAGCCGGAGCCGGTTCTGTCTCGGCCGGAGCGTCCGCCTGCTGCGCCGCTTTCTTGGCTTTGGCGCGGGCGATAGCCGCCGCGACCGCCGCTTTGCGCGGATCTTCTTCGGCGGCAGCCGGAGCCGGTTCTGTCTCGGCCGGAGTGTCCGCCTGCTGCGCCGCTTTCTTGGCCTTCACGCGAGCCAGGGCGGCGACGACTGCCGCTTTACGCGGATCTTCTTCGGCGGTAGCCGGAGCCGGTTCTGTCTCGGCCGGAGCGTCCGCCTGCTGCGCCGCTTTCTTGGCCTTCACGCGAGCCAGGGCGGCGGCGACTGCCGCTTTACGCGGATCTTCTTCGGCGGTAGCCGGAGCCGGTTCTGTCTCAGCGGGAGCGTCCGCCTGCTGCGCCGTTTTCTTGGCCTTCACGCGCGCCAGGGCGGCGGCGACTGCCGCTTTACGCGGATCGTCCTCTGTCGCGGCAGGGGCGGTGATGTCTGCGGCCGGTGCCTCTTTGCGCGCCTTCACGCGGGCCAGCGCCGCGGCCACGGCGGCCTTACGCGCGTCGTCGCCTGAGGTTGCCGGCGAGGCTTGTTCCGCTTCGGCCGCCAACTGGGCGCGCCGTTCACGCGCCTGCGCTTTACGCGCTTCGCGGGCGGCGATCATCTCGCTGTTGTCCGGCTGCTGGCCGTCGACCGGCGTAACCGCCGCTTCGGCATTCTTGCTGCGTACGCGCGCCAGTGCGGCCTGTACCGCCCCCTGATCGTCGTCGGTCAGTTTGACGGCGGCCTTTTTGTGCCGCTCTTCGCGCGCCAGTTTCTCGCGCTCCAGACGCGCCAGCTTGGCCTCGTAACGCGCCTTGGCCTCGGCGGTGCGCGCCGCTTCCAAATCGATAGCCTTGATTTCGGCCTTTTCCTGCCGGTAGTACTGCACCAGCGGAATGTTGCTGGGGCAGACGAACGCGCAGGCGCCGCATTCGATGCAATCGAACAGGTTGTGGTTGCGCGCCTTGTCGTGCTCCTGCCCGCGGCTGAACCAGTACAGCTGTTGCGGCAACAGCCCGGCAGGGCAAGCGTCCACGCACAGGCCGCAGCGGATGCAGGATTGCTCGGGTTCCTGCGGCGTCATTTCATCCACCGTCGGCGCCAGAATGCAGTTGCTGATCTTGACGATCGGCACGTTCAGCGCGGGCAGGGTAAAGCCCATCAGCGGGCCGCCCATCACCACCATCTGCTGCGCCTGCGGACGGAAACCGACGAAATCAAGCAGGTGCTGCACCGGCGTGCCGATGCGTGCCCACAGGTTGCCAGGGCGCTCGACCGCCTCGCCGGTCAGGGTCACCACGCGCTCAATCAACGGTTCGCCGTCGACGATCGCCCGCTTGATGGCGAAGGCGGTGCCGACGTTTTGCATCAGCACGCCGATAGCGGAGGAGTGCTTGCCGTGCGGCACTTCCTTGCCGGTCAAAATCTTGGTCAGTTGCTTGGCGCCGCCGGACGGGTATTTGGTGGGGATGACGCGCAGGGCAATGCCGGTCTGGCCGCGCAACGCCTGTTTCAGCGCCGCGATCGCCTCTGGCTTGTTGTCTTCGATCCCGATCAGCGTGACCTTGGGCTGCAGAATGTGTTGCAGGATCTGCGTGCCTTCAACGATCTGATCGGCATGTTCCTGCATCAGGCGATCGTCGGCGGTGATGTAAGGCTCGCACTCGGCGGCGTTGAGGATCAGCGTTTCCACGCCGCTCATGCCGCCTTGCAGTTTACTGGCGGTCGGGAAACCTGCGCCGCCCAGACCGGCGATGCCGGCCTGATGAATACGTTGAATCAGCTCCGCGGCGGGCGATTGGCGGTAATCCGCTACCGGCTCGCGCTCGCACCAGCGGTCTTCGCCGTCTGCCTCGATAATCACGCACAGCTCCGACAGCCCGGAAGGGTGAGCGGTGATGTGCGGCGTGATGGCGCTAACGGTGCCCGAGGTCGGGGCGTGCACCGGCACGGTGCGCCCGCGGCCGACGGTCAGCGGCTGGCCTTTCAACACCCGATCGCCGGCGTTGACGCACAGTTCGCCTTCCGGCCCCAGATGCTGCTGCAGCGGAATGATAAAGGTCTTGGGCAGAGGGGCGACACGCAGCGGCGCGCCGCTCGACTGAGTCTTCATTTCCGGTGGATGGATCCCGCCGTCGAAATCCCAGATCCGGTCTTTTTTAAAGGCGGCGAACAGATTAAGCATGTTGCTCCACGTGGATCACTTGCACCGGGATCGTCTTCATGTCCCACTTCCAGTTGGCGGTGGTGGTGGCGACCGGTCTCATTTCAATACAGTCGGTAGGGCAAGGGGCGACGCACAGATCGCAGCCGGTACAGAGGTCGGTAATGACGGTATGCATGGCGCGGGTGGCGCCGACGATGGCGTCAACCGGGCAAGCCTGAATGCACTTGGTGCAGCCGATGCAGTTGGCCTCGTCGATATAGGCCACTTTACGCTCCGGCTCGGCGGCGGCTTCGCTGCCCAGCGGCTGCGGCTCCACGTTGAGCAGCTCCGCCAGTTTCAGCATCACCTGTTCGCCGCCCGGCGCGCATTTATTGATCATCTCGCCGTTGGCCACCGCCTCGGCATAGGGGCGACAGCCGGGGTAGCCGCACTGGCCGCACTGGCTCTGTGGCAAGATCGCGTCGACCTGCTCGGCGACCGGATCCTCTTCCACCTCAAAACGGCGCGCGGCGTAGCCCAGCACCAGTCCGAACAGCAGCCCGAGCGCGCTCAAAGCCGCGATAGCTATCCACAACGCAGTCATTAGAATTTCACCAGCCCGGTAAAGCCCATAAAGGCCAGCGACATCAGCCCGGCGGTGATCAGTGCGATCGAGGAGCCGCGGAACGGCGCCGGCACGTCGGCCACCGCCAGACGTTCGCGAATGGCGGCGAACAGCACCATCACCAGCGAGAAACCGGCGGCGGCGCTGAAACCGTAAACGGCGGACTGCAGGAAGTTATAACCGAGGTTGACGTTAAGCAACGCCACGCCCAGCACCGCGCAGTTGGTGGTGATCAGCGGCAGGAAGATGCCCAGCAGGCGATAGAGCGCCGGGCTGGTCTTGCGCACCACCATCTCGGTGAACTGCACCACCACGGCGATCACCAGAATGAAGGAGAGCGTGCGCAGATACACCAGATCCAGCGGAACCAGAATAAAGGTGTTGATCACCCAGGCGCTGACGGAGGCCAGCGTCATGACGAAGGTGGTGGCCATTCCCATGCCGATGGCGCTTTCCAGCTTCTTGGAAACGCCGAGGAACGGGCACAGGCCAAGAAACTTCACCAGAACGAAGTTGTTCACCAGTACGGTGCCGACAAACAGGAGCAGGTATTCGGTCATTGCGATGCCTAAAAAATAAAAGCCGCCTATTATCGGGAATCGGCGGCCGGACGACAACATATGAATCGCAGGGGTATTGCCTTTTTTGGTGAAAATTTACACAAATTACCCAATAAAATGTGCTGCAATCGCCTTTAACGTTCGGTAAAGGTCCCTTTGACCCGCTGCGAACGCTTGATGTAAGGCACCAGCAGCGCCGCCATCAGCAGCGGCCAGCCGAGGCTGCGCACCGCCACTTCATCTGGCACCGGCGCGAAGGCGAAGGCTTTCACCGCCAGGATCACCGTGATCAGCAGCCATAACAAGAACAGTTTAGGGAAGCGCTGCGACCGCTGGCAAAACAGAAATACCAGCCACAGGGTGAAGCCCCACATCAAGAGCGTGGTCAACACCGAAAAGTACCACTGCAGGGTAAACGCCTGGGCGTTGGTCAACAGATAGTCGCGCGACTCGGGCATGAAGATCGCCATGGCGTACAGGAGCAGCATCAGGCTGGCGCTGAGCAGGGTGACGATCAGATAGGCCAGCGGGGCCAGCAACCAACCGCCGATACGAGAGTATTCAGCTTGAGACATAAAACGGCTTCCTGATTGAAACGGGGATCACAGGCGGCATAGCTTAGCGGGTAATACCGGCTTCGTCATCCCTATCAACCGGATAGCTCGGCATCGCGGGACCGGGCCGCACGTTTGGCTACTCCGGCGCCGTGCCGACCCCGCTTCGAATTAACATCTCATTTACTTCTTGTTCCAGCCGTCCGCATGGTGTCAAATCGAAAGGGTCTGTCGTGAGCCTGCAAGAGGAAATCCCATGGCTGAGAAAATTCGTGTCGGGCTGGTCGGTTACGGCTACGCCGGCAAAACCTTTCATGCGCCGCTGATCGCCGGTACGCCCGGGCTGGAGCTGGCCGCCGTTTCCAGCAGCGATGCCGGCAAAGTGCGCGCGGACTGGCCGTCGATGACGGTGGTGGGCGATGCGCAGGCGCTGTTCGCCGATCCGGCCCTCGATCTGATCGTGATTCCTACCCCCAACGATACCCATTTCCCGCTGGCGCAACAGGCGCTGGCCGCCGGCAAGCACGTGGTCGTGGACAAACCGTTTACCGTGACATTGTCACAAGCTCAGACGCTGCAGCAACAGGCGCAGCAGAGCGGTTTGCTGTTGTCGGTGTTCCACAACCGTCGCTGGGACAGCGATTTCCTGACACTCAAAGCGCTGCTGAACGACGGTTCGCTGGGCGAGGTGGTGTACTTCGAGTCGCACTTCGATCGTTACCGGCCACAGGTGCGTCAGCGCTGGCGCGAACAGGGCGGCGTCGGCAGCGGCATCTGGTTCGATTTGGGGCCGCATCTGCTCGATCAGGCGCTCCAACTCTTCGGCAAACCCGAGCGGCTGTTTGTCGATCTGGGTGAGCTGCGGCCGGGGGCGCAGGCGGTGGATTATTTCCACGCGCTGCTGAGCTATGGCGATCGCCGTGTGGTGCTGCACGCCAGCATGCTGGCGGCGGCGGAGAGCCCGCGCTATGTGGTGCACGGCACCCGCGGCAGCTATGTCAAATACGGCCTGGATCCGCAGGAAGACCGGCTGAAGGCAGGCGAACGCTTGCCGCAGGCCGACTGGGGTTATGACATGCGCGAGGGTGTAGTGACGCTGTCACGTGGTGACCTGCTGGCGGAACAGCCGCTGCTCAATATTCCCGGCAACTACCCGGCTTATTACGCGGCGGTGCGCGACGCGATTGCCGGCATAAGCGAAAATCCGGTGCCGGCCGCCGACGCCATCGCGGTGATGGCATTGATCGAACTGGGGCTGGAATCGGCCCGGCTGCAGCAGGCGCTGCCGGTGGTCTGATCCCGCCCACTTTTCTGTGGCCCGGCGCAACGTCGGGCCTTTTTACGACTCTACGTGCAAGGAAATCCGTTTCATGTCCTGGTTGCAGCGTTTGCGCATTGATAAATTTTTGCTGGTTCTGATTTTGGTGGTGATCGTCGCCTCGCTGTTCCCCTGCGAAGGCATCTGGAAAACCTTCTTTGAACACCTGACCACCGCCGCCATCGCGCTGCTGTTCTTTATGCACGGCGCCAAGCTGTCGCGCGAGGCGATCATCGCCGGCATGAGTCACTGGAAGCTGCATCTGCTGGTGTTCCTCAGCACCTTTGCGCTGTTCCCGCTGCTCGGGCTGGCGATGAACCTGTTGGTGCCGGGCATCATGACGCCGACGGTCTATCTCGGCTTCCTCTATCTGTGCGCGCTACCGGCCACGGTGCAGTCGGCCATCGCCTTTACGTCGGCGGCAGGCGGTAACGTGGCGGCGGCGATCTGCAGCGCCTCGGCGTCGAGCATTCTCGGCGTGTTCCTGTCGCCGCTGCTGGTGGGGGCGTTGATGCATACTCAGGGCGGTAATACCGACGTGCTGCACGCCATCGGTTCGATCATTTTGCAATTGATGGTGCCGTTCGTGATCGGCCACCTGGCGCGGCCATTGATCGGCAAGTGGATCGATCGCCATCGCAAACTGATCAACCTGACCGACCGTTCGTCGATCCTGCTGGTGGTGTATACCGCGTTCAGCGCGGCGGTGGTGGAAGGGATTTGGCATCGCATCGACGGCTGGTCGCTGCTGACCATCCTGGTGATGTCGCTGGTGCTGCTGACGGTGGTGCTGGTGATCAACACCTACGCGGCGCGCTGGCTGGGCTTTAACACCGCCGATGAAATCACCATCGTCTTCTGCGGCTCGAAAAAGAGCCTGGCGAACGGCATCCCGATGGCCAACGTGCTGTTCCCGGCCGCGGCGGTGGGCGCCATGGTGCTGCCGCTGATGATTTTCCACCAGGTGCAACTGATGGTGTGCGCGGTGCTGGCGCAGCGCTATGCGCGTAAAACCGCTAAACAGCGGGCCGAGGCGGAGGCGCTGGCGGCCAAATAGGCCGCAGGCCGCTAACGGCGGCCCAGCGCGTCGAGCAGAAAGTCGGCGCGCTCGTCCGGTGAGGCGTGCGGCAGTTCTTGCAGCTGATAGTCATAGCGTCGATAGACGGCCACCATCGCCCGATAGGTTTGCTCGGCTTCGGCGAAAGACTGTTTTCTCTCGCTGTCCTGCACGTAGATCGCTTGCCACGGCGGGGCGATGAACACAGTATCGGCATAGCGAAAGACGTCGATCGCCGCCGTTAAGGGGGCGGGGATCGATAATCCGCACAGCGTGAGGTAACCGGCGATATCCGGCAGGCCGCGATCGAAGAACCAGCATGTTTCCCCCGTCGCTTCGCGCCATGAGCGCAGTTCCCAATCGAGCATCCGCTCGGCGAAGGCCTGGCGATCGCCCCACGGCAGCGCATGGCCGCCGATACTCACCTGATCCTGAATAATCGCCCGGCCGGCCTCCTGCGAGTGCGGAAAGCCGCGGCGATGAAGAACGTCGATGAGCGTGCTTTTGCCCGAGCCGGGGCCGCCGGTCAGCACGATGCGGCGTGTTTTGTCAGACATGCGAAATTCCTCTTTTGCGGCAGAGTCATGGGGTAACACAGCGATAAAGACGAGCAGTCGGAAGAAGACGGCGGGGAGAGGGATGAGAAGAAGGCGCCGTTTGGCGCCTGGGGGGATTTAGCCCTGAACTTTGGCGCGCAGCGCCTGTTTTTCCTGCTCGCTGAGGAAGGCCAGCTTCAGGCCGTTTTCCTGCGCGGTGCGGATTTCTTCCGGCGTCAGCCCGGCCTGCGGCGCGGCGACGCGGTATTCATGCTCGATCTCGATGCCCTGAACCGCCGGATCGTCGGTGTTGATCGACGCCAGCACGCCGTGGCGCAGGAAGGTGGCCAGCGGATGCTGCGCCAGCGACGGCACGGTGCTGGTTTGTATGTTGGAGGTCAGGCAGGATTCGATACCGATGCCGTGTTCCGCCAGGAAGTCCATCAGCGCCGGATCTTCGACCGCTTTCACACCGTGGCCGATACGTTCGGCGCCCAGCTCGCGGATCGCCTGCCAGATGCTTTCCGGGCCGGCGGCTTCGCCTGCGTGCACGGTGATGCGCAGGCCGGCGTCGCGGGCGCGGTTGAAGTGGCTGAGGAACAGGCTGCCGGGGAAGCCCAGCTCATCGCCCGCCAAATCCAGCGCGGTAATGCCGTCGCGGTGCGCCAGCAATCCTTCCAGTTCCTGCAGACAGGCGGCCTCGCCGAAGGTGCGGCTCATGATGCCGATCAGGCGAATGTCGATGTCACGATCGCGGCAGCCCGAACGGATCCCGTCGATCACCGCTTCCACCACGCCGGCGACCGGCAGTTGATGCTTCATCGCCATGTAGTAAGGGGAGAAACGCAGCTCGGCATAATGCAGGCCGGCGTTGGCGGCGTCCTCGACGTTTTCGTATGCCACCCGGCGGCAGGCGTCCAGATCGCCCAGCACCGCCACGCCCCAGTCCAGTTTCTGCAGGAAGCTGACCAGATCCGGTTCGGCATGGGTGATCTGCACGTGCGGGCGCAGGCTCTCCAAATCGTTGGCCGGCAGGGCGAGATTGAACTGGCGGCCGAGGTCGAGAATGGTCTGCGCGCGGATGTTGCCGTCGAGATGGCGGTGAATATCGGTAAGCGGTAGGCGGGGATCGATCATGCTGGGCACTCGCTAATTATCGTAGGTAAAGTGCAGAACAGTATAAAAACAAATGGATGAAACTTGCCATTGCGTTGCATAAAAAAGTGACGTGAGTCACAAATAATGCGCGATATATCGCATTATCGTCGTGAATCAGGCTTTCAACACGCTGACCCCCGCCTGCTGCAACGGCGCGATCAGCGCGTCATCGGTAGCCCGCTCAACGATGATGGTGTGCGCCAGCGTAATATCGCCGATCGCATACTGCGAGGCGGCATTAAGCTTGGCGGCAGAAGCCAGCACCACGGTTTCCGCCGCACGGGCCGCCAGCGCGCGCTTGATGTAGGCTTCTTCCAGATCGCCGGTGCTCAGCCCCGCGGTGGGGTGCACGCCGGTCACGCCCATGAAATAAATATCGGCGCGGATATGCGACATCGCTTCTACGGCGGCGGCGCCGACGCTGACGATCGAATGCTTATACAGTCGGCCGCCGATCAGGATCACCTCGACCGTGGGGTGATCGACCAGGCCCACGGCGACGCTGGGGCTGTGGGTGACGATGGTGGCGTTGAGGTTGGCCGGCAGTTGCCTGACCAGCTCTGCGGAGGTGGTGCCGCCGTCGATGATCACCACCTGGCCGGGGGCGATCAGCGCCGCCGCCGCTTTGGCGATCGCGCGTTTGGCGCCGGATTCCAACTGATTGCGTTCGGCGAAGCTGGCAATGGCGGAAGAAACCGGCAGGGCGCCGCCATGCACCCGCTGCAGCAACCCCTCGGCGTCCAATTCGCGCAAATCGCGCCGGACAGTATCTTCCGACAGCCCGAACATTTCGCTGAGCTGCTTGGCCAATACCTGGCCGTCCTGAGCCAGTTTTTCCAGGATGATTTTCTTGCGCTGGCTGGTCAACATGGCCATTTTCCTCTCAAATTTTGATTGCACGAAATATCTTGATCATACACGAAACTGCACGATAGTATCAATTTCCTTCCTCTGGCGGAGTAAACCGATGATAGCCACCAAAGACAGGGTTCGCATTGTCGAAACCCGGGTGTTGTCCGATGACTGGTACCTGCTGAAAAAAACCACCTTTGATTTTCTGCGGCGCGACGGCGTCTGGCAGCGGCAAAGCCGTGAGACTTACGATCGCGGTGACGGCGCGGTGATTTTGCTGTTCAACCGGCGGGCGCAAACGGTGATCCTGACACGCCAGTTCCGCTTTCCGGTCTTCGTCAACGGCCATGACGGCATGTTGATTGAGGCCGCCGCCGGGCTGCTGGACAACGCGTCGCCGGAGGCGCGTATCCGCGCCGAAGCGGAAGAGGAAACCGGCTATTTCGTGCAGAACGTGGAGAAGGTGTTCGAAGCTTACATGAGCCCTGGCTCGGTCACCGAGAAGCTGCACTTTTTCGTCGGCGAATATCAGGCGGGCGACCGCCTCAACGAGGGCGGCGGGCTGGCGGCGGAGGGGGAAGATCTGGAGGTGATCGAGCTGCCGCTGGCGCAGGCCCTGCAGGCGGTTCGTCAGGGTACGATCGTTGACGCCAAAACTATCATGCTGCTGCAGTTTGTCGCCTTGAATCGGACGTTGGAGGAACAACGATGAAAGCCCAACAAATCTTGATCGCCGGCCCTTATCGCAGCGGCACCGATGGCGATCCGCAGCGTATCGCCGCCAATCTGGCGCGCCTCGAACAGGCGGCGCTGGCGGTCTACCAACGGGGGCACGTGCCGGTGATCGGCGAATGGCTGGCGCTGCCTTTGGCGGCCGCGGCCGGTTCCACTCAGGTTGGCGATGCGGTCAGCGAGGCGTTTCTTTACCCGGTGGCTCACCGACTGATTGCGCAGTGTCAGGCGGTGTATCGCATCGAAGGGGCGTCTGCGGGGGCCGATAACGACGTGCGGTTGGCTAACGAATGGGGATTGACGGTCTATCGTCATCTGGAGGAAATTCCGTCTGTTCAGGCGTAACCGAGGGGCGGGCAGAGGCTCGCCCCCTCGCGTTATTTCTCGTCCAGCACAAACTTCAACCCGGCGAGCAGTTTGTCCATGCCGGCTTCCAGCTTGCTGCGCGGGCAGCCGACGTTGAGGCGCAGGAACCCGCGGCCTTCTTCGCCGTAGGTAAAGCCCGGCATGATCGCCACCTTTTCACGCTCGATAAGCACCTGCTGCAGCGCCCGATCGTCCACGGCCAGCGGCCGCAGATCGATCCAGGCCAGATAGGTGGCCTGCGGCGGGCGCCAGCCCAGCGCGGGAAACGCCTCCGCCAGCCGTTCGGCGACGTAGGTCAGGTTATCCTGCAGATAGTCGCGCAGGGCGTCCAGCCAGGGTTCACCGCGCCGATAGGCGGCTACGTGCGCCACCACCGCCAGCACTGCCGGCGAGGAGAGGCCGTCACGGGATTTGAGCTGCTGGAAATAGGCTTCGCGGCTGGCGTCGTCGCTGATAAAGCCGTAGGCGCCGGTTAACGCCGGAATGTTAAAACTCTTGGAGCCGGAGGTCAGTAAGGCCCAGGGGCCGGTCGCCACCTGGCTCCAGGGCGTATGGCGGTGTGCGCCCCAGACCATGTCCATGTGGATTTCATCGCTGATCACGCGCACGTCGTGGCGTTCGCACAGTTCGGCCATCTGCTGCAGCTCTTCGCGGCGCCACACTTTGCCAGTGGGATTATGCGGGCTGCACAGTAGCAGGATCTTGGTCTGCGGCCGCGCCAGCAGCGCTTCGAGGTGCGCCATGTCGCAGCGCCAGTCATCTGCGGCCTTGTGCAGCGGGCAGGCCAGCAGCTGGCGCTGGTTGGCGAGGATCACCTTATAGAAGGCGTCGTAGGCCGGGGTATGGGTCACCACGTAGTCGCCCGGCACGGACCATTGGCGGATCAGCTGCGCCGCCATGTAGATAACGGAAGGGCCGTACACCGCCGTTGTGGTGTCGATAGCGGTGTTGAAACGTTGTTGATACCAGTGGCGCAGCGCGCCGAGAAAATCCTCATGCTGCCAACGGCTGTAGCCCAGCACGCCGTGCTGCAGGCGCTGTTGCAGCGCCTCGAGAATGCACGGTGCGGTGGCGAAATCCATATCGGAGATGGTGAACGGCAGCAGGTCGGCGCTGCCGAAGCGATCGGCGATGTAATCCCACTGGGTGCACCAGGTGCCGTGGCGGTCGATCGGGGTAGAGAAATCAAACATGGGTGGCTCCCTGCAGCGCCGCGGCAGGGTGCGCCGTGGCTATCAGTGAGTCTAATTCATCCTTCACCGATTGCACCTGCGGGCCGATCACTACCTGCAGATTATGATCGTTGAGATGCACTACGCCGATGGCGCGGTTGGCCTTCAGCGCCGCGTCGTCCACCTGGCTCATGTCGTTGACCGACAGGCGCAGGCGGGTGATGCAGTTGTCCAGCGTAATGATGTTGTCCGGGCCGCCGAGCGCCGCCAAAATCGCCGGCACATTGTAGCCGGATTTGCCCGCCGCGCCGCTCGGCGCGTTTGGGGTGACGGCGCCGTCGCTCTCACGGCCCGGCGTTTTGATGTTAAAGCGCCGGATGGCGAAGCGGAAAATGGCGTAATAGCCGACGAACCAGACGGCGGCCACCACCGGCACCAGATACCACTTGGTGGCGGTGCCGTGCAGAATGCCGAACACCACGAAGTCGATAATGTTGCCGTCGGTATTGCCGATGGTCACGCCCAGCAGCGCCATGACGGTAAAGCCCAACCCGGTGAGCAGCGCATGGATCAGATAAAGGAACGGCGCGACGAACAGAAACAGAAACTCGATCGGCTCGGTGGTGCCGCCGACGACGCAGGCCACCACGCCGGAAATCAACAGCCCCTTGATTTTATGGCGGTTCTCCGGTTTGGCGCAGTGGTACATCGCCAGCGCCGCGCCCGGCAGGCCGCCGAGGAACGCCGGCATTTTACCCTGCGACAGGAAGCGGGTGGCGCTTTCGGCGAAACCGGTGGTGGTCGGGCAGGAGAGCTGCGCCTGGAAGATGGTCAGGGCGCCGCTGACGCTGTGGCCGCACACCTCCATCGTGCCGCCCGCCTCGGTAAAGCGGATCAGCGCCACCAGTATGTGATGCAGTCCGAACGGCAACAGCAGGCGTTCGCCGGTGCCGAAAATCATCGGCCCGAAAATGCCGGCGCCATTGATCATGCGCCCCAGGCCATTGATGCCGGCGGCGAACCATGGCCAGATCAGGGGGATGAGCAGGCCGCACAGGCCCAGCGTCACGGTGGTGACAATCGGCACGAAACGGGTGCCGCCGAAGAAGGCCAGCGCATCCGGCAGCCGGATGGTGTGGAAACGTTCATGCAGCAGATACACGATGATGCCGACGATCACCGCGCCGAGGATGCCGGTATCGATCGACTGAATGCCGAGGATGTTCTGGATATTGTTGGCTTTCAGCACCAGCGGATCGCTGGTGGGCAGCACGCCGGCGGCGGTCAGGTAGAAGTTGGTGGCCAGATTCAGCACGGCGAAGCCGACGAAGCCGGAGAAGGCGGCGACGCCCTTGTTGTCGCGCGCCATGCCCAGCGGAATGGCGATGGCGAACATCACCGGCAGGAAGCTGAAGGCGAAGGAGCCTATCTTGCTCATCCAGGTGAAGATCAGCTGGAAGATCGGATGGCCGATAAACGGCATCAGGGTGATCACGTCGCGGCTGCTCAGCGAGCTGCCGATCCCCAGCATGATGCCGCAGAAAGAGAGTAAGGCGACGGGCAACATGAATGTTTTGCCCAGGCTCTGGAAGAACTCCCAGAGGGTGATTTTGGGTTTATTGGCTGCTGACATAACCGACTTCTCCTGGCGAAAAGACGAGCAAAAAGAGGACTTCTGATTAGGTAAAAAGAAGATAAAACGTTTTACCTAGCAAAAATGCGCCGCCAATCACAAATCTGTCGCCCGGTTTTTGGCGACAATGCGGCGGGCAGTAAAACGTTTTACTGCATTGACGGATTCGGTATACCCTTGATCACTACGGCGCGGGTTGCCCAGGAACGGGTTCGCAGAGACTATGAGCATCAAAAAGATCACCATTACCGATGTGGCGCAACAGGCGGGCGTTTCGGTCACCACGGTTTCTCTGGTATTGAGCGGCAAGGGGCGGATTTCGCCGACCACCGTCGAGAAGGTCAATCAGGCGATAGAGCAGTTGGGCTACGTGCGCAATCGCCAGGCGGCGACGCTGCGCGGCGGCGAATCCGGGGTAATCGGCCTGATCCTGCGCGACATTTGCGAACCTTTCTATGCCGAAATGACCGCCGGGCTGAGTGAAGCGCTGGAGGCGCACGACAAACTGCTGTTTTTAACCCAGAGCGGGCGCGATGGTCAGGGGCTGCAGCGGGCGTTTGACGCGCTGCTGGCGCAGGGCGTCGACGGCATCGTGCTGGCGGGCGGCATCCGCGCGGCGGCCGGGCTGAAGGAAAAGGCGGCCGAGCAGGGCGTGCCGCTGGTATGCGTGGCGCGCTCCAGCGGTCTCGAGGGCGTGGACGTGGTACGGCCGGACAATATGCAGGCCGCCAAGCTGGCCACCGAATTTTTGATCAAACGCGGCCACAGCCAGATTGCTTATCTCGGCGGCCAGAGCGACTCGTTGACGCGCGCCGAAAGGTTGGGCGGATTTTGCGCCACGCTGTTGCAGTACGGCCTGCCGTTTCGCAGCGAATGGATCGTCGAGTGCGATTGCCAGCAGCGTGAGGCGGCGGAAGCGGCGGAACAGCTGCTGCGCCACTACCCGAATATCACCGCTGTCGTTTGCCACAAGGCGTCGGTGGCGCTTGGCGCCTATTTTGGCCTGACGCGCAGCGGCCGCAGCATCGGTTCGGACGGGGTCGACGCCTACTACGGCCGGCAGGTGGCGCTGATCGGTTTCGGCGACGTGCCGGAGGCCGAGCTGACCGAACCGCCGCTGACCTTTGTCTCCAGCTCGGCGCGGGAAGTGGGGCGCAGCGCCGCCGCGCGCCTGCTGCAGCGCATCGGTGACGCCGACCTGCCGGCGCAGAACGTCATTCTGCCGCCGACGCTGATCCGGCGCGGTTCCGCCTAGCCCTGCCGCTGTTCCTCTTCCGCCTCCCGGCAAATCCAGCCGATAAAGGTTTTCATCGCCGGCGTCAGATCCCGCGATTTCAAATGGGTCAGCCAATAGGCGCCGAGCGCGGCCTCGGCGGCGAACGGCCGCTGCAGCGCGCCGGCGGCCAGTTCGCGGCGGAACATGCTGACCGGCGCCAGCGCCACGCCGTCGCACTGGAGCGCGCCTTCCACCATCAGCCTCGATGAGTCGAACACCGGGCCGTTGATTCGCCACGGCGTTACCTGCGCAGCCGTGAACCAGCGTTCCCATTCATCCTGGCGGTAAGTGCGCATCAGCAGTTCGTGCTGCAGATCCTGCGGCGTATGCAGCCGCGCGGCGACCGCCGGCGAGCAGAGCACCGTCAGCGGCGCGTCGAACAGCTTAATATTGCGGGTGGCGGGCCATAAACCTTCGCCGAAACGGATGGCGAAATCCATGCCGTCGGCCGACAGATTGACCTGGTTGTTGTGGGTCAGCACCCGCAGATCGATGAACGGATGCGCCGCGCGGAACGCCGCCAGCCGCGGCATCAGCCAGCCGACCGCGAAGGTGCCGACCACCGCCACCGTCAGCACTTCGTGGAAATGCCCGCCTTCGAACTGCTGCAACACCGCCTCGATGCGATCGAAAGCGTCGCTCAACACCGGCAGCAGTGCCTGGCCCTCTTCGGTCAGATCCAACCCGCGCGGCAGGCGGCGGAACAGCTGAATGCCCAGCTGTTCTTCCAGCATGCGCACCTGCTGGCTGACGGCGGCCTGAGTGACGCGCAGCTCCAGACCGGCGCGGGTGAAGTTCAGGTGGCGGGCGGAGGATTCTGAACGCCCGCAGGGCGTTGAGGGGAAGTCGGTTGCGCATTGTTGATAGCCATAAGTTTTTCTTTATGCTGGCTGAAATTATTATCGCTTGTCAACCCGGCGGCAAAAACCGATATTTGGCGCGGCTGCCGCAAGATTGGCGGAGCCCGTAAAGGAATGACATCATCCATCAGGGAGTGCGCCGTGCGCAACGCCAATAAAAACTTTTGGCCGCGGCCGATGCCCTGCAACCGAAGAGCCTCTATCATGACGAAAATGAACCGCCTGGCGGCCGCGCTGATCGCCGCACTGATCTTGCCGACCGCGCACGCCGCACAGCAGCAGGATATCGACGCCGTTATTCAGCCGCTGATGAAAAAATACGGCGTGCCGGGCATGGCGATCGCCGTATCGGTCGATGGCAAACAGCAGATTTACCCGTATGGCGTCGCCTCGAAACAGACCGGCAAACCGATCACCGAGCAGACGCTGTTCGAAGTGGGGTCGCTGAGCAAAACCTTCACCGCGACGCTGGCGGTCTATGCGCAGCAGCAGGGCAAGCTGTCGTTCAGCGATCCGGCCAGCCATTATCTGCCTGAGCTGCGCGGCAGCGCCTTCGACGGAGTCAGCCTGCTGAATCTGGCGACCCACACATCCGGCCTGCCGCTGTTCGTGCCGGACGACGTGACCGACAACGCCCAACTGATGGCTTACTACCGGGCCTGGCAGCCGAAGCACCCGGCCGGCAGCTACCGCGTCTATTCCAACCTCGGCATCGGCATGCTGGGCATGATCGCCGCCAAGAGCCTCGATCGGCCGTTTATCCAGGCCATGGAGCAGGGCATGCTGCCGGCGCTGGGCATGAGCCACACCTACATTCAGGTGCCGGCGGCGCAGATGGCCAACTATGCCCAGGGTTACAACAAGGACGATAAGCCGGTGCGCGTCAATCCCGGCCCGCTGGACGCCGAATCTTACGGCATCAAATCCAACGCCCGCGATCTGATTCGTTACCTGGACGCCAACCTGCAGCAGGCGAAGGTCGCGCAGCCGTGGCGCGAGGCGCTGGCCGCCACGCACGTCGGCTATTACAAAGCGGGCGTGTTCACGCAGGATCTGATGTGGGAGAACTACCCGTACCCGGTGAAACTGTCGCGGCTGATAGAGGGCAACAACGCCGGGATGATCATGAACGGCACGCCGGCCACCGCCATCACGCCGCCGCAGCCGGAGCTGCGCGCCGGTTGGTATAACAAAACCGGTTCGACCGGCGGTTTCTCCACCTACGCGGTGTTTATCCCGGCGAAAAATATCGCCGTGGTGATGCTGGCCAACAAATGGTTCCCGAACGACGATCGGGTCGAGGCGGCTTACCGCATCGTGCAAGCGCTGGATAAGCGCTGATCGTGGGGGGCGCCGTCGGGGCGCCCCTGTTACCGGTGCTGTCGCTCTCGCCGCTCGCGCATGAAATCGATAAAGGCGCGCAGCTTGAGCGGCAGATGCCTGCCGGCGGGAAAGTAGATGAAAAATCCCGATGCCTCGCTGGCATACTCCGGCAGCACTTCCACCAGATCGCCCTGCGCCAGTTCCTGCACCACTGTGCCCTGAAAACGTTGCGCGATCCCCAGGCCCGCCAACGCCGCATCCTTGATCAGCCGATCTTCGTTAAAGATCAAACTGCCGCTGACGTCCAGCGCCCGCTCATCGCCGTGCCGACTGAAATGCCAGGGCTCCAATTTGCCGCTGCCGGGAAAACGGTAGCGCAGGCAATGGTGCGCGAGCAGATCGTCCGGCGTGGCCGGCGCGCCGCAACGCGTCAGATAATCGGGTGAGGCGACCAGCACCCGGCGCTGGCCGTTGTCGATCGGCACGGCGATCATGTCCTTTTGCAGCATGGCGTGCATGCGAATGCCGGCATCGAAACTGCCCAGCACCAGATCGGAAAAGCGGTCTTCGGTAAACAGCTCCAGCTGCACTTCGGGATAGCGCCGCTGAAACTCCGCCAGGTGCGGCATCACCAGCAGCGAAGCGGCCAGTTGCGGCAGCGTGATGCGCAGCAGGCCCGCCGGCTGCGCGCCCAGGGCGCGCACGTCGTCCGCCGCCACGTCGATCTGGTTCATCGCCGGCGAGACCTTCTGGTAAAACAGTCGGCCCTCGTCGCTGAGACGTACCGAGCGGCTGGTGCGGTGGAATAAGCGCACCCCCAGCTGATTCTCCAGCGCCTGAATGTTTTGCGACACCGCCGGCGGCGTGACGCCCAGTTGGTTGGCCGCGCGGGTGAAGTTGCCCAGCCGCGCGACGGCTTCGAAATAGGGCAGCAGCTGCAGGAGTGAACTCATCTATCAATAACCTGTGCTTAATGATTCATTAAATTATGCCTTATTTTAATTTATGACGAACGTTTTAGACTGATTTTTACTTTCCCTCAGCGAGATAAAAATCATGTCGGCAGAACAACGGGCGTTAACAGAACGGATCGCGGCGATCGATCAACAGGCGATGGCCGAAGGGCGCATCGTGGGCAGCGTGGTGCTGGTGGCGCGGCGGGGTGAAATTTGCTACGCCGGTGCGGCCGGTTATGCCGATCGCGAAGCGCGGCAACCGATGCGGCGAGAAACGCAGTTTCGGCTGTCGTCGGTTTCCAAACCCTATACCACGCTGGCGGCGCTGCGCCTGATTGAACGAGGCAAGCTGAGCCTGGACGATGCGGTCAGCGATTGGCTGCCGTGGTTTACCCCGGCGCTGGCCGACGGCCGGCGCCCGACGATCAAGATTCGTCATTTGCTGAGTCATACCGCCGGGCTCGACTATCGGCTGAACCAACCGCCGGCAGGCGTTTACCATCAGTTGGGGATCCAGGACGGCGTGGAGCTGTCGACGCTGACGCTGGAGCAAAACCTGGGGCTGTTGGCGCAGGCGCCGTTGCTATCGGAACCGGGCGCGCGCTTCAACTATTCGCTGGCGATCGACGTGCTCGGCGCGGTGCTGGAGCGAGTGACGGGCATGCCGCTGCCGCAGCTGTTTGTCGAATGGGTGGCGCGGCCGCTGGGGCTCGGCAATACCGCGTTCCATGCGACCCATGCCGCTAACCTGGCGACGCCTTATTACAATACGCCGCAGGGGCCGCGGCGCATGCCGGAAGGCGTGCGGATCGCCTTGCCGGAAGGCATGGCGGGGGGAGAAGTGACGTTCTCGCCGGCGCGCGCGCTTAACGTCGGAGCCTATCCCTCCGGCGGCGCGGGCATGGTCGGTGATGCCGACGACGTGCTGCGGCTGGTGGAGGCGCTGCGCAGCGGCGGGCAGGGCATTTTGCAACCGGATACGGTGGCGTTGCTGCGTCACCCGCACGTCGGCGCCGAGGCGCAAACGCAAGGGCCGGGCTGGGGCTTCGGCTTTGGCGGCGCGCTGCTGGTGGATCCAGACGCTGCGCAGACGCCGCAGCATGCCGGTACCCTGACCTGGGGCGGCGTTTACGGCCACAGCTGGTTCTTTGATCCAGAGGCGCAGCTGAGCGTAGTCGTCTTGACCAATACCGCATTTGAGGGCATGTGCGGCCGCTACCCGCAGCAGATCCGCGATGCGGTTTATGCGGCGTAAATAAAAAGGGCCCCACAGGGGGCCCTTGTTCAGGCTTTCAGGCGATTACTGCGCCGGTGCCGGAGCGGGTTCCGCTTCCTGCGCCGGTTCAGCGTCTTCCGCCGGGGCGCCCAGCATGGCGAACTGGCCGATGAACTCCTGCAGCGACATTTTGTTGCCGTTCAGGTCAACCTGATTGTCAGCGTAGTGGAACTTGCTCGCGATCACGCCGTCTTTCTGGGTGGTCAGCTTGAACATTTGACCCATGGCCGCCAGACCCTGCACTTGCTGCTGCGCCAGTTTCTGCGCGTCTTCCTCATTGTAACCCTGCAACAAGGCGGTCTTCGCAGTCACTTCGGTGGCCATCGCTTCCGGAATGGTCAGGCTGAGATCCAGCTTTTTAACCGCCTGAGCGATCACTTGATCCGGCGACTGTGCCGGGGAGGCGGCCTTGCTCGGATCGGTCATCGCCAGATCCAGCGTGAAGATGCTCTCACCCTTGCTGTTTTTCCAGCTCAGAGGGGCGATGCTGAGGCTTGGGTTGCCTTTCAGCAGCAGCGGCAGGTTCTTTTGCAGCATCTCGGAGGTCTGCTGTTCGTAGACGTCCGGATCCAGGTTCTCGCCCTGCTGCAGCAGCGCCATGGTTTGGCGGTTGTAGCTGTCGGAGAAGTCTTTCAGCGCCTTGCCGTCGACGTTGTCGATTTTCAGCGTCAGTTTACCGGCGCCGAAGTCGTTGCCCTGCACCTTGAGCGCGTCCATGGTGTAATCGATCTGGCCGCCGATATTGCTGCTGCCTTGCTCGCCGAACTTGCTCACCAGATTGAAACCGTCCAACGCCACGGTGTCTTTACCGTCGATCGTCAGTTTGAACTGCTTCAGGGTCATCGTCTGATCGCCGAGCTTCACGCCGAACTTGCTTTCGTTGCTGTTGCCTTTCAGGTTGAAGCCCTGGAAGGTGATCTGCTCGTTTTGGCCGAATTCGTTCGGGCTGGCGAACACGATAGTGTCGCTATTGGCGTCCAGCGCGAATTTTTTCAGATCGCGGGACACGTCGGCGTCAATGGTGGCGCCGCTGAATTTCAGCGAAGACTTATCCTTCTGGTAGTCCAGTGGGATAAAGTCGATGGTGGACGCGGTATCGCCGCTGTACGAGATGCGCGAATCGGCGGTAAACAGCGATTTGCCTTTGGTGGTTTCAAACAGGCCTTTCACCGCCGGGGTGTTTTCCAGCTCGGTATGCACCGACGCCATGCTCGGCAGCAGGTTGAATTTTTTCAGCTGCGCGAACGGGAACGGACCGTGATCGATGGTTTCCAGGAACGCCACTTCTTCACCGGCTTTCAGCGCCGCGTTTTCGCTGGTATCCGTGCCGTCGGAGCGCAGCACATAACGCACTTTGCTGCTGAACAGGCCGCGCTGGTAATTTTCATAGCTCAGCTTGACGCCGGCTTTCGGCAGATAGGCTTTCAGTTGGCCGTTGGCGTTGTCGACGACTTCGCCCATGTGCTGCTCGATCTGTTTCCCGGTGTACCAGGATGCCCCGGTCCATGCTGCGCCAAGAACGACAATGACGCTGACAGCGACTAACGATTTTTTCATAGCTCTGTTTCATCCTTTTTTCTTATAACCCTCCGTTGCGAGGGAGGGGGCAAATGTGGGCCGACAAAAAACGCCCGCAGGCGTTTAATTGTGGGGGCAGCTCTCGCTTTCAGCAAGCAATTTGCTGAAATTTATCAACGGTTAGGCCAGTTGGTTATAAACCCTGGCGATACGGCCGCGGCCGCTGACGTTGACCGGCGATTCGAAGGCGCCGATAAAGCAGGATTCACCCGGTTTGAGCGTCAGGCGCTGCCCGGATTTTTCCAGCGTCGCTTCGCCGCTGACGCAGAACACGATAGCCGCGCTCCGTTGCGCGAGCGCCTGCGGCGCGGCGGTCAAATCGTGCAGCGAGAAGGCGAAATCTTCCACCGGGATCGGGAAGAACAGTTCGTTGCCGCGCCGCTCCGGTTGGGTCAGCAGGCCGGACGCCGGCTGCGGGCGGAACTGCAGGTTGGCCAGCAGCTCGGGCACGTCGATAAATTTCGGCGTCAGGCCGGCGCGCAGCACGTTGTCCGAGTTGGCCATCACCTCCAGCGCCACGCCTTTCAGATAGGCGTGCGGCGTTTCGGCATACAGGAACATCGCCTCGCCCGGCGCGAGCTGCACCACGTTCAGCAGCAGCGGTGAGAACAGACCGCTGTCGTCCGGATAGAAACCGGCGATGAAGCGCACGGTATCCCAGGGTTCACCCTGCTGGTTGTTGAGCGCGGCTTTCAGCACGCCGAGCGCCAGCGACTTTTGCTCGCCGCTCATCGTCAACAGGCTGGCGAACAGGGTAGACAGATGGGCGGTGTCCGGCTGCTGCAGGAAGGTGGCGATATCGTGGTGCGCGCCGGCGATCGGTTGCAGCAGGGAGACGATATCGGCCAGTTCGCGAAAGCCGTTCATCGCCAGGAACGGCGTCAGGGCGAAGACCAGCTCGGGCTTGTGATTGGGATCTTTATAGTTGCGTTCGGCGGCGCTCAGCGGGATGCCGGCGGCGTTCTCTTTCGCGAAGCCGATCTCGGCCGCCGCTTTGCTCGGGTGGACCTGGATCGACAGCGGTTGATCGGCGCAGAGCACTTTAAACAGGAACGGCAACTCGCCAAAGCGGCTGGCGACGTCAGCGCCCAGCTGCTTTGGCTGGTCTTCATCGATAAGACAGCGCAGCGAACGCAGTGCGCCATCGGCGCCGGGCACGCGGGAAGGGCTCTTGGGATGCGCGCCCATCCACAGTTCGGCCATCGGCTGATTATCCGGGTTGGCGATGCCGTAAAGACGGGTCAGCGCATCGTGGCTGCCCCAGGCGTAATTCTGTACCGCGTTGGTCATTTTTTGCATGTCGATAAACGTCCTTTGCGTCATTGCCGCACTAATGGCAATAACTTACTGATTTTATAAGATTCGCTTCATCTGTGCCGACAACCATCATACGCCCGCGTCGGCAGGAACCCTCATGGGCGCGATCAAAACAACGCCGGATAAGGTTGCGTCCGGCCACGCGGCCAGAGTATAGCGTGATAACGATCGGCGTCTCAAATGGCTCACCGGCCTCAAGAGGGCCCGGCAAATCCGCCAATCGATCGTTGATGGGAGGGAAAGAAATTATTGCCGACAGCGCAGGCTTTCTACGTCATTATTTATTTATCGGCATGTCAAAGTATGTCGGCGGAATTTATTTTTTACCTTCTGAGCCATTCCCTTATTATTATTTTTGCGCCAAGTCGGGCGATCACACGCCGAGCTTAAACCTGAACGACAGACCGCTTTACCGTAGCCGTTAACGAGTCGATTTAACGAAATGAGAGGTCTGTTGCATGAAAAAATGGTTGCTGTTGTTGGGGCTTTGCACCGGGGCGGCTCAGGGGGCGGTGATCGTCACCTATCCCTACGCGGCCCCGCGCGCCGTGGTGATAACGCCGGCGCCGATCGTCGTTGCGCCCGCACCGGTCGCGCTTCCCGCCGTGACTGCACCCGTGGCGCATCCGCTGGCGCTCACCGCCGGCGCGGTGGCGACCGGGGCGTATCGCCATAATGAACGGCAGGATGCCTACGATGAGATCAATCATTTGCAACAGCAGCGGATCGATGAACTCAATCACTTACAGGCGCAGCGCATCAATAATTTTAATTCGCGTCACGCGCGTTAATTTTCATCTCCGCGTTTATTATCCCGGTTCTTTCTTCGTCTTTATTTCGGCACGGGTTAACCGACGGCAAATAACCGCGTCATGAATGGGTAAAAGAGATGAATCGTGCTGTGAGATAACTCTCTTAATGCGAATAGTTATTATGTCACTATACTGGGAATGCGTGCCGACGGGGGGTAGCGCGTCGGCCTAACCCTACAATTTTAGGAATTATGCTAAGGAGACAATGATGGCAGGCGTTCGTATCGAAAAAGACTCCATGGGCCCCATCGAAGTACCGGCCGACAAGCTGTGGGGCGCACAGACCCAGCGCTCATTGGCGCATTTCCGCATTTCCTCCGAAAAGATGCCGACCGCGCTGATCCATGCGCTGGCGTTGACCAAACGCGCCGCCGCGCAGGTGAACGTGGACCTGGGGCTGCTGCCGGCCGAGCGGGGCGCCGCCATCATCAACGCTGCCGACGAAGTGCTGGCGGGCAGCCATGCCGACCAGTTCCCGCTGTCCATCTGGCAAACCGGCTCCGGCACTCAGACCAACATGAACATGAATGAAGTGTTGGCCAACCGCGCCAGCGAGCTGCTGGGCGGCGTGCGCGGTGAAGAGCGCAAGGTGCATCCGAACGACGACGTCAATAAAAGCCAGAGCTCCAACGACGTGTTTCCCACCGCGATGCACGTGGCGGCGGTGATTGCGCTGCGCGAGCACCTGATCCCCGAGCTGAAAGTGCTGCACAAGACGCTGAGCGACAAGGCCGAAGCCTACCGCGACATCGTCAAAATCGGCCGCACCCACCTGCAGGACGCCACGCCGCTGACCCTGGGCCAGGAAATCTCCGGCTGGGCGGCGATGCTGGCGCACAATCTGAAACACATCGAAGACAGCATCCCGCACATCGCCGAGCTGGCGCTGGGCGGCACGGCGGTCGGCACCGGCCTGAACACCCATCCGGAGTACGCCGTACGCGTCGCTAAAGCGCTGGCGGAGTTGACCCATCAGCCGTTCGTCACCGCGCCGAACAAGTTCGAAGCGTTGGCGACCTGCGATGCGCTGGTGCAGGGGCACGGCGCGCTGAAAGGGTTGGCGGCTTCGCTGATGAAGATCGCCAACGACGTGCGCTGGCTGTCGTCCGGCCCGCGCTGTGGCATCGGCGAGATTTCTATCCCGGAGAACGAGCCGGGCAGCTCCATTATGCCGGGCAAGGTCAACCCGACCCAGTGCGAAGCGATGACCATGCTGTGCGCGCAGGTGCTGGGCAACGACGTGGCGGTGAATATCGGCGGCGCTTCCGGTAACTTCGAGCTGAACGTGTTCCGCCCGATGGTGATCCACAACTACCTGCAGTCGATCCGCCTGCTGGCCGACGGTATGCAGGGCTTCAACGAGCACTGCGCGGTGGGCATCGAACCGAACCGCGATCGCATTACCCAGTTGCTGAATGAATCGCTGATGCTGGTGACGGCGCTCAACACCCATATCGGTTATGACAAAGCGGCGGAAATCGCCAAGAAAGCGCACAAGGAAGGGCTGACGTTGAAAGCCGCGGCGCTGAAGCTCGGCTATCTGACCGAAGCGCAGTTCGATGAATGGGTGCGCCCGGAGGCGATGGTCGGCAGCATGCAGAAATAATTGATCTGTGAGGCAACCGGGGGCTTACTGAGGTAAGCCCCTTTTTTATGGAGAAATTAAGATGTCGCGCGCACAACGTTTACTCGATCTGATGCAGCTGTTGCGCAGCCACCGCTATCCGGTGGCGGGCCATGCGTTGGCGCAGACGCTGGGCATCAGCATGCGCACGCTTTACCGCGATATCGCCACGCTGCAGCAGCAGGGAGCGGAGATCGTCGGCGAAGCGGGGCTCGGCTATGTGCTGCGCCCCGGTTTTATGCTGCCGCCGCTGATGTTCTCGCAAGCGGAAATAGAAGCGCTGGTGCTGGGCATGCGCTGGGTCAGCCGCCGCGGCGACAGCCAGTTGGCGAGCGCCGCGGGCCAGGCGCTCGCCAAGATCGCCGACGTGCTGCCGACGGCGCTGCGGGAGGAGCTGGAGGCCAACACGCTGCTTATCGCACCGGCTCAGTCGCCGCCGGTGGCGGATGAGATGCGGGTGTTAATCCGTGACAGCATCCGCCGCGAGCGCAAGCTGCATATCGACTATCTCGACCTGGCGGGGCAGCGCAGCGAACGCCTGCTGTGGCCCTTTGCGCTGGGCTTTTTCGACCAGTTCCAGATGCTGGTTGCCTGGTGTGAGTTGCGTCAGGCCTTTCGTCATTTTCGCCTCGATCGCATTCAGGCCGCCACGCCGCTTGAACAGCGTTATCCGCATGGCCGGCGGCGACTGTTGAAAGAGTGGCGGTTGAGCGAAGGCATTGCGGAACAATAACGACACGCTGCTGCCATAAACTGTCAGTCGCCTCCTTTAGTCTGTGCCTATCGGGAACCAACCGGTTCCCATCACCCAGAGGACAGACCGATGACCCTTCCCAGCATGACCCTGCTTTACGTCGATAACCCGCTCAACAGCGCCGCCTTTTATCAACGCCTGCTGGGGCAGGCGCCGGTAGAGCTTTCTCCCGGCTTTGCCCTGTTCGTGCTCAACAACGGCTTCAAGCTCGGGATGTGGGCCAAACAGGGGGTAAAACCCGCCGCCACGCTGACCGGCGGCGGCGGTGAACTGGGCTTTTTATGCCAGGATCCGCAAGAGGTGGAGGCGCGCTATAACCAGTGGCGCGAGCTCGGGCTGCCTATCGAGCAAACGCCAACCGAAATGGAATTCGGCTACACCTTTGTGGCGCGGGATCCGGACGGCCATCGCCTGCGGGTATATGCCCTCAGCGAGTAGTGCCGTCGGTATACAGATGCAGACGCGGCACCAGCAGCCGCAGCGGCCTGGCGTCGGGTTTGTAGCGATGCTTCACTGCGTCGGCGTCGTAGTTGAGCAGTTCGCCGATCTTCGGCACCGCAGCGCCGCTTTCAACCTGACACAGGGCGATCAGCGGCAGCGGGCAGGGATGTTGCACTTGTTTTTGCTGCTGCTGATACCACACGCGGGCGATCGGCTGCACTTTTACCGGCCGCTTGATTTTCAACGTCGCATGCTGCGGCAGGCGGCTGACATCGTCTATCTCGCGGCTAACCAGGGCGGCCCACTGTTCACGGCTGTGCGGCGGCACCGCGCGGCCGGCTTTCAGGCTTTTCTCCAGCTGCGCCAGGATGTCGTCCCGTTTGACGTTTTTGATGATGTGCTTGTTGGCCCAGCCGAAGCGCACCGAGTCGGGATTGGTCAGGGCGGTGAGGGTGCGGTAGGCGCTGAGGGTAATCAGCCCGTGCAAATGGGTGTGCACGAATTCGAAACGCTGCTCCGGCGCCAGGCCGGAATCGACGGTGATAATCTGCTCCAGTTCGCCCTTCAGGCGGTTGATCAGCGCCAGCTGCGCCTGCAGCGCCTGATACTCCGCTTGCTCCACCGCCAGACAGATGACGCCGGGCAGGCGCACGGCGGCCTTGCTGCTGACATTCTCACGGTTATGGTGGATGAAGAGCCGCTGATAGTGTTCCAGCGCCAGATCGCGCGCCGCTTGCCCCACATGCTGCTCGACCGCGATATGCGAAATGGCCTGATGTTCCTGGCCTTTTTCTACCTCCGGCAGGCTAAACACCCGCGCCGCCAGCAGCCGCAGCGGGGTTATCTGCTGCTGCAATGCGCCGAGGGCTTGCTCCAGTTCGGCAAAGCAGGCGTTCATCCGGCCAATCACATCGTATTTGCTCATCATATGCCCCTTTTTTAGTTACAACATACTATAGGAGAGTAACAGGCTGGGGGCAACATCGGCAATGGGGCAATACTCGGCTTAACTGCCCGCCCGGCTTACCAGGGGGAAACCAGGGGGAAATAGGGCGGGCAGCAGGGGGAATTCTCTCGCTCGTCTGCTACGCATGCGGGCAAG
Organism: Serratia sp. (in: enterobacteria); assembly: GCF_052400455.1. Lineage (NCBI taxonomy): Bacteria > Pseudomonadati > Pseudomonadota > Gammaproteobacteria > Enterobacterales > Yersiniaceae > Serratia > Serratia sp. (in: enterobacteria). The sequence continues at coordinate 2,347,230 of NZ_CP185812.1, forward strand.
TGTGATTGTCGAAAATAAACCTGCTCTTCTTATGGTTTTGATTCATTGATGGATTTTTTCCTGTTCGTTTGTCTTCTGTTTAATCCATTTCCCGTTTGCCGTTGTCCAAACGCTGGAACAAACAGAATGGCAGGACGCTATGAGCCCTTGGGGTTATCTTTTCTTCTGTCATTAACGGGTGCTTTAACAGGAGGTTTACTGTGGATATTAAACAGAAAGTCAAAAACATGACGCTGGAAGAGAAGATCGGGCAAAAAATCATGCTGGATTTTCGCTACTGGGATCGGAACGGTAGCAGCAATCAGGATATGACCGTTCCCGATGAAGCCATTGGCAAGCTGATCACCGATAACCATGTGGGCGGGGTGATCCTGTTTGCCAATAATCTGAAAGATAAGCAGCAGATCAATACGTTAACGGCCTGGTATGCCGCGATGAAAACCCACGCCGGCATCCGCCTGTTCATTGGCACGGATAACGAGGGCGGTAACGTTTTCCGGCTGCCGCGCGGCGACTATGCCTCATTCCCCGGCAATATGGCGCTCGCCGCGGCGATTGAGGGCGGCGCGGATAAACAGCTCGCCGTTGAACAGGGCAAACTGATGGCCGAGGATATGCGCGCGTTGCATATCAATACCAACTTTGCACCGGTTGTGGACGTCAACACCAACCCGTTCAACCCGGTGATTAACGTTCGTGCCTTCAGCGATGATAAGAACGCCGTTTCCCGCCTGGCCGAGAAAATGGTGGCGGGGATGAAGCAGCAAGGGCTTATCACCGCTTACAAACACTTCCCTGGCCATGGCAGCACCTCCACCGACTCGCATACCGGTCTGCCGCGCGTCGATCGTACGCGGGAAGAGGCGTTTGCCATCGATATCGCGCCTTACAAACAGGCCATTGACCGCTGTGCGGCGCCGGACATGGTCATGACCGCGCATATTCAGTATCCTGCGCTGGATAACCGCCAGATCGACACCCGCAGCGGCGAAAAAATCACGGTGCCGGCCACCATGTCGCATGAAATTCAGACCCGCATCCTGCGCGATGAGCTGGGTTATGCCGGCGTAACGATTTCAGATGCGCTGGATATGGGTGCGATTGCCGAGCATTTCAGCCAGCAAGGGGCGGCTGAAAACGTCTTTGCCGCCGGGGTGGATATCGCCCTGATGCCTGTCAGCATCGCTTCGCCGGCCCAGGCTAACCTGCTGCCGGACCTGATTCGTTACCTTGCGGACCGGGTGAAAACAGGGCATCTCAGCGAGGCCGATATCGATGCTTCGGTCGAGCGCATTTTGCGCCTCAAATTACGCCATCACCTGATGGGGCATCGCGAAGCCCCTTGTTCCAGCAGCGTTTCGTCCTCAGCGCATAAGCTGGAAAAACGCATCGCCGATCGCTCTATTACCGTGGTCATTAACCGCCACAGCCTGCTGCCGTTGAAAGACAAGGCGCTGCGCTATTTTATCCTGACCCCGTGGGGTGAGCAGGCCAAAGGCATCGCTAACGTGATGGCGCAGGAGGGCTACCAGAACGTCGTTGCCGCGAAGGAAACGGAACTGAGCGATGCCCAAATCAGGGCGCATATTGCCGATTGCGACGTGTTCCTGCTCGGCACGCTTTCGACCCGCTTTACGCCTGCCGAGCAGGATGGCGTCGTTACCGCTGCCACCGGATCGGGTAATGACAGCAGCCCTTACCCGGGCTGGTTGAAATACGCCACCGAGCAGGGGAAAAAACGCGTTCACCTCTCATTGCGCGCGCCTTACGATATCGTGAACTATGCCGCAGACGTGGATGCAGCCGTCGCCACCTATTCTTACTACGGGTATGACAGCGGCGTATGGCGTGGCCCTTCGATGATCGCTTTGGCACAGGTGCTGACGGGGAAAATCACACCGCACGGAAAACTGCCGGTCAACACCTGGCATGACTACGATGAGGAAACCAATACGGGCAAGGTGGCGTTCCCTCGCGGGACGGGGCTGAGCTGGTAATGGGACAAGTACCGGCGTCGTCAGAAAGGGCGACGCCAGTCGCGGGATAGCGTTGATAAAGCGGGCGGTTTCTTGCTCTGCACGATACGACATGGGATAACCGTCACTCACGGAAGGAGAACATTTATGCCGACAGGCGCAACAAAACTAGGCGGATGGCTGTTGATGGCCGCCATGCTGGGCGTGAGCGGATGCGCCAAACCCCCTGAGCCGGAAAAGCCTCCGCAGCCTGCGCCGCCGGTCACACCGATGCGGGGCATCTGGCTGGCCACCGTCATGGGGCTGGACTGGCCGCCGGCGGCCTCCCTGAAAGCGGAAACCGCGCCAGAGCGAATTCGCCTGCAGCAGCAGGCGCTGACGGACGCACTGGACGACATGGTGAAAACCGGGATTAACACGGTGTATTTTCAGGTTAAACCGGACGGAACGGCCCTGTGGCGTTCTGACATCTTGCCCTGGTCGGAGGTCTTGACCGGCACCGTGGGCCAGGATCCGGGTTACGATCCGCTGGCCTTTATGCTGAAAGAAGCGCACCGGCGCGGCATCAAAGTACATGCCTGGCTGAATCCTTATCGGGTTTCCATGAATACCCGACAGCAAACGATTGATGCGCTTAATCAAACGCTGCAGTCCCCGCCGGCCAGCGTCTATGCGCTGCATCCCGACTGGATACGTACGGCCAACGACCGCTTTGCGCTCGATCCTGGCTTACCCGACGTGCGCAACTGGATCACTGGCGTGGTGGCTGAAGTCGTCAAAAACTATGACGTCGACGGCATTCAATTTGACGATTATTTCTATTATGAGACGCCGCAATCGCCGCTGGATGATGAAAAGACGTATCGCGAATACGGCAAAGGGTTTGCAGACAAGGCCAGTTGGCGAAGAGACAATACGCTGCAATTGATAAAACAGGTTTCAGCCACCGTCAGGGCGCTAAAGCCCGCTGTCGCGTTTGGCGTCAGCCCGGCGGGCGTCTGGCGAAACAAAGCGGACGATCCCGCCGGCTCGGCGACTCAGGCCGGCGCGCCATCGTACGATGCGGCCTATGCCGATACGCGCCAGTGGGTCAAACTGGGGCTGCTCGACTACATCGCACCGCAGCTGTACTGGCCTTTCGATCGTGAAATAGTTCGCTACGACGTGCTGGCCAACTGGTGGGCCGAGGTGGTGAAAGACACGCCGGTTCGGCTTTATGCCGGGGTGGCGCTGTATAAAGTGGGCACGCCATCGGCGAGCGAACCGGCATGGACCGTCGACGGCGGCGTTCCCGAGCTGAAAAGGCAGTTGGATCTCAACGAGAGCTTGCCGGGGATGGGGGGAACCATCCTGTTCCGGCAACGTTATCTGACCGAGCCGCAAACGGATAAGGCCGTGGAGTACCTGCGTAGCCGCTGGAAAACCGGTCAATAATCACCGGCATTGGCATAGCGAGCCGCGGTATTCCACCGCGGCTTTTTTATTCACAGTATTCACAGGCGCGCCGCTTCCGGCAGGCGCTTCAGGTAATGCACCACCAGCAGCGCCAGCAACAGCATCAGGCTGATGAACGCCGCCACGCCATTCCAGCCGAAACTGTGCCAGAACACGCCGCCGAGGGTCCCGGCCACGCTCGAGCCGACGTAATAACAGAACAGATACAGCGACGACGCCTGGCCTTTGGCGCGGCGCGCACGGCGGCCGATCCAGCTGCTGGCCACCGAGTGGGCGGCGAAGAAACCGGCGGTGAACAGCATCATGCCGATAAAGATCGCCGGCACCTGCGGCAACGCGGTAATCAGAATCCCGATCAGCATAATCACGATCGACGCCAGCAGCACCGGGCCGCGCCCGAAGCGCGAGGTGAGCGCGCCGGCCTTGGGCGAGCTGTAGGAACCGGTGAGGTAGACCACCGACAGCAGGCCGACGATCGCCTGGCTCAGGTGATAAGGATCCGCCAGCAGGCGATAACCGATGTAGTTGAACAGGGTGACGAAGCTGCCCATCAGCAGAAAGCCTTCCGCGAACAGCAGCGGCAGCCCCTTATCGTGCCAATGCAGTTTGAAGTTGATCAGCAGGGTGCGCGGGCGCAGTGAGCTGGCGCGAAAATGCCGCGAAGCGGGCAGGATGCGCCAGAACATGAAGGCGGCGGCGAGGGCGAACAGACCGATGACCCCGAGCGAGACGCGCCAGGAGAAGAAGTCGGTCAACACCCCGGTCACCAGGCGGCCGCTCATGCCGCCGATCGAATTGCCGCTGATGTACAACCCCATCGAGAAGGCGACGAAGCTGGGATGGATCTCTTCGCTGAGATAGGTCATGCCGACCGCCGCCACGCCGCTCAGCGACAGGCCGATCAGCGCGCGCATCAGCAAAATGCCGTGCCAGCTGGTCATAAAGGCGCAAATCAGCGTGCAGACTGCCGCCAGCAACAGCGCCACCACCATCACCGACTTGCGGCCGATGGCGTCGGACAGCGGCCCGGTGAACATCAGGCCGATCGCCAGCAGGCCGGTAGAGACCGAGAGCGACAGGCTGCTTTCGGCCGGCGAGACGCCGAAATCTTGCGACAGTACCGGCAGGATCGGCTGCACGCAGTAAAGCAACGCGAAGGTCGCCAGCCCGGCGGAAAACAGCGCCAGCGTTACGCGCATAAACTGCGGCGTGCCGCGTTCGATATAGGGGAGTTTGTTGTTGAGGGTGGAGCGTTTTACTTTTGGCGCAGCGGCCGCGTCATCGTTGGCGGCCAGCGTCGACGGCATCACGGCCGCAGAACGCACAGGGGTTGTCACAGCGTTTCCTTACCGAACTTCGGGGAGATAAACAGACACTTTGCAGATAACAAAATGATAGGGAGCGGCGATTTTTTTGTCTAATATATTAATAATTACAATTAAGACTTTTTAAATATGAATATCGAGTTAAGACACCTGCGTTACTTTATCGCCGTGGCGGAGGAGCTGCATTTTGGCCGCGCCGCGGAGCGGCTGCGTATCTCCCAGCCGCCGCTCAGCCAGCAAATCCAGGCGCTGGAGGATATGGTCGGCGCACGGCTGTTGGCGCGCAACAACCGCAACGTCAGCTTGACGCAGGCCGGGGAGATGTTCCTCAAAGAAGCCTATCAGGTGCTCGATCAGGTCGGCCGCGCGGCGGAAAAGGCGGCGCGCCTGGATCGCGGCGAACTGGGGGAAATGACCATCGGCTTTACCTCTTCCGCACCGTTTATCGGCGTGGTGGCGCGCAGCCTGCGCGCTTTCCGTCAGCATTCTCCGCAGGTGCATATCAAGATGCGCGAAATCAACACCAAACAGCAGATCGAACCGCTGCTGAACGGTGAGCTGGATCTGGGGGTGATGCGCAACACGCGGCTGCCGGAAGCGCTGCACTATCAGCTGCTGCTGCGCGAACCGCTGCTGGCGGTGGTGCCGGAGGGGCATCCGCTGGCGGAAACGCCCGGCGGCGCGCTGCGTTTTCAACACCTGGCGCAGGAGCCGTTCGTGTTCTTCTCGCGCGAAGTGGGCACGGCGCTGTATGACGAAATTCTGCTGCTGCTCGGCAAGGCCGGCATTACCCCGTATATCACTCAGGAAGTGGGGGAAGCGATGACCATCATCGGTTTGGTCTCCGCCGGATTGGGGGTTTCGATTCTGCCGGCATCTTTCGCCCGGGTGCGGGTGGACGGCGTGCGTTATTTGCCGCTGGCGGAGCCGGACGCCACGACCGAAGTGTGGCTGGTGCATCACCGCCGACGGCCGCTGACCGCCGCGGCACAGGCGCTGATGGTGTTGATGCTGAAATGACGTTGAGATTGGGCAAATAAAAATCAATTCGCGCTGAAATTGCGAGGAATTTGTGCAGCAAATCACATAACGAATCAAATAGTTGACGCTGTATGACAAAAGCCCCACCATAACCCCTAGTCTTTATTTAGAAGCGCGAAAAATAGTAGGAGCCGGTTTGTGATTGCGGTTGGGCAGCCTGGGCATATTGATCAAATCAAACAGACCAATGCGGGGGCGGTTTATCGGCTAATCGATCAACTGGGCCCGATTTCGCGCATCGAACTGTCAAAACGCGCACAGCTGGCGCCCGCCAGCATCACCAAGATCGTGCGCGAACTGCTGGAAGCCCATCTGGTCAAGGAAACCGAGTACCAGGAAATCGGCAGCCGGGGCCGCCCGGCGGTGGGGCTGGTGCTGGACACCGAGGCCTGGCACTACCTGTCCGCCCGCATCAGCCGCGGCAGCATCACGCTGGCGCTGCGCGATCTGAGCAGCAAACTGGTGGTGGAAGAGCTGCTGCCGCTGGCGGCCGAAGATCCCGAACCGCTGCTGAAACGCATCCTGACCGAAGTCGATCAATTCTTTATTCGCCATCAAAGCAAGCTGGAACGGTTGACGGCGATCGCCATTACGCTGCCGGGTATTATCGACGTGCAGTCCGGCGTGGTGCACCGCATGCCGTTTTACGACGTGCTGGAGATGCCGCTCGGCCCGGCGCTGGAAACCCGGACCGGTCTGCCCGTCTATTTGCAACACGACATCAGCGCCTGGACCATGGCCGAGGCGTTGTACGGCGCCTCGCGCGGCAGCCAGAACGTGATTCAGGTGGTGATCGACCACAACGTCGGCGCCGGCGTGATCACCGGCGGCCACGTGCTGCATGCCGGCAGCCACAGCGTGGTGGAGATCGGCCACACCCAGGTCGATCCTTACGGCAAACGCTGCTACTGCGGCAACCACGGCTGCCTCGAGACCGTGGCCAGCATCGAGAACATGCTGGAGATCGCCCAGCAGCGGCTGAGCGGCTCAATGAGCTCCAGCCTGCACGGCGCGCCGCTGACCGTTGAATCGCTGTGCGACGCCGCGCTGGCGGGCGATCAACTGGCGCGGGACATCATCCTCGGCGTCGGCCACAGCGTGGGGCGCATTCTGGCTATCATGGTCAACCTGTTCAATCCGGAGAAGATCCTGGTGGGTTCGCCGCTCAACCGCGCGGCGGAGATCCTGCACCCGGCCATCGCCTCCTGCATTCGCCAGCAGGCGCTGCCGGCCTACAGCGAGCAGGTCAAGGTTGAATCCACGCAGTTCTTCAATCAGGGCACCATGCCCGGCGCGGCGCTGGTGAAAGAGGCGCTGTATAACGGTTCATTGCTGGTGCAGCTGCTGCAAGGCTAACATCAGAACTTCTTATTAATCCCGCAAAAGATTGAGCTACCTCAAGCCCCTACGTGACGGCATCCCCTAGAATTTTTCCGCAAGACTTCTTCGCCGCCGGTGCGGCGATACATTGTTAACGGGGCATTCTGGGGCATTTTATTCATGTTGAAGCGTTTATTTGTGACAGGCACGGATACCGACGTCGGTAAAACCGTGGTTTCCCGCGGGTTGATGCAGGCGCTGGCCGCCGATGGCCGCTCGGTCGCGGGCTACAAGCCGATCGCCGCGCGCTGCCAGGAAACCAGCGAGGGCATCCGCAATAAAGACGCTTTGGTGTTGCAGGCATCTTCCACCTTGCCGCTGTGCTATGAGGAGATCAATCCCATCACCTGTCTGGATGAGGTGTTTCATGCGCATACCACCGAGGACATCAACTACGGCCTGATGAGCAGCGGCCTGCGCGATCTGTCCGCCAAAGCCGATACGGTGGTGGTGGAGGGCAGCGGCGGCTGGCGCGTGCTGATGAACGATCTGCGGCCGTACGCCGAATGGGTGGTGCAGGAGCAGCTGCCGGTGGTGTTGGTGGTGGGCATCAAGCTGGGCTGCGTCAGCCACGCGCTGCTGACCGCGCAGTCGATCATCAACGACGGCCTGCCGCTGTTAGGCTGGGTGGCCAACCGCATCAATCCGGGGTTGGCGCACTATGCCGAAACCATCACGGCGCTGCAGCAGCGCATTTCCGCGCCGCTGCTGGGTGAAATTCCGTATCTGCCGCGCGCGGAGCAGCGCGAACTGGCGCACTACCTCGATATTTCCACGTTGCTGTAGCCCATTCAGGCGCAGAACGTCGCCAACAACCGGGCGGCGATCAGCAGGCCCAGCCCATACACCGTGTGGGTGAGCAGGCTGAGGAGCCGCGCTCTGCGCGGATTGGCGGTTTTCGCCGCCGCCACGCCAAAGCCCAGCGCGGGCTGCATCACCAGAAACGGCGCCGCCAGGCTCAACCAGCCGCTCAACAGCGCGATGCGCGGTTCCGGCGCCGCATACCACCCAATGCCCGCCAAACCGAGCGGGATAAAGGCGAACGCCAAGCCGATGGCGTAGTGCAGTATCCAGCCGATTTTTCTCTCACCCTGGCGCGGCGGCGCCGTGACGATGGTGGCGTGAAACCAGCGGCCGTCGAACATGCCGAGAAACCAGCGGCCCACCAGCGCGTAATCGAGGGAAGGGATGCCGAAGCGCCGCTTCAACAGCAACGCCCACAAATCCATGCAGAGGGTGGCGCCGGCGCCGGTTAACAGAATGCGTAATAACAAATCGGGGGTCATAGGGGTGTCCTTGGCTCAGTGACGTGATAAGGTGCGCACAGTGTGCAACTTAAAGTCGGCTTCAAGTCAATGGCGAAAGAGCTGGATATCGGCGCGGTGGCGCGCCTGAGCGGAGTCGCGCCTTCTGCGCTGCGGCATTACGAGAAAAAGGGGCTGATCGCGTCGATAGGCCGCCACGGTTTGCGCCGTCAATACGCCGCCGGAGTGCTCGATCAACTGCGGTTGATCGCCCTCGCGCGCCTGGCCGGTTTTACGTTGGATGAGATGAGCGCCTTGTTTGACGAACGGGGCAAAATCGCGCTCGATCGCGTGTTGCTGGCGGCGCGGGCGGATGAGTTGGATCGCCATATCCAGCGCCTGATGCAGGTGCGCGACGGGCTGCGGCACATGGTCGATTGCCCTGAACCCGAGCACCTGCAGTGCCCGCAGTTCAGGAAAATATTGCAGCAGGGTGAGTTCTAAACCTCGCGTTTGGGCAGCGGCGCCGTGTGGTACACCGAGATCGGCCGCAGGCCGCGCGACACGGTGGTGGCGATCACGCAGGCGAGCAGAATGCCGGGCAGCAGCGCGTATTCGCCGGTCATTTCAAATACCATCAGCGCCGCCATGATCGGCGCATGGGTGGTGGCGGCCAGCAGGGTAGCCATGCCGGTCAGCGCCAGCAGCAGCGGCACCGCCGCATCCATGCCCGGCCACAGGCCAAACAGCTGGCCGATCATCGAACCGAGCGCGGCGCCGACGAACAGCGTCGGGGTGAAGACCCCGCCGGGCGCGCCCGACCCGCTGCTGGCGAGGATCGCCAACAGCTTGCATACCAGGATCGCCCCCAGCAGCAACACCCCCGGCGGCGCGATCAGCAGCGCCTGCACCACGCTGTAGCCATTGCCCCACACCTGCGGGAACAGCAGCGAAAGCAGCCCGACGATCAGGCCGCCCAACGCCAGCTGCAACGGCGGCTTCAGGCGCAGCGATCGGCAGGCGCGGCCGCTGGCGGTCATCAACCACAAAAACAGCGGCCCGCCGGCGCCGGCCACCACGCCGACCAGTGCCATCAGCAGGTATTGCGTCGGCAAGGGGGCGGCGAGCGGCGTCACCAGGTAGAGCGGCGCCTGGCCGCCGTTGAGCAGGTTGGTCATCAGCAGGGCGCTCACTGCGGCGATCACCACCGGGCCGAGCGAGGCCAGCATCAGGGTGCCGAACAGGATCTCGGCGATAAACAGGCTGCCCGCCAACGGCGCATGGTAGGCGCTGGCCATCCCGGCGGCGGCGGCGCAGGCCACCCACAGTTTCCATTCTTTCTCGTGCGTAAAACGCTGGGCGAAGAGCGATCCCACCAGCGCCGCCAGCAGGATCATCGCGCCTTCACGGCCGATGGCGCTGCCGCTCGACACCACCAGCAGCGACGCCAGACACTTCACCAGGCTGGCGCCGGTATCCAGCTTGCCGTTGCCGGTCTCAATCGCTTCCATATAGTCGGTGGGCGCCGCCGGGCGCTGGTGGCGGTAGCGCTGGTGAATGTACAGCAGCAGGCCCGCCGCCAGACCGCCCAGCGCGGGCGTCAGCGCGCGTCGCCAGCCGGGCAGCGCGGCGGCGGCGGCCACCAGGCTGCCGTCGGCATTGCCGAGCAGCAGCCACTCGAGGCCAATCATCGAACGGTGAAACAGCCACACCGCCAGGGCGGCGGCGACGCCGATAAACACGGCGATAAACAGGCTGCGCAGCAGGGCGCGATAGTGGTGCAGGTGGACCAATCTTTTCATGCGTGGGCGGCGTCGTGAGAAAAATCAAAGGGTCATCAGCGCATTGTGCTTGGCGCTCCGGCCGATGACCAGTGAATCTTTAGCAAACTGCGGCATGGGCGGGGCGGCGAGCGCCCCGGCGTGGGTTATTGCGGCGTCAACACCCGGCGCGTGCGGCCGGAACTGAGGTAGTCGGCGATATAATCCTGCGAGATTTCGCCGCTGTAGCGGCCGTCTTCATCGACGATCGGCATCCAGGAAGTGTTGTGTTCGTACAGCTTCGACAGCACCACGCGCAGGTTCTCTTCCGCGCGGGCGGTGACGCGGAAACGGTGCAGGCTGTCGGCGCACACCCCCGGCGCGCCGCGCGCCTCACGGCGTTTGACGTAGCCCAGCGGCTTGCCGTCGGCGTCCACTACCGTCACTGAACGGGCGTCGATATCGTCCATCAGCCCGAACGCCTCCACCAGCGGCGTTTCCCGGCGCACCGTCACCGTCTCTTGTTGGCCTGCCACGTCGCCGGCCTGCACCAGCAGCAGGCGCTTCAGCGTGCGATCCTGGCCGACAAAGGAGGCGACGAACTCGTTCGCCGGCCGTGCCAGCAGCTCATCGGCACTGGCGTTCTGCACGATTTTGCCCTGGCGGAACACCGCGATGCGATCGCCGAGCTTCAGCGCTTCGTCGATGTCGTGGCTGACCAGCATCACGGTCTTTTTCAGCTGGCGCTGCATGTCGAGAAACTCGTTCTGGATGGTTTCGCGGTTGATCGGATCCACCGCGCCGAAGGGTTCATCCATCAGCAGCACCGGCGGATCGGCCGCCAGCGCGCGGATCACGCCGATGCGCTGTTGCTGCCCGCCCGACATCTCTTTCGGGTAGCGGTGCAAAAAGCGTTTGGGATCCAGCGCCACCATGCTCATCAGCTCCTCGGCGCGGGCGTGGCAGCGTTTTTTGTCCCAGCCCAGCATGCGCGGCACCACGGTGATGTTCTCCTCGATGGTCATGTTGGGGAACAGACCAATCTGTTGGATGACGTAGCCGATTTTACGGCGCAGGCTGACGGTATCCAGCGCGCTGGTGTCTTCGCCGTTGATCAGAATGGTGCCGCCGGTGGGTTCGATCAGGCGGTTGATCATCTTCAGCGTGGTGGTTTTGCCGCAGCCGGAAGGGCCGAGCAGCACGCAGATTTCACCTTCCGGCACGTCCAGATTGATGTTGTCGACGGCGTTGAACGGCGTGCCGTTCTTTTGCATGAACTGTTTGGTCAGATTTTCCAGTTTAATCATGAGCGGATCCCCTTGGGCGTTAGCGCAATTTGCAAGCGGTGCAATAACCAATCGAGGACGATCGCCAGCAGGCTGATCATCACGGCGCCGGTAATCAACTGGCGAATGTCACTGCTGCTGATGCCGTTGAGCAGCAGCAGGCCGAGGCCGCCGGCGCCGATCACCGCGGCGATCGCCATCACGCCGATATTCATCACCACGGCGGTGCGGATGCCGCCGAAAATCACCGGCAGCGCCACCGGGATCTCCACCCAGCGCAGCCGTTGCCAGAAGGTCATGCCGATGCCGCGGCCGGCTTCGCGCAGCCCGCCGGGCAGGTTGTCGAGCGCGGTGTGGGTATTGCGCACGATCGGCAGCAGCGAGTAGAGGAACACCGCGGTGATCGCCGGCACGTAGCCGATGCCGTGGCCAATCAATGAAAACAGCGGGATCATCAGCCCGAACAGGGCGATGGAGGGCACGGTCAGCACCAGCGTGGCCAGGCTCAGCACCGGCGTCGCCAGCCATTTGTGGCGGACGATCAGCACGCCAAGCGGCACGCCGATCAGGATCGCCAGACCCACGGCGACGCCGACCAGCAGCAGGTGTTCCAGCGTCAACCCGGCGATATAGGCCCAGTTTTGCCAGGCGTAGAGTAAGGTATTCATCATGCCTCCTTAAATCAGGCCGCGCTGCTTGAGAAACGCGTCGGCGACCTGTTGCGGCGTCTGGTAGTCGATATCCACCCTGGCGTTAAGCTCGGTGATCACCTGATTGTTGAACTGTTTCGACAGCGTGTTCAGCGCCGCTTCCAGCCCCGGCGTGTTTTGCAATACGTCGGCGCGCACTACCGGCGTGACCGCGTAGCTCGGGAAATAGCCCTTGTCGTCTTCCAGCACCTGCAGATCGAACCCTTTTACCCGGCCGTCGGTGGTGTACACCAGCCCGGCGTCGACGAAGCCGTCGCGGATGGCGTTGTAGACCAGGCCGGGATCCATCTGGCGAATTTGCGGGCGATCGAGCGGCATGTCGTACAGCGCCTGCATCGGTTTCAGGCCGTCCGAGCGGCCGGCAAACTCCAGATCCAACCCCAGCAGCCAGTTGTGTTTCGGGTCGGTTTTACGCACCTGTTCCACTTTGGCCACCAACTGCGACATCGTGCGAATCTGCTCTTTTTCCGCGCGCCGGCGCTGCATGGCGAAGGCGTAGGTGTTGTTCATATCCGCCGGCTGCAGCCACACCAGGCCGAGTTTGGCGTCGAGCTTTTTCACCGTGTCGTAGGTTTCCTGCGGCGTCATGCGCTTATTGATGTGGTTAAAGATGATCAGCGAGGTGCCGGTGTATTCCCAGGTCATGTCGATCTGCTTGTTGATCATGGCGTTGCGGGTGATCACCGTGGCCAGGTTGGTCTTGGGTTCGACCTGAAAACCTTTGGCCCGCAGGTATTGCACGGTGATCGCCGACAGAATGCGCTGTTCGGTAAAGTTCTTGCTCGCCAGCGTCAGCGGGGCGGCCCAGGCGGCCGCGCCGGTCATCAGCAAGGAGAACAGCAGCGCGTGGCGGAGGCGTTGTAACCATCGAGTCATCGCGTTTCTCCCATCAGGATGCGGTGTGCGGGCTGAGCCGGCGGCCGAGACCGGCCAGCGCCAGATCGAGCAGCAGGGCGATCAGCGCGGTGGCGGCGGCGCCGAGGATCAGCGTCGGGAAGTCGTTCAGGTAGATGCCGGGGAAAATCAGCTCGCCGTAGCTGCTGGCGCCAATCAAAAACGCCAGCGGCGCGGTGCCGACGTTAATCGCCATCGCGATGCGTATCCCGGCAAAGATCACCGGCAGCGCGTTAGGGAGTTCGACCTGGCGCAGCCGCTGCCCGGCGGTCATGCCAATACCGTTGGCGGCCTCGACCAGCGCCGGCGGCACCGAACGCAGGCCGGCATAGGTATTGCGCACGATGGGCAGCAGCGAGGCGAGGAACAGCGCCACCACCGCCGGCCGATCGCCGATGCCGATGATCACCATCGCCAGCGCCAGCACCGCCAGCGGCGGCAGGGTGTTGCCGACGTTGAAGATTTGCATCACGTGTTCCGCCCAGCGGCGGGCGAAAGGGCGGCTCAGCAAGATACCGCTGGGAATGCCGACCAGCAGCGACAGCAGCATGGAGCAGGCCACCAGGAACATGTGTTGCTGGCCGAGGTAGATCAAATCTTCCCGGCGCGACTTGAGGGTGTCCCAACCGATGCCGTAAACCAGCAGTGCGATGACGGCGATAAACAACAGGCTCCCGAGGAGCAGGCGCCGGTATGGCGCTGACTTGTGCATGATGTTGCGTCCTCCGTTGCGCGGAGCGGCCGACGAGACGGCGCATTCCGCTCTGATTGTTACCCACGGCCCGGCGGGCGTGGCGGTACAAAACGGGCGTTTCGCATGAGGTTAGCGACATTGAGCGAAGGGTGCGTTCGGCACAGCGTGCTGAACGTAGGCTCAATACGTGAGTTAATCAGCATAAGATACTGATATTTAAACCCGAGAAAGCACGAAGCCCAACGACCCCGGCTAGGGAAGGTATAGCACTCTGTCGTTGGCCGTGCCAAGTTTTATGAACAAAATCAGGTGATTGAGTTTGCGCCAATCGGCGTCTCAGCCCGCGTCAGCGCTGGGATGGGGGGAAAGTGAAAAAAATCCGCCGCATAACGTTACGCCGTAACAACAAGTCCAAATGGTGCGATCCGCCGTCGGCGAAGACGGGATGTGAGGGCGGATAGACTCGGCGCAGGCGCTTGCTGATATACTCAGGGAAAACAAAAACGCCAGGAAACCTGCATAACGCCATGACAAATAACGTTTCACCCGCACCCATCGCTCACCGCCCGCTGATTTTGATCGCCTGCATGCTGGCGATGTTCATGTCGGCGATCGAAGCCACCATCGTCGCCACCGCCATGCCGACCATCATCGGCGATCTCGGCGGTTTCTCGCTGCTGGGCTGGGTGTTCGCGGTCTATTTGCTGTCGCAGGCGATCACCATTCCCATCTACGGGCGGCTGGCGGATCTCTACGGCCGCAAACGGGTGTTCTTCTTCGGCGCCACGCTGTTCCTGTTGGGATCGGTACTGTGCGGTTTCGCCCCCGACATGTATTGGCTGATCGCCTTTCGTCTGCTGCAGGGGCTGGGCGCCGGCGCCATCATGCCGATCGCCTCCACCATCATCGGCGATATCTACAGCGCCACCGAACGGCCGAAGGTGATGGGATACCTGTCGAGCGTGTGGGGCGTGTCGGCGATCATCGGCCCGCTGTTGGGGGCGTTTATCGTGCAGCATTTGCCGTGGGCGTTGGTGTTCTGGGTCAACCTGCCGATCGGCCTGTTGGCGATGTTCTTCCTCTGGCGCTATCTGCCGGCGCATCAGCCATTGCGCCAGCACGCGCTGGATCTGGCCGGCACCGCCTGGCTGACGCTGTTCGTTTCGGCGCTGCTGCTGGCGCTGTTGCAGATGGAAAGCCTGGGCTGGTGGGTGGTGCCGCTGTTTGCGCTGGCGGCAGCGGCGCTGGCGCTGCTTGTCCGCCAGGAGCGGCGCGCGGTCGAACCGCTGTTCCCGTTGGCGCTGTGGCAAAGCCGGGTGATCGTCGCCGGTAACATCGGCGGGCTGGTGATCGGCGCGGCGATGATGGGCATCAGCGCCTTTCTGCCGACCTTCATTCAGGGCGTGATGGGGGGCTCGCCGCTGGAGGCGGGCACCACGCTGGCGCTGATGTCGATCGGGTGGCCGCTGGCCAGCACGCTGAGCGGCCGCTTGATGCTGATGACCTCGTACCGCGCCACGGCGCTGCTGGGCGCGCTGTTGTTGGTGGCGGGCGGCCTGATCTTGCTGCTGCTGCAGCCGGAGGGCGGCTTGCTGTGGGGCCGGGTGGCGGCGTTTATGGTCGGCGCCGGCATGGGGCTGTGCAACACCACGTTTTTAGTGTCGGTGCAGAACGCGGCGCATTACAGCATTCGCGGCATCGCCACCGCCTGTACGGTATTTACCCGCATGGTGGGGTCGGCCATCGGCACCGCCATTCTGGGCGCCACGCTGAACCTCAACCTGCAGTGGCGTTTGCCGGAAATCGACGATCCGGTGCAACGGCTGATGGAGCCGGCGGTGCGGCAGAGCATGGGGAGCGAAGCGCTGGCGCAGCTGATCCAGCAGGTGGCGGCTTCGTTGCATTGGGTGTTCCTGGTGTCGGCGTTGGTGTCGTTGCTGGCGCTGGCGGCGGCGATGCTGATCCCGGCGCGTTGTCGACCGCAGGGCGAAGAGGAAGAGGCGGAGCAGGCTTAAGGGAAAAGGAAAGGGCGCGGCTGTTGCGCGCCCTGGGTAGCCGAAGCGGCTTACTGTGTGTTGGAGGTGTCCTGGCTGGTGCCGGTCTGCGCCGCGTCACCGCGATCGTCGCCGTTGTTCAGGCGGGTATAGACGATCTTCTGGGTGTCGTTTTCGCAGTGGCCGACCACCTGGCCGCCCGCTTGATCGGCCTGATCGTTGGGCACGATCTCCAGTTTGAAGCCGGACTCCGGCACGCCGTTATTGACGATTTTTTGCGAAATGTCCGCTTTCACGCTTTCGCAGGAGGCCAGGGCCGCTATCGGCGCGCCGGCCAGCAACACAGCGGTTAATATCAGCGTTTTTTTCATCACGTCATCCTTTTAGACAATGGACTTCCTGTAACAGGATAGCAGCAACGGCGGCCGGGTTTCACGCTTGCCCGCCCGCCGCAGGCGGATTAAGGATTAATCCGACGCCCGGTCTGGCGATCCAGACATTTACGGGTGTCCGGCTCCCAGTAGGCGTTGACGTTGTTGCTGTCGTTGCAGCGATCTTCGTCATCCGCCGCGCGATCGATCTTGTCGAATTCTTTCTCGACGCGGGTGTTAACCTTGTGGCGCAGGGATTTGGTATCATTCCACTGCTCTTTGCTCTGGCGCGCTTCTTCGGTGCTCATCGCGCCGCTGCCTTTGCCATCGACGGTGACGCAGGTACTGCCCTGAGTGCAGGTGGCAGCCAGCGCCGGCGCCTGCCAGGCGCCCATTACGGCCAGCATGGCGACCGGCAGCATCCCGCGCAGCAGTCGTTGGGTCGAAAATGTTTTCATCGTTTCATCCTTATGAGTGAGTGCGCCTGATGAAGGCGGCACTGGCGTTACCTCGCCCGCAGGCGTGGTGACAAATATACCACTGCGCTCCTGGAATTCACCAGCCAAGCGCCGATTCGTTTACTTTATCGAGAGAAAACTGCGACCGATGTTAAAAACTACGCTGTTGTTTTTCGCCACTGCGCTCGCTGAAATTATCGGCTGTTTCCTGCCTTACCTGTGGCTCAAGAAGCAGGGCAGCGCCTGGCTGCTGCTGCCGGCGGCCTTGAGCCTGATGCTGTTCGTCTGGCTGTTGACGCTGCATCCTGCGGCCAGCGGGCGGGTCTACGCGGCCTATGGCGGCGTGTATGTGGCGACGGCGCTGCTGTGGCTGCGAGTGGTGGACGGCGTGAAGCTGTCTACGCTGGATTGGGTCGGCGCCGGGGTGGCGCTGGCGGGCATGCTGATTATTGTTTCCGGCTGGCGCGCGGCCTGAGGAAACACGGCGGGAGTCGCCTCCCGCCGACAGGGCTCAGGCGCCGCGGTGGATGTTCAGCCCGGCGAAGGACTGGCTGACCGGCATCATTTCCAGCGTGTTGATGTTGACGCGCGCCGGCAACGTGGCGACCCAGAATACCGACTCGGCGATGTCTTCCGGCGTCAGCGCATCGGCGCCTTCGTAGGTTTTATTGACCTTGCCGTCATCGCCCTTGAAGCGCACGTTGGAGAATTCGGTGCCGCCCACCAGGCCCGGCTCGATATCGGTCACGCGGATGCGCGTGCCGTGCAGATCGGCGCGCAGGCCCAGACTGAACTGCTTGACGAACGCCTTGGTGGCGCCGTACACGTTGCCGCCGGCATAGGGCCAGTTGGCGGCAGTGGAACCGATGTTGATCACGTGGCCGACGTTGCGCTCGACCATGGCGGGCAGCAGCGCGCGGGTCATGTTCACCAGCCCTTTGGCGTTGGTGTCGATCATGGTTTCCCAGTCATCGGCGTTGGCCTTGTGCGCCGGCTCCAGCCCCAGCGCCAGCCCGGCGTTGTTCACCAGCACGTCGATCTGGCGCAGCTCGGCCGGCAGCGCTTCTATCACCTGCTGAATGGCGGCGCGGTTGCGCACGTCGAGCCGCACGATGTGCAGCGCTTCCCCCAATTCTTCCTGCAGCGCTTCGAGACGCTCAAGGCGGCGCCCGGCGGCGATCACCTGGTGGCCTTCACGGATAAAACGGCGCGCAATGGCCTCGCCGAAACCGGAGGTGGCGCCGGTAACAAAAATAATCATGTTGCTGTTCCTCAACTGTTTTTACCCTACATGCCTCTATCATTAGCACAAACCCGCAGGCAGTGGCAGCGGTTATCACGGCGGAAAGGAAAAAAGGTCACACCGGGCCAGCGGCCCGATGCTGATTAGCGCTGAGGCGGCAGGTGGTAGACCACGGCGTCATACTTGATGCGTTCGCAACGGCCTGCCAGCACGCCGCCCAGCGACTCGACGAGACGGCGGCTGGCGGTATTCTGCTCGGCCACCGGGTAGAGAAAGTGCGGCGGCTGAAAGCGCTCGCTGGCCCAGCGCGCGATGCCCTGCACGATTTCGCGGCCGTAGCCCTGGCTATGCAGGCTCTCTTTCACCCAGATGCCCAGCTCCGGGGTGGGACTGCGCAGGTTGTGCGCGCCGCCGACGCCGACGAACTGCCGGTCTTCGCGCCGGCGGGCGACGAAGATCACTTCTTCGCCTTCGCGCATCAGCGGCAGCCAGCTTTGCCAAACGTTGGCGAAATCTTCCGGCGACGCCTCCGGCTCAAAGGTCATAAAGCGCGTCAGCGTGGGGGTGATCGCCTGGTAAACATCGTCGGCGTCTGCTGCGGTAAAGGGGGCAATCAACAAACGGTCGGTGTCAACGCGGCACTGAGAAAGGTCATTGTGATTCATTTTATTTCCTCGCTTTTCAGGCCATAACGGCAAAAAATCCGCGCACATAAATCGGGGCGGATCGTCGATATTACGCGTATTGGCGTCAGAAGCGACTTATTTTTCGCCGCTGCGGCGACGCGGAGGAACGGTTTTATGTGACGTCGTCACGTCGACGGGAAAGGCGGCGGGCACGGTTAACCGCGCCCGCCGTTGAGGATCAGAACTTCACCGAGCCTTGCAGATAGAAGGTGCGCGGCTGGCCGACGTACAGACCTTTGTTATTGTCGTCATAGGCGCGGGTGAAATACTCGTGGTTAAACAGATTTTTCACGCCGACGCCCAGATTCAGACCGGCCATTTCCGGGCCAAAATCATAGGCGGCGCGCACGCCCCACAGCATATAGCCGGGAATGCGGCCGGTGCTGCCGTCGGCGCTTTCCGCCACGGTGTTGGCGTTGTCGGCGAACTGGCTGGATTGGAACTCGCCGTTAAGGTTAAACGCCCAGTTGCCCGGCGTGTAGTCCAGCCCCAGCGTGCCTTTATGCTTCGGCGAGAACGGCACCTGATTGCCCTTGTAGCCGCCGTCTTCACGGATGGTGGCGTTGACGTAGGCGTAGCTGGCGTAGGCGGTCAGGTCGTCCAGTTTCGGCGTCAGCTGCGACAGATCGTAACGCAGGCTGCCTTCCAGCCCGGCGTGGCGGGTTTTGCCGCGCGCGGTCACGCTGTCGGTCACCTGGTTGGAGTCGTACTGGTTGTTGAAGTTGATCAGGAACAGCCCGAGCTCACCGGTCAGCGCATCGCCGGCGTAGCGGGTGCCCAGCTCCCAGGTGCGCGCCTTCTCGGGTTCAATCTTGCCGCTGTCGACTGCCTTGCCCATCTGGCTGTATTGCACGGTGCCGAAGGAGCCTTCAGTGTTGGCGTACAGGTTCCAGTATTCGTTCAGGTGATACATCACGTTCAACGCTGGCAGCGGCGCGTTATAGCTGACGTCGAGGCGGTTGTTCTTGATGTAGTTGTTCTGATACGACTTGATGTACTCGTAGCGCATGCCCGGCGTGATGGTCCAGTCGCCGATGTCGATGCGATCGTCGAGATAGAAGGCGTGCGCCTCGGTGCCGGACTGGGTGTCGCGATCGTACGGGCTGGCGGTGGACGGCAGCCTGCCGGTGCTGGCCTTGCTGGTGTAGCGCAGCTCATGGGTGGATTCACTGACGTAACGGTAGCCGACGCCGACCTCATGGGCAGAATCTCCCCAGCGGAAACTCTGGCTGTAGCGCGGTTCTACGCCGCGCACCCAGTATTCGCGCGGCGACAGCGTCAGGTTCTTGCCCTGATCCAGATAGCCGCTGCGCAGGGTGTAGGTGTAGAAGCTCTGCACGTCGAACTTGTGCTGCTGATCAGGCTGATATTGGTAGCCGAAGTTCGCCAACTGGCGGCGGCCCCAGAACTTGTCGTACGGGCGCGTAGACTGGAACGGGTTGGCGTTGTAGTCCGCCCGGCTCAGGCCGCCCGGCATGTTCGCTTCGCCTTCGTAGTATTGCAGCAGGCTGTTGAAGGTGTGCACCTCGTTCGGGGCGTAGCGGCTTTTCAGCATCACGTCGTCTATCTTGGTTGCGCTGTGCTCGCGCCAGTCGCTGCCGCGGGTGCCGGAGTAAAGCAGCGCCGCGCCGAAGCCGTTGTCGGCGGTGCCGCCGATCATCAGGTTGCCGGTGCCTTTCGGGTGATCCTGGCGCGAGGTCGGGCTGAGCTGCCCCTGCATGCCGGCCTCCAGGCCGAAGGTTTTCGGGATGGCGCGGGTAACGAAGTTGACGACGCCGCCGACGCTCTGCGGCCCATAGCGCACCGCGCCGCCGCCGCGCACCACGTCAATCGCATCCATATTGCCGAGCGAGACCGGCGCCAGCGACAGCTGCGGCTGGCCGTAAGGGGCGAAGGGCACCGGAATGCCGTCCATCAGCACGGTAGAGCGGCTGGCGAGGCGCGGGTTGAGGCCGCGTATGCCGAAGTTCAGCGCCATATCGTGGCTGCCGGTGCCGTTGTTCTCCGGCGCCACCACGCCCGGCACGCGGTTCAACGCTTCACGCACGGTGGTGGTGCCGGTTTTAACGAAGTCTTCGCGGCGCACTACGTCGCGCGCGCCGGGGTGTTCGAACACGTCTGCCTGACGGCCTTCCGCCAGCCAGTCGCCGACCACGGTGATGTCTTCTTCTTTCTGCGGCTCCGGCAGTTTGGCCAGCGTGTAGCCGTTGTTGCCGAGCGCTTTAGCCTGCAGGCCGCTGCCCGCCAGCAGGGCGTTCAGGCCGTCATCGACGCCGTAGCTGCCGCTCAGGCCCGGCGAACGTTTACCGGCGGTTAGTGCGCCGTCCACCGAGAGCGCGATGCCGGCGCGCGCGGCGAAAGCGTTCAGCGCGCCGTCCAGCTCACCGGCCGGAATGTGATAGGCGGCAGCGGCGCTGGCGGCGCTCGCCATCTGCGGTGCAGCGAAGACCAGGCCAATGGCCACGGCCAGCGGCGTGGCACGTTTTCCCCAAAGCGAAGCCGGAGCGACCTTTCCCCAAGCGTTGTTCATACCTTCTCCTGAATCATTTTTTATTTATTGCTGCAGTGTTTTCCTGGGAGTCGGATGAGCAAAGCAAAAGGGACAATCAAGAATGCGATTTTTTATCATTTTCATTTAAAAAATTCAGGCGGGGACGATTTGCAACCAATAGCGGGTAAAGCTTTGCAGGCGTACCGGCAGCGTCTGGCTGAGCAGGGCGAGGGCGCGATCGGTATCGTTGAGCGGGAAACTGCCGCTGACGCGCAGGCCGGCAACGGCCGGATCGCAGCTCAGGTGGCCGCGCCGATAGCGCGCCAGTTCGGCGATCACCCGGTCCAGCCGCCACTGGCTGACGCTCAGCACCCCGTGTAGCCAGCCGTCTTCCGCCGCAGCCGGTTGTTTGTCGCTGAAGGCCGCGGCGCTGAAGCTTATCTGTTCTCCGGCTTCCACCCGGCGAGTTTGCCGCGCGTCCTGCGCCAGCTGCGCTTCGACCGCATGCTCCAGCACCGTCAGGCGCGTCTCGCCGCCGTTCTCACGCACCAAAAAGCGGGTGCCGAGCGCGCGCATCGCTCCCTGCGGGCTTTGCACCCACAGCGGCCGGGGGTCGCGTCCGGTAACCAGGCTGATCTCCCCGGCGTGCAGGCGGATCAGCCGTTGGCGATCGTCGTAATGCACGTCCACCGCGCTGGCGGTGTTCAGCACCAGCTGGGTACCGTCGCTTAACACTATGGGTTTGATCTCGCCGGTGGCGGTGCGGTAGTCGGCGCGCAGCTCCCGGCCGAGCGGCGACTGGTAAAGGAAGCCGCCGCCGCCCACGCCGAGCAACAGCAGCAGGCTCTTCAGCAGGGTGCGGCGATCGATCGCCGATTGGCGGCCGGCGCGATCGAGCGCACGGTAGCTGAACTTGCCCGGTACGCCCTGCAGCTGGCTCTGCAACGCTTCGACGCGCTGCCAGGCCCAGCGGTGATCGTCATGCTGCTGATGCCAGGCTTGCCACTGTTGGCGCTGGCGGTCGGTGACGTGTTCATCGCACAGCAGGGCATACCAGTGTGCGGCCATTTTCAGCGCCTGGCGCTGCTCGGGGGTGATGGCGTTGCTCATGAATAAACGTCGTTTTCCAGGCTGAACAGCAGGCAATGCTCGGTGGCTTTGGCCATGTATTTTTTAACCGAACTGACCGACACGCCGAGGCGCGCGGCGATGTCCGCATAGCCCAGGCCTTCGAGCTGCGACAGCAGGAAGGCCTGTTTCACCTTCGGCCCCAGGCCGTCGAGCATGGCGTCGATCTGCTGCAGGCTTTCCAGCAGGCTCTGGCGCTGCTCCGGCGACGGGGCATAGCCGTCCGGGATCAGCGCCAGCATCTCAAGATAGGCGCGCTCCAGCGTTCTGCGGCGAAACAGATCGACCATCACCCGCTTGGCGACGGTGACCAGAAAATCTTTCGGCTCGCGCAGGGTCGCCGCGGCGTCGCTTTTCAGCAGGCGCATAAAGGTGTCCTGCGCCACATCGTCCGCGTCGAAAGTGCAGCCCAGCCGCCGACGCAACCATCCCTGCAACCAGGCGTGGTGGGTGGCGTAAAGGCGCGACAGCGCGGCGTGCGGGGCAGAGGCGGTGGCGGACATGGTTTTCGCATTGCTGGTCAAAAAGATGCGCGGATGATAATTGAGAATAGTTATCGTTTCAAGTTTAGCCGTTGCCTCCAGGCTGGGGTTCCGCCCCCGGACGCGGCGTTGAAATAAAGCGGACGGTCGTAAAGAGCGTCGTTTGCCCATTAAAGGTGCAGCGGCGCGGTGTTATTTCGACAAGCAAACGGTTGCTATTTATCCGCCGTCGAAGACTGAGCGTGGGTCTTATTCTCTTTCGCCGGCTTATGCTTTTAGGTTAATTACCAATCAATTGTTTTTATTTAAAAATGTATTTTATCGCCGCCTGTTGGCATACGGCTTGCTATGCTTAAGCCGGTCTTTGCGTTTGGGCAAAAAGCCTTGTTTCATCGGCGCAGGTTATTTCGCGGGTGAGCTTGGTCGGTCGTCACAAGGAAGAAAATAATGGCACTGCAATTCACCACGGCTATTCGTGGCAATTTTTTTGATATCGCAGCCTGTGTGGAGTCGCCGCAACAGCTCGAAGAACGCCTGCGGCATGTTCCCGACGGTTTGCTGCTGCTGAACGACGGCGTCATCGTCTGGTTCGGCAGCTGGCGGCAGGGCGAGGCGCTGCTGCCGCCGGGCTTCGCGGTCACGGAGTATCGCGACAAGCTGATCGTGCCGGGTTTTATCGATACCCATATCCACTATCCGCAAACCGAAATGATTGGCGCCTATGGCGATCAACTGCTGGACTGGTTAAACAATTACACCTTCCCGACCGAAAGCCGTTACGACTGTGAGCAGCACACCGACGCGATGTCGGCTTTCTTTCTGCAGCAGTTGTTGAGTAACGGCACCACCACCGCGCTGGTGTTCGGCACCGTGCATCCACAGTCGGTCGATGCGCTGTTCAGCCAGGCGGCAGCGCTGAACATGCGCCTGATCGCCGGCAAGGTCATGATGGATCGCCATGCGCCGGAGGCGCTGCTGGAAACGCCGGAGCAGAGTTATCGCCAGACGCGCGAACTGATCGAACGCTGGCACGGCAAAGGCCGCCTCGGTTACGCCATTACGCCGCGCTTTGCGCCCACCAGTACGCCGGCGCTGCTGGCGCAGGTGCAGCGGCTACGTGAAGAATATCCCGACGTTTGGCTGCAGACGCACCTGAGCGAGAACCCGCAGGAAGTGGCCTGGGTAAAAGCGCTGTTCCCGCAACACCGCAGCTATCTGGATGTTTACCACCGCTACGGCATGACCGGCGATAAAAGCGTATTCGCCCATTGCCTGCATCTGGAGGAGCAGGAGTGGGACTGCTTGTGCGATACCCGCTCGGCGATCGCCTTTTGTCCCACCTCCAACCTGTTTCTCGGCAGCGGGCTGTTTGACCTGCAGCAGGCCTGGCGCAAGCGGGTGAAGCTCGGTATCGGCACCGACGTGGGGGCCGGCACCACCTTCAATATGCTGCGCACGTTAGGCGAGGCGTACAAGGTCGGCCAGCTGCAGCATTACCGGCTCTCCGCCGTAGAAGCGTTCTATCATGCCACCCTGGGCGGCGCCCGCGCGCTGGCGCTGGACGACAAAATCGGCAACTTCAACGTCGGCAAAGAGGCGGATTTCGTGGTGCTCGATCCGGCGGTCACGCCGCTGCAGCAGCTGCGTCACGCCAACAGCGCCACGCTGATGGAGCAAGGGTTTATGCTGATGACCCTGGGGGACGATCGCAACATTTATCGCACCTATGTGGACGGTAAGGTGGTTTATCGGGCGTCGCGCTGACGCAGCCGCGCCTGCAGCCAAACGCTGAGCGGCGCGACGGCGACGGCGCTCAGTGCGCACAACCACAGCAGGCGTTGCAAACTGCGCGGGGTGAGGCCGCCGCTCAGCAGCGCGGAAGAGAGCAAGAAGGCCACCGTGGCGCTCAGGTGTATCAGGGCGGTTTGCAGCGTGCCGAAGGCGGCGCGTTGCCGATTGTCCGGCCAGCGCATGCTCAGGGAAGAGATCGCCACCAGCCGCGCGTAGGCCGCCGCGAGAAACGTCACCATAAACAGTTCAGCGCGATCGCCACCGCGCGCCGCCAGCCACAGGCTGCCCAGCAGCAACAGCGTGGCGCCCAGCGTCAGCGTCACGGCGCCAACGCGTTGCAACCAGCGGCCCGCCAGCACGGTCGCCAGATAGCCGGCCACGCCGCCGAGCAGAAACAACCAGGACAAATGCGCGTCTGCCACCTGTAACCGCTGGGTGAGCAGCGGCGCCAGCACCGGGATCAGCAGCATCGGGCTGAACTGCGTCAGACCGGCGGCGGAGGCGAACAGCAACAGCCGGCGATCGAGCGTGACGGGCGCGGCAGCCTGTGGCTGCGGCGCATCCCTGGGAACGAACAGCGCCACCAACACCGCCGCCAGCAGACACAGCCCGCCGATAGTCACCAGCGCGGCGCGCCAGTTCGCCACCTCGCACAGGTACAGCATGCCCGGCATGCCGACGATGCTCACCAGCGAAAAAGACGCGATCACCGTCGCCAACATTCGGCCGTGCAGCGCGGCCGGCGCGGCGTTGAGCAGCAAGCCGAACCCCACGCCCATCGTGGTGCCGCCCAGCAGACCGGCCAGCAGCCGCAGCGCCAACAGCCAATAAAACTGCTGGGTTGCGGCGATCAGTAAGGTCGTCACCCCCAGCAGCGCGACGTTGAGCAGCAGAAAACGCCGCTTTTCAACGCCGCCGATCCAATAGAACGCGCCGATGCCGGAAATCACCGCCGCCAGCGTATAGGCCGCGCTGACATAACCGGCGTAACTGACGGGCACGGAAAAGTCGGCGGCCATATAGAGAAATATCGGGTTGAACACCATGTATTCCAGGGCATTGGTGAATTGAATAAAGGCGATGACCAGCGCTATCGCCGTCAGCTTTCTCGTGGGTGTCATAAGCATCCATCGGTTGCAGAGTCAGGCCGGCAGTGTAGCGCGTGGCGTTGCGCGGGATTAGGTGGTAGAAATGGCATGGTTTGTTATCAAATGTGGGATAATCATGCGCGCCAAATTGGATTTAAACCTGTTACGCATTTTCGTGGCGGTGGTGGAGCAAGGCAGCTTCGTCGGGGCCGCTCGGGCGCTGGCGATGCCTACCTCCAACGTCAGCCGCGCTATCTCGCAGCTGGAGCGCCAACTCGACCAGCGCTTAATCGAGCGCAGCACCCGCTCAATGCGGCTGACGCCGAACGGCCAACTGTTGCATGAGCGGGCTCAGCCGTTGCTGGTGTCGCTCGATCACACCGCGCAAACGCTCAGCGAACGGCAGCAACAGCTGCGCGGGCCGCTGCGCCTGTGCGTGCCGAATGAAGTGGGGCCATATCTGTTGGGCGATCCGTTGGCGGCCTTCGCCCTGCAGCATCCGCAGATCGAAATCAGCTGCGTCACCAATCTGGCGGGCATGGCGTCGCTGCTTGACGATGTCGATCTGGCGGTCATGGTCAGCCGGGGCCTGTTGGACGACAGCGACTATGTCGCGCAGCCGCTGGCGACCTTTCCCTGCATTGTGGTGGCTGCGCCGGCGCTGGTGGCGCAGTGGCCGCCGACGTCGGAGATTGAGCAATTCACGCAATTGCCCTGTATCAGTACGGTGGATGCGCTGAAGGGCATGCCGTGGCAATTCGTCCGTCCGGACGGCAAGTTCGTTACCGTCCCGGTCAATGCGCGCTATCGCGTCAATAGCGGGGAGATGGCGCTGAAGGCGGCCTTGGCCGGCGTGGGGTTCGCCATACTCTCCGAGCTCGGCTGCCGGCCGTTTCTGGCCGACGGACGTTTGGTTGAGATACCGCTGGCCTTGCCGCCGGCGCCGCTGCAGCTGTATGCCGTTTATCCCGGCCGCCGCTATCTGCCGGCCAAAACGCGCGCGCTGCTGACCTTTCTGATACAGCAGATCGGCGAGGCGGCTCACTTCTAATCACTTGTTTTTGCTCAAACTGCCAACTGCGCCTAAGCTAGGAGGTGACTCAGAGGGAGCCATTCCCCGAGACCTTATTCCGTGAACATGGAGGAGTTTCGATTTGATGCGTTTATCCACATTGGTGCTGGCGATCGGCATGGCGCTGGGCTCGCAGGCACAGGCAGCAGAAACCCAACCTCACGCCGACCATAGCGCGCTGCCCAGCGGCCAGGCGAAGGAGGCTACCGTGACCGGTGAAGCCAATCAGCACGACAAGCAAAAGACCCAAAATCCGTTCTTCTATCAAAGCCGTCTGCCGTTCCAGGCGCCGCCGTTCAACCTGATCAAGGAAAGCGACTACGCGCCGGCGATCGAAGCGGGCATCAAGCAAAAGCGGGAAGAGGTGGAGAAGATCGCCAACAACCCGGCCAAGCCTAACTTTAAAAAATACCTTCGTGGCGCTGGAGCAGGCCGGTTCGCTGCTGACGCGGGTGATGAACGTGTTCGGCGCCATGACCTCGGCCAATACCAGCGATGCGCTGCAGAAGCTGGATGAAGAAACCTCGCCGAAGCTGGCGGCGCTGAACGACGACATCATGCTCAACGGCAAGCTGTTCGCGCGCATCAAGGCCATCTATCAAGATCGCGATGCGCTGAAGCTGGATCCGGAGTCGCGTCGGCTGGTGGAAGTCACCTATAAGAACTTCGAGCTGGCGGGCGCCAACCTGTCGGACGCCGACAAGGCCAAGCTGAAAGCGCTGAACCAGGAAGCGGCGACGCTGAGCACCCAGTTCACCAACAAACTGCTGGCGGCGAGCAAAAACGGCGCGCTGGCGATAACCGACCAGGCGAAGCTGGACGGTCTGTCCGAAGGTGAGTTGGCCGCGGCAGCGCAGGCGGCCGCCGAGCGCAAGCTGGAGAAACAGTGGCTGTTGGTGCTGCAGAACACCACCCAGCAGCCGCTGCTGCAGAGCCTGAAAGATCGCGATACCCGCAAAGCGCTGTTCGACGCCTCCTGGACGCGTGCGGAGAAGGGCGACGGCAACGATACCCGCCAGACCATTTCCCGACTGGCCAAGGTGCGCGCCGAGCAGGCCAAGCTGTTGGGTTACCCGAACTACGCCGCCTGGAAACTGCAAAACCAGATGGCCAAGACGCCGGATGCCGCGCTGAGCTTTATGCGCAACATCGTGCCGGCGGCCACCGCGCGCGCCGAACGTGAAGCCAAAGACATTCAGGCGGTGATCGACCAGCAGAAAGGCGACTTCAAGGTGCAGGCCTGGGACTGGCAGTTCTACGCCGAACAGGTGCGCAAGGCCAAGTACGATCTGGACGAGTCGCAGATCAAACCTTACTTCGAGCTGAACAACGTGCTGAACAACGGCGTGTTCTACGCCGCCAACCTGCTGTACGGCATCAGCTTCAAAGAGCGCAAGGACATTCCGGTCTACCAGCCGGACGTTAAGGTGTATGAAGTGTTCGACAAGGACGGCAAATCGCTGGCGCTGTTCTATACCGACTACTTCAAGCGCGACAACAAGGGCGGCGGCGCCTGGATGAGCAATTTCGTCGATCAGTCGAAGCTCAATGGCACCAAGCCAGTGATCTACAACGTCGCCAACTTCACCAAACCGGCGCCGGGGCAGCCGGCGCTGCTGTCGTATGACGACGTGATCACCATGTTCCACGAGTTCGGCCACGCGCTGCACGGCATGTTCGCCGATCAGGAATACCCGAGCCTGTCGGGTACCAACACCGCGCGCGACTTCGTCGAGTTCCCGTCGCAGTTCAACGAGCACTGGGTCAGCGATCCGAAAGTGTTCAGCCACTTCGCCAAGCACTACCAGACCGGCGAGGCGATGCCGCAGGAACTGGTCGACAAGATCAAGAAGGCCGACAAGTTCAACAAGGGCTACAGCATGACCGAGCTGCTGTCCGCCGCGCTGCTGGATATGCACTGGCACATGCTGACCGCCGATCAGCCGCAGCAGGACGTGGACAAGTTCGAGGCCGAGTCGCTGCAAAAAGACAAGGTGGATCTCAGCTACGTGCCGCCGCGTTACCGTTCCAGCTACTTCCAGCACATCTGGGGTAACGGCTACGCCGCGGGCTACTATGCCTATCTGTGGACGGAAATGCTGGCGGACGACGCCTTCCAGTGGTTCACCGAACACGGTGGCCTGACCGCCGAGAACGGCCAGCGCTTCCGCGACATGATCCTGTCGCGCGGCAACAGCCAGGATCTGGAGAAGCTGTACATCGACTGGCGCGGCAAAGAGCCGAGCATCGAGCCGATGCTGATCAACCGCGGGCTGAAGGACGAGTAAGTTCGGCCATTCCCGGTAAGCAAACAGAAGGGCGCATTATGCGCCCTTCGTCTTTTGAGGCTTGGCCGACGCTCAGCGGTTCACCACCAGCTCGGAGAAGTTGGGCAGCGATGTGATGTCGCTGAGCGTCACGACAACGCTGAATATGAAACCGCAGGCACAAGATGGCGCGACTGCGCACTGAGCCGCCTCAGGCTTGGCGCAGGAACGCCACCAGCCGCTGCGCCGGCAGCGGCAGCTGCGCCAGGTCACGCACCGCGATCGACAGGCGCCGGGTCGTCCATTCGTCCGTCAACGTCAGTGCGCTGTGCCGAATTTGCGGATGGCGTTGGGCGCTCTCTTCCGGCACCACTGCCAGCCCGGCGCCGCGCAGCACCATGCGGCAGATGGCGTCGAAATGAGCCGCGCGCGCCCGCAATCGCATCGGGCCGCCGCTGCGTATCGCCAGCTGTTCCAGATGCTGTTGCAGCGCACTCTCTTCCGGCAGGCCGATAAACTCGAAAGGCAGGGCGTCCGCAAAGCTGAGCGTGCGGCGACCGCTGAGCGCATGCCCCGGCGGCAGCGCCAGCACCAGGCGATCCTGGCGAAAAGGGTAGCTTGTCAGCCCGCGCAGATCGGCGTGATCCGCCACGATGCCGATATCCGCCGCCCGTTCAGCGACCGCCTGCGCGATGGCCGGGCTGGGCAGCTCCTCCAGTACGATATCGGTATGCGGGTGCAGCACCAGAAAATCCGCCAACAGCTCCGGCAGAAAAGCGTCGGCGGCGACGGTATTGGCGACGATGCGCAGCCGGCTGCGCTGGCCCGGCGCGAACTCGGCCAGGTCGCCGCGCAACCGCTCACGCTGCTGTAAGAGCACTCGCGCGTGATGCAACAGGCGCTCACCGGCAGGCGTCGCCTGGACGCCGCGCGGATTGCGCGTCAGCAGCGCTACGCCGGCCTGTTGCTCCAGCCCGCGCATGCGAGCGCTGGCGGCGGCCAGCGATAGCCCGACGCGCTCGGCGCCGGCGGTGATGCTGCCGGTCTCGAGCACCGCCGCCAACAGCCGCAGATCGATAAAGTCAAAATGCATGCGTTTTCCCTCTGTCTTTGCCGCAGGCAGGCTCTGCCATTGCCGCATTGTGCCGCGCTATACCGCCGG
The DNA here is from genome assembly GCF_052400455.1 of Serratia sp. (in: enterobacteria). Lineage (NCBI taxonomy): Bacteria > Pseudomonadati > Pseudomonadota > Gammaproteobacteria > Enterobacterales > Yersiniaceae > Serratia > Serratia sp. (in: enterobacteria). Next base: position 2,377,228 of record NZ_CP185812.1, read on the forward strand.
CCACAATCGAGCCGTTGATTCGCCATAAGGATAGACGCATGTCGCTGACGCTACTTGAGATTATCGCCCTGACGGGCATTTTTACGCTGGCCGGCACGGTCAAAGGAGCGATCGGTCTGGGGCTGCCGACCGTGTCGATGGGGCTGCTCAGCCTGATGATGCCGCCGGGTCAGGCCGCCGCGTTACTGTTGCTGCCTTCGCTGATCACCAACCTGTGGCAGTTGGTGCGCGGGGCGCGGCTGGGGACGCTGTGCCGCCGGCTCTGGCCGATGATGCTGTGCGTCACGCTGGGCACGTTGTTGAGCGCGGGGGCGCTCACTGCCGGCGACGGCCGCCTGGCGCCGCTGGCGCTGGGCGTGTGTCTGATCGGTTATGCGCTGCTGGGTTTTACCCGTTTCGACTGGCGCGTTTCCGCTGCGGCGGAACCCTGGTTGGGGCCGCTGTGCGGCCTGGTGACCGGTGCGCTGACCGGCGCCACCGGAGTGTTCGTCATTCCGGCGGTGCCTTACCTGAATGCGTTGGGCCTGGCGCGCGACGATCTGGTGCAGGCGCTGGGGCTGTCGTTCACCGTCTCGACGCTGGCGCTGGCCGCCGGTTTAGCCTGGCATCAGGCGCTGCCCGCCACGCTGCTCGGCGGTTCGCTGTTGGCGCTGTTGCCGGCGTTGGGCGGCATGTGGCTGGGGGAGAGGGTGCGCCGTCATTGTCGCCCGCAGCTGTTCCGCCGCCTCTTCTTTATTGGGCTATTAATCTTGGGCGTTGAGATTATTTGGCGATTCAATTAATTGAATCGATAGTACCTACGTGTAATCAGGTTCGATATATTATTCTGGGGTTTATTTTAATATGATGAGTTGCAATGTTTAGAACACACTTTTCTTATTGGTTTTTTTCATGAAATACAGGGTGGTTATGGATTGTTATTAGTGTGTTTTACTTTTTCAACTATAACCCTTTTAAAATGGGATAACCCCAGTGAATGCATAGGGGAACATTGATGAAGGAAATTTTAAGCAGCCAATTCTATGCGATGTCGGGTGGATGGCAGGATCGAGATGGGAGTGGAAAAAGAGCGTCTGATAACGGAGATGGGGTATATGATGAATAGATATGTTGTTTTTATAAAGAGTGATGAATCAAAAGTGCTAAGAAAGGAAGTGGTTACGCGAGAAATAATTAAAGACATGAAGCAGAAGGGGTTCAGAAAGCATTATGTTGAAGTAGAGGCTGAGAACGAAAGCGATGCCATTAAAAAATTAAATAAGAACAGCAATGATTATTTGGATTCATTGAGAAATTTTTCAGGTGATTTATTGTTCTGTTCTATTTTTGTTATTATTATGACGATAGTCTATTTTGCCACGATGAAAATGAGTTAGAAGTAGATACTGTAGGATTTAAAAAATAAAAAAGGCTTGTCGAACTGGATCTCTCTGATTTTTCTCTGGATATGATACCGCCATTGGGTGAAACATACGTTCATAAAAATTTATTGGCGCCAGGATCACTCAGAAGATTTAAAGGTGTTTATTTTAATGGTTTCATATCCTCTCACCAAAATTAACTGACCTTCAGCTTATTTTATTGTCAATACAGTAGTCTGTGAATTTGAATGTTAGCTATCACTAAGGGACGCTGCTCATGTTTCGCCAGGAAGCGATCGAGAATCAGAAAATGAAATGGCGTGGCAGGGCGCTTCTGCTACCCGGTATTCCCGTTTGGGGCACGACAGGGTTCTGCCTGTTTTTCTTCATCGCCTTTCTCACCTTCGCGATCGCCGGTACCTATACCCGGCGGGTCAACGTGACCGGCGAGATCAGCACTTATCCGCGCGCCGCCAACGTTTATTCCGCCGTCCAGGGGATAGTGGTCAAGCAATTCGTCACCGAAGGGCAGGTGATTGCCGCTGGTGCCCCCATTTACCAGATCGACGTCAGCAAGAGTACCCGTAGCGGTGTGATCAGCGACAACCAGCGCCGGGATATCGATGGCCAGCTGGCACGCATTGCGCAAATCATCAACCGACTGGAAAGCAGCAAGCAGGCCACGCTTATCATGCTGGAACAACAGAAGGCGCAATACACCGCCGCATTCACCCGTTCCACCGATATCCTCAAACGCGCCCAGGAAGGGATTCGCATCATGAAGGAAAACATGGAGAACTACCGGCACTATCAGACCAAAGGGCTGATCAATAAGGATCAGCTCACCAACCAGGTGGCGCTGTATTACCAGCAGCAGAACAACCTGCTGGGCCTGTCCGGCCAGAACGAACAGAATGCGCTGCAGATCACCGCGCTGGAAAGCCAGATCCATATCCAGGCCGCCGAATTCGACAACCAGATTTACCAGATGGAGCTGCAGCGCTACGAGCTGCAAAAGGAGCGGCAAAACATAGATGCCACTGGCGATATTATCGTTCGCGCGCTGGCCGGCGGCCGTATCGATTCGCTGAGCGTCACGGTTGGCCAAATGGTCAACGTCGGCGACAGTCTGCTGCAGATTATCCCGCAAAACATCGATCGCTATGCCCTGGTACTGTGGGTGCCCAACGACGCTATCCCCTACATCGTCGCCGGCGATAAGGTCAATGTGCGCTATGACGCTTTTCCGGCGGAGAAATTTGGCCAGTTTGCCGGTACGGTGGCCGTCATCTCCAAAGCCCCGGCCTCGCCGCAGGAAATGCTGACCTATCAGGGAGCGCCCAAAGCGGCGCTGACCGCCGCCGTGCCGTACTACAAAGTGATCGTCATGCCGGAGAAACAGGCCATTGCCTATGACGGTAAACGTCTGAGCCTGGAAAACGGCATGAAAGCGCAAAGCACCCTGTTTCTGGAAAAAAGGAAGATTTATCAATGGATGCTGTCGCCGTTCTACGACATGAAACACAGCGCGGCGGGGCCAGTCAATGAGTAGGACCTCATTCAAACAACGGGTCAGCCAACTGGATCTGCGGTTGCGCCACCGGGTTTCGATGGTGCACCAGACCGAGTCGTCGGAATGCGGGCTGGCCTGTCTGGCGATGATCTGCGGTTATTACGGCAAAAATATCGACATGATCGCGCTGCGCCGGCAGTTCAACCTGTCAACCCGCGGTGCAACGCTGGTTGGACTGACCGGTATCGCCGAGCAATTGGGGGTGAGCACCCGTCCCCTGTCTCTGGATCTGGACGAACTCGGCGCGCTAAAACTGCCCTGCATTCTGCACTGGGAATTCAACCATTTTGTGGTGCTGGTCAGCGTCAAAGGCCACCGCGCAGTGCTGCATGATCCGGCGCGCGGGCGCCGGGCCGTCAGCCTGACGGAACTGTCGCACAGTTTCACCGGCGTAGCGCTTGAGGCCTGGCCCGGCAGCGAATTCACCGCCGACAGCGTCCGCCATCGCATTCATCTTCGCACGCTGATCGGCAGCGTGCATGGCCTCAAGGGGGCGCTCGGCAAAATCTTTTGCCTGTCTCTGGTATTCGAAACCATCAACCTGGTGATGCCCATCGGCACGCAGCTGGTGATGGATCACGCTATTCCTGCCGGAGATCGTGGGTTACTGTCGCTCATCTGCGCCGGATTGATGCTGTTTATCTTGTTGCGGGCTGCCATCGGCATGGTGCGGGCATGGTCAGGATTGGTCATGGCGACGCTTATCAACGTTCAGTGGCAGTCCGGGTTGTTCACCCATCTGCTGCGCCTGCCGCTCGGTTACTTTGAACGTCGTAAGCTGGGGGACATTCAGTCACGCTTCGGTTCACTGGATACGCTGCGCAGCACTTTCACCACCAGCATCGTCGGCGCCATCATGGACGGCATCATGGTGATCGGTGTGCTGGTGATGATGGCGCTGTATGGCGGCTGGCTGACCTGGGTAGTGCTCACTTTCACTGCGCTTTATGTGTTGATGCGACTGCTGACCTACGGCTATTACCGTCAGCTGTCCGAGGAGGCGCTGGTGAGAGAGGCTCGGGCCGGCTCGTATTTTATGGAAACGCTGTACGGTATCGCTACCGTCAAGATGCAGGGCATGGCAGAACGCCGCATCGCTCACTGGCTAAACCTTGAAATCGACACCATCAACACGGGGATCCGCGTCACCCGAATGGACATGCTGTTTGGCGGGATCAACACCTTTATAGCGGCGTGTGACCAGATCGTCATTCTGTGGTTGGGAACTAGCCTGGTGATCGATAACCAGATGACCCTCGGTATGTTCGTGGCGTTCGGCGCCTTTCGGGGGCAGTTCTCCGACCGCATCGGGTCGCTGACGGAATTTTTGCTGCAGCTGCGCATGATGAGCCTGCATAACGAGCGCATTGCCGATATCGCCCTGCATCCGCGGGAGGAGCGTAAACCCGATCACCCTTACACGGCGGGCCTGCAACCTTTGGGATTGACGACCCATGCCCTGAGCTATCGTTACGACAGCCAGTCACCGGCTATCTTTGATGGCCTGGACATCAGCGTTGCGCCGGGCGAAAGCGTGGCCATCGTGGGCCCGTCCGGCGCCGGAAAAACCACGCTGATGAAGGTGTTGTGCGGGCTGTTTACCCCGGCTGCAGGGCGGGTTGAGGTGAACGGCGTCGATATCCGGCAGCTCGGCATCAACAACTACCACAAAATGATTGCCTGCGTGATGCAGGACGACAAACTGTTCTCCGGCTCAATCCGCGAAAATATTTGCGGGTTCGCGGACAAGATGGATGATGCCTGGATGGAAGCCTGTGCCCGTGCCAGCTATCTGCATGAGGTGATCATGCGCATGCCGATGGGGTATGAAACCCCGATCGGCGAGTTGGGGGAAGGATTGTCCGGCGGGCAAAAACAACGGCTATTCATAGCTCGGGCAATCTACAAGAAACCGGCTATTTTGTTCCTGGATGAGGCCACCAGTGCACTGGATAAGGAGAGCGAAGCTGCCGTGAATCAGGCAATTAAGAGACTCAATATCACTAAGCTGATCATTGCCCACCGTGAAACGACCATTGCGTCGGCAGATCGGGTTATCCATCTTGGATAAGGGGGGATATCACCCGCGCCACAAGCCATTTACATTGCTTTTCTCCCTAAAAACCCAATAAGTGGCGATGGGGCAAGGCTATTTTTGCTGCTCGCTTCCGCTTTCAATTTACGGCGCGGCGCATTGCGCGATATTCTGGTTTTCTGATGGGCTAACGGCGGATGAGGGAACCATGACAGACAGCCAGGCATTTGAACAACAAAGCCTCGATAATCTGCTGAGCTATTGGCGGCGCCACCGCCGCCTGCCGGGCGCGCGTTATCCGGCCGGCCCGACTGACACCCTGTGCGATGTGCCGGGCGTCAGCGTCGGGCATCACACGCTGGCCGACGGCGAATGCCAGACCGGCGTCACCGCCATCGTGCCGCCGGGTGACCTATTCAACCAGCCGCTGCCGTGCGGCAGCGCGGTGCTCAACGGCTTCGCCAAGCCGCTGGGGCTGGTGCAGCTGAACGAACTGGGGGTGCTGCAAACGCCGATCCTGCTGAGCAATACCTTCGCGGTCGGCACGCTGTTCAACGCCATGGTGCGGCGCAGCTGCCGGCGCTACCCGCAGATCGGCCGCGGCAGCGCCACCATCAACCCGCTGGTGCTGGAGTGCAACGACGGCTACCTCAACGATATTCAGGCGATGGCGGTGCGTGAGGAGCACGTCTTCAGCGCGCTGGATAACCATTCCACCCGCTTTGCGCGCGGCAGCGTCGGCGCCGGGCGCGGCATGAGCAGTTTCGGCTTGAAAGGGGGCATCGGCACCGCTTCGCGCTATTGCCCGGGGCTCGGCACCACGCTCGGCGTGCTGGTGCTGGCCAATTTCGGCACCCTCGACTCGCTGACGCTGAGCGGCGTGCGCGTTGGCCAGGCGCTGGGCAAGCTGTTGGCGGATCCGCCGCCGCAGGTGGATGCCGGTTCGGTCATCATCATCATCGCCTGCGATCGGGCGCTGGACAGCCGCCAGCTGAACCGCATCGCCCGCCGCGCGGGCGCGGGCCTGGGGCGGGTGGGCAGCCATTGGGGGCACGGCTCCGGCGACATCGCGCTGGCGTTCTCCACTCGGTTGCTGGGGGCGACGCTGCCGGACGAACGGCTGGAGCCGCTGTTCGCGGCGGCGGCGGACGCCACCGAATACGCGGTGCTGGATGCGTTGCTCAGCGCCGAAGGCGTCAGCGGCTTCGAGCAGCATGCGCGCGTGGCGCTGGGCCCGCTGCTCGATCGGCTGGCGGCAAATTAAATAACGGGAGCTTGATGTGAAAGTCTTTATCTCTGCGGATATCGAGGGGATCGCCGGCGTGATGCGGCCGGAGCAGTGCAACCCGGCCCACGCCGACTATGCGGCGGCGCGCGAGCTGATGGAGCAGGAGGTCAACGCCGCCATCGACGGCGCTTTTGCCGGCGGCGCCACCGAGGTGACGGTGGCCGACAGCCACGCGATGATGCAGAACCTGCGCGCCGAACGCATCGATGCGCGGGCGCGCCTGGTGCAGGGCAAACCGCGCGGGCTGTCGATGGTGGAAGGGCTGCAGCATCAACGTTACGACGGCCTGATGTTTATTGGTTATCACAGCGCCGCCGGCGAGCGTGGTGTGCTGGCGCATACCATTAACGGCCGGGCCTTTTATCGCGTCAGCCTGAACGGCGAGGCGGTAGGCGAAAGCGATCTGTATGCGGCGGCGGCGGCCGAGTTGAACGTGCCGCTGTGGCTGGTGAGCGGTGACGACGAGCTGCAACGCTGGATCGCTGAACGTTATCCGCAATCCGGCTATGTTTGCGTGAAACGCGCCCTCTCGCAAACCGCCGCAGAATCGCTCAGCCCACAGCGGGCACGCGCCGAGATCCGCGAGCGCGCGATGCAGCAGGTGCGCCAGGGCGCCAGACTGCCGGTGGAGCGCCGTTTTATGCCGCCTTACCGGCTGACGCTGATGGCGGCCAAACCGGTGCTGGCGGATCTGTTCAGCCTGGTGCCCGGCGTGGAGCGCCAGGATGCGCTCACCGTGGCCTTCGACAGCGACAACATGGCGGCGCAAATCCGCCTGCTCAGCGTCTTCTCCTATCTGGCGACGACGCAGAGCTGACCCCCGGTGCGGGTTTCCGCCCGCACCGCACGATTCTCCAATAGAAAATCCCTCTTCAACATTAAGCCTACTGGATAATAGGCTACGCTAATTATTGCTCTGTTGTGCTATGTCACCTGACCGGCGCGGCAAGCCATTCCCATAATTAGCGCTGTTTCGCCGAAGGCAGTGACGCCTTCGGTTTTTTTGGAGTCATGAGCAATGAGCATATCCCAAGTTCCGCTTTCGCGGCGGCGGTTTATCGTCGGCGCCGGGGCGTTGGTGATCGGCGCCTATCTGCCGTCCACCGGCGCGCTGGCGCGCTCGAACGCCCCGGCCGCCGCCGGCGCGACGGCGTTTGACGCCAACGCCTTCGTCCAGATCGGCGCCGACGGCATCGTCACCGTCATCAGTAAACACACCGAAGTAGGCCAGGGGGTCTATACCGGCATGGCGACGCTGGTCGCCGAAGAGCTCGACGCCGACTGGGCGCAGGTGCGGGTAGTGGCCGCGCCGGTGGATACCGCCGTCTACAAGAACCTGGCGTTCGGATTCCAGGGCACCGGCGGTTCCAGCTCGGTCGCCAACGCCTATGAACAGATGCGGCGCATGGGCGCCATGGCGCGCGCGCTGCTGGTGCAGGCTGCGGCACAGAGTTGGAAAACCTCCGCGCAGGAAATCACCGTGCAGGCGGGCAAGATCCGCCATGCCGCCAGCGGGCGCGAAGCGGGTTTCGGCGAGTTCGCCGAGTTGGCCGCCACGCTGCCGCCGCCCGATCCCGCCAGCCTGGCGCTGAAGGATCCGGCCAATTTCACCCTGATCGGCAAAACGCGCGGTCTGCACCGCGTCGATTCACTGGCGAAAACCAACGGCAGCGCGCAGTTCTCGCAGGATATCCACGAGCCGGACATGCTGACCGTCACCATCAAGAAACCGCCGCGCTTCGGCGGCAAGGTGGCGACGTTTGACGCCGACCGTGCGTTGGCGGTGCCGGGCGTGGTGGCGGTGAAACAGGTTGCCACCGGCGTGGCGGTTTACGCCAAAAACACCTGGGCGGCGATCCAGGGGCGGGATCGGCTTAGGGTCACCTGGGACGATGCGCAGGCGGAGCGACGCAACACCGAGGAGATTTACGCCGAATTCCGCCAGGTGGCGCAGAAAACCGGCGTAGTGGCGAAGAGTCTCGGTAAGCCGGACGAGGTGTTCGACAAGGCCGACAAGGTGATTGAGGCCGAATACACCTTCCCCTACGTCGCTCACGCGCCGATGGAGCCGCTGGACGGCTATCTGTTCTGGGACGGCGAAAGCGTCAAGGCGCGCTACGGCTGCCAAATCCAGACGCTCGACCACAAGCAGCTGTGCGATCTGTTCGAGCTGCCGCCGGAGAAGGTGCAGATTGAAACCATTCTGGCAGGCGGCAGCTTCGGCCGGCGTATCGATCTGGGCAACCCGACGCTGGGGCCGGATCTGGCGGCCGACATGGCGGCGGCGGCCAAGGGCATTGGCCCCGGCCACGGCGTGAAGGTGGTATGGACGCGCGAGGACGACATCCGCAACGGCTGGTATCGCCCGATGATCCTGCATCGCCTGCGCGGCGCCATTCGCGGCGGCAAGGTGGTGGGCTGGACCGATACCGTAGTCGGCCACTCCTGGACGCGCCACAGCGCGATGGATGCGCTGGTGGTCAACGGCCTCGATCAGATGATGGTCGAGGGCGCCAGCGAGGTGCCTTATACCTTTGAGGCCTTCCGCTGCGATGCGCATATCGTGCCCGGCAAGGTGCCGACCACCTCGCTGCGGTCGGTCGCCAGCACCCACACCGGCCACGCGGTGGAGAGCTTTATCGATCAACTGCTGCAGGAAACCGGGCAGGATCCGGTGGAAGGGCGGCTGGCGCTGATGGGCGACGCGCCGCGCGCGGCGGGCGTGCTGCGGGCGGTGGCCAAAGCCGCTGATTGGCAGGGCGCCAAGGTGGTGGACGGACGCGCGCGCGGCGTGGGCGTTGCCAAGGCGTTCGATACCTATGTGGCGCAGGTGGCCGAGGTATCGATCGGCGAAGGGGGCATCCCGAAAGTGCACAAGGTGTGGTGCGCGGTGGACTGCGGCGTGGCGGTGAACCCCGACGTGATCCGCGCGCAGATCGAAGGCGGCATCGGCTACGGCCTGAACCTGGCGCTGTACGGCAATATCACGCTGAAAGACGGCGTGGTCGAACAGTCCAACTTCAATAATTTCCGCCCGCTGCGCATCAATGAGATGCCGGAGGTTGAGGTGATCATCATGCCCTCGACCGAGAAACCGACCGGCGTGGGCGAACTGGGGGTGCCGACCATCGCTCCGGCGGTCGGCAACGCGCTGGCGCTGCTCGGGCGGCCTCGCGCCTCGCTGAGCCTGCCGCTGCATAATCCCACTACGAATCCGGCGTCTGACAAGGAGAGAACCTGATGATTCATTTAACCGTAAACGAGCAGCCGCTGACCTTTGAGGGCGATCCGCACATGCCGCTGCTGTGGTTTTTGCGTGACGAAGCCGGCCTGACCGGCACCAAGTTCGGCTGCGGCATCGCCATGTGCGGCGCTTGCACCGTGCATCTGGACGGCGTGCCGGTGCGTTCGTGCATGACGCCGGTCTCCGCCGCCGCCGGCAAGAAAATCACCACCATCGAAGCCGTCGGCGCCACGCCGGAAGGCAAGGCGGTGCAGGAAGCCTGGCTCCACCTGGACGTGGTGCAGTGCGGTTACTGCCAGTCCGGCCAGATCATGAGCGCCAGCGCGCTGCTGGCCCAGAGTAAAAACCCGAGCGATGCGGACATTGACGCGGCGATGGGCGGCAACGTCTGCCGCTGCGCCACCTATGTGCGCATTCGCGCCGCCATCCACCAGGCCGCCAAGGCGTTGGGTTAGGGAGAGATGCGATGAGCAACGCCTTGAAAGGGCTGTTATGGCTGATTATCGCCGTGGTGGTGTTGGCGGGAGGATACGCGCTGTATACCCTGCTGCGGCCTGCCGGCGCGGAGCCTGCGGCGCCGATCGCCGGGGCGCCGGCCGGCATGACCGATAAACTGGCGCGCGGCGAGTACCTGGCGCGCGCCGCCGACTGTGTGGCGTGCCATACCGCGCCGGGCGGCGCGCCTTATGCGGGTGGCTTCGCCTTTAAACTGCCGTTCGGCACCATTTACGGCACCAACATCACCGCCGACAAGGAGACCGGCATCGGCAACTGGAGCGACGATCAGTTCGTGCGCGCGGTGCGTGAGGGCATCGGCCCGCAGGGCAACCTGTACCCGGCGATGCCGTACACCTCGTACACCGGGCTGAGCCGCGACGACGTGCTGGCGATTAAGGATTATCTGTTCAGCCTGCCGCCGGTGAAACAGGTCAACCCGCAAAACGATCTGTCGTTCCCGTTCAATCAGCGTTGGGGCATGAAATTCTGGAACCTGGCGTTCTTCCAGGAGCAGCGCTTCGCGCCGGATCTCAACAAGGATGAACAGTGGAATCGCGGCGCCTATCTGGCGACGGCGCTCGGCCACTGCGGTGAGTGCCATACGCCGCGCAATCTGGGGTTCGGCCTTAACCAGAGCAAGCACCTGAGCGGTGAAGTGGTGCAGGGCTGGTTCGCCGCCAACATCACGCCGGACAAACAGACCGGCATCGGCGGCTGGAGCGACCAGCAGCTGTCGCAATATCTGGCCACCGGTCATGCGCCGGGGCGCAGCAGCGCCGCCGGCCCGATGGCGGAAGCGGTGGAGAACAGCCTGCAGTTCCTGACGCGGGAAGATAATCTGGCGCTGGTGAAATACCTGCGCGATATCGAGCCGATCGCCGGGGACGACGCCGCGGCGGTGAACCTGCAGCCGAAGGGCGCGGGGGCTTCCACGCCGATCCTGCCGGGCGGGCAAGACAGCTCGCTCGGGCGCCGGGTGTTCGCCAACGACTGCAGCGGCTGCCACCAGTGGAACGGGCCGGGCCGCCAGAGCGAGTACGCGTCGCTGGTCGGCAGCACGGCGGTGAACGATCCGCAGGGGCGCAGCGTGGTGCAGGCCATCCTGAAGGGGACAAGCATCAGCGTCGGCGAGCGGCATGAGATGATGCCGGCGTTCGGCAGCGCGTATTCCGACGAGGAAGTGGCGGCGGTCGCCAACTTTGTGGTTGGCCATTTCGGCGACAAGCAGGGCAAGGTCACCGCCAAACAGGTGGCGGAGCAGCGCAAGCAGTAAAGAAAGCGGCGAGGGAGATTCTCCCTCGCCGCGGCGTCAGCGGCTGCGGCGCGACATCACCCGTTTGTCTTTCGGTCTATCCTGCCAGTCCTCAACCTGATTATTGAAGTTGTCCGCCAGCAGGTAAGCCGGGGTTTTCGCCAGCCAGTCGGACAACGAAATATCCTGATAAATGCCGTTGTCCATCACGATCAGTACCTTCAAATCCTCATCGCCGATGTTCTCGATGTAATGGCCGAAGCCCTGCGGCACGTAACCGACGTCCGAAGGGGCGTACTCTTCCGTCTGCGCATGGCCGTGCGAGCTGAACACCGTCATGCGGCCTTTGCCGGCAATATAGTATTGCCATTCGTTGGCATTGGGGTGCCAGTGCAATTCCCGGATTGCGCCGGGTTTCACGATCTCGATGATGCCGGTCATGGTGGTGGAAATGGGAAATTCTTTCGACGACACCAAATGGACGCTGCCGGCGTCATTTTCAAAGAACGGCTTTTGCTTCATTAATTCATAGCGGTGGGTCAGCGGGGCGTTATTTAATCCGCCGTCGTTTTTCGGCAATGGCAATGCGGGCGGAACGGCGCCGCCGACAATATAAGCTTCGCCCTGTTTGGCCTTGGAAAATACCGCCGCCGGCATGTCGACGCTTTTTTCCAATACCTCTTTCGGCATATGCGCCACCCAATCGGTAATACTGAAAGTGCCGAATTCAGAGAAGTGGCCGTTATCAAACGCCAGAATAAAATGCGCGCCGTCCGCCAGCGCCTGAATGGAATGGCCATAGCCTTTCGGGAAATACCAGACGTCGCCGGGGCCGAAATCCGCCACCTCACATTTTCCCTCGGGATCGAGGATGGTGATGCGCGCATGGCCTTCGAGCATAAACGCCCATTCGGCGGCGATGGCGTGCCAGTGCAGCTCACGCACGCCGCCCGGCTCCAGCGTCATGTCGACGCCCGCCACGCCTTCGGAGATCGGGAATTGCTCGACGGTGGCTTCGCGCGCCCAGCCGTTGGGCAGGCTGCGCTTTTTGCTGTCGGTGAATTTGTATTTATAGAGATGCTGCGCATCGGCAGGCGGCTGATAGCTGCTGGGAGGCACGATATTGCGATGGTCGTCGGCAGCGGCATTTTTGGCGATGCCGCCGATCATGCCGGCGGCGGCCGCGCTGACGGCGGAGACTTTCAATATATCACGACGCGATAGCATAGCGTTTTCTCCAATATAAAACCGTGCGCCTGCAGCGGCAGGCGACAGGGAAGGCGCGATCGCCATTGAAATGATTTTTTGTCATCGGCGGGAATAGGCTGTGACCCTTAAATCCTAGCGGCTGGAATGTATTGCGTAGGCGCTTATTTGTTTGCGTTTGTTACTAAGTGAGAGCGGGTTTAATTAATTAACCGGAAGTTGAATAGTCATGGATTGGAATTAATTTTCACCGCTCACAGGCTTAAATAAATAATAAACGAACGTCATTTTTTATTGGCCGTTCGGGCTTTTTATGACTGCCCCACGGTCTCCAGCACCAGCTGACGAAAGCGCTCGACGCGGTTAAAGGGTGACAACAGCCTGAAAACCCGTTTCAAGTCATTACGTAATGCATTAATTTGTGTAAAATCAGAGTTAACCCAATACCGTTGAGAACTTTGCTATGGCTGGCGTAAACAAAACACATCTGACCGAAACGGACATCATCACCAAATTTATTCTGTCGGCGGTCAAGGAAGCCGGTTGGGATGTGATGTCACAGATTCGGCAGGAAGTGAAACTCCGGGATGGTAAGATCGTGGTGCGCGGAAAACTGGCTTCCCGTATCAAAGTCAAATCCGCCGATATCGTTCTCTACCACAAGCCAAACTTGCCATTAGCGGTGATCGAGGCAAAAGCCAATCAGCACGCCATCGGCAAAGGGATGCAACAGGGGCTGGATTACGCCGGGCTGCTTGACGTTCCCTTTGTGTTTGCTTCCAACGGCGACGGTTTTATCTTCCATGACAAAACCAATCCCCAGCAGTTGGAGTCCGAAATTGCACTTAGCGACTTTCCAACGCCTGAACAGCTATGGCAGAAGTACTGTGTCTGGAAAGGGTTCACGCAGGAGCAATTGCCGGTCATCAGCCAAGATTATTACGATGACGGCAGTGGCAAGTCCCCCCGTTACTATCAGATGCAGGCGGTCAACCGAACGGTCGATGCCGTATCGGCAGGGAAAAACCGCGTTTTGTTGGTGATGGCGACCGGTACGGGCAAAACCTATACCGCGTTTCAGATCATCTGGCGGTTGTGGAAAGCGAAAAACAAAAAACGCATTCTGTTCCTGGCGGATCGCAACATTCTGGTCGATCAGACCAAAAATAACGATTTCCAGCCGTTTGGCAACGCCATGACCAAAATCGCCGGGCGCACCATCGATCCGGCCTATGAGGTCCATCTGGCATTGTACCAGGCGATAACCGGCCCCGAAGAGTATCAAAAAGCCTACAAACAGGTGGCGCCAGACTTCTTCGACCTGATCGTGATCGACGAATGCCACCGTGGCAGCGCCTCCGAGGATTCTGCATGGCGCGAAATTCTGGAGTATTTCGGCAGCGCCACCCAGATTGGCCTGACGGCGACGCCGAAAGAAACCGAAGACGTCTCCAACATCGACTACTTCGGTGATCCGGTGTACACCTACTCGCTGAAAGAGGGTATTGAAGACGGCTTCCTCGCGCCATACAAAGTGGTGCGTGTGGATATCGACGTTGACGTACAGGGCTGGCGGCCGCTTAAAGGACAGTTGGATAAATACGGCGCAGAAATTGAAGATCGCATTTATAACCTGAAAGATTTTGACCGCACGCTGGTAATTGATGAGCGTACCATGCTGGTGGCACAGACCATCACCGATTACCTCAAGCGCACCAACCCGATGGATAAAACCATCATCTTCTGCAACGACATCGATCATGCCGATCGCATGCGCCACGCGTTGGTGGTACTGAATGCGGAACAGGTCCTGAAGAACGAAAAGTATGTGATGAAAATCACCGGCGATGATGACGCCGGCAAGGCGCAGCTGGATAACTTTATCAATCCTAAAAAAGCCTACCCGGTTATCGCGACGACCTCCGAGTTGATGACTACCGGCGTGGATGCCCAAACCTGTAAATTGGTCGTGTTGGATCAGAACATCCAGTCGATGACCAAGTTCAAACAGATTATCGGGCGCGGCACGCGTATCAACGAAAAGTACGGCAAACTGTGGTTCACCATTCTCGATTTCAAAAAAGCGACCGAGCTGTTTGCGGATGAGCGCTTTGACGGCGTGCCGGAGAAAGTGCTGGTCGTGAAGCCTGACGATATTTCAGACGCGGAGTCTGATTTTAATGAACGGTTGGATGCCGAAGAGAACGCAGAAGAGACCTACGGCGCTGCGCATGAGGAACCGGCGGAATACCAGGCCAACCCGGATAAACCGGCGGGGAACGGTGAATTCCATCAGGATGACGACGGCCAAACCCGTAAATTTTATGTCAATGGTGTGACCGTCAGCGTGCTGGCCAAACGCGTTCAGTATTACGATGCCGATGGCAAGTTGGTCACTGAGTCCTTCCAGGATTACACCCGTAAAACCTTGCTCAAAGACGGTGAGTTCGCCTCGCTTGATGGCTTTGTGCGTAAATGGCAGGCGGCGCCGCGTAAACAGGCCATTATCGAAGAGCTGGAACAATTGGGTATCCTGTGGGATGTGTTGGCCGAAGAGGTGGGGAAAGATCTCGACCCGTTTGATTTGCTTTGCCATGTGGTGTACGGTCAGCCGCCGTTGACGCGCCAGGAGCGCGCCGCCAACGTGCGTAAGCGTGACTATTTCACCAAATACGCCGAACCGGCGCAGCAGGTGCTCAGCACGTTGCTGGATAAATATGCCGATGAAGGGGTACGGGAAATCGAGGACGTTCAGGTCTTGAAACTGAAGCCATTCGATACGCTGGGGCGTCCGCTGGAAATCATCAAAACCCGCTTCGGTGACAAGCAGGCTTACGAACAGGCGGTTAACGAACTGGAAAACGAAATCTATCGGTTACCGCCGCGTTTCGCCTGATAGCGCATAAACATTTTGCCACGGGTTGCTCCCGCAGCCGGTGGCATCCTTTTTTTAGTATGGAAAGAAAACATGTCGATTAGCTCAGTGATTAAATCCCTTCAGGACATTATGCGCAAAGACGCCGGCGTAGACGGCGACGCGCAGCGCCTTGGCCAGCTTTCGTGGCTGCTGTTTCTGAAAATTTTCGATACCCAGGAAGAAGAGCTGGAACTGGAGCAGGATGATTACCAGTTCCCGATCCCGCAACGCTATTTATGGCGCAGCTGGGCGGCGAACAGCGAAGGGATCACCGGGGATGCGTTGCTGGAGTTCGTCAACGACGACCTGTTCCCGACGCTGAAGAACCTCACCGCGCCTATCGACAAAAATCCACGCGGCTTTGTGGTCAAACAGGCGTTCAGTGATGCCTATAACTACATGAAAAACGGCACGTTGCTGCGCCAGGTGATCAACAAGCTCAACGAAATCGATTTCAGCAGCAGCCAGGAACGGCATTTGTTCGGCGATATCTACGAGCAGATCCTGCGTGACTTGCAAAGTGCCGGTAATGCGGGCGAGTTCTACACCCCGCGCGCCGTGACGCGTTTTATGGTCAACCGAATTGACCCGAAACTGGGCGAGTCGATCATGGATCCGGCCTGCGGCACCGGCGGTTTTCTCGCCTGCGCGTTTGACCATGTGAAAGAGCATTACGTCAAAACGACCGAAGACCACAAAACGCTGCAAACGCAGATTCACGGCGTAGAGAAGAAACAGCTGCCGCACCTGCTGTGCACCACCAATATGTTGTTGCACGGCATTGAGGTGCCGGTGCAAATTCGCCACGACAACACGCTCAACAAGCCGCTGTCTTCCTGGGATGAGCAGATTGACGTGATCGTCACCAACCCGCCGTTTGGCGGCACCGAAGAAGACGGCATCGAGAAGAACTTCCCGGCAGAGATGCAAACCCGTGAAACCGCCGATCTGTTCCTGCAGCTGATTATCGAAGTGCTGGCCGATAAAGGCCGTGCGGCGGTGGTGTTGCCGGACGGCACGCTGTTTGGCGAAGGCGTGAAAACTAAAATCAAAAAACTGCTCACCGAAGAGTGCAACCTGCACACCATCGTGCGTTTGCCGAACGGCGTGTTTAACCCGTACACCGGTATTAAAACCAATATTCTGTTCTTCACCAAAGGTCAACCGACTAAACAGGTGTGGTTCTACGAGCATCCGTACCCGGACGGCGTGAAGAACTACAGCAAAACCAAACCGATGAAGTTTGAAGAGTTCCAGGCCGAAATCGACTGGTGGGGCAACGAAGCGGACGGTTTTGCCGGCCGCGAAGAAAACAACCAGGCGTGGCAAGTCAGCATCGACGACATTATCGCCCGCAACTTCAACCTCGATATCAAAAACCCGTACCAGGGTGAAACCGTCAGCCACGATCCGGATGAACTGCTGGCGCAGTACCAGGCACAGCAGGCGGAAATCAGCGATCTGCGTAATCAGCTTCGCGACATCCTCGGCGCTGCGCTGGCCAGCAACAAGGGGGCGAACTGATGAGCGTTGAGAAACTGATTACCGACCATATTGATATCTGGTCTTCTGCGCTGCAAACCCGCTCCACCGCTGGGCGCGGCAGTAACGGCAAAATCGATCTCTATGGCATAAAGAAACTGCGCGAGCTGATTCTGGAACTGGCTGTGCGCGGCAAACTGGTGCCGCAGGATCAGAATGATGAACCGGCGTCTGAACTGTTAAAACGTATCGCTGCCGAGAAAGCAGAGCTGGTAAAGCAGGGGAAGATTAAAAAGCAGAAGCCGCTGCCGGAAATTAGTGAGGATGAGAAGCCGTTTGAATTGCCGGAGGGGTGGGAGTGGGTGACTTTGGCAACCATAGGTGAAATTGTTGGCGGAGGAACTCCAACATCTGAGAATCCACTCTATTGGAGTACTCAGGGGATTAAATGGTTAACTCCCGCTGACCTCAACGGACTCAAAGGTAAGTATATATCTTCCGGTGCCAGAGATATTACAATTGATGGTCTTTCTAATTCATCAGCCAAGTTAATGCCGAAAGGCTCTGTGCTTTTTTCCAGCCGAGCACCGATTGGTTATGTGGCGATTTCAAATAATGAGCTATCAACTAACCAAGGCTTCAAGTCTTGTGTGCCGTACATCAAAGAAAGTGCAGAGTATATATATTATTTTCTATTGAGTGCTGCTAAAAAAATAGATGAAATGGCAAGCGGGACGACATTTAAAGAAGTGTCAGGTGCGGTAGTCTCTAAGGTTTTGTTGCCTTTTCCCCCTATGAATGAGCAACTAAGAATTGTTGAAGTAGCCGATGATTTAATGTCCCTCTGCGACCAACTGGAACAACAATCTCTGACCAGTCTGGATGCGCATCAGCAACTGGTGGGAACCTTGCTGGCAACGCTGACCGACAGCCAAAATGCCGAACAACTCGCCGAAAACTGGGCGCGAATCAGCCAACATTTCGACACGCTGTTTACCACCGAAGCGAGTATCGACGCGCTTAAGCAAACCATTCTGCAACTGGCGGTGATGGGTAAACTGGTGCCGCAAGATCCTAACGACGAACCCGCTTCTGAACTGCTTAAACGTATTGAGCAGGAAAAAGCGCAGCTGGTGAAAGAAGGCAAAATTAAAAAGCAAAAACCGTTGCCGCCAGTGAGTGATGAGGAAAAACCGTTTGAGTTGCCGAATGGGTGGGAGTGGTGCCGTTTGGCCGAACTTGTTGCTATAAAAGGCGGTAAAAGAGTTTCAAATGGTTATAAATTACTTTCAGAACCAACCCCTTATGTCTATATTCGTGTGGCGGATATGAAAGATGGTACTATTGATTTATCTGACTTGAAATATATTGATGAAGACATGCACCAAAAAATCAAGAACTATATAATAACTAAAGATGACATTTACATGACAATTGTTGGTGCGACAATTGGCAAGTGCGGGATTGTTCCTGCGTTGCTGGATGGTATGAATCTTACAGAGAACGCAGCTAGATTAATACCATCAAAGCTAATTTCAAAAGGCTATCTATATCTATGTCTAAGAAGTGCTCTTTGCCAAGGGCAGTTCATAGATAAAACAATGCAGGTAGGTGTGCAAAAAATGGCTTTAAATAGATTGGCTAATACATTTATTGCTCTTCCTCCAACTAACGAGAGTTTGAGAATAAAGGACGTAGTTGAAGAGATGAATAATCTATGTTCAAAATTAGTATCTGGAATAATTGAATCCCAACAAACCCAGCTCCATCTGGCGGATGCGCTTACCGATGCCGCGTTAAACTAAGGAACATAACGATGCCGCTCCATCATGCAATCTGGCGGGTGGGGGATGCCCCCCAGCCACTGGCCATCAGCAAGCTCCCCAGTGAACAACTGCTGGAGAAGATGATCTTAAGCGATCCGACCATTATCTCTGATCAGTGGATGCTGATCGGCCATCAGGAAAATACGCTTGATAAGGGGCGTATCGATCTGCTGGCCATCGCGCCGGATGCCTCGTTGATTCTGATTGAGCTGAAGCGCGATCGCACGCCACGTGAGGTAGTGGCGCAGGCACTGGACTACGCCTCCTGGGTGGATGATCTCACTGCCGAGCGCCTGTCGCAGATTTACGAGAAATTCTCCGGCGGCGGCAATCTGGGGGAGGCGTTTAAGCAACGCTTTAACACCGAGCTGGAAGAGGACTCCCTGAATCAGTCACACCAAATTATCATCGTGGCGGCAGAACTGGATCCCTCAACCGAGCGCATCGTGGACTATCTCAGTAAGAATGGCATCTCGATTAACGTGCTGTTCTTCACCGTGTTCCAGCACGGTGATGAGCAATTCTTAAGCCGCGCCTGGCTTATCGATCCGAGCGAGACGCAAACCAATGCTGCGCAGGCCACTGCAGGAACCAGCGCCAAAACCAAAGAACCCTGGAACGGTGAGTTTTACGCTTCATTTGGCGATCCGTTAAGCCGGAGCTGGGAAGAGGCGCGTCGCTATGGATTTATCAGCGCTGGTGGCGGTAGCTGGTACAGCCAGACTTTAAAGCAGCTTCAACCGGGTAATCGGGTTTGGGTGAACATCCCGAAAACGGGTTATGTTGGCGTCGGCATTGTTCAGAGCGCGGTAGAACCCGCCAGAAGCTTTACTATTGATACGGAAGACGGTGAAAAGCTGGCGATGGATGTGCTTAAGTATCGCGATCTGTATCGCCGCAATGCCGATGATCCGGATAAGTCAGAGTATTTTGTCCCGGTAAAATGGCTGGAAACCCGCGGCGAAAATGACGCGATTAGTGAGGTTGGCTTTTTCGGTAACCAAAACACCGTGTGTAAGCCAACTACACCGAAGTGGCGCCATACCATTGAGAAGCTGAAACGCTATTTCCGCCATTGGGATGCGGACGCGTAATTGGGCTGTGCGACGGGATCACCATCATCAGCTACCCCCCACGGTCTCCAGCACCAACTGACGAAAGCGCTCGACGATCGGCGAAGCCGGGCTGCGGCGCAGCGCCAGGTAAAGCGGGGCGCTGAGCTGCGCTTCTGCGGCGAGAGTGCGGTAGACGATGCCGTCGCCGCCCAGCCGCCGCATGGAACCGGGCACGATTGACACCCCTAATCCGGCGCCCACCAGGCTGAGGGTGGCCGGCAGGCGCGGCGCTTCCTGCACGATGCGCGGGCTGAAGCCGGCGCGGTGGCAGGCGGCCAGGATGGCGTCGTACAGCCCCTGGCCGGCCGGGCGGCGATAGAGAATAAACGCCTCGTGGGCCAGTTCGGCCAACGGCAGCGGTTGCTGCGTTTCTTGCGCCAGCCGGTGGCCCAGCGGCAGGGCGACGATCATCGGCTCGCTGAGCACTGGCTCGACGCTCAGGCCGGGAATGCCGTTGGCCGGCGAGCGCACGAAGGCGGCGTCGAGGCGCTGTTCCAGCAACGCCTCCATCAGTTCGCCGCTGCCGGCTTCTTCCAGTTGAGTGGTGATGCCCGGCAGGATGTCGCGGTAGCGGCGCAGCAGGTTGGGCACGAACGGGTGCAGCGCGGCGGAACTGGTGAAACCGATGGCGATGTGGCCCTGCTCGCCGCGGGCGGCGCGCTGCACCGCTTCGCGCAGGCGTTCGGCGCGCGCCAGCAGGGCGCGAGCTTCTTCGAACAGCACGTCGCCCGCTTCGGTGACGCGCACGCCGCGCGGTAATCGCTGTAACAACTTCACGCCCAATTCGTCTTCCAACCCCTGCAACAGGCGGGTCAGCGGCGGCTGCTGGATAAACAGCCGCTCGGCGGCGCGGGTGATGTTGCCTTCTTCCACCACGGTGACGAACGCCCGCAGGCGACGCAGTTCAATCATAACCATACCTCAAAGGTATCTTTCGTTGTTCCGGAATGCATTAGACATCATGGCACGGCGGCGCGCATGATACCAGACATCAAAACAAGCGATGTGGAACGGCAATGTCATGTCAGATATCAATACGTTAAAACCGCACCCGGCGGCAGCGCCGGGCAACGCGGCGCTGTTTTTGGGCTTTCTGTGGCTGGGGTTGATCGGCTTCGGCGGCGTACTGCCGATGGCGCGCAGCATGTTGGTGGAACGCCGGCGCTGGCTGAACGCGGAACAGTTCACCGAGCTGCTCGGCCTGTGCCAGTTTTTGCCCGGCGGCAATGTGATCAACCTGTCGGTGGCGGTGGGGATGGAATTTCGCGGGCTGCGCGGCGCGCTGTGCGCCTTGCTGGGCCTCATCAGCGCGCCGACGGCGATCGTGGTGGGGCTGGGCGTGGTGTACGCCCGCTTCCAAAACGATCCCCATGTGCAGCATGTGTTCGCCGGGCTGGCCGCCGCGGCCGCCGGGCTGCTGCTCTCGACCGGGATCAAGATGCTGCTGCCGCTGCGCGGCAAATGGCCGGCGCTGGCGATCGTCGCGCTGGCGTTGATCGCCATTGCCTGGCTGCGCCTGCCGCTGTTGCCGACCATGCTGGTGCTGGCGCCGCTGAGCATTCTGCTGATGTGGCGGTGGCCGTCATGAGCGGGGTGTTGATGGCGTTGGCGCTGATCTTCACCGAGCTCTCTTTATTGGCGTTCGGCGGCGGCATGACCATTCTGCCGGAGATGCAGCGGCAGGTGGTGGAGGTGCATCAGTGGATGAGCGCCCAGGAGTTCAGCGCGCTGTTCGCCATGGCGCAGGCCGCGCCGGGGCCGAACATGATGATCGTGCCGCTGGTCGGTTGGCACGTGGCCGGCTGGGCGGGGCTGCTGGTTTCTTCGATCGCCAAGTTCGGGCCGTCTTCCATCGTTACGCTATTGGTGATGGGCGCCTGGCGGCGCTTTAAGGATCGCCCGTGGCGCCGCATCGTGCAGGCCGGGTTGGTGCCGCTGACCGTGGGGCTGGTGGTGGCCAGCGGCCTTTTGATCGCCGAGGCTTCAGCGCCCCATTGGCGGCTGGCGGCGATCGTGGCGCTGGCGACGGGATTGAGCATGAGCAAGCGCCTCCATCCGCTGTGGGTGCTGGCGGGCGGCGCGCTGCTCGGCCTGCTGTTTGCCTGAAGGATTAGCGCGGGATCAGCACAAAGCGTGAAGGGCCGTTGCGGTCGATCAGCTCATAGCGCTTCGGCGCGGTCAGGGCCAGAAACGCCACCATGCTCCCTTCGGCGTCGGTCAGCGTCATGCCGTCCGGCGTCGGCCGCCAGGCGACCGGCAGCGCGTGCAGCGCCAGCGGCTGCAGGCACTCGGCGGAGGCGCTGAAGCGGAAGGCGTTGGTGTTGGCTACCGCTTCGTCGCTCAGCTGCACCTCGCAGACGGCTTTACCGTCGCCGATGGCGGCGAGCTGCCAGTCGCCCTTCAGCGCGGCGGGCTCCAGCAACGGCAGGGAACTGCCCAGGGCACTGCTGCACAATACGCTCATAACGACTCCTGTCAGGCTGGCGCGGCGCAAGGCGCGCATAAGGAAATGGGTTGGCATCGGGTCACTCCTTTCGGCTGTCCGTTCACACCTTAGCACGTTCCCGGCGAGATGATGAGGCAAGGATTAGGTTTTTTAATCCTCGATTATTCTGATCTAACCGTCGCTAAAAGGCGCGAAAAGACGAGTGATTAACCTGTTATTGCGCTTATTTTTCTCATTAATATAGTGAGAATACAAATTGTTATGGTTATCTCCTTCTTAACGCCCGGCGCGGTGAAGCCAGGCTGGGCGGGCTCGCGCCGCCGGAGTGAGTCACTATACTGGTCAATCCTAAGCCTCGGCTTAGATAAGAACAACTGATGAATAATATTACAAATCGAGTGGATTCCTAGTGTGTAAAAGGAGAATGCAATGAGCAGTCGCCACAACGACATTTTGCAAGATGACGATGAGTTCACCAGCCTGGCCGCCACATCCCCCAACGATCATAACTATCAGTTTTACTATCACCAGCCCGGCAGCCCCTATGACGGATTGGGCTACGGCGCACTGTTCACGCTGGACAACGCTAACCTGTACAGTAACCAGCGCGGCGGGGCGGCGATTAATAATTTGGGTAAAATCCGCGATAACTTCAGCTTCGATCGCGCCGCCGATCAGTTGACGCGGCCGGGCCTGACGCACAACGGCGACCAGGTGTATCACCAGCCGGTCGCGCTGACCTATTCCTTCCTGACGCAAAGCGCGCTGAACCGCATCGGCCAGACCGGTGACGGCGACAAGGGGCTGCAGCCGTTGACCCAGGCGGCGCAGGCTCAGGCGCTGAAATCGATGCAGGCGTGGGCCGACGTGGCGAACGTAACCTTCACCGAGGCGGCGTCCACCGATATCAACCACCGCGCGGATATCACCTTCGCCTACTTCACGCAGCGCGCCGACGGCAGCACCGCAGCCGGCAGCGGCCCGAATGCCATCAACGCTTACGCCTATTACCCGCCGAGTTCCAAATCGGGCAGCGATAACGCCTTTGCGGGCACGGTGTGGTTCAACAAAAATTTCGCCACCCATAAGGCGCCGGTTAGCGGCGACTTCAGCAGCCAGACCTTCACCCACGAACTGGGACACGCCCTGGGGCTGGCACATCCGGGATCTTATGACGCATCGTTAGGCAGCCCGAGTTATCAGAATGACGCGGCTTATTATCAGGATTCGCTGCAATACTCGATCATGAGCTATTTCAACGCCGGTTACACCGGCGCCGACACCAAAGGGGTGTATGGCTATGGGCCGATGGTGGATGACATCGCCGCGATCCAGAAGCTGTACGGCGCCAACATGAACACCCGCACCGGCGACACGGTGTACGGCTTCAACTCCAACACCGGCCGTGATTTCCTGACCGCCACGGCGGACAACGGCAAACCGGTCAACTTCGCGGTGTGGGACGCCGGCGGCAACGACACGCTGGACTTCTCCGGCTACAGCCAGCAGCAGATGATCAACCTGAACGACGGCGCGTTCTCCAGCGTCGGCGGCGGCACGCAGAACGTCGCCATCGCGCGCGGGGCGATCATCGAGAACGCCATCGGCGGCAGCGGGCGCGATCTGCTCATCGGCAACGATCAGGACAACCTGCTGGCGGGCAACGCCGGTTCCGACATCCTGTACGGCGGGCGGGGGGCGGACCATCTGTGGGGCGGCAAAGACGCCAACAACTTCACCGACTATTTCGTCTATCTCAACGCCAAAGAGTCGACGGTGGCGGCGTTCGACGTGATTGAAGACTTCGAGCACGGCATCGACAAGATCGATCTCTCCGGCCTGCGCTTCAACAACAGCCTGAGCGAGCTGCGCTTTATCGACAGCGGCAGCGCCTTCAGCGGCCAGAAAGGCGAGATCCAGCTCAACTTCGACGCCTTCAACGGCACCACCGATCTGTTGATGAACACCCAGAGCAACAGCTATGCCGCCGACTTCAAGATCCACGTGGTCGGGCAAGTGGAGCAGAGCGATATTTTGTTTGCCTGAGGTGAGGAAGGGGAAGAGAAAAGGGCCGACCGGCCCTTTTTTTACGACTGGGCCGCCGCGGCGCTTTCCGCCACGAAAGAGCCGGTTTTCACCGCGCCGGCGCGGCGGTAGTGAGCCACAATGACGCCGCCGGGCGAGACCACCGAGTGGGTCAGCGTGAAGGCCGCCGGCGCCGCGTTGTCATCGAACAGCCGCTTGCCGCCGCCGAGCAGCACCGGGTAGGTGAGCAAGCGCAGTTCATCCACCAGATCGTTGGCCAGCAGCTGTTGCATCAGCGTGCTGCTGCCCTGCACCAGCAGCACCGGCCCCTGGGTGCGCTTCAGCTCGCGCAGCCGGGCGAGGATGTCTTGCCCCAGCCACTGGCTGTTCTCCCACGTCAGCGTCTCGCCGTGGTGGGTGGCGACGTACTTGGCCGCCTGATTGAACGTGCGGGCGATATCGGCGGAAAACGGGTCGGCCTCGTCGGTGATATGCGGCCAGTAGCCGGTGAAGATATCGTAGGTGCGCCGCCCGAGCAGCAGATCGAAAGGCGCAGAGAAAAGTTCGCCCATCGTTTCCGCGACGGCGTCATCCCAGTAGGGGGCGGTCCAACCGCCGAAGCGAAAGCCGCCGCTGCGGTCTTCGTCCTGCCCGCCGGGCGCCTGCATCACGCCGTCGAGGCTGACGAACGCGCTGGCAATAATCTGTCGCATGGCTGTCTCCTGCAATTGAGAGCCAGCTGAAAGTTTAGCCGCCGCGCGCCGGCTGCGCCAACCGGCCGCTCAGGGTTGCAGCGCCTTGAGCAACGCCTGATGGAAGCGCGCCGGCTCCTCCATTTGCGGCGCATGGCCCAGCCCGGCGAATTCGATCAGCGTGGCGTGCGGGATCAGTTTCGCCGCCTGCTTGCCCAGCACCGCGTAGTGCCCGATCTTGGCCTTGACCGCCGGCGGGGCGATATCGCTGCCGATGGCGGTGGTGTCGGCGGTGCCGATCATCAGCGTGGTGGGCGTTTGCAGATCCTTGAACTCGTAATACACCGGCTGGGTGAAGATCATGTCGTAGATCAGCGCCGAGTTCCACGCCACCAGGCGGTGGCCCGGCCCGTTGTTCAGCCCGGCCAGCATATCCACCCAGCGATCGTACTCCGGCTTCCAGCGGTCGCCGTAGTAGGTGCGCTGCTCATAGTTGCGGATGCCCTCGGCGGTGGTGTTCAGCTCGCGCTCGAACCACCGATCGACGCTGCGCCACGGCACGCCTTTCGCCTTCCAGTCCTCAAGGCCGATCGGGTTGACCATCACCAGCCGTTCCACCGCCTGCGGATACATCAGGCTATAGCGCGTGGCCAGCATGCCGCCGGTGGAGTGGCCGATGACGATGGCCTTGCTGATGTTCAGATTCTGCAGCAGGCCGTGGGTATTTTGCGCCAGCTGTTGGAAGCTGTACTGGTAATGCGCCGGCTTGGTGGAGGAGCAAAAGCCGATTTGATCGGGCGCGATGACGCGGTAACCGGCCTTGCTCAGCGCCTTGATGGTGTCCTGCCAGGTGGCGGCGCAGAAGTTTTTACCGTGTAGCAGCAGCGCGGTGCGGCCGTTGGCGGCGCCTTCCGGCGGCACGTCCATATAGCCCATTTTTAACGGCTGCCCCTGCGAGGTGAAGCTGAATTGTTGCAACGGGTAGGGGTAGTGAAAGCCCTGCAGCTCCGGGCCGAATTTCGGCGTTTCGGCAGCGCCGGCGGTGAACGCGGCCAACGTGGCGCACAACAGCGCGCGGCGGGTTAATCTCAGCATCCTGATCTCCTGAAAAGGGCGATAGCCGAGTATAGCCACAATCGGCGCGCTGGCGCGCCAGTGGTTTCAGATAATTCTGTAATATTAAGGTTTGATTCCCGGCAAGATTCCGACAACGGTCTTTTTCACAGTGAACGGGGTCACGCCGTGCAACATTCGCAGTATCTGATGGTTTTATTTCAAGGCTAAGTTATGCGATGCTTAAGCATTATTTATGCAAAAGGATCCTCGCATGTCCGCTTTATCCCGCTGCGCTTTCAGCGAAGGCAGCGTCGCTTTGCCGGAAGGCTATGCCGATCGCACCGTCAACGTGCTGTTGGCCGGCGATGATGTTTCCCCCTCAGTCAATATTTCCCGCGATGCGCTGCAGCCGGCGGAGAATCTGGAAAGCTACGTCACTCGCCAGCTTGATGCGCTGGCGCAGGGGCTGAAAGGCTGGGCGTTCAAAAGCCGCGAGCCGGCGTCGCTGGGCGATGGGCTGGCCGCCGGTGAGTGGGTACGCGCCAGCTACCTGCGCGACGGCAAACGCATCTGGCAGAACCAGGCGGTGTTCGCGCTGGCGGAAGGCCGGGTGCTGGTGTTCACCCTGGCGATGGCGCGCAAGCTGACGCCGCAAGATGACGCGCTGCTGCAGCAGGTGCTGAACAGCTACCGGGCGGCCTAACGATGAACTCTTTGCGTAAAAGGAACTTACGATGACCGAAGCGGCCCGCGTCGGCGATACCATCGGGCACTCCCATGCCCTGGCCGGCATGATTGCCGGCACCCTTGTCGGCGGCCTGATCGCCGCCGCAGGCGCATTGGCGGCGGGTGCGCTCTTCGTCGCCGGCCTGGCGGCTTCCTGTATCGGCGTCGGCGTGCTGCTTATCGGCGCCAGCCTGGCGGTGGGGTATCTCACCGGGGAGGCGGCCACCGCGGCGCGCGACGGCATTGCCGACGCCGGTGCCGGTAGCCTGACCCCCAAAGGCAATATCGTCACCGGCTCCCCCAACGTCTTCATCAACGGCAAACCCGCCGCGCTCGCCACCAACAGCCAGGTGGCCTGCAGCGACGACGGCCCGAGCATGCAGATGGCGCAGGGCTCCGACAAGGTCAGTATCAACGGCCAGCCCGCCTCGCGCGTGGGGGACAAAACCAACTGCGACGCGCAGGTGATGGAAGGTTCGCCCAACGTGTTTATCGGCGGCGGCACCGTCACCACCTTGCCGATCAAGCCCGAAGTGCCGGATTGGCTGTATAAGGTCTCCGATCTGACGCTGCTGTTCGCCGGCCTGGTGGGCGGCGTGGGCGGCGCCGCTGGCAAGCTGGGGGCGCTCGGCAAACTGCTGGGCAAACTGCCCGGCATCAACAAACTGGCGCGCATCGCCTGCCGAGCCGGCACCCTGATGACCGCGACCGCCGCCGTCGGCATTATCGCCCGGCCGGTGGATATCGTCAGCGGCCAGAAATTCCTCGACGGCGAAGACGATCTCGATTTCGTGCTGCCATCGCGCCTGCCGGTCGCCTGGCAGCGCTATTGGCGCAGCGGCAACCCCGGCGACGGCGTGCTGGGCCGCGGCTGGAACCTGTTCTGGGAGAGCAGCCTGCAGCCGTATCAGGACGGCCTGGTGTGGCGCGCGCCTTCCGGCGACTTCGTCGCTTTCCCCAGGGTGCCGCGCGGCCACAAAACCTATTGCGAAGCCGAAAAATGCTGGCTGATGCACAACGACGACGGCAGCTGGCAGCTGTTTGACGTCGGCGAACAGATTTTCCACTATCCGCCGCTGGCGGGCGATCGGCCGAGCCGGCTCAGCATGATCACCGACGCCATCGGCAACGCCACCTCGCTGTTCTACGACGACGAGGGGCTGCTGAATGAACTGGTGGACAGCGCCGGGCAGCGCCTGATGTGCCGCTATGCACAGGGCCGCCTGTGCGAAGTGGCGCTGCAAACCGCCGAAGGCGAACGGACGCTGGCGCGCTACGGTTACGATGAGCAGGGCCAACTGACGACGGTGAGCAACCGCGCCGGTGAGGTGACGCGCCGCTTTGGCTGGCGCGACGGCCTGATGATCAGCCACCAGGACGCCGCCGGACTGCTGAACGAATACCAATGGCAAGAGATCGACGGCGTGCCGCGCGTGACGGCCTATCGCAACAGCGCCGGAGAATCCCTTGAGTTCGGCTATGACTTCGCCGGCGGGCGCCGCAGCGCGGTGCGCGGAGACGGCAAACGGGCGGAGTGGCGGCTGGATGACGACGACAACGTGGCGCAGTACACCGATTTCGACCAGCGCCGCTACGGCTTTATCTACCAACGCGGCGAACTGTGCAGCGTGCTGCTGCCCGGCGGCGCGCAGCGCCGGAGCGAATGGGATCCTTACGGCCGCCTGCTGTCGGAGACCGATCCGCTCGGCCGCGTGACGCGCTATCAATATTCGCGCAACAGCGGCCGGCTGTTCGCCGTCGCCTACCCGGACGGCAGCAGCGAAGCGCAGCACTGGGACACGCTGGGGCGCCCGACGCGCTATGTCGATGCGCTGGGCAATGCCACGCTGTACCGCTATCCGGATGACGAAGAGAGCCTGCCGGCCAGCGTGATCGACGCGCTGGGCGGGGAAGTGAAGCTGGAGTGGGACGCCCGCGGCCAGCTGACGCGCTACACCGACTGTTCCGGCAGCGTCACGGCTTATACCTACGATGCGCTGGGGCAACTGACGACGCAGACCGATGCCGAAGGCCACCAGACGCGCTACCTGTGGGATAACGGCGGCCGCCTGCATACCCTGATCCACCCGGACGGCGGCGAAGAGCGCTTTAACTGGAACGCGCACGGCCAGCTGGCCGAACATCAGGACGCGCTGGGCAGCCTGACCCGCTGGCAGTACAACGCCCTGGGGCTGCCGGTCAGCATCACCGATCGCATCAACCGCACCCGGCGCTATCACTACAGCCCGCAGGGCTGGCTGACGCGGCTGGAGAACGGCAACGGCGGCGACTACCGCTTCAGCTACGATGCGGTGGGCCGCGTGCTGACCGAAGAGCGCCCGGACGGCACCCGCCATTATTATCGCTACGGCGCGGCCGGGCTGCTGGAAGAGCACCGTGAGGTCGGCCTGCCGGGCAGCGCGGGCGAGCTGACGCAGCGCGAACAGCGCTTCCGCTTCGACGAGGCCGGGCAACTGGTCTGGCGCGGCAACGCCAGCGCGGAATGGCATTACCGTTTCGACGCCATGGGGCGGCTGCGCGAGCTGAACCGCCTGCCGACGGCGAGCGGCGCGGCGCTGGGCATCGAGCCGGACAGCGTGCAGATGCGCTATGACGCTGCCGGGCGGCTGCTCGGCGAGCAAGGCGTCAACGGCGAGCTGCAATACCAATGGGATGCGCTGGCCAACCTGCAGGCGCTGACGCTGCCGCAGGGCGATCGCCTGCAGTGGCTGTATTACGGCTCCGGCCACGCCAGCGCCATCAAATTCAACCAGCAGGTGGTGAGCGAATTCACCCGCGATCGCCTGCACCGGGAAACCGGCCGCAGCCAGGGCGCGCTGCAGCAGCAGCGGCGTTACGATGCCCTGGGCCGCCGCAGCTGGCAGAGCAGCGCCTTCGGCCACGACAAACTGACCCGGCCGGAAGACGGCGTGCTGTGGCGCGCTTATCGCTACACCGGCCGCGGCGAGCTGGCCGGGGTGAGCGACGCGCTGCGCGGCGAAGTGCACTACGGTTACGACGCCGAGGGCCGCCTGCTGCAACACCGCGAACCCAATCAGGGCAAACCGGGCGCGCGGCTGGTGTACGATCTGGCGGATAACCTACTGGGTGAGCGCAGCCCGCAGAACGACATCGACGCGCACCTGCCGCTGGCGCCGATCGCCGACAACCGCCTTACGCACTGGCAAAAACTGTTTTACCGGTATGACGGCTGGGGCAACCTGATCAGCCGGCGCAACGGCCTGTACGAACAGCACTACCGCTACGACGCCGACAACCGGCTGGTGCAGGCGCACGGCCGCGGCCCGCAGGGCGAGTTCGAGGCGCAGTATCATTACGACGCGCTGGGCCGCCGCAGCCGCAAGGCGGTGCGCTACAAGGGCAAAACCGAACAGACGACCCGTTTCCTGTGGCAGGGCTACCGGTTGCTGCAGGAGCAGCGCGACGACGGCAGCCGCCGCAGCTGGAGCTACGATCCGGCCAGCCCGTGGAGCCCGCTGGCGGCGCTGGAGCAGGCGGGCGACAGCCGCTCGGCGGATATTTACTGGTATCACACCGATCTGAACAGCGCGCCGCTGGAAGTGACCGACGCGGCGGGCAACCTGTGCTGGTCCGGGCAATACGACACCTTCGGCAAGCTGCAGGGCCAGACGGTGGCCGGCGCGGCGAAGCGGCAGGGCGCGCAATATCAGCAGCCGCTGCGCTACGCCGGGCAATACCAGGATGACGAAAGCGGCCTGCACTACAACCTGTTCCGCTACTACGAACCCGAGGTGGGGCGTTTCACCACGCAGGATCCGATAGGGTTGCGCGGCGGGCTGAACCTTTATCAGTATGCGCCGAACCCGCTGATGTGGGTGGATCCGTTGGGGTTGACTGAGGTTACTGTTGGTCGCTGGATGGGACCGGCAGAATATGAAAAAATGGTTTCCACAGGTAAGGTTGTGCAAAGCACAACGGGAACAACCCATGTAGCATCACCTGCAAATATTGATGCGTTTGGAAAACAAGCTAAACCGGGTACTATGTACGTTGAATTCGAAGTGCCTGAACGATCATTAATCAAGACAAATGAAGGTTGGGCAAAAATAGTTGGTCCTGACTCGTTGGAGGGGCGATTAGCCAAACGTAAGGGGCTACCAGTACCAGAAATGCCGACTGTGAAAAACATTGAGGTTAAGGCTCATAAAACAGAATCAGGAATTTCAACATGCTCAAAAAAATAAGTGATTGGATCTTATCCAATAGCCATTATGAAGTTAAGTACAATGCTAATGATTTTACAGATAGTCTGGTTGTTGATATAGATGACGATACGAAGATTGCACGTTTTACGGTGTGGGATGATGCATCTTGTATGTTGGAGATCATTGATGTTGAAACCGGGAACTATATAATTAATGAACGAAGAGAATTATCAGACGAGGAAACTGTAATAGAAGCATTTAAAGAGTTTGTATCGTTGCTTAGAACTTAGTTATAAAGATTATTGATCTGATTTTGATTTGCTAATTTTAAATGCTCGGCTTTATGCACTGATGGACTTTTAAATAACGATCCGGCGAGCCCGCTGGCGGCGCTGGATCAGGCGGGCGACAGCCGCTCGGCGGATATTTACTGGTATCACACCGATCTGAACAGCGCGCCGCTGGAGGTGACCGACGCGGCGGGCAACCTGTGCTACCTGTTCCGCTACTACGAACCCGAGGTGGGGCGTTTCACCACGCAGGATCCGATAGGGCTGCGCGGCGGGTTGAATTTATATGCTTATAGGCCAAATCCTTTGGGATGGATAGATCCTCTAGGACTTAGTGGCTTAAATAATCTTCAGCAACAAATTGATGAGATTCTATTGGAACATCTTCCTGCTATACAGAAGATAGATTCAAACGCAACCGTTGGATATAGAGGTAGTGCTGCAAGTGGAATAAGTAAGTCCCATGATCCTGCGATTGCTAGACCTATTAACATGAATGATTTCGATGTTGATGGATTTATTAAGTCGGATTACTTAGCGAGTTCACCTGAGTTTAGGAATAGACACCGGGACGCATCTAAGCTTGGGGGGATGAAATCAATAGAGGAGTCTATCGATTCGAAGTTAAGGCAGAAATTCCCAGGATTAAGAAATGAACCATTTGGGTTTAAGGTGTTCTACACCCATGAGTTAGATTATCTGGCTAGAAAAGGCGACGTCCAAAGAAGGTTAGGGCGTTCCGGATGTTCATGAAATGGAGAGTGGCTGTGAACGAGAATAGGCAATTAGGTATTTTATTATTGGAAGACATTCCATTTGATAAGCTGCTTATTAAACTGGAAAGGGCGTTTGGTGTTTCACTTCCTTGTGAAGATGATAAGGGGCGCTATGTGGCAAAAGCAGAACTAGAGGATTATAATATAGAGGTTATAGATAGAGTTGATAGATTGGGGGATGTTCTTTGTGATGATAATCATGTGATCGATGTGAAAATAAAATCTAATGATTTTTTTAATCTAGACTTTGAGAGAAAAATAAAAAAAATACTAAGAGATGGAGATGTGAAGTGGAAGGATGGAATTTGGACTAAGCTTCATAGGGATGAGGATTATAGAGTCGTCTATCCTGACTCTTAGTATTCACGTTAACAATGTAACCATTTCTAAATCTGCGTTAGAGCCGACAATTCTCAGTCGGTTCTAAATATCTAGAGTAAAAAAGTATCTAAAAGCAGGTTTGATAATTTTGAAATATCCATCCATAAACATTGATAAATAATTTAATATTACGGTATCTAACATGATTGATTTTAACGCTAGAATTGTTTCGGGTGCTTCTATAGGGAATGTCGTTCTAAATGAAAATATTTCATTATATATTAATGAGATGCACTCCAGATTTAGCGTTAAGATTAAAACCCACTTCCTACCTGACGGGAGTGAGCGAAAGTCATATATAGTCGACAATATCTTGACCGTCGTAACTGATAAAGACGGTATTATTTTATCACTTGGATGTAATTCTTATTATAATGGGAGTTACAACGAAATCATATCCCCCGGAATGGAAGTAACAGATGTAATCAAGCTGACGGTTTCACAGAAAATATACAATGGTTCAATCATTATTAATGATGACTTTGGCGTTTCGTTTATACTCCCACCTCCATATGATGAGATCGCCGATGCGATAAGCCATATTCCTAGTGGATTGACAATAAACGAAATTTTCGTATCTGATTTTTCATTCTGGCGATAGCTTATGGAGTATGTGAGTAAGTTTAGTGAGCATGTGATTAAATTTGGGGTCAGTGATATAGTTGTCACTGGCTACATAGATTCGGATATGCCGCCGGTTTTTCACCCGATGTATGACAGGGTTTACTTTATATCTGGTGAGGCTATTTTTGAGGTTTACATCGGTAATGATGGGATTGTTAATTCACATTTAGTTGAAAGCATCGCTCCGTGGTTTGAGGTAGATGTGGATGATCAATTTTCTATGATGTCAATCTATTCACAAGCTTTTAAAACTGAACGGGAAGTTAAAATAGTTGCGGTGGATTATAGTGAAAAGCCGTTCTCAGTATTCATTGTAAGATATAAAGATGGTGGCCATGAAAGTTCACTGCATTTAGAGCCAAAGAATTTCTTTGGTTTTTTGATTTCATAGAAAAACCTGGGATCATCAGGAGTTAAATGAGTAGTGTTTATCTAATTGACATTGATAGCTTTAAACCTAATAGTAAACGGTTTTTTAATTTGATGGAGGTTACCAATGATTAACAAATCTAGTCTGGTTGATGGTATCCTTTTTCGAGATGAGAATGACTCGAATGAAACTGTAGTTTTCAATTTTTATACTTGGGTGGAAATGCTTAAAGCGATCATTGTTAAATATGCGCAAAAGTCTGAAAGTGACGCGGAGTTATTGGTTTTATCATAGAGCTTAGTGTGAAAGCCTATCAACAGTTATACGGCTGTCTGTCTCAGGAGCCATGAAATTGAATATCATTGGGCAATGCTGATAGCTTATGGTGAACAGTATTGGCTGAAAGGCGTAGAATCCAAACAGCCTGATGGCTACTTTGACTGGGATGTGCAACATAGGAAAGAACATAACTTAGCAGAGGAAAGCTTTGTTTTTAGCAATTCATGAATCGCGATCCGATAGGGTAAACACCCCTCCAAATGTCCAACGCCTTCCTTATACTACATCTCCAAACTAAATACCCAATGTGCCGTTAATCAGGGTGCAGCACTGCCCGCCGATCCAGGGCTCGCCGTCAATAAAGCGCACGCTCACGCGGCCATCTCGCTTCAGTTGAGTGCCCTGGCGCACCAGGTAGCCCTGCGCGGTTCGGTCGCCGTCGGGGAAGCGGTTGGCCTTCAGTAAGCGCGCCAGGCAGGCGTTGGCGCTGCCCGTTACCGGATCTTCGATCAAGGCGCCGCATTCCACCATAAATGCGCGCATTTCGTAATCTGCCGGTTCGGCCGCAGAACAGGCGCCATAAATCACTACGCCATCCACATCACAGGCGGTTTGCAACTGTTCGATCATAGCCTGATCCGGCATCACCGCCAGGCAAGATTGTGCATCCGGCAGGCGCATCATCAGCCAGCGGATGCCCATGTCGACAATAACCGGCAGGGTATCGGCTTCAATCACCGCCGGCTGTAAAGCGGCCATCAGCCGTTCTGTTTCCTCAACCGCCATCGCGCGAAAACTGACTTCGGGCGCGGCGAACGCCAATGCGCCTTCCGGCAGGATATTGATCGCCACCAGGCCGACGCCGCATTCCTGCATCACCGTTCCGGGGCGTTTAGGCGCCAATCCGGCTTCCAGCAGGGCGTGTGCGGTGCCCAGCGTCGGGTGGCCGGCGAAGGGCAGCTCCTTTTCGGTAGTGAAGATGCGCACCTTATAATCCGCCGCCGGGTGCGTCGGTTTAAGCACAAAGGTGGTTTCCGAAAGGTTGGTCCAACGGGCCAATGCCAGCATCTGCGCGTCGTTCAGCCCTTCGGCTTCCAGCACCACCGCCACAGGATTGCCGAGCAGCGGCGTGGCGGTGAAAACGTCCACCTGTTTGTAGGCGCGGGGTGTCACATCATCGCTTCTGAGCATTGGCCATCATCCGTTATCAACAAAACCTGATGATAACGATATTCGCCAATGGCTTCAAAGGGTTGAATTTTGTTTTGGCATACCTGCCCGTCGCCACCTCAGCCCCGGCTTGGCGAACATCACCAGGTTACCCAGCAGAATCAGGCACAGCCCCAGCACGGCGTTGAAGTGCCACTGGTAGCCTTCGTAGATCGTCGAGATGGTCAGCGCCACCAGCGGGAACAGCAGGGTGCTGTAAGCCGCCGCGCCGGCGCCGATGCGGCCGAGCAGGCTGAAGTAGGCGGCGAAGGCGATCACCGATCCGAAGACAGCCAGGTACAGCAGGGAGCCGATATAGCGGCTGCTGAATTCGATCTGGAACGATGTGCCCTGCGCCAAGGCGATCAGCGCCATCAGCATCGCGCCGTAGGTCATGGCGTAGGTGTTGGTGGAAAAGATATCCAGCCCGCGGCGCTGATGACGCGCGCTGATCATATTGCCCAGCGAGAAGCCGTAGGTGCCGAGCGCGCTCAGACCGATGCCTTTGAGCAGCTCCGGCGCCATGCGGGTGGCGGCCAGATCTTGCCAGAACAGCGCCACGATGCCGGTCAACCCCAGCAGCGCCGCCGGCAGCAGGTTGGGGCTGGGGCGCTGGCGGAAAAACAGCAGGCTGTTGAGGGCATTGAACAGCACCGCCATCGAGAAGATCACCGATTCCAGCCCGCTGCTGATATAAGCCGCCGCGTGGTAAAAGCAGAAGAAGTTGAAACCGAACACGCAGCAGCCCTGCAACACGCAGAACAAATGATCGCGCGGGGCGATGCGGCGCAGGCGGCGCGTTAGCAACAGCACGGCGAACATCACCGCGGCGGAAATGGCGAAGCGGTAAGCGATCGAGACAGGAATGGCCACCGGGCCTTCTTGTTGCAGGGTGATCGCAATCCAGGTGGTGCCCCAAATCAGCACCACGGCGAGGTACAACAGCGCATTCATTCTATTCACTCCGAAAAAGCCGATGGCGCAGTATCCGCTTTGGCGTGCGGCCGCGCTTGCAGCGCCTTGCGCCCAGTTGCATATTCTTGCGCTTTTTTTGCCAAAAGCGCGGGGCGGCCGCTGGCATGCCGAGGCGCCACTCTTTACACTGTCGGCATGTCGAACAACGGGGCCGGCGATGTCCAACTATCAGGCGTTTGAAACACTGCGTGAGCATAAAGCGCGGTTGCACGGCAGCGTGCTGCTGGGCACCGGCGTGGAGCTGGCCGCCTGGTCCAACTGCAACGATCGCGTCACGCAGGAGAGCGCCGACCACCATACCCTGAGCCTGTACGTCGCCGACGGCTATGAGTGTTACCAGCAGGTGCCGGGCGGCTGGCGCAACGGCGGCGGGCCGGATCGGTTCTGCATCATGCCGCGCCAGTATGCATCTACCTGGGATGTACGCAGCGATCTGTCGTTCGTGCATCTGTATTGCACCGACGGGCATTTGCGCCGGCTGGCGGAGCAAACCTGGGATCGCAGCCCGGCGGCGATCAACGTAGAGCCGCACAGCTTCGGCGAAGATCCGCAAATTACGCTGCTATATCGCCAGTTTTTGCTTAACTGCGACTGGCGTGACAGCGCCAATCTGCTGGCGCTCAGCAGCGCGTCGAACCTGCTGATGTCGCACCTGATCCAACGCTACAGCCAGCTGCAGTGGACGCTGCCGCAGGCGCGCGGCGGCCTGGCCCCCGCGGTAGCCAGGCGGGTGCGGGAATATATCGCAAGCCATCTCGATCGGCCGCTGCTGCTGGCCGATCTGGCGGCGCAGGCCGGATTGAGCGAGTACCACTTCGCCCGCATGTTCAAGCATGCCACCGGCCTGGCGCCGCACCAGTTCGTGATGCGCGCGCGGCTGCAACGGGCGGAACAGCTGTTGCGGCATAGCCAGCAGCCGATCACCGAGATCGCGCTGGCGTGCGGCTTCAGCTCCGCCAGCCATTTCAGCAACCGCTTCAAGGCGGCCTATGGATTTGCTCCGCTGCAGGTGCGGCAGGGGCGCTAACCGGAAGGGAGTGCAAGTATGGATCAACAATTTGCGGGCCTGGGCGTGTTGTTCGTCGCCGGATTCGGGCCGATCACGCGTGAGAGCGACGCGAGCAAGGCGTTTTATGTCGAGGCGCTGGGGCTGCCGCTCAAGCCGATGCCGGGCAACGAGAGCTATCTGCTGGCCGAGCAGGGCGCGCTGGACGGGGTGAAACACTTCGCCCTGTGGCCGCTGGCGCAGGCGGCGCAGTCCTGTTTTGGCGACGATCGCTGGCCGGCGGATCTCGCGGCGCCGCAGGCGTGGATCGAGTTTGACGTGGCCGACATGGCGGTAGCCACCCAGGGGCTGGTCGAGCGCGGTTATCGGCTGTTGGTCGCCAACCGTGAAGAGCCGTGGGGGCAAAGCGTTACCCGGTTGCTCAGCCCGGAAGGATTGCTGGTTGGCGTCACCTATACGCCCTGGCTGCGTTAAACGCCGCGCCGTTCGCCGCCGTTTCCCTGCGGCGGGCGGCTTAAGAACAAATTCGCATTAGCTTAAAGCTATCTGCGCTATAGACCTACCGAATCCCCGAGCTATCCCTCATCCTGAAAACAGTAATCCCGTTCATTGCGTAAAAACCAAGGGTCAGAACGCGCTATTGCCACGCCATTTCACGGCGATTTTTCACCCTCTTTTGGCGTCGTCAGGTGCCTGATGGGAATAGAGATTATTCTTATATTTCCGCTAACCGTTAAGAAATAATAATGATTCTCGTTTTCAACCACGGAAAGGAGAAGGAACGATGAAAACAGTGAAGCGAACGGGTATCGCGCTGGCGATAGCCCTGACTTTCCCCCTGGCATTGCCTGCCGCTACGGCGGCGCAAACCTCCCTGACAAACAGTAAGGCGGCGACGATGACGGAAAAACACGGGCAGTTTATTGCGGTTGGTAAAGTGGTGCAGGTGACCTTTGGCGATTTCGCCTTCAAGCTGGATTTTACCGATGACAAGACCATGACCTTCACCGGCATCGGCGAGGCGTCGCAGGGCATCACCGATACCGTGCAGTACACCGCGGTGGAAATTCGGCCGAAGGTCTACATGGTCTACTGGCATGAGCCGCAGTCCGGCGACAACGTGACGCATATCGAGGACTTCGAGCGCGGCGAGGTGTACACCAACATCGCCGCCAAGGACGGCAGCTTCACCCATCTGAAAGGGCAGCTGAAAATTGTAGGTCACTCAGGAAACTAAGGAGCAGTTATGAAAAAGGCATTGATCACCTGTGCGATCGTCGGCGGCCTGCTGGCGAGTTACCCGGCGCTGTCAACGGATCAGGCGGCGTCTTACAAATCGGCCGGCAAGGGCGGTTATCATCATGCTCAGCAAAAGCTGAAGGTGGTGGAAGATCTGTACGCGGGCTTCTTCAACCGCCATGACATCGGCGTGGCGCGGAAGCTGATTGTGGAAAACTACAAGCAGCATAACCCGTTCGTCGGCGACGGCATCAAGCCGTTCCTCGATTTCTTCAGCCAGACCTTCAAAGACAACCCGCAGTACAGCGCTAAAATATACCGCAGCGCGGTCAACGGCGATCTGGTCTACGTTCACGTCAAATATCAAAATAACCCGCAGGATCGCGGCACCGCCAGCGTGGATATTTATCGGGTTAACGATCAGGGGAAAATCACCGAGCATTGGGACGTCAATCAGGATGTGCCGGAAAAATCGGCCAACGACAACACCATGTTCTGATGCAAAAGGGCCGCTGCGGCGGCCCTCTACGCGCCTGCAACACTTTATTTACTTACATAAATACCAAACGTTCATCGCGTCGAGTAGGCTACGGCCGCCTTTGGCAGTGGCGGCACGGTTGATGGGCGTCATTGTCCCGCCACTGCTTGAGGCGCTTCCCTCGCATTCCCCGCTATCCCGCGCGTTTAGGCTGCACTTTTTTGAACTGATGGCGCAGCTGCAGCGCATTGAACAGCACCAATACCGCCGTCACGGCGAACACCCAACGGAACCCCATCATCGCCGAAATGCCCGAACCCAGCAGCGGGCCGACCACGTTGCCCAGATACATAAATGACTGGTTATAGCCGAAGATGCGCCCGGTCACCTGATCGGAGGAATACTTCAGCAGCAGCGCCTGCACCGCCGGCATCAGCGCGCCATCGGCGAAGCCCAGCAGAAAACGCAGAATGCCCAGCTGCAGCGGCGTATTCACCCAGGCCATCACGGCGAACAGGCCGGTGGTGAACAGCAGCGCGGCGATCAGAATGCGCGCGGTACCGATGCGATCGCCGAGCCGCCCGAGGCGCGGCGCGGAGATCAGCGCCGCGATGCCGGGCACGGCGGCGATCATGCCGCTGACGAAGGCGATATTGCTGACGTTGCCCGACAGTTCGCGAATGAACAGCGTCAGGATCGGGCTGATGGAGGAGTTGGCCAGCTGGATCATCAGGGTGCAAACGAACAGGGTGACGATCAGCGCCGGATAGGGCAGCGACCGGAATACCGCCTTGCCGCTCAGCTGATCCGCTTTTTTCACCGTGATGCGTCGCTCTTTAATCAGGAACAGCGTCACCAGGAAGCTGACGAACATCAGCCCGGAAGTGACGAAAAACACCACCCGCAGCCCCAGATGGTCGGCCATCAGCCCGCCCAGCAGCGGCCCGGCGATCACGCCGGAGATCTGTCCGGTCGAGAGCGTGCCCAGCGCCCAGCCGCTTTTATCGCGCGGCGCCTGCGAGGCGACCAGCGCCATGGCGTTGGGAATATAGCCGGACGTCAGCCCCATCAGGGCGCGCAGCGCGAACAGCTGCCATACGTTGGTGGCCAGCCCCTGCAGCGCGATGACGATCGCCATGCCCAGCGAAGCGCGCAGCAGCATCAGCTTACGGCCCTTATGGTCGGCCAGGCTGCCCCACAGCGGCGACACCACCGCCGAGACCAAAAAGGTGCCGCTGAATACCAGCCCGGACCACAGGCTGAGGGATTGATGATCGCTGACGCCGAGTTGTTCGACGTACAGCGGCAGAAAAGGGAGGATTTGGCTCATCGCCAGCCCGGTGAAGAAACACCCGAGCCAGACCGAGATCAGATTGACTTTCCACGCTTCCATCGGCTTATCGTACCACGTTGAATGAGGAGGGATTTGTTAAGCAAAACAATAATAACACTGCAAATTAGTCGGCGAGGGGGCAAATGCGTGAGCAAACGTAACCCTGCCGGCTGCAGTGTCTTTTTGCTATATATTAATAGCTATATTATCATAGATAAATGGGTTAAGCCAGAAGCGCGCGGTGGCCGAATGGGGCGCCATTGACTGCGCGATCCGGCGATGTGAAAGTAGGGACAAACTGGACGTTATCGACTGATGCCAATGAAAAAAGATCATCCTGAAGACGTGACGCTGCTGCGCACGCAGTTAATGTCGCTGGTGCGCCGCATGCGGCGCGAGTCGCGCAGCGACGAAAAATCCTGGGCCCAGCTGATGCTGTTGGGGGCTATCGATCGCCATGGCGGCGAGGCGACGCCGTCGTTGCTGGCGGAGTCGGAGCGTATGCGCTCCTCAAACCTGGCGGCCGCGTTGCGCGAGCTGGAAGCCGATGGGCTGCTGGTGCGCACACCGGATGCCGAAGACAAACGCCGGGTGCGGGTGCGGCTGACGTCCGCCGGGCTGGGTTTGCTACAGCAAAGCCGCGCCCGACGCGAGGCGTGGTTGCTGGCGGCGATGGAAAGCTGTCTGTCCGAGCGGGAGCAGGCGCTGTTGCTCGAAGCGGGGGCGCTGATGGCGCGGCTGGCGGCGGCGCCGTCTGCGGAAGCGGACTGATTGCAGGGGCGGCCTGAGTTGCCCCCCAGCGGCGAGATTACGGCATCGGCCAATCGACCGGCATGGTGCTGACCACGTCCACGTAGCGATCCCAGGCCGATGACCAGAATTGGGCGAAGGCTTCGAGGGTGAAGTGAATGCCCATCAGGCCCATCACGAACCAGCAGGCGGTAAACAGGCCCAGGCTGCTGAACATGAACGCCATGCCATTGCGGCTGGTTTTACGGCAAACGACGTTTAACTGGCTGGCGAAGAACATCATCACGGCGCTCAGCAACTCCCAGCGCATCATGATTAAACCGGTGGCAATGGTACTCATCGAACTCGATCCTATGTAACAAAAAGCCGCATCCGGCAGGGCGCCGACAGGAAAATGCGGAGGAGAATAACGGTAATAGTGTGATATAGATCACATTGTAGCATTGAGAGGAACGGCGGCTCAATGGGGCGCGCGGTGAAAAAATCGCCGCCGGTAACATTCCAATATGCTGAAACAGTTATGCCATTTCATTAGCAACCTTTTCATGGGGCATCGCGCCCGATAACGCTATGCTTGCCGGCTTTTCAGTTCCCTGATTTTGCGGGGAAATGTGACGCAAAAGGTACCGGCTCCGCATGGCCCTGTTAAAAGAAAAAATTCGCGACCACTCCGCGGAAGAGATGCTGTTTATCCGCCGGGCGGCCGTGGCGCTGGCGCTGGTGGTGGTCTGTTTCGGCGCGCTGGTCGTCAACCTCTACCGGCTGCAAATTCGCCAGCACGGCTTTTACCAGACGCGCTCCAACCAGAATGACATCAAGATGTTGCCGATCGCCCCAAGCCGCGGGCTGATCTTCGATCGCAACGGCATTCCGCTGGTACGAAACGTGACACTGTATCGCATCGAGATCACGCCCAGCAAAATCACCGATATATCGGCGCTGCTGCAGGCGTTGACGCCGATCGTCGATCTGACGCCGGAAGATATCAGCGCGTTTCGCGACGACATGCACCACAACAGCCGCTACAAGCCGATAACGCTAAAAGCGGGGCTGAACGACACCGAGGTGGCGCGTTTCGCCGTCAATCAATACCGTTTCGACGGGGTGACTATCGATACCTATCAGCAGCGCGAATATCCTTACGGCGCGCAGCTGGCGCACGTGCTGGGCTACGTGTCGAAGATCAACGACAGCGATCTCAAGCGCCTGGACAAGGCCGGGTTGAGCGAGAACTATGCCGCCGATCGCAACATCGGCAAACAGGGCATCGAGGCCTATTACGAGTCCGAGCTGCACGGCACCACCGGCTATCAGGAGGTGGAGGTGGATAACCACGGGCGGGTGATCCGCTTGCTGAAGGAGCAGCCGCCGCAGGCCGGCAAAAACATCTACCTGACGCTGGATCTGCCGCTGCAGCAGTACATCGAATCGGTGCTGAAGGGGCAACGCGCCGCGGTGGTGGTGGAAGATCCGCGCGACGGCGGCATTCTGGCGATGGTCTCCAGCCCCAGTTACGATCCCAATCCCTTCGTCAAAGGCATCGGCTATCAGGCCTATAAGGCGCTGCTCCGCAACCCGGATTTGCCGCTCATCAACCGCGTCACCCAGGGGCTGTACCCGCCGGCGTCGACGGTGAAGCCCTACATGGCGGTTTCGGCGCTGTTTGCCGGGGTGATCACGCCCACCACCACCTTTTTCGGCGCGCCGACCTGGACGCTGCCCGGCACCGAGCGGCGCTATCGCGACTGGCTGAAGACCGGTCACGGCATGCTCAACGTCACCAAAGCGATAGAAGAGTCCGCCGATACCTTCTTTTATCAGGTGGCGTATGAGATGGGCATCGATCGCATTCACCATTGGCTGAGCCAGTTTGGTTACGGCCAGTCGACCGGCATCGATCTGAACGAAGAGTACCGCGGCGTGCTGCCAAGCCGCGACTGGAAGCTGAGGGTGCACAAAAAAGTCTGGTATCAGGGGGATACGGTATCGGTCGGCATCGGTCAGGGATATTGGGTGGCGACGCCTATTCAGATGGTGAAAGCGCTGACTACGCTGATCAACAACGGTAAGGTGAAAACGCCGCACCTGCTGTATTCGCTGCAGCAGGGCAACCGGGTCACGCGTTATCAGCCGCCGACGCAAGCGCTGCAGATTGGCGATCCCCGTTCGCCTTACTGGGGCATTGTGCGCAACGGCATGTATGGCATGGCCAACCTGCCGAACGGCACCGGATACAAGCTGTTCCATACCGCGCCGTACCAGATTGCCGCTAAATCCGGCACCTCGCAGGTGTTCAGCCTGAAGCAAAACCAGACTTACAACGCCAAAATGATTCCGGTGCGGCTGCGCGATCACATCTTTTATACGCTGTTCGCCCCCTACAAAAACCCCCGGGTGGCGATGGCGTTGATCCTGGAAAACGGCGGCGGCGACGGCGTGGTGGCGGGGCCGACCGCGCGCGCGATCCTCGACCACATTTTCGATCCGGCCAACGCGCCGCAGCCCGGCGACGCGGCGCAAACTAAACCGCAGTTAAACGACAGTGCGGATGTGCAACGGTGATGCGGTTTGTTTTTACTTTCTTACAAACTGCAATCTCCTGACCATTTCCGGCAAGGTAGACTGAAATAACACGATAAACCGAATAAAAACGCAGGGTTAACACAACAGTGGCGCCATCGACCAAAAAGAGC
This sequence comes from Serratia sp. (in: enterobacteria), assembly GCF_052400455.1. Classification (NCBI taxonomy): domain Bacteria; kingdom Pseudomonadati; phylum Pseudomonadota; class Gammaproteobacteria; order Enterobacterales; family Yersiniaceae; genus Serratia; species Serratia sp. (in: enterobacteria). The sequence continues at coordinate 2,420,560 of NZ_CP185812.1, forward strand.
GGTAAAACCTATTCCACAGTTCGCTTCGGCTGGATTTGCGCCGGCATGCTGGTCTGTTTTTTTCTGTTGGCGTTCAGGGTCGGTTACCTGCAACTGCTGGAACACCAGCAGTTGGCGAACCAGGCAGATCAGCGCTCGATTCGCACCCAGGTAGTGCCGACCAACCGCGCCATGATCACCGATCGCAACAATGAGGCGCTGGCGGTCAGCGTGTCGTCGAAAGACATCGTACTGGATCCGAAGCATATTCTCGATACCCAGACCGATACCGGCAACGAACGCTGGCAGAGCATGGCCAACGTGCTGAAGATCCCGCTGGCGGACGTGCAGCATCTGATCCAGAGCAACGCGCACAAACGCTTTGTCTACCTGGCGCGCAAGGTGGAGGACGACAACGCCGCTTATATCAGCAAACTGCACCTGACCGGCGTCAGCACCGAGCAGGATTTCAGCCGCTTCTATCCGATGGGCCAGGACGCGGCCGGACTGATCGGCATCGTCGGCCAGGACAATCAGGGGCTGGAGGGCATCGAGCTGGGCTTCAACCCGTTGCTGCAGGGTAAAAACGGCCTGCGGGTCTACCAGAAGGACGGCAGCGGCGCGGTGATCGGCGTGATTAAAAGCGTGGATCCGGTTCCACCGCCGAATGTGACGCTCAGCATCGACAAATTTATCCAGTACGTGCTCTATGCGCAGATCCGCGACGGCGTGGTGGCTAACCAGGCCGACTCCGGCTGCGCGGTGCTGGTGAAAATCGACACCGGCGAAATCCTCGGCATGGCCAGCTACCCGTCGTTCAACCCGAACAACTATGGCAGCACGCCGGCGAAAGATATCCGCAACGTGTGCAGCAGCGACAGCTTCGAACCGGGTTCGACGGTGAAGCCGGTCGTGGTGATGGTGGGGCTGGAACATAAGCTGATTCGGCCGGATACCGTGTTGGACACCACGCCGTATCGGGTGAACGGTCACCTGATTAAGGACGTCGGCCACTGGTCGAAGCTGACCATCACCGGCGTGCTGCAAAAATCGAGCGACATCGCGGTATCGCACATTGCGCTGGCGCTGCCGGCCACGGTGCTGCCGGCGGTCTACCGCAGCTTTGGCCTGGGGCGGCCGACCGAGCTTGGCATCGGCAACGAGAGCAGCGGCTACCTGCCGCAGCATCGCGAGCGCTGGGCCGATATCGAACGCGCCACGTTCTCCTTCGGCTATGGGCTGCGCGTGACGCCGCTGCAAATGGCGCGCGAGTATGCCGCGATCGGTTCCTTCGGCATTTATCGGCCGCTGTCGATCACTAAGGTGACGCCGCCGGTGATGGGGCAACGCATTTTGCCGGCCGATACGGTCAGGTCCGTGGTGCATATGATGGAAAGCGACGCCTTGCCGGGCGGCAGTGGGGTGAGCGCTGCGGTGCCCGGCTACCGTTTGGCGATCAAAACCGGTACCGCCGAGAAAATGGGCCCCAGCGGCAAATACGACGGCGGCTATATCAACTATACCGCCGGCGTGGCGCCGGCCAGCGATCCGCAGGTAGCGCTGGTGGTGATGGTCAACAACCCGAAAGCCGGCAAGCACTTCGGCGGCTCGGTAGCCGGGCCGGTGTTCGGCAAGATCATGGCCCAGGTGCTGGAGCACATGAATATCCTGCCGGATGCCCAGCCGCTCAATGTGGTGTCGTCGGTTAAAGGGTGAGGATTTAAGCGGGAAGTGAGTGGGTCAGAAAATGTCTGACCCACGCTTCAATACAACGAGTTTAACCTACGGCAGTATTTATTATGGATATGCCTTGAAATATTGATTGATATTCGACTTGAATGAATTTCTCTGTTTCTAAAATAATATTTCTTATTTGGCGATTCGCAGAGAAGCTTATTTTCTCACCAAGACAATTCCCTCTTTCGTTCACGCCTTAACATGATTTCAACGCATTCCGAACCCGGCAACACCCGTCTATGGGGGCTGTAATCGTCGTGTCATCAATGCTCGTTAGACTCGCGGCATCCTGGTATTACCGACTAAAAATCATGAACATAAAACTGACACTTGGCCGCGGGGCAAAACCTGCGCCCGCGCTGCCGCGCGCGTTTGGCTTCGGCAAAAGCATGGGGTTATTAAGCGGCGTAATTTGCGTTATCGCGCTATTTTCTCTGCTGCAATTGTTTTCCACCGTATTTATTTCCAATATTCTGCGCGACGCCAAGATTAACCTGGTGACGGGCGACGCCTTGCATCGCCAGCAGGCGGCGATGGATCGCGCCAGGCTGTCGCTGCTGACGGCCAGCGATACCCTGAACCGTGCGGGCATTTACTATCTGCAGGATAAAGCCACCGGCTCCGACGGCAGCTGGCATAGCCTGCTGGATGTATCGCTGGCGGCGTTGCAGGCTTCAGAGCAGGCCTTCGCCCGGTTTGAGCGCCTGAGCGCGACGGCGCCCGAGGCCGCTGACGCCCTGAAAGGCAGTTATCGCCTGTTCTATGACGGTCTGAAGGAGCAGGCGCAAGGGCTGCAACGCAGCGACAGCATCGATGCGTTTTTCGCCGTGCCGATCCAGGCTTTTCAGGCAGATTTCAACGAGAAGTATCTCGCTTATCAGGCGCTGAACGAACGACGCGGCGATGACGTCAACGTGCGGCAATTGGCGGCGCTGGAGCAGGCCAAAACCTATGCGCTTGGCGCGCTCGCGGCGTTGGCGCTGATCGCCTTGGGCGTGTGGTTCGGCGTTGCTCGTTGGGTGATTGCACCGTTGCAAAGGGCGATCGCCCATCTCAACGTGCTGGCCGCCGGCGATCTTTCGCGGCCGTTGCCGCCTGAACGGGCGGTTAACCGCGAAATGCGTCAGTTGCAAACCAGCATTGGCCACATGCAAAACGGCCTGCAGCGGCTGGTGAGTGAGGTGCGCGATGCTGCGAGCGGGATCCTGAACGGCGTCGGGCGGCTGGCGGACGGCAATCGACAGTTGACGGCGCAGTCGGCGAAGCAGGACGGCGAATTGCAGTTGGCGACCGAGCACGTGCAGCAGTTGGCGGCGCGGGTGGAAGAAAACGGCCAATACGCGCAGCTGGCCAATCAACGCACCGAACAGGCCAGGCAGTGCGCCGGCGCCGGTGAAAAGATGATGCAAACCGTCAACGTCTCGATGCAAGGGATCGTCAACCAATCGGCCGAGATGCGCGGCATTGTGGCGCTGATCGACAGCGTGGCGTTTCAGACCAATATTCTGGCGCTGAATGCGGCGATCGAGGCCGCGCACGCCGGCGTTCACGGCCGCGGTTTCGCCATTGTCGCTAAAGAAGTGGGCCTGCTGGCGCAGAAGAGCAGCCATTCTACGCGCGATATTCAGCAGCTGATCAACCGTTCGTTGCAGCAAATCGATCAGGGGTCGCAAGCGGTAGAGCTGCTGGCGGGCAATTTGCGTCAAATTATCGATCTGGTGAACACGTTTAGCGCACTGATGGGGGAGATCTCGCTGGCGTCGCTCAATCAGGGGGAGAGCATTCAGGACGTGACGGCACGCATCGCCGGGCTGAATCAGGTGGCGCAGCAAACCGGCGCCGTGGTGAACGCGGTGACCGAGGCTTCGCAGTTGCTGCAGGGCGAATCGGAACGATTGGAAAAAGCGATGGCGCGTTTCAGGCTGCCGGCGCAATAAATAACCCTGGCGCAGGTTAATGAATAATAAAGCCGCGCTTAACGTTATTTATTTAGGTTCGCTCCCTGAGGAATTTCAGCGGAGTAAATAAAGCAGGCCGGCGCGTGTGGATTAAAAAAGCGTCGGCCTGCGGAGGTTATTTTTGGCGGGAGAATTAACGGCTGGTCTGGTGGCCGATGATGCCGCCCAGCGCTGCGCCGCCGAGGGTGCCCAGCGTGCTGCCGTCGGTCAATACCGCGCCGCCCACGGCGCCGACGCCCGCACCGATCGCCGTGTTGCGATCGCGATTGGACATATGCCCACATGCGGTAACGGAAAGCGTCGCCATTACCACCACCAACACACCCGCGGCACGTTTAATATTCATAATGAGTTCCTGGTAAATTGGCTAATTAATGGATTAAAAATAATCCGATTAACTCGCCGGTAGAAGTTGGGATGAATGTATTCCTCCGAAAGAAAATCGAACAGGTAAAAATTCTTAATTTTGGCGCGGTGAAAAGCGATCGCTCGCCGAATGTGCGGCCGTCGGCAAAACCGTTCGGCTATACTGGGAAGACGCCTCACGAGGGGCGGGGCGCACACGCTGGAGGCCGCCATGTCCGAGCTCGTTTCCGCATCCGGCAAACCGGTGAAAATTCCCGGCCCGGACCATCCGATTACGCTGACCCGCCATCCGACGCGGGTCGTGGTGCGCGGCGCCGGCCAAATCCTGGCCGACAGCCGTCATGTACTCATCTTGCAGGAAGCCAACTATCCGCCGGTGTTTTACTTTCCGCGTGAGGATGTGAATATGGCGCTGCTGCATAAAAGCACGCACGTGAGCTACTGCCCTTATAAGGGCGACTGCAGTTATTTCTCCCTCACGCTGAACGGCCCGCAGGGGGACAATGCGGCCTGGAGCTATGAAATGCCTTACAACGCCGTGGTGACGATCAAGGATCATCTGGCATTTTATCCCGACAAAGTCACGGCGATCCGTACCGAAGCCTGAGCCGCCGCCGCCTTCGGGCGGGGGCAGGTTGACATTCCACTTATCCCTACTCATTATGTGTATTACCGGAAATTGATACGCTTTCCTTATGTTTTAATCCGACATAAGCGAAACTCTGAGCAGGTGCCAAGGTGTCTACCTCTACGCGATTTGCCGTTGCCATCCATATTCTGACCAACATCACGCTGTGTCGCGGCCAGACGGTGCGTTCCGAAGATATCGCCCGCAGCGTCAACACCAATCCGACGGTGGTGCGGCGCATTCTCGGGGCGTTGGCGGAGGCGGGGCTGACCTATTCGCAGATGGGGCAAGGCGGCGGGGCGCTGTTGGCGCGGCCGGCGGAAGCGATTTCTCTGCTGGACGTGTATCGCGCGGTGGAGGATCAACCTTATTTCACGCTGCATCGCACCCGGCCTAACGAGGCGTGCTATATCGGCCACGCCATTACCCCGGTGCTGGAGCAAGAGTTTGCGCGCGTCGGCCACGCGCTGGAAGCCAGCCTGGCGCAGACCAGCATCGCCGAAATGGCCGGGCAGGTTGAGCTGCGCGCCGGCTATCCCTTCGTCCCTTGTTCACCGCAATATCAAGCAGATACGCAGTAAAAAATCACGCCAAACCCCGTTCCGCGCAGAGCATTTTTTGCATTGCGTTAATGTAATTGTGTAAGTTACATTAGCTCGCATCAAGTGTGATGTAGCTCACGTTTTAGACTGCCTCCCCACGATAATCGACCGTTTGGCCGGAAACCTTTTCTTCCGGCGCAGATTCGCTGTGCTTATAAACCAGGAGAGAACGATGTTAGAAATGATTGAAAGCTTGGCCACCGTGGTGGTCCTGGTGCCGGTAATGGTGGCCGTCTTGCTCGGCGCGATTTACGGCCTGGGTGAAGTGTTCAACGTCTTTTCCGCTATCGGCAGAAAAAATAACGGCTGAATTTGAACGTCAGGGGACGCAACGCCCCCTGACGGAGGGTTACAATACCGTCGCCAGGAAGTTGCGCGTCCTCTCATGTCCCGGCGCATCCAGAACCTGCTGCACGCTGCCCGTTTCAACCACCTTTCCCTGATCCATAAAGACAATCTGGTCGGCCACTTCGCGGGCGAAGCCGATTTCGTGCGTGACCACCACCATGGTCATGCCCGAATGCGCCAAGTCTTTCATCACCTGCAGCACTTCGCCAACCAATTCAGGATCGAGCGCGGAGGTCGGTTCATCAAACAGTAACACCTGCGGGTTCATCGCCAGCGCGCGGGCGATGGCGACGCGTTGCTGCTGGCCGCCGGACAGTTCACGCGGCCAGGCGTTGATGCGATGTTCCAGCCCGACGCGGGCCAGCAGCTGCTTCGCCCGTTCCTGCACCTCGGTTTTTTTTCCTTTTTCACCCGCAGCGGCGCGTCGCTGACGTTTTGCAACACGGTGCGGTGCGCAAACAAGTTGAACTGCTGAAATACCATGCCGATGCTTTTACGCTGTTCGGCCACCTCGGCTTCTTTCAGCTCGTACAGATGCCGGCCTTTTTGACGATAGCCGATCAGCTGTTCGCCAACGCGAATGGTGCCGCCGTCCAGTTTTTCCAGGTGGTTGATGCAGCGCAACAGGGTGGACTTGCCTGAGCCGGAAGGGCCGAGGATCACCGTTACCGAACCTGCCGGAATGGTCAGGCTGATGTTTTTCAACACTTCGGTGCCGGAAAAGGATTTCCGCACCCGGTTGATGTGGATGGATGCGCTCATTGTTCACCTCCCTGAGGGGCTTTGCGGTTGAGGAAGAACCGGCCGCTGCGCGTTGCCTGCGTGCCGCGGCCAAAATAGCGCTCCACGTAGTATTGACCAATTGACAGAATCGAAGTCATGGCCAGATACCACAGGGTGGCGACCAGCAGCAGCGGGATGACCTCGTAGGTGCGTTGGTAAATGATCTGCGCCGAATACAGCACGTCCTGCAGGGCAATCACCGACACCACCGCGGTGGTTTTCAACTGCCCGATCACTTCATTGCCCGCCGGCGGCAGGATGGTGCGCATCGCCTGCGGTAATACCACGTGCCACAGGATTTGCCCACGACGGTAGCCCAGCGCTTTGGCGGCTTCCAACTGGCCGCTGCTGACGCTTTGGATGCCTGCGCGCACAATTTCCGCCGCATAGGCCGACTGATGCATCACCAGCGCAATCACCGCGGCGCTGAAGGTGCTGATAAGGGTATTGGTCGGCGCGCTGGCGACTTCGCCCAGAAACGGGATCCACAAGCTGATGCGGGGATAAAGCGCGGCGATGTTGTACCACAGGAACAGCTGCACCAGCATCGGCACTGCACGGAAGAACCAGGTGTAGAACCAGCTTACCGCCACCAATACCGGATTGGCCGACAGGCGCATCAGCGCCAGCAGCACGCCGCCGGCGAAGCCGAACACTACCGAAATCACCGTCAGCTTCAGCGTCATGAGCACGCCGTTGAGGATGGACGCCTCGGTGAGGTTTTCCGCCACCACCGACCATTCAAAGCGCGGGTTGTGCAGCATGGAATTGACGATAACGGCGACGATCAGCAGCACAACCAGGGCGCTGAGCCAGCGTCCGTAATGCCGGTGGCCGACGATGCTCAGTTCCGCGTCGTCGACAGGGTATTGCCCACTCATTTTGCGATCTCTTCATTGATGCCGGCGGTTTTCACTGCACCAAAACCGATATCCCAGCCGTCGAGGATTTTCTGGTAGCTGCCGTCGGCGATCAGTGAATTTAGCGCTGCCTGCACCGGTTTCACCAGTTCGGAGCCTTTCGGCAGGGCGATGGCCACCGTGGTGCCGTCGATGTTGATATCACCGGCCAGCGTCAGCGGTTTGACGTGGGTGGCCTGGTAGCGCAGCCCTTCATACGGGCCGAAAAACATCGGCACGCGGCCGCTGATCACCGCTTGCACCCCGGCCGGGCGGTCCGGGAAGATCGGCATGGTGATGGCCGGTTTGCCGGCGGCGACGCATTGATCGCTGGCCTGCTGCAGGCGAGTTATTTGCGAGGTACCTGCGCCGGCGCCGACGGTCTGGCCGCACAACTGGGCCAGCTCGGTGTAAGGGCCAAGCGCAGCGTCTTTGCGGGCGATCAAGGCCAGCTTGGAAGCGTTGTAATAGCCGACGAAGTCCACCTGCTGGAAGCGCTTTTTGTTGGCGTCAATGTTGGCCAGCGCGACGTCATAACGGCCGGACTTCAGGCCGGGGATGATGTTGTCGAAACCGCCGGTGTCCTTCCAGTGGATCGCCACGCCCAGGCGATCGGCAATCGCGCTCATCACGTCGATTTCACGCCCGGCCAGCGTTTTGTTGTCCGCCTGGTAAAAAGTGGTCGGCGGGGTGTTCGGGTTGGTGCCGGCAACGATATAGCCGGCCTTTTTGATTGATTCAGGCAGGCTGTCGTGCAGCGCCGGATCGGCGGCAGCTTTCACCGCCGCCTTGAAGGGAACATCGCCTTCAGCGGCATGACCGGCGGCCAACGGCGCCAGCGTGGAGGAAGCCAACAGCAGGGACAGTACGGTGCGTTTGAATGTGGTTTTCATCATGATTTCCCTGCGGATTAAGCCGATTTTACGTTAGCGAAGTTGATTGCCGGTTCAGGCAGGCCCAGGTTTTCACGCAGGGTTGCATACTGATACTCCTCACGGAACAGGCCACGGCGGCGCAGCTCCGGGATCACCAGCTCGACGAACAGTTCCAGTTGGTTGGGCAACACCGCCGGCATGATGTTGAAGCCGTCTGCGCCTTGCTGTTCCAGCCATAGCTGGAAGTCGTCGGCGATCTCTTCGGCGGTGCCTACCACCACGCGGTGGCCGCGCGAACCGGCCGCGACGGCCGCCAGCTCGCGCAGCGTCAGGTTTTCCCGCGCGGCCAGATCGGTCAGCAGTTTCACGCGGCTTTGGCCGCCTTCGGTGGCGCCCACGTTCGGCACCGGGCCGTCCAGCGGGTAATCGCTCAAATCGAAACCAAAGCGCGCCGACAGCTGCTCAATGCCGTTATCGATATCCACCAGTTGATTCAGCTGATACCAGGTTTCCCGCGCTTCTTCTTTGGTACGGCCGACAATCGGCATCACACCTGGCAGGATCAGCAGGTGGTCCGGGTTGCGGCCGGCGTCGGCCACGTATTTTTTCTGACTGCGGTAGAAAGCCTGTCCTTCTTCCAGGCTGGCGGCGGCGGTGAACACCACTTCGGCGGTTTCCGCCGCCAGCTGTTGGCCGGCCGGGGAAGAGCCGGCCTCAATGATCACTGGCCGCCCCTGCGGCGAGCGGGAAATGTTCAGCGGGCCCTGCACCGAGAAATGCTTGCCCTTATGGTTGGCGGCGTGGATTTTCTCGTCGATGGCGTACACGCCATTTTGCTTGTCGCGCACGATGGCGTCTTTTTCCCAGCCGTCCCACAGTTTGTAGCTGGCCTCGAGGAATTCCCGCGCCACTTCATAGCGTTCCGCGTGCGACGGCAGATCTTCACGGCTGAAGTTGCGCGCCGCATCGCTGGAGAATGAGGTCACCACGTTCCATGCGGCGCGGCCGTGGCTGATATGGTCGATGGAGGCCATGGCGCGCGCCAGGTGGAAAGGTTGATCGAACGTGGTGGAGGCGGTCGCCGCCAGCCCGATATGGCGGGTATTGACCGCCAGCGCCGCGAGCAGCGTCAGCGGCTCCAGGCGTGACATCGTCGAGGGCAGGCGGTGCACGCTGGTCGCCAGCGCGTCGCCGACGAAGAACATATCGAAGGTGCCTTCTTCGGCTTTTTTTGCGATCCAGGTGAACCAGTCGATATCGGTCGGTGAACCGCTGGCGCCTTCTGCGCGCCATCCCCCGATGTGGTGCCCCAGCGCCTGAACGAACAGGCCGAGACGGAGTTGGCGCGATGGTGTTGAAGGTGAAGTACTCATAGTTATTCCTGTTTTATTATTAATTTAACAATGCAATCAGTCGCGGCAGCGCGCCAGGGGACATAAGCGCACAGTCGCGGATAACGCTCTCGCCTTCGAGGCCCGGAAGCAGCTGCAAAATGGCGCGCAGCTTGGCGTCGAGGTCTGTTGGCCGGGCGGCGGTTTGCTTTCTTGTGACTATGTCACTTATTTGCCTTCCGTCCTGCAGCGTCAGGGTCAGGCGATGGAAGCGCATCTCCGGATCGAGCGTGTCCGGCGGGGCCGCGGGATCGGCATGGCGCTCAACTTTTGCCGCCAGGGCGGCGATAGCCGCATCGACCGGCTGTTCGCCGTAATGCGTCAGCGCGACCTCGCCGTGGTATAGCGCATCGGCGATGACGTATTCGAGGCTAAAGCGCGCTTCCACACCGGTGGCCGGTTGGCGAATATAGGGCGCGGTATCTGCGCCGGGCGGAAAACTGACCTCAACCAGGGCGATCTCTGCAAGGGCGTCGCCTTGTTCCAGCAGCCGCTCGCGCAGGGCGAGCGCCGCCTCGGCCGCGCTGTGAGTGCCACCGCAGGTCGGGTAGCGCTTGAACTCCAGCCCCGGCTGCAGGATGCGCCAGGGCGCGCCCCAGCCGGCTGTCAGGCATTCCGGTTTTTGCCGGCCGCCGCCATGGGAAGCCAGCAGGCTGTCCAGCACGCCCTCCGGTTGGCCGATGAAACCGGCCTGAGCCAGCAGGGCGGCGTTGACCGCGTTGCGTGCCGCCAGGCCGGCGTGCAGCGGTTTGGCCGCCGAACCGAACTGGCTGCGCAGGCCCGCCGCCTGCGTGGCCGCCAGGCCGAGAGCAATCTGCGTTTGCCGCTGGTCAAGCTGCAGATAACGCGCCACGGCGGCGCAGGCGGCGACCGCGCCCAGGGTGGCGGTGCTGTGAAAACCCAGCACGTAATGTTGCGTGCCAGCGGCCAATCCCAGCCGGCCAGCGGCCTCTACGCCGATGACATAGGCGGTTAACACTTCAGTGACATTGTCACTCTCACCGTTCAGCGCCAGCAGGGCGGAGAGCACTACGGTGCTCGGATGTCCACGCAGCGCAGGATGGTAATCATCGAAGTCCAACGAGTGGCTGACATAGCCATAGCGCAGTGCGCGGTTCTCACTGCCGTTCGGCGGAAACGTCGCGCCGATCGCTGCCAGACCGGCATCGCTCAACGCCCCGCGGGCAATCGGCAATGCGCAGGCGAAGTAATCTTTCACGCCGCGGCGAGCGGCTGACAGGGCGGTTTGATCCGGCTGGCTGTTCAATATCAGATGAGCGAATTGGACGGTTATCGGTAATGACAAGGCGTTAACACCTGAATTTATAGATGGTTATGCACGAGTGCGGGGTGAAAGGTATTGTGTGGCGGTTTTCTTTGTCCCGAAAGAACGAACGGCGCTTCCATATCACTGAATGGAATATCACGACGGCGCTGCGCCGCCGTCAGGGCTGCTGGCAGGCGCGCCAGACTGCGCTTTAGCTATTTTTGTGCAAAGCAAAGCTGAATTTGTTCTGACGCGGTAGAGGACTTAGGCCGAGAAAAGGCGAACGCTCATGATGTCGATAAATGCCCTGAGACGCGGGGTAAGATGTTTGCTTGAAGGCCAGAGAATTTTGAGACTGCCACTGTGTCGGCAGTGGTCGCCAAGCACCGGTTGGAGCCGCTGCTGCTCCAGCGCCTCCCGTACCGCGAAATCGGGCAGGCAGGCGATGCCCAGGCCCTGTTCCGCCAGGTAAATCAGCGTATCGACGGTGTTGCATACCGTGCGCTTGCCCAGGCCTTCGTCGAGCAGTTTATCTCCGCCCGCCACCGGCCAGGTCTCGACTTTGCCGGTGGTGGGGAATCTGTATAACAGGCGGGCGTGATCGCGCAGTTCTGCCGGCTGGCGGGGTATTCCCGCCCGGCGCAGATAGTCCGGCGCCGCCACCAACTGTAGGTGAAACGTGCCCAGTTGGCGGCTCATTAAGCGAGAATCCTCGGTATCGCCCACGCGGATCACCGCATCGAACCCTTCTTCGATCACCGCGACCCGACGGTCGGAAAAATCGGCTTCCAGCTCAATATCGGGATAATTCCGGACAAATTCCGCCAATACCGGATTTAACAGGCCTCCCACCAGCGGCAGACTGACGCGCAGTTTGCCGCGCGGCGCGCTATGCGTATCACTGATATCCCGTTCCGCCGCCGCCATCTCCTCCAGAATACGCTGACACCGCAGCAGAAACCGCCGCCCCTCGGCGGTTAGCGTCATGCTGCGCGTGCTGCGGTGAAACAGACGCACGCCCAATCGGTTCTCCAGGCGGGCGATGCTTTTCCCCACCGCCGAGGCCGAGATGCCGAGCACGCGGCCGGCGTCAACGAAGCTGAGAGTTTCAGCGGCCTGCACGAAGGCGCTCACGCCGGCTAAGTTATCCATCGTTTGTCCTATTGCGGACGTTAATGTCCGTTATGAAGGGAAATCTAGCCTGTTTTTCCGCTAATCGCCAGGCCCTATGCTCGGTGACTACAGCATGGGCTGATTATCTGGAGCAATGACGATGAGTGCATATGGGCATACCGCGGGCGTGATAGACCGGGCGATCGATAACGCGCTGGCGGAAAAACGGCTGGTTGGCGCAGTGGTTTTGGTGGCGCAGGGGGGGCGATATGTTTTATCGCCGCGCGGCGGGGCTGGCGGATCGCGAAGCCGGCCGGCCGATGGCGTTCAATACGCTGTTCCGTCTGGCTTCGGTATCCAAACCGATCGTGTCCACGGCGGCGCTGGCATTGATGGCGCAAGGCCGTATGCAGCTGGAGGATCCCATCACCCGTTGGCTGCCGCATTTTCGTCCGCGGCTGGCGGATGGCACCACGCCGTTGATGACGCTACGGCATCTCATGACCCACACCGCCGGATTAAGCTACCGTTTTTTCCAGCCGGAAGGGGGATTCTATGCCCGGCTCGGCGTCTCCGACGGCATGGATGACGCGTCTGTCAGCCTGCAGGAAAACGTACGGCGCATTGCCTGCGCCCCTTTGCTGGCTCCGCCCGGCGCGGCGTGGCGCTATTCCATCGCGACCGATGTCCTGGGCGCAGCGATCGAACAGGCGAGCGGCCTGCCGCTGGCGCAGGCAGTAAAAAAATGGGTGACCGGGCCGCTGGCGATGACGGATACCGATTTCCTGGCGGTGGACGCCGCGCGCCTGGCGGCCGCTTACGCCGATCATCCCGGCGAGCCGCGCCGCCTGCGCCAACCGGATCATTTACCGTTTATCGATGGCAGCGCCGGTTTTCATCTGTCGCCGGCGCGAGCGTTGGATCCGTTGGCTTACGCCTCAGGTGGCGCCGGCATGGTCGGCTCGGCCGAGGATTTCCTGCGCCTTCTGGAAGCGTTGCGCCAGGGAGGAACGCCGGTGCTGCCAACCGATTGGGTGACGGCGTTCACCGGCAACCAGATCGGCGATTTGCCGATGCCGTTTTGGCCGGGGCGCGGTTTCGGCCTCGGCATTACCGTACTGAAAGACCCCATCGCCGCGCAAACGCCGGAGTCCGTGGGGACCTGGCGAATGGGCGGCACCTATGGCCATTCCTGGTTCGTCGATCCTGTCCGGCAGCTCAGCGTGGTGGCGTTTACCAACACGGCGCTGGAGGGCATGTCCGGCACCTTTGTCGGCGAGATTTGTCAGGCGGTCTATGCCGCGACGGGAGCGATGCAATGCGCCTGATGCCGCCGATTTTCTTTATCGCGCTGGGGTTGTTCGGCGTCTACTGCATCGAGTTCGGCGTGGTGGGCATTTTGCCGCAGATCATCGCACGGTATGGCATCTCTACGGCGCAGGCCGGCTGGCTGGTCGGGATCTTCGCCCTGACCATCGCGCTGCTCGGGCCGCTGTTGGTGCTGCTGGCGTCGCGATTCAATCGCAAACGCATGTTGTTGATCGCGTTGACCGTGTTCGCGGTGGCCAGCGCGCTGTCCGCTCAGACGGACAGTTTCGCCATGCTCATGCTGCTGCGCATTGTGCCGGCGTTGTTTCATCCGATCTATTTTTCGCTGGCCATGGTGGCGGCTGCGGCGCTTTATCCCCCGCATCAGGCCACCAAAGCAACCGCCTATGCGTTCATCGGCACCAGCATGGGCATGGTGTTGGGGATACCGCTGACGCAATGGATCGCCGGGCAGTTCAGCTATGAAGCCTCGTTCCGGTTCTGTGCCTGGGTCAATCTCCTGGCAGCGGCGGGATTGCTGATGCGGTTGCCCGACGTCGCCGTTCAGCGCCTCAGTTATGGCAAACAGTTGGCAATCCTGCGCAGCGGGACGCTGTGGCTGAATATCATCACCTGCGTGCTGATCTTTGCCGCCATGTTCGCCGTCTATGCTTACGCGGCTGAGTATCTCAGCCGTGAAATCGGCCTCAGCGGCGGCGCCATCGGCTTTCTTCTGGTGGCGTTCGGCGTGGGCGGTGTCGCGGGCAACCTGTTGGCCGGCAAGGGGGTGAGCCGCCATCGAGCGCTGACGGTGCTGCTGCACCCGCTAGCCTTGATTGCGGCTTATGCGCTGCTTTATCACTACGGCAGCGCGAATATCGGTTCGATGACGGCGCTTTGTCTGTATTGGGGAGCGGCGCACACCAGCGGTTTGATCGTGACACAGATCTGGCTGACATCCGAAGCCCCCGAGGCACCGGCGTTCGCCACCGGGCTGTATATCGCCTTTATCAATCTGGGCGTGGCGCTGGGCTCGCTGGCGGGCGGCTGGTTCATCACCGCGTGGGGGCTACAGGGCAGCCTGCTGTGCGGAGCCTTGTTCGCCGCGCTGGCGGTGATTACGATCGCCGCCAGGTTGCGGTTGCAGCTGCAGGCTACCGTTGCGTTGCGTCGATCATCGCCATCACCTGCCGAAACATCGCGCTTTCCGCATCCGCCAGCTCGTTGACCAGCGTAAAGTGATTGCAGTGGCGGTCGGCCAGCCGGTGGACGTCGAGACCGCGCGCCAGACAGGCGTCATAATAGGCCTGCGTCTGGTTTTTGAACCCCTGGGTTTCCCGCTGGCCGACGTCGAGCAGGATCTGCGGCGCATGCGCTTTCGCCGGCAGCAAAAACAGCGGGCTGAGAGTTTGCGCCTGTTCGGGCGTCAGGTGCAGCCAGTCGTTGATGTAGATATCGCACAGCGGGCGCAGATCGTAGAGGCCGCTCAGCGCCAGCGCGCCTTTGATCGCATCGGGCGGCAGGCGATAGCGTTGCTGCCAGCCGTCGGCGATCAGCATGCCGCACAGGTGGCCGCCGGCCGAACTGCCGCTGACGAAAATGCGCGCCGGATCGATGCCGAACGGCGCCCCGTGATGATAAAGCCAGGCGACGGCGCTGCGCACCTCATGCACGATCTCCGCCAGCGTCGCTTCCGGCGCCAGCGTATATTCCAGCGTGGCGACCGCCACACCGCGGCGGGCGAACGCGGCGGCCATCGAGCAGGCTTCCTCTTTGCGCTGTGAATGCCAGTAGCCGCCATGTATAAAGATCAGCAACGGGGCGGGCTGTGCGCTGGCCGGGAACAGATCGAGACGCTCGGCGGCGCTCATGCCGTAGCGCAGATCGTAAATGCCCGGCGTCTGCGCTTTGGCGCGCTGCGCCAGCGCGGCATAGTCCGCCATGCAGGCGTCAAAATCCTCCACCGAAGCGCGGGCGTTGTATTGCGTGGCGCGGGCGCTCAGGTCTTCAAACGTCAGATCGATGTTCATGCGTTTCTCCGGATTGTTATGCGTTATGTCTTCATCATCGTCCCGCAGGGGAAAAGATGTTTGATCTCCGGTGCGCACAATTGCGGCTTCTCCAATGCTGTTATCTGCTGTATATTGCCGTTTTATGCTTTTTTAATGCGGAATAATCCCATGCACAAAGCGGCACGACAGCGCCATTTACTGGATTTGCTCAGCGAACGCGGTCAGGCGGCGGTGGCGGAATTGGCCAGCGCCATCGGTGTTTCGGTCGATACCGTGCGCCGCGACTTGGCCGATCTCGAGCGGCAGGGGTTGGCGCAGAAACATCACGGCGGCGCGATAGCGCTCGAACCGTCCGGCATGCCGCGCCAGGCGCGTGCGGCGCTGTTGCCGCAGGTCAAGCAGCGGCTCGGCCGCGCGGTGGCCGCACAGATCCCCCCCGGTAGCACCCTGATGCTGGATGCGGGCAGTACGCTGTTGGCGGTGGCGCAAGCGTTGCGCGGCCCGGCGACGGTGATCACCGCTTCGCTGGATATCGCGCAGTGCCTGAGCGATAAGCCGGAGATCCAACTGATCCTGCTCGGCGGCCAGTGGGACGCGCGCCAACGGCTGTTCGCCGGCAGCGCGACGCTGGCGTTGCTGGAACGCTACCGCGCGGACATCGCTTTGCTGGGCGCCTGTGCGGTGCATTCTCAGCTGGGGCTGAGCGCCGGCGAAGAGGCCGATGCAGAGGTCAAACGCGCCATGCTGGCCAACAGCGGCGAGCGCTGGCTGGTGGCCGACCATATGAAGCTGGATCGCTGCGAGCCGCATCACGTGGCGGATCTGGCGCAGATCCAACGCCTGTTTACCGATCGCCCGTGGGATAACCTGGACGAGCAATCAATGATTGAACTTTGTGTCGTCGCCGACGACCGCTAGAGGAGAACCCTGATGAACGATAACGCTCAACCGTTGCAGGTGGCGCTGATTGGTTACGGCTTTGTCGGCAAGGCGTTTCATGCGCCGCTGATTAACGCGGTGCCGGGGCTGGCGCTGAGCGTGGTGGCTTCGCGCGATGCCGCCAAAGTCCATGCCGATCTGGCGCACGTGCGCGTGATCGCCGATCCGCTGGAGGCGATCCGCTTGCCGGAAGTGGACCTGGTGGTGATTGCTTCGCCGAACGCCACCCATGCGCCGCTGGCGCTGGCTGCGCTGGAAGCGGGCAAGCACGTGGTGGTGGATAAGCCGTTTACGCTGGATTTGGCGCAGGCGCGCACGCTGATTGCGGCGGCGGAGAAGCACGGCCGTCTGCTGTCGGTATTCCAGAATCGCCGCTGGGACAGCGATTTCCTGGGCGTGAAGCAGGTGATCGAGCAGGGACTGATCGGCAAGGTGACGCACTTTGAGTCGCACATCGATCGTTACCGCCCAGAAGTGCGGGTGCGCTGGCGCGAGCAGAATCTGCCGGGCAGCGGGCTGTGGTTCGATCTGGGGCCGCACATGGTCGATCAGGCGCTGCAGCTGTTCGGTTTGCCGCACAGCGTGCAGGCCAACATCGCCACGCTGCGCGCCAATGCGCAGATCAATGACTGGGCGCATGTGGTGCTGAACTACCCGACGCACCGCGTGATTTTGCATGGCAGCATGCTGGTGGCGGGCGGCGTGTCGCGCTTTACCGTACACGGCGATAAAGGCAGCGTGGTCAAAGCGCGCGCCGACGGGCAGGAGAGCCAACTGCTGGCTGGCGTAACGCCGGGTTCGGCTGAGTGGGGTAAAGACGACGACGCGATGAGCCTGTTTATCGGCACGGAGCCGGTGCGTACGTTGCCGACGCCGGATGGCGATCAGCGCCAATATTACGTCCAGGTGCGTGACGCGCTGCGCGGCGCCGGCGCCAACCCGGTCACCGCATCGCAGGCGTTGGCGGTGATGGCGGTGCTGGAAGCGGCCACCCTGGCGGCGGAAACCGGCGTAACCCAAACGCTGCCGCTCACCGAGGCGGAGATCGCCGCCTGGTAACGCATCGCGCCAGATAAGGCGTCAGATGCATTGATACAGTGCATCGCATGCGTCTTCCGCCATCCCAGCCCCTGACATAGGCTAAGCCTCAGTCTATGTCAGGAGTGCTTATCATGTTATCCCATCCTTCGCCGCAGGGCGTCCGCGGCATACTGGCCGCACTTTCTCTGTGTATGCTGCTGTCATCGCTCGGCATCAGCATCGCCAACGTCGGGCTGCCGGCGCTCGCCACCGCATTCCATGCGTCGTTCCAGGCAGTGCAGTGGGTGCTGCTCTGCTATTTGCTGGCCGTCACCACCTGCATCATCGGCATCGGCCGCTTGGGCGACAGCCTCAATCGTCGCCGCCTGCTGCTGGCGGGCATCGCGCTGTTTACCGCCGCTTCGCTGGCTTGTGCGTTGGCTCCGCAGCTGTGGCTGCTGCTGGCGGCGCGCCTGGCGCAGGGGCTGGGGGGCGCAGTCATGATGTCAATCACCATGGCGCTGGCGGGCGAGGCTCTGGGCACGGAAAAGATCGGCCGCGCGATGGGGCTGCTCGGCACTATGTCGGCCGTGGGCACCGCGCTGGGGCCGTCGTTGGGCGGCGCGCTGATCGCCGGCTTCGGCTGGCGAACGATATTCCTGATCAACCTGCCGCTGGGGCTGCTGGCGCTGTGGCTCGCCTGGCGATACTTGCCGAATGGGGCGCGGGCGGCGACGCGCCCTGAACCGTTCGACCGCGCCGGCACGCTGCTGCTGGGCGGCGCATTGCTTTGCTACTCGCTGGCGATGACTCTGGGACGCGGTGATTTCGGCGCGCTTAACCTGGCGTTGATGTTGGGCGCTCTGTTGGCGGCAGGGGTGTTTATCCGCGTGGAGCGCCGCGCCGTGTCGCCGCTGTTGGCGCCGACGATGTTCCGCCATCCGGCCCTGACGGCGGGGCTGGCGGCCAGCGCGTTGGTCATGACGGTGATGACCGCCACGCTGGTGGTCGGGCCGTTTTATCTGGCGCGCGCGCTGGGGTTAAGCGCCGCGCAGGTGGGGCTGGTGATGTCGGCGGGGCCGGCGGTGGCGATCCTGACCGGTATTCCGGCGGGTTATCTGGTGGATCGCTTTGGATCGCAGCGCATCGCCCAGCTTGGGCTGGCGGCAGTGGCCGCCGGGGCGGGATTGCTGTCGCTGCTGGGCCGCTGGGGCGTACTCGGCTATGTCGCGCCGATCGCGCTGTTGACCGCCGGTTATGCGCTGTTTCAGGTGGCCAACAACACGGTGCTGATGAAGGACCTGTTTCCCGAACGACGCGGGTTGATCGCCGGCATGGTCAATCTGGCGCGCAATCTGGGGGCGATCACCGGTGCGTCGGCGATGGGGGCGCTGTTTTATCTGGCCTCGCAGCGGGTGGCGGGCGCCGCGGCGGCCGCGGCTTACGGCATGCGCGTCACCTACGGCGCGGCGGCGTTGCTGGCGTTGGCGGCATTGCTTATCGCCTTCGGCGGCCGCCGACTGGCGCTGCGTTATGACGCGCGCTGAACGGCGTAGCGTTCTTGCACGAAACCGTTGTCCGACTGGGTGACGGCGAGCAGACGCAGGCGCTGCTCAGGGGCATCGACGCCGAACAAGGGAATGCCGCCGCCCAGCAGCAGCGGCATGCGCGTAATCGTCAATTCGTCGATCAATCCGGCCTGCAGGAAACGCTGCACGGTCTGGCCGCCGTCGATATACAGGTGACGGCAGCCGGCCTCGGCCAACCGCGCCACGACGCTGGCCGGTTCGCCGCTCATCCAGCGGACAGGCTCTGCGGTGCGGATTGCGTCGACAGTACCACCACCGGCAGTTCTCCATAGGGCCATTCGGGAAAGGCGCGGACTTTTTCATAGGTATGGCGGCCCATCACCAGCGCGTCGATGTCGGCGATAAACGCTTCAAAACTCAGACCATTGAGCAACGACACCGCGTACTCGGGCCGCAGCAGCCAATCGATGTCGCCGTCCGTGCCGGCAATGAATCCGTCTACGCTGGTGGCGATGTAAACCGAACATTTCATCAGGCGAGATCTCCGCGGTAAACCACATGGACCTTGTTGCCGTCAGGATCGCGCAGGTAAGCGCCGAAATAGCCTTTGCCGTAGTGCGCGCGCTCGCCGGGTTCGCCTTCACTGCTGCCACCCGCCAGCAGGCCGGCGGCGTAGGCGCGTTTAACCGCCAGCTCGTCGGCGGCGAGAAAGGCCAGCATGCTGCCGTTGCCGGCGCTGGCGGGCTGTCTGTCGAAGGGTTGGTAGGCATAAAACCGCGGCAGCGTTTGGCCCGGCATCACCCAGCAGCGGGCGGCGGGGCCGCCGTCCGGCGTCACTTCCCGCCGTTGTAAACCCAATGGCAACAAAATGGCGTCGTAGAACGCGGCGGCGGCGTCCAGATCGCTGACGCCGACGGTAATATGGCTGAACATGGCGCGTTTCCTTTCCCAAGAGAGAATAATGAACGGATAAAACAGTAGCAGCGATAGCGCAGGATGGACAGACCGCCGTGGAGGATTCGGATTAGGGACGCGCGCAGGGGGGCAAAGCGCGCTTCACGGTTTGTGGGGCGGGCCGCCTCAATTGCTCTCGACGCGAGGATTGGCGTGGGTCGGCTGGCTGGGATAATCCACCTGATGCTTGTGCAGATAATCGCGAATCAGCTGGCGCACCACCTGGGAAGGGGTGACGTCCTGCTGCAGGCACAGCTCTTCCAGGGCTTTCTTCTTGTCCGGGTCAATCAGCACCGTTAGCCGCGCCGTTTTCTTTTCCATCAGGATCCTCCAGAGAATGATGACTGAATGATAATACCATGTGAGCGAAGCGGCCAGCCAGACAGCGCCGCCGCTCGTCTTTAGCGGAAATGCAGCCGCTCTATCTTGCGTGACAGGTAGCCGAGTTCGCAGTTGAACAGCTCGCCGCTGCCGGCGGCCAGCGTGCGCAGCGTGCTGAGCGGCAGCGACACCTGGGCCGGCGTAGCATAAATGATCACGTTGCCGCTGGGGGCGATGCAAAACAGCACGGTGGCGAATATCCGGTGCAGGCTGTGGTACAGCAGGCTGTTTTCGTCGGGCAGATCGTGGTAATTCAGCACCAGCCAGCCCCCGTCATTCAGCCGCGCGGCGCAGTTCTCCAGGAATGTCTGGGTGCCTTGCTGCGGATCCATGGCGAACGCCGAATAGAGATCGGAGAAAATCAGATCGTAACGCGTCTCGGCGGGCGGGCGCACGAAGTCCATGGCGTCGGCGGTGCGCAGGCTGATGGTGTCGGTGGCCGGCAGCGTAAAATAGCGGCGTGCGACGGCGATTACCGCGGCGCGCAGCTCGACGACCTCCAGGCGCATAGCCGGATCGAGCGCGTGCAGCGCACGCAGCAGGCTGCCGCCGCCTAACCCCAGGATCAACGCCGACGTCGGCGGCTGCCAGGCCACCGCCATCAGCATCGCTTTGATGTAGTTGTGGATCGGCTGTGCGGGGTTGCTGAGGCTCATCTTGCTTTGCTCGCAGATGCCGTCAAACCGCAGCGTGCGGTAGTCCTTGTGATCGGAAACGATGATTTCGCCCCAGGCGTCGGCTTCGCGAGCGATCACCTGGCCACGCGGGGAGAAATCGAGGGTTCTGAGTAAGCTGTCAACCAGAGACATGGTATTCGCAGGGCTCCTTTGGCAAGCGGCCTGTTTACTTACGGGCGCACATGAAATCGGCGGTGCAAATGCGCCGGCCATCGATGCTGGCACGACCGGTGAAGCGGGCGATCGCGCCGCGCCGGCGTACAAAGGCGACCTCCATCAACACCTGGTCGCCGGGACGGGCGGCGCGATAAAACCGCGCCCGCTGAATGGAAGCGAAGTAGTAATGTTCCCCTTCGTTAAGCGCCCCGAGATAGTAATGCGCCAGCAGACCGGTGCTTTGCGCCAGCGCTTCCACCAACAACACGCCAGGAAAACCGGCGAAGCGCGCATGGCCGCTCCAGAACGTCGGCTCATTGGCGGTGATGTTCTTGATGGCGCTCAGCCGCCCTTCGGCGATGCAGGTGCCGGCGGGCAGCACGCGATCGACCAACAGACAGGGATAGCGATGAGGCAGAATCGCCTGAATATCGTGGAATTGCAGGGGGTGACCATGTAATGGCATGGGGGAGCGTGATCCTGTCTGCGGCGAATCCGGCGCGATGGCCGGCGTTCGGTCCATAATGAGTGTAATGACATTATAATAAAATTATCATCAGATGTGCCAGATGAAAGACATGACGGCGACGACGGTTGGGAAACAGCGAAGGAGGGGAAGACACCCGATCCTGACGATCGGGCGTGGCGGCGCGTTTAGTGCTTGGAGCGGGTCACCTTGTCCAAATAACCCATCACGAAGGCGGAGAGCACGAAGGTGAGGTGGATGATCACATACCACATCAGCTTGTTGTCTGGCACGTTCTTGGCGTCCATAAACACCCGCAGCAGATGGATGGACGAGATGGCGACGATAGACGCGGCGACTTTGTTTTTCAGCGAGGTGGCGTCCATTTTGCCCAGCCAGCTCAGCTTTTCTTTTCCTTCGGTGATATCCAACTGCGAGACGAAATTTTCGTACCCGGAGAACATCACCATCACCAGCAGCCCGCCGACCAGCGCCATGTCGACCAACGACAGCAGGGTCAGGATCAGATCGGCTTCAGCGACGGAGAAAATGTTGGGCAGGACGTGCAGGATCTCCTGAAAAAATTTGATAGACAGGGCGACCAGGGCCAGTGAAAGGCCGAAATAAACCGGCGCGAGCAGCCAGCGGGAGGCGTACATCGCGTTTTCTAGCAAGCGTTCCATCATAAAATTGTTTTGAATGCGTAGCAAAAAGGGCGCTCAGTATAGCGCAAGAGGCCTGGGTGAAATCAACCGCTTGCGCCAGTAGAGGGCGATATCAGGCCGCTACGCGTGCCGTTTTGCGCCCGCAGCGGATCCACAGCGCCACGGCCCCCGCCGCCGTCGCCAGCGCCACGACGCCCGGCCAGCCCGCGCTTGCCAGAATGCGGCTGCCGAGGGCGGCGCCGGTCGCCATGCCGATGAATACGCCGGTGAACAAGAGGGCGTTCAAGCGGCTGCGGGCCGCCGGATCAAGACCGTAGACGATGGTCTGGTGTGCGATCAGCGTCGCCTGGATGCCTAGATCGAATCCGACGGCGCTCAGCGCAATGAGCGCCAGCTGCGCCGGGAGCGGCAACAGCGGAAGCAGAAACATCAGGGCGAAGGCGGCCAGGACCAGTGCCGCGCCGATGCGGGTCACGGCGTCAGGGCCGTGCCGATCGGCCAGGCTTCCCGCCAACGGCGCCGCCAGCGCACCCGCCGCCCCCGCCAGACCAAACGCGCCGGCCGCCGCGCTGCCGATCTGGTAGCGCTCCGCCAGCATCAACGCCAGCGTTGACCAGAAAGCGCTGAAGCCCAATGACAGAAAGCCTTGCGCCAGCGTTGCACGCCGCAGCTCGGGATACGCGGCCCACAGATGCCCCAGCGAGCGCAGCAGCGCGGGGTAACTCAGCGCGTTATGGGGGCGAAGACGCGGCAACATGCGCCAGATAGCCAGCGTGATCGGCAAAACGCCCAGCGCCGCCAGCGCGTAAACGCTGCGCCAGCCGGCGAACTCGGCGAGCGCGCCGCTGAACACGCGCGACAGCAGAATACCGGCCAATAGCCCGGTCATCACCGCGCCGACGGTTTTGCCGCGGCTGGCCTCCGGCGCCAGCGTGGCGGCGGCGGGGATAATGTCCTGGGCGACGGTGGCGGTCAGGCCTATCGCCAGGCTGCTGAGCAATAACAGCGGGAATGAGGCGGCAAACGCGCAAAGCAGCAGCGTCAGCGTCAGCAGCGCGCCTTTGATCAGAATGATCCGCCGGCGATCGTACCGGTCGCCCAGCGGCGCCAACAGTAAAATGCCCAGCGCATAACCCAACTGGGTCAGCGTCGGCACCATGCCGGCATCGGCGACGCCGGCGTGGAAATCGGCGCCCATCATGCCGAGCATGGGCTGGCTGTAATAGATTGAAGCGACGCTGAGGCCGGCGCCGGCGGCCAGCAGAAACACGACGTTGTCGGACGGGGCGCCGTTGGTGGCGGTGGTGCTCATGGCAAAGATCCCTGCAAAGTGAATGTGCGGCCATTTTTACCGCTTGCTTCATTCCGCTGTAGCCCCCTCGCAGGTAAAACTGTTATACACTTAACGTATGAATAAAATTAATTTACCCAACGGCGACCGCATAACTTTGCTGCATACGCTGGTGCGCATCGTCGAAAGCGGCAGCCTGTCGGCGGCGGCGCAGCAGCTGGGCACCTCACAACCGACGATCAGTCGGCGTCTGCAGGCGTTGGAGCAGCTGCTGGGCGCCAAACTGATCCAGCGGACGACTCACGCCCTCAAACTGACCGACGACGGCGAGCGCTGTTACCGCCAGGCGCGGGGGCTGATCGAGCAATGGCAAAGCCTGGAAGAAGGGCTGGGCGGCGCGCGCGACGAACCGGTCGGGGTGTTGCGCGTGCGGGCGCCGCACGCTTTCGGCCAGGATCAACTGATCGGTCCGTTGGGCGAGTACTTGCGGCGCTACCCGCAAACTTACGTTGAGTGGACGCTGAACGATCATTCTCCGGACTTTATTCCCGAAGGCGTGGATTGCGCCATTCACGTCGGTGCTGTGACCGATCCGTCGGTCGTGGCGGTGTTGCTGGCGGAGGTGCCGCGCAGCACGGTAGCGTCGCCGGCGCTGCTGACGAGCCGAGAACCGGTTCGCTGTCTTGACGATTTGGCGCGGTTGCCGTGGCTGGCGTTGAACAGTTTTTATCGCAATGAAGTGGTGCTGACCCATGTTGAGCGCGGCGAGCAGGGACGGTTCGATATCGCGCCGAGGTTGAGCACCGACAGCCTGTACGCGGTGCGCAAGGCGGCGCTGGAGGGGCTGGGCGTCGCGATTGTCTCCTCCTGGCTGGTGCGGGACGATGTGGCCGACGGGGCGCTGCAAACCGTGTTGCCGGCCTGGCGCGCCGCGCCGCTGCCTATCTACCTGCTGTATCCCTACGCCAGCTATTACCCGGCTCGCCTGCGCAAGTTCATGGAAATGATGAAAGAAGTGATGCCGCGCATTCTCGGCGCGCGGCCGCCGGCGGCGGGCTGATGCCGTTCAGTGTCGGGCTTTTTTGCCGTCGCTGTGGCCGAGGGAACGCTCGGGAAAGCTGTGATCGCGCAGCCGCTGCTTTAACTGCGCCGCATCGGGGAAGCCGCCGTCAATTTTGCGATCCCAAATCATCACGCCATCGACGCTGATTTGATACACCCCGCCGGTGCCCGGCATCAGGGTGACGGAGGCGAGATCGTCGCCGAAGGTATTGAGCAGCTCTTGCGCCATCCAGCCGGCGCGCAGCAACCAATTGCATTGTGAACAGTAGTGAATCGTAACGGCGGGGGCATTTTTCATCGTTGATTGACCGGTTAGTGGTGACGGCTTGCAATCAGCCTGATGGCTCGCAAGCGATGGTGGCTGTGTATCGCCAAATAGTCAAGCGCCTGCGGAAGCCGCGAGGCGCGGATAACGATGACGGTCGCTATGGTTTGCTTTTGGCAAACCATTCGACCCCGCGCAACATGCCCGCCCAGTAAAATTTGGGTAAAAACCAGGCCTTCAGCCACCATGCCATACGGCTGGGATGCGTGTTGTCCAACAGAGGAAAGGTGGGGAGCAATTTACTGTCGTAACCAAACTCCGCCAGAACAACCTTGCCTTTCTCTACCGTCAATGGGCAGGAGCCATAACCATCATACCGTGCCGCATCAGGGGCGCCGTTAAGCTGCGCCGCGATGTTCTCTGCCACCACCACCACCTGTTTGCGAGCCGCAGCCAGGGTTTTGGCATTTGGCGTGGCGCAACAGTCGCCAACCGCAAAAATCGTCTGCCACTGCTTATGCCGTAGGGTGAATTTATCCACGTCGCACCAACCTGACTCGTCAGACAACCCACTTTGTGAAATGAACGCCGGCGCAGATTGCGGCGGCACTACGTGCAGCATATCGAAGGGCAGTGTCACTTCGCGTTTGCCTTCTTCATCACCGTCCAGAGAAAAGGTCGCTTGCCGACGCTGCCCATCAACGCGAACTAAATTATGCCGGAAGTTGACCTGTGCGCGGTATTTTTTCAAGTAATCGGTCAGCGGAGGAACAAATTGCGGCACGCCGAATACCGCCGCGCCCGCCAGGCAAAAATTGACGTTAATATTATTAAGGACACCTTGTCGCCGCCAGTGATCGCATGAAAGGTATAAGGCTTTTTGCGGCGCGCCGGCGCATTTTATCGGAATTGGTGGTTGAGAAAATATCGCCTCGCCGCCTTGCATTTCACGAACCAGTTTCCAGGTGTATTCCGCAAGATCAAAACGATAATTAGAGGTGACGCCATTCATTCCCAACGTTTCTTCAAGACCCTCTATTTTATCCCAACGTAAAACGAGGCCGCAGGCAACAATAAGGAAGTCGTAGTTTATTTTCTGCCCTTGGCGGGTCTCGACATATTTTTGGCCGGGCTCCACTCTGACCACGCTATCCTGAATCCATGCGGTTCCTGGGGGGATGACGGCGCGCATGGAACGCCGCGTTTTATTGATATCAAAAAGCCCGCCGCCCACCAAGGTCCATGCCGGTTGATAATAATGACAGTCGCCAGGTTCAATTACCGTTATATCAATGCCTTTAACTCGCTTCGTTATGCTTGCCACGACGCTTATTCCAGATGAACCACCGCCAATAACAACAACTTTTTTCTGGGTGTTTATTTTTTCCGGTTTCATGCAGGCCTCCTTTCATAAGAAAGTAGGGGGTTAATGCCCAGATTAAAAGGGAATTCATAGAACTTATGGTTATATTGAAAATCACATATTCGATTTAGCTATATGTAATAGCTAAATGTAATAAGTTATTTGACAATCAATGCGAACTGATCGTTAATAAATGCCACAAACACCGTTCAGGAATTAACGCATTGGATTTTTTCCATTTTACTTTTTATACCCTGATGTTATTGGTGATAACCGGAGGAATAGTCGGATTTCTCTTGGCCCTGACAGGCGGAGGCGGCTCCATCGTTTGTGTGCCGCTGCTGCTGTATATGGTGCAAATCCCGGATACGCATTTGGTGATAGGCACCAGCGCCATGGCCGTCGCCGTCAGTGCGCTGCTCAACCTTTTTGCGCACGCCGCCAAAGGAAACGTCCGGTGGCGAACCGGCATTGTCGTGTCGCTGGTCGCGGTGGCCGGGACGCTGGCAGGTTCACAGATGGGAAAAATCACGGACGGGCGCTATCTAACCCTGCCTTTCGCTTTGCTGATGCTGATTGTCGCCGGATTAACGCTGAAAAAAAATCACCGGGCCGGCAACGGGTTGGCTTCCCCGGATGCAACCTTTCATCCCGCCATCGTGTGGCCCAGCGTGTTGGCGCTCGGCGCGGTGGCCGGCTTTCTGGGTATCGGCGGCGGATTTTTAGTGGTGCCGGCGCTGCTCTGGTTTTTCCGCTTTTCGCTGCTTGAAGCGGTGGCCACCTCGCTGGTGGTGGTTTCTGCCATGGGGTTATCGACGAGCGCAAGCTATGCCTTGTCCGGCAAGGTGTCGCTCGTCATCACGTGCTGGCTGATCGTCGGCGGTGTTCTGGGGGGCGTCGTGGGGGTTGCGCTCACCGAACGCCTGAAGAAACGCGAGGACATTATCCGTGTGCTCTACGCCGCCATGCTCTTGGTGCTGGCCCTTTATATGCTTTTTAAAAGCTTATAAGACAGAAGGAAAAAATATGCGCATCCGTACATACCATCATCAGCTCTCCTTTTCGGGGGGCGCCCGCAGCGAGTGATTTCGCTACCCTGCATCAACAAGGCTACCGGCTTATCGTCAACAACCGGCCAGATGAAGAACCGGGGGAGCATCTATCCCATCAGCAAGAGAAAACGCTGGCTGAAGGCATGGGCATAGACTACGTCTATCTTCCTTACACGTTCGACACGCTGACCTGGGAGACCGTTTATACCTTCCATTACCTGTTGCGGCGGGGCAAGAAGACCCTGGCGCACTGCCGGAGCGGGGCGCGCTCAGCCTGCCTTGCTCTGCTGCATGCGCTGCGCGAAGGGCGGATCGATGAAGCGCGATTCCGCAGCCAATGCGAAGAATATGGCGCGGATGCCGATAAGGCGCTCAGCTGGTATCGCCGGCATCAGTCCGTTCAGTCTCATGCGCAAGTGCACGCATTTTATGAGCCGGAAAGCGGCAGCCTGCAGTATGTCGTCGCCGATCCCGAGGCGCGTCGCTGCGCCATCATCGACCCGGTACTGGATTTTGACCGCCGATCGGGCACGGTATCGCATCAGCAGGCGCACACCATTTTGAGCTTTATCCGGCAGCAAGGGTGGGGCGTGGCCTGGGTGCTGGATACGCACCCGCATGCCGACCATTTTTCTGCCGCAACTTGGCTGGCGCAGAAAACCGGCGCCCTCAGCGGCATAGGCGAAAAAATCACCGCCGTGCAGGGGCTGTGGCAAGACATCTATAATTTGAAGGAACTGCCTCCCGCCGAGACCGTGTGGGATGCGCTGTTTGCGGATGGGGACGTCTTTTTTATCGGCAACCTGCGCGCTGAAGTCTTGCTGTCTCCTGGCCACACCCTGGCTTCCGTCACGTATCACATTGCCGATGCGGCGTTTATTCACGATACGTTTTTCATGCCTGACAGCGGCACCGCAAGGGCCGATTTCCCCGGCGGAAATGCGGAAGCCCTGTGGGATTCGTTGCAGCGGATCTTGAGCCTGCCAGCGGATACCCGCCTGTTTACCGGCCACGATTATCGCCCGGCGGGGCGTGAGGCCCGCTGGGAAAGCACCGTGCGAGAGCAGCGCGAGAACAACCCCTGGGTGGTCAACATGGATAAAGCCCAATTTATCGCGCAAAGAAAGCAGCGAGACGCCACATTGCCGCATCCGGAATTGATGCTGATGGCGCTGCAGGTCAACATTCGCGGCGGCGTTCTGCCTGATTGCGAAGATGATGGGCGGCACTACCTCAAAATCCCTGTTAATCGCTTCAAGGGGTAAATCAAGCCAGAGAGGCGCGATCGTTCACGGCTGCCAATCTCAAGGCGATCGCGCCGTCTGTTAATGGTTTTTTATGAAATAATCAGACTGATTCATATTTAATTATTTGTTTTTACACAAAACACGCGGCGCTTGCCCTCGCCGAATACAGTCACTACATTAACAACTGTACTTCCCACACTGCTAAGGAAAACACCATGAAAGCTGCCGTAGTGACGAAAAACCATACCGTAGACATTCAGGATAAAGTACTGCGCCCGCTGAAGCACGGCGAAGCGGCGTTGAAAATGGAGTGTTGCGGGGTGTGCCACACCGATTTGCACGTGAAAAACGGCGATTTCGGCGAGGTGCCGGGCATTACGTTGGGGCATGAGGGCATCGGCGTGGTCTCCGCAGTCGGTGAGGGCGTCACCTCGTTAAAAGTGGGTGACCGCGCCAGCGTCGCCTGGTTTTACCAGGGTTGCGGCCACTGCGAATACTGCGTCAGCGGCAACGAGACCCTGTGCCGCTCGGTGAAAAACGCCGGCTACAGCGTTGACGGCGGCATGGCGGAAGAGTGCATCGTGGTGGCGGACTACGCGGTGAAAGTGCCGGACGGGCTCGATTCTTTCGCCGCCAGCAGCATCACCTGCGCCGGCGTCACCACCTACAAGGCGGTGAAGATTTCCGATATCAAGCCGGGGCAGTGGATCGCCATCTATGGCCTGGGCGGGCTGGGCAACCTGGCGTTGCAGTACGCCAAGAACGTGTTTAACGCCAAAGTGATCGCCATCGACGTCAATGATGGCCAGCTGGAGTTCGCCAAACAGATCGGCGCCGATCTGACTATCAACTCCAAAACGCAAAACGCGGAGGAGATCATTCAGCAGCAAACCGGCGGCGCTCACGCGGCGGTGGTGACGGCGGTGGCGAAAGCCGCCTTCAACTCTGCGGTCAATGCGGTGCGCGCCGGCGGTAAAGTGGTGGCCGTGGGGCTGCCGCCGGAGAGTATGGATCTGAGCATTCCGCGCCTGGTGCTGGACGGCATTCAGGTGGTGGGTTCGCTGGTGGGCACGCGCGAAGATCTGAAAGAGGCGTTCCAGTTCGCCGCCGAAGGCAAAGTGACGCCGAAAGTGACCAAACGGCCATTGGGTGATATCAACGCCATCTTCGAGGAGATGAAGGCGGGCACCATTCGCGGTCGCATGGTGATCGATCTCGGCATGGCGAAGTAGGCCACGCGAAAAAAGAAGGCCACCTGCGGGTGGCCTTCTTGTTATCTCATTACGCCGGCTTCAGAACAGGCCCAGCGGTTTGGCGTCGTAGCTGACCAGCAGGTTTTTCACCTGCTGATAGTGCGACAGCGCCGCCTTGTGGGTCTCGCGCCCGATGCCGGAGTTTTTGTAGCCGCCGAACGCGGCGTGCGCCGGGTACAGGTGGTAGCAGTTGGTCCATACGCGGCCGGCCTTGATCGCGCGTCCCATGCGGTAGGCGCGGTTGATGTCGCGGGTCCACAGCCCGGCGCCCAGCCCGAACTCGGTGTCGTTGGCCAGCGCCAGGGCTTCGGCCTCATCCTTGAAGGTGGTGACGCCAATCACCGGCCCGAAGATCTCCTCGCGGAAGAAACGCATGCTGTTGTCGCCGGTGATCAGCGTCGGCTGCAGGTAGAAACCGTTTTGCACTTCGTCGCCGCGCTGAGCGGGCTCGCCGCCCGCAACGATTTTGCCGCCCTCGTTTTTAGCGATGTCGATGTAGGACAGGATCTTGTCGTACTGCTGTTTTGACGCCTGGGCGCCGATCATGGTCTCGGTGTCGAAGGGATCGCCCTGGCGGATGGTGGCGATACGCGCCAGCACTTTCTCCATAAACTGCGGGTAGATGGACTCCTGGATCAGCGCGCGTGAAGGGCAGGTGCAAACCTCTCCCTGGTTGAAAAAGCCCAGCACCAACCCCTCAACCGCCTTGTCGATAAACGCCGGCTCCGCCTGCATGATGTCTTCAAAATAAATGTTCGGCGATTTGCCGCCCAGCTCGACGGTGCTGGGGATGATGTTCTCCGCCGCACAGGCGAGAATGTGGCGGCCGACCGGCGTGGAGCCGGTGAAGGCGATTTTTTCGATGCGTTTGCTGCGCGCCAGCGCTTCGCCGGCCTCGGCGCCGAAACCTTGCACCACGTTGAGCACCCCCGGCGGCAGCAGATCGCCGATCTCTTCCATCAGCACCCTGATGCCGAGCGGCGTCTGTTCCGCCGGTTTCAGCACCACGCAGTTACCGCCCGCCAGCGCCGGCGCCAGTTTCCAGGCGGCCATCAGCAGCGGGAAGTTCCACGGGATAATCTGGCCGACCACGCCCAGCGGTTCATAGATATGGTAGGCCACGGTATTTTGGTCGATCTCCGCCGCGGTGCCTTCCTGCGCGCGCAGGCAGCCGGCGAAGTAGCGGAAATGGTCGACCGCCAGCGGCAGATCGGCATTCAGGGTTTCGCGGATCGGTTTGCCGTTGTCCCAGGTTTCGGTCAGCGCCAGCATCTCCAGCCGCGACTCGATGCGATCGGCGATCGCCAACAGCACATTGGCGCGTTCCTGCACGCTGGTTTTACCCCAGGCGTCCGCCGCCGCATGCGCCGCGTCAAGCGCCAGCTCGATGTCTTTGGCGTCGGAACGCGGGAATTCGGCGATCGGCTGGCCGGTCACCGGCGAGGTGTTGGTGAAGTAGTTGCCGGATACCGGTTCGACAAATTTGCCGCCAATGTAGTTGCCATAGCGTTGACGGAACGAAACCAGTGAGCCAGGCAAACCGGGGTGAACATATTTCATGTGAAGCACCTCTCTGCAGATGATAACCGGCGCTATTGGGCTGCGCCTGTGAGTGCGGCCTGTCGCCGCAGCACAGAGAAGCACGCCCCGTGCCAGACTAGCGACGAACGTAGCGTTCGTAAAAAAATGGCTATTTATTAAAACGTTAAGCACTGATGTGGGTAAGCCAATCGAGCGGTGCCGCTGCCGCCGATGATTTTTTGTGTTCCGTGTCGCAACGTCTGATACACATCCATGATACATATTTGCAACACTTGCAGCCGGGGGAGAAACGCATGTTGCCTGACGATCGCTTGCTCACTGAGAGCGCCAGTTTGCTGACCCACCCGCTGGCGGAATCCTGGCAGCGCAGCCGCAGTTACGGCCTGACGCGCGCCGATCAACATATCCCGTTTATCAAAGCCGGTCTGCTCGAAGAACTGCGCAGCCGCAACGACTGGGTGCCGCAACGGGTACAGCCGCTGATCGAACAGTTGGGCGCGCAAATTACGCGTCAACCGGCCATCGTGGTGATCGCCGACGCCGACGGGCTGGTGTTGGAAACCCGTGGCAATCACGATTTTCTGCACAAGGCGTCGCGCTTTGCGCTGGCGCCGGGCAACCAGTGGGGAGAAGCGGAGCGGGGCACCAACGCCATCGGCACTGCGCTGGCGCTGGGCGCTTTCTGCGAAGTGCGCGGCGATCAGCATTTTCTCAACCAAAACGCCGGATTGAACTGCACCGCCGCGCCGATCTACCGGCCGGATGGCCATATTGCTGGCATACTGGATCTCTCTGCCCCGGCCCAGTGCCCGTATCCTGATGCGCAGCGTCTGATCATGCAGGCGGTGCGCCATATCGAACACCGCTGGGTCAGAAGCGCGATCGCCGATCGTCACTGGACGCTGCGCCTGCACGCCGACGCTGGGCGCCTGGGCAGCGCGCAGGAACTGCTGCTGGTGTTTCACGACGAAGTGCTGATCGCCGCCAATCGGCTGGCGATGGTCGAGTTCCAACTCTCGCCGGCCGCATTCGGCTCGCTTGAATTCGCTCAGCTGTTCCCCGATCTGTTGCGGCAACCCTCCGGCGCGCCGCGCCAGACGCTGGCCGGCAATCAACGGCACTATTATTCGCTGCTCGAGGCGCCCCAACGCCGCGTTAGCGCCCTGCGTTCGACGCCGCCGGCGGAACAGCACGACGAGCAGCATCAGAAAGCGTTGCGCATTCTCAACGCCGGCCTTTCTCTGTGCGTGACCGGCGAAACCGGCTGCGGCAAGGAGCACTTCAGCCGCCGCCTGTTTCAGGAAAGTCGCTGGCGCAACGGCAACTTCGTGGCGATCAACTGCGCGGCGCTGCCGGAACCGCTGATCGAGTCCGAACTGTTCGGCTATGCGCCGGGGGCGTTTACCGGCGCCAACCCCAAAGGTTATATCGGCAAGATCCGCGAGGCGGATGGCGGCGTGCTGTTCCTCGATGAAATCGGCGACATGCCGGCGGGCCTGCAAACGCGCCTGCTGCGGGTGTTGCAGGAGAAAACGGTCACGCCGCTCGGCAGCCGCAGCGCCTATGCGGTCGATTTCGCGCTGGTTTGCGCGACGCACCACGATCTGCATTGGCAGGTGCAAACGGGGGGCGTTTCGCGAAGATTTATTGTATCGCATACAGGAATACAGCCTGCGCATCCCGCCGCTCAGAGAGCGGGCGCAATTGGAGACCTTCATTCTACAGCTGTGGCGGGAGCTGGGCGGCGAGCGGCGCGACATTCGCCTGTTGCCGGAGGCGCTGGCGATGCTGGCGCGCTATCCGTGGCCCGGCAACGTGCGGCAATTGTTAAGTACGCTCAAGGTGCTGCTGGCGCTGGCGGACGATCGCGCGGTGATCACCCTGGACGATCTGCCGCAGTCGATCGCGGTACTGTCGCCGCGCCAGGCATGCGCCGACGCCGGCGGCGAGGATCTGCAGGCGGCGATCGACAGGGCGGGCGGCAATCTCAGCCGGGCGGCGAAGGCGCTCGGCGTTTCGCGCAGCACGCTGTACCGCAAGCTGGGGAGGCGAAAAGCGGCAGAGGAATGACGCTTCTCGATTGACCGGCGATAAGGCCCGCTGCGCGGGGCCTGTTTGTTGCTCTCTCAATCCCCCAGTCCCGGCGGGTTAATCTCGGAATGGGCAATCTTCTCGTCGCTCTCCGCCCAGCGGTCCAACACCTGCAGATAACTGCCGTTGGCGATGGCGCTGTTGAGCGAAGCCTGCACCGCGTCCACCAGGCCGTTGCCTTTCTTCAGCGTGACGGCGATGTTGGCGGTCTTCGGCCAGCCGCCGGGCACGATGCCCACCAGCCGGGTTTTACCGGTCAGCCGCGCCTGATAAGCGCCGGAGACGTTGGGCCCGAAGGTGGCGTCGGCGCGGCCCGACTGAATGGCCAGCGTGGAGGCGGCCTTATCGGTGACGTACACCGGCTGCAGCGGCGCTAATCCCTTGGCGCGGTTCTCCTTGTCCCAGGCCAGCAGTACCGCTTCCTGATTGGTGCCGGAATCGACGATGATCTTTTTACCGGCGATATCCGGCGCCGTTTTGATCTGGGTGATTTTACTGTCGGACTTGACGTAGAAGCCCAGCGTATCCTGCCGATAGGTGGCGAAATCGAATTTGGTTTTGCGTTCGTTGGTCACGGTGATGTTGTAAACCGCGGCGTCATATTTGCCGGAGGCCACCCCCAGCGGCCAGTCTTCCCACGACGTGGGCACCAGCCTGAGTTTCAACCCCAAACCGTCGGCCACCAGGCGCGCGATGTCCGCCTCGCTGCCGATCACCGTTTTATTGTCGCGGGCGTACAGGCCGAACGGCGGGCCGCTGCCCAGCAGGGAAATGGCGACCGTCAGCGTGCCGGGTTCCACGAACCGGAAGCCGGCGGGGATTTTGGCCACGGCTTCGGCGCTCTTCACCGTGTGGATCGGCGTTTCGTTGGCGACGAGATCCACGCCCGGTGCGGCGGCGGCGGAAAAACTCAGCAGCGCCGCAATCACTATCATCTTTTTGCTATATATCATTATGTTAATTACCTTCATTATTATGGGTGTCACACGGTCGTTGCACTATCTCTAAAGGCTGCAGATCTGTGAACGAACAAAATCAACTAACCAATCTTGGAAAAATCATGAGGCGCCTCTGGCGGCGCTGAATCGATCGAGGATGAACCATGTCGTCGCGTTTCGCTACGTTGGGCCGCATACCGCGCGGCGTGTGGGTATTGGGTGGCGTGAGCCTGCTGATGGACGTTTCCTCGGAAATGATCCATAGCCTGTTGCCGCTGTTTATGGCGACGACGCTCGGCGCCAGCGTGATTGTCATCGGTCTGATCGAAGGGCTGGCGGAGGCGACGGCGTTGATCGTCAAGGTGTTCTCCGGCATGCTCAGCGATTACCTCGGCAAACGCAAAGGGCTGGCGCTGCTGGGCTACGGGTTGGGCGCCATCAGCAAACCGTTTTTCGCCATCGCGTCGTCGTCCGGCATGGTGATGAGCGCGCGCCTGCTGGATCGCGTGGGCAAAGGCATTCGCGGGGCGCCGCGTGATGCCCTGGTGGCCGACGTGACGCCGCCGGAAATTCGCGGCGCGGCTTTCGGGCTGCGCCAGTCGCTGGATACCGTCGGCGCCTTTTTAGGGCCGCTGCTGGCCGTCGGTCTGATGCTGCTGTGGCACAACGATTTTCGCGCCATCTTCTGGGTGGCGGCGATCCCGGCGGCGCTGGCGATTGCGCTGCTGTTTTTCGGCCTGAAAGAGCCGGCCGCCACGATAACCCACAAGCGCACCAACCCGATCACTCGCGCCAACCTGCGGCTGCTGGGGCGCAGCTATTGGTGGGTGGTGAGCATCGGCGCGATCTTCACGCTGGCGCGCTTCAGTGAAGCGTTCCTGGTGTTGAAGGCGCAGCAGGGCGGCACGCCGCTGGCGCTGATCCCGCTGGTGATGGTCGCCATGAATCTGGTCTACGCCTGCTCGGCCTATCCGTTCGGAAAACTGTCCGACCGCATGAGCCATGAAGGATTGCTGAAAGCCGGGTTGCTGGTGCTGATCGCCGCTGACCTGGTATTGGCGCTGAGCGATCATTGGGGCGGGGTGCTTTTTGGCGTCGCGCTGTGGGGCGTGCACATGGGCATGACCCAGGGGCTATTGGCGGCGATGGTGGCACATACCGCGCCGGCGCACCTGCGCGGCACCGCGTTCGGCATGTTCAATCTGATCAGCGGCGTGGCGCTGCTGCTGGCGAGTCTCGGGGCCGGAACCCTGTGGGAGCTGTTCGGTTCCGCCTCCACCTTCTACGCCGGGGCGCTCATCTGCGTGGTGACGCTTATCGGCATGAAGCTGGCGCCGTTCGGCGAACGGCGGCCGTGAAAGCGGCGGCGCTCAACGCCGCCGCGCGGTTTACGCCGGATGGGCGTCATTCTCGTTGCCGCCAATCGCCAGGTAATCCGTGTAGATTTGCGGCGCGCCGGAGAAAGACGCCAGTGTTTTCCACTCGTCGTACATGCGTTCGGTGTCCTGATGCTCGGCCACGAACCTGAGCGCTTGCTCGGTTGAGACATCGAGCTCCGGATGGAACGCGTTGAGCGACGCCAGACTTTCAATGATCAGCATCACCGCGTATTGGTCCAGCCGGTTGCCGCTCTGGCCCTTCAGCAGGTGAAACTTCCAGCCCGGGTAGTCTTCCACGCGGTGGATGTTGTCGGTAATGAACCGTTCAAACCGCTGGGGCGAGACGCCCGCTTTAAGCGCCAGGTTATGAATGCCGATGACACGCTGAATGCTTTCCTTCCCCGGTTCGCTGCGGTAATTGGGGCCGGGCGGCAATGAACTGCGGCTATTCTCGGCCACCAGACGGTAACAGGTGTAAAGGGTCGGCAGTTCGGCGAAGGTCGCGAAGGTTTTCCACTCCTCAATCAGCGCGGCGGCCTCCGGACGCTGCCGCCAAAAGGCGTGCGCCTCGTCGGTCAGCTCGCCGTTGCCGTCGATATAGCGCGCGTAGGTGGCGGCGTCTTTAGCCTGATAAACCATCAGGTACTGATTTTCACGCTCGCCGCGCAGGCCGCGCAGCAGCGTCCATCGCCAGCCGGGATAGGCCGGGATGGCGACGCCTTTACGGCGAACGAACGCTTCGAAACGATCCGAGGCGACGCCCCGTTTCAGGTTGATTCCCACGTAGTGCAGGGAGAAAACCGGCGTGGTTGATGCATGCATTAAACGATCCTCGCAAGTTAAGTTAGTGAGATGTGTTCGTCACGGCTTTGGCGCTGATGCTGACCAGCAACAGGCACAGCAGCGTGCAGCCGAAAGCCAGGGCCAGGCTGGTGTAATTGGCGATAAAACCGATCAGCGCCGGGCCGGTTAATAAGCCGAGATAGCCGACCAGCGTCACGGCCGGAAACGCCTGGCCAGGCGGCACCTGTTTTTGATTGCCGACGGCGTTGAACAGAATGGGAACGATGTTGGCGATGCCCAGGCCGGCGAGCATCAACCCGCCAAAGGCGGCCGATGCCAGAGGGACGGTGACGGTCAACAGCACGCCCGCCGCGGCGCACAGGCTGCCGAGCAGCAGAGTGCGAAAGCGCCCGATTGCGCCGATCAGCCTGTCGCCATACAGCCGCCCGCAGGCCACGGCGACGGCGTACAGCGTGAACCCGATCCCCGCCTGCGATTTGGCCACGCCGCGCTCGGCATGCAGGAATAATGCCGACCAGTCGAGCATCGCCCCCTCGGTCAGGAACACGAAGAAACAGAGCAGGGCGATAAACAGGATCTTGCCGTGGGCCAGCGCCCACCGCGCGCCGCCCCGTCCCCGCTCGCCGATGCCGCCGTGCGCCAGTAAATCGCCGGCGACGATCAGCAGCAGGATCGCGATGAGGAGGGCGATCAGGCCGATGGCCTGGGCCGGGGCGAGGCCCGCCAGCAGCAACAGACTGACGCCGCCGGCGCCGGCAATGCCGCCAAGGCTGTAGAAGCCATGAAAGCCGGACATTTTCGCCTGGCCGCTCTCCCGCTCGACGATTATCGCCTGTGAGTTCATCGCCACATCCATGATGCCGTTGACGGCGCCAAATACCCCCAATGCCGCCCCCATCAACAGCGACTCATCGAGTAACGCCAACAGCGGCAAGTCGACGCACAGCAAGGCGCCAGCGCCCAGCAACACGGCGCGGCACCCCAGTTTGGCGATCAGATACCCGGCGAAGGGCATGATCGCCATGGAGCCGGCGGCGAGGCAAAACAGCAGCAAACCGAGCGCGCCGTCATCGATGCCCAATCGCGCTTTCACGAAAGGGATCAACGGCGCCCAGGCGGCCATGCCCAACCCGGCGAGGAAGAAGATCGCTCGGGTGGCGATTTGCCGGCGATGATTCTCTGCGGCCTCCCCGGTTAGCCAAGGCAGCATCATGACGATCGGCTCTGTGCGACGGACAGATAATCGGTATAAATCTGCGGTGAACCGGAAAATGACGCCAGTTGCTTCCACTCTTCATACATTTGCTTGGTGTCGCGATGCGCTTTGGCGAAGGTTGCCGCTTCGGCGGTGGCGATATCGGGCTCCGGATAGAACACGTCCAGCGCCGCCAGGCTGACGATTTCCATCATCACCGCGTACTGGTCGAGCCGATTGCCGCGTTCTCCCTTCAGCAAGTGAAACTTCCAGCCCGGATAATCCTCAATGCGATGGTGATTTTCGGCGATAAAGCGTTCGAATTGCGCCGGGGTCACGCCTTCGCGCAGCGCCAGATTGTGGATGCCGATAATGCGCGCCTCGGGCGGTTCGCCCGGCCGTTCCCGGTAGCGCGGGCCGGGCGGCACGTCGCTTTTTCTGTTCTCAGCCAGCAGGCGATAATCGCTGAACAGCGTCGGCAGCAGGCTGTAGGTGCCCAGTTTTCGCCACTCGGCGAGGATTTCCTGCGCGGCGGCATGCCGCCGCCAGAATTCGTGCGCGTGCGCCGTTCGCTGCCCGGTGGCGGTGACGTAACGATCGCGCTGCTCGGCGCTGTCAATCTCGTACAGCATCAGGTATTGCCCGACGCGTTCGCCGCGCAGGCCGCGCAGCAACGTCCAGCGCCAGCCGGGATAACAGGGGATATGCACGCCTTGTTCGCGCACGAAGGCTTCAAACTGTTGTGGCGTGACGCCGGCTTCGGTATCGATGCCGATGTAATAGAAGCTGAATACCGGTTTGGGATCGGAGACTGTCGTCGTCATCTTTCACTCCTGATTGGCGAATGCGGCGGAAAATTGGGTATTGATAATGGCTTCGACCAGCGTGACGCCGATGGGCGTGAGCGTCACGCACGGGCCATCGACAGTGACCAGCGCTTTATCCACCAGGGTTTTCAACGTGCGGCGGATGACCGGGTTAGCAAACAGGCTGTTGCCGTCAAAGCGCCGTTTAAACACCCGATCGTCCACCGGCAGCAAGGTGGAGAGCGCCATTTTGAAGGCGTTCACTTCACGCTGGATCGGGGAGAAACCGCGGCTTTCCTCGATGGGCAGGCGGTCTTGGTTGAGCGCCTCCTTGTACTTCTTGTAACCGGTGATGTTGATGGCTTCGGATCGCGTCGATTTGGAGCTGCCGCCCAAACCGATCGCCACTTCCGGATACTGCTTGTCGAGATCGGTGATGAGCGATTTCCACTTTTCCGGCTGTTGATCATTGCGGTGAAAGTACATGGTGGGGTGTTCGGTATAGCCGCCATTCAGGTAGTTCTCGACCAGCTCGCGCATTTGGTACTGTTTGCCCAGGCCAGGGAAGCGCAGGTTGTTGATGCTGATCAGCCCCTTTTTCTGCCACAGGCTTTCGCGCTCGCCCGAGACGCCGGTGCGATTTTTAATAAACTCATCCATGTGCAGTTTGGTGCAGACGACGTGCGACAGATTCAGCTCGAGGGTTTTTTCCATGTCGTATTTCACGTCGTCCACGCTTTGGCCCAGCATGCCGTAAATGAGATCCACGCTGACCCAATCAATGCCGAGCGCGCGCGCATGATGAATGGTCTCCACGCACTCTTCGGCCGAGTGCATGCGCCCGCAGGCGGTGATGATGTCGTCATTGAAGGATTGGGTGCCGAAACTGATTTTGCTGAAGCCGAGCTCTTTCAGCAGCGCCAGATAGGCTTTGTTCAGGGTGCCGGGCTCCCCTTCGAAGCGCAGGGTGGCGTTGGTGAAGTTAAAGTGGCTGAAGTAGAAGGCCATCATGCGGCGCAGTTCCGGCTCCGGCAGCAAGGACGGCGTGCCGCCAAAGACGTTGAATTCACCGATTTCCACTTCGGCCAGGCTGGGCACGCGCGCCAGCCACATTTGCGCCTCCTTGATGTTGAAATCGACCAAATCGCGGAATACCGCCTGAGAGGCGGGCGCCTTGGGATTGAGGATCACCGTGGGGTACTGACAAAAATGGCAGCGATAGCGGCAGGTCGGGATATAGGCCCAGAGGTGGATTTTGCCCGCCTGGCGAATGTCGGCCTCCATATCGGCAAAAAACGCGGCCAGCGGGTAGTCGACGAGATCGCCGGGGAACACGTGACAGCCGAACGGATCCTTATGGACGTACTCCAGAAAGGCCCGGTTTTCCGGTTGCGCCAGGAACGCGTTCACCCGCGGCGTGGGATAGTTTTCATCGATATCCAGCAATGAGTGCAAGGCTTCGTCGTTCATCAGAATACCCCTCCGTTGCCGAAATAGTTGTGGGCTTCGCCGGACTCGCGGTCTTCACAGAAGTAATAAACAAAGCGGGTGAAATCCTCGTCTTTGACCGTATCGAAGCAGGCCGGCAATGCGGGCGGGAAGCCGATATCGTCACCGACGGCGCGCCGCATGGCGGCAAACAGCGCATCGCGAAATTCGAGGTAGAGCCGATAGGCGGGGGTTTTATAGGCATGGATCGGTTTGAAATCGATGAGGCGCATCTCGTGTTTCAGCTCGTGAATGCGGCGGTAGAGGCTGTCGGCCAGCGGGCCGGAGAAGAAATCGCGCACTTCGCTGTTTTCCAACAGCAGATACGGATTGAGCAGCACCGGCAGTAAGATATTCTTTGGCGTGTAGTCCTTGACCGAGTAGTCCCAGGCCAGTTTCGCCTCCGCCGGCGTGGCGTCCGCCAGCGCGGTTTTCTGTCGCTCAACGTCCGGCCGGACGTCTTTCATGATAATGATGCCGTCCTTGCCGTAGGCGATGCCGTTGATCACCTCATCGAGAATGGTGTCCACCCGGCGGCTGTTGATCTCAACGTAAGCATGGCGAGCGTAAACCGGCTTGCCGCCGTAGGCGATGACCTTAATGCCGAAGTCCCAGTCGTCGGACAGGTGTTCGACAAAGCGGCCATGGTTGAGCTGGTAGAAGATTTCGATGCCGCCTACCGCGTCATACAGGCTGCGCTCCACCCCGAACCCTTTGCCGTCGGGGAAGCCGCCGAACAGGGAGAACGAAAATTCGCGCAGACGCAGCGTTTTTTGGATCTCGCGGAACAGGTTGGGGCGGTGCTCAAACTCTGCGGGAGGGTAGTAATAGTTGCAGGTGCCCAGGTCGCCTTGTTGCTCGATCATGGTATTCACCAGCTCGTAAAGCCAAAATGCATCCACGGTGCAATCGGCATCGGCGGAAACGATATAGTGCTTGCGTTTATTTCCCAGCCGGCTGTCGCGGGCTTTAGAACGCAGCGACGCATAGTCCATGCCGCGTTTTCTGGCCGAGGAGACACCCTGCACCGTTTCGGCGATAACATGAATGGCCATAGCCGGATGCCTTTCACTAAACGCGTTTATTTTAGCGACGGAATCATCGGTGGAGTTGTTATCAACGACAATCAGTTCGTAAGTGTCGTGGGTGATTAATTCATTCTTGGTGTGCTGATTGAACAGCGAAAGTAAAACCGCCTCAATACGGTCGCTTTCATTATAAACGGGCAGTACGACAGACACAAAAACAGTATCACGCATAGATCCTCCAAGGGCTAATGAAAGTCCACAGTTAGAAATGGCTTGTCTGAAAATGAAATGTCACGTCATTCGATGATTAGCTGATATTTAAGAACTCCATGACGTTGTTGGATAAAATCCGCTTGCCCAGCGCGTAATTCTTTTCCGCCACGCGCTTCATCTTCTCCTTGTTATTAATGAACCGGTAGACGTCCTGGATGAATTCGTCGTTCGGCGGCCCATCCTGTAACTCAGAGATCGGCATGACGGGCGCTTCAAACCCATGCCGGCCGTAGACTTCGTGATAATATTCGTAGCGAGTGGTGATATAGCAACGGCGGCAACTGATCGCTTCGCCGATAGGATTGCCATAGCTATCATAATCATACGAGGTGAGAAAAGAGACCAGGTCGCAAGAGTGATAGAGGTCCTCTATGCAAAACGCGTCGTTTTCCGAGCGCATATCGACATGAGGAAGCATGCCGACGAATTTGACATAGGGGAGAACATTCAGTTCCTGCGCCAATTTGGCGAGTTGCACATAACATGACGGATTTTCATATTCATTGCCGGCGATCGCCAAATAGGCGCGTCGCGTGTTGTGGTCGCGGATAAATAAATCGTTAAGCCGGCTGATAAGCACAATATCGCGATCCAATCTTTTCTGAGGGATGATGCGGGTGGTTCTGGCAATGAGAAGATCATTGTCGCGAATATTCATCTGCTTTCTGACATTCGTTCTTTCATGACTGTCTGAGAAGTCATAGGTATTTTTCTTTACCTCGACATGGACATCATGATTGCACCAGGCCTCCAGCTTTTGCTTAAGATCGTGATTGAGCGTGACATAGGTAATGTATTTTGAAGGGATAGGTTTGATGGCGTGAGAATAAGGCGGCGGGCCGTATTTGAGCACCTTTTTTTCGCTGTTCCACATCAGGTCATGATCGCGCCAGATGACGAAACGCGTCAGTCGATAACGTCGGCCATAATCTTCGATCGCCAGATACAGCGCTTTGGTATAGATGATGTTTTCCGGCAGCGTGCCGTTTTCTACTACCACATGGCTGATTGCGAGCGCTTCCCATTGGGCGACGAGGCGATCCGCCAGCTGCCGCGCCGTCAACGCGATGGTATGCAACAAAGCGGCTTTTTCTTGCTCGTCAATGGGCGTTTTCTGGCCGATCAACGCCGCGTGCGCGTAGTCGAGAAAGGCGGGGTGGTAATCTGGAATCGACGTGATGTCGTCCAGGCGGACCAGCGTAAAGACATCGCGGTAGATGTCATGCTCATGCTGATAGGGTTTATTAAAGTTTCCCTTATCAATCTTGATATCGTATCCCAGATCAAGATAAGAGCGAAATCCACAGGCTTGCAGTCGTTTGGCAATCTTCATTGCTTCCACCGTGATCCCCGAGACCGAGACGGCATCGAACGAAATGAACATTGCATTCTTCTCTTGCCTTTCGTGCATCGCAGTACCTCCTGCTATTATTTGTAGTGCATTGATTTAAATTAACTATTTCTTAACAAGTCTCCGGTAACGTTCCCAATTGAGTGGAAAAAGAATCGTTTTGACGCTCTGGAATACACTCAAATCTGACAGAACGGAAGCTTAACCGTTCAAAAATGTAAAGATACGTTTATGCTTTGTGAGGGCTCTCACAAATATTCCGGTGCGGGAGGCGTGAAACAAGCAGAGGAAAAGAGGGGGGGATCAAGCCCCCCGAATGTGGGGCATGCGATGCCGATTTAACGATTCGCCGTGCCGCCTTCGGCAGGCTGAAGTATCGCCTGCAGCAGCGTCGGCACCTGCTGGGATCCCACCGCCGGGCTGAACAAAAACCCCTGGCCGATATGGAAACCGGCTTCGCACAGCGTTTGGCGCTGCTGCTCGGTTTCCACGCCTTCGGCGATGATATCGATCGACAGCTTTTGACCGAGAATGCCGATGCTTTCCACGATCGCCAGGATCGCCGGTTCGGTGTTCATGCGTTGAATGAAGTCGCAGTCCAGCTTAATGCAGTCCAGCGGGTAGTCCATGATATGGCTGAACGAGGAGTGGCCAGTGCCGAAGTCGTCCAGTGCGATACGGATACCCATCTCTTTGAGCATGTGCAGCGCGCGCAGTACGTATTTCGAACCGTGCTTGTTGAACGCGTGTTCGGTCACTTCCAGTTCGATCAGGTGGTGGGGAATGTGGAACTTCAGCAGGCGTTGCAGGAAGGTTTCGGCGTAGTTGTCGCGTAAAAACTCGATCGGCGACACGTTCAGCGAAACGGGCCGCACTGCCACGCCGGCCGC
The DNA here is from genome assembly GCF_052400455.1 of Serratia sp. (in: enterobacteria). Classification (NCBI taxonomy): domain Bacteria; kingdom Pseudomonadati; phylum Pseudomonadota; class Gammaproteobacteria; order Enterobacterales; family Yersiniaceae; genus Serratia; species Serratia sp. (in: enterobacteria). The sequence goes on from NZ_CP185812.1 coordinate 2,463,931, forward strand.
ACGCCAGCGGGCGATATCGGCGAAGACTTTCAGCTGCATGGCTTCGCTGATTTTGGTCGCCAGTTCGTAGTCGTTGAAGGCCTCGCTGACCGTCGCCGGCAGCTGTATGCCGTTTTGCGGGCAATGCCAGCGCAGCAGCGCTTCGAAGCCGACGATGCTGCCGTCGGCGAGGCTGACCTTCGGCTGGTAGTTGGGGCGAATGCAATTATCGCGCACGATCTGGCGCGCGTAGTTGAGCTGACTGGCGCGGGCGCGGGCTTTGTCCATCATCTTGCTGTCGAACATGTAGACGCCGCCGCGGCCGCCTTCTTTCAGTTCATACAGCGCGGTATCGGCGCACTTCATCAGCTCTGACGCATCGCGGGCATCTTTGGGATAGATGGCGCCACCGATGCTCATGCCGCAATGCAACGTCTTGCCGCCGTGGGTGATCGGTGTCTCCAGCTGCAGCAGAAACTTGTTGGCGATGCGGAAAATATCCTGCTCGTTTTCGACGTCGCTGATCACGACGGCGAACTCGTCGCCGCCGAGGCGAGAGACGAACGAATGGGTATTCATGCAGGCGCTGAGCCTTTTGCCCAGCACCCGCAGCAGATGATCGCCCGCCGCGTGGCCCAGCGTATCGTTCACCAGTTTGAAATGGTCAAGATCCAGCAGCATCAGCCCGAGCGACTTGTTGCCGTGCAGGGCGCGCTTCATCTCTTGCTTCAGCTTTTTCTTGAAGAGGCGTCGGTTGGGCAGGCCGGTCAGTTCGTCATACTCGCTGGCAAGCAGCAGGCGTTGCTCCATCACGCGCTGCGACGTCACATCCCGTGAGACGCACAAGATCTCGGCCACGGCCCCGTGCTCATCGCTGACGGGAGAGAGGATGTTGTCCCAATGCTGTTTTTTGCCCTGCGGCGTCACGCTCAATCCCGCGAAGCGCGCATTCTTACCGGCTTTGACGCTGCGCAACGCTTTGCTGCCGCGGCGGCGAACTTCGGGCGACAACAGCCCCAGCCAGGGCATGCCAAATTCTTTTTGCGCCGGATCGAGGCCGAGCGCCAGGCTGCCGGAGCGGTTCATGTGGCGCAGCGTGCCGTCGCGATTGATCACTTTGATGCAGTCAACGCTGGCGTCCAGCATGTCTTGCTGGATAGAGAGCGCCTGAACGTTTTGCTGGCGTTGCAGCATTTGCGGATGGATGTCGGTGGCGGTGAGGTACCAGCTGGGCTCCAGCGCCTTGCCGTCCTGGCGGGCGTTAAACGCCAGCATAAACCACCGGTAGGCGCCGCTGCGTTCGCGCAGACGGGCTTCGCCGGCGAACGAGGAGAGGGCAACGATGGCCTGGCGCCATTGCGCGGCCAGGCGTTCGCGATCGTCAGGGTGCAGGGCCTCGAGCCAGTCTGCGGCGCCGTGCTCACCGGCGATTGCGCCGGTATAGTCGCGCCACTGCTTGTTGAAGTAACCGCCAAGGCGGTTGCCGAAGCAGATCAGACCCGGCAAGTCGTCTACGATTTCGCTGTAGAGGTCGATCGGATTTTTGTTATTGGTCTGCTCGGGCAACAGGCTCATGCGGTATTTCCTCGGAAAATTACCCATATTCTTGCTCTATAGCAGAGCCTCTTTCAATATAGTCTTGCCAATGAAAATGGGAATAGCCAGCGGGCGCGGCTAAAAATCGGCCTGGTAGCATGAAATAGATTACGCAAGAACGCATTAGGAATACTCCTGTTATTTATAAGCCCCTCTTATATTGCATCGAAAAATAAGTGCTCCGACCAGGCGGTTTAATAACCGTAAAAAAGTAATCAAACCTGATGTTTCTTTTTGAGGAAATGTTCAGTCTTTCTGCTGCTCTTTCACTCGTCATACCGCCTCTCTTATGCATCATGACTGACAAAATCCGCATGCCGGGCGGTAAAAAGCGCCATGTTATGCCCGGCTCAGCGGTGGCCGACGCACTTGTCGCCGACGTATGCGGTGAAAGTTATGATGCAAATCAAGAAATGTTTTGTTTCATCTGTTGACACTTTGCTTACGTATAAGATAGCCTCGCGAATGAAAATCATTAACAAAACTGGATAATTGAGCGGGATGCACTCACAGCCTGATTCTCGCGCTTCGGCCGGATGGCCGAGCCGTGCCGGTATAACGGCGCCGGGTTTATCGCCGGCAAACGTACATTCGCCACCTGTCTGCACTTCTGCGCCCTAAGCGTATGGCGTGGTGACATCTTCATGTCCGCACGCCCGAATTTTTATCACTCAGCCGGTTTTATGCGGCCCGCGTCGGGCAGGCATGCGTTATCTGTCGTTTCACGATCATAGGAGGTTTCAGCGCAGTTAAAACGTCAGTTTTCTTCTGGGTATAAATAAACATGGAGCGTAAAATGATACTTAATAAAAAATTGAAGTTAGCGTATTGCGTGTTTCTGGGGTGTTATGGCTTATCTCTTCATTCATCTCTTGCCGCTTATCGGGAACCAGGACAATTAGGTTCACCCGACAGTTGGAAAAACGCAGAGTTTAATCGCCAATGGGGGCTTGAGGCTATTTCCGCCGAGTTCGCCTATGCCAGAGGCTATACCGGAAAAGGCGTGACGATTGGTGTTATTGATGATGCCATTCTCTCTCATCCGGAATTCGCCGGTAAACTGACGCGGCTGGATAACGGCAGCTATAATTTCTCGTATGATAAACAAGATAATATGTCATTCGGCACGCATGGCACGCATGTCGCCGGTATTGCAGCCGCCAAAAGAGACGGCTCCGGTATGCATGGCGTCGCCTACGACGCGGACATTATCGGCGCCAAGTTGAACGACTTCGGCAATCGCAACGGCCGCGAAGAACTGATCCAGAGCCCAGCCCGGGTTATCAATAACAGCTGGGGGATCCCACCGGCGGTCAGAAAGGATGCCAATGGCAACACCATTTGGCTGCCGAACGGGCGGCCTGACTATGTGGCGTGGGTGAAAACCGACGTCATCAATGAAGTGATGCGCAATAAGTCCAACCTGGAATGGGGCAGCGAGCAACCCGTGCCCACCGGCGGGCACAGCGCCATGGCGACGCTGCTGCGCGCCGCCAAGCATGGCAAGCTGATCGTTTTCTCGGCAGGCAATTACAATAACTACAATATTCCTGAGGCGCAAAAGTCACTTCCCTATGCTTTCCCTGAGGTATTAAACAATTATCTGATCGTGACCAATCTGAGTAATAACGATAAGTTAAGCGTTTCCTCAACCAGTTGCGGACATACGGCCAGTTTTTGCGTATCAGCGCCGGGCAGCAGTATTTACAGCAGCGTAGGGGAGCTGGTTTCCAATACCGGCGGGGCGGTGAACCGCGAAGCCTATAATAAGGGCGAGCTGACGGTTAAACCCGATTACGGAAATATGTCTGGCACCTCAATGGCGGCGCCGCACGTCACCGGATTTGCCGCCGTATTGATGCAGCGCTTCCCTTATATGAGCGCCGCTCAAATATCCGCGGTCATCAAAACCACCGCCACCGATTTAGGCGAGGCCGGCATTGATCATTTATTCGGCTGGGGCCGCGTCAATTTACGCGATGCGATCAACGGGCCGAAGATGTTTATCACCCGAGAGGATATTCCGCAGGAATTCTATGTGCCGGGTTCCTACAGTGAAAAACAGTTTGTGGTGAATATCCCCGGTCTTGGGAATATCGTCGAAGCCGGAACCCCGATTGAGCGGCGTTGCACGTCGAGCGAATGTGACTTCGATTCGTGGAGCAATGACATCCGCGGCCACGGCGGGTTGACCAAAACGGGCGCCGGTACGCTGGCGCTGTTGGGCAATAATACTTACAGCGGTGACACCTGGGTGAAACAGGGTGTGCTGGCGATCAACGGTTCGGTGGCGTCCAATGTCTATATCGAAAATAGCGGCACGCTGGCCGGCGACGGCACTGTGGGGGCGTTCAGAGCGGTTCGGGGCGGCAGCGTGACGCCGGGAAATGGCATCGGTACGCTGCACGTGTTGCATGACGCCGTGTTTGATCGCGGCTCGCAGTATAACGTCGAGGTCGCAGACAATGGCCGCAGCGATAAAATCGAAGCGCGGCGCGCTTTCCTCTACGGCGGCAGTGTGAACGTCAGCCTGGAGCACAGCAAAAACCTGCTGTCGCAAAATGAGGCGCAAAGCCTGCTGGGCAACAAATACACCATCCTGACGACGACGGATGGCGTGACTGGCCGCTTCGAAAATGCCAATCCTTCGTATCCGTTTGTCAACGTGACGCTGGACTATCAGGGCAATGACGTCGGCCTTGGGATCACGCGCACCGCCGCCCGTTTTGACAGCCTGGCCAGCACCGAGAACGAGAAAGCGGTCGCCCGCGCGGTGGAAACGCTCAACGCCACGGAACCGGTCACGGAAACGGCCAAACGCAGCGTCGCGGCGCCTACCGCTGAAGCGCTAACCGCACTGCAGGGCGTTGAAGGCGAGGCGACAGCCGTTACCGAAGCGACGAGCCCCGTGACCGGCCACCCGGTTTATGAAAGCTTCCTTGGCTTCACTTCGGCCAGAGAATTGCAACAGGCGACCCGTCAACTGTCCGGCCAGATCCACGCGGATATGGCTTCCGCCCAGATCAACGAAAGCCGTAATCTGCGCGATACCGCCACCGAGCGCTTGCGCCAGGCTGAAGGACGCCGTACCGCTTCCGATATCAAAGCGGATGATAATGGCGCCTGGGCGAAACTGCTGGGCAATTGGGGGCATGCTTCCGGCAACGACAACGCCACCGGTTACCAGACATCCACCTATGGCGTGCTGTTGGGTCTGGACAGCGAACTGTTTGACGACGGCCGGCTGGGCGTGATGACCGGATATACCCGCACGTCGCTGGATGGCGGCTATCAGTCAGATGCTCACAGCGACAACTACCATCTGGGGCTGTACGGCGACAAACGTTTCGGCGCGTTGGCGCTGCGAGCGGGCGGCACCTATACCTGGCATCGCATCGACACGTCGCGCTCGGTAAACTACGGTGCGCAGGCGGATCGCGAAAAGGCCCGCTATAACGCGCGCACCGGTCAGCTGTTTATCGAAAGCGGTTACGATTGGAGCAACGACGTGGTCAATCTTGAGCCGTTCGCCAACCTGGCGTACACCCACTATCGCAACGAGGGGATCAACGAGCAAGGCGGGGCGGCGGCGCTGCGCGGCGATAAGCAAAGTCAGTCCGCCACCGCTTCGACGCTGGGCCTGCGCGCCGATACGCAATGGCAGACCGACAGCGTGGCGATCGCGCTGCGCGGCGAGCTGGGTTGGCAGCATCAGTACGGCAAGCTGGAACGTAAAACACAGCTGATGTTCAAACGCAGCGATGCGGCGTTCGACGTGAACAGCGTCCCCGTTTCCCGTGACGGGGCGATTCTGAAGGCGGGCGTCGATGTTTGGGTTAACAAAAACGCCGTGTTGTCCCTCGGTTACGGCGGGCAATTGTCGTCCAACCATCAGGACAACAGCGTCAATGCCGGTCTGACCTGGCGCTTCTGATAGCCGTTGATCCGTTTCACGCTACTCAGCCCCCATCGCAACGATGGGGGTTTTTTATGGGGCGCGCGGAAGCGACAGGCCGGGGGGCGGTGTCTTCACAGAATAAAGGCGCGTTAGAACAGGATGTTTCTAATGAAAAGAAGAAAAGGCATGAAAATGAAACGGATGGTTAATATTCTGCTGTTCAGGCAATAAACCCAAAAAAAAGAGACGTCATGCAACGTCTCCCTCTAAATGCCCATTGAGCGCGGTGCGCCGCTTTATTTAACCGGCGTTCCGGCGATTATTTATCCAGTGCGTAGGCGATGACGTAATCACCGCGATCCGGCGACTGACGTGCGCCGCCGGCGGAAATGACGACATACTGCTTACCGGTGGTCGGCGAGACGTAACTCATCGGCGTGCCGCCGCTGCCGACCGGCAAGCGCGCTTTCCACAGCTCTTGCCCGGTGGATGAATCAAAGGCGCGCAGATAATAATCCTGCGTACCGGCGATAAACACCAGGCCGCCTTGAGTCGCCAGCGTGCCGCCCAGCGTCGGCATGCCGACCGGCATCTGCGCGCGCATTTTGATGCCGAACGGCCCGGTATCCTGCACCGTTCCTACCGGAACCTGCCACACCACTTTGCGCGTCTGCAAATCGATGGCGGAGAGGGTGCCGAACGGCGGTTTTTGGCAAGGAATGCCCAGCGGCGACATGAAGCGATTCTTATTGACGGCATACGGCGTGCCTTTGAGCGGGACCGCGCCCATGCCGGTATTCACGGCTTCACCGCCGTTGCCGGCCGGCGCGCCTGCGTCGGCTTTCTGCGGGATCATCTGCACCCACAGGCCCAGACGCATATCGTTGGCGAAAATATAACGGTTGTTCGGATCGGTAGAGAGACCGCCCCAGTTCATGCCGCCCAGCGAGCCGGGGAAGCTGAGGGAAACGTCGGTGTCCGGCGCGGTGAACAGGCCGTCATAACGCATCGATTTAAAGCTGATGCGGCACATCAATTGATCGAATGGCGTAGCGCCCCACATGTCGGACTCGCTGAGCTTCTGCGCGCCAATCTGCGGCATGCCGACGGAGAACGGCTGCGTGGCGGAATATTGCTCGCCCGGAATGGTGCGGGTCTTCACCGGCAGTTCCTTCACTTCGGTCAGCGGTTTGCCGGTATGGCGATCCAGCACGAAGATCTGCCCGCTTTTGGTGCCGATAACCAGCGCAGGGCGGGTGGTGCCGTCCTGCATCGGGAAGTCGAGCAGGCTGGGCTGCATCGGCAGATCGAAGTCCCACAGATCGTTATGCACGGTCTGATAGACCCATTTCTCTTTGCCGGTGGTCGCGTCGAGCGCCAGCACCGAGGCGCCGTATCGGTGATCCAGCGCGTTGCGGTTGGCGCCCCACAGATCGACGGAGGAGCTGCCCATCGGCAGGAAGACCGTGTTCATCGCCGGATCGTACGACATCGGCGCCCAGGAGTTCGGGGTGCTGCGCACGAAGTGTTGATCCGGTTTCAGGGCAGCGTTCGGCTGCGGATTGCCCGGGTCAAACGCCCAGCGCATTTCGCCGGTGATCACGTTGAAGCCGCGCAGCACGCCGCCGGGCATATCGGTTTGCACGTTATCGGCAACGCGCCCGCCGACCACCACGGTGGTGCCGGCCAGCGTCGGCGCCGACGTCAGTTGATATTTCGGATCGGCGGCGTCGCCGAGACCGGCCTTCAGGTCTACCACGCCCTGGTTGCCGAAGTGTTGGCAGAATTCGCCGTTGTCGGCGTTAATCGCCATCAGGCGCGCGTCGATGGTGTTCATCAATATGCGCCGTTGGCAGCTGTCGCCGGCCGCCAGCGCGACGGGCGCGGCGGGGGTTGAACCCGGCACGCTCGGCGCGGGCAACGGCTTGTTGATATCGAAGTAGGCCAGGCCGCGACAGCGGTTCCATACCTGCGACTTGGCGTTGACTTCTCGCCGCCAAATTTCTTTGCCGCTGTCGGCGTCGACGGCGATCACATTGTTATGCGGCGTGCACAGGAAAATGCGGTTGCCGATCTGCAGCGGCGTTTGCTGATCTTCCGCGCCGTTGCCATCGGGGCTGATAGGGATGTCACCCGTATGGAACGTCCAGGCGACTTTCAGCTCCCGCACGTTATCGCGGGTGATCTGATCCAGCGCGACGAAACGGCTGCCGCCCGGCGTATTGCCGTAGTTATCCCAATCTTTCTGCTGTTGCGCTTTATCAACCGGGATCAGCGGCAGCGGCTGGCCGCTGAAGGCAACGGTGGGATGCGGCTGGAACATTTGGACAAAGGCGCCGACCATGCCGACCGCCAGCAAGGCGGAGAGCAGGTAAGCCGGCTTGGCCAACGGCGCTTTGCCTTCGCGCTTGCGCAGCGCCGGCCAGGTGAGGAAGGCCAGCAGCATCAGGCCGGTCGGCACCATCAGACGGGAAATCAACGGCCAAAAATCAAAACCGGCGTCCAACGGCGCCCAAATGACGGTGCCGATGAACACCGCCAGGAACAGCCAAACCGCTGAGGACTTGCGGCGGAAAAACTGAATGGCCGACAGCAGGATGACGAGGCCGGCAATCAGGAAGTAGGCGCTGCCGCCCAGCGAGAGCAGTTTGCCGCCGGCGACGGTGAAGAACAGGCCGGTGGCGGCCAGGATGATGCCCAACAGGCAACACCACAGCGTAAGTTTTATGCCCGAACGTGCATTGGCATCTGACATTGAATAATCTCCAATAACATACTGATTCTTAAAGGTGAAAAGGTCGTTATTGGCGACTATTGTAACATTGATGGAGGTGCGCTTGTTAAGGATATGTAACTGTTTTTATGAGGGAAAAGCCGACGTTATCGGCACAACCTCGGTTTGGCTTAGAGGAATATCCGTTTCTGCCAGTGTACGAGCTGCGCGGCAGGCAGAGAGGCAACCTGCGCCACCCGGTGGCGATTTTCCAGGGCGATTTCCCGGGCGCGTTGCAACGGCTCGGCGCTGAGGCGCTGCACGCTTTGCCGCAGCGCCTGTTGCGCCAGCTCCAGTTCGCCGGCGCCGAGGTGCGCCAGTTCATGGCGCATCTGCAGCAAGAATTCGTCGGTTAACTGCCGCAGCTGCTCAACGGCGAACGTCGGGGATTGCAGCGCAAACAGCAGGCCTTCGGCATCGGCGCTGCGATGAAAGGCGCATTGCACCACGTAACCCACGTTGCGCTCGACGCGCAACTGCTGGAAGTAACGCGGCGCGTAAAGCCGGGCTAGCACGCGCAGCGCCCAACGCCCTTCGGCTTCGTCGTTCGGCAGCGGGTAAAATTGCAGCAAGGCGTGTTCTGCGCCGCTTTCCGTCAGGGTGACGGGGTGGCGATGCAGAGGCGCCGGCCGCTGAGCCTCGTCGGTTATGGGAAAAGGAAAGTCATACAGCAAATGCGACAGCCGCCGTTTTAACTCGCCGTCGCCGCCGACCAAGGTGGCATGCCAGAGTGGGGCCGTTGCCGTTGATACGCTCAACGCCGCCGGCAATTGGGCTAACAGGCGGCGAATGGCGATATCGTTTTGCGCTTTGAGCTGCGCGTGGCGCAGGTTTCTCGCCGCCTCGTTGATGACGGCCGGCGGCAGCGCCGCCAGGGCTCGATTCACGACGTTCAGACCGTGGCAGATCAGCGCTGCGCTGCCCGCCAGCTGTAATAACCACACGCCCTGGTGGCGCTCGACGCTTAAATGTCCCTCCCGATGTGCTAACTCGGCCGCTCCAGGGCGCAATGCCGCCTGCAAACCACAGGCCTGTTCTTCGCTGAGAGCGCCATGCGACGCTGGGCGCAGCAGCAGCACCGGCTGCGCTTCGTCGGGGTGCAGATGCCGCAGCGGCGCCTGGCCGGCCGGCAGGGGCGGGCTCGGCAACGCCGCCGAGGTGGAGAACAAGCGGAAAGGATCTATCGTGGGCGTCGGCACGGTGCGGACGAAGGGCGCGAGCGCCAACGGCAGCCCTTGAATTTCACGCGTTTCACCGCCTCCCTCAGGCAGCACGGCCAGACGGCGATGCGGCGCGCTAATCAGCGCCGAAATATGCCGTGGCCAATCGTCGTTCGGCTCCACCGGCGGCAGCCCAAATGCTCTGGCGCGCAACTGATCGAGCGGCGCCAAACGGTGGAAATCGCGGTTTGCCAGTTGCCCGAAATGCGCAAGCTGAGCCGGTGTCAGCGCGATCAGCGCCTGCAACCAGGCCAGCAAGGCGCTTTCGATGTGGGCGGCTTCAGACGCCGAGCCGTGATTGACGGTAAAAATAAAACTCAGCAGGGCGCTGTTTTCAGCGCAGCGGGCGTAATTCAGCCTAACGGCGTCGGCCCACGCGTGAGCGCGCAGCCGTGCCAGCAGCCCGCCAGGGGCTTCGTCCAGCAATAAACGCTCCAGCCGCCGCAGCCAGCCGCGTGAACGGGAGTGCGGCAGGGCAAACACCAACCGCAGCTGCGGCGCGCCGGGGAGAGTCAGCGTGTAGTCTTGCCCGGCGGCCAGCGGCGGCAATGCCTCGGGCGGCGCGATGCTGCCCGGCGGCAAGGCGCCGCCGTAGCGCTGCGCCAGCGCATGCAACTGCTCGAGCGATTGCGGGCCTTGCAGCCACAGCGTGATGTTCGGCGCGCGGTAATAGTGGTGGTGAAACTGCCGCAGCGCCCGTTGCAACGCGGGAATATCGCTGCCGAAAGCGGTGCGGCTGCCGATATGAAAGCGGTGCAACGCGTCAATGCCGCTGAACATCTGCCGCTGCGCCGCTTCGCAGCGGGTTTCACCGTCGGCGCGCAGCAGGCGATATTCGGCGTCGATGACCTCGATCTCCTGGGCGATTGACTCAGCCGTCAGCTGTGGGACGGCGAGCATATCGATCAGCCTGGCCAACCCCTCCGCCAGCTGTTCGGCGCCCACCTCAAAGAAAAACGCGGTTTGCGTGGCCTGGGTCGTGGCGTTTAACCGGCCGCCGACCGCCGGCGTCCAGCCCATCAGCCCATCCTGCGCGCTAAAGTTCACGCTGCCGCGAAACAGCATATGCTCCAGCAGATGCGCCAGACCCGGCCAGGCGGCAGGCGCCTGAAAGCTGCCCGCCTCGATGCGCACCAGCGCGGCGGCGGCCTCGGCGTCAGGGGTGCTAATCGCCCTGACGGCCAAACCGTTATCGAGCTGCCACGAGGCGGCGAGTGTCATCGTCAGCCCTTGAAGATCAATCGGGAGTTGGTCTGATTGCGAAAACGCAGCTGATCGATGCCGATCTGCGAGCGATTCGCCGCTTCACGCGCCGCCAGAATGGTGCCATGGTGCGGCGACTTGCCGCACACCGGATCGGCGTTGTCGGCGTCGCCGGTCAGCATGAACGCCTGGCAGCGGCAGCCGCCGTAGTCTTTCTCTTTCTCCGAACAGGAACGGCAGGGCTCAGGCATCCAGTCATAGCCGCGATAGCGGTTAAAGCCGAAGGAGTGATACCAGATATGCTGCAGATCGTGCTCCAGCACCGACGGAAAGGCGATCGGTAACTGACGGGCGCTGTGACAGGGTAACGCCATGCCTTCCGGCGTCACGCTCATGAAAATAGCCCCCCAACCGCCCATGCAGCCTTTGGGGCGTTCCTCATAGTAATCCGGCGTGACGAACAGCAGGTTGGCCAGCTTGCCGTCGGCAGCCATGCGCTCGCGATAGCGTTTCACCACGGCTTCCGCATCGGCGATCTGTTCGCGGGTCGGCAGCAGGCCTTCACGGTTCAGGTGCGCCCAGCCGTAGAACTGGCAGGTCGCCAGCTCGACGTCGTCGGCATCCAGCTGGATCGCCAGTTCGATGATGCGGTCGATCTGGCCGATATTATGGCGATGCAAGACGAAGTTGAGCACCATCGGATAGCCGAGCGCCTTGACCGCCTTGGCCATCGCCAGCTTCTGCTGAAACGCCTTGGCGGAGCCCGCCAGTGCGGCGTTCAGCGTTTCATCGCTGGCCTGAAAACTGATCTGAATATGATCCAGCCCGGCATCGGCGAAGGTCTGCAGCTTTTTCTCGGTCAGGCCGATGCCGGAGGTGATCAGGTTGGTGTAAAACCCGAGATCGCGCGCGGCGGCGATCAGCTCGGGCAGGTCTTTACGCACCAACGGCTCGCCGCCGGAGAAACCGAGCTGTACGCTGCCCATCGCCCGCGCCTGGCGAAACACCGCGATCCATTGCTCGGTCGTCAGCTCTTTTTCCTGCGCGGCAAAGTCGAGCGGGTTGGAGCAATAGGGGCACTGCAGCGGGCAGCGATAGGTCAGCTCCGCCAGCAGCCAGAGCGGCGGATTTACCGCCGGCGCGCGTGGCTCAGTCACGGAAGGTCACCCATTTTTGTTCGTAGGCGCGCTGGAAAAACGCCAGCACGTCGTCCGCCAGCCCCTCGGCGCCGGGGAAGCGGGCGTTCAGCTGCGCGATGATGCCGTTCAGCGTGGTGTTGCCGTCAACCAGCTGCAGGATGGCGGCGGCGCTGTCGTTCAGTTTGGCCATGCCTTCCGGGTAGAGGATCACGTGGCTGTTTTGCACCTGCTCCCATTGCAGGCGGTAGCCGCGGCGGAAGACGGGGGTGTGTTCAGGATTCAGTGTCATTACACCAGCCTCTGATTGTGCCAGACCCGCGCGGCGGTCACGCTGTGGTAAGGCGGGCGGTTCAGGGTATAGGCCATGCTCATGGCGTCCAGCATGCTCCACAAAATATCCAGCTTGAACTGCAGGATTTCCAGCATGCGCTGCTGTTTTTCAACGGTATCGCAATAGTTCAGCGCCAGCGCCAGTCCGTGCTCCACGTCGCGGTTGGCCTGGCCGAGGCGACTGCGGAAATAGTCGTAGCCGGCGGCGTCGATCCACGGGTAGTGCTGCGGCCAGCTGTCGAGGCGCGACTGGTGGATCTGCGGCGCGAACAATTCGGTCAGCGAGCTGCAGGCCGCTTCCTGCCAACAGGCGCGGCGCGCGAAGTTGACGTAGGCATCCACCGCGAAACGCACGCCGGGCAGCACCAGCTGCTCGGATAGCAGGGCGTCGCGCTGCAGCCCAACCGCCTCGCCGAGGCGCAGCCAGGCCTCGATGCCGCCTTCGCTGCCGCCGTAACCGTCGTGATCCAGAATGCGCTGCACCCATTTGCGACGGGTTTCCGGCTGCGGGCAGTTGGCCATGATCGCCGCATCCTTGATCGGAATGCTGGTCTGATAGTAGAAACGGTTGGCCACCCAGCCCTGGATCTGCTCACGGGTCGCTTCGCCGTTGTGCATCGCGATGTGATACGGGTGGTGGATATGATAATAAGCGCCTTTGGCGCGCAGCGCCGCTTCAAATGCCTGCGGAGTCAGGGGGAGTGGTTGCGTCATGGCGATTCCCTACAGTTCGATATTCATGCCGTCCCAGCTCACTTCGATGCCGGCGGCGCTCAGGCTCTGCCGTTCCGCGGAGTCTTCATTGAGGATCGGGTTGGTATTGTTAATGTGGATCAAGATCTTGCGTTTGGCGGGCAAGGTGCTGAGCAGGGCTGCCAGCCCGTGCTCTTCCGCCAGCGCCAGGTGCCCCATGTCTTTGCCGGTATTGCGCCCCACGCCGGCGTTGGCCAGCTCGTTGTCGCGCCAGAGCGTGCCGTCGATCAGCAGACAATCCGCCCGGCGCAGCCAGGGCATCAAAGCCTCGTCCGGCTCACCCAGGCCCGGCGCGTACAGCAGACCGACCCCGCGCGCGGTATCTTCGATAAACAGCGCCACGTTGTGGCCCGGCAGCGGGCGATCGCGGTACGGCGAATAGGGCGGCGCGTTGCTGAGCAGCGGAATGGCGGTGAAGCGCACGTTTGGGCAGACCGCCGTGTGGAACGGTTCGCCGGGCGTCACCGGGTGATGGATTAACCCGCCGTTCCAGTGAGAGAGCATGGGAAACACCGGGAAACCGGTGCTGAGATCGTCGTGCACTTCGGGGGTGCACCAGACCTGATGCGGGCAGCCCTCACGCAAATTGAGCAAGCCCGCGCTGTGATCGATCTGGCTGTCGGTCAGCACGATCGCGCCGATGCCGGTGCCGCGCAGCACGTCGGGATTGTTCAATTCGGGCGAGGCCAGCAGCTGATGGCAAATGTCCGGGGAAACGTTGCACAGCACCCAGTTTTTACCGTCGTCGCTGACGGCGATGGAAGACTGCGTGCGGCGCGTGGCATTGATGCTGTGGCTGCGAACGCCCCGGCAGTTGTCGCAGTTGCAATTCCACTGGGGAAAGCCGCCGCCCGCTGCCGAGCCGAGAACTTTTATCTGCATGTCTGAACCAGAAAAAGAAGGAAAGAAATGCCCGCGCGAAAGGCGGGCAGACAGGCGATTAACGGTTGGAAATGTACAGCGTCACTTCCAGCCCCAGACGCAGGTCAACAAACTCAGGTTTGGTCCAGGTAGTCATAGCGGTGCTCCTTTGCATGCATCGTGATAGTTCGAAGCCAATGAGAAAAATTCGCATTCGGCTGGCTCAATGTTGACGAAATGTGACGGAGATCGCAACCGTTAAAGCGTAACCGGGTTATTCACCCCAGGTGGCGGAGAGCACGTTCAGCCAGTTGCGCCAGGTCAGCTTCTCCAGCAGCCGGTCGTCAAACCCCGCCTGCTTGAGTGCTTGCGTCAGGCGCGGCAGGCCTGCGGCGTCCTCCAACGGTTGCGGTACGTTAACCCCGTCAAAATCAGAGCCAAATCCCACGCGATCTTCACCAAGTTTAGCGATCAAATACTCAACGTGTTTAACAATTTCTGTTAAGCCTGTCGTTGCACTGTCACGTTTTCCGTCAGCCCGCAGGAAGGCGGTGCCGAAATTGACGCCGACCATACCGTCGCTCTGGGCGATAGCGTCCAGCTGCGCGTCGGTCAAGTTGCGCGGTTGCGGGCAGAGGGCGTGGGCATTGGAATGGGTGGCGACCAGCGGTGCGGTGCTCAACGCGGCGGTTTGCCAGAAGGTTTTCTCGTTCATGTGCGAGACGTCAATCATGATGCGGCGCTGGTTGCAGGCGCGGATCAGCGCTTCACCGGCCGGCGTCAGGCCGGGGCCGGTATCGGGTGAGCCGGGGAACGGCCCGCTGACGCCGGTGCCGAAGGCGTTCGGCAGATTCCAGAACGGCCCGATGCTGCGCACGCCCAGCCGATAGAAGGCCGCCAGCTGCGTCAGCGCCGCGTCGATCATGCCGGCGCCTTCGATATGCAGCACCGCGGCGATTTGCCCGTCGAGGCGGCACTGTTCTATCTCGGTAGCCGTGCGGCAGAGGCGCAACTGCCCCTGAGAGGCGCGTTCCAACTGGTGCAGGATGGCTATCTGCCGTTCGGCTATCGCCAGCGGATCGAACGCGGCCTGCGCTTCCTCCTGCGTTTGATTACGCATTTGGGCGATATAGCTGACCGGAGGAATAAACACCGCGAACAGCCCGCCGCAGAATCCGCCGCGCCGCATGCGTGGAAAGTCGAGGTGGCCCGGCGTGACGTGCGAATAAAAGGCGGTGACCGGATCGTCATCGTGCTGCAGCCACAGGTTGAGCAGCAGGTCGTTATGGCCGTCGAACACCGGCCAAAGGGGGGAAGCGTCATGGGCGTTTCACTGTGTCAGGCATCATGCACGCTATGTTGTACGATCGCGCGAGGGGGAACAACCCCCGCGCGATGAGGGATTTAAAGGCGTATCGACAGCTCGACGTCATCCGCGAACGGCGTGGAGAGATAACCCGACGCCGGAGAACGCACGCGCGCCAGATAATCCGGGCTGTAATCGGCGTTGTCGGCGACGATCAGCGCGCCGGGGCGCAGACGATTTTCCAGCAGCGCGAGGATATCGGGGTAAAGCCCCTTGGCACCATCCAGCAACAGCAGGTCGACAGTGGCCGGCAGATCGTCGCGCAGCGTTTCCAGGGCATCGCCCACGCGGATCTCCACCAGATCGACGACGCCGCCTTCGGTCAGGTTGTGGCGCGCCTGCGCCGCTTTGCTCGGTTCAAATTCGCAGGTGATCAACCGGCCGCCGCCGTTGTCGCGCAGCGCGGCGGCCAGGTGCAGCGTTGAAATACCGAACGACGTGCCGAATTCGACGATGTTTTGCGCCCGACAACCGCGCGCCAGCATGTACAGCAATGCGCCGGTTTCCGGCGACACCGCCAGGGGGAAATCCTTCAGGCGATGGTAGAGTTCACGATAGTCGGTTTTACTCTGCATCAGTCGATTTTGCTCTTCGTCAGGCACGTCGCGGAACAGGGCGGCGAGCGCCGGTGAACGGCCGGCGGCCTGCTGGAACAGGGTGCTTAGCAGCGGCGCCAACGGCGCGGTGGTCAGGGTACTCATGGCAAAACTCCCGTAGAAAAAGTGAGCGCGAAAGCGCGTGCCGCTATAATATGACGAACTATTCGCATTTCACTATTCGCATTGGCCGCCCGCTATGACTGAACGCCGCAGTAAGCAAATTTCCTCGAGAAAACAACCGCAACAGGCGCGATCCGCCGAATTGGTCTCCGCCATTTTGACCGCCGCTATTCAGGTTTTGGCGCAGGAGGGCGCCGCGCGTTTCACTACCGCCAGAGTGGCTGAACGCGCCGGCGTCAGTATCGGTTCGCTTTATCAGTATTTTCCCAACAAAGCGGCGATCCTGTTTCGTTTGCAAAGCGACGAATGGCGGCAGACCACCGCCATGCTGAGCGGCATTCTGGCCGATCGAGAGACTGCGCCATTCGAGCGTTTACGGTTGCTGGTGCAGACATTTATCCGTTCGGAATGTGAAGAGGCGCAGATGCGCGTGGCGCTGAACGATGCGGCGCCGTTGTACCGCGATGCGCCGGAGGCGCAGGCGGCGAAGGCCACCGGCAAAGACATCGTGCAGGTGTTTATGGGCGAAGCGTTGCCCGATGCGGCGGAAGGCGTCCGTACGTTGGCAGGCGAGTTGATCGTCGGCACGCTGGGGGCGGCGGGCAAGCAATTCTCCGAAACGCCGCGCAGCGATGCGGAAATTGTGGCTTATGCCGATGCGATGGCGGACATGTTTTGCGCCTATCTGGCCGATTTAAACGGGCGAGAGGCGCCGTAAGGGAATGCTTGGTGACATTGTCACTTGAGGTGCGCGGTGCCTACGCCCGTTGGCGGCAGACGGCCAACACCAACTGCCGCAGCCAGCGGTGCTCCGCTTCAGCGTCCAGGCGCGGGTGCCACATTTGCGAGACGGTAATGGGCGGCGTTTTCACCGGCAGCTCGAACATGCGCAGCGGGCCTTCGTCCGGATGAGCATGCAGAAAGGAGGCGGGCAACAGCGCCAGCAGGTCTGAGGCTTGCGCCACCGCCAGCGCGGCCGGAAAGCTCGGCACCACGGCGGCAATCTGGCGCGTCAGCCCCAGCTCCGCCAACGCGGCGTCTACCGGCCCGAGAATGCGCCCGCTGCGTGAGGCCACCACGTGGCCGCAGGCGGCGTACTCGGCGGCGCCTATCTTGGGCTGCTGCGCCAGCGGGTGCGCGCTTCTCATCACGCCGACGAAGCGGTCGCGAAACAGCGCCTGCAGGCGGATTTCCGGCCCCATTTCGCCCAGCACGCCAATCTCCAGATCGACCAGGCCTTCACGCAGGGGGCGGTCGCTTTTCTCCGGCTTGGGCGCAAAGCGCAGCCGCGCCCGTGGCGCCTGTTGCGCAGCGGCGGCGATCAGCGCCGGGCCGAAGGCCTCGACGAAGCCGTCGTTGGCGCGCAGCGTAAAGGTCCGGTCGAGCGTGGCGGGATCCAGCGCGTTCGGCGTCGGACGCAGCAGCGCCCGAGCTTCGAATGCCGCGTTTCGCGCCCGTTCGCGCAGCGTTTCGGCATAAGGCGTCAGCACCATATGACGCCCGGCGCGCACCAACAGCGGATCGCCGGTGGCCGTGCGCAGTCGGCTGAGGGTGCGGCTCATCGCCGAGGCGCTTAAACCGAGACGTCGCGCCGCGCCGGCAACGCTGCCCGTCGACAGCAGCGCGTCGAGCGCGGTCAGCAGGTTGAAATCAGGGTCGGTCATGCGTTTATCCTGTGGCGCCGGAAATAAGAGAAGGCGTTTACTGCAGTATATCAGCGTAAGCGCTGTGTCACTTGCTCTCTGATGGGCAATAAAAAAGCCGATAACCAGGGGGTTATCGGCTTTTAATGCGCAGTGGCGGAGGGTTACGCCGGCAGCTGCTGCGCGGTTTTCTCGACCAGCGCCAGCAGCAGCTTGATGTCTTCCAGCGTCACGATCGGGTTCAGCAGCGTCATCTTCAGGCAGGTCACGCCATCGAACTCGGTCACGCCGACGTTGGCGCGGCCCGACTCCAGCAAGGCGTCACCGATGCGCTGGTTGAACAGCGCGACGGCCGCGTCGCCTTTCGCCGCCAGCTGCGCCGGACGGTAGCGGAACAGCACGCTGGCCAGCTGCGGCTGCATCACCAGTTCCAGCGATTCCTGATCGGCGATGTAACGCGCCACCTGTTGCGCCAGCGAGACGCCATGATCGATGATCTCGGCATACTGCTTCTGCCCCAGCGCTTCCAGCCCCATCCACAGCTTCAACGCATCGAAGCGGCGGGTGGTCTGCAGCGATTTGGAGACCAGGTTCGGCACGCCTTGCGCTTCGTCGAATTCGGAGTTCAGGTAGGCAGCCTGATAGCGCATCAGCTCGTAGTGGCGCTCGTCTTTCAGCAGGAAGGCGCCGCAGCTGATGGTCTGGAAGAACTGCTTATGGAAGTCCAGGGTGATGGAGTCCACCAGCTCCAGGCCGTCCAGGTAGTCGCGGTACTGCTCGGAGAGCAGCAGCGCGCCGCCCCAGGCCGCATCCACGTGCACCCAAATTTTCTGCTCCGCCGCCAGCCGCGCGATATCGCGCAGCGGGTCAATGGCACCGGCATCGGTGGTGCCGGCGGTGGCGACGATCGCCATCACCTGCTCGCCGTTAGCCTTGGCCTGCGCCAGTTTTTCCGCCAGATCATTCACGTCCATGCGGGCGAAGCGATCGGTTTTCACCAGCGTGACGGACTGGTAGCCGAGGCCCATCAGCGCCATGTTCTTCTGCACCGAGAAGTGGGCGTTTTCAGAACAGAACACTTTCAGCTTGCGCAGATCGCCCACCAGACCGTCCTGCTGCACGGAGTGGCCCTGACGCGCGAAGAATGCATCGCGCGCCAGCATCAGCCCCATCAGGTTGCTCTGGGTGCCGCCGCTGGTGAACACCCCGGCGTCGCCGGGCTGGTAACCGACCTGGGCGCGCAGCCACTCGATCAGCTTCATTTCGATCAGCGTGGCCGACGGGCTCTGATCCCAGGAGTCCATGCTCTGGTTGGTGGCGTTGATCAGCACTTCAGCGGCCTGGCTAATCACCAGGCTCGGGCAGTGCAGGTGCGCCACGCACTGCGGGTGGTGCACCGACAGGCTGTCTTTCAAAAAGTACTCGATGGCGCGCTCGATCGCCGCCTGGTTGCCCAGGCCTTGCGGGGTAAAGTCGAGCTGGATGCGTTCGCGCAGTTCGGCAACGCTTTTGCCCTGATACATCTCGGGCTGTTGCAGCCACTGCACGACGGCTTCACTGCTCTGTGCGATCGCCTGGCGGTAAGCCTCGGCGCTGTGCGCCGAGGAAGCCAGAATCGGGTTTAACTTGGACATCGCGGTCATTCGCTCCAATCAGACTGGCTTGACGCCGGCGGCCAACAGCGCCTGCTCAAATTTATCCAGGAAAATACCCAGCTCATCATTGGTGATCAGCAGGGAAGGCAACAGACGCAGCACACAGCCATTGCGCCCGCCGCGCTCCAGGATCAAGCCGGATTCGAAGCATTTTTTCTGCAGCAGCGCGGACAGCTCGCCATCGGCCGGGTAGCAGCCCATGTGATCCTGCGCTTCGTTCGGCTTGACGATCTCGATGCCGATCATCAGGCCCAGACCGCGGACGTGGCCGATCACCGGATAACGTTTCTGCAGCTCGGCCAGCTTGCCTTTGAGCCATTCGCCCTGAGCGGCCACTTTGTCGGCGACCTTATGCTCCTTCAGGTACTGCAGGGTGGTCAGGCCGGTGGCCATCGCCAGCTGGTTGCCGCGGAAGGTGCCGGTGTGGTGGCCCGGTTCCCAGGCATCGAACTCTTTTTTGATGCCCAGCACCGCGAGCGGCAAGCCGCCGCCGACCGCTTTCGACATCACGATGATGTCCGGCTCGATGCCGGCGTGTTCGAAGGCGAACAGCTTGCCCGTACGGGCGAAACCGGCCTGAACTTCGTCGATGATCAGCAGAATGCCGTGTTCCTGCGTCACTTTGCGAATGCGCTGCAGCCACTCGGCCGGGGCCGGGTTAACCCCGCCTTCGCCCTGAACGGCTTCCAGGATCACCGCCGCCGGTTTACGCACGCCGCTTTCCACGTCGTTAATCAGATTATCGAAGTAGTAGGTCAGCGCCTTGACGCCGGCTTCGCCGCCGATGCCCAGCGGGCAGCGGTATTCATGCGGATAAGGCATGAATTGCACTTCCGGCATCATGCCGTTGATGGCCGCTTTCGGCGACAGGTTGCCGGTGACCGACAGCGCGCCGTGGGTCATGCCGTGGTAGCCGCCGGAGAAGCTGATCACGCCGGAACGGCCAGTGTGTTTTTTCGCCAGCTTCAGCGCGGCTTCCACCGCATCGGCGCCGGACGGACCGCAGAACTGCAGGCAGTACCCTTTGCCTTCGCCCGGCAACAGAGAGAGCAGGTAGTCGGAGAAACGATCTTTCAACGGGGTCGTGAGATCGAGAGTATGTAACGGCAAGCCGCTGGTAATGACATTTTGGATGCTTTGCAGGACGTCGGGGTGATTATGTCCAAGAGCCAACGTTCCCGCCCCGGCCAGGCAATCAAGATATTGATTATTCTCAACATCAGTGATCCAAACGCCCTGGGCTTTCGCAATTGCCAACGGCAATTTGCGCGGATAACTCCTAACATTCGACTCAAATTCGGCTTGACGCGCCAAATAGGTTTCATTGTTTCCGTTTAATGAGTTTGCAACTAAAGTATCAATACGGACTTTATCCGTCATCATATCTCTCCTACAACCGAAGGTCTCAAGACGCAACGATTGAATTAATGAATTAGAAAAGTAACTGCCTTGTGAAAAGCGCGACCAATATATGGCTTTTTCGCCTGGGACTCAATAGCCGATTTTGTTTTGAATTGTTTAGTTTTTTCTTAGGCTCATCAATATGTTGTTGATTTGTTGACCGTTGGTTTTGTCGGCAAAAAACAACATTTCTTTAACATTGCGTAAAAATCCTTTTCTGCTTTCCTTTGGCTGCTTCTTTAATGCATTTATTATTAAGGTGAATTTCCGATTAATAACATAAATAGAAAATAGCGGCTTATTTTCATCTATTCACCACCTTAAGTCCTATAGCGGTTATATACACAAAATTTGTGATGAATATAAGCAGTCGAGCGTTAAAAGCGCAGTATCCAGGGTGGTGATTTCTTGCAGATTTTACGTAGCGCGATCAAAACAGCGGGATTTTTGTGCGGCGCCGGCGTGTCTGCCGGCGCCGCGGTCATTAACGTTGCCGTAACCAGGCATGATAGCGCTGCAGAGTGCGGCGGGTGCGCCACCGATCGATGAGCAGCGACCACAGCGGTGAGTAACGCACGTTGCGCGTCCGATCGCGGCTCAGGGCGTGCATGCGGCGCTTGATCAGCGACATGCGGGCGAGCAGCGTCAGCGTTTTGTCGCGCCATTTTACCGGTGCAGGCAGCGCATGAGGGGCTTCACCGGTTTGCCAGCGGCGCGGCAGATCGGGAATTTCCGCCATGGCAGTGGCGATGCCGACCACCGCGACGCCGCTGTTCAGCACCCGTTGCGCCACCGACGGGCGGGCGATGCCGCCGGTGGTCATCACCGGCATGCGCGCTACTGCGGCGAGATCGCGGGCGAAGGTCAGAAAATAGGCTTCACGCGCCAGGGTGCTGTCGTCTGCGGCTTCCCCCTGCATCGCCGGGCTTTCATAACTCCCGCCCGACAACTCCACCAGATCGACCGGCAGTTCGTTGAGCATCAACAATACCTGTCGGGCCTCGTCCGGCGAAAAGCCGCCGCGCTGAAAATCGGCTGAATTGAGCTTCACCGCCACGCAAAAGTCTGGCGAGACACGCTGGCGCACCGCGCGCACCACCTCCAGCAGCAGACGGGCGCGATTCGCCAGTTCGCCCCCCCCAACGATCGCTGCGCTGGTTGGCCAACGGCGACAAAAACTGGGAGATCAGGTAGCCGTGCGCCGCATGGATCTGCACGCCGGTAAACCCGGCCTTTTCGGCGGCGTGCGCGCTGGCGGCGAAGCGGGCGATCACCTCGGCAATCTGCGTTTCACTCATGGCCTCCGGCTGTGCGAACGCCTTGCTGTACTTGCCCATCGCCATCGGGATGGCGGAGGGCGCCCAGGCGTTGCCGCCCATGTTGGTCATCACCTGACGGCCCGGGTGGCTGAGCTGCATCCATACCTGCGCGCCTTCCTGGCGCGAGGCCGCCGCCCAGGTTTTGAACGCCTCGAGCGGCGTATCCTGTTCCAGCACCACGCCGCCGGGGCCGGTCATGGCGCGTCCGTCGATCATCACGTTGCCGGTGATGATGAGGCCGGCGCCGCCGATACCCCAGTGGCGATACAGACGCCATAGCGCGGGGCCGGGCAGTTGGCCTTCATCGGCCAGATTTTCTTCCAACGCGGCTTTGGCCAAACGGTTGGGTAAGCGGCTGCCGTTGGGCAGAATAAGCGGGGTAAACATCGGGTACGTTCCTGTCGCAGGGGGAATGGCGCTATACTAGGTTTAAAGTTAACTTTAAGGTCAATAGGGCATGAAAATCGGAGAGTTGGCGGAGCGCGCCGGCATGGCCGCCTCGGCGATACGTTACTACGAACAGCAGGGTCTGCTGCCCAAAGCGATGCGCGGCGTTAACGGATATCGGGTGTATAGCGAAAGCGCGCTGGAGCGGCTGCATCTGATCCAAATCGGCCAGAATCTGGGGTTCTCGCTGCAGGCGATCCGCGGGGTATTGGCGCTGCAGGGCAGCGCCTATCAGGATGGTTTGATACAAGGCGTCGACAGCCGGCTGGCGGAAATCGAGCGGATGAT
Source organism: Serratia sp. (in: enterobacteria) (assembly GCF_052400455.1). Taxonomy (NCBI): domain Bacteria; kingdom Pseudomonadati; phylum Pseudomonadota; class Gammaproteobacteria; order Enterobacterales; family Yersiniaceae; genus Serratia; species Serratia sp. (in: enterobacteria). The sequence goes on from NZ_CP185812.1 coordinate 2,486,521, forward strand.
GGCGACGCTGAACGAGCAGCGTGAGACGTTGATGGCGACGCGGCGCATTCTGTTGGAATCCGACGTGGCGGGGTTGTGCCAGGTCAAAAATGAAAAGCTGGCCGGCGGGCTGCCGCCCTGAACGCTACCTGTTCGCCAATAGCGCCTATAAGACCTGGTTTGGTCTGGAAGAGGCCAGCCTGCAGGGCATGACGGTGCGCGAGTTCATGGGGGAAAGCGTGTATCAGATGGCCCGGCCGATGATCGCGCGGGCTTTGGCGGGCGAAATGGTCAGCTTCGAAAACGAATTGCAGACCCAGCAGGGGCTGCTGATGATCCATACCACGCTGGTGCCGTGCGAGGCTCAGGGCTTTTACATTCTCTCCATGGATATCACCGAGTTGAAGCGACTGCAGCAACGATTGGAATATGACGCCACGCACGACATGCTGACCGGGTTGACCAACCGACGCGCATTTCTGCGCCGGTTGTCGGGCACGTTGCAAGCCTGCTGTCATCAGCGGCAGATGGCCCTGTTGTTCATCGATCTCGATGGTTTTAAGGGCATGAACGACAGTTACGGCCATGACTTCGGCGATCTGATCCTGAAGACGTTCGCCAAATTGCTCAGCGCTTGCGCCGACGAACGGCACAGCGTCTCGCGCCTGGCCGGCGACGAGTTCACGGTGATCCTGTGGCCGCTGACAGCGCCGCGGCCTGAGGTCAGCGCGTTTTGCGAAAAGGTGTTGGCGGAGCTGGCCGGTATTTCGCAGATCGGTCAGCAGAAGGTCTGCCTGTCCGCCAGCATTGGCGCCGCTATCTCTGCGAGTGGGGACGTGACGCCGGAAATGCTGCTGGCCAGCGCCGACGGCGCGATGTATCAGGCGAAATCCGCCGGCAAAGGCACTTACGCCATCTGTGAGCTATGAGCCAATGTTACGACATCTCAGTAAGAACGAAGACGAGCGCCTGGCGGCCATCGATGCGCTGGCGGGGTTGGGCGCCGGCCATGACGACGCGATCCATCAGGTGCTGACGATCACCCGCAAGCTGTTACAGGCCGAGGGTTGCCTCATTTACCTGCACGGAACGCGCAAGATTTGGATCCGCGAGCACATTGACGTCGGGTTCGAGGAGATCGATTTCGTCAGCCCCTTGTTCAATTTCGTTCGTCTGAGCGGCGAGGCGTTGATTTGTCCGGACACCCATGCGGATGAACGCTTTGCCTCGGATCCCATGGTCAACGGCGCCGCGGCGATCCGCCACTGCGCCGCCATCCCGCTGTGCACCCGCGAAGGCTATACGATCGGCGCGTTCTGCCTCGTGGGTTCGCAGCCAAAGCATCTGACTCGCCGTCAGGTCGAACTGCTGCGCAGCATGGCCACCATCGTCGGCGAGTTGATTGAAGCGCAGAGTGAGGTCGGCCTGGTCGATGCCATCACTCGCTTGCCCAATCGACAGCGGCTGATGGGTGAACTCGGCAATTTACCGGACACGGGCAAATACGCGTTATTGCTGTTCGATACGATAGATATCCAATACGCCTACGAGATGGCGCGTTCCTTCGGCCTGTCTACGGTAGAGTTACTGCTGGGGGATATCAGCCATTTCCTGAAAGAGACGTTTCTCAGTGAGCGCATGCTGTACAGCATCGCGCCCGGACGTTTCGCCGTCATTATCGAGGCGCAGCACATGCTGCAGGCGAAGCGCGATCTGTTGCGTTGCGCCGACCGTTTGCATCACGAAGTGAGAGGCGCCGTGCCGCTGCGCCTGGAGCTTAATGCCGGTTATGCGTTGTTTTCCGCGCCGCATGCCGATCCTCCCGAGATTTTGCGCCAGGCGACCAGCGCGCTGCATGATTCGATTGACGAGGGGCGAGCCGTCTCCCTCTATAGCGAGCCGAAGGATGCGGCGCGCAAGCATAATTTCAATATTTTTAATGAGTTGGCGCAGAGTCTGAAGGAAGATAATCGCGGGCTATTTTTGGAATACCAACCGCAGATTGATTTGGCGAGCGGCAGGATCGTCGGCGCGGAAGCATTGCTGCGTTGGCGGCATGAACGTTGGGGGGCGATCCCGACGGGGGAGTTCATTCCGCTGGTGGAAAATACCTCGCTGATCAAACCGTTGACCGAGTTTGTCATCGCGCAGTCGATTGAACAGTTGTTGTTGATGCGTGAAGCGGGGATCGCGTTTCCCATCTCGATCAACGTGACGGCCGGCAATCTGGCCGAGCGGCACTTTGCGGCGCGGTTGAATGAAGCCATCACCCGGCGCGGGCTGCAGGCGGGGGACATTGAGATAGAGTGCCTGGAGTCGCAACGCATTCAGGAAAGCAGCGCGGCGTTGGCCTGTCTGCATGCGCTCAAGGCCAACGGGCATCGCATCGCGCTGGATGATTTCGGCGCCGGCTACAGCAATTTAAACTATCTGCGCCATATCCCCGCCGACGTCGTCAAACTGGACGCCTCCCTGATAAGACTGCTGAAGAGCGATGCGGACAGCCGCATCATCGTGCAAAGCATCATCGATATGCTGCATAAACTCAACTATGAAGTCTTGGCGGAAGGGGTGGAAGACCTGGAGTCGCTCCACTACCTGACCGAGTATCGGTGCGATGTCGTACAGGGCTTCTATTTTTCACCGGCGGTGACGTTGGAAAAGCTGTGCGCGCTCGTCGACATTCACGGGCAGCAGCGGCGAAATGCCTGAGGCAGCGCCGCTCATGGCGCGCCAACCGGAAATCGCCGGCGATTCTCACCCAGGCGCAGGCCATGACTGTCCGTCAATGTCGTCACCCGGTCAGGCCTGGTAAGTGCGCAGCCAGGCGGCGAATGTTCTCACGACGTCATCGTCCCGGTCGCGCAGCAGCAGAGAATAGACGCCGGTTCGGATGGTCAGCGTCGGGAAAGGCGACACCAGTCGGCCGGACGACAGGTGTTTGGCGCAGAACAAATAAGGCACAACGGCCAGCCCCAGGCCGTCTTCGGCCGCCTGAATGGCGGCGAAGGTATGATCGAGCGTGAGCGGCGGCGGCGAAGCGTCCAGCGCCGTCGGATAAGCATTCAGCCAGCTGCGCCACAAATCTTCCCGGGCACGGATGCGGATGGCGGTATGCTCGCCAAGCGTGTCCGGCTCAATGACCGGTCTGGCGTGCAGATAGCTCTGGCTGCAGACCAGCAGGCTGTCTTCCTGCAGGAAAGGGATCGCTTTCAGCCCGGAGAAGTGCGCGGGATCGCGCCGGATCGCCACGTCAAACGGCGTATTGCGATCGACGGCGCCGATGCCGGTGGTGATATCAATCGCGACCCCCGGATGACGCTCATTGAATGCCGCCAGCTTCGGCATCAGCCAGTGCATGGTGAACGTCGGCAGGCTGTGCACCACCAGCCGCTGCTGGCCGGCGCTCGCTTTCAGCGCGCTCTCCGCAGCAAACAGTTCGCCGATGACCCGGGACGCGGTGCGGGAAAAGTTCTCACCGGCCTGCGTCAGCCGCACGGATTTGTGTCCGCGATAAAACAGCGTGATCCCCAGCTGTGCTTCGAGACTGCGAATATGGCGGCTGACCGCGCCGGTGGTGAGAAACAGCTCATCCGCAGCGGCGCTGAAGCTGCCGAGACGGGCGGCGGCTTCGAAAGCGGACAGGTGCGGCAGGGAGTGGATTTTTTTCATAGGTTGAGTCTAGCTCAACCAAATGGGGGAAGAAAGATCGTTTGTCAGCCTTTGATTTTGCTCACTATGATGAGGCATCTCCTTCTGATTGCTGAGTTTATGATGCGGATCTTTTGGCTATCGGTCATGCGTGTTAATGGCGTTATTCTCCCCCTGCGGTTGGCAGGGAGGCGGCGCTGAAATGCGGGCTTTTTATCTGCTTTGCGTGAGCCGGGCGGGTCTGTGTCTGGGCACCATGATGTTCGCCGGCGCGCTGCCGACCATCAGGAGCGAGTGGCAGCTCGACGCCGCTTCCGCCGGCACGGTGCAGACGGTGTTCAGCCTGACCAACGCCCTGGCGTTGCTGGTGGCTTCCTGGTGGTGTGATTCGTTGGGCGCCCGCCGGGTTTATCTGCTGTTCTCCTGGCTGGGTGCCGGTGCGCTGATGCTGTTCGCCGTATTTGCCCATTCTTATCTCAGCGCGTTGGTGTTGATGGCCTTCGTCGGTTTGACGCAGGGCGGGGCTTATACGCCGGCGCTGCTGTTGGCGATGGGGATGAACGGTCCGGCGCGGCGCGGTTATGCCATCGGCATGGTGCTGGCGGCCAGTTCGTTGGGGTATTTTCTGTCGGTTTTCATCGCCGGTTGGAGCGCCATGCGCTGGGGCGCCGGCGTGGCGTTTTCTCTGTGCGCCGCCGGTGCGTTACTGGGAGTGCTGGCGGGATCGTTGGCCCTGGTCGGTTATCGGGAACCGCAACCGCGCACGCTGGGGAGGAAGACGAAACGTGAAAGCTATGCTATCACCTACGCGACCCTGCTGTTGCTGATCGGGTATATCGCCCACAGCTGGGAACTGCTCGGCAACTGGGCCTGGGCGCCCAGCCTGGTCAGCGAGGCGTTGAGCGGTTTCTCTCTGGATCCGCTCAGCGCCGGATTGATCGTCGCGGCGGTGATCCACCTGGCCGGCATGATCGCCACGCTGATTGTCGGCACCGTTTCCGACTATTTCAATCGCGCGTCGGTGCTGATGTTTATGGGTGCCGCCGGCGCGTTGGGTTCGCTGCTGATGGGAGGGTCGGCGAACTGGGGGCCGTGCTGGACGCTGCTGCTCGTCAGCATCGGCAGTTTCTTTATTCTCGGCGACTCCGGCGTGCTGTCGGCCGCGATGGCGGACAACGTGCCGCCGCAACAGCTCGGCAGCGTGATGGGCTGGCGATCGTTGCTGGGGTTCGGCATCGGTTCGTTCGCCCCTTTCTCCTTTGGCGTGGTGATGGATACCACCCACAGTTGGGGCGCGTCTTATGCCGTATTGGCCTGCGGTGGCGGGGTAGCCTGTCTGGCGGCCTGCTTGCTTTGGCGACAACATTTGAAATGAGGTACGGACATCATTAAATGAATGGAACATCATCACGCATTGTTATCGTGGGCGCCGGGATTGTCGGGGCATCGATCGCCTATCATCTCGCGCGTCAGGGGCAGCGCGTTATCGTCGTTGAGCAGGCGTATCCCGCGGCGGGGGCCACAGGCAGCTCGTTCGGCTGGATCAGCGAAGGCGTGCCAGAGGGCGCTCCAGACGCGTTTCTGCGGCGCGAGATCGTGGCTGACTGGGTGCGGCTGACGCAGGAGATCCCGGCATTGTGGGTGAATTGGTCCGGCGCGCTCAGCTATGGTCAGGCGCCGGCGACGCAAAACCCCGGCAATCGGCGTCTGTCCTCCGCCGAGGTGATGGCGCTGGAGCCGGCGCTCGGGCGGCCCGATAGCCAGGCCTATTTTGCGGCGCGCGATGGCGCGGTCGATCCGCAAGAAGTGACACAGCGGCTGCTCGAACGGGTAGGCGCGTTGGGCGGCGAGTTGCTTCTGGGACGTGCGGTCAGCGGATTTCTGCGCGAGGCCGGTGGTCAGATAACCGGCATCGTTACCGAGGAGGGCGCGATCGCCGCCGAACGGGTAGTGCTCGCCTGCGGTACGGGGATCTCGGCGCTGCTGGACGGCAGCGAATTCTCGTTGCCGATCGAGGCGTCGCCGGCAATTTTGTTGCGCTATCACGCGGCGGCGCAGGCGGTGAACACGCTGATTGCGGGCGACGACATCGAAGTGCGTCATGCGCAAAATGGCGATCTGCTCGCGGCGGAGGATTATCCTGCGGGCGGCGATGTCAAACGCGTGGAAGAGGACGCGCGATCGGCGATTCAAAACCGCCTGCACGGCTCGGCGCCATTGCAACTGCAGGCGTGTTCGGTGGGGCTGCGCCCCAGGCCGCGCGACGGTTATCCTATCCTCGGGCCGCTGGGCGCCACCTGTCTCTATGTGGCGGTGATGCATCCGGCCGTGATGTGCGCTCCGACGTTGGGTCGGCTGGTCAGCGACGAGCTGTTGCACGGCGTTAATCCCGCCATTCCTCACGGTTACCGCCCGGCGCGATTTATTGATGATGGGGGTGAAGGGGGGATATCATCGCGATTGCCGGTCGGTTCGCGCTGGATACCGCGCAGCCGCCGCTCAGTCTTTATCCCTATGCGCCGGTTTATAAGATAGGGGAGCACGTCCTGAAGCGCACCCGTCCGACGTCGGGCGAAGCCCGGGCGCTGGCGGCGTATCTCACCGCGTTGCATCGTCAGGGCGTTGACGTCGTGGCGCCGACGGCCTGTCCGCAAGAGATAGCGGGCAGTATGTGGGTGGTTTATCCCTTTGTGGCGGGAGAAAAATATGCGGGCCGCGATGAGCAGATTATCGCGGCGGGCAGGCTGTTGGGAAGGATCCACGCGTTATCTTCGGCAGACAATAACGCCGGGCTGGCGGTTTATGACGAGTATGCACTGACTGAATACGATATCTCAGCGGATCTGGACGAGATCGCCAGTCATGCGGCAAGCCAGGGGCTGACGCTCGACATCGAGGCGCTAAAAACGCGTATGCTGCAGATTGCCGGGCGGCAGACGGCGCTTAGCGCACGGGATCTCCCTTGCGTGGAACGCCCTATGACTTTAAAGCCGATAATCTGATTTATGTCGCGCAGGATAGGCCAGTGCTGATCGACCCCGATAACGCGCTGTTTTTGCCGCGCGTGTTCGATCTGGCGCTGGTCCTGCTGCTGTTCCACAACGCACTGGACTCGGCGCCCGACCGCGTGTTCACCGTACGGGAATGGCGGCTGTTTTTGACGGGGTACGGTGAGTCTGTCGCGTTGACGGCCGGCGAAGTGCAAAGCTGGCATCAGGCGGTAGAGCATCTGTTTCTCGACGAAGTCCTGTGGCTGATGGCGGACTTTGCCGATGGCTGGCGCGATCCTCGGCAAACGGCGCTGTTCTTCTCTCTGATCGGGCTGCTGGATAATCTTTCCGACTACGGATTAACACCGTAATGCGCTCAACGTTGCAGTGGTTTTTTGCGCCGTTGGCGAGGCTCTTATATATTTATTAGCATGCCTGAGGCAGGTTAGGCATGAAGCGGTGGCCGTACAGGCCGCTGCAAGCACGACAGTTAATCCGTTCGCCAAGAGGCTGCGAGACGGTGCTTTCGGTAGGGACAGCCGCCAAACGTTTTTACGGCGACCGAAGGCGGAGCAGCTACTCACAGGTCACGAGGACACTTACCATGCATAAGAGAACACTGGCGTCACTGCATTACGAAAACATGCCTTACGATGGGGTGCGCTTTCATATTTTGAAACGGGAGACGCCGGGCCATACGGCGTTGCTGAAGCTGGATGCGGGCAGCCGACAACCGGCGCGTTTTCATCCGGGATGGGTGAAACTGATGGTGCTGAGCGGTGAACTGAAGGTTGACGAGCAGACGCTGCAACCTCATGAGATGTTAATCATTCCTGCCAATACCGCCTATACGGTAGAGGCCATAACGGAAGTGATTTGTCTGGCAATTTCCGAGCTGGACGGCGCCGAACTGGCCCGTTGACGTATTGACAAGAAGGGATAGCGGAGAGCCTAGGCGCTCTCCCTATCCATTCAGCATTGAGCCGCCCCCCAGGCTAAGCTACCTGCTGACTAGGCATAAACCTCCTGATTCAATCCACCGCGCTTTCCCTTTCCATCACTTTCGGCCTCCGTCGCCCCCGCAACGTTGCCGCCATTGTGCAGCGCATGCACAATGTCATCGCCCCGTTACCACGCAGAACGATGAAATGTGGGTGTCATAGTGAGTTTATTCGCATAAGGCCCCTGGTGTGGCTTGCGAGAACGTCACTATATGGAGGATCATGCGGCCTCTCTATCAAATAAAAGACATTCGCGTTATCAAAAGGGACAAACGACCATGGGATTCGAAGTCGACAACGCCGAAACGAAACGCATCAACCTGAGCAGCCACGAGAATTCCTCGTTCGAGGTGACAGGGCTGGTGAAACACTATCCGGCAGGCTTTGTCGTTCCTTTCCACTCGCATAAACGTTGCCATTTGCTCTATTCGCAACAGGGAGTGATGGCGGTCGAGGCGGGCAGCGGGCGTTGGATCGTGCCGCCAACCACCGCGGTCTGGCTGCGGCCGGGGGTGGAGCATCAGTTGGTCATGCAGAGCAATATCTGCGTTTACGGGATTTTTGTCGATGAATTCACCGCCGCGCGGTTGCCGTTGCGCGACGGCGTTTTGCAGGTGTCACCGCTGCTGCGGGAGCTGATTGCCCAACTGGCGACGCTGGCACCCGAGGGCGAGGAAACCAAACGCCACGCGCTGCTCAGAGCGCTGTTCCTCGAGGAACTGAGCCTGCAGCCGCAGCTGGCGCTGCATCTCCCCTGGCCGATGGAAGCGAGAATGGCCGCCATTTGCCGGCAGTTGGTCATCACGCCGGCCGACGATCGCGGCATTGAGATCTGGGCAGATTCACTGTCGATCAGCGCGAAAACCTTCCAGCGTCACTTTACTCAACAAACCGGCATCACCTTTGGCCAGTGGAAACAGCGTCTGCGGCTGCTGTCGTCCATTCCGCTGCTGTTGGCCGGCCACTCCATCATACACGCCGCTTTCGAAAGCGGTTATGAGAGCCACAGCGCCTATTCGGTGGCGTTTAAAAAACTGTTTGGCGTTTCGCCTTCGCGCTTTACGCTATAGCCGTATTGCAGAGCGCGCTTCTCCTATAGATTGAAGCAACCTAATGACGTATAAAGCAAAGCAGTCAACCTCCGAGGCCGCTTCCCGTGATAAAAATTGTCGTGTACCTGATTATCGCCGTGACGATCGCCATTATTGCGGCAAGAGTCATCTTTCGTTTGCCGGATATTTCGCAGCGTCTGCCGCAGGCGGCATTGCCGGCGGATCCTGCCGCGCTATTGCCGGCGCGGGCCGCCGAACAGATGGCGGCGCATCCCGGCCTGAGCGGCGTGGTGCCGCTGGTCAGCGGCCACGATGCGTTCGCCAGCCGCCTGGCGTTGGCGCGGATGGCGGAAAGGTCGATCGATGCCCAGTACTATATCTGGCATAACGACACCTCCGGGCAGATCTTGCTGAAAACCCTGTATGACGCGGCTCAACGCGGCGTGCGTGTGCGGCTGCTGCTGGACGATAACGGCGTTGCCATGGATGAGACGCTGGCGGCGCTGAACGCGCAGAAAAACGTTGAGATCCGTCTGTTCAACCCGTCTACCGTGCGTACGCCGAAGCTGGCCGGTTACGCCTTCGACTTTATGCGCATGAACCGGCGCATGCATAACAAGTCCTACATCGTCGACGGCGCCGTGGCGATCATCGGCGGCCGCAACATTGGCGATGAGTATTTCCAGATCGGCGACGAGAACTATTTCCTCGATCTCGACGTGTTGAGCGTCGGCAGCGTGGTGGCGGAGACCGCCGATGTCTTCGATCGCTACTGGAACAGCGCCTCGGTATTCGGCGTTGAGCAAATTATCCGGGGCCAGGGCAACCTCTCGGCATTCCTGTCGCAGGCCGCCGCAACCGAAACCAGCGAGCGCGCCCGTAAATTGGCGGTGCAGCTGGAAACCAGTGCGGTGCGCTTTCGCGATGGCGCCGTGCAGCCGGAATTCACCCAGGTAGAGCTGGTGGCCGACGATCCGGCGAAGGGATTGGGCAAAGCGTCGCGCGATCGCTTGATGGTGACGCAGCTGGGCAAGATCATCGGCGGCGTCAGCCGGCAATTGGATCTGGTCTCCGCCTATTTCGTGCCGGGGCGGGAAGGGGCAACCTTCTTTGAATCGCTCGCCAAGCAGGGAAAATCCATCCGCGTGCTGACCAACGCGATGAACACCACCGACGTGCTGGTGGTCCACGCCGGCTACGCCAAATACCGGCGTGAGCTGCTGCAGGCGGGCGTCGAGCTGTTCGAGCTGAAGCTGCGCGCCGGGCAACCGACGGGGCGCAAGGAACTCAAGCCGCTGGGGCTGTCCGGTGCGGCGCTGCATGCTAAAACCTTCGCCATCGATGACAAACGGGTGTTTATCGGCTCGTTCAATTTCGATCCGCGCTCGGCGCACCTGAACTGCGAAATGGGATTCTTGATCGATAGCCCGTCGCTGGCGGCCGACACCCGCCAACTGTTTGATGGCCCGCTCGAATACGCCGCCTATCGGCCGGTATTGACGCCCGAAGGCAAAATGGTGTGGAAAGAAGCCTTCGAAGACGGCCACACCGAGGTGCACCAGCAAGAACCCGGCGCCGGCTGGGTAAAACGCATCGTTCTTACCGTGGCCGGCTGGCTGCCTATCGAGTGGATGCTGTAACGCCGGCGAAGGCCGTCGCCACCCGGTGTAACAGCCGTTGCAAGGGAATCTCGCCCGCGATGATTGCGATGAGGCGCGCATCCTCAAACAGGGCGAGGGAGGGCGCGGATTTGATGCCGAACGCAGGGGCGACCGTCGGCGCCTGCGCGACGTCAATGCGGCCGAAGGCGATCTCGTTGGCGTGACGGTGCAGCTGTTCAACGATCCCCTGCATATTCTGACAAGGGCGGCACCAGGAGGCGGAAAAGTAGAGGATGGCCCGCTGCCCCTCGGGTTTGTCTGCGTCATAGAGGAAACGGGTCACCTCATGGGGCTCTGCCAGGTTCGTGATCGTCATGGCAGGCTCCTGACGATCTCTATCCCCATCCAAATCATCGTGACGATTTGCGTGAAAAAGAAAGCGAAGCGCCAGGTGGCGACTTTCTCCGTCTGCTCGAAACCGATGTGAACCAGACTCTGCGCCATGCGCGCGCCGAGCAGGGCCAGAGACAAGACATTCAGCGTCGTGCTTTCCACCTGAAATACGGCTATCGCTACAACGAGGGCGGTATAAACCGGCAAATTTTCAATGCAGTTGCGATGCGCCGCAATGGCGCGCTGGTAGCCATCGCTGCCCTGCGGTTTGTTCGCTTGCCATTCGCTGACCGTGGCGCGGCCGGTTAAAATTCGGGACCAGCGATAAACGCCGACGGTGCCTAATAGAATCAATAATGTCCAGCCGGCAAACGCCAGCAACACCAGGGTTGGCATATTCATAACGCATTCTCACTTGTGTTGGGAAAGAGCCTGCGGCCTCAGGGAGAGCCGCTCGGCTTGAATACAAGGCTATATTAGAATTGTATAAATTAGCAATAACTAATTTAACAGGTACTAATGTAATGCTGTGCCGGCGCCTGAAAGCCGCTATAATGCGGCTGAATGATGACGGGGCCGTGATTGACCATGAATGCAAAAGCTAAGCAGGATCCCTTTTTGAATGAAGGGGCGATTGAGGCCGCCAGGCTGTTGAAAGCGATAGGCAACGAACACCGTTTGCTGGTGCTTTGCCTGCTATTGAAACACGATGAGATTGCCGTGGGGGAGCTTCAACAGTTGGTGCCGCTCAGCCAATCGGCGCTGTCGCAGCACCTGGCGAAAATGCGCAATGAAGGTCTGGTAACGTACCGACGCGAAGCGCAAACCCTGTTTTACCGTATCGATAACCCAAACGTGGCGAAAGTGATCGCCACGCTCAGAGAGATTTACGCGCCGAAGTGAACAGGGTGTTGATCGCCGGCCGAGATTCGCTTATCGGTTGGTTTCTGCATCACCAGAGAGTTTAAAAGTAAACAATGCCGTTTCATGAATGCGGCCCGGTATCCAGCAGCTGCGTGCAATGGCGCTTTTGGTGTCGCGATAGAACTCTGGAGTGCCCGTCAGCACGATATTTCTGGCTTTACCCTTATCATCAACATCAAACGTTGCGCTCACTTCGCCTTCGCGTTTTTCTGCCTTCGCAGAGGCGGAATAGTGCGGCCGCTCATAAAAAACTTGTCCGTCGCATCCCAGGTTAGGCGGTTGCTTTGCCGTTGGAACATCGCTGCCTGCACGCCAGGCATAAACGCAATCATTCACCGCACTGGCTTTTTCACAGCCATCGGGTTGCATTGGCGCGCAGCCGGCGAGTGCCAGACCAAGCGCGAGAAGGGTGAATCGTGGCATTGCGTTCCCTGCATGATTTATCACTCAGATAACGCATATTTTCCCTCAGCCTGGGGTATTTAGAAAGAGAAATTATGCAACGTCTGTCAATGTAAAGCGGCCGTGTTTTTCATCAGGGTGATAAAGCGGATTTCACTGGACGTCATATTATTTAATTATATTTTTAATATTATTCACTGGCAGCTATTACTGGTGATTTTAATTATATCGGAAGGTATTAAAATCGGAAAAAACGGTCTATTGGATTATTCTTTTCTGTAACCACTTCGACAGAAACCAAAGGATCTTCCGCTATGCGCATGATGAAAGCCGCTGCCTTTATCGAAAAGGGCCGGATAGAACTTGTTGAAAAACCTATTCCTTCTCCTGGCCCCAATGATGCTTTGCTCAAAATAACCACGACGACGATCTGCGGCACGGATATTCATATCCTCAAAGGGGAATATGCGGTACCTCGTCTGCTGACCATTGGCCATGAGCCGGTCGGCATTATAGAAAAATTAGGAAGTAATGTTAAAGGCTTTCAAGAGGGACAGCGGGCATTGGCTGGGGCTATTTGTCCCTCATTCACCTCCTATTCTTGTCAGGGCGGTTTTCCCGCGCAGGACGGTTCTTATTTGCCCGAATGTCGTTGCCATGGATATAAAGCCACGGCGGGATGGCGCTTCGGCAACGTTATCGACGGCACCCAGGCTGAATATGTATTGGTGCCTGATGCTGAAGCCAATCTGGCGCCCATACCTGATAATCTGACGGATGAACAGGTGCTGATGTGTCCGGATGTGATGTCTACCGGATTCAAAGGGGCGGAAAACGCCAACATTAAAATTGGCGATACGGTGGCCATTTTCGCTCAAGGCCCGATCGGTTTATGCGCCACAGCGGGCGCTCGCCTGCAGGGCGCGAGCCTGATTATTGCCATCAGCAGCTCTCCTGAGAAGCTGATGATGGCGGGAAAGATGGGGGCAAACGTGTTGCTGAATTACAAGGAAACCGATGTGATTGATGAAATATTCAAGATTACGGCAGGGCGCGGTGTTGACGCCAGCATCGAGTGTTTGGGGACGCAAACCACCTTTAATCAGGCGCTGCGTGTCTTAAAACCCGGTGGGACCCTGTCGAGCCTTGGCGTCTATAGTGACGATATTCAATTGCCCGTAGAGGCGTTTGCCTATGGGTTGGGCGATCATACGATTCGGTCGGCTCTGTGCCCCGGCGGCAAGGAGCGAATGCGCAGAATGATGAACGTGATTCAGCATGGCAGTTTGGATCTCACGCCGTTCGTGACGCATCGTTTTCGGCTGGAGAATATTGTCGAGGCTTACCGCCTGTTCTCTGAAAAGCGCGATGGCGTGATTAAGTTGGCGATAACCCCGTAACGTGATGAACTCTGCGCAGCGGCCGTGGCCGCCGCGCAGGGGGTTATTGACTGATCGTCTGCTGCAGCGCCTGAACGGAAGAGGCGATGCCGGCATCGACCGACATGGTCAGGTCTTCCATTTCCAGCGACACCCAGTCGTTGTAGCCCATCATGCGTACCACCGAGAAGAATTCCTTCCACCACTGCAGATCCCTGCCGCAGCCGACGGCGACATAGTTCCAGGCCCGGCCGGCTACGTCGTCGATCGGTTTGGTCTCCAGCAGCCCGTTAACCTCGACGACGCCGCGCTCAAGGCGTACGTCTTTGCCGTGCACATGGTGAATGGCGGGCCCAAGGGCGCGGGCCACCGCGATGGGATCTGCGCCCATCCAGATCAAGTGGCTGGGATCGAGGTTCAGACCCACCATAGGGCCAACGGCCGCGCGCAGCCGGAACAACGTTTCCGGATTCCACACCAGCATGGCGCTGAAGTTTTCCAGCGCAAAGCGCTCGACGCCGCACGCTTTGGCCTGGGTGACCAGCGCCTGCCAATAGGGGATCGCCACTTCGTTCCATTGATAGTCCAAACAGTTTTTCACCGTCGGCGGCCAGCTGACGGTATAAGTGATCCAGTTGGGGATGGTGTCATGCGAGCTGGCCGGGGGCAGGCCGCTCATCATGACGATCTTTTTCACCCCCAACAGGCCGGCCAGCTCCAGCGTATTGTCGGTTTGCCGCAGATGACGCTGCCCCAGCTCGCCCGGATCGAGCGGATTGCCGGAGACATTGAGCGCGGCGATCTCCATGCCGCGGCTGGCCAGGGCCTGCTGCAGCTGCCGGCGTTTGGCCGGGTTGGCCAGCAGATCGTCGGTATCCAGATGGGGCGCCGGAGACCAGCCGCCGGTGGTCATTTCCACGCCGCGCACCCCCAGCTCCAGCAACCGATCCAGCATCGGCTCGAAGGGTAAATGGCCCAGGCTGTCGGTACAGAATGAAAGTTTCATGATGCTTTCCTTATCGGTAATTGACCCAGGTGGCGCCGTTGTCGGCGGAACGAACGCAGTTTTCAATCCAGCGCACGCCTTCTAACCCGGCATCGATATCCGGATAGATCAGCGTGGCCAGCGTTTGCCGATCGCCGCGCTGGCTGGCGCTGATGGCGATGGCGAACTTGAGGTAAATATTGGCCCAGGATTCGGCCAGGCCTTCGGTATGCAGCGCGCCGAGCCGCTCTTCGGCCAGCGCGCTGTCGTCCAGATAGGGCATGCCATGGTGCAGCGTTTGGTTGGGCCGCCCCTGGATCTCATAGCGCAATTCGCCGGGCGTGGAATCGCTCCATTGCAGGCTGGCGCGTGCGCCCACCACGCGAATGCTTTGGCTGTCCATCGCGCCCGCGTTGATGGCGGAGGCCCACATGCGGCCGACGGCGCCGTTTTCGTAGTGCATCAGCACCATGGCATTGTCTTCCAGCGGGGCGCGGGAAGGGATAAAGCTCTGGCGATCGCACAGCAGGGAGGCAATCTTCATGTCGGGCATGACCAGCTGTGAGATGTAGAAGGTGTGGGTAGAAATGTCGCCCAGCACAAAGGAGGGGCCGGCGATTTTCGGATCGACGCGCCACTTTTGCGCCTCGAACGTGTCCGCGCTTTCGTTGGCGTTGAAGCCATGGGTGTACTGCAATTCGACCATGCGTATTTCGCCGATGTCGCCGTTCGCGATCATGGCGCGCATCTGCATCAGCAGCGGATGCCCGGAGAAGCCGTAGGTTACGCCGACGATCAGGCCTTTCTCCGCTGCCAGCGCCTTGATTTCTCTCGCCTCCGCCGTAGTGAAGAACAGCGGTTTTTCGCAGATGACATGCAGGCCGGCATTCAGCGCGGCGCGCGTGATTTCATAGTGGGTGCCGTTAGGGGTGGCGATGGTCACCACCTCAACGCCATCTTCGCGGTTGGCCTCTTGTTTCAGCAACTGCTGATAGTCGTCATAGCAGCGTTCAGCGGGCACGCCGAGATTGACGCCAAACTCACGCCCGCGCGCCGCGTCGATATCAAAAGCGCCGGCAACCAGCCGATAGGCGGTATTGTCGCGCAGTGCGCCGGAACGGTGCTTGTAGCCCACCTGACTGAGGCGGCCGCCGCCGATCATCGCCCAACGCAGCGGGCGAGGGATGCTTCTTTCACCATTTAACATGCTGACTCCTGATACTGTGGCTTTGCACTCGGGTGCAAAGTGGGTTGAAAAAGAGAGTGGCAACGGTTTATTTCTGGTTCATTTGCGCAAATTGCGGGTAGTTTTCTCGCGTCACGGTGGCATAAGGCACCCAGTTGTAAGACTCGGTTTTGGCGTGATCCAACATCGCTCGGGTCACTTGCACCGCGCCGATCGCCTGGGCTTTGGCATCCTGGAAAATGGTCACCGCCAGGTCGCCGTTTTTGATAAATTGCAGGCCGTCGGGCGTGCCATCGATACCGGCAACCAGTACGCCGTTCTTTTTGGCCTGCTTCAGCGCCATGATCGCGCCGATGGCCATCTCATCGTTGTTGGCGGCGATCGCATCGATCGGTACGCCGTTCAGCAACCAGCCGGAGACCACGTCGACCGCTTCATTGCGTTGCCATTTCGCAGTCTGTTTCTCTACCACTTTCAGCTCTTTGTGTTTGGCGATCACCGCTTCCACCGCGCGGGTGCGCTCGCGGGTTTCTTCGTTGGAGAGGGCGCCCATCAGGATCGCCACGTTGCCGCGGTAATTCATTTTTTTCGCCAGGGCCTCCATCTGCAGGTGGCCGCTGAGCGCCGAATCGGAGCCGACGTAGGCCGTCGCGCCGCTCAGCGGCACTTCGGGTTTGCGGTTGACGAAGATAAGGGGGATAGCGGCGCGTTGGGCGGCCGCTATCATCGGCTGAACGCCTTGCGTATCGACCGGGTTAAGGATAATGGCGCCCACGCCCTGATTAATCAGATCGTCAACCTGCTGCACCTGCAGGGCGACATCGCCTTTGGCATCAACGAACTGGCCTTGCAGCTGCTGCGCAACCAGTTCCCGCGCCATTTGGATGCGCAGGATGGAGACGAAGTTGAGATCGAAGTTGGCCAACGCCACGCCGACCTGGTAGCTCTTGGCCTGGGCGGTCACGACAAACAGCGAGCAGGCTAACATCAACAACAGTCTGGTTTTTTTCATTACGGTATCCTGTTGAGAAGAGAGGTGTTATGTAAAATCAGTTCTTTTGCAACCGGGTGCAAAGCAAGAGACAAAACGGCGATGAGTCTCTGAATGCCACCGTGAATGTCGGCCATGGATAAAATTTGGTCAACAGGGGAAAGGTGAAAACAGCGCGGACGATCACAAACTCTTTATGTTTTGCACCCGGTTGCATAACAAATTGCAATCGGGTGCAAAAACGGGACATAATCGCAGCAGGTATGCCGGCAGGCGCTTAGGGGATCTGAGCGAGCAGGGTTATAGTGTGACTTCACCGAAGCAGGGATCGACGCAACCATGACGAAACACCACAAAGCCACCGCCAGCGACGTCGCCGAAAAGGCCGGCGTCTCTAAATGGACGGTATCGCGCGCCTTTACGCCCGGTGCGTCGATCTCAGACAACGCGCGTGAAAGCGTGTTGGCGGCGGCGGCCGAGCTGGGCTATCGACCCAATCTGCTGGCGCGCAGCCTGTCGCAAAAACGCACGCACATCATCGGCGTGGCCATCGACGAGATGAAGAACCCGCATTCGATGATGATGCTCGATATGGTCACCAAACAGCTGCAAGCCCGCGGCTATATGGCGCTGCTGCTGAACATCACCGCCGGGGAAAACTACCGGGCGGTGATGGCGATGGCCGATCAGCTGCAGGTCGATGGCATTCTGTTCCTGGCGACGGTGTTAACCCAAGAGTGGGCGGCGATCGCGCAAGATCTGCATCAGATCCCGCTGGTGCAGGTATGCCGCAATACGGAAAGTGAACATATCGATGTGGTCAATATCGACGGCTATCGTGCCGGCGAAGAGATCGCCGCGCTGCTGATAGAACAAGGTCATCGCCGCTTTGGCTATATGAAGGGGCCGGATACGCAAAGCAGCCATTTGCTGCGCATGGAAGGCTACCGCGATAGGCTGATAACCTCTGGCTTTCAGCTGGATCGGGTGCTCACGGCTGGCCACTACGATCGCCAACGCGGTTTCCAGCTGATGAGCGAATACCTTCAGGCAACGCCGGAAAGCGAGCGGGTTGAGGCGCTGTTCTGCGAGAACGACGTGTTGGCGCTGGGGGCGCTCGAAGCGCTCAGGCAAGTGGCACCGTCGTCTTCGATGGCCGTGGTAGGTTTCGACGATATCGACGAGGCCGGATCAGCCAACTGGGCGCTGACCAGCTACAGCCAACGCATCGATCGGCTGGTCGAGGAGGCCTTGAATCGCCTGATCGACAATCGCGCCACGGCAGACGACGCCTGGCGGCATGGGGAATTGCGGGTTCGGCGGTCGCATTTGGCTGGGAAACCGGCGTAAGGATTTCTTTTTGTGTGACACTGTCACTATTGAGGCTTGATGAGAGCACATCGAGATGGAAAGAAGAAACTCTATAGAAGAGAAAGCGTTGCATCCAGAGGCCCCATCGCCAGCGGTGGCGAGTACCGCTGGGGGCGCCATGGCAAACAGGCGGACGATGAGCCGTTGCCGCTGCGTGAAAGTATGCATGGGCGGATACAACATGGCATGGATTACACGCCGCTATTTCAATTTTTGCTCAGTAAAGTGGGCCAACCCTGGAATGAAGTACACAGTGAAGCGATTAGTCGGTTGGATAAAGAAGCGCCTATTTGAGAAGGAATCCTGGGAATAGTCAGGTTTCACGAGAGTCATTCTGGTGTAGATTGACTGCCGAAGTTTGCCAGATTTCACGTAGCGCGATCAAAAAGGAGGGCATTTTGACGCATTCTGCAAAGTTGTTTAGCCAAATCCAGACGCTTGAGGTTGAACTGCATCAGCCATCGGTGCGCCGCGATCCGCAGCGCGTCGCGGCATTGCTGCATGAAGACTTTGAAGAGATTGCTCGCTCAGGTCTGCGTTATGACAAACGCCAGACCGTTGCGGCGCTGGAAATGGAAACTGAGCATCCGCAGATTGTTGCCGAAGGTTTTACGCTGGCGAAAATCAGTGAAAGCGCCGTGTTGCTGACGTATAAGAGTTTTCAACGCAACGCGCAGGGCAACGCCATTCGTTGCACAGAACGGTCGTCGATTTGGATGCTGACGGAAAAGGCCGGTTGGCAAATGCGGTTTCATCAGGGCACACCGACCGAGGATTAAACTGAGGTGCTGAAACTGAACGGGCTGATGATGGGCTTAAACATAAAAAAGGTTAGCAGCCTGATAAGGCTTGAAGGTGAGGTGAGAAAGGACGGCCAGGCTAACGGCGGTGCGTACCCAATGATGTAATTTAACATAATATACATTATGCGCACTCATGTGGTTATACGTGGATTCTGGCGTCCTGGCTTGATCATGGGTTTTCTCCTGTGGCCAACCATTTCAACGCCCGTTGCTCATGCCGTTGAACGAATTCGTTTTTCAGCTGGTCTTAAGCCGTCGAGTTTTCGCTGCAGGCTTCATTGCCATTGCCGCTTATTGCTGAGCGACACCATGATGCTTGCGCAAAAAATCTCTGAACACCCAATGCCTGTCGCCTGTTCACTTCCTGCAGTAAATGCATGCACGTGAGGCGTGCGCTTGCCGCTTCCCAGGATTTCGTCACTTGGCGTTCCAACGCCGCTTAACCTCCCAGCAAAATTATCAATCGTTGGTTTGGCCGCCAGCCAACTCTGCCGATGTGATGGACTGCCGTTAACACGCCAGCCAGTATCTCGCGAAGTTTCAGCTTTATCACGTTCCACCCACTGAGGATCATAGATAAATGCGTTCTGCCATTAATGATGACCGGACATGCTTATAGCGACACATCTCTGCGGATATTGAGGCGAAATCCCCCCGCTTTTTTGATCGCGCTACGTAAAATCTGATAAAACATGGCTACTGCGACACTGCAGATTTCACCAAAACGCGCCATAAAAATGAACAACTTCTGCCTGCCAAATGCGTACTGGCGTTCGTCTTCACCGTTTCCGGTGGCCTTCATGGCGTTGGCTATACTGAATGGGAACATTCTTCCACACTCCAGGACATCCCCATGTTTGACCATGTGAAATTTGGCGTCAGCGACTTTGCTCTGAGCAAAGCGTTTTTCCTTAATGCGCTGGCGCCGCTGGGCGTAAAGATCGTTGCCGAAGGTAAACCCGATTATGGCGTTGAGCTGTGTCCCGATCGGGGTAACGTGTCATTATGCCTGTTTCAGACCGATGAAAAACCGGCGCATCTGCACCTGGCATTTACCGCAAGCAGCCGTGAACAGGTCGATGCGTTCTATCACGCCGCGTTAAGCGCCGGCGGCAAAGACAATGGCGCGCCCGGTTTACGCCCCAATTATCATGCCCACTACTATGCGGCGTTTGTCATTGGTCCGGATGGGCATAATATCGAGGCGGTTTGCCACAATGCGATAGCCTAGTTTTCCATTTAAAAACAAATAATTATACAGAGAAAAGACTCTGTATTTAACATAACGCATTGTGACGATGTCACTATTAGTTACCCCGTCACGTCAATCCACTCCGCTCCCGTGACGCCGGCCAGCCGCTGTGGCGCAATTCTCACGCCAGAGTTATCGCTGCCGCCTGCCGGAAGCACTTCATCGAAAGCGCGCAGGCTATGATCGCAGTAGATCCTCACCGCCTCCGGTGCGGCAAAGGGACAAACGCCGCCGGGCGGATAGCCGGTTAATGCTTCAACCTCTTCCGCCGGCAGCATACGCGCCTTCACGCCGAAGAATTGCTTGTACTTCTTGTTGTCGATTCTGGCAGTTCCCGCCATCACCAGCAGCACCACATCGCCGTTAACGCGAAACGAAAGCGTCTTGGCGATCTGCCCGCTCTCCACGCCAAAGGCTTCTGCCGCCAGCGCCACCGTTGCGGTGTTCTTTGCCAGCACCGTCACCGTCGTCTCCGGTGCGTGCTCGGCCAGAAAACGCTGAACGCGTTCTATGCTCATGCCCTGCCTCCTGATATTGCTAAACCATTGATAATGCCGAAGTGATGGTTTCGGTTTTAACATCGCATGCTAAAAATGAGAATCAAAATTGTTCAAATCGCTGGATCTGAACAAAGCTTTAAGGGGCCAATGGCCTTTTTACCCATCATTTTTCATGGAGATGCCTGCATGACCACGCAAACGACAGCAAGGCCCTCAGCGGCCGCAGTGGCCGTCTATGAATGGCTCAACCCGATACCTTACGGATTTTTCACCGCGGCGCTGATTTTCGACATCATTTATGTCTGTACCGCTAATATTCAGTGGGTCAATGGCGCAAGTTGGCTAATTGCCATCGGCCTGATTTTTGCCATCATTCCCCGCCTGATTAACCTGGTACAGGTATGGTTCGGCAGCGCTCGGCTGCGGGGATCGTCGGTCAAACTCCATTTCTGGCTGAATTTGCTGGCCATCGTTCTCGCCATTATCAACGCTTTCGTGCATAGCCGGGATGCGTATGCCGTGGTGCCCCAAGGCCTGGTGCTGTCTGCGATCGTGGTCGCGCTGCTCAGCCTGGCGAATATTCTGCTGGCCCTTGGGGCCCGCGCAAAATAAGGAGGTTTTCATGAAGCTCTCATCTCTGGCGCTCACCCTTTCCGCCGTTTTGGCCTTGGCCGGCTGCGATAACAGCGCCGTCATTTCGCCAGAGCAACAAATGGGCCCGGACCCGACGTTGCCGGCGGCGCAAGACTTTCTGATGCCGCCGATGCAGGTGCCTAAGGGCGTTGGCTGGCAACAAGATCAGACGCCGAAAGTGGCGGAAGGCTTGAAAATCGATAAGGTGGCAGACGATTTGCTTCATCCGCGTCAGTTGCTCACGCTGCCCAATGGCGATGTGTTGGTCGTGGAGGCCAACGGGCCGGGCACGGAAGCGGTGAGCACGCCCAAGCAGCTGATCGCCGGCCTGGTGAAAGGCCAATCCGGTAAAGGCGGCAAAGGGGGCAATCGCATCACCCTGCTGCGCCCGACCGCCGGCGGCAACTGGGAAAAGCACGTCTTCCTCGAGGGGCTCGATTCCCCGTTCGGCGTCCAGTTGATTGGCAATACGCTGTACGTGGCCAATACCGGCAATATCATGCAGTACGCCTATCAGCCAGGCGAAACGCGCATCAGCGATCCGGGCAAAGAACTGGCCGACCTGCCGGACACCATCAACCATCACTGGACCAAGGCCCTGCTGGCCAGCCCGGACGGGAAAAAGCTGTATGTCGGCGTCGGTTCCAACAGCAACATCACCGAAAACGGCCTGGCCGTAGAGTACCGGCGCGCCGCCGTGCTGGAAGTGGACACCGCCTCCGGCGCCAGCCGCATCTTCGCCAGCGGCCTGCGCAACCCGACCGGGCTGCAGTGGGAGCCGCAAAGCGGCAAGCTGTGGGCGATTGTCAACGAGCGTGACGAAATCGGCGCCGATCTGGTGCCGGATTACCTGACCTCGGTGCAAGACGGCGGTTTCTACGGCTGGCCTTACAGCTATTTCGGCCAGCACGTCGATCGGCGGGTACAGCCGCCGCGGCCGGATCGGGTGGCGAAAGCCATCAAGCCGGATTACGCGCTCAGCTCGCACGTCGCGCCGCTGGGGCTGCTGTTCTACACCGCGAGCGCTCTGCCGGCCGACTATCGCGGCGGCGCTTTTATCAGCGAGCACGGCAGTTGGGATCGCTCGCCGCTGAACGGCTATCGGGTCAGCTATGTAGCGTTTGAGCAAGGCAAACCGGTCGGCAAGCTCAAAGCGGTGGTCACCGGCTTTGTCTCCGATGATGAGAAGGAACTCTATGGCGCCCCTGTGGGGCTGGCTGTCGATAAGACCGGCGCTTTGCTGGTTGCGGATGACGTCGGCAATACTGTCTGGCGCGTCAGCGCGAAGTAAGGTTACGGGCGGGTTTCGGTGAACTCGCCCGTGACATTGTCACTCACTCCTCTGCGCCAGCCAGATCGTTCTTCCCCCGCAGGCGGGATCTTCCACGATATGGTCGACCACGCGGAAGCCGTTCTCCTGCAATAAACGCCTATACTCTTCCGGCGCCAGGCTGGCGTGAAACAACGGCTGGCCTTCGAAGCTGCCGATCGCCACGCCGTCTGCAGGGCCGCTGGTGAACATCAGTGCGGCATGCGGATTGGCATGCCGTCTGAACAGCGGAAACATGCGGCGCTGATCGTCGCGCGCCAGATGAAAGAAACTGTCCCAGGCCAGCAGGCCGTCGAACCGGGTCGCCAAATCCAGCTGGCGCATATCCATTTGCCGCCACTCCTGCTGTGGAAAACGCTGCCGGCAGCGCGCGATCATCGCCTGCGCACCGTCGATGCCGGTCACCCGATGCCCCTGTTCGATAAAATAGGCGGCGATCGGCGCGCCATTGCCGCAGCCGAGATCCAGCAGCTGCGCGTTGGCCGGGGTAAGCTGCAAAAAGCGGTCGAGCCACGGCCGTTCAAACAGCGTGGTAGGTCTGAGGCGTTCCCAGGCGGCGGCATGTTCGTCATAAAGCGGAATAATCGTGCTCGCCAGTTTTTCCGTCATTAATATTGTCCCCGTCACGTTATTGGCGTAAGAAAATAGCCTTTGGTCAGAATTAAAGCGCTTATCCGATAATATATTCATCAACAGAGCGTTGACCAGAAATAAAAGGTTTTAACATTTCGACATAAACCAGTACAATTCCCTCCCCTGTGTTAACCCTTTTTTAGGTTGATTGTGTCGTTAATTCAGCCCCCTGCATCACGTAACCGGGCCGCCGCCTGGTTAGGGATGTTCGCCATTCTGATGTTGTTCATTGCGCCGGTGGTCTCGCGATCCCTGGAGCATGCGCGCGCCGGAAGTGCTGAAACGACCGTCATGGCGGACTGCGGCATGGCGATGCCGATGCATCATGAGATGCATTCGCCGCCGGCCGCGCCGGAAAAGGCCGCATCGCCGATGATGCAGCACGGCGGCGGCCACCACAACATGGCGATGATGATGGACGACAGCGCCTGCGGCTACTGCGTGCTGTTGCTGCACGCGCCGCTGCTGGACGTGAGCCACGCCCCGCTGTTCTGGTCTCAATCTCTGGCCTCGCGCCCGCCGCCGACTCATTATCTCGTTCCCCTGTTTGCCCACGTCGTTCATACCGAATTACAGCCGCGCGCGCCGCCCGTCTCTTTCCTCTGATTTAATAATACCCCATTGCCGTTTCTGTATTGCCGTTGATCGTTTCAACATGGCGGAATTAATACGCCCAATGGTTATGCATTGAGACGACATTATTAGCCCGGTTATTTCCACGTTGAGGGAATTAACCCCCGTATTTTCCGATGGTGATTTTCGCCAGGCATCCCCACGCCTGAATAAATCGCCGGAGAATAATGGAAAAAGTTAGCTTAAGGAAAGATGATGTTTAAACCCGCTTATAAAAAGAACGCCGTCACCCGCGCAATCACCACCGCCATGCCGCTGTTCCTGCTGGCCGGCCACGCGGCGCAGGCGCATCAGCACCCTACCGACGCACAGGTTAATGATGGCGACGTGATCACCGTCACCGCACCGCTCTACTCTCCGCTGACCATCGTGACGTCACCGAAAACCCCGCGTCAGCCGGTGCCCGCCAGCGACGGTTCGGACTATCTGAAAACCATCCCCGGTTTTTCGCAGATCCGCAACGGCGGCACCAACGGCGATCCGGTATTTCGCGGCATGTTCGGTTCGCGGCTGAAAATTCTCACTGACGGTTCGGAGATGCTCGGCGCCTGCCCATCGAGAATGGATGCGCCCACCTCTTACATCTCGCCGGAAAGCTTCGATCTGCTGACCATCACCAAAGGGCCGCAGACGGTGCTGTGGGGGCCGGGTTCGTCGGCGGGCACGGTGCGTTTCGAACGTGAACGTCCGCGCTTCGACAAACCGGGCATCAAGGGCAACGCCAGCGTGCTGACCGGCTCCAATGGCCGCTGGGACGAGAATATCGACGCCAGCCTCGGTGCCGAACAAGGTTACCTGCGGGTGATGGCCAACAAGTCGCGCGCCAACGATTACCAGAACGGAACGAATACGCGCGTGCCATCGCGCTGGGACAAATGGAACGGCGATCTGGCGCTCGGCTGGACGCCGGATGCCGACACGCTGCTGGAAGTGACGATGGGGCGCGGCAACGGCGAAGCGCGCTATGCCGGCCGCAGCATGGACGGTTCGCAGTTCAAACGCGAAAGCCTGGGCATGCGGGTGGAGAAATCCAACATCGGCGAGGTGCTGGATAAGTTGGAAGCGCAGGTCTACTACAACTACGCCAACCACGTGATGGACAACGTGACCCTGCGTTCGCCGGGCAGCGGCGGCATGGGCGGCCACGGTGGGCATGGCGGCATGAGCATGGGGGGCCACGGCGGGCACATGATGTCTTCCAGCATGACGATGCAGCTCGATCGCCGCACCGTCGGCGGCCGCGTGATGGGCACCTGGCAGTGGCAGGACGTGAAGCTTGAAAGCGGCCTGGACACGCAGACCAATACCCACCGCAGCATGAGCCGCGGCAGCTGGGAAAAAGACGCCCAGTTCAACAGCTACGGCGCCTTCGGCGAGCTGACGTGGTCCACCAGCGAGCAGGATAAGCTGATCGGCGGCGCGCGTCTCGATCGCACCCTGGTGGAGAACTTCCGCAGCGGCAGCGATGTGGAACGTTCAGACACCCTGCCGAGCGGCTTTATGCGCCTGGAGCATACGCTGGCCGAGCTGCCGCTGATGCTGTATGCCGGCGTCGGCTATACCGAGCGCTTCCCGGATTACTGGGAGCTGTTCTCGCCGAAGCTGGGTCCGAACGGCAGCAAGGATCCGTTCTCCAGCGTCAAGAGCGAGAAAACCACGCAGCTCGACATCGGCGCGCAGTACAACGGCAAGCGCTTCAACGGCTGGGTCTCCGCGTATGTGGGCCGCGTCGATGATTTCATCCTGTTCAAATACGATCCGCACAATGCGCGTCTCAGCCAGGCCGATAACGTCAACGCCAACATTATGGGCGGCGAAATGGGCATGGGTTATCAACTGAGCGAGCACTGGAAAACCGACGCCAGCCTGGCCTACTCCTGGGGTAAAAACGCCAGCGACGGCCGCCCGCTGCCGCAGATCCCGCCGCTGGAGGCACGCTTGGGGCTGACCTATGAGTACGGCGACTGGAGCGGCACCGGCCTGTGGCGACTGGTCAGCAGCCAGCACCGCGTGGCGATCAACGAAGGCAACGTGGTAGGTAAAGACTTTGCCGATAGCGCCGGCTTCGGCGTGCTCTCCGCCAACGCCGCCTACAAGGTGAATAAGAACGTCAAGCTGAGCGCCGGTCTGGATAATATCCTGAACAAGACCTACAGCGAGCACCTCAACCTGGCGGGCAACAGCGCCTTCGGCTATTCGGCCAACAGCGCGGTGAATGAACCGGGCCGCACCCTGTGGGCCAAGGTTAACGTCACCTTCTAAGCCGTTCACCGGGCGATGGGCAACCGTCGCCCGGTCAAGCGATATGCGATCCGGTTCTTAGGATATGAGTTTTAAGTTTTTCCCATCCGGTTTAGCGGCGATTACTATCACCCTCAACGTAATCAACGATCCGGAGGGAATATGCAAAAGCTCACTCGTTTTCTGGCCCTGCTCGGCGAGCTGATGATTGAAAAAGCCGACGATGTCGCGCCGCAGGCTGCTCAGCCTGACGATCGCGACGACGCGTTGCCACCGCGCCTCGAGCGCGGTGTTGCGCTGGCCGACCGCTTCCTGTTCATGTAATTCCCGCGCTGTTTTTTGTCCCGCACGTTCCGGTATTTCATTACCGGACGCCTGCGTCTATCTTCTTTCGATGGTTCCAGCAGATTCCTTACGCCTGAAACCCCTGTGGAGGAGATAGCAACGCAATGAAGATCAGAACGATAACCCCGCAAGACGCTGAAGCGCTGACGCAGTTATTGAATGAGGTGATCAGAGCCGGCGGCACGACCGCGATAGAAACGCCCCTCACCCCAGCCGAGTTCAGCGAATGGTTCATCAGCGGCGACAATGCGCTGAGTTGCCAGGTCGCGGAGGTGGATGGCGTGTTGGTGGGCTTTCAGTCGCTGAGCGTTGACGATGCACTGCCGCCCGATACCGCAGATATTGCCACCTTTTCCCGCCTGTCGCCGAAGGTACGTGGCGTTGGCAGCGCGCTGTTTCCCGTCACGTTAGCGGCAGCGAAGTCGCACGGTTTCAAGCACATCAACGCCACCATCCGGGCGGATAACGTGGGCGGTCTCGCCTATTATCAAAAAATGGGCTTTCGCGATTACGATCGTCTGCTGCAGGTGCCGCTCAGCGATGGCACGCCGGTCGACAGAATCAAAAAGCGCTTTTCCGTTTAATCAGCAGCCCCTGAAAGCGCATCTCGCGCCGGGGCAAGACGGTTTCGGCGTTCACATCAAGTAACCGGATGCGCACTCCCTGGCGCATCCGGGGAGTCTCGTTAATTCAGAGCGGCGAGAAATGCCCGATAGCCCTGCGCGCTGCTGTCCAACTCGTGCTGCTGAACCTGCTCTGCCGTCCCGTCCGAAGCGGCTTCCTTGCCGTAAAAGGCAAAGAACGAAGCATAGTCGGCCCGCACATAATCGGCGGTCACTTCAAACGGCCGGAAGATCTCCTCCAGCGAGTAGCGATAACGCCCTTCACGCGCGTAATCTTCTGCGCGCACGCCCGCCGTGACCGCCAGCGCCAGTTTCTTGTTCTGCATCTTATAGCCACTGCGAGAACCGTAGGCCCAGCCGTAGGTGAGCACGTCGTCCAGCCATTTTTTCAGCAGCGGCGGGCTGCTGAACCAGTAAATCGGGAATTGCAGCACGATGTTGTCATGCGCTTCAATCAACTGCTGTTCCCTGGCGACGTCGATCTGCCAGTCCGGATAGGCCTGATGCAGTTCGTGCACGGTATACAGCGCCGGATAGCGCCGCAGTTCCTCCAGCCAACGTTTGTTGACCACCGAATTCGCCATATCGGGATGTGTCACTACCACCAACGTTTTCATACTGATCTCTCCAGTCAGGTGTTTCGACGCATCTTAGGGTATGCTGACAGAATGTAAAATACGCACACTCACGACACATACTTACCCTGGAGAAAGTGTAAATGACCGCCGAATCCCACTGCAGCCCTACGGGCATCAGCCTTGAAGACACCGGTTATGGCTACACCCTGTCGGTGATCAACGGTAAATACAAAATGATTATTCTCTACTGGCTGGCGTTGTATAAGCCGGTATTGCGGTTCAACGAACTGCAGCGCTGCATTGGCACCATTTCGTACAAGACGCTCAGTTCGACGTTGAAAGAGCTGGAAAAAGACCGTCTGGTGGTGAGAAAGGAGTATCCGCAGATCCCGCCCAAGGTGGAGTACAGCCTGTCCGAGCGCGGGCGTTCGCTGATCCCGGTGATCGACATGATGTGCGACTGGGGGGAGCGGCACCGGCCGGAACAGCCGGCGCCGTGAGGGGTTAGTTGTCCGCCGCCGCTGAGGTTGCCGGAGCCGGCTCATCGTGCTCGACCAACGCGTCCGCCGGCCGGCACTGGCGCAGCGTGCGCACGCTGAAGGCCACCAGCACGCCGAGCACTGCGGCGAATGCGCCAAACGACAGCACGCTCATCAATGGGGTGAACACCCTGCCCAGTACGCCGAGCCCCAGCGCGCCGATCGAATCGCCGGTCACGTCCTGCGCGGTGCCGAGGCTATTCACCCGCCCCAGCAGATGATCCGGCGTATTGCTCTGGATCAGCATGAACTGCAAGAGCGAGGCGATGGCATTGGCGTAGCCGTAACACACCAGCGCCAGCAGCGCCGGCGCCAGATGGCTGAACAGCCCCAGTGACGCGATGGCGGTGAACGCGACGATAGCGGCGATCAGGATCAGCACCCCAGGGCGAGGGAAACGCCCCACCCAGCCGCTGGTCAGCGCGCCCAGCATCGCACCGAGCGGCACTGCGGAGTACATCAGGCCAATAGAGGACGCGCCGACGTGGTAAGCGTCCTGCGCCAGCGCCGGAAACAGTACCCTCACGGCGCCGACGATGCTCATCAACATCCCCAGCAACACCACCGAGCCGACCACCTTATTGCGCCAGACAAACTGGAAGCCGCTGGCGAGCGCGCGCAGTGGGTGTTCCGGCTCCTGCTGCTGCGGCAGCAGCGTCGGCAAGCGTACCAGCGGCACAAGGGTGCCCAGCGTCCCTGCCGCCGCGACGGCGAAAGCGAGACCGACGCCGCCGAACACGATGATGATCCCCCCAGCGCTGGCGCCAGGATCGCGCCGATGCGCACCGTCACCATGCTCAAGGCCCCCGCCGCCGCCAGGTTTTCGCGCCCGACCAGCAGCGGGATCACCGCCATCAGCGCCGTCATGCCGAGCGCGCCGAAGAACCCGTCCCACGCCGCCAGCAGATAGAGCGCCCACAGCGACGGGGCCGGCGCGAAGGCATTCAGACTCAGGGCGACAAAGCCCAGCCCGCAGGTGCCGCGCGCGAACAGGATCAGCTTGCGGCGATCGTAGCGATCGGCGAGCACCCCGCCCAACATCAGGCCGATAAACATGCCTACGCCGTCCAGCGCCACCGCCACGCCCACCTGCAACGTGGAGCCGGTCATCGCCTGGATCTGAATCGGCACCCCCACCGCCAGCATGCCGAGGGAAAACACCGACAGCATGCGGGCGCAGAAAATCGCACGAAAATGCGCATTGCTTCTCAGCAAACTGAAATCAAGAAAAAAGAAGGTCTGGCCATAGTGTCCTGCATATCATGTTTTAGTACGGGCCGTGGCGCACGCCCCGGCCCGGTTGCGTTATACCAACCCGTATTGCCGCGTCAGCAGCGAATGCAATAGCGGCCCTAGCGTCTCCAGCGAGGCCGGCGACAGAATGTCCGCGTGCTCGCAACCTTGGTGATGACAGATCAGCCGATCCAGATACGGCGCCCACACGGCGTTGATGTCCATCAATGGCGGCAGCGTCCGATCGGCGACAAACAGCGTCGCCGTGCCGTGGAAACGCTGACTGCGCGCCTGAGAAAGAAGGCGCACCGCGTCACGATAGTTGGCGACGATGCTGTCGAACATCGCCGCCTTCTCCGCCATCAGCGTCGGATCGCCATGATCTTCCGCCATAAACTCGGCCTGTTCCTGCGCCACCTCCTTCTGCGCCTCTTCCTCGGTGGGGCCGGTCCAGTCCTGGCCTTCCGGCGGATAGGTATCCAGCATGCCGAGGAACGCCACCTCTTCACCCTGCTGCTGCAGACGCGCGGCCATCGAATGCGCCAGCGTGCCGCCGAGCGAATAGCCCAGCAGGTAGTAAGGCCCCTGCGGCTGCAGGCGGCGCAGAGTGGCGAGATGACGATCGACCATCTGCTCAATGTCCTCACAGGTGGCGATGACGCCGTCCGGTCTTGGCGACTGCAGACCGATGATCGGGTAACTCCCCGGCAGATACCGGCTCAGCCCCGAGTACTGCCAGGCGAAACCGGAAGCCGGATGCAGGCAGAACAGCGCCGGGCCTTGGCCCGCCCGCAGCTGCAGGCACTCGCCGACGCCGCGGCTCTCGGCCGAGCCGGCGGCCTGCGCATCATCGAGCAGGTGCGCCATTTTCTCCAGACTGCGGGCGAACATGATCTGCCCGACGCTCAACGGCCGGGTGACGCGCCGACGCAGCTCCGCCGCCAGGCGCATCGCCAGCAGCGAGTGGCCGCCCAACGCGAAGAAGTCGTCGTCGGCATACACCGTCTCGCGCCCCAGCAGTTCGCTGAACAGCGCCGCCAGCAGGCGCTCGCTGTCGCTGTGCGGCACGCGGCCGCTCTGCGGGCTCAGCTGCGGCCGAGGCAACGCTTTGCGATCCAGCTTGCCGCTAGCGCTGAGCGGGAAGCTGTCGGTCATGACATAGCTGACCGGCATCATGTGCGCCGGCAAACGCGCCTCCAGCGCCTGATGCAGGACGGCGGTATCCAGCGTCACGCCCGGCTGGGCGATCAGCCAGGCGACCAACTGCCGCATATCGGCGCCGCCCAGCCCCGTCGCGCCCTCACCCAGTTCGATGGCGTGCACCGCCGCCTGCGCTACTCCCGGCTGCGCCAGCAGCGCCTGTTCGATTTCGCCCAGTTCGATGCGCTGGCCGCGGATCTTCAGCTGATCGTCGCTGCGCCCCAAATACTCGACGCTGCCGTCTTCCAGCCAGCGGGCGATATCGCCGGTGCGATACATGCGCGCCCCGTTGCCGGCGGGATCGGCGACAAACCGCTGCGCCGTCAATCCCGGCCGATGCAGATAGCCGTCGGCCAGCTGAATGCCGCGCAGGTAGAGATCGCCGGCGCAGCCGACGGGCACCGGCCGCAGCATGGCGTCGAGAATGCTCAGTTGGGTGTTCCAGACCGGTTTGCCGATCGGCACGCCGGCGCCGCTCACCGCCGCCAATGCCTCGCCGGACGCCGGTTGATAGGTGACATCAACCGCCGCCTCCGTCGGGCCATACAGGTTATGCAGCGGCGCGGCGACCAACGCCTGGTAGCGGGATGCCAGTTCACACGACAACGCCTCACCGCTGCAGAACACGCGTTTCAGGCTGGCGGCGGCGCGCTGCGGCGCACGTTCGTTCAGCGCCTCAACCCAGATAGCCAACATGGACGGAACGAAATGCAGCGTGGTTACGCCATAGTCGTCGATCAACGTCGTCAGCGCCTGCGGATCGCGGTGCGCCTCCGGCGGCGCCATCACCAGGCGCGCGCCGACCATCAGCGGCCAGAAGAACTCCCAGACGGAAACGTCGAAGCTGCACGGCGTTTTCTGCAATACCACGTCCTGCGCATCGAGCGAATACTCATGCTGCATCCAGAACAGACGGTTGACGATCGCCCGGTGGTTCACCACCACCCCTTTCGGCCGCCCGGTAGAGCCCGAGGTATACAGGACGTAGGCGGGATAATCGCCGTTCCCCGCCGGTGCGCGCTGCATCGGGGCGCGCCCGCTGTCGTCCAGCGCATCGAACCGCAACGTCGGCGCCAGCGCGGCAAAACGGGCATCCAAGGCGCTCTCGGTGATAATCAGCCGTGGCTTGGCGTCTGCCACCATGTAGGCCAGACGCTCATCCGGGTAACCGGTATCCAGCGGCAGCCAGGCGGCGCCGGTTTGCACAATCGCCGTCAGCGCCAGGCTGAGGCGCACGGAACGCGGCAACGCCACCGCGACGATATCGCCCGGCTGAATGCCCGCCGCCGTCAGCTGTTCGGCCAACAGCGCGGCCTGGCGCTGCATGTCACGGTAGCTGAGGGTGTGCCCGGCATCCTGCAACGCGATGCGTTCCGGCGTGCGCCGAGCTTGATCGGCGATCGCCTGATGCAAGGTGGTGTCCGCTACCGCCTGTGCGGTGCGGTTGACCGCCGCGATCAACGCCTGTTCCTGCGGGGTTTGCAATTGCCAGCGCGGCAACGGCAGATCCGGTTGCGCAATCCATTGTTGCAGCAGCGCCATCAGCCGCGCGGCGAAGCGTTCAGGCTGCGGCACCGAGTCACGGTACTCCATCAGCAGACGCAGACGCTCGCCGGGCAGCACCAGCAACGTCAGCGGATAGTGGGTATAGCCTTTGTTGCGGATGGCGTCGCAGCGCAGGGAACCTGTGCCGCCGAGCAAGGCATCGTTGTCCGGGTAGTTCTCCACCACCAACAGCGTATCGAACAGCGTGCCCGCGCCGGCCAGGTGCTGGATCTCACCCAATCCCAAATCGTCGTGCTCCAGCAGTTCAATCTGCCGGTGTTGCAGAGCGGTCAGCTGTTCCGTCAACGGCCGGCCGTTTTCCAGCCGTACGCGTACCGGCAGCGTGTTGCTGAACAGGCCAACGTGCTCTTCCACGCCGTCGATCTGGCCAAACCGCCCGGAAACCGGCGAGCCGAACACCACGTCCTGATGGCCGCAACAGCCGGCCAGCTGCAGCGCCCAGATGCCCTGCATCACGGTATTGAGCGTCAGCCCGCGTTCGCGGCACAGGGTCAGCAAACGCTGTTCCTCCGCCGGCGGCAGCGTCATTTCCAGCTCAAACACGCGGTCGTCCTGAGCCTCGCCAAACAGCAGCGTTGGCCGCACGTCCTGCAGCGTCTCGCGCCAGATGCGGCGCGAGGCGTCGGCATCCCGCGCGGCCAGGCGGCGCACGATATCGGCATAGTTCGAACGCAGCGGCGGCAACGCCGTTATCCCTTCACGCAATGCGAGCATCAGATCGTTGAGCACCACCGGCGTCGACCAGCCATCGACGATCAGGTGGTGGGCATTGAGGAACAGCGTGCAGCGTTCGCTCTCGCCGTGTTTGACCCACAGCGCATGCAGCATCGCGCCCGGCTGGTTAAACAGATCGCGCTGCAGCTCTTTCTGCTCCAGCTCATTCAGCGCCTGCATTTCTTGTTCGGCGGACAGCGGCGGCAGCCTGAGGCTGTCCAGCGGCCAATGGCTTTCCTGCGGTATCAGCTGCAGCGGTTCGCCCTCGCGGTTGAACCGGGCGGCCAGCTGCGGATGGCGGCGGATCACCGCATCCAGCGCCTGCTGGAGCCGTGGCGCGTCCAGTTCGCCGCAGAGGCTCAGGCGCGTCAGCGAGTTATAACTGCCGCCCTGCTGCGCCGTCTGGGCATGGAACAGCAAGCCGTGCTGCAAGGGCAACAGCGGTAGCGCATCGGCCAACGGCCCATACTCCCGCTCCCAGGCGCGCAGCGTTTCATCGTCGACGTTCGGTTGGGCGATCTCGGCCGCCGTCAACGTTGCCGCTGCGCGTTCGGGATGCCGTTCAGCAAACTCGCACAGCGCACGCACGGCCTGCTCGATGCCCCTATGCAGCGCCTCGATGTCGCTCGCGCTGAAGATGGCCTCCAGCCAGCTCCAGTTGATCGCCAGACACGCGCCGTCGCGCCGCTCTTCGACAAAGATGTTCACTTCCAGCCCGTAACACAGCGCCTGCTGCGTATCCTGCGCCACTGCGAAGGCGTCGCGGAAACGGGTCCGGCTGCGCTGCGGCGTCCAGTGTCCCTCATCCTGGCCGAAGCGCCCGAGGTAGTTGAACAAAATCTCCGGCGCATTGCGCTGCGCCAGCGCGGACAGTTCGTCACGCTGCGGATGTAAATAGCGCAGTTGACCATAGCCGATGCCGCGATCGGCCACCGCGCGCGTCACCCGTTTCACCGCGCGCACGGCCTCGTGGTGTTCGGCGTCATGCAGTTCGATGCACAGCGGGTACTCCGCCGTCAGCCACCCGACGGTGCGCGCCAGATCGAGGCTATCGTCCAGTTCGGCGCGGCCGTGCGACTCCAGCGAAAAACGCAGCGAAGCGGCCTGGAAATGACGCCGGCAGGCCAGCGCCAGCGCGCACAGCATGATCTCTTCGACCTGAGCGCGGTATCCCTGCGGCAAGGCGCCCAGCAGCGCGGCGGTCAGCCGGCTGTCGAGCAGCGTGCGCCGTTCGCTCACCGAAGCGAGACGATCGGTCTGCGGATCCAGCGCGCGTCGCCCCAAGCGCGGCACACCGTCCGCCAGCATCTGCCGCCAGAACGGCAGCTCGGTTTCCCGGCGTTCGGCGTCGGCCCGTAAACGCGCGGACCACTCATAGAGCGAGGTTTCCTCCGGCGGCAGCGCGATCGGCTGCCCCTGCATGGCGCTGTCGGCCGCTTGCCGCAGTTCGTCGAGCAGGATGCGCCAGGAAACGCCGTCAACCACCAGGTGGTGGATCGCCAGCACCAGCCCGAGGCTCTGCCCGTCACGCTGCAACAAGATGGCCTGCATCATGCTGCCCTCGGCCGGATTGAGGCGCGCCAGCGCGGCATCAAACGCCTGTTCCGCCGCGGTTTCCAGAGCGCCGGATACGGGATGATACTGCATCAATTCACCGGCGGCGGCGGTTTCAACCACCAACTGGCCGTCGCGGATCCGCGCGCCCAGCGCCGGGTGTGCCGTACGCAGCTGTTCCAACGCATAACGCAGCTGTGCCGGTTGCAATTCGGCAGGCACGCGCAGGAAAACGCCGTGCGCGAAGAGACGATGCATGTCGCCCGTCTCGGCAAACCAGTGCAGGATCGGCAGCCCGTCGATCGGCCCTTGCTGCACGCTGCGCGCGGCCTGAGATCCAACGGCCAGCGGCTGCATCGCCTGCGCCATGCGCGCGGGGGTGTGCAGCGCGAAGATCTCACGCGGCCGCAGCAGATACCCGTTGCGCCGCAGGGCGGTGCCCAGCCCCATCGCCGAGATGCTGTCGCCGCCGAGCGCGAAGAAATCGTCGTCGGCGCCGACGCGTTCCATCCCCAACAGCTGCGCCATGGCGCGGCAAATCAGCCTTTCCTGCTCGGTGGCCGGCTCGCGCAGGCTTTGCGCCAGCGTCTCCTGCGGATTGGGCAGCGCCTGACGGTCAATCTTGCCGTTAACGTTAAGCGGCAGCTCCGGCATCACCACCAGGATCGCCGGCACCATGTAATCCGGCAGACGCTGCGCCAACTGCGCCAGCAGCTCGCTCTGCAGCGCGGGTGAGGCGCGCCGCGCGTCATCCTGCACCGAGCAGTAACCGATCAGGCGATAGGTGGCGCCGATCGGCTCGGCGATCACCACCGCCCGCCCCACGTCCGGCAAGGCAGCCAGTGCGCTCTCCACTTCACCCAGTTCGACGCGGAAGCCGCGCACCTTGATTTGGTGATCGGTACGGCCAATGAACACCAGCTGGCCGTCCGCGCTCCAACGCATCAGATCGCCGCTGCGGTACATCACCTCGCCGTCGGCGAACGGATTGGCGACAAAGCGCGCCGCCGTCAGATCCGGGCGACGCAGGTAACCGCGCGCGATGCCCTTGCCTGAAATGTACAGTTCCCCCGCCGCGCCGATCGGCACCGGCTGCAGGCGACTGTCGAGCAGCCAGACTTCGGTATTGGCCAGGGGGCGCCCGATCACCGGCTGGTCTGCGGCCGTGACCGGCGCGCCGAGGGTATCGACGGTGTATTCGGACGGGCCGTAATAGTTATGGATCTCGACTTCCGGATGCTGCCGCATCAGGTTCCACAGCGTCGGCGTCGCCGCCTCGCCGCCGATCATCACAAACGCCGGCAGCGGGAACTGTCCCTTAAGCAGGCCGCAATCCACCAACTGCGAGAGGAACGACGGCGTGATGTCCAGCAGATCGATCGGGGTCTGTTGGGTCTGTTCGAGCAGCGCCCAGGGGTCGCGGCGCAGCTCTTCATCGAAGATAACCAGTTCGCTGCCCATCATCATGCAGAACAGCGGCTCCCAGGAGGAGTCGAAAGAGAACGAAGCGGTATGCCCGGCGCGCAGACGCCGCCCGCGGCGAGCCTGGAATTTTTCAATCGCCGGGCCGAACAGCGAGGCCTGATGCGACAAGAACAGGTTCAGCAGCCCGCGGTGCGTGGACATCACGCCTTTGGGTTTGCCGGTCGAACCGGAGGTGTAAATCATGTAGGCCAGATGCGCCTCGTTCAGCGGCACGCGCCGCTCTTCGTCCGATATCGGCGCGGCCTCGGCGGCCGCGCAGCGCGCCCGGCATTGCGCCTCATCGAGGCACATGATCTGCGGCAGATCCGGCATGTTGGCCCGCGTGTCGCTGTGGGTCAGCAGCATCACCGGCCGCGCGTCGTCGCACATCAGCGCCAGACGTTCACGCGGATAATCCAGATCGAGCGGCATATAGGCCGCGCCGCTGGCCAACACGCCAAACAGCGCGACCAGCGTGTCCACCGAGCGCGGAATGCCGATGGCGACCACGTCTTCGGCGCCGATGCCGCTTTCGATCAGCACGCGCCCCAGTTGCATCACCCGTTCACTGAGTTGACGGTAGCTGAGGCGCACATCGCCGCAGGTCACCGCCAACGCCTCGGGCTGTCGCTCAACCTGACGCTGGAAAGCGTCCATGATCGACACCATGCCCGCCGGCGGCGTCAGCTCAGCGCCGCGCCCCCAGGCCGCGAGTTGGCGCAGCTCCCCTTCGCTGACCAGCGCCAGTTGACCGTTCGGCTGATGCGGCCGCCGCGCCAGTTGCTGCAGCCAATGGCCAATGCGCTCCGCATGGCCTTGCAAGGTGCGCGGCGCGTATTTGGCCGGGTTGGCCACCAACGACAGCGTCAGCACGCCGCTTCGAAAACCGATCTCAAACTCGAGGTCGTCGACCGGCCCCATCGCCAGCGTATGGGTAACGGCCGCTTGACCGTCGAAGGACAAGGCGCTGTGGTAAACCTTGACGTTGACCACCGGGCCGTACAGCTCCTGATGGCCGCCGACCAGGCCGAGATCGCGTTTGATCTGCTCCGCCTCATAGCGTTGATGGCGCCGCACCTGTTTGATTTCCGCCGCGGTGGCCTGGCAGACATCCGCCAGCGACATCTCAGGCGTCACGTTCAGCAGCAGCGGCAGCACGTTAACCACCGGGCCGATCGCCGCCAGCGCCTGCGAGCCCATGCGGCGCATGAAAGGAAAACCGATGGAGAGCCGGGTTTCGCCGCTCATGCGCGCCAGATACATCGCCAGCGCCGCCGTGACGATATCGGCCGGTTGCAACGACTGCAGCGCCGCATCGCGCAGCGCTTCGTCAAACAGCGACTCCGGCAGCACCAGCGCCTGTTTGAGCGGCCGAGCGCCCGGTTCGACCTCGCGGTTTTCCGTCGCCAATGACAGCGGCGACGGCAGATCGCGCAGATGCTGCCGCCAGAATTCGGCCGCCCGCTGGCGTGCGGGCGACGTTTGCCATTGCTGAAACTCTTCCACCACCTTGCCGAACGGGGTAAACGGCGAGGCCGCCGGCGACAGCCCGTGGCGCAGCGCGCGGTAGATATCGGCGATCCGGCGGGTGATGGCCTCGAAGCTGAAGCCGTCCAGGGTCAGATGATGAAAGCGCTGGTACCAGAACCAGCGATCGGCGCTGATGCGGATCACCGCATGGCGATAGAGCGGGCGCTCGCCGTCCGCGGGCAGATCCTGCGCCAGATCGTCGTGCATCAGCGCCAGCGCCGCCTGCTCGGCGTCTGGCCGCGCGCTGAAGTCAAACCACTCCGGCGCCAGCACCCGCGCGGGATCCGCGTTTAGCGGTAAACGTTGCACCGGCTGGCCGTCCTGCGCCTCAAAGAAGCGCGCCTGAACCGTATCCGCCTCCGCCAGCCCCTGGCGAATCGCGCGCTCCAGCGCCGAACGATCGATATCGCCGTGCAGTTCGGTGTAGTGCGCCACGGCGAAGCTGTTGCGCCGCAGCGCGATTTGGTCGGCAATCCAGATCCCCGGTTGCGCCGCAACCAGCGGATAATCCCGATACTCGACCTGAGTATCCGGCAAAGAAAGCGTTTCTGACATGGTGTCTGTCCTTTTCCTCAAACGGAATGTAGCGATGTGGCTGTGCGGCGATTAACGCGGCGCATCCGCCGCTTTCAACGACGCCGGCCGCATGTCCTGCCAGTGCGCTTCGATATAGTCGATACATTCACCGCGCGACGCCGGCCCCATCAACACGCGCCATCCCGGCGGCGTATCGGCAAACTGCGGCCACAGCGAGTACTGCTGTTGCGCGTTGACCAACACGGAGAAACGGAGACTTTCGTCATCGAACGGGTTTTGTTGTTCCTGAGTCATTTGCCTTACCTGTCTGTCAAAATGTGGGATTACTTCATTGCGGAAAGCAGCCGGCGCACGCCGTCCACCAGACCGCCGCGCCAGCAGAGCGCGTCATGTCCGCCGGAATACACGCGGTAGTCGGCACGGTGTCCGGCCGCCGTCAGCGCCTGGTGCATCTGGCGATTGACGAATTCGATGTCCGCCTCCCGATCGCCGGCTTGCTGAATCACGGTGAGCGTCGGCGCGGTCGCGCCGCGCTGCCGAACCTGGCGTATCAACCAGCCTTCCTCCAACTCGTGGCGTTTTTCGAACTGGGTAACGAATTGCACCGTAGGCCACCAGAAGGAGCCGGACTGGCTCAGCACATGGCCGAAGCGCTCGGGCCAGTGCAGGCCGGCGTATAACGCCGCCAGCCCGCCGTAGCTCTGGCCGGCGACCACGGTGCGCGCCCCCTCTTCGCTGAACGGTTCGCGCCGCTGCGCCTGCGGCAGCAGTTCGTCGATCACCGCCTGCCAAAAGGCGGCGTTGCAAGGCAGCTCGTTTTCCCGGTGTTCGCCATCGATCGCATCGATCAGCAGCCAGCACGCGGGCGGCAGATGCCCTTTTGCGGTCTCGTTCTCAATCACCGGCAGCAATGCGTGCCTTTCGATCCAGTTCTGGCCGTCGAGCAGCAGCACCAGCGGGCGGTTCGCGTTGTCCGCCGCCTCGCCGGCGGCATACAGCCACACGCGCCGCCGGGTGCCCAGCCGTTCGCTGTGCCAGTGAAAAAGCTGTAGCCGCGCTTCATCCAATGGCCGATCGGCGGCCTGCCAGGCGCTTTGGTCGTCCGCGTCGGGCCCCTGAGCCAGGGAAACGGCGCGCGGGCGATAAGCCGGCCCCAGCGAGGTGCGATTCAGCGGATCGGCGATCGCCAACGGGAACAGCGATACCCACCAGGCGCGCTGCTGGCGATCGCGCAACGTTTCGTCGTCGCTGAAGACGGGAGGAAGATCCCGCGCTGTAATCGGGATCAGGCTGTAGCTGCCGCGCCAACGGCGATCGACAACGGCCGCGCCGTACCAAACGTCGGTGCCGGGGAGCCTTTTCAGGCTGCTGGGGGTCGTGCTGTGATGGTCGGTAATGCCGTTGATATCGGCATAGACCTGGCATATCGGCGAGAGCCGCTCGTCGCCGGCAGGATCGCGCCATAACCAGGTCATTCTGACGTGCTGTTCATCGTGCGCGTCGACGACAGGCGTGCCATGAGCGGCAACCTTCTGCCACCATGCGGGTTGCCCCGCCGCCGCCTCACGCAGCCAGTGCGCCGCCAATCCCTCATGGCCGTGTTCTGGCCTCTTTTCCGGCAAAAACTCCATAGCGCCCCTTACATAACGTGCGTGACTTTTACAAAACCTGACAATCGTATTGATACTCATTATCATTTTCAATACTATTTGTCGGATTTTTGCCGTCGTGCAAACGCGACGTCTCCGCGTCGACGAGGGAAAGCGTATTCATCGGCATTGCGGGGTTTATCAGGGTGGCATTACACACAAAAGTAGGCATGCAGGAGAGATAATGAATATTAGAAACAAAGGGATAGAAAACGATAGCGCAGAGGCGATGTCCGCCAACCGGCTGTTGCTGGGGGCGACGCTGGCGCTACTGCCCTTCGCGCAAAACGCTTTTGCCGCGGCGGACGAGACGATGGTGGTGACTGCCGACGCGCAGAGCAGCGTGACCGCGCCCGTCAAAGGGATCGTCGCCAAAGAGAGCGCCGCCGGCACCAAAACCGCCGCCCCGCTGAGCAAAACCCCGCAGTCCATCTCGGTGGTGACGCGCGAGCAAATGAACGACCAGGAACCGGCGTCGGTCGCCGACGCCTTGAACTACACCAGCGGGGTGATCACCACCTATCGCGGCAATTCCAACCGCAATGACGAAGTGATCAGCCGCGGCTTCCGCTACGCGCCCAAGCTGCTCGACGGCCTGCACTTTGGCCTCTCGAGCCAAAACGGCGGCGCCGGGCAGATCGATCCCTGGTTGCTGGAGCGCGTGGAAATGGTGCACGGCCCGGCCGGCGTGCTTTACGGCCAGGTCAGCCCCGGCGGCGTGGTGGTGATGACCAGCAAACGCCCTACCGCCCAGAGCATTCACGAAGTTAAATTCAGCACCGGCAACCGTCATCTGGCGGAAACGGCGTTCGACTTCGGCGGCAAACTCAACGACGACAACACCCTGTTCTATCGCCTGAACGGTATCGCCAGAACCGAACATGAGTTTGTCAAAGACAGCAAGCAGCAACGGGTGGCCATCGCCCCGGCCTTCACCTGGCTGCCGAACGAAGACACCAGTTTTACGCTGCTGACCAGCTACCAGAACGATCCGAAAGTCGGATCGCGCAACTTCCTGCCGCGCGCCGGCACGCTGTTCCCGACCAGCGCGGGCTATGTGCCCTATGACTTCAACATCAGCGAACCCAGCTTCAACAAGTCGCGGCGCGAGCAGGCGTCGATCGGCTACAGCCTCGAGCACAACTTCAGCGATGCGCTGTCGTTTACCCAGAACCTGCGTTTCACCCACCGTGATGAGGACTATAAATATCTGGTTTATAACGTAAACTCGAAGGTCAACGACCACACCGTCACCCGCATGGCGCAGCATGAAACGCAGATGACCAACGAGTTTGGCGTGGATAACCAGCTGAAGGGCCTGTTCGACACCGGCGAGGTGAAGCACACGGTGCTGGGCGGATTGGATTACCGCTACAGCCATATCGATTCGAAGATGTATCGCGATCGCGGCAACGATTACCCGATCGACTGGGCCAACCCGGTTCGCCCCAGCATCGATGGCAGCACGCTGGCGCTGGCTTCCAGCGATTTGAAGACGCTGAATCAGATCGGGGTGTATCTGCAGGACCAGCTGGCGTGGAATAACTGGAACCTGCTGCTGTCCGGCCGTCAGGACTGGTCGCAGGTCAACACCCGCGATCGCACCAGCGGCGGCAAAGAGCAGACCTACAACGATGCCCAGTTCACCGGCCGTGCGGGCCTGCTCTACGCCTTCGACAACGGCATTTCGCCGTACGTCAGCTACAGCACCTCGTTCGATCCTAACCTGTACCCGAGCGCGCCGGGCGCCGACCCGCTCAAGCCGACCACCGGCAAACAAACCGAGGTGGGCGTGAAGTACCAGATCCCGGGCGGCAACACCCTGCTGACCCTCTCCTGGTTCGACATCACCCAGCGCAATGTGGCGTCTTACAACCGTCTCACCTCCGCCTACGAGCAGATCGGTGAGGTGAAATCCAAAGGGATTGAGGCGGAAGTGCACGCTCAGCCGACGCCGGAGATCAAGCTGATCGCCGCCTACACCTACACCGACGTGGTGACCAAAGACTCCAACTCGGCGGACGAAATCGGCCACAGCCCGGCGGGCATTCCGCGCCACGCGGCGTCCGCCTGGGGCAGCTACAGCTTCCTGAGCGGTGCGCTCAACGGCCTGACCGTCGGCAGCGGCGTGCGTTACATCGGCGATGCGCCGGCCGACGCCACCGGCCAGTACGACGTGCCGCACTACACGCTGTACGACGCCATGGTGAAATATGATCTCGGCCAGGCCTCGCCGGCGCTGCGCGGTGCGGCGCTGCAGCTCAACGTGCAGAACCTGACGGACAAGAAATACGTTTCATCCTGCAGCGGCGAGTACGCCTGCTTCTACGGCAGCGGCCGCAGCGTCATCGCTTCGGTGAACTACCGCTGGTAACGAAAAGGGACGGCCAGCGCCGTAATGCTTGTCAGTTAGCGTTTTTCTGAAGGTATTGGTGACGTATTTCGGTCGATAAATGTGAGATGCACCATGAAACTCATGCGCCTCGACCGAGCAAGGGACCGTAGGCGCGGTTCCTTGCAACCCGCGCCTTTGCCCTGTCAGACGGTTGGCTTTGCCAACTGCCCTCTCTCCGCCATACCGCATTGAGGCCGGCTGCGACAGGCGTCCCTGCCTGTCTCACCTGAAACCGCCGTCCATGGCGGTTTCGCCTAATGCGCTATGCCTACGTTCGGCGTCTTCAAGGGCGCCCAACACCGCGCTCATCTCCAACTTCTCTACCACAACCTCATAAGCGACAGATTTCCCGGTAGCTGCCAGCTCAGGTGTTGACCTTGGGCGCGCATCACCGGCTGCCGAGCAAGACGGCGTTGTCAGGGGCAACCGGCCAGGGAAGGCCGGTTGAGGCGAGACTAACAGGGACGTTTGTCGCAGCCGACCCGCCCGACAATGCAGACGCGGCGAGGGTATCCGCATAGCGGACAGACGGTGTTAAGCGAAGGCGCGGGTGGAGGGGCCGCGCCTTCGGCCCCTCCAATTGCCGTTCATTGTGGTAACAGAGAAATTCGGGGTATTTACGGCAATTTTTCCTGCACGGCGCTGACAGAGACCGGATAAAAAATGCCAGTCAGGTTTACGGCCATCGCCGCCCCTTTCTTCCACCTTTCCCGCCGCGTTTACTCTTGCTTCAATTCCCGCAGATGCTTGTACACCGTAGCGCGCCCCATCGACAGCACGTTGGCGATATAGTCCGCCGCGCTTTTGGCCTTGAACGCCCCCTGATGATAGAGATCGCTGACCAGCCGCCGTTTCTGTTCGCGGCTCAGCGCGCCGAGCGCAGCGTTCTCGCGCCGCAGCCAGTCATGCAGGAAGGTATTGATCTTCTCTTGCCAGTCGTCTTTGAACAACTGTTGCGGCTGCGGCTGCAATCGCGTGACCGACAGGAACATATCCAGCGCGTTGCGGGCGTCCTCGAACATCGCGGTGCTCAGGTTGATGCACAGCAGATAGCTGGGGTTACCCTGCTCGTCGCGCGCGGCGATGCTCACCGAGCGCATCTTTTTGCCGTCCCAGTTCAGCTTCTCGTAGGGGCCGGTCACGTTGGCGCCGCCATCAAACGTGAAATCTTCCAGCCCCGCGTCGTCGCCCGGTTTGCGCTTCGACAGGTTGTTCGCCAGG
The DNA here is from genome assembly GCF_052400455.1 of Serratia sp. (in: enterobacteria). NCBI lineage: Bacteria > Pseudomonadati > Pseudomonadota > Gammaproteobacteria > Enterobacterales > Yersiniaceae > Serratia > Serratia sp. (in: enterobacteria). The sequence continues at coordinate 2,529,599 of NZ_CP185812.1, forward strand.
TAAGCTATCTTGTTGGCGGCCAAATCGTGGATCACCACTTCCGCATTCGGGAAAAACAGGGCCGCGATGCCGTCGGCGACCGACCGCAACAGTTCAAGTTGAGAAGAAGAATTCGCCACGCTGGGGGGTCTCCGTATAGCCCGGTTTGGTTTGTTGTTCAGCCGCTTAGCATACCGCAGTTGCCGCCGCTTGCCGAGCGGATGGCGTTGTTTTCCCCCTCACCTCCGGCTGCGCCGCAAGTGACCTTTTATCCCGACGGGGGGGCATGATTGGCCATTGCCGGTCGCCGGCGAAATAACGCACGCCCCTTCAAAGTGGAAAAGGAAATAGGTTAACCACGCCGTTCATCTACCGTTTTTTTATTTAAAAACCGCCCCTTTGCCAATGACATTAATAACCGCACCACCGTTATTGAATTATTGCTTAAGGCCGTTGGCAAGTTGATTAGCAAACTCCCTTATGCAAGAAAAATCTCATACAAATCATCATGTTTTGCATAAAGCAAAGCGCCGATTCAGATTATTCCTAATTATTTATTTCAGACATCAGGAATAAATTTAACCTGCAGTACTGCAATAAGGATGCAGCTTAATTTGAGTTGTATAAGCAATTTAATTTAAAGGACTTTTATTATGAATTATGAATCCAAGGCGGTCTGTTCCGCCAACAGCTACATTATTGAAATTTCAAGTTTTAAACTGCCGGCCACACTCAGCCCTGAAGCGTTTGCCGTATTGGACAAACGCGTTGAAGAGGAATTTATCTCGAACCAAAACGGGTTTATTTCGCGTGACTCGGGCATCAGCGTAGACAATGAGCCTCGCTGGGTGAACATTGTAAAATGGGAGACGCTGTTGGATGCGGATGAAAACATCTACCAATTTACGCAAGCTTCCGCGCCGGCGTCCGTCAAAGAATATCTGGCGAGTATCGGCGCTGAACCGGTGGAATTACAACGCTATCAGCATACCGGCGCCTAATGCGTATCGGATGACCACGCCCCCGCGGCGCGGTCTTCTTTAAACGCTGATTCGCCAAACCAGAACGGGTGGCCGGCCGCTCGCGGTCACCCGTCCGTTTCAGGTGAACACGCTTTTCAGCCCACTCTTCTGCCGCAATACGGTAAAACAACCCCGAATCATGCTTCTCGCTGCCCAGGCAAAACGCGGCGGCAGACGGCATTTTAACAGGATTTTAACGCTGCCGAGGGGAAACGCCATTGTCAACATAGCAGTTAAATAAAATGAAACTTTTTGATCACATTCAAGCTTCTGAAAAATAGATATAAAGGGTTTTTATGCGTTTTATATGCATAAAGTATGCATGCGCCCGCTAACGGCCGGCGAAAAGTAATTAACTATTCATTTACCGCCCTGCAGGCGGCGAAAAACCGTCCGCTGGCCCGATGAGCGGGGGGCTAACAACCGGCATAATTAGTGGTAAATTTAGCGGCGCAAAGTGTTATGCGCTTGCTAATCCACGGTTAAACGAAATAAATACCTCTAAAATATAAAGGTTGGTTATGGAAAAGCTATCCTACGCTTCAGACAGCAGCACCACCGCTTGGGCTACATATCTGCAACAAATCGATCGCGTCGCCCCTTACCTCGGCGACCTCTCACGCTGGGTTGATACGCTGCGTCACCCTAAACGCGCTTTGATTGTCGATATCCCGCTGCAGATGGACGATGGCACCATCCGTCACTTCGAAGGCTTCCGCGTACAGCACAACCTGTCGCGCGGGCCGGGTAAAGGCGGTATCCGCTTCCACCCTGACGTCGATCTGAACGAAGTGATGGCCCTGTCCGCCTGGATGACCATCAAGTGCGCCGCGGTCAACCTGCCGTACGGCGGCGCCAAGGGCGGCATCCGCGTCGATCCGTTCAAACTGTCTGAAGGTGAACTGGAGCGACTGACCCGCCGCTACACCAGCGAAATCGGCTTCATCATCGGGCCACAGAAAGACATTCCTGCGCCGGACGTCGGCACCAACGCCAAAGTGATGGCCTGGATGATGGATACCTACTCCATGAACCACGGCACCACCATCACCGGCGTGGTAACCGGTAAGCCAATCCACCTCGGCGGCTCCCTGGGCCGTGAGAAAGCGACTGGCCGCGGCGTGTTCGTCACCGGCAGCGAAGTGGCCAAGCGTCTGGGCGTGCAGATCGAAGGCGCCAAAGTGGCGGTGCAAGGCTTCGGTAACGTGGGCAGCGAAGCGGCTCGCCTGTTCGTCGGCGTCGGCGCTCGCGTCGTCACCATCCAGGACCACTCCGCAACCCTGTTCAACGCCAACGGCATCGATCTGGCCGCGCTGACCGAATACCAGGCCAAGCACAAGCAGATCGCCGGTTTCCCAGGCGCCAGCGAGATCGAAAGCGAAGCGTTCTGGTCGGTTGACATGGACATCCTGATCCCTGCGGCGCTGGAAGGCCAGATCACCCGTCAGCGCGCCGAAATCCTCAGCGCCAAGCTGGTGCTGGAAGGGGCTAACGGCCCAACCTTCCCAGAAGCGGACGACATTCTGCGTTCCCGTAACATCACCGTGGTTCCGGACGTTATCTGTAACGCCGGCGGCGTAACGGTCAGTTACTTCGAGTGGGTGCAGGACATGGCGAGTTACTTCTGGAGCGAGTCCGAGATCAACGAGCGTATGGACAAGATCATGACCGACGCGATGGTCCACGTCTGGAACAAGGCCGCAGAGAAAGAGTGCAGCCTGCGCACCGCCGCTTATATCGTGGCTTGTGAGCGCATCCTGACCGCACGTAAAGAGCGTGGCATCTACCCAGGTTGATGCCCGTTTCCCGGCCTGCCCCGGCAGGCCGGATTTTCCTCAGCGCAAACAGCGTTTCAACACCTTACCGGTACTGGTCATCGGCAAGCGTTCGACAAACTCGATGATACGCGGATACTTGAACGCCGCCAGCCTCTCCCGGCTCCAGGCGATCAGCGCCTCTTCCTCGATCGGCTCCTCCGTCTCTTTCAACACCACCACCGCTTTGATCTCTTCACCCAGCGAAGGATGCTCGACACCGATCACCGCCACCAACGACACCGCCGGATGGCGAATCAGCGCCTCTTCAATCTCGCGCGGATAGACGTTGAACCCGCCGCGAATGATCATGTCCTTGGCCCGATCGACGATGAAATAGAAGCCGTCGGCATCGCGGCGCGCCAGATCGCCGGTGCGGAACCAGCCGTTTTCCAGCACTTCCGCCGTCGCCTCGGGACGGTTCAGATAGCCTTTCATGATGTTGTAGCCGCGCACCGCGATCTCTCCCACCTGATCGACACCGTCGATCGGTTGCCCGGTGACGTCGAGCAAGCGAACCTCCACGCCCCAGATCGGTTGGCCGATAGAGCCGGGTTTGGTTACGCGGTGCGGATGGTTAAAGGTGGCGACCGGGCTGGTTTCCGACAGACCATACCCTTCGAGAATGTTGACGCCGAAGCGGCGCGAGAAATCCTCCAGGATCTGCACCGGCAGGCTGGCCCCGCCGGACACCGCCATACGCAGCGTGCTGCGCAGGCGCTCGATATCCGTATGCTCATCCAGCGCATTCAACAACGCCCAATACATGGTCGGCACGCCGGCAAAAAAGGTAATGCCGTGCCGCTGCATCAGCGCGATGGCCTGCGCGGCGTCGAAGCGTTCGACCAGCACCAGGGTGGCGGCGGCGGAAAATCCGGCATTCATCTGCACCGTCGAACCAAACGTGTGGAACAGCGGCAACGTCACCAGATGGCGATCGGGATCCGTTTCCGAGCCGTCGAACAGCCGCACCGATCCCAGCGCGTTAAGCACCAGGTTGGCGTGGGTCAACTCCGCCCCTTTGGCCCGGCCGGTGGTGCCGCTGGTATACAGCACCACCGCCGTGTCGCTTTCGAGCGTCGCGGCCGAAGCGAACTCGGTGGCCTGTTCGGCTATCGCCGTGCTGAAACGTTCGCCTTCGAGCGGCAGCCGATCGCCGATGATAAACACCTCACGGCATTGCTCCGCCTTCGCCGCCGCCCGCAGCGCCTCTTCCCCCAACGGCAGGCCGCTGCTGCCTTCGAAGCAAAACAACGCCACCGCCGCCGAGTCCGCCAGGTAATAGTCGAACTCTGCGCTCTTAAGCAGAATATTGAGCGGCACCACCACCGCGCCGCTTTTGAGAATGCCGTAATAGATAGCCGGAAACTCCGGCCGATTGGGGCAGGCCAGCGCCACCCGTTCACCGGGCTGCACGCCGCGCGCGACCAGTAAACTCGCCACCCGGTTGGCCATTTCATTCAGCGCCCGATAGCTGAGCGGTATATCGTCCTGTATCACCGCCGGCCGTTCCGGCCAGGTGCGCGCACTTTCTTCAAGCAAGGTAGCCAGATTCAGCATCGGGGATCCTCCCTGGGTTGAGCGGCGAGAAAGCGCCGCAGTATCACGAGTATAGATAGGCGCTTTGCGGTTCGCATTCCCAGGGGCGCTGGGCTATACCTTAGGCATTCCCCCTCCTGCAGGAGTTGTGATCATGAGCAAGAAAAAAATCCTGATGCTGGTCGGCGACTACGCCGAAGATTACGAAACCATGGTGCCGTTTCAGGCATTGCAAATGCTTGGCCATTGGGTGGATGCCGTGTGCCCCGACAAAGCCGTCGGCGACTACATCCAGACCGCGATCCACGACTTTGACGGCGCGCAGACCTACAGCGAGAAACCCGGTCATCGTTTCACCCTGAACGCCGACTTTGGCGCCGCCAAAGAAGAACACTATGACGCGCTGTTGATCCCCGGCGGTCGGGCGCCCGAATACCTGCGCCTGAATCCCGACGTGATCGCGCTGGTGCAGGCGTTCGACGCCGCCAAAAAACCGATCGCTGCCGTTTGCCACGGCCCGCAGCTGCTGGCGGCGGCCGGGGTGTTGAAGGGCCGCACCTGCAGCGCCTACCCGGCTTGCGCCCCGGAGGTGCGGCTCGGCGGCGGCCATTATGCGGAGATCGGCATCGATCAGGCGCATGTCGACGGCAATCTGGTCACCGCCCCGGCCTGGCCGGCGCATCCGCAGTGGCTGGCGAAATTCGCCGAGCTGCTGGAGCAGTAACCTGGCGCTAGCGCAATTGCTCGATAAGAAAATGGATGTCGTACAGCCAGCGTTTGGCGCGCGCCGAGCGCACCAGCATCGATACGCACAGCGGCCGGGTGTGTTCTTTACAGGCGGAGGGGGAAAACCAGCGCCCGGTATTGCTCGGCGGCTGGAAATACAGCTCGTGGTTGTAATTGCTGCTGTCGACGCCGAAGGTATCGAAGTAGCGGCGCATCAGCGTGTTGGAGTCGCTGAACGACAGGTTGAGCGCGGTGTTAATCTCGGTTTCCGGGGTGATGACCGCCCCCTTCTTCTGCCGCCCTGGTGCGTTGAATGCGGCGATAAGCGCGATGACCTGTTGCTGAATGTCTTCTGCCATGACGACCTCGAGCCGATATGAAGAAAAGGTGAATGCAATTATCTGTCTGACTCTGCCCGCCGCAGCGAGTTCGGGCCGCCGCGCGGGTTTTCCGTTTCTTTACACTTTCCATAAGTAAACCGCGCGCCGCCCAACTCGCGGCGCGCGCGGTCGACGGTTAGCGGCTGAGCGCCGCCTTATCGGCGATGACGCCGTCCCCCTGCCGCTCGGCGGCAACCCCGCCGCCCAACACTTTATACAGGGTCGCCTGATTATCGTACGCGGTCTGCTGTGCGGCGATCAGCGACTGCTGCGCCGTATACAGCGTGCGCTGCGCGTCCAGCAGCGTCAGGTAGCTGTCCACGCCCTGGCGGTAACGCAGTTCGGCCAGGCGATAATATTGCTGCGCCGCCGCCACATAGCCGGTTTGCGCCGCCAGCTGTTCCTGCAGCGTGGCTTTGCGCGCCAGCGCGTCGGCGGTTTCCTGAAATGCCGTCTGCACCGCTTTCTCATAGGTGGCGACATACAGGTCTTTCTGCGCCTGGGTGTAGTTGAGCTGAGCCGTGTTATAGCCGCCGCTGAAGATCGGCAGGCTGATGCTCGGGGCGAACGACCAGACGCCGGCGCCGTGGCTGAACAGCGCCGAGAGTTCACCGCTGCCCACGCCGCCGCTGGCGGTCAGGCTGATCGACGGGAAGAATGCCGCCCGCGCCGAGCCGATGTTGGCGTTGGCGGATTTCAGATTATGCTCGGCCTGCAGCACATCCGGCCGCGTCAGCAGCACCTGCGAAGACACCCCGGCCGGCAGATTGCGCATGATTTCGCCGAGCGCATCGATACCGTCGGGCAGCAGGTTTTCCGGCACGCTTTGCCCCACCGCCAAATCCAGCGCGTTTTTCGCCTGCGCGGCGAGGGTGGCGTAGCTGGCGGCGTCCGATCGCGCCTGTTGATAAACGGTTTCCGCCGACGCCACGTCGACCAGCGACGAAATGCCGTGCTGTTGATTGTTGCGCGTCACGTCCAGCGAACGTTTGGCGCTTTCCATCGTCTGCTGCGCCACCGCCAGATTGCTGCGCTCGGCCGCCACCGCCACCCAGTCGGTGACGATATCGGCGATCAGCGTCAGACGGGTGCTTTTCGCCGCTTCCGAGTTGGCCAGATAGGTTTCGAACGCCGCCCGCGACAGGCTGGCGTTCTTGCCGAACAGATCCAGCTCGAACGCGCTGACGCCGCCCTGCGCTTCGTAGCTCTGGCTGATGGCGGTGGCATTGCCGTTGCCGGTCAGCGAACGCCCGCGGCTGCCGTCGGCGGTGGCGGTAATCGTCGGGAACAGCGCCGAGCGCTGCTCACCGTACAGGGCGCGCGCCGAGGCGATATTGGCGATCGCCTCACGCAGATCGCGGCTGCTGTTCAACCCTATCGCCACCACCTGCCGCAGCCTGGCGTCCTGCACATAGTCGCGCCAGGCGACGTCCGGGTAGCTCAACGCCTGCTTGCCGGCGGCCTCGCCCTGCGGCAGGTTGGCGGGCACCGGCGCCGCCGGGCGCTGGTAGTGCGGATCCAGCGACAGACACCCGCTCAGCAGCAGCGGTAAAGTTAACATCATGACTCGTTGCAACACGTTATTCTCCTGCCTGCGACGGTGAGTTGGTGGGCCGACGGGTAAACATGCGGCGCACCAACACATAAAACAGCGGTACGAAAAAGATCGCCAAGGCGGTGGCGGTGATCGTGCCGCCGATAATGCCGGTGCCGATGGCGATTCGGCTGTTGGCGCCGGCGCCGCTGGATACCGCCAGCGGCAGCACCCCGGCGGTGAACGCCAGCGAGGTCATCAGGATCGGCCGCAGGCGCATGCGCGCCGCGTGGACCGCCGCGCCAATCAGCGTTTCCCCCCGCTGGTGCATCTCCTCGGCGAACTCGACGATCAAAATGGCGTTCTTCGCCGACAGCCCGATGATGGTGAGCAGCGCCACCTGGAAGTAGATGTCGTTTTCCAGCCCGCGCAGCGTGATCGCCAGCAGTGAGCCCACCACGCCCATCGGCACCACCAACATGACCGCGAATGGAATCGACCAGCTCTCATACAGCGCCGCCAGGCACAGGAACACCACGATGAGCGAAATGGCGTACAGCGACGACGCCTGGCCGCTGGTCAGCCGTTCCTGATAGGACAGCCCGCTCCAGGAATAGCTGCTGCCGGCGGAGTATTTCGCCGCCAGTTTCTCCATCTCGCTCATTGCCGTACCGGAACTGACACCGGCGGCGCCCTGCCCGGTGATCTCGAACGACGACAGCCCGTTATAACGCGACAGGTTCTCCGGGCCGTAGATCCAGTGCGAAGACGCAAAGGCGGAGAACGGCGTCATGCTGCTGTCGCCCGATGCATTGGTGCCGCGCACAAACCAGCGGTCGAGGTCTTCCGGCTTGGCGCGGTACTGCACGTCGCCCTGCATATAGACTTTTTTCACCCGGTTGCGGTCGATAAAGTCGTTGATGTAGGTGCTGCCGAACGCGCTGCTGAGGGTGCTGTTGACGTCCGCGGCGCTCAGGCCGAGTGCCTGCAGTTTGCCGTTGTCGATCGCCACCTGCAGCTGCGGGGTGTCCGGCAAGGTGTTGGCGCGCACCGCCAGCAGCGCCGGGTTGTTGCCGGCGGCGGCGACGATCTGATCGCGCATCGCCTGCAGCTCGGCGCGGGTGGTCGCCCCCTTGGCCTGCAGCTCGAAGGTGAAGCCGTCGGACTGGCCAAAGCCGTCGATCGCCGGTGGGCTCATGGAGAACACCTGGGCGTCGCGCAGCGAGGCAAAGTGCGCCATGGCGCGTTTGGCGATGGCGTCGGCGGTATTTTCGCTGCCGCGGCGTTGGCTCCAGTCTTTGAGGCTGACGAACGCCATGCCGGCGTTTTGACCGCTGCCGCTGAAGCCGAAACCGTTGATGGTGAAAATGGTGCTGACGTTGGCCTTTTCCTGGTCGAGAAAATAGGCGGTCACCGCCTCGCTCACCGCCGAGGTGCGCGCGTTGGTGGCGCCGGCCGGCAAGGTGTACTGCACCATCACCGAGCCCTGATCCTCGTTGGGCAGGAAGCCGGTCGGCAAACGCAGATACATTACGGCGGCGGCGATCAACAGCAGGCCGTACAGCAGCAGATAGCGCGTTGGCCGGTGGATCACTGCGCCGACCTTGTCGGCGTACTTCGCCTGCAACCGGTCATAACCGCGGTTGAATTTGCCCAGCAAGCCTTTGTCGGTCTGCGCGTCGTGCGCGGGTTTCAGCAACGTGGCGCACAAGGCCGGCGCCAGCGTCAACGCCAGCACCACCGACAACACCATCGAGGAGACGACGGTGATCGAAAACTGGCGGTAGATCACCCCGGTGGAGCCGCCGAAGAACGCCATCGGCAGAAACACCGCCGACAGCACCAGCGCGATGCCGACCAGCGCGCCGGTGATTTCGCGCATCGATTTCTCCGTCGCCTCGCGCGGCGGCAGTTTATCCTCGCGCATCACCCGTTCGACGTTTTCCACCACCACGATGGCGTCATCCACCAATAGCCCGATCGCCAACACCATGCCGAACAGCGTCAGGGTATTGATCGAATAGCCGAACGCCGCCAGCACGCCGAAGGTGCCCAGCAACACCACCGGCACGGTAATGGTCGGGATCAGCGTGGTGCGCAGGTTTTGCAGAAACACGAACATCACTACCACCACTAACGCCACCGCTTCAAACAGCGTTTTCACCACCTCTTCGATCGAGATGTTGATGAAGTCGGTGCTGTCTTTCGGGTAGGCCACCTTGTAGCCCTGCGGCATGGCGCTTTGGTATTCCGCCACCTTGGCCTTCACCAGCTTGGCGGTGCTCAGGGCGTTGGCGCCCGCCGCCAGCTTGACCGCGATCCCCGCCGCCGGGTGGCCGTTGAGGTGCGCGCTGGCGGAGTAGTCTTCGTTGCCCAGCTCAACCCGCGCCACGTCGCCCAGCCGCACCAGCGCCCCGCTGCTGTCGCTTTTCAGGATGATATTGCGGAACTGTTCCGGCGTTTGCAGCCGCGACTGCGCCTTCACCGTGGCGGTCAGCTGCTGGTCGGCGGCGGCCGGCAGATCGCCTATCTTGCCGGCGGACACCTGGGTGTTTTGCGCCTCGATCGCCGTCTGCACGTCGGAAGGCATCAGCGAAAAGCTCGCCAGTTTGGTCGGATCCAGCCAGATGCGCATCGCGTATTCCGAGCCGAACACCTGTACGTCCCCGACGCCCTCGATGCGCGACAACGGATCCTGCAGGTTGCTGACCAGATAGTCGGAGATATCGGCCATCGTCGCCTTGTTGCTTTCGTCATACAGCCCGACGATCAGCAGAAAGCTGCTCTGGGATTTTTTGACCGTCACGCCCTGCGCGGTAACGGCGCTCGGCAGACGACTTTCCGCCTGCTGCACCTTGTTTTGCACCTGCACCTGAGCGATATCCGGATCGGTGCCCTGCTCAAAGGTGACGTTGATGCTGACCGAGCCGCTGGCGCTGCTGGTCGATGAGAAATACAGCAGGCCGTCCAGGCCGGTGAGCTGCTGCTCAATCACCTGGGTGACGCTGTTTTCCAGCGTTTCCGCGTCCGCGCCCGGGTAGGTGGCGGAGATGGCGATCTGCGGCGGTGAGACGTCCGGGTACTGCGAGACGGGCAATGAATTGATCGACATCAGACCGCACAGCATGATGATGATGGCGATCACCCAGGCGAATACCGGACGCCGGATAAAGAACTGCGCCATATCACTGCTCCCCGCGTTGGGTTTTGTCGACCGAGACGTCTACCGGCTTCACCGCAGCGCCGATCGTCACCTTGCTGGTGCCTTCGACGATAAGGCGATCGCCGTCGTTCAGCCCGCTGTCGATCAGCCAGTTGCTGCCCACCACCCGTTCGGCGCTGACGGTGCGTTGCGCCACTTTGTTTTGCGTGTTTACCACCAACGCGGTGGCTTCCCCTTTGGCGTTGCGGGTGATGCCCTGCTGCGGCGCCAGGATGGCTTTGGGATCGACGCCGTTATCCACCGTGGCGTGGACGTACATGCCGGGCAACAGCTCATGTTCGGGGTTGGGGAATACCGCGCGCAGCGTGACCGAACCGGTGGCCTCATCCACCGCCACCTCGGTCAACTCCAGCTTGCCGGCGTGGGCATAAGGCGTGCCGTCCTCCAGCTTGATGGCGACCGGCGTGACCGCACCACGCTGCAAAGCGGCCTGCTGACGGCGCAGTTTAAGCAACTGGGCGCTGGACTGGGTCAGATCGACATAGATCGGATCCAACGCGCGGATGGTGGCCAACGCATCGGTCTGGCTGGCGGTGACCAGCGCGCCCGGCGTCACCGACGAAATGCCGATGCGGCCGGCGATCGGCGCCCGCACCTGGGTATAGGCGAGATTGATGCGCGCCGTTTCCAGCGCCGCCTGATACTGCGCCACCGACGCCACGGCCTGCAGATACGCGGCTTTGGCGTCGTCTGCGTCCTGTTTGGAAACGCCGTTCTCTTTCACCAGCGCCGCATAGCGCTGCGATTTGAGCCGGGTGGATTGCACCGTGGCCTGAGCGTTTTTCAGCTGGGCGGCGGCCTGATCGTAGCTGGCCTGATAGCTGGCGGGGTCAATTTGATACAAGACCTGCCCGGCTTTCACCTCGGCCCCTTCGGTAAACAGCCGCTGCTTGATGATGCCGTCGACCTGCGGCCGCACGTCGGAGGTCATGGTGGCGTTAACCCGACCGGTCAACTCGCTGCTCAGGGTTACAGACTGGCCGCGCAACGTGACGACGCCGACCTCCCGTTCACCGCCTGCGCCCGTCGGCGCGCCGGCGTTTTGCCCATCGCAGGCGGCCAGCGACAGCGAAAGCCCCAGCGCCAAAAGCGTTTTCCTCTGCATTGCAATACGATCCTATTGAGAATGACTATTCTCAATATATCGAATGCCGGAATGCGCTTCTGAAAGGGTTGCGTAAGGATTGCGTAAAATCTTTTCGAAGCGGAAAACGGTGGCGCAATCTCGTTCAGCGTGGTTTCAGCACATTGGCGCAGCGGTTTTTAGCCAATGCAATAAAGCGTTCCACTTCAGCCGGGGGCGGCGCCGCGTGGGATTTTTAGGGTTTAACCAGCCTAAACACCGTTTTGGTGTGCCAATAGTAGTCGATCGCTGCCGAAATAGTCGGCATCCAGCCGTCCGGCTCATAGGGCACGAAGCCGGAAAAACCCAGCCTGCGGGCAGAGACCTGGAACCCCGCGGCGGAGAAAATACGCGCATAATCGTCCAGAGAACGATCCTGCACCACGGTATGCGTCTGTTCAGCCACCCTTTCGCGCCATTGCGGCCACTGCGGGTTATCGGTGTGGCAACCGGTCACCGCATAATAAACGCCGCCCGGCTTCAGCACCCGCAGCATATCGGCGGCATGCTGCGCGATATCTTCAATCAGGTAGATGACTTCATGACTGAAGGCGATATCGAAGTGATTCTCATAGCCCGTCAACCGCGTGTCGGTCTGATAAACGATCGGCAGGTTTCCTTTCAGGCGGTTGGCTTGTACGACGGATTGGCGGGCGATATCAACGCCGATCCCCTCACTAAATGGCCGAATTTGATGCAACAGGCGCAGAAAACCGCCCTGATTGCAGCCGAAGTCCAGCACCCTGACGCCGGACAGTTCGCGTTCCGGCACCAGGCTCAGCAGATGCCGCCAGATGGGCGCATGGCCTTCGGCCATGGCCTGTTCTGCGTGCGGATCGCGATACCAGGTGGGAATGCTCAAGGGTGAGTCGTTCATTATGGCCTCCTTAGGTGACTCTGATCAGCCAACCACACCCGATGATGACAAACAACCGCGTGCGCATTTTTTGAACATTCACTGGTCTGGTTTGCCAGGCGCCAACTGGGCGTGGCTGCTGCATCGCGACAGCGAACACAATCCGCTCGCCCGGCACTTCTGCCAATGGCTGCAATCGACGCTGCCGGCCGACGCATAACGCGCCACATCACGATTTGCTACTCTGGTCAGGCGGCCCCGCCTGACCGCTGCTACTTTCAATAAAGCGCTGCAACAGCCCGAATAAAACGCGCTAACCTGCTGTTTCAAAAATAATTAGTTGAATTCACCTGATAACTGAACATCGCTAAAAGGATCTTCTATGTCTGCCGGTTTATTGAAAACGATAGCTCTGAGCGTGGCCCTGGCCTGCACCGTTCCCGCCGCCTTTGCTGCCGATCTGACCGCCGGCGCGGTCGCCGCCCCGGATCAGTATGGCGCAAAAGTCGCCGCGCACATTCTGCAGGCCGGCGGCAACGCGGTTGATGCGGCGGTCGCTACCGCCTTTACCCTGGCGGTCACCTACCCTGAAGCCGGCAATATCGGCGGCGGCGGCTTTATGACGCTGTACGTCGACGGCAAACCCTATTTCCTCGACTACCGCGAAGTGGCACCCAAGGCCGCCGGCAAAACTATGTATCTGAACGAGAAAGGCGAAGTGATCGAGAATCTCAGCCTGGTGGGCAGTCGCGCCGCCGGCGTGCCGGGCACCGTGCTGGGGCTGTGGGAAGCCCACAAGCGTTTCGGCAAGCTGCCGTGGGCCGAACTGCTGACGCCGGCGATCGGCTACGCCCGGCAAGGTTTCACCGTGGCGGATCAGCAGTATCAGTACCGCGAAGACGCCAACAAGCTGTTTGCCGGTAAAACCAACTTCGGCGACTATTTCGGCGCCATGAAGCCCGGCACGGTGTTCAAACAGCCGGAGCTGGCCGCCACCCTTGAGCGCATCGCCAAATCGGGCGCCGACGATTTTTATCACGGCGAAACCGCCCGCCTGCTGGTGGCGCAAATGCAGCGCGACAACGGGCTGCTCGGCGCGGCGGATCTGGCCGACTACCGGGTGAAATGGCGTGAACCGATGCGCATCAGCTGGCGCGGCAACACCGTGTATACCGCCCCGCTGCCCAGCTCCGGCGGCATCGCGCTGGCGCAGCTGCTGGGGATAAAAGAAGATCGCGCCGCCGACTTCAAGGGCGTGCCGCTGAACTCGGCGCGCTATATCCACCTGCTGGCGGAAATCGAAAAACGCGTGTTCGCCGATCGCGCCGACTACCTCGGCGACCCGGATTTCACTAACGTGCCGGAAGCGCAGCTGATCGCCCCCGACTACCTGCAAAAACGCGCCGCCGAGATCAACCCGACGGCGATCTCGCCGACCGAGCAGGTGCGGCCGGGGCTGGAAAGCCACCAAACCACCCACTTCTCGATCGTCGATGCGGCCGGCAACGCGGTCAGCAACACCTATACGCTTAACTGGGACTTCGGCAGCGGCGTGGTGGTCAAAGGCGCCGGTTTCCTGCTCAACGACGAGATGGACGACTTCAGCGCCAAACCCGGCGTCGCCAACGCCTTCGGCGTGGTGGGCAGCGACGCCAACGCCATCGAGCCGGGCAAACGCATGCTCTCCTCGATGAGCCCGACCATCATCACCCGCGACGGCGACGTCACCCTGGTGATCGGCACGCCGGGCGGATCGCGCATCTTCACCTCGATCTTTCAGGTGATCAACAATCTCTACGATTACCATCTGCCGCTGGCGCAGGCGGTGGCCGCCCAGCGCGTGCATCACCAACTGTTGCCGAAGGACACCGTTTATTACGACAGCTTCGCGCCGCTGACCGGCAAACCGGCGGACGAGCTGAAAGCCATGGGCTACACCCTGGAAGATCAGGGCTGGAACATGGGGGATATTCAGGCTATCCGCATCGATGGCCGCACGCCGGAAACCGCGTCCGATCCGCGCGGCCGCGGCGTGGGGCTGGTGGTGAAAAAGTAACCCTCCGGCGGCCCGCCTCCGATTAGACGGGCCGCCGCTCTCCCCGCACAGATGGCCGCTGTCTCCTTTTTCACTCATCTATACTGAATCGACAGGCCTGCGTTCAACGACGGCGGCGCCTGCGGTCCGCCTTGGACGATAAGGATAATATTCATAGTAAATCAATCACCTGCATTTATCGTAAGCGGTGTCGGAGGCAATCAATAATGGCGAAAAGACGAGCAGTGCCCGGTGTTCATCCCTACGATGGGCCCGCCGGCGGTTGGGGCGCGCTGAAAGCGACGGCCATCGCCGTGCGCACTCAGATGGATACCCTGGAGGCGCCGGTAACGCTGATGCGCACCAATCAGCCCGACGGGTTTGATTGCCCGGGATGCGCATGGCCGGATAAAGAACATCGATCCACCTTCCAGTTTTGCGAAAACGGCGCCAAAGCCGTGACCTGGGAAGCGACCAGCAAACGCGTGACGGCCGAATTCCTGGCGCAAAATACCGTGACCTCACTGCTGCGGAAAACCGATTATGAACTGGAGGATTATGGTCGCCTGACCACGCCCCTGTTCTATGACGCCGGGACCGACACGCTGCGACCGCTGGCCTGGGATGAGGCGTTTCAACGCATCGCCGCCATTTTGCAGACGCTGCCGCCGGAGCAGGTGGAGTTTTATACTTCCGGCCGGGCGTCCAATGAGGCGGCCTATCTGTTCCAGCTGTTTGCGCGGGAATTTGGCAGCAATAACTTCCCCGACTGTTCCAATATGTGCCATGAGCCGACCAGCGTTGGCCTGCCCCAGTCGATCGGCATCGGCAAAGGCACCGTGTCGCTGGACGACTTTGACAGCGCGGAGCTGATTATCTCCATCGGGCACAATCCGGGCACCAATCACCCGCGCATGATGGGCACGCTGCATGAATTGGCGCGCAAAAAAGTGCCGATTATCGTGTTCAATCCGCTGCGCGAGCGGGCGCTCGAGCGTTTCACCGATCCGCAAAACGTCATCGAAATGGCGACCTACAATTCGACCCCTATCGCCTCCACCTACTATCAGGTCAAGGCCGGCGGCGACGCCGCAGCGCTCAAAGGCATTGCCAAAGCGCTGCTGCAGTTGGATGACGAACATGGCAATGCGCTGGACCACGCCTTTATTGCCGAGCACACGGAAGGTTTTGCGGATTTCGCCGCCGATCTGAAGGCCACCGATTGGGATGCGATTGAGGCGGAGAGCGGCCTGGCGCGCCGGGATCTGGAACAGGTCGCCGCCGCTTACGCGAAATCCAACGCCACCATCGTGACCTACGGCATGGGCATTACGCAGCACAATAAAGGCACCGCCAACGTACGCCTGATTGCCGATCTGCTGTTGCTGCGCGGCAACATCGGCAAACCGGGCGCCGGCATCTGCCCGCTACGCGGCCACTCCAACGTGCAGGGCAACCGCACTGTCGGCATCACCGAAAAACCCTCGGCCGATTTTTTGGCGAAGCTGGAAACGGTGTTTGGCTTCACGCCGCCCAAAGCCCACGGTCACGATGCAGTGAAATGCATGCAGGCGATGATCGACGGCGCCTCGAAGGCGTTGATCTGCCTGGGCGGCAACTTCGCCGTGGCGCTGCCGGACCCCGAGCAGAGTTTCCCGGCGATGAAAGCGCTGGAATTAAGCGTGCATATCGGCACCAAACTCAACCGCAGCCATTTGTTGGTGGCGAAAGAAACCCTCATTCTGCCCTGCCTGGGCCGTACCGAACTGGACATGCAGGCCGGCGGGCGACAATCGGTGACGGTGGAAGATTCGATGTCGATGGTTCACGCCTCGTCCGGCAAATTAAAACCGGCGTCGGAGCTGTTGCGTTCGGAACCCGCCATTGTGGCCGGCATGGCCAAAGCGGTGATGCCTGCCAGCAAGGTGCCCTGGGATGAACTGATCGAAGATTACGACGTGATCCGCGATTTGATCGAAAAAACCATCCCCGGCTTCGACGATTACAACGCGCGCATTCGTCAACCCGGCGGTTTCCGCATGCCGCTGCCGCCGACCGAGCGCCAGTGGCCGACGGCGACGGGCAAGGCGATGTTTTCCGTATTCAGCGGGCTGCATGAGGACGAGACAACGGCTGACAAAGACACGCTGCGGCTGATCACGCTGCGCAGCCACGATCAGTACAACACCACCATCTATGCTCTGGACGATCGCTACCGCGGGGTCTTCGGCCGGCGCGACGTGCTGTTCATGAATGACAGCGATCTGCAACGTTTGGGGCTGGAACATGGCGACGTGGTCGATCTGGAAACGGCGCTGCCCGGCAGCACCCAGCGCCTGGAAGGCATCACGGTGATCGCCTACAACATCTCAGCCGGTTCGGTCGGCGCCTACTACCCGGAGGCCAACGTGCTGGTGCCGCTGCATTACATCGATGAGGAGAGCGGCACGCCTTCGTATAAATCGGTGCCGATCCGCGTGAAGTTGAGATCCAAAGAGGTGCGCGCGGTCGATATCGCCTGACGGAAGCGGTTTGAGCCTTTCTCCGCATGGAGAAAGGCTTCTCCCCCTTTAGACCTGCGCCACCAACACATTGACGTTGGCGGGGAAAACCAAGCCCTCTAATGCGTTACCGCTGTCGGAGGTCACCAGATAATCGACCTCGGGCCATTTGGCCACCAGCGTCATCGCATGTCCGCGCAGCTTATTTTCGTCGGCCAGCACGATGCACTTGCGGCTCTGGGCAATCATTTTGCGCGCGATGGCCGCTTCATTGACGTTCTGATCCATCACGCCGGTCTGCAGATTGACCGCGCCGGCGCCGATGATGGCGTAGTCGGCGAAAAACGCCTCGATATTATTCAATGCGATCGCGCCCAGGCACGCCATTTTGGAGTCGATGAACTGCCCGCCGATCAGCACCACGTCAATGGAGTCATTTTCCAGACAGACGTTGGCGATAAGCGGCGAGTTGGTGATGACCGTCAGTTGATCGATCGTCGCCAACTGCCGGGCAAACTCCAGCGTGGTGGAGCCGA
The DNA here is from genome assembly GCF_052400455.1 of Serratia sp. (in: enterobacteria). Classification (NCBI taxonomy): domain Bacteria; kingdom Pseudomonadati; phylum Pseudomonadota; class Gammaproteobacteria; order Enterobacterales; family Yersiniaceae; genus Serratia; species Serratia sp. (in: enterobacteria). The sequence goes on from NZ_CP185812.1 coordinate 2,546,867, forward strand.
AATCCACGAACACCGTATCGCCCGGTTGGAGCAGCGTCGCCGCTTTCTCCGCGATGGCGCGCTTCTCGGCCTCGGCGATTTTGGCCCGCTCGTTGAATTCATGCTCGAATTTAAACTGGCTGCTCACTGCGCCGCCGTGGATCTTCTTGATCAGCCGATAGTCTTCCAGCTTGTTCAGGTCGCGCCGAATGGTTTCCTGCGAAACCTGGAATTTATCCGCCAGCTCATTCACGTAAACCCGGCCGTTGGCCTGGATCAGCGCCAGTATTTCATTGCGCCTTTCCACGGAATTAGAGATATCCATTCACATTACACTCGCTGCCTTTAGTAAGAGTGACTGCCTCCGCCGAGACTTGCGGCGTTAACTGACGGAATACTACGGGTTTCAGGGCGTTAGACGCAAGCCGTTGCCGTCGTTCATCCTGCGGATTCGATGCTGATGTGCAGCGCATCACGCTCAGCCTCGGCCGGCAAGACGATATTGCGCAGCAGGATCCGCCGTTCAGGCAGGCAACGATGCGTTTTGCGGTACAGCACTTTCTCTCCCAGCCGTACCACCACCGAACCGGACACCGCCTGTTCCACGCGCATATTGATCGTGACCGTGGCGGGATTGCCGATCAGCGCCACACGGGCGGGCGCAGTCAGGCGTATCCGTTCGTCGTGCCGCACCGGCAGGATTTGCCGCGCCGGCGGCAGCGTGCGCTGCAGCGAATGGGCAACGGCCTCGCCGACGCGCAGCCCTTCCTGATAACACTGGTCGCCCATGTCCGCCGGGTGCAACATGTTGCCGACGGCGAAATAGGCGGCATCGGAACAGCGGCCGAACTGATCGGTCAACGGACAGCCGCTGTCCGGCCGCTGCGCCAGGTGGCTCTGGCGGATCAGCGTATACTCCCCGGTGAAGCGGCCGGTGAAGATCAGGCTGTCGCAGGCGATGCGCCGTTTCTCCCCCTGGCGATTTTCCACTTCTATGGATTCAACCCGATCGCGGCCGGCAATATCGGTTACGCGCGAATAGTAGTGGATCGGCACTCCCATCAGACGCGCATAGAGCGCGCTCAGACGCCAGGCGACGGGTCTGCCGCCGCTTTCAATCATGGCGACGGCGCGCACGCCGGCGTTACGCAGCGTCCACAGCGCGGAGAAACTGACCAGCTCGGTGCCGATCACCACCGGCGCCTTACCCGGCTGCAGCCCGCGCAGATAGACGAACTGCTGCAGCGCACCGGCGGTGAGTACGCCCTGCGGCCGCAGCCCGCTCACCAGACGCGGATGGCGCGGCGTCTCGCGCACGCCGGTCGCCAGGATCACCCGCTGCGCTTTCAACGTGCTGACGCCGCGGCAGTCCGTGATGGTCAGCTCGCCGTCCGGCTTGATGGCGAGCACCGTCACGCCGGTACGGATCTCCACCTGCCCGGCGCGCGCCAGTATTTTATCGACATAGGTGGATCCCAGCATAGGCCTATAAAACGTTTGCAGCCCAAAGGTGGGGTGCCGACAGTGTCTCGGCACGCCGCCCGCCTGCCGTTCCCGTTCCAGGATCACCACATCCTCGATCCCCGCTTGCCGCAGCGCGGTCGCCGCCGCGATCCCCGCCGGCCCGGCGCCGACAATCGCCACCTGATACTCAGTTTTCATCAATGCTCCCTACGGCCAGCGTTTGGCCAAAACGATCGCCTACCATTTCCGCCACCCGGCTGCTGCAATAAAAGCCGTTGCAGCGCCCCATCATCACGCGCGTGCGGCGCCGCAGCCCGCCGATGCACTCCGGCGGCACGGCGGAATCGAACGCCGCCTCGATCTCCCGCTGGGTCACCAGCTCGCAGTGGCAAACGATGCCGCCGTTGTCCGGGCGCGCGTAATCGCGCAGCGCGTAGTCGGCAAGCATCGGCATTTGCGGCCAATACACGGTCTCCGGCGTTTTTGGCGTGAAGCACGGCGTAAAGTGGTCGCGATAGAGCTGTTCCACATATTGCGCGATGCCCAGCGCCGCCGTCAGGCCGGTGGAGCGAATGCCCGCCACGCAGATCCACTGCCGATCGGGATAGTGCTGAATGCGGTAGTGTTTCTGCTCGGTGGCCGGACGCAAGCCGGCATAGCTGGCGGTCACGCTGTAATTCGCCAGCGAGGGCAGCAGCCGGGTGCCCTGTTCGATCAGCTCGCGCATTTTGGTTTCGTCCACCGTCGCCGTCTCGCGATCCTGCTGTTCTTCGGCGGTCGGCCCGAGCAGCAAATTGCCGAAGATGGTTTTCGACAGCAGCACCCCTTTGGTGATCGTCGTCGGCACCGGCAAGATAATGGCGTTGACCTGCCCGGCGGCGGCCTTGTCGAACACCAGGAACTGCCCTTTGCGCGGGCGAATTTCAAACTCGGGCTGATGGCAGAAACTTTCTACCCGGTCGCCCTGATTGCCGGCGCAGTTGATGACGATTTTGCCGTGAAACTCGCCCCGGTTGCTGGTTAGCCGCCAGCCGGTCGGCAAGCGTTCGGCGCCGGTCACCTCGGTATTGAAGCGATAGTCGCCGCCGTGTTTAACGCCCTGCGTCAGGTAAGCCAGCGGCGTGCTCCAGGGATCGATCACGCTCTCGCCCGGCACCTCTACCGCCGCCAACGCGCCGGGCGCCAGCTGCGGCTCACGGCGATACAGCTCGGCGGCGTCGATCTGCGCCACGTCCAGCACGCCGTTGTCGTGCGCCTGTTGCACAATCGCGGGCAGCGCCGCCAACTGCTGCTCGTCCCAGGCCACGACCAGCGCGCCGGTGGGCAACAGCGGCAGATTCATTCGTTCACGGATGGCGATAAATTCCCGGTAGCCGGCCTGCATGCAATGCAGTTCCAGGCTATCGCTCGGCGCATCGAAGCCGGTATGCAACAACGCGCTGTTGGCTTTGCTGGCGCCGGACAGGATATCGCCCCCTTTTTCCAACAGCAGCGTACGGGCGCCCATCAGGCAGAATTTGCGGAATACCGCACACCCGACCACACCGCCGCCAATCACGACAATGTCCCAACCCGTTTGTTCTTCCATCATGCTGATGTCCCGTTTTGATGTGATAACCACAATAAAACCACACAATAACCGCATTTGAAATGGTAAAAACAACATAACTCCCAAAAAAAAGCCGCAAAAGGCGGTGATAAGCAAAAAGTATGAGGTCGATCACGCGGGGTTATTTTATCTTGTGATTTATGTTGCTTTTATGTGTTTAATTGAAGATAGATTATTAAAACAGTCACACAACCAACACCAGGCACAATAAAAAAACAAAACCTATACCTATAAGAGAGCGAAGCAATGATGAATCAACGTTATGCCGCGATTGATCAGGGGACCACCGGCACCCGGGTCGTGGTGTTCGGCGAAGACGGCAGGCACCATTCACCGGCCAGCATGTCGCACAAGCAGATCACCCCCAATCCGGGTTGGGTAGAACACGACGCCCTGGAGATTCTGGCGAATATCCGTCGCTGTCTCAGCCAGTGCGACATGGTGGACGCCATCGGTTTAGGGCATCAGGGCGAAAGCCTGCTGGCCTGGGACGCCGACAGCGGCCTGCCGCTGTACAACGCTATCGTTTGGCAAGATCAGCGCACCGAGCCGGAGATCCAGCGGCTGAAACGCGAAGGCGTTGAACCGCTGGTGACGGCGAAAACCGGTCTGCCGCTCGATACCTACTTCTCAGCCAGCAAAATGGGCTGGCTGATGAACAACGCCCCGGGCGCCAGGCAATTGGCGCAACGCGGCCGCCTGCGGCTCGGCACCATGGACGCCTTTTTCCTGTTCCACCTGTGCGGCCGGCATCTCACCGACTATAACTCGGCCTCGCGCACCTCGTTGTTCAACATTCATACCCTGCAGTGGGATGAGGAGCTGTGCCGTTTGTTCGGCGTGCCGATCGACAGCCTGCCCGAGGTCAGAGACAACATCGGCCACTTCGGCGACGTCGCGCTCAACGGCAAACCGGTGCCGCTGTCGGCCTGCATCGTCGACCAGTTTGCCGGCACATACGGCCACGGCTGTCATCAACCGGGGCAGATGAAGATCACCTTCGGTACCGGCGCCTTTTTACAGGCGATCACCGGGCCGCGCCCGATCGATGCCGGCGAGTCCGGCCTGTTGCCCACGCTGTGCTGGAAGCTGCCCGACAGCGAGCCGGTGTATGGCCTGGACGGCGGCGTTTATAACGCCGCCTCCGCCATTAACTGGGCGAGAAAGATCGGCCTGTTCAACGATTTCGATGAATTCGGCGACTTCCCCTCTCAGCCGGCCATCGCGCGCGGCCTGGCCTTTGTGCCCGCGCTCTCCGGACTGGCTTGCCCGTACTGGGACCGCTCCGCCGCCGGGATGTGGGCCGGGCTGTCGCTGGAGACCGAGCGCAAGGATCTGCTGCAGTCGATCCTCGAAGGCATCGCCATGCGTTCCGCCGAGGTGATCAACGCCATGGATAAACTGAAACCGATCGGCGACAGCATTTCGGTGGACGGCGGCCTGTCCGCCAACCGCTATTTCACGCAGTTTCTCGCCAACCTGATCCAAAAGCGCATCGTCTCTCCCGCCAATAAGGAGATCACCGCCCAAGGCGTTGCGCTGTTGGCGCGTAAAGGACTGGGGGTGGAACATCCGCTCAAGGTGCTCAACCGCTATGAAGTGACGGAACCCGCCGTGGTCGATATGGCTGGCTGGTTTGCCCGCTATCAGGAAATCATCGCGCGCTCGCGCGGCTTACGTTCATCGCAGGAGGAACACCATGGCTGAGTTCGGTAATTTCATCATCTATATCATCATGGCCGGCACTCTGATCGGTGCGCTGGCGTCGATCGTCAAACCGGAAGGCGAGCTGGGACGCGAATTCGTCAACGGCATTCACGCCATCGGCCCGGTGTTTCTCGCCCAGGCTGGCATCATGGCCGCAATCCCGATCATCTCTTACCTGATCATGTATAGCATCGGCCCCTTCTTCTCGGCGCTCGGCTCCGACGCCTCGATCGCGGCGCTGGCGGTGATCGCTGTTGACATGGGCGGCTATCAGCTGGCCGACGCCATTGCCGCCAACCGCGACATGTGGATCGTCGCCATGTTGGTGGGTTACACCTCGGGTGCCAGCATCGTGTACCTGATCCCGGTCGGGCTTATCATGCTGAACCGCGACGACCATAAATATCTGGCGCTGGGTGCCATGGCAGGCCTGATCAGCATTCCGTTCGCGGTGCTGATCGCCCTGGTGACCATCACCTTCAATAACCTGCCGGTCAGGGAGATTATCTCCACCACGTCACCTGCCGCGCACTATCTGCAGCTGGACTTGCTGCAGGCGCTGCGGCTGCTGTCCCCGCTGTTCGCCCTGTGCTTCCTGTTGGCACTGGGGCTGAAGCTGAGGCCGGCGGCGATGGTGAAAGGATTCCTGATCTTCGGCAAGGCGGCGGATGCCTTTATCAAGCTGGTGTTGGCGCTGTGCATCATCGAGCATTTTACCGGCGTATTTAAAAAGGTGTTCGGCGGCTGGGTATTCGATCCGTTATTTGCCGACAAAGACGAATTATTCCGCGCTATCGAGATCGCCGGTTATATCGGCATTATGTTGGCGGGCACATTCCCCATTTGTTATTTATTCCAGCGCTATTGCCGCAAGCCGATGCATTTCATCGGTAAAAAGCTCGGTTTATCGGATACCGGCGCGCTGGGCTTTATTATGGTATTGGCCAATATCATCGCCGTTTATCACCTGTTCAAAGGCATGCGCGCCCGCGATAAGGTGCTGTGCGTGGCCTTCGGCATCTGCGCACAGGCCACGTTGGGCGATCACCTGGCGTTTACCGCCAACTTCCAACCTTCGCTGGTGTTGCCGATCATGATGGGCAAATTCCTCGGTGGCATGATCGCCGTGCTGATCGCCATAAAAATTTCGGTGCCGGAGGCTGAATTGCTGGAAAAAGAACAGACGCAAAGGCAATCGACGGCCATCGCCGCCGCCGCTCGTTAAATTTATCCCTAAGCCATAAAAATAAACGGGGCGCCGCCTCACGGGGAAGCTGCGCCCTTTTTTCGTCCCTGACAACAATTATTGAGAGAACAAACGCTAATGAGAAAAATATTTTTAGCCTGCCCTTACAGCCACGCCGACGCCAACGTCGTGCAGCAACGCTTTATGGCGTGCAACGACGTCGCCGCCGCTATCGTGCGCGCCGGCAGCGCCGTTTTTAGCCAGGTCAGCATGTCGCATCCGATCAACCAGTGTTTGCAAGAGCTAGACAAAACCGCCATCGGCAAGCTGTGGGCGCCGATCGACGCGCTGTTCATGGCGGCGATGGATGAATTGATCGTGCTCGACTTGCCGGGTTGGCAAGAGAGCGGCGGCATCAAGCGCGAGATGGACGCTTTCGCGGCGCGCGGTTGCCGCGTCAGCCTGTGGTCCGAGGTCGCAGGCGAGTTCAACTGAGGCGTGCGCCCCGCCGCTTGGCGCGACGGGGCATCGGCTTATTTGCCGTTGGCCAATTCACCGTACACCACCTGGCCGCGGAAACCGCGCCGCACCTGCTGGAACAGCTCGCGGAACGCCGGGTAATCCTGCGCCTGGCACAGCGCTTCCTTGCCGCGAATGGCGTTCACCTGCAGGCGGTGATTGACGGTCACCTGCTGCCCGTCGCGCCGCCACTCGACGCGATAGTCGCCCGCCGCATTGCGGAATTGCCGATCTTTCGGAATGGCGATGATCGGCACGTTGGCCGGCAGCTGCAGACGGTAGGTTTCGTCGTAGCGCTGCGCGGTGCAGTAGAACGGCGTTTCGTTGCCCGGCGCCGCCGTGGTGGTATACAGCGTGCGGAACGATTTGCCGCCGGGCGGGTTGGGCAACGTCATGCCGCCCACCACGCCGAAATCGACGTAGTCGTCCGCCTTGAAGCGGAAGCGATAGCCGAACTGCTTTTTGAGATCCAGCGGATCGCTGTTCATCGCCACTTCGCCGTTGCCGTCGATGCCGGAAGCGGACATGATTGTCGCTTCGGCCTGCGCCCGATTCTGACGGTTGATCTGCGAGAAGTAGCCCCGCAGGTCAATTTCTTCCACTTCGCTCAGCCGGCGCTCGGTCTGTCCGCGCAGATTGCCCGCCTTGTCGAACACGAAATCGACGTTCAGCGCGCTCTTGACCGGCTGCTCATCGCTGCCCGGCGTGCGCGCCAGCCTGGCGTCACGCGTCAGCAGCACCGGCGCGCCCAAATCGCCCTCCGGCAGTTGCCCGAAACGCGCCCAGGGATTGGTGGAATCGAGGTACAGTTTGAATTCCGGCACGTAGGTGATGGCGTGATTGAAGCGGCCAAGCAGCGGCACTTTAGGCAGTATCGGGCCTTCATCCATGCCGATCAGCACCGGCGAGCTTTCAATGCCTTTGGCGGCGAGCAGCGCCTCCAGGATCACCACGTGATCCTTACAGTCGCCGTAATGGTTATCGAGAATGCTCTGCGCCGAATTCGGCTCCAGCCCGCCGTTGCCCAGGTACACCGCCACGTAGCGAATGTTTTGCGCCACCCAGCGATAGAGGGCCTCCGCCTGCTCGCGCCGATCGCTGATACCGGCGGTGATATTGTCCGCCAGCGCCTGAATGCCCGGCGTCACCTTCGCCGCCGCGCCGGCCTTCAGCTGGTAGGCCTTGGCCAACTGCGGCCACTCGCGGTAGGTACTGGCCATGATGGTCGGGCTGAAGGTCCAGCTGTCCGCCGCCCAGTTTTGCGCCTTCATCGGCGCGCTGCGCGAATAATGCCAGCGCCAGTGCGCCTGGCCGTTGCGGATTTGCGGTTGGTCCCCGCCCTCGACGCCGCGCGTGAAGATATGCATCGGCAGCTTGGCCGGCGCCTGCAGGGTCACTTCGGCGTCGTCGAACTGATCGAAAACGCTGAACGTCTCCCACAGGCCGAAATAGTCAGGGAAATACGGGGTGTTCTGCGTGCGGCGCAGTTCGTACACCACGCGCGAGCCCGGCGCCAGGTTGGAGAACACGATGACGCGCACCTTGCGATCGGCATACAGCGGCGCCGTGGCGCTGGAATAGCTTTCCTGGGTATAGATGCGATCGGGCGCCACATCGTGGCGCTGGCCGTCGGCGGTCAGCGTATAGGCGGCGACCACCTCCAGCGTTTCCATTTTCTCGCTGTAGCTCAGGCGGATCTGGCTGAATTTTTCGACCGCCGCCTTGGTTTTCAGCAGCACTTCGTAGCTTTCCGTCTTCACGTTGGTGGCGTTGGCGTTAACGCGGTAATCCGCGCGATAGCGCACGAAGCTGAAATCGTTGTTGGCCGTGTCGTTCTGGCCCTGATCCGCCGCGGCGGGCGGTGCAGCGGCCAACACGGTGGCCGGGTGCGTCGCCGTCAAACCGGCGAGTAACAGTATGGAAGGAATAGCGATTTTCATCTTCGGTCCTTGAAGGGCAACAAACGGCGACGCCGGGCTACGCGCCTGCCCCGGCGTCAAAACAGGCGGGCACACTAATATAATTGAGAATCATTTTCAATAAACGAACCGTCAACGCCGTGCTAGCCCTGCTCGATCAGCATCACAGCGGTGGTCTCCGGCTCCAGGGCCTCGAAAACGTGCTCGCGATCGGCGGAGTAACTGATGTAATCGCCGGCGCTCAGCTCCAGCGGCTGATCCGCCGGCCCGAGGCGCGCCCGTCCACTGCTGATGATCACATGCTCGACGGTGCCCGGCGGATGTGGCCGGGAAAGTTTGACTTCGCCGGGCTGCACCCGCAGCCGGTAAATGTCGCGCTGCGCGCCCGGTGGACAAGTGGCCAGCAACGTGGCGGCGTAGTTGCCCTGCTCTGACACCGCCGCGGTCCCCTCATGAGCGCGGATCACTTGCACCTGCCTGCTGGGTTGCGAAATCAGTCGACTGACCGGCACATCCAGCGCCATCGCCAACGCCCACAGCGTTTCCAGACTGGGATTACCGCTGCCGGCTTCGAGCTGCGACAACGTGGACTTGGCGATACCCGCGCGCTTCGCCAGTTCGGTGACGGACAGGTTCAATCGCTCCCGCTCACGGCGGATTGCCGCCGACAAGAGGCCGATCGGCGTGATGTTCTGCATTAGGCTCTCGCTCATCGTTCGTTATACCATTCATTTGTTCGACTTGACGAACATTGTCAACCGTGTTCATCATAATGTTCGATTGTTCATTTTAATGATTAAGCGACTTCACCACAAGTACGGTCAGGCCGCGAGGGAAACGACATGAAAACGAAAACGCGCGGCGCAGTGCAAATGATCCTCGCCATGACGATCTCCGGCACCGTCGGTTGGCCGGTGATCGTGTTAGGGCAGCCGCCCGCCACGGTGGTGTTTTGGCGCTGCGCGTTCGGCGCGCTGGCGATGCTGGCCACCTGCGCCGCGCTTGGGCAACTGAAATCAGGCGCCATCAACCGGCGGCAGCTGGCTTTCGCCGTCCTGGGGGGCCTCGCGCTGGTGCTCAACTGGACGCTATTGTTTGCCGCCTATGCGCATGCCTCGATCGCTGTCGCCACCGTGACCTACCATGTTCAACCGTTTATGTTGGTGGCGCTGGGAGCGCTGCTGTTCGGCGAAAAACTGACGGCTAATCGGCTGGGCTGGCTTCTGCTGGCGTTCGCCGGGATGGTGTTGATCGTCACCGGCCGGCAGAGCGGTGGCGGCGATGGCGACTATCTGCTGGGCGTGGCGCTGGCGCTCGGTGCGGCCCTGATGTACGCCCTGGCGGCAGCGATTGTCAAACAGCTGGCCGCGTTGCCGCCGCAGCTCATCGTGTTGATTCAACTGACCGTCGGCGCGCTGGCGATGGCGCCGTTCGCCGGTCTGGCCCGCCTTCCCGCAGAACCGTTCGACTGGCTGCTGCTGGCGACCCTCGGCTTGGTGCATACCGGGGTGATGTCCACGTTGCTCTATGGCGCTATCCAGAAAATCCCCACCGCTCTGGTTGGCGCGCTGTCGTTTATCTACCCGGCAGTGGCGATCGTGGTGGACTGGGCGGCGTTCGGGCACCGTCTCAGCCTGTTGCAGCTGCTGGGCACGCTGGCCATTCTCGGCGCGGCCGCGGGCATGAACTTCGGCTGGCGATGGGCGCCCGCCGCGCACCGGGCCGGTAAAATCGGTTAATCCCGTCCGACGGGCAAGCTATGCACAATAAGGCATTCGCCTTGTGTCCGGCGCGGTGCTATTTATTTAAACCGTGTAGGGTAGAAGGAGTGTTCTATGTGGCATCACCGCCTGCAACGGCGCATCCGTTTCAGTTACTGGAACGAACTGTGCGTCATAAAAAAATAAGGGAAGGCGCAAGCCTTCCCTTTTGTCATTCACCGTTCAGCTCAGAAGCGATCGGTTTTCACCACCTCGTCGAACGGCAGCTTGCCGATGCGCGGGTAAGGTTGCCCCGCCGCCTTGCCGATAGCGACCATCAGCGCGATCTGATAATGCGCCGGCTTATTGATAATCTCGCCCACCGCGTCGAAATCAAAACCGTCCATCGGGCAAGAGTCGTAGCCCTGCGCCTTGGCCGCCAGCATCAGCGTCTGGGCGAAGATGCCGCTGCTGCGCATCACTTCGTCGCGCTGCACCTGCGGTTTACCGCGATAATACTGATCGACGGCCGGGATCATGAACTGCTGCACCGGCTCCGCCGCGTCGGCCCAAACGGTTTTTACCTTCGATTCCCAACTCGACAGATCGCCGCACAGCACGACCAGCATCGACGCGTCGGTCACCTGCGCCTGCCCCCACGCCGCCTCGCGAATTTTCTCGCGCTGCGCGCGATCTTCGATCAGCAGCGGGCGCCAGTGCTGCAGGTTAAACGCGCTGGGAGCGCCCTGCAGCGCAATGTTCAACAGCGCTTTTTTCTCTTCGAGCGTCATCACGTGCTGCGTATCGAACTGCTTGGTGGCGCGGCGTTGGCGGATCGCGTCTAACGTATTCATTTTACTGCCTCTGTCCATGTGAAAAGGTCTATTGTCGTCAACGCGGCGCGGCTGTCCAGCCCCAGGCGGCTATTTCTGCGCGGTTTCGGCGCGCAAACGGCTGACCTGCGCCGCCAAGTCCGGCCACGGCGCCTGACCGGCGTAATGCTGCCGCAGGTAGTTGAGCAGAATGGCGATCTGCGCGTCATTCAGGTTATGGCGAAAGCCCGGCATATAGCCCAGCTCGGCGTTCGCCGGCCGCTGTATGCCGTCCAGCACCACGCGAATGGCGTTGTCCGGCGCGTCGGCGAACAGGTTGGTGTTCAGCGCCAGAGACGGCCGCACCCCCGCCATCTGCGCGCCTTTTTCCTGCGCATGGCAAGCCATGCAGGCGCCGGAAAACAGCCGCGCCCCTTCCGAACTCAGAGGCTCCACCTGGCGCTCCGCCTGAGCGTTTAACGTTGTCGCCGTAGCGCCCGCCGCCGTTTCAGGATGATAGCTGCGCAGATAGACGGCGATCGCCTGCAGATCGGCCTGCGGCAAGCGCGACAGCCCTTCTTCGATCACCGGCGCCATCGGGCCGGCGGCGACGCCGTGGTTGGCCGAGTAGCCGGTGCGCATGAAATCGACCAGATCCTGCTGCGTCCACGCGAGCGGCGCGGGCGAGCGGCCGGTCAACGCCGGCGCCGTCCATCCCTCCGCCACGCCGCCGGCCAGGTGCTCGCCGCCGGTTTTCTCGCCGAACAGCACGTTGCGCGGCGAATGGCAGGCGCTGCAGTGCCCCAGCCCTTCGACCAGGTACGCGCCGCGGTTCCAGTCGGCGCTTTGGGCCGCCTGTTCCGGCATCGCGCCCGGCGTCAGGAACAGCAGGTTCCAGGCAAAGATGCCCTGGCGAATGTTGAACGGAAAGTGCAGATCGGTGGCCGGCGGCCGGTACTTGACCGGCGGCTGCGACATCAGATAGGCATACAGCGCCTGCAGATCGTCGTCGCGAGTGCGGGTAAAGGCGGTATAGGGAAACGCCGGATAGAGATAGCGGCCCTGGCGATCGACGCCGTGGCGCATGGCGCGTTCGAACGCCGCGTAGCTCCAGCTGCCGATGCCGGTTTCCACGTCCGGCGTGATGTTGGTGGTGTAAATGGTGCCGAAGGGGATCTCCATCGCCAACCCGCCGGTGTTGCGCTCGCCGCCCGCACGGGTGTGGCACACAGCGCAGTCGCCGAGATCGGCCAACGTTTTGCCACGCGCGATCTGCGCCTCACTGAAACTGTGGGTCGCATCGGCGGCGAGCGGCGCAATCTCCGGCTGCCAACTGGCGACCACGCCGGCGACCACAACGGCGATCACCGTGACGCCGCCCCACCCGACGATTTTTTTCATCTTACTCATCTTTGCTGTCCTTGTTCGTAACGGGGGGTTAATGGCCGGCCTGAGCGCGCAGCGCGGCGAGCACCCGCGCCGGTGTGAACGGCACCTCGCGCAGGCGCACGCCGAGGGCGTCAAACAGCGCGTTGCCGATCGCCGCCGCACTCGGCACCGAGGCGGACTCTCCTGCGCCCATCGGCGCTTCGTCCGGGCGGTCGATCAGTTGGATATCGATCTGCGGCAATTCGTCAAAGCGCAGGATCGGATAGCCGCCCCAGTCTAATGACGTCACGCCCGACGCGTTGAAGGTCACAAACTCTTTCAGCACCCGGCTGGCGGATTGGATAATGTTGCCGTGCACCTGATGGCGCACCCCGGCCGGATTGATCATCCGGCCGCAATCATGCGCCACGAAGATTTTATTGAGCGTGATCTGCCCGGAAAGGCGATTGACGCTGAGATCGCACACCCAGGCCGCCCAGGCGGCGCCGAAGCCGGGGAATTTGCTGTGGAAATAGCGCGCATAGGCGAAGCCGCGGCCGCTCACCACTTCGGCCCCGGCGGCGCGCGAGCGGTGCGCCGGGCCGTCTTGCCAGTTAGCCTGGCGCTTCAGGGCCTCAATCAAGGCCACCGCGCGCGGATCGTTCAGGTAACGCAGGCGAAACGCGATCGGGTCCTCGCCGGCGCGCCAGGCCAGCTCGTCGATCCAGGATTCATGGGCGAACACGTTGGGCAGCGCCGAAACGCCGCGCATCCACGACGCCCGCACGATCGGCGCGGCGTCCTGACAGATCACCCGCATGTGCGGATACGCGTATTGCGGAATGGCGGTGCGATCGCCCATTTGTTGCACGTCGGCCCGGTTGGCCACCTTGCCGGTCAACACCAGCGGCAAGGTCACCGCATTGTTGGAGGGATAGCTGGTTTTCAACTCGTAAGCCGCCACCCGATTTTGCGCGTCGAGGCCGCCGCGCACCCGGATCAGTTGGCCGGTGCCCTTAGGCTCCCAGCCGGATTCCTGTTCACGCATCAGCTGCACCCGCACCGGGCGGCCGGTGGCCCGCGCCAACAGCGCCGCGTCCGCCGAGACGTCGTCGGCGCAGTTGCGGCCATAGCAGCCGGAGGCTTCCATGCGGGTGATGTGCACCTGCTCAGACGGCAACTCGAGCAGCCTGGCGATATCTTTGCGCAGATCGTGCGGGTTTTGCGTGCCGGACCACACCTGCGCCCGCCCGTCTTTGACCTCCGCTACCGCGCAGGAGGGGCCGATTGAGGCGTGCTGATGGTAAGGCCAGACATAGTCCGCCCGCACTTCGGTATGCAGCAATGCCAACGCCTCGTCCGTGCCCGCATCATCGCGCAGCACGCGGTCGGTTTTCGGGTTGGCTGCCAGCGCGGCGGGCAGCGCCTCCGGCGACAGGTCCGGCAGGCCGGCCCAGGGTTTCCATTCGGTTTTCAGCCGGCGCATGGCGGCGATCGCCTGCTCTTCGCGCTCGGCCACAATGCCGATGAAATCGTTGATCACCACCAGTTTCACGATGCCCGGCAGGTGCGCGATCGAACTTTCATCCACCGACAACAGGCCGCCGCCCAGCGGCGCGCTGCTGTCGGCGCCTGCGTAAGGCGGGCGCACCACCCGGCCATGCAGCATGCCGGGCAAGCGCAGGTCGTGCACGTAGGTTAGCCCCCCGCTGACCTTGGCCGGAATATCGACTCGGGCGACGGCGCGGCCGACATAGCGGCCCTGCTGCTCACCGTTCAGCGGCACGTTTTTATCCAGCGTCACATGCAGATTTTGCCCGCTCGCCAGCTGCGCATAGCTCAAGGAACGCCCCGGGTGCTTGGTCACAAACACCTGTCCCGCCGCCGCCGTCAGCTGGTCGGCCGGCAGTTCGAAGGCTTTGGCCGCCAGCGCCGTCAGCATATGTCGCACCTGCGCCGCCGCCTGCCGCAGCGGCACCGACGTGACCTGGATGGTGGCGCTGGCGATGGTCGGCCCCTGATCCGGCGTGCGTTGCGTATCGCCAAGGATCATCGTGACATGCTCAAACGGCACGCAAATTTCGTCGGCGACGATCTGCGCCAGCGCGGTGCGAATGCCGGTGCCGAGATCGACGTGGCCATTGAAGGCCGTCACCCGGCCGTCGGCGGTGAGGCTGATAAAGCTGTCTACCCTGTCCAGCGGCAGATCGGCAGGCGCTACAACCGCCTCGGCGGCGAAGGCGTTAAACGGCGCGGGCAGCAGACTGCTGACCATCACCACACCGCCGGCCTGCAACAACTGTCGGCGGGTCAGTTCGAGGCGGCTCATGCTTGCCTCCGCGCAGCCAGCAGATCGCGGGCGCGCTCGGCGGCGCGCAAGATCTCAAGGTGGGTGCCGCAGCGGCACAGGTTGTAGGCCAGCTCTTTCTTGATTGTCTGTTCATCTGCATCCGGCTCGCGTTCGAACAACGCGACCAGCGTCATGATCATGCCGTTGGCGCAGTAACCGCACTGCGCCGACTGCTCATCGATAAACCCCTGTTGAACCGGATGCAGCGCCTCCGGCGTGCCCAGGCCTTCCAGCGTGGTGACGGACTTGCTTCCTACGGCGGCCAGCGGCATTGAGCAAGAACGCGCGGCGACGCCGTCGATCAGCACCGTGCAGGCGCCGCACTCCCCCAGGCCGCAGCCATATTTGGGGCCATTCAAGTGCAGATCGTTGCGTAAAACGTACAGCAGCGGCGTGTCGGGCGCGAGATTGCCGAGTGGAACCACCCGGCCATTAACGTTGATTTCCATGGTGAAACTATCCCTTAAATAAACGGATTTAATCCGTAACATCACTGCGGTGAATAATTGTGCAGCGTGCTAATAATTATCATCAAAAGACTTGACGATGTTAAGGGAATGTAGCCGCCATGGCTTTAACGAAAAGTGGGTATTTTCTATAAATTTCCGATAGATAAGCGCGCTTTTATGATTGCCGCCCGTGATTATTGTCGATCGCCAGTCCGGCCACAGCGCCGTCGATCAACAGCCGCACCCCGGCTTCGAACAGCGCATCCGCGTCCTTCTCCTGCAATGTTTCCCAGCCCTGGCACAGCAGCGGATAACGGCGGCGGTCGGCGTCATTGAGCGGATCGTCAGGCTGCATTTGCTGTTCCTCCAGCACCCAGCCCACCACGAAACGCCCGACGGCGAACAGCAGGTTTACCGCGCGCTCCGGCGTCAACCCCGCCCGGCACAGCAGCGCCACCTTGGCCTCAATGACGGCGAATTGCGGCTCCTGCGGCCGGGTGCCGGCATGCAGACGCGCGCCGTCGCGGTAAGCCAGCAGCGCCCGACGGAAGTTGCCGGCATTGGTGACAACCCAATCCTGCCAGGGCATGTCGGCGGGCACCTCTTCACTGTGATCCAGCATGATGGTTTCCGCCATCGCCTTCAGCAGCTCGGCCTTGTTCTTGAAATGCCAATAGAGCGTGGGAGATTGCACGCCCAAATGTTGCGCCAGGCGGCGAGTGCTCAGGGCATCGATGCCGATGTCGTTCAGCAACGCCAGCGCCCCGCGCAGGACGGTTTCTCGCGTTAAACGTGTCGCAGTATTTTTTTCGCTCATCTCTCTATCACTGATAGGGTAACTGTGGAATACTCAATACTCTATCACTGTTAGAGTCACAATTTTGAAAAAACCCATGCTGGTTATTTTGTTGACGGTGTTGCTGGATGCGGTGGGCATCGGTCTGATCATGCCGATTCTGCCGGCGTTGTTACGTTCGCTGGGCGGTCTTGACGCCGGCAGCCTGCACTACGGCGCCCTGCTGGCGGCCTATGCGTTAATGCAATTTCTGTTCTCGCCGATCCTCGGCGCGCTGAGCGATCGTTTCGGCCGGCGGCCGGTGCTGCTCATCTCGCTCGCCGGCGCGGCGGCCGACTATCTGCTGATGGCGTTCGCGCCGACGCTGGCCTGGCTCTATCTGGGCCGGTTGCTGGCGGGCATCACCGGCGCCAACATGGCGGTCGCCACCGCTTACGTCACCGACATTACGCCGGCCGGTCAACGCGCGCGGCGTTTCGGCCTGGTGGGCGCGGTATTCGGCGTCGGTTTTATCGTCGGCCCGCTGCTCGGCGGTTCGCTGGGCGAGTGGCATCTGCATGCGCCCTTCCTGGCGGCGGCGGCGATGAACGCCGTCAACCTGGCGATGGCGTTTTTCCTGCTGCCGGAATCGCGTAAACCCCGCGCCCGCGCCGCCGAGAAAATCCGCCTCAATCCCTTTTCGTCATTGCGACGGCTGCACGGCAAGCCTGGCCTGCTGCCGCTGGCCGGCATTTACCTGATCATGGCGCTGGTTTCGCAGGCGCCAGCCACATTGTGGATTTTATACGGTCAGGATCGTTTCGGCTGGAGCATGATGGTGGCGGGCCTGTCGCTGGCCGGTTACGGCGCCTGCCACGCGCTGTCGCAGGCCTTCGCCATCGGCCCGCTGGTCGCGCGGCTCGGCGAACGCAAGGCGCTGCTGATCGGCCTGGCCGCCGACGCAATGGGCCTGGCGCTGCTGTCGATCGCCACGCGCGGCTGGGCACCTTTCGCCTTGCTGCCGTTCTTCGCGGCGGGCGGTATGGCGCTGCCCGCGCTGCAGGCGTTAATGGCGCAAAAGGTGGACGACGATCATCAGGGCGAGCTGCAAGGGACGCTGGCCAGCATGGGCAGCCTGATCGGCGTAGCGGGGCCGCTGGTGGCGACGGCGCTGTACGCCGCCACGCGCGATGTCTGGCCGGGCCTGGTCTGGGCTTTGGCCGCCGCCCTCTATCTGTTGGTTCCGCTGTTGCTGGCGCGTTCGCGCGAGCGTGACGCGGCATAACGTCGAGCTCACCCTCTCCCGCTTAAGCTGATTTATGGCTAAGCAAGGCATTATTCAGCATAAGCGGGCGCTTTACACGCCACTGCGCCGCTCATTATCATCGCCCTTATCCCGCCGCAGGAAAATTTAAATGCCGTTTCATGGCGTTACGCCCAGCGCGTCATCGCTACCGTTCACTTCGCCTATCGGAAAATCAGGATGAGAAAACTCACAACGCCGCTGATCGCCGCCCTGCTGCTCGGCCTGTTTAGCCTGCCGGCCGGCGCGCAGGAGAAACCGCAACAAATCACCATCGGTTACCAGAAAGCCAACATTTTTGCGCTGCTGAAATACCGCGGCACGCTGGAGAAAACCCTGGAGCCGCAGGGCGTCAAGGTTCGCTGGATAGAATTCCCCGCCGGCCCGCAGATGTTGGAAGGGTTGAACGTCGGCAGCATCGATCTGGCGGCGACCGGCGACGCCCCGCCGGCCTTCGCGCAAGCCGCCAAGGCCGATCTGGTTTATTTGGCGCATTCGCCGCCCAGCCCGAAAACCGAAGCCATCGTGGTGCCGCAGGATTCGGCGATCCGCTCCGTGGCCGATCTGAAAGGCAAACGCGTGGCGTTGAACAAAGGGTCGGACGTCAATTACCTGCTGGTGAGCGCGCTGGAACAGGCCGGCTTGAGCTACAAGGACATCACGCCGGTCTATCTGCCGCCGAGCGATGCCCGCGCCGCCTTCCAGCGCGGCAGCGTCGACGCCTGGGTGATTTGGGATCCCTACTACGCCGAGGTGGAAACCCATGCCAACGCCCGCCGGCTGAAAGACGCGGAAGGCCTGGTGCCGCACTACACCTTCTATCTCGCCAGCCGCCGCTTTGCCGAAACCTACCCGGACAGCGCCAAGCAGGTGATTCAACAGCTCGGCGCGCTGAGCGACTGGGCCAACGGCCATCCGCAGGAAGCGGCGGCGATCCTCGCTCAGAGCACCGGCCTGGATCAGGCCATTTGGGCCAGAGCCATCGCCCGCATGCCGTTCGGCAGCCAGCGCATGTCGCCGGAGGTGTTCAGACAGCAGCAGCAGTTGGCGGATAAATTCACCGCCATCGGACTGCTGCCGGGTAAGGTGGACGTCAACGCCGCCCGCTGGTCCGAAGATAAGCCCGAGGCGCCGTAGCCTTTGCCGCGCTTTGGCTTTAGAAAGCAGAAACCGGCATTTTGCCGCCGGAGTAAGCTGACCTATGCTAACCCTGTGTGATGAAACGCGTTTTCATGGCATGTCTTCCGGAACGTTTTGCTTTATTTGTTCGTCGTGAACCCTGGGCCGCCCCTGACTGGTGCGGCTTTTCTTTTTGTTCGGCAGTGCCAGCGGCGGGGAATTTTGCTATGTTAACCCGCAGATACGCTTCCCGTTTTCAGCCGCCGGATCGACTCATGTTTACCCACAAAGCAATCGCCGCGCTCAACGCCCTGGAGCTGATGGTTTATAACTACGTCAGCAAACACAAGAATCAAGTGATGTACATGACCATCCGCGAACTGGCCGAGGCCGCCGGCGTGTCCACCACCACCGTGCTGCGATTTTGCAAAAAAATGGGGTGTGACGGCTATTCGGAATTTCGCATCCGTTTCAAACTGTACCTGGAGCAAACCGATGCGCCGCCGGTCGATTCCGGCATCGGCGAAATTCTCAGTTTTTTTAAAAGCGTCAGCAACGATGAATTTAATCAGCTGCTCGATGAAGCGGTGCGGCATATCGCCGCCGCCGAGCGAATTATTTTCGTCGGCATCAGCACCTCCGGCGCCCTGGGGAAATATGGCGCGCGTTTCTTTTCCAACGTCGGAAAATTCAGCACTCATATCGACGATCCTTATTATCCCGTCAACAGCGATATGTATAAAAGCGCGGTGGCGATCATGTTGTCGGTTTCCGGCGAAACCGAAGAAATCCTGCGGCTGGCCAGCCAGTTCAGCCTGCACCACTGTAAAATCATCAGCATCACCAACAACGAAACCTCTTCGCTGGCGCGGCTGGCTGACTTCAATCTGTCTTATCACGTCCCGCAACACTTGATCGGCGATCATCATAATATTACTACGCAAATCCCCGTGCTTTATATTATTGAAACCATCGGCAAGCGCCTGGGAAGAATGAACGCGATAAAATAAAACAGGCTGTTTTTTTATTGTGACAAATCACGTTTTACGGCGATTTGTTATATCGTGACATTTCTTTCGGTCTTGTTACTCTATTGGCAACGCGAACGTTATTACCCTTCATTAAATAAGATGAGACATTGACGATGAAACAGTTGCCGAAAGATTTTCTGTGGGGAGGCGCGGTCGCCGCGCACCAGGTTGAAGGCGGTTGGGATCAAGGCGGCAAAGGGCCAAGCATCGCCGACGTGCTGTCCGGCGGTTCGCACGGCGTGGATCGCGTGATGACCGACGGCGTGCTCGACGGCTATCGCTATCCCAACCACGAAGCGGTGGACTTCTACGGCCGCTACAAGCAGGACGTGGCGCTGTTCGCCGAGATGGGCTTCAAGTGTTTTCGTACCTCGATCGCCTGGACGCGCATTTTCCCGAACGGCGACGAAGCAACGCCGAACGAAGCCGGCCTGCAGTTTTACGACGACCTGTTCGACGAATTGCTGAAATACGGCATCCAGCCGGTGATCACCCTGTCCCACTTCGAAATGCCTTACCATTTGGTAAAAGCCTACGGCGGCTGGAAAAATCGCCGGGTGGTGGAGTTCTTCGTGCGCTTTAGCGAAGTGGTGATGCACCGCTACCGCGAAAAAGTGAAGTACTGGATGACCTTCAACGAAATCAACAACCAGAGCAACTACCGCTACCCGCTGTTCGGCTACTGCTGTTCCGGCGTGGACTACACCCAGGAAGACAACCCCGAGCAGACGCTGTACCAGGTGTTGCACCACCAGTTCGTCGCCAGCGCGCAGGTGGTCAAACTCGGCCATCAGATCAACCCGGAATTCAAGATCGGCTGCATGCTGGCCTGCGTGCCGTTCTATCCTTATTCCTGCAAGCCGGACGACGTGATGTACGCCGTGGAAGCGATGCACCAGCGCTATCTGTATACCGACGTGCAGATGCGCGGCTACTACCCCAGCTACCTGCTGCGTGACTGGGAACGCAAAGGGCTGAAGATCGAGATGCAGCCGCAGGACGCGCAGATCCTGCGCGAGGGCTGCACCGATTACATCGGCTTCAGCTATTACATGAGCAATGCGCTGCAGGCCAACGCGGTGGACGGCAGCGACGGCATGTTCGGCTTCCCGGGCAACGTGCCGAACCCGCACGTCAAAGCCTCCGACTGGGGCTGGCAGATCGATCCGGTCGGGCTGCGCTATTCGCTGAACGTGCTGTATGAACGTTACCAGAAGCCGCTGTTTATCGTGGAAAACGGCTTCGGCGCCTTCGACAAGGTGGAAGCGAATGGCCAGATCAACGATGACTATCGCATCGACTATCTGCGCGCCCATATCGAAGAGATGAAAAAAGCGGTGATTGAAGACGGCGTAGACCTGATCGGCTATACGCCGTGGGGCTGCATCGACTGCGTGTCGTTCACTACCGGCGAGTACAGCAAGCGTTACGGCTTCATCTACGTCGATAAACACGACGACGGCACCGGCACGCTGGAACGGTCGCGCAAGAAAAGCTTCGACTGGTATCGTCGGGTGATCGCCAGCAACGGCGAACAGCTGTAACCGCCGCAGCTCAGGAGCGGTGACGCCCCTTCTCGCCCATGCCGAACGGCATGGGCGTTTTCGCTTATATCGCCGGGAATGGCGCCCCGACATAATTTTCCGCCAGCATCGTCATGGCGCTGCGCGATTTCACCGTGTACTGCAACTCTGAGAGTTGCAGCCGGTGTTCGAAAGGCGTGTCTTCCCGCCGGGTGTGCAGCATGTGGGTCATCCACCAGGAAAAATGCTCGGCGCGCCAGACCCGCTGCAAGGCGGTGTCGCTGTAATCGTCCAGCCGTTGCCAGTCGCCTCGCCGGTAAAACGTCTCCAGCGCCTGGGACAACAGGCAAACATCGGCCATGGCCAGATTCAACCCTTTGGCGCCGGTCGGCGGCACGATATGCGCCGCGTCGCCCGCCAACAACAGGCGCCGGTAGCGCATCGGTTCGGTAACGAAGCTGCGCATGCCCACCACGTTTTTCTGAAATATGCGGCCCTTTTTCAGCGTCCAGCCTTCATGGTTTTCCAGCCGCTGCTCCAACTCGCGCCAGATACGATCGTCCGACCATTGATCGACCTGTTCCGCAGGATCGCACTGAAAATACATGCGTTGCACACCGGGCGAACGGGTGCTGATCAACGCAAAACCGCGCGGATGGCAGGCGTAGATCAGCTCTTCGCTGGACGGCGGCGCTTCGACCAGAATGCCGAACCAGCCGAACGGATAGGTGCGGGTGTAATCCTGCCGCAGCCCGCCGGGCATCGCCGCGCGGCTGATGCCGTGGAATCCGTCGCATCCGATGACAAAGTCGCAGCGCAGCCGGCGCGGCTGGTCGCCATGACGGTAGTGAACCTCGGGCTGCGCGCTGTCCAGCGCCTTCAATTCAACCTGCTCCACCTCGAAAAACAGATGGCCCTGCGCCGCCAGACGCGCGGCGATCAGGTCTTTCAAGACTTCATGCTGGGCATAAACGGTGACGGCGCGCTCGGTCAATCCGGCCAGATCGATGCGGTGCTGCCGGCCGCCGAACGCCAAGCGGATCCCCTGATGCCGCGCCCCTTCCCGCCGCATCCGCTCCCCCAATCCGGTCTGCTCGAGCAGATCGACGGTCCCCTGTTCGAGCACCCCGGCGCGAATGGTCGATTCCACCGCCTCCCGGCTGCGCGTTTCCAACACCACCGATTCCACACCTTGCAGGTGCAGCAGATGGGACAACATCAAACCGGCCGGACCGGCGCCGATGATCACAACCTGTGTGCGCATAGCATGACTCCCTCATAGCATTTTGTTGAGCGGCGCCGGCAGCGCCGGGTAGCCGCCGGAAAGGTGTTTGGCGATCAGCGCCAGCGCCGCGATCAGCGCCGGGATGGCCAACAGCGTGAAAATGGTGCTGAACGACAGCTGCATCTGCATCAGCACGCCACCGCTCATCGCCCCCAGAATGCCGCCAAAACGCCCGAGACCGAGCATCCAGGCCACGCCGGTCGCCCGGCTCTGGGTGGGATAGAACCCGGCCGCCAGGGCCGGCATGGATGACTGGGCGCCGTTCATGCAGGTGCCGGCGATGAACACCGTGAGCGCCATCAGCAGCGGAGAGGTATAGACATAGCCGATGATGCCGACGAACAAACCGGTCAGCAAATAGCCGACGGCCACCACCTTGTGCGGGTTCATGCGATCCATCAACCAACCGATAATCAATACGCCGAGTCCCCCGCCGAGCGGAAACAGCGCGGTGATCAGCGACGCCTGCGTAACGGAGGCGCCGGTTTCACGGATCAGCAGCGGCAGCCAACTGGTCAGCAGATAGAAGATCATCAATCCCATGAAGTAAGTCAGACACAACATCAACGTGCCCAGCAGATAGCGACGCGAAAAGATCATGCCCAGCGGCGACGCTGCCTTTACCAGCCCCTCTTCCTGCAACATGAAGTGCGGCGGCGGCGTCATTCGGATCGGCGCAATGCGTTTCAGCACCTTGGCGATGCGCTCTGCGGCATAGCCACGCGCGACCATGAAGCGCACGGATTCAGGCAAGGCGGCGATCAGGACCAGCGC
This sequence comes from Serratia sp. (in: enterobacteria), assembly GCF_052400455.1. NCBI lineage: Bacteria > Pseudomonadati > Pseudomonadota > Gammaproteobacteria > Enterobacterales > Yersiniaceae > Serratia > Serratia sp. (in: enterobacteria). The sequence goes on from NZ_CP185812.1 coordinate 2,569,739, forward strand.
CAGCAGCAACGGCATGACGCCGCCCAGCACCATCACGCTCTGCCAGCCGAAATGCGGGATCAGCCAGGCGGAAGAAAAACCGCCCAGCGACGAACCGAGAGGGAAACCGCAAAACATCAGATTCACCATCAGGGCTCGGCAGCGCTGAGGGGCATATTCCGACATCAGCGTGGCGGCGTTCGGCATGGCCGCCCCCAGTCCCAGCCCGGTCAAAAAACGCAGCAGCGTCAGCGTCGAAAGCGAGCCGGCGAAGGCGGTCAGCAGGCTGAAGCCGCCGAACAGCAGCAGCGAAATCACCAGCACTTTCTTGCGGCCGATGCGATCCGCCAACGGGCCGGCGGCCAACGCGCCTACCGCCAGACCGACCAGCGCGGCGCTCATTACCGGCCCCAGCGCGGTTTTGTCTATTCCCCACTCCTGCACCAGCGACGTGGCGATGAAGCCGATAATGGCGGTATCGAAACCGTCCAGCGCGACCGCCAAAAAACACAAAGCCAGTATCAACCACTGGTAGCGAGAAAATGGCTGGTTATCGATAAACCCTCGAATTTCTACGTTGTTATCATGCGGCATGGCTTGCTCCTCAGAGAGTGCGGCAAACCTCGCCGCACGGAACAGCCGGCTGCGAGCCGGCGAGAGGGTTAATTTGTGCGATTATCGGAATATAGTTCGTTAATCGACAATCAAATCAAACCACCCCACGGCGAATGCTTCAATATTGTTAAAAAAATAAGCGTGCGATAAACGAACATCAGAAAGCGGTAAATAAAATAATTTTATTTACTATTAATTGGATATGGAGATTTAAGCCGTGACTGCGGCGTGGGGAGTTGTGATTTTGTTAACATTTTAAAAACATCATGAGCGCCCGGTCTGACGTTGCCCCTGGGCCGGAGGGAACCGGCGCTTGTCAAACCGCGCTCGCCGCCTAAAAACAGGAAGCGAGCGCAAGCCTCGGCGCTATTGGCTCACGGCGCCGTTTGCGCGGCCGCGAGGTATTTCGCCATTTCCGCCGTCGGCACCATGCCGCCGCCGGTCGCCCATACCAGATGCGTCGCCTGGGCCAGGTGCTCGGCGCTCACGCCCTGCTCGCTGAGCTCCCCCGCATGGGCCGCAACGCGCCACGGCCCGGCCATGCCGGCCAGGGCGGAGGGTTCCAGCTGGATATGCTCGTGCCTGTCCAACAATCCGAGCAACGCGAACATCTCTTCGTCGCTCAGGGTGTAAAACGCGCTCAGCAGGCGCTCCATCGCCCGGCCGACAAAGCCGGAGGCGCGCCCCACCGCCAGTCCGTCCGCCGCCGTGCGGTTGTCGATGCCGAGATCTTGCACCGCAATGCCGTCATGCAACCCGCTGTAGACGCCGAGCAGCATGCAAGGGGAATGGGTCGGTTCGGCGAAAATGCAGTGAACATGATCGCCGAACGCCAGCTTGAGGCCAAAGGCGACTCCGCCCGGCCCGCCGCCGACGCCGCACGGCAGATAAACGAACAGCGGATGCTGCGCGTCCACCACGATGCCCTGTTCGGCAAACTGCCGCTTCAGGCGGCCGCCGGCCACCGCGTAGCCGAGGAACAGGGTTTGCGAGTTTTCATCATCGATAAAGAAGCAACTCGGATCGTCCGCCGCCTGTTTGCGCCCTTGTTCGACCGCCACGCCGTAATCGTCGGCGTACTCCACCACCGTCACGCCATTGTCGCGCAGCTTCTGTTTTTTCCACGCCCGCGCGTCCGCCGACATGTGCACGCTGACGTCAAACCCCAACCGGGCGCTGATGATGCCGATGGATAATCCCAGATTGCCGGTCGATCCGACGGCGATGCGGTACTGGCTGAAGAATTGACGGAACTCGTCGGAAAACAGCCGGGCGTAGTCGTCGCCGGTGTGCAGCAGCCCCGCCTCCAGCGCCAGTTTCTCCGCGTGCGTCAGCACCTCATAGATGCCGCCGCGCGCCTTGATTGAGCCGGAAATCGGCAGATGGCTGTCCTTTTTCAACAGCAGGCGCCCGCCCAACGTCTGCCCATAGCGCCGATCCAACGCGAGCTGCATGGCCGGGATCGCCACCAGCTCGGATTCGATGATCCCCTTTGTCGGTTGGGTTTCCGGGAAGGCCGCGGCAAGATAAGGCGCGAAACGCGCCAGGCGCTGCTCCGCGTCGGCGACGTCGGCGGCGGTCAACCCGACGTGGGGCAACCCTGCGGCCAGCGTTGTCGCGCGCGGATTGAACCAGGTGATCGGCTCTAGCGCGACCATGCGTTGCAACAGCGGATGCTGGGCGACCCACGATAGGATCTGTGATTTCTGCATAAGTGTCCCTGACTGATGTTGGCGTTGCCGTCACCTTGCCGCGAACGCCGGCGGCTGACAAATGATAAATTCTGAGCTTGAGGTGCACTAGATTGATGCAAGCGCGACGTTAGCCGGCCGTCACGCCAAACAGCAGGCCGACGCCGGAAGAAACCGCCATCGCCAGTGCGCTCCAGATGAGGATGCGCGCCACGCCCGGCAAGATCGGCGCCCCGCCGGTTTTCGCGGCGATGCCGCCGAGAACGCCGAGGGAAATCAGCGCCGACGCCACCAGCGCCGGCCGCGTCCAGGCGACCGGTACCCACATCGCCACCAGCAGCGGCAACAGCGCGCCGAGGGAGAAACTCAGGGCCGACGCCAACGCAGCCTGCAGCGGCCGGGCGCGGGTGGCGGAGGAAATACCCAGTTCGTCGCGCGCGTGCGCCTCCAGCGCATCATGCGCCATCAGCTTTTCCGCCACCTGCCGGGCCAGCGCCGGATCCAGACCGCGATGCACGTAGATTGACGTCAGTTCGCGGAACTCCCCCGGGTAGTCTTCAAGCAGCTCCGCCTGCTCTTCCGCCAGCGCGGCCTTTTCGGTATCCGCCTGCGACGAGACCGACACATACTCGCCGGTGGCCATCGACATCGCGCCGGCCACCCACCCGGCGACGCCGGCGATCATCAGCGCGGAATGCGAGGCGTTGGCCGCCGCGACGCCCAGCAGCAGGCTGGCCGTTGAAACGATGCCGTCGTTGGCGCCGAGCACCGCCGCCCGCAGCCAGCCGATACGTTCAATACTGTGCCGTTCTCGGTGCATCCGTTCTCTCCCTCTGTGACTGTTGCGCTACTCGCGCGCCGCCGCTTCCAGCCCGGCGATGTCGATTTTGCCCATCAGCAGCATCGCTTCCGTTACCCGCCGCACGCGGGCGGCGTCGGGATCGTTCATCAACTCCGTCAGGCGCCGCGGCACAATTTGCCAGCACAGCCCCCAGCGATCGCGCAGCCAGCCGCACTGCTCCGCCTCGCCGCCCTCGCTCAACGCATCCCACAGCCTGTCGACTTCCGCCTGATCGTCACATTCCACCATCACGGAGAAACTGTGATTGAACGGATCCAGCGGCCCGGCTTCGATCGCCGCGTAGCGCTGGTCCCCCAGCGTGAAGGCGGCCAGCTTCACGCTGCCGGCCGGGCCGCTCGGCGTCTCCGCCGGCAGGTCGGAAAACCAGTTCACGGATGATCCGGGGATCAGCGCGACATAGCAATTCAGCGCCGCTTCCATGTCTTTTTCAAACCACAGATGTTGCGTAATTCTGGCCATCTGCGCCTCCTTTACGCATCGAGGATCGGCGCGAAACCGCCGAAGATCATGCGTTTGCCGTCGAACGGCATCTCGCCCAGCGCTTTCATGCGCGGATCGTTCATCATTTTCTCATTGGCGGCGTCGCGCACCGCTTTGGAGGAGTACTCTATCCAGCTGAACACCACCACTTCGTCTTCCTGGGCTTTCACCGCGCCGCGAAAGTCGGTGAGCTTGCCATCGGGCACGTCATCGCCCCAGCACTCCACGATGCGCGTGGCGCCAAACTCTTTGAACAGCGGCGCTGCCGCCGCCGCCAACCGGTGATAAGCCTCCTTATTGGCGGCGGGCACCGCCACCACAAACCCGTCTACGTATTTCATTCTGGCATCCTCTTGTCTGATTAAGGACAGTCGGTTTGGCGCAGGCGGAAATGCCCGCGTCCCTTACCAGTTTAGACCGCAGGCACGCAGCGCGGATCGGAAGTTCAGCGGCCGTGACAGGCCGGCGGAGACGATTCCGGTGTGGCGACCCGGTTGCGGCCGGCGTTTTTCGCTTTGTACACCGCCAGATCCGCCAGCTTCAGCAGATCCGCCAGGCTTTGGCCGGAACCGCCCGGGCAGGTCACCATGCCGATGCTGACGGTGATCTGCAGCGGATGCCCGGCCGGCATGAGGATAGACTCCGTTTCGATGCGTTGCCGCAGGCGTTCGGCCAATTGCCATCCCTGCTGCGGCTGGCCGAGCGTCGAAACGATGGCGAACTCTTCGCCCCCCATGCGGCCGAACAGATCACCGACGCTCAGATCGGCGGCGATCGCGCGGGTAAAGGCCATCAGCGCCTGATCGCCGCCGGCATGGCCGAAACGGTCATTAATCGATTTGAAATAGTCGATATGGAGCATCATCACGCACACCAGCTCGCCCTTTTGGTCTATCAACCGTTCGCCGCGCTGCATAAACGCATTGCGCGTCAGCACGTGCGTCAACGCATCGTGATTCGCCACGTGCTCCAGCGTGCGTAGCAACGCATTACGCGCATAGTTCATGCTGGCCACGGCGATGGGCCCCAGCGCCAGCAGCGCGATGCCCAAACGCATCGATACCGCGTTTTGCAACACCTTCATGTCGAGCGTCGAGCTCAACAGCCCGAAATCGATAGCCAGATGGCACCACAGCACATAGATCAGCACCGCAATCATGGTGCAGAACAGTGAGAAGGACATCGCCAGCCACAACAGCACCGGCATGGGAAAGATCACCGCCCCGGGGCCGCCGATCAGCACGCTGCACACCGCCGCCAGCAACAGCAGCGCCAACACCGTGAGTTTTCGCCCCGCCCGTGGCCATTGGCTGCGCTGGGTGAACATGGCGCCGGCCGCCGCAAGGCGACGTCGCCAATCGCCGGGAAACGCCAGAATAAACGGCATCAGCGTGACGTAATTGGTGAATTCGGACGAGAACCACAGCGCCAGCGAGGTCAGATAGGGTCTGCCGAACAGCCACTGCGAAGTTACGGCGCCCACCGCGCCGGTCGCGGCGGCGGCGGCCAGGCAGATGCCGAACAGGTACATGCTGGACGTGCCGCGTTGCAACATGCGCGCCGGCGGCGACAGCCGCATGAACAACAGATACCCCACCACGACGCCGGTCAGATTGGCGACGTTCAGCAGCAGCGTCTTTTGCAGCGAACTACCGGTCAACAGATCCGCCGCCAGATAGCCCAGCACCGCCATACCCCAGCCGGCTCGCGTAGCCCACTGTGGCCGACGCACCAAAACGGCCAGCAGTACGGCGTTCACCGGCCAGAATATCGCCAGAAAGCTGCCGGGGCGACTCACGATGCCCAGCAGACACAGGGTGAACACCAACAAAAAAATGATGAGCGCGGGCCAGATTTTCCGGGTATCGGACAACGAGGTGGTTTGCATCTTGGATCCAGAGACTTCCGCTAGCGTAAAGTGACAGTATTTTCGCGTCACAACCGTCGGCGATGAGGCGAAGATGAACGGCCGACCCGCCTATTATTGCCAGTTTTCCCTGCCCGGACACCTGTTTATTCATCAAGGGAAAATATATTTGTGTATCAATATATTGACAGAGATCCCCCACCTAGCGAACAAACTGCCGCGACTCTCGCTCCATCTCGATCGTTATTGCCACCCTGCCGACTTTTTACCGGCAAAATCGCCGTATTTTTCCCTAATGACAAAATTAAATCGTGCAATGAAGGGATAGCTGCATTCCCCTCTATTCAAAACCTATAAATGATAATTATAATGATAATCGTTACTATTTATTATTTTTTCATGGAATTATATGCACCAGTCAGTTCTTCGCCACCCCACTAAAAGAAATAAAAATCACGTTCTTCGCACGCTGCCCCTGATTGCCGGTTTGTTCCCCGCGCTGGCGATCGCCGCCGCGCCCGGCGCAAAAACGGAGGAATCCATTACGGTGACCGCCGCGGCCCAACCTTCCGGCAGCTATAGCGCTGACACTGCCTCGACCGCCGGCAAGACCGCCGCGCCGATCGCCGAGGTGTCGCAATCGGTCAGCGTCGTCACCTCTCAGGTCATTGACGACTTCCAGGTCAAAAGCGTCAATGATGCGATGAAGTTCGTCAGCGGCGTCACCCAGGGCAACACGCTCGGCGGCACGGAGGATGGCTTCGTCAAACGCGGGTTCGGGGTTAACTCCGACGGCTCGGTCTTCATCGACGGCGTGCGCAGCAACCAAGGGCTGAGCATGGACGCCACCACCGATCGCGTCGAGGTCCTGAAAGGTTCCGCTTCGCTGCTGTATGGCATCCTCAGCCCCGGCGGCGTCATCAATCTGATCAGCAAAAAACCGCAGTATGACTGGAACACCCGCATCAGCGGCGCCACCAACAGTTTTGGCGGCGGCAGCGGCAGCGTCGATGTGACCGGCCCGCTGGGCGGCGGCTTCGCCTTTCGCCTGATCGCCGAACGCCAGCACGCAGATTACTGGCGCAATTTCGGCAGCGACGAACACACGCTGATTGCCCCCTCGCTCAGTTGGTTCGGCGACCAGGCTTCCTTTAACATCGCCTACAGCGAATACAAGTACGACATTCCTTACGATCGCGGCACCGCATTTATCGACGGCAAACCGGTCGATGTGCCCTATGACCGCCGCTTGGATGACTACGCGAACCATGCCTGGGGCAAGAACAAACGTCTGAACGCCCATTATGAGTACGCGCTCGATCCGATCTGGACGACCCGCTTCAACTACGCCTGGCTGCAACGCCGTTACGACAGCAACGAAGTGCGCGCTACCGCGGTCGACACCACGACCGGCATCGTCTCGCGCCGCGCCGACGCCAACCGCGGTTTCAATCATCAAACCCACTATTACTCCTGGGATCTGACCGGTTCGCCGCAGCTGTTCGGCATGCAGCACGATCTGCTGCTGGGCGTGGACTACGAGAAGAATCAGACCTACAAGGCCTATTCCTACCGCGGCAAGGTCTCGAAGACCTTCAACATGTACGATCCGGTGTATGGCGAAACGCCGATCACCGACAGCACCACCTACAGCGACGCCTCAAGCAACCTGCGCGCCACGCTGTTCAGCCGTTCGCTGTACGCCAAGGACAGCATTCATCTCACCGATCAATGGATCGCGGTGCTGGGCGCGCGCTATCAGTCGTATTACCAGAACAACAGCAACGGTTTCCAGAAACCGAAAAATACGCTCAATGACAAAGACGACCAGTTTTTGCCGCAGGCGGGGTTGGTGTATAAACTGACGCCGAGCCTGTCGCTGTACGGCAATTACAGCCGTTCGTTCACGCCGTCCACCGCCATCGACGACAATGGCAACGTCGCCACGCCGGAAACCGGCACCACCTATGAGGTGGGCGGAAAATGGCAGATCACCCCGGCGTTTGACGCCACGCTGGCGCTCTATCGCATTGATGAAAGCAACATGTCGATCTTTATCAACGGCGTGACCCGCAGCATCCCCAAAGCGCGCTCCACCGGCGTCGAACTGGAGTTGAACGGGGAAGTGGCGCGCAACTGGGATCTCACCGCCAACTACAGCTACGACAAGACCGAAATTGTCGAAGACAACCTCAACCCGGACAACGTCGGCAATCGGCTGGTCAACGCCCCAACCAACATGGGCGGCCTGTACCTCAGCCGCCGCATGACATTGCCGGTGGTGCCCGGCGAGGTGCGCATTGGCGGCGGCGCGCGCTACGTCGGTCGCCGCGCCGGCGATCCGGAGAACAGTTTCACCATGCCGGCCTATACCGTGGCGGATGCCTTTGTCGCCTGGGACAGCAAGCTGCTTGGGAAACATACCCAGCTGAAACTGAATGTGAAAAACCTGTTCAACCGCGAGTACTATGCCTCCAGCGCCGGTAATTTACGCGTGATTGAGGGTGAACCGCGCAGCCTGAGCCTGCAAGCGACGGTCGATTTCTAACCTGTCATGCCTTGGGCGCCGTTTGGCGCCCGTTTTCTTTGCGCCGGCCGCGGCACATCACATCGGCGAGAAAATCCAGCAACGCGCGGTTGAACAGCGCGGGCCGCTGCAGCGGCGCGAAATGGCTGACGCCCGGCAGCATCGTCAAACGGGCGCCGGGAATGCTGCGGCTAAGATAGGCGGCATGTTCGGCGCGGATAAATTCATCGTGTTCGCTGTGAACGATCGTCACCGGCACGCGAATGGCCGCCAATTCCTGTGCGCGGTAGTCCGGCTGGCTGCTCATCATCAGGCTCACGGCGGCGACGAACGCCTCGAAATCGTCCGGCGTTGGCGACAAGGCGGCATAGTCCTGCGCATGGCGCGCAAAACAGCGCTCGACGATCGGGCTGGGCACCAACGGTTTAACGCCGCTGGCGTCCATATTGCAGCCGAAGAAAAAAACGCCGTCCACCTGCCCGGGCGCCTGATGGGCGGCGATGAGCGCGACGCAAGCGCCGTCGCTCCAGCCCGCCAGCGCGGCGTGGGGTATTTGCAGCGCCGCCATCACCGCCAACAGATCATCGGCCATCCGATCGTAACGATACGGCCGGGCGTCGCGCGTGCTGCGCCCGTGCCCGCGACTATCGATGAGCAACACCCCGTACCCGGCGGCCCGCAATGCCGGCAGCTGATACCCCCAGTTGCCGCTGTGGCCCAGGCCGCCGTGCAACAGGATCACCGCCGGTCCGTCGCCATAGGCGGCATACCAAATACGCGCGCCGTCGTGGTCAATATAACCCTGCCGGGCTCCCGGCGGTAAGGGCGGCGCCCCTAACGCGGCAAAGCGCGTCAAATCGTCGTCGATGTGCATCTTTCCCCCTCGTTCGCCGGCGCGGTGCGGCGAAACGGCATCCAAGGAGTATAGATCGCACTGGCGGGCGGTAGCGTTCGCTTTCCCGACATATACTTAAAGGAGGAATCGCAATGGAGGACGGAGAGATGAAAAAGATAACGCTGGTGCTTTTGACGTTGTTGCTGAGCGGCTGTATCGGCGGCGGCGGCGGCCCGTCGAATGCGCCGCCGGCGTCGCCGAATGAGCCCTACACCTGCAGCAACTCCGGCGCCAACAGCGACTGTTCGCAGTCAGTGGAGCCGTCGATGTACTAGCCGCGTTCGGCGGGCCGTTGATAAACGACCCGCCGCCTCATGGCAGAACTAGGAAGAGTGTTCCTCTTCGTTAGCCTGATATCGCGTCGCCTGCTGCTTCATGAACACCACCTCCTGCGGGCTGGACAGGCTCACTTCCTGAGCGCGCAACAGCTTGAGGATGTTAAACAGCAGTTCACTCTTGGTGGCGCCGACCATGCGCGGGCTCGGCACATAGCCGGTCACGCTCAGGATAATGCCGTCCGGCCCCAACTGGCTGAAGCGCACGTAAGGCGCCGGCGTCTCCAGAATGGTTTCGTACTCGTTGTAAGCGCTCAGCAGGATATTGCGCACCTGCTCCGGATCGATCGAGGTCGGGAACGTCAGCGCAATGGTCACCACGCCTTGCGCGTTGCCCATGGTGGCGTTACGTACATTCTGTGAGATCAGCTGCGAGTTCGGTACGATCATGGTGGAGCGGTCGCTGAGCTGAATTTCGGTGGCGCGTACGTTGATGCGCCGCACGTCGCCTTCCACGCCGCCGATGCCGATCATATCCCCGACCTTCACCGGGCGTTCGGTCAGCAGGATCAGGCCGGAAATAAAGTTCTTCACAATCTCCTGCAAACCGAAACCGATACCGACCGACAGGGCGCTGACGATCCACGCCAGGTTGCTCCACTGGATGCCCAGCGCCGCCAGGGTGATCAGAATCACCAGCACATAGCCGATATTGCTGAACAGCGTCACCAGCGAGGCGCGAATGCCGACGTCCGAAATGGTCTTCGGCAGCAGCTCAGAGCCCAGCCAGCGCCGCACCGCGCGCAGGATGTAGATGCCGATCGCCAGGCAGATCACGGCGTTGAGCAGGTTGCCGGGCACGATGTTGAAACGCTGCAACCCTTCGCCGGTCAGGATGGAGACGATTTTCTCCATCAGCGAGCCCGGCGTGGTGCTGCCAAACGAACCGTTGAACAACGCGACGATCATCAACAGCAACAGTGAACATTTGGCCAGCGCGGTGGTGATGATCGCCACCTGCTCCAGATGGCGATCCTTGAAGCTGAGCGTTTTCTTCAGCATCTTGCCGCTGACGGTCTGCGGCGAAAACAGCGCGGCGCACAGGTCAGTGGCGAACAGCACCATGAAGTAGAACGCCATCAGCACCAGCACCACCCAGATGAGCTGGTAGGTCAGGAAGCGGGCGAAAGCGATATAGCCCACGAGCAGTGAAAGCAGGATCACCACCGAACACACCAGGGTGACGATATGCACCAGCCCGCCGACCAGCGTGCGTTTTTCCAGGTGCGCGCCCTGCTGCTCCAGACGGCGACGAATGCGCTGGCCGCGCAGCGGCGCCGCCAGCAGCACCATACCGATCAGCCCCGCCACCAGGCCGTTACCGAAGATGGTGGTGGCCAATGAGGCGCTGACGACGTTGTTGATCAGCTCCACGGTGCCGAACGCCAGCGCCAGGCCGGCCAGCAGCGGCGAGAAGTAACGCAGCCCGGCGGCCACTTCATTGTCCAGCGAAGCCAAACGCCAGGACGGGCGATTCAGCGACAGCGCCGCACGCCCCAGCCCGGCGATCAGCGCGCAGAAAATCCCCAGACGGTTAAAGCCTTCGGCGAAGTCTTCCAGCATGACCGGCAGCGGCTGCACGCGGATAAAGACGTAATACAGCAGGTTCAGCGCAATCGAGGTGGTGATCACCGTCACCGCCACGGTGATGATGGCCATAAAGCTGCGGCGCAGGCGCCCGTCCGGCAGGAAGCGAATGCTGACCCAGGCGAGGAAACGCTCGGACAAATAACGCCCCCAGGACCAGACGATCACCGCCAGCGCCAGCAACGCCAGCGTGCCGTACCGCCATTCGTCCTGCCAACTGGCGTCCCAGGCCGCTTTCATCTCGGCGTTGAACTGGTCCAGCCGCTGCACGTCATCCGCTGACGGCTGCACGACCGGCGTCCAGAATTTGACGCCCAAAATGCTGCCGGTGTTCAGCGCCAGCTGGGTTTTGAACGCCACCCGACGCAGATCGCTGATCTGCTGGCCCAGGTCGAAGGCGCTGGTCTTGATGGCCTGCGCGCGTTTTACCGCATCGTCCAACTGCTTCTTGCTGCTGTTCAGCGCATTGCGCTGCTGGGCGACGGCGGGAGTTTCCGGCAGCGCGCCGGCCGCCGGGGCCGGCCCCAGCACGTCCAACTGCGCCTGCAGTTTTTCCTGCACCGGCTGCAGATCGGCGGACAATTTATCCATGCTGGCGACCAGATCGTCCGTCGCCAACCGCAGCTTGCTGAGCTGGGTGTCGGTCGTCGCTTTGGAAACCAGCTGCTTCATGCTGTCCAACTGCTTTTGCGCGGCTTTCAACTGCGTAGCGGGATCGGGCGCGCTTTCGGCGGCGGGATCATCCTGGGTGGCGGCGACGGCGGCGAACGGCGTCAGTTGCATACCCAACAGCAATAATAACAACAGCAGGAACGGGCGAGGCTTTAACATAAATTCAGTGCTCAGCATCATTATCTGATAGACAGACGAACAGGCGGCGGATGAACCGTCGCTTAACCATAAACGCTAATTATAATAGCTGCTTAATGTCGGCCGAAATACAGTAATTATTCCCATTGTGTGCCACGCGCCCGCGCTCGCCTTAGCTTGCTGATTATTCGGGCGCTTTTACACTGGCGATACGGCATGAAGCGCTCTATAATCCAGCCACCGATTAACCTGCAACCAATAAAAGGAGACTTACTATGCTGACGTGTGAATTGGTTTTTCACTCACACTTCTTTGGTAATCGTCGCCGCTCAAGCATTACCGGTATCGCGCTGCGATAACCCAGCTTGAGCGAAGCTTACTAAAATCCAGGATCTTCCCTCCGGCTTACCGGGTTATCGTCAGCAATGTTTGACGATAGGCATTGTCATGCCTGTAACTCTTGAGTAAGCAATGAGCACATTACTGTCTGCACAATCTGTCGGTTACGACAACGCGTTCGGCGTCCTGCTGAGCGAGATTTCCTTCAGCCTGAAAAAAGGCGACCGCATCGGTTTGATCGGCGATAACGGCTGCGGCAAAAGCACCCTGCTGCAAATTCTCAGCGGCGACCTGCCTGCGCACACCGGAACGGTGACATTGTCACATCAATGTCTGATGGCGCGCATCGAGCAGCACCTGCCGCCGGAACTGCACGCCAGCACCCTGCTGGATGCGGTTCTGGCGCGGCTGCCTGCGGGCCAATACCTCAGCGAACGCTGGCGCTGCGAAGCGCTACTGGCCGAGCTGGGGTTTGAACCGGCGAGCTGGATGCTGACCGCCGGCACCCTCAGCGGCGGCCAGCATACGCGGCTGCTGTTGGCGCGCGCGCTGATCCGCCAGCCCGATCTGCTGCTGCTCGACGAACCCAGCAACCACCTGGACCTGCCCACGCTGCTGTGGCTGGAACAGTTCTTGCGTAACTGGACCGGCAGCTTCGTGCTGGTGTCGCACGATCGCTACCTGCTCGACCAGGTAACCAACTGCACCTGGATCCTGCGCGACAAAACGCTGCAGTTCTTCCGTTTGCCCTGCTCTGCGGCGCGCACCGCGCTGGCGGAACAGGACGCCGCGGACGAACAGCGGCGCCACGCCGAGCAAAAGGAAATCGACCGGGTGGAAAAAAGCGCCAAGCGCCTGGCGACCTGGGGCAAGGTCTACGACAACGAAGATCTGGCGCGCAAGGCCAAGCAAATGGAGAAGCGCGTCGATCGGTTGAAGGAAGAACAGACCACCCTGACCGCCGGCAGTCCATGGCGGTTGCGGCTGCAGGGAGAAGCGCTGGACGCCGATCGCCTGCTGGCGCTGCCGCACTGGGCGGTGCGCCCGGCGCCGGATGCGCCGGTGCTGTTCAGCCTGGAACATCTGCGCGTGAAAAGCGGCGATCGCATCGCCATCGTCGGGCGCAACGGCTGCGGAAAATCGTCGCTGTTGCGCCTGCTGTGGCGCGAGTATCAGCAACAAACGCAGCGCCCGGCGCTGTTCCATCCGCGTGTGCGCATCGGCTATTACGATCAGAGCCTGCAACAGCTGCGCGATGAGGACACGTTGAGCGAAGCGCTGGCGCAGTTTGCGCCGCTGACCGAGGAACAGCGGAAAATGGCGCTGATCGGCGCCGGGTTCCCTTACCTGCGCCACCATCAGCAGATCCGTTCGTTGAGCGGCGGCGAGCGTTCACGGTTGCTGTTTGTCGGCCTGACGCTGGCCAACCATTCGTTGCTGCTGCTGGACGAACCCACCAACCACCTGGATATGGCGGGCAAAGAGGAGCTGGCGGAAACGCTGCGTCAGTTCCCCGGCGCCGTCATGCTGGTCACCCACGATCGGATGCTGATCGAACAGAGCTGCAACCGCTTTTGGCTGATAGACCAACAAAAACTGGAGGAGTGGCACGATCTGGCGCCGGTGTACCAGCGTCTGGCGGGTGAAACGCCGGCGCTGCCGACGGCGCGCGAGGCCAACGTAGACGCCCCGACGCCAAACCCGCAGTTGGAAGGCGAAGAGGCGTTGCTGACCGCCCTGTTTGCCCTCGAAAGCAAACTGGAGGCCGACCTGGCGCGTAAACTGAAGCATCAAAAACCGGAGCTTCAGGCGCGTTGGCGCCGCGAGATTGCCGACATCACCGCCCGGTTGCATCTGGGCTAATCCCACAGGCCGCCGCCCGGCGGCCTGTCAGGCTATTGACAAAGAGGGGAAAAAGCGTGGTTTTTCCCCTCTTTGTGGTGATCAGCCGAAAATCAATAAATTGATTTTCCTTGTTTTTTATTCGGTGCTCTCTGCCAACCCGGCAAGGGTATAAGGTTTGTCATCAATCTCACAGGCCGCCCGGCGGCCTGTTTTTTCCTCTTGGCAAAAACCGCGTGCCGCCGCCGGCTTGAGGCGCGACACGCAGCGCTTGTTTTATCCGCAGCGCTGAGCGACACATTACTTTCATCATTCTCTGGCAGGCTACTGCCATTCCTTTTTTTCGTTATCAGGCACTCCATGACGTCACTCTCTCCACGGGACATCGAGGCGCGCTACCGCTTCGCGCGAGAGATCGCCCGCGCCGCCGCCGATCTCGCCTTCAGCTTTTACCAACGCCGGCAAAGTCTGGCCGTCGAGTTTAAACAGGGCCTGCAGGACGTGGTCAGCGAGGCCGACCGCCGCGTCGAGGCGCTGATCCGCCGCATGATTAACCGGCGCTTTCCCCTGGATGGGTTTCTCGGCGAAGAGAGCGGCGGCACCAACGATAGCGCGGCCTGCCTTTGGGTCGTCGATCCGATCGACGGCACCGCCTGCTTCCTGAACGGGCTGCATACCTGGTGTATCGCGATAAGCGTGGTGATCGACGGTGAGCCGACGATCGGCGTGGTTTACGATCCCAATCACCGCGAGATGTTCCGCGCCTGCCGCGGCCAAGGCGCTTTCCTCAACGGGGAACCGATCGGCGTGCATGCCGGGCGCAGCGTTGCGGATGGCGTGATGGGCGTCGGGATATCACCGCGCGCCTCGGCGGCGGAATTCAGCGGTTTTCTCTGTCGCCTGTTGCAGGCGGGCGGCATGTTCGTGCGCAGCGGCTCCGGCGCGTTGATGACCGCCCAGGTGGCCGCCGGGCGTCTGCTGGGCTATTACGAACCGCATATGAACGCCTGGGACAGCCTGCCTGGGCTGGTGCTGACGCGCGAAGCCGGCGGCGTGGCGAATGACTTTATGCACCACAACGGGCTGCGACGCGGCAACCCGCTGCTGCTGGCCAACGCGGCGCTCTATCCACAATTGGCCGAGCTGATTCAAACGCCGGGCTTGATCGGCTCGACGTGCCCTATCGCGCGTGAGATGGCCGGATAAAGCGCGCGCAGCCGCCGCTCGACCCGATCGACCGCATCGTGCGCGGCGGCGATGGTTACCGCCGGCGACACCCGACAGTGGAAGTTGACGATGATGCCGCCGTCGGTTCTGCGCGCCCGGATGTTGTGCACGTCTTGCACCTTATCCCCCTGCTCCAGCGCCGACTGCAAAATCAGCCGGATATCGGCCAGCTCGGCGGCGGAAACATCCTCGCTGGCCAGCCAGTGCGGCGTCTGCGGCTCCAGATGTGTCTCTATCTCGGTGTCCTCGCCGATCGCCTGACGCAGGATCCCTTCTATCTCCGTGGCGATATCATGCGCCTGCGCCACGCTGGCGTTGGCCGGCACCGCCAGATCCATGCCGATCGCCATGTGCGTCGGCAACTGCTGCAAGGTGACGTTCTGCACCTGCGCGCCGTGATTGGCGGCGATCGCCCGAATGCGCGTCGCCATGTCTTCGTCGCTGCGGGTTTGTGGCACCGCGATGACGGTAAACTCCGCCTTGGCATACTGCTCCCGCAGTCGTTCGACGATTTCTCGCTTCAACGCATCGATGCGCTCCAGCGGCAAGGTGCGGCACACCGCCACCGTGATCTCGACAAACAGTACGGCGCCGGCGTTGCGAATACGCACGCTGTCGCAGGCCAGCACCGCCGGGAAGCTGTCCAGCGTGGCGCGAATCGCCTCGGTGGCCCCGGCGGGCGCGGCATCCATCAGCGAGTCGAAGGAGCGTTTACCCAGTTTGATTGCCGCGACAAAGATAAAACCGGCGACGATCAGCGCGGCGATGGCGTCCGCACGGCCAAAGCCCAGCAGCACAAACACCATGCCCAGCAGCACCACGCCGGACGAAAGCATGTCGGAGAAGAAATGCAACGCATCCGCCTCCAGCGCCGCGCTGTCGGTCGCCTTGGCGACGCGGTTGAGCGCCCGCACGCGGAAAAAATCGACGCAGATGGAAATCAGCAGCACCGCGATCACCACCGGCGCCGCGACTATCTCATGCGGTTGTCCGAGCAGGCTGCCGCCCGCCTCGTAGACGATCCAACCGGCGGCGCCGAGCAACAGCAACACCTCGAACAGCGCCGCCAGGTTTTCCACCTTGCCGTGGCCGAAGTGGTGATCGTCATCGGCGGGTTTATCGCTGATGCGCACCGCCAGCCAGGTGATGCTGGTGGCGATAAAATCGGTGAAAGAGTGGATCCCTTCGGATATCAGGCCAATACTGCCGGTAAAAATGCCGGCGACGAATTTGCCCGTGGCCAGTAACCCGCTGGCGATCATCGAGTTTCTGGCCACGGCCTGTTTTTCATTTTGCATTATGCTGCTCACATTCGGACGGTGATTTATTTTTTTACTTTAGAGGATAATTGCCAGACAAAGGCGATCAGCAGCATACTGCCAGAGAAAGTCAGCATGAGGCTAGTAAGAAAATTGGATTTTCCGGTGGAATAAAAATAAATCTCATTCACCCCCACCGAAATCATTAAAATGGCGTAGAGCAATCCCAGAATAAGAATCGTCATTATTATCAACTCCCGTATCAGGCCGCGCGTTCAGCGCGCCGCTAAATCCTCCCCATAATAAATAGCGGTTACGGGGAGGATGCATCTAGGCGGATCTTTAGCGTTCATCAATCATCCCATTTGGTGCTCATATAGGCCGCCAACAGGCCCAGTGAGCTGATCATTGCCAGGAATCCCATAAAAATAGTCATGTTTCCCATTGTTTTGTCCTCAGGTTAAATGTTATCGATAAAATCCCCTTGCGTTAAATATCGGGGTTGGTCGGTGTCCATGGTTTTTTAACGTCCTCCTCTTTTTTCAACATTCCCGCGCTTTCAAGCGCGGGCCCCGTTTAAATTCCCAGGACGTGCTGGGCAATTTTGAAATAGATAATCAGGCCGGTGCCGTCGATAAAGGTGGCGATAAACGGCGCCGACACCACCGCCGGATCGATACCGAGCCGTTTCAGCAGCATCGGGATGATCGACGAAACAATGGCGCTCCATACGGTGATCGCCACCAGCGACAGGCTGACCACCAGCGTCACCTCCATGCCGACGCCCATGATCCAGGCGCGCACCCAGGCCGCCAGACCAATGGTGACGGCGATCAGCAGCGAGGTCGTGACCTCTTTGCGGATCACCGCGCCCAGATTGCGCAGGCTGACCTCGCCCAGCGCCATGGCGCGCACCAGCGTCGAGGTGATCTGGGTGCCGCTGTTGCCGCCGGTGCCGATCAGCAGCGGGATGAAGAACGCCAGCGCAATCGCCGCTTCGAGCTGATCTTCAAACGCTTTCAGCACGTTGCCGGTGTAAGCTTCGGCCACGAACAGCATCAGCAGCCACACCGAGCGTTTGCGCCACAGCGCCCACGGGCTGGTCTCCAGATAAGGCTTGTCCAGCGGCAGGCTCGCGCCCTGACGCTGCGCGTCTTCGGTGTTTTCATCTTCGACCAGCCGAGCGATCTCGCGCTCGCCCAGCACGCCGACCAGCGTGTTGTTCGCCACGACCGGCACCACGTCCAAACCGCCTTTGCCCAGCAAATGCGCCACGTCGTTGCGATCGTCATCGGGTGAAACCTGGAAATAGCTGTAATCCATCATTACGCCGACCGCTTTATCCTGTTCTTCGCACTGCAGCAGTTTTTTCACCGACAGCGTGCCGCGCAAATGATAATCGTCTGCGGTAATAAAGACCCGGGTAGGAATTTCGTCCGTTTTTAGCTGTGAAAGTAAATATTCCCGGGCATGCGTGACCGTCATCGTCGCGGGAACGGTAATAAAATCGGCGTTCATATAACCGGCGACCGAAGTTTCATCGAGAGTTTCAGTCGCGCGCAGCGCCGGAGAAGAAGAGTATTGATGTGACTTGATCATTTTGTCAGTCCCTATTTCTGTTGTGAACTTCAACAGCGAATCGCATAGGGGCGTAACCACAGAGGGAGTGCAGACTGCCTATCTCCGCGTCCAGGTTTTAGCACTATACAACGTATCCGAATTGTTGCTCGGAAGTTACTTTGGGCTGAACCTTAATCCGATAAAGCCTGTCTTAACCTTGGGCATCTCTCGATGTCGTCAGATCAGTAACCTGTGTTTGTATAGGAGCCTCGCCAAACGAGATACTGCATATAAACTACCGGCGCAGTATAGGCGTTGTTTTATCCGGCGGGAAGAAAAGATTGCCCGTCGTTTATGGAGTATTTAGGATATTTTTATTAAACGCGAATCTATAAAAACGGCTGATATAAATCAGCCGTTTTTTTTATTTATCAGTGCGCGAGAATGTAGACGTTTTTATCGTATAGGGCGCCCTGTCGGGTGAAGTCGATCCCCTTGACGTAGGGTTTGATGAGCGTGGCGTTGGCTTCGTAGTACACCGGCGCGACCGGCGTATCGACGGCCAGCACCGCCTCGGCCTGCTGGAAATACTGCTGCACCTGCTGCGGTGTCGGCGCCGCCGTCGCCTGATGCAGAATGCGATCGTATTCCGGGTTGCGGTATTTGGGGCTGTTCTCGCTGCTGTCGGCGCGGAACACATTCAGGAAGGTAGAAGGATCGTCGTAATCCGCCAGCCAGCGGGTAAAGGCTACGCTGTACTGGCCGCGGTTGATATTATCCAGCGTCACTTTACGCTCCTGGCTTTGCATGCCGGCCTCCACTCCGAGGTTCTTTTTCCACATGGCGGCGGCGGCGATGACGATCTTCTTGATAGTGGCGTCATTGCTGTACAACACGGTAAAGCGCAGCGGATGCTCGGCGTTGAAACCGGCCTCCGCCAACAACTTTTTCGCCTGGGCGTGACGTTGTTCCGGCGTCAAACCGGCCGCTGCGCCGGCCTGCAGGCGATAGCCGCCCGCCCCCGTTGGGGTAAAGGTCCAGGCCGGCTGCTGGCCGTATCCCAGCACCTTGCCGGCGATGATCTCTTTGTCCAGCGCCAGGTTCAGCGCCTGGCGCACCCGCACGTCGTTAAACGGCGTCTGGCGGTTGTTGAAGGCGAAATAGCTGGTGGAGAGCAGCGGATAGGTCACCAGCTGTTGATCCCCGAGCGTTTTTTTCAGCTGCTGATACAGTTCCGGCGGCGTGGTATAGCCCAACTCCACCTCGCCGGCGCGGAAACGCGCCACCTCCGGGAACCCCTGAATCGGCAGGAAGGTCACCTTGTTGAGCACGGTGTTGGCGTTATCCCAATACTGCGGATTGCGTTCCACCACCACTTTTTCGTTCACCACCCACTCGCTGAGACGAAACGCGCCGTTGCCGACAAAATGCGCCGGTTGAGTCCAGTTTTTGCCGTATTGCTCAACCACCTTGCGGTTGACCGGCAGAACCGGAAAATGCACCAGTTGTTTGAGCAGGTAGGCGTTGGGCTCAGACAGCGTCACCTGCAAGGTGTGCGCGTCCAGCGCTTTAACGCCCAGCTCGCTCGGCGGTTTGCTGCCGGCGTTGATCGCCGCCGCATTCAGCACATAGGCCGAGGCCAGATAGCTGCCGTAAGGCGACGCGGTTTTCGGATCGGTGAGGCGCCTCCAGCTGTAAACGAAATCGTCGGCGGTCACCGGATCGCCGTTCGACCATTTGGCCTGCGGCCGCAGATGGAAAGTCCAGACGTTGCCCTGGTGCTCCCATTTCTGCGCCAGCGCCGGGATCACTTCGCCCTCTTTTCCGACTCGCAGCAGACCTTCGAACAGATCGTTGAAGATGTAGAACTCCACATTGCTCTCGGCCAGGTTCGGATCCAGCGTCGCCGGTTCATACCCGTTGGCGCGCACCAATTCCTGTACCGGCGCCAGTTTAGCGCCCGCCGGCACCTCCGCCGCCTGAGCGATCGTTGAGTTTAAAGCCAGGAGGATTAAACCAGCAAGTTTCTTGCCATTGAATGAATATTTCACGTCGATATACCTGATTAGTGTTTTATCGCGTTCAATATGCAATGTGGTAGTGGAATAAATTAAATCATTAATCGCTATGAGTCATAACCAAAAGCGGTGTTGAATTTCTTTCATTATCAAAGGAATATCCCTCACCGCGCTTCCCGCTTTCAACACAATGCGCGTTGCCGTCCCCTACTTGATGTTCACGGTCGTGATACCAAACAGCGGCAGGCCTTTAACCGGTTCCGGGCCGGGCTCTCCCCATACCATTAATGATTTACCGCTCGCCTGCGCCTGGATCGCCAGATTCACCAGCAATTTCGGATAGGGTTCATTAGCCGCTACCGATAACGGAAATACGTTTTCGTATAGTCCTCCAGCGATCGCCATCTCCACATGCACGCAATCATTAGCTACATCGATAACCACGATCGGATTGGTATAAAACGGTCCATTAGACATAGATACCTCTCTCACTATTTTTTGGTGAATATAACTCTTAATTCGCGTTGGCACTCCGTGTTATTAATGACTGTGCGAAACGCTGAAGAACGACATGAAAAGACTGAAGAAAAAACTCGCCAGTCGATAACAAGCCGTCAATATTGCAACAGGTTAATAACCATTACAGATTCGACAAAGAACTGATATAAGTCAAATGCAAACCCGCGCTTACACGTTACCTCAATGAATATATTGAGAATATTCACAAAAAAGACAATATTAAATAAACTCTTTATAAATCAATGAATTAAAGTTGACGCCCGATTAATTTATATTAATTAATCGGTTGCAAAAAAGGTTAAAATGAAAATAATAGACATAAGAAACAAGTAGCGCCTTAATGTAAAAATAACAGTAAAAATCTCACTTGATATCTCCAAGCCCCCTAACTACCTTTAAATGGCTTCGCGACACACGCGGAGATGCCGTCGGTTATAAAACCAATAACAGGCGAATGATTGAATAAAAAATAATTATCGAAAGAGCAAGCAGGATATATAAACACGTGCCGTGAGGATAGGATGTAACGGTCTGGTTGCCATACCGTTTTCCTGCCGAAGGCAATAACTATTTCCATTCAGATGCAATTACCTGTCTGCTGGCTAACCGGATTCAGCGTGATATGTATTTCAGACTGACTCAGCAAAAATCATAGGAGTTTACATATGCCTTCACTGCAAGATATTACGCCTGAACAGGCTAACGCATTGAATAAACAATCACGTGACGCTTATAACGCGGAAGTGCAGAGCCGTCAGGCGCTGCTCAACCAACATCCGCAACTGAAACCAGCGTTCAACCAGCAAGTGCATCCGCAATCCTTGTGCGGATGCGGGTGCCAACAAAATATCTGCGGCTACTTCAGCTTCCAGGGCTGTGGCTGCGGATGTGGCTGCGCGCCACATGCGGAGACCGTGCAAATTTCCGCGCAGCTTGCCAATATTGGTCCCAATGCCCCATCAAGCGGTACATCGGTGCGTTTTGTCGGCCAGGCCACCGGCACTGGCTCAGACGGTAACATCAACATCCCGACGATCTATTTGCAAGGCACCGTGCCCGATGCCGAAAATCTGATCGGCGTTCCGTTAACCCTGCAATTGGCCATCAACCCCGGTTCGATCGTCCTGACGCTGCTGGAGAATGGCCGGGTGCTGGCCTCTTTGGTTCATCCGCCGCAGTGGGCGGGCAGCATCAACGGGCAGTTCTTTGGCGTTGGCAACGGTGAGTTTGTGCTGGCGTGACAAGAAGCAAGCCTGACGGGCGGCTGCCTGCGATGGCAGGTGGCCGCTCACTGTGAGGTAACGCGCCCCAATTCTATTCAGACAATCAGTACAGATTATTCCAGCCGAAACTTAACGTATCCTTAGGGCAATTCATTTTGTGAGCGATCGTCAAAAATAATTTAATACGAATCGTTTTCACTATCATTATGGATGTTCTTGGCTAAAATCGGGCTGCTTGCGCTTGCCAGGCGATATTCGTTTTCCTCATTCGAACGCTAAAAAGGATAACTGCATGAAGCTGCGTATTTCATCCCTCGGCCCCGTGGCCCTGCTCGCCTCCTCGATGATGCTGGCCTTCGGCGCTCAGGCGGCCCCCGCCGACCAGGGCATCGTTATTTACAACGCCCAGCACGAAAATCTGGTGAAATCCTGGGTCGACGGTTTTACCAAAGACACCGGCATCAAAGTCACGCTGCGCAACGGCGGCGACAGCGAGCTGGGCAATCAGCTGGTGCAGGAAGGCAGCGCCTCGCCTGCCGACGTGTTCCTGACGGAAAACTCCCCGGCGATGGTGTTGGTGGATAACGCCAAGCTGTTCGCCCCGCTCGACGCCGCCACGCTGGCCCAGGTAGAACCGCAATATCGCCCAAGCCACGGCCGCTGGATCGGCATCGCCGCCCGCTCTACCGTATTCGTCTATAACCCGGCCAAGCTGACCGACGCGCAGTTGCCGAAGTCGCTGCTGGATTTGGCCAAGCCGGAATGGAAAGGCCGCTGGGCCGCTTCGCCATCGGGCGCCGATTTCCAGGCGATCGTCAGCGCGCTGCTGGCGCTGAAAGGCGAGCAAGCAACGCTGGACTGGCTGAAAGCGATGAAAGCCAACTTTACCGCCTATAAAGGCAACAGCACGGTGATGAAAGCGGTCAATGCCGGCCAGATCGACAGCGGCGTGATCTATCATTACTACCCGTTCGTCGACGGCGCTAAAACCGGCGAGAACAGCAAAAACATCAAGCTGTACTACTTCAAACATCAGGATCCGGGCGCATTCGTCAGCATCTCCGGCGGCGGCGTGCTGGCTTCCAGCAAGCATCAGCAGCAGGCGCAGGCGTTCATCAAGTGGATCACCGGCAAACAGGGCCAGGAGATCCTGCGCACCAACAATGCCTTCGAATACGCCGTCGGCGTCGGTGCGGCCTCCAACCCGAAACTGGTGCCACTGAAAGATCTGGACGCGCCGAAGGTAGACGCCGCGCAGTTGAACAATAAGAAAGTTGTCGAACTGATGACCGAGGCCGGCCTGCTGTAAGGCCCGCCGGCAAACCGAGAGTTTTTGATCGTTATGTCAAACCTGAGTACCCACGCCGCGCAGACCGCGCGGCGTTATTCCACTATCCCTCGTCACCCGCGGCCGGGGCCGATCGTGGTGGCCTGCGCCGTGTTGCTGTCGTTGCTGGCGCTGCTGCCGCTGGGATTCGTTATCGGCGTGGCGTTTGAAACCGGTTGGCAAACGGTCAAAGCTCTGGTTTTCCGCCCGCGCGTAGCGGAACTGCTGTTGAATACCCTGCTGTTGGTGGTGCTGACGCTGCCGATCTGCGCCGTGCTGGGGGTGGCCCTGGCCTGGTTGACCGAACGCACCACGCTGCCGGGCCGCCGTCTCTGGGCGGTATTGGCGACCGCGCCGCTGGCGGTGCCGGCCTTTGTGCAAAGCTATGCCTGGATCAGTCTGGTGCCGTCGATGCACGGCCTGGGCGCCGGCGTTTTCATCTCGGTGCTCGCCTATTTTCCGTTTATCTACCTGCCGGCCGCCGCGGTCTTGCGCCGTCTGGATCCCGGTATCGAAGACGTCGCCACCTCGCTCGGCTCCCGGCCGCCGGCGGTGTTTTTCCGCGTGGTGTTGCCGCAGTTGAAGCTGGCGGTCTGGGGCGGTTCGCTGCTGATCGCGCTGCACCTGCTGGCGGAGTACGGCCTGTACGCCATGATCCGTTTCGATACCTTCACCACCGCCATCTTCGATCAGTTCCAGTCGACCTTCAACGGCCCGGCGGCCAACATGCTGGCCGGCGTATTGGTGCTGTGCTGCCTGGGGCTGCTGTTGCTTGAGGCGATAAGCCGCGGCCGCGCGCGCTATGCCCGCGTCGGTTCCGGCAGCGCCCGCAGCCAAACGCCGCGTCGCCTGTCAGCGCCGCTCGCCGCGCTGGCGCTGCTGCTGCCGATCGCGCTGACCGCGCTGGCGCTGGGCGTGCCTTTCATCACCCTGGTCCGCTGGCTGTGGCTGGGCGGCCTCGACGTATGGCGCAACGCCGATCTGTGGCCCGCGCTGTGGCAAACGCTGTCGCTGTCCGCCTCTGGCGCGCTGCTGATTACGCTGTGCGCCATTCCGATGGCCTGGCTGTCGGTGCGCTATCCGGCCCGCCTGTACCGGGTGCTGGAAGGCTGCAACTACGTGACCAGTTCGCTGCCCGGCATCGTGGTGGCGCTGGCGCTGGTGACCATCACCATTCACAGCTTCCGGCCGATTTACCAAACCGAGATCACCCTGCTGCTGGCGTATCTGCTGATGTTTATGCCGCGAGCGTTGATCAACCTGCGCGCCGGCATCGCGCAGGCGCCGGTGGAATTGGAAAACGTGGCGCGCAGCCTGGGCAAGTCGCCGGCGCAGGCGCTGTGGAGCACCACGTTGCGGCTGGCGGCACCGGGTGCCGCCGCAGGCGCCGCGCTGGTGTTCCTGGCGATCGCCAATGAATTGACCGCCACGCTGCTGCTGGCGCCGAACGGCACCCGCACGCTGGCCACCGGTTTCTGGGCGCTGACCAGCGAGATAGACTATGTCGCCGCCGCGCCTTATGCGCTGATTATGGTGGCGCTGTCGCTGCCGCTCACCTGGCTTCTTTACTCTCAATCTAAACGTACGGCGGGACTATGAGCACGCTCGAACTGCACGGTATCGGAAAATCTTACAATGCCATCAGGGTGCTGGAACACATCGACCTGCAGGTTGCCGCCGGCAGCCGCACGGCGATCGTCGGCCCTTCCGGCTCCGGCAAAACCACCCTGCTGCGCATCATCGCCGGTTTTGAAATCCCCGATGGCGGACAAATTCTGCTGCAGGGGCAAGCGATGGGCAACGGCGGCGGCTGGGTGCCGGCGCACCTGCGCGGCATCGGCTTCGTCCCGCAGGATGGCGCGCTGTTCCCGCACTTTACCGTCGCCGGCAACATCGGTTTTGGCCTCAAAGGCAGCAAGCGCGAGAAACAGCGTCGCATCGAGGCGCTGATGGAGATGGTGGCGCTGGATCGTCGCCTGGCCGCCCTGTGGCCGCACGAGCTGTCCGGCGGACAGCAACAGCGGGTCGCATTGGCGCGCGCCTTGTCGCAGCAACCGCGGCTGATGTTGCTGGATGAGCCGTTCTCGGCGCTGGATACCGGCCTGCGCGCCGCCACCCGCAAAGCGGTGGCCGAACTGCTGACGGAGGCCAAAGTCGCGTCGATCCTGGTCACCCACGATCAGAGCGAGGCGCTGTCGTTCGCCGATCAGGTGGCGGTCATGCGCAACGGGCGGCTGGCACAGGTGGGCGCGCCGCAGGATCTTTATCTGCGCCCGGTCGATGAACCGACCGCCAGTTTCCTTGGCGAAACGCTGGTGCTGACCGCCGAGCTGGCGCACGGCTGGGCCGACTGCGCATTGGGGCGCATCGCCGTCGACGATCGCCAACGCAGCGGCTCGGCGCGCATCATGCTGCGTCCGGAGCAGATTCAAATCGGTTTGTCCGATCCGGCGCAGCGCGGCCAGGCGGTGATCACCGGCATCGATTTCGCCGGCTTCGTCTCCACCCTCAATCTGCAAATGGCCGCCGACGGTGCGCAGCTCGAGATCAAAACCGTCAGCCGCGAAGGCCTGCGGCCCGGAGCGCAGGTCAGTCTCAACGTGATGGGGCAAGCGCATATTTTCACCGGCTGAGAGTGTGGGGAGCGACCCTTGACGTTCCCCTCGCCACCGCGCATTATCAATGGCATGAATCGCATCGCGCACGCCCTCACCACCACCACCGCAACCGCCACGCAATGGCGGGCTGCACGGGTGCGCAACAGCTAACGACGTATCCCCAAGCCCCGCCAGCCATGGCCGGGGTTTTTTATTTCTCCGTGCCCGCCGGCAATTTCATTACGGAGAAGACCTATGCCAACTATCCCCGCACCGCGCAGCGCCCTGCTGGTTATCGACATGCAAGTCGGCCTGTTCGCCTCGCCGGACGATCCCCCGTTCGCCGCCGAAACCCTTCTGGCGAAGACCCATGCGTTGATACGCGCCGCACGCGTGGCGAATGCGCTCGTGGTGTTTATTCGCCACACCGGCCCTGCAGGTTCACCTATCGCCGTAAACAGTCCGCTGTGGCAAGTTCACCCCGATCTCGACACCGATGCGCAAGCCGACTGGTTCATCGATAAAACCCATCCCAGCTGTTTTTACCGGACTGGCCTGGCGGAGCGGCTTAAGCAAGCCGGCATCGGTCGGTTGGTGATTTCGGGAATGAAAACGCAATACTGCGTAGACACCGCGTGTCGGCGCGGCGCGGAGTTAGGATTTGACCTGGTGTTGGCCGCCGATGCCCATAGCTGTTCGGACACGGCGGCGCTCGGCGCCGACGCCATTATTCGTCACCATAACCAGACCCTGTCGGGGCCGTTCGTGACGCTGGCGCTGGCGGAAGAGGTGAAATTCTAAAACACGCGCGACTAGCCTGTCAGGCCGGGCCAACGCCCGGCCTCCTCAGCGGCAAACCTTGTCGCGGCGCGGCTTTTTCGGCGCCAGCAGATACTCCACCACGCTTTCGTCGACGCAGCTGTCGATGCCGTTCAGCGCCAACGTATGTCCGTCGCGTTCGCGGGTGATCAGCGGGCTTTTAAAGGCCGAGGCCATTACCTGGGCATTGCGGTACGGCGTGGTCGGATCGTAGCGCTGGGCGACGAACAGCAGCGGCGGCAGCGCGGCGGACGCCACCGGCATGTGCGGCCGATCTTTGCCGCGGTACGGCCACAGGTCGCACATTTCCAGCGGATACTCGTGCAGCGGCAGATAGTGGGCATATAAAGCGGCGGTATTGATCTCCTGCCGCTGTCTGCGCAACAGCTGCGGATCGGCCGTTGGGTTGGCGACGTCGGCGCAGGTGATGACATTCAGAGCATCATCGGCATCCGGAGAATAGCTTTCGTCGATCAGATCGGAAACCTGTTGCCCGGCGATGCCGGCATCGAGCTGGCGCAGTACGGTGGCCAGTTCATGCCAGCGCTCCGGCCACAACAGCAGCGAACGCGTGACCGTCAGCACGTCGTCGGCGGAGATTTCATAGCCCGCCGCAGTGACGAACGGCTGCTCATGCAGCTTGCGCAGCAAAGCGTGATAACGCTGAAGCGCCTGATTGGCGCCGCCGCCAAGCTGGCAGCTGTCGGTTTTTCCGCAATAGGCGGCGAAACGCAGGAAGCTTTGCTGGGAAGCCTCGCTCCTGATTCAGGCGCTGGGTGAAATCGTCCTCCGCCAGATCCACCACCCCGTCCAGCACCAGCGCGCGCGTTTTCTTCGGAAAACGTTCGGCATACAGCGCCGCCACCTTGGTGCCGTAAGAGTACGCCACCGCCGTCAGCCCCGGTTCGCCCAGCGCGTGGCGGATCGCGTTCAGATCGTTGACCGCCTCGTCGGTGCCGATGTGTTGCAGCACGTCCGCGCCGGTCTGTTTGATGCAGGCGGCGATCAGGATGCGCGTCTGGTTCTCCGCGCCGGCCACGTCGTTGTCGTCCGGTTCAGGGAGTTCGTCACCTTCGGCCACCTGGCAGGAAATTTTTAGCGTCGATTGACCGACGCCGCGCGGATCGTAACCGATGATGTCGTAAGATTTACGCAGTTTGGCGACGTGGGCGTCGTTGCCGAGATAAGGATTGATCCCCGGCAGGCCCGGGCCGCCGCTGATCATCACGACGCTGCCCTTTTTCGGCCCGGTGGCGGGCAGCAGGGTCAGCGCCAGACGCACGGTCGGTTCCCCCGCCTGTGCGGAATGGGCGGGAGGCGTGGCGTAAGCCAACGGCACGTCGAGGTAGCCGCAGCGCAGCCCCGTCGGCGGCGCTTCATCGAACCAGCGCTGAAAGCCGCTGTTGAGACAAGATTGCCAACGAATGCCGTTCTCGGGCGCCGCGCCGTGCGCCGCAGGTTTGGCCTGGGCGGGCAAAGCGGCGGCGGCCGCGGCGAACAGCGCCAGAATACGCAGTACTGACATGGGGAGTCCTTTCAACTCAACGAATCGGTCAAAGGGTAACGATACTCGGTTAAACCGCTAGCCAATAGAACATAAAAAAACGCGCGGGTGAAGCCGAGGCTGTGCGTATGGAAAGACTTTTCTTTGCTCGGATTGATCTTATAACGCACAGAATGCTGCAAAAAACGCCGTTCACCTGCTAGGCTTAGAGTTCGTTAACCCACAAGGAACAGGAGAGCAGCATGTTTGGTAAAGCGGAAGACAAAGCTAATGAAGCCGCAGGCGCGGTAGAAGAAGCGTTCGGTAAAGCCGTCGATTCGCCGGAGCATCAGGTGCGCGGCGCGGCGCGCAAGTATGCCTCCCAGGCCAGCTATGCCGCCCGTGACGCAGCGGACAGCGTAAGAACGCAGGTGGAAGCCAACCCGCTGGCCGGCGTAGCCGTAGCGGCGGCGGTCGGCATCGTTTTCGGCTTCCTGCTGGGACGCAAATAAGCGGCGAATGCGCCCTACGACAACAGGCCCGTTATGGGCCTTTTTTTCGCCCTTTCCTCCACCAGCGCCGTTGTGCGTGCAAACTTTCATCTATCACAACCATCGCTTAAAAAAACCAACGCCTTCAACTACGATTAGTTTGTGACCAGAGCAAGGCTCTGCGATCCGGCGGATAACCCTATGAGGATTATCATCATTATCCATGCTGTTTAAGCCGCTCTCCTTCACGCGGCTAAGAAAGGTTGATTATGGCTCGCACCACCCCTATCGAACGTTACCGCAATATCGGCATCTCCGCGCATATCGATGCCGGCAAGACCACCACCACCGAGCGGATTCTGTTTTACACCGGGGTCAGCCACAAGCTGGGCGAAGTGCATGACGGCGCGGCGACCATGGACTGGATGGCGCAGGAACAAGAGCGCGGCATCACCATCACCTCGGCGGCCACTACCTGCTTCTGGAACGGCATGCAGCATAATTATCCGCAGCACCGCATCAATATCATCGACACCCCCGGGCACGTCGATTTCACCATTGAAGTGGAGCGCTCGATGCGCGTGCTGGACGGCGCCGTCATGGTCTATGACTCGGTGGGCGGCGTCCAGCCGCAGTCGGAAACCGTCTGGCGCCAGGCCAACAAATACAAAGTGCCGCGGCTGGCGTTCGTCAACAAGATGGACCGCATCGGCGCGGACTTTTTCCGCGTGCGCAAAATGATGATCGAGCGTCTGAAAGCCAACCCGGTGCCGATCGTTATTCCTATCGGCGCCGAAGACCGCTTCAGCGGCGTGGTGGACCTGGTGCGGATGAAAGCCATTCTGTGGGACGAAGCCTCGCAGGGCATGAACTTCAGCTTCGAAGAGATCCCGGCCGAGCTGCGCGCATCGGCGCAGGAGTGGCGTGAAAACATGATTGAAGCGGCCGCCGAAGCGTCGGAAGAACTGATGGAGAAATACCTCAATCAGGTGCCGCTGAGCGAAGAGGAGATCGTTCACGGGCTGCGGGTGCGCACCGTCGCCGGCGAAATCCAGCCGATGCTGTGCGGATCGGCGTTCCGCAACAAAGGCGTGCAGCGCATGCTGGACGCGGTGATCGAGCTGATGCCCTCGCCGCTCGACGTGCCGCCGATGGAGGGCCACGGCGAACACGATGAAATCATCACTCGCAAAGCCGACGACAATGAAAAATTCTCGGCGCTGGCGTTTAAGCTGATGACCGACCCGTTCGTCGGCCAGCTGACCTTCGTGCGCGTCTACTCCGGGGTGCTGGCCAAAGGCAGCAGTGTTTACAACCCAATCAAGGCCAAAAAGGAGCGTATCGGCCGCATCGTGCAGATGCACGCCAACGATCGTAAGGACATCGACGAACTGCACGCCGGCGACATTGCCGCCTGCGTCGGCCTGAAGGACGTCACCACCGGCGATACGCTGTGCGATCCCGGCGCCATCATTACGCTGGAGCGCATGACCTTCCCCGAGCCGGTGATCGCCCAAGCGATCGAGCCGAAGACCAAGGGCGATCAGGAGAAAATGGGCATCGCGTTGCAGCGGCTCTCTTCAGAAGATCCGTCGTTCCGCGTGCGCACCGATGAAGAATCCGGCCAAACCATTATCTACGGCATGGGCGAGCTGCACCTGGAGATTATCGTCGATCGCATGCGCCGCGAGTTCGGGGTGGAGACCACCACCGGCAAACCGCAGGTGTCTTACCGCGAAACCATCCGCAAACGGGTGGCCGACGTGGAAGGCAAGTTCGTGCGCCAATCCGGTGGTAAAGGGCAATACGGCCACGTGGTGCTGACCGTCGAGCCGAACGAACCCGGCAAAGGCTTCGAGTTCTTCGATGAGATCAAGGGCGGTGTCATTCCCGGTGAGTTTATCCCGGCGGTGAAAAAAGGCGTGCTCGAGGCGCTGAATAACGGCGTGCTGGCCGGTTATCAGGTGGTGGACGTCAAGGTGCACCTGACCTTCGGTTCTTACCATGACGTCGACTCGTCGGAACAGGCGTTCCGCATGGCGGCGATCTTCGGCTTCAAGGACGCCTGCCGCCTGGCGGATCCGGTGATCCTCGAGCCGATCATGTCGGTGGAAGTGGAAACGCCGGAGGATTACGCCGGCAACGTGATGGGCGATCTTTCCTCACGCCGCGGTCTGGTGCAGGGCATGGAAGAGATCCCGGGCGGCGGCGGCAAGGAAATTCGCGCCAAGGTGCCGCTGTCCGAGATGTTCGGCTACTCGACCACCCTGCGTTCGATGTCGCAGGGCCGCGCCACCTACACCATGGAATTCAGCCACTACGCCGAAGCGCCGCGCAACGTGGCCGAAGAGATCATTCACCACAGCAAGCGTTAACCCTCACGCCCGCCGCCACGGCGGGCGTCACCTCGGCTTGTCCTCCAGCGCCACCACCACTGGCTGCGGTTTGATGCGCATGGCGTACACCACGCCGGCCATCAGACAGACGATGCCCGCCAGCGTCAGCAGCGGCGGCCAGGCCTGGCGCAACAGAAAGGTATACGCCAACCCCGCCAGAATTTCGAACACGATGAGCGGCCCCACCAACACCGTCGGCAGCCGCTGGCTGGCTTCGTTCCAGCACAGCGCCCCCAGCCAGGAGCAGAACACGCCGATGATCAGCATCAGAGGGATAAACACCTCAGGGCGCGGGCCGAACGGCAAGGCGAACGCCGGCTCGCTCAGCGCCAACTGACCGCAGACCGCCAGATAGCCCAGCAGCGCCAGCGGCAGCGTCACCAGCCCTTGGGCCGTGGCCCAGGTGGCCGGACGCTGCGTCGGATTCTCCCGCAGCCAGCGTGAATTGCGCAGCGGGAACCAGGTCCAGCACGCCACCGCCAACACGGCCAGCCCAAGACCGCTGAGATAGCGCCAGCCGTCGATCGGCACCGCATTGCCGCGCAGCTCGGCGACGTTCACACACGCCAATCCACAGACGATCAACAGCAGTGCCGGCGCCAGTTCGCCCCAGGCCAGGCGCCCGTCGTGCCGGCCGTAAAACAGATTGGCGCAAATGGCGATCACCACCGGCAAGGTGCCGATGATCATGGTCGACACCGGCGCACCGGTGCGCTGAATGGCGCTGGCCAGGCACAGGTAGTACAGCAGATTGCCGATAGCCGTCAGCTTGAGCGCTTCCCACCAATCCTGGCGCCGCAGCTTACGCAGGCGGCGGCGATCGAACCACGCCAGCGGCAAGGCGATCAGCCCAAAGGCCAGATAGCGCCCGGTGGACTGCAGCGCGGCGGGATAGTCCGGCACCAGCAACGGACCGACGAAAATCAATCCCCACATCAGCCCGGCGGCCAGGGCAAACACAACGCCAATGAACATAACGACTCCGACAAACGGCCGGTGCGGCCAACCCGCCCGACAAGACAGCGGCAGAGTAACGAAAACGCGGGGAGGAATTATTGTAGCAGGTTGCTGTTTTAGCCCAATTTCACCTGTTTCTGGAAACGCACTGGCGTGACGCCGTAACGATTGGCGAAGGCGCGCGTCAGGTGCGCCTGATCGGTCAGCCCCGCCGCCGCCGCCACCTGTGCGGCGGGCATGCCGCGCTCCAGCATGCGTTTGGCCTGCGACAGCCGGATCGCCATCAGCATCTGCTGCGGCGAGACGTGATATTCGGCCTTGAACTTGCGCAGGAAATGGTACGGGCTGAGCGACACCAGCTCGGCCAGTTGGTTGAGCGTTATAGCCTCGGCGAAGTTATCGTGCAGGTAGCTTTTCACCACCTCGAAACGGTGCGCCGCCTCGGCTTTCTCCCGCCGTCCTGTGCGGATGTGCGGTTGCAGCAACGCCACCGCTTCCAACAGCAGGCCGTCGAGCGTGAGCGGATCGTCGGTTTGCCACAGCGCGGCGAGAATGGCGGACAGGCGCTGCGCCGCCCGCGGATCGTGGCGCACCGCATCGGTGAACCACTGGCTCCGATCGCCGGACAGCTGCTCCAGCGCCTCGGGCGCCAGATAGAGCATGCGATAACACCAGCCGCCCGGCGTTTCAGCTTCGCCGGTATGCAGCTCGTCAGGATTCATCAGCACCAGCGCGCCCGGCGCCGCCAGGTGCTGCGCCCCGCGATAGCGGAAGCGCTCCGCCCCGGTGTCCACGGTGCCGATGGCGAAGGCGTCGTGGGTATGCGGCTCGAAGGCATAGCGTTCGATATGCGCCTGATAGAGTTCGACGCCGGGCAGATGCGACAAATGCCGGAACTGCGCGCTGTCCTTCTCGAACGGAAACTGTTGTGGAACCCCTTGCACCCGACCTCCTCATCCGTGCTGACAATCTGCTCAGCATAGCCAAAACATCGCCGGTTGAGTAGCCGCCCTGGTCCTTTCGTGCCCCTCGCCTGGACGATCGGCGCCATTCGGCGTAGGGTTAAGGTCCCAGTCCCTTTCAGACGGGCCGCATCGCGAAGCTCATCGGCCCCTGACACTCCGTAAACAAGAGGCAACAATGTATCCGGATACTCAACTGTATATCGATGGACAATGGCGCAGCGCGCTGGCCGGAAAAACCCTGCCGGTCTCCAACCCCGCTACCGACGAGATCATCGGTCAAGTGGCGCACGCCGCCGCAGAGGATCTCGATCTGGCGCTGGCCGCCACCGAACGCGGGTTTAACGTTTGGCGAAACACCGCCGCACACCAACGCGCCAACCTGATGCGCAAAGCCGCTGCGCTGCTGCGCGAACGCGCCGACGCCATCGCCGCCATCATGACGCAGGAACAGGGTAAGCCGGTGGCACAGGCCAAAATCGAAATTCTCAACGCCGCCGACGTGATCGACTGGTTCGCCGGCGAAGCCACCCGCACCTACGGGCAGATTATTCCGTCCCGCGCTCGCGACGTGCAGCAGCAAACCCTGAAACTGCCGGTCGGCCCGGTGGCCGCCTTCACGCCGTGGAACTTCCCGATCAACCAGATCGTGCGCAAGCTGTCCGCCGCGCTGGCGGCGGGTTGTTCAATCATCGTCAAAGGCCCGGAAGAAACGCCGGCCTCACCGGCTGAGCTGATCAAAGCCTTCGCCGACGCCGGCATTCCGGCCGGGGTGATCGCGCTGGTGTACGGCACCCCGGCGGAAATCTCGGAATACCTGATCCCGCATCCGACCATTCGCAAGATCTCCTTCACCGGCTCCACCCGCGTGGGCAAGCATCTGGCTGCGCTGGCCGGCCAGCATATGAAAAAGGCCACCATGGAGCTGGGCGGCCACGCGCCGGTGCTGATCTTCGACGACGCCGATCTCGACGCGGCGGCCAAAGAGCTGGCGCAATCCAAGTTCCGCAACGCCGGCCAGGTCTGTATCGCCCCGACCCGCTTCCTGATCCAGCAAGGCGTTTATGAAGCCTTCGTGGAGAAATTCACCGCCGCAGTGCGTGAACTCAAGCTCGGCAACGGGCTGGAAGACGGCGTGACGATGGGGCCGATGGTGCTGGGCCGCAGCGTCGACAATATCGAGGCGCTGGTGCAAGACGCTATCGCTCACGGGGCGAAGGCCAGCACCGGCGGCAAACGCGTGGCGGGCAAAGGCAACTTCTTCGAGCCGACGGTGCTGCGTGACGTGCCGCTGAGCGCGCGCGCCATGTCGGAAGAGCCGTTTGGCCCGGTCGCCCTGCTGCGCCCGTTCGCCACCTACGACGAGGCGATCGCCGAAGCCAATCGCCTGCCGTACGGGCTGGCCGCCTACGCTTACAGCCGCAACATCGCCACCGTCAATGCGCTGGGGCGCGACGTGGAGAGCGGCATGCTGAGCATCAACCACATCGGTTTCGGCCTGCCGGAAACGCCGTTTGGCGGCGTGAAGGACTCCGGCCACGGCACCGAAGGCGGCAGCGAAGCGATCGAATCCTACCTGGAAACGCGCTTTGTCACCGTCGCCGGTCGTTAATCGCACGTCGGATGAATAGCCAGAAGCCCCGCAATGCGGGTAATCCTGGTTAGTTAGCGTTTTTCTGAACGTATTTGTGCAGTTTTCGGTCGATAAAGGTGAGATGCGCCATGAAGCTCATACGCTTCGACCGAGCCAGGGGCCGAAGGCGCGGCCCCTGGCAACCCGCGCCTTTGCCCTATCAGACGGTTGGCTTTGCCAACTTCCCTCTCTCCGCCATACCGCATTGAGGCCGGTTGCGACAGGCGTCCCTGCCTGTCTCACCTGAAACCGCCGTCCATGGCGGTTTCTCCTAATGCGCTATGCCTGCGTTCGGCGTCTTCAAGGGCGCCCAACACCCTGCTTATCTCACTATTTTCATTGCCTTTCATAACGCAACATCAAACGAATGGGATAAGAATGGTTCATCGCGTCTTAGCGTGAACTTTTTACTCGCGAGCCAGCTCGAACAGGCGCCGCGCCGCCGGGGTCAGCCCCAACATGTGAATGCAGGCATGCACCATGCCCGGCAACCGTTCACAGCGTACCGCCACACCCGCTTCACGCAGCCGCTGCGCATACAGTTCGGCCTCATCGCGCAGCGGATCATATTCGCAGCTCAGGATAGTGGCCGGCGGCAATCCGCGCAGCGTGGCGGCGTGCAGCGGCTCGGCGCTCGGATCGCGTCGCTGGGCCAGGTACTGCTGCCAACAAAACACCATCGTGTCGCGCGTCAAAAAATGCCCCTCGGCGAATTCGCGATGGCTCTTCGTCGCCATTTCGCGGCTGAGCGCCGGGTACAGCAGCAGTTGACGTTCAATGTGCGGGCCGCCGCGATCCCGCGCCAACAGCGCGACCGCCGCCGCCAGATTGCCCCCGGCGCTGTCGCCGCCCACCGCCAGACGGTCAGCGTCAATCCCTAACTGCGGCGCCTGTCGCGCCGCCCAACAGAGCGCCTGATAGACATCTTCCAGCGGCTGTGGAAAAGGAAACTCCGGCGCCAGTCGATAATCGACCGACAGGATCACCCGATCGGTGGCGTTAGCCAGCGCCTGACAGGGCTGGTCATACAGCGACAGCGAACCGAGGCACCAGCCGCCGCCGTGGGCGAACAGCATCGCCGGTTGTGCGGCAGCGCGCCTTTCCCCCGCTGGTAGATAGGCGCGCAGCGCAATCCGGTGCCCATCGGTGGCGACCAGCGTAAAATCCCTGACGCCGCCGCTCGGTTGCGGTGCGCCCTGCAGCAGACGCAAACCGCTTTCCGTGGCCGCCCGCATGTCCGCCAACGAAGCGGGTAGCGGCGCGTCGGCCGAGGCCGCCAAAAAGGCGGCGATGTGTTCATCAAGCGGCATGTTGCTCTCCCGTCAGGAACGGCGTAATCAGGGCAATAAATTCCTCATGACACTCCTCGGTGATGAAATGGCCGCAGCCGGCGACCGTTTCGCCCCGCAGATCGCGCGCATTGCCCCGTAGCGTCGTCAGCGGCGCGTCGCCGGTGGCGTGCTCCGCTCCCACCGTCAACACCGGCATCGTCAACGGCGTGGCGGCGCGCAGCCGGTTCTGGCGAACGGTCTCCGGGATCGCCCGGTAATAGTCGAATCCGGCGCGCAGGCCGCCCGGCGCCGAATAGGCGGCGATATAGACCTCAGCCGCCACCCGATCGCGCCGATAAGACCAGCGGTTGAAGATATAGCCAAGATACTCCCGCTCGCGCCCCTGGGTCAGGGTCTCCGGCAAATCCGCCAGCTGGTTGAACATGAAATGCCACAGGAAGATATTCTCCTCCGGCGCGACGAAAATCGGCGGCGGCGGCGCCAGACCGGGGATCACCGCCTCCGTCAGCACCAGACGCTCCACCGCCTGCGGGAAATCGCTCGCCATGGCGTAACCGATCCACATGCCGATGTCGTGGCCGACCAGTTGGTAACGTTGATGGCCCAGCTGCGCCATCATCGCGTGCAACGCCGCACCGATGCTGCCGGTGTCGTAGCCGCCAGCGGGCTTGTCAGAGTCGCCGATGCCCGGCGGATCGACGGCGATCGCCTGAAAACCGGCCGCCGCCAAGGCGCGCATCACATAACGCCAGGTGTACCAGGTTTGCGGCCAACCGGGGATCAGCAGCACCGGCCGCCCTTCGCCGGCCACCACGCAGTGAAGGCGCCGGCCGTTGACCTGGATATAGACGTGTTCCGCCGCGAGATCCTGCAACAGGATCTCGTTTTGACTGTGTTTCATGGGGTTAACTCCCTGTGGGGTCAGGCTCAGCGAATGCCGAGCAGCGCATTGATCTGCTGAGGATTGACCGGCGCACCGGCGAAGTCATCAAACACTTTGTCGGTGACACGGATAATGCGATCGCGAATGAAGGCCGCGCCTTCGCGAGCGCCGTCCTGCGGATTTTTCAGGCAGCACTCCCACTCCAGCGTCGCCCAGCCCGGATAGCCATACTGCGTCAAACGGGAGAAAATGCCGTTGAAATCGACCTGGCCGTCGCCCAGCGAGCGGAAACGGCCGGCGCGATCGATCCAGGACTGATAACCGCCGTATATGCCCTGACGGCCGGTCGGATTGAACTCGGCGTCCTTAACGTGGAACATGCCGATAACGTCCTTATAGATATCGATAAACTCCAGATAGTTAAGCTGCTGCAGCACCATGTGGCTCGGATCGAACAACACCCGGCAACGCGGATGGTTGCCGACGCGCTGCAGAAACATCTCAAACGTCACGCCGTCGTGCAGATCCTCACTCGGGTGAATTTCATAACACAGATTGATGCCCTGCTCCTCGCAGGCGTCGAGCACCGGCAGCCAGCGTTTGGCGAGCTCGTTGAACGCGGTGTCAATCAATCCTTCAGGGCGCTGCGGGAACGGGAACAGATAGGGCCAGGCCAGCGAACCGGAAAAGGTGCCCAGTTCGCTGAGCCCCAGCCGCGCCGACGCCTTCACCGCCAAAAGCATTTGCTGCAGCGCCCACTCGCCGCGGGCCTTGGGATCGCCCTGCAACGCCGGCGGCGCAAAGCTGTCGCACAGCGCATCGTAAGCCGGGTGCACCGCCATCAGCTGGCCGAAGATATGGCTGGTCAGTTCGCTGACCACCAACCCCTGCTCCGCCAACATGCCGGTCAAATCGTCGCAGTAGGTTTGGCTTTCCGCAGCGGTGGCCACGTCGAATAAGCGCCGATCCCAGGCCGGGATCTGCAAGGCGGTAAAACCGGTCCGCGCCGCCCACTCGGCAATGGCGGGCAAGCTGTTGAACGGCGCCGCATCATCGCTGAATTGCGCGAGATGCAGGCTTGGACCTTTGAGGGTTTTCATCGTAAACTCCTATTGGTTGTCGATTGACAAACAATAGGAGCAAAGCGCGGCGACCGCAAGCGAAATTTATAAAGGCATTGGTATTCCCGTCGATTTAAGCGATCCTATGTCGCTGAATGGCAGGTAAATTGGAGCAGCGAATGGCAGGCAGACCGCGCGAGTTCGATCGCGAACAGGCGCTATTGAAGGCGCGAAACTTATTCTGGCGGCAAGGTTACGAAGGCACCTCGATGTCGGATCTGGTGGCGGAGTTGGGCATCGCTTCCGCACGCATCTACAAAGCGTTCGGCTCCAAAGAGCAGCTGTTTCGCGAGGCGATTGCCTGTTATGAAACCGCCGAAGGGGGCTTCGCCGATCGCGCCTTCGCGACGGAAAGCGGCATTCGCCCGGCGCTCAAACGCCTGCTGGAAGACGCCGTGCGGCTCTATAGTCGGCCCGATCTGCCGCAAGGCTGCATGGTGGTCTCCGCCGCCGCCAGCGTCAGCGCGGAAAACGACGGGCTCAAAGCCTGGCTGGCAGAGCATCGGCTGCAGCGCACGCAGCAGATCGTCGAACGGCTGCGGCAGGCGGTGCAAACCGGCGAATTGCCGGCCGACACCGACGCCGACAGCCTGGGTGACTATTTCGCCGTCTTCCTGCACGGCCTGTCGATTCAGGCGCGTGACGGCGTCACCGAGGCGCGGTTATTGGCGGCGGTAAACG
This sequence comes from Serratia sp. (in: enterobacteria), assembly GCF_052400455.1. Classification (NCBI taxonomy): domain Bacteria; kingdom Pseudomonadati; phylum Pseudomonadota; class Gammaproteobacteria; order Enterobacterales; family Yersiniaceae; genus Serratia; species Serratia sp. (in: enterobacteria). The sequence continues at coordinate 2,608,016 of NZ_CP185812.1, forward strand.
TGGCGCTGACGGCGTTGGGCGACGCTTAATCCTCCGGCAAATCGACAATCACCAGCGTGCCTTCGCTGCCCGGCAACACGCGGTGCGGCACGCCGGCCGCGGCCTGATACAGCTGACCGGCCCGCACCACCACTTCTTCCCCCGCCACCTGCAGCCGCAGGTGGCCGCTGATCACCAGCAACCCTTCGCTGTAATCATGCACTTCATCCGCAATGCTGCGCGCATCCATGCGCAGCACTTTGATATTGGCCGCACCGACGCGGCCCAGCACGGCAGAGCGCCAGACCTCAGGCAGTTCGGCCGCCTGCTGGTTTAAATCGAACAGCATCGGAATCCCCCAGGTGCATGAAAAAACGCACTCTAGCCTGATTCTGCGCCGCAGGGAAAGACGCTTTGGTTGCAGGTTATGACCGTTGGTTCTGAGGCGAGACGCGCCGGATGAACGCTTAAGGCAGCAGCGCCGCGGCCTCCCGATCGGCGATAATCAACAGGTCCGGATGCAGCATCAAAATGCTGGCGGGCACCCCGCACTCCACCGGCCCGCTGACAATGCGCCGCAAAATGTCCGCTTTGTGCGAACCGTTGACGAGCAGCACCAGCTTTTTGGCGGCCATCACGCTTGCAGGCCCCAGGGTGATGTAATGATCGGGCAACCATTCAGTGCGGCCGCCCACCTCTTTGAGCAAAATGTCCGCCATATCCGGCCTGGCGGAAACCGGCACCCGACAGGTGTGGTCTTCGAAGGCGGTGGTGCCCGGCAGATTGCCGCAGAAATGCCCGTCCGCTCCGACGCCCATCACGATCGCATCCAGCCCGCCATCTTCGGCGATACGCCGATCGTGCTGGAGGTAGTTGTCCGAATTCAAGACGTGCAGTTGCCGCTCGGGGATCGCCGCCGGGCCAAAGAACATACGGTGCAGATTCTCCATGGTGACGCCATAGCCCGATCGGCCAGCGTAAGGAATTTCATCGAAATTATAGTAATGCGCGTTGGCGAATTCCGCGTGGCCCTTGACGCGCGGAGCCAACAACTCATACATCCGTTTAGGCGTCGAGCCGGCGGTGATAGCCAGATTGACGCGCTGCGGGCGCAGCATGTAACTCAACAACAGGCTGGCGGCCAGCTCACTCATTTCCTGGTAGTCATTAGCGACGACAAGTTTCATTCCCTTCTCCTTTTTGCAAAAAAAAAACCTAACCGCCCATCCGGCCATGTTCGATGCCGGGAGAGAAGTTAGGTTTTGCCTGATCGCGTCAGTAACAATCCGTTTCTTGTCAGGTTATGGCGGCCAGGAATGAAATGCAAACCGCGTTGTGTGATGCAAGCCGCAATTGCGGCGATGCCTTTTTCGCACCCTATACCGGCACGCGGCGGCTAATCTCCACCACCTGATCGCTGGGCAGGTAGTAATAATCCGTGACGTGCATGCCGTTGCGCACCATCAGCGCGAACAAGTTGCGCTGCCAGGATGGCAACCGGTCGTTCGCTTCGCGGCGCACCACGGTCTCGTGCCCGAGATAGTAGGTCGCCTCGTCGAAGTTCAGACCGGATTTTTGCGCCTCGACGTGCTGCAACAGCTGCGGGATGTTAGGCCGCTCCATAAAGCCATAGCTGGCCACGCCGCACCAAAAACCCGGCGACAGCTCGCGCATCACCAACCGTTCAGCATTCGAGACCCGCGGCTCATTGACGATGGCAATGGTGAGCGCCAGCACGTTGGCGTGCAGCGAACCGTTACGCTTGACCTGCCATTTCATCACCGGCGGCGTCCCCTGCAGGCTGCGAGTCAGGAATACCGCGGTGCCCGGCACACGCGGCACGGATTCACGGCGGATTTTCTCCAGGAAATCCTCTACCGGCACTGTCGTTTCACCGAGGGTGCGCGCGGCCGCCAGCACCCCGCGATGCCAGACCAGCATCACGGTATAGACCGCGGCGGCCAACAGCAGCGGGATATAACCGCCCTGCAGCACTTTAGTCATGTTGGCCGTCAGGAAGCTCAAATCGACCACGAAGAAACCGCCCGCCACCAACAGGCTGGCGATCGGCCCCCAGCGCCACACCTCGCGCATGGCGACGAACAGCAGGCCGGTGGTCATGATCATGGTCAACGAGACGGCGATGCCGTAGGCGGCGGCCAGATTGTCCGACGATTTAAAGAACACGGTCAGGAACAGCGTCACCACCATCAGCAGCCAGTTGATGGCGCCAATGTAGATCTGCCCGTAACTTTCCTCGGTGGTTTGCCTGACCCGCAGCCGCGGCAGCCACCCCAGTTGGATCGCCTGCCGGGTCATGGAAAACGCACCGCTGATGATCGCCTGGCTGGCGATGATCGTCGCCAGCGTGGCCAGAATCACCAGCGGGATCAGCATCGCCGGCGGGCATAAACGGAAGAAGATGTTCTGCGTGACATCGGCGCCGCTCAGGATCAGCGCGGCCTGACCGGCGTAGTTAAGCAACAGGCTGGGAAAAACGATGCCGAACCAGGCCAGCCAAATCGGCCGTTTGCCGAAATGCCCCATGTCGGCATACAGCGCTTCGGCGCCGGTGACGCACAAAAACACGCCGCCCAGCACCAGGAAGCTGGTCAGTCCGTTGGAGAACAGGAAGTGAATGCCGTAGAGCGGGTTCAGCGCCAGCAATACCGCCGGATGCTGGATGATGCCCCACACGCCCAACGCAGCGATCGACAGGAACCACAGCGCCATGATCGGCCCGAACACGCGGCCGATGCGCGCGGTACCCAGCGGCTGAATGGCGAACAGACTGAGCAAAATCACCACCGCCGCCGGTAGAATAAAGGGCTGCGACGCCGGCAGCACGATGTTCAGCCCTTCGAGGGCCGAGAGCACCGAGATGGCCGGCGTGATGGCGCCGTCGCCGTAAATGAGCGCGGCGCCGAACAGGCCGGCGAACAGCACCAGCGGCCGGGATTTTCGCTTGCTGACCAGCAGCGACATCAGCGCCATGATGCCGCCCTCGCCGCGGTTGCCGATGCGCATGGCGAACATGGCGTATTTGAGAGAAGTGACGATCACCAGCGTCCAGAATATCAGCGACAGCAGGCCAAGGATCACCGGCGCCGAAGGCGCGTCGCCGGAGAGAAACAGCACGGTTTTCAGGGTGTACAGCGGGCTGGTGCCGATATCGCCGAACACCACGCCCAATGCGCCCAACGCCAGCGGCGCCAGCCCCGTCTTATTCACGGTTTCCGTATCATTGCCGACAGACATCTGCTCGCTCCTTGACGTTGCGCTTAGAGTGGGAATTATTGTCACTTTGTGGCCGTCGCGCCACGTGATCGGCAAGTTAAGCATAGCCGTCATCTTCGCCAGTGACAGTATCGCGCGTTGAAGCTTCAGCAATCATCACCGGTGAGCAACGGTTTAAAAACGCCCACCCCAGAGGGCCTAGCACTTTCCTGTTGGCGTGGCGCGCGTCGTGGGAAGGTGAAATGAACGTCCGGCTCTCCCCTGTTTCCGCCCGGCGTTACGCGAGCCGGCTGTCATCGGCTTCGCGGCGCAGCCACTGCCGCAGATTTTCGCCTTCCTGCGACAGCTCGCTATCCAGTCGAGCGCACAGGTAATAATCGCGGCCGTCGTCGATCGGCAGATCGAACATTTTGATCAACTCACCGCTTTCAAGGTACTGGGCGATTAACGGTTCACGCATCAACGCGCACCCTAGCCCCGCCTGCACCGCCGCTAACGTCAACAATCCGTCCTCAAACATCGGGCCGATACTGCGCAGCGGGCGCTTGACGCCGGCCTGCTGAAACCATTGCATCCAGGTATTGCGCTCCTCGTCGTGCAGCAGCGGCAGCGTCGCCAGCTGCTCCGGCGTATCGAGCAAACCATGCAGTTTACTGAATGCCCGGCTGCACACCGGCACCATTTTGCCGGACATCAGCTTCTCGCTGCGATAGCCGGTCCACTGCCCGACCCCGAAGCGGATCGACAGGTCGGCGGCGTCGCTCAGGTAATTGCGGTGGTTGGCGTAGACCACATTGATGTCGATATCCGGATTTTCGCGCAGGAAACCACGCAGCCGCGGAATGAACCAACCCATGCCGAACAGCGGGATCAGGCTGATGGTCACCTGCCGCGACGCGGATTGCTCGCGCACGTGTTCGGTCGCCTGGCGCAGCACGTTGAACGCCGAGCGAATCGAACGGTAATACTCCCGCCCCTCGCTGCGCAGCACCAGGTTACGCCCCTGCCGTTCGGTCAACGGCATCTGCAAAAATGCCTCCAGCGTTTTGAGTTGATGACTGACCGCCGAAGGCGAAATCATCAGCTCATTAGCCGCCGCGCTGATGCCCCCCAGGCGCGCGATGGCTTCGAACGCCCGCACGGCGCGCAGCGGCGGATCGTTCGGCAGCATCGGCAATGGCTCATCGTACTGTTCTGTTTTTTTCATATATTGACTGTTTTTGGGAAATCGACACTGAAGGAATGGATTCAATATACATAAAAATCAACGCATTAAAATCACTCGTTTTTTGTATAAGAAAGTATTTTTCCGTATTTTACAATTTTTTTAAATTCTCTACTGTGACCCTCCTGACTCATTATCTCCGGACTCTCTCTATGGATACGCTGGTACAGCAAACCGTCAACGGTTTGATGCTCGGCAGCATCTATGCGCTGATCGCGCTCGGTTACACCATGGTGTACGGCATCCTGCGCATCATCAATTTCGCGCACGGCGACGTGCTGATGGTCGGTGCGCTGAGCGCGTTGTCGGCGATAAGCGTGTTGCAACACCACTTTCCCGCGTTACCACCGTACGCCACGCTGCTGCTGGCGGCCCTGTTCGCCATGGCGGTCTGTGCGATCACCTCGATGGCGATCGAGCGTCTCGCCTACCGCCGGTTGCGCAATGCACCGCGCCTGGCCCCGCTGATCAGCGGTATCGGCGTCTCGCTGCTGCTGCAAACCCTGGCGATGCTGATCTGGTCACGCAATCCCCTGATGTTTCCTCAGCTGCTGCCAATGACCCCCATCGCCCTGACCGTAGGCAGCGGCGGGCATGCGCCGGCGGTGATCACCGGCACGGCGATCGTCACGCTGGCGGTGGCCGTCGCGGTCATGGCCGGCTTATGGCTGCTGGTCGAACACAGCCGTTTCGGCCGCGCCATGCGCGCCACGGCGGAAAACCCGCAGGTCGCCGGCCTGATGGGCATCAGTCCTGACCGCATCATCGTTCTGACCTTCGCGCTCGGCGGCGCGCTGGCGGCGGTGGCCGGCATCATGATGGCCAGCAACTACGGCAACGCCGGTTTCTCGATGGGCTTTCTGCCGGGCATCAAGGCGTTTACCGCCGCCGTGCTTGGCGGCATCGGCAACCTGCGCGGCGCGATGCTCGGCGGATTGCTGCTGGGCCTGTTCGAATCGCTGGGCACCGGCTATCTCGGCGAGCTGACCGGCGGCGTGTTCGGCAGCAACTACCAGGACGTGTTCGCGTTTCTGGTGCTGATCGCCGTGCTGGTCTTCCGCCCCTCCGGGCTCTTGGGCGAACGCATCGCCACGCGCGCATAAGGACATCACCATGACCGTTTTGACTCCTCCCGTTCCTCTGGCCACGCCGCGCCGCGCCAGGCTGGGGCTGACGCTGTTCATTCTCGCGCTGCTGCTGGCGCCCTGGGTGGCGGGCGCCGCCGGGGGCAACTACTGGGTGCGGGTCGTCGATTTCGCCCTGCTGTACCTGATGCTGGCGCTCGGGCTGAACATCGTGGTGGGCATGACCGGGTTGCTGGACATGGGCTTTATCGCCTTTTACGCCGTCGGCGCCTATTTGGCCGCGCTGCTGTCGTCACCGCATCTGACACAGCAATTCCCGCTGCTGCTGCAGTGGTTCCCCGACGGGCTGCACCTGTCGATGCTGGGTCTGATCCCGCTGGCGGCGCTGCTGGCGGCGGCGTGCGGCATCCTGCTCGGCGCGCCGACGCTGCGGCTGCGCGGCGATTATCTGGCGATCGTCACGCTCGGTTTCGGCGAAATCGTGCGCATTCTGATGCGCAATCTCGACCGCCCGGTCAACCTCACCAACGGCCCCAAAGGCATTTCCGGCATCGATCCGGTCAGCCTGTTCGGCCTGAAGTTTTCCGGCATGCATGAGTGGTTCGGCGTACGTTTTTCCGGCCTGTACCTGTATTACTACCTGTTCGCCGCCCTGCTGCTGGCGATCCTCTTCATCAGCCTGCGGCTGCAGAACTCGCGCATCGGCCGCGCGTGGACGGCGATCCGCGAAGACGAGGACGCCGCGCGGGCGATGGGCATCAACACCCGCAACTTCAAGCTGCTGGCCTTCGCCATCGGCGCCACCTTCGGCGGCGTGGCCGGCGCGCTGTTCGCCGCGTTTCAGGGCTTCGTGTCGCCGGAATCGTTCACCCTGCAGGAATCGATCGCCGTACTGGCGATGGTGGTGCTCGGCGGCATGGGGCACATCCCCGGCGTGATCCTGGGCGCGCTGCTGCTGGCTGCCCTGCCGGAGCTGCTGCGCAGCAGCATGGGGCCGCTGCAGCAGGCGCTATTCGGCCAGGTGCTGATCGACCCGGAAATCATCCGCCAACTGTTTTACGGCCTGGCGCTGATCCTGGTGATGCTGTATCGCCCGGCGGGCCTGTGGCCGGCCCGCCACGCACGGGGGAACGCCGCATGACGCCGCTGCTCGCTTTACACCATATCAGCAAACGCTTCGGCGGCCTGACGGCGGTGGATGACGTCAGCATGAGCATCCGCCAGGGGGAAATCTACGGCCTGATTGGGCCGAACGGCGCCGGTAAGACCACCTGCTTCAACCTGATCACCGGCCTGTATCGCGCCGACGCGGGCGAGTTCCGCCTGGCGGGCCAGCGCTATAAGCCCCAGGCGATCGACAAAGTGGCGCAGGCCGGCATTGCCCGCACCTTCCAAAACCTGCGGTTGTTCAATGAAATGAGCGTGCTGGAAAACGTGATGGTCGGCTGCCACGTGCGCACCCGCAACGGCCTGTGGGCGGCGATCGCCCGGCACCGTCGCGCCAGGGAGGAGGAACAGGCGGTGCGCGATAAATCTCATGCGCTGCTGGAGTACGTCGGCATCAGCCAATTCGCCCATTACCGCGCCGGCGATCTCGCCTACGGCCATCAGCGGCGGCTGGAGATCGCCCGCGCGCTGGCGACCGAGCCCCGGTTGCTGGCGCTGGACGAACCGGCAGCCGGCATGAACGCCGGAGAAAAAGTGGCGCTGCGCGAACTGCTGCTGCGCATCCGCGACAGCGGCAAAACGCTGCTGCTGATCGAACATGACGTCAAGCTGGTGATGGGCCTGTGCGATCGGCTGACGGTGCTGGATTACGGCAAAGCGATCGCCGAAGGCGAACCGGCGCAGGTGCGGCGCGAACCGGCGGTCATTCAAGCCTATCTGGGAGGCGGCGCGCATGTCTGAAGCCCTGCTGAGCGTTAAACGACTCAAAGTGTCTTATGGCGGCATTCATGCGGTCAAAGGCATCGATTTCATGGTGAACGCCGGCGAACAGGTGACGCTGATCGGCGCCAATGGCGCGGGCAAAACCTCGAGCCTGCGGGCGCTGACCGGCCTGCAGCCGTTTGAGGGCGACATCCTGTTCGACGGCCGTTCGATTCGCGGCATGCCGCCGCACCGCTTGCTGCAGCAAGGGCTGGTGATGGTGCCGGAGGGACGCGGCATTTTCACCCGCCTGACGGTGCGAGAAAACCTGCAGCTGGGTGCCTATGCGCGGCGTGACGCATCGGCGGTGCGGCAAGATTTTGAACGCGTGTGCGCCACCTTCCCACGGCTGAGCGAGCGCCTGCATCAACCGGCCGGGCTGCTTTCCGGCGGTGAACAACAGATGGTGGCGATGGGCCGCGCGCTGCTCAGCCGCCCGCGGCTGCTGATATTGGACGAACCGTCGATGGGGCTGGCGCCGATTGTGGTGGAGGCCATTTTCTCGGTCATCAAGCAGTTAGCCCGTGACGGCGTCACGCTGCTGTTGGTCGAGCAGAACGCCCGCCTGGCGCTGGCGTCCACCGATCGCGCCTACGTATTGGACAGCGGCAGCCTGAGCCACAGCGGCCGCTCCGCCGACATGCTGGACGATGAAAAAATCAAACGGATCTATTTGGGTGAATAACCGTTGTTACTTTTAACCGCACCAGGAGTATGACATGCAGCAGAACATTCGCATCAAGCCGTTGGCGCTGGCCGCCATGACAATGATCCTGAGCCTCCCGGCGCTGGCGGACGACACCGTATTGATCGGTCTTGCCGGGCCGCTGACCGGCCCTTCCGCGCGCATCGGCAAAGATCTCGAAAACGGCGCACGGCTGGCGATCGCCGACGCTAACGCACAGAAACCGACGCTGAACGGCAAACCGGTCACCTTCAAGCTGGTGTCCGAGGACGATCAGTCCGACCCGCGCACCGCCGTGGCCGTGGCGCAGCGTTTGGTCGACGAAGGCGTCGCCGGCGTGGTCGGCCACTGGAACACCGGCACCAGCATCCCGGCGGCGCGCATCTATCACGACGCCGGCATCGCTCAGGTGGCGCCGGTGGCGACCGGTCACGGCTACACGCAGCAAGGTTTTGACACCAGCTTTCGCGTGATGGGCCACGACGACGACGGCGGCAACTACGCCGGGCAATATGCGGTGAAGACGCTGAAAGCCAAGCGCATCGCAGTGATAGACGATCGCACCGCTTTCGGCCAGGGACTGGCGGACGAGTTTATCAAATCGCTGCAGGCCGAGGGCGTGCAGCCGGTCACCCGTGAGTATGTGGATGACAAGACCGTTGATTTCAGCGCCGTACTGACCACCGTCCGCAGTAAAAACGCCGATCTGATCTTCTTCGGCGGCGTGGATTCGCAGGCGGCGCCGCTGGCGCGCAAACTGAAACAGCTGGGCATGAACGCGCAGCTGATGGGCGCCGGCGGCTTCGTCAGCCAAACCTTCCTGACGCTGGCGCAGCGGGAAGGCGAAGGCGTCGTCGCGCTGGAGCCGGGGCTACCGCTGGAACAGATGCCGGGCGGCAAGGCGTTTGAACAAGCCTACCGCGATCGTTATCACACCCACATCGAACTGCATGCGCCCTTCGCCTACGACGCCACCCGGATGCTGATCGCCGCCATTGAGCAAGCCGATTCGGCCAATCCGGCCGATTATCTGCCGAAACTGCGCGCCATACATTACCAGGGCGTCACCGGCGACATCGCCTTCGATGCGCAAGGCAACCTGCAACAGCCGAGCTTCACCCTGTACCGGGTGGTTGACGGCAAATGGCAGCCGCAAACCGTGTTGGGCGGCGCCAAGTCACAATAAATCAAGAGGAGCAAGGCGATGAGCTGTGCAAAAAACGAATTGGGCATTTTGGCCCGCAGAAAGATCGAGGCGGAGATCATCAAGCCGATCTACCAGATTCTGGTGCGTGAAATCGGCAAGGCGCGCGCTCAGGCGGTGATCGGCGAAGCCATCGAGAATGCCGCCATCGAGGCGGGCAAACAGTTCGCCGCCCAGGAACCGAACGGTGCGGATCTGCGCAGCTTCGCCGCCTTGCAGTACCTGTGGGAAAAAGACGATGCGCTGCGCGTCGAGGTGATCAATCAGGACGCGCAGCACTTCGACTATAACGTCACCCGCTGCCGCTACGCCGAGATGTATCACGAGATGGGGCTGGGGGAGATCGGCCACCTGCTCTCCTGCGCTCGCGACAGTCAGTTTATCGTTGGCTATGCCCCTGACGTCGACCTGCAGCGCAGCCAGACCATCATGTCCGGCGCCCCCTGCTGCGATTTCCGCTACACCGCTAAAACGCCGGGAGAAGATCAATGACGTATCGAGTCAACGGCGAGCGCCTGTGGCAAAGCCTGCAGACGATGGCGCAGTTCGGCGCCATCGCCGATAACGGCGTCACCCGGCTGGCGCTGAGTGAAGAAGATCGGCAAGCGCGCGAGCAACTGCGCGCCTGGGCGCAGGAGGCGGGTTGCAGCGTACGCGTCGACAAAATGGGCAACATGTTCCTGCGGCGTGAAGGCGCTCGCCCCGAGCTGGCGCCGGTCGTCACCGGCTCGCACGGTGATTCGCAGCCCCGCGGCGGCCGTTTCGACGGCATCTACGGCGTGCTGGCCGGATTAGAGGTTATTCGTACCCTTAACGATCGGCAGATCGTCACCGAACGCGCGATCGAAGTGATCAACTGGACCAACGAAGAAGGCGCGCGCTTCGCGCCGGCGATGATCGCCTCGGGCGTGTTCGCCGGGGTATTCGACCTGGAATACGGCCTGACGCGCCGCGACGAGCACGGCGTCAGCCTCGGCGACGCGCTGGAGCGCATCGGCTACGCCGGCGAGTACCCGGTGGGCGACACGCCGATCCATGCCGCCTTCGAGTTGCACATCGAACAGGGGCCGATTTTGGAAGCGGAGCATCTCGACATCGGCGTAGTCACCGCCGCACAAGGGCAGCGCTGGTATGAACTGGAGGTCGTCGGCTTCAGCGCCCATGCCGGCACCACGCCGATGGATCGGCGCCGCGACGCCCTGCTCGGCTTAGCGGCGCTGGTCACGGCGGTCAACCGCATCGGTTGGGATTTCGCGCCCGACGCGCGCGCCACGGTGGGCATGGCGCAAATCACCCCCAATTCGCGCAACGTGGTGCCGGGGCGCGTCTTTTTCAGCGTCGAATTCCGCCATCCGCAGGAGGCTATTCTGGTGCAGATGGAGCAGCGCCTACTGGCGGCGGTAAACGAGGTCAACGGCGGCGGCCTGGCCGCCCGGGCCGAGCGCATCTTCCAGTATCCCCCGATCGCCTTCGATCCGGGGTGTATTGGCAGCGTGCGTCACGCCGCGCAGGCATTGGGCTATCGCCATCGCGACATGATTTCCGGCGCCGGCCACGACGCCTGTTACCTTAACCGCGTCGCCCCGACCGCCATGATTTTCATTCCCTGCGTGGACGGCATCAGCCACAACGAGCGGGAAGATATCACTCCCGCCTGGGCCGCCGCCGGCGCCGACGTGTTGCTCAACGCCCTGCTGGCGCACGCCGACGCCTGATCCTCGCCCCGGTTTGGCGCCGGGGCAAAAAATATTCAACAAAACGGTTGAATATTAGCCCGCCTGATCTATATTCAACCATATGGTTGAATTATCTTCCTCACAGCTGGACGCCATTTTTCATGCGCTGGCCGACCCGACCCGCCGCTCGATGTTACGCGCGCTGGCCGGCGGTGAACGCAGTATCGGCGAACTGGCCGCGCCGTTGCAGATGTCGTTCGCCGGCGCCTCCAAGCACGTGAAAGCACTGGAACATGCGGGCCTGGTGCAACGCACCGTGCAAGGAAGAAACCATATCTGCCGGCTCGAACCCGAGCCTATGGCGCAGGCCATGCACTGGCTGCAAACCTATGAACATTTCTGGACTGAACGGCTGGATGCGCTCGAACAGGCGCTGCTGCAGCCCGAACAGCTTCCTCCCAAGGAGTGAACCATGAATGATTACGGCATGATTATCGAACCCGGCACGCTGCGCATCCAGCGGCTGCTGCCCGGCCCCATCGAGCGGGTGTGGGCTTACCTGACCGAATCCGACAAGCGCGCCACCTGGCTGGCGGCAGGCGCCATGAAGTTGGAAAACGGCGCGCCGCTGGAGCTGGAGTTTCGCAACTCCGATCTGGCGGGCGAGCACGAGCAACCGCCGGCCAAGTACAAACAGCACGGCGGCTGCGTCAGCAACCGCGGCCACATCACCTGCCTGTTCCCGCCGCGCCTATTGAGCTTTACCTGGGCCGAACAGGATCAGGGGCGCCCTTCCGAAGTGACCTTCGAGTTGACGGAACAGGGAAACGCGGTGCTGCTGACGGTCACCCACCGGCGCCTGGCTAACCGCGACGAGATGCTCAGCGTCGCCGGCGGCTGGCATACCCATCTGGATATTCTGCTGGATCGCCTGCACGATCGGGCGCCGCAGCCGTTCTGGAGCACCCATGCCCGGCTGGAAGAAGAGTACCGCGCCCGCCTGTAATTACGACTCGTCCCTGCGCCTGAACGCCAGATAACCGGCGATCAGCGTGAAACTGCCGACCAGCAACACCAGCAGGATAAAACCATGGTGATTGCTGGCCAGCGGTATGCCTCCGACGTTCATGCCGAAAAAACCGGCGACGATGTTGATCGGCAACGCCAGCACGGTGATCACCGTCAGGGTGTAAAGCGTGCGGTTATTCTGCTCCATCAGTTTGGCGCCCAGCTCTTCCTGCAGCAGCCGAATGCGTTCGGTCAGGCTGGCGAGATCGTTCAACACTACGGTGAACTCTTCGGTAAACTGCCGCAGATCCTGTACCACCTCACGGCTCAGCCAGCTCGGCGGCCGGTTCAACAGGCGAAACAGCGCGGCCGGCTCCGGCGCCAACAGGCGCTGAAAGCGCAATAGCATGCGGCGCATGCGCCCCAGCTCGGCGCGGTTGCGTTTAACGCGGCTCGTCAGCAGACGATCCTCGATGGTATCGACATACTGATTGGCCTGCCGCACCACCTGCTCCAGCACATCCTCCTGCTCTTCCAGCAGGTGCGCCAGTAGCTCGGTGGACGACGCCAGCTGCAGCGCCGTCAGGCGGCCCAGCAACCGCTCGATCAATCGCACCGGTTTATGACGCACGGTCACCACCAGCCCACGGCGGCAATACAGCCACAGCGTCGCCGTTTCCGGGTTGTTGTCTTCAGGGTGAAAGATCACATCGTTGAGCACGGCGAACAGATCGTCGCCCTGCCGCTCGATGCGCGTAGTGTGGGAACCGTGACGAATTTCGTGAAAGAAAAAATCGGAAATGGCGAAATGGTTTTTCAGCCACTTCTCCGCCGCCGCGTGGTTGAGATTGAGGTGCAGCCAGATAAAACCGTCGCCGGGCGACAACGTTTGGTAAGCCAGGCAAACCTGCTGCGAGTTCAGGCGCGCCGGCGGCTCGCCGGAGCGAAACGCATGGCCGTAGATCAGCCCGGTCACTTCATCATCAAAATCCAGCTTGTGCATCTTTTCCGCTGCCCTTTGCACCATAAAGCCTTATCCTGCCTATTGCCGTTAGCCCAGATCGTCCACGCTGTTATAACAATCTTTATCGCTCGGCGTTAATGATTTTCAACGCTCTTGCTCATTAATATTTCCGTCATAAAAACGTCATTTCATTTTAAAAAGTTTTCATCCCTTGCCCGTTCAGCAACCGCACAATGGCTAAATGAATATAGCGGCTGATACCCTCCATCATGCAAGACACATTCATTTAAGGAACACGCTCAATAAGGAGATAACGACAATGAACAAGTTTATTACGGGCGGATGGAGCCAGTCTCTGGCTGGCCAACCGCATAAAGCGTTCGATGTCATGATGTACGGCATGGTAACCAACCTTGATGGCTTAACCACAGGCACCTCAGCCCAGCCAGGATGGAGCCCGGAAAAACAAAACAAACCCGATACGCTTCCCGGCTTTAACGGAAAGACGCTATGGGTTTACGGCGGCGGCGGATGCTCCCCGCAGCAAAAGCCGGCCAATGAGGATGAAGTGTTGAGGATCGTCGCGGCCACGGTCGATCGGGGCTGGGATGGCGTCGATTTTGATGACGAATGCAATATGAACACCGAACGGGTCATCGAAGCCATGAAACGGCTAAAGGAGGCCGGGAAAGAGACCAGCTTTGGTTTTATTGCCGGTTATTCTTACAACCACCCCAATACGGAAAATGGCAACAAGCTCAACGAGAAAGTCAGAAAAATCATTCAATCAGACCAATGCGACCGCTTTATCCATTACTGTTATGCGGCAGCGATGTGGAGCAATGACGATATTCTCGCTAATGTGATCCCGGCATTAAAACAATCGTTGGCGAACGGGGCCGAAAATAAAAAATGCATTCTGGCCCTGACGACCAAAGGATTGACCGACTGGAATTTAAATTACTTTATCGATCAGGTTTTGGACTTTAACCTTGGCGGATTATTTATTTGGAATTACGCTAACCTGACGGATGAGCACGATAAAATTATCCAGCGCCGGCTAGGCAATTAGCGCAGTTCGATTTGTCGCCGCACAACAAGCGGCCGCATTCGCGGTCGCTTTATCAGCTAAAGAAAGGGCTATTCAATAAATCCCAGTTTAAACTGCGCCTTGCCCGCCAGCGACATCAGGCTCGCATCTTCAGGATAGGTCGCCAGCAGCGGGAAAAATACTGCGCCGCCGATAATGCTGCGGCGCTTTGAATCTGCCGGGCGCAGCCCCCAGATATTCTGGTACGTCATCGGCACAACCTGGCCGTCAATGAGCGCATTACCGATATACAGCATGATATGGCCCGGAATGTAAACCAGCGTGGTGAAGGGTTTGCCGTGATCTTTGAGATAGCGCAGCCGTTCACTGGTGTTCGCTTGAGCAAGATCAACCACGCGGGTGGCCGCCTGTATCTGCGCGGCGGAATTTCTGGGAAGAAAGAGGCCAAAAGGCATCAACAGACTGCGCAGTTCGGCGGAGCAGTCATTATTGAAGTTATAGTTCCCCCAGCCATAAGGCCTGCCGCTCATTGACCGCATCAGTACGGCAAGATGTTCGGGCGTCATTTTCCACGGCATGGCGGCAAATTCCCCCTTCTTGACAACGACCCGGCGCATCTGTGCGCGGCCATCCTCTCGGCGTACCGGCACGGCGACCACAAAAAGGCCCTGTCGGTGACGGTAAAATGGCAGAATCGTGCCGTGGCGCGCCGTAAAATAAAACTGGCCGCCCGTTTGCACCGAAACCGGCTGTTTAATGAATGCCCCCAGATTTTTCCCCGCCAGCGCCAGCCATTCGGAGACAAACCGCTGATCCGCCGCCGCGATGTCTTCGCTATGCACCCAACCGATCACCGTAGGCGACATGACGTATTTCCAGCGTTTATCGCGGCTTTGCGTAATAACGTATACCGGAGTGCCGGGGCGGATAGACGAATCCTGCAAATTATCAAAGGGATAACCTTGTCCAGCCAGGCGAGGGTCGTCATAAGCCGGATCGTCCGTCGGCAGGATCCTGACCAGCGTCTCCCTGACCGCAATGCCTCGGGCCGAAGAATGATAAACCTGGCTAATGTCCGTAGAAGCGTTATCTCTGACTTGCTGTTTCCAGCGGTCGGTGTGAGTCCTGAAGTTTTCCCCCCAGGAGACACTTCCACGGCCAAGGTGTTTATCCATTGCGGCATCACGGTGGCTTTCCGCTTCGCGGTTCAGGACGGCAGCGATGTAATGCGGATTCCAGGGGGATTCATCGTTCGGCTCCATGCCAAAATAGTGAGATTTAAGAGCGGAAAAATGACGTTGCTGCGTGGCGGCATCCATCACGGGCACCCGCCGCTGCGGACCGGGCGGCAACCATTTATCGACAGACTGCGAATAGTTCCCCAGCGGGAACAGCGATTTGGTGGCATCGATAGGGGCTGTCGCCGTGGCGTCTTGAGGGGGCTGGCTGACCGGCGCGCTGTGGCAGGCCGACAGCAGCAGAAGAGTCATCAGGCACAGCGGTTTTATTCCATTAGTAGGCATACGTTATCAACTCCATGATAGGTTAAAATCCCTGCTTTATCCTGACGCGAAATTATTCGAATTGATACTTAATAACATCTGCGATTGATTTCCCGTTGAAGAAAACAAAGCCGGAGGCAACCCCATGACAGACGCCGACCGGATTTCCCGCCGCCGCACAGAATGCGATCGACCTTCCCGCCCTGCGCCGCCAAATCTGCTATCCTGCGGCTTTGCTTTCTGACAGGAGTCCTCCATGCGCCAACGCATCATTGTCTGCCCGCTGATTGAAAACGATAACGCCTTCCTGCTGTGCAAAATGGCCGCGCACAAGGGCGTATTTCCCGGCCAGTGGGCGCTGTCCGGCGGCGGCGTCGAGCCGGGTGAGCAGATAGAGCAAGCGCTGCGGCGCGAAGTGCGCGAAGAGCTGGGCCCCGCGCTGATCCTCGACAGCATCACGCCCTGGACCTTCCGCGACGATGTGCGCATCAAAACCTACGCCGACGGCAGCCGGGAACAAATCTACATGATTTACCTGATTTTCGACTGCCACGCCGCCAACCGCGACGTGACGATCAACGATGAATTCGACGACTACGCCTGGGTGCCGCGCGAACGCCTGGCGGACTACGATCTGAACGAAGCCACCCGCTTCACGCTGCGGCAAAAGGGATTGCTGTAACAGTTTGAGCGATTATCACCCTATTTCCTTCACATTTGCCGGGCAGACTCTTTTGATATTTTTTAATCACTTAGGGTCACTATTGCCGTCGCTATGCTTTTATTTCTCCCTGTTCTCCGTCTGTCCGTCCGGCGCTTCGGCGCCGCCGCCCTGTTCAGCCTGCTGTTCGTTTTGGCACCCGCCCATGCCGCCGCGCCGCCATTGGTGTTGAATGCCAAATCGGTGCTGGTCGTCAATCAGCGTACCGGAAAAACGCTCTATCAGAAGCAACCGAACCGCGTGCTGCCGATCGCGTCTCTGTCCAAGCTGATGACCGCCATGGTCGCCCTGGACAGCAAACGCCCCATGAGCAGTCAACTCAAAGTCACCGCCGCCGATCGCGATCTGCTGAAAAAAACCCATTCGCGGCTGACCATCGGCTCGGTGCTCAGCCGCCGCGACATGCTGCACATCGCCCTGATGTCTTCGGAAAACCGCGCCGCCGCGGCGCTGAGCCGCAGTTATCCCGGCGGGCGCAAGGCCTTCGTGGCGAAAATGAATCAGAAAGCGCGCGCCATCGGCATGAAACGCGCCCGTTTCTACGATCCGACCGGGCTAACGCCGCGCAACGTAGCCACCGCCAACGATCTGCTGAAAATGGTCAATCACGCCTATCGCTATCCATTGATTCGCCGCTTCAGCACCGACAAGCAGCAGATCGTGCGTCCTGGCCGCGGCCAGCTGGTCTATCGCAGTTCCAACGGTCTGATCAACAACCCGGCCTGGAAGATCCAGCTGCAGAAAACCGGCTTTACCGACGAGGCCGGTCACTGCCTGGTGATGCGCACCACCATCAAAGGGCAGCCTGTGGTGATGATCTTGCTTGGCGCGCAGCCGCGCTACGGCCACTACCGTGACGCCATTCGTCTGAAGGCCTGGCTGGAGCGGTAAAATCGCGGCGCTTTACCGTTCTGCGCATATCCAAATCCGTTTTGGATCAATGGAATATCCTATCGCCAATCAGTATTAAGCCGCGCGCCGCCCGCATGGTATTTGTCAGGCATATCTGATGATGAAAGGAGCGGGAAAAATGGCTTATGCCTTGAGCATATTGGAAAAAAGTCCGATCGCCGACGGAGAAAGCGCCGCGCAGGCGCTGGCGCGCACGCTGCAGCTGGCGCAACGGGCGGAACGCTGGGGGTATCGGCGTTTCTGGCTGGCCGAGCACCACAACACGCCGCAGCTCGCCTGCCCGTCGCCGGAAGTGCTGATCGGCTACCTGCTCGGCCAGACGACGCGCATTCGCATCGGCTCCGGCGGCGTGATGCTGCAGCACTACAGCGCCTACAAGGTGGCCGAAAACTTCAACCTGCTGGCGGCGCTGGCGCCGGGACGCGTCGATCTCGGGGTGGGCAAAGCGCCCGGCGGGCTGCCGCTCGCAACCCAGGCGCTGCAGGCCGCCCACGATCGGCAACGCAAGCCGGACTTTCCTCAGCAGCTGTCGCAGTTGACCGCCTATCTGAACGACGACGCCGAGCCCGGCCTGAGCGCCACACCGCTGCCGCCGCAGGGCGCACAGCGTTTTCTGCTCGGTGCCAGTAAAGAAAGCGCAACGCTGGCGGCCGAGTCCGGCTGGGCCTTCGTGTTCGCCGCCCATTTGAACGGTAATCCGCAGGATATCCGCGACGCGCTGGAGCACTACGCCGCACACAGCAGCGGCCGCAAGGCGCTGCTGGCGGTGGCGGCGATCGTGGCCCCCAGCGAGGAACAGGCCGCGGCATTGGCGGCCGACATTCGGCAATACCGCGTGCACGTTGCCGGTGAGCAGAGTGTGACCGTCGGCAGCCTGGCGCAGGCGGAGAGTTTCGTGCAGCAGGCCGGCGCCACCGACTACCGCATCGAGCCGCGGGAAAGCCATATTCTGCTCGGCACCGCGCAGCAGGTGCATCAGCAACTGGCGCAGCTGCAGCAACAGTACGGCGTGGAAGAGTTCATCATCGACACGCCGATCGCCGAACCGGCCGCCCGGTTAGCCTCGCTGCAGTTACTGGCGGAGGAGAGTTTGACGCCGGCTTAGTTGATCGCCGCCGCCGTCCGCATGGCTTCGGACAGATCCTGCGCCAGCGGCGCCAACTGCGACGGCGTGACGTTCGCCAGGCTGACGCGGAGCGCCGGACCGCACTTCAGGCGAAAAGGTTCACCGCCCTGCACCAGCCATCCCCGCTGCGCCATCAGTTGCGCGGCGGCGGTTTCCGAGCGCACCGGCACCCACAGATGCAGCCCTTCACCTACCGCCAGCGCCGTGTGATTCAACGCATTGAGCCGCTGGACCAGCTCATCCCGTCTGGCCTGATACGCCTGTTGCGCCCGCTGCAATTGCCCTTCCTGCAAGGCTTGTTCCCACAGTCTGGCGGCGATCTGCTGCAAGATATGGCTGACCCAGCGTTCGCTGATGTACTGATCGGCGCGCATCGCCTGCAGCAAGGTCGGGCTGCCGCAGGCCAACGCGATGCGCAGATCCGGGCTGAGAAACTTGCTGAGCGACAGCACGTACAGGCCGCGATCGCCGTCGAACGGCAGATGCAGCGGCTGTTGCGACAACGGCCCCCAGAAATCGTCGACGATCGCCAGACACTGCGGATGGCCGCGCAGAAAACCTCGCCACTGCTGCGCACGTTGCGCTGAAAGCGAAGCGCCGGTCGGATTATGGGCGCGCGGCGTCAGGATCACCGCGTCAGCCGCGCCACTCTCCGGCAGCCGACAGCCCTGTTCATCCACCGCCAGCGGCAGCGGGCGCAGGCGCAGGTGACGCAGCAGCGTCAATAGCGGCGGCCAGCAGGGATCTTCCACCCACACCGCCGCCCCAGGCTGCGCATGGCAGCGCAGCGCCTTTTCCATCGCGTCCAACGCGCCGGAAAACACCGCCGGTTCCCCCAGGGCCACGCCCTGGCGCCCGAGCCACTCACACCCGAGACCGGTCAATACCGGCAGGTCGCCGCTGATGTCATAGCCGTTTTGCTGCGGGAACACCTCCGCCGCGCCAAGCCTCAGCACCGGCAGCAAAGCGGCATCCAGGTTGCCGCTGGCCAGATCGCACATCCCCGCCGGCACCTGGCGCGGCGCATAGGCCGCACTCACCGCCGCCAGCGGCCGCTCCAGCACCACCGTGCCTGCCCGCCCGCGCGTCGCCACCAGGCCGGCATCGCGCAATCTGGCGTATGCGCTGGCCACGGTATTCGGATTGACCTCCAGCTCCGCCGCCAGCTGGCGTACCGGCGGCAACAGTTCGCCCGGCCGCAGCGCGCCGTTTTTGATGCGTGCGGCGATCTGCTCGGCAATCTGGACAGCGCCGCCGCCTTTTGCATACAATGAATTCATACATAAATCCTTTTGTACTAGTTCAAATAAGATTAGCAGCTTCTGCGGCCAAAAGTAAGGGGTTCCATGGATAAACATTACGTGCTCGACATTCAGTATGCAGGAAAAGCCTTTGCCCGCCTGCAGCTGTTCACCCCGTGGGCAGCCGATCAGCTGGAGCAGGCCTGCGCGCTGTTCCCGGCCGCACAGGGTTATCAGGTGCAGCTCAGCCAGGTCAGCGAACGCCGCATCGTCTACCAGAGCGACGCGCAGGGCATCACGGTGCTGGGCGAGTCGCTGGCGCTGATCCCCTTCACTCACGCTAGCGAGGTTAAACAATGAAAAAAGCCGTCGCCATTCGGCACGTCAACTTTGAAAACCTGGGCATCCTCGGTTCCCTGCTGTCACTGCGCGGCTATCAGATCGATTATTACGATGCCGGCCGCGATGATATTCGTGCTATCAATAATGAAGAGACCGATCTGTTGGTGGTGCTCGGCGGGCCGATCAGCGCCGCTCAGCACTTTTCCGGCGAGCAGCGGTATGATTTTCTCGACCATGAATTCGCGCTGGTCAAACAGCGCCTGGCGCAGCGGCGGCCGACCCTCGGGGTTTGCCTCGGCGCGCAAGTGATCGCCCAGGCGCTGGGCGCTGAGGTTATTTCGCTCGGCGTGAAAGAGATAGGCTTCGCCCCGCTGACCACGCCGCCGGCGGAAGAGGAGTCGGTGCTGGCGCCGCTGGCCGACACGCCGGTGCTGCACTGGCACGGGGATATGTTCATGATCCCGGACGGCGCCCGCTGCCTGGCCGGCACGGCGGTATGCCCGCATCAGGCTTTCGACTATCAGGGGTTCGCGCTCGGCCTGCAGTTCCATTTGGAGGCGGATTATCGCGATATCGAACGCTGGCTGATTGGCCATGCCTGCGAGCTGGAACTGGCCGGCATCGCGCCCCAGCCCCTGCGCGACCAGGCCGCGCGCCACGGCGCGCAGCTGGAACAGCGCGCGCGGCAGGTGTTCGCGCGCTGGCTGGATAACAACGAACCAAGGAAGTAACTCATGCAACAGGCTTCACCTTTGCGGTCACCGTCTATCGACGTGATCAGCATTCAATCTCAGGTGGTCTACGGCAGCGTCGGCAACGGCATCGCCTACCGCGCTCTGCTGAAAAAGGGACTGGAGGCGCTGCAGGTGCCCAGCGTGCTGTTCGGCTGCCCGCCCTATTACGGCAAACCGCACGGCGGCGTCATCTCCGGCGATTGGTTCGGCGGTTTTCTCGACGACCTGATCGCCCGCGGCGTCATGAAGCGCGCACGGGCGGTGATCGTTGGCTACCTGGGCGACGTGATGCAGTGCCATATTCTGGCCAACTGGCTGCAGCGGGTGCGCTCGCTCAATCCGCAGATAAAAATCTATATCGATCCGGTGATGGGCGATTACGGTGAAGGGATCTACGTGGATGAACGCATCGTCAACTGCTATCGCTCGCCGTTCCTGCGGCTGGCCAACGGCCTGACGCCGAACGGTTTCGAACTGGAGCAGCTGTGCGGCCGGCAACTGAGCAGCCGCGAGCAGACGCAACACGCCGCGCAGGCGCTGTTGAACGACACCACCGAATGGGTGTTGGTCACCAGCGCACCGGGCGTAGCGCAACACGAAGACGAAGTGGGATTGATGCTGGTCACCCGGCAGGAAACGCAGTGCTTTACTCATCCGAAGGTCAAATCGGCGGTCAAAGGCACCGGCGATCTGTTCACCGCGTTGCTGGTCAGCCATCTGCTGCAGGGCGCTGCGCTCGACGCGGCAGTGGTTGCCGCCGGCGATGAAGTGTGCGGCGTACTGGCCGAAGCGGCGCATTTCGGTTGGGAAGAGATCGGCAGCCTGCGGGCGCTTAAACCCTAAGGCCGCAGGCGAGTCAGAGGGGCAGCGCACTGCCCCTGATACCTATCAGCGTTTTTTCTTTTTGTTGAAATCCAGCTCGAAGGCGAACACCGCGCTCTGAATTTTGCGCTCCATCGCCAATCCGAGCTTAAGAAAGCGGCATGACAGGCGCGAGAAGTGCACCACCTGGTCGTTATCGTCGGTTTCCTGATCGTCGTTGACCACCACCAGCTCCATGTTGACCTTGAAGCTGCCGTAGCTGCCCAGATCCAGCTCCGCTTTCTTAAACTGCAAGCCTGGCTGGAAGAAATCCGGCAGCGGGCCGTCGAAGCGTAAACCGACGCCGCCGGCGGAGAGATCGTGGATCCGCAGCTCGTACGGCGTGCCGTCCGGGTATTCGCCGGTACAAAAGAATTGGCGCCAGTGCGGCGTAGTGATGCGGAATTGACGGCGACGCTGGATATAGACCAGCTCCTGCGGCAGCCGGGTCGAACAGGCCTGTACGCCCTGATGTTCGGTCAGCTCCGCCTGGGGGACGGAAAACTCGATTTTGGCATCGTTGCTTTCAATCACGATGGTGCAAGCGCCGTCGATGGCGCTCGAGGCTTCCTCACCGCTGAACACGATATTGTCCGGCCCGACGCTCAATAACAGACTTTGAAACCGGTGCTGCTGATTTTCTACGCGCAGCGGCGTGCGTTGTTTGCAAATTTCTCGCAGAATCGCCAGAACTTCAAAACGCTCCCGTTTGATAAACAGTCCGTTATCGCTGTGCTCCACACGTGTCTCCTGACTTTTTTCTAATGACGTCTTACGTATTCCTTACGGTTATCATCTCTGGGAATATTCCTAAAGTCAAATTTGCCAGCGTTGCCAGGCCTGCGGCAGCAGGCGCGCGAAACGTTTCGCCCATGCCTGTTGCCCGCGTTCGTCAGCGACCAAATCCTGGCGAATTTCGATGCCGACGTAAGGCAAACCGCGGCGCTCCGCGTGCACCGGCAACGTGTAATCGGTGGCGTCCGTCATCGCATAAGGTTCGTTAATACCCACCTGCAGATCCCCCTCTTCACGCAGCAGTTCAGCTAACAGCAGCGCAAATTCCGGGTAGCGGTTAAACAGCAGCCCCACCTGCCAGGGGCGCGATTGGCCCTTGAACACCGGCGTGAAGCTGTGCATGGCGATCACCGCCGTCGGCAGTTCGCGCAGTTGGCGTTGCCCCAGATGCTCGTCGATGGCGTGGTGATACGGCAAAAATACCTCGCGCTCACGCGCCAGCGCGTGTTCGGCGTCGATGCCGATATTGCCGGGGATGGGCGTCAGTTCAGACAAATGCGGGATCGAGCTGGCGATGCCGGGCGCCCGGTTGCAGTCGATCACCAACCGTGAGTAACGCTGATGAATCAGCGTGGCGTCCAGTTGGCGGCTCAGATGGCGCGATACGCCCAGCGCGCCGATATCCCAGCCGATGTGGCGCTCGATCTCCCCCGGCGGTAAGCCGAGATCCCCGAGGGATTGCGGTATCGCCTTGCCGGCGTGATCGCACAGCAGCAAAAATGGCGCTTTGCCGCGCGGGGTTTCAACGGCGGCGGCGGGCGGTTCATCGGCGGACAATAACGGCGGGATAAACGAATGAGGCATGAAAGGCTCCGGCGGTGGAAAGCAAAACGTTTATCGTAGCGCTATCCCGTCGCCGGCCCCAAGGTCGTGCTTAGATCAAAAAGGCATGAGTCAGACGCCGATCATGCCGTCTCGGCTTCCTGCGGCTGATGCACCGCAATATAACGTTGATAACGCGACGGCTTGAGCCGCGAGGTATCCACCAGCACCAGGCCGTCGATGCAGTTGTTGAAGGCCGGATCGGTGCCAAAGTCGATAAACTGCACCCCGCCCGGTTCGCACAGCTCGGTGTACTGTTTGTACAGCGTCGGGATCGAGCAGCCGATGTTGCTGAGCAGGCTCTTCAGCCGCACCAGATCTTCCTGGTAGTTATCCCCGGCAAACTGCGCCAGCACCTGCGGCAACGACGCCGGATAAGGACGACGCGACTGCGCGAAGGCGTGGTCCGGCGAGAAATAGAGTCGATAGAAGGCGATCAACAGATCCCGCGCCGCCAGCGGCATGCCGCCGGAAATGGATACCGGGCCGAACAGATAGCGGTACTGCGGGTATTTCGACAGATAGGCGCCGATGCCCAGCCACAAATAGTCCAGCCCGCGCTTGCCCCAATAGGCCGGCTGAATGAAGCTGCGCCCCAGTTCGATGCCCTGCGCCAGGATCGGTTCCATATCGCGGTCATAGTGGAACAGGCTGTTGCTGTAGATGCTCTCCAGGCCCTTACGCGCGATTTGTTCGGCGGTGGGGATAAAACGATAGGCGCCGACGATCTCCAGCTCCTCTTCATCCCACAGCACCAGGTGATAATAATCGTCGTCGTAGCTGTCCAGATCGCGGCGGCGGCCGGATCCTTCCCCCACCGCGCGGAAAGCGATCTCGCGCAGGCGCCCCAGCTCGCGCAGGATCGGCGTGCGCGCTTCATCGTGACGGCGATAGAGATAGATGGTTTTGCCGTCCGGCGTAACCCCCAGTCTTTCGCAGTTCGCCAGCGCCTTTTTCAGCTCCAGACGCTCTTCCGGCAACGCGATCGGCGATTCGCTGGCGAACAGCCCCGGTTTGCCCTGGCCCAGGCGATACACGTGGCGGCGAAAGCGCTCCGCCAGATCCTTGGCGCTGGTGTGGCCATCGTGCCAGTTGGCGAACGGCACGCGGCCGCCGATGCGGATCCTGATGCGCCCGCCCCGCTGCTGGAACATTTCACGCACCAGCAGCAGCGTCGACAGCGGACGGTAGACCAGCGACGTAAAGTAGAACAGGTTGCTGTTGCGCGCGCTGATATGAATCGGCACGATCGGCGCGCGCGCCTTGGCGGCCAGACGCAGAAAACCGGTATGCCAGTGGCCGTCGCGGATGCCTTTCGGGCTCATGCGCGACACTTCGCCGGCCGGGAACAGGATCAGCGCGCCCTGATTGTCCAGCTGCTGCTGCATGCCTTCTATCTGTTTGCGGCTGGTTTTATAAGCGACGTTATCCACCGGCACGAACAGGTTGCGCAGCGGTTCGATGTAGGTCAGCAGTTGGCTGGCCACCACTTTCACATCCGGACGCACCGCCGCGACGGCGCGCAACAGCACCAGTCCGTCGAGCGAGCCGATCGGGTGATTGGCCACGAGCACCACCGGCCCCTGGCTGGGGATGTTTTCCAGATCGCCGTCCACCAACTCGCAGCTGAGGTTAAAGTAGTCCACCACCTGCTCGATCAGATCGAGCCCTTTCAGGTGGGGATAGTCGGCGGCGAACTGTTTGAATTCTTTTTCGAAGAGAAGGGTTCTTAGCAGGCTGCGCTGCCAGGCAGGGGTATTGCGGTGTGGAAATGCATCTTGCAACAGAGAATCCAGGCTGAACATCGCGTTATCTCCTGACGTAGTCGCTGCAAACTTAAGCCAGAGCCATGACTCTGACATGTCAGTCACATGACAATAAAATGAATCCATCGACTATCAGGTATAGCAAAGTAATGGCGATTTGGGAGCGAAAGACGCATTTTCGCCCCCACTTCCCCTCACATCGGCGCCAGCAACGCTTCAATGCGGCGGTTCACCGCCTCACGCAAGCGCTATCGGCTGCAGATCCTCGCCGGAGGGAAACGCATGGCCGCTGTCGTTCACCCTCACCCGCTGCAATGCGGCGCTATTACACGCGCCGGCATAAAAAAACAGTGAAAGCCCGGCGGCTGCCGAATTATCGCTGCGGCTTTCGGCCTCGACGGACTGAATAATTAAATGCCGGGAATTGTCGACTGAAAAATAACGAATTTGCCGTTTTCAGTTTGCGTTGACGCTGCTTTCGGTTGGCGCTCAAACGAAAGCAAAAACAAATATAAGCAACTGATAGATATAGATATTTTAAAATTAATCGATTGCATTTCAGTGTTTCGTTTGCTGTAATTCGCCACGAACAACTGAAAGCGCTCCGGTCGGTATTGCTGCGGCTTATTAAGCCGCGGTCGGGCACGGCTACAGGTAAATCAGGAGTCTGCGTTAATGATCACTACCGCAAAACGCCGGGAATTAATTATCGACCCGCTGTGCCGCGAAGGCGCGTCGCGCGTGGAACCGCTCAGCCAGCTGCTTTCGGTCTCCAGCGTCACCATCCGCATCAATCGCGACGTCAAACACATCCTCGCCGACGCCAGCAAATTTGGCCGCACAAGTTTTTGCACGATCGCGACATCGGCCAGATCCACCGCCTGGTCACCGACAGCCGTATTCCGGCGCACTACCTGCAGGCGCTGCACCATTTAGGGATCGACGTGATTATCGCCGACCGTTAACCGAGGCTTTTAAGGAGTTGTCATCATGAACGCGTATTTCTCTTACGAGGCGAATTGGCTGAAGCAGCGCAACGCCTGGCACACCGCCGCAGAAATTTGGCATCAGCCGGATCTGTGGGCGGCGCTGCATCGGCAGCTGCAGGATCAACAGGCGCAATGGCAGCCGTTTCTGGCGCCGCTGCTGGCCAATCCGCGCCAGCAGATCGTGCTGTGCGGCGCCGGCAGCTCGGCGTTCGCCGGCCGCGCCCTGGCCCCCTGGCTGCGCGAACGCACCGGCCGCAACGTGGTGGCCTACGGCACTACCGATATCGTCGCCAACCCGCTGCAGTATCTCGACCCTGAGCGGCCGACGCTGCTGGTCTCCTTCGCCCGCTCAGGCAACAGCCCGGAGAGCGTGGCGACGGTGGAGCTGGCCGATCAACTGCTGCCGGAAAGCTACCACCTGATGCTGGTGTGCAACCCGGACAGCAAGCTGGCGCAGTATGCGCATCGGCGCGACAACGTCTGTTCGCTGGTGATGCCGCAAGGCGCCAACGATCAGAGCTTCGCCATGACCTCCAGCTTCAGCTGCATGATGCTGAGCGCCGCGCTGCTGCTCGGCCCCCTGTCGCTCGAGGCCGCCCAGGCGCCGCTGCATGCCATGGTGCAGCGCTGCCGCGCTCTGCGAGAAACGCTGCCGCCGCAGGTGAAGGCGCTGGCCGCCGGCGGTTTCCGCCGCTACATCACCCTCGGCGGCAGCTGCTTTACCGGCCTCGCCGAAGAGGCCTCGCTCAAGATGCTGGAGCTGACCGCCGGGCACATCGTGACGCGCTACGACTCGCCGCTCGGCCTGCGTCATGGTCCGAAATTTATGGTCGACGGCCAGACGCTGGTGGTGTTGATGTTCTCGCGCGACGACTACGCCCGCCAGTATGACCGCGATCTGTGGAACGAACTGCAGCGCGATGGGCAGGCGATGCAGCTGGTCGGATTGACCGGCGAGCGCCAACCCCTCGCTGATGCCCTGCTGCATATGCACGATGCGGCAGACGATATCTGGCTGCTGTTCCCGTATCTGCTGTTCACCCAAATGCTGGCCTTCGAGAGTTCGCTGGCGCTGGGGCTGACACCAGACAACCCTTGCCCGACCGGCGAGGTTAACCGGGTGGTGAAAGGCGTGACGATTTACCGTTTTCCTTCCCCCGAGCTGTAAGGAGATCCCATGTATCTGATAGCCAACCGAGACATGCTGCTCAAGGCGCAGCGCCAGGGTTACGCCGTTCCGGCGTTTAACGTTCACAATCTGGAAACCGTGCAGGTGGTGGCGGAGACCGCCGCCGAGCTGCGCTCGCCGGTGATCATGGCCGGCACGCCCGGCACCTTCAGCTATGCCGGCACCGACTACCTGATCGGTATCTGTCAGGCGGCCGCGCACCGCTACGATCTGCCGCTGGCGCTGCATCTGGATCATCACGAAGAGCTCGATGACATCGAGCACAAGGTGAAAAGCGGCATCCGCTCGGTAATGATCGACGGCTCCCATTTGCCGTTCGAGCAGAATATCGCCAAGGTGGCCGCCGCAGTGGCCCTGTGCCATCGCTACGGCGCCAGCGTGGAGGCGGAGCTGGGCCGCCTGGGCGGGCAAGAGGACGATCTGATCGTCGATACGGCGGACAGCTTCTATACCGACCCGGTGGCGGCACGCGAGTTTGTCGCCGCCACCGGCATCGATTCGCTGGCTGTGGCGATCGGTTCCGCCCACGGCCTGTATCACGGCGAACCGAAGCTGGACTTCGAACGCCTGGCGCTGATCCGCGAACAGGTAGACGTGCCGTTGGTGCTGCATGGCGCCTCCGGCATTCCGGAAGCGATGGTCAAGCGCGCGATTTCGCTCGGCGTTTGCAAGGTCAACGTCGCCACCGAATTGAAAATCGCCTTCGCCGATGCGGTGAAAAGCTATTTTTCACAGCATCCGGATGCCAACGATCCGCGCAAATACATCGTCCCCGGCAAGCTGGCGATGAAAGAAGTGGTGGCGGAAAAGATCCGCATCTGCGGCAGCAGCGGCATGCTGTAACCCCACGCCCGCCCCCGGTTTCAGTGGCTGCACCACGGGGGCGAAAACATCCCGCCATTTTCCGCTTTCCTGAGAGAACGATCACAGCCTGTTATCCCGCCCGCGCCTGAAACCATTAACCGGTCTTCACTATGATCCAAATCATGGTTTTACTCATCCTACCTCTCTATTATCAAATTCATTGAATGCAGGCAGTAGGATTTTTGCCCATTCGTTTTTATTTCGCCAAGCGAAATAGCTTATTTTATGAAAACAAGCGCGCTTGTTTTTTAATTGGCAGTGTTTTTACTCTGAAAGGAACAGCGTATGAACCATTACTTAGCCGTATTAAGCGCATTGGTCATTCTGCCCTTCGCTCTGCAAGCAAAACCGCTTTCCGGCAGCCAGGTCGCCTCTGGCGTCGTCCGCTTCACCGGCGCCATTACCACGCCTGCATGCACCGTCAAACATCAGGATGAAAAGCTTATCTCCAGCTGCTTCGGTAAAGTGACGGAATATCAGAACGGGTATATATCCTCTTCGTTAAAAGCGATGCCAAAAGAATTAGTTTCTGCCGTCAGCAGTGAGATGGTGAATAACGATCCCCATTTAAAACGCGTGACCATCAGCTATAAGTAACCACAAAGCATTACTGCCTGCTGAAATAATAAACAAGACACAATTTGTCTTGATGACTTATAAATTTATTTTATAAATTTATCGTACAATAACTCCCCGCCTTACCGTAAGCCGGCTATTCGGGCGACCCTGCGGTCGCCCATCAGCATGTCCGAAATCCGCCATCGCTCCCTTCCATTTCATGCGATAATCGCCCTACCAAACCGAGGAGTGATCCAGATGCAGACTTTTTTGATTGATCGTACCGCCACGCCAGTGGGAGAACTGGTGCTGATTGCCGATGAACAGGGGCGCCTGCGGGCGATTGACTGGACCGATCACGAAGCGCGCCTGATGAAGCTGCTGAATACCCACTACCGCGCCGATCGGTTCACCCTGCGCGAACAGCGCGATCCCAGCGGGCTGACCGACGCCATGCAGCGCTATTTCGCCGGTGAACTGAGCATTATCGATCGGTTACCGGTGATGACCGCCGGCACCGAGTTCCAACGCACCGTCTGGCAACAGCTGCGCCAAATCCCCTGCGGCGAGATCCTGACCTACGGCCAGCTCGCGCAACGCATCGGCCGTCCGACCGCCTCGCGCGCAGTCGGCATGGCCAACGGTTCAAATCCGATCAGCATCGTCGTGCCCTGCCACCGAGTGATCGGTTCGCAAGGCGCACTGACCGGCTATGCCGGTGGCGTACAGCGCAAACAATGGCTGCTGCAGCACGAAGGCTACCTGCCTAAAAGCCTGCTGTAGCCGCGCCAGGCGATTATCCGGCGCCATTGTTTGGCGACGCTTAATAAAGCCCATTGCTCAACGCCACGCTCGCAGGCCGCTGGGCCCCATGAATAACTTGTGTGAATAAAACGCATAAGTCACAAATAATACTCATAACTTCAGTCCCCTACAGAATAATCGGCGGCATGTGTGCGTAAAATTCGCACACAATGCCCCTATTCAGACTAATGCTACCCTTATCAGCTGCGGCAAAAGATGTTAAAATTGACTCATATCAATTATTGAATGAGCGTAATCTATGATCCCGGAAAAACGCGTGATTCGTCGTATCCAGTCTGGTGGTTGTGCGATCCATTGCCAGGACTGCAGCATCAGCCAGCTGTGCATTCCTTTCACCCTTAATGCCCACGAGCTGGATCAGCTCGACAACATTATCGAGAGGAAAAAGCCTATTCAGAAAGGCCAGACCCTGTTCAAGGCCGGCGACGAGTTGAAATCGCTGTACGCGATCCGTTCCGGGACCATCAAGAGCTACACCATCACCGAGCAAGGCGACGAGCAAATCACCGGCTTCCACCTGGCGGGTGACCTGGTGGGCTTTGACGCCATCGGTGGCCTGAAGCACCCAAGCTTCGCCCAGGCGCTGGAAACCTCGATGGTGTGCGAAATTCCGTTCGAGACCCTCGACGATCTGTCCGGCAAAATGCCAAACCTGCGTCAGCAGATCATGCGGTTGATGAGCGGCGAGATCAAAGGCGACCAGGACATGATCCTGCTGTTGTCGAAGAAAAACGCCGAAGAGCGCCTGGCGGCGTTCGTTTACAACCTGTCGCGCCGCTTTGCGGAGCGCGGTTTCTCTCCGCGCGAGTTCCGTTTGACCATGACCCGCGGCGATATCGGCAACTATCTCGGCCTGACGGTGGAAACCATTAGTCGACTGCTGGGTCGCTTCCAGAAAAGCGAAATCCTCAGCGTGAAAGGCAAATATATCACCATCGAAAACGCCGACGCCCTGTCGGTGCTGGCCGGTACGCCGCGTATCAACGTGACCGTCAACGCCTGATTCTCCTGCCGGATCACCATTTCCCCGAAATTGTTGATCCGGCACGCTTCTGTTGTTGTTCTGTTTTTCAATGTTGGGTTACTCTGTAAATTAACAGACTGTTGATTTCAGCTGTAAGGAGGCCCTATGGCGAAGTATCAGAATCTTCTGGTGGCTATTGACCCCAATCAGGACGATCAGCCGGCATTGCGCCGCGCCGTGTACCTGGTAAAACGGAACGGCGGGCGCATCAAGGCCTTCCTGCCCATCTATGACTTCTCTTACGAAATGACGACCCTGCTCTCCCCGGATGAAAGAACGGCGATGCGGCAAGGTGTGATCAGCCAACGCGCCGCCTGGATCAACGAGCAGTGTCGCTTCTATCTCAACGACGGCGTGCCGATCGAAATCAAAGTGGTCTGGCATAACCGCCCCTTCGAAGCCATCATTCAGGAAGTGCTTTCCGGCCAACATGACCTGCTGCTGAAAATGGCGCACCAACACGACCGGTTGGAGTCGGTGATCTTTACCCCCACCGACTGGCACCTGCTGCGCAAATGCCCTTGCCCGGTGTGGATGGTGAAAGACCAGCCCTGGCCGGAAGGCGGCAAGGCGCTGGTGGCGGTCAATCTGGCCAGCGAAGAACCCTATCACGACCCGCTCAATATCAAACTGGTGCAAGAAACCGTCGAACTGGCGCAAAACGTCAACCAGACCGAGGTTCACCTGGTCGGCGCCTATCCCGTTACCCCGATCAACATCGCCATCGAATTGCCCGACTTCGACCCAAGCGTCTACAACGACGCCATTCGCGGCCAGCATCTGATCGCCATGAAGGCGCTACGGCAAAAATTCTGCATTAAGGAAGAGTTCACCCACGTGGAAAAAGGCCTGCCGGAAGAGGTGATCCCCGATCTGGCCGAACATCTGCAGGCGGGCGTGGTGGTGCTGGGCACCCTGGGCCGCACCGGCATTTCAGCCGCCTTTATCGGCAACACGGCGGAACATGTGATCGATCATCTGAAATGCGACCTGCTGGTGATTAAGCCGGAGAACTTCAACTGCCCGATCGAGGCGGATGAAGACGATGAGCATGACGACGAAGATTAGGCTTCGCACATAAAAAAACGGGCCGCTGAAAAGCGGCCCGTTTTTCTTTGGTTGCCCAATTTTACTTCTGCAACGCCCGCAAAATCGCTTCCACGCTGTCTTTGGCGTCGCCAAACAGCATTTGGGTGTTCTCCTTGAAGAACAGCGGGTTCTGCACGCCGGCGTAGCCGGTGTTCATCGACCGTTTGAACGCGATCACGTTCTGCGCTTTCCACACTTCCAATACCGGCATGCCGGCGATCGGGCTGCGCGGATCTTCCAGCGCCGCCGGGTTCACCGTATCGTTGGCGCCGATCACCAGCACGGTGTCGGTATCCGGGAAATCGTCGTTGATTTCATCCATCTCCAGCACCACGTCGTACGGCACCTTCGCCTCTGCCAGCAGCACGTTCATGTGGCCCGGCAAGCGCCCCGCGACCGGGTGAATGCCGAAGCGCACCTTCACGCCGCGCGCCCGCAGTTTTTCGGTGATTTCCGCCACCGGATACTGCGCCTGCGCCACCGCCATGCCATAGCCCGGGGTGATGATCACCGAGGTGGAGTTTTTCAACTGCTCGGCCACCTCTTCCGCCGTGGTTTCACGGTATTCGCCCATCTCTTCGGCTTCGCCGGTGGATGAACCGTCGCTGCCGAAACCGCCGGCGATCACGCTGATAAACGAGCGGTTCATCGCCTTGCACATGATGTAAGATAGGATCGCCCCCGAAGAGCCCACCAGCGCGCCGGTGACGATCAGCAGATCGTTGCTCAGCATGAAGCCCGCCGCGGCCGCCGCCCACCCCGAGTAGGAGTTGAGCATCGACACCACCACCGGCATGTCGGCGCCGCCGATCGAGGCGACCAGATGCCAGCCGAACGCCAGCGCGATCGCCGTCATCAGCAGCAGCGTCACCACCTGCCAGCCCACGCTGTCGGTGCGCACGAACGCCACCAGCAGCAGGAACGAGATCACCAGCGCCGCCAGGTTCAGCTTGTGGCGATTCGGCAGCATCAACGGCTTGGAAGAAATGATGCCGCGCAGCTTGCCGAAGGCGACGATCGACCCGGTGAAGGTCACCGCACCGATAAAGATGCCGAGGAACACTTCGGTCAGATGGATATTCGCCATCACCGGCTCCATCGGCGCACCGTGATCCAGATAACTGTTGAAACCGACCAGCACCGCGGCCAGGCCAACGAAGCTGTGCAGCACCGCCACCAGCTCCGGCATTTCGGTCATCTCGACCTTCTTCGCCAGATAGACGCCGATCGAGCCGCCGATGATCATGGCGATGATGATCCAGCCGACGTTGCCGGAATCCGGCCCCAGAATGGTCGCGATCAGCGCGATCGCCATGCCGGCGACGCCAAACAGGTTGCCCTGCTTCGACGTTTCATGACGCGACAGGCCCGCCAGGCTGAAAATAAACAAAATAGCGGCAACAATGTATGCAGCTGTAACCAATCCTCCAGACATTTGTTACCCCTTAGTTCTTGCGGAACATCTTCAGCATGCGCTGAGTGACGGTGAACCCACCGAAAATATTGATGCTGGCGATCAGCACGGCGATAAAGGAGAGAAAACTCACCCAGCCGCCGTGGCCAATTTGCAGCAGCGCACCGACCACGATAATCCCTGAGATCGCGTTGGTGACCGACATCAACGGGGTATGCAGCGCATGGCTGACGTTCCAGACCACGTAGTACCCGACCACGCAGGCCAGCGCGAACACGGTAAAGTGCGACAGGAACTCTTTCGGGGCTGCGTCCGCCAGCCAGCCGAACAGCAGGATCGCCAGAGCCATCAGGCCGTACTTCAGCCACGGCGAGGTCGGCTTGGCTTCAGGTTTGGCGACCGGTGCAGCGGCGGGCGCCGCTTTCGGCTGGGCGGAAACCTGGATCGGCGGCGCCGGCCAGGTGATTTCACCGCTGCGCACCACGGTAACGCCGCGGATCACCGTATCGTCGAAATCGATATCGATCTCGCCGTTCTTCTCTTTCGACAGCAGCTTCAGCAGGTTGACCAGGTTGGTGCCGTACAGCTGCGAAGATTGTGTCGGCAAGCGGCTCGGCAGATCGGTATAGCCGATGATTTTCACGCCGTTGTCGGTCACGGTAATGGTGTCGGCCACGGTCAGTTCGCAGTTGCCGCCGGTTTGCGCCGCCAGATCGACGATCACGCTGCCCGGCTTCATCGACGCTACCATCTCTTTGGTGATCAGCTTCGGCGCCGGTTTACCCGGGATCAGCGCGGTGGTGACGATGATGTCAACCTCCGCCGCCTGTGCGGCGAACAGCGCCATCTCGGCCTTGATAAAGGCTTCGGACATCACTTTGGCGTAACCGTCGCCGCTGCCCGCTTCCTCTTCAAAATCCAGCTCGAGGAATTCCGCGCCCATGCTCTGCACCTGCTCTTTCACTTCCGGGCGGGTGTCGAAGGCGCGCACGATGGCGCCGAGGCTGCCCGCAGCGCCGATCGCCGCCAGGCCGGCCACGCCGGCGCCGATGATCATCACCTTGGCCGGCGGTACTTTGCCGGCGGCGGTGATCTGGCCGGTGAAGAAGCGGCCGAACTCATGCGCCGCCTCGACGATGGCGCGGTAGCCGGCGATGTTGGCCATCGAGCTCAGCGCATCCATCGACTGGGCGC
Source organism: Serratia sp. (in: enterobacteria) (assembly GCF_052400455.1). NCBI lineage: Bacteria > Pseudomonadati > Pseudomonadota > Gammaproteobacteria > Enterobacterales > Yersiniaceae > Serratia > Serratia sp. (in: enterobacteria). The sequence continues at coordinate 2,642,027 of NZ_CP185812.1, forward strand.
GCGAGATGCGCGGCACCGAATCCATCGCCAGCGCGGTGACGTTGCGCGCCGCCAGCTTGGCCATCAGCTCGGGGTTTTGCGCCGGCCAGATAAAGCTGACCAGCGTGCTGCCTTCGCGCATCAAGGCGATCTCGTCGTCTTGCGGCGCGTTGACTTTCAGGATCAGATCCGACTGCCACACTTCGTTTTCGTCGACCAGCGCCGCGCCGGCGGCTTCGTAGGCGACGTCGTCAAAACTGGCCAGTTTGCCCGCCCCGCGTTCAATCGCGACGGTAAAACCCAGCTTCAGCAGTTGTTCCACCGTTTTCGGCGTGGCTGCGACCCGGGCTTCATTGGCCAACCGCTCTCTTGGTACACCAATACGCATAATGTTCCCTTCTCACCTGTCTTGGATGATGTTTATTATTTTCCTGCCCATAGAACGGCGCCATCGGCGAGCGAGGCGTCAACTTGCCCGCACTGATTTCAGACGCCAACTATAACCTACTGAAAATAAGGTCGATGATCCATAATTGCTTACGCATTCAGCCCTGTTTTTACATAAAAATGCCGGGCGCGATATGACAAATCGCAATTTACAGTGAAAAAATGCATACAGAACAGCATATTCTGCATGATTAGAGGTTTGCGCCCGGCGTAACGATTTATCGCCATGCGGGGCGGATAAGCATAAAAGTTATCATTTTGTGAATAATTAACACTAATGACACCAAAGCCTTTATTATGGAAACTTATGGCGGCGGCGCCATCCGTGCGACCCGCGTCACCGTCAAGGATTTGTCGCACGGGATAACATAAAATGCTGAGACAGTTTTCAGAATTACATGTAATAATCGACGGCTGAATTACACTTAAACAGTTCAGTACGTTATAAACGTTAATGCGCTAGGCGAAAGGATTTTTTATGAAGCTGAAGACCACGATCATCGCGTCAGCCTTGTTATCACTCACCGCGCTGTCCGCTCATGCGGCGCAAGAGTTAACTCCTGAGAAAGCAGCGGCGCTGAAGCCGTTTGATCGCATCACGATTACCGGCCGCTTCAATGCGATCAATGAAGCCGTCGACGCCGTATCCCGCCGTGCAGACAAACTGGGTGCCGATTCCTTCTATATCCAGGACAGCAACAACAGCAACAACGGCGGCAACTGGCGCGTCACCGCAGACCTTTATCATAAAGATGCGCCAGAAGTGAGCAAAACACCAAAATACCGCGTATTTAACGGCGTGAATGAACTGCCTAAAGAGGAAGCCTACCTGCTGGAGCCTTACGATACCGTGAGCGTCAGCGGTTTCTACCGCAGCCAGCCGGACATTAACGACGCCATCTCCAAAGAAGCGCAGAAAAAAGGTGCCGCCTCGTTCTTCATCGTGCGCCAGGTTGACGCCAACTCCGGCGGCAACCAGTTCGTCACCGCCTACATCTATAAGGCCGATGCGCCGAAACGCCGCGTGCAGAGCCCGGACGCCATACCGGCCGATTCTGACGCCGGCCGCGCCGCGCTGGCCGCCGGCGGCGCCGCAGCCGCGAAAGTCGAAATTCCTGGCGTCGCGTCTTCCGGTTCACCAAGCCGCGAAGTGGGCCGTTTCTTCGAAACCCAGTCCTCTACCGGCCAACGCTATACCGTCACGCTGCCTAACGGCACCAAGATTCAGGAAGTGAACAACGTGACCGCCGCGCAGATGGTGCCGTTCGATTCCGTCACCTTCACCGGCCACTTCAACAGCATGACCGACGTGTCCACCGAAGTGGCGAAACGCGCGGCCGAGAAAGGCGCCAAGTACTACCACGTCACTCGCCAATGGCAGAACAAGAGCGGCGGCAACCTGACCGTCAGCGCCGATCTGTTCAAATAAAACCCGCTTTTCGGTTTACCATCGGGCAGCCCTTGAGCTGCCCGTTTTTATTGCCGCTCTTTTCGCCGCTCGTTGAATAGTTTTTTGTAAATTCCGCATATTCAATCATTGCATCTCTAATCATCCCTCCGTAGAATTTGCGCCAATTTTTAGGGCTATTGTCTATTAGCGCAATGGTTGTTAACACATTGTTGCCGCCAAGCAGTTCCCTTCCAGTTGTTTATTCTGCGTTCAGGATCCGTCATTGGAAAAAAAACTCGGTCTTACCGCGCTAACCGCTTTGGTGCTCAGCTCGATGCTGGGCGCCGGCGTGTTCAGTCTGCCGCAAAACATGGCGCAGGTCGCCAGCCCCGCCGCGCTGCTGCTGGGTTGGGGGATCACCGGCGTCGGCATTCTGTTTTTGGCGTTCGCCATGCTGTTGCTTACGCGTCTGCGCCCGGATCTGGACGGCGGCATCTTCACCTACGCCAAAGAGGGATTCGGCGAGCTGATGGGCTTCTGCTCCGCCTGGGGTTACTGGCTGTGCGCCGTGATCGCCAACGTCTCGTATCTGGTGATCGTGTTCGCGGCATTGAGCATTTTCACCGATCGCGGCGGCAACGTTATTCTCGGTGACGGCAATACCTGGCAGGCGCTGATCGCCGAATCCGCCCTGCTGTGGATCGTGCACGCGCTGGTGCTGCGCGGCGTGCAAACCGCCGCCAGCATCAATCTTGCGGCCACCCTCGCCAAGCTGCTGCCTCTGGGGATGTTCGCCGTTCTGGCGGCGATCGCCTTTAAAATGGACGTGTTCACGCTGGACTTCCAGGGGATCGCCCTCGGCAAGCCGGTATGGGAACAGGTCAAGGACACCATGCTGATCACCCTGTGGGTGTTTATCGGCGTGGAAGGCGCCGTGGTGGTTTCCGCGCGCGCGCGCAATAAGAAGGACGTGGGCCGCGCGACCATGTTGGCGGTGCTGTCGGCGCTGGCGGTGTATCTGATGGTCACCTTGCTGTCGCTGGGCGTGGTGCCGCGCAGCGAACTGGCCGACATGCGCAACCCGTCGATGGCAGTGCTGATGGTGGAACTGATTGGCCCGTGGGGAGACGTGATCATCGCCGCCGGTCTTATCATTTCCGTGTGCGGCGCCTACCTCAGCTGGACCATCATGGCGGCGGAAGTCCCCCTGCTGGCCGCACAGCACGGCGCATTTCCACGCGTGTTCGGCAAGCAGAACCGCCATCACGCCCCATCGTCTTCGCTGTGGCTGACCAACATCGCGGTGCAGCTGGCGTTAGTGCTGATCTGGTTGACCGGCAGCAACTACAACTCGCTGTTGACCATCGCGTCGGAAATGATCCTGGTGCCTTACTTCCTGGTCGGCGCATTTCTGTTCAAGGTGGCTTACCGTCGCCGCGACAAGCGCCTGATCTTCGCCGCCACCGGCGCCTGCGTCTATGGTTTATGGCTGCTGTACGCTTCCGGGCTGATGCACCTGCTGATGTCGGTGCTGCTGTATGCGCCGGGCCTGTTGGTGTTCATGTACGCCCGCCGCGGCCATCAGGATATCAATCTGCTGAATCGCCTGGAAAAAGGCAGCATCTTACTGCTGCTGGTGGCCACGCTGCCCGCCGGCTGGTTTATGCTGCACTAAAGTGTCCCGTCAATGCGGCTGCCCGTCAGCCGCATTTTGCTTCCTCTTTTTCCCCTGCTACCGTGTTCCCCCCTTTGCACAGTCAGCCATGCGCCACGCTTGCGATCTCAAATGCAATTAATTATCATTATCATTTGTTGGTTAATGGTAAGACGCGAGTGCCCCTGGCGAGAGGCGTCAGGCGGCGGATGAAGACAGGCTGAAAATGGAAGGCATTTCATGGCTGAGAAACTGCTGCACGCATTACCTTTGTTTACCGCCTGGGAGGCGCTGATCGCCGAGGGCAACATGGCGTTTAATCAGCGGCACGATCGCCAGGCGATGGCGCGCTATCAACAGGCGCTGGAGGGGGCTCAGGCGATCATCGCCGAGAAGCCCTGGCTGAATGCGGACTATACCGCCAGATTTGAAGCGCTGAATATTTTCGAGTCTGCCCTTGCCGCGCTGATCGTCACGTTCAACAACATTACCCATCTGCGCCTGCGGCAGAAGCCTCTGCGCGGCGTCGAGCTGCATGTTCATCAGGCCCGAGTCGCTATCGAGCAACTCTTGGCCGATTCGTCGCTGTGCGAACAGATGCAGCAGATCGCCGAACGGCACCTGCTGCGCTTCAGGATTGAAACCCTGCACTTGCTGCGCGAACACCGGTTGCCGGAAACCAGCGTCTGCGCGCCGGCCGCCAACGCTTCCGCTACCTTGCATTAAAAGTGACACACCAATCTGAGGGCCATCTGTAATGAATGAATTGAATGACGAGATGAAGAAGATGCTGGCTAAACAGCTGCCTGTGCAGGCGACCAGCAGCCCGAACGGCGTTCCCGATATCGGCCCCAAGCGCTCTTTGCGCCTCTATGATGACCGTACGCTGATTTACAACGAAAATACCGGTGGCCAAACGCTGAAAAACATCAAGGCCGGCTCGAAAATGGCCGTTGTGGTCATCGATCGCGAGGCGCTGGACGGTTACCGCTTCGTTGGCACGCCCGAACTGTTTCTGGCGGGTAAGCCGTTTGACGATGCGTTGACGTTTGCGGAAAAAAACGGGATGAAGCCGCCGAAGTACGCGGTGTTAATTCATATAGACAGTATTTATACCCTGCGCTCCGGCCCGAATGCCGGGACCCAGCTCTAGCGCCGGCCGTCATGCGGCGTGAAATATCACGTTCATGGTTAGGCCACCGCGACGAGTCAATTGCCTAACCATGAACGGGCGGCCGGGTTGATGCCCGGTCAGCTTTTGGGAGGGATCGCGACGGTCATGCGTTCACCCACCAGAGTAATCGCAATGCCTTCTGCACACTCTTTCTGAATGGCCGCCAGTTGTTGAGCCTCCAGCGCATAAGGCAACTGAATATCAAACACCGCCAGGCCCTGCTGCTGCGCCAGGTCAATCAGGCGCACAATGTTGGTTTCATCGCTGACCTGCGTCGACACCACCTGCAGCGCCAACTCTTTTAACTGCTCTTTGCGCGTTTGCGACGTGGTCACGCGCGATTTCAACACCATGCCGAAGATCGGCATCACACCATAAATAGCATCAACAAAGCGCCAGTGCTTCCTGCACGATGCGGACAGAAAATCCATATAGTCGAAACAGATTTTCTCACTGCGCGCGATGGATGCAAGGTGATTGCTGTTCATCCCCTCATTCCTCTCATGGCCAGTGTTAACCCGTGGTCTTTCAAGCCGCCGCCGGGGGCAACCTGAAATGCATTGGGGATCTTATATCCAGAAATGGATAATCATGCGAAGCTTTAACGACTTTCCGCCGTATGATGGCATAATTCCCCTATTGTTTGCCAGTCTGTCCAGGAGCTTTAATCAATGGAACACCACAACTCCGCCCCGGTGCTGATTACCGGCGGCGCACGGCGCATAGGGCTGGCGCTCGCCAGAGCGTTTCTCCAGCGCGGCGTTCCGGTCATCATCGCCTACCGCAGCGAATATCCGGCGATGGCCGAGTTGAAAGCCTTGGGCGCCTGCTGCATTCAGGGCGATTTTTCCACCCATGAAGGCATTTATCGTTTCGCCGATCAGGTGCGGCAGGCCGCACCCAAGCTGCGCGCGGTGATCCACAACGCCAGCGCCTGGCAGGCGGAATCGCCGGAGGTGCCGCCGGAACAGGTCATGGCGGCGATGCTGCAAATTCACGTCTATACGCCCTATTTGCTCAATCAACTGCTCGAGTCCTGCCTGACCGGCCAGGGCCAGGCAGGCGCCGACATTATCCATCTGACCGACTATGTGGTGGAAAAAGGCAGCGACAAGCATATCGCCTACGCCGCCAGCAAAGCCGCGCTGGACAACATGACCCGGTCGTTCGCCCGCAAATTGGCGCCCGAAGTCAAAGTCAACGCCATCGCGCCGGCGCTGATCATCTTCAATCCGGGCGACGACGAAGCTTATCGTCGGCAGGCGCTGGCGAAATCGCTGATGAAGGTCGCGCCGGGCGAGAGCGAAGTGGTCAATCTGGTGAACTACCTGCTGGAGAGCCGCTACGTCACCGGCCGCACCCACGGCGTCGACGGCGGGCGGCCGCTGCGCTGACGCAAAGATCCGCTTGGCGCAACCTCGCGGGCCGCGCTATGCTGAAATCCGCTTTTCTTATTAAAACACGGGCATATGCATAAAATTGTTTTTGTGGAAGACGATCCTGAAGTCGGCAAACTGATCGCCGCCTATCTGGGCAAACACGATATCGAGGTGCTGATCGAACCGCGCGGCGACAGCGCGCAGGCACGCATCGAGCGCGAGCAACCCGACCTGGTGCTGCTGGACATCATGCTGCCCGGCAAAGACGGCATGACGCTGTGCCGCGATCTGCGCCCCACCTTCCCCGGCCCGATCGTGCTGCTGACCTCGCTCGACAGCGACATGAACCATATCCTGTCGCTGGAGATGGGCGCCAACGACTATATCCTGAAAACCACGCCGCCGGCGGTGTTGCTGGCGCGCCTGCGTTTGCATCTGCGTCAACACAGCCAGCAGCCGAAAGAAGAGTTGGTTCAGCCGCTTACCCAGCATAACGCGCTGCATTTCGGGCTGCTGTGCATCGATCCGGTCAACCGTCAGGTTACGCTGGGCGAGGAAACCATCACCCTGTCCACCTCGGATTTCGATCTGCTGTGGGAGCTGGCGACCCACGCCGGGCAGATCATGGATCGCGAGGCGCTGCTGCAAAACCTGCGCGGCGTGAGCTACGACGGCATGGACCGCAGCATCGACGTGGCGATCTCCCGCCTGCGCCGCAAACTGTACGACAACGCGCTGGAGCCTTTCCGTATCAAGACGGTGCGCAACAAGGGCTATCTGTTCGCCCCTAACGCCTGGGCATCGGTGCAACAATGAGAAAACTTTTCGTCCAGTTCTTCCTGTTGCTGTTCGTCTGTTTTCTGGTGATGGCGATGCTGGTCGGCCTGGTGTACAAGGTGACAGCCGAGCGCGCCGGCCGCCAGTCGATGGACGATTTGATGAAAAGCTCGCTGTACCTGATGCGCAGCGAGCTGCGCGAAATCCCGCTGAAGGACTGGAACAAGACTATCGCCACGCTGGATCTCAATCTGTCGTTCAAGCTTCATATCGAACCGCTCGGCAAACAGGAACTGAGCGAGGATCTGAAAAAGCGGCTGCGGCTGGGTGAAATCATCGCCCTCGACGATCAGTACACCTTTATGCAACGCATTCCGCGCAGCCACTATGTGTTGGTGGTCGGCCCCATTCCTTATCTGTTCTATCTGCACCAGATGCGTCTGCTGGATCTGGTGTTGCTGGTGTTTATCGGCATGTCGCTGGCGCTGCCGGTGTTTCTGTGGATGCGGCCGCACTGGCAAGACCTGCTCAAACTGGAAAACGCCGCTCAGCGGCTCGGCGCCGGGCATCTGGATGAACGCACCCACTTCGATCCCACTTCCAGCCTGAGCCGGCTCGGCGTGGCGTTCAACCAGATGGCCGACAACGTCAACACCCTGATCGCCAGCAAGAAACAGCTGATCGACGGCATCGCCCACGAGCTGCGCACGCCGCTGGTGCGCCTGCGCTATCGGCTCGAGATGAGCGATAACCTGTCCGAAGGCGAGCAGCAGGCGCTGAACCGCGATATCGGCCAACTGGAGTCGCTGATCGACGAGCTGCTGACCTATGCCCGCCTGGACCGGCCGCAGGTTGCGTTAAACATTGAACCCATCGATCTGCCAAAGTGGCTGGAGGACAAGGTCGATGATATCCGCCTTATCCATCAGGAACGCGACATCCAGCTCGACATCCCGCACGTCGGCGACTTCGGCGGCGTCGATCTGCGCCTGATGGAGCGCGTGCTCGATAACCTGGTCAACAACGCGCTGCGCTATTCCGAGCAGCGCCTGCGCGTTGGGTTGTGGTTCGACGGCGATCTCGCCTGTTTGCAGGTCGAGGACGACGGGCCGGGTATCCCGCCGGAAGAGCGCGAGCGGGTGTTCGAGCCTTTCGTTCGCCTCGATCCCAGCCGCGATCGCGCCACCGGCGGCTGCGGGCTGGGGCTGGCCATCGTCCATTCCATCGCCGTCGCCTACCAGGGACAGGTGTTCGTCGAAGGCAGTTCGCTCGGCGGCGCCAGCTTCCGTTTCTGCTGGCCGGTGAAGCCGACATTCAGTTTAAAAGCCGATCTGGCGTAATACCGCCGGACCCTTCTCATTGGAGCCGAATAATAATGACATCTGCACATTCCAACACGTCTGCTTACGATCACCTGCGCGCGCTTTTTAGCCGGCTGTCGCGTTTCGGCCACCTGTCCGCCATCGCCGGTTGGGACATGCAAACCATGATGCCGCCGGGCGGCAGCAAGGCGCGCTCCGAAGCCCTGGCCGAATTGAGCGTGCTGCAGCACCAGATTTTAACGGCACAAAGCACCGGCGCGCTGTTGGATCGTGCGCAGCAAGAGACGCTGGACGAGATCGACCGCGCCAACCTGCGCGAAATGCGCCGCCAGTATGAAGACGCGGTGCTGCTGCCGGCGTCGCTGGTCGAAGCCAAATCGCTGGCAGGCGCCCGCTGTGAACACGCCTGGCGCGCCCAGCGCCCGGCCAACGACTGGGATGGCTTCGCGGAGAATCTGCGCGACGTGGTCAAACTCAGCCGGGAAGAGGCGCAGATCCGCGCGCAGGCGGCCGGCACCAGCCGTTACGATGCCCTGCTCAACCTGTATGAGCCGGGCATGCGCAGCAGCGATCTCGATCGCATCTTCGGCGATTTGAAAACCTGGCTGCCGGATTTGCTGCAGCGCGTGGTGGCCAAACAGGCCAATGAACCCTGCCTGGCGCCGCAGGGCCCGTTCAATGTGGACACCCAGCGCCAGCTAAGCCTGAGCGTGATGAAGCTGCTCGGTTTCAACTTCGACAACGGCCGCGTCGACGTCAGCGCCCACCCGTTCTGCGGCGGCGTGCCGGAGGATGTGCGCATCACCACGCGTTACAACGAGAAAGAGTTCCTGACCGCGCTGCTCGGGATCGTACACGAGACTGGCCACGCCCGTTACGAACAGAACCTGCCGCGCGATCTGCTCGGCCAGCCGGTCGCCCTGGCTCGCTCCACAGCCATCCACGAATCGCAGAGCCTGCTGTTCGAAATGCAGCTGGCGCGCGGCAATGAATTCCTGAAAATCTTGCGTCCGCTGGTTACCGCGCAGTTTGGCGAACAGCCGGCGCTGGAAGAAGCCAACTTCATTCGCCTCAACCAGCGGGTGAAACCGGGCCTGATCCGCGTCGACGCCGACGAGGTGAGCTATCCTGCCCACGTCATCCTGCGCTACGAAATTGAAAAAGCGCTGATCGAAGGCGAGATCGAAGTGGAGGACATTCCGGCGCTGTGGAATGAAAAGATGCACGCTTACCTGGGCCTCGATACCATCGGCAACTACCGCAACGGTTGCATGCAGGATATCCACTGGACCGACGGCGCCTTCGGCTACTTCCCGACTTATACCCTCGGCGCGATGTACGCCGCGCAGCTGTTCCACAGCGTGCGTCAGGCCCTGCCTTCGCTAAACGAGGACATCGCCGCCGGCAATCTGCAGCCGTTGTTCCACTGGTTGCAGCATAACATCTGGCGCCACGGCAGCCGTTTCCCGACCGACACGCTGATCGCCAATGCAACCGGTGAAGCGCTCAATCCACGCTACTTCCGCCAGCATTTGGAAAACCGCTACCTGTAATCTCTCCCCGTGCGCGGCCACGGCCGCGCCCTTTTCCTCTGCTTGACCTAATAATGCTACATAGCGCGCTTTCCTTGCCGGCAACGCCTTGGCTACAGGGTGGCGGGTTGCTACTCACCAATAGTATGTTGTAACTAAAATCATAAACAGCAGCGCCCCTATCTGTCTCTCATCCCAGCGCATGACGGGCGATCATCGTCACCAATTGTGGTCTCAACGCGGCGGGCAGATCATGCCCCATGCCCGGCATAATCTGCAATCTGGCGTTGGCGACGGCTCGAGCGATCGCCACCCCGCCGGCCTTGCGCACCAGCCGATCGCGATCGCCGTGAATCACCAGCGTCGGCGCGGCGATGCGCCGACTGTAACGCCGCAGATCGCCGCTGCCGAGCAGCGCGGAAAGTTGCCGCTGCATGCCCTCCGGATCCACGCCCCGCTTCAGCAACCGCTTCACCAGGGCATCCAGCTCCGCCTCCTCCGGCGGATAAGTCGCGGTGCCAAGCGCGCGCAGAAAGGCCTTCATCCCTTCCTGGCGCTGCTGCAGCGTCATATCGGCGGCAGGCCGGCGCACCAGTAACCACAGCAGCGAAGGCGCCGGCGGCGGTAACAGCGGTTGATTGGTGCTGGAAAACAAGATGCATAACGAGGCGACGCGCTGCGGGTATTCGGCGGCCAACACCTGGGCGATCATCCCCCCCATCGAGGCGCCAAGGACATGAGCCTGAGGAATGCGTAAATGATCGAGCAGATGCGCTGCGTCCGTCGCCATATCCGCCAGAGTATAAGGCACCGGCGTTTGCCAGCCGAGCTGGGCACGCAACATCAACAGCCACAGCGGCGTCTTGCGCTGCGCCCGCGTTTTACCGGAAAGGCCGACGTCGCGGTTGTCGTAGCGGATCACCCGAAATCCCTTGGCGACCAGAGCACGGCAGAAATCGTCAGGCCACAGCAAAAGCTGCGCGCCGATGCCCATGATTAACAACAGCGGCGGATGCGCCTCATCGCCCCAGTCTTCATAGGCCAGCGGCACCTCACCCTGTTCCGTCACGCCACAACGAACCGTTATCTCGTTCATTTTAAATCCCTTTTATCGAGCCTGACGGTCATTATAGCAGCAATCCCTCCTGCCGCCGCCGCCCTGTACATTAGGTTACAAGCCGAAACCAATCACTCACGGAAAGCCGGACGCCGTTTGCCTACTATCATCTCAACGGCCCCGCAGTGGGGTTGATACCCAAAAGTCATGTTGAGGATTCTGCGATGAAAAAAGTATTAGCTCTGGTTGTTGCCGCTGCAATGGGTCTGTCTTCCGTGGCTTTCGCTGCCGAGGCTGCCACCACTACCGCACCTGCGGCTACCGCAACCACCGCCACCGCTGCGCCGGCTAAAGCTCAGATGAAACACCACGGCAAGAAAGCCCCGGTACAGAAAGCTCAGGCGGCCAAAAAGCATCACAAGAAAGCCGGCAAAAAAGCCCCGGCGCAAAAAGCCCAGGCGGCTAAAAAGCACCACAAGAAAGCCAGCCACAAAAAAGCGTAATGTCGTGAGGTTCCCCTCACCGCTTCAGGCTTGACGTGCACGACACCCGGTTCACCGGGTGTTTTTTCATCCGGGGGGTTCTCATTGATGCTGCGCCGCTACCTGTTCGAGATCGTTCTGACCGCCCTGATCCTCTGTGGACTGATCGCCGTCTTTTTTTATCTGTAGCCTGTCGCCTCGCCGGCGGGAAATTATTGAAAAATCAGTTATTGCCCATCCACATGGCTGCTAAATCAGTCTATAGTTAGCATTCAGTGTGTTTATGGATGATCCGTATTTGTCAGGCAAGAGATCTATGCGCATATCCGTTTTACTGTTGCTGTGCTCACTCCCGCTCATCGCCTCCCAGGCGGCACGCGCCGACGGCCCGTCCAAGGCCGAGCAAACGCGTCTGTTTTTCGGCAAAGATGAACGAATCAAGGTCACGGATACCGCCGCCCAGCCGTGGCAAGCCATCGGCCAGGTCGAAACCGCCAGCGGCAATCTGTGTACCGCCACGCTGATCTCCCCACACCTGGCGCTGACCGCCGGCCATTGCGTGCTGGCGCCGCCGGGACAATTGGATAAAGCCGTCGCCCTGCGCTTCGTGGCGGGCGATAAATCATGGCAGTATCAAACCGACAATATTGAAACCCTGGTCGACAGCAAACTGGGCAAAAAACTGAAACCGGACGGCGACGGCTGGATCGTGCCGCCCGCCGCCGCCGCTTATGACTTTGCGCTGATCCGGCTGAAAGACAAAACGCCGCTGCCGATCGCCCCGCTGCCGCTGTGGCAAGGCGACAGCAAGGCGTTGACTCAGGCCCTGAAACAGGCCAAACGGCTGATCACCCAGGCGGGCTACCCGGAGGACCATCTGGATGACCTCTACAGCCACCAAAACTGCAAGGTGACCGGCTGGGCCCAGCAAGGGGTGCTGTCGCACCAGTGTGATACCCTGCCCGGCGACAGCGGCTCACCGCTGCTGCTGAAAACCGCCGACGGCTGGCAGCTGATCGCCATCCAGAGTTCGGCACCGGCGGCGAAAGATCGTTACCGCGCCGATAACCGCGCTCTGGCGGTGCCCGGCATCCGCGAGGCGCTGGACGCCCTGGCGACAGGCAAGTAGCTCTCGCAACGGCGCATCAAGCGCCGTTGCTGTTTCTCTGTTCCCTGAATTTCAACTTGCGCTGCGCCGGCCGTTTGCCGGCCGGCGCGCCTGAGCTTAGCCCGAAAGCTGTTCGATGGTTTGCAGAATGCGCTTGTCGGAGATCGGGTAAGGTGTGCCCAGCTGCTGCGCGAACAGGCTGACACGCAGTTCTTCAATCATCCAGCGCACCGCTTTCACCTCTTCCTCCTGCTGTCGCTTCGGCGGCAGCTTGTTCAGCCACTGCTGCCACGCCTGCTGCACCTGCTCCACCCGCAGCATCTGCGCGCGATCGCGGTGCGGATCGATAGCCAGTTTCTCCAATCGGCGTTCGATCGCCTGCAGGTAGCGCAGCGTGTCCGGCAGCCGTTTCCATCCATTGCCGGTGACGAAGCCGCGGTAGACCAGCCCGCCGAGCTGGGTCTTGATGTCCGACAGCGCCAGCGCCAACGACATGTCCACCCGGCCTTTCAGCCGTTTGTTGATGTTGAAGACCGCCGTCAGGATCTGTTCAACCTGCTTAGCCACCTCAACGACCGTGTCGTTCAGCTCGGCGCGGATCTGCTCCTGCAACCGTGCAAAGTCTTCCTCCTGCCAAACCGGGCCGCCGTGTTCGGCGATCAGTTTGTCGATGCCGCACGAAATGCAGTCGTCGATCAGCTCCAGCACCTTGCCGTACGGGTTGAAATAAAGCCCCAGCTTGGCCTTGTTCGGCAGCTTTTCATGCAGATATTTGATCGGCGAAGGAATATTCAACAACAGCAGGCGGCGCGTGCCCTGCCACATCGCCTGTTGCTGTTCGCTTTCGCTGTCGAACAGGCGGATCGCCACGCTGTCCTTTTCATCCACCAGCGCCGGATAGGCTTTCATCGAATAGCCGCCGCGCTTCTGCTCGTAGAACGCCGGCAATTGGCCAAAGCTCCAGACATGCAGGTTGCTCTGCTCCAGTCCGTCATCGGCCACCGCCGACAGCGTCTCCTGCACCTTCTCTTTCAACTGCAGGCGCAGGGCGGCCAGAGCTTTGCCTTCGCGCAGCGTCTGATTTTTCTCGCCCACCACGCGGAAAGTCATTTTCAGGTGATCGGGCACCTGATCCCACTGCCAGTCATCACGTGACACGGTCACGCCAGTCATACGCCGCAGCTCGCGCTCCAGCGCGTCAAGCAGCGGCAATTCCAGCGCCGTTACGCGGCCAAGGAACGCTTCGGCGTAGTTCGGCGCCGGCACGAAGTTGCGACGCACCGGTTTCGGCAACGATTTGATCAGCGCGATCACCAGCTCACGGCGGATGCCGGGGATCTGCCATTCGAACCCCTGCTCCTCCACCTGATTGAGGATCGGCAGCGGGATGTGCACCGTCACGCCGTCGGCGTCAGTGCCTGGTTCGAACTGATAGCTCAGCCGCAGTTTGAGGTTGCCCTGATGCCAGAAGTTCGGGTAGTCGAGCGCGCTGATCTTGTTGGCGCCATCCTTGATCAGCATCTCTTTTTCGAAGTTCAGCAGGTCGGGCTGCTGTTTGGCGGCGGTCTTCCACCAGCTGTCGAAATGACGGCCGGAAACCACGTCGTTGGGGATGCGGCGATCGTAGAAGCCGAACAGCGTTTCGTCGTCTACCAGAATATCGCGGCGGCGCGATTTATGCTCCAGCTCTTCCACTTCGGCGCGCAGCTTTTGGTTATCGCGGAAGAAAGCATGGCGCGTCTGCCAGTCGCCCTCCACCAGCGCATGGCGGATAAACAGCTCGCGGCACAGCAGCGGATCGATGGCGCCGTAATTGACCTGGCGCGCCGCGACGATCGGCAGACCGAACAACGTGACCTTTTCGCTGGCCATCACCGCCCCCTGCGACTTCGACCAGTGCGGTTCGCTGTAGCTGTGTTTCACCAGGTGCTGAGCCAGCGGCTCGATCCATTCCGGTTCGATGCGCGCGGCGATGCGCCCCCACAGGCGGCTGGTTTCCACCAGTTCGGCCACCATGGTCCACTTCGGCGGCTTCTTGAACAGGCCGGAGCCGGGGAAGATCGAGAAGCGGGCGTTGCGCGCGCCGGTGTATTCCTGCTTGTCCGCATCCTTCTGGCCGATGTGCGACAACAGGCCGGTCAGCAGCGCGGTGTGGACGCTGCGGTAGTCGGAAGGCGCGCTGTTGATCGGCAGCCCCAGCTCTTTCACCACCTGGCGCAGCTGAGTATAGATATCCTGCCACTCGCGCACCCGCAGGTAGTTGAGAAAATCGTTGCGGCACAGCCGGCGGAACTGGCTGGAGGAGTTCGCCTTTTGCTGCTCCTGCAGATAATCCCACAGGTTGACGAACGCCAGGAAGTCCGAGTCTTTGTCGGCGAAGCGGCGGTGTTTTTCATCCGAGGCCTGCTGCTTGTCCATCGGGCGCTCACGCGGATCCTGAATCGACAGCGCGGCGGTGATGATCATCACCTCGCGCACGCTGCCGCTCTTCTGCGCTTCCAGCACCATGCGCGCCAGACGCGGGTCGATCGGCAACTGCGCCAGCTGCCGGCCCTGCGGCGTCAGCTGATAGTGGCCGTTATCGGCGGTGGTGATCGCCCCCAGCTCTTCCAGCAGGCGCACGCCATCTTGAATGTTGCGTTTGTCCGGCGCCTCGACGAACGGAAACGCGGCGATGTCGCCCAGCCCCAGCGAGGTCATGTGCAGAATGACCGACGCCAGGTTGGTGCGCAGAATTTCCGGATCGGTAAACGCCGGCCGCGAGAGGAAATCCTGTTCGGAGTACAGACGGATGCACACCCCCTCCGACACGCGGCCGCAGCGCCCTTTACGCTGATTGGCGGAGGCCTGTGACACCGGCTCGATCGGCAGGCGCTGCACCTTGGTGCGGAAGCTGTAGCGGCTGATGCGCGCGGTGCCCGGATCGATGACGTATTTGATGCCCGGCACCGTCAGCGAGGTTTCCGCCACGTTGGTGGCCAGCACGATGCGGCGGCCGTGGTGCGACTGGAACACCCGGTTCTGCTCGCTGTTCGACAGGCGCGCATACAGCGGCAGCACCTCGGTGTGCGGCAAATTGAGGCGGTTCAAAGCGTCGGCGGTATCGCGGATCTCGCGCTCGCCGCTCATGAAGATCAGAATGTCACCCGGCCCTTCGCGCCCAAGCTCATCTACCGCATCGAAAATCGCCTGCAGCTGGTCGCGGTCGGTATCGTCGCCGTCGTCGACCACCGGGCGGTAGCGCACCTCCACCGGGTAGGTGCGGCCGGAAACCTCGATGATCGGCGCATTGTTGAAGTGGCGCGAGAAACGCTGCGGATCGATGGTCGCCGAGGTGATGATCACCTTGAGATCCGGGCGCTTCGGCAGCAGTTCGCGCAAGTAACCAAGAATAAAGTCGATATTCAGGCTGCGCTCGTGCGCTTCATCGATGATCAGCGTGTCGTACTGCATCAGCAGGCGATCCTGCTGAATCTCCGCCAGCAAAATGCCGTCGGTCATCAGCTTGACCAGGGTGTTTTCCCCTACCTGATCGTTGAAGCGCACCTTGTAGCCCACGCTGCCGCCGAGCGGGGTTTCCAGCTCGTCGGCGATGCGGTTGGCGACGGTGCGCGCCGCCAGGCGGCGCGGCTGGGTATGGCCGATCAGCCCTTTCACCCCACGCCCCAGCTCCAGACAGATCTTCGGCAACTGGGTGGTTTTCCCCGAGCCGGTCTCCCCGGCGACGATCACCACCTGGTGGTCGCGGACAGCGTTTAAGATGTCCTGCTTTTTCTGGCTGACCGGCAGGCTTTCCGGATAGGTAATGCGCGGGCAAGACGCGGCGCGCGCCTGCACTTTTTGCCGCGCCGTCGCGATGTCGCTTTCCACTTCGGCGGCGACCGCCAGCTGGGCATCGGGATTTTTGATTTTTCGTGCGCCCTGCAGGCGACGACGCAGGCGTTGTTGATCGCGGAGCATCAGCTCGCCCAGTTGGGCCGGCAGTGCCTCGAGCGGAGATTTCACGTTCGGTGTTCCTTGTTTCATCGTGGCCAAGACCAGGCTTAGCAACGGTTTAATGTTTTTTAGCGATTTTTTTGCTTTAGCCGCACAGCCTATCACAAACGGCTTTTTCCCCCTACTTTCGCGAGTAAAGCCTCGGCATGTTATTCAATAAAATCGAACGAAGATCTCGAAATATTGCGCTATCACTGTTGGGGGAATGTGAATAGCATGTAGTTCATGCAAGGGACGCTGAGTCCTGATGTCACTGTCACAACGTAAGGAATTATCGATGAGCAACGTATTGGTTCTGAAATCAAGCATCCTGGCGACCTACTCTCAGTCTAACCAACTGGCCGATTTCTTCGTAGAGCAATGGAGCAACGCCCACAGCGGCGACACCATCACCGTGCGCGATCTGGCCGCACAGCCAATCCCGGTGCTGGACGGCGAGCTGGTTGGCGCGCTGCGTCCTTCCGATGCTCCGTTGACTCCGCGTCAACAAGAAGCGCTGGCCCTGTCGGACGAACTGATCGCCGAGCTGCAGGCCAATGACGTTATCGTGATTGCCGCACCGATGTACAACTTCAACATCCCGACCCAGCTGAAAAACTATTTCGATCTGGTCGCCCGCGCCGGCGTGACTTTCCGTTACACCGAAAACGGTCCGGAAGGCCTGGTGAAAAACAAACGCGCCGTGATCCTGACCAGCCGCGGCGGCATTCATAAAGGCACCCCAACCGACCTGGTGGAACCTTACCTGCGTCTGTTCCTGGGCTTCATCGGCATCACCGACGTAGAGTTCGTCTTCGCGGAAGGCATCGCCTACGGTCCGGAAGTGGCGACCAAAGCACAGGAAGACGCCAAAGCGGCCCTGTCTCAGGTGGTTGCCGCGTAAGAGACAGCGCAGGGGCGTCATGCCCCTGCCGGACAAGAGGCAAGCCTTGTCAAACCTGCACTACCCTCATAATAATCATCTATCCGTATCATTCAGCGCGCCAGACGGCGCGCTTTTTTTTACTTCCTCAGCCACTGGCCGTTGATGCCGCGCACATACTCGCCGCTCTGCGCCCGCGTCACCAGCTTCTGGCCGGCCATGCGCGCCACTTCATCGACGGCGATATGGTTGCCGTCCGCCACTTCCTGATACTTCTCGGCGCGGCCGGCGTTGATGCGCTTCACCAGCGCCAAAGTTTCGGCGTCCTGCTGCACCGGCGCGATGTAGCCGCTCAGGGTTTCCCCCACCCGCCCTTGCTGCTTCGCCTCATCCAGCGTCAGCGCCATCGCCAGGCCGCTGAACAGCCAGGCGGCGCCGGCCAGCCACAAATAACGTTTTTTCATGTCGGCTCCTAGAACAGACCGCTTTGGGTTTTCAGCAGGTTTTCGACGTCCTTATCCACCTTGATATGAATTTCATGTTCGATCTTGACGTTCATATTGATGGTGATCGGATCCTTAGGCGTCGCCACCTCGATGCGCGGCACGCAGCCGCTCAGCAGCGAAACGCACAGCACCGCTGCCAGCGTCGACACACTCATGATTTTCATTGTTGCTCCCCAGGTTGTGAGAGGGCCTGCTCCAGCCACTCCTGTAAATTGTCGCCGAAGCGCAAACTGCGCCACAGCTGAAACACGTTTTCCTGATGGCGATAGTTCAGGATCACCTCGCGCTTGGCGCTTTTCTGCGGGTTGATACCGTCGATGCGCGCGCTCAGCGTCAGCTCGCCCAGGTTGTCGAGATCGACCCGGGCATGCGAACGGTTGATTTCCATGTAGCGCAGCCAGTCGATCGCCGCGCCGGTCGCCAGGTTGTTGCTGCCGATGGCGTCGGCCATGTCTTTGTCCAGGCGCAGCGTCAACGTGCCGGCGTTGGCGATCCAGCCGTTTTGCACCAGCCACTTCGGATGGTTCAAGAACAGCGGCAACTCGCCGTCGACGCGGCCGGACATGGCGAACTGCTTCGGTTTCAGGGCGGTAAACAGCGCGCTGAGATCGACCTTGTCCAGCTTCAGCACCGCGGCGTCATGCTGCGGCAACCGCAGCGCCGACAGGCTGATATGCCCGTTGAGCATGTCCACGCCGACGTTGCTCAACGTCAGCGGCTGCCCTTCGCTATAAGGATAGGTGCCCTGCAAATCGGCGGAAATGTTCTGCATCTCGAACAGGTTGGTGAAAGACTTGATGCGCAGCGATACCGGCTGTTTAGCTCCCAATTGCCAGTGATGCTGCTTGAACCGGTACGACAGGATGAAATCCAGGCCGCTCATCTCCCCGTCCTTCAGCCACATGCCGCCGTTTTTCACCACCCAGTGGCCACCGGCCTCGAACCCTTGTTCGCGGGCGGCGGAAAACGCCGACTGCGCGTAAAACTCGCCGTCGCGCAGCGTGAGATTGAGATCCGGCGCCAGCAGCGGTTGGAAGACCTTCAGCGACTGTTTCGGCCACCAGCCTTCGCCGCGCAGACGTTCGCCGTCCCAACGGCCGCGCAGCGCGATCGGACCGATCTGTTGCGCCTGCAGCTCGCCCTGCATCTGGAAACTGTCCGGCGAACGGCCGTTCACCTGCAGCGCCAGCACCGGCGCCGGCAGATAACCGCCATCGCTGAAGCTGACCTTATCCGCCGCCAGCTGCAGCTCACCGTTGAACTGCGGGCTTTGTTCATCACGCCGCCAGCGCAGCGGCTGGTTGAGGCTCAAGCGCGGCGCGGCGACCGTCACCAGGCCGTACTTCAACTTATCGAAGCCGGTGGAGAGTTTATCGAGCACCAACTCGCTGTCGCGCCAGCTGCCGCTGCCGGCCACGTCCCAGGCGGCCTGCAGCGGCGGCAAGCGGCCATTGCCCCAGTAGCGCCATTGCCAGTGGCCCTTGTCCGGCCAGAAATCCTGCGCCTGGCCGTCCAGATGCAGCTTGAAGCGGCCCCAGTAACTGTCGCTGGCGCTCAAAATCGCCTGCAGGCGGCCGGTAATACCGGCAGCGGTCACCTTCACGCCCGCCAGCGGCAAACGCGCCTCTTCCAGCGTCATTTCCGGCGTCACCTTGCCCCACAGGCGCAGCAACGAACCCGGCTGCAGAACCAGCGTCGGGTTGAGAATGCTGCCGCCGAGCACGCCCGGGATCGACGCGGTAGCGGAGAAGTCGGCCAGATTGGCCTGGCCGGTCAGTTGGAACCGCAGATCGCTGTCGGTCAGCCCCACCTTGCCCGGCCCAAGCGTCAGCACCGCATTGCCCTTGCCGTTGTGGCCGGCCGTGATCACGTTCAGCCGCGCGCTGATCTCCGTTTCATCCAGTCCCTTGCTCCAGTCGTGCAGCGCGATGCTGAGGCCGCCGTTCAACGGCTGTCCGCTGTAGGGCCAACGCCACTCGCCCTGCTTGATGCTGACTCGCTGCGGGGTCACTTCCCACGGCAGCACCGCCAGCGGCCGATCGTCGCCTTTCTCGCTCACCGTCAACACGCCCTGCTGCTGTTGCCAGCGCATATCCAGCAAAACCGGTTTTTCCAGATAGGCCGTCTGCATTTCACCCTGCAGCGCGCCCTGCGTCGGCAGGCTGGCCAGATCCAGCGGAATGGTTATCTTGCCGGCGAGGCGCAGCGGTTGCGCGCTGTTGGGCGGAATGACGGTCAGGCTGTGCAACGTCAGCTGTTGTTTTTCATCCAGCTGCGCCTCGGCGCTGAGATTCGGCCCCCGATAATGCAGACGTTGCCCGTCAGAGCCGGAGGAAAGCTGCAGCTTCCCGGCATAACGCTGCCAGGGAATGAGCGTGAGGTCATGAATGGTGAGATCCAGCGGCGGCAGCTGCCGCTGCAGTTGATCGAGCGCAAGCGGCGCGCTGTTGGCGTCGCCGCCCGGCAGTTTTGACAAACAGGCGCTATCGACGCTGACCTTATCGCTCGACAGCTGCCAGCGGCCTTGCCGATAAGCCAGCCGCGTCGGCCCGACGCTGGCCAGCAGACAATCTTGCGCGGTGAAACGCGCCCCCGCCAACGTCAGGCCGCCCTGGCGCCAATGCAATTTGCCCTGCAACTCCAGTCGGCTTCCCGCCGGCAACCAATGCGATAACACCCCCGGCAGCCAGCGCGGCAAGGTTTGCCACAACGCCAGCACCAGGATTGCGCAGCCCGCCACCGTCCCTATGAATACTTTCAATCGCCTGGTCATTAAATGATTGCTTCGTTCCTGTGTTAGGCATTGGTTAAGTCTATGCCTGAATTGACAATAATGATGGCACGAATTTGACATAGGGTGAAGCTGAGCGCGGTCGCAGAGGCGATTTGCACCCTTTTGGCGCAAGCGCGCGCGGAGTTGTAGATTTTCGTTACATATACATCACATAAATAGGACAGTTTTCAGACTTTTGTTATTGTTGTTACCGTTGATGATTAATAGTCTTGCAAGCATTCTAATAAAAGTTTAGCTGCTAGCTAACTGTGTACTAGAGAAGCCATTCCCCACACCCCCGTGGGGATTTTTTTGTCGCCCGCCTCACCGTCGCCTTCCCTTCACCGCCGCCAGCCCACAGCAGCCTTGCAGCGTGGCTAACCAATTGTCGAATTTACTAAAATCTGTTAAATTGATCACAAAATCACGGTGGAGAAACCACGATGAAATTGGCGATATACAGCACCAAACAGTATGACCGTAAATATCTCGAACTGGTGAATCAGCAGTTTGGCTATGAGCTGGAATTCTTCGACTTTTTACTCAGTAAAAAAACCGCCAAAACGGCCGCCGGTTGCAAGGCGGTGTGTATCTTCGTCAACGACGACGGCAGCCGTGAAGTGCTCGAAGAACTGGCGGCGCTGGGCGTCGAGATCCTCGCCCTGCGCTGCGCCGGTTTTAATAACGTCGATCTGGACGCCGCCAAAGAACTGGGCATCAAGGTGGTGCGCGTGCCGGCCTACTCGCCGGAGGCCGTGGCAGAACACGCGGTAGGCATGATGATGTGCCTGAACCGCCGTATTCACCGCGCTTATCAACGCACCCGTGACGCCAACTTCTCGCTGGAAGGGCTGATCGGTTTTAACATGCACAACCGCACCGCCGGCGTGATCGGCACCGGTAAAATCGGCGTGGCGACGATGCGCATTCTGAAAGGTTTCGGCATGAAGCTGCTGGCCTACGATCCGTTCCCGAGCGAACAGGCGCTGGCGCTGGGCGCGGAGTATGTCGACCTGAAAACGCTGTACGCACAGTCCGACGTGATTACCCTGCACTGCCCGCTGACGCCGGAGAACCACCATCTGCTGAATGCCGACGCCTTCGCGATGATGAAAAACGGCGTGATGGTGATCAACACCAGCCGCGGCGCGCTGATCGACTCCACCGCCGCCATCGACGCGCTGAAGCAGCAGAAAATCGGCGCGCTGGGGATGGACGTTTACGAAAACGAACGCGATCTGTTCTTCGAAGACAAGTCCAACGACGTGATTCAGGATGACGTGTTCCGCCGCCTGTCGGCCTGCCACAACGTGCTTTTTACCGGCCATCAGGCCTTCCTGACCGAAGAGGCGCTGACCAGCATTTCACAAACCACGCTGCAGAACATCAGCCAATTGGATCGCGGCGAAGCCTGCCCGAACCAGTTGAACGCGTGAACGGCATCTCAGGGCGCCCCTTGCGGCGCCCTGTTTATTTGAGAGCGCGACGATGAGAACAACGATGGCCGCCTTTGCGGCGCTGGTCTTGGGGGGATGCAGCATGAAACCACCCGCGACCGTTACGCCCGGCGATCTGATGCATCATAATTTCGTGTTGCAGAGCGTCGATGGCGAAGCGGCAAAATCTCCAACGGGCGGCGTCCTGCTCAATCTGGAGTTCGGCGAGAACCTGCATGTGTCCGGCGCGATGTGCAACCGCTTTTTCGGCCAGGGGCAATTACGCGACGGCGTACTGACGGTAAAACCGTTGGCCTCGACGCGCAGGCTGTGCCCTGATGAGCAGCGCAATCGCTGGGATCGGGTGATCGGCACCGTGCTGGAAAACGGCGCCGAAGTGACGCTGAGCGCGCAGCAGCTGACGCTCAACGGCAGCGGCCACACGCTGGTTTATGCCCTGCGCGACTGGGTATATTGATTCTGGACGCCAGGCCTGGCGCCGTGGGCTTACCCGGCGCAGCTGCCCAGGCCCAGCGTGCGTTCCTCACACTGTTTGCCGTTCGGCATCTGGCACATGCGCAACGCTTCACCGTTCAAGTTGTGCGCGATGGTGGTGACGCCGCCGACCGCCGCGCAACCGGCGCTGGTCTGCAACGTATTGATTCTGGCACTGTTGCCCTGCTGTACTGGCTCTTCGTTGTTGCTGCTGCAGGCGGCTAAAAGCAGCACGGCGCTGGCAAGCAGCCATTTTGATGTCGTCATTATCCCACTCCTGAACCCGGAACTGCGCTGTGTAAAATCGCCATTGCCGATAACGCGCGTCACTTGGCGGACACGTTTCGCTATCTTTGATGCAAACTTGTTTAATCTAGCTCGATATATAAATAATGAAAATATATTCCGGCCATTATTTGTGGTTTTTTTTGCGCCGGCCGGACATTTATTTTGTTTGCAGAATATTTCCGCCCCCATTGCGGGAGGTTAAACGTGACAGCGGCCCCCACCGCCCGCCCCGGCCGCAGAGAGAAAGTGATAACGTCACCGTTGCCGGCGACGGGGTTTCTTCGCATGATATCGGTATTAATTAACCCCGCGTGCTTTCGGCGTGACGGCGCATTTTTTGCTACCGGAGAGGATGATATTTGCGTCTATGCTGACGGCGCTAACTAATTAGCATTCCACTATTTTCAGTGAATGATGGCTGAATTCTTCAACCGGCGCGACTTGCTGTCACGCCGGCTTTTTTTACATCAAAATAACATTCAGTGCACAGAGGCTTTCGACAGTAAATTAATTACCAGCACGCCGGCAATAATTAATCCCATGCCGACAATCGCCGGCCAATCCAATTTTTGCTGATAAACGAATACCGCCGCGACCGACACCAGCACGATCCCCATGCCCGACCAAATCGCATACACAATGCCCAGCGGCATGCTCTTGACCACCATCGACAGCCCCCAAAACGCCACGCCGTAGCCCAGCACCACCAGCAGCGACGGCCACAGACGGGTAAAGCCCTCGGAGGCTTTCAACATGGTGGTGGCGATCACTTCCGCGACTATCGCCATCGTCAAATACATAAATCCGCTCATGGTTTTCTTCTGTCAGTTTACCGATGCGTAATTATGACGCGCCGGAAATAAATTGTCTTTAAACGGCGAAAACAATTTATTGAAGGACCTCAACCGGCGATGCAAATAGCGATGCCGGATACGCTTGCCGATTTATCGCCCGCCACACAAACGCGATAAAGCCGCGTTCAAACCCTCTGTTAGACTTTTTTCCATTACTGCGAAAGTGCGCTTTCGCGGCTTTGTGAGCAATGAAAAGGTAATGTCGATGATAACTACAGATGGTAATAATGCAGTCGCTTCCGTGGCCTATCGCACCAACGAAGTGATTGCCATCTACCCTATCACGCCAAGTTCCACCATGGCGGAGCAGGCGGACGCCTGGTCCGGCGATGGCCGGCAAAACATCTGGGGTGATATCCCGCGAGTGGTGGAAATGCAGTCGGAGGGCGGCGCGATCGCCACCGTGCACGGCGCCTTGCAGACCGGCGCGCTGTCCACCTCGTTCACCTCATCGCAGGGTCTGCTGCTGATGATCCCGACGCTGTACAAACTGGCCGGCGAGCTGACGCCGTTTGTGCTGCACGTCGCCGCGCGCACCGTGGCCACGCACGCGCTGTCAATCTTCGGCGATCACTCTGACGTGATGGCGGTGCGCCAGACCGGCTGCGCCATGCTGTGCGCCGGCAGCGTGCAGGAAGCGCAGGATTTCGCGCTGATCTCGCAGACCGCCAGCCTCAACGCGCGCCTGCCGTTCATCCACTTTTTCGACGGGTTCCGCACCTCGCACGAGATCAATAAAATCGTACCGCTCAGCGACGATACGTTGCGGCACATGCTGCCGCAGGCGGCGATCGACGCCCACCGCCGCCGGGCGCTGTCGCCGGATCATCCGGTGGTGCGCGGCACTTCCGCCAACCCTGACACCTATTTCCAGTCGCGCGAGGCCACCAACCCATGGTATGACGCCGCCGACCAGCACGTGATCGACGCCATGGAGGCCTTCGCCGCCCTCACCGGCCGCCACTACCGGCCGTTCGACTATTATGGCCACCCGCAGGCCGAACGCGTGGTGGTGGTGATGGGCTCCACCGCCGGCACCTGCGAAGAAGTGATCGACACCCTGCTGACCCGCGGCGAAAAAGTCGGCGTGCTGAAAGTGCGGCTGTTCCGGCCGTTCTCCGCCAAACACCTGCTCGGCGCGCTGCCGGACAGCGTGCGCAGCGTCGCGGTGCTCGATCGCACCAAAGAACCGGGCGCGCTGGCCGAGCCGCTGTATCTGGACGTGATGACCGCGCTGGCGGAAGCCTACAGCCGGGGCGAGCGCACCACGCTGCCGCGAGTGATCGGCGGCCGTTACGGCCTGTCGTCGAAGGAGTTCGGCCCGGACTGCGCGCTGGCGGTGTTTCGCGAGCTGGCCCAGCCGCAGCCGCGCCCGCGCTTCACCGTCGGCATCTTCGATGACGTCACCGGCCTTTCGCTGCAGCTGAGCGACGAAATCCTGCCGCAGCGCGCCTCGCTGGAAGCGCTATTCTACGGTTTGGGCAGCGACGGCTCGGTCTCGGCCACCAAGAACAACATCAAAATCATCGGCAACGCCACGCCGCTGTATGCGCAGGGCTATTTCGTCTACGACTCCAAAAAGGCCGGCGGCCTGACGGTCTCGCACCTGCGCGTCAGCGAGCAGCCGATCAATTCGGCCTATCTGGTCAGCCAGGCGGATTTCGTCGGCTGCCACCAGCTGCAGTTTATCGATAAGTACCAGATGGTTGAGCGCCTCAAACCCGGCGGCACCTTCCTGCTCAATACCCCTTACGGCGCCGACGAAGTCTGGTCGCGCCTGCCGCAGGAG
This sequence comes from Serratia sp. (in: enterobacteria), assembly GCF_052400455.1. NCBI lineage: Bacteria > Pseudomonadati > Pseudomonadota > Gammaproteobacteria > Enterobacterales > Yersiniaceae > Serratia > Serratia sp. (in: enterobacteria). Next base: position 2,667,327 of record NZ_CP185812.1, read on the forward strand.
GTACAGGCGCTGTTGCATCAACGCCAGGCGCGTTTCTACATCATCAACGCCGCCAAGCTGGCGCGTGAATGCCGGCTCGGCGCGCGCATCAACACCGTCATGCAGATGGCGTTTTTCCATCTGACGCAGATCCTGCCGAGCGACGTGGCGCTGCAACAGCTGCAGGACGCCATCGCCCGCAGCTACAGCAGCAAAGGCCAGGAGATCGTCGAGCGCAACTGGCAGGCGCTGGGCGCCACCCGCGGCGCGCTGATTGAAATCCCGCTGCAGCCGGTCGACGACAGCAGCCCGATGCGCCCGCCGGTGGTCTCGGACGCCGCGCCTGACTTCGTCAAAACCGTTACCGCCGCGATGCTGGCCGGACTGGGCGATGCGCTGCCGGTTTCCGCCTTCCCGCCGGACGGCACCTGGCCGGTGGGCACCACCCAGTGGGAAAAGCGCAACATCGCCGAAGCGATCCCGGTCTGGCAGCCCGACCTGTGCACCCAGTGCAACCATTGCGTCGCCGCCTGTCCGCACTCCGCCATTCGCGCCAAGGTCGTGCAGCCGGCGGAGATGGAACACGCCCCCGCCTCCCTGCAGTCGCTGGATGTCAAAGCGCGCGATATGCGCGGGCAAAAATACGTGCTGCAAGTGGCGCCGGAGGATTGCACCGGCTGTAACCTGTGCGTCGAGGTCTGCCCGGCGAAAGATCGCCAGAACCCGGAGATCAAGGCCATCAATATGGCCTCACGCCTCGATAATCTGACGGCGGAAAAAGACAACTACGATTTCTTCCTGCAGCTGCCGGAAATCGATACGGCGCAGCTGGAACGCATCGACATTCGCACCTCGCAGCTGATCACGCCGCTGTTCGAGTACTCCGGCGCCTGCTCCGGCTGCGGCGAAACGCCGTACATCAAGCTGTTGACCCAGCTCTATGGCGACCGATTGCTGATCGCCAACGCCACCGGCTGTTCGTCGATCTACGGCGGCAACCTGCCGACCACGCCGTACACCACCAACGCCGAAGGGCGCGGGCCGGCATGGGCCAACTCGCTGTTCGAAGACAACGCCGAATTCGGCCTGGGCTTCCGTTTGACGGTCGATCAACATCGCGCGCGGGTGCTGCGCCTGCTGAATTCGCTGGCGCCACAGCTGCCGGAGCAGTTGGTCAATGCCCTGCAGATGGAAGACGTGGCGCCGGAGCCGCGCCGTAAGCAAATCGCCGAACTGCGCACGCTGCTGGCGAGTATTGAAGGTGAAGATGCGCGCCAGCTGGCGACCGACGCCGACTATCTGGTGGATAAATCCATCTGGCTGATCGGCGGTGACGGCTGGGCCTACGACATCGGCTTCGGCGGTTTGGATCACGTCCTCAGCCTGACGGAGAACGTCAACGTGCTGGTGCTCGACACCCAGTGCTACTCCAACACCGGCGGCCAGCAGTCGAAGGCCACGCCGCTCGGCGCGGTGACCAAATTCGGCGAGCACGGCAAGCGCAAGGCGCGCAAGGATCTGGGCGTCAGCATGATGATGTACGGCCATGTTTACGTCGCGCAGATCTCGCTGGGGGCGCAGCTCAACCAGACGGTGAAAGCGATTCAGGAGGCCGAGGCCTATCCGGGACCGTCGCTGATCATCGCCTACAGCCCGTGCGAAGAGCACGGCTACGATCTGGCGCTCAGCCACGATCAGATGAAACAGCTGACCGCCACCGGCTTCTGGCCGCTGTACCGCTTCGATCCGCGCCGCAGCGCCGAGGGCAAGGCCGCATTGGCGCTGGATTCACGGCCGCCGAACAGCAACCTGTCGGAAACGCTGCTAAAAGAACAGCGTTTCCGCCGCCTGAACGCGCAGCAGCCGGAGGTGGCCAGCGCGCTGTATCAGGCCGCCGAGAAAGAGCTGAAGGAGAAATACGATTTCCTCAGCCTGCTGGCCGGCAAGGCGGAAAAGTCCGCCGCTGAGTAACCTCCCTCAGGGCGCGAGCGATTCGCGCCCTGATCTTTTACCGTTGACGTAAGGCGTAGCAATAAAACCTGCTGGCATTCCTGCGCGCAATCCGTACCATACAGGCCTCGCGTCGGGCGCGTGGAAGCTGGATGATGAATAATGATCAAAATTGGCCGGTTGAATGGTAAACTCGCGGTCTACAACGCCATGCCCCTAGTGCCCCCCATTGAGAATGAGCACGATTTAAATGTCAGAAAAGCAATCCGTTAGCCAAAAAGAGCAGTACAACCTGAACAAATTGCAAAAACGCCTGCGCCGCAACGTGGGCGAAGCGATCGCCGATTTCAATATGATTGAAGAAGGCGACCGCATCATGGTCTGTCTGTCCGGCGGCAAAGACAGCTACACCATGCTGGAGATCCTGCGCAATCTGCAGCAGAGCGCGCCGATCAATTTCTCGCTGGTGGCGGTGAATCTCGACCAGAAACAGCCCGGCTTCCCTGAGCATATTCTGCCTGCTTACCTGGAAGGCTTGGGGGTGGAGTACAAGATCGTCGAAGAAAACACCTACAGCATCGTTAAAGACAAGATCCCGGAAGGCAAAACCACCTGTTCACTGTGCTCGCGCCTGCGCCGCGGCATTTTGTATCGCACCGCCACCGAACTGGGCGCCACCAAGATCGCGCTGGGCCACCACCGCGACGATATTCTGCAGACGCTGTTCCTCAACATGTTCTACGGCGGCAAGATGAAAGGCATGCCGCCCAAACTGATGAGCGACGACGGTAAGCACGTGGTCATTCGCCCGCTGGCCTATTGCCGCGAGAAAGACATCGAGCGTTTCTCGATCGCCAAAGCGTTCCCGATCATTCCATGCAATCTGTGCGGCTCTCAGCCTAATTTGCAGCGCCAGGTGATCGGCGACATGCTGCGCGACTGGGACAAACGTTACCCAGGCCGGCTGGAAACCATGTTCAGCGCCATACAAAACGTGGTGCCTTCGCATCTGAGCGATATCAATCTGTTTGATTTCAAAGGCATTCACCACGGCAGCGCGGTGGTGGACGGCGGCGATTTGGCCTTCGATCGCGAAGACATTCCGATGCAGCCGGTCGGCTGGCAGCCGGAAGATTCGGACGACGCGGCGCCTGCGCCAGCGCGTTTGGACGTGCTGGAAATCAAATAAGTCCCCTCGCCGCTCGCCACCCTGCGAGCGGCGACCTTTTCCCTCTCTCGACGATCTCGATCCTGTTCACAGTTTGCGCATAATTTGCTGGGCGATGCCGTTTTTACCCTATACTGTGCATTTATACAGTCATATGGAGATCGCGCAATGAATATCACCCCCTGCCTGTCCCACGTCTCGCTGGGCTCGAACGATTTCGTCGCCGCCGCGGCCTTTTACGATCGCACGCTGGCCGCCTTGGGTTGCCGACGGGTGCTGGAGCATCCCGGCGCGATCGGTTATGGCCGCGACTACCCGGAGTTCTGGCTGCAGGTGCCGATCGACGGCCAGCCCGCTTCACCCGGCAACGGCACGCACGTCGGTTTTTTCGCGACCAGCAAGCAACAGGTGGATGAATTCCATCGCCAGGCGCTGCTGGCCGGCGCCGTCGATGAAGGCGCACCCGGTTCGCGGCCGCATTACGGTGAGGCTTACTACGGCTGCTTTGTCCGTGATTTGGATGGGCATAAGATTGAAGCCAGCTTCTGGGATGAAAGCGCGGCCTGAGGAAGAGAGAAATCGAATAAAAAAATGCCGGTGATTAAACCGGCATTGTACGAATCAAATGTGCTATGCAGTAATTCAAAAATAAGAAAGTAAGACAATTATGGAGCGCAACGCCCATCGCTTGACGTTGCATTCACCTGCGAGAGAGATCATGCCCCATTTCCCCCGGCTAAATGTTGATTTTGCTCAATGTTAACCGGGTTTTCGCCATTTTCGCCTACAGCCAGCGGCTGCGCTTCAGCCACCAGGCGACGCCAAGCACCAACCCGACCAGCATCAGGCAAAATGCCGCGAAACCGAAGGGGTTGCCGCCGCCCGGTATGCCGCCAAGGTTGACGCCAAACAGCCCGGTCAGGAAGGTGGTCGGCAGAAATACCATCGCCAACAGCGACATGGTGTAAGTGCGGCGGTTCATCGCGTCGGCCATCACCGTGGTAATTTCGTCGGACAAGATAGCGGTGCGCGCGATGCTGCCGTCCAGATCGTCCAACCCGCGCCCCAGGCGATCCGCGATGTCCTGCATGCGGCGGCGATCGTCGTCGCTCATCCACGGCAGGCGGTCGCTGGCCAGCCGTGCGAAAACGTCACGCTGCGGCGCCATGTAACGGCGCAGCACGATAAGCTGTTTACGGATCAACGCCAGCTGGCCACGCTCCGGCACCTGCTGTTCCAGCAAGGCGTCCTCCAGATCGATAATCTTGTCGTGCAGATCCTCAATGAATTCGCTGGTGTGATCGGTCAACGCATCGGAAATCTCCACCAGCCAGTTGCCGCTGTTGGTCGGCCCGGCGCCGCTTTGCAAATCGTTCACCACCTGATCGATGGAATACACCTTGCGGTGCCGCGTGGAGATAATCAGTTTATCGGTGATGTACACGCGAATGGTGACCAACTGGTCCGGCCGTGAGTTGGCGTTAAAGTTGATGCTGCGCAGCGTGATCATGGTGCCTTCGCCCTGGCGGCTGACGCGCGGCCGTGAGCTTTCGCCGGAGAGCGCTTCGCGCACCGAGTCCGGCAGCAGCGGCGTGGTGCTCAGCCATTCGGCGCTGGCCGGGTGCGCGTAATCAAGATGCAGCCAGCAAGGCGCGTCGCAGGTGATCTTGTCATCCCGCTCGATCGGCGTGACGCCGCCCTTGCCATCCAGCTGGTAGGCGTAGACCGCGTCGGCGACCTGCAGCTCGCTCCCCTCAATCACATCCATTCATTTATCCCCTCAGTCTTGCTTATGTTGCTGAGTCTAGCGTTAACGCCTTGGAGATCAAAGACCAAGCTGTAACGCCAGTTTTCATGTTGTCCCATAAGCGTGGTCTATACTTCTGCTGCCCGGAACGCAAGACAGCCCGAGAGGAAACTCGCATGTTACAAATCAGCACCGCAGATATCTTGAAAATCGTCCTACCGACCGTCATTACGCTGTTTATCGCCGTGGTCAAAACGCCTTTTCGCATTCGGCGGGAAAACCACGATAAGCTGTTAAACCTGCTCGAATCCGTCGAGAAGCCCCAAAGCGCCCCCATACGTCTGTTGTGGTTTCGCGACTATATCGGCAACCGCAGCGCCGGCCTTGTTGCGCTGCAACTGCTGCTGGCATTGCCGGATAGCGTAGCGGCGCTGGAACGCTATCGTTTCACCGGTGGCCGTCAGCAAATCTTGCGCGCCACGCCCGCAGGCTTCGTTTTGCGGCCAAGCGCCAATAACGCGTTCAAGCGTTTCTTGCTTTCCTGTCGCTATTTCTTGCTGTATTTGGTGTTCGTTACGTTGCTGGTGCTGTTCCCTGCGTTGACTCAATGGGGACTGCAGCAGTTAGGGGTATTGATTACGCCCTATTCACTCCGCTATCTGCCTAATGCGCGCATCACCGACGGCTGGCAGCTGCTGTTCCCCGGTTTATTATTTATTATCATTATGTTCAGCCTGGCATACCTGACCTTCAGGCAGCTGGCACGCGCGGGCAACCTCAGTTCGGAACGCGCCTTTTATCGCTACTATCAACGAGCGCGTGAGGAACAACGATGCCGGGAAGTCCTGAGACAACTGCGCGCTGCGCTGCGCCGAACCTGACGAGAATGCGCCGCCTGCGCTGCATCGCAATGGCCGCCCTGCTGCTGTTCGCCCAATCGGCTCGTGCAGAGCCGGTGTTAGAACGCCTCGCCACGCCCTATCACGCGCCGACGGCGGCGGGTTCACTGCCTTATTTTGTCGCGCACGCTCACTCCCCCCAGCCGCGCACCGCGCTGGTGGTGATGCACGGCCACCCGCGCGATGTCGCCAAGACATTGCAAGCGGCGATCGACGCCGCGCAGGGAGCGGGAGACAACAGCTTGCTGGTCGCCCCGCTGTTCCAGGTGCCGGAGACGCTTGCCGCCCGCTGCCGTTCCGCCGGGCTACCGGCGCCGCAAGAGGGTGACGCCCTGTGGCGCTGCGGCTCCTGGATCGAAGGCGGTTTGGATAATGGCGAGAACACCGGCTCATTCAACGCCATGGATAACCTGCTGGCCGATCTGAAACGGCGCTGGCCGTCGTTGCAGTCGATCACCGTCGCCGGTTTCTCCGCCGGCGCCCAATTCGTGCAGCATTATGTCGGCTTCGCCAACCCGCCGGACGGAGTGCGTCTGCGCTATGTCGTCGCCGATCCGGGCAGCTGGCTCTATTTTGACAACCTGCGTCCCCAGCCCCTTCATCCGGAGCGCTGCGGCAGTGAAAAAACCTGTCGCCTCCGCTGGCAAACGCTGGACGCCGGCCAGTGCCCGCAGGCTAACCAGTGGAAATATGGTCCGGAAGCGCTTCCCGCTCACCTGCAGCGCACCGCCGACGCAGCACGCCGGCGCTATGCGGCGGCGGATATCACCTACCTGGCCGCAGACGGTGATACCGGCACCGCGCCGGGCGCCTACTATCGGATACTCGACAAATCCTGCGCCGCCCAGTTGCAGGGCCCCTACCGGTTGCAGCGCGCCTGGCCTATGCCGACTATGACCGGCGCTATCTGGCGCCGGAGAAGCCGCATCGGTTAACCCTCGTTCCCGGCTGCGGACACAACGTCGCCTGCGTCTTTCCCGCGCCGGCGGCCAGGCAAGCGCTGTTCTCCATTAATGCAGACTAATAATAACGGCATTGAAATAAACCATTGCCGATAAATCAGACAATATCGCCGATAAAGCGCTGGTAATGCCGTTATTATTATGACTTAACATATTGCTATCAATTTTAATTCAAAATGATAATAATAAATCAACACAAAGCTGTTTCAGCGCAAATTTTAGGGGCATATACTTTTCTCACTACGAGGAGGTAGTTATGTTACGCGACCATTTAAAAATAAACGCCAGCGATACGCTGGAAAAAATCAGCAATATCCATTTGCAAAACCAGGGCCAGGAAGAGATCAGTGAGTTTGTGGTGAAAAACGCCGCCGGCCTGCAGATTGGCAAGGTCTCCGTCCACGATCGTTTCAGTACCCGTCGTTCTTATCCCACCAGCTACCGCATTACTCAGACCGATATGAGTGGCCGCGTAGTGGTGGACGCCATGCGGGACTGTCTGTAAGCGTAACCGCTCTCTGAAATAGACAATATTAATGTGATGATGGCAACCCTGTTTATTATTAAACGGGGTTTATCGCGTGGAAAAATTAATTAGCCTCGTGGTTTCGCCGCCGAGAAAATAACGCCCCCGCATTGCGCGGGGGCGATAAATAAGCCCACTCAGTGTTTGATGATATACATCGTTTGGCTATAGGCCACGTCTTCCGGATTGGTGATCGGGTAGCCTTTTACCCACGGTTTGATCAGGCGGCCGTTGGTGTATTGGTATATCGGCGCGATTGGCGCCTGATCGGCAATGATCTGTTCCATCTTATTGTAATCGGCGGTCACCGCCGCCGGGTTGGTTTCCCGCCCCGCCTGCGCCAGCAGCTTGTCGTAGTCCGCGTTCTTGAACTTGGCGATATTGCCGCTGTGGGTGGAGGTCAGCAGCGACAGGAAGGTCGACGCCTCGTTATAGTCACCCACCCAGGAGGCGCGGATCACATCGAAATTGCCGGTATTGCGGCTGTCGATGTAGGTTTTCCACTCTTGGTTTTGCAACTTGACGTCAATCCCCAGCTTTTTCTTCCACATCGAGGCCACGGCGATGGCGATCTTCTGATGGCTCTCCGAGGTGTTATACAGCAGCGTCAGCTTCAGCGGGTTGTTCGGGCCGTAACCGGCCGCCTGCAGCAATGCCTTGGCCTGCGCATCCAGCTCCGCCTGCGGCTGCTGTTGCAGCAAACTCGCCTCGGGTTTGAACCCGGCGGTGACGTCCGGCGTGAAGTGATAAGCCGGTTTTTCACCGGTGCCCAACACTTTCTCCGCGATAATCTTGCGATCGATGGCGTAGGACAAGGCCTGACGCACCCGCACGTCGTTGGTCGGCGCACGCTGGGTGTTGAACGCGTAATAATAGGTGCCGAGCTGATCCGGGGTGTACACCTGCCCCGGGATGTCTTTCAGCAGCTTTTGATACATGTTTTTCGGGAAGGATTCGGTGATGTCGATGTCACCCGCCAGGTAACGCTTGGTGGCGTTGGATTCCTGGTTGATCGGCACGAAGGTCACTTTGGTCAGCACGGTGCGCGCATGATCCCAGTAATGGTCATTAGGCGTCAGCACCAGCTTCTCGTTCACCACCCGCTCCTGCAGTTTGAACGCGCCGTTGCCCACCAGATTGCCGACCTTGGTCCAGTCATTGCCGTATTTTTCCACCACCGCCTTGTTCACCGGGAACAGGCTGAAGTTGGCCGTCAGGCTGACGAAGTACGGCACCGGCTTGTCCAACTGCACCTTGAGCGTGTAGTCATCCGGCGCCGATACGCCCAAGCGATCGGCCGGCAGTTTGCCGCTGATGATCTGCTCGGCGTTCTGGATCCCCGCCAGCTGCGCGAACCAGGCGAACGGCGACAGATTTTTCGGTTCTACCAGCCGCTGCCAGCTGTAAACGAAGTCTTTTGCCGTGACAGGGTCACCGTTTGACCAGCGCGCGTCTTTACGCAGATGGAAAATATAAGTCTGGTTGTCGCTGGTCTGCCAGCGGGTGGCGACGCCGGGGATCACTTTGCCGTTGGCGTCCTGATTGACCAGCCCTTCGAACAGATCGCGCGCCAGCTGAGCCTCCGGCAAGCCAACCGCTTTGATCGGATCGAGCGAGGCCGGTTCGTCTTTAATGTGGCGCACGATTTCCTGTTTGTCCGCCAGCGCGGTGCCCGGGGGAACCTGCGCCGCCATGGCGCTGCTCATACAGGCGCCGATCGCCGCCGCGCAGAGCGCCAAACGAAAACCCCGTTGCATTTTTTTTCCCGTCATTATGATTTGTCCCCCGTTAACCATCTGAATTTTTTATCATATAGCACAAGATCCATCCGGCCTAGAGCCCGCGGGCGAGAAGTTGCAAAAAGTGCGATTCAGGCGATAAAAAACCCGTGCGGCGCAGGGCGGCACGGGTGGGATTGCGGCAGCGACCGTCAGTCGTACAGGTGGATACTGTTGATGCGGTAGCTGAACTCTTCACCCTCTTCTTCATCGAACACGGTGAAAAAGCCTTTCTCAGCCAGCGGACGGGCCGAGATATCGGTTTTTTGCAGCTGACGCGCATCCGTGTCGTCGTAGCCGTAGTCGAGATAGAAGGCATCTTTCTGGTAATCGATATGCAGGGTGAACGGATAGTTCGATTCGTCCCCGCGCCCGTCGTCATTTTTCACCACGCCGAACCATTCCCCCTGACGGATCTGGTTTTCAGCGTCTACGCCGCACAGCAGCGTGATGGTGTCATTTTCATTTTCGCTATAGCTGGCGATGATTCTGGCTACTGGCATGTTAAATCCTCTTGCGGGTGATTGGCTTAGCTCTGCCGTTAGTATAACAACAGCCTCAGGCCAGGTGCGGTTTAATTGGCGTTTTCGCCGCTACCGCATCACAGATCGCGCAAACGCCGCACAATTGCGATGGGAAAGATGTCTCAAAGCGTAATACACTGAATAAAATGACAATGACTCTCGGCCTTTAACTCAGGGACAACACCATGACCGAACATCGACCGCGCAGTGAACGTGGCCAGTTGGCCGTCGCAGGAGAGAACTACGGCAGCTCGCTGCTGGGCGCGCCGCTGCTCTATTTCCCGGCGGCGGTCAGCGGCCCGGAAACCGGGCTGATCATCGCCGGCACCCACGGCGATGAGAGCGCCGCCATCGTAACCCTGTCCTGCGCGCTGCGCAGCATCGCCCCCGAACAGTTGCGCCACCACGTGGTGCTGGCGGTCAACCCCGACGGCTGCCAGCTGGGGCTGCGCGCCAATGCCAACGGCGTCGATCTGAACCGCAACTTCCCGGCCGCCAACTGGCGCTCCGGGGACACCGTCTATCGCTGGAACAGCGCGGCGCCGGTGCGCGACGTCAGGCTCTCCACCGGCGGGCGCCCCGGCTCCGAACCGGAAACCCAGGCGCTGTGTCATCTGATCCATCGCCTGAAGCCGCATTGGGTGGTGTCGTTCCATGAGCCGCTGGCCTGCATCGAAGATCCCGCCAGCTCGCGGCTCGGCGTTTGGCTGTCGCACAAGTTCGAGCTGCCGCTGGTGACCAGCGTCGGCTATGAAACGCCCGGTTCGTTCGGCAGCTGGTGCGCGGATCTGTCGCTGCCGTGCATCACCGCCGAATTCCCGCCGATCTCCGCCGATGCCGCCAGCGAGCGCTACATCGACGCCATGACCGAACTGCTGACCTACCCGAATTAATCCCTACGGGGCGAGATCGACGATCGCCCCGCATTCGAACGCCAGACCCGGTTCGACGTCCCGTGCCAGCCAGGTCGGGCCGTCCAGATCGACGAAGCGCGCCGCCGGCGCCAGCGGTAAGGCGGCGGATATCGCCCGCGACGTGCACAACATGCAGCCGAGCATGATGGCGAATCCCTGTTCGCGCGCGGCCTGCGCCAGTGCCAGCGCCTCGGTCAAGCCGCCGGTTTTGTCCAGTTTGATGTTGACCATCTGATAGCGTTGCGCCAGCCGCGGCAGATCGGCGCGGGTGTGGCAGCTCTCATCGGCGCAGATCGGCAGCGGATGAATAAAGTGTTCCAATGCGGCGTCGTCACCGGCCGGCAGCGGCTGCTCCAGCATCGCCACGCCGAGATCGGCCAACAGCTGGCAGCGCGCCGCCAGCCCTTCCGCCTGCCAGGATTCATTGGCATCGACAATCAGCGTCGCCTGCGGCACCGCGGCGCGGATCGCCACCAGCCGCTCGCTGATATAGTGATCGTCGAGTTTGATCTTCAGCAGCGTGGCGCCCTGCCGCTCCAGCTCACGCGCGGCGAAGGCCATCGCTTCCGGCGTACCGATGCTGACGGTCTGCGCCATGCGGATCTGCGCCGGCGCCATCACGCCGCTGCGCTGCCACAGGCTCTGCCCGTGCAGACGACACTCCAAATCCCACAGCGCCGAGTCCAGCGCGTTGCGGGCCGCACCCGCCGGCATCTGCGTCAGTAGCTGCTCGCGGGTGATGCCCTGCGCGATCGCCGGCGCCATCTCAGCCAGCTGCGTCATCACCGATTCCTCGCTCTCGCCATAGCGCGGATACGGCGTGCATTCGCCGACGCCGCGCACGCCCTGCTGTTCGATTTCGACCACCACCACCCGGGCTTCGGTGCGGCTGCCGCGCGCGATCACGAAGGCGGTGTGCAGCGGCCAGGCTTCCGGGTAAAAACGCATGTCTCTCATAACGGCTCCTGAACGAAAACTGCGCATCCAGGCAGGCTGATGCGCCGGTGATGTTTTATAGAACAGCCTAATATATACAACTATTTAGCAAACTTTGATATCCAATCCGCCCCGCTTGTCATAAACTGGCGTCAGGGTGTGAACCTGATGTTAACAGCCGTCGCCGGCGCGCCGTTTCATCAGGTTCATACCCTTTGTATAAACACCTGTAAAAGGAATCTAGCAATGACTCAGACAGTACATTTTCAAGGCAATCCGGTCAGCGTAGCGGGCAAACTGCCACAGCAGGGCGAACAGGCCAAGGCCTTCTCGCTGGTTGCCAAAGACCTGTCAGACGTAGCGCTGAGCAGCTTCGCGGGTAAACGCAAAGTCCTGAACATCTTCCCAAGCATCGATACCGGCGTCTGCGCGACGTCGGTGCGTAAATTCAACCAGTTGGCCAGCGGCCTGGATAACACCGTGGTGCTGTGCATCTCCGCCGATCTGCCGTTCGCCCAGTCTCGTTTCTGCGGCGCGGAAGGCCTGAGCAACGTGGTCACGCTGTCCACCCTGCGCGGCGCCGAGTTCAAACAGGCGTACGGCGTTGAAATCGCCGAAGGTCCATTGGCGGGCCTGACCGCGCGTGCGGTCGTGGTGCTGGATGGCCAGGACAACGTGCTGTACAGCGAGCTGGTCAACGAAATTACCACCGAGCCGGATTACGACGCGGCGCTGGCAGCGCTGAAATAATAAAGCCGGCGAACGCCGGCTTTGGATACACGGGAAGGCGCCGCAAGGCGCCTTTTTTATTCTTCGCCCTCAGCGCCGCCTTTGCGGCTGCTCAGGCCATACTCGCGCAGCTTGTTGGCGATGGCGGTATGGGAAACGCCCAACCGCTTCGCCAGCTTGCGGGTGCTGGGATAGGTGCGATACAGGCGCGTCAGCACCGAGCGCTCGAAACGCTTGCTGATGTCGTCCAGTGAACCGTCCAGCACCTCGTCGCCCAGCGACATCTCCACCTCGAACTCCGGCAACACGATATCCTGCGGCCGCAGTTCGTAGCCTTCGGTTTGCGTCAGCGCGCGGTAGATGGCGTTTTTCAGCTGGCGCACGTTACCCGGCCAGCCGTATTTGCTGAGGAAGCTACCCAGATCGTTCGCCAGCTTGGGCCGCGCCACGCCCTGCTCATCGGCGAAGCGCGCCACGAACAGCTCGGTCAGCGGCATGATGTCCTGCGGACGTTCGCGCAGCGGCGGAATGGTGATGGTCAGCACGTTGAGGCGATAATAGAGGTCTTCGCGGAATTCGCCGCGCTGCACCAGCTCGGTCAGGTTCTTCTGGGTGGCGCAGATCACGCGCACGTCGACGTGCACCTCATGCTCTTCGCCGACCCGGCGGAACGTGCCGTCATTGAGAAAACGCAACAGTTTGGTCTGCATGCGCGGCGACATTTCGCCAATCTCATCCAGCAGCACCGAACCGCCGTTGGCCTGCTCGAAGAAGCCCTTTTTGCCTTCCAGCGCGTTGGGATAAGCGCCCGGCGCATGGCCGAACAGCTCGCTCTCCACCACGTCATCCGGCAGCGCGGCGCAGTTCAGCGCCAGGAACGGCTGTTTGCCGCGCGGGCTGCGCAGGTGGCAGGCGCGAGCCAGAATATCCTTGCCGGTGCCGGTATCGCCCACGATCAGCAGCGGCGCATCGAGCATCGCCAGTTTGCGCGCCTGCTCCAGCACGTGACGCATCTTGGCGCTCACCGCGACGATATGATCGAATTCGGTATCGTCGTTCACCGACAGATTTTGCAGTTGGCGGCCCATGCGCGCGGTGGACTTCAACATCACCACCGCGCCGACCGCAGCCGGCTGTTGTTGTTCGTCCTCCAGATAGATAGGCGTAATGTCCATCAGGAAGTCCTGGCTGCGGATCACCACCCGTTCTGAGTGCGGCGCCGTATGCTCACTCTCCAGCCAGCGGCTGAAGTTATAGCCGCCGATCAACGCCCCGGCGGTCTGGTTGCGGATCTTGTCTTCGTTCAGGCTGAACAACGCCAGCGCCGCCGGATTGGCCAGCTCGACCTTGCCCTTCATGTCGATAGAGAACACCGGCTCCGGCATCGACTCCAGCAGCGCACGCAGCGCGCGATGCTCGCGTTCGGAAGGCATAAAGCTGACGGTGCGCACGTCGGTCACGCCGGCGATGCGGCGGATCTCCGCCATCAGCGCGCGGAAAGTATCGAAGTCCAGCTGGGAGAAATTGAGGTAAATGCGGCCGATGGGATCGATCTCGATGCCACGTAAGTCAATGCTGCGCGATACCAAAAGATCGAGTAATTCTCGAGTGAGACCGAGGCGGTCTTCGCAAAATACTTCCAAACGCATCAGTGTTGGCCTTATCTCTGCAGGTGCGGGGATCGTTAGCGATGATGATACTCCCTCGCACCGGGCGGTAGAAGCGATCTGTCAGCAAAAGTTGACAGAACTCTGATTTATTGCCGTGGTTGCTGATTTTAAACGCAAGCGAATAACAGCATCGGCGTCATTTTAGCCCACAAACAGAGAGTTATCACAAACAGATTTAATTTTGCAGGTATTTATCACGCAAGCACAGGGGGATCGACTATCGTCAAGTCTCGATTACGTCCGGCGTTGGCGCCGGTGAAATAACGGCGCTGCCAGGAGCGCCGTCGCGGGGTTATTTGGCCTTGCCGTCGCTCTTTTTCAGCGTGTCTTTCAATTGGCCGATCAGCTGGCTGCGGAAATCGCCAAGCTTCGGTTTTTCCCCTTCCAGCCACGGCAGCGGGCGACACAGTTCCATCGCCTTGATGCCCAGCCGCGCGGTCAACAACCCGGCGCCGATGCCCTGCGCCGCGCGCGCCGACAGCCGCGCCGCCAGATCCTGCGACATCCAGTCCATGCCCACTTCGCGCACCAGTTCGGAGGCGCCGGCAAAGGCGATGTTGAGCAGCACCAACCGGAACAAACGAATGCGGCTGAAGTAGCCCAGTTCGATGCCATACAACGCGGCGATGCGGTTAATCAAACGGATGTTGCGCCAGGCGATAAACGCCATATCCACCAGTGCCAACGGGCTGACGGCAATCATCAGCGTCGATTCGGCGGCGGAGCGGCTGATTTCGCGCCGCGCTTGGTTGTCGAGCACCGGCTGCACCAGTTTGGCGTACAGCTCCACCACTTCACGGTCATTTTGGGTTTCATGCAGCGAGGCCTGCCAGCGCTGCAGCGCCGGATGCCCCTGATCCAGCCCGGCCTGGCGCGCCAGTTTCTCGCAGAATTCGCGCCCTTGCCCCAGTCCGTGGCTGTGCAACAGCTCGCGCGCCACGTCGCGCTCTTCCGCACGCTGGCGCAGCCGATACAAACGCCGCCATTCGGTGACCACCGAACCGACGCCGGCGAACACGATCAGGCCGCCGGCCACGCCGCCGCCCATGGCGATCCAGTCCTGCTGCACCCAGGCGGTATGCACCCACTGCACGCCCTGCGCCACCACGCTGACGCCGAACAGCGCCAGCCCGGCGGTGACCATTTTGCGCCACAGGCTGCGTTTCGGCTTCAGCGCAGCGTTAATGATGCCCTCGGCGCGCCCTTCTTCCTCCTCCTGCTGCAGCTCCGGCGCCGCCGGAAAGAAGCTCTCCGCCTGCTCGGCGTCGAAAGCGACGCCGGCGCGCAACGCCGGTTCCTGCGGCGGCTGCAACGGCTCGTCAAAATCGATACGCGGTTTGATCGGCTCGCTCATCGCAATTTGTCTCCCAGTAAAAATTCCATCACCGCATCCAGACGGATATGCGGCAACGGGCTGTCCACGCTCATGGCGCGCGGGCGAAACTCATCGAAGTGAAATCCCTGGCTCTGCCAGAACGCCGGCCCCGGCAAACGGGCCGGCACTTCGCCGGGGAACACCGTCAGCGGCGCGCCGTCGCTGAGGCGATTGCCCTTCAGCGCCGGAATACGCTGCCCCTGATGATCGACAATGCCGCTCTCGGTCGCCTGCACCGAGGCCAGGCCGACGCAATCCATGCTGATGCCTTCGAACGCCGCGTTCTGCCACGCCTCTTGCACCAGCTGCTGCAGCAACGACACCAGATTGGCGTGCTGATCGGCGGTGATGTGGTCCGCCTTGGTGGCGGCGAACATCAGTTTGTCGATGGTCGGCGAGAACAAGCGGCGAAACAGCGTGCGTTTGCCGTAATGGAAACTCTGCATCAGTTGGGTCAGCGCCAGGCGCATGTCGTTGAACGCCTGCGGGCCGCTGTTGAGCGGCTGCAGGCAGTCAACCAGCACGATTTGCCGATCGAAACGGACGAAATACTCTTTATAGAAGTTTTTGACGATCGACTGGCAGTAATAATTGAACCGAGCGCGCAGCATGCCGATATTGGTGTGTTTGTCGGCCTGCGCCAGTTTCGATTCGCCTACCGCGGCAACATCGGGCCACGGGAAAAACTGCAGCGCCGGTGCGCCGGCCATGTCGCCCGGCAGCACAAAACGGCCCGGCTGAATGAAGTGCAGACCTTCGCTTTTGCAGCGCAACAGATAATCGGTGTAGGCCTGGGCGATCGCCGCCAGGCGATTTTCGTCGGCCGGGGCCAGCGGATCGCAGGTTTTACACAGGTCAAGCCAGGGCTTGGCCCATTCGGCGCGTTCCCCCTGCAGCAGCCCGGTCATCTGCCGCGACCAGGCCAGGTAATCCTGCTCGAGCATCGGCAGATCCAGCAACCATTCGCCCGGATAATCGACGATCTCCAGGTACAGCGTGGAGGTGTCTTTGAAATGGCGCAGCAACGAGTCGTTGGAGCGGTAACGCAGCGCCAGTCGGATTTCGCTGACGCCGCGCGTCGGCGTCGGCCAGGCCGGCGGCGCGCCGTACAGCTGCGCCAACCCTTCGTCGTAAGTGAAACGTTGGATGCCGAGATCGCGCTGCGGGATGCGCTTGACGCCCAGCAGGCGTTCTTCGCGCACCGGTGAAAACAGCGGCATGCGCGCGCCGCTGTGCACATGCAGCAGTTGATTGACGAAGGCGGTGATAAAGGCGGTTTTGCCGCTGCGGCTCAGGCCGGTCACCGCCAGGCGCAGATGGCGATCCATTCCGCGGTTGACCAGCGAGGTTAACTCATTTTGCAGTCGTTTCATTGCTCTCCTTGACGTAACGCCCGAATGCCTTGTTCAGGCCTTTACGGAACAGCGGTTCCAGCACCAGCGCCAGCACGAAGCGCACCGGTTTGCGGCCGACGGTCTTCAACAGCCAGCCGGCGGCGCCCGCCGGGCCATAGTTCAATAACGCTATGATGATGACTTTAGCCAATGTCTTCAACATTGCCGCCGCTCCTGATTTAAATCCACCCGTTCTGGTGGCGTTCGCGACATCAATTTTATTCATGACAATGCCCTCCGGCACAAGACGATTAAGATAACCTTCAACGGGATGACGGCGGCGAGATACCCGGCCTGCACAGGCCGGATATCGCAAGAAGAGTTACAGCTTGCGGAAGCGGCTCTGAACGCCGAAGGTGTCGGACGTCACGTAACGCTCGACCTGACGCAGCTGCTGTTCGCCGCTGCCCAGCTCATATTCCAGCTGATCGAGCAACTGGCGCGGCGTCTTCTGATGCTCGCCCTCGAAACGGCTGGCCGGCGCTTCGTCCAACACGAACACCAGCGCGATATAGGCCACCAGCGTGAAGAAAAACAGCCCAAAGAACAGCGACAGCACCACCATCACGCGGATCAGGCGCACCGGCACGTCGAAATAGTGGGCCAGACCGGCGCAGACGCCTTTTACCATGCCTTCTTCGGGTACGCGATAAAGCTTTTTACTGCCCAGCGTCATGCTCATCAGGACTGTCTCCAGTTCGGGTGTTCCGCATCGAGGATCTCTTCCAGCGCCTGAATGCGTTCACGCATGCGTTTGGCGTCTTCCGCCAGCTGCGCCAGGCGCTGCATTTCTTGCTGACTCAGCTGGATGCCGGTCTGTTGCCGATTGCTGTAATGCAGCCAAAGCCAAATCGGCGCGACAAACAGCACGAAAATTGTCAGCGGAATGGCAAGTAATAAAGCACTCATTGTTATTCCTTCTTATCGGATCCTGGATAGGCGGCCACCTCCGGCGTGTGGCCGCGGTTCGCCTTACTCGGAGCGGTTCATCTTGGCTTTCAGCGCCGCCAGCTGCTCACTGATGGCGTCGTCGGCTTTCAGCTCGGCAAACTCCTGGTCCAGCGACTTCTTTTTACCGATGCTGATGCTTTCCGCTTCGGCTTCCATATGGTCGATGCGACGTTCGAACTGTTCGAAACGCGCCATCGCCTCATCCAGCTTGCCGCTGTCGAGCTGACGGCGCACCTCGCGCGAAGAAGATGCGGCCTGATGGCGCAGCGCCAGGGCCTGCTGCCGCGCGCGGGTTTCGGTCAGCTTGTTTTCCAGCTCACCGATTTCGCTCTTCATGCGCGCCAGCGTTTCTTCTACGGTCGCCACTTCCTGCGTCAGCGTGGCGATCAGGTCGGCAACCTTTTGTTTTTCGATCAGCGCCGCGCGGGCCAAGTCTTCTTTATCTTTGCGCAGCGCCAGCTCGGCTTTTTCCTGCCAGTCGCTTACCTGGCTTTCACCCTGCTCGATGCGACGCAGCAACTGCTTTTTCTCCGCCAGCGCGCGCGCCGACGTAGAACGGACTTCAACCAGCGTGTCTTCCATCTCTTGGATCATCAACCGCACCAGCTTCTGCGGATCTTCCGCCTTGTCCAGCAGGGTGTTGATGTTGGCGTTCACGATGTCGGCAAAACGAGAAAAAATACCCATAATTCACTTCCTCTTGGTTCTGATGGCGTCTGAAGCGCCGCGTTAAGTCGTACAGCTTGCCCAAAGAGATAATCAAAACCCGTGCCAACTTTTATCTAATTGAAAAACAACAACTCTTTATTTTTGACTCTCTGCGCGCTTGCTGTAGAGTGATTATTTTCACCAAACATTGGCGAATTTCATCATGAACGAACAGCCAGAGAATTTGTTGGGCGAAGCAAACGCCTTTGTCGAAGTATTGGAGCAAGTCTCCCAGGTGGCAAAGCTGAACAAACCGGTGCTGGTGATCGGCGAGCGCGGCACCGGTAAAGAGCTGATCGCCCATCGTCTGCACTACCTCTCCAACCGTTGGCAAGGGCCGTTCATCTCGCTCAACTGTGCGGCGCTGAATGAAAACCTGCTGGATTCCGAGCTGTTCGGCCACGAGGCCGGCGCCTTTACCGGTGCGCAGAAACGCCATCTGGGGCGCTTCGAGCGCGCCGACGGCGGCACGCTGTTCCTCGATGAGCTGGCGACCGCGCCAATGCTGGTGCAGGAGAAATTGCTGCGGGTGATCGAATACGGCCAACTGGAACGCGTGGGCGGCAGCCAGCCGCTGCGGGTAGATGTGCGCCTGGTGTGCGCCACCAACGACGATCTGCCGGCGCTGGCGGCGGCGGGCAAGTTCCGCGCCGATCTGCTGGATCGGCTGGCGTTCGACGTGGTGCAGCTGCCGCCGCTGCGCCAACGCCGGCCCGACATCATGCTGCTGGCCGAGCACTTCGCCATTCAAATGTGCCGCGAGCTTGCGCTGCCGCTGTTTCCCGGCTTTACCGAACGCGCCAGGCAGACGTTGCTCAACTACGGCTGGCCGGGCAACGTGCGCGAACTGAAAAACGTGGTGGAACGTTCGGTCTATCGTCACGGCGACAGCGACAACCCGCTGGATGAGATCGTCATCAACCCGTTTGCGCCACGCGAGGCCACGCCGCTTACGCCTGCCCCTGAAGGCGCCGGCGCGTTGCCGGCGCTGCCGCTCGAGCTGAAAAACTGGCAGTTGGAGCAAGAGAAGGCGCTGATCGAAGCAGCGCTGCAGCAAGGGCGATTCAACCAGCGCAAGGCGGCGCAGCTGCTGGGGCTCACTTACCACCAGTTGCGCGGCATGCTGAAAAAGCATGCGCTGCTGCAAAACGGCGAGCAAGACGAGGATTAGCAACGCGGGGATTGGGTGCCGGTCTTTCCCGGCCGTCAGCTATTAGCCCCAGGTTGAGAGATGTGACCTGAGAACGGCCGCCTGGAGAGGTCGGCCTTTCTCGACGGTCACGTCTATCTGCGAATAACCCGCCGATGAATCACCTTCTTGTAAGATCACAGCGGTATTTTTCCTGCCCGATAAATAACGCCGAGCGACAACGCGACGCAGACCAGAAAGGCATAGCGCAAACCGACAGTTTCGGATAAGAACCCGATTAACGGCGGCCCGATCAGCGTCCCCAGAAAACCGATGGTCAGCACTGCCGCGATGGCGGCGCTTGGCGCCATGGAAGAAGACCTTGCGGCCGCCCCCGCAACCAGCGGAATAATGGCGCAAATGCCAAGCCCAACCAGGAAAAAACCGATTATCGACGTCACCAAACCCGGTAACCAGGTCGTTAGCGTCATGCCGGTGAATGCCAGCATCCCGCCCCATTGCAACGTTCTTCTCACTCCGATCCGATCCACGAACCGGTTCAGCATGAGCCGGCCGATCGTCATGGCCGCCATAAATACCGTAAAACCCAGGCCGATGTATTTTCGATCGACCGAGACGACGTCCTGAAAATAAACGACGCTCCAGTCATACATAATGCCCTCACAAGCCATCGAGCAGAAAACGATCAGGCCATAGTTGAACAGCGAGCGGTCCGGGATGGCGAAAGCGCGCCCGGTCTGTTCCAGTTCCGGTTTGTCGAACAATGCCCGCCGACACAGCAAGGCGGACATCAGAGCCACCGCCGCTATGCCCGCAAAGTGCAGCGGCAAGGCGACATCCCGACCGATCATTAACGCCCCGATCCCTGCGCCGACGAACCCCGCCACGCCCCATATACCGTGAAAGAACGGCAGCCTCGTTTTACCGCTGACCGCCTCGGCGATACTGGCCTGCATGTTGTTCGAGACATTGACCGCGCTGTAAGCGAACCCGCATAAAAACAGCAGCACCGCCAGTTGTAGGACCGTCGCGGCGAAGGGCACCAGAAGCAAAAGCGTGGCGTTGATCAGAATAGCCGCGACGCCGACCACCCTGCTGCCGAGTTTGGCGATCGCCCATCCCGATATCGGCAGCGACACGACCACGCCGGCCGACATGGCGAACAGGGCGGTACCGAATACGCCGTCAGACAACGCAAGCCCTCCCTTGATCGTCGCCATCCTTGAACTCAAACTGCCGAAACACAGCCCCAGCATGAAAAACATGCTGGATATCGCCAGATTTTTTTCTTTCATCATCGACATCATGGGCTCCCCCTTATCCGATTAGCGGCCTGGTCAGGCGAAGGCATCAATGCCGGTCAGCGATGCCGAAAGCGCCCACAGACGCTGCGCCTGTTCCGGGTCGATCGCGTATTCCTTCACGCCGACCAGCGCCTGACTGTCGTGGACGGCGATGCCGGCAATATCGCCATCCTCGCAGTAGAGGCCCCCCAATCCCTGCAACTGCGGTGAGGTGGCGGCCCAGATCTGCGTAGCAGCCCCCTGCTGAGGCGTTTTAAGGGCATCGGGATCGGCCGGATTGCCCTCTTCGTCCATCCAGCCCAGGGCTATCATCTCTGCTCTCGATATGTGCCGCTGCAGCGGCGTGGCGATGCTCCCCGGATGCAGGCTAAATGCGCGGATCCCCCGCGAGCGGCCCAGAAGATCCAACCGGACGGCGAACAGGGCATTCGCCGTCTTCGACTGACCATACGCCAGCCACTTGTCGTAACCGCGTTCGAACTGCACATCTTCCCAGCGGATCGCCGAATGGTGATGCCCGGCGGAGGAGACGGTTACCACCCGCCCGCCATCGGCAATGGTCGGCCACAGCAAATTAGTCAGCGCATAGTGGCCGAGATGGTTGGTGGCGAACTGCCTTTCCCAACCGTGCCCCACCCGCGCCTCCGGGCATGCCATCACCCCGGCGTTGTTAATGACGATATCCGCCCGTAGGCTCGATGCGGTAAAGTCTGCAGCGAAACGACGCACGCTGTTCAAATCGGCGAGATCGAGTTCGGCGATCTCGACGCCGGCGCTCTGCCCTAACACCGCTTTGGCTGCCGCCGGTGCCCGGCAAGCGACGATAACCCGTGCGCCGGCGTCGGCCAGCGCCAGCGTCGTCTCCAGACCGAGGCCTGAATGGCCACCGGTGACGATGGCCAGCGTGCCTGACAGATCCTGGCCCGCGAGCACCTCGCCGGCGGTCGTTTTGGGCCCGAATCCTGACTTGATGGGGGTTTGTTGGGTAATCACAGGCATTCTCCTCACGGTTAACAGTGGCCGGCCAAACGCAGCCGGCGCGTCGATGAGAAGGAGTATGAAATTCCATCACGGGACTGTGAATGCATGAAACCCCGAACTTCTGTCGAGATCGTCCAGGTTACACGGCAAAAAAGAAGAAAGTGGGGCATGGCGGCTCGCCAGGCGAGGTTTCCGGTCTGAAACAGGCAAAAAAAAGCCAGCACCCGAGCTGGCTTAAAAAACACTGGAAGCAATGTGAGCAATGTCGTGCCTTCCACATCAGAGCCGCAAACTGTGGCCTTCCGTGAACTGCCAGGCGATGATAATAGTTATCAGTATCGTCTGTAAAGCACTTTGTTGAGAATTTTTCTCATTACCACACGAAGATTGCGCAATTACCACTCAGGGAACGGGTCTGCCATCTCCAGCCAATAGTCCACGCCGGCGGCCATTTCGTCGTCGCTCAGCAGGCAGTCGTCCAGCAGACGCACGATCGCCGCCTGTTGCAAGTGCTGGCCGATAAACACCAGCTCCTGGCGCATGTCGCCGAAGGGCTCCACCCATTTCTCCTGTATATGCGCCCGCGTTTGCGGATCTTGCGGCCAGTTGTCTTGCGGGATCGCGCGCCAAAAGGTGCCCGCCAGGCCGTAATGGGCGATGCCGCCGGCCTGGCTCCACTGCCCGGCCTGCCGCGGCCGCGTCGCCAGCCAGAAAAAGCCTTTCGAACGCAGCAGCTTGCCGCCGCCCCAGTCGCCGTTGATCACGCGGTAGAACTTGTCCGGCGCAAACGGCCGCCGCGCCTGATAGACAAAGCTGCTGATGCCGTAGCTTTCCGTTTCCGGCACGTGTTCGCCGCGCAGCTCTTTCAGCCAGCCGGGCGCCTGCTGCGCCTTTTCAAAGCTGAAGCTGCCGGTATTCAGCACCGCCTCCAGCGGCAGTTTGCCCGGCGCGATCGGCACAATGCGGGCGTCGGGATTCAGGCTGGCCAGCAGCGCCATCACTTCGCCCTGCTGCGTTGGCGTCAACAGATCGGTCTTGCTGACCAGGATCACGTCGCAGAATTCGATCTGTTCAATCAAAAGATCCGCCACGCTGCGCAGATCGTCCTCGCCGAGACTTTGACCGGCCTCCTGCAGGCTTTGCGCCTGCTGGTATTGCCGGATGAAATTCACCCCGTCGACCACCGTCACTAGCGTATCCAGCCGGGCGAACTGCGACAGGCTTTCCCCTTGTTCATCCTCAAAGGTAAAGGTTTCCGCCACCGGCAGCGGTTCGGAGATGCCGCTCGATTCGATCAACAGATAATCGAAGCGCCCGTCCTGCGCCAGCTCGCGCACCGACACCAGCAGGTCTTCGCGCAGCGTGCAGCAGATGCAGCCGTTGCTCATCTCCACCAGCTTCTCCTGCTGGCGATCGAGGCGCACTTCATTCTCCACCAGCGCAGCGTCGATATTCACCTCGCTCATGTCGTTGACGATCACCGCCACGCGCATGCCCTGCCGGTTGTTCAGGATGTGGTTCAGCACCGTAGTCTTGCCGGCGCCGAGAAAGCCGGAAAGCACGGTCACGGGAAGTTGTTTCATGGGGACCTCATTAAAATTCATTGCGTAATGCCTGGTAACCGCGCACCAGTTCGACGTTGGTGGCGGCCACTTCTTCCGAAAACTGCAGCGCGCCGCGATCGACCTGGCGATAGCGCGACAGGTCGCTGTCCGGCCCCACGCGCTCGGTCGAGGGGATATAGCGGTTTTCCGGCAGTGTTACGCCGTCCACGACCGCGTTGTAGCGCACCACGCAGCCGGACTGAACGTGGCAGTTGAACAGCACGCTGTTGAAGCCGATAAACACCCGATCGTCGATGCGGCACGGGCCGTGCACGATGGCGCGGTGGGCGATCGAGCTGTAACGGCCAATAGTCACCGCCGCCCCGCTCTTGGAATGGATCACAACGCCGTCCTGAATATTGGAGTGCGAGCCGATGACGATCGGCTCCATGTCGCCGATGGCGTTCAACTCATCGGCGCGAATTACCGCATAAGGGCCGACGTAAACGAAGTCTTCGACGATCACCCGGCCGCAAATAATGGCGGTGGGATCGATGTAGGCCAGCGGCGAGACCTGCGGCAGATGGCCGCTGGGATTTTTACGCAGCATGGTGTTCTCCCCGCCAGCTCAGTTCCGCCACCGCATTGTAGGCATGCAGGCTCTCCTGATGCTCGACGCGCAGCGAAAAAGCGCGGTAGTCGCACTGGCTGCGCAGCATGCGATACAGACGGCGCGCCGCGTCCTCGCAAAACATCAGATTCTGACCGTTGGCCAATGCGAAGGCCTGTTCGTCGCGGCGTTTCACCAGCGTTTGCACCGGCGTGCCCAGCGCGTGTTCGATGCGATCAATCAGTTTCACCGGCTCAAACGCCCGTTCATTCTCGGGCGTCACGGTGATCCAGGCCCAGCTGCGCTGGCTGTGGGGGTGGCCGGCATCCCTTGCTCCAGCAGCCACTCGCTCACCTGCCGTTGGCTGACCCGCTCCGCCGCCTGTTCAAAATCAAACTGGAACTGTTGCTGCGCCAACTGACGGCTGAGCGCCGCCGAACTCGGGCAGGTGGAGGAATAAGGCACGCCGACGGTCAGTGCCAGCGTCAGCGTATCCGTCAGAGTGGCCTCGATGCGCAGCGGATAGGCTTTCCAGCCGCGCTGCGGCGACAGCAGCGCCGGGCGTGACAGCAACAGCTCGCCGCCGATCGACAAGCTGGCGCGATCGCTGTGTTCCGGCTGCGAAGCCAAAAAGGCTTGCAGCGTTCGGCCGATGCGCTGCGGCGTCAGCTCGCCCTGCGTCAACTCGTCCAGCGCCAGATACAGCCGCGACATGTGAATGCCGCGCTCGCCCACCGCTTCGGCGCGCAGGTTGATACCGGCGTCGACCTTCGCCATCAATGGCTTGCCGGCCAGCTCCAGCGGCAGCGCGATCCCTTGCATCCCGACCCAATCGAGCCCGACATCACTCATTTCGCCGCGCCATGCCTGAGCATCCGGCAGCGAACGGCGTGGTGGAAGTGCAACTTCGTTCATACATCCCCTTGCGTTATTGTGACTTTGCCGGGGAACGGTAACATGATTTTGTTATATTATAACATAACATGGAAAACTTTTTTCTTGCCGCTGAACGGGCTGATCAATCAAGTCGCAGAAAACTCAGCGATTTTGCTCAATGGATTGGGCTGCTGGTCAGAGTGCGATACACTAACGCTATTGCTGATTAACCCATGAGCCTCTATGCGTGGTTTACCCTTTTGGATACTGTCGTTGTGCCTGACGGGCTCTGCCCTGGCCGCGACAACACCGCCCGCGCCCAGCGCGGCGCCGCTGCCGGACATTCGCCAGAGCGGCTTTGTTTATTGCGTCAGCGGCATACTGAATACCTTCAACCCGCAAATGGCCAGCAGCGGCCTGACGGTGGATACCCTGGCCGCCCAGCTGTACGATCGCCTGCTGGACGTCGACCCCTACACCTATCGCCTGATCCCCGAGCTGGCGCAGAGCTGGGAGGTGCTGGACAACGGCGCCACCTACCGCTTCCATCTGCGCAAGGACGTGCCGTTTCAGACCACCGCCTGGTTCACGCCCACCCGCAAGATGAACGCCGACGACGTGGTATTCAGCTTCGCCCGCGTATTCGATCAGAAACACCCGTATCACGACGTGAACGGCGGCGAATACCCCTATTTCGACAGCCTGCAATTCGGCGATTCGGTGCAGAGCGTGAGAAAGCTCGACGACTATACGGTGGAGATTCGCCTGCAGTCGCCGGACGCCTCGTTCCTGTGGCATCTGGCGACCCACTACGCGCCGGTGCTGTCTGCCGAGTACGCCGATCTGCTGACGCGTGAGGGCCATCAGGAGCTGATCGACCGCGAGCCGGTCGGCAGCGGCCCGTTCCTGCTCAACGAATACCGCTCGGGGCAATATATTCGCCTGGCGCGCAACGCCGCCTACTGGAAAGGGCTGCCGCGCATGCCGCAGGTGGTGATCGATCTGGGCGCCGGCGGTACCGGCCGCCTCTCCAAGCTGCTGACCGGCGAATGCGACGTGCTGGCTTATCCGGCGGCCAGCCAGCTGTCTATCCTGCGCGACGATCCGCGCCTGCGCCTGACGCTGCGTCCGGGGATGAACATCGCCTATCTGGCGTTCAACACCCGCAAACCGCCGCTCGACAATCTCAATGTGCGCCAGGCGATCTCGCTGGCGATCAACAACCAGCGGTTGATGCAGTCTATCTATTACGGCACGGCGGAAACCGCCGCCTCGATCTTGCCGCGCGCCTCCTGGGCCTATGACAACGACGCGCACGTCACCGAGTACGATCCGGCCAAATCTCGCGAGATGCTGCGGCAGGCCGGCGTCGGCCAGCTGAACCTGAAGCTGTGGGTGCCTACCGCCTCGCAGTCTTACAACCCGAGCCCGCTGAAAACCGCCGAGCTGATCCAGGCCGACCTCGGCCAGGTGGGCATCAACGTCACCATCGTGCCGGTGGAGGGCCGCTTCCAGGAAGCGCGCCTGATGGAAATGAACCACGATCTGACCCTGACCGGCTGGGCCACCGACAGCAACGATCCGGACAGCTTCTTCCGGCCGCTGCTGAGCTGCGCGGCAATCCGTTCGCAAACCAACTATGCTCACTGGTGTGACCCGAGCTTCGACGAAGTGCTGCAGAACGCGCTGCTGTCGCAGCAGCTGTCTCAGCGCATCGACAACTACCGCAAGGCGCAGAAAATCCTCGAGCAGCAATTGCCGGTGCTGCCGCTGGCGTCTTCCCTGCGCCTGCAGGCCTATCGTTACGACATCAAGGGATTGGTGCTGAGCCCGTTCGGCAACGCCTCGTTCGCCGGGGTGTACCGTGAATCCGCGCCGGAGGTGAAAAAGTGATTATCTTTACCCTGCGCCGCATTCTGCTGCTGCTGATCACGCTGTTCTTCCTGACGCTGGTCAGCTTCAGCCTGAGCTATTTCACGCCGCGCGCGCCGCTGAACGGCGCCGCCCTGCTGGACGCCTATCAATTCTACTTCGTCAGCCTGCTGCACTGGGACTTCGGCGTCTCCAGCATCAACGGCCAGGCGATCAGCGAACAGCTGCGCGAAGTGTTCCCGGCCACCATGGAACTGTGCCTGCTGGCCTTCGCCCTGGCGCTGTTTATCGGCATTCCGCTGGGCATCATCGCCGGCGTGCTGCGCGGCAAGTGGCAGGACACCGCCATCAGCACCTTCGCGCTGCTGGGCTTTTCGATGCCGGTGTTCTGGCTGGCGCTGCTGCTGATGCTGTTCTTCTCGCTGCATCTCGGCTGGCTGCCGGTTTCCGGCCGTTTCGATCTGCTGTATCAGGTGAAGCCCATCACCGGTTTCGCGCTGATCGACGCCTGGCTGTCGGACTCGCCGTATCGCGCCGAGATGATCGGCAGCGCCCTGCGCCACATGATCCTGCCGATCGCCGCGCTGGCGGTGGCGCCCACCACCGAAGTGGTGCGGCTGATGCGCATCAGCACCGACGACGTGCTGAGCCAAAACTACATCAAGGCCGCCGCCACCCGCGGCCTGTCGCGCTTCACCATCATTCGTCGCCACGTGTTGCACAACGCGCTGCCGCCGATCGTGCCCAAACTGGGGCTGCAGTTCTCCACCATGCTCACGCTGGCGATGATCACCGAAGTGGTGTTCAGCTGGCCGGGCCTCGGCCGGTGGCTGATCAACGCCATTCGCCAACAGGACTATGCGGCGATCTCCGCCGGCGTGATGGTGGTCGGCACGCTGGTGATCACCATTAACGTTCTGGCCGACATTCTGGGTGCGGCAACCAACCCGCTGAAACATAAGGAATGGTATGCCCTTCGATAACGTATACCGCGAGAAAAAGATGCCGAGCCCGCTGCGCTACACCTGGCGGATTTTCTACGGCGACGCGCTGGCGATGATCGGTTTTTACGGCGTGATCGCCCTGTTGCTGTTGTCGCTGTTCGGCAGCCTGCTGGCGCCCTACGCGCTGGATCAGCAGTTCCTCGGCTATCAACTGCTGCCGCCGTCCTGGTCGCGCTACGGCAACGTGTCGTTCTTCCTCGGCACCGACGATCTCGGGCGCGACATCCTCAGCCGCCTGTTGACCGGCACCGCCGCCACCTTCGGTTCCGCGCTGGCGGTGACGCTGGCCGCGGCGTTCTGCGGCGTGATCCTCGGCGTGTTCGCCGGCGTCACCCACGGGCTGCGCTCGGCGGTGCTCAACCACATCCTCGATACCCTGCTGTCGATTCCGTCGCTGCTGCTGGCGATCGTGGTGGTGGCGTTTATCGGCCCCAAACTTGAACACGCCATGCTGGCGGTGTGGCTCGCCTTGTTGCCGCGCATGGTGCGCACCATCTACAGCGCGGTGCACGACGAACTGGAGAAAGAGTACGTGGTGGCGGCCCGGCTTGACGGCGCTTCCACGCTGCAGATCCTGTGGTACGCGGTCATGCCGAACATCGCGGCGGTGCTGGTGACCGAGTTCACACGCGCGCTGTCGATGGCCATTTTGGATATCGCCGCGCTCGGCTTCCTCGATCTCGGCGCGCAGTTGCCTTCGCCGGAATGGGGAGCGATGCTCGGCGATTCGCTCGAACTGGTGTACGTCGCGCCCTGGACGGTGATGCTGCCCGGCGCGGCCATCCTCGTCAGCGTGCTGCTGGTTAACCTGTTAGGCGACGGTATGCGCCGCGCAATCAATGCCGGGGTGGAATAATGCCGTTACTCGATATCCGCAATTTGACGATTGAATTTATGACCGCCGAAGGGCCGGTCAAGGCGGTCGATCGCGTCAGCATGACGCTGACCGAGGGCGAAGTGCGCGGGCTGGTGGGCGAATCGGGCTCCGGCAAGAGCCTGATCGCCAAGGCCATCTGCGGCGTAACCAAAGACAACTGGCGCGTCACCGCCGATCGCTTTCGTTTCGACGACATCGATCTGCTGCAGCTGAGCCCGCGCGAGCGGCGCAAGCTGGTGGGCCACAACGTCTCAATGATCTTCCAGGAGCCGCAGTCCTGTCTCGATCCTTCCGAGAGCATCGGCCGCCAGCTTGCGCAGGCCATCCCAGGCTGGACCTATAAGGGCCACTGGTGGCAGCGCTTCAACTGGCGCAAACGCCGCGCCATCGAATTGCTGCACCGCGTCGGCATCAAGGATCATGACGACATCATGGGCAGCTTCCCGTACGAGCTGACGGAAGGCGAGTGCCAGAAAGTGATGATCGCCATCGCGCTGGCCAACCAACCGCGCCTGCTGATCGCCGATGAGCCGACCAACGCCATGGAACCGACCACGCAGGCGCAGATTTTCCGTCTGTTGGCGCGCCTCAACCAGAACAACAACACCACCATTCTGCTGATCAGCCACGACCTGCAGATGATGAGCAAGTGGGCCGATCGGGTGAACGTGCTGTACTGCGGGCAAACGGTGGAGAGCGCCCAGTGCGAAGAGTTGCTGGCGGCGCCGCACCACCCTTACACCCAGGCGCTGATCCGCGCCATGCCGGACTTCGGCCGCTCGCTGCCGCACAAAAGCCGGTTGAATACGCTGCCGGGCGCCATTCCTTCGCTGGAACACCTGCCGATCGGCTGTCGCCTGGGGCCGCGCTGTCCTTACGCGCAGAAGAAGTGCATCGAAACGCCGCGCCTGCGCCCGGTCAAAAACCACTTCTTCGCCTGCCACTTCCCGCTGAACATGGAGGAGCAATAACATGGAAACGCTGTTGGAAGTGCGCAACCTGAGCAAAACCTACCGCTACCGCACCGGGCTGTTTCGCCGCCAGCACGTCGAGGCGGTGAAATCGGTCAGCTTTACCCTGCGCGAAGGCCAGACGCTGGCGGTGATCGGCGAGAACGGCTCCGGCAAATCCACGCTGGCGAAGATGCTCTCCGGCATGGTGGAACCCACCGCCGGCGAGCTGCTGATCGACGATCATCCGCTGGCGTTCGGCGATTATCGTTACCGCAGCCAGCGTATTCGCATGATTTTTCAGGATCCGAGCACCTCGCTCAACCCGCGCCAGCGCATCGGCCAGCTGCTGGATGCGCCGCTGCGGCTGAACACCGATCTTGAGCCCGCCGAACGCGAGCAGCGTATCAACCAAACGCTGCGCCAGGTCGGCATGCTGCCGGATCACGCCTACTACTATCCGCACATGCTGGCCTCCGGGCAAAAACAGCGCGTCGCGCTGGCCCGCGCGCTGATCCTGCAACCGAAGGTGATCGTCGCCGATGAGGCGCTGGCCTCGCTGGACATGTCGATGCGCTCGCAAATCATCAATCTGATGCTGGAGCTGCAGGAAAAACACGGCATTTCCTATATTTATGTCACCCAGCACCTCGGCATGATGAAGCATATCAGCGACCAGGTGCTGGTGATGCACGAAGGGGAAATCGTCGAGCGCGGCAGCACCGCGGAGGTGTTGGCGGCGCCGCTGCACGAATTGACCAAGCGCCTTATCGCCAGCCACTTCGGCGAGGCGCTGACCGCCGATGCCTGGCGGCGCGACGGCGGCCGCTTCTGAGTCACGCCTTCACCTCCAAACCCGCTGCGGCGGGTTTTTTATCGCCTTGCGCGCCTGCCGCTTAGCAAGAAAGCGCACATGCAAATTACATTCTTGTTATATATCCTTATATTTTATTCCTTTCAGTTATTGATTAGTCCGTAACATTATTTTATCTCGCCAGGGCGATCGGTGAGGATATCCCCTACGTTGCACTTCTCATACGACAGGATATCGCACTGATGAACAGCATTCGCCATCGCCGCCTTACGCAGTTTCTGCTCACGCTGGCAGCCGGTTTTTCTGTTTACGGCCACGCCCTCTGCTGTGATGAGCTGCGCTAAAACCGCCTTTCGCCCCGCCTGCGGGCATGTTGCCTCTTTGTCCAGCCGACGCTGCCGCGCGCAGCGGCGGCTGTTGATCATGATTAAGGATTGACCCTATGGAACGACTCCGTCGACAACATAATGCCCAGTGGTATCACGAAACCCAAAGCAGCGTGCGGGGCGATGCGCCGCTGGAACCCCAGGCGGCCACCCTTCGCGATCGCTTTCTGCTGGGGCTGGGCGCCTTCGCCGATGAAGCCTTAAACAATGCGCTCAGCGCTCGCGCCGGGGTGTTCAGCGCCTCGTTGGCCGGTTACCACGCGCTGTTTCCCGACCAGGTGCCGCTGTCACGATACGTGACATTGTCACCCTACGATCGCCTCAGCACCGCGTTGACCGTCGCTCAGGTGACGGGCGTGCAATCGCTTTGTAGCCACTACGCCGCCCGCCTCGCCCCGCTGCACAGCCCGGACGCCTCCCGGGAAAGCAATATCCGCCTTGCTCAGATCACCCAATATGCCCGCCAGCTTGCCAGCCAGCCCACGCTGATTTGCCGCAAGGCGCTGCAACAACTCGCCGACGTCGGGCTGAGCCCGGCGGATATTGTCACCTTTTCGCAGGTGATCGGTTTTGTCAGCTATCAGGCGCGCGTGGTCGCCGGCGTCGCGGCGTTGGCCGGCCGCCCGGCGGTGGTGGTGCCCGGCTTTCCTAACGTCGAAGACGCCGATGGCATCGCTTTCAGCGCCGACGAACTGAATTGGTCTGCCCGCCTGCCACCGATCGACGCGGAAACCGCCGCCGCCGAACAGCTTGATGTGTTGGATCAAAGTCACCCGCAGGCGCGCGCCGAATCTTATTATTTGCTGTTAGCCCACGACGCCGCCACCCTGCGCGAGCGCAACGGGGTGTTCAACGGCATCAATGCCGAAGGATATGGCTTATCGAGTCGCCTCAAGGCGCTGGCGACGCTGGCGGTCTCGCGCATCAACGGCAGCCGTTACTGCGCGGCCACCGTCGCGCAAGAATTGCAGGATGAGGGATTGATTCAGGCGCTGTTCGCCGGGCTGCCTCAGGGGCTGGCGTATACCGAAGATTCGGTAAAACTCGCAGTGATGCGCACCGCCGCCGAGCTGACTCGCGCACCTGAGAAGTTCACCCCGCAGAGCGTGCAGCCGCTGTTCAACAGCGGCCTGGATCAGGCGCAGGCGCTGGAGGTGATCCTCACCGTCGCGCTCTACGCCTGGGAAAACCGCCTGCGCCAAACGCTGGGCGATGCGGAATCTTTCAGCGCTATCGACTGAATACCACTACGCGGCTAATACTGGCCGCAATACATTCTTCCTTCAGATATTTTGCCGCCGCAACCACTCGCTGGCGGCATCGAAAAACTTCTGCGCCAACGGCGTGGCGCGCTCTGACATATCGACCACCACCGCCGCATGACGCGGCATGGCGGCGATGGCCACCGGACGCCGCTGCAATGCCGGCATCAGCGGCGATTGCAGTTGGCCACGCGGGAACAACCCGCAGCCCAATCCGACGAAAATCCCCTCCAGCAGTTGGAAGATCGAGGTAGTTTCCAGCCGCGGGTGCAGCGTCAATCCAGCGTCGCGGAAATGCTGATCGAGATAGCGGCGGAAATAACGCGTCGGCTCGGCCAGACACAGCGGCAAGGCAGCCACCGCCTCCAGCGGCAACGGCGCATCCCCCACCAGCTTAGGGAAATGCTGCGGATGAAACACCAGCTCGACGCCGGTTTCCACCAGCGGCTGCGATTGGAAATGCAGTTCTTTCAAGGTCGACAGCTCGAAAAAGCCGATGCCGATATCTACGGTGTGCGCCGTCAGCGCCTCCAACAGCTGATCGGCGCTCAGCACCGCCAGCCGATAATCAAGATGGGGATAACGTTCGCTGACCGCCTTGAGCATTTCCGCCACCGAGATGCTGCACTGCGGCACCACGCCGAGGCGCAACGTGCCGTGCAAGCCGTGCTTGAGCGACTCCACCTCCAGTTTCAGCCCTTGGTAGACCGAGACGATCTCGCGCGCCCACGCCAACACCCGTTCTCCCTCGGCGGTAAAGCCGCCGAAATGGTTGCCGCGGTTAATCAGCGAAACGCCCAGTTCTTTTTCCAGATTTTTCAATCGCATGGACAGCGTCGGCTGGCTGACGAAGCTGGCTTCCGCCGCCCGGCCGAAGTGGCGCTCCCGTTCTAAATTACACAGATAAATCAGTTGTTTAATATCCATAGCGCGGCTCAATGATCGGCATTCGCACCAGTATACCACCGGGCGCCGCCGCCCGCCCGGTGAGTCAGAGTTTGAGCTTCACGTAATCCGCCAGGCGCGAGAACACGCCGCCCTGCGGCACCGCCCGCAGCGCCACCAGCGGCAGGGTTTTCACCACCTGGCCATTGTCGCTGATGCGGATCTCGCCAACGGTTTGTCCTTTGTTGACCGGCGCTTCCAGCCGCGCAACGTTGAGCACGTACTGCGCCTTCAGCTTGTCCGCCTCGTTTTTCGGCAGGCTGAGCGACTGGTCCTGCGCGCTGCCGACCGGCAAGCGGTGGCTTTCGCCATACCAGATCGGCTCTTCCCCCAGGCTCTGGCCGGCGCTGAACAGGTGTACCGTGCTAAAGTCGCGCAGCCCCCAGCTCAGCAGTTTGCGCGCCTGTTCCTCGCGGCCTTTTGAACTTTTGCCGCCCATCACCACGGCGATCAGGCGGCGATCTCCTTCGGTGGCGGAAGCGATGATGTTGAAGCCGGCCGAGGCGGTGTGTCCGGTTTTCAGGCCGTCGACGTGCAGGGTCTTATCCCACAGCAGGCCGTTGCGGTTCTGCTGCGTAATGCCGTTCCAGGTCAGCGATTTCTCGCTGTACATATGGTATTCCGCCGGCTCGCTCATGATGATAGCGCGCGCAATCACCGCCAGATCGCCGGCGGTGGTGAACTGCCCCGGCGCATCCAGCCCGTGCACCGTTTCGAAATGGGTGTTCTGCAGGCCCAGCTGCGCGCTCTTCTCGTTCATCAGCTTGACGAAGTTGGCCTGGCTGCCCGCCACATAGTCCGCCATCGCCACGCAGGCGTCGTTGCCGGAATCGATGATGATGCCGCGGCTGAGATCGCGCACCGTGACCCTGTCACCAGGCTTCAGGAACATTAACGAGGAACCTTTGAACACCGGGTTGCCCTGCGCCCAGGCGTCTTTCCCCACGGTGACAACATCATCGAGGCCAATCTTATGCTCATCGAGCGCATGATCGATCACCAACCCGGTCATCAGTTTGGTCAGGCTGGCCGGATTGCGCCGCTCGTCGGCATTGTCGGCCGCCAGCACCTGGCCGGTGGTGTAATCCATCAATACGTAAGAGGCGGCGTCTATCGCCGGTGGGGTCATGGTGGGAAAATGGGACGCCGTTTCCGCCGCCTGCGCTGCTAAAGGCAGTAAGATACCGCCGATCACCACTGATACTGAACGCTTCACGCTGTGTTCCTCAGGCCCGCAGGCTAAATAAAATGCCAATATAATCCGCGAGATAGACTGCATGAATTCACTTTCAGGCGAAACCATTACTCTTTTGCAGCGGGTGTCTTTATGCAACCATTTGTTTAGGTCAGCGTCCGCCTGCGATAGATATGCTCTATGCCGCCATTGCCCCATTCGATTAGACGCCTGCCTGCCGCGCCCCTAAACTTGTGACATAAATACGCAAGACGCATAAAAAAGCGTTTACTTTTTAGCTACAACCACCTGCGAAGTATCACCATGAAATTCAAACCGTCAATCAAGCCTTATACCGGCCCAGCGGGCGGCTGGGGTTCGCTTGAAGCCACCACCCGCTTTGTCCTCGACAGTAAACAAACCCTAAAAAACATGCGCAACCTGATGCGCGTCAACAAGGCTCGCGGCTTCGACTGTCCCGGTTGCGCCTGGGGCGACGACAACCACAGCACCTTCAGCTTCTGTGAAAACGGCGCCAAGGCGGTCAGTTGGGAAGCGACGCGCAGCGCCGTCGAGCCTGAGTTCTTCGCCGCGCACAGCGTCAGCACCTTGCAGCAGCAGAGCGACTATTTCCTCGAATACCAGGGGCGCCTCACGCATCCGATGCGCTACAACGCCGAAACCGACCACTATGAGCCTATTCATTGGCCGGACGCGCTGGCGCTGATCGCCAGGCACATCAACGCAATGGACAACCCGAACCAAATCGAGCTGTATACCTCGGGCCGCGCCAGCAACGAAGCGTCGTACCTTTATCAACTGTTCGGCCGCATGCTCGGCACCAGCAATTTCCCCGACTGCTCCAACATGTGTCACGAGGCGAGCGGCGTCGGGCTGAAGCAAAGCATCGGCGTCGGCAAAGGCACCATCCGCATCGATGACTTCGAAAAAGCCGACGCCATCTTCGTGTTCGGTCAAAACCCCGGCACCAACCACCCGCGCATGCTGCACAGCCTGAAAAACGCCGCCCGACGCGGCGCGCGCATCGTCAGTTTCAACACCCTGCGCGAGCGTGGGCTGGAAAGATTCGCCGATCCGCAGGATCCGGTGCAGATGCTGACGCCCAAATCCTCGCCGATCAGCTCCTCCTATTACCAACCGAATCTGGGCGGCGATATGGCGGCGGTGCGCGGCATGGTGAAAGCGCTGCTGGAAACCCACCGCCAGCGGCTGGCCGCCGGTGAGCCCCCCTGTTCGACCTGGCGTTTATCGAACGGCACAGCGTCGGCGTGGAGGCATACCTGGCGCAGGTGGATGCGACCGAGTGGCGGGCCATTACCGCGCAATCGGGCCTGAGCGAAGCGCAATTGCGCCAGGCGGCGGCCACTTACCAGGGCGCCGAGCGGGTGATCTGCACCTGGGCGATGGGCGTGACTCAGCATAAGCACTCGATTGCGACGGTGCGTGAAATCACCAACCTGCAGCTGCTGTTCGGGCAACTGGGCAAACCGGGCGCCGGTCTGTGTCCGGTGCGCGGCCACAGCAACGTCCAGGGCAACCGCACCATGGGGATTGACGAGAAGTCGCCCAAGGCGCTGCTCGACAGCCTGGAACGCCACTTTAACTTCACCGCCAATCGCGCGATGGGCCACAACACGGTGGAAGCGATCGAAGCGATGTTGCGCGGCGAAGTGAAAGTGCTGATCGCGCTGGGCGGCAATCTGGCCGCCGCGGCGCCGGACACCGAGCGCACCGCCCGCGCCCTGCGCAACTGCGATTTGACGGTACACATCAGCACCAAACTTAACCGCAGCCACCTGGTGACCGGCAAAGACGCGTTGATCCTACCGACGCTGGGCCGCACCGAATTGGACATGCAGGCCAGCGGCTCGCAGTACATCACGGTCGAAGATTCTTTCAGCATGGTTCACGCTTCGGAAGGCATCGGCAAACCGCTGGCGGATACCCAAAGATCGGAAACGGCGATCGTCTGCGGCATCGCCGACGCGGTGCTGGGCACGCAGCAGCTGGACTGGCTGGAGTTGGCCGACGACTACTCGCTGATCCGCGATCATATCGCCGCCACCATTCCCGGCTTTGAGGATTTCAACCGTCGCTGCGAGCAGCCCGGCGGATTCTACCTGGGCAATGCCGCCGCCGAACTGCGCTTCGCCACGCCGAGCGGCAAGGCGGAATTCAGCGCCGCCGCGCTGCCGGCGACCCTGTTCCCGCAACTGGGCGACGTGCAAGCGCCGTTTACCCTGCAAACGCTGCGCTCGCACGATCAGTACAACACCACCATCTATGGCCTGGATGACCGCTACCGCGGCGTTTACGGCCAGCGCGAAGTGTTGTTCATCCATCCGGAAGATCTGGCGGCGCTGGGCCTGCAGGATGGCGAACGGGTTGAGATAGAGACCCTGTGGAACGATGGCGTGGTACGTAAAGTGGACGGATTCAAGCTGGTGAGTTACGACATTCCGCGTGGCAACCTGGCGGCCTACTACCCGGAAACCAACCCGCTGGTGCCGCTGGCCAGCTTCGGCGACGGCACCGGCACCCCGACGTCGAAGTCGATCCCGGTGACGATTCGCCGCAGCGAACAGCACCCCTCGCTGCGCATTGCCTGAAAACGCGCGCCCGGTTCACGCCGGGCGCTTCAATATCGCCAGGATGGTCTGTAATTCGTCGGACAGCTGATGCCGTCGCCAGACGAAGTACAGATCGCTCACGCCCTCCTCGCCCATTTCCACCACCTTCAGCCCCGGAGCGGGCAAAATCTGCGGCAGCAAAGAACCCGGCACGCAGGCGACGCCGCAACCTGCCTGCACGCAGGCCGCCATCGCGGCATAAGACTCCATTTCCAGCGTTATGCGCGGTTTCAGCCCGCGCGAGGCCAGCCAGTGATCCACCTTCAGGCGGAACGAGCATTCTCGGCTGAACGTGTAAAATTCCAGCGCCGCCAGCGTGGCGGCATCGGGCTGCCCGGCATCGGCCGGCATCAGCATCACCAGCCGTTCGTCAAACGCCTTTTGGCTGGCCAGCAACGGATGTTCAATCGGGCCGTCGGTGATCGCCAGATCGAGGGTACTGTCGATCAGCATGCGCTCCAGCACCAATGAATCGCGGCTGAGCACGTTGATCTGCAGATGGGGTTGTAAACGGCGCAGCCGGGCGATGCGCGCCGGCAAATGGCTGACCAGCGAGAAATCCAGCGCCCCGAGGTTCAGCAGCCCATGCTGATGTTCTCCGGCGAACAGCTGCTTGCTGCGCTCCGCCTGCGCCACGATGTCGCGCGCCTGTTGGTAGAACAGCCGGCCTTTGGGATTGACGTACAGCCGGTTTTTATCGCGGAAAAACAGCTCGCCGCCCAACGTCTCTTCCAGCTCGCGCAGCCGCAGCGTGACGTTGGAAGGCACGCAGTGCAGCTCACGGGCGGCGGCGGCGATGGTTTTGTGTTCCACCACGGTGCAGAAAAACTTCAGCTGGCTCAGCTTCATCTATCATTCACTTTTAGTTAGTGTTTTAGTTAAAAACAATCACTTTAGATTAGCATCGATTTCACCTACAGTCTGTCGACACCCTGAGGAGGATCACTGATGCCACTGAATGATTTACTGACGCTGCCCGGCGTGGCGGCCCAACCGGACGCGGTAACCGACGGTTACGTGTTCAACCACACCATGATCCGCGTGAAAGACCTGACCAAAGCGCTGGATTTCTACACTCGCGTACTGGGTTTTACCCCGGTCTATCTGGAAGAATTCAAAGAGGCCGCCTTCACCATCTGCTACCTGACGCGCAGCCCGCGAGAGCAGATCCCGCAGGATGACGACGAACGCAAACGCTGGGCGCTGAGCCAACCGGGCATTCTCGAGCTGACCCATAACCACGGCACCGAAAATCAGGCGGATTTCCATTACCACAATGGCAACGGCGAGCCGCGCGGCTTTGGCCACCTGTGCGTCACGGTGCCGGACGTGCGCGCCGCCTGCGAGCGTTTTGAGCGCCTGGGCGTCACCTTTCAGAAACGCCTGCATGAAGGCCGCATGAACTACGTCGCGTTCATTCGCGATCCGGACGATTACTGGATTGAAATCCTGCAGCCGACGCCGCTGCAGGACTGATTGCCCCCTCCTTCACCCCGGCCTGCGCGCCGGGGTTTTTCATCGTTCGCCCTTCGATTGACCAATCTTGCGCAAAATCGCGCGGCAACGCGGGGATCCGTGACGTTAGGCTTGCTCGCAGCGGGTGATTCGCGTAAAACTGTCAGCCGCAAATCTTGCCACTCACAACCCATTCACTGGACGATATGTTTCAAGATAACCCGCTGCTGGCGCAGCTAAAACAGCAACTTCACTCTCAGACCCCGCGCGTTGAAGGCGTAGTGAAAGGGACTGAGAAAGGCTTTGGCTTTCTTGAAGTAGACGGTCAAAAAAGCTACTTCATTCCGCCGCCGTACATGAAGAAAGTCATGCACGGGGATCGCATTATCGCCACCCTGCACACCGAGAAAGAGCGCGAAATCGCCGAGCCGGAAACCCTGGTCGAGCCGTTCCTGTCGCGCTTTGTCGGCCGCGTGCAAAAGCGCGACGATCGTCTGTCCATCGTGCCCGATCATCCGTTGCTGAAAGACGCGATTCCGTGCCGCCCGGTGCGTGAACTGACCCACAACTTCCAGGCCGGCGACTGGGCGGTGGCGGAAATGCGCCGCCATCCGCTGAAAGGCGATCGCGGCTTCAACGCCGACCTGACCCAGTTTATCACCGACGGTGAAGACCATTTCGCCCCGTGGTGGGTGACGCTGGCGCGTCACAACCTGGAAAAAGAGGCGCCGGAGATGCAGGCCCTCAGCGAGCCGGACGCTGCGCTGGTGCGTGAAGATCTGACCGCGCTCGAATTCGTCACCATCGACAGCGCCAGCACCGAAGACATGGACGATGCGCTGTACGTGACCGACAACGGTGACGGTTCGCT
The DNA here is from genome assembly GCF_052400455.1 of Serratia sp. (in: enterobacteria). Classification (NCBI taxonomy): domain Bacteria; kingdom Pseudomonadati; phylum Pseudomonadota; class Gammaproteobacteria; order Enterobacterales; family Yersiniaceae; genus Serratia; species Serratia sp. (in: enterobacteria). The sequence goes on from NZ_CP185812.1 coordinate 2,706,263, forward strand.
GCAGTTGACCATCGCCATCGCCGATCCTACTGCCTACGTAGAACAAGGCAGCAAGCTGGACGATATCGCCCGCGTGCGCGCCTTCACCAACTATCTGCCGGGCTTCAACATCCCGATGCTGCCGCGCGATCTGTCGGACAACCTGTGCTCGCTGCGCCCTAACGAGCGCCGTCAGGTGCTGGCTTGCCGCGTGACCATCGCCGCCGACGGCGCGCTGGGCGAAGATATTCAGTTCTTCGCCGCCGAGATCGAATCCAAAGCCAAACTGGTGTACGACGAAGTCTCCGACTGGCTGGACGGCATTGCCGGCTGGCAACCGCCGAGCGACGCCATCGCGCAACAGATCACCCTGCTGAAACGCGTTTGCGACGCGCGCAACGCCTGGCGCCACCAGCATGCGCTGGTATTCAAAGATCGCCCGGACTACCGCTTCGTGCTGGGTGAAAAAGGCGACGTGCTGGAGATCGTTACCGAGCAGCGCCGCAGCGCCAACCGCATCGTTGAAGAGTGCATGATCGCCGCCAACGTCTGCGCCGCCATCGTGCTGCGTGATCGCCTGGGCTTCGGCGTGTACAACGTGCACACCGGTTTCGATCCTGCGCTGGTTGAGCAAGCGGTCACCGTACTGCAGGCCAACGGCGTCGAAGCCGAAGCCGAGAAGCTGCTGACCCTCGACGGTTTCTGCGAACTGCGCCGCCACCTGGATGCGCAGCCGACCCAGTTCCTCGACAGCCGCATCCGCCGCTTCCAGACCTTCGCCGAGATCAGCACTACGCCGGGGCCACACTTCGGTCTGGGGCTGGAGGCTTACGCCACCTGGACATCGCCGATCCGTAAATACGGCGATATGGTCAACCATCGCCTGCTGAAGGCGATCATCAACCAGCAGCCGGCGGAAAAACCGCAGGATGACGTGACGGTGCAGCTGGCGGAACGCCGCCGTCTGAATCGCATGGCGGAACGCGACGTCGGCGACTGGCTGTACGCCCGTTTCCTGCAGGACAAGGCCGGTACCGATACCCGCTTCAACGCCGAGATCATCGACGTGACACGCGGCGGCCTGCGCGTGCGCCTGTTGGACAACGGCGCGGTTGCCTTCATCCCGGCGCCGTTCATTCACGCGGTGCGTGACGAGATGCAGTGCAGCCAGGAAACCGGCACCGTGCAGATCAAAGGCGAAGTGGTTTATCGCCAGAGCGATACCTTGCAGGTCACCATCGCCGAAGTGCGCATGGAAACCCGCAGCGTAATCGCCCGGCCGGCGGCCTGAACGCCAGCCTGAAACGGTAGCGACGCCAAACGCCGACGGTGAAAACCGCCGGCGTTTTTTTTCGTCCGCGCTAGCTAACGCAATGGATCACCGCCGGTTTCACGCAGCAATGGCAGCACCGCCAACGAAGCCAGCGTCGCCAGCATCAGGTAGATGGCGGGCGCCAGCAGCGAGCCGCTCAACGCGATCGACTGCGAGGCGATATATTGGGCGAAGCCGCCGAAAATCGCCACGCCGAGGCTGTAGACCAACGCAAACCCCAATGCGCGAATGCGCTGCGGAAACAGCTCCGAAATCATCAGCATGGTCGGCACCGAGCCGAGCGTGGTCAATCCGACCAATATCGCGACAATCAGCAGCAGCACCGCCGGATGCGGCGCGGCGCTCAGCCACCAAAACGCCGGCAAGGCCACGATCAAGATAGCGATGCGCGAGCCTCGTATCAGTGGCAAGCGGCCATAGCGATCGCACCAGTGCCCAACCAACAGGCTGCCGCCGAAGGTCACCAGCCCCGCCAGCAGCATCGCGGCATAGCCGTAGGCCTGCGGCATGCCTAAGTATTTCACCGCGTAAGTGCCGAGATAATACATCGAGATGTAAGTGGCGACGGTGGCGCCAATGGTCAGCATCACGCCGAGCACCACCGCCCGCGAGTGCCGTCGCAGCTGCGCCGGCGGTTCATGGGCCCGCGACACCGGCAGCCGGTCGCTTTCCAATCCGAGACGCAGCCAGCAACCGAGCGGCGCCAGCGCCACACCGATAAAGAACGGAATGCGCCATCCCCACTCGGCCATGGCGTTCGGCTCGCCGGAGATCGCCGGCAACGCCGCGCTGAGCGCCAGCGCGGTGACGCCGCCGACCACGGTGGCGATGCCCTGTGTCGCCAGCGACCAGCTGGAATAGAAGCCTCGCCGGTTAGCTGGCGCCGACTCCACCAGCAACGACATCGATGCGCCCACCTCGCCGCCCGCCGCCACGCCCTGGATCAAACGCGCCGCCACCAGCGTGACGGTTCCCCAATAACCGGCGCTGGCGTAGGTCGGCGCAAAGCCGATCATCGCCGTGCCGAGGCTCATCAGTGAAATCGTCAGGATCATCGCCGGCTTGCGGCCATGGCGATCGGCATAGGCGCCGATCAGAATGCCGCCCAGCGGCCGCATGAAAAAACTGACGCCAAACGTGGCGAACGCCAACAGCAACGCCAAATTGGGATCGCTCGAGGGGGGAAAAAACAATACGCTGATATAAATAACGAAGAAGTTATAGATACCGAAATCGAAAAACTCCAGCGCATTGCCGAAGGAGGCGGCAAATATCACTTTCTTGCCGCCTACCCTCGCAGGCGCGTTTATTGTTGGTTGCGTCGCCGCCGTATTTTCACTCATCATTATCTTCCCTGTTATTATTCTTCGAATTTATTTTAAATACGCTTCCGCCAACGCTCCCCAATACTGGCTGCCGGCCGCCAGACACCCATCGTTAAAGTCATATCCCGGGTTATGCACCATGCAGCTCCCTTCGCCGTCGCCGTTGCCGATGATCAGGTAGCAGCCTTGCGGATGCGCATCAAGCATAAAGGCGAAGTCTTCGCTGCCCATCAGCGGCCTGGCGCCGTAGTGTGCGCGGGCGGCGCCGAACTGCTGCTGCGCCACGCGATGGGCGAAACGGGTCATCGCTTCGTCGTTGACCAACACCGGCGTGCCGTTAACGTGTTCCACCGTCGCGTGGGCGCCGAAGCTTGCCGCCTGCGCTTCGATCAGCGCCGGAATGCGCGCCAGCAGCGTAGCGCGCGCCTGGCGATCCAGCGAGCGTACGCTGAGCTTCATCTCCGCGCTGTCCGGGATCACGTTGGCCGCCTCGCCGGCCTTGATGCTGCCAACGGTGATCACCGCCGCTTCCAGCGGATCGATATTGCGCGAAACGATGCTCTGCAGCGCGACGGTGATATGCGAAGCCACCACCACCGGATCGACCGTCAGTTGCGGAATGGCACCGTGGCCGCCGCGCCCCTGCACCCGCACGTTGAACTGATCCATCGAGGCCATAAACGGGCCGTGCTGGAAGAAGAACTCGCCGAGCGGCATCCCCGGCATGTTGTGCATGGCGAAGATGGCGTCGCAGGGGAAGCGCTCGAACAGCCCCTGTTCGACCATGCGCGCGCCGCCGTTCAGCATCTCTTCCGCCGGTTGGAAAATCAGGTGCAGCGTGCCGTTGAAATTGCGCGTTTGCGCCAGGTAACGCGCGGCGCCGAGCAGCATGGTGGTATGGCCGTCATGGCCGCAGGCGTGCATGCGGTTGGCCACGCTGCTGCTCCAGGGTTTGCCGTTGTTTTCCTCGATCGGCAAGGCGTCCATATCGGCGCGCAGGCCGAGGCGTTTAACGCCGTCGCCCACCCGCAGCCTCCCCACCACGCCGGTGCCCGCCAATCCGCGGTGTACCTCATAGCCCCACGAGCTTAGATAATCCGCCACCAGATCGCTGGTGCGAAATTCTTCAAAACCCAACTCGGGATGCTGGTGAATATCATGCCGGATGGCCGTAAGCTGCGGTAAATACCCTTCAATGACTTTATTTATCATAATTAAATTCCTTTCGTAGCTTTATTATTTATTTAATGAATGAATAAAAGTGCGAATTGAAATAAAGGTATAACACGGCATGAGTAATTTTATTTCGGCGCGCCTCGCCAGATAAAATAATAGGCCGCCAGACGCCGTGCTCAGATAAAAAACGGCGATGATTCGCTGTATGCGAAGTGAAAGTGCAGAATGAACTTCTGCCGGAAAGCGCATGGGCCGCAGCCTGCGCCAGCGGTATTTCATCACGTTGTTTTTACACTAAAACCCCACCTGCTTCACATTTCTCATCCGACCTGCCGCGGTTCGGCGGCAAAACTTCTACTGTTAAAACGTCATTCCTAATAACAACGTCGATTTTACCTCTGCACGCCAAGGAGTTATTTCATGAGAAACATCAGGTCCGGATTTATCTGGCTGCTGGTGGCGTTGGTCGGCGCCTTCGCCTTCGCCATGCTGGCGCTCAGCCGCGGCGAGCACGTCAACGCCGTCTGGCTGGTGGTCGCCGCCGTCGCTTGCTATAGCATCGCCTACCGCTTCTACAGCCGGTTCATCGCCGACAAGGTCTTTGAACTGGATGACCGCCGTCTGACCCCGGCCGAACGCCACAACGACGGCCTGGACTACGTGCCCACCAACAAATGGGTGCTGTTCGGCCACCACTTCGCCGCCATCGCCGGCGCCGGGCCGCTGGTGGGGCCGATCCTGGCCGCGCAGATGGGCTTCCTGCCGGGAACCATCTGGATCCTGGTCGGCGTTATGTTGGCCGGCGCGGTGCAGGATTTTCTGGTGCTGTTCATCTCCACGCGCCGCGACGGGCGTTCACTGGGGGAAATGGCCAAGCAAGAGCTGGGCGCGTTCGCCGGGGTGATCACCATGCTCGGCGCGCTGGGGGTGATGATCATCATCCTGTCGGCGCTGGCGTTGGTGGTGGTGAAAGCGTTGGCCGACAGCCCGTGGGGGCTGTTCACCATCGCCGCCACCATCCCGATCGCCCTGTTCATGGGCATCTACATGCGCTTTATCCGGCCGGGCAAGATCGCTGAAATTTCGGTGATTGGCTTCGTGCTGATGCTGCTGGCGATCGTTTACGGCGGCAACGTGGCGCAAGATCCCTATTGGGGGCCGTTCTTCACGCTGCACGGCACCACCCTGACCTGGGTGCTGGTGATCTACGGCTTCGTCGCCTCGGTGCTGCCGGTGTGGCTGCTGCTGGCGCCGCGCGATTACCTTTCCACCTTTATGAAAATCGGCGTCATCATCGGCCTGGCCATCGGCATCGTCTTCGCCATGCCGGAGATGAAAATGCCGGCGGTCTCGCGCTTTATCGACGGCAGCGGCCCGGTGTTCGCCGGCGCCCTGTTCCCGTTCCTGTTCATCACCATCGCCTGCGGCGCCATTTCCGGCTTCCACGCGCTGGTCTCCAGCGGCACCACGCCGAAGCTGGTGGAGCGCGAAAACCACATCCGCTTTATCGGTTACGGCGCCATGCTGATGGAATCTTTCGTCGCCATAATGGCGCTGATCTGCGCCTCGGTGCTGGATCCGGGCGTCTACTTCGCCATGAACTCACCGGCGGCGCTGATCGGCACCACGGTGGAAAATGCTTCGCAGGTCATTAACAGCTGGGGCTTTATCGTTACGCCGGAGACGCTGGCGCTGATCGCCAAAGAGGTGGGCGAGAACGCCATCCTGTCGCGCGCCGGCGGCGCCCCGACCTTCGCCGTGGGCATGGCGCACATCATCAGTGAGGTGTTCAACAGCCGGGCGATGATGGCGTTCTGGTACCACTTCGCCATTCTGTTCGAAGCGCTGTTCATCCTGACCGCCGTCGACGCCGGCACCCGCGCCTGCCGCTTTATGGTGCAGGATCTGGTGGGCGTGGCGGTGCCGCAGCTGGCCAATAACCGCTCCTGGTTCGGCAACCTGGCGGGCACCACGGTGGCGGTGGCCGGTTGGGGTTTCTTCGTGTATCAGGGCGTGGTCGATCCGCTCGGCGGCATCAATACCCTGTGGCCGCTGTTCGGTATCGGCAACCAGATGCTGGCGTCGATGGCGCTGATCCTCGGCACAGTGGTGCTGTTCAAGATGAAAAAGCAGCGCTACGCCTGGGTGACTATTCTGCCGACCGCCTGGCTGTTCGTGACCTCCATGACCGCCGGCTGGCAGAAGATCTTCCACGAAAAACCGAGCATCGGCTTCCTGGCGCAGGCGAAGAAGTTCTCCACCGGCATCGAGCAAGGCACGATCATTGCGCCGGCCAAATCGTTGAAAGACATGGAAACCATCGTGTTCAGCAACCAGATCAACGCCGCGCTGTGCGGGTTCTTTATGCTGGTGGCGGTGACCATGCTGATCGCCGCCTTCTTCGCGATCCGCCGGGCGCTGCGCGCCGAACAGCCGACGGCGCACGAGGTCGGCGCCGCGCTGAGGGAAGAGGCCGGCCGCAGCTAAACGAACCGAGCATCAAGCAAGGGCGCCGCGGCGCCCTTTTTACTGGCTTTAGCCTAACAGCGTGGAGCCGAACGCCCCTTGCCAATCCTGTTCGAATTTCTCGACCGCGGCCTGCACTGCCGGCGCATTCAGGAACTGCTCCGCGACGTCCACCGGCAGCGTAATGGCCTGGCAGCCCGCCAACAGGCACTCCAGCGCCTGGCGCGGCGTTTTGAAACTGGCGGCCAGCACCTGCGCCGACGGCGCATGCAGGCTCAACAGCTGCTGCAGCTCGTGCACCATTTCGATGCCGTCGCCGCCCTGCGCGTCTACCCGGTTGACGTAAGGCGCCACATATTCCGCCCCGGCCAAGGCGGCCAAAAGCCCCTGCCCAGCACCGTACACCGCGGTGCCCAACGTCGGAATGGACATCGTTTTAAGCTTCTTGATCGCCGCCAGCCCTTCGGCGGTCGCCGGGATTTTCACCACCAGCCCCGGTACCCGCTGGCTGAGCAGCGCCGCCTCCGCCACCATACGTTCCGCATCGGTCGCCATCACCTGTGCGAACAGCTTGCCGGTGCCGCCGAGGGCGTCGCGCAGCGCGGGCAGCACTTCCCAGATCGGCTTGCCTTCCTTCGCCACGATGCTCGGGTTGGTGGTGACGCCGTGCAGCGGCAGAATGCGCGCCAGGCGTTTTACCGCGGTCACATCGGCGGTATCGAGATAAAGCTCCATCACGGACTCCTGTGTCATGTTCTGTGGGCGGATTCAAACTCTGATCATCATAGGGCAAAAACTGCGCTAACTTTTGATCAAAATCAACTCAACTTTCATTCGAAACATCTTTAATGGCGAAAGATACAGCAACGCCAAACGGGTGACTCATGATCTTCAATCTGCAGCGCTACTCGACCCATGACGGCCCGGGCATCCGCAGCGTGGTCTTTTTAAAAGGCTGCCCGCTGAGCTGCCAGTGGTGTCAGAACCCGGAAAGCCGCTCGCGCCACGCAGACCTGCTGTTTGACGAACGCCTGTGCCTGAGCGGCTGCACGCTGTGCGCCGAGCGTTGTCCGCAAGGGCTGCAACGCACCGACGGGCCGTTGACGCTGCAACGCGAGCTGATTAGCGCAGACGATTATGCCGCCCTGGCCGCCGCCTGCCCGACCGGCGCACTCAGCCTGTGCGGCAGCCCGATCAACCCCGACGATATCATGGCCGAGGTGATGCGGGATAAGCCTTTCTACCTGCGCAGCGGCGGCGGTTTAACGCTGTCCGGCGGCGAACCCTTTATGCAGCCGGACATCGCGGCGGAGCTGCTGCGGCGCGGCCGCGAGGCCGGCATCCACACCGCCGTCGAATCCTGCCTGCACGTCCCGTGGCGTTATATCGCCCCTTCGCTGCCGTGGCTGGATCTGCTGCTGGCCGATCTCAAACACACCGACGAAGCGCGCTTCAGAGCCTGGACCGGCGGTTCCGCCCGCCGGGTGATGAGCAATTTTCGTCGGCTGGCGGCGCACGGCGTACCAATGACCGTACGCGTGCCGCTGATCCCCGATTTCAACGCCGATCGCCGCTCTGTCCGTACCATCGTCGACTTCGCCGCCGACGAGATCGGCGTGTCGGAGATCCACTTTCTGCCGTACCACACGCTCGGCATCAACAAGTACCACCTGCTCGGCGAACCCTACCGTGCCGCCCGCACGCCACTGGACGCACCCGACCTGCTGGCCTTCGCCGAAGACTATGCCGGCGCCAAGGGCCTGACCGCCATTTTGCGAGGATAACACCATGACCACGTTGGATTTGACTACCCTGAGCGCCCGTATCCAGGCGCATAAGAATGCGCTGATTCACATCGTCAAACCGCCGGTGTGCACCGAACGCGCGCAGCACTATACCGAGGCCTATCAGCAGCATCAGGACAAGCCGCTGCCGGTGCGCCGCGCCCTGGCGTTGGCCAACCATCTGGCGAAACGCAGCATCTGGATCGCCAACGACGAGCTGATCGTCGGCAACCAGGCCAGCGAGCTGCGCGCCGCGCCGATCTTCCCCGAATACACCGTCGGCTGGATAGAAAACGAAATAGACCAGTTGGCCGACCGGCCGGGCGCCGGTTTTTCGGTCAGCGACGAGAACAAGGCAATTTTGCATCGTCTGTGCCCCTGGTGGCGCGGCCAAACGGTGCAGGATCGCTGCTACGGCATGTTCACCGACGAACAAAAGGCGTTGCTGGTCACCGGCATCATCAAGGCCGAGGGCAATATGACCTCCGGCGACGCCCATCTGGCGGTCAACTTCCCGCTGCTGCTGGAGTTAGGCCTCGATGGCCTGCGTGAAAAGGTGCGCGCGCGCCGCAGCCGCCTGCGTCTGACCGAGTGGGAAGATCTGCACAAGGCGCAGTTTCTCAACGCTATCGATATTGTGCTGACGGCGCTGAGCGGGCACATCCTGCGCTTCGCCCGCCTGGCGCGCGACATGGCGCAAAACGAAGCCCGCGACTGGCGGCGCGCCGAGCTGCTGGCTATCGCAGACAACTGCGACCTGATCGCCCATCGCCCGCCGCAAACCTTCTGGCAGGCGCTGCAGCTGTGCTATTTCATCCAACTGACGTTGCAGATCGAATCCAACGGCCATTCGGTTTCCTTTGGCCGCCTCGATCAGTATCTCTATCCCTGGTATCGGCGCGACGTGGAGCTGGAGCAAAACCTGGCGCGGGAAGACGCCATCGAGCTGCTGCACAGCTGCTGGCTGAAGCTGCTGGAGGTCAACAAGATCCGCTCCGGCTCGCACTCCAAGGCCTCCGCCGGCAGCCCGCTGTACCAGAACGTTACCATCGGCGGGCAAAAACTGGTCGATGGCCGGCCGTGCGACGCGGTCAATCCGCTATCCTACGCCATTCTCGAATCCTGCGGTCGCCTGCGCTCCACCCAGCCCAACCTCAGCGTGCGTTACCACGCCGGGATGAGCGCCGATTTCCTCGACGCCTGCGTACAGGTGATCCGCTGCGGTTTCGGCATGCCGGCATTCAATAACGACGAAATCGTCATTCCCGAGTTCATCAAGCTGGGGGTCGAACCGCAGGACGCTTACGACTACGCCGCCATCGGCTGTATCGAGACCGCCGTCGGCGGCAAATGGGGCTATCGCTGCACCGGCATGAGCTTCATCAACTTCGCCCGCGTGCTGCTGGCGGCGCTGGAACAAGGCCGCGACGCCACGTCCGGGCAGATTTTCCTGCCGCAGGAACAGGCGCTGTCCAAAGGAAACTTCGCCGATTTCGAGCAGGTGATGGCCGCCTGGGATCGGCAAATCCGCTACTACACGCGCAAGTCAATTGAGATCGAGTGCGTGGTGGACAGCGTGCTGGAGGAGAACGCCCACGATATCCTCTGCTCCGCGCTGGTGGATGACTGCATTGAACGCGGCAAAAGCATCAAACAAGGCGGCGCCAAATACGATTGGGTTTCCGGGCTGCAGGTCGGCATCGCCAACCTGGGCAACAGCCTCGCGGCGGTGCGCAAACTGGTGTTCGACCAAGGGGCGATCGGCCAGCAGCAGTTGGCGACGGCGCTGGCCGAAGACTTCTCCGGGCTGGATGGCGAACAGCTGCGTCAGCGGCTGCTTAACGCTGCGCCCAAATACGGCAACGATGTGGACGAGGTCGATCGGCTGCTGGTGCGCGCCTACCAAACCTACATCGAAGAACTGAAGCAGTATCGCAACACCCGCTTCGGCCGTGGGCCAATCGGCGGCGGCTATTACGCCGGCACCTCGTCGATTTCGGCCAACGTGCCGTTCGGCGCTGCCACCCTGGCCACGCCGGATGGCCGCAAGGCGCACGCGCCGCTGGCGGAAGGCGCCAGCCCGGCGTCCGGCACCGACCACCTGGGGCCGACGGCAGTGTTCAATTCGCTCGCCAAGTTGCCGACCGAAGCGATCCTCGGCGGCGTGCTGCTCAACCAAAAGCTGAACCCGGCGACGCTGGACAACCCGCGCGATCGGGAGAAGCTGATGCTGATGTTGCGCACCTTCTTCGAGAGCTATCGCGGCTGGCATGTGCAGTACAACATCGTGTCGCGCGAAACGCTGCTGGCGGCGAAGCAACACCCTGACCAATATCGTGATTTAGTGGTTCGCGTAGCTGGCTATTCCGCCTTCTTTACCGCATTATCCCCTGAGGCGCAGGATGATATTATTGCGCGCACAGAACATACTCTTTAAACCTTTGACTCTTAGCGGCCGCGTCTTGGCGGCCGCATCATCAGGCCGATATGAATTTACGACAACAGACCATATTGCAGTTGGTTAACGATCGCCGCCGGATCAGCGTCAATGAGCTGGCGCGCGCTTCGGGCGTCTCGGAAGTCACCATCCGGCAGGATCTCAACCTGCTGGAAAAACGCAGTTATCTGAAGCGGGTGCACGGCTCCGCCGTGGCGTTGGAAAGCGACGACGTCGACGCCCGCATGATGTCCAATTTCACCCTTAAGCAACGATTGGCGCAGTACGCCGCCGCGCAGGTCAACGACGGCGAGACGATTTTTATCGAGAGCGGCAGCGCCAATGCCCTGCTGGCGCGCTACATCGCCGAACGCAAGCGCATTACGCTGATCACCGTCAGCCACTACATCGCCAACCTGCTCAAAGAAACCGACTGCGACGTAATTGTGTTGGGCGGCATGTATCAGAAGAAAAGCGAGACCGTGGTCGGCCCACTCACGCGGCTGTGCATTCAGCAGGTGCATTTCAACAAAGCGTTTATCGGCATTGACGGCTTTCAGGCCGAAACCGGCTTTACCGGCCGCGACATGATGCGCGCCGATGTGGTCAGCGCGGTGCTGGCCAAGGGCGTGGAGAATATCGTGCTGACGGATTCCAGCAAATTCGGCCAGATCCAGCCTAACCCGCTGGCGCAGCCGGGGCAAATCAGCCGGGTGATCACCGATTCACGTTTGGCGCTGGAGTATCAGCATCAGCTGAAACGTCAGGGCGTACAGGTGGAGCTGGTCAACGAATAACGCGCCGCGCGGGCCACGCCGCCCGCCGTTTCCCTTGCGCAGCGGGATTTTAAGACTATTTACCTGTTTATCCTTCCCGAGAAACCTATACTCAGCTTCGGTAACTTTTGGGCCGTAACCCGCTAATTATTCGGCCGTTAACAAAAATGCCATTTTTTATATCGATACCGCATGGGAATCAACAGCAGGCCTGATTTATGGTTAACGCCTATACTTATAGGGCACTTCCATATAGCCAATGCTAAGGAGAAGTCATTATGATGATTATCAATAAACGTTTCGCCACCGCCGCTCTGGCTCTGACTCTGGCGTTTTCACTGAGCGCCTGTTCCAACATGTCCAAACGCGATCGCAACACCGCTATCGGCGCCGGCGCCGGTGCAGTCGGCGGCGCAGTGCTGACCAACGGCAGCGCTTTGGGCACGCTGGGTGGGGCTGCGGTGGGCGGCATCATCGGTCACCAGGTTGGCAAATAACCTGCCCGATGCTCCTCCGCCGACAGGCGGGCAAAAGCGCCTCGGCGCTTTGACGTATTAACCAATAACGATGATTTCAGGTCTGTTTTACTATAAGTCTATGGTTCTTTCGCCGTTAACGGGTTAACCCCCGGCAGCAACAACCTCTAGCCATGCCGCAGCATTGCACTGCGGCATGGCGATTCGCCTCAACCGCCCGCCAGTTTGACCTTCATGCCTTTGGCTTCCAGCAGCTGTTTGAGCAGATCGCGTTTATCGCCCTGGATCTCGATGACTCCCTCTTTCACCGATCCGCCGCAGCCGCATTTCTTTTTCAGTTCGGCCGCCAGTTTGTCGAGCGCGGCATCATCCAGATCGACGCCGGTAATCAGGCACACGCCCTTCCCCTTGCGGCCGCTGGTCTGGCGCTGGATGCGCACAACGCCATCGCCCTTGGCGCGTTGCGGTTTAACCTCTTCCTGCTTGATGCGACCGGTGTCCGTGGAATACACCAGACGGCTGTTATCGTCATTCATCGGCGGTTCCTCAGGCCAAAGAGGCGCGGATCGCGCGCAGCGTCGCGGCAGGATCCGCAGATTGGGTGATCGGACGCCCAATCACCATATAGTCCACGCCGGCGGCCTGCGCCTGCACCGGCGTCATAATACGACGCTGATCGCCCGCCGCGCTGCCTTCAGGGCGGATCCCCGGCGTCACCAGTTGGAAAACCTGCCCGCAGGCGGCCTTCAGGCGCTGCGCTTCGTGTGCCGAACACACCACGCCGTCCAGCCCGCAGTCGCGGGTCAGGCGCGCCAGGCGCTCGGCGTGTTCTGCCGGACTGGCCTCGATGCCGATGCCGCGAAGGTCTTCCGCTTCCATGCTGGTCAGCACCGTGACGGCGATCAGCAGCGGCGCATCCGCCCCGTATGACACCAGCGCTTCTTTAGCGGCGGTCATCATGCGCGCGCCGCCGCTGGCATGCACATTGACCATCCAAACGCCCAGCTCGGCCGCTGCGGCTACCGCATGCGCCGTGGTATTGGGAATATCGTGGAATTTCAGGTCAAGAAATACGTCGAAGCCGCGCCCGTGCAGATCGCGCACCAGCTGCGGTCCAAACAGCGTGAACATTTCTTTGCCCACTTTCAGCCGGCAGTCTTGCGGATCGATACGGTCGGCGAACGCCAGCGCAGCGTTCTTATCGGCGTAATCCAACGCCACAACGATTGGAGATGATTTTAAGTCATTGTTATTAGCGTTATTTTCAGACTTCATTTCTTCTACCTTCTGTAAAATGGAGATAATCAGGGACTCACCCGCGAAACTGACCGCCGCATTCTACATGCCAGGGGCCAGAAATCCCAGCCACAGCGCGCACCGGCGCTCTGTCATGTTACCTTGCGTCTTTGTCATGGCGCGTCAACGTAAGCGCGTCAGCAATAAACCACGCAGCGTAAAACGCCGTAAAGATGCGTAAATTATCAATCAAATATTTTGAACCACTTGCTCAGCATTATCAGATTTTCAATCGGCCCAGATGCTTTATTATTCACCACATCGGAAGCGAATGGCTTCCTTCCTAAATAAACAGACTGGAGTCACCCATGAAAACCATCAAATATTTTGCAGCCGCTGCCGCTATCGCACTGACCTCTTTCGCCACTTTGGCCGCTGAGCCGATCAACAGCCAGCAGGCCGATAGCCTGACCGCGACCGGCGTCGTTTCCGCAGGCCACGCAACCACCCTCAGCAGCCTGGAGAAAAAACTGGCCGCTAAAGCAGATGCTCAGGGCGCCAGCAGCTACCGCATTATCTCCGCCGGCGGTAACAACATGTTGAGCGGCACCGCGATCATCTACAAATAAGGTTTCCGGTACAGGGCCCGAGATTTCGGGCCCTGCCTCTGTTTCCCGCTTAAAAACCCGCCTTTGCCCCGCTCTTTATTGTTACAAAAATATTAAATTTTTATTACACACTAGACACCCGATCGCCAGTGGCTTAGCTTGAAGGCATCTTCCTGCAGAAAGGCTTTCAAAATGAGCGAGATATCAACACTTACCATTAAAATTCCTCTGGCACTGAAGGAGAAAATCCGCGCCGCAGCCGCTGAAAACGAATTTTCATTGAGCGTGGAAGTGTGCCAGCGCCTGGAAAGCAGCTTCAACGCGCCCGTCGTCAAGGCAGAAAAACCGGCCAAGAAAACGGACGACCTGCACCACGGCGAGATCGACAATCAAAGCACCGAAGAAGAAATCGAACAGCCTCTGAGCCAGAAAGAGCTGAAGAAGCTGCGTCAGCTATTGAAAACCGGCGCTAAAGGCGGCAAGAAAAAGTAAGCGATGAACATAAAAAAACGGGGCGAACAATCGCCCCGTTTTGTTTTGTCTCGCCGCCACGCTATTGTCCGTCCAGACCGCGGATCGGTTTAACCGATGACCAGGCGCGACACGACGGACAATGCCAATAGAGCGAGTGCGCGGTGAAGCCACATTTGTGGCAGCGGTAACGCGGTTTGGTGCGAATTTGCTCGCCGACCATATCGCGCAACAACAGCAGACTCTCTTTCGCACGGCCGTCTTCAGCGTCCGCCAGGTGATAATCCATCAGCCGATAAAACACCCGCATAGTGGGGTGACGCTGCAGCTGACGGTTGATATAGACCTGCACCACGTCGCGCCCTTCGTGCTGCTCGATGATTTCGGCCAGCATCAGATCGGCGGTTGCGCCGGTGTTCTCTTCCACGCAGCGCTTAAGGAAATCAGCCCAGTTGTGCTGCTGTTCCGGCAGATGCGTGTAGCATTCCTGCAGCATCGGCAGCGTTTCGCTGACCAGCTCTTTATCCTGGCTCAGTACGCGCTGCAGCGACTCCGCCGCTTTGGCGTAATCGTTTTGCGCCATGTAAATGCGCCCGAACATGATGGACACGCGCGCGCACTGTTTATCGGCCGCGTCCGCACGCTTGAGCAGGCTCATCGCCCGATCGAGATCGTCGCTGCCCATCGCCTGCAGCGCCAGTTCACAATAAAAGTGCGCGATCTCGACGCGTTGTTTCTCTTTGCCCAGCTTGACCAACTTTTCCGCCACGTCGATCGCTTTCTGCCAGTCGCTGGTCGCCTGATGGATCACCAGCAATTGCTGCAGCGCCGAGACGCGAAAATCCGCTTCGTCAGTCAACTGGCTGAACATGTCTTCCGCGCGGTCATAAAGCCCGGCGGCCATATAGTCACGGCCCAGCTGCTGCACCGCCAACAGGCGCTGCTCAAAGGTCAGGGAAGCGCTTTCCATCAAGGCCTGATGGATGCGGATAGCGCGGTCGACTTCGCCGCGCGAGCGGAACAGGTTGCCCAACGTCAGGTGGGCCTCAACGGTGTTGCTGTCCTCTTTCAACATGTCGAGGAACAGATCGACCGCCTTATCCTGCTGGTTTGAAAGCAGAAAGTTCACCCCTGCCACGTATTCACGCGACAGGCGGTTGGCTTCTTGCTGTTTATCCTGCTGAGCGCTTCTGCGCCCCATGTACCAACCGTACGCGGCAGCCACGGGCAGCAACAGAAACAGCAGTTCTAACATAGAGGGTTATTCCTTGCTGACAACGGCCTGAGCCGCCGGTTCAGCGGGCTGCTCAAGCTGCAGCTCCAGCCTTTTGATCTTGCGCTCGGCGCGGCCCAGCGCAATGCGCGTACGCAGATAGAACAGACCGCAAATGATCCAGCCGAGAATGAAACCGGCGCCAAACAGCGTGGCCAACAGGGTCGATACGCGATAATCGCCCTGCGCAACCAGATAGTTAAAATTGACCACCTGATCGTTATGCGCACCCAAGGTGACGGAAATCACGAAGATCACCAGAACCAACAAAAAAATCAGCAAATATTTCACATTCTTTCCCGCGATGCCGAGTGAATCGGATGAACGATGCCAAAACGTGGCGTCCCTAACCCTTAAGTTAGCATTTCCCGTTGCGGCAGGGAAACCCTGCGGCACGATAAAACCACATATCTGCTGGCATATTCGGCAGTAAACGGCTTTAACGAACAAATTGATGAGAAAGCTTCTCAAAACGTCGAATTTATAAGGATATGGGGGCGACGGCGCGGATTGCAATGGCGGGAAAATGTAAGCGGTTAATGCGGCGCCGATCTGGCGCCGCGATTTTTGTGACATGGTCACATAACGTTCATTTCTCCGGCTTGCGCGCCGCGATTTCCTGCTGCTCTTGCGGCGGCGGCGTCAGAGGACCGAACCAGCGCTGCGCCAGCCAGCAGGTGATCACCACCAGCAACCAGCTGATCAACGTGGCCATCGCCAGATCGCGCGGCCAGTGCATGCCCAGCAGCAAGCGGCTGCCCATTACCCCGGCCGCCCACACCATCAGGATCGCGACGGTTTTGTAATGGCGGCGCGGCCACAGTAGCCCTACGCCCAATAGCGCCCAGGTGGCGGCGAACATGGTGTGCCCCGACGGAAAAGCAAAGCCGGTTTCAAACTGCCAGTGCTTGCGCAGCCAGCTCGGCACCAGCGTCTGGTCTTGCAGTTGCTCGCGCACCAGCGCGCTGCGCTCTTTGCGCTGCAGCGAGTAGAAATACTTGCCGTCCACGCCGTGGGTTTGCTCCAACCACACCACGAAAGGACGCGGCTCTTGCACCCGATCCTTGATCAACGACTTCACGCCCTGCCCAATCACCAGCGCGGCGAAAAGCAGCATCGCCAGACCGATAGCCGGCTTCAGCCGAAAGCGCAGGCACCACAAAAACCAACCGCAGAGGATCGCGCTGGTCAGAATGCCCCACGGCGAGGTCACGGTTTCGGTCACCCAGTACAGCGCTTTCAGCAGCCGGTCATTGCCGCCGGGTTGCCAGTGCCAGCCGGATACCCAGACCGCCAGCGGCATCAACAGCAGCAGCAACGCGCCGCCCGCCGTGCGTTTTGCTATCTCATACATTCCCGTTTTCCTCTGCGTGAATCAGGCTGCAGTGTAACAAGAGTGCAATCTTGATAACACGCGAAAAATTAAACAGATAGACAACCTATCGCAATAATAGGTGGCCAGAAAACGCCATCTGCTGGTTTGCTGAGCACCGCCCGGCAAGAAGTTGTGGCAAAATAGCCGATAATTAACGAAATAGAGATCGGCGTAGCACGTTTTAGTCTTGGTCAATGCACTGACCGGACTTAGGATGCGCGACAATGATTGAATCGTAGGTTTTTGTGGAGAGTGACATGCAGCTTAAACGGGTGGCAGAGGCTAAACTGCCGACACCTTGGGGCGATTTCCTGATGGTAGGATTCGAAGAACTGGCGACCGGGCACGATCATCTGGCGCTGGTTTTCGGTGATATTTCCGGTGAAGCGCCGGTGCTCGCACGCGTGCATTCCGAATGTCTGACCGGCGACGCGTTGTTCAGCCTGCGCTGCGACTGCGGTTTTCAGCTGGAAGCCGCGCTGGAGCAGATCGCCGAAGAAGGCCGCGGCATCCTGCTTTATCATCGCCAGGAGGGCCGCAATATCGGCCTGTTGAACAAGATCCGCGCCTATGCCCTGCAGGATAAGGGCGCAGACACCGTGGAAGCCAACCATCAGCTCGGCTTCGCCGCCGACGAACGCGACTTCACCCTGTGCGCCGACATGTTCAAACTGCTGGGCGTCGACGCGGTGCGCTTGCTGACCAACAACCCGAAAAAGGTCGAGATCCTGACCGAAGCCGGTATCAATATCAGCGAGCGCGTGCCGCTGATCGTCGGCCGCAACCCGAAGAACGAACACTATCTGGCCACCAAGGCCGCCAAAATGGGCCATTTGCTCGACCAGAAGTGATCGCCGCCACGGTGAAAACAATCAGGGCGCCTTGCGGCGCCCTTTTTACTGCACGATTTACAGCATTTTCCTGATTACGTAGTGCAGGATGCCGTCGTTTTCGTAGTAGGTCAGCTCATTGCCGGTATCGATGCGGCAACGGGTGTCGATCACCTCCTTGCGCCCGTCGGCATAGGTGATATGTACCGGCACCGTCTGGCCCGGCTGCAGCTGTTGCAGGCCGCCGACGCTGATCTGCTCGTCCCCGGTCAGCCCCAGCGTTTTGCGCGTCACGCCCTGCGGGAACTCCAGCGGCAAAATACCCATGCCTATCAGGTTGGAGCGGTGAATACGCTCGAAGGATTCGGCGATCACCACCCGCACGCCCAGCAGGCGCGGCCCTTTCGCCGCCCAGTCGCGGCTGGAGCCGGAACCGTACTCTTTACCGGCGATCACCGCCAGCGGCACTTGCTCCTGCTGGTACTGCATGGCGGCGTCGTAGATAGACAGTTGCTGCTGCGACGGAATATGGCGGGTATAGCCCCCCTCCACACCCGGCACCATTTCGTTGCGGATGCGGATGTTGGCGAAGGTGCCGCGCATCATTACTTCATGGTTTCCGCGGCGCGAACCGTAGGAGTTAAAGTCCTGCGGCGCCACGCCGTGCTCGCTCAGGTAACGCCCCGCCGGGCTGTCGCGCTTGATGTTGCCCGCCGGCGAGATGTGGTCGGTGGTCACCGAATCGGCCAAAATCGCCAGAATGCGCGCGTCCTTGATGTCCTGCACCGGATCCGGCTTCACCTTCATGGTGCTGAAAAACGGAGGATGGCGGATATAGGTAGAATCCTCCTGCCATTGATAGGTCGCCGAACCGGTCACCTGGATCGCCTGCCAGTTGGCGTCGCCATCGAACACTTCGCCGTATTCTTTGTGGAACATCTCGGTGCGCACTTCTTCCACCGCCTGAACAATGTCCTGGCTGCTCGGCCAGATGTCCTTCAGGTAGACCGGTTGACCGTCATTGCCCTCGCCCAGCGGCTCTTTGGTCAGGTCGATCTTCATGCTGCCCGCCAGCGCATACGCCACAACCAGCGGCGGTGAGGCCAGCCAGTTGGTTTTCACCAGCGGGTGGATGCGCCCTTCGAAGTTACGGTTGCCCGACAGCACCGCGCCCACGGTCAGATCGCCCTCTTTGATCGCCTGCTCGATAGGATCCGGCAGCGGCCCGGAGTTGCCGATACAGGTGGTACAGCCATATCCCACTAGGTTGAACCCCAGTTCTTCCAGATAAGCGGTGAGCTTGGCGCTGTCGAAGTAGTCGGTCACCACTTTGGAACCCGGCGCCAACGACGTTTTTACCCAAGGCTTGCTGCGCAGCCGCTTTCTTGACGGCGTTTTTCGCCAGCAGGCCGGCCGCCATCATCACGCTCGGGTTGGAGGTGTTGGTGCAGGAGGTGATCGCCGCGATCACCACCGCGCCGTCGTGCAGCTCGTGCTGCTGCCCATCCAGCGTAAAGGGTTTGCTGTCTGCCTTGGTCTTGTGGCCGCCGATATCCAACTCGGTAGCGGCCTTGAACGCCTGCGGCACATTCGGCAGCGCGACGCGATCCTGCGGGCGTTTCGGCCCGGCGAGGCTGGCCTCGACCGTCGACATATCCAGCGCCAGCGAGCTGGTGAATACCGGCTCATCCCCCGGGTTGCGCCACATGCCCTGCGCCTTGGCGTAGGCTTCCACCAGCGCGATTTGTTCAGCGCTGCGGCCGCTGAGTTTCATGTAGCCGAGCGTGACGTCATCTACCGGGAAGAAACCGCAGGTGGCGCCGAACTCCGGCGACATATTGGCGATGGTCGCCCGGTCCGCCAACGGCAGATCGGCCAGGCCGTCGCCGTAAAACTCGACGAACTTGCCAACAACGCCGTGCTTACGCAGCATTTGGGTGACGGTCAGCACCAGGTCGGTGGCGGTAATGCCCTCGCGGAGCTTGCCGGTCAGCTTAAAGCCGACTACGTCCGGGATCAGCATCGACACCGGCTGGCCCAGCATCGCCGCTTCCGCTTCGATACCGCCGACGCCCCAGCCGAGAATGCCCAGGCCGTTGATCATGGTGGTGTGAGAATCAGTGCCCACCAGCGTATCCGGATAGGCCACGCGGCGACCGCTTTCGTCGCTGTGCCACACCGTTTGGCCGAGATATTCAAGGTTGACCTGGTGGCAGATGCCGGTGCCCGGCGGCACCACGCGGAAACGGTTGAAGGCTTTCTGCCCCCAGCGCAGGAAGGTGTAGCGCTCGTGATTGCGCTGCATTTCGATACGAACGTTGTCTTCGAAGGCGTTGTCATCGCCGAATTCATCGACGGTAACCGAGTGGTCAATCACCAGATCCACCGGTGACAGCGGGTTCACCTGGTCGACATTGCCGCCCAGCCGCCGCACCGCTTCACGCATCGCCGCCAGATCCACCACCGCCGGAACGCCGGTAAAATCCTGCATCAGCACGCGCGCCGGACGGTAGGCGATCTCACGGTCAGCATGGCCGGTTTGCAACCAGGCGACGATGGCCTTGAGGTCGTCAACCTGCACGGTATCGCCATCCACATGGCGCAGCAGGTTCTCCAACAGCACTTTCATTGATTTCGGCAACCGGTCGATATCACCCAGCTGCTTCGCCGCCAGCGGCAGACTGTAGTAGTAATATTCGCTATTCAGCGCAACCAGCTTATCCAGACTTGTTTCACGAAGATCGGACGACATAGCTCCTCCATTTCTTATTGTGATTAAAACAGGGTAATCAGTGAGGTCTTGTTTAAAGATACCACAAAGATAAGTTAACGTTTTGATAACAACACGATTTGATCACAGCGATAGGTGAGAACAATCAAGAAGAAGGAAGTGCGAGCGCAGCCAAGGGGTTAGGCCACGCGTCAACGAAAACGCCGCAACGAGGCGGCGTTTTGGCAGGGAAAATCTCGCGGCTTTAGCGGGGTTTGCGCACCAGGCGGCGACATACTGTGAGCACAACTGCAGCAATGATGGCAGAGACACCCAATTTAATGGCAATGACAGCCGAGTCGAAATTATTCATCCCTATTTCACCATCACCGTTAATTTCTATGTTGTTGGAAACGAAGCTGTCGAAAATTCCGTCTGGCAGGTAGCGCAACAACAAAAGGGTTAGCAACAAGAACAGAACAATCCAGAGACTTTTTTTCATTGTGATACCACGCATTTACTGTAATCAGGCTCGCCTTGAACATCTATACGACCGTACGCCATCAGCCCTCGACCTCCAGGCACTCTCACCTTTCTACGCCTTAGCAGCGCATCCCGAAGGATCTGGAAATCACTCGATAAATCAGCGTAGTTAAGCCTGCATATCTGCATAACGTTGAATTTCCATATTCAATTATCCGAACGTTTTGCAGTCTACTTAGAGGCTAACGGGTTGAAAAGAGCGCAGCGGCTTTTCAGGATGATCCTGAGAAACAAGGAAGGTGCGGGTTTCCGGGCTAAAAAAACCCGGTTTGGCAGGCGCCTAACCGGGTTTGATTTGATATCGTCAACGATTACTTAATCGGCAGCTTGATGTCCTTGAACATCGCTTCAATCTCTTCGTTGGAGCGCAGCGCCACTGCGCTGTCGACCACGTCGCGCGTCAGGTGCGGCGCGAAGCGCTGAATGAAGTCGTACATGTAGCTGCGCAGGAAGGTGCTGCGGCGGAAGCCGATTTTAGTGGTGCTGTAGGTGAAGATATCGCGCGCATCCACCGTCACCAGATCCGGATCCTGCACCGGATCCACCGCCATGCTGGCGATCACCCCTACCCCCAATCCCAAACGCACATAGGTTTTAATCACGTCGGCATCAGTGGCGGTAAAGACGATGCGCGGCGTCAGGCCGGCGCGGTTGAAGGCGGTGTCCAGCTCCGAGCGGCCGGTAAAGCCGAAGGTGTAAGTGACGATCGGGTAAGCCGCCAGTTCTTCAATGCTGATGCTGCTTTTGCCCGCCAAAGGATGATCGGGCTTCACCACCACCGCACGGTTCCAGTGGTAGCACGGCAGCATGATAAGATCGTCATACAGGTGCAGCGCTTCGGTGGCGATGGCGAAATCAGCGGTGCCCTTGGAGACCGCTTCGGCGATCTGCGTCGGCGAGCCCTGATGCATGTGCAGCGAGACACGCGGGTAACGCTCAATGAAGCCTTTAATCACGTTGGGCAAGGCGTAGCGAGCCTGGGTATGCGTGGTGGCGACGTACAGCGAGCCTTTGTCCGGGTAGGTGTGTTCACCGGCGACGGCCTTGATGGCGTCTACCTTGGACAGCACTTCACGCGCGATGCGAATGATTTCCTGGCCGGCCGGGGTGACCTGGGTCAGGTGCTTGCCGCTGCGGGCGAAAATCTGGATGCCCAGCTCATCTTCGAGCATGCGCACCTGTTTGCTGATGCCGGGTTGAGAGGTATAGAGCCCTTCTGCCGTCGAGGAGACATTCAGGTTGTGGTTAACCACTTCCACAATGTAACGAAGCTGCTGCAATTTCATATCTTATACCATCCTAGGTTAAACACTGCGGCTTACCCGCAGCCAGGTATATCGGTGTCGCCCCGGTATGCTGAAACTCACAAGCCATAAACCCCGTGTTCTACCCTGATGGTGAAGAAAACGCCGTTGTTAATAAGCTTTAATAATAAAAAAACTTTTTATATAACCACTATACCACGATGCAGCTTCAAGTATAGATCCGCGTCACACTATGATAACGATTATTTTGCATGGGTATCAACGTGAAACGGCAGTGTCGGAGGGATAAAAACAGCAAAGGATAGATCCGTTTGCCCCTTTTCACCAATAAAAAAACCAGCCGCCAGGGCTGGTTTTTCATCTTGCGGTCAGGACATCGGCCTTACTTCTTGCCTTCGACCCACTTGCCGTCCACGTAGAACGCGGACCAACCGGTCGCCTTGCCGTCTTTTTCAGAGGAGACGTACTGCTGCTTGGTTTTACGGCTGAAACGCACCAGCGTTTTGTTGCCTTCGGCATCCGCCACCGGCGCATCGGCCAGGTAGCGTAGTTTCTCCGGCAGACGATCCTTGAAGCGAGCCAGTTCTTCCACCAGCGGCGCACGGGTCTCGCGCGATTTAGGGAAGGTGTTGGCCGCCAGGAACACGCCGGCAGCGCCGTCACGCAGCACGAAATAGGCGTCGGACTTCTCGCACGGCAGCTCCGGCAACGGCACCGGATCTTCCTTCGGCGGCGCGACATCGCCGTTACGCAGGATCTTGCGGGTGTTTTTGCAGTTCTCGTTGGTGCAGCCCATGTACTTGCCGAAACGCCCCATTTTCAGGTGCATTTCCGAGCCGCACTTGTCGCACTCCACCACCGGGCCATCATAGCCTTTCAGACGGAACTCGCCCTCTTCTATCTCATAGCCGTCACACGCCGGGTTGTTACCGCAGACGTGCAGCTTGCGCTGGTTGTCGATCAGATAGCTGTCCATCGCCGTACCGCATTTCTGGCAGCGGCGGCGGGCGCGCAGCGCGTTGGTTTCCGCGTCGTCGCCTTCGAGGATGTTGAGCACTTCCGCTTCCGGCACCAGGTTGATGGTGGTTTTGCAACGTTCCTTCGGCGGCAGCGCGTAGCCGGAACAGCCGAGGAAGACCCCAGTGCTGGCGGTACGGATGCCCATCTTGCGGCCGCAGGTCGGGCAGTCGATGCTGGTCATCACCATCTGGTTAGGCCGCATGCCGCCTTCTTCCGGATCCTTCTCCGCCGTTTCCAACTGCTCGCTGAAGTCGACGAAGAATTCGTCCAGCACCGCTTTCCACTCGGCCTGGTTGTTGGCGACCTCATCGAGGCCGTCTTCCATGCGCGCGGTGAAGTCATAGTTCATCAGCTCGCGGAAGTTTTCTTCCAGGCGATCGGTGACGATCTCACCCATTTTCTCGGCATAGAAACGGCGGCTTTCCACCCGCACATAACCGCGATCCTGAATGGTCGAGATGATGGAGGCGTAAGTGGACGGACGGCCGATGCCGCGTTTCTCCAGCTCTTTCACCAGCGAGGCTTCGCTGTAGCGCGCCGGCGGCTTGGTGAAGTGCTGGCTCGGGACCAGTTTCTGCAGATCCAGCTCGCTGCCGATTTCGACGAACGGCAACGTGCGATCTTCATCGCCTTTGCGCAGAGCCGGCATCACCTTGGTCCAGCCGTCAAAGCGCAGCGTACGGCCCTTGGCGCGCAGCTGATAATCGCCGGCTTTCACCGTCAGCGTGGTGGAATCGTATTGCGCCGGCGTCATCTGACAGGCGACGAACTGACGCCAGATCAGCTGATACAGCTTCTGCGCGTCCGCTTCCATGTCTTTGAGCTGTTCGGCGAGCACGTTCACGTCCGAAGGACGGATGGCTTCGTGCGCTTCCTGTGAATTCTCTTTGCTGCTGTACTGATTCGGCGCCTTCGGCAGGTATTTATCGCCGAAGTTGTCGCCGATGTAGCCACGCACCATGTTGAGCGCATCCTGGCTCAGGTTGGTGGAGTCGGTACGCATATAGGTG
This sequence comes from Serratia sp. (in: enterobacteria), assembly GCF_052400455.1. Classification (NCBI taxonomy): domain Bacteria; kingdom Pseudomonadati; phylum Pseudomonadota; class Gammaproteobacteria; order Enterobacterales; family Yersiniaceae; genus Serratia; species Serratia sp. (in: enterobacteria). The sequence goes on from NZ_CP185812.1 coordinate 2,730,356, forward strand.
ATGTGACCGGCTTCATACAGCCGTTGCGCCATCATCATGGTTTTCTTCACGCCGAAGCTCAGGCGGGTGCTGGCGGCCTGTTGCAGCGTGGAGGTAATGAAAGGCGCGCCCGGCTTGCTGCTGGTCGGTTTGTCTTCGCGATCCAGCACCGTGTAGCGGGCTTTTTCCAGCAACTTGACCGCGGCATGCGTCTGCTCGCGGTTGACCGGCTTGAACGGTTTGTCGTGCGCATGGGTCACTTCCATCTGCAGCGCGGTGTCACCCTTCGCCAGCAGATCGGCATGCAGCTCCCAGTACTCTTCCGGCACGAACGCCTTGATGTCGCGTTCACGCTCAACCACCAGGCGCACCGCCACCGACTGCACGCGGCCGGCGGACAGGCCGCGGGCGATTTTTTTCCACAGCAGCGGCGAGACCATATAGCCCACCACGCGGTCCATAAATCGGCGCGCCTGCTGCGCGTTGACGCGGTCAATGTTCAGCTCGCCCGGCTGTTTGAACGCCTGTTGGATCGCGTTTTTGGTGATTTCGTTAAACACCACGCGGCTAAAGCGTTTGTCATCCCCACCGATCACTTCCCGCAGGTGCCAGGCGATGGCTTCCCCTTCGCGGTCAAGGTCGGTTGCGAGATAAATGTGGTCGGCGTTTTCCGCCAACGATTTTAACTCGGCGACCACTTTTTCTTTACCCGGCAGGATTTCATAATGCGCTTTCCAGCCGTGGTAAGGGTCGACGCCCATGCGATTTACCAGCGCTGCCTTCTCATCTTTTTTAACTTTTTTCTTGGCTTTGTCTTCGGTTGAGTCAGCGCTCTTTTTGCTGGCTGAGCCACTGGTCGGCAAATCACGGATATGACCGACGCTGGACTTCACCACGTAGTCACTTCCTAAATATTTATTAATAGTTTTGGCTTTTGCCGGGGACTCAACTATTACGAGAGCTTTACCCATATTTACCTTTACCTAATTTATTTCTTCTAAAAAGAAGTCTTTTATCTCGCCGTGCCGCGGCAATTCGTGTCTCTTTTTTTATATTGCGGCAGTCTGGCAAGAGATCAACAGATTTTTTTCTTTTGGTTGCCCAACTGCTCAACCTGAACGCAAGTTGTTGATCCTGCCTGCTATTCACCCATGCCCCAGAAGTATGGCTGCGTGATTTTTATTCATGGCGTAAACAAAACCTTCCACCCGACGCCGCAAAATCCCACACTGTACCTGATAAAAAGCGTCACGCAACCTAATTAGCACGGAAAGGCAGATTTCGCCAACCGGCCGCCGCCCATGGCCATCCAGACGGCAAATAAACCTTAGTCGGTTTGCGGATAAAAGCGAACCGGCGTTAGAATATGCGCAGCGTTTTTTGTTTGGAGTCTAATAAATGTACAAGAATACTGCACCTATCGGCCGCGAGGCCCTGCTGGCGGAAGCAAATAACATCATCCGCCAACACGAAGATTATCTGCACGGCATGATCGCCACCGACGTTGAACAAAAAAGCGGCGTTTTAGTTTTTCGCGGCGAATACTTTTTAGATGCCGATGGATTGCCCACCGCCAAAACCACCGCCGTATTTAATATGTTTAAACATTTGGCTCACCTGCTTTCGGAAAAATACCATTTGGTCGATTGAGAAAACAAAACGGGGGCGCCTGGCCCCCGTTGATTCCTGCTCTTCTCGCCTTACAACAACGGCTTTTCCCCGCGCTGCCACCAGCGCAACAGCAAACGATCGACGCTTTCCGCCGCGCTGCCGGTGAAACGATCCATCAAACGTTTACGACGTGCATAGCGCACGGCGATCACTTCGTGGTTATCCAACTCGGCGATCAACAAATCGTCACTGGTGCCGATGGCGTCGATAAGGCCTTTCTCTTTGGCCTGGGTCCCGAACCAGTGCTCACCGGTGGCGACGTTGTCGATGTCCAGCGACGGGCGCTGCTCGTGCACGAAGCGTTTGAACAGCTCGTGCGTTTCGTTCAGATCTTCGCGGAACTTCTCGCGCCCCTGCTCGGTATTCTCACCGAACAGCGTCAGCGTACGTTTAAACTGCCCGGCGGTATGCAGCTCCACGTCGATGTCGTTCTTCTTCAGCAGGCGATGGAAATTCGGGATCTGCGCCACCACGCCGATGGAACCGATGATGGCGAACGGCGCCGCCACGATGCGATCCGCGACGCAGGCCATCATGTAGCCGCCGCTGGCCGCCACTTTATCCACCGCCACCGTCAGGCGGATGCCGCCTTTGCGCAAGCGCTCCAACTGCGAAGCCGCCAGGCCGTAGCCGTGCACCACCCCGCCCGGGCTTTCCAGACGCAGCAGGACTTCATCCTGCGCCGAGGCCACCGCCAGCACCGCGGAGATCTCTTCGCGCAGCGACGTCACCTCGTGCGCATCCATGCTGCCCTTGAAGTCCAACACGTACAGGCACGGCTTGGCCACTTCCACCGCGCCGGATTTGGCGCGCTGCTTCTTCAATTTGTCATCAGATTTGGTCTGCTTCTTGAACTGTTTCAGCCAAACCTTTTGCTCGGCAGTATCCATACGCGCCAGGCGCATATCGCGCTGCATTTCGCGATACTGTTCACCGAGATCGGTCAGCTGCAGCTCCCCTTTCTGGCGGCTCTTGCGTTGCCCCAGACTGACCGCCAGGATGGCCAACGCGGCGATGGCGAGCACCACCGTGGCGACCTTGGCCAGAAACAGGCCATAAACAGATATAAACTCCACAGATTCCGCCTTTATTTACAGGTTGTTAGTATGATTCTTTCCATTTTAGCCAACCGCAGCGCCTGCTGTCGCGGCTAAATGAAAATTCATTGCGTTCTGCACGTCACTATGGGGACGATTCAAGGCCGAACCAAGCCGCCGCCGCGCCGCTTTTGTTACAAAAGAATGCCATTTCAGCCTGCTACGCATTGAAAATGCGTACGGATTAAGGCATATAACACCCATTATTCATCAATATGATGAGACAGATTCGCTGCGCGGCCCGCAGAAGGTCGAGCTCTCGCTCCCGCCCTGGCCGCGCGTTTCACCCTTGCTCCCCACGATACGCGGGAGATCAGCCACCCAGGCGAGGATTTATCGTGCATTACCAACCCAAACAAGATCTGCTCGAACAACGCATTATTTTGGTCACCGGCGCCGGAGACGGCATCGGCCGCGAAGCGGCGCTGACCTACGCTCGCTTCGGCGCCCAGTTAGTGCTGCTGGGACGCACCGAGAGCAAACTGCTGGCGGTACAACAAGAGATCGCGGCCCAGGGCGGCGCCCCGGCCCTGGTGGTCACGCTCGACTTGCTGCACGCCACGCCGGAGCAATGCCGGCAGATAGCCGACGATCTGGCGCGCCAAATTCCGCGCCTGGACGGCGTGCTGCACAACGCCGGCCTGCTGGGCGACATTGCGCCGATGGCCGACCTGTCGATAACCATGTGGCAAGAGGTGATGCAGGTTAACGTCAACGCCACCTTTATGCTGACTCAGGCGCTGCTGCCGCTGCTGCTGAAATCCCACGCCGGGTCGCTGGTGTTCACCAGTTCCAGCGTCGGGCGCACCGGCCGCGCCGACTGGGGCGCTTATGCGGTGTCGAAGTTCGCCACCGAAGGCATGATGCAGGTATTGGCCGATGAATACAAAAATCGTAATTTGCGGGTAAACTGCATCAATCCGGGCGGAACTCGCACCAAAATGCGCGCATCCGCCTTCCCGCACGAAGACAAAAACAAGCTGAAAACCCCGGCTGACATCATGCCGCTGTACCTGTATCTGATGGGCGAGGACAGCCGGCGAAAAACCGGCATGAGCTTCGACGCCCAGCCGAACCGCAAACCCGGCGCGGCCGAATAATAAGGAGCGTTTCATGGCGGAAGATCGTCATCAACAGCGCCAGCAGCGCCTGAAAGAACAGGTCGATGCACGCATCGCCGCGGCGCAGGACACCCGCGGCCTGCTGCTGGTGTTTACCGGCAACGGCAAAGGCAAAACCACCGCCGCCTTCGGCACCGTCACCCGCGCGGTCGGTCACGGCATGCGCGCCGGGGTGATCCAGTTCATCAAGGGCGAGTGGCCCAATGGCGAAAAGAATCTGCTGCAGCAACATGGCGTTGAATTTCAGGTGATGGCTACCGGCTTCACCTGGGAGACGCAGAACAAGGCAGGCGACACCGCCGCCTGCCAGGCAGTGTGGCAGCACGGCAAACGCATGCTGGCCGACAGCGGCCTGGATCTGGTGCTGCTGGACGAAGTGACCTACATGTTGACCTACGGCTATCTGGAGCTGGAAGAGCTCAAAGAAGCGCTGCGGCAGCGCCCTGCGCACCAAACGGTGATACTGACCGGGCGCGGTTGCCATCGCGAGCTGCTGGAAATGGCGGATACGGTTACGGAGATGCGGCCGGTGAAACACGCGTTCGACGCGGGCATCAAGGCGCAACAGGGGATTGATTGGTAACAAAACGTTCTGGCCCCGAACGGGGCCAGAATGACGGATTAGCTGCGTTTGCTCGGTTTGCCCGATTTACTCGGTTTGCTGCCCGGCGCACTGCGACGGCCGCTGCCGGCCACCTGCGAGTGACGTTTGACCGCGCGACGGATCTGGTTAGCCTTCACGCGGCGGCGCTCACGCTCCACCGGCATCTTGCTGACCGTTTCCGGTTTCAATTCAACCAGCTCGCGCAGGTAGTTGATCGCCGGCAGATCCAGTTCGGCCCAGCCGCCGCGCGGCAGGCCCTTCGGCAGATCGATATCGCCGTAGCGTACGCGGATCAGGCGGCTCACCTGCACGCCCACCGCTTCCCACAGGCGACGCACTTCACGGTTGCGGCCTTCGGTCAGGGTCACGTTGTACCATTGGTTGAGGCCTTCACCGCCCTGGAAGCTGATGGTGCGGAACGCGGCCGGGCCGTCTTCCAGTTGCACGCCTTTGCTCAGCTGCTTCACTTTCGCATCGTCGACCTGGCCAAACACGCGCACCGCGTACTCGCGTTCCACTTCACGGCTTGGGTGCATCAGACGGTTGGCCAGTTCACCATCGGTGGTGAACAGCAGCAGACCGGAAGTGTTGACGTCCAGTCGCCCTACCGCCACCCAGCGCGAACCGCGCAGCTTCGGCAAGCGATCGAACACCGTCGGGCGGCCTTCAGGATCGCTGCGGGTACACAGCTCACCTTCCGGTTTGTAGTAAGCCAGCACGCGGCAGACCACCTCTTCGGACTCTTTGATCGACAGGACATGACCATCCAGACGAATTTTCATCGCCGGGGTCACTTCAACGCGATCGCCCAGCTTGGCGACCTTGCCGTCGACGCTGACGCGCCCGGCTTCAATCATGGTTTCGATTTCACGACGCGAGCCGTGCCCGGCGCGCGCTAATACTTTCTGTAACTTTTCGCTCATTGAGCAACCTCTAATGTCGCCTTCACAGGCGTCGGGGGGATAACCGCCGCGGCCAATCGCCGCAACGGTAATAATACGTTTATCAGGATCGAACCGCGCATTATACAGGCTTTCTAAGGTGTTGAAACCCACTTTATCGGCGGTGACCCCAAGCGGCGTTCACGGCGCCAAGAAGTCCTCCACCGCCCTCAGCACCGCGTCGGGCCGTTCCAGAATGCCGAGGTGAGTGCGGGCCTCTTCTAAACGCGCCACGGAGAAAAACGGCCGCTCGGCGGCAAATGCCTGCTGTTGCCGCAGATAGTCATCGTGGCGATCCAGCGAGTAAATATGCCGGCACGGCGGCGGCGCGCTCATCCCCGCCAGGCGTTGCAGCGGCGAACCGAATTGCCGGTAGGCCTGTTCGATGGCCACGCCGGCGGCGCGCCAGAGCCGGTCATCTTCCTGCGCCATCTCGACCTCCAGATGGCGTTTGACCCGATCGTGGCGGATGCCGCCCTGCCAGAAGTCGAACAAGGCGTCGCGCGCCGCCAGCCACTGCTGCGGCTGCTGCATGCGGCTCACCGCCGTAAAGAACGCCGGCTCCGGCTGCGTCATGATCCAATCGAGAAACACCATGCCCTGCACCTGCTGCGGCAACGCCTCGGCCAACGCCACCGCCAACCAACTGGCGTGCGCCACCGACAGGGTGATCACGTTGTCCAAACGCAGCGCCGTCAGCAATTGGCGCACATCCTCCAGCAAATCGTCCGCCGTCAGCGACATCTCCGCCGCTTTTGACGACAGGCCGTGGCCACGCCAATCGAGGCTGATCGTCCGATAACGGTCGGCCGCCAGCGCGATGAACGGCTCAAACACGGTTTTCGGTTCGCACCAGCCGGGCAGTAACACCAACGTGAGCGGCCCTGAGCCGATATCCTGATAATCGAGGGTCATGTTGGCACTGTGAAATGCGGTCATATTACCTCCTGCGCGTCTCTCCCCGACCCGTTCGGGAATTACCGACGGGCTAAGGGTGACAGCGCAGCAGGTCATGATCTATTGAAGTTCGTGCGGAAAAGACCCGAGCGCACCTTATGAAAAAATGCGCACTTATTGGAATGGGAATTTAATGGCGCACGCAGGGATAGGCGGCGCTCAACGCCAGCATAATCACCGACGGTGCGGAATAATGCAGTTGCTCGGGATGTTCGTTCAAGTACTGCATTACCGCGTCGGCGGCTACGCCGATGCTCATTCCGGCCTCTGGGCAGATATTGCGATTGCCCTGCATGGAATAGGTATCGAATACGCCGGCGACGTATCCCATAAACATGCCGCCATTCAGCGCTTCGGCCACGGTGGCTTCACCGCTTTTATTTTTTACGTAACCGCCGGATTCCGCCAGCAAACCGCTGCCCGAATAAAAACCCGCATTCGCCATTGAGGAAAATAATAAGGCCGCTAAAAAAGAAACCTGTTTAATCATTGCTGCGCATCCTGCCCATTCTCAATTCTGAAGTCTTCAAGAATAGCGGCTTTCACGCGAAATAGCGTCGCTTCAGCCGTTTTTCAGACAATGGGCAAGGTGGCAATATTTTACATCAGCGGAAAGGCGCCGCGTCGCCGGCGCCTTCGCGCACCACTTCCGGCGAGGATTCGGTCAGATCGATAACCGTGGTCGGCTGTTGGCCGAGGAAGCCGCCGTGGATCACCAGATCGACCACCTTGCCCAAATGATCGCTGATCTCTTCCGGATCGGACTCGGCGAAATCATTGCCCGGCAGCATCAGCGTGGTGGACATCATCGGTTCGTTCAACGCCTCCAACAGCGCCAGCGCGATCGGGTTCGACGGCACGCGCAGGCCGATGGTTTTGCGCTTTTCATTCATCAGGCGGCGCGGCACTTCTTTGGTCGCTTTCAGAATGAACGTGTAGTTGCCCGGCGTATTGTTTTTGATCAGACGGAACGCCGTATTATCGACGTGAGCATAGGTCGACAACTCGGACAGATCGCGGCACATCAGGGTAAAGTTGTGGTTGCCGTCCAGCTGACGGATGCGGCAAATGCGCTCCATCGCCGCCTTCTCTTCCAGCATGCAGCCCAGCGCATAGCCGGAATCGGTGGGATAGACGATCACCCCCCTTTGCGCAGCACCTCTACCGCCTGGTTGATCAGGCGCGGCTGCGGGTTGTCCGGGTGAATATAAAAAAGCTGACTCATGACTTGCTCCTAAAATAATGCCCGCGCGCGTTGCCACGCGCGTAAAATCAGACCGCCTGGCCCGGCTGCGGCCAATCGCGCCACACCGGCTCGACGCCGCCCGGCAGCCACAGCTTGCGCCCCAGTTCGATCCACGAGCAAGGTTGATGGAAATCAGAGCCTTGCGAGGCCAACAGGCGGTAGTCTTGCGCGTATTTCGCCAGCTGAGTGCGCTCATGCGGCGCCTGCTGACACTGCGCCACTTCCATGGCGTCGCCGCCGTGTTCGGCGAAATGCGCCAGCAAGCGCTTCAGCCATTTCGCGGTCAAATCGTAACGACCCGGGTGCGCCATCACCGCCTGGCCGCCCGATTGATGAATCGCATCAATGGCTTGTTCTATTGTACACCACTGCGGCGGTACATAGCCGGTTTTCCCCTTGGCCAGGTATTTCTTGAACACCTGAGCCATATTGTCCGCCACGCCGATCTCCACCAGGTAACGGGCGAAATGGCCGCGGGTCACCGCGCCGGCTCCGGCCAGGCGCTGGGCGCCGGCATAGGCGTCGGGAATACGCGCCTTGCCCAGCCGCACGCCGATCTCCTGCGCCCGCCGGTTGCGGCGTTCGGTTTGTTCCGCCAACAGCGCCACCAGCGCCGGATGCGCGACGTCCATGCCCAACCCAACAATATGGATTTCATGATTTTCCCACAGCGTCGAGATTTCCACTCCATTGACCAACCGCAACGGCAACGCCTGCTCCGCGATGGCGGCGGCGGCCTCGGCCAGCCCGGCGGTCGTGTCGTGATCGGTGATCGCCAACACCCCCACACGCATCTCTACCGCCCGCTGCACCAGCTGCGTCGGCGTCAGGTAGCCGTCGGAGGCGGTCGTATGGCTGTGGAGATCGTACAGGGTAAAAGCGGTGGATTGAGGGTTACTGTCTGTCAAAACGGCTATCCGGCAATGGCTTGGTTTTCTATCATACCTGCGATCGGTGACCGGACGGAAATCTATTCTGCCCCGGCTGGGCGCGCGGGCGGGATGATGAACAGAATTCACGCTGACCGCTAAAACATTGTACAAAAAGGGGGTTGACTTTGCCCTCTCGAACCAGTTAACTAGTACACAAGTTCACGGCAGTGGCCGTGTCGGATGAGAGTTAACAAAGAGAGTCTGCAAATGAACACATACATTTCTCTTCACGGTTGGTGGCGTACCTCCCTCTTGCGGGCGGTGTAATCGCGCATAGCTGTCATCTGACAATGCAGATTTCCTGAGCCCGCACCTGATGCGGGCTTTTTTATGGACAGAATTCACTGGAACCACCGATGATGAACATCAAACCACAATTGACATTACTGAAGGCGCAGGCCAGTTACCGGGGCGATCCCACCACCCTTTTCCACCAGCTGTGCGGCGCCCGGCCGGCCACCCTGCTGCTGGAATCGGCGGAAATCAACAGTAAACAGAATCTGCAGAGCCTGCTGGTGATCGACAGCGCGCTGCGCATCACCGCGCTGGGTCACACCGTCAGCGTGCAGGCGCTCACCGCCAATGGCGCGGCGCTGCTGCCGCTGCTGGACGAAGCGCTGCCGCCCGAGGTCAGTATTCAGGCGCGCCCAAACGGCCGCGAGCTGACCTTCCCGGCGATCGACGAGGTGCAGGACGAAGACGCGCGCCTGCGCTCCCTGTCGGTATTCGACGCGCTGCGCAGGCTGCTGACCCTGGTCGACTCCCCGGCGGACGAGCGCGAAGCCGTGATGCTGGGCGGCCTGTTCGCCTACGATCTGGTCGCCGGTTTCGAAAACCTGCCGGCGCTGCGCCAGGATCAACGTTGCCCGGACTTCTGCTTCTATCTGGCGGAAACCCTGCTGGTGCTGGATCATCAACGCGGTTCCGCCCGATTGCAGGCCAGCGTCTTCAGCGAGCAAGCGAGTGAAATACAACGCCTGCAGCAGCGTCTGGCGCAATTGCAGACCGAATTGAAACAAACCCCGCAGCCAATCCCGCACCAAAAGCTGGAAAACATGCAGCTGAGCTGCAACCAGAGCGACGAAGAGTACGGCGCGGTGGTCAGCGGGCTGCAGGAAGCGATCCGTCACGGCGAGATTTTCCAGGTGGTGCCGTCGCGCCGCTTCTCCCTGCCGTGCCCGGCGCCGCTGGCGGCCTACCAGACGTTGAAAGACAACAATCCCAGCCCGTACATGTTCTTCATGCAAGATGACGAGTTCACCCTGTTCGGCGCTTCGCCGGAGAGCGCGCTGAAATACGACGCGGGCAATCGCCAGATCGAAATCTACCCGATCGCCGGCACCCGCCCGCGCGGCCGCCGAGCCGATGGTTCACTGGATCTGGATCTCGACAGCCGCATCGAGCTGGAAATGCGCACCGACCACAAAGAGCTGGCCGAGCACCTGATGCTGGTCGATCTTGCGCGCAACGATCTGGCGCGCATCTGCCAGGCCGGCAGCCGCTACGTGGCCGACCTGACCAAAGTGGATCGCTATTCGTTCGTCATGCACCTGGTTTCCCGCGTGGTGGGCACCCTGCGCGCCGATCTCGACGTGCTGCACGCCTACCAGGCCTGCATGAATATGGGCACCCTGAGCGGCGCGCCCAAAGTGCGGGCGATGCAGCTGATCGCCGCCTCCGAAGGCACGCGCCGCGGCAGCTACGGCGGCGCGGTAGGCTACTTTACCGCCACCGGCGATCTGGATACCTGCATCGTCATTCGCTCAGCCTACGTCGAAGACGGCATCGCCACCGTGCAGGCCGGCGCCGGCGTCGTGCTGGACTCCATCCCGCAGGCGGAAGCCGACGAAACCCGTAATAAAGCCCGTGCCGTGCTGCGCGCCATCGCCACTGCGCACCATGCCAAGGAGGTGTTCTGATGGCCGATATCCTGCTGCTCGACAACGTCGACTCCTTTACCTACAACCTGGTCGATCAACTGCGCGCCAGCGGCCACCTGGTGGTGATTTACCGTAACCAGATCGCCGCCGAGGTGATCATCGAGCGTCTGGCGCAGATGGAACAGCCGGTGCTGATGCTGTCGCCGGGCCCCGGCGCCCCTTCCGAAGCGGGCTGCATGCCGGAACTGCTGCAACGCCTGCGCGGCCGGCTGCCGATCATCGGCATCTGCCTCGGCCACCAGGCGATCGTTGAAGCCTATGGCGGCCAGGTCGGCCAGGCGGGGGAGATCCTGCACGGCAAAGCCTCGGCGATCGTTCACGACGGTGAAGGCATGTTCGCCGGCATGGCCAACCCGTTGCCGGTGGCGCGTTACCACTCACTGGTCGGCAGCAACATCCCGGCCGATCTGACCGTCAACGCCCGGTTCGGCGAGATGGTGATGGCGGTACGCGACGATCGCCGCCGCGTATGCGGCTTCCAGTTCCACCCGGAATCGATTCTGACCACCCATGGCGCGCGCCTGCTTGAGCAGACCCTGGCCTGGGCGCTGGCGAAGTCATAAAAGGAACACGACGATGCAACCTATCCTTGAGAAACTGTACCGCGCTGAATCGATGAGCCAGCAGGAAAGCCAGCAGCTGTTCAGCGCCATCGTGCGCGGCGAACTGGAGCCGAGCCAACTGGCGGCGGCGTTGATCAGCATGAAAGTCCGCGGCGAGCGCCCGGAAGAGATCGCCGGCGCCGCCAAAGCGCTGCTGGAAGATGCTCAACCGTTCCCGCGCCCTGACTATCTGTTTGCCGATATCGTCGGCACCGGCGGCGACGGCACCAACAGCATCAATATTTCGACCGCCAGCGCCTTTGTGGCGGCGGCGTGCGGCGCGAAAATCGCCAAACACGGCAACCGCAGCGTCTCCAGCCGCTCCGGCTCTTCGGATCTGCTGGCGGCATTCGGCATCCGCTTGGATCTGCCGGCGGAAGAGGCGCGCAAGGCGTTGGACGATCTTGGCGTGTGCTTCCTGTTCGCGCCGCAGTACCACACCGGCTTCCGTCACGCCATGCCGGTACGCCAGCAGTTGAAGACCCGCACGCTGTTCAACGTGCTGGGCCCGCTGATCAACCCGGCGCGTCCGCCGCTGGCGCTGATCGGCGTTTACAGCCCGGAACTGGTGCTGCCGATCGCCGAAACCCTGCGCGTGCTGGGCTATCAGCGCGCGGCGGTGGTTCACGGCGGCGGCATGGACGAGGTGGCGATCCACGCCCCGACGCACGTGGCGGAATTGAACAACGGCGAAATCTGCAGTTATCAGCTCACGCCGCAGTCCTTCGGATTGGAAACCTATCCGCTGGAGGCCTTGCTGGGCGGCACGCCGGAAGAAAACCGTGACATTTTGGCGCGGCTGTTACAAGGTAAAGGCGAGCCGGCGCACGCTGCGGCGGTCGCGGCCAACGTCGCGTTGCTTCTGAAGTTATTCGGACATGAAGACCTGCGCCAAAATGCGCGGCAGGCACTGGATATGATCAACAGCGGGCAGGCCTATGAGCGTGTCATCGCACTGGCGGCAAGAGGATAAATAATGCAGGAAACCGTGCTACACAAGATTGTCCGCGACAAAGCGCAATGGATCGCGGCGCGACAACAGCAACAGCCCCTGGCCGGCTTTCAGAATGACATCGTACCGAGCGAACGCAGCTTCTACCACGCGCTGCAGGGCACCCGTACGGCTTTCATTCTCGAATGCAAGAAGGCCTCGCCTTCCAAGGGGCTGATTCGCGAGAACTTTGATCCGGTGGAGATCGCCACGGTCTATAAAGATTTCGCCTCGGCGATCTCGGTGCTGACCGACGAGAAATACTTCCAGGGCAGCTTTGATTTCCTGCCGCTGGTGAGCAAAACCGTCAGCCAGCCGGTGTTGTGCAAAGACTTTATCATCGACCCGTATCAGATTTACCTGGCGCGCTACTACCAGGCCGACGCTATCCTGCTGATGCTGTCGGTGTTGACCGACGAACAGTACCGCCAGCTGGCGGCGGTGGCCCACAGCCTCAATATGGGCGTGCTGACCGAAGTGATCAGTGAAGAAGAGCTGCAGCGGGCGATCGCGCTGGAAGCGCGCGTGGTCGGCATCAATAACCGCGATCTGCGCGATCTGAGCATCGATCTGGACCGCACCCGGCAGTTGGCGCCGCGCGTGCCGCATGGGGTGACGGTGATCAGCGAGTCGGGCATCAACAACTACGGGCAGATCCGCGAGCTCAGCCACTACGCCAACGGTTTCCTGATCGGCAGCGCGCTGATGTCGGAACCCGATCTGCGCGCCGCCGTGCGCCGTGTGATCCTGGGCGACAATAAAGTGTGCGGCCTGACTCGCCCGCAGGACGCCGCCGCCGCGTATCAGGCCGGCGCCATCTACGGCGGATTAATTTTCGTCGGCCGCTCGCCGCGCTATGTGGATATCGTCCGCGCCCGCGAAGTCATTTCCGGCGCGCCGCTGAAGTACGTCGGCGTCTTCTGCGACGCCCAGCTCGATACCGTGGCGCTGACCGTGGAGCGCCTCGGTCTGCAGGCGGTGCAACTGCACGGCGCGGAGGACCAGGCCTATATCAGCGCCCTGCGCGCCCGCTTGCCGGCCGATTGCCGCATCTGGAAAGCGCTGAGCGTGAAAGAACGGGTGCCGGCGCGCGATCTGCAGCATGTCGATCGCTATCTGCTGGACAACGGCGCAGGCGGCACCGGCCAACGCTTCGACTGGTCGGTATTGCAAGGCGAAGATCTGACCAACGTGATGCTGGCGGGCGGTCTGCGCGCCGACAACTGCGTCGAAGCGGCCAAGCTCGGCTGCGCCGGTCTGGACTTCAATTCCGGCGTGGAAAGCGAACCGGGCATCAAGGATCCCGCGCGCCTGGCCTCGGTCTTCCAAACCCTGCGCGCTTACTGAATACGGCTCTACATTAATAACGGATAATGACGGGAACTCTCATGACGCTGCTTAACCCCTACTTCGGCGAATTTGGTGGTCAATACGTACCGCAAATTCTGATGCCGGCCCTGAAACAACTCGAAGAAGCCTTTGTCAGCGCTCAGCGCGATCCGGCGTTTCAGGCGGAATTCATCGATCTGTTGAAGAACTACGCGGGCCGCCCTACGGCGCTGACGCTGTGCAAAAATCTCACCGCCGGCAGCAACACCAAGCTCTATCTGAAGCGGGAAGATCTGCTGCACGGCGGCGCGCACAAGACCAACCAGGTGCTGGGCCAGGCCCTGCTGGCCAAGCGCATGGGCAAAACCGAGATCATCGCGGAAACCGGCGCCGGCCAACACGGCGTCGCGTCGGCGCTGGCCTGCGCGCTGCTCGGCCTGAAATGCCGTATCTATATGGGCGCCAAAGACGTTGAGCGCCAGTCGCCGAACGTGTTCCGCATGCGGCTGATGGGCGCGGAAGTGATCCCGGTGCACAGCGGCTCCGCCACCCTGAAAGACGCCTGCAACGAAGCGTTGCGCGACTGGTCCGGCAGTTATGAAACCGCGCACTATATGCTCGGCACCGCGGCCGGCCCGCACCCGTACCCCACCATCGTGCGTGAATTCCAGCGCATGATTGGCGAAGAGACCAAAGCGCAGGTGCTGGAGCGCGAAGGCCGCCTGCCGGATGCGGTCATCGCCTGCGTCGGCGGCGGCTCCAACGCCATCGGCATGTTCGCCGATTTTATCGATGACGTCGACGTTGGGCTGATCGGCGTGGAACCCGCCGGTCTGGGCATCGAAACCGGTCAGCACGGCGCGCCGCTCAAGCATGGCCACGTCGGCATCTATTTCGGCATGAAGGCGCCGATGATGCAGACCGCCGAAGGCCAGATTGAAGAATCCTATTCGATCTCCGCCGGGCTGGACTTTCCGTCCGTCGGGCCGCAGCACGCCTACCTGAACAGCACCGGCCGCGCCGAATACGTGTCGATCACCGACGACGAAGCGCTGGAAGCGTTCAAGGCGCTGTCGCGCCATGAAGGCATCATCCCGGCGCTGGAATCCTCACACGCCCTGGCGCACGCGCTGAAAATGATCCGTGAAACGCCGCAAAAAGAGCAAATCCTGGTGGTCAACCTGTCCGGCCGCGGCGACAAAGACATATTTACCGTTCACGACATTTTGAAAGCACGGGGAGAAATCTGATGGAACGTTATCAGCAACTGTTCACGCGTCTGGAAAGCAGCAAGGAAGGCGCCTTCGTCCCGTTCGTGACGCTGGGCGATCCTAATCCGGCGCTGTCGCTGCAGATTATCGACACCCTGATCGAAGCCGGCGCGGACGCGCTGGAGCTGGGTATCCCCTTCTCCGATCCGTTGGCGGATGGCCCAACCATCCAGAGCGCGACGCTGCGTGCCTTCGCCGCCGGCGTTACGCCGACCCAGTGTTTCGAGCTGCTGGCGGCCATTCGTCAGAAGCACCCGACCATTCCCATCGGCCTGCTGATGTACGCCAATTTGGTGTTCCATAAGGGCATCGATGCCTTTTACCAACGCTGTGCGGAAGTGGGCGTGGATTCGGTGCTGGTCGCCGACGTGCCGTTTGAAGAATCGGCGCCGTTCCGCGCCGCGGCCGTGCGCCACGGTATCGCGCCCATCTTCATTTGCCCGCCGAACGCCGACGACGATCTGCTGCGTGAGATCGCTTCACACGGTCGCGGCTACACCTATCTGCTGTCGCGTTCCGGCGTCACCGGCACCGAAAGCCGGGCGCAGTTGCCGCTGCATCACCTGGTGAACACGCTGCGCGAGTATCACGCCGCGCCGCCGCTGCAGGGCTTCGGCATCTCCGAGCCCGAGCAGGTGAAGGCTGCGCTGCAGGCCGGCGCCGCCGGCGCCATCTCCGGATCGGCAATCGTCAAAATCATCGAACGGCACCATGCCAACCCGGCGGAAATGCTGACCAAGCTGGCGGCCTTCGTCAGCGCGATGAAGCACGCGACCCGCGCGTGATCCCCTTCGGCGAGCGCCTTGCCGGCGCTCGCTTTAACAGCTTGTTTCCCCTCAAAGTTTGTTCTATTTATTTACAGCAAAAATTTGAACAAACCCGCGTCTTGTCTCACAATAAACATTGTTCGCTATGCATTTCTTCATTTGATTTGGGGAATGCGCTCGCTGCGGCGAAAAAACCGCATCGAATTTCAACCATAACATTGCATGGAGAGTAATTTATGAAGCTGTTTAAAACCCTTTCGGCCTTGTGCATGGCAGCCGTTGTGGCGGTCGCGGTGAGCGCTTGCGCACCGACGGCGAAATCGGAGGGAACAGGCGGTTATATCGATGACACCGTGGTCACCACCAAAGTGAAATCGGCGCTGCTGGCGGATAAAAACATCAAGTCGCGCGAAATCAGCGTGGAAACCTTTAAAGGACGCGTGCAGTTGAGCGGCTTCGTGACGTCAAGCGATGACGCCAATCGTGCGGTGCAGGTCACACGCGGCGTGGCCGGCGTGAAATCTGTTGAGAACGTCATGCAGGTTAAATAATACCGACACAGGGAGGCGCAATGCCTCCCTGTTTGCGGCCTTCATCAGAAGCGATAACCCGCCCCAAACATAAACACCCACGGATCCAAACGCGTATCGAAGCTGTGGTGCCCACCGTTCGCGTCGTTGAAACGCGTTTTGGTTTCGATGTTCATCCACCACACCGACATGTTCAGCATCCAGTGCTCATCCAGGTTGTAATCCAGACCGGCCTGCGCCGCCACGCCCCAGGAGTCTTTCAGATCGAGGTTGCTCAACCCGGCGCTTTTGCCGTAGTCGTTGAACTTCTCGTCGAAGAAAGTGGTGTAGTTAACGCCGACGCCCAGATAAGGACGCAGTTTGTCCTGCTTGTCGCCGAAGTAGTATTGCGCCATCAGCGTAGGCGGCAGTTGATGAACGGTCGCCAGATCGGTGCCCCCCAGGGTAACCTTGTGGCGGAACGGTGTCGCGGCCAACAACTCAACGCCGATGTTGTCCGTCACCATATAACCGAAGGTCAAACCGAGCTGGGTATTGTTTTTCGCATCCAGCGATCCCAAACCCAATACGTTGTCCGAGCCCGCATTTGGACGCACCGTCGCGGTGCCCGCACGGAACAGGAAATCACCGGCCTGATGCGCACTTGCCAACATAGGCGCCATCATCGTCGCCAATACCACCAGAGTTGTCTTTTTCATTATCCATTCCATTTGTGTGGTTAATCTCTCGAGGGGGAATATACCTACTTTCGGGTATTTGTGATCCCATCGAGATCACATCTTATGTGTAAAATTTTAAAATCCCACCAAAAACAAGGTTACCTAACCGCTTAATAAATCAAGGATTGATCTGCATCAAAAAAACGATTTTGTTGCAAATTATCTACATGTTCAAATTTCAGTTGCGGAAAAAAATACGGCTGAGGTAATTTCATCTTCCGTGTTGGTTTTGGTTGGTGCCGTGAGGAGTCGGCGGGCAATCAAGATGAGCGAAATCCTTAATCCCTGTGTCAGCTGCGGCGCATGCTGCGGTTATTTTCGAGTGTCATTCTATTGGGCCGAGGCCGAAGACGGCGGCGGCACCGTTCCCCTTTCCCTGACGGAGCCTCTGACCCCGTTCCTGCGCTGCATGCAGGGGACCAACAGCAAGTCTCCGCGCTGCACCGCGCTGGACGGCGAGATTGGCAAAGCCGTGTCGTGCTCGATTTATCTTAATCGGCCCAGCCCGTGCAGAGAGTTCGATCAGTCCGGTGAAAACGGCCTGCGCAACGAAGCCTGCGATCGCGCTCGAGAACGCTACGGCCTGCCCCCCTTGCCGGTGCCCTTGCCGCTGTCGTTGCCTGAGACGACGATCGTTGAAGAAATAGACGTAGTGCAATTCGCGGGGTGCCACAGCGGCGTGGAACAGGGTACAATCACCCACTGATTTATCTCTGTTTTCTCGACGCCAAGGAGTCTGCATGCCTATCACGGCCAACGCTTTGTACCGTGACAGTTTTAACTTTTTACGCAATCAACTGGCCAGCATCCTGATGCTGGCGCTGTTGACGGCGTTTATCTCGGTGCTGCTGAACCAAGCTTTCAGCCCCGATGCCGAACAGTTGGCGACGCTGGCCGCCTCCACCAGCGATTTCGCGTCGTCGACCGGCATGGGCATTCAGGACGTGATCCAGCAGATGACGCCGGAACAGCAGATGGTGTTGCTGAAAGTGTCGGCCGCCGCCACCTTCTCCGCGCTGGTCGGCAACGTGCTGCTGGTCGGTGGGATGCTGACGTTGATCCGTCTGGTGTCTCAGGGGCAACGCACCAGCGCCCTGCGCGCGCTCGGCGCCTCGGCGCCCGATCTGCCGCGCCTGCTGCTGCTGCTGTTTATCTGCACCTTGCTGATCCAGCTCGGCCTGACGCTGTTCGTGGTGCCGGGCGTGATCATGGCTATCGCCTTCGCGTTGGCGCCGGTGATCGCCTCCGTCGACAAGAAAGGCGTCTTCGCTTCGCTCAAGCTGAGCAGCAAATTGGCCTTCGCCAATGCGCGCGTGATTGTGCCGGCGATGATGCTGTGGTTGGCGGCCAAGCTGCTGGTGCTGTTTTTAGTGAGCCATCTGTCAGTGCTGACGCCGAACGTGGCCAGCGTCGTGCTGACCGCGTTAAGCAACCTGGTCTCCGCCCTGCTGCTGATCTATCTGTTCCGTTTGTATATGCTGCTGCGCGGCTGACGCCGGCGCAACAAATGCCCAGGGGCACGCTTCGGCGCGCCCCTTTTTGTTTACCCCACCGCGGCGGCTTCCGCCTGTTCCTTACTCTGAATCAGCTTTAGCGCCAGATAGAGATCCGGCACCAAAATCAGCTCCTTGTCCCGCCCCAACCGATTGATGCGGAACCAGCGCGTCAGTTCAGTGCGGCGCCCGGCCAGCACCAGTTTGACGTTACGCTGCAACAGATCGCGTTTCAGTTCGTCGATGGCCGCCAGCACGCTGATATCGGCATGGGTAAAGCTGGCCACCGCGTCCACCACCACCCAGCGCGGCTGGAATGGCGTACTGTCGACCAAATTGAGAATGCGGCGTTTGAAGTAGGCCACGTTGAAGTAGGTCAGCGGCGAATTGAAGCGATACATCATGACGCCGGGCACCGCCTTCACCCCATTGTTGTTGCCCATGGAATGGATCATGCCTTCGTCGTTAACGCCCAGCAGCTGTTCCGTCGGCCGAAAGACGGTGTGCAGAAACTGCATCAGCCCCAGCAACACCGCCAGCCCGATGCCGCTGATCACCCCGACCAACAAGACGCTGAGGAAGGTAAATATCGCCAGGCGGAAAGCCTGCGCGTTGCGGCGGCGCAAGATCCAGATGCCGCGAAAATCCAGCAGCGACCAAGCCGCATACATCAGCACCACGCCCAATCCCGCCACCGGAATAAACTGCAGCGGCGCCATCAGGAACAGCAAGACGAAAGCGATCACCGCGGCGGCGATGATCGACACGAGCTGGCTCTTGCCGCCGTTGGCGTCATTCACCGCGGTGCGCGAATCCGCCCCGCTGATGGCGAAGCCTTGCGACAATGCGGAGACGATATTCACCATCCCCAGCGCGCGAAACTCAGCGTCAGCGTTGACCTCATAGCCATTTTTGGCCGCGAAACTGCGGGCGGTCAGCATCATGCTGACAAAGCTCACGACCGCCAGGTTGAGCGCCGGGATCACCATGTCGCGCAGCAGCCCGGGCTGAAAGTCCGGCCACTGGACGATCGGCAACACGCCGCTGAAACCGCCCACCGTCACCACGCCATACTGCTGCAATCCGCCCGCCCAGGTGACGAACGCCGCCAGCACGATGGCGAACAGCGGCGCCGGCCAGTTAGGCCGCCATTTTTTAAATCCGAGCAGCGTCACCAGCGTCAGCAAGGACACCGCCATCGTCAGCCAGTCGCTGTGCAACAGGTTGGCCGGCAGCGCGTAGATGCGCTCGATCAGCTGCGCCGGGCGCACCGTGAACCCCAACACCTTGCCGATCTGATCGACGATGATGGTCAGCGCCACCCCGTTAAGCAGCCCGCTGAGGATCGGCCGCGACAGCAGATCCGCCAGCGCCCCCAGCTTGAACCGGCTGGCCAACAGGCACCAGCCGCCCATCATCGCGGTCATCATGATGGTCAACTGCCAATGGCGTTCCATATTGCCCGCCGCCAGCGGCGTCACCACCGCGGCGATCACCGCACAGGTGGCGGCATCGGGCCCGACGATCAGCTGGCGTGACGAACCGAACAGCGCATAGGCCACCATCGGCAAGATACAGGAATAAAGCCCCACCACCGGGCTAACCCCGGCCAGTTCGGCATAGGCGATGGCCACCGGCAAGGCGACGGCGGCGACGGAAAGACCGGCGCGCATATCCGGTTTGAGCCAACTGCGTTGATAGCCCAATAAATGCGTCAAACCAGGCGTCAGGGCCTGGAGAGATTTCCACTGCATGCTGTTTTCCGCGGTAAATTATCTGGTTATTATGGCACTTACTATGCGATCTGCGGCCAGCGCTGGCAATGCGCCCGTGCTTTCTTGCGTAAGTTTATGCAAATTCCTGCTTTCGCGGCAGAAATCCGCCGGCCAAACGCCGATAATCGGCAGCGCCCGGCGGTACACAGAACTCGCCGAATCCGGTATAGTCGGCCGATGAACAGATGATGGATTGATTTATGAAGCAGTTTCTTGATTTCCTCCCGTTAATTGTCTTTTTCGCTTTTTACAAGCTGTACGACATTTACGTCGCTTCCGGCGCATTGATCGTCGCCACCGCGCTGGCGCTGGTGTTCACCTGGGTGAAATACCGCAAGGTCGAGAAGATGACGCTGATCACCTTCCTGATGGTGCTGGTGTTCGGCACCCTGACGCTGGTGTTCCACAACGATTTATTCATCAAGTGGAAAGTGACGGTGATTTACGCGCTGTTCGCGCTGGCGCTGCTGATCAGCCAGTGGGTGCTCAAAAAGCCGCTGGTTCAGCGCATGCTGGGCAAAGAGCTGACGCTGCCGGACAAAGTGTGGAGCAACCTCAACCTGGCCTGGGCCCTCTTCTTCCTGGCCTGCGGCCTGGCGAACATCTATGTCGCCTTCTGGCTGCCGCAAAGCGTCTGGGTCAATTTCAAAGTCTTTGGCCTGACGGTGCTGACGCTGGTATTCACCCTGCTCAGCGGCATCTATATTTACCGGCACATGCCGGCAGAACAGAAAAAATAGTTACAAATTTGTTAATGCCTGCGGCGCTTGCCGCGGGCAGTATGATGTGATTCCCTCCTTTTAAAAGCAGACTGCTATGACACAACAACGACCTTTACCCAGCGGCGAGCTGGTGCTGCGCACGCTGGCGATGCCGGCCGATACCAATGCCAACGGCGATATTTTCGGCGGCTGGCTGATGTCGCAAATGGACATCGGCGGCGCTATCCAGGCAAAAGAGATCGCCGAGGGGCGCGTAGTGACGGTACGCGTAGACGGCATGACCTTCCTGAAACCGGTGGCGGTAGGCGACGTGGTTTGCTGCTATGCGCACTGCATCCGCACCGGGCGCAGCTCGATCACCATCAATATCGAAGTGTGGGTAAAGAAAGTCTCCTCCGCCCCAATCGGCCAGCGCTACCGGGCGACCGAAGCGGTGTTCACCTACGTGGCGGTCGATGCGGAAGGCAACTCGCGCGCGCTGCCTGAGGGTAAAATGAATTTCCGCGTCGGCTTCGAAGAGTAAGCCTGCGGCTGCGCCGCAAATGCAAAAAGGGTCGCCGAGGCGACCCTTTTTTTCTTGGCGCAAACCGAAATCAGTTCATTTCGGTGGTGCCGTTCAGCTTGAAACGAATATTGACGATAAGATCCTTCGCTTCTTTGGCTTGATACCGCCATTTGCGCAGCGCCTGTTTCACTTCTCGCTCGAACATGTTGCGCGGCTCAGCCGACAAGATGCGCACGTTGGTCACGCGGCCATCGCTGTCGACATCGAACTGCACCCGCACGTTGCCTTCGATCTGCAAGGCTCTGGCGCGCGGCGGATAAATCGGTTCCGCACGGCTGATCGGTTTTGGCCCGACCTCGCGCGAGTTGCCCTGTACCGGCGCGGCGGGCGCTTGTTTCACCGGCGCTTTATCGATCGGTTTGGCCGGCGAGTCGTTATTGAACGGCGAAGGCTCGCGCGGCTCGACCTTCTTCGGCTCCGGTTTCACCGGTTTTTCTACCTTCGGCTTTGGCTTGGGCTTCGGTTTCGGCTTGACCGGCTCCGGCTTCACAATCGCCTTCGGCGGCGGCTCCACAATAGGTTCTGGTTCAGGTTCCGGCTCAGGTTCCACCTGCGGCGGCTCCGGTTCTGCCGGAGCAGGCGGCGGCGGTTCAGCCATCGCGGCGGTGTTGACCATCATGACGCTGATCGGCGCCTCTTCAGGCTTTGGCAGCTCAACCACTTCTTTTACCGAAGCGTAAAGCAGTCCCGCCACCAGGGCGCTGTGCAGGCCTACGGACAGGACGAAAGGCACGGATATACGGCGATTAAGGAACATCTTTTTTAGCGGCATAATGATTCTGTTTCCTCTGGTTCGCCAAGTTTAAATGCAAATAGCAATCATATTCAATAACGAAAGGCAAACTATCGCTTTAATCGTCAGTCTCCGCGGCGAAAACCAGCAAACTCATAAGGATATTAACCTGAACGTTGCTTTTTTACCGCCGAATCAACACGCTTCGTTAACGTTCAGACGGCGTTAAAAAATAAAAAACCCGCCGTAGCGGGTGGATTGCGGTGATTAAGCGTTATTCTTCATCACCATAGTAGAGCACGCCCAGTTTGATCAGCGGCCGCCCTTGCGCTTTGCGATGCAGGTTGGTGTCGCGCAGCGAATAGACACAGCCGCAGTATTCCTGCTGATAGAAGCGTTCGCGCTTGCTGATCTCTATCATGCGGGCCGCGCCGCCCTTCTTGCGCCAGTTGTAATCCCAATACACCAGATCGGGATACTTTTCCGCCGCCCGAATGCCGCAGTCGGTAATCTGCTGCATGTTCTTCCAGCGCGAGATACCGAGCGAGCTGGAGATGGTGTCGTAACCGTGCTCATGCGCATACAGCGCCGTGCGCTCAAAACGCATGTCGAAGCACATGGTGCAGCGAATGCCGCGCTCCGGCTCATATTCCATGCCCTTGGCGCGTTCGAACCAGTTGTCGGTGTCATAATCGGCATCGATGATCGGCACCCCGTGCTTTTCGGCGAAACGGATGTTCTCTTCCTTACGCAGCAAATACTCTTTTTGCGGGTGAATGTTGGGGTTATAGAAGAAAATAGCGTACTCGATGCCGGACGCCTGGATCGCTTCCATCACCTCGCCGGAACAGGGCGCACAGCAAGAATGCAGCAGCAGTTTGCTTTTGCCCGCAGGCAAATCGAGTTTTTCCCTTACCAGTTCCGTCATGTCCTCACCTCAATGGCATATCTGTTTAAGCGCGCCGCACTATACGAATAAAAAGTAGCGGCTTCAAGGCATAAGCGCCAATCCCCCCCATAAATTCACCGCGCGCCGTTCCCCTGCCGCGCCTTTTGCGCTACCTTGGTAGCACCGTTTTATAGCCATGATTTTACAGGTGAAATATGCTTTATCTGATCTACGCGCAAGACGTTCCCCACTCACTGGAAAACCGTCTGGCGGTGCGCCCGGCACATCTGGCGCGCCTGCAGGCGCTGCGTGACGCCGGCCGTCTGGTGGTCGCCGGCCCCAACCCGGCCATCGACAGCAACGATCCCGGCGCCGCCGGCTTCACCGGTTCAACGGTGATCGCCGAGTTCGCCTCACTGGCGGAAGCCCAGGCCTGGGCGCAGCAGGATCCGTACGTCGCCGCCGGCGTCTACGCCGACGTGACGGTGAAGCCGTTCAAACAGGTGTTCTGATCTCCAGCCCTCCGAATACCGGGAACGCCCCGCTATACGGCGTTTCCGGCGCTAGCCACACCTCTGCTTGACCGTCGCGCTCGGGTCGTCTTCCCCACGCGGTCGATATTCATGTTCCGCCCCGGAAATACTCACCGATAACGCTTTCCAGCATCGCCACCGCCGATTGACCGGCGGCAGCGGCAGAGCGCAGCAGCTGCACTTCGTGCGGAGCGACCGACGGCAATTCGTCGAGGATCCGCATCGCCGCCGTCACGCGTGCGCGGTCGAGCAGCGTGACGGCCAATCCTGCCTCGACGGCGGCAGCCACCACGCTGGCCGATGGGCTGCTCACAACCACTCGCCAATGCCTTCCCGCCCCGCTCAATGCATCGATCATAGCCTCTCGGTAAGGGCAATCGGCGGCATGCAACGCCAATGGTATCGGTTGGGCCATATCCAGCGCCAACCGGCGGCCGCCAACCCAAACCGGCGCAGTCACCGCAAGCGGCATCTGGCGCAGTCCCCCCATCGGCAGCACCGCCAACGCCAGCTGTAGCCGGTTGCGCCCGATCTGTTCAACCAACGCCTGGCTGGCGGCCGTAGACACCTCCAGCATCACCGCAGGAAAACGGGTGGCAAACGCCGGCAGCACATCGCGCATGACATGTGATGCGTATTCATCAGGCACTCCCAGCTTGATATGTCCACTCAGCGGTGCGCCCTGCAGCTCACGCAGAATATCGTCGTGGGCATTCAACAGCCCGAGCGTCGAGGCCAGCAGTTTGTCGCCTAAGGGCGTCAACACGACGGACTGATTGTCGCGCTCCAGCAAGCGGCCGCCCACGACCTGTTCCAGACGCTGAATATGAACGCTCACCGCGGCTGGGCTGCGATGAACAAAGGCCGCCGCCGCACGAAATTGCCCCAAACGGGCGATAGCGTGAAAAGTGCGCAAAAGATTAATGTCCAGGGTTGGCCGCATGGTTTAACTCCATTAAACAACTGAACGAAAATTATTCGATTTATTAAATTATAGCGGCTCACTACCCTTGGGGAAAAAGGAGAAGATCACCATGCCCCTGTCAGAATTTCGTCCACCTGCCTGCCGCGATAAGGTGGGCGACAAAGCCGCCGTCTGGTTGCCGGCCGCGGAAGTCCTGCTGATCGTCGCCTGGAGCTCGGGCTTTGTCGGCATCCGTTTCGCCGCCGATTACGCGCCGGTGTTGCTGGTGGCGTTCTGGCGCTGTGTCGTGGTCGCTTTACTGCTGATGCCGTTTAGCCTTCGCGCCATCAGGCGCTCCTCGCCGCAGTCGGTAGCCGCTCACGCCGGGATCGGGCTGCTCGCCATGACCGGATACCTGACCGGCGTCAGTAAAGGCATCGAGTACGGCGTGCCGACCGGGTTGGCCGCGCTCATCGCCGATTTGCTCCCTCTCGGCACCGCACTCTTGAACATGCTGTTTCAACGCCGGCTGCCCGATGGCCGCGTCTGGCTCGGCCTGGCATTAGGCTCCCTCGGGGTAATATTGGCGACGGGCGGTGCTATTTCCTGGGGAAGTGCGCCATTGTGGAGCTACCTGTTGCCGCTGGCGGGGATGCTGTCACTGGCACTGGCGACGCTGTGGCAGCAACGGCTGCCGCAGGCGCAAGCGGTAAGCCTGCCCGCCAGGTTGGGGATACAAAGCGCGATTTCAGCGCTGGCTTTTACCCCACTGGCAGGCGCAGAAAGCCCGCTGCTGCCAACCATGACGACAGGGTTGGTTATTGGCGTGCTTTGGACCGCGCTTTTGGCCACCCTGGCCGGTTACGGTTTGTATTGGTTCTGCCTTAGGCATACCTCTGCATTGCGTGTGACGAGCCTGCTGTTCCTCAGCCCCTTCGTCACCTTCTGCTGGGCATGGTTAATGTTCGATGAGCCCCTTTCCTGGCCCATGCTGCTGGGCGCAGCAACGGCGGGGAGCGGCTTGTGGCTGCTTATCCGCCCCCCGATGAGGGGCCGGACTGAACGCGCTGAAATGAATAATGGCAGATAAGGTTAACGGAGATGCCGGCTACACGTTGCCGGCACCGTTACACGACGAGTTTTCCCCGTACCACCACCTTGCCCGGTTTTATCTCGGGATCGGCAATACGGCGGATCGCCAGATTCAACGCTTGCCAGGCGATCTCTTGCAAGTCGTGTGACACGCAGGGGAAATGGAAACCGTAGATCTCGGCATGTGAAACCTCATCGATGCTGAACAACGACACGTCCTGCATCAACGGCAACCGATGTTCGATACAGGCCTTGATGATGCCCAGCGAGATCTGGTTATTGCAGCCGACGAAAAAATCGGGGGCGGGGTTATTGGCCAGCCAGCGGCTCGTCTCTTGCCAGGCGACATCCATAAAGAAATCGGCATACCGCACGTCGAGCGAAGCCACCTTCCCTTGCAATGCCGCCTGCAAGCCAGTGACCCTGTCACGCGCAACGTTGGAATTCTCCGGCCCGGAGATCACCACCACCCGCTGCGCCTGCTGTTCCAGAAGCCAACGCCCCGCCTGAAGGCCGCAATCCAGATTATCAATATACACCCCGCTGCAGTGGTGACTCTCCAATTCCCGATCGATCAACACCACCGGTATATTGAGCGTTTCCAGACGTTTGAGGTAGGAAGGCCGGTACAGATGATCGTTGGAAATGACCGAGAGAATAATCGCATCGACGTTGTAGCCAATGAGTTTGTCGATGATCCTGTCTTCGCTTTCCTGAGACTCATAGGAGTCGAACACCAGCGTGTCGTACCCCATCTTTTGCGCTTCAAGCGTCATCAGGCGCGTCAGGCCGCCAAAGAATGGGTTGGCCATGTCGGGGTTGACGATGCCAATGGTTCTGCTGCTTTTCGCCCGCAGATTGCGCGCCGCGGCATTGACCACGTAACCGAGTTCGGCGGCGGTCTCCCGAATTCTCCTCAACGTTTCCGGATGGACCTTGTCCGGCTGTGAAAATGCCCGCGAAGCGGTTATTTTGCTGACGTTCGCCTGTGCGGCGACGCTAGCCAGCGTCGCTTTCCGTCCTCGACCCACGGCCAAATGCAGCTCCTTAGCTTGAATGTATCATTTTGTATCATTCCCGGCATCATGACAGAACTTTGTTCTTGGCGCTAATGGTTTACGCCGGCAAGACGGTTAATTCGCGGATCGGTAAAAATATCCAGCTCGTCACGGCTCTCGGAAGAGAACTCGGACACCACCGCGCCCTGCTTCCCCGCCTGAAACCAGTGACGGGTATTGGGCGCAATGGTGTATTGTTCCCCCGGCCGCAAGAGGATATAGCGATGACAGGTATACCACTGCTCCGCGCCCTCTGGCACCCGGCATACCGGTTGGCCGCCGCGATCGTTGGGCGCCAGACTTTCATCATCGACAAACAAAAACACCTCTCCCCAACGGCAACGGAACGTCTCTTGCTTGCCGGGCGTGCCGGCAAAGGGAGGGTGTAAATGTTCCGGGCAAGTCTGCCCAGGAAACAGCACCAGCTCTTTCGCGCAATACCGAGGTGAGTTGACGTAGGTCAGCAGCTGCAACCCGGACGCGGGATAGTCGGCCAGACCAAACGTCGCAATTTCAATGCGTTGCTGTTCTTCTTCGGTCAAGATAATGTCCGCCTGGCGCAAATACTCCAGCGTAGCGGCTCTGGCGCTTTGTTGTTTGTTCATCATTCCCCCGGCAAAGTAACGGTATCGATATCAACATGCCGATATTAAAACCGTCATTGCCACGCCGATTTTGTGACCACCGTCGCTATATTGAATAACAACCCGCCAGCAAAATTAACTCTCGTCGAGTAATTCCAACATTGATCACAGTTTAACCACCCGCATTGGCTCACTATCGCCGCATTGAAATGATATCGTTACCATAAAAATGATTCACCAGGAGGCAATATGAAAGCATTAGTGCTGGCCAAAGCAGGGGAAATCGCTATCGAGGACGTCCAACTGGCCGAAACGCTGGGGCCCGACGATGTACAGATAAAAATTCATTCCGTGGGCATCTGCGGCAGCGATGTGCACTATTACCAGCATGGCCGCATTGGCCCGTTTGTGGTCAAAGCCCCGATGGTGCTCGGCCATGAGGCCGCCGGCGTGGTGCTCGCGACAGGTGAAAACGTCACTCACCTCAGCGTCGGCGATCGCGTTTGCATGGAGCCCGGCATTCCCGACCTCAACTCGGCGCAGACGCGCGCCGGGATTTACAACCTGGACCCCGCCGTTCGCTTCTGGGCGACGCCGCCGGTGCACGGCTGTTTGCGCGAAACCGTCATCCACCCCGCCGCATTCACGTTCAAACTGCCGGACAACGTCAGTTTCGCTGAAGGCGCCATGGTTGAACCCCTGGCCATCGGCATGCAAGCGGCCACCAAAGCCGGGATCAAACCCGGCGATATCGCGCTGGTGATCGGCGCTGGGCCGATCGGCGTGGTCACCGCCCTCGCGGCGCTGGCGGGTGGCTGCTCGGACGTCATTATCTGCGACCTGTTTGACGAGAAACTCGCCGTGGCGGCCAGCTATGAAGGGCTGCACGCCGTCAATATCAAAACCGGCGACCTGGCGGGTAAAGTGGCTGCGCTCACCAGCGGCAATGGCGTCGATATCGTGTTTGAATGCAGCGGCGCAAAACCGGCTATCGCTACGCTGGCCGAACATGCGGCGCCAGGGGCGACCGCCGTGCTGGTCGGCATGCCGATCGACGCCGCGCCGATGGATATCGTCGCCGCGCAGGCCAAGGAAATCACCTTCAAGACCATTTTCCGCTACGCCAACATGTATCCGCGCACGCTGCGGCTGTTGAGCAGCGGCAAATTGCGCGTCCAGCCGCTGATAAGCCAAACCTACAAATTCTCCGACAGCGTGGCCGCCTTCGAGCGCGCGGCGGCGGGACATGCCTCGGACATCAAAATCATGCTGGAAATGGAGTGATCCTATGGCGCTCTATGCTGGCATAGACTGCGGTACGCAAGGCACGAAAGTCGTGATTGTCGACAGCACACAGGGCGTGATCCTCGGTGAGGGCAGCGCCCCTCACCGCCTCATCAGCCAAGCCAATGGCCGGCGCGAACAAGAGGCCGACTGGTGGATTGAGGCATTGGTCACCGCGTTTCACCAAGCCGTGACTAACGCCGGTATTGATGCCGGGGAAATTAACGCTCTCGGGGTCTCGGGCCAACAGCATGGATTTGTGCCGCTGGACGCAGACGGCAACGTGCTGCACAGCGTCAAGCTGTGGTGCGATACCGAAACCGCGGAGGAAAACGAACTGCTGCTGCAGCGGCTCGGCGGCGCCAAGGGCTCGCTGGACAAGCTCGGCCTGCGGCTCGCCACCGGTTATACCGCGTCAAAAATCCTTTGGTTCAAGACGCACCATCCGGCGCTCTGGGCAAAACTGCACACCGTGCTGCTGCCGCATGATTATTTGAACTTCTGGCTGACCGGGGAGCGTGTAGCGGAATATGGCGATGCTTCCGGCACCGGGCTGTTCGATGTGCGCGCCCGTAGCTGGAGTCAAGCCGCCGTCAATCTTATCGATGACAGCGGCCGTTTATGGCATGCCCTGCCGCCGCTCAAAAGCGCGGAATGCTGCATCGGCACGGTGCGCCCCTTCGCGGCGGAAAAGCTCGGCCTTGGCCCGGCAGTTCGGGTCTCGACCGGCGGCGGCGACAACATGATGGCGGCTATCGGTTCCGGCAACATCGAGGCCGGCACCGTTACCCTAAGCCTGGGCACCTCCGGCACGCTATTCGCCTGGTCCGCCGCGCCCGTCGTGGCGGAATCCGACATGATTGCCGGTTTCTGCTCCAGCACCAACGGGTGGCTGCCCTTGATATGCACCATGAATGTCACCTCGGCCACCACGGCCATGCAGACGCTGCTGGACGAAGATCTTGACGGCTTTAACCGCTTATTGGCGCAGGCGGCGCCGGGTGCCGGCGGCGTCGAGATGCTGCCGTTCTTCAACGGCGAACGCGTTCCCCCGCTGCCCCACGCGCGCGCCAGCCTGCATAACCTCGATAGCGACAATTTTACTCGCGCCAATCTCTGCCAGGCGGTGGTTGAAAGCGCCACCTACGGCCTGCGCTATGGCATCGAGCTGTTTCGCCGCCAGGGCATCGAAACGCGCGAGATCCGCCTCACCGGCGGCGGCGCCCGCAGCGCCGCCTGGCGACAAATCGTCGCGGACGTGATGGGGTGCCCGGTGGTCTGCCTGAATGTCAAAGAGACCGCCGCGCTGGGCGGCGCCATTCAAGCGATGTGGGCGACGTCGTTGGCCGATCGCCCGCACCAGAACGCCGCCGGGCTCTTGGCAGAACTGTGCCAACGCTTCGTTTCCCTGGATGAAGCCACGCGCACGACGCCAAACGCCGACAGGCAAACGCAATACGAGACGCTTTATCAACGGTACCTGCAGCGTTTGCAGCGGACATACCCGGAGGTTCAATCGTGACGCGAGATCCCCATACGCAAGCCCCTGCCTACCTGCTGGAAGTCAGCGGCGTCAGGAAAGCCTTTGGTCCGGTCGTGGCGCTCAAGAACGCCGAGTTTTGCCTGCGGCGCGGATCCATCCATGCCCTGTGCGGCGGCAACGGCGCGGGGAAATCCACCTTTCTCAGCATTCTGATGGGCTTTATTCAACCCGATGGCGGCGACATTTTTATCAATGGTCAACGCTGTGAATTTCATCATCCCCGGGAAGCCCTCAATGCCGGCATCGCCATCGTGCAGCAGGAGCTGAGCGCGATCCCGGATCTGACGGTGGCCGAAAACATTTGGCTGGGCCGCGAGCCGAGACGCCTGGGTTTCGTCGACTTTGCGACACTCAACCAACGCACCACCCATCTGCTCAAGGAACTTGATTTCAAGATCGACGCCCGAGAAAAAATGCGCAACCTGAGCGTCGCCGAGCAGCAACTGGTCGAGATCGCCAAAGCGCTGTCGCACGCCAATGCCGACATCATCATCATGGATGAACCCACCTCGGCGATTGGCGAAGAGGATGCGCAAAAAATCTTTCAGACGCTTCAGCAGCTGGCGGCGAAAGGTAAAGGCATTATCTACGTCTCCCACCGTTTGTCCGAGATATTCCAAATCGCGGACAGCTACACCATTTTCCGCGACGGCGCCTATATCCATGAGGGCTATATCGCCGACATTACCCGCGAGCAGTTGATCGAACACATTATCGGCGGCGAGTACGACAGCGAGTTCGCCAAGTTCAATCAACCCGGCGAAGAGGTCTTGCTGGAGGTCAACGGACTGTGTTGGCGCAGCAAGATAAAGGATATCAGCCTGCAACTGAAGCACGGTGAGATCCTGGGCATCTACGGCCTGGTGGGATCGGGCCGCAGCGAGTTTCTCGATCTTATCTTCGGCATTCAGCATGCCGACGCCGGCACGATTCGCTTGGGCGACAAGACGCTGAACCGCCATTCCCCGCGAGAGGCCATCGATAGCGGCATTGCCTACGTGACGGAAGATCGCAAGGAAACCGGCCTGGTGCTGTGCCGTTCCGTCAGTGAGAACATCAATATCGCCTCTTTTGCCGGCATCAGCCGAATGGGGTTCGTCAGCGAGAAACGGGAGCAGGCGCGAACCCGCGACATGATCCAGCGCTTTAACGTTAAAACCCACGATGGCGAACAGCCCGTGGGCAACCTGAGCGGCGGCAACCAGCAAAAAGTGGTGCTGGGCCGCTGGGCGCTGCTGGATCCGGAGGTTTTGCTGCTCGACGAACCGACGCGCGGTATCGACGTCGGCGCCAAGAAAGAGATCTATCGATTTATGTCGGAGTTCGCCTTGCAAAACAAAGGGATCATCATGGTTTCCTCCGAGCTTTCGGAAATTATCGGCATGAGCGATCGCATCCTGGTGTTTCGTGACGGGCAGTTGGCCGGCGAGCTTGCGGCAGCCGATGCGACTCAGGCAGCACTGATGAAACTTGCGGTTTAACAGAGAGAGAAAAACAAAATGAGCAGCGCCCACTCCTTATCACCAGGAATGTCATTTTTCACCCGCAATAAGCGCCGTATGCACAAATACGGCATTATCATCGCCTTCTTCGCGCTGTGCCTGATCGTGGCGCTGATTGGCGAATATCAGGTCGCCCAGGGGGCCTGGAGCAGCAATTATTTTCTCAGCAATGAAAACACCCTGATCGTACTGCGCCAGGTCTCGATCAACGGCATTCTGGCGATAGGCATGACCTTCGTCATCATCACGGCAGGCGTCGATCTCTCCGTCGGCTCGGTGCTGGCGTTAAGCGGCATCGTCGCCGCCCGCTTCGCCACCAACAATAGCGGATTGGCTATCGGCGATACCGCGACCGCCGTTATGGCGCCGCTGATCGTGGCGCTGGGGATCGGCATCGTCTGCGGCCTGGTGAACGGCACCGTGTTGGCTCGCTACCGGCTGCAGCCGTTTATCGTCACCATGGGCATGCTCTCCGCGGCGCGCGGGTTAACCATGTTGACCACCAACGGCAATCCAGTATCGCAATTGAACAGCGATTTCCGCTGGTTAGGCAATGGCTATGTCGGCGGCGTTCCGGTGCCCGTCATCATCTTCATCGTGCTGTTCGCCCTCGCCTGGCTCGTGCTGAATAAAACCCTCTTCGGGCGCTACATCTACGCCGTCGGCGGCAACCCGAAAAGCGCGCGCACCTCGGGGATTAACGTCACGCGCATCAAAATACTGGTGTATACGCTGTGCGGCGCGCTGGCCGGCATCGCCGGCCTGATCCTCACCGCGCGCACCGGTTCGGCGCAAACCAACGCCGGCGCTGGGTATGAGCTGGACGCCATCGCGGCGGTGGTGATCGGCGGCACCAGCATGGCCGGCGGCGTCGGTACGCTGGTCGGCACCTTCTTCGGCGTGCTGATTATCGGGGTGATGAATAACGGCCTCGATCTGCTCGGCGTGCAATCGTACTACCAACAAATTATCAAAGGCGCATTGATCGTTCTTGCCGTCTTGCTCGACCCATCGCGTAAGCAACAGCGCGATTAATAACATCAGACCCAACTCTACCAGGAGAAAACCATGAATAAGACCAAGATAGCGTTGTTTGCCTCTGCCATGCTGTTCGGCAGCCTGTCGGCGGCTCAGGCCGCCCCGGTTAAAATCGCGGTATTGATGTACGGCAACAAAGCCGAGTTCGTGCAATTGATGGAAAGGTTCGGGAAAGAACACCCGGCGGTGAAAAGCGGCGAAGCGGTGCTGACCTTCTACGATGGGCGTTATGATGCATCGGTGCAAAACGATCAGGCCGCCACCGCTATCCAAACGCGCGCCGATGCCATTATCGTCAACCCGATGGATTTTGAGGCCAATATCGATATCGTCACTAATGCCAACGAAGCCAAAATCCCGGTGGTGGTCACCAACGCGCGCCTGAACACGGACGCGATGACGTCTGAAGTGGTGTCTAATGACGAGTTGGGGGGATACCTGGAAGCCAAAGCCGTACTGGACAAACTCGACTGCAAGAACCAGAAGGTGAACGTGGTGATTATCGAAGGCCCGAAAGGCGGCAGCGGCGAGATCCAGCGCGGCAAGGGCAATGATAAAGCGATTGCCGAGTGCGGCGCCGGCCAGGTGACCGTGCTTGAACGTAAAACGGCCAACTGGTCACGCGCTGAAGCGCAGCCGCTGATGGAAAACTGGCTGCAGAAACACCGGGGCAAAATCAACGGCGTGATTGGCCAGAACGACGAGATGGCGCTGGGCGCCATCGAAGCGATTAAAGGGGCCGGCCTGAACGTGAAAGACTTTGCCATTGCGGGCGTCGACGGCGTTTCCGACGCGATTCATGCGGTGCAGGCCGGTGAAATGGTCTCTATCCTGCAAGATGCCAAAGGCCAGATGCAGGGTTCCATCGACGTCGCGCTGCGCGCCGTGAAAGGGGAAAGTTATCAACCACAGTCGGATATCTGGAAACAGTACGCCAAAGATCTGAAATGGCAAGGCGGCACGCAGAAGCATTATTATATTCCGTGGACCGTCGTCACCGCAGAGAATGCCCAGCAACTGTTGGACGCGCGCAAGTAATGTCCGGCGCCCCCTGCACTCAGGGGGCCTTTGCTCCGAAGCTTGCCGCAGGCAAAAAAAAGCCAGCACGGAGGGGCTGGCTAAAAAGTTCTTCGAGGGAATATCTTGTGCGATAAACATACGCCTTTCGCCGCACGCTTTACTAGCTATCAGTGCGATAGGCGCTGCCCGTTAAAATCAACGCCTGCATATCGGCGAACATCGTTTCCCATTCCGCCTGGCCGATATCCATCAAACCGAAATAACGCAGCATAAAGGCGCCTTCGGTGGCCAAAAACGCCAGCCGCGCGCGCTTACCCTCTTCGGTAGTCAAATCCAGCTCGGCGATGCGGCTGCGATACCATTCGCGCGTGCTCGCCAGATGCTCCGGCGTTTGAATCAGCGTCGCCATCAACCCGGCAGCCTTGGCGCTGGCGGTCTGATCCGAACTTTGGGTAGCCAACATATGCGCCCGCACGCTGGTCTGCGGCGAAGGATCGTCGCCGGCGATCTCCGCGAACAGCGTTTCATAGGCGCTGCCCCAGCGATCGAACATTGCGTCAATCAGGGCGTCTTTGCTGCCGAAGCAATACTGCACCCCGCCCTTGGAGATCCCCATCGCTTTGGCGACGGCGTCGATGGTCAAACCGGCGGCGCCCTGGGTGGCGACAATCTCTTCGGCGGTGTCCAAAACCTTGTCGCGATCGATGCTGCGTTGACGTCCCATTAAGAAACCCTTCTTTTCAATACGAACGTATGGATATATATTATCACCAGTATACCACCCGGCATCGCCGGAGGGTTACCGCAATGGCGGCGCCTTCGCGCCGCCCACGTAAACTGGATTATGACTTATGTACGCCAAGAACCGCTGGTTGATCCTGACGATGGTCGCCAGCGCCCTTTTCCTGATTGTTATCGACATGACGGTGCTCTATACCGCTCTGCCACGTTTAACCCAGGCGCTGGACGCCAGCGCCTCGCAAAAACTCTGGATCGTCAACGCCTACCCGCTGGTGGTCGCCGGGCTGCTGCCCGGCGCCGGCATGCTGAGCGATCGCGTCGGCCATAAGCGGCTGTTTCTCGCCGGGCTGCCGGTGTTTGCCGTCGCTTCGCTGTGCGCCGCCTTTTCGCCCACCGCCGAATGGCTGATCGCCGCACGGGTGTTCCTCGCCGTTGGCGCGGCAATGATGATGCCCGCCACGCTGTCCATCGTGCGCCACGTCTTTACCGACGAACGCGAACGCGCGCTGGCGATCGGCATCTGGGCCTCGGTGGCCTCGGGCGGCGCGGCCATCGGCCCGGTGGTCGGCGGCCTGCTGCTGGAGTATTTCTGGTGGGGATCGGTGTTCCTGATCAACGTACCGGTGGTGTTGCTGGTCTGGCCGCTGGCGTGGAAACTGATCCCCCGCTGCGGCGGCGATAACCCACGTCCCGCCGATATCGTCGGCTCGGTGCAGATCATGATCGGTCTGGTCGGCGCTATCTATGCGCTGAAGGAACTGAGTAAGCCGGCGCCTGACGTCAGCGCGTTGCTCGCAGCGGCCCTGATCGGCATCCTGTTCCTGGCGCTGTTCGTGCGTCGCCAGCAGCGCAGCGCCCACCCGATGATCGATTTCTCCCTGTTTCGCAACCGGCTGTTCGCCGGCGGCATCGGCGTGGCGCTGCTGTCGATGGTGGCCCTGATCGGCGTCGAGCTGGTGCTCAGCCAGCGATTGCAACTGGTGCTCGGCCTCAGTCCGCTGCAGGCGGCGCTGTTTATTTTGCCGATTCCGCTGGCCTCGGCGCTGGCGGGGCCGATGGCCGGTTTACTGTTGCCGCGCTATGGCGAACGCAGCATCATCCTCGGCGGTTTCGCCCTGACCGCCTTCGGCATCGCCGCCCTCGCCCTGTTGTATCAAAGCAGCATGGCGCTGCAGCTGGTGAGCCTGGCGTTGGTGGGCTTTGGTCTCGGCGGCGTGATCACCGCCGCGTCCACCGCCATCATGCTGAACGCGCCGGAGGAGAAATCCGGTATGGCGGCCTCTATCGAAGACGTCTCCTACGAGCTGGGCGGCGTACTGGGCGTGACGTTGCTCGGCGGGCTGATGACGGCGGTCTACAGCCATAGTCTGGCGCTGCCGGCGGAGCTGCCGGTCAGCGAGTTGGCCTACGACAGCATCGACGAGGCGTTGCGCCTGGCGGCCGGGATGGCGGCCGATCGCGCGCAG
The DNA here is from genome assembly GCF_052400455.1 of Serratia sp. (in: enterobacteria). Classification (NCBI taxonomy): domain Bacteria; kingdom Pseudomonadati; phylum Pseudomonadota; class Gammaproteobacteria; order Enterobacterales; family Yersiniaceae; genus Serratia; species Serratia sp. (in: enterobacteria). The sequence goes on from NZ_CP185812.1 coordinate 2,765,995, forward strand.
CAGCTGACGCAGTTGGCGCGTTTGGCCTTCGATCGCGCGTTTATCATGGTACTGATCGCCGCCGCGCTGTTAATGGCGCTGGGCGCCGGCGTGGTAAAACTGGCGCTGCGCAAGTAACCGATAAAAGCGGCTTTTTTCGCCTGCGGATCCTGCGTAAACTGATTCGGCAATTTGCTCGACGGATTTATCGTCATCGGTTTGAGCGATGGCAATGATGCCTGTTATCGTGTTTAACCCTGCGATAAATCCGGTTACTGTAACAGCTATGGAAATTGATTCTGTCTACCCTTGGAACGAATAATCAGGAGAAGATTATTATGGCAACGGCGAAGAAAGCAGCGAAAACCCATATCGGCCTCGACAGTAAACAATCGGCAAAACTCGCCGAAGCGCTAAATGCGCTGTTGGCGAATTATCAGGTGCTGTATATGAATGTGCGCGGCTATCACTGGAATATTACCGGCCCGCAATTCTTTGAGCTGCACGCGAAATTCGAAGAAACTTACAACGATCTGCTAACCAAGGTGGATGAGCTGGCGGAACGCATTCTGACGCTGGGCTCGCAGCCGCGCCACGCTTACAGCGACTATCTGAAAACCGCCGATATCAAGGAACACACCAATGTGACCGATGATAAGGGCACGCTGCGCGGCCTGTTGGAAGGGTATTCAATCTTGCTGCAACAGCAGCGTGAACTGCTGACGGTCGCGGCGGACGCCGGCGACGAAGGCACCGCGTCGCTGATGAGCGATTACATCAAAGAGCAGGAAAAACAGGTCTGGATGCTTAACGCCTACCTCGGCAAATAAACCCAGGCGCCATAACAAAACAGTCCCTCACGGGACTGTTTTCGTTTTACCACTCGCAGGATACCGCAAACAGCAGCGCGCGCCGATGCTGATCGTCCAGGCGACGGCGCACCCGGATAATATGGCGATTGCTGCAAGACTGGCGCTCCAGCCAACGATGCCGACGGCGTTGGCTCTGCCGCAACATTCGCCAACGGCCCACTTCATTTCTACTGCGTCTCATAATTCCGTCACTCGTTCGTCTAATGCCAACCGCGGGCATTATAGCCCTTTCAGCCCGCGATCCAAGTCGCCGTTATCGGCGACATCGCAGGTGCCGCGCCGCTAAAAGCCGCCCTTTCGGTTTCGGCAAGTGCCTTAACTTCATCATATTTATGTAACATAAGCGCCGATAAAAGGTTTCGCCTTGACCGATCTGTGCGTACACTCATCATTGGTGGTTTGCGAACGGGATTTTTCGCCTTTATGACAACATTTTATACCGTAATCAGTTGGCTCATGGTGTTCGGCTACTGGCTGCTGATCGCCGGCGTGACGATGCGCATTTTGATGAAACGCCGTGCGGTTCCCTCTGCCATGGCCTGGTTGCTGGTTATCTATATTCTGCCGCTGTTCGGCATCGTCGCCTATTTATCGTTCGGCGAGCTGCATCTGGGCAAGCGCCGGGCCGAGCGCGCCAAGGCCATGTGGCCGTCGACCGCGCGCTGGCTGAAAGAGCTGAAAGAGAGTCGCCGCATCTTCGCCACCGAATACAGTAAAGTCGCCGAACCGCTGTTCCAGCTGTGCAACCGCCGCCAGGGCATCGACGGCGTCAAGGGCAACCAGCTGCAGCTGCTCACCACCACCGACGACACGCTGAAAGCGCTGATCCGCGACATCGAGCTGGCGCGCCACAACATCGAAATGGTGTTCTATATCTGGCAGCCCGGCGGCCTGGTCGATCAGGTGGCCGAATCGCTGATGGCCGCCGCGCGGCGCGGCGTACACTGCCGTCTGATGCTGGACTCCGCCGGCAGCCTGCAATTTTTCCGCAGCCCCTACCCGGCGATGATGCGCAACGCCGGCATCGAAGTGGTCGAAGCGCTGAAGGTCAACCTGCTGCGCGTATTCCTGCGCCGCATGGATCTGCGTCAGCACCGCAAGGTGGTGCTGATCGACAACTACATCGCCTATACCGGCAGCATGAACATGGTCGATCCACGCTATTTCAAACAGGATGCGGGCGTCGGTCAATGGATCGATCTGATGGCGCGCATGGAAGGCCCGGTGGCCACCACCATGGGCATCGTCTATGCCTGCGACTGGGAAATTGAAACCGGCAAGCGCATTTTGCCGCCGCCGCCGGACGTCAACATCATGCCGTTCGAGCAGGAAAGCGGCCACACCATTCAGGTGATCGCCTCCGGCCCCGGCTTCCCCGAGGAAATGATCCACCAGGCACTGCTGACCGCGGTTTATTCCGCGCGCGAACAGCTGATCATGACCACGCCGTACTTCGTGCCGAGCGACGATCTGCTGCACGCCATCTGCACCGCCGCTCTGCGCGGCGTCGAGGTCAGCATCATCGTGCCGCGCGACAATGATTCGATGATGGTGCGCTGGGCCAGCCGGGCGTTCTTCTCCGAGCTGCTGGAAGCCGGCGTGAAAATCTATCAGTTCGAAGGCGGCCTGCTGCATACCAAGAGCGTGCTGGTCGACGGCCAGCTCAGCCTGGTCGGCACCGTCAATCTGGATATGCGCAGCCTGTGGCTGAATTTCGAAATCACCCTGGTGATCGACGACGACGGCTTCGGCAGCGATCTGGCCTGCGTGCAGGAAGATTACATCGCTCGCTCCAAGCTGCTGAACGCCAAAGAGTGGCTGAAGCGGCCGTTCTGGCACCGCCTGGTCGAGCGCCTGTTCTACTTTTTCAGCCCGTTGCTGTAAAAGCCGCGGCGAGCGTGCTTTAATAGCGCCAAATCATTTGTTATCAGGATTTTTTTATGGATTTGAATAACCGCCTTACCGAAGACGAAACGCTGGAACAGGCCTACGACATCTTCCTCGAATTGGCCGGCGACAATCTGGATCCGGCGGATATTCTGCTGTTCAATCTGCAGTTTGAAGAGCGCGGCGGCGCAGAACTGTACGACCCCTCCGAAGACTGGAGCGAGCACGTGGATTACGACCTGAACCCGGACTTCTTCGCCGAAGTGGTGATCGGTCTGGCGGACAGCGACGGCGAGCCGATCAACGACGTGTTCGCCCGCGTGCTGATCTGCCGCGAGAAAGACCACAAGCTGTGCCACATTCTGTGGAAAGAGTGATTCACTGCTAACGTTTCGGATAAAAAAAGCCCCGCTGAATAAGCGGGGCTTTTTGTTGCCGGCTAGCGGCGCATTACAGCGGATCGACCTTCAGGCACGAAACCGCATGGCGGAAACTGCCCTCCAGCAGCGGGCGCGTCTTGGCGCACTCCGGCCCGGCGATCGGGCAGCGGGTGCGGAACACGCAGCCGGACGGCGGGTTGATCGGCGAAGGCAGCTCCCCTTCCAACAGCTGGATCTGCTTTTCCTTCTCCTTGTCCGGATCCGGGATCGGCACCGCCGACATCAGCGCCTTGGTGTAAGGGTGCTGCGGATTGTGGTACACCTCGTCATAGGTGCCCAGCTCCACCGCATGGCCCAGATACATCACCAGCACGCGATCGGAAATGTGCTTCACCACCGCCAAATCGTGGGCGATAAAGATCAATGACAGCCCCATTTCGCGCTGCAGCTGCTGCAGCAGGTTCACCACCTGCGCCTGAATCGACACGTCCAACGCGGAGACCGGCTCGTCGCAGATCACCAGCTTCGGTTCGAGGATCAGCGCGCGCGCGATGCCGATACGCTGGCACTGGCCGCCGGAGAACTCGTGCGGATAACGGTTGATCAGATTAGGCAGCAGGCCGACCTTCAGCATCATCGCCTTGACCTTGTCCTTCACTTCCTGACGCGGCATTTTCGGGTAGTAGGTACGCAGCGGCTCGGCGATGATTTCGCCGATGGTCATGCGCGGGTTGAGCGAAGCCAGCGGATCCTGGAAGATCATCTGGATATCGCTGCGGGTTTTGCGCCAGTCGGCGTCGCTCATGCCCAGCAGATCTTTACCCAGCCAGGCGACGCGCCCGCTGGTGGCCTTCACCAGGCCGATGATGGCGCGCGCGAAGGTGGATTTGCCGCAGCCGGATTCGCCGACCACGCCCAGGGTTTCCCCCTCGAACAGCCGCAGCGTAACGCCGTCGACCGCCTTCAGGGTTTTCGGCGGCTGCCAGAACCACTGCTTGTCGTCATGAATGTCGAAATGCACTTTCAGATCGGCCACTTCGAGCAGCACTTTCTTGTCGGTTACTGCTGTCATACCAACGCCTCCACCGGTTTAAAGCAGGCGCGCAGGCGCCCTTCCCCAAATTGCTCCAACGGTGGAGCGCTCGCGCACTGTTCCATGGCGTACGGGCAGCGCGGCTGGAACGGGCAGCCTTTCGGCAACCGCAGCAGGTTCGGCGGGTTGCCGGGAATGGTCAACAACGCTTCGCCTTCGGCGTCGAGACGCGGCACCGCGTTCAACAGACCGATGGAATACGGGTGGCTCGGCTGGTAGAACACCTCGCGCGCGCTGCCGTATTCCATGGTACGCCCGGCGTACATCACCAGCACCTTGTTGCAGATGCCGGCCACCACGCCCAGATCGTGGGTGATCATGATGATGGCGGTGTTGAACTCGCGCTTCAGCTCGTTGAGCAACGTCATGATCTGCGCCTGGACGGTCACGTCCAGCGCGGTGGTCGGTTCATCGGCGATCAGCAGCTTCGGCCGGCACAGCAGCGCCATGGCGATCATCACGCGCTGGCGCATGCCGCCGGAAAACTCGTGCGGGTACATGCGCATGCGCTTGCGCGCTTCCGGCATTTTCACCGCGTCGAGCATGCGTACCGACTCTTCGAAGGCTTCGCTTTTACTCATTTTCTTATGCAGCATCAGCACTTCCATCAGCTGTTCGCCAACGCGCATATAAGGGTTCAGCGAGGTCATCGGGTCCTGGAAGATCATCGAGATTTCCTCGGCCCGCAGCTTGTTGAGCTGATTTTCCGGCAGGTTGAGGATTTCACGGCCGTTGAATTTGGCCGAGCCGCCGATGCGGCCATTGCTGGCCAGCAGCCCCATCAGGGCGAACGCGGTCTGCGATTTGCCGGAGCCGGATTCACCGACGATGCCCAGCGTTTCACCGGCGCGCAGATCGAAGTTCAGATCGTTCACCGCCGTCACGTCGCCGTCCGGGGTGGAAAACGTGACGCGCAGGTCTTTCACGTCCAGCAGCGGCGACGATTTGACGCCGGCGGCGGTTTGCAGTTGAGGATGTTCAATGGTGCTCATGGTTGCACTCCTTAACGATCTTTCGGGTCGAGGGCGTCACGCAGGCCATCGCCGATAAAGTTGAAACAGAACAGAGTGACGACCAGGAAACCCGCCGGGAACAGCAGCAACCACGGTGAAACTTCCATTGAGTTGGCGCCGTCGCTGAGCAATGCGCCCCAGCTGCTCAACGGTTCCTGCGTGCCCAGCCCCAGGAAGCTGAGGAAGGATTCGAACAGGATCATGCTCGGCACCAGCAGCGAGGCATACACCACCACCACGCCGAGCACGTTAGGCACGATATGCCGCAGCACGATATTGCGCGTGGAGACGCCGCACACCAGCGCCGCTTCGATGAACTCCTTGCGCTTCAGGCCAAGGGTTTGCCCGCGCACGATACGCGCCATATCCAGCCACGACACCATGCCGATCGCCACGAAGATCAGCAGGATATTCTGACCAAAGAAGGTCACCAGCAGGATAACGAAGAACATGAACGGGAAGGAGTTGAGGATCTCCAGCAGGCGCATCATCACCGAGTCGACCTTACCGCCCAGATAGCCGGACATCGCGCCGTACAGGGTGCCCACCACTACCGCCACCAGCGCGGCGGCCACGCCGACCATCAGCGAGATGCGCCCGCCGATCGCCACGCGCACCAGCAGATCACGCCCGGAGGAGTCGGTGCCGAAGTAGTGCCCCGATTCCATGCTCGGCGCGGCGGACATCATCGCCCAATCCGTATCGTCGTAGGCAAATTGCGACAGCATCGGCGCCAGCACCACAAACAGCGTGATCAGCGCCAGAATGAACAGGCTGCCGACCGCCGCGCGGTTGTGCATAAAGCGCCGACGCGCGTCTTGCCACAGGCTGCGCCCTTCCACTTCCAGCTTCTCGCTGAAGTGCTCCAGAGCTTCGCTGTTCTTTTTAGTCAACATCATTCGCGTGCTCCAGATTAATAACGGATTTTCGGATCGATGACCGCATACAGCACATCGACGATCGCGTTGAACAGAATGGTCAGAGCGCCCACCAGAATGGTCAGGCTCAACACCAGGGAGTAGTCGCGGTTCAGCGCGCCGTTAACGAACAGCTGGCCGATCCCCGGCAGACCGTAGATGGTTTCGATCACCATCGAGCCGGTGATGATCCCGACGAACGCCGGGCCCATGTAGGACAGTACCGGCAGCAGCGCCGGCTTCAGCGCGTGGCGGAAAATGATGCGGCGCATCGGCAAACCTTTGGCGCGCGCGGTGCGAATGAAGTTGGAGTGCAACACTTCAATCATCGAGCCGCGCGTGATACGGGCGATGCTGGCGATATAGGCCAGCGACAGCGCCACCATCGGCAAGATGATGAACTTAGGTGCGCCGCCGTTCCAGCCGCCGCCCGGCAGCCATTTCAACGTAATCGCGAAGATCAGCACCAAGAGCGGCGCCACCACGAAACTGGGTATCACCACCCCGGTCATGGCGAACCCCATTACCGTATAGTCCCATTTGGTGTTTTGATTCAACGCCGCGATCACGCCGGCGCTAACGCCCAGCACCACCGCCAACAGAAACGCGGCCAGACCGAGCTTGGCGGACACCGGGAAAGAACTGGCCACCAAATCGTTGACCGAATAGTCCTTGTATTTAAAGGACGGGCCGAAGTCTCCCTGCGCAAGCTGCGCCAGATAATGACCGTACTGTTTCCAGATCGGGTCGTTCAAATGGTATTTGGCTTCGATATTCGCCATGACTTCCGGCGGTAATGCGCGTTCCCCGGTAAATGGACTGCCGGGCGCGAGGCGCATCATGAAAAATGAGATGGTAATAAGGATAAATAGTGTCGGGATCGCTTCCAACAAGCGACGAAGTATAAATTTCAGCATTGCCCTAACCCTGTGCGACAGCCTGATGACGGCTTATTATTCTCAACATGGGCCGGCGGCCTGCGCCGCCGGCTCTTACCGTATCAATGCTTGATGATGTACAGGTTCTTGTCGTACACGTTATCAAGCGGGTCTTTGCCGGTGTAGCCACCGACGTAAGGTTTCACCAAACGGGCGTTCACGTAGTAATACAGCGGAACGATGGCGGAATCTTTATCCAGCTGAACTTCCGCTTTCTGATACAGATCGGCGCGCTCGTCTTTGGTCTTCGCGGTCAACACGTTGGCCATCAGCTTGTCGAACTCGGCGCTCTTGTAGTGCGGGGTGTTACTGCTGCTGTCGGACAGCATCATGTTCAGGAACGAACTCGGTTCGTTGTAGTCGGCGCACCAGCCGGCGCGCGATACGTCATAGGTGCCCTGATGGCGGGTATCCAGGAAGGTTTTCCACTCCTGGTTCACCAGCTTCACGTCCACGCCCAGGTTTTTCTTCCAGATGGAGGCGGCGGCGATCGCCAGCTTCTTGTGCAAGTCGGAGGTGTTGTACAGCAGGGAGAAGGTCAGCGGTTTACCCGGGCCGTAGCCGGCGTCCGCCAGCAGTTTCTTCGCCACTTCGTTGCGTTTTTCCTGCGTCCAGCCGAACCACTCCGGCGGGGTCAGCTTGGCGCCGTCGGTGTATGGCGGCGTAAAGCTGTAGGCCGGCAGATCGCCCTGGTTTTTCACCTTGTTGACGATAATGTCGCGGTCCATGCCCAGCTTCAGCGCTTCACGCACGCGCGCATCGGTGAACGGCGCCTTCTGGTTGTTGATTTCGTAGTAGTAGGTGCACAGATAAGGATCGACGTGCACCTCTTTCGGGATCTCTTTCTTCAACTTCTGGAACAGTTCGATCGGCATGTTGTTGTAGGTCATGTCGATTTCACCGGTGCGGTAGCGGTTAACGTCGGTCACTTCCGACGAAATAGGCAGGAACGTCACTTTATTGATGATGGTTTTGGCGTTATCCCAGTATTCCGGGTTACGTTCCAGTACGATGCGTTCGTTGACAACCCAGTCTTTCAGTTTGTAGGCGCCGTTGCTGACGTAGTTGGCCGGCAGCGTCCACTTCTCGCCAAACTTCTCTACCGCGTCCTTATAGACCGGTTTCATGGCGTAGTGCGGGGTCATTTCAACCAGATAAGGCACCGGCTCGCTCAGGGTCACCTGGAAGGTGTGGTCGTCGATGGCCTTCACGCCCAGCGTCGACTTGTCTTTTTTACCGGCGATGATGTCATCGACATTTTCCACATGGGCGTACTGCAGGTAGCTGGCGTAAGGCGACGCGGTTTTCGGATCCACCACGCGCTGCCAGCTGTAGACGAAATCTTGCGCCGTCACCGGCTTGCCGTTGGACCATTTGGCGTCTTTACGCAGGTGGAAGGTCCAGACTTTGAAATCCTTGTTATCCCAGCTTTCCGCGACGCCCGGCACGATGGAACCGTTCGGGCTGTTGTTCGCCAGGCCTTCCATCAGATCGCGGGTCACGTTGTTTTCCGGCACGCCCTCGATTTTATGCGGGTCAAGCGACTGCACTTCGGAACCGTTGTTTTTGACGATTTCTTGCTTGTCGGCCAGTTGCACGCCTGCAGGAACGTCGGCCGCGAAGGCGGAGGTGGTTGCTGTGATGCCGAGCGCGGCGATGACGCCGGCGGCAATGAGGGTTTTCTTCGTGATGTTGGTCATACTTATCGACTCCAGTTTTTTATTATCACAGGCTCTTCGTGGAACCTGCGTTGCCCGTAAGCGGACTCTGTTTTCCCGCCGCTGCGGAACGAATGCGGCGGCGGGCCTTCCCCATATTCCCCTGCGGTTCAGCGTGAGGAATACCCCTTTTACTGCTTGATGATGTACAGATTTTTAACGTCGGTATAGTCCAGCGGATCTTTGCCGGTGAACCCGCCTACCGTCGGTTTGATCAAACGCGCACTGACGCGGTAATACACCGGAATCAATGCGGAGTCTTTGTCCAACTGCGTTTCCGCCTGTTGGTAGAGCGCGGCGCGCGCGGCTTCATCCGGCGCCTTCAGCGTGGCGGCCATGATGGCGTCGAACGCCGGGCTCTTGTAAAACACGGTGTTGATGCTGCTGTTGGACAGCACCAGGTTCAGGAAGGCGCTCGGCTCGTTGTAATCCCCGCACCAGGTGGCGCGCGCCACGTCGTACTGCCCCTGATGGCGGCTTTCCAGCGAGGTCTTCCACTCCTGGTTGCGCAGCGTGACGTCGGCGCCGAGGTTCTTCTTCCACATCGATGCGGCGGCGATCGCCTGCTGTTTGTTTTGATCGGAGGTGTTGTACAGCAGCGAGAACTTCAGCGGCTTGGCGGCGCTGTAACCCGCTTCCGCCAGCAGTTTTTTGGCTTCGGCGTTGCGCTGTTCCTGGCTCCAGCCGGCCCACGCGGGCTGCGTGAAGTTGGCGCCTTCGGTGAAGGTCGGCGTGAAGCTGTAGGCCGGGATCTGCCCCTGGCCCATGATTTTGTTGGCGATAATGTCGCGATCCAGCGTCATCTTCACCGCCGCACGCACCCGCGGATCGGTGAACGGCGCCCGCTGGTTATTGAGTTCGTAATAGAAAGTGCACAGATAAGGGTTAACGTGCAGTTGCTCGGGCACCTCGCGCTTCATTTTGACGTACAGGTACGGCGGAATGGCGCTGTTGGTGATATCGATCTCGCCGCTGCGGAAGCGATTGACGTCGCTGACTTCAGAAGCGATCGGCAGGAAGGTCGCCTGGTTGATCACCGTCTGCTTGTTATTCCAGTAGCTCGGGCTGCGCTCCAGCACAATGCGCTCGTTCACCACCCACTCTTTCAGGCGGTAAGCGCCGTTGCCGACATAGTTGGCGGGCAGCGTCCATTTGTCGCCGAATTTCTCCACCACCGCGCGTTTGACCGGTTTGAGCGACGTGTGGCTCAGCATGCTGATGAAATACGGCACCGGTTCGCTCAGGGTCACCTGCAGCGTTTGATCGTCCAGCGCCTTGACGCCGAGAGTCTGCGGGCTCTTTTTGCCGGTCAGGATGTCGTCGATATTCTCGACTTTGGTGTACTGCAGGTAACTGGCGTAGGGAGAAGCGATCTTCGGATCGGCCAGGCGCTGCCAACTGTAGACGAAGTCTTGCGCGGTGACCGGGCTGCCGTCGCTCCACACCGCGCCGGGGCGCAGGTGGAAGGTCCACTGCCGATAATCCTGGTTTTCCCAGCTCGCCGCCGCCGCCGGTACCACATGCCCGTTGGCGTCGGTGCTCACCAGCCCTTCCAGCAGGTTAAGAATGATATTGCTTTCGGGCACGCCCTCGACCTTATGTGGATCCAATGAAGCCACTTCGCTGCCGTTGTTGATGACAATATTCTGCTGCTGCGCCAATTGGACGCCGGCCGGAACCTCCGCCGCCAAACTGCTATTTACGGCAATGACGCTCAACGCGCCGCTAATCAACAAGGTCAAAGAAGTGCGCTTCAGGGTTTGCTGCATAATCGAGGCTCCTTTTCACCGACAAGCATCGCTTATCGAAGTTTGTGAAGTGTTTATAAGAATTCTAAATAAACGGATACCAGCAAAAATCATTCCCGTTTTTATGGCGCATTTCAGTTAATTGACCACGGGAAAGTTGCTCGGAAATTAGCAGAAGCCAAATTCCATAGCCAATAAATTTTACAAAAATGTTAAGCAATTCTCTTTTATCGCACCAAGCCCGATCCGGCCCTTGTGATGAAGGGCAAAGGAAGACATGAAAACAACTTTGATTTTAAAGGAAAAAACTCAAAATCAGTTTCATTTGAAACTGTCGACACAATCCCATTGCCGCACAAAGAAACATTCAGTTAACAAACCAGCCATTCAAAGAACAAACACCTACCTACAGGCGGTTAATCACTAATAACACCTGGATGAAAGTGAGACAAGCCCCACAGAATGATGTGATTAATTTAACAACAGCTTTACCGTTTAACGAGGAGAAAACGCGCGGAAATGGGGAAAGAAAAGTGTCTGAAATAACGCTTAGCGTTTTTTTTAAGCAGCAACATGAGATTTATGCAACATAAGAGTGCAATGGCATAAATTTTATTCATCTTGTGCACTATAATAATGCGAACCAATAAATAATTTAACTTTTAAAATTAATTTTAGCCGCGCTCAAGGACAGAAGCGCGGCCAAGCGAGAGCGATTACAACAGGCCGGGGAATATCGCCTTAATGCCGGTAACGATAAATTCGATCCCGAGCGCCATCAGCAACAGGCCCATGATACGGGTGATCACGTTGATGCCGGTCTGCCCAAGCAAACGCACCAACAGCGGCGCGGCGCGGAACAATAACCAGCAGCAAAAAGCGAATAAGGCGATCGCCACCGTAAAGCCGAGCAGGCTTTGCCAATTGTGATAACGGGAACTCCACACGATGGTGGAACTGATCGCCCCCGGCCCCGCCATCAACGGCAGCGCTAACGGCACCACGCCGATGCTTTCGCGGATCGCGCTCTCCGATTTCTCCTGTTTGTTCTGCTTATCTTCACCCAGCTTGCCGCTGATCATCGACATGGCGATGGTCACCACCAAAATACCGCCAGCGATGCGGAACGAATCGATGGAGATACCGAACATCCGCAATATCCCTTCACCCAGGAACAGCGATGTCCATAGAATGATGGCAACCGACAGGTTGGCGGTCAGGTTGGTTTTATTGCGCCCCGCTTCCGCCTGGTAACTGGTCATACTGATAAACACCGGCAAGATGCCCACCGGGTTGACCAGCGCAAACAGACCGACAAAGAACTTGATAAAGCCGGAAAGATCCAACAGAGATTGGCCCACAGATGGCTCCGCGTTAATTGCTGTAAAGGTGTGCTGACTATGCGCGCTAATGTAATGGAATTGCCGCGGGTAATCCATCCGGCCAGAGCAGCATTTTTGACTACCAGCAAGTTAGGCAACAAAACAAATGCCCTTTGTTAAAGTGATGTATGGCCTTTTGATTTTTTATGTTGAAAAAAGAGTCACCGATCACAGTTATTGAGAATCACTCTCAAAAACACCAAGCTGAAAGGTGTCAGCTTGCACTTTTCATGATTTAGATCACAAATCAACTACCCAACAGTGGGTAAGCTCTTAGTCGTAGTCAGGGAGTAGAACAAAGTAGGCCGCGGCATCGCCGGTTCCGTTCTCCTCACTGCCTGCCCCTCCGGTTGGCGTAGGGTAAAGCTCTTTAAGCAAATCAGCAGCATGCGAAGAAATAACGCGGGAAGACCCCGGTATTCTCATCACCGCTTATCCCCGTTACGACTATACTAGTGGCTCGCACGGCTTATTTACTGAAAGAGTTTAACATTATCAGGAGAGCATTATGGCTGTAACGAATGTCGCTGAACTGAACGAGCTTGTCGCACGTGTCAAAAAAGCCCAGCGCGAATATGCCAACTTCACTCAAGAGCAAGTGGATAAAATCTTCCGCGCTGCCGCCCTCGCCGCTGCTGATGCCCGTATCCCGTTGGCCAAAATGGCCGTGGAAGAATCCGGAATGGGTATCGTCGAAGACAAAGTGATCAAAAACCACTTCGCTTCCGAGTACATCTACAACGCCTATAAAGATGAAAAAACCTGTGGCATCCTGTCTGAAGATGACACTTTCGGTACCATCACCATCGCCGAACCTATCGGTCTGATTTGCGGTATCGTTCCTACCACCAACCCAACTTCTACCGCGATCTTCAAAGCGCTGATCAGCCTGAAAACCCGCAACGGCATCATCTTCTCGCCGCACCCGCGTGCGAAGAATGCCACCAACAAAGCCGCCGACATCGTGCTGCAAGCCGCTATCGCCGCCGGCGCGCCGAAAGACATCATCGGTTGGATCGACCAACCTACCGTCGAGCTGTCCAACCAGCTGATGCACCACCCTGACATCAACCTGATCCTGGCCACCGGTGGCCCAGGCATGGTGAAAGCCGCCTACAGCTCCGGCAAACCGGCAATCGGCGTAGGCGCCGGTAACACGCCGGTCGTGGTGGACGAGACCGCAGACATCAAACGCGTGGTCGCCTCTATCCTGATGTCCAAAACCTTCGACAGCGGCGTTATCTGCGCTTCCGAACAATCGGTCATCGTCGTTGACGCTATCTATGATGCGGTACGCGAGCGCTTCGCTTCCCACGGCGGCTATCTGCTGCAGGGCAAAGAACTGAAGGCGGTGCAGGACATCATCCTGAAAAACGGCGGCCTGAACGCGGCCATCGTCGGGCAATCCGCGCCGAAAATCGCCGAGATGGCGGGCATTAAAGTGCCGGCCAACACCAAAGTGCTGATTGGCGAAGTGAAGCTGGTCGACGAGTCCGAACCTTTCGCCCATGAAAAACTGTCGCCGACGCTGGCGATGTACCGCGCCAAAGACTTCGAAGACGCCGTCGCCAAAGCCGAAAAATTGGTCGCCATGGGCGGTATCGGGCACACCTCTTGCCTGTATACCGACCAAGATAACCAAACGGCTCGCATCGCCTACTTCGGCGATAAAATGAAAACGGCTCGCATCCTGATCAACACCCCGGCTTCTCAGGGCGGTATCGGCGACCTGTATAACTTCAAACTCGCGCCTTCGCTGACGCTGGGTTGCGGTTCCTGGGGTGGTAACTCCATCTCTGAAAACGTCGGACCTAAGCACCTGATCAACAAGAAAACTGTAGCGAAGCGAGCAGAAAACATGTTGTGGCATAAACTTCCGAAATCGATCTACTTCCGCCGTGGCTCGCTGCCAATCGCGCTGGAAGAAGTGGCGACCGACGGGGCGAAACGCGCCTTCATCGTGACCGACCGTTTCCTGTTCAACAACGGCTATGCTGACCAGATCACCAAGGTTCTCAAGTCACACGGCATCGAAACCGAAGTGTTCTTCGAAGTGGAAGCCGATCCGACGCTGAGCATCGTGCGTAAAGGCGCCGAGCAGATGAACTCCTTCAAACCGGACGTCATCATCGCGCTGGGCGGCGGTTCGCCGATGGACGCCGCGAAAATCATGTGGGTGCTGTACGAACATCCTGAAACCCACTTCGAGGATCTGGCGCTGCGCTTCATGGACATCCGCAAGCGTATCTACAAGTTCCCGAAAATGGGCGTCAAGGCGAAGATGATCGCCATCACCACGACGTCAGGCACCGGTTCGGAAGTCACGCCATTCGCCGTCGTGACCGACGACGCCACCGGGCAGAAATACCCGCTGGCCGACTATGCGCTGACCCCGGACATGGCGATTGTCGACGCCAACCTGGTGATGAACATGCCGAAATCCCTGTGCGCCTTCGGCGGCCTGGATGCGGTGACCCACGCGCTGGAAGCCTACGTGTCGGTGCTGGCGAACGAATACTCTGACGGCCAGGCGCTGCAAGCGTTGAAACTGTTGAAAGAGTATCTGCCGGCCAGCTATAAAGAAGGCGCGAAGAACCCGGTTGCCCGTGAACGCGTGCACAACGCCGCCACCATCGCCGGTATCGCTTTCGCCAACGCCTTCCTCGGGGTTTGTCACTCCATGGCGCACAAACTGGGTTCGGAGTTCCACATTCCGCACGGCCTGGCTAACGCGATGCTGATTTCCAACGTCATTCGTTACAACGCGAACGACAACCCGACCAAGCAGACGGCCTTCAGCCAGTACGACCGCCCTCAGGCGCGCCGCCGCTACGCTGAAATCGCCGACCACCTCGGCCTGAGCGCACCGGGCGACCGCACCGCGCAGAAGATTGAGAAGTTGCTGGCCTGGCTGGACGAGCTGAAAACCGAGTTGGGCATCCCAGCTTCCATCCGTGAGGCGGGTGTGCAAGAAGCCGACTTCCTGGCGAAAGTCGACAAGCTGTCGGAAGACGCTTTCGACGACCAATGCACCGGCGCCAACCCACGCTATCCGCTGATTGCCGAACTCAAGCAAATCATGCTGGATACCTTCTATGGTCGCGAATTCAGCGAAACGGTGGAAGAGGAAGCGGCTGCACCGGTCGCAGCCAAAACCGCGGTAAAGAAGTCCAAGAAATAACGGTTCCGTGAACCGATGAAAAAACCCGCCGAATGGCGGGTTTTTTATTGCGCCTGGCGCGCGGTTTTTCTTATCCCGCCGCCAAAACGCCTCAGCGGGCGCTGGCGGCATTTTCGCCCCTACTCCAGGGAGTGGATCGCCTCTTTATAATGCTTGCGACAGACGGAGACATAGCTCTCGTTACCGCCAATCACCACCTGCTCGCCGGCGTGCATCGCCTTGCCATTCTCATCCAACCGCAACACCATGTTGGCTTTACGCCCGCAGTGACAGATGGTTTTCAATTCCACCAGTTTATCGGCCCAGGCCAGCAAATATTGGCTGCCGGTAAACAACTCGCCGAGAAAATCGGTACGCAAGCCGTAACACAATACGGGAAT
The DNA here is from genome assembly GCF_052400455.1 of Serratia sp. (in: enterobacteria). Classification (NCBI taxonomy): domain Bacteria; kingdom Pseudomonadati; phylum Pseudomonadota; class Gammaproteobacteria; order Enterobacterales; family Yersiniaceae; genus Serratia; species Serratia sp. (in: enterobacteria). Next base: position 2,781,483 of record NZ_CP185812.1, read on the forward strand.
GTCCAGTTGGTCCACCACATCGCATAATTGCTCAACCTGCGCTTTGGTCAGGAATTGGCTTTCATCCAGCAGCACACAATGCACCGGCTGCTGTTGATGCTCTTGCTGGATCATGGCGTACAGCATCGAGTCATTGTTATAGAGCTGGGCCTGCGAGGATAAACCAATGCGCGAACTGACTTTGCCTACGCCAAAGCGGTGATCGATCTCCGCGGTGAACACCAGCGTGCGCATGCCGCGCTCTTGATAGTTATATGAAGACTGTAGCAGCGCGGTGGACTTGCCGGCATTCATCGCAGAGTAATAAAAATAAAGTTGAGCCATGGCCCCGCAACTCCGATGGTATAAGAAATATTCAAAATGTTGATTAGGACGGTAAGTGTACCATAACCCGCCCCCCGGCTCAGCCCAAAGCGAACGAATATTGCGTTCGCCGTAATAATGCGCTTTCAAGCGAAACATATCGTTCTGTCGGCCTGTTCTTTTTACAGCTATTTACAGGATAATGTATGCCTGTCATCACTATTAATTCTTGCTAATGGTTAAGCCCGGTGATTTGCCCATTAATGCCGACTTGCCCATTCCCTCTCGCTGGCGCTGCAGCCGCGGCGGAGCCCCCGTCTATTATACGCGAGCCCAATACCGGGCATTTAATCACCTGCGCCGACGCGCCAAGGTTTACTGACGCAATCTTTACCTATATACCCCTATTGTTTACAATGTCTGACCTGCCGTGGCGTGATTAAGCCCACAGAACTCATTGTAATATTGATATAAATTACTACGATAACTTATCGATGAAAGCCTTGTGATACGCGCCTTTTAAAGCCTGTCTGCTGAAATTTTGACTTAAGCGTGCCAAGGGTAATAGTTAACAGCCCTTCCTATTATTAGTCGGACTGATCCGATTAACGGTTTTTTTAAAGGTAAATTTGAGTATTCAAGCCAATTTGGCTATTGCAGAAAAGAAAAGAGCACTCTATTATTATCGAGACGCCCCCCACCAATATAATTTGAGACTAGGACAATGAGCGAAGCATTAAAGATTTTGAACAACATCCGCACTCTGCGCGCCCAGGCAAGAGAATGCACACTGGAAACGCTGGAAGAAATGCTCGAGAAACTGGAAGTTGTTGTGAACGAACGTCGCGAAGAAGACAGCCAGGCTCAAGCAGAAATCGAAGAACGCACTCGTAAACTGCAGCAATACCGCGAAATGCTGATTGCTGACGGTATCGATCCAAATGAACTGCTGCAAACCATGGCTGCCAACAAGGCTGCCGGTAAAGCAAAACGTGCAGCACGTCCAGCTAAATACCAATATAAAGACGAAAACGGCGAACTGAAAACCTGGACCGGCCAAGGCCGTACTCCTGCGGTGATTAAGAAAGCAATCGAAGAGCAAGGTAAATCTCTGGATGATTTCCTGCTGTAATAGCGATTCAGTCCGTATCTGAAAGGCTCCCTGCGGGGGGCCTTTTCATTTTTAGAGCGTATAACCCTGATCCCGTCATTCCTCTCTCCTTTTAGTAAATATCCTAATTCGCTTTTGCGCCGTACATGAGATCGCAGCGAAAAAAAAGGGACCCAAAGGCCCCTTCTGTCGCATTTATCCGCGTTCAATTATTGAACCTGATAGAATGCCTTATACCAGTCAACAAAGCGCTTCACGCCCTCTTCAACGCTGGTTTCCGGTTTAAAGCCAATGTCACGATAAAGCTCTTCCGTATCCGCGCTGGTATCCATCACATCGCCCGGTTGCATCGGCAGCATATTCTTACGGGCCGTCACCCCCAATGCCTTCTCCAACGCACTGATATATTCCATCAGTTTAACGGGGGTGTTATTGCCGATATTATAAACGTGATACGGCGCTGAACTGGTTGCCGGCGATCCCTGTTCAACGGTCCATGACGGATCCGCCTGCGGAATAACCGCCTGCAACCGCACTATCGCCTCGGCGATGTCATCGATGTAAGTAAAATCTCGGTGCATTTCACCGTGGTTATATACGTCGATGCTCTCCCCGGCCAATATGGCTTTGGTAAACTTGAACAGCGCCATATCCGGGCGCCCCCAGGGACCATATACCGTAAAGAACCGCAGTCCGGTTGTCGGGAGACCGTATAAATGGGAATAGCTGTGTGACATCAGCTCGTTGGCTTTTTTAGTCGCCGCATACAGTGACACCGGATGATCGACAGAATCTTCGGTGGCGAACGGCAGCTTGCGATTCAGGCCATATACCGAGCTGGAAGATGCGTAAAGTAAATGCTCAACCTTATTATGACGGCAGCCTTCCAAAACGTTTAAATGACCGATCAGGTTGGCATCGGCATAAGCCAACGGATTGACCAGCGAATAACGTACGCCGGCTTGAGCCCCCAAATGAATGACTCGCTGGAACTGATGCTCGGCAAACAATGCCGCCATGCCTTCACGATCGGCCAAATCCAGCTTGATAAAGCGGAATCCCGGCTTATCCGCCAGTCGATCCAGACGGGCCATTTTCAGGCCCACGTCATAATAATCATTCAGGTTATCAATGCCGACAACCTGATGACCGGCGGTCAACAAACGCTCTGCAACGTGATAGCCAATAAACCCTGCGGCGCCTGTAACCAGGAATTTCATGCTCACTCCTTAAATAACCGGTTTAATCGAGGCGCCGCGGCCAATTGCGTAATAGGTAAAGCCGCGATTTTCCAAACGCTCCGGATCGTACAGGTTACGGCCATCGAAGATCACCGGCTGCTTCAACGCGCCCTTGATCACATCGAAGTCCGGCGCGCGGAAGTTCTGCCATTCGGTGCAGATCACCAGCGCATCGGCGCCGTGCAATGCAGCCTCTTTGGTGCCCACCAGCTTCAAATCGTCACGCTGGCCATAGATGCGCTGAACTTCGTTCATCGCCTCCGGATCGTAGGCTTGAACGATGGCGCCTGCGGCCCACAGCTGTTCCATCAGCACGCGGCTGGAAGCTTCACGCATGTCATCGGTATTCGGCTTGAACGCCAGCCCCCACAGCGCGAAGGTTTTGCCCTTCAGATCGCCGCCGAAGTAGTCGTTGATAAAGCTGTTCAGCTTGTCTTTCTGCTGATAGTTGACCTGCTCTACCGCCTGCAACAGCTTCGGTTGGTAACCGATCTGCTCCGCCGTACGGATCAGCGCCTGGACATCTTTCGGGAAGCAAGAGCCGCCGTAGCCGCAACCCGGGTAGATGAAGTGATAGCCGATGCGTGAGTCGGAACCGATGCCCTGACGCACTTTCTCAATGTCCGCGCCCAGCATTTCCGCCAGGTTGGACATTTCGTTCATAAAGCTGATCTTGGTCGCCAGCATGCAGTTAGCGGCATATTTGGTCAGCTCCGCGCTGCGGATATCCATCATGATCATGCGATCGTGATTGCGGTTAAACGGTTCGTACAGCTCGCGAATAGGCTCGATCACATCTTTATTGTCGGTACCGATCACGATGCGCTCAGGACGCATGCAGTCTGCCACCGCCGCGCCTTCCTTCAGGAACTCCGGGTTGGATACCACGTCAAACGGCACGTTGCTGCCGCGTTTCGCCAGCGTTTCAGCCATCACCTGACGCACCTTGTCCGCCGTACCGACCGGCACGGTGGATTTGTCGATCACCACTTTGCGATCGGTCATGTGCTCGGCGATAGTGCGCGCCACCGCGGTGACATACTTCAGATCGGCGGAACCGTCTTCATCCGGCGGCGTGCCGACGGCGATGAACTGGATAGTCCCGTGCGCCACGCCCGCTTTGGCATCGGTGGTGAAATGCAGACGGCCGGCCTCATAGTTTTGCTGCACCAGCGGCGTCAGACCCGGTTCGAAAATCGGGATATTCCCTTTTTTCAGGTTTTCGACTTTTCGCTCATCAACGTCAATACACATAACGTCATGGCCTACTTCAGCCAGTACGGCGGCCTGCACCAGACCCACATAACCAATACCAAAAACTGTTACTTTCATGTGAAAATCCTAGTTTTTCAAATTAAGACGAAAGATCACTCAATTACTTCTTGTCAGCGGCAACAACCTGTTGCAGCCACTGAGAAAATTCTTTGCCCAGGCTGGCATGGCGCATGCCGTATTCCACGAAGGCCTGCATGTAACCCAGTTTGTTACCGCAGTCATGGCTCACGCCTTTCAGGTGATACGCTTCCACCGTTTCCTGCTGCATCAGCATTTCGATGCTGTCAGTCAGCTGAATTTCGTCGCCGGCGCCCGGAGGCGTTTTCGCCAACAGCGGCCAGATATCGGCGGAGAGGACATAACGACCGACAATCGCCAGGTTGGAAGGCGCTTTCTCCGGAGACGGCTTCTCGACCACGCTGACCATCGGCGCGCTTTCGCCTGGATGCAATTCGACGCCCTTACAGTCGGCTACGCCGTAGTTGCCAACATCTTTATGCGGCACAGGTTCAACCATGATCTGGCTGATGCCGGTGGTTTCGAAGCGCTGCAGCATGTCGTGCAAGTTGTCTTTTTTCGGATCGGCACTGTATTCGTCAAGGATCACGTCCGGCAACACCACCGCGACCGGCTCATCGCCCACCATCGGGTAGGCGCACATAATCGCGTGCCCCAAGCCTTTGGCATTCCCCTGGCGGACTTGCATTACGGTAACGCCCTTCGGGCAGATTGACTGCACTTCATCGAGCAGTTGACGCTTGACGCGTTTTTCCAGCATCGCTTCCAGTTCGAAACTGGTATCAAAATGGTTTTCGATCGAGTTCTTGGAGGAGTGGGTGACCAGCACAATCTCGTTAATCCCTGCCGCAATGCACTCATTGACGACGTATTGGATCAGCGGTTTATCAACCAGCGGCAACATTTCTTTCGGAATGGCTTTGGTGGCCGGCAACATCCGCGTACCCAAGCCTGCAACCGGGATCACGGCTTTTCTGACTTTGCGATTTACAGCAGGCATTATTTCCTCTCTTAAAGCTGAAGCGCTCATTTTATGAGCTTGGGCTCGATATAAAAAAACCTTCGGAGTATACCAGCTTATGCGCGCCTGGCATTAACCAGAACACAAATAGAAAACATTTAGGACTATTACCCGTTCTGATAATCGGGAGAAAAAATAAACGGTTTAATTACCGATAAGTGAATAGCTTAAGATATCGCCGATCAACGTCCATTATTCGGCGCTGAGCATCAGCCGCAATCGGCCGCCGCTGCCCCATACCTGACATTGCCAGGCCGTACAGCGTTGACTGATCTGGTTCATGTAGGTGGCGCCCAGCGTGCCCAGCGGCACGCCGTTGCTCAGCTGAATTTGATTGTCGCCGGTATTGACGTTGGCATGCAGCCCGGCGGAAACCAGAATCAGGTTTTTATTTTCGGCGTGATAATATCCCAGCAACAGCGGGAATTGGCCGTCTAATTTCCCCTGCCGCAATAATTGATTAACCTGCTTTAACAATGCCGACATTTGCGGCAGGCGATGTTGTTGATTAGCCAGATGGTCTTGCAGCAACCCATTAAATAATGCGCGCAACAGCAGCGCCGCCAATACGCCATTATCACCGGCGCGCGTGACGTCCAGGCAATAGAACGCCAGGTCTTTTTCTGACAATGCCGCGATATCCAGCACCAGCCCGGGATTTTCGCCCGTGGTTAACTGGCGATAGTTGATCCGGCAATGCGCAATGGTTTGCTGCACCGGCGGCTGCAATTGCTTAAGCAGTTTGACGGCTTCGGAAGGATTCTTGCTCAGCGCGTCCCAATCCTGAAACAGCTCAACCTCTTCAATCGCCTGGGAGGTGAACATATTGGGGTATAAACACGCCAGCACCGCCTCACGCAGGCGATTGAGATCGGTCAGCGGCTTCAGCAGCACATCTTGTACGCCCAAACGCAGCACCTTGGCGATGTCCGCCATCTTGTCGGTAGCGGAGATCACCAGCACCGGGATCTGCAGCCCCTGCAGACGCAGGTGTTCAACGAATTCGATGCCGCCCATTTCCGGCATCGCGAGATCGCACAGAATCAGATCCGGCTTGAAGTCATCGACGGCACTCAGCGCCTGTAAACCGTTGGTCGCCTCGCCGGTTTCAGCGCCCAGCGAGGTCAGATAACCGACCAGCACGGAACGAAAAACCTGTTCGTCCTCAACGATCAAGATACGCTTGTGAGTGAGTGGTAATGCCATCAGCCGAGCCTCGTCCCTTTCCATAGTGTAATAGTGGCTCAAAAAGGTCACTTATGCTCGTCTGAAACAGACCAACCGCGCATTGCCAACCAAGAACCGAGAATTATCTATTTTTTATCAACGGCAACAACCGATCCAGTTGTTTTTCAACCGCCAGCAACCCCGCCTCGATCGCTTCATCGGCGCGGTGGAAATCCAGCGTTGAGATCTGAGGGCAAAAAGGCTGGATCAAAACGTCCGGCGGATCGCTCGCCATCCGGTTGCGCTTCAGGCGATTTTCCAGCATTTGAATCGACGTGCTCATAATCTCCATCGCCGTCGGCGCCGTCGTCGGTTTGCGCTTGCGCATTCTGCCGACGCGCTCCCGCAGGCGCCCGCGCCAGGTCTCCGCAGGCGTATCGTCCGGGCTTTCGTCCTCGCCGCGTATCGAGAACAGATCCTGCTGCATCAAATGCGCGTCATGCTGCAGATCGACCGCAATGACAATATCGGCGCCCAGCGCCCGGCAGAGCGACACCGGTACCGGATTGACCACCGCGCCGTCCACCAGCCAATAGCCGTCGGCCCACACTGGCGCCAATAGGCCTGGCATACTGCAAGAAGCGCGCACCGCCTGATGAATATCGCCTTCGGTCAGCCACAGTTCGCGGCCGGTGCTGAGATTGGTCGTCACGGCGCCGAACTTCAGCGCACATTCGGCAATATCATTGATCTTCAACAGTTGCCCGACGGCAGTGAACACCCGATCGCCGCGCAACAAACCGCCGCGCTGCCAGGAAAAATCCATCAGACGAATGACGTCCCAATAGCTGAACGACCGCACCCACTGCTCCATTACCGGCAAACGGTGACTGGCGAATGCCGCCCCCACCAACGCACCGACAGAGCAGCCAGCAACGATATCGACCTCAATCCCCAGTTTCTTTAACGCATTGATCACACCGATGTGCGCCCAGCCTTTAGCCGAGCCCGCCCCCAGCGCCAGTCCGATCTTGATTTGCCGCATAGCGCCATCCTCTCGGTAAAAGGTGTTCTCTGCTTTCAGGGTAGATTGTCACTGATGAATAATGTTAGGTAACATATGCGCTAAATTCATTTTCAGCCTCGTTTTCTCAGGAGTTATTTTGCCCGAATCATGCCCATGCGGCAGCGGACTGGCGTATAACGCGTGCTGCGCCCCTTTTATCAGCGGCAGTCAGCCGGCGCCGACGCCCGGCCAACTGATGCGTTCACGCTTCACCGCCTACGTGAATCATAACGTCGACTATCTGATCGCCACCTGGCACCCCGACTGCGGCGCTGAAGCATGGCGCAATGCGATCGTCGACAGCTTCAAAAACACCGAATGGCTGGGCTTGACGATCGTCGAGGAGCAAACCGGCCATGAGCCGGACGAAGGCTTCGTCGAATTCATCGCCCGCTTCACCGATGGCGAAAGCGGCGAGCCCCAGGCGATGCATGAGCGCTCACGCTTCCTTCGTCGCGATCAACGTTGGTATTATATCGACGGCAGCAAACCCCAGCCCGGCCGAAATGCGATATGTCCCTGCGGCTCAGGGAAAAAATATAAGAAGTGCTGCGGGCGCTAGCTGGCCGGCGCTTCACGTTAACGCCTGCGCAGACAGGCCGTTCAGTATCAGACAGGATCCTCAAACCCATGCCACACCAAAATGTACAACGAAAAGTGTTACGCACCATCTGCCCGGACGCCAAAGGGCTGATCGCCAAGATCACCAACATCTGTTACAAGCACGAGCTCAATATCGTCCAGAATAATGAGTTCGTCGATCACCGCACCGGGCGTTTCTTCATGCGCACCGAGCTGGAAGGCATTTTCAACGACAACACGCTGCTGGCCGATCTGGACAGCGCCCTGCCGGAAGGTTCGCTGCGTGAGTTGCACAGCACCGGACGTCGGCGCATCGTGGTGCTGGTCACCAAAGAGGCGCACTGCCTGGGCGATCTGTTGATGAAAAGCGCCTATGGCGGCCTCGACGTTGAGATCGCCGCCGTAATCGGCAACCACGACACGCTGCAAACGCTGGTGGAGCGTTTCGATATTCCTTTCCATCTGGTGAGCCACGAAGGATTGACGCGCGAACAGCACGACCGCGAAATGACGGCCAAGATCGATCAATATCAGCCGGATTACGTGGTGTTGGCCAAATATATGCGCGTGCTGACGCCGGCCTTCGTGCAACATTATCCGAATCAGGTGATCAACATTCACCATTCGTTCCTGCCGGCGTTTATCGGCGCGCGGCCTTATCACCAGGCCTACGAACGCGGAGTGAAAATCATCGGCGCCACGGCTCACTACGTTAACGACAATCTCGACGAAGGCCCGATCATCATGCAGGACGTGATCCACGTCGATCACACCTATTCCGCCGAGGATATGATGCGCGCCGGCCGCGACGTAGAGAAAAACGTGCTCAGCCGAGCCCTGTATCAGGTGTTGGCGCAGCGCGTCTTCGTCTACGGCAATCGCACCGTTATTCTGTAATCGCTCAATAAATCGGTGCATTTCGTTCAGGGATGCACCGCCAAGAATAAAAAAACGGCAAACGATTCATTTTCTGCATTTCAATGCTTTACACATCCGCTTCATTTGATATGATGCGCCCCGCTTACCGAGACAGCGCTCTCGCAAGCAAGGCCAGTTAAATAGCCATGTATATGGTGGGGTTCCCGAGCGGCCAAAGGGAGCAGACTGTAAATCTGCCGTCACTGACTTCGAAGGTTCGAATCCTTCCCCCACCACCATCTTCTCTCCGCCAGGAGCGAAGACGCAAAAAAGAAACCGGCCAGGTTTCTTCTGGATAAAACCAGAACAACAATTTGTAAATCCATGAATACCATGGTGGGGTTCCCGAGCGGCCAAAGGGAGCAGACTGTAAATCTGCCGTCTGAGACTTCGTAGGTTCGAATCCTTCTCCCACCACCATCTCTTCCAGAAAATCCCAAAACCCACTTAAAGCACACCGCATCCAACACGTTGCATCCAATGTTCTCGTATCAATAAATCAAGTTATCTCCCCTTATTAACCGCTTTCATCCAGACGTTTTATTTCTCTCCTCCGCCCGTAACTTGAACTCCGGCCGACAATTCGCTATACCACTGGCTTCTTTAGTGCAGTAAGGAACAGGTGGATGCGAAACAATATTTGCGTTTTTTGTGGCGCCAGCGAAGGTGTCAATCCCGCTTATGCCGAGCAGGCTCGCCAACTGGGGCAATTGCTGGCCGCACAGGGACGCCGTTTAATCTACGGCGGCGGCAAAAAAGGACTGATGGGGATTGTGGCGGACGCGGTGTTGGCGGCGGGCGGTGAAGCTGTCGGCATTATCCCCGAGCGCCTGGTTGAAGCGGAAACGGCGCATCGCGGCCTGACTGAATTGGAAGTGGTGCCAGACATGCATACGCGCAAAGCCCGTATGGCGGCGCTGGCGGACAGTTTTATCGCCCTGCCCGGCGGCATCGGCACGCTGGAAGAGCTGTTTGAAATCTGGACCTGGGGGCAAATCGGGTATCACAACAAACCGGTCGGCCTGCTGAACGTCAACGGTTTCTACCGCCCACTGAGCCAGTTCCTCGAACACGTCGCCGATCAGGGCTTCATGCGCCACGACTATCTCGGTACGCTGCACATCAGCGAATCGGCGCAAACGCTGCTGCAACAGTTTGACGACTATCAACCCAAAAATTACGACCGCTGGGCGAAATAAAGCCGGCTGCGCAGTCAGCGGGCTCGCCGCTGTCTGCGTTACATTTCCCGCCAAACTCTGCTACTATCACAGCACATTTTTCTCGTGAAAACGGCACCGCTCATGAAGTTTGTCTCTTTTAATATCAATGGACTGCGCGCGCGTCCGCATCAGCTGGCGGCAATTATCGAACAGCACCAGCCCGACGTGATCGGTCTGCAGGAAACCAAAGTTCACGATGACATGTTCCCATTGGAAGAAGTCAGCCAACACGGCTATCACGTGTTCTATCACGGGCAAAAAGGCCATTATGGCGTGGCGCTGCTGACCAAAGCGGAACCCCTGGCCGTGCGCCGCGGCTTCCCGACCGATGAAGAAGACGCGCAGCGTCGCATCATCATGGCCGATCTGGCTACGCCGCAGGGCACGCTGACGGTGATCAACGGCTACTTCCCGCAAGGTGAAAGCCGCGACCACCCGATCAAATTCCCGGCTAAAACACGCTTTTATCAGGATCTGCAAAACTACCTGGAGCAGCAGCTGTCGGCGGAATCCCCGGTGCTGATCATGGGCGACATGAATATCAGCCCCAGCGATTACGATATCGGCATCGGCGAAGACAACCGCAAACGCTGGCTGCGCACCGGTAAATGCTCCTTCCTGCCGGAAGAGCGCGAATGGATGGATCGCCTGCTGAACTGGGGCCTGGTCGATACCTACCGCCACGCCAACCCGGGGCGCAACGACGAGTTCTCATGGTTCGACTACCGCTCCAAAGGGTTCGACGACAACCGCGGCCTGCGTATCGATCTGCTGCTGGCCAGCACCCCGCTGGCTTCGCGCTGCATCGCCACCGGCATCGATTACCAAACCCGCGGCATGGAGAAACCTTCCGACCATGCGCCGGTCTGGGCGGAATTTACGCTGTAACCCCATCACCCCGGCGTCCGCCGGGGTTTTACTCTGTGAAGCCAATGAAAATTATCGACGTGGTAGCCGCCATTCTGGAAAAAAATGGCCGCATTTTGCTGGCCCAGCGCGGCGCAGACAGCGATCAGGCCGGTCTGTGGGAGTTTCCCGGCGGCAAAGTTGAGCCGGGTGAAAGCCAACCGCAGGCGCTGGCGCGCGAACTGGATGAAGAATTGGGGATTTGCGCCCGTATCGGCAACTATGTGGGCAGCAATCAGTGGCAGCAAGGCGAACGCCTCATCCGGCTACACGCCTGGCGAGTCGCGGAGTTCTCCGGTGAATTGCAGCTGCATTGTCACTCAGCGCTGGTGTGGGTCACGCCGCAACAGGCGCAGGAATATACCCTGGCCCCGGCCGACGTTCCACTGCTGGCGGACTATATCGCCGCGCAAGGCGATGCGCGCTGAGCGCGGCGATAGGTTACATGGTCACTTCTTCAATCGCACCCAAATCAAGGGGTTGGTGCCGATAGTGTTAGGCTCACGCACACACTGCAGCACTTCGCCTTCGACTTTGAGCACCGCGCCTTCGGAATAGTTTTGATTCTGGTAGACGCAACAGCGGTTGCAGGGTTGCGCCGGTGGCGAATTGGCGCCGTTTTTCGCCGTCCCCCAAATCTCCGGCGAAACCGGCAACACCACGTCCACATCGCCCCGGTTGGCGGCCGCCAGGCCGCAGTACGCCAGGGCAGCGGCAGCCAGCACCCCATTGAGTCCGTGCTTCATTCACTCTTCTCCTGCGCCTTGCCGGCGCTTTTCCTGCGTTTTTTGCCTCCGCTGGAAGGCGGCGGCGGCAACCCACGAAACGCCATGCTCGCCCGGCTCTGCTTAGCCTGATAAATCAGCTCTTGCAGCGTGCCGACCAACGGCTGCATAAAGTCCTGATAACGGCAGGATTTCTCGCTGATTTGCGTCAGCGTTGCCTCCCAGTTGGCCGTCATATCAGGACGCGCAGCAAGATCCGGCAGCGAGTGAATCAACGCGCGCCCGGTTTCGCTGGAGTGAATATAGCGTCCCTTCTTGTACAGAAACGCCCGTTTGAACAGCAATTCGATGATCCCCGCTCGCGTCGCTTCCGTACCTAAACCATCGGTCGCCCGCAGGATTTTCTTTAGCGCTTTATCTTGTACGAAGCGCGCGATACCGGTCATGGCCGACAACAGACTGGCGTCGGTAAACGGCCGCGGGGGCTGCGTCTGGCGCTCCACCACCTCACCGAGCTCACACAGCAGCTCATCATCTTTAGCCACCACCGGCAGCGGTGCGCCTTCGTTTTCTTCGTCGCGTTCCTTGCTGCCCAGCAGCGTACGCCAACCGGCTTCCGCCAGGAAACGCGCCTTGGCGATAAATTTGCCGCCGGCGATATCCAGCTCAATCACGCATTTGCGGAATACCGCATCCGGACAAAACTGCATCAGATACTGGCGCGCCACCAGCCCATACACGTTCCGTTCATCCTGCGTCAGATTAATCTTGCCGGCACGGGCGGTGGGAATGATAGCGTGGTGCGCATCGACTTTTTTATCGTCCCAGCAGCGGTTGCGGCGATCGCTGTCGATCACCGGCTGCGGATACAGCTCAGGCTGGTGCACGCTGATGGCGTTCAGCACCGCGTGACGGCCGGCGAAATGCTCTTCCGGCAGGTAGCGGCAGTCGGAACGCGGATAGGTGATTAATTTATGGGTTTCGTACAACCGCTGGCAAACGTCCAGCACCTGTTGGGCGCTGAGGTTATAACGCCGGGCCGCTTCGATTTGCAGCGTGGAGAGCGAAAACGGCAGCGGCGCGGTATCTGATTCCCGTTTATCGTTATAGGACGTGACCAGCGCCGGCTGGCCCTCGATGCGCTTGACCACGTGCTCCGCCAACGGCCGGTGCAGCAAGCGCCCCTCTTCGTCCTGATAAGGCTCGCACGACTCGCTGGGCTGCCACAGCGCCACGAAACGCTCTTCTTTCGGCGTAACGATGTGCGCCTTGACCTCAAAGAAGTCTTTCGGCACGAAGTTTTCGATCTCTTCATCGCGCCGCACCACCAACCCCAGCACCGGCGTCTGCACCCTGCCCACCGACAACACGCCGTCATAACCGGCGTTGCGGCCCAGCAGCGTATAAGCGCGGGTCATATTGATGCCGTACAGCCAGTCGGCGCGTGAGCGCGCAAGGGCGGACACGCACAGCGGGATGAAGTCACGGTTGTCGCGCAGGCGTTCAACCGCGCGTTCCACCGCCTGCGGGTTGAGATCGTTGATCAGACAGCGGCGCACGTTCTGGCGTTTTTCCGGCGTCAGATCCAGGTAGTCCAGCACCTCATCCACCAGCAGTTGCCCTTCGCGATCCGGGTCGCCGGCGTGAACCACTTCATCGGCTTCAAGCAGCAACTTTTTAATGGCGTTGAGCTGTTTACTGACCGACGGCCGCGGCTGCAACCGCCATTTTTCAGGAATGATCGGCAGATCCGCCAACGACCAGCGCGCATAGCGGCTGTCATAAGCGTCAGGCTGAGCCTGCTCCAACAGGTGGCCGACGCACCAGGTCACCACATCGTTGTTGCCACAGGCGATATACCCGTCGCCGCGGCGATGCGGCTTGGGCAATACGTCGGCAATGGCGCGCGCCAAACTCGGTTTCTCGGCTATGAACAGTCGCATTATTCACCGTTTTTCTGGCTGAACGTCATCAAGAATTCTCTTACTTCTGCATAGTTCCCACGGAAGACAATCCGCTGGGCTTTCTTTTCCAACTGATAGCAATACATCGGATCGTAGTACTGCTGCAACAGGGGCGCCAGCCACTCGCGGTGCGCCTCGCCCTGGCCGCTGAGCCGCTGTGTCCGCAGCGCCGCTTCCAGTCGTTGCGTCAGCTGCTGGAAGCGTTCCAGCCCCAGGCGGCGGCGTATGGCAAACAGGCCGTGGTGCAGATAGTCGTCGTACTGTCGCCAGCCCTCTTCCATGCCATAGGCCTGTTCGAACTGTTCGCGCATGCCGTCGATATATTCCGCCTGCAAACGCGCCAGGCGAATGTCGAACGGATCGTCGATCACCGCCACCGGCGCCTGCTGCATCCCATTGAACAACGGCAGCGGCAAATTGTTGCTGCCGATGATCCGCCCTTCGTCTTCCAGCACCCAACGGCGGCTGCCACCATGCTGTTTTTTCAGCAATAACACAGCCAGACGATTCTCAAAATCGATCTGCGAGCTCTGGCCCGCCAGCGTTCGACCAAAAGATGAACCGCGATGGCGCGCCGCACCTTCCAGATCGACGCCGTCGGCCAGTTCGTTGACCAGCAACGTCTTGCCGCTGCCGGTATTGCCGCCCACCAGGGCCATCGGCAATGCTGCGCTTTGCGCCAGCACGCCGAGCAAATAATTGCGCAGCGCCTTGTAACCGCCAATGATCCGCGGGTACTCGACGCCGGCCTCATGCAGCCATTGCTGCACCAGCTGCGAGCGTAGACCGCCGCGGAAGCAATAGAGATAGCCTTCGGGCCGCTGCGCACAGGCCGCCAGCCAGGCGGCGGTGCGCTGTTCGCGCAGTTTGCCGTTCACCAGACTGTGGCCGAGCGCTATCGCCGCTTGCTGCCCGTGCTGTTTATAGCAGGTGCCCACCGCCTGCCGCTCGCTGTCGATCATCAGCGGCAGGTTCAGCGCCTGAGCGAAGGCGCCCTGCTGAAACTCGATCGGCGCGCGCACGTCAATCAGCGGCACGTCCTGCAGGAAAATGCGTTGGTAATCGTCGCTGTCCGGCCTTCCTTGCATGTTGGACACTACACGACCTCGATCAGCGGCTTATCGGCCGATGCCACATGCAGCTCGCCGATGGCGTTGAGCGTAATGCCATGCTGTTCGGCAATCGCCAGCACCTGCGCTTCCGCCTCCGGCAATACCGCCAACAGCAAACCGCCGGAGGTCTGAGGATCGCACAGCAACTGGCGCTGCAGATCGCTCATCTCGCCCACCAGATGGCCATAGCTGTCGAAGTTGCGCCCGGTACCGCCCGGCACGCAGCCCTCGGCAATATACGCCTCGACGTCCGGCAGCTTCGGCACCCGATCGAACCAGACCGTCGCCTGCAGGCCGGAGCCCTGACATACCTCGCTCAGGTGGCCCAGCAGGCCAAAACCGGTGATGTCGGTCATCGCCGTGACGCCCGCCACCTCGGCAAAGTCGGCGCCCGGCTTGTTAAGGCGGCACATCACGTCCGTCGCCAGCCCCTGATGTTCGGGGCGCAGCTTGCTTTGCTTCTCGGCGGTCGTCAGCACACCGATGCCCAGCGGCTTGGTCAGATAGAGTTTAGCCCCGGCCTGCGCGGCGCTGTTCTTCTTCACCCGCTCGGTATTGACCACGCCGGTGACCGCCAGGCCGAAGATAGGTTCAGGCGCATCGATGGAGTGGCCGCCGGCCAGCGCGATCCCCGCCTGCTGGCAGGCGAAACGCCCACCGTCGATCACCTGCTGCGCCACCTCCGGCGGCAGTTTGGCGATCGGCCAGCCGAGAATGGCGATCGCCATGATCGGTTTGCCGCCCATGGCGTACACATCGCTGATGGCGTTGGCGGCGGCGATGCGGCCGAAATCGAACGGATCGTCGACGATCGGCATGAAGAAGTCGGTGGTGCTGATAATGCCGACGCCGTTGCCGATGTCATATACCGCCGCGTCGTCGCGGGTTTCATTGCCGACCAACAGACGCGGATCGACAAATTTCTCCCGCTCGCTGTGCAGGATGGTTTCGAGAACTTTCGGTGAGATTTTGCAGCCGCAGCCAGCGCCATGGCTGTACTGGGTTAAACGGATCGCTGGCGATGTCATAGTCCACTCCCTTCGATAACGGCACTCAAGATAACATAGGGTAGCGCTTGCCGAGGGGATTGATAAGAGCGGGCCGCCGATAAGCGAACGGCCTGCTCAGAAACCATGCAATTTTGCGGGGTTTGGCGCATTTTCGCCGCGCCCCGTCGGATAATACTTAGAAATAGCTGACGAAAGGCGTGCTGTCCGGCGGCGTCACTTTAGTGGCGGCCTTCAGCTGCGGCGTGCCCAGATAGAGGAAACCGACGATCTCGTCCTGCTCGCGGCAGCCGAAGGCTTCGCGCACCAGCGCATGCTCGGTCCAGGCGCCGGTGCGCCAGATGCCGTTAAAGCCCTGCGCCAGCGCCGCCATCTGCATCGCCTGCACGGCGCAACCGGCGGAAACTACCTGCTCCCAGCGCGGCACCTTGGTCTCTTCAGTGCAATGCGCGATGACGGTGATGATCAGCGGTGCGCGGAACGGCGCCTTGGTGGCTTTTTCGATCGCCGCCTCATCCATCTGATCCTGCTTCGCCGCCGCCTGCAGCAGCTGACTGAAACGCTCCAGGCCCTGATTCTCGATCATCACGAAACGCCACGGCTGCAGCGCGCCGTGATCGGGCGCACGCAGACCCGCGTTGATGATGTTTTGGCGCACTTCCCCCGCCGGCGCCGGTTCCGCCAGGCGCGAAGCCGAGCGACGATTCAATAAAAGATCCAGAGCATCCATCGTAAACTCCTGATAACAATTTTCATTCCGGCCACGTTAACATAGCTAAACGGCGAGTTACAGCCTCGGCGATAGCGTCTGTGTGCCACGATTTAAAGCTGACATTTACCCGGCCGCTCATTAGGATAGCGGAACATTCTCGACTCTTGTTGGAGAGCACATGCGCACATTGTGGCAAATTATTGCCGGCATTTTCCGGTGGACATGGCGTCTGCTGAATTTTATCAGGGAACTGATCCTTAACCTGTTCCTGGTCCTGCTGATCCTGGTTGGGGTCGGCATCTATCTGTCCTTCCAAAGTTCCTCCACCTCGACGGCCCCGGCGCGCGGCGCGCTGTTGGTCGATTTAAGCGGCGTGGTGGTCGATCAGCCTTCGGTAAACAACCGGGTGCGGCAATGGGGGCGTGAACTGTTGGGCGCCTCCAGCAGCCGCCTGCAGGAGAACTCGCTGTTCGACGTGGTAGACAGCATCCGCAAGGCCAAAGACGACAAAAACATTACCGGCATGGTGTTGCAGTTGAATGACTTCGCCGGCGCCGATCAGCCGTCGCTGCGCTATATCGGCAAAGCGCTGCGCGAGTTCCGCGACAGCGGCAAACCGATCTTCGCCATCGGCGACAGTTACAATCAAACGCAATACTACCTGGCCAGCTACGCCAACAAGGTCTACCTCTCGCCGCAGGGCGCGGTCGATCTGCACGGTTTCGCCACCAACAACCTGTATTACAAGTCGTTGCTGGACATGCTCAAGGTCACCACCAATATCTTCCGCGTCGGCACCTATAAATCGGCGGTCGAACCGCTGATCCGCGACGACATGTCCCCGGCGGCGCGCGAAGCGGACAGCCGCTGGATTGGCGGTCTGTGGCAGAACTATCTGGAAACCGTGGCGGCCAACCGGCAGCTGACGCCGCAGCAGCTGTTCCCCGGCGCCGCCGGCGTGCTGAGCGGCCTGCAGGCGGCAGGCGGCGACACCGCCCGCTATGCGCTGGACAATAAGCTGGTGGACGAGCTGGCGTCGCGCACCGCGATCGAAAATCAGCTGGTCAAAACCTTCGGCTGGGACAAACAGGCGAACGATTTCAACGCCATCAGCATCTACGACTATCAGCCGAAGCCGGACGCCAACCAGGGCGGCAAGATCGCCGTGGTGTTCGCCAACGGCGCCATCATGGACGGCCCGCAGACGCCGGGCAACGTCGGGGGCGACACCACCGCCGCCGAGCTGCGTCAGGCCCGTCTGGATCCGGCCGTCAAAGCCGTGGTGTTCCGCGTCAACAGCCCTGGCGGCAGCGTCAGCGCGTCCGAAGTGATCCGCTCCGAGCTGGCCGCCGTGCGCGCCGCCGGCAAACCGGTGGTGGTGTCGATGGGCGGCATGGCCGCGTCGGGCGGTTACTGGGTCTCGACGCCGGCCGACTACATCATCGCCAGCCCGAGCACGCTGACCGGCTCCATCGGTATTTTCGGCATCATCAATACCTACGAGAAAACCCTGGATACGCTGGGCGTGCACACCGACGGCGTGGCGACATCGCCGCTGGCCGATATCGCGGTCACCAAGGCGTTGCCGCAGGAGTTCTCGCAGATGATGCAGCTGAATATCGAAAACGGGTATAAGAACTTCCTCGATCTGGTCGCCAAATCACGCAAGATGACCCCGCAGCAGGTTGACCAAATCGCGCAGGGCCACGTGTGGCTCGGCAGCGACGCCAAGGCCAACGGCCTGGTCGATCAGTTGGGCGATTTCGACGATGCGGTGAAGAAAGCCGCTGAGCTGGCGAAACTGCAACAGTGGCAGCTCGACTGGTTCGTCGACACTCCGAGCCTGAGCGATATGGTGCTCAGCCAGTTCGGCGTTTCCATTCACGCCATGCTGCCGGCGGCGATTCAGGCCATGCTGCCTGCCCCGCTGGCCTCGGTCGCCAATGCGGTGAAAGAGCAGCCGGGTTTGTTCAATAACTTGAACGATCCGCAGAACCGTTACGCGATCTGTCTGACCTGCGGAGAAGTCCGCTAACAAATAATTCTGCAGCCCGGCCTCCGCCGGGCTTTTTTTCTGCCGCCATGTCCCTATAATTCAGCCCATCTTATCTTTGTTAAAATCATAACCATGCAAAAGAAATCCATTTACGTCGCCTACACCGGCGGCACCATCGGCATGCAGCGTTCCGAGCACGGCTATATTCCGGTTTCCGGCCACCTGCAGCGTCAGCTGGCGCTGATGCCGGAATTCCATCGGCCGGAGATGCCGGATTTCACCATTCATGAATACGCGCCGCTCATCGATTCCTCGGACATGACGCCGGAAGACTGGCAGCACATCGCCGACGACATCAAACAGAACTACGATCGCTACGACGGCTTCGTGATCCTGCACGGCACCGATACCATGGCGTTCACCGCCTCGGCGCTCTCCTTCATGCTGGAGAACCTGGCCAAACCGGTGATCGTCACCGGCTCGCAGATTCCGCTGGCGGAGCTGCGCTCCGATGGCCAAACCAATCTGCTGAATGCACTGTACCTGGCGGCCAACCATCCGGTGAACGAAGTCAGCCTGTTCTTCAACAACAAGCTGTTCCGCGGCAACCGCACCACCAAAGCGCACGCCGACGGCTTCGATGCCTTCGCCTCCCCGAATCTGCCGCCGCTGCTGGAAGCCGGCATCCACATTCGTCGCCAGCACGGCATCGACAGCCCGGTTTGCAACGGCGCGTTGCAGGTACATGACATCACGCCACAACCGATCGGCGTCGTCACCATCTATCCGGGCATTTCCGGCGCGGTGGTGCGCAACTTCCTGCTGCAGCCGGTCAAGGCGCTGATCTTACGCTCCTACGGCGTCGGTAACGCGCCTCAGAAGGCCGAGCTGATCGACGAGTTGCGCGCGGCTTCCGAACGCGGCATCGTAGTGGTCAACCTGACGCAGTGCATCTCCGGGCGCGTCAATATGGAAGGCTACGCCACCGGCAACGCGCTGGCGCACGCCGGGGTGATCAGCGGTTTTGACATGACGGTGGAAGCCGCTCTGACCAAGCTGCACTATCTGTTGAGCCAGCCGCTGACGCCGGAACAAATCCGCGCCCTGATGCAGCAAGATCTGCGCGGCGAGCTGAGCATCAACGGTTAACCTACCGATCTTTGGAGCGGCGATGAAAACGGCCCTGTTGTTGATCGATCTGCAAAATGATTTCTGCCCCGGCGGCGCGCTGGCGGTCACGGAGGGCGACGCCGTCATCCCGGTCGCCAATCAGGCGATCGCCGCCTGCCTGGCGCGCGGCGAACCGGTGGTGGCCAGCCAGGACTGGCATCCCGCCAATCACCGCAGCTTTGCGGTGAACTCCGATGCGCAAGTCGGCACCCTCGGTGAACTGGAAGGTTTGCCGCAGGTGTGGTGGCCGGTGCACTGCGTGCAAGGGAGCCTCGGCGCCGATTTTCATCCTCAACTGCAGCGGCAACACATCAATGCCGTCTTTCGCAAAGGACAGGATACGGACATCGACAGCTATAGCGCGTTCTTCGATAACGGCCACCGGGCGCAGACCGAACTGCACGGCTGGCTGCAATCGCAGGGCATTCAGCGGCTGGCGATCATGGGCCTGGCAACCGACTATTGCGTGAAGTTCAGCGTGCTGGATGCGCTGGCTGCCGGCTATCCGACGCAGGTGATCGTCGACGGCTGCCGCGGCGTGAATCTGCAGCCGGACGACAGTGAGCGGGCGCTGCAGGAGATGGCGCGCGCCGGCGCGCAGCTAGTTACCCTGTCACAATTTCTCACCAATTAAATCCTGCCGGGCGCTATCGGCGCCCTCTCTGGGCGGCGGCGAAAATATCGACGCCGCTCACAATGCTGTTCTTCTTCTCCTCCAGCCGCTTGTGACCGGCAGGCGCTTTTGCTGTTATGGCAGCGACGCTTTTGGCGTCAAACGGTTATACGCATCCGGGGCCCGCTGAGCCCGGCTTTATTGTGACCGCTACTGGCGGTACGGTCGGCCTTGCCGATCCCAAGGAGACAAACATGAAAATAACCCGAAAACTGCTGCCTTTGCTGGCAGCGGTGCAGTTGGCTATCGCCGGTATCGGCGCGGCTCAGGCGGCCTATCTCTCCGTCGGCTACTTCAACGGCGGCGGCGACGTCACCACCGGCCCCGGTGGTGACATCGACAAGCTGGACGTGACGCAAATCACCCACCTCAACTATTCGTTTGGCCTGATCTACAACGACGAGAAAGACGAAACCAATGCGGCGCTGAAAGACCCCGCTCGCCGCCACCAGATCTACCTGTCGCCGAAAGTCACGGCCGATCTGCAACGTCTGCCGGTGCTGCGCAAACAGAACCCCGAGCTGAAAGTGCTGTTGTCGGTTGGCGGCTGGGGCGCACGCGGTTTCTCCGGCGCCGCCGCCACCGCGGAAAACCGGGCGATTTTCATTCGCTCCGCGTTGCAGGTGATCGAGCAGTACCGGCTGGATGGGATCGATCTGGACTGGGAATACCCGGTAAACGGCGCCTGGGGTTTGGTGGAAAGCCAACCGGCAGACCGCGACAACTTCACCCTGCTGCTGAAAGAGCTTCATCAGGCGCTGGGTAAAGGCAAACTGTTGACCATCGCCGTTGGCGCCAACGTCAAAAGCCCACGTGAATGGGTCGATGTGAAAAATATTGCGCCCTATCTCAATTACATCAATCTGATGACCTACGACATGGCTTACGGCACGCAGTACTTCAATGCCAACCTGTACGATTCAACGCGTTGGCCAACCGTAGCCGCCGCCGATCGCTACAGCGCCGATAACGTGGTAAAGCATTATCTGGCTGCCGGTCTGAAACCGGCGCAGATGAACCTCGGGATCGGTTTCTACGGCCGGGTGCCGAAACGGGCGACCGAGGCAGGCATCGATTGGGACAAGCCGGACGCCGCCAAGCATCCGGTGACGCAGCCTTACTTCAGCGCGCGAGAAATCGCCCTGTTCCGCACGCTGGGATTGGATCTCAGCAAAGACACTTATTTTAAATACCGCGATATCGTCAACAAATTGCTCAACGATCCGCAGCAGCGTTTCCGCGAGCACTGGGATGACGACGCCAAAGTGCCATACCTGACGCTGCAATCCGCCGAAGGCAAGCCGCTGTTCGCCATCTCGTACGAGAACCCGCGTTCGGTGGCCATCAAGGCCGATTACATCAAAAGCCAGGGATTGGGCGGTGCGATGTTCTGGGAATACGGCGCAGACGACAACAACCGGCTGGCGCAGCAGCTGGCGGAATCGCTGGGCATAAAGGGCGAGAAACGTTGAATCGACGGGGCGATGGCGACATCGCCCCGCTTTAGGGGTGGAGCCTTACTGCGGCTTGAGTTTCACCAGCGGCTCGGCAACGAACTGCTGCTTCAGCTCTTGTTTGCTCTTCATCACGATCTGCCCGTCGGTGCCGATGCTCATATGCTGCGGATCGACGTTGTTCATCGACTGCCACAGCATCACCGCCTGCAGGCTGTTTTCCTTTTGCTCCGGCGTCAGCGCCACGCCGTCCGGCCATTTGCCCAGTTCAACCGCCTGCACCAGGCGTTGGTATATCTCGGGCGTCATCGCCGCAATCAGATCTTTCACGTCCATCAGGGCCCTTCTCGCTTACGGAAGAATAATTAGCTGAATCGATTTTGTTGGTTAAATTACCGCTTAACCGGCCGTTTGATCGCCATTTTCGCCATCGGTGAAACTCAGCGAGGCGGAATTGACGCAGTAACGGTCACCGGTCGGCTGCGGGCCATCGGGGAATACATGCCCCAGGTGCGCGTCGCAGTGGCCACAGCGGATTTCAACACGATGCATATTATGTGAATTATCATCAAGATAACGGATTGCATCGGCGGAAACCGGCTCGTAAAAGCTGGGCCAGCCGCAGCCGGAATCGTATTTGGTTTCGGAATAGAACAGCGGCTGGTTACAGCACAGACAATGGTACACGCCCTCACGCTTGTTATGCAGCAATTTGCCGCTAAACGGCGCTTCGGTGCCACGCTGTTGCGTGACATAACGTTGGATTTCATTCAGTTCCGTGACCGGATGAGCGGGGGTTGTCTCTTTAGCCATTTGTGCTTATCTCTGAATGTGGATAATGTCAACGAAAACAATGATTAATAATAACAAAAAATTAACACCGCTGCAGGGGTTTTTGGCCTAAACTGTAGCCCATAAAGGCCACGTCACGATGATATGTGATAGCGATCACACATCTTGCGTATGCTGACTTTATACTTGGCGGCTTGTCCCCATATAACGGATGAGGCCGAGCGCAAATGGACTGTGCAATAAGCGTGCAAAACCCCCCTTCCGGTTTGACTTGCCGCAAGTATTGACACGATTCCGCTTGACGCTGGGTAAGGTTTTTGTAATTTTACAACCAACCTTTTATTCACTAACAAATAGCTGGTGGAATATATGACTATCAAAGTAGGTATCAACGGTTTTGGCCGTATCGGTCGCATTGTTTTCCGTGCTGCTCAAGAGCGTTCTGACATCGAGATCGTTGCAATCAACGACCTGTTGGACGCAGAGTACATGGCTTACATGCTGAAGTATGACTCTACTCACGGCCGTTTCAACGGTACGGTAGAAGTTAAAGACGGCCACCTGGTTGTTAACGGCAAAACCATCCGTGTTACCGCAGAGAAAGACCCGGCTAACCTGAAGTGGAACGAAGTGGGCGTTGATGTGGTTGCTGAAGCGACCGGTATCTTCCTGACCGACGAAACCGCGCGTAAACACATCACCGCCGGCGCTAAAAAAGTGGTTCTGACTGGCCCATCCAAAGATGCGACCCCAATGTTCGTTCGCGGCGCCAACTTTGACAAATATGCCGGCCAGGATATCGTTTCCAACGCCTCTTGCACCACCAACTGCCTGGCGCCGCTGGCTAAAGTCATCAACGATAACTTCGGTATCGTTGAAGGCCTGATGACCACCGTTCACGCGACCACCGCTACTCAGAAAACCGTTGATGGCCCGTCTCACAAAGACTGGCGCGGCGGCCGCGGCGCATCCCAGAACATCATCCCTTCTTCTACCGGCGCAGCGAAAGCGGTTGGCGTGGTTCTGCCAGAGCTGAAAGGCAAACTGACCGGCATGGCGTTCCGCGTACCGACCCCTAACGTGTCCGTTGTTGACCTGACCGTGCGTCTGGAAAAAGCGGCCACCTACGAAGAAATCAAGAAAGCCATCAAAGACGCCGCTGAAGGCTCTATGAAAGGCGTTCTGGGCTATGTTGAAGACGACGTGGTTTCCACCGACTTCAACGGCGAAGTGCTGACTTCCGTGTTCGATGCCAAAGCCGGTATCGCACTGAACGACAACTTCGTGAAACTGGTTTCCTGGTACGACAACGAAACCGGCTACTCCAACAAGGTTCTGGATCTGATCGCTCACATCTCCAAGTAATGGCATGATGTTAAGCTGATTGATAATGAGGGCGACATTTTTTTGTCGCCCTTTTTTTACCCGTCATCTTTCGAGTCACAGCGTTGTTCGCTGCACACACTCACCTCAGTCACTGGCTAAGCATGCGCCTGAGGGCCTGGTTGTGACCCGAAAGCTAATAGGGTCCATTTCTATTTCCGGCAAACAATAGGTTATGAAATGAACGAGAAAATTTTCACCCTGCCCGTTTCCGAACAGATTTCTCCTTATATCAGCCAGCGCCAACTCGATGAGCTGGGCGTGGTGGTCGTGTCGCACCCGAAAGTGCGCGCGGCGGTCGCGCTGCAGGGCGCGCATTTGCTGGCCTGGCAGCCTAGCGGTGAGCAGCCGGTGATTTGGCTCAGCAACAACACGCCTTTCGCCAAAGGCAAGGCCATCCGCGGCGGCGTGCCGATCTGTTGGCCGTGGTTCGGCCCGGTGGCGCAACCCTCACACGGGTTCGCCCGCAACCAGCCCTGGAGCCTGACGGCGCACGATGAAGATGACAACGGCGTCATCCTGACCTTTACGCTGAAAGACAATGAGCAGACCAGCAAGCTGTGGCCGCACGCCTTCACGCTGATTGCTCGCTTCAAGCTGGGTGAAGAGTGCGAGATCGAACTGGAATCGCACGGCGATTATCAAGCCACGGCGGCGCTGCACAGCTATTTCCAGGTTGGCGATATCGATCGGGTCAGCGTGGCGGGCCTGGGCGAACCATATATTGATAAGGTGGCGGGCGGCGTCGAAGCGCGTCAGACGGGCGAAGTGACCTTCGTCGGCCAAACCGACCGCGTCTATACCCGTCCGGAGGCCTTCAGCCTGATCCGCGATCCGGCGCTCGCACGCACCATCGAGGTTCATCACCATCATATGAGCGACGTTATCGCCTGGAACCCCGGCGTAGAGCTGTCCTGCAGCATGGGAGACATGCCGAACGACGGTTACAAGACCATGGTCTGCGTTGAGACCGGGCGCGTCAGCAAACCGCTGGTCGCCGCCGGCGAACAACCCGCCCGTTTGGGTGTGACCTTCCGCAGCCGTAAAAAGGCCTGAAACCCCGTGCGCGCCAGCGCACTACGGATGTGCAAAAGGGGCGCTCGCGCCCCTTTTTGATGCACGCCATGCACGCTTATCGTGCAATGCGCGATTAGAAGGTGTAGCTCACACCTGTCATCAGCAAACCGGTGTAAGATTTATCCACCATCGGGCTGTCTTTCACTTCATCTGACAACTTCACATAGCGGCCGAGGAAGAAGGCGTTCCAGCTCTTGTTGATCTGGTAATTGGCGCTCAGCTCGAGATACGGCGCCCAGCTATCGCTCGGGGTGTAACTGTCCAGACCGCTGCGGCGCGATTCATTGGCGCTGACGCCATAGTAATATTTGTTCTGGTTTTTGCTGTTCCACATCACGCCTACGCCCGGAACCAGCGTCAACGCATCCAGATCAAACTTGTACAGATAAGCCACATCGCCCACCAGCCCGTTGCTGTAGTTCAGCGTGTCGCCGGTGAAGGTAGTGCGAATGGTGCCCCACTCTGCGTTGTGTGAATAGGCCAGGCCGGCCATCAGCGTGCCGCGACGCTTGTCGAGACGCTTCATGCGATCGTCGTCGCTGTCGCCCGGACGGTAGCCCCATGGCGTGTAATACCCCATGATGCTCAGCTGATTTTCTTGATCTTTCCACAGGTAGTAACCGGCGGTCAGAGTACGGAAGTAGAAGTCGTCACCTTCATAGTCGATGACGGGCACCGGATAAACGCGATCCTGATAACCGCGATACGGGTCCGGGCTAACCAGCGCGGCAGCACCCAGTGACCAGGTTCCCGCCTGGGCACTTTGCGCACAAACCATTGCGGAAGCGATAATTGCTAGCGTTTTGAGTTTTGAAATCTTCACTGGTTCTTTTTCCATAAATTACAGGGTTAATAGCCGCAATAGTTTATGTGAAAATTTAGTTACGCGCCTAATCTTTACAATAGAAAACGACCAAGATCGAATAACTTATAGCGGAATTATGAATTAATCATGGCGAAACGATGACGATTCATGCCGCAGGCCGCGCCAGACAAGGCATTTGGTTATCCCGGCAATAACTGAGTCATTGATATGACTTAAAAAAAGCTTTTTCTACGGCAGGAAATTTTCCGGCAAGCAAACTAAGCTTAAATCAGAAGGTGAATTTATCCTGGGCCCAGTGGCATACAGCGCAACTCGCGATAATAAGCGCACCAAGTTGGCATACGGGTTGCTGTACTCAGGCGTATTCTCATCTTTCGGGAGCCAGAACACTATCACACGCTCTCTTTAACCTGTGCTAATAACGAAAGGACGGGCATCATGAACATATTTGACCACTATCGCCAGCGCTACGAAGCTGCCAAGGACGAAGAGTTCACACTGCAGGAATTTCTTACCATTTGCCGGCAAGATCGCAGTGCCTATGCCAACGCGGCCGAACGTCTGCTGATGGCTATCGGTGAACCTGTGATGGTCGACACTGCGCTAGAATCACGCCTGTCGCGCCTGTTCTCCAACCGCGTGATCGCACGCTATCCGGCCTTCGAAGAGTTCTACGGCATGGAAGAGGCCATCGAACAGATCGTCTCTTACCTGAAACACGCTGCTCAGGGCCTGGAAGAGAAGAAACAGATCCTTTACCTGCTGGGCCCGGTGGGCGGCGGCAAGTCCTCGCTGGCGGAACGTCTGAAAGCGCTGATGCAGCGCGTGCCCATCTACACCCTCAGCGCCAACGGCGAACGCAGCCCGGTCAACGATCATCCGCTGTGCCTGTTCAATCCGCAGGAAGATGCCACGATCCTGGAAAAAGAGTTCAATATCCCAAGTCGCTATCTCGGCACCATCATGTCGCCGTGGGCGGCGAAGCGCCTGCATGAGTTCGGTGGCGATATCACCAAGTTTAAAGTCGTGAAAGTGCGCCCTTCCATTCTGGAACAGATCGCCATCGCCAAAACCGAGCCGGGCGATGAGAACAACCAGGATATCTCGGCGCTGGTCGGTAAAGTGGACATCCGTAAACTGGAGAACCACGCGCAGAACGACCCGGACGCCTACGGCTATTCCGGCGCCCTGTGCCGCGCCAACCAGGGGATTATGGAATTCGTCGAGATGTTCAAAGCGCCGATCAAGGTGCTGCATCCGCTGCTGACCGCAACCCAGGAAGGCAACTACAACGGCACCGAAGGCATCTCCGCCCTGCCGTTCAGCGGCATTATTCTGGCGCACTCCAACGAATCCGAGTGGGTGACCTTCCGTAACAACAAGAACAACGAAGCGTTCCTCGACCGCGTGTATATCGTTAAGGTACCTTACTGCCTGCGCGTGTCGGAAGAGATCAAAATTTACGACAAGCTTCTGGATCACAGTGAGCTGACCCATGCGCCCTGCGCGCCGGGCACGCTGGAAACGCTGGCGCGCTTTAGCGTGCTGTCGCGGCTGAAAGAGCCCGAAAACTCGAGCATCTACTCGAAAATGCGCGTGTATGACGGCGAAAGCCTCAAAGATACCGACCCGAAAGCCAAGTCCTATCAGGAATACCGCGACTACGCCGGGGTTGACGAAGGCATGAACGGCCTCTCCACCCGTTTCGCCTTTAAAATCCTCTCGCGGGTATTCAACTTCGATCACGCCGAGGTGGCAGCCAACCCGGTACACCTGTTCTATGTGCTGGAACAGCAGATCGAGCGCGAACAGTTCCCGCAGGATTTGGCGGAGAAATACCTGGAGCACCTGAAAGGCTATCTGATCCCGAAATACGCCGAGTTTATCGGCAAAGAGATCCAGACCGCCTATCTGGAATCCTACTCGGAATACGGACAAAACATTTTTGACCGCTACGTCACCTATGCCGACTTCTGGATCCAGGATCAGGAGTATCGCGATCCCGACACCGGCCAGCTGTTCGACCGCGAGTCCCTGAACGCCGAACTGGAGAAAATTGAAAAACCGGCCGGCATCAGCAACCCGAAAGATTTCCGCAACGAAATCGTGAACTTCGTGCTGCGCGCCCGCGCCAACAACAACGGCCGCAACCCGAACTGGACCAGCTACGAGAAGCTGCGCACCGTGATCGAGAAAAAGATGTTCTCCAATACCGAAGAACTGTTGCCGGTGATTTCGTTCAACGCCAAAACATCGACGGACGAGCAGAAAAAACACGACGACTTCGTCGATCGCATGATGGAGAAAGGCTATACCCGCAAGCAGGTGCGCCTGCTGTGTGAATGGTATCTGCGGGTCAGAAAATCCTCATAACGCCTCAGGTAAGCGGCATTATCAGGGCCATGTCCACAGTCATGGACGTTGCAGCGCAGCCCACGGAGGGGCTGACACATTGCGCTGCCGCGGCCGGGACATGAAGAGTTGGCAACGTCGTTTGGGGGAAGTATGGCCTATTTCATTGACCGGCGGCTGAACGGCAAAAACAAGAGCACGGTGAACCGCCAGCGCTTCTTGCGCCGTTACAAGTCGCAAATCAAACAGTCGATTGCCGAAGCCATCAACAAGCGTTCGGTCACCGACGTAGACAGCGGGGAGTCAGTCTCTATCCCCACTGACGATATCAACGAACCGATGTTTCATCAGGGGCGCGGCGGCACGCGCCATCGCGTTCACCCGGGCAATGACCACTTCGTGCAGAACGATCGCGTCGAACGGCCTCAGGGCGGCGCAGGCGGTGGCGGCGGCCAGGGCAACGCCAGCCAGGACGGTGAAGGCCAGGATGAGTTCGTCTTCCAGATATCCAAAGACGAGTACCTCGATCTTTTATTCGAGGATCTCGCCCTGCCCAACCTGAAAAAGAATCAGTACAAGCAGCTGACCGAATTCAAAACCCACCGCGCCGGCTACACCGCCAATGGCGTGCCGGCCAACATCAGCGTCGTGCGTTCGCTGCAAAACTCGCTGGCGCGGCGTACCGCCATGACCGCCGGTAAAAGGCGCGCGTTGCACGAACTGGAAGACGCGCTGACCCAGTTGGAAAACACCGAGCCGGTGCAACTGCTGGAAGAAGAGCGGCTGCGCAAAGAGATTGCCGAACTGCGCAAGAAAATCGAAAGCGTGCCGTTTATCGACACCTTCGATCTGCGTTACAAAAACTACGAGCGCCGGCCGGAGCCCTCCAGCCAGGCGGTGATGTTCTGCCTGATGGACGTATCCGGTTCGATGGATCAGGCCACCAAAGACATGGCCAAACGTTTTTACATTCTGCTTTATCTGTTCCTGAGCCGAACCTACAAAAACGTCGAGGTGGTCTATATTCGCCATCACACCCAGGCGAAAGAGGTGGACGAGCAGGAGTTCTTCTATTCGCAGGAAACCGGCGGCACCATCGTCTCCAGCGCATTGAAACTGATGAACGACGTGGTCGAAGAGCGTTACGATCCAGCGCAATGGAATATCTACGCCGCGCAGGCGTCGGACGGGGACAACTGGGCCGACGATTCACCGCTGTGTCACGAGCTGTTGGCGAAGAAGATCCTGCCAATGGTGCGGTACTACAGCTACATCGAAATCACTCGCCGCGCTCACCAAACGCTATGGCGCGAATACGAAGATCTGCAAGCGAAATTCGACAACTTCGCCATGCAGCATATCCGCGAACCGGACGATATTTATCCGGTATTCCGCGAACTGTTCCGCAAACAGACCGCGTAATCATAAAAACGGCCGGAGAATATCTGCCCGGCCGTTTTTATTCTCAACGAATTCAAATGCTATTTCTGCGGGATGCATCCGCATCCGGCGTCAATCATAGAACCAACTCACCTGAATACAACACGGGGCCGGTCGGTTGCTTGCTCGGTGAGCCGCCTAATGGCTCCAGGCTAATAGCAATCGTTGTTCCTTTAACTAAATCTGCATCTGCCAAATAAAACTGGCTCACGCCTTTCACGTTCACGAGTCCAATTGAAACGGGCTTATGTCCAACGGGGATCAGCCACAGCTCAAGACTTTTTCCATCCGGAATAGCGGCCAAGCCTAAGGGGGTTATACGAACAATTTTTCTTTGACCGTCTGAACTTACGACCCACGTCCCTTGATGCGCTCCGTTCAGGACCACTAACGGTTTCAGCTCTGGCGCACGCCAATAAAACCACGAGCTCAGGCTCAATGCGCCCAATCCCGCAGCAAGCCCCCATGCAATATAGTTTCGCACGCGCCGTCGAGGCGAAGCGTATTGAGGCAGATTTAATTCAATTTTTTTCCAAACGCTTTCAGGGGGGGTATTGGCGTTATATCGATATCCAACCCCGACAACATATTTTGCCACTTTCCAACCTGGGTCGCCAAAATGTTGTCCGTTTTCAGACGGCGTTCAAAATGCAGCCGGGCATTCCCTCTGAGCGTGCCAAGAGCATATTCTGCAGCCAACATGTCATCACTTTCGCGTCTGTTCATAGGCCCAGGCAATCCTTTAGATGTGCTAGCGCCCTGCGGACCCAGCTTTTTACCGTACCAAGCGGTTGCTGCAACCAATCAGCGATATCCGCGTGCGACATCCCTTGATAATATGCCAAAGCAATACTTTGCCGTTGTTCAGACGTCAGATGCTTCAAACAGTCATTTAACTTTTTAGCCAGCTCCCCCTCATCACCCTGGCTTTCATTTTCCGACTGAGGGATTTGATCGCTATATTCTTCTTCCAGTCCGATATGGCGTCCATGCCGGCTACGCAATCCATCTATACATCGGTTCCTTATAATGTGAGTAAGCCATGTCATAGGCGAACTCAAGGTCGGATCATAATCTCCGGCACGCTGCCACACGGCAAGAAAGCCGTCGACCAGAACCTCTTCCGCCCACTGGCGATTACGTAACATGCGCAGCGCAATGGCGAATAAACTTGCGGATGTCGATCTGTACAAGCGTTCAAATGCTCGGCGATCGCCATTAGCGATCGCCTTTAAGCACATTACCTGGTTTTCTTTCAACGAGTGATCCATACCATCCCTAAAGCGGTTAAGCTTTGCCCACTCCGAGTATAGGCCTTACTTGGGCATTAGCACGGTATCAATAACGTCGATTACACCGTTTTGCTGCCGCACATCATAGGTGCTGATGTTGGCGACGTCGCCTTTAGCATCTTTGATCTGAATATTATGCGGGCCATTATTCATAAACCATAGCGACTGACCGTTGACGGTTTTGAGTTCCGCCCGTCCGCCGCCCTGCTCAATTTTTCTTTCCAGCGCCCGCATGTCGTAGTTCCCAGCCACAACGTGGTAGGTTAATACACTGCTTAACAGCGCTTTATTTTCGGGTTTTAACAGATTTTCAACGGTGCCGGCCGGTAATTTGGCGAATGCGGCATTCGTCGGCGCAAAAACAGTATAAGGACCTTTGCCTTGTAAAGTATCAACCAAGCCGGCGGCCTTAACGGCCGCGACCAACGTTGTGTGATCTTTTGAGTTCAGCGCATTTTGCACAATGTTTTTTGAGGGGTACATCGCCGCGCCGCCAACCATTACGGATGACGTGTCCCCACTCGCCGCATAAGTGGCGACGCCGAAAAGTAATGAGCCGGTAACCAGAGTAACGATAAGTGTTTTCATGATGAAGTCCTCTCCGTAAGCTGAGCGTAAGTGTTGCTCATTCCTGATATACGTATGAGGTTCTCCAAGTGGATGCACGGGTCGAAAAAAATAATGTAGAGAGAACGAACGCTGTGACAGACAAATAAGCACGCCGTGATGGCCGCCCGTTTCCGCTCTTTCTTATGAGGTTATTCCTAAACCTTCACATCCTCCCTCATGCGTCTTGATGGGAATATTCCCATTCAGTTATCGTTAACACACGCATCGGGTTCCACCCTAAGCGAAATTTGACTCATTTTATTTTCTATGGCTTCTCAGCCCGCTTCGGCGGGCAATTTACCTGTCAGCAGGTTAGACACCATGATCGATTAC
The DNA here is from genome assembly GCF_052400455.1 of Serratia sp. (in: enterobacteria). NCBI lineage: Bacteria > Pseudomonadati > Pseudomonadota > Gammaproteobacteria > Enterobacterales > Yersiniaceae > Serratia > Serratia sp. (in: enterobacteria). Next base: position 2,813,228 of record NZ_CP185812.1, read on the forward strand.
ACCCTCTATGGCCTCAACAAGAATGATGTTGATGAATACCATAAGCAAATCTGCTGCCTGCTCGGCAAAAGCGTGCTGCTGGTGCTTATCGCCAACAAACCGATCACCAAACAGAATCTGCTGGCCAGTCTTATTCAGGAAGTTGAACAACAGCACGACGAGTATTTTCAAAAATTGCATCGCGCGGCAATAGAAATGATCGGCGTTAACGGGCGCTAGATCGATATGCGCAAGGCGGAAATCTACGCCATTATTGCCGCCGCCGTGGTGTTGATTATGCTGTTAATAATGAACTCCGGCAGCGATATCAGCGCTTATCCCTAATGCGAAGCGAAGCACCCCTTTGCCGCAAGGTGTCTCTTTTTTGGCCCGAAGCGCGTTTCTGCCCGGGTTTTATTTTGAACCGGCCGCTTCGTCAATCAATCCCGCCACGTCATCGGCATGGGAAACCAGTGAGGCATGACTGGCCTTCAGCACCATCACTTTCTTAGCCTGCAGCCGCTGCGCCATACGCCGTTGGTTCTCCGGCGCTATCATGCGGTCGTCGCTGGAGAGTTGATACCACGACGGTTTATGTTTCCAGGCGGGCTCACCGAGGGGGTTGCCGAAGGTATCGGCCAATGGCGCCTTCTGCGTCGCCGCCATCACCAGGGCCTCGTCGGCGGTAAGATCCTGGCAAAAGCTTTCGTGAAACTTGTCGGTCTTGATCCACAGATAACCGTCGCTGTCCGGAATCAGATTCGCGACTGCCGCAGGAGGATGCGCTTGCGTAATGCCACCGGGGCTTTCACCGGCATCCGGCGCAAACGCGGCAATGTAGACCAGGCCGACCACGTTAGGCTGGTTGCCCATTTCCGTGATCACCGCGCCACCGTAAGAGTGCCCCACCAACAATACCGGTCCCGCTTGCTGCGCGACCATCTTGCGCGCCCGTTCCGCATCCTCAGCCAGTGAGGTCAGCGGCATTTCCACCGCATGAATCGCCGAATAGCCCCTGCGCGACAACTCGATAATCACCTTACTCCAGTGCGCGGCGCCGCCCCAGAATCCGTGCACCAGCACGATGGTTGGTTTTGTGCTCATTGCCGACCTCTTCATCTCATTTGGAGGCGCTGTAGACAGATCAACAGCCGCCCTACAGGGACGCGCCTTGCAGCCGGCGACGTCGCGCGATCTCCATTTATATAGTTAGCACTGCGGTATTCGGCAATAGCTACGACGGGTTAAGGCGCTCGGTTTACAGGCGTCGTCATGACTTGCCGAGGCAGCGTACGCCGTGGCGGCAGTGCAAAAAACGGGATTAAAACTAGGATTTTTACCCATGCCGATCTAAAATCCCACGCAAAAACAAAGACAAGTAAATTTGTTTCATCGGGAAAAGGAATGAAGTTGTGAAGGAAATGATCTCCATCGTATTGATGACATGCCTGCTGGCGCTGCTGTTTTCGTGGCTGTTCGTCTACGGTCTTAACATTCATTAAACCTACAGCAACACCAAACCCCCCTTCCTGGCTGACCGGCAGCGCATCCGGACGATGCGCTAAAAACCCCTCTCCCCGCATGTTTCTATCCCATCATTCGCCCGCCGACAGCTAAAAAGAACCCAAAGCTCGCCGGCGCAACGCGATCTCGCCTTCGTCTGCTCGCCCACTAAAACATCAATAAAATTTATGATTGATAACCTCGTCGCGTTTCCGGACATCTGAATGACTATTTTCCTTCTTCACACCGTTCCCGCCTGAAATCAGGCTGACAACCTTAAAATGTTACCGGTAACTATGTTGTTGATTTCTTTTCGTAATAAACATAAAGCCGTTAATAACCTTACATTCTTTATAGAAATAAATTATGCATTCTTATGGATAAAGGCATGAATTAACGGCCTTCGGTCATTGATTATCGCCCGCCAAGCTCCTAAAATTCGCGCGTAAAAATACAACTGGGATCGAGTTTCATGTCGTCGCTGTGGGTTGCAACGCAATACTGTTATTTTATTGGTCTGTTAGTTTCAATGATTTTCACCTACCTGGTAAGCAGGGACACCGTCAAAATTCGTTGCATCAGCGCGCTGACCATCGGGTTAACCTGGCCGTTGAGTCTGCCGGTCGTCTTGCTGTTTTCGCTGTTCTAACGCCCTAACAGGCTGTGCCGCCACGGATGCTTTTAAACAGCCGTGCTAATGGAATGGGTCAGCCGACGACGCTGCCCCCTCACCGGCGAAACAAGTGACGATACGGCGCATTGTTAAATGAAAGGCCATTTCCCCGCGTAACGTATTATTTAGGGGGCGACTATTCACCGCGCCGCGATCGCCAACGGCGGTACAGCCGCCCCGCGCCCCATACCATCAGCCATAGTAAAATATTCCCCCCCAACCAAAGCATCAGCAGGTAGAGGAAAGTCTGATAACCGGGTATGCCCCGATCGGCGAAGAACGGATTAAAGTGCAAAAATTTGACGATCGCGAAGGGATTAAGATTGAAACGGGTGAAGACGCAGGCGGTCAGCACAGGCGGCAACAGGATGTAAAACGCCAGGGTGAATATCAGCAGCAGCCTGGTGCCATGCGTGTTTTTATAATCTTTCATATCAGCGTATTGCTTGCTTCATCTCAGTGCGAGAATCGCCTGGCGATCGCTCGCCAATCGACCCTGCGGGCCAAAAATAGTTCCGCGCAAACGCGGGAATAAAGCCGGTTCAGCGTTTAATTCTCATTTAGCGCTCGGGTGATATATACCCTGTGGATTATAAATTACGATGCCGACGCGCCGCCTTCAACTGCAGCGTTTGCGTGGCGTCATCAGGAGGCCCTAATGAAACCGGACGCACTCTCCCTGCCGCCGAGCGCCAAAAAACTCAAAGTGATCTACGGCTGGTATATTTATGTGATCTATATCCTGCTGGTTTTCAACATTTACATGGCGGTCTACAACGTCTGCGTTCGGCATCCGATCGAAGCCCCGCTGCTATCGCTGTGTCACAGCCTGTTTCTCGCGCTGATGTTGCAACAGGTGCTCAAGAAAAACGTCGTTTTCGCCTGGATCTTGTTGGGCTATTTTATTCTGATGCGCCTGTATTACGCCAATGTGCTGCACATTGAGTTCACGCTGGTGAGCCGTGGCCTGGTGCTGCTGATTCTGACGCTGCTGCTGACCGGCACCGTGGCCGTCGGGCAGCTGGCCACGCCGCCACAGCGGCATGACTGGCTCGCTCGCCTAGGCTGGCGGCAATGGACGACGCTCGCGGCGCTGGCGGCGATCCTGACCCCGCTGATCACCACCGATTACCTCGGCTAAACGCGGTGCTATCTGGGGATATGGGGCTCTGAAATGTCTACGATGCGGCATATTTTGGTGTAGTTGCCTGCCTTCTCACAGATCTTGTCCGTGACGAACACGCTAAGGTAGCCCAGCAGCAGCAAGTAGCCAACCATGCACAAAATAAAGATAAGCGTTCTCACCGATAGCGACCAACCTGACAAGAGTATCTCCAGCATCATAACCTGAACGAGGCGCTTTAAAAGGATTTCATGTGCGCACTGGCCGCATCGGCGCACGTTCTGTAGTAACATTAAGCCACCACGCCAACCACCGGAAACGCCGATGCACCATCTGATGTTAGACATTGAAACCCTGGATATAAAACCCAGCGCCGTGATTTTGGTGGTCGCGGCGGTGTTTTTCGATCCCCGCACCGGCGAACTCGGCGCCGAATTCGAGGCCGCCGTCAGCAGCCAGAAAGATCAGCCGGGACGAACCATAAGCCTGGACACGGTTGCCTGGTGGGCGAAACAATCCGATGAAGCGCGCAAGCTGGCCTTCGGCGGCACCGAGAGCCTCAAGCGAGTGCTGAGCAGTCTCAGCCGTTTTATCCATATGAACAGCACCGATACGGTAAAGGTCTGGGGTAACGGTAAAGAGTTCGACTGCGCAATCCTCGAACACGCCTTCCAGCAGTTGGAGATGCCCTGTCCGTGGAAATTCTGGGATACCCAGGATGTGCGCACGGTGATCACGCTGGCGGAACTGCACGGCTTTAACCCGAAAAAGACCCGTCCGTTCGAAGGCATGCCGCATCGCGCGTTGGATGACGCTCGCCATCAGGCCCGTTATGTGGCCGATACCGTCTCGGCGCTTTATCTCCGCCCGGGAGCGCAGCGCTGACCCGCTTTGCCCCTTTTCATTTGCCGCCAGAATCTCTACTCTAGCCCTCTTTGTCACTCGGACGTGCCTTTCCTGCTATGCAAAAGTTCCTGTTTCTGCTTCTCAGCCTGGTGCTGCTCGGCCCATTGGGCATCGATCTCTATCTGCCCACCATTCCCGCCATCGCCGTCGGCCTGGGCAGCAGTGAAGCGCTGATCCAATCCACCATTTCGCTGTTTATTCTGGTGCTCGGCCTCGGTCAAATCATCGCCGGTCCGTTGGTGGATAACTATGGCCGCAAACCGGTGGCGCTGGCCGGCATTATTCTCTACACGATCGGCGCGGCAATGGCGGCGCTGGCCACCAGCCCGACGATCTTCATCGCGTCGCGCCTGTTGCAAGGGGTTGCGGTCTGTTGCACCGCCGTCGTCGCCTTCAGCGGCGTGCGCGATCGGCTGAATGGCGACGACGCCGCCCGCGCCTTCGGCTTTCTCAACGGCACGCTGAACATCATCCCGGCATTGGCGCCGCTGCTCGGCGGCCTGCTCGCCGAAGCCTTCGGCTGGCGCGCGCCCTTTTGGTTCCTGGCCGGTTACGCGCTGCTGGTGTTGGTGCTCATCGCGCTGCGCCTGCCGGAAACTCGCCCCGCCGACACCGTGCCGGTCAAAGGGCTGCCGGTGCGCCAATACGCGCGCATCCTCAGCGAACGGCGTTTCCTCTCTTTCGCGGTGGTGAACTCCGGGGCGATGGGCATGGCACTGACCTACGTTTCTCTGGCGCCTAACGTGCTGATGGGCACTGCGGGCCTGACTCCGCTGCAATTCTCGTTGGTGTTCGGCGCCAACGGCTTCTGGATCATGTTGGTCAGCTTCTTCGCTAACCGCATCATCCACAAAGTCGGCCGCCCGGTTTGTCTGGCGACCGGCGGCATTTTGATGGGGTTGGGCTGCCTGGGCCTGCTGCTGGGCGTCATGTGGCTTCCCGCGGCGGCGCAAGCGCACTGGCTGGCGTATATGCTGCCGGTCGCCAGCGCCTGCGCCGGGTTGGCGTTCGTGATGGGCCCGGCCACCAGCTATGCGCTGGAACCGTACTCCAATGAGGCCGGCGTCGCGTCCGCACTGGTCGGTTTCGTACAGATGGCCGGGGGCGCCGCGCTGGGGCTGCTGGCGATGGCGCTGCCGCTGCAACCGAAGCTGTCGCTGGCTTTGGTCATGCTGGCGGGCTGCCTGCTGGCGCTGCACGCGCGGCGGCTCAGCAAGCAGATTAAAGGACAGATCAGAAAAGTCGCCTGAGCCGCGGCTCAGGCTTCGGTAACAACCGGCACCCGTGCCGCCAACGCCGACAACAGTTCATAGCCTAACGTCCCTGCCGCCGTGGCCACCTCGTCCACCGGCAGGCGTTTTCCCCACAGCTCCACCTCGGCGCCCAGTTCAACGTGGGGACAGGGCGTCAAATCCACCGCCAGCATATCCATCGATACCGTTCCCAGGGTGCGTGTCAGCACGCCATCGACCCATACCGGCGTTCCGGTCGGCGCATGACGCGGATAGCCGTCGGCATAACCGCAGGCCACCACGCCGATACGCTGCGCGCCGGCGGCGCTGTAACGGCCACCGTAGCCCACGCGATCTCCAGACTTCAGCTGCTGAATGCCGATGATCTCGCTGCTCAGCGTCATCGCCGGCTGCAACCCCGTCGATGCGATATCGTTCCAGCATCCGCTCGGCGAAGCGCCATAGAGAATGATCCCAGGGCGCACCCAGCTGCCGTGGGTCGCAGGATGCCACAGCGTAGCGGCCGAGTTGGCCAGGCAACGCGGCAGCGGTACATCGGCCGCCGCCGCCTCGATGGTGGCCATCTGCTGAGTTACGCCTTCCGGCCCGTCGGCGGTGGCGAAGTGACTCATCAGCGTAAGCTCGGCAATATTGGCGACAGCCTGCGCCCTGCGCCACACCTCATGCAGGCGCTCGGGCGCAAACCCCAGCCGATTCATGCCGCTGTTCACTTTCAGATAGACATCAAGCGGCGCACTCAGCTTTGCGTCGGCGATCGCCGCCAGTTGCCAGTCGCTGTGCACCGCCGTCGTCAGGCGATAACGATCGAGCAAGGCCAGATCCTGTCGCTGGAAGAAGCCTTCCAACAACAGGATCGGCCCCTGCCAACCGGACTCGCGCAGCAACACCGCTTCGGCCAGATCCAGCATGGCGAAGCCGTCGGTGTGCGCCATGCTGCGCCAAACGTGTTTGATGCCGTGGCCATAGGCGTTGGCCTTGACCACCGCCCAGACTTTGGCGCCGGGGGCGAAACGGCGCACCACCTGCAGGTTGTTTTCAATTGCGCCGAGATGCATCGTGGCGGTTATCGGACGGGGCATCGCTTCTCCTTGGGGCAGCGTACAGCGGCCACGCGCGCCTGCGCGTGGCCGAAAAAGTCTATGACAGCGTCGACGATTAACGTGCGGGATGCACGTCGTTCAGCGGAACCGCGTGTTGCTGGCGAAATCCGGCGCTGTAACGCGCCACCGCCAGGTCATCGGAAGGGATTGCCGGCGTAATGCCGGACATCAGATCGGACAACAACTGCCCGGAACCGCAGGCCATGGTCCAGCCGAGCGTGCCATGCCCAGTGTTGAGGTACAGGTTTTTCAACGAGGTGCGGCCGACGATCGGCGTGCCGTCCGGCGTCATCGGGCGCAAGCCGGTCCAGAACGTCGCGTCTTCCACTCTGCCGCCGTTCGGGTAGAGATCGCGCACCACCATCTCCAGCGTTTCTCGCCGCTTTTGCTCCAGCTGAGTATTGAAACCGACGATCTCCGCCATGCCGCCGACGCGAATGCGCTGGTCGAAGCGCGTGATGGCGATTTTATACGTCTCATCCAGTACCGTAGAGAATGGCGCCGCCGCCTCATCGACGATAGGGATCGTCAGCGAATAGCCCTTCAGCGGGTAAACCGGAATAGACACCAGGCCGCGCAGCAGCGCCGTGGAGTACGAACCGAACGCCACCACATAGCTATCGGCTTTGAACACTTCCTCGCCGCACTGTACGCCGGCGATCTTGTCCCCCTCCACCAACAGACGGTCGACGCTGCGGTTGAACAGGAAGGTCACGCCCGCCTGCTCAGCCATCTTCGCCAACTGTTGCGTAAACAGTTGGCAATCGCCGGTTTCGTCGTTCGGCAACTGCAGGCCGCCGGTCAGCTTGTGCGCCACCTGCGCCAGCGCAGGCTCAACGCTACCGAGTTGGCCGGCTTCCAGCAATCGGTAAGGCACCCCGGCATCTTCCAATACCGCAATATCTTTCGTGGCGTTTTCGAACTGTTGTTGGGTGCGGAACAGCTGCAGCGTGCCGCCCTGACGGCCTTCGTACTGGATGCCGGTTTCCTGCCGCAGCGCCTTGATGCAGTCGCGGCTGTATTCCGCCAGGCGCACCATGCGGCTTTTGTTGGTCATGTAGTGTTCGGTGTTGCAGTTTTTCAGCATCTGCCACATCCAGTTCAGCTGGAAGCTGCTGCCGTCGAGACGGATCGCCAGCGGCGCATGGCGTTGGAACATCCACTTAATGGCCTTCAGCGGCACGCCCGGCGCCGCCCAGGGAGCGGCATAGCCCGGTGAAATCTGCCCAGCGTTCGCCGCGCTGGTTTCCAGTGCCGGGCCAGGCTGACGATCGATCACCGTCACCTCATGCCCAGCCTTCGCCAAATACCAGGCACTGGCTACGCCCACCACTCCACTACCTAAAATTACCACTCGCATCGCTGACTCCAGCCCAAGGCCTCACAAAGCACAATCTTCTGCTAACAGGAAATTAACTCAGTGAAAAAATCCGTCCAACAACTTCGTCATCAAACGTGACAATATTCACAATTAATTTATCGTCGATGGCCCGCGCATTTGCAATAGCCGCCAGAAAATAGCGATAAGATACGGTTTAAGGGGGTTTATGGCGCGAGGTCACCCCTGATTCGCTAGCATTGCTATCATTGATGTCATGGAAAATTGGCGTGATAAGCAACATGGATTTAACAGAATATAAAAATATCAGCTAACCTATAAATAGAATAAAAAACCACAAAAACAAAAAATACCAAAACAACTGGCAAATAACGGCACCACCCGCTGCAGCAGAAAAATCGCGTAAATTTTCAGCCCTTAATAGCCTTATTTTTACTGTTGGAATAAAGCGGCGTTCACTGTGGCGCCATCTTGTTTTCGCTGCAGCACGATATGAACGTTCAAGCCCCCAGCCGCGCCTAGAGTTCATACTGTCGCTATTCAGGAGAACCTCGCATGTTCATCGCTCTCTATCAGTTCTCAGTCAAAACCGGACACGAACACGCTTTTCGCCAGGCCTGGCTTGAATTGACGCAGGGCATCTATCAGCAACGCGGCAGCCTGGGCTCGCGCCTGCATCGGGAGGTGAACGGCAAATATATCGGCTATGGGCAGTGGCCAAGCCGCTCGGCATGGGAAAACGCCGGTGATATTCAGCTGGATGAACGGTACCGAGCGGCTCGGGATCGTATGCGCGCCACTTTATTGGCGGATGAAACGCTATTTGAAATGGAGGTCACGGACGATTACCTGCAAATCAGGTCGTTCGACTGACCACAAGCCCACGCGTGCGGGCTTGTGGTGGCAGAAGAGAGAAGCATCAATGATGCAGCATCTCGTCCACGACTTCTTTGGTCTGCAGCTGGAATGGGTAGTAGGTCGGCCAGTTATCCATCTCTTTCAGCAACGCCTCCTGCGACGTGTTGCCCATAAAGATATGGAAATGCGCCGATTTGCGCGGCCCGATAATGTGATCGCTGAACTGTACGAATTTCGGCGCCTGGCTGTCGGCATCCTGGCACTCGAACAGATAACGCACGCCTTTCTTACCGGAGACATACGTTAGGATCTTATGCCCGGCGTACTTGTACTGACAGGCGCTGGATTGGTCGCCACGGTGAAATTCCATGATACCGTTCTCAATGCCAATGGTATCCACATCGGTGGCGTAACCTTTGCGGTAATACGCCTTCACCTCTGCGAAGGTTTTGCTCTTATCCTGCGCCGCTTTCTTCTTGAACACCGGGTCAAGATCCCCATTGATCAGATACGGATACACGGATTGCCATACGCCCTCCCAATCCGCCAGGTCGCGATCTTTGACGTCTTTATCGTCGAACACGCCTCCCTCCGCCTTTTTTTCCACTTCCGTCAGCGGCTTGCCATGTGAATGATGCCCGTGAGCCAACGTTTGCCCACTGATGAACAGCGCCGCCAGCGCCACTGCCAATTTGCCCAAATGCCTCGTCAAAACGCGCTCCTTGTCCGTTATTGAGAAAAATGAAAAGTTACAATATAACATAACAGTTTTCAATCCCTGTCGCACAGCAGGCAATGTGTTGCACGCCCCTGCCGCAGGGCTATACTCGGAGAAGATGCGCGGTGTTGCACCGCCTTCTGCCGGGACGGGCGCCGGATCGACCGCCGTTCGCCCCTTTGCGTACCGGCATTTTTATTTCACTGATTTGCAATGGTTAATTATGACTTGAACTATGCTTGTTACAGGGTCTGCCGTTTGAGCAAGGCCCGTGAATAATGAGGGTGCGCTGATGACTACTTCAACACATGACAAGGTTAAGGATGATAAACGTCTGAGCGATGGACCGGACTGGACGTTCGAACTGCTGCAGGTGTATTTGGAGCAGATCGACCGCGTCGCCAAGCATTACCGGCTCGACACCTACCCCCATCAGATCGAGGTGATCACCTCAGAACAGATGATGGACGCCTATTCGAGCGTCGGCATGCCGATCAACTATACCCATTGGTCCTTCGGCAAAAAATTCATCGAAACCGAGCAGCGCTACAAACAGGGCCAGCAAGGGCTGGCGTATGAAATCGTCATCAACTCCAACCCCTGCATCGCCTACCTGATGGAGGAGAACACCATCACCATGCAGGCGCTGGTGATGGCGCACGCCTGCTATGGCCACAACTCGTTCTTCAAGAATAACTACCTGTTCCGCAGTTGGACCGACGCCAGCTCCATCGTCGATTACCTGCTGTTTGCTCGCCACTACATCAGCCAGTGCGAAGAACGCTACGGCGTCGAAGAAGTGGAACGGCTGCTGGACTCCTGCCATGCGCTGATGAACTACGGGGTCGACAGGTACAAACGCCCGCAAAAAATCTCTTTGGTGGAAGAAAAAGCGCGCCAGAAAAGCCGCGAAGAGTATCTGCAAAGCCAGGTGAATACGCTGTGGAAGACCCTGCCACGCGTCGAGCGCGAAGAGTCGCCTGAGCAGGCGCGCCGATATCCGAGCGAACCGCAGGAAAATATCCTCTATTTTATCGAGAAGAATGCGCCGCTGCTGGAACCGTGGCAGCGTGAGGTGCTGCGCATCGTGCGCAAAGTCAGCCAATATTTCTACCCGCAAAAACAGACCCAGGTAATGAACGAGGGGTGGGCGACCTTCTGGCACTACACCATCCTTAACCATCTTTACGACGAAGGTCGGGTGACCGAGCGGTTCATGCTGGAGTTTTTGCACAGCCACACCAACGTGGTTTATCAGCCGCCGTACAACAGCCCATACTATAACGGCATCAACCCCTACGCGCTGGGCTTCGCCATGTTCCAGGACATCAAGCGCATCTGCCAATCGCCTACCGAGGAAGATCGCTACTGGTTCCCGGACATCGCCGGTAAAGACTGGTTGGACACGTTGCACTTCGCCATGCGCGACTTTAAGGATGAGAGCTTTATCAGCCAGTTCCTGTCGCCCAAAGTGATGCGCGACTTCCGCTTGTTTACCGTGCTGGACGACGATCGCAACAACTACCTGGAAATTGCCGCGATCCATAACGAAGCGGGCTACCGGGCAATCCGCCAGGAGCTGTCGGCTCAATACAATCTGAGCAACCACGAGCCGAACATTCAGATCTGGAACGTAGACCTGCGCGGCGACCGTTCGCTGACGCTGCGCTACATCCCGCAAGAACGCGCGCCGCTCGATAAGAGCCGCCGCGACGTGTTGAAGCACCTGCATCGCCTGTGGGGCTTCGACGTGATCCTCGAGCAGCAAAACGAAGACGGAAGCGTGGAATTGCTCGACCGCTGCCCGCCGCGGCCTACGCCGCTGTAACCGCCATAACGACAAAGGGCGCCAACACGGCGCCCTTATTATGTCATTCGCACGGTATCAGCGGCGCGCTTCGGTCAGATCGCTCGGCATGGTGCCCTGCATGCTCTGCCAAATCGCCCCGCTGTCTTTACCGTAGTTGCGCACGGTGTCCATCACCTGGTCGTACAGCTTCTCATGGCAAAGCGTAGACAGCTTGCTGTAGAAGGTCAGCGCCAGCTTGCGCGCCTCCGGGTTGGAGAAGTAGTAACGGCCCACGCGGGTGTACAGCCCTTTCAGGCCGTTGAAAATCAGGCCATAGATCGGGTTGCCGGAAGCGAACGCCAGACCACGGAAGATCTCATAGTCCAGGACATTGAAGGCATCCGCCTGATCTTCCACCTCGGCGGCTTTCGCCAGCACTTCCTGCGCCTGCTCAGGATGATTGCGCACCGCAGCGCGAATAAAGATCGACGCGATATTGGTACGCACGGACAGCAGGTTATCGATCAGCTGCGGGACGCTTTTGTGATCGAGACGAGCCACGGTCTCAAGGATATTGAGGCCGGACGTTTCCCAGAAATTGTTCACTTTGGTCGGTTTACCATGCTGTATGGTCAACCAGCCATCGCGGGCCAGACGTTGCAACACTTCACGTAACGTGGTGCGCGTGACGCCAATCAACTCCGAAAGCTCACGCTCCGCGGGCAAAATAGAGCCAGGGGGGAAGCGATTATTCCAAATACTCTCAATAATGTACTCTTCCGCGAAACCGGCAGGACTCTGCGCCTTTATGACCATGTGTTTGACGTTCCGTTGCGACGATAAAATCAGTAAAAGTAATCAGCTCATCATACCAGATCACACAGACATGACATAGCGTGAGCGAAAAACAATAAACGAAAGTGTGCATAAAGTGGCAAAAAACGCGCAAAAACACCGGCCCTGAGAAATTTGCCGCCGTAAAACAAGCTCCGGTTGCGCCCGCCCCCGCCGCGTTGTTAGGGTACGTGCTACGACTGATTTAAGGATGCATAAAGGACAATGGAAACAACCTTGCGCAGCGCCCTGCTCAAAAACTTCCTGGGGCAATCTCCCGACTGGTACAAACTGACCATTCTCATTTTCCTGGCGATCAACCCGCTGGTGTTCTTTTTCGCCAGCCCGTTTCTCGCGGGTTGGCTGTTGGTGATCGAGTTCATCTTTACCCTGGCGATGGCGTTGAAATGTTACCCGCTGCTGCCGGGCGGCCTGCTGGCGCTGGAGGCCGTGGCCATCGGCATGACCAGCCCGGCGCAGGTTTCGCAAGAAATCGAACATAATCTGGACGTGCTGCTGCTGCTGGTCTTTATGGTGGCCGGCATCTACTTTATGAAGCAGTTGCTGCTGTTCGTGTTCACCAAGCTGCTGCTCAATATCCGCTCGAAAACGCTGCTGTCGCTGGCGTTCTGCCTAGCGGCCGCCTTCCTTTCCGCCTTCCTCGATGCGCTGACGGTCGTCGCGGTAGTGATCAGCGTCGCCACGGGGTTCTATTCCATCTATCACAATGTGACGTCGAACCGCTCCGACGGCGACATCGGCGATGACAGCGATTTCACCGGCGAAGAGCGCAAGCAGACGCTGGAGCAATTCCGCGCCTTTCTGCGCAGCCTGCTGATGCACGCCGGCGTCGGCACCGCGCTCGGCGGAGTCATGACCATGGTGGGCGAGCCACAGAACCTGATCATCGCCAAAAGCGCGGGCTGGGGCTTTATCGACTTCTTCCTGCGGATGGCGCCGGTCACTTTGCCGGTGCTGGCATGCGGCCTGCTGGTCTGCTGGCTGGTAGAGCGTTTTCGCCTGTTTGGCTACGGCACGCCACTGCCGGAAGCGGTGCGTGAGGTGCTGAAAGAGTATGATCGCAAGGCCACCGCAGGCCGCAGCAAGCAAGAAAGGCTCAAGCTGGTGATGCAGGCGCTGATCGGCGTTTGGCTGGTGCTGGCGCTGGCCTTCCACCTGGCGGAAGTCGGGCTGATCGGCCTGTCGGTCATCATTCTCGCCACATCGCTGTGCGGCGTGAACGACGAACACGCCATCGGCAAAGCGTTCCAGGAGGCGCTGCCGTTCACAGCCCTGCTGACGGTATTTTTCACCGTGGTGGCCGTGATCATTGAGCAACACCTGTTCAGCCCGGTGATCCAGTTTGTACTGCGCGCCGAGCCCGCTTCTCAGCTTTCGCTGTTCTACCTGTTCAACGGTCTGCTGTCGTCGGTTTCCGACAACGTATTCGTCGGCACGGTTTACATCAACGAAGCGCGCACCGCGCTGGAAACCGGCGCCATTGCGCTGAAACAGTTCGAACTGCTGGCGGTCGCCATCAATACCGGCACCAACCTGCCTTCGGTCGCGACCCCTAACGGCCAGGCGGCGTTCCTGTTCCTTTTGACGTCGGCCTTGGCGCCGCTGGTGCGTCTGTCGTATGGCCGCATGGTGTGGATGGCTCTGCCTTATACGATCGTATTGACCGTGGTCGGCCTGCTGTGCGTACAGTTCACGCTGGAGCCGGCGACCGAACTGTTGACACAGTGGCACTGGCTGACGCTGCCGCCTGTCGACGCCATCGGCCACTGATGCGGCGCCGGCAGGGTAAACCGACTATTTTTACGCTGAAACCGGCCCAGGTGGCTGGCAGCGAGGGGGAATTGGTTTACACTGCCGGTTCAATTGCTTACTGCATGGAAGAATCTAGATATGTTGCAATTCTTTAACCGCTGTTCACAAGGACGCGGCGCCTGGCTGCTGATGGCCCTGACAGCGTTGGTGTTGGAACTGGTCGCGCTCTATTTCCAGCACGTTATGCTGCTGCAGCCCTGCGTCATGTGCATTTACGAGCGTTGCGCGCTGTTCGGCATCCTCGTTGCCTCACTGGTAGGCGCCATCGCGCCGAAAACGCCGCTGCGCTATGTGGCGATCCTGCTGTGGATCTATAGCGCCTGGGAAGGCGTACAGCTGGCGTGGAAACACACCATGATCCAACTGCACCCCTCGCCGTTCAATACCTGCGATTTCTTCGTCAGCTTCCCGTCCTGGCTGCCGCTGGATAAATGGCTGCCTGCGGTGTTCCACGCTTCCGGTGACTGTTCCGTGCGTCAATGGCAGTTCCTGACGCTGGAAATGCCACAGTGGCTGGTGGGTATCTTCGGTGCCTATCTGCTGGTGGCGCTGATTGTGCTGATCGCGCAATTTGTCCGCCCACGCCGCCGCGATTTGTTCGGCCGCTGATAGGCCAACAAACAAAAAACGGCGCCTCAGGGCGCCGTTTTTTTAGGGTATTACTGTTGAATTCAGAGATAACCCCATTTCAGGTATGTGTAAGGAAGTAAACGAGCACGATCAGTGCCCCAGCTACGGCAAACAGACGGACCATTTTCATTGTTATGCTCTCGAACTTGCGGGAGAGCGGCCAAATTACCCAACTTATCGTTTAAAAAGAAGCATCCTGGCTCGATTAAGCGCGTAATTTACATAACATTAAACTTCTGCGTTGCCAGCGGGCCAACACATGCTGTGCAGGCACTTTCCTCACGGCCTGCGGGCATCAATAAATTACCGTTATTTATGAACGACTGCGTCTTTGTCACATTCAGAGCACAATATTTTGGTGAAGTTTGCCCATAAAATCCTTATAGTATCGGCAAAGTGAGTACTACCGATTTCCCTGGTGTTGTTGTGTGTCTTGCCCCTCATCTTTGCAGGGGCTTTTTTCCTTCTCCCCCAACCGTCAGTCCCCGCTGCCTTTAAATAAATCATTCAAATTTAACTCTGCGCGGTATCACTCATCGGCCAACGTTCGCGCACTAATGATTAAAATCGTCCGTGATTCTTTCCTTATGCTGAATGCAGTAGGCCAATGATATCAAGGACACGATTTATGCCGGATAGCACCTTTCCCCCCACGTCTCAGCGCCCGTTCCTGCGGCGCATGCTGCTCAAAGCAGGGAAAAAATTCCTGCGCTGGAACGGCGAATTTCAAACTCGCCATTCGCTCATCTCCACTACGCCGCGGATCGGTAATCATGAATTTAATTGGGTGGCGGCGCTGGAAGCCCGTTGGCCTGCCATTCGCCAGGAGTTGGATCGGTTACTGGAGCACCCGGAGGACATCCCCGCGTTCCACCAAATATCACCGGATCAGAAACGCATCTCCAAAGGGGATAATTGGAAAACCTTCGGGCTATTTGTCTACGGGCAGCGCGTTGATGAGAACTGCGCCATTTGTCCGCACACCGCACAGGCGGTCAGCGAGATCCCCGGCATGCGCACCGCCATGTTTTCGATCCTTAAGCCGCACTATCACATCGTCCCCCACAAAGGCCCGACTCGCGCCGTGGTGCGCGCGCATTTGGGATTGATCGTGCCAAAGGATCGGGAAAAGCTCTGGATCCGCGTCGACGATCAGACCCTGCACTGGGATGAAGGCAAGGTCATTTTGTTTGATGACTCTTATGAACACGAGGTGCGCAATGATACCGACGAACTGCGTGCGGTGCTGTTTCTCGATATCGACCGGCCGATGGACAAAGTGGGGACGGCGGTAAATAAACTGCTGTTCAGCCTGATTAAAGCCAGCCCTTACGTGAAGCAGCCGCTGAAAAATCTGGCCAACTGGCGCCGCCGCGACAAAAAAGAGTGAAGTGACGGCTTATGCCATAACCTCACGCCTGCCGGTTAGCGCAATTGCAGAGGGCGGCGTGTCCTGACACGCCGCCCTCTTGCATGAAAACGCGTCTTGCTGCGCAAGGGGTCCGGCGTTATCTGGCCCAGTCCGGCTTGTTGAGGATATGGTCCTGCCAGTCCACCACTTCGCTCTCGCGCACCGCGATATGCCGCACCGTGATGCGCTCACCGTGCATCGCCGCCTTGGAGCCGCTCAGCAACGGGTGCCAGGGGAACAGCGGCTTGCCTTCGCCGATCAGGCGATAGGCGCAGGTCGGCGGCAACCAATCGAAGGTGGTGAGGTTTTCGCGCGTCAATTTGATGCAGTCCTCTTCCAGCTCGAAGCGCCGCTCGTAGTTACGGCATTGGCAGGATTTGATGTTGAGCTGGTTGCAGGCTACGTTGGTAAAATAAATCTCGTCGGTATCTTCGTCGATCAGCTTATTCAAACAGCATTGCCCGCACCCGTCGCACAGCGATTCCCACTCTTGTTCTGACATTTCCGCCAGCGTTTTCTGTTGCCAAAAAGCGAGTTGTGACATGTTAGCGTCCGGTTTCGGTAAATGGATAACTCACCTGCGCACAGGTTCGAGGGGGGACTATATAGACATTTTAGCCGCGAGATGCAAGTTTTGCCGCCGACGATGCCGGCGGCCAACAGCGATCAGATCACCCGGGTGCTGAGCGCTTTACCGTTCAGACTGATTTTCAGCATGTCGCCGGAAGCCATCGGGCCTACGCCCTGCGGCGTGCCGGTCAGGATGATGTCGCCGGCGCGCAGCGTGAAGAAACGGCTCATGTAGCTGATTAGCGGCAGGATCGGCGTGATCATGTCACGCGTATTGCCCTGCTGGCGCAGTTGATCGTTGACCGTCAACGACAGCTCGGCGTTTTGCGGATCGCCGAATTCCGCCACCGGGATAAATCCCGACATCGGACAAGACCCGTCGAAGGCTTTGGCCTTTTCCCAGGGCTGACCGGCCTTTTTAAAACCGGCTTGCAGATCGCGCAGCGTCAGATCAAGCGCCACGCCGTAACCGGCAATCGCACGCGCCACGCGATCTTCGTTGGCCTGCTTCAACGGCGTGCCGATCAGTACCGCCAGCTCTACCTCATGATGCACCGCACCGAACTCTTTAGGGATGGCCACCGGCTGGCGGATATCGCATAGCGCCGTCTCCGGTTTGATAAACACCACCGGCTCGACGGACACCGCGCTGCCCATTTCCTTGATGTGATCGGCGTAGTTGCTGCCGACGCAGACCACCTTGTTCACCGGGAAATCGAGCAGCGAACCTTGCCAGTCTCTGTGTTGATACATACCGCTTCTCCCAAACTGTAGAGGCTTGGCGCGCCAAGCCGATTATTGGTGTGCCGGATCAATGCCCGATCGCGTCTGCCATCATACCCACGGCGATAGCGAAATAGTAAGAGCGATTCCAGTGCATCAGGGTGCGGAAATTATCATAGACCAGGAAGGTCCGCCCCTGCAGATCATCCGGCGCGATGATCCAGCCGCGCTGCACGGCGTGCGGCAACGCGCGGCCATCCGCACGGCGCACGCCGCGTTTCTGCCAGTCGTTGACGCTGCGCGCCTGCGCGTCTTTCAGGCCCAGTTCGGCTCGATTGAAGCCGGCGGGCAGTTTGACCTCGCGCCCCCAACCGATGCCGGGCTGCCAGCCCTCTTTGGACAGGTAGCTGGCCGTGGACGCGAAAACGTCGTCAATGTTATTCCAGATATCGATGCGCCCGTCACCGTCGCCGTCCGCCGCATAGCGCAGGAAGGAGCTCGGCATAAACTGGCATTGCCCCATCGCGCCGGCCCAGGAGCCTTTCAGCGGCGTATCGCCGACATGCCCCTGCTCGACTATCTGCAGCGCCGCCATCAGTTCCTGGCTGAAAAAAGCTTCACGGCGCCCTTCAAACGCCAAGGTCGCCAGCGCAGACACCACGTCTTCCCGCCCCTGAATCTTGCCGTAGGCGCTCTCCATCCCCCACAGCGCGATGATATAACGCCCTGGTACCCGATAGCGCTCGCTGGCCCGCGACCATTGCGCATGGCGCTGCCGGTACAGTTCGCGTCCCTGGCGCACCTTGGCGGGCGACATCACCCGCCGCAGGTAATCGTCCAACGTGATCTTCTGCTCCGGCTGATTGCGATCGGCCTTGATCACCCGATCGACGAAATGGATTTGCGCAAAGGCGCGGTCAAGGGTGGCCTGACTGATGCCCTGTTCCCGCGCCCGGCGCTTCAGTTGCTCGACATACGCCGGGAACTGCGCCGGATCGCGCCCGCTGGTCGCCAGCGTCGTCTCCTGCGCCGCCTGCGGTGCGCCCGGCATCATCGCACCGCCCAGCGCCAGCCAAACGGCCAACGCGGTACTTCTCGCCGAACGTGTCATCATGCCTCCCCTGACCGTGGCGGCGGTCTCAGGCCTTGTCGCCCGCCAAATGCTGATTGAGCAGGTTTTCCACCGGCGGCGGGAACTGCAGGTAATAACCTTCGTCTTTCAGCGCCTGTTTCACCTTTTCGATATCCGCCGAGGCCAATTTCTTGCGTTCATCGAGTGAAAGCATCATGGCGAATTGTGGTACGCCGAAACTTTTCATCAGCGCTTCCGGCACACGAGAGAAATCGTCTTTTTTTTCGACATAAAGATAAGTTTGATCGCGTTTCGGGCTTCTATAGATCACACAAAGCATTTTTTTAACTCTATTTAATTGAGGGAGCGTCTTGCCTGGATATAACTCTGACTATAACATGCTTATAGTACATCGGAATATCGCACCCCGAGTGGTATTCCGGGGATTTAAAGTTGCTGAGACTGAGTCAGGATAGATGTCACAATCGCCAATTGAGCTAAAAGGCAGCAGTTTTACCCTATCGGTTGTTCATTTGCATAATTCGCAGCCCGAGGTAATACGCCAGGCGTTACAGGAAAAAGTTGAGCAAGCGCCCGCTTTTCTGAAAAACGCCCCTGTTGTTATCAACGTCGCAACGCTGGATGGCGATGCGAACTGGAAAGAACTTCAACAGGCTGTCGCGGCGGCAGGTCTGCGCGTTGTGGGTATCAGCGGTTGCAGAGATGAGCGTCAAAAGCGCGCGATAGCCCGTGCCGGGCTGCCGTTGCTGAGCGAAGGCAGAGGCCAGAAAATGGCGGCGCCGCAGCCTGCACCTGCGCCCGTGGTGGCGGATAACGCCCCCGCCAAAACGCGTATCATCAGCACCCCTGTCCGTTCCGGCCAACAGATTTACGCCCGCAACTGCGATCTTATCGTGACCAGCAGCGTCAGCGCCGGCGCCGAACTGATTGCCGACGGCAACATTCATGTCTATGGCATGATGCGCGGTCGCGCGCTGGCAGGCGCGTCAGGCGACACGCAATGTCAGATTTTTTGCACCCACCTGGCGGCTGAGCTAGTCTCTATCGCAGGGCAGTACTGGTTGAGCGACCAAATCCCGTCCGATTACGTCGGGCAGGCCGTACGACTCAGCCTGTTGGATAACGCTTTAACCATACAACCTTTAAATTAAGCCCTTTTGACAAGGAATCCATTTCATGGCACGCATTATTGTTGTTACATCGGGTAAAGGGGGCGTTGGCAAGACCACTTCGAGCGCGGCCATCGCTACCGGCCTGGCCCAGAAAGGCAAGAAAACCGTCGTGATCGATTTCGATATCGGCCTGCGTAATCTTGACCTGATCATGGGCTGCGAACGTCGGGTAGTTTATGATTTCGTGAACGTGATTCAGGGCGACGCCACGCTGAATCAGGCGTTGATCAAAGACAAACGCACTGAAAACCTCTATATCCTGCCGGCTTCGCAGACACGCGACAAAGACGCGTTAACCCGTGAAGGCGTTGAAAAAGTCCTCAACGATCTCGGCGAGATGGATTTTGACTTCGTGGTCTGCGACTCACCGGCCGGTATCGAAACCGGTGCGCTGATGGCGCTGTATTTCGCCGACGAAGCTATCATCACCACCAACCCGGAAGTCTCTTCGGTACGCGACTCCGACCGTATCCTGGGCATCCTTTCCTCCAAATCGCGCCGCGCCGAGAAAGGCGAATCGCCTATCAAGGAACACCTGCTGCTGACCCGTTACAACCCGGGCCGCGTCAGCCGTGGCGACATGCTGAGCATGGAAGACGTGCTGGAAATCCTGCGCATTCCACTGGTGGGTGTGATCCCGGAAGACCAGTCCGTACTGCGTGCTTCCAACCAGGGTGAGCCTGTCATTCTGGATGCCGAGTCAGACGCCGGTAAGGCGTATGACGATACCGTTTGCCGCTTGTTGGGGGAAGAACGCCCATTCCGCTTCATTGAAGAAGAGAAGAAGGGTTTCCTGAAACGCCTTTTTGGGGGATAAACCATGGCCTTATTAGACTTCTTTCTGTCCCGCAAAAAACAGACAGCCAATATAGCCAAGGAACGGCTGCAGATTATCGTCGCAGAGCGTCGTCGCGGGGACAGTGAGCCCCCGTATCTGCCTGATTTGAAACGCGATATTCTGGCGGTTATTTGCAAATACATTCAGATCGATCCTGAAATGCTGCATGTGCAGTTCGAGCAGAAAGGGGACGATATTTCGGTACTTGAACTTAACGTGACATTACCGGAATCGGAAGAAGCAGCTAAATGATTGCGACGCATTAATTACCCCCTGTATATTTTATGCAGGGGGTAACTGTATGTGCATCCAGTTATTAAGCATTATCGGCAGCAAAAAATCGATTTTTCCCTTTGGGACAATTCCCAATTAACTTTGCCGCCACCTCGTTTAAAGTAAATTCTGGCCAGATTTACCTTCAACGCATTATTTCCTGCCTATATTCACCCGAGCAGAGTTTCCCTACCCTGCCCTGGTGATAACCAGCGATTAATAATCTTTCAGGATGTCCTGCAACGGCGCCATTAATAAATCGCCGCGCCAGCCGCTGATTAATTCAGGGCGACTCTCGCCGTCCTTCAGTTTCCAATGCCAGTTCAACAATTGGTTAATTTGGCGACGGGATGCCAGCAGCTCGCTGCTCAACCCGCTTTGCTCGCTGACGGTGGCGATAGCGGCCTTGATGTCCTTAAACACCTTCTTGTAGCCCGGCTGATCGATAAGGTTAGCCAACGGCGCCGGCAACTCGGACTCCTCCAGCGCTTCGGCTTCGGCCACCAGCGCCAACAGCGTTTTGCCGTGATAACGGATCTCCGGCCCGCTCAGGCCCAGCGAATCCAGTTCTCCCAGCGAAGACGGCATAAAGCGCGCCACCTGCCACAGGTTCTCCTCGCGAACCACGAAGTTCACCGCCAGATCGCGCTCGCGCGCCTGGCGCAACCGCCATTCCGCCAACTTCTGCAGGCACCCCAGCTGACGCGGGCGCAACTGCCAGGCATTGCTGATTTCGCGATAGGCCACTTCCGGCGCCAGCGCCTCGCTACGGCGTTGGCACAGCAGCAAGCACTCGTTATTGGCCGCAGCGGTCCAGCCGGCCTCTTCAGTCTCCTGCACCAGCTGTTTGGCCATCGGCAGCAGGTAGAACACGTCGGCGGCCGCATACACGCACTGTCTTTCAGTCAGCGGGCGCGCCAGCCAATCGGTGCGCGACTCGCTCTTGTCCAGTTCAACCTTCATGTACTCCGCCACCAGCGTCGCAAAGCCGCAGGAGAGCGGCCGACCGGTAAAGGCCGCCAAGATCTGAGTGTCGATCATCGGCGTCGGCAGCGTTTTAAAGGCGTTGAGAAACACTTCAAGATCTTCACTGCCGGCATGCAGAAACTTCACCACGGCGGTGTCGGCCAGCAGCTCGACAAACGGTTGCCAGTGCTTGATCGGCAGAGGATCGATAAGGGAGAGTTGTTCACCGTCGTAAAGCTGGATCAGGCCCAGCTGCGGATAGTAGGTACGCGTTCTGACAAACTCGGTGTCCAGCGCAACCTGGGCATGCTTTCTCGCCTGCTCGCAGACCTGCTGCAATCCGGCATCGGTAGTGATCAACTGATAATTCAAAACATCATTCTCTTGTAGGATTCAAACACAACAACGCCGGCATTCACCGGCGTTGTTGATAGGCTGACGCGAGAGCGAAACCTAGGCGGCATCGGCCGGCTTAGGCGCTTTTTGCTCATCGCGCAATTCTCGCCGCAAAATCTTGCCGACGTTCGACTTCGGCAGTTCATCGCGGAACTCAACAATTTTAGGCACTTTATACCCGGTCAGGTGGCGTCGGCAATGGGTCAACAGCTCTTCCTTGGTCAGCGAGGCGTCTTTCTTCACCACGCAGATCTTCACCGTTTCGCCGGAGGCCTCGCTGGGCACGCCGATTGCCGCACATTCCAGCACTTTCGGGTGCTGGCTGACCACATCTTCAATCTCGTTCGGATACACGTTGAAACCCGAGACCAGGATCATGTCTTTCTTGCGGTCGACGATGCGCACAAATCCCTGATCGTCCACGGTCACCACATCACCGGTCGCCAGCCAGCCGTCTTTCAGCACTTCGTCGGTGGCATCCGGGCGCTGCCAATAGCCTAACATAACTTGCGGCCCTTTGACCCACAGTTCGCCCGGCTCGCCCGGCGGCACGTCATGGCCGTTGTCGTCCACCAACCGAATGTCCGTCGACGGCACCGGCAGACCGATGCTGCCGCTGTAGTGTTTAAGATCGTAAGGGTTGCCGGCCACCAGCGGCGCGCACTCCGTCAGGCCGTAACCTTCCAGCAGGTGTTTGCCGGTGGTTTTCTCCCACTTCTCGGCCACCGATTTTTGCACCGACATGCCGCCGCCGACCGAGAAACGCAGCGTAGAGAAATCGAGCTTGTGGAAGTCTTCGTTGTTCAGCAACGCATTGAACAGCGTATTTACCCCGCTCATGGCGGTGAACGGGTATTTGCCCAATTCTTTCACCAGGCCCGGAATGTCACGCGGGTTGGTGATCAGCAAATTGCGCCCGCCCAGATCGATAAACAGCAGGCAGTTCACCGTCAGCGCGAAAATGTGATACAGCGGCAGCGCCGTCACCACCAGCTCCTGCCCTTCACGGAACAGCGGCGAATAGGCGGCCTTGGCCTGCTCAAGGTTGGCCTGCATGTTGCGGTGCGTCAGCATCGCCCCCTTCGCCACCCCGGTGGTGCCGCCGGTGTATTGCAGGAAAGCCAGATCGGCATTAATGATGTCCGGTTTTACATATTGCAAACGGCGGCCGCGCTGCAGCGCGCTGCGGAAGGAAATGGCGTCCGGCAGGTTGTATTTCGGCACCAGACGCTTAACGTATTTGACCACGAAGTTGACCAACGTGCCCTTGGCAGCCGACAGCTGATCGCCCATGCGCGTCAGGATCACGTGTTTGACCTGGGTGTTGAACACCACTTTTTCCAGCGTATGGGCAAAGTTGGAGACGATGACGATGGCACTGGCGCCGCTGTCGTTCAACTGGTGCTCCAGCTCGCGCGGGGTATACAGCGGGTTGACGTTGACCACCACCATGCCGGCACGCAGAATGCCGAACAGGGCAATGGGGTATTGCAACAGGTTAGGCATCATCAGCGCGACGCGGTCGCCCTTCTTCAGGCCCAGCTCATTTTGCAGGTAAGCCGCGAAAGCCCGGCTGCGTTCTTCCAGTTTGCGGAAGGTCATCACCTCGCCCATATTGATAAAGGCGGGCTGATCGGCATAGCGCTGCACGGCATGCTCAAACATTTCGATCAACGACGAATAGCGATCGGCATCAATCTCTGCGGGCACATCTGCCGGATACCGTTTTAACCAGACCTTATCCAAGGTATTACTCCTGAAATCATTACTAATTATCATCGCAGCCCTCAAACTCGCAGCCTAACCATAACAATATTTTAACTCAGCAGACCAGTTCGGGTTTTAAACATTACTCAGGTTGCGATGTACGTCACTAATTGTCGGATATTCCTTATCCCAAAAAACAAAAGGGCGGCCTGAGCCGCCCTGTCAAATTTGTTCACATCAAGCGTATGTTACTCGGTTACGATGGTTTGCACCTGTGCCGGGCCGGGGTTGTACCAGCCATAGCCGGCGCCCCAGCCGGGTCCCCACGGGCCACCGCGCCAGCCCCAAGGGCCCATCGGCGCAGGCGGCATCACCACCTGCTGTACCAGATGCCAGCGCTTGAAACCGGTCACGTTCATCGTTACGAAGCGATATGGCGTCATGCCGATCCGCCCCTCTTTCAGGCCGGTGATAGGGCCGACGACGGTCACCAGTTGGCCTTTGAAATCGACCGGTTCGAGGAAGCCGTTCACCGTGGCCAGCAAGCGGCCGTTCGACGGTTCACCCAGTATCGGCCGCGCACCGCTGTCGAGCGGCACCGCCGCGATCTCCAGCAGCGTGCGCCCTTGTTCGTTGGCGACGTTCACCACGGTGCCGCCAAAGCGGGCTTCCGCGCCGGTAAACAGGTTCGGTGCATTTTGTACCGAGGAAAGCTGAGTCACCGGCGAAGGACTGGAGCCTTTGATCGCATCCGGTACGGTGACGCACCCGGTCAGAACCAGCGCGCCGCAGGCGACGGCCAGCAGCGACAGCTTTTTACTTGCAGTGCGGATTAACATGGTCGCAATCTCCTGAAATGCCTGTAACTTTGACCGCGTTTCAGCGCTCAAGTTGCAGGCCTTCATCGCCCGGCATCAACATCAGCACAATAACGCCGCGATTACTCGCGGCCCGGCAGTTTTTTCCAGGTCACTTCATTGCGCAGGTAGGTCGGCTCGGCGTTTTCCACCGCCACCGCCAGCCCCTGTTGCCAGGCGTGCAGCGCCAGCGGCAGCATGTCTTCCGCCTGCGGCAACAGCATCTGGCCGTCGCGCACGCTCAGCGTGGAACCGTTGACCAGATCGGGGTAGGTTTGCCAGCCGGTTCCAACGTGGGCCCATTCGCCCTGCAGGCGCTGTGCACGCTCGAGCGCCTGCGCCGGCGACAGCACCGCCTCGCCTTCGCTTTCCAACCAGCGGCCGTCGGCCTGACGCTCGAACTGCCCCCAGTAGACCTCGCCCATACGCGCATCGATCGCCGCCAGCACACGCTCCGCGCCGCTGACGCGCCAGGCGCCCTGCGCCATGGTTTGCAGCGTAGAAACGCCGATCATCGGCAGATCGGCGCCCAGCGCCAGGCCCTGAGCGATGCCGATGCCGATGCGCACCCCGGTAAAACTGCCGGGGCCGCGGCCGAAGGCCAGCGCATCGAGCTGGTTGAGCGCCAGGCCGGATTCCGCCAGCACCTGCTGCACCATAGGTAAAATACGTTGCGTATGCTCGCGTGGGCACAGCTCAAACAGGGCGTGGATTTCGCCTTGATTCCAGACGGCGACGGAACAGGCTTCCGTCGCGGTATCGATCGCTAAAATTCGCGTGGACATGCCAACCTCTGGCGGGAATAAAACTGGGTTTTTCATACAGGGCGCGCATTGTAGCACAGCCCCGTAAGCCCTTCATCTTTCACGTGGCCGACGTATCAGCGGCCTGCAAGAAGGCGATCGCCTGCTTCAGATCGCGGGTACGCGGCGTAGGCGGCAGGCTATTGAGGAACACCTCGCCATAAGGGCGCATCACCAGACGGTTATCGCAGATCACCAGCACGCCGCGATCGTCGGTATCGCGGATCAAACGGCCCACCCCCTGTTTCAGGGTGATGACCGCATCCGGCAACTGCACGTCATTGAACGGATCGCCGCCGCGCAGGCGACAATCTTCAATGCGCGCCTTCAGCAGCGGATCGTCCGGTGAGGTAAACGGCAGCTTATCGATGATCACGCACGACAGCGCATCGCCACGCACGTCCACCCCTTCCCAGAAGCTGCTGGTCGCCACCAACAGCGCGTTACCGGCGGCGACGAACTGTGCCAACAGCTGCCCTTTGCTGGTTTCCCCTTGCAATAAGACCGGCAGCGTCATCGTGGCACGGAACTCTTCCGCCAGCTCGCGCATCATCTGGTGCGACGTGCACAAGAAGAAGCAGCGGCCGTTGTTGGCTTCGATTAATGGGCGCAGCATGCGCGCCAGCTGGCGCGCCCCGCCGGGCTGATTCGGCGAAGGCAAAAAGCGCGGCACGCACAGCAACGCCTGTTTGGCATAGTCGAACGGGCTCGGCAACAGCAGCGTTTTGGCCTTGGTCAGCCCCAGCCGTTCGGTGAAGTGACCCAACTGATCGTTGACCGACAGCGTCGCCGAGGTAAAGATCCAGCTGCCCGGCTTCTCGTCCAGCATTTCGCGGAAACGATCGGCCACCGTCAGCGGCGTCAGCGCCAACACGAAGTGGCGCGAATTGCACTCATACCAATAGCTGTAGCCCGGTTCCGTCACCGCCTTGAGGCGTTTGAGACGCGCGCGGTACAGCGTGGCGCGCTCAAAGGCGGCGTCCAGCAGCGCCGAACGCCCCAGCGACAGTTTCATGACGTCATAACACAGCTCCAGCGCGTCATCGAGCAGCAACAACGCGCGCTGCACGTTCGGTTCGCCGAGCACATCCCGCAGGTTGCCGCGAAAACCCGGCTCCCCCAGATTCAGACGGAAATCTTGCGTGCTCAGGCTGAGACGGTCGGCGCTTTTTTTGCAGTTGGGCGGCATCGCGCACCTCGGTGCGGTAGGCGATGGTGATGTCCTTCGCCAGATCCAGCAGTTGGCGGCTGGTGAGCTGCTGGCCGAAATACTGGCTGGCGATGTCGGGAATTTGGTGCGCTTCATCGAAAATCATCACCTCGGCTTCCGGGATCAGCTCGGCGAAGCCGCCCTCTTTCACCACCATATCCGCCAGGAACAGGTGATGGTTCACCACCACCACATCCGCATCCATCGCGCGGCGGCGCGCTTTGACCACGAAGCAATCCTGATACAGCGGGCAGTCGCTGCCGAGACAGTTGTCATTGGTGCTGGTCACCAATGGCCAGACGAAGCTGTCTTCCGCCACTTCGCTGCAGGTGCTGATATCACCCTCTTTGGTCTGCGACGACCACTTGCGCAGTTGCACCAGATCGATCAACGTCTGCCCCGCCAGCTCCCCGCCGGCCATCGACTGTTGCTCAAGACGCTCCAGACACAGGTAGTTGGAGCGCCCCTTCAGCAGCGCCAGCTTGCCTTTGTACTTCAGCGCCTTGGCGACGGTGGGCAGATCGCGCGCATACAGCTGATCCTGCAGCGCTTTCGAACCGGTGGAGATGATCACTTTGCGATCGGCACGCAGCGCCGGCGCCAGATAAGCGAAGGTTTTGCCGGTGCCGGTGCCGGCTTCCACCACCAGTTCCTGCTTGAAATTGATCGCTTCGGTAACGGCTTGCGCCATCTGCCGCTGCGGCTCACGCGGTTTGAATCCCTTGATAGCCTGCGCCAATGCGCCGTCTGTTGCAAAATCGTCTGTCACGCTGTCTCTCTGCCGGTGTCATTCAGCGGTGATTATGCCAAGCCTGCCGCCCGGCTACCACCCACTTTATCGCCGCGCTTTTTCATCACCGGCTGTGCTACCCTTAGCGGGACTATGATATGGAGATAAGCAAATGAATATCGAAAGAATTGATCCCGATCAGCGCTGGTCCGAAGCCGTGGTGCACAACGAGACCGTTTACTACACCAGCGTGCCTGAGAATCTGGATGATGACGCGACCGCGCAGACCGCCAACGCCCTTGCAGCCATCGACGTGCTGCTGGAACGTGTAGGGTCGGACAAAAGCCGTATTCTGGATGCCACCATCTTCCTGGCCAATACCGCCGACTTCGCCGCGATGAACGCCGCCTGGGACGCCTGGGTCGTCGCCGGCAGCGCGCCGGTGCGCTGCACCGTGCAGGCTCAGCTGATGAATCCGAAGTACAAGGTGGAAATTAAAATCATCGCCGCGCTGTAAGCCACGCGCAGACGAAAAAAAACCGCAGACGGCAACGCCTGCGGTTTTTTATTGCCCGCTATCAGGACAGTTTGAGGATCACCATCCCCGTCAACAGCAGCGCCAGGCCAATCCAGCCTTTGGCGTTCAACCGCTGGCCGAACATGATCCAGCCTGCGGCGATGGTGGCGGCGATACCGAAACCGCCCCACAACGCGTAAGCGATTGACAGATCGATGCCTTTTACCGCCTGCGCCAGGGCGCTGAACGCACCGAGTACCGACAGCAGCGACAGCAATCCCAGCCAAATTTTACGGAAACCGTCCGACATCTTCAGGAAGATGTTGGCGATGATTTCCAGCACGATGGCCAATCCCAGGAACCCAATGTGGTACAACTCAAACTGTTGCATGGTTGTCACCTCGCGGGCTGACCTGTTTTCGCTCTTTGCGGGTACCGGATTTCACCAGCATGATACCGGCGATCAGCGTAGCCAGACCCAGTACCTTCAGCGCCGAAATGGGCTCGTCGAACCACAGCACGCTGAACAGGGTAATGAACAGAATGCCGATACCTTCCCACAGCGCATAAGCCACGCCCAACGCCACGCGTTTTACCGCTACTGACAGCAACACATAAGACGCGGTGATCATCACGTACATCACGATATGCCCGATCATGCCGCCATTGACGCTGGCGTATTTCATCGACAAGGTGCCGATGATTTCGGTCATGATGGCCAAACCTAAAAAGATCCAATAAATCATAATTTTTCTCCCAAACGGCGAATAACGCGCGCCAAGGCATATTTATCCCGATTTATCTCGTCGAACGGCCGCAGTACGGCGCGCAAGACGCAGAGATCCCTGGGGATAAACTGACCCAAACGCAAAAAGAATGTTTGCCCGGCTGAACGGTAGAGCGAAGGCGTAAGCCCGCTACCAGCACCGGTTAAGGGAGAAAGACGCTATAGCTCGCTGCACCAGTGATGCTCACTGGCAAGGATCGCAGACAGGAAGAGTTGGCACGTAGAGGTTCTGAGGGTAGTTCCGTTAATAGTCATCATAATAATTCTCTATTATCAGCCGCACACCGTGCGATTTGCCCAATATCCTCATAAAAGTAAAATTTTCAACTGAGATATTTTTACCACAGCCCAAATAAGAAAGCAAACTGCCGTTTTCATAAAAAAGCAGAAAAAAACGGGTTAAAAATAAGAAAGTTAATCGCGATAAAAATTAAAAAAGGCCCAACGGAGCGTTGAGCCTTGCGATATCCGCGGGTGAGCAAATAAGCGCCACCCCCAGGCCTGGCGCGGGTTACAACGCGGCGCCGTTGACGGCGCTGCGCGCCAGTTCAGTGATGCGCGCGTAGTCGCCGCTTTCGAGCGCATCGGCCGGCACCAGCCAGGAGCCGCCGATGCACAGCACGCTTTTTAGCGCCAGATAATCGCGGTAATTGTTCGGCGTAATGCCGCCGGTCGGGCAAAAGCGCACCTGCGGGAACGGGCCACCGATCGCCTGCAGCGCCTTCACGCCGCCGTTGGCTTCCGCCGGGAAGAATTTGAATTCGCGCAGGCCGTAATCCATGCCCTGCATCAGTTCAGATACGGTGCTGATGCCCGGGATCAACGGGATTGACCCCGCCGTCGCCGCCTGCAGCAAAGCGTCGGTCAGCCCCGGGCTGATGGCGAACTGCGCCCCGGCCTCGGTCACCTCCCGCAGCTGCTGTGGATTGATCACCGTACCGGCGCCGATGATCGCCTCCGGCACCTCTTTGGCGATAGCGCGGATAGCTTCCAGCGCACAGGCGGTGCGCAGCGTCACCTCCAGTACCCGCACGCCGCCGGCAACCAATGCTTTCGCCAGCGGCACCGCCTGTTCCAGCGTGTTGATCACGATAACAGGCACCACCGGCCCCGCCGTCAGGATCTGTTCAGCGCTGGTTTTCCAGTTTTTCATCATTCTTTCTCCATTACTCGCGGTTAACAATGGCACGCCCCTGCCACAGGGCTCCGCGCAAACGCGCGAACGTCCGGCCGTACCGTAAGTGATGTGGCCCACGCGCAGATCGCAGGCAAAAAAAAGCCGGCAGACGGGCTGCCGGCATTGCGCATTACTCGAACTCGTTCCAGGAACGGCCGTCGCGGGTGATCATCGCCACCGAGGCCACCGGCCCCCAGGTGCCCGCCTGATAAGGCTTAGGCGCTTCGTTGTCGGCTTTCCACGCGTCCATGATGGAGTCGACCCACTTCCAGGCCTCTTCCACTTCGTCACGGCGCACGAACAGCGCCTGAATACCGCGCATGGTCTCCAGCAGCAGGCGCTCGTAGGCGTCCGCCACGTGCTCCTGGTTGAAGGTTTCCGAGAAACTCAGATCCAGCTTGGTAGTCTGCAGGCGGTGCTTGTGATCCAGCCCCGGCACCTTATTCAACACCTGAATTTCGATGCCTTCGTCCGGTTGCAAACGAATGGTCAGCTTGTTTTGCGGCAGCTGCTGATAAGAGTCGCTGAACAGGTTAAGCGGCGGATTCTTGAAGTACACCACCACTTCCGAGCATTTGGTCGGCAGACGTTTACCGGTACGCAGATAGAACGGCACCCCGGCCCACTGCCAGTTGTCGATGTCCACGCGGATGGAAACGAAGGTCTCGGTGCTGCTGCTCTTGTTCGCCCCTTCTTCTTCCAGATACCCCGGCACTTTCTTGCCCTGAACGAAACCGGCGGTGTACTGACCGCGCACGGTGGTTTCCCGTACATTGGTCTGATCGATGCGGCGCAGCGAACGCAGCACCTTCACCTTCTCGTCGCGGATGCGGTCGGTGGTCAGATCCGCCGGCGGCGACATGGCGATCATGGTCAGGATCTGCAGCAGGTGGTTCTGGATCATGTCGCGCATTTGGCCGGCCTGATCGAAGTAGCCCCAGCGCCCTTCGATGCCCACCTCTTCCGCCACGGTGATCTGCACCGAATCGATGGTGCGGTTGTCCCAGTTGGACGCGAACAGCGAGTTGGCGAAACGCAGCGCCAACAGGTTCAACACCGTCTCTTTGCCGAGGTAGTGGTCGATGCGGTAAACCTGGGACTCGTTGAAGAACTCCGCCACCTGATCGTTGATCACGCGGGAGGACGCCAGATCGGTGCCCAACGGTTTCTCCATCACCACGCGCGCCGGCTCATGGTTCAGCTTGGCTTCGCCCAACCCTTTGCAGATGGCGCCGAAGGTGCTTGGCGGCATAGCGAAGTAGTTGATGGTGGTGCGGTGCTTCTGATCCAGCATTTTACCCAGTTTGGTAAAGTTCTTGCTGTCGTTGACGTCCAGGTTGCAGAAGTCCAGGCGCGCGCTCAGCGTGGCCCAGAGTTCGTCATCCAGCTTTTCCTTCATGAAGGTGCCAAGCGCTTCCTTGACCACTTCGGTATAGGCTTTTTTATCCCACTCCGCGCGGCCGACGCCGATGATCCGCGTATCCGGGTGGATGTGTCCGGCTTTCTCTAACTGGTACAGGGAAGGCAGCAGCTTACGGCGCGCCAAATCACCTTTCGCGCCGAAAATAACCAGGTCACACGCCTGGGCTGTAGAGGTTACCGCCATGTTCATCTCCTCGTTGCAGGATATTTGTAATTTTCTTACATTACTAATGTACTCTGTTTGACTACGGCCAGCAAACCCGGCGCAGAAGCAGAAAAAAGACGTAAAGATCTCAGTGGTAGCGCCACTGCGCGCCGACGCCCTCACAGGCGGGCAAAAATGTAATTTTTCGTCTTTTTTGACGCTCTGTTACCATTATGAAAGTTAGACACAGGTCATATTCTGGTGAAAAAAGCCTGCATACGCCCTGTCGAGACTGCCAACGGTTACCAGCACGTAGTATATTTTCACTAAACCGGCATTGATTTCTCCTTTGTTTGCAATCGACATACCCTATCGATTTCAGGTTACAGCCGCTCGTTTGGCGTCTGCTTGCACGGCGAACACGGGCGAAATTCGGCGCTGTTGCTTGAAAGCCACAGGGATAAAACCATGAGTGACTCTCGTTATATGAATACGCTGGACAAAATCCAGAGCCATCTGGAGCTCCTGAGCAAATCTGAAAGGAAAGTCGCCGAGGTGATCCTGGCCTCCCCGCAGACCGCCATTCACTCCAGCATCGCCACGCTGGCGCGCATGGCCGACGTCAGCGAACCCACCGTCAACCGTTTTTGCCGTCGCCTTGATACCAAAGGCTTTCCCGACTTCAAACTGCATCTCGCCCAAAGCCTGGCTAACGGCACGCCCTACGTGAACCGCAACGTCGAGGAAGATGACAGCGTCGATTCCTACACCAGCAAGATCTTCGAATCGGTGATGGCCAGCCTGGATACAGTAAAGGCAAATTTGGATATTGCCGCAATCAATCGTGCGGTTGACCTGCTCACCCAGGCAAAAAAGATCTCTTTCTTCGGTCTGGGCGCCTCCGCCGCCGTGGCCCACGACGCGATGAACAAATTTTTCCGCTTCAATATTCCGGTGGTCTACTTCGATGACATCGTCATGCAGCGCATGAGCTGCATGAACTCCGGCGAGGGCGACGTGGTGGTGTTGATCTCTCACACCGGCCGCACCAAGAACCTGGTGGAAATGGCCCACCTGGCGCGAGAAAACGACGCCACGGTACTGGCTATCACCTCGCGCGACACCCCGCTCGCCCAGTCGGCGACCCTCGCGTTGCTGCTCGACGTGCCTGAAGACACCGACGTTTACATGCCGATGGTGTCGCGGATCGCGCAATTAACGCTCATTGACGTGCTCGCCACCGGATTTACCTTGCGCAGAGGGGCTAAATTCAGAGATAACTTGAAGCGGGTCAAAGAAGCGCTCAAAGAATCGCGCTTTGATAAAGGCGTAGTCATTCCCAACAGTTTTGACTCGTAACCCGACGAAGAAAAAAGTCGCCGTTCAACAGACATTTGAATGGCGACATCAGAGGCTGTACCCTGTTAATACGCTCATGCGGGTAACCCGGGTGAAATATCAGTGTTGTAAAATTACATTTCACGCCTGGTTTCGTTATCCGACGTTATCGCAACGCCAATATTTGCTTCACCAGTCAACGGAGTAATACATGTCCAGACGGCTCAGAAGAACCAAAATCGTTACCACCCTGGGTCCGGCTACAGACCGCGACAATAATCTGGAAAAGATCATTGCCGCCGGCGCCAACGTAGTTCGGCTTAACTTCTCCCACGGCAGCCCGGAAGATCACCAGGCTCGCGCAGACAAAGTTCGCGAAATCGCTGCCAAACTGGGACGTCACGTCGCTATCCTCGGCGATCTGCAAGGGCCGAAAATCCGCGTTTCCACCTTCAAGGAAGGCAAAATCTTCCTCAACGTGGGCGATAAATTCCTGCTGGACGCCAACCTGTCAAAAGGCGAAGGCGATAAAGAAAAAGTCGGTATCGACTATAAAGGCCTGCCTGCCGACGTCGTGCCGGGCGACGTCTTGCTGCTCGACGACGGCCGCGTTCAGCTGAAAGTGCTCGAAGTTCAGGGCATGAAAGTGTTTACCGAAGTGACCGTTGGCGGCCCGTTGTCCAACAACAAGGGCATCAACAAACTCGGCGGCGGCCTGTCGGCCGAAGCGCTGACCGAAAAAGACAAGGCGGACATCGTCACCGCCGCCAAGATCGGCGTCGACTACCTGGCGGTCTCCTTCCCGCGCACCGGTGAAGACCTGAACTATGCTCGCCGCCTGGCGCGCGACGCAGGCTGCAACGCCAAGATCGTGTCCAAGGTTGAGCGCGCCGAAGCGGTCTGCAGCGACGAAGCGATGGACGACATCATTCTGGCCTCCGACGTGGTGATGGTCGCCCGTGGCGATCTGGGCGTCGAAATCGGCGATCCGGAACTGGTCGGGATCCAGAAGAAACTGATCCGCCGCGCCCGTACTCTGAACCGCGCGGTGATCACCGCGACTCAGATGATGGAGTCGATGATCACCAACCCGATGCCGACCCGCGCCGAAGTCATGGACGTGGCCAACGCCGTGCTGGACGGCACCGACGCCGTCATGCTGTCGGCGGAAACCGCTGCCGGCCAATACCCGGCGGAAACCGTGGCGGCGATGGCGCGCGTTTGTCTGGGCGCCGAGAAGATCCCGAGCATCAACGTTTCCAAACACCGTCTGGACGTGCAGTTCGACAATATCGAAGAGGCGATCGCCATGTCTTCGATGTATGCGGCCAACCACCTGAAAGGCGTCACCGCGCTGATCGCCATGACCGAGTCCGGCCGCACCGCGCTGATGATGTCACGCATCAGCTCCGGCCTGCCGATCTTCGCCATGTCGCGGCATGAGCACACGCTTAACCTGACCGCACTGTATCGCGGCGTGACGCCGGTGTATTTCGACAGCCACAAAGACGGCGTCATCGCCGCCAACGAAGCCGTCAATCGCCTGCGCGACAAAGGCTTCCTGGTCTCCGGCGATCTGGTGATCGTCACCCAGGGCGACGTGATGGAAACCGTCGGCACCACCAATACCAGCCGCATCCTGCGCGTCGAGTAATTCACGCCGCAGACGAAATGCCGGCCGGCTCACCTAGGCCGGCATTTTTTTTGCTCTGACACTGCCATGACGACGGAGAACGCCATGCTCCACCAGCACAATCCCGCCTCGACCTGTGATGAGCTCGAGCTCGACGGACGCGGCCTGACGCAGCTCGACGAATCGCTGTTTGCCGGCCACGCGCTGCGCAAGGTCAGCCTGTACGACAATCGGCTGACGGTCTTCCCTACTTCCCTATTCCGGCATCGCAACCTGCAGGTGCTGAATAT
This sequence comes from Serratia sp. (in: enterobacteria), assembly GCF_052400455.1. NCBI lineage: Bacteria > Pseudomonadati > Pseudomonadota > Gammaproteobacteria > Enterobacterales > Yersiniaceae > Serratia > Serratia sp. (in: enterobacteria). The sequence continues at coordinate 2,847,824 of NZ_CP185812.1, forward strand.
CTCTTGCAATCAGCTCGAGCATCTGCCGTCGGAGATTGGTCAGTTGCAACAGCTCGAGATGTTCGATTTTGGTCACAACCGCGCGAGCGAACTGCCTGAAACATTGGGGCGACTGCACCGGCTGAAATACCTCTACCTGAGCGATAACGGCTTTAGCGACCTGCCGCGTGCGCTGGCGCAACTGCAGCAGTTGGTTTACCTCAACGCGACCGATAACCAGCTGACCGCCTTGCCGCAGGCAATACCGAGGCTGGCGGCGTTGCAGGAGCTGCGTTTATACAACAATCGTATCCGCAGCCTGCCCGGCGAAATCGGGCAACTGCGCGCGCTGCGCGAGTTGCATATCATGAAAAATGCCCTGACCACGCTGCCGGCGGAAATGGCTCTGCTCGGCGAGCTTGAAATACTCGATGCGGCCAACAATGCCATCACCGAACTGCCGGCAGCCTTCTGCCGCCTGCCGCGATTGAGCGAGCTGAACCTGCGTTTTAATCAGCTGACGCGCCTGCCGGAAAATATCGGTGAGCTCACGGCGCTGAGAAGTCTGGATCTGCGCGCCAACCGCCTGAGCGGTCTGCCGGAAAGCCTCGGTGAACTGAGCCGGCTGCGCAAGCTGGATCTGCGCTGGAATGATTTCACCCACACGCCCAACGTCATTGAGATCCTGCGGGCGCGCGGCTGTATGGTGCACATATGAAGTGACGCCGGCCAGGGTGTGGCCCGACCGGCGTTAGCGGTAGATAGGATTAACGATACAGATCGTCGCGCGAGTAGGGTTCAATCTCCCCTTCCTTGCGCGTCTTCAACAGTTTGAGGATCCAGGTGTACTGCTCAGGGTTCGGGCCCACCAGATTCTCCACCTCTTCGTTCATGCGGCGGGCAATGCGCGGATCGTCCGCTTCGGCCAGATCGTCCATCGGCTCGCGAATATAAATATCCAGCATGCTGGTTTTGCCGTCGTACACCGGGAACAACGGCACGATCGCCGCACGACACACTTTCATCAACCGCCCGACCGCCGGCAACGTCGCCTTATAGGTGGCGAAGAAGTCGACAAACTCACTGTGCTCAGCGCCGTGATCCTGATCGGGCAGATAGTAACCCCAATATCCCTGGCGAACCGAACTGATAAACGGTTTGATGCCGTCATTGCGCGCGTGCATGCGGCCGCCGAATTTACGACGCACGGCATTCCACAGGTAGTCGATCAGCTGATTGCGCTGATTGTGGAACATCGCCGCCATCGGTTGACCGCGCGCGGCCATCAACATCGCCGGCACATCCACCGCCCAGCCATGTGGCACCAGGAAAATCACGTTGCGCCCTTCCGCGCGGATCTTGTCCAACACCTCTTCACCGTGCCAACGCACGCGCTTGAGCACTTTTTCCGGTTTGGTGCAGGCCAGTTCCGCCATCAGCACCATCGACTGCGGCGCACAGGCGAACATCTGGTCGATAATGTGCTCACGCTCGCTTTCCGGCAGTTCCGGCAAGCAATACAGCAGGTTGATGCGGGCACGACGACGCGCCCCTTTCGCCAGCTTGCCGGCCAGTGTGCCGATCGCCCCCAGCACCGGATCGCGCAGGCGCGCAGGCACCAGAGAAACGCCGGCCATCAGGCCGGTTCCCAGCCACACGCCCCAGTAGCGCGGGTATAAAAAGGCTTTTTGAAACTGCGGGATGAACTCTACGTTCGATTTCTTCTCGTTTTGCATGCACATGCTCTTCGCTTAGCAATTCGGCTAATCATAATTGCCATCACCAATTTTGCAATTAACAACCGCGAACCGCCCAGATAAAACAGCATCGGCCCGCAATCAGGCCGATGAAATTAACGGCGCCGGAGCGCCGGAATAAGGGGGACGTTAATCCAGTTGCAGCTGAGGAACCACTTCCTTCACCTGCGCCAGATAATCGCTGCGGTCTTTGCCGCTCAGGCCTTCGGAACGCGGCAGCTTGGCCGTCAGCGGGTTCACCGCCTGTTGACCGGTCCACAGTTCAAAGTGCAGGTGCGGCCCGGTGGAACGGCCGGTGTTGCCGGAGAGCGCTATGCGATCGCCACGCTTCACCTTCTGGCCCGGTTTCACCAGCAGCTTTTTCAGGTGCATGTAGCGCGTGGTGTATTGGCGGCCGTGGCGGATCGCCACATAGTTGCCGGCTGCGCCGCTGCGCTTGGCGATCACCACCTCGCCGTCGCCGACCGCCAGCACCGGCGTGCCGACCGGCATGGCAAAATCGACGCCTTTGTGCGGCGCCACGCGGCCGGTCACCGGGTTCACCCGGCGCGGGTTGAAGTTGGAGGAGATGCGGAACTGTTTCATGGTTGGGAAACGCATGAAGCCGCGCGCCAGGCCAGAGCCCTGGCGATCGTAGAACTTGCCGTCCTCGGCGCGGATCGCATAGTAATCTTTGCCGCCCGTGCGCAGACGCACGCCCAACAGTTGGCTTTGCGATTTCTTGCCGTCGAAATGTTCGCGCGACATCAGCACGGAGAACTGGTCGCCCTTGCGCAGTTTGCGGAAATCGAGCTGCCATTGCAGCGCCTTGATCACCGCATTGATTTCGTTACGGCTCAACCCGGCGTCGCCTGCGCTGCTGACGAAGCTGCCGTTAACGCGGCCGCTGATCACGTTGTTGCGCCATTCGCCCTGCTGCGCCTCTTTCGACTCTTTGAAGCTGTTGCCGACGCGATCATAGGTGCGGGTTTCGCGACGAGAAACCTCCCAGGTCAACTGCTGCAGATCGCCCGCTTCGTTCACGGTCCACGACAGCTGTTGGCCGATCTTCAGGTTGCGCAGATCGCGGTTTTGCGAAGCCAGCAGCGTGACATCCGACATATCGATGCCGTACTGCGTCAGAATGCTGCCGAGGGTATCGCCGGTGGAAACCACATATTCATGCACGCCATCATCGCCGGCATCCTTCTGGTCCAGCTCATCCTGCGGGATTTCGTCATCGGGGGTGGGTTGGTCGGCATCTATCGGTTCACTGGCTTCGGGGAGCAATGACCGCAACTGGCTGGATTCTAACTCGACGCTCTTGGCGATGGGATTGTGTTCTGGGTGGTAAACAAAAGGCCGCCAAACAGCGACGGCCAATGTGACGACTGTCAGCGACCCCAGCATGACGCGGTGGGGCCGTGGCAGGTTGTTATACGCCAGAGCGATAGTTCGGACTATCTGCTGCACTCGATATTATCCTCATAAGCTTACTTCAGGCAGCTCACGTACTGGCTTGACAGCTGTGTCAGGAATTTCCCGTAGCTGTCCTTCCCCAGCGCGATGCCGATGCCCAGCGGGTCCAGCGTTCCGGAACGCACAGTGGTACCCTTGGCGACGGCATTGATTACGGCCGGCCTGAATTGTGGCTCAGCAAAAACGCATACCGCTTTCTGCTCAACCAACTGTGTTCGAATTTGGTGTAGGCGCTGTGCTCCAGGCTGAATTTCGGGATTGACGGTAAAATGGCCCAGCGGACTCAAACCGTAGTGTTTCTCAAAGTAGCCGTAAGCATCATGAAAAACAAAATAACCCTTACCTTGCACAGGCGTAAGCATGTTACCAACATTTTTGTCAGTTTGCGTCAGCAGATTCTCGAACTGGCGCAGGTTTGCGTCTAATTTGTCCTTATTTTGCGGCATAAGTTCCAACAATCTGTCGTGAATCGCGATCGCGGTCACTTTTGCCACCTCCGGCGACAGCCAAACGTGCATATTGTACTCGCCGTGATGATGCCCATGATCGTCATCAGCATGATTATGCGCCTCGCCTGCATGATCATGATCGTCGTCATCTTCGCCTTTCATCAGCAGCGGCTTCACCGCGGGCAGTTCGCTGATGGCGAGTTTGCGGGTTGCCGAGATAGGCACCAGCGCCTTGGTCAGGAACGCTTCCATGTCCGGTCCGACCCACAGCACCAGGTCGGCAGAACGCAAACGCTGAATATCGGAAGGCCGCAGCGCGAAGTCGTGCGGCGAAGCGCCATCCGGCAGCAGCACCTCGGTCGGCGTCACGCCGTCGGCGATAGCCGAAGCGATAAAGCCCAGCGGACGAATCGTCGTCACCACCGCCGCGGAAGCGCTGCTCAGCGGGCCGGCCATCACGAGTGCGCTGGCCAGCAGCGTGCGCTGCAGCCATTTATTTTTCTGTGCCATCATCAGTAATCCCATCGTTTTCATCAACAAGGCGTGATATTATAACATTCGCTTCGTTCTGCAACCTGTAATCTCGAGATGTCTACACTGATAACGCTAAAAAATATCTCCGTCGCCTTCGGCAGCCGCAAGGTGCTGTCGAATATTTCCCTCAGCCTGCAGCCCGGCCGTATTCTCACCCTGCTGGGCCCGAACGGCGCGGGTAAATCCACGCTGGTGCGCGTAGTGCTGGGATTGGTAAAACCGACCGCCGGCACGCTGGAGCGTGAGCCCGATCTGCGCATCGGCTACGTGCCGCAAAAGCTGCACCTCGACGCTACCCTGCCATTGACCGTCAGCCGCTTTATGCGCCTGAAGCCGGGCGTAAAGAAAGCCGACATTCTGCCGGCGCTCAAACGCGTGCACGCCGCCCACCTGCTCGACCAGCCCATGCAAAAGCTCTCCGGCGGCGAAAACCAGCGCGTGCTGCTGGCGCGAGCGCTGCTGAATAAACCGCAGTTGCTGGTGCTGGACGAACCCACGCAAGGGGTGGACGTCAATGGCCAACTGGCGCTGTACGATCTGATCGATCAGCTGCGCAAGGAGCTGGGGTGCGCCGTGCTGATGGTCTCGCACGATCTGCATCTGGTGATGGCGAAAACCGACGAGGTGTTGTGCCTCAATCAGCACATCTGCTGCTCCGGGGCGCCGGAGGTGGTCTCGATGCATCCCGAATTCATCGCCATGTTCGGCAACCGCGGCGCAGAGCAGCTGGCGGTGTATCGCCACCATCACAACCACCGTCACGACCTGCAGGGAAGAATTGTCTTGAAGAAAACCGGGAGCCGCGAAGCATGATCGAATTGTTACTTCCCGGCTGGCTGGCCGGGGTGTTGTTGGCCGGCGCCGCCGGGCCGCTGGGCTCCTTCGTGGTCTGGCGCCGCATGTCCTACTTCGGCGATACCCTGGCGCACGCCTCGCTGCTCGGCGTCGCCTTCGGTCTGCTGCTGGACATCAATCCTTTCTATGCGGTGATCGCCATTACGCTGCTGCTGGCCCTGGCCCTGGTGTGGCTGGAGCGCCGCCCGCAGCTCTCGGTGGATACGCTGCTCGGCATTCTGGCCCACAGCGCGCTGTCGCTGGGGCTGGTGGTGGTGGCGCTGATGTCCAACGTGCGGGTCGATCTGATGGCCTATCTGTTCGGCGATCTGCTGTCGGTCACGCTGAGCGACATCGTGATGATCGCCGGCGGCGTCGCCGTGGTGCTATTGGTGTTGTGGTGGCAATGGCGCGATCTGCTGTCGATGACCATCAGCCCTGAGCTGGCGCACGTCGACGGCGTCAATCTGGCGCGGGCGCGCACCGTGCTGATGCTGGTCACTGCCTTGACCATCGGTCTGGCGATGAAATTCGTCGGCGCGCTGATCATCACCTCGCTGCTGATCATCCCGGCGGCCACCGCTCGCCGCTTCGCGCGCACGCCGGAGCAGATGGCGGGCATCGCGGTGCTGCTCGGGATGGTGGCGGTTACCGGTGGCCTGACCTTCTCGGCGTTTTACGATACGCCTGCCGGCCCTTCGGTGGTGCTCTGCGCCGCCGTGCTGTTCACGCTGAGCCTGTTTAAAAAACAGCAGGCTTGATTAAAACCGGGATATGACAAGGGCCGCATCTGCGGCCCTTTCTTATTGGCGGATTAAAAACTTACGCTTCGCGTTCGAGGCCGAAATGCCGGTAGGCGTGCTGCGTCGCCAGACGGCCGCGCGGCGTGCGCTGGATAAAGCCCTGCTGGATCAGGAACGGTTCGATCACGTCTTCGATGGTCTCGCGCTCTTCGCCGATCGACGCCGCCAGGTTATCCAACCCGACCGGGCCGCCGGTAAACTTGTCGATAATCGCCAACAGCAGTTTGCGATCCATATAGTCGAAGCCTTCGGCATCGACGTTAAGCATATCGAGCGCCTGCGCCGCCACCGCGCCGCTGATCACGCCGTTGGCGCGCACTTCGGCGAAGTCGCGCACCCGGCGCAACAGACGGTTGGCGATACGCGGCGTGCCGCGCGCGCGGCGGGCTACCTCATGGGCGCCCTCGTCGGACAGCTCCAGCCCCAGGCAGCCGGCGCTGCGCGAGACGATGTGCTGCAGATCCGCCACCTGATAAAACTCCAGCCGCTGGACAATGCCGAAGCGATCGCGCAGCGGTGAGGTCAGCGAACCGGCGCGGGTGGTTGCACCCACCAAGGTAAACGGCGGCAGATCGAGCTTAATCGAACGCGCCGCCGGCCCTTCGCCGATCATGATATCCAGCTGATAGTCTTCCATCGCCGGATACAGCACCTCTTCCACCACCGGTGACAGGCGGTGAATCTCATCGATGAACAACACGTCATGCGGTTCAAGGTTGGTCAGCATCGCCGCCAGATCGCCCGCCTTCTCCAGCACCGGGCCGGAGGTGGTACGCAAATTCACGCCCATTTCGTTGGCCACGATGTTGGCCAGGGTGGTTTTCCCCAGCCCCGGCGGACCGAAGATCAGCAGGTGGTCGAGCGCGTCGCCGCGCTGCTTGGCCGCCTGGATGAAAATCTCCATCTGCTCGCGCACGTGCGGCTGGCCCACATATTCGGTCAGCAGCTTGGGACGAATGGCGCGATCGAGGACTTCTTCCTCGTTGAGCGGTTCGGCGGAGATCAGGCGATCGGCTTCAATCATTATCTACCTCTTAGCGGCCTTACAAAGCAGCGCGCAACGCGTCGCGGATCAGGGTCTCGCAGTCGGCACCCGGTTTGGCAATTTTGCTGACCATGCGGCTGGCTTCCTGCGGCTTATAGCCCAGCGCCACCAATGCCGAGACCGCTTCGGCCTCCGCATCCGCCTCAGGCGCTTTCTCAGCGGCGGACGGCAAGCTGATCTCGCTGCTGTTGAACAGATCGCCGTTGAGCCCTTTGAAGCGGTCTTTCATCTCTACCACCAGGCGTTCGGCGGTTTTCTTGCCCACGCCCGGCAGCTTGACCAGCGCGGTGATCTCTTCACGCTCCACCGCGCTGACGAACTGCTGCGCGGACATGCCGGACAGGATCGCGAGCGCCAGTTTCGGCCCGACGCCGTTGACCTTGATCAGCTCGCGGAACAGCGCGCGCTCTTGCTTATCGTTGAAACCATACAGCAGCTGCGCGTCTTCGCGCACCACGAAGTGGGTAAACACGATGGCCTCTTGCCCCAGTTCCGGCAGCTCGTAAAAGCAGGTCATCGGCATGTGCACTTCATAGCCCACGCCGTTCGCCTCCAATAACACTAGCGGCGGCTGCTTTTCCAGAATATTTCCTCTGAGACGACCTATCATTTACCCTCCTGCAGAATGACCGGGCATGGCGCCCTGCCATGCCGTTGCTGGTAAAGCTTATAACATAAAAAAGGCTGGATGAATATCCAGCCTGAGCAATCATCGCTTCGCGTCAGCGCAAACGCCCGCGCGCCAGGTTAAGCCGCCCTTCGCTCATCCGCAGCACGTTCTGGCTGAGGTGGCAGTGGGTGATGGCGATAGCCAGGGCGTCGGCGGCGTCCGCCTGCGGGTTGGCCGAGAGTTTGAGCAGCGAGCGCACCATGTGCTGCACCTGCGCCTTTTCGGCTGCGCCGGTGCCGACCACGGTTTGTTTGACCTGCCGCGCCGCATACTCGAACACTTCCAGATTCTGATTCACCGCCGCGACGATCGCGACGCCGCGCGCCTGGCCGAGCTTGAGCGCCGAATCCGGGTTCTTGGCCATAAACACCTGTTCGATGGCGAAGAAGTCGGGCTGAAACTGGGTGATGATCTCGCTGACGCCGGCGTAAATCAGCTTCAGCCGCGTCGGCATGTCGTCCACCACCGTGCGGATGCAGCCGCTGGCGATATAGCTCAACTGGCGCCCCTGCTGGCGGATAAGGCCATAGCCGGTGACGCGTGAGCCGGGATCGATACCGAGTATGATCGCCATATCTACATCCACCTTGCATGCACGGCGCCGCCTGATGGCGGCGCCCGTTTTACCGGATTACAGCGTCGCCGCCACTTCGTCGGAGATCTCACCGTTATGGTAAACTTCCTGCACGTCGTCGCAGTCTTCCAGCATATCGATCAGGCGCAGCAGCTTAGGCGCCGTTTCCGCGTCCATGTCGGCCTTGGTCGATGGGATCATCGACACTTCCGCCGCTTCGGCTTCGAAGCCTGCCGCGGTCAGCGCGTCTTTCACCGCGCCCAGGCTTTCCCAGGCGGTGAACACGTCGATGGCGCCATCGTCATAGGTCACGATGTCTTCCGCACCGGCTTCCAGCGCCGCTTCCATCACGCTGTCTTCATCCAGGCCCGGTGCGTAAGTGATTACGCCCTTCTTGGTGAACAGGTAGGCAACGGAACCGTCGGTACCCAGGTTGCCGCCGCATTTGGTGAAGGCGTGACGCACTTCCGCCACGGTGCGGTTACGGTTGTCACTCAGGCATTCAATCATGACGGCGGTGCCGCCAGGGCCGTAGCCTTCGTAGATGATGGTTTCCATGTTGGTATCATCATCGCCGCCCACGCCACGCGCGATCGCCCGGTTCATGGTGTCGCGCGTCATGTTGTTCGACAGCGCCTTGTCCATCGCCGCGCGCAGACGCGGGTTGGAATCCGGATCGCCGCCGCCCAGCTTCGCGGCAGTGACCAGCTCACGAATAATCTTGGTGAAAATTTTACCGCGCTTGGCGTCCTGCGCCGCTTTACGGTGCTTTGTGTTGGCCCACTTACTATGACCTGCCATAAAAAATCTCCGAAAAAAACTACTGGACTGAATTGATCACGAACTCTTCAATCGCCTGCTGATTGCTCCACGACTTGGTCAACTTCACGGCCTCGGCCGCCTCAAGCCATTGGTAAGCGTGATGCTCGGTAATCACCGGATCGCGCTCCTCGGGCAACGCCAGACAGAACCAGTGCTCTTTATTGCGCGTGGTTCCCGGCGCATAGCGATGTCGCAAATGGACAAAGAGTTCAAACTCCACGCAGCGTTGGCAATCGAACAACGGCAGGTGCTCTGCTTCGATATCGATGCCGACTTCTTCCATGACTTCACGCCGCGCGGCATGCGGTGGCGACTCATCCTGCTCCAGACTGCCGGTGACCGACTGCCAGAACTCGATATCGTCGCGCCGCTGTAACATCAGCACCCGACCACTGGATTTCGCGTAAATCACTACCAGGATAGATTCAGGGCGCTTATAACTCATCACTCGCTCTCTTGTTCCGCACCGGCTTTCTTTACCACGCTGATCGCCAGCTCCTGCAGCGACGCCGGGTTGGCGAAGCTCGGGGCGTCGGTCATCAGACAGGCCGCCGCGGTGGTTTTCGGGAAGGCAATCACGTCGCGGATATTGTCGGTGCCGGTCAGCAGCATCACCAGACGGTCCAGGCCGAAGGCCAGGCCGGCGTGCGGCGGCGTGCCGTACTTCAGCGCGTCCAGCAGGAAGCCGAACTTCTCGCGCTGTTCGTGTTCGTCGATGCCCAGAATGCTGAATACCGTCTGCTGCATTTCGCTGCGGTGAATACGCACCGAACCGCCGCCCACTTCGTAACCGTTGATGACCATGTCATAAGCGTTGGCGATAGCGTTGACCGGCGCTGCGGCCAGCTCTTCCGGGCTCATGTCGCGCGGCGAGGTGAACGGGTGGTGCATCGCCGCCAGGCCGCCCTCTTCGTCTTCTTCGAACATCGGGAAGTCGACCACCCACAGCGGCGCCCAGCTGTCGAGTTGGGTCAGCCCCAGATCGCGCCCCAGCTTCAGGCGCAGCGCGCCCATCGCATCGGTGACAATCTTGAAGCTGTCTGCGCCGAAGAACAGGATGTCACCGGTCTGCGCGTCGGTACGCGCCAGGACAGCTTCCAGCACTTCCGCGCTGAGGAATTTGGCGATCGGGCTCTGCACGCCTTCCATGCCGGCGGCGCGGTCGTTGACCTTCAGCCAGGCCAGGCCTTTCGCGCCGTAGATGTTGACGAAAGCGCCGTACTCGTCGATCTGCTTGCGGGTCAGCTGTGCGCCGCCCGGTACGCGGATCGCCGCCACGCGGCCTTTGGCGTCGTTGGCCGGGCCGGAGAACACTTTGAACTCGACGTCCTTGACCAGGTCAGCCACGTCCACCAGCTCCAGCGGGTTACGCAGGTCCGGCTTATCGGAACCAAAGCGACGCATCGCTTCGGCGAAGGTCATGACCGGGAAATCGCCCAGATCCACACCCTTCACGTCCAGCCACAGTTCACGCGCCAGTTTCTCCATCACTTCACGCACCTGGTCGGCGGTCATGAAGGAGGTTTCGACGTCGATCTGGGTAAATTCAGGCTGACGGTCCGCACGCAGGTCTTCGTCACGGAAGCATTTGACGATCTGATAGTAACGATCGAAGCCGGACATCATCAGCAGCTGTTTAAACAGCTGCGGAGACTGCGGCAACGCGTAGAATTTGCCCTTGTGCACGCGGCTCGGCACCAGGTAATCGCGGGCGCCTTCCGGCGTCGCTTTGGTCAGCATCGGCGTTTCGATGTCGAGGAAGCCGTGGCTGTCCATGAAGCGGCGCACGAAGCTGGTGATTTTGGCGCGGGTCTTCAGACGCTCGGCCATTTCCGGGCGGCGCAGATCCAGGTAGCGGTATTTCAGGCGCGCTTCTTCGCTGTTGACCTGGTTGGAGTCCAGCGGCAGCGGCTCGGAGCGGTTGATGATCTCGAGCGCGTGGGCAAACACTTCCACTTCGCCGGTGGCCATATCTTTATTGATCTGGCTGTCCGGACGCGCACGCACGGTGCCGACGATCTGGATGCAGAACTCATTGCGCAGGTCGTAGGCCTTGTCGAACGCCACTTTCTCGTCCGGATCGAAGAACACCTGCACGATGCCTTCGCGGTCGCGCATATCAATAAAGATCAGGCCGCCGAGATCGCGACGACGATTGACCCAACCACACAGAGTGACTTCCTGGCCCACGTGGGACAGATTCAACTGCCCGCAATATTCAGTACGCATACGCTATCCTTTTACACAGCCGATGCCGCGCCGGGCTACTGCGCCCCTGTCGCGCGGCTGTTATCTGATAAATTCTACTTGTTACCCGGTTTAAAATCCGTCGCATACCAGCCGGTGCCCTTAAGCTGGAAACCGGAAGATGAAATCAACTTGGTCAACGCGGGCTGCCCACACGCCGGGCAGTCTGCCAGCGGCGCATCGGAAAATTTTTGCAATTTCTCTAACCGATGGTTGCAAGCACCACATGCATATTCATAAATCGGCATAGGTCGTTGGATTAAAGAGTGTTGAAAAAAGGGAGTCATTATAAAGGAAATTCATCCGCCCGATAAGTGCGAACACAGCATTGTTACTGCACTAAATGGCGCGTTTTTGTTCGAATCAACACATCGGTTAACAAATTTCCCATTAACCTGCGACAGTTTTTTCACGTAGCCTGATTCTCCCCCGGTTTTGCGCCGAACGCAGCTCGCCCGACGCGCCGAACAGTTTTTATCCACTTCGCAACGAGATGAAATCCATGCTGAAACTTGACGCTCAAACCACCGCTCTGGTGCTGATCGATTTGCAAAACGGCATTCTGCCCTACGCCGGCGGCCCGCACGGCGCCGACCAGGTGGTGGCGAACGCCGCCCTGCTGGCCGCGCGTTTTCGCATGCTGGGCGCGCCGGTGCTGTTGGTGCGAGTCGGTTGGTCAGACTCCTTCGCCGAGGCGCTGAAACAACCGGTGGATAAACCGGCTCCCGCGCCCGCCGGCGGTTTGCCGGCCACCTGGTGGGAGTTCCCCGCGCCGCTGGCGGTCTGCGACAGCGATATTCTGATCACCAAGCGCCAATGGGGCGCCTTCTACGGCACCGATCTGGACTTGCAGCTGCGCCGTCGCGGCATCAAATCCGTAGTCTTGGGCGGCATATCCACCAATATCGGCGTGGAATCCACCGCCCGCGCCGCCTGGGAACACGGCTATGAGCTGGTGATCGCCGAAGACGTCTGCAGCGCGCAGAACGCGGAAATGCACCGTTTCGCGTTCGAACACATCTTCCCGCGTTTGGCGCGGGTGCGCGACACCGGCGAAATTCTTGCCGCGCTCGACCGGTAACGTTAAGTTGTAGCCTGATAAGCCAAGCACAAGTAAAGGAAGACAAGCCGTGATCTACATCGGACTGCCACAGTGGCAACATGCAGCCTGGAACCGTATCGGGCTGCGCGACTTGGCGGATTACAGCCGCTACTTCAACTGTGTGGAGGGCAACACCACCTTCTATGCGCTGCCGAAGCTGGAAATCGTGCAGCGCTGGCGCGACATGACCGGCGACGATTTTCGCTTTTGCTTCAAATTCCCGTCGGACATCAGCCATAAGGCCGCCCTGCGCAACTGCGCCGCCGAGCTGCAGGCGTTTTACCACTGCCTGAGCCCGGTGCATCAACGCATCGGGCAATTGTGGCTGCAGTTGCCAGCCGCCTTCGGCCCCGATGAGCTGCCGCGCATGTGGCAGTTCTTCGAAAGCCTGCCGCAGGAGTTCACTTACGGCGTCGAAGTGCGTCATCCGGCATTTTTCGCCAAAGGCGAGGAAGAGCGCGCGTTGAATCAGGGGCTGCATCAGCGCGGCATCAATCGGGTGATCCTCGACAGCCGCCCGGTGCATCACGCCGCCCCTAATACCGCCGCCGTGCGCGATGCCCAGCAGAAAAAACCGAAGCTGCCGGTGCACGCGTTAGTCACCGCCGACCAACCGCTGGTGCGCTTTATCGGCGGCGACCAATTGGCCGACAACCTGCGCTGGTTCGAAGCCTGGCAGCAAAAACTGCCGCTGTGGCAGCAACAGCATCAACCGTATCTGTTTATTCATACGCCGGACAACGGCGATTCACCCCAGCAAGCGCAAAAAATTTGGCAGCAGCTTCGCCGGGCGATCCCCGATTTGCCTGCGCCGCCGGACTGGCCAGAGCAAGATGCACTGTTTTGACCTATTAATCTGACCAATAACATCAAATATTTCCCCGCGACAGTGAATACAATGACGGCTATGATGCTGGCTGCCAGTTTTGGTTAGGGAACGGAGTTAAAAATGGTAAGCGCGCTTTATGTGGTGCTCGGCGCATTGTTGTTGATCAAACTCTCTTATGACGTTGTCAGATTAAGGATGCAGTACCGCGTAGCCTACGGCGACGGCGGTTTTTACGAATTGCAGACCGCCATCCGCGTGCATGGCAACGCCGTTGAATACATTCCTATCGCTGCTGTATTGCTGGTGATTATGGAAATGAACGGCGCGGAAATATGGATGATCCACCTTTGCGGCCTGATGCTGATGGCCGGGCGACTGGTGCATTACTACGGTTTGCGCAACCGCGAGGTTCGCTGGCGTCGTTCGGGCATGGCCGCGACCTACATCTCTTTGTTGTTGATGGTTCTGGCAAATATCTTCTATCTGCCCTGGGATCTGATTTTCAGCCTGCATTGATCCCGTTTTATCATCAGGCGGCCGCGCCGCCTGCTTCCGCTCCGCTTTTTTACGCTTTTCTGTTAGACTACGCAGCTTCGAATTCTGAACTGATTTGCCGCTATGCCAAACCGCGATACTCTTTTCTCAGCCCCCATCGCCAAACTGGGCGACTGGACCTTCGACGAACGCGTCGCCGAAGTGTTTCCCGACATGATCCAACGCTCCGTTCCCGGCTATTCCAACATCATCTCGATGATCGGCATGCTGGCCGAACGTTTTGTGCAACCCGACAGCCGGGTGTATGACCTGGGCTGCTCGCTGGGCGCGGCGACGCTGTCGATGCGGCGGAATATCAGGGTGCCCGACTGCACTATCGTTGCCGTCGACAATTCGCCGGCGATGGTGGAACGTTGCCGCCGCCATATCGACGCCTTCCGCGCCGACACGCCGGTAGACGTCATCGAAGCCGATATTCGCGACATCGACATCGAAGACGCCTCGATGGTGGTGCTGAACTTTACGCTGCAGTTCCTCGAACCTGCCGATCGCCTGCGCCTGCTGGAAAAAATTTATCGTGGCCTGCGCCCGGGCGGCGCACTGGTGCTGTCGGAAAAGTTCAGCTTTGAAGACGCCGAAGTCGGCGAGCTGCTGTTCAACATGCACCACGATTTCAAGCGCGCCAACGGGTACAGCGAGCTGGAGATCAGCCAAAAACGCAGCATGCTGGAAAACGTGATGCTGACCGACTCGGTGGAAGCGCACAAGGCGCGTCTGCAACAGGCCGGATTCGAGCATGCCGAAGTGTGGTTCCAGTGCTTCAACTTCGGTTCATTGATCGCTCTGAAAGCGGGGGATGCGCAATGATCGAGTTTGGTGACTTCTATCAGCGCATTGCCAAGAGCCCCCTCAGCCACTGGCTGGATACGCTGCCCGCTCAGCTGAGCGCCTGGCAGCGAGAATCGCTGCACGGCAAATTCAAGCAGTGGTTCAACTCGGTAGAGCATTTGCCGACGCTGACTCCCACCCGTCTCGATCTGCTGCACGGCGTGCGCGCCGAGATGGAGCCGGGGCTGTCGCCGGGCCAGCTTGAAGGCATCGAGAAAATGCTGCGCACCCTGATGCCGTGGCGCAAAGGGCCCTTCTCGCTGTATGGCATCGATATCGATACCGAATGGCATTCCGATTGGAAATGGGATCGCGTACTGCCGCACATTTCTCCGCTGGCCGGCCGCACCATTCTCGACGTCGGCTGTGGCAGCGGCTATCACCTGTGGCGCATGATTGGCGCCGGCGCACACTTCGCCGTGGGTATCGATCCGATGCAGCTGTTCCTGTGCCAGTTTGAAGCCGTGCGCAAACTGTTGGGCGGCGATCAGCGCGCCCATCTGCTGCCACTCGGCATCGAGCAGTTGCCGGATCTGGCGGCGTTCGACACCGTGTTCTCGATGGGGGTGCTGTATCATCGCCGCTCGCCGCTCGATCATCTCCATCAGCTGAAAAATCAGCTGGTGGCTGAAGGTGAGCTGGTGCTGGAAACGCTGGTGGTGGAAGGCGACCGTCACCAGGTGCTGGTGCCGGGCGATCGTTATGCGCAGATGCGCAACGTGTATTTCATCCCTTCCGCCGAAGCGCTGAAATGCTGGCTGGAGAAGTGCGGCTTTGTCGACGTGAAGATCGCCGATATGTGCGTCACCAGCCTCGAAGAGCAGCGACGCACTGACTGGATGACCAGCGAATCGTTGGCCGAATTCCTCGATCCGAACGATCGCAGCAAAACGGTCGAAGGCTATCCGGCGCCGCTGCGCGCCGTGCTGACCGCCAAAAAGCCCTAGCGCACGCTAATCGGGCCGGCCTGCGCCGGCCCGCCTTCACCCGTTACTGACATCGACAATCCGCAGTTCATAAACCATCGTCGCGTTTGGCGGGATCTGCGGCGCATAGCCAGTTTCACCGTACGCCAACGCCGGCGGCACCACCATCGTCAGCGAGCCGTGATTTTTCAGATGGCCGATAGCCTCGCGGAACAACGGCGGATAGGCGGAGAGCGGCTGGGACATCACCTTCCCACTGCGATCCATATCCTGAATCACGCGACCGTCGGTTAAACTTTCTTTCACCACGATATCCACCCGCGCGTTTTCCGTAATGGCCTCATCACCCGCATAATCGATGCGATACCAGAAACCGGAAGGCGACTTCTGCGTGCCCTTCTTCTTTTGGAACTCGGCGACGAAGGCCTCACCTTTGCTGGTCTGCGTCTTCGCCGCCTGGTTTCTGGCGTCGTTCACCGCTTTTTCCGACTCCGCCAGTGCGCTGGTCAACTGCGCATCGCTCAACTGGTAATGGCCGTTGAAGGTATCGATCACGCCCGCCAGCAGCGCGGTTTTGTCGGGCGTGATACCCCAATTTTTACGTTCCGCCAGCATTGTTTGAATATCGCGTCCCAAAGCGACACCGGCGGCATAGCTCTGTTGCTCCGGCTTTTTCTTCAGCGCTTGCCTATCCGGCAGCCATTTGGCCCGCGATCTCAGCCCGTCCAGTTCCTCACGCAAGGCTTGCTGCGCCTGATGCGCGGCCGCCAGCTCCGTCGCCGTTTTATTTGCCTGTTGCGCCGCTTTATCCCGTTGCTGCGCAGCCTGCGCGCTTTCCGCCGTCAGCGCCGCCAGACGCTGTTCCAGCGCCTTAGCCTGCTCGGTTTGCGTCTTGTTTTTTTCCTGCAGCTGCGCCAGCTGCTGCTGAAGTTCACCCGCCGCTTTGGCGGCCTCGGCCTTTTGCTGCTCCAGCGCCATCTTCAGTTTTTTCTCTTGCTGCTCGGCCTGCTGGCGTTGGTCATCACGCTCTTTTTGCAGCGCTGCCAACTGCTGCTGAAGTTCGCCCGCCGTTTTGGCGGCCTCGGCCTTTTGCTGCTCGAGCGCCATCTTCAGGTTTTTCTCTTGCTGCCCACCCTGCTGGCGTTGGCTTTCCTGCTCTTTTTGCAACTGCGTCAGCTGCTGTTGCAGTGCCCCTAGCGCCTTGGCGGCTTCGGCCTTCTGCTGTTCCAGTTCAGCGGCGGCCGCTTTTCGGTCCTGTTCATAACGCTGGCGCGCTTTATCGTTGGCAGCCTGCGCCGCCGCCAGTTTCTCCTGCCAAACCTGTTGCTGCGCGTTATCAGACTGTTTTGGCAACGCCGCCAACCGTTGCTCCAGCGATGCGATGCGTCGATCCCGCTCCTCGGTTTGCTGCTTTTGCCGCGCTAACGCCGCTTGCGCCTCGGTGATTTGCGCCTGAGCCTTACGCTCCTGCGGCGTCAGGTTCAGCGCCTGTCGCACGCCGCTGGCAAAGTCGCTCAACGCGCTCAGATCGGGCGCCGGAGCCGGTTTATCGGCAACCGCCAGGGAAGACGCGACGCGCAACGCGGTCAGCTCCTGCTGCAGTGATTGAATAGCGGCTTGCTGTTGTTCCAGTCGAGTCTCTTTCTCACGCAGCGCCTTTTGCAACTGCGTCAGTTGCTTTCTCTGCGCAGCCGTTTCACGAAGTTGAACCGGCCGGGACGCCGGCTTTTGGATTTCCCGGGGCGGGGTAACCGCGGCGTCAGCCGCCGGTGCATCCTGTTGCTGGTAGCGCTCGGCAAACTGCAATAACGCCGGCACATCGTCATCCGCAGCGGCCACCGCCGGCGCAAACGCCAACGGTATCATCAGGCTCAGTAACGCCTTTCTCGCACGCGGGGTCATTGGGTGCGCTCTCCACGCTCAGCCAGACCGGTCATCATGGCAGAACTGATGTCTGCGCACAGACGGCTGGTGCGATAACGATACAGGGCGTCAACGGTTTCCTGCGTCCCCGTGTTGACCCGCTGACGCACCCCGGCATACTGCGCGGCGCCGCCCATCAAAGCATCGAATTCGCGTTTGAATTTTTGGTATTTTTCGTTATCCATGCCGCGCATGGCATCCAGCTCGCGCTGGCACTGCTGCATGCGTTCGGCCTCACGTTGCCGTTTGTCTTGCTCCGCAATTTCTTCTGCGCTGGGGGGCTTATTTAAGGTAGAAACAGGCCGCTTGGTGGTCTGGCAGCCGGTCAGGGCCAAGGTCAGCAAAAGCGCAGCGGTCAAACAGTGTGCCGTTCGGGTCATTATCGTTATCTCCTTGTAAAGTCCGCCGTCGACGTGCTCTGTGGCTGCGCCGACGGCTCTCCTCATTGGTGCTGTGATGTTCCGGCCATAAAAACCGGCGGTGATCAGGTATAAAATGCAGACGCGGTGATGAACGGCAGAGCGCAAATCATTCACCACGCCAATACATACCAAAAAATCATTTAATATTATGATATTTAAAGGATTTTAACTCACAAACTTATCAGCAGGGCATGACGAGCGCAAGAGAAGAGATGGCGCCTGACCGAGCGAGCAACAGTGCAGGAATGGGCGCAGTGTCTTAACAAGGCATAAAAAAAGCCCCGGCAAAACGCCGGGGTCTGGTACTTGCGTGATCACCGAAGGCCAGTGACACGCAAAGGGGTCTTACGGCCCGGAAACCGGTTATCAAACGCGGTTAGCTGCGTGTTTATGCGCTTTGCGCCAAGGGGTCAACCAAGGCCAGCGCGTTTTTCATCGCCTCCACCATTTCGCCATCCACGCAATAATGGCTAAATTCGTCAAACTCGTTATCGGAACACATGGTGACCCCCGCCTTGCGATAACGCATGGTCGATGGCACCAGATGGCCGGAAGAGCTGTGCAATTCATGCAGGCCGATATCGACAAACTTGTGCAAATTGCTCAGACGCACGCCGGCGCCCGCCATGATCACCGGGCCCTGGCTGGCCTGACGCAAATCACGCAACAGCGGCAGGCCCAGTTCGGCGCTCTGCTGTTGACCGGAAGTCAGAATGCGCGCCACGCCCAGGTCGGTTAGTTGCTCCAGCGCCACCATCGGGTTTTGACACATGTCGAATGCGCGATGGAACGTGACGGCCATCCCCTCGCACAACGTCATTACCTCGCGCATCCGCGGCAGATCGATATGCCCTTCTTCGTCCAGCATGCCGACGACCACGCCGGGGAATCCCAACTCGCGGATCTGGCGGATATCCTGCTTGATCACCTCGAAATCCACCGCGCCATAACAGAAATCGCCACCGCGAGGGCGTACGATCGGATGAACCGGAATCGAAACCCGTTCCCGCGCCAAACGCAGCGTGCCATAACTCGGCGT
This sequence comes from Serratia sp. (in: enterobacteria), assembly GCF_052400455.1. Classification (NCBI taxonomy): domain Bacteria; kingdom Pseudomonadati; phylum Pseudomonadota; class Gammaproteobacteria; order Enterobacterales; family Yersiniaceae; genus Serratia; species Serratia sp. (in: enterobacteria). The sequence continues at coordinate 2,866,620 of NZ_CP185812.1, forward strand.
CAATCCGCCCTCGCTCTGGCTGGCGCATAACTCGATACGATCGGCGCCCGCCCGTTCGGCCGTTAGCGCGCAGTCGACGCTAAAGCAACAAACTTCCAGTTTTATCATTGTCACCCCCAGATAACGGCCAACATACGGCGGCAATTGTTCATTTCTTCATTTCTCACGTAGGCTCATGCTTAGGCATAAACCGGCTCAGGGTTGTAACTATGGCATTCAATTTTGATCAATGGGTAGACCGCAGTCACAGTGACAGCGTTAAGTGGGATAAATATCGCGACAGCGACATCATTCCGCTGTGGGTCGCCGACAGCGACTTCGCCTCCCCGCCGGCGGTCATCGACGCCTTGCAGCGGCGCGTGGCGCACGGCGTGTTCGGCTACACGCACCCATCCCCCGATCTTCTTGAGGTTTTTACCCGCCGCATGGTAGAGCGCTACCGCTGGCACATCAAGCCTGAATGGATCCTTTTCCTGCCCGGCCTGGTGTGCGGCTTGAACCTGTGCGTGCGCGCCTTCACCGAAGACCATCAGAGCACGCTCGCGCCCAGCCCCATTTATCCGCCATTTCGCAAAGCGGCCAAATTCGCCGGGCGCAAGCACCTCTCGGTACCGCTGGCGGCAACAGGCCAACGTTGGGTGCTGGATTTTTCCGCGCTGCATGGGCAGCTCAGCGGCAATGAGAAGCTCCTGCTGCTGTGCAACCCGCAAAATCCCGGAGGCACCGTTTATCGTCGAGAAGAGCTGTCGCAGCACCATCAGTTCGCCCGCGAGCACGATTTAATCGTCTGTTCGGATGAAATCCACTGCGAATTGCTGCTTGAACCCGGCGCACGGCATATTCCTTTCGCCACCCTGAGCGAAGACGCGGCCCAGCGCAGCGTAACGCTGATGTCGCCGTCAAAGGCGTTTAATCTCGCCGGGCTGGGCGCCTCGATGGCGATCGTCCCTAATGAGGCGCTGCGACAAAAGCTGAAACGTGCGCGCAGCGGCATCGTGCCGGAGGTCAATCTGCTGGCGCTGGTCGCCGCCCAAGCGGCCTATCAATACGGGCAACCCTGGCTGGACGAGCAGTTGATTTATCTGCGCGCCAATCGCGATCGGGTGACAGAGCGCATCAACGCCATGCCGGGATTGAGGTTGTTGCCGATTGAAGCCACCTATTTGGCCTGGATCGACTGCGGCGCATTGCCGGTAGACAATCCGCATCAGTTCTTCGAGCGTGCGGGCGTTGGATTAAGCGCCGGTTTGGATTTTGGCGATCGGCGCTTTGTACGACTGAACTTCGGTTGCCGGCGGGCTCTGCTCGATGAAGCGCTCGATCGCATGGCGCGGGCCTGCGCCACGCTGTTCGACTAGTCTTGCTCGCTGGCGACAATGTCCCGAATGGAGTAAGGATGAAACTTGATCGTGACCGTTCCATCGGTGATGGCCAGCGTCGGGTTCGGCAACCGCTCGCCCTCGCCTTTTGGCGAGCTTTGCTTCCAGTTTGATCCCCGGCGCCAGCAACGCTTCATCAGCGAGATGGCTCAACGCGCGGGCGTGCAACGTCTGCGGATCGCCGCTCAGCACTAGCTCGACATGTTCCCACCCTTCATGCGGATACCGTTTCTCCCCGGGATACGGCAGCTCGACGCAATCTATCCGCCACGGCCCCACGGCCAGCGGCTGCTGTAAATCAAACAGACAGATAGGCCGCCCGTTGATCATCGATTCGGACAACAGTGTCCCGCACTGCATCAATCCCTGGCGCCAGCGTTCGGCGGTAGCGTTCTGGTGACAGCGCAAGGAAATGTGATCGGCGGTAAACGAGGACAGGTCAAGCTGCAATCTGGCGGCGAATTGTTGCAACGCCTGCTCGAAACGCGGCAGGTCGAGCCTCAGATCGTCAAGCTCGGCAATGGCCTGCAAGGGATTGGTCATAGAAACCTCAAAACAACGAGCGCAAAGTTAAACGCCGTAATTTACACGGTGGCGACGGCGCTCGCCAGAGTGGCGAGATTTTTCAGCGGCAGTACAGCATAATTTTCGGTTCTGGATGGAGGACGAAAAACCCAGCGCTTATTAAGATGGCAGCTTATTAATTCGGCAATTAAATAAAAAATAGGATTTTTCGCAATCCATTATATCATTTCCTTATGACAGTAAAATTTAAGTTATTTTGCACAAAACCCTCCGCCACCTGCGGGCCAAATCGATTGATTTTTTGCGCTTAATCAAACCTCGCCCACTTATATAAGTCACACAAAACCACAAGCTTAACCAATTGTAAACAAAGAGAATGCCGCACAAAAAATGATGAAAAAGTAAGGATTATCTTAATTTAATGCCGGGCAATTGATTCACCCACTCAACTCGGCTACTTTGGGGGAAATTTAAATTAGAGATGATCATTATGTTATTGCTGACGATATCCTTGGTGTTGATAATTATCGCCGTATACGCCATCTACCGTCATTTTAAATCTCGCAGCACCAATACGCTGGATTCCGGTCGCCGCAATAAAAAACGCTAGCCCCTCATTTTTTCCACCGTATATCTTCTCTCGGTTGTCCATCTTTTATCCCCACGGCAATAACGCGCGCCTCCGCAACTGTTTCATCGCTGCGGTCGCGCCAACTGCTGACGGGCTCCCTCAGATCGGTTACAATTGCAGGCTGTTTTGTGGAGGTCGCCGCCGCCCGCGCGCCGTTGGCCACCACCGTTGAATCCCTCGGGGGCTGGTTTCGGCCCCTCGTTCGTCATTAAGGTAACCCGGTGAATATTCAGGTTCTTCTTTCAGATAAAGTCAGCCAGGCGCTGATCGCAGCTGGCGCGCCAGCCGATTGCGAAGCGCAGGTCCGCCCATCCGCCAAGGCGCAGTTTGGTGATTACCAGGCCAACGGCGTGATGTCAGTCGCCAAAAAGCTGAGCATGCCGCCCCGTCAGCTGGCGGAAAAAGTGGTGCAACTGCTGGATCTCGGCGACGTCGCCAGTAAAGTGGAAATCGCCGGCCCCGGCTTTATCAATATCTTCCTGAACAGCGACTGGGTCGCCCGCCAGGCCGACCAGGTGCTGAACGCACCGAAATTGGGCATTGCGCCGGTTGAACCGCAAACCATCGTTATCGACTATTCCGCGCCGAACGTGGCGAAAGAAATGCACGTCGGCCACCTGCGCTCCACCATCATCGGCGACGCCGCAGCGCGTACTCAGGAGTTTCTGGGCCATAAAGTGATCCGCGCCAACCACGTCGGCGACTGGGGCACCCAGTTCGGCATGCTGATTGCCTACCTGGAAAAAATGCAGAATGAAAACGCCAGCGATATGGGCTTGTCCGATCTCGAGCAGTTCTACCGCGAAGCCAAGAAGCATTACGATGAAGACGCCGAGTTCGCCGAGCGCGCACGCGCTTACGTCGTGAAGCTGCAGGGCGGCGATCAATACTGCCTGAAAATGTGGCGCAAGCTGGTCGACATCACCATGGCGCAAAACCAGCTGACCTATAACCGCCTGAACGTCACGCTGACCGAAGACGACGTGATGGGCGAAAGCCTGTATAACGCGATGCTGCCGGGCATCGTCGCCGATCTGAAAGCCAAAGGGCTGGCGGTGGAAAGCGAAGGCGCCACCGTGGTGTTCCTCGACGAATACCAGAACAAGGACGGCGACCCGATGGGCGTCATCATCCAGAAAAAGGATGGCGGCTACCTCTACACCACCACCGATATCGCCTGCGCCAAGTATCGCTACGAGACCCTGGGCGCCAATCGCGTGCTGTATTACATCGATTCCCGCCAGCATCAGCACCTGATGCAGGCCTGGACCATCGTGCGCAAAGCCGGTTATGTGCCGGAGTCCGTCTCGCTGGAACATCACATGTTCGGCATGATGCTGGGCAAAGACGGCAAGCCGTTCAAAACCCGCTCAGGCGGCACCGTGAAGCTCTCCGATCTGCTGGATGAAGCCATCGAACGCGCCGAACAGTTGATCGCCGGCAAAAACCCGGACATGCCGGAAGACGAAATGAAGACCATCGCTCGCGTGGTCGGTATCGGCGCGGTGAAATACGCCGATCTGTCGAAAAGCCGCACCACCGACTATGTTTTCGACTGGGATAACATGCTGGCCTTCGAAGGCAATACCGCGCCTTATATGCAATACGCCTATACCCGTGTGGCATCGGTATTCAAACGCGCCGGGATCGACGAAAGCAGCCTGACGCTGCCGCTGACCCTGACCGAAGAGCGTGAAATTGCGCTGGCCACTCGCCTGCTGCAGTTCGAAGAGGTGCTCACCGCCGTCGCGCGTGAAGGCACGCCGCACGTCATGTGCAGCTACCTGTACGATCTGGCCGGCTTGTTCTCCGGCTTCTACGAGCACTGCCAGATCCTGAACGCCGACAGCGAAGAAGCCCGTCAGAGCCGCCTGAAGCTGGCGCTGCTGACCGCCAAAACGCTGAAAACCGGCCTGGATACGCTGGGCATCGAAACCGTCGAGCGCATGTAAACCGCGCCGCGCAGAAAAGCAAAAAAGGTCGCCGTGGCGACCTTTTTTTTACGCTTTCACTCGGCTCAGACGACCCGGCGCGCGAAATCACGCGGGCGGAAACCCAACCCGGCCAGCACGCCGAAGTAGGCTACCACACCGGCCACCACCACCGCCGCCAAGCGCAGCAAACGCTCCAGCATGTTGCCCTGATCCCAGGCCGGCATCAGCCACATCAAGCCAATCAGCACGGCCGACATCACCAGCACGGCAATCACCAGCTTGGTGAGGAACAGCGCCCAACCCGGCTGTGGCTGGAAGATTTTCTGCTTGCGCAGCTGCCAATACAGCAGCGCGGCGTTCAGGCAGGCCGCCAAACCGATCGACAGCGCCAGGCCGGCATGCTTCAGCGGACCGATAAACGCCAGGTTCATCACCTGCGTCATGATCAGCGTAATGATGGCGATCTTGACCGGGGTTTTGATGTCCTGACGCGAATAAAAGCCCGGCGCCAGCACCTTAACCACGATCAGCCCCATCAGCCCCACCGAGTAAGCCACCAGCGCGCGTTGCGTCATCGCCGCGTCAAAGGCGCTGAACTTGCCGTACTGGAACAGCGAGACGGTCAACGGTTTGGCCAAAATACCCAGCGCGATGGCGCTCGGCAGCGCCAGCAGAAAGCACAGGCGCAGCCCCCAATCCATCAGGCGCGAATACTCGTCGTGGTTGCCGCTCGAGAAGCTTTTGGCCAGCGACGGCAGCAGGATGGTGCCCAATGCCACGCCCAGCACGCCGGAAGGAAACTCCATCAGGCGGTCGGCATAGTACATCCAGGACACCGAGCCGGACACCAGGAACGATGCGAAGATCGTGTTGATGATCAGCGAGATTTGGCTGACCGACACCCCAAGGATCGCCGGCCCCATCTGGCGCATCACCCGCCAGACCCCGGCGTCGCCCAATTTGATGCGCGGCAGCACCAGCATGCCGATCTTGCGCAGGTGCGGCAGCTGATAGCCCAGTTGCAGCACGCCGCCGACCACCACCGCCCACGCCAGCGCCAGCACCGGCGGGTGGAAATACGGCGCGGCGAACAGCGCGAAGCCGATCATGCTGACGTTAAGCAGCGTTGGCGCAAAGGCCGGGATCGAGAAACGGTTCCAGGTATTGAGGATCGCCCCCCACCAGCGAGGCCAGCGAAATCAATAGAATATAGGGGAAGGTAATGCGCAGCAGCGCCGACGTCAGCGCAAACTTGTCGGGCGTATCGGTAAAGCCCGGCGCAGTGATATAGATCACCCAGGGCGCGGCCAGCATCCCCAGCACCGTCACCACCGCCAGCACCAACGTCAACAGCCCGGAGACATAGGCGATAAAGGTGCGCGTCGCTTCCTCGCCCTGCTGGCTCTTATATTCCGCCAGGATCGGCACGAAAGCCTGCGAAAATGCGCCTTCGGCAAAGATACGACGCAGCAGGTTAGGAAGTTTGAACGCCACGAAGAAGGCGTCCGTTGCCATGCCGGCCCCGAACACGCGCGCGACGATCGCATCGCGGGCAAAGCCCAACACCCGCGAAAACATCGTCATCGAGCTGACGGCAGCCAAGGATTTGAGTAGGTTCATGTGGTTGTCTGATAGGTACCGTAAATATCAACGCCTGCAACAGCAGGCGTCAGTGAAACAATCGGCTCAGTTTACGCATCCGGAAAAGAATAGCTACCGCCATATGTTACATAGAGTTATCGCGTAACAAACGCTCGACCACCCGCTGCGCAACCAGCGCCTGCTCGCCGCCGGTTTCCGGCGCGCTCTGATTGGCGACGGCGCAGAGGAAATGCCGCACCGCCCCGTCGAAACCGCGTTGCACCAGCGTGCTTTGCCAACCCGGCACCGGCTGTTCCAACTCGCCCTGCGCATCTTCGCGCAGCCAGTGGCGCATATCGGTCAACTGATACAGCGCGCCGTCTGTCACCGCCTGCACGCTTTCGCGCTGGCTGCCGCCGCGGCGATGCATACTGGTCGTCACCAGCGTATCGCCACAGGCGAAGTGGTGCTCGGCGTACAGCATTTCGCCTGCAGCGTTGGCGCGCACGCTGCCGCTCAGCAGTTGCTCGCCTCCGCCCGCCAGCCACAGGGCGGTGTCCACCACGTGCAGATAGTCATCCAGCAGGGTAAAGCGCAGATCGTGAGGGCCGACGCTGTCCGCCCGATGTTTATCCATGCGAATGGAGGCGGGCTGATTCATTTGCTGCTTGAGTTGGCGGTAAAGCGGCGCGAAACGGCGGTTGAACCCCACCATCAGCGTTTTGCCCCGCCGCTCGGCCAGCTCAAGCAACTGCTCGCCCTGCTCCAGCGTTTCCGCCAGCGGCTTATCGACGTAAACATGTACGCCACGGTTAAGCAGCTCGCCAATGACCGAAAAATGGCTGGCGGTGCTGCTGTGGACAAAGACCGCATCGCACTGTTCGGCCAAGCTGTCCAGCCGAGGGAAACAGGCCATGCGGTAGCTGTCGCACAGCGGCTGCGCTTTCTGTTGATTAGGCGAGAAGCCGCCCACCAGCGTCCAGTCCGCCGCCTGACTGAGGATCGGCAGGTAGGCCTTCTGCGCGATGCTGCCCAGCCCCACCACGCCCACGCGCAATTTAGTCATGCGTTTCCCTCGCCAACAGTTGCTGCACCTGCCGTTTCAGCTCCGCCACGTCGTTTTCCAACGCGCTGACCCTGGCGCTCAATTCACCGTCGATCTCCGACTCGAGCGCCGGCGGCGCCTCATCGATTGGCCCGCTGAACAGATGCATGAAGCGGCTTTCGCGCTTGCCCGGCTCGCGCGCCAGGCGCACTACGAACGGGCCGTCTTCGCGCGTGGTCAACTGCTGCAGCACCTGTTCGACCTCGCTGACATCGCTGAACTCGTGCATTCGGTTGGTGCGCGTGCGCAGCTCGCCCGGCGTTTGCGCGCCGCGCAGCAGTAAGGTGGCGATCACCGCCAGTTCGGCGGGAGAGAGCTTAAGCTGGCCAAACTCGGAATTGCAAAATCGCTGCTCGTATTTCACGACCCGATTGCCGAACCCGCTGAGGGTGCGCAGGAAATGTTTGCGCAGCAACAGATCGAGGAGTTGCTGCACCTCGCTTTCGCTCAGATCCATCACCGGCTCGCGGTTGGTCTTTTGGTTACACGCCAGGGTAATGGCGTTAAGCGAAAGCGGGTATTGGTCCGGCGTCGTCACCTGTTTTTCCAACAGGCAGCCGATGACCCGGGCCTCTTTGGCGTTCAATTCATATTTCATCGTTTGGCCTCAACGTGGGGGTAGCCACTCTTTATTGGTGTATGCCGTCAAAACGTGGTCTTGCCACTTGCCGTCGATCAGCAGGTAATCTTTGGCGTAACCTTCGCGTTCGAATCCCAGACGCGTCAGCAATGCGCCGCTGCGCTGGTTATGCGGCATATAGTTGGCCATGATGCGGTGCATGCGCTGTTGGCGCAGCATATAGCGGATGGCGGACTGCAAGGCTTCGAACATCAACCCCTGCCCCTGCCATTTCTCCCCCAGCGAATAACCGAGGAAACAGGCGTGAAACGAACCGCGCAACACGTTGCTGAAGTTCGCCACGCCGCGGACTTCCTGCTCTTCCGGATCGAGCAGGATAAAATAGTAGGCGCTGCCCTGCTTTTGCATTTCAGCGATCATCCCCAGGCGCGCCTGCCAGCCGGACGGATAACAATGGCTTTCATCGCGCACCGGCTCCCAGGGTTTGAGAAAGGTCCGGTTCTCGGCATAATAGTCCGCCAGACGATAGGCGTCCCGTTCATGCACTAAACGGACCACCATCCGGTCGGTAGTAAGACGTACTTTTGGCGATGCAGAGCGGTAGCCGAACATCATTTCCCCCGCGGTCAAAACGGTTCGATAAGAAGTATTTATTAGGAAGCGTCGAGGATAATTATCCGACGCCGATCTGAGGCCATGACTTTATGTTGCCAATAGCGCCTCAGAACCGCGCTCCCTTGCATTCAATATAACCGTAGGCCGCCCCCGAGGTAAAATACCGGCCGCTCAGTAAATCGCCGAATACGCGTTTTACGGCGTTTTTCCGCCAATTTTGCAGTTCAGGTAACACCTTGACGATAAAAAAATATTATCTACTCCGCCCCTGTCGCCGTCCGCCAATTGGGTAGAGAATGGTGGGGTTGCCTTCCCCCTCTCTCTTAATTGCTCATGGTGATGCATGTCTCTGGTGTCGCAAGCGCGCAGCTTGGGTAAATATTTTCTGTTGCTCGACAACCTGCTGGTGGTTTTAGGCTTCTTTGTCGTGTTCCCGCTTATTTCGATCCGCTTCGTCGATCAGCTGGGATGGGCCGCGCTGATCGTCGGCATCGCGCTGGGTTTGCGTCAGTTGCTGCAACAAGGGCTCGGCATCTTTGGCGGCGCGGTCGCCGATCGCTTTGGCGCCAAGCCGATGATCGTCACCGGCATGCTGCTGCGCGCCGCCGGTTTCGCCACCATGGCGATGGCCGATGCGCCGTGGATCCTGTGGTTCTCCTGCGCGCTGTCGGCCCTCGGCGGCACGCTGTTCGATCCGCCGCGCACCGCTTTGGTGATCAAACTGACCCGTCCGCACGAACGCGGCCGCTTTTTCTCGCTGTTGATGATGCAGGACAGCGCCGGCGCGGTAGTCGGCGCGCTGATCGGCAGTTGGCTGCTGCAATACGATTTCCACTTTGTCTGCTGGGTCGGGGCGGCGATCTTCGTGCTGGCCGCAGGCTGGAACGCCTGGTTACTGCCGGCTTATCGCATCTCCACCGTGCGCGTACCGATGAAAGAAGGCATGTTGCGGGTCGTGCGCGATCGCCGCTTCCTCACCTATGTCCTGACGCTGACCGGCTACTATATGCTGGCGGTACAGGTGATGCTGATGCTGCCGATCGTGGTCAATGAAATTGCCGGCTCACCGGCGGCGGTGAAATGGATGTACGCGATCGAAGCGGCGCTGTCGCTGTCGCTGCTCTATCCGCTGGCGCGTTGGGGTGAAAAACATTTTCGGCTTGAACAACGCCTGATGGCGGGCCTGCTGCTGATGACGCTCAGCCTGCTGCCGATCGGCCTTGCCAGCAGCCTGCAAGGCGTGTTCACGCTGATCTGCTGTTTCTATCTGGGTTCGATCATCGCCGAGCCGGCGCGCGAAACGCTCAGCGCGTCGCTGGCCGATCCGCGGGCGCGCGGCAGCTACATGGGTTTCAGCCGCCTCGGGTTGGCGTTGGGCGGTGCGTTGGGATATACCGGCGGCGGTTGGATGTACGATACCGGGCGGATGATGAACATGCCGGAGCTGCCCTGGCTGCTGCTCGGCGCCGTCGGCTTCGCCACGCTGCTGGCGCTGTACTGGCAATTCAGCCCGCGGCGCAACGCGTCGGTGATACTGCGCGGCGGCTAACGCCATAGAAATCCGGCCGAATCGGCAACAGCTGCTATCCTGTTAGTAAAAACACCCACAGGAGCCCGTCGGCATGAGCGAAGAAGCCAAATTACCGCAACTACTCGAACATATGATACTGAACTTGCGCATGATTTATGCGCGCTCCACCCTGGTGGAAAAGGCGCTGGCGCATATCCTCGCCAGCGACGCCGGCCTGAAAAACGATATTATCAAACAGCTGCAGGTCGTCACCGCCGCAAACGAACGCGATCAGATCGATTTGGAACAAGCCCGCATTCACCTGATCGATGTGCTCAACTCGGTACCGGTCAAGAAATAGCACTCCTCGCCCGCGCCTGTTGCGCGGGCAATATCGCAATAACGCACCATCCAACACACGCGTTTCAAGACAGCCTCGATAAGCTGTGGTAACTATTGCTGTTAAAACCTGACAACCCGGAGCAAGCATGAAACTGTTCATTTACGATCATTGCCCATTCTGCGTTAAAGCCCGCATGATTTTCGGCCTGAAACATCTGCCGATTCGCCTGGTCACGTTGCTCAACGACGATGAGACGACCCCGTTCAATCTGATTGGCAAAAAAATGGTGCCGATCCTGATCAAAGACGACGGCGAAGCAATGCCGGAAAGCCTGGATATCGTGCGCTATGTCGATGGCTTGGACGGCAAACCGGTGCTGACCGGCCGCACCAACCCGGCCATCGCCGAGTGGTTGCGCCGGGTCGACAGTTATGCGGCCAAATTGCTGTTGCCGCGTATTGCGCATGCCGATTTCGAAGAATTTGCCACCGACAGCGCCCGCCGTTACTTTATCGATAAAAAGCAGGCGTCAATCGGTGATTTCGCCGAGCATCTCGCCAACAGCGCCGATCTGATCGCCGAACTGGAGGCCGACCTGCAAACGCTGTCACCGCTGATCGTCTCCGCCGACGCCGTGAACGGCGAGCTTTCTGAGGACGATATTCATCTGTTCCCGCTGCTGCGCTCATTGTCGATCGTCGCCGGGGTTGCCCTGCCGGACAACGTGGAAGCCTACCGCAACCGCATGGCGCAGCGCAGCGAAGTGCCGTTGCTGCTGGATATGGAACAATAACGTTCGACAGTCACAAAAAGGATATGGCGTACTGATGCTGAAAATGGTGCTCGCCACCGCTCGCGATCGGGCGCGGCTGAAGGAAATTACTTCCGTTCTGATTCGTTATGGTTTGCAAGACGTTCTGCGCCTGCTGGGCCTGGGGGCGTTGCTGCATGGCGCCCGCGGTGAGCCCGCACGGCAGAGCGCGCAGCCCCTCCCTCAGCGGCTGCGCGAAGCGCTCGAGGCGCTCGGCCCAACCTTCGTCAAATTCGGCCAGATCCTGGCCACGCGTTCTGACCTGCTGGATCCGGCCTGGACCGACGAACTGGATCGTCTGCACAGCCAGGCGGCGGTGTTGCCATGGGAAATGCTGGCGCCGCAGATCGTTGCCGATCTCGGCGATGATCCCGAGCAGCTGTTTGCCGAATTCGATCGCACACCGCTGGCCGCGGCGTCGATGGCGCAAATTTACCGCGCGCGCCTGCACAGCGGCGAACAGGTAGTGGTGAAAGTGCTGCGCCCCGGCCTGGCAAAAACCATTCACGCCGATCTGCGGCTGCTGGCCTCGCTGGCGGAAACCGTGGAGCAGCAGAGTCAGGCGCTGGCGCGCTATCGACCACGGCAGATGGTCAGAGCGCTGGCGACGGCGCTCAATCATGAACTGGATTTGACCCATGAAGGGCATAACTGCGATCGCGTCGCCGGCATGTTTGCGCGTGAACCCGACGTGGTCGTGCCGAAAATCTATTGGCAATGGTCTTCCCCGCGTCTGTTAGTGCAGGAATACTTGCCCGGCACCGCGCCGGAGAACCCCCGGCAGTTGGCGGAAGCGGGATTTGACGGCCCGCTGCTGGCGCGGCGCGGCGCCCGCGCCTTTATGAGCATGGTGCTGGAGCACCGGCTGTATCACGCCGATCCGCACCCCGGCAACGTGATGGCGCTGAGCGGCGATCGCGTCGGCTTCATCGACTTCGGCATGGTGGGTCAGTTGTCCGAACGGCGGCGCAACCAGTTGCTCCTGCTGCTGCAGGCCATCGCCGATCGTCAGTCCGAAGGCATCGTCAACACGCTGATCGCCTGGTCGGACAGCGAACCGCTGGATCTGATGGACCTGGAGCTGGCGGCGCAAAACTTTCTCGACAAGCAGGCCGCCGCCACCCTGACGCTCGGCAAAGCCCTCACTGACCTGTTGGTGATGGCGCGTGAGCACCAGCTGGCGCTGCCGCCGGATCTGGTGCTGCTGTTCAAGGCCTTAATCACCGCCGACGGCGTGCTGCACCGGCTGGATCCGGCCTTTGACATCGTCGCCACGCTCAAACCGATGCTGCAACAAACGGTGCTGCAACGTTATGCCCCAGACGCCGTGCGCCAACGGCTCTTGACCCTGGGCGGGGAAGCGCTCGACGCCGGAGAGGAGCTGCCGCAAACCCTGCGGCTGTTGGTGCGCCGCCTGAAACGCGGGCAGCTCAATGCCGATATTAACGTCAAGAACCTCGGTCAGTTGAGCAAAGCGCTGGAGCGCAGCGCCGTTACCCTGGCCATCGCCATCGTCACCGCCGCTTTTGCCCTGGGGCTGGCGCCTTATCTGATGCATTCGTCGCTGCGGCTGTGGGGCATTCCGCTGTTCCCGCTGTTGGGAGGCGCAGCCTGCCTGGCCGGCGTGATCCTCTTGGCGCTGCGATTAAGGCGCTGACGCTTTCGGCGTTATCCGATAGGTCTCGCCCTGTTTTACGCGCACTATTCCCGCCATACCGCCGCCTGCCGTTTTCACGCGCAGGCGGAGCGTTTATAATGATTAATCAATTATCTGCAGCACTTTTCGCCAGCAGTCGCAATGAGGCATTAATGAAGAAGATCCTGATGGGCGCAGCCGCCCTGCTGTTCGCCGGCGTATTGGCCGGTTGCAATCAACTGACCCAGTACACCCTGAGTGAGCAGGAAGTGAATGACTACCTGCAGAAACATAACGACTATCAGAAGCAAATCGGCGTGCCCGGCCTGCTGGACGCCAACATCGTGCTGACTCAGTTGCAAAGCCAGATCGGCCGCAGCGAACCGGGTAAAGTCACCCTTTCCGGCGACGCCAAGGTCAACATCACGTCGATTCTCGGCCCGCAGACCGCTGATCTGAAGCTGACGCTGAAGGCGCAGCCGGTTTATGACCGGGCGCAGGGCGCCATTTTCCTGAAGGACATGGAGCTGACCGATTACAGCGTGCAGCCGGAAAAAATGCAGACGGTGATGAAAGCGCTGACGCCGTATCTGAACCAGTCGCTGAAATCCTACTTCGACCAAAAGCCGGCTTATGTGCTGAATCCTGACAACAGCAAAACCGAAGCGCTGGCGAAAAAACTGGCGAAAGGGTTGGAAGTGAAACCGGGTGAATTGGTGATTCCGTTCAGCGACTGACGCCGCCTGAGAACATCAAGCCCGCCGCTCGGCGGGCTTTTTACTGCCGGGAAAGCGTTACTGTGGGGCGCTGTAGGCGATTTCGCCGGTGTTGCAGTTGAGCGTCACGTTGTAGGTTTTATCTGCCTTGGTGCCACGCACCGTCAACGGCACCTGCCATACCTGATCCTTGCCGCTGATGGCATCCGGGCTAACCCAGGCAATCGGCGTTGCGGTACCCAGCAGCTTTTTGTCCGACTCCCAGCGCGTAATGCGGTTCTGCAAGAAGTCGCGCTTGACCTGGGCGGCGATATCCGCCGGCTGCAGGCCCGCACACTGCCCCACCTTGGCGGCGCGCTGTTCGTGATCCTGCGCCCACACCGCCGTCGATGCTCCCATCATGGCCAACAAGGCGATAGCCAAACCCGTTTTTTTCATATGTCCTCCCGTTGTGATTAGCGCTATCCGGGCGCCCATCCCTGGCTCACAACAGGGCTTCGGCAAAGGGTTACCGTTTGACGAACTCAATGACAAACAGCGCATCCAGGCCCGGATAGATTTCCTTGATCACCTGCTTCAGTTCGCCGAGCGACATGTTCTCCTGCTGTGCGTGGCGTTCGGTCAGCGCATCCAGGCGCACCGGCGTTACCGACAGCACTTCGATAAAGCAGAAAAATACGCCGTCCTCATTGCGGCTGACGCGCAATACCTCGCCCGGTTCAAAATGCGATTCACTGGCATCCCGAATGGTGATGGTTTTACGCCCGGCCAGAATGTCTTGCTCAAAGCGGCTGAAGAAAGTTATTTCACGGCTCATTTTAGATCCTTTTTCATCACAACACCGCAACATAAGTCATTATGCCGCCTGCTTTTCTGACGCAGATCCCTCTTTTGGGGTAGAGGCCGCTTTTTTCGCTTTGCTTTCCGCCGGTTTCTTGAGGGTTTCCGCCGGCGATGCGCCGCGCAGAATCAGGCCCAGCGCATCCTTGTTTTCCGCCAGGAAGAAGCTCAGCCCTTCGCGCTGTTCGTCATCCAGGTTCAGCGGCGCCTGCTGCAGCCACTCCCCAAGGTTGTCCGCCAGATCCAGCATTTTGTCGTAGGCGTCGGCTTCTTTCTTGCTCGCGAAAGTCATTTTTTCCTCACCGTTTCTCACCACCACATATTTAACTTCAACCGCCATGCGTGCGTCCTCAAATACTCAAATTACTGTTATTATATACAGTATAAATAGATCGTGGCGGGAAGGCAAACCGCCGCCCGCCCTTGGCTTATTTCAGCAGCCGCACCTTGCAGCTTTTGCCTTTGATTTTGCCCTGCTGCAACTGTTGCAGCGCCTTGCGCGCGCTGGCTTTGCGGATCGCGACATAGGCATGCACCGGGAACATATCGATCTTGCCCACTTCCGCCGCCGTCAGCCCGGCATCACCGGTCAGCGCCCCGAGAATATCGCCGGGACGGATCTTCGCCTTGCGGCCGCCGTCGATGCACAGCGTCACCATTTCCGCCTCCAGCGAGCCGTTGGCCGCCCCGCTCAGCTCGGACACCGGCGACCAGTCAACGCTCATCTGCAGATAGTCTTCAATCGCGTGCGCACGCGCCATTTCCTGTGGCGTGCACAGGCTGATCGCCAACCCGCTCATGCCGGCGCGGCCGGTACGGCCAATACGGTGCACATGCACTTCGGGATCGAACGCCAGCTCGTAGTTGACCACCAGCTCCAGCTCTTTAATATCCAGCCCGCGTGCGGCGACGTCGGTCGCCACCAGTACCCGGCAACTGCGGTTGGCGAAACGCACCAACACCTGGTCGCGGTCGCGCTGTTCCAGATCGCCATGCAGCGCCAGCGCGCTGATGCCGCGGGCCTCCAGGGCCTCAAGCACCGTCTGACAGTCGCGTTTGGTATTGCAGAACACCACGCAGGACGCGGGTTGATGATAGCGAATGGCCGACACCAGCAGCGCTGGGCGCTGATCGCGCGTGGTCTCATAAAAGCGTTGTTCGATGGAGGTCTGCGCTTCGCCATCGTCCACCTCGACGCTCAGCGGCTGGCGTTGAACGCGCGCGCTGATGCGCTCGATGCCTGCCGGGTACGTGGCGGAAAACAGCAGCGTCTGACGTTGCGGCGGCGTATAGCTGATCACATCGTCGATGTCGTCGGCGAACCCCATGTCCAGCATGCGATCGGCCTCATCCAGCACCAGCACCTTCAGCTCGTCCAGCTGCAGCGTTTTCTTGCGCAGGTGTTCCTGGATACGGCCCGGCGTCCCCACCACGATGTGCGGCGCATGCACCAGCGAATCGAGCTGCGGCCCCATCGGCTGGCCGCCGCACAGCGTCAGGATCTTGATGTTTTGCGTAAAACGCGCCAGGCGACGCAGCTCTTTGCTCACCTGATCGGCCAGCTCGCGGGTGGGACAAAGCACCAGCGCCTGCGTGGCGACCTGACCGACGACGATACTGTTCAGCAGACCAATGCCGAAGGCCGCCGTTTTACCGCTGCCGGTTTTCGCCTTGGCGCGCACGTCCCGCCCTTGCAGGATGGCGGGCAATGCGGCGGCCTGTACCGGCGTCATTTCGGCGTACCCCAGTTCGTTGAGGTTGGCCAACTGTTCGGCTGGCAGCGGCAGGGAAGAAAAAGAAACTGTGCTCACGGCGATAACTCTTATATGACGAATGGAATGGCGGCGCGCCCGCAGGTAAGCGCCGAATCAGCGGTAAATGATAACAGAGATGGGCGGCGTTACGGGGTGCGGGCATAAAAAAACCCGCCGGCGGCGGGTTTCTTGGCAACGCAGTCGTTAAATCGCAACGACGTTGGCTGCGGCTGGGCCACGTTGGCTGTCCTGGATGGAGAACTCAACCTGCTGGCCTTCAGCCAGGGTCTTGAAACCATCGCTGACGATAGCGGAGAAATGAACGAAAACGTCTTTAGAGCCGTCGGCAGGGGTGATAAAGCCGAAACCTTTGCTTTCGTTGAACCATTTAACGTGACCAGTGATCTTGCTCATTTGTGTTTCCTTTACTTGATAAACCTGCCTTGACGGCACGAGACGCGAAAACCTCTCGATAAGTAGGCCTTCTTTCGCCGTCGGTTATTAACGCACAATCGCTCATACAGGGCAAATATTTCTGTTTGTTATAAAAACAGCCAGTTAGCAACAAAACCGGCGCGGCGGCTGCGCGCGCAATCGTTTTCGTATATACTGCCCGCCGATCATCAATCCGCTTACTTTCACCGATCCAGGTACGAAACTATGTTAACGATTGGAACCGCCCTGCGCCTTTCCGCCACCCGCGTCATGTTGCTCGGCTCAGGCGAGCTGGGTAAAGAAGTCGCCATTGAATGCCAGCGCCTCGGTCTGGAGGTGATCGCCGTCGATCGCTACGCCGATGCGCCGGCCATGCATGTGGCGCACCGCAGCCACGTCATCAATATGCTGGACGGTGACGCGTTGAAAGCCGTCATCGAACACGAGCGGCCGGACTATATCGTTCCCGAAATCGAAGCGATCGCCACCGCCATGCTGGTCGAGCTTGAACGCCAGGGCCACCGCGTAGTGCCCTGCGCCGAAGCCACACGCCTGACCATGAACCGTGAAGGCATCCGTCGTCTGGCGGCGGAAGAGCTCGGTCTTCCCACCTCCAGCTACCGCTTTGCCGACAGTGAAATCGCCTTCCGCCAGGCGGTTGAGCATATCGGCTACCCGTGCATCGTCAAACCGGTGATGAGCTCTTCCGGCAAAGGCCAGAGCCTGATCCGCACGCCCGAACAGCTGCAAAGCGCCTGGGATTACGCCCAACAGGGCGGCCGTGCCGGCGGTGGCCGGGTGATCGTCGAAGGGCTGGTAAGATTTGATTTTGAAATTACGCTGCTGACCATCAACGCCGTGGATGGCGTGCATTTCTGTGAGCCGATCGGGCACCGTCAGGAGGATGGGGATTACCGCGAATCCTGGCAGCCGCAACGCATGTCGGCTACGGCGCTGAGCCGGGCCCAGGCTATCGCCGAGAAAGTGGTGAAGGCCCTGGGGGGCTTCGGGCTGTTCGGCGTGGAGCTGTTCGTTTGTGGCGACGACGTGATCTTCAGCGAAGTGTCGCCACGCCCGCACGATACCGGCATGGTCACGTTGATTTCACAGGATCTGTCTGAGTTCGCCCTGCACGTGCGCGCGTTTCTCGGTTTGCCGATCGGCGCTATCCGCCAGTTCGGCCCTTCCGCTTCAGCGGTGATCCTGCCACAGCTCACCAGCACCGATGTGCGCTTCAGCGGATTGGAAAACGCGCTGCGCGGGCACAACCAGCTGCGTCTGTTCGGCAAGCCGGAAATCGCCGGCCAGCGCCGCCTGGGTGTAGCGCTGGCAACGGCGGACACCACGGAACTCGC
Source organism: Serratia sp. (in: enterobacteria) (assembly GCF_052400455.1). Lineage (NCBI taxonomy): Bacteria > Pseudomonadati > Pseudomonadota > Gammaproteobacteria > Enterobacterales > Yersiniaceae > Serratia > Serratia sp. (in: enterobacteria). Next base: position 2,884,370 of record NZ_CP185812.1, read on the forward strand.
GGTGGAGCTGGCGAAACAGGCCGCCGCCGCCGTGGCGGTCAACCGCTAAAACTGACGGGGCCGCTTGCGCGGCCCCGATAACATCAATAGTCTTCGTCTTCTTCAGCATCGTCATCCCGCGACGCCTCCGGCGCGGCATCCTGCTGTTCGTCTTCGTCATCGAACAGCACCGCGACATGAGCGCCCTGATGCTTCTCACGAATTTCCTGCGCAACGCGAGCAATGGCCTCACCGCTGCTCATGCCCTGTTCCATCAGCTGATGGATGCGATCCGCCGCTTCCTGCTGCTCCGCGTGGCTCAGTAATGGCATACCTGCATGCATGTGTCGTTCTCTCCGGCAAAAGGGAGAAGGAGTATACGCGCTAACGCGGCGGATCCCAACGTCTTGTGCCTCAGGCCGGCTGTGAACAGCCGTTATCGTTGCGCCACTGCTTTAAACGGTGCCGCCACAGCATGACATGCCACCCCTGCTTCACGCCGCGCGCATTGGCGAGCATCGCTCTGTCGATGCCACGTTGGTAAAACTCTTCGGTAATCTGATTCTGAGCGGCCGGATCCGGCTCACGGCGAATGCTGTGGCAAATCCCCAGCGCTTCGCGGGTGATCTGCCAATGGAACGCCGGCCGAATGGCGATGGTGCTCGCATAACGCAGGTTGAGCCGCTCCAGCATTTCGACGATTTTCATATAGTGGCGCTGATAATCCACGTTAGCCTTGCCGGTGCGACGGCGATTGCTGATCGACTTGTCGTGCACCCGTTGGCGGTACAGCGGCGTGCTTAAATATTTGACCCGCTTGGCATTAAACATGACCTCCGTCGTCCAGGGAATATCCTGGTGATGTAAGCCCGGTTCAAAATAGAGCCGATGCTGGCGGATAAAATCGAGACGATATATCGCCAACCACACAACGTGAATAAACTTTCGCGATTTCAACGCGCGTTCGAACCATTGAACGCCAGTGATAACATCAGTGGTGCGTAAACGCTCCTGAGGAAAAATCGGCTGCAATTCGTCCTCGCTGGCAAAATAGCGTTCGCCATTGCATTGCATCACGCCTAATTGGTGCCGTTCGGCCTGCTCCAGCAGCGTGGAATACATTTCCGGTGCCAGCAGATCGTCAGCGTCGGGAAACGCCACGTATTTTCCTCGGGCAACGGCGAGCCCGGCATTACGCGCATTGGAAACGCCGGCGTTCGCCTGATCGATAACCCGAATATGCGGATGCGCCGCCGCATAGCGGTGGGCGACCTCCCCCGAACCGTCGGTGGAACCATCGTTAACGATGATCACCTCCAACCGCTGTTCTCGTTGAGCAAGCAACGAAGCCAGGAAAGGTTCTAACAGTTCTCCCGCATTGTGCATCGGGACGATGACGCTCAGCATTAACGACATAGGCAGCTCTTCAATAATAATGTAACAAAATGATAATTTTATTTTTTTGAAAAATAGAAATCGCTTCAGCGCCCGAGCGAAATATGACGCAAACATTCACATTTCCGCCGCGAGCTAAATAAGATTCATCTTGTTTGTCTTTTCATGCTTTCTACAAGAAAAGCGTTCCACAACAAGGAATAACTTTCACAAGACGGCCACCTTAAAAAACACAGGCAAAACCGTTTCGCATCGCCCACTTAATAACAGCGAGCAACAATAAAAGTGTGAAATTAACGAGTTGTCTTTATATTTCTCGGGTCTTGCGCCCTCGGTGAAAAATGCTTCCAGTTATTTTGACGTTAAATTTTTAACATATCGAAGTATAAACAATGGCGCAAAAAATGCCTTATTTCAGGTTTATTGAACTGCCGTTTATGTGAGGTGTGCTGCATGTCTCGTATGGCAAAACATGCATGCCATGGCCGTCTATGGCACACTAGCCGCCAGATATTGCCGTCTTCACAGCCAGGTTTATTGACGTTCATGAGCGTAACCGCCCCAAACATAAAGTCTTTGCCCTACCATCGCAGCGCCCTGATGACGCTTTTTGCCCCGCTTTCATCGCAGCCTTGGGCGATGCTGCTGCACTCGGGCTTTGCCGACCATTCGCACAACCGCTTCGATATTCTGGTCGCGCAGCCGCGCATTACTCTCACGACTCATGGCGCCACCACAGAAATCACAAGTGACGACGTAACAATACGGTCGCAACAAGATCCGTTTGAGTTGTTGCAACAGCAGATGGTGGCGCAAGGTTGGCAACCGGCCTTTAATCCGGATCTGCCGTTTCAGGGCGGCGCCCTGGGGCTGTTCGGCTACGATCTTGGGCGGCGGGTGGAAAGCTTGCCGCAGTTGGCCGAAGCCGACCTCACCTTGCCGGACATGGCGGTGGGCATTTATGACTGGGCGCTGATCGCCGACCACCGGCTGCAAACGCTGACGCTGCTCAGCTATGGCGACGTGGAACAGCGCTGGCGCTGGCTCAATAGCCAAACCGCGCCTGCGGCACGCCCTTTCACGCTGCTGAGCGACTGGCGCGCCAATATGAGCCGGCAGCAGTACGGCGAGAAGTTCCAACGCATTCAGCACTACCTGCGCAGCGGCGACTGTTACCAAATCAATCTGGCGCAGCGATTCTCCGCAGACTATCAGGGAGATGAATGGCAGGCGTTTTGCCGATTGAGCGCAAGCAACCGCGCGCCGTTCTCCGCGTTCTTGCGTCTGCCGCACAACAGCGTGTTGAGCGTTTCTCCCGAGCGCTTCCTGTGGCTGGAGCAGCAGCGCATCCAAACCCGCCCGATCAAGGGCACGCTGCCGCGGCTGGCGGACGCGGAACAAGACACCGCACAGGCTCGACGTTTGGCCGGTTCGCCCAAAGATCGCGCTGAAAATCTGATGATTGTCGATCTGCTGCGCAACGATATCGGCCGCGTCGCCCAGCCCGGCAGCGTGCGCGTGCCGGAGCTGTTCGTCGTGGAGCCGTTCCCGGCGGTGCACCACCTGGTGAGCACCATCACCGCAACCCTGCCGGACACCGCCTCGGCGACCGAACTGCTGCGCGCCTGCTTCCCCGGCGGCTCGATCACCGGCGCGCCCAAGGTGCGGGCGATGGAAATCATCGAAGAACTGGAGCCGCAGCGTCGCAACGCCTATTGCGGCAGCATCGGTTACCTGAGCGCCTGCGGCACCATGGACACCAACATCACTATTCGCACGCTCGTCACCGAAAACGGCCGCATCCATTGCTCCGCCGGTGGCGGCATCGTGGCGGACAGCCAGGAACAGGCGGAATATCAGGAGACCTTCGACAAGGTTGGCCGCATTCTGCCGCAGCTCGGGGAGTGCGCCCAGTCGTGATCCCACCAAATGCACCGGCTTCACTGCACGCCTTTATCAGCCGTTTCCAACTGCAGCTGCCGCAGGCGGCGCAGATCTCGCACAATGTGCGCCCGGCCGCAGTGCTGATCCCGATCGTCTGTCGCGCCGAGCCGACGCTGCTGTTGACCCGCCGCGCCGACTCGCTGCGCAAACATGCCGGCCAGGTGGCCTTCCCCGGCGGTAAAACCGACGATGAAGACGGGTCGGCGATCGTGACGGCGCTGCGAGAAGCGCAGGAAGAAGTGGCGATACCGCCGCAGGCGGTTACTATACTCGGCCAAATGGCGCCGCTCGACAGCAGCACCGGATTTCAGGTCACGCCTATCGTCGGCCTGGTCTCGCCGGACGTGCAGTTCCGCGCCAACGAAGGCGAAGTGGCTGACGTGTTTGAAATGCCTTTGCGGGAGGCGCTGACCCTGTCGCGTTACTACCCGCTGGACATTCATCGCGCCGGCCATACGCACCGGATTTACCTTTCCTGGTACCACAGCCAGTTTATCTGGGGGCTGACCGCCGCCATCATTCGCCGCCTGGCGCAGCAAGTCAGTATTTAGCCGGCATTGCGTGATCTGACTCGCAATCTGGCACGGTTGCCGGCCTCCGCTGCGGGTAAAGCGATCGAAATCACTTCATTTGATCGCTTTTTCAACTACCGTTCCGGTTGAATGGTTTTAAAAAAACTGTAAACCCTCTCTTAAACCTTACGAAATACCTGTAAAATACCACCGTCCGAGATAAACCACTGTAGAAACAGGGATTAAGCCGGCGGCGTTCAGCAAGGAAAGCTGGCGCGATTACCGTTAATGGAGCTTGGGCGAAAGCGGATGCCCCGCACAAGGGTTCGCCCCGGGTAATCAGTAAAAAAAGCGACACCACGGATTATTTAATTTCATGCGAAAAAGGCAGCCGAACCCGCACGGCCCTTTTACAATATCGCTGTTCCCTGCGCGGTTCTTAACCGCCGCAGCCATAACAATACGTCTCTTTAAGGAGTTTTAGCGTGATTAGCGTTTTCGACATGTTTAAGATCGGCATCGGCCCGTCCAGCTCTCATACGGTTGGACCGATGAAAGCCGGCAAACAGTTTGTCGACGATCTGGTAAATAAAGGCCTGATGCCTTCTATCACGCGTGTTGCCGTAGACGTTTACGGCTCACTCTCATTGACCGGCAAAGGTCACCATACCGATATCGCTATCATTCTCGGCCTGGCCGGCAACATGCCGGACACCGTCGATATCGATAGCATCCCGGGTTTTATTCGCGATGTAGAACAACGTCAACGCCTGATGCTGGCCAACGGCCTGCATGAAGTCGATTTCCCGCGCGACGGCGGCATGGTCTTCCGCAGCGACAACCTGCCGCTGCACGAAAACGGCATGCAGGTCCACGCCTTCGCCGGCGATAAAGAAGTGTATAGCAAGACCTATTACTCTATCGGCGGCGGCTTCATCGTCGATGAAGAGAACTTCGGCAAGGCCGCCGAGCAAGAACTGCAAATGCCTTATCCGTTCAATTCCGCGCGCGAAATGCTCGACCACTGTCGCGAGACCGGGCTGTCGCTGTCCGGCATGGTGATGCAGAACGAACTGGCGCTGCACAGCAAGCAAGAGATCGACACCTACTTCGGTAACGTCTGGCAAACCATGCGCGCCTGCATCGATCGCGGTCTGAACACCGAAGGCGTGCTGCCGGGCCCGCTGCGCGTGCCGCGCCGTGCCTCCGCGCTGCGCCGCATGCTGGTGGCGTCGGACAAGCTGTCCAACGATCCGATGAACGTGATCGACTGGGTCAACATGTTCGCGCTGGCGGTTAACGAAGAAAACGCCGCCGGCGGCCGCGTCGTCACCGCGCCGACCAACGGCGCCTGCGGCATCGTGCCTGCCGTGCTGGCTTACTACGATCACTTCATCGAGTCCGTCAGCCCGGACATCTATATCCGCTACTTTATGGCGGCGGGCGCCATCGGCGCGCTGTACAAGATGAACGCCTCCATTTCCGGCGCCGAAGTCGGCTGTCAGGGTGAAGTCGGCGTTGCCTGCTCCATGGCGGCGGCCGGCCTGGCCGAACTGCTGGGCGGCAGCCCTGAGCAGGTATGCGTGGCGGCGGAAATCGGCATGGAACACAACCTGGGTCTGACCTGCGATCCGGTCGCCGGCCAGGTGCAGGTGCCGTGCATTGAGCGCAACGCCATCGCCTCGGTCAAGGCGATCAATGCCGCCCGCATGGCCCTGCGCCGCACCAGCGAACCGCGCGTTTCGCTGGATAAGGTGATCGAGACCATGTATGAAACCGGCAAAGACATGAACGCCAAGTATCGAGAAACATCACGCGGCGGCCTGGCTATCAAGGTGCAATGCGACTGACCGACAACCCCGCCACCCGGCGGGGTTTTTTATGGGTAATCAATTCATTGAGCGTTTTTGTGACAATGTCACCAGAAAAAATCCTGCATTTTTCTCATCGATCCGGCGGTTAGCCTGCAAATTGACCTTCTGTTTTGCCAAATCGAAATAATTTACTGAGTTACCATCAATCTTGTATAACCTCAGGCTAGAATTAGCCGAGCGCAACTTAAGGATCTATGGCCTGACCGTGACTCGGAGCTGGATTACCGAACAAGGATTTACCGGATGTTGATGACCCACCTCGCCGCGTCCCAATATCGTTACTACCGTTGGCTGCTGGCCGGAGCGGTGGGCGCGGCTATTCTGTTGGTATCGCTGTATACCCGTTACTATCAAGAGGTCAAAAGCATCGAGCAGAGCCAGCAAACGTTGGCCACCCGCACCGTCGGCAAGATTGACCAGCTGCTGTCCCCCGCACAGCTGCAGGCGGAACGCAGTATGGACATGCTGGAACAACCCTGCGAGAACGTCTCATCGACCCTACGCTTTCGCGCCGCGCAAAATCAGGCGCTGCGCGCCATGCTGCTGGTAAAAAATGGCGTCATCTACTGCTCCAGCCTGTTTGGCGCCCGTCATTATCAGTTGGCCGCCGTGCTGCCGATTTTCGTCAACAGCAACGTCAAGCTGGCGCTGCGCCCTTCGTTGGCGGTGAGCAAAGGACTGCCCACGTTGGTGATGTGGACACCCTCCCCCGGCGATAGAACCAGCGGCGTTCTGCACGTCTTCAATATCGAGCTGTTATCGAACTTTTTACTCGAACCGCAGGAGCCTTATGTTCAGCGAATGGTGCTGAACGTAGCCGACAGCAGCCTGGAATACGGACGCCGTGAAATCCTGCGCCGCGACACCCTGACCAACGATCTGCGTTACACCGCCGGTTCCGAGCGGTACCCGTTCTCGATTTCGCTGTTCGGCCCGCAGGTCGGCATGCTGGCGTTTTCCGCACTGCCGCGCCATATTCCTCTGGCGCTGTTGATCAGCCTGCTGGCGGCCTATGTGGTCTACCTGCTCACCGCTAACCGTATGAGCCTGTCTTATCACATCGGCCATGCCATTACCCACCGGGAGTTCCGCGTTTACTGCCAACCGATCATTCACAGCGATACCGGCCGCTGCGCCGGCGTCGAGATGCTGCTGCGTTGGAAAAAGAAACGGCAGGGGTGGATCTCGCCCGACGTGTTTATCCCGCTGGCCGAGCAGCATGAGCTGATCATTCCGCTGACCCGCTATCTGATGAACACCGTGACGGAAAATCTGCAGCTATTCCCGCCGCGGCCGTCGTTCTACATCAGCATCAACGTCGCGGCCGAGCATTTTAAAACGCTCAACATCATCGACGATATCCGCCAGATTTGGCTGCCGGCGCACCCAATGCCGTCACTGATGCTGGAGCTGACCGAGCGCACCGCGCTGTCGGCCATCCAGCATGACCAGATCCGGACGCTGAAAGACATGGGTATCATGCTGGCCATCGACGATTTCGGCACCGGCCACAGTTCGCTGAGCTACCTGAAAAACCTCAGCCCGGACGTGTTGAAGATTGACCGCGGGTTTACCGCGGCCATCGGCACCGACGCGGTAAACGCAACGGTGACCGACACCATCATTACGCTGGCGCAGCGGCTGAAGCTGAAGTTGGTGGCTGAAGGGGTAGAAACGGCGGAACAGGCTGACTACCTGCGCTCACGCGAGGTCAATGCCCTGCAGGGGTATTATTTCGCCAAACCGATGCCGATCCACGTTTTCCCGCTATGGTTGCAACAGTACGAATCGCGCGTCAGGCATGCGCAAGAGGATCCGCCGGAGGCCTGAGCCTCCGGCGAACGGGTTACGACTGCGTCGGCTCGTCAAAGACGACGCGGGTGACACGCACCAGTTCGATGCGGTATTCGGAGACGTCGACGATATCGAAACGCAGGTGGTTCAGCTCGATAGTATCCCCCACCACTGGCATCTGGCCGTAGTGGGCCAACAGCAGCCCCGCCAGGGTGGCGTAGTCCGCGGTTGGGCTCACCAGGTCATCGCAGGCCAGCGCCTGTTCCAGCGAGTGCAGGTCGGTCCCGCCCTTCACCAGCCAGCCGTCGCCTTCCGCCACAATGTCCGGGGTTTCATCTTCGTCCGGGAATTCACCGGCAATCGCTTCCAGCACGTCCAGCGGCGTCACCAGCCCTTGCACGACGCCGAACTCGTTGGTGACCACCACCAGACGCCCTTTGGCGCGACGCAGCACCGCCAACAGCTTGATGACGTCCATGGTTTCCGGCACCACGATCGGCGGCGTGCGGGCGGCGAACTCGGCGATATCTTCACCCTGCTCCAGCGCCACCAGCAGATCCTTGGCGCGCACCACGCCAACAATCTCATCCACCGAATCGCGGCACACCGGGAACAGGCTGTGCGGCGTGTCCAGCAGCTGTTCGCGTACCTCTTCGCGGGAGCGCTCGCAATCGACCCAGGAAATCTCGGTGCGCGGCGTCATCACGCTGCGCAATGAGCGCGAGGCCAGCGTCAGCACGCCGCTGATCATATAACGCTCTTCCTCCGCAAAGGTTTCATCCCGCGGCAAGGCGACCGCATCGTCCGTCTGCTGCGCGCGCTGCTGCCCCATCAGGCGCATGATCGCTTCCGCGGTGCGCTCGCGCATCGGGCGACGCGCCTGATGCTTGATGAAGTTGCGACGCGCGATCTGGTTGAACAATTCAATCAGGATCGAGAAGCCGATCGCGGCGTACAGATAACCTTTAGGAATATGCAAGCCGAAGCCTTCGGCGATCAGGCTCAGGCCGATCATCAACAGGAAGCTCAGGCACAGCACCACAATGGTCGGATGCGCGTTAACGAAGTTAGTCAACGGTTTGGACGCCAACAGCATCACCGCCATCGCGATCACCACCGCCGCCATCATCACCGGCAGATCGTTCACCATGCCCACGGCGGTAATCACCGCATCGAGCGAGAACACCGCGTCGAGGATGACGATCTGCACCACCACCGCCCAGAACTTGGCGTAACCGCGGTTGGCGCCGTCCTGGTGCGTCTGCCCTTCCAGCCGTTCATGCAGCTCCATGGTGGCTTTGAACAACAGGAACACCCCGCCGAACAGCAGGATAAGATCGCGGCCCGAGAAGCTGAAATCGCCGACGCTGAACAGCGGCGTGGTCAGCGTCACCATCCAGGAGATCACCGACAACAGGCCCAAACGCATCAGCAATGCCAGCGACAGGCCGATGATGCGCGCTTTATCACGCTGCTTCGGCGGCAGCTTGTCGGCCAAAATGGCAATGAACACCAGGTTGTCGATGCCCAGCACGATTTCCAGCACCACCAGCGTAAGCAACCCCGCCCAAATAGAGGGGTCCATTAAAAATTCCATATCAGACTCCAGAGAAAAGTGGGAACGAGCGCAGGAGGCTCAGACGTGACGATGCCGCCGCTGCATGGGCGCAGTCGACAATAGCAAGGTGACGGGATGGGATTACCGGGTGGTGGCCGAGCGGCCGAACAGCATATGTAACGCCAGCAGGTGGCGGGTGAAACCTGGAAAAACAGTAACTTCGGTGACAGTCCATAGGGAGGGCTGAGGCCCTTCACTCCTTAGTGATGAAAGAGGAAATTACTGTATCAGGATTTTTCTGGCGGACAAAGCGGCTTTTTCAACGGCGGTTTAAGGTTGCGCCCTGTCATCTCGCCCACGACCGCTAAGATTTATCCGAGCATTCAATAGCGGAGCAGCGTCACAAAAAATATTTTTTCACTCACTAAAATAAATGACGCGTTCGTGAAGTATCGCGCACAGGCATTTGAAACTGCGTGAGAAATGTTAGGCGTGCGTTTCTTTTTTTCTACCATAATGTATCTGAACCGCGGAAGTGACTGCCAAGACGGCACGGAAGAACGATACACACCGTGCCTGGAGTTCAACGAGGAGGTAGCGAGTGGCAATAGCTATTATCATCGGCACACACGGGGCTGCAGCGGAACAACTGCTGAAAACGGCGGAGATGCTATTGGGCGAGCAGGACAACGTCGCCTTTATAGACTTCGTTCCCGGTGAGAATGCCGAAACGTTAATCGTCAAGTACAACGAAAAAATCAGTGGATTGGATACCAGCGGCGGCGTGCTGTTCCTGGTGGATACCTGGGGCGGCAGCCCGTTCAACGCCGCCAGCCGCATTGCGGTCGATAAAGACAACTATGAGGTCGTCACCGGGGTCAACATTCCGATGCTGGTGGAAACCTTCATGGCGCGGGACGATAACCCCGCTTTCGATGAACTGGTGGCGCTGGCGTTGGAAACCGGCCGTGAAGGCGTGAAAGCGCTGAAAAAACCGCAGGAAGAACCCGCAAAACCCGCAGCACCCGCCCCGAAAGCCGCTGCTCCTCAGGCGCCGTTGGGGCCGAACGATCACATGAAAATCGGCCTGGCGCGTATCGACGATCGCTTAATCCACGGCCAGGTCGCCACCCGCTGGACCAAAGAGACCAACGTCAGCCGCATCATCGTCGTCAGCGATGAGGTTGCCGCCGACCATGTGCGCAAAACCTTGTTGACCCAGGTTGCCCCGCCGGGCGTCACCGCTCACGTGGTGGACGTGGCGAAGGCCATCCGCGTCTGGAACAACCCGAAATACGCCAACGATCGCGTGATGCTGTTATTCACCAACCCGACCGACGTTTGGCGTCTGGTGGAAGGCGGCGTGGAGATTACATCCGTCAATATCGGCGGCATGGCGTTCCGTCAGGGGAAAACCCAGGTGAATAACGCCGTTTCCGTCGATGAAAAAGATATCGAAGCGTTTAAGAAGCTGAACGACCGCGGTATCGAGCTGGAGGTGCGTAAGGTCTCGTCCGACAGCCGGCTAAAAATGATGGACCTGATTAACAAACTCAATTAGTGGCGCCAGCCGCTGATTATTTTACTCAGAGCTTTTTTGGTCATAGGAGAAGTGCAATGGAGATCACCACTCTTCAGATTGTGCTGATATTTATCGTTGCCTGTATCGCCGGGATGGGTTCCGTCCTCGACGAATTCCAGTTCCACCGCCCGCTGGTCGCCTGTACCCTGATCGGCTTCATCCTCGGCGACATGAAAACCGGCATCATCATCGGCGGTACGCTGGAAATGATCGCCCTCGGCTGGATGAACATCGGTGCGGCGGTCGCGCCGGATGCCGCCCTGGCGTCCATCATCTCGACCATACTGGTCATCGCCGGTGGGCAGAGCGTCGGCGCCGGTATCGCGCTGGCCATTCCGCTGGCGGCGGCCGGCCAGGTGCTGACCATCATCGTGCGCACCCTCACCGTGGCCTTCCAGCACGCGGCGGACAGCGCGGCGGAGCGCGGCAGCCTGCGCGCCATCACCTGGATCCATATCGGCGCCCTGCTGCTGCAGGCGATGCGTATCGCCATCCCTGCGGTCATCGTCGCCATCTCGGTCGGCACCGCCGGGGTACACGCCCTGCTCAACTCGATCCCGGAAGTGGTCACCAGCGGCCTGAACATCGCCGGCGGCATGATCGTCGTGGTCGGTTACGCAATGGTGATTAACATGATGCGCGCCGGCTACCTGATGCCGTTCTTCTATCTCGGTTTCGTTACCGCCGCCTTCACCAACTTTAACCTGGTGGCGCTCGGCGTCATCGGCGTGGTGATGGCCGTGCTGTATATCCAGCTCAGCCCGAAATACAACAAATCTCAGGTTGTCCAGGCCGGCCCGGCTAACGCGAACGATCTCGATAACGAACTCGACTAGGAATAGGTGAGAGAAATGGTTGATACAACTGCTCAAAAGAAACTCACGCCGGCCGACATTCGCGGCGTATTCCTGCGCTCTAACCTGTTCCAGGGGTCATGGAACTTCGAACGCATGCAGGCGCTGGGTTTTTGCTTCTCGATGGTGCCGGTGATCCGTCGCCTGTATCCGGAAAACAATGACGATCGCAAACAGGCGATCAAACGCCACCTCGAGTTCTTCAACACGCACCCTTACGTGGCGGCGCCGGTGCTCGGCGTGACCATGGCGATGGAAGAGCAACGCGCCAACGGCGCGCCGATCGACGACGGCGCGATCAACGGCATCAAGGTCGGTTTGATGGGGCCGTTGGCAGGCGTCGGTGACCCGATCTTCTGGGGCACCGTGCGGCCGGTGTTCGCCGCGCTCGGCGCCGGCATCGCCATGAGCGGCAGCCTGCTCGGGCCGATCCTGTTCTTCGTGCTGTTCAACCTGGTGCGCCTGCTGACCCGTTACTACGGCGTGGCCTACGGTTACCGTAAAGGGGTGGATATCGTCAACGACATGGGCGGCGGTTTCCTGCAAAAACTGACGGAAGGAGCGTCCATTCTCGGCCTGTTTGTGATGGGGGCGCTGGTCAACAAGTGGACGCACGTGAATATCCCGCTGGTGGTGTCCAAGATAACCGACCAGACCGGGCATACCAACGTCACCACGGTGCAGACTATCCTCGACCAGCTGATGCCGGGCCTGGTGCCGCTGCTGCTGACCTTCGCCTGCATGTGGCTGCTGCGCAAGAAAGTCAACGCGCTGTGGATCATTATCGGCTTCTTCGTCATCGGTATCTTTGGCTATTGGATTGGCCTGCTGGGCCTGTAATCGTTCGGAACGGCCGGGGGGCAACCCCCGGCTTTTTTATGTGTGGAGCGCAAGAGATGTCACTGACCGACGCCGTACTGATGCTGTTCATCGCCCTGCTGTTGCTGTATTCGCTGTATGACGAATTCGGCATGGATCTGCTGAAAGGCAAAACGCGGCTCAAAGTGCCGCTCAAACGCCGCAACCGGCTCGACAGCCTGATTTTCGTCGGCCTGATCGCCATTCTGATTTACCGCAACGTCACCACCAACGGCGCGGCATTAACCACTTACCTGCTTATTTCTTTGGCGCTGCTCGCCATCTATATCGCTTATATTCGCTCACCCAAGATGGTGTTTAAAGCGCACGGTTTTTTCTTCGCCAATGTGTTTGTCGAATATAACCGCATTAAAGCCATGAATTTATCGGAAGATGGCATTCTGGCCATCGACCTGGAACAGCGCCGGCTGTTGGTTCAGGTAACTCACCTGGACGACCTGGAGAAGATTTATCACTTTTTCGTTGATAATCAATAAATAAAAATAAATCCATTCCGTTATCGCTCAAACCCCGCGCTGCTTGTGGACAATTAATCGGCAGCGCCATTTCTTTTCTGACTATTATTTCCGCAACATTGTTACCCCCAGCTACATTATATTCCCCCATGAACTCAGATTAATGAAAACGAGTCTCAATTAAGAGCCAATATTGCCAAAGAATAAGGTTGTCGATGGCTGAAATAATATGGTATGGTTGCGCCGTCATTGGGGAGTAGCCGGTTTCTGGAGAATAAAAACCAGAAACGCCCGTATCAACATACTCGTTTCGCCGTATGAAACGTGGTGCGGGCAGCCAGGTAAGGTTGGCGAGACCATAGACACGTAACTCCGTCGTTTGGTTGGGGGTGGGTTACGTGTATATGGAGCCACCCGGCCGAGGCTATTTCACATGAACCTTTCAGCAACGCTTATTCTCGCTTTCGGCATGTCCATGGATGCTTTCGCCGCTTCAATCGGCAAAGGCGCCAGCCTGCATCAACCCCGTTTTCGCGAAGCGATCCGCACCGGCCTGATCTTCGGCGTGGTGGAAGCGATCACCCCGCTCATCGGTTGGGCCATCGGCCTGTTCGCCAGCCAATACATCATGGAATGGGACCACTGGGTCGCCTTCTCGCTGCTATTCATTCTCGGCATGCGCATGATCGTCGAAGGGGTGCGCAACAGGCCCGACGAAGAAGAGAAGGTCAAACGCCATGGTTTCTGGTTATTGGTCGCCACCGCCATCGCCACCAGCCTCGACGCCATGGCGATCGGCGTCGGCCTGGCCTTCCTGCAGGTGAATATCGTGCACACCGCGATGGCCATCGGCTGCGCCACCATGATCATGGCGACGCTGGGCATGATGATCGGCCGCTTTATCGGCCCGCTGCTCGGCAAACGCGCCGAGATCCTCGGCGGCGTGGTGCTGATAGGTATTGGCGTCAACATCCTGCTGGAACACCTCGGCTACCTGGCCTGAGGCGACCGAACTGCAAAAAAACCTGCCGCGGCAGGTTTTTTTGTTTCTGGACGCGCGCCTTTTAAGCGCGACGTCGGTACAGCGCCAGGACGAAATCCGTCTCGCACACAAACTCCCCGCCTTCGGCCAACCGCTGTTGCACCTCCGGCGTGGCGCGCCAGGCGAACGGCGTCATCTGCAGCAGGTTGGCGGCCTGCGCGCCCGGCAAGGTCATCGTATAGGCCAGCGCCTCTTTGCGCTCGCAGTCGAACCCATCGAACTGTTCGTCCTGTTCGGCATGCAGCTGCACCTGCTGGTACACCCGCTCTTTCAGCTGGTACAGATGACGCGGGCCCGGCGAAACCGTCACTACCACGCCGCCCGGCTTCACCACCCGCGCCAGCTCCTGCGCCTTGCAAGGGGCGTAGATGCGCAAGACCGCATCCAAGGCCCCGTCGGCGAACGGCAAACGGTGGCTGGAGGCGACGCAGAACGAGACCGCCGGATAACGTTTGGCGGCATAACGGATCGCCACCTTCGCGACGTCCAGCCCATAGACCGCCATATTGCGCCCCTGGGCCAGCCGTGAGGCCACGGCGGCGGTGTAATACCCTTCCCCACAGCCTATGTCCAATAACGCGCCAGCATCGGCCGCCAGCGCCACATCCAGCCACTCGGCCACCTGCGCTTGCAGCGGCTGATAATACCCACCGTCGAGAAACGCGCGCCGCGCCTGCATCATTTCCGCGCTGTCTCCCGGCTGTTTCGATCGCTTGTGCTGTACCGGCAGCAGATTGACGTAGCCCTCTTTGGCCTGATCGAACTGATGATTGCTGTCGCAACGCCATTGTTGAGACGAAAAATGCAGCGGCTGATGACACAGGGGACATTGATAAGACATGAATGGGCTTCCAGAGAGACAGGGCGCGGCTAGTCTAAAGAAGGCGCCGGTTTGATGCAAGGCGCATCCCCGCTCGCTTTCATCGCCAACAACACCTGGCCAAGCGGGGAAAAAGCTGGCTACACTGAGAGTCTGTTTTCTCACGCAGGTGAAAATAATTTATGAGCGATCGTTCCGCGCTGCTCGATGCGGTGCCCCACATTCAGCACGGCTTCGGCAGCAAACTCGCGCTGCTGCCGGGGCATCTGCTGCCCTACAGCGCCACATTGCCGGAAAAGAAGCAGGTGCATGGCACCCGCATCGTCGATGTGCTGCAACCGGCGCAGGCGTGCGGTGAGGCCGATGGCTTCTACACGCGCCAGCCCGGCATTCTGCTCAGCGTGCTGACGGCGGATTGCCTGCCGGTGCTGTTCAGCCGTCGTGACGGCGGCGCCATCGCGGCGGTGCACGCCGGCTGGCGCGGGTTGCTGGACGGTATTCTGGAACAGATGGCGGCCCGCATTCGCCAGGACGGCGACACCGCCGATTGGGTGGCCTCCATCGGCCCCGCCGCCGGCCCGTGCTGTTACGAAGTTGACGAAGCACTGGTGGAAAACTTTAAACAGCGTCTGCCGCTGCCCGCTACGCTGATCAGCCCGCACTATCGGCATCTGGATCTGGCCGCGATCGCCGAATACAAGCTGACGACGCTCGGCTTCGCCGCCGTTGACCGCTCAGGCAGTTGCACTATCTGCACACCGGACGTCGATCCGCAGCGGCCGCAGCGCTTCAAATACACCAGCTATCGCCGCAACAGCCATCGGCGCGCGCAGGATCCGACGCATCCGGGCATTAAAGGCCGCAACCAGTACGCCGGCATCGTCATCGTCGCCGAATGACGGAAACGAAAAAGCCCGCGCGAAGGCGGGCTTTTTGTACAGCTGACGCTGATTAGATAGCAGTAACGTTTACTGCAGATGGGCCTTTCTGGCCATCTTGGATTTCGAACTCAACGTTCTGGCCTTCAGCCAGGGTTTTGAAGCCGTTACCCTGGATTGCAGAGAAGTGTACGAACACGTCTTTGCTGCCGTCAGCCGGGGTGATGAAACCGAAACCTTTAGACTCGTTGAACCACTTAACTTGACCTTTGATCTTTGCCATCTTGAGTATTTCCTTTGGATTGTTTAAACCGCCCGTAGGCGTTACATAGACAAACTAGAGTCGTTACTGCTTGAGGCACTAAGATAAGGATCGGCAGAGAAGCGGTATTCAACGCTAACGTCTTTACTCAGAACTTCTTTACTGAAAATGCCACACATATACAGAACTGTACCTCGTTTTACCCAGATGCGTTATCACATACTCTGTATGCGATGGCAAGCCATTTTTAATCACTGAACGACATGTCGCACATATTTGAAACGGTCGAGAGCCACATTTGCTTAAATAGGCCAAAAGATGTTGAAGCATCGGCTATTTTCTGCTTGCCAAAATCACTGCGCCAGACCCCGCATTCTGCTGGCGTTTTAACAAAACTTTCATCGTATTGACGCCTATCTGTCTCGTCATTTCCGCTTTTTTGCCGCTTATAGCGTTAAAAAATTTGAATCTTTATGGAATTTGATATGCAACATTTGAATATCGATGAACGGGGGCCAATTTATTCATCGCTCCTCCGACCATTTACCGCCGGAAAGCCCATTCATCATCGGCTTTCAGCCCTGCCGCCAAACGGCGCGGGCGAGCACGGCGAACGGGCCAGCGGTGACGCATCCGCCCTGCACAACGGATGCATAAACATGCAAAGCGCCGACACCTCTCCCGCTTGCCGGTGGGTTCATCATAAATAATCCGAATATCATTAACCTCAATAGCCGGAATAGTCTTATCAATAACGAAAGTTCAACGTTGAATTAAATCCTGAAAACAAGGGGGTTATTTGAATCACCACCCGCGCTTATCAATTCGGCTAATTACAGCCGCGCTTTCAAACCGTTGGTTTTATTCATCCCGCAGCGCCGCCGGGTGATGAGGTAACGCAGACGGTGAGTCCTGCAACGCGATGCGCTCACCAATCTTCAGCGGATGGAATTGATGCTGCTCCAGCCCCGCTTCGCTCAACGCCAGGTTCAACTGCTGCGGCGGCTCGTCCAGCGATTCATCCGCCAATTCGAACACCCCCCAATGAATGGGAATGGCGCGCGGCTGATTCAGTTGACGGTACAGCGTCACCGACTGCTGCGGATCCATATGCTGTTCCTGCATAAACCAGCGCGGCGCATAGGCGCCGATGGGCAGCGCCGCCACATCGAACGGCCCCAACCGCTGACCGATCTCCGCCAACCGTTCCGAATAGCCGCTGTCGCCGGAAAAATAAAACCGCAGCGCCGGATGGTGGATCATCCAGCCGCACCACAGCGAGCGATTGCGATCCCACAGCGTGCGCATGCTCCAGTGCCGCGCCGGCGTGGCGTAGACCGTCAGCTCGCCCAACGGCAGACTCTGCCACCAGTCCAGCTCATGCACCTTCAGCCGATAACGGCGGAACCAGCGCTTCAAGCCGAGCGGCACGATGAACTCGGTCTGAGGGAAACGCCGCGCCAATTGCCGCACCGTGCGCCTGTCAAGGTGATCATAATGGTTATGGGAGATCAGCACCGCATCCACCGCCGGCAGTTGCTCCACCGTCAGCGGCGGCGGCGTTCTGCGCTTCGGGCCGTAAAAGCTCAGCGGCGATGCGCGTTGGGACAACACCGGATCGATCAGGATATAGCGCCCGCTCAACCGCAGCAGCATCGAGGCATGCCCCAACCACCAGACGCTGTCGCCACTGCCGCTGAGATCGGCCGGCTGCCACCAGCGTTCGGTAAATTGCGCGTAGCCCTGCTGCGGCGGCTTGGGCAACCCCTGGCGCTTGCGCTCATCTTGCCAACGTTGAAGATCCCCCTCCTGACGCCGCGAAGGTTCCGGGTTGCGAAATCCCTCCGGCGTGTGATGCGCCTTGGCCGCGTCGTAATAACGGTTGATTCTTTTCATCCAGCGTCTTCTCCCGACCCTCAGCGCCCTGCACGGGCATGACTTTCAGTGTAACAAACCCGATGAAGCTCGCACTTCGTCAGCCGTGCGCTGCATTGAGGGAGCTTTTGCCGTATGCTGTTGTCTCACTTCGGTGAGACAGCCAGGGCCGCCAAGAGCCCGTTAAGACTCTCTTAAGAACTTTGTGATTGACTTGTAGGGCATACAGAAAAGGAGAAGTTATGAGTCGTTCGACATCCCGCAAATCAGGCGCAGGCCTGGGGCGCCGTATTCGCAGCGCGCTGCTGGCGCAGAAGCAATACTGGAAAATGTATTTCGCCATGAAGCTGCGCCGCGTGCGCGTGCCTGCACCGCTGGTGCTGCTTGGCGGTTCGCTGCTCGGGTTCTTCATGCTGACCCTGCTGATGCTCAGCGTGGTGACCATCGACGTCATCAGCACCCTGCTGCTGCTGTGCCGGAAACTGCTGGGACGGGGTGACGGTGAGGGGCGCGCCTTTATGCCGCGCAGCTGACGAGAAGAGCGCGGAGGCGCAATACGCCTCCGCGCGCAGATTAACGCTTGGCGCCTTTGCGGCGCGTCAGCATGAACCCGCCCCACAGCACTGCAACCCACACCGGCATCAACAGCACCGAAATGCGGATCCCTTCGCTGAAATACATAATCACTAAAATCAGGCCGAGGAACGCCAGGCACAGATAGTTGCCGAACGGATACCACAGCGCCTTAAAGCTCGGAATAACGCCCTGACGGTTCTTCGCCGCACGGAATCTCAGGTGCGCCAGGCAGATCATCACCCAGTTGATCACCAGGGTGGACACCACCAGCGCCATCAGCAGCTCAAACGCCTTGCCGGGCATCAGATAGTTGATCAACACGCCGATCGAGGTAATCAGCGCCGACAGTGCGATGGACAGCACCGGCACGCCGCGCTTGTTGACGCGCGTCAGCGCTTTCGGCGCATTGCCCTGGCTGGCCAGCCCGAACAACATGCGGCTGTTGGCGTAAACGCCGCTGTTGTAGACCGACAATGCGGCGGTCAGCACCACCACGTTGAGCACCGTCGCCACCAGATTGCTGTTCAGCGCATGGAAGATCAGCACGAACGGGCTGCCGCCCTCCACCACTTGCCCCCACGGATAAAGCGAGAGCAGTACGGTCAGCGAACCGATATAGAAAATCAGAATGCGGTACACCACCTGATTGGTCGCTTTAGGAATGCTGCGACGCGGATCGGCGGCTTCCGCCGCGGTGATGCCCACCATCTCCAGCCCGCCGAACGAGAACATGATCACCGCCATCGCCATCACCAGCCCCGAGAAGCCGTGCGGCATAAAGCCGCCCTGCTGCCACAGGTTGGTGATGCTGGCCTGCGGCCCGCCGTTGCCGCTGGCCAACAGCCAGGCGCCAAACACGATCATGCCGACAATCGCCACCACCTTGATGATGGCGAACCAAAACTCGGTTTCGCCGTACAGGCGCACGTTCACCAGGTTGATCAGATTGATCAACACAAAGAACAGCGCGGCGGACGCCCAGGTGGGGATCTCTGGCCACCAGTACTGAATGTAGATGCCGACGGCGGTCAATTCCGCCATGCCGACCAGAATGAACATCGCCCAGTAGTTCCAGCCGGAAAGGAAACCGGCGAAATCACCCCAATATTTATAGGCAAAGTGACTGAAAGATCCGGCGACCGGCTCCTCCACCACCATTTCGCCCAGCTGGCGCATGATCAAAAACGCGATAAAACCGCCGATGGCGTAGCCCAACAGCACGGCGGGGCCGGCCATTTTAATGGTTTGCGCAATGCCGAGAAATAAACCGGTGCCGATGGCGCCCCCGAGGGCAATAAGCTGTATGTGTCTGTTTTTTAATCCGCGTTTTAGCGGGGTATCCTGATGCTGACCGCCCATCTTATCCTCATATGGCGTACCTCCTTGCCGTTATCGGCCAAGATTTCACCAATCAATAAATGTATCTGCGGGCGGCTTTTTAACACTTAACCACGTGAGCATCAAGGAGTAGCGCCCCGAGACGGCAGACCGG
The DNA here is from genome assembly GCF_052400455.1 of Serratia sp. (in: enterobacteria). NCBI lineage: Bacteria > Pseudomonadati > Pseudomonadota > Gammaproteobacteria > Enterobacterales > Yersiniaceae > Serratia > Serratia sp. (in: enterobacteria). The sequence goes on from NZ_CP185812.1 coordinate 2,904,141, forward strand.
AGCGCGATTTTTTAACCGAGGGAGAGCGGGTAACGACGGCGTTCAGCCAGGCATACCGCACAGTTTGGTCAGGTTGCGCGCGCCGATCATCAGCGTGGCGACATAAGATTGGCGACGCGTAACCACTTCCACCGCCACGCGATCGTTTTGATATTTTATCAGATAGGTCGAGGGCCAGCCCTGACGGCGCTGGCCGAAGCTTTCGGCATGACGATCGATCGCCGCATGGGCAATCACCAGATGAGACAAGTTTTTATCACCTTTGATAATGCGCTTCATAAACAGCCTCCGCCAACGACAGCTCTGTTATTAGAAAAAGGAGAAACTCTTACCAATCACCGGTATTTTTGCGAATCAGTTAGCCTGTCGGCTCATCAGAAAACAGATCATCGCCGCGCGCAGCGGGCTGGCGCTGTCGGCCTGCCATTCACCGCCCTGGGTGCTCATGCGCGCCTGCCACTGTGGGCTGTCGCTGTGGTTGTCGGGGTTCAGACTGATTTTGTTGGCGCAAATGATCGGCCAGGCGTCGGAGGGATTCTTGCAGTAATCTTTACCTTTCACGCCGCCGTAGGGATACCACTTGTCCGGGTTCTCCCCGGTCAGCAGCGCAATGCTGCGGTTCACTTCGGCATCGCTTTCTTCGTACCATTTAATCATCGGCTTTATCCATCTTTTGTAAGGTTCGCGCTACATTACGATGTCTGTAAGACAGTTTTATGACAGCGTCGCCGGTTTTCACATTATCTGCACTAATGTTTCGCCCCCTTTAACTTTTCTCCCCTTCTGCGTACACTTTTCGTCTGTTTAGCGCCCAGGAAACGCACGCATGTTGACCGGTCTCAACCATCTGACGCTCGCCGTCAGCGATCTCGATCGCAGCTTCGATTTTTACCGCCATCTGTTGGGGTTCACCCCTCACGCCCGCTGGCAAGGCGGCGCCTATCTGTCGTTGGGGGCGTTGTGGCTGTGCCTGTCATTGGATGAGGCGCGCACGCAACCACGGGCGCGTGATTACACCCATTACGCCTTCAGCGTCGCGCCGGAACACATTGAACGGGTCAGCGAGCGGCTGCGCCACAGCGGCGCAGAAGAGTGGAAAAGCAATCGCAGCGAGGGCGAGTCGCTCTATTTTCTCGATCCTGATGGGCATCAGTTGGAGATCCATGCCGGCGATCTGGCCAGCCGCCTGGCGGCATGCCGGGAAAAACCGTATCAGGGCATGGTATTTTACTGAAGCGCCCCGGCGGCGCAGCGCCGGCCGGAGCAGGGTGTTCAACGTTCGGGGATAAAACCTTTAAAATCCAGCGCGGGGCTGAGATCGTCGTCATCAGCATCGCCGCCGTCGGCGCGAGCGCTGTGCGCCAAACGCTTCAACAGCGCCGTTTGTTGACGTTGCTGCTCGGCAATTTCCTGCAGCAGGCGAATCTGCTCATTGGCGCGCACGCTGGCGCGGTTCACCAGGAACCAAACCCAGAGCCCCACCAGCAACGCCACGGCGGCGAGAGCCAACGACAACAGGCCGTTCTGGCCAAAACCTAAATCGTACATGGACAACCCTATCTACTGCGAAATTCAGGCCGCCATCTTAACACTCGCGGCGGCCGGGCGAACATCCCTGCCAAAAATTGCTTACCAGGGTACGAAGCGCGTCACCGAACAGATGCCCAGCGCAAAATTTCCACCATCGTCGCAATAGCTGTCCAGCGCCAACAGGTAGAAAAACAGGCAGGCAGCGACGGCCGTCATTATCACGAGGATTTTTTTTCGCAACAAATTTAGCAGCCTCATTGTTATCAGGATGGTCTATCGCGCATGTTATCACAGCAAAGTTAAACGAAGTTTAACTTGTCGTTTAGATTTCTGGCTATCGCCCGGTTTTCAGACTGTTACCCTTGCCCTCGCGCTGGCGCCGTGGCTAGATGAACCCTCAGGGATAACGAGGAAACGCAATGAGCAGACTGATTAAGTGGGTACTGGTATTGGCGGTCATTTACGGCGGCTTTTTGATTTCGGGCTACGGCGTGCTGATCGGCAGCAACAAGAACGTCGGCGGATTGGGATTGCAGTGCAAATACCTGACGGCGCGCAACGTGGCGATCGCCCAGTACGTCAATGGCGACAACGGTTTCATCGGCGTGACCGACTGCCCGCTGTTCAAGAAAATCGAAACGGTGGTGGATTAACCGCCACCGCCCGACGCCGTCGCTCTGCGGCGGCTCCGCCTCAATCGCGGGTAAACTTCAACTCGATCAGCGCAATCGCCTTGTCAATCGCTCTGCGGGTCACCGGATCGGCGCCGGCGGGATGCGTGGAGAAATCGATGCTTTTGAGCTGGCCCGCCATCTTGTCGCGCACTTCGGTCGGCGCAATCACGTCGATAACGTCCAGAATCTGTTTAATGACCAGTTGGCAAGCGACCAGATCGGAAGCCAATTCCTGCTCGTTGCTCAGCATGTCAGACATAATAACTTTCCCTCTTGATTCAAACGCCGCACAGAATAGCATGCCGCCAGCGCCATTGCCCGCCCTCCCCGCCTTTTTCCCCATTCTGCGCACCGCCGGGCAAAAGCCCGCGGCAGATTAGCCTATACTTGCAGCATGACGGTGATAAAAACATCCGTAACCTAAGCCACAACCAACAGGAGATAGTTATGGCGAATCACAATGTGAAATCCTGGGCAACAGTGCGTGAAACTTCGGTGGAAATTGCCGAAGCTATTTTTGAACTGGCAGGGAACGATGAAGTGTTGGCGCAGAAGATCTGGGAAGAAGGCAGCGATGAAGCGCTGGAAAAGGCTTTTGCCAAAACCACCGCAGACCAGCTTTATTGGGGAGAGGAAACCGTCGAGCGTAAAAACGTTTAAGCCGCCAGGCAACAAAAAGCCCGGGTTTCTGGCCCAGGCTTTCCCGATTAGCGCTCACCCCGCTCAGCGGCGTGCATCTCTGCTTGCTCTCACGGTTCTTCACCTCCCACACCTTCCGCATTTTTCATGCTCATCACCGGCGTCGCCATAAAAGCGCCGACGCCCACGATTACAACCAGAGTAATAATCACTGTCATTAACATGCGATCACCCCATCAACGTTGAGTTGTTACGGCTGACTCTGTTTTGGCGGTTCTTGCTGCGGTCTGCTCCGCGTCACCCACCGCGGCGGCGACAGTCTCAGATTAGCCGTTTTTCCTTTCGGCTGACAAGCGGCGGTTCAACGGTTTTTCCGAATCATGCCCCGTCATCGGCGGCGTTTTTTGTCCGCGGCGGCAAGTTGTGTATACTTCACCGCTATGTAGATCTCACACTGACGCACTGATGATACAAGAACACCATCTCTCATTGGTCTGCGCCCTCAGCAAATGGGTCGAAACTCACCTCGGACGAGTGATCCATCTCGAAGAGCTGGCCGAGTACTCCGGCTACTCGCTGTGGCACATGCAGAAGCTGTTCAAAGAAGCGACAGGGATTTCGCTGGGCAAATACATTCGTGAACGCCGTCTGGCCGGCGCGGTCTATCAACTGCGCAGCAGTGAAGCGTCGATTTTCGATATCGCCCTGGACTTTGGCTTCGGCTCACAGTCCCACTTCACCTACATGTTCAGAAAGCGTTTTAATATCACGCCTTACGATTTCCGCCAGGATCTGAGCGTCGATCTGCACATCGATCCGCCGCTGCACGTCATTCACCAAAAATCCGCCTGATTTTCGCCCGCCGTCAACCGGCGGGTTAACGCGCGCCCCAGACCGCCAGCAGCGCGATCGCGGCCGGCAACGCCTGCACCCACAGGATCTTGCGGCTGGCGGTCAGCCCGCCGAACACGCCGGCCGCCAGCACGCAGCCGAGAAAGAACAGCTGCAGCGCCACATCTTCACGCCAATAGCCCCATACCAAGCCCAGCGCCAGAAAACCGTTATACAGCCCCTGGTTGGCGGCCAAGACCCGCGTGGCTGCGGCGAACTCCGCCGTCGTCCCGAATGCTCGCCTGCCGATCGGCGCGCGCCACAGGAACATTTCCAATACCAGGATATAAAGGTGGAGCGCCGCGATAAGCAGCAGAACAATGTCGGCAATGAGCTTCATGATTATCCAAATAGCGAAATGGGGATGCCGTCAAGTATAAGTGATGAGTGAATATCGCTCACCATCCAAGATAAAAAAACCCGCCGAAGCGGGTTTATGCAGGAGTCATTTTTTGAGGTTAGTGTAATACGGCAACCAACAATGCCGCGACAGAGACCCAAAACAGCGCCGTGGCAACCACGACATGGGACAGTCTTGCACGATAAAGAACTTGGCTCATAATGACCTCACTGACATCAGACTAACGGGAGACAACCTGACTTCCTGAGGATTATCCTAATCTTCTTCCGTTTATCATTATATGCGTCAGATCACTATTTCGTTGAGAAACTTTATATTGTCGTGAAGCTGGAGCCGCGATCACATTTATTGCGCGTTATTAGAGCGAAATAAGTCGAATAATCTCGGCGATTATATCCTAACGCTATCAAACACCGCTCCACGGCAGGCGTGGCGCGGCCATGCGCTCACCGGAATAACCGCTGACCGCCGGAAAACGATCCGTTTCCTGCTCCCACTCGCGCTGAGCCTGAATAATTTCCGCTTTGGTATGGCCAACGAAGTTCCACCAGATAAGGATCTCTTCATTTAACGGCGCTCCACCGATTAATAATCCCCGGCTGCCCTTCTCTGCATTTAACTCAATAGAGTTATTACCCATGCCTAAATAGGCGAATGCGTCAGGTGAAAATGTTTCACCATTAAGTTCAAATGCACCAATCAGGGGCAAAAAGCCGATTTCATAATCATCGCGCAGCGGCAATTGCGCCGTCGCCGCCTCTAGCCATTCCATATCAATGGCGATTAATGGCGAAAGAGTAAACACCGGTGAACGATAAGCGCCAAATTCCCCGACCAGCAAACGGTGATTCACGCCGTTATTCCGCCACTGCGGCAAATCGGGATAATGATCGAATCGCGGCGCCATGTCGGCATATTCGGCCGGCAACGCAATCCACAATTGTGCGGCGTGCAGTCGTCGGTCCTCGCCCACCGACTGTTCCGTATGCGCGATGCCGTGCCCTGCGGTCATCAGATTGACCTGCCCCGGACGGATCAACTGTTCGCTGCCGAGGCTATCGCGGTGCAGCACCTCACCCTCGATCATCCAGGTAAAGGTTTGCAGACCGGTGTGCGGATGCGGCCCTACGTCCATGCCGGGCGCGGTGCCGTTGAATACCGTCGGACCGGCGTGATCGAGAAAACACCAGGCGCCGACGGTGCGCCGCTCCCGGGTTGGCAACGCGCGGTTGATAGGAATGCCGCCCACTTCAGCATTGCGCACTGCAATGCGCTGGATCTGGCGCGCGCCGTCAACGACAGGGCACTCGCGTGAGGGTGAAAAACGCGCAGGACGTGACTGACTCATCGCAAAGACCTCCTGAATGGCGCCGATTCGCCAAGGATAATCGCCCCAGCTTAGCACAGGACAACGCCCCCTGGAGAGCGACGACGCTCAGCCGCGCTCACGCGGATTAAGGTGTTTTGATGTAGCAGCTTTTAATATCGATATCGTCGTGGGCATGCCTGAGATCGGAGAAATAAGTCACTCCGAAGAGAATCGACACGACCAGCAGTACAGAAACCAACAGGCCGATAATCGCCAACAGTTTGGTTTCATCGTGGAGATTGGGCTCCATTTTCTCTCCCCTAGTTAATGACGTCAGGTCAGCCACAACGTGACCGCCAACGTAAAAATGATCAGTGAGCAGGACGCAATCGCCAAAACGACGATCGCAAATTGCGCATCACCCAAGGTTTCTCTGTAGTTTTTATCCGTCAAGGCGTTACGCTGCTGTTTCACTAAATCGGCTTTCACTCGTTCAACTGCTGCATTGCTGTTTGATGGGGCAAGACACCCCCTCAGAATGGGGGAGCGAAATCCCCCTTCGGCTGCTCAGTCCGCAACCGGGCCATGACGCTACCAACTTTCCCCCCCAGGGTCAACACCGCCGCCGCGGGCCGGCGAGCGCAGGCACACGGTATGTGTAACTTTTATTTAGAGGGAAGGGAAATAAGAGATGCTTATAGCGGAAGCAAAAAAAGCCCGGCACATCGCCGGGCCAGGGGAGACAGAGGCGTTATTGCGGGATACGCAGCACCTGTCCCGGATAGATCTTGTCCGGGCTCGACAGCATCGGCTTGTTGGCTTCGAAAATTTTATTGTAGAGATTGGCGTTACCGTACATCTCTTTGGAGATTGCGCTCAGCGTATCGCCCTTCTTCACGGTATAGAAGCGGCTCTCGGCGTCGGATTGCGCTACCGCCACCTTGTCTTCCACACCGCTGATGCCCGCTACGTTGCCGATAGCCACCAGAATCTTCTCTTTCAGCTCCTGGCTGACGGCATCGCCGGTCACCACCGCTTTCCCATCGACCACCTGCACATTGACTTTGTCGGTGCCCGGCAGGCCGCTCTTATCGAGATGCTCCTTGAGTTTGGCGCTTTGATCTTCGGCGGAGGCATTGCCGGTGACTGTGTCCCACAGTTTTTCGCCCGCTTCTTTGACAAAGTTAAACAAGCCCATATTCACTCCTTTTGATGGTTGCACTAATGCGTTGATGTAAGGCTTGTTAAGCTTAGCATCGTCAAAAGGATCTGCCATCCGCTCTCGCCCCCAGAAACGGCTGGAGAATTCCGAAAGTGCCGTCTGCGGCGCCTCGTTGGCGTTTTATCGCGCAATGATGCTGAAAAATCGCGCTTTTTTACCTACACTGTTGCAGACAAGGCGGCTCGACGAAGGAGGCTGCAAGATGTACGCATTGGTGATGTTTGTCTGTTATCTGGATGGCGGCTGCAGTGAAATGGTGGTAGACATATTGCGCGACGAACCGCAATGCCTGGTGGCGATGAAGGAACAGAACCTGCGTCACGCCGGCTGTTATCCCATGGAAGAATTTATTGACGGCTTCTGGTTGCCGGCCAGCGAATACTCGGATTTTTGATCCCCTCCCCGCCTGATGCTGAGGAATTTCTGATTTCATCGGAAACTGCATCTTCCTCCGAGGCACAAGGCCGCTGTTTTGTTAAATTGCGGCTCCCGAAGAAGAAAGACAGAGAAAGGTCATGTCAGCATCGGCTCATTCCAACGAGCAATATGAAATTCTGCTGCGCAACGTCAGCCTGGCGTTAGGCGACGCAGTGTTGCAGTTAATCAAAAACCATAAAAAGGTATCCGGCGGCAATATTCTTTCGCAGCTGGTGACAGAGATAGAGCGAGAGCAGGATCAGCAGCGGTTTGCCGCGCTGCGTTCGGCCATCGAGCTGGTGGGGTTGGCGCCAAAAGGCTGAGCGCGCGATACAAACGAAGGCAGGGCTTGCGCCCTGCCTGATTACCGATCCCGACACAGGATGAGGGTAATGGAATTGCAGCTTAGAAGCGGTAGGTCAGGTTGACGGCAACGATGTCGTCAGTGCTCAGCTTCAGTTTGTTGTCGTCGTTCAACTGGTTGATCTTGTAGTCGACGTAGGTGTACATGTTTTTGTTGAAGTAGTAAGTCGCGCCCACTTCCACGTATTTCACCAGATCGACGTCGCCAATCCCTTCAATATCCTTGCCTTTTGACTGCACGTAGGCCAGAGACGGACGCAGACCGTTTTCGAACTGGTACTGGGCCACCACTTCGAAGTTCTGCGTTTTGTTGGCGAAGCCGGAGACGCCATTGCCGCTGATCGGCGTCATGTTGCGGGTATCGGCATACATGGCTGCCAGATAGACCTGGTTGGCGTCATATTTGATTGCGGTGGTCCAGGCAGTGGCCTTGTCGCCTTTACCGTACTGCAACGCTTTCTGAGCGCTGGTACGGTTGGAATCGGAGAACGCCGCCGCAACGCCGATGCCGGTGCCGCCGATGTCCTGATAGTCCAGAGACATGCCGTAACCGTCGCCGTTTTGCTTGGTCACGCTGCGGCCGTCACCGTCGTTTTTACCCTGGTACTGCAACGCCAGATTCAGGCCTTCCACCAAACCGAAGAAGTCACGGTTGCGGTAGGTCGCCAGGCCGTTGGAGCGCGCGGTCATGTAGTTGTCGGTGTAGCTGTAGGAGTCGCCGCCGAATTCCGGCAGCATGTCGGTATAAGCTTCGGCGTCGTACACCACGCCGTAGTTACGGCCGTAGTCGAACGAGCCATAGTTGGCGAACTTCAGGCCGGCGAAGCCCAGACGGGTTTTGGTGCCGGTGGTGCCCTGCGCTTCATCGTGGTTGGCCTGAACGTTGTATTCCCACTGGCCGTAACCGGTCAGCTGATCGTTGATCTGGGTTTCGCCTTTAAAGCCCAGACGAACATACGTTTTATCTCCGTCTTCACTTTTATCTTTACTGAAAACGTGTTTGGCCGAAACGCGGCCGTACAGGTCGAGTTTATTGCCATCTTTATTGTAGATTTCAGCCGCGTTGGCGAAGGAGGTGACCGCCCCGAGGGCGACAGCTAAGGCTAATACACTGCGTTTCATCATTTATTTTCCTAGATATTATAATTAAAACCCTGCCCGTCACGCCCAATTTATAATTTGGGCTGTGATTTTATCTTTTGGTATTTTATGAGCTCCCCTAATGCTGGGGTGATGTGACATTAGCATCATGAATCAAAACTTAAAATCAAAAAGTTCATGAAACAACGAGGAGAAAGCATGTTTATTTGTAACCATATATTTCAAAAAAGAGAATGCATAACCCATTGAATATAAGAAATTTTTACCACATAACTTATAACCAAAACGGTGCAACGCACCAATTTAGTGCATTTTGGTTTCGTTTTGCGTGCTTTCTGCGCGATTCAAAAGTAACAACAAGATTAGCATGGTTATTAAAAACGTTACTTATTTCACATTTTTATCTTAACAAAGTCACCAGGCAATTAAGGCTTTCCGATAACGGCTGAACACGGCCTTTATTCATTCACGTAAAGAAATCCCTATGGGACGAATAAAATTCGATTTATGGCCATTTAAATAGCGGGAAATAGCAGATTAAAATAATGAAAGGAATAAACGGCAGCGCGCTGACGGCGCCGCCGAGGATAAATCAATACAACGTAGAACGGGAAACTTCGCTCAACAGCATGCCGGCGCGCAGGCCCAGCGCCACAGTGGGGTTAGGAAACAGTATCCACGCGCCCTCTTCGCCAACGCGATACTCCTCCTGCGGCTGCTCGCACAGCAACATCCCCGGTTTCAACTCAGTGAAGTTGGCGGTGTCATCATCCAGATGCAGCTTGAAATCCTCGCTGTGTTTGATCAACGAGTGCATCACACGGAATACCCGGATCGCCTCGCCCGCGCGCTCCGGCAACGGCCCCTCGCTGACCGCCGCCCGCAGAGCGCGATCGATGGCGGCGAACTGCTGCAGATCGTTGCTGCCGAACGGCCGCGCCTTGCCCAGCTCGAGCGTACAGCTCGCCGCATTGAGATGCTCGCTGGAATAGTGGCTGAAAGTCCCGCCCGGCGCACTGTGTACCACCAGCGCATCCAGATCGGCGGCATCCAGCAGCTTTAGCATCGGTTCGCTGTACGGGCGCTTCTGGAAGGGCAAAATGCCAAAGCGCGGCAAATGCGACTCGCGAATGGCGGTGTGCAGATCGTAATGGAAACGCGCCGCCTGTTCGCCATCAAAAAAAGCGGCGAGCGTGCGCTCCAACTGCTGGGCGCGCGCGGTTTCCCCGCTGGCGGCGAAGTTGCGGTAGCGGCCGCCGAACATGCGGTTCATGTCGCTGTGCAGATAGCGCTTGCCCGCCCGCATCGCCGCCGGGTTGCCCAGCACCACCAACAGCCGCACCGCCAGCGGCAAGCGGCCGCTCAACAGATCGCCGATTAACTGATTGAGCAGTTCAATCGGCGCGGTTTCGTTGCCGTGTACGCCCGCCGACACCACCAACGCCTGGCGATAACGCTGCCGCGGCGTGAGCTCCAACACCCCTTCCCCCAGCCAACGCCAGCGCAGCTGCGGCGTTTCGCCCTGCCATTCGGCGGGTTCTTTCCCCTCCAGCGTCAGGGGCAGTAGATCGATCATGCAGCCTCCCTTATCGTTGGAACGGATAGATGGACCCGAGACCGAGGATCGACGTCAGCGAATCCAACGCCTCGCGCCCTTCGCGCAGCAGCAGCGGATCGGCCAGGTCATCCTGCGTCAGGCGATCGCGGTAATGACGATCCACCCATTCGTTCAGCGTCGCGAACAGCCGATCGTTCATCATGACGCGTGGATTCACCGCCCGCAGCTCTTGATCGTTGAGCGCCACCCGCAGCCTCAGGCAGGCCGGGCCGCCGCCGTTGCGCATGCTTTCGCGCAGATCGAACACGCGGATTTCATCAATCGGGCCGCCGCTGCCGACCATCTCGTTCAGATAACGCCACACGCCGGCATGCTGGCGCGACTCTTCCGGCACCACGATCATCATCTTGCCGTTCGGCTTGGTGAGAATTTGGCTGTTGAACAGATAAGTCGCCACCGCGTCCGCCACCGAGACGCGCTCCGTCGGCACTTCGATCGCCACCAGTTCGCTGTCCAGCGTCGCCATCTTGCGGCGCACTTCATCCAGCGCCTGTTGCTGGCGGTAAAACGCCTGCTGGTGGTGGAACAGCACGTTCTGGTTGCTGACCGCAATCACGTCGTTATGGAACACGCCCTGGTCGATCACCGCCGGATTTTGCTGCACGAAGACCGTATGCTGCTCGTCCAATTGGTGCAGCCGAGCGATCGCCTCACCGGCTTCGCGCGTCTGGCGCGCAGGATAACGCGCCGGCGCCGTTTCGCCGCCAAACTCCTGGCGACCGTAAACGAACACCTGCACGCTGCGCCTGGCATAATCGCCGCCCAGCCGGTTATGGTTGGCCGCCCCTTCGTCCCCGAACAACGCCACCTGCGGCAGCGCTTCATGGTGGGCGAAATGCCGGTCGTCGTTAAACATCGCCCGCAAAACGTCGGTGGTCGTTTCCGCTTCAATGGCGCGGTGGAATTTATTGTTCAGGTTGGCGGCGGTGAAATGCACCTTGCCGTCTGCACTGTCCGCCGAGGGGGACACCGTGGCCGCATTGGCGGTCCACATGCAGGACGCCGAACTGAGCGCCGACAGCAAACGCGGCGATTGACGCATCGCCTGCGCCAGCACCGCCTCATCGCTGCCGCTGAAACCCAGGCGACGCAACATCGGCAAATGCGGCCGCTCCTGCGGCGGCAATACCCCTTGCTGGAAACCGAGATCGGCCAGCGCCTTCATTTTCAGCAGCCCCTGCTTCGCCGCCAGCTGCGGGTTCGATACGCTGTTTTGATGCTGCGTAGAGGCCTCGTTACCGAACGACAGCCCGGCATAGTGGTGCGTTGGCCCCACCAAACCGTCGAAATTGACTTCATATCCTGACATGGCTATCCCCTGGGGATGGCCTGCGGCGACGCCATGACGCCGCCGCAGACGATTAACGGAACGACAAGCCCGGCGAGAGCGTCGCCGGCAGCGACAGGCTTTCGCTTTCCAGCGACGCCATCGGCCAGGCGCAATAGTCCGCCGCATAGAAGGCGCTTGGGCGATGGTTGCCGGAAGCCCCCACGCCGCCGAACGGCGCCGCGCTGGACGCCCCGGTCAACGGCTTGTTCCAGTTGACGATGCCGGCGCGCGCTTCCAGCAGCAGCCTCTCGAACAGCTCACGCTGCGGCGAGACCAATCCCACCGACAGGCCGTAGCGCGTTTGGTTGGCGAGCCGCAGGGCCTCGTCGAAATCGCGGTAACGCACGATCGTGGTCAACGGCCCGAAGTACTCTTCGTCCGGCACACCGGCCACGCCGGTCAGCTCGATGATGCCCGGGCTGAGCAGCGAACTGCCCGGCTCCAGCAGACGCATGGCCAGCAGCGATTTACCGCCCAGCGCCAGCAAGCGCTGCTGCGCTTTCAGCATGTTTTCCGCCGCGGCCGCCGACACTACGCCGCCCATGAACGGCTGCGGTTCGGCATCCCAACGGCCGACGCGCAGCTCGCCCGCCACCTGAACCAAACGCGCGATAAAGGCGTCGCCTTCCGCCCCCTGCTTAACCAAAATGCGGCGTGAACAGGTGCAGCGTTGGCCGGCGGAGATAAACGCCGACTGGATAGCCAGGTTGACCGCCGCGTCGCGATCCTCGAAACCATCGACGATCAGCGCGTTGTTGCCGCCCATCTCCAGCGCCAGGATCTTCTCCGGCTGCCCCGCCAATTGGCGATGCAGGTGGTAACCGGTGCCGGCGCTGCCGGTGAACAACAGGCCGTCGATATCCGCACTGGCGGCCAGCGCCTCGCCGGTTTCCCGGCCACCCTGCACCAGATTGATCACCCCGTCCGGCAGACCGGCCTTCAGCCACAGCTTCAGGGTCTCCTCGGCGGTCAGCGGCGTCAGCTCGCTCGGCTTGAACACCACGCAGTTTCCGGCCAGCAGCGCCGGCACGATATGGCCGTTCGGCAGATGGCCGGGGAAGTTGTAAGGCCCGAACACCGCCAGCACGCCGTGCGGGCGATGGCGCAGCACCGAAGCGCCGTCGGCCATCGCCGTCTGGCTAAAGCCGGTGCGCGCCTGATAGGCCTGCAGTGAAATGCCCACCTTGCCGATCATCGCCTGAATTTCGGTCAGGGTTTCCCAGCGCGGTTTGCCGGTCTCGCGGCTGATGGTTTCCGCCAGCGACTGTTTATGTTCTTCCAGCAAAGCGGCGAAGCGTTTCACCAGCTGTTCACGCTGCTCGAACGGCGTACGCGCCCAGCCGGGGAATGCGGCGCGCGCGGCTTCGCAGGCGGCGGCGACGTCATCGGCGTCGGCGGCGTTGGCGCGCCACAGCGGCTGATTGCCGACCGGATCGGCCTTGCCGAACCCCGCGCCGCGGCCCTGCCGCCAGACGCCGTTAATCAACAGTGCAGGATGGGACATCATGCTTTCTCCTGTGCAATAAGGGGGAGTACCCGCACCGGGCTGCCCTGCTCGACGCCGAGCGCCGCAGCGGTGGCGGCGTTGATATGCAGGCGGTCGTCATACAGATCGGCATTGACCAACAGTGCGCGGTAATTCTGATAGTTGTCGTTGGCGACCAGATGGACCGGCGCATCGGCGCGCATCGGCGTGTCATCCAGCACCACTTTGACCAGGCGGCTCTGCTTCACCGCACGGATGTGGTCGATTTCGGCTTCCAGCGTCGGGCCACCGTCGAAGATATCGACGTAGCCCTGATAACTCAGGCCTTCCGCCTCCAGCAGGCGGCGCGCCGGCAGGGTTTGCGGGTGCACTTCACCGATCACCTTCTGCGCGTCTTCGGCCAGGAAATCGACATACAGCGGATGTTTCGGCATCAGTTCGGCGATAAACGCTTTTTGTCCGGTGCCGCTCAGGTAGTCCGCCTTGGCGAACTCGATGGAGAAGAAACGGTGGCCGACGCTCTCCCAGAACGGCGAACGGCCGTTTTCATCGGAGAAACCGCGCATCTCGGCGATCAGACGGCGGGAGAAGCGTTCACGGAACGCGGCGATAAACAGGAAACGCACCTTCGACAGCAGCTTGCCGTTCTCGCCGTGACGATAGTCCGGATCGAGGAACAGCGTGCACAGTTCCGAATGCCCGGTATGGTCGTTGCTGAGGAACAGCGTCGGCACCGATTTATAGACGTTCAGCTGTTTGGAAGCGTGCACCTGCGTGCCGACGCGGAAGCTGTACCAGGGTTCCGCCAGGCCGACGGCCACTTCGATCGCGCAGACCCCCACCGCCTGCCGGCGCTCGCTGTCTTCCAACACGAACAAATAACACTGGTCACTTTGCGGAAGTTCGCCTTGCCAGGTTTTTAACGCCCGCTCAATGCGTGCCGACAGGGTATCTTCATTTTGCGGCAGCGACGTGAGACCGATACCGGATTTGCCGGCAAGCGTCAGCAAATCCGCCAAATCGCGGCGCTCTATAGGGCGAATAATCATCATAATGCGAACCTCTTCTGAATCAGGCTGCGCCGATGAAGGCGCAGCCCGCTGATTAGCTGCAAATGCGCGCCACGGCGCGCGCGAATCGCGCCAGCCCCTCTTTCACATCCTGCTCAGGGATGATCAGCGACGGCGTGAAACGCACCACGTCCGGGCCGGCGATCAGCGCGATAACGCCTTCTTCGTTGGCCAGTTGGGTGATCTGCTTCGCTTTGCCGGCATAGTCTTTCTTCAGTTGGCAGCCGATCAGCAAACCGCCGCCGCGAATCTCGGCGAAGATCGGATACTGACGGTTGATGTCGTTCAACCCGTCGATGAACCACTGGTGGCGCTGCGTGACGCCTTCCAGCACTTCCGGGGTATTGATGATGGAGAACACTTCCCCCGCCACCGCCGTCGCCAGCGGGTTGCCGCCGTAAGTGGTGCCGTGAGTGCCGACGCCCAGCGTTTTCGCCAGCGCATCGGTGGTCAGCATGGCGCCGATCGGGAAGCCACCGCCCAGCGCTTTCGCGGTGGTCAGCACGTCCGGCACCACGCCGTACTGCATATAGGCATACAGGTGGCCGGTGCGGCCGACGCCGGTCTGCACTTCGTCGAAGATCAGCAGCGCGTTATGGCGATCGCACAGTTCACGCAGCCCCTGCAGGAAACTGGCTTCCGCCGGCAGCACGCCGCCTTCGCCCTGGATAGGCTCGACGATCACCGCGCAGGTGCGATCGTTGATAAGCTCGGCCGCTGCGGCCAGATCGTTATACGGCGTATGGGTGATACCGCCCGGCAGCGGCGCAAAGTCCTGCGAATATTTTGGCTGGCCGCCGGCGGACACGGTAAACAGCGTACGGCCGTGGAACGCGTTGTTGAACGCCACAATCTGATCTTTACCGGCGCCGTGCTGGTCGTGCGCATGTTTGCGCGCCAGTTTCAGCGCCGCTTCGTTGGCTTCTGCGCCCGAGTTACAGAAAAACACCTTGTCGGCGAACGTGGCGTCGATCAGTTTTTTGGCCAGGCGCAGCACCGGTTCGTTGGTATAGCCATTGCCCAGATGCCACAGTTTGCCCGCCTGCTCCACCAGCGCCGCCTTGACCGCCGGGTGCGCATGGCCCAACGCGTTAACCGCGATGCCGCCGGCGAAATCGATGTAAGACTTACCCTGTTGATCCCACACCTGCGATCCTTCACCCCGCACCAGAATAAAATCGGCAGGGGCATAAACCGGGACCATCCAGTCATCGAAAGACTGGCGGGTAACTGCGATTGGCTGTTCCATAGTGACCTCATAATCTCAGCAAAGGCTGAATTTTGACTGTAAGGACCGCGCAAGCCCGGCTAGGCCGCCACAATGCAAAAAAACCGCTGTTCAAAACCGACTTTCCCGGCGGAGAAAATGCTGTCTCTCACCGCTGATTTAGAAACAAATCTGTTACATAAAATCGGTTTTTCACTATTTATGGCGCTTATCCGGTCCCTGAGCGGGGAGTAAATGTTAACGAGCAGTTAAAATACATGTCGTTTGATAAAGAGTGTAGAGCAGCTATCGTGCCAAAACGGGATTTTTGCCGGATTTTGCTATTTTTTACGTTAAAACAACGGCTTATAATGCATATTTATTCATTTTATATGCATTTGCAATGCATAATTTAAAAAATAAGGCCTAAAATCATCATTGCTCGCGAAATCCTATTCAATTGCGAAAAACTTCAGGATTTCTGATCGCGCTCGCAAAAATAATTTCATCCGATTTGCTCGCCATCACACTTTTTGCCCCAACCCGGTGCAGCGCTGCGCCAGGATCGGGCAATGCGGCGACGAAACGCCTATTCCATCGGCAGCACCCCGGAAAACGAACCGCGCCGATCGCCGCCGGCCGTGGCTCCCGCTTTATGCGCCAACGACTACACTGTGATTCTGACCGCACTTTTTCTTCTGCGCACAAGGAGTCACCATGCCCAAACGAACCGTCGATCTCAGCCGGCCTCTCCTCCAGCACGACATCCGCGCGTTTCTCGAGACGCTGAATGCCGCCGGCGGTAAACCTATGGAACAAATGAAGCCCAAAGAGGCGCGCAGAGTTTTGGAAGCGGCGCAGCGCAGCGTAGACGTGCCGCTGCGCGAGGTGGAGATCAGCGAGAAAACCATTCACGTAGAGGGCCAGGATATTCTGCTGCAGCTGGTGCGGCCGGCCAGGGTCAAGGAGACATTGCCGGTATTCATGTTCTTTCACGGCGGCGGCTGGGTGCTGGGCGATTTTCCCACCCATGAACGGCTGGTGCGCGATCTGGTTTACAGCTCCGGCGCGGCGGCGGTGTTCGTCAACTACCCCCGCTCACCGGAAGCGCACTATCCGCAGGCGATCAATCTGGCTTACGCCGCCACGGAATGGGTGGCCGAATATGGCGAAAAAATCAACGTCGACGGTTCACGGCTGGCGGTGGTCGGCAACAGCGTCGGCGGCAATATGGCGGCGGTGGTCAGCCTGATGGCCAAAGAGAAAGGCCTACCGGCATTGCGTTGCCAGATCCTGCTGTGGCCCGTTACGCACGCCCATTTTGATACCGATTCCTATCATCAGTTCGCCGAAGGCCATTTCCTGACCCGCAATATGATGAAGTGGTTTTGGGACAGCTATGCGCCCGATAAGGCGCAGCGCAAAGACATCTACGCCTCGCCGCTCAACGCTACGCCGGAACAGCTGCGGGGCTTGCCGCCGGCGCTGGTGCAGACCGCCGAACTGGACGTGCTGCGCGATGAGGGCGAAGCCTACGCGCGTCTGCTCGACGCCGCCGGCGTCGAGGTCACCTCCACCCGCTACAACGGGCTAATCCACGACTACGGCCTGTTGAACCCGCTCGCCCACGTCCCGGCGGTGCATTCGGCGATCCACCAGGCCGGGCGCGCGTTGAAACACTACCTGTCCTGACGCTAACAGACCAGGTGGCAAGCCACCTGATGACCGGGCGCCACGCTGCGCAGCTGCGGCGCCTGTTCGCGGCACTGCGCCGTGGCCAGCGGGCAGCGGGGATGGAAACGGCAGCCGCGCGGCGGGTTGGCGGGGTTCGGCGGCTCGCCGCCGGCCACCCACGCCGGCGCGCGTTGCGCATCCAGCGTCGGCACCGCCGCCAACAAGGCCTGCGTGTAGGGATGCAGCGGTTGGCGGAACAGCGAATCGCGATCGGCGCTCTCAACGATCTGCCCCAGATACATCACCGCCACATCCTGGCACAGATGCTCCACCACGCCGAGATCGTGCGAGATAAACAGCAGCGTCACCCCCTGCCGCTCCTGTAAATCGGAAAACAGATTGATGATCTGCGCCTGAATCGACACGTCGAGCGCCGATATTGGCTCATCGGCGACGATAAATTCCGGTTGCAGGATCAACGCGCGCGCAATGCCGATACGCTGCCGCTGGCCGCCGGAAAACTCATGCGGAAACCGCCCATAATGCTGTGAGGACAACCCGCAGATCGCCAGGGTATCGAGCACCCGTTCGCGCAGTTCCGCCTTGCTCGCCAGGCCGTGTTGCAACAGCGCTTCCCCAATGGCGTCGCCCACGCGCAGACGCGGATTCAGCGAGCTGTAAGGATCCTGAAACACCAGCTGCATTTTCGGCCGCAGGGCGCGCAACGCGTCCTTGCTCAGGCCGTCCAACGCCTGCCCTTTGAACAGCACCTCGCCGGCGGTTTTGTCGTGCAGGCCGAGCAGCGTGCGGCCAACGGTGGTTTTGCCGCTGCCGGACTCACCCACCAGCCCGAAAACGCGGCCCTTGCGAATGCTGAAGCTGACGTCGTCCACCGCCTTCAGTTGGCCGGTGGTGCGCCCGAACAGCCCGTCGCGCAGCGGAAAATATTTCTTTAACCCCTTTACCTCCACCAAAGGTTCAGTCGACATACGGATGCCCTCCGGCATTGAGAAAACAGGCGGACTGACGCTGACGGGAGCCGTACAGCGGCGGAATGCCGTCGCGGCAGCGAGCGGAGGCCTGCGCGCAGCGCTCGGCGAAAGCGCAATGCTCCGGCAGCCGCGCCAGATCCGGCACCTGACCGGGAATGGAGTACAAGCGGCGTCGCCGCTGCCCCGGCACCGGCCGCGAAGCGATCAGCCCCTGCGTATAGGGATGCCTCGGCTCGTCCAGCACTTCCCGGGTCGTTCCCTGCTCGACGACGCGCCCGGCGTACATCACCGCCAGCCGATCGGCCATCTGGGCGATCACCCCGAGATCGTGGGTGATCAAGATCATCGCCATGTTGTGTCGCCGGCTCTGCTCGCGCAGCAACGCCAGGATCTGCGCCTGCACCGTAACGTCGAGCGCCGTAGTCGGTTCGTCGGCGATCAGCAGCGCCGGCCGGCACCCGATCGCCATGGCGATCATCACGCGCTGCAGCATGCCGCCGGAAAGCTGATGCGGATAGCAGCGCATCAGCGCCTCCGCGCGCGCCAACCCCACTTCCGTCAAGAGTTGAATCGCCTGGCGCCAGGCCGCTTTCGGCGACAGGGTCAGGTGGCGAATCAGCGGCTCCACCAGCTGTTCGCCAAGGGTCAACACCGGATTCAGCGCGCTCATCGGCTCTTGAAAGATCATCGCCAGCCGGTTGCCGCGCAAATCGGCCATCTTGGGTGCCCGCAGCGACAGCAGGTTTTGCCCTTCAAAGCGAATCTCACCGCCGTCTATCTGCGCCAGCGGCTGCGGCAACAGCCCCATCAGCGCCATGGCGGTCACGCTTTTGCCGCAGCCCGATTCGCCGACGATCCCCAGCGTTTGCCCTGCCTGCAGTTCAAGACTGACCTGCTGCACCGCCCGCACCGGCCCCTGCTCGCCATGAAACGACACCGACAGCCGGTCGAACGCCACCAGCGGTTGACTCATCGTTTTACCCCGCTCATTTTCGGATCGAGCGCGTCCCGCAGGCCGTCGCCCAAGATGTTGATCGCCACCACGGTGACGAAGATCGCCAGCCCCGGCGGCATCCACAGCCAGGGGCGGCGCTGAAAGTCGATCAGGCTATTGGCGGCGTCCATCATGTTGCCCCACGACGGCGTCGGCGGCACCACGCCCAGCCCAAGGTAGCTCAACGCCGACTCGCTGAGGATGGCATTGGCCACCGCCATGGTGGCGACCACCACCAAAATCGGCACGGTATTGGGCAATAGATGGCCGAAGAGGCGCCGCCGAGTGGAGAGCCCCAGCACTTCGGTGGCCAACATGAAATCCCGCTCGCGCAGCGACAGGATCTGGCCGCGCACCAGCCGCGCCAGCGACGGCCAGCCCAGCAGGCTCAGCATGATCATCACCATGTAGATACGGTAGTCCGGCGACACGTCGAGTTCGGTCAGCATCGCCCCCATGATGATCAGCAGCGGCAGGCCGGGAATGGTCATCAACAGATCGGCGAAGCGCATGATCAACCGATCCGCCACGCCCCCCAGATAACCGGCGAACGCCCCCAGCACATAACCCAGCGTCACCGACAGCAGCATCGACACCAGGCCGATGGTCAGCGATATTCGCCCTGCCAGCAGCAGCCGGGTGCAAATATCGCGGCCGAGAAAGTCGGTGCCCAACCAATGCGCGCCGCTCGGCGCCTGATTGATGTTCAGCACATCGCCGGCGTCGTCAGGCCACGGCGACAGCGACGGCCCAATCAGGCACAGCAGCGCCAACAGCACCAGCAGCGCCAGCGAGATCATCGCCGGTCGGTGGCGGCGCAGACGGCGCCAGGCCTGCGCGGCGGGCGGCGGAGACAGCTGCGCCAGCGCCGGCAACTGCGCCTCGCGCCAGCGGCGACGGCGCCCGAAAAACAGCGTTACCCACATCGTGTTACCTCAAGCGAATGCGTGGATCGGCGTAGGCGTACAGAATGTCCGCCAGCAGATTGCCGAGAATGGTCAGCGCCGCCAGAAACAGCGTGAACCCCATCAATACCGGATAATCGCGCGCCGCCAGCGAATCGATATGGATATGCCCGGCGCCCGGCCAGTTGAAGATTTTTTCGGTGATCAGCGCGCCGGAGAACAATCCCGGCAGCTCGAACCCCAGCAGGGTAATGATCGGCAACAGCGCATTGCGCAGCGCGTGTTTGAGGATCACCGTTTTCTCCCTGAGCCCTTTGGCGCGCGCGGTGCGGATATAGTCCATGCGGATCACCTCCAGCATGCTGGCGCGAAAATAGCGCGTCAGGCTGCCGGCCTGCAGCATCACCAGCGCCAGCACCGGCAACAGCAGGTGCGCCGCCACCTCCAGCGCCCAGGCCAGCCCGCTCGCTTCGCTGCCGGTGCGCAACATGCCGCCCGCCGGCAACCAGTGCAGATCGACGGCGAACCATTTGATCAGCAACAGGCAAAGGAAAAACGTCGGAAACGACATGGCGGCGAACACCGCCACGGTGATCAGATGATCGAACAGCGAATAGGGTTTCATCGCCGAGATCACTCCCACCGCCAGCGCGATGCCCCAATACAGCACCATCGCCACCGCCGCCAGCAGGAACGAGTTCCAGATGTATTGATTCAGCAGCGTGCTGACCGGGATCTGATACTGCAGCGAGAAGCCGAGATCGCCCTGCAACAGCCGGCCAAGCCAATGAAGGTAACGGCTGAACAAGGGCTGATCCAACCCATACAGCGCCCGCAGCTCGGCGGCGCGTTGCGCGGTCAGGTTGATATTGCCGTCGATAAAGTCGCCGGGCGCCAGGGCGAAGATGCAAAAAATCAGCAATGAAGCCAGCAACAGCATCGGGATAGTCTGCAACAAACGGCGCAGGATAAAATTTCTCATCGCGAATTCCATCGCCGCCGCCCGGAATGGCGCGGCGGCATCGGGGCGTTACGGCGCCGGTTTGACGTTCGGCAGGCTGCCGACCAGTCCGTTGTAGATATCCGGTTTAAAGCCGGTGACGCGCGCGCTGCTGGCGCTCAAGATTTCGCGGTTGCCGAGCAGGATCACCGGCGGATCGTCCGCCAGCACCTGATACAGCTGATGGTACAGCGGCTTACGCTGCGCGATATCCAGCGTGGCATTGGCTTTGGCGATCAGCGCGTCCACCTGCGGGTTGTGGTAGCCGGTCTCGCTCTCGCGGCTGATGAAGTCGCGTACGCCGTCGTGCGGATCGTTCAGCGTGCTGGTGCTGAGAGACGCCAGGTCGTAATTGCCCGCCTTGCGCTGCGCCAGCAGCGCGTTGAAATCCAATACCTGCGGTTTCAGCACCACGCCGAGCCGGCGGTAGTTATCCTTGGCGATCGGCACCAGCGCGTCGTTGATCAGCTTTTTGGTCACCAGTAGCGTCAGCTCCAGCTTTTTACCGTCTTTCTGCCGGATGCCGTCAGCGCCCACCTGCCAGCCTGCCTCGTCCAACAGCTTTTTGGCCTTATCGAGATCGTAAGCGTAAGGATTGATGCCGTTGGCGTCGTAAGCCCAGGAGATCGGCGAAATCGGCTGGTTGGCGACCTTGCCGTACCCTTGGTACACCACGGCGATCAGTTTTTGCCGATCGAGGCCGTAGATCAGCGCCTGACGCACCCGCTTGTCCTGCAGCGCCGGGCGTCTGAGGTTGAAATCAACCCGGCTGTAATCGCTCGAGCTGTAAAGGTTGATATTGGCGAAACCGAGCAGCTTGAGCTGTTCGATATCGTCCGGCTTGGCGGTAAAGGCGTCGTAGTCGGTCTCACCGGTCTGGAACAGCTGGAAGTTGGTGGCCGGGTTGGTGACGCGATAGATAAAGCGCGCCATCGGCGGCGGGCCGAGGTAGAAGTTCGGGTTGGCGTGGAAGCGGATTTCCTGCCCCGGCACGTACTTGTCGTAAATGTAGGGGCCGTTGCCGAGCGGCTTGCCGTTCAAGGCGCGCACGCCGTCGAGCTTGCCGCGCTGATAGTCTTTGCCGTAGTAAGCCCGCGACAATACCGGCCCGCCAATCAGTTGCAACGTGGTCGCGCCCGGTTGGGTGGTGACGATCTGAATGGTGCGATCGTCGATCACCTTCAGCCCGCTGATGCCGGCCGCGGTGCCGTTTTTATACTCGGCGCCGCCCTGAATGTGCGCCGGCGTGATATCGGTATCGCCGTCATAGGCCGGGTCATGCAGCAGCGTCAGGGTAAAGGCGATATCGTCGGCCTTCAGCGGCGAGCCGTCGCTGTAGACCAGATTCGGCCGCAGCTTGATGGTGTAGGTCAGATTATCGGGGCTGACCTGCCAGGACTCCGCCAGGCGCCCTTCCGGTTTGCCCTGGCTGTCCAGGCCGATCAGCCGGCTGAAGATCACGTCGGTCACGTTCTCGTCCCAGCCGTTGGTGAACAGATACGGATTGAAAATCCCCTGCGGCTCCGAGATGCCCGCCACGACGGTATCTTTGCGCAGTTTGGCGGCGGCCGGCACCCGAGCGGCGTCGCTGGCCGGCGTAATGCCTTCGGCCAGCGTTTCCGCCTGCGCGCCGGCGCTCAGCCCCAGCGCGCAGACCAACGCCAGCGGCGTCAGCCGATAGCGCAACAGTTTGTTTAGCTTATTTTTTATTCCACTCACCCACTGCCCCTCGTCTACCCGTTGATAAAAATGTGACAAAATTTATCGCAGAGTAATGGGCGGCCGGAGGGCTGTCTAACAACGAAACCGGCATTCCATTACCGAAAAAAGCATTATGAATTTTTCTGGGGCGAAGCGGCGGGAAAAACGCGATTCAGCCGGCCGCCGCCAGCCCCCGGATAAGTTTAGCTAAGGTTTTTATCGCCTCTTCAAAGCGGTCATTCCATTCAAATGAGGCGTTGAGACGGAAGCAGTGGTTGAAATGGTCGCCGGTGGTGAACATGCGCCCCGGCGCGATGCTGATGCCCCGTGCGAGTGCGCGCCGGTACAGCTCCATCGACGACAGCGCCGGGTCGAGTTCCAGCCACAGGAAATACCCGCCGTCGGGCTGACTGACTTTCACCGTCGGCGGAAAATGGTGGGCGATCGCCTGACGCATTGCGCTTTGGCGCTGGGCCAGCAGGCGGCGCAGCCGCCGCAGATGGGTGTCGTAGCCGCCGTGCAGCAGATAATCCGCCAGCGCCATCTGGGTCGGCACGCTGGTGGAAACGGTGCTCATCAGCTGCAAACGCTGGATCTGTTGCGCATAACGCCCCGCCGCCACCCAGCCGACGCGAAAGCCCGGCGCCAGACATTTGGAAAAT
The DNA here is from genome assembly GCF_052400455.1 of Serratia sp. (in: enterobacteria). Taxonomy (NCBI): domain Bacteria; kingdom Pseudomonadati; phylum Pseudomonadota; class Gammaproteobacteria; order Enterobacterales; family Yersiniaceae; genus Serratia; species Serratia sp. (in: enterobacteria). The sequence goes on from NZ_CP185812.1 coordinate 2,927,287, forward strand.
GACGAGCAGTGCAGGATCTGGCCGCCGCTGTCGAGCGCCTTCGCCGGCAACGGCCGTTCGGCGCTGAAGTACAGCTCGCCGTAGACATCGTCTTCGATCAGCGAGATCTGCCGTTCGCGCAGCAGCGCCACCAGACGCTGCTTGTTGGCCTCCGGCAGGGTGGCGCCCTGCGGGTTCTGGAAGTGGGTCATCAGCCAGCAGGCTTTGATCGGATACTGCTCCACCGCCTGCTGCAACGCGTCCAGATCGATACCGTCCTGCGGATGCGTGGCGATCGCCACCGCCTTCAGCCGCAGCCGTTCCAGCGCCTGCAGCGCGCCGTAAAACGCCGGCGACTCGATCGCCACATAGTCGCCCGGTTGGGTCACCGCCTGCAGGCTGAGGCTGAGCGACTCCATCGCCCCGGCGGTGATAACGATCTCGTCCGGCGCGACCTGCATGCCGCTCAGCGCATAGCGTTGGGCAATGTGCCGTCGCAGCGCGTCGTTGCCCGGCGGCAGGTTGACCAGCGAACTGTGCGGCGTGAACTTGCGCGCTACGCTGCTCAGCGCCCGCGCCAGCTTCGGCTGGGCGAACAGCGTGGCGTCGGGAAACGCCGAACCGAAAGGGACGATGTCCGGATCCTTGCAGGCCTGCAGCACATCGAAAATAAAGGCGTTGATGTCCACCTGTTCGCTCAGCAGCAGTTTCTCGCCGCGCGAAGGCTGCGGCAGCGGCTGCGGGCGCGCCGCCACATAGTAGCCCGACTGCGGCCGGGCGACGATCCACCCCTGGCTCTCCAGCAGTTGATAAGACTGCACCACCGTCATCAGGCTCAATCCGGCGCGTTTGCCGCTCTCGCGCAGCGAAGGCAGCTTGTCGCCCGCCCGCCACACCCGGTTCTGGATCTGTTCTCTAATCTGCTGCGCAAGCTGCTCGTATCGGGTCATAACCATTAACTGTTATATGAAAAAGTAAAATAACTGTCACTATTATAGGCACTGTACTCCGTGCTTAACTTAACGCCAAGCATTTCACATAAAAATGACAGCTATACTCAAGAGGTTAATTTATGTTCAACCCTAGGAGGCGCCATGCTGGGTCTTGATGCACTGGAACTTGCCAGAATACAGTTCGCCTTCACCGTGTCTTTCCATATCATTTTCCCCGCCATCACCATCGGTTTAGCCAGCTATCTGGCGGTGCTGGAAGGATTATGGTTGAAAACGCACAATGAAGCCTATCGTGAGCTTTATCACTTCTGGTCAAAGATTTTCGCCGTTAACTTCGGCATGGGCGTGGTATCCGGGCTGGTGATGGCTTACCAGTTCGGCACCAACTGGAGCTTCTTCTCCGAGTTCGCCGGCAGCATTACCGGGCCGCTGCTGACTTATGAAGTGCTGACCGCCTTCTTCCTCGAAGCCGGTTTCCTCGGCGTGATGCTGTTCGGCTGGAACCGCGTCGGCCCCGGCCTGCACTTCTTCGCCACCTGCATGGTGGCGCTCGGCACGCTGATCTCCACCTTCTGGATCCTGGCCTCCAACAGCTGGATGCAGACCCCGCAGGGGCATGAGATCATCAATGGCCAGGTGGTGCCGGTCGACTGGCTGAAGGTCATCTTCAACCCGTCCTTCCCGTACCGCCTGCTGCACATGTCCACCGCCGCCTTCCTCTCCTCGGCGTTCTTCGTCGGCGCGTCCGCCGCCTGGCATCTGCTGCGCGGCCGCGACACGCCGGCGATGCGCAAGATGCTGTCGATGGCGATGTGGATGGCGCTGATCGTCGCGCCGGTGCAGGCGCTGATCGGCGATGCGCACGGCCTGAATACGCTGAAACATCAGCCGGCGAAGATCGCCGCCATCGAAGGCCACTGGGAAAACCCGCTGGGCGAAGCCACGCCGCTGATCCTGGTCGGTTGGCCGGACATGCAGCGTGAAGAGACCCGCTTCAAGCTGGAAGTGCCCTACCTCGGCAGCCTGATCCTGACGCACAGCCTGACCGAGCAGGTGCCGGCGCTCAAATCGTTCCCGCCGGAAGATCGCCCCAACTCCACCGTGGTGTTCTGGTCGTTCCGCATCATGGTCGGGCTGGGCATGCTGATGATCCTGGCCGGGGTGTGGAGCCTGTGGCTGCGCTGGCGCGGCGGGCTCTATCAGTCGCGTCCGTTCCTGTATTTCATCCTGTGGATGGGCCCTTCCGGGCTGCTGGCGCTGCTGGCGGGCTGGTTCACCACCGAGATAGGCCGCCAGCCGTGGGTGGTGTACGGCCTGCTGCGCACCAAGGATGCGGTGTCCGCGCACGGCGATCTGCACATGAGCATCAGCCTGCTGGCGTTCATCATCGTCTACTGCTCGGTGTTCGGCGTGGGCTACTCCTACATGATGCGCCTGATCCGCAAAGGGCCGCAGCCGCATGAACACCAAGAAGACAATACCGAGGGCCGCCCGGCGCGTCCGCTGTCCGCGGTCAACGACACTCTGGACGACAGGAGCTGAACATGGGTATCGATCTTCCGCTGATTTGGTTTGTCATCATCGTGTTCAGCACCATGATGTACGTGGTGATGGACGGTTTCGATTTGGGCATCGGCATTCTGTTTCCGTGGGTGAAGGCGAGCGGCGACCGCGATCTGATGATGAACACCGTCGCCCCGGTGTGGGACGGCAATGAGACCTGGCTGGTGCTGGGCGGCGCGGCGCTGTTCGGCGCCTTCCCGCTGGCCTACTCGGTGATCCTCGACGCGCTGGCGATCCCGCTGACGCTGATGCTGATCGGGCTGATTTTCCGCGGCGTGGCCTTCGAGTTTCGCTTCAAGGCGACGCCGGAGAAGCGCCATATCTGGGATAAAGCGTTCATCTGGGGCTCTCTCTTCGCCACCTTCAGCCAGGGTGTGGTGGTGGGCGCCGTGATCAACGGCTTCCCGGTAGAAGGCCGCACCTACGCCGGCGGCGCACTGGACTGGCTGACGCCGTTCGCGCTGTTCTGCGGGCTGGGGCTGGTGGTGACCTACGCCCTGCTCGGCTGTACCTGGCTGGTGATGAAAACCGCCGGTGACCTGCAGGCGCGCATGTATCACCTGGCGACGCCGCTGCTGGCGATCCTGCTGCTGGTGCTGGCTGCGGTCAGCATCTGGACGCCGATCGCGCATCCCGAAATCGCCGCGCGCTGGTTTACGCTGCCGAACCTGTTCTGGCTGCTGCCGGTGCCGGTACTGGTGCTGCTCAGCGCCTGGGGGATCCGGCATGGGGTGAAACGCGGCGCGCACTACTCGCCGTTCATGCTGACGCTGCTGCTGGTGTTCCTCGGCCTGAGCGGGCTTGGCATCAGCATCTGGCCGCACCTGATCCCGCCGGCCATCAGCCTGTGGGACGCCGCCGCGCCGCCGCAGAGCCTCGGCTTTATGCTGGTCGGCGCGCTGTTCATCATCCCAATCATTCTGGTCTACACCTTCTGGAGCTACTACGTGTTCCGCGGCAAGATCAGCCATGAACACGGCTATCACTGAGGAAGGAGGACGCTATGCAAGATAAAACGGCAGCCGCCGCTCCGGCGCCCTGGTGGAAACGCATCGGTTGGCTGGTGATCATCTGGAGCGCCAGCGTGCTGGGGCTGTTCGCGGTTGCCTCGCTGTTCCGCCTGCTGATGACCGCGGCGGGCATGAAGTCGCATTGACGTGACGCCTTATCTGGATGCGCTGTTGGGAAAGTAAAAAGAGACCACCAGCGTGACCAGCGGCAAGGCGCCGATCTTCACCAGCTCAAACACCTGATTCAGCGCTTCGTTTTTCTCCCAATACGCGTGGGCGGCGAATACGCCCACGCTGACCGCGAATATCCCGCACAGCACCTGGCACGCCAGGCGCAGCCGCTCCATTTCGTCGAAGACCAAGACCTGCTCCAGATAAACCTGGCTGGCCTCATCGCGCAGATTACGGCTTTCGATGTTCATGGGAAGATCTCCACGACCCGCCCCACCGCTTCAAGCTGTTCACCCTTCTCCCGTACAATGCCAAGAGAAGTACCATCCTGTTTCATCCAGTACTTATCGGCAAGGGTAATCAGTGCAAACGCCATTTTGATTACCTCGGTTTTTTCCATCCCGTGACGCCGGGCGATATCGTTCAGATCATCATCAATTTTGTTCGATAACCGAATCGGCAAGCTGCGCATAGTCCACCTCCTGTGGCCGTTGATTCACAGAGGGAAAGTCTACTGGAAGGGCAAATATCGTTCAATTAGTGAACTGCGTAACGCCTCGCACAATTCGCATGCAACGCTAGTGCGGCTTGCGGCCCATCGCGCTGAGGAAGCGTTGCTGCAGACGCAACAGCTCCTCCAGCTCCAGCAGGCGGTAGTCGATGCCGAAGCGCGGCGCCACCTCGCCGATGATGCGGCTGAGCGCCGGGTAATGGCGGTGGCTCCAGTGCGGAAACAGATGATGCGTCAAATGCAGGTTCGCCCCGCCCAGCCAATAACCCAGCCAGCGCGGCCGAGTCTGCCAGTCGAACGTGGTGGCGAACACATGGTGATACCAACCGTGCGGCATCGCGCCCTGCGCCGGCGCCTGATAAAAGTTGGCCTTGGCCCAGTGGGTGCCGATGATCAACATCACGAACAGCAATGAAGAAAGCATCTGGCTCAGCAAATAGACCAGCAGAATTTGCCCGATGCCGATAGCCGGCGGCAACAGCCAACATGGGATCGCCAGCGCCAGCAGCAGGTGCGCCGCCTTCCCGGCCAGAAACCCGCTCCAGCCGCGTACGCCCTGCTGCGCCATGCGCGCCGCCACGCGGGTGCGGCCCGCCCTGTCCAACCAATCGAACAGCCAGATGTAGTACGGAAAAGTCAGCGCCGCCACCAACGGCCAATAGTAACGCTGCGCGCGCATAAAGGGTCGCCAGCGCTGGAACGGCGTTTGCCGCAGCACGCCATTGGCGTCGATATCGGGGTCGTAATGTTCGATATTGTTATGGGCATGGTGAAACAGCACGTGGCGCACGCGCCAGCAGTCGGGATCCAGCCCCAGCGGCACGCTCACCAGTGCGTTCAGCCAGCGGTTGGCCCAGGGGTGGCGGAAAAACGCGTTGTGCGAGGCGTCGTGCACCACGTTCACCGTCAGGAACATGCCGATAAAGATAAAGCCGAAATAACAAGCGAAAAACGCCCAACCGTTTTGCTGCTGCAGGCTCAACCCGTAACACAGGCCGCACAGCGCCAGCAGCAGCGCAACCTTCGCCAGCATGCCGCCGTCGGCGAAGCGGTGATCGCCGTTGGCCGCCAGATAATGCTGTGCAGCCTGCATCAGCGCGCGGTGCAACCCATTGTCGTCGCGCCGATAGGCTAACGGACGCAGCGGTTTCATGGCTGTCCCATCCGGCGTAAGAAGCGCTGTTGTTGCGCCAGCAGTTCACGATAGCCAATGCAGCGGTACGCCATGCCGTGCCGCTGCGCGACCTCCGCCACCGCGGCGGCCAGGGCCGGATAGTGGCGATGATTCCAGCCGGGAAACAGGTGATGGGTCAGGTGATAGTTTAGCCCGCCGGTCAGATGCTCCAGCCAGCGCGGTTCGGGCTGCCAGTCGCAGGCGGTGGCGAAATTGTGCCGATACCAGCCTTGCGGCATGCTGTCGCCCGTCGGCGCCGGGTAAAACTCGGCCTGCGCCCAATGGGTGCCCAGCAGCAAGAACACCACCAGCAGCGAGGCGCACATCTGGCTGAGCGCGTAAGCCAGCAACACCCAGCCCCAGCCGATGCCGTGCAAGTGGCCCACGACCAGCGGCGCCACCAGCACCAGCGCCAGATGCGCGAGCTTGCACAGCACGAACAGCGCCCAACCGCCGCGCCCCGCCAGCACGCGTTTTTCCCGCAGCGGCGTTTTATCGAGCCGATCGGACCAATCGAAAATCCAGGCGATATAGGGCAGCGAGAGCGCGGCGATCAGCGGCCAGTACAGATGCTGATAGCGCATATGGGGCCGCCAGCGCTGGAACGGTGTCTGGCGGAAAAAGCCGTTCTCTTCGGTATCCAGATCGTAATGTTCGACGTTGGCGTAAACGTGGTGGTAATCCACATGCCGCGTGCGCCAGTAGTCCGGATCGACGCCCAGCGGCAGCGTCACCAACCGCCCCACCAGCCGATTGGCCCAGGGCGCACGCAGGAAAGCGTTATGCGAAGCATCGTGGTTTACGTTGACATTGAGCAGCATGCCCATGGTCACGAACAGGAAATAGCAGAGGAAAAACGCCCAGGGCTGATGCTGCAGCAGGCTCAGCGCGTAAAACCCGACGCACAACGCCAGCAACAGCGCGGCCTTGGCCAATCGCGCGGCATCGGCATAGCGATGATCGCCCGCCAGACAGGCGTGTGCCGCGCGCTTAAGATCGCGGTGGAAGGCCTGTTCGCCATCGGCGGGAAAACGCAGCGGCGGCAATGATTCAGCCATGCGGTTCCTCCACGGCGGCCGGTGCGGCTACTCTTCCCCAGCCCAACGCGACGCACAGGGCATGCAACGCCACGGCGGCCATGGCGATATGCCAATAGCGCTGCGGCCAACCGAGATAGCCGATAAACAGCAGCGGCATGCCCAGCGCGATCAGCAGCCAGACGGCGCTCGCCCACCGCCGCCCTTCCGTCATGCCGCCCAGCGCCACCGATCCCAACGCCAGCAGCGCCAACAGCGCCATTTGCGGCCAGCTGATGTCGCTATAGCCGTAACCGTATTGGTAGACGTAACCGACCACCAGCGAGAACAACAGCATGGCGCCGCTGAAAACGCTGAGCGCCGAACGGCGGTCGCGTGGCCGGCCCGGCGCCGGGCGCCATGCCAGGCGCAAATAGCGCAGGAACGGCAGATTGCTCGCCCAGAATGGGTTGGCGGACGGCCTGTCGCCGCCGACGCCATAGCTGAACGGCGTGCTCGGCAATGCCGGGCAAAAGGTGCCGAACAGCTTGTCCCAGAAGATAAAGCTGCCGCCGAAGTTCTTATTGGAATACGCCATGTCCTTGACGTGATGCACCCGGTGATGCGCCGGCGTGACCAGGATTTTTTCCAGCACGCCGAGCTTCGGCGTCAGCGCATTGTGGTTAAACAGCTGAATGCTGTAATGAAAAATAGAGACCGCAACGAACACCGACAGCGGCACCCCCGCCAGCGCCAGCAGCAAAAAGAACGGGATCGACGTCAGCGACGAATACCAGGAGTTGCGCACCCCCAGCGACAGATTAAAGTGCTCGCCCTGATGGTGCACCACGTGCACCGCCCACAGCAGGCGGAAACGATGGTGCAGACGGTGCAGCCAGTAGAAACCGAAGTCCCACGCCAGCAGGGCGAACAGCCACATCAGCAGCGGCGGCCAGGCATCCAGCAGCCCCAGGCTGAAATGCGCGGCCACGTAGCCGTAGCAGGTGATCTCCAACCCGCGGAACAGCCACAGCATGATATGGCCGGAATTCAGGTTGAACACCAGATCGTGCCAGTTGACCGGCTCGCGACGCCCCCACTGCAGCGCCACCGCCTCGGCCACCACGATGAACAGCATGAACACTATCGGCAATGCCAGATCGCTCATCCCATTTCTCCTTTAACGACGCGCCTGCGCAGGGTTTTCATGCGCAGGGCCAGCCAGCCGGCGAACAGCGCCAGCAGCGCGCCGCCGGCCAAATCGACAAACAAATGCCGACGCAGTTGCAGAATCGAGAACGCGATCGCCACGCCCCACAGCATCCACAGCGCCGTGCGCACTTTGCGCTCGCCGTCGCTCAGCGCCCACACCGCCAGCACCGTCAGCGCCATATGCAACGAAGGCAGGCAGTTTTGCGGCGAGTCCACCCGGGTTAACGCCGCCAGCAGTTGCGCGCTGATCCCGACGCCATCGTTCTGCGGATAGGCCATGGTGGTCGGCCACAGCAGATAAACCGCCCCGGCGCCCAGCGCGGTCAGCTGCATCGCCAGCGTCAGCCATTTGATCCGCGGCAGCGGCGCCAGCAGATAGCCCGCCGGGACGATGAGGAAGAACGACAGATAGAGCCAGATGGCCGTGGGGCTGAACGGGATCGCCCGATCAAGCGCCGACGGCGGCAACAGGGTTCCCGCACCCTGCAGGCGATCAGTCAGGCTATACACCACGCCGACCGTGCCCCATCCCAGCAGCATGTGCCATAGCCTGAACAGTGCGCTTTTCATGCCTCCTCCGCCCGGCGCACGATGCGCCGCCGCTTGCGATCGAACTGCGGCAGCACCGCTTGCGCCGTCAACCGCCATTCGAGGCGATCGGTGGCGATGCCCTGACGAGCGAACAGCGCCATCAGCTGCGCCTTACAGTGCGCCAACGCCGCCGGGCTACAATCGGCAATCAGCTCCAACCGCCGTTCGCCATGCTGGATCAGGCGGTAATCGCTGGTCAGCGGCAACGCATTGGCGATCGTTCGGCTACAGGCATCGGCGAACACCGCCTGCGGTTGCCGCTGCGCATCGGGCAGCATCAGCTGATCGTCGCGCCGCCCCTCGATACGGGCTATCGCCCGCGTCGGTTGCCCGCATGGGCAGGGTTCCTTGCGCAGCACCAATACATCGTCCAGCCGATAGCGCACGATCGGCTGCGTACTGCGGGTAAAGTCGGTGATCAGCGGCGTGAAGCGCAGTTCGTCGATCCACTGCGGCTCGATATGCAAAAACTCCTCGTTCAGGTGCAAGGTGCCGTGCGCGCAGGTGGCGGCGAGGAACCCCTCGGTAGCCTGATACACTTCGCCGACCGCCGGAAACACCTGCAGCAGCAGGCGGCGATCCTGTTCTTCAAGCACCTCGGCGACCGAGATCACTTTTTTGACCGACAGCGTCACCTGCCCGGCCAGCACCGCCAACGCCAATGCGCGCAGCACCTGCGCCGGGGCCACGATGATGCTGGGCGCCTGCCGTTCCAATGCCGGCAAATGGCCGCTGAACGGCGCGAGCAAATCGTAAAACGCCAGGCTCAGCCAACGGTTGTTCACGCTGTGATAGAGATTATTGTCCGCGCGCAGAAACAGCGCGACGCGCTCGCCCGCCGACAGCCCGTCCGGCAGCATTTTCGCCAACATGCCGCCGGCCCACACCTGCTGTTCCCGCGGGCTGACGACAAACACGCCGCGCTGCCCGGAAGTGCCGGACGACAATCCGACGCTGTAGCGCCCGATCTTCGGCGTGAAATCGCGATCCGCCTCGCTGCGCTGCGCGCAGGCCAGCACCGCATCGCGCCGCAGCCCGGCGGTGTTCATGCGGTCGAACTGCGCCATCATCAGCGCCTTGTCCATCTGCGGCCATTCGGCGAACGGCCGGCGGCTGAAGCCTTGAAAATAGGGACTCTTGCTCAGCACCCGGTGGGCAAACCCCTCAAGCTGTCGGGCCTGATGCGCCTCCAGCGCCGCACGATCGCCAAAGCGCAGGCGCCTGGCGCGGAAATAGTGCCAAAGGGTCATGAAGGGGATCACAGGTCCCCCTCGTGGCACAGCAAAATGTTGACCTGACCGCCCGCCCACAGCTGGTTGAGCCGCTCCAGGGTGCGGGTGTAAGCCGCCGCGTCGTCCATCACCAGATTGGCCAGGCGCGAAGGCCCGCGCAGCGTCTGGTAGCTCTGCGGCGACCAGGCGGCGTCGCTGGCCAGCAGCGTCCAGCCGGCGTCGGTGAGAATAAAGGCGCCGATATGGCCGGCCGCATGCCCCGGCAACGGCACCAGCACGATCTGCCCTTCACTGCCCGGCAGCGCGTAACCGCGATCGAACGGCGCCAACAGCGCGGGCAACGCCACCGCAGGAAAAGACTCCATAAACTGCAGACGGCTCTCGAAATCCGCCGGGATCAGGCCGGGAATAAAGGCGCGCTTCAGCGCCGCGAAACCGCGCAGCCCACGGGTTTGCTGCCAACCCTCGCCGGAGCAAATAAAGTCGAGTTGGCTGAAATCCTGCAGCCCGGCGATGTGATCGGCGTGAAAATGCGAGACGATCAGCGCCTGAATATCCCCCTCGGCGTAACCGGCTTCGCGCAGCTGATGCGCCAACGACTCGGCCGGATCGAAATAGACCGGCGTCATGCGGCGGTAAAGGCTGAACAGCCCCGACTGTGTGTGCTGCTGAAAATAACGCGCGTAGCCGGTATCCCACAGCCAGCGGCGCTCCCCCACCTCCAGCAGATAGGCGCGCGCCGGGAATTTGCACACCCGGAATCCGGCGCCGCGCAGCGCCATGCAGCCGATATGCGTGCAATAGCCCACTTCAAACACGGTGACCTTAGCCATGCTGTCCGCCTCCTTGCCGCCGCAGCCACTCGCCGGTCAGACGAATGCCCTCTTCCATCGAATAACGCGGCCGGTAACCCAGCTCTTCGATCGCACGGGTCTGGCTCAGCGTCATGTCAAAATGCACCGCCGCCACGCTGTAGCGCGTCAACAGCGGTTCCTTGCCGCTCAGCGCCGCCCACAGCTCCATGCCGCCGGCCAGCGTATGCAGCAGCGGATAGGACACAGCCTGCAGCCGGTAACTCAGCCCCAGTTCCTGACACAGCAACGCATCCAGCATCTCCGCCAGCCGCTGCGGTTGGTGGTTGGTGATGTTGTACACGGCGCCGGACGGCAATCCGCGCTGCCGGCTGGCCAGATCCATCGCGTGCACCACGTTGGGGGCGAAGGTCAGATCCAGCAGCGCTTGTCCGCCGCCGGGCAATCGCAATACCCCGCGGTCGCGTTCGAGCTGGTGCAACAGCCGCGGCACGATCACCCGATCGTGCGGGCCAAACAGGCCGCGCGGCCGCAGCATAATGTAGGTGGTTTGCGGATAGATCTTCGCCTGCGCCAACAGGCGCTGCTCGGCCGCATACTTGCTGGCGGCATAGTGATTGGCGAAGCGCCGCGCCCGGTAACCTTCGTCAAGGTCGTAATGCGGCTGAAAATCGAAGTAGATTGCCGGCGTGGAGATATGCACGAAGCGCCGCACGCCGCAGCGCCCGGCCGCCTCCGCCAGCTTCTCCGTCGCCGCGGCGTTGATGCGGTGAAACTCCGCTTTGCCGCCCCAGGGCGAAGACTTGGCCGCGCAGTGCCAGACCCACTCGCAGTCGGTCACCAGCTCCCGACACTGCTGCGGCGTGGCCTGCGCCAGATCGAGCGCGCAAAACTCGGCGCCCAGCTGACGCAGCGTTGCGCCGGCCCGTTCATCGCGGCCGGTGGCGCGCACCTGATGTCCGGCCTCCAGCAACCACTGCGCCGCGTTGCGTCCCAGCCCGCTGGTCGCCCCGGTGACCAGCACCCTCATGGCAGCAACACCATGCCGGCCAGCGCCAGCCCGGCGGCGGTGCCGATCAGCATCACCGGCTGACCGGGATTGAAGCGCCCGGTGGTCACGGCGGCATGCAGCGCCGTCGGGATAGACGCCGCCACCTGATTACCATGATGGCGGTAGATATCGACCAGCGCCTCGCTGGAGACGTGCAGCCGTTTGCGCATATGTTCGAGCGACAGATGGCTGGCCTGATGCGGCACCACGGTGGCGATCTGCGCCAGGGTCAGGCCGCTGGCGCTCAACAGCCGATCGAGATAACCCTCAATCAGCGCCGAGGCCTGGCGGAACAGCGGCTTGCCCTGCATAAGAAACAGGAAGTCTTGCTCACACATGCCGGCGCGCGGGTTGCGACGCGTGCCGCCGGCGCGGATCTCGCACAGTTCGCTGCCGGCGGGGTAGGTTTCCACCAGGCTGGCGAGGATGCCGCTGGCGCCGTCGCCGCGCTCCACAATGGCGCAGGCCGCGCCGTCGCCGAAGATCAGCGACGACTCTTCGTGCTGCCAGTCGATGCCGCGTGAAGCGAGATCCGCCGAGACGATGGCGATGCGTCGATACGTCCCGGCGTTCAGCAGCCCTGCCGCCACCTGCAGCGCAGAGATAAAGCTGACGCAGCTGCTGTTGATGTCGAAGCCCGGCGTGCCCGGCGCCAGCCCCGCCACCTTGAGAATGTGCGCGGCGGTGCACGGCAGCGCCTGCACCGAAATCGCCGAGGCAGAGATCAGCAGATCGATCGAGTCTGCCGGCATGGCGCGGCGAGCCAGCGCATCTTGCAGCGCGGCAGCGGCAAGTTCGGCCTGGCTGGCATCGTCGGCGGCGTGATAGCGGTAAACGATGCCCGAGCGTTTTTCAACGTAGCCGGCCGGTTTCCCCAGCCGAGCGTCGAGCGCAGAGGACGCCACGCGGTTAGGCGGCAACGCGGCCCCGGTGGCGATGATTTTCAGAGGCAGCAGCTCGGGTGAGCGTAATTGTGTGGTCATTATTGTTATTGATTAACCTGACTATCCATAAAGCGATTCTCCCGTACGGCGCGCAGGCCACACGGATCATCCCCGGTTTTTATGTCCCAAAATGCCTTTCATCAAGGCGGTATCTCTTGTTATCGGCTACCACAGGCCGACGTCCGTCGGCGGAAGCATAAACGTAACATAACTGAGATAGTGAGTTTACGACAAGGCGACGAGAATGGGCAGACGGCGGGGGAATTATCGGAATAGCGCCGCCGCTGGCGATCGGCGGCGGCGGGGTCAGGCTCAGCGGCGGTTGCGCACCAGCTGGTAACGGCGGGTCAGGTACTCTACCGGCGCACTCCAGATATGCACCAGGCGGCAGAACGGGAACAGCACGAACAGCGTCATGCCCAGCACCATATGCAGCTTGAAGATCAGCGCCACGCCTTCCAGGTGCGCAGAAGCGCCGGCGTGGAAGGTCACGACCGCCTGCGCCCAGGCCACCAGCTTCATCATTTCGCTGCCGTCCATATGCTGGGCGGAGAACGGAATGGTCAGCAACCCCAGGCACACCTGCACCACCAGCAATGTCAGGATCAGGATGTCGGCGACGCTGCTGGTGGCGCGCACCCGCGGGTTGGTCAACCGGCGCTTCAGCAGCAGCGCGCCGCCGATCAGCGTCATCAGGCCGCAGGCGCCGCCGGCGATCATCGCCAGCTTCTGCTTCACGTCGATCGGCAGGAAGGCCTCATACATCCAGTGCGGCGTCAGCATGCCGAGGAAGTGGCCCGCGAAGATGCCGATAATGCCGATGTGGAACAGGTTGGACGCCAGCCGCATGCCCTTTTTATCCAGCATCTGGCTGGAGCCGGCGCGCCAGCTGTACTGCCCGTAGTCGTAGCGCAGCCAGCTGCCGATCAGGAACACCGCGCCGGCCAGATAAGGGTAGATGTCGAAGAAGAACTGATTCAAAAATTGCATAATTAGCGTCCTTTGGTTCCGGTTAACGCATCCGTCAGGTCCAGATACTGTGGCGCCACCGCGCCGGCGAAGCGCCGCTGGTGCGCCGTCTGCTGGGCGGAGGCGCAGCCCTGCTCGCCGAGAAATTTGACCTGCTCCTCTTCCCATACCGCATCCAGCGCCTGCGGCGTATCGTCGCGCGCCTCTTGCGCCACCTGCGTCTTCAGCGCCTGCGCCTGCGCATCGCTGCCGGACAGCGCCAACAGCAGATCGAACAGCACCGCGTACGGGCTTTCGCGCTGCTGCAAGCGCGCGCCCAGCAGCGCCAGGATCGGCGCAATGTCCTGCAGCCCTTCCCGCGCCTGTGCCGCGCTGCGGCTGGCCAAATACTCCAGGTACAGCGGCAGGAAATCAGGCAGCTCGCGGCTGTCGATCTCCAGCCCGGCGGCGCGGTACTGCGCCATCAGGTCAACCATCGCCTGGCCGCGATCGCGCGACTCGCCGTGCACGTGCTCAAACAGCAGCAGCGAGGTGGCGCGGCCGCGATCGAACAGCTCGCAATAGTCGGCCTGCGCGTCCAGCAACGGGCGCGCGCACAGCCGGCGGATAAACAGAATCAGCAGCGCGCTGTGGTGCAGATCCAGCTCGCTGGCCGGTTCCAGCGCTTCAATCAGCGCCTGCTGATGGTCAAACAGCGCCTGCTCCGGGTAATCCAGCAGGCGGGCGATCACTTTCAGGCTGATCATGAGGCATCCTCCGACCGCGCGGTTTTCGCGGTCACGTCGATGGCGTCGATACGACGGCTGTTGAACAGATTGAACTTGCCGTCGCTGCCGTGGCAGCCGTCGCCGAAGCTGAAACCGCAGCCTTTGCTTTCGGGGAAGGCTTCACGCGCCAGCTCGCGGTGGCTCGACGGCACCACGAAGCGATCTTCATAGTTGGCGATCGCCAGGTAGCGATACATCTCCTGCGCCTGCGCTTCGCTCAGACCGACCTGCTCCAGCGCGCTGATGTCCACCACGCCGTCGACGGTTTCCGCCCGTTTGTAGTGGCGCATCGCCAGCATGCGTTTCAGCGCCAGCAGCACCGGCTCGGTATCGCCGGCGGTCAGCAGGTTCGCCAGATACTGCACCGGAATGCGCAGGCTCTCGACGTCCGGCAATACGCCGCTGTGCGCCAGCTCGCCGGCGTCGGCGGCCGACTGAATCGGCGACAACGGCGGCACGTACCACACCATCGGCAGCGTGCGGTATTCCGGATGCAGCGGCAGCGCCAGTTTCCAGTCCATCGCCATTTTGTACACCGGCGACTGCTGAGCGGCTTCAATGACGCCCTGCGGCACGCCGTCCGCCAGCGCCTGAGCAATCACCTTCGGGTCATGCGGATCGAGGAAGATATCGAGCTGGCTCTGGTACAGATCCTTGTCGTTTTCCACCGCCGCCGCCTGTTCGATGCGATCGGCGTCGTACAGCAGCACGCCGAGGTAGCGGATGCGGCCGACGCAGGTTTCCGAACAGACCGTCGGCTGCCCGGCTTCGATGCGCGGGTAGCAGAAGATGCACTTCTCGGACTTGCCGCTCTTCCAGTTGAAGTAGATTTTCTTGTACGGGCAACCGGTCAGACACATGCGCCAACCGCGACACTTGTCCTGATCGATCAGCACGATGCCGTCTTCGCCGCGCTTGTAGATCGCCCCGCTCGGGCAGGTGGCGACGCAGGCCGGGTTGAGGCAGTGCTCGCACAGGCGCGGCAAATACATCATGAAGGTGTTTTCGAACTGGCCGTACATCGCCTTCTGCAGGTTGTCGAAGTTCTTGTCCTGCGAACGTTTTTCGAACTCTCCGCCGAGGATCTCTTCCCAGTTCGGGCCGTTTTCGATCTTGTTCATGCGCCGGCCGGTGATCACCGAGCGCGGGCGCGCCACCGGCTGGTGTTTGCCCTGTTTGGCGGTGTGCAGGTGCTGGTAGTCGTAATCGAACGGCTCGTAGTAGTCATCCAGCGCCGGCACGTCCGGGTTGGCGAAGATTTTCGCCAGCACGCCGACGCGGTTGCCCATGCGCGGCTCCAGCTTGCCGTTGATTTTACGGATCCAGCCGCCCTTCCACTTCTCCTGATCTTCCCAGGCGTGCGGATACCCGACGCCGGGCTTGCTTTCCACGTTGTTGAACCAGGCGTATTCCATCCCCTCGCGGCTGGTCCAGACGTTCTTGCAGGTGACCGAACAGGTGTGGCAACCGATGCACTTGTCCAGATTCAGCACCATGCCGACTTGCGAACGAATTTTCATTTGTTGTTCTCCTGCTGACTGCCCTGCGCGTAGTCGTTGCCTTCATCGTCCAACCAATCAATACGGTTCATTTTGCGCACCACCACGAACTCGTCGCGGTTGGAGCCGACGGTGCCGTAGTAGTTGAAGCCGTAGGCCAGCTGCGCATAGCCGCCGATCATGTGGGTCGGTTTCGGGCAAGCGCGGGTCACCGAGTTATGGATGCCGCCGCGTTGGCGAGTGATCTCCGAGCCGGGCAGATTCACGATGCGCTCCTGCGCGTGGTACATCATGGTCATCCCCGCCGGGATACGCTGGCTGACCACCGCGCGCGCCGTCAGCGCGCCGTTGGCGTTGAAGGCCTCGATCCAGTCGTTGTCCGCGATGCCCAGATCTTTGGCGTCGTCTTCGCTCAGCCAGACGATCGGGCCGCCGCGCGACAGCGTCAGCATCAGCAGGTTGTCGCTGTAGGTGGAGTGGATGCCCCACTTCTGGTGCGGCGTCAGGAAGTTCAGCGCCTTCTCCTTGTTGCCGTTCGGTTTGCTGTTGAGCAGCGGCTGCGCGGCGCGGGTGTCGATCGGCGGCCTATACGCCAGCAGGCTTTCGCCGAAGGCGCGCATCCACTCGTGATCCTGATACAGCTGCTGACGGCCGCTGAGGGTGCGCCACGGGATCAGCTCATGCACGTTGGTGTAGCAGGCGTTATAGGAGACGTGCTCGTCTTCCAGGCCGGACCAGGTTGGGCTGGAGATGATTTTGCGCGGCTGCGCCTGAATGTCGCGGAAGCGAATTTTCTCGTCTTCCTTGTTCAGCGCCAGATGCCGGTGATCGCGTCCGGTGACGTTGCTCAGCGCTTCCCAGGCTTTCACCGCCACCTGGCCGTTGGTTTCCGGCGCCAGCGACAGGATCACTTCCGCCGCGTCTATCGCGCTCTCGATCTTCGGCCGCCCCGCCGCCGGGCCGTCGGCCTTGACGTAGTTAAGCTGCTTGAGGAAATCGACCTCGGTCTGGGTGTTCCAGTTGATGCCCTTGCCGCCGTTGCCCAGTTTGTCCATCAACGGCCCCAAGGCGGTAAAACGCTCGTAGGTGGCCGGATAATCGCGCTCCACCGCGATGATGTGCGGCGCGGTTTTGCCGGGGATCAGTTCGCACTCGCCTTTCTTCCAGTCCTGCACGCCGTAAGGCTGCGCCAGCTCGGCGGCGGAGTCGTGCTGAATAGGCAAGGTCACCACGTCGGTTTCCTGGCCCAGATGGCCGACGCACACCTCGGAGAAGGCTTTGGCGATGCCCTTGTAGATTTCCCAGTCGCTCTTCGAATCCCAGGCCGGATCGACCGCCGCCGACAGCGGATGAATGAACGGGTGCATGTCGGAGGTGTTCATGTCGTCTTTTTCGTACCAGGTGGCGGTCGGCAGCACCACGTCGGAATACAGGCAGGTGCTCGACATGCGGAAATCGAGCGTCACCACCAGATCCAGTTTGCCTTCGCCGCCCTGCTCGCGCCATTCCACTTCCTGCGGCTTCACGCCGCCCTGCTGGCCGAGATCTTTCCCCTGGATGCCGTTCTCGGTGCCCAACAGGTATTTGAGCATGTATTCATGGCCCTTGCCGGAAGAACCCAGCAGGTTGGAGCGCCAGACGAACAGGTTGCGCGGGAAGTTCTGCGGATTGTCCGGCTGCTCGGCGGCAAAGCCCAGCGCGCCGCTCTTCAGGCTGTCGACGGTGAACTCAACCGGCGACTGGCCGGCGGCACGGGCCTGCTCCGCCAGGCGCAGCGGGTTAGCGCCCAGCTGCGGCGCCGACGGCAGCCAGCCCATGCGCTCCGCGCGCACGTTGAAGTCGATCAGGCTGCCGCCGAAGCGCGATTTGTCCGCCAGCGGCGACAGCAGCTCATCGGCGCCGACGGTTTCATAGCGCCATTGGCTGGAATGGTTGTAGAAGAACGAGGTGCTGTTCATATGGCGCGGCGGGCGCTGCCAGTCAAGGCCGAACGCCAGCGGCAGCCAGCCGGTTTGCGGCCGCAGTTTTTCCTGGCCGACGTAGTGCGCCCAGCCGCCGCCGCTCTGGCCGACGCAACCGCAGAAGATCAGCATATTGATCAGGCCGCGGTAGGTCATGTCCATGTGATACCAGTGGTTGACGCCGGCGCCGACAATGATCATCGAACGGCCGTGGGTCTTCTCGGCGTTTTCCGCGAACTCGCGGGCAATGCGGATGATGTTGTGACGCGACACGCCGGTGATCTGCTCGGCCCAGGCCGGGCTGTAAGCCTTGACCTCGTCATAGTCGGCGGCGCAGTTGGCGTCGCCCAGCCCGCGCTCCAGGCCGTAGTTGGCAAGCAGCAGGTCATACACGCTGGTCACCAGCGCTTCGCTGCCGTCCGCCAGCCGCAGGCGTTTCACCGGCAGCTTGTGCAGCAGGATTTCGTCCAGCGCCACGCTGTTGAAATGCTCGCTGTCGGCGCCGCCGAAGTACGGGAAGCCCACCTCGGCAACGTCGTCATGCATGCCCAGCAGACTGAGCTGCAGCTCGACTTCCTGTTGCGACTTGCCTTCGCGCTGCTCCAGGTTCCACTTGCCCTTCTCGCCCCAGCGGAAACCGATGGAGCCCTGCGGCGCCACCAGCTCGCCGCTGCGGCTGTCGATAGCGACGGTTTTCCACTCGGGATTGTTTTCCTGGCCCAGTCCGTCCACCAGATCGGCGGCGCGCAGCAGGCGGCCGGCGGCGTAGTGGCCGCCTTCACGCGGCTCCAGCAGCACCAGCATCGACATGTCGGTATAGCGGCGCACGTAGTCGCGGAAGTAGCCGACTTCGCGATCGAGATGGAACTCTTTCAGCATCACATGGCCCATCGCCAGCGCCATCGCGCTGTCGGTGCCCTGCTTCGGATTCAGCCAGTGGTCGCACAGCTTGGCGACTTCGGCGTAGTCCGGCGTCACCGCCACGGTTTTGGTACCCTTGTAGCGCACTTCGGTAAAGAAGTGGGCGTCCGGGGTGCGCGTCTGCGGCACGTTGGAGCCCCAGGCGATGATGTAGGAGGAGTTGTACCAGTCGGCGGACTCCGGCACGTCGGTCTGCTCGCCCCAGGTCATCGGCGAAGCCGGCGGCAAATCGCAATACCAGTCGTAGAAGCTCAGGCAGGCGCCGCCGATCAGCGACAGGTAACGGGCGCCGGCGGCGTAGGACACCATCGACATCGCCGGGATCGGCGAGAAGCCGATAATGCGGTCAGGGCCGAAGGTTTTGGCGGTATAGACGTTGGCGGCGGCGATCAGTTCATTGACCTCTTGCCAGCTGGAGCGGACGAAACCGCCGCGGCCGCGCGCCACCTTGTAGCTTTTGGCTTTTTCCGCATCGCCGACGATCGATCCCCAGGCCTCGACCGGATCGCTGTGCTGCGCTTTCGCCTCGCGCCACAGTTTGAGCAGCCGCTTGCGCATCAGCGGGTATTTCAGCCGGTTGGCGCTGTACAGGTACCAGGAGTAGCTGGCGCCGCGCGGGCAGCCGCGCGGTTCATGGTTGGGCAGATCGGGGCGGGTGCGCGGATAGTCGGTTTGCTGGGTTTCCCAGGTCACCAGACCATTCTTCACGTAGATCTTCCAACTGCAGGAACCGGTGCAGTTCACGCCGTGGGTGGAACGCACCACTTTGTCATGCTGCCAACGGCTGCGGTAGCCGTCTTCCCAGTCGCGATTGGTGTTCAAGGTCTGGCCGTGATCGCCAGAAAAAGGCTCCGCCAACTGCTTGAAATAGCGGAAACGGTCTAAAAATTTGCTCATCCGGAATGCTCCTGAAGGCTCTTGTCGTTATAAGAAGACATGCTCAATCTGCCGCCAGCCTACTGACGGCCAACCGGCGGCAAATTGATTGCGATCAAGAGAAAGCGGCGGGCGACGCGTGCGCCGGGCGGGAAATACCACCAAAGTATAGGGGTGAGAAATAGGATTAATTGATTGAATTAAAACGAATAAATCAGAATCTCAAGATGAAGGTGAACGGGCGGGAGGCAAGACGGGGTATTTGGGGGTAGGACGCGGGGGAAAACCCCGCGTCGGGTTTCAAAAAGGGACGCCGCGGAAGAAGACGTTGCGCAGAATGTTCTTCATGTAAACGCCGGCCATCACTCCGCTGTTGACGTAGATGATGCCCTTCATACCGTGCAGCACGCCGCCGAGACGGCTTCGGCTGTCGGTGATGATGCGCGACATGATGCAGGTGTGGCGCAGCCGCATCACCTTGCGCGCCCGCGGCGAAATCTGCGGCATCAACCGGCGCTCGAACTGCATTTTGTTGTGATAGCCGATGATGCCTTTCGGGCTGGAGGTAATACGCTCACCGTCGTGATCGTTATGCACCGCCAGGCGCTCGTGCAACGTGCCGATGCGCATGCCCGCCGCCAGCAGGCGATAAATGAAGATATGATCCTGATAACGCGGGGTATTGAAGAACCCGCGCACCGCGATCGCCGCCTCGCGGCGCAGCATGATCATCGGCGTGTAAGCGACGCCGGCCAGCATGAAGTCCTCCAGGCCGTCGCAGCGGGCGCGGTAATAGCGCTCGGCGCTGATTTGGCCGTCCTGCAGAATATCCATATCGCACAGGCTGACGGGGTAATCGCCGCGCTGCATAAAGGCCAGCTGACGGGCGATCTTCTCCGGATGGTAATAATCGTCGTCGTCCAGAAAAGTGAGGTATTCCCCGGTGGCGCGCAGGATGCCGCTGTTGCGCGCCCGCGCCCCGCCGCCGTTGCGCGCGCGCGGGCAATAGACGACCTGCCCGGCGGCAATATAGCCGGCCAGCCGTTCGCGGGTGGCCTGGCGCTGCGGATGGTCCGGCGGATTATCGTCTACCACCACGATCTCCACCGGCTGATGGGTTTGCGCCAGGACGCTGTCGATGGCGCGCGCCAGCAGTTCGCTGCGGCCATAGGTCGGAATAATGACGCTGACTTTGATACTCATAATGGGCTTCCACACGGGTTTATCGTCGTTCGGGCACGGTCAGATTCACCCGAAACGGTTGTAGAGACTGGCCATCAGGTAGTAGACCAGCGGACTGCGGTAGAACAGGCGGTTCTTGCGGCTCAGCATTTGCCGCTCCTCCGCCCGCAGCCGGGCATAGCGCCGTTTCAGCTCGGCGGTTTCCCGCAGCGCGTCACGCAGGCCGAAGAAGTCCAGCCCGACCAGCAGACGCGCCTTCAGCGTGGTGACGAACAGCACCGAGTGGAATCCCTTCCCCCCTCGCGGCGGCGCCCGCTGTCAGCGCGCTCGATGGCATAATCGAGATCGTCCAAATCCCGCCGCTTCGGCGCGCGCGTGATGCCGTTGGGGTTAGCGCGGTATCCTACCAACGGCGTGTCGCACACCACGATGCGGTTCGCTTTCAGATACAGCTGCGGGATCAGCTGGATATCCTCGAAGTTGCGCCCCGCCGGAAACGCGGCGTCGTTGAACAGCGAACGGTGATAAATCCGCGCCCAGGCGTACCACAGGCTGCGGTTAAAACTGTCCGCCAACAGCGCCATATGCGGCTCGCGCTCCTGTGGCGCGGCGTTGCCGGGCACGATCGCCATCAGGCCATCCGGTTCTATCTGGCCGTTTTTCAGCCGCGAGAAGCGCTGGGCGTTGAACGCCACGATCTCCACCTGCGGGTTATCCGCCAGCAGGCGCCCCAAAATGCTGAAATAGCCCGGCAGCAGCACGTCGTCGGAGTCCAGAAAACCGAGATATTCGCCTTCGGCATGGGCGATCCCGGCGTTGCGCGCGGCGCTCAACCCCTGGTTATCCTGGCGCAGGATGCTGACCTGCGTTTTCAACGCCGGATAACGGCACAGCACCTCTTGCGCGACGGCGATGGAGCCGTCCGGGCTGCCGTCATCGACGAGGATCACTTCCGCCCAGTCGGGCAATTGACTCAGCACCGAGTCTAGGCACGCTTCGATGTAGGCTTCCACCTTATACACCGGGACGATCAGGCTTAGCGTGATAGTCATGAACGGGTATCCTTATTGATTGCTAGTGTCTCGTTGCACCCACAGCGCGCTGCTGCCCACCGCGGGCAATTTGGCGTCGATCTGCGGCTGCCCCTGCCAGCGCCAGCCGGGCGGCAGGTCAAAACGGGCGGCCATCGGCCGATAGTACGGGTTGGCGATCAGCACCAGGCCGCGCTCGCCGTCGATAAACAGCCGCGCCGGTACGGCGGTGTTGTTGCCGGACAGCGTCGCGCTTTCGCCCGAGAGCAGGTACGGCGTGAAGCTGTCGATCTGTTGCGCCACGCGGGCAACCCCTTGCCAGATACCGTCGAATTCCTGTTGGTTGAAATCGCCGCTGCGGCGCTTGTAGAACAGGTCGGTATAGGAGTAGAACAGCAGCCCTTTGACGCCGCCGATCAGCCCCAGCCAGGCCTGGTTGCGGATCTCCGCTTCGCTCGGCTGGCGCGGCTTGCGGTGCGGCTCATAGGCGGCGTGATCCATGATCTGCATCACCAGCCAGGCGCCCTTCGCCTGGCGCGCCACCTGTACCGTCAGGCGCGAGTATTCCAGCGTGCGCGTCATATCGGCATCGCGTCCGACCGGATAAGGATCGCTGGCCAACACGTCGGAACTGTTGAAATAGGCGTTGAGCGCGCCGGTCTGATTTAGCGCCTGAAAGGTCAGATGGTCAGGGTCTTGTTGCTTCACCTGCAGATGCATCTGCTCTATCTGCGGCGCGTACTTCGGCGCCAGCTCATCGTTGATGTACCAGGCGAGCAGGTTCGGCTGAGTTTTAAACTTCTCCACATAAGACGCCGTCAACTGCGGGTAGCTCAGGCGCGTTTTCGGCGCAGAGTCGAGGCCGGGGTAGAAATCCTTCAGCGAGAAAATCACCTGCAGCCCGTACTGCTGCGTTTTGCGAAAATAGGCGTACGGGTCGCGCCCTGCGCCGTAGTTGTAATTCAGCACGGTGTTGAAACCGGCGTCGCGGATGCGCGCCAGATGCTCATCGGTCGCCATGTTGCCGTACATGTAGATGCCCAGCGGAAAGAAGCGCTTGCCCTGCCGCAGCGTATAGCCCTGCTCGTCCAACGCCACTTTCGGCGGCGCCTCGCCGATGCTGACCGGCATTTCGCTGCTCCGGCTGTGCTTCGACGCCACGTCCGTCACCTGCTGCTGCAGGCGGTACTCGCCGGCGGCCAGGTTGGCCGGCAGCGAGAACTCTACGCGCTGACGCTCGGCGACATGGTAGCGGCGGCTCTCCTGCCGCACGGCGGTGCGTTGGCTATCGAGCAGCGTACTTTCCACCTGCACTTCCTGAGGCTGCTGCACTTCGATCAGGCTGGAGGCCGATTGCCCGCCGGCGCGCATCTGATACAACGCCGGCGCCGTCGGCTGGCTGCAAACGTAGGCATCGTCGAACCAGGCGTTGCCGGTCGTGCCCTTGCGCATATACAGCCCCAGTACGGTGGTGGTGGCCTCTGCCGGTACGGTGAAGCTGCCCTCCACCGGCTGCCAACCGCTGCTGCCCAGCAGGCCTTGCGGGTAGCTGCCGGCCAGGTGGCGCCCCTTGGCGTCATAGCTTTCGACGTACACCCCGGCGCCCGGCTGATCGCCTTTGCCGCGCAGGTTATCGCCGCGCACCCACACACCGAACGCGATCGTCTGGCCTGCTTTCACCTGCAGCGTTTGCAGCATCTGGTGATACTCCGCCGGGTCAGGATTGCTGTAGTACAGGCTGGCGCGGCCGCTGCGGCCGCCGGAGATCACCTTGGCCGGCGGCAGCGACCAGCCCGTCTGTCCCTGCTCAAAGCCGGGGTTGGTCAGCAGATTGGTCTCGCAGCCCGCCGCCCCGGCCTGAGCCGCCAGCCCGCATCCGATCAGCACGCAGGCTGCGTTCAAGATTTTGCTGGTCATTGTCTTTTCATCACCGCGCTGTACAGGTAGGAGAAGAACAGATAGCAGGATTTTTGATAAGAGAGCCCCAGATGACGACGGTAGATCTGCCACTGCCAGTCCGCCGCGCGGATCTTGTTGCCGGACAGCGAATTGGCGGACAGCCGGTAAAACGCCAGCGGCTCCGGAATGCAGTACGCCAGGCGATTGCGCGCGCGCTCCAGAATAGACAGCCACATCACGTAGTCTTCGTGCCCGACCTTGCGCTGGTAGACCTTGCCGACCCGGCGCTGGTTGTACATGCCGGTCAGGTTGCCGATCCAGTTGCTTTTCAACATGTCGCGGTAGGCGATGATCTCCCCGGCGCCGCGGTAATTTTTCACCTGCGCCAGGTCATTCTCGAAGGTGTAATAGTGCGAGCAGACCACGTCGTAACGCTGGGTTTTAAGGATGCCGACCTGGCGGGCCAGCTTATTCGGGTGCCAAACATCGTCGCTGTCGCAAAACGCGATGTAGTCGCCGCGCGCCGCCTCGATGGCGATGTTGCGCGTTTCGGCCACCCCCTGATTGGCGTTGTTGCGGATGTAGGTCAGCCGATCGTGAATGAACGGCTTGACCACCTCAGCGGTGTTGTCGGTGGAGGCGTCGTCAATCACATACAGGTGATAGTCCTGATAAGTTTGATTCAATACGCCAAGGATCGACTCGCGGATAAAACCGGCGGCGTTATAAGCCGGCATAATGACGGACACTTTTTCCATGATGATTACCTCAGACGATAAGCTCTTGCCACTGGGGGTAAATACGTTCAGGCACAAACCGCTGCGCCTTTTCCAACGCACGGTGGGAGAAGCGGCGACGCAGTTCGCCGTCGCCGATCAGCGCCAGGACGCGCTGACTGAAGGTGTCGACGTCGCCGTCCGCCACCAGATAACCGTTCTCGCGATCGTCGATCAGCTCCGCCGGGCCGGTCAGACAGTCGAAAGCCACCAGCGGCAGGCCAAAGCTCATGGCTTCGATCAGCACCATCGGCAGGCCTTCGTAGCGAGAGGTCATCAGCAACAGGCTCGCCTGCCGGTAATGCCCGGCGATATCGGCGGTGGCCGGCAGCAGCTGCACCCGATCGTCGAGCCCGTAATCGGCGATCTGCCGTTGCAACGCCGCCCGATCCGGGCCATCGCCGACGATGTGCAGCCGCCACTCCGGCGCCTGCTGCGCCACCTGCCGCCAGGCGGCGATCAGCCGGTCGAAGCCTTTCTGGTGGCACAGTCGGCCGACCGCCAGCGCCACCGGCTGTTGCTGTTCCGGGTGCGGCGCCCGCAGCGGAAACGGCGACACGTTCTCAATCACCCGACATTTGCGGGCGGGCACCCAGCGGCCGATATTCGCCAGATCTTTTTGCGTCAGCAGCACGGTGCGATCGCCCAGCCGGTAGATCAGCACCTTCAGCCACTTCATCGGCCACGGATACTGGTGGAAACTGACATGTTCACTCAGCACCAACCGGCTGCCGGGACACAACAGCCGCAGGTAAGGCACCATGATCACCGAGAGTTTCCCCATCGAGACGGTGATGATGGCGTCATAGCGGCCGCGGCGTAAGAACAGCGCCAGGCGCCACGGCCAGAGCAGCGTCTTGCCGCGCATGAAGCGCAGCGTCACCGCCGGCTCCAGCGGATAGAACGCCCGATCCCCGCAGATGGATATCAGTTCGACCTGGTGGCCGAAGCGGGTGGTCAGCGCATTGGCCAGGCTGCTGGCCACCCGTTCGGTGCCGCCTTTGCCGCCGATGTCTTCGATTACAATTGCGATTTTCCGCGGTTGCATGTCACCTCCGTAATCCCTCGCGGGCCGTGCGCAGCAGCCTCCCCCCCAATGGAAACAGTCCCAGCCTGGCCAGACAGTCGCCATACAGCTTGATCGCCTTGAATTTGCCGCTCAGGGTGTGGCGCTCCATGCGCGATGAGTAGTAGTTGAAAGCCTGCAGATCTTCGCTGTACAGCGAAGCCAGCAGGTGTTTACAGGCAAAGCCGCTGATGTAACGGCCGCTGGCCTGCAGATAGGTATCGATAAAGCGTTCGCTGGCGTCGATGTTCAATCGGCAGCGGTTCAGATCCTCGTCGCCGCAGCGGATGAACACCCCACCGCCCTGATCGTGAACCACCCGGGCGCCCAGGTTGGTGGCGTTGACCAAAAACCCCCAGTCCTGGTAACGGGCCAAAAACTCCGGAAATAAAAACCGCCGGTCTTGTTTCTTGCGCACGCTGATGGTCGAGGTGCGAATATCCCCCATCTCGATAAATAAGAAATCTTCCCCGGCCACGCCCTCTTGATAATTAAACACGTAGCTGCGCACATTCTTGTCGTTGACCGTGGTGTAATTGCCGAACACGATATCGATCCGCGTGTCCTCATGCCGTCTCAAGCGCCGGATGATATAATTGGTGCCAAACATATCTTCCGGTTCCAGAAAAAAAACCACCTCAGAACGCGCCAGGCGAAAACCGATATTGCAGGCGACGGCGATATTGCCGCGCACCCGGCTTTCATGCAGTCTGGCGCGATGATTCGCCGCCAACAGTCCGTGTATCTTTTCCGACTCACCGGCTTCCGATGAATAATCGACCACGATAATTTCATAATCAAAACCGGCGCAATAATGGGTCATGCGCGCCAGCGTGGCGGCGAGATGGTTTGAATTATTAAAAGCGGGAATAACAATTGATAAGTCCATTTAATACCTCAAAAGCTATTATCAACTGGCGAGTGCAGCCTGATGCCAGAGAAAAAGTTTGTTATCGCAGCATATCCCTGCCCGGTTATCCCCCCGCCTCGGGTCGAGTACGCGCAGCCAACGGCCTGTTTCAGCTACGTATGAAAATACCCTCCCCATTCTTGTTCAATCGTTTCTGGCATCAGCCGTTGTAATCCGGCCCCCGGGGTGAAAGTCAGCTCGCCAAAATAAATGCGATCCTGCACCTGATAAAAATCGACGCGTACGTACGAGAATTGTTCCGCCACCTGGCGCGCCAGCCGCAGCATCTCCTTTAGCCCGCTGGGGCGCGACATCGGCACGTCGCTGTTCGGCACGCCCATGCGGATCTCGGTGCGGTTCCAGTCCGCATCAAAGAAATCGCGGCGATGATCGATAAAGCGCTGATAATCGATCTGAATAAAGAAGCGCACCTCACCGTCAAGATTAAAACAGTGGATCTTGATGTCGTTCGGTATTTGCCCTTCGTCGATCAGCATTCTTTCCACCATGATGCAAGGTGGAATATCTTTATAATGCCGCTCGCGATAAACCTGATAAAAACTTTGCCGCAGCCAACTGTTGGTCAACACCCGCAGTTCGTTATAACCGGTTTGGCTTTTATCAAATACCAGCTTGTTATATCCGCTGCCATGGTTGGCTTTAATCACAAACGACTCGGGCAGCTGCTGATACATCTCTTCCGTAAATTCGTTGCCGTGCGCGTAAAGATCGATCAAATACTCTTTACCCCATAGCTGTTCGATATACTCTCTCACCCGATATTTATCGGATAGCTGCGTATATATCGCCAGTGGATAAACTTTCCTACGCATCAGTTTTTCGCTGTACCCCACCGGATGGGCCAGATGCGGCACCTTGCGGAAAAACATTGCGTATTTTAACTGATGATATATTGCATCGGGCATACGTCGGTATAACCCTTTCACCAGATTATTTAACATATATTTCTCGTACCTTCCCTATTAATTGCGGAAAACACCGATAGCAAGTCACCTGCAAACGCGTAATTTTTCCTCCTCTGAAAAAGCTGTTGAGCACAAAGAATGAAATAAACTCCGTGATCAACGTCGATATCGCCGCGCCCATGATCCCGTAGCGCGGGATCAGGATGAAATTCATCACCACGTTGGCCAACGCCGCCAGCGGCATTTTGATGGCGATGAATCGATAGCCGCTGAACAGCACGATGGCGCGGTAAGACACCGTTCCCATCACCGAGAACAGCGACGTCACCGAGCACAGCGCCAAAATGGTCGCCGTTTGCCGGTAACTTTCGCCGAACATCAGCGCGACTATCTGCTGCGGAAACAGCGACAGCACCGCTATCACTGGCATCGAAAGCACCAGCACCATCAGATACAGCTGGCGAATGCGCGCCTCTTGTTCCTGCTCCGAACCGGCGTTCGCCACGCCTGGCATCATCGACATGATCAGCGCGATGGGCACGAATACCCACCCCTGGCTCAGCGTGATGGCGGCGCTGTAAAGCCCGACGCTGTGTTCTCCCAAATAGTTGCCCAGCATGATCTGATCGATGCGCGTATAAATGACGATCGACAGGCTGGAGATCGCCAGCGGCAAGCCGACGCTGAACAGGTAGCGGCCGTAGCGCCGTTTGTGTCTGCCGCTGATCGCCGGCATCTGCGCCTGCTCGCGACGGAACAGCACCCAGCGCACCGCATAAGGCAGCAGGCTGCTCAGCACATAGGGCAGCGCAAACCACACCAGCGGCAATTGCGCGTACACCAGGCCGAGCCGCATCACGATCGACAGCAACAGCGCGACGTTGTTGATCAACGTGTTCAACTTCGACTTCAGCAGCGCGTCGTAATAGATTTTGTAGACGTCCTGCACGGAGAAATACGCGCTGATCAACATCAGCAGCATCATGATTTGGTTGGTGCGATCCTGCGTCAACAGCGTCCAGGCCATCAGCGGCAGCGCGATCAGCGCAAAC
Organism: Serratia sp. (in: enterobacteria); assembly: GCF_052400455.1. Classification (NCBI taxonomy): domain Bacteria; kingdom Pseudomonadati; phylum Pseudomonadota; class Gammaproteobacteria; order Enterobacterales; family Yersiniaceae; genus Serratia; species Serratia sp. (in: enterobacteria). The sequence continues at coordinate 2,955,341 of NZ_CP185812.1, forward strand.
AGCTGGCGGCGGATGCGCATCGAAGCCAGCATCAGCCGCATGCCGCTCCGGCGCCGTTTGGCGACGCGGTTGAACAGCACCGCGTCCGCCCCCAGCTGCACCAGCGGCACGGCGATGGCGATCACCGACAGCAAGTAGTTAATCAAACCGTATTGCGCCGGCCCGAGATAGCGCGCGACGTACACCGAAACGAAAATCCCCGACAGACTCAGCGATACCCGCTCCAGCATTAACCACAAAGAGTTCATCAGCATCGCTTTCATGCGCTTACGGCACCTTTTCTTCCTGATGGCTCGGATAGGCGAAGGCGTAGTAACCCGCATCGGCGGCGGATTTTTTCACCATGCCGTTGAGGATCACGCCTTTGATCGCCACGCCATTCTGTTCGAAACGGCGCATGCTGGTTTCGATCTGCTTGACGGTGTTCACTTCAAAACGCACCACCAGCAGCGAGGTGCCGGCGTGATGACCGACGATCGCCGCATCCGTCACCGCCAGAATCGGTGGCGTATCGATCAGCACCAGATCGTAGTGTTGCCCGGCCCAGCGCAGGAAGTCGGCGAAGCGGCGATGCATCAGCAGTTCGGATGGATTCGGCGGCACCTGGCCGCGCGGCACGAAGTCCAGGTTGGCGATGGCGGTTTTCCGCACCGCCTGTTCCGCCATCACGTCGCCCACCAGCATGTCGGACAAACCGCGATGTCCATCCTCGGCCAGCCAGCGATGCAGGAAGCCTTTGCGCATATCCGCGTCGATCAGCAACACCCGCTGCCCGGCCTGCGCCACTACCACCGCCAGGTTGGTGCTGGTGAAGCTCTTGCCGCTTTCCGGGCTGGCGCCGGAGACCATCAGAATATTGTTTTTGGCTTCCAGCATGGCGAAATGCAGGCTGGTACGCAGGCTGCGGATTGCCTCCACCGACAGATCCGTCGGCTCGGCCACCGCCAGGATCGGCAGGCGCCGGCCGCCGGATTTGGGCAACAGATGACGCTGCTCGCGGTTGCGCTTCACCTGCCACGGCGACAGCGGCACGGTGGCGTAGACGTTGATGCCCCGCTTCTCCAGCGTATCGATATCATTGATGCCGCGGTGGAAGGCCGCGCGCAACAGCACCACCGCGGCGGCGCCCCCGGCGCCCAGCAGCAGCGCCAACAACACGATCAGCATCTTTTGCGGCTGGATCGGCCGAATGGCAGTTTCCGCTTCATCGATGATGCGCACGTTGCCTACCGTGCCGGCCTTGCTGATGCTCAGCTCCTGCTGCTTGTTCATCAGCTGCATGTAAACCTGCTGATCCACCTGCACGTCTCGGGTGAGACGCAGGATCTCCTGCTGCATTTTCGGCAGCGTCTGCACCTGTTTGCCCAGCCGCGCCTTTTCCGCTTCCAGCGTGGCGCGCTTTTCCAGCAGCGCCCGGTAAGCCGGGTGCGCGCGGGTATAGAGCTTGGAGATCTCCGCTTCCTTGAAGGTCAGTTCATTGAGCTGCGCTTCGAGCTGCACCTGCGTGTCCAACACCGATTTGGCTTCCAGCGACAGATCCACCGAGTCGTTTTGCTGACGGAACTGATTGAGCTGGGTTTCGGCGTTGTTGAGCGAGGTTTGCGTTTGCGGCAGTTGCTCTTGCAGGAACGCCAGCATTCGCTGCGCCTCTTCCGTTTTGCGATCCACGTTCTGCTGCAGGTAGTTGTCGGTGATGTTCTTCAGCACCGCCTCGGCGCGCTGCGGATCTTCACTCGGCAGCGTAAAGGTCATGATGCCGCTGTCTTTACCGCCCGGCACTACGTCAAGATTTTTGCGCAGATCGTCCACCGCTTTCTGGCGCGCGACTTTGACCACCGTGAAGCTGGCGCCCGGCGCCGCGTCCAGCGCCGAGACGGCCATGTTCCATCCGCCCTGCGCCACCGGCTGCCCGACCGCGCCGCTGAACAGTTTGGCGCCGTCATGGCTCAGCTCGTAATGCTGCCCATCGCGCACCGTCAGCGTCAGCGCTTCGCCCTCCATTTCCGGCGGCGTCGTCAACGTGGTGATGTCCAGCACCGGCGCCTTTTCGCCGCTCAGTCGGGCAAAACCTTTACCGAATACCGGGAAATAGTCCGGCTCGACGCGCACCGTCAGGCCAAGGGCATCCACCGTTTTGCCGAGCACGTAGCGCGACTTGGCCAGCGTCACTTCATCCTGCGTCGCCGAATTCTGCCCCATCGAGCTGTCCAGCGTTTCGCGCAGCAGCGAGTCGCCGGACAACTGTTTCTCCACCTGCACCACCGCCGTGGCCTGATACACCGGGGTCGCCAACAGGGCATAGGCGACGCCCAGCGCGCCGGCCACGCCGGTTACGACGGCGATCCGCCAGCGGTTATCCCAAAGCGGCCCTACCAGACGCTCCCACTCCAGCTTTTCATCTTGTTCGGCCACCATCACGGACAGCGCATTGTTCTTCATTTTCTGTTCCTTATTCATCCTGCGGATTTACCAGTTGCGCACGCGCAAGGTAGCCTCGCTGAGATCGTTAAAGCTGCTGATGGTCGGCACCAGCTGGCTGATCAAACGATTCCAGCGCGCGACCGGCGCCGCAGTGACGTACACGACGTCGTAAGGTTGCAGCTGAAATTCAGCGCCCATCGCCAGCGCGCTGGCGTCGGAAAGGTCGAACTGATACAGCGTCGCCAGCCGCTGCGGCGTTTTGCCGCCGCTCGGCCGGATCACGAATACCCCGGTCGCATCCGCGACCGTCTGGCTGATCCCTTCGGAAGAGCCGAGGGCCTCGGTCAACGTCATGCCGCTGCGATCCATCTTCAGCGTCGCTTGCTTGCCCACTTCGCCCATCACGAACACTTTCAGTTCGTCATTGCGCGGGACGTAAAGGATGTCACCCGGCTGCAGCAACGCGTTCTGACTGATGTCGCCGCGCTGCATCAGCGCCTGCAGCGAGATGGCCCGATCCTTGCCCTGATGGGTCAGCACCACGTTGCGCCAGTCGGCGTTCTCCGTCAGGCCGCCGGCGGCGTTGATCGCATCCAGGATGGTCAGCGGCACGTTGGTGATCGCCTGCTGGCCGGAGGTTTTCACCTCACCGGTCACATAAGCCTTCTGCGAACGGAAAGCGGCGATGCTGACATCCACCTGCGGGCTTTCCACATACTGCGCCAGACGGCCGGCGATCAGGCTGCGCACTTCGGTGACGGTTTTGCCCACCACCGCCACTCGCCCGATATAGGGATAAAAAATCGTGCCATCGGCATGGACCCAGTTACCGGTGTCGCTGGCGCTGCGGTACTGCCCGGCCGGCGTAGTCAGCTCAGGGTGATCCCAGACGGTGACGTTCAACACGTCGCCGACGCCGATACGGTATTGATAGTTCTGCAGCCGCTGATCCAGCGCCGGGTTCGGCCGGGCGACCGGTTCTACGCGCCGCATTTTCTGCAGCAACATCGGCGACATGCGGTAGACCTGCACCTGGTTATTCAAATCAAAACCGTCGTCTTGCTGCACGACGACGGCTTTTCCGCTGGTAGGTAAATGTGAGCCGGGAATCACCGTACACCCGCTCAACAGCGCGGAGGTAAAGGCCAACGGCATCAAAAGAGGCAAATGAAAATTCATGGAAGTACCGTGATAAACGGGCTGCCGCCGCAGCCCGTGAGGGGATTAACGGCCGACGGTCGGATTATCGCTGAACACCGTCGCCTGACGCGGCTCGCGCAACAGGGCGAAATAGCCGCAAAAACAGAGCAGAAACGCCACCAGCATCAGACTCTCTTGCAGTTTCAGCACTTCGCTGCAGATGCCGATGCTGGCCAGCGTCACCGCCAGCATGGTGCTCATCGCCAGCGCCTGGCGCGCATTCAGTCCGCAACGCATCAGAATATGGTGCAAATGATCGCGCCCCGCTTTGAATGGGCTTTGGCGGCGCAGCAGGCGGCGCACCATCACCGTCACCATGTCCATCAGAGGAATGGCGATCAGCCACAGCGCGGTCACCGGGCGCATCACCGCCTGCGGTCCCTGGGTCGCCAGCAACACCAGCCACAGCACGCTGAAGCCGATCACCATGCTGCCGGCGTCCCCCATAAAGATCTTGCTGCGCGCACCGAACAGACTCAGGTTGAACAGCAGATAAGCCGCCAGAGCGGCGATCAGGCCCAGACACCACAGCGCCAGGTCTTCCCGGCCGCCCAGCCCGAACACGATGGCCAGCGCGACGAAGGTGACGCAGGACAAAGCGCCCAACTGCCCATCGATGCCATCCACCATGTTGTAGGCATTGATCGCTCCCCATACCGCCAGCGGCGTGAGCAGCAACGCGCCATAGCCGAGCATCACTTCCTGATGCCCCCAGACATAACCCAGCGAGGAGAGTTGCATCCCTGCCGCCAGCATCATCGCCAGCGCGATCCCTCCCTGCACCATGACGCGCGGCGCCACGGGCAGATCAAAGCGGTCATCCAGCACGCCCAACACCACCAGCGCCGTTATGCACAGCAGGTAGATCGTGCTTTCGGGCAGCCAGGCGGGTTGCCACAGCGTCATCAGCATCAGCGTCAGGTACACGGCGATGCCGCCGACCAGCGGAATGTGCCCCAGATGTTGCTTGCGCGCATTGGGCTTATCCACTAACCCCACCACCAAGGCGGCGCGGCGGGCAATAAGCACCCACGCCACCGCCAGCACAAATATCACGCTCAGTTGATATAACATCGTTCCTCCAGCGAATAAGCACGCTACCGCCCTTGAGTTACAGCTCCCAATGCGCTATTAACAAAAACAAAATTGATCCGGCCAGGATATAAGTCAGCATGCGCTAATCCTGAAAATGCAGATTTATCCGCTTGTCAGCGAAAATATCGAAATAACGTCAGCGTGCGATTAAGTTATCTATCAGAAAACTCATGTTTAATGGTTCTTTCGATTGCCGAATCAAGTTCGACCGGCGCAACGAAATTATTCTGCACATTGCTTTTAAATTGCGTTCTGGCACAGAATTTCTGCACTCTGACGCGACTGATTGGAAATTTCTTGCGACTTATTTTACTCACGACATCCAATGCGGTTGCGCCGCATATTCCCAAGGCGTAAGGAATGCGAATCGTCTTATTTTCCCTGCCCAATGAAGAGGAAATAACGTCGACCAGCTGATTCATCGTAAAGTCCGGTTTATCGACATAGTTACTGACCTGATAACTGGACTGCTGATCCAACGCATGCTCCAGCCGTGCAGCAATATTCTCGACGTAAGCCATCGATTTCATATTATTGCCGCTGCCAATCATCACGAAACGGCCGCTGGCGATCTGGCGGAACAGGTTATACACGTTGCCGCGGTTGCCTTCGCCGAACACCACCGTCGGACGGATGATGGTCAATTTATTTGCGGCGTCTGCCTTGCGCCAGGCCTCATAAACATATTCCGCCTCGAGCTTGGACTTGCCGTAATGGTTGAAAGGTTCGAAACGCCCTTCTTCGCCGGTTTCCTGCTTGACGAACCCGTAAACGGCGACCGAGGAGGTGAAAATGATTTGGCGGATATTCAATGCAGAGGCGGTCATGCAGACATGACGTGCGCCTTCGACATTGACCTGATAATAGAGCGAAATGGGATCGACATTGTCCTGATGCTCCGCCGCCAGATTAATGATGGCGTCACAGCCCGCCAGCGGTTCTTGCAAAGTCTGAGGTTGAGTCACATCGCCATACTGATAAAGGGATGGAAAATGTGCACTGGGTTGCTTATCGACGATGACCAATGTCAGATCATCGCGCTTACTGAGACGTTTCGCCAGGCGTGTTCCGATAAAACCGGAACCCCCGATAATAGCTACTTTACGCTTATCCATAATTTGTCACTCAGCAGGTTCTCATTATTCCCGTCACCCGATTGGGACAGGCGCTAATACGCGTTAGGTAATGAGTTCCAGACTGGACAAATCGAACCTGGCTTTCAAATAACAAATTATGAAATAAAAGATTTCATCAAATGTAAAATTATCGCTATAGATAAAACCTCATTCAGCGCTAATTTTTAACATCGTAAGCAACTTGATATTGCAAGGTTTTATTCGGCAATATGAGATTAATCCGACCTTTACCGGTGGAGGAAGAGGTCTCATATTTTACCGGCAATTTCAGCTGGCCTTGTTTAGGATCGACACATTCGATGGTGGCCTGATCCATGTTCTCTCCCTGGTACAGACAGAACAGCGTTTGCGGGCTGTTGGTATGGGGATTATTCAGCGTCAGCGTCAACACCACGCGCGTGTTGTTCTGAATATCATTGATCACCGGCGGACGGGTTTGGTTGCCCAGGACATATGAAAAATGTGAAATAACCAGTAACGAGGCAAACACCGTCAGGTATTTCACCACGCGACTGGCAGGCACGCTGAAAAAGCGGCGCACGGATAGCGACTTCTTTTCATGCGCCGGATCTTGAGAGGAATCCATCGCCGCAACAGGCGCAGAAACGAGGGTCGATTTACGCGGCTTAACTATTTTCTCGTCGTTGGCTACAGGCGATTCATTTTCACTTTCAGAAAGTTCCGCTTGAATATCAACGTCAATATCATCGTTACCGTTTAATATATCATCATCGGCGTAGTCTTCATCTTCAGATATAAAGTGAAAAGCCGCTTGATTTTCCACCTTGTAACCCAAGCGTGGAATGGTTCTGATAAGCGTGTGTTCCGAATCGCTAATTTTCTGACGAATGGATTTAATTGTTTGATTTATCGTTGAATCTGAACAATAGGTTCCTTTCCAGATATTTTCTATAATTTCCGTTCGGGTAACCAGCTCGGGGGATCTGGCGACAAGCAGCGAAAGAATTTGATACTCCTTCCAACGCAGACGGAATTTCTCCCCGGCAGGAGTCAGAACATCGAGATTCCTAATCTTTATTCTTTTATCAAGATTCACTTTTAATTTCCTTAGCGTGCCTGTCCTGCACACTTTGTATAGAAATATCAAAAAATGTTCAAGAAATTAAATGTAAACTCAACAGGTTGCATTCATCGGATATTGGCTTTTATAAAAATTTTCTGATTTCATTTTTTACATTAAGCCTGATTCAGGATGTTCCGTTTATCCAAACGACTCTATTTCCCTGTTGGCAACATGGATTTCTTTCCTGGCTACCGTAAAATTCAAACTAGCACCTCTTTGATTTAGAAAGAAAAAACTAACGGCGTTGCTTGATTGTTAATCGAATGAAATTGTGAAATTTCATTCTTCGCCCTGAATTCATTCTGTTTTTCCACCTAATCTGAACGTCAGATAGACTACAAAAAGACGGAAAAAACAGAATGAGAGTTATCTGATTTAACTCCGGCGTTCATTCCATCCAACGGGCGCAGCATCTAAGACAAAACCCTATTGCTGATTTTATAATACGCACATCAATTAGGTATTCTCCTAAGCAATTTCATTTAAACGCAGGAAAAAGCATTAATTGTTTAATAGTAAGAACACGCTCAACAAAACGAAAAAACCGCGTGAATAATATAAACCTTTTGTGAGAAAGGATTCATACATTGAGAGATATAACTATAAAAAAAGAAAAAAACGGCAAGCGGGGGTGAGAATTTTACCTAAAGGCAGAAAATTTCACTGAGGAGGAGAAGAGAGAAGTTTCGGTATGAACGAAATATCCCTCCCCTGTCGGGAGGGATAGAGAAAGTCGTTTGACACTCAGGCTTTTTTCTTGCGGCCATACACCGCCCAGGTGATCACGACGCACAAAATGTAAAATACCAGGAACACTTTCATCGCGCCCGCAGGTGAACCGGTCAGCGCCAGTGAGGTGCCAAAGGCCTGCGGAATGAAGAAGCCGCCGGCGGCGCCAATCGCCGAGATAAAGCCCAATGCGGCGGCGGAATCGGTTACTGCCTCACGCTGCGCGCTTTCATCGCTGCCGCCGGCCGCTTTAACGCGATCGACGGTGATTTTGCGGAAAATAACGGCGATCATTTGGAAAGTCGATCCGCTGCCCAACCCCGCAGTGAGGAACAGCACCATAAAGATGCCGTAGAAGGCGATGAACGACCCGCCCTCGCCCGCACTCGGCAAGGTCAGGAACAACAGCGCGGCAAAAACGGCCATGACCACAAAGTTGATCAACGTCACCCGCACACCGCCGAAACGGTCAGACAACGCGCCGCCGACCGGCCGCGCCAGCGCCCCCAGGAACGGCCCGAAAAACGCGTAATGCAAGATCACCACGTCGGGGAACTGCGTCTTCGACAGCATGGCGAAGCCGGCGGAGAAACCGATGAAAGAGCCAAAGGTCGCGAGATACAGCAGACTCAGCATCCACAGATGCCCACGCTTGAGCACCGGCAGTTGCTGACGCAGCGATGCCTTGGCCGCCGCCAGATCGTTCATGCCGAACCAGGCCGCCAACGTGCCGACCAGCAGGAACGGCACCCAGATCCAGGCGGCGTTTTCCAGCCACAGCTGGCCCCCCCTCCACCTGGTTTTGCGCCGTGCCGCCAAACAGGCCGAACAGGCTGAAGGAAATCGCCAGCGGCGCGACCAGCTGCATGACGCTGACGCCCAGATTGCCCAACCCGCCGTTGAGCCCCAACGCCCCGCCCTGACGCGCTTTCGGGAAGAAGAAGCTGATGTTGGCCATGCTGGAAGCAAAGTTGGCGCCGGCGAAACCGCACAGCAGGGAAATAATGACGAACACGCTGTACGGCGTACTGCTGTCCTGCACCGCAAACCCGAGCCACAGGCAGGGCACCAGCAGGAAGCAGGTGCTGATGGCGGTCCAGCGACGGCCGCCAAACAGCGGGATCACGAAGGAATACGGTACGCGCAAAATGGCGCCCGAGACCGACGGCAGCGCCGTCAGGAGAAACAGCTGGTCGGTGGTAAAATTGAAGCCGACCTTGTTCAGGTTGACCGCGACGGCGCTGAACAGCATCCAGACGCAGAAGGCCAGCAGCAGACAGGGAATGGAAATCCACAGGTTGCGGGTGGCGATGCGCTGGCCACGCTGCTGCCAAAAAGCGCTGTCTTCAGGGCGCCAGTCCTGAATCAGCGCACCGGTTTTCTTTGATGAAGGCGTTGCAAGTTGCGACATAAAAACCTCAGACACGGGGGATCATTCCGCACACCCTAGGGGGCGGCCCCGGCGGCAAAGTTGATGTATATCAACCCGCATGCAAGTAGTTGGCGGCGGAAATGGCGCCTTCATCCCCTTAGGGGTACGCCCTAACCAAAAATTAAATTCATTTAAATCAATAAACTAATCACTATCACTTTCGTTTTCTTGCCGTCTCGACGCGCCCCTGGAAACTAATGGGTACTTCATTCGAGGTATGGGGTTATGCGCAGGGATAATCAAAAATACGGCTGAATCGTGACTTGTTTAGCCCCATCGCCGCCTTCGCCCCTGAGCTTCAGCGGCGCCAAACGCCAGGAATCCGCACTTATGAAACGCCTGTTGGCCCCGCTTTCGATCGTGAATCAGGTCGCCCTGCTGATGTTGCTGTCGGGCATGCTGGGCGTGGCCGGCATGGGGATTTCCGCCTGGATGTCGCAAAGCATTCAGGGCAACGCGCACGCCATCAACAAGGCCGGCTCGCTGCGCATGCAAAGCTACCGGCTGCTGGCGCAGGTGCCGCTGGATGAACGGCACGAAGCGCTGATCCGGGAACTGGAGCGCGACGAAAACAGCCCCGACCTGCAGCGTTCGGTGGAGCAGGAAGGGTTGACGCAGCCTTTCAACGCCCTGCGCGACTATTGGCAACAGACGCTGCAACCTCGCCTGCGCAGCGCGCAGCAGCCGGCCGACGCCGCGCCCCAGGTCGCGCACTTCGTGCGGTTGTTGGATAAGCTGGTGTCGGATATCGACAGGCAAACCGAACGCCGCCTGCTGATGGTGACGCTGGTGCAGGCCGGCTTTATTGCGCTGACGCTACTGCTGTTGATCGGCACCACCTGCTACCTGCGGCGCCGGTTGCTGCATCCCTGGCGGCAACTGGTGGAGATGGCCCTGGCGGTAGGCCGCGGTGATTTTAGCCGCCGCTTTGCGCAGCGCGGCCATCAGGATGAAATGGCGTCGCTCGGCGGCGCGTTGAACACCATGTCCGACGAGCTGTCGGCCACCTACAGCGGGCTGGAGCAGCGCGTGGCCGAGAAGACCGCCGACCTGCAGCAGAAAAATCAGGTGCTGAGCTTCCTCTATCGCGCCAGCCGCCAGCTGCACGCCAGCGAGCCGCTGTGCAGTCGCCTGACGCCGCTGCTCAACCAATTGCAAACCCTGACGCCGCTGCGCGCCATTCAGGTGCGGCTGTATGAAAACGACAGCCGGGAACCGCTGCTGCAGCTGAGCGGCAACCAACCGCTAAGGCCGGAGCATTGCCATAACCCGGTGTGCAGCGCCTGCCTGAACGACAGCGACCGCCAGTATCCCAACAATCCGTCGCTGAGCTGGAGCCTGAGCGACAAGCTCGGCGACTACGGCGTGATCGTGGCGCAACATGCGCCGCAGCAACCGCTGAACGATGAACATCGCCAACTGATCAATACCCTGGTGGAACAGCTGACCAGCGTGCTGGCCATCGAACGTCAGGTCGACCACCAGCAGCAGTTGATGCTGATGGAGGAGCGGGCGGCGATCGCCCGCGAGCTGCACGACTCCATCGCCCAATCGCTCTCCTGCCTGAAAATGCAGATCGCCTGTCTGCAGATGCAGGGGGAAACGCTCTCTGCCGCCAGCCAGGCGCTGGTGCAACAGATGCGTGAAGAGCTGAACGGCGCCTATCGCCAACTGCGCGAACTGCTGACCACCTTCCGTCTGCAGTTGACCGAACCGGGTCTGCTGGCGGCGCTGCAATCGACGGTCGCGGAGTTCAACCCCAAACTGGGCCTGACCATCAGCCTCGATTATCAGCTGGGGCCGCGCACGGTGCCGGCCTATCAGGCCATACACCTGCTGCAGATCGCCCGCGAGGCGCTCAGCAACATCCTTAAGCATGCCGCCGCCAGCGAGGTAAGCATTCAGGTCATCAATAAACGCGGCGAAGTGACCCTGAGCGTATGCGACAACGGACGCGGCCTGCCGGCCGAGACCTCTCGCCCCGACCATTACGGCTTGATCATCATGCGCGATCGCGCCAAGAGCCTGCACGGCCGCTGCGACATTTTACCGCGCAGCGGCGGCGGCACCGAGGTGCGGGTCAGCTTCACGCCGGATAACCACGCCATCGACTAACGGAGACACCATGACGACAGAAACCGCCGCCACCATCTTACTGATCGACGACCACCCCATGCTGCGCAACGGCGTAAAACAGCTGATCGGCATGGACGCTCGCCTGCAGGTCATCGCCGAGGCCAGCAACGGTGAACAAGGGGTCGCGCTGGCGGAGCAGCACGATCCGGATCTGATCCTGCTCGACCTGAACATGCCCGGCATCAACGGGCTGGAAACGCTGGATCGCCTGCGCCAGACCGACCTGTCGGGGCGCATCGTGGTGTTCAGCGTATCCAACCATGAAGACGACGTCGTCAGCGCGCTCAAGCGCGGCGCCGACGGCTATCTGCTGAAAGACATGGAGCCGGAGGATCTGCTGAAGGCGCTGCATCAGGCGGCGGCCGGGCAGATGGTGCTCAGCGAAACGCTGACGCCGATCCTCGCCGCCAGCCTGCGGGAAAACCGCCCAAGCGCCGAGCGCGATATTCAGCAACTGACGCCGCGCGAACGGGATATCCTGAAGCTGATCGCCCAGGGGCTGCCGAACAAGCTGATCGCCCGCCGCCTCACCATCACGGAAAGCACCGTCAAGGTACACGTCAAACACCTGCTGAAAAAGATGAAGCTGAAATCCCGCGTCGAGGCCGCCGTGTGGGTGTTGCAGGGTAAAAACGGTTAATCGTCGCCGTACAGCGGCCCGGTTTGCGCCGGGATCGGCGGCGGCGTCAGGGTTTGGATCGGCGGCTGATCCGCTTCATCACCGGCGGTCGCCGTCAGCGGCGGCGCCACTTTCAGTTCTATCCAGTTGGACGTCACGCGCTGCTGTTTGTCGTCCTCCAGCGTGACCGACAGCCGATAGCTGTTGGCGGCGCCCGGGGCGTCATCCCACGGCGGCACGATCGTCGTCCAGCCCTGCGGGTCGTTGGCATTGTGCGGCGGTGTCAGGCTCAGCGCCTGCGTATCCCCCTGCCAGCTGACGCGAGAAATCCCGTGCAACGCCTTGATTTCCAGCACCAGCGGCACGGTTTCCCCCGCCTGCAGGCTCCACGGCGGCGTGGCCAGGAACACCTGCAGCGTCTTGCGCTGGCGGAACTCCAGCACCGGCACGTTTTTACGTTCGACAGGATCGTAGCGGCTGCCGCGCAGCGACTCGGCCTGCGCCACATACTCCGGCGAAATCTGCTTGACCAGCGGCACCCCGAGCCGGTAGCTCAGCGCCAATTCCACCTGATCCTGGCTCTGCCCGCCCGCACCAATCTTATGCAACGCCTTCATCGTCACCAGCGGTACCGGGGTATAGTTGAGCCCCAGCTGCATCGCGCGCGGATCGTTCTGTTTCTTGCCGCTGCCGAACAGATCGACATTCTCGCCCAGGTACTGTTCATAGCTGAGCGAACCGCCGATTTGGCGATAGAACGGCAAATAGCCCTGCGTCGTGATGTCGTAACCGCGCGCCGGACGGCTGAAAAATACCCCATCGCCGGGCTGTTGCGACAGCGCCGACAGCGGATAGTAATAGTTGGTGGAGAAACGCAGGTAGTCCCCCCAGGCTTCCGCCCCCACGCTGCCGCGATTGCGCTGCCGGGCGAAATCGCTGTCGAGCGCCGTGTTGTAACCCAGCAGCCAGTCACCGGCGATCCAGCGTTGCCCCAGCGCGACATTGCCGAGCGCCCCGGTGCTTTGCTGCAGCCAGCCGATTTGGCTGTAGGTCAACAACCCATCGACGTCGTACAACGGGCTGAAGAGCTGGCCGTTGCTGCCGGTAAAATCGCCCTCGCCGCTCATCTTCAGCGACAGCCGGGCGGTTCCCAACGGAGACAGCAGTTCTTGCGCCTGTTGCTGCAGCGCGCCAGTCGCCTGCCCCAGCAAATAATCTTCAGCGCGGCTGCGCATCTGCTGACGTGAAACGTTGTTCAGATCTTTTTCGCCGAGCTGTTTGGCCATTTCGGCCCACTGCTTCTCGCGCGCGGCGTCGTCGGGCGCACCGCCCAGTTCGGGCAAGTTCGCCGCCGGATCTGCGCCGGCCTGTTCGGAAGAGATAACGCTGTCCGGCGCCGGTGGGGATTCGGCGCACGCGGGCGCCGCGCCGGCCAGCCACACCAGCGGCCCGGCCAGCCACGCCGTCTGGCGTCGGTGCCAGAATCGTTTTTTAGTCTTGATGAGTACTGCCTGAATGACGTCTTTCATGACACCGTTGGCTTCCCTCCTTCCTGGAGCACGCCAACCCACTGCTTTGCCGCCGCCATTCCCGCGACAGCGCTGAAAAACCTCACGCCCCCCAGCCCGGCGGGGGCGCCTATGTCCTCATAGCCTAACGGCTTGACGAGCAGAAACAATAGGATAAACCCCAATCGCTCCCCAGTGACATCGTCACTTGTACCCTTTACCGATCCATTCCGGCCGCCAGGTGAATTCACCGCATTTTAGCGCCGATTTTGCCGATAAAAAGCACAGTACCCCGTGGCTGCGCGCCACCGCGCAGGGCATTGTACACCCCTGCAATACGCAGCGTGGCGATGCGAACGCCTGCGCATTCCTCACAACCGACCGCGTTTTCCCCTGATGAAATACGCATTTTGCCGTTATTTTAGCCGTCTGTTCTACGACTGGCGGAGTCCGGATGTTGCTTTCTTTACTGTGGCACGCGCTGTTTTTCACCGCGCTGCTGTCGGCGGGCCTGATCGCCTTCGCGCTCATCACGTGGCTGGAACGCGTGGAGGGCGTCAACGGTCGCCCACAGAGGTTGCGCCTTCAGGGGCCGCTGCTGACGGCACTGGGGCTGGCGTTGGCGACGCTGCCCCTGAGCCTGGCTGCAGCGCCTCGATGGGGGTTAGTGCCGGCCGCGGCGCTCCTGATCGCCCTGGCCTGGCTGGACTGGCGCCATCGGTGGCTGCCGGATCGACTGACTCAGCCGCTGCTGTGGGGCGGGCTACTGTGCAACCTTGACGCTCGCTGGGCGCCGCTGGAAGACGCCGTGCTGGGTGCCGTCGCCGGTTACGGCGCGTTATGGCTGCTCAATGCGCTCTACCGGCTGACGCGGCGGCGCAACGGCATCGGCCAGGGCGATTTCAAACTGCTGGCGGCGCTGGGCGCCTGGCTTGGCTGGACGATGTTGCCGCTGCTGGTCTTTCTGGCGGCGGCGTTCGGATTGGGCGTCGCGTTGGCGCGTGGCCTGCACAACCGCCGAGCCTGGCGAACGCCGCAACCTTTCGGTATCGGGTTAGCGGCGGCCGGCTGGCTGTTGCTCTTGATGGACGCCGGCCAGAACGCGCCGGCGTTATTCGGTTAGTTCTTCAGTGTCTCGATCAGCCGATTGAGCAATCCGGCCACTTCCGCCGTGCTGGCTGTTGTCGGATTGGCCAGTGGCTGGATCACCGCGAGCCTGGTCGTGGATAACACCTCATCGCTGCGGATTTCCAACGCATCGGAGGGCGTGCTCAATGAAACGCCGTCCGGCCGCCAGTAACTGCCGCGCGTAGTCTGCACCTGATAACTGCCAAAGCCGAAATCTTTCTCGACGCGGTAATATATTTCGCAGCTCAACGGCCCGGTGCGCCGCAACATAAAGGCGCCTTTCGCGCTATAGCTGCCTTTATTGACGACAAAGGCGGTCGCCTGCGAAGACAGATCGAACGTGATATATAAATCGCACGCCAGCACCTTGGTGCTTACGCCCTGTTGAAGAGTAATGCGCGTTGTAGGTTGCCGATCCGGCGCGGTCAGGGTGCCTAAAAAAGTCCACGATTGCTGTTTCGAGATATTGCGCGGCAAATGGTTGCTGGTGGCGGAAGGGGCAATTCCCCGCTCGCCCAGACTGTACATCGCTTCGACCCCGCTTAAAAACGATGTCACATCGACGGTGCTTTTGCCGGCCACCGGGACGCCGCCGTTGTATACGTTACTGAAGGTTACCTCGGTATTGTTGCTGCAGGCGGCGATCGCCGCCGGGAAAGGCGTCTGAGAACCGCTGTAAAGAGTCAACTGACCGATATCCCAACGAGATTCGTTGATGAATCGGCACAACACGCCCCCGCTCTCCACATTCTGCGCGTCCTGGATATTGATATTGCCTATCGTGCCCTGGGCAAAGTTGGTGGACAACACGCTGACATTGGCGGCGCGCTGCGTATTGCGGTTCTCGCAACCCAACGAATTGATCGTGCCGTTAAAATCTTTGAAAGAGTAGATATCGCCGATGCAGTCATCCGCAGCCAACGAGCCGATAGTAGAGTAAAACCCTGAAATTCTGAACGCAGTCCCCTTGGCGCGAGCGGCGTAGAGGCCGTCTATAAAATTGGTGGTGCCGGACTTGTCCATCCACAGCACCCCATCGCCCGGGCGATTGGCGTTTGCCTCCATCTGCACGTTCACCAGCCAGTTAATGAACATGTCGCCCGAGACAAACAGCGAATAACCGCCGACCTTGGTGTAGATGTCGCGAATATCAAACTTCGTCATGTTGCGATCGCTGAACCACACGCCGTGGGTGTCATCTACGCCGGTATCATCCCGCAGCGTCAAGCCGTGCAGCGTCAGATTGGCGAAGCCTTTCACCACGATCACCGCTTTCTTCGTTTCGCCCTGTTCGTTGGTGTAACTGCTGTCCGCAGTCTTGACAATTTTGGTCGCCCGCCCCAATCCGACCACCCGCAAACCGATGCCGCCGTAGATGTCCGTTGTCGTCTGAATGAGTACGTGTCCAGCGACCGTATACACCCGCTTCCCCAGGGACAGCGTACCGCCAGCTTGCAGCGCCGCCGCCGCCGCTTTGTTGATCGCCGGCCCCCAGTTGCTTCCGTCGCTGTCCTGATAAAACTGTTCCGGCGTAACAACCTCACCGGCGGCGAGCAAGCTTGCTGCGCGCGCTCCTGAAGCGTTTTCGTTATTGTCCATAATATCTCCTGACGTGATGTGTCCGCATCATTGCGGACGACCGCGGTGAAAGGCGTAAACAACGCCGCCTTTCAGTGCCAATCTATCACCGTCATATGAGCGCGTTATGAAATTTCATTTTATTTCACCCTGACACAACATCTCGCGATTCGAGGTGGCAACAGCAAGCGATTTCACTCGCTGTTGGCCTTTGGTGCGACAGAAAGCTCGGCCAGGCGCGCGGCGTTGCCGCTACTTGCTGACCCGATCCAAATACAGCATGCTGTTGGCGATATCCACCCGGGCATCTTCAACATTGTCCCGTAATGCCACCAGCGTTTGCCCCTGCAGCGCCAGCACATAAGGCGAACTGGCCTGCAGTTCCCGTTGCAGCGCGGCGTAACGTGCGCTGCGCGCTGCGCTGTCGCCTTCCGCAGCCGCCGCACGCGTTTCCGCGCTGATGGCGGGAATGCTCCACTGGGTGCGCCAGGCCAGGGTCTTCGGCCCGCCCGGCACATTGTAGGCAAAGGCGCTGGCGTTGGTGTTCGGATCCAGATAGTCGGCGCCCCAATAGGTGAAGATCGCCTGGAAATCGCGGCCGCGCATCTTGCCCCACAGATCGCTCTCCACCACCGGATGAATGTCCAGCCGCAGCCCAGCCTGCGCAAAGCTGGCCTGCAGCGCCTGCGCGATGTCGGTATACGGCGGTTGGTTGATGACGATCAGGCTGATGCTTGTGCCCTCGGCGATGCCGGCATCGCGCAGGATCTGTTTGGCCTTGTCCACATCGAGCTTAAACGGCCGCTCGTCGAGCGCACCGTCCAAGCCCTGCGGCAAGAAGGCCTGATGCACGCGATATTGCCCTTTCAGCAACCGTTCGGCGATGCTCTGATAGTCCACCAGCCAGCGCGCCGCCTGCCACAGCGCCGGATTGCCCAGCGCCGGGTTGTCTTTGCTGCCGGTATTGAAACCGAGGTAATACACCTTGGGCGCATCGGCCTGCTCAATGCGCACGCCCGGCGCTTTGCGCAGCGAGTCGAACTGGTCAGCTCCCAGATCGTAGGCCACGTCGGCATCCCCCTTCAGCAACAGTAAACGGCGGGTGCCGGCATCGCTGACGTTCTTGAATAACACCGTTTTCAGCCGGGCCGGTGACGGCGCGTAATCGTTGCGGCCAAACAGCAGCGCCTCATGCGGCACATAGTTATTCACCCGATACGGGCCGCCGCCGGCCGAATGGTTGCGCAGCCAGGCGTTCCCGAAGTCCCCCTGCTGCGCGTGTTCGCTCAACAGCTTCTCATCCACGATCGAAGCCACGTTCGCCGTCAGCAGCCGCAGCGCCAGCTCGCTGCCGATGTTGGCCGACCAACTGAGCTGCACCTGGTTATCCCCGATCTTCTTCAGCTGCTGCTCGACGTTATCCGGCGTCCAGCCAAACTCAGCGAGAATAAAGGACGGCGCCTTGTTCAGCTTCACCGCACGCACCAGAGAGTAAATCACGTCCTCGGGACGCAGCGGATTGCCGGAAGCGAAACGTTGTTGCGGCTTCAGGGTAAAGATCAGGCTGCGCCCATCGGCGCCCGCTTGCCAACGGGCGGCGGCGTCCGGCGCCAACTTTTGCGGCGCACCGCGATCCGGCGCCACCAGGCGCTGATAGAGATTGACCAGATTGGCCGAGCTGACGGTTTCAAAGCTCTCCGCCGGATCGAGGCTGATGATGCCCTCCAGCGAACTGACCACCACCAAGGTATCCGGCGGGGTGGCGGCCTGCGCGCCGAAAGCGGTCGCCAGCGCGCCATACAATAAGGTTGGGATTAACCGTTTCATCGATACACTCTCCACAATCACGCGGTTGCGTTGTTTTTCGAGTGTAGGGGGTAAGAATTAACAGAAGAACGACGATAAATTGCTTTATTTATTACCAAGATGGATATGCCCGCCGCATTGACGGGCATTGGCTCAGGCAAGGAGACGGCCGTGCGCCATCGCCACCGAGCGATCGCACATATGGTCGATCACATCCGCATCGTGACTGACCAGCACCAGGGTCAGATCGCCAGCCTGTTTCAGCTCGTTGAGCAGGTTGAGGATCTCCGCCTGCACCGACATGTCCAATGCCGAGGTCGGCTCATCCAGCAGCAGCAGCTTCGGCCGCAACAGCAAGGCGCGCACGATCGCCACGCGCTGCCGTTGGCCGCCCGACAGCTGATGCGGATAGCGATCCAGCAGGCGCGGATCCAATCCTACCTGGCGAAAGCCCGCGCTGATTTTGCGTTCGATGTCGCTTTCTTGCAGCAGTTTGAGCGGTTCCGACAACGTGCGCAACAGCCGGTGCTTGGGGTGAAGCGAAGCATAAGGATCCTGAAACACCATCTGCACTTCACGCCGCAGTTCGCCGGTGAACGCCTGCCCCGGCTGCAGCCGCCGCCCGAGCAGTTCAAAACCGCCGCGCCAGCTGTCGTTCAGCCCGGCCAACACCCACAGCAGCGAGGACTTGCCGCAGCCGGAAGGCCCCACCAGGCCGAAGCACTCGCCCGGTTCGATACGCAGGTTAACGTCGTGCACCACGGTGCGCTGTTCATAGCCCTGACGATGGCTGACGCTGAGGTTCTCCAGTGCAATCACGCTCATTTCAATGCCTCCAGCAGCGCGCGATCCAGCACCGGCAGCGGCTTGCCGCGCGTCTCGCGGCTCGGCCGACACGCCCACAGCGTGCGAGTATAAGGGTGCGTGGCCTGCGCCAGCTCTGCTGCCGGCAGCTGATCCAACAGCTCGCCTTTGTACATCACCAGTACCCGCTCGCAGTGGTGTGCCACCTGCTGCAGATCGTGGCTGATCAGGATCAGCCCCATATTGCGTTGCGCCACCAGATTTTCTATCAGCTGCAGCACCTGATCGCGCATCTGGTGATCCAGCGCCGAGGTGGGTTCGTCGGCAATCAGCAGCTGCGGATCGTTGATCAGGGCGATGGCCAGCATCACCCGCTGCCCCATCCCGCCTGAGAGCTGATGCGGATAGCGGCGACACAGCGCCGCCGGATCGGGCAAGCCCACCGCCGCCAGCATCTCCAGCACTTTTTCACGCCGCTCGGCGCGGCTCAGCTTGGCATGCAACACCAGCGGCTCCTCCACCTGACGGCCGATCGGCTGATTGGGATTCAACGCATGCTTGGGATCTTGCATCACCATCGCCACCCGGTCGCCGCGCAGTCGGCTCCACTGGCGCTCGCTCAGGCGCGTCAAGTCTTCGTCGCCCAGCGTCAGGCGCTGCGCCCGCAGCTGCAACGGCGGCGGCAATAGCCCCATCAGCGCACGCGCGGTCAACGATTTGCCGGAGCCGGACTCACCGACCAGCGCCAGCCGCTCCCGCCCCATGCTGAACGAAATATTCTTCACCAGCGCCGCCGGCTGCGGCCCCGGCACGCCGATCGCCAAACGTTCAACGGTCAATAAGGTGTTATCAGTGCCCATGACGAGGATCCATTTTATCGCGCAGGCCATCGCCCAGCAGGTTAAAGGCCAGGCTGGCGAACAGGATCGCCCCGCCCGGTGCGGCGGCGACCCACCATTGATCGAAAATCACTTTACTGCCTTCGGCCACCATCGAGCCCCATTCGGCGGTCGGCGGCGCGACGCCCATGCCGAGGAACCCCAGACCGGCGGCGGACAGGATGATGCCGCCCAGGCTCAGCGCCGCGCGCACCACCGCGCTGGGCAGGCATAAAGGTAAAATGTGGCCGACCATCAGCCGCAGCCCGTTGATGCCCTGCATGCGCGCCGCTGCCAGATAATCGCTGCGGCGCAGCGCCAGCGTTTCGGCCCGCGCCTGGCGGGCAAAGGCCGGCCAGCTGGTCAGTGCCAGCGCCAGCGCGCCGTTCATCAGCCCCGGCCCCATCACCGCCACGAACGCCAGCGCGATCACCAGGCTCGGCAACGACAGGAAAATATCGGTCAGACGCATCAAGATGCGTTCTGCCCAGCCGCCGAGATAACCGGCGCAGATGCCCACCAGCAGACCGATAGGGATGGTCAGCACCAGAATCAGCGACACCAGAATCAGCGTCGGCCGCGCGCCGTAAATCACGCGGGAGAGCAAGTCGCGGCCGAAACCGTCGGTGCCCAACCAATGCGTGGCGGAAGGCGGCAGCAGCCGCAGCTCGATATGCTGCAAATTGGGATCGAAAGGCGCCAGCCACGGAGCCAGCAGCGCGGTGACGATCAGGATCGCCACCAGCGCCGCGCCGAGCGTCAGCGTGGTCAGCCGCTGACCGGTGCGATAGCCGACGGCCGGCTCGCTTTGCGGTTCGTGTTCAGAGAGATATTGGCTCATCGGGTTCGCGGATCCACTAGATAGGTCAAGGCATCGGCCAGAGTATTCAACAGCACGAAACAGGTGCCGATCAGCAGCGTGGCGCCGAGGATCGCCGGGGTGTCGGCGGCAAACAGCGCCGAGGTCAGATAGCGCCCGACGCCGGGCCAGGCGAACACCGTTTCGGTCAATACCGCGCCCTCCAGCAGGCTGGCATAGGAGAGAGACAGTACGGTGATCAACGTCCCCAGCACGTTGGGAAACACGTGGCGCAGCAGAATGCGCAGGCGGCCGGCGCCTTTGGAGCGCGCCAGCGTCACGTATTCCTTGTTGCACTCTTCCAGCATCGCCGCGCGCAGCAGCCGGGTGATGCCCGCCATCGACAGCAGCGCCAGCGCCACGACCGGCAGCCACAGGTGGCTGATGGCGTTGTAGAACATCTCGCGATCGCCGGACAGCCAGCTGTCAATCAACACGAAACCAGTACGCGGCTCCATGCTGTACAAGTAAATGTCATCCAGGCGCCCCGGCCCCGCCGACCAGTGCAGCGTGGCGTAGAACAGCAGCAGCCCCAGCAGGCTCAACCAGAAAATCGGCACCGAATAACCCACCAGCGACAGCAACCGCGCCGCATTATCCAGCCAGCTCCCCGGTTTGAGCACCGCCAGAAACGCCAGCGTAATGCCGCCTAACGCGCCGAGAATAATGGCGCAGGTGGCCAGTTCCACCGTTGCCGGGAAGGTACGCAACAGATCGCTCAGCACCGGCTGGGCGGTAATGCGCGAAATGCCCAGATCGCCGTGCGCCAGGTGCACCAGATAGCGCCAAAATTGCACCGGCAGCGGCTGATCCAGCCCCAGGTCATGACGCACCTGCGCATAGGTGGCTTCGCTGGCGTGATCGCCCGCCACCTGCAGCGCCGGATCGATCGGCGCCAGGTGCGACAGCATAAAGGTGAACAGCAGCAGGCCGAGCAGCGTTAACGCCAGCGACAGCGCGCCGCCGAGCAGCCGCCCGCCCCAGCGCCAATACCGCCGGGCTAGCCCGGCGGAGGCGGAGAGTTCAGCGGCCATTACTTGCTGACCTTGCTGTAGAACACCATGTCAGGGTTGATGCCCTGCACATAGCCCTTGAGGTTGTCACGCACCGCGATCAGGCTGCGCGCCTGCAGGCCGATAACAAACGGCGAGCTTTGCTGCACCTGTTTTTGCAGTTGCTGATAGTCGGCCACCCGTTTGGCGGTGTCGTTTTCCGCAGTGGCGGCCAGCGTCAACTTGCTCAGCGCCGGGATCTGCCAGTTGGCTCGCCAGGCCAGCGTCTTGCTGCCGTCCTCCGGGTTGTAGGCAAAGGCAGCCGCGTTGGTGTTGGGATCGAAGTAATCCGGCCCCCAGGAGGTCAGCGTCGCATCGTAGTTAAGCGCTTTCACCTTGGTGGAGACCTGCGAGCTGATGCCCGGCACCAGTTCGACCTTCACGCCGCCCTGAGCAAAACTGGCCTGCAGCGCCTGAGCGATATCCAGGTACGGCGGCTGGTTGTTGACGTCCAGACGGAAACTGACGTTGCTCAGCCCCGCTTTGGCCAGTATTTCTTTGGCTTTCTGCGGATTGAAGCTGTATGGCTGCTCCTTGAGCGCGCCCAGATAACCGTCCGGCAGGAATGCCTGATGGCTCTGGAACTGCCCTTTCAGCAGATCGTCGGCGATGCCTTGGTAATCGAACAGCCAGCGCGCCGCCTCCCAAAACGCCGGGTTGCCGAGCGCCGGCGACGCCTTGGCGTTGAACTGCAGGAAATAAAGCGAGGCGTAAGGAATGGCCAACGGTTTGACGCCCGGCTTGCCCTTCAGGGCCGCCATCTGGTCCGCCCCCAGGTTGCGCGCGATGTCGGCATCGCCCTGCTCAATCAGCAAACGGCGCGCGGCCGGATCGGGCACGTTTTTGATCAGGATGGTTTTCAACGTCGGCGCCCCTTCCGGCGAGCCGGGGTTCGCGTCCAACACCACCACTTCGTGCGGCACATAGGTGCGGATTTTGTAAGGGCCGCTGCCGGCGGAGTGGCTGTTCAACCATTGGTGCCCCAGATCGTCGCCCTGCTGGTGCGCCAGCGCCTCTTTGGCGTCGACGATCGAGGATACCGGCGCCGACAGCAGGCTGAGCACGAAGGCCGGGCTGACGTTTTCATCCCAGCTGATTTTTACCGTATGGTCATCCACCTTGGTCAGGTGTTGATCCACGTTCTTCGCGTTCCAGCCCAGCTGCGTCAGGATAAACGACGGTTCGAGATTGAGTTTCACCACCCGTGAAAGCGAAAAGATCACGTCCTCCGGCCGCAGCGGGTTGCCGCTGGCGAATTTGGCGTCCGGGCGCAGGCTGAAGGTCAGGCTGCGGTTATCGGCGCCGGCCTGCCAACGGCTGGCCAGGGTCGGTTTGAGATCGACGGGATTGTGCGGATCGGACTGGATCAGACGTTGATACAGGCTGTTGAACGACTGCACCGTGGTTAACTCAAATCCCTGAGCCGGGTCAAAGCTGACCACGTCATCGATAGACTGCGCGATCACCAACGTGTTGGCCGGCGTCGCCGCCTGTACGTCAACGCTGGCCGCCACGGCCAAAAACAGCAAAGAAGGAACGAGCGCTTTCATCTGAAACTCTCCAAGCGGATGGAATTTATAATAATTTCGCGAGTGTATGCGAGCGCGATCGGCAGCTGAAGGTACTTAAATCACTATAGATATTCTTTTTATGTATATAGATGGGGTTTTGATTATTAGGCGGGCAATGCAGAATGCGCGGCAGGAATTGCCTGCCGCTTATCGGTTAAATCTGGTAATCAATCACCGCGTCCAGCTGCGACGAGAAGACCTTGTCTTTTATTTCGGTCAGCGACAGCGTCGGGTTGCACAGTTGGATAAAGCGCCAGGCATAGTTGCGCTGCAGCTGGCTGCGTTTCAGGCCCAGCCATACCGTATTAGGCTCAAACAAATGCTCGGCGTTGAGACTGACCAACCCGCGATCGCGCTCTTTTTCATACGACATGTCCGCCAGCACGCCCACGCCTAACCCCAGCTCGACGTAGGTTTTAATCACGTCGGAGTCCTGCGCGCTGAGCGCGATGTCCGGGGTCAGGCCCGCCGCTTTGAACGCCGCATCCAGCTTCGCGCGCCCGGTAATGCCCTGGCGGTAAGTGATCAGCGGCAAGGTGCTGAGCATCTCCAGCGTCACCTGCGGCTGACGCGTCAACTCGTGCCCTTCCGGCACCAGGATGGTGTGATGCCAGCGGTAGTAAGGGAACGCCGCCAACGATTCGTCACTCATCAGCCGTTCGCTGGCGATGCCGATATCGGCTTCTCCGGCGGCCAACATCGAGACGATCTCCTCAGGGCTGCCCTGATTGAGCACCACCCGCACCCGCGGATAAAGCGCGCGAAACTCTTTGATCACCCCCGGCAGACTGTAACGCGCCTGAGTGTGCGTCGTTGCGATATGCAGCTGCCCCGAGTCGTTGCTGCTGAAAACGTCCGCCAGGCGACGGATGTTGTTGGCGTCGTTGAGAATGCGCTCCGCCACCACCAGCAGCTCTTTGCCGGGTTCGGTCATGCCCAGCAGCCGTTTGCCGCGGCGAATGAATATTTCAATGCCCAGCTCTTCTTCCAGCTCGCGAATATGCCGACTGACGCCGGACTGCGAGGTAAATAACGTATTGGCGACCTCAGTCAGGTTGTAGTTGCAGCGTGCCGATTCACGAATAATTTTTAATTGTTGAAAGTTCATCCCCGTCTCCCTGTTTCTTCCAGTAGCGTTAGCCATATTGATACGGAGTCCGACGAGTCTGAACAAATAAGAAATAACCTTTACTTATGCAATTTAATACTAAGTCGATCATTCTGCTTCGCAGGTGGGGTGGGAAACTGACAAAAAACAGCTAATGACTTTAAAAATAACGGGATAGATAACCACAATAAAAACATGCCTTCAATCGCTGCGCAAATTAAAGTTATTAAATATAGGCATTAGATATAAAAAAAGGGCTCAGCATGCTGAAGCCCCTCACCGTTCGCATTCCCGCAGCAGCCTCAGGCGGTGGCCTCGCTGCCGATGCCGCCGGTGCGGTTCTGCTGCAGCCACTGCTGTACACAGCGCACCAGATCGCCGATGCAATCATCCTGCATGCCGTGGTGCTTCAACTCGTTATCCAGTGCAAACAGATATTGCGCGTTGGTGCCCAGCGGGCCGCTGGCGCTGGCGATCAATGGCGCAATCACCTGGTAGCTGGTGTCTTCTTCAAACAGCGGATGCTGCGGGTTCATCACGAACACCAACGCAGTAACCTTCTCGCCGCCATCCAACTGCAGCTCGCACCAGGTGGGCACGTAGCAATCGGTCACCATTTCGCGCTTCCAAAGCAGCTCCAACTCTTCACGCAACTTGCTTTCCGGCAAACGAAACGCCAGGCCCGTGGTGTGGCCGCCGGCTTTTAACGCCAGCATGCGCCCCGGCTGATGCAGCGTGCCGCGCCCGGCGGTCAAGCGCATGCAGAACGCCCGGTGCCAGCCCTGCAGCGTGGCCGGCCGCACTTCTTCCGATTCGAAAACCGGGTTCCACATCAGCGAACCGTAACCGAATATCCATACGGGGCTGTGATCCGGCCGGCGCGATAAGGTGCAATCCAACGAGGCTGCACGCTGTTCAGGCGTCAGCAACAACGACTCCTCAATAGCGCCGAATGCAGTTTTGCAATCCGCTTTTTGCAGAAAATCTCGCGTTAACACTGATATTACCTCCCGGGAATACGATTTCTCGCCTTCCCTCGCCACTGCTGAACCTTTGATGTTTTATTTTCGGCTGCGGATTTTTATTAATTCAATCACCGCGCCTTATAAGAATGACCTTATTCTTTTCCTGACGTGCAATCAAGTTACAAAGCGGCGTTAAAGTGAAAAAGTATTTGTACTGAGCAGCAATAATATTAATTGCCGGGTTCCACACAATGTCTGCGCGATTTTACTGCGTGATAATTCGTTACTTTTTATGCCAGCGTTCGTCGTCGCCCTTGCGATAGCTTTGCTTGACCGCCGCCCAGGCCACCTTATGCGCCGTCTCTTCCCGGCTGTCGTCACCGCGCCGCTCATCGGGATCCCGGTATTGTTGCCAGGCGCTGTTGAACGCTTCTTTATAGATCGCCTGCGCATGTTCCGGCAGCACATGCTTAACGTTGTCCGGCAAGTCGTTCGTGCTGTGGTAGGGCATATGGCCTCCCCTTTCAGGATGAGTGAACCTTAAGCCTAGCCCACATGCGGTTTCGTCTCAATTAGCAAACAATTCTCATTATCAAACGACATGTTATACTCACCGCCAAACGAACTATAAGGAGAATCCCGTGACTACCGAAGCCCCTCGCTCACGCGCCCCCTACCTGATCGCCGTCAGCCGCGTACAGGACATTACGCCGCACCTGCGCCGCATTACCTTTACCGCTCCCGATCTGCGTTACTACCCGGCCAATGCCGCCGCTGCACACATCAAAGTCTTTTTTGCCGCTCGCCGGCCAGACGCAGCCGGACCTGCCGACGCTAACCGAAAACGGCCCGCGTTGGGCTGCGGACGCCGTGCGCCCGATTGTGCGCACCTATTCCATCCGCGCCGTGCGCCCGGAACTGGCGGAAGTGGACATCGAGTTCGCCATTCATGATCATCAGGGCCCGGCGGTGGACTTTGCACGCCAGGCGAAAGCCGGTGATAAAATCGGCATCAGCAACCCGGGCGGCCCCAAGCCGATGCTGCCGGCCGCCGACTTCTACTGCCTGGCGGGCGATCCTTCCTCACTGCCTGCGCTGGCAGCACTGCTGGAAAACCTGCCGCCACACAGTGCCGGACGCGCTTTCGTCCGCGTCGACAGCAACGCTGACGTCATTGACCTGAAGAAACCCGCCGACGTTGAGGTCAATTGGGTCGTCGGCGGCACGGAGAAGACCGACGAGTTGGTCGCTCGGTTCCGCGCGCAGTCCCTGCCGCAGGGCGAAAGCCACTTCTGGCTCGCCGGTGAAGATCGCCTGGTGGTAGAGCTGCGCCGCTACCTGCGTCGCGAACGTCAATGCGATCGTAATCGTCTTTATGCCGTACCTTACTGGCGTGAGGGGCTAAATGAAGAGGGTTACCACAATAAACGGCATGAAATCATGGACAACATTGACGACTGACGGTCTCATTTTCCTTGATTAACCACGAGCTAAACAAGTAAACACGACTTTTCTCAAATCTAACGCTAAAAATTGGCGTTATTGCGTAAAAGTAAGTAAATAAAACCGCACCCCGTGCGGTTTTTTTGCTACCCTGATCACATAAGCAAGCAATTGCTTTCTCAGATAAAACAACATCACACCGGCGCCGCGGGTGTATCCTAATATAAAATACCTACTGGAAACGCAACGTTGCCGTATCACGGCGACCGGCGCTGACGGGCTACGCTGTTTGAGAAGGAGTGCCACCCTCATGAAGTCGCAACACGATCCTGGCCGATCCACCAAATCTCGCCACACCGAATACTCGCTGATCTTCCCTATCGCCGCGCTGATGGTGTTAAATCTATGGGGCAGCACCGATAACTTTCCGCTGATCGTCGGCATCAATATTCTCGCGCTGGTGGGGATCCTCAGCAGCGCCTTCAGCGTGGTGCGCCACGCCGACGTGCTGGCTCACCGATTGGGCGAACCCTACGGCTCGCTGATCCTCAGTTTGTCCGTCGTGATCCTCGAAGTCAGCCTGATTTCCGCGCTGATGGCCACCGGCGACGCCGCGCCGGCGCTGATGCGCGACACGCTGTACTCCATCATCATGATCGTTTCCGCCGGCCTGGTCGGCTTTGCGCTGCTGCTCGGCGGGCGCAAGTTCGCCACCCAGTACGTCAACCTGGGCGGCATCAAACAGTATCTGATGGCGATTTTCCCGCTGGCGGTGATCGTGCTGGTGTTCCCGAGCGCGCTGCCAGGCGGCAACTTCAGCACCGGGCAAGCGCTGCTGGTGGCGTTGATCTCCGCCGCCATGTATGGCGTGTTCCTGGTGATCCAGACCAAAACCCACCAGAGCCTGTTCGTGTACGAGCATGAAGACGACGATGGCGACCCGCACCACGGCAAACCCTCTTCGCACAGCAGCGCCTGGCACGCCGCCTGGCTCATCGTGCACCTGATCGCGGTTATCGCCGTCACCAAGTTCAACGCCAATCCGCTGGAAGGCCTGCTGACCAAGATGAATGCACCGGCGCAGTTCACCGGTTTCCTGGTGGCGCTGTTGATCCTGTCGCCGGAAGGCCTGGGCGCGCTGCGCGCCGTGTTGAACAATCAGGTGCAACGCGCCATGAACCTGTTCTTCGGTTCGGTGCTGGCGACCATCTCCCTGACGGTGCCGGCGGTGACCATCATCGCTACCCTGACCGGGCAGACGCTGATCTTCGGCCTGCAAACGCCGCATATCGTGGTGATGTTGACGGTGTTGCTGCTGTGCCAGCTGTCGTTCTCGACCGGCCGCACCAACGTGCTGAACGGCACCGCCCACCTGGCGTTGTTCGCCGCCTACATGATGACTATCTTCGCCTGATCAAAAAGGGGCGCACTCTGTGCGCCCTGCCTTCGTTATACCGAGAAGAATATCGCCGCGGCGATCCCCCCGAACAAAATCCACTTGATGATGTAATAACCGGTGCGGTTCCAGGCCTTCAGGCGTTTCCCCACCCGGCGTATCGCATAGATATATTTGAACATCTTGTTGACGCCGCCGGTGCGATCGCCCTCTTCATTCGGCGCCGTGGCGGCGCTCATCAGGTTGCGCCCCAGCCAGTGATTCACCGCCTGCGCCCAGCGGTAGCGCATCGGCCGTTCGATGTCGCAGAACAGGATCAGACGATTCTGCCCGCTCTGGTTTTCCGCGTAGTGCAGATAGGTTTCATCGAACATCACCCCTTCACCGTCGCGCCAGCTGTAGCGCTCACCGTCCACCTCAATGAAGCAGCGGTCATCGTTGGGGGTAATCAACCCCAGGTGATAACGCAGCGAACCGGCGTAAGGATCGCGGTGGCGCGGCAAACGGCTGCCGTCCGGCAGTTCGGCGAACATCGCCGCTTTGACCGAAGGCAGGCTGCGCAGCAGTTCCGTGGTCTGCGGGCACAGGGTCATGGCGGAAGGATGGCTGTCTTCATACCATTTCAGATAAAAGCGTTTCCAACCGGTCTTGAAGAACGAGTTGAAACCGGCATCGTTGAATTGATCGGATGCCTTGATCTGCTGGATCTCCATCAGCTTCTGTCCTTCGTCGCGGATGGTTTCCCAGTTCTCCCGCAGTACCGCCAGCTCAGGGAACTGCTCCGGCTTCAGGTACGGCGTAGTCGGCACACGAGAAAACAGATACATGAAGACGTTCAGCGGTGCGGTAAAAGTGGAATGGTCAGACAGCTGCCGCCAAACGTTATAGCGCACCCGTCCGCGGTAATGCACATAGACGACGCATAAAATAAGCAAAATCAGAATGATATATTTCATGTTTGAATCGCAGCAAGGAACCCACACTCAATGCGCCGCGCGGCGCACACCCCAGAAAATGTCCTTTTGGCGGCGCAGGCAAACTGCGCGCCAATCTGGAACCCATTAATCATTAACGCTAACTCAACGAAAATCTATACAGAAAACCACAATAATTTACACAAAGGTTAAACGAAAGGGGAAATGGGGGGCGATAAAAAAGGCCGCCGAGGCGGCCTTTCCATTAGCGGATAGGTTAACTGTAAGCGTTGAGCGTGCGCTGGCACAAAGCGGAACGCACGCAGTCCTGTTTTTCAAAGCGGATAACGCCGATCATCTCGTCCTCTTCGAAGCGCTCCAGGGCATCGCTGAGACCGGATTTCACGCCGCGCGGCAGGTCGCACTGGGTCACGTCGCCGTTAACGATAACCGTCACGTTTTCCCCCAGGCGGGTCAGGAACATTTTCATCTGGCTGGCGGTCACGTTCTGGGCTTCATCCAGGATAACGACCGCATTTTCGAAGGTGCGTCCGCGCATATAAGCGAACGGCGCAATCTCTACCTTGCCGATTTCCGGGCGCAGGCAGTACTGCATAAAGGAAGATCCTAAACGACGTACCAGAATGTCATACACCGGGCGGAAATAAGGGGCGAACTTCTCGGAGATATCCCCCGGCAAGAAACCGAGGTCTTCATCCGCCTGCAAAACAGGACGGGTAACGATAATCCGATCCACCTCTTTATGGATCAGCGCCTCCGCCGCCTTGGCGGCGCTGATAAATGTTTTGCCACAGCCGGCTTCGCCGGTGGCGAAGATCAGCTGCTTATTCTCTATGGCTGATAAGTAATGACCCTGAGCTTCGGTTCTAGCCTCGATGGGTGAGCTATCGCGCTTGTCTCGCGCCATGCCGATAGACTCGACTCCCCCCATTTGCACCAGCGAGGTCACAGACTCTTCTTCCAGCTGGCGATGACTACGAGCGTCACGACGAATAACGCGTTTCGCTTCACGACGTGCTTTGATCACTGCTTTCTGTCTACCCATAGTGGCACCTTACAGTTTGTTTCACCTACCGCAACGGCCAGGCCGTGCGATTATGTTTCACACACGTATTAGGTTTTGGCCTCCTCCGAGCCAATAAGAGCCAAGGGACAATGTGAATTGACGGCAACGTTTAAGCGCCGTTGCTTCACGGGACAACGCGGACTGCATCAATAAACGTGGAGTAAAAAGTGGTGAGATTCGGTAGCGATAAGAGTGCGGAGTTGCCGGTAAAAGAGAGTCGGAGAGAGAACCCTCGTTACAACGAGAAATCAGGGGAGATGTGTTATTTTTTCTTTCCAGCCCAACCAAGGACTTTACCATTAGCGATCCCCGCAGTGATATTTACAGCTTCAAGCTGTGCACCGTGTGAAAACTACCGCCAGATGATTACAGTATAATGACATTCAATCCTGTCGCGTTACTAAAATGTAAAAAAATTTTATATGTTTGGTTTTTAGTTATCGCTAAAACACTATATCACGCGCGACACGTCATTCCATAAAAATTTTTAACATATAAATTTCAACGAATTACAATTAAAAACCGCGAATGACACTTTGGTTTCTTGATTAAATTTTGCACAACCAAAAGTCGGCGTGCCCTTCAGATTTTTTAATCCGCAGGCGACGGATTGAATTGAACTCCGTCGCTTAATGTCCCGCACAATAGGCAAGTCAACGTAAAACGAGGCAGGCGAGCCCGCCTCGTCATTGCGGGTTCAGGCCTTGAGCAAACCGCTGGCCAAATAATCGCCGCGTTCTTTCACGCCCGGCAGCACGAAGAAATACCCGCCGCCAATCGGCTTGATGTATTCCTCCAGCGCTTCGCCGTTCAGCCTTTTTTGCACCGTCAGGAAACCTTTCTCAAGGTCGGCCTGATAGCAGACGAACAGCAGCCCCATTTCCAGCTGGCCGGCATTGGATACCCCCAGCGAATAGCTGTAGCCGCGTCGCAGCATCAGATTGCTTTGGCTTTCCGGCGTGCGTGGGTTAGCCAAGCGAATGTGCGCGTCCATCGGGATCACCTTGCCGTCGGGATCGTTCGCGTAGTTCGGCTCGTCATGTTCATGCTTCATGCCCAGCGGCGCGCCGCTGTGCTTCTCGCGGCCGAAAATGGTTTCCTGCTCCTGCAGCGGCGTGCGATCCCAAAACTCGACGCGGAAACGAATAATACGCGCCGCCTGATAGCTGCCGCCCGCCGTCCACGCCGGTTCACCGACGCTGTCGCCGACCCACACCACCTTATCCATCAGCGGCTTGTCGTCGGTTTTCGGGTTAGCGGTGCCGTCTTTGAACCCCAACAGGTTGATCGGCGTCTCTTTGCCTTTGCTGCGCGCCGCGTGCGCGGAGATGAACCCTTCCCGCTTCCAGCGCACGCTGAGCAGATCCGGCGAATGCTTAATGATGTCGCGCAGCGCGTGGAGAGCGGTTTCGTTGGTGTTGGCGCAGATCTGCAGCAGCAGGTCGCCGTGGCAAAGCGCGGCGTCCAGTGCATCGTTGGGGAAGCGCGTCATCTTCTGCAACCGCAGCGGTTTGTGCGCCTGCAGACCAAAACGTTCATCAAACAGCGATGCGCCGACCGAGACGGTGATGGTCAGGTTGTCCGGGTAAATCTCCGGCCCCATGATGCCGGAATCGAGCGGCGGCAGCTTGGCGTCCACCTCCGGCGCCTTGCCGCCGTGGGTCAGGAAGGCGATGCGATCGGTCAGCAGCCGGAACAGGCGCTCCAGATCCGCTTTGCTGGTCGCCAGCACATCGAACGCCACCAGCATCATCGCCGCCTGTTGCGGCGTCAGCACGCCGGCCTGATGGCGGCCATAAAACGGCTGTTTCTGCCAGCGCTCATCCTGCGGCGTCGCCAACGGCTCCGCCGCGTTACCCGCTGCCTGCGCCAGGCGGCTGCCGCCCAACGCCAGCGCGCCCAGCCCCAGCCCTTGCAGCAAACGGCGCCGCGAAGGCGACGCCGCTCCCTGAGAGTGCGGATGCGGCCCGTTATTCGGGCCTGCCTTGTTGCTCATAACCGTATGCCTCAGTCCAGACCCAATACGCCGCGCAGTTGGGAAAGATCTTCCGCCAACGTGGTGATCGGCCCTTTCAACGCATTGCGATCGGCATCGGTCAGCTTCTCATAGGACTCATAGCCGTCTTTGGTTTGGTACTTCGCCAAGATGGTGTCCACGGTTTTGAAGTTGGCGTCGATCTTGTCCAGCAGCGGCTTATTGGCCTTGACCAGCAAAGGACGCAGCAGGTTGACTATCTTCTGCGCGCCGTCGACGTTGGCCTGGAAATCCCACAAATCGGTGCGGCTGTAGCGGTCTTCTTCACCGCTGATTTTGCTGGCCGCCACCTCTTCGATCAGCCCGGCTGCGCCGCCCACCACTTTGCTCGGCGGGAAGGTCAGTTCACTCACGCGCTTTTGCAGTTCTACGGTATCGTGGTACAGGCGATCGGCGTAGGCGCCCATGTCTTTGGTTGAGTTGTCGGCAAACAGCGCCTTCTCCAGACGGTGGAAGCCGGTGAAGTTCG
This sequence comes from Serratia sp. (in: enterobacteria), assembly GCF_052400455.1. Lineage (NCBI taxonomy): Bacteria > Pseudomonadati > Pseudomonadota > Gammaproteobacteria > Enterobacterales > Yersiniaceae > Serratia > Serratia sp. (in: enterobacteria). The sequence goes on from NZ_CP185812.1 coordinate 2,987,794, forward strand.
GATCCGCCGATTTCTTCTCGTAGTCGTCTTCGCGGGCGTCGATGCTGCCGTCCAGATCGGAGAACAGCTCGGCGATCGGCTCGATGCGCTCATAGTGCTGGCGGGTCGGCGCATACAGCTTGCGCGCTTGTTCCACGTTGCCGGCCTTCACCGCGTCGGTAAACAGCTTGGTTTGTTTCACCAACCCATCGACTTCTTTGGTGACGTAAACCTTGTATTCGGCAATCGGGCCGACCAGGTCCAGCGCGTTCGGCTTGCCGTCGGTGGCGCCGTTGGCCGCTGCGGTGACAGTCAGTTTGCCTTTCGGATTGCTGAGCAGCCCGCAGGTCATGTCATATTCGCCCGCCTCCAGCGTGGCGGTCATTTTCTGGGTAAAGCCCGGCGCGATGTTCTCGCGCTCTTCCACCACCATCACCCCTTTCAGGATTTCCCATTCGACGTTTTTCTGGCTGGTATTGTGCACCACAAACTGCGTTTTGCCGGCCGGCACCGTCAGCTGCATCGGTTCGCACTGCTTGTCGTTGACCGTGACCTTGACCTGCGGCACCTCCGCCGCCAAGGCGTCGATGCTCAGCGCAAACGCCGGGATAGACAGTAATGCTGCGTGCAACGCCTTGCGGCGAAATAACGGAGTAGACATACGAGATTCCCTATTAAACATTAATGATTGATTTTACGTTGCGCCGGGGCCGCTGCCGGCGCCGCGCGCTGCGGCAGAAAGAAGAAAATCAGCGCCGGGATCAAATACAGGAAGTAGACCGCCACTTCGCTGACCGTCGGCGCTTCCTGATAACCGAGGATGCCTTCCAGCAGGGTACCGAACAGCGAATGGGTCGACAGTGCACTGCTGAAATCGAAGGCGATGTCCTGAAAGTGGTTCCACAGACCGGCTTCGTGGAAGGCGCGGATCGCCCCGGCGGCCAGCCCGGCGGCGACGAACAGAATGAACAGGCTGGTCCATTTGAAGAATTTGGCCAGATGCAGCTTCACCCCGCCCCAGTAAATCATCATGCCCAGCACAATGGCGGCGACCAGGCCGAGCACCGCACCGATCGGCGCTGCGGCGCCCACGTCTTGCTGAAACGCCGCCAGCAGGAAGAACACCGACTCCAACCCTTCGCGCGCCACGGCGAAGAACACCATCGCCACCAGCGCCCACCCCTGCCCTTTACCGGCGCTGAGCGCCTGATCGATCGCCCCTTCCAGATGTACCTTGACCGACCTGGACACTTTGCGCATCCAGAACACCATATAGGTGAGGATCAGCACCGCCACCACCGCCACGATGCCTTCGAACAGCTCCTGCTGTTTCTGCGGGAACTCGCCGGTGGTCTCATTGATGAAGATGCCGAGCGCCAGACACAGCGCCGCCGCGACAATCACGCCGATCCACACCGCGCCCAGCCATTGGCTGCGCTGCGTGCGTTTCAGGTAGCTGGCGATCAGGCTGACGATCAGCGCGGCCTCCAGACCCTCACGGAACATGATAAGAAAGGGAACGAACATAACTAATCACCCCTGAAAAGACCGCGGCGGCAGAGAAAACCGGCTCGCAATGAGCCGCGGCGAGTATGTAAAGAAACGTAAAATACAACGAGAGTGATTATCATTCTGCCAAAAAGAAATACAAGAGGCGCAAGCGTGATTTTTTCTAATCAAATGTCGCCAGGTGTTACAAGGCGGAGAGCGCAGAACGTTCATGAAGAGCCATGATATACTGCAGTGAGTGAAATACCCCGCCCTGACACGGTAAACCTGAGGGATATGCCGGCTCTGTTCCTTATGAGCAACACAGAAACGGTGTGGCAGCAAACTTATCATGATCGACATGGAAACGATTTAATCCTGCCGTCAGAACCTGGTTAACCGGCATGAGGCGAGCCTGCAGCGAGTAAAATGGAGTGAAAATGAAGATATCCGCCATCGTTCCGGCATTTAACACGGAAAAATACATTGGTGAATGCGTTAGATCCTTACTGCAAAACGATCATGAGAAAATTGAAATCATCTTGATCAACGATGGTTCAACCGACAAAACCGGCACGATACTGGATAGCTTCGATGTACCATGCATTAAAGTGATCCATACCGAAAACCAAGGCCAATCGGCGGCCCGAAACACGGGGCTTGCCGCTGCATCAGGTGATTATGTGATCTTTGTGGATAGCGATGACAAGCTCGCCGACAATGCCTTGGATCGTTTGACTGACATATTAAAGGATACCCAAAGTGACGTCGTCTTCTTTGAGTCTTCCGTCTTCTTCGACGATGAAAAACTGGCTGAGAGATTCAACCCAAAGTATGAAAGAAACGGTTTATTGAGTAATTTCACCTGCTCCGGTACGCATTTTTTTCAGCAAGCTGTTAATCTCGGCAATTACATCGTCAGTCCTTGCCTTTACATATCCAGCAGAAAAGCTTTAAAAAACATCCAGTTCAAAAATGGCATCGTACATGAAGACAACATATTCACTACGCGCCTTCTGCTTGAAAATGATATTACCGTTCATTGTGTCAATGAAAAATTCTATTTACGCCGCGTGCGGCATGGCTCAGTAATGACGCAAAAGAAAGGCGATGAACATATCAACGGCTACTATAACTGTATCATCGAACTGATTAATCATCCTCCAGCCAATGCCAATCAGGTGCAGGACGAATACAATAAGTTCATTTGTCATATGGTCGATTGTTTCAAGTACACCAATAGCGACATTATCGCCGACCTGAAGGGTGAACTCATCAAACACAATGACATTGTGTCTGGTGAGGTAGCGGGATTGAAACGAGAAATCGATGAGCTGCGCAACTCGACATCCTGGAAGATGACCTCACCATTAAGACGCATGGTGACTTTCTTTAAAGGGTAATGCCTGCGGCTTGGTCAAAAAAAGGGGCGCCGTGGGCGCCCCTCGTTATTTATCGTCAGTTATACCGTTTTGTACTCGGCTTCCGCCTGATCGAAACGTTCGGTCATGGTGGAAGACGGCTGGCGGCCCATCAGGCTCACCACCACGATGGCCAGACAGCCCAGGATGAAGCCCGGGATGATTTCGTACAGGCCCAGCCATTCGTACTGTTTCCAGACGATCACCGTCACCGCGCCGACCAACATGCCGGCCAGCGCGCCGTTGCGGGTCATGCGCGACCACATCACCGAGATCAGCACTACCGGGCCGAAGGCGGCGCCGAAACCGGCCCAGGCGTAGCTCACCAGGCCCAGCACACGGTTCTCCGGGTTGGCCGCCAGCGCGATGGCGACCAACGCCACCACCAGCACCATGACGCGGCCGACCCACACCAGTTCACGCTGGCTGGCGCCTTTGCGCAGGAACGCTTTGTACAGGTCTTCGGTGATTGCGCTGGAACAGACCAGCAGCTGGCAGCTCAGGGTACTCATAACCGCCGCCAAAATCGCCGACAGCAGCACGCCCGCCACCCATGGGTTGAACAGCAGCATCGCCAGTTCGATGAACACGCGCTCGCCGTTTTGCGACACGTTGCCGGCCTGATCCGGGTTATTGGCAAAGTAAGCGATACCGAAGAAACCGACGGCGATGGTGCCGGCCAGGCACAGGATCATCCAGGTCATGCTGATGCGGCGCGCGCTGCGGATGGTGCGGTGAGAATCCGCCGCCATGAAACGCGCCAGGATGTGCGGCTGGCCGAAGTAGCCCAGGCCCCAACCCAGCAGCGACAGGATGGCGACGAAGTTCAGCCCCTTCAGCATGTCGAGGTTGGCCGGGTTCCGCGCCTGGATCACCAGCATCGAGGTATCGATGCCGCCGACGGCGAAGATCACGATCACCGGGGTCAGGATCAGCGCGAAAATCATCAGGCTGGCCTGCACGGTGTCGGTCCAGCTCACCGCCAGGAAACCGCCGATGAAGGTATACAGGATGGTCGCCGCGGCGCCGGCCCACAGGGCGGTTTCGTAGCTCATGCCGAAGGTGCTTTCGAACAGACGCGCGCCGGCCACGATGCCGGAGGCGCAGTAAATGGTGAAGAACACCAGGATGACGATGGCCGAGATCACCCGCAGCAGCTTGCTGTTGTCTTCAAAACGGCTGGTGAAATAATCCGGCAGCGTCAGGGCATTGTTGTTGGCTTCGGTATGCACGCGCAGCCTTCCTGCCACCAGCTTCCAGTTCAGGTAAGCGCCGATGGTCAGGCCGATGGCGATCCAGCTTTCGGAGATGCCGGAGAGGAAGATGGCGCCCGGCAGGCCCATCAGCAGCCAGCCGCTCATGTCGGAAGCGCCGGCGGACAGCGCGGTCACCACGCTGCCCAGACTGCGGCCGCCGAGAATATAGTCATCAAAGTTATTGGTTGCCCGGTAGGCAAGCAGGCCGATCAGCACCATCCCGAAAATGTATACCAGGAAGGTCACCAGCATAGGTGTGCTCATTGTCATTTAATTCTCCACTTTCATTATTATTCGCGTTTCGCTCCGGCCAAGCCGGCGCCGGTAAACCCACGCGCAATGCATTTCACTGGCCGCCGCGCCGGAACGTGGCGCAGCCTGCGAGCAAGTGCAGGTAAAATAGTTTCTGCCCGTAATTGTTGACCGTCGGTTATCCTAGATGAGCCTTTCATCAACCAACAAGATATTTAACAACAAAGTTACACAAAGTTTACCCTGCGTCACATTTACCGGGCTCAAAGGTTGCACTCACGACAAGCAAAATGAGTTGCACCCTGCCATTACCCTTATATACCGCAAGGTAAAGCGCCTGCGGCATCATTAACCCCGCCGCGTTCGCTCAATAACGCAACATTCGTGCCAACTGCCCGTGTTAAAAAATCGATGAAACTCACACTTCGCTCATCCGCCTGATTTAACAAGGTTGCACAAAGTTGCAACATGCAGGATATTGTCTGCATTCTTGACACCACACATCTCACGAACCTATCCCAACAGGCTTTCCGGCCTGCTGTTTGTCTAGCCTGATGGGATAGGTTCTAAACACAGGAGTTGGACAGGCATGGGCACTACCACAATGGGCGTGAAACTCGACGAGGCAACACGCGACCGGATCAAGAGCGCCGCGCAGCGCATCGATCGCACGCCGCACTGGCTCATCAAGCAGGCCATCTTTAATTACCTCGAGCGTCTCGAGAGCGGTACCGATATTCCTGAAATTCCAGCGCTGGCCGCAGCGGGCCAGCCTGAAGCGGACGACATTATGCCGCAAGCGCAGGAAGAGTCACACCAGCCATTCCTCGATTTCGCCGAACAAATTCTGCCGCAGTCGGTGACCCGCGCCGCCATCACCGCCGCGTATCGCCGCCCGGAGACCGAAGCGGTGCCGATGTTGCTCGAACAGGCGCGATTACCCGCCGATCTTGCACAGGCCACTCACAAAATGGCCTACGGCATCGCCGAGAAGTTGCGTAACCAAAAAAGTGCAAACGGCCGCGCCGGCATGGTGCAAGGCCTGCTGCAAGAGTTCTCCCTCTCCTCGCAGGAAGGCGTGGCGCTGATGTGCCTGGCGGAAGCGCTGCTGCGCATTCCGGACAAACCGACCCGCGATGCCCTGATCCGCGACAAGATCAGCAACGGCAACTGGCACTCGCACCTGGGGCGCAGCCCGTCGCTGTTCGTCAACGCCGCCACCTGGGGCCTGCTGTTCACCGGCAAGCTGGTGTCGACCCATAACGAAGCCAATCTGTCCCGCTCGCTGAACCGCATTATCAGCAAGAGTGGCGAGCCGCTGATCCGCAAAGGCGTGGACATGGCGATGCGCCTGATGGGCGAACAGTTCGTGACCGGCGAAACCATCGCCGAAGCGCTGGCCAACGCGCGCAAGCTGGAAGAAAAAGGCTTCCGCTACTCCTACGACATGCTGGGGGAAGCCGCCCTGACCGAAGCCGACGCCCAGGCCTACCTGGTTTCCTATCAGCAGGCTATCCACGCCATCGGCAAAGCCTCCAACGGCCGCGGCATCTATGAAGGCCCCGGCATCTCCATCAAGCTGTCCGCCCTGCACCCGCGCTACAGCCGCGCGCAGTACGAACGCGTGATGGAAGAGCTTTACCCGCGCCTGCTGTCGCTGACCCTGCAGGCACGCCAGTACGATATCGGCATCAATATCGACGCCGAAGAGGCCGACCGTCTGGAGATCTCGCTCGATCTGCTCGAGAAGCTGTGCTTCGAACCGCAGTTGGCCGGCTGGAACGGCATCGGCTTCGTGATTCAGGCCTACCAGAAACGCTGCCCATTCGCCATCGACGCAGTGATCGACATGGCGCAACGCAGCCGCCGTCGCCTGATGATCCGTCTGGTGAAAGGCGCCTACTGGGACAGCGAAATCAAACGCGCCCAGATGGACGGCCTGGAAGGCTACCCGGTTTACACCCGCAAGGTGTACACCGACGTTTCCTATCTGGCCTGCGCCCGCAAGCTGCTGTCGGTGCCGAACCTGATCTATCCGCAGTTCGCGACCCACAACGCCCATACGCTGAGCGCCATTTATCACCTGGCGGGCAACAACTACTACCCTGGCCAGTATGAGTTCCAGTGCCTGCACGGCATGGGTGAACCGCTGTACGAACAGGTGGTGGGCAAAGTGGCCGACGGCAAACTGAACCGCCCTTGCCGCATCTACGCGCCGGTCGGCACCCATGAAACGCTGCTGGCTTATCTGGTGCGCCGCCTGCTGGAAAACGGCGCCAATACCTCGTTCGTCAACCGCATCGCCGACGCCACCCTGCCGCTCGACGAGCTGGTGGCCGATCCGGTCAGCGCCGTGGAAGCGCTGGCGGCCAGCGAAGGTCAAATTGGCCTGCCGCATCCGCGCATCCCGCTGCCGCGCGAGCTGTACGGCGAGAAGCGCACCAACTCCAGCGGTCTGGATCTGTCCAACGAACAGCGTCTGGCTTCGCTGTCCAGCGCCCTGCTCACCAGCGCCAGCCATCCATGGCGCGCGGAACCGATCATCGACGCCGAGTTGGATCAGGGCGTCGAACAGCCGGTGATCAACCCGGCCGAGCCGGGCGATGTGGTCGGCTACGTGCGTGAAGCCACCGAAGGCGAAGTCAGCCGCGCGCTCGACGCCGCCGCGGCCGCCGGCCCAATCTGGTTCGCCACACCGCCGACGGAGCGCGCCGCGATCCTCGAACGTGCCGCCGAGCTGATGGAAAGCCAACTGCAAAGCCTGCTGGGCATTCTGGTGCGCGAAGCGGGTAAAACCTTCAACAACGCCATCGCCGAAGTGCGTGAAGCGGTCGATTTCCTGCACTACTACGCCGGCCAGGTGCGCGACGATTTCGCCAACGACAGCCACCGCCCGCTGGGCCCGGTGGTCTGTATCAGCCCGTGGAACTTCCCGCTGGCGATCTTCACCGGCCAAATCGCCGCCGCGCTGGCGGCGGGCAACAGCGTGCTGGCCAAACCGGCTGAGCAAACGCCGCTGGTGGCCGCGCAGGCGGTGCGTATCCTGCTGGAAGCCGGCATTCCGCAAGGCGTGCTGCAGCTGCTGCCGGGCCAGGGTGAAACCGTCGGCTCAACGCTGGTTAACGACGCCCGCGTCCGCGGCGTGATGTTTACCGGCTCCACCGACGTCGCCGGCATTCTGCAGCGCAGCATCGCCGGCCGTCTGGATCCGCAAGGCCGTCCGACGCCGCTGATCGCCGAAACCGGCGGCCTGAACGCCATGATCGTCGACTCCTCCGCCCTGACCGAACAGGTGGTGACCGACGTGGTGGCCTCCGCCTTCGACAGCGCCGGGCAGCGTTGCTCCGCGCTGCGTATCCTGTGCATTCAGGAAGACGTGGCCGAGCACACGCTGCAAATGCTGCGCGGCGCGATGGCCGAATGCCGCATGGGCAACCCGGAACGCCTGTCCACCGACGTGGGCCCGGTGATCGACGCCGAAGCCAAAACCGGCATCGAACGCCACATCCAGGCAATGCGCGCCAAAGGCCGCAAGGTGTACCAGGCCGCCAAAGGCAGCGCGCAGGATGAGAAAGAGTGGGCGCGCGGCACCTTCATCAAGCCGACGCTGATCGAGCTCGACAGCTTCGACGAGCTGCAGAAAGAGATCTTCGGCCCGGTGCTGCACGTGGTGCGCTTCCAGCGCAACAATCTGGACGCGCTGGTCGATCAGATCAACGCCGCCGGTTATGGCCTGACGTTGGGCATTCACACCCGTATCGATGAAACCATCGCCCGGGTGACCGAACGCGCCAAGGTCGGCAACCTGTACGTCAACCGCAACATGGTCGGCGCAGTGGTCGGCGTGCAGCCGTTCGGCGGCGAAGGCCTGTCGGGCACCGGCCCGAAAGCCGGCGGCCCGCTGTACCTGTACCGTCTGCTGGCCAACCGTCCGGACGACGCGCTGCAACGTACGCTGCACCGCCAGGACGAAGAGCGCCCGATGGAAGCCACCGCGCGGCCGCAGCTGCTGGGCGCGCTGCAATCGCTGGAGAAGTGGGCGGTCACCAGCCAACAAGGCGAACTGGCGGCATTGGCGCAACGTTATGCGGAACTGGGCCAAGGCGGCACCGTACGTCCGCTGCCGGGCCCGACCGGCGAGCGCAACACCTATGCCCTGCTGCCGCGTGAACGCGTGCTGTGCCTGGCGGATAACGAAACCGACGCGCTGATCCAGCTGGCCGCCGTGCTGGCGGTTGGCAGCTGCGCGCTGTGGCCGGAAGCGGAACTGCAACGCAATCTGTTCCGCCGCTTGCCGAACGATGTGCAGGCGCGCATCGCCTTCAGCAAAGACTGGCAGCAGGACAAGGTCGAGTTCGACGCCGCCATCTACCACGGCGATGCCGACCAGCTGCGCACCCTGTGCGAGCAGATCGCCCAGCGCGGCGGCGCCATCGTCTCGGTGCAGGGCTTCGCCCACGGTGAAACCAACATCCTGTTGGAACGCCTGCTGATCGAACGTTCCCTGAGCGTCAACACCGCCGCTGCCGGCGGTAACGCCAGCCTGATGACCATCGGTTAACGCATCCTCAAGGCTGCACGCGTTGCAGCCTGATAGGCTTACCGCTAGGCAAACCCTGCACTCGTGCAGGGTTTTTTATTGTCCGCAGGCCGATCGGCCGTTAGCGTCTTGTTATCCTTACAGGGTGGGGCGTCGCTCATGGACGATGGATTACTCTGCTTGAAAGCCGCGTCAGAGCGCTACGAAACGCATTGGCTTTCGGGTTCGGTAATATCCGGGATACGGCAGCCGCAGCGGATTTCTCGCCGCCGCCGCGCGAAACGAATGGTTGAAAGCGGAGTGAATGCGGTCGGGGGAAACGCCCCCGCCGCCTTATTGATTCCGGAACTTGTCGAGGAATTGCTGGGTGCGCTGATGCTGCGGATTGGCGAACAGCGCTTTCGCCGGGCCCTGTTCGACGATGCGGCCGTGATCCATAAAGATAACCCGATCGGCCACGTCGCGAGCGAAGCTCATCTCATGGGTGACGATCACCATGGTGCGTTTCTCTTCCGCCAGTGAGCGCATGGTATTGAGCACTTCCCCCACCAGCTCGGGATCGAGCGCCGACGTCGGCTCGTCGAACAAAATCACCTCCGGCTGCATCGCCAGCGCGCGCGCGATAGCCACCCGCTGCTGCTGCCCGCCGGACAGCCGACGCGGATAAGCCGCCTCTTTGCCGCTCAGGCCCACTTTGGCCAGCAACGCGCGAGCGCGCTGTTCGGCGCTGGCTTTCGCCTCGCCTTTAACGATAACCGGCCCTTCAATGATGTTTTCCAGCACCGAACGGTGCGGAAACAGGTTGAAGTTCTGGAACACGAAACCGACCTGCTGACGCAGCGCGCGCACCTGATTTTTCTGTTTGCTCAGCGGCTTGCTGCCGTCGATCCGGATATCGCCGACGCGGATGGTGCCGGAATCCGGTTCCTCCAGCAGGTTGATGCAGCGCAACAAGGTGGTTTTCCCGGAACCGCTCGGCCCGATGATCGCCACCACTTCGCCGGCGTCAACCGCCAGATCGATCCCATGCAGCACCGTCTGACCCTTGAACTGCTTGGTCAATTGCTTAACTTCAATGGCACTCATGCGCTACTCCTGATCCTGGCGATTAACGTGGGCTTCCAGACGGTTTTGCAGTGCGGAAAGCAGGGTCGCCATCACCCAGTAAATCAGCGATGCCGCCAGGTACATGGTGAACACTTCCAGCGTGCGCGAGGTGATGAGCTGCGCCTGGCGGAACAGTTCCGGCACCTGAATGGTGGCGGCCAGCGAGGTGTCTTTCACCAGGCCGATAAAACTGTTGCCCAGCGGCGGCAAGGCGGTGCGCGCCGCCTGCGGCAAGATCACCCGGCGCAGAGTTTGCCAACGGGTCATGCCGATGCTGGCGGCGGCTTCCCACTGCCCTTTATCGATCGACGAAATCGCCGCGCGCAGCGTTTCTGAGGTGTAAGCGGCGGTATTGAGCGACAGGCCAATCAGCGCCGCCGGGAAAGGATCGAATTCAACGCCGAACTGCGGCAGACCATAGTAGATCATAAACAGCTGGGCGATCAGCGGCGTGCCGCGGAACAGCGATACGTAAATGCGCGACAGCCACGACAGCGGCCAAAGCGGCGAAAGGCGCATCAGCGCCAGCAGAAAACCAAGCAACAGGCCGAACGCCATGCCGCCCAGGCTAAGCTGGAGCGTCAGTATGGCGCCTTTCAATAAAAATGGCGCTGAATCCAGCGCCAGTTGAATACTTTCGTGCATTATTTAGTTACGTCCGCGCCAAACCATTTCTCGGAGATCTTCGCCAGCGTGCCGTCTTTTTGCATCTCGGCGATCGCCTGGTCAATCGCGGCCAGCAGCTCTGGGTTATTCTTGCGCAGCGCCACGCCGGACTCCTGGCGGGAGAATGCCGGGCCGGCCACCGCCAGCGTATCGCCGGTTTTCTTCACCAGATCCAGCGCCGCCAGACGGTCCACCAGAATGGCGTTGATACGGCCGACGCGCAGATCCTGATACTTGGTCGGATCATCGTCGTAAGTGCGCACGTCTACACCTTGCACGTTCGCACGCAGCCATTGCTCATAGTTGGTGCCCAGGCCAACGCCGACCTTCTTGCCCTTCAGGTCTTCCGGCTTGGTGATCGTGCCTTCGTTGCCCTTTTTCACCAGCGCCTGAATGCCGGAAACGGTGTAAGGGGTGGAGAAGTCATATTTCTTCTTGCGCTCATCGGAGATTGTCACCTGGTTGATCACCACGTCGATGCGTTTTGACTCCAGCGACGCCAGCATGCCGTCCCACTTGGTCGGGTTCAGCTTGGCTTTCACGCCCAGATGTTGCGCCAGCGCGTTGGCGAAATCCACTTCGAAACCGGTCAATTTGCCGTCTTCACCCTGGAAGCTGAACGGCGGATAGGTGCCTTCCAGCCCAACGATCAGCGTGCCGCGCTGTTTCACCTGCTGCAGCAGGTTATCGGCGGCGTAGGTTTGCGTCGTCACACCGGCGGCCAACGCAATACCCACCACGCCCAACAACCATTGACGACGAACTTTCGCAAACATCATAAACACCCCTGTGTGTTATTTATCTTTTTTGATATCAGCACTTTAACAGTGCGACCGCCCGCATAAAGGAATATAACTTTATAAATATAGTTCAAAATGGAATAACAAGCGGCATTTACACCTGCGGATGGTAGGCGAACAGCGCCGGCGCACCGCCGGTGTGAACGAACAGGATGGGCCCTTCGTCGCGGAAACGCCGCTGGGCGATGCCGTCGATCAAACCGGCCATCGCTTTGCCGGTATATACCGGATCCAGCAATACCCCTTCTTGCTGCGCCAGCAGCTGCACCGCCGCCATGCCTTCTTCATTCGGCATGCCGTACTGCGGCGCGAAGTAATCGTCCCACAGCGCGATCGGCGCCAGTTCGTCGATATTCAGTGAACAGGCCAGGGCTTTCTGGATTTGTTCCACCTTCGGCAACTGATCGATCACGGTGCGCGAGACCGTCACGCCGATCAACTCGGTTTCGGGCAGCAGCTGTTGCAGCCCCACCGCCAGCCCGGCGTGGGTGCCTGCGCTGCCGGACGCCACCACCACCGAACTGAACGCCACGTTGCTGCGTTGGCTCTGTTCGGCGATTTCCAATGCGCACTGCACGTATCCCAGCGCGCCCAGCGCATTGGAGCCGCCCACCGGCACCACGTAAGGCCGGAAGCCCTGCGCCTCGAGGCGCGTCGCCAGCTCCGCCAGCTGCTGCTGCGGATCGTGCAGCGCTTCGCACATCACCACTTCGGCGTTGAACAAGCCGAGCAACAGGCGGTTGCCGTTGGTCAGGTAGTTTTCCGCGCGGGTATCGATAGGGTTTTCCAGCAGCGCGACACAGTGCAGGCCCAGTTTCGCCGCCACCGCCGCCGTCTGGCGCACGTGATTGGATTGAATGGCGCCGGCGGTAACCAGCGTATCGGCGCCTTGCCTCAGCGCATCGGCAGCCAGAAACTCAAGCTTTCTCAGCTTGTTGCCGCCCAGGGCCATAGGGGTGACATCGTCACGTTTAAGGTAGATTTCACGGCCGAGATAATCGGAGAGACGGGACAGCTTTTCCAGCGGCGTGGCGACGCCAACCAGATCCAGACGCGGAAATTGCGCCAGTTGTTGTTGCAGGTTCACTACTTCCCCCCAGGGAATCGAGTATCAACATCTGATAACCGATAGATTTAGCAGATGTGAACTGAATAATCATCCTTTATCACGGGGGGATCCGCAGACCCCGGCCCAGCGGCCGGGGAAAATCTCAGTAGCTGCGCTGCCAGGCGAGATACTGATCGTATTTGCGCAGCGCAATGCGGTAGTTGTTGTGCGCTGCGGTAGGCAGATCGTCGATAATGCGCTGATGGCTGGCGCAGTTGGCGAACTTGTCCGCCGGGTAATTACGCGCCACCAGCATTTCGTCCAGCCGGCGCAGCCGCACCACGTACTCGCGAATGGTGCTGTGGCTCATCTCGGTCTGTTCGAACAGATACTGCTTGAACGCCATGATGTCGAAATAGCTCGGGTGGCTGTTGCAGGAAATCTCGCTGCAAAAGCGGCACAGTGCGGTCAGCTCATGCTGCACGTTTTGCCAGACCGCATCGTCGATCGGCTGATCCATGCGCGCGATGGCTTCTTTATTGATTATCTTGCCGCGAAACACCAGCGCCATGCGGTCCAACAATTTACCGCACTGGGAGCAATGGGTCTGGCTGTGCTTGTAATCTTTCAGGTAACGGCTAAGCGGCCGTTTCTTCAACAGTATTCCTGGCATAAGGGGCAGTCCGATTGTCGCATGAGTCATCGAGTTGAGGGGGCGGCAGCCCGCCGTCAGGTATCGTTCGCCAGCCGCGCACGCAGCCGTTTGATCGCCTGACTGTGCAGTTGACTGACGCGGGATTCCCCGACGTCCAGCACGGCGCCGATCTCTTTGAGATTCAACTCTTCCTGGTAATACAGCGTCAGCACCATTTTTTCGCGCTCCGGCAACGCCTCGATGGCGTCGATCACTCGCTGGCGCAGGCTACCTTCCAACAGGTGATGCAGCGGGTTGGCCTCTTCATGCCCTTCCAGCATCGGTTCCGCGTTTTCGCCATGCTCCTCGCGCCATTCGTCGTAAGAGAAAAGCTGGCTGTTATTGGTGTCCAACAGAATTTGACGGTACTCATCCAGCGAGATATTCAGCGTCTGCGCCACTTCCGTCTCGCTCGCCGGCCGGCCATAACGCTGTTCCAGTTGCCGCATCACCTGCGCGACCTCGCGCGCGTGGCGCCGCACGCTGCGCGGCACCCAGTCGCGGCTGCGCAGCTCGTCGAGCATCGCGCCGCGAATGCGCTGCACCGCATAGGTGGTAAAGGCGGTTCCCTGTAGGGCGTCATAACGCTCAACGGCGTTCAATAACCCGATTCCCCCGGCCTGCAGCAAGTCGTCAAGCTCCACGCTGGCGGGCAACCTGACCTGCAGGCGCAGCGCCTCGTGGCGCACTAATGGGACGTAGCGCAGCCAGAGAGAATTTTTGTCCATCACGCCTTCGGCGGTATACAGATCGCTCACTATGTCTTAAACCTGCGGATAAGAGAGTCAGCGCTATTATGCGTAGGGGGCGAAATGCCAATCGGCTGAACAGTCGCACAAAACGGGCTTTATTTGCGCCATGTAATAACCGCGCGGTGCGCGAGCATAAAAAAACCCCGCCGAAGCGGGGTTTCTTTGCGACAGTTAATCGGGAGAGACGATTAACGCAGCAGGGACAGAACGTTCTGAGTTGACTGGTTAGCCTGTGCCAGAACAGAGGTGCCAGCCTGTTGCAGGATATTGGCACGGCTCATGTTGGACACTTCGGTCGCGTAGTCAGCATCCTGAATACGGGACTGAGAAGCGGACAGGTTGTTCACGGTGCTGTTCAGGTTGTTGATAACAGAATCGAAACGGTTCTGTACCGCACCCAGGGAAGAACGCAGGCCGTCAACCTGTGCCAGCGCTTTGTCCAGGGTAGCCAGTGGATCTTTAACGTCAGTAACGTCAGTACCCTTGGTTACAACGCCTTTGTCGTCGATTTTCGCAGTGGCGTAGGTTTTTGCGCCAGTCGCTGCATCAGTAGTCTGAATGTAGTAACCTTCTTTACCGTCTTTGTCTTTACCGGAAACCAGAGTCGCTTTCTCTAAAGCGCCACCAGCTTTGGAAGATTCAGCCAGGTCGAAAGCAACATCTTTACCGGTGTCATCTTTAACCATGGCTTTATCGGCAACTGCAGAGCCAATTTTGGTGCCTTTTTCAGTTACATCGAAACCAGTCAGACCCAGTTTGCCAGAATCGATCTTCTGCAGGTCGATATCGATGGTTTCACCGTCGTTAGCGCCAACCTGAATGGTCAGTTTCTGATCGCTGCTCAGCACTTTCACGCCGTTGAAGTCAGTCTGCTCGGAGATACGGTTGATTTCCGACATGCGCTGAGTGATTTCGTCCTGGATGGATTTCAGGTCGCTGGTGGAGTTAGAACCGTTCTGCGCCTGTACGGTCAGACGACGGATGTTCTGCAGGTTGTCGTTAACTTCGTTCAGTGCGCCTTCAGTGGTCTGCGCCAGAGAGATACCGTCGTTGGCGTTACGGGAAGCCTGAGTCAGGCCTTTGATGTTAGCGGTGAAACGGTTGGAGATCGCCTGACCCGCAGCATCGTCTTTCGCGCTGTTGATACGCAGACCGGAAGACAGACGCTCAATCGCAGTGCCCAGAGAAGACTGAGATTTGTTCAGGTTGTTCTGCGCCATCAGAGACAGGCTGTTAGTGTTGATTACTTGTGCCATTGTTTGCTTTCCTTACGAGTCAGTTGCGTTCTTCGCAACACAGTTAAAAGGTTCGGGCTTGTTTGCCCACGGCGTCAACCACCGTCCCCTCAGGTATCGGCCCTCCCCTAACAACCTTTAGAATTTTTTTAATTTTTTTTGCGTCCGCCGCAATGGCGGAAATAACGCGGTTTTTCCCTCTTCTATTGCGCCATCGGTTTTTTGTTTTTTTCGGTAAACTTTTTCATCACTGGGCCGATAACGCGTAAAGCGAATAAAGTCATAATCAAGGAGAATTACCCATGGCAACGATCAGTTCATTAGGTCTCGGCTCAGGACTCGACCTCAATGGCCTGCTGGACAAGCTGACCAAAGCGGAACAACAGCGCCTGACCCCTTACACCACCAAACAATCCAGCTATAAAGCCCAGTTGACCGGTTACGGCACGCTGAAGGGCGCGTTGGAAAAATTCGACAACCTCAGCAAAGAGATGGCGAAAGAGGACTTCTTCAAGGCCACCACCGCCACCGAACACGACGCCTTCAAGATCACCACCAACGCCAAGGCGGTGCCGGGCAACTATGTGGTGGAAGTGAAGAACCTGGCGCAGGCGCAAACCCTGACCACTCAGGCGAAAGTCAGCGACCAGGGCGCCAAGTTAGGCACCGAAGGCGCCACCGACCGTTCCCTGACCATCACCGCCGGCAACCCGCCGAAAGCCACCAAAATCCCGCTGAGCGACGATCAAACCTCGCTGGTTGAGATGCGCGACGCCATCAACGGCGCCAAGGCCGGCGTCACCGCCAGCATCATGCGCGTCGGCGACAACGACTACCAGCTGGCGATCAGCTCTTCCACCACCGGCGAAAACAACAAGATCTCCCTCCAGGTCGACAATGACGACAAACTGGGCGATATCCTGAACTACAACGCCACCCGCGGCACCACCACCGCCATGAAGCAGACGGTCGCGCCGCAGGACGCGGAGCTGATGGTGAACGGCACGGCCATCAAACGCAGCACCAACTCGATCAGCGATGCCCTGCAGGGCGTCACCATCGATCTGAAAACCAAAACCAAAACCGATGAACCGCAACACCTGGTGATCAGCACCAACACCGCCGGCACCACCGACAAGATCAAAGAGTGGGTCGACAGCTATAACTCGCTGCTGGACACCTTCAACTCGCTGTCCAAGTTCACCCCGGTGAAAACCGGCGAAGCGCCAAACCCAACCAACGGCCCGCTGCTGGGCGACAACACCCTGCGCGGCATTCAGTCGTCGATCAAAAGCGCGCTGAGCGCCGCCCAGGACAACCCGGAGTTGAAAGGCCTGGGCAACCTCGGCATTTCCACCAACACCAAAACCGGCAAGTTGGAAATCGACAGCGCCAAGCTGAAGAAAGCGATGGATGAGAAGCCGGATCAGGTCAGCAACTTCTTCGTCGGTAACGGCAAAGACACCGGCATGGCCACCGAGATCCACAACGAGATCCAGAACTACATCAAATCCGGCGGCATCATCGAGAACTCGACCAAAAGCATCAACACTAACCTCGATCGCCTGAACAGCCAGATCACCACGGTCACGGCCAGCATTCAAAACACCATCGATCGTTATAAACAACAGTTCGTTCAGCTGGATACCATGATGTCGAAAATGAACGGCACCAGTAACTATTTGGCTCAACAGTTCAAGTAACCCTTTAACAAGGCAAAGAAAACAGCATGTATAACCGTAGCGGCACTCAGGCCTATGCACAGGTCAGTCTGGAAAGCGGCGCCATGAGCGCCAGCCCGCACCAGTTAATCGTGATGTTGTTCGACGGGGCGCTCAGCGCCCTGCTTCGCGCACGCATCCTGATGAACCAGGGCGATATCGCCGGCAAAGGCATGGCGCTCTCCAAAGCCATCAACATCATCGACAACGGCCTGAAAAGCGGCCTCGATCCTCAGCAGGGCGGCGAGATCGCCGAAAACCTGGCGGCGTTATACGACTATATGAAGCGTCGCCTGATGCAGGCCAATCTGCACAACGACGAAGCGGCGATTGCCGAGGTGGTCAAACTGCTGGAAAACATCGCCGACGCCTGGCGCCAGATCGGCCCCAACTACCAACCTTCGCAGGACGCCGTGTAATGGAACGTCAACAGCAGCTGTTAGCCGCTTATCAACAAATTTACACCCTGAGCAGCCAGATGATCGCGCTGGCGCAAACCGGGCGCTGGGAAGAGCTCGTCGAGCTTGAATTCGCCTACGTGACGGCGGTGGAAAAAACCGCCGCCTTTACCGGGCAAGCCGGCCCGTCCATGGCGTTGCAGGAGATGTTGCGCAATAAGCTGCAACAGATCCTCGACAACGAAACCGAGCTCAAACGTCTGTTGCAGCAACGGATGGATGAGCTGAAAACGCTTATTGAACAGTCAACGCGCCAAAACGTGGTCAACAACACCTACGGCCAGTTTCATGACCGCGCGCTGCTGCTGGGAGAGCCACAGGTCCGATAAGATCGACAATACTGACGAAAATGGATTAAATAGCACTATGCGCTATTACCCTCGGGTTACGTTAGGATATTAATCTATGGCATTTGAATTATTCAGTTTATGGGTAATTGGTAAAATGCGCACTTCGAGCCTGGCTCTCACTTTAATGGATAAACATCATCCCGACACGGACGTTTTCTGTTCATCAGGAAATTGATTTTTGATAGATAAAACTCGCCGCTGTGTTTCACGGCCCATGGAAAAATGTTGCTCCAGCGCGGATCAAAGCGTAAAGATATTCCCAGATAATGGCTGCGAAATGAATATCGATGGAACGTACAATTAATCTCTGTCCTGGAATTGGCGCCTCAGCGCACATCATTCAGTATACTGAATTATTATTCCCTTCAGTCTATTTTGAGCAACCACATCTGTATCTGATACAACAAGGCCATAAGCGCGTACGCTGGCAACAACACGAAGTGGTCGCTCATCCCGGCGAGCTGTTGATTATCGACGGCGGGCAAACGGTGGACATTATTAACGGCCCGTCCGAAGACGGCGTATTCAGTTGCCAACTGCTGACCTGCGATCCCCTGTTGCTCACCGTCCAACCTCCGGCCGAGGAAACGCCGGCGGCGATGCCGTTCGATGCCGTCCTGGCGCTGCGCAATCTGCCCTGCGCCCTAAAGCACAGTTTTGAAACCACCGGCCTGGCGCTGACGCTGCGGCAACGCTTTCCCACCATCATCGTGCGGCACAAAATGCTGGAAATTCTGCTGTGGCTGGCCCAATTCGGCATTCGCTTTATTCACAACGAAGCCAAGGATCTGACGCAGCGGGTGCGTCGCTGCCTGGCGACCGATCCGCACAGCATTTGGACGGCGGCCAAAGTCGCGGAGAGCCTGTCGATGAGTGAAGTGATGTTGCGCCGCAAACTGTCGATGGAAAACACCGCGTTGCGCAACCTGATGATCGACGTCCGGATGAGCAGCGCGCTGGCCCTGCTGCAATCGACCGACTGGCCGATTTCCGCCATCGCGCAGCATGTGGGTTATGAAAGCGCGTCGCGTTTCGCCGAACGTTTTCGCAAACGCTTCGGTTTCGCGCCTACCGCCATTCGCGGCCACCAAAGGATTATGGAACCGGCCATCGAATAGACTTATGGGGCCGGTTAATCAATTATTGTCTCACCCAGATCAACCAGGAGAGGCAGGGGGGAACGGGAGAGTCTGTATAATTCCTTCTCACCGATAAATTCCCCCTCAGCGTCCCGACAGCGACGCGGGCACCTTTCCAGGATGTTCGGTTCCGCCGGAGCCTACTTATTGATGCCCCCAAACCACTGCTCAATTTACCATCACATTATTAAGGAATTTCTTATTTTAACGAGCCCCTAAAATGCGCCTGCTATACTGCCACTTCATACAAATGGGCAACATAAAAGCGAACCTAAAATGCGACGAAAAAGCACCTTCATCGAAAAATTAAAGTCTGTGGCAGAAACATTGATTCTCACAACATGCCTTATGTGGCTTCTTTATGAATCATTACAATGGTCACTTGCTCTTGGCGAACTTTAATTAGAAAATCTAATCAATCACTCATCAGTACTCTTTCTGCGCTCACATCATCAGAACACGCCTCCCTATTTCATGGTCTTTCTGGCGAGCCCCATCGGCCAAAATCATTAGCGAACCTATCCAATCATTCGCAGACTACTTAACATACTCTATAACCCTATGAATATGTTGTTATTAATGATGGATTTTTCCAGCCTGGTGAAGTAAGATATCGCGCGCCTCCCTGCTTTTTATAACTAATTAAATCTTAAGCCAGGTGATGGTACACAGGATAAGTAATTTAGGGAATATAATGTGAACATATTAAGTTTTGTTTGGCTGGCTCTTGCTTTCGCCACTTTTTTCCTACACCACAGAACTATTTTTGCCCTGCTGATACTGGCTTCAATATTTCAATCAAGCGCTATTATCAATACAGGGAATAATAGCCTGCCTGTATTTTATTTCATTGAACTAGTGTTGATTATAAGGTTTATTTTCACCTCCAAGGACAGTGAGTCCGTGTTGAACATCAAGCACAGGGTCTTTATTCAATCCTTGGCGTTGATTATACTATTTTGGTTCACTACTTATGCCTTCACCCATCTATTTGAGGGAATGAGAGTCTACTCCTCTGCTTATAGCTTTGAAGCTAACTATGCAAATAAAGGCTTCTCGCTTATATGGGGGAACAACAATGTTAAACAACTGGCGCTGATTACTCTAAACCTATTGACGTTGTATGTTATTTATGTAAAACGCCATGAAATAACGGCAGAGTATGCACTAAGAGTCATCATTTTCACTACGCTGGTCTTCTCCGCTTACTGCTTAGTCTGGCTTCTGGCCAGACCGGTCGCGCATGCTATACAGGTTATAATGTATAATAGTATGCATAATGCCAATGCTATTTTCGACTCCAGACTGAGCGGCACCTTTGGTGAGCCTTCATTCGCCGGTATTTTCATCGGCGCAACGATAGTCCCTCTCTTGATGGCCAAGGGATTCCGATTGAAACTGCTCTCTATCTTAATGATGCTTTTCCTGATTAAAAATGGCTCTACATCAGGTTATTTCACCCTACTTACATCACTGTGTGGCACATTCATTTTCAGCCCGCGTTTCAATCTGGTAAAGAAAGTTCTATTTTCAATTTCACTCATCATTGTTTCAAAGCTCACTTTTATTTTATTCCTGGATAAAATAACAGCGTATGCAGATAAAAAAGCGCAAACGGTCTCTAACCTCGTCCGTTCTGCCTCCAACTACAATGCTCTTGAAATTATGTACAATACATTTGGGCTGGGAGCTGGCATCGGCAGCGTGCGAATCTCATCTCTCGCGCTTTCTCTCATTGCTAACTTTGGGGTAATAGGGTCGTTCCTATTAGTCGGTTTTATCATATCCAAGATTATTCGCTCCCAAAGAAACATTATCGGCAGCGAGGCCCATTCAGTGCTTAAATTCATGCTTTTCTCGGCATTTTTAGGCTCTTGTGCTGCCAACCCCGACTACTCTTGCGGGTTCATCTGGGTGCTCATATTCTGTTGTTTATTAACGGGGAAAACACAGCCTGCGGCGCTGAGTTCGCCGCACAGCAAGTAAATCCAACGTCCGCCTGTCGTTAATGTTTGCCGATACATGCAAATTTCAGGTTATCGCGGTTCGCGTCAGCCTGATCGGCAGCTCAGCCACCAGTTTGTCCACCGCCAGCCGCACCTTGAGCGGCTGGTAAGGCATATAGGGCCACACCACGTTGACCGGGAAACTAAGGTTGGACTCACCGCGCATGATCTCCACCAACGTCCCCGCCATCAGCCGCTCGCGCACCAGCCACTCCGGCAGCCAGGCAATGCCGGCGCCGGCGCCGGCGGATATCGCATCGACGATCCCCTGCATATCATCCATCATCATCTTGGCCGGGGGGCTGAACGATTGCAGCTCACCGTTTTCGCCACGCAGCTGCCACGGCAGCACGGCGCCGGCGTGCAGATACCCCACCGCCTGATGCCGGCTTAACGCTTCCACCGTGCTCGGCTCGCCGCAGCGCCGCACGTAGTCGGGCGACGCGCACAGGAGCATGCCGTGTTCGCCCAAACGTCGGGCAACCAAACTGCCGCTGTCCGCCAGTTCGCCGATGCGCACCGCCAGATCGAATCCCTCATCGACGAGATCGATCCTGCGGTCGCTGAATGAGATTTCCAGCGTCAGTAACGGATGCTCATTCGCCAGCGCCGTCAACAAGGGCGCAATGCACAGGTGGCCGAACAGCACCGGCACCGAGACTCTGAGCCGGCCGCTGACCTGCATCTTGCCGCTGTCGAGCTGGTTTTCCGCCGCCTGAACGTTCGCCAATGCCTGTCGACAGTGTTCATAGTACAGCGCGCCTTCGTCCGTCAGGCTCAGGCTGCGCGTCGTGCGCATAAACAGCATTACGCCCAGCCGCGCCTCCAGACGCGACACGATTTTGCTGACCGCAGAACGCGTCAGATGCAGTTTCTCTGCGGCGGCGGCGAAACTGCCGCCTTCCGCTACGGCAACAAAGGCCGGCAGCGCACTCAGATCGCTTTTCATCTTAATGTTGCCAATATGGAATCAATTAGGTGAAAACCTATCACCACTGGTGAACATTAAGCAATGATAATCTGCAGTCATTCCGGAGTCCCCGGTGAAAACCACAGATTACCGTCAGAGGACAGCAGCATGAAAAAAATACTGGCTCTCAAATCCAGCATTATGGGAAATGACTCGCAGACCAATAACCTGATTGACCGCTATCTGGCGGCGCGCAAAGCGAAAGGATACAACGATCGGATCGTCGAACACGATCTGACGGCGCTGGATCTGCCGGTGTTGGACGGCGAGCTGTTCAGCGCGCTGCGTGGTGCGGAAAATGTCAGCCCGCGCGCCAAAGCCACGGTGGCGCTCTCCGATCAACTGATTGCCGAACTGAAAGAGAGCGACCTGTTGCTGATCGGGGCGCCGATGTACAACCTCAACGTGCCGACTCAGCTGAAAAACTGGTTCGATCTGGTGGCCCGCGCCCGGATGACCTTCAACTATACCGCCACCTACCCGGTGGGGCTGGTGGAAGGCGTCAATGCGGTGGTCTTCAGTTCACGCGGCGGCATGCACGCCGGGCATCCGACCGACGCCGTAACGCCCTACCTGCGCTCAGTGCTGGGGCTGATGGGGATCGGCGACGTGCAATTCATCTATGCCGAAGGGCTGGACATGAAACCGCACGGCCGCGACCAGGGGCTGGCAAGCGCCCACCAGCGCATCGTGGCGTTAGCGGGCTGAGGCAAACGCACGGCAGCATTGATTTGTTATAACATAACAAATATGATGTTCGCGTTGACGCACCTCGAACGTGCGTCGGCGCTCCTACATCACATAAATGTTTTATCGCACCTTCAGCCAGCTATTTCGATAGCTGGCTTTTTTTGTCCATCGACTGGCGTCACGGCTTCAGTATTGCCGGGCGGCGCGTTTCAATTCACGCTCGCCGGGCGACTGTGTCTTCACCGACAGCGGCGCGACAAACGCCTTCCACTCTTTGCCGGCATCCTGATGAGGCGCCATTTTTTGCGCCGATGAATAATCATCATTCTGGCCGGCGCATCCAGACAACGCCATCATGGCCAGAGCAAGGCACAGCAATTTACACATTATCCTATCCCTCCTATAACCATCGCCATAGGCTAACAGCGCCGAGCCAAATTTCACTGAAAAATGGACGGTACGTTCATCACACCGGCATATTCATGATATGAGGAGATGATAACAGGAAGCTAGTTGATGTAAGTAATTTCTAGGTATTTAGCAATGCATTGCCGCAAACCGATTCACAGCATTAGGGTGCTCTGAGTTGCTTTGCGGTAATTTTTTGCCCCATGCATGCCCCATGCTGAATGATTTATAAAAGCCATGTCAGCAGAAGTGATGTGAAAACATCCTTGTCCCAGATCTGTCCAACCTTAGAGCCACAACCTCACGGTCATTTAGATAACCGTTCGGTTGTGGTTACCACATCAATCACACCCCTGAAATCGTCACCATTGCAGTGCTATTCGCAGAGCACATGATTGTTGGGCGCTTACCTGCTCCAGATGGCCATGCAACAGTCACAGTCTCAGAACCGGCCTGCTGGCTGATTATGTTTAGAGTGCCATCAAAAGCCACCATGCGCTTTGTTAGGGCGACGATCAGCGCAGAGTTAGCAGTCCGAACATGAACGATGATCGCCCCAACATCTGAAGCCCATAGATATCTTGGCACTTCAGTTGCAACGCCAGGGGTGACAGTCATAGTTCCTGAGTTCTGATTAATCTGCTGAGCTTGCAGCTGAACTTCTGGCGCGCCATGCCAGTAGGTTAATGGGTTATCAGCCGTCATGTTGAAGTCTGACAGAACAAGCAGGCCGCCGGTCGCTGATGGTGCTGCTGCCACGACATCCCAGATAACCCGGTTGGTGCTGGCAGGGATAGAAATCCTCGCCAGATACTCATTGCCAAAACGCTCCCACTTGGCTGGACCTGTTGAAGGGAACACAATTGGGCTGCCGAAATCAGCCAGGTATGCGGTCGCTGATACGCCTACAGAATCCCCTACAGACGACGCATACACCCAAATTGAGCAAGCGCCTGTAAACGATGTGAATACGCGCTGAGATATGCCAACGCCATTTGAAGATGCCGGATTGGTAGAAGTAACAACGTTCCTGTTGATAGTGATGTTACTACCTGCAGCAGCATATCCATACGGAATCAGCGTGGCCGGGTCTACAGATGCCAGCCATACGTTACTTAGGCGGTTTTTTGGCTTGTTATCAAAGATGATTGTTCTTGTGCCGACTGTCGCAGAGCCTTCAATCAGGTTGCTTTGCGCATCGTTATTGAACTCCATGTTAGGCATCGCCAGGACAATGAAGTTATTCAGCCAAACCCTGCAGCCTGATGCCGTGCCAAAGTTAAACCACCGAGCAGGAAGTGGGCCCACTGCAGTTACTGGACTGGTATCTGCATCTATCTGGAATTTCCAACCGTCGAACTGATACCCAGAAACCTGAGTTGCAAGTGGGTTTGTCAGCATGACGCCACCACCTTCAGAGCAGTAACGTGAGATAAACGTACCGTTGTTTACGCCCCAGGTAAGACCGCTATTGATGTCGCTTTTCAGTAATGTTCCGCATTTGTCAACCAACCAGTTGCTGCCATTAACCGTACAAAGCCGCGCCGTGCCGTTCTGGTTATTGATGACCACCTTGTTCTTGCCGAATACGTGAGTGTCATTAATAAACATCCCATCATGTTCGGTGAAATGGAATGCACAACTTGTGGGGATCATCGCTGCGGCATTAATAAACGACCAAGCAGGACGCGTTACGTTAGGGTTAATGTGAACATTGCTAAACCGGCCTACGTCAGCAGAACGATGAACGCGGTAATCGATGTTAATCGCATAGCCATAAACGTTTTCAACGAATGGGCATTCCCCTTGCAAGTACGCCCAGTTGTAAGCTCCGGCATAGCGCATATTAACCAACGCCATAGAGCGATAATTGCTTCGGATAAAATATCCATACTGGATAAAATCAGCAGCAGTAGCCACGGACTGAGGCTGGTTGTAAATAACGCTGAAGCCTGCAAACACGTTATTAGCTGTGGCTGTAAAACAGTCAACGCCCGGGGGCAAGTCAATAATCAGCGTTGAGTCGTAAGCGTAATCTTGCGGCCATACTTGTTCGGTTTGCGGCCCCTGCGTCATGCCTTCATGATTACCAACAATGCTTACACCTGATGGCAGTGTGAAGCCAGTTGAGCCTGAAATCTTGTATTTACCATGAAGTTTCAGAACTTTGAATTTTGCATCTGAAGTGGCAAGAAAAGCCAATGCCCTGGTCATAGCATCATAGCTATTGTTAACGCCTGTTGGGTCGCCTCCAAACATGTCCAGCGAATACCCAAGCTCTGCCTGCACTGTTGAGTAGTTGAAGGTGGTTCCTTCAGGATAACCAATGCCGATTTTACCAGCGCCACCAGGGCCAGCAAATTCACCAGGATTGTATTTTAGAACGTTAGGGAAGTAGAACTGCTTAACGCCATAAGCATCATAGATAGCCATGCTGTGCGTCGTTGTCGTTGTAAACTTGGCTATCTGACCGTTGTACACCGGTAGACCAGCCTGCCCTATCATCATTGGCTGGGCTACAGGTACAGATGTCCCATCCTCATTTTCCAGATATGCCTGAATCTGATTCTCGGGAATGGTCGGATCGGTATCAATCTTACCAATATAAATCCGTCCATTTGCCGCAGCTTTAAATGCTCTAGCCAGCGTGAACAGCTGAGTAGGCATGCTTACTACTACGCTAGGGGTGGTTTCAGCCATTCTTTTCTCCAGGCGTGAGGAATCCCCACAGGTCACGCCTGCGGTGGTTTTTAGGTATAAAAAAAGCCCGACTAAGTTAGCCGGGCCCTGGTGTTGGATGCTGTTACATGTAGTGAATTATTAGAATGATCATTACCCAGAATGCTAAGCAAAATGCTACGACTGCA
This sequence comes from Serratia sp. (in: enterobacteria), assembly GCF_052400455.1. Lineage (NCBI taxonomy): Bacteria > Pseudomonadati > Pseudomonadota > Gammaproteobacteria > Enterobacterales > Yersiniaceae > Serratia > Serratia sp. (in: enterobacteria). Next base: position 3,013,641 of record NZ_CP185812.1, read on the forward strand.
AGCCAGGCGTTACGGCGATTCCATCTCATTTTTTCCACCTTTTGTACTGCTATGCACGACACTACTAATCGGTGGGTAAATCATCAAATTGGAACTACAGATCAATAACTTGATATTGATCGGCGACAACGATCGATGCGTTTAACTAGGTGAAATTACATAACTTTTCCGATAATGAGTCCACGGTGGACTTATTGTGAGCGAGTCAACTGCAATCTATGATGCCAACTTTTGGTTGAGGATTGCATTTATGGCTAGAAATGACCCACACTTCAATTTCAGAATGCCCTTAGAAGTAAGGGAAAAATTAAAGTCTAGAGCTTCATTTAATGGCAGGTCTATGAATGCTGAACTTTTGCGCATCGTAGAGGATGCACTTGCTACCACAAGGGCTCCATCTGGATATCAGGATGATGCCGAGATATTAGCTTCTAAGCAGGCTGAAAAAGTAAAAAACATGGTATTTGAAACACTAAAGGTTATCTACAGCAAGGAAAAATGACTATGCATGACTCTGTGATTTACTCAATTCATGTAATATTAACATTAATCATTGGGATAGCTATTCAGATTGCATGGATGAAATTTTCATCACACTTAGAAGAAAAAAGGATGAATGATAGAATAGAAGAAGTTTCAATGGCTATAGGTAAAAGCGCTAGAAACACAGAGAACAATGAAGAGTCACTATCCTACCTAAGAAACAAGTTCTCGCAAGCAAAGTTCGAAAACAGAATTACTGATGCAATTGGAGCTTTGATTAAAGCAATTCATTTACCAATAAGCATAATGATTACCATTTGGTATTTTTTAATGATTGCGGGTAAGGTTTTTGGATTTATGCCTATGGAGGCCCTGGCTCTGTGGATTCCAATGATACTTCAGTTAGCGCTTAGCATAGCGGTTCTTGTTGTATCTGTATTTACAAAAATCTTATTTGGCAGATACCCAGGAGAGGCTAGAGGATTTAACAAAGAGCTTGCTAAAATCTTAATCTGACGCCCTCCATGGCATTAGCTCATTACTCTCCATTCATTCCGCTCAGAGATGCCACGATTCCTGAGCGGGCTAGCCTCTCAAATTCCTCGCTTCCTACTGCATCTCTAATCGCCTTCACGGCCACCTTATTAGCCATGAATCTGCGTTCTGCTTCAGCGACTGCTTGAGGTGTTGCTCCAGATTTAACGGCCTTGGTTGCTTCCTGAATAGCCTTTTCAATCGCGTATCGTCCACTCCTTGTTTTAGATATCTTGGCCACTGTGCTCTTGATTACTGCACCTGCAGTAGCGCCTACCGTAGCGCCTATAACTCCTCCCCCAGTGGCACCTACAACAGCGCCAGCAGTTGAGTTGCCAGTCGCATCAAGAACAGTTTGAGCTATCTTTGGCAGGCCTGAATCTAGAGCCTTAAATACCTCTGTAGTAATACCGGTTTTTTCAACGTACTGCTGAGGCTTGATCGCTGCTCTTGCCAGGGTTCCATATGCATCAGCAATTCGACCTAAATCTTTAGAATATCGATTGATGGCATTAACGTTCTGAGGGGTTAGCAGCGTCGCGATATGGTTAATCCCTGCCGCATCAGCCTTCCCTCCCCTCACTCCATGTGAGATTGCGTCTTGCAGGATTGAAGATATCGCAGGGACTCGCTCGGCCTCTGGAAGTGCTGAAATGATCGAGTGAAACCCTGATGGACCATTTAGGCCTTTAGTCGATGATGACTGCAGAGCCTTAACTCCATTAGTTACCAGAACGTCATTCGCCAGCCCGCGCCCAAAGATTGATTCTGCATTTTCTTGCGCCGTCAATCTCGCCTTAGAAAGGTCATTGGCGCGCGTCCAATCATCAATAAACCCTCCCTGCTCTGCCATGTTACGCATATCATCAGTGATCGCCCTGCGCACCTCTCCAGCTCGACGAGCTGCGTTAGCCTCTCCGCTGCGGATGTATTTCTGCTCTGCGTCAGCAAACTTCGCCCGCCAAGCTTTCATCCCATCAAACGTTACCCCGCCGCGATTTGCCCCCAAGAGTTGCTTCATTTCAGGGCTAAGCGGAACGCCAGCAGACCGCTCTCCTTGGATAACGGCATTGGCGTTGCTTAGTGGCATCTTCTGATTGGGCATTGTCGCCCTTACATCATCCCACGCGGCACGCTCAGCATTTTTCATCTCATCAAGGTTCCCCATGATTCGCTGCTTTATGGATGAGCTTTTTTCTGATGCGGTACCTGCCGCAGCGCCGAGATCATCAAGGTTTTGGTTAAACTTAGAGGCAATCTCGTTAAATGCAGCCTGATGCGCATCCTGAGCAACACCTGGGGTCGATGCTAGAGCACCCTCTGCCTGAGCAACTCCACGGCTTCCTGAGCGCATTCCTGGCGTCAAGGTGTTGATATCCACTCCAGCGGTTTCTGCTGCTCTTGCGATGTCGTCTGTGACATTAGCCGCCTGACTGGCAAGCACGTCACGCCCTGCAGCTGTCCTTGCGAGATTGGAGACGTCATTCGCTGTCTCAATTGCCGATGGGGTTGCAGCGGCTGATTGCGTGGCGCCGGTTCTAGCACCAGACATAGCTCTGATACCGCGCAATGCTGCAGGCGCTCCAAGTAATGCAGCATTCAGTAGCATTTCCTTTGATGCATTAGCCGCAAAATCACCCTGTTCATTACCCGCGTTAGCAATAGATCCAATCATTGCGCCAGCTACTGGGCCTACACCTGGCGTTAGGTAGTTACCGATGGCTTCGCCAGCCTGTGCGTAAGGGTCTGTTGGGCGACTTACCGGCCTGTAAACCGGATCAAGAACATCGCCGGCGCCAACTGCTCTGCTACCAGCGTTTACGAGGTTTGCCCCACCCTGTAGGATGTCGAACGGGATGTTCGCCAAACCCCTAGCTGCCTGCTCAATATTCTGCGATGCAGTTGGCGCAGGAGCTTGCTGCGCCCATGGTTGCGCTGATTGCTGAGCCAACTGAGCGAGCTCATCATCAGAGCCTGGAGCTACTTGCTGAGTCCACTGGGCAAAGCGAGGATCATTGACGTAATTGACCGTCTCGGTTGGAACCTGAGTCTTCTCACCACGCAGATATTTTTGGACATTTCCTGGCCCCCAATTATACGCAGCCAGAGCTGCAGATACGTTGCCATCGTGAGCGTCGATCATCTGCTTTAAATAGCGCGCCCCAGCCTCCACCTGCATAGCAGGATTGCGCTTCAACTCTTCTGGGTCATAACCCATCCCGCGAGCGGTGTTAGGCATTACCTGCGTAAGGCCGATAGCACCCTTGCCGCTCATCGCATTAGCATTGCCACTGCTTTCCTTGCTGATTACCGCTCCGAGCAATCCCGCTGGGATTCCGAAGCGCTGTTCAGCATCAGAAACAACATCGCCACCTTGTTGCGGTGGCGATTGCTGCGGCTGCTGGTATTTAGTCCATGGCCCATCGGAAGGAGATTCGGCCGGTGCTGCGTTCTGATACTTTTCCCATGGGCCTGCCATTAGTCTTTTCTCCAGCTATTAGGATTGCTTGGGTCGCCGCCAAGGAAGGTATATCCACCTTCGCTCATGCCAGCGCGCGGAGCTGATCCACTCCCGCTCTGCGAATTATTGAAGGCGTCGATTTTCTGCTGATAGGTATCAACTACCGGCTGTTGCTTCTGCAGGTATGAAGTCTGACGCTGCAGAACACGCTGCCAGTTATCAATTGCCGAACGCGCCGCCTTTGGTGACATGTTTTGGTTTATGGCGAGGAACGCTCGAGCTGCAGCTTGCCCCTCTGAATCTGAAACTGGACCAGTCCCTTTCATGCCAATTACGCCCATCAATCGGGCTTGTCCTTGCATCTGTTCGATCTTCGCCCATGCGTCGGCTGACTGCGTCCCAGGAATTCGCGAATTAACCGTTCCACCGAACCCGAACACGCCATCAAATACATCGGGCGGAATGGCCTTGACTTGATTCACGGTGTCATACATCCCAGCCACGTTATTGACGTTGCTTTGGTGAGCCCCGACATAGTCCTGCATCTTCTGCACCGACGCTTGTTGCGTGGCAAGGGATTTATCGCTGTTCTCACCCGCTTTCAGGCTGAGCTCTAGGCGCTTGTTGGCGTTATCCGCCTGGTTCTTTTGAGCCGTAAGATTTAGCTGCTGCTGCCCCTGCTCAAGCTGGCCTTGCTGATAAGCTGCTTGCTGCTGCAGTCGCTGCTGGCCAAGGTTGAGATTTGCCTGTGCGATCTGTCCGGTTTGCTGAAGCTTGGCGTTGTTTCCGACGATATCGAAATACTTATCGCCCTGTGCAGCAAGGCCAAGCGTGTCAAAGAGCTGTGCAGCTCCCTGCGGGTTCTGCATTCCCATCTGCGCCAACACATTCGGATTAGCACCAATGCGCGACAAATCACCAGCATTCTTCTGGAGGTACTGGCCATAGGTTTCTGGTCCTTGAGATAATGCCAGTCGCAATCCTGCTGCCTGATTTGTCATGTCGCTTTTCTGCTGTTCATTAAGCCCGGCAACAGCTTGTTGCGCTTGGGTGACGAATGCAGGGTTGGCTGCGGCGAAATCGCGAAGTGATGACACGTCTCCAGTTTTCCATGCGTCGGCGTGCGCTTGATTGAAAGCATTCTGAGCTTCTTGCTGTTGCTGCTGGTTGTAAATATCAGCGACGCCAGCCAGCCCGCGCAGACCGGTAAGAGCAACGTTGTTCGCGCCGGAGCGAGCGATATCATTGTTATCGCGGATCAGGCCTAACGTGGCATTGATATCGCTAGCCTGTGGGGCATTGGCATTCATGCCGCCAATCCCCGCAAGCAGGCCACCAGAGTTACCAGCCTGTTGCCATGTAGCCATTAGAACAACCCTCCAAGCAGGCCCAGGCCACCGCCGATAGCTGCGCCTAATCCAGTACCCAACCCAGGAACGATGCTGCCAAGAGCCGCGCCAGACATAGCGCCACCTGTCAGGCCACCGATCCCCTGCTGGAATCCTGATGGGCGGTTAGCGTTAGCAGCGGCCAGCGATGCGCCTTGCATCGAGAGCTGTCCGGCGTTGTTTGCGAAGTTAGCTCCGGCATTTGCCTGACCCTGCAGCGCGCCAAGGCCAATGTTTGCCAGGTTCTGATAGTTGTTCATCTGGCCTGAAAGCCAGTTTTGCCCCAGCGTAGGAGCGATTGTCGCTAATCCGTTGCTGGTAGCGGTACTGCCAAGGCCGCCGGTTGCCTCAGCTGATGCCAGTTGCTGGTATCGCGCCTGATTAGCTAGGTCTTTGTATTGGCCGGAGTTGTAATAATCGTTCAGCGCTGATTGCTGTCCGCCGAGTGTGGAGAGGTTTTGCAGTTGGCCGATGTATTGTTGAGCCAGTGGAGTGAATGGAGCCAGGTTGCCCATGATGCGCTCGAACTGCTGGTTTTGCAGGTCAGCAGCGTATTTCGTTGCATCCGCTGCAGCGCCAGCGCCGTTATTGCCGCCACCTTTGCCACCTTTGCGCATGCGGCTTTCTTTCATCCGCTTGGAGTTTCCGCAGCGGCTGTTTTCAAAAACATCAAACATAGCGTGATTCCTATTTGGAGTGCTGTTCCAGGAACTCCGTCAGCTCTTCGCGAGTAGCGGAATAGAAAGTGACGTCATCAACGCCTTTGAAGTATTTCTTGATGGTGCCGACACGCTTGAGGCCAAGCATCGTGCAGTAAATCTGACCATGCCTGAATTTGTGCGCGGCGAATGATGTAACGCATTGCACGTTAAAATTCGCCAGGATGAATCGCCAGAAGGCCAAACCGATTTTCTGGCTGAATCCTCGCACCTCTTTCAGATACATCGCGTGACAGTCGAAAGTCAGTGGCTGGATTTCGTGGAAGTAGATGATTCCACCGAACTGGCCATGTACATGCACCTCGAAATAACGATGTCCGGGTTGATAATCGAATCCGTCGCCATTGTTACTGCCCGCGATGATGTCTGGATGATTTCCTACGGCTTCAATCAGGTCGATGTTTCGTGTTGGTTTGAACTCAATCATCAGTTAATCAACCCATGTGCTCTGGCCATATCCTCTAGCGCCTTGACTCGCTGACATGCCGCTTTAAGCGCATCTGCTAAAGCTTGCACCTCTGACTGCGAATATGAAGCACCAATGGTGTATGACTGATCTGCGTTGAACGACCCTTTGTTTGCCGTTCCGGTTGCAGCCGTCCATCCTGTTTGCTGATTCCCGACAACCTGAATTCCTGCCACTTTGTACGAAACTGCATTCACGCTGCCGCCAACTTGAAGCTTGTCAGTGGTCGGTGTCGCTACATTACCTACAAGGAACGAACCGCCAGAGGCCTGCACCGATTGGCTCGTTGAGACAGCCTTGGATACATAGTTGGTTTCGATGGTGGAAACCTTTCCCTGCAGCGTTGTGATATTGCCTTCTGCAGTGGTAACTCGCGTTGTCAATGAGGCGACATTGGTTTGCAGTGACGTGATATTGCTCTCGGCCGTAACCATGCGAACGGTCAGGCCTGCAATATCCGTTGTGTTCTGGGTTATGCGAGTTTCGTGGTTAGCAAGTTCGGCCTCATTGGCTGAAATCCTTGCCTCATGATTGGCAAGTTCTGCCTCTGCAGCCGTTAACCTGGCCTCATGATCCGCAAGGGTAGTTTCAGCCGCAGATATCCTTTGCTCATGGTTGATGAGCGTTTGCTCTGCTGCCTCTATCCTTGTTTCGTGGTCTGCCAGCACCAAATCCTGCTCATCGTTCCTCTTCTGGGCATCCCATGCCCCTTGCCCAGCCTCGTTTGCCTTCCCCGCCACGTTGCCCAGGTCAGTTCCCTGCTGAATAACGTAAAGCAGGTAAGGCTGGGAGAAGATATTGCGAGGAAGGAGCGTAGCATCGATGCGTGTAGCCTGGATGATTACCGGTTCTTTCAATCCATCATCAGCCATCATTCTATCCTCAACGAACAGTCAGACAGTGTTACCGGCGAGCGGGTAATCACGCGCACCTTGAAGCCGATATTTTTTCTGACGCGACCAATACGACGCCAGATGGCCCGTTTGTCGTAGATAAATGGTGCGTTGTAATCTACCATCTGCTCACGGCCATAGTTTGAGCCATCAACCGTTGCCGAGATGAATAGGCGCTCAGCCCACTGAGACACGCCAGTTGCAGACTCGAGCTCAAAGTCGAACACCCTGGCGTTATCGGCCTTAAACATCGGCGTGAACAACAGATGTTCAGCCTGCTTGTCGTATTGAGCAGATGAGTCGAATTTAAGCGCGCCCGTGACGGCCTCTAACTTGTCGCCTACCGTTACCTGATTACCTTCGAACACATAATCGATAGAGCGGTGAACGTCATCGAATAGACCGGTTTTCAGGATGCACCATTGCGGGCCGCCCTGGCTGGCGGTAGCGTCATAGCACAGGACGTGGCGAGGAAGATGGGCAATCAGCAGCTCATGGCTATCAAACCGAATTGACTCAAGCACGCTCGTGGACAGCTCTTCAGCCGTATAGCTACGCAGTACTTTCTCCACTGTTGCGGTGGCAATCTGCGAAGCTTGCCCATTGCTGATCATGTAGATGGATGGCGCGCCAGTAGATTGATGGCTAATGAAGGCGAACGAATCCATGAACTCAGTTTTGCAGTAAGTGCCTGCAATGCCCTTCTGCACCATCAAGGATGGCTGCGCGACGTATATCGCGGAAGATGTATCAGTTGCTCCGGTAAGCGAGAAGTACTCGATAGTGCTACTGCCGAACATCACTACGAAATCACGCCAGATACCGCAGCCGATAATCCCATCCGGCTGACTCTCTGCAGTGTAAAACGGACGGAATCTATCTGGGTGTGACTCATCCTCAAGGTCGGTTACGCCGAATGTCTGAGTTCCATCTTTAACCCACACATATCTACCGCGAGACCTGCAGATATCCCTAACCTCGCCGATGTCATATTGAGGGAACGCAGTACCCCCAACATCAGGCGGCCAGTTTTGGAGTGTTTTAATTGACCCATCGTATCTATAAAGGGTCATCGTTCCGTTTGATGCCACCGCTTGGCTTGTTGCGCTATGCGCCATGCTTACCCGATCGCCACCAGAAACATCATTACGCTCTTCATTGCCGCGATATATTTTCGTTCCCGCCACACGATAGACGACATTCTCTACAGTGTTGTATTCAGCACCGCGAGACACTCCAGAAACGTCTGAGCGCTTCGCTACGCCTGGAAAGGAGCGCAGATACCCTGATGCATTCAGAACTTCCTTTGGCGTCGCTAGCATGTTCACAGGCAGTAAATCGACGTAATCAGCATTGCGGTAGTCTTTGCCAAGGCCTTTGGCTAATGGCAGCTTTTGGATTGGCATGTGTCACCTACTGATTTGGAATATCGCCGTCAATCGGGGGAAGATCGCCTGGGTAATATCTGTCGATGGTAAACACGTCGTATTTGTTGCCTTGCCCAAGCGGGAAATCTCCGCGTCGGCGCATTGACGGGACAACGAGCGTATCAGTCAGCAGCGCGTCATATGAACGCTGAGCATTAGTTAGAACTTGAGGCGATGGCTCAACGCCATAATCAGATAGCATACGGAGGATTAGCTGATAGCCAACTGCATGCTTATATTTGCGCGGCAGTCCAGAGTCATCGTCTGGTAACGGCTCCTCGCCATCCGCCGCGAACAAATAACCAACATTACCGGGATTGATCATCCACTCTGCCATCATGTCTTCTAGGTCATGAATGGCATCCTCGACAGATTGAGGCTCTACATCAGTTAGAGTTGCGTTTGAAGCTACTGCGGGTTTTCTGAGAGCGAATAAGACGATCTCACCCTTTGTCAGAGTCGTTGCCATTGTCAGCCGCCTTGCGCCCACGTTTAACAACCGGCTTGATGTCGTCAACGGAAGCCACAAAGCCGAGCTTTTCGTAAATTGGGAAATCTTTCTCTGCGATTACAGCCTGAACATGGCCAGCTTCGTTATCAGCAGCTATAAAGATGCTCATGCGATCCATATTTAGCTCCACATGTAGTCTCGGTTGATTACCTCAAGTACGCTGCCTTCATCGTTCACCAGCCACGCATTCTGATATTTGTAAATCGTGACGGCATCGTTGTTGAATCTTACCTTTGCCACAATTTCGCTAGTGTCAAACTCGCCATCCTGAATCGTGGTAATTGATACCACCGACTTGATCGGGTAATACTCGGCAGTTACGCATTGTTTTTGGCTAATTTTCAAAAACATGTACACCTCAAAAATAAAGGGGCCGAAGCCCCTCTTGATTACGGATTGCCGAAGAACTGGCCGCCCATGTGTGGGTTGAAGCACACGTAAGCTGGCAGCAGGTCGAAACGCATTTTCTGCACGTTGGCGTCGCCGTCCGAGTATTTGTGCACGCGGATAGAGAAGCCTTCGTAAGTTGCGACTGCAGAGTCGATGCTGTTCAGTTTTGGCAGAGGAATGGTGCCCAGGCCGCAGAAGAACTTGTTGTAGAACAGGTTCGGCTTCATGGTCTGGCTTGCAGTGCCGATTACTGTCGCCGCGTCGCCTGCGGCAACCTGACGGCTTACTGCGTTGTACTGTGAGTTTGTGGCGTCATAAATCGGCACGCCTGACAGCGTAACCGTAACCGCGCCGCCAGCGGTGGAGTTTGCATCTGCCAGAACGGTCGCAGTGAAACTGATAGGTGCAGAGCCGTTATACAGGACCTGCTTGCTATGCTGCTGAAGCCAGTAGGTGTTGGTAAACTTAATCTGGTCGCCAGCTTTCAGGAAGCCAGTTACAGATGCGGTTGCGCCGGTCAGTGTTACCTGGAACTGATAGGTATCTTTCACCGCGTTATAGGTCACGGTCGGAGCGGTTTGCACTGTCAGCGTGCCACCGAATGCACCTTGCGTGCGGGATGCAAGGCCGTTAGACATCAGTGCGCGAATTCCGCCGAAGTTAGTGGAGATCTGCGCGTTTTCCCAGGCCGTACGAACCAATTGGTCGGCAGCGTGCAGACCAGATTGCGCGTCGGCCAGGCGCTGGGCAGACCACGGATCCATTACCGCATAGTTCTCACCCTCAACCACGCCCAAATCCTTCAGGAATGATGCGGTTTGAGCCACGTCAGACCATTTGTTGATCGGCGTGTTGGGGCTACCCAGAGCCAGTGCGCCGTTGTTCATCATGAACTTGGCCAGCTCAGTCTCCAGGTCTGTTACGATGCGCTGACGAACCGGAGCCAGGATTTCTTCCAGCTGGTTCAGCTTGATAGCTTCTTCCAGTTGCTGATACTCAACGGCAACGGTGATGTAGTTGCCGACGCGGCCAGTTGCTTTGCCGGAGATCAGGTTGTTCTTCGATTGACCGGAGATGTCACCGGTAGGAGTGCGCAGCGATGAGAACTGATGAGGACGTTTGAAGCTTACGCTATCGCCGGTATTGGAGTTGATTTCTCCAGCCAGCAATTGACGGTCTACGGTTTTTGCCAATACCAGGTCGGACATGAAACCAGGCAGGAATTTTTTCAGGACGATTTGACTGACGTTACTGTTTAAATCATTGGTAGCCATTTAGCTGTTCCTTATTCGATTTTAGCGCCGGGGCAGAGTTTGTTGAAATCATCTTGTTTCGCATCAGCGCCGCCACCACGAACCTCCGGCTCTGGCTTGATGGCTTTCTTAGGCTTCGGTGCCAACTTCACTTGCTGGCTAATCTGGCCTAAGAGGAATGCTGCGCGAATTGGGTCTGTCTCAGCGGCTACACGCTGGCGTAGTTGTTGGTTCTTGCCCAGTGCATAAGCAACGAGCTCTGAACCTTCGTCGGCGGCATGAATCAGGATTTCCTGTTGGATAACCGGAATCTCCTGACGAACGATATCTTCCATCTCGCGATAGTCTTTCACCGGAAGCTTTGATGCTCGCTCCTGATGCTTCGTAAGGCGTTCTGTTAGTCGTTGCTGTAATTCCTGCTGCTGACGTTGCTGCTGTTGTTTAACCTGCTCAGCACGGCCCTTCTTCTCATGCCAATCAGTCATCGCCTGCTCAAACGCTGCTTCGTCGTACTCGCACGACTCCAGAGTCGGCTTTGGAGGAATTACGTCTGATTGTGGTTGCTGCGCTTCTGCTGGCTTGGATTGAATCTGCTCAAGCTGGCGGCGTAGCTCCCGGTTTTCTTTCTGTGTTTCTTTGAAGCCCTTGCGAAGCTCTTTCACCCATTGAGGAGCTGGCTGCCCATCAATGTGATCGTCTTCTTCAGGGTTGAGGCTAATTTCTTCATCACCGATTTGCAGTGAGTAATCCTCTGGCTGCTCTTCGGGCTGTTCACTTTCGGCCTTTTTCTCTTTCTGCTCGGGTTCTTCCTGTGATTTATCCTCAGGATTTTCCTTTGCTTCAGTGATTACTTCTTCGGCTTCTTCCTGTTTTTCAGACAGGTTAATAACCTGACCGTCGATGATCAGTTCGCTTTCCATTGATTACTCCTGGTTAACTCGGCATTGAGTCTGCCGGTGACTGTGGTGATGTGGGGATTTGTTCTTGCTGGGATTTAAGAAGGTCGTTCAGGAGCTGAATTGCATCCATAACCCCTTTCTTGTTGATGTTCTGTGCTTGGGAAAGTTTGTAGACAACGTTAGCCTGACTTTCCTGAGCATCCTGCTGGGCTGTGAACGCTTTAATGACGGTTTCACGCGTCGCGTTATCAGCCTTCTTGTTCTCTGCCTCGGCCGCAACCATCTGAGCCTGTGCCAGAACCATTTCAGGGTTAGGCTGGCTCTGCGCTGCCATCTGCGCCTGCTGGACGATCTGCTGCTCTTCCTGGTTTCGCGGCTTAGCGATACCAGAGGTCAGAAGCTGCTTGCGGTTGAACTCTTTGAAGTCTTCCAGCCCTTCTCCGTCCAGGTTATCCATGATGATTCCTTGGATAGCTGGTCGAAGCGGATCGGTTGGCAACATAGAGTTAAGGACGTTGGTCAGAACAGATACCGTAGCGTCGCGCCTTGCCGTATAGCTTGGGCCGACATCAACGGTGACGTCATAGCGTCCCGTAGATAGATCGTTCAGCGCAACCACTCGGCCAGTCTGGCGGTCAACGACCTGCGCATTCATCAGAGCAATGTCATCGGTGCCGTCTTCGTTAACCACGCGAACTTCACGCTCTGAGCCGTAAACCTCTCGCGCCATAGACAGCCAGACTTCACCGGCACGCTTCAGGCTCTTCGCCATGTTGTCCAGGTAGATGAACGATGCCATGTCGGCGCGGTTCATCAGGTTGTTAACAGTTTCCTGGGCTACGTTGCTCGGCATCTGCTGCATTGCCTGGCTTCCGCCGGTCACTTCCTGAATGTCAGCGCTGGTCTGCTGCAGTAGCGTTGCCAATGCCTGGTTCATCACTGCTGGTTGCGTATAACCTGCTGGAGTGGCTGGAGCGATAACATTTCCAGCCTTATCTTCTAGCTCTCGAAGAACCAGGAATGCCGGACGCTTCTTATTCCTTGCTTCCCAGTGCTTCTCAAGCCCCCTAATCTGCTTCATGCCAACGATCGGAATAGAGCCGGGGTCTTGCGCTGCCGTATCAGCCAGCATTGAAACCTGGAGGTTATACAGGCGCTGCGGATCCATAGCCTTGGCAATGTGTCCCTCGACGCGCTCAATGTCGTCGATAAACCAACGCTTGCCATATACCGGGATAAGCGGGATGTGCTCACCAGGTATGCGGCGCGGCTTCTCAAGGAAGTTCTGGCCGTCAACCACTGACACATAGACGCGACGACGCTTCACGGATCGGCGCGCAACCTCTACGAATCCAGCCTCAGCAAGCTCATCCTCGATATCTTCGATTTGGTCGCTATCGTAGGTGGCGATTTCTCCAGTCAGCGGCTGCTGGTAGCTAATGACATCAACCGATTCCTTGCGCACCTCGTAATACTTGGCGATGTAAACCACTTCTGGCTGAAACCAGTCATAGTTCCATAGCGACGCCGTAGAAATATCGAGTGATGCAGGCGGAGTCTTGCCGTATTCAGCCTCGTACTTCTCAGGCGAGAGCGAGTACATGCAGAACGCCCAAAGAGCATCTGACTTGTCGTATTTCTTCGCGTCAGGGTCAAACCATACTGAGCGAGATGGGTCATATATCGGCTCAATGGCAATGCGCTGGCGATCGTCCATAGGGTCGTATTCATTGACCAGCATCGATGTCAGGCGGAAGCAGCCAAAGCCGCCGGTAGCTGCATCATCAAATGCGTTATCGCACGCCTCACCGCCATCAGTCTCTTCGTAGTCAGCGCGGAACAGGCCATTCAATTTATTTGCCAGCTCTTCGCTTGCTTCGCGATCGCCAGGACGAAACTTCACAGTGATGCGGTTGTTCCGATACTCGGCAATGATGCGGTTAAGCTCAGTGGCCACCTTGTTGATTTCGAACTTCGGGTATTTCTCGAACTGGTCGTCAAGCTTGGTTCCCGCTGCTGTTGCTCCTTCCCATTGACCGCCAGGGACACGAGCGAATCGCGTAGCTTCGATGCACTTCTCGCGCACGTCTTGCTGCGGCGTATAGGCGCGGTCAAACCTGAGCATGACGCGCTCATGTTTTTTCTCTAATGTCTCTGCCATGTTTACCAACCGGAGGATGAGGGAACGTAGATTTCCGTTTCTTCTGGCGCCATCGCCGGACAATGCATGCACATCATCAGGGCATCGGCCAGGTTAGGTGACGGGATGCCGAGCTTTTGCTTCATGTCTACCTTCGTCATAAGCTCAAGCTTTCCGTTGCCATTGAATTTGCGCTGTATCTGCGTGAGTTCAGCGAATGCCTTTTCAAGCATCTTCTCGCCGATAGCTTCCTTGTCGAAGCTGAGCATGCTGTCAGGGTCTGCGTAATCACCGTGAACAACGGCGCGGTACGTCAGATAGAGCCTGTCAGCCAGGGTGTAGTAAAACTGTGCGCGCTTATTTCGGAATACATCGCCGATGGTGCGAATGTTGTCGCCCTGAACCACTTCATCAGCCCACGCCCCTGATTGATACGGAGCATCTTCATCGAATGGGGACTCGCTACCTTTGAACATGGTTGCGGTGATCTTCTTGCCAGCGAATGAGTCAGTAACTTGACGACGCAGGCCAGCGCCGAGGCCATCACCATCCCAGAGGAAGTGATCTGCATTGTCATTAATAGCCAAATCTGCAGCCCAGTCCGCGCCTTCGTTGATATCCATATGGATACCTTCCTGAATGCGCTTAACGACTGAACCATGCCGCATCGCATATCCCTTAGCGTCTGGACCTGTATCTGATGGGTCATGCGCAACAATCACCGCGCCTTTTGCTTTCCATCCGAGTTTGATATGCGCGTCAGTTGCAGCCTCTAACCATTCAAACTTGATAATTGCCATGTCTGACGCACCCACGGGCTCACCAAGGTACACATGCCGGTAAAGCTCATGGTTAGCCTTCTTCATAATCTCCATATCCCTGCGTAGAGTTTCCGGGAACCATGGATTGGCGGTGTAGTTGATCTGCTTAACGATGCAGTAGCGATTACCGTTTTCGTCATAGTCTGGGTAGATGCGATTGGTAACAAATCGCTGATGGGTATCACTGAGCCTGTTTTTCGGGTTGTATGCCACCCATATCTCTGACTCAACTATCCGCCCATACTCAGCGCTGTAATACTCTTTACGTACCGTTGGGATAAGTGTTTCCCATGAGTCCTTGGACACGTTCTCGGCTTCCTCAACAAGCGCGGCATCGAAGTTTGCGTAACCCTTGATGTTTTCCACGTTTAGCCGAAGGAAGTCGAAGCTGATACGCCCACCGCTATTGGCGAATATTTCAGTCTTATTAACCGTCACCAGTGAGTGCAAGTTGCGGCGATTAATCTCTTCAACGATTTCCGCATAGCATGATTCCTTAATGGACTTCATGTACTCGCGAAAACAGATAAGCTTCCATCCGTGATAGATGACGTTATTGAGGAGGATTGTTATAAACGTTCGCGTCTTGGCGGAACCTCGGCCGCCATGAGCAACTTTAAATCTGGCTGGCTGCAGGTATTCCTCAAACGCTTCAGGAATGCTGCATTGATCTGTCATTGCGTCTCGCTTTTCACCACGTTATACACCGGTGCTTTTGGCGTCATGGAGCCGTCATCGGATGTATGGTTAACATCCTGCTTCTCTCTCCACTTATCTTTCTGGCGGTTCTTAAGCCAGAAGATCATCGCCGTGACATCGCCAGGTACATGCTTCTCTGCATCTACCTCCTTAAACCCGTCAGCGGTTTTCTCTTCTCGCTTTTCTTTTGCTGTATATCCAATTGCTCTATTGAACAGGGTGCTTGCCACTTCCCCATCAGCTACAGCCTTTCCCTTTTTTATGGACTCTAAAAACTCAGGATGTTCGAGCTTCCAGTTGTTGATCGTTGCCTCGCTAACCTCGAAGAAGCTAGCAAGTTCTGCGTCGGTATAGCCCAGCAAGCACAATTTGCGAGCCTGCTCGGCATACGCCTCTTGATACTTTGTTGGGCGAGCCATAATTACGCCTTAGTGAATGCCTGAGCGTACTCAACCATACGGCCAGGGGTTAACTGGATAACGCTCATGTCACCCAGAGGCAGGAAGCCAGCGGCGATCTTCGCGTTGCACTTAATGGTGAAGTCTGCGCGGTCAGAGCTAACCACGATGTCGTAGTCAGTTGCTGTAGTACCGCCTGCAGCGACAACCTGGAAATATTCGGTCTTGGTGGGGGTGGCATGAACTCCAACCAGACCGCCCTGCGGGAAGCGCGATGCAGCGATATGCGACTTAACCACTGGAATCAGGTTTGCCACCGAGCCGGCGGTTGCTGTCTGCATGGATGTGATTGCCATTACTTAGCCCCTTTCTTTGGTTTCTTCTTACCTTTACCAGCTTTGCTCATAGCAATGGCGATAGCCTGGTCTTGTGGCTTGCCTGCTTTAACCTCAGTAGCGATGTTCTCGCTGATGACCTTTTTCGACTTACCTTTCTTCAGTGGCATAGCTTTCTCCTTAACCGAACAAGCCTAGCGCTTCTTCTGCCATCTTGATGGCCTTGTCCACTCGACCGACAACACCAGGTTCTGTTTGCACGCGCGTATAGGCATCTTTGAACAGCTCGTACTTGAGCTTGTTGCCGCCGATGAAGGTAATTGCCTTCTCACCTGCAGCGGTATCGCTCTGAACCAGTTTGAACACTTCGAGGTTCATTGCCTGCTCTTCGGTCATTTCTGTAATTGCCATGATTGGCTCCAGTTGTTTGGTAAAAGCCATTACGAAGAAGCTTGCTTAGCTTCTCGGTGATGACATCTTGGTTTAATAAACCCTGACTATAGGCGAACAGAAGTGACAGCTTTCTAATTACCAACACAATAGAACATAAGCAATGAACTTGATTATCTACACTAAGTAGCAACTAAACGTACTAACGGGCTAAGGAGGCCTCATGAACCATTCACCAGAGTTTTATCAAGCAGCAGCGGCATTTTTCGTGCTACTAACACCTTTAACGCGAGCCATCTTCCATTTCATCCAACACCATTTCCCCATTCAGAAATAACCGCAGCATCAGCCACACCTCGCGGAGTTGCCTCGCCACTTCCGTCTTTCCGGCTGCCAAGACGTGATCACCTCCTGCTAGGTAACACAGTCTTATTCCTAGTCGGGTGGAATTCATTTCGCCAAGCAAACCTGATTGATGTAATCCTGCAATCCGGCGATCTGCTTATTGGCTATTTCGATTCGCTCTCTGAGGGTGAAATAATCCCGTTGAGCGGAGTAAGTAAGTCTGGGGCTGGCTGCATCATCCACGCCGGAGGGTTTGGCGGGTAGGCATGAGGCTGAGACGCGCAGCTTGCGAGCACCAGTGGCAACATCACGCTGCAAATCAATAATCTTGCTTTTCGCATCTTCAAGCTCCCGCGTTCTCTGCAGATCGATATCAGCTACTGCTTTCTGTGTTTTGTTCTGCCACTCGAGCTGGCCAGATAGCTGCTGCTTTTCTTTCTGCAGTGCTTCTTTGTCATGGCGTAGTGCCTGGTTGCTAATGGCGAAGTATGCCAGGAGCACAAGCACTAATGCGATAATGACAGTTTGCCAATGTTTAAGCGGCCAAGTCATGAAAGAAACAGCGCGCGTTCCCGCTGCCTGCGAGGAAGAAGAATGTCCGGATCGTTGCCTGCTCGTTTCCATGCCAGGAACTGATCTGCAGCACCGGCATAATCTCCAGCCTTAAGCTTACGTAGCAGTGTCGAACCGTTGAATGCTGATGCGCCGATGTTGAACACCAGACTGCAAAGAGCGTCGTATTGATTCTGGTTCAGCGTGACATTCGCCGAGTTGATAGCTCTCTCAGTCCATTGCAGGTCAAAGCGTAGCAAGTCGGATGATTTCTCTTTCGAGATAGTCATACCCATTGCAACAGGTTTGCCATCAACTAGACCAGTATGACCGACGCCGATCGTGGGGATCCCGCGTGTATCTTTGTAAGCTGAGAGCTTTTCACCCTCTTGGCGCTTCAGGAAGTCGATACCGTTATTGCTGATTTTCATCACTAGCACCTACTCGCTTGCTGATAGCGCTGATGGCGATATTGCGGAGCTTTTCGACACCGATGAAGCCAACCATGCCACCAATGAAAGGAGACATACTTACCGGCAATCCGAACACGTCCAGAGCACTGGAGATGCAAAGAGAAAGGGCGCCACATAGGACGCCCTCAATCCAGCGATTCTTTCGCTCCACACCATCGTAAATTAATCGGCCATAGCAAATTAACCCGGCCATCATTGAGCCAAGAATTTGCGGCCATGCGTTTTTAAGGCCGTTCAGAACGTCGACCCAGAATCCTGCATCGCGTTCATTCATTTGACGATCCTGCATACTCTAGCCCCTACACTCTCCCCGCCGAGCGAGTCAACGAATGCACGGTCGTTATCACAGAGAACGCGGAGAGCGCCGATTTGAGCACCCCATGCATCCTTCTTCCACAGTTCAACAGTGGAGATAACTTCATCATCGGTCTTTGCGCTTGCGAGGCCATATGAAACGACAGATCGCGGGTACGCGTAGGCCGCCGAGTTAATCCTCGAATTAACCTCTGCAGCGAGATAAGAAAGGAGAATTAAGCCCAGCAACCAAGGAGACGAACTCACGAAACCAGCCCGGACGAGCTCAGGTAATTTGAGCATTGTGGGTTCCTTACATTGCTATGCTGTAGTCAAAGGTTCAGCCCGCAGCCGTAGACGATCAGCTACTAAGAGGATGCCATGGAGTGTGTCGCTGTTGGCTGGGGCTGAAATGCAAAAAGCCCCGCACTAAGGCGAGGCTAAAATGTTGTGTGGTGCCGGAAGTCGCCGTTCTGCTGTCCCCATACACGCCAGCTTAAGGGTTACGATGTTGCCGATTCTACCGGACTGTCATCTTGTTCTTCACCACAACGGAAAGAGCACTCGGATGCGTGACCATCACTCCAAATATTCTGGGACTATTTGGCGCTGAATGCTCTTACCTGTTGCGATCAAAAAAGCCGCCGCAGCAACTTAAGAGTCACTAACGGCAGCTTATGTCACTATTATGGGTAAATAGGTAAAACAAAGTCAAGCATTATCTATGCGACATGCTTAATTTTCTCTACACGTTTGCGACTGTTGAACGCATTTAACATCGGAGCATAGAGCATAAACAAGCTTGCTTTGAGGATTTCAGCCACTTCTTTCCGGCATGTTTCCTCTGACGGCTTGCGCCACCCTTCCCCTAATCGACCACGGTTAATCTTGCGGGGCTTTGCAGTCGCGTGGTAGTAAGATGCAATGGCTCGCTTGGATGAACCATGAGCGTAGTAGCTGAGCAGGATGCCAAAGGCTTTCTTGTCGATAAACATAACGGAATCTACGACCTGAGAAATCAACATTCCGTCATCGTCATTGCACATCGGCCTGCTTGGATTCTTGCTTGGATCTACGCTTTCCATGAACTTGGCGATCATGTTGCTCATGCGCCTCTCGAGTCGGCCGGAGTAAACCCATGCCCCCCACAGCTCAAGCCAGCCATTAACCCACTGGTGCTGCTCATCTGATAGCGATAGCTGCTTTACCGGCATATCTTCCCCCAGGTTTTTGCTGATTTGATGCTTTGAATATTTTGCTTTGAGGTGTGAAACTGCTCTGCGATGGTTTTGGTGCTGATGCCGATACCGATGAGCGTTCTGATCAATATGACATCATCCAGGCTCAGGGATGATCGTTGCCTTGCCATCAGGCTGCCTCCCTGACAAGCTGGCAGTCATTTAGGTATTGGCCGCCAAAGCTATAGAGAATCCCCTCGCGAATTCCTTCAAGCGTCACATATGGGAAATGCCGCAAGAAAAATTCAGCCGCCCTATCAGCTTCACTCAAAAGTTCCGATGCGTGATTTGGTCGAATCACGTAAATCACATCCTGAAAGATTGCTGCTGTTTCACATGGGTATTGAATGCTGGTCATGCCGCCTCCTGGAGTTTTTTCAGTTCCCGCAATTTCGCTCTGTAACGCGCTCTAATCACGTCTAGCTCTTCGCGGGTGTATCGGTGTGGGTTGTTGTCGTTTTCAAGCGCCATGACTCGCTCAGTGCCGATTTTCGTGATGAGATTGATTCGGTATTGAGTGATTGCACCGGAATGATGGACGTTGCAGGATGCGCACTGCAGATGGCAGTTATCTTCGTTGAACCGGAGCTGACCGGCCGCCGCTGTCGTTCTGAAGTGACCCGCGTGATATTCCGTTGCCGTTGTACTGCCGCAGCTAATGCAGCCGCTTCCTTCATCCCTGGCTCGTATGTAGTCGTTGAAGGCTCGCTGGGTCATGGCTATCCAATGACTCAACGGCTTCGCGTCAGCCTTGCGCTTGTTCCACTCACGGCGTGCAGATGCCTCAGATTGCTTTTGCTTGCGCTCTGATTGCTGCTTTGCGTGTTGGATTGCACATGGAGTGCTACAGACGATTTGAAGGGAGTTTCGAGGAGTGAACTTTGTGGAGCATATTCTGCATTTCTTCGGCTTCGGCGGCTTGATGCCTTTAGCCATCATCATCCTCCGCGTTTCCGATAACCTCATCAGCCTGACGGTCAATCTCGTCGTTGCATTGCTGGCAGATGTAGCATTCATCCTCGGCCAACTCTGACAGGCAGCTGCAGCAGATATCTGTGCCGTACTTCTTCGGCACGTTCATAATTTCCGTGATGGTAATGGCGTTCATCGCACGCACCTCATCAGCAGAAACAGAACAGCATTACCCGGCCATGCGAGGCTGAGTAGCAGCATCTTTGTGGTAGATAGTGTTGGCTCGTATTTGCAGAAGAACTCGAAGCTGCGGCCAGCGATGAAGCAGTAAGCGCAGGCGGCGATGATTGCGATTGTGATTAGGATTAGCATTTTTCTGCATCCTTCATCATGAGGAAAACAATCATGGCGGCGCGTAGTGGGTTATCATCTACATGCTTAATGCCTTTTAGCATTCCACCGCTCAAATCCCACGCGTAAGTGTTTGATGATTTGCTCGGTACAACGCCTATTTCATTGGCAACAATAATCGGCCATGCGTCTGCCGGGTTGTTGCAGTAATCAGCGCATAGGATAGAAACTATTTCCCCATCACCTATGTCGCAAAATACTGTAACCGCCGGCCGACTTGGCACGTCGCGCTGCACAATCAATGAAGGCTTGTCTTTGTACAGTTGCTCAGCAACTGCTTTGTTAATCTCAAAATCATTTATCTTGCTGTAATCAGTCATGGCTTTCTCCGGGCGCGACGACGCAGCCACATGCTATCGGCTAATGTCGCGGTGTAATTGAATGTCGAGGCTAATTCTGGATTGGTACGTGGCTTTCTGGTCTTGCGGTGGTCAGTCTTGAATATCAGGTTATCAATTATGATTTGCGTTGGACTTCGCTGGGTCATGCGGCTCTGTCTCCATATCGATTAGCCCACTCGATAGCTAGCCGGGATTCATCGCTGAACTTGACGCCCTGTTCAGCACCAAACGCGTTTATCAGCTCGATTAGGTCGCGCATCTCGCCAACAGTCATCTTGCTTGTTGATTGCCCCAGAACGACGAATCCGCCGTCTATGCCAGGAACCGTCTCTTGCTTCTTCAGCGCAGCAGTGAAAACACACTTCCAGCTCTCAGAACTCATCTTTCGCCCATACCAAACGACCTGCTCGCTGATGTCGCGCAGGGTTGCCCAGAGCTTTGCGTTCTGGTCTAGGCTTCTAGTTGGCTCTTGGATGGTTACTGCGAGGGGTTTGTCTGGATTTAGTGGGAGACTGTCGATGAAGTTTTTCAGGTTCTGGCGTATGTTTTGGCTTCGTAGGTAGAAGACCTGCTTGCTCATTTAATCCCCTTAGTGCAATTGCTCATCCAGTGATAGTGAAATACGCATCAACGCATCTTCCCACTCATGGAGGTGCTCGCCTTTTCCGTTAGCGCACATAAAGCCGCGCACATAGCTCAGGCAATAATTCACCGGGCACTCCCCAATGCCATTAAGTTCAGATAGGGCTTCTGTGAATTTCTCGTCTATTTGCTGCTTTTTGCTCATCTCTCCTCCCCTTTGATTGATAGGCCGGTAGAGAGGAGGGATTCCCTTACCTTGTATCCATCAAGCAGCTCAAAGTCTTCCATTTCCGGTAGCTCAACCACGATGCTTGCTCGACTGGCCTGCCATGCTAGCCATGACGCATGGTATATGGTCTCTTTTTGGCTTTTTGGTTGTGAGTAAAAACACATAGCCATTTTGTTATTCCACCACTGTTCAAACTCTTCGCGTAGCTTATCCATGGTTATCTCCTTTGCTTGGCAGGTCAGAAACCGCCCTTCTGTTTTGATGGTCGGGATTCAGTTTCAGATGCACGCATTTTTGCTTGAACCTGATCGCAGTCGTAAATCGCGCCGTGACGTTGCTCGACGAAGACAACGCCGCTTTGCCCGTGCCGGTTGAGGCGCAATAGCAATTCCGTATCTTGCTGATTGGCGTTTTCGTCGTAAGCACCCTCTCGATAAATCCCCAGCCAATAATCGCAATCCTGCTCGATTTGCCCGGTGTCGCGGGAGTCACTTGGGAGCGGCCGTTTGTTGGTTCGCTTCTCAAGGTCGCGGTTAAGCTGGGTAAGCAGAACGACAACGCAGTTCAGCTCTTTGGCGAGGTTCTTTAGCCCTTTGGTGATCATGCCGTAGGCTAAGTCATTACGCTCCGCCTTCTCGGCTTTCATCAGCGTCAGGTAGTCAACGAGAACCATCCCTACGCTACCGCGCTCACGCTTAATCCTGCGGCTCTCTGCGACGATATGAGCCAGAGATAGCCCTGGGGTGTCATCGATGTAGAGATTGCCGCTCTGAGCGATTTGCAGCCCCTTTGCTGACGCCATTGCGAATCGGGTGTCGTCGTATCCGTCGAGATAGAAGTTTGACGAACTCACTCCCGATGCCTGGGAAAGCGAACGCTCGACGAGCTGCTCCTGTGGCATTTCAAGGCTAAAGGCGATCGCCGGTTTGTTCTCTTCCAGTGCGCAATGCAAGGCCATTTTCATGTAGAGCGTGGTCTTGCCCATCTTTGGCCGTGCGCCGACAACGAACAGCGAACCATTCACCAAGCCTTTCGGAGCCAGCAATTCATCCAGCGATGGAATGCCAGTTGAGATTCCAACGGCTGACGGATCACTGCTCAGGCGCTTTTCGACAATGCTAACCCATGATTCGAAAGCCTCTGCAAATGGCACCGCGCCACGCACAGATCCAGAGCGAGATTTGTCTGCGGTGTGCATCGCTAGCGCTTGCATGTGCTCCAGCTTCTCGGCAGTGGTCATCGCTGATGGCTGATAGAACACCTCAAGCATCTTGTTGGCCTGCTCGATAGCGAAACGCTCCATAGCGCAGTCCTTCACGCGATTGGCGTATGCCAGAATGTTCGCGGCGCTTGGCGTGTTCTTGGACAGCTCAGCCAGATAGGCGAACCCGCCAACTCGGTCAATCTCTCCAGTGGACTCCATGCGCTCAGCAACGGTGATAAGGTCGATAACGCTGCTCTTGGAGTTCATCTCACGCGCGGTGCGGTAAATCACCGAGTGAGCCGGGCTGTAAAACATTTCAGGTGCCAGGAAAGAAAAAACGCGCTGAACTCGGTCGCTCTGCGCGTCTAGTAGGATTGAGCCAAGCACTGATTGCTCTGACTCGATGCTGCTCGGTGGCAGCCGGTAATCAGCGGTCGTCATGATCGCCCTCACGAACTTTGAGATAAACATTGTCGTTCAGCAGGAAGTCAAATCCCTTCTTGTGCCAAACAGTCCCGCTCTGTTGGTTCTGACGCTCTTCGAACATCCAGCGGCAGTTGTCGCGAACGTAGCCCAGGTATTTCCGCCAGTCTTCCATCGTGAACCCATGGCCATCCAACTGACGAGTAACCACCCCGGCTTTCCGCCAGAAGGTTTTAATCGAGCTGCGACGTTTCTCGGTTAGTGCTCTGACAGATTTCGCTTCTGGCAGGATTTCGTGGTAGGCGTCGATGACGTCTTGACATGAGATTGCAGGTTTTTGCTTTTCTGATTTTTCGCTGGCTGATGCACTCTCATTAGGTTTACCTAATGAGTTATTATTTATATTGTTGTTTATGGACAATCGTTGGACATCCGTTGGACAATCATCGCTGAGAGCCGCATTTTCACTGGTGTTTGCGTTGGACAATCGTTGGACATCCGTTGGACAATTTTGAGCCTGAAAATCGTCGTATTTTAGGATGGTAATCAGACTAAATTTCCTTCCCATAGCCTCGATTTTTAACATCCCTTTTGACTCGAAACTGCGGAGCAAGCTCTTAACTTTGTTGTCTGGAATGAACGTCTCGGCCACCAGGGTTGGACGCCCAGTAATCAGCTGTCCTCTTCCGACCATCATTTCCCCAACATCGGTTTTCACAACCGCTGGCGAGTAGTTGGCTTTCAGTATCAGGTGAAGCCATAGGTGTACTGCCTGAGAGTCCTTGTACAGCTTGCTATCCATGAATTGACGATGAATCAAGGCAAACCCCTTACCGGCTGCCTCCGGTGTCTCTACGTGGCGCTCCTGCTGCCTGTAGTCGGATAATTTTCTAACGACGCCCATTCTTCTTCACCCCTGCCAGTGCAATCCGATATTCACCAATGAACCGAGCAGCAAAGCTCCGGTTATTGGCGGCTGCAACAACGATTCCTTCAGGTGAATCAGGATGCCGTCGTTCCTCTTCTGTCTTGTAAATTCGGCGATTTTTTGCCATAATTTCCTCCAGTGGTTTTCTCCAAACATCACTATCACGCCTCGAAAGCTGCAACTTCCGGGGCGTTTTCTTTTGGTGACAGATATCCAGCCAGGCGCTTAGCCAACTCCGCCATTTCTTCGTCTTCCATACCCCAATCCAGAACGGCCAGTAACATCGCCATGCGAGGGATAAGAGACTCTTTCCAGCGTGTGATTTGAGATGGGTTAACACCTACTGCAGCTGCAATACTTGTGACGCCTTTCAGCGCTATCTTGTTGAGCAATGAGCTTTCAATGCGACGGGCGTCATTGCGTGTTTTTGCAGTGTCCATACGTAATACTTCCTTTGTGGTTTAAATAGTTAATGCATAAATAATTGTTTTATCGTGCACCATTGACAGTCATCCATTGACCACGCCGGGCACCCGACCATATACCGGGCCGTTCGGTACTAAAAGTACATTTTATTTACATGACTAATTGCTGCTTACCGATACGGCGAATCTGTGCTGCTGAATACTTGCCGCCTGATGCTTTGGCGATCTTATCCGCGTACTCGGTTTCTCCTGTAAACTCGGTACGCGGCAGAGAACCACGCTCTATCCATTTGTAAATGGCCTTGGGCGTAAGTCCGCAAACCTCAGCCACAACAGATACACGAACGGATTTAATGACGTGTCCAAACGTGATTTCGTTCATTTGCATCTCCAGTGGTGAACTTATAGTTCATATTATGACGGAACTGATAGTACAGTCAAGCACAGATATAGTTGAACTTATGGTTCAACTAAATGAGCGCGAAAAATTCTCGCAAAGGCTTGCGCTAGCCTGTGACAAAGCGGGATTACCACAACATGGCAGGCAGGCTGATCTCGCTGCCAGAATGAAGCTTACGCCCAAGGCTGTGAGCAAGTGGTTTAATGGGGAGTCGCTTCCACGAAAGGATAAGATGGAGTTGCTCGCTTCAGTACTTGGAACTACTGCTGCTTACCTGCATGGGTATGCATCAGAGGATGGAATTACACCAAACCATGCCAATAAGGTATCAGACTCTTACAGAGTCGATGTATTAGACGTTCAAGCTAGTGCCGGTCCAGGGATTATGATTTACAACGAGTTCGTTGAGAGGGTAAGGGCCATAGAGTATACGACTGAGCATGCCAGAACTCTGTTCAATGGTAGGCCACAGAATAATATAAAGGTCATTACCGTTAGTGGTGACAGCATGGAAGGAACGATCAATCCCGGTGATGAGATCTTCGTTGATGTGTCTGTTAACCATTTTGATGCTGATGGAATTTATGTTTTCGTTTACGGCAAAACCCTTCATGTAAAGCGGCTTCAAATGCAGAAAGATAGATTAGTTGTCATATCTGACAACCCAGTCTACGAGAGGTGGCATATCGAAGAAGCTGATGAAGACCAGCTTCATGTCGTAGCTAAAGTACTGCTCCGTCAATCGATAGATTATCGTCGGTTTGGATAAAAATAAATTACCTTAAAGTTCATTATGTTATGACATGATGGGCTTTTTTTACCTGAAATATGTACTTTTGGTACTTTACATCAATGAACTTTCAGTACATTATGAATCCATCGAAGCGAAACACGCAGAGATCAGTCGAACGGCGCGACAGTAAACCATGCGTCGGGAGCGCGGCGGGTTCAGGATGAACGGCAATGCTGCTCACAAGCCAAAGCATTCTAAATATCCCTTATTGAGAGGTATTCAGAATGCAATACAGCAACAAGTATGCAGAAATGGCGAAATCTGGATTGGTCATCTACGAACCAACGACAGGAAAATTCTTTACTAAGGATGCAAAGGAAAGGCGGACAAAGGTAGATCACAAAGGATATCTGCGGTTCGGTGTAAACGGATATGGAATGGTTATTGCGCACAGGGCTGCATGGGCTATTCATTACGGAGAAATCCCTAAGCAGCACATTGACCATATTGATGGAGATAAGACAAACAATCGGATAGATAACCTTCGATTGTGTACGCATAACCAGAACCAGCATAACCAAGGAATTAGGAAAAACAATAAAAGCGGATTCAAAGGCGTCAGCTGGATGAAGTCGTTAAGAAAATGGCAGGCTCAGATTTGCTGCAATAGCAAAGTAAAACACCTTGGGTTTTATGATGAAAAAGAAGATGCAGCCAGAGCATATGACAAGGCAGCAATCGAAATCCATGGAGAGTTTGCATGGACGAACTTCAGAGAATAGCAATTCAAATAAACAACCAAAAATATATATCCCACTCAATTACGCCGAGGTAAGCATGAGCTTCAGAGGAAAGGTTTGGTTTTGGATGTTGGCTTCATGCGCCCTCTTCTGGTGTGGCGTGGTTATTGGATTGATGGAGAGAACGTGATGAGTGGATTTAAAGGAACGCCAGGGCCGTGGGAATTGATGAAAGATGATGATGAGCTGAAAGTAATTCAGGCTGGATCGCTAGAGAAAGGGTTTGGGTGGAAATCATATTGCAATGTCTGTGAGAACGTTTCAGGAGATGCTAACGCAAAGCTTATCGCCGCCGCGCCTGAGCTTCTTGAGGCGCTTCAGGAAACGGTTAAAGATTTGGTCGCATACCAAGTAAAAGCACGGAATGCAGCAAGGATAAATAACCGCTGGGAAGGTGTTTCAGAAGCAGTTCAGGCATCTATATATAAAGCAAGAGAAGCAATCAACAAAGCATTAGGTAGCTGACCATCCCAAAGCTCATTTCACAGTGGGCTTGATGATGTTTAGAGAAGCCTCGACACCCTTTAGGCCGCCATTGTGCGGTCATTTTTTTTAACTGGAGAAAGTATGGAAAAACAAAATCAGACCTTCGAAGAAGTTGCTCGCCCACTGATTAAGTGGCTTGCAGAAAACGTCCACCCTCACCATTCGGTTATTGTTACCAGCACTCATGCTGAGTTGTTACAGGGTGAGCAAGCGGTATCTACTAACGAATACCTGAAAGATTAACTAACAGCCGCCTAAGTGCGGCTTTTTTACTCCCATCGCTAAGCCAATTTACGAGTTGGTTCAGCAATGAATACCTATCAATCAACAGGAGTGATGCCGTGAGTGAGTCAACCGATTTAACCGTTATCGAAATTAAGCCGGAACAAGCTCCGGCTCTGTACATCCCAAATGGCCTCGATGCTTATCTTGAGCATATCAAGGCAAGCGTAAATGAAGCGCCAGACCTAAGCACTAAGAAGGGCCGTGATCGCGTTGCTTCTCTGGCTGCCCAGGTAAGCCGCAGCAAGACTGCTGTAGAAAAACCTGGCCGTGAGTATCTTAAGCGCCTAAAAGAGGCTGTAAAGCCTGCTGAGCAAGAAATTAAGCGGTTCGTTGATGCATGCGACGCACTTCGCGATGAGACCCGACGCCCATTAACTGAATGGGAAAATGAGCAAGAGCGGATCAAGCAGGAAGAGGAAGCCAAGAGCGCAGCTGAAGAGCTAGCAAAGCAAGTTGAATCAGATCACGAAATCGCCCTACTGCTTAATGAGAAATACGATCGTGAAGCAGCCGAGGCGAAAGCAGAAGCTGAGCGCCAGCGCGTCGCCCGTGAGGAAGAGTTAAAGCGCCAAGCAGCAGAACAAGCCCGTATCGAAGCGGAGCAAAAAGCAAAAGCCGAACTTGAAGCTGCAGCGCGGCGTGAAGCTGAAGCACAAGCAGCAAAGGAACGCGCAGAGCGCGAAGCCAAAGAGGCAGCGGAGCTAGCTGAGCGCCAGCGAATTGAGGCGCAACAGAAAGCTGAGCGTGACAAGCAGGAAGCCATTGCAGCGGAGCAGCGCAAAGCACAGGAAGCCGCTGATAAGCTGAAGCGAGAAACTGAAGCGAAAGAAGCAGCTCGGCTGGCAGAAGAGAAGCGTATTGCTGATGAAGCCGCGAAACGAGCCGCAGATATCGAGCATCGAAAAACAGTAAATAACAAAGCTTTGGCAGATTTAATCGCTGCTGGCATACCTGAAGACTGCGCCAAGAAATGTATTACCGCTATCGCTAAAGGCGAAGTGTCAGCCATCCGTATCACCTACTAATCAAAACACTTTCAGGAGTCACCCATGATTTTCGCAATCGCGGGAGGCGCTCGCATGGGTGCCTTCCAGTTACATGAATCCCTGCTCGAAATCATCACCCGCCGGATGCGCTGCATTGGCCGGTGGTTGAAAGACACTCTTAATCAACGAGGAGACCCGCTATGAACAACGCATTCACCACCGCGCAATTCACTGCTAGAGCGGCTATCCGACTGCATAGCCCTGCTTTATGGTCAATGGCTATGGTTCAGCTTAAACAAGCCTGGAGGTCGAAATGAAGATGACATTCGTATGCACCGAGTATCACGCCAAGGCCGGACAACGACAGGGTGAGGTTCGCATTGAGGCGGACGGCGTCGCTTTGTTCGGCCATGTCGATGAGAAGCAGATCATGCCTCAGCTCGATATCAAAGCTGTGTTCGAGTGGCTTGCAGAGAATGGATATACGGTCACAGAAAATAAGGCAGTGGCATGAGCAGCGTAGTGCTTGATAGCGATGAGAAATTTATCTCTCACATGACGTCAGAACTGGAGAGACAGCTTACCGAATCACAGGCGCAGACTGACACTCGCTGGAACGGTTCGGAGCGTCAAAGCCCATCCGTTACTTGGGAT
This sequence comes from Serratia sp. (in: enterobacteria), assembly GCF_052400455.1. Classification (NCBI taxonomy): domain Bacteria; kingdom Pseudomonadati; phylum Pseudomonadota; class Gammaproteobacteria; order Enterobacterales; family Yersiniaceae; genus Serratia; species Serratia sp. (in: enterobacteria). Next base: position 3,042,549 of record NZ_CP185812.1, read on the forward strand.
GAATTCGCAGGAAACTTTAGCTAAGAGGCAATTATGAAATTTGAAAAAGCCATGAGAAAGAAAGCCAAGCTACGGCTGGCACTTACCGGGCCAAGTGGTTCAGGGAAGACATATAGCGCGCTTCTTGTTGCCAAAGGGATTGGCGGAAAGATTGCCGTGCTCGATACCGAGAAAGGAAGCGCTTCACTCTACTCTGACGTTGCTGATTTTGACGTGCTTGAGCTGGAGCCGCCTTTTGCGCCAGAGCGCTTCATAGAGGCGATTAACGCAGCCGAGCAAGCTGGATATGACACGCTGGTTCTCGACAGTATCACGCATGAATGGAGTGGTGTGGGTGGATGCCTGGAACTGGTAGACACAATCGCCAAAGCGAAGTTTCGCGGAAACTCCTGGTCAGCATGGAGTGAGATAAACCCACGCCATCGCCTCTTCCTTGATGCAATTCTGCGCTCGCCAATGCACATCATCGCCACCATGCGCAGCAAGACTGAAACGGCTCAGGTAGAAGAGAATGGCCGGAAGAAGGTCGCGAAGCTTGGCATGAAGTCAGAACAGCGAGATGGGGTCGAATACGAATTCACAACCGTCCTAGATATAGGTCATGAAACGCATCATGCGATCGCCAGTAAGGACAGGACGAAGCTATTCAGCAATTCAGACCCAGTGGTTCTAGGCGAGCAGACAGGAAAGCAGCTTCTTAGCTGGCTTGAGTCAGGCGCGAACCCGGCGGAAGAGTCACTGAAGGCATTCACTCAAGCCGCAGCGAAAGCTGGAAATATTGATGAGCTGAAGGCTTTATTTGAAGAGGCATGGCGCACGCTGCGCGGGACAGAATATCAGGCGAAAGCCAAAGAAATATATGACATCCGCAAGGCGGAAATTGATCAGAATAGTGAGGCAGCATAATGGCAAGTCGTGGCGTTAACAAAATGATTTTACTTGGCAACCTCGGTAAAGATCCAGAGGTTCGCTACACGCAAAATGGCGGCGCTATCGCCAACCTGACAATTGCCACCTCTGAATCGTGGCGTGATAAACAATCTGGCGAGCAAAAGGAAAAGACTGAATGGCACCGCGTGGTGCTGTTCGGAAAGCTGGCTGAAGTTGCCGGTGAGTATCTTCGAAAAGGCTCGCAGGTTTATATCGAAGGCAAACTGACAACTCGCAAGTGGGAAGATCAGGCTGGCGTTGAGCGATATACGACAGAGATTCATGTCAATGTCGGCGGCGTGATGCAAATGATTGGCAGCAAGCAAGAAGCATCGCAATCCGGAAATCAGCAGTCACCACCTAAGCAGCAAAATAAACCTCAACAGTCGAATGAGCCACCTATGGAATTCGACGACGATATTCCCTTCTAGGCAACCACAAAGCCGCAGGTAACCAATCATGAAAGAACAATACGCGGAAATAGTCGCGGGATGCCTTGCGGCTTTTGACAGCCTAAAGCGTGGAGAAACTCACGAACGCGCCAATAAGATGATGTCCAAGACAGCCGCGAAAAACGCGGCTTTTTTATTGCCTGAGCGTCGGTCTGCCAGTGAGAAAACGAAGATGGATAAAAACACCAAACCCATATCGGTAGTTCGCATCGTCGGAAGCTGCTGGGAGTTTCCAGATGGACAGAGAATTCCTGATTTTCTTAAGGCTGACAAAAAGGCCAAGCAACTCGGAATGGTGCTTGAGCGCCGGCAGAAATGGCGCTTTAGCGAAACTGAATAGGATGCATCATGTTCGGACTATTTCTTCTCATCTGCACAAGTGGCGCGGATATCTGCAGCTATCAATCTGCTGGATATATCTACCCGGATTACCAGAACTGTACTGCTGACATCGCCGCGCAAAACCTCCCCTCTTCTTACGAATGCCTGTCAGTTGATGCTGTGGTGCGGGCTAAGGATGACCTATGAATACATACGAAATGGAAGGATTCTTGCGCGGACAGTGCGTTCCTCGCGACTTGCTTGTTAACGAAAGTAATGCCGCATATCTGGTTAGAAAACTGAGTGAGATTGCATCCGTCAAGGCTGAGCGCGATGCGCTGGCAGATCGAGTTAATGCGCTGGCGTGGAGAATGCGGCGCTGAAGAGCGCCATAACCGGGAAAGCCTATATCGACTTCGTGATATCCAATGGATGGAACCCAGGAATGAAAACCATCAACGGCAAGTTTGCCGGCTTTATGGATGCAGAGATCGATTTCGGGTGCATGGCATATGACCATGCCAAGAAGTTGATCGATGCGGTCGAGGCCCCAGTCACTGACGCAGCACTTGCAGCTATCCAGGCGCAGGGAGTGGAGAAGTTTGCTGATCACATGCAAGGGGGAGAGAAATATTCTCGCATTGCTGAGTATGCAAGGGAATTCGCCAACGAGCTGCGGGAGGCCAAATGAAAGAGCGCCCAGTGATGCCAGCGAATGAACTGAAGCTTCAGAGCGGTAGAACCTATCGTGGAAAGCGCCCACGCAACGCGATGGGTTTGGTTAACGACAGAACGATCCTGCATATCGGCGCCACCACCGTGCAATACGACAGCCCATCAGTTTCGTTCGGCCGACATTACCCGTCAGTAAGCCGTGAGAAGTTTCTGGCGTGGGCTGAGCGGGATGTGACTGAAGAGTTGCCGCCGGGCGAGTTCGCTACATGGCCTATTGGCAGCGCTAGGGAGGTGGAACGTGAGGCATGACAACGTCAAACCATGTCCGTTTTGCGGTGCCAGAGCAGTAACCGTGAAAGAGATATCAGGGCACTACCGAGCAAAATGCGGCGGATGTGAGGCAGCAACCGCATTCATGGATAGCGAACAGGCCGCCATTGAACGATGGAATCAGCGGGCCGAAGCCCAGGAGAAAGCATTATGAGCACTGAGAAGCTGAGCGAACTGAGCAAGCCGGTGATGTACTCCATCACATGCAATGGCGTCGTTGAGGAAATTGGTGGCGATTCGCAGGGGTTTGTGCGCGAAGAGGTTCAGGCAGAGTTGGATAGCTGGGAAAATGGGAGCGTTGGAATCCCTGACGGTTACTCAGTATCCGCCCTCTACTCGCAAGAGTACGTCTCCGCCCTGCTGGCAGAGCTGAAATTAGAAAAGCAGAACAATGCTGGCGTTGCGGGGATGGTAGAGGATTACGAAGCCAAGCTGGAAGCGAAGGATAAGCGCATCGCCGAGCTGGAAGCCAAGCTGGCTACGCCGGTGCAGCTACAAAATTGTGACTTCGAGTCAGTAGCCATCATGGCCCATTGGTGCACTGATGAGCAGCTGAAAGCATGGGTGAAGGGCGTTGAGCATGCCAAAAAGCAAATCCGCGCTGCTGGGTTCAAAGTCGAGGGGGATGAGTAGCCATGCCAACACATTCCGAACTGGTCAGCTTCACGCGGGACAGGAAAGAGCGAACCACGACCAGCATCTACCACACTGAACAGCATTCACTAAATGCTCAGACGGTAGTAGAGCAGAATCTGGTTATCAAGGGCGGAGGCATGTTCCGGCGATACACCGCCGACATGCGTTTTGATGACTTCCCTGCATGCGGTTCTGAGCGTGAAGCGGCCCTGAAACTTGCCGATTGGATGCAGCGTCTTGGCGCTGCCATTGAAGACCACTGGAGCCAGCCATGACTACAGCAAGCGAACTTACCAGCCGCGACATTTTGGAGTGGGACAATCTGCAAAAGCGTTACTGGAATGCTTCCTCTCTGCCGCGCGCTGAGCGTTTCAAGCATAACCCAAAGCGCAAACAGTACCGGCGAGACAGGGTTTTAATCAGGATTTTGAAACTTAACATCGATGCGACACGTAACCGAATTGCACGGGGGATGCATGACACTAACGACTGAGCAGTTGAGAGCGCGCGCTAAGTTCTGGCGCGAAAAGGCAGTAGAGGCGAAGTGGGAATCCGTGAGCATCGCTCAGGACATGCTGCAGAACGCCGACGCATTTGACGAACTGGCGGCTAACCGGGAGGCGCAGCCGGTGATTGTAGTTGGCGATGATGGTGGCGACGCACTGGCATATCGCCGACTCATTCAATCTTTTGCGCCTGGCACGAAGCTCTATACCGCCCCGCCAGCGCCGGCAGTGCCGGAGGGCTTCAAGCTGATGCCCATCGAAATCACCGACGAAATAGCAGAGGCAATCGCTATGGAAGCTCGTTGCTGTGGCGGGATTGCTCTGTGCATCTATGAAGCTGCGCTGGCAGCAGCGCCGGAGGGTGGGAATTGACTCACAGGCAACCATAATTATACTGTATGTATGAACAGTATTTTTATGGTGTGAGTTATGACTACGAAAAATGACAGCGGCTATCAGGTCGTTTACCGCGGCGAGACGCTGGAGCATCCCAAAGAAGGCGGCTGGGTGTTCTTCCAGCGCCTAAAGGAGTACGGCGGCGGGTACTGGCTGGGACGCACCTATCACGACCGCTTCGTTCTGGAGTATGATCGGCCAACTTCACTACATGACGGCATCAAATTTATCCTCGAGATGCGCGCTGCAGAGCTAAACTTTGCAACGTTCGATGATGACTTTGAGCTGATATAGGATTGGGCGATGTCATACAACATAGCGGATAAATCACCGGAAGAGCGCGAAAAGGTTAACGTGGATTTGGCTGCTTCAGGCGTAGCGTACAAAGAGCGAATGAATATGCCGATTGTGCCTGCGCAAGTTGAAGAAGAGCAGCCTGAGCATCTGCGCGAATACTTCCGTGAACGATTGCAGCATTATCGTGGCCAGAGCCACAAATTCCCAGGGCCGAATGACCCGCGCTATCAGCAGATGGCAGAGGCTAACGGCAAGAAGTGAACACTACAAGGAGATAGTAAAATGGCTCAAATACTACTTTTGGGATATGGATTTGATGGGTGTGTCATTGAGCATCAGTACCCAGTTGAGAAGGTATTTGTAAATTCTGATACTAAATTTGTTAAATACGGTGCTGTTAAACCAGAATTTCCTAGTGGAGTTAATAGGTTCTATGTGTGTGAGCAAAAAATAGGTGAAGACACCTTTGTTTATGCTGTAAATAGAACAGTTAATCCAGGAGAGGTAAACGAGTTTATCCATAGGTTCAGGCCTGAACCAATCTAAAGAAAATATTATAAACCTCGCATATGCGGGGTTTTTTATTATCTGAACCTTCAGTAAGAGACACATCCATGGATACTATCAGCGTCAGGATTCCCCGCGCCTATTTCACTGACGGGCGCGTTAGCACGGATGCATTGCAGCAGAAACTTCATCAAGCACTATGGGAGCGCACCGGCGTTATGCCCGCTCCTGTTCGAGTATTCCTGCATGAAGGGCAAGCAATCATGGCATCCGGCTGTGGCGCTGATGATGTCGAGAGCATTTTAGGATTAGGAGTTAAACATGGCTGACATCATCGACAACGCACAAGAGCAAGAAGAGCTGATTATCCTCGCCGCATTATCCAACCGCCCTAAACCGTCAATGGTATTTACTGGTCGCTGTTATTGGTGCGGTGAAACCATCAGCAAAGGTAATTTCTGCCTAGGCGATAGCTGTGCAGAAGACTACGAACGCCGGATAAAAGCAGACAGGCAACGAGGTGTCGCATGAGAACAAAACAAAGCGCCCTACTCATCTTTGATGGCCGCATGATCACCATCTATCTCGGCGCGGCTGATGATGAAGAGTATGCAGGCAAGATGGCGATTCTCGAGCAGATCGTTAAGCCTGGTGTAAAGCTCGTCGCCGAGCAGTCATCTCACGAATATAACACCCCTGCCAATATCACCATTCAATAATATTTCAGGAATAACCATGAGCGAAGTAATCAATCTGATGCCAAACAAATGGGTGTCTGAATCAGTTCTTATGGCTGTTACCGGACTGAAACATAACACTATAAAAACAGCAAGAGAAACCTCATGGATGGAGGGCAAGGAGTATCGGCACGTCGCACCAGACAGCCAGCCACGCGACAACAGCCCATGCTTCTATAACAGAGAAGAAGTAGATCGCTGGATAGAGAGGCAGCCTCCGGCGACCAAGAGACGTAAATCTGCTTAAATAGCCATCCGACAACAGAAAGGAGAATTCTATGGCTGCATATCCAACTGGCGTAGAGAACCACGGAGGGTTCTTGCGCATTTGGTTCATGTATAAAGGCGAGCGAGTTAGGGAGGCGCTTGGGGTTCCTGACACGGCAAAAAATAGGAGGATAGCGGGTGATCTAAGAGCGGCGATTTGTTACGACATAAAGACGGGGCGATTTGACTATGCAGATAGGTTCCCTAACTCGCGTAACCTGGCGAAGTTTGGGATAGAAAGGAATGAAATAACCTTAAATCAGCTTGCTGAAAAGTGGCTATCTATTAAGGAGATGGAATTAGCTACAAGCACAAAGGGTAAGTATGAGTCGAAGATAGCCAATACTCTGCCATTCATCGGTGTCAACAGGCTGGCATCATCAGTCAGGCAAGAAGATATCTTGGTCGCCAGGAAAGAGATGCTTACCGGATTTCAAGCTATTGGGCATGGGCATAAGAGTGCCAAGAGAGGCCGGTCGGTGTCGACAGTTAATGGCTATATCGGTTGCCTTGTATCAATGTTCCGCTTTGCACTTGCCAATGGATATGTTTCTTCTGATCCAACCGCTAACATTTCACCGTTAACAAAGTCGAAGCCGCTACCTGACCCGCTTTCACGCGAAGAATTTCTGCGCATAATGGATGCGATAAAGATTCGCCAGACTCGCAACCTTTGGTCAGTAGCTGTATACACTGGGCTTCGCCATGGCGAACTATGCGCGCTCAGCTGGGAGGATATAGATCTTCATGTAGGAAGTATCACCGTTCGCAGAAACCTCATAAAGAATGGTCAGTTCAAGCTTCCTAAGACGGCAGCAGGAACAGATCGCGTTGTTCAACTTGTTCAGCCAGCAATCGACGCTCTACGCGATCAGGCTGAACTAACTCGGCTTGGAAGAGCACATGACATCACCGTTTCCCTTCGCGAATACGGTAAAACGGTCAGCCACAAATGCACGTTTGTTTTTAACCCAAGCATGACAGCAACAAATGGCAGGAGCGGGCATCATTATTCAGAAGGAACAATCGGAAAAAGCTGGGACTCTGCATTACGTCGAGCTGGTATCAGGCATAGAAAGGCCTACCAATCACGGCACTCTTACGCTTGTTGGTCGCTATCTGCTGGCGCAAACCCAAACTTCATTGCCCAGCAAATGGGGCATGCATCCGCACAGATGGTTTACCAGGTTTATGGTTCATGGATGGCTGAAAACAACCATGACCAAATCAACCTATTGAACCAGAAATTAACGGAGTTTGCCCCATCAGTGCCCCACGCTGCCATTAACGAGTGACATTCTTCTTTTAAATCAACGAACTTAATCAATCACACCGGCATATTCATGATGTCCTGGTAGGCCGCCACCAGCTTGTTGCGCACCTGGACGCCCAGTTGCAAAGACACCGACGATTTCTGCAGATCGACCATCACATCATTCAGGCTGATGCCCGGCACGCCCAGCTCAAAGTCCTGCGCCTGTTTGCGCGCCGTCTGCTGGGTGTCGCTGATCTTGCCGAGCGCCGCGGTCAGTTCGCTGGCGAAGCTGACGCCCTGCGGCGCCGCATTTTGCCCCATCTTGCCGGCCTGAACCGCCATGGTCTGCATCTGCTGCAGTACCCCTTCAATGCCCTGAATCGCCATCTGGTCCTCAATCCTCTCGTCTCGCCGGGTGACGTTTTCACCCTGTACTTCTCCAATGATGCACACCCTAGCACAGCGTTTTCGGACCTAAAGCGGTTAATTAACTGCAAAAAACCCGGCTTATCGGGCAATCGGAATTGTCTGATAAGGCGAATAATGGCCTGCCCAGAAATGGGAGCGCCGCTATTTAGAAGATATGTGTATCAGGGAGTCTGTTTTGTCACACAACGCTAACCATACCGTTCATCAGCCTGGCAGGGAGCTGCTCAGCGGCCCGTACGGGATCGTGAGCGCCATTGAAGGACGAGACCTAAAATGAGTGCTTCGATAACCGCCGGCGAAAGCCGCGACAACGGCCTGCAGGCCATCTGGAACCGTCTGCGCGCCAACCCGAAAATTCCGTTGCTGGTCGCCGCTTCCGCCGCGATCGCGATCGTCGTCGCACTGCTGTTGTGGGTGAAAAGCCCCGACTACCGCGTGCTGTACAGCAATCTGAACGACCGCGACGGTGGCGCCATCGTCACCCAGCTGACGCAGATGAATATCCCTTATCGCTTCGCCGAGAATGGCGCAGCGCTGCTGATCCCGGCGGAAAAGGTGCATGAAACCCGTTTGCGCCTCGCGCAGCAGGGGCTGCCGAAAGGCGGCGCCGTCGGCTTCGAACTGTTGGATCAGGAAAAATTCGGCATCAGCCAGTTCAGCGAGCAGATTAACTATCAGCGCGCCCTCGAGGGCGAGCTGTCGCGCACTATCGAGTCGCTGGGGCCGGTGCAAAACGCCCGCGTTCACCTGGCGCTGCCTAAACCTTCGCTGTTCGTGCGCGAACAAAAATCCCCTTCCGCCTCGGTAACGCTGACCCTGCAACCCGGCCGTGCGCTGGACGACGGCCAGATCAACGCCATCGTTTATATGGTGTCGAGCAGCGTCGCCGGTCTGCCGCCGGGCAACGTGACCGTGGTCGATCAGGCCGGCCGCCTGCTGACCCAGTCCGACGGCACCGGGCGCGATCTCAATGCTTCGCAGCTGAAATACGCCAACGAAGTCGAAAACGGCTTCCAGCGCCGCATCGAAGCGATCCTCGCCCCGGTGGTCGGCAGCGCCAACGTGCGTGCGCAGGTCACGGCGCAGATCGACTTCGCCACGCGCGAACAAACCGATGAACAGTACCAACCTAACCAACAGCCGGATAAAGCCGCCATCCGCTCACAGCAAACCAGCCTGAGCGAGCAGATCGGCGGGCCGCAGGTCGGCGGTGTGCCGGGCGCACTGTCCAACCAACCGAGCGCTCCGCCTACGGCGCCGATTGAAACCGCCAAGCCGGCGGCGGGCAATAACGCCAACGCCACCGCGCAAAACGCCGCGACCACCCGCAGCGCGGCGGCCAGCGGCGTGCCGCAAAATACCCGTCGCGACGCGACCACCAACTACGAGCTCGATCGCACTATCCGCCATACCCAGCAAAAAGCCGGCACCGTGCAGCGTCTGTCGGTCGCCGTGGTGGTCAACTACCTCGGCGCGGATAAAGACGGCAAACCGCAGCCGATGAGCAAAGAACAGCTGGCGCAGATCGAAGCGCTGGTGCGTGAAGCGATGGGCTACTCCAGTAGCCGTGGCGATACCCTGAACGTGGTCAACACGCCGTTTACCGACGCTCAGGTGACCGGTGGCGAACTGCCGTTCTGGCAAAGCCAGTCGTTTATCGATCGCCTGATCGACGCGGGCCGCTATCTGCTGGTGCTGCTGGTTGCCTGGCTGCTGTGGCGCAAACTGGTGCGGCCGCAGCTGCAACAGCGCCAGGCGGCGCAACAGGCCGCCATCGCCGCCGCCAACGCGCCTGCCGCCAAAGCGGTCGATAGCAGCAAACCGAGCAACGAGGAGCTGGCGCAGCGTCGTAAATCGCAGCAGCGCGTCAGCGCAGAAGTCCAGAGCCAGCGGATCCGCGATCTGGCTGACAAAGACCCGCGCGTGGTCGCTCTGGTAATCCGCCAATGGATGAGTAACGAGATATGAGCCTGACCGGAACCGACAAAAGCGCCATCTTGCTGATGACGCTGGGTGAAGATCGCGCGGCGGAGGTGTTCAAGCACCTCTCCTCGCGCGAAGTACAGCTGCTGAGCGGCACCATGGCCGGCATGAGCCAGGTGTCGCACAAACAGCTCGGCGAAATACTGACCGAGTTTGAAGACGACGCCGAGCAATACGCGGCGCTGAGCGTCAACGCCAGCGACTATCTGCGTTCGGTGCTGGTCAAGGCGCTGGGCGAAGAGCGCGCCGCCAGCCTGTTGGAAGACATTCTCGAATCGCGCGAGACCACCACCGGCATGGAAACGCTCAACTTTATGGAGCCGCAGAGCGCCGCCGACCTGATCCGCGACGAACACCCGCAGATCATCGCCACCATTCTGGTGCACCTCAAACGCGGCCAGGCGGCGGATATTCTGGCCCTGTTCGACGAACGCCTGCGCAACGACGTGATGCTGCGTATCGCCACCTTCGGCGGCGTGCAGCCGGCGGCGTTGGCGGAGCTGACCGAGGTGCTGAACAACCTGCTCGACGGTCAGAACCTCAAACGCAGCAAAATGGGCGGGGTGCGCACCGCCGCCGAGATCATCAACCTGATGAAAACCCAGCAGGAAGAAGCGGTCATCGACGCGATGCGCGAATACGACGGCGAGCTGGCGCAGAAGATCATCGACGAGATGTTCCTGTTCGAAAACCTGGTGGAAGTCGACGATCGCAGCATCCAGCGCCTGCTGCAAGAAGTGGAAGGCGAGTCGCTGCTGATCGCGCTGAAAGGCGCCGAACAGCCGCTGCGCGAGAAGTTCCTCAAGAACATGTCGCAACGCGCCGCCGACATCCTGCGCGACGATCTGGCCAACCGTGGCCCGGTGCGCATGTCGCAGGTGGAGAACGAGCAGAAAGCCATCCTGTTGGTGGTGAGACGCCTGGCGGAAACCGGCGAAATGATCATCGGCGGCGGCGAGGACACCTATGTCTGATCGCATTAACACCCTGCCCTGGCAGCCCTGGTCGCTCAACGATTTGGGCGAACAGAAACCGGCGTTCGAACTGCCGCCGCTGCCGGATCTCGAACACAGCGATCCGTCGCCGGACGCGCAGGCCGAATTGCAACAGCAGTTGGCGACGCTGCGGCTGCAGGCCGAGCAACAGGGCCAGCAATTGGGCTATGCCGACGGCCAGCAAAAAGGCTATGAGGCCGGCTTTCAGTCCGGTCTGGAAGAAGGCCGTCAGCAAGGGCTGCTGGAAGCGCAGCAGCAGCAACAGCCGCTGACCGCCCACTGGCAGCAGTTGGTCACCGAATTCCAGCACACGTTGGACGCGCTCGACAGCGTGATCGCTTCCCGGTTGATGCAGCTGGCGTTGACCGCCGCCAAACAGGTGCTGGGCCAGCCGCCGGTGTGCGACGGCACCGCCCTGCTCGCGCAAATCCAACAGCTGATCCAGCAGGAGCCGATGTTCAACGGCAAACCGCAGCTGCGGGTCCACCCGGACGACTACCCCCGCGTCGAGCAGCAACTGGGGGTTACCCTCAGCCTGCACGGCTGGCGCCTGCTGGCGGACGGCGAACTGCACCCGGGCGGCTGCAAGGTCAGCGCCGAAGAAGGCGATCTCGACGCCAGCCTGGCGACGCGCTGGCATGAACTGTGTCGCCTGGCGGCACCGGGAGAAGTCTGATGACCGCGCGTCTCGGCCGCTGGCTGAGCTCTCTGGATACGTTGGAAAAACGTATCGCCCGCGCGCCGACGGTGCGCCGCTACGGCCGCCTGACCCGCGCCACCGGGCTGGTGCTGGAGGCCACCGGGCTGCAGCTGCCGCTCGGGGCGACCTGCCTCATCGAACGGCACGACGCCGGTGAAGTGCAGGAAGTGGAAAGCGAAGTGGTCGGCTTCAACGGCCAGCGGCTGTTCCTGATGCCGCTGGAAGAAGTGGAAGGCATCGTGCCGGGCGCGCGGGTTTACGCCCGCATCGCGCCGGAAGGCCAAAGCGCCGGCAAGCAGTTGCCGCTCGGCCCGGCGCTGCTGGGGCGCGTGCTGGACGGCAGCGCCAAACCGCTCGACGGTCTGCCGTCGCCGGAAACCGGTTACCGCGCGCCGCTGATCACCGCGCCGTTCAACCCGTTGCAGCGCACGCCGATCGAGCAGGTGCTGGACGTGGGAGTGCGCACCATCAACGGTCTGCTGACCGTCGGTCGCGGCCAGCGCATGGGCCTGTTCGCCGGTTCCGGCGTCGGCAAGAGCGTGCTGCTCGGCATGATGGCCCGTTATACCCAGGCGGATGTGATCGTCGTTGGCCTGATCGGCGAGCGTGGCCGCGAGGTCAAAGACTTTATCGAGAACATTCTCGGCGCCGAAGGCCGGGCGCGCTCGGTGGTGATCGCCGCGCCGGCGGACGTGTCGCCGCTGCTGCGCATGCAGGGGGCGGCCTACGCCACCCGCATCGCCGAGGATTTCCGCGATCGCGGGCAGCACGTGTTGCTGATCATGGATTCCCTCACCCGCTACGCCATGGCGCAGCGTGAGATAGCCCTGGCTATCGGCGAACCGCCGGCGACCAAAGGTTATCCGCCTTCGGTCTTCGCCAAGCTGCCTGCGCTGGTGGAACGCGCAGGCAACGGCATCAGCGGCGGCGGTTCCATCACCGCCTTCTACACCGTGTTGACCGAGGGGGACGATCAGCAAGACCCGATCGCCGACTCGGCGCGCGCCATCCTCGATGGCCACGTGGTGCTGTCCCGACGCCTGGCGGAGGCCGGCCACTACCCGGCTATCGACATCGAAGCGTCAATCAGCCGCGCCATGACGTCGCTGATCGACGAGGAGCATTATCGCCGGGTTCGCACCTTCAAACAGATGCTGGCCAGCTATCAGCGCAACCGCGATCTGATCAGCGTCGGCGCCTACGCGGCCGGCAGCGATCCGTTGCTGGACAAAGCGATGACGCTGTACCCGCAGATGGAGGCGTACCTGCAACAGGGCATCTTTGAACGCAGCGGCTATGATGAAGCCTGTCAACAGCTGCAGCAGTTGATTGTTTAACGTCACAGAGGCGCAGAGCGATGAAATCACAGTCACCCCTGATTACCCTGCGCGATCTGGCGCAGGACGCGGTGGAACAAGCCGCGCAACAGCTGGGCCAGGTTCGGCAGGCGCAGCAGGCGGCGGAGCAACAGCTGTCAATGCTGCTCAACTATCAGGACGAATACCGCCAGAAGCTGAATCATACGCTCTGCGACGGCATGGACAGCTCACGCTGGCAAAACTACCAGCAGTTTATCGGCACGCTGGAACAGGCCATCGACCAGCACCGCCAGCAGCTGCTGCAGTGGGGGCAGAAAGTGGATCATGCGGTGAAGCAATGGCAAGACAAACAACAGCGGTTGAACGCTTTCGAGACCCTGCATACCCGCGCCTTAAATGCGGAGCAGCAGCAGGAGAATAAACGGGATCAAAAACTGATGGATGAGTTCGCTCAACGCAGTGCACAAAGGAATATCAACCCATGAATCTGAACGCCCTGCCCGGCCTGGCCTTACCCGGCGATGCCGGCGGCCTGGCCGAACTGACGTCGGCGCTGGATGAGAGTCAACTGTCGACGGCATTCGCCCAGCTGCTCGGCGCGCGTTTCGCGCCCGCCGCCGATGGCAAACAGCCGCCGGTCGCGCTGAGCGCGGACGATGAACGCGCCCCGGCCCTGAGCCGCAACCAGCTCAATCAACTGCTGGCCGCCTTCGGCGAGCGCGGCGGCCTGCTGCAGAACCCGGCAATCTCAGCCGATGCGCTTTCATCTGAACGCCCCGAGGCCGATGCGCCCGTCGCCGGCGATAAACCGGCGCAGCCGCCGATCGCCGCGGCCAAAGAGCTGGATGCCGCGACGCTGCAGGCGCTGTACGCCATGCTGCCGGCCGCGATCGTCGCCCAGACTCAACCGGCCGACGGCCAGCGGCCGCTGCCGGTGGAAAACGCTGACGATGCGACTGCGCTGCAGCCCGGCAACGGCCTGCTGAACATCGCGGCGGCCGGTGATAACACCGCCGCGCGCTCGTCGGCGTCAGCCGCCACGACGGTGACAAACGCTAAAAACCCTGCCCCGGACGGCGATAGCGCCACGGCGGCGCTCCCGCAGCCGACCAGCGGCGAGCGCGCCAGTGCCGCTCAACCGCTGCCGGCGAGCGATACGCAGCAGCCGACGACGCTCAATCACGCCGTCGCCCTGGCCGCCGCCAGCCCCACGCAAACGGCCGCCCCGGCCGGCGCGCTGGTGACGGCGCCGCCCGCGCCGCAGTTAAACGCGCAGCTGGGCAGCCCGGAATGGCAGCAGGCGTTGAACCAACAGGTGCTGATGTTCCACCGCAACGGCCAGCAAAGCGCCGAGCTGCGCCTGCACCCGCAGGAGCTGGGCGCCTTGCAGATCACGTTGAAACTGGACGATCAGCAGGCGCAATTACACATTGCCTCCGCCCACGGTCAGGTGCGCGCGGCGGTGGAAGCGGCGATGCCGCAGCTGCGTCACGCGCTGGCCGAGAGCGGCATCAACCTGGGACAGAGCAGCGTGGGCGGCGAGTCCACCCCGCAATGGCAACAGGCGCAGCAGCAGGCTTCCAATGGCCAGGGGCGTTCCAGCTATGCTGAACACGCTGGCGGCGAGGCTGCGGCCGCCGACGGCGTCAGCGCGCCGGTGGCGTTGCAGCGCATGGCCAGCGCGGTCAACGGCGTCGATATTTTCGCCTGAGCCGCCGCAAACGCCCAAGCTGGCACCCATTTGCGCGTCTATTCAGGCTATTGCACGCCGCGATAGACGCGATAATACCTTTACATGTCATGCGTGCGGCTTTGCCGCGCGCTATGCCCGCCGCCACGCAGGCCGCGGGTGGAACAACAGGAATTAGATTTGGCTATGTCTCAGAACTCCCTTCCGGCAGCACCGAAACGCCCCCTTCTGGTCATCCTGCTGGTATTGATCAGCGTCGTCGCCTGTGGCGCCGCGGGCTACAGCTGGTGGCTGCTGCAACAGCATAAAAACGGCGCCGAACCGGCCGCCGTCAAACAGCAACCGCCGGCCGCGCCGGTGTTCATGCCGCTCGACACCTTTACCGTCAACCTGGTGACGCCGGACAACAACCCGGATCGCGTGCTGTATATTGGCCTCACGCTGCGCCTGCCGGACGAAAGTACCCGCCGTCAGCTGAACGATTTTCTGCCGGAGGTGCGCAGCCGCTTGCTGATGCTGCTTTCCCGTCAGGAAGCGAGTCAGTTGGCCAATGAACAAGGGAAGCAACAGCTGGTGGCGCAGATAAAGGACGTGCTCAGCCCGCCGCTGGTTAAGGGACAACCGAAGCAGGTGGTCAGCGACGTGCTGTTCACCGCCTTCATACTGCGGTAATCACTATGGGCGATAGCATTCTTTCACAGGCAGAGATCGACGCCTTGCTCAACGGCGACAGCGCGGGTGATGAACCCGAAGCGGTGGTCGGCAAAGAGAGCGAGGTCAAGCCTTACGATCCGAACACCCAGCGCCGCGTGGTGCGCGAGCGACTGCACGCGCTGGAAATCATCAACGAACGTTTTGCCCGGCAGTTCCGCATGGGGTTGTTCAACCTGCTGCGCCGCAGCCCGGACATTACCGTCGGCCCGATCAAAATCCAGCCGTATCACGAGTTCGCCCGCAACCTGCCGGTGCCGACCAACCTGAACCTGGTGCATCTGAATCCGCTGCGCGGCACTGCCCTGTTCGTGTTCGCGCCGAGCCTGGTGTTCATCGCCGTCGATAACCTGTTCGGCGGCGACGGCCGCTTCCCGACCAAGGTCGAAGGCCGCGAGTTCACCCCGACCGAACAGCGGGTGATCAAGCGCATGCTGCGCCTGGCGCTGGACGCCTACGGCGACGCCTGGAGCGCCATCTACAAGATCGACGTGGAGTACGTGCGCGCCGAAATGCAGGTGAAGTTCACCAACATCACCACCTCGCCGAACGACATCGTGGTCACCACGCCGTTCCAGGTGGAGATCGGCGCGCTGACCGGCGAGTTCAACATCTGCATTCCATTCGCGATGATCGAACCGCTGCGCGAACTGTTGACCAACCCGCCGCTGGAAAATTCGCGGCAGGAAGACAGCCACTGGCGCGAAACGCTGGTGAAGCAGGTGCAGCACTCCGAACTGGAGCTGATCGCCAACTTCGTCGATATCCCGATGCGGCTGTCGAAAGTCCTGAAGCTGCAACCGGGCGATGTATTACCGATAGACAAGCCGGAACGCCTGATCGCCCATGTGGACGGCGTACCGGTTCTGACCAGCCAATACGGCACGTTAAACGGGCAATACGCCCTGCGTGTTGAACATTTGATTAACCCTATTTTGAATGCTCTGAGTGAGGAACAGCCCAATGAGTGATCCTAAGCAACCGTCTGGCGAAGGAAAGGAATCCGTAGACGATCTGTGGGCTGATGCGTTTAACGAGCAGCAGTCTTCAGAGAAATCCGGCGCGAGCACCGAAGGGGTGTTCAAGTCGCTGGAAGCTCAGGATGCGCTCGGCAGCCTGCAGGATATCGACCTGATCCTGGATATTCCGGTCAAGCTGACCGTGGAACTGGGGCGCACCAAGATGACCATTAAAGAGCTGCTGCGCCTGTCGCAAGGCTCGGTGGTGGCGCTGGACGGCCTGGCCGGCGAACCGCTGGATATCCTGATCAACGGTTACCTGATCGCGCAAGGTGAAGTGGTGGTGGTGGCCGACAAGTTCGGCGTGCGCATCACCGACATCATCACCCCATCCGAACGCATGCGTCGACTGAGCCGCTGATGACCGCCGCGGCGCCCGTTACCGTCCAAAGCACCCAACCGCCCGCCGCGCCGGCCCTGCCGGCCGGTTCGGTGTTGATGCAGGTCAGCAGCGCACTCGGCGGCATTCTGCTGCTGATCCTGCTGGCCGGTTGGCTGTTCCGTCGGCTGGGTTTCGCCCCGCAGGCGCGCAACAACAAACTGCTTAACCTGCGCGCCAGTTGCCAGGTCGGGCAGCGCGAGCGCGTGGTGGTGGTGGAAGTCGATGACACCTTGTTGGTATTGGGCGTCACCGCCCAGCAGATCACCCCGCTGCACACCCTGCCCGCTCCGCCGAAAGACGCAGGCGAGGCCGACGCGGCGACACCGGCGGACTTCCGCCAACTGATGCAAAAAGTTCTGAAACGCCCGGAAAAATCGGCATGACCTCGACTCTTCATACCCTCGTCCGCCGCCCGGCGGTTTGGCTCCCTGCCGCCCTGCTGTTCATCAGCCCGGCGGCTTTCGCGCAACTGCCGGGGCTGATCAGCCAGCCGCTGGCCAACGGCGGCCAGAGCTGGTCGCTGCCGGTGCAGACGCTGGTGCTGTTGACCTCGCTGACCTTCCTGCCGGCCATGCTGCTGATGATGACCAGCTTCACCCGCATCATCATCGTGCTCGGCCTGCTGCGCAACGCGCTGGGCACGCCGTCGGCGCCGCCGAACCAGGTGATGCTGGGGCTGGCGCTGTTCCTGACCTTCTTCATCATGTCGCCGGTGTTCGACAAGGTTTATCAGGATGCCTATCTGCCGTTCAGCCAGGACAAAATCGGGCTGGAAGTCGCGCTGGATAAAGGCGCGCAGCCGCTGCGCGAATTCATGCTGCGGCAAACGCGCGAAACCGATCTCGCGCTGTACGCCAGACTGGCCAATCAGCCGCCGCTGGCCGGCCCGGAAGCGGTGCCGATGCGCATCCTGCTGCCCGCCTACGTCACCAGCGAACTGAAAACCGCCTTCCAGATCGGCTTTACGGTGTTCATTCCGTTCCTGATTATCGATCTGGTGGTCGCCAGCGTGCTGATGGCGCTGGGGATGATGATGGTGCCGCCCGCCACCATCTCGCTGCCGTTCAAGCTGATGCTGTTCGTGCTGGTCGATGGCTGGCAGCTGCTGCTCGGCTCGCTGGCGCAGAGCTTCTATTCGTAACCCCTGACCGGAGAAAGCGAGATGACACCTGAATCGGTTATGGCGCTCGGCACCGAGGCGATGAAAGTCGCGCTGGCGCTGGCCGCCCCGCTGCTGCTGGCGGCGCTGATCAGCGGCCTGGTCGTCAGCCTGCTGCAGGCCGCCACCCAGATCAACGAAATGACGCTGTCGTTCATCCCTAAAATTCTGGCGGTGGTGGCCACCATCATCATCGCCGGTCCCTGGATGTTGAATCTGTTGCTGGACTACATGCGCACCCTGTTCAGCAACCTGCCTACCCTGATCGGCTGACCGTGCTCACCTTCGACAGCGCCCAGCTCACCGTCTGGCTCAGCCACTACTTTTGGCCGCTGCTGCGCATTCTGGCGCTGATAAGCACCGCGCCGATATTCAGCGAAAAGCAAATCAGCAAAAAGGTCAAAATCGGCCTTGGCGGGCTGATCGTCATCCTGATTGCGCCGACGCTGCCCGCCAGCAATATTCCCATCTTCTCCGCCGCCGGCCTGTGGCTGGCGATTCAGCAGATTCTGATCGGCGTGGCGCTCGGATTGACCATGCAGTTCGCCTTCGCGGCGGTGCGCCTGGCGGGGGAAGTGATCGGCATGCAGATGGGACTGTCGTTCGCCACTTTCTTCGATCCCAGCGGCGGCCCGAACATGCCGGTGCTGGCGCGCCTGCTCAACCTGCTGGCGATGTTGCTGTTCCTCAGCTTTGACGGCCATCTATGGCTGATTTCGCTGCTGACGGACAGCTTCCATACCCTGCCGATCCAAACGCAGCCGCTGAACGGCAACGGCTTCCTGGTGTTGACTCAGGTCGGCTCACTGATCTTCATCAACGGCATGATGCTGGCATTGCCGCTGATCTGCCTGCTGTTGACGCTCAACATGGCGCTCGGCCTACTCAACCGCATGACGCCACAGCTGTCGGTCTTCGTGATCGGTTTCCCGGTCACCATGACCTTCGGCATCATGACGCTGGGCATGATGATGCCGATGTTGGCGCCGTTCTGTGAGCACCTGTTCGGTGAAATCTTCGATCGACTGGCGGCGGTGATCGGCGGCATGACCTTCTGAGCCCCTGCGGCCTCTTCCTTTCCCCCTCTTCCGCCTGAGACAAAATGGCAATAAAAACGCTTTCTTGGGACAAAAGCCTGAGAAACGTCTTTTATCCGGATTAAGGTCCAAATGTCTCCGGCAGCTTGAATAAATAAAACCCCGACCTAAAATAGACCCGGTAGAAAAAATATCGCCCGCACCCCGTCAGTCGCCCGCGGCGATAATATAAACTTATTGGTTAGAGAAAAATAAAATAACGCAGCCGCGCAGAGTTAAATGCGCGGCAGATAACTTACACCCTGAATAAATGCGTCCGGCAGCCTGCCGGCTGCAGGGCGCAGCATCGACCTTTGCTAACTACAGGAGCGAGATCATGATTAAAGCGAAAAGCAACCGCAAAGCACGCCGATTATTCGGCATGGCCCACTGGAAAAGCAACAAATTTAAAGTTGCCATCAGCGAAACGGCCGCCGGTGAAAAATGGAAAGTGGTGAAGAAAAAGAAATAGCACCGATATTTATCGTCAGGGAAATAATATCCATCGTGATTTTTCCACCGCTGATTTCAATAATGTCATCGCGCATTAAACAGGGGTGACAATCGTATTATTTCTTCCCTGATGAAAAAAGGCGCGTCACTCAGTCAGTAGTGGGAGAACGAGCGACGCGCCAAACGAGTGCGCCCGGTTTCAAGAAGCCTCCCTCCCCGCGGGGCGGAGAAGGCGTTTTCTAAGCGCACTAAAGGGAAACCCGTCGCGGTCAGGCAACGGGGTATTGCTCTTAACGATTCATCTGGAACAACGACATGCCCTGCATATCGCTGAAGGTTTTGTACGACGCCTGCAGCGCCGCCTGCTGCATGAAGTAGGACGAGATAGACTCGGCCAGGTCGGCATCCGTCAGCGCGCTCATCTGGATCTGATTGGTCATGTCACGCTCTTTACCGATGCTGTCCAACTGATCCATCTCCTGCAGCTGGCTGCCCAGCTCGGCGCGCACGCTCAGCACGTTGTTGTAGGAGTTGTCCAGACCGCGGTTGGCTTTCGCCAGCGCATCGTTCACCTGCTGCTTGGTGGCCTCGTCGGCGCCCTGCAGCGGGGTTTTCAGCGCGTTCAGCGCAATATCGATGCTCTCGAATACGTTGCTGACCGGCGCGCTGCCGTCCGGCTCGGGCTTCGGGTTGCTGGTCAACGACATGAACACCGCGTTGCCGGTATGGCCGATGGTCATGGTGCGGTTGGCGTCCACTTTCTGCTCAACCGTCTTGTCGCCGCCCTGGTAACTGACGGTGCCGCCGTTGTCGACGAACGGCGCCTTGTCGTTCACATACCCGCCGAACATATAGCGGCCATTGCCGTCGGTGCTGTTGGCCTGGTTCAGCAGCTGATCTTTCAACCCCTGCAGCTGGGTGGCCAGCGACTGGCGATCGTTATCGCTTTCGGTGCCGCCGGCGTTGACGATCAACGCCTTCATGTCCGCGATGGTGGAGGTCGCGCCGGCCAATACCGTTTCTTCCATCGACACGTTCTGACGGGCGAAGGTGCGCGCCAGCGTGTATTGACTGTTTTCCGCCTGCGACTGCGACAGCATCACCGCGCGCGACGCCGCCAACGGATCGTCGGACGGGTTGATCACTCGCTTGCCGGAGGAAAGCTGCTCGGCGGCCTTCATGAACAGCGACTGGTTGCCCGTGATGCCGTTCATGTTTTGTTGGTACATCATGCCGGTACTCATGCGCATGCTGTGGGTTCCTTACTCTGAGCGACCGGCGCCGTTATCGGCGCCGATTAACAATGAAATCAACGAATGTTCAGCAGCGCGTCGAACAGCGAGCTGGCGGTCTGAATCACCTGCGCGTTGGCCATGTAGTACTGCTGGAAACGCAGCAGTTCACCGTACTCTTCGTCAAGGTTGACGCCGGACATCGACTGCTGTTGCGCGCCCAACTGGGTGACGATTTTGGCCTGCGACGTGGCGATGGCCTTGGCGGCGGCGGTCTGGTTGCCGACGCCGCTGACGATGCCGGCGTAAGCGCCGCTCAGGGTCGCTTTGCCGTCCACCAGGTTTTTGGTTTGCAGATCCAGCAGTTTCTTGGCGTTCTCGTTATCGCCGCGGCCGCTGTCGTCTTTACCGGCGGCGGCGATCTTGGACGAATCGGTGATGGCCACTTTCAGGTTGCCCGCCACGTCGCTGACCGGTTTCACGGTGAAGCTGTCTTTGGCCTGCGCATTGCCGTCGATGCTCACTTCCAACCCGTCGAAGTTCAGCGTCGGTTTACCGTCGGCGCTGGTGCCCGGCGTCGCGTTGACTTTCACGTTGTCCGGCAGGCGGCTGACCTGCCAGTTGCTGCCGTCGAACTCGACGCGATAATCGTTGGCCTTCACCTTGCCGGTATCGGTGTAAGAGACCGACAGCGACGCGTCGCCGGTGTTGCGGGTGTTATCCACCACCCGGCCGCCGCTGAAGCTGAAGAAGTCGCCGCCCGCGTCACCGTTCAGATCGAAGCCGGCGCGATGCTGTTGGTTAAAGCTGTCCGCCATCGCCAGCGCCAACTGGCCCAGCTGATTGCGCACGCCGTCCAGCGTTTCGCTGCGGAATTTCAGCACGCCGCTCAGCGTGCCGCTGGTGATCTGGCCTTCCGGCACTTCGCTGGCGCCGTTGCCGCGGTTATAGCCGATGGTCAGACGGGAAGGATCGCTGCTGGAAGGCACGGCTTCCACCTGATACGTATTGCTGCCCTGCACCAGGGTCAAACCGTTGGCGAAGGAAACGGTATAGGCGTCTCCGTCCTGTTGCGTGACCTGTACGCCCACCAGCTGGTTCAATTCGGTGACCAGCTGATCGCGCTGATCCAGCAACGCATTCGGTTCACCGCCGGCGCTGCCGCGCAAACGGGTGATCTCGTCGTTCAGCTTGGCGATCTGTTGGCCGTAGCTGTTGATCTGCTGCGCCGTATCGCTGATCTGCTGATTGACGCCGTTGTCCATGTCGCGCAGGAATTTGTCGGTGTTGTTGAACTGGTTCACCAGGCCGTTGGCCTTGCCCAGCACCGTCTGGCGCGCGGCGTCGTCACCGGCGTTGCTCACCAGGTTCTGCAGGTTGGTAAAGAAATCCTGCATGTTGGTCGACAGCGGGTTGGTCTTGCTCGCCAACAGGTTGTCGATCTGCGAAATCTTCTCGTAATAGGCGTTTTGCGCCCCGAACGCGCTTTGCGCGCCGCGCAGCTGGTTGGTGATGAACTGGTTGTACTCGCGGTTAACGCTGGTGACGGTCACGCCGTTGCCGATAAAGCCGCTCATGGTGGCCATGCCGCCGTTCTGCGCCAGGATCGCGGTCTGACGGTTGTAGCCCGCCACGTTGTAGTTGGAGATGTTGTTGCTGACGGTACTGAGCGCCACCTGAGCCGCATTCAGCCCGCTCATCGCGGTATTGATTAAGCTATTGGACATCGGAATTCCTTATGCTGCGGCGCCGGTGGCCCACAGGGTTCTTAATTGAGCTGCTGAGTCTGTTCGCTCAGCCTGTTTCGGTTATCGGCAAAAATGAGAAGAACTTGAGGAAAAAAAGCGGCAATGTGGCCAGCATCCAGCGAGCCTCCATTGCCGCCTACCCCCTAAATAATTGGCGCCGCTGCGGCGTCAAGAATGACGGGGATTTAGAACAAATCTTTCAGATCGTGGGTGTAAGCTTTCACCGCCTGCTCCCCCGCGCTCTTCATCTGCTGAATCACGCTGACCAACTTGCTGGCGTACTGGGGATCGGTGGCGTACCCGGCGCGCTGCAGCGCATGCGCCGCCTGCTCCGGGCTGCGCGCGGCGGCCACGTCGGCGTAGCGCGGGTTGTTGGTCAGCAGTTTGACGTAATCGGCGATCGCTTCGACGTACGACCCGTAAACGCGGAACTTCGCCTTCACCTTCTTCGCCGCGCCCTGTTCGAACTCGGTGGTGGTGATCTCCGTCACCGGCCCGCTCCAGCTGCCGCCGGCCTTGATGCCGAACAGGTTGTAGCTCGGCGTGCCGTCTGAGGTTGGGATCTCGCGCTGCCCCCAGCCGGATTCCAGCGCCGCCTGCGCGACGATCAGCTGATGCGGAATGCCGCTCTGCTGGCTGGCGACCTTCGCCGGTATCGACAGACGAGCGACGAAGTTGCCGTTGTTGAGCGACAGCGGCGCGGCGGCCGGCGGGGCTTTCGGCATCGCCCGGCGCACCATCTGCTCCAGCGCCTGGTTCGGCAGCGTTTGCAGCACCTCGTTGTCCAGCGCCATCGGCGACATGCCCGCGGTTTCGCTCGGCACCGCGTTGGCGTTGCTCATCTGCTTGACCATCATGTCGGCCAGCCCCAGCCCTTTTTGCGACATCTGCTGGGCGATTTGCTGATCGTACATCGAGGTATAGAGCCGCGTTTGATCGCTGCTCAACACCCCGTCCTGCGGCAAGGCGGAACGCATGCTTTTCAGCATCATCTGCACGAACATGCCTTCCACCTGCTGGGCCACCTGCTTGAGGTTGCCCTGCGGGTCGGCCGCCGCGTCGCGCTTCAGGCCATTCAGCGCCTGGGCGTCATAGGCCGCGCCCGACATCGCCATCAGATCGCCCGCCATCAGATGATTTCCAGCTTGGCGCGCAGGCAGCCGGCGCTCTGCATCGCCTGCAGGATCGACATCAGATCGATCGGCGTGGCGCCCAGCGCGTTCAGCGCGCGAATGACGTTGTTCAGGTTGGCGCTGGCGTTCACCTTCTGCAGCGACCCGCCCTGCTGTTGCACCGAGATCTGGGTGTTTGGCGTCACCACCGTCTGGCCGCCGCCGAACGGCGTCGTCGGTTGGCTGACGGTATTTTGCCGATCGACCACCACCGACAGGTTGCCCTGGGCGACGGCGCAGGAATCGAGGATCACATCGCGGTTCATCACCACCGACCCGGTGCGCGAGTTGATGATCACTTTGGCGTCCATTGCGCCGACGTTGACGGTGATGTTTTGAATCTCCGCCAGGAAGCGAACCTGAGAGCTGTTGCCCTGCGGCACCAGCACCTGGATCGTACGGGCGTCGAGCGGCGTCGCGGTGCCGCCGCCGCGTTGGCGGTTGATGGCGTCGCTGATCTGCTGCGCCAGCGTGAAGTCTTCGTCGTTCAGCTGCAGGTTGAGTACGCCGCCGCTGCCGAAGGTGGTCGGCAGCTCGCGCTCGATGGTGGCGCCGTTGCTGATGCGCCCGCCCGCCAGTTGATTGACCTGCACGCTGCTGCCGCCGGCCGCCGCGCCCGCGCCGCCGACCAGCACGTTGCCCTGCGCCAGCGCATAGACCTGGTTATCCACGCCTTTCAGCGGCGTCATCAGCAAGGTGCCGCCGCGCAGGCTCTTGGCGTTGCCCATTGATGAGACCACCACGTCGATGTTCTGCCCGGCGCGCGAGAACGGCGGCAGTTTGGCGGTCACCATCACCGCCGCCACGTTTTTCAGCTGCATGTTGGTGCCCGGCGGCACGGTGATGCCCAGCTGCGACAGCATGTTGCTCAGGCTTTGGGTGGTGAACGGCGTCTGCATGGTCTGGTCGCCGGAGCCGTCCAGCCCCACCACCAGGCCATAGCCGATCAGGGCGTTGTCTCGCACGCCCTGCACCGTCACCAGATCGCGGATGCGCTCCGCCGCCGCCGGCAAGCACACCAGCCCGACGCACAGCGCGATAAACCATTTTTTCAGCATCAGTCAATCCTTAGAACGGTGAAACATTTAAGAAGAAGCGCTGCAGCCAGCCCATGGTCTGCGCTTCGTTGATATAGCCATTGCCGACGTATTCGATCCGCGCGTCCGCCACCTGCGTCGAGGTGACCGAGTTGTTGCCGCTGATGGTGCGCGGGTTGACGACGCCGGAGAAACGAATGAATTCGGTGCCCTGGTTGATGGCGATCTGCTTTTCCCCCCACCACGTGCAGGTTGCCGTTGGCCAGCACCTGGTTGACCGTCACCGTTATGGTGCCGTTGAAGGTGTTGTTGGCGTTGGCCCCGCCCTTGCCGCCGAAGGTGCTGTCGCCGGAAATGTCCATATCGGCGCGCGCATTGCCCAACAGGCCGTCAAGGTAACGCGGCGAGGTGGCGACGCCGAACTTGCTGGCGCCGTTGCGGCTGGCATTGGCGGAGGAGCTCTTGCTGGCGCTGACGTTTTCCTGCAGCACGATGGTCAGGGTGTCGCCGACGTTGCGCGGACGGCGGTCTTCGAACAGCGGCTGATAGCCGTAGTTCATCGGCTGCACCGTCTGGAAGATCGAGCCGTTCGGCATCGGCGCGCTGGCCGGCGCGGGCTGCGCCGTGGTCGCACCGTCCACCAGCGGTTTATGCGGAATATAAGCGCAGCCGCTCAGCGTCAGCATCACCATTCCCGCCAGCCAGCGTTGTCCCTGCCGCGGCAGGATTGCCATCGAATATGTGGTTACCACGGGTATCGCCTTTGTTTCACGAAAGAGAATGACGGGCGCGGCAAGCCGGGCCCGTCAATGACAGATTACAGTTGCGTCAGCTTTTGCAGCATCTGATCGGAAGTCGATACCGCTTTGCTGTTGATCTCGTAAGCGCGCTGAGTCTGGATCATGTTGACCAGCTCTTCCGCCACGTTAACGTTGGAGGTCTCCACGTAGCCCTGATACAGCAGACCGGCGCCGTTCAGCCCCGGCGTGCTCTCGTTCGGCGCGCCCGAGCTTTCGGTTTCCTGATACAGGTTCTCGCCCACGCTCTCCAGACCGCTGTCGTTGACAAAGGTCGTCAGCGTCAGTTGCCCCACCTGCTGGGCGGCGGTTTGCCCCTGCTGGGTGACGCTGACGATGCCGTCGCGGCCGACGGTGATGGACAGCGCGTTAGCCGGAATGGTGATCGCCGGCTGCACCTGGAAACCGCTGGAGGTGACCAACTGGCCGTTCTGATCGATCTGGAACGAGCCGTCGCGCGTGTAGGCCTGGGTGCCGTCCGGCAACATCACCTGGAAGAACCCCTGCCCCTTGATGGCGACGTCTTTGCTGTTGTTGGTCTGTGACAGGTTGCCCTGGCTGTGCAGCCGCTCGGTCGCCACCGGACGCACGCCGGTGCCGATCTGCAGACCGGAAGGCAGCGTGGTCTGCTCAGAGGACTGCGCCCCCGGCTGACGCATGGTCTGGTACAGCAGATCTTCAAATACCGCACGCTGGCGTTTGAAGCCGTTGGTGCTGACGTTCGCCAGGTTGTTGGCGATCACGTCCATGTTGGTCTGCTGCGCGTCCAGACCGGTTTTGGCAATCCATAAGGATGGAATCATCGGTTATTTCCTTGCTGCTTAGCTCACTGAGAGCAGTGAGTTGGCACGCTGTTCGTTTTCATCCACGCTGTGGATGACCTTCATTTGCATTTCAAAACGGCGGGCGTTGGCGATCATGTCTACCATGGTCTCCATCGGCTTGACGTTGCTGCCTTCCAGCACCCCGGGCATCACCCGCACCTGCGGATCGTTTTGCAACTGATTGCCGCGCAGCTGTTGGGTTTCCGGCGTCAGGCGGAACAGCCCGTCGTCACCGCGCATCACTTCACGCGCGTCGGCTTTCACCAGCTTCAGGCGGCCGATCTGCGCGATGGTGTTCGGCGGATCGCCGGCGTTCAGCGCTGAAATGGTGCCGTCGGCGGCGATGGTGATCTCCGCCGACGGCGGCACCTCGATCGGCCCCCCGTCGCCCATCACCGGCAGCCCCTGCACCGTCAACTGCCCGGTGGAGGAGATCTGGATGTTGCCGTTGCGGGTGTAGGCTTCACCGCCGCCCGGCAGGCTCACCGCCAGGAAACCGTCCTGCTGCAGCGCCACGTCCAGCGGGCGCGCCGTATAGTTCAGCGCCCCCTGGCTCATGTCGGCGCCCGGCGTCGACGCGGCCACCAATGTGCGCGTCGCCAGGCTCGGCCCGTCAACCGGCACAGCGCGCAGCGCGGCGAGCTGGGCGCGAAAGCCCGGCGTCGACGCGTTGGCCAGGTTGTTGGCGGTAATGGACTGCTGCTCCAGCGTTTGGCGAGCCGCGCCCATCGCGGTATAAATCGCGTGATCCATAACTCGACCCTATTAGCGCAGGCTAACCAACGTCTGCAGAATGGAGTCCTGCGTCTTGATGGTCTGGGCGTTGGACTGATAGTTACGCTGTGCGACGATCATGTTCACCAGCTCCTGGCTCAGATCGACGTTGGAAGACTCCAGCGCGCCGCTGGTCAGCTTGCCTAAGCCGCCGCCGCCCGCAAGACCGACGCGCGGCTGGCCGGACGCGCCGGTTTCCTGCCAAACGTTATCGCCCTGCGACGCCAGTCCTTCCGGGTTGGAGAAGTTAGCCATGACGATCTGGCCCAACAGCTGGGTTTGCTGGTTGGAGTAGACGCCCACGATGGTGCCGTCGTTGTTGATCTGATAGCCCGTGTATTCACCGGCGGCATAACCGTCCTGCGATACCTTGCTCACCGAGTCGCTGCTCACGTTCTGCTGCATGCTGCCGGCGAAGCTCAGGGTGAAGTTTTGCGCCGGCGCGCCGTCTTTGGCGGTCATCGGGATCACCATGCTGAACTCGCCCGGCGCGCCGTTGGTGCTGGTTGTTTTCACCAGGGTACCGCTGGTGCTGAACTCCATGGTGCCGGCGTTCACTGGCGCTGCGCTGCCGTCCTGGGTGTAGACCTGCCATTTATTGTCTTCGGTCTTCACGAAGTAAGCGTTGATGTTGTGCGCGTTACCCAGCGAGTCGTAGGCGGTGATGGTATTGGTATAGTTGTAGCTGTCCTGTTTGGTCGGATCGAAGGTCTTGTTTTCCGGCACCTTATGGGTCGACATCAGGTTGGCGACCATCTGGCCGGAAGTGGACGCTTTCGCGTTCATCATGCCTTCAGGAATGCTCAGCGGCACCGGGTTGGCGCCCTGCTGAATGGTCGGCGGGGAGCCGGCCGCCGGATAGCCGGTCAGCTGCAGACCCTGCATGTTGGTCAGATTGCGGTTCTCGTCCAGCTTGAACTGGCCGTTGCGGGTATAGAAGATGCCGCCGTCTTTATCCTGCATGCGGAAAAAGCCGTTGCCGTTGATGGCCACATCCAATGAACGGCTGGTGCCGGTGGTGGTGCCGCCCTTGAAGTTCTGGGTGATGCCGGACACTTTGACGCCCAGACCGACCTGTGAACCGGCGAACATGTCGGCAAAGGAGACGCTGCCGGATTTGAAGCCCGCCGTCGCGGAGTTGGCGATGTTGTTACCGATCACGTCCAGGTTGGTTGCTGCCGCGTTCAAGCCGCTGACTGCCTGAGAAAAAGCCATGTTATTCTCCGAATAGTGGTCAGGCTATCGTCCGATTGAGCCTGATGCTTAGGGTTATAAGATCTGTCGCACGTCTTCCAGGGTGGCGTTGCCCGCCAGACCGAGATCCAGCTTGGCGCCGTTGCCGTCGCGGATCACGCCGTTCACCAAGCCGAAGTGCAGGCTGCGCGCCACCAACTGCTCGCCGTTGCCTTTGGCGTTAATCGCCACTTTGTAGGCGCCGTCGGGCGCGGTGGAGCCGTCATCCAGCGAACCGTCCCAGGTGAAGGCATGTACGCCGGCGGTCAGACCGCCGATTTCGATGGTGCGCACCACCTGCCCGCTGGCGTTGGTGATGGTGGCGGTTACCTGGTCGGCGGCGCGCTCCAGTTCCACGCCGAACGGCGTGGTGCTGACTTTGCCGTCCTTGCTGCCGACCAGAATGTTGCTGCCCGGCACCATCACGCCGTGGCCGATCAGCGCGGTGGCCTGCAGCGACTGATTGCTGTTGATCTGGCCGGAGATCGACCCCAGCGTGGTGTTGAGTTTTTCGATGCCCTGAACGGTGTTGATCTGCGCCAGCTGCGAGGTCAGTTCGTTGTTCTGCATCGGATTGGTCGGATCCTGGTTTTTCAACTGCGCCACCAGCAGCGTCAGGAAGCTGTTGTGCAGATCCTGGCTGTTGGTATTTTTGCTGTTGTTACCGATGACGGTGTTGTCCAACGACTCGTTCGTGGTTGCGGCGATAGCCATGGGAACCTCCGGTTACTGACCCAGCGTCAGGGTTTTCATCATCATCGACTTGGTGGTGTTAAGCACCTCAACGTTGGCCTGATAGCTGCGGGAAGCGGAGATGGTGTTGACCATTTCCCCCACTACGTCGACGTTCGGCATGCGCACATACCCCTTGGCGTCCGCCAGCGGGTTGCCCGGCTGATACACCAGACGCTCGGGCGCCGGATCGTCCACCACCTGGGCAACGCGCACGCCGCCGGTCGGCTGTCCCGGCGCCGCTGCGACCTGGAACACCACCTGCTTGGCGCGGTAAGGTTCGCCGTCCGGGCCGGTCACGCTGTCGGCGTTGGCCATGTTGCTGGCGCTGACGTTCATGCGCTGGGATTGCGCCGATAACGCCGAGCCGGAGATATCAAAAATATTCAGTAAAGACATGCGCCTTATCCTTGTTGCAGTACGGACATCATCCCTTTGATCTGACCGTTGAGCAGCGTCAGGTCGGTCTGATATTTCAGGCTGTTATCGGCAAAGTTGGTGCGTTCGCGATCCATGTCCACCGTGTTGCCGTCCATCGACGGCTGATCCGGCACCCGGAACAGCAGATCGAGCTGCGGCGGCTGCAGGGTCTGCGCCGGGATATGGCGCGCCGCCGTCAGGTTGAGCGCCATGCCGTTGCCGCTGACGCGCCCCTGCTCCATCACTTTGTTCAATTGGCTGGCGAAATCGATATCCCGCGCCTGATAACCCGGTGTGTCTGCGTTGGCGATGTTGGCGGCCAGAATTTCCTGCCGCTGGGCGCGCAAGTTCAGCGCCTCTTGGCCAAAGCGCAGAGCCGCGTCCAGTTTGTCGAGCATGCTCCCTCCGCGAGGTTAGAATTTGGAGTCGACAGCATAAACGCCCCCCGCGCTACCCTATCGCGGGAATAAACGCAAAATGGGGCGCTATTTATCTGCTTAGCCTGCGCGCGCTGCGGGTACACTTACGCGTATCCCGATGAAGCTTGAGAAGATGACGATGAAAGGTAAAATGCTGCTGCTTATCGGCCTGCTGTGCAGTCTGAACGCGCGTGCCGACGATCTGGCGACGCAAATCGAAAGCTTCATCCAAGGCAAGTTCAGCGGCGAACCGGTGCAGGTAAAAGTGCGGGTGCGCACGCCGCCGAACCAATGGCCCGCTTGCGAACTGCCGCAGCTGTCGCTGCCGCCCAACGCGCGGATCGGCGGCAACGTCAGCATTTCGGCGCGCTGTGGCCAAGAGCGGCGTTTTATCCAGACGCAGGTGCAGGTGTTCGGCCGCTATCTCGTTTCGGCGCGCGGCATCACCGCCGGCAGCCGGTTGACGGCGGCGGACCTGACGTTGAAAGAAGGTCGGCTCGATACCCTGCCGCCGCGCGCGCTGACCGAAGCGGGCAAAGCATTAGGCGCCGTCAGCCTGCGCAACATCAGCCCCGGCCAGCCGCTGACCCTCGCCATGCTGCGCCAGGCCTGGATTATCAAGGCCGGGCAACCGGTGCAGGTCAATGCACAGGGCGAAGGATTCAGCATTAGCGGCGCGGGCAAGGCGATGAACAACGCCGCCGCCGAAGACAGCGTGCGCGTGCGCATGGCGTCCGGGCAAATCGTCAGCGGCGTGGTCGGGGACGACGGCGCGATTCGCATTACGTTATAAAAAAGTAAAGGTTCCGCAAACCTTGCCGATAAGACAAATCAAGCAGCATTTTATTGGCCATCAGGGCCGCAACACTTTCATTGCAGCGTCGTCGCCCGAGAGCGGTCACGGCGTAAACGGAGATGGACCATGAGTATCGATCGCACCCAGCGGTTACAGCCGGTTTCCACTGTGCAACCGCGTGAAACCCCGGCCGACAACCCGCTCCAGCCGCGTAAGGCCGCCGTGGCCGAAACCGCCGTCAGCGGCACGCAGGTCAAACTGAGCGAGGCGCAGGCGCGCCTGATGCAGCCGGGCACCCAGGATATCGATATGGGCCGGGTCGAGGCCATCAAGCAGGCGATCCGCAACGGTGAACTGAAGATGGACGCCGGCAAAATCGCCGACGCACTGCTGCAAGACGCGCAGAGCGATGTTCAATGGATCGCCGGACGCGACTGACAACGCGGCGGCGGGTAGCGGTAAAGGATAAGTCATCACTATGGAAAAGCTGGCACAACTGCTGGACAAACTGTTGGAAACGCTGCAGGCGCTCAATGGCGTGCTGGAAGAAGAGCACGATCTGTTATGCTCCGGCCAGCTGCCGGGCGTGGCCTTGCAGCGCGTAACCGATGCCAAAAGCCAACTGCTGGCGACGGTCGCCTACCTCGAGCAACAGCGCCTGGGGCAGGAAAAAACCTGCGGGCAACGCGCGCCCTATGCCAGCCACGCCCCCCTGGCCGACCGTTGGCAGCGCGTTCAATTGCTGGAGCCAAACGCTGCGCGAAAAGAACCAGCACAACGGCCTGCTGCTCAATCAGCAGATCGACCATAACGCTCAGGCGCTGGCCATCCTCAGCAAAAACAACAAATCGCTGTATGGCCCGGACGGCCAGTCGCACGCCGGCAGCCTGCTCGGCAGAAAAATCGGCGTCTGACCTGACTCATTTCGCCCGGTGAGCCTATCACCGGGCATGCGTTAACCGGCTTCTGCGCATCCCGTCGCATTTTCACCCTATTACTCTTTGAATTCACTTAAGGCTTTGCGCCAAGCTGCGCATGGCGTGAATTTGGCTGTTTCTTTCCCTTTGGCCGCTTGTCACCCTGTGGTTATTTTTAAACCACTTGAAGTATACCCTTGACGGGTATAGATTCGCAGGGAGAGCGAATGGCCGACATTTATCTCACCAAAACCTTTCAGGGTTTTGCCGCACGCGAGCGCATTAGCGACGCCACGATAGTGAAAGCGGCGCGAGAGATGCAACATCAGCTGTACGACGCCAATCTTGGCGGTTGCGTATACAAAAAGCGCATCGCTCGGGCTGGTGCGGGCAAACGTGGTGGCTATCGGGTACTGATCGTTTTTCGCGATGAAGACCGCCTGTTTTTTATGCGCGGCTTTGCCAAAAGCGAGAGAGAAAACATCAGTGCGGATGAGTTACAGGGATTGAAACATCTGGCTGCGCTGTATCTGGATTATTCGCCATTCAGACTCTACCAGCTGGTCAACAACAGGGAGTTACGGAGGCTAAGCGATGAGTAAAATTCTTGCCGAGATCCACCAGGAAGTTCAGGGCCTGCACCGCGCTGGTTTCGTCGACGACGTGACCATGCGTACCTTCGACATGCTGTGCCTGCGGCCGGTGAAGCAGTTCGGGCCGGCCGAGATCCGCGCGCTGCGCGAACGGGAAAACGTCAGTCAGCCGGTGTTTGCGCTGTATCTCAACGTCAGCAAAAAGGCGGTACAGAAATGGGAGCGCGGCGAAGCACAACCGAACTCCGCCGCGATGAAACTGCTGACGCTGGTGGAACGCAACGGCCTGCAAATACTGGCCTGATCTTACTGATAATTGACGATCACCTGATTGCCAATCACCCGCAGCGGCGGATTCAGCCCGCCTTGCGACTGCACGTAATAGACAAAACGCAATTCCGCATTGGCCGGCTCGCCCTGCAGACCGATGCTGCTGCCGCTGCCGCCGCCGAGCGGAATGCAGCGGTTTACCGTGCAAAGCTGGGCCTGCAGCCCCACGGGCTCTGGCCCCAGCAAACGGTAGCGCCAGCTGACGCTGGTGATGCGCGCATTGGCATCCGGCAGCGCGTTCGGCGGCCGCAAACCGGCGGATTCATCGCGCATCCCGCCCTGTTCCAGCGTGACCCCCGCCCCTTCAGCCACCCAGGAGCCGGACACCGCGCCGGCGGCTAGCGGCGCCAGCAAACACAACAAGGACAGACAGCGTTTCATCAGGCGGCTCCAATGGTCGAGGTCATGCGAATCTGGCGATCGTCGTTGATCTCCAGGTTGGACAGCACCACGAGCTGCGGCAGGCTGCGACGCAGGAAGCGCGCCAGTAAAGGACGCAGCGCATGGTTAACCAACAGCACCGGCGGCGCGCTGAGCATCTCTTGCCGTTGCAGCGCCTGACGCGCCTGCTCCAGCAGACGGTCAGCCAGCCCCGGCTCCAGACCGCCTCCGCCCTGCAACGCCTGCAGCAACAGGCGCTCCAGCTGGGTATCCAAGCCGATAACCTGAATCTCGCCGTTGCCCGGGAACCACTGCTGCGTGATCGCCCGGCCCAGCGCCACCCGCACCACGGTGGTCAATTCGTAAGGATCGCTCTGCGCCGGGGCATGTTCCGCCAGCGTTTCGACGATGGTGCGCATATCGCGGATGGACACGCGCTCGGCGAGCAGATTTTGCAGCACCTTGTGCAGCGTCGTCAGTGACACTACGCCCGGCACGAAGTCTTCGGTCAGCTTCGGCATCTCCTGCGACACGCGATCCAACAGCTGTTGGGTCTCCTGGCGGCCGAACAGCTCGCTGGCGAACTGGCCAATCAGGTGATTGAGGTGCGTCGCCACCACGGTGCTGGCTTCCACCACGGTAAAGCCCTGGATTTGCGCCTGTTCGCGCAAGGCGCTGTCTATCCACACCGCTTCCAGTCCGAAGGCGGGATCGACGGTTTTGTCTCCCGCCAGCTCGCCCACGGCATTGCCGGGGTTGATCGCCAGCCAGCGGCCCGGCTGCGCTTCACCGCTGCCGATCTCGACGCCTTTCATCAGGATGCGATAGCTGGCTGGCGGCAGTTCCAGGTTGTCGCGAATGTGCACCACCGGCGGCAGATAACCCATGTCCTGCGCGAATTTCTTGCGGATCCCGCGGATACGCCCAAGCAGCTCGCCGTTCTGTTGAAAGTCGACCATCGGAATCAACCGGTAGCCCACTTCCATCCCCAGCGGATCTTCCAACTGCACGTCGGCCCAGCTGGCCTCGGCGGCCTGCGGATTCTCCGGCATCACCGGATCTTCCACCGTTTTCGGCGCCTGTTGTTCACGGCCGCGCAGCCACCAGGCGAGGCCCAGCAGAGCCGCGGTAAACAGCAGGAACACCAGGTTCGGCATGCCCGGCACCAGGCCCAGCAGGCCCAGCACCCCGGCACTCAGCAGCATCACGCGCGGATTGTTGAACAGCTGGCCCACCATCTGCTCGCCGACATCCTGATCGGTCGCGACGCGGGTGACGATGACACCGGCGGCGGTGGAGATCACCAATGCCGGGATCTGCGCCACCAGGCCGTCACCGATGGTCAGCAGCGTATAGCTTTCCGCCGCCGCACCCAGTTCCATGCCGTGTTGCACCACGCCGACCAACAGGCCGCCGACCACGTTCAGCACCATGATCATCAGGCCGGCGATGGCGTCGCCGCGCACGAATTTACTGGCGCCGTCCATCGAGCCGTAAAAATCGGCCTCCTGGGTCACTTCGGCGCGGCGTTTCTTCGCTTCGTCTTCACCAATCAATCCGGCGTTCAAATCGGCGTCGATCGCCATCTGTTTACCCGGCATGCCGTCCAGCACGAAGCGCGCGCCCACTTCGGCGATACGCCCTGCACCTTTGGTAATTACCATAAAGTTGATCAGCACCAGGATGATGAACACCACGATGCCGATGGCGAAGTTGCCGCCCACCAGGAAGTGGCCGAAGGCTTCCACCACGCGCCCGGCGGCGGCGGAACCGGTGTGGCCTTCCAGCAAGATGATGCGCGTCGAGGCGACGTTGAGCGACAAACGCAGCAACGTGGAGAACAGCAGGATGGTCGGGAAAGCGGCGAACTCGAGCGTACGCTGGGTGAACATCGCCACCAGCAGCACCATGATCGACAGCGCGATGTTGAAGGTAAACAGCAGGTCGAGGATAAACGCCGGCAGCGGCAACACCATCATCGACAAAATCAGCAGGATCAGCACCGGGCCGGCCAGCACCTGCCACTGCGTATCTTTAAAATTGCCCGGCAAACGAAGCAGGGAGGCCAAATTAGCCATCAGAGTCATCTCTCTCGCAAAATCCAGTGCTTCCGGCACCGGTAAACGTTCAGGTTTTTTCGGGATCAGGCCGCCCTCGCGCCGCCAACGGCGCAGTTGGTACACCCAGGCCAGCACTTCGGCGACCGCGGCATACAGGGTGGCCGGAATGTGTTGTCCAATCTCGCTGTGCCGATACAGCGCGCGCGCCAGCGGCGGCGCCTCCAGCATCGGAATGCGGTGCTCCGCGCCGAGCTCGCGAATGCGCAAGGCGATTTCGCCGGCCCCCTTGGCCAGCACCTTCGGCGCACTCATTTTCTTGTCGTTGTACTGCAACGCGACGGCGTAGTGCGTCGGGTTGGTGACGATCACGTCCGCCTTAGGCACATCGGCCATCATGCGGCGCCGGGCGATCGCCCGCTGCTGCTGGCGAATGCGCCCCTTGACGTGCGGGTCCCCTTCCTGATCCTTGAATTCGTCGCGAATATCCTGCTTGGTCATCTTCAGCTTTTTGAAGTGGCTCCACAGCTGATAGAACACGTCAAACGCCACCATCGGCGTCAACCCCAGCACCACCAGAAAACCGCAGAACAGGATCATCTGCAGCGCATTGCCCAGCGCATCGAGCGGCTGCTGAGTCATCAGATGCAGCATCGCCGCCCAGTTGTGCCACAGATAAAGACCGGTGACCCAGCCGACCAGCGTCGCTTTCAGGATCCCTTTCAGCAGCTCGGCCAACACCTGGCTGGAAAAGATGCGTTTCAACCCGGACAGGGGGTTTAGCCGCTTCATATCGAACTTGATCGACTTGCCGCTGAACAAGATGCCCCCCAACAGCATTGGCGCGGCGAGCGCTACCAGCACCAGCCCCGCCATGATCGGCAGCAGCGCCAGCACCGCCTGACGCAGCAACATGCCCAACTGGCGAAGCATCTGCTTGTCGTTACTGACCATGCCGTGGTCAAAGTTCAGCCCTTGCGTGAGCATCGCCGCCAGCTGTTGCGCCATGTTGCTGCCGGACATCAGGATAATCGCCAGGCCCGAGAGCAACATCAGCACCGAGGTCAGCTCGCGGGAGCGCGGGATCTGGCCGTCTTCACGCGCCTTCTCCAGCCTGTGGGGCGTGGGGGCCTCGCTTTTTTCCAGATCGCTGTCTTCAGCCACGAAACGCCGTTCCTGTGTCGGGAGGGTAAAGAATGGCGGTCAGCATGCCAAAAAATTGGCGATGTCATTGGCGGAACAACGGGGAAAAAGGCGGGTTATTTAGGGGATGAGACGAAAACTGCGTGGCTTGTTGTCGGGGCGCGCCGTCGCGCGCCCCGAAAGGCCTCAGAAACCGAGGCTGTCGAGCAGATCGTCGACCTGCGCCTGGTTGGCGATCACGCCGACGCCGTTCTGGTCGAGCTGCGGGCCGTTCAGCAGG
Source organism: Serratia sp. (in: enterobacteria) (assembly GCF_052400455.1). Classification (NCBI taxonomy): domain Bacteria; kingdom Pseudomonadati; phylum Pseudomonadota; class Gammaproteobacteria; order Enterobacterales; family Yersiniaceae; genus Serratia; species Serratia sp. (in: enterobacteria). The sequence continues at coordinate 3,078,659 of NZ_CP185812.1, forward strand.
CTGTCGTTCGGCCGTTTTTCCTTCACCGGCTGCTCCGGCATGTTTTCCATCAGCACCATCAGCAGCTGCTTTTCGATCTCCTGCACCACGTCCATCATGCGCTTGATCACCTGACCGGTCAGATCCTGGAAGTCCTGCGCCATCATGATTTCCAGCAGCTGAGCGTTGGTGAAGGCCGTATGGCCCGGCACCTGATCCAGATACTGACGCGTGTCGTTGACCAGAGAACGCGCGTCGTCCAGTTCGATGGGATTGGCGAACCACTCGTCCCAGCGCCCTTTCAACGCGTTGGCGCCGGACTCCAGCTCCGCCTGGCGCGGTTGCGCCGCCTCCACGCAGTTCAACGCCCGTTCCGCCGCCTGCGCCGTCATGGTTACGACATAGTCAAGACGGTCGCGCGCATCCGGGATCGCCTCTGCCGCCTGGGCAATCGCCTGATCGAGCCCCAGTTCGCGCATGCTGTCGCGCAGCATTCGGGTCAGTTGGCCGATGCGGGAGATGATCTCTCCCGCGGTCGCTGCATCGCTGGCAGGCATTGGAATGTCTCTCATCGCCCTCTCCTTACATGCCCAATTTTTCAAAAATCTTGTTGAGCTTTTCTTCCAGCGTCGCCGCCGTAAAAGGTTTCACTACATAACCGCTGGCGCCGGCCTGCGCCGCCGCGATGATATTTTCTTTCTTGGCTTCCGCCGTCACCATCAGTACCGGCATCGCGGCCAGCGCGCTATCGGCGCGGATGGTCTGCAACAGTTCCAGCCCGTCCATGTTCGGCATGTTCCAGTCGGACACCACGAAGTCGAAACCGCCGGCGCGCAGCTTGTTCAGCGCATCCGCGCCATCTTCAGCTTCTTCGACGTTGTTGAAGCCCAGCTCTTTCAGCAAATTTCTGACGATGCGGCGCATGGTGGAGAAGTCGTCCACAACCAGAAATCTGAGGTTCTTGTCTGCCATTGTTACTCCTGAAATAGTTAACCGTTTAATGATGCAAAACCGCAGGCCGCCGCGCGGCGACCGTAGGTCATATCGCCGCCGGGCAAACCCTGCGGACTGAAATCAAATGCGCAATGCCTGGCCGCCGGAAATCTGCGCCAGCATGCGCTGGCTCATCCTGTCCAACTCGACCACTTCGCTGACGCCGCCGCCGGCGATCGCCTCGCGCGGCATGCCGAACACCACACAGCTCGCCTCGTTCTGCGCCAGGGTATAGGCCCCGGCGCGGTGCATCTCCAGCATTCCCGCCGCCCCGTCGTTCCCCATGCCGGTGAGGATCACCCCCACCGCATTGCGGCCGGCATATTGCGCTACCGAGCGGAACAGCACGTCGACCGACGGACGATGGCGGTTGACCGCCGGGCCGTCATGCAGCTTCACCTGATAGTTGGCGCCGCTGCGCGCCAGCTCCAGGTGGCGATCCCCCGGGGCGATGTAAGCGTGGCCCGGCAGCACGCGCTCGCCGTCCTCCGCTTCTTTCACCGTGATCTGGCACAGCTTGTTCAGCCGTTCGGCGAACGAACGGGTGAAACCCGGCGGCATGTGCTGGGTGATCAGCAGCGCCGGACTGGTGGCCGGCAGCGGCTGCAGCACCTGGCGGATCGCTTCGGTGCCGCCGGTGGAAGCGCCGATGGCGATCAGTTTTTCACTGCTCAGCAGCGGCGCATGGCTGAGGATCGCCGGCGCCGGGCTGCTGGATCGCTGCGGCAGGCGCGCTCTGGCGGCGGTGCGGATCTTCTCGGCAATCAGTTCGCTGTAGGCCAACATGCCCTCGCGAATGCCGAGCTGCGGTTTGGTGACGAAATCCACCGCGCCCAGCTCCAGCGCACGCAGCGTGATCTCCGAGCCTTTACCGGTCAGCGAAGAAACCATCACTACCGGCATCGGCCGCAGGCGCATCAGCTTCTCGAGGAAATCCAGCCCGTCCATGCGTGGCATCTCGACGTCCAGCGTCAGCACCTGAGGATTAAATTTTTTGATCAGATCGCGCGCCACCAGCGGATCCGGCGCGGTCGCCACCATTTCCATGTCGGGATGGCCGTTCACGATTTCCGTCATCAGCTGACGCATCAGTGCCGAATCGTCTACGCATAACACTCTGATTTTACTCATTACCTCTCCTTGGTCAGCCCATACACGGTCTGCCCACGCAAGTAGAAATCCCGGCTGATCTGGCTGAAGTTCTCGGAGTGGCCGGCGAACATCAGCCCCCCCGGCTTAAGCAAGGGAACGAAGCGGCGCAGGATGCGCTCCTGCGTCGCCTTATCGAAATAGATCATGACGTTGCGGCAAAAAATGGCGTCAAATTGCCCCGGCAGCGCCCATTCCGGCGCCAGCAGGTTCAACGGCTGGAAGTTCACCCGCGCCGCCAGTTCCGGCCGCACGCGCACCAGCCCCTGATGCGGCCCGGTGCCGCGCAGAAAATAGCGCTGCATTTGGGTCGGCGTCAGGGTGCGCAGATCTTCCTGGCGGTAAACGCCCGCTTCCGCTTTTTCCAACACCTGCGTGTCGATGTCGCTGGCCCAGACCTGGCAACTGCCGGCCCGCTGCCCCAGGGCATCGCTCAGCGTGATGGCGATCGAATACGGCTCTTCGCCGGTCGAGGCCGCAGTGCTCCAGACGCTGTAGCCGTTCGGCCGCGAGCGCGCATGCTCCGCCAGGATCGGGAAGTGATGCGCCTCGCGGAAAAATGCCGTCAGGTTGGTGGTCAATGCGTTGATGAACGCCTGCCACTCCGCGCTGTTCGGATCGCTTTCCAGCAGCGCCAGATAGTCGCCGAAATCGTGCAATCCCAGCAGCCGCAACCGGCGCACCAGGCGGTTGTAAACCATCTCGCGCTTATGCTCCGCCAGCACGATGCCGGCGCGTTGATAAATCAACTGGCTGATACGGCGAAAATGCACGTCCGACAGCGGCAGGCGCTGCACCATTTGCGTCAACATCGACGCAGTATCCCGGTTAGAAGTAGACGGCGCCTGTTTCATGCCGCCTCACCGGAGAAAAACGTGCTGTTTATGCGGTTTAACAATCTTGGGCTTCCTTTACCACGGGTGAAACTGCGTTGTTGCTGTTACCTGGCGCGACGACGTTATCGTCCGCCAGACGGAATACCGCGACCGCGTCGGCCAGGGTAATGGCCTGCTCTTCCAGCGCGGTGGCGGCAGAAGCGGATTCTTCCACCAGCGCGGCGTTCTGCTGGGTAACCTGGTCCATCTGGGTCACCGCCTGCGTCACCTGTTCGATGCCGCGGCTTTGTTCATCCGAAGCCGACGCGATCTCGCCCATGATGTCGGTCACGCGAGTTACCGAACGCACAATGTCCTGCATGGTGGCGCCGGAGTTTTCCACCAGCACCGAGCCGTGTTTGACGCGGCTGACCGATTCGTCGATCAGCACCTTGATCTCTTTCGCCGCCTGCGCGCTGCGGCTCGCCAGATTGCGCACTTCACCGGCCACCACGGCGAAACCCCGCCCCTGTTCGCCGGCGCGCGCCGCTTCCACCGCCGCATTGAGCGCCAGAATGTTGGTCTGGAAGGCGATGCCGTCGATCACGCTGGTGATGGCGCCGATTTTCTGCGAACTGTTGGCGATATCGTGCATGGTGGTGACCACGTCACCGGCCAGTTCGCCGCCCTTGGCCGCGGTGGCCGAGGCATCACGCGCCAGCTGAGACGCCTGCCGCGCATTGTCGGCGTTCTGTTTCACCGTCGCGGTCAGCTGTTCCATGCTGGCGGCGGTTTCTTCCAGCGACGCGGCCTGCTGCTCGGTGCGGGAAGAGAGATCGTTGTTGCCTTCGGCGATCTCCTGCAGGCCGATCAGAATCGACTCCGCCCCGTCGCGCACCGCGCCGACGGTGCCGATCAGCGACTGCTGCGTGCGTTGCAGGCTGGCGAACAGCATGCTGATTTCATTACGGCCGTACACCTGAATCGGCGTCGCCAGATCGCCGGCGGCGATGCGTTCAAAGTGGCTGCGGATTTGGTTCAGCGGCTGTATCAGCATGGTGCGCAACCACCACATGGCGCTGCCGGTCACCACGATCAGCATCAATACCGCCCCCGCCAGCATCAGGCCCGCCAGCGTGAAGGAGAACTGATTAGCGTCTCTGGCCTCGCTGATGTCACCGTTCACCAACTGCAGGTACTGCACGAAGTCGGCCTCGAACAGGTCCTGGGTTTTCTGCGTCGGCTGATCCATAAACGCCTGCAGCTCGCCCTTTTCCAGGAAGCCGATCAGCTCGCGCAGCGCGCCGCGCAGCCGCTCGTAGCTGGCCTTGGTGGTGGCCGTCTGCTGGTTCTGCTGTTCACTGCTGCGTTCAACCGCCATAAACTGATTGAAATAGAGATCGGCCTTCTGCAGCGAACTGCGGGCGTTGCTCATCAGCTCGTTCACCTGCTCCTGCGGCAGTTTCAGCGCCGCGCGGGTGCCGGCGCGGTTCAGCGTATTGCGCGCCTGCAACAGCGACACCCAGCTCAGGCTGAGCGAATCGCGCTGCTGGCTGCCGAGGGTGATGATGTCGAGGTTATGGTTATCGGAGCGAAACGCGGAATACGACAGGCCGCTGCTGGCCAACTGCAGAACGCAGAAGGTCATCAACAACAGGAATAAGCTGGTAGAGATACGGATTCGGTTAAACACTTGAACCTCCTTGCAGCCGGCCGGCGACCGGCCTACGTAGGGAAAAGGGCCTCAGCGAGAGAGGCCCGATACCGGTCAGAACGTTTCCCAGTTATCCTGCAGATCGCTGGCGTTCATTTTCTTATGATTGATTACCGGTGTTACCGTCGCCTTGCTGGTGACAGGCGCTTTAAATTCTTCCTGGCCTTCCTGCCTCAGACGGAATACCGCTACCGACTGGTTCAGCATGCTGGCCTGTTCTTCCAGCGCCGCCGCCGCCGAGGCGGATTCTTCCACCAACGAGGCGTTCTGCTGGGTGACGCGGTCCATTTCCGCCACCGCCTGGCCAACCTGATCGATGCCGCGGCTCTGCTCGTCCGACGCCGAGGCGATTTCGCCCATGATGTCGGTCACGCGGGTGACGGCGTTGACGATGTCGCCCATGGTTTCCCCGGCGCTCTCGACCAGCACGGAACCCATATCGACGCGGCTGACCGAATCTTCGATCAGGCCTTTGATCTCTTTCGCCGCCTGTGCGCTGCGCTGCGCCAGGTTACGCACTTCACCGGCCACCACCGCGAAGCCACGGCCCTGTTCGCCGGCGCGCGCCGCTTCCACCGCGGCGTTCAGCGCCAGGATGTTGGTCTGGAAGGCGATGCCGTCGATCACGCCGGTGATATCGGCGATCTTCTGCGAGCTGCCGGCGATGTCATGCATGGTCTGCACTACGTTAGCCACGACCTTGCCGCCTTTCTGCGCGGTTTCAGAGGCGCTCAGCGCCAGTTGCGAAGCCTGACGCGCGTTTTCGGCGTTCTGTTTCACCGTCGCGGTCAGCTGTTCCATGCTGGCGGCGGTCTCTTCCAGCGACGCGGCCTGCTGCTCGGTGCGGGAAGAGAGATCGTTGTTGCCCGCGGCGATTTCGGACGCGCCGCTGTAGATGGCGTCTGCGCCCTGGCGCACGCCGCTGACGGTTTCAATCAGTTCGCCTTGCATGTGTTTCAGGCTGGCCGCCAGCACGCCCATTTCGTTGCGGCTGTTGACGACGATCTGCTGAGTCAGGTCGCCGGCGGCGATCTGTTTGATGTGCTCGATCATGCGGTTCAGCGGACGCACCAGGATGTGATGGATACCGGTCCAGACCAGTACGATCACCGCCAGCACCACCACCAGGATCACGATCAGCGTCCAGATGGCCGAGTTGTAGGAGCTGTTGCTGCCGTCGACCGCGATTTGGTACAGCTTGCCGTTTTGCTCCAGGTAAACGTTGTAGCTCTGCTCAAAGTTGTCCTGGTAACTCTGCGTAGGTTGATCGAAGAACGCGTTGATTTTGCCTTCGCCCAGCAGTTGGATCAGCTCGGAGAGCGCGCCGTACAGCACATCGTACTGATGCTTGAGGCGTTCCGCCGCCTGAGGATCCTGACGCGGGTCCTGAGGGATTTTCTCGTACGCGGCGTAGTGTCTTTCCGCTTCACCCAGCTCTTCCTTCGCCTTGGCCAGCAGTTCATCAATGGTGGCGCCGCTGCCGATCTTGTTGGTATCCATCATGTAGCGAATACCGGCACGGTTCAGGGAGTTGCGCGCCTGCAGCAGGTCAACGCGGCTTTCGCTCAGCTGCAGCTGCTGCTGACGAATAGTTTGCAGGACGGTAAAGTTTTCCTTATCGCTTTTCAGCGAGGAGAAAAAGAGTCCGCCCGAAATCAACTGCAAGGCGCCAAACAGCACCAACACCAGCAACAGGCTGGTGACCACCTTCATACGATTTAACATGATTTCCCTTGTTGAAGCCCGCGCAGACAGGCTCTGATGACGTTGAATGTGAGAGTTATCGGCGCAGCGCGGCAAAACTTTATGCGGGAAAGTAACTATTTTTAGTGGGGGTTCCGGGCGCGGCGGGCGGCATCGCGACAGGTCAGGGAACGTGAAGGTTGAAGGGGGCAGCGCCCTGCCCCCTTGAGTCTTGGATCAGACGCTTTTCGCCACGCTGTCGACCAGCGACATCTCTTCGCTGCTCAGCAGCTTTTCGATATCCACCAGGATCAACATGCGCTCGCCCAGCGAACCGAGGCCGGTGAGGTATTCGGTCGCCAGGGTCACCGCGAACTCCGGCGCCGGACGGATCTGCTCGGCGGTCAATGACAGCACGTCGGAGACGCCGTCAACCACGATGCCCACCACGCGCTGGCCAAAGTTCAACACGATCACCACGGTGTTCTCATCATAGGAAACACTCTGCTGGGAGAATTTCACCCGCAGATCGATGATGGGAACAATCACGCCGCGCAGGTTGGTGACGCCCTTGATGAACGCCGGGGTGTTGGCGATGCGGGTCACCTGATCGTAGCCGCGAATTTCCTGCACCTTGAGGATGTCGATGCCGTACTCCTCGTTGCCCAGGGTAAAAATCAGAAACTCTTGCCCTACCGTTTCGCCAGCCAATTTGCTGACGGCTGCCAATCCTGCCATATCATTCACCTTTTAAATCAATAAACTCATTATTATGCGGCGGCGTCCGTCAGACGCTTTTCACGGTTCAAGGTTTGCAACGCCGAGACATCGACGATCAAGGCCACGCTGCCGTCGCCCAAAATGGTCGCGGCGGAAATGCCCGGCACTTTGCGGTAGTTGCTTTCCAGATTCTTCACCACCACCTGATGCTGGCCAATCAGCTGATCCACCAGCAACGCATAGCGGCGGCCGGCGCTTTGCAGGATCACCACGATGCCCTGGGTGGCGTCGGTTTTGGCGCCTTCCACTTCGAATACCCGATACAGTTCCACCAGCGGCAGGTATTCGCCGCGCACCTGCAGCACGCGTTCGCCGCCGGCCAGCGGGTGCAAGTCTTCCGCCTGCGGCTGCAGCGATTCCATCACCGCGTTCAGCGGCAGAATAAAGACTTCGTCGTTCACTTTGACAGACATGCCGTCGAGGATCGCCAGCGTCAACGGCAGCAGAATGCGGATGGTGGTGCCTTTACCGGCCTGCGAACGGATCTCGACGTGGCCGCCCATCTCCTGAATATTTCTTTTCACCACGTCCATGCCGACGCCGCGGCCGGAAACGTCGGTCACCTGCTCGGCGGTGGAGAAGCCCGGCGCGAAGATCAGCATGCCGACCTCTTCGTCGCTCATGCTGTCGCTCACCGCCAGCCCTTGCGAAGCGGCCTTGGCGAGAATTTTTTCGCGGTTCAGACCGGCGCCGTCGTCGATGACCTCAATACAGATGTTGCCGCCCTGGTGTTCGGCCGACAGCACCAGATTGCCCACCGCCGATTTACCGGCGGCGATGCGGGTAGCCGGCTCTTCGATACCGTGATCGAGGCTGTTGCGCACCAGGTGCGTCAACGGGTCGATAATCCGTTCGATCAGGCTCTTATCCAGTTCGGTCGAGCTGCCCTGCAGCGTCAGCTCCACCTGTTTGTTCAGCTTGCCGGCCAGATCGCGCACCAGACGCGGGTAGCGGCTGAAGACGTATTCCATCGGCATCATGCGGATCGACATCACCGATTCCTGCAGATCGCGTGCGTTACGTTCCAGCTGGCTCATGCTGTTCAGCAGATCGCCGTGGTTCACCGGATCCAGCGTGCCGGAACGTTGCGCCAGCATCGACTGGGTGATCACCAGCTCGCCCACCAGGTTGATCAGCTGATCCACCTTTTCCACCGCTACGCGAATGCTGGTGGATTCGCTCGCCTTGGCGCGCGCTTTCGGCGCTTCCGCCGCTGCGGCCGCCGGTTTGGCGGCAGGCAGCGCAGCGCTGGCGACCGGCGCCGGTTCCGGCGCAGCGACCGTCTCCGGCAAGTTCGCCTCCGCGACGACCGGCGCGCTTTGCGTCGGCGTCGAGAAGCTGATTTGTTCCGGTTCCAGCACGAAGCACAGCACGGCGCTGATGTCGTCTTCGCTGGCGGAGGTGAGCAACGTCACGTCCAGGCTGTGTTCCGTCTGATGCGGGTCTTTAACTTCGCCGAGGTTGCCCAGCTCTTCCAACATCAAGGGGATTTCACTGGCTTTCAGCCCGTTCAGGCTGATGCGCATGCCGCCTTCGATCGCCGCCGGCGCGGCCGATGGCTGAGCGACCGGCTGCTGAACGGCGGGTTGAGCCGCAGGCGCCTCCTGCTGCTGTTGCGCTTCCAACGCCAGCTGACGCAGCGCCTGGCAAATGTATTCAAAGCTTTCAGCGTCAGGCTGTTGCGAGGTTTTATAGGCGTCCAGTTGCTCCTGCATAATGTCTTTGGTTTCCAGAAACAGGTTGATAATCTCGGTGCTCAGGCTCATTTCCTGGCGTCTTGCACCGTCCAGCAGGTTCTCCAGCAGATGGGTGGTTTCCTGCAGCACCGAAAAACCAAAGGTCGCCGCGCCGCCCTTGATCGAATGCGCCGCGCGGAAGATGGCGTTCAACGGCTCGATATCGGGGGCCAACGGATCCAGCTCCAGCAGGTGTTGCTCCATGTCGGCCAGCAACTCGTCCGCCTCATCAAAGAAGGTCTGATAAAAATCGCTAATGTCCATGCTCACGGGGTCACCTCTGGCTGTGAGTCGCGGTTAGTCGGTGCGGGTGCGGCCGCCGGTGGTTCCGGCGCCTGGTCGGCCGGGGCTATCGCCGGGGACGCCTGCGGGGGAGCGTTCGGCGTTGGCGCCGCGGGTTCCGGGGCTGTCGTCGAGGATTCCGGCGTTTGGCTGGCCGGCGCGGTCGCCGACGGCGCCAGCTGCTTCAGGCTGTCCGGCTGGGCAATATCCAGCGCGTTGCTTTCGGCATTTTCGTGCTCGATGCCCTCTTGCGTTTGCTTGTTCAACACCAGTACGGTGATGCGGCGGTTAATCGCATCATCGGCGCCATGCTGTTTCAGGCTCATGGTGGCCGCCATGCCTACCACCCGCAGCACTTTGCCTTCCGCCAGGCCGCCGGCGATCAGCTCGCGACGCGACGCGTTGGCGCGATCGGCCGACAGTTCCCAGTTGCTGTAGCCGCGTTCGCCGGTGGCGTAAGGGATGTCATCGGTGTGGCCGGACAGGCTGATTTTGTTCGGCAAGTCGTTAAGGATCGGCGCTATCGCGCGCAGAATATCGCGCATGTAGCTCTCGACCTGCGCGCTGCCGGTTTTGAACATCGGCCGGTTCTGGCTATCGATAATCTGGATGCGCAGCCCTTCGTCCATCATGTTGATCAACAGATGTGGACGCAGCGCCTTCAGGCGCGGATCGGACTCAATCAACTCATCCAGCTTTTCACGCAGCTTGTTCAGGCGCAGCTCTTCGGCGCGCGAGTCCGGCGAATCGACCTGTTTTTTCACCAGGCCATGCTGTTGCGTTGGATCGTCGCCGCCGCCAGGAATGGGGCTGCTTTCGGAACTGCTCTTGTCGCCGCTGGTCAGGGCAACCTTGAGCGGCGTGCGGAAGTATTCGGCGATTTGCGTCAGCTCCTGCGGGCTGGCGATCGCCAGCAGCCACATCACCAGGAAGAACGCCATCATCGCCGTCATAAAGTCGGCATAAGCGATCTTCCAGGAGCCGCCGTGATGGGCGGCATGATGCGACTTGCGCTTTCTGACCAAAACGACCGGATGATTCTGTTTCATGCTTCTTCTTCTTCCGTCGCCTGCTGCGCCGGCGCTTTCACGCGGCGCACGTGTTCTTCCAGCTCAACGAAAGAAGGACGTTCGGTGGTATACAGCGTTTTACGGCCGAACTCGACCGCGATCTGCGGCGCGTAACCGTTCAGGCTCGACAACAGCGTGACTTTGATGCACTGCATCATCTTGACGTTTTCGGCGCTCTTCTGACGCAGCAACGTCGCCAGCGGCGAGATGAAGCCGTAGGCCAGCAAAATGCCGAGGAAAGTACCGACCATGGCGTTAGCGATCAGCGCGCCCAGTTCAGCGGCCGGACGGTCAGCCGAAGCCAGGGCGTGCACCACCCCCATCACCGCCGCGACGATGCCGAACGCCGGCAAGGAGTCGCCCACCATCGCCAGACTGCCGGCGGGCACTTCGCTTTCCTGCTCGTAGGTTTCGATCTCTTCGTCCATCAGCGCTTCGATCTCGAACGCATTCATATTGCCGCTCACCATCAGCCGTAAATAGTCGGTAATGAACTCCACCAGGGTGTTATCGGCAAGGATGCGCGGATAATTAGAGAAAATTTCACTTTCTTGCGGATTATCGATATCGAACTCGAGCGACAGCATGCCCTGCTGACGCGATTTGGCCAGCAGACGGAACAGCAACGCCATCAGATCCATATACAGATCTTTGTTGTATTTGGAACGGCGCATCAGGCGCGGCAGGGCGCGCAGCGTCGCTTTGATCGCCTTGCCGTTGTTGCCGACGATGAAAGCGCCGACCCCCGCCCCGCCGATAATCAGAAACTCCGCCGGCTGATAGAGCGCACCGAGATGACCGCCCACGATCAGGTAGCCGCCAAACACCGCACCCAATACCACGAGATAACCCAAAATAACTAGCACACGCATTCCTTAAATTAACAATGTGGATGGAAGGTGGGGCAAACGCGCCCTGGCGCGACAGACCAGGCTGCATGTCTGGGGGCGGCATGCCGCCCCTGCGTATCACACGTCGGTATTCATTGCCGAGAGCCGGCAACGTGGCGGCTCAAATGGCGCGTTTGACCTGCTCGTCCAGCAGTTGAGGAATAATATCGGCCAGTTGCGGCGAAAGTTTACGTCTTTTTACGGCGCGGGATGGGGGTTGGCATAAACTGCAGATGAAACCGTTCAGCGGCTGGTGCGCGTGGGTGATAAATGCGCCGCCGCAGCAGCTGCAGGCGGAGAGCTGCAACATGCCGCTGTCGACGAAGCGCACCAGCGTCCAGGCGCGGGTCAACGCCAGCAACGGCGCCTCGCCGGCCTGCTGCGGGCACTGCTCCAGGTAGAGGCGATAGGCTTTGATCACCGCTTCCACCCCGCTGCACTGTCCGCTTTTCATCAGAAACAGGTAGGCGTTATAAAACATCGAGGAATGAATATTCTGTTCCCAGGTCATAAACCAGTCGGTTGAGAACGGCAACATTCCTTTTGGCGGCGGGCTGCCGCGCAACTCCTTGTAAAGTTTAATCAAGCGCCCGCGGCTGAGCTGGGTTTCACTCTCCAGCATCTGCAAACGGGCCCCCAGCGAAATCAGCTCCATGGCGAGCTGAATGTCCTTGGCTTCTTGAACAATGCTTTTCTCAACCATCATCAGGCTCTTTTCTTCGTCGGGCTAGCGTCTTTACTCGATAGCTCTTGCAGTAAATGGCTTGATAGCAAAATGCCGGTATGGATTTGTTGCAGATCGTCGACGCGCGACTCTTTGGTCAGGCGTTCGATGGTCTGGTGATCGTTAAAGCGGAAGTGGCAAACCAGCTGGTTGGTCTCGGCCAGTTTGACCATTTGCGGCAAAGTCAGCTGCGCCAACGCATCGGCCATGGTCTCATCAATACCAAGGCGGAACATCGCGGACGCTTTTTCATCGTTGATCAAACGCTGTGCTAAAAGTAAATATGACAAATTGATGTCATAAATATGCTTAAGTAATTCAGACGTACCCATATTCCCCATCCCGACAGACTATGTTTAAAAACATACGCTGGGTGATAAATTTTATCGCCCGTGACCTGGGTTGTTTCCCAAAGTTGGCAAATTAATCTCTCAAAAACGACTGCTATAATTTTCGCCAATCGCTAAATTCGACCACTGTTCAGTATTTGCTACGAGCGTAAACCAACGTGTATGGATGTACAGCATTCTGCTTCGATAGTGTTTAGTCACCATGAAACTATTTTTACAAATTTAATAAGATTATTCCTAAAGCAGCGCAACTCTACCCCCGAACCATTAGCACACACAATGTAAGTGAGAGGCAATTTTAAATACAATGTGACATAGATCACAAAAATAAAAAATAATTAAGCCAAATACCCCTAAATTCGCACATTTTATGACCCGCATTTTGCTCACAAAATCGCCTTAGGTAAAAAAACGTCTTAAAAACAATGTTTATCAGCCAAAAAATTATCTTTTTTAGATCAATTCGAACAAAACCATCACCAAACCAAAATAACAGAACAAAAATCTGCATATAGGCAACAATCTTAGTATAAATAACCATTTGAGCCGCTAAAAAATATCCGAGGTGAAAAATAACCAATGTAAACTATAAGGTTATTAGCTATCGGATTTGACTTAAACCCTCCGCAGAGGGTTGTTCTAATTTTCAACATCAGGTGATTATGGCTTATCAATGATTCGCTGGCGTAGTGAACAAGCCAATAGACGTAACGATATGTTTCCGTATTAGCGCGGCGCAAGAATGGTTTTTTAACGTTAAATTGCCCCAAAACGACATATCGGCAGCACATCCTAAAGCTTTAGCGTTTTTTTATTTCTTTTTTGCCGGCGCATTAATTACCACGCCGTTCCAGACGTTATTAAAATTCCCGCGCCCCATCGTTTCATTGCAATAAAATAAAACGCAGTTTTGTTTTACTTGCCATAATCGCGCAGACCAAACAGGCGCAGTTTCAATGCCGACAGCGGCAACATACATCGCCTCGTGCTGCGACCGCCCTCCGGACAGGTGAAAAAAACGCCGCCAAAGGAGAGCGAGCGCGGCTTCGCGCGCTTGCACGCAGCGGAAACGTCGACGCTTAAGCTTCTCGTTCGTGAAGCATCGCCCTGAGACTTTCCCTATTTCTTCATTTATCAGCAGGATGAGATTGCTGATGCCGCACTTGCATATTATGATTTATCCCAGCGCCGCCACGGGCAGCGTCACATTATTACCCAGTGCAATTTATTCACTTGAAATGATTTTTGTCAGGTCGTACATCGCTGCCTCGACGGCGTCGCCGTGAGCCGCTATGTGTTATTCACCCGGCTTTAACTATTAACAGGCTATATTTTAATCATGACCGATACGCTCGAATATCTGCTGACATTCCGTAAATGCTCCTCTTTGGACAGCCTGGAGAAGGTGTACGACAAACTGAACTATTCCATTGAAAACGATACAGAAATGAGCAATATGTACCGCGCTGCCGACCACCGTCGCGCCGAGCTGGTTGCCGGTAAATTGTTCGATCTGGGCAAGGTGCCGAAAACGCTGTGGGCGCAGGTGCTTTAATTCAGTGAAATTACGTGCGGCAACGGTTTTATCTTTTATTGCTATATAACCGGAGCAAACTCAGCTTTTATTGCCGCGCGTGATGCGAAACACATTTATTCCCCCCGCCAGGTTCTACCCTTTATCCGAGCGCAGCATTTCATCCAAGGCCCCGACGCGGCAGCCTGAAACACGACGGATGCAACAAGGAGTGGAATATGGGGTATCAAAACGTTCTGGTTACTGTCGCCGTCGCGCCTGACAGCCATCGCCTGGTGGAAAAGGCCGTCTCTATCGTCCGCCCCTACGGCGGCAACATCACCCTGTTAAGCACCCTCGCCAATCCGGAAATGTACAATAATTTCGCCGGGCCGATGCTGGCCGATTTGCGCACGCTGATGGAAGAGGAAACCCGGCTGTTTATGGAGGAACTGCGCCAACGCGCCGGCTACCCGATCGCCGATACCCTTATCGTGCATGGCGAGCTTGGCGACAGCCTGGAATTCGCCAGCCGCCGTCAGCCGTTCGACCTGCTGCTCTGCGGCAATCACCGCGACAGCATGATGAACAAAGTCTCCTGTTCCGCCGCCCGCTTCATCAACATCAGCCATATCGACGTGCTGATCGTTCCGCTCTGAGGCTAAGCACATTCGGTAACGTTGCCTTGGCGCCCCTGGACTAGGCTTAACGAACCTTGTTTGTCGCAACACAAAGGAGCTTTCGATGTCCCCTTCTCAACAGAACCGCCGCTTTCTGCTGGCCTCGCGTCCGCACGGCGAACCGACGGCGGCGAATTTCCGCCTCGACACGGTCGCCGTGCCACAACCCGAGGCCGGCCAACTGCTGCTGCGCACCGTATATCTGTCGTTGGATCCTTATATGCGCGGACGCATGAGCGATGCTCCCTCCTACGCGCCACCGGTGGAGATCGGCCAGGTCATGGTGGGCGGAACGGTCTCTCGCGTGGCGGCCTCACAGCATCCCGATTTCAACGTCGGCGATTGGGTATTGGGCTATGACGGTTGGCAGGATTACGCGCTGTCCGACGGCAGCGGCCTGCGCAATCTCGGCCCACACTTGCCGCACCCTTCCCGCTTGCTCGGCGTGCTGGGCATGCCCGGTTTTACCGCTTACATGGGGTTGCTCGATATCGGCCAACCGCAGGCGGGTGAAACGCTGGTGGTCGCCGCCGCCAGCGGCGCGGTCGGTTCAGTGGTCGGCCAAGTCGGCAAACTGAAAGGCTGCCGCGTCGTCGGCGTTGCCGGCGGTGCGGACAAATGCCGCTATGTGGTGGAAGAGTTGGGTTTCGACGCCTGTATCGATCACCGCGCCCCCGACTTTGCCGAACAGCTGGCCGCCGCCTGTCCGCAGGGCATCGACATCTATTATGAGAACGTCGGCGGTGCCGTATTCGACGCCGTGTTGCCGCTGTTGAACGCCAAAGCGCGCATTCCGGTCTGCGGCATCATCGCCCATTACAATGCCACCGGGTTACCCGCCGGGCCGGACCGCTTACCGCTGCTGGAAGGGCTGATCTTGCGTAAACGTATCCGTATGCAGGGCTTTATCATCTTCGACGATTACGGTTCACGCTTTGATGAATTCCTGCAACAGATGAGCAGTTGGGTCGAGCAAGGAAAGATCAAGTTCCGCGAGGACATCGTCGATGGGCTGGAGCAGGCGCCGCAGGCCTTTATCGGCCTGCTGCAGGGCAAAAACTTCGGCAAACTGGTGATCCGCGTCGCTGACGAATAACGCGCATCAGGGCGTGGCGCGCCACGCCCTGCTTGTCAATGCACGGCACCGTCGCCGAATTGCACATCCTCCTCTACCGTGAGCGTCACCTGCACGAGAGTGCGCACCGCTTCCACCATCGTCGCCAGCGCCATACTCGGCTTGCCCGGATGCACCGCCGCCAGTTCATGGCTGTACGGAATGTGCACGAATCCGCCCCTGGCCCGCGAATGCTGAGTCTCCAGATAGTGACGCAGACCATAAAAAATATGGTTGCAGTTATAGGTGCCCGCCGTGTAAGAAACGCCCGCCGGGATCCCCTGCCGGCGCAGTTGCTGCACCGCGGCCTTGACGGGCAGCGTACTGAAATAGCCCACCGGCCCGCCGGCAACCACCGGCACGTCAATCGGCTGTTTACCTGCATTGTCGGGAATGCGGGCATCGATCAAATTGATGGCTACCCGTTCCAGGGATATTTCGGCCCGGCCGCCGGCCAGCCCCAGACAGATCACCGCCAGCGGCTGCAATGCCTCAATCGCCGCGATCAGCTGCTGGTTGGCCACGCCCAATACGCACGGCAACTCGAGCACCGCGATCTCCGCGCCGGCGATACGCTCTCCGGCCAATGCCTGCGCGACCTGCCAGGAAGGGTTCACCGCGTCACCGTCGAACGGCTCAATGCCGGTGATTAACACTTTGTTCATCATTTCCCCTGATTGAAGGCTAAATACGTGTGCTACCAGCCTAGGGAACGCTGTAAGATTCTGGAAATGGATTATCTTTATATAGAGTATTCATAAAATGAATTTAGCCAACGTCGATCTCAATTTACTGGTGGTGTTTGAAGCGCTGTATCAGACTCGTAACGTCACCGCCGCAGGCCGGCGTCTTAACCGCGCGCAACCTTCCGTCAGCAATGCATTGGCGCGACTGCGCATTCTGCTCAACGATCCGCTGTTTGTCCGCAGCGGCGGCGGCATGGCGCCCACGCCGCGCGCCCACCAGCTTATGCCGCAGATACAGCGGGTGCTTGAGCAAATCCATCTCGCGCTGGCGCCCCCTGCTCGTTTCGATCCGGCCACCGCCGGGCAACGGCGTTTTACGCTGGCCGCCGGCGACTATGCCGATATCTTGCTGCTGCCCGCCATCATCAGCCGTTTGCGTCAGGCGGCCCCCGGCATCGATATTCGCGTTTCGCGTCTGGATCGCCGCAATATTTACCGTCAGTTGGATAGCGGGGAGGTGGATGTCGCGCTGGGAGGGCATCTTTCCGGGGCGGAAAGTCACTATGTGCGCACGTTGTTTGAAGAGCATCTGGTCTGTATCGCCAGCCGTTCACACCCGCAATTGGCGGATGGCCGCTGGGATCTGGCCCGCTACCTCAGCCTGCCGCACGGGCTGTACGCGCCGGCTGACGACGGCTCCGCCAGAGGCTTGGTCGACCGCCGCCTGGCGGAAATCGGCGGCCAGCGGCGCGTCGCCGTGACCTTTTCACACATTGTCGCCCTGCCGGCGGTGGTCGCCGACAGCGATCTGATCGCCACCCTGGCCGCCAGCGTGGCCCGGCGTTTTTCCGATCCGCAACGCGTACGCATTCTCCCGCTGCCTGAGGAGTTGGCCATCGCGCCTTTCCCCATTGAGCTGATCGCCGGCCGACAGGCGCAACGCGACCCGGCCTTAATCTGGCTCTGTGACCTGATAAGCCGACTTTCCCTCGATCCCCTTCCGCGCTAACCGCATCAATTGCTGCTTTATCAACCATTCAGACTCACCGTCGGAGGCCCGCACCGCGGGCTTTTCACGCCGACCAAATAGGAATCATCCGAATTAACATTCGGTAAATTTATATATTTGATCATCTTTAACTAACGAATGGTAAGGATAAAAAATACTCAGTGACTTTTTTCACGGAAAAAAAGAGTTGTTTTATAAACACGTTGACTTAAGTGTTACAGATTTATTATTTGGTATTACCATTTTCCCAATAATTTGGGATAAAAAAAGATCTGCTTGTATCTATATGTTTTAGATAATAAAAAAGCAGATCGTGAGCGAGTTAACGAATTGAGCATTGATCCACAAGGCTATTTTGCAAATGCAGAGCTCTATTGTAGACTGCACAAATCGTGCCTTTGTGTAAACTTTGTTAAATCTTTCGTCAGCCCCTGTCTCAATTCGTGACAGATACGCCATCGGGATCGCGCGTCAAATCTCGTGCGGTAGCTATGCCTAAACCGGGGATATAGTATGGATCGCCTTATCATTGCGCACACGCCTTTGCCCGCCCATCAGCTGTTGTTCAGAAGCCTTTCCGGTGTGGAAAGACTGGCCGGGCTGTTCGAGTTCGACGTCGAGCTGCTCAGCCCTGACAATCGCCTCGATCTGAAATCGCTGCTGGGACAAAAAATCACGCTGGAGCTGCGGGGCAACCCGATGGCCCCGCGTTATCTCAACGGCAATATCACGCGTATGACCCTCTCCGGACGAGAAGCCGGCGGCAACCGCTACTATATCTACCGCGCCGTGCTGCGCCCCACGCTGTGGTACCTGACGCAAAACCGCGATTTTCGCATCTATCAGGAAAAGACCGTTCCCGACATCCTGACCCAGGTGCTGGGGCAGTATCAGGTGAAGATCGATAACCGTCTGAGTTACGACTACCGCATCTGGGGGTACTGCGTGCAGTACCAGGAGAGCGATTTCGATTTCATCAGTCGTCTGATGGAACATGAAGGCATCTATTACTATTTCACGCACCAGCAGGACGGCCATACGCTGGTGCTGGCCGACGCGCCGGCGGCGCATCAGGAACTCGCCGGCTATGCCAGCATCCCCTATCAGCTCGCGGAAGGCGGTCTGGTGGAAAACAAGGACAGCATCAACAGCTGGAGCGTCTCGGACGCCATCACGCCCAGCCTGTATAGCCTGGATGACTACGATTTTCGTAAACCGCGCGCACGGTTGCTGGAGGCCCGGCAGAATCCCGCCTCGTTCGCACAGGACAAAGCCGAGGTGTTCGACTGGCCCGGGCGTTATACCGATCACGCCCACGGCCAGTTTTATGTCAAGGTGCGCCAACAGGAGTTCGAAGCGCAGCATGAGCAGATGAGCGGGGAAGGCAGTTCGCAGGGCATTGCGCCCGGCTACCGTTTTCAGCTGATCCAGGCGCCGCGCATGGAAGACAACCGCGCCTATCTGGTGGTCAGCGCGCGTTACTTCATGCAGGAAAACAGCTACGCCAGCAACGATAACGACGTTGGCGAGCAACATACCGAATTTCAGGTGGTGCCGGCGGACATCAACTGGCGCCCGGCGCGCACCACTCCCTGGCCGAAAACCCATGGCCCGCAGACCGCCGAAGTGGTTGGCCCGGAAGGCGAAAGCATCTGGACCGATAAATATGGCCGGGTGAAACTCAAGTTCCGTTGGGATCGCCACGGCAGCGGCAATGAAACCAGCTCCTGCTGGGTGCGCGTCTCCAGCGCCTGGGCCGGCTGGAAATACGGCGGGATCCAAATCCCGCGCGTGGGTGAGGAAGTGGTGGTCGACTTTATCAACGGCGATCCGGATCGCCCCATCATCACCGGCCGCGTTTACAACGAAGACAGCATGCCGCCCTGGGATCTGCCCGGCGACGCCACCAAAATGGGCTTTATGAGCCGCAGCAAAGGCGGCGGCGTCGACAACGCCAGCTTCCTGTTCCTGGAAGACTCGCCCGGCAACGAATCTTTCGACATGCACGCCGAACGCAACATGAACATGACGGTGGAAAACGACAAGAACGTCAATATTGACGGCAGTCGTTTCACCCGCATCGGCAAGACCCAAGACCATCAGGTTATCGGCAATGCAACTTTCCTCTTCGGATCAATGCGTAATACCACCGTGACAGGACCTGAAACCGCCACTTTTAACAGTGGGCAACAGGTGGGGATCAAAGCCGGGCGTAAATTCACCATTCACGACGGCGGCGATAACGTCAACATCACCGGCGATCAAACCATTCTGCTGAAGGGCAGTCGCCACCATACGATTGAAAACAAGCAGACCCAACTGATTAAGCAAGGCCAAGACACCACCATCGAGCAATATGGCCAGTCCACGAAAATCGAAACCGGCGATAAGAAGCTGGAGATTATCAGCGGAAACCAGAGCACCAAATTGGCGGGCGGCAACAAGAGCCTCGATATCACCGGCAACCTGACCTCCACCGTCAGCGGCGAAGAAACGCGCTCTCAGAATAAATTAACCGTCACCACCGCCACAGACTACGTGCAGAAAGCATCGAAGATTAAGATCGCCACTGTCGATGGCGAAGGCCCCAGTGGATCGGATATTTACATCCACGGCAACAAGGTGACGGTAAAAAGCGACAGCGAGCACATTATCATCCGCCCCAAGAACATGACCTGGACCAAGTGGTTGGATGTCGGCATCAAGACTGGCGCGGCATTCTCCATTACCGGCGGGCTGACCGTCGATGTTAAAACCGCAGCAGTAGTGAAGTTCGAACCTCAGTTCATCTTGTATAAGAAAGGTCCGGAAGCCGATTTCAACGATCTGAAAATGACTTATTGTTCCATTAGGCTCGCGATTGCGATCCTGACATCTATTTCATAAGGAAAGCGTCACGATGGGTTCGTTTATTGACTTTGCGACACAGGACAGTCTCTGGGGTAAAATCGTCTTTACCCTGTTCGGCATTTTGGTGGGTGGCGTGCTGATCGCCGCGATTTGCAAAAATATTTTGCCGGCAAATAAACCTCTGTCTTTCCCTGCACGTCTGCTCATCTTTGTCGTGCTGATGCTAGCGCTCCTTAAATACAACCAGTACGTGATGTCGGCGGTGAATTACCCTGCAGAGTTGATCGGTTTCCTAATCCTTCCCGGTTTCCTGATGGTGTACTTGGGCGTCACCACTCCCGGCGGCGCGCTGTCCCTGATGGGAGAGCTTGGATGCTTCGCTTTGCTCGCCGCGTTGCTGGTGTTGGCATCCGCCGCAGTAGGTTTCTTCGCCCCCTATCACCTGGAGAGCGCGGTGCAATTTGCAGCCAAGGCAATCGCTGCCGCGCTGTCCGTAGCGACAGTCCTGCTGGTTCGCAAAGGGCTATCTATATAACTATTTATAATCACTTGCATTTTTATCTTACTCGTCGTTTTTATTTGGGGAGCGTTACCTTCCCCTGAATCCAACCGCGGGTGAATATTTTCATCTGATGTGACTTTGCCTGATATCCAATAAAGCGAAAAACGGGATTGTTTTTGTGCGGCGCAACATGTTGCCCGCAGGTATCTACCGGAAGCCTTGCACACACAATGAAAGTCGTAAAACCTTTGCGTCTGAGCACGCTTCATCGCCCCTACCGTTGGCAGGGGGAAAATTATCTGGGCGTTTCCGTTTTGGCGTTAGCCGACATGGGGGCGTCCCCACGTCTGCGCCCCGAGCCTGAACTATGGCAACTCGCCAGCGAAGAGCTGACCTTGAGCGGCGGCGTGCTCGATCTCGCCTTTCCTAAAGCCTGTGCAGAATTTCTTGCCACCGGCTACGCCTATACCCATCATCAAGCTGATAAAACCGCTTGTGCGGTTAAAATCCAGTTGGATACGCTGGAGAAAACGCTGGTGGTCTTCGGCGATCGTCACTGGATCAATGATCGCCCCTCATCCCCACTCCCCTTTGATGAAATGCGTCTGGATTGGAGCCGCGCTTTCGGCGGCCCGCAATGGGTTGAAAACCCGCACGGCCTTGGCGCTAACCCAGAAACACTTCCACGGGGTTCTCGCTGTCCCCTCCCCAATATCGAACCGCTGCACAATCGACTGAGCTCGCCGCGCCAGACTGCGCTCCCCGTCAGCTTTGACGCGTTGGACATCAATTGGCCACGCCGTTTCAGCCGCATCGGCAAAAAATACGACGCCAACTGGCTGCAAAATGAGTTCCCAGGGCTGGCCAGCGATACTGATTGGCGCCTGTTTAATATGGCGGATCACGATCAGCAATGGCCGCAGCGTGATGCACTTCCGAGCGGCGCCACCTATCGTATTTGGAACATGCATCCGCAGATCCCCTGCCAACAAGGACAGCTACCAACGTGGATAGCCCGCTGCTTTATCAACCGGCTGCGACACGGCGAACCCGAGATCGAAGAAATCGCCATGCGGCACACGACAGTCTGGTTCTTTCCGCATCGCCAACAGATGTTGTTGATTTATCACGGCAGCGTACGTATTGACGAAGACGACGCCGCTGACGTTTTGCACCTTATGCCGGCGTTAGAACTGTCCGGTGCCGCTCGCTCAGCCAATCATTATCGCAAGGTATTGCGCCAACGCAGCGATACCGAGAAAGGCGGTTTATTCGCCTTTCGCGAAAAAGAGCTGGTGCCTGAATCGGCCATCGGCCCCTGGTTGGATACGAAGCAAACGACAGAAGAAAGCCCGGCGGTGCGCAACCTCACTCGTTATCAGCAGCACCTGCAACAACACTATCGCGATCGCCGACTCTCGGAAGGTCAGGACATCGATGAAGCACTTCCCCCGACGGAACGCCCCGCATTGGATGAGTTGCCCGACTATGTCGAGCGTCTTGAACAGGAGGCTGAGCAAAGACAACAGGCTCTGTATGACGAACTGCGGGCCCAGGGGGTTGATCCGCAAAGCGTCGTCGAGGCGCCGCCGTCAAGCAGCGGGCATGAAAATTTCCAGCAGATGCGGGATCTGCTCTACCAACATAGCGATCCCGCCGATCGTCGCCGCCTGGAAGAACAGGAACAAGCGCTGTATCAGGCCTACCTGATGACCGCACAATCACAAGGCCCTGCGCTGCGGCTGAGTGGCGACTTAGCGACGATCATACGTAACCGCGCGATGGCCACCCAACGCGGCGATAAAAACTTTAGCGGTATCGATCTGACCGGCGCCGATCTTTCCGGTTTGGATCTCACCGGTGCAGACTTCAGCCGTTGTCTGCTGGAAAACGCCAATTTCAGCGGTTGCCGTCTCGACCATGCTAATTTTGAACAAGCGATGTTGGCGCGTGCAGACTTCACCGGCGCCCGCCTGCAAGGGGCTAACCTGAATCACGCCTCCCTGGCGTTGGCTCACTGTGAGAACGCTGACTTTTCTCATGCAACCCTGGTGGAAACCAATATTCAGGAAACGCTGTTCAAAAACTGCAATTTCACGGGAAGCAGACTGGAGCAGTTGGCGGGATACCGCACTTTTATGACGCAATGCAATTTCTCCCAGGCCACGCTCTGCGTCATCACGATGATGGCTTTGACATTGAGCCAGCTGAAATTTCATCAAGCCAAGCTGGAGAAAGTGACGTTCATTCGCTGCCAACTCGAAGGGTTCGACTTCAGTCATGCTCGGCTTGATACCTGTTCGTTGGTCGAAACCCGTGCGGAAGGCTGCTCATTTCAGGGGGCCAGACTGCAAACATGCTCTTTTGTCGCACAGAGCGCGATGCCCAGAGCGAACTTCAGCGAAGCGACGCTCAAGCAATGCAATTTGCGTCAGTTACCGCTGCATCAGGCCTGTTTTCGTCTTGCACGGATTGATAACAGCGACTTCTCCGGGGCCCAGCTCACTGCCGCCAACCTGCAGAAAGCGAACGGCAATGGCAGCTTGTTCATCCGCTGCGACTTCAGCAACGCCGATCTGACTAACGCCAGTTTTGTCAGTGCAGTGATGCAAAAAAGCCTGTTCAGCGGCGCCGATTTACGCGGCGCTAATTTGTTCCGCGCCGACCTGTCGCAATCGCGGATTGACGGCTCAACAAAAATTGATGGTGCTTATACCCGACAAACAAAAACGCTGCCTCGCACCGTTCAGGAGAAATTATGACGCTTGAAGCAGAAAGCGTTCGGCAGCAAATAGAGCGCGGTGAACCTCTGCAGGAATGTGACATCAGCCATTTGGATCTGCGCGGTTGGGACCTGTCCGGCGTAATTTTTTCACGAGTCAATCTGCAAGGTATAGATTTCAGCGGATGCAATCTGCAGGAGACCACCTTCAGTGAATGCTGTCTGGATCGGTGCTGTTTCGCCCGGCAAACCTTGCATCAGACCACCTTCAATCAGTGCGCCCTGGCGGGGGCCGACTTCACAGAGTGCCGGCTGGAACAAAGCATTTTCAATGAATGTCGGCTTAACGATGCCAGTTTCAAGCAGGCCGTGCTCGACCAAACGCAATTTATGCGCTGCCCACTCGAATGCGGTGATTTTGGCGCGTCAATCCAGGATCGCGTGACCTTTTACGAAACGGCATTACAGCAGGTTAACCTGGCTCAAAGTCAGTTGTCACTTGTCACCTTCTTTCGTCTTGACCTTCGTAGTACTGATTTAAAAGGCTGTTCGTTCGACCGCGTCACGTTTTTCGAATGCGACCATCGCGGCAAAAGTTACGCCGGGCAGCGCCTGATCGCCTGCCAGTTTACCGATAACCAATTGGACGACGTCGACTTCAGCCAGGCGACGCTGCGCCAAAGCAACTTCAAGGGCGCTTCGCTGCGGCGTGCCAACCTGACGGGCGTGCAGGCGCAGCAGTCGCTGTGGCTGGAGGCCAACCTGACTCAGGCGCAGTGCCGCAGCGGGCAATTCGATCAGGCGATTTTCAGCGAAGCGACGCTGGACGCCGCCAACTTCAACCAGGCGCGTCTGTATCAGGGCGTGTTCCAGCACAGTCGCGCGGCGCGCTGTGATTTCAGCGACAGCGACCTGACCTACGCCGATTTTTGTTATGCCGACATCGGCGCCGCCGATTTCCGGCGTGCGCGCTTCATGCGTACCCGCATGCACCGCGCCCACCAGCAGCAAACGCGCTGGGGCGACCGCAGCGGCATTCTCGAGCGCGACGAAGAGCTGTACGCCGCCGAAATCTGGAGCGCACAGCGCCAGAGCCGCATTTGAACGTATTGACCACTTCACGAGGGGATCACCATGAGCGTTGTCAACACTACTCGCGCCGTCAACATCGCGCCGCCCCAGCAGGCCGCCGGCCAGGTCGTCAACCTGTTGCCGGACGGCAGCCTGGTGGTGGAATGTGAAGGCCGCGGCTGGCATTGCCGCCGTGCGGCCAGCTGCCTGCTGACGCCGGCCCTCGGCGATAGCGTGCTGGTCGCCGGTTGCGGCCACCAGCTGTGGGCGATCGCCGTCCTCGAGCGCGCGGAACCGCAAAACGCGGCGCGGCTGAGCGTCGAAGGCGATCTGCACATTGAAACGCTGCACGGCTCGCTGTCGCTGCACGGCGCGCAGGCGCTGAACCTGAGCGGCGACGCCATGACCCTGCAAGCGAACAGCGGCGACTGCCACGTCGACAAGATGAAATACAGCGGCGAAGAGCTCTCGGCTTTCGTCAGCATCAGCCGCCTGGTCGGCAAACGCTGCGAGTCACTGTGGCATTCGGTCAGCCAGATCAGCCACTCGCTGTTTCGCAAAGTGCGCCAGACCGAGCACGTGCGCGCCGGGCAGCTGGATTATCAGGCGGAAGATTACGCCCGTATTCATGCTCGCAACACGCTGATTACCTCGAAAGACATCACCAAGCTGGATTCGGAACAGATCCACGTCGGATAACCTTGCGGAGGCCTTTTATGTTTGCCAACAGCCAAATGATCGGCGTGGACCTGGCGTTTCCCGACGTCTGTCTGACGCCAAGCCCGGCGCCGGTGCCCATTCCCTACCCGGATATCGCCCTGGCGCCGACCGCCATCCCGAACGCGTTCAACATTCTGTTCGTCGGCACCCCGGCGCACAACATGGCGACGGTGACGCCACTGACCAACGGCGACAACCCCGGCGTGGCCACCGGCGTCGCTTCCGGCACGGTGATGGGGCCGTCCCGCCACCTGACCGGCGCCTTTACCGTGCTGCTCAAAGGCACCCCGGCCACCCGGCTGACCAGCCTCAGCCTGCAGAACTCCACCAACGCGCTCGGCATGCGCATCGTGCCGAGCCAATTAAAAGTGTTGCTGCTTGCGCCCTGATGACGGCGCTTTATTACACAGCCATTCAATCAAGAAAAAGAGGACATTGTGAAAACACGGATTACCCTGACGTTGTTGACCGCCCTGACGCTTGCCGGTTGCTCCACCCCACCGCCACCGCCGCCGGCGCTCAATAACGACGCCATCGTCAGCAGTGAAGTCAACGGCGTCACGCTAAAGCACCGCGCCGCGGTGAGCGCGCCGAAACAGTTCAAACCGATCGGTGAGGAGTACCGCAGCCTGTACGCCGCCAGCATCATGAGCAGCCCGAATTATACCGGCACCGCCGTCGGCAGCCTGGACAACGCCGCCGCGTTCTACGCGCTGGGCGAAGTGGAAAACAACTGGCTGGCGATCTCCGCCATCCGCGGCGGCGATCTGGTGGGGTATATCCAGGCCAACGCCGGCGTGCCGGAAGCGCGCTACAAAGCGACGCTGCGCAAAGATCTGCCGCGCCGCGCGCGCGCCGCCAAGCAGGACTGCGTTAAAGTCGGCGGCGACAGCAAGGCGTGCAAAAACGCCGGCTCAGCCACCTGGATCCTCCAGTAGTCAGCACGCCTGCGGGCGACGAGATTCCCATGACGACGACCCCTATCGCTTCCCGCTGGTGCGGGATGCTGTTTCTGCTGCTGGGCGCGCTGGCGCTCGGCGGCTGCATGTCTTCCGCGAAAAGCGTGCCGGCGCGTTACAGCCTGGTCTTCGACGCTGACCGCCAGGTCAACGCCGCCGCCGGCGCGCAACCGGCACCGATCAAAATTCGCGTGCTGCTGCTGCGCTCGGATGCGGAATTCATGGAAGCCGACTTTTTCAGTCTGCAAAACGACGCCAAAAGCGTGCTCGGCAACAGTCTGCTGGACAGCGATCAGTTCTTCCTGACGCCGGGCCAGACCGGCAAAAAGCTCGGTGGGCAAAGCACATTGGACGCACGTTACATCGGCGTGATCGCCGAATATCAAAATCTGGACGGCAAGACCTGGCGCATTTCACTGCCGCTGCCGGAACCCACCGAAACCAATTTCTACAAGGTATGGCAATTCTCGCCGGATGAGCTGGAAGCGCATATCGTCGCGGGCGTGAGTGGCCTGCGCCCCGTAAAAAAGGTCGACTGACCTACCGCTGCGCTGAAGCGAAGTAACTATAGGTGTGATGATGAAAGATGCTCATAAGGTTGTCTGGACTGAGGGGATGTTTTTGCGCCCTCACCATTTCCAGCAGGCGGAAAACTATCTCGAAGGCTATATGCGCAACTGGGGCCAGGCCCACAGCGGCTGTTTCTGGGGCTTTCTCACCCTGGATCTGGACCAAACGCTGCTGCGCCAGGGCAAGATCGCGCTCAACGCCGCCAGCGGCATCATGCCCGACGGCACGCCGTTTCGCTTCTCCGGCGCCCAGCAGGCGCCCGCGCCGCTGGCCATCGCCGACAACAAGACCGGTGAAAACGTGGTGCTGGCTCTGCCGACCTATCGCGCGGGGCGTGAAGACGTGATCTTTCAGGAAAGCCCGGAAGCGCTGGCGCGCTATCTGGCTTACGAGACCGAAGTCGACGATCTCAACGCCGTCTCGGTGGGCAGCGCGGCCTTGCAATTCGGTCGCCTGCGCCTGCGGCTGATGCTGGAGAGCGAGCTGAACGCCGAATGGACGGCGCTCAGCGTCACCCGCGTGCTGGAAAAGCGCAGCGACAACAGCCTGCGTCTCGATACGGCGCAAATCCCGCCGATGCTGAACTGTCAGGGCAACCCGGTACTGAAGACCTTCATCAACGATCTGCAGGGTCTGCTGCAACAGCGCAGCCAGCAGATGAGTCAACGCCTGCTGCAACCGGGCCGCGGCGGCAGTTCCGAAATGGTCGATTTCATGCTGCTGCAGCTGATCAACCGCCATCTCGGTCAGGTGAGCCATGCCTACCACCTCGACCATCTGCACCCGGAGCGCCTGTTCGCCGATTGGCTGCAGTTCGCCACCGAACTCGCCAGCTTCTCGGCGCAGCGCACCCCGGAAGGCCGCCTGCCGGTGTATGACCACGACAACCTGGCGCTGTGCTTCGGCAAGCTGATGCTGTTGCTGCGTCAGGGCCTGTCGGTGGTGCTGGAGGACAACGCCATTCAGCTGACGCTGGTCGAGCGCTCCCACGGCCTGAACGTCGCCACCGTGCAAGACGCCAAAATGATGCGCGACTTCGGCTTCGTGCTGGCGGTGCGCGCCGACGTGGCCGCCGAGGTGTTGCTGACCCACTTCCCGGCGCAGATGAAGATCGCCCCGGTCACGCGCATCCGCGATCTGGTGCAGCTGCAGCTGCCGGGCATCGGTCTGCGCACCATGCCCGTCGCGCCGCGTCAGATCCCTTATCACGCCGGCTACACCTATTTCGAGCTGGAAAAAGGCGGCGACCTGTGGAAACAGATGGAAAAATCCAGCGCCTTCGCCCTGCACCTGGCCGGCGAATTTCCGGGGCTGGACATGGAATTTTGGGCGATTCGCAGCCATACGGACCGGTAACCTATGACTCAGGAAAATAGCATGGCGCCGGCGGCCAACCCGCTGGTGGACGCCGCCAACCCGCTGCTGAACGCCATTTCGCAGATCCGCCAATCGGCCACGCACGCCAACCCGGCGCAGCTGCGCCAACAGCTGATCGACGAAATGCGCCGCTTCGAGATCCGCGGCCAACGCGCCAACCTGCCGTACGAAGTGATCATCGGCGCGCGTTATTGTCTGTGCACCGCGCTGGATGAAGCGGCGGCGCTGACCCCGTGGGGCAGCAACAGCGTGTGGTCCGGCAGCGGGCTGCTGGTGACCTTCCATAACGAAACCTGGGGCGGCGAGAAGTTCTTCCAGCTGCTGGCCAAGCTGTCGCAGAGCCCGCGCGAGCACATCAATCTGCTGGAGCTGATCAATTATTGCCTGCTGCTGGGCTTTGAAGGCCGCTACCGGGTGATGGAAAACGGCCGCTCGCAGTTGGAAACCATGAAGCAGCGCCTGCTGCAGCTGATTCGGTCGGTGCGCGGCGGCTACGCCCCGCCCCTGTCGCCTCATGCGCTGGATCTGCCGGTACAACAGAAACTGTGGCGTCCGCTGGTGCCGCTGTGGGCCTGCGTGGCGCTGACCGGCTTCCTGGCTTCGCTGCTGTTTATCGCCCTCAACTGGCGGCTGGGCGACAACACCAGCCCGGTGCTGGCGGCGATTTACCAAACCAACCTGCCGCAGGTCGCGATCGGTAATCCGGCGCCGGCCGCGCCGCCGACGCTGAGCCTGAAAAGTTTCCTGCGCAAAGAGATCGCCGAAGGATTGGTGGTGGTGCGCGACGAAGCGCAGCAAAGCGTGGTGATCCTCAAAGGCGACGGGCTGTTCGACTCCGCCGCCACCACGGTGCGTGCCAACTATATTCCGGTCATCGACCGCATCGCCGCCGCCATGAACGGCGTCAGCGGCAAAATCCTGGTCACCGGCTACAGCGACAACGTGCCGATCCGCAGCGCCCGCTTCGCCTCCAACTGGGAGCTGTCGCTGGCGCGCGCCGAAGCGGTCAGCGCCCGCTTGCAAAAACACCTCGCCAACCCGCAGCGGGTCAAGGCCGAGGGGCGCGGCGAGAGCAACCCCGTCGCGCCGAACGATAACAAAGTGAACCGCGCGTTGAACCGCCGGGTAGAAATTACGCTGTTGGTCGCCCCGGAAAACACCCAGGCGGAAATCAACGGCTTGCCGCAAGGAACCGGAAAGTAATGCTCAGTACGTTATTCTCCATCATCACCAGCCGCCTGCTGTGGGGCTTTGTCGGCATCACCGCGCTGGCGTTCATCATCTGGACGATCGGCCCGCTGGTCGCCATCGGTGACTATCGCCCGCTGGAGCCGGAACTCAACCGCCAGATCGCCATCGGCGCTATCTACCTGATTTGGTTCCTGTGCCGCCTGATCCCGCGCCTCTACAGCGCCTGGTTCAACAGCCGCCTGCTGAGCAATCTGCGCGCCGCCGAAGCGGTGCCGGCGGAAGACGGCAAGCCCGAGATCAAACCAGACGATCCGCTGGCCCAGCGTTTCGACGAAGCGGCGCAGCTGTTGAAAAAGGCGCGCTTCGCCCCGGGCCAGGGCGACGGCAAACATCGCTGGATGACCCGCTTCAGCCGCCAATATCTGTATCAGCTGCCGTGGTATGTGATCATCGGCGCGCCCGGCGCCGGTAAAACTACCGCGCTGGTCAACTCCGGCCTGCATTTTCCGCTGGCGGATCGCTTCGGCAAGTCCGCGCTGCGCGGCGTGGGCGGCACCCGCAACTGCGACTGGTGGTTTACCAACGACGCGGTGCTGCTCGACACCGCCGGCCGCTACACCACCCAGGAAAGCCAGCGCGAAGAAGACGCCGGCGAATGGCAAAGCTTCGTCGCGCTGCTGAAAAAATATCGCACCCGCCAGCCGATCAACGGCGTGATGGTCACCATCAGCGTCGCCGATCTGCTGAGCGACAGCGCGGAAGCGCGCGCCGCGCAGGCTAGCGCGCTGCGCAAACGCCTGATAGAACTGCACGAACAGCTGGGCATTCACTTCCCGGTCTATGTGCTGGTGACCAAAACCGACCTGCTCAACGGCTTTATGGCCTATTTCGGCAGCTTCGACAAAGCGCAGCGCGACCAGATCTGGGGATTCACCTTCCCTTACGAGCGCTCGCGGCAGCCGGACTTCAACCTGAACGCCGCCTTCGAACAACAATACGCCCTGCTGCAACAACGGCTGGATGCGGCGCTGCCGGATACGCTGCTGATGGAGCACGACGCGCGCCAACGCGCCGAAAGCTACCTGTTCCCGCAGGAGTTCGCCGCGCTGCGCCCGCTGCTCGGCCAATATCTGGAACAGGTGTTCGCCACCTCCAGTTTTGAAACCCGCTTTACCCCGCGCGGCATCTACTTCACCAGCGGCACTCAGGAAGGCCTGCCGTTTGACCGGGTGATGGGCGAACTGAACCGCTACCTGCAGCTGCCGCCGGCCAATTCAGGGGCGCAGGCCAACGCGGCCTGGGACAGCGTGGGCCAGGAAACGCCGATCCCGGCAGCCAAAGGCCAGAGCTTCTTCCTGAAAGAGACGCTGGAATCGGTGGTCTTCCAGGAGTCCGGGCTGGCGGGCAGCAACCGCTGGTGGGAATACCGCAACCGCGCCCTGCACTGGGCGGGGTACATCGCGCTGGCGGTGATCCTGGCGGTGCTGGCGATGTTGTGGTTCACCAGCTACGGCAACAACAAGGCCTATCTGGCGGAAGTGGCCGCCAAGGTGCCCGGCGTCGAGCGCCAGGGGCAAAGCCTGACCCAGTTGGGCAACGGCGATATGTTCTCGCTGCTGCCGTTCCTCAACAGCCTGCTGCATCTGCCGGACAGCCAGAACTTTTCGCTGGACGATCCGCCGTTCACCTATCGCATGGGATTGTTCCGCGGCGATCAGGTCGGCGACGCCGGCAATGCCCTGTACCAAAAAGCGCTGAAAGAACTGCTGCTGCCGCAGGTGGCGCAACAGATCGCCGCCACGCTGCGCAACGATAACCACGGCGACGCGGACTTCAGCTATGAAGCGCTGAAGGCCTACCAGATGCTGTATCTGCCGAAGCAGTACGACGGCAAATTCCTGCGCGCCTGGGTGATGCTCAACCTGCAGCGCAACCTGCCGCAGGGCAGCACCCAAAAACAGCTGCAGCAGATCGAATGGCACCTGAGCCAACTGCTGGATACGCAGATCCAGGCCTCGCCTTACGCCAAAGACGAGCCGTTGGTGGCGCAGGCGCAGGCCGCGCTCAATCGGGCGCCGCTGTCGCAACGCGTCTACGGCCGCCTTAAGCGTCTGCTGCTGAAACAGACCGACATCAAGCCGGTCAGCCTGGTCGATTTGGCCGGTCCGCAGACCGAACTGGCGTTCAGCCGCAAAAGCGGCAAACCGGTGACCGACGGCGTGCCGGGCCTGTTCACCTCACAGGGGTATTGGAAAGCGTTCAACGACAACATCGATCCGGTGACCGATACCCTGCGCAAGGAAGACGTCTGGGTGTTGAACAGCCAGACGCCGGAGCAGAAAAGCGCCGATCTGACCAAGACCATCCGCCAGCTGTACATGCAGGACTTTATCAGCGCCTGGGATGAGCTGCTGGGCGATATCCAACTGGCCAACATCGGCAACCTGACCCAACGCATCAGCAGCGCGCGCCTGCTGTCCGGCAATCCGTCGCCGATGCGCAATCTGCTGGTTAACGTCAGCAAAAACGTCACCCTGCGCGACGAGAAAAGCGACGCCGATTCCCGCTCGCTGCTGGCCAAAACCGAAGACAAGCTGAATCAAAACGCCAACCGCACGCTGGAGGCGCTGTTCACCAACCGGCCGGCCAACGCCGACGGCGACGTGTCGGCCCAGCCGGAACAGCTGGTGATGGCGCACTTCGCGCCGCTGCTTGAGCTGGCGCAAAGCCAGGGCGAAGGCAATAAGGCGATCCCTTTCGACAGCGTGCTGAAACAGGTCGATGAGCTGTACAGCTACCTGACGGCGGTGCAAGGCGCGGCCAACAGCGGCATGTCGGCGCCGCCGAGCGACATCATCCCGCGCCTGCAGGCCGAATCCGGCCGCTTGCCGGTGCCGTTCAAACAAATGCTGCTGTCGCTGGCGATCGGCGCCAGCAGCGACACCCAGCGCAAAGAGATGGAGAACGTGAAAAAGCGCATCAGCTTCGAGGTCGGCAGCTTCTGCCGCCAGGCGATCGCCGGGCGTTATCCGTTGGTGGCCCGGGCGCGCCAGGAAGTGACGCCGGACGATTTGGCGCGCATGTTCGCGCCGAACAGCGGGCTGATGGACAGCTTCTTCCGCGACAACCTGCAGGGCAAGGTCGATACCACCCGCGCCAACTGGCGTTTCACGCCCGGCGTGGACGGCAAGACGCTGCCCGGCGGCGAAGGCATCCTGCGGTCGTTCCAGCAGGCGCAGCGCATCCGCGACGCCTTTTTCGCCAACGGTACGGCGACGCCCTCTTACCGCGTGACCGTGCGGCCGGTGCGGATGGATAACGACATCCTCAACCTGACGCTGGATATCGACGGGCAGCTGTTCAAATACAGCCACGGCCCGCAGGTGCCGCTGGTGGTCAGCTGGCCGGGCACCCGCAATACCAACCAGGTGCATCTGCAGCTGGCGCTGGCCAACGGCACCACCGCCAGTCTGGTGACCAGCGGGCCGTGGGCGCTGAACCGCCTGGTGGATATGGCGCAGTCTTCGGGCACCGGCGGCCTCGGCCGTCAGGCGACGTTCAATCTCGACGGCCACCGCGTCACGTTGGAGTTCACGCCCAACAGCATTCGCAATCCGTTCCAACTGCCGGCCTTCTCGTGCCCGTAGCCCCGAAAGGACATGACCATGAGCACTGATTCAAGCGCCCCGACGAGCATCGGCTGGTACGGCAAACTTCCTTCCGCCGGTGACTTCCTGCAACGCCGTTTGCCTGACCCGGTGGTCAACAACTGGGCCCACTGGTTCCATAACGGGCTGGTGAATTTGCAGCGCGATGCGCAGGGGCCAAACGATCACCCGTTCAGCAACGCGCCGGTGTGGAACTTCGTGATCCCCGCCACGCTCGGCAGCCAGTACGTGCAGATGGGCTGCCTGTTGCCGGCGCGCGACCGCGTCGGGCGGCGTTACCCCATCTGCGCGCTGCGCCTGTTCAGCCAACAGGATTGGCGCCCGCAACAGCTGAACATGGCGGCGAGCTGGTACCAACAGCTCGGCCATACCCTGCTGAACGGCGTGCGCAACGGCTTCTCCGCCGAACAGATCGACCGCACGCTGCAGGCGATCCCGGCGTTGCCCAGCCCGCCGGCGGAAGCGGACTCCGAGATCTTGTCGATTATCGGTTTCCAGCATCCGGACGTACCGGGCCTCGGCTGGCAGCAGGCCGCCGACTGTTTCGATCCGGCGCAGTACACCAGCTTTTGGTGGACCAATCAGGCCGACGGGCACCCGCTCTACACCCACGTGCACAGCGGCAACCTCACCGTGCAGCTGTTTTCATTGCTGTTCGAACCCAACGGCTGGGCGCGCCCCGGCCGCGGCGGCCAGTACCCGCAAATGTTTGATTAACATCGCTCGTTGAAGGAAATCTTATGGCTATCGACACCGATACCCTGCTGGCCCCGGTTGACGCGGACACGCCCTGCGGCGACAACCTGGAATACGACGCCGACTTTCTGGCCATGGCGCGCGCCGCCACCGGCAAAGCCGAACAGCAATTCGGCAGCACCATCATTCCGGAAGAGGCGCCGGATTGGGTGCAGGTCGAGCGTCTCGCAAGCTCGCTGCTGGCGCGCACCAAAGACCTGCGCGTCATGCTGTATCTCACCCGCGCCTGGACCCAACTGCGCGGATTGCCGGGCTATGCCGACGGGCTGACGCTGATCCACCAGGCGATACTCCGCTACTGGGATGCCCTGCAGCCGCCGCTGGAGTTCGACGGTGAGGCCGACCCGCTGTTTCGCATCAACGCGCTGGCCGACCTTGGCGACAAGGCCGCGCTGGCCGCCAGCGTGCGCGCCGCGCCGCTGCTGAAAAGCGCCGCCGGTGAAATCTCGCTGCGCGATGCCGGCGCCCTGCTCGACGGCAGCAAGCAAGAGTGCCCCAACTTTCCCGGCGGCCGCGCACGGCTGCAGGATGAGCTGGCGCAACAGGATCGCCCCGAAGGCGCGCTGGTGATGCATATCGCCAACACCCTGGCCGCCATTCGCAGCGAAGTCACCCGCCATCTGGGTGAAAGCGCGCTGCCGGAAATGAGTGCGCTGACCAAGGTCTTTTCGCTGGTGGCGCTTGCCGGCCAGAGCGAGGCCCCGGCCGCCACCGAAGCGGACGCCACACAGGAAAGCGCCGCTGAGCAGCCACCGGCCGCCGTGCAGAGCGCCTCTGCCCCACTCAACTGGCGCAGCGCGCAGATCCAGTCGCGCGACGACGCCCAGCTGATGCTGGACAAGGTGAAAAACTATTTTCGTCTTCATGAGCCAAGCCACCCGGCGCCGCTGATGATCGATCGGGTACAGCGACTGATTACGCTGGACTTTATGCAAATCGTCCGCGATTTGGCGCCCGATGGGCTTAACCAACTGGAGACCATTCTCGGTCGCCCCGACAACGAGGAGAACAGCTAGCCGCCGACTTTTGTTCTCTTGACGACACCCGATACCGTCTGCCCCTGCGCAGACCCGAATCAGAACCTGACTCTCCCAGCCGGACGAGGCGCGTTCCCAATCGCCATTAGATGGAGTAAATCATGTCAAACTCGAAATCCCGCAGCGGGCAGAAATTCATCGCCCGCAACCGCGCGCCGCGCGTACAGATTGAATACGATGTCGAAATTTATGGCGCAGAGCGCAAAATCCAGCTGCCGTTCGTGATGGGCGTGATGGCGGATCTGGTGGGGAAAGCGGTCGATCCGCAAGCCAGCGTGGAGGAGCGCAAGTTCATGGAAATCGACGTCGACAACTTCGACGAGCGCATGAAATCGCTGAAGCCGCGCGTCGCTTATCAGGTTGACAATACCCTGACCGGCGAAGGCAAGCTGAACATCGATCTGACCTTCGAAAGCATGGAAGACTTCTCCCCCGCCGCTATCGCCCGCAAGGTCGACGCGCTGGACAATCTGCTGGACGCCCGCACCCAGCTTTCCAACCTGCTGTCCTACATGGACGGTAAAAACGGCGCCGAGGAGCTGATCTCCAAGATCCTGCAAAACCCGGCGCTGCTGAAATCCCTGACCGACGCGCCGAAGCCGGCGGTTAACGATGACAACAACGAGCGTGAGGATTAATCGATGAGCAACTCGCCTCAGCAACAAAATGCGTTGCAAACCACCGAGACTTTTTCCAGCGATGAGTTCAGCGCGCTGTTGAACAAAGAGTTCCGGCCGAAGACCGATCAGGCCAAAGAAGCGGTCGAGAACGCGGTGAAAACTCTGGCGCAGCAGGCGCTGGAAAATACCGTCACCGTTTCTTCCGACGCCTACCGCACCATCCAGGCGCTGATCGCGGAAATCGACGAAAAGCTGTCGCAGCAGATCAACCAGATCATTCACCACGACGATTTCCAGAAGCTGGAAGGCGCGTGGCACGGCCTGCACTACCTGGTCAACAACTCTGAAACCGACGAGATGCTGAAGATCCGTTTCATGAGCATTTCCAAGCAGGAGCTGGGCCGCACGCTGAAGCGTTATAAAGGCGTGGGCTGGGATCAGAGCCCGATCTTCAAGAAAATCTACGAAGAAGAGTATGGCCAGTTCGGCGGCGAGCCCTTCGGCTGCCTGGTGGGCGACTACTACTTCGATCACAGCCCGCAGGACGTGGAGCTGCTGGGTGAAATGGCCAAGATCGGCGCCGCCTCACACTGCCCGTTCATCGCCGGCACCGCGCCAAGCGTGATGCAAATGGAGTCCTGGCAGGAGCTCTCCAACCCGCGCGATCTGACCAAGATTTTCCAGAACACCGAATACGCCGCCTGGCGCAGCCTGCGCGAATCGGAAGACGCGCGCTACCTGGGCCTGGTGATGCCGCGCTTCCTGGCGCGCCTGCCGTATGGCATCCGCACCAATCCGGTGGACGAGTTTGACTTCGAAGAAGATACCGACGGCGCGACCCACGGCAACTACACCTGGACCAACGCCGCCTACGCCATGGCCGCCAACATCAACCGTTCGTTCAAAGAGTTCGGTTGGTGCACCGCCATTCGCGGGGTGGAATCCGGCGGCGCGGTGGAGAACCTGCCGTGCCATACCTTCCCGAGCGACGACGGCGGCGTGGACATGAAGTGCCCGACCGAGATCGCCATCAGCGATCGTCGCGAAGCCGAGCTGGCCAAAAACGGCTTTATGCCGCTGGTGCACCGCAAAAACTCCGACTTCGCCGCCTTTATCGGCGCGCAGTCGCTGCAGAAGCCGGCGGAATACTACGACGCCGACGCCTCCGCCAACGCCCAGCTTTCCGCGCGCCTGCCATACCTGTTCGCCTGCTGCCGCTTCGCGCACTATCTGAAGTGCATCGTGCGCGACAAAATTGGCTCCTTCCGCGAGCGCGACGATATGGAGCGCTGGCTGAATGACTGGATCATGAACTACGTGGACGGCGATCCGGCCAACTCATCGCAGGAAACCAAGTCGCGCAAACCGCTGGCCGCGGCGGAAGTGCAGGTGGAAGAGATCGAAGACAACCCGGGCTACTACAGCGCCAAGTTCTTCCTGCGCCCGCACTACCAGCTGGAAGGCCTGACCGTCTCCCTGCGCCTGGTGTCGAAGCTGCCTTCGCTGAAGCAAAACGACGCGTCCTGATGGGCTGGAGTCAGGCCGCGATCGCGCGGCCTGGCTGATGTATCAACCTCATCGTCAGCCTATCGCAGAAAACCCGGATCGCATGTGGAACCAAGATAACGCGAAATAATTAAGCATTGAGCCATTAGCACTTAATAGTGGCTCGGTAACCCGTACCGATAGTTTTCGGTATTTAAGAAGGTGCATGGCACAAGGATATAAATTGGTAATGCATTACCACACTTGCAATTCCTGCTGCTATTACCTGAGTTTTTCAACGTAACGTTAATACTACTGTTAACCCTTAATAAAGAGTGAAGAAACTATGGCTATTGATATGTTCCTGAAAGTTGAAGGTGCCAGCGGCGAATCCAAAGATTCGAATCACAAAGGCTGGACCGACATTACTTCTTTCTCCTGGGGCGCTTCTCAACCGGGCAATATGGGCGTTGGCGGCGGCGGTGGCGCCGGCAAAGTGTGCTTCAACGATCTGCACGTCAACGCGCTGATCGACAAGTCAACCCCGGCCTTGCTGAAACACTGCTCAAGCGGCAAACACCTGACCAAGATTGAGCTGTCGGTTTGCAAGGCGGGCGGCACCCAGGTTGAATACGCAAAAATCACCCTGGAAGACGTGCTGGTCACCGCCGTGCAGTACACCGGTGCAGGCGGCGAAGACACCGTGGGCGTCACCTACTCCTTCCAGGCGGCGAAAGTGAAACAGCAGTACTGGGAGCAGAGCGACAAAGGCGGCAAAGGCGCCGAAAGCAGCGCAGGTTGGAACATCAAGGAAAACCGCGAAGCTTAATTGTTATACAACCTCCCCGTTATGGGGAGGTTGGTTTGGCAAGCGATGTATTTTAGATAAGGAAATCATGATGAAAGCGATTAGAAAAGGTGACAGAGGAAATCACGTAAAATCATTGCAAGAATTGCTTAATAAACAGGGGGCTATTCTTAACTCTGATGGCATATTCGGCCTAAAGACTGAATTAGCAGTAAAAAAAGTGCAACGTAAAAAAGGTCTGCATGTTGACGGCATCGCTGGTCGAAAAACATTCTTAGCCCTGGGTTCACACGTCGAAACTCGAGCACCACAACCTCCTATCGGTGGTAGTGCAGGTCGTCAAGGTCCCGGAGCTATGGGCATTTCACAAAGCGGTTTAAGGTTTATCTTTAATATTGAAGCATGGCGCGGAGTAAGTAACCACCTACATTGGCCTGGCGGTGCAAGCGGGGTCACTCTGGGGCCGGGTTATGATATGAAAGCTCGCTCTATAGAATCAATAAAAAATACCATGATCGCGATTGGATTAGACAGCGCAACTGCAGATAAAATCAGTGCAGCCGCCGGGCTACATCATCAGCAAGCTAAAGACTTCGCGAAAGAAAATCACAATTTAGTGGTTTTAACCGACACACAGGAAACGGAACTACTTAAATTTATAGTACCTGCCTATGAAAGAGCTGTTAGGAATAAAATTCTTGTTCCACTCACACAACAAGAGTTTGATGCGTTAGTCTCCTTTGCTTATAATCCAGGTGGTCGACTCAACAACGTCGCAGCATTCATTAATCAGAGCAAAATATCTGATGCAATGACAGAAATAAAACGTGCCATTACCTCAGGTGGAAAAGTGATGAAAGGGCTGATAAACAGAAGAAATTACGAAGTCGAGCTCTATTTAAATGGAAACTATCGCTAAGGAATTCGCCACAATGAAATTATCTGCATTTTTAATTAGTAGCGTATTTTTCTCACTTACTGCATGTGCAGCAGAAAAAAACGTTAATGCCCCAACATCATCAACTATTGATGGCTTATGGCAAGTGACTCAGGTCAACATAGACAATGAGACTACCCGCACGCTTAGCTATCAACTTAACGACCCTCGATTACTAGGAAGAGTAATCAATATTTCCACTAAATCAATAGAAAACAATCTGCCGGAAAAAGACGTCTGCACAGCGCCAACCTTAAGTATTGAGAGAAGCACGCTAAATCAATTCATCGGTAAGTCGATGGGCGGAGATAAAAGCATCTCGGCTAAAAACTATGCATTGAAAGAAAACGGCCAAGCAGAAGTCTCTCTTTTCAAGATCGCTTGTCACTCCGGATCATTCGGCCCATCCGATAATGGTGCAGGCTCCAGCTTTGCCGCTCTCAATCCAAAAAAAATGCTGGTTAATTGGTACGATGGTTCGCTACTGCAATTAGAACGGTTACCGAAAGATCCTAAACCTGCAGCGTCTTTCGACTGTGCCAAATCTACAAGCGTTGTTGAAAAAACTATCTGCTCAGACTTCAATTTATCCGCCTATGACAAAAGCGTTTCCCAAGCTTGGCTGTTGGCAAAAAAGCAGGCGACCGATGTAGGGGATAAAAAACTGGCGGCTTCTTTAAACAGCACGCAAAGATCTTGGTTACTGCAAAGGGATAAATGCCGAGATGACAAAGATTGCCTGGCCGATACGATGCAAAAACGAATCGATGCACTTACGTCACACGATTAAAACTGCGTTCCTACTCATGTTGGCGGTATTGAATACTGAAGCTTCCGCCAACGAAAAGTACTCCTCTGCCGAGTACCTCAAAAACTACGCGCTTAGCGTTTGTATCGCCAAGGGGTACTCAGCAAAAGAAGTCAAAAACGATGCCGCCGCCGCTGCTCGGGGTTATATGGAGTTCGGCGATTATTCTCTGGAGGCGCATACCGCCGTCAGGGCGCTGGCAAAAGAATTTCTGGCAAAGCCCTATGACAGTATGTCAGGGGAGCCGATGACGATGGCAAAGTGCATCGATCTTGTACATAGCCAAGCGTTGCAAGCCATCATCAAGAAGAACCAAGGGAAAGACGACAACTGATATCGGAGTTGCTCAAACGACGGCTCATATCAAAGGTTATCTCGGATGAGAAGATACACGTACTTTTTAATGTCTCTGCTGCTCGGAAGCCATGTAGCCCTTGCTGAAAACTCACTCAATATTTTATCGCAAGAGGCACTATATAAAAATTGGTTAGTCAGCCGCTGCATTGGGAAGTCCACTGACTCAGAAAAAACCAAGCAAGACGCCTTCCGTTCCGCTTCCGCCTATTTAGAATTGAGTAAACTGCCGATGGATGCATTCGAACAAGGCGAAAAGCTGGCTGAACAGTACGCCAATAAAAATAGCCAAGGCTC
The DNA here is from genome assembly GCF_052400455.1 of Serratia sp. (in: enterobacteria). Classification (NCBI taxonomy): domain Bacteria; kingdom Pseudomonadati; phylum Pseudomonadota; class Gammaproteobacteria; order Enterobacterales; family Yersiniaceae; genus Serratia; species Serratia sp. (in: enterobacteria). The sequence goes on from NZ_CP185812.1 coordinate 3,118,558, forward strand.
AGTTAAAGGAAGTTATCATATTTTAGATTGCCTTTCACTGCAGAACGCCAGTGAAGCTGAAGCCATTTTTAAACGTTACTCAAAGTAATAGCCGCAGTGATAGAATTCATTTTTTGCAGCCATCAGCCTCAAATTAATTACATTTTTATCACTTATAATTTATTACTTGAAAATATACCAGCACCATTAATCATCAGTCATTGGAAAAATATCCCTTGACTTTCTATTACTCAGTACAAACCATATGGAATTTTAGAGCATTGGGATAAGGAAAAAACAGTGATCGATGACGTCACGCTTTCCACCTACTCTTACTCATTTGTGTTTTTATACTTTTTCCTGTCAGTCTTAGTATTTGTCGGGCTTTATCACCTAAAACAAAAAACCAACAATAGAAAATCCTATTCCCTTTTTGTGATAGCTACCACAGTAAATTTATTTGCAAGCATCATCCAAGGTTTAGTATTTAACTATGGTTCTGAGATACTGGATCCAATTCTCAATATAAAATTTCAAGACTATGATGAGGTGTGGTACGCCAGTATTATATTCGCCCTTACTTACCTGTCTCAATTACCAACTAACCTCTATTACAAAAGAAAGACTAAGAATAATGCGAATAATAGCAAAGACATCACCTGACATATACAGCCTCACGTCACTAAATTGAAGCTTGCGAACATATAATGCGTTAGCCAAAGAATTTAGTCACTCACATTCAAAGCTCTCTCTTAGGAAAGAAATCAAGTCAAACTCATCCAGTTATCGAGTTTCACTGTCTGGCCATAAGATCTAATCAGCAGGAATGCCTTATGCGATTTTCCATTGTAAAAAATAAAAGCGGCCAGGTTCCGCCGCAAAGCAGTTGCGATTTTCTGCCGCCGGGCGGCACCATCGGCCGCAGCGTGGACAACAACCTGGTGCTGCCGGACGAAGAGCGCGCCATTTCCCGTCTGCAGGCGATCGTGCACATTTCCTCTGACGGCGAATGCCGCATCACCAATCGCGGCAACGTCACCCGCGTGCTGCTGAACGATATTCCGCTGGAACGAGGCCGCCAGGTTGAACTGCAGGATGGCGACGTACTCGGCATCGACGATTACCAGATTGAAGTCAGCGCACTGCAACAGCACGCCGCGCCGCAGGCTCAACCGGTGGCCAAGGCCGTTGCCGCTGCTGCGGCCTCTGCAGCCGCCGCCAAAGAAAAATCCGCCGCGCCGATCCCCAACGAAATCTGGGACAGCCTGGTGGAAGAATTTACGCCGAACGCGCCGGCCGCCGTCACACCGCCGCCGATCGCCAATCCGGACAATCATCCGCTGCTGGATACCCCCGCTCGCGAGCTGAACCCGGCCGATCCGCTGGCGCAGCTGGCGGGCGATGTCGATCTGCGCCAATTGCAGCAACAGCAAACCGATCCGGCCGCCCTATTCAACACCGACTCCACTTTTGAGCGTGAGCATATCCTGGCCGACACCACCCCCAGCGCGCTGCTGGCGGAGCAGGCTGCGCCACCGCGCCCGGCTCCCCCGTCCAGAATGCGCAGCAACCGGAACAAGAGCTGGATCCGCTGGCGCTGTTCGGCGGTTCATCCGCGCCCGCTTCGCCAGAGACGTTAAACAGCAACGACCCGCTGGGGCTGTTGATGGGCGGCGCCGTGCCGCTGGCTCAGCCGGAGGAACCGGCACAACCGCCGTCCCCACCACCGGCGCCGATCGCCGCACAACCGCAAGCGCCGCGCCCTCAACCGACGCCGCCGCCGGTGCAGAGACCCGAGCCGCAGCCCCAACCCGCACCGCAGTTCAGCCAGCAGGAACCGCCTGCGCAACCTCCGCGCCCGCGCCAGGGCAACCGCTTGGGCATCGATCCGGTCGCCTACCAGTCCGCCCAGCGGCAGCACGCCGCCGCGCCGAATGGCGACACCTTGGAGGGGCCGCTGCTGACGGCGCTGTTGCAAGGCATCGGTCTCGACGATCTGCAGCCGCAGCCGCATTTCGACGAACAACAGATCCGCCAGGCCGGCCGCCTGCTGAGCCTGTTCTCGCAAGGCACCGTCGCCCTGCTCTCATCCCGCTCGATCCTCAAGCGCGGCGTGAAGGCCGAGATGACCATGATCCTCGACGAGGCCAACAACCCGTTCAAACTGCTGCCTTCGGGGAAAACAGTGCTGATGCAGATGTTCGGCAGCCAGATGCCGGGCTTTATGCCGCCGGAACAGGCGGTGCGCGACGCGCTGATCGATCTGCAGGCGCACCAGCTGGGGATGATCGCCGGCATTCGCGCCATCATCGCCGCCATGCTGCAGTCCTTCAACCCGGAGCGCCTCGAAGAGGAAGCACGCAAGGAAGGCGTGGCGCCGCGTCTGTCGCTGCCCGCCAACCGCAAGGCCGCGCTGTGGGACTACTTTGTGAAGAACTATCAGCAAACCTCCGGCGAAATCGAGGACGATTTCCACACCCTGTTCGGCGAAGCCTTCCTGCACGCCTATGACGTTGAAGTGAATCAATACAAAGACTCACAGACCAAACCGGACGCGTAATGAATATCACCATAGCCTCTACCTCCAACCAGGGCGGCCGCGCCTCCAACCAGGATCAGACCGGCGAGGTGCTCGGCAACCGCGCCGCCTGCTTCGTGGTGTGCGACGGCATCGCCGGCTTTCCGGGCGGCGATATCGCCGCCAAACTGGCGCGCGACACCATTTTGCAAAACTTCGACGGCGAAAAGCACCTGAACGCCCAGAGCATTCGTCAGCACATTACGCGCGCCAATGCCGCCATCCACCAGCAGCAGCGGCAGTCGGACGAATACAGCAAGATGGGCACCACGCTGGTCAGTCTGTTTATCGATCGCGATTACCAGCTGGCCTACTGGGCGCACGCCGGCGACAGCCGCCTGTACCTGTTCCGCCGCGGCTACCTGCATGCCGTCACCACCGACCACAGCCTGATCCAACAGATGCAGGACGCCGGTTATCAGACCAACGGCATCAACAGCAACCTGCTGTATTTCGCGCTGGGGCTCAACGAAGAGCGCGACGCCACCTACAGCGACGTGCTGCAGCTGGAAGACGGCGACGTTTTCCTGCTGTGCACCGACGGCTTCTGGCACAGCTTCAGCCAGGCCGAACTGGAACAGTCGCTGCACATGGTCAACTCCCCCAGCGAGTGGATCGCCCTGATGCAGCAGGCATGGAAGAAAAACAATAACAGCGATAACTACAGCGCTATCGCCGTCTGGATTGGCTCACCGCAGGAAACCACCCTGCTGCATTCGCTGGCGGATGCGGAACGGTTTCTCATCCGCGACTGAGTCGGCGCACATTCACAGCAAGGTTCACTATGAAATACTGGATGCCGGGGCTCGTCGCCCTGATGGCGGTACCGACCGCGCAGGCGATGAACTATCGCCTGGTTTACTCCCCCAGCCAGAAGCTGGAAGTGTTTATCGATGACGTCAAGAACAGCAATCCGGAAAGCTGGTGCGGCAAAAGCATCCCGCTGCGCATCGTCTCGGCGCAAGGCAAAGATCCGGCCGTGTTGAACGACTTTCTGCCCCGCGTCGGCAGTCTGCTGGAAAAGCAGTGCCCAAAAGCCGGTCATCTGCCCTGGACGCTGACCGACAAGCGCGGTGAGAAGCTGGCGACCGGCGAAGCCGCCAAAGCGCGCGGCTGGAAACCGGTGGTCAAACAAGAGACCGCCGAGCAGCCGCAAACCCCGCCGCCGCCGACCATTCCTGCGGCAGTGGCCGTCACCTCTGCGCAGGCGGACACCGCGCCGCCACAGCGTTTCAGCCTGCCGCAGGGCTGCCACTTCCGCACCTTCTGGGGTGACGAAGCCACCGGCGGCGCGCTGTTCATTCCCGCCGGCGACGCGCTGCGCTGCGGCGAGGACGGCTGGCTGCAAGGCAGCGGCGCGGTCACGCTGCAACACGGCGGGCAAACCCTCTCGCCGACGCTGTGGTTCCTGCAAGGTTACCCGCTGGCGAAGATCAACGGCGGCGATCGCGCGCTGACCGTCGTCAGCGCCAACGCCCAACGGCTCATTTTAGGCGGCAACCCGCAGGCGCCGGGCAGCTTCCTGCTGCTGACCTTCGAACCGCAGTTGCACGCCTGGGCGTTCAACGGTGAAGCGATCGTTGAAATGCCGCGTGTCGACGCCGCCGACGAGACCAAGATCACACAGCGCGTGCAGCAGGCGCAAACCGCCTGGCAGCCGCTGCTGAGCGCCTCCGCCACGCTGACCTTCAAGCTGGTGGAACAGTTGGCCGCAGACCGGGTCGATCCCGCCAGCGGCAGCTACCTGTCGGTTAACGGCGCCACTCACTGATTATAAGGAAAGCCTGTGAAATCATTAGCAAGCATGCTGCAAGGCCAGTCGATCGCCGCGGCCATCACCGCCGTCGAGAACGATATCAAGGCAAAACCGGCGGATGCCGACCTGCGCGCCGCGCTGGTGCAACTGCTGTGTCTGAGCGGCAACTGGACGCGCGCCAACGCGCAGTTGAAATCCTGGCAGGCGCTGAAACCGATCGCCCAACCAACCACCTTGCTGCTGATGCAGTCGGTCAACGCCGAGCTGCAACGCCAGGCAGTATTCGCCGGCACGGCCGCGCCGACGCTGCTGCGGCAGGCGCATCCCTGGCTGAAACTGATGGTGCAGGCGCTGCATCAGGATGCGCAAGGGGCGGCCGAGCAGGCCCAGACGCTGCGCGATGAGGCGCTGGAGGCCGCCCCGGCCGGCGCCGGGCGGTTAATGTTGGCCGAAGGCGACCAAGAGCGGCAGCTGAGTTTCGACTGGCTGACCGACGGTGACGGCCGCCTCGGGCCGGTGTGCGAGCTGGCGCTCAACGGCGTTTACTACTGGGTGCCGTTTGCCGACATCGCCGCGATCCAGTTCCAGGCGCCACAGAGCGCCATCGATCTGGTGTGGAGCCATGCGCTGGTGCGCCTGACCGATGGCCGCGAACAGGTATGCCAACTGCCCGCCCGTTACCCGCTGCCCGAAGGCAGCGACGACGCGCTGCTGCTCGGCAAACGCACCGAATGGCAACCGCTGGGCGACGGCGCCCACTATGCGGGGCTGGGCCTGAAGACCTGGCTCAGCGAAAGCGACGAATTCCCGCTGCACAGCCTGCGGCAGTTGAGCTTCGACGCGAGCGCCTGACCATGAACGACAAGCGCCCCCCACTATGACGGCGGCGATCTGCGCCGCCAGGGCTATCGCTCTCGTCAGGACAGCGAACGCCTGACTTCACGCGACAAAATGCAGCCGGTGCTGCTCGATATGCTGACCGACGACGAACCGCAGAAAAAGCAGGAGGCGCAGGTGCGCAACCTGGTGTCGCACAGCGAGCTGCGCCGCCGGGTATTGCGCGATTTGCAGTGGCTGTTCAACTGCGTCAACAGCGAATCCAATCTGGATCTCGGCGATTTTCCGCAGGTGCGGCGTTCCACCCTGAATTACGGCATCGCCTCGCTGGCGGGCAAGCGCATGTCGGACATCGAATGGCTGGACATTCAGCGCGCGCTGACCGATTCCATCCTCCATTTCGAGCCGCGCATTTTGCCCGACGGGTTGCAGGTGCGCTGCATTTCGGACACCGGCTCGCTGGATCTGCACAACGTGCTGTCGATCGAAATCAAGGGCCGCCTGTGGTGCGTGCCCTATCCGCTGGAGTTTCTGTTCCGTACCGACGTGGATCTGGAAAACGGCCACTTCGATCTGAAAGACATAGGGTAAGGCGATGGACAGTAAACTGTTAGATTATTACAACCGCGAGCTGGCCTATCTGCGTGAGATGGGCGCCGAGTTCGCCGAACAGTATCCGAAGGTCGCGGGCCGTCTCGGCATGCGCGGCATCGACGTGGCGGACCCTTATATCGAGCGTCTGATGGAGGGCTTCGCCTTCCTCACCTCGCGCGTGCAGCTGAAAATGGACGCCGAGTTCCCGCGCTTTTCTCAGCGCTTGCTGGAGATCATCTACCCCAACTACCTGTCGCCGACGCCGTCGATGGCGATCGCCGAGCTGCAGCCGGACAGCAGTAAAGGCGATATCAGCAACGGCTTCGTGGTGCCGCGCGGCACCATGATGGACAGCCAGACGCTGAAGAAAAGCGGCATTACCTGCAGTTACACCACGGCGCATGACGTCACGCTGCAGCCGGTGCGCATCGCCGGCGTCGAGCTGGGCGGCATTCCGGCCGATATTCCGCTGGCCTCGCTGGGGCTGCAGCACAGCGGCTGCGTCAGCGCGCTGCGCATTCGGCTCGAGTGCTACGAAAGCGTGACGCTCAACAACCTGCAGCTGGACCAATTGATGTTTTACCTGGCCGGGCCGGACATGCAGGCGCAACAGCTGCTGGAGTTGCTGATGCAGCACAGCGTCGGGCTTGTCTGCCAAACGGTGGAGGCTCAGCCGCAGCGGCGGGCGCTGGCGTTGGATGGGCTGCGACAGGAAGGCTTCGCCGCCGATCAGGCGCTGCTGCCCAACGATCTGCGCAACTTCGAAGGCTACCGGCTGCTGCAAGAATATTTCGCCTTCCCGGCGCGCTTCCAGTTCTTCAGCGTCAACGGCCTGCGCCCGCTGTTGCAAAGCGTGCGCGAAGGGAAAAAGGCGCTGCGCCAGTTCGAAATCGTGGTGCTGCTCGATAGGCACGACGCCGCGCTGGAACGGGTGGTCGACGTTGCCCATTTGGCGCTGCACTGCACGCCGGTGATCAACCTGTTTCCGAAAGTGGCCGAACGCATCGCGATCAACGAAAAGAACCACGAATACCATCTGGTGGTCGACAATATCCGGCCACTGGATTACGAAGTGTTTTCGGTGCAGCGGCTCGGCGGCAGCGCCAGCGAAAAACGCTACGAGCAAGAGTTTCGGCCGTTTTACAGCACCCTGAGCGCGGACGATGGCAACTATGGCGCCTACTTTTCGCTGCGGCGCGAACAGCGCACGCTGTCGGAGCACGCCCGCCGCTACGGCACCCGCACCGGCTATGCCGGTTCGGAAGTGTTCGTATCGCTGGTGGACGAACGGCAGTCGCCGTGGCACAGCGATCTGAAATACCTCACCGCCGACGTGCTGTGCACCAGCCGCGACCTGCCGTTGATGCTGTTGCAGCAGGATCAGGGCAATTTCGTGATGCCCGATTCAATCCCGATCAAGCAGGTCTCGCTGCGCAAAGGCCCTACACCGCCTCGTCCGGCGCTGGCCGAAGGGATGATCACCTGGCGGTTGATCAGTCAGCTGCAGCTGAATTACCTCAGCATGATGGACGGCGATCCGGAACAGGGCGCCGCCAGCCTGCGCCAGCTGCTGGGGCTGTACGGCAACCTGAGCGAGCCGGCGATCGCCAAACAGATCCAGGGCGTGCGCCACTGCAACCTGCGGCCGGTCTATCGGCGAGTGCCTGAACCCGGCCCCATCGTGTTCGCGCGCGGTATCGCCATCGATCTGACGGTCGATGAGCAGGCGTTCTCCGGCAACAGTCCTTACCTGCTCGGCAGCGTGCTGGAGCGCCTGTTCTCGCGCCTGGTGGCGATGAACACCTTCACCGAGATGACGCTCTCCAGCCAGCAGCGCGGCGAGATCGCCCACTGGCAGGCGCGCATGGGCAAAAGGACGCTGATATGAGCGCGGAGATGATCGCCACCGAACTGGCGCCGCCGCAGATCAACGCGCTGTATCGCCTGCCGGACGACTTCTGGCCGCGGCTGCGCAGCGCACCTTACAAGCACGATCTGTTTCAACTGCTGCGGCGCATCGACGCCCAGGGCGGCCAGCCCTACCTGCTGGGGCGCGCGCCGCTGCCGCGCCACGAGATGCTGCGCCTGGGCCAGGAACCTTCGCTGTCGTTCGCGCCCTCCACGCTGGCGCAGGTGACGCCGCGCGCCAACAGCCCGCTGCACGACGTTTCGATCTTCAGCTTCGGCCTGTTCGGCCCCAACGGACCGCTGCCGCTGCACCTGACCGAATACGTGCGCGAACGGGTGTACCACCATCAGGACACCACCCTGCTGGCGTTCACCAATCTGTTCCATCACCGGCTGACGCTGCTGTTTTACCGCGCCTGGGCCGACGCGCAGCCGACGGTGTCGCTGGATCGCCCGGACAACCGGCGCTTCGACGAGTACCTGTCGAGCCTGATCGGCATCGGCCAGCCGGCGCAGCAAGAGCGCGACAGCATCAACGCCCACGCTAAACATTTTATGGCCGGTCATCTGATTCGCCACAGCCGCGATCCGGAAGGCCTGAGCAAAATTTTGCAGCAGTATTTCAAGGTGCCGGTGCGCATCGTCGAAAACGTGCCGCACTGGCTGCGGGTGGAGCCGCGCGAGCAGGCGCGGCTCAAGGCCGGACGCGGCGCGCCGCGGCTCGGCGAGTCGGCCTTTCTCGGCATCGCGGTGCGGGATATCCAGCACAAATTCCGCATCGAGCTGGGGCCGATGCCGCAGCAGGACTATGACCGCTTTCTGCCCGGCGCCGATCTGTGCCGGCAACTGCGCGACTGGGTGCGCCAATACCTGGGCATCGAGTTCGTCTGGGAAGTGCGCCTGATCCTGGCGAAGGAACAGGCGCACGGCATCCAGCTCGGCGGCGCGCAGCGATTGGGCCTGAGCAGTTGGCTGGCCGACCATCGGCGACAGCGCGATCTCGACGATCTGATCTTCAGCCCTGAACCGCTGGAAAACCCGTTCTGACCCTATTTCGGCCGGCGCCCTGCGGCGCTAGGCTACTCTGAGACCTGAGGAAAACCATGTCTGAAATCAGCCGCTCGGTATTATTCGGCAAACTGGATAGCCTGTTATTCACCTCTCTGGAAAGTGCGACGGCGTTTTGCAAGCTGCGCGGTAACCCCTACGTCGAATTGGCGCACTGGCTGCATCAGCTGGTGCAATCGCCGGACGGCGATCTGCAGCAGATCGTTCGCCACTTCGCGCTGGACGAGGCGCAGCTGGCGCGCGACATCGTCGAGGCGCTCGATCGCCTGCCACGCGGCGCCAGCGCCATCTCCGATCTGTCCGAGCACATCGACAGCGCGGTAGAACGCGCCTGGGTCTATGGCTCATTGAAGTTCGGCGCGGCGCGCATCCGCGGCGGCCACCTGCTGCTCGGCATCCTGAAAACCTACAGCCTGCGCCATCTGCTGAAGGCCATTTCCCCGCAGTTCGAGCGCATCAACGCCGATCTGCTGATGGAACAGTTCGCCGCCATCACCGCTCACTCGGCGGAAAACGCCCAGGATGCGCCAGTGGAAAGCAGCGTCGAGAACGCATCCGGCGCGCCGCGCAGCGGTGAAAGCGTGCTGGCGCAGTATGCCCAGGATCTGACTGCCAGAGCGCGCAACGGCGAGATCGACCCGGTGGCCGGCCGCGATGAAGAGATCCGACAAATCGTCGATATTCTGATGCGCCGCCGCCAGAATAACCCGCTGCTGACCGGCGAGGCCGGCGTCGGCAAAACCGCCGTGGTGGAAGGCCTGGCGCTGCGCATCGTGGCCGGCGACGTGCCGCCGCAGCTGCGCGACGTGAAGCTGTGCCTGCTGGACATCGGCATGCTGCAGGCCGGCGCCGGCGTTAAGGGCGAGTTTGAAAAACGGCTGCAGGCGGTGATCGACGAAGTGCAATCCAGCCCGACGCCGATCATCCTGTTTATCGACGAAATTCACACCCTGATCGGCGCCGGCGGCGCCCAGGGCACCGGCGACGCCGCCAACCTGCTGAAACCGGCATTGGCGCGCGGCCAACTGCGCACCATCGGCGCCACCACCTGGTCGGAATACAAGAAATACATCGAGAAGGATCCCGCGCTCACCCGCCGTTTCCAGGTGGTGCAGGTGCACGAACCGAGCGAAGACAAAGCGCTGCTGATGCTGCGCAGCACCGTCAGCCCGCTGGAGCAACACCACCGCGTGCTGCTGCTGGATGAAGCGGTGGACGCCGCGGTGCGGCTGTCCCATCGCTATATTCCGGCCCGCCAGTTGCCGGACAAGGCGGTGGCGCTGCTGGATACTGCCTGCGCGCGCGTGGCGGTCAGCCAACATGCCGAGCCCGCCCAGGTCGAAGACTGCCGCCACCGCATCGATGCGCTGCAGATAGAGTTGGATATCGCCCGCCGCGAGGCCAAGGTCGGCATCGGCGATCCCCTGCGCCCGCAGGAGATTGAAGCCCAATTGACCGCACTGCGCCAGGAACTCGAACAGTTGACCGAGCGTTGGCAGCAGGAGCTGGCGCTGATCCAGCAGATCATCACGCTGCGCGCCCAACTGCACGCCCAAGAAGAGGCGAGCACCGACGAAGAGACGCAAACGCGCCCTGATGCCGACGCGCTGCGCGCCCAATTGGGCGAACTGCAGCAGCAGCTGAGCGCGCTGCAGGGCGAAGCGCCGCTGATCTTCGCCGCCGTCGACGCCAACATCGTGGCGGCGGTGGTGGCCGACTGGACCGGCATCCCACTGGGCCGCATGGTGAAAAACGAGATTGAAGCGGTGCTGCAGCTCTCCGACACCCTGAATCAGCGCGTCATCGGCCAACGCCATGCGCTGGATCTGATCGCCCGCCGGGTGCGCACCTCACGGGCGCGCCTGGACGATCCGAACAAACCGGTCGGGGTATTCCTGCTGGCCGGGCCCTCCGGCGTCGGCAAAACCGAAACCGCGCTGGCGCTGGCGGAAACCCTGTACGGCGGCGAGCAGAACGTCATCACCATCAACATGAGCGAATTCCAGGAGTCGCACACCGTTTCGACGCTGAAAGGCGCGCCGCCCGGCTATGTCGGCTACGGCGAGGGCGGCGTGTTGACCGAGGCGGTTCGCCGCCGTCCTTACAGCGTGGTGCTGTTGGACGAGATCGAAAAGGCGCACCCGGACGTACATGAAATCTTCTTCCAGGTGTTCGACAAGGGCTGGATGGAGGACGGCGAAGGCCGCCATATCGATTTCCGCAACACCATCATCATCCTGACCTCCAACGTCGGCACCGATCTGATCGCCGGGTTGTGCAGCGATCCGGAGCTGCTGCCGGAGCCGGAGGCGCTGAGCGGCGCGCTGCGCCAACCGCTGCTGTCGGTGTTCCCGGCCGCCTTGCTCGGCCGCCTGCTGGTGGTGCCGTATTACCCGCTGACCGACGCCACGCTGGGCAACATCGTGCGCCTGCAATTGGGCCGCATTCAGCGTCGCCTGGCGGAGAATCACGACATCGTCTGCACCTTCGACGACGCGGTCATCGAGCAGATCGTCAGCCGCTGCACCGAGGTGGAGTCCGGCGGCCGCATGGTCGACGCTATCCTGACCAACACCCTGCTGCCGCAGATCAGCCACACCCTGCTGACCGGCAGCGCCAACGACCAGCGCTATCGCCAGCTGCATATCGCGCTGCAGAATAACGAATTCATTTGTCAATTTCAGGCATAACGCCGCGGCCGCCGAGACGGCGGCCCTTTGAACACAGAGAGTCATCACTATGTCGGGAACCGGGATAACTAAACCGAATTCGAACAGCCTGCCGAGCGGCTATCGATTCAATGAATTCGAGATCCAGGAAGCGATCGGCGAAGGCGGCTTCGGCATCGTCTACCGCGCCTACGATCACCAACTGGAACGCACCATCGCCATCAAGGAGTACATGCCAACCTCGCTGGCGAAACGCAACGACGATCTCAGCATCGGGCTGCGCGGCGAACGCTTCGGCAAAACTTTCCAGGCCGGGCTGAACAGCTTTATTCAGGAGGCGCGTCTGCTGGCGCGCTTCTCGCATCCCGGTCTGCTGCACGTGTTGCGCTTCTGGGAAGAGAACGGCACCGCCTATATGGGCACCCAGTTTTACAGCGGCACCACGCTGAAAAACCTGCAGGCGCAGCAGCCGGAGAAAATCGACGAGGCGTGGATCCGTCGGCTGCTGCCGCCGCTGTTCAGCGCCATCAACACCATCCATCAGGAAGGCTATCTGCACCGCGACATTTCGCTGGATAACATCCAGATCCAGGAGAGCCAACTACCGGTGCTGCTGGACTTCGGGTCGGCGCGCAAAGAGATCGGCAACCTGTCGGACGAAACGGAGATCATGCTCAAACCGGGCTTCGCGCCGATCGAGCAGTACACCGAGAACAGCGACGGCGAACAAGGGCCGTGGACCGATATCTACGCGCTCGGCGCCGTGCTGCACACGCTGATCGTCGGTTCGCCGCCGCCGGTCAGCGTGGTGCGCAGCATCGAAGACAGCTACCAGCCGCTGACCGAGCGGCGCCCCGCCGGCTACTCGCCGGAGCTGCTGCGCACCGTCGATCGCGCGCTGGCGCTGAAGCCGGAAGACCGCCCGCAGACCATCGACGAAATGGCCGAGCTGTTGCACCTGCCGATCGCCGATGAAAACGAAATCATCAGCACCCCGGCCGCCGCGCCGGAGAACTTGCTGGTCGCCGCCAACCCGGCCGCCGCTGCGGCCGCAGCCGGCACCGTTACCGCGCGCGGCACCCAATTCTCGCGCCCGATGATGGCCGGCGCCGGCGTCGCCGCGCTGCTGGTGATCGGCGCGATCGCCTGGCTGAGCGGCGGCAAGGACGATGCCCAGGCCGTCGCTCAAAACAGCGAGACGTCACCGGCGCAGAAAACCCTGACGCAGCAGCCGAGCGCGCCGCAAACCGCGCAGCCTGCGGCGGCGGAACCTGAAAAAGCGGCGCCGCCGGCGCAACCGGTGGCGTTGGTGTACTTCAAACTGCAACCGGGTGAGCAGGTCAGCCTCGACGGCAAGCCGCAGCAGGTGACGCCGGGCGAAAACGGCTTCGCCAGCCTGAACCTGGCGCCGGGCCGCTATCAGCTGGAGATCCGTCACAACGATCGGCTCCGCCGCCAGCAGCTCAGCATCGACACCGCCGGCACCTGGCTGGTCAACCCGGCCACTGCCGGCTAATCCCGTTCTGAAACTCCGCCTCGGCGGGGTTTCCCCTATTTCATGAGACTGACGAGCAACTGCCCCCTCATTGGCCGCGCGGCAAGGCCGCTGCAACGCCGGAGTATGCAGGGCATGACGTCAATCACAGAGGACGTTCTCATGTTGGATCGCATTATTGCGCACACGCCGCTGGGCCAGGAGCAACTGCTGTTTCGCTCGCTGGACGGTATCGAAGCGCTTTCCACTCCTTTCGACTTCTCTATTGAATTGCTGAGCACCGACGCGCGCCTCGATCGCAAAGCGCTGCTCGGCCAACCGCTGACGCTGGAAATTCCGACCCAGGGCTTTCTCAGCGCCCCGCGTTACCTGAACGGTAAGATCACCGCCATCGCCGTCAGCAGCGAAGAGATCGGCGGCACGCGCTACGCGGTGTACAACCTGCACGTGCAGCCGGATCTGTGGCCGATGACCAAAGACCGCAATTTCCGCATCTTCCAGGAACAGACGGTGCCGCAGATCGTCAAGACCCTGCTGGCGGAGCACAACGTGCAGCTGGAAGATCAGCTGACCGGCGACTATCGTCTGTGGGGCTACTGCGTGCAGTACAACGAAAGCAGCTTCAACTTCATCAGCCGCCTGATGGAGCAGGAGGGCATCTATTACTATTTCAAACACGAAATGGGCAAACACACGCTGGTGCTCGGGGACGCCCCCCACCATCACCAGCCCTATCCCGGCTATGAGATGATCCCCTACCACCTGACGCCGTCGGGCGGCAGCACCAGCGAGGAAGGCATCAGCCAGTGGACGTTGTCCGATCGCGTCACGCCGGGCATCTACAGCCTGGACGACTACGATTTCCGCAAACCGAACGCCTGGCTGTTCCAGGCGCGGCAAAACCCGGTCTCGCCGACGCCGGGGCAAATCGACGTTTACGACTGGCCGGGCCGCTATACCGAGCATCAGCAGGGGGAGTTCTACGCCCGCGTGCGCCAGGAAGCCTGGCAGGCCGAACATCAGCAGATCCGAGGCACCGCCACCGCCATGGGCATTGCCCCCGGCAGTACCTTCACGCTGTATAACGCCCCGCATGCCGACGACAATCGCGAATATCTGACGCTGCAGGCCAGCTACCATCTGAAAGAGAATCGCTACGCCAGCGGCGACGATCAGAGCAGCGAACACCGCATCGACTTCATCGTCCTGCCGGCGGACGTGCCCTGGCACCCGCCGCAGCAGGCCACCTGGCCGAAAACCCACGGACCGCAGACCGCCCGTGTGGTCGGCCCGGCCGGCGAATCGATTTGGACCGACAAATACGGCCGCATCAAGGTGAAGTTCCACTGGGATCGCTTCGGGCCGAAAGACGACGGCAGCTCCTGCTGGGTGCGCGTCTCCAGCGCCTGGGCCGGCCAAGGCTACGGCGGCGTGCAGATCCCGCGCGTGAACGACGAAGTGGTGGTGGACTTTATCAACGGCGATCCGGATCGGCCGATCGTCACCGGGCGCGTCTATAACGAAGCCAGCATGCCGCCGTGGGCGCTGCCGGCCGCCGCCACCCAGATGGGCTTTATGAGCCGCACCAAAGACGGCACCGCCGACAACGCCAACGCCCTGCGTTTCGAAGACAAGGCCGGCGCCGAACAGGTGTGGATCCAGGCGGAGCGCAACATGGACACCCAGGTGAAAAACGATGAAAGCCACACCATCGCTAACGACCACACGCATCTGGTGGGCGGTAACCAGATCAAACGGGTGGTGCTTAATCAGGCGACCGGCGTCAAAGGTGAATCCTCCGCTCTGACCGGCAAAACGCGCAGCGACGCCGTGGTCAATGCCTTTACCCTAGGCTCCGGGGAATCGCTGCGGCTCGAATGCGGCGAAAGCGTGATCGAACTGCTGGCGGACGGCCAAATCAACATCACCGGCACCAGTTTCAATATCACGGTGAAAGAGGATGGTGCGATCAACACCGGCGGCCAGCTGGATCTCAACCAGCCTGGCGGCGCCGCGCGCACCGCCGCACCGGGCGGTGGCCATCAGGCGGCAATCCAGAGCGCCGTCGATCAGCTGTTCCCGAACGAGGAGGCGAGTGGTACGCCGGGAAAGCCGGTTAACGCCGCCCCTCGGGCGGCGGCAGCGGCGCCGGCATCTATCACGCAAAATGCTCAATCGACAACAAAACCCGGCAGAATTGATAATCGGGTTGTTGAATCGGTCATGGCCTCTGAAGGGAGTGCTGGAGAACAAGGTGGGCGCCGTGAGTTATACGGATTCAGAAAAGGAAATGGCAATGCTTATGACAAAATCCTTGCTGCTCGTAACCAATACGGCCAAGGCAGCGCTGAAGAGTTTGAGGAAGTATCCAAAGCAATGAGCGCATCAGCGAAGTCTGCAGGTGCACTGAACTTTTCTGATCCAGGAAAACAAGGGGCAATAACTTCATTGGCACATATGCGTGGCTCATCTGGCGCACAAGCGATCCTGAACTCCATGGAGTCCGGACGAATAGTTAAGGCTGATACCTTAACGTCGGAGGCAATAGCCAAAATTGAAAGTATGTCGGCGGAAAGCTTTCAGGATAATTTACTTAAAGCTCGGGTAGAATACGATAGAGCAATATATGGAGATACCATCACGACGCAGGGTGGTAAACAGTACAACTGGTGGGCACGTTATGGTAATGGCCTTCAAAAGCGGTATGCCCGGGAAGCAGAAGAATTTTTAAAATTATCAAACGAGTGATTTATGTTCAAAAAAATCTTATTATCTACATTGTTTGCTGCTTCTTTGCTTTGCTCCATTGAATCCACATCAGCGATAGACCTGTTACAATATAACAAAACCAACACAGTAAGCGGGCTGGTCAACGATAAAGCGGTCACTGACAATCTTAAAAGCATACTGGGTCAAGACTATGAAAAGTACATCAACAACTTTGATGTGTTCGGTGAACCTCATTCAACCCCAGGTGGTGGGTTATTTATTGAAGGGTGGCTAAAAGATCTTTATCTGGAAAATGCCTCTGCTCTGGTCATCAATCCCGATGGGAAAATTTATGCCGCCTGGGTTGTACCTGATTCTGATATCATAAATTACAAATCATCTGATAAAGATTCCCCTATTAATAATGATATTCTGCATTGGGCTGCACGCTTCAAAGACATGCATTTTTCCTCAGACAGCAAAAGAAATAAGGTGAGGACTGAGGAAGAATACTTTGACACACAGTCATTCTCTATCAAGCTCATGACTGTTTGCATCAGTAAAGGAAACTGTAATGATGCTACTTATTATGGAGAGCGTAAAAAAGATGGTGCTGCTGTAACTTTGCAGGGAAAAGTGACACGTGCTGATTGCAATACAGCCCCATGCCCAATAATCAGTTATGAGTTTAAAAATGCATCGACGACCTACATGCTCAGTAAAATTGATAACACACTGACAGTTATAAAGAATGGTAAGATATTAATGAATCAAAAAGGAACTTGGGGGAAATAGCCACCACAACCGCCACCGAGTGATTCCAAGGCACTTGATTCCAAGGCGCTAAAGTGAGACTTGGCCTATCTACCTACACCGTATAGATATCAAACGGCCTATACCTCAGTGCGAGTGACACTCCCTCCTCTTGTCACCGCTCCTAAACCGAACAGGAATGACAATCACAGGCTGAATCTGTACCGCCCATCGATTCAGCCTTCTTTATCATTTCCCCTTCACCACTTCTTCACCGTCTGGTAAATATCGAGGTCAAAATAGCCGTCGGCTTCGCAGTCGTTGAGATAGTGTTCGTAGCTCACCCCCTCAACCGGCTGGTAGCCGCTGGCCGGCAGCAGCTTCTGGTAAAACTCGCCCCATACCCGTTCGAAATCGCCATCGCTGATGCGTACGCGGTAAACCGCGTACTGCCCGGCGGGCAGCGTCTGCACGGTCATACCCGCGCTGCCCGTCGGCAGCGCGAAATCGTCCGCCACGCTCATCACCACGTCGGCGCGCAGCTTTTCCGACGCCACTTCCGCCGGATCGTCCCAGTACAACACCAGCCATTTGCCGAACGGCACGTCGTGACGCTGCCGCCATGCCAGCAGTTGCTGCGAACCCTGCGGGATGGTCTGCGGATACGGCCCCACCACTCTTACCCCCACCACCTTCTCCGCCGCTTTATCGATAATCCTCACGCTCATCGCCCTTATCCTCTCTCTTTATCTCAGGCGCCGATTTCGGTACGCACGTCCAGCAGTTCGGGGAAAAAGGTCAGGTCCAACGCCTTTTTCAGGAAGCTGACGCCGCTGGAACCGCCGGTGCCCGACTTAAAGCCGATGATCCGCTCCACCGTTTTCATATGGCGGAAGCGCCACAGATGGAAACTCTCTTCGATATCCACCAGCTTCTCCGCCATTTCATACGCTTCCCAATAGGTCTGCGGGTTGTCGTAGATCACTTTGAACGCCGGCAGCAGATCCGTGTTGCGCTGATAGGGCTGCGTCCAGTCGCGCTTGAGGCACTCCTGCGGGATCGGCAAACCGTGGCGCGCCAGGTACAGCAAGTATTCGTCGTACAGGCTCGGCGCTTCGAGGATCGCCTTCAGCGCCGCGTGTTTTTCCGCATCGCTGCTGAACACCGCCAGCATGGCGGCGTTCTTGTTGCCGAGCAGAAACTCGATCGACCGGTATTGATGCGACTGGAAGCCCGAGGAACTGCCCAACACATCGCGAAACTCAACGTATTCCGACGGCGTCAGCGTTTCCAGCACCGCCCACTGTTCGAACAGCAGCCGCTGGATCTGTTTAACGCGCGCGAGAATTTTAAAACAGTGGCTGAGTTTGTCCTGCTGCACCAGCCGCAGCGCCGCCTGCAGCTCGTGCAGCATCAGCTTCATCCACAGTTCGGAGGTTTGGTGCTGTATCACGAACAGCATTTCGTCATGATGCGGCGGGTTGGAGAGCGGGTGCTGGCAGTCCAGCAGTTGGTCCAGGCACAGGTAGTCGCCATAGCTCATGCGTTTGGAAAAATCGGTGACAATCGCGCTTTCTAATTCCCGTTTGTTCATCTGTGATCTCCGTTGCGCCCAGCGCCCCATCGGCCTGGAACGTGCCGCAAAGAGAAAACAATAGTACAGAACCCGCCGCCCCGAAGGGCGATAAACGAGAGATGCTTCGCAGATCTCACTCATCCGCGTCACCCCATGGCCGCCGCTCTTTGCTGTTTAGTAAACAACCAGCCCTGCGCCTGACGACTCTCACAAATGCGCGATCCCGTGCGGGTTTCGCCCCGGTTGCGGCTTGCCTGCGCCCGCCTTCCCTTATAGATTTCAGGCTAACGGCAGGCAGCAAGGGATCGGCAAATGGCAAATATTCGTGATGTCGCGCGGTTGGCCGGCGTGTCCATCAGCAGCGTGTCGAACCTGCTGAATAATCGCAGCCACCAGATGAGTGCACAGACCCGTCAGCGCATCGAACAGGCGATGGACACCCTGGGCTATCGCCCGGCGCGCACCGCAGTGAACCTCGCGCCACAGGCGAAGATCATCGGCCTGCTGCTGCCGTCGATCGTTAACCCGAGTTTTTCGGCGCTGGCGCACGCCGTCGACAGCGCGGCGCGCGCTCACCGCTACCGCGTCTTGCTCGGCAACGCCTACAGGCAGGAACAGGAGGAAGCCGCGTTTATCGACGATATGTTTCTGCATGGCGTGCGCGGCATCATCGTGGCGGCGAGCGACATCCGCCAGACCCATTTTGTCCGGGCGGCCGAGCGAGGCATGAAGATCGTCAGCTATGACAGCCCGTTCGCCGAGCCGATGGCCGCCGACAGCCGGTTGTTCGACAGCGTGTCGATGGACAATCTCGCCGCCGGGCGTCTGGCCGCGCAGCACCTGCTCGAACGCGGCTGCCGACATATCGTGTTCGCCACCGAAGCGGCGCTGACCGTGGGGCGCAGCCACAAGATCGACGGTTTTCTGAGCGCCCTGGGGCACAACTTGAGCGAACGCCAACGGGTGATCGAAGGCAAAGCCACCAGCGCCTACGGCGACACGGAGATGTTCGAATTGGGGCTGACGCTGGCATCCCGCATCCTCGCGCTGACGCCGCGCCCGGACGGCATCGTGGCGATTAACGATGCGCTGGGCATCGGGCTGATGGTGGGGCTGCGCGCCGCCGGCGTCCAGGTGCCAGCAGAGATTTCGGTGGTCGGCATCGACAATATCGCGCTTGCCGGCCTGGCCGAACCGGGGTTGACGTCGATCGGCCCGCCGCTGGCCGAGATGGCGCAGCTGATGGTCGAACGCCTGATCGGCCGCATCAACAATGATTCACAACCGCCCGGCGAGTTTCTCTTCCCGCCGACGGTCATCAGCCGGCGTTCCGTCAAAACCGCCGGTTAATACGGTAAAAACGGCTTACCCAGGCGATGCGCAGATAGCATCGTCCGGCTCGCCGCAGCCAAAATCAGAAAAAACAGCGTCGTCGCAATAAATAAACGGCGCGACGCTTTATGCACGCAACGTCGTTATTCAGCACGCCGCTCATGACTTTGGGCTGGGCCGCTATTATTCCGATTAACCACATGGGAAAAACCATGATGAAAAAAACAATGCCAAAGGATATTGAACGCAGCGCCATCAGGAAATTGACGCTGCATATTGTCCCCCTCATGATCTTGTTGTATTTCCTGGCCTTTCTCGACCGCAACAATATGGCCTACGCCGCCAAAGCGTTGGAAGATAATCTGGGATTGACCGCCTCGGCTTTCGGCTTCGCTTCCGGAATTTTCTTTATCGGCTATTTCCTGTTTGAAATACCCAGCAACGCCGGCACCATTAAATTCGGCCCGCGCATCTGGTTCGCCAGAATATTAATTTCCTGGGGCATCTTCGCGACCCTGCTCGGTTTTGTGCGCACGCCGCTGGAGCTGTATATTTGCCGTTTTATGCTGGGCGTGTGCGAGGCCGGTTTCTTTCCCTCGGTGGTGTATTACTTCACGGTCTTCTTCCCGGAAAAATACCGCACCAAAATTCTCGGCATGTTCATCATCGTCCAGCCGCTGTCCAACGCGGTCGGCTCGCCGATTTCCGGCTTTATTCTCAATATTCAGCATGACTGGTTCGGCTTCGCCCCCTGGCAGCTGCTGTTCATCCTCGAAGGGCTGCCGCCGATCGTCATCGGCCTGCTGATCCCCTTCCTGATCAAGAATTCGCCCAAGGACGTCGGTTATCTGAACGTGGAGGAAAAAGCCTGGCTGATGAGCAACGCCGGCCGCTCCAAATCCGGCTCAAAAATCACGCTGGGCGACTTCCTCAAGGGCATTAAAAACAGAAAGTACCTGCTCTACGCGCTGCTCAACTTCGGCATGGTATGCGGCATTTACGGCTTCGGCACCTGGCTGCCGTCGATCATCAGCGCCATTTCCGGCAGCGATATCTTTCGCGTCAGCCTGCTGGCGCTCATTCCCTACGGCCTGGCCGCGCTGCTGGTGTATCCGTGGAGCCTGTGGGCCAGCAAAACCAAAAAGCTCGGCGTGTTCGCCGGCCTCAGCATGGTGCTTGCCGCCATCGGCCTGATGGGCGCGGTGACGTTTTTTAAATACGACCCGTTCGTCGCGCTGTCGTTCCTGTGCATTGCCGCCATCGGCATCTACACCGCCGTGCCGCCGTTCTTATCCATGCCCGCCAATATCTCCACCGGCGCGGCCGCGGCCGCCGGGCTGGCGGTGGTGAGCTGCATCGGCAATATCGGCGGTTTTGTCGCCCCCTATGCGGTGGGCGTGCTGAACGATCTGACCGGCAGCAGCGCGCCGGGGCTGTTTTTCCTGGCCTCGTGCCTGCTGGCGACCGGTTTGATCTGCATTTTCTACTGCGCCAAACAGCGTGAAGGCGTCATCAATTCTTAACGAACCAATAAGGAGTCAATCATGGGCGATCTTGCGGGCAAAAAGGTCTTTATCACCGGGGCGGAACAGGGCATCGGCCGCGCCACCGCAGAGCGGCTGATCAAGGCCGGGTGCGACATCTATTTTCACTACCACAGCGACGAAAGCGGCCCCAAGGCGCTGGTGGCGCTGGCCCATTCACTCGGACAAAAGGCCGCCTACGGATACGCCGATCTCATCGACACCGACGAAACGCTGCGCTGCGTCTCGGCCGGCGCCGAGTTTCTCGGCGGCATCGATATTCTGATCAATAACGTCGGCGGCATCGTCGGGCGCAAATGGCTGGGCGAGATCGATCGCGCCTTCTGGCAAACCGTGATCGACGTAAACATGACCACCATGCTGAACGTGACCCAGAGCGCGCTGCCGCACCTGAAGGCGGCGCCGAACGGCGCCAGCATCATCAACCTGGCCTCGCTGGCCGGCCGCGCCGGCGGGCACGCCGGCTCGCTGGTCTATTCCGCCACCAAGGGCGCGGTGCTCACCTGGACGCGCTCGCTGGCGGCGGAGCTGGGCGAGCACGGCATCCGGGTGAACGCGGTGGCGCCCGGCCTGATCCTCGGCACCCGCTTTCATAATCGCCATACCACCCAGGCATCGGCGGAGGAAACCGTTCGCGCCATCCCGCTGGGCCGCGCAGGCACGCCGGACGACGTGGCCCGCGCCATCGCTTTCCTGGCGGCGGAATACGACGGCTTCATCTCCGGCGCCACTCTCGACATCAACGGCGGCATCTTCCGCATGTAGTTCAGCTGCGGGCGGCACGGCCGCCCCCTATTCAGGAATCGCTTTATGATCAAATCCGCCATCACTCACCCGCCGCTGCTCGCCGCGCTGGCGCAATGCGGGCATAAAACCCAGGTGCTGATCGCCGACGGCAATTACGCCTGCGTGACGCACGCGCCGAAAGACGCCACCGTGGTCTATCTGAACCTGGCGCCCGGCACGCTCGCCGCCCCGCCAATCCTGGAAAAACTGCTGGCCTGCATCAACGTGGAAAGCGCGGCGCTGATGGCCTGCCCGCCGGACTTCACCAACACTATCGAAGCCGAATACCGGCAACTGCTGCCAGAACATTGCCCGATCGAGCACCTGCCGCGCGAGGCGTTTTACGCCGCGGTCAAATCGGATCGGACGCTGCTGGTGATCGCCTCCGGCGAACGGCGCCGCTTCGCCAATCTGCTGCTGACGGTGGCGCCGGTGGTGTGAAAGAGGTAGAGGGTGTGAGGGATAAAATGAGGGGGCCAGCCCCCTCATGCCGTTACAGGTCAGCGACCCACTTCTCCAGTTCCCCCGCACGTTCCGCATCGATATAGCTGGTGGCCCAGCCAAACAGGTAAGCGAAGGCGAAAA
This sequence comes from Serratia sp. (in: enterobacteria), assembly GCF_052400455.1. Lineage (NCBI taxonomy): Bacteria > Pseudomonadati > Pseudomonadota > Gammaproteobacteria > Enterobacterales > Yersiniaceae > Serratia > Serratia sp. (in: enterobacteria). The sequence goes on from NZ_CP185812.1 coordinate 3,140,727, forward strand.
TGCCCACCGTCGACGACACCAGCGTCGGCGCGAAAAACGCGGCGATAGCGGAGAGCGTATACCCTGCGCCGATCGACAACCCGAGCGCTTCGAGCTGGTTGCGGAACGCTTTCCAGTTGCCGGTTGAGAAACCTTCAATCGCGGCGTTTACCAGATCCGCGCCCTTGATCGCCCAGTCCACCCCGGTGAAGACCTTGCCCAATACCCGCGCATTGCGGGCATACTGTTCCGCATCGATCATTTTCAGCCAGGCGACAATCGCCGCTTTGTCCTGCGCCTTGAGCTTTTTGTTCAAGCCCTTCGTCAATTGCTCGTAGGTTTTCTCCGCATCTTGCACGTTGCGGATATATTTTCCTTGAATTCCCGCCTCCAAATCCTTGGCGAGTTTGGCGTATTTCGCGCCGATCTTTTCCGCGATATCTTTATTGATACCTGCGGCCAGGCTGACGCCATCCTTGATGGCTTTTAATTCCGCATTTTGATATTCGACGAATTCCTTAACGATCGTTTTTACCGAGCCGGGTGATTTTACCGGCTTGCCGTTGGCATATTTCACCTCCATGGCATTCAGGTTATCCCCTCTCACCACGGCGATAAACGCGGGCCGGTTCTTATTGGCCTTATAGTAGAGGCTGTAGGTCGCCACTCCGTCTTGCTTTTCCACCTTCAAATGATGAAAACCGTAGTAACTCCCGGTGGTGCGGGTCGTCGAGAATTCGCCGGTTTTGCCGTTGCCATACCAGCCGCTGACGGGCCGATCGCGATGCGAGTCTGTCACGAAACTGCCTAACGAAGAGGCGCCGATCTGCCCGGCATTCAGGCCATTGTTGCCGCCTTTGCCAGGGGATGAGGGTTTGCGCGCATGGCCGGTTTCGATATCCCCGATCGCCACTGTCCCCCCCTTGGCGTTGACCCCCATCACCAGCCCCCCCAGGCCAATGTGCTTCGCCTGCTCGGCCGTCAAACCGGTGGCGGAAAGGCTCAGCGTGCCGGATGAGCTGACGCTTTCAATATGCAATTTCGCATCCGGGTTAATTCTGCGCGCCGCCTTAATCACCGCCTCCAGCTTCATGCGCAGCGCCGGATCGTTTTGGATCGCCGCTATCTGTTGCTGTTCCGGGCTGTTGCCAACGCCGGCGCCGCCGCGATCGCGATCGCGATCGCCGGAATGGCCTTTATCGCCGCCCCCCGGCTCAGGGCCCGTACCGCGTTCAGAACTCCAGTTAGTTCCATCTCCTTTACCACCATAATTAAATCCAGGCATATGCTTTCATCCTTATTTCGTTTTATTTTTAAGATGCCGATATTCTCGTTTAACGCGGATTGACACGCGCATTATCCCTATCGGCAAACCGTTTTTAGCTGCCCGTCATTTATAAAAAACCGCAGAAATAAGGACAACGGATGGCGGCTGTCTGGTCGGTGAAACAAATAGGATCGCGTCTGCATAACCTGAATATATCGCCGCGGGTCACGCCTGGATGGCTGCGACCTGTTCAGAAGTCGTTGGCACACGCCATGAATTGCAATTACAATCATCGCACTTGCAACTTAAAGGGAATGCTCCGCATGTCGCCTCAACGTATAACAATGCCTGCCGCCTCCGCCAGGACCAGAACCCTGGCCGAAGCCTGTATCCGCAAGATGGCCTCCGTCAGCCAGAACGCCGGCGCGGCGCTTCCCTCTTCCACCGCCTGGACGGCGGAAGCCTTGAGCGAACTAAACGCCAGTGGCAACATCTGGCTCATCGACGGCAGAAGGCGCGCCGAACCGCCGAGCTCCCGCTACGCCACCGCCTGGCCGCTCTGGTTTGGCCATCAATCAGAACGTTATGAGAAACCGTTGTTTTACGTCGTCAACACCCCTTCGGTAGACATGCTCCGCGGGCTTGAGCCGGAAACCAATCGCAAGGGGATTTTCATCAGCGATGCGGATACCGGCAGTACCGACTTGCCGAAAGGCGTGCAGGCCTGGTTCCCGCTCCAGCTCACCGCCATGCCGGACTGGCTGCCTTTCGATCCGGCCAATGCCCGGGAAACCGGCGCGATACTCCATCACGCCCTGCACGCGCTCTATCTGGAGGGAACGAGAAAGATGGTGTATCTCGCGACCAACGCAGACAATGATGCCCCCGCTTCCGGTGAGCCGTTTGTCGCAGAGCAGGCGTTCAAGGGGATGTATCGTGTCGCGACGGCGGCGGACTCGCCGTTGCAGGTTCGCCTGTGCGGCGCAGGCAGAGCGCTCGCCCGCGTTCAGCAGGCGGCTGAGGTGTTGAAAAATTGGGGCATCGCGGCCGAAATCTGGAGCTGCCCCAGCTACACGCGGTTGGCGCAGGATGCCGAACTCGCCGACATGCAGCGCCAGGACAGCGGCGGCGAATGCCATCTGAAAACGTGTCTGGGCGCCGGGAATGCCCCCGTCGTCGCCGTCACCGACTATTCGCATCTGCTCGCCAACCAGCTCAAGCGGTTCATTCCCGCACGCTTTGCCGCGGTGGGTTCGGATTCTCGCACCCGGGGCGAAATTCACTATCCGCAGGCGGAATGGATTGCGCTATGCGCCCTCAAACTGCTGGCCGACGAGCAGAAAATTCCCTCGACGCTGATCGCCGATGCGCTGCGCGTTCTGCACATCACGCCCGATGCCTGATCACGCTCTGGCCATCTGCATCGCGTTGTCCAACGCGTCGGAGAAGCGTGCGATCTCTTCTTCGCTGAACTGATTGAGAAAGTGGGTTTTGACCACCGCGCGGTAGATCTCCCACATTTTTTTCCGCAGGGCCTTGCCTTCCTCGGTGATGGTGGCGAAGGAGGCTCGACGGTCGTCATCCGAACGAAAACGCGTGACCAGCCGCTCTTTTTCCAGGCGATCCATCAGGCGGGTCAGGTTATAACGCTCAATCACCAACACGTCCGCCAGTTCATGCATGCGGCGCGTGCCATTTTCCCCGCTTTCCAATCCCCATAACACGTCATACCAGGCGTACGCCGGCAGCCCCGCCTCCGACAATTGCGTTTCTATCTTTTTGATGATTGCCCGGTGCGCGCGCACGAAGGAGAACCACAGGTCGGGTTGTTTATCTGTCATGTCAGTTTTCTCGTCAAAAGCGGTGAGTTGCAATTGCAATTGTAAAGGGATAGAGTGGCTTTCGCCATTATTGCATTTGCAACTCTTGCATGTGCAATTCAATAAATTCCTGTATCGCTCAGCGCCTTATCAGGTAAGTACATTTGGAGCTTTTATGAACCAACCCGCGGTAAAAGCAGATCTTGACCCACAAGAGACGGCTGAATGGCTTGAGGCATTTGAAGGCGTCGCCGACATCGACGGCCGTGAACGCGCGCATTTTTTGTTGGAAAGAATGGCCGAAGCCGATCAGCGAAAACACGGCGATTTCTTCAGCATGGTCACCACGCCGTACGTGAATACGATCCCGGTCTATAAGCAGCCGACGTATCCCGGCGATCTGGCCGCGGAAGCGCGCATCAATGCGTTTATTCGCTGGAACGCCATGGCGATGGTGCTGCGCGCCGGCAAACATTCCAACGTCGGCGGACACATCGCCACCTACCAGTCGGCCGCGGTGCTTTACGACGTGGGATTCACGCACTTTTTCCGCGGACGCACCGATGAGTTTGCCGGTGACATGGTGTATATCCAGGGTCACTCCGCCCCCGGCATTTACGGCCGCGCCTATCTCGAAGGCCGCATCGACGAGGAGCAGCTCGACAACTTTCGCCGCGAATCCGCGCGCCGCGGCCTTTCTTCCTATCCGCACCCCAGGCTGATGCCGGATTTCTGGCAATATCCCACCGTTTCGATGGGGCTGGGGCCGCTGACCGCCGCCTATCAGGCACGCTATATGCGCTATCTGGAATACCGCGGGTTGAAACCGCATCAGGGGAGAAAGGTGTGGGCGTTTCTCGGCGACGGCGAGATGGATCAACCGGAATCGCTGGCGGCAATTGCGCTGGGCGGGCGAGAAAAGCTCGATAACCTGATCTTCGTCGTGAACTGCAATCTGCAGCGGCTGGATGGTCCCGTGCGCGGCAACGGCAAGATCATTCAGGAACTGGAAGGCACCTTCAAAGCCGCCGGCTGGCAGGTGATCAAGGTGATCTGGGGCAGCGGCTGGGACAAACTCCTGCAAAAAGATCGCTCCGGGCTGCTGATGCAGCGCATGATGGAGTGCGTCGACGGCGATTACCAGACCTTCAAGTCGCAAAGCGGCGCCTATGTGCGGGAGCATTTCTTCGGCAAGTACCCGGAGTTGCTCGCGCTGGTCGCCGATCTGAGCGACGATGAGATCTGGGCGCTGCACCGCGGCGGCCACGATCCGCAAAAGGTGTACGCCGCCTACCATCAGGCGATGCATACCCCGGGCAGGCCGACGGTGGTATTGGCCAAAACGGTCAAAGGGTTCGGCATGGGAGAAGCCGGTGAAGGGCAGAACATCAACCATCAGCTGAAAAAAATGAGCCAGGATGCGGTGAAAGCCTTCCGCGATCGTTTGGGGCTGACGCTCCCCGATGCGCAGCTGGAAGCGATCCCTTATCTGAAGCCCGAGCCCGACAGCGCGGCGGCGAAGTACATCACCGCGACGCGCACCTCGCTGGGCGGCTACATCCCCGCCCGCTTCGGCCAATCCGCCCCGCTGGCGATACCGGCGTTATCGCGCTTCGACAGTCTCCTTAAGGGCAGCGGCGAGCGCAACATGTCAACCACCATGGCCTTCGTCAATATCCTCGGCGCGCTGCTCAAAGACCCCAACATCGGCAAACTGATCGTGCCCATCGTGCCGGACGAGTCGCGCACGTTCGGCATGGAAGGCCTGTTCCGCCAGATTGGCATCCATTCCTGGCTCGGCCAGCTGTATACCCCGCAGGATGCCGGGCAGCTCAGCTACTATAAAGAGGCCAAAGACGGCCAGATTTTGCAGGAAGGCATCAACGAATCCGGCGCGATATCGACCTGGATCGCCGCCGGCACCGCCTACAGCAACCACGATGTCGCGACGATCCCGTTCTATATCTTCTACTCCATGTTCGGGCTGCAACGGGTGGGCGATCTCGCCTGGGCGGCGGCCGACGCGCGCACCAAGGGTTTCCTGCTCGGCGCCACCTCCGGCAGAACCACCCTGATGGGCGAAGGCTTGCAGCATGACGACGGCCACAGCCACGTGCTGTCTTCCGTGATCCCCAGCTGCGTCTCCTACGATCCGACCTATGCCTATGAACTCGCAGTGATCGTTCAGAGCGGCATGCGCAGGATGTTCGTTGAGCAAGAGGATATTTACTACTACATCACCTTGCTCAATGAGGGATACCCGCAGCCGCCGATGCCGGCGGGCGTAGAGGACGGGATTATCCAGGGGGCGTATTTGCTCAAACAGAGCGCAGCGACAACCCAAGAGAGCCCGCGCGCTCAGCTGGTCGCCAGCGGCGCCATCATGCGCGAGGCGCTGGCGGCGGCGGAGCTGTTGGCCGTGGACTTTGGCGTCGCCAGCGATATCTGGAGCGCCACCAGCCTGAGCGAGCTGCGCCGCAACGGCATGGCGGCCGAACGCTGGAACCTGCTGCATCCGGAAGATCCGCCGAAAGTCCCTTATATACAAAGCCTGCTGGCGGCGCATCCCGGCCCGGTGGTGGTAGCGACGGACTATATGAAGATCGTCGGCGATCAGATCAAACCGTTCTTGCCCGACCGCACCTTTATCGCCTTGGGCACCGACGGCTTTGGCCGCTCGGACACCCGCGAGGCGCTGCGTGAGTTCTTCGAGGTCAACCGCCATTTCATCGCGCTCGCCGCGTTGAAACTGCTGGCAGACGAAGGCCGTATCGCCCGCAGCGAGGTCAACCGCGCCATGGCGCTGTACGGCATCGCCCCCAATAAGCCGGATCCGGCTGCGGTGAAGTAACACTCAGCCTACCCACGCCGCCGGTTGTCACCCGCGGCGTTTTTCTTCCTTCGATTCGGCAGCGCGCGGCGCCCGCTCCCCCAGCCGCACCACGGGAATGTCCGCCAGCCGGGTGGTGTAGGCCGGCGACAGCATGTCGCGCTTCATTTGCCACGGTTTGACGATCCCCTGCCCGGCGAACCATACGCGCCCGCGCCCTTCCTGATTCAGGCGATCGAGGGTCGCCATCAGGCGCTCGCTGTTGCGGCGCGGCGGGCAGTCGTCGAACAGATCGATCTGCGCCATAGCGGCGGCGCTGAAATCTCCCAGCACCACGCCGCCCTTCAGGTAACGTCGCCCCTCCTGCCAGATGCTTTCCAGCGCACGCACCGCCATGGCGATGATGTCGCGGCTGTCGTTACTCGGGGTTTGCAGCCGGGCGGTGCCCATATTGCTGTAATACCCTTCGCCCGCCGAATGCGGGCTGGTTTTGATAAACACCGACACGTTGCGGCAATAGCGCTTTTCCTGTCGCAGCTTTTCGGCGGCGCGTTCGGCATAGCTGCAGATCGCCTCGCGCATATGCGGGTAGTGCGTCAACCGCTGGCCGAACGAGCGGGAACAGATGATCTGCTCTTTCGCCGCCGCCTCATCCTCCCATTGCAGGCATGACTCGCCGCGCAGCTCACGTATCGTGCGCTCCAGCACCACGCTGAAGGTTTTACGCGCCAGCCGGGTATCGCAGTCCGCCAGCTGCAGCGCGGTGTGAATGCCCATCGCCTGCAGCTGGCGCGTCAGGCGGCGGCCCACGCCCCACACTTCTTCCACCGGGAGCAACGCCAGCAGTTTGCGCTGGCGCGCCGGATCGGATAAATCCACCACGCCGCCGGTGCCGCGCCATTTCTTGGCCGCGAAGTTGGCCAGCTTGGCCAGCGTTTTGCTCGGCGCAATGCCAACCCCGACCGTCAAATGCAGCTCGCGCCGGATGCGATCGCGCACCCGCTGGCCGAACGGTTCCAGCGCCTCGCAGCGCGCCACGCCGTCCAGCCGCAGAAAGGCTTCGTCCAGTGAATAGATCTCCACCGCCGGCGCCATCTCCTCCAGCGTGTCCATCACCCGGCGGGACATATCGGCGTACAGCGCGTAGTTGGAGGAGAACACCGCGACGTTGCGACGGCGCATCTCCTCTTTGATCTTGAAATAAGGCGCGCCCATCGGCACGCCCAGCGCCTTCGCCTCGGCGCTGCGGGCGATCACGCAGCCGTCGTTGTTGGACAACACAATCACCGGCCGCCCCCGCAGGTCGGGCCGAAAGATGGTCTCGCAGGAAGCGTAGAAGCTGTTGACGTCTACCAGGGCAAACATGGTTACAGCGCCGCGTAGACGATAAAGGTCACCACGCCGAAGATCTCCAGCTGCGCTTCGTCGTCGAACACGATGGGCGCGTAGGCGGGATTCATCGGCAACAGCCGCACGTCGGGGTGGCGCTGCAGCTTTTTGACGGTGAATTCACCGTCCACCGCAGCGATCACGATATTGCCGTGCTCCGGCGTCAGGGCGCTGTCGACAATCAGCAGATCGCCATCCTGAATATTGCCGTCGATCATCGACTCGCCGCTGGCGCGCACGAAGTAGGTGGCGTTGGGGTGCCGCACCAGCAGCTTGCCGATATCCAGCCGGCTCTCGACATAGTCCTGCGCCGGGGAAGGAAAGCCGCAGGCCACGCGATCGGCAAACAGCGGTAACGCTAGGGGTTCACCTGATGAAAAAGCATACAACCTTGAATTGCTCAGCATAATCATAACCAAACTGTATATTTATACAGTTAAGCATAAACAAAACGCGAACGCGTGCAACCCCCAATCCCCCTGCGGATCGCGCTTTCCCGCGTAATATAATAATTTTCTGAGCGATTTTTCCTGCAGCTTTTGGCGTTCTTCACGTGTGTTTGCACACATGATATCCACCAAAACTGTGGATAATGCGGCACTCAGACCGTTGGCGTATCGATGGGCAGGATGAGTGAGGGATTGTCATTGCGAACGGCGCCGACGGCGGGCGATACCGGTTGCCAGACGAAATCCTCTGCCTGCAGACTGTACACGTCAGCCTGCATTTGACCAGAGGGCGGGACTAAGCGGGTGTCGAGACAGTCGCGCGCGGCCGTCGGTCTCTGCTGCGTACAGCGCCGCAAAGAACAGCGGCAGGCCTTGCCTCAGCAAGAGCCCACGGGAGGAACGGCGGACGGCCTTACAAAATGACGCCAATAAAATTGCGACTGGCAATGGCATCAATGGGACGGCCAGAGACGAAAGTCAGTACGTTATGCCAGGAGCTTGGGATAACCCGACAAACGCTGTACCGCCACATTTCCCCTGATGGTCCACTGCGAGCTGACGGTATAAAGCTGCTCAACCGGGGATAATTTTAGCGGACGGAAAAATCTGGGGTTCCGGCGTAGAATCCCGAATAAGGAATAATCCTTAATTCATTTCAGGATTATTAATTCCATCTAAAACCTCTCGGCAATATTCTTTTTTATAGGCTTCATCATTACTTAATGACTTAACCAAAAAATCAGCATTTTTCCAACCATTATCCCAATGCGTATCGAATCCTGACTGTTCATACTTTAATGTTCTAGTTAATGAGTCTTTTATTTGTTTTTTATATTTATCAATTTTCTCATTGGTTGCCCCACAAACATCATGTGCAACACGAGCATTTGAGCCAGAAAAACCTATTGCTGAAATTGCCATCGCTTCATTTGATTTGTCGAAATCATTCGCATATGCCACAGCATTAGATAAAGCGAATATGACAAGAGCAGGTATGATTTTTTTGTATGAAATCATCTTTCACCTCTAACTCATTGATTGTTCATGGGGTCAGTTTGGATATCGAAAATTATTGTACATTAAGGCTGCTTTTTAATCAGTCTCAACTTCTTTATAGAAGGCCTGAATGCGACAAACTTGGGAAGTACTGTAGCCTGTCGCGTCTGCTGTTTCTCGGATACTCAGTTTCTTAATCTGTCGGTAGTACAGGACTTTCTGATGTCGTTCCTGATCTGCCTGCTTTCCCCGGTATCTACCCAACGTATGCGCCCGTTCAATTCCCGGTTTTTGCCGTTGGCGGCGACTTGATCGTTCCGTCCGCGCGCCACAGCAGCAGGCAGGGGGCGCGCAGGTTCGGCCAGCACAATCAGCATCCGTCGCTACAGCGGCGACGGCCGGCGGACGTTAACCGTTGCCACGATGTCACTCCTCTCTCTTATGATGAGGACATACAGGCGCAGCCGGTCGGCATCAACACGTTCATCCATTATTGTGCCCGGATAGCCCTGCAGCGCCAGACCGTACCAGAAACTCAGAATGACAGAAGCCTTACCCAACTCTAGGGTGTAACCCATCCCGCCCTGGTTCAGATTGCATTTTTTAATCGCATCTTCTGCTTCCCGGATCAACTGCGCATAGCTGAGTGAAAAATTCAGTGCCTGATCCATCCTGCTCGCTCCATCTCACCGCTGGCGCGCACGAAGTAGGTGGCGTTGGGGTGCCGTAGCAGCAGTTTGCCGATATCCAGCCGGCTCTCGACATAGTCCTGCGCCGGGGAGGGAAAACCGCAGGCCACGCGATCGGCAAACAGCGGTAACGTTAGGGGCTCACCTGGTGAAAAAGCATACAACCTTAAAGTACTCAGCATAATCATAACCAAACTGTATATTTATACAGTAAGGCATAAACAAAACGCGAACGCGTACAACCCCCTATCCCCCTGCGGATCGCGCTTTGCCGCGTAATATAATAATTTTCTGAGCGATTTTTTTTTACGCCTGCTAACGGTTTCACGCTGCCTTGCACACACGTTATCCACTAAAACTGTGGATAACCTGCAGGGCGTGATTCCCTACGCGAGCGGGATCAGAATCCTGTATAATGTCCACACCTGCTCAATAAGCATTCATCCCCGTCGGCGCCTCGTCACCGGCGGTCACGAGAACGTTATGAACAAGCACCTACTCCTCGCAGAAACCGACGACATCGAACAGGCCTGCCTGTCTCGCCATGCGGTCTGGCAGCGCACCGATCTGGCTCAGGCGCAGCAGGATTGGCTGGCGGAAGAAGTGCCGGTCGCCCTGGTGTACAACGGCATTTCCCACGTGGTGATGATGGCGACGCCAAAAGATCTGGCGGCCTTCGCCATCGGTTTTTCGCTGTCCGAAGGCATCATCGCCTCCCCCGACGATATCTACGACATCCGTCAACAACCGGCCTGCAACGGCATTGAAGTGCATGTAGAGCTCTCGAGCCGCCGCTTTATGCAGCTGAAAGAGAAGCGCCGCAGCCTGGCCGGCCGCACCGGCTGCGGCGTCTGCGGGGTCGAGCAGCTGCAGGAGGTTGCTCAGCCCATCGCACCGCTGCCCTTCACCCAACGTTTCGATTTGGCCCAGCTCGACCGGGCGTTGGCTCAACTGCAGGAAGTGCAAACGGTGGGAAAACTGACCGGCTGCACCCATGCGGCGGCCTGGATCCAGCCGGACGGCGCGCTCAGCGGCGGATGTGAAGACGTCGGCCGCCATGTGGCGCTCGACAAACTGCTGGGTTACCGCAGCCAACAGGCCTGGTCGCAAGGGGCGGCGCTGGTCTCGAGCCGCGCCAGCTATGAAATGGTGCAAAAGTCCGCCATGTGCGGCGTCGAGATCCTGTTCGCCGTCTCCGCCGCCACCCGTCTGGCGGTGGAAGTGGCCGAGCGCAGCAACCTGACGCTGGTGGGCTTCAGCAAACCGGGGCGCGCCACCGTCTATACGCACCCGCAACGGCTCTGGCAATCGACAACGGCGGCATAGCGCCGCCGGATAAGAATCGACTATTCTCAATAGCAGGACACCAGGAAGCACCCACGTTATGATAATTCGCCCGCACCAGAACTGGTTTTTTCGCCTGTTCGCCTGGCACGGTTCCGTGCTGTCAAAAATTACCTTTCGCCTGTCGCTGAACGTGCTGATGTCGATAGTGGCGGTGATCAGCTACCAATGGTACGAACAGCTCGGCGTGCATTTGACCATCGCGCCGTTCAGCCTGTTGGGCATCGCCATCGCCATTTTTCTTGGCTTTCGCAATAACGCCGGCTACAGCCGCTTTGTCGAAGCGCGCAACCTGTGGGGCTCGCTGCTGATTACCGAACGCACCCTGCTGCGCCAGATCAAAAGCCTGCTGCCGGACGAACCGGCGGTGCAGCAAAAGGTCGCCAAGCTGCTGATCGCCTTTAGCTGGAGCCTGAAGCATCAGCTGCGCGGCACCGACCCCACCGCCGATCTGTACCACAATCTCACCGGCAACGAGCTGGCCGAGGTGATCGCCAGCCCGATGCCGACCAACCGCATCCTGCTGATGCTGGGCCAGGAAATCGGCAAATTGCGCCGTCAGGGCCTGCTGAGCGACATCACCTTCGGGCTGATCGACGATAAGCTGAGCGAACTGTCTCACACCCTCGGCGGCTGCGAACGGCTCGCCAGCACCCCGGTGCCGTTCGCCTATACCCTGATCCTGCAGCGCACCGTTTACCTGTTCTGCAGCCTGTTGCCTTTTGCCCTGGTGACCGATCTGCATTACATGACACCGTTTGTTTCGGTGTTCATTTCCTATACCTTCTTATCCTGGGACTCACTGGCCGAAGAGCTGGAGGATCCGTTCGGCGTGTCGGCCAACCATCTGCCGTTAAACGCCATTTGCAACACCATCGAGCGCAACCTGCTGGAAATGAACGACCAAAGCCCGCTGCCACCGCCGATGAAACCCGATGAGCACTTTAATTTGATCTGATCTATTTCACCCGAACACACTGGAGCCGAATGCAATGAATGCAAATAACACCCCGCCGCAAGCCGTATTCACGCCGGTCACGCGCCATGCCATTTTCATCGTCGCCACCCTGTCGCCCGTTCCCGCCCATCTGGCGGCGGTGCGCGCCTGGTGCGGCGATATCGCCGCCGTGGTACGTTCGGTCGGCAAACGCGCGCCGGCGGGCAATCTCACCTGCGTCTGCGGCTTCGGCTCCGAGGCCTGGGATACGCTGTTCGGCGCGCCGCGCCCTCGCCAACTGCATCCGTTCAGCCCGATCGGCAGCGGGGAGCGCGTTGCGGTCGCCACGCCTGGCGACATCCTGCTGCACATCCGCGCCGATGAAATGGATCTGTGTTTTGAACTGGCCTCTCAGTTGACCGCCAAGCTCGGCGACGCCGTGACGGTGATCGAGGAGGTGCACGGCTTCCGTTATTTCGATCAGCGCGCCATGATCGGCTTCGTCGACGGTACGGAGAACCCGGAGGGGCACGAAGCCTTCGACTACACGGTGATCGGCGACGAAGACGCGGCGTTCAGCGGCGGCAGCTATGTGCTGGTGCAGAAATACCTGCACGATATGCAGGGTTGGAATTCGCTCAGCGTGGAAACGCAGGAGAAGATCATCGGCCGCCATAAACAGTCCAATATCGAGCTGGATGAAGCGGTCAAACCGTCGTCGTCGCACAGTTCGTTGACCACCATCACCGACGAGCAAGGCAACGAGGTGAAAATTCTGCGCGACAACATGCCGTTCGGCCGCCCCGGCCTGCGCGAGTTCGGCACCTACTTTATCGGCTATGCGCGCTCCCCGCAGCCGATCGAGCAGATGCTGGAAAACATGTTTATCGGCCGCCCGGCCGGCAACTACGATCGGCTGCTCGATTTTAGCCACGCGGTGACCGGCACCCTGTTCTTCGTGCCTTCCGCCCCGCTGCTGGAAGCGCTGGCCGATCGCAGCGGCGCCGAACTGCACTGATTGGATGAAATGCGGGGCCGCAGCGATTAGCCGTTGGTTATCCTGTGGCCCTGCGCATCAATCACCGGCTCCCCGTCCTCTTTGCTGAAGGCGCCGCGCTGCGGATCCGGCAGAATCTCCAACATCACCTCCGACGGACGGCACAAACGCGTGCCGAGCGGGGTCACCACAATGGGGCGGTTGATCAGGATCGGCTGTTGCAGCATGAAATCGATCAGTTGATCATCGCGCCAGTCGGCTTCGTCCAGCTTCAGCTCGGCGTAAGGCTCGACGTTTTTGCGCAGCAACGCGCGCGGCGTCATGCCCATTTCGGCCAGCAACGCAATCAATCGTTCGCGGCTTGGCGGCGTTTCCAGATACAAAATCACCTCTGGCTCAACGCCGCTGTTGCGGATCAACGCCAACGTATTGCGCGACGTGCCGCAGGCCGGGTTATGGTAAATCTTGATGTCGCTCATGACGGTTTCTCCGGTCAGGGCAAAACGGACAGCCGCAATGCCAGCGCGGCCAGGGTGACAAACAAAATCGGTAACGTCATCACCAGCCCCACGCGGAAATAATAGCCCCAGGTAATGACGATGTTCTTTTGTGCCAACACATGCAGCCACAGTAACGTCGCCAGGCTGCCAATCGGGGTAATTTTGGGGCCGAGATCGCTGCCGATAACGTTAGCGTAAATCATCGCCTGTTTGATGACGCCTTCCGCACTGCTGCCGTCGATAGACAACGCCCCCACCAATACCGTCGGCATGTTATTCATGATGGAAGAGAGAAATGCGCTCAGGAAACCGGTGCCAAACGTCGCCGCCCACAGCCCCTGCCGTGCCAACGCGTCCAGCACACCGGACAGCCAATCGGTCAAACCGGCGTTGCGCAACCCGTAGATCACCAGATACATGCCCAGTGAGAAAATGACGATCTGCCAGGGCGCCCCGCGCAACACTTTACCGGTATCGATCGCTCGCCCGCGTTTCGCCACCGCCAGCAAAACCAGGGCGCCGCAAGCGGCGACCAAACTGACGGGCACGCCGAGCGGCTCCAGGGCGAAAAAACCCATCAACAACAGCGCCAATACGGCCCAGCCGGTCCGAAACGTCGCGCGATCGCGAATCGCTTCCCGTGGCACCGGTAAACGCGTCAATGCGTAGCGCTGCGGAATATCCTTGCGGAAGAACAGATGCAACATCACCAGCGTCGCCGCGACGGCGGCAAGGTTGACCGGCACCATCACCGCCGCATACTCCGTAAAGCCCAGCCGGAAGAAATCCGCTGAAACGATATTTACCAGGTTGGACACCACCAGCGGCAGGCTGGCAGTATCGGCGATAAAGCCCGCCGCCATGACGAAAGCCAGCACGGCAGCAGGACGAAAACCGAGCGCCAACAGCATGGCGATCACGATCGGCGTCAGAATCAACGCGGCGCCGTCGTTCGCGAACAACGCCGCCACTACAGCCCCTAGCAGCAACATGTAGGTAAACAGCCATCGACCTTTGCCGTTGCCCCAACGTGCGACATGCAAGGCGGTCCAGGTGAAGAAGCCGCTTTCATCCAGCAGCAGGCTAATGATGATGACGGCGATGAAGGTCGCGGTCGCATTCCAGACTATCTGCCACACCACGGGAATATCACCGACGTGCACCACGCCGCTCACTAATGCCAATCCCGCCCCGATCGACGCACTCCAACCGATGCCCAGCCCTTTCGGTTGCCAAATCACCAAAATCAACGTCAGAATAAAGATTGTCCCCGCCACTATCATCGCCGCCTCGCTGCTTCTTCAAGTTTACATATATGTTTTTTCGAATATGTTAGGGCAAATTTTTTATCGTTACGGGCAACCTTTCGCCGCGCGTTGCGCCAATTCCATCATCTGTTCTGATCGGCACTGATAAGCCTGCTCAATAATAGCCGCCGCCCAGGCCGGCATATGCGGCGACAGGCGATAATGTATCCACTTGCCATCGCGCCGATCGAGCAACAGCCCGCTTTCACGCAGCATCGCCAGATGTCTTGATATTTTGGGCTGCGGCAGCGCCAGTGCGCCCGACAGCTCGCACACGCACAGCTCGCCGGCGTGGCGCAGCACCAGCACCAGCGTCAGACGCGTCTCATCCGACAAGTTTTTAAACAGCTTCAGCGGCGTCAATGACGTCATGTCGCACTCCCGTTAACCTTTATCTGCTCCACAAATCGCTCGTGAAAATATCACCTTCATATTCGAAAAAGCAAATATAAAACGCAAGGCGTTATCCCCAGCCCAACAACTTATACTTATCTTACGCTGTTTTTATGGGAAGGAGGCGCCATGCCGCTCACATTCAAACCGTCGGAAAGACTCTCCATCGGCACCGAAATAGAGCTGCAACTGGTCGATGACGAGCACTACGATCTTACGGATCGGGCTGACCGGGTGGTCAGCGCGGTCGGCGACCGCCGACGCGTCAAACATGAGCTCACCAAGTCGATGGTGGAACTGAACAGCTCGGTGCACCGCGATCTCGATGCGCTGCACGCCGAGCTGCGCGCCCTGACCGATACCGTCCGGCGCAGCGCACGGCGCCAGGGCTGTGACGTCTGCGGCGGCGGCCGCCACCTGAGCAACGACTGGCGCAAGCAGGTCATCAGCGACAACGCGCGCTACAGGCAGCTGGCCAGCCGCTTTGGCTATCTCTCCAAGCTGGCCTGCGTATTCGGCCAACACATCCACCTCGGCGTCAACGACGGAGACGAGGCGATGTACCTGTGCCATGCGCTGACGCCCTATTTTCCGCAGCTGATCGCGCTCAGCGCTTCGTCACCGCTGTACCAGGGCGTCGATACGCGCTTTGCCAGCTCCCGTTTCAGCGCACAGAATTCTTTCCCCAATTACGGCTGCCTGGAACACATCTACAGCTGGCGCGAATTCAACGCCTACTATGACCGGCTGCATGCCGCCGGCGTCATCGACAGCGTCAAGGATATTTACTGGGATGCGCGGCCGAAACCGGAGCTGGGCACGGTAGAGATCCGCATCTGCGATACGCCGCTGCGCCTCGCGCACGCCACGCTGCTGGTCGGCTACTGCCGTCTGCTGGCCGATTTTCTGTTGCAACACCGCACGCCGATCGCGCCGGAGTACGATGCCTTCACCAACTACAACAAGATCAACGCCTATCGCAGCGGTTTCGCCGCCGAATACGTCGATCCCGCCACGCTGCGCCGCTGCAGCCTGACCGCACATATCCTGCACACCCTCGACACGCTGAGCGGCTTCGCCGAGCGGCAGGAGGATCGGGCCGTGCTGCAGGCGGTCGAGCGCCATGTGCGCCGGGGCATCAGCGATGCGGAGCATATCCGCCAGATGTTGCACAACGGCCTGCCGCAAACCCAGGTCATCAAACGCCTGTGCGATGAGCTGTTGCAACCGGCAAGTTAAGTTTCGGCTATCGATTCCATACGCCAAAGCGGCTGTTCATTATGTGCTCTTTCGCTACAATCGTGAGCACTGACATTCACCGTATCGAGGACACTATGTACAATTTCTCCCGCTATCAGGCAAAAGAACTGGCGCTGGCTTACATGAGCGGCAAAAAGCACGATCTGTCGCCGCAGGAGTTTTTGCAGCAGCTGAAAAGCAGCGAAAGATCGTTTGAGCACCTGCTGAAACACGGCAGTGAAATGCCGCGTGACGTGCTGGTCAAAAGCTTCTGAACGGCCGGTCGCCGGCCTCTTTCCGTCTACGCCGCCGGTGGCGGGCCTGACAGGTCCGCGCATTCCCGGCCGTCTCTCTCCCTTTCTCTTCGCCCCCGACGTTTCGCCTCCACCGACCAACACTTGTAAAATTCGCCTTTAGAGACGAATTATTGACATATTCGTATTCAGGTGCGAATTTATAGTCATCCCCCATCCACAACGGATCACGCCATGCCGACGCCAATCAGCGTAATCAGCGGCGATCTGGTCGATTCACGCCGGTCAGACACCGTCAACTACCTCAACGGGCTGCACAGCCTGCTCGATCGGCTGCAGCGCGACGGGCGGCTGCGCCAGGTGGAAATCTTTCGCGGCGATGCCTTCCAGGCGCAGGCCGCGCCGGAGGACGGGCTGTTGCTGGCGGTGTATATTCGCACTGCGCTTCGGGCGATGGGCGCCGCGCACTGGGATGCGCGCATCGCCGTCGGGCTGGGTAGCCAACGGCCCGACGCCGCCGGTTACGGCAGCGCCTTTATCAACTCCGGCAGCGCGCTGGACGCCATGACGAAAAATTGCCGCCTGGCTCTGAAAACCGACAACGATCGGACAAACGCCATTGTCAGCGATCTGCTGCCGATGTTAGATCATGTCATTGGCCGCTTGTCGCAGACCGAAGCGCGCATCGTCCAGGCGAGAATGTTCGCCGACAGCGGCGCGGCCGTAGCCGAGCAGCTGCAAAAAGCCGCTTCCACGGTCTCCGCCACGCTCAAACGCGCGGCCTATGAGGAGATCATGCGGTTTATTCACGCCATTAACAGGATCGTCTGACTATGGATCTGACCTATGCGCCTTTACTGGCCTGGCTGTTGATCGTCCATCTGCTGGCAGATTTTCCGCTGCAGCCGCTGAGTTGGGTGGAAGATAAAATCCAACATCGCGCGCGTTCGCGTTTTCTGCTGTTGCACGCGTTGCTGCATGGGGTGCTGGCCGCCTGGGTGGTGGCCGGTTTCGGCCTGCTGCACGGCGGACTGTCTTCACTGCAGGTGCTGGTCAGCCTGCTGGTTATCGCCGTCAGCCACTACCTGATCGATTTGCTGAAAGTCACCGCCATGAACCGCCTGAGCCCGGCCCGCAGCTTTTTGCTCGATCAGGGATTGCATCTGGCGGTGATCGCCTTGCTGTGGCTGGGGCTGACGCCGAATGCCGGTGAACTGCTCGCGGCGTTGGGACGGCAACTGGGGAGTTGGCAAACCGGCCTGGTGCTGGTGGCCTACAGCCTGATTTATCTGCCGATGAGCCTGCTGATTGGGCAACTGCTGGCGCGCTGGACGCCGCAAATGCCGCCTTCGGCCAAGGCCGACAACGATTCGCTGCTGCGCGCGGGCAAACAGATTGGCTATCTGGAAAGAACGCTGATCCTGACCTTTGTGCTGCTGGGGCAAATTCCGGCGATCGGTTTTTTGCTGGCGGCCAAATCTATCTTCCGTTTCGGCGATCTGCGCCAAAGTGACGATAAGATGCGTACCGAGTATGTGCTGCTCGGCACGCTGTTTTCCTTCACGCTGACCATCATGCTCGGCCTGCTGGTCAACAAACTGCTGTAGCGGTGCGGGGGCGAAGAATTTCGCCCCCGAAGTGAACGCCGAGGCGGCTTAGAGCCACTCGCCGAAGCGGCGGATATAGAAACGCTTCATCAACTGTGCGACCACGCAGTAGCTGACCAGCGTAGCGGCCAACCACGGGAAGTATTCCCACGGCAGCGGCTGCAAGCCAACCAGGGCGCCGAGCGGCGAGAACGGAATGTAGATGCCGAGCGCCATCACCAACCCGGTGGTCAGCAAGACCGGCAGCGCCGCCGTGCTCTGAATGAACGGGATCTTCTGGGTGCGCAACATATGCACCACCAGCGTTTGCGACAGCAGCCCCTCAATGAACCAGCCGGACTGGAACAGCGCCTGGTGTTCCACGCTGTTGGCGGCGAATACGTACCACATCAGCGCATACGTCGTGATATCGAAGATTGACGAGGTCGGCCCAATCCACAGCATAAAGCGCCCGATGTTTTTGGAGTCCCACTTGCGCGGTTTGCGCAGAAACTCTTTGTCCATCTTGTCCCACGGCAGCGACAGCTGAGAAATGTCGTACATCAGGTTCTGAATCAACAGGTGGATCGCCAGCATCGGCAGGAACGGGATGAAGGCGCTGGCCACCAACACCGAGAACACGTTGCCGAAGTTGGAGCTGGCGGTCATGTTCAAGTACTTGATGATATTGCCGAAGGTCTCGCGCCCTTTGATTACCCCCTCTTCCAGCACCATCAGGTTCTTTTCCAACAGGATGATGTCCGCCGACTCCTTGGCGATATCGGTACCGGTGTCGACCGAGATGCCGACGTCGGCGTCGCGCAGCGCCGGCGCATCGTTGATGCCGTCGCCGAGGAAGCCGACGGTATGGCCGTTGGCCTGCAGCATTTTCAGCACCCGCGATTTTTGCAGCGGCGTCAGCTTGGTGAAGACCGTGCGCTGTTCCACTTCGCGCGCCAGTTCTTCGTCATCCATCTGTTCAATCCGCAGCCCGGAGAGCGGCTCGCCCGGCTCCAGCCCGACGTCGCGGCAAATCTTGCAGGTGATCACCGGGTTGTCGCCGGTCAGCACCTTCACCGTCACGCCATTTTCCTGCAGCGCGGCGATCGCCTGCTGAGCGCTCTCCTTCGGCGGATCGAGGAAGGTCAGCAGCCCTTGCACCACCATATCGCGCTCGTCGGCCACGCTCAGCGGTTCGGCCGGGCGTTGCGCATCCAGCTCGCGCGTCGCCAGCACCAGCACGCGGAAACCGTCTTCGTTATATTCGCGGGCCAGCGCCTGCAACGCCGCACGGCGCGCGTCGTCCAGCACCAGCGTCTGATCGCCTTCGCGCACGTGGGTGGCGATCTCCAGCATCTCCTCCACCGCGCCCTTACAGATCAGCTGCTGGCGGCCATTCTCATCCGCCACCACGATCGACAAACGGCGGCGCACGAAATCGAACGGCAGCTCATCCACCTTGCTGAAACGCCCCAGGGCTTCAATCCCCGGTTTGCCGCGGCCAAAGCGGATCACCGCCTGATCCATCAGGTTCTTCATGCCGCTCTGATGGAAGCTGTTCAACCAGGCCAGGTGCAGCACCTCGTTATCTCTGGCGCCGTTGACGTCGATGTGGTGCTCGAGAATGATGCGGTCCTGGGTCAGCGTGCCGGTCTTGTCGGTGCAAAGCACGTCCATGGCGCCAAAGTTCTGAATGGCGTTCAAACGCTTCACCACCACCTTGCGACGCGACATGGCGATCGCCCCTTTCGCCAGGTTGGAGCTGACGATCATCGGCAGCATTTCCGGCGTCAGGCCGACCGCCACCGCCAGCGCGAACAGCGCCGCTTCGCTCCAGTCGCCTTTGGTGAAGCCGTTGATCAGCAACACCACCGGCACCATCACCAGCATGAAGCGAATCAACAGCCAGCTGACGCTGTTCACCCCGCGATCGAACGCAGTCTGCGCCCGTGTCCCGACGATCGACTTGGCCAACGAGCCGAAGTAGGTGCGCCCGCCGGTCGCCACCACCACCGCCGTAGCGGTACCGCTGGCGACGTTGGTGCCCATCAGACAGATGTTGGAGAGCTCAAGCAGCGCGTTCTCGCTGGACACTTCCCCTTCGCTCGACTTCTGCGCCACGTTGCCCATCGCATCGTATTTCTCGATAGGGATCGCCTCGCCGGTCAAAATCGCCTGGCTGATGAACAGATCGCGCGAGGCGATAAGACGCACGTCGGCCGGCACCATGTCACCGGCGGAGAGCTGGATGATATCCCCCGGCACCAGTTCGCGGATCGGCACTTCCAGCGTCAGCGGATGCGCGCTGTAGCTGCTGCGGCGCAGCACCGTGGCGGTAGTGCGCACCATCGATTTCAGCGCTTCCGCCGCTTTGTTGGTGCGGTATTCCTGCCAGAAACGCAGCAGCCCGCTCAGCGTGACCATGGTCAGGATGATAATGACGCCGGTGAGTTCAGTTTCTTCACCGCTCTGGAGCGGCAGCCAATAATCGGTAAAGAAACTGATCGCAGCCAGCACCATCAGCACGAAGATAAACGGGTTGTTGAAGGCCTTGATCAGCTGGATCAGGGCATGCGGCGCCTTGTCATGGGCGACCTGGTTGGCGCCGAACTGCTCCAGCCGCTCATCGGCGTCGTCCTGGGTCAAGCCGTTGCGGTTGCACTTCAGGTTCGCCAGCGTTTGAGCGATGCTGTTGGTGGCCTCTTGCGCAATGGCGTAGGTCACCGCGTCTTTATCACGGCGACGCGTTCTTTCATTAATCTGAGTCATAACGCTATTCTCTTATTTTAGTTCTGCGCACAGCGAAGCCCCGCCCGATAAACAGGTGACTATGCGCAGCTTGGAATTTTTTATTAGCGTGACTAAATGGCGGAATTACCCTGTCAGCCACGCTGGGATCATTTTCCTTCCGGGGTCATCGTCCATAACGCCTCCTTAATGTTCAGCGTTATTCAAGGCGTGCATGAATAAACCTGAACATATAATCAAGTTAATCAATATTTATATCATTAATCAGACCGGTAATTCGGACGCGACGCGCCAGCGAACGGCGCTCACGCTTTTTTCCAGACTGACGCGGCAGACAATACCTTCGATTTCTTTTTGCGCGGCCGGCGTAGCGGTAATTTCCGCGCACACTTCCAACTGCCCCGGGCTCGAAATATCGGCGCTGCGCAAGGATTGCAGCCGCAAGGCGACGCCGTTCAGCGCCTGCAGGATCAGGGTGCGCACCAGAATTTCGTCCTGCTCGCCGCAGGTCACCTGAATGCGATAGCACAGTTCCAGATCGGTCGCCTGCTGATGCGGCTGCAGATTGATGCGCTGCGCGGCTTCGCGCAGCAGGATATTGGCGCACAGGATCACCAGCGTAGCGACCACCGCATCCCAATGCTGGCCCAGGCCGCACAGTACGCCGATCCCCGCCGAACACCACAGCGTGGCGGCGGTATTGAGGCCGCGAATATTAAGCCCTTCACGCATGATCACGCCGGCGCCGAGGAAGCCGATACCGGATACGATCTGCGCCGCCACACGGCCGGCGCTGGCCGGATCGGTGGACATGGAGCTGAGAATAAAGACCGCCGCGCCGGTCGCCACCAGCGCATTGGTGCGCAGGCCGGCCATGCGTTGGCGCCACTGGCGTTCGGCGCCAATGACCGCGCCCAGGCACATCGCCAGCAATAAATTCAAAACGAAAGGAGTCATAGCCATGACTGTCCCCTTAATTAACCGCAGGAGATAAAATCATGTGCTGTTTAGCACACGCGAAATCGCGCTGAAAATAAATCAGCGAATCAGCGTGCTGTGCCTGGAGGGAAAAGGCTGTGGCTGCAGAATACCATAATAACGTCCAACTCAATTCACCTGAAACCGTCAGGCATCAGGAAACGTTTCTTATTCGGGTATGCACAGCTCAGAAATAACTGGAGAGGGGTGCTGCCCGCCGATAACGGCAAGCAACAAATCAGAAGAGAATTGGTCAGCTTGCCTTATTTGTTTTATTACAACTACAACTGTCCAATTGGGTTTCTCCACTGAAATTTTGGCTGAGTATAGTGACGTCGGGTAATGAAGTAAAGGCTAATTTATTAAACGAAAAATAAACTGGAATACGGCGTTTATATTTCGATGTCACAAATAGAAGATGGCGACATTGGGTGACAGTGCGCTTATCGGTAAACTGCCCTCTTTCATCTTCCAAGGACGCCCCTGATGAAACAACGGTTTTCCCCGCTCGCGCTGGCGCTGCTCATCAGTTTTCCCGCCGATGCCTTACTGCTGCAGCAAGGCGACGTGCAATTTGAACTCGACCCTGCCACGCTGCATATCGCCGCAGGCCCGGTGCCGATCAATCTGGCGCAGCCTGCGCAGCAGGTAACGGATCTTACCGCAACGCCACGACGCGCCAGCTGGCGATGGCCGCAACGCGCAATCAACGTCAGCGCCCGTCTGGAAGGCGGCGATCTGCGCCTGAGCTTCAGCAGCGATCGGCCGCAAACCCTGAACTGGTATCGTATGCCGCAGGGGGAAACGCTGCTGTTGCCGATCGGCGAAGGCAGCCGCATCCCGCTGGACAACGCGGTCTGGCGTCATTACCTGACGACGGAAATGACGCCGCTGGATACCAACTGGGATCTGAAACTGCCGCTGTGGAGCCTGCAACACCAGGGTAAGGTCTACAGCTGGCTGATGTTGACGCCGTTCAGTAACCAGATAGCCTTCGCCACCGCGCAGGAAAAGCTGGCGATGCGCGCCAGCCACCAATTCAATCGCTTCAATCAACAACAGGCATTCGAGGTGCTGCTGCACGTCGGCAACACCCCGCTGTCCGGCGCCCGCCGTTACCGCGACTATCTGCAACAAAACGGCCGGTTCAGCAGCCTGCGCGAGAAGATCAAGCAGGCGCCCGAAGGCGACAAGCTGATCGGCGCTACCCATATCTATCTGTGGGGCGACCAATTGCTGGCGGCGGAAGATGTCAAGGATTGGCCGGGATTACTGCACTACTTCGCTTCTCCCGCCGCCGAAGCGCTGCGGCAGAAGATGGACGCCGAGAGCAGAAGCTTGCTGCTGCGGCTGGCGGGAAAAACGCCGGAGGGCTGGCAACAACAGCCCCTGATCGACGGCATCAACCGGGCGTTGACGGCGCAGTTCGCGCTTGGCGCGACGCCGGATGACGCCGACTTTCTGCAGGCGCAGCAGCGCCAGGCCGCCGCAGTGCGGGCGCTGGCGCAACGGGAGCTGGGACGCTGGTTAACCCCAGCGGACGGTTGGGGGCAAGGGTTGGCCAAACCGGTGATCGACGCGCTGCGCCAGGCCGGTTTGCCGCGCCTGTGGTTGGGCACCGATAACTGGACCGCCGCCTTCCTGCACCCGCAAGCGGTAGCCGCCGCCAAAGCGGCCGGTTATCTGATCGCCAGCTACGATTCCTACGATACCGCCATCGCGCGCGGCGTCAACGACAGCTGGCTCACCGCGCAGTTGCCGACGACGCTGCGGGAATCCTGCGCCATCGTGCGCGCAGACGGCAGCAGGAAACCCGGCTTCGGTAAACAGGGTTATTACCTCAATCCAGGCTGTGTCCTGCCCTATTCTCAACAGCGCATGCGCGAACTGGTGCAATTGGCCGGGTTGAACAGCCTGTTTCTCGATGTGGACGGCACCGGCATGGTGTCCGACGACTATCAGCCCGACCACCCAACCGGCGCGGCGCAGATGGCCGAAGCCCGCAACGCCCGGCTCGCCTGGTTCAGCGCCACCCTTAAGTTACCGCTGGGCTCAGAGGATGGCAACGCAGTGACCGCGCGCAGCCTGATGTTCGCCCACGGCATGGAAACCTGGGGATTCGGCTGGGGAGATAAACAGATGAATCAGGATAAATCCTCGCCCTATTATCTCGGCGCTTGGTGGCCCAACGCCCAACCGGCGTTTTTCTTCCGCCCCGCCAAAGTGAACCAGCCCTACCGTACCGTCGAATTCGATCCGCGTTACCGCCTGCCGCTGTACCAGGCCGTTTTCCACGATGCTATCGTCAGCAGCCACCACTGGAATTACGACAATCTGAAATTCAGCGACGTTCAGACCACCCGCAGCCTGCTCAGCCAGCTGTACAACACCGCGCCGATGTTCCACCTGAGCCGCACCACTCTGGCGGCGCGCTTACCGGCGATAAAACGCGCCGATGCTGCCTTCCGGCCGCTGCATCAGGCCTTGTGGGATAAAGCGTTAACCGACTTCCGTTGGCTCGATCGGGACGGCTGGGTGCAACAGACGACGTTCAGTGACGGATCGACCCTGACCGCCAATTTCAGCGCGCAGCCTTTCGGCGGCGTGGCGCCCCACAGCGTACGCGCCAAACTGGCCGACGGCCGCACTCTCGACGTCGCACCTTAGCAAGGCCGCCGACAGTGGGCTACGCTAGGCTATATTTCCGTTTACCCACAAGGAGCGGCCGATGACTCCCCTGATCCACACTCTGCTCGACGAGATTTGGCAAAGCCTCGGGCAATGCCCCGCCCCCGCCGATCGCCTCACCGTAAGCGGCACCGGTGCATTGCCTTCGGCTTTTCCCGTGACCGAATTGGCCACCGCCGCCTGGAGCGCCGCAGGTTTAGCCTGCGCCGAGCTGCTGCGGCGCGAGGGCGCCGCCGCGCAGCAGGTTTGGGTCGATCAACGCCTGGCCTCGCTTTGGTTCGGCTGGACGCTGCGCCCGCTGGGTTGGACGCTGCCCGCCGCCTGGGACGCGCTGGCCGGCGACTACGCCACGGCGGACGGCTGGATACGCCTGCATACCAATGCGCCGCACCATCGGCGAGCGGTGGAGCAGGTGCTGGGCCCGGCATCGAAGAAAGGCGCGCTGGCGGAACGTGTGCTGGCCTGGAAAAAAAGCGAGCTGGAGGAAGCGGTGATCGCGGCCGGCGGCTGCGCAGCGCAAATGCGTTCGGCGGCCGCGTGGCGACAACATATTCAGGGTAAAAGCGTGGCGCTCGAACCGCTGATCCACACCGCATTGCAGCCGGAAGCGCCATCGCCCGGCTGGACGCTGCCCGTCGCCCGGCCGCTGCACGGCGTGCGGGTACTGGACCTGACGCGCATTCTCGCCGGGCCGATCGCCACGCGTTTTCTCGCCGGCTTGGGCGCCGACGTGCTGCGTATCGACCCTTACGGGTGGGATGAGCCCGGGGTCGAACACGAAGTGATGTTGGGCAAGCGCAGCGCGCGCCTCAATCTGACCAATGCGCGCGATCGCCATACGTTTGAGCACCTGCTGAGAAACGCCGACGTGATCGTGCACGGCTACCGCGCCGGCGCGCTGGAGAAACTGGGCTATGGCGCGGAGGAAAGGCACGCGCTGGCGCCGGGCCTGATCGACGTCTGCCTGAATGCCTACGGCTGGAGCGGGCCGTGGCGCACCCGGCGCGGTTTCGACAGTCTGGTGCAGATGAGCTGCGGGCTGGCGGAGGCGGGCATGGTTTGGCGCAGCGCCAGTTTGCCGGTGCCGCTGCCGGTACAGGCGCTGGATCACGCTACCGGCTATTTGATGGCGGCGGCGGTGCTGACCGGTATGACGCAGCGCCTGTACCGCGGCACCGGCTATCGCGCGCGCTTGTCGCTGGCGCGGACGGCGCAGCTGCTGCTGGCGCATCCCTACCCGACGCATTATCGGCCGGAACCGCTGACACCGGCCGGAAGCGCCGACGAGAACCCTGAAACGGAACTGACTCACTGGGGGGCCGCGCAACGCCTGCGCGCGCCGTTGAGTCTGCAGGGCACGGCGCTGCAATGGGCGCTGCCGGCGACCACGCTCGGCACCTCGCAACCGGAATGGCTACGCCGCTAAATCGCCGCCAACTGCTGCTGAAGCCACTGCAGCAAGCGGGTGACCGCCGGCGTCAACCCGGCGGTCTGCGGCCATGCCAGATAAACGTCGTCATCGCTCAGGCGACAGGGCGCGGCCAAGGCCACCAGCCTCCCCGCGTCGAGGGCATCCTGCACCAGCAGCTTTTTCGCCAACGCGATGCCAAACCCTTGCTCCGCCGCGCGAATCAATAATCCGGCATCGTTGAACAACGCCTGTTGCCGCCCGCATAACGGGCGCCCCTGCGCGTTGAACCAGTCGCGCCAGGGACTGACGTCGTGCTCGAGCAACGGAATATCGCCACCGTTCTCGAAAGCCGCCCCCCATTCTCGCGCCATATCCGGCGAAGCGACAGGCAACACGTCACCCGCTGCGATGCGCTGCGCCTGCAGCCCCGCCCATTGACCGCTGCCGATGCGGATCGCCGCATCGAACCCCCGCTGCGACAGATCCTGCAGCGCCAGCGACGCATCGATATCCAGCGCAATATCGGCACAGGCCTCATGAAAAGCCGACAGACGCGGCAGCAGCCAGTAATGGGCAAAAGACGGCAACACGCTGATGCGCAGCGTCTGGCTTGCCGCCGCTCGCCGG
Source organism: Serratia sp. (in: enterobacteria) (assembly GCF_052400455.1). Classification (NCBI taxonomy): domain Bacteria; kingdom Pseudomonadati; phylum Pseudomonadota; class Gammaproteobacteria; order Enterobacterales; family Yersiniaceae; genus Serratia; species Serratia sp. (in: enterobacteria). The sequence continues at coordinate 3,167,155 of NZ_CP185812.1, forward strand.
GCGCGGGCGACGCCCTGCTGCAGCGCCTGCAGCGCCGGCTCTACCGCCGCCAGCAACTCTCGCCCGGCGGCATTCAGGCGCACGCCGCGCCCGCGCCGTTCAAACAGCGGAGAGCCGACCGCCTGCTCCAGCAGCTGAATTTGCTGGCTGACCGCGCCGTGCGTCAAATGCACCTGTTGCGCCGCAGCGCGCAAATTTTCCAACCTGGCGGCGATCGCAAAGGTCGGCAAGACATGCAAGGGAATGCGTTCACTCATCATTGGTTAACCAGGCTATCCAAAAAGGTTATTTTTCATCGATTTTGACCGGCAGGCAAATGTTCTATGTTTACCCCATCATCCCTGACGCTTTCGGAGCCGCCATGCACCCACGTTTACAACAGGACCTCGCACAGTTTCCGCAGATCCTCGATCGCACCCGCCAACTGGCGGAAGATTTCCTGGCTGGGCTGCAGCAACGCTCGGTCTGCCCACCGCTCGAGCATCAGCAGCTGCAACCGGGCGACGATCGGCTCGACGAAAACGGCGAAGGCGCCCTGGCGGCGCTGGAGCGCTTTTGGCAACGTTATCAGGCCGGCATTTCCGCCAGCGCCGGCCCGCGTTATTTCGGCTTCGTCACCGGCGGCGGCACCCCGGCGGCGGTCGCAGCGGACTGGCTGGTTAGCGTGACAGACCAAAATAGCCTGCTCAGCCATGATACCATCGCAGCCACGATCGAGCTGGCGGCCGTGACGCAATTGAAATCCCTGCTGGGCCTGCCGGAAACGTTCAGCGGCAGCCTGGTCAGCGGCGCGACCATGGCCAATTTCACCGGGCTGGCCATTGGTCGGCAGTGGCTGGGGCAACAGCGCGGCGTGGATATCGCCCAACAAGGCCTGGCGGCGTTGGGCCCGATCCGGGTTCTGGGAGCCAATCCGCATTCCAGCAGCGTGAAGGCGCTCAGCATGCTCGGTATCGGCCGCGAGGCATTGACGATCGTCGCCAGCCTGCCGGAGTCTGAAGCCATGGATATGGCGGCGCTGGAGCGGCAGCTGGCCGCTAGCGCAGGCCAGCCAACGTTGGTACTGGCCAGTGCCGGCACGGTCAATACCGTCGCTTTCGACGATCTGCCGCAACTGCTGGCGCTGCGAGAGCGTTATCCATTTTGGCTGCATGTCGATGCGGCATTCGGCGGCGTGGCGGCCTGCTCGCCGCTCTACGCCCCAAGGCTCGAGGGCTGGCAGCATGCCGATTCCATCACCGTCGATGCGCACAAATGGCTGAACGTGCCTTATGACAGCGCGATCCAATTTACCCGCCATCTGGATCTGCAGATGCAGGTATTTCAGAACCATTCGGCCTACCTGGAAGCACCGACGCTGCGGCCAGACAACTATCTGCATCTGACGCCGGAAAATTCGCGCCGCTTCCGCGCCCTGCCGCTTTGGCTGACGCTGAAAGCCTATGGCCGCAGCGGCATACGAGATATCGTCGAGCGCAATGTCGAACTGGCGCAGGCGCTGGGAGCGGCGTTAGCGGCCGAGGACGGTTTCCATCTGTTGGCGCCCGTGAATATGAACGTGGTGTGCTTTGCCCTCAGTCATCCACAGGGCGACAGCGAAGCGGCGCGCGATCGCTTTCTCGAACGCCTTAGCCGGCATGGGGTGGCGCGTTGCACCCCTACGCGTTATAACGGCCAGCCGGGGATCCGCGCCGCGCTGGTCAACTGGATGACGGAGGAACAGGACATTCGCCTGACGCTGGACTCGCTGCGCCATTGCCTGGCGGAGACGGCCTAAACGCCTGGCGCGTCACCCGGGCTGGAAGGCCTGCAAACGCCGTTCTTGCCGCCCGTCGTCGCCGATGTTATCCGGCGACAGCCAGGCGGCAAACGCCGAGCGCAGCGCCGGCCATTCTCCATCGATGATCGACAGCCAGTCGGTGTCGCGCGTGCGTCCTTTGACGACGACCGCCTGACGGAACGTGCCCTCATAGCGAAAGCCAAAACGCTCGGCGGCCTGACGCGAAGGCAGATTGAGGCTATCGCATTTCCATTCGCAGCGCCGGTAACCCAGATCGTCAAACAAATGGCGCAGCATCAGGAAAATGGCCTCGCTGCCGAGCGCACTGCGCTTCATCAGCGGGGACCAGTTGATGGTGCCCAGTTCAGCCGCACCGTTGGCGGGATCGATGCGCAAAAAAGCGCAGGTTCCTACCGCGCGCCCGTTCGCCTGATCGATCACCACCATCGTGCGCCTGTCGGCGCTGGACGCCAGGGCCTGCAGGTAATGCTGAAAATCCTCGCGTGTCTGCGGCCGCGCCCAAAACAGATAGGTCCAGTCGCGGTCGTCCTCGGCGGTTTGATAAGCCTGATAAAGCTCGTCGCCCCAGCGTTCGAGGTTCAGTGGTTCCAGGCGGCAAAACCGCCCTGACAGTAACGCTTGCCCGGGCATGCCTGCCGGCTGCCAATGAGGGAGGGCATCGCCTATCGGCTGCCCATATTGATTTTGTCTCACCGCGACATCCTGTTTTTGAAAGGTGCAAAAGCAAGTTAAAACCGGCGCGGGTCAGAAACAACTCCGACCTGCCGCCGCCCCTGCCGACCAGCTGGCAAGACGATAGTTTAGAAAAATCACTCAATCACCGATAAACATTCACACAAATAATTTCATATGAAATAAATATCCACATAACCTATTGTAAAATGGTGATTTATGGCAACAATTAAGCTACACATTCCAGCAATAATGTTAACTTTTGTTTGTTGTTATGATAAAAACAGAAGCGCTTATCATTAGCGAAAGGTGCCAAGACAATCATAAGACAATGATTTTTATGATTAAAAATAGAAGAACCCAGGAGCGAGTGCTTTTTGAGCACTTAAAAAGCACGCTAAAAGACTTCAAAAAAAAGACACATGAATTTTTTTTAAGACTTTTCCTAGCAAACTAAAATTTTGTTTCGTGACATGATGAACAGATTATCAGCAGACAATGCCAGCAGGCGCGGGCGCCAAGCGCGAATCAGGCCCATCATGCCGACGCCGGGCGAGTAGCGGATCGCTCTGACTTAAGCCAAACTTATAGATTCATGCGATTAATAAGTTTAGTATGAAAATATCATTGAGTGCCGTCGTGTTTATTGATAGAACACTCGCTACACTGAATTATTGTTCCATTTTGCCTTTCGGCTTTTTAGGCTTTTTCTCATATTACCGCAGTAAAACGGATTTAAGTGGGGGTGCGATATGCCAACGATTATCATGGATTCATGTAGCTATACCAGATTGGGGTTAACCGACTATCTGACTTCGCATGGCGTGAAGAAGCGCCATATTAATGCCATCGAGGACATTGACAGCCTGCATGAAAAATGCAGTAAGTTGAATCCTAGCCTGGTGTTTATTAACGAGGACTGCTTCATCCATGAAGCAAACGCCACGGAGCGAATAAAACGGGTGATTTCACTGCACCCGGATACGTTATTCTTCATCTTCATGGCTATTACCAATGTACATTTCGACGATTATTTATATGTTCGCAAGAACGTCATCATATCGTCAAAATCCATCAAACCAGAGACTATGAATCAGCTACTTAGTCATTATCTCGAGAAAAAATCCCTACGGGTGGAGAAATCCTCTCTGGATCAAACGCCGGTGACGCTGAGCCAAACTGAATCGAACATGTTACGCATGTGGATGTCCGGGCAAGGCACCATCCAGATATCAGACCAGATGCAAATAAAGGCCAAAACGGTCTCTTCCCACAAGGGAAACATCAAGCGGAAAATAAAAACGCACAACAAGCAGATCATTTACCACGTTGTCCGTTTGACCGACACATTGACTAGTGGAATATTCGTCAATAGCCGCTGAACCGTAGAGAACGCCCCAACTTTGTTTACCCATCGTTAAATATCCGGTGATAACGTAATCCGGTTCTCAAACGCTGGGATAACCAAAAGAATACCTGCTGCGTTATCCCCCGCTAGCGCAACGGGTATTTTTATGTCGTCGATAAAAAAATTCTTACCGCATTGAAATAATCTCAAAATAGACAGTTTCGTTAGCAAATTAATGAGATTGTTCGAAGTTACTGCCCGGGCGCGCCGCAAGGCTCCACAAAAGTGCCGTCACGGCTGTCGATTTCATTAAAAAACCACACGCCCGCCGGGTAGTCCTCAAGAGACACCAGATACATGGTACCTTCGTTGAAGACCTCTACGGCCAGAATGACGCCTTCGCGCCGTGGGCCGCCATCTGTTTTTACCGTCACTCGATCGTTAACCTGCATACCCTTCCCCATTCTTTGCGATTGGCATCAGTGTATTACAAAACCCCGGGTGAAGGACACCGCCCCAGCCCTGCCGGTCTCTGCTATCAGCGTAGCAGCCGCCTGGATTTTCACTTTCTTAACGGTTTGACCGCAGAATCTTAAGCCGTCCTCGCGTAACCTGTCTTCAGGCGTTTCCCCCCCCAGAGAAGCGCTTGCAAATGAAGAAGTAACAAGGAACTTTTGCCCGCAGACTTGCGGGCTTTTTTTATGCGCCGTCAAATTGCAGGCATAAAAAAACCCGCCTCGGCGGGTTTTATTCAATCAGCGGTAGACGCCAATTAGATAGCGGTAACGTTAGCCGCAGATGGACCTTTCGCACCGTTCTCGATAGAGAACTGTACGTTCTGGCCTTCAGCCAGGGTCTTGAAGCCTTGATCCTGGATAGCAGAGAAGTGTACGAATACGTCTTTGCTGCCGTCTGCTGGGGTGATGAAACCAAAACCTTTAGCTTCGTTGAACCACTTCACTTGACCTTTGATCATGTTGGACATGTCTAATTTCCTTCAATAATAATGTTAGCCGCCATGGGCGAGATAGCCGGTCATCAGTTACTTATGGAGGCACTGGAAAGGAAATTCGTCAGAGAAGGGCTATCCGGGATAACGCTTTAAATTTGAACTACTTTACTCAAAATGTCGTGCATAAATAGGTCTGTACCACAGGCCGACATCATTAACTCACGAGCGAGCGGCAATAGCAACCTTTTTCGCCGTGCAGGGGCGTTAATCTCGGCTAAACGCACAGGATTTGACCCCGTCTGCCTACGGGATCGCCAGCTGAATCCCCATTACGCCGCAGGCAAATGATAGTAATTCTCGTTTTACTGTTTTATAGTTGCCCGGCGTAATCATCCAGGGAGATCCACCATGCCGAGATGGCTCACATTACCGGCCGCCAGCGCCGCCGCCCTGCTGGCCTTTGCCGCTTACAGCGCCCCGCTTGGCGCGCTGGAGCTGAATTATCAAGCCCCCGATCCCAGCGTCGCCCCCGCGCCCAAGCCGCCGGCGTCGCCTGGACCCGCGCCCAAGGCCGAGAAACCGCCGATCACCTGGGCAGAGGCGCGAGATAAAAACGGTTTTCGCGTCGACATCGAGTGCGATCATCCGGGCTGCAGCAAGCCGCGCACCAAACCTTATCCCGCGTATGACGGCCCGGTGAAGAAAACCGATCGCCGCCGCCAATCCGATCCTTATTCCACCAACCAGGATCCCGATTACAACATTCAGTTAGGCTATGAGTGGTAATGACGCTTTCGGAGAATACCTATACCTCACGCAATCACGGCCGCTTAGAATGGCGTCAGTTCACCACTCCTCCTGGTGTTGAACATGACAAGCTGTGTTGCAAATCTTTATGCGCCTCCCTATAGGCGCTTTTTTTTTGCCCTTCTCGCATCACGCCTTCCCGATTACAGATTGGTCTCATTGCCCTGCAAAGTGATGAATGTCACAAATACGCCTCCTTGCCATTCTTATTCGGAGGTGATGTTCATGGCCACAGGATCTCTTGCCCTCCTGGCCGTCTTGGCCGGCATTGCGGGCTATGCGCTCTATAAACACTTCAAATCTCAGAAGAAAAGCGCATTCGTTCGCCCGCACGATCGGTAATCGACAACGCATTTTCACCGCAAAGGCGCGGCACGCCGCACGCCGCGCCTGCGGTTATCGTCATCCTTTCATCACAAAACTGTCACAATATGGCCATATGATGATTAGCGATTATCCGTTCTGGCTTAACACCAAGGATTTCGCCCATGACCATAATTAAAGCTGCAAACCACCAGGAAGCAGAAAAGCTCATCCGCGCCGGCACAGCCAAGAAAATCGAACTGGCTTACGACATCGGCAGCGACGATTTCTTCCAGCTTGCCAGCCTGTGGTGCGATAAAGGCGCCAAGATCTCCAAAGGAAAAGAACACTTTATCGTTTCATTGAAAGGGTTCCGCATCCCCCCTAACGATTGATGCCCAGCCGCCCATCGCGGCGGCGTCTCCTCCTCTTCCTCGCAAAACCGCTCTATTCGACCACGCGCACCTCATTCGATTTCGCTAAGCTAACAGCAGACTTTATTGTGGACGCGCCACCTGATAACCGCGTCCGCCACGATGAGGAGAGTAACCATGTCAACGAATGCACCGCTGCCCGACACGATGAAAGCGATTGAGATCAGCCAACCCGGCGCCCCCGAGGTTCTGGTCGTCGCCGAACGTCCGGTGCCGGTTCCGCAAGCGGGCCAACTTCTGGTGAAAATCGCCGCCGCCGGCGTTAACCGCCCCGACGTGCTGCAACGTCAGGGGAACTATGCGCCACCGCCCGGCGCCTCGGATATTCCCGGCCTCGAAATTGCCGGCGAAGTGGTGGCCATCGGTGAAGGCGTGACCCGCTTCGCGATCGGCGATCGGGTTTGCGCCCTCATCGCCGGCGGTGGCTACGCGCAATACTGCGCTGTGCATGAAAGTAATGCGCTGCCGGTTCCGGCGGGCCTGAGCCTGACCGAGGCCGCCGCGCTGCCGGAAACCTTCTTTACCGTCTGGGTCAACGTGTTCCAGCGCGGTCACCTCAAAGCCGGCGAGACCGTGTTGATCCACGGCGGCACCTCGGGTATCGGCACGGTCGCCACCATGCTGGCGAAAGCCTTCTGCGCCCAGGTGATCACCACCGTCGGTTCAGAAGAGAAGCGTCAGGCGAGCCTGGCGCTGGGCGCCGACGTGGCGATTAATTACCGCAACGAAGACTTTGTCGCCCGCACCAAAGACGCCACTAACGGCAAAGGCGCCGACGTGATCGTCGATCTGATCGCCGGCGACTATGTGGCCAAGAACTATCAGGCCGCAGCGATGGAAGGCCGTATCGTGCAAATCGGCACGCAAAACGGCGTGGTAAAAGAGCTCAACCTGATGCCGCTGCTCTTGAAACGCTTGACCCATACCGGTTCGACGCTGCGTTCGCGCAGCGTCGCGGACAAAGCGCAGATTGCCGCCGAGCTGCACGAGAAAGTTTGGCCGCTGCTGGAGCGCGGCGTGCTGAAACCGCAAATCTTTAAAACCTTCCCGCTTGAAGAGGCGGCCGCTGCGCATGCGCTGATGGAATCCAGCGAGCACATCGGCAAAATCATGCTGACGTTCTGAGACCTTTCCCCGCAGCGGGGCTGCGGGGACATTTATGCCGCATTCAGGGAATGATGCGGCGACGACGGAATGCATCGAACAGCGAGAAAAACATGGCTTCGGTTTCGACAAACTGATGGAAACCGAAACGCCGCGCCTTGCTGCCGTCCGCGAACATGTCGTAGTCCCAGGAAAAGACGAAATCGGCGAAACGCCAGCCGGCCACCGCCCGGTAATCGGGCTCGGTCAAGGAGTGCCGTTGCGCCAGCTCACGCCACAGCGGCGCTTTGTCCGCCATCATGTTTTCCAGCGTCATCGGCAACGGCGGCGCACATTCCAGCCCGAAGTACGCGGCGATTTTCGGCCACATTTCGCTCCAGCGAAACAGATCGCCGTTGTTGATGTTAAACGCCTGATTGGCTGCCGCAGGTTCGGTCGCCGCCCAGAGCGTGGCGCGCGCCAGCAGTCCGGCGTCGGTCATTTCCAACAGGCTGTGGTAAGCGCCCGGCTTCCCGGGAAAGCGCAGCGGCAGCCCGAGCGCTTTACTGATCGAGGCGTAAACCGCGATGCTTAACGCCAGATTCATCGGGTTGCCGAGCGAGAAGCCCCCCACGACGCTCGGGCGAATGGCGCTCCAACGCCAGCGCTTGCCTGTTTGGCGCTGCTCCAGATACTGCTGCTGCGCCGCGTTAAACTCCGGCGGCATATGCCCGGCATCGCTTTCACGCGCCGGCGTTTTAAACGGCCCCAAATGCGCGCCATAAACTTTATAGCCCTGCATCAGGCTGATATGCTCCAACGCCGGCGCAATCGGCTCCAGCCCTTCGACAACGTGTTGCAACATTTGCAGGTTCGGCGCCACCAGCCCCGCCCAATCCGGAGCATCCTGATAGGCGGCATAGAAAACGTGGCTAATCGCGCTCAGCGGCCGCAGCGCGTCCCGCGTCGCCGCCGCATCCAGCAGGTCAACCTGCAGGTGGCGCACCCCAGGCGCCGGTTCGCCGCCCCGGCGCGAAACGCCCACCACTTGCCAACCTTGGTCGATCAGCTCCTCAATCAATCGGCGCCCAATCACACCATTGGCGCCGATCACCAGCGCCTGTCGCTTTGCGTTCATTTTGTCACCCCTCGGATTATCGATACCCTGAGTGTTATTGATTAGCGATACTTGCGGTAGATGAGGGTTTCCACTAACACTAATAAGAAATATCTATAGGCAAAATCGACATGGATAAGCTGAACGCAATGAAAACCTTTATGCGGGTGGCGGAGCTGGGCAGCCTGTCGGCCGCCGCGCGCGATCTGCGTTTGACGCAGCCGGCGGTCAGTCAGCAAATCGCCGGTCTGGAACAGCAGTTGGGGGCGCAGCTGCTGTTTCGCAGCACGCGTGCGGTCACCCTGACGGAGGCCGGCAATGATTACTATCAGCGCCTCAAACCGATTATGGCGGCGGTCGACGAAGCGGAAGAGGCGTTGCACGGCCAGCACCACCAGCTGCAGGGCAATTTGCGCCTGCATGCGCCGACCGGATTCGGGCAACGGCATATCACCCCTTTGGCCATCGCGTTCCAAAAGCGTCATCCGGATCTCACCATCGAGCTGCTGCTGGACGATCGCCGCGCCGACGTCATCGGCGAAGGCATCGACGTGGCGCTGCGCTTCGGCGAATTGCACGCGCCCGGCATGGTGGCGAAACGGTTGGGTGAGCTGCAACGCCTGCTGGTCGCGTCGCCGGCCTATCTGGCCAGGCATGGCGCCCCTCGTTCGCCGGCGGATCTGGTGAAACATGCGCACATTCGCTACAGCGGCCTAAACGATGGCGATACGCTCACCCTGCTCGGCCCCCACGGCGCCGAGATGGTCGCGCTGCGGCCCACGTTTCGCGCCAACAATACCTTATCGCTGCTGGCGGCCATCGAGGCCGGGGCCGGCATCGGTGGCGCTCAGCGGCCGCTGATCGGCGAACAGCTGGCGACGGGGGCGCTGGTTCCCGTCTTGCCGGAATACCGCTACCCGCCCATGGAGCTGCATGCGGTCTATCCCGCTTTACGTTTTATTCCGCAGAAAGTGCGCGCCTGGGTGGCGCATTTGCAACAGGCGTTGACGGCGATCGAGGGAATTAGCGGAGTGAATGCCCCCGGCCAGACGCCGGGAGCATAATCATTATTTGAACAGTTTGCCGACCATGTCGCCCAGTTCATTGCTGTCTTGCTGCACTTCACCGTTTGGCGAAGCGGCATCCGCTACCGTCGGCAAGAACTGTGCAATGGTGCTGGACGCCTGGGCCGGATCGACGCCCAGCTTTTCAGCCAGTTGATTGATCGCATCGCTGCCCAACGCCTGCTGCACATGATCGCCGGTAATCGGCTGGTTTTCGCCGTTACCGAGCCAGGAACCGACGATATCGCCGAACTGCCCCTGGCGGAACTTGTCTAAAATGGCCTGCAGGCCGCCTTGTTGCTCGACCCACTGCATAATGGCGATGTAGTCGATGCCTTTGCCGTTGGCGCCGCCGCCCAGAATGTTACCCAATACGCTATCGAACAGACCCATGATATTCCCCTTTCAGCCGCTGCGGCCCGTGCCGCACAGCCGGATTGATTTCACGAAAAAGGGCCGCCGCGGCGACCCTGTTGAGCAACGGCTGCTTAGCCTTTGATCTTCCTGTAGACAAAAAGCACCACCAGGGCACCGATGACCGCCACCACGAAGCTGCCCAGGTTAAAACCGTCAACGCGTCCCATACCGAAGAAGGTGCTGATATAGCCGCCGACGACGGCGCCCACGATCCCCAGTATAACGGTAACAATAAAGCCGCCGCCGTCTTTGCCCGGCATAATCCATTTAGCCAGGATACCGGCGATTAAACCAAAAATGATCCAGGAAATGATGCCCATTTTTACTCTCCCTATTGCCTTTTGCCTAACAGAAATCCTATTACCAGGCCCACGACGGCGCCGGCGCCTACCCCTGCCCAAGGGTTATCCTTGATGCAGGCACATGATTGCTCGAGCGCTGCCTTTACGCCGCTGCGCACTTCGCAGGCGGTGGTTTTAACGTAGTCGCTCGGTTGCTCAACACCGCTTAGATCGTCATTTTCATATGACATGTCAAATCCTTACAGACCCGCCCTCTGAGAACTTCGTCACCTGTTTCACGTCCGGCGCCGCCCGTTCCGCGATCTTGCTCTGGACACTCTGCCCACAGCCGTTCAAGACGGGGCGTACGGCGACAAACGCACAACATCACACTATGACTATAGTAAAAAATCAGCGGTTTACCCATTTCCGTCCGTCTGAATTTCACCGCGTCAAAAGCGATCGCATTTCATCCCATTGTCATCTGGGCAGGCTAAACTTTAAACACAGCCTCCTGGAGGAAACGCCGATGTTCAATGCCCCTTTTGTCCTGATCCTCGCGCTGCTGTATGCGCTGGCTGCCGTTTGGGACGGTTCCGCCGCGTTACTGTTTCTCTAAGGTTACATAGCGGTTGTCACTTTTGCGATGCGCTGAATTGTGTCCTTATTTTTCAATGTCGCCAGCCGGTTGAAATAGCGGTGAATATCCGCCCTTCCCTCGGTAAAAATCTCATTTCGTTCCGTTTTCCGTCTGCGCTTAAATAAAGCGTAAAAAAAAGCATGAATGGAAAACCCGGTCTCACAAAAAATGCTCTATCATTTCGCACATAACAATTTGGGTTAAGGTCCCATTGCGAAATTAAAGGAAGAACAGAAAAAATGATTTCAAACCAACGCTTTGAGCGCGAATTCTTGCGCCCTCGTTATTGGTTGCTATGGATAGGGCTGGGAATACTCTATCTATTGGTGTTATTGCCCTACCCGCTCATTTATCGGCTTGGACACGGCCTTGGCAGAATCGCCATGCCCCTGATGAAACGCCGGGTAAAAATAGCGCGCCGTAATTTAGAACTCTGTTTCCCTGAGATGCCCGCCGCCGAACGAGAGGCGCTGATTGTCAAAAATTTTGAGTCCGTCGGCATGGGCCTGTTCGAAGTCGGCATGGCCTGGTTCTGGCCTGACTGGCGCATCGCCCGTTGGTTTAAGGTGAGCGGCATGGAAAACATGCAGTTGGCGCGTCAGGACGGGAAAGGCGTGCTGCTGATCGGCCTGCATTTCCTCACTCTGGAGCTGGGCGCGCGCATCTTCGGCATGCAAAACCCCGGCATCGGCGTACACCGCCCGCACAATAACAAGCTGATGGAATGGGTGCAGACCTGGGGCCGGCTGCGCTCGAATAAATTCATGATCGATCGTAAAGATATCAAAGGCATGATCCGCAACCTGAAGCAGGGTGAAATCCTGTGGTACGCGCCGGACCACGATTACGGCCCGCAAAGCAGCGTGTTCGCACCGTTCTTCGCCGTGGAAAACGCCGCCACGACGACCGGCACCTATATCCTGGCGCGTATGGGGCGGCCGTCGATCGTGCCATTCGTGCCGCGCCGCCTGCCGAATGCCCGCGGCTACGAGCTGATCGTGCAGCCGCCGCTGACGGACTTCCCGCTGGACGATGAAACGCGCGCGGCGGCCATGATGAACCGCGTGGTGGAAGAACAGGTGCTGCTGGCGCCCGATCAATACATGTGGTTGCACCGCCGCTTTAAAACCCGCCCACCCGGCGAACCTTCGCTGTATTAACCGCCTTCGTGCCTTCGCCCGCCCTGCCGGCGGCGAAGGCGCTCACCTCGCACGAGCATTCTACGTCAGGGGGACTACACTAATAAGTCACCGACGGCAATTATTGCCGCCAGCAATCATTTCTTCCCGCCCGAGGGCCGGTCGTTGCCTGTCGGGCCACAACCGAGGTCAATGTCATGCTGGTACAACCCTATTTGTTCTTCAGCGGTAACTGTGAGCAAGCGATTAACTTCTATGTACAGCAGTTGAATGCCAAAATTGAAATGGTCATGCGCTTTAAAGACATGCCCGAAGAAGCCCGCCAAGGCGGGCCGCAGGACGTCAATCCTGAAGCGATCATGCATGCGCGTCTGCTGATTGGCGACGGCGTGCTGATGGCCTCCGACGGCTGTCCGCAGGATGACAGCGGCGGCGCTTCCCACAAAGGCTTCTCGCTGTCGCTGAACCCCAGCGACGCGGAACAAGGACGCAAACTGTTCGATAATCTGGCGCAGGGCGGCCAGGTGACGATGCCTTATCAAGCCACCTTCTGGGCCAAAGGCTTCGGCATGCTGACCGACAAATTCGGCGTCAACTGGATGATCAACGTCGAATAACCCCGCATGGCGCCGCTAGCTGTAGCGGTGCCAGTCATACGCCGCTTTGGCGAACAGCACGAACAACACCGTCAACAGCGCCAGCCCCAACCGCCAATAAGGCGACCGTCGCCGCCGCCAGGCGAAGAACATCATCACCGCCAGCGCCCCCAGTGTGAGGGGGTAATACACCGCCAGCGTCAGTAAAGCGATAATGATGTAATCCGACATGGCTCTTTTACTCCTTCGCGTTCACACCGCCGCAAATGCGGGGTGCGAGGCGCCTTTCTCCCTATCGCCACGTTAAGGGCTAGAGGTCTGGCGCATTTATGCATAAAATATAAGATTGCTCTTAACTCAAATTGAATAGTAATCAAACAACAAGGGTGACATGACTCAGCAGCAACCCATACAGGATGCCGCGGCGCCGCGCAGCGTTAAAAGCTCCCCATTATTATTTCAGGCCGGCGTGTTTGTCATCATCGTTGCCGCCACGCTGATCCTCTTTAACAGCTGGCAAATCTGGAACGCGCACCAGCGGGATCTGCGCAGCGCCGAGCATGAATCCGCCAACCTCGCCCGTTCGCTGGCGCAGCATGCCGACGATACCTTCATGCAGGTAGACGGCAATCTGCTCGATCTGACCGAACGTCTCCAGAACGACGGGCTGGGGCCCTCGCAATTGACCCGGCTGCAACGGGTGATGCAAACCCAGGTCGGCAACCTGCCGCAGCTGCACGGGATGTTTATCTACGATGCGAGCGGCCGCTGGCTGGCGACCTCCTCGGGCAAATTCATCAAGAACGCCAACAACGCCGATCGCGATTACTTCAAATATCACCAAAACCGCGATGGCGGCGGTTTGTATATCGGCGAGGTGATCCGCAGCCGCACCACCGGCGATCTAATCATCCCCGTTTCGCGGCGCTTCAACAACCCGGACGGCAGCTTTGGCGGCGTGGTGCTGGCGACGCTGTACGTCGATTATTTTCGCCAGTTTTACGACAGTTTCGCCCTCAACACCGACGCCTCGCTAAATCTGCTGCTGGCGGACGGCACCATCCTCTACCGCCGCCCTTACTCGGCGGCCTCGATCGGTAAAAATATCGCCAAGGGCGTGTTGTTCAGCGAAATATTGCCGCATTCGGAATTCGGCAACGCCACCATCACCTCGCTGTACGACAAAGTGGAGCGCATCTACGGCTATTCGCGGGTCAACCGCTTTCCGCTGGTGATCGCCGCCGGGCTGTCGAAACGCGACGCGCTGGCGGACTGGCGCACCGACGCCGGCCTGTTCGCCGCCGGCGGCCTCTCTCTGCTGATGATCCTGCTGGCGATGGGCGCGGTGCTGCTGCGGCAAATCAAGCACAGCATGCAAACCGAAGCCGAGCTGATGCGCACCCGCGATCAGCTGACCAGCATCAACCAGATGCTGGAAGAACTGGCGCTGCTGGACAGCCTGACCGGCCTGGCCAACCGCCGCCAGTTTGATATCGCGCTGAAGAACGAGCTGGCGCGCGCCTCGCGCAACTACCGCAGCGTGGCGCTGCTGATGCTGGATATCGACTACTTCAAGCAGTACAACGACAGCTACGGCCACGTCGCCGGCGACCAGTGCCTGCAGCAGATCGGCCAGACGCTGAAAGGGTTGGCGTGCCGCAGCAACGATATTCTGGCGCGCTACGGCGGTGAAGAGATGGGGATTATCCTGCCGGATACCGACGTGCAGGGCGCGCTGATTTTCGCCGAACGCGTCATCCAGGCGGTGCGCGATCTGAAGATCCCGCATCAGGGTAACCCGCACGGCATCGTCACCATCAGCATCGGCATCTGCGCCAAAGTGCCGCATATGTATAACGATACGCCGATCAGCTTTATCAATGAGGCGGACAGCGCGCTGTATCAGGCCAAGAAAAAAGGCAAAAACTGCATTTACGGCGCTTAATCACTCATCGGGCCACCAAAATTGGGCGGCCCGATTTATTCCCACGACAAAAATGAAATAATTTCCCGCCGAAACATTATTTCCCCAATTTGCCCCGCTCTCGGAATGAAATAACGCCAATAAATAAGCAGCATATTTATTTCCATTACAATTCAATAAGATAAAAAATGCGCTATTCAGCGAACAATTCGTGCCATTTTTGATTATTCGTGCCCACGCCGAACCTCGTTTAGCCTCCGTTTACTTTTCATTGGCATTGCCGGTGATACCCTTAGCAGGACTATTCTATATATCAGGAAGCCATCGCACGCTTCGGCGCACTGCGCCCTGCTGATACATCCATAATAGAACCCATAAATTTCACGTTGCATTTGGGCGACCGACGCAAAGACTTTTGGCGTCGCTCCAGCCAGCCACGGCGCAAGCCAGTGCAGCCAACCACGCGGCAACCTGAAAGGCGGGAATAAAGCGATATAGATTTGCGAGGAGATCTCATGCCTACTGGCGATATTATGCGTGAACAGGCCGTCCTGACGCTGCCGTTGCGACAATGGGCGGCAGCGGAAGCATCTAGCGCGGTCAGCGAACTGGAACAGGGCAAGGTGCTGTTTCTGCCCGAACTGGCCTTCACCCTGTCTGAGCAGGAAATGCCGCTGCTGGATCCGGCGCTGGTCGATCCGAAGCGCAAAAACATCAGCTATCAACCGCTGTCCGGCAAGCTGACCGGCGTCGCCGTCGCAGAGCGCCGGCAGCAGGTTCAGCAACTGCTGGAACGTTATTACCAATCTTGCCGCCAGCTGATCGCCGGGCTGTTGCCCGAGTATCAGGAGGCGCTGCACCATCCGACCGGCAGCCTGCGTTTGCATCCGGTTTCGGCCTGGCGCGCAAGCAGCTCCTGGCGCAAAGACGACAGCCGGCTGCACGTCGATGCTTTCCCGTCGCGCCCGAACTACGGTGAACGTATTCTGCGTATTTTCACCAACATCAATCCGCACGGTGAACATCGCCAATGGCGCGTCGGCGAACCGTTCCCTGAGCTGGCGCAACGCTTCATGCCGCGTCTGGCGCGCTACTCCGCCTTTAGCAGCTGGTTGCAGCACCGGGTACACATCACCAAAACCCGCCGCAGCCATTATGACCACCTGATGCTGCAGTTGCATGACGCCATGAAGGCCGACGGCGATTATCAACAACAGGGGCCGCAGCTGGCGCTGGCGTTTCCGCCGGGCAGCAGCTGGATTTGCTTCTCGGATCAAACGCCGCACGCCGCGATGGGCGGCCAGTTTATGCTGGAACAGACCTTCTTGCTGCCGGTGAACAAGATGCAGGATCCGCAGCGCTCGCCGCTGAAAGTGCTGGAACAGCTGCGCGGTCAGCCGCTGATCTGAATAGATTGCCGCCGCCGGCAGCTCCGGCGGCGGCAAGCGCGCATCACGCCTCGAAGTCCCCCTGTTGGCGCGCCACCAACGTCAGGATGCTGTACAGCGCCACCGGCTGCTGTTCCTGATTCAATACTTGCACATCCCACACCACCACGCCGTGCGGCCGATCTTCGGCGGTTTTCTGCGGCTTGCGGATCTTCTTCTTGCAGGTCAACCGCACCTGAATGGTGTCGCCGATCTTCACCGGTTCGATAAAGCGCAGATTCTCCATGCCGTAGTTGGCGATCACCGGCCCGACGGCGGCATCGACAAACAGCCCGGCCGCGGCGGACACCACAAAGTAACCGTGCGCCACCCGCTCGCCGAACAGCGAATCGGCGGCGCCGATCTTGTCCATATGCGCGTAGAAATGATCGCCGCTCAGGCAGGCGAAGTTGACGATATCCGCTTCGGTCACGGTACGGCGCGCGGTCAACAGGCTGTCGCCCAGCTGCAGCTGCTCGAAGTATTTCCGGAACGGATGTACCGGGTGCTCGGCGACCGGCGCGCCGCGCACCCATTCACCGCCGATGGCCGCCAGCATCGCCGGACTGCCCTGGATCGCCGTGCGCTGCATATAGTGCTTCACCGCGCGCAGTCCACCCAGCTCTTCCCCGCCGCCGGCGCGCCCCGGGCCGCCGTGCACCAACATCGGCAGCGGCGACCCGTGGCCGGTGGACTCCGCCGCCGCCTGTTCATCCAAAATTAACATGCGGCCATGGGCGCACGCCGCCGCGCGAATGAAGCGCTTGGCCAATGCCGGATCGGCGGTCACCAGCGAGCCCGCCAGGCTGCCCTGCCCCAGCAACGCCAGCGCGATCGCCTGCTCGGTATCCGCATACGGCATCAGCGTCGCCACCGGGCCGAAGGCCTCAGTGCCGTGCACCGCCTGATGGGTGAACGGATCGGCGCAATACAGCAGGGTCGGCGGATAAAACGCCCCGCCGCGCGCGCCGTCGCCCAGGATTTCCAGCTTATCCAGCGCCGCGCCGCACAGCGGCTCGCAGCCGTTGCGCAGCAGAAACTCCACCTTGCTTTGCACATCATCACGCTGCTCGTGGCTGACCAACGCCCCCATGCGCACCTGCTCCAGCTGCGGGTCGCCCACCGTCACCCCAGCCAGGCGCTGCAACAAGGCCTGACGCACCGCAGCCACCTGCGCCGCCGGCACGATGATGCGGCGGATCGCGGTGCACTTCTGCCCCGCCTTGGCGGTCATTTCACGGCACACCTCTTTGATAAACAGCGCAAACTCCGGCATCTCCGGCGTTACGTCTTCCGCCAGCACGCAGCAGTTGAGCGAATCCGCCTCCATGGTGAAGGCGATCGATTTCTCCAACAGCCGCGGGTGCGCGCGCAGCCGCTGCCCGGTCTGCGCCGAACCGGTGAACGTCACCGCATCCTGATAATCCAGGTGCGCAAACATGTCGCCGACGCCGCCACATACCAACTGCAGCGCCCCTTCCGGCACCAGCCCGCTGTCGACGATCAGCCTGACCATCGCCTGCGTCAGCTGCGCGGTGGCGGTGGCCGGCTTGATGATGGCCGGCATGCCCGCCAGCCAGGTCGGCGCCAGTTTTTCCAGCATGCCCCAGCAAGGGAAGTTGAAGGCGTTGATATGCAGCGCCACGCCCGGGCGCGAGGTCAATACGTGGCGAGCGGCGAACTGCGCCTGTTTCGACAACGGGATCAGCTCATCCTCCGGCCACAGGGTATCATCCGGCAGATCGCGGCCGGCCATGCCGGCATAGGCGAACAGCGTGGCGATGCCGCCTTCGATATCGACCCAGCCGTCGCTGCGCGTCGCCCCGGTTTGATAGGAAATCTGATACAGCGCCTCTTTGTGCGCCAGCAGGTGTTTCGCCACCGCTTTGAGCATCTGGGCGCGCTGCTGGAACGTCATTTGCGCCAGCGCCGGCCCCCCGTGGCGGCGGGCATAGCTCAGGCTCGCCGCTAACGGCAGGCCGTCGGAGCAGACCTGGTACAGCGCCTCGCCGGTCACGGCGTGGCGGATCTCGCGGCTCTCTCCCTGCCCATACACCCAGGCGCCAGAAAGATAACTGTGTAACTGCTGCATGTGCCCTCCAAAATTCATAAATTTTCACCATACAGCTTAATTACGTATCACATAAATGCCAGTTTACGCCAAACTCAATTTTAACAAAAAGAGAACAAGAAGCGCGTTCAAGCCGCTTTCCCTGTCGTTAACACAGCGTTATTGATTTTATTTATTAAATTAAATCAATAATATAAACAATTCACTTGTGAGTGCGCTCGCAAAACCACATGAATCTCGTTTGATCTTTTTGTTATCAGTTTGTAGCCTTATGGTTATTTAAAGTGATTCACATTTTTATATTCAATGTGAAAAATACGAATCACCAAGAGGCGAGCATGACAACTGAAGCACAGTATCAGCAGCATTTCGACGCCAAGATCGCGGCGGATATCGCTATCGAAGCCAAAGACTGGATGCCGGACGCTTACCGTCAGAACCTGATTCGGCAGATCGGCCAACACGCCCATTCGGAAGTCATCGGCATGCTGCCGGAAGCCAACTGGTTGACGCGCGCCCCCACGCTGCGCCGCAAAGCGGTGCTGCTGGCCAAAGTGCAGGATGAGGCCGGCCACGGCCTGTACCTCTACAGCGCCGCCGAAACCCTCGGCTGTTCGCGCCAGGACATCTACCAAAAGATGCTCGACGGCAAAATGAAGTACTCCTCGATCTTCAATTACCCCACGCTCAACTGGGCGGATATCGGCGTGATCGGCTGGCTGGTCGACGGCGCCGCCATCGTCAACCAGGTGGCGCTGTGCCGCGCGTCCTACGGCCCCTACGCGCGGGCGATGGTGAAGATCTGCAAAGAGGAAAGCTTCCACCAGCGCCAGGGCTACGAGGCGGTGATGGCGATGGCCCACGGCAGCGACACGCAGCGCGCAATGTTGCAGGACGCCATCGATCGCTTCTGGTGGCCGGTGCTGATGATGTTCGGCCCGAGCGACGCCGACTCCCCTCACAGCGCCCAGAGCATGGCGTGGAAAATCAAACGCCACAGCAACGATGAGCTGCGGCAAAAGTTCGTCGACAACACCGTGCCGCAGCTTGAGGCGCTGGGCATGACGGCGCCGGACCCGAGTCTTACCTGGGACGAGGCCGCCGGCCACTATCGCTTCGGCGAGATCGACTGGAGCGAACTGCATGAAGTGATCAAAGGACGCGGCCAATGCAACCACGAACGCCTGCAGGCCAAACGCCGCGCCTGGGAAGACGGCGCCTGGGTACGCGACGGCGCCATGGCCCACGCCGCGAAAAACGCCGCTTCCGCCGCATAGCCAACATAAGGAACCGAGATCATGAGCCACGTTGAATGGCCGCTGTATGAAGTGTTTATCCGCAGCAAACAAGGGTTGGCGCATCGCCACGTCGGCAGCCTGCACGCCGCAGACGACCAAATGGCGCTGGAAAACGCCCGCGACGCCTACACGCGCCGCAACGAAGGCTGCTCGATCTGGGTGGTGCAATCGCGCCATCTGATCGCCTCGCAGCCGGAAGATCGCGGCGCGTTCTTCGATCCGTCCGAAGACAAGATCTACCGTCATCCGACGTTTTACACCATTCCCGACGGCATCAAGAACATGTAGAGGCGACCATGACGGTTAACGATCCGCGCATCAGCTATTTGCTCCGCCAGGGCGACACGCCTTTGATCCTCGCCCAGCGCCTGTGCGCCTGGTGCGGCCACGCGCCCGAGCTGGAAATCGATCTGGCGTTGGCCAACATCGGTCTCGATCTGCTCGGCCAGGCGCGCCACTTCCTGGGCTACGCCGCCGAACTGGCCGGCCCGCCCTGCAGCGAAGACAGCCTGGCCTTCGGCCGTGACGAGCGCCAGTTCCATAACCTGCTGCTGGCGGAACAGCCGAACGGCGGTTTCAACGACACGTTGGTGCGCCAGTTCCTGCTCGACGCCTACCACGTGCAGCTGCACCAGGCGCTAAGCCGCAGCCGCGATGCGCAGATCGCCGCCATCGCCGCCAAATCGTTGAAGGAAGCCGATTACCACCTGCGTTTCAGCCGCGGCTGGATGATCCGCCTCGGTGACGGCAACGATATCAGCCACCGCAAGATCCAACAGTCGCTGGATAACCTGTGGCGTTTCACCGCCGAACTGTTCCATGCCGACGCGCTGGAGCTTGAGCTGGCGGAACAAGGCATCGCCGTCGATCCGCGCGAGCTGCAGGCCCCCTGGCAGGCGCTGGTGGCGGAGACGCTGCGCCAGGCGATCTTGACGCTGCCTGCCGAGCAGGCGTTCCGTCACGGCGGCAAGCAAGGTCAGCACAGCGAACACCTCGGCCCGCTGCTGGCGGAGATGCAGTTCCTGCAGCGCGCCTATCCAAACAGTCAGTGGTAGGAGGCCGCGATGAACGTCACTCGTTTGCAACCCGCCGAAATCCCGCAGATTTGGCACTGCCTGCAGCAGATCAGCGATCCCGAGCTGCCGGTGCTGTCGATCACCGATTTGGGCATGGTGCGCAACGTGGCCCGCGACGGCAGCGGCTGGCGCGTGACCTTCACCCCAACCTACTCCGGCTGCCCGGCCACCGAATTTTTGCTCAACGCCATCGAGCAGCGGCTGACGGCCGCCGGATTCAGCCCGGTGCGGGTGGACATTCGCCTCAGCCCGGCCTGGACCACCGACTGGATGAACGCCGACGCCCGCGAGCGGCTGCGGCAATACGGCGTAGCGCCCCCGCAGGGCCACACCTGCGATCGGCCGCACGCCCACGGCCCGGTCGCCTGCCCGCGCTGCGGCAGCACCCACAGCGAGAAGATCAGCGAGTTCGGCTCCACCGCCTGTAAAGCGCTGTACCGCTGCTGCGACTGCCGGGAACCGTTCGACTACTTCAAATGCATATAGGAGCGCTGACACCATGACGGTCTTTCATCGCCTGAACGTCGCCGCCATCGAGCGCGAAACGCCGGACGCCGTAGCCATCACCCTGCGGGTGCCCGAAGAGCTGCAAAACCAATACCGCTACACTCCCGGCCAGCACCTGACGCTCAAGGCGCGGGTCAACGGCGAAGAGCTGCGGCGTTGCTATTCCATCTGCAGTTCACCGCAGGAAGGCCTGCTGCAGATCGGCGTAAAAGCGATTGATCAGGGCCGTTTCTCCGGCTTCGTCAACCGCATGCTGAAAGTCGGCGATGCGCTGGAAGTGATGGTGCCGCAGGGGCGCTTCGGCTATCAGCCGCAGGCGGAGCGCCGCGGCAACTATCTGGCGATCGCCGCCGGCTCCGGCATCACGCCGATGCTGTCGATCATCAAGGCGACGCTGCAGCTTGAGCCGGGCAGCAGCTTCACCCTGATCTACGGCAACCGCAACAGCCGTTCAATGATGTTCAAAGAGGCGCTGTCGGATCTGAAAAACCGCTATCCGCAGCGTTTTCAGCCGCTGTACCTGTTCAGCCAGGAGAGCCTCGACAGCCCGCTGCTCAGCGGCCGCATCGACCGTGAGCGCCTGGCGGCGATCGGCGGCGCGCTGCTGGATTTCCGCGACTATGACCACGCCTTCATCTGCGGGCCGGAATCGATGATGGACGACGCGCAGACCGTGCTGGAACAGGCCGGCGTACCGGCCAACCACATCCACAGCGAACGTTTCAACACCAGCGGCCTGGTCACCCGCCCGCGCCACAGCGGCGATCGCAACGCCGCCAGGGTGACAATCCTGCTCGACGGCCGCCGGTTGGATATCGAGCTCGGCGAACAGGACGACAGCATTCTCGACGCTGCGCTGCGCCAGGGCGCCGACCTGCCCTACGCCTGCAAAGGCGGCGTATGCGCCACCTGCAAATGCCGTCTGAAGGCCGGCCAGGTGGAGATGGGCGTCAACTACAGCCTGGAGCCGGATCAGTTGGCGGCGGGCTATGTATTGAGCTGCCAGTCGTGGCCGAAAGGCGACGGCGTGGTGTTGGACTTCGACGTCTAGGAGCCGCGATGGATACCCCCTTTATTTTGCGCCAGCAGCAGCACCGCGTGGTCACGCTGACGCTGCACCGCCCGGAGGCGCGCAACGCCCTGAGCACCCCTTGCCTGGAGCAGCTGGTGTTTCTGCTGGAGCAGGCCGATGCCGACAGCGGCGTGGGCGCCGTGGTGATCGCCGGCGCGGCGCGTTTCTTTGCCGCCGGGGCCGATCTGCACGAGCTGCAACGGCAGGATCTGCCGGCCGCGCTGGCGGATCGCCGTCCGCAGCTGTGGCAGCGACTGGCGCAGTTCAGCAAGCCGCTGCTGGCGGCGGTGAACGGCTATGCCCTGGGCGCCGGCTGCGAGTTGGCGCTGGCCTGCGACATCGTTATCGGCGGCGAAAGCGCCCGCTTCGGCCTACCGGAGATCACCCTCGGCCTGATGCCGGGGGCCGGAGGCACCCAGCGCCTGATCCGCTGCGTCGGCAAGTCGCGCGCCAGCCAGATGGTGCTGACCGGCGAAGCCATCGACGCCCGCACCGCGCTGCAGGCTGGCCTTATCAGCGAAGTGTGCGTCGATGCCCTGACGCTGGAGCGCACGCAGCAGATTGCCGATCGCATCAGCCGTCAGGCGCCACTGGCGCTGCGCGCCGCCAAGCAGGCGCTGAAACAGGCCGAGGAAACCGGCCTTAGCCAGGGGCTGGCGATGGAGCGTCAGCAGTTCGTCACCCTGGCCGCCACCGACGATCGCCGCGAAGGCATCGCCGCCTTTTTCGAAAAACGTACGCCAAACTATCAGGGGCGCTGATTTATGGATAACGCATTGATTCTCAGTCATCTCGACGCCGGCGTGTTGACGCTGACCCTCAACCGGCCGGATCGGCTCAACAGCTTTAACGACGAGATGCATCGCCAACTGAGCGAAGCGCTGACGCAAGCCGAACGCGACGACAACGTGCGCTGCCTGCTGATCGCCGGCGCCGGCCGCGGTTTCTGCGCCGGGCAGGATCTCAACGATCGCAACGTCAGCGCCGATCAACAGGCGCCGGACCTCGGCCTGTCGGTCGAACGTTTCTACAACCCCCTGATCCGTCGCCTGACCGCCCTGCCCAAACCGGTGGTGTGCGCGGTCAACGGCGTGGCGGCCGGCGCCGGCGCCGCGCTGGCTCTGGCGTGCGATATCGTCATCGCCGCCGACAACGCCGGTTTTATTCAGTCGTTCTGCCGCCTGGGGCTGGTGCCGGATTCCGGCGGCAGCTGGTTCCTGCCGCGGCTGGCCGGCCACGCCCGCGCGATGGGCATGGCCATGCTGGGCGACAAAATCAGCGCCCAACAGGCGCTGGAGTGGGGCATGATCTGGCAGGTGGTGCCGGCGGATGAATTGGCCGACCGCACGCAAACGCTGGCGCGCCATCTGGCCACCCAGCCGACTTACGGTCTGGGGCTAATCAAGAAAGCCATCTACAGTTCGGCCACCAACAGCCTCGATCAACAACTCGATCTGGAACGCGATCTGCAGCGATTGGGCGGCCGCAGCGACGACTACCGCGAAGGCGTCAGCGCGTTCTTCGCCAAACGCACGCCAAACTTCAGCGGGAAATAGCCATGAACGCGCCCCTTCTTAACGGCCAGGTGGCGGTGATCGGTGCCGGCACCATGGGCATCGGCATTGCGCAGGTGGCCGCCGCCGCCGGTCACCCGGTGCGGCTGTTCGATATCGCCCCCGCCGCCGCCCAGCGCGCGATCGACGAACTCGCTCGCCGCCTGCGGCAGCGGGTCGACGGCGGCAAGGCCGACGCAAACACCACCGAGGCGCTGCTGGCGCGTCTCGAACGCGCCGATTCGCTCGAGCAACTGGCCGACAGCGCGCTGGTGATTGAAGCGGTGGCGGAAAATCTGGCGATCAAGCAGAGCCTGTTCCGCGATCTGGAAGCGATCTGCTCGCCCACGGCGCTGTTCGCCAGCAATACTTCCTCGCTGTCGATCACCGCCATCGCCGGCGCCTTGCAACACCCGCAGCGCATGGCCGGGCTGCACTTCTTCAACCCGGCGCCGCTGATGAAGCTGGTGGAGATCGTCAGCGGTCTGGAGACCGGGGCCGAGACCCTCGCCGCGCTGCAAGCCCTGGCGCAGCGCTGGGGTAAGCAGAGCGTCGTGTGTCGTTCGACGCCGGGATTCATCGTCAACCGCGTGGCGCGGCCGTTCTACGCCGAAACCCTGCGCGCGCTGGAGGAACGGGTGGCCGACGCCGCCACCCTGGATGCGGTAATGCGCGACGCCGGCGGTTTCGCCATGGGCCCGCTGCAGTTGACCGATCTGATCGGCCAGGACGTCAATTACGCCGTGACCGACTCGGTGTATCAGGCCTTCTACCAGGATCCGCGCTTCACCCCCTCGCTGGTGCAGCAGGAGCTGGTGGCCGCCGGGCGCCTCGGCCGCAAATCCGGCCGCGGCTTCTACCGCTATGACGCGCAACGCCCCACCGCAGAGATGATCGCCTTTGCGCCACCGGCACAGGCCGCGCTGCCGCAGCGCGTTACGCTGCACGGCGACTGGTCTTCGCTGGCCGATTTGGCGCAGCTGTTATGCGAAAATGCGGGGGCGATCAAACAACCTGGCCAGACCAGCCCGCACGTCACGATCGACGACGTTACACTGATGTTAACCAATGGTAAAACCGCCGGCCAACTGGCCGACGAACGTGGAACGCCCGTGGTGCTGTTCGATCTCTGTGCCGACTATGCGCATGCCTCCGCCATCGCCATCAGCTGTGCGGCGCAAAACGGCGCGCAACACAATGCCAAAGCGATCCGTCTGCTGCAGTCCCTCGGCAAACGCGTCATCCTGTTGCCGGATTACCCCGGCCTGCTGACGATGCGCACCCTGGCCATGCTGGCCAACGAAGCGCTCGACGTGGTGAACAAAGGCGTCGCCGGCGCCGAGGATACCGATCTGGCGATGCTGCGCGGGGTCAATTATCCGCGCGGCCCGCTCGCCTGGGGCGCCGCACTCGGCTGGTGCCACATTCTGACAACGCTGGAAAACCTGCAACGCTATTACGGCGAAGCGCGCTATCGCCCGATGCCGCTGCTGCGCCGCTACGCTTCCCCCGCCGCTTTCCCAGGAGCCGAACAATGAACGCCAATACGCCGCGCGCGCTGGCTCAGCGCTGCGCCGAACAGATGTTCCAGCAAGATACCTGCGCTCAGGCGATGGGGATGCACATCGATGCCGTCGACGTAGGGTACGCGCAGGTCAGCATGACCGTCGGCCCGCAGATGCTCAATGGCCACCAGACTTGCCATGGCGGCCAGCTGTTCAGCCTGGCGGATACCGCCTTCGCCTACGCCTGTAACAGCCAGGGGCTGGCGGCGGTGGCTTCCGGCTGCAGCATCGACTTCGTCCGCCCGGCGCTGGCCGGCGATCGCCTCACCGCCAGCGCGCAGATGCGCCATCAGGGCAAAGCCACCGGGCTGTATGACGTCGAAATCGTCAATCAACAGGGCAAAACCGTCGCCTGGTTTCGCGGCCGCGCGCACCGCCTCGGTCACAGCATTTTAGGAGATCAGGCATGAATCAGGCATTTATCTGCGACGGCGTGCGCACCCCGATCGGCCGCTATGGCGGCGCGCTGGCCCAGGTGCGCGCCGACGACCTCGCCGCCCTGCCGCTGCGCGTGCTGCTGGAGCGCTATCCACAGGTGGATTGGGCGCAGCTGGACGATGTGATCCTCGGCTGCGCCAACCAGGCCGGGGAAGACAACCGCAATCTGGCGCGCATGGCGCTGCTGCTGGCCGGATTGCCGGTCGGCGTTTCCGGCACCACGGTGAACCGCCTGTGCGGTTCGGGCCTGGACGCGCTGGCGATGGCGGCGCGCAGCATCAAAGCCGGCGACGCCGGGCTGATGCTGGCCGGCGGCGCGGAATCGATGACCCGAGCGCCGCTGGTGATGGGCAAGGCCGACAGCGCCTTCAGCCGACAGGCGCAGCTGTACGACACCACCCTCGGCTGGCGCTTCGTCAACCCGCGCATGCAGGCCGAGTTCGGCACCGATTCGATGCCGGAGACCGCCGAAAACGTCGCGGCGCAGTTCAACATCAGCCGCGCCGATCAGGACGCCTTTGCGCTGCGCAGCCAGCAGCGCGCCGCCCGGGCGCAGGCGCTGGGATACCTGGCGCAGGAGATAGCGCCGGTCAACATCACCGGTAAAAAAGGCGCAGTCACCCTGTTCAGCCAGGATGAACACCCGCGCGCCGACACCACCTTCGATCAGCTGCAGGCGCTGAAAACCCCGTTCCGTCAACCCGGCAGCGTCACCGCCGGCAACGCCTCGGGGCTGAACGACGGCGCGGCCGCGCTGATCGTCGCCTCCGAAGCGATGGCGGCGCGCCAGGGCCTGACGCCGCGCGCGCGCATCCTTGCCACCGCCACCTGCGGCGTGGAACCGCGGCTGATGGGCATCGGCCCGCTGCCGGCCACCCGCAAGGTGCTGGAGATCGCCGGGCTGAGCCTGGCGCAGATGGACGTCATCGAACTGAACGAAGCGTTCGCCGCCCAGGCGTTGGCGGTGATGCGCCAGCTTGGCCTGCCGGACGATGCCCCGCAGGTCAACCCCAACGGCGGCGCGATCGCTCTGGGGCACCCGCTGGGCATGAGCGGCGCGCGCCTGGCGCTGGCCGCCCTGTTTGAACTGGAACGGCGAGCCGGCCGCTACGCTCTGTGCACCATGTGCATCGGCGTGGGCCAAGGCATCGCCATGATCATTGAGCGTGTCTGACCCCTGAGGCTAACCATGACAATAAATCCACAGCCCCTCGAAACGATCGAATTCGCCTCGCGCGATGAGATTGAAGCGTTGCAGTTGGCGCGTTTGAAGTGGACGCTGCACCACGCCTACGACAATGTACCGATGTACAAGCGCAAGTTCGATCAGGCGGGCGTACACCCCGACGATCTTAAGCAGCTGAGCGATCTGGCGCGCTTCCCCTACACCACCAAGCAGGATCTGCGCGACAACTACCCGTTCGACACCTTCGCGGTGCCGATGGAACAGGTGGTGCGCATCCACGCTTCCTCGGGCACCACCGGCCGCCCGACGGTGGTGGGCTACACCCAGCGCGACATCGATAACTGGGCCGATATCGTCGCCCGCTGCCTGCGCGCCGGCGGCGCCACCGCCAAAGACAAGGTGCACGTCGCCTACGGTTACGGCCTGTTTACCGGCGGCCTGGGGGCACACTACGGCGCGGAGCGGCTCGGCGCCACGGTGATCCCGATGTCCGGCGGGCAGACGGAACGCCAGGCGCAGCTGATCCTCGATTTCAAACCCGACATCATCATGGTGACGCCGTCCTACTGCCTGACGCTGATCGATGAACTGGAGCGCAAAATGGGCGGCGACGCGCGCGGCTGCTCGCTGCGGCTCGGCGTGTTCGGTGCCGAACCCTGGACCGAAGCCCTGCGCCACGAAATCGAAACCCGCATGGGCATCAAGGCGCTGGATATTTACGGCCTGTCGGAGGTGATGGGGCCGGGCGTGGCGATGGAATGTCTGGAAAGCGGCGGCGGCCCCACCATTTGGGAAGACCACTTCCTGCCGGAGATCATCTGCCCGGAGACCGGCATCGCCCTGCCGGACGGCGAGCACGGCGAACTGGTGTTCACCACCCTGACCAAAGAGGCGCTGCCGGTGATCCGCTACCGCACCCGCGATCTCACCCGGCTGCTGCCGGGCGACGCACGCCAGATGCGCCGCATGGGCAAGATCACCGGCCGCTCCGACGACATGCTGATCATCCGCGGCGTCAACGTCTTCCCGTCGCAGGTGGAAGAACAGATCATGCAGTTCGAGCAGCTGTCGCCGCACTATCAACTGCAGGTCAGCCGCAGCGGGCATCTGGACACGCTGGCGGTGCGCGTCGAGCTGAAAGAATCGGCGCTCAGCCTCAGCCATCAGCAGCGTTGCGATATCTGCCACCAGCTGCGCCACCACATCAAATCGATCGTGGGCGTCAGCACCGACGTCAGCATCGCCAACTGCGGCGATATTCCGCGCTCGGAAGGCAAGGCGCAGCGCGTGGTCGATCTGCGGCCGCGCTGAGGCGCACGGCGTCACGGATGACGCCGCCCCAAATTATGGTAATGTTGTGGCTCATCGAAGGCTAACCCATGGAAAAATATGGAACATAAACTGGATGAGTTCATTCGCCATGCCGTCGACGCCCAGCCGATCAGCGGCACGTCGCTGATCATTTCGCTGTACGGCGACGCGCTCAGCCACCGCGGCGGCGAAGTGTGGCTCGGCAGCCTGAGCGCGCTGCTGGAGGCCTTCGGTTTCGGCGATCGCTTCGTGCGCACCTCGGTGTTCCGCCTGCAGAAAGAGGGGTGGCTGGCGGTGGAGAAAATCGGCCGCCGCAGCTTCTACCGCGTGACCGAGCAGGGAATGCGCCAGTTCCGCCACGCCGAATCGAAGATCTATCTGCGCGAGCAGCCCGCCTGGGACGGCAAATGGGAGCTGTTGCTGCTGGAATGCGCCGAAAAAAACGCGCGCGCGCGGCTGAAAAAAGAGCTGGGCTGGCTCGGGTTCGGGCAGATCGCCAACAACCTGATGGCCGCCCCCACTCATGCGCAAACCGACGTGACGGCGCTGCTCGGCGAATTGAACGCCAGCGAGCAGGTGATCTACTTCCGCGCCGATTACCCCTACAACCGCTCCGAGCAAACGCTGCAGAAACTGGTGGCCGACTGCTGGTCATTGAGCGAGGTAGCGGCCGGTTATCATGAGTTTATCGTCTCTTTCCGGCCGCTGATGGCGCTGCTGCGCGAAGTCGACCCGGCGGCGCTGACGCCGCTGCGCTGTTTCCAGATTAAGCTATTATTGATTCACTTCTTCCGTCGCGTGGTGTTGAAAGATCCGCTGCTGCCGGACGCGCTGCTGCCCGCCCAGTGGGAGGGCCAGATCGCCCGCAATCTGTGCATCAATCTCTATCAGCAGGTCGATCGCGCCGCGACGGACTACGTCAGCGCGCTGGCGGAGACCACCATCGGCGCCCTGCCCGCGCCGGCCGCCGGCTACTATCGGCGCTTCGGCGGCCTACCGCGCGACCCTACATATTAAGGAACTCACGCTATGCCTGTGTATCAGATTGACGGCCTGACGCCGGTCGTTGACCCCAGCAGTTACGTGCACCCGACGGCGGTGCTGATTGGCGACGTGATCGTCGGCAAACACGTGTATATCGGCCCGAACGCCAGCCTGCGCGGCGATTTTGGCCGCCTGGTGATCTGCGACGGCGCCAACATTCAGGACAACTGCGTGATGCACGGCTTCCCGCAGCAGGACACGGTGGTGGAAGAAGACGGCCATATCGGCCACGGCGCCATCCTGCACGGCTGCCGCATTCGCCGCAACGCGATGGTGGGCATGAACGCGGTGGTGATGGACGGTGCGGAGATCGGCGAGAACACCATCGTCGGCGCGATGGCGTTCGTCAAAGCCGCGGCAGTGATCGAAGCCAACAAGCTGGTGGTCGGCAGCCCGGCGCGCGTGCTGCGCGATCTGACCGAACAGGAGCTGGCCTGGAAGATCGCCGGCACCCGCGAGTATCAGGATTTGGTGCAGCGCTGCAAATCCTCGCTGCACGAAGTGGCGCCGCTGACCGAAATCGAACCGGGCCGCCGGCGCCTGAGCTTCGGCGACCACCTGATCCCGAAAAGCCAGCTTTAGTCTCAGGGGCTGAAGGCGCGCCTCAGTCCCCTCTCATTACTCCACTTCCGGCGCCTTGAACGGCGACGGCGTAGCCGCGCGGCGGCTCTGGAAGTGATAAGCCGCCACCAGCAGCAAAGTGAACGGAATACCGAACCACAGCGTCATGCGGAAGAATTCGGTAAACGCCGTCGAGATCATCAACGCCGCCATCAGCCCGGCGCCGAGCAAGGTGGTATAGGGAAAGCCCCACATGCGAAATTTCAGGTGGGTCTGCCGATGCCGGCGGCGGAAGAACAGGTGGGTGACGAAAATCATCAGCCAGGTAAAGCAGGCGCCATACACCGAGATAGACATCATGGCGGCGAACGAGGTTTCCGGCGCCACCAGGCTCAGCACGATAGACACCACGATACCGATGCACGACATCGCCAGCGCATTGACCGGAATACCGCGCCGGCTGACGCGCCCCAACGCCGCCGGCGCCTGCCCGGCGCGCGACAGCGAGAACATCATGCGAGTGGTGATATACAGCTGGCTGTTCATTGCCGACAGCGCCGCTACCAGCACGATAAAGTTGAAAATACCGGCGGCGGCGGGCAGATGGATCACGTTCATCGCCATCAGGAACGGGCTTTCGCCGGTGCCGGACTGGCGCCAGGGCACGATGGCCAGCATCAGGGCGATCGACAGCATGTAGAAGATGAACAGCCGCACGATGGTGCCCTTGAACGCCGCCTTCACCGCAATCACCGGATTCTTCGCCTCGCCGGCGGCCACCGCGATCATTTCAATGCTCAGGTAGCTGAAGATGGACACGATCACCGCGAACCACATGCCCTTGACGCCAAACGGCATAAAGCCGCCGGCGGTCAGGTTGCGCAGGCCGTAGGCCGGGTTGCCCGAGAACGCCAGAATGCCGATGCCGATCAGAATAAACGCCACGATCGCCGTCACTTTGACGGTGGACAGCGCGTATTCCACCTGGCCGAACGATTTCACGCCGATCACGTTAACAACGATCACCGCCGCCGAGAACAGCAGCACCCACGGCCAGGTCGGCGTCGCCGGGAACCAGAACTGCATGTACATGCCGATGGCGGTGACTTCGGTGCCCACCGCCAGCACCACGCAAGACCAGTAAGAGTAACGCACCAGAAAACCGAACAGCGGGCCGAGATAGAATTCGGCGTAGTCGCCGAACGAGCCGGGCGTCGGGTGTTCGGAGGTCATTTCCGCCAGGCTGCCCATCAGCAGCAGCGCAATGACGCCACCGATCAGGTAGCTCAGCAATACCGACGGCCCCGCCATCTGAATGGCGTAGGCGCTGCCGAGAAACAGCCCGGTGCCGATGGCGCCGCCGATCGCCAGCATCGACATCTGCCCGGCGGTAAGATGCTTGTTCAACCCGCCCTGGCGGCGGGCGATATGCTCAAAATCATTCATCTGTGGCATGGCTGTGCTCCCGGGCGGAGTTAGGCGGTACGGGTGACGTCGAGGATCGCGGCGGTCACATAGTCGATGTTGCCGGGGTTAAGCCCCGGCAGACACATGCGGCCGGGCGAGACCAGATAGATGGCGTAGCGCTGCCGCAGGGTCTGCAGCTGAGCTTCGTTCAGGCCGGTATAGCTGAACATGCCGCGCTGCTCGCGAATGCGCCGGTGCTCCAGCGAAGAGCCGCCCTGCGCCAGCCCGGCGGCCAGCTGTTCACGCATTTGCTTGATGCGTGAGCGCATTTCCGCCAGCTCATCGCGCCAAAGCTCGCCGAGTTCGGCGTCGCCAAGCAGGGTTTCCACGATCTGGCTGCCGTGCGTCGGCGGGCAGGAGTAGCTGCGACGGATCAGCGTTTTTAACGCCCCTTTGACGTTGGCGGCATTTTCCGCGTCGGCGCAGCGCACCGACAGCGCGCCCAGACGCTGGCCGTACAGCGCGACGTTTTTGGAAAACGAATTGCAGACCAAAAACGGCAGATCGGTTTTCAGCGCTTCGCGCAATGCAAAGCAGTCTTCCTCCAGCCCGTCGCCGAAGCCCTGATAGGCGATGTCGAACAGCGGCAGCAGGCTGCGTCGTTGCAGCACGGCGAGCGTGGCGCGCCACTGCTCCGCCGTCAGATCGGTGCCGGTTGGGTTGTGGCAACAAGGGTGCAGCAAGACCACGCTGCCCGGCGGCAGGCTGTCCAGCGCGTCGAGCATGGCGGCGAAACGCAGGCCGCCCGCCGCTTCATCAAAGTAGGGATAGGTATTCACCCGCAGCCCGGCGCCTTCGAAAATCGCCCAATGATTGGCCCAGGTAGGATCGGACACCCAGATTTCACCGCGCGCCAGAAAGTGGCGCAAAAAAATCCGCCGCCAGCTTCAACGCGCCGGAGCCGCCGACGGTCTGCACCGTGGCGATCTCGGCCGCCTGTTGCTCACCGAACAGCAGCGCCTGCACCTGGCGGGCGAACTGCGGCGAACCTTCGATCGGCGGATAACCGTGCGGGCGGCGCAGCGCCAGCAACCGCTGCTCGGCCGCCTCAACCGCGCGCATCAGCGGAATATTCCCCTGCCGATCGTAATACAGCCCAATGCCTAAATTCACTTTTTGTGGATTGGGATCCTGCAAATAGGCTTCCATCAGCGACATAATAGGATCGGCGGCGGAAGGTGCAATCTGTTTAAACATGACGCATCCTTAACTCGTTATTGAATTAATATGAAGACAGGCTTAAGGAGAAATTAAATCAGGCGATGGCGCTGACGGTAATTTCTATTTTCATTCCGGGCACCACCAATTTCTCGACGATAACCGTGGAGCGATTGGGATAAGGATAATTAAAGTATTTCCGGTAAATATCATCGAGCCATTTAACGTCGTTAACGTCGGTAAGATACACGATCACCTGCAGCACCTTATCGCTGTGGCTGCCCGCCGCCTTCAGCGTCTGCGCCAGGTTATCGAAGGTCAGCGCAATCTGTCGCTCCGGCGCGCCGGTGTCGATGCTGCCGTCCGCCCGCACCGGGCCGTGGGCGGTAAACAGCATGCCGCCGCCCCGGGTGGCCCAGGAAAAAGGCTGGCCGATATCCGGCAGCCCGGTCTCTACAATCTCGCGCATGTCAGTGGTTCCCGTGGTGGTCAAGTTGGCGAAGCAGCGCGCCGTCGGCGGCGAACAACGCATCCAGGATGGTGAAATGGTTGGCGCCTGGCACCGCGACCAGTTCAGCCGGCAGCCCGCGTTGGCGCAGCGCCGCATGATAGTGTTGCGACTGACCTCTCAGTTCCGGCAGCTCCAATGCGCCGTAATACAGCGTAAGCGGCTTGCCGCGCGTCGGCAGGCGGCGCGCCGGGCTGAGCGTTTCAATTTGCCGCGTGGTCAACTGCAGCGCCCGATTGACATAGCTTTGTTGCAGCGGCGCCAGCTCGAACAGGCCGCTGATGGGAAAGACGGCATCCACCAACGCATGCTGCTGCCAGAGCGCCGCCAACTGCCCGCCGGCGGAATGGCCGCACAGATAAACCGGATGGGCGTAGTGCGGCGGCAGGCGGCGCTGAATGGCATCCAGTGCCATTCCGATCTGTCGGCATATTTCGTCGAGATCCACCGCCGGTGCGAGCGCATATTCCACCAACACCACGTCAAAACCCAACGCCAGCGGCCCGGCGGCGATAAAGGCGAAATCCGCCTTATCGCAAAATTGCCAATAGCCGCCGTGAATAAAAATTAACGTCCCCTGATGCTGCTTTGCAGAATAGAGCCAATCAAATTTTTCACGTTCCCCGTTGCCATAAGCAATATTATTTTCATGGCGCGTCTGTTTATAAACAGCCGCGCTGCGGGTTTGAAATGAAGTCAAAATAGCCGCTTCATTATCCACCGTGGCGCCGTTGTCATAACTCCCCGCAAGTGGTTTCATATATTAAACTTCGTTTATTATTTAAGATGTGAATTAACTATTAGCACCGACAAAATTATTGTCAAGACGGGCGCATCAGCAATGCGCGCCCGGTAAAATAAAACCTGATGAATAATGAAAAAGTTTAACCCATGAAACTTTTTGCGTTTATTTCCCCCGCCCGTCCAGCTGAATTTTCGGCAAGGCGCTGAGCCGTTCAAATGCATAATCCCAAAAGGCGCGCACCTTCAGCGGCATGTGCTGCGCCTGCTGCGCCACCAGCTGTACCGGCATCGGCAACGGCTCATGATCCGTCAACAGCCGCACCAGCGTGCCGGCGGCCAAATCGTCCGCCACCTGATACGAGAGCAACCGGGCGACGCCCTTGCCGGCGCGCACCGCCAGCAGTTGCGCTTCCACGTCGTTGAGCAACAGCCGGGGCGTCAATCGCACGCGCTCGCCGTTTTCCTGCGGGCCGAAGCGCCATTCGCGCAGCGACGGCCGCTGGGTGCCGACGATGGTGGCGTGCTCCGCCAGCTGCGCCGGCGATCGCGGTTCACCGCAGCGCGCCAGGTAATCCGGGCTGGCGACCGTCACCCGGCTGACCTGCCCCAGCCGCCGCGCCACGCGTGAAGAGTCCTGCAGATGACCGATGCGCACCGCGATATCCAACCCTTCGTCAATTAGATCGAGATTGCGATCGTTCAATACCATTTCGATCTGCATCTGCGGGTAATCATCGAGAAATGCCATCACCACCGGCGCCACGTACCGGCGGCCGAACTGCACCGGCGAGGTAACGCGCAGCAAGCCGCTCAGCTGCGCTTCGGCGGTATCCTGCACCACCGCCTGATAATCCTGCAGCAGCCGTTGCGCGCGCTCCAACAGCCGCGCACCCGCCTCGGTGGGCGCCAGCCGCCGGGTCGTGCGCTCCACCAATCGGGTGCCGAAACGCTGTTCCAGCGCGGCGATGGCCCGGGTGATCGCCGGCGCCGAACGCCGCAGTTTGCGCCCGGCCGCCGCCAGGCTGCCTTGCTGCACCACCGCCACGAAAATCGCCAACTCGTCTAACCGATCCATAGATTCTTCCGAAAAGTGAAATTATCAATTTCCACATTGCCGGATTTCGCTCGTTCAACGCAAGAGTATGCTGACAAAAAGCACTGAGGAGAAACGCCATGTCCACCATCACACTCTACGGCACCCCGCTTTCCGGCCACGTTCATCGCGTGGCGTTGCTGCTGCGCATGCTGGCGCTGCCCTATGCATGGGTCGAAGCCTCGGCGGACGTACGGCAGAGCGCAGCCTTCCGCCGGCTCAACCCGTTCGGCCAGATCCCGGTCTTGCAGGATGGCGATCTGACGCTGGCCGACAGCAACGCCATTCTGGTCTATCTGGTGAAGCGCTATGCGCCGGACAGCCACTGGCTGCCGGAACAGCCGGCCGCGGCGGCGCGAGTGCAGGCCTGGCTTTCCAAAGCCGCCGGTGAAGTCCGCTACGGCCCGGCGGCCTGCCGACTGATCGCCCAATTCGCCGTGCCGGAGGACTATCAGGCGGCGCGGGCGGTCAGCGATCGTTTCCTGCCGCAGATGGAACAGCACCTGAGCGAGCGGGACTACCTGGCCACCGAACACCCCACCATCGCCGATCTGGCCTGCCACAGCTACGTGGCGGTCGCGGCCGAAGGCGGCATTTCGCTGTCGCCTTACCCTGCGATACGTCGCTGGGCGGCGCGCATCGCTGCACTGCCCGGCTTCTTTGCCATGCCGGCCCTGCCGGAACCGGCGGGGAGCTGACGCCATGATCCCGCAACTGTTCCATCCCGATGAGCTGCGCGCGCAGACGCTGGCCGGGTTTGGCGGCGTAGGCGGCGGCATCTACCCCGCGATGCCGGATCAGCACCGCGCGTTTTTCGCCGCGCTGCCCTACCTGTTTGTCGCCACGCTGGATGAACAAGGCTGGCCCATCGCCACCCTGTTCACCGGCCCGCCCGGATTTTTACGCACGCCAGACGACACGCATTTACGCATCAGCGCGTCGCGCCGCAGCGACGATCCCGCCCAGGCGCTGTTGCTGCCCGGCAAGCCGGTCGGCGCGCTGGGGCTGGATTTCAGCAACCGGCGGCGCAACCGCGCCAACGGCGCCGTCGGCCGCACCGACAAAAACCGGGTGGAAATCCTCGTTCAGCAAAGCTTCGGCAACTGCCCGCAGTACATTCAGCGCCGCGAACTCTACCCGGTGGACAGCCGGCCGCAGCCGGTTGAGCATTTGGCCGTGCTGGATGCGGCGGCGCAGGCGCTGATCCGCGCCGCGGACACCTGCTTCGTCGCCAGCTGCGCGCACCTGGCACTGGCGCAGGGCGGCGTGGATATTTCCCATCGCGGCGGCCGCCCCGGCTTTATCCACCTGGAAGGTGACACGCTGTGGATGCCGGACTTTCGCGGCAACCGCTACATGAACACGCTGGGCAATCTGCTGGCCGAACCGCGGGCGGCGCTGCTGTTCATCGATTTCGATCGCGGCGACGTGCTGCATCTGCAGGGGGAAACGCAAATCCTCTGGCAGGCGGAAGGGGATCCCGGCGTCGAAGGGGCGGAACGCTATTGGCGATTTGACGTGCGCCGCGCCTGGCGTTTTGCGGCGGCGCTGCCGTGGCGAGGGCGCAATCTGGAGTATTCGCCGGCGACGCTGGCGACCGGGGTGTGGCGCCGCTGAGCTGAAATGAAAAGCCCCGCGGCAGCGGGGCTGGATCGGAAATTACAGGCTGTGTTCGGCCGCCGATGCGGCCTGATAAAGCTGACGAAAATAATTCAACCGCGCAAAGAACAGGCGGCTTTGCTGCTCCGACATATTGCCGGCCACCTGCCCGGCGTCAATCTGCCGCCCTTGCCATTCCATCAGGGCGATGCTCGACGCCAAAAAATCCATTTCGCTGCCGTAGGCCGCGAAATGTCTGTCTACTGATTTCATCATTCGCACACTCCTTTTAATCACATCGAAAAGGGTCATATGCCTGCTCTTTCAGTATCGACCCGACGGCGGATATTTTTTGTACAGAAGATGCGCAGTGAGAAAACGGCCATCTTGTCGTCGCGTTGGCAAACGGCGGCGGCAAAGTTTGCTAGGGTAAAGGGTAGCCGTATGGAATAGACCACTCCGTTGAACTCAGCAAAGGAAGAGACTCATGAGCATCAGTATCCGCGCCACCCTCAAGGATCCCACGCTGTTCCGCGAGGCCAATTACATCGACGGGCAATGGTTGCCGGCCCAGGAAGGCCGCACGATCGCCATTCATAACCCCGCCAACGGCGAGCGGATCGGCCACGTGCCGGCCTTCGGCGCCGAAGAAACCGCTCGCGCCATCGCCGCCGCCAAAAAAGCGCTGCCCGCCTGGCGCGCGCTGACCGCCAAAGAGCGCGCCGGCAAGCTGCGGCGGCTGTTTGAGCTGATGATGGAAAATCAGGAAGATCTGGCGCGCATCATGACGGCGGAACAGGGCAAACCGTTGGCCGAAAGCCGCGGTGAAATCGCCTATGCCGCCTCCTTTATCGAATGGTTCGCCGAGGAAGGCAAGCGGGTGTATGGCGACACCATTCCACAGCCGCAGGCCGGTCGCCGCATCATCGTGCAAAAAGAGCCGATCGGCGTGTTCGCCGCCATCACCCCGTGGAACTTCCCGGCGGCGATGATCACCCGTAAAGCCGGCCCCGGCTGGGCCGCCGGCTGCACCGGGGTGATCCGCCCCGCCAGCCAAACGCCGTTCTCGGCGCTGGCGATCGCCGTGCTGGCGGAGCGCGCCGGGTTGCCCGCCGGGGTGTGCAACGTGATAACAGGCCCCAGCAAAGGCATCGGCGGCGAACTCACCGCCAACCCGGACGTGCGCAAACTCTCCTTCACCGGCAGCACCGAAGTGGGGGCGCAGCTGCTGTCCCAGTGTGCGCCCACCATCAAGAAAACCAGCATGGAGCTGGGCGGCAACGCGCCGTTTATCGTGTTTGACGACGCCGATCTGGATGCCGCCGTGGCCGGCGCGGTCGCCTCGAAATACCGCAACGCCGGCCAGACCTGCGTCTGCACCAACCGTTTTCTGGTGCAAGACGGCGTATACGATGCCTTCGCCGCCAAACTGAAAGCCGCCGTCGCCAAGCTGAAAGTCGGCAACGGCCTGGATGACGGCGTCACCATCGGCCCGTTGATTAACCCGGATGCGGTGGAGAAAGTGCGCGAGCATATCGCCGACGCCGTCGAGCACGGCGCTTCGGTGCTGCTGGGCGGCAAGCCTGACGCGCTGGGCGGCAATTTCTTCAGCCCGACCATCCTGACCGACGTGCCGCGCACGGCGAAAATCTTCCGCGAGGAGACGTTCGGCCCGGTGGCGCCTCTGATCCGCTTCAGCCAGGAAGCCGACGCCGTCGAACTGGCCAACGACACGCCGTTCGGCCTGGCCGCTTACTTCTACAGCCGCGACATCGGCCGGGTGATGCGCGTGGCCGAAGCGCTGGAGTACGGTATTGTCGGCATCAACGAAGGGCTGATCTCCACCGAAGTGGCGCCGTTCGGCGGCATGAAACACTCCGGTTTGGGCCGTGAAGGCTCAAAATACGGCATCGAAGACTATCTCGAAATCAAATACCTGTGCCTCGGCGGTTTGGATGCCTGATGTGAGGGGCACCCGCGCCTGCGGGGGCCCTGTCTGGCGGTTTTGGGCAGCCTTTGCTACCTTTAGGCCTCTTTTCAGCGGTTAAAAGGAATTGCCTCTATGCAGCCCTTCACGGTACACCTGCCCGGTTTTTACGTCGCCGGCCAGACAATCAGAACCACCAATCAGGACGAAACCCAGCCCGAGACGGCTAAAATCCCGGCGCTGTGGTCAGACTTTTTCGCCACCTCGCCCGCCATGCCGGTTTACGGGGTCTACTCCAACTACGCCTCCGATGCCAGCGGGCCGTTTGATGTCACCGCCGGCAGTGAGGCACAGAGCGGTTTGCACATCCAACCTGGCCGCTATCTGGTGTTCCAGGCCCGAGGCACCATGCCGGCGGCGGTCATCGAAGGCTGGCAAACCATCTGGGGCTACTTCGAGCAACACCCGGAAATCGAACGTCGCTTCCTGACCGACTTCGAAGCCTATACCGGCCCCGACGCGGTCGATATCCATATCGGCTGCCGCTAACGCGACAGTGAGGTCAACAATGATGACGCTCTCCCCCGCCATTCCGATTTTGCGTATCTTTTCAGTCGACAAGGCCAAAGAGTTTTATCTGGATTTTCTCGGTTTCACGCTGGCGTGGGAGCACCGTTTCAGCGAAGACCTGCCGCTGTACATGCAGGTGACCCGCGCCGGGCTGACGCTGCACCTGAGCGAACACTACGGCGACAGCACGCCCGGTGCCGCCATTTTCATCCCGGTGCACGATATCGACGCGCTGCACCGGGAGCTCACGGCCAAAAACTACCGCTATGCCCGGCCGGGGCTGGAGGTTGTCGACTGGGGCAAAGAGCTCAACCTCACCGATCCGTTCGGCAACCGGCTGCGGTTTTGCGAACAGAGCCCCTCGGCCTGATCGGCGTTATGGCCGATATTCCGCCTCGCTGACCGGCTCCAGCCAGGTCACCGGGCTGCCGTCCACCGCTTCGGCGATGGCGATATGGGTCATGGCGGTGTCCGGTGTCGCACCGTGCCAGTGTTTGACGTCGGCCGGTATCCAAACGATATCGCCGGGGTGCATCTCCTGCGTCTTCTCGCCCCACATCTGGATCCACCCGCGCCCCTGAGTGACGATCAGCGTCTGGCCGAGCGGATGCGTATGCCATGCCGTGCGGGCGCCGGGTTCGAAGGTGACGGTCGCGCCGCCCACCCTAGCCGGCGCATCACCGGCGAACGGCGCGTCGATGCGTACCTGCCCGGTAAAGTAATCCGCCGAACCGCGCTGTGATGGGATAGAACCGCTGCGTTGTATTTTCATCTGTCGTGTCCTCCGCGCCGGATCTCACAGCCGGCGCTGATAATCATGAGTGAGT
This sequence comes from Serratia sp. (in: enterobacteria), assembly GCF_052400455.1. Lineage (NCBI taxonomy): Bacteria > Pseudomonadati > Pseudomonadota > Gammaproteobacteria > Enterobacterales > Yersiniaceae > Serratia > Serratia sp. (in: enterobacteria). Next base: position 3,206,735 of record NZ_CP185812.1, read on the forward strand.
GATGTCAAGATAGCGCCATGCTTTTCCGGCGACTAGCGGGTAGAATGCGCAAGGAGCTATGAGCTCAATTCATAAATCTACGCGCGACAGTGCGCTCACCCTCCTCTTCGGTGCCGATATGTTGAAAGAAAACTTTAACGATCTGATCGCTTTCCTGATGGTGGCCAGGGAGCGCAGCTTCACCAAAGCGGCGGCACAGCTTGGGGTTTCCCAATCGGCGCTCAGCCACGCTATTCGCGGCCTGGAAGAACGCCTGGCGCTGCGTTTGCTCACGCGCACCACTCGCAGCGTCGCCCCCACCGAGGCCGGTGAGCGGTTGCTCAACAGCATTGGTCCACGCTTTGCGGAGATAGAAAACGAGCTGAACGCGCTGGGTGAAATGCGCGATCGGCCCGCCGGCAACATCCGCATCACCGCCGGCGAACACGCGGTGGATGCGGTGCTATGGCCGGTGCTGCGCACTTTTCTCGTCGATTACCCGGATATCAACGTGGAAATCACCGTCGACAACAGCCTGACCGACATCGTCGCCGGGCGATTCGACGCCGGCATTCGGCTGGGGGAACAGGTAGCGAAGGACATGGTCGCGGTGCGCATCGGGCCGGATATGCGCATGGTGCCCGTCGCCTCCCCTGACTATTTCGCCCGTTACGGCCTCCCCGCTACGCCGCAAGCGCTGCAAAACCATCGCTGCATCAACATGCGCCTGCCCACCCTCGGCGGGCTGTACGCCTGGGAATTTGCCCGCGATGGCCGGGAGATCAAAGTGCGGGTGGAGGGGCAACTGACCTTCAACAGCCTGCGCCAGCGAATCGACGCCGCGCAGCTCGGCCTCGGAATCGCCTTTGTGCCGGAAGATACCGTCGCCGAGCCGCTGGCCGACGGGCGGTTGCAGATGGCGCTGGACGACTGGTGTCCGCCGTTTCCCGGTTATTACCTCTATTATCCAAGCCGCAGGCAACACACCACCGCCTTTGCGCTGCTGATTGAGGCGCTGCGGCGCGGGGCTTAACGCCCGACGTTTTTCTGCAGATGCGCCGGGTAGCGATCGCCAATCACGTCGATAGCGGAGAGCGCACGCTCAATCTCACCCAGTTCGTCCGCCGCCAACGTGACCGCCGCCGCCGCGAGGTTTTCTTCCAGCCGGTGACGCTTGGTGGTTCCCGGGATCGGCACGATCCACGGCTGCTGCGCCAGCAGCCAGGCCAGAGCGATCTGCGCCGGCGTCACGGCCTTGCGCTGCGCTATCTGCCCCAGCACATCCACCAGCGCCTGGTTGGCCCGGCGCGCTTCGGCGCTGAAGCGCGGCACCACGTTGCGAAAATCGCCGCTGTCAAAGGTGGTGTCCTCGGTAATGGCGCCGGTGAGAAAGCCCTTGCCGAGCGGGCTGAACGGCACCAGACCGATGCCCAGCTCTGCCAGCGTCGGCAAGATTTCACGCTCCGGCTCGCGCCACCACAGCGAATATTCGCTTTGCAGCGTCGTGACCGGCTGCACCGCGTGAGCTCGCCGAATGGTTTGCGCGCCGGCTTCCGACAGGCCGAAATACTTTACTTTCCCTTCGCGAATCAGTTGCTGCACCGTACCGGCCACCTCCTCGATAGGCACCTCGGGATCGACGCGGTGCTGATACAGCAAATCGATCGTCTCTATCCGCAGGCGCTTCAACGAGCCTTCCACCGCCTGGCGAATATGCTCCGGACGGCTGTTCAACACCTGTTGCCCCGCCGGCTGCGGCAGATCGAAACCGAACTTGGTGGCGATGACGACCCGATCGCGCACCGGCGCCAGCGCTTCGCCCAACAATTCCTCGTTCGTGAACGGACCATAAATCTCGGCGGTATCGAAGAGCGTCACGCCCTCGTCAACCGCGGCGCGGATCAGTTCGATCGCCTGCCGTTTGTCGGTGGCCGGGCCGTAGCCAAAACTCAGCCCCATGCAGCCCAACCCCAACGCAGATACTTCCAGCCCTTCGCACCCCAACTTGCGTGTTTGCATCTTCACTCTCCCACTGATTGATACCGGCCCCGCCTGACGCGGAGCCGTTCCGGTGTGATGACTGTAAAACGCGACTACCGCCATGACTATGGGGCGAAATACGCTTGGGCTTATGAGCCTGGCTCATGAATCAGATCCCTTCATTGAGTACGTTGCCGATCGCCTCCTCACACTGCAAGATATTATGGTGGTGACAAGCCAGCGGGATAATCTTGAGCTGCGCGCAAACCGCGCCCAGCCCATTATCTTCCAGCGTCAGCAGCGGCGCCGTTATCGCCTCCGGCAACTGCGGGTTACCCTCCATCGCCTTAAACAGCGTCACTTTCGTGGTCTGCAATCGGCGGCTCAGCCTTCCCTCTGACAGCCGCCGCTCCGCCTGCCCGGCGGCCATGGCGCGTGTCGCCGCCTCGCCCTCGATGCCCAGCGCAGGCAGCAGTTGCTCCAGCGGCAGCTCCGCCGTGGTCTGCCGATAGAAGCTGTCCAGCAGATACAGCTGCACGTTACGGCAGCCGCGCGCCTCCAGGCGAGCGGCGATCTCCAGCGCGATGATGCCCCCCAGCGACCACCCGAGAATGCGCACCGGCCCGGCGTCTTGCAGCAGGCCGGCGGCAATCATGTCGTTTAAATACCGTTCGGCCAGCTCGCCGAGCGAGTCGATGGTCGGTTGATGGTAAAGATTATGGTTATCGACGCCATAGCAATTGAGTCGCCCTTGCAACGGCTGAGCGAAAGCATGAAACGCCTCCGCGCCCACCAGCGCCGGGTGGATCATCCACACCGCGGGCACGCCGTCTGTCCGGCGGTTAAGCGGCATGACCAAACGGCGCTCGTTGGCGGCCAGCAGATTTTTCAGGGTGCGGCTTTGCAACAGCTGCACCACCGGCACCGGCGCGGCCATCAGTTCGCCCATGCCGACGCACAGGGAGATCGCCTTGATCGAAGTGCCGCCCAGCAGGAAGAAATCGTCCGTCATGCCGACCTGCTCGCACTGCAGCGCCTCCTGCCACAATGCGCACAACTGCTGCTCCAGCGCGTTCGCGGGAGCGACATAGGCCTGTGGCTCATTCGCCGTCGGCGCCGGCAACGCCTTGCGATCCAGCTTGCCGCTGGAGTTGTACGGCAACGCTTCCAGCCGCACCAGCGCCGCAGGCAGCATGTATAGCGGCAATTGCCCGCTCATAAAGGCCAGCAGCGCCGACTCCTCCAGCGGCGCCTCACTGACGTAATACAGCGCCAGACGCTGCCGATGCGCCTCTGACAGCACCACGGCGCAGCAGGATTTGATCGCGCCGAACGCCAGCGCACATTGCTCGACCTCCCCCAGCTCGACGCGGTAGCCGTTGATTTTCACCTGAAAATCCATACGGCCGAGGAACTCCAGATTGCCGTCCGGCAAATAGCGCCCGGCATCGCCGGTGCGATAAAGCCGCTCCCCCAATTCCGGATGGTAGATGAATTTTTCCTCGGTCAGCGACGGATTGCGGTAATAGCCGCGCGCCACGCCGGCCCCACCGATGTACTGTTCCCCCGGTAAGCAGGGCGGCAACACGCGCAGATGGCGATCCAGCACATAGAAACGCTGATGGGCCATCGCCCGGCCATAAGGTACGCTGGGCGCCAGGATCGGCGTTTCCGGAATGTCGTACAAAATCGACCAAATGGAGCTTTCGGTCGCGCCCCCGGCGCTGACTACCCGGCACCCTGGCCGCCATTGGCGAATGCGCGCCGGCAGTGAACGCGAGATCACCTCACCCACCAGCACCACGTTGCGCAGATGCGGCCACTGCGCCTGCGACGCGGCGGACTCCAGCTGCTCCACCAGCAGCGTCATCACCGAAGGCGCGGAATTCCAGAAGGTCACCCCCTGAGTCATCAACAACCGATGCCACGCCTCCGGCTGATAGCGTTCGGTTTCGGACGGCATCACGATGGCGCCGCCCACCGACAGCAGGCCGAAAATATCGAACACCGAAATGTCGAAGCTCAGCGCGCTGAGCGCCAACCCGCGATCGTCCGCGCCGAGTTCCAGCTGGTGCAAGGTATCGATGATGCTGTTCACCGCGCCGCGATGTTCTATCGCCACCCCTTTCGGCGTGCCGGTAGAACCGGAGGTGAAGATCACATAGGCCAGCGCGGAAGGCGCCGGCAAGACCGGCTCACCCGGCGCCGCCGGCGGTAACGCGTTGACCGCACCTTGCGGATCGATCGTCAACAGTCTGGCGTTACCGTGGGCCGCCCACGCCCGGCTGCTGAGGATAATCCGGGTCTGCGACTGCGCAACGATATCCAGGCGGCGGCGTTCCGGCCAGGCGCCGTCCAGCGGCAAATAGGCCTTGCCGGCCATCAGGATCGCCAGCACCGCAATGATTTGCGCCCGCCCTTTGTCCACCATCACCGCGATGGTGTCGGCGCGCATATCCGCATGCTCGCGCAGCTGCAACGACAGCGCCAACGCACGCCGATACAGCTCACCGTAGTTCAGCTCACCCCATTCATCGACGATCGCCACCCGCTGCGGATCGCGCTCGGCCTGACGGATAAAATCATGATGGATGGCGCGTTCGAAATCGTAGGCCGGCGGACAGGATTGACGGAAGGCGCGCTGCCGCGCCGTTTCACTCGCCGATACCAGCGCCAACTGACTGACGCGCTGCTCCCCGTGATTGACGATCTGCGTGAGGATCGTCAGATAATACTCACCCAACAGCGCCAGCGTGGCCGGTGCAAACAGGGCGGTGGCATAGTTGAAGATCGCCCTGCCGCCTTGCGGCGCCGACTGTATGCTCAGCGTCAAATCGAATTTGGCCGCCTGATAGTGTGTCAACAGATCCTGCGGCGCCAGCCAGGCCGGCGCTTCACCCGCCTCTTCCAGCGCGAACAGCGTCTGAAACAGCGGATGGCGCGACAGATCGCGCGGCACCTGCAGCAGCTCAATCAACTGATCCAACGGTAAATTCTGATGCCGCTGCGCCTGCAGCACGCCGTCAAAGACCCGATGCACATAATCGTTCAGCGACGCCACATCGTCTATTTGCGAGCGCAACGGCAGCGTATTGACGAAGAATCCGATCGCCGAGCGGATCTCCGCCACCGGCCGGTTAGCGACCGGCGTGCCGACCAGAATGTCTTGCTGGCCGCTGAAGTAACCGAGCAGCAGATTAAAGGCCGCAAGATACAGCGCAAACGGCGTGACGCCTTGCCGCCGGGCGAACTGCGCCGCCTGCATCGTCAGGGCCTCCGGCAGCGCGATGACGTGATTGGCGCCGCGATGATCGAAGCGCGCCGGCCGCACGAAATCGAGCGGCATCTCCAGCGCCTGCCACCCATCCAGCGCTTGTCGCCAATACGCTTTCGCCTCATCCGCCAACGCGGAGTCCAGCCAGCGCCGCTGCCAGACGGCATAGTCGCCATATTGCAACGGCAACGCCGCCAGCTCAGCTTCCCGCCCTTGCCGCTGCGCCTGATACAGCGCATCCAACTCCTGCAGCAGCACCGGCTGCGACCAGCCGTCAAACGCCAGGTGGTGCACCAGGATCAGGCTGTAAGTCACCCGCCCGCCATCAGGCTGCACCACCTGGTAAACGCTCGCTCTGATCGGCAACTCCGCCTCCAGGGCAAACGGCCGATCGATATCCTGCCGCAGTCTGTCCGGCCAGCGCGCCGCCTCCAGCGCCACGCGCTCCAGCGAAAGCGTTTGTTCACAGGCCCGGGCGACGGCAATTTGGGACGGCTTCTGGGCAATCAGGCTGTGCAACACCTGATGCCGGGCGACGACCGCCTGCAGACTGTGCTCGTAAGCCGTCAGACAGACCTCCTCGCCGAGACGGAACAGCATCGGCACATGATAAAGATTGCCGCCGCCGTTCAGGTTCTCGATAAACCACAGCTGCAGCTGTGAGGCGGAGAGCGGATACTCGCGTTGCCGCAGCGGCGGGATCGACATCGGCGCGGCGCTCTCCCCCTGCCGCAGCAACGCACGGCACAATGAACGGATCGTCGGGAACCGGCCCAGCTCGCTCAACGTCACCTCGTTCCCCAACCGCTGACCGATCTGGTAACAGGCCTGGATCGCCAGAAGGGAATTGCCGCCCAGCGAGAAGAAATTGTCCTCCACGCCGATATCCTGCCGCTGCAACAGATCGCGCCACACCGCCAGGCAAGCGTTCTCCCGCTCGTTCTGCGCCGCGACAAACTCGCGCGCCGTCCTTTTCGGCGGCGGCAACGCCTGTCGGGCTATCTTGCCGTTTTCGGTCAGCGGCAGCTGTGCCAGCTGCATCAGTGCCTGCGGCACCATGTAAGGAGGCAGTTGGCTGCTCAAATGCTGCGCCAAATCCTGCGGGGCGATCGCCTCATCGGCAACGAAGTAAGCGGCCAGACAGGGCTGAGGGTCGGTGACGAGCACGCAACAACAGGCGGTCACCCCCGGATAGGCAAGCGCGGCATGCTCTATTTCACCCAGCTCGATGCGGTAGCCGTTCAGCTTGACCTGCTGATCGAGACGCCCCAGGAACTCCACATTGCCGTCCTCGAGCCACCGGCCCGCGTCGCCGGTGCGATACACCCGCTCCTGCAGCTCCTCATGCCAGAAGAAACTCTCGGCGGTGCGTTGCGGATCGCCGTAATACCCGCGCGCCAACCCTTCACCGGCCAGATAGATCTCCCCGCGCACGCCCGGCGCCGCGGGCCGTCGTCCGGCATCCAGAATGTAGCAACGCTGGTGCGGCAACGGTTTACCGTAAGGGATGCTGACCGAGCGAATTTTCTCGCCTCGCGACACCTCATACAGCATGGTGAAGATCGCCGCCTCCGTAGCGCCGCCGGCGCTGCAGAAGCGGACGTGCGGCGCCCAGGCCAGGCAGCGTTCCGGCAGCGAGGTGGCGATCCAGTCGCCCCCCACCATCACAGCCCGCAGCGCCGGCGCAGGCCCGGCCGCCAGCCCCTCGCCGTTTACATAGTCCAGCAACAGCTCCATCAGGGCCGGTGCGCTCAACCATTGCGTCACTCGATGTGTCATCATCAGCTGATACCAGGCTTGCGGATTGACCCGATCTCGCTCGGCCGGCATCACAACCGCACCGCCCGCGCTCAACGGGCTGAAAATATCGAAGATCGCCAGATCGAAGCTCAACGCGCTAAGCGCCAGGCTGCGATCCCGCTCGTTGAACCCGAAATACCGCCGAACGCCTTCCAGCATGTTCACCGCGCTGCGATGTTCGATCGCCACGCCCTTGGGCGTGCCGGTCGAGCCCGAAGTGAAAATGATATAGGCCAGGCTGTCAGGACCGGCCTCCACCGCCGGCAGGCGCCTCTCCGGCAGCGGCAACTGCGCCGCCAGCCCGTCGGCATTCAGTTCGACCAGGTTGATCTCGTCGCAGGCCCAGGGCGCATCGCTGAGCAACGTATTGATGCCGGCCTGCGCCATCACCTTCAGCCGCCGCTGCGGCGGCCATGTCGCCTCCATCGGCAAAAACGCCTTGCCGCACATCAGCGCCGCCAACAGGGCGATCGGCTGCCGGCGCCCCTTGTCGGCGACGACGGCGATGGCGTCGCCGGTCATCTTGCCCTGCACACGCAGTTGAGTGGCCAGCGTTAACGCCGCCTCGTGCAGTTCGCCGTACGTCATTTCCCCCTGCGCGTCGATCACCGCGACGGCCTGCGGATTGCGCTGCGCATGCCGCACGAAATCCTGTTGCAGGCAACGTTCAAACGCATAGCTAAAGGCCGGCGCCGCAGGCAGCGCCGGGCCCTGCGGCTGCAGACGAATATTTTCCAGCGGCCAGTCATCGTGGCGCGCCATCTGTTGCAATAGGGCGAGATAGTAGCCGGCCAACCGCTCCATCGACGCTTTGCTGAACAGCGCCGACGCGAAGTTGAAGCGCGCGCGCATCTGCTCCCCCTGCGGCGTCAGCGTGAGCGTCAGATCGAACTTGGCGGTGCGCTCATCCGCGCTCAGATCGACCACCGACAGCCAGTCCGGACGCGTCGGTGCGCCGCTCTCGCCCTCCAGCGCGAACATGACCTGGAACAGCGGATGCCGCGAAAAGTCGCGCGGCAGCGCCAGAGCGTCCACCAGCGCCTCCAGCGACAGCGTCTGATGCTGCTGCGCCCGCAGCGTCGTGGCCGCAACCTCTCGCACAAACTCGGCGACGCCCTGACGCGTGTCGATCTGCCGGCGTAAAGGCAGCGTATTGACAAAGAATCCGATCAGATTCCCCAGCTCAGGGCGATTGCGGTTCGCCAGCGGCGTGCCCACCATCACATCGTTCTGACCGCTGTAGCGGGCAAGCAACAGCATGAACCCCGCCAGCATCACGGCATGCAGCGTCACGCCCTCTCGGCGCGCCAACGCCTCCAGCGCCTTCACCAGCGCCGCCGGCAGCGGCACTTCGCTGTTGTCGCCGCGTACGTCGAAGACCGCCGGCCGCAAAAAATCCACCGGCAGCGAGAGCGGCTGCCAGCCCGCCAGCTCTCGTTGCCAAAAGGCCAATTCGTCGGCCCGGCGCTGCACATTTTCCGGCACGTGTTGCCAGCAGGCATAGTCGAGGTATTGCAGCGCCGGCTCTGTCGCTTTACGCCACGTTCCCCGATAGCGCGCGTCCAGCTCCTGCAGCAGCACCTCAAGCGACCAACCGTCAAAGACGATGTGATGGAACACCAACAGACAAACGGCCGTTTCCCCGCCCGCCGCATCGCGGTAACGATAGCGCGTGGCGCGCAGCGGCAGCTCGCGCGTCAAATCCATCGGCCGGCTGCAGGCCTGCGCCAGCGCCATGTCAAACTCAGCGCTGCTCACCGTCAGCAAAGGCACCGGCAGCACGGCGTCGCTGACCCACTGGCTGGCTTCGCCCCGCTCATTCTGGCGAATCAGGCTACGCAAGATCTGGTGGCGCTCGACGATCGCCTGCAGACAGTCCGCAAAACGTTGGTCATCGATGTCCGGCGCCAGCCGCAGCAGCACCGGCGACAGATAGTGCGTGGCGTCCGCCGACAGTTGCTGAACAAACCACAATCGCGACTGCTGAAGCGACAACGGCCCCTCCCGCAGCCCGCCGGCGAGGATGGGCGGCTCATCCGACGGCGCCTGCCGTTGAGCGGCGATATGCTCGCTCAGCGCGGCCACCGTCGGATGCTGATTCAACGTCAGCACCGAGATCTTCGCCCCCGGCAATTTATTCACTTCGTGACACAGCCTGATGGCCATAATGGAGTTGCCGCCGAGGCGGAAGAAGTTGTCGTCCATGCCGACATGGCCGCCCAGCAGCCGATTGAACAGTGTAGAAAGCTGAGTCTCCAGCGGCGTGCCCGGTTGGCGAAACGCCGTTTGCCGCTCGACCGGCAGCGGTTCCGGCAATGCCCGGTAATCGACCTTGCGGCTCACCGTCAGCGGCAGCGCCGACAGCGCCGACAGCGCCGACGGCAACATATAATGCGGCAGCTGCGCCGCCAGGCGTTGCAAGAGGTCGCCGGCCTGCGGCGTCGCGCCGGGCTTCGGCACATACCAGGCCGCCAGTTGGTCCGTCGTGCCGGGGCGCAGGGTCACCACCGCCTCGGCCACCTCGGGCAGCGCGCGCAGCTGCATTTCGATCTCGCCCAACTCGATGCGATAGCCGTTGATCTTGATCTGCTGGTCGTGTCGTCCGAGATAGTCCAGGCTGCCGTCGGCCAAGCGCCGTACCCGGTCGCCGGTGCGATACAGGCGCCGGTAAGGCTCGCGCAGTTCAAAAGGATTGGCGACGAATGCGGCTTCCGTCAGCGCCGGCAGGTTCAGGTATCCGCGCGCCAGGCCGGCGCCGGCCAGACACAGCTCGCCCTCCGCCCCCAGCGGCATTAGATTGTCATGCTCGTCAACCACATAACAACGCATATTGGCGATGGCGTGGCCGATATTGCGCGCGCCGTTGCGGCGATAAATATTCAGACTGGCGCTGACCGAAGCCTCGGTCGGGCCGTACAGATTGGCAACCTGCATGCCGCAGGCCAGGTAATGGTCGAGCGCCTCCTGCGCGGTCGCCTCGCCGCCGGTCGCGAGATAGCGCACCGAAGCCGGCAGGTCTGGCAAGGTGCCAAGCAGCGCCGGCGGCAGGAAACAGGCTTCGATGCCCCAGGCCGCCATTTGGCCGCACAACAGCGCCGGATCGCGCCGCTGCGCCTCGCCCGCGATGAACAGCCGGTGGCCGTTGCTCAGGGCCATGAACACTTCAAACACGTGCGCGTCAAAGGCCAGCGACGCGAACTGCAGGCAGTTGAGTGCGCCCGATTCATTGCGCAGCAAACGCTGCGTATGACCCCGCACCATGTTGGCCGCGCCCCGGTGTTCACACAGCGTGCCTTTCGGCCGCCCGCTGGTGCCGGAGGTGTAAATCACGTAGGCCAATTGCCGGGCTTCGACATTCGGCAGGCTCGCGGCATCCGCATCGGCAAGCGATTCATCCGCCGCCAGGCAAACGCCGTCCGGCGCCAGTCGCTGCGCCGCCCCTTGCAATGCGCTTTCCGTCAGGACGATGGGGCTGTTCACCTCTTGCAGAATATATTCCAGGCGCTGCGCCGGCGCCGCGGGATCCAGCGGCACATAGGCGCCGCCCGCCTTCATGATGGCCAGCATCGCCACCACCGCTTCCGCGCTGCGCTGCAGATACAGCGGGATCAGCGTCTCTGGCGGCATGGCGGCGCCGCGCAACCGGCGATATTCTTCCCTCAGCCGTAACGCCAGGCGATCGCTGCGCTGCGCCAGTTGGCGGTAGCTGAGCGAACCGTTGGCATCGGTTACGGCGATGCGTTCCGGATGACGGCGCGCCTGGCGAGCCACGCCGTCGAGCAGTGTCGCCCCTGGGTCGGCCGTGTCCGGCTCGCTCTCCCAGGCGTCGCGGCAGCGTAAAACCTGCTGCGCCGTGAGCTGCGGCCACGCGGCTATCGGCGCGTCCGGTTCGGTTAGCGCACGCCGCAATAGCCCGAGATACTGATCCGCCATCTCCGCCATTTGCGTGGCGTCGAACAGATCGGGCCGATAACGCAGGCGAAACTCAAAGGCCTGCTCGGTCGGCTGATACTCCAGCAGCAGTTCCGAACCGGCCAGATCGACGTTGTAACGGTGATTGACGCCGATGCGGCAACCGTCAAGCGCCAGCGGCGCATCTTTCAGGTAAGCCTGAGTGAAATTGACGTTCAGCTCGCGCACCGGGCTGAGGTTCAGCATGTCATAAACCGGCAATTGGCTGTGCCGCAGCTTGCCCGTCGCCTTGAGCGCTTTGCTGTAGGCCAGCGTCGCGCGGTACAGCTGGTTGAACGTGGCTTGCGGGGCGAGCGTTAAGGGAAACACCGCGGTGTTGACCTGGGCGCCGAAAAACAGCGGCTCGCCGCCGTCCGGCGCGACGGGATAACCGATATGCACCGTGTCCTGCGCGGATTGCCGGGCGATCAGCAACGCCCACAGCGTTTTGAATATCAGGAATGGGTTGGCATATCTGACGCCAGACTTCAGCGCCTGCCACTCGGCGAACGGCAACGTAAAGCGCACTTCGCCGGCGCCGGGTGCTTCGGGGGCTTCACCGGGGAGATAAGGCAACGCTACGCGCGGGGCGCATTCGGCCAACCGGTCGCCCCAGAATGACGCGGAAGCGAAGTCCTGCTTCAACGCCGCGATATCCGCCTCATAGCGCCGGTACAATCGACAAATGTCCGTTTCATTCGCCTGCGGCGGCGCCACGGCCGCCCCGCGATTGTAATAGGCGGAAACGGCGTTGTAGAACTCCTGGCCGGACAGGCCGTCGATCAGGATATGATGAACGACAATGATCAAATTATAGCGCTGCGGCGCCAACTCAATCAGGTAGAAGCGGCACAGCGGCCCCTCCCGGAGATCGAACGGCGTATTGATTAATTTACCGGCATCGCAATCGGCATCAAGCGTTTCCAACGCAATTTTCTTCTCCGTCTTTACCCAGCGTAATTGCGGCGAGCTGTCGTCGAGGACATGGTGAAACAGAATATAGTCCCGGCACACGCCCTCGACCGCCGCGCGCAGTCGATCGACGTCCAGCGCCCCCTCAATGGTCTGATCCAGCACCAGGTTGTACTCGCAGGAGTGTGGATTGAGGACGTATTCATTCCAAAACGTGTGGGTATAGGGTGAAGCGATGATCGCGCCCATGAATCAATTCCCTTTTAATATATTCCAATAATATATGAATAGATATTTATGCATGACATAAATACCGTGATGGTTATGCGATTGAGCTGTTAGGCGAAAACTTAAAAAACATAAGAGCGAATATTATTTTATTTTTATAAAAAATAAAGCCACAAAAACACAAATAAACTAAAACCAATAAAAACAATGATATAAAAAATAATTTATCATTTAAAAATGAATCCTGGCTTTTCATTCATAAATAAAATAACTATTGTAAATAAATTAAAATCAAGGATGGGAATATATTTAATATAAATAAATCTAATTTAAAGGTATCGCGGAAAAATCGATAAAAAAGAGAATCTTCTTAAATTAAAACACGCATCTTTCAGTTGCGCTATTCCAAAGCGTACGGTGTCGGAATATCCTATACTCGTTGCAGGATGCAGTTTCCCTCCCATTGAATGCCAGTACAGGGAGTCACAAATGGCTATTTTCGCCCACTTGCGGGCAATTTTTTCAGCATTATTGGCAGAATTATCTGATGAATAAAAAACGTCCCGTCTTGACCCCGGCAACCCTGTTATTGCTGCAGCCGGTCTGCATCGGTTCGGCCCTGGCGGCGGATCAGAAAGACAGCGATACGCTGGTGGTAATGGCGCAACCCATCGGATTGACCGAGCTGGGATCGCCGGTGTCCGTCAGCGTGATCGACGGCCAGGACCTGCGCAACGCCGCACCGCAGATTAACCTGTCGGAAAACCTTGGCAGCGTGCCGGGTCTGCAGCTTCAAAACCGGCAAAACTATGCGCAGGATCTGCAGCTGTCGATACGCGGATTCGGCAGCCGATCGATGTTCGGCGTGCGCGGGGTGCGCATGTACGTCGACGGCATCCCCGCCACCATGCCCGACGGCCAGGGACAAACCTCCAACATCGACATCAACTCCGTCAAGCGCATCGAGGTGCTGCGCGGCCCCTATTCCGCGCTGTACGGCAACGCTTCGGGCGGGGTGATCAACGTTGACACCCAGACCGGCGCCCAGCCGCCAACGCTGGAGGCCGGCAGCTATTTCGGCAGCGACAACACCTGGCGCTACGGGGTGAAAGCGACCGGCGCCACCGGCGACGGCACCCAGGCCGGCGACGTCAACTACACTATCTCCGGCACCCGCTTCACCACTCAGGGCTATCGCGATCACAGCGCCGCGCGGAAAAACCTCGGCAACGGCAAGCTCGGCGTGCGGTTGGACGACGTCAGTACCCTGACGCTGATGTTCAACAGCGTCTCCATTGACGCCGGCGATCCGGGCGGCCTGACCGAAGCGGAATGGAAGGAAAACCCGCGCCAGGCGCCGCGCGCGGATCAATACAACACCCGCAAGTCGCTCGATCAGACCCAGGCCGGTCTGCGCTATCAGCGCCAGATGAGCGAGCGCGACGAACTGACGCTGACCGCCTACCACGGCGAGCGCCACACCACGCAGTACCAATCCATTCCACGCGGGCCGCAGCTCAACCCTACCCACGCCGGCGGGGTGATCGTGCTGGAAAGAAAATATCAGGGCATTGACACTCGCTGGAAGCATGAGGATACTCTCGCCTCGTTACCGGTAACACTGATCGGTGGTCTGGATTATGAAACCATGACCGAACGCCGGCAGGGGTTTGAAAACTTTATTCTGCGAGACGGCACAGTGGACTACGGCGAGAAAGGCGACCAGCGGCGCAACGAGAAAAACCGCATCTGGAACCTGGATCCTTACCTGCAAACCTCCTGGCAACTGACGCCGCACTGGACGCTGGACGCCGGCCTGCGCTACAGCACGGTCAGCTTCGACTCGACCGACTACTACATCACGCCGCGCAACGGCGACGACAGCGGCAGCAAACGCTACCACCAGTGGCTGCCGATGGGCTCGCTCAACTATAAAATCAATCCGGCGTGGAACGTTTATCTCTCCGCAGGCCGCGGCTTTGAAACCCCGACCATCAACGAACTCTCCTATCGCCCCGACGGCCAGGCCGGCCTGAACCTCGGCCTGCAGCCGTCCACCAGCGACACCGTCGAACTGGGCAGCAAACTGCGCCTCGGCAACGGCCTGGTGAGCGCCGCCCTGTTCCAGACCGATACCGACAACGAGCTGGTGGTGGCGGAAAGCAGCGGTGGGCGCACCAGCTACGCCAACGCCGGCAAAACCCGGCGGCGCGGCCTTGAACTGGCGCTGGATCAAGAGTTCGCGCTGGACTGGCGCCTGCATATGGCCTGGACGCTGCTGGACGCCACCTACCGCAGCGAAATGTGCGGTAAATCCGGCTGTACCCCCGCCGGCAATCGCCTGCCGGGCATCGCCCGCAACATGGGCTACGCCTCGCTGGCCTATGCCCCGCCGGAAGGCTGGCACGCCGGCGCGGAACTGCGCTACATGAGCGACATTCAGGCCAATGACGCCAACAGCGCGCAGGCTCCCTCTTACACCGTGGCCGGCGTAAACGCCGGTTATCGCTTTACCTGGAACCGCTGGGCGCTGGACGTGTTCAGCCGGGTGGACAATGTTTTCGATCGCCGATACGTCGGTTCGGTGATCGTCAACGAAGGCAACGGCCGCTACTTCGAGCCGGCGCCGGGGCGCAACTGGGGTGGCGGCGCCACCTTGTCTTATCGCTTTGAATAAGGCAAAGCACCTTAAGGTTAAAAAACGGGATGGGTTTTACGTCACCCTAGCGGCTTCTCGCTGAAATAATAGGGAGAAACCGCGTGTTTTTTCCGATTTGGCTTAATCTCTAAATCGGGGACTTTCATTTTTGGTAAGGGTATTGCTATGCAAAATAAAGCGTCACTATCGCCGCTTATCGTCATAACGGCGCTGTTTGCCGCGCTGAGCGGGCTTTATCTGCTCGGCGGCGGCATCTGGCTGGCCAAGTTGGGCGGTTCGCTGTATTACATCATCGCCGGGCTGGTGCTGCTGGCGACTTCCTGGCTGCTGTTCCGCCGCCGCGCCACCGCGCTGCTGCTGTACGCGGTATTCCTGCTGGGCACCACGATTTGGGCCCTGTGGGAAGTGGGCCCGGACTTCTGGGCGCTGACGCCGCGCCTGGACGTCACCTTCTTCTTCGGCCTGTGGCTGGTGTTGCCGTTTATCTACCGCAAGCTGGTGGCCAACGGCAAATTCGCCTACGGCGCGCTGAGCGCGGCGCTGGCGATCACCGTCATCGCGCTGGCCTATGCCGTGTTCAACGATCCGCAAGAGATTAACGGCACCCTCGACGCCGCCCAGGTACAACCGAAAGACGCCACCGGCGCCGACTGGCCGGCCTATGGCCGCACCCAGGAAGGCACCCGTTACTCGCCGCTGAGCCAGATCAACGACAAAAACGTTGGCCAGCTGCAAGAGGTTTGGCGTTTCCAGACCGGCGATCTGAAGACCGCCAACGATCCGGGTGAGATCACCAACGAAGTCACGCCGATCAAGATCCGCGATACCCTTTACATGTGTACGCCGCACCAGAAGCTGTTCGCGCTGGATGCCGCCACCGGTAAAGAAAAATGGAAGTTTGATCCGCAGCTGAAATACAACCCAACCTTCCAGCACATCACCTGTCGCGGCGTGTCTTACCACGAAACCGCCGCAGCCGCAGGCGCCGCCGGCGACGCCGCTCCGGCGATGTGCGCACGCCGCATCATTCTGCCGGTCAACGACGGCCGTCTGTTCGCACTGGACGCCGAAACCGGCAAACCCTGCCCGGACTTCGCCAACAACGGTGAGCTGAACCTGCAGAGCAATATGCCGTATGCGACGCCGGGCCACTACGAGCCGACCTCGCCGCCGGTGATCACCGATAAAGTGATCGTCGTCGCCGGTGCCGTGACCGACAACTACTCCAACCGCGAGCCTTCCGGCGTGATCCGCGGCTTCGACGTCAACAGCGGCAAGCTGCTGTGGGCCTTCGATCCGGGCGCGAAAGATCCGAACGCCATCCCGGCGGACGAGCACCACTTCGTGCCGAACTCGCCGAACTCCTGGGCGCCTGCCGCCTATGACGCCAAGCTGGATATCGTTTACCTGCCGATGGGCGTTTCCACTCCGGACATCTGGGGCGGCGATCGCACCCCGGAAATGGAACGCTACGCCAGCGGCCTGTTGGCGCTGAACGCCTCCACCGGCAAACTGGCCTGGTTCTATCAGACGGTCCACCATGACCTGTGGGATATGGACGTGCCGGCGCAGCCGACCCTGGCGGACATTACCGACAAGAGCGGTAAAAAAGTGCCGGTCATCTATGTGCCGACCAAAACCGGCAACATCTTCGTGCTGAACCGCACCAACGGCGAACTGGTGGTGCCGGCGCCGGAGAAACCGGTACCGCAAGGCCCGGCCAAGGGCGATCGCCTGTCACCGACCCAGCCGTTCTCCGAGTTGACCTTCCGTCCTGAGAAGAAACTGACCGGCGCCGACATGTGGGGCGCGACCATCTATGATCAGCTGGTCTGCCGCGTGATGTTCCACAGCCTGCGTTATGAAGGCACCTTCACCCCGCCTTCCGAGCAAGGCACGCTGGTGTTCCCGGGTAACCTGGGCATGTTCGAATGGGGCGGCCTGGCCGTCGATACCGATCGCGAAATCGCCATCGCCAACCCGATCGCGCTGCCGTTCGTCTCCAAACTGATCCCGCGCGGCCCAGGCAACCCGATTGAGCCGCCGGAAGGCGACAAAGGCGGCAGCGGCACCGAGTCCGGCGTACAGCCGCAGTATGGCGTGCCGTTCGGCGTCACCCTGAACCCGTTCCTGTCGCCGTTCGGCCTGCCGTGCAAACAGCCGGCCTGGGGTTACATTTCCGCCGTGGATCTGAAAACCAACGACATCGTGTGGAAAAAACGCATCGGCACCGTGCGCGACAGCTCACCGTTGCCGCTGCCGTTCAAAATGGGCATGCCGATGCTGGGCGGCCCGGTGACCACCGCCGGTAACGTGTTCTTCATCGGCGCCACCGCGGACAACTACCTGCGCGCCTTCAGCGTGACCAACGGTGAAAAACTGTGGGAAGCGCGCTTGCCGGCCGGCGGCCAGGCGACGCCGATGACCTATGAGGTCAACGGCAAGCAGTACGTGCTGATCTACGCCGGCGGCCACGGTTCCTTCGGCACCAAGCTGGGCGACTACGTGGTCGCTTACGCCCTGCCCGATCAGAAGTAACCACCGCCGTTAGTACCCCGCAAAGCACGCCGCAAGGCGTGCTTTTTCTTTTCCCGCCCCGCCGGCTGCCCCCTCGCAATACCCTTAATTTTTTCATCTCCATTATTGATAATGGTTATCATTCGCAATATTATACCTCTGCGGCCCCGGCAGCGGCTGCGATCCTCTCCAGCTTAATGGGCAATACAACGATCGGCCGCCTTTGGGCGGCCCTATTCGGAGGCGCATGGTCGACCATACTCGGAAGCATCGAAAGAAGATTTTGCAAGCGGCGGTGAAAACGCGACGCGCCGGCCTGACGTTCGCGCCGGCATCGCCAGCCACTTCGCCCTTTATCGGCCAGCACCGCCAGACGCAAGCCGTACTGATACACCTGATCGGCCATGATGACGCCCAGGAGGAACATGAATGAACCTGCAGCCCTTTACCGCCATGCTGATGTTCGCCTATGTGCTGCTGATGGTGCCGCTGCTCTACGTCATCGACAGCCGCCTGAGCGCCAGCAAACTGGTGCGCAAAGCCACGCAAAATCTCATCATCATCGCCTTGACGCTGTTGTTCTTCAGCGCGATGACGCTGCTGTATTGACGCTTCCGCGGCTGTAGGCGGCGGATGTTACCCGGCCTCCCGAGCGCCTGGCCCGCGGATATTTCCACAGCCAGCGCCCGCTGACCATGCGCCAGTAGAATAAGGCGCCGCGCACCGCCCAATCGAGGAACATCCCCAACCAGACGCCCACCACGCCCATGCCCAGTTCGATGCCCAACGCGTAGCCGGCCACCACGCGGCACCCCCACATGCCGAGCATCGTCACCCACATGGCGAAGCGGGCGTCGCGCGCGCCTTTCAACCCGGCGGGCAAGACCCAGGAAGCGGCCCAGATCGGCATAAAGGCGGCGTTGAGCCAGATCAGGGTTTTCACCACCGTTTTCACATCATCCTGCGAGGTATAAAACGCGGCGAACACCCCGGCCAGCGGCGCGGTGCCCCAGGCGATGGCGGTCAGCCCAAGGGTCGACAGCCAGAAAATATGGCGCAGCTGCCGCTCCGCCTGGCCGATCTCGCCTTTGCCGAGCCGCCGGCCGACGATAATGGTCGAGGCCGATCCCAACGCGTTGCCCGGCAGGTTGATCAACGAAGCGATGGAGAAAGCGATAAAGTTGCCGGCGATCACGTTGGTGCCCATGCCGGCGACAAACATCTGCGTCAACAGCTTGCCGCCGTTAAACAGTACCGACTCGACGCTGGCGGGAATGCCGATCCCCAGCACTTCCCACAGGATGCTCATTTTGAGCGGCGTGAAATAGCTTTTCAACGTGATGTGCAGCGCCGGATTAAAGCCGATCGCCAGCACGTAGAGGATGGCGATGGCGCCGATATAGCGGGAAATCGTCAGCCCCAGCCCGGCGCCGACGAACCCCAGGCCATGCCAGCCCAGCATGCCGTAAATCAGGATGCTGCTGATGATGATATTGAGGATATTCATGCCGCCATTGATAAGCAGCGGGATCTTGGTGTTGCCCGCGCCGCGCAGGGCGCCGCTACCGATCAACGCAATCGCCGCCGCCGGGTAGCTCCACACCGTGGTTTGCAGGTAAGAGAGCGCCAGCGCTTTCACCTCCGGCGAGGCCGCGCCGGCGATCACATCAATGATAGGCTCGCCCGCCAGGTGAATGCCCGCCGCCAACAGCAGCGCCACGCCGGTCATCAGCACCAGCGACTGACGCGCCGCCGCTCGCGCCCGCCGGCGATCGCGCTTGCCGAGGCTGAAAGCCACCACCACGGTGGTGCCGAGATCCACCGCGGCGAAAAAGGCGATGATCACCATGTTGAAACTGTCCGCCAGCCCCACCCCGGCCATCGCCTCTTTGCCGAGCCAGCTCACCAGAAAGGTGCTCAGCACCCCCATCAGCAGGACACAGGCGTTCTCCAGAAAGATGGGCACCGCCAGTGGCGTGATCTCGCGCCAGAACAGCACGCGGTAGCTTTTCCGTTTGGCGTACCAGCGCGTATTTTCCACGCGCTGACGCAGTGCGGCATACAGGTTCAAGATGGGCTCGATGGGTAAAAGTGAAACATCATTTCAAATGATGATCGATAAATCGTTATCCTGCAAAGAATTTTGGGGCGCCCATAACGCGCGCCCGAAAGGCATGCCGACGCGCTACTCCATGTAATCTTCCTGATCGGCCTGCGCCGCCGCGATAAAGCGGGCGGTGCTGCGGCTGAGCGCAGCGCATTTTTCCGTCAGCAGCTGATTGTCCTGTTGCAGGGTCAGGTAACGCGCCTGGGTAAGCGCCGGCAACTGCCGATACCCTGCCGCCTGCGTGTCCCAGCCGCGGCGCTGCGCCGCGCGCATTGCGGTGCGCTGCAGCTTCACGTCGTCCGGTATCTCGCTGCGCCCGCAGTCCACGCGCAGGAAGTGTCCGCCGGCCAGCATCGAAGCGATGTGATCCAGCTGCGCCTGCAGCGGCGGCGCCGGTTTATGCGCCGTCTGCTGACAACCGGCGAGCAGCAGCAATGCCACCGCGCCGCAAAGAGACGTGCGAAACAGAGTCAACATGGGGGCTCCGGGAAAACCTGTGGGTGATGAGATGATCTTAGGTGAGCGGACGTCGGGCGGCAAGGCGAGCAGCACGCGCGGCCCGCTTAACGTCGGCCGCTGCTGACCTTGGTAGCGCGGGCGGGGTTGCCGGCGACGAATTCCAGCGTGGGGGAATAGTAAAACGGCAGCCAGGCGTTATAGCCGCTCTCCCACTCCCATTTGACCGGGCAAGGCCACAGCATGTCTTCATGCAGGATGTAATAGATCCACCGCCCGGGCGGGCGGCGCGGTTTGCGCGTTTTCATAGCGGGTTCGACGGCCTGATGGAATGCGATAGGGTCAACTGCTGCATTTTACCGCGATTTTCGCCGTGGGGACAGCCTGCATTGCCGGCTTCGCCCCAGCGCCGGCAAGCGCCCTTTATTCACCGCCGCCTGCCGGCGCGCCGCTCTCGCCCCCCAGCACCACTACCCTGTCGGCCGAGTCGATGGTCGACTTTCTGTGGGCGACGATCACGCGCGTAATATTCAGCGAAGATATCGCCCGGTTGATCGCCGACTCATTCTCAACGTCCAGATGGCTGGTCGCTTCATCCATAAACAGCACACTCGGGCGGCGATAGAGGGCGCGCGCGATAAACAGGCGTTGCTTTTGCCCGCCGGAGATGCCGTTGCCCAACTCGCCGATCAGGGTTTCGTAGCCCATCGGCATCTGCATGATTTCATCGTGGATATTGCTGTGTATCGCGCAGGCCATGATCAGCTCTTTATTGGCATTGACCTCAAACCCGCTGATGTTTTCCGCAATGGACCCGGAGAACAGCCGGTCGTCCTGCAGCACGCAGGCGATCGCGTTACGGTAGTTATTCACCCCGACTTTATGGATATCCATCGCGTCGGCCAAAACCTGGCCGGAAGTGGGGCTGAGCAAACCGCACATCACCTTCAGCAAAGTGGTCTTGCCCGCGCCGGAGGCGCCCACGACGGCCACGCTTTCGCCGGCCGCAATGCGCATGTTCAGGTCTTTGAAGATCGGCCGCGACAGCGCGTCATATTGATACGTAAGATTTTTTACCTCAATGGCAATCCCCGTGCCCGAGGGGAAAACCTGTCGCGGCGCGGACTCCGTCTCCGCATCGGTAAAGACGATGTCGGATATCCTCTCATTGTGCAGCGACAGCATGCGCAAGCCGATCGCCAGGTCGATCAGGCTCGAGGCCCGCTGAGAGAACTGGCCGCGATAGGCATTGAACGCCATGAACATGCCGAGCGTCATGGAATTGTCGATGACCATCATGGCGCCAAGCCACAGGATCGCCACCTGATCGAGCGTCGTGATAAAGGTATTGATCCCGCCGAACATCATATTGAATCGGGTGATTTTGATATTGGTATTGGCGGCGTCGACGTTCAGATTGAGCCAATAGCTGGAGCGCGTTTCCTTGATGCCCAGCGCCTTGACGGTCGAGATGCCGTACAGCGTCTCCATGAAATGCGAGTTGGCCTTGGCCGCTTTGACGATCTGCTCCTCCGAGAATTGACGGTAGGTTCTGTAAGTCATCATCCTGATGAGGATGTAGATCAGAGTGAAGCCCGCCACGACCCAGACCAGCCAGCCGCCGTAGACCATCATCATCGCGAACAGCCCGACCGTCATGATGCCGTCGATGATCCCGCTGACGATATTATTGGTAAAGGTGGTTCTGATCGCATCCAGCGAGGAAAAGCGCGATTGAATGTCCCCCAGGTGCCGTTTTTCGAAAAAATCCAGCGGCAGCTTCATCAGGTGTTCAAACAGCGTCGTCTTCCACTGAATATCGGTCAGCGTCCCGAGCACGATGGAGATCCAGGCCCTGGCGATACTGACCACCGCGCGGAACAAGGTGAAGAAGATCAGCCCCAAACAGATGACCGTCAGCAGGCTGTAGTCATGCGCCTGAATGACATGGTCGGTCACCAGTTGCGTTCCCACCGGCAGCAGCAGGTTGACCGATTCGATGACTATCGATAACGCAAAGATCTTGAGCAGCGTCCCCGGCAGGCCCTCGATGTTTTTCATCAAATCCAGCAGGCGCAAACGGGTCTTGAGGGTCTCTTTTTGAAAGGCCCTGTCGGGCCACAGCTCCAACGCGATGCCGGTAAAGTGATTCGACATCTCCTGCAGCCCGATCACTCTGCGCCCGAAGGCCGGATCGTGAATGACAAAACCGGCGCGCTGCACCTTAACCAACACCACGAAGTGATTCATATTCCAGTGCAGTATGCAGGGCGTTTTCAGCTGATTGATTTCGTCGATGTCCAAGGACAAGGCGCGCGTCTTCAGTTGGATTTGCGACGCGATTTGAGAGATCGTCCCCAGGGTCGCGCCCTGGGTGGAAATGCCGAATCGCTGCCGCAGGCTCAGCATATCCACATTAAACCCGTAATAGGAAGCGATCATGGCGAGGCACGCCAGGCCGCATTCCGATGACTCCGACTGCAAGATGCTCGGCACCCGCTTGCGCAGTGAGAATGTTAACTTCTCGTTGATCCGTTCAAAGAGATTATTGTCCTTCATCGACTCGCCCCACGACGCTGTTTTTTATGTCATACAAAGGCGCGATCGCCCACTGATAAAGCGGTTTCTTATCCAGGAAGACGATGACCCTGGCCTGCAGCCCGCTGCTGATTTCGAGATATTTGCCTTTATCGCTGAATTGCGTGTCGCTGATGGACGCCAGCACTTTGTAGTAGGCGTTCCTTTCCCGTTTATTTCCGCTGCTGTATTCCGACATTTCCTGCGGGGAGGCGGGGACCGACGAGATGGATTCTATTTTTCCCGGAAACTGACCGAATTTATCCGACGGGAAGGCTTCATAGCGAATGTTGATGCCATCGCCGATTTTCACGTAGGGCAAACTGTTATTCGGCAGCCATAGAACCAGATAATATTTGATGTTATCAATCGGTTTGATTTGCGCCAGACTGCTGCCGCTCTCGACCACCTGCCCGGCGGTCACGCTCAGCGACTCGATTTTCCCCTTGAGCGGCGCTTTGATAATGACCTGGCCGCCGGCATTGGACTCCGCCAGCTGGCGTTGTAAATCACTGCGTTGCGATTCGCTTTGCGATATCTGATTGTCGTAATCGGCGGCGCGAATCAGCAAATCGCTGCGCAACTGCGACAGTTGAATATTTTGCTGGATCTTTTGGCTGTAGAGCGCCTGATACGAGCTTTGCTGTTGTTGAAAGAGCGAGCGCTGATAATTTAACTGATCTTTGGTGATCAGGCCTTTCGTCAAATAGTGTTCGTAATTTTTCAGGCTATCGCGCATTTTATCCATCCCCTCTTTGGCGCTGAGGTTCAGTTTCTCGGTTTCTTTATAGGCGTTTTCATAGCTATTGATCTGTTTGCGCAAATTATCCAGCATGGCGGTTTTATTTTTATTCAGCTTGCTGATTATCGAATCCAGATTGCTAATCTGTTTGCTTATTTCGCTGGCCGCGATATGGCTGACATTGCCGGACGTGGTGCTTCTCGAGACATCAATAATATACAGCGGCTCGTCCTTTTCCACGACGTCACCGGCTTTATGGAATGCCTGGCTCACGTAGCCGTATTGGGAGGAAAACACATTGGTGGAATGCGGGATGCTGATCACCTCGCCTTCAACATCGACCCGGCGCGTGTACTCGCAAAAATAGAGTGCGCCCGCCAGGATCAGAATAAAAATGAAACAGGTGGCGGCAATCACATGGCTCGACGCGCCAGAAATTAACAGCGCCCTGCCGGTCCATCTTTGACGTTGATAATTGACCGCCTCCTGGCGGAAAATATTCCTGCTCTTATTATCACTCATAGGAAGAACCTGCGCTTGCCTGACCGGGAGACAGCCGCAGCGAGAACGCTGCGGCTTTGGACCGCGTATGGATTTAGCTGATGGTGCCGTTAATCAGCCCATCGAGGCCTTTTTTGGAGTATTCCAGCGTGGTGTCCCAGCCAATAACGGCTGCGGCCACGCCGCTGGCTACGCCGCCCAGGATGCCGCCGGCGACCATGCCGACGCCCTGGCCAATCGAGCCGACGCCCAGCAGGCCGCCGCCGTCGCCGCCGTGCTTACCGCCGATGACGGCGCCCGCCATGCTGCCCACGGAGGCGCCCAGAGCGATGGATGAAACGGCTTCCGCGGCATTGGAGACGGCGCTGCCAATCAGCCCCGACAGTCCATTGCTCATATCCCAGGAATAAGCGCCTGACACTTCATTCATTTCGATAACAGACAGTTCTTTCATTGGTTAATCTCCATATTTAAACGGACAAACACTGCCATACATGCGTGTTGTCATTGCATTGGCATCGGCCTGCAGCGCCTGATGCCACCAATAATGTCGCGCGAACAGACGACATTATATTTTTAATAGGGGTCTCTTTAATTCTGCGTAATGGTGAATGTCATCACCGCGTCGGCCTGTCCGGGGCTAATGGCTCCCGTTTGCTTATAGCGCGCCATCAAGGGGATCCTGATCTCTTTTTCAGCCGCGGTGTGGTAATTGATCGGTCTGGAAAACGTTAATGGATTACGGTTCTCATCCAACACTTCCACGGCGACGCCCTTCGCCGCATCGGCGCCGTCGGCGATATCAATCATTCCCACGCCTGGCGAATTTCCGGCCGCCTCGAACGTGACCTGAACCGGAATATTGTCCTCCTGACATTGCAGAACCACGGAAAAATTGCGTTCGGAAGACGCCGCCGTGCTGCCGACGCCGTTAAACTCGCTGCGTTTAGGGCTGCCCAGATTTACCGTTTGATTTTTATAGTTCAAATCAACCAGGCAACTTTTCTGAATGACCTTCATGCCGGAAATACTGATATCCAAAATGGAGGTCGAATCCAGATAATATCTGGCGATAATTTTCCCGCCCATATCGCCGCCGGTTTTGATCGGGCCGGTTTTAATAAACGTCAGCCGAACATCGTTTCGATTGATCCACGGCGTCAGCAAGTTGGGCGAAATCGCCGTGTTGACGGGCACGTTCTTATTGCTCTGCCATAAGTCTGAAATCGTCACCCCCACGCCCTCGATGCCCGTTTCAAATACGCCGGGCAGCGCGCTCGGCGTCAGCGGCGACATGGAGCGATAGGCGACCGAACCGGAACAAAGAAAAGAAAACGTCGTGCCGTTAATGCTGTTCTCCGTTCGAACAGCCAACTGCTCGCCGACTTCAATGCGCGGATCCACGGCCAGCGTCAGCAATCCCATACGGGCGGTTTTCGCGTTGGTGGTACAGGTGCCGGCATAAACCGCCGTCGTGAGCGTCGCCAGCCACACCAGGGCGCCGTAACCGAATATCCTGAGAAAAACGTTCATTTTCACTCTCACTTAAAAGTCATGATGGAAATAGAGCGAGATCTATTGGCAAACGCCGTTTAGGGTTTGGAGACCCGCTGACGGCGGCTCCGCCGGCAACTGGTAACGGATGCGGCATTGGTTCTCGCCATTCCTGCCCCACTGCGCGATGAGCAGGCCCTTTTCCGCCATGCCGGTCAGATAGACCACGCCGTCGCCGCCGACCAGGAACGGCTGAGCCGCCCCCTCGGCAAGACGCAGGCTGGCGCCCAGCGGCAGGGGTGCCCCCTGCGAGTCCGTCACCTTCATCAAAATCCGTCTGCCGACGTTGGCTTTGAAATTCGCCCGGCTCACCGCGCCGCGAGTCGGCGTGACCGACTGGTTCGTCAACTCGAGATCGACATCATCCGGCAAGCTGTCGACATCGAGGCGAATCGAATTGTTGCGATAAGGCGTGGCGTAAGGAACGATCGCGTAGCCGCGCCAGTCGGTTTTCACCCCGACCTGATTGCCGACCGCCACATCGCTCGCGCCGGCCGCCTGTACCAGGGCGACGGTTTCGCCGAACGGTTGACCGAAGGTCACACCGTCTTCATGGGCGATCACCCCGCCCTTCACCCCGTAGTTGACGCGCTGTTGACTGCGATCGTAGGCGTAGCCCGCCGTGAGTTCGCCGTACGTCGCGCGCCAGTCGGCGTTGGCGTTGCCGCTGTTGCCCTGGCCCTGGCTGCCATACCCTTCCTGTACGCTCCAGCTGAGGTTGCCGCCGGCCAGCGCCGTGCCGTTGAGGCCCGCCGTATGGCTGGTATTGCCTTTTTTGCTGGTGTTGAGGTTGTAGGTGGCGTAGGTGTTGCTCAGCCATTTCTCTAATGGCACGCTGATGTTGAAAGCGAAGATCTGATCGCGATCGTAAATGCGCCCGCGGTTCGAATCGCCGTAAGTAGCCTGTGAATTCCGGCTGTAGCTGTAGTTAAAACCGTAGCTGATGCCATTCCAACTATTGTTGTAACCCGCGCTCAGCGACTGCATATTGCGCTCGGAGCCCCAATAGTCTTCGGAGACCGCGCTGAGTGAAAGCGACCCCGCCCCTTCCCATAAATTCTGGTTCAGCGTGATTTCGCCGCGATTTTTGCGGCGGTCTATCGGGGCGTAACGGTTGCCGCTGCGATAGGTGTCCAGCACTTCCTGCAGCCCATAGTAGCCGCTGGTCGAATAGCGGTAGCCGGCGATGGCGAAGTTCGTCCCCGTCTCGACGATATTTTTGCTGTACCGCACGCGCCACGACTGACCATCGCTTTTCGGTTGATGCTCCTGCTTTGCCCACGCCTGGGTGACGTCGGCCGACAGGGCGCCGAACTCGCCCAGGTTCTTGCCCAGACCCAATGCCAGCGATTGATACGGCCCGGCGAATTGGCCGCCGCCATACAGGGTGAAACCGGCGGGCAAGCCATAAATCAGGCTGGCCTGCGAGAAGATCTTTTTATCCACGCTGTGATCGTAAGTGCGGTATTGCCCCGAGGTCAGCGCATATTTCAGCCGCCCTTCGCGTTGCAGCACCGGCAGGCTGGCGAAGGGAACGGTCAGGTGCTGTTCGCTGCCGTCCGCCTCCTTGATAGTCACCTCCAAATCGCCGCTGCCGCCGGTCGGGTACATGTCCGAAATTTCAAACGCGCCCGGCGCAACGTAACTCTGGTAGATGACATAGCCGTTTTGGCGAATGACCACTTGCGCATTGCTGCGCGCGATGCCGCGCACCACCGGCGCATAACCACGCAGGCTTTCCGGCAACATGTCGTCATCGGAAGCCAGCTGCGCGCCGCGAAACGACACGCTGTCAAACACATCGGACGGGCTGCTGCTTTCGCCGAGCGTCAGCAAGCTTTTCAGGCGGATGATATTGCGCTGGGCGTAGGTATAGACGGAGTCCCAACGATCCTCCGACGCTCGCCCGCCGCCGGCGCTGTTGTAGCTCCAGGTGGTGTAGTTCCGCACTCGCCAGGCGCCCAGGTTGAAGCCCGGCCGCAGGTTGAGGTAATAACTGCTTGCGCTCTGGGTGAATCGATCGCGCCCCTTGCTGTTGCTGCCGGTGAAGCCATAGTTCAGCAGCATCGCCGGCAGGCCTTCATCCCATTGTTCCGGCGGAACGTATCCGCGCACCTTATTTTCCAACGCCGCCTGGGGGATACTCAGCATCAGGCGTTGGCGGTTAAATTGAAATTGCGCCGAGGCCTGCGGGATCGCGGCCAAATTCGCGCAGCGATCGGCACCGGCCAAACCGGGAAACAGCTCAACTTTCACCCCAAGCCGTTTCAGATCTTCCCGCGTCAGACAAGGCTGCAGATCGGCCTTCTCGTCGCTGCCGGCCCGCCGAGCGAACGACACCTCGCGCGTTTCCAGCAGCATGTCGTTCACCCAAATATCGACCCGATACGTGCCGGGAACCTGCTGGCCATTTTCAAAAATCGACAGATCGACGTGCTGCTGACCTGAGCGCCCGGTTTCCAGCAACGCCGGATTAAAATAGTCACGAGAGAAGGCGGGATTAGCCATGTTGCCGCATACCGCCGTTGTTGCCGTGAATAAGGCTATGCGTTTCAGCCAAGCATCCCGCTTCGCTAATATACGCTTTTGAGTTATCATTCATTAGCTCCATTATTGAAATGTTTTATCCCTCTGTCTGCCTTCCCTTACAGATTAAATACCTGACTGATGTTCTTTCCCTGTGCCGCCATAATCATTAATTAATTTCCAGCTTACCGACGTTGCGCCCGCCACGGGCAATGCAAACATTTCGCTGCTCATCGGCGCGATATACGCCACCTCTTTCATTTCCCGCCCCCCGATGCGGACATAATGAAAGTTCATATAATAAGGCGTTGGGTTGGTGAGTTTTAATTCTGAACCGACACGCTGCCATTTCAGCTGCTGCGTCACTTCTTCGGGCACCTGGCGGAGCAGCGGCGCCGGCCGATAAATCAATTTAATGCGGGTCTTGACCGCTATTTGCAGCGTATTCGATTTACCCGCCTGGGTTGTTGAAGGAATGGATTTAATATTCATCCAATACAAGCTTTCTTTATCTTTCGGTAAGTCATCGCCCACTTTCACGATGCGCAGCATATTTTCCTGGTTGCCGTCCAGCCGAAATAAAGGCGGCGTAACGATAAACGCGATTTTATCCACCCCGCTTTGTTGATTCTCCAGCCAGGACTGAATCAAATACGGTTCTTTATCCGGATTCTCCACGCTGATTGACGCTTCTTTTTTTCGCCGTTGAATATCACCCGCGTCCCGCCAATCACCACGCCGGCGTGAACCGTAGACGCAAACAATAAAATAATGAAAGCCGCTAAGGCGCCGTAGCGATTAAAACGCATAATATTATCTCCGAGGCAATACAGCCCGCTGTGAACCAGCGGGCAAGAAAATATTATCAGTTATAATTCAGCGTAAAGGTGGCGACGCTATTAGCTTTACCGGCGGTAACATCTGCCTGCGTGGAAATATAGCGGGCGGTAAAATCGAGGTTATTTTTCACGCCGCTACCGGAAGCCAACGGATAAGCCGTCGACGCCGTGTAAAGCGGCAGAACACTGTTAGAAATATCAGACAGTTGGATACCGACGCCGGTAGCGACATCCGTTTCCTGGGTCAGCTGCAATACGTTGCTGTCGCCGTTATCGGCCGCGCCGTCGAACTTAACGGTGGCGCTTTTTACCGTATCCGGACAATCGGTGACTTCCAGCGTGAATTTTGTCGCGCTGGACGTTGATCCCTTGCCACCCGCAAATGCCGTTCGGGCCACATCACCCAAAACAACATTTAATGGATTACTCAAGTCATTCGTGACCTTGCACGCAGCATCGACAATATTCCCGGTAAAATTAACCTGACCATCTGCTGCCAGAGCAGGTAAAGCGCTTGAACACGCTGCCGCGACAAATGCCAACATAATCACTTTTTTTCCATCATGGGTACTTCTCCTTTTGATTAGACAGACTTCAAAATATCCCCGCCACGGAGAACCCGGACAGGGAGAATAGGAGCTCCGCTCCTTTCACAGTTAATTATGCTTAGCTTTCCCCCTTTAGCAATACATAAAATCAATGTAAAGATGAGAAAAGATAATTACCCCAAATAGAATTAGCATCATTCTTAATTTTATTTTGAAAAAACCGCCAAATCGGCGTTTCTTGATTCAATCCTCTGGCCGCCAGGGAATTTATTCTCGCGCTATTCGAAGGCGCTTTCGCCAGATCCCCCTCATTTCCCCCTCAGCCGGAAAATCGGGCGACATCGCCGTAAAATGAAAGCCGGGCGATAAAACTCGCCCTGAAATAAAT
Source organism: Serratia sp. (in: enterobacteria) (assembly GCF_052400455.1). Taxonomy (NCBI): domain Bacteria; kingdom Pseudomonadati; phylum Pseudomonadota; class Gammaproteobacteria; order Enterobacterales; family Yersiniaceae; genus Serratia; species Serratia sp. (in: enterobacteria). The sequence goes on from NZ_CP185812.1 coordinate 3,236,273, forward strand.
GACATTTATATTACGAAAGGCATCACGACGCGGCGGCAGCGAGAGGGGCGGAAAGAATAGGAAAAGCATGGCGATAGCGGTTTATCGAACAGGAGGGAGAATAAGGCATTCGCCGTTCGTGAAACCGGCGCGGTCATGTGACAACGAGAAAATGGCGTTACGCAGAAATATTCTGTCTGGCGCCGTTCACTATTTCGAAAACAAGGCGACAATGCGCTCTGTCGCGCAGAATAACGCATTGCCGCCTTATTGTTTTTCGGCGCCGCTAATTAATCGTCATGGCGATAATCTTCACCCAACCCTCTGCCAGGTAAAGTTTCACACGCCAGACCATCGCCCGCGGGAACGGCGGACGGATAGTTATCGTCAGGCGTGATAAAGACCGGTGTGGTCGCGATAAACCCATCGTTGAACACCGCCTCGATAAAGGTGGCCTCCCAGCCTTGCGCCGGGGCGGCCAGACGAAACTCGCCGCGATCGGCCTCCGCTGTAGCCAACGGCTCCGGGGTAAAGCGTACGCCGCACGAATAACGAAAATCTCGGGCCGTGCGGTTGTGCGCGCTCCAACGCCGCACGGTGGCCGGCGGTTCGGAAAAACGCAGCGTGCGCACCGCAGCATCCGCGGCGCTGCCTTGCACCTCGATCGTCGGCAACGCGATATCGCGCTGGCGGCGCTTGATCATCGCCAGTATGGCGCGTTCGGCGGCCGGCCGGCTTGCCGCGCGATCCCCGTCGGCAATCGCGCGCAGCGAAGCCTCACCCGGTGAGGCGCTGAAATAGAATCGCGTGCTGTCCGGCGGATAACGTTCGTCGCCGCTGGCGATGATGACATATTTCGCCGCCGCTGGCCGCTCACCCGCCGTCGGCGGCGGATAAGCGGTGGGATCCGCTATTTGCATCAGTTTGTCGAACGCCGGCGTCTCTATGCGCCGATCGATGCCGAGTTGGTAATAAGGATGAAACGCCAACGGCCAACGGCCGCCATACGTACGATAGGTATGCTTCAAGACCTGCCGCGCCGCGACCCCATCCGGGAACATGGCGACGACGGCATCGATGCGCTCATCCGACAATGACGCCAGCCACGCCGCGGTTGCGCCGCTCGCCGCGCCCGCCACGATGAATTGATCTATCCCCCATCGGCTCAATTCGCGCTGCGCCAGCGTCATGGTTTGCGACAAGGCCGCCGTCATGGGGATCGCCAGCGGCATCATCAAGTATTCATCCGCATCGTCCAGGAACAATCGCCAGCCTCGGGCCTGGCTGTCCTCCCCCGCACGACGCCGCCCCTCATTTTGATATTCCAGGTACGGATAAGGCAGCCGGTTGACGACAATCACGATGGTGTGACTTTCCGCCGCCAAGGCCGCCGGCGTAGCGACGGAAAACGCCGCATTTTGCTTGCCTGGCCCGCTCGCCCCTGCGGCGGCGCAAGCGCAGTCATCGCTCATCAGCACCAACGCTTTACGGGCAAGCGCCCCGTTGGGGATATAAATATCCACATCGTGCCACCATTGCGTCGGCCGGATGGCGTCTTGCGGCGACCAGGATTGCGACATCAACCGATAATGGCGTATCGACACGTCATGGCCGTTATCCACGCCCTTTAACGAATATGACAGAGGCAATATGGCCAACTGATTGTTATAACAAGGAATAACGGTGTGCAAGGCGGGATGTTCGTCCGCAAAGCAGCGGTCTTCCTCTGCCGCCATGGCCTGCCGGCCGCCGATTAAGGCCAAGCAAATCAGCGCGATGTATCCGATGCGTTTCAGCATTTTTTCCTCCCCCCTTTGTCCGTGGCAAATCCCTTTTACGCCGCCTGGCGGCAGGAAACCTTCCGCGCGCCTAGAGCACCTGATGAAAGCGTATCGGATAGCCAAAGCTGTCCTTTTCGAACGCCACGTCTCTGTCGTTCTCGCCCAGCAATAGGCTGTAAACGCCGTTTTCCTCATAACGGCTCATGGCGATATACAGCACGACCTCCCGATGGTCAGCGATCGTAAACTGTTTGCGCCTGGCGTTGATTTCCAAGGTAAACGCCACCACAGGATTGTTGTTCAGAAATACCGAGGTCTGCTGCATGGAGACGATCCTGCCCTGCGCTTTCTCGGTCACCTGAAAGGGCGTGGCGTCATTGGGGGCGCGTATATCCACCTTCTTTTGGATATAAATAAAGTTAAACACCGCCAACGCCACCGCCACGAACAGATTGATGACCATGATCAAGATGATTTTATTCGCCATGAACTCTCCCTTTGCCGTTCTTCCGGCTCCCGACATGAGCGAGGTAAAAGTGCCCTTGCGGGCACTTTTCATTAAGGGCCGGGCTTATGACGATTTACGGCCAAACAGCTGCGAGAAGGCGCTAATCCCGGCATCGATGACGGCGCCAATGCCCTCACCGAGTTTGGCGCCGGCGCCCGCCGCATCCGCGTGGATCCCGAATAGACCGGTACCGGCATCTACGATGGCGCCAATGCCATTGCCCAGGATTTTGCCGGCATCGGAAGCGATGCCTGCGCCGGAAACCGCCATGACTTCTGCTTCAGTCAGTTCTTTCATACTGTCTCCTTTGTATTTATCGACATGTTTAGTAATGAAAAAATGAAACCCTCACTGTTTGTTCACCTCCTTGTTATCTGCCCACGAAAGACCCTGTTGCCAATGCGTTCACCCGCGCGGCGGTGACAATGTCAGAACAGGCCGAACTCACGGCAGAGATAATCGGCGACGCCATTGCGGCTGTTGGGCAGCGCAATCGGGTTAAACGGCAGCGCGCGCTTCAATTCGCCCATGGCATTGCCCATCACCACCCCCGTTCCGGCCCAGCGCAGCATGTCCAAATCGTTCATCGCATCGCCGAAAGAGAGGCAATCGCGCATCGCTATCTGTTTGGCGCTCAGATAGTCGGCCACGCTTCTGGCCTTGGAAATATGCTTATCCATGATGTCTATCGTTTCCGCAGAGGACTTACAGATGGACAGCGTTTTTCCGAAAGCCTGACTGACCTCGTCGTAAAACCGCTCGATCAGCGCCGCTTCACCCTGCAGCAGCACTTTCAGGATCGGTTGCCGTTTCATCGCCTCCGGCTCGACATAGCGGCAAGCGACGCCCGAGGTCTTGATATAGTCGGCAAAATGCGGATTCTCTTCGGCCATCATCCATCCTTCCTGGGTGAACAACGTCACGTGGAGCGGACAGGCGAAGAGGTAATCCATCAACATCATTTGGCTGTCGCGAGGCAGGAAATAGCGTTTATCCGCCACCGGCCGCCCCTCGATATTGACCATCGCGCCATTGCAGGAGACGATCGCCGGCGAGAACCCCAAGCCATCCACAATCCCGCGCGCATCCGCATCGCAACGGCCTGTCGCGATGACGATTTCCAGCCCGCGGGCATGCAGGATATTGAGCGTTTCCACCGTCAGATCAGACAGATTCCCGGCAGGATCCAGCAAGGTTCCGTCAAGATCGCTCACGATCGCCCGGTATTTTATTTTGCCGTCGATAGCAAGCCACATATCATGCCTCCTCCGCCTGGATAATCCCGTCTTCGGCGCGGATTTCGCTGTCGGGCGGAAGGTGGGCGATCGCGAGCGCAATGGCCTGAAAACGGCGTCCTACCGCAACGATGGTCTCCTGAGCTATCTCGTGAGAATCATAAAACAGTGAAATGGCGAGCCGTTCCGCTTCGGGGAACAAGCACAGCACCGTTTGGTGGTTGCTGCCGCTGACGATATCCGTCACCCGGAACGTAAACGGCAAGCGCGGATCCTTCTGCGGTTGCGGCATGTTTTCAAACACAAACAGGCTGCCGAACGGCGAAGTGGGCACCCATTGTTCGTCGTAGCGGTTCAGTTCGGAAAAGGCGTACTTCTGCCTCAGCGTCTGGGAGTCCGCGATATCGGCCAGCAACGCATAAATGGGCCGGCGGCGAATCGCCTGCAGGCGCAGCACCGGGCTGGCGACACACAGGCCAAACAGCGTCTGCACCTGCTCAATATCCGCCGGGCGCTCGCTCATGGTCGTGCCGATCGCGATATCGTCACAGGCCAGCGCTTCGGCCAGCGCCAGCATCCAGGCCAGCTGCGTCAGTTGATTGACCGTGATCCCCTGGCGCCGGCAAAACGCGGTGAGGCTTGCCACCTGTTCCGCGGTGAATTCCGCGCCATATTGCCGCATGCGTCGCCCCTGCGGCGCGGCATCCGGCGCAGCGCTCAACGGCAAACGTTGGTTGACCGGCGCTCCGCGCAAATAGTCCGCCCAGAACGCCTGCGCTTCGGGATCGTCGCCGTGCGCGCGCACATAAGCGGCGAACGGCTCAAATCGGTTAATTTCCAGCGTCGGCGCGCCCCCTTCCAGCAAGGTGAGGTAGTCGTTGAACCAGTGTTCGAACAGAACGCCGAGGGACCAACCGTCGAACAAGATATGGTTAAAGGTCTGCACCAAATAGTGCTCATCGGCGTTCAACTTGATCAGGCGCCAGCGGATCAACGGCGGCGCATCCAGCTCAAACGAGGTTTCTCGTTCCCGGGCCAACAGCGCTTCCATCCTTTCTTCCAGCGAGGACGGCGGCGCATCGGTCCAATCCTCGATCGCGATCGGCGCCTGCAGCGTCTCGCAGATGAAGACGTTGGGCCGCCCACGGCGGGTTTGATCGCCAAACCCGGCGCGCAGCATTTCAAAGCGCTGCAGCGCCAGCGACCAGGCCTGGTTCAACACCTCCGGCTGCAGCGGGCCGGCCACCTCATAAACGGCCTGATCGATCTGATACTCGCGGTTAAGCCGGTTGAAATACATCAGTTCCCGCTGCGTAACCGTAGCCTCGAAAACGGCGGCGATGCGATGACGTTGCTGCCAGTGGTCCAACTCGGCGAGGCTGACGTCGGCATGGGGGAAGTCCCCCGGGCTGGCGAGGCAAACGCCCTGGCTCGCCTCGTGGCAACAGTGTTCGACCAGCGCCGACACGCTCGCCCTATAGTGCGAACCGATCCGGGCCAGCGTCGCCTGCGGCAATAAGCCCGACATCACGATGCTCAGCCGGTCGCCGTGCACGTAGAGCACCAGATCCAGCACATTGTCGCTCGCCGGCAGCGCGCCGTTTTCCAGATCCGCCGTTTGGTCGATCAAGGCCCACAGGGCGTCGTCAGTCTGTTCGTTAAAGACGCCGAGATAGTTGAATGAAATGGCCGGCAAGCGGTGGCGCCGCAGACAGGCTATCGCTTCGTCGTCCGACGCTGAACCGTATTTCAGCGCCGAATAGCCGATGCCGTGATCCGGCATCTTTCTTAATGTGTCCTTGATGGCGCGCAGCGTGTGTTTTGGGCTCTGATGCGCGGTGATGCGCAAAGGCAGTAAGGCGGTGAACCAGCCGACGGTGTCGTCGAGCTGGATCTTATCGTCATTGATATCGCGGCCATGGTGTTCGAGCGTCAGGTAACTGTCCGCACGGCCATGCCAGGCCTGCAGCACCGGCGCCAGCGCCGCCAGCAACACATCGCGGGTCGAGGTACGGTAGGCCTGATGACAAGTGTCCATCAACAGCGTCGTCAACGCCGCGTCGCACTCTAAGCGGCAAAACGCCGGACTCTGCGCCCCCTCTCTGAGCGTTGCGTAATCGGGTTGCCCGGCGATCATCGCCAACCAGTAAGCGCATTGGTCATGCCGGCTCGCCGCGTAGTGCCTTAACGTCTCGCCCCACTGCCGGTAGCTGGTGCCTTTCGCCGACAGCGATTCGCCCTGATGCAACCGTCGCATGTCTCTGACGATGATGCGCCAGGACACCACGTCGATGATCAGATGATGGAATGCGCAGAACATCAACGCGTAGCCGGGCGCGCTGCTGTCGAAAATGTAGACGAAGCGGCACAGCGGCCCTTCTACCGGATCAAACCCCGATTGCCATTGATGCAGAAGTTCGGCGCGGCTTTGGCGACAAAGCGCCAGGTCATAGTATCCCCATGAAGGGCCGCCGTCGGCCACCGACAGATAGCGCTGCGCGACCAGCGCGCCGGCATCGTCGGCGCTAAACCGCGCGCGCAGCATGTCATGGCGCGACGCCAGCCCGTTCACCAGATCGGCCACGCGCTCGGCGGACATCGGCGGCACCCGCACCAAAAAACTCTGGTTGAAGAAGGCGCGATGTTGCGGCGGCTGCTCGTTGTACCAGCGCTGAATCGGCAGCAATTCGAATTCGCCCTGCAGCTCGCCCTGTTCATTGAGCGGCGCAATCGCGTCCCGTTGCTGCAAGATGCGCTTGGCCAGCGCCCGCGCATTCCGGGTTTCGAACACCGCACGCGAGTTGCTGTGATAGCCCGACTTGCTCAATTCGCTGGTGAACACGATGCTTTGGATCGAATCGCCGCCCAGACGAAAGAAGTCGTCATCCACCCCAACCCGTTCAACGCCGAGGATCTCCGCCCACAGGGCGCAAATCAACGCCTCCAGCGCATTCTGCGGCGCGGCATATCGCTCGCTTTGCGCGAATTGCGGAGCGGGCAGCGCCGTGCGATCCAGCTTGCCGTTCACCGTCAGCGGTATCTCGTCGAGCGCGACATAGCTGGACGGCACCATGTAATCCGGCAGGATCCGCTCCAGCCGGGCGCGCAAATCGGCAGGATCCAGCGGCTCGCCCCGCGTCATCAGCACATACGCGGCAAGGCGCTTGCTATCGCGATGGACGACATCCACCACGACGCATTTCTCGACGCCCTCCAGCGCATTGATCGTATTTTCTATTTCGCTGAGTTCAATTCTGAAACCGCGGATTTTCACCTGGCAATCGTTTCTGCCGAGATACTCCAGATTGCCGTCGCGCAACTCTCGCACCCGATCGCCGCTTTTATACAAGCGTCGCCCGTTCAACGTAATGAAACGCTCTTGCGTCTGCTGCGGCTGGTTGAGATAGCCGCGCGCCAGCGCGTCTCCGCCGATATACAGCTCGCCGGCCAGCCCTGGCGGCAACGGCTGCAGCCAGCGATCCAGCACATGAAGTTCGCGCCCCGGTATGGCTCGCCCAATCGGGATGCTGCTGCGGGTTTCGTCCGCCGCGATGGCGTACATCGTGGTGAACGTGGTGCATTCCGTCGGGCCATAGCCATTGATGACCTGCTGCGGGCGGTTGGCTTGCCGCACCAGGCGCTGCATCAGCGTGGCGGTCAGCGCCTCCCCGCCCACCAGCAGACAGCGCAGCCCGGCGAACAGGTCGGGGTGACTGAGGTAAAGATGATCGAACAGGCTGCGCGTCGCCCACAGAATCGATACCTGCTGCCGACGCAGCAAGGCCTCCAGCTGCGGCACATCGCCGGCGATATCCTCCGTGTCGCGCACGACGACCAATTTGGCGCCGTTGAGCAATGCGCCCCACACCTCGAACGTCGCCGCATCGAACGCCGGACTCGAGAGGAAGAGCAACACGTCATCGGGCGTGACAGCGATGCCGGACGCGGTCGCCAACCCGCACATCGCGTGTTGCTCGAGCATCACGCCTTTCGGGATCCCCGTCGATCCCGAGGTATAGATCACCGCGCCGAGCCGGTCGGCGCCGGTGACGGCCGGCAGATTCTGCCGCTCGTGCGGCAGGCGGTTCAGATCGCCCAGCGTGAGGACGGACACGGCGTGCGGCATCATCGCCGCCAGCGCCTCGGCGGCCGACTGCAGGCTTTCCCCGGCGATGAGCACCGGCGCGCGCGTTTCTTCGAGAATATGCCGAATGCGCGCCTGAGGATAATTGCAGGAGAGCGGCACATAGGCCCCACCGGTTTTCAGCACCGCCAGCAGCGCCACCACCATTTCCAGGCTTTTCTCGCTGTACAGCGCAATCAGCGTGTCCGCCTGAGGGGCGACCCCGGTCAGCGCTTGGTAGCGGAGCGTAATTTCGCGCGCCAGGCTATTCGCCATGCCGTTCAGCTCACGGTAGCTGACATGCAGCCCCTCAAACTCCAGCGCAATCTTATCCGGATAACGCAGCGCGATCGCCTCAAACCGGGCGCTGAGGGTTTCTCTCGGCAACGCAGGGACCGCGTCGTCATCTGGCGGCATGTCGGCGGCGGGATAAAAGGCGAGGTGGCGTAAAGGCGCGTCAGGCGCGCGCATCGCCGCTTGCATCAAACGCATGAAATGTTCCGCGCAGTCGCGCATGTCATCTTCGTCAAACATGTCCTGACGAAAACGCAGCCGGAACTGCAAGGCATCGCTGTCGGCCCGATCCTCATATTCCAGGGAAAGCGACGCGCTGGCCATATCGTGGTTGGCTTCAAACAACGGCGAAGTGGCGCAATCGGCCAGCGCCAATGCCGCATCGCGCAGGTTGGTTTGGGCAAAGGAAATCGGCATCGCGCGGATCCCCAGCGCCTGCACCACCTGTTGCGTGGGCAGTTGGTTAAACCGTTGGCGCGAGTGCGGCGCCGCGGCGGTAATAAACGCCAGCGCGCGTTGATAAACGGCGGCGAAGCCTTCGCCGTCACGCAGCGCGAGGGGCATCACGCTGGTGTTGACATGCCCGCCAAGCGCAAATCTTTGCCCCTTTTTTATCGACACCGGATAGCTGATATAGACCGTTTCCTGATTGCCGCTGCGCGCCATCAAGATGCCCCACAGCACCAGCAACGCCAGAAAGTCATTCATTCGCCGTATTCCCGCGCTCTGCTTCAGCGCTTTCCATTGCGCTTTGGGCACCTGGAAACGCAGCTCGGCCGCCTCATCGTTTCGCACGGCGCCGCTTTTCTCAAAGGGCACGTCTATCGCGCCCAAATTTGCCGCTTCGGCCCGCCAGTGCGCCAGCGCTCCATCGGCGGCCAATTGTTCCACCTCGTGCTGCAGCTGCCGGTTGATGGCGGCAATCTCGGCCGCCTCAAGACGTGTCGATAGCCGCTGTTGACCATAGTACTGGCTCACCAATGAGAAAAACTCGTCGGAAGACGCGCCGTCGATCACCAGATGATGGCCCACCAATGCCAGGGTATAGCGCCCCGGCCCCTCGGCGAAAAGCGCCCAACGATAAAGCGGCCCGCGGTAAATGTCGAAGGGCTGGCGAATCACTTGGGTCAGCAGCGTGCGGTCCGTGTAATGCTGCAAAGGATGGATTGCGTCATTGCGACGCCAATACAGCTCGCCATTCCGTTCATGAATATGGCTGTTCAGCAGGACATGATCTTGCACCAGCGCATTCAGCGCAGCTTGTAATCTGATGGGATCCAGCGCGCCCTCAATACGCTGCAGCACCAATACGTTGTAATTACAGCCCTCTGGATGGCGGTCATATTCATCGATAAAAACTTTTGAATAGGGTGATACAGGAATCTCTTCCATGACAAACACTCCATTTAGAATACACGTGCCCTGCTTAACGGCGATCCATGCGGCATACCCAAACCTCTTTCGGCATCAGCTCGCTTATCTTTTCTGAGTAATAACCGATCAGCATGTTGATGCGCTTTTCTGCAATGACCTCCGCCGCCTGAGCGCAAATCGACTTGTAAAAACCAATAGGGATCATCACTTTGCAACGGCTATGCAGGTGCCGACAAACGCCGATGGCCCAGGAAAAACACTCCCTGGAAGGATTGGAAATATCCAAAAGTTCGGCACACTCACTGGAACAGCCAATCACAGCGTAGAGATTGCCTTTATTGATATAATGAATTTTATGATACAGAGGATGTTTTTCAATATATTCAAATGCGCGATGATCTTTTTCTCGCCCCAGATTATTGATAAAGCTGGCCTGCCGCGCTTGGTCGCCCTCGGTAAAACGAAAGGCCATAAACTTATCAGGCTTTAAGGTTAATTCGACGAAGGGATAGATTTGCGTATTGGTCGTTAAATACTTTCTAAAAATCTTTTCATAAACCCTGATCTTCCTGTCATCGGAAAAGCAGATATCCGCCGCCACATCCGAACGCCTGGCCTGCAGGAAAAAATCTTTCAAGACGGTGGAAGATTTGACCTGACGGTGGATCCCAAGATCGCCAAGCATATTGACATTAAAGGATAATTCATTGATTTTAAAAGGATAAAAACTGGATACAAACATCCCGAGATAACGCTCTTGATCCTTGTAAAATATGCCTGTTTTTTCCATCGGCGCCCCACAATGCGGATCGAGCAAATGCTTCCAGTGCAGGAAACGCTCCCCGCCCAAATCTCTGCCATAAAGCTCTTGCAATAATTTGAAATGATTATGAGAAACCGCTTCTCTCACAAAGACAGCCATGTTTTATCTCCCTATAAAACCGATTCCATGCCGGGCGGAAATCAATAAAAGATGACCGCTCAGCGCCGCTGATAATACGGCGCCGGACCGTTCGCTTCCTTTCCCTGATTAACAAGAGTCGCTGTGCATTTTTAACCAGCGCAAGAATTCAATATTATTATCAATGTTCAGTTTTCTCATGGCCGAACGTTTATGAATACTCACCGTCTTCGGGCTGATGCCGAGCAACATCGCCGTTTGGTTTTGTGAATAGCCCAGATGGATTAAACGGCACACTTTCCCCTCGCTAAAGGTCAACTGGGTACGACAACGCGGGCAATAGCTTGAAACCAAACTATTTTTCTTGCGATAGCAGAACATGACCTTGTCCACGATCGCCGCCACGCTGTCTTTGCGCGTAATACTTCCGGCTTCCAAATTGCAATGAATTTTAGGGAATGTCTTTTTATGCTCCAATATTGAAAAATAGAGCGGAATAGAAGAAAAGTTGCCCTGCAAAAGCTGGGTATGACAAAAATTTATGGACACCCGCTTGTCCGGCGCCCTGAATATGATGTTGGCACGTTCTTCTCCCGTGATCTTGGCCTTAATGCCATTCGTGAGAAAACCTTCTTGCAAGGCAAGACTCAACCCCAGCTTGAAGAATTGATTTTTATCCACAATAGCGATATTGACGCGCTCCATTAACAAACCTCCCTTTTGACTACGCTTGCTCACTCTCCTTACTGCAATATCATTGCTGTGATTATTTTTTGTTTTAACGTGCTTTTTAATAAAAAAGCGTTATAGGCGAAGCAAAAAAGACCTTGCCTCGCAAAAGTGCATTTTATATATAGGGTTATATAAATCATCTGCCCTGGAGAGCATACAAAAGCAAGACGCGGTAAGCTGCCGCGCTTCGCAAGGGAAATTGTTATCGTAAGATATATTTATAAGGCATCATTGCCATCAGCATCACGGTGCTAAGATTTTTCTCTGATACGTTAATTTTACTCCAAGAGCGCAATATATCCAGATAAATATCGAAAAAACACATAATATAGAACATAACATTGCGCGACATTGATTGTTAAGAGAATCCGTTTATGCATTAGGAATTTACTTATGATAAAGGCAGGATAATGCTTTTTTCGCGCGAGGCGGTGGGGTCATCGCAGACCCTATTAAACAGAGTATAACCATATTCATTTTATTGTAAAAAAATTGCATAAAAAAAAGCTACACTTTATGGCAGTAAGTGATTCCCGCCCTTTCATGTAGACGGCAACAAAAAAGAAGAAGGCGAACCCATCGGCCGCCCGCGCAAGAAATGCCTGGTAGGAGTAAAGATTTTTCAGGAGTGATGCGCAGCGCAGAAAGATAACGCGGCATCGTTGACGAGCGGGATGATTTATATTTTTTTTATCCTCATCAATTTTTTAGCCTCCAGGCAGGAAACCAACCCGAGGTGATCTTTTTTTAGCTGCTTGTCGCTCCCAAGAGGAAGAATGACTTTGAACGTTTGCAACTTACCGTGATTATTATAGATATCAAAGACTATCACCGGCGGGCCATAACCCAGGATCATGCAGTCTAAAAACCGCAGAACGGCGCAGCCCAAGCGGCTCCTGGCCTCCCGGATGATTTTATCCGCAAGCTCATCATACCGGAAAGGTCTTTCCGGCGTCGTCAATACCTTCATAAGGTCTCCCTTCTGGTATATATCATTCCGATTTAAAATAATAACCTCATAAAACCGCCGCCGTTCAAGGCGAGTAAGATATAAAAACCCAGGCTTCGGCAATATATAATCTAACGATGCAAAATCAATCTAACAAAAAACACAATAGTATAAAAAAACAGCACGAGTTTTATTGAAAAAACGACCTGATTTGCAATAATGAAATTGCCTGAAGTAAAGGGCTAACTGAAAAAGGAGTTTCAATCATGAAAGAACTATCCGCAGTAGAAATTGAACAAGTTAACGGTGCTGGTTTTTTTGGTGACGTAGGCACACTGATTGGCAGTGCGGTAGGTACAGGTATTGATACCATTTCCGCGATTGCCGGTGTTAACCCGGATGCCAAAACCGTTGTCGGCACCATCGGTAAAGGTATTGGTCTGGCCGTCGATGCGCTGATTTCCAGCGGATTGCAGATCATCTCTAAACTGTAATAACAACTCATAATCATCCCTTCCTATTTTTTAATTCGCTTCATTTTAAGCACCTTCGCGGGTGCTTTTTTTTACACCAAAGAATCAAAAAATAGATAAGGTCAGAAAAACCAATATCCAAAAAAACAGGCTGGGTATCACCATGATAAAAAAACCCATGCGTTTATTGGCGTTTTTGAGCATCCAGTCATAGATCATCGCAACACTCCTTGTGAATACCAGGAGGCATTTCCGCCTCCCGGTATTTTATCCATCGAGTTTTTGATTACAGTTTCGGCACTTTGGAAAAGAAGTCCGCCATTTCGTGCGGGAACCCTTTCGCAATCGCCGGACGAAGATCGTCCATGGAAACATTAAAATCTTTCGGCTGCTCACTCGTTTGCATTTTTTGGTGTGCGTTCACATTCGATTGCAGACCATTAAAAATGCCCTTCATATTGCCGAACATATCATCGCAAGATTTTGTCACATTACTCATGACCGACTTGGCCGCATCCGGCCCCGACATTTGAATATTGCTGACGCCTTGCATAAACGGTTGACTCAGCGACGATTGGGAATTGGTGCCCAAATTGCCGCCGGCCTTCATGGTTTCTAAAATTTTGGCTGGATCTAACATGTTTATCACCTCTTTACGGTTGTGTTTACATCGCTTTCGGGCACGAGAATCCTCGCAAAGCCCGTGACCAAAGTGGGAAATCTTTCATCGTCGAGCGCAATTCCAGTTTGAGCACGCCCACCACCGACGACATCGACATCGTCAGCTCTCGCCTGTCGCTGGCGAGCGGCACGGGATTGCTGGCGTCGAACATCCGGAACAAGGCCCAGGGCCCGTCGAAACTGGCGACCTGGATCTGGCCGGTGCCGGTGCGGAAGGTGAGTCGAACATAGCTGCCGCCTTTCGGGCCCGGCCAATCGATACGGGTAGGCTGGCTGAAGCCATGGCTGTAGTTAATCACCTGCCCATCGATATCCAGGGTCGCTTCCGTAATGGTCGGCGTCAGGGACAACGGCCTGATGAACATGGAGAAGGACAGCTTGTCGCCGGCGGTGAAGAAGGTGTCGCGGATCAGGCGTGCATTTTCAAACGCGCCCAGCGTGCTGGCATTGACGATCCCCTCTGAACCCGGTTTGGCATTCCATTTCTGCGCGTTGACGTCCACATAAGGGGCCAGGTTCTCATCGAAGAACTGCTGCATCGCGCCGCTTTGGCCAAACATGCGCGAGAAGTCCTCGATGCCGACCTCCGCTCTGGCGTTGCGCGAGAACGGATAACGCCCGCTGATACTGCTCTTGCACAAGCCGGAGGCCAGCGACGAAGCGCCTTTGCTCAGGTTCTTTTGGCTCTGCTGAATAGTCTGGCTGTCCCCGACCTGCAACAGATCCATCATCACGCTGCGCACCGGTTCCGGCTGGCGCGCCGCATCCAACTGCAGACGCTTCAGCGTGCCTCCGGCGGGCACCACCTGGCCGCCGCGCAGCGAGGTGGACAAGGTGGTCAACTGGCTGTACAGCGCTTCGAAACTGCGGCTCAACGGATCGTTGCTGGCGTTGGTGGTCTGCAACAGCTGATAGCCCAGGCGGCGCAGCAGCTCGAAGCGATCTTCCACCGCGCGTTCCGGCGTGAGACGAAAACGCGCGCGCTCGCCGGAAATCTCGCCGAGGATGTCGCGCCGCTGCTGCTCGATGCGGTTGCGCTGGCGATCGAACCAGCTTGCCGCATCGCCCTGGTTGGTGCCGGTCATGCTGGTTTCGCGCGCGGCGAAGCGCACCAGATTGGCCAGCGGGGGAAGAAGGGTCGGACAGTTGACGCGCCAGGATCGCCGCATCCTCAAGCCCGTTGACCGGCCGGGCGCGCACGTCGCGCATGAAAGCATCCCATTTGTCGGCATACTCGATGAGGTATAGCTTCCTCGCCTCGTCGGCCAGCTTCTGCGCCGAAGCCAGCGAGTTCACCGCGTTTTTCCCTTCCGCGCTGTCGCGCAGCACCCAGGACTCTTCTTCGATCATGTCCTTGGCGGCGTCATCGAGCTGCGCCAGGAAAACGTCGCGATAGCTGGCGCGGGTATAGAACCCCGGCACGGCGGTATCGGTGACCGTCGCCTGGCTCTTGCGGCGCAGCATCAAGGAGACGTTCGGCCCGGCGGCGTCGGCTAACGAAATATCGTTGATCGCCGCCGGCAACGGTTTCTCTTCGATGCGGCGCACCACCCGCACTTGCATCGGAATGTTCATCGCTTTCACCCGCGCCAGGCGCAGCAGATCGCCGTTCATCTTCATGACCGGCGCGTCCGGCAAAGAGAACATCTCCCGCAGATGGTAAGCGAAGATGCCTTTGTTCATGTCGGTGTAACCCTGCGGCATAAAGGTTTCCCAGCGCGCCATGAACCAGTCGACCAAGGCTTCGGCGGAGCGGTGCGAGGGTTCGCCCATCATCAGGTACACTTTCAGGGTGCCGTAGACGTCCTTGTTGGACGCCGAGACGTCATTCTTGAGTTCGTCCGCGATATAGTTTTCCACCGCCGGCCAGAAGATCTGCAGCAAATGGCGTTGGTAGGTTTTTTGCGCCGCGCTGTTGATCAGCTTGTGCTCGAAATAGGGATTCGGCACCGGCGACACTTCGCCGCCCAATTGCGCGTTCATGTACCCCAGCTGCTCATAGGCGGAAATGACATCGTCGCTGACGCGGTTAGTCACCGGAATTTCGCGCACGATGCGCTTTGTCTCATCGAAGCGCGCCGCAATGTAGGAGATGTAATCGCTCTCCCACAGGTAACGCATCGCCAGCAGGTTAAACGAGACCGCCAACAGAATGAGCACCAGCACATAGCGGCCCAGGGAGCTCATGCGGCTGCCGAGCGGCCTGGCGTGCGAAGACTGCTGCATCACCCCGCGTTCTTGCCGGGCATAATCCAGCTCCGGGTGATAAATGCGCCCGGTCGGGCGAGCTTCATAGATATCCGCCGCTTCCGCGTTGTAGATCGCCCCCTGCGGCGGCAAGGCGATGGTGCTGCCCAGCCACACCTGCTGCAGATGGCAGGCGTAGCCCACCGGCGTTTGCGGGAAGATCTGCTCTAACAGGGAATACAGCGGGTTGCCCAGCGACCCCAGCGATTCAGTGAAGAACAGCAGCTGTTGGCGGTTTTGGCCGTCCGGCGCATCGTGCAACAGTTCGAGCACGTGATGGCTGACGCGCGCCACCATCTCCCGGTAGAGGGTTTCATACTGCTCGAAGGGGGTTTCTCCCTGTTCGGCGCGGTTCAGGCTGAAGCCCATGCCTTTTTGCAACAGATCGTCGCCCAGCATGGACAGGAAGGTCTCGCCGCCGACCAGTTGATCGAGGTGGCTGATGGTGAGATAGACCGGCAGCTCGCTGCGGAACCACGAGGCCATCTCCAGCAGGCGCACGCGCAGCGCGTCGGCGACCGACTTTCTCTCCGTCAGCGAGGCGTGCAGCAACCAACGCGCATCCAGACACAGCATGATGCCGTCGATGCCCGGATGGCGGCGATGGCGGCGGATCAGTTTGAACAGGGTGTCGCGCGCCCTGGCGCCCTCTTCCCCCAGGCCGTTCAACTGCAGCCATTCGCCGGAGGTGTCGACATACACCGAATTCTCCGCCAGCCACCAGTTGCAATCCTGGGTCGGCCCGACGTCCACCGTCTGCTGCAGGCCATAGTGCTCGGCCAGCAAGAAGCGTTCGCCGCTTTCGCCGATCAGCGAGGTTTTGCCGCTGCCCGGCGGCCCGATGACCAGAAACCACGGCTTTTCGCTGACGTAACGGCGCGTCAGGCGGTATTTGAAGCGCTGCCAAGGGGTGCGCTGCTTCGCCGTGCCGACGTACTGCAAGGTGCGCAAGGCGTCGTAAAAGCGCGAGGTCACGCGATCTCGCTGGGCGGTCTTGCGTTTGGCCGGGGCCGGCGCTCGCGCGTGGCGGAACACCCAGGATAAGAACGTCGCCACGAACGGCCACAGCGCCCAGCACAGGATCAGCGTGATGATGATGCCCCTGACCCAGACCGACAGCAGCGGCCGATAGGTGCCGATGGCGATCAACGGCCCAATCCACCACACCACCGCACACAGCAGCAAGGCAATCACCAATATGAATGATCTACGTATCATATAATTTCCTTATTATCTCTACGCCGGCGGATGTCTTAGTTATCCTCGGGGACCTCGGCGGCTACCCCTGCCTGATTTAACGTTGCAGACGGTGAAGCCATCTCCCTCTCGCCGATTTTCCAAAGGATGTCCACGCGGCGGTTGCGGCGGCGCCCTTCTTCCGTCGCGTTGTCGTCCAGCGGCTCCTGATCGCCCTTGCCGACCGATGTCACGGTGCGGTTGTATTTACTGTTGGCCAAGGATTCGCGCAGCTTGTCGGCGACCGTCTGCGCGCGAGCCTCGGACAGTTTCAGGTTGGAGTTGTTGGAGGTGTTGCGATACGGTTTGTTGTCGGTATGCCCGATGACCTCCAGATCGCCCGGCCACGGCGCCAGCGCTTCCCCCAAACGCTCAATGTTGCGTTTCTTTTTAAACTCTTCCGACAGCTTCGACTGCCCGGTGGCGAATGCGCCGTCGGAGGTGAAGATCAACAGCCAGCCGCGCGGATCGGCGCGCACCTCCAGCCACCCTTCGCTGAGGATTTGCGGCAGCGGCTGCGGCAGCGTCTCCATGATGTTGATTTTGCGCGGCTGCGGCGGCGTCCAGGCCAAAATGGCGTTGCGCAGCGCGCGGGACTGATCGTGCAGATACCAGGCGGCCGAGGCATACGCCAGCAGCGCGATGGCCAGGCCGTAGCACAGCAGCTTCAGCGGCGTGATGCGGGTCGCCTTGCGCACCACGTTGCTCGGCTCGGCATCGGCCAGCGTCTGCGTCGGGTTCTGGCTGTACAGATAGCCGTCAAGACGGTTGCGCACGTCGGCCAACAGCACCGCGCCGCGTTCCATTACGTGGTATTGCCCTTCGAAGCCCAGCGACAGGATCAGATCGTAAAACGCCAGGATCTCCTTGTTGCGCGGCGAGGCGGCCAGATAGGCCTGCAGGTGCTCGAAGCATTTTTCCCCGCCCCAGGCGTCGCGATAAAACTCCACCAGCAGGCTGAGATTCAGTTCGCCGGATTCGAGCGTGCTCATGCAGCACTCATCCACGTAGGAGCACAGCAGATAGGCCAGCTTGTCCACATCGCTCGGCGCGATGTGATCCGCCAGCAGCGTCTGCTGAAACTGTTGGATCTCACGCACGATCTGCGCGCGCACCGCGCCCGGATTCAGCTGTTTCTGATCGCGCACCCGCTCCACCTGCAGCAGGACCGGGATAGCGGCGGCGATCAGCGGGTTGTCCCAATGGCCCATCATCACGCCGGGCTTGCTCAGCGCGGCGCGGCCGAACAGCCCGCTCGAGGTCGGCGCCGCCTCGGCCGGGCGCTCGCCCGGCGCGGGCTCGCTGCTTTCCGGCGCAACGCTTTCCGCTTCATAAGGCTTGGGTTCGGGGGGCGTCGCCACCCCGGCGCTTCCCGGCCGCAGCTTGGCGGCCAGCGCCCGCGCGCCGAAGGACAGCGCGGCGATCTCCGCCGTCGTTTTGCCCACCGAGCCGGACGCGGGAAGGCGCGGCGTCGCGTTGTTGCGCGTTACCGCCATCGCCTCGCGTATTTTTCTCTCGAATTCGTTCATCCCACCCTCCCTTGCCTTAATCCCCAGACGTCAAAACGCAGGTCGGGGAAATCACCCACGATGCTGAGCGCCATCGCCGAGCCGGCCATCATTTCCTTATAAATCGGGTCGGCATGATCAACCTCGAAATAGATGCTGTTCGGGTAATACGGTATGTGCCGCGGCGGCGAGGCCATCGGCAGCAAGCGAGCGCCCGGTAATTGCAGATCGATCAGCTGAATGATTTTCTCGACCGGCCCCAGTTTGACCTGCGCGGGGAAATACGAGCGCAGATGCTCGATGGACAAACCGCAGCTGACGGCGAACACCAGTTTTTCCAGGCGCAGCTGCGAGTCGTTCGGGCACAGATAAATGCTGTCGCCGCGATCGATAAACGGCAACGCCACCGCCGGCGCTTCGATCACCAGCGACAGCGCGCGGCGAATCGAGGCGAACAGCTGGAAGTAGCAGTTGTGCGGTTCATCGTGCAGATACACCAAATCGGCCCGATCCCAGAGGCGTTCGCCGCCGGGAATGATGCTGAGCCGCCCCAGCAGGCTCAGCAACGTGTCGAACAGGGTTTCAGGATGCACCTGCGGGCTGGCCAGCAGTTGGCTGATGCGCAAATTGAACTCGCTCAAGGTTTGCAGCAGCAGCAGTTCCAGCAGCTCGGAAAGCCCGCCGATCGTCATATGCACGTCCGGGCGGAAAACCGACTCCAGACGCTGGCTGATCAGCCCAAGCAATTCGGTGGTGAAAGCGGGCAGCCAGCCGATGGCGCGGAAATCCAGCATCGGCGGCAAGGCGCGCTCATCCAGCAGCACCCGACGATCGCTGGTCAGCTCGCGCACGAAACCGACCGGCAGCACGCTTTCCGCGCTGCTGACCGCGTCCTCCAGGCTTAGCCGCGTCACCAGGCTGCCCAGTTGCATCGTGCACACGCGCGGGGTCCCCTCCAGGCTGACGCCGTGGTTGCGATCCGGCACCTCGGCGTCCATGGTGCGAAAACGGCTGCTTTTTCGCGCATCCTGGATAAGATCGATCTGGGCGTTGCCGGCGATGTCCATCAGCACGGACAGGCACACCACTTTCCCCTGGCAGCCTTCTCCCAGCACCAGCGGCGGCGGCAGCGGAATATCCTCAGGCATGCTGAACGCCGTGCCGTCGGGGAAAACGCCCTTGGCTTTCTTCAGCGCAAACTTGCCCTGTTCCAATAGCCCGTTGTCGATCTCCAGCGTCAGGAACCCCCAGGTGAAGGTTTCGACGCTGCGCAAGCGCGCTTCAATCAAGTGCTCGAAAAAACGTTCCTGCTGCTGGAAATGCTGCGGTTCCATCAACATGCCTTCTACCCAGGCGACGCGTTGTTTAGGTAACATGTCATTCATCCATTTTGTCGTTAGTCACTATGCTGAGTGACGTCATCCCCACCATCACCTTCATTTGCGAATCAGCCTGCGCAGGGGACTTTTGCTCGGCGAGCGGCAGTACGCCGCTGATTTGCTGAAACTCCGCCCCGACGACGACCCATCGCTCTTGCCCCGCCGGCACCTCGAAGCGATAACGCAACGTCTCCCTCGGTTGCAAAATGCTCTGGTGCCGGCTCAGCGCCCCTTCCGACGGCGCCGTCTCGCGGCAAGGGGCGCCGTCGCCAATTCCCTCAGGCATCCACCCCGAGCGATTGGTTTCTATCACGCACACCTTGACCGGCTGCGCCTCCCCGGCGGCATTCGGGTTCACGTTGTCGTTGGCGGTCACCTCGACGTCGATAAACCGCAACCGACGCCCCGCATCCGCAGCCTCATCGTGAGAAAACCAGCTGCATCCGCCGAGCATCCCCACCGCCAACAGTCCCCCTGTCGCAATCCCCCGGAGCGTTTTCACCATGCTGAACTCCTATGCATTAACGAAACATTTGGTCTGGCTCGGCGCGACCTGAGTGCAGACCATGTTGTTGTTGTTCGTCGTGCTGGAATCACCTAGCCGCGTGACCGGCATGCCGCCGGAGAAATACTTACCCGATCCCTGCACCGGCTGCGCCTGGGCCGAATGCGTCCCCGAGGCAGCGCCGATCACTCCGCCCGAATCGGCGGTGGCCACACGAGTGGTGCCGAGGTTTTGTTCATTGCCGCCGGAAATGAAAATGTTAGGCACGTTCGGTATGCCGGTGTTGTTGGGCGAGGTGTTCGGGCCCGGCGCCGGTATCATCGGGTCGCAGCCGGCAAAGCCGATCCCGCCCATGTTGGTATTGGCTGCAGTCATGGTGGTTTACCCCATATGTATCTGGCCACCGTCGATCTTCAGCACCGCCGAAGACTTCAGGGAACCAATTTCACTGTTGATGACGAGGGATTGCCGCGCATCCTGAATGATGTGCTTGGCCAGCACCTCGTCGGTTTCCTCCACCCGCCGGCTCGCGTGCTTGCTGCGCACAAACAGGCGTTGAGAGATTTGGTGCAGCGTTTCGGCAACCCAACGGCTGCTGCGCGTCAGCAGCGTGAAGTGCGGGCTGCGCAGCGTCAGCCGCTTGCCGCCCTGCAGCTCTATCTCCGGCGCCACGATGCGCAAGTTGGCGCAGCGGCTGTCCAGCGTCATAACGGCGTTCGCCTGTTGCCGCGACAGGATCTCGGTGATGACCAACTTGTCGCCGTCGGCGATGACGCAAACGCGATCGCCCGCCAGCGGCTGAACCAGGCAGCTGGTGGCGACCGCCAGACAATGCGCGCGCATGCCGTCGACATACAGACCGCCGTTGGCGTCGGCCGCCAGCGTCACCACCTTGCGCCCCCCTTGTTCGGGAAGCGGAGCGCTGCGCACCAACTGCAAAGGCGTCACCCTGGCGTTGGCATAGACCTTCTGATGCTCTCTTCTGGATTTATACATATCTGCTTACTCCTGTTGGCCGTTGATACGACGGTTGCCGCGGCCCCGGTTGTTGATGCGCATACCAGGCGTCGATCGCGCTCAAGAACGGATCGGCGGTAAGCGGCACGTTTTCGGCGCGATGACGCTGCGCGCCATGCAGGCGAGCGCTCTGTTGCTGAGCGGCGGTCAACGGCTGTTCGATCAGGTTCGCTTCCCGCAGCTCGGCCTGCTCAAGATTGGCTAACGCCAGATCGCACGCCCTGAATTCCGCTTGCGGCAAGATGGCGCGCCCCCAGTTGGCGCCGCCCATCGCACATTCGCTGAACCGGGCCTTCTGCCCCTGCGCCAGGATCAGCGTCGCGCGCTCGAAATCGCAGCGCAGCGCCTGCGCTTCAGCGAAGATCGCCGAGGTCAGATCGCTGTCGGCGAACGAACACCCCTCCAGCTCGCTACGGTGAAAACTGGCGCCCTGCAGCTGTAGCTGAGCCAAAGTGCAGCCCGACAGGCGGCAGGTGAACCAGATGCGCGCCTGCCCCGCGATCGTCTGCCAGCTGCACGTCTCCAGCCGGCAGCTCCCCATGATGTGGCGCTCGAGGGTCGACGCCTGCCACAGGCACTGCGTGAGTTGGCAGGCGTACCAGTTGGCGTCCTGTATCACGTCCTGGTGAAACATCAGGTTGGTCAGGGTGCTGGACTGCACGGCCAGATGCCCCAGGCTGCTGCGTTCAATTTCCGCGCCGTTGACCTCGCACCGGATCAAACCGCAGTCATCCAGCAGACAATCGCCGACGTAACACCCCTGCAGCGTGGTGTCGTTGCACGCCAAATTGCACAGCAGCCCCTGTTGCAGCGTCAGGTTCTCAAACCGGCATTCGTTGAACGACAGGCGCATCAGGCTGCCGCCGACCACGTTGACCTGCTGCAGGGTGCAGCCCTCAAAGCGCACCGCCCGCAAATCACAGCCTTCAAACGTGACGCGTTCGAAATGACAGTCGATGAAAAAGCAGTCGCTCAGCGTCAACCCTTTCAGCTCGCGATCGTGAAACCGGCGTTTCTTGAAGATCCGCGGCATGGGCGGCGTCTGCGCCACCGCCTGGGCGACCTCCAGTTCGATCGCCTCTCGGTCAGGCAGCGCCTGTTGAATCACGCGGCTTTCAGTTTTCATGCACATAGTCCCCATGAATGATTCTGCGCGGCACCCAACACGCGCGCTCCAGCAGACAACCGCTGAACCGCGTGCCGGCGTCCTGCCAGGTCATCGCCAGATGCGCCGCCGCCAGATTGCACTGGTCAAATTCCGCATCGCGCAGATCGGCGTTATAAAACAGGCCTTGCTGAGCGCTGCTGTTTTGCCAACGTGAGTGCGTCAACAGGCTGTCTTTAAACCGCACGCCGGCCAGATCGCAGCTGGCGATCGCGCAGGCCGTCAGATCGGCCTCGTCAAAGTTGCATTCAGTGAAAACGCTGTACAGCAGTTGGCACCTCTCCATGCGCGCCGCTTTCAATCCCACTTTGGTGAAACAGCTATCGCTGAACACGGCGTGGGAAAAGTTCGCCTGCATGCCCGCCGTCAGGCTCTCGACGCGGCAGCGTTCGAAGCGCACGCCGCGCCAGTTGCCGCCAAGGAACGAGTTTTTGGTGAGCGTCATCTCCAGCGCAACCGCCTCTTCGGCGAGGCAGCGGTTAAACACGCACGCGTCCAGCTCGCCTTGCAGAAACTGCGCGCGGATCAGCGTCGCGCCATTAAACATGCCGTTGCCGATCGCCGCGTGTTCAAAGCGGCTCGCGGTGAAATCGCCCCGTTCGAAAACGCAGTTATCCAGCTTCACGTGGTCGGCGCGCAGCCCTTGCCCCTGAGGCTCCGCCAGCGTCACCCGTTCGAAGACCGCCTCTTGCCACACGCTTTCCGCCAGCAACGGCTTTTGCAGCGTGCACGAGATCATGCGGATCTGGCGCAGCGCCGCCTGCGTCAAATTGACCGCATCAAAAACGCAGTTTTCGAAGGTGCAGCCGTCGAGGGAAGCCTGCGAGAAATCGCAGCGCTCAAAGCGGCACTGCAGAAAATGCCGGCCCGACAGCGCCTCGCAGCGCAAACCGGTGAAAGTCTTCCCTTCCACGGTCGCGCTATCGGGGAAAAACGCGTCATTGCCGTCTTCAGCGGGAAGATCCGGCAGATCGGGCAACGTCACGGAAGCGGGCTCCGCCGCCGCTTGTTGCTGGTGCAAGGCGATCGCCTCGCGGATGCGTTGATAGAACACGGCGGAATCGCCCAGAGAGGTGGGCGACGGATCGTAACGCAAATCGCTGGGGTGATCCGACACCGCCTGGATGACGTTCAATCCCATCTCCGCCGGCATCAGATCCGGATCGAACAGAAACTCAAAGGGCGAGGCGTCATCGTCGCTGCGCTTGCGGAATACCTGTTGGAAATAGTCGAACGAGCGCGGCGCATCGCAGCGATCCAACGCCAGCATGACGGACTCGATGGACTCGTCCAGCAGATGCGTCAACGGCGCATTGCCGGTGAAGATAAGCAAAGCGATGTCGCTGTCGGGCAGGAACCACAGCGTTTTGCGCTGCAGCTCGATTTCCTCGAGGCTGTCGCTATCGTGACGGCGGATGAACGCCCGTCCGCGCACCGCCGGCAGCTCGCCGCGAATCGCCTCGCTTTGCGCGCCGACGCCCTGCAGCTCGAAGGGCACCCGATCCGGCCACGCCGCTTCCGGCAACCACTGCGCCGGCGGCGCCATCTGGAAATAACGCCGATCGATATTGGCCGGCAGCCCGGGGAATGCCGTCTCGAGATAGGCTTTGCCGGCGATCTGGCCCGCCACCTTATCGATGTGCGCCTTGCGCAGCGCAAACTCGTGCGGCACCGGCGCCGGCGCCGCCAGCGGAGAGCGCTCCTGCGCGGTCCCCTCGGGGGACAGCGTCATCAGCAGCGGCCGCAGCCCGTCATTGCAGCCGCGGCCAAACGGGTTCTCCTTGTTGTCTTTGCCGCCCCAGGCGGAGGTGTGATCCAGCGGCACGCTGAGGAAGGGTTCCACCTCCATCGCGCCGCGCCGTCCCTCGCCCTCGACCCGCCAACGGCGCTTCAGCCCGCCGATGTCGGCGCTGACATTCAGCGTTTTCACCGGCTGACCGATGCCGGCATGGCCGACGATCAGGTATTCGGCGAACGGCTTCGGCTCGGCAACATCCAATATCGGCAGGCTGAGCGGCACGCGCTTCCATGCCTCCCAGATTTCGGCTTCGTTCACGAAGTGCTCAGGCCGGGACAGGTAGCATCCGGCCACGACGCTGATGCCGAGCCGGCTGTCTGTCCCGATCTGGTAACTTCCTTTAATCGCCACCAATTGCTGTGGCCGTATGATTCTCATTGCCGCGCCTCGTTAGTTTTTGCTTTGCATCCCGACTTTTTTCAAATCGACGCCGGTCTCGGACAGTGACGCGCCGGTATAGCTGATCGACACCCCTGTCGTGCTGGTGCTGCTGCCGGTATTGCTGACGCTGCTGCCGGTATTGCTGACGCTGCTGCCGGTGCTGCTGACGCTGCTGCCGGTGGTGCCGACGCTGCTGCCGGTGGTGCTCACGCTGCTGCCGGTGGTGCTGATGCTGCAGCCGGTGGTGCTGGTCGACGATCCGGTGGTGCTGATGCTGCAGCCGGTGGTGCTGGTCGACGAGCCGGTGGTGCTGACGCTGACGCCGGTAAAGCTGGTGCTGCTGCCGGTCTGGCTGGTGCTGACCGTGGTGTAGCTGTTGCTTTCGCCGGTCATGCTGTTGCTGATGCTGGTGAAGGAGTTGCTTTCGCCGGTCATCGAGTTTGATACGCCGGTGCAGCTGGTGCTCTGCCCGGTGAACGAGGTGCTCAGCCCGGTGAACGAAGTGCTCACGCCGGTAAATGACGTGCTCACGCCGGTGAACGAGGTGCTGACGCCGGTAAACGAGGTGCTCACGCCGGTGGCGGCGAGGCTGACGCCGGTCATCGACGCGCTGACGCCTTTAATCGAGGCGTCAAACCCGGTAATGCTGAAGACGTAATCCTTGTAAGAGACGTGGTTGGTGAACCAGTCGGTAAAGGTGCGGCGGATGATGTCGAACTTGTCCATCCCCACCTCGGTGGCCTGGTTGCGCTCCACCGTGGTTTGCAGATCGCGTTCGGCATGCAGCATGACGCGTTCGTTGTTGCGGTTGTCATCGAAGGTCAACTGGCTGGCATGCTGCGGCTTGCCGAAGCGCAGCGAACGCGACACCATGCCCGAGTAGTTGATGTATTCAGGTAACTGATAAGGCGGCGGGTTGTCGCCGTTATACACAATCCCGGTCACCATCGGACGATCGAGATCGCCGTCGACATAGGTCACCAGCACTTCCTGACCGACGCGCGGCATGGCGATCACGCCCCAGCCTTTCCCGGCCCAGGCCTGCACCACGCGGATCCAGCAAGAGCTGTCTTCCTCGGTGGTTTTGTAGCGATCCCAGTGGAAATGCACGCGGATGCGCGCAAATTTGTCGGTATGCACTTCGGAGTTGGGCGCGCCGACCACGGTGGCGCTCTGGATGCCCGGCATCTGCGGCTTTGGCGTTTCGCGCAGCGGGCGGAACGGCACGTCGTCGTTCAACGCATTGAAACGGCAGGTGACGTTGCGGCCGTCGCTGCTGCTGTCCGGGCCGTCTTGCACGAACACATAGTCGCAGCGAGTCAGCTTGAAGCGGCGGTTGCGGTTGGCGTCCGGGTGCAAAATCAAGGAGAAATCCTTGCCGGCCATCAGCCCGACGGCGTTGCTCTCGCCAAACAGCAGATGGCCGTCGCTTTGCATTTCTTCAAGGCGCAGCCGCGCCAGGTTTTCACCGCGTTCGGTATCCACATAACCCGCCGCGTAGTCGTACCACTCCAACGGGGTGTTCTGCAGGCCAAGGCGGCTCTCTTCCACCTTGGTTTGCAGGTTCTTGCGCGGGTTCTGGAAGTCGAAGTCGCGCAGCACGATTTCATTCGGGCGCACTTTGCGTGAACGCTGGATGCGCTGGATCCCTTCGCGGATGGCGCGGTTTTCTTCGCTGTCCGGCATGAACGGCAACACGGCGTAACCGAAATCCAGATCGTCGAAATTCTGCCGGTCGGTGATCACCAGCGTGTGTTTATCCTCGGCGTGATCGAAGTAATACCAGATGCCTTCGTCTTCAAGCAGGCGGCTGATAAACGCGAAATCCGTTTCGGAAAACTGCACGCAATATTCACGCGTCGGATAAGTGCCTTGAATATCCAGACGGTAGTCGGCAAAACCGTAGCGCGAGAAGATTTGCTCGATGATGTCGAGCACGTTCAAATCCTGGAAAATGCGGCTGTTGCGGTTCTGCATCAAAAACCACAGCCAGGTGCTCAGCTCCAGCTTATAAACGAACTTATCCTGATGCTGCCCCGAATCGGAGGCGCCGATCACGTAAGCGTAAAACGGCCGCGCGCCGAAATCCGGCCTTTCTATTTGAATGCTGATCCCTTGACCCAGCAGAGATTCATAATCAACGTCCGCCTGTTCACATTCGAATTCGAGCGTATATTGCGAGTTGCTCGACAACCCTTCTTTGGTGGTGAAGCTGAGTGGAAACGCATTTAATTCGGCTAACACCGGGTTATCAATTTCGATTAAAGGCATAACAACCTCTCTGATCCGATATCGAACCCCGCCCCGCGTTTGCGGGCCGGCGGCAAATTAAAAATCAGTCGAAATAAACACTTAAACTATCGTTCTCGACCATGAGTTGGATATTCTGCAGTTCCTGTCCCGTCCGTTTGCGCTGCAGCACTTCATTGCTGATGGGCGGCAAAATCGCCTGCTGCAGCAGCGACTCGACCGCTCTGCCGCGCGAAGGATGGGCGCTGATGCGTTTGGCTATCCAGCCTGGAATGTCGCCTTCCAGCACCAGCGACACGCCCACTTCTTTGTGCAAACGCTGTTGTAAACGCGAAATCTGTTTGGTGGCGATATGGGTTATCGCTTCGGTAGAAAGCGGCACGTAGGGAATGACGTTCATGCGCGCCAACAGCGCCGCCGGGAAGAAGCGCGCCAGCACGTCGTGCAGCATCGGCCGCAGCGCTTCGGTTTTCAGATCCGGCGTTTCCGCCAGCGTCGCTTCTATTTCGCCGGCGCCGATATTGCTCGTCATTAAAATGAAACACTGGCGGAAGCTGATCATGCGGCCCTCACCGTCTTCCATCACGCCCTTGTCGAAGACTTGATAAAACGCCTCGTGGATATCGGGATGCGCCTTGTCGAATTCGTCGAGCAAGACGATGGAATAAGGTTTGCGGCGCACCGCCTCCGTCAACTTGCCGCCCTTGCCGTAGCCGACATAGCCCGGCGGTGCCCCTTTCAGGGTGGAAACGGTATGCGATTCCTGAAACTCGCTCATATTGAAGACGATCAGGTTATGCGCGCCGCCGTACATCGCCTCCGCCAGCGCAAACGCGGTCTCCGTTTTGCCGACGCCGCTCGGGCCGGACAGCATGAAAACGCCCAATGGCCGATCGTGCGCCTGAATGCCGGCGCGGGAGATGCGCACCGCCTGCGCGATTTCATCGATCGCCGTCTGCTGGCCGAATATCTGGCGGCTCAGCAGTTGGTTGAGATTGAGCGCATTGTCCAGATCGCTTTGCAGCATGCGGCCGGTGGGGATGCCGGTCCAATCCGACAACACCTCCGCCACAACGCGGTCGTCCACCCACGGATACACCAACGGCAGGCCGCCGTCTTGCAAGGCTCCCAGCTCGGAGGCCAACTGCGGCAAGCGCTCCGGCGACTGCCGCTCCGCGTCGAGCAAGGTGGTGACCGCCTGTTGCTCCTGCGCCTGCCGCTGACGCAGCGCATCCAGTTCACCTTCCATGTCGCTGAGGGTCTGCTGCAATTCAGTGATGCGGGTAAGCGCCAGATCGTCGAATTTGCTTTCCTCCTGCAGGCCGTTCATTTCGGTGCGCTTCACCGCCAACCCGGCCTCGAGTGACTCGATTTTTTCAGGCAGCGCATGCTGGCTCAGCGCCACCCGCGCGCAGGCGGTGTCCAGCAAGCTGATGGCTTTGTCCGGCAGTTGCCGCGACGGCAGATGGCGCAGCGACAAATGCACCGCCGCCTGCAGCGCCGACTCGCGGATCTTGACGCTGTGGTGCTGCGCAAAATGCGGGGCGATGGCGCGCATCATGTTCACCGCATTCTCTTCGTCAGGTTCAGAAACCAACACGTACTGGAAACGGCGCGTCAGCGCGGCATCCGGCTCGATGAACTGTTTGTATTCCGACCAGGTCGTCGCCGCCACCATGCGCAGCGCCCCCCTGGCCAACATCGGTTTCAACAGGTTGACGGCGTCGCCGGTGCCGGCCTGCCCGCCGGCGCCCACCAGCGTATGTGCCTCGTCGCAAAACAGGATCACCGGCACCGCCGAATGCGCGATGGCGTCGATCAGCGCTTTCAGGCGCGATTCGAATTCGCCCCTCATGCTCGCCCCGGCCTGCATGCGCCCCAGATCCAAAGACAGCAACCGGGCGCCCTGTAGCAGCGGCGGCACCTGCCCCTGGGCTATCTTGCAGGCCAGCGCTTCCGCCACCGCCGTTTTGCCGACCCCGGCTTCACCCACCAAAATCGGGTTGTTCTGCCGGCGACGCAGCAAGATGTCGATCACCTGGCGCAGCTCCGCTTCGCGACCAATCACCGGGTCGATTTCACCGTCGCGCGCCTGCCGGGTCAGATCGGCGCACCATTTATCGAGAATATCGACCGTCTCGGACGCCTCCGGCGCATCGCCGTGGGCGCTGTAGACCTCTTCTTCTTCTTCCTCATGCTCGACGGACTCCGCCAGAATCGCCGGATAATCGTCGAACAGCTGCGGGATCGGCAGTTTTTTGAACTCGTCGCTCAGCCGGTACAGGCTGCGCTGCAACGTGGGATCCTGCAGAATGCCGACCAGGATATGAATGGTGCGCACCCCGCCGGACGGCGTTTCGGCGAGCTGGCTCATCAGCAGCCCTCTTTCCACCACCGTTTCCAGTTGCGTCGACAGGTCCACCACCGCATTCGTCCGGTTAGGCAAGGTATGAAGAATGCGATCCAACGCATCGCTGATGCGCTGACTGTTGATGGCGTAGTGCGCCAGGATCATCGGCAAGTCGCCGCGCTCCTTGTCCACCAGGACTTTCAGCCAGTGTTCCAGCTCCACGTATTCGTGCCTGAAGGTTCGGCACAGCTTGGTCGCTTCGACGAACGACTGATAGGCAAAGTGGCCCAATCGCGAAAAAAGACGTTCTCGTTGATACACCTTAAATTTCCTTATATTAAGTTGTTGATTGATAAACCAGCTGCCTAAACGTCCCTGTCTTAGGTTTCAGCCAACTGTCTTTACTCAGCGACTTGCCGCCCAGCTGCGCCGCCATGCCCGGCTCCGTGGCAATCAGCAGGCTGACATCCAGCATCAGCTGATGGCTCGTAAAGTCATGACAGATGCTCACCAGCGCCTGCAGCCGCCGGCTGCCGCGCTGATACTGCTGATACTGCGGGGCCCCCAGCGGGCCGATCTGAATATGCGCGCCGTACTGGGCATCGAAAAAGCGGCTGCCGATGCGCGTGCTGCCCAACTTGCCCAGCTTTTGGCTGCCGCTTTGCTTGCCGTCATCGATCCACTTGGCGTAGCGCGGCGTAATCGTGATGGGAACGGCGAAATAGGCCGCCAACATCTTGTTGAGCTGCCGCAGCGAGCGGCGACCGGGCAGATAAGTGCCGGGGTACGCCTCGCGCAGGCGCTGGATATGCGGGTTCACCGTCAGCGCCGTATCGACGCCCACCGTCTGGCGCAAATGGCGCAAGAACGGGTTTTTATCATCGTCATGCTCATGGCCGATCATCGCCTTCAGCTGCGCCCAGGCCCGGTAGTGCAATACGGCGAAGCGCTGGCTGACGATGCCGACGAACTGCTGGAACGCCTGGTTGCGTCTGGCGATGACTTCGGTGCGCGCGTGCTCGGTCACATGGATCGGCAGCGGGCCGTAGGGGGCGAACATGCCGAAATGCCGCGCCTGAATCAGCACTTGCTTAGGGCGCTGCACGATAGAGGCGATTTCACGCGAAGCGAACGCCATATCCGCCGGCTGGGTAATGCAGAGCCTTTCGCGGCTGCGATCGTTGGAGACGCCGAGCCGCGGCGCATCCGGCTGCGCGCGTTCGATACGCCGCAGCAGCTCGAAAAAATCCTGTCGATTGGACAGCCCGCGGATTTCGGCCTGGCCCGCGCTTTCGCTTTGCGCCCCCGGCGTCGGCGCCGGCTCCAACGAGAGCGCCGTTTCACGCATCAACGACATATCAGCCATAGTAGAGCGCCCCCCAGTCGGCGTGGGTTTCCCCATCCAGCAACAGCTTCATGCTTAACGTTTGGTTCAGGTCGCCGTATTGGCTCAACGCGTGGTGCAATATTTTGCCGAACAGATAGGCGCCGTGGTCGGCATGATGGTTGGCGCTTAAGTTGACGGCGATCTCGGCTCCGCGGATCCAGGCCAGCGGCCCCGGCCCCTGATTGCGTTCGAAGTGGTGCTCCACCCAGGCGTTTTTGATGCTGGCGATGCGCTTGCGCTGGCTGGAGTCATCCTGATGGCAGAACAACGACAGCCAGTCGCGCAACAGCGCCGAACAATCCTGAACGTCGGGGCGCGCATGGCGCAAAGGATTGGAGGCCAGCATCTGAATCGCCTGCCACGCCTGGCTGATGTTCGGCACCGCGACCGGGTTGCTCGGGTAGCGGACGATCTCCACCTGGTGGATCGGCATCGCCGTTTCCAGCTGGAAATGCGGCTGCTGAAGGTGCGCCGGCACCAGATGCCGTTCGCATACCATCGCCTCGACGCTGAGCGACGTGATGTCGTCGATGTCGATGCCGCTTTTGCCCGGCGAGATGGCGATGAAGGTATCTTCGTTGGGCAGGTGCGGATTGTTGTACTTGGAGGGCGACGGCTCCCGGCGACGGTGCAGCGTATAACCGGCCGGCTCCCGCTCGCAGTCGTACTGCACGTCGGCCTGCAGCGAAGAGAAAATCACCGGGTTGCCGTCGGGCAGCATGCCTTTCACTTGTTTTACGCTGTGTATCTCATACAGCGAGGTGTTCAAACGATCGACCACCAGCTGGTGCTCCGTGCGCTCATCCGTCAGCAGCACCGGCGAGCAATGGCGGCGATACAGGTTGATGACCGGGGTCGCGAAAAGATGAAAATCCCTGGCGTTGACGCGACCGATCAGAGTGAGTGGGCGTTGCTCCAGCGCGAACAAGATCTCGAACTCGTGAACGCGTTCACATTGGCGCAGAAAATCCTGCACGCCATGCAGCTCCAGGCTGAAGAAGCGGCTTGGCGCGGCGAAGTATTCGCGCATCAGCCGGTTGCCGGGCAGTTCCCCCACCACGGTGGGCAACAAGGCTTCTTCATCGCTGACGCCGCCCAGGCGCAAGCTGTCCGGCTGCAAGACTTTGACGATTGGCCGGTCGTCGCTTTTCGCCCATAGCACGATGCGCAAGGTGCGATTAAGCAACGCGGCCAGCAGTTGATTGGCCCGCACCGTATCTTCCGCCAGCGTCAGGTGCAGCGGCTCGAGATCCAGCTCCGAGACGGGAAGCACGCCGTGCGTCGTCAGGCATATCCTGACGTAGGCCGAGCAATCCTGCATGTGTCTGGCGGCGCCGTCAGGCAAATGGTGCGGCGGCAAAATCTCACATTCCGCCAGTGAAATCTCAACGGGCTGCACTTTAATATGCCGCGCCGTGGTGAACGTGGCGGGTTTGTTGTTCAGCGAGATATCGTTGAGGGTCATGCGGCTCCCGCGCGGCAGGTCAACCTGGCTGTGCCACTGGGGAAAAGAGAGATCGGGCTTAATCGCGACGGTAGCGATCGCGGGAACCGGCGTATACCACAGCGGCGCCAGGCGTGAGAGCATTTGCAGGGCAAATTCCGGCTGCTCATTGTTCAGCTTTTCCTGGATGCGGGTGCAAAGGAACGCGGAGCCCTCCAACAGACGCTCAACGAAAGGATCCAGCACGCCGTCGATATGCATGCCTAAATGCTGGGCGACCTGGGGATGAGAAGAGGCGAACTGACGACCGGCCTCGCGAAAATAACGCAGCTCATCATTATATAATTGGAGAAAGCGCTCACTGAACATAGTCACCCCTATTAATCAAATACGTGTACGGCGCCACAGGAATAATCAAGAGCGATGCGCAAATTAACCAGCATTTCGTCACCCGGTAATGAGCAGGTGCCATAAATATCGAATAAAATCGCCAGCACATACGATTGGCGTTCATTCACTACAGGCACCACACGAATCGTTTTCGGATCCAGACGCGGCTCAAACGAAGTAATGATTCTTTGTATATGTCTCGCCAGCGTTAACGGATCGGTATTAATCGGTATGCGTTGGCTCAGCGACGGCAGGCCATAATTCAATACCGAACTTTCGCTGTGCGCATAATCATGAAGTTTCAAATCAGCGCTGCGCGATGCGTCATTCAGTAAAAATTCGATATCACGCACCAAAACACGCCGCCAATTATCGGCGCTGGCGCTTTGATGTCTCACGCTGAGCTTATCGAATAGCATGGGCAATGACGCTTTCATTTAACACCTCGCGATAAGGCTTATGTCTGCCCGCAATCGCTGCGGGCAGACAGCCTGCAATTAGTGTTGTGACATCAATGATCAGATACGGGCATTAAGCTTGAGGTCATACCCCGTCTTAATTACCGCACCCATGGAGCCATCATTGTTTTGCTCTTTGTACTCAACTTCGATACGTGCGAAATTCAGCTTGATAACGTCGGTTGGCAGCACGGTATCGATTTCAGTACCGATGGTGGAATTCAGCGGCATATTACCCACGGTCTTGAATGAGGAAACCAGGCAGTTGCTGAAGGTCACGGCAATGAAGTCTTGCTGACCCTGGCCTGATTTACGGCAAACAAGTTTTGCCTGAGGAATATGCTCGCCGGTGGCGCACATCAGGAACAGTTTCGGCGAAGCCTTATTGCTCACCATGCGAAACTCAAAGTCTTTCATCTCGACTTTGCCTGAACCGCCGCCGCTCCCGAACCCCCAACGGCCGGCGTTTTCTTCCGCCCATTGCCAGGCTTGCAGCTGAATCCAGCCAGGGTAGGTTTGGTCGGGTGATTCACCATCAACACCCTCAATTTTCAAAAAATAGTCTACTAAAGCTTTCGTGCTCATTTTTTGTCTCCTTGACTGATAGGTCTACTTCGTTAATTGAAAAGTCTATTCAGATAAGTCGTTATATTGCCTACGCGATCATTGAAATAGCGACAATGAGAACCCATTAGCCATTAATAAATAGCAATAGCGTAAAAAACAGCGCCACTAAATTTCAATGAAATATCAATTCCCACCAACGCCATTTAATAATTAACGTCGGCAATATCCAAACCAATGACCAGCCGTAACTTATCTGCTCCCATCTTTTTTGGCTGACGGAAGTTTTGATACAAGTCGCAAGGACACGGTCATGCCTTCCAACTGGTAATGCGGGCGCAAATAGAAATGCGCGCGGTAATAACCCGGATCGTCTTCTACATCCTCAACGCGCACCTCGGCGGCGGCTAATGGACGACGCGCCTTGGTCGCCTCGGTCGATACGGAAGGATCGCCATCGACGTAGTTCATCAGCCAGTCATTCAGCCACAGCTGCATATCGTCCCTGGACCGAAAAGAACCGATTTTGTCGCGCACGATGCATTTCAAATAGTGCGCGAATCGGCACGTGGCGAAAATATAAGGCAAGCGCGAAGACAGCTTGGCGTTGGCCGTCGCGTCGGGATCCTCGTATTTCGCCGGCGCGTGCATGGTGCAAGAACCGATAAAAGCGGCGAAATCGGAATGCTTGCGATAGACCAGGGGCAAGAACCCGGCGTCGGAAAGCTCTTGCTCGCGCCGATCGGAAATGGCCACTTCCGTCGGGCACGTCAGTTCATATCCGCCCTCATCGGATGGAAACGCGTAGGCGGGCAGTTCTTCCACCGAGCCGCCGGATTCGATGCCGCGAATCTTCGAACACCAGCCGTACTCATGGAACGCGCGGTTGATGTTGACGCCCATTGCATACGCCGAGTTGGCCCAGGAAAAATCATCATCCACATCCGGCCTGACGGACTCCTCGAAAGCGAACTCTTCGATCGGGTTGGTTTTCGCCCCATAAGGCAAACGCGACAGGAAACGCGGCATCGTCAACACCAGGTAACGCGAGTCGTTGCTTTCGCGCAGGCGGCGCCAGGACGCATATTCCGGCGTGGTGAAAATCTTGCCGATATCCCGCGGGTTGCCCAGTTCGTTCCACTTGCTCATCTGCAGCAGCGACGGCGACGCGGCGGAAATGAACGGACAGTGCGACGCCGCGGAAATTTTCGCCAACTCGGTCAGCAGCGTAACGCTCATCGGGCTGTGATCGAATTCAAAATCGCCGATGATGCAACCGAAAGGCTCGCCGCCGAACTGACCATATTCCTGTTCGTAAA
This sequence comes from Serratia sp. (in: enterobacteria), assembly GCF_052400455.1. NCBI lineage: Bacteria > Pseudomonadati > Pseudomonadota > Gammaproteobacteria > Enterobacterales > Yersiniaceae > Serratia > Serratia sp. (in: enterobacteria). The sequence goes on from NZ_CP185812.1 coordinate 3,270,701, forward strand.
TCTGTTTGAACACCGGGCTTTGATCCCAGGCGGAGCCCCGATAGCGGCGCAAATTGCGCGTCAGCTCATCCTGACTGATGTTCAACACCCGGATCTTGAGCGTTTCGCTGACGTTGGTGTTATCGACCAGATAACTCAAACCTTGCCAGGCGGACTCCAGCTTCTGGAACTCCTTGTGGTGCAAGATATTGTTCATCTGTTGCGAAAGCTGTTCGTCGATCTGGGCAATCAACGATTCAATGGTCAATACGACATCCTGGCTGACCTTGACCTTGCCTTTATTGGCATATTCGGACAGCGTGCCGATAGCCCGACGAACCGCTTCCGAAGCCTCGTTCGTTCTGGGCCGGAATGAACGCTTGAGCAAACCGTCAAGCTCATTTTCCGTTTCCTGCGTTTCAACTTCAGCGACTGCCGTAGCCTGCTGCTTAGCCGAATAGCGTCGTTGCCTCGCTCTCATTCCTCATCTCCTTTATTGCCGGAATCCTGCACATCCTGTTCCGCATCCGCGACCGTTTTACGCGCATCCGTCACCAAACGATGCAGAAAATCGGGTTTCTCCAGCAGATTCTTCACCACTTCTTCCGCGCTGGATTTACCATCCATATAGGTGATCAGCTCCGTGAGATGCTCCCGGGCTTCAAGCAGGCGTTGCATCTGCGGAACCCGTTTGGCGATGGCGCCAGGCGTGAAGTCATCCATCGATTCAAACTCCAATTCCACGTCCAGCAACGCATCGTCTTCGCTCAGGGTGTTCTCTACGTAAAATTGCAGACGAGGCTTGATGGCGCGCATGCGATCGTTGAAGTTGTCCTGATCAAAGGTCAGGAATTTCCGCTCTTCGATCGGCAGCAAAGGCTTTTTCCGATGCCCAGAGAGATCGGACATGACCCCCGTAACAAAGGGCAACTCCACTTTCTTTTGTGAACCGTAAAGCTCTACGTCATATTCAATTTGCACGCGCGGCGCGTTATTTTTACCGATAAATTTCTGAGAGCTTGAGTCCTTAGCCATTGGAAAACTCCTTTGTGATAAAAATTACTTCCCGGACAATTGATTTAACGAGGCCAGAGATTCCGGCAAAAGCTCCTCAACAATCGTCGCGAAGTCCATACCGATCATTTTTTGTGAACGTCGAATAAGAATGGGGGCCGGATGGCTGGGCTCATAGTTTTGGAAATAGTCCAAAACCTGATCCAACAGCAAGATGACATCCTGCCGGGAACGGATATATTTGCCGGGCATGGCGACAGGCGCGTCAGCATCCGGCGAGTCAATCTCCGCGTCATCCCGTTCAGCCGGCAATTCCTGCTGTTCCAGTGAAGCCAGCTGGCGGTTGAACTGTTTCAAATAGTCGCGCACCTGCCGGCAGTCTAAACGATAATCTTCGGCCTGCAGATTGGCGTAATTCTCGACGCGCTCCAGCGCATCGATTTCCAGCGCCAATTGCTCTTTCAGCGAAGGCAGATTTCTGCCAGCAAAATAACTGTCGGCTTGCCCCAGCACCTTTACCACCTCCGAAAAATGCAGGCTTTTGCCTTCCTGCTCGTCAAGCCGCATATTCAGCAGCTCGTCGGTGGTTAACGGCGTGTCGGGAAAAATCTTGCTGTTCTTGATTTCGTGCAGACAGGACGATGTGGCGAGCCACCCTAATGCGGCCGCATGAAAGCTGTCCGATGAGGGTTCCATATCCGCCTGAGGGAAAATGGTGGCGCCCTCCTCGGCATATTTGGCGTCAATATCCTTAATGCCCTGGTAGAAGGCCGAAAAACCGTCGATATGAAGATTGGCACGCATAAACCACAGCACGACATGTAAATCGAAGCACTGTTCCAGCAACGCGGCAGACTGCTCGCGAATGGCGTGCCAATTGATATCACGCGCATTGTCTACGGCATTAAGCGGATCGGTTTGGCTGTCATATTCCGAAAGCGTGAATTCAATTTCACTGTATCGTGGATCAAATTCGACGCCATTCACTTCCGTTGAGATGACTTCATTCATGGCCTGATATCCTTTTCAATCAGCACTAGAAACATAAAGCCTAATAAAGCGGGCTTTTACGTTCGCCAGTCTTTCCCAGAGTCCTTTTAGCGTAAGTTAGTCGTCACCAAGCTCGCAAATTGTTTAGATGTATTAATATTAACAACAATAATAGATTGAACCTATCAATAGAATCACAGTGATCGGTTTAAACTATTTTACATTTACATATTTATTTTTTCCTTTTAAAATCAATAAATTGCAAACGATAATTATGCAAGCTAAGAATAGGAAAAAAATCAAAAACTGCCCTAAAAACAACGTTTCATCCTTGGTAGGATAATTCCAGTAATACCACTGGATACAAATAATTTAATTAGCAAATGATAACCACGGTAAATAGTGAAATTTTTTCATAAAACCATGACAGCCAGTCGTTTCTTGCAAGCGGGTAGCACGCAATGATCAATAGAAGACGATGGCAGTGTGACTTTCATTTCCAGCACTCAGTACTTACACATGCGAAACCTGGTGTGAAAATAAACAATTTGGCGAGAGTTTTGATTATTAATTTTAAAGCTAAAGCACAGATTAACATTCCGCCGTGGTGCACCGAATACCTATTGGTACACAAACAGCCTGGTGGATAAAGTATCGTTCTTTTATAGTTAACTCAGGGTAATGATCAGAATAATTTAAGATTCAATTCCCCTTCATGTGTGTTCTCATACGGCTTACCGCGGCAAAAGCACCACTGCGGTAAAGAGTCTCGCAGACTAAAGTGGCATTAGAGATATCATTTACTATAACCGCAAAATAACCACGTAAGCGCTGCAACGACAGTAACCGTGTTAAGACCAGCGATCTGTTCCATATACAAGAAATGTTTCCCTAACTGATAAGACCACTAATTTGATACTAGCAAAGGCAAACCCAATATCAAGAAAAAATATTATTTTTTTAATAAAAAAATAACAAATCAATATACATAAAACAAACAATTCAACAACTTAAAACAGCGCTGAATCGATTACTTTTACGCCAGGAAAAATAGTTCATGGAAATTTACACCCACTCATAACCCCCTCAGTCAATCTCACTCATTCTCTTCGGCATTGAATTGTCATCAAAAAATAAGAAAATCTATAAAAATAAAACCCGCCACTGGCCGTGCGTCCCACAGGATCAACTTTCGCAAGGCAAAATAAGCAAGATAATTCCCAATAAAAAGGCCGAAAAAAAGCGTTAATGATTTAGCGGTTCAAAATAAAAATAAAGGTAACTCTATTGGGTTATTAAAGCGAAAACACGCACCTTTTCATTGCTGCAAAAAAACCTTATGAATCTTTACGTTGCCTGTCCTTTGACAATCATTGATGAAAACGCAAATCAGGTGGCCAACACATACAGAAAAGAGATGGGCTACGCGGCGAGCCAAACCCTGCCGATGACTTTTCTCATCCCCGGTTCGGCCCGTGCGCACAGGTTATTCCGCCTAAAAATCAGGCCGCATCGCTGGCATCGTCCGGCGATTTAGCGCCAAGCCCGCCGTTTTCCTGATCCAGAACAGCTTTCGCATTCATCCGACTGATATATTGATTGAAAATCATTCCTATTCAGGAGAAAAAGCCATGGTTAAGTCACTCAATGCGGCATTCACTCGCTTTTTTGACCACCCGGACGCAGGCAAATTGGCGCTCAGGCTAACCTTCGGCGGGCTGATGCTGTTTCACGGCGTCGCGAAAGTTCAGCATGGCGTCGGCTGGATCGCCGATGCGTTACAACAACAAGGGCTGCCCGCCTTCATCGCCTATGGCGTATATATTGGGGAGATCCTGGCGCCGATGCTGATCGTTTTGGGGCTGTTCACCCGCCCCGCCGCAGGGGTTTACGCCCTCACGCTGGTGGTGGCGTTTTTGATGGTGGGCACCGGCAAGGTCTTCACCGTCACCGACGTCGGCGCCTGGGGCATTGAAAACGAACTGGTGTTCTTTATGGGTGGGGTCGCCATACTGCTGCTGGGCAGCGGGAAGTATGCCATCGCGCGCAATGAAGCCTATCGATAAACCGCGCTATCAATAAGGAGGCTCCTGGTCTGAGCCTCCTCTTTATCTATAACGGCCATTAACGGTCGGCCAGCCGGTAAACCGGTACCTTGCGCGTCGTGCCGGTCAGGGTGTCGAAAATCTCCGTTTCCGCCGTCACGATCGTCATGCCGGTTTTTCTTAGCCTGCGCACTTCGGCGGCGATACGCTGTATGCCGAACCAGAACAGTCCGTCCAGCGCCGTGACGCGCAGCCCCTGCTCCAGCGCCAGCTTAAGCCGCTCACGCGGCGCCTTGAGCGCCTTGGCGATTTCCCGGTAAGGCAGCGCGTCCACGCCCGACGCCGAGGTTCGGTGAATGCGGGTCGACAGACCGTATTGGAAGGCCTCGGGCACGTCGCTTAAATCGCTCTTCAGGCTGTAAACGCAGCCAAAGCGCTTGCCGTTGAACACCACATTTTTTTGACTGATCGACAGCTCATCGCGCAGGCCGGCAATCAGCTGCGGCGCCCGCACCAGCAATAAGCGAAACGGCAATTCGAAACTGGTCACATAGTCCACGTTGAGCAACGCAATGCGCAGGCGCTCTTCCGCGCCCGCCTGCGTCTGGCGACACTCGTTCAACACCTCGCTCCACTGGCGCGCAAGCCGCGGGGCTTCATCCAGCGGCGCGAAATGGTATTTCTCGATGTGGTAGTCGATTCTTTCTTTCATGTCCGTTGGCCCCCGCGTCAGTCATCATGCCCTCAGCAAATTACCTTACCCGCGGCCCACAATACAACACCGCATCGCGCCGCAAGACGCGGAAAAAATCGGGCGCATACGCCCCCTGTGCGCGCTCAAGGTGAGTCGTGCAGCAGCAGCGATATCTCTTCGGCGGCCGAGCGCAACAAAGGCAGGTGGTGCTGGTGCAAACGCTCTGCGGAAACCTGGCCGGCATGCACGCCGACGTTCAACGCCGCGGCGATGCGGCCGTCCGGCGTGGTGAGCGGCACCGCCAGTGAACGCAGGCCAATCTCCAGCTCCTGATCGTTGATGGCATATCCCTGCTGACGCACGCGCGCCAGCTCTTCCCGCAATGCGCTGACGCTCACCAGGGTATGGCTGGTGTAACGCAGCTGAGTCAATCGCGCCAAATAGTCATTCAACGTCTCACTGGCGAGCCCGCTGAGCAGCACCCGCCCCATCGACGTCGTGCTGGCGGGTAAGCGACTGCCGACGTGCAGATCGATGGTCATGATCCGCGAAGTTGATGCGCGGGCGATATAAAGAATGTCATCGCCGTCCAATATGGCCATGGAACAGGACTCATTGAGCGTCTGGCTGAGTTGCCTCAACACCGGCTGCGCGGCGTTGGCCAACGGCGAAGCCCCCAGCCAGTTGTGACCCAGCGACAAGACGCGCGGGCGCAGCTCATAATTCTTGCCGTCTTCCGCGTACACAAAGCCCAGCTTACTCAGGGTGTAAAGGCAGCGGCGCACCGCCGCGCGCGGAATGCCGGTACGCTGGCTAATCTGCGACACCGACATCAGCCGCCGCTGCGGCGTAAAAGCCTGCAGGACCTCCAATCCTCGCGCCAAAGAGGCCATAAAGTCGGGATCCCCCTTCCAGGGATCGGTGCTGCTGCGCGTAATTTCCTGTTCTTTTTCCATTCTCGTTACCCCGCTGTCTGCCTGAAATATCGGTGTGCCGACGATCACAACCTGCGAATGCCTCTCAAAGAATAGCCGATAATCGCACACTTTTTCGATAATCGGTATTGTTTGCCTGAAAGGGACGATCTACTTTCCCATTGACGATAAACACTCCCCCGGCGGGCGCCGAATGAAAGGAACAACAGATGATCGATAAAAGTGTGGCCACCCTGGAAGACGCCGTGTCCATCATTCCGGACGGCGCGAGCATCATGATTGGCGGCTTTGGCCCCGCGGGACAGCCGCTGGAACTGATCGATGCGCTGATTGAACACGGTGCCCGCGAGCTGACGGTAATCAGCAATAACGCCGGCAACGGCGACAGCGGCCTCGCGGCGCTGCTCAAGACCGGCTGTGTGCGAAAGATGATTTGTTCCTTCCCGCGCCAGGCCGATTCGTGGGTCTTTGACGACCTTTATCGCCGCGGCGCGATCGAACTGGAACTGGTGCCTCAGGGCAACCTTGCCGCCCGCATGCAGGCCGCCGGCAGCGGGTTGGGCGGCATTTTCACCCCAACCGCCTTTGGCACGCCGCTGGCGCAAGGCAAAGAAACGCGTGAAATCGACGGACGGCATTACGTATTTGAAACGCCCTTAAAGGCGGATTTCGCCTTGATAAAGGCCCATCGGGGTGACCGCTGGGGCAATCTGGTTTACCGCAAAGCGGCGCGTAATTTTGGCCCGGTGATGGCGATGGCCGCCGCCACGACGATAGCGCAGGTCGCTGAATTGGTGCCGCTTGGCGCACTGGATCCGGAAAACGTGATAACGCCGGGCATCTTCGTCCAGCGCCTGGTGGCGGTGGCGCACCCCACGACCTTTTCCCTCTCTGCCTGAGGAGTCATAACATGCAAAAATTAACCCGCGACCAATTAGCCCAACGGGTAGCGCGCGATATTCCGGAAGGCGCCTACGTCAACCTCGGGATTGGGCTGCCGACCCGCATCGCTAACTACCTGCCCGCCGACAAAGAGGTGATTCTGCACAGCGAAAACGGCCTGCTCGGCATGGGGCCGTCACCCGCGCCGGGCGAAGAAGATCCGGAGCTCATCAACGCCGGTAAAGAACTGGTGACCTTGCTGCCCGGCGGCAGTTATTTCCATCACGCCGACTCTTTTACCATGATGCGCGGCGGCCACCTCGATATCTGCGTGATGGGGGCATATCAGGTCTCGGCTGCCGGCGATCTGGCCAACTGGAGCACCGGCGCCGAAGACGCGATCCCGGCGGTGGGCGGCGCTATGGATCTGGCCATCGGCGCGCGCAAAGTCTATGTGATGATGGACTACCTGACCAAGACCGGCGAATGCAAGCTGGTGGAACAGTGCAGCTACCCGTTGACCGGATTGGCCTGCGTCAGCCGCATTTATTCGGATATGGCAATCATTGATATCACCCCGGACGGCCCGCAGGTGCTGGAGCTGTGTCCGGGGCTCACCTTTGACGCGCTGCAAGCGTTAACCCCGATACGTTTACTGCAATCTGACTTGATCCCCGCTTGAGGAAATCGCCATGCAACAGGCTTTTATCTGCGATGCCGTTCGTACGCCATTCGGCCGTTACGGCGGCGCATTATCCGCGCTGCGCGCCGACGATTTGGCCGCTCTGCCCCTGAAGGCGCTGCTTGCCCGACTGCCGCAGTTGGATCCCCACGCCATTGATGACGTTATTCTGGGGTGCGCCAACCAGGCCGGTGAAGACAACCGCAACGTGGCGCGAATGGCGCTGCTGTTGGCCGGATTGCCCCACACCGTGCCGGGCACCACCCTCAATCGCCTGTGCGGTTCGGGATTGGACGCGGTAGGCATGGCGGCGCGCGCCATTAAATGCGGCGAAGCGGAGGTCATCATCGCGGGCGGCGTGGAAAGCATGTCGCGCGCGCCCTTTGTCACCGGCAAAGCGGACAGCGCCTTCAGCCGATCGCTGAAAATGGAAGATACGACGATGGGATGGCGCTTTATCAACCCGCAAATGCGCGCGCGGTTCGGTGTCGAAACCATGCCTGAAACCGCCGAAAATGTGGCTCGCGATTTCGCCGTCAGCCGCGCCGATCAAGACGCCTTTGCATTGCGCAGCCAACAGCGCACCGCCCGCGCTCAGGAGCTGGGCCTGTTTGATGAGGAACTGATCGCCGTCAGCATTCCGCAACGCAAAGGCGAGCCGCTCAGCCTGGTTCGCGACGAACATCCCCGCAGCACTTCTTTGGCCGCGCTGTCCGCCCTGAAAGGCGTCGTGCGCCCTGAGGGGAGCGTCACCGCCGGCAACGCCTCGGGCATCAACGACGGGGCCAGCGCCCTGCTCATTGCCAGCGAACGCGCGGCGGTGCAGTATGGACTCGCCCCGCTGGCGCGTGTGGTCGGCATGTCCGCCTGCGGCGTAGAGCCGCGCATCATGGGTTACGGGCCGGTTCCCGCGGTCCGCAAAGTGCTGGCGCAAACCGGTTTGAGCCTGGCGCAAATGGACGTCATCGAGTTGAATGAAGCCTTTGCCGCCCAGGCGCTGGCCGTGACGCGCGCCCTGGGACTGCCGGATGACGCGGAACGGGTCAACCCTAACGGCGGCGCTATCGCGCTGGGGCATCCCCTGGGGGCATCCGGCGGCAGGTTGGCCATGACCGCCGCTTATCAACTGCGGCGCACCGGCGGGCGTTTTGCCCTGTGCACCATGTGCGTCGGTGTCGGGCAAGGCGTCGCCTTGATTCTGGAACGGATATAACGAATGTCTCTCTATAGCGCAATGTTTATGGCTTCGCCATTAACGCCCTGCTTCAGCGACACGGCGCTGCTGCAGGGCATGCTTGATTTCGAAGCCGGTCTGGCGCAGGCCCTGGCGTCTGCAGGGATTACCGATGACGCGTCCGCGCGGATCATACGCAGCCACTGCCAGGCGGAAAAGCTCGACGCCGCCGCGCTGACGCAGTCCGCCGGATTGGCGGGCAATTTAGCCATTCCCCTCGTCAAACAATTGACGGCGTTGGTGGCGCAAACCTCACCGGAAGCGGCGCGTTTCGTTCACTGGGGGGCGACCAGTCAGGATGCGATTGACAGCGGGCTGATGCTGCAACTGCGCAGCGCGCTCGATAAAACCGACGCGCTGCTCAATCAGCTGATTGCGGCGCTGACGGCGCAATGCCGGCGCCATAGCGCAACGTTAATGGTGGGCCGCACCTGGCTGCAACACGCTATGCCAACGACGCTGGGGCTGAAGCTGGCCGGCACGCTGGACGCCTTGCTGCGCTATCGGGCTCGTCTGGCTGAAATGCGGCCACGCGTGCTCGCGTTGCAATTCGGCGGCGCGGCCGGCACGCTCGCCTCGCTCGGCGAACAGGGTGAGCGCGTTGAGCGGGCGCTGGCGCAAGCGCTGGCCCTGCCGCGCAGCGCCACGCCGTGGCATACCCAACGCGATCGGTTGTTGGAGCTGGCGAGTTGGTATGCCGGTCTGACGGGCTCGCTCGGCAAGCTGGCGCGCGACATGTCTTTGTTGATGCAGACCGAAGTCGCTGAAATCAACGAGCCGTCGGCCCCCGGACGCGGCGGCTCTTCCACGATGCCGCATAAGCGCAATCCTGTACTCTGCGCCGCCATCCTCAGCGCGGCCAACCGTCTGCCTGCGTTGATGTCGGGATTGTATGCCGGCCTGGTGCAGGAGCACGAACGCGCGCTGGGCGGCTGGCAGGCCGAGTGGCAAAGCCTGCCGCAGCTCCTGGTGCTGAGCGGGGCGGCATTGGCGCAAAGCCTGGATCTCATTAACGGTCTGGAGGTGCATGAAGCGGCGATGAGGCGCAATCTGGCGCTGACGCAGGGGCTGATCATGGCTGAATCGGTTACCCTGGCCTTGGCCCCCACCCTCGGCCGTCAACAGGCGCACCATCATATAGAACGGTGCTGCCGGCAAGCCCTGGCCACCCAGCAACCCCTGTTAACCCTTCTGTGCGCCGATGCGGAAGTCTCTTCCCGACTCAGCCGGGAAACCCTGGAAACCTTGCTCGATCCGGCCAATGCCACCGGCAGCACGCAGCGTTTCATTCAACAAGTCCTGGCGATGGCCGAAAGGGAGCAATCATGTTGAATTATGTCCTTGAGGGGCCTGAAAACGCCCCGGTTATTCTGTTTGGCAACTCGCTGGGCACCTCATTATCAATGTGGCAGCCGCAGCGCGACGCGTTCATCGCCCACTATCGCATTCTGCGCTACGACGTTGCCGGCCACGGCGACTCTGCGCCCGATGAACAGCCCGGCTCGCTGGCGCGACTGGGCGAACAGGTGCTGTCCCTGCTGGACACTCTGGCGATTGATCGGGTGCATTTCTGCGGCATCTCCATGGGGGGGCTGACGGGGTTATGGCTGGCGCGCTTTCATGCCGATCGCTTGCTGACGCTGACGATCGCCAATAGCGCCGCGAAAATCGGGGTGACGGAGCATTGGCGAGAACGCGCCGCGCGGGTGCGCCAGTGCGGCATGTCCGCCGTCAGCGATGGCGCGGCAGCGCGCTGGTTCACCCCGGCATTTTGCCAATCCGCCCCCGTCAAGGTGCAAACCGTCGTGCAACAGCTCACCGCCTGCGATCCCGAGGGCTATGCCGCTTGCTGCGACGCGCTGGCGACCGCCGATTTACGCGCCGAGCTGGCAGGCATCCGCGTTCCGACGCTGGTTATCGCCGGACATGAGGATGCGGTAACGACCGTCGACGATGCAAAAGCCTTGGCTGCAGGCATTCCCGACGCGCAATGCGTCATCCTGCCCGCCGCCCACCTGTCCAGCATCGAAGCCTGGCGGGCATTTAACCGCGCGTTCCGGGCCTTTTTGGATGAGCAGCTCACGCAGCGGCAACGTTATCAGCAAGGCCTGACGGTGCGCAGAGCGGTGCTGGGCGATGAGCATGTCGATAATACCCTCGCGGCGCTGTCGCCGCTCAACGAGGAGTTTCAGCATTTCATCACTCGCTACGCCTGGGGGGAAATATGGACGCGTCCGGGCTTGTCGCGCCATACCCGCAGCCTGATCACCATCGCGATGCTGATCGCCTTGAATCGCGAAGCTGAGCTGAAAATGCATATCCGGGCCGCCTTCAATAACGGCGTCACGCGTGAAGAGATCAAAGAAGTTCTGATGCATGCGGCGCTTTACTGCGGCTTACCCGCCTCGAACGCCGCTTTTCATCTGGCGCAGTCCGTCTTTGCAGAACACGACGCCGGGCGGCGCTCGGACGACTAGAAGACGCGGTTATACCGGCACATCCAGCACCCTTTGGCGCAGCGCAGCAATCAGGCGCTGCTGCTCAGGGGACGAGAGCGCCTCTTGCCGGGTAATGATGCCCAGCGGCTCGGCCATGCCCTGGGTAGGCAACGGCAGCGCACGCAGGTGATTGCTGAACAAGTCGTCACGCACCGCGCCGTAAGGCACCAGCCACACATAGCCATACTGTAGCGTCAGGCAGCGCGCCAGCGTGACCGACAACGTCTCGACGCACCCTTCAGGCACCGCCAGCCCATGGCTGACAATGAGCGCCTCCGCATTCTGACGCGGCACGGTACCTCGCGGGGAGAGCACCAATGGCCAGCTCAACGCCTCCGCCAGCGAGACATCCGAATGCAACAGCGGATGATGAGGAGCAACCACCAGCCGCAGCGTTTCATGGTACAGCAGCTCGAAGTTGAGCCCCTCCATGCGGGAGGGGTCTGACATGCGCCCGATGCCTAACGTTAATTGCCCCGATCTCACCGCCATCATCAGCGCATCGTTGGCCAGCGTCGTAACCTGCATGCGCCAGCCGGGGGATTGCTGCTGCAACCCCACCACGACCGGCGCGACCAGACTCACCAGCGTGGTGGGCAGCGCGCCGATATGCAGCGGCGCCGGCAGCGCCTCGCTGTCCGAGGCAAGCGTGCGCCCCAACACATTCAGCGCATCCAAAACGCGGCTGGCATCCTGCAGGAAACGCGCCCCGGCGGCGGTCAGTTCCGCCCCTTGCCGATTGCGCGAAAAAAGGCGCTCGCCGGCCAGGCTTTCCAGTTCGTTGAGCGTTTTAGAGAGCGCGGGCTGCGTGATGCCCAATTGCTGTGCGGCGCGCACCAACGTCCCCTGTTGCGCGGTAGCGACAAAGGCGTGCAGATGACGAAGGCGGATGCGTTGGCTAAAGCGAGAAGTCATGTTCATGATTTATAGTATTAACTTGCCGCCGGCGCGGCAAGCTCATTGTCAGGGCGAACGGAGGATCAAATATCAAAAAAAACGGTTTCGTTCTCGCCCTGTAACCAGATGTCGAAATGGTACACCGTCTGATCCCCGCGCTGCCGCCTTTGCGCCAATAACGTGCTGCGCCGTTTTTCCCACTCGATGAGATTCAACACCGGATCTTCGGCATTGGCCGCCTGTTCGTCGGCAAAGTAGAGACGCGTGTTCAATCCGATGTTGATGCCGCGGGCCACTATCCACAGATTGAGATGGGGCGCCATCAACCGGCCGTCGCGCCCCGTCACGCGCCCCGGTTTAATCGTCTCGAATTGCCACAGGCCGCTGGTGAAATCCGAACAGGTTCGCCCCCAGCCGCGAAACGCCGGATCGTCGGGCTTATCCAACTGGCCGTCGGCGGGGTGCTGATATCGCCCGGCGGCATTGGCCTGCCAGACTTCGACCAGCGCGTCTCGAACCGGCGTGCCGGAACCGTCATAGACATGCCCTTCCACCACGATGCGCTCCCCGCGCGTCTCCGGTTGCGTCAACACATGGGTGAAATTACGCTCGAAAATATCAAAGCCGGCGGCATGCGGCGCCAAACCGATGTGCACATAAGGCCCGGCGGTTTGCGAGGCCGTTTCAGACAAATACTTTTTCATCACGCGGCTCCCTGTGTACGGTTCTCAAACCACGTGGCTCGATGGCCCCGCAGCACCAGATCGAAGCGGTAAGCCAGGCTGTCCAGCGGCACGGCGGCGTGCATATCCAGCTCGGCAATCAGCGTGCGCATCGCATCGTCACTGCCTACCGACTGCAAGATGGGGCAGCGAACGAGCAACGGATCGCCTTCAAAATACATCTGCGTGATCAACCGCTGCGCGAACGCCTCGCCGGAGAGCGAGAAGTGAATATGCGCCGGACGCCAGTCGCTGACCTGATTGCGCCAGGGATACGGACCCGGCTTGATCGTACGAAAACAGTAATACCCGTTGTCGTCGGTCAGCATCCTGCCGCAGCCGCCAAAGTTGGGATCGATAGGCGCCAGATACTGATCTTTCTTGTGGCGATAGCGCCCTCCCGCATTGGCCTGCCATACCTCGACCAGGGCGTTGCGCACCGGCGCCCCGAAGGCATCCCGCACAAATCCATGCACGATGATCCGCTCGCCGATCGGTAAGCCGTCTTTGGCGTAATTCAGAATCAGATCGTGATCCAGCGGGCCGATATCCGTTGGCGTGAAGACGGGGGCGGTCAGTTCAGACAGCGAGTTTTGCAATGAAATTAATGCATTGCGCGGCGACCGCAGCACGCTGGTTTTATACAGCGGCGCCAGCGCCGGCGGGTGATGACTGTAATCGCGATGCACCAGTTCTCGCGCCATCCAATCACTTTTCATCCCGGTATCCTTATTATTTGAGGGTACATGTCGACAGAGTGTAGGAAGCGCAATATGTAAAAGTAAAGTGAGAAAACCGATCGCTTTATATAACCAAAAGTAATGGAATGTTCTGAATTGACGAAACATTTCATTTGGTCCATAACATGATTCAATTCCCGTCGGTGGTCCGCCTCGCTGCTGAATGGTCGCTTTCAGGTCATCCATGACCGCTTAACTGGAGGCAATGATGAAACGTTCTATCGCGACGGTCTCGGTATCGGGTTCGCTGCCGGAAAAACTGCGGGCTATCGCCGCCGCAGGCTTTGATGGCGTCGAAATTTTCGATAACGATCTGGTCTACTACCCCGGCTCACCGGCGGAAATCCGTGAGTTGTGCGCCGAACTGGGCCTGGAAATTTTACTGTTCCAACCGTTTCGGGACTTCGAAGGAGGCCCGCGCGAAACGCTGGCGCAGAACCTTTCCCGCGCGACGCGCAAGTTCGAAGTCATGCAGCAACTGGGCTGTTCTCGCATGCTGCTCTGCAGCAATGTCTCGCCCGACAGCAGCGAAGACATGGCCACGCAAGTGAGCGATTTGCGCGCGTTGGCGGAGTTGGCCGCCGAGTATGATATTACTGTCGGTTATGAAGCGCTGGCCTGGGGACGTCACGTGAATATGTGGCGCGACGCCTGGGCGCGCGTGAAGGCCGTAGATCATCCGGCGTTGGGGATCATTCTCGATAGTTTTCATATCCTGTCGCGCGGCGATAACCTCGATGGCCTCGAGGACGTGCCGCCCGAAAAAATCGTGTTTGTCCAACTGGCGGACGCCCCGCTGTTGAAGATGGATGTGCTCGCCTGGAGTCGCCATTTCCGCTGCTTCCCCGGCCAAGGGGAGCTGAATCTGACCCAGTTCATGACCCAACTTTCCGCGCATGGCTATCGCGGCGCCTGGTCTCTGGAGATATTTAACGATGGTTTCCGCGCCTCGCCGGTGCTCCCCACGGCCCAGGACGGTTTCCGATCGTTGTTGTGGCTGGAGGAGCAAACCTATGACTGGTTGGCCAAACAGCCTCTGCTGCCCAACGCCATGGCCTCGCTCATGGAACGTTCCTTATTCCATTCGCAGCCGCATCCGCCCTTGCTGGCGCTGGAGTTTATCGAATTTGCCGTCTCACACAACGACGGGCTGGCGATGGGCCAATGGCTGACGCAGCTGGGATTGGTTCACGCCGGCGAGCACCGCTCCAAAAGCGTCTCCCTCTATCGCAACGGCAAAGTGAATGTCATTCTGAATGCCCAGCCGGAAAGCCAAGCGAGCGGCTATTATCACCTGCACGGCATTTCCCTGTGCGCCGTGGCGTGGCGGGTGCGCGGCGTAGCGCGTTTACTGCAACGGGCGCAAGACTACGGGTACGCCATCTGGCAAGGAGAAACCGGCCCCAACGAGCGGCAAATCCCCGCGCTGTGCGCACCGGACGGCAGCCTGATTTATCTGGTGGAAGCGGACGAAGATCCCAAGAACGATATTTATCACGCCGATTTTCATCTGACGCATCGCAGCGCGCCGCAGCCCGCTCTGCAAAGCATCGATCACCTGGCGATTGCGCTGGCTGATGAATCGAGCGGCAACTGGATCATGTTCCTGCGCAGCGTGCCGGGTTTTGTGCAGGACAACGAGTGGGAATTGCCCGATCCGCTGGGTTTGGTTCGCAGCCGCGTCCTGCGCAGCCCCAACGACGCCATCCGGCTGCCGCTGAATATGTCGGTGAGCCGGGAAACGCAAATCGCCCAGGCGCTAACCGCCTATCAGGGCGCAGGCTTGCAGCACGTCGCCTTTGGCTGCGAGGATCTGTTCAGCATGGTGAAAGCGGCGCAGGCGCGCGGATTAAAAACGCTGCGTATTCCCGATAACTACTATCACGATCTCAGAGCGCGTTTCGATCTGGACCCCGCTTTCCTCTCACAGCTGCAAGCGGGCAATGTGCTCTACGATCGAGACGATCAGGGCGGAGAATTGCTGCATGTCTACACCGTGCCCTATGAAAAAGGCCGCTTCTTCTTCGAACTTCTGGAGCGCCGAGGCGGCTACCGCGGCTTTGGGGCCGCCAACGCCCCGGTTCGGCTCACCGCCATGCGTTAATCGCGCGGGCCATCAAGGCCCGCCTGTTCTTCCATCTTACTGAAAAGGTTAATGATCGCGCTCACACTCTCAGTGGCCTCCGGCGCCGCCATTCTCACGGCAATCCCTTTTCATAACATAAAGTTAACACTGCCTCGTCATTCACCGCCGGCTCAATTGTCCGATAAACGCACATTTTTTCGATTATCGCCGTTTAACGTCCGCCCAGGGGCTGCTTATAGTGATGACACTCAACTACTGCACCGGGGGCACCTCCATGTCGGGAAACAACGCAATCAATGTTCGGGCGCTGATCGACGACCGCCCGTTAGGCAAATGGCAAAAGATGATCGTGCTGCTCGGCTTTTGCATCATTGCTCTGGATGGATTCGATATCGTTATCATGGGATTTATTGCGCCAGAGCTTAAGGCGGATTGGCAAATCACTAACCGCGAACTGGGGCTGGTGATCAGCGCGGCGCTGATTGGCCTGTCGCTGGGCGCGATGCTATCCGGGCCATTGTCAGACAGATTCGGCCGCAAAGTCGTCATCATCAACAGCGTATTCTTTTTTGGCGTTTGGACGCTGGTGACGGCGTTTTCTCAAAATATGGAGCAGATGATGTTATTTCGCCTGCTCACCGGATTGGGGCTCGGCGCCGCCATGCCGAATGTCGGCACCCTGGTGGCGGAGTTCGCGCCCGCCCGACGCCGCGCTTTCTTGATTACCGTGGTTTTCTGCGGCTTCACCTTTGGCGCCGCCTTGGGCGGATTCGCCGCGTCCTGGCTGATGCCGCGCTTCGGCTGGCATGCCGTGCTGCTGCTCGGCGGGATCTTGCCCCTGCTGTTCGCGCCCGTGCTGATGGCGGCGTTACCCGAGTCGGTGTGTTTCCTGGTGGCGAAACGGGCAGATCAGGGCGGCATTCAGCGCATTCTGGCGAAACTGGCGCCCGATCGCGATTTTCGACATTCTACCGTCGTTCTGCCCCCGCCGGGCCAGGCCTGCACTCATCCGGTTAAACTGGTGGTGAGCGCACGGTACCGCTTCGGCAGTTTAATGCTGTGGGGCGCGTATTTTAGCGCGCTGTTTCTGTACTACACCTTCGGCAGTTGGCTGCCGCTGCTGATTAAAGACAGCGGTTTCAACATCGCGCAAGCGGCGGTCATCACCGCGCTGTTTCAGGCGGGCGGGACATTAGGATCGCTATTTTCCGGGTGGTTGATGGACAGATCCGAACCGCATCGCGCGTTGGCGTCGATTTATGGGTTGGGGACGCTGTTCACTCTGCTGATGGGGATGGCGATGGGTTACCCCCTCCTGATGGGCGGCTGCGCGATGGCCATCGGGTTCTGCATCGGGGGGCGCCAACACCGGCATGAACGCGTTGTCGGCCAGCTTTTACCCCACCGAAGCGCGAGCCACCGGCTCCAGCTGGATGCACGGCATCGGCCGTTTGGGCGCTATCTTAAGCGCGCTGGCCGGGGCTGAAATGCTGGCGCTCGGTTGGAGCTTCAGCACCATTTTCGCCGTCCTGGCGCTGCCCGCCCTGCTGACGGTGGCGATGATCGTCGCCAAGCGGCGTCATCAGGCGCGTCAAGCGACAGAGCATCAATATGCCGCCTATCTGGATGCGCGTTCGAATGATGTTTGATTGCGTCGGGAAATAATCGAGAACAAAGGGGAAGGCGTGTCGGCCTGCAGGGCCGGGGCGCTTTAACTGTGATGGGGATCGTTGAAAGATTTTTTCGTAAGTGATTGAATAATGGCGGAGAGAGGGGGATTTGAACCCCCGGTAGAGTTGCCCCTACTCCAGTTTTCGAGACTGGTCCGTTCAGCCGCTCCGGCATCTCTCCTGACAACGCTTGCTATCATGCCCGCTTTTACGGCATTTTTACAGCATTAGCATACCGCTGAACGTTCAAGTGACGACTTTACGAGCAACCTGATGATTAAATGGCCGTGGAAAGCGACTCAACCTTCTCACCCCGAGGCGGATACCCAGGCACAGTGGCGGGACGCGCTGGCGATCCCGCTGCTCTCGCCGCTGAATGAGCAAGAGCGGCAGCGGCTGGTGGCCGTCGCCGGGCAGATTTTGCAGCAAAAGCGCATCGTGCCGCTGCAGGGGCTGCAGCTCACCTCGCAGATGCAGGCGCGCATCGCCCTGCTGTTCGCCTTGCCGGTGCTGGAGCTGGGCGCGGAGTGCCTCGACGGCTTCAACGAAATTCTGCTCTACCCCACCCCATTCGTGGTGGAAGACGAATGGCAGGACGAGATCGGCCTGGTGCACTCGGGGCCGGTGGTGCAGTCCGGCCAAAGCTGGGAACAGGGGCCGATCGTGCTCAACTGGCAAGACGTGCAGGACTCTTTCGACCTTTCCGGTTTTAATCTGGTGATCCACGAAGCGGTACACAAGCTGGATATGCGCAACGGCGGCGTCGCCACCGGCGTGCCGCCGATCCCGCTGCGCGAGGTGGCCGCCTGGGAACATGATCTGCACGCCGCGATGGAAAGCCTGCAGGACGAGATCGACATGGTCGGCGAAGAGGCCGCCAGCATGGATGCCTACGCCGCCACCGATGCGGCCGAGTGCTTCGCCGTGCTGTCGGAGTACTTCTTCAGCGCCCCCGAGCTGCTGGCCGAACGCTTCCCGGCGCTGTATCAGCACTTTTGCCGCTTCTACCGCCAGGATCCGCTGGCGCGCCTGCTGCGCGCCCAGGCAGAAAACGACGCGCAATGGGCTGATTGACGGGCTTATTGCTCAGATACCGAGCAGTCGCACCGCCTGGGGCAATTTAGCGTTGACACACCTGGGGCAGCTGGATATGATGCGCCCCGTTCACACGATTCCTCTGTAGTTCAGTCGGTAGAACGGCGGACTGTTAATCCGTATGTCACTGGTTCGAGTCCAGTCAGAGGAGCCATATTTAGAAAAGCCCGCTTAAGGCAACTTAAGCGGGCTTTTTGCTGTTGGGCGTTTACAGCCCGCGCTTTTCCATCAGCAGCGCCAGATCGACCAACCGATTGGAGAAGCCCCACTCGTTGTCATACCAAGCGAGCACCTTCACCAGATTGCCGCCGATCACCAGCGTAGACAAACCGTCGATAATCGACGAGCGCGCATCGCCCCGGTAGTCGCTCGACACCAGCGGCTCATCGCTGTACCCCAGGATCCCTTTCAGCGGGCCGGACGCCGCCGCCGCGCGGAACGCCGCGTTGATCTCCTCCGCCGTCGCCGGGCGTTTCAGCGTCACCGTCAGATCGACGATGGAAACCACCGGCACCGGCACCCGCAGTGAATAACCGGTCAGGCGGCCGTCCAGCTCGGGGATCACCTTGCCGAGCGCCTTGGCCGCACCGCTGGAGTAAGGCACGATAGACTCCGCCGCCGCCCGCGCGCCACGCAGATCTTTTTCCGGCTGATCGTGCAGCGCCTGGCTGTTGGTATAGGCGTGAGTGGTGTTCATCAGCCCGTATTCGATGCCGAACGCCTGATGCAGCACCTGTGCGGCGGGCGCCAGCCCGTTGGTGGTGCAGCTGCCGTTGCTGACCACCTTATGCAGCGCCGGATCGTAGAGGTGATCGTTAACCCCCATCACCAGCGTGATGTCATCGTTCTTGGCCGGCGCCGAGATAATCACCCGCTTGGCGCCGCCGTGCGTGATGTGCACTTCCGCCTTGGCCTTGTCGGTAAAGAAGCCCGTCGCTTCGATCACCACGTCCACGCCCACGCTGTGCCAGGGGATCTCGGCGGGATCGCGCTGCGAAAACACCTGAATCGGCCGGCCGTCCAGCAGCAGCTGGTTGTCGCCGGCTTCGACCCTGGCGGCCAGGGTGCCGGAAAGCGTGTCGTATTTCAGCAGGTGCGCCAGCGTCTTGCTGTCGGTCAGATCGTTGATCGCCACCACTTCAAAATCGCTGCGCCCCAGCGCCGCGCGCAGCACGTTGCGTCCGATCCTGCCGAATCCATTAATGCCTACTCTCACCATGATGCACTCCTCGTTTTGGGCTTTGCCTCAACTCTAGCCCTGCCTCGAAGCGGCGTAAATGACGTTTACCGATCAATTTACGCCAAATTGCGCGCATGAAAGCGTTCGCGGTATTCGCTCGGGGTCAGCTGCAGTTTTCGCTCAAACACCCGCCGCAGGTTAAGGCCGTTGCCAAAGCCGGTGGCCAGGGCGATCTGTTCGATGCCTTGCGCACTCTGCTCCAGGCGCTGTCTGGCGGTATGCAACCGCCCTTCTTCGACGAATTTGGCGGGAGAAATGCCCGTCTCGCGGGTGAACACGCGGGTAAAGTTGCGCGGGCTCATCGCCACGCGTTCGGCCAACCGTTCAACGCTGAGATCGTCGGCGAGATTCTCCAGGATCCAGGACTGCAGGTCGCGGATCGGGCCCGGCGATTTGGCCTGGTTGAGCGGGTAGCGGCTGAACTGCGCCTGCCCGCCGGGGCGGCGCAGAAACATCACCAGATCCTGCGCCACTTCACGCGCCTGCACGAAGCCGTAGTCGTCCTCCACCAGCGCCAGCGTCAGGTCGAAGCCGGAGCTGACGCCGCCGGAGGTCCAAATCGGCCCGTCCTGCACGTAGATCGGGCCGTTTTCGACCTGCACCTGCGGGAAACGCGCCTGCAGCGTTTCCGCCAGTCGCCAGTGGGTGGTCGCCCGCCGTCCGTCCAGCAACCCGGCTTCGGCCAGCAACAGTGCGCCGCCGCAAACGGAGGCGATACGGCGCGTCTGCGGCGCCGCGCGGCGCAGCCAATCCGCCACCAGGGCGCCCTCTTCTTCGCTCGCCCCTTTGCCGGCGACGATCACGGTATCGCGCGGCAGGAACGGATCGAGATCCGCCAGGCGATGGTCGGCCAGCAGGCTCAGGCCTGACAGGCCGTGCACCACTCGGTGAGATTGCGTAGTGGCGACCGCGATCTGATACAGCGGCGTCTCGGCGGCACTCAGGCGATTAGCCTGCATCAGGATATCGGCGATGCCCGCCGCTTCGAACAGCATGCCCCCTTCAGGGACGATAATCAGGAATGTGTGCATGGCGATAATAGAGAGAACGGTCAAAACAGGTCAGGAAGCCACTGTATAAGAAAAGCGCCGTCGGTTCACCCTGCAGGCATAAAAAAGCCCGCCGGCAACCCGACGGGCCTGGAAGGAATAGCCATTTAAACCTGCGGCAAGCTCACCCCGACGGCGCGCGCCAATTGCGCCAGCAGCGCCGTTTGAAACGCCTCGTCGTGTACCGCCGCGTGAGGCTCGAAGCGCTGCTGATGATGCCAATAGCCGCCGGACGCCAGGGCCTGCGGTTCATCGCTGCTCACCAGCCATGCCTGCGTCACATGCCCCAGCGCCAGATCGTCGGGCGCGTCCGCGCCGCCCATTTTGGTCGGCACCCAGCCGGGATCGACCGCGTTGCTGATGACGTCGGGCCACAGGCGCGCCACGGCGGCGGCCAGCGTGGTGACGAACAGCTTGCTGTCCGAATAAGAACCGGCGGCACCGCCAAGCCAGTCTACGCCGTTCAGCTCCGCCACGCCGTCAAAGTGCATACTGCTGCTCAGGTAGACGATACGCTTGGGACGTTCGATCAGGGCCGTCAGCAGGTAGGGCGCTATGACGTTCACCGGCATCACCTGCGGCCCGGTAAACATGCCGGCATTGTGGATCACCGCGTCCGGACGGCCGAGGCGATTGACCTGCTCGGCAAGCTGCCGAGTCTGCTGCACATCGGACAAATCGCCGATCGCCGCCTGTGCACCGCGATCCAGCAGATCGCGCACCGCGTCCAGACGGCCGGGTGCGCGCGCATGCAGAATCACCTGATGCCCTTCGTCCAACAGCGTTTGCGCGGCGGCGCGGCCCAGCCCGTCCACCGAACCGGTAATGAAAATGCGTGACATGCCACCCTCCGTTTAGCGCCAGCCGAGCGCCGGCGCGACATGAGTTAAAATCGATTCGATGACGTGCGCGTTGTAATCCACGCCCAGCTGATTAGGCACGGTCAGCAGCAACGTATCCGCTTCGGCGATGGCCTCGTCCTGCGCCAGCTGTTCGATCAGCGCGTCAGGTTCTGCGGCGTAACTGCGGCCAAAGATCGCCCGGGTTTGCGCATCGATATACCCCAGTTGGTCGCCTTCCTTACCGCTGCCGCCGAAGTAGTTGCGATCCCGCTGATCCACCAGCGCGAAGATGCTGCGGCTGACGGAAACCCGCGGCTCGCGCGCATGGCCCGCCTCTTGCCAGGCCGCGCGATAGGCGCGGATCTGCTTGGCCTGCTGGATATGAAAGGGTTCGCCGGTTTCGTCGTTCTTGAGCGTCGAGCTTTGCAGGTTCATGCCCAGCTTCGCCGCCCAGACGGCGGTGGCGTTCGAACCGGCGCCCCACCAGATGCGGTCGCGCAGCCCGGCGGAAAACGGCTCCGGCCGCAGCAGCCCGGGCGGATTCGGGAACATCGGCTGCGGATTGGGTTCAGCGAACCCTTCGCCGCGCAGCGCTTCCAGGAACACTTCGGTATGGCGGCGGGCCATGTCCGCGTCGGTTTCGCCGTCGGCCGGGGCATAGCCGAAATAGCGCCAGCCGTCGATGACCTGCTCCGGCGAGCCGCGGCTGATGCCGAGCTGCAGCCGCCCGCCGGCGATCAGATCCGCCGCGCCGGCGTCTTCCACCATGTACAGCGGGTTTTCATAGCGCATGTCGATCACGCCGGTGCCGATCTCGATGCGTTGGGTTTTGGCGCCGATGGCGGCCAGCAACGGGAACGGCGATCCCAGCTGACGCGCGAAATGGTGCACGCGAAAATAGGCGCCGTCCGCACCCAGATCTTCGGCGGCGACCGCCAGATCGATGGACTGCAGCAGCGCATCCGCCGCTGAACGGGTGCCGGACTGGGCGGAAGGCGTCCAGTGGCCAAACGAGAGAAAACCAATCTTTTTCATCGGGCATCGTCCTCAAAGGCAAAACATGGGCCTACAGTGACAAAAATCGCGCGCTTTGCGCCAGCAAAATCGCCCCCGATCGCACTAAACGAACCGATTGCCGCCGCGCCGCCCGGCGATTGTAATCAAAAAACAAATGTCGTATAACAGGCAGCTCCGAGGGGTGTCCTGTTACGGGCTGAGATGGCGCAAGCCGAACCCTTTGAACCTGATCTGGGTCATGCCAGCGAAGGGACGGTTAGGCAACCGCGCGATCACCCGTTGCCTGTTCATACCTCAGCGTGCCCGGATCTCCACTGACTCAAGGAGGTCCCATGTCCATCACCACCCTGTTCGAAAGCGGCCTTTACGGCCGGCTGCGCCAACAGGCCGGCAGCCACTGGCAAAATTACGTCGATCACCCGTTTCTGCAGCAGTTGGCCGCCGGCACCTTGCCTGAACGCGCTTTTCGCCGTTACCTGACCCAAGACTACCTGTTCCTGTTGCACTTCGCCCGCGCCTACGCGCTGCTGGTCAGCAAGCTGCGCACCCTGCCGGAAATGCGCGCCGCCACCGCCTCGCTCAACGGCATCGTCGCCGAGCTGCCGCTGCACGTGGCCTACTGCGCCGAATGGGGGCTGAGCGAAGCGCAGATCGCCGCCCAGCCGGAGGCGGCGGAAACCATGAACTACACCCGCTACGTGCTGGACATCGGCCATGCCGGCGACGCCCTCGATCTGCTGGCCGGCCTGCTGCCCTGCGTGGCCGGCTATGCCGAAATCGGCCTGCGGCTGCTGCACGATCCCGCCACCCAAATGGAGGGCAATCCTTACGCCTCCTGGATCCGCAACTACGGCGACGAGGGCTATCTGGCCGGCGTGCGCGCCGCCATCGAACTGCTGGAAACCGTCGGCCACCAGCGCGGCGCACAAAGCCGCTTTACCGAGCTGGCGCAGATTTTCACCACCGCCACCCAGCTGGAAGCGGCATTTTGGCAAATGGGGCTGAACGCCTCATGACCTCCCCGCGCCTCCCGCCCGGCATCCAGGTGCGGGATCTCACTCTGCGCTTCGGTCAACAGACGATCTTTGAGCGGCTGAGCTTCGATATCGCCGGCGGCAGCTTCGTCTCCCTGCTCGGCGCCAGCGGCGCCGGCAAAACCAGCCTGCTGAAGATCATCGCCGGGCTGGCGCAGGCCAGCTCGGGCACGGTGAGCGGCAGCGACGGCCTGCCGATCGCCGGGCGCATCGCCTACATGGGGCAAAAAGACCTGCTCTATCCGTGGCTGAGCGTCGAAGACAATGTCGCCCTCGGCTCGCGGCTGCGCGGCGAAGCGCCGGATCGGGCATGGACCGCGCACCTGCTCGAACGCGTAGGCCTGGCCGCGCATAGCCGCAGCCTGCCCGCCGCGCTGTCCGGCGGCATGCGCCAGCGCGCCGCCATCGCCCGCACGCTCTACGAACGCCAGCCAATCGTGCTGATGGACGAACCCTTTTCCGCGCTGGACGCCATTACCCGCGCAGAGATCCAGAGCCTGGCCGCCGAGCTGCTGGCGCAAAACACCGTGCTGCTGATCACTCACGATCCGATGGAGGCTTGCCGCCTGAGCCACCGGCTGCTGGTGCTGTCGCCCTGGCCGCTGGGCCTCGACGATACCCACCGCATCAGCGGGCAACCGCCGCGCGCGCCGGATGACGCCGACCTGCTGAAAAGCCAGGCCGAGCTGCTGCTGCAAATGGTGAGGGCAGCGCAATGAATATCGCCAAAGAGCGCGGCTTCACCCGCCTGCGGCGTGGGTTGACGGTCTTCATCGGCCTGCTGCTGCTGTGGTGGCTGGCGGCGCAAAGCGGCATTCCGGCCTTTCTGCTGCCCACGCCGGGCGCGGTGGCGCAGGCGCTGTGGGACGGACGCGGCTATCTCGCCTGGCACACGCTGGTCACGGCTTCGGAGATCGTCAGCGGTCTCGCGCTCGGCGTGTTGCTCGGCGCGGCGCTGGCGCTGTGCATGATCTTCTCGCCGCGCCTGCAGCGCTGGCTGATGCCACTGGTGGTCACCAGCCAGGCGATACCGGTGTTCGCCCTGGCCCCATTGCTGGTGCTGTGGTTCGGCTTCGGCATGAGCGCCAAAGTGGCGATGGCGGTGCTGGTGATCTTCTTCCCGGTGGTGTCGGCCTTTTTCGACGGGCTGCGCCAGGTCAACAACGACTACCTCGATCTGGCGCGCACGATGCGCGCTTCGCGCTGGGCGCAGCTGCGGCACGTGCGGCTGATGGCGGCGCTACCGGCCTTCGGCTCCGGCCTGCGCATGGCCGCCGCCGTCGCGCCGATCGGCGCCATTATCGGCGAATGGGTCGGCTCGGCCGAAGGGCTGGGCTACGTGATGCTGAACGCCAACGCGCGCATGCAGACCGACGTCTGCTTCGCCGCGCTGTTTATTTTGGTGCTGATGACCGTGCTGCTGTGGGCCGCGGTGGATGCGCTGCTGCGGCGCCTGATCGCCTGGGCGCCGGAAAACGACTGATGATTGCAACCATAACCAGGGATAAAGGAACGACCATGATCAAACAAACCGTTTGCGGGCTGCTGCTCGGCGCCGCCCTCACCGGCCAGGCCGGCGCGGCCGACAAGCTGACGCTGGTGCTCGACTGGTACATCAACCCCGATCACGCGCCGATTATGGTGGCCGAGCAGATCGGCGCCTTCAAGGCCGCAGGGCTGGACGTCAAGATCGTGCCGCCGTCCGATCCGGCGCTGCCGCCGCGGCTGGTGGCCGCCAAACAGGCCGACCTCGCCATCACCTATCAGCCGCAGCTGCATTTCTTCGCCGATCAGGGCCTGCCGCTGATGCGCGTCGGCACGCTGATCAACACGCCGCTGAATACGGTGATCGCGCTGGACAAAAACATCACGTCGCCGGCGGATCTCAAGGGCAAAACGGTGGGCTACTCGGTCAGCGGCATCGAACAGGCGACGCTGGCCACCATGGTCGAGCACGAGCA
Organism: Serratia sp. (in: enterobacteria); assembly: GCF_052400455.1. NCBI lineage: Bacteria > Pseudomonadati > Pseudomonadota > Gammaproteobacteria > Enterobacterales > Yersiniaceae > Serratia > Serratia sp. (in: enterobacteria). Next base: position 3,296,007 of record NZ_CP185812.1, read on the forward strand.
CCTCAAGCCGCAGGACATCAAGCTCATCAACGTCAACTTCCAGCTGACCAGCGCCCTGCTGGCGGGCCAGGTCGATGCGGTGATCGGCGGCTATCGCAATATCGAAGCGCTGGAGCTGAAGCTGCAGGGCAAAAAGCCGGTGGTGTTCAACGTCGAAGACTACGGCGTGCCGGCCTACGACGAGCTGATTATCGTCGCCAACCGCGATGCGGTGAACGAGCCGAAAATCCGCAAATTCCTCGCCGCGCTGAAGCAAGGCAGCGACTACCTGCATGCACACCCGCAGGACACCTGGCTGGCGTTCGCCAAGGCGCACCCGGAGCTGAATACCGAGCTGAACAAACAGGCGTGGCAAGCCAGCCTGCCGCTGTTCGCGCGCGATCCGGCCAAGTTGGATCGGGCCCGCTATGAGGCTTACGAGCAATTCCTGTTCGACAACAAGCTGATCAAGAAAATCACCCCGGTAGACCAGTATGCGGTGGAGCTGAACTGATCACGCCGAGGCGGCCGGCGGCGCCACCGTCACCTCGCCCTGGCCGCTGCGCTGCAAGGCCGCCTTCACCAGCCCGTTGGCCTTGCAGCGTTCGATAAACGCGTTCACGTAGGCGGCGCCCTGCGTTTTTTGCCTCGGCACCGCCATCGCCTGGCGAATGGCGGTGAAATGCCCATCCAGCACTCGGTAGCCGGGATGGGCGGCCGCGGCGGCCAGCAGCGGTTGACGCACGCCGGCCGCCGCCTCCAGCCCGCGTTCGAAAAACAGCGCGATCGCCTCGGCGGAAGTAGCCGCTCGCACCAGCTGCGCCTGCTGCAGCGTGCGCGACAAAAACAGATCGTACGCGGCGCCCTGGCCGACCGCAATGCGCACCTCCGGCCTGTCGAGCTGCGCCACCTCAAAGTAAGGCGCGTCGTTCGCCACCAGGTAAGTCCCCTCAATGATCACGTAGGGTTCGCTGAAGGCAATTTGCGCCGCGCGCACCGGTTCGATGGCCATAAACGCCAGGTTCCAGGCGCCGCTGTCCAGGTCGGCGAACACCTTGCCGGCCGCGTCATAGGTCACCAGCTCCAGCGCCACGTCCAGTTCGCGAGCCAGCGCGGCGGCCAGCTCCACCGAAGCGCCTTGCGGTTTACCGCCGGGCCCGGCCTGCGCCAGCACCGGATTGCCGAGATTGATCGCCGCGCGCAACACGCCTTGCGGGGCCAGATCGTCGAGTACCGCTGCGGAAACCGTCTGCATACTTCCTCCTGAATGGCTGATGGACGCGCCGTCGTGGCGCTCATTAAGCGTAGAGCGAAACCTCCGACCAGCAAGATTTCGCCGCCGCGGCCGCCGCCGACGTGATTAACGTCACACTATTGTCATAAAAATGTACAATAGCCGCCGACCGTCGGCCGGAGCGGGACATCGCGCGTTGTTCCGCCGCCGACAATAGGCTATACCCTTCACTTTTCGCGCCGCGGCACGGTCGGCGGCGCAGACCAGGGCAGCAACGTTTTTTTCCAATCAGACAAGGTTTGGCGGATGGTTCTCGCAGTCGTTTCGTTTGTTCTTTTTTTGGCGTCGATTTTGATTTATCGCACCCGGGCCGCCGCCAACCGCTGGTGGTTCGCCATTCTGCTGACGCTGCTCGGCAGCTATCTGGTGCTGAACGTCATTCTGATCGCCAGCAACTACTTCACCGGCGACGGCATCACCGATGCGGTGATCTACACCGTCACCAGCAGCCTCAAAGGCGCGGGCATCAGCAAATACGTGCTGCCGTTCATCGGCCTGCTGGCGGCGCTGGGGCTTATCTTCGCGGTGCTGGCCCGCAGCCTGCTGCGCCGCAAGGCCAAAGGCAGCAGCGTGGCCTACAGCCTCGTCGCCGTGCTGCTGGCGCTGTTCTCGGTCGGCACCACCCCGGCGTTTCAGGACATCTCGCTGCTGGTCAAGAGCCAGATCGTCGGCGATACCGCCGATTTCACCACCTACTACAAGGCGCCGAAAAAGACCGTGCAGGGCAAACGGCCGAACCTGGTGTACATCTATGCCGAGAGCCTGGAGCGCACCTACTTCGATACCGAGCTGTTTCCCGGCCTGGCCGACGAGCTGAACGCCCTGCGCGCAGACAGCATCGATTTCAGCAACACCCAGCAGCTGCCGGGCACCGGTTACACCATCGCCGGCATGGTCGCCTCACAGTGCGGCATTCCGCTGTTCGCACCCTTCGACGGCAACGCCTCCAGCGCGGTCTCCACCTTCTACCCGGAGAACGTCTGCCTGGGCGACGTGCTGAAGGCCGCCGGCTACAGCAACTTTTTCTATCAGGGCGCCGAGCTGGCGTTCGCCGGTAAAGACACCTTCCTGAAATCCCACGGCTTCGACCACGTTTACGGTTTCAAAGAGCTGCGCGAACAGGTCGCCGATCCGAGCTACAAAAACGACTGGGGCTGGTACGACGACAGTGTGCTGGACGTGGTGTACGGCAAGTTCGTCGAGCTGTCCAAACAGCGCCAGCCGTTCTCGCTGTTTACCCTGACCGTCGATACCCATCACCCGGACGGTTTTATCTCCGCCGGCTGCAGCAAGAAAAGCTACGCCTGGCAGAACAAGGAAAACCGCTCGCTGAGCGCGGTAGCCTGCAGCCAGCAACACATCGCCGCGCTGATCGACAAAATCAAACGCTCGCCCTATTTCAGCAACACCGTGATCGTGGTGTCCTCCGATCATCTGGCGATGAACAACACCGCCTACGACATCCTGACCAAACAGAAGCGCCGCAACCTGTTCTTTATCATCGACGGCACCCGGCCGCAGGCGGAGCAGCGCAACGAGAAACGCAGCACGCTGGATAACGGCGCCACGGTGCTGGACGTGATGGGCGGTGACAACTATATCGGCCTCGGCCGCAGCAGCCTGTCGGCGCCGTCGCTGTCTACGGTGTTCCTGAATATCGAAGAGAAAATCAACGGCTGGAAACCGGCGGTGATCAATCAGTGGGGCCTGCCGAACCACATCAGCGACTACAGCGTGGACACGCGCCAGCGCAGCTTCAGCTTCTCCGGCGTCACCTACAAGGTGCCGTTCATTCTGCGGGTGGGCGACAACCGCATCGAACCGATGTTCAACGTCTACCTCTCCACCCCGCTGCGCAAGCAGCTGGCCGGGCTGGGGGCGGGGGAGAAATTCGTCTGGGTCGATAAATGCTACGAGATCGGCCGGGTCTGGGCGCCGCAGCTGGCGCTGAGCACCGACATCTGCGTGGCCGCCGGCACCCTGGCCTCGCCGCCGCAGATCGTGCAGGCCAGCGGCGAGCGCTTCCGCGGCAAGGTGAACTTTACCGGCCCGGCGGCGGACAGCGTCGCCGATTACCAAAACGCCGTCGCCCGCCTGCAGGTGGACGACGCGGCGATGAAGTACCGGGCGGACGCCATCGAGTTCATGCTGCCCGGCATGCCGGAACAGGTGAAAGCCATTACCGGCGTCTCCGCCGTCGAGGAGTGGGGCCGCTGGTCCGACGCCAACCTGGCGCCGGCGGTCGACATCGATTATGTCGATCCGCTGCCGAGAACCTTCGATCTGGTGCTGCGCGCCCGCGCTTACGGCAACAACATCGGCGAACCGATTTCGGTGCGCGTCGGCGACGAAGAGCGCTTCGTGTCGCTCGGCGAGCAGGACAGCACCGTCACCCTGCGCTTCGACAACCCGCGCGGCGCGCAGAAGATCAGCATTACCCCGCCGGCACCGACCGAGCCGAAAGAGAGCGCCAGCGGCGGCTTCACGCCGAAGAAGCTGGGCATCGGCCTGGTATCGCTGAAGGTCGAAGCGGCCGCTCCCGCCTCCTGATCCCCCCGCCTTCACGGGCGCGGTAATTTCTTTGCCGCGCCCGTCATTTCGACCAAGCTTTTACGCCCTGCTTCGGCTAACCTGTGACGGTGAAACGCCGCCAATCCCGCCACAGAGCCGGGACATCGAAGGAGAAAGTATGAGCTATGCCCCACCTCGCAGCGGCCTCAGCGCCGATCAGGCACTCGATCAACTGGAAGCCCTGTATGACGCCGCGGTAGATGCGCTGCGTCAGGCGGTCAGTGACTTTATCAGCCTCGGCACCCTGCCGGACCCGCAGGCGCGCGCCGCCGGGCTGTTCGTGTATCCCGAGCTGCGCGTCAGCTGGGACGGGCAGCAGTCCGGCCCGAACAAAACCCGCGCCTTCGGCCGCTTTACCCATCCCGGCAGCTACAGCACCACCGTGACCCGGCCGCAGCTGTTCCGCCACTATCTGGCCGAACAGCTGGCGATGCTGGAACACGACTACGCCGCCCATATCGAAGTGGCGCCGTCGCAGCAGGAGATCCCGTTCCCTTATGTGATCGACGGCTCCAGCCTGGCGCTCGACCGCTCAATGAGCGCCGGTATCGCGCAGCATTTCCCCACCACCGAGCTGGCGCAGATCGGTGACGAGACTGCCGACGGCCTGTATCACACCACCGACAACCATTTCCCGCTGTCGCATTTCGATGCGCTGCGCGCGGATTTCTCGCTGGCGCGTCTGCGGCACTACACCGGCACCCCGGTGGAGCATTTCCAGCCGTTCGTGCTGTTCACCAACTACACCCGCTATGTGGACGAGTTCGTGCGCTGGGCCTGCGCGCAGATCGCCGATCCGGCCAGCCCGTACATCGCGCTCTCCAGCGCCGGCGGTACCTACATCACGCCGGAAACCAGCGCGCCCGAACAGGCGGTGTCCGATCTGGCGTGGAAAAACCACCAGATGCCGGCCTATCACCTGATCTCGCGTACCGGCCAAGGGATCACGCTGATCAACATCGGCGTCGGCCCGTCCAACGCCAAAACCATCTGCGATCACCTGGCGGTGCTGCGCCCGAGCGCCTGGCTGATGATCGGCCACTGCGGCGGCCTGCGCGAAAGCCAGAAGATCGGCGATTACGTGCTGGCCCACGCCTATCTGCGCGACGATCACGTGCTGGATGCGGTGCTGCCGCCGGATATCCCGATCCCGAGCATCGCCGAGGTGCAGCGCGCCCTGTACGACGCCACCAAGATGGTCAGCGGCATGCCCGGTGAAGAGGTCAAACAGCGTTTGCGCACCGGCACGGTGGTCACCACCGACGATCGCAACTGGGAGCTGCGTTACTCCGCTTCGGCGCGGCGCTTCAACCTCAGCCGCGCGGTGGCGGTCGACATGGAGAGCGCCACCATCGCCGCTCAGGGTTACCGCTTCCGGGTGCCGTACGGCACGCTGCTGTGCGTCTCCGACAAACCGCTGCACGGTGAAATAAAACTGCCGGGCCAGGCCAACCGCTTCTATGAAGGGGCAATCTCCGAGCACCTGCAGATCGGCATCTGCGCCATCGATCTGTTGCGCGCCGAGGGCGATCGCCTGCACTCGCGCAAGCTGCGCACCTTCAACGAACCGCCGTTCCGATAACGGTGCTCAGGCCCGCTGCGGCGGGCCGTTTTTTCCTCAACGCACCAGCGCCAGCGCGCGCTTCTCCTGGCTGCGGCCGCCGGCGATCGACAGCAGCAGGTCTTTCACCAGCAGCGCCGGGGCGGACAGCGACTGTTGGCTCGACATGCACAGCGACAGCGGCACCGACATCGTCGGCGCATTGATGCGCGCCATCCAGGCCTTGGCCGGGCCGATCATCGCGCGCGCCACCGACTCCGGCAATACGGTCGCCCCCAACCCGCCGGCGATCGCAGCGCTCAGCGCGCCCGAGGATTCAATCTCCCCCACCACGTTGACAGCCAGCTTGCGCAGCGCCATCGCCTCCTCCAGTTGGTTGCGCACCGCATCCCCCTCGCGCGGCAGGAACAGGTTCAGCCGCGCCACGTCCAGCAGCTCGACGCTGTTGCCGGGATGCGGCACCGCGCGCGTCGCCACCAGATAGAGATCCTCCCGCATCAGCGCGACGGTGTGCAGACCGGCGGGCATTTTGGCGCCGTAGACCATCGCCATGTCCAGCGTCTGGTTGGCCACCTGTCCGGCCAGCGCCGCGCCGCTGTTTTCATGCAGGCTGAGCAAAATGCCTGGCTGCTGATCGCGCAGGGTTTGCAGCAGCGGCAGCGCCAGCTGCGCTGCGGTGCTCCCCGACGCCAACCCGAGAGACACCTGGCCGCTCATCGCCTGCCCGGCGCTGTTGACCGCGCTCTGCGCCTGCTCGCACTGGCGCAAAATGGTTTGCGCGTGGGCATACAGAATGTTGCCGGCCTCGGTCGGCTGCACCCCGCGCTTGGTGCGGATCAGCAGCTGTTGCTTCAGCTCCCCCTCCAGCGTCGCCAACTGCTGGCTGAGCGCCGGCTGGGCGATATGCAACACCTCCGCCGCCTGGGTCAGGCTGCCGACATCGACGATTTTCACGAAGTACTTCAGACGTCTGAGATTCATAGTGCCTCCAGCGAGCCGCTAAATTGAGAATGCCGAAATCCGGTCATGCAACCGCAGCAAGATCCAGGCCAGAGTCGTCAAAAGGCCAAAAACGGCGGCAAATGGCCGATTATCGGGCGAGGCGCGCCACAACGCAGGGCACGCGTTGCACCACCGGCAGGCAACGGCGCCGCCTCAGCGGGCAATCCGGCGGCGCTGCGCGTGAGATAAGCGATAAAAGCGAGAAAAAGCAGCAGGTTGGGCAATCTTACAGCAAACGCGCGCGCCGGGCGTTTTCGCGCTTTACAAGCCGCAACCGCCCCGCTATTATTCGCCCCGTTCACACGATTCCTCTGTAGTTCAGTCGGTAGAACGGCGGACTGTTAATCCGTATGTCACTGGTTCGAGTCCAGTCAGAGGAGCCATATTTAGAGAAGCCCGCTCAGGGAAACCCGAGCGGGCTTTTTGCCTTTCAGCCGCCGTCAAAAGCTGCGCTTCGCCACCAGATAGGCGCCCGCCACCAGCAACAAGGCGCCGAACAGCGCCGGCAGATTCTCGCGCAGCGCCGCCGGGCCGGCGCGGTAGACGTCCACCAACAGCCCCATGCACAGCTGGCTGGCGACCAGGATCGAGATGGTGGCCGCCGCGCCCAGTTTTTGGTAGCCCAGGATGCCGGCGAACACGAACAGCGATCCCAGCAGCCCTGGCAACAGCATCCACCATTTGGCGGCGCCGGTCACTTTCGCCACCGCGCCGAGGCCATTTTTGGCCAGCAGCAACCCCACCAGCAGCAGCAAACCGACGCTGGAGTTGATCACCAGCGTAATGAGGATGGTCGAGACGCTTTCGGTGATGCGCACCATCAGCAGATTCTGCACCACCAGCCCCATCCCGGCCGCGATCAGCAGTAACAGCATATTCATCGCCCTGTCTCCCGGGATCAGCGCGCGGGCGGCGTCGCCCGTTCGTCGAGCCTCAGTTGCAGGAACGTCAGATCCAGCCATTGGCCGAATTTAGCGCCCACCTGTTCCATGCGCCCCACGTCGCGGAAACCCAGCGCCAGATGCAGCTTAATCGAGGCCCGATTGCCGGATTCGATGCCGGCCACCATCACATGTTTGCCGATTTCCCGCGCCCGTGCGATCAGCGCCAGCAGCAGCGCCTTGCCAATCCCTGCGCCGCGATGCGCCTGATGGACATACACCGAATGTTCCACGGTGTGGCGATAGCCGTCCCAGGCGCGCCAGTCGCCGAACGACGCGTAGCCGATCGCTTCGTCCTCGGCGTTCACCGCCACCAGCACCGGGTAACCCGCCGCCTGCCGTTCGCCGATCCACGCCGCGCGATTGGCCGCATCCACGGTTTGTTCATTCCAGATGGCGGTGCTGTTCAACACCGCGTCGTTATAGATAGCGGCAATCGCCGCGCTATCGTTGAACGTCGCATTTCGTATAATCATGGTTTACCCCGGCCAATTGTCCACTATAATACTACGATATGAATATTAAATTAGACAATCTAAATCAGCTGATCGGCGCACGCATTCGCATTGAACGCGAGGCGCGCCACTGGTCGCTGTCCGATTTGGCCGAACGGGCGGGCGTCTCACGGGCGATGGTTCATAAGATCGAGCGCGGCGAGAGCAGCCCGACGGCGATGCTGTTGGGCAGACTGGCGGGCGCGTTCGGCCTCAGCATGTCCAAGCTGATCGCCCGAGCGGAAACGCAGGAAGGCCGGCTGCTGCGCCGGGAAGATCAACCGGTCTGGGTCGATCCCGAGAGCGGTTACGTGCGGCGCCACGTGTCGCCCCGCACCGATTTGCCGCTCGATCTGGTGCGCATCGAACTGCCGGCCGGCGCGGCTATCCCGATGCCGGCTTCGGTGTACGCGTTCAAACGTCAGCTGATCTGGGTCTTATCCGGCGCACTGGTCTTTATCGAGGGTGACGCGCGCCATGAGATGGCCGAGGGAGACTGCCTTGAGCTCGGCCCGCCGGCGGACTGCCGATTTGAAAATCAGAGCGACCAACCGTGCGTGTATATGGTGGCGGTGCTGAGCGCCGCCTGACGGCCGTCTGTCCTAACCCTGCGCCGGGCGGTTATAGCCGGCGCGGAAAAACTTCTCCGCCAACCGGCTGTCGCCGCCGGAGAAGAACTCGCTCATCGGCTCGCTGCCAAGCCCATAGGCGCGGCTGAGCTGCCCGGCCTCGAACGCCGCCCGGTTCTCGTCGCCGCAGCGCTGCGCCAAATGGTGCGCATAGCCGAGCACGAAACCGCGCTTGTAGTCGGAGCAAAAGCGCGACAGCTCCGCCTCCGGTTTCAGGTTGTCCGCTTTTAATCCCGCCAACAGCCCTTTGCCAAAATGATCCCCCATCGGTTCCTCCTTATCACGCAATCGCTATATAACAAAATATACAGCGAATAGGCGAACGCGAACATACTCCCAAAGTTTTACTCGCAGCATAAAAAAGGCCCGCCAAGCGGGCCTCGGCGAGAACGCGCGATCACAGCGTGAAATTCAGCCCTTCGCTGACGGTGTTGCCCAGCGGCAGGCGGCCCGACGGCGCCTCTTTTTCCTGCAGGAAATCCGGCAGGCGGGATTTGTCGCCCGGTTTGCCGATCGCCACCATGGCGTGCACCGCATAGTCGTCCGGCAGCTGCAGCGCCGCTTTGATCTTGTCGTGGTGAATGCCGCTCATGCAGTGGGTCAGCCAGCCTTTCAGGTGCGCCTGATGCGCCAGGTTGGCCCAGGCGGCGCCGGTGTCGAACGCGTGGGTCGGGTTGTCCACCAGCCGCTCGCCGTTCAGGCTGGTGGTTTTGGAGACGATCACCACCAGCGCCGAGGCGTGTTGCGCCCAGCCGCGGTTGAAGTCGATCAGGAACTCCAGGTAGTTCTCCCAGCTGTCGGAGCCATGCTTGCTGTAGGCAAAACGCCACGGCTGAATGTTGTAGGCCGAAGGCGACCAGCGCGCCGCTTCAAAGAAGCTCAGCAGCGTTTGATCGTCGATGGCGTCGTTGGTCATCGCGCGCGGCGACCAGCGCTCGATAAATTGCGCGTCAATCGGGTAATCGGAGATTCTTGGCTGGCTCATGATAGGTTCTCGCAGTGAAGTAAAAACAAAAGTTCGCTGATATTCCCACAGCTTAGGACGGTAAAACTTTTATTTCGTGCCATTGTCCTGCGGCAATTCCTGCTGCAGCCAGGCCAGAAACGCCCTGACCGGCGGATGCCGCTCGCGCCCCGGCGCGCACAGTACGCTGTATGCGGCGCCCGGTACGCGCACCTCGGGCCGGTACGCCGCCAGCAGGCCGTTGTCCACCATCTCGGACACCATCACCGAGCTGGCGAGCACCCACCCTTGCCCGGCCACCGCCGCCTGCAGGGCGTAATGCTCCTCGTGATAGCTGCGCATCGCCGCATGGCGCCGCCACCAATCGACCCCGGCGGCCCGGCACCAGTCATGCCAGCCGCTGTCGTACAGCGCCGAATCCCCCCACTTGACGGTGATCAGCACCGGATTTTCCGGCTCGGCAGCGGCCAGCCCCGGCGCGGCGTAGACGCCAAAGCTTTCCTCCAGCCGCGCCGCCTGATGCAGCGCGGGATAGTGCGCGCGGCTGTAGCGCACCGCCACGTCCACGCTGGCGTCTTGCTGCAGATCGATCACCTCGGCGCAGGCCTCCAGGCGCACCAGATAGTGCGGATACGCCTGATAGAAGCGCCCCAGGCGCGGCACCAGCCACAGCGCCGCGAACGAGTGCGTCACCGAAACGCACAGCGATCCTGCGCTGTGCTGCGGCCGCAGGCCTTCGAGCGTGGCGGCGACGTCCAGCAGCGCGCCGTGCACCCCGGCAAACAGCGTTTCCCCCTTCGGTGTCAGCCGCACGCCGCGCGGTACCCGCTCGAACAGCGCAAACCCCAACTGCTGCTCCAGCGCTTTGATCTGGTGTGATATCGCCGTCGGCGTCACCGCCAGTTCGGCCGCCGCCAGTTTGAAGCTGCGCAGGCGAGCGGCGGATTCGAAGGTGCGTAATGCGTTGACGGGCAGCGTAGCGAACATGGTGAAGCCTCTCCAGATGAGTTGAATTCATCCTGGCAGAAAAGCCGTCATTTGTCGCCCGCCGGGATTTGTTTCTAGAGTAAGGCTGAATTCATTTCACACAGAGGAATATGACATGAATGCAACTCATCAACCCAAGCGTTTGGCGGTGCTGGTCGGCAGCCCGCGCCGCGACGGCAACAGCGCCACGCTGGCACAGGCGATCATGGCGGGCGCCGCCGAAGCCGGCACCGTCGCCAGCCTGCATTTTCTCGACGATTACCTGAGCGGTTTTCTGAGCGATGAACGCCATACGCCTCCGCCGGCCGATCGCTACGCCGAGTTGTTCCTGGAGCACTTCCTGCCGGCCGACGGCGCGGTATTTTGCACGCCGATTTACTGGTACGGCATGTCGGCGCAAACCAAGGCCTTTTTCGATCGCTCATTCAGCTTCTATTCCAATGCCTACCCTCAGGCGGCGGACGTGCACCAACGCATGAGCGGCAAGCGCATCGGGCTGGCGGTGGCGTCGGAAGAGACCTACCCCGGCGCGGCGTTGGGCATCGTGCATCAGATCCAGGAGTTCAGCCGTTACACCCATTCCGCCTTCGTTGGGCTGGTGCACGGCGCCGGCAACCAGCGCGGCGAGATCGCCCGCGATCCGCGCAACCCGCTGCGGGCCGCCCGCGAGTTGGGGCGCGAGTTCTTCACCCGCCCCTATTCGGATTATCAGATGGACAGCCCGCGCAGCACGCAGGTGTGGGCGGACTGACGCTTGAGTCTGCCGGTAAATCGCACTGTCACCCTCCGGCGGCGATCGCCGCCAGCAGATGACGCGCGACGCTTTCGGCGTGTTCCGCCACCTGCGGCAGCCCCATCAGTTCGCCAAAGCGGCCGCGCGCCGCCGGGCCGGCCACCAGCAGGCGCGGGTTGGCCAGGCCGTCGCCGCCGATCGCCTGGCTGTCGGCATTGACCCACAGCCCCAGCCCCAGCGGATCGGCGCGCAGCGCCCCCTGCTCCGCCAGTGAACGGAGCAAGGGGCTGGCGGCGATCAGCCCGGCATGGGCCGGGCCCGTGGTGATCAGCAGCCGCTGCGCCTGCAGCGCCCGCTCTGCGCCTTGGCGCGGCAAAATCGTCAACCTTACGCCCTGCGGCGTTCGCTCCGCCCGCCGCAAACGAGCGGCCAATACCTGCAGCGTGCCCGCCGCCTGTTGCTCCGCCAGCAACGTGCTCACCTGCGGCGCAAGGCGATAGCGATGCACGTCCCAATAGGCGCGCAAATGCCGCAGAAAGCGCTGCTGTTCGGTCGGCGTCAACGCTTGCCACAGGCGCTGCCCCTGGGCGCGCACCGCGTCCAACACCGCCTGCCACGGCACCCGTTGCCGAGCGGCGCGCGCCACCTCAAGGCGCACCTGCCGCACCCCAGCGCGCAGTCCGGCGGACGGGGCAAACGACCATGTCGGGTACTCCCCTTCGGCATTGGGGCGCGGCAGCAGGCCGTGACGAGAGAAGGCGGTAATCGGCCCGCGATGCCCGCGGCGGTGCAACGCCGCCACCGTATCGGCCATCGTCAGCCCAGTGCCGACGATCGCCAACGCCTCACCGGGTTCAACTTCGTCCAGCGCCTCCGCCGCCCAGGGATTGGCGATCAGACGCGCATCGCGCGCCAGCTCCGGGGCGATCTGCCGCGGCAGCGCGGGCGGCGGATGGCTGGTCGCCAACACCACATAGTCGCCCCACAGCCGTTCGCCGCCGGCGGTGATGACGGTCGCGCCCTGCGCCTGCGGCTGCAGGTGCAGCGCCCGATCGCGCAGGTGCCGCAAGCGGGCCCGGCCCGACTGCGCCGCCTGATGGAAACGTTCCTCGACATAGCGGCCGAAGGCGCCGCGCTGCGGATAGGCTTTACCGTCGCGCCACAACGCCTGTGGATCGGCCACCAATCCGCCGCCCAGGCGATACCAGCGGTCAAAATCCCCCGCCGGCTCATCCGCCAGCTGCATCCGATCGGCCGGGACGTTGATGCGGTGGGTCGGTTCAGTGGTCGAGTAGGCCACGCCATAGCCCGGCGCCGCGCGCGGTTCGATCACCGTGACATCCACCGCTCCGCGCGCCAGCTGGATCGCCAGCGCCGCGCCGGTGAAACCGCCGCCGATAACGATAATATGGGCACGCTTCGCCATCAGCCCTCCCGCTGTACCGGGCCGGGACGACGATCGCCGCCGATGGTTTCGCCGAACGGGCCGGTATTGATCGTGCGGGCCGTCTGATGGGCCGGCTGCGCCAGCGGCAACAGCGGCATCACCAGTTCGGCGAAGCGGTGGGCCTCTTCCAGATGCGGATAGCCGGAAAGGATGAAATTGTCGATGCCCAGCGCCTGATACTCGCGTATGCGCGCCGCCACCTGCTGCGGATTGCCCACCAACGCGGTGCCGGCGCCGCCGCGCACCAGGCCGACGCCGGCCCACAGGTTGGGGCCGATGCGCAGACTCTCGCGCGAGCCGCCATGCAGCTCGCTCATGCGGCGCTGGCCGGTGGAGTCCATGCGCGCAAAGATCTGCTGCGCCGCCGCGATGGTGTCGTCATCCAGATGCGCGATCAGGCGCTCAGCCGCCGCCCAGGCTTCGTCTTCGGTTTCGCGCACGATAACGTGCAGGCGAATGCCGTAGCTGAGTTTACGTCCCTGCCGCTCGGCGCGCTGGCGCACCGCCGCCAGCTTTTCCGCCACCTGAGCCAGCGGCTCGCCCCAGGTCAGGTAGGTGTCGATCTGCCCGGCGGCGATGTCGATCGCTTCCGGCGAGGAGCCGCCGAAATAGAGCGGCGGGCCGTTTTCCTGCACCGGCGGGAACAGCAACTCGGCGCCTTCGACGCGAATATGCTTACCGCTGAAATCCACCTTCTCCCCTTGCAGCAGCCGTTGATACACCGTGAGAAATTCCTGTGTCACCTCGTAGCGTTCGGCATGGCTGAGGAAGATGCCATCCCCTTTGTTTTCCACCGGATCGCCGCCGGTCACCACGTTGATCAGCAGGCGCCCGTCCGACAACCGGTCCAGCGTCGCGGCCATGCGCGCCGCCAGGCTCGGCGGCTGCAGGCCGGGGCGCACCGCCACCAGATAGCGCAACCGACGGGTGAGCGGTGCCAGCGCCGCCGCCACCAACCAGGAATCCTCGCAGCTTTTACCGGTTGGGATCAGCACGCCGTAATAGCCGAGGTTATCGGCGGCCAGCGCCACTTGCTGCAAGTAAGGCAAGTCTACCGGGCGCCCGCCCTGCGCCGTGCCCAGATAGCGGCCATCGCCGTGGGTCGGCAGAAACCAGAAAACGTTGATGCGTTCTTTCGCTGACTCAGTCATTTATGCTTTTCCTATATAACTATTCTCAATATTTATCGATAGAAAAATCTTGCTTGGTTATAAAACGAAAAGCAGGATGCATGCCACAGTGGCGGATTTTAAAAATCAATATATATCAATACGTTGAAAAGATATCACCGCCCAAACGCTGCTGCATTGGCAGCAGGCGGCGGCGAAAAGCTGTTGCCAATGCAGCACCGTGCGCCTTTTACCCTCTCGCGGCCGCTCATGGGCTGGGATAAGATTTTTTTCCCCCTTCGCCGTCAGCCAGGAGACGCCCATGTACGATCCCCAACCGTTCGCCGCCGACAAACCGGTGCTGATCGATCCGGCGTCGCTCGCTCTGCAAAGCGTGCTCGATCGGCTGGCCCCCACCGATGCCACCGTACTGATCGTCGGCGAAACCGGCACCGGCAAAGAGGTGGTGGCGCGCTATCTGCACCACCACAGCGCGCGCCGCCATCGCCCTTTTTTGGCGGTCAACTGCGGCGCGCTGACGGAAAGCCTGGCGGAAGCCGAATTGTTCGGCCATGAGAAAGGCGCCTTCACCGGCGCCGTCGGCACCCATCAGGGCTGGTTCGAAGCGGCGGAAGGCGGCACCCTGCTGCTGGACGAGATCGGCGAACTCAACCTGTCGCTGCAGGTCAAGCTGCTGCGCGTGTTGCAGGAACGAGAAATCACCCGCGTCGGTTCGCGCAAACCGCTGAAGATCGATGTGCGGGTCATCGCCGCCACCCACGTCGATCTGGCCGGCGCAATCCGCCAACGGCGCTTCCGCGAAGATCTCTATTACCGGCTGAACGTCGCGGCGGTGACCTTACCCCCGTTGCGCCAGCGGCCGGAGGACATTCCGGCGCTGACCAGACACTTTCTTGCGCTGTACGCCCGCCGGCTGGGACGGCCGCCGCTGCAGTTGACGGTGGAGGCGCAGCAGGCGCTGCTGGACTACCCCTGGCCCGGCAACGTGCGCGAGCTGGAGAACACGCTGCATAATGCGGTCTTGCTGAGCCAGGAGGGGCCGATCGCCCCGCAGCAACTGCGGCTCACGCAACGCCTGACGGATCACGGCGGCGGCGGTGACGACGCCATCGATCGCTTCGTGCAGCAGCAGTTACAAGGCGACAGTACCCAGCTCTACCAACGGGTGCTGGATGCGCTGGTGCGCAACGCCTTCGAACGCAGCGGCGGCAACCAGCTGCAGGCGGCGGCCTTGCTCGGCGTCAGCCGCAATACCCTGCGCACCCATTTGGCGCATCTTGGCCTGATCAAACCGCGCCGCCGCAGCGCCCGCGCGCCCGCGCATTCGCCGGCCATCAGAGCAGCGCCGCTGCCCGAACGCGAACTGCGCATCGGCTATCAAAAATTTGGCAACCTCGGCGTGCTCAAGGCGCGGCAAAGCCTGGAACAGCACTTCGCCGCACAGCGCATCAGCGTACTGTGGAGCGAGTTTCCCGCCGGGCCGCAGCTGCTGCACGCGCTCGACGGCGATGAGATAGACTTCGGCACCACCGGCGAAGTGCCGCCGATCTTCGCGCAGGCGCAGGGCAACGCGCTGGTGTATGTCGGGTTTGAGCCGCCGGCGCCGCAAAGCGTGGCGATGGTGGTGCCGCAAGACAGCCCGATACGCAGCGCCGCCGATCTGCGCGGCAAACGCATCGCGCTCAACAAAGGCTCCAACGTGCACTATTTATTGCTGCAGATGTTGGACGAACAGGGACTGACGTTGAACGATGTGCGCATCGTCTATGCGCCGCCGAAGTATCCGCTGTCGGCGACCGACCTGCAGGCGGTGGACGCCTGGATGATGTGGGATCCGCTGCTCAGCGACGCGCAGCGCAGCGGGGAACTGCGCGTGATCGCCGACGGCACCCAACGGGTGCTCAATCAGCAATTCTATCTGGCGCGCCGCGAGTTCGCCGAACGCTCGGGCGATCTGTTGCAGCCGCTGATGCAAGCATTGCAGCACACCGGCCGCTACATTGCCGCGCAGCCGAGAGAAGCCGCTCGTCACCTTTCCGACGAACTGGGGCTGGCGAGCGCCTCGCTGGAACTCGCGCTGTCGCGCCGCAGCCACGAGATCCGCGCCATGGATTTGCAGGTGATCCGCCAGCAGCAAAGCATCGCCGACCGCTTCTACGCCCTGGGGCTGTTGCCCAAAGCGATCGCCGTGCGCGAGGCGGTTTGGCCGCTGGGATCTTAGCCTGGCTTCGGAGGGCGCAGCATCGGCCGCCCTTTCTCCTCTGCGCACAAACTCATATCGCCGTCGGAGCCGGGCGGTAATGCCAATGCCGCAAAGACATTTTTAGGTAAAATATACCGCCGATGTCAGTGCTAGGATTAATTCGCTATCATTTTATGTGCACTTTCAATTAACGTTACCCTGTTATTTTCGCATTCGCCGGTCGTCACGACCGGCTTTTTTATTTCCCCGCTTCCCTGCCAAAAATATCGTTTTTTGGTAAAAAAAAGCGCGCCAGGTAGGATTACATAGCAACTGCATGGCCTTATTTCCCGTGTAGGGCCGTGCATCTCAGAGAGATTGTCGATGTTTCATTGGCCGGCGTTAATCGCCGGCTTTTTTTATCTTCATTTCATGACGCCTGCGCGTCGCAGGCCTCACGTCTTATTGCCAAAGAGGATGCGCGCATGCCGAGTCCATTGTTCCGTGAGATAACACTTTTCGGTAAAGACAAAACCTCAACGCGCGCTATTATTTAATTGTAGTGTTGTCATACCTATTGAATACCCCATGCTTACCGACCCTCGCGGTCGGTTTTTTTTCTTCTTCACCAACCGTTCCGTTGGCGGCAACAGGCTTATGGGGCGTTGACGGGAGGGCGCCATCAAAATATCGATGGCATAACCCAAGCTTTCCGTTGTGATCAGGCAACCTGCTGCCGCGCGCGATAAACAGAGCTCATTTTATCGGGATGAAATACCACATGCTGACGTTTTCCTTTTCACCGGGGCAGTGATCGTGAATTTTAAAGATTACGCTTTGCGTGATGAAGATATCCAGGGAAGCCAACACCCCCTCATAGAGCGATAGGATGAACTCGTTTTCGCTCATCTTTTTTTCATTGCGTCTGATCGCAATGTACTTTGCCGATGCGTTGTACAGGCTACAGGTTATTGGATTCTTTACGTTTACCTTCATCTGCCCCCGGCTGATTACCGGCGAAAGCAGTTGCACGATCCTTTTATTCTCGTAATACTCATGCAAATTCAAATACACGATGCTGCTGGGGAAAGGCTCTTTATCGAAGCCAATAATCGGTTGATAATTGAGAAAAGGCCAATCGCGCAGGGTTCTGAATGTTCTCGGCGGGCAACCGAATTGATTTGAAAACGCACGGCTAAATGATTGCTGAGAACTAAACCCGGAGAGCAACGCGATTTCATAGATCTTCATATCGGTACATTTCAGCAATAACGTCGCGCGGCTTAGTCTGCGCTTTCTGATATAGGTCCCTATCTTCATCCCTTCGTACAAATAGAACATCCGCTGTAAATGCCCGATGGAATACCCTGACTTAATGGATAGCGCCCTTATTGATACATGGCTTTGTGTATCAATGGCTTTTTCAATGATAGCGATTATCTCATCTAAAATATTGCGTCTGAACTTGTTAGAACAATCCATAGTAAAGCCTGTCATCTTGCTATTTTTATTATTGAATGCATCTCTCTTCTTGCGGAACCAAAAGCTGTCCGGCTTGCTTTCTTTCGAAGAATGGCATTCCCATATCCGTTCAAATATATCCACGCATCACGTTGCACAAAAATCATTTCCAAGGCGAAAGATGCCGATTCCCCTCTCGCACAAGATGAGATTCACAAAGAAGTCGTGTGGAAAAACGCTGATAAACCACGGACGCCAAGACAGAAAACGCTCAGCGTTTATTCTGCCTCAAAAAACGCAGGCCACAGCCAGAAGATAAATAGCAAGCGATATTTTTCGTGAAAATACCCCCTCATACTCCTCCCTGAATGTCATTATCCTTGATACCCCCTTGGATTAACCATTATTTAATTTCGCAATCCCCTGCCTGGCCTATTTGCCGCTTAACCACCCACTCTTAAACATAGAATAGTTAATTATTTCGATTCGAAAAGATGTTACTGTCAATAAATTGACAGCCATATAGAGTTTTTATCTATCAATGAGCAAAAAATGTGCTCCCACCACCTTGATTCATTCATACAAACTCATGAAAATCAATAAATTAATACACTTAAAATGTATCCCTGCACTTTCTCCTTCTTCGCCATACGCTGCTATTTGGTAAATGACACTTTTAAGTACATTTTTTTTAATTTACCGCGTTAATATTGCAAGCGTTCTATACTCAGGATATTTCCTAAAAGAACGGATAAATTGGGGGCTTATCGCTGAATACCGATAACGCGTTATTTTACCCAACGCAACCATTAGGCAGATAACTAAAAGGGAGCTCCTGCATGTTTATAACCAAAGTCATTGAGGAGCTGCTCGCCTGGGTGGAAGAAAGTGGGTTCAATGAGAAGCTCACCGTTGAGATGCTGTCAGAAAAAAGCGGATATTCACGCGGGCATATCCAAAAAGCGTTTAAAGATGAAACAGGGATGACTTTCGGGAGCTATGTGAGGGGCAGAAAACTCATTCGCGCCGCATTTATGTTGAAAGCGACTAACCTCTCTATTTCCGATATCGTTAAAGCGCTGAACTTTCAGTCATATCAATCCTTTGAACGGGCGTTTCGCAAGCAATTCAGAACCTCGCCGATGCAGTATCGCAAAAGTAAATCGTGGGACGTGTCCTCCGCCATCCCATTGCTGTTTCTCGACGGCATTCCCGAGCATCGCTATGTGCACCTGCCAAAATTTTTCGACGATTCAGGGGATGGCGTTGATGCAGAGATAGATCACTTCCATCCTGCGGTTTCCGCGCTGCGATTGGCGGCAATTGATAACATGAAAAAAACGGACAGCGGCGTGATTAACTTTTTCAATTTTGGCGCGAGCATCAAGAAAGAAAATTACGTCAGCATCTATTTGAAGACCCTCTATATTTCTGAAGAAGACTGTCTTGGCAGCGTGCTTGCCTCTCTGGCCGACGCCCAGGGAAAAAAAGACATGCAACTTTATGCAGAGTTCAGTTATGACGGCGCAAGCGATGAGGCGCAAAAATTCACGCAAAGTATCTACACCAAATCATTCCCGATAAATAAAGTTGGCATGATCGATCGCTTTCTCATTGAAATTATCACCCCCAAAGGCGGCGATAGAATAGAGATGAAGACCTATATCCCCATTGTCTTCCCTATCAAGCACAGAGAGAAAGAGATAGCGCCAGGGCCAGCGCGGTAACCCTGTCACTATCGGCGTTGCTATTTATTAAAAAGGGTAATGATTTATATTAAACAATAAAGAGTTATGATGAATTTAGGCTCAAAACCACTCATTACCCACTCGCTGCAAAGCGCCAACTTTAAGACTTATCTAATTGGAAAACACATCAATATCGCCCTGAAGATCGCGCCAAGATGAGTTCTTCTCGCCCCCACAAGGAATCACCGCTTATCCGTTAAGCGTTGACTTCGATATGACTTACGTACCAAAACCTTAAATATCAATGTGTTACCCACATTTGCTTTTTGTGCGGCCGATTGGATAACTTATTGTTTTTATTCTATTTGCGCTAAATACCCCGCCTGAGCGCAACCGGCATTTTTCGCTTTATCCCGCCCGCACGCTTGTAGACATCCCCAGGTAGTGACGATATTTTATTTCTACGAGACTTATTTTTACGGGTGCTATCAATATGCCTTAAACAAGAATAAAGCGCGTCAGGAAAATAGAATTATGAGTATTCAAGTATGGTCTAAAAACCTAAAAAAACACTATCCTAATGTTAATGTTGAAAAAGTCACCGTCGGCGAACGCGGGAAAGGTTATATTGTCTATGTCGATGGGGAAAGAATGGCATTAAATCATTTTTTTCGCCGTTTCTATCGACACCGGCTTGATAAAGAATGACGTTTCACCCTGAACTCAACGCAGGGTAAACCTCTACGCAACCTCGTGATTAAAAGCAATTCCGCATTCATCATCACTCTAAATAATTAGTCCAGAGAGGCTCTTTCATTCAATGCGTTTATCACTGCAATAAAATATCGGATTGCCCAGCGCACCCAAAAAACCGTATCTCTGCGAGACGGTTACAACCCGGTATTAAATAAAAATGTTGATGGTTATTTTTATCGCGCGCGTTCTGTCATCGCCCAATAAAAACCCCTTATCTTGGTCTGGCGACTGATCCAAGCCGCAATGGCCACTGTTGAAATGGATATCAAAACGACAACTCAATGCCCCTAAAGCGTTAAAGAATAAAAAGTCTCAAGGCGGGAAATGCCTTGCCTTTCGCGCCGGCATTTTACGCGTTGGCAGCGATGGGATGGTGATCCAATGTGGATTTAAAAGTCAAAGGAAAACATATGATTAGAACATCGTTTGGTAAGAGAGCCGCAATAATCACGTTCTTTTGCTTGCTGGTTTTTTCTGGCGTCGCGTTAACCGTGGGGGGAATTTGGCTGATCGCCCTCGGCGGATCGTTCTACTATGCCATTACCGGGATAGGCTACATCGCCGCCGCAGTGCTGGTCCTCAAGCGCAGCAAATCGGCTTGTTACTTAACCGGCCTGCTGTTTTTGATGACGGTGCTGTGGGCGCTTTGGGAATCGGGGCTTAACTACTGGGCATTGTTCCCTCGTCTGCTGGTGCCCGCCGGCCTCTCTATTATCGCCGCGTTTTTACTTCCCTCGTACCTGCACGGCGCCAAGAGTCGAAAGCAGGCTTACATCGCCGGTTCGGCATTATCCGTGGCCTTTGTCGCTTTCTTTATCGGCGCCTTCTTTCCCCATGGCGAAATTACCCCTGCTGGCGACGTGACGTTTATCGAGAGCAAAAGCGACAATGCGCCTGCCGATTGGAGCGCCTATGGCCGCACGACGGAAGGAACGCGCTACGCGCCGTTCAATCAGGTGAACCGTTCAACCGTCAAAGATCTGAAACTCGCCTGGGTGTATCGCACCGGCGATTTCCGGCCGGGCGTGGACCAAAATACCCCGCTCGCGATTGATGATGTGGTGTATAGCTGCACGCCCAACGGCCTTATCACCGCTATCGATGCCGATACGGGTAAAGCGCGCTGGAAATTTGACTCGCATTCCACCTCCCCCGTTTGGCAACGCTGCCGCGGGCTTGGCTACTACAAAAATGAGGAGGTTGCGCCAGGCGCTCTGTGCGAGAAAACGATCGTTCACACCACGATCGATGCCCGCCTCATTGCGCTGGATGCCAAAACGGGCCAGAAATGCCCCGCCTTCGGTCAAAACGGTGAGGTGAATCTCGGCCAGCATATGGGGGAAGTCAAACCGGGTTATTACTTCCAAACCTCGGCGCCGACCATCGCCAGAGGGAAGATTATCGTCGGCGGCTGGGTTATCGATAACGTAATGAAAGGCGAGCCTTCCGGCGTCATCAGGGCGTTCGACGCCAAAACCGGCGAGTTGGACTGGGCATGGGACTTAGGCAATCCGGGCATCACCAAGGCTCCGCCGGCCGGAAGCACCTATACCCGCGGCACGCCGAATATGTGGACCACCGCCGCCTATGACGACAAATTAGGCTTGTTGTATGCGCCGCTTGGCAATGCAACGCCCGACTATTACGGCATGAATCGCCCGGAAAATTCGGATGAGTACAACTCTGCCCTGGTCGCCATTGATATTGAAACAGGCCGTGAGCGCTGGAAATTCCAAACCACGCATCACGACATTTGGGATTATGACCTCGCGTCCCAACCCGCGCTGGTAGACGGTTTTGATGAGCAACATCGCCCGGTGCCCGCCCTTTTGCTCGGCACCAAACGCGGGCAGATTTTCTACCTGAACCGGGAGACCGGCAAGCCGCTGGCGCAGGTTGAAGAGAAAGCCGTGCCGACCCAAGGCGCCGCAGAGGAAGAGCGCCTCTCGCCAACCCAACCGTTCTCCGTCGGCATGCCGACCATTGGCGCCGAACGCCTGACCGAAGAAAAAATGTGGGGCACCACCCTGTTTGACCAGATGGCCTGCCGCATCCTGTTCAAACAGATGAATTACCAGGGCGACATGACCCCGATCGGCACCCGCCCAACGCTCGAGCAGCCCGGCAATTTAGGCGGACTCAACTGGGGGAGCATGTCGATTGATCCTGTAAACCATATGGCTTACATGAACGATGTGCGCATCCCGAATGTGTTTTGGTTAGTGGCGCGCGACAGCTATGAACGCGTCGCGAAGCAGTACCCGCAAAAAGTGATCGATGGCCACGGGCCTTCTCCCATGATCGGCACGCCATACGGCATGATCACGTTGATGTGGATGTCGCCGCTCGAAGTGCCTTGCAACCAACCCCCTTACGGCACGATCACCGCCGTCGATTACAAAAACAAAAAGATCGCCTGGCAGATACCGGCCGGCACCGCCGAAAAAATGGGGCCGCTGGGCATCAGATCGCACCTGCCGATGCCGGTTGGCATGCCCACCTACGCGGGCACCATGACGACCGCCGGCGGCCTGGTCTTCTTCGCCGGCTTCCAGGACTATTATCTGCGCGCCTATAACAGCAGCACCGGCAAAGAAGTCTGGAAATATGCGCTGCCGGTCGGCGCGAGCGCGACGCCGATGAGCTACGTTTCGCCTAAAACCGGCAAGCAATACATCGTTATTGTGGTCGGCGGCGCCGCGCATTCGTCAGAAACCGGCGATTACGTGATGGCGTTTGCGCTGCCTTAACCCTTTGCCCCGTTTGCCTGCGCCATCACACAGGCAAGCGGGGGCGAAGACCGGCCTTGCTCAACTGCGCTTTCTTTATCGACAGCGGCCGCCGTGGCCGCTGTTCAGCCTTGGCCGACGAGCCCGCCTGAGGGGCGGCATGCAGAAAAACCGTTTGATAACGGCGAGAAAAATTAAATCCACAAAAGGTTCACGATGGAAACATTCTTCACCATATTGATCTTATTGCTCACCGTCTCGTTGTCCGGCGTCGTGACGCGCATATTGCCCTTCCAGATCCCGCTTCCGCTGATGCAAATCATCGTTGGCGCCGTGTTGGCCTGGCCGCAGTTTGGGTTGCATATCGACTTCAATCCCGAGCTTTTCTTGATGCTGTTTATTCCCCCGTTGCTGTTCGCCGACGGTTGGAAAACGCCGGCGCAAGAGTTCATCCATTACGGCAGAGAAATCCTTTGTCTGGCCCTGGTGCTGGTGATCATCACGGTCGTCGGGGTGGGTTATCTGATTCACTTCCTGCTCCCGTCAATCCCCCTCGCCGCCGCGTTTGCCCTGGCCGCCGTTCTGTCGCCAACGGACGCCGTGGCGCTGTCCGGCATCGTCGGTAAAGGACGCATGCCCAAACCCGTGATGAGCGTAATTGAAGGGGAGGCGCTGATGAACGACGCCTCCGGGTTGGTTTCCCTCAACTTCTCCATCGCTGTCGCGCTCGGCGCGATGGCGTTTACCCTGGAGAGCGCCTTTCTGACCTTTCTTCAGGTATCGATTGGCGGGGTGCTGTGCGGCATCATTATTGTCTTTCTCTATAATCAAATGGTTAAGTTCATCCATAAATGGATGTATAACGATTCCGCCACCCAGATTATTTTCTCGCTGTTACTGCCCTTTTCCTGCTATCTGATTGCGGAAAGAATCGGCGTATCCGGCATCCTGGCCGCCGTCAGCGCCGGCATGATGATTGGCCAATCCAAAGTGAATCGCAGCATGCCGCTGGTGCGTTTACGCACCAATAATATTTGGGAAATGCTCGAGTTCGTGTTTAACGGCATGGTGTTTATTCTGCTTGGGCTGCAGCTGCCGGGCATCTTGAACTTCACCGTGGCGCAAACCGGTATCGATCATTCCATCAGCCTGGAGACACTGCTGGCTTACGTGGTGATCATCTATTTTAGTTTGATCGCCGTGCGTTTGATTTGGCTGTGGCTGATGAAGGTCGGCAGCGCGACCCTGATGCGCAAAGATCCGCTGTTATTTTCGAAATTCAGCACGCGCGATCTGTTCGTCGCCGCCTTTGCCGGGGTGCGAGGGGCGGTGACCCTGGCGGGCGTGCTGTCAATTCCGCTGTTTCTATTGGATGGCTCGCCATTTCCGGGGCGGTATCAGCTGGTGTTTATCGCCTCGGGAGTCATCTTGCTGTCGATCGTCGTCGGCATCGTCACGCTGCCCTTCCTGTTGCGCGGCAATCTGCCGCCGGAAGAAGATCAGGAAGAGGCTTTCTCCGTTTCAGAAGCCTTGGCGAGCGCGGCGACCAAGGCCGTCAACGAAACCAAGGAAAAGCTGCTCGTCGCCCCGCCGGACGACGCCACGCCGGAACTGATTGAAGAAACGACGCGGCGGATGCTGGACGTGCTGCAACGTAAAATTCTCACTAAAGAAGACGTTAAGAATATCGTGGCGCTGAAGCGGCTGGAAAAGCAGCTGTACTTAGCCTCGTTGCACGCGGAAAGAGAAGAGCTGTACCGGCTGCGCCGCATGAAGAAAATCAGCCATGAGAAACAGAGAAAGCTGCTGCATCGCATTGATATTACTGAGGTGCTGATCGCTGAAGACAGCGTTTAAACGAGGAGATGAAGGCGGTTCGCCCCCCGCCTTCGGCGCGCGATTGCCGGCCCAACGCCGCAATCGCGCGCCGCAATCGAACGGGAGCTCACGCCACGCCCGCCGTTCGGCTATCTGTGGTACCACGCCTTGAAATACTTCAAAAAGCTGTAGGACACCGCGTAAACGCCGGTCACGGCCCCGACCCGGCCCGCTTTCCAGGCGCCGCTGAAAATGTACCACTTGAAAAATGCGCCGATGGCGCTAATCACCCCTCGGAGAATCGATGGCCTTATCGCCTTGTATTTCACCACGCGCGCCGTATAGCTGTTCAGCTTGGCAAACACTTCCTCGATTGAGAAAAAAGTGTCGTGTTTAACGTGCCCGGCCAGTATCAAGGTGGATGCGCCCCCTTCCGCCGCATCATCTACCGGCGCATCATTGAACTTCACCACCTGGCGATGAAAAAAGCGAATGGGGTAATCCGGTGACGAGACGGGATAAAGCGTTCTGACCGCCTGTCCCAACACAAACCAATCGCGACGAATGCGATAGGCGTTGTTTTTGTCAGGGCCTGGGGTGCGCTTGAAAAGCCGCATCGCGTCGACCGCTTCATCATCCATGATCTCATCGCTGTCCAGGCACAAAACCCAGTCATGCCGCGCGCAGGATA
Source organism: Serratia sp. (in: enterobacteria) (assembly GCF_052400455.1). NCBI lineage: Bacteria > Pseudomonadati > Pseudomonadota > Gammaproteobacteria > Enterobacterales > Yersiniaceae > Serratia > Serratia sp. (in: enterobacteria). The sequence goes on from NZ_CP185812.1 coordinate 3,321,064, forward strand.
TGGCGTAATTCATTTGCCGGCCATGGGTTTCAAACGGGTGATAAAGAGGCTTGATATTGAAGTCGTCGCAAATGGCCAACGTGCCGTCAGTACTGCCCGAATCCACCACGATGATTTCATCGGCGAACGCCGCCACAGGTTGCAACACGTCACGCAGCAGGCGCGATGAATTAAACGTCAATAAACACACGGAAATCCGGTTACAAAAATCCATTTTACATTCCACGACACTGAAAAAATGCAGTCCATGCCAAAACGGCGGGCGCGCCGTGCAAAAGCGCACGCCCAAAGCGCTTCTCCTGCCCAGAGCGCCTCTTCGATTAAGTATTTAGAATATTGGCTGCCCTGTCATGCCCTGGATGATGGCATCTGACTATTTCATCAATTTCAATGAAATCAAATAGAAAGGCGGATTAAACGCGGGCGTTCACCGCACCGGCTCACGCGCTGGCGGGCGCCGAGCGCGAGCGCGGCGCTTGGCTGCGCCTTGGTTTTGTTATAACGTATCAAAAAACAAGTAAAGGGAAGACGACGATGAAAATCCAGCTGTCGCTGTTGTTTCTCAGCCTGCTGGCCGGCAAGGCCGCAGCGTTTCAGTCGAAAGTGCCCGAACCGCGCCCGGAGCAGGCGCGGGCGGCGGAACAAAACATCGAAAATCTGTTTTACGGCTTTCACGCCATGGACGCCCAGCCGGTGAGCATCGGCAGTTGCGCGGCGGTGCCGGTAGCGGGATGCCAATGCGCGTTCTGCACCCAGCTGCGGCAGGCCGGGCGCTGAGCCGCCCCCCTCATTCAACCCAGCTCATATTGCACGTTCAACTGCCCTTTCTTCATCTTTAGGCCGGTAATCGCGATCGCGCCCACCTCGCCCAGCGCGGCGACATGGGTGCCGCCACAGCCGTAGGCGGGCAACTCGCCGAAACCGACCTGGCGCAAACCGTCCACCGCCTGCTGGCGGCGCGGCAGATCGGCGGCGATCAAGCGCGCCAGCTCCGCGTGTAAAAACGCCGCCTCCAGCGTCTGTACGTCCGGCCCCGGCGCGAAAGTGATGCGCCCTTCACCCGGCCAATGATGCGCCTTGACCGGCCGCCAGCCCCGGGTTTCGCCCAACCAACCGATCAGATGCCCAGCGGAGTGCCAGCGGGCGTGCAGCCGGCGCTGCGCTTCATCGATTTGCATCGTAACCGGCCCGTTCGGCAGCGGCGCGGCGGTAAAGTGCACCACGGTATCCCCCTGCTGCTGCACCCGCAGCACGGTGACGCCGCCTAACGACCCCACATCGGACGGCTGGCCGCCGCCCTGCGGGTGGAACAGCGTGGCGTCCAGCTCCACGGCGTAAGCGCCCGCCTCGGCCGGCTCACAGCTCAATACCTGCGCCTGGCCCTGTAAATCGTCGCTGTAGTAATAACGTCGCTCGGTCATCATTTTTCTCCTCGGTTCGAAGAGCCATTATATTCATGTCATAATCTGAGCATAATCCGTCGCCATCACAATGGACCTTTGCGTCATGAGCACAAATCTTTCTTACACGCTGTTGGCCGAAATGGCCGTTTTCGTCCAGGTCGTGGAGAGCGGCAGCTTTTCCGCCGCCGCCCGCAAACTGGGCGCTTCACCTTCCGCCGTCAGCCGCAGCGTGGCGAAGCTCGAACAGGCGCTGGCGCTGCAGCTGCTGCACCGCACCACCCGTAAACTGCGGCTGAGTGAAAGCGGCGAAGAGGCGTTTGCGCACTGCCGCACCCTGCTGGCGGCGGCCGACGCGGTGATGGCGATCGGCGGGCGCGGCGCCGCAGAGCCCGAAGGGCTGGTCAGCGTCAGCGTGCCCAAGGCGGTAGGCCGTTTCGTACTGCATCCGCACATGCCGGAGTTCCTGCGCCGCTACCCGAAGGTGGACGTGAGGCTGCGGCTGGAAGATCGTTATATGGATCTGATCGACGACCGCGTCGATCTGGCGCTGCGCATTACCGATCGCCCGTCGCCGGGCTTGATCGGCCGTCAGCTGATGCGAATAGACCACCTGCTGTGCGCCACGCCGCACTATCTGGCGCAGCACGGCGCGCCGCAGCACCCGCACGATCTGGCGGCGCACAGCTGCATCTATCTGGGAGAAACGCCGAGCGACGCGCAATGGAAGTTCCGCCGCAGCGGCAAAACGGTGACGGTCAACGTGCGCGGCCGCTACGCCGCCAACCACACCGGCGTGCGGCTGGACGCGGTGAAACGGCATATCGGCATCGGCAGCCTACCGTACTTTACCGCCCGCCAGGCGCTCGACGAGGGCGAGATCGTGCAGGTGTTGCCGGAATGGGATTTCCTCAGCAGCTATCACGGTGGCCTGTGGTTGCTTTACGCGCCTAACCAGTATCTGCCGCCCAAACTGCGGGTGTTTATCGACTATCTCGTCGCCTGCCTGGCGCAGGAGCCGCAGCTAAAGCGCCTTGCGTAGCGTGATGTTGATGCGGTGCGGCCCCACCAGCGAGTGGTAGCCTTCTTTGACCGGCAGGATGCCGTGGAAACAGAGCCGCGACGGGCCGCCCCACACCACCACGTCGCCGTGCGCCAATGGGATGCGCCGCGCCCGATCGCTGCGCTGCAGGCCGCCGAACTGAAACACTGCCGGCAACCCGAGCGACACCGAGACGATCGGCGCGCCGAAGTCGTGCTCGTCTTTATCCTGATGCAGCGACAGCTTGCTGCCCGGATCGTAACGGTTCATCAAACAGGAATCCGGCACGAAGGGGCCAAAGCCCGCCTGCTGCGCGGCTTCGTCCGCCAACGCCATCAGAATAGGCGGGATCGGCGGCCAGCGTTTGCCGCTGCGCGCGTCGCGTTCCGAGTAACGGTAGCCGCGGCTGTCGCTGGTCCAGCCGTTGCCGCACCAGCTCATCGCCACCGACATCACGTGCCCGCCGGGGGTGGTCAAATGCTGCCACGGCACCTGCGCCACCACGCCCCGCACCGCCGCCAGCAGTGCCGGCCCGTGATCGCGCACAAAGCCGTGCATCACCACCGCGCCGGGGGCGATCTCTTCACGCCACGGCGGCGGCAGCGCGTCTTCAAAAAGATCGATTGTCATCGCCAAAACCTGTATGAATACACAGTATCCATTGTAACCCGCCGCCGCCGATTGTCCAGCGCCCGGCTGCGCCATTGTCGTTGGCGGCAAATTTCTCTACAGTAGCCGCCATAAAATCAATCACTCACCAGGAATGCGTGTGATTAAGGGCATCACTCTTTCGGTCGTCGCCTCCATCTTGTTCGGCGCGATGTATTACTTCACCTCTACCCTCACCCCGCTGAACGGCGAACAGGTCTACGGCTGGCGCACGCTGCTGACGCTGCCGTTCCTGACGCTGTTCATGGCGCTGTCCGGCGATTGGCGCAAGGTGAGCGACACGCTGGTCGGGATCGGCCAACGGCCGCCGCGTCTGCTGGGCCTGCTGCTCACCTCGGCGCTGCTGGGAGTGCAGCTGTGGCTGTTCCTGTGGGCGCCGCTGCACGGCAAGGCGCTCGACGTGTCGCTCGGCTATTTTCTGCTGCCGCTGACCATGGTGCTGGCGGGCCGTTTGATCTACCGCGATCGGCTGTCGCTGCTGCAAAAACTGGCGGTGGCGTGCGCCGTGGCGGGGGTGGGCAATGAGCTGTATCAGGCGGGCGGCGTATCGTGGCCGACGCTGGTGGTGGCGCTGGGGTATCCGCTCTACTTTATTTTGCGGCGGCGTTTCGGCACCGACAATCTCGGCGGCCTGTGGTGCGAGCTGACGCTGATGCTGCCGGCGGCGGCCTGGTTCGCCTTCGGCGACGGCGGCGCAGCGGCGCTGCCGATCAATGCCGAGCTGTATTGGCGCATTCCGCTGCTCGGGGTCATCAGCGCCGTGGCATTGGTGTGTTACATCCTCGCCAGCCGCATGCTGCCGTTCAGCCTGTTCGGCCTGCTGAGCTATGTGGAACCGGTGCTGCTGGTGCTTGTCGCGCTGCTGCTCGGCGAGAGCATCAGCCAAAGCGAATGGCCGACCTATCTGGCGATCTGGCTGGCGGTGCTGCTGCTGGCGGCGGAAGGCGCGCGGCACCTGCTGCGCCGCCAGCGGGTCTGACTCAGGCGGCCAGCGTGGCGCCGCCGTCGATCACGATGTCCTGCATGGTGATGTGGCTGGCCAAATCCGAGGCCAGGAACAGCACCGCGTTGGCGATCTCGTCCGGACGCGCGATTTTACCCAGCGGGATCCCCAGCTTGAACATCTCGGGGAAGCCGGCGATGGTGCGTTGCTGCGCATCGTCGGTCTGCCACATGCCGCGCTGCATCGGCGTGTCGGTCGAGCCCGGCGACACCAGATTGCACCGCACGCCGAACGGCGCCATCTCCAACCCCACGCAGTGGTTCAGGCTGGTCAGCGCCGCCTTGGAGGCGCAGTAGGCCGCCATCTGCGCGCGCGGCACGTGCGCGGCGTTGGAGCCGATGCTGACGATCGCCCCGCTGCGCTGCGCCTTGAAGTGCGGCAGCACGGCGCGGAACAGGTAAAACGCCCCCGAGGCGTTGACGTTGATGCACTGGTGCCAGTCATCCACGCTCAGATCTTCGGTATTGCCCATGCGCAGAATGCCGGCGGCGTTGACCAACACGTCCAGTCGCGGGTTCTCCGCCAGCTGTTGGCGGCACACCGCCTCCACCTGCTCCGGCCGGCTGATGTCCAACGTCACGCAGGGGTAAGGCAGATCCGGATTGGCGAATTCTCGGTCAAACCCCACCACCTCGGCGCCCTGGGTTAAAAAGTGGCGGGCGATCTGCTCGCCGATGCCGCGCGCCGCGCCGGTCACCCACACGCGTTTGCCGGTGAAATCCATCTGAATGCTCATGCGCGCACCGCCATCCGGGCGCACCGCCGGGTCATGTTGTTGTTCATCGTTGTCTCCTGCGAAAGGCTATGACGCGGCGCGGACTGCGCCGCAAAGAGGCCTACAGCGCGCCGCTGTTCAGGCCGAAAGCGTTGAGCATGGTGCCCAGTTTGGCGGTGGTTTCCATCCACTCGGACTGCGGCGTCGAGGCGGCGACGATGCCCGCGCCGGCGAACAGCCGCACCCGGTTGCCGCGCAGCAGCCCGCTGCGGATGACGATCGCCCACTCGCCGTCGCCGTTGGCGTCGCACCAGCCGACAATGCCGCTGAACAAGCCGCGATCGTGCGGTTCCAGAGCGGCGATCAGCTGGCGGGCGCTTTCGGTCGGGAAGCCGCACAGCGCCGGCGTCGGATGCAGCAGGCAGGCCAGCTGCATCACGTTGAGATCCGGATTCAGCAACTCGCCGCGAATGCGGGTGGACAGGTGCCACATGGTGCCGGTGCTGAGCAGCGACGGGCCGCTGGGCACGCTCAGGGTGGCGCACAGCGGCGTCAGATGCCGACGAATATCGTCGATCACCAGCTTGTGTTCGTATTTGTCTTTGGTCGAGCGCATCAGGCGCTCGCTGCCGAGGCGATCCTGCTGCGGATCGTCCTGCCGGCGCGCCGAGCCCGCCAGCGGATTGGTGTGGATCTCGCCGCCCTGCTTGCGGATCAGCAGTTCAGGGCTGGCGCCGATCAACACGCTGCCATCGGCCAGCGGCAGGGAGAAGTGGTAACCGGTCGGGTTCTGCACCATCAGGTTATTGAGGATCCGGTGGCCGGCCACCGGCTGCTCCAGTTCGATATCGAGGATGCGCGACAGCACCGCCTTGTCCAGCTTGCCTTGTTTAAAGCGGCTGACTGCTTCCGCGACCGCGTGTTTGAATCGCGGTTCGTCCGGAATACTGGTGCAGGCGACCAGGCGATGCGGCTGTTGCAGCATCGGGCGCGCGGCACGGATAAAGCTGTCGTTGGCGACGAATCGGCTTTCTTCAGGTATATACAGGCAGGAAGGCCAGCGCGTGTCGAACGGAATGGCGCCCACCACCACCGGGGCCGCCTGGCCGGCGGCTTTGGCGCGCGCCAGCGCCTGGCGAATATGTTGCGCCAGCGCGCTGCCTTCCTGCTCGCCGCCGAACGCCGGCGTCTCGATACGCTCAAACACGCCGTGGGCGGAGAGGGAACGGAATTCTGACCGGTACAAAAAGGTCGATTGTTCGGCGTACTCAAACCCGGAGAAGGTTTGGTTTTCTGTCGTCAGTGTCGCCACAAGACCACTCCTTTGTTGCGCCTCACCAATGATAATGTTTATGCGAATAATTATCATTAGCTGTAAAGGGTGGGTAAATTACACCGGATCCCCACCGTCGGTCAATCTCCGATGAATGAATCTTTCCGCACGCCGCGGCAAATTCGCGTTACGCCCCAACAAGAAATAACACACTGTTATTATTGTGTTTTAGCAAAAAATAAAAGTCGTGACATCGTCACCTTCGCGCCAAAACCGCCCGGCGAAACGCCGTCCGGCGCAGCAATGCGGCGTCAACGTGGTGAGCAGCGCCAATTCGAACGTCTGCCGCTGCGCATCCACCGCCACCATCCGCGCATCAAGAAAATCGAAATATCGGCGCACCTGCGGGTAAAGCGCTTTGAACAGGCTCTCTTTGGCGGAAAACGTCAGCGTCAGCAGCTCGTTGAACGGCAGCGTTTCGCCCAGCAACGTCTCGCGCTCCGCCGGTGAAACGATCGCGCTCCACAGCTCCTCCGCTCGCGCCACGGACAGCAGCGTCTCCACATCCAGCCCAACGCCGCCCAGCCCGCGCTCAGGGTGTACGGCGCACAGCGCGGTATGCGAATTATGGCTCAGCGCCCCGGCGATGCCCGGCGGCCACTGCGGCGCGCGATCTTCGCCGCGCGCCAGGGTGAAATCGGCGAAACCGAGCGGCGCCAGCAGCTGCCGCGCCAGCACACGCCCGGCCAGATACTCCGCACGGCGTTTCGGCACCGCGCGCGCCAGATGGTCCGGCAGCGCAAATCCCGCCTCGGGAAAACTGTCGTCGCGATACTCCGCCAGCGCAAACTGGCAGCGCGCCACCTGGCCCGGATAGCCGTCCGGCGTGAAAAATTCGATATTGCGGATAAAAGTGGGCAACGGCGGTATCCATGATAAGCAGGCAGGCTGAAGATGTTAGCCCCCGAAACGGCCTGCAACAATGACCCAGGGCAAAATAAATGGCGTTAAGTCCCGCGCGGAGGCGCGTTGGGCGAAGTGGGAAAAGGCCTCTCTCCCGCATTCGGGAGAGAGGCCGGGCATTACAAGATGCCTTTCATGGTCTTCTCGAAATCGCTCCAGGCGCAGAAGCCGTCTTTATCGATCGGGCAGCCTTTCAGCGCCAGCGTCACGCGCTGCGGCGGGGTTTGCAGCGTCAGCGGCGTCGCCTTGCGCAGCTGTTCGGTGGACTGATAGACGTACTCGATCTTCAGCAATTCACGGTCGTTCTGCGCGTCGCGCCAGCGCTGGAATACCAGTTTGCCGCCGATCGGCGTTTTCTCGTACTGCTGCGGCAGCTGATACGGCTGGAACTGCATGGCCGACAGCAGCGAGGCGATATTGGAGTCGTGGCCCACCAGCACCGTCAGCTTCGGCGCGTCCGGTTTACGCTCGCCCAGCAGCGCGTTGTTGATGTAGGTCAGCAGCGGCTTGGCGACGTTCTGCGCCACCACCGGCGAGGTGAACAGCGAATCCTGATAGCCGTCTTTCAACTGCGCCAGCTGCTGCCACTGGTGCGGCGTGGCGATTTTGCCCCAGGCCACCTCTTTCATCGGGAAACCTTCGTAGTACTGCAGCATAAAGGCGTCCACCAGCGAGTTGCCCACCCGCAGCGGGCCGGAGACGCCCGGCTCTTTGCCCGGCACCGCGCTCATCACGCTGGCTTCTTTGGTCAGGTCGCAGTGTTTGTCGGTCTTGCAGGCGGCGGAATCCTTGTAGTCGATGATCTTCGCCAACTGCTGATAAGAGGCGTCCAGCTTCAGCGATCCCAGCGCGGCGTTCATCGCCGCCAGCGCCTGCTGGTTGAAGGCTTCGCTGGTGTCGGTGATGATCGGGTTGAAAGTCGGATCCATCTCGCCCATCTTGTCCTGATGGTGCACGCTGACGTCGCAGCCCGGGAACGCGCCATTGCTGAAGAACTGCGCGGTGGCCACCGTGCGCTGCAGGCTGTTGGCGTAGACGTACACGCTGCCGGCGGTCGGACAGCCCTCTTGCGGCAACAGGCCGGTCTGCTTCAGCCAGGCGTTGAAATAGTGCCCCATATACACTTCCAGCACCCCGCCCTTGGTGGTCAGCTGGCCGCCCGGCGTTTCCCAGGCCGGCCAGGCCTTCGGCGTGGACTGCGCCAGCACGCTGCCGTTGTTGGCCAGCGGCGCGCGCAGGTTATGGCGGCTCATCACCAGCACCTGTTCCAGTTGATAACCGCCGGCGTCCGCCAGCGCGTTCCCGGTGAATAACAAAGGCAGGCACAGCAATAACGTTTTTTTTCTCATCCGCAGAGGCTCCCGGAAAATGATTATTTTTAAGGTGTTAGCGTTTGTCTGCGTATGATGGCGGGGTTAGTGTGACAAGTGTGTGACAGGGTTCACGGGAAAAGATCGTACCAGCGGCCACCGGGCGGCGACCGCTGTGCGTCAACTCAGTACCACAGGCTCATGATTGGCCAACCGATCAGCAACAGCGCGGCGATGTACACCACGCCGAGAATGCCGCCCAGGCGCCAGTAGTCTTTCGACTTCACATAGCCGCAGCCGTAGATAATCACCCCCGGCCCGGTGGCGTACGGCGTCAGCACGCCCATGATGCCGATCGACAGCACCAGCAGCATCGACAGCTGCTCCATCGGCACGCCCGGCAACCCTTTGCCGACCGCCAGGATCACCGGCAGCATGGTGGCGGTGTGCGCCGACAGGCTGGCGAACAGGTAGTGGGCGAAGTAGAACACCAGCACCAGCGCCACTACCGTCATGTTCGGCGAGAAGCCGTCCAGGTGGGTGCTCATGGTCTGGGCGAACCAGTCGATAAAGCCGGAGCGCGTCAGGCCGTTGGCCATCACCACCAGCGTCGCCAGGTTAACCAGCGTATTCCAGGCGCTGGAGTATTTGGTAATGTCTTTCCACGACACCACGTGCAGCGCCAGCATCAGCGACACCGCCAACAGGCACACCGCGGTGGCGTCCAGCACCTTGCCGCCGAACACCCACAGGCACAGGCTGAGCAGCACCAGGCCGATCAGGGTGTACTCCTTGCGCGTCAGCTTACCCATTTCCCCCAGCGCGGTATTCGCCCAGGCGGCCACTTCGCTGCTGTGGGTCACGCCCGGTTTGTAGAGGTAGTAGGAGATCAACGGCGCGATGATCAGCAGCAGCAGGCCAACTGGCAGGAACGCCAGGAACCACTGCATCCAGCTGATGTGCACCCCGGCTATCTTGCCGACGAACTCGATGCCCAGCACGTTCGGCGCGGCGCCGGTGACGAACATCGAAGAGCTGATGCTGGTGCCGACCACCATCATCCACATCAGGTAGCCGCCGATGCGGCGCGAAGAGGGATCGTTAGGGAAGGAATCGAACAGCGGCGGCAGGTTTTTCACCACCGGGAACACCGTGCCGCCGGTGCGCGCGGTGTTGGACGGCGTGAACGGCGCCAGCAGGATATCGATGATCACCACCGCATAGCCCAGCGTCAGCGTGCGCTTGCCCATGAATTTCACCAGGAACAGCGCGATGCGCCGCCCCAGCCCGGTGGCTTCGTAGCCCAGCGCGAAGATAAAGGCGCCGAACACCAGCCAGACGGTGGTGCTGGAGAAGCCCGCCAGCCCCCATTTCAGCGCCTCTTTACCGGCCTTGGAAGCCCGGCTCCGCCAGTTCCTGCGCGCCGAACAGCACCCAGTTGGCGCTCAGCACGCTGACGGTCACCGCGATAAAGCTGATGGCAGTGGCCGGGATCGGCTCCAGAATCATGCCGACGATCATCGCCACAAAGATGGCGAAATAGTGCCACGCCTGCGGCGGCATGCCGTCGGGCACCGGTATCAATAACAGGATCGCGAGCACCGCCAGCGGCGCTATCGCTTTCCAGATCTTTTCCTGGGTTTGGGACATAGGGACTCTCCTGAAGGCTTGGTTATTATTCTTGGGCACCCAGCTGCGCCAGCAGCCAGGTCACTATCAACAAGTCGGCGCTGCCGCCGGGGCTGAGGTTGCGGGCAATGCAGTCGGCATCGAAGCGCCGCAGGCGCGCCAGGCCCGCCTCCCCCGCCGAGCCGCCCTGCGCCAGCAGCAAAGCCGCCCGGCGCCGCAGCCAGCGCAGCCCGCGCAGGCCGCCACGCGAGGCGACGTTGGTGTCATCGTTGTGGGCCATCAGCCACAGCAGGCTGTCCAGCAGCGCTCGCTGTTCGTCGCCGCCGGCGGCCAGCCGTTGCCGATACAGCGGCAGCGCGCCGTCAAGCACCAACCGAAAACCGGATTCCGCCTCGCCGCGCGCGCCGCTGAGGCCATACGCAGCGAACAAGCGCTGGCCGGCGGTCTGCCCGGCGTTGTTGCATCGCAGTTCGCTGTCCACCAGCCCTCGGCACATCGCCGCCACTTCGGCGCATAACGATGCGGCGCTGATGGCCCGGCCCTGCTGCTGCAGGCGGCCGAAGGCGGCGCACAGCAACCCGAGTGAGAACACGCTCCCCTTATGGGTGTTAATGCCGCCGGTGGCGCGAAACATCTGGTTTTCGCAGGCCAGGCCGAGCGGCCGCAGCCGCGCCAGCTGCCGCTCGGCCGGCAAAGCCGCGTCTTCCCGTCCGCGCTGGATAAAACGCGGCAGCCACACGCCGATGGCGCGGGCGCTGCGGTAGAAATGCCCAAGATCCATGTCGCGATGGGCGCCGGTGTTATGGCGATCCACCAGCCCCGGTTTGGGCGTGAGGTTGACCTCCACCAACAGCGCGCGAAAGGCGGCGCGGGCGAAGTCGCATGCCGGCTCGGCTCGGCGGGCGGGTGGATTAATCGGCAGAGATCGCATCGTTGAACATCCTTTCCATTTCTTGCAGCAGCTGCTCGCTGCCATGCCGCCGCTGGCGGGCGCAGATCTTGGCCGGTTGGCCGCACAGCAGGCAGCGCCGCGCCGGCAGGCCGATGTCGCGGCGCGACAGGATTCGTCCCTGCGCATCCAGCACGTCGATATCCCACAGCCGGCCGATCGGGCGGCTCACCTCCAGCTGCATGGCGCAATCTTTTACCCGTTGGGCGTCGGCGCGCAGCGCCACAAACCCTTCGCAGCCGGTGGCGAGCGCCAGCGCCTCGGCCTGCGGGCTCGGCCAGCCCTGTTCGGCGCACAGCCGCAGCAGCGCCGCCCACCCGAGGTTGAAGATGCCGCGCGTCAACGCGCTGTCCTTCACCGGGCCGGGCACCACCAGCGTCAGCACCAGCAGCGTGCACTCGTGCTGCGCCAGCCACGCCTGCTGGCGCGCCTGACGGCATTCGCGGCTGGTGAGCAGCTCAGGCAGGCTGACCGCACGTTCGGCGGCCAGTTGAGGATCGACGGCGGCCATCGTTTACTCCGCCACCTGATGCACCACGTCGATCACCGAGCCGTCGCGGTAGCGCACCACCGCCACCACCTTGTCGGTAAACGCGATCGGCTGCGGTTCGCCGGTCAGCTGCAGCGCGCGGGCGCGCAGCCAGTCGATGCTCACCACCTCAAGCCCGGCCTCCCGCAGGCGCTGCGCCAGCTCCGGCCGCGCCGGGTTGACGGCGATGCCGTGGTCGGTCACCAGAATGTCGATGCTGGAGCCCGGCGTGACGCAGGTGGTCACCTGCTCCACCAGCGTCGGGATGCGCCCGCGCACCAACGGCGCGACGATGATCGCCAGCCGCGCGGCGGCGGCGGTGTCGCAGTGGCCGCCGGACGCGCCGCGCAGCACGCCGTCGGAGCCGGTCAGCACGTTAACGTTGAAGCCGGTGTCGATTTCCAGCGCGCTCAGCACCACCACGTCGAGCCGATCGACCGACGCGCCCTTGGAGCTGAAGTTGGCGTACTGGTTGGCGCTGATTTCGATATGGCGCGGGTTGCGCGCCAGCGAGGTCGCCGCCGCCCGATCGAAGCTCTGCACGTCCAGCAGCTTGCCGATCAACCCTTTCTCGTGCAGATCCACCATGGTCGAGGTGATGCCGCCGAGGGCGAACGCGGCGCGAATGCCGCGGGCGCGCATCTTGTCCTCCAGGAACCGGGTCACCGCCAGCGAGGCACCGCCGGTGCCGGTTTGCAGCGAGAACCCTTCGGTGAAGTAGCCGGAACCGGCGATCACCTCGGCGGCGCGGCGGGCGATCAACAGCTCGCGCGGGTTCGAGGTCATGCGCGTGGCGTCGGCGCCGATCTTGTCGGCGTCGCCCACCCGCTCCAACTGCACGATCAGATCCACCCGATCCTGCGCCAGGCTGGCGGGATGATGCGGATACGGCACCAGCTGCTCGGTCAGCAACACCACGGTGCCCGCCGCCTCGGCGTCCACCCGCGCATAGCCGAGCGAGCCGCAGCAGGCTTCACCGCTGTAGCCGTTGGCGTTGCCGAACTCATCGCAGGCCGGCACGCCGAGGAAGGCCACGTCTATCTTCAGCTCGCCGGATTCGATCAGATTGACCCGGCCGCCGTGCGAGTGAATTTGCACCGGCTCCGCCAGCAGCCCGCGCGATACGGCGTCCGCCAGCGGGCCGCGCAGCCCGGAGGTGTAAATGCGGCTCACCACGCCGTGGCGGATATGCTCAACCAACGGCGCATGGCAGTCGGTCAGCGAGCTGGAGGCCAGCGTCAGGTTGCGGAACCCCATCGCCGCCAGCGTCTCCATCACCTGATTGAGCGCCAGATCGCCGCCGCGAAACGCATGGTGGAAGGAGATGGTCATGCCGTCCTGCAGCCCGCTGCGGCGCACCGCTTCCTGCAAGGAGTCGCACAGCTTGAGATCGCGCGGTTTACGCGCCTGCAGGTTGGCTTTGGACACGTCCTGATAGCCCGGCAGATCCGCCGGGTTGGCGAAGGTCATCAATCGTTGTTGGCGGTTCATCATGCTTCCTCCCCGTGCTGCGCCGGTTCTTCCCGTAAGCCGGACAGCGCGGCGCGCTCCAGCACCAGCCGGGCGCGTTCAATCACCGGGCTGTCGACCATTTTTCCGTTGAGCGACACCACGCCGCGCCCTTCCCGCTCCGCCGCTTCGGCGGCGTCCACCACCCGCTGCGCGTGCGCCACCTCTTTGGCGGTCGGCGCGTACAGGTTGTGCAGTAGCTCAATCTGGCGCGGGTTGATCAGCGATTTGCCGTCGAAGCCGAGCTGTTTGATCAGCGCCGCTTCCTGCAGGAAGCCGGCCTCGTTGTTGGCGTCGGAATACACGGTGTCGAACGCCTGAATGCCGGCGGCGCGCGCCGCCTGCAGCAGCGAGCAGCGGGCGAACAGCAGCTCAATGCCCTCCGGCGAGCGTTCGGTGCGCAGGTTGCGCACATAGTCTTCCGCCCCCAGCGCGATGCCGATAAGCCGCGGCGAAGCGTGCGCGATCGCCACCGCGTTGGTGATGCCCTGCGCCGATTCGATCGCCGCCAGCAGCCCGGTGCTGCCGACCGGCCGGCCGCAGGCCGCCTCGATGGCGGCGATCTCGCGTTCCATGTCAACAACGTCCTGCGCGCTGTCGGTCTTCGGCAGGCGCACGATGTCCGCGCCGCCGCGCACCACCGCCTGCAGGTCCGCCAGGCCGTAGGCGGAGTCGAGCGCATTGACGCGCACGATGGTTTCCACCTCCTGGTACAGCGGATGCTGCAACGCGTGGTACACCAGCCGGCGCGCCGCGTCTTTTTCACGCAGGATCACCGAGTCTTCCAGATCGAACATAAGCGCGTCGGCCTGGTAGATAAAGGCATTGCTGACCATCGCCGCGTTGGCGCCGGGAACGAACAGCATGCTGCGGCGCAGCCGGGTTTTATTCAGCGTTTTCATCTTTCGCCTCCCACGGCAGTTGGCCGCTCTCGCAGGCGCGCATCAGCGCGGTTTCCAGCCGGGCGCGCAGCACGCAGTCCAGCGCCCCTTTGTCGTCGACGATCACCTGCACCGGTTCCACCTCATAACGCTGCAGCACCTCCAGCAGGGTGCGGCGGATCGCCGCGCCGAACTGTTTTTCCACGCTGCTGGCGATCAACAGATCGTGCTGCGGCCCCTCGGCGGGCGCGATGCGCACCATGACATCGCTGGATTCCAGCGTGCCGGCCATTGCTTCTCGGATAATTTTCATCATTCACCTGATTGTGCGGACTCAAAAGGATGCGGGGCCGCCTTGGCCCGGCGCTGCGTTTGCAGATCCTGCAGGTAGTACAGGGTGTCCGGCGGCACCAGCGGCGCGGCGGCGTGGAAGTCCCCCGCCGCCAGCAGCTTGCGCACCCAGGAGGCGGAGATCGCCGTGCCCTGATATTGCAAACGCTCGATTTCCACCAGCGCGATCGGCGGGCTGGGCAGCGCCGGCGTTTCCAGCCAGTAGCGCATGTCGCGGTTGTATTTCGCGGTCACCGCGCAGAACGGCTCGTTGCCGACGAAGCGGTGGGTGATGCCCAGCGCGGGCGCCAGATACTGGCGGAAGATCTTCAGATCGATTTCGGTGTAACAGTCGTCGGCCACGCCCTGGTCCTTGATGAAGTAACAGGGGAAGGTGGCGCGCGAGATCACGTACTGCGAGCCTTCGTGTACCGTGAGGTTGGAGATGTCGGCGGTGCCGGCCAGCACCAGCCGGCGTCGATCTTCATAGCTGAAGCGCGAGGTGTTTTCCTTCACCAGAAACAGGTGCAGCCAGTCGCAGCGCTTGGCCGCCTGACGCACCAGATACTGATGCCCGCGGGTGAAGGGGTTGGCGTTCATCACGATACTGCCGATGGTCTCGCCCGGCCGGCGCTGGCTCGCCAGCTGGGCGGCGTAGCGCTTCAGGCGGCACGGGCTGTTTTCCATCAGCACCACGATGCCCGGCACGGTGGCGATCGGGTAGAAACCGCACTGGCGGAACAGCGGCTCGTTCTGCACCTTGGTGTAGATAAACAGCTGGGTGTGGTGGCGCTCGTAGGCCAGGTTCACCAGCTCGGTCGCCAGCGCCAGCGCCAACCCTTCGCCGCGCATCAGCGGGCTGATGGCGACGCATTTGATAATATTGTCGGCGATGCCGCCGCAGGCGACCAATTTGTCGTGCTGGGTAACGGTAATAAATATTTCAACCGTGGTGTCGATATTCAGATCGTTACTGCGCAAGAAGGCGCTTATTTCCGAAATCGCTTTATGATCCGATCGCTTTACCCGATTAAATACGGCATCGCCTAACATAACACGCTCTCTGGGTTAACTGGCAAACAACAAATGAAATACAAAAAGGCATTTTAATTAACATCAGAAATGGCAATTAAAACCTTAAAAACCATGAAGATAAAATCATCCTCTCGTTCGATAAACCCATGGTAAGCAGAAAAAAAACGCGGATTATTGACCTATTTCACAAACCGATCCCGGTTAATAAGTTATTTAATGTTCTTTATTTGCTTAATTAATCTTATGGTGTTTATTATTGAGATAATCTTTATTTGGCGCCGCAATTCACTTACATTCACTTAGCATTTTTATTGCTATTACGGGTCGCACTATGGAATGGCTGAACATCCTGATCGTTGAAGACGAAACGCCGCTGGCGGAGATGCACGCGGAGTTTATCCGCCAGAACGGCGGCTGCCGCCAGATTTGGCTGGCCGGCACGCTGGCGCAGGCGCGCGCCATGACCGAACGCTTCAAGCCGGATCTGATCCTGCTGGACAACTTTCTGCCGGACGGCCAGGGCATCACCCTGCTGCGCGAACTGACGCTGAGCGGGTATCGCGGCGGCATCGTGTTCATCACCGCCGCCAGCGACATGGCCACCGTGGCCGAGGCGTTGCGCTACGGCGTGTTCGACTACCTGATCAAACCGCTGGCCTATGACCGGCTGAGCCAGACGCTGCTGCGCTTCAGCCAGCGCCGCGAAGCGTTGAAGGACAAAGCGCGCCTCAACCAGCGCCGCATCGACGAGATGTTCAATACCTACGCCCGCGGCGAGCAGCAGGCGGCGCTGCCCGCCGGCATCGACGAGCTGACGCTGGGCAAGGTCCGCGCGCTGTTCGCCGAACCCGCCGCGCGGCACACCGCTGAAAGCGTTGCGCAAAAAATGGGGCTCAGCCGCACCACCGCTCGCCGTTATCTGGAATTTTGCACCGCCGCGCAGCAGCTGCGCGCCGAGATCATTTACGGCAAGGTAGGCCGCCCACAGCGGATCTATCGCGCCGGCGAGCCGCATTAACGGTTATTTGATCGCCCTTGCAAGGTTGCGTGTAACCGCTTTACTTTTTATGCGCCGGTCAGCATCTTGGTGAGCATCACCTAGCCGACTGGACGATCGCCGATGCCTGCTGCGCCCCTAGCTTCCCTGACCGAGATCCTCGCCCGCCGTGACTGGCAAAACCCGGCCTGCACCCACTACCGCCGGCTGGACGCCCACCCGCCGTTCGCCAGCTGGCGCACGGTGGAAGACGCGCGCGACGACGCCCCCAGCGCCAGCCGCCGATCGCTGAACGGCGAGTGGCGCTTCAACTATTTCCCGCGCCCAGAGGCGGCACCGGAGAGCTGGCTGCAGCAGGATCTGCCGGACGCCGCCCCGCTGGCGGTGCCGGGCAACTGGCAGCTCGCCGGCTACGACGCGCCGATCTACACCAACGTGCGCTACCCGTTCCCGGTCGATCCGCCGCGCGTGCCGGAAGACAATCCGACCGGCTGCTACTCGCGCGCCTTCAGCGTCGATCCGGCCTGGCTGGCCGCCGGCCAGACGCGCGTCATCTTCGACGGCGTCAACTCGGCGTTCTATTTATGGTGCAACGGCCACTGGGTCGGCTATTCGCAGGACAGCCGCCTGCCGGCGGAGTTCGATCTCAGCCCGTGGCTGCGGCCGGGTGAAAACCGGCTGGCGGTGATGGTGCTGCGCTGGTGCGACGGCAGCTACCTGGAAGATCAGGACATGTGGCGCATGAGCGGCATCTTCCGCGACGTCAGCCTGCTGCACAAACCCGCCGCGCACCTGAGCGATGTGCGCATCACCACGCCGCTGCATGACAGCTTTACCCGCGGCGAACTGGTGGTGACGGCGCGCGCCAGCCGGCCCGGCCCGCTGCAGGTGCAGATTCAGCTGTGGCGCGACGGCGCGCGAGTGGCCGAACGCACCCAGCCGCTCGGCAGCGAGATCGTGGACGAGCGCGGCGCCTATGACGATCGCGTCACGCTGCGGCTGCCGGTGGAACGCCCGGCGCTGTGGAGCGCCGAAACGCCCGCGCTGTATCGCGCCACCGTCGCCCTGCTCTCGCCCGAAGGGGAGATTATCGAGGTGGAGGCCTATGACGTCGGCTTCCGTCAGGTAGAGATCAGCGGCGGGCTGTTGAAGCTCAACGGGCAGCCGCTGCTGATCCGCGGCGTTAACCGCCACGAGCATCATCCGCGCCACGGCCAGGTGATGGACGAGGCGACGATGCGCCACGATATCCTGCTGATGAAGCAGCACAACTTCAACGCGGTGCGCTGCTCGCATTACCCCAACCACCCGCTGTGGTACCGGTTGTGCGACCGCTACGGGCTGTACGTGGTGGACGAAGCCAATATCGAGACCCACGGCATGCAGCCGATGAACCGCCTGGCTGACGATCCGCTGTGGCTGCCGGCGATGAGCGAGCGCGTCACCCGCATGGTGCAACGCGATCGCAACCACCCTTGCATCATTATCTGGTCGCTGGGCAACGAGTCCGGCCACGGCGCGAACCACGACGCGCTGTACCGCTGGGTGAAAAGCCAGGATCCGACCCGCCCGGTGCAATATGAAGGCGGCGGCGCCGACACCGCCGCCACCGACATCATCTGCCCGATGTATGCGCGAGTGGATCAGGATCAGCCGTTCCCGGCAGTGCCCAAATGGGCGATCGGCAAGTGGATCGGCCTGCCGGAGGAGCCGCGCCCGCTGATCCTGTGCGAATACGCCCACGCGATGGGCAACAGTTTCGGCGGTTTCGAGCGCTACTGGCGCGCGTTCCACGCACATCCGCGCCTGCAGGGCGGCTTTGTCTGGGACTGGGTCGATCAGGCGCTGATCAAACGCGACGATCGCGGCGAAGAGTTCTGGGCCTACGGCGGCGACTTCGGCGACACCCCCAACGATCGCCAGTTCTGCCTGAACGGGCTGGTGTTCGCGGATCGCACCCCGCACCCGGCGCTGTTCGAAGCGCAGCGGGCACAGCAGCTGTTCCGCTTCGCCTTCGACGCCGCCTCGCTGACGCTGACCGTCACCAGCGATTACCTGTTCCGCCACACCGACAACGAACAGCTCAACTGGCGGCTGGAGCTGGACGGCGTGGAACGCGCCAGCGGCAGCTTCGATCTGGCGCTGCCGCCGCAGGGCAGCACTCGCTTCACCCTGCTCGACCGCCTGCCGATGCTGCATCAGCCCGGCGAGCTGTGGCTGAACGTGGAGGTGGTGCAGCCGCAGGCCACCGACTGGTCTGAAGCACACCACCGCTGCGCCTGGGATCAGTGGCGGGTGCCGCGCGCGCTGCATCCCGCGCCGCCGCCGGCGCAGGGCGTGCCGCCAATGCTGATTGAAGATGATGAAGGGCTGACCCTCACCCACGGCGACCAGCGTTGGCGCATCGAGCGCAGCAGCGGCCACCTGACGCAGTGGTGGCAGAATGAGCAGCCGCAGCTGCTGACGCCGCTGCGCGACGGTTTTGCGCGCGCGCCGATCGATAACGACATCGGCGTCAGCGAAGCGGACCATATCGATCCCAACGCCTGGGTCGAACGCTGGAAGCTGGCGGGCCTGTACCGGCTGGAAGAGCGCTGCTCGCAGTTGCAGGCCGATGCGCTGCAAAACGGCGTGCGGGTGGTGAGTGAACACCAGTTCGGCGTGGACGGGCAGATTTTGCTGATCAGCCGCAAGCAGTGGCTGTTCGACGCGCTGGGCGCGGTGAGCGTGAACGTGGAGGTCGAGGTGGCCGACGCCCTGCCGCCGCCGGCACGCATCGGCCTGCACTGCCAACTGGCGACGGTACAACCGCAGGCGGAATGGCTGGGTCTGGGCCCGCACGAGAACTATCCGGATCGCCGCCTGGCCGCGCAGCACGGGCGCTGGCGCCTGCCGCTGGCAGATCTGCACACGCCGTATATTTTCCCCGGCGAGAATGGCCTGCGCTGCGACACCCGCAGCCTGCGCTACGGCGGCTGGCGCATCGACGGCCGCTTCCACTTCTCGCTCAGCCGCTACGGCCTGCAACAGCTGATGGCCTGCAGCCACCAGCATCTGCTGCAGCCGGAAGCAGGCACCTGGCTGCATCTGGACGGTTTCCATATGGGGGTGGGCGGCGACGACTCCTGGAGCCCGAGCGTGCACCGGGATTACCTGCTCACCGCCGGTGTTTACCGCTATCAGCTGCGCTTGCAGCGGGCGCCCGAGGGCTAAATCTGCCAAAAAACTCAACGGGTTGCGCATTCTGTAAGCAAACAGTCACAGAATGTGTAATCCGCCTTTGACATGCCGACGGCGCCTCGCTATTATTCGCCCCGTTCACACGATTCCTCTGTAGTTCAGTCGGTAGAACGGCGGACTGTTAATCCGTATGTCACTGGTTCGAGTCCAGTCAGAGGAGCCATATTTAGAGAAGCCCGCTTAAGGAAACTTAAGCGGGCTTTTTGCTGTTGGCGGGTTTGGGCTGCGGCAGGCAACCGGCTGTCTGAATGCCAACCGTATTGACAGCGAAAATACCCTTGCCCGACGAACGCCTGCGCCGCCGGCTATCACCCCGGCCCTTCACTGCCCGCCGCCAGCAGCGGCACCAGGATATCGCTAATCGGCGTAGGGATGCCCTGCAAGCGCCCATAACGCTGCACGACACCGTTGCGTATGTCCCACTCCAGTGGCCGGTTGGCCTGCCGGTCGGCAAGAATAGAGGTGCCCAAATCCGCGGGCGCACGCTGAAAGCCGTCCACGATCGCCTCCGGCACGTTATCGTGAAGCACCGCACCCTGCGCGCGCGCGACGGCCAGGCATTCACGCAGATAAGCCAGGGCCAGTTGCGTTATGTCGGCGCGCGAAAACATGCCTGCGCGGCGATTGGCCAGCACCATCAGCCCCGCAGCCGCATTCTGCAACAGCTTACGCCAGGCAATCGAGAGAAAATCCGATGACAGCTCAACCGCACAGCGTGAACCGCTGAGCGCGTCGGCGATCGCTTGCGCCTGTGGCGCATCCGGCAGTGTCAGGCGCGGCGTGGCGCGTAGCCTGACGGACGCATCTTGCTCGCGCTGCGCCGGAAACCACACCACGGAGGGCAGCACCGTCGCCCCATTGACGTAAGGCGCCAGCAGAGATTGCTGCTCGACGCCGTTTTGCAGCGCACACACGACGGTGTTTTTATTGCACAACGCCGCCAGCCAGCCCGCGCTGTCGGTTACCTGCGTGGTTTTTACGGCGACAAAAACCAGATCGTAGGGATGGGCGACGGTACGCGGATCGCTTAAAACCGGCCCCGGCACCACCACTTCTCCCTCATCGTGGCGCAGAATTAATTGCGGATGGGCCGTACGCCCGCAAAGCAGCGGCGTGCGGCCCACTTCATGAAGCGCCGCAGCGATGGCGGTGCCGATGGCGCCGGGGCCAATAAGCGCAATAGTAGGGCGATCGGACATAGCGAGTCCTCCAGGTTGGATTAACCGTTCATCAGCCCGCGGTTTCTGTTACGCGCTAATGCTGATGCAGGATAAGCGGGCGCCAAGGTAAATGATACGGCGGCAAGGAGATAAACGCAGCTGTCGGAAACTATCCGGCCCCTTCCCCCAGCGAAACCCACTCTTTTACCTAAGAAGATTCCTAACCAAGCTGACGGAAATGCCTTCCTGACGCCAATACGCGGATTTACCCGCCGATTTACAGCAATAATCCTGAAAAAACAATCGATAAGCCAATCTCTCTCGCTCAGCAAGTTGCGTCTATCCTTTCGCTATGGGCGCCTGCCGCCCATCGTTCGCTGCAGATCGCGGCATGCGCGTTTCTGGCTGTTCGGGTTTCGGTTTTATTCCATCGCGCGCTTCCATTCATCATGTTGAATTTCACAGCAATCTCTCAGCAACAAGGAGTGTTTATATGGCTTACGTCATTACCGACCGAGAAAAACTGCAAGCGATTTGGGAGGCCGCCAAAGCTGGCGACTGGCCAGCGGTATATGCCGCCTCCGTCGATGCGCTCACCGATCCCAACCATGCCAACCAACCCATTGAGGGCGTGGATATCGCGGTGTATACCTGGATCAAAGGCGCCTATGGCGTGAACTCGAATCAGGGGGCGTTTGCCCATTACATTCGCGACCAAACCAAGCTGCAGTATGAGCTGCGCACCGGGCATGTGCCCGATGACTGGGAGGCGCGCATTCAGAATGCCTCCGACAACATCGCCAAAAACTTCGCCAAAACGCTGTTTGGCGTCGATCTGAGCAGCGATCCCAACGCGCCGCTGCCGGATGCCCCGCCCAGCAGCGCCAAAGTGCCGGACATTCACGAGGTCGGCCTGATCGACGCCGGCGCGGCGGCGTCCGAAGTGTTCACCGACGCCTCCTCGACCGGCGCCCCCAACTATTCCCCCTGGGCCGGCACCACGCTGTTCTCTTATTTAGGCGATACCTCGTTCTTTACCGAATGGGTGGCGACCAACGACACCTCGGCCTTTAAGGTGGAAGGCGGGACTTACGATCTGATTGCCGCGGCGCAGGTCTCCATGCAGATGAAAAACCTCAGTTACGTGGTTGAAACGCTGCTGGCGGGCGAAGTGCCCACCTATTTGACCACCCTGGGCATTGGCCACGAGACCATCCGCCTCGCCGCCGAAGCGGCGCGTGATTTCTACACCGAATCCTACGGCAGCAGCGTGACCGGCGGCGGCAGCCTCATTCCCGGCAAGCTGGATATCGGCTCGGCGATTTTCAACGACATTGCCGACGTGCTGTCTACGCCGAATCTGTACCGCGTCGGTACGCTGCATGACGACGATTTCACGCTGGCGTTCGGCAATATCGCCGTTAACACCGGCAGCGGCGACGACACCATCAGCGTGCCGCGCGGCTGGCAAAACAACGCCGGCAACTACGG
Organism: Serratia sp. (in: enterobacteria); assembly: GCF_052400455.1. Classification (NCBI taxonomy): domain Bacteria; kingdom Pseudomonadati; phylum Pseudomonadota; class Gammaproteobacteria; order Enterobacterales; family Yersiniaceae; genus Serratia; species Serratia sp. (in: enterobacteria). The sequence goes on from NZ_CP185812.1 coordinate 3,343,189, forward strand.
CTGGACGGTGATCGACGGCGGCAGCGGCCACGATACGGTCGATTATTCCAGCCTGTCGCACGGGGTAAACCTGAAGTTTGACGCCCAGGGCAGCTACGGCGGACGCGGGGTGATCGAGAAAAACGGCATCGGGCTGTATGGCTTTAAGGACGGGCTGTACAACATCGAAGCGGTGAAACTGACCGACTTTAAGGACAACGTCACCTTTAACGATCGGGTGCTGACGCCGGCCAACGGCCTGGAGGTCAGCCTGGGCAAAGGCTCCAGCGAGATTCGTTTCGAGCACGGTTATACCACTGCGCCGGGAGGGAGCGCGCCGCAGGATTATCTCGGCGTGAACCTGAGCATGCTGTCCAACGATGTGCCTTTCCCCAACAGCCTGCTGAATATTCCCGTGAAGCAGACCCACAATATCTACATCGACGACAGCTTCGAGCTGGGCTTTTTACAGGCCTCCTCCCTGTCTATCGACAACCACCTGCTGGCCTTCGGCGCCGAAGGATCAAACAGCAGCTTCTCACTGAACTACAATGCGCAAACCCATACGCAGGATCTGTCGATATTCATGCAGGGCGAAAGCGCGCTCAATCAGCACGTCGTCAATATCTACAATTGGGATCAAGGATACTTTGGCATCAATCTGGAGCAGCCGGCCATTCAGCTTGTCGGTTTGCAAACCGTTACGCCGCAAGAACTGGCGGCCGCCTAAGCGAAGCCCGCCGGTTTACCGGCGGGTTGTTTACCTGCGGCGCGACGGCTCAGGCCCCATCCCGTTCCGCCACCCGCGCCAGCAACGCCCCCAGCAACGCCAGGTCGACCAGCAACGCCAGCGCGAAACAGCTCCCCCTCACGCCCGGCGCGGCGTAGGCTTGCACCAGCGAAGCGGCAATCACTACGGCCACGATAGTCACCACCGTCGTCAACCTGCACGCCACGGTGAACGCCGCTTTCACCTCCACCGCCGTGCGGTAGGCAACACCCTGCCCCAGGCCGCCGAGGGCGAGGCCCGCCAGCAGAGCCGGCCAGTCATGGCCGCCGAACAGCATCAGCAATGTGAATAGCCATCCCACCGCCGCCAGCAAAAAGCCGTGGCGGAGAATCGCCAGCGCAGGCCGGTTCCGCAGCGGCTGCCAGCGGGCCAGTGCGGCGCCGCCGAGAAACGCCAGCGCCAATGCCGTCAGCAGCATCAGGGTCGCGCCGATGCCCTGCAGGCTCTCCGCCTCCAGCAGCAAAGCGCCCGCCGCGACCGGCACGCTGAGCGCCAGGGCGCTCGCCGCCGTTCCCGTGTGTGTCATGGCGCCCAGGGCGCCGTTGTTGATAGAAAGGCTCATCGCTCACTCCCGATAGGGTGGAAATGATGAAATAAATTCATTTCCCTGTTCACATATCAGTAGCCTATCTCTTGTATAATCGGTCAGACAAACTCATAGTTTTCAGCCTTAGATGAGAATAACTCAGCAATGAGAAAACCCCGTTTGCCGCCGCTGGGCGCGCTGCGCGCTTTCCACGCCGTGGCCGGCTGCCGCAGCTTCAAACTGGCCGCCGAGGCGCTGGGCGTGAGCGCGACGGCGGTCAGCCACCAGATCAAACTGCTGGAATCGGTGCTGGAATGCCGGGTGTGCGAGCGCAGCGCGCAGGGCGTCAGCCTGACCGAGACCGGCGAGATCCTGTATGCCGGCACCCAGCGCGCCTTTGCCGCGCTGGAACAGTCCGTCGCCCAAATCACCCGCGCCCGGCAGCCGCCGGCGCTGACCGTCACCACCACCTCCAATTTTCTCACCCACTGGCTGGTGCCGCGCCTGGCGGATTTCAAGGCGGAGTTTCCCGCCATCGATCTGCGCCTGCACACCAGCGTCGAGCGGGTCGATCTCAGCCAACGCACCGTGGACGTCGCCATCCGCTACCGTGAAACGCCGGAAACCGATCTGCACTGCACCCTGCTGCATGAGGATCGCTTTATCGTGGTCGCCAGCCCGGCGCTGGCGCTGGCGCACATCGAGGATTTACAGCGGGTGACGCTGTTTCACGTGGCGCATCGGCAGGTGCCCGCCGACTCGCCGACCTGGGAGAACTGGCGACGGCGCTACGGGCCGGAAGGGTTGAACGTGGAAGCCGGGCTGACCTTCAGCGACGAAACCCATGCGCTGCAGGCGGCGGTGGCCGGCCAGGGGGTGGTGATCGCCAGCCGGCTGCTGGCGCGCGATTTGTTGCAGCGCGGCGTGCTGGCCGCGCCGTTCGAGATGGCGTTACCCGGCGCCAACTACTATCTGGTGGCCACCGAAGAGACCGCGCAGCGCCCCGATATCATTGCGCTGCGCGAGTGGCTGCTGCGGCAAATGGCGGCAGGCTAACGGCTCTCGGGGGCAATTTCGCCCAGGCGGATCGCCACGCTGATCGCCTGCGCGGTGGTGGCGGCGCCAAGGCGCCGGCGAATGCGGCGCAGGTGGTTTTCCACCGTGCGTTCAGACAGGCCGAGCATCGCGGCGATATCCGCCTGTCGTCGGCCGATGGCGGTCCAGCTCAGCACCTCACGTTCGCGCGCCGACAGCCGGCCTTCTTCTTTGCCGGCCGCCGGTTCGAACAACCGCCGCGCCGCCAAAAAGGCCGCCGTGCCCACAAGCGACAGCGCCAACCGCACCGGCGGCGAGGCGTCGATGCGCTCGCCTCCCAGGCTGACGGCACCCTCCAGGCCGGCGGGGCCGAACACCGGGATTTGCACGCCGTGCAGGCCGCGCCGCGCGGCGTGCGCACAATCCGGTAGCGCTCTCCCTGCTGCGCCCGGGTCTTGGTCCAGAAGAACGGCTCGCTGGCCCGCAGCATGTGGCGAGTCACCGGGCAGTGCCGCACGTAGGTCAGCGCATCGACCGCCTCCCCCTCGCCGAACCAGTCGCCTTCGACCCAATAGATATGCTCGATCCCCGCCTCCGCCGTGGCGGAAGCGGAAAACAGCACAAAGCGATCGAAGCCGAACGGCGCGGCGAAGGCGCGAACCCGCCCCTGAATGGCGGACAGGGTTCGCTCGTGGTCCATCGCCAACGCCGTCTGGAAAGCGCGCTGCGCGATCTCATCGCTCATCGCGCGGCGACGTCGGCCAGCAGCGTCTCCGCCGCCAGTTTGCCGAGGTTGTTGGAAGCCAGCGGGCTGTCGCCGGTCAGCAGGCGCCGATCTTTATGCACCTTGCCGGTGATGTCGGCATTGACGATCTTCACGCCCAGCTCACGCAGGCGTTCGCCCACCAGCCAGGGCATCGGGCCGGGGATATAGCCGATGTCGATGTTGGCGCCGGTATCGAGAGCATCCGGGAACACGCACATCTCATAGCCGCGATAGAGGAAATCGTCTTTGCTCTCGCCAATGCCCGCCGCCAGCAAACCGGCGGGCCCGTGGCACAGCGAGATCACGTAGCGATCGTTGTCATGGGCCCAGTGCAGCGTCTTTTTCACCTCTTCACTGAACGGGATATCATTGAGCACGCCGTGGCCACCGGGAATGAAAACGCCAAGGTAGTTGCCGCCATCCAGATCCTTCACGACTTCCGTCAGCTTTTTCGGCTGCTTGAGTTGGCTGCGGTACTTCTCATAGGTGGCCTTGACCGCTGGGTCTTCATGCGGGAACGCCCACATCTCCAGCTTCACCGGATCGCCGGACGGCGTGGCGATGTCGATCTCGAAACCGGCCAGATCCAGGTGATACATCGGCAGCAGCATCTCGACCGGATGGTTGCCGGTGGAGAAGAACTTGCCGTTTTGCATCAGCAGGTAGCGCTCCTGCGAGGCGATCATCAGCACCTTCCACTTGCCGCCGCGATAGGCGTTCGGGTAGCTGGCGCCCGTGAAGTCGGTTTTGGACGAGGTGTACTGGCTGAGGGAGTAAGGTGATGGGAAGAACGCGTTGTCTTCCGCCACATCCGGGGTGGGATTACGATCGTTGGATACTGAATCAGTCATGATTATCTCCATATTCACCGTTGCATTTCTCTTTCAGCTTAAATAACCGCCGGCGGGGCCGCAATGAGGGATATCCCTCAATCGCCCTCGCACTGGCGGCGCTCAAGCGGGGTGCCGTAGCGCGACAATGAACGTTTCTTCGCTGACGCCGGCATATTCGTACCGGCACTTTCTCACCGGCACCTGGAAGTAGCGCTCCAGGATATCCTCTTGCAGCAAGGCGTTTTTATCGCCAAACACGCACTGTCGCTTATTCATCAGCAGGCACTTGTCGGAGATGCGATCGGCGTAATGCAGAAAATGCGTATTCAGCACGATCGTCATCTGCCGCTCTTTGGCGAGGCGCCAGAGCATCTCGATCATTTTAGCCTGATTGTAAAAATCCAGGTTCGACTCCGGTTCGTCGAGGATCATGACGTCGGGGTCCGCCGCCAGCGCCTTGGCGAAATAACACATCTGCAGTTCCCCGCCGCTGATCTGATTGATGTTTTTCTGCGCCAGCGGCGCGATCTCCAGCGCGTGCAACACCGCCTGCGCCTTGGCGAAATCTTGCCGCCGCGGCCCGGCGAACCACCCCGCCTGGCGAGCGCAGCCGAAAGTGACAAAATCGAGCACGCCATACGCGAAATGCGGCGTTTTCGCCTGCGGTACATAGGCCAGTCGGGCGGGCCGATTGTCGATATGGCCGATCTGGCACACGCCTGACAAGGGCCGGCACAGGCCCGCGACATGTCTCAGCAGCGTGGTTTTACCGGCGCCGTTCGGCCCGAGCACGCTGAGGATCTCACCGCGTTTCAGATGAAAACTGACGTTGTCGAGAATGGGCTCGCACCCTTTGAACCCCAGGGTCAACTGGCTAACGGTGATCATGTTTGCTGCTCATAATAAAAAGGAGGGCGAAAAGCGGCGCGCCGATCAGCGCGGTCAGGATGCCGATCGGGATTTCAGCGTAGGTGGCGCCTCTGGCGATATTGTCGATCACCAGCAAAAACAGCGCCCCGCTCAGCGCCGAAGCCGGGATCAGGCGACCGTGGTTATACCCCAATACGCTTCGCACCAAATGCGGGATCACCAAGCCGACCCACCCCACCACGCCGGCCAAGCTCACCGAGGCGGAAACCAGCAGAGAGGCGGCGATCAGCAACAGGATCTTCAGCCGAGGCGGATTCAGACCGGCGATGCGCGCCTCGTCGTCCCCAAGAGAGAGAATGTTCATATTCCACCTGAGCCGGTAGATAGTCAGGTAACACGCCGCAAACAGCGGGATCAGCCAATAAACCTGCGCTTTCGCTACCGAAGCGAAGCTGCCCATCAGCCAGAAGACGATCGCCGGCAAGGTATCCTGCGGATCGGCGACATATTTTATGACCGAGACAAACGCGATAAACAGCGACGCGATAATCATGCCGGACAAAAGCGTGGTGAGCGCATCCTGCCGGCGTTTGAGGCGGCAGATGCCGAGCACCAGCAACAGGCTCACCACGCCGAAAAGAAACGACAGCAGCGAACTCAGGGCAAAAGGCAAACTCAATAGAATGCCCAGCGCAGCGCCAAAGGCGGAGGCGGAAGACGTACCCAGCACGTCCGGGCTGGCCAATGCGTTTTTCAGCACCGCCTGAAAGGTCGCGCCGGCGACCGCCAACCCGCCGCCCACCAGCATCACCGCCACTACCCGCGGCGCGCGCAGGTTAAAAATCACCGAATAGCGGGCCTGGTTTTCCCCCGGCATGTTCCCCTGCCATAAAATCTGCGCCACATCATGGGCCGACAAGGCGTAGCGGCCGGCAAACAGCGATGCGAAGGCGACTGCACACAGCGAAATGAACAATCCCGCCATGATCGCCGCATATTTTCCTCTGCCCGGCATCCCCAAGCTCCTCCAATGGATTAACGCTATTCAACCGTGGCGCTAGCGTTGCGCCAGCACCTCATCCAGCAACCGGTCCGGGATCGCGTAGGAGAACATCGTCTGATAATAACGACGCGTCTCCTGCCGCAGCGTCTTGTCGCTAATGTCTTCGGGCGCGTATCGGTTGATCATGAACAGCGGCAACAGTGACGTTTCCGCCGACAGGCCCCCCCAGTTGTGAATGCCCACCGGCGTCGAGAAAACCTTGCCGTTTTTCACCGCCCTGAGCGTCTCCCACGCCTGGCCGGGGATCCCCCCGTGCAGCAGCGCTTTTGCGCTGCCGAACACCACGAAAATCACATCCGGATCCCAGGCCATGATCTGCTCCATCGACACGTTGATGTATCTGCCGGCATCGCCCTTCACCGGCAAATCCCCGGCGACGTTATCCATGCCGGCCATTTTCAGATAGGTGTCGCCGTAGGTGTGCGGGCCGCTCACCTTCAACTGCCTGCCGTCGCTTTCTTCCAGATATAACGCCCTGACGTGCTGCGCGCGGATGGCTGCGGCATAGGGGCGGATCTGCTTCAGGGTCCTTTCCCAGGCGTCTTTGAATTTATGCGTGCGCGGCAGGCCGAGGGTGTCGGCGAAGGTATTTTCCCAATACACCTGGGTGACCATCGGCTGGTATTTGGTCTTCCCGCCGGCGTCCAGATCGACCGTCATCACGCCCGCCCTTTCCAGCCGATCGTCCTGGCTTTTGCCGTAGTAATAAATGATGTCGGGCCGCAGATTCATTAACGACTCCATGTTGACCCGATAGTCCTTATTGATGAAATCGGACGTGATCCTGCCGATGTCAGGCTTCATGTCTTTCAACACATGCATATCGGCATGCATGAATGCCCAGGGGCCGACGCCGACGACGTGCCGATAGGCCGCCTCGTTGGCCAGGATCACGCCGAAGGGGCAGTTGCCGGTGATAACGATCCGCGGATAGCTGCCGGGCAGCGTTTGCGCCGCCGCGCTCTGCGGCAGCGCGGCCGCTTCCGGCTGGCTGGCGCCGGCGCAAGGCAGCATCGGCAAAGCGGCTATCGCCAGCAAGGCGGTGGCGATGAATGTCAGTTTTACGGCCATGAGGCCTCCTGCGCGCATGCGCAATGGCGCGCGTCGATGAATGGTGTCAGGCCGAGGCGGCGATGCCGGCGGCCATGATGGTGATCCCGGCAACGAAAACGATCGCCGCGGTGGCGACCGCGCCGCCGCCGACCAACGCGGCGGTTTTTCCTTCGGAAATCTCTTTTCGCTGCAGGAAAGAGAGTTGCGACAGGGGAATGATTTTTCCGCTGTCGGCAACGATGTCTTTCGGTTCAACCTTCGCAACCGTCAGCTCGCCGCCGCTGCCGTCCTTCAGGCCGTATTTCAGCCGATCGCCGACATACACCGGCGGCTGCAACAGATAATACGGGCTATTGAGCCCCGCCTCTTTTTGTTGCAGCGCCACGTCGTGGTAGGTCGAGCAGCCGCTGAGGGAAAACGCCGCCATCCCGATAATGAGCGGCACCAGGTGGATGAATCGCATGGGAAACCTCGAACGTGCTTATTTACTCGTTTTTAACGTAACGGCGGACTTGAAGCGCATATAGCTCACGGCCAGAGAGAGAAACGAGAACGCCGCCCCCGCCATTAAGCTGATAGTCGTCGCTTGCGCGCCGCGCATATTGAAGAAAATCGCCACTAACGCCGAACCGACGATTTGCCCAATCAACCGGGAACTGCCCAACAGACCGCTAGCGATGCTGCTGTTTTCATGAGAGACCGAAGTCATGATCAGCAGGTTGTTCGGTGATTGAAACAGGCCGAAACCGATGCCGCACAGCGCCACGCGCCATACGATCGCCCCATTCGACGGATCGCCCGGCAGGTTGGCCATCAGCAGCATGCCGGCCAACAAGCAGGCGAGGCCTGACAGGGCGACGAGATTGGGATCGTATTTCTTGGTCAAATCGCCGGAAATCAACGACGACACCATGGTGGCCAGCGGCCAGGCAGTCAGCAGCAGACCGATTTCCACCACGTTTCTTTGCAGGACATTGTGGAAATAAAAAGGCAGCGATACAAAAGCCAAAAGCTGGGTGCTGTAAGACAGCATCGACATCAGCAAAGACAATGACAGCGTCGGGTTATGCAGCATCGCGACCGGGATCAGCGCGGCGTTGGCCTTTCTTTTCTGATTGATGTACAGCCACCCGGCCAGTCCGGCGAATACCGCAAAGCTCAGCGCCGCCGCCGGCAGATGGCGGGTGGTCATGCTCATCGTGCTGAGCGAGAAAGCGATAAACAGCACAAACACCAACAGGGCGCCCCCGCTGTCGAAGCCAACGCTGCGCCGCTCGCGGGAGCCCAGAAATATCATGCTCAGCAGCAGCGACAGGCAGGCGATGGGAACATTGATGGTGAACAGCCAGTTCCAGCTCGTTTGAGAAAGTATCGCCGAGGCGATGGACGGCCCGGCGGCGGCGGAAACCGACACCACCATCACGTTAATCCCCAGGCCGCGCCCCAGCAGCCTTGCCGGGTAGATCTCCTTGATCAGCGCCGCATTGACGCTGAGCACCGCCGCCGCGCCGAAGCCCTGTATCACTCGGAACGCCGTCAGCATCGCCAGCGTGTCGGAAAGCGCGCAACCCAACGAGGAGAAAGCAAACAGCACCACCCCGGCCATAAAGATTTTTTTATTGCCCACCGCTCTGCCCAGCGCCGCAAAGGGCATCAACGACGCGACGACGGCAAACTGGTAGGCATTGATAATCATGATGGAAGCCGATTCGGAAACGGCGAAATCTTTCGCGATCACCGGCAGCGCTACGTTGGCGATGGTGCTGTCGAGCATGGCGATGACCGTGCTTAACGAGACGGCGAGAACCGCGAATAGATTTAGCGTCTCTTTTTCCTGGTGTTTAAAAGTCATGTTAACGCTCCAAAAACGTGGGTGTCTTTATGCCGGCATGCCGGCGGCAAAGACGCCGTTTTTATCAATTTTTGTAATTACGTTATAACATATCATTATTGGATGGTAATAAATCTCATTTGAAATATTGGATTGCATAGTGTTTCAAAATAAGAATTAACAAATGCAATACAAATAAATCACAATATAAATACCCAATTAAATAACCATACTCGGTATAAAAAACCGGTTTATTTATAGAATGACATTAAAAGTAACAGGCGCTAACAGACAACGATGATGCCGGTATAAATTGTTATGTTATAACAAAACAACCTTCCCTTTATGCGGGTTAACCTTATGGCTAAGAAGGACCTTTTGAACACGCGCTTGTCCCGCCGCAGAATGATGCTGGCCGGGCTGGCGGCTCTGGCGCTCAATAGCGCCGTTTCTCCGCTGGCTAGCGCCCACGGCTTGCCACGCCCCAAAAAACAGGCGGGCCCTCAGGGTGCGCGAAAACGATTCCTGGTCATGTTGGATCCCGGCCATGGCGGCATCGACTCCGGCGCCATTGGCCACACCGGTTCGCTGGAAAAACATGTCGTTCTGGCGATCGCCAGAAACGTGCGGGCGCAGCTCGATCGACACGGCATCGATGCCCGCCTGACGCGCGACAGCGACGTTTTTATTCCGCTGTACGATCGAGTGGAGATCGCGCACCGGCATGGCGCGGATCTTTTCATGTCGATTCACGCCGACGGCTTTACCTGCCCCAGCGCCTGCGGCGCTTCGGTCTTTGCGCTTTCCACTAAGGGCGCCAGCAGCGCGATGGCGAAATACTTATCGAACAGTGAAAACGCGGCGGACGATCTCGCCGGCCCCCACGTCATCAAGAAAGATCGCTATTTGCAGAAGATACTGTTTGATTTGGAACAAACGGAAACCATCAAAGAAAGCCTGACGCTGGGCTCGCACCTGATCCAACATATTGCGCCCATCCATCATTTGCATGCCAAAAATACCGAACAGGCGGCCTTCGTGGTGTTGAAATCCCCGTACATTCCTTCGGTATTGGTGGAAACCTCGTTCATCACCAACCCCGAGGAAGAAAGGCTGCTGGGCACCCCTGCATTCCGAAATAAAATCGCCACCGCCATCACGCAGGGGATCGTCAGCTACTTTAAACACGTCACGCTCGCTTAAGCTTCACCAGGACGGCAAGCCGGCCGGCTTGCCGCGCACAGGGACGGCGTCAACATGATAAAATGCAATCCTCGCGCTTTTTCGGCGAGCCTGTGGCTCCCGCTGCTGGCCCTGTTGCCGCGCAGCGCCTTCGCCGTGCCGCTGACGGTATCGCAACACAGCAGCCTGAATTTCTACGGCACGATTATCGCCAGACGCTACAGCGGCCAAAGCGAACGCGACGACGGCGACCGCAGCTATCTCTATTTCGGCCTGATCGGCAAAAAAAAGATCGCGCCGCGCTGGCGGGCCTACGCCCATTGGGAATATACCGTCAGCTTCGCCGACGCCACCCGAAACAGCACCCGGCTCGCCTACCTCGGCGTGCAGAACGCCGCCCTGGGCAGCCTCGATATCGGCCGCAACTGGGGCGTGCTCTATGATGTGACCGCCCTGACCGATCGCTCCCCGCTGTTCAGAGAAATGGCCTACAACTACATCGACAACTTTATGCGCGGCCGGGCGCACAACCTGCTCACTTACCGCAAACCTTTCAGCCTGTTTCAGCGGCACGCCGCCCTCGCGCTGCAGTATCAGTTCAAAGACGGCGACGATCGACAGGCGCTGGGCAAACAAAACGGCAACGGGTTCGGCGCCTCCTTCCGCTATGCGCTGACGCCGACGCTCAGCCTCATCGCCGCCGCTTCGGCGTCTCAAACCACGCAGCGCCAGCAACGCGCCGCCGGCTATCGTCGGCGCATCGATACGCTGGCCGAGGGGGTTCTCTATGCGTCGAAAAAAATCTATCTCGCGGCCGTGTTCACCCAAAGCGACAACGCCATCAGCCCGCAACAAACCGCTAACCGCGGCTCGGCGTCCAGTTATGAAGCGCTCGCCAAATACCGGCTGACGGACCATATTCAGCCCAACATCGGCTATACCCGTTTGATACAGGCCCGGGCAGGCCGCAACACCGACTTATTGAACTACGAGGAGTTGGGCGTGACCTGGTTGCTCAATAGCAACATGCAGGTGTTTATTAACTATGAATTCAATAACCTTTCTCGGCACGCCCCCGGCGTCGATGCGTCGGACAAACTCGATATGGGCATCAGCTATCACTGGTGACGCGCTGCCGTAGCCAATAAAAAAGCCCCGCCCGGTGAAGGGCGAGGCTCGCTCGCGCCGATCGAGACGGTGCGAGAGGATCATGAGGGCAGAGTGATGACAAAGTGCCGAATGCGCCTGCTCATGGCGTGACGGACGCCTCAGCGCGACGCTTGCGCGTTTTTCCACTCCCGCCAAATCGTTTCCAGCCCGGCGCGATACGTCGTGACGGCGAAGTCGGGAAAACGCTGTTTGAACTTGGTCGAGTCGAACAGGTTATCGTGCTCGTAGCGCGGCAGCAGCTCGCGCATCTCTCGCGCCCCGGACGAAACCAACCCCGCGGCGATCAACGCCCATTTGCCGATAACGGAATATGAAATGTCCTTCCCAAACACCTCGCAGGCCAACGCGGCGAACTGCGCATAGGTGAGCCGCTCGTCGCAGCACGGGAGATGCCACGTCTGGCCGAACGCGTCGGGCGTATTGCCGAGCCGGGCTAACCCACGGCTGGCGTCGGGCGTCCAGATCAGCGTGCGCAGCCTGTCGTCGCGAACCGGCACGCGCGGTTTTTCCCCCGCTTTCAGCCTGTCGACGATCAGCGCATTGGTGAAGCTCTGCGTTTTTCCCGGCCCATAAAACTCGGGCGCACGGCCGATCAGCACGGGGATCTGCTTGCGCTCCATCTCGTCGAGCACCTTCTCGGTCATCAGGGCGCGCACCCGTCCCTTGCGCCCCCGAGGCGCGAACGGCGTCGATTCCGTCTGCGGCTCGCCGTTCTGCGGATACATATAGGTATTGTCGAAATAAACAAAGGGCACGCCCGCGGTACGGCTGGCGTCCAACGCATTCTGCAGCATGGTCGGAAATTGCCGCTCCCACAGCGCCGAATCCGGCGGCAGGCCGGCGGCGAAATACACCACGTCGCTGCCCTTCACCGCCGCCAGGGTCTGCTGTGCATCGAGCAGGTCGGCCGCGACCAGCGTATCGCTGTCGTTGACCTTCCTCGGGTTGCGGCTGACCAATCTTAAATCATCGGTGTACGCGCGCTTCAGTTCACGCGCCAGCTCTTGGGCGATCTGGCCACTGGCGCCCAGGATCGTTTGCATTGGCGTTCCTCATCGCAATGAAAAAAACTCCGCCCACTCAGGGCGGAGCAAAAGTGCTTGTTCGCGCTTAACTGTTCACGAACGCCAGCAGATCGGCGTTGACCTGATCGGCATGGGTGGTCGGTATGCCGTGCGGCGCGCCCTTATAGGTATGGAGCGTGCCGTTTTGCACCAGCTTGGCCGACAGCGCGCCGGAATCCTGATAAGGCACCACCTGGTCGTCGTCGCCGTGGATCACCAGCACCGGAATGGCAATCTTCTTGAGATCTTCGGTGAAATCGGTCTGCGAGAAGGCGACGATGCCGTCATAGTGCGCCTTGGCGCCGCCCATCATGCCCTGCCGCCACCAGTTCCAGATAATGGCCTCCGACGGTTTGGCGCCCGGACGGTTATAGCCGTAGAACGGGCCGGCGGGCACGTCGTAATAGAATTGCGCCCGGTTGGCGGCCAGCTGCGCCTGGAAATCATCGAATACCGATTTTGGGGTGCCCTGCGGGTTACTGTCCGTTTTCACCATCAGCGGCGGCACTGCGCTGATCAGCACCGCTTTGGACACCTTGTCCTCGCCGTGGCGCACGATGTAGCGCACCACCTCACCGCCGCCGGTCGAGTGGCCCACGTGCATGGCGCCCTGTACGCCGAGGTGTTTTACCACCGCGGCGACATCATCGGCGTAGTGATCCATGTCGTGCCCTTCCCACACCTGGCTGGAGCGGCCGTGGCCGCGACGATCGTGCGCAACCACGCGGAACCCTTTGTTCACGAAGAACAGCATCTGGGCATCCCAGTCATCGCTGGACAGCGGCCAGCCGTGGTGGAAGTAGATAACCTTGCCGTTTTTTGGGCCCCAATCCTTGTAGAAAATCTCGACGCCATCGCTGGTCGTTACATAACCCATGTCGTTTCTCCCATTTACACTCTGGTTAAAAAAGAAGGTTTATACTGCGCACGGCACCGGGATCTCTGGCTCCCTCATCCCGGTTGGCCGACGATCTTGCGTTGATCGTTTAACGAGTATAGGTTTAAAGTTCACTTTAAGGTCAAACCCCATTCGGCAAACCGCATTCCCGCTTTCACTCGGCATCAGGAGAATTCAAGTGCAGGGAGATGACATCCTCATGACGATGGAGCCGCGGCTTGCCGCCCAGCGCCACGCCTTCCTGCGCGACGGCGCGCCGACGATGCAACAGCGCAAGGCCGCCCTGCGCCGCTTGCGGAGCGCCATTCTGGCCCAGCGCGCCGCGCTGGCGGCGGCCGTCAGCGCGGACTTCGGCCACCGTTCGCCTTACGAAACCGACATTCTGGAGATTCTGGTCACCGTTCAGGCGATCGATTACCTGCTACGCAACCTGAAACGCTTCATGAAGCCGGAGCGCCGCCACGTCGCCCTGCCGTATCAGGCCGCACGCGCCTATGTGCAATATCAGCCCAAGGGCGTGATTGGCATCATGGCGCCGTGGAACTACCCGTTTTCGTTGACCTTCATCCCGCTGGCCACCGCCCTGGCCGCCGGCAACCGCGTGATGCTGAAACCTTCGGAGCTCACGCCGCATACCAGCCGCCTCATCGAAACGATGCTGGCGGCGCTGTTTCCCACCGATGAGGTCGCCGTCGTGACCGGCGGGCCGGACGTCGGGGCCAGATTCAGCGAGCTGGCGTTCGACCATCTGGTGTTCACCGGCAGCACGGCGATCGGCCGTCAGGTCATGCAGGCGGCCGGCAAACATCTGGTGCCGTTAACGCTCGAACTGGGCGGTAAAAGCCCTGCCGTCATGGCGCGCGGCGCGGTTAACGCCAGAAACGTCAAGAGCGTGGCGTTCGGCAAGCTGTCGAACGCGGGCCAAACCTGTATCGCGCCCGATTACCTGCTGGTTCATCAGGACGATCTGGCAAGCTTCATGGCGCTCTATGACGCGGCGGTTAAAAGCTTTTATCCCGACGGGCCAACCGGCGACGACTACGGCGCCATCATCAACGACAGGCACTACCACCGCTTGCAAGCGCTGCTTGCCGACGCACAGGCGCGCGGCGCGCAACTCCATCCGGTCGGCCACCGACCGGACTCGGCGTCTGAACGGCCGAACACGCTGGCCCCTACGCTTATCGTCGGCGCCCCCGATGACAGCGCGATCATGCAAGAAGAGATCTTCGGGCCGCTGCTGCCGGTGCGCACCTACGCCGCCTTTGATGAAACGATCGACGTTATCAACGCCGCGCCCCGCCCGCTCGCGCTCTACTACTTCGGCCCGCCGGGCGAGGATCGGGAGCGGCTGCTGGCGCGCACCGCCTCCGGCAACGTCAGCATCAACGCCACCCTGCTGCACTTCGCCCAGGACGATCTGCCGTTCGGCGGCATCGGCCCCAGCGGCATGGGAGCCTGTCACGGCATCGAAGGATTTCGGGCGCTGAGCCACGCCAAAGGCGTTTTCATCCAGAGCCGCTGGCGCTTTACCGACCTGCTGCGCGCGCCGTTCGGCAAGCTGGCGGACGCGGTGCTCGCGTTCATGTTGCGGCGCCGATAACGCGGCGCGTTGACTATCAATAGCACACCCATAAATCGCCGCAAGCTATCACAATATTCACTCATTCCTATTTTATCTCTCCGCCGCCGCTGACTAAGCTTAGCCCTATGTCCCCCTTTGCCCGTTGGCGGCGAGGGTGACGTCAATCGATTGAGTTCAGTTATTTAGCGCAACACCCGACGCAAGCCTTACCCGCATGCCTTGTTAACCGCTCCACGCCCGGCGGCTGGAGCATCTTTACGGAAGCAGAGAGCGCATTATGACAACTGAAAGCAAATGCCCGTTTTCGGGCGGCAAGCAGCCCGCACCGCAGAACGGCCCCACCAATCAGGATTGGTGGCCTAATCAGCTCAGCCTGAAACCGCTGCACCAGCACTCCCCCCTGTCCGATCCGATGGATAAAGATTTCAACTACGCCGATGCCTTCAACAGCCTCGATCTGGCGGCGGTCAAACAGGATCTGCACGCCCTGATGACCGACTCGCAGGAATGGTGGCCGGCGGACTTCGGCCACTACGGCGGCCTGTTCATCCGCATGGCCTGGCACAGCGCCGGCACCTACCGCATCGGCGACGGCCGCGGCGGCGCAGGCGAAGGCCAGCAGCGCTTCGCCCCGCTCAACAGCTGGCCGGACAACGTCAGCCTCGACAAGGCGCGCCGTTTGCTGTGGCCTATCAAGCAGAAATACGGCCGCAACATCTCTTGGGCCGACCTGATTATCCTGACCGGCAACGTGGCGCTGGAATCGATGGGCTTCAAAACCTTCGGCTACGCCGGCGGCCGCGCCGACACCTGGGAGCCGGACGACGTCTACTGGGGCTCTGAGAAGATCTGGCTGGAACTGAGCGGCGGGCCGAATAGCCGCTACTCGGGCGACCGCGATCTGGAAAACCCGCTGGCGGCGGTGCAGATGGGCCTGATTTACGTCAACCCGGAAGGCCCGGACGGCAATCCCGATCCGGTGGCCGCCGCGCGCGACATCCGTGAAACCTTCGCCCGCATGGCGATGAACGACGAAGAAACCGTGGCGCTGATCGCCGGCGGCCACACCTTCGGCAAGACCCACGGCGCCGGCCCGGCGTCTCACGTCGGCGCCGATCCGGAAGCCGCCGGACTGGAAGCGCAGGGCCTCGGCTGGCACAGCACCTTCGGCACCGGCGTCGGCAAAGACGCCATCACCAGCGGCCTGGAAGTCACCTGGACCACCACCCCGACCCAGTGGAACCACGACTTCTTCCGCCACCTGTTCGAATACGAATGGGAGCTGAGCCAAAGCCCGGCCGGCGCGCACCAGTGGGTGGCGAAAGACATCGGTGAAACCATTCCCGACGCCTTCGATCCCAACAAAAAACGCCGCCCAACCATGTTGACCACCGACCTGTCGCTGCGCTTCGATCCGGCCTACGAGAAGATTTCGCGCCGCTTCTATGAGCACCCGGAGGAGCTGGCCGACGCCTTCGCCCGCGCCTGGTTCAAGCTGACCCACCGCGACATGGGGCCGCGCGCGCGCTACCTCGGCCCGGAAGTGCCGCAGGAAGCGTTGATTTGGCAGGATCCGATCCCGGCGGTCGATCATCCGCTGATCGATGAGCAGGACATCGCCGCGCTGAAAAACGCCGTGCTGGCTTCCGGCCTGTCGGTGTCGGCGCTGGTCTCCACCGCCTGGGCTTCCGCTTCCAGCTTCCGCGGCTCAGACAAGCGCGGCGGCGCCAACGGCGCGCGCATTCGCCTGGCGCCGCAAAAGGACTGGGCGGTCAACCAACCTGCGCAGCTCGCCGCGACGCTGGCCAAGCTGGAGAGCATCCAACGCGCCTTCAACGATGCGCAGACCGGCGGCAAGCGCGTCTCGCTGGCGGACCTGATCGTGCTGGCCGGCGCGGCGGGCGTGGAACAGGCGGCGAAGAACGCCGGTTTCACCCTGACGGTGCCGTTCGCCCCGGGCCGCATGGACGCCTCGCAGGAACAGACCGACGTGGACTCCTTCGAGGCGATGGAGCCGCTCGCCGACGGTTTCCGCAACTTCCTGAAGGGCAAATACCGCGTGCCGGCCGAAACGCTGCTGGTCGACAAGGCGCAGCTGTTGACCCTGACCGCGCCGGAAATGACGGTGCTGGTCGGCGGGCTGCGCGTGCTCGGCGCCAACGTCGGCGGCACGCAGCACGGCGTGTTCACCCATCGCCCGCAGGCGCTGACCAACGACTTCTTCGTCAACCTGCTCGACATGGGCACCACCTGGCATCCGGCGGGTGAGGACGGCCTGTTCGAAGGCCGCGATCGCCGCAGCGGCGCGGTTAAATGGACCGGCACCCGCGTCGATCTGGTGTTCGGTTCGCACGCGCAGCTGCGCGCGCTGGCCGAAGTCTACGGCAGCGCCGACGGGCAAGAGAAGTTCGCCCACGACTTCGTCGCCGCCTGGAACAAAGTGATGAACCTCGATCGTTTCGATCTGGCGTAACTTAGCGACAGCACAAAGCCCGCCACGGTAAGTCGGCGGGCTTTTTTATTTGAGGGTAAAAACCGACGACACAACACATAAAAATGACTAACTGATTGATAAAATTTATAACCCCATGATTGGTTAGGCGATTAAATGTATACAAAGACAATTTAAAAATATTAAAAATCAATAAAATAGGATTAATCATGGACGATATTAATGTTTACGGAGAAACAGGAATATTTATCATTAAAGAACAAATTTTCAGCAAAAATGGACTCCCGTCCATAGGACACTTCTCTCCTTCTGCTGTACAAATCCAGCGCTACGTCTACCAATTGCGTAAGGAACAAGAGGTTTTTTGGGAGGGACGAAAGATCGACTATACACAGCTCGGCATTTGGGAAAAATTTAAGATACTGATGGGCAACGACTTGGTCAGTAGAGACAAACAAGGGGGCAGCACGCTCTATTCACTGGAGTTCGCCGGATTTGAAACAAGAATAACACCTCTGGATGGAGCAAAAGCACCCCTCCCCGAATTTTTAGGAAAATCCTATAAGATTAACGTACCCACACCTTACATTTATGGCCAAGATCCTATCCCAGAGATGAAGCTCTATGGCAGGAAAGACGTCTCATTCATTATGAGCAACGGTGGACAATCAGCCCCTACTGCAATGGCAAAATACAACAAGACGACCAAGAATCTGATAATGATTCGTACTGAACTAGAAATGAAAAATTTGATGTTATCCTTGAGCAGCGCCAAGGAGCTAAAAAAATGAAGAAAACGATGCTGTTCATTAGTCTGATAGTCATTTATGGTTTTATTGGTTATTTTCTGCACCTCCCCATGGCAAAGCTCTACTTTGCCGGGAAAACATTGTTTGTTTCTGACGTTGCAGCAACGGTCGTTACCCAGTTTAAGGCCGCCGGGATTTTCATTTTGTGCGGTGTCATCATCCTGACGCAGATCGTACTGACAAAAAAATCAAAATCCGTTAGACGATATGCCGTTATCTATAGCACTTGGGTGGGTATCCACTTCGTCTACCTTCTCGTCATCTTGATACTTAAGAGCAAGTTCCTGGAACCTCTCAACAAAATCCCGATGGATGCAATTGCTGTTGAACAGTTTAACCTTGCTGGCCCAGCGCTTATTTCTCTGGTTTTAACCTGTTCGTCGCTATGGCTCGTCAACAAGTCAGGACAATCAGCACGCAATGTCTAAACAACCGAGAATCCTGAATAGTCTACTCAACTGTTACAAAAAGACCTTCACCTACTCAGGTCGCGAAAGCCGTGGGCCTTATTCAATGCTGCTTTTGTGCCAGCACGTTTGGTTTCTGCTTTATCTCGCTGTTATCGCCAGCAAGATGAATGAGATTTCCATTTTCGCGCTTGCAGCGTTTTTGCTGCCTATGCTAGCGGCCAATGTGCGCCGTTTGCACGATGCGGGTTACTCCGGTGGTTGGTGCCTGACCTGGTTCTGCTTCACACCCTATGTGATGCTGATCTTCGCGCTGTTCCTTCCCGCAAAGAACCTCAACAACCCTTACGACGATCGCCCAAACCTGGCGTAAGCCCCCTCAACGGCCTGCTTCGGCGAGCCCTGTCAGGCGCCGCGATATTCTCTTTTCCCGCTTATTCGTATTTACTCAACAAGTCATATAAAAATTTGATGGGCGGCAATTCTTTTAATGCTGTATTTATATTTAGAGGGCAATGAAGAGCGTAAACTCACATCGTTAATGCGATATATCCCATCAAGGAGATGACCGTTATGGATTATCCTCGATACACCTCAACACGCGGCGAGGCGGGTCTCATCATCGCCGTCCCTTAGCGGCAGCGGGTTTGGCCGGCAAAGGCGCCCCATCGTTTTACGCCATAAAAATAGATGTTCTGCACCTGCGCGATATTCGCCTGGGCGCCTGAGGTTCGCCCTTCGTTAATGTTTCACGGCGCGCATTGCGCTTTTGGTTTTTATTTTTCAGCCGACGGGAAAGCTCATGGAAAATTACGCTTCACTCAGGAAAATAACCGCTACCTGGAGGTCAACATGCAACATATTATCGGCATTTCTTCTCGTCGGCTGAGGATATCGGCCCTTGCGCTGCTGCTCCCGGCGATGTCATGGGCGGCCGATACGGCGTCTGTCGCCGTAGGGCCGCAGTATGACACCACCCATGTCTACGTCGAACGCGGCAAGATGGATGCCTTTGTCGACAGCATCCTGAAAACCTTCGGCGGCACCAGCACCGAACGCGTGCTGGTCAACGTCACGCCCACGCCCAGCGAAACCTACTCCCAGCTGATACTGACGCCGGCCGGCAGCTTCTCGGTGTTCGATTTCAAAACGCCGATCCCGCATCCGTTTGGCGCTGAGCGCAACGGTTTTCTGGTCAGGGATATGGACGCCGCCATTCGGCAAGCCAAGGCCGCCGGCGCCGATGTGCAGGTCGAACCCTTCGACGATCCGATTGGCCGCGACGCAGTGATCCAGTGGCCCGGCGGCGTCAACATGCAGCTTTATTGGCACACCAAAGCGCCCAACTACAAGCCGCTGCTGAGCGTGCCGGAAAACCGCCTGTACCTCTCCGCCTATCGCGTCGACGACTTCCTGAACAGCTATCGGGCATTCTCGCACGCCAAGGTGGCGAGCGACGCGCAAGTCAGCGATGCGGCGATCGGCCGTAACGGCAACGGCAAGATCCGCCAGATCGAACTGGACTCCCGCTTCGGCAAAACGCGCATTTTCGTCACCGACGGACATCTGCCTTATCCGTTCGGCCATGAGCGCACCGGCTATGGCGTCGACGATCTGTCGGCCACGCTGGCCAAAGCGACGGCCAGCGGCGCGCAGGTGCTGTGGCGTTCGACGGCGGCGGAACGCCGCGCCTCGGCGCTGGTGAGCTTCCCCGGCGGCTATATCGCCGAAATTCACCAGACGGCTAAATAAACCCAAGGCGCGCTGCGGCGCGCTTTTTCTTCGGATATCCATGATGAAACGCACGCTACCCGCACTGTTGCTGTTCTCCACGCTCCCCGCGCTGGCGGCGGAGCCCGCCGCTTCCCCCTGGAAAAACATCCCGTTGGGCGATGCGGCCACGTTGTCTTTCGACGGTTCACTGCGCGAGCGCTATGAATGGACGGATCAGCGGGATCTGAACGGCGGACGCGACGACACCTTCATGCAGCGCTTGCTGGTTGGCGCGCGCCTCGACTACGGCGACTATGTCGGCGCCTATGTGCAGGTGGGATCGTCGCTGGCCACGCCGCGCGACCGCGGGCGCAAGCCGACCGACGAAGATCATGCCTACCTCGGCCAGGGCTATGTGGATATGAAACTGCCCACCGCCTACGGCCTCGGCACCCTGCGGATCGGCCGCCAGGAGATTGCGCTGGGCTCGCTGCACCTGCTGGGCACCCGCGACGGCCCCAACGTGCGCCGCTCCTTCGACGCTATCCGCGCCAGTTGGGTCAAGGACAAAAACCGCCTCGACGCCTTTATCGGCCACCCCATTACGCTCAAAACCGGCAGTTTCGACGACGATACCGACAACAGCCAAAAGGTATGGGGGCTGTACGGCACCACACCGCTGACGCCGCTGGCTTCCTCGCTCGATCTTTATACCTTCGGCTTTGAAGATAACGACGCCCACTACGCGCAGCTCAGCGGGCAAGAGCGGCGCTACACCGTCGGCGCGCGCATTTTCGGCGCGGCGCAGGGCTTCGACTGGGACAATGAGGCCGCCTGGCAGTTCGGCAGCGCGGAACAGCGCGACATCCGCGCCTGGTCGGCGTCGGCGCACGCCGGCTATACGGCGAACGGCTGGCGCTGGCGGCCGCGCTTCGGCGGCAAGATTGGCATCGCCAGCGGCGATAAAAACGGTCACGACGGACAGCTCAATACCTTTAACGCCATGTATCCCAAGCTGCCCTACCTGACCGAGAACGGGCTGGTGGCGCCGGCGAACCTGATCGCCATCCATCCTTCGGTCACGATCACGCCGTGGCAAACCCTGTCCATCGACTTCAGCTGGGACGCGCTATGGCGGCAACGCCGCGAGGATGCCTTCTACCTCGGCCCGATGCGCCCGGTGAAAGGCAGCGCGCAGGGCTCGCGCTTTATCGGCAACCAGTATCAGGTCGAAACAACCTGGACACCGCGCAGCGATCTTCAGTTCAAGGTGGCCTATGTTTACTTCGACGTCAGCAACAGCCTGCAGCACCATGCCGGGCTGAAAAGCATGAACTTCGTCCTGGCGCAGGGCACCTACAGTTTTTAAGCATCAGGCAAGTTAATCGGTGTACGCGGGCGCCCTCAATAATCCCGTATCCGATTAATGACGACAGCCGGCGTGCGGCCGCCTCTATGCGTTACGGCAATGGCGGCTACTCACCGCATTTCACAGATAAAAAGCTGGAAAAGCAGAAAGATAAATCAGCGACGCAAACGCCGCGCGCCGATTACAGAGAAATATTAAATAAAGATTTAATTCCAACGAGTTATTTAAACACGTCTTTTACTCATATCTTATGTAAAAGATTCATATAAGAATAACTCATTAATAAAATAATTGTGTTTATACTGCTTTAACTCAATCACAGTGCACAATTAATTCCTCACCGTGATTAATGATAAGGATATATTCCGCTTGAACGCAATATTCAAGCCAGACCAAGGAGGCAAGCCAATGATATCACTTTAACTACCCCTGATTTTCAAACCTGTGTACGAGCATATAGAGCGTTAGGTGCAATATTGTCAACGTCCAAAGGAGTTTGATATGTCATTAGCGACCGATAAAATTTCCGATTATTTAACCCATTATGAAAGAGGCGATCACGCGGGGAACAGTAAACCGTCATATACCACGCAAGAGGTTTCAGATCTGCTGCTGAGGAGCCATTATTCCGCCAATGGCAAAGGCGTGACCGACCATGCGGCTACCTTGACCTACTCTTTCCCCGTCTATACGGGCAGCGACAAGACGGGCGCCGCGCAGCTTACCGCCGCCCAGCAAGCCCAAACCAAGCTTTCATTGCAATCCTGGTCGGATGTGGCCAACATCACGTTCACCGAGGTTAAAGGCAACGACGCGAAAAATGCAGATATAAAGTTTGGTTTTTATAAGGCGGCCAGCGGGGGCAATTACACCTCGTATGAAAGTACGCAGAGCAATCTAAAAAGCACCATTTGGATCAGCGGCAATAACGGCTACGACGCCTCCAATCCGCAAACCAATAATTACGCCAGGGATACACTCACCCATGAAATAGGGCATGCGTTGGGGCTTTCTCATCCCGGCAATTATGATGCGTCAAATGCCACCTACCCCACCTACGCCAACTCGGCGAAGTATTATGAAGACGACCATCAATATTCTTTGATGAGCTATTTTAACGAACAATACACCAGCGCTGACTATAAAGGCGTTTGGCCATCGGGGCCGCAGCTGGATGATATTACCGCCATACAGAAGCTTTACGGCGCGAATACCACCACGCGCACCGGCGATACCACCTATGGTTTCAACTCGAATACGGACAGAGACTTTTTGAGCGTTAAGGCGTCCACGGACAAAATCGTGGCGGCTATCTGGGATGCCGGCGGCAATGACACGCTGGATTTTTCAGGCTACAGCCAGGATCAGCGCATCAACATTAACGAAGGCGCATTCTCTGATGTAGGCGGCTTGAAGGCGAATATCGCCATCGCCTACGGCGCGCAGATTGAAAATATCATCGGCGGCAGCGGCGCCGACATTCTTGTGGGCAACGCGCTGAACAATACGTTAAAAGGCGGTGCAGGCAACGACATCATTTACGGTGCCGGCGGCGCCGATCAGCTCTGGGGCAATGCAGGCGCGGACACCTTCGTCTTCCGCGAAGCCGGCGACAGCCAAGCCGCCGCGCCGGATTGGATCCGCGATTTCCAGACGGCGGTGGATAAAATCGACCTGTCGTGGCTCAACCAGACGGCTAAGGCCGAAGGGAGCGAATTGCACTTCGTGGATAGTTTAAGCGGCTCGTTGTATGAAGCGGCGCTGAATTATGACGCGCAGCAGAATGTCACCGATCTGGCCATCAATCTCTCCGGCAATCAATTGCCTGATTTCCTTGTCAAAATCGTTGGGCATGTCGACGCTTCCGCCGATATTCTCGTCTAGCCAAGGCAAACCCGCAGTCCGGCCTTCACGCCGGACTGTTTATCTCTCTCAGGCCTCACCCCGGCGTCTTTTTACATTGCCACAGCAATAAATCGCGCCGACGAGGTCACACCGCTTCCAGCTCCGCCGCCAGCGTGGCGACCAGCTCCGCCGCCGGCATCGGCCGCGCCAGGCCTACGCCCTGCCCGGCCCACAGCGACATAAACTCCCCGCGTCCGGCCTTGGCCGCCGCCTGGCGAATATCGCCGGTGAGCGCGTTCTGCACCGGATAAGGCAGGACCTGCGCCTCCTCCGCGCGCATCTGCCGCATGAAATCATTGACGATGCCGCGCGCCGGGCGGCCGCTGAAGGCGCGCGTCAGGCGCGTGCTGTCATCGCCGGCGTTGCGCAGCGCCGCTCGCCAGGCTTCGGCGATGCCCGACTCCGGGCTGCACAGAAACGCGGTGCCCAGCTGCGCCGCCTGCGCGCCCAGCAATTGCGCCGCCGCGATGCCGCGCCCGTTCATGATGCCGCCTGCGGCGATCGCCGGGATCTTCACCGCCGCCGCCACCTGCGGCAACAGGGCCATCAGGCCGACGCAGGACTGTTCGATGTCGCCGAGGAAGGTCGGGCGATGCCCCCCCGCCTCCGCGCCCGAGACGCAGACGAAGTCGGCGCCCGCCTCTTCCCAGGCGCGGGCTTCCGCCACCGTGGTGGCGGTGCCGATCACTCGCGAGCCGGCCTTCTTGAACTGCGTGACCGTCGCGCGCGGCAGCACGCCGAAGGTGAAGCTGACCACCGGCGGCGCAGCCTCCAGCAGGGCCGCGATCTGGTCGCGGTTGTTTTCGGCGAATTGAGTCGGCATGGGCGGTTCACTCAGCCCCAGCGCTTCGCGGAACGGCCGCAGCAGGTGCTGGGCGCGCTTGAGCTCGGCGAGATCCGGGTGCTGCTCATCGAGCAGAAACAGATTGATGTTGAACGGCGCGGCGGTCTGCGCGCGGATCTGCTGCACGCGCTCGAGGATCACCGCCGGGGAAAACAGCGCCGCCGCGCACGATCCCAGCGCCCCGGCGTTGCTCACCGCCACCGCCAGCGCCGGCGGCGACGCGCCGTTCATCGGCCCCTGAACGATCGGAAAGCGCAGCCCAAGCTCGCGGGCAAAAGCAGAAGGTGCCGTCATCAATATGTCTCCCTGTGCTGACTACATTCGTCTTACGGCGGCCGCGCCGCCGAACCGACCAAAAGCATAGCACCTTCTCACCGCCTGGCCGTGCAGTTAATGCTTCACCTGACGCCGGTCGAGCGACAGGAAGTGATGCACCACCGGTTTCTCAGGGCCGATATGGAAGCGCAGCGCCTCCTGCTGCAGATCGGCGTCGGCGTGCGATACCCGCTGGTGCTGCCGCAGATGCTCTGCCCAGGACTCCACCAGGAACCACTCCATGATGCATTCCGGATCGCCGGTGTGCTCGGTGATGCCCCAGGCGTAAGCGCCATCGCGGCGACGCGCCCGCTCCAGCATCAGCAGCGTACGCAAGAACTGCGGCCGATCCTGCTCGCGAATGCGGTACTCCACCTGAATCATCACCGGGCCGCGATCGTTCTCGACCGGCGTGTTAACCAACGGCTCCGGCCAATGGTTCGACGGCTGCAGATCGGCCTCGCCGGTCGGCAGACGCAGGCGGTGGAACAGCAGCCCCGCCGCCAACAGGCCGACGCCGCCGACCAGCAGCGTGGCGGCCACGCCCAGCTCCTGCGCCACCAGCCCCCACAACAGGCTGCCCGCCGCCATCGCGCCGTTGAACACCATCAGATAGATGGCCAGGCCGCGGCCGCGCACCCAGTTAGGCAGCACGCCCTGCGCCGCGCCGTTGAGCGTGGTCAGCGCAATGATCCAGCCGGCGCCCAGCACCAACAGCAGCACCACCGCCAGCCACTGCGGCGGCGCCAGCGACAGGGCCGCCATTACCACGGCGGTGAGCACCGCCGCCAGCAACACCAGCCCGTCGGCGTTCAGCCGCTGGCGCAGGCGCGGCAGCACAATAGCCCCAAGGATCGCCCCGGCGCCCACCGCCCCCAGCAGGACGCCGTAAAAACCGGCGCTGCCGCCCAGCATGCGGCGCGCCACCAGCGGCAGCAGCGCCCAAACCGAGCTGGAGAAGGCGAAGAACACCGCCGCCCGCAGCAACACCACATGCAGCTCGCGGCTGGAACGGGCATAGCGCAGCCCGGCGCGGAAGGCGCCGAAGAAGTGTTCCGACAGGCCGCTGTCCTCAACCTTCGGCCGCTTCCACCACAGCAGCGCCGCGATCACCAGCACATAGCTCATCACGTCCGCGCCGTAGGCCGCGCCGGCGCCGAAGCTGGCCAGCAGCAAACCGCCGGCCGCCGGGCCGATGGAGCGGGCGATGTTGATGCCCAACGAGTTCAGCGCCACGGCGTTTTTCAGCTCGGCGCGCGGCACCAGCTCCGGCACGATCGCCTGCCAGGTCGGCCCCATCAGCGCCGCGCCGATGCCGCCGACGAAGGTCAGCGCCAGCAGGTATTCCACCGTCAGCGCGCCGGTCTGTGACAGCAGCAACAGGCTGCCGCTGACGCAGGCCAGCAGAATTTGCACGAAGATCAGAAAGCGTCGCCGGTCGAGAATGTCCGACAGCACCCCGGCCGGGATGGCCAGCAGGAACACCGGCAGCGTGGCGGCGGTTTGCATCAGCGCCACCGCCGAAGGGTTGCTCGACAGGTCGGTGATAAGCCACGAGCTGGCGACGTCGCGCATAAAACTGCCGACGTTGCCGAGCACCGTGGCGCCCCACAGCACCGCAAATAATGGAATTTTCAGCGGCGCGAAGCCGCCCGCCGTCGCCTTGTTTTCCGTCTGTTCAGCCATCCGTTCGCTCCTTCAAATCGTTAAATGCCACCAGCAACAGCGCGCCGGCCAGCCCGAGGTGTTCAAAAAATCCGTTCATCATCTGGCCGCGCTCCGCCCCGTCGAACTGCCAGAACGGATTGGCCATCAGCGTCGCCATCAGGGTAAAACCGGCCAGCGCCAACGCGCCGAGCCAGCGATAAAAACCGCTCAGGATCAGCGCCGACGCCGCCAGTTCCAGCAGCGTCACCAGCACGGCGAACAGCGCCGCCGGCTGCAGGCCGAAGTGGGTCATCTCGGCGATGGCGCCCTCAACGTTCAGCGCCTTGACCAGCCCGCCCTGAATATAGGCGGCGCAGATCGCGAGCAGCAGCACCCAGCGCACCGCAGGCGCGTGCAGCCGCTGCGCGCAGCGGGCGGCGATAACAGTCAGGTTCATCGCGCCCCCTTAAAACGGCGAATTCTGGATGAAGGCCAGCAGATCGGCGTTGAAGCGATCGGGATCGGCCTGCGCCAAACCGTGAGAGCCGCCGGCGTAAACATTCAGCTCCGCCTGTTGCATAAGCTTAGCGGCTTTCAGCGCCGAGGCGCCGATCGGCACGATCTGATCGGCGTCGCCGTGCACCAGCAGCGTCGGCTTGTCGATCGCCAGCAGGTCGGCGGTGTAATCCACTTCGGAGAACGCGCGCACACACTCGTACTGCCCTTTCACGCCGCCCTGCATGCCCATCAGCCAGAAGTGGTCGATCAGCCCCGCATTGCTCTCCACCTCGTCGCAGTGGAGGCCATAGAACGGCACCGCCAAATCTTTGAAGAACTGCGAGCGGTTGCCCGCCACGCCGCTGCGAATGCCGTCGAAGGCCGCCATCGGCGTACCCTCAGGGTTGACCGGCGTCTGCAGCATCAGCGGCGGTACGGCGCCGACCAGCACCACCTTCGCCACCCGATCGCTGCCGTGACGGCCGATGTAGCGCGCCACTTCGCCGCCGCCGGTGGAATGGCCGACCAGGATCAGATCGCGCAGATCCAGCGTTTCGATCAGCAGGGCCAGATCGTCAGCGTATTGGTTGATGTCGTTGCCGTGCCAGGTTTGCTCCGAACGGCCGTGGCCGCGGCGATCGTGGGCGATCACGCGGAACCCGCTCTGGCCGAAAAACAGCATCTGGTTGTCCCAGGCGTCGGCAGACAGCGGCCAACCGTGCGAGAACAGGATCGGCTGGCCGCGGCCCCAATCCTTATAGAAAATGCGTGCGCCATCGGGCGCGGTAAGAGTGCTCATGACGTGTTCCCCGCTCGGTATCGAATTGGATTTTGGACGGGTTAACAGTACGGCAGGCGCAAAGGCAGTGATAACGGAATAATTTTCGCATGTTCGCGAGTTTTTTTGCTGAAGAGGCCGGCGCAGCCGCCGGCTCAGGAAGACAGGGAAACGCGGCCGCTTAACGGCTGTGGTGGTGCTGCAGCCGTTCGCTGCGGTAGGCGCTCAGCAAGCACCAGCCGAGGGCGATCAGCGCCAGCGGCGCGGCGACGAAGCCGATGTTGCCCATGCCCAGATGCAGGCTCACCTGGTTGCCCAGCAGCGCGCCGCTGCCGATGCCGAAGTTGTACAGGCCGGAGAAGATCGCCATCGCCACGTCGGTGGCGTCCGGCGCCAGGCTCAAGACTCTGGCCTGCATCGACAGGCCGATCGCCATGATCGCCATGCCCCAAAAGATGCACAGCACCGTCAGATGGCTTTCGCTGCCGGCGGCCGGCAACAGCAGCAGCAGGCTCAAGGCCAGCAGCGTAATGGCGCCGATAAAGAAGCCGGAAGGAAAACGCTCGCTGTAGCGGCTGAACAGCAGGCTGCCGACGATGCCGGCGGCGCCGAACAGCAACAGCATCAGCGTGGTGAAGTTCTCCGACAGCCCGGCCACGGTCTGGATAAATGGCTCGATATAGCTGTAGGCGGTGAAGTGCGCCGTCACTACGATGATGGTCAGCATGTACAGCGCCACCAGCGCCGGGCGCTTGAACAGCAGCGGCACGCTGGCCAGCGAGCCGGAATGCTCGCTTTTCAGCACCGGCAACAGGCGCCACAGCAGCACCAGCGCCAGGGTGGCGCACACCGCGATGCCGATAAAGGTCATGCGCCAGCCGAGCAACTGCCCCACCACCCGCCCGAGCGGCAACCCGAGCACCATCGCCAGCGCGGTGCCGCCCGCCAGCAGGCTCAGCGCCTGGGCTTTCTTGCCCGGCGGCGCCACGCGGATCGCCAGCGAGGCGGTGATCGACCAGAACACCGAGTGCGCCAGCGCCACGCCGGCGCGCGAGATAACCAGCGTGGTAAAGTTCCAGGCCACGGCGGTCAGTATGTGGCTGGCGATAAACAGCATGAACACGCCGATCAACAGTTTGCGGCGCTCGATCTTGCTGGTCAGCAGCATGCACGCCAGCGAGGCGGCGGCGACGATCCAGGCGTAAATGGTAATGATCAAGCCGACCTGTTCGGTTTGCATCGAAAAGCTGGCGGCGATATCGCTCAGCAGACCGACCGGAATAAACTCGGTGGTGTTGAATATAAAGGCCGAGACGGCGAGGATGACCACGCGCAACCAGGCGGTTGAGCGGGAAACGGGAGCGTGTTCCATGGTAAAAAAATCCGGACAGGTGCGGGCAAGTCGCGATATTTTAACCAACCGGCCCGCTAAATGCGATACGCGTCACATTTTAATTGTGTGGTTTTTTTCACCGCCCATCGACACGCCCACCGACGCACGGTTGCCAAAATGCTGTGCTAATCTATTGAAGCGTACCAATTTTTCCTGCCGCTCTTCCCCGGCCGTCCACGCGCCGCGCCGAAGACCCGCGCAGTGTCCCTTTGGCATTTCCTGAGGCGAGGTCATTATGATGTCCGCGATTTATGATTGGTCCGTACTTGCCCTGCGCAATGTTTACGATCGCCGCATCCAGGGCCAGCCGGTGCTTGACAGCGCGGCCCTCTTCCCCGACGCCGAACGCTTTACCGCCCAATGGCGGCAGATCCGCGAAGAGGCGCTGACGGTCGCCCACGATCTGCACAATATCCCGCGCTTCCACGAGATCATGAGCCAGCAGGCGTCCATCTCCGCCAACGACGCGCGCGACTGGCGCATGTTCATCATGAAGGCCTATGGCCAGCCCATCCCCCGCAACCTGGCACGCTGTCCGACGCTGGCGGCGCTGATCGCCTCCTCGCCGGACGTGCTGTCCGCGTCGCTCTCCTTCCTGGCGCCCGGCAAACAGGTGCCGCCCCATCGCGGCCCGTTCCGCGGCATTCTGCGCGGCTATCTGGTGCTGGACATGCCCAAACGCGCCGACGGCGCGCCGGCGGCGGTGCTGAAGGTGGACGGCCGCGAATACCGGCTGCACGAGGGGGAGTTCATGCTGTGGGACGATACCTTCGAGCACGAGGTATGGAACGACAGCCCGCAGGTGCGCACCGTGCTGCTGCTGGATATTCGCCGCCGCGACATGCCCGGCGGGCTGCGGCTGCTCTCCAGCGCCATCATCGCGCTGGTGCGGCTGAACGTGCGCTGGATGCAGCGCCAGTTCTGACTGCGGCGCACAGGCGATTAACCGCCCTGAGAAGCCAGCCACTGGCCGGCGGTAGTGACGGCCATGCCCTGGCGCGCATTGAAGGTGTTCGCCTTATCCCAGGCCACGCCGTCGGGTCGGGCGAAAGCCAGCCGGTATTTCGCGCCGACGTCATGCGGATGATTCCGCACCTCCGCCTGCAGCCGCTCTTTGTCCAACAGGACTCTGTTGACCTCCACGCCCCAGTGCGCCTGCATAAGATCGGCAAGCTCACGGTAGGTCAGCGTGTCCCCGGCGATATAGACCACCTGGTTGCGAAACGCGGGCCGATGGAAAAAAATCGCGGCCGTCAGCCGGCCAATGTCCTCGGGAGTGGTCAGCGTCACCGCATACTGCCAGTCACCCAGCGCGCGCACGGTTTTGCGTTCCGCATCCACCACGCCAAAACCCGAGTCAAACAGGTAGCTGGTGAAAATGCCCGTGGAAACAATCACCCACTCCGTTGCGCTCTGCGCGCGCAGCAGGTGACGCACCTCGAGCTGTTCATCCCACACCGGCTGCCCGCTGCCTTTACCGACGACATCGTAGTCCACGCCGAACTGCCACGGGAAGTAGCGCGCCACGCCGGCCTGCAAAACGGCCTGGGTGATCTTTATCTGCGTGCCCGCCCCGCCGACGAAGCCGCTGCAGTTGATTACCGCATCAAAGCCACGCAGCAGCACGCTCAGCGCATCCACCCCGCTTTGCTGCAGATCGCCTTCCACCACGGCGATCCCGAGCCGCGCCAGCTCATCCCGCCGCGCCCGGAGCGGGCCGCTCACGGCGCGGGCGGCCTCCGGCCGGAGCAGTACGCTGATTTTTAAAGATGGATATAACCGAGCCTGCCGGCTCATCGCTCGCAGTACCGGCAGCCCCAGTTCGCCGGCGCCGAGTATGAGCACGGTATTGATGGATGGATTGGTGGATTTCATGCTTGCCTCCTGTCTTGACACTGCGTCATCCTGACAGCTGACAAAAACGGGTTCAATTAGGTACACGCGTGATACCGGGGAGGAATATGACGAGCGATCGGGAAGCGCTGCTGCAATTTTCGCAGGCGTTCTGTGAAGCATTGAGCAACGACGATGAAGGGCTGAAGCGCGAGATCCTCGCACATGCGGGCAACCGTTGGTCGCTGGGGGTATTGCATCTCCTGGGCACCCACGGGCCGCTGCGCCACGGCGAAATAAGCCGCCAATTAGCGGGCGTGACGCAGAGAATGCTGACGCGGACGCTGCGCCATCTCGAGCGGGATGGGTTGATATCGCGCTGCGATTATCAGGAAAAACTGCCCCGCGTGGTTTACACCATCACCGAGGCCGGGGAAGAAATGCTGCTCAACATGCTGCCGCTCTGGTCGTGGATTATCTCCTCCGCCGACGCCTTCAGGGCAGCCCGCTCGCACTACGATGGCCAAGAGCGCGACGCCGAAAAATGAACGCGGGCTTCCCTGCCCGCAGGCGGCTGTCAGCCGCCGCCCAGATACGCCTTTCTCACCTGCGGATCGTTCAACAGTTCTTCCCCGCTGCCGGTGAGGCGGATCTGGCCGTTGACCATCACATAGCCGCGATCGGACAGTTTCAACGCATGGTTGGCGTTCTGCTCCACCAGAAACAGCGTCATGCCGCTGCGGGTCAGTTCGCGCAGCACCCCGAAGATCTGCCGCACCACGATCGGCGCCAGCCCCAGGCTCGGCTCGTCCAGCAGCAACAGCTTCGGCCGGCTCATCAGCGCGCGGGCGATCGCCAGCATCTGCTGTTCGCCGCCGGACATGGTCATCGCCCGCTGGTTGCGCCGCTCTTTCAGGCGCGGAAACAGCTCGAACATGCGCGGCAAATCCTCTTCCAGGTAGCGATTGCCGACGGTGATGGTGCCCATCAGCAGGTTCTCCTCCACGCTCATGTCCGGAAAGATGCGCCGCCCCTCCGGCGCCTGCGCGATGCCGCTGCTGGCAACAAAGTGCGTGGAGCGGCGGCTGATGTCCTCGCCGCGAAACAGGATCTGCCCGCCGGCGATGCGCGGCTGACCGAAGATCGACATCAACAGCGTGGACTTGCCCGCGCCGTTGGCGCCGATCAGCGCTACCGTCTCCCCGGCGTTCACCTGCAGCGACACCTGGCGCAGCGCCTGGATCGGCCCGTAAAACACATCGACCTCGCGAAATTCCAACATCGCTTCGCTCATCCCGCCAGCTCCTCTTCGTCCGCGCCCAGGTAAGCGGCGATCACCGCCTCGTTGTGCTGAATCTCCTGCGGCGTGCCGCGGGCGATCACATCGCCGTGATCGAGCACGATCACCCGATCGGAGATCTCCATTACCATGCCCATGTCATGCTCGATCAGCAGCACCGTGATGCCGTGATCCCGGCGCAGGAAGCGGATGATGCGGCTCAGCGCGGCCGTCTCCACCGGGTTCAGCCCGGCGGCCGGTTCGTCGAGGCAGATCATCTCCGGCGCGGTGCACATGGCGCGCGCGATCTCCAGCCGCCGCTGCTGGCCGTAGGACATCTCCCCCGCCAGCCGGTTGGCGCAGTCCGCCAGATCCACCACCTCCAGCCAGTAGAAGGCGTGATCGAGCGCGGCGCTTTCCGCCCGGCGGTAGCCCGGCGTATTCAGCACCCCGGCGATCAGATTGCGGTTGCTCTGCATGTGCTGCGCCACCAGCAGGTTCTCCACCACCGACATTTCGCGGAACAGGCGGATATTCTGGAAGGTGCGCGCCAGCCCGGCGCGGTTGACCAGGTGAGTGCCGCCGAACATCTTGTAATAGAGGCGTGAACCGAGCCGCTTCGGGCGTATCCAGTCGCCGGCGCGGAACTTCTGCCCCAGCACCTGGATCACGTCGGTCGGCCGCTTGTGGGTATTGAGCAGGATCGCGCCGCCGGTGGCGCGATAGAAACCGGTCAGGCAATTGAACACCGTGGTCTTGCCGGCGCCGTTGGGGCCGATCAGGGCGGTGATGGAACCGCGCTCCACCTCCAGATTGACGTCGTTCAGCGCCTTGATGCCGCCAAAGCGCATCATCAGGTGTTCCACCCGCAAAATGGCGTCGCTCATGGCGCCACCCCCTTGCGTTCCGCAAAGCTGGCGCGGCTGATGCGCACCAGCCCGCGCGGCCGCCAGATCATCATCGCCACCATCAGCACGCCAAACAACAGCACCCGGTATTCGGCGAAGCTGCGCAGCAGCTCCGGCGCCACCGTCAGCACAAAGGCCGCCAGCACCACGCCGAGGGTGGAGCCCATGCCGCCCAGCACCACGATCGCCAGGATCAGGGCCGACTCGAAGAAGGTGAACGAAGTCGGGTTGACGAACCCCTGGTAAGTGGCGAAAAACACCCCCGCCAGCCCGGCGGTGGAGGCGCCCAGCATAAACGCCGACAGCTTCACCAGCACGTGGTTCAGCCCGAGGGAGCGGCAGGCGATCTCGTCCTCGCGCAGCGCCTCCCAGGCGCGGCCGATCGGCATGCGCGTCAGCCGGTGCTTGATGTACAGCACCAGCAGCACCACCAAAAACAGCATCGCGTAAATGAAGATGAACTTGAGGTTGGGATTGTAATCGATGCCGAGAAACTCGTGGATCGGCACCCCGCCGTCTTTAGCGCGCCGGCCGAACTCCAGGCCGAACACCGTCGGCGCCGGCACCGAAATGCCGTTCGGCCCGCCGGTGAGCGACATCCAGTTGTTCAGCACCAGCCGGATGATCTCGCCGAACCCGAGCGTGACGATGGCAAGATAGTCGCCGTGCATGCGCAGCACCGGAAAGCCCAGCAGCGCGCCCGCCAACGCCGCCATCAGCGCCCCGAGCGGCAGCATCGCCCAAAAACCGAGCCCGAGATACTGGTAGCCCAACGCCAGCCCGTAGGCGCCGATGGCGTAAAACGCCACGTACCCCAGATCGAGCAACCCCGCCAACCCGACCACAATGTTCAGCCCCAGGCCGAGCAGCACGTAGATCAGGCCGAGGATCGCCACCGTCAGCAGGTATTTGGTGGCGACGAACGGGAACAGCAGCGCGATCGCCGCCATCAGCGGCAGGAACCAGCGCAGATTGGATTTATAGCCCAGCGGACGTACGTACACGCCGTCGTTGCCGCCGTCGAAGCGCGCCAGCACCTTGCGGCCCGGCGCGGTTTGCAGGAACAGGCTCAGCAGCAGCCGCCCGGCCATCACCGCGACGATGATCCACACCAGCCGGTGCGGCTCGAAGTTAAAGCTGTAGCCGTTCAGCACGATGCCGACGATCGGCCCGAACACGATCAGGGCGATCAGCCCGGCCAAAACGGCATCCAGCAGGCTGCGTTTGACGTTCAGCCCGCCGTTGATTACGGATTGCGACATGGCGTTCTCCTTAAACCTTGGCGACCAGCGGCCGGCCGAGCAGGCCCTGCGGGCGGAAGATCAGGATCGCCACCAGCAACCCGAAGGAGAACACGTCCTTGTAATCCGAATTCACCATGCCGGCGAACTGCGCCTCCGCCACGCCGAGCAGCAGCCCACCCAGCATCGCGCCCGGCAGCGAGCCGATGCCGCCCAACACCGCGGCGGTGAAGGCCTTGATGCCGATGATAAAGCCGACGTAAAAATCGAAGGTGCCATAGTTCATGGTGATCAGCACCCCGGCCAGCCCGGCCATGGCGGCGCCAATCACGAACACCAGCGAGATCACCCGATCGGTATTGATGCCGAGAATCGAGGCCATTTTGCGATCCTGCTGAGTGGCGCGGCAGATGCGCCCCAGCCGGGTGCGCTGAATGATGTAGGTGAGGATCGCCATGCCGAGCAGCGACGCCACCAGAATGAACACCTTGGTGTAGGTGATCTGCACCACGCCGCCGTCGAATTCCAGGCGGAACACGCCGCTCAGCAGCGTCGGGATGCCCTGCTGGCGCGGCCCCTGGCTTATCTGCGCATAGTTTTGCAGGATTAACGACATGCCGATGGCGGAGATCAGCGGCGCCAGGCGGGTGGAGTTGCGCAGCGGCCTGTAGGCGATGCGCTCGATCACCCAGCCGTACACCCCGGTGATGACGATGGTGAATACCAGCGTGCCGAGGATCAGCAGCGGGAACGATTGCAGCCCGAAGAACGACAGCAGCGCCAGACCGATGGCGCACAGGTAGGCGGAGATCATGTACACCTCGCCGTGGGCGAAGTTGATCATGCCGATGATGCCGTAAACCATGGTGTAGCCGATGGCGATCAGGCCATACACCGCGCCGAGGGTCAGGCCGTTGATCAGCTGTTGCAGAAAGAATACATCCATAATGAGCAGTCTCGCCTGGTAAGGCCGCCAACGCAGTCCGACGCGGCCCAAAGGTAGTCGCGGAACGGGCGCGCCAAGGCGGCGGCCCGTCGGTCATAGGGTCACACCCTCAATGTTCGGCCGTTTACAGTTGGTGATATTTGCCCTTGTCATCCCATTGATAGACCACGTAATCCGAGACCTTCAGATCGCCCTTCTGATCCCAGGCTTTTTTACCCATCACGGTGTCAACATCGTGCGACTTCAGCCATTCGGCGGCCTTGGCGCTGTCTTTGCCGCCGGTGGCGTTGAAGGCGGCGGCGATCGCCTGGATCGAAGCGTAGGAGTAAAGGGTGTACCCTTCCGGCTCAAAGCCGCTGGCGCGGAACTTGGCGATCACCGCCTTGCCTTCCGCGATCTGGCGCGGATCGTTGCCGAAGGTCATCAGCACGCCGTTGGTGTACTGCGGCCCGCCGGCGGCGGTCACCAGCTCTTCGGTCACCACGCAGTCGCCGGAGAAGAACTTGGCGGTCACGCCCTGCTCGCGCATCTGGCGCACCAGCGGCCCGGCTTCGGGATGGCAGCCGCCGAAGTAGACCACGTCCGGCTTAACCGAAGCGATCTTGGTCACCAGGGCGTTGAAGTCTTTCTCGCCGCGCGACAGCCCCTCGTACAGCACCTCTTTAACCCCGCGCTTGTTCATCGCCGCCTTGGCGGCGTCCGCCAACCCCTGGCCGTAGGTGTCTTTATCGTGGATCACCGCGATGCGTTTGGCCTTCAGGGTATCCAGCATGTAGTTGGTGGCGATCACCCCCTGCTGATCGTCGCGCCCGCACATGCGGAACATGGTCTTCATGCCGCGCTCGGTGATCTGCGGGTTGGTGGAGCCGGGGGTAATGGCGATGATGCCGGCCTCGTCATACACCTCGGAGGCGGGCATGGTGGATGAGGAACAGAAGTGGCCGACCACCGCCGACACCTTGTCCTGATCCACCAGCCGGTTGGCGACCGCGACCGCCTGTTTCGGTTCGCAGGCGTCATCCCCCTGCACCAGTTTGATTTTTTCCCCTTTGATCCCGCCGGCGGCGTTGATGTCCGCCGCCGCCTGCGAAGCCCCGCGCCAATACTGATCGCCATAGGTGGCGTTCGGCCCGGAGAACGGCCCGGCGACGCCGATGACGATATCGGCCTGCGCGGAAAACGCCGTACCTAAACAACCGATGAGCAAAGCAGCGAGCGGACTTTTTATCAATTTCGATGACATTGTTATCTTCCTCAGCACTGTTGTAGCGAAACGCCCTGGGGCGCGGATCAGTCACTTTATGTGTAGACGGGGAAAATAATTTTCTTGAGAGCGCAGTCGCATTCCCCAAAAATGGGTAAGCAAAAATCCAGCCATTGTGACGACGAATACATATTGTTTGCTTATTCATCCTACATATCAGTTGCGGCGCGGCGTGTGGCGGCGTTAACCAGGGTCTGGCCAATACGGTTAGCGCGAGTGGAAGTATGGGTGGGAGAACGGCCCTGCACCATCGCCGTGCAAAGGCGTGTGCAAGCGGCGTCAAAACGATTGGGGATGCAAAAATCAACGCATCGCGATGGAAAATGCCGAAAAACAGCGCAAGGTGCTCATTCCCTCAGCAAACGCGCTTTTTTTGCAGTTTAGCGCTTTGACAAACCCCGGATGCCCCGCTATTATTCGCCCCGTTCCAACGATTCCTCTGTAGTTCAGTCGGTAGAACGGCGGACTGTTAATCCGTATGTCACTGGTTCGAGTCCAGTCAGAGGAGCCATATTTAGAGAAGCCCGCTTAAGGAAACTTAAGCGGGCTTTTTGCTTTAACGCTGAATGCGTCGACAGGCAGCGTTACTCCTTGGCTATCGGCGCGTCATTCTCTTCAATTTTTACCTTGCCCTGAATATCCGCAATCTTCTTCTCCAGATCCGCCACCTGCGCTTTGCTGTGCAGCAAGGTATAGGTCAGATCAAACTGCGCACTGGCGCCAGGCTGCAGCTGCTTAACGCGTTTTTGTTCGCGCTCAATAGTGACCGGGTAGGCATAGCTGGTGCCCGGCTCAATCCCCGTCACATACCCCTGTTTTAACGTATCGGTATTCTTCCACAGCGTCAGGACGGGCAGCTGGCGGGTATCGAACTGAATAGCCACCCCTTTGTCGCCCGCGTTATTGACCAGCGCCGCCAGCGTTTGATGATTCGGATCCGATAATGGCTTAATGTTAAAGACCATTTCATCGAACCCTTTGGTTGGCCCGGCATAGGTTCCCCAGGTCTTCAGCCCGGCTTTGGCATAATCGTTAAACGGGCTGATGCTGGCCATCGGCGCCAGGAAGCGGGCGCCATTTTCCAGAATCGGCGCGCCGAAATTGCTGTGATAAATAATCTGGTAGTCATGGGGATAGTCCGCCCGGTTGGTTAACACATCATGCAGGCTGAAACTGTTGCTGCCGGGCACATAGCGCAATTCGGTCAGGGTTTGCAGATCGGCTTTTTTGAATGTGCTCTCTTTGATCAGGCCACGAATACGAATTTCATACGGCGCCGTATCCGCTACCTCAACCTCAACCCGCGAGGCCGGCGTATTGCCCGCTTTGCCGTGCAACGTGTAAATTTGCCCTGCGTCGGTCACCGGATGCCCGGTCCACTCATAGCCACAACGCACCATCATCTCATTGAAACCTTCCAGCCAGCCGAGCCCATTGCGGCTTTCCAGGTTGATAAAGGCGGGGTTGACCACCTCTTTGACCGGGGAATCCCATCCCATTTTCGCGCCAAATCCTTCTGCCCGCAGGAGGTTCATGCCGCGGGTGGGGCTCAGCGTGATGGTCAGGCCATCCTCGCTGCGGATAATGACGACTTTGCTGCCTTCTTGCTTGCCGCCGTGCAACACTTTCTGCTCAATGCTGAACGTTTTATCCTTCACCTTCAGCGCCTCACTCGAAATCTTCCAGTTTCCTTTCTCCACGCCATCTTCAGCGCTGGTCAGCACCCAACTCTGCGCCGCCGCCTGCCCTGAAATCAGGGCCGAAAACACCGCCATAACCCATGTCTTTTTCATTTCCCTTCCCCTTTAGCTGAATCGATTTTTTTTCTAAACAAGGAAAATCTACTGTTAAGCAGGTTAAAGAAATGTGATGAGCTTCACCGGGTGAGTATTTGAAGAAATAGCGCGATAAAAATACGAATTTCATCGCAGTTTTAATGAAAGACGTTGAGTTTTTGCACATGAAACGAGCTATTTATCAACATAATTTGTATCGTTTCAGCTAAAGAGCAAGGAGACAGTTACGGGCAAGCAAGACATCGCGAAGGGAGTGCGGGTGGCTTGTTTAACGCTATCCGGCCCAAACGAAAGCGCTCAGACAGCCTGCCCGTCTTGAGCCTCGTTGCTTTCACGGCCGCCTGCTTGTGTCAAAGGAGCCCTGGTGCACAAAGCCCGCACCGGGGAATCTGAGCGGGCTTTGTGCCTTTCTGCCGTTAGCGCTTACAGCACAAACTCGTAGTGAGAGCCGTCCGGCAGTTCAATGTCCAGGCGCAGTTTGCCGCCGGCCGCCTCAACATAGCGTTTAAGCGAAGACAGTTTCAGATCGCGGCCCGGTTTTTCCATCACGGCAACGGTCGGCTGCCTGATCCCCAGCGCCTGCGCCATTTCAACCTGCGTTTTCTGTACTTTTTCACGCAGCTCGGCAAGGTGAATGTTCAGCATGATGTCCGCCGCCAGCGCCTGCGCTTTGGCCACGACCTCGGGCTTTTCATCCGCAATAAGCTGTTCCAACGTTCTGCCCATCGCGTCACTCCTTCTCGTTTAATGTGTTCAGCCAGTTCGTGAATTCCCGATCGGCAACCTGGATCATCCGATCGTAAAAACGCTTTTCATTACCGGCTTTATTGCCCGCGCAAAGCACAATGCCAATACGGTACGGATCGAAAGCGAAGAATGCCCGCAACGGTTCGCCTCGGCACTGAATGCGCAACTCTTTCATATTGCTGTAACGTGAGCCTTTAACCGTATCGGCATAGGGTCTGGGCAGCCCCGGCCCCTTTTCCCGCAGGACCATCAATGCGGCAAGTACGCCGGCCCGATCGGCATCGCTGAGCGATCTGAACCAATGATCAAATGCATCCGTTGTTTTAATTTCCCACACGGGACCTCCCTAAAATATAGATCAGTAACTATATAGATGTAAAGCTATAGCAGAGAGGCGCTGGGATAGCATGCAAAGGCATGCGTGGTGACTGCAAGGCTGAACGTACATCCACGTATTTTGCAAACGCAGTGCGAGGCATTCACCTTTTTACGCACGGTATCGAACAATCGTTCAGAGGCACGGGGCGCTTCCCCGCCGCCCCTTTATGAACCCTGTCACAAAAAGCGCATAACGTTTTAGGCGTTCTGCGCAGCGGGCGATGAGCGACAAACTTGTTAACGCCACGTTACATCGGGTTAGGCAACATTGTTAACGCCGATTGATGCGTCAAACGCATCGCACCATGAGTTTATTGCGCTTATTTACTTTATTTTCCTGAGCGAGTCTTCAGCAACAGGCGCGGCGTCAAGCGCCAATAACAAACTGGAGATAAAGATGCATTCCTCTACCTCACCCATGACCAC
The DNA here is from genome assembly GCF_052400455.1 of Serratia sp. (in: enterobacteria). NCBI lineage: Bacteria > Pseudomonadati > Pseudomonadota > Gammaproteobacteria > Enterobacterales > Yersiniaceae > Serratia > Serratia sp. (in: enterobacteria). The sequence continues at coordinate 3,382,782 of NZ_CP185812.1, forward strand.
CCGGGCCAGAACCGGCGCGATACTGCGCGTCACCTCCGGCAACTTTTTAGAGCAGTTCGATTTTTTCCTGTTCGGCTTTTACGCTACCTACATCGCACACACCTTTTTCCCGGCCAGCAGCGAGTTCGCCTCGCTGATGATGACCTTCGCGGTATTCGGCGCAGGTTTTCTGATGCGCCCGATCGGCGCCATCGTGCTGGGCGCTTACATCGATAAAGTCGGCCGCCGCAAAGGGTTGATCGTGACCCTGTCGATCATGGCCGCGGGCACCTTCCTGATCGTGCTGATCCCCTCTTACCAAAGCATCGGGCTTTGGGCGCCGCTGCTGGTGCTGTGCGGGCGTCTGTTGCAAGGCTTCTCGGCGGGCGCGGAGCTGGGCGGCGTGTCCGTCTATCTGGCTGAAATCGCCACGCCGGGCCGTAAAGGCTTCTACACCAGCTGGCAGTCCGGCAGCCAGCAGGTGGCTATCATGGTGGCGGCGGCCATGGGCTTCGCGCTCAATGCGGCGCTGGAAGAAAGCGCCATTCGCGAATGGGGCTGGCGCCTGCCTTTCCTGTTCGGCTGCCTGATCGTTCCCTTTATCTTCTTCCTGCGCCGCAAGCTGGAAGAGACGCAGGAATTTACCGCTCGCCGTCACCACCTGGCGATGCGCGACGTGTTTAAAACCCTGCTGAAAAACTGGCCGGTGGTGATCGCCGGCATGCTGATGGTCGCCATGACCACCACCGCGTTTTACCTGATCACCGTCTATGCGCCGACCTTCGGCAAAAAGGTGCTGCTGCTCAGCGCTTCCGACAGCTTGCTGGTCACCCTGCTGGTGGCGATCTCCAACTTCATCTGGCTGCCCATCGGCGGCGCGCTGTCGGACCGTTTCGGCCGCAAACCGGTGCTGGTCGCCATGACGTTGCTGACGTTGGCCACCGCCTACCCGGCGCTGAGCCTGCTCGCCGCCGCGCCCAGCTTCAGCATGATGCTGGCCGTGCTGCTGTGGCTGTCCTTCATTTACGGCCTCTACAACGGCGCCATGATCCCGGCCTTGACGGAGATCATGCCAACGGAAGTGCGGGTGGCCGGGTTCTCGCTGGCCTACAGCCTGGCGACGGCGGTGTTCGGCGGCTTTACGCCGGTAGTCTCCACCGCGTTGATCGAATACACCGGCGACAAGGCTTCACCGGGCTACTGGATGAGCTTCGCCGCGCTGTGCGCCCTGCTGGCGACGCTGTATATGTATCGCCGCATCGCCATGCCGCTGCAAACCGCGCGCTAAGCCGCCATCTCAAAAGGAATGATGCCATGCAAAAACTTACTCGTTCGCTCCTCGCCGTGCTGGTGTGCGCCTCCTGCAGTACGGCGGCGCTGGCCAAAGACGTGACCGTCATGATCTCCGGCGGCTTCAAAGCCGCGCTGGAGAAGCTGGCCCCGGAATATGAAGCCCAAAGCGGCGACAAAATCATTCTGGTGTCGGGCCCCTCGATGGGCAAAACGCCGCAGGCGATCCCCGCGCGGCTGGCGCGCGGAGAGCAAGCCGATGTGCTGATCATGGTGGGCGACGCGCTCACCCAACTGGAAAAAGAGCGCTGGACCCAGCCGGGTTCGCGCGTGGAGCTGGCCGATTCGCCGATCGGCATGGTGGTCAAACAGGGCGCGCCCAAGCCGGTGATAAAAACGGATACCGACCTGCGCAATGTCTTGCTGCAGGCGGACTCTTTCGCCTATTCCGACAGCGCCAGCGGCCGCTATGTCAGCGGCCAACTGTTCAAAAAGCTGGGCATCGAGGAACAGGTGAAAGGGAAAGCGCATAAGGTTGAGCGCATTCCGGTGGCCTCTGAAGTGGCGCAGGGGAAATACGCGCTGGGCTTCCAGCAGGTCAGCGAATTGCTGCCCGTGGCGGGCGTGACCTTTATCGGCGAGCTGCCTGAAAACGTGCAGTACATCACCCGCTTCGCGGGCGCAGTAACCGCCAAGGCGGAACACCGCCGCGAAGGCAAAGCGCTGCTGGACTTCCTCGCCTCCTCTCAGGCGCAGCCGACCATTCGCGCGACCGGCATGCGAACCGTGCCGGCGCCGCAGCCAGACAGGCAGAGTGATACTGTTCAGTAATCAGCTTTTCCAGCTCGGCGGCGACGAAAGACTGCATGCGGCCGCCGCGTCTGATGAGGCCTACGGTGCGTTTCACCACCGGCTCGACCAGCGGCACCGACGTCAACACCGAGTGCTCTGAAGCGGGCATCGACATGGCGGGCACGGCGGCAATGCCGATGCCCGCCTCAACCATGCCCAGCATGGTCGTCACATGGCGAGTTTCACACACGCTGGGGCGTTCCGGCACGATGTGTTCCAGGCGCTGATCGAGCAGATTGCGATTGCCGGAGGTTTTATCCAGCGACACGTAATCCTGCTGATAAAACTCCCGCCAGCTGAGGCTCTTTTTACCGGCGAGCGGATGGTCGCGCCGGCAGGCGGCCACGTAGACATCCCCCACCAACGGCACAAACTCAATATTAGGCTGCAGCCGCCCGGCGAAGCAGATGCCGAAATCGGCCTGGCCGCCGGTGACCGCCTCGATGACATTGCCTGCGCTGCCGTCGATCAGCTTAACGCGCACGCGCGGATAGCGAAGCCGGAAACGGCGTATCACGTCGGGCATGAAATAGTAGGCCGCCGACGGCACCGTGGCGACGGTGACCAGCCCCACCCGCTCCTGGCTGACCTTATCGATATCAGCCATCACCGCTTCGACGTTCATCAGCAGCTGCTCCGAACGTTCGGCGAAGGCCTGCCCGTACAGCGTCAAGGTCACGCGCCGGGTGGTGCGATCGAACAGTTTGATGCCCAGCGCGTTTTCCAGCTTCTCAATCCTGCGGCTCAATGCCGACTGCGACAGGCAGATGGACTCTGCGGCCAGCCGAAAATTGCCGTACTCCACCAGCGCGCGAAACGCATAAAGATCGTTGAGATCAAAATTCACGGGCATAACGGCAACCTATCCTTACCATGGCGCCAAAGGCGTAAAGCAACGATAATAGCCGCTTATTTAGCCGCAGCAACCGGTTTAACGCCGGAGCGCGCCTCGCCGTTATCCTCCCAGCAGCACCGTCCCCCAAATAATGATGGTCATTATCACCGCCACCAGCTGCGCTGCGCCGCCCAGATCTTTGGCGCGTTTGGATAACGGATGCAACGCCAGCGAAATGCGATCGACCACGGTTTCAATCGCCGTATTAAGCAGCTCAACCACCAGCAGCAGGAAACTGCAGGCGATTAATAACAGCCGCTCCATTTTTGTAATATCCAGAGTAAATGTAACAAACAGTAAAATGGCGTTAATAACCAATAATTCACGAAACGCATTTTCGGTCAGCGCGGCATCAATAAAGCCGGCCCAGGAGTTCCTTATGCTGTAGGTTAATCGGCTTATTCCCTTTTTCTTTTCCACAGGCATGCATTCTGCTCTCTTCAGCATCACGGCGATCGTGGTTCAATAAATCACGCGCCGTGAATTTATCTCGGGTTTATTAATTAACGGCCTTAACCGTTCCACTCTGGGGACAATGCTTTCACTCACGCTCAGTCCCCCAAAACGAACGGCGCCGCACGCAATGCGCTTATTATCCTGATGGCGTTAAAAGGCGATGCGATATCAGTCGATTAAAGCGTCTTTTCGTACAAACGGTAGCGCTTATAAGGCACCGCGCCGATACGTTCTAAAATCGTCCGCATGCCGGTATTGGTTTCCAGGATCCAGGACATTTCCAGCGCGTCGATATTGCGCTTGGCGAACGGCTCGCGCAGCACCTCAATCAACAGCAATGCAATAATCGGCCCGATGCGGCTGAATTGATATTCCTGGCGAACGCCCATCAGCGGCACGCGCGCGGTGCGAACGCCGCTGACTTTCAGCCGCCACAATAACTTCGCCCAACCGAACGGCAATAACCGCCCCTGCAGATCGGCAATCGCCTCATTAATGTTCGGCAACCCGACGATAAAGGCGCAGGGCGCGCCATCCACCTCGGCGATATGGATCATATCGTCGGGCACCAGGAACTTCAGCTGATCCCCCATGGTGGCGAACTCATGCTCGGTGAACGGAACAAACCCCCAGTTATGCTGCCACCCCGAGTTGAACACCTCGCGCAGCACCTGCATCTCCTCGCGAAAGCGCTTGCGGTTGAGGCGGCGAACGGTCACCTTTTTGCGCACCTGATCCATCATCCGGGTCAGCGACGGCGAAAAATGCAGGTCGGTTCTTTTCATCCAATAAGCAAGCAAATCAATCCCTTCGCTATACCCTTGCTGCGCTATCTGGGCCGCATAGTAGGGTTTGGCATGGGTCATCAGGGCCGACGGCGGCGTGTCGAACCCTTCGACCAGCAGGCCGCTTTCCTGATTGATATTGAGGCTGAACGGCCCGGTGATTTTCCGCGTGCCCTTGGACCGCAACCACTCCTCCGCCGCCGTGAATAACGCGCTGAACACGGCGGGATCGTCAACGGCGTCGATCATGCCGAAGTGACCGGTATCTTCTCCGTGCAGCGCCCGGTGCAGAGAATCGATTTGCGCGGTGATGCGCCCGACGACCTTCCCCTGCTTTTTCGCCACCCACGCCTGCCATTCGATATGATCGGTGCCGGGATTCTTCTTTGACAGGTGCTCTTCGCGCTCTAAATACAGCGGCTCAATCCAGTTCGGGTCATCACGAAACAGTAACGAAGGGAAAGCAATAAATTCTTTAAGTTCGCGTTTATCCAGAACTTTCTCAATACGGATCATAAATAGCCTTACGTTTTAATAAAATAATTAAATATGAGCGCGACAACGCCTTTAGCATTTTTTATGCTGTTCTCTTTTATTGGATTGTGTATCGCCTCCGGTTCAACGATAAGAAAAACCGAATATTCCCCCCTGTGAACCAGCGCATTATTTGCCTATCACGCGCACTGAGGCGGCGTGATTAAACAAAAAAAGGAAAGCCCAACGCGGCGCTGACATGCTACGCCATGCGTGCTCTTTTATTATTTAGTGCTATTTGGGCGAAAGAAACCCGCCGCTTTAAGTGTACCGACTTTAATCAGGTGGCGCGCCGCCATTTTTACCACTTAATGCTCTTTTTAAGAATCAACTTAAATGAGGCATTCACTTTTTGATTTCTTGCGGCATACTGTTTAGGAAGTGTTTAAGTTCGAAGATAGCCATGCATGAGGTCATAACCTATGAGCAGACAGGTATTTCCTGCCCGACAGATGCAGACTAAAGAACGGCGAACCTCGGGTATTACAATCACCTCTCGTATATCTCCAGGTCGCCGCTCAAGGCTGATAATGCAGGCCGCTCACGCGCTACCGGGTTAATAACCGGCGTGCCGCTCAAGTACGGCAATATACGCAATTCGCGGAATGAAGATGGTTGAATAACAAACTTATTCAAAACCTATTCATAGTAAAACATCAATTACCTCGCCAAGAGTGATTTAACTCTTTTGGTGATTTTTAATCTATGGCTAAGTTTGTCTATGTCTGAAACAAGTTCCGTTCATTCTCTTCCCATGCGCTATGCGGACTTCCCCACTTTAGTGGACGCGTTGGATTACGCGGCGCTCGGTAATACGGGAATGAATTTTTACGATCGGCGCAATCAACTCGTGACCGTTCTCGATTATCGCACGCTGCAGCAAAAAGCGATCTCGGGCGCGCGGCGTTTATTGTCCCTGAAGCTCAAGAAAGGCGATCGCGTGGCGCTTATCGCCGAAACCAGCGCGGGGTTCGTCGAAGCCTTTTTCGCTTGCCAATATGCCGGCCTGGTGGCGGTGCCGTTGGCGATCCCGATGGGCGTGGGCCAGCGCGACTCCTACACCGCCAAACTGAAAGGGCTGATCGCCAGCTGCAACCCGGCGGCTATCATCAGCAGCGAAGAGTGGACGCCGCTCATCGCCTCCGCCACGGAAAACGCGTCAGCGATGCACATCCTCAGCGACGCGGATTTCAACGCATTGCCGGAGCCGGAGATCGCGCTGCCGGCGCCTTCGCCCGACGATATCGCCTATCTCCAATACACTTCGGGCAGCACCCGCTTCCCGCGCGGCGTGATCATCACCCAGCGGGCGGCGATGGCGAACCTGAATGCGATCAGTCGCGACGGCATCAAGCTGCGCGCGGGCGATCGCTGCGTGTCGTGGCTGCCCTTCTATCACGATATGGGCCTGGTCGGTTTCCTGCTGACGCCGGTGGCGACCCAGCTGTCCGTCGATTATCTGCGCACGCAAGATTTCGCCATGCGCCCGATGCAGTGGCTGAAACTGATCGCCAAGAATCGCGGCACGGTGTCCGTTGCCCCGCCGTTCGGCTACGATCTGTGTCTGCGCCGCAGCAACGCCAAAGAGCTGGCCGATCTGGATCTCTCCAGTTGGCGGGTCGCCGGCGTGGGCGCCGAGCCGATCCCGGCCGAGCTGCTCAGCCAGTTTGGCGAACACTTCAGCAGCATCAACTTCGACAGCAAGGCCTTCATGCCGTGCTACGGGCTGGCCGAGAACACCCTGGCGGTGAGCTTTTCCGATCCTTGCTCCGGCCCGCAAACCAACGCGGTCGACCGCGATATTTTGGAGTACGAGGGTAAAGCGGTCGCGCCGGGCAAAAAAACCCGCGCCGTCTCGACCTTCGTCAACTGCGGCCGTGCGCTGCCTGGCCACCGCATCGAGATCCGCAGCGAAACCGGGCAACCGCTGCCGGAGCGCCAGGTCGGCCATATCACGATTTCCGGCCCCAGCCTGATGAACGGCTATTTCTGCGATGCTGAGTCCCAGCAGCAAATTCAGGTGACCGGCTGGATGGATACCGGCGATCTGGGCTACCTGCTGGACGGCTATCTGTACGTCACCGGCCGCAAGAAGGATTTGATCATCATTCGCGGCCGCAATATCTGGCCGCAGGATATCGAGTACGTCGCGGAATCCGAACCGGAAATACGTTCCGGCGATGCGATCGCCTTCGTGACCGAAGAACACGACGAAGCGGCCAGGATCATTTTGCAGATCCAATGCCGAGTCAGTTCGGAAGAGCGCCGGGAGCAGATCGTGCATTCGCTGAGCGCGCGCATTCAAAGCGAATTCGGCATCGCGGTGGACATCGAGCTGCTGCCGCCGCACAGCATTCCCCGCACGTCGTCGGGCAAACCCGCCCGCGCCGAAGCCAAGAAACGCTGGCTGAGCGCTTCGCTCTACCCGCAAATGCCGCAGTTGGCCGGTTTCGCGCAATGAGCGGCACCGTGGCGGTGACGGGCGCGACCGGCTTTATCGGCCGGCATATCGTCCGAGAACTGCTGGCGCAGGGGTTTAGCGTGCGCGCCCTGACGCGGCAAGCCGACAAAGCCGCCGCGGACAACCTGCAGTGGATCCCCGGCGCGCTGGAAGATCGGCCTTCGCTCACCGAACTGGTGCGCGGCGCCGAGTGCGTCGTGCACTGTGCGGGCCAGGTGCGCGGGCATGCGGAAGCGGTGTTCACCCGCTGCAACGTGACCGGCAGCCTGAACCTGATGCAGGCGGCCAGGCAAAACGGCCGCTGCAATCGTTTCTTGTTCATGTCATCGCTGGCGGCGCGCCATCCGACGCTGTCCTGGTACGCCCATTCAAAACAGGCCGCCGAGCAGCAATTGATCGCCGCCTCGGGCGAGATCGCGCTGGGGATTTTCCGCCCGACGGCGGTCTACGGGCCGGGCGATAAAGAGCTGAAACCGCTGTTCAACGGCCTGCTGCGCGGCGTGCTGCCCCGGCTGGGCGCGCCTGACGCCAGGCTCTCTTTTCTGCACGTGAGCGATTTGGCGAAGGCGGTCGGCCAATGGTTATTGGCGCAGCCCGCGCAGTCGAATATTTACGAACTGTGCGACGGCGTGGCCGAAGGCTATGACTGGCTGCGCCTGCGGGACATCGGCGCCGCCGTGCGTCACGGGCCGGTGCGGCTGGTGGGCATTCCGCTGCCGCTGCTGAAAGCCCTGGCGGATATCAGCGTGGTGTGGAACCGCCTGATAAAACAGGAGCCGATGCTGACGCGCAGCAAAATACGCGAATTAACCCATCAAGACTGGTCCGCCAACAATCAGGCGCTGTCGCAACAGATTAATTGGTTTCCACAGGTGAGTTTGGAACGCGCGCTGCGTGAAGGGCTGTTTTAATTATTCCAAGTAGAGGTGTGTCAACGTTCTTATGCTAAATCGCGATGCTGTAATGGATTATATCCTGACGTGTTTGCAAGGTATCGTCGAAGGCGGAGTGGAAATAAAACCTGATAGCGATCTCGTCAATGATCTTGGCCTGGAATCCATCAGAGTCTTGGATCTGCTGATGATGCTGGAAGATGAATTAGATATCTCCATTCCGATCAATATATTGCTTGATGTCAGAACGCCTGAGCAACTGCTTGACGCGCTGCGCCCTTATCTGGAGAAAAACCATGGGACTGTATGATAAGTTTGCGCGGCTCGCGGGCGACCGCGAACAATTTCAAACCTCCGGCCTGAATCCGTTCGGTACCTGCATCGACGAAGTCTATTCCGCCACCCAGGGGCGCATCGGCGATCAAAAGATTGTCCTCGCCGGCACCAATAACTACCTTGGCCTGACGTTCGATGCGCAGGCGATCGCCGCCGGCCAATCGGCCCTGGCCGCACTCGGCACCGGCACCACCGGCTCGCGCATGGCGAACGGCAGCTACGGATCGCACCTGGCGCTCGAACGGGAGCTGGCGGCATTCTTCGATCGCCCGAGCGCCATCGTGTTCTCCACCGGCTACACCGCCAACCTGGGCGTCATCAGCACGCTGGCGGGGCCGGGATCCGTGGTGTTGATCGACGCGGACAGCCACGCGAGCATTTACGACGCCTGCGCCCTCGGCGGCGCGGAGATTATTCGCTTTCGCCACAATGACGCCGCCGATCTGGAGCGCCGCATGGTGCGCCTGGGCGAACGCGCGCGCGAGGCGCTCATTATCGTGGAAGGCATCTACAGCATGCTGGGCGACGTCGCCCCGCTGGTGGAAATCGTCGATATCAAGCGGCGGCTGGGCGGGTATCTGCTGGTCGACGAAGCGCATTCCTTCGGCGTAATGGGCGAAAACGGCCGCGGCCTGGCCGAAGCGCTGGGCGTCGAGCAAGACGTGGATATCATCATGGGCACCTTCAGCAAAAGCCTGGCTTCGATCGGCGGTTTCGCCGTCGGCGGCAAGGGGATGGACGTGCTGCGCTACAGCAGCCGGCCGTATATCTTTACCGCTTCGCCGTCGCCGTCCAGCATCGCGTCGGTGCGCACGGCGCTGCAAAAAATCGCGCGCCATCCCGAGCTGCGGGAAAAACTGTGGAGCAACGCGCACCGCCTGTATCACGGCCTCGCCGAGCTGGGCTATACCCTGGGGCCGCGCATCAGCCCGGTAGTGCCGGTGATGATCGGTTCGAAGGAGGACGGCCTGCGTTTCTGGCGTGAGCTGATCGCCCACGGCGTGTATGTGAATCTGGTGCTGCCGCCGGCCGCGCCGGCGGGCGTCACCCTGCTGCGCTGCAGCGTCAATGCCGCGCACAGCGATGAAGAAATAGACACCATCGTGCGCGCCTTTGCGGCGCTGAAAAAATAAAGCCTTCCCTCTCGGCCGCGGCGGCGGCGAAAACGCCATCGCCGCCCTGCCGAATCGCTGCGCCTCAGCGCGCAACCGGTGATGCCCCATCAGCCGAATAGCGATACCCCTGCACCGCCATAAATTCCTCGATGGCTTTTTCCGCCGCCGAAAGCACCTCCTCGATCGGCCGATCGGCATCGAGATCCACGATGTCGGCGCCTTCGAAGGTCAATAACGGCGTGACGGCGATCTTCTTCTCCAGCGCCGCTTTGCGGTGATCGGGTTTACGGGCGCAGGCCACGTCCAGACTGACATTCAGCTTGAGCACCAGATCCGGTTTTTGCTTCGCCATCCACTGGAACGCCGCCCGCTCCCGCGCCGCCAGCCAACGGACGAAACGGCTGCCTTCAACATCGACGGGAAATACCGTGCCGTCATAAGCGCCGGGGATTTGCGCCTGCGGAAAACGGTCGGTCAGCACGATATACCCCTGCCGCCGAAACGCCAGCATGCGGCGAAACCGCAGCAGCCGCCGCCCCACGAAGGCGATGATCACCGCCGACGGCAACAGGCCGATGCGGGATTTCTTCGTTTTGACTTTTTTGGTATTGCTTTCGATAGCCTTGCCCACCGAGCGCCCGAGCAGCGGCAGTTTCGCCGCCGCGCGCCCGACGTTGCCCGCCTGTTTGCCCAAATGCACCTGCACCGCCGGGCCATAATGTTTCACATATTCGATCAGATGTTCACAAACGGTGGACTTACCCGATCCGTCGCTGCCGATAACCGCAATCAGCGGCGGAAATTTTGCATTCATAATCAGACTCTCTTTCAATACACCAGAAACGGCATGCCCTATTTGCAACGAAATATCGCTCACGGCCGCGACGGCAGCGCGAAGATAATTGCCATGACGCCGCGCCAAACCGCACAAAAGATTAAGCGAAAATGGAAAACCTCTGCTCTTTTTTCGCCGTCAGCCAGGCCGAAAGTTAACATAAAAAGCGAAACCGGCTTACGCCCGGCCAATTAGCACAAAATAACAAGAACGAACGCCATAAATATCAATTCAAATAACCAACAGGAATACCGAACTCATTATTTTATCGCGGCAAAGCACAATAAATATCTTGAACCCAAGGCGTATTGGAATACAATAGTTTTTTTCGCATTGGATTAATTATTGTGAGTCAGCAGATAAGACCTTCATCTGATCGCTCGCCCGTGCGCGTAATAGCGATAACCGGCTGTGACGGCTCGGGAAAATCCACCCTGGCCGCCAGTCTGGTCGAGGCCTTATCGGCGCAAGAACCTGCCGAACTGCTTTATCTCGGCCAGTCTTCCGGGCGTATCGGCGAATGGATCAGTTCGCTGCCGATTATTGGCGCGCCCTTCGGGCGTTATTTGCTGAAGAAATCGCAGCGCGTGCACGATCGCCCTGCTACGCCGCCGGATAATGCCACGGCGCTGGTGATCTTTTTACTTTCCTATTGGCGCGTTTTTAAATTCCGCCGCATGCTGAAGAAAAGTCGCCGCGGCGCATTGCTGATTACCGATCGTTATCCGCAGGCCGAAGTGGCGGGATTTCGTTTCGATGGCCCGCAGCTGGCGAAAACCGCCGGCGGCAATCGCTGGATACGCTGGCTGAGAAAACGCGAACAACGTCTGTACCACTGGATGGCGTCTTATCAGCCCTTATTATTAATTCGGTTGGATATTGACGAGCAAACGGCCTATTCACGCAAACCCGATCACTCGTTGGCGGCGTTGCGTGAAAAGATCGCCGTCATCCCGCACCTAACGTTTAACGGCGCTAACATATTGGATTTGGACGGCCGCGAGCCGGCCAAGCATATTTTCGATGCCTCGCTGCGCGCCGTTAAAATATCGCTGAGGGCCGCCAATGCCTAGCCGCCAAATAACCTTTTCGTACCGAAACAGATGAAAAAAAATAAACTCACTGCCGAGCAGGATACCTCTCCCGCCTGCATCACCGGGCTGATTGCCGTGGTGGGCAGCGACGGCACGGGCAAGTCCACGCTGACCGCCGATCTGGTGAAAAACCTGCAGCAGCATCGCCCCACGCAGCGCCGCTATTTGGGGCTGATCTCCGGCGAAGACGGCGACAAAATCAAGAAATTGCCGTTCATCGGCGTGTGGCTGGAGCGGCGCCTGGCGGCCAAATCCGATAAAACCCAGCGCATGAGCAACAGGCCGCCGGCGCTGTGGGCGGCGCTGATCATGTACGGCTTTTCGCTGTGGCGCGCCGCCAACCTGCGCAAGGTGCGGCGGCTGGCGCAGAGCGGCGTGCTGGTGATCAGCGATCGCTACCCGCAGGCGGAAATTTCCGGTTTTTACTACGATGGGCCCGGCATCGGCGTGGAACGCGCAAAAGGCCGGCTATTGCGCCGCCTGGCGGCGCGCGAACGCCGTTTATATCAACGCATGGCCGTCTATCGGCCGGAGCTGATCATTCGCCTGGATATCGACGTCGATACGGCGTTTTCCCGCAAGCCCGATCACAGCTATGAAGAGCTGAAAGACAAGATTTCCGCCATGGTGCGCCTGCAGTACAACGGCGCGCGCATCATCGAGCTGGACGCCAGAGCCCCTTACGACGAGGTGCTGAGCAACGCGCTCAACGCCATTTCCGCCGTGGTGAACCACGCGAAGCGCCCGCAGAGCGACATCGGGCAACCCGGCAAAAACGCCGGTAAAGAAACTCAGGTTTATTAAAAAGATACAGGGCAAGCGCATGAGTGCGGAACACAAGATGCACAAAAATAACGATGATGGCTGGTTTAAGTTATGAAACGATGGTTTTCCGATGGCGCGTTTCGTTCCATCTTACGTAATGCCGCCTATTTAGGCTCCGGCAGCGTCGCCAGCGCACTGCTTGGCCTGCTGGCGCTCTCCTGCGCCGGTAAAGGCATGTCGCCTGAAATGTTCGGCGTGCTGGTGGTGATCCAGGCCTATACCAAAGCGGTCAGCGATTTCATCAAATTCCAGACCTGGCAGTTTGTGGTGCAATTCGGCACCCCGGCGCTGGAGCATCAAAATACCGGGCGCTTCCGCGACGTCGTCGCGTTCTCCTTCGGCCTGGATATCGCCAGCGGCGTCATCGCCGTGCTGGGCGGCATGATCATGCTGCCGTTCTTGTCACACGCCCTGGGGCTGGACAGCGAAAGCTTCTGGCTCGCCATGCTGTACTGCACCCTGATCCCGTCGATGACCTCGTCCACGCCCACCGGCGTGCTGCGCGCCTTCAACCGCTTCGATCTCATCGCCATCCAGCAGGCGATCAAGCCGTTCCTGCAGGCGGTGGGCAGCGTCATCTCCTATTATTTCGATCTGGGGTTCCCCGGCTTTATCGTCACCTGGTACGCCTCTAACCTGATCGGCGGCACGCTGTTTTGGTGGTTCACCGCGCGCGAGCTGCGCCGCCGCGATATCCACGGCGCGCTGAGGCCGCGCCTGTTCAACGTCGCGCGCCGCATCGAGGGCGCCTGGAACTTCGTCTGGACCACCAACATCGCCCATACCATTTGGGCCGCGCGCAACTCCTGCACCACCGTGCTGGTGGGCGTGGTGCTCGGGCCGGCCGCCGCCGGGCTGTTCAAGATCGCCATGACCTTCTTCGATGCGACGGGCACCCCGGCCAAGCTGCTGGAGAAAAGCTTCTATCCCGAGATCATGCGTTTGGATCCGCGCACCAAGACCCCGTGGCTGCTGGGCCTGCGCTCTTCGTTGCTGGCCGGCGGCATCGGTCTGGCCGTCGCGGTGTTGATGTTGCTGGTGGGCAAGCCGCTTATTTCCGCGGTCTTCGGGCAGCAATACCTGGAAGCCTATGACCTGATTCAAATCATGCTGGGCGCGATCATCGTCTCGATGATGGGCTTCCCGCAGGAATCCTTGCTGTTTATGGCGGGCAAGCAGCGTGCCTTCCTGATCGCGCAGGCGACGGCCTCGGCGGCCTACATTGCGCTGCTGGTGTCGATGGCGTACGCCTTCGGCGTGCAGGGCGCCGCCTTCGCTTATTTACTGGGGCAATGTTTAGACGTGCTGTTATCCCTGATACCGACGATCGGCGCCTACCGCAATCGCTTTATGTTGGGGCTGAATGTGCCCAAAGAGAGTAATCAATGACCGCTAACACGAATTGGAAGAAGTTCTCCGCCGAAACCACCCAGGCGCTGTTTGTCGCCGTGGAAGAGGATGACCTGGTCGAGGCGAATATCAGCCTGCCGCAGCAGATCGATCTGGAATGCTCCCCCGAGAGCATCCGGGACAACTACGCGCTGTGCCTGCAGTTTTGGGAAGACGGCTTTTCCCGCCGCGAGCTGCTGCAACTGGTGAACGGTTTCCTGCAAGACCCGCAGTTGGCGGCGGCAACGCGCATGCGCTACAAATATATCCGCGCCCGCTATAAGCACCTGCGCTTCGCCCAGCAGCTGTACGGCGCGCCCCACCGCGCCAACCGCCTGTTCCACACCACCACCGTGGTGCTCGGCCATTTTCAGGACGCGTTTCGCAACGGCAACCAGAAGAACCTGACGCTTTACGGCAACCTGCTGCGGCTGCTGCTCAGCAAACCGGTATGGTCTTACGTGCGCTATGCGCTGCGCCACACCCGCCTGGAAAGCGCACAGGGCTTTATCGCCTACCGCCAGGAGCAGATGCGCCAGCTGCAGACGCTGATCGCCGGCCCGGCGCTGACCGGGCATCAGTTCCACGACGTGCGCAAAATCGTCAGCCGCCAGGTGTCGTTTTACGACACGCTGAGATCGATCGATCCGGACAACCGCGAGGCCCGGCAGATCTCGCGCTTCCTGGCGGCGATTAACGGCCTGATGGGCGACCGGCACGACGTGATGGTGGCGGACAAGCTGGCCGGCGGCGATATCTATGACCGGCCGGCGACGCTGGACATCGACATCCGCCAGCGCCTGGAGCTGCTGCTGGCGCGTTTTCCGCTGTCGTTTTCCCCGTCGGCCGTCGCGGCCGGCAGATAAGCGCGTTGCCCGTAGCCATGATGACGTTACCTCGCTTGCTGGCCCTTGCGCTGCTGCTGTCGCCGCTGGCGGCGCCGGCGCATAACTTCGTGCATGGCCGTCCGGTGGCGCCGATCGCCATCGCCGATCGCGGCGAGCTGCTGCTGCGCAACGGCGATTTCAGCTACCGGCCATGGAACAGCGCAAAACTGGCGGGCAAGGTGCGGGTGATCCAGTACATCGCCGGGCGCACCTCCGCCAAAAAGAAGAACTCGCTGCTGATCAACGCCGTCAAGGACGCGAACCTGCCGGGCGATCGTTTCCAGCCGACCACCATCGTCAACACCGATGATGCGATACCGGGCTCCGGCTTCTTCGTGCGCGGCAAGATCGAGAAAAACAAGCGCCATTATCCCTGGGCGCAGTTCATCGTCGACAGCGACGGGTTGGGGCGCATGGCCTGGCGGCTGCCGGAGGAGAGCTCCACCATCGTGGTGCTGGACAAGGCCGGGCGCGTGCAGTGGGCGAAGGACGGCGCACTCACCCCGCAGGAAGTTGACCAGGTGATCGCCCTGCTGCGCGCCCTGATCGCGCGGGAGGCGCCATGAAGCGCACGCCGCCGGGAGCCGATGACGCATGCCTTTGATTGAACGCTATATCACGGTTGAGATCCGCCGCCTGGTGATGATGATCGCCGGGTTTCTGATCTTCATGTTCGCCAGCTACTCCGCCCAGCGCTACCTGACCGACGCCGCCAACGGCACGCTGGCGCTGCGGGTGGTGGCCGACGTGGTTTTCTATAAGTCGCTGATTGCGCTGGAGATGATATTGCCCGTCGCGCTGTATGTCTCGGTGGCGGTGGCGCTAAGCCAGATGTACAGCGATGCGGAGATCACCGCCATGCTGGCCGCCGGCGCCAGCCCGCTGCGGCTGTACAAGGCGGTGCTGCTGCTCGCGGTGCCGCTGGCGATAGCGGTCACGCTGCTGTCGCTGTATGGCAGGCCTTGGGCGTACGCCAATATTTATCAACTGCAACAACAGTCGCAATCGGTGCTGGACGTGAGCCACCTGCAGGCCGACAAATTCAACGTCAGCGGCAACGGCCGCATGATCCTCGCCAATCACGTCGACAAAACGGCCAACCACCTGACGGACGCCCTGATTTATGTGCGCGGCGGCCATCACACCAACCTGTACCGCGCGCAGTCGGTGGAGGTGCTCGACGCCTCCCCCGCCAGCCCCGCCGTGCGGCTGAAAACCGGCACCGCCTATGTGCTTGATCGTGAGGGCGCCGACGACAACGGGCAGAATTACGACAACTTTGATATCGCGCTCAAACCGTTCGTGCCCAGCGCCGAAAGCCGGCACAAGTCGGCCTCGCCGGCGGAGCTGGCGCGCTCCGCCGATCCGGGCGATGCCGCTGAACTGCAATGGCGCGAGAGCCGCGGGCTGACCACCGTGCTGATGGTGCTGCTGGCGATCCCCTTGAGCCGCATCAAGCCGCGACAGGGGCGCTACGCCGCGCTGCTGCCCCTGACGGTGCTGTTTACCGTGATTTTCTATGGCGGCAACATTTGCCGCACGCTGGTGGCCAACGGCTCTCTGCCAACGATCCCCGGCGTTTGGCTGGTGCCGATAGCGATGGCTGTCGGCATCGCTCTGCTGCTGGCGCGCGACTTATCCCTGCTGCGGAAACCCTCCCGATGACTATTTTTAGCCGCTACCTAATGCGCAACGTGTTCATCGGCTTCGCCGCCGCGGCCGGGTTGCTCATCCCGCTGTTCACCACCTTTACGCTGATCAACGAGCTGGAGGACGTCACTCCGGGCGGCTACCGCTGGCAGCAGGCGCTGCTGGTGACCGTGATGACGCTGCCGCGCAGCCTGGTCGATCTGGGGCCGTTTATTGCGCTGCTCGGCGGCATCGTCGGGCTGGGGCAGCTGTCTAAAAGCCTGGAGCTGACGGCGATCCGTTCCGCCGGGATGTCGATATTCCGCATCGCGCTGGTGATGCTCGCCGCCGGGCTGCTGATGAACCTCTCGCTCGGCGCCCTCGATGAATGGGCCGCTTCGCCGCTGCAGCAACGCGCGCTGCAGATGAAGAACAACGCGCTGGCGCAGTCGAACAGTAACGACGTCACCGTGAACCCGCTGTGGGCGCGGCGCGGCAACGAGTTTGTGACGGTCAAAACCGTCGATGAGAACGACCAGCCCCACGGCATAGAGATCTTCCGTTATCAGGCCAACCGCGCGCTGGAATCTTACATTTACGCCGACAGCGCCAGCACCGCCGCCGACGGCAACTGGCTGCTGCATAACGTGATGCAGAAAAGCTGGCAAGGCAGAAAGGAGACGATTGCGCGGCAAGACAGCCTGCTCTGGCGCTCGCTGTTCGCGGTGCCGAGCCTGAAAGAGCTGACCCTGCCGGCGGGCAGTTTCTCGCTCCAACAGCTGGATCGCTATATCGATTATCTGCAGGGCTCTGGGCAACCCAGCACCGAATACCGCCTGGCGCTGTGGAAAAAACTCGGCCAGCCTCTGCTGGTGCTGGCGATGATTTTGCTGGCCATCCCGTTTACCTTCACCGCCCCACGTGCGCCCGGCATGGGCAGCCGATTAGCGCTCGGCGTCATCATTGGGCTGCTGACCTACATCGCTTACCAGATCGTCCTCAATCTGGGGTTGCTGTTCGCCCTCAACGCGCCCTTCACCGCCCTCGCTCCGCCCCTGTTGCTCCTGGCGTTGGCGCTGGCGCTGGTTTATCGGTTTGATCGGCGGGGTTAGGGGGGGAGTAAGCAGGGATGAGCACAGATGTGTGAGATAAGCCCGTCTGCAAAGACGGGCTTATCAGTCCACTTAAGGTTTAGGAGCATCAGATACTAATAGCTCTTGATGCTAATCGATACGCCACAACTCAGATAAGGCAATCGACTTAACGAAAGCGCTACCATTCAACTATGAGCTTCTTAAAATTACTTAAAAATTTGGATTAATACGGGCAGATACGCCGGCGTGTTCCTTTAAAAGATAAAGAAGGCCCCCACCATCAATGAGTTCTATGGGTTTATCCTCACAAAACCGATAAGCGTCTTTGCCGTACTGGCTGGTACAGACCAAAATCCCTTTGTTTGCTCCTTCATTCATCATTGTACCGTACAAGTCTCTTACAGAACTGACCCCGACTGTGTCTTTATATCTTTTGGCTTGAATAACAACTTTGCCTCCCAGAATTGGACGTGTATCAAATGCAACCGCATCAACACCACCGTCCTTTGTACCTCTGGTAAGTTTTGTATCTAAACCCATTTGCGTGAATAGGTTTGAAACCAATACTTCGAACTCAGATGGGGAAAGCTCCATAAGATTTGGGCGAGTTTCAAGGCCAGAAAGAGCATCCCCCTGCTCAATAAAGCGTTTATCAACCATATCAAACTCAAGAATAGGTTTGACTGCCTGGAGTTCATCAGGTCGTCCTGAAACTTGGGCCCCCAGGCTTCGGAGACATGCAATTTTTTCAACTCGTTCGAGTTTTATTTGCATAAAATCATCTTTGTGCGCTCGAGCTGAAACCAACGTAACAACGACGTCATGGCCACTAGTCGGATCAATGGTCTCGATAACACCGTTAAAAAGAACAGAAGTTAAAGCTGAGGCTTTATCTGCTTCGAATAACTCATGCAAAGTTCGAAGCGTAATTGCCGCAATTACATTTTGATATATTTCTTTGATTTCATTAGCCTTCCTCGCCTTTGATTCGATAGCATCTCTTGTCTTAACGTATCTATACTCAAGCTGATTTGGGACAATAGATATGTCTGGCAAGCTATATTCAACTACCAATTCTTTATTTTCAGGTAAGTATGCGAGTCTAAATGATTGAGGGAAACCAACTTCCGGATATTCAGAACGAGTCAGAACCATCTCACAATAAGCCAGCACACTGTCAGGAACACACTCCAGATAGTCTAGCTCAAACTGATTAACTTCCTCATGTTGTTTTTCAAGCTCGTCAAAATAGGCCACTCTATGCTTTTGATATTCTTCAACCAACGTATTTAGCTCAGCCTTCTGGTTAGAGGTTCTTCGCAGATATTCTTCTTTTCTTCTAGCGAAAATTTCTTCAGCACTTTTTAACTCACGTTGATATTTTTTCTTCACCCATGGGAAAATATTTTTCCATGCGGGAGGAGAATTAACAATTTTCAGTTCAGGCTCTGCCTCTGGTAATAGGTGTCCAGGCGTTTTGAAATCTTCGAACTGAGGAGTTTTTTTTAAGGCGGAGAAATCTATCGAATCGTCAAACTCGAGTGTATGTTCAAGCAAGGTTGAAAGAGCAATGATAACCTCTTCCAACTCAGCGTTCAGGTCGGACACTTCATCGAGTCGCCCTTCTAAATACGCAACCTTAGCTGCTTTTTCAGCTGCTTTATGCACACGTAATATCTGAGCATTTTCTCTTTTAGCTTCACGTTCTAACCGTCGAATCTCTGCAAAATGATTTCTCTCTGATCTCTTGCGCTCTCGCTCTGCTGCTGCTACGGCTCTAGCTGTCGCGCGGATAAAACCTTCAAATCCCGATCTGCGTCCCATCTCAGTCCCCAGTGTCTCCCACTAAAAAATCAATTCATGACCTTAGCAAAATTGCCATAGGCGAGCATGGATTTCCTTTAAGTTTTTCTCAATTTACTTCATTGACATTCACACGGTCCAGAAGACCAACAAAAATTCCTATCACCAATAATTAATTGATATTTAATTAATTAACAAGGCAATAAAACTTAATTCTTGGCAGGTCCGCTCACATGGCCTAGAACTACTACAGAATGCCTGCTCCCTATAGATGCAATGGTAAACAATGCTCTTAATGGGGTCAGTCCACTTCGTTGTTCCACTACTGATAGCCGTAGATGCCGTTGGGGGTGTTCCGCCAGTACGAAGGGGCAGTTGTACTGGGAGATGAGCTCAAAACACCGTATCAAACTTTGGAAAACAAGAACTTTCCGGTTAACCTTTGGCCGGCTTTACAAATTGGCCTGAGCCGTTATCATCCCTTATCTGGTGTCCTATGCGCCGTTAGCTATCGCTGATTGCCGTTCGATAACATGCCCCCTCAGGGCGCCATCGAGTGCAAGGAGTGCGAGCGCCCGCCTGAATTGGCCAAGACGCAGCAAGCAAAGGAAGAGACACGCTATGTTTTCCAGTTTGAAACTGCTGTATATCGCCGATGATATTATTTCGCCTGATGATTGAAGATCAGAAAGACGAGGATGTCGCCACTATCAGGGGGAGAATATGAGCAAGTTGATAATGGCCATGGCGTTACTGTTTACTGTTTTCATGATGCAAGGATGCAAAAAAAACATGGAATATGAACCACAGGATTTTTTTGAAGGCCGTCAACTGGAAGTCGCGCAGCTGATTTATGATGGCGATGAAGTGAAACTGAAAGAGCAGCTTCCCTCTATAAGCAAGGAAGAACTGAATCGACAGGTTAAGGCGGACATGACCCTGCTGTTTTGGTCGGTGTTGAACTCAATCTACGATAAAAACACGCCGGAAAGGCTGAAAATAATAACCGACCTGGTTAAAGCTGGCGCAGACCCGTTGCAGCCCAGACCAGAGGGAGGAAGCAGCCCAGCGGAATTCGTCATGAAAGCCGACAAGGGAATTTGGGTCAAAGCCATGCTCGACGGCGGTTTACCGCCAAACGCAAAAGATAAGGTATTCAATGAGCCCATTGTATTCCAAACAATCAAAGCCAAAAACACTGAAACGTTAAAGGTGATGCTGGATTATGGCGCGGACATAAATATCAGAGACTCCTTGCAACAAACCTTATTAATGGATGCTTTTTTTAGCTCAGCCTTTGAGCACATGACCCTACTGCTCAATCGGGGTGCGAATCCTAACCCGGTAAATATAAACAATCTTTCGCTGTTAACAGCAGTGAATCGGCAAATAAAAGACAGCCAAGATGGCTCAGAATACAATGAACAGTGTAAGAAAATACTCGAGATCATGCTTTTGAAAGGAGCAAAGGAAACGCCGTAATTTCATCAACGCAGATCTGACAGCTGCCGGTTATTTATACTGAAGCTGTCAGGTTACATCTGGCTTTCGATAAACACGCTATAGACTACGCAATAAAACGGATTGAAGAGACGAGGATGCCACCATTCTCAGGGGGAGAAGATGAGAAAATTGATAATGGCGATAGCGCTACTGTTTACTGTTCTCATGGTGCAAGGATGCAACAAAAGCATGGAATATGAGCCACAGGATTTTTTTGAAGGTCGTCAACTGGACATCGCACAGCTGATTTATGATGGTGATGAGGTGAAACTGAAAGAGAAGCTTCCCTCTATAAGCAAGGAAGAACTGAATCGACCGGTGAAAGCAGACATGACCCTGCTTTTTTGGTCGGTGTTAAACGCAATCTATGATAAAAATACGCCGGAAAGGCTGAAAATAATAACCGACCTGGTTAAAGCGGGTGCGGACCCGTTGCAGCCCAGACCGGAAGGGGGAAGCAGCCCGGCAGAATTTGTCATGAAAGCCGACAAGGGAATTTGGATCAAGGCCATGCTCGACGGTGGTTTACCGCCAAATGCAAAAGATAAGGTATTCAACCAACCCATTATATTCGAAGCGTTAGACGCGAAAAACACTGAAACGTTAAAGGTGATGCTGGATTATGGTGCGGATATAAACACAATGGACTCATTGGGGAATACCATATTAATAAGCTCCCTGGATTCTCGTTCGTTTGATCATACGATTCTCTTATTGGAGAGAGGTGCAGATAATAAAATCAAGGGTAAGTTTGGTTGGACTATGGGCAATCAGCTCCAACGCTTTATAGATAGAGGGGTAGGCGATGCCGAGGATAAAGAGAAAATTAACAAGATAAAAGAGTTATTAATTAAAAACGGTGGAGACTGGCCTCCTCTACCTGTAGAGAATTGATACTCCCCTACCCTACGGCATGGATAGGTCGACGTCGAAGACATGTAATATACCGCTCAGGGGCGAAATGGCAACCGCCCCTGCTCGCTCTGCCGATAGTTGCCGACGTTAACGCAACTCCTTCGCTATCGCGCTAAACATCAGCGACGCCTCCAGCGGTTGCGCGCTGAAGGAAGGCTCCGCCTGCGGCCAGGTGGACCACTGGACGATCACCAGATTCTCCGCCTGATTCACCATGATCATCTGGCCGAAGATCCCCAGCGCCCACAGGGAATGCTTGAGGGATGCCTGCGGAGCGGGTTCTACGTTAGTCGCATTGGCCGGCACTTCGTTGTTCCACCATTGGAAGCCGTAAATGCCGTTGGGGTGCGCCGCCGACACCGAGCCCGCCGCCCGCGTCCAGTTGGCCGACTGGGCTACCCAATCAGCCGGCAGGATCTGTTTGCCGTTCGGCAACGTCCCGTTATGCAGAATAAATTCGCCGAAGCGCCCCCAGTCTTCCAGCGTGGCGTTAAAGCCGTGCGCGCCCACGTCGTGCTGGCCTTTGGCGTAGGCATGCCACACGCCGTCGCTCGCCATGCCGTACGGCTGCCAGATGCTTTGCTCAAGATAGGCCGCCAGCGGCATGCCGGTGGCGCGCTCCAGCACGTCGCCCAGCAGCCACGCGCCGCCGGAGGAGTAAGACCAGTTCTGCCCGGCCGGATGCGCACGCTGCAAACCGGCTACCAGCTTGCGCACGCAGGCGTAGGCACCGGGCCTGGCTTCACACTCGGTCAGCTGCGCGAAGTCCGATTTCGGGTTAGTGTAATCCTCATTCCACGCCACGCCGGAGGTGTGAGTGATCAGCTGCCTGAGGGTCACGCCGTCCCACGCGGTGCCTTTCAGATCGGGTTCGTATTGCGTGATGAGATCGTCGAGCGAGCGGATCTTGCCCTGTTTAATCGCCACGCCCACCAGCGTGGCGACCACGGATTTGCCCACCGAGCGCGACGTCCACAGGGTGGCGTCGGTATTGCCTTCACCCAGATATTTCCAGGCGATTTTGCCGTCTTTCAATACCAGCATGCCGCTGATGTTCTGGCGCTGCAGGTAATCCTGCAGGTGGTAGGTTTTGCCATTCACCCGATAGCTGGCGTCCGTTAGCTGTTTAGCGGCAGCCAACAGCGGTATGGCATTGCCGTGATGAAACACATCCCCCGCATAGTTGCGGTAGTCGTTACGAAAACCGATCACCCGGTCACTCTGGCTCCAGGTGAGCATTTTGTGCGTGTCCGGCAATTGCGCATCGAAAGGCGCGGGACAGGCGCTGAGTTCGGTGCCAGCACAGGCGGCCAGCGCGGCGGGCGCCAACAGGCCGCTGCAGAGACTGATGACAACGCCCGCCAGCAGGCTGCAGTTAAACACTTTGCTTTTCATATTTTTCTCGCTTAGCTCAGGAAGGCGTTCAGCTTAAAAAAACGCGGCCTATAATAAAAAACGCCTGATGGGGGAAAATCCCCCGCAAAATCGACGGGGGAACCGCGTGCCGAGCCTGATTTATTCCTTTGCCCAACTGGAAGCCTTCACCGCCGTGGCCGAGCACGGCAGCCTGGCGAAAGCCGCGCTCAAGCTGGGCAAAGACCGCACGACGCTGCGCGATTTGATTGATTTTCTCGAGGATGGGCTGGGCTATGCGCTGTTCCTGCGCGAGGGGCGCAGCCTGCACCTGACGCCGGAAGGCGAACAGCTGCAGCGCCAGGCGCACCTGCTTATGCGCCAGGTGAAAGCGTTTGAGGCATTTGCCAAAGACGTGCCCAAGAGCGCGGCGCAGGAAATCTCGCTGGTCTACGATCCCTTTACCCCCCGCGCGTTGCTGCAGGCGCTGATTGCCGCCATGGCCCAGCGAAACACGCGCCTGAGCCTGATTAACGCCTCGCGCGACGAGGCAGAAAGGCTGCTGGCAAACGGCCAGGCCGATCTGGGCATCTGCCAGGCGCGCAACCGCAGCGTGGGCGACACCATGGAGTGGCGCGCCTTAGGGGCGATAGAGATGGATTTTTACGCCGCCGAAACGCTTTTCCCCAACGCGGAACAGCCGCTTTCGCTGCTGGAGCTCTCGCTCGCGCCGCAGGTGATCATGCACCCGGATTCTGACGAACCCGTGGCGCGCCGCCTGCAAATTTCAGGGCATACAATATTTACCAACGAGCTGGAGATGCTGCGCGCCCTGCTCGAACAGGGCTGCGGCTGGGGATTCCTGCCGACGCATATGCATGCCGAACAGTGGAAAAACGTTAACACGCTGCGTACCGAAGTGGGCAGCCAGGGGATCAGCCAAACCATGGTCACCATCTGGAAGCCGGGCAATGACCGACGAGCGCTGATTGATGAGACGCTGGGGTTGTTGCCGGGGTTATGGCGGGGGGTTGGGGGGTGAGGATGGTGTTTCATTTTTCAAATATTTAGCTTGGAGAAAGATAGTAAAGTTGGCGGTGTTGTGACAAAAAATCATTCGTTTCACTATAACGATTCCTCGGGATTTCAGCCGTTATAACAGCGGGCTTTTAAGGCGTATGTCACTCAGTCGTACTCAGTCAGAATAGTAAAATAGATATGCCGCACTTATTTTCATAAAACTAATTTTAAAAATAATGACACTAATTCAATATTCGTGATTTCCGTACTGGAATTCTCACGTTAGAAACACTCTAATAAGAACTTTTTAAGAACACCTTTACACTAGTTAGCCTTTTAATTAATTCGCATGAAACTATAAGGATTTTCTATGAAACAGCCAAATGAGAAGAAACTAAAAAATAGCACAATATCATGGTTACCTATTGATAATAAAAATCATTCACACAAATCTATCTATACTTCTTGGTGTAACTCAGACTTCCTTTTTAAGGAAGAGAATTTAGCGAGTGATGTTAATGGACTTAGGCCACCACAAATTGGTGGTATCTATGCAGCACTAGGTTATGAACGCTCTGATGATATGTCTGCGGCTACTATAGTGATGCCTACCGGAACAGGCAAAACAGAAACTATTCTATCTATCGTTGTCGCTGGTCACTTCAATAAAACTTTAGTTGTTGTTCCATCAGATGCCTTAAGAGAACAGACTAAAGATAAATTTGTACGCTTAGGTTTACTAAGAGAGTTAGGATTAATTACAGAAAGAACTATTAACCCAATCGTTTCTACAATCAAGAATGGTATTGATAACCTAGATGACTTAAGAGAAATACTTTCATCAAATGTAATTATTACATCAGCAGCAGCACTCTCAAAGTTCAAAAAAGAGTTCTTTCTCAAATTAACTGAGAGTTGTACTCATCTCATAATCGATGAGGCGCACCATATTACTGCTAAAACTTGGGCTAACATTAAATCCCAATTCAATGGGAAACCAACATTTCAGTTTACAGCTACACCATTCAGGAATGACGGTTCAAGAATAGAGGGGAGGATAATATTTAACTACCCTCTAAAAAAGGCGCAAAATGACGGTTACTTCAAGCCAATTGAATTCCATCCGATAAGAGAGTTTGTAGAAGACAAATCAGATAGAGCAATTGCTGAAAAGGCAATAGAATTACTTAGAGAAGACTTAAAGGCTGGCTTTGATCATATAGTAATGGCGAGAGCAAATACGATTAAAAGAGCTAACGAAATATTTGAAATATACTCTAAAGAAGTTGACTTAAGCCCTGTAATTATAAACAGCAAAACAAGAAAGAAAACTGAACTACTAACCGCAATAAAAAATAGAGAGCACAAGGTAATAGTATGTGTAGACATGCTAGGTGAAGGATTTGATCTTCCACAGTTGAAGATATCAGCGATTCATGACCCTCATAAAAGCATAAATATCATGCTCCAATTTACAGGAAGATTTACTCGTTCAGCTAAAAACGTCGGCAATGCTAAATTTGTTGCCAATATAGCAAACCCTAACGTTAATGAAAGCTTAGAGGAATTATATAAGGAGGACTCTGACTGGAACAATATTGTGAGTGATATAAGTCACAGAAAAATCAAAGATGAAAAAGAATATCAAGAATTCAGAGGAGAGTTCTCCAACCCGAGTAAACTCCTTGATTTGGGACTAACACCAAGTATTAGTACAACAATGTACAAAATGGCTTTCACAATTTGGGACCCTGAACGATTCAGTCTTTTCTCTAATACACAGGCAAAAATAATTGACCATGTGCTAAATGATGATAAAAACATACTAATACTCTCAGTAAAATCATATTCCCCTGTCGGTTGGTCCAGTTCCAAAGAGATATTTGATGAATCATGGGATTTATATATAGCTTATTATAATAAAAAATTAAACCTATTATTTATACATTCATCAGCCAAAGATGGATTAGTTAAAAGGCTTGTCAAACTAATCGCAAAAGATGCATTACAACTTAGAGGAGAACATATTTTTAGATCATTGTCTGGGCTAAAGCGCTTGAAGCTTCAAAATGTCGGATTAAATAAAAACAAAAAAGGATTACGTTATTCAATGCATACAGGAACAGAAATAAATGACCAAATACCTGATATCGAAGCCAATAGAGCTATTAAATCCAATATATTTGGCAAAGGGTATGAGAATGGTGAATTCGTTAGTATCGGCTGTTCATATAAAGGTAAAGTATGGTCAATGGATAGTGATTCATTAGACAAATGGATTATTTGGTGTAATAAAGTAGGTTCAAAGGTATTAGATAACTCCATTGATACTAATACGGTCATGAAAACAGCAATGCAAACTGAAGAGTTGACAGAATACCCAGACATAGCACCACTTGCCATTGAATGGCCTATAGAGTTACTTAGAAAAAATGAAACTAAGGTTACTATTAGCTCTAACCGTTGGGAAGAGAAATTAATTGATTGCGAGTTATTATTGTCAGAATGGAAAAACACAGATAAGAACGCAAAAAAACTAAATTTCTTCTTGAAAACCCGACATGGCCAAAGCAGGATTACCTCTGAAATAACCTCATTAGGAGAAGTTGTATTCACTGTTCAAGACAGCCTTGATATCACGTTTGGAGAACAATCATTACAATTGTCCGAATTTTTTAATGAGCACCCACCGACTATTTTCATGTGTGACACATCAATTATTGACGGCGGTTTCAGGTACTATCCAAATGAAGACTACACATATAGGTATGATGTTAATAATACAGAGGGTTGGGAATGGGAAGGTGTTGATATATCTGTTGAGTCACAGACTCATTCAAAACTGAAAGATTCCATTCAATATCATGCGATTCAAAAAATAAAAAATTCGTATGATTTGGTTTTTGACGATGACGGTGCGGGCGAAGTCGCTGATATTGTTGCCATAAAAAATATTGATGATAAAGAATTAGTTATAGATCTATTCCACTGTAAGTATTGCTCAAAGAAAAATGGCATCGCAACGCCAGGAGGAAGAGTAGATGATGTTTATCAAGTTGCTGGTCAAGCAGAGAAAAGTATCAAGTGGTTCGCAGATAAAGAAGGATTGATTTTACGTCTAATAGAAAGAGAGCGGACACGACTGAGCCAGGGGAAATCATCTCGGATAGACAAAGGCAAACTTGAAGATTTAATTAACCTTGCAAAAATTGCTCGATATTCTGATTTTAAACTTGGTGTTTCCATTGTTCAACCTGCAATTTCCAAGTCAAAAATATCCGACTCACAATTAATAGTGCTTGGCGCTACTGCGGCGTACATCGAGGAGGTTACAGGCATTAAATTACGCGTAATAATAAATAAGTAGATATGACGACTAAGTGGATCATAATACATACTAATTAACATTGATTATGATCCACAATTGTCGTTTTTTAGCATAGCTTTCAGTAACATTTATCACCTAAATTAACTTCACTATTATCAACACCTTTAATTCATCACAAAACCCAAAATACATATTATTATGCTACATCTAAAATATTTCACTTCCGAAAAATAATCCCCCCACTCCCCCCTAGCACCGCCCTCGCCCTTTCCCTACAATAAGGGATCTGTTGAGGCATAACGCAAGGAAAGACGGTGTCGAAAGCCAATCCCAATGCCACTATCGTGGATATCGCCCGCCGCGCCAGGGTGACCAATATCACCGTTTCCCGCGCCTTCAATAAGCCCGAGCTGGTCAAGCCGGAAACCCGCGAGCGCATTCACGCCATCGCCAAAGAGCTGAACTATGTGCCCAACGCGTTCGCACAGGGGCTGAAAAGCAGCAGCAGCCAGATTATCGGCATCGTCACCAGCAGCATGTACAACCCGTTCTATTCCGGCCTGATCAAGACCGTGTCGCGCATTGCGCGCCAGCAGGGCTACCAGATCATGCTGTTCGACACCGACGGCAGCGAAGAGGCGGAAATGCGCGCCATTCAGGCGCTGTTCGGCTATAAGGCGCGCGGCATCCTGCTGTCGGCGGTGCGCGACGACAAGCGCTACCGCCCCGCCTATCTCGAGCTGGCCGAGGTGTACGGCGTGCCGCTGATCCTGATCGACCGCGATCTTTACGATCAGCAGCTGAGCGGCGTGTTCCTCGATAACCGCGAGATCGGCGTGCTGGCCGGGCGCTATCTGGCGGAGCAGCCGGAGCAGAAGCTTTTGATTATCGGCGGCCCGGCGGATTCGGAGATCACCTTAACGCGCACCGCCGGCATCGTCGCGGCCTTGCAGGGCAGCGGGCGTGAGATTCATATCATCAACGGCGACTACGATTTCACCTCGCAAGAGAGCGAGGTGCGCGCCTATCTGGCGCATCCGGAGAACCGCCCGGATTACATCATCGGCCTGAACGGCATCATCACGCTGGGCGCCATCGCCATCTGCCACGAGATGGGGCTTTATCAGCAGGTGAAGTTCTTCTCGATAGACGAGCCGCCGCGCGCCGGCGCTTACGGCCTGCACATTCCGGGTGTGTATCACGATACGCAGAAACTGGGGGAGATCGCCGCGGAGCTGCTGTTCAGCGCCATTAACAGCCCGCGCGGCGAGTTGCCGGTGCGCAGAGAGTTCTTCACCGGCTCGCTGTTGAATCGCTGACGGGCGCTATTGCCCGTAGTAGGCGTGTTTGCCGTGCTTGCGCAGGAAATGTTTGTCCAATAGCTCCGGCTGCATCGGGGCGATGGCCGGCGCCAGCTGGCGCGTCGCCATCGCCATGATCGCCACCTCTTCCAGCACCACCGCATTGTGCACCGCATCCGCCGCGTCCTTGCCCCAGGCGAACGGGCCGTGGGAGTAAACCAATACCCCCGGCACCTGCTGCGGATCGCGCCCCGCCTGACTGAAGGTCTCGATAATCACCTTGCCGGTTTCCCCCTCGTAATCCCCGGCGATCTCCGCCTCGCTCATCGGCCGGGTGCAGGGAATGTCGCCGTAAAAGTAGTCGGCGTGGGTGGTGCCCAGCGCCGGGATCGGCTGCCCGGCCTGCGCCCAGATGGTGGCGTTGCGGCTGTGGGTGTGCACCACGCCGCCGATATCGGCGAAGGCGCGGTACAGCGCCAGGTGGGTGGCGGTGTCGGATGAAGGCTTGCGGTGCCCTTCGCGCACCTTGCCCTCCAGATCCACCACCACCAGATCCGCCAGCGTCATCGCCTCGTAGGCGATGCCCGAAGGCTTGATCACCACCAGCCCGCTCTGGCGGTCGATCGCCGAGACGTTCCCCCAGGTAAAGGTCACCAGCCCGTATGCCGGCAGGCTAAGGTTGGCGGCCAGCACCTGCCGCTTGAGTTCGTTCAGCATGCGATGCCTCCCTCATTCATCTGTTGTTCGATCCAGGCCTTGGCCTGGGCGATGCGTTGCTTGTCCTGCCCGTCTTCGCGCGCCCACATCTCCAGCAGGTAGGGGCCGCGATAGCCGAGCGCGTTGAGCACGGAAAAGGCGTGGGCGAAGTCCACGCAGCCCTCGCCGAACGGCACGTCGCGGAATTGCCCGGCGCTGCCCGGCCCCACCGCAACGGTGTCTTTGAGGTGCACGGCAGTGATGCTGCCGATGCCCAGCGCCAGCTCAGCGGCGACGTCGTTGCCCCAGGCGCTGAGGTTGCCGAGATCGGGATACACCGTGAACCACGGGCTGTTGACGTGGCGGGCGATGTCGCGCCATTTGCTGATGCTGTTGATGAACGGCGTGTCCATCACCTCCACCGACAGCATCACCTGCGCCCTGGCGGCCTGCGCCGCCGCCCACTGCATGCCCTCGATAAAGCGTTCGCGGCTGTGGCGATCGGCAGGTTCGTAATAGACGTCGTAACCCGCCAGCTGGATGTTACGGATGCCGAGATCCGTCGCCAGTTCCAGCGCCTTGCTCATCAGCACCCGCGCCCGTTCGCGGATGGCGGCATCATGGCTGCCGAACGGATCGCGCCGGTGCGCCGACAGGCACAGGCTCGGCACCGTCACCCCGCTGTCGAGCCGCGCCTGGATAAACGCCAGCCGCTGGCAGCGATCCCAGTCCAGCCGCTGCTGGCGCGCCGGCTGTTCGTCTATAGACATCTCCACAAATTCAAAGCCCAGCTCGGCGGCGGTGGCCAGCCGCTGCGGCCAGCTCAGATCGGCGGGCAGCGCCTTTTCATACAGCCCCAGACAGGCGGCGTTAGTCGTTTGCATCAGTCACCTCACTCAAAGCCTGAGCGACCGCCAGATAGCGCGCCTGCTGGGCGCGCAGGCGCCGGTGGGCGGCGGTCGCGGGATAATAACAGCGCAGTTTGGGCGGCGCGGCAGCGATCGCTTCGGCAAACCCGGCGTACTCCCCGGCGCCGACGGCGGCGCACAGGGCGGCGGCGCGGCAGCCGCCTTGGCAGGTTTCCACCACCTCGAGCGGCAGGTTGCCGGCGTCGGCGTACATCTGCATCCAGACCTCGGACTGCGTCGGCCCGCCGGTCATGCGCACCCGCTCGATGCGCGGGTTCAGCTGCACCATGCGCTCCTGATGGATCAGGTGCGAAAACACGATGCCCTGGTAGATCGCCTGCACCACGTCCGCCATCTCGTGGTGGGCGCTCAGGCCGATCAGCCCGCCCGGCGTGTTGCCGCCGAGGTTGGAGCCGTACAGATAAGGCAGGAACAGCAGCCCGCTCGGCTGCTCGCGGCGCTCGGCCACCCAGGCGTTGAATTGGGCGTAGCGCTGCCGGTCGTCGGCGCAGAACTGGCGCAGGAACCAGGCCAGGTTGCCGGCCGAGGTCGGGCTGCCTTCGTGCACGAAATAGCGGCCGTCAATGCAGTAGCGCCCCCAGGCGTAGGGATAGTCGGCAGGAATGATGCGCTCGGTCACGCAGGTGGCGATCGACCAGGTGCCCGCCACCGCGCTGAGCGTGCGATCGTCGGCCACGCCGGAGCTGAGCGCCGCGCCCACCACGTCGAACAGGCCGCCGTACACCGCAGTGCCCGTTCGCAGGCCGCACTGCGCCGCTGCAGCGGCCGTCACCCGCCCGGCCAGCTGCGCTGAGCCGATCGTTGGCGCGGTCTTCTCCTGCGCCTCTTCGATGCCGAAGGCCGCCATCAGCGCCGGATCGTAAGCGCCGCTGTGCTGGTTAAACAGGTTGCTGCCGGAGATGTTGGTCACCTCGGCCGCCGCCTCGCCGGTGAGGCGAAAGCGCAGGTAGTCGTGCGCCATCAGGATGCGATCGACGGCGGCGTACTGCGCCGGTTGCCGCTGCTTCAGCCAGCGCAGCAGCAGCGCCGGGTGGCTGGGCCACAGCGGCTGCAGGCTGCGCGGGTAAGTCTGCGCGTCCACGCCGGCGCGGCGCAGCTCAGCCACTGTTGCCGCCGCGCGGTTGTCCGAAGAGAGGATGCCGTTGCCGACCGGTTTGCCGTGGCGGTCGATGGCGTACAGCCCTTTGCCGTGCGCCGAGAAACTGACGCCGCGCACCTGCCCGGCCGCCAGCCCCGCCGCGTGCAGCGTCTGGCGGATCGCCGCGCAAACGTCATCCCACAGCGCGTCCATATTGCGTTCGCTGAAGCCCGGCTGAGCGGCGATCGCCGCGCCGTCGCGCTCGGCGATCGCCAGTTCTTCGCCATCGGCCCGGTACAGCCCGGCCTTGATCACCGTGCCGCCGACGTCTATGCCAAGAAAGACTGACATCGCGCCTCCTATTTGCGCCGCACGGAGCTGAGGTAGATGGCGGCCAGGATGATGCCGCCCTTCACCACGTTCTGGATATACGGCGATACGCTCATCAGATTGAGGCCGTTGTTGAGCACCCCGAGCATCATCGCCCCCACCAGCGTGCCGACGATGGCGCCGCGCCCGCCGGAGATCGCCGCCCCGCCCAGCACTACGGCGGCGATGGCGTCCAGCTCGAAGCCTTCGCCGGCGTTGGGCTGCCCGCTCATCAGGCGCGAGGTCAGCACCAGCCCGGCCAGCGCGGCGGTCAGGCCGCTGATCACGTACACCAGCATCTTGTAACGCGGCACACGGATGCCGCTCAGGCGCGCCGCCTCTTCGTTGCCGCCCATCGCGTAGACGTAGCGGCCGAACGGCAGCTGGTTGAGCATCAGCCAGGCCAACAGGTACACGCCGAGCATGATCAGGATCGGCACCTGAATGCCCAGCAGCGTGCCGCGGCCGAAGAAGGAGAAGACGTCGGGCAGGCCGGAGATCGGGTAGCCGCCGGTATAGAGCAGCGCCAGGCCGCGGGCGATGCCCATCGACGCCAGGGTGACGATGATCGGCGGCATGCGCAGGTAGGCGATGCAGGCGCCGTTGGCCAGGCCGAACAGCGCGCCGACCGCCAGCGCCGCCACCATCGCCAGCGGGATGGGCACCGCCGCCAGCATCAGTCCGGCGGCGACCGAACCGGCCAGCGCCATCACCGGCCCCACCGAGAGATCGATGCCGCCAGTCAGGATGGCGCAGGTCATGCCCACCGCGATGATGGCGTTGATCGACACCTGGCGCGCCACGTTGGTCAGGTTGTTGACGCTGAGGAAGCTGTCGTTCAGCAGGCTCATCAATACGAACAAGATTACGAAGCCGATAAACGGCAAGACCGCCGGGTGATGCAGCAGTTTTTCCCAGCGCTTGCCGAGGCTGGGGCCAGCGGCGCGGCGCGCCACGGCGGGTTGTTCAATTCCGATCATAAGGCACTCCCGGTCGCGTGAAGCATGATGTGGTTGGATTCGATGTCGTCGCCGGTCAGTTCGGCAACGATGTGGCCGCCGCGAAACACCAGCACGCGGTCGCACACGCCGATGATCTCCGGCAGTTCGGAAGAAATCATGATGATGGAGATGCCCTGCTGGGTCAGTTGCTGCATCAACTGGTAGATCTCGGCCTTGGCGCCCACGTCGATGCCGCGCGTCGGCTCGTCGAAGATCAGGATGTTGCAGTCATTGTTGAGCCAGCGGGCGATCACCACCTTCTGCTGGTTGCCGCCGCTCAGGGTGCTGACGGCGGTCTCGGCGTCCGGGGTTTTCACGCCCACGGCGCGGATCAGCCGCTGCACCACGTCGCGATCTTTGCGGGCGCTGACGAAGATCTTGCCGCGCCGGTGGTGCCGGTTGAGGGTGATGTTCTGCGCCACCGAGAACGGCAGCACCAGGCCCTCGGTTTTGCGGCTCTCCGGCAGCAGGCCGATGCCCTGCGCCAGCGCCTGCGCCGGGGAGCGCAGCGCCGCCGGTTGGCCGCCGAGGCGGACGCGTTTGCGGTGGCAGCGGCTGGCGCCGATCAGCGCCGAGACGGTCTCGGTGCGCCCGGAGCCCACCAGCCCGGCGAAGCCGAGGATCTCGCCCTTGTGCAGGTGGAAGCGGTCGGTCGCGCCGTGCTTCTCGCGCTGGATCTCCGCCTCCAGCAGCACCGTCGCGGTATCGACCGGGTGCTGTTTCACCGGGAAGGCGTTTTCGATTTTGCGCCCGACCATCAGCCGCACCAGCTCTTCCACGTTGGTGTCGCCGGTGGCCAGCGTTTCGATGTAGGCGCCGTCGCGCAGCACGGTGATGCGATCGCAGATGGTGAAGATCTCGTCCAGGTGGTGCGAGATAAACACCATGCCCACGCCCAGCAGCCGCAGATCGCTCATCACGCTGAACAGGTGCTCGGCCTCGCCCGGCGTCAGCGTGGCGGTCGGTTCATCCAGCACCAGCACCCGCGCCTCCAGCGACAGCGCCTTGGCGATCTCAACGAACTGCTGTTGCGCCACGCTCAGTTGCTCCACCGGGCAATCGAGATCGATAGCCACCGTCAGCCGCTTGAAAATGGCCTCGGCCTTGCGCCGCATCGCCCGCCGATCCAGCAGGCCCCAGCGGTTCCTGATCTCCCGGTTGAGGAAGATGTTGTCGATGGCGCTCATGTAGGGAATCAACGAGAATTCCTGAAAAATAATGCCGACGCCGGCCTCGATCGCCTGGCGATAGTTGTTAAAGCGGCGCTGCTCGCCGTCGATAAAAATATCGCCCTCGTCCGGCTGATAGATGCCGCACATGATTTTCACCAGCGTCGATTTGCCGGCGCCGTTTTCGCCCAGCAGGGCGTGCACCTCGCCGCGTTGAATGGCCAGATCGATGCCGTCCAGCGCCTTCACGCCGGGAAAGCTTTTCTTGATTCGCTTCAGTTCCAGTAAAGGTGTCACCGCATTGCCCTCCGCACCGAACACCCCGCCGCAGCGGGGCGAACCCGGCCGCTGTTACCAGCTAAAGCCGGCCGCATTGCTGCGGTCGATCAGCTTCACTTTGACCGGCACGGTTTTCGGCACCGTGGCGCCCCAGTAGCGGGCCAGCGCAATGCCGAGCGCGATGCGCAGCTGGTCGCGCGGGAACTGCGCTGAGGTAGCGATAAACGGCGAGTTCGGCTTGAGGATCTCTTTGATGGCTTCCGGCTGGCCATCGACGCTCACCAGCTTGACCTTGGCGCCGTTGCTTTCGATCGCCGCCAGGGCGCCGAGCGCGCCGACGTCGTTGACGCTGAAGATGCCCGCCAGATCCGGCGCCGACTGCAGCATGTTTTCGGTCACGGTCAGCGCGGTGTCCCGCTCCTGCTTGCCGTTTTGCTTGGTGACGATCTTGATGTCGGGGTATTTCTTCATCGCCGCTTCAAAGCCGCGCACGCGCTCCAGGATCGGCACCACCGGGATGCCGTCGAGGATCGCCACCTTGCCTTTGCCGCCCAGCGCTTTCGCCAGGTACTCGCCCGCCTGGAAGCCGGCGTCGTAGTTTTCCGATCCGACGAACGAGTCCAGCGGCCCTTCCGCCTGCGCGTCGATCGCCACCACCACCGCGCCGGCCTTATGGGCGGAGATCACCGCCGACTGCACCCCCACCGAATCGGTCGGGTTGATCAGCAGGATATCCACCTTCTTCTGCAGCATGTCCTCCACGTCGCCGATCTGTTTGGCGACGTCATGGCGCGCATCGGCCACGTACACCTTGGCGCCGATATCCGCCGCCGCCTGATCCAGCGCCTGTTTCATGGTGACGAAGTAGTCGTTGTTCATTTCCTGGAACGACATACCGATCGTGATTTGCTTGGCCAGCGCCACCTGGCTGGCCGCCAACATTCCACCGGCGACGATAAAAGGCAGGGTCTTTTTGAATAATGAAAACATAGCCAATTCTCCTGTAGGGAAGCTTCTTGTTGTGGTTATCAGAGCAACAGCATGTCTTTACGTTTGGCCGACCGGCCGGCCCCTCCGTTGCGAACGGGCCGACGGTCGTGACTGCAACAGCGGTACGGCGGGAGGGTCAGGGAACCAGGATCACCTTGATGGAGTCGGTCGAGTCCGCCAGGGCGAAGGCTTCGTCCCAGTCATTCAATGAATAGCTGTGGGTGACCACGCCGTTGGAAGTCACCAGCCCGCGTTCGAACAGATCGATGGCGATTTCGTAGCTGTAGGGCGCCAGGTGCGCGCCGCGAATGTCCAGCTCCTTGCGATCGCCGATGATGGACCAATCGACGGTGGTTTCCTTGCCGAACACGCTGAACTCCACGAAGCGGCCCAGCTTGCGGATCATCTGCAGCCCCTGAGTGACGCCGATCGGCGCGCCGGTGGCCTCAATGTAGACGTCGCAGCCATAGCCGCCGGTCAACGATTTGACGATCTGGTCGGCGTCTTCCTTCAGCGGGTTGATCACTACGTCGGCGCCGAATTCCTTCGCCAGCGCCAGCCGCTCGTCGATGGCGTCGATCACGATCAGTTTCTTTGGCGTCTTCAGGCGCGCCACCTGCACCATGCAGAGCCCGAGCGGCCCGGCGCCGGCCAACACCACTACGTCGTCCAGCTGGATGTCGCCGCGCGCCACGGTGTGGATGGCGCAGGCCATCGGTTCGATCAGTACCGCGTCTTCATGGCTCAGGCTTTCCGGGATCTTGTGCACGATGGCGTTCTCGGAAAAGCGCATGTACTCCGCCATGCCGCCCTCCGCCACGTCTTTTTGGAAACCGTAAATGTTATGCGTCTCACACATCCAGTAGCTGCCGGATTTGCAGTAGCGGCACTCCCAGCACGGCACGATCTGCTCGGCGATCACCCGCTCGCCGATCCGGTATTTGCCTTCCGCGCCCTCGCCCAGCGCGGCGATGCGGCCGTAGAACTCGTGGCCCGGCACCACCGGCGGTTTAACCCACGGGTTCTCCCCCCAAAACATCTGCGCGCCGTTCTTGCATTTGCAGTCGCCGGCGCAGATGCCGCAGCCTTCCACCTTGATCACCAGCTCGCGCGCCTTCGGCAGCGGCGTAGGCACCTGTTCGAAACGATAATCCTGCGGGCCATGGCAAACGACCGCGCGCATTTTTTCCGGCAACTGGCTCATCTCTTCCTCCAATACATTCGTTAAACGCTTGAATTCTATTAATGTTGACGTTGTCATTTTTATTCAACAAAAAATGAGCAAAGACACAACATGTTAAATTTCAATGAATTAATCATCACACATCCCGAAAACTCAAAATGACAACGTGAACATTGATCGACATATAACCAAAGCTGCAAAAAGAATTGTTTGAGCAAAATCACAGTTCGTTAACATTGCGGCTAAAAATGCTACAAATGCGGATCGCGATCCCATTTACAGGATCGATGAGGATCGGGAGATGATCGAAACGGCGGGAAGAAAATGATTGGCAGGAATGCGGGCCAGGCATCGCGCCCGGCCCGATAACGCGGGTTACTTCACTTCGCCCATCGCTTTCAGCTTTTTGGACAGCTCGCGGCGCTCTTTGGACAGATCGGCATTTTTGATGATGTAGTCATCAACGCGATCTTCGTAGTCGCTGCGCATGTTGGCGATGATGCCCTGAATGTCTTCAATGCTCATGCCGGGCTTGATGTACTCACTCAGGTTGTCGAGCAGCAGCACGCGCTTCTGGTTATCACGAATTTTCTTTTCGTTGTCGACGATCTCGCGTTGCAGTTTGTTTTTGCGGCGGAACATACGCACAAACTCCAGCACGTCCTGGAAACTCGGCTTATTTGCATTATCCATCTTTATACCCTTGCTTTAGTAATACACAGATTCATTTGCTTACGGCCACATGGCACCAAGATACAGGTTTGTGGCGGTCCGGCACAACAGTGATTGGCTTATCTTACCCACTTTGCCCCGACGGCCAAAACCCAAAGCGCCGCCTTCATGATCTGACCCCTTATTCGCGCCCGGCGGCGGTGCAAACCTGGAGCAAATCCCCCAACTCTTCCAACTGCTGCGCCAGCTCCATACTGAGCCAAACGTAGCCGTAAATCGGCGCTTCGCCGTGTTGGCCGACGCTGACTTCCTGCATCAGCGTTTTCAGCTCGCCGGCGATTTCCGCCAGCTGCCCCGCCGCCGCCTGGCGCTGCGCCTGCGGCCCTTCGCGCATCAGCACCGCCAGCGACTCCAGCGAGCTCAGCGTCAGCAGCTGGGTGCTGCGCAGCGTGCGGGCATTCAGCATGATGAAGTGCGTTTCGCGCGAGGCCCAGTAAGCATCCGCCATCAGTTCCAGCGTGCACACCAGATTGCGGCTGAGGGTTTGCACCGCTTCGAACACCGCTTTGGGGATGCGGGTTTCCTTGCTGGCGGGCACGATCAGGCTGCGCAACTTCACCACCTGATTCAACAGATCCTTGAGCTGCGGCTCCAGCCGCGGCCGCTCGATAACGTTCGGCGAAAAATACGCGCCGTAGAGGCGGGCGGCGGTTTGCAGGCAGTCCGCCATTTGCATGCGCCACAGAATGTAGGCGCGTTGCGGGTAGATGCTGGTGAACAGCAATGCCAACAGCGAGCCGAAGATCACGTCGCCGCTGCGCCACAGCGCGGTGTGCATGTCGCCGGCGCCCGCGCCGCACACCACCGCCAGCGTGATCCCCACCAGCAGCGCCATATACGGCCGTTTGCCGAGCGTCAGGTAACCGCAGACGAACATCACCACGCCGCACCAAACCAGCATCAGCGGCAGCGAATAGAGCTCCAGATACAGGGCGATCAGGCCGGAGGCGGCGCCGAACACCGTGCCGGCAATGCGTTGCAGCGCGCGCTGCAGCACGTTGCCCCAAAACGAGATCGGCCCCATCACCACCACCAGGGTGATCAGCGGCCAGGTGCCTTCGGGCACCGCCAGCAGGCGGATCAGCAGAAAGGTCAGGATAAACGCCAGCCCGATGCGCACGCCGTGTACGATGCGATAGTGGCGATAGGTCAGCAGTTCAAGGGAAGAGATTTTTCGATCGAGGCGCACAGTGCCTCCGATAAAGACCAACCAGGCCGCTATTTTAGCGGAGGAAGCCCGGCGAGGAAAAGGCGAATGAGGCGTCCCCCATTCACCTTCAGGCTCAGGCGACGTACTTGTCGACCAGCGCGCGCAGAACGGCGGCGGTTTCAACATCCATCACGCCGTCATACTTCTGCTGACGGAAGTGCAGCTGGAACGCGCGCACCAGCTGGCGATAGCCTTCTGCGGTGTTCGCCGCCGAGGTGTCGTAGCCGTATTGGGCGAACAGTTTCAGCAGATCGGCCTGCGTCGGCAGGCCCTGGCTGCAGTATTCCTGCTGGCGCTGCTGCTTGGTCGCTTCGTCATACCAGGCGCCGACGCCGGCCTGATACAGCTGCTGCCACGGGAACTGCGGGCCCGGATCGCTCTTGCGGCCCGGCGCGATGTCGGAGTGCGCCACCACGTTCACCGGCGAGATGTCCGGATAACGCTGCAGGATGTTCTGCGCCAGCTGGGTGACGGCCTCGATCTGCTGCGGATTGAACGGCGGGAAGGTGATGTTTCCACCGTCGCCGCTCGCCAGGTTGACGATCTCGATGCCGATCGAGGTGTCGTTGATATTGCTGCGGGTGCCCCATTGGCTGCTGCCGGCATGCCAGGCGCGCTCATTCTCGTCCACCAGGTTGAAGATGCGCACGCCGCTGAAGCCGGCCGCCTGATAGGTCGCCTCGGTCGGATCCGGCACCAGATAGTGCGCGCTGACCGATTTTCCGGTCAACGACTTCACCGAGTCGGCGAAGTTTTGCGCCGTGTAGTGCAGCACCAGAAAGCGCACGCGGTGGCCGAAGCTGGCGACCGATCGGTAGCTATTGTAATCAATCTTGTACATCGTAAAGTCCCTCTCTCGTTTGATTTCACTGAGCGGCCCCTCATCATGACAGACCGCCCCGCACGGGTGAACCCTTGGCCCACCCTTTTTGTTTTAGCTAATTGCTAAATCATGCGCAAGTCTTTTTTAGCAAAATCGTTATTTACCTTTTTGCTAAAGAGTGCGATCATTGCACGATGGAAACTAAAGAAATCAGGCGCAACAATCTGCGCGAATTGATGGCCCGCTACGCCCGGCAAGGCGTCAACCAGAATGAATTCGCCACGCTGGTTGAGTCTTCCGCGCCGACGCTGAGCCAAATCATCGGGGAGAAATCCTCCCGCAATCTTGGCGACAATCTGGCCAGGCGGATCGAGGCCAAGCTGAATTTGCCCAAGGGCTGGTTCGACGTGTTTCATGAAAAGCAGCTGGTGCGCCCGTTTGACAACGTGGCGGCGGAGTCGGACTTCCCAACCCGCCCGCTTGAAACCGGTGGTATGGGAAGATACCGAACAAGACAAGGAAGAGTTTGTGGAGATCCCGCTGCTGGATATCGATTTTTCCGCCGGCGACGGCTGCTACGAAATCGTCGATCGCGAGGAGTTT
Source organism: Serratia sp. (in: enterobacteria) (assembly GCF_052400455.1). Lineage (NCBI taxonomy): Bacteria > Pseudomonadati > Pseudomonadota > Gammaproteobacteria > Enterobacterales > Yersiniaceae > Serratia > Serratia sp. (in: enterobacteria). The sequence goes on from NZ_CP185812.1 coordinate 3,422,416, forward strand.
TCGCTGATCTTTCGCCGTTACTATCTGCACAAGATGGGGGTGGCGGTCAACGCCGCGCGCATTATCCGCATCTCCGGCTCCAGCATGGAACCGCGCCTGCAGGACGGCGACGTGGTCGGCATCAACACCGACGACACGCGCATCCGCGAGGGCAAGACCTACGCCATCCGCCACGGCAATTTGCTGCGGGTGAAGGTGCTTATCGAGCAGCCGGACGGCGGCGTCATCATCCGCTCCCTCAACCGGGAAGAGTACCAGGACGAGCATCTCAGCTATCAGCAGCGCAAAGAGCAACTGGTGGTGCTCGGCCGCGTCTTCTGGTCATCTTCGTCCTGGTAACGGACCACAGCGTCGGGCGCCCAGGGCGCCCGGCGGTTATTTGAAGTCCACCACCATCTGCTGCTGAATGGACAGCCCGCGGGTCGACTGCACGCAGCCGGCGATGTAGTCGGTGAAGCGCGGCGGTTTCGGCATGCCCAGCTTGAGAATTTTCTCGTTGCTGAAACGCACGTTGAGCATGGCGAACGATCCGTACAGGCGCATCGCTTTGAGCATCAGCCGCTCGTTGCACGGGCCGAAAATGTCTTTCAGCTGACGGCGCATTTTCACCAGCGCGTCATACGTCACCTGCGCATACTCATCGCCCACCGGCGCCTTTTCCAGCGCCGCCGCCATGGCGCGGTCGATTTCGGCAAAGCTGACGCTGCTCTCCTCACCGGCGGAGATATGATAAACGTCGTTCTCGAGCGTTTCGCTGTTCATCAGCATCACCAACGCATCCGCACAGTAGTCCGCCGGGATCACATCGATATTGTCCTGCAGCGAACACATGAACTTGCGCAGCATCAGCGCCATGCCGAACACCCAGAAAATGCTGCTGGAAGGCTGGCAGCCCAGGCGAGTGTGGCCAACGACGATCGACGGACGGGCGATGGTCAGCGGCATGTGCGGGCAGCGCTGGCGCATCAGCTGTTCGATGGTGGATTTGGAACGCGTATATTCCACCAGGTGCTCGGCGTCTTCCTCAAACTCGCCGCTCTCCGACACCAGCGAACCCGGCTCCGGCGAACAGGACATGGCGGTACCGACGTGCAGGAAGCGTTTTAATCCCGGCACCTGCGCCATTCTTTCGGCAAAGGCCAGTGTGCCTTCTACGTTTACCTTCCAAATGAGCGGGTTATTACCGAAAGAAGCAACGGCCGCGCAGTTAATAACGTGCGTGACTTTGTTAATGCGTGCGTCAGTTAAAAAGTCGGCCGGCTCGGAAAGGTCGCCCAACAATATATTTTCTATCGTAATTTTAGACAGCAGATTCGCGTCGATATTAAATTTTTCCATATTCGCGCGAATACGGGCCAGCCCTTGCTGCGCATCGTCGGCGCGCACCAGTAAAAGATAATTAATAGACTGATTTTCAATCAATAATTTTTCAAGAACCGCACCACCGAGAAAGCCGGTAGCGCCGGTCAACAGCAGCGTTTTCATAATTGTCACCCACATTGGCATTGAATGTGGAAGATTGTATCTGCGGATAATTAAACAATTATTAAATAGAATTACGGCGCCCTTAAACACTTTTCTTAATATTATCTTAAGGAATCTTTTGAAACATCCATCATGGGTTTAGTAACAAAAGAGTCGGGACAAGATTACGATTAATCCCTACTGTTTAAATACCATTGATGTAACCCCTGATTTAATTTAACGGTCAATGTTATTTCTCTTAGCGTCCGTGGAGGACTTATGACCTATAACCAAAAAATCTGGTTGGGGGTTTTGCTGCTATGCACCCTGTTTTGGGTGGCGGTGATCGGCGGCGCCTGTTCGCTTTATCAACGCGTGGATCGCTTCCAGGCACATCACGCAGAGAGCGAGTTCGCCGCCCGCCACGGCCAGGCGCCTTGCGCGCAACCCGGCGCTCAGGCGTCGACTGCCCCCCGGAATGGGTAGGGACAATATCCGCTAACGATCCTATTATGCCCTAAGGTTAACAGGGAGATAACGATGGCTCGAAAGCTGGATAGCTTACCGCAGGCGCAACGCGAGAAAATAGAAACCGATTTGCTGGCCATCAGCGTGATCTACAACGAACGCTACGGCATCGCCTCCACTCAGGCGGAAACAGAACAACAGGTCCCCGACCACCTGCTCCCCTACTTTCATCAACGGCTGAATTATTATCGCCGTGCGTAATTGCGCGCATTTCGCTAACCGCCGCTTGGCATCGCTCCCCACGCCGTTACAATAGAGGCATATTGTATCCGCCACTGAAGAGACGCGATTTTGAGCAGCAAGGCAACGGCCACATTTTACATTCACGATTACGAGACCTTCGGCAAGAGCCCGTCGCTGGACCGCCCGGCGCAGTTCGCCGGCGTGCGCACCGATATGGATTTCAACATTATCGAAGAGCCGCTGGTCATCTACTGCGCCCCGGCCGACGATTACCTGCCGGAACCGGAGGCGGTGATGATCACCGGCATCACGCCGCAGGTGGCGCGCGCCAAAGGCGTTAACGAAGCCGAATTCACCCGCCAAATCCATCAGGCCTTCAGCGTGGCCGGCACCTGCATTCTCGGTTACAACAACATCCGCTTCGATGACGAAGTGAGCCGCAATATCTTCTATCGCAACTTCTACGATCCCTACGCCTACAGCTGGCAAAACGGCAACTCGCGCTGGGATCTGCTGGATGTGATGCGCGCCTGCTACGCTCTGCGCCCGGACGGCATAGTTTGGCCGGAAAACGAAGACGGTTTCCCCAGCTTCCGCCTGGAACACCTGACGCGCGCCAACGGCGTCGAGCACACGCAGGCTCACGATGCGATGTCGGACGTTTACGCCACCATCGCCATGGCCAAGCTGGTCAAGCAGGCGCAGCCGCGGCTGTTCGATTTCCTGTTGCAGCACCGCAATAAACACAAGCTGAACGCCCTGATCGACGTCGCCGACATGACGCCGCTGGTGCACGTCTCCGGCATGTTCGGCGCGGCGCGCGGCAATACCAGCTGGGTATCGCCGCTGGCCTGGCACCCGGACAACAAGAACGCGGTGATCATGTGCGATCTGGCCGGCGACATGACGCCGCTGTTGACGCTGAGCGCCGAGCAGCTGCGTGAGCGGCTGTACACCCGCCGCGACGATCTGGCGCCGGATCAGGCGCCGGTGCCGATCAAGCTGGTGCACATCAACAAATGCCCGGTGCTGGCGCCGGCCAAAACCCTGCTGCCGGAGAACGCCGAGCGGCTGGGCATCGATCGTCAGGCGTGCCTGCAAAATCTGCAGCTGCTGAAACAGCATCCGGAAGTGCGCGAGAAAGTGGTCGCGCTGTTCGCCGAAGCCGAGCCGTTCAAAGGTTCCGAGGACGTCGACGCCCGCTTGTACGACGGTTTCTTCAGCGACGCCGACAAGGCGGCGATGAGGATTATCCAGCAGACCAAGCCGCAGAACCTGCCGGCGCTGGATCTGGCCTTCAGCGACGGCCGCATGAAAGAGCTGCTGTTCCGCTTCCGCGCGCGCAACTACCCGAATACGCTGGACGACGCCGAGCAGCGCCGCTGGCTGCAACATCGTCAGGAAGCCTTGAGCGCGGAGCGCGTGCAGAGCTATTTGCTGCAGCTCGAATCGCTGTATAACCTGCACGAAGGCGACAAAGAGAAAACCGCCCTGCTGAAAGCGCTGTTCGATTACGGCAAAGAGTTGGTGGGATAAAATCCGCCGCAGCACAAAAGGAAAAGGCCGCGAAAGCGGCCTTTTTTGTGGCTGAGGAGACGGCTCGCGCTTAGGCGGCGTCTTCGCTCGCTTGCGGCACCGGCAGACGGAAGCTGCGGGTGACGAAGGCCAGGTAGATCAGGCCAATGGCCGCCCAAACCAGGCCCAGCGTCATCGAGCTGGCTTCCAGGTTGATCCACAGCGCGCCGACGGTCAGTGCGCCCATCACCGGCAGGATCAGGTAGTTGAACGTGTCCTTCACGGTGCGGTTCATCTTGTCGCGAATATAGAACTGCGAGATCACCGACAGGTTAACGAAGGTGAAGGCCACCAGCGCACCGAAGTTGATCAGCGCGGTCGCGGTCACCAGGTCAAACGACACTGCGGACAGCGCGATGGCGCCTACCAGCAGCACGTTCAGCGCCGGGGTACGCCACTTTGGATGCACATAGCCGAAGAAGCGAGTCGGGAACACGCCGTCGCGGCCCATCACGTACATCAGACGCGAAACGCCCGCGTGCGCCGCCATGCCCGACGCCAATACCGTCACGCAGGAGAACACCAGGATCACCGACTGGAAGAATTTACCCGCCACGTACAGCATGATTTCAGGCTGCGACGCGTCCGGATCCTTGAAGCGCGAAATGTCCGGGAAGTACAGCTGCACGAAGTAAGACACCACGATAAAGATGATGCCGCCAATCAGCGCCGTCAGGAAGATGGCTTTCGGGATCACTTTTTCCGCGTCTTTGGTCTCTTCGGACAGCGAGCTGATGCCGTCGAAGCCCAGGAACGAGAAGCACAGGATGGTCGCGCCGGTAATCATCGGCACCACGTGAGCGTTATCGGACCAGAACGGGCGGCTGCTGACCAGCGTACCGGCGCCTTCGCCGTGGTAAATGCCGTTGATCACCAGGCCGAGGAACACGATCATGATCGCCACCTGCACCACCACGATGATGGAGTTCAGGTTAGCCACCAGCTTGATGCCGCGCAGGTTGAAAATCGTCATCAAGCCGACCAGCACCGCCACGAAGATCCAGGACGGTACGCCCGGGAAGATCGCTTCCAGGTAAATCTTGGCCAGCAAAATGTTGATCATCGGCATGAACAGGTAGTCCAGCAGCGATGACCAGCCCACCATAAAGCCGACGTGCGGGCTGATGGCTTTCTGGGCGTAGGTGTAGGCGGAACCGGCGGAAGGGAACTTCTTCACCAGCTTGCCGTAGCTCAGGGCGGTAAACAGGATCGCCAGCAGAGCGAAGGCGTACGCGGTCGCGACGTGACCATCGGTCAGGCCGGATACGATGCCGAAGGTATCGAAAATGGTCATTGGCTGCAGGTAAGCCAAGCCCATCATCACTACCGGAACTAAAGTCAGGGTTTTACGCAGCTGAGTGCGCTGAGCCGGAGCGGCGTTGATGGTGTTATCGGACATTGTTCAGCCCCCCTTACCTTGAGCCTTGCGGATGGCGGACACGCCAAGACTTAAGGTTGCGGGGAAACTTCGCAACGAGCGAGTTAATTCTAAAAGAAGGGGGTTGTAAGCTGGATAACGGGTCGAGGTAACCTCGGCTGCTCCATAGTCGCTGCGGCCACAGCGGAAACCGGCGGGCACCGGCGCTAAAGTGAAAAATTGCCCCATCTTTCTAATCCTCATGAGTCACGACCATAAAGTTTTGTTTGATCGTGCACGAAACTATTTATCTATCCGGATCGGTGTCCGGCCTCGCTTGGTGTATGAAACGCTACGTTGGTAAAACATAATGCAAAAAAAATAACCGACGCTTTCAAAACGTCGGCTATCTGCATTTGAGATATTTTGCACCAGAATGCCTCCGAATGACAAGATCCGGAAACCCTCAAATACAAATTCTTTTTGTCGATCGCACGGAAAACCAGCCCGGCAGGCGAATTAATCCGCTGCCGGCAGGCCAGTCGCCCGCACATACCTCTTACTTTATACGCCTATTCAGGCATTTTTCAACATCCAGTCGATCTCGGTTTCCGTCACTCGCCGTTCAAACTGCAGCAGTTCGTCGGTCTTGCAGGCGTGATAAACGCGGGTGAAACGCTCGCCGAGATAGTGCGTCAGCGCGTGCTGATGTTCAAACTCGTACAGCGCGTCGCTCTGGCGGATCGGCAGCGGCAGCCCCTCTTGCTCCAGCCCGTTGCCGGTCACCGGCTCAGGCAGCGGCAGTAGGTTGTCCAGCCCGTACAGCATGCCGGCCAGGATCGCCGCCATCACCAGATACGGATTGGCGTCGGCGCCGGCCACGCGATACTCCACCCGATGGTTCTCCGGTTCGCCGCAGGGAATGCGCAGCGCCACGGTGCGGTTATTGTGGCCCCAGGCGGCCTGGATCGGCACATACATCCCCGGCTGGAAACGCCGATAGGCATTGACGTTCGGCGCCAACAGCGCCATCGACGCCGGCATCAGGGTGATCATCCCGGCCAGCGCCTGTTTCAAGAGCGGCGAATCCTCGCCTTCGCCGTCGGCGAACAGGTTGTTGCCCGCCCCGTCCTGCATGCTGACGTGCACGTGCATGCCGCTGCCGGCGTACTCCTCATAGGGCTTGGCCATAAAGGTGGCGTGCATGCCGTGGTTCTCGGCCACCAGCCGCACCAGCCGTTTCAGCGCCAGCGCGTGGTCGCAGGCCTGCAAGATATCGTCGGTATGGCGCAGGTTGACCTCGAACTGCCCTGGCGAGGCCTCCGCCACCGCGCCGTCCGCCGGCAGCCCCTGCAGCTTCGCCAGCGCGTCGATATCGTTCAACACCTCGGCGAAATGGTTCAGGTTATCAACGGAGTACACCTGGCTTTGGGTGTTGCGCTCCTGCGTGCCGGGCGCACACGGCGGTTGCAAATCGCCTTCCGCGTCGCGCTGCCGATCGATGAGATAAAACTCCAGCTCTACCGCTGCCACCGGGAACAAGCCGCGCTGTCGCAGCGCCTGCCACACGCGGTTCAGCACATTGCGGGGTTCAACGTCAAAGGGAGTGCCATCTTCATCCAGCATGGTGAGCAGCACCTGGCCGATGTGCTGCGGATCGGCCGCCGACGGCGTCAGCGAACCGGGCACCGGCAGGCATACGCGATCCGGTTCGCCGAGTTCCTGCCCAAGGCCCGCCTCCTCCACCACGTTGCCGAGGATGTCCATAGCGAACACCGACGCGGGGAAGTAGCTGCCTTTTTCCAGTTTTTTCAACCCTGAGACGGGTATGCGTTTGCCGCGGAAGGAACCATTGAGATCGGTGAGAAGGATATCGATATACTGCGTGGCGGGATGGCGTTCCAAATAATGAGCGACCTCATTTTGGAACGCGCTACTTCGCCTCTCTTCATGATGCTGTGCAAAATGTTCAACTGCTGCGCTATTGGTTTGCATACGTCACCCGCCATTATGCTCTTAAGGCGCGTTGGCGCCCGTCCGCCGTTCGATTCAACACATGATTGGATTTCTCGCCAGGTCGCGCCGCTGCGGGCGCTCAAAATAACATCCACAACATGAAACATAGTCTTAACAGAATGGGTTTGCAAATGTTACAATCCTGTTTGATTATTCGCCACCGGCTGCTAAATTGATAAAATATTGACCGAAAAGGCCTTGCCGCTATTTTCACGTCAACTATTTTGTCCGCCGTGCTGACGGTGAGCATGGGCAATATATTTTCCAAACCTACCCTAACTACCGATATCATGCAGCATCGTTATCGACCAGGCAGGCGCCCGATACCGATCGTCATTTCAGCCTGTCGCCCTTACCAGAAGGAAGTACCGCTATGAGCGAAGCCAGCTTGGCACCGGGCAAACGCCTGTCGCAGATCCGCCAGCAATTGGGTTTGTCGCAGCGCCGGGTCGCCGAACTGTCCGGGTTAACCCACAGTGCGATCAGCACCATCGAACAGGACAAAGTCAGCCCGGCCATCAGCACGCTGCAAAAGTTGCTTAAGGTGTATGGCCTGTCGCTGTCGGAATTCTTTGCCGAACCGGAGGCCGTCGACGAACCGCGCGTGGTGATCGACGCCGAGGATCTGATTGAGATCGGCAGCCAGGGGGTGTCGATGAAGCTGGTGCACAACGGCAGCCCGACGCGCAACCTGGCGATGATGCTGGAAACCTACCAGCCCGGCACCACCACCGGCGAAAAGATCAAGCATCAGGGCGAAGAGATAGGCACCCTGCTGGAGGGCGAGATCGTGCTGACCATCAACGGCCAGAGTTACTGCCTGACCGCCGGTCAGAGCTACGCCATCAACACCGGCATTCCGCACAGCTTCAGCAATACGTCGGCGCGCATCTGCCGCATCGTCAGCGCACACACCCCCACCACCTTCTGACCGTTTATCGCTCCGGCGCAGCCTGACGCGGGTTGCGCCCCTGTCCGCCCACGCTTTCATCGCCGTTATGCCATTTTGTTGGTTGCCAACGGCGCAATCTGTGTTACAACAGAGCAAAACAGCCATCTAAACATCTAAACGGCCTCACTACGCAATGTCAACCGCAACGCCTTCGCGCCTCGAGATGCGCAATATCTCGATCGCCTTCGCCGGCTTCAACGCGCTGCAGGACGTGGACTTCACGCTGCACGGCGGCTCAATCCACGCGCTGGTCGGCGCCAACGGCGCGGGCAAGTCGACGCTAATGGCGATCCTCTCCGGCGCCCACGATCACTACCGCGGCGAGATCCTGATCGACGGCCGGGCGGTGGAAATTCATTCCCCGCTGCAGGCGCGCCGCCACGGCATCCACGTGGTGCAGCAAGAAGTCGATGTCGCGCTGATCCCCACGCTGTCGGTGGCGGAAAACATCATGCTGGACTGGCTGAACGAACCGGGCCACTGGCTGAACTGGGCGGAACTGCACCGCCGCGCCGCACAGCTGCTGCAGCAATGGGCGCTGCCGCTCAATCCGCGCAGACGTCTGGCGGACTGCACGCTGGCGGAAAAACAGCAGGTGCTGCTGGCGCGCGCGCTGTCGCACCGCTGCCGTTTTCTGGTGCTCGATGAACCGACCGCGCCGCTCGATCGCGCCGAGAGCGAGCGCCTGTTCAACGTGGTGCGCCGCCTGCAATCCGAAGGCATCGGCATCGTATTCATTTCTCACCGCATCCACGAACTGAGCGACATTTGCGATTGGCTGACGGTGCTGCGCGACGGCCGCCGCGTCAGCGAAGACGCCATGCGCGGCCTCGGCGGCGAACAGATCGTCGAGAAAATGCTCGGCCACCGGCTGGACGACATTTTCCCGCCGCCGCGCCCGCCGCACGCGGAGCGTACGCTGCTGCAGGTGGAGGGCTTGCGCGATCGCCATAAGCTGCGCGACGTTTCGCTGCGGCTGCATGAAGGCGAGATCCTCGGCATCGCCGGTCTGGCCGGGGCCGGGAAAAGCGAGCTGTGCAAGGCATTGTTCGGCGCCGGCGCCGCGCAGCTGGAACGCGGCGAACTGCGCGGGCAGCCCTGGGCGCCGCGTGCGCCGCATCTGTCGGTCGAACAGGGGCTGGCGCTGGTGCCGGAAGAACGCCGCAAAGAAGGCATTTTTATCGATGAGGCGATCCCGATGAACCTGAGCGTCAGCGCCGATGACAGCTTCTCGCGCTGGAGCCTGTTCAGCCGGCGGCAAGAGCTGCGCTGGGCGCGCGAGATCATGCAGCGTCTGAACATTCGCGCCTCCGGCCCGCAACAGCGGCTGGCGCGCCTGTCCGGCGGCAATCAGCAAAAAGTGGCGATCGGCAAGTGGCTGCGCGGCGACGCCGACGTGCTGATCTTCGATGAGCCGACCAAGGGCGTGGACATCAAGGCCAAACAGGAACTGTTCAGCCTGATCGACGGCCTGGCCCGCGCCGGCAAAGGCGTGATTTACGCCTCCGGCGAGTTCGCCGAGCTGGTTGGCCTGTGCGATCGCATCTGCGTGCTGTGGGATGGCCGCATCGTGGCGGAGCTGAACGCCGCCGATACCGACGAAGAAACCTTATTGCTCTATTCCACCGGAGGAACCCCTGCGTGAGTAAAGAATTTGCCTTGCGGCCTGCGCTGCCCTGGCGCCAACAGCTGTTTGATTTCCTCTACAAGTGGGGCATGCTGCTGACCGTCGCGGCGCTGGTCGCCCTGTTTGGCCTGGCGTCGGACAACTTTCTCGATGCCAACAACATCATCAATATCCTGCGCTCGATCGCCATCGTGACGGTGATCGCCATCGGCGTCTCTATCTCGCTGTCGGTCGGCGGTTTCGATCTGTCGGTCGGCTCGACCGCCTCGCTGGCCAACGCGCTGGTGATTTCCCTGTTCGTCTGGCACGGATTCGGCACCACCGGCGCCATCGTGGTGACGCTGTTGCTGTGCACGCTGGTCGGCCTGTTCAACGCTCTGCTGATCGTGGTGCTCAAAATCCCCGATATGCTGGCGACGCTGGCCAGCCTGTTCGTGATCCAGGGCGTGGCGATGACCTACAGCTACGGCGGCTCCATCACCCAAAACATGGTGCTGCCGAATGGCGACATGGCGGAAGGCCTGATCCCGGAGGTGTTTTCCGCCCTCGGCCAGGTGCCGGTGATCGTGCTGATCATGCTGGCGGTCACCGTGGCGGTGCAGCTGTTCCTGTCGTTGACCAAGCACGGCCGCCGCATGTACGCCATCGGCGGCAACCCCGAGGCGGCGCGCCTGTCGGGCATTCGCACCGTGCGTTACAGGGTTGCCGCTTACGTCATTTCTTCCTGGCTGGCGGCGCTTGGCGGCATCCTGCTGGCGTCACGTATCGGCTCTTCGCAGGTCAACGCCGGCGGCGGCTATCTGATGGATGCGGTGGCGGCGGCCTACATCGGCTTCTCGCTGGCCGGCTCCGGCAAACCCAATGCGCTCGGCACCCTGATCGGCGCGGTGATCCTCGGCGTGCTGCAAAACGGCCTGGTGATGCTGTCGGTGCCCTACTACGCCATGGACATTATCAAAGGCCTGGTGCTGGCGCTGGCGCTGGCCATCACTTACATCCAGAAACGCTGATCCTCCCCGGCGCACATCCGCTGCGCCGGTTTTCCCTTTAATTCATCCGGTTACTCTTTCCCGCCAGAATAACAAGCATACAAATGATATGAATTATCATTAGCGTTTACATTAAGTAAAAAATCCTTACAATACCCTCACGCAACGCTGACGAAGCACCGGATTTCTCAGCGAACGATGAATAATTTCATTAGAAATTCAATTGGTTAATTACTTTCACTTCAATCCAGGAAAGGTTTACCTCATGGAAACGCCACGTTACAGCAAGCTCGCCGCCATGGTCATCGCCTCGCTCAGCGCCACCGCCGCGCTGGCCGCGCCGCAGACTGACGCCCAGGACACCATGGTCGTCACCGCCTCCGGCTTTCAGCAAAAAATTCAGGACTCCGCAGCTTCCATCTCAGTGATCCCGCGCCAGCAAATTGAAGATAAAGCCTATCGCGATGTGACCGATGCGCTGAAAGACGTGCCGGGCGTGGTCGTCACCGGCGGCGCCAGCAGCAGCGACATCAGCATCCGCGGCATGTCCTCCAAGTACACGCTGATTCTGGTGGACGGCAAGCGCGTTGACACCCGCGGCACCCGGCCGAACAGCGATAACGCCGGCATCGAACAGGGCTGGCTGCCGCCGATGGAAGCCATCGAGCGCATCGAAGTGGTGCGCGGGCCGATGTCTTCGCTGTACGGTTCCGACGCCATGGGCGGCGTGATCAACGTCATCACCCGCAAGACTTCCCGCACCGAGTGGAAAGGCTCGCTGCACGGCGACGCCACCCTCCAGGAAAACCGCGATTCCGGCGATCTGTTCCAGACCAACGCCTACGCCTCCGGCCCACTGATTGAAGGCCTGCTCGGCGTGCGGGTCAACGGCCTGCTGTCGCGCCGCGCCGAAGATAAAATCGCCAACGGTTACAACGAACAGCGCATGCGCAGCGGCACCGCGGTGTTCACCTTGACCCCGGACGAGAAAAACGAATTCGACTTTGAAATCGGCCGCTCGCTGCAGGATCGCAACAGCACGCCGGGCAAATCGGTGGTGGCGGAGCGCTGCAGCAAAGGCAAGTGCAAACCTACCTCTCGCAGCGAAAATCTCTACACCCGCACCAACTACGCGCTGACCCACAACGGTTATTACGACTTCGGTAACTCCACCAGCTACGTTCAGCGGGAAGAGACCAATAACCCGGGCCGCAAGATGAAGATGTACAACACCATCTTCAACACCCAGAACCAGTTCGAGCTGGGTGCCCACATGCTGAACCTCGGCGGCCAATACCGCTATGAGAAACTGGGCGACAGCGGCAACCAGCTGAGCTCGGCGCAAGACGTCAACCAGCTGACGCGCTGGAGCTGGGCGCTGTTCGCCGAAGACGAATGGGCGCTGACCAACGACTTCAGCCTGACCAGCGGCATCCGTATGGATCGCGATCAAAACTTTGGCAGCCACTGGTCGCCGCGCATGTACGGCGTCTGGCACCTGACCGAACAGTGGACGATGAAAGGCGGCGTCTCCGCCGGCTATCGTTCGCCGGATCTGCGCCAATCCTCCGCCAGCTGGGGCCAGGTCACCGGCGGCGGCGTGCGTAACGGCATCATCGTCGGCAACCCGGATCTGCAGCCGGAGAAGAGCCTGAGCGAAGAGATCGGCCTGATGTGGGATAGCCTGAAAGGCGTCAATGCCGGGGTGACGGTCTTCAACACCGACTTCAAGAACAAGATCACCGAAGTGCGCCGCTGCGAAGACACGCCGGACTGTAAGATCGGCAATGACGTCTACGACTTTATCAGCGATCGCGTCAACGTCGACAAAGCCAATATGCGCGGCGTAGAGGCCACCTTCGGCTGGCAGATCAATAAAGACTGGAAGTGGAACGCCAACTACACCTACACCGCTTCCGAGCAGAAGAGCGGCGAGTTCCAGGGCAAGGCGCTGAACCAGATGCCTAAGCACATGATCAACACCGTGCTGGACTGGCAGGCCACGCAAGACCTCAGCCTGTGGTCGCGCGTTAACTTCCGCAGCCGCACCTCAGACTACCTGAGCCGCACGTCGATGGAGACCAGCACCCCGTCCTACACCTTCGTCGATGCGGGCCTGAGCTACCAGGCGGCGAAAAACCTGCAGTTGACCGGCGGGGTCTATAACATTCTCGACAAGACCGTGGATTACGATCACTACCGCACCACGCTGGACGGCCGCCGTTACACCGTCGGCATGACCTACAACTTCTGATGCCCCCGGGCGCGCGCTGCGCGCCCTTTTCATTCCATCACCGAGAGGAAGCCCCATGAGATTACGCCGCTCCCCCCTGATGATCGCCCTGCTGGCCGCGATGGCGCTGGCGGGTTGCCACAGTAAAACCGACGCGCAGGCGGCCTCGGCCACCGTCAACGTCCAGCACCTGAACGGCAGCACCGAGGTGAAGAAGCACCCGCAGCGCATCGTGGTGCTGGATTACGCCTCGCTGGAAACGCTGCAGCTGCTGGGCGTCGAGCCGCTGGCGCTGCCCGGCAACCGTAAGAACTTGCCGGATAGCCTGAAGCGCTATCAGGATGACAAATACCTCAATGCCGGCACCCTGTTCGAACCGGATATGGCCGTGCTGCGCGCCGCCAAACCGGATCTGATCCTGATCGCCGGCCGGGCGTCCAAAGCCTATGACGAGCTGAACGCGCTGGCGCCGACGTTGAACATGTCCGTCGATCAGCAGGATCAGTTGGGCAGCCTGAAACAGCGCACCCGCCAGCTGGGCGAGCTGTTCGATAAACCGCAACAGGCGCAGGCGGCGATCGATAAGCTGGATGCGCAGATAGCGGCGGTCAAACCGCAGGCCGCCCAGGCCGGACGCGGGCTGGTGGTGCTGTTCTCCGGCGGCAAGATCAGCGCTTACGCCCCCAAGAGCCGTTTCAGCTTCGTCTATGACGCTCTCGGCTTCTCGTCCGCGCTGCAGTCCGATGAAAAAGACGTGCGCGGCAATAAGCTGACGCCTGAGCAGGTCGCCAAACTGAACCCGGACTGGCTGTTCGTCATCGACAGAGATGCCGCGACCGGTCGGCCGAACGCGGTGGCGCCGCAGAAAATCCTCACCGGCACCGCGCTGAAGAAAACCACGGCGGTGAAAAAAGGCCAGGTGGTTTACCTGCCGGCGGCCGAGGTCTATCTGTCCGGCGGCATCGTCACCGCCCAGCACGTCGTCGAACGCGTGAGCGAAGCACTGAACCGCGCTGCGCGATAAAAAAAGCCCGGTGATGCCGGGCTTATCTTGGACTATATCGTCGGCTGGTTCACCAGACCGTCTATCAGCACCTGCGGCGTGCCCTGCGAGCAACGCTCGATGCGCCCGCGCACGCCATAGACCCGCGCCAGGCTCTGCGGCGTAATCACCTGATCCGGCGCGCCGTCGGCGATCAGATCGCCATCCTGCAGCATCAGCACGTGGTCACCGTGACGCAGCGCAATGTTGATGTCATGCACCACCACCACCGTCACGATATCGCGCTTGCGGGTTTCGCGGCGCACCAAATCCATCACGTGGAACTGGTAGTTGAGATCGAGCGCGCTCAGCGGCTCATCCAGCAGCAGCAGCGACGGCTGACGGATCAGCGACTGCGCCAACCCCACCAACTGTTTCTGGCCGCCGGACAGCTGATCGAGATAACTCAGCGCCAGGTGGGCGATGCCCAGCTGTTCCAGCAAAGCCATCACTTCCGCTTCGCTGCCGGCGTTGCTGCGGCCGCCCGAGGCGCGCTGCGCCACGATGATCGACTCCAGCACGTGCAGATGCACCCCGGCGGGCAGCGACTGCGGCAGGTACACCACTTTCTCCGCCCGACGGGCGAACGGCATCTGCATCAAATCGCCGTCGTCCAGCCACAGCTTGCCCTGCGCCGGGTTCAGCCCGGCCAGCGAGCGCAGCAATGTCGATTTGCCGCTGCCGTTCGGCCCCAGCAACACGGTGATTTGCCCGCGCGGCAGCATCGGCACCGAGAGATTGTCGATCACCTGGCGTTTCGGGTAACCCGCCGAGAAGTTTTCTATCCGTAAACCCTGGCTCATACGTTCCCCCGGTGGCGCAGAATAATGCTCAGGAAGAACGGCACCCCGACCAACGACGTCACGATCCCCACCGGGATGATTACCCCAGGCACCAGGTTTTTCGACGCCACCGAGGCCATCGACAGCACCAGCGCGCCAATCAGCGCACTGGCCGGCAGGTAGAAACGGTGATCTTCGCCGAAGATCATGCGGGCGATGTGCGGCGCCACCAGACCGATAAAGCCGATCGGCCCGACGAAAGCCACCGCCAGCGCCGAGAGCATGCTGATGCGCAGCAGCGTGGTCAAACGCAGCCGACGCACGTCGATGCCGAAGCTCACCGCCCGGTCTTCACCCAGACGCAGCGCGGTCAGTTTCCACGAGCTCATCATCGACAGCGGCAGCAGCACGGCGAACACCCCGAACAGAATGCCCAGTTTGTCCCACGAGGCGCGCGCCAGGCTGCCCATGGTCCAGAACACCAGCCCCTGCAGCGTGTCCTCGCTGGCGATGAACTGCATCATCGAGACCAGCGCGTTGAAGGTAAACACCAGCGCGATGCCAAACAGCACCACGCCGGAGGTGGCGACCCGCGTCCAGCGCGTGATGCCGTCAAGCATCAGCGCGGCGAACAGCGCGAAGATAAAGGCGTTGGCGGAGATGAACCACTGATCGGGGATCCCCGGAATGCCGATGCCGAGCACGATCGCCAGCGCAGCGCCAAAGGCCGCGGCGGAAGACACCCCGAGGGTGAAGGGGCTGGCCAGCGGGTTATTCAGGATGGTCTGCATTTCCGCCCCGGCCAGGCCGAGCGCAAAGCCCACCACCACCGCCATCAACGCATAGGGCAAGCGGATGTCCCAGACGATCACCCGCGTGCCGGCATCGGCCGCGGCGGGATCAAGCAGCGTTTGCCATAAGGACGACAACGACAGGCCGGACGGCCCCATGGTGAAATCCAGCAGCAGCGAGCCCAGGATCGCCAATGCCAATACGCCCATCATCAACAGGCGATGGCGAAGAATATGCTGATAACGCCCCATCACGCCGGCGTCGGGTTGCCCCTTGGCTTCAGTCATGGGATCGGTGGATACGCTCATTAGTTAAGATACCTGTTGCAACCATCATGACAGCGGCGCGAAAGCGGCCGCCGTGAACCGAAAAGTGTGCGGCAGCAGCCTGCGCACAGCCGTTAACAATAAAACAAACGATAATACTTATCAATCATATCAATAGGTGAAAACGGCGTTGTCGAAATGTAATAATTTGTTTTTTATCGCCATTTTTCAAACCGCCACGCTTTCCACCGCCAACGGCCAGTAGGTTAATTATTCTGAAAATTCTTCCTGATCCGACCAGACTCTGACAAATAACGGCAAAACCACATAGAATCCAAAATCACAGCACCGCGCGTGCAAAAAAACTTCAGGCCGCCGCAAGAGCGGCCTTATTGATTGACGAGGCTGTAATGAGAAGTCCATCTCCGGCGGTAACGCCCAAACGCCCGGCGCTGCTGAACTGGCTGTTATACAGCCCGCTGCACGCCGATGACGAGCCGTTTCAACGCCAGCTGCGTCTCACGCTGACGCCCTCTCCTCTCACGCCCTGGCTGAATGCCGCAGGGCCGGCCGCGCTGCTGGCGGGGTACGCCTGGCTGGTCCAGCGGCCGCTCGGCATCGGTTTGTTGCTGCTGCTGTTGTTGTTGACCGCCGGGCGAGCCTGGCTGGCGCGCCGGCGTCAACCGGCCTGGCCGAACGCCATGCTGGTGACGGTGCTGCTGTGGGCGCTGCTGGTTGGCGCCAGCGCCGCTCTGGCGATGCTCTCGGGCCGCTTCGTCTTAATGCTGTTCGCCGGCCTGACGATCACCGCCCTGGCCTGCTGGCTGATGCAGCGCCACGCCGCCGCCCCGCGCTTTGCACTGCTTGAGGTGATCGCGCTGACGCTGCCCTACCTGCTGGCGGCGCCGCTGTCGCGCGTGCAAAACCTGTTTGTCCTGGCGGACCTCGCGCCGCTGTGGCTGGTGCTGGCCCACGGCATGATCGCGCGCTACCACCGCCAGCTGGTGCAGCACGTCACGCTGGCGTGGGAGAAGCAGCAGGCGTCGCACCGCGATCGCCTGACCGGCTTTCTCAACCGCGCAGGCGGCGAGGCGGTGATGCGCAGCATCTGCCGTCCCGGAACGGCGCAGCCGATCTCCCATCTGTTCATTCTTGAATTCGGCCCGCTGGCGGCGCTCTACCAAAGCCACGGCGTCCAGATCGGCGACGACGTGCTGCGCACCGTCGGCGAGCGCCTCAAGACGCTGATCCGCCCCAGCGACTATATCTGCCGCTATACCGGCGGCCAGTTTCTGATTCTGGTGCACGATCTGCCCTACGGCGCGGAAAGCGAGTTTCTGGCGCGCATTGTGCCGCCGCTGGAGGCGCCCTACGATTTTGGCGCGTTCGGCGAGGTGAACATGCAGCTTAACGCCGGCATTGTGGCGCTGACGCAGGATTACGCGACGGTAGAGAGTTTGATGAGCTCGGCGCAGCAGGCGCTGGCGGAAGCCAAAGGCGGGAAAAAGTAAAACAAAACGCGGCGGGAGCCCCCGCCGCGTGTCACTCACCGAAAATTACTTCACGTCCATCTTCGGGAATTCCATCTCGCTGTACTTCACGACACGGGTGCCTTGCGACAGCTTGTAACCAAACCAAATCAGCAGGAACAGCGGAATACCGATGTAGGTCGCGGTCACGCCGTACCAGTCGATCTTGTCTTGCAGGAAGGCCTGGTAGTTCTGCCCCAGGGTGATGATCAGACACAGCACGAAGGCGAAGATCGGCCCCAGCGGGAAGAAACCGGAACGGTACGGCAAATCGTTCAGATCGCGCCCCTGCAGCATGTAGCCGCGACGGAAACGGTAGTGGCTGATGGCGATGCCCAACCAGGCGATGAAACCGGTCATGCCCGAGGTATTCAGCAGCCACAGGTAAACCGACTGGTTACCGAACATCGACGTCAGGAAGCACAGGCCGGCCACCACGCAGGTCGCGTACAGCGCGTTGCGCGGCACGCCGCCTTTCGACAGCTTGGCGAAGATGCGCGGCGCCTTGCCTTCCGAAGCCAGGGTGTACAGCATGCGGGTCGACGCATACATGCCCGAGTTACCGGCCGACAGCACCGCCGTCAGGATCACCGCGTTCATCACCGCCGCCGCCGACAGCAGGCCGGCATGTTGGAAGACCAGCGTGAACGGGCTGACGCTGATGTCTTTCACGTCGTTGCGCAGCAGGCTCGGATCGGTGTACGGAATGATCAGGCTGATGATCAGAATGGCGAAGATATAGAACAACAGGATACGCCAAAACACCTGACGCACCGCGCGCGGGATGTTTTTACCCGGGTTTTCCGATTCGCCGGCTGCGATGCCGATAAGTTCGGTGCCCTGGAACGAGAAGCCGACGATCATGGCCACGCCGATCATCGCCGAGAAGCCACCGGCAAACGGCGCGTCTCCTATTGTCCAGTTCTGCCAGCCGGCATGCTCGCCGCCCTTCAGAATGCCGACGATCATCATCACGCCGACGGCGATGAAGATAATCACGGTGCTGACCTTGATCAGCGCGAACCAGTATTCCGCCTCGCCGAACCCTTTCACCGAAATGTAGTTCAGCAGGAACATCAGGCCGAGGAACAGCGCGCTCCAGATCCAACCCGGGGTGTCCGGGAACCAGTAGCTCATCACCAACTGCGAGGCCACCAGGTCAACGGCGATGGTCACCGCCCAGTTGTACCAGTAGTTCCAGCCCAGCGCGAAGCCGAAGCCTTCTTCTACGTATTTGGCGCCGTAGGTGGAGAATGAACCGGAGACCGGCATAAAGGCCGCCAGTTCGCCCAGGCTGGTCATCAGGAAGTACACCATCAAACCGATCAGAGCGTAAGACAGCAGCGCCCCGCCGGGGCCTGCCTGAGAAACCGTGGCGCCCGAGGCGACGAAGAGGCCGGTGCCGATGGAGCCGCCGATGGCGATCATGGTCAAATGCCGGGCTTTCAATTCACGGCGCAATCCGGGTGCTTGCTGCCCCGATGTTTTTATATCCTGCTGAGCCATTCGTTCCCTATCTATCTGCTCTTCGAAAAATGAGGGCGGATTGTAACAAATACCCGCCGGTGAACTAGCAACATTGCACCGATATAAGATAGCTTCATAATTCAGAGGCAATTATTAGCTGCGGCCCTTATAGCCTTACTTACTCTCATTAATGTGAGCGGGCGCAGGTTTTTATGCTTTTTCCGGCCTGCGCGGCAGCAGAGGGCTTGACGTGCCGCCGGTTACAGCACGCAATAGCTGAGAAAACGTTGCAACGCGTTGGAGACGTGCTTTTGCCGATGGCGGATCAGGTACAGGGTGCGGCGCAGCGGCGGCAACGGCACCGGCAGTTCCACCAGCGCGCCGCTGGCCAGCTGTTCCGCCACCACCCGCCGCGACAGGCAGCTGATGCCGATGCCGTGCCGCACCGCATGCTTGATCGCCTCCGAGTTGCCCAGCTCCATCACCAGCTGGAAGTGCGGCAGATGCGCCAACAGCAGATGGTCCAACACCTCACGGGTGCCGGAACCGCGCTCGCGCAGGATCCACGGCGCATTGGCCAGCGCCTCCAGCGTCGGCGGTTGACGGGTCAGCGGGTTATCCGGCGCGGCGAACACCACCAGCTCGTCCTCCAGCCACGGCTGCGTCACCAGCTCCGGCATATGGCAAGGCCCTTCGATCAGCCCCAGATCGACGCGAAAATCCGCCACTGCCACGATTACGTCCTGGCTGTTGCCGACGTTCAGCTCCAGCGGCGTGGCGGGAAAATCCCGGCGGTAGCGGGCGATCATCTCCGGCAGCATGTAGTTGCCGATGGTGCTGCTGGCGGCGATGCGCAACGCCCCGCCGTCATGGCGAAACAGCTGCTCTATCTCCCCCGCCTGTTCCAACAGCGCCAGCGCCTTGGGATACAGCAACCGGCCGTGCTCGTTGATCACCAGCCGTTTGCCGACGCGATCGAACAGCTGCACGCCCAGCTGCCCCTCCAGATCCGCCAGCGCCGCGCTGACCGCCGACTGCGACAGCGCCAGCACCACCGAGGCCTGCGTGGTCGAACCGCTTTTCAGCACTTCGGTAAAGACTTCCAGTTGACGCAACGTGATATGCATAGCTGTCCCGGTATTGAAAGAGGGTTCTGCCAGAGAACCCCAACATGGTGTGGTGGGCAGCCCGGCCAGGCGACCCTGTTTGCGGCCAGATCGGCGCGCTATTTGCCCAACGCGACCAGCTGCGCCGCCGCGGCCAGCACCGGCTCTCGCGGCGTGCCGGTTTCGTCCCGCAGTATCAATTGCAGCATCGCCGCGAGATGGTCGCGGTCGATCGCCTTGTTTTCTTCAATCAACCGCCGCACCGCGCGGCCCACTTCCTGATCTACCTGCTCTCTGCGTTGATCGTCGGTATCCATCGCCTGCTCCTGTTAGTTGGAAAATTGACGGCGGCTCGCCGCTCCTCCACACCCTAGCCGCAATGCGGCGTTATGCCAATGGCTGACCCCATACCACTTATTCAGATAGGTTATAAATATATAATCAATTTCTCTTTTATTCAGCCCAAACGTACTCTTGACCGCAAGAAACAGACTGAAGGACTGACTTTATATGGCGACTGATACCACTCACACTTACCCCGAGCGACGCTTCCCGCTGTTCGGCCTGCCGCGGCTGGTGCCGGGGCTGGCGCTGACCGGCGCGCTCACCGCGCTGGCCGTCTGGGCCGGCGACATTCCCTGGGTGGCGGAGCTGGGGCTGGGGGCGCTGACGCTGGCGATCCTGCTCGGCATTCTGGTGGGCAACACGCTGTACCCCCGCTGGCAAACCGTTTGTCACAGCGGCGTACAGCTGGCCAAACAGCGCCTGCTGCGTCTGGGCATTATCCTTTACGGCTTCCGGCTGACCTTTCAGCAGATCGCCGACGTGGGCGCCAGCGGCATCATCATCGATGCGCTGACCCTGATCACCACTTTCCTGCTGGCCTGCTGGCTCGGCAAGAAAGTGTTCGGCATCGACAGCCAAACCGCGATACTGATCGGCGCCGGCAGCAGCATTTGCGGCGCGGCGGCGGTGATGGCCACCGAGCCGGTGCTGAAGGCCGACTCCAGCAAAGTGGCGGTGGCGGTTTCGACCGTGGTGGTGTTCGGCACCCTGGCGATCTTCGCCTATCCGTGGCTGTATCAGTTGAATGAGCACTTCCAGTGGCTGCCGTTCAGCCAGGAAACCTTCGGCATCTACGCCGGCTCCACCATCCACGAAGTGGCTCAGGTGGTCGCCGCCGGGCACGCCATCGGGCCTGACGCCGAAAATGCGGCGGTGATCGCCAAGATGATCCGCGTGATGATGCTGGCGCCGTTCCTGCTGCTGCTGTCGGGCTACATCAGCCGCGGCAGCGCAGGCAAGGCGGAAAAATCCGCCATCACCATTCCGTGGTTCGCCGTGCTGTTTATCGCCGTCGCCGGGCTGAACTCCTTCAACCTGCTGCCGGCCACGCTGGTGCGGCACCTGATCACCGCCGACACCTGGATGCTGGCGATGGCGATGGCGGCGCTGGGGCTGACCACCCACATCAGCGCCGTGCGCCAGGCCGGGATGAAACCGATTCTGCTGGCAACGCTGCTGTTCGTCTGGCTGCTGGTCGGCGGCGGCGCGATAAACCAACTGGTGCAACACCTGCTGTAATCTCCCTCGGCGGCCCGCTTCGGCGGGCCGCCGCTTTTCGCCATTCAATCCGCCCGCCATCAATGCCATAATGTCACCGATAACACAGGAGAATGAAGATGAAGTTTGTCGGTGCACATGTCAGCGCGTCAGGCGGCGTGGATCAGGCGGTTATCCGCGCGCACGAATTGGAGGCGACCGCGTTCGCCCTGTTCACCAAAAATCAGCGTCAATGGAAGGCCGCCCCGCTGGCCGCCGACGTGATCGATAAGTTCAAGAGCGCCTGCGCCCAGTACGGTTACGGGCCGGGGCAAATCCTGCCGCACGACAGCTACCTGATCAATCTGGGGCACCCGGTAGCCGACGCGTTGGAAAAATCGCGCGAGGCGTTTATCGACGAGCTGCAGCGCTGCGAACAGCTGGGGCTGACGCTGCTGAACTTCCACCCCGGCAGCCACCTGCTGCAAATCGACGAAGATAAATGCCTGGCGCGCATCGCCGAATCGATCAACATCGCGCTGGATAAAACCGCCGGCGTGACGGCCGTGATCGAGAACACCGCCGGCCAGGGCAGCAATCTGGGCTTCAAATTCGAGCACCTGGCGGCGATCATCGACGGCGTCGAAGACAAAAGCCGCGTCGGCGTTTGCATCGACACCTGCCACGCCTTCGCCGCCGGGTACGATCTGCGCACCGAAGAAGAATGCGAGCGCACCTTCAAGCAGTTGGGCGACATCGTCGGTTTCAACTACCTGCGCGGCATGCACCTGAACGACGCCAAGAGCGAGTTCAACAGCCGCGTCGACCGCCATCACAGCCTGGGGGAAGGCAACATCGGCAAAACGGTGTTCAGCTACATCATGCGCGATCCGCGTTTCGACAATATCCCGCTGATTCTGGAAACGGTAAATCCGGATATCTGGGCCGAAGAGATCGCCTGGCTGAAGGCGCAGCAGTAACCCCCCTGGCCGCTCGCTTAAGCGCGAGCGGTTTCCCCCACCGCGTGCTCCGCCGCCAGCATGGCGCCGAACTGACGCAGCGTTTCTTCATCCAGGCCCGCAGCCCTGAACACCGCGGTGGTAAAACTGACCGGCGCCGATCCCGGTGACGTAATGACGCGGTCATCCACAACGGCGACGGCGCTCGCAACGTAATGGCGCTGCCCGCTGTAGCCCGCAACGTTGCGCGTCAAGAACTCGGCATCGTTGGAGGTATGCGCCCTGTTGTTCAACAGGCCGGCCCGCGCCAACGCCAACGTCCCGCCGCAAATGCCCGCCAGGATCGCGCCGCGTTGACGCTGCTCGTTGAGCAACGCGCGGATATCCGGCGCCCGTTCGGTTTCCCACAGGGTGCCGCCGACCACCACCAGCACCTCGGGGCGCCAGTCCGCCAATTCGGCCACGCCGTGAGCAACGTCCACCGTCAACCCGCCCTGTGAGCGAAGCGTTCCGGCCTGCGGCGCAAAAAACGCCACATCCAGCCCATAAAACGGGCCGCCAACGCCGGCAATCAGCGCGTATTCCCAATCGGCGAAACCGGATGTCAGTACGATCGCCACTTTTTTAGCCACTGATGAATCTCCTTGAGTCATTCCTTGTTCGCAGGAACAAAGTCGCGCTATCAGCTTAGAAAGCCTTGTGGTTTCTGACCAGGGGTAAATCGTGCTAACTGCCTAAGACACAAATAAAAACGCGCAGCTCTGGGCTGCGCGTTTTGCGGTATCGGCGAGGCTTACGCCGCGGCGGCGACCGGCGTTTCAGCACGTTTCAGCAGGGCATAAGCCACCCCGGCCAACAGCGTGCCGGCGGCGATCGCCACCAGGTACAGCAACACCGGCGAAATCGCGCCCGGGATCAGCAGCACGAACAAGCCGCCGTGCGGCGCCATCAGCTTGGCGCCGAAGGCCATCGACAGCGCGCCGGTCAGCGCCCCGCCGGCGATACAGCACGGCAACACGCGCATCGGATCGCGGGCGGCGAACGGAATCGCCCCTTCGGTGATGAAGCACAGCCCCAGCACCAACGCCGCCTTGCCGCCTTCCTGTTCGGATTTCGGGAACTTGCGGCGCGCCAGCAGCGTCGCCAGGCCCATCGCCAGCGGTGGCACCATGCCCGCCGCCATGATGGCCGCCATCGGCGCATACACCGAGGAGCTGAGCAGCGCCACGCCGAACGCGTAGGCCGCTTTGTTCACCGGGCCACCCATGTCGGTGCACATCATGCCGCCCAGGATCGCCCCCAGCAGCACGGCGTTGGCGGTGCCCAGAGACTGCAGCCAATGGGTCAGGCCTTCCATGATTTTCGCCACCGGCGTGCCAACCACGTAAATCATGATGAGGCCGGTGATCAGGCTGGCCACCAGCGGAATGATCAAGATGGGCTTCAGCGCTTCCATACTTTGCGGCAGGCGCAGCTTGCTGCTGATCGCCCTGGCGACATAACCCGCCAGGAAACCGGCGATGATGCCGCCAAGGAACCCGGCGCCGGTGCTCACCGCCAGCATGCCGCCGATCAGGCCCGGCGTCAGGCCCGGACGATCCGCGATGGAGAAGGCGATGAAACCGGCCAACACCGGCACCATCAGCGCGAAGGCGGAGCCGCCGCCGATCTGCATCAGCGCCGCCGCCAGGGTGCCCTTGACCTCAAACGCCTTGATGCCGAACACGAACGACAGCGCGATGCACAAACCGCCCGCCACCACCATCGGCAGCATGTAGGACACGCCGGTCAGCAGGTGACGATACGGGCCGTTGCCCTCTTTCTTCTTCGCCGTCGGCGCCGCGCCGCTGCGCTGCTGCGGCTGGAACACTTCGGCTTCGGCCAGCGCCTTGTCCAGTTCCTGCGCGGTTTTCTTCAGCGCCAGACCGGTGGAAGTACGATACATCGGCTTACCGGCAAACTTGTCCAGATCCACTTCGATGTCCGCCGCGACGATCACCAGATCCGCCGCCGCCACTTCTTCCGGGGTGATGGCGTTGCCGGCGCCGACGGAGCCGCGCGTTTCCACCTTCACCCACCAGCCGCGTTTCTTGGCTTCACTTTCAATGGCTTCGGCCGCCATAAAGGTGTGCGCCACGCCGGTTGGGCAAGCGGTGATCGCCACGATGCGTTTTTGTCCATCGGCTTTCACCGCAGCCGCCTGCGGCGCCTGATAGGTTTCAGCTTCGGCCTGGGCGCGCGCCAGAAACGCGTCCGGTTCACGCACCGCCTGTTCTACCTCGCCCACATAGATCAATTTGCCGTTCAGCGCGGCGTCAGCAGGAGCAGCCTGCCCCGCAACCGCCACCAGTTCGGCGTCCTGCAGCGACTCGACCAGCGTCAGGCCGGCTTTGGCCGCGGCGGCCTCCAGCATGCGTTTCGCCAGGTGGCCACGGGCCTGTCCCTGCGAACTGTCTACCATCAGCAGCGTTTTCATTCTGCCTCCTGCTATTGATTGAAAGGTTTCAGATCGACGCGCGCCATCATCGCGGCCAACTGGGGACGATCGGTCACGCCGACGTTGCTCTGGCTGACCGCCAGCGCCGCTACCGCCGTGGCCAGACGCAGGGTGTGTTCGCTGGATTCGCGCATCAGCAGGCCATAAATCAGGCCGCCGACCATCGAATCGCCGGCGCCCACGGTGCTGACCACCTCACAGGACGGCGGTTTGGCGATCCAGGCGCCGGATGCGTTAACCCACAGCGCGCCTTCCGCGCCGAGGGAGATGACCACGTGGGCGATGCCCTGTTCGCGCAGCGCATGCGCGGCCTCGACCACGTCCGCCAGCGTCGGCAGCGGGCGCCCGGCCCAGATTTCCAGCTCGCGGCGGTTCGGTTTGACCAGCCACGGCGAGGCCTTCAGCCCGGCGACCAGCGCTTCGCGGCTGCTGTCGAAAATGATGCACGGGCACTTGGCGCGCAGTTGGGTCATCCAGTCGGTAAACGCGTCAGGATCGACGCCGGCCGGCAGGCTGCCGCTCACCGCCACCATGTCAAACTGGCCCAGCCAGCTCAGCGAGTCGCTGACGAAGCGATCCCAGTCCTGCGGCGTCACTTCGAAGCCGGAGAAGTTGAAATCGGTCACTTCGCCGTCTTTTTCCGTCAGCTTGACGTTGATGCGGGTGCGCCCCGGCACCACCTGAAAGCGGTTGGCGATCCCCAGATCGCTGAACAGCAGCTGGAAACCGTCCTGATTATCTTTGCCCAGGAAGCCGCCGACGGTGACGTCGATGCCTAAATCTTTCAACACTTTGGCGACGTTGATGCCCTTACCGGCGGCGTGCAGGCCGGCGGTTTTTACCCGGTTGACTTCCCCGCGTTCAATCTGCGGGCAGAAACCCACCAGATCGTACGCCGGGTTCAGGGTGATTGTTGCTACTCTTCTGCTCATGCTGCGCCCTCGCCCAGTCCTTCATTAATCGCTTCGCCGATCGCCTTCAGCGCGGCTTCAGCATCTTCTCCATTGGCGGTAAAGCGCAGGTGATGCCCTTTCTTCACGCCCAACGCCACCACCTTCATCAGGCTGCGCCCGTTGGCCGGCTTGCCGCTGCCGTCCAGGTTGGTGACGGTGATGTCACTGTTGAAACTTTTGATCACGTTGACCAGCGCCGTGCCCGGCCGCGCGTGCAGGCCATGCTCGTTGCGGATCACGAACTCGGCGCTCAGCACGCTGCTCTCTTCCGCCACGTCGCTGGTCAGCAGCGCCAGCACGCCGGCGGCATCCGCCTTCAGCAAGCGTTCAGCTTTGTTGGCCAGCAGCAGATCGCTGAGGTAGTTGAGCACCGCCAGCGGCTGCGCATCGGCGACCGACACCGTCAGCAGCAGCGCCACCGGCTCGCCGTCTTCCACGAAAGCCTGCGCCGGGCGGCTGACGGTGGCCGCGCTGGCCAGGTTGCCTTCAACGCTGTCGCTCAGCCAAATGCCCTGCCCCAGATTCAGCGGCTTGCGGGTGATGGCATCGCTGACGAACTGCGCGTTGACCGCCCCGATTTTTTGCAGACGGCCGGCGTTCAGCGCCTGCAGCGTCATCAGGCTGTCGGCGGCGACGTCGAGCGCAATCAGCGAAACGTCGAACTGGAATTCGGCGCTCTGCCGTTCGCCCATCAACAGGCTGCGCAGCTCTTCCGCGGAGGTGGTTTTCGCCAGCCGCTCCGCCACGCTGTCATCGCTCAGCACGTGGGTGAGCTGACGCAGCAGCGCCAAATGCTCGTCGGAACGGGCGGCGATGCCGATCGCCACATAGGCGGTCTGGCCCTCCCCCCACGCGATGCCCTGCGGGAACTGGAACACCTGCACGCCGGTTTTCAACACCAGATCGCGGGTATCGGTGGTGCCGTGCGGAATGGCGATGCCGTTGCCCAGGTAGGTGGACGTCTGCAGTTCGCGCTGCAGCATGCCGTCCACATAACCGGCGCTGACGCAGCCGGCGTCGGTCAGCGCGGCGGCCACCTGACGGATGGCCTCCTGCTTATCGGCGGCAGCGGCGCCCAGATGAATGTCTTGCGGTGACAACTGGAACATGATTCTCCTCTCCTGCTGAATTGAATCGTTTCAGCTTCATTGAGAAAAAGGAGCGTTACCCGCTGCCCACAAGCGGTCGGATAACGCTGAAACGTTTCAAGGAGTGTGTAAGCAGCGCAAGATGAAAGCAAGCTTTCTCCCTTTCGCCATTGCAGATTTTTGAGCTTACGCACACTTTCATCGGCGCATTGGTCAGCGCCGGGGCAAAATGACATACTGTGCTGAAACTTTGCTGACGGAGAAAAGCATGAATGTAGTGACGGGCGTCGGGGTGATCATCGTGAACCCGCAAGGCGAGATTTTGCTGGGCAAACGCTGCGGCTCCCACGCGCCCTTTTGGTCGATCCCCGGCGGGCATCTGGATGCCGGTGAAACCTTCGAGCAGTGCGCCCAGCGCGAAATTGCCGAAGAAACCGGGTTGATCATCGATCCGCCGCGCTTCGTTGGCGTCAGCAACAATCTGCAAACCTGGCGCGCCGAAGGCAAACACACGGTGTCCATCTGTCTGCAGGTGGCGCATCCCGGCGGCGAAGCCGAGCTGAAAGAACCCGAAAAATGCGCCGAATGGCGCTGGTGCGCGCCAGACTCTCTGCCGGAACCCCATTTCGAAGCCAGCCGCACGGCGATCCGCCTGTGGCTGAGCGGCCAAACCTACTTGCCAACGGCCTGAGCCCTTCGCGAGCGCGCGGCGTTCGCGTTGCCTGCCTCACAGCCCATCGCTATGTAAAATAGAATATAACGCTATTTTTTGCGATATACGCCATTTTTTTGACTACGGATAACCCCATGGGGTTAACCCTCTTCTATCATTACCCCTGCAATCGACGTGGCATTCTGACCTCCGGTCGGCGGCCTTTTGGCAAGATTTTATTTTAAATTCATAATTATAAGCGGGTTTACCATGAGCAAAAAACTGACTGGCTTTGAAAAAAAGCGCCGGTGGGCATGGCTATGGCTTTTGCTGCTGGGGATTATCCTCGGCGCGGCGCTGTTGGCCGGGACCGCCACCGTATTCCATAAAACCAGCGATACCGCCTTCTGCGTTTCCTGCCACACCATGCAACAACCGCTGGCCGAATATCAGGGCAGCGTCCACTTCCAAAACACCAAGGGCATCCGCGCCGAGTGCGCCGACTGCCACGTGCCGCACCAGCCGATCGATTACCTGTGGACCAAGATCCGCGCGGTAAAAGACATCTACGGCGAGATGGTCGGCACCATCGATACGCCGGAAAAATATGAAGCGCACAAGCTGGCGATGGCGCAGTCGGTCTGGAAGACGCTGAAAGAGAACGACTCGGCCACCTGCCGCTCCTGCCACAGCTACGACGCCATGGACATCACCGCCCAGCGTCCCGAAGCGCGCCTGCAGCACCCGGTGGCGATCAAACAGGGCGAAACCTGCATCGACTGCCATAAAGGCGTGGCCCACATCCTGCCGGACATGAGCGGCGAAACCCAGGCCGGCGCCGCCGAGCTGGCCAAGGCCGCGGCGCTGACCGCACCGGGCGCCACCACCCTCTACACCATTGCCACCGAACCGTTCTTCCTCAGCGCAGACGACAGCCATAATGCCGGTAACCTGATGCCGTCCACCGAAGTGCAGGTGGTGAAACAGGATGGCGACAAGGTGCTGGCCACCGTGAGCGGCTGGCAGCAAGACGGGGTCAGCGAAGTGTTCTACGCCGCGCAGGGCAAACGCATCCTCAGCGTGCTGCTGGGTGAAGACGCGCGCAAACAGCTGAAGACCGCGTCCACCCAGACCGATGCGGAAACCGGCCTGGTCTGGCATCAGGTCTCTTTGCAAGTGTGGCTGCCGCGCAAGCAGCTGATCGACGATCAGCAAAAAATCTGGCGCTACGCCGCGGACATGATGTCGGCCAACTGCACCGGCTGCCACGGGCTGACCGCGCTCGATCGCTTCAACGCCAACCAATGGATCGGCGTCATCAAAGGCATGGCGCCGCGTACCTCACTGACGCAGGAACAGCTGCGCGTGCTGACACAATACGTACAAAAACACGCCAGCGACATGCCACCTGCCGCACCGGCCAAGCTTTAAGGGAGAAGCGCAATGAGCAACCAAAAACCGTTAACCATGAGCCGCCGCCGCTTCCTAACCGGCGCCGCCGCGCTGACCGCCGCCCCGCTGCTGGCGGGATTATGGCCCAAAGCGGCGCTGGCGCAGGCCATCAGCGAAGCGCTGCCGCAGTTCATCGTCTTGCGTCAGGCGCAGAAAGGCATTCTGACCGGCGCCCACTGGGGCGCGTTTGAAGCCATCGTGCAGGACGGCAAGATGGTCGGCGTGCAGCCGGTGCAGGACGATCCGTATCCCAATGAGCTGATCACCATGGCGCCTTATCAGGTGCACGCCGAGAACCGCATCAAATATCCGATGGTGCGCAAAAGCTGGCTGGAAGGCGGCCCCGGCAGCCGCACCGAGCTGCGCGGCCGCGACGAGTGGGTGCGCGTCAGCTGGGACAAAGCCACCGAGCTGGTGTGCAATGAGATCACCCGCCTGCAAAAAGATCACGGCCCGCAGTCGATCTACGCCGGTTCCTACGGCTGGAAAAGCGTCGGCATGCTGCACAACAGCCGCACGCTGCTGCAGCGCCTGATGAACCTGACCGGCGGCTTCCTCGGCTACGCCGGTGACTACTCCACCGGCGCGGCACAGGTGATCATGTCGCACGTGGTCGGCTCGATGGAGGTCTACGAACAGCAGACCGCCTGGCCGAACGTGATCGAGAACAGCGAGCTGGTGATCCTGTGGGGCTGCAACCCGATGGTCACGCTGAAAAACAGCTGGAACGTGCCGGATCACGTCGGCCAGACCGGCTTCGAGGCGCTGAAGAAAAAAGGCACCCGGGTGATCAGCATCGATCCGGTACACAACGACAGCGCCAAGTTCGTCAATGCGCAGTGGATCGCCCCGCGCCCATACACCGACGGCGCCATGCTGATCGGCATCGCCCATACGCTGCTGACCGAGAAGCTGCATAACCCGGACTTCCTGAAAACCTATACCGTCGGCTTTGACAAGTTCCAGGCCTACCTGCTGGGCGAGAGCGACGGCGTGGCGAAAACCGCCGAATGGGCGGCCGACATCAGCGGTGTCGATGCCGACACGCTGCGCGCGCTGGCGCGCGAGATGGCGAAGCATCGCACCATGATCATGGGCGGCTGGGGCATTCAGCGCCAGCATCACGGCGAACAGCAGCACTGGCTGCTGGTAACGGTGGCGGCGATGCTCGGCCAGATCGGCCTGCCGGGCGGCGGCTTCGGCTTCAGCTACCACTATTCGTCCGGCGGCAGCCCGACCGCCAAGGGCGGCATCATCGCCGGCATCTCCGCCGGCAACGCGCCGAAGAACTCGCCGGCGCCGATCCCGGTGGCCCGCATCGCCGAATGCCTGAGCAATCCGGGCAAAACCATCGACTTCAACGGCGCCAAGGTCACCTACCCCGAGGTGAAAATGGTGTATGTGGCGGGTGGCAACACCTTCCACCAGCATCAGGACACCAATAACCTGGTCAAAGCCTGGCAGCGGCCGGACACCATCGTGGTCAACGAGCCTTACTGGACCGCCACCGCCAAGCATGCCGATATCGTCCTGCCGGCCACCACCAGCTACGAGCGCAACGATCTGGAAATGGGCGGCGACTATTCGCAGCTCTACGTGTTCCCGATGCATCAATGCGTGCCGCCACAGCACGAGTCGCGCAGCGACTTCGACATCTTCTCGGCGATGGCGGCCAGGCTGGGCGTGCAGGAGGCCTTTACCGAGGGCAAGGATGAAACCCAGTGGCTGAAAGGCATGTACGACGACATGAAAAACCAGGCGCGCGCCGCGCGGGTGGCGCTGCCGCCGTTCGACATGTTCTGGCAATCCAATAACTACGTGCGTTTCCCGGTGCCGGAGGCCAATAAGCAGTGGGTGCGCTTCGCCGATTACCGCGACAACCCGCTGCTGAACCCGCTGGGCACGCCGTCGGGCAAGATCGAAATCTACTCCGACGCCATCGCCAAAATGCATTATGCGGATTGCCCCGGCATCCCGACCTGGATGCCGCCGCACGAGTGGTATCGCGGGCCGGAAGCGGCCAAGTATCCGCTGTCGCTCAATACCGCGCACCCGACCAACCGGCTGCACTCCCAGCTCGACAATACGCCGCTGCGCAAGAAATACGCGGTGGCGGATCGTGAAGCGATCCTGATCCACCCGCAGGACGCGCAGCCGCGCGGCATTACCGGCGGCGATCTGGTGCGGGCGTTTAACGATCGCGGCCAGATCCTGGTAGGGGCGGTGGTCAGCGAAGACGTGCGGCCTGGCGTGGTGCGCATCAGCGAAGGCGCCTGGTTCGATCCGGCCGATCCGGCGCAGCCCGGCTCGCTGTGCAAGAACGGCAACGTCAACTGCCTGACCTTCGACATCGGCTCCTCCAGCCTGGCGCAGGGCAACTGCGGGCAGATGGCGCAGCTGCAGATCGAGAAGTATCAGGGGCCGGCGCTGAAAAATACCGCGCACGCCGTGCCGCAAGGCGCCTGATCCCGCGATAAACAGAGGGCGCAACGCGCCCCCTGTTTTCCTCGTCGCCGCGCGACATAGCCGCTTACCCTCCACCGAGGGATAGCGGTTTGCGTTTCTTTTCAACGGGCGTATGATGCGCGCGACCTCACTTTTTCGACGAATTCTCCATCGCCATGCCGACTTCATCCGCAGTAACGCGACGCACGCCCGATCTCACTTCGCTGGCCTTTTTGGCGGTGGCCTTCCTGACCGGCATCGCCGGCGCGTTGCAAACCCCGACGCTGAGCCTGTTTCTGGAAACCGAAGTCAAGGTGCGGCCGGCGCTGGTTGGCCTGTTCTTCACCGGCAGCGCGGTGATCGGCATTCTGGTCAGCCAGTTTCTCGCCGGCCGCTCGGATAAAAAAGGCGACCGCAAATCGCTGATCTTCCTCTGCTGTATGCTGGGTGCGCTGGGGTTCACGCTGTTCGCCTGGAGTCGCAATTACTACCTGTTGCTGCTCGTCGGCGTGCTGCTCACCAGCTTCGGTTCCACCGCTAACCCGCAAATGTTCGCCCTGGCGCGCGAACACGCCGATCGCACCGGGCGCGAGGCGGTGATGTTCACCTCCATCATGCGCGCGCAGGTCTCGCTCGCCTGGGTGATAGGCCCGCCGATCGCCTTCGCGCTGGCGCTGGGTTTCGGCTTCAAAACCCTGTATCTGGCGGGCGCGGCGGCCTTTGTCCTGTGCGGCCTGCTGGTGTGGAAACGGCTGCCCTCCATGCCGAAAAGCGCCGTGGCGAGCGCGCCTCTGGCCGCACCGCGCCAGCATCGCCGCGACGCGCTGCTGCTGTTTGGCGCCAGCACCCTGATGTGGACCGCCAACAGCATGTACCTGATCAACATGCCGCTGTATATGGTGCACGAACTGCGGCTGCCGGAGCGGCTGGTCGGCGTGCTGATGGGCACCGCCGCCGGGCTGGAGATCCCGATCATGCTGATCGCCGGCATGGTGGCGAAACGCTGCGGCAAACGGTGTTTGATGCTCGGCGCCGCCGTCGCCGGCGTACTGTTCTACTGCGGCCTGCTGTTTATCACCGGCAGTGGGCAACTCATCGCTCTGCAGCTGTTGAATGCGGCGTTTATCGGCGTACTGGCGGGGATCGGCATGCTCTACTTCCAGGATTTGATGCCCGGTCAGGCCGGCACGGCCACCACGCTGTTCACCAACACCATTCGAGTCGGCTGGGTTATCGCCGGCGCTATCGCCGGCGCGGTGGCGGAAATCTGGAACTACCATGCGGTGTTTTACGCCGCGCTGGCGATGGCCGTAGGCGCGACGCTGTGTCTGTGGCGGTTGAAAGACGTTTAAGGCGCGGTGTCCGCTTCCAGCCTGGCGAGGTAGATCAGCGCCTGATCGCGGTGATCGTGGCACATGTCGCGGCTCGGCTGCAGGCTGCCACACACCTTCGGCCGCAGCGGCGAATGAAACAGGCCGCAGCGCAGCTGTTCATCCAAATGAATACAGCGGGTATTGGCGGGCTTGCCGTTCGGCATGCCGGGGATCGGGCTGGATATTGACGGCGCGATACAGCAAGCGCCGCAGTCGCTGCGACAGTCCATCAGCGCTACTCCTGGTGGGCTGGGGAAAAGAAGCGCGACAATAGCAGCCGCGTGCGGCGGCCGCCAGCAGAATCCCTGCGCCTTGGCGATCTTTACACTCGTCCCGCAACCGTCTTGCCCCGCCGGATTCGCCGCCTGGCGAATAAACGCCCAAAAAGCCGCAATTTAAAGACAAAAACGCGTGAAGCGTGCAATTTCCACGCTTTACATGCGCCATGCACCCATGTACCATTGAGCTAGTACAAAAGAACCTCTTCCATCAGGAGCGCACATGTCTACGGACACCATCCAGAAGCTGGCCCGCCCTTCCGTTCTCGGCGGCGCGATGATCATTGCCGGTACCGCCGTAGGCGCCGGCATGTTTTCCATTCCGATCGTCACTTCCGGTGTCTGGTTCAGCGGCTCCGTCGCGCTGCTGGTGTATACCTGGGCCTGCATGTTGCTTTCCGGCCTGATGATCCTTGAAGCCACGCTGCACTACCCGAGCGGCGCCAGCTTCAACACCATGGTCAAGGATCTGCTGGGCAAAGGCTGGAACGCCGTGAACGGCCTGTCGGTGGCGTTCGTGCTGTACATCCTGACCTACGCCTATATCTCCGCGGGCGGTTCGATCATCGCGCACACGCTGGAGGGCATCGTCGGCGTCGGCCAGGCCACCGCCGGCCTGGTGTTCGCGCTGGTCGTGGCGTTTATCGTCTGGCTCTCCACCCGCGCGGTCGACCGCCTGAGCACCATTCTGATCGGCGGCATGGTGATCACCTTCGTGATGTCGGTGGGTGACATGTTCACCCACGTGCAGCCTGCGGTGCTGTTCAATACCGGCGATGACCAGGCCAGCTATCTGCCTTACGCCCTGGCGGCATTGCCTTACCTGCTGACCTCGTTCGGCTACCACGGCAACATTCCCGGGCTGGTGAAGTACTACCACAAGGACAGCGGCTCCGTGGTGCGCAGCCTGGTGTACGGCACCCTGTTGGCATTGGCTATCTACATCCTGTGGCAGTATGTGATTCAGGGCAATATCGCGCGCGACGCCTTTAAGCAGGTGATCGCCGAGGGCGGCAATATCGGCAGCCTGCTCAAGCAAATGGGCAACGTCTCCAGCAGCCAGACCGTCAGCCAACTGCTGAACGCTTTCTCCTATATGGCGCTGGCCAGCTCGTTCCTCGGCGTGTCGCTGGGCCTGTTCGACTACCTGGCGGACTTCTGCAAATTCAAGGACGACGCCGTCGGGCGCAGCAAGACCGCGCTGGTGACCTTTGTGCCGCCGACCCTGGCCGCGCTGCTGTTCCCGAACGGTTTCCTGTACGCCATCGGCTTCGCCGGGCTGGCGGCCACCATCTGGGCGGTGATCGTGCCGGCGCTGATGGCGCGTGCCAGCCGCCGCCGCTATCCGCAGGCCGGTTATCGCGCACCGGGCGGCAACGGCGTGATCCTGTTCGTCATCCTGTTTGGACTGATCAACGCCGCCGCGCATATTCTGTCGCTGTTCGGCCTGCTGCCGGTCTTCCGGTAATCCCCGACGGGAGGGCTGCCGCCCTCCCTTTCCCGCACTGTTTTTGCGCCGGGCTATTGCCTGAAATCGGCGGCGCGAGTACCTTGTCGCAACTTCTCTAATACTCTTCATTGCGGATGAATTGAAATGGCAAGAGCTAACGAAATTAAACGCGGCATGGCGATCAGCTACAACGGCAAGCTGCTGCTGGTAAAAGATATCGACGTGCAGAGCCCGAGCGCCCGCGGCGCCAGCACCCTGTACAAAATGCGCTTCTCCGACGTGCGCACCGGCCTGAAAGTGGAAGAACGCTTCAAGGGCGACGATATCCTGGACACCATTTCCCTGTCGCGCCGCAAGGTGAACTTCTCCTATATCGACGGCGAAGAATACGTGTTTATGGATGACGAAGATTACACGCCGTACATCTTCAAGAAAGACCAGATCGAAGACGAACTGCTGTTCATTCCGGAAGGCGGCCTGCCGGGCATGCAGGTGCTGACGTTGGACGGCCAGGTCCTGGCGCTGGAGCTGCCGCAGACCGTGGATATGGAAATCGTCGAGACCGCGCCGGGCATCAAAGGCGCTTCCGCCAGCGCCCGCAACAAGCCGGCCACCATGGCGACCGGTCTGGTGATCCATGTGCCGGAATACCTCAGCGCCGGCGACAAGATCCGCATTCATATCGCCGAACGCCGCTACATGAGCCGCGCCGACTAGTCGCGCCAGCGGGGCCGATACTCGGCCCCGTTTCATTTTCCGCTACGGCAATTCCGGGAAAAAGCGCCGCTTGAGCGCCAGCTCGACGCCGCGCAGCTCCGCCAGCCCTTTCAACCGCCCGATGGCCGAATAGCCCGGATTGGTTTTCTTTTTCAAATCGTCCAGCATCTGATGCCCATGATCGGGGCGCATCGGGATCGGCCGCCGATCGCCCGCCCGCTGCCGACGCCGTTCTTCGGTCAGGATCGCTTCGATCACCGCCACCATGTCCACATCGCCCTGCAGATGCGCCCCCTCGTGGAAGCTTTTCGGGTTTTCCTCGCGGCAGGTGGCGCGTAAGTGGGTAAAGTGAATGCGATCGCCGAAGGTTTCAATCATCCGCACCAGATCGTTGTCGGCGCGCACGCCGTAGGAACCGGTGCACATGGTGAAGCCGTTATGAATGCTGTCGACGGTCTGCTTCAGCCACTGCATGTCTTCGATCGTGGAGACGATGCGCGGCAGGCCGAGGATCGGCCGCGGCGGATCGTCGGGATGCACCGCCAGCCGGATGCCGGCCTCTTCCGCCACCGGCACGATGGCGCGCAGAAAGACCGCCATGTTTTCGCGCAGTTGCGCCTTGTCGATGCCGTCGTATTCCGCCAGGCGGCGGCGGAACTGCTCCAACGTATAGCCTTCTTCCGCCCCCGGCAGCCCGGCGATGATGTTGCCCGTCAGCGTGGCTTTCTCCTCCTCGCTCATGGCGGCGAAATAGGCTGCCGCCTGACTGCGCTCTTGCGCCGTATAGTCCGCCTCGGCGCCGGCGCGTTGCAGGATATGCAGCTCGAACGCGGCGAAGGCGATGTGATCGAAACGCAGCGCTTTGGCGCCGTCCGGCAGCGAATAGGCCAGATCGGTGCGCGTCCAGTCGAGGATCGGCATGAAGTTGTAGCAGACGGTGTCGATGCCGCAGGCCGCGAGGTTGCGCAGCGTCTGTTGATAGTTGGCGATATGCCGCCGCCAATCGCCGCTGTGGGTTTTGATCTCTTCATGTACCGGCACGCTCTCCACCACCGACCACACCAGCCCTTTTTCCGCCAGCAGCGCCTGCCGCGCGCGGATCTCGTCGATCGGCCAGACTTCGCCGTTCGCAATATGGTGCAGCGCCGTGACCACCCCGGTCGCTCCAGCCTGACGCACGTCATCCAAAGAGACCGGATCGTTCGGGCCATACCAACGCCATGTTTGTTCCATGTTGTATCCTTATGCCTGTCTCGCATCGCGATGTTGTTATACCAGTTTAATTTAGATGTCAGCTATCTTTAACTTACTCTTTCGCCGCGCGCTGTCAAAATTGAACCATCCATTGGTTGATCCGCTTCACGATTCTGGCTTATTTTGGCCTGACCAATTCCCTTAACCTGCCGACAACTTTAGACTGATGGCAGTTTTTTATCGCCGGCGCCCCGCTGTCCATGCGTCGGCAAACTGGTCCGCTAACTTGACGCAAGTGGCCCGCCAGCTGTCTACTCGCTTTGGAGATGAGATGAATACGATCGCCAACACCCCGCTGCCGGGCGCCGTCCGGCAACCGAATTATGATCGCCGGGCCCTGCGCAGCCGCATCGTGCACCTGGGTTTCGGCGCGTTCCACCGTGCGCATCAGGCGCTGCTGACCGATCGGGTGTTGAACGCCCAGGGCGGCGACTGGGGCATTTGCGAGATCAGCCTGTCCGGCGGCGTGCCGCTGTTTCAGGCGCTGCGGCAACAGGATCATTTATACAGCGTGCTGGAGAAAGGCGCGGACGGCCATCAGGCCCTGGTGATCGGCGCAGTGCATGAGAGCGTGCACCGCAAGCTGGAGGGCATCGCCGCGGTGTTGGAGAAGCTGGCCGAGCCGCAGGTGGCGATCGTCTCGATGACCATTACCGAAAAGGGCTACTGCATCGAACCCGGCAGCGGGCGGCTGGATCGGCGGCATCCGGGGATCGTCGCCGATCTGGCGGCGCCGCATCAGCCGCAGACCGCGCCCGGCATTTTGGTGGAGGCGCTGCGGCTGCGGCGTGAACGCGAGCTGCCCGCCTTCACCCTGCTCTCCTGCGACAATATTCCGGAGAACGGCCACGTGCTGCGCCGGGCGGTGCTCGATTTGGCGCAGGTGCGGGATCCGTCGCTCGCCGACTGGATCGCCTCCGCCGCCACCTTCCCCTGCACCATGGTCGATCGCATCGTGCCGGCCGCCACGCCGGCCACGCTGGACGAGATCGCCGCCGCGCTGGGCGGCGTGCGTGACGAATGCGCCATCGCCTGCGAGCCCTTCATTCAATGGGTCGTGGAAGACAATTTCGCCGCCGGACGCCCGGCGTGGGAGCTGGCCGGCGCCCAGTTGGTCCGCGATGTGCTGCCGTTTGAGCATATGAAGCTGCGCATGCTGAACGGCAGCCACTCGTTCCTGGCATATCTCGGTTACCTGGGCGGCTACCGCTATATCAACGAGTGCATGGCGGACGAGCACTACCGCCGCGCCGCACAGCGGCTGATGCTGTGCGAGCAGGCCCCAACCCTGAGCGTCACCGGCATCAGTCTGCCCGACTACGCCGCACAGCTTATCGCGCGCTTCAGCAATCCGGCGCTGCAACACCTCACCTGGCAGATCGCCATGGACGGCACGCAAAAGCTGCCGCAGCGCCTGCTGGACGCCGTGCGCTGGCATCTGCGGCACGGCGGCGACTATAGCGGGCTGGCGCTGGGCGTGGCGGGCTGGATGCGGTACGTCGGCGGTGTCGATGACGCCGGCCAGCCCATCGACATTCGCGATCCGCTGGCAGATGTCCTGCAACAGACGATCGCCGCCACTCCGGACGATCGGCGGCGCGTAACGGCGCTCCTGGCGCTGAAATCGGTGTTTGGCGAACAGCTGGCGACGCATGCCGCGTTTATCGAGGCGGTGACGCAAGCCTATTTGTCACTGCGCGATCGCGGTGCGCGTGAAACGGTGAAGGAGTGGGTGAAGCGGTGAAGTGCCTGCAGGCTGAGAATAACCATGCCGGCGTAACGTTACGCCGGCATGGCGGAACGACTTAACGATAAACGACCGTCATAACAGCAAGTTTCTTCTGTTGGTCTACCCACTTCATTTCGGTTGTGCCAAGATTCAGCGGAAGTTCTTTGCGTGTAGTATCAAAACCTGACAACGCTTGCTGGGCCTGATAATGCTGGCCGTTGCGGTAACATTGCGTATTCGCCTTAGAATCTGCAATCTTGACCGTGCAAGGACTTTCAACGATAGAGCCGACGAAGCGAATTACCCCGCCGGCCACTCCTGCCTGACTCACTGCCGTCCATGAAAACAACATTCCTACGATCAAAAATAACCGAAAGGTATTCATGGCAACCTCATTTTTAGTTAAGCCAATTTAACCATAGAGGATCTTGTTCGGAATAATCGCAAGGAAAGGGACGAGATTTGATCGTTAATCGCGTCATTAACAATGTAAAAACAAGCTACTAACAAAAGTTAACCGTATCTAATACAGGGTTTTATCTAAGAATTTTCTTGCCAAAAAAAGTGGATTTTGCCGGTTGAAAAGCGCAGGGTGGCGTGCAAAATTTGCGAGGCAGAGCACAAATTAAATCGCGCTCGCCGCCGCGACCGCGCAGAATCGCTCATTTATTAGGCAGGTTGATTTTTGCACCCAGGAATGATTAATGACTAAAACCAATCTGATTACCGGCTTCCTCGGCAGCGGTAAAACCACCGCCATCCGCCATTTGCTGGCCCATAAGCCCGAGCATGAACGCTGGGCGGTACTGGTCAACGAATTCGGCGAGATCGGTATCGACGGCGCGCTGCTGGCGGACAGCGGCGCGGTGCTCAAAGAGATCCCCGGCGGCTGCATGTGCTGCGTCAACGGCCTGCCGATGCAGGTGGGTCTGAATATGCTGTTGCAGCAGACCAAACCGGACCGTCTGCTGATCGAGCCGACCGGGCTCGGGCATCCGAAGCAAATCCTGTCGCTGCTGACCCAGGAGAGCTATGCCGGCTGGATCGATCTGCAGGCCACGCTGTGCCTGCTGGATGCCCGTCAACTCAGTCAGCCCCGCTACCGCGACAACGAAAACTTCCGCGATCAGCTGGCCGCGGCCGACGTTATCCTGGCCAGCAAAAGCGATACCTATCGGCCGGAAGACAGACGGGCGCTGGAAGCCTGGACGGCGCAAGATCCGCTGCAGCGGCCCTGCTACGCCATCGCGCAAGGCGAGGCGGATGTCGCGTTGTTGTCACTTCCTCGCACAAATCGTACAGAATTGCCGGACGCACGACATCATCATGGTCAGGCGAAAACGCAAGGACTGGCGGCGTTGCGGCTGCCGGAGAACGCGCGTTGGCGGCGAGCGCTGAACGAAGGGCAAGGCTTCACCAGCTGCGGCTGGATTTTTGACGGCGACACCCGGTTCGACACCGTCGGCTTTATGGAATGGGTGCGGCTGGCGCCGGTCGAACGTGCCAAAGGCGTGGTGCGCATCCCCGAAGGCACGTTGCTGATCAATCGCCAGGGCCAGGATCTCAACATCGAAACCCGCCCGAACGCGCCGCTCGACAGCCGGGTTGAACTGATCCACAGCGAAAATGCCGACTGGAACGCCCTGCAATCCGCCTTGTTTAAGATTCGTTTAAGTTAAACCCCGTACCGTTGCCCCCCCGGTTGCCGCAGGGCGGCCGGTTTTGTTTCATTTTCATTTTTCCAACAGGTTTATGTCATGACACGCCGCAATTTACCCTTCATTCTCTTCTTCAACTTACTGGGCGTTGCGCTGTTTCTGTCCTGGTTCCTGCCGGCCAATCACGGCGGCTGGTTTACCCTGGATTCGGCGATCTTCTTCTTCTTTAACCGCCATCTGGCCACCGACCCGGCATTTTTGCACCTGGTCGCCATCACCAACAACCGCGCGTTCGATGTGATTTCGCTGCTCGCCATGGGCCTGCTGTATTTGTACTTCTACCTGAAGCAGGACGCCGCCGGCCGCCGCCGTCTGGTGATCACCGGCGTGGTGATGCTGCTGACCGCCGTGGTGCTGAATCAGCTTGGCCACCTGCTACCGGTGAAGCATCCGAGCCCCACCCTGACCTTCGACAATATCAATCGCGTCAGCGCATTGACCGGCATCCCCACCAAGGACGCCTCCGGCGACAGCTTCCCCGGCGACCACGGCATGATGCTGATTATTTTTTCCTGCTTTATGCTGCGCTATTTCGGCCGCGGCGCCTTCGCCGTCGCCCTGCTGATTACGCTGATCTTTTCATTGCCACGCGTGATGATTGGCGCCCACTGGTTTACCGATATCGCCGTAGGCTCGCTGTCCGTGGTCTTGGTTGGCGCCAGTTGGGTGCTGATGACGCCTTGCAGCGACTGGATTATCGAACGGTTGAATCGCCTGTTGCCCGGCAAGCACCGCCCCGGCCAACCATAACTTACGTCTATGAGTCATTCCGGGAGGCGCCCGCCTCCCGCGTTTTATCCCCTCGCGATGCGCAAAATTTCTCCGCACCCCCGTTAACGCTTTTGCAACCTGATTTCACGCCAGATTCATACATCGGACAATTGGCGTTTTTTATATGAAGATTTACATTATGTTACATCACAAATTCATATAAAAAAGACCGGAAAAAGACTCGCAATCCCCTATTTGTTCCGGTAATCTCAGATGCGTTTGTGCCTGGTTTAAGTCGAATCAGTACGGAATCCGATAAAAATGTGCGTTCCCGCACGTTTTCAACGGTAACTGATTGTCGATGCAACAGGTGCGGACTAGGCTCGTTTCGTTTGGCATTTTTCAGGTAGCGACTTTCGTCGTTAAGGACTTCAAGGGAAAACAACAACAATGGTCAAATCTCAACCGTTTCTGAGATATTTTTTGCGGGTAGTCCCTGCAATTGCCGCTGCGGTTATGCTGTCAGCGTGCAGCTCGACTCACACTTCGAACTTGAGTAACGCACAAACTGAGATGCGTGCAGTTAATGACAAAGACGGTCTTTTACTGCAAGCCTCTCAGGATGAATTCGAAGCGATGGTCCGCAACGTTGACGTCAAGTCAAAGATTATGGATCAGTACGCGGACTGGAAAGGCGTTCGCTACCGTTTAGGCGGTGACACCAAGCGCGGCATCGATTGCTCGGCGTTTGTACAGCGCACCTTCCGCGAACAGTTCGGCATGGATTTACCGCGTTCTACCTACGAACAGGAAGATCTCGGTAAGAAAATCCAGCGCACCAAACTGCGCGCCGGCGATTTGGTGCTGTTCCGCGCCGGTTCTACCGGGCGCCATGTCGGCATCTATTTAGGCAACGATCAGTTCGTTCACGCTTCTACCAGCAGTGGCGTCATGATTTCCAAGCTGACCGATAACTATTGGAATAAACGTTATCGAGAAGCGCGCCGAGTGTTGACCAACGGCTGACGGCGCAACGCCCTGAAGATCCTGAATACCAAACGAGCGATAAACGCCGCCTACGGGCGGCGTTTTTTTTGGCTGTCAAACGAGAGCCACCGGGGCTGAACCAGGCCTTATCGTCACCTCACACCATTATTTTGATAAACTGCCGGCCGGAAATCGCGCCGACGAGGAAA
The DNA here is from genome assembly GCF_052400455.1 of Serratia sp. (in: enterobacteria). Lineage (NCBI taxonomy): Bacteria > Pseudomonadati > Pseudomonadota > Gammaproteobacteria > Enterobacterales > Yersiniaceae > Serratia > Serratia sp. (in: enterobacteria). The sequence continues at coordinate 3,464,338 of NZ_CP185812.1, forward strand.
AACTCGCCTATTATCGTCAGATGACGGCAACGGCGCGCCCGGCGTTATTTAAAACGTTTCCGCTTAATAGGTGCATTATATTTCTGTCGGCGACGCCTTGTATTTAAACGGCGTCGCCGGTTGGGTACGGGATAAAAGGCAAAAAATGAAAAAAAGCCGTTGGCACAATCCATTAAATGGCTGCGCGACACGCCTGACGCCCCGTTGCAGAGGTCTCGGTTATGGGCTTGAAAAGGGCGTTCTCTCGCAGCGTGTCGCACCGACAGCGCAGTCTGGCCAAAAGCGTTGTCGCCGCCCTGCTATTTTTTACGCTATTCACCGCGGTCACACTTTCTTTGATCAACCACCAGCGCACGCAATATCAACACAAGGTTGAAGCGCGTACGCAAAAATTCGCGCTGGGTTATATCTCGCACCTGACGGATGTCATGCAAAAAATGATGCCGCTGCTAGACAAACCCTGCCTCTCAAGCCAGTCGGACATCACCTATCAGGCGGCCTTTACCAGCGGCGTACGCACCTTCCTGCTGGTGAAAGACGGTTACGCCTACTGCTCCTCCGCCACCGGCGACATGATGCTGCCGATGAAAAACCTGTATCAGGACATCGATACCCACCTGCCTTTGGATCTGAAGCTGCAGCAGGGCACGCCGATCGTGCCGGACAAGCCGGCGGTCGCGGTTTGGCTACGGCATCCTGGCGCATCGGCGACCGGCATCCTCGCCACGCTGGACATCAATTTGATGCCCTACCTGCTGTTCACTTCGCATGACGAGCAGGCGCCGGGCATCGCCATCGTGATGGGCAACCGCGCGCTGACCACCTTCAGCCCGAACCTGATGCCGATCGCGCAGTTGCCGCAAGACAAGGCGGACACCCTGACGCTGCCCAATCTGCCGCTGAGCATCCTGTTCTACAACGAGAAACTGACGCCCAACGATATTCGCCTGACGCTGCTGGGCAGCCTGGTGCTGTCGCTGATGATCGGCGTGCTCTGCTACTACATGCTGCTGTTGCGGCAAAGCCCGGAGCGCGCGCTGCTGCGCGGCATTAAGCGCAACGAGTTCTTCATCGAATATCAGCCGGTGTTCCATACCGGCAGCAACAGCATCGGCGGGCTGGAAGCGTTGATCCGCTGGCAGCATCCTATCGAGGGCCGCATTCCCCCGGATGTCTTTATCCCGTACGCCGAAAGCAACGGGCTGATCGTGCCGCTCACCCGCCATCTGTTCAGGCTGATTGCCGAAGATGCGCCGCAGCTCGCCAAGGCGCTGCCGCGGGGAGGCAAGGTCGGCCTCAATATTTCCCCCGCCCACCTTAGCGCGCCGTCATTCCATCAGGACGTGTATGAACTGTTGGCGCAGCTGCCGGGCGATTACTTTACGCTGGTGTTTGAAATCACCGAACGCGGCATGGTGGAAGAAGAGAGCGCGCTGGCGGAGTTCGACTGGCTGCATAAACAGGGCATCGAGATCGCGGTGGACGATTTTGGCACCGGCCACAGCGCGTTGATCTATCTTGAGCGTTTCACCATGGATTACCTGAAGATCGATCGCGGCTTCGTCAACACCATCGGCCAGGACACCGTCACCGCACCGGTGCTGGATGCGGTGATTTCGCTGGCGAAAAAGCTGAAAATGCTGACGGTAGCCGAAGGGGTGGAAACCGCCGAGCAGATGCAGTTCCTGCAAGAACGCGGCGTTAACTTCATGCAGGGCTATTACTTCAGCAAGCCGCTTAGCATCGCTAATTTCGTCGCTTACTGCAATGCTCATCAGGTCTTTGATTATCAGGAAAAAAATAGTTAATCTTTAAGCATCTTTACCCTGCGCCCGCCCGAAGAATGTTATGCTGGGCGCCGGTTGTACTTTATTCCACAGCAGGAGCTTACCGTCTGATGTCCGTGCGCATTTTCGCTGCTCTGGTGCTCTCGGCACTGAGCTTCGCCTCGCAGGCCGAAGCCCTCAACGAAAGCTACGCTTTCGCCCTTCTCGGTGAACCGAAATACGCCGCCGACTTCAGCCATTTCGACTACGTCAATCCGGCGGCGCCCAAGGGCGGCGACGTGCGCCTGGCGGCCATCGGCACCTACGATAACTTCAACCGCTTCGCTACCCGGGGCGTGCCCGGCGAGCGCACGGATCAACTTTACGACACGCTGTTCGCAACGTCCGACGACGAACCCGGCAGCTTTTATCCGCTGATTGCCGAATCGGCGCGCTTCCCGGCCGACATGCGTTGGGTGGAAGTGGATATCAACGCCCGCGCGCGTTTCCACGACGGCAGCCCGATCACCGCCGCCGACGTGGCCTTCACCTTCAGCAAATTCATGGCCGAGGGCGTGCCGCAGTTTCGCTCCTACTACAAAGGCGTCACGGTCAAAGCCATCTCTCGGTTGACGGTGCGCATTGAATTCCCGCAGCCGAACAAAGAAGCGATGCTGTCGTTATTCGGCAGCCTGCCTATTCTCCCGGCCGCCTTTTGGCAAAACCATAAGCTCAACGAGCCGCTCAACACGCCGCCGCTGGCCAGCGGCCCGTATAAAATCGGCGATTATCGCCTCGGCCAGTACATCACCTATCAACGGGTGCGGGACTACTGGGCCGCCAACCTGCCGGTGAACCGCGGCCGCTATAACTTCGACAGCATTCGCTACGATTATTATCTGGACGATAAAGTGGCGCTGGAAGCGTTCAAGGCCGGCGCTTACGATTTCCGCATCGAGCCGTCGCCCAAGAGCTGGGCCACCCAGTATCAGGGCGGCAACTTCGCGCGCAACTACATCATCAAACAGGACGAGACCAACCAGGCGGCGCAAAACACCCGCTGGCTGGCGTTCAACATCCAAAAACCGCTGTTTGCCGACCCGCGCGTGCGCGAGGCGATCACCCTGGCTTTCGACTTTAACTGGATGAACAAGGCGCTGTATTACAACGCCTATCAACGCGCCGACAGCTATTTCCAAAACACCGCCTACGCCGCCCGCGGCTATCCGGACGCCGCCGAACTGGCGCTGCTGGCGCCGCTCAAAGGCCAGGTGCCGCCTGAGGTGTTCACCAGCATCTATCAACCGCCCGCCTCCGACGGCAGCGGCAACGATCGGCAAAATCTGCTGAAGGCGACCCAACTGTTGAAAGAGGCCGGTTGGGTGGTCAAAAATCAAAAGTTGGTCAACGCCAAAACCGGCCAGCCGTTCGCCTTTGAGCTGATGCTGCTGAGCGGCAGCAACTTCCAGTACGTGTTGCCGTTCCGCCACAACCTGCAGCGGTTGGGCATCGATATGGCAATCCGCGAGATCGACGCCTCGCAATATACGCGCCGCATGCGCGAACGCGACTTCGATATGATGCCGACGGTGTACATGGCGATGCCGTTCCCCACCGCCAATTTACGCATCATTTGGGATTCGGAGTACATCAACTCCAGCTATAATACCCCCGGCGTCAAGGACCCGGCGGTCGACAGCCTGGTCAGGCAAATCGCTGAGCATCAGGGCGACGAAAAAGCGCTGCTGCCGCTCGGCCGCGCGTTGGATCGGGTGTTGACCTGGAACCGCTACATGCTGCCGATGTGGTACTCCAACCACGACCGCTATGCCTATTGGGACAAGTTCTCCACGCCGCCGATCCGCCCGGCCTACGCCATCGGCTTCGACAACTGGTGGTACGACGTCAACAAGGCGGCGCGCTTGCCGGCTCAACGGCAATAAGGAGTCGGCATGGCAGCCTATCTGATACGCAGACTGTTGCTGGTGATCCCTACGCTGTGGGCGATCATCACCATCAACTTTTTTATCGTGCAAATCGCCCCCGGCGGCCCGGTCGATCAGGCCATCGCCGCCATCGAACTGGGTCAGGGCAGCGGTTTCGGCAGCGGCGGGGTCAATGAAGGCCTGGGGCACGCCAGAGCCGGCGTCCCGGCCGCGACCGAAGGGCAATACCGCGGCTCGCGCGGCCTGGATCCGGAGGTGATCGCCGAGATCACCCAGCGTTATGGCTTCGATAAACCGCTGCACGAACGCTATTTCACCATGCTGTGGAACTACATGCGCTTTGACTTCGGCGACAGCCTGTTTCGCGGCGCTTCGGTGATGCAACTGATCGGCCAAAGCCTGCCGGTCTCCATCACGCTGGGCCTTTGGAGCACGCTGATCATCTATCTGGTGTCGATCCCGCTCGGCATCCGCAAGGCCGTCCACAACGGCAGCGCGTTCGATACCTGGAGCAGCACGCTGATCATTATCGGCTACGCCATTCCGGCGTTCCTGTTCGCCATCCTGTTGATCGTGCTGTTCGCCGGCGGCAGCTATCTCGACTGGTTCCCGCTGCGCGGCCTGGTCTCCAGCAACTTCGATACCCTCTCGTGGCCGGCGAAGATCGCCGACTATCTGTGGCACATCACGCTGCCGGTGCTGGCGACGGTGATCGGCGGTTTCGCCACCCTGACCATGCTGACCAAAAACTCGTTCCTCGACGAGATCCGCAAACAGTACGTCACCACCGCTCGCGCCAAGGGCCTGGACGAGAAAAAGATCCTGTACCGCCACGTGTTCCGCAACGCCATGCTGCTGGTGATCGCCGGTTTTCCGGCCACCTTTATCAGCATGTTTTTCACCGGCTCGCTGCTGATTGAGGTGATGTTCTCGCTCAACGGCCTGGGGCTGCTGGGTTACGACGCCACGCTGCAGCGCGACTACCCGGTGATGTTCGGCACGTTGTATATCTTCACCCTGATCGGCCTGCTGTTGAACATCCTCAGCGATATCACCTATACCCTGGTCGATCCGCGCATTGACTTCGAGGCCCGCCAATGAGCCGCCTTAGCCCAATCAATCAGGCGCGCTGGGCGCGTTTTCGCCGCAACCGCCGCGGTTACTGGTCACTGTGGATCTTTCTGGCGCTGTTCACGCTCAGCCTGGCCGCCGATCTTATCGCCAACGACAAACCGCTGTTGGTGCGTTATGAAGGCCGGCTATACCTGCCGTTTATGATCAACTACAGCGAAACCGCGTTCGGCGGCGAACTGAACACCGAAGCCGACTATCAGGATCCGTTCGTCCAGCGCCAAATCGACCGACATGGCTGGGCGATCTGGGCGCCGATCCGTTTCAGCTACGACACGATCAACTTCGCCACCGAGGTGCCCTTCCCCTCCCCGCCTTCGCGCCATAACCTGCTGGGCACCGACAGCAACGGCGGTGACGTGCTGGCCCGCGTGCTGTATGGTTTTCGCATTTCGATGCTGTTCGGCCTGGCGCTGACGCTGTTTTCCAGCCTGATCGGCGTGTGCGTCGGCGCGACACAGGGGTATTACGGCGGGCGTTTCGATCTGTGGGGGCAACGCTTTATCGAAGTGTGGTCGGGCATGCCGACGCTGTTTCTGATCATTCTGCTGTCGAGCATCGTCCAGCCCAATTTCTGGTGGCTGCTCGGCATCACTATTCTTTTCGGCTGGATGAGCCTGGTGGGCGTAGTGCGCGCCGAGTTCCTGCGCACCCGCAACTATGACTATATCCGCGCCGCGCGCGCCATGGGCGTGCCGGATCGCGTGATCATGTCCCGCCACATGCTGCCCAACGCCATGGTGGCGACGCTGACCTTCCTGCCGTTTATCCTCTGCGGCTCGATCACCACCCTGACGTCGCTCGATTTTCTCGGCTTCGGTCTGCCGATCGGTTCGCCGTCGCTAGGCGAACTGCTGCTGCAAGGCAAAAACAATCTGCAGGCGCCGTGGCTCGGCATCACCGCCTTCCTGGTGCTGGCAGTGCTGCTGTCGTTATTAATCTTTATCGGCGAAGCGGTACGCGACGCCTTTGACCCCAGCAAGGCGCATTGATATGGCTACACCTCTGCTCGCCATCCAGGATCTCAGCATCGCCTTCCGCCAGGGCGACGCCGTCACGCCGGTGGTCAACGAACTCTCTTTGCAAATAGCCCCGGCGGAAACGCTGGCGCTGGTGGGAGAATCCGGCTCCGGCAAAAGCGTCACCGCCCTGTCGATACTGCGACTGCTGCCCGCGCCGCCGGTGGTTTACCCTGGCGGCGATATTCTGTTCAACGGCAACTCGTTGTTGCATGCGCCGGAGGCTGAACTGCGCAAGGTGCGCGGCAATCAGATCGCGATGATCTTTCAGGAACCGATGGTGTCGCTCAATCCGCTGCACACCATTGAGAAGCAACTGGCGGAAGTGCTGATGCTGCACCGCGGCCTGCGGCGCGAAGCCGCACGCGCAGAGATCGTCGACTGTCTGGAGCGCGTCGGCATCCGCCAGGCCAAAACCCGGTTGCAGGACTATCCACATCAACTCTCCGGCGGTGAACGCCAACGCGTGATGATCGCCATGGCGGTGTTAACCCGCCCGAAATTGCTGATTGCCGACGAACCCACCACCGCGCTCGACGTGACTATCCAGGCGCAGATCCTGACGCTGTTGCAAGAATTGAAACAAGAAATGGGCATGGGGTTGCTGTTCATCACCCATAACCTGAATATTGTGCGCCGTCTGGCGGACAACGTGGCGGTGATGCGTCAGGGCCGTTGCGTGGAGCAAAACGGCCGCGCACAGCTGTTCAGCCGGCCGCAGCATCCCTACACACGGCAACTGCTGGCCGCCGAGGAGGTCGGCGAACCGCTGCCGCTGCCGGCCGCAGCCAGCGCGCGCCCCGGCGATGAGCGGCCGCTGCTCAAGGTGGAAGATCTGCAGGTGCGATTCCCCATTCGGCGCGGCCTGCTGCGCCGCACGGTGGACTATCACTATGCGTTGAAGTCATTGAGTTTCGAACTGCGCGCCGGAGAGAGCGTGGGGCTGGTGGGGGAATCCGGATCGGGTAAAAGCACCACCGGGCTGGCGCTATTGCGTCTGCTGGCCTCGCAGGGGGCCATCTGGTTCGACGGCGAACCGCTGCACCCGCTGACGATGAAACAAATGCTGCCCTACCGCAGCCGGATGCAAATCGTCTTCCAGGATCCGTATTCCGCCCTCAACCCGCGCCTGAACGTACAGCAGATCATCGCCGAAGGGCTGGAAGTGCACCAGCGGCTGAACGCCGAGCAGCGGGAACAGCGCGTGATCGAGGTGTTGCAGGAGGTCGGCCTGGATCCGCAGCTGCGCCACCGCTACCCCACCGAGTTTTCCGGCGGCCAGCGCCAGCGCATCGCCATCGCGCGCGCGCTGATCCTGCAGCCGCAGCTGCTGATCCTCGACGAGCCGACCTCTTCACTGGATAAATCGGTGCAGGCGCAGATCCTGACGCTGCTGAAATCGCTGCAGCAACGCCACCGGCTGGCTTATCTGTTCATCAGCCATGACCTGCAGGTGGTGCGTTCGCTGTGCCACCAGGTGATTGTGCTGCGACAGGGAGAAGTGGTTGAGCAGGGAGACTGCCGGGCGATTTTCGCGGCACCCGCAGCCGACTATACCCGACAACTGTTGCAGTTGGCGGATTAGCGGCGAATTCAGAAGGGGTATTGCGCGCTGAGCGGTTCGGCGATCGCGGCGCCGACGTTTTTCAGGCGGCACATCGTCGCGCTCTCATCGCTGCGCTGCACAAACAGGCAAGGTTCCCCTTCCCATTCGACGATCGCGCAGTCGACCTGAATCTCCTGCAACGACAGATTAAGCTGTTGCATCACCTGCCAGGCCTCGGCCCCTTCATGGCTGAGCAGCTTCAGCCCAATCAGGTTGTTATCCTCGTCTATTCCGTTAAACGGAATCGGTTCGACCTTTACGCCGGTGAAACCGGATAGCCAACGATAACTTTGCGGCAAGCGATGCACTACCGAAAGTTGGATACTCTCCACATGAAATCCCTAGTTTGAAAAGGTGAAACACTTTTACCTGACAGGGTTACTAAGTTATAGCCGTTGACTCCCGACTCTGCCGCGCACAAATGTTATTTAAATGTAAATTTTGCCGCAAGCCATTAACCTGACCCCGTGCTTGCCGATGCCGTGCCATTTTTTGGCGCGCCGTGCGGTGTTATTTCACGGCATTTTGCGACTCAGCTCGCATTTTTGCGTTATATGTAACCCTTTCCCGCAGCGATCTCAACTCTTTTTTCTTGCAATGCGACTACTTTTTCGTCGCCATATTTTTACATTGAAGAAACATTTCACCCGTCGCGTTAGCGCACCGTCGTCCGCTAATGCCTTGATTTACATCACCCCTATTGCAAACCGCCCGCACCGACCCGCCGGCAAAACGCCGCGCATACCGGAGGATATCGGGCAGCTCAGCGACGATATTTTTTAACAAAAAGCACACAGAAGGGTAAATGACTCATTGATTAGCAGGCATATGTTTAGCAACAAAATTTTCATTGCCGGTTGCACCACAAACTGGCAAGGCGCAACCCCGTGACGGCTCGGGACAACCTCGCCCCGAACCTGGAGAACGTCAGGCTGCGCGATCGCGCGGCCGGCTGGCGTACAGATAGAACAACACCGCCACAATGCTGCACAGCGCCATCGAGGTGACCATCGGCCAGGCACTCTTGCCCGGCGCCATCGACAGAATCGCGCCCACCAGCGCGCCGATGCTGAACCGCAACGTACCGGCCAGGGAAGACGCGGTGCCCGCCATATGCGGAAAATCATCCAGGATCACCGCCATGGCGTTGGAGGAGATCATCGCGATGCACCCCAGATAGACCGCTACGCCGATCACCAGCGCCCAGAAGCCCAGCCCGACGGCGCTCACCGCCAGCAGCCACAGCCCCATCGCCAGCTGCACCAGCAGCCCCAGTTTGAACATCTTGACCGCGCCGAATCGCCGCACGTTGCGGCTGTTGATCAGCGTCGTCAGGAACAGGAAGACGATATTCAGCGCAAAGTAGTAACCGAAGTGCTGCGGCGAAACCTGGTTCAGTTCGATGTAGACGAACGGCCCGGCGCTGAGGAACGAGAACATGCCGGCGAACGAGAAGGCGCTGGCCAGCATGTAGCTCAGCACCCGCTTGTGGCGGAACAGCGAACCGAAGTTGCCCAGCGTAGTGCGCAGGTGGAACCGCTGTCGCCGCTCTTTCGGCAACGTCTCCTTGATGAACAAGGCCACCAGCAGTGAACCGATCAGCGCCGCGGCGCCCATGGTCCAGAAGATGGCATGCCAGTTGAACCACAGCAGCAGCGCCCCGCCGATCATCGGCGCCAGCAGCGGCGCGATGGTCATCACCAGAATGACGAACGACATCATGCGCGAGAACTCGTCCTTGGTGAACATGTCGCGCATCAAGGCGTTGATCACCACGCTGGCGGCGGCGGCGGCCAGGCCGTGCAAGAAACGCAGTCCGATCAGCTGATCGATCGACTGCGCCATGGCGCAGGCGCAACCGGCGATGGCGAAGATCAGCGTTCCCCACAGGATCACCGGTTTGCGGCCGATGCTGTCCGACATCGGCCCATAGAACAGCTGCCCGAAGGCGAAGCCGAGCATATAGGCGCTGAGCGTCATCTGCACGCTGCCGGACTCGACGCCAAACTGGGCGGCGATCACCGGCATGCTGGGCAGGTACATGTCGATGGCCAGCGGCATCAGCATGGACAGCAGGCCCAGAATGAAAATCAAACCGAGATGAGAGGTTCGGTTCTGTTGCACGTTCCACGACTCCTTAATCGGCCGCAATCAATGATCGGTTATCAGTCCTGCAGGTGCGGCGCGCCCACGCTGGCGATCTCTTCTTCGGTCAGTGGGCGGTATTCGCCCGGCGCAAGATCGTCATCCAGCACGATGGCGCCGATGCGCTCACGGTGCAACTCGATCACCCGGTTGCCGACCGCAGCGAACATCCGCTTCACCTGGTGGTAGCGCCCTTCGCTGATGGTCAGGCGCACCACATGCTCGTCAACCTGCTCCAGCGTCGCCGGCCGCGTCAGATCTTTCTCGTTGTGCAGTTGCACCCCTGCGGCGAAACGCTGCGCGGTGTCTTCCGCCAGCGGGTGCTCCAGCGTCACCAGATAGGTTTTCTCGCAGTGGTGGCGCGGCGAGGTGACGCGGTGCGACCACTGGCCGTCATCGGTCATCAGCACCAGCCCGGTGGTGTCGATATCCAGCCGCCCGGCGGCGTGCAGTTTGTACGCGACCGGCTCATCGAGGAAGTACAGCACCGTCGGATGATCGGGATCGTCGGTGGAGCAGACGTAACCCTGCGGTTTGTTGAGCATGAAATAGCGCGGGCCGTTCTGCTGCTGCAGCGGATTGCCGTCGAACGCCACCTCTTGTTCCGGGGTCAGTTTGACAGCCCCGCTCTTCACCACCTCACCGTCTACGGTGACGCGTTTAGCCCGAAGTTCGCGCGCGACCAGCGCACGGCTGATGCCTAACTGCTGAGATAAAAACTTGTCCAATCGCATGGGATCTGCTTTGCCTGTCGTTGTTATGATCGCATTGATCGTATTGCCAAAATATGACGCCCGCCGTTGCACCGGGTGCAAATGGCAGGCTCAGGGGGGAAATCGCGTGGGGGCACAGCGATTGCTGTCACACGAGTATAGCGGCACAACGCGCTGCCCGACAGGGGTAATTTTCACGCTTCTCGCACCGCGCGCGCTCAGAAGGCATAATATAGACATTTCTCGGTCGCCCGGGGCGTAAAATGTCAGCGTTTCTGTGGCAACAGCGCTGACAAACCTAACCCCCGCGGCCCATTCCAACCTACGGCGTTCATTTATGGCCTTTACCCTACGCCCCTACCAACTGGAAGCGGTCGAAGCCACCATCAACCATTTCCGGCGGCATCCCGAGCCTGCGCTGATCGTGCTGCCGACCGGCGCCGGCAAAAGCCTGGTGATCGCCGAGCTGGCGAAGCGCGCCCGTGGGCGAGTGCTGGTGTTGGCGCACGTCAAGGAACTGGTGGCGCAAAACCACGCCAAATACTGCGCCTACGGCCTGGAGGCGGACATCTTCGCCGCCGGGTTGCAACAAAAAGAGAGCGCAGGCAAGGTGGTGTTCGGCAGCGTGCAGTCGGTGGCGCGCAACCTGCCGCTGTTCGACGGCGCCTTCTCGCTGCTGATCGTCGATGAATGCCATCGCATCAGCGACGACGACGACAGCCAGTACCAGCAAATCATCCAGCACCTGCAGAAAACCAACCCGCAATTGCGGCTGCTGGGGCTGACCGCCACGCCGTACCGGCTGGGCACAGGCTGGATTTATCAGTACCACTACCACGGTTTCACCCGCGGCGACAGCGCCAGTCTGTTTCGCGACTGCATCTATGAGCTGCCGCTGCGCTACATGATTAAACACGGTTTTCTGGTGCCGCCGGAGCGGCTGGATATGCCGATCGTGCAATACGACTTTAGCCGTCTGGAGGCCAGGAGCAACGGCCTGTTCAGCGAAGCGGACCTGAACCGTGAGCTGAAACGGCAAAACCGCGTCACGCCGCACATCATCAGCCAGATTGTGGAGTATGCCGACGATCGCAAAGGGGTGATGATCTTCGCCGCCACCGTCGAGCACGCCCGCGAGATCCACGGCCTGCTGCCGAACGGCGAAGCCGCGCTGGTCAGCGCCGAAACGCCGCCCGCCGAGCGCGATGCGCTCATTGAGGCGTTCAAGCAGCAGCGGCTGCGCTATCTGGTCAACGTGGCGGTGTTAACCACCGGCTTCGACGCGCCGCACGTCGATCTGATCGCTATCCTGCGCCCCACTGAGTCCGTCAGCCTGTATCAGCAGATCGTCGGGCGCGGGCTGCGTTTGGCGCCCGACAAAAAGGATTGCCTGATCCTCGACTACGCCGGCAACCCGCACGATCTGTTTACGCCGGAGGTCGGCGTCAGCAAACCGCACGGCGACAGCCAGCCGGTGCAGGTGTTCTGCCCGGCCTGCGGTTTCGCCAACCTGTTTTGGGGCAAGTGCACCGAAAACGGCGACATCATCGAACACTACGGCCGCCGCTGCCAGGGCTGGCTGGAGGACGACGACGGCCACCGCGAACAGTGCGATTACCGCTTCCGGTTCAAGAGCTGCCCGCACTGCGGCGCGGAGAACGATATCGCCGCGCGCCGTTGCCATCAGTGTCAGGAGGTGTTGGTCGATCCCGACGACATGCTGAAGGCGGCGCTGAAGCTGAAAGACGCGCTGGTGCTGCGTTGCGGCGGCATGGAGTTGCAAAGCGGCCGCGACGAAAAGGGCGAATGGCTGAAGGCCACCTATTACGACGAGGACGGCACCAGCACCAGCGAGCGCTTCCGCCTGCAGACGCCGGCGCAGCGCAAAGCGTTCGAGATGCTGTTCCTGCGCCCGCACCAGCGCGCGCCGGGCGTGCCGTTCGCTTGGCACACCGCCGCCGACGTGCTGGCGCAACAGCAAGCGCTGCGCCATCCGGATTTCGTGGTGGCACGCAAGCGCGGGCAGTTTTGGCAGGTGCGTGAGAAAGTGTTCGATTATCAAGGCCGTTTCCGCCGTGCCAATCAGTTGGCCTGAGCGAACGGCCCTCAATCTGGGCAGGTTTTCGTTGCCCTGTGGGCGGCTTTCCGTTAAAATGCCGCGCGCTTTACCTGGGCCTGCCCAGCGTTAAAGCGGAATTCCGAACTTGCTACTTGGGTCGCCTGTAGCAGGGTAAATTTTCTTTTAAGAGAAAAAACAATGTTCACTATCAATGCAGAAGTACGTAAAGACCAGGGTAAAGGTGCGAGCCGCCGCCTGCGTGCAGCAAACAAATTCCCAGCTATCGTTTACGGTGGCAAAGAAGCTGCAGTTTCCATCGAATTGGATCATGATTCTGTCAAGAACATGGAAGCTAAACCAGAATTCTACAGCGAAGCAGTAACTCTGGTTATCGACGGTAAAGAAACCAAAGTTAAGGTTCAGGCTGTACAGCGTCACCCGTTCAAGCCAAAACTGGCTCACATCGACTTCGTTCGCGTTTAATCGCTACGTTTTCGAACCTTTCGGGACGCCGAAATAAAGAACGCCGCAATTGCGGCGTTTTTTATTGTCTGCGATTCGGCAAGCTTACTTGCCGCTGCCGGTCCGGCGCTGCAGCTGATCGCGCAGGTTCGGCGGCGTGCCTCTGATGGTCAGCGTGTCGGTGGCCGCATCCCAGAAAATGCGCTCGCCCAGCAGCATGGCGTCGAAGTTCAGACTGATACCGCCGCCGCTGCCGGCGAATTTGGTCAGCTGGCGCAGCGTGCCGCGATCCGCCGGGAAGCTGTCTTCCAGCTGATAGCCTTGCTCGCTGGAGAACTGCATGAAGTCTTTCTCACCGACCGGCGACAGTTCCTGCGACAGCGCCTGCAGTTCGATCTCTTCGCCCGCCTGCAGCTGTTCGTTGCAGTAGCTGTACACCTGCTGGCGCACCGACTGGCGCTCATTCTTGTCCAGCTGCGCGTCGGCGCAGTAGTCATCCACCGCCTGCAGCAGCCCGCGGTTTTGCGCCTTGGTGTCCAACCCTTCGGACGCCGCCAGGAAATCCATGAAGAAGTCGGCGACCTTACGGCCCACGCGCCCGCGCAGGAAGGTCAGATAGCGGGTCGATTCCGGGTTGGTTTCCCACTCGGTCAGATCGATGCGCGCAACGATATCGGCGTTGTTGATGTCCAGATAGTGCGTAGTGTTGATATCCAGCTCTTCGTTGACGCGCATGCTGTTACGGCTGTTCAGCACCGCGATCAGCAGGTACTCGACCGCCAGATAACGGTATTGACCGAACAGCACCACGCCGCCTTCGGCGAATGGATACTTCGCCAGTTCGTCGCGCAGACGGCCGGTCGCCGCGCGGCTGAAGGCCAGAAAGTCCTTATCGTCCTTGCGGCAGGTGCGCAACGCTTCCGCCAGCTCGCTGCCCTCGTTGAACAAGCCCAGGGCCTTGCTCTTGGCGCTGTAGACGCGATGCAGTTCCGCCATCATTTCTTCCACCGCCGCGTTGGTGGGAAGCAAGGAATCGCGCAGCACCACGTCCAGCGTTTGCTCGTCGCGTTTCACCAACTGGTGCAGAGCGATCTGGTCGATATCCAGACTCATGGTAAATCCTCCTGTTCTTTAGGCGCGTATTCAAACACTGAAGGCCCCGCCCTGCAATACTAAAAAACCGCGGCAAACCGGAAAGGCGCAGCGGTGAGCCGCCCCGCCGCGGGCGAACCCTTTCCCGAATGACAGGAAGTGATAAAAGAGCGGAAAATCACTGTCCTATACGGTAAGATAGGGCACTTTGCAGATTACTAAGCGCAATTTTATGCCACAATCATCCCGTTACAGTGACGAACACGTTGAACAACTGCTCTCAGAGCTGGTCAATGTTCTGGAAAAACACCATACCCCCACCGATCTTTCCCTGATGGTGCTGGGCAATATGGTCACTAATTTGATCAACACCAGCGTTGCCCCCGCGCAGCGGAAAACCCTGGCGAGATCGTTCGCGGAAGCCCTGCAGGCTTCTGTCCGTGAAGATAAAGCGCATTAATATTTATTTATGGTGACAAACCGTCAGCGTTATCGTGAAAAAGTCTCCCAGATGATCAGCTGGGGGCACTGGTTCGCCTTATTCAACATCCTGCTCGCCCTTGGGCTGGGCAGCCGCTACCTGTTTGTCACCGACTGGCCCGCTTCCCTGCTGGGCCGGGTCTATGCCTTGGTCAGCCTGCTGGGGCATTTCAGCTTTATCGTATTCGCCGGCTATTTGCTGGTGATCTTCCCGCTCACCTTCGTGGTGATGTCGCAGCGGCTGCTGCGATTTATTTCCGCCGCGCTGGCCACCGCCGGGCTCACGCTGTTGCTGGTCGACAGCGAGGTGTTCTCCCATTTCCACCTGCACCTCAATCCGGTGGTGTGGGATCTGGTGGTCAACCCGGATCAAAGCGAGCTGTCGCGCGACTGGCAGCTGATGTTTATCTGCGTGCCGGTGATCTTCCTGGTGGAGATGCTGTTCGGCACCTGGAGCTGGCAGAAGCTGCGCAGCCTGAACCGCCGCCGTTTCGGCAAGCCGCTGGCGGCGCTGTTCATCAGCGCCTTTTTCGCCTCGCACCTGATTTACATCTGGGCCGACGCCAACTTCTATCGCCCGATCACCATGCAGCGGGCCAACCTGCCGCTCTCGTACCCGATGACCGCGCGCAAGTTCCTCGAAAAACACGGCCTGCTCGATCAGCAGGAATATGAACGCCGCCTGGTGCAACAGGGCAATCCGGAAGCGGTGGCGGTGGAGTACCCGCTCAGCGATCTCAGCTACGGCGATAAAGGCAGCGGCTATAACCTGCTGATGATCGTGGTGGACGGCATTCGCGCCAAAGACGTGGCGCAGGACATGCCGACGCTGACGCGTTTCGCCCAGGAAAACGTGCGCTTCAGCGATCACTACAGCTCGGGCAACCACGCCGACACCGGGCTGTTCGGCCTGTTCTACGGCATTTCCCCGACCTATCTGGACAGCGTGCTCGCCGGCCGCAAGCCGTCGGCGCTGATCAACGCGCTCGGCGAGCAGGGTTACCAACTGGGGCTGTTCTCGTCCGACGGCTTCAACGCCAGCCTGTACCGTCAGGCCCTGTTGACCGACTTCTCGCTGCCGACGCCGGCGCCGCAAAGCGACGCGCAAACCACGCAGCAATGGCAACGTTGGCTGACGGATCAGGGCGACAAAGAGCCGTGGTTCTCCTATATCAACTTCAGCGGCGCCGAGCCGGCCGAAGGCGCTAAAACTCCGGCGCCGGCCGATTTTATCCAACGCTATCGCACCGGCGCTCAGGACGTGGACGCCCAGATAGCCCAGGTGCTGGATACCCTGAAACAGCGCGGCCTGCTGGATAAAACCGTGGTGGTGATCACCGCCGAGCACGGCGTCGAGTTCAACGACAGCGGCAAAGGCCAATGGGGCGCCGGCACCGCCTTCAACCAGGCGCAGCTGCAGGTGCCGCTGGTGATCCACTGGCCGGGCACGCCGGCGCAGACCATCAACAAGCTGACCGGCCATAACGACGTGATGCGTACCTTGATGCAACGGCTGCTGCACGTGAAAACCGCGCCGAAAGACTATTCGCAAGGCGAAGATCTGTTTACCGCCCAGCGCCGCAACAACTGGATCGCCACCGGCGATGGCAATCAGCTGGTGATCACCACGCCGACGCAGACGCTGATGCTGGACAACAGCGGCAACTATCGCGTCTACGATCAGAACGGCGATGAAATAAAAGACGAGAAACCGCAGCTTGCTCTGCTGTTGCAGGTGCTGACCGATGTAAAACGCTTTATCGCCAACTAACTGCTTAAAACTAAAGCAATCAAGTGGTAAGGCGCTTGCATAAACATCGAGAATCGGTAGTATGATTTTTCATAGCGTCGGCATGTAGCGCAGCCTGGTAGCGCACCGTCATGGGGTGTCGGGGGTCGGAGGTTCGAATCCTCTCATGCCGACCAAATTCAAGAAAACCTGCTGTAACAGCAGGTTTTTTTTCGTCTGTACGTGAGAGGATGAGAGCGCAGACGCTGCCCCCCTGCCTCCCCCAACGATCATTGCGCGCCTCGCTTTCGCGACGGCCTTTCTCTTTACCAGGCTCAGGCTGAGATTTTGTCTTGTTGGTTTTCGGGCGCTGCGGCGATGAACGCCGGTAGCTGAGTACAGGCGTCGTAAATCGCTTTACAGCGCGGGTACCCGCTCAGATCGCACCCCATCCGCAGGGCATTCGCCCACTGAGGGATCAGACAGCAATCTGCCAACGTCGGGCTGTCGCCAACGCAGAAGGGCCCTGGCGGCCTCTGGAGCAACAGCTGTTCCACGGCGCTCAGCCCTTGCCGGATCCAGTGCGCATACCAGCGTTTTTTCTCTTCCTCACTCACCTTCAGCTCTTCACTCAGGTAGCGTAACACCCGTAGGTTATTGACCGGGTGAATATCGCAAGCGATGACATAAACGATTTCCAGTACCCGGCTGCGCGCCGGATCGGCCGTCGGCAACAGCGGCGACTGGGGGAAATGGCGATCCAGCCAGTCGGTAATCGCCAGCGACTGGCTGAGAGACTCGCCGTCGTCCGTGAGCAGCGTCGGCACCAGCCCGACCGGGTTCATACGCCGATAAGCCAGCTCATTCTGCTGCCCGATGCGAATATTGACGCCCACCGTCTGGTAATGGATACCTTTCAGCGCCAGCGCAATGCGCACGCGGTAGGACGCAGAGCTATTAAAAAAACTGTACAGCTTCATCATTCACCTCAGAATCAGCCTCAGACAATCTTCACGGCGATAGGGGTAAGCCCCTCTACATTCCCGGTAATCACATCGCCTTTCACCACCGCCCCCACCCCTTCCGGCGTGCCGGTAAAAATCAGATCGCCGGGCTGCAGCTCAAAAAAGCCGGACAGATAGCTGATGGTTTCATTCACCGACCAGATCAGATGACGGATGTCGCTGCGCTGACGATCGCTGCCATTGACCTGCAGCCAGATAGGCGCATGGTTGACGTCTGCGCTGTCGCCGGCTTTATGCAGTGGCGCGATGGGCGCAGAGAGATCGAACGACTTACCGATTTCCCATGGGCGCCCCATTTGACGCATGTCCATCTGCCGATCGCGGCGGGTCATATCCAGGCCCGTGGCATATCCCCAGATATATTCATGCGTGTTTTCCAACGGAATATCGCTCCCCCGTTTACCAATCGCCACCACCAGTTCGATTTCGTAGTGATAGTTGTCCGTTTGCGCCGGATACGGCAGCGCCAGCGTTTCGCCGGCCGCCACCGGCACCACCGCATCGGCAGGCTTGCAGAAGAAGAACGGCGGCTCACGATCCGGATCAAAGCCCATTTCGCGAGCATGGGCGGCATAGTTGCGCCCGACGCAGTAGACACGGTGCACGGGGAACTGTTTATCACTCCCCACGACAGGAACAGTCACGGGGGCTGGCGGTGCAAATACGTATTGCGTCATTTTGTCTCTCCCAAATTAATAACGTGCTTCACGGAACAGCCCCAGGGCTTCCTGAACCGGCCGGTCCGAAAAACTGAATAACACGGTGTCTTCATGCGCCTGAAACGACACGTCGAACCAGGTCGGCGCCACAAAGATATCTTTTGCCGAAAAGTGAAGGGTTTCGTTGCCGATGCTGACCTGGCCGCGCCCTTCCACCACGTGGTAGAGGGTGCTGTCCGTGGTGCGCGCTTTTCGTGAGGAAAAGCCTTTCGGCAACAGTTGCAGGAAGGCGCCCATCGAGGGCATGGGATAGCCGCCGGTCACCGGATTGACGTAGCGCATCTTGTAGCCGTCCCACTCGTCGGCGTCCCCCATGCGGGTGAGGTCGTACAGCGTTTCGCGGCTGCGATCGTAGCGGTAGTTGAAAATGGGCGATGAGTTGCCTTTCTGATGGCGCAGCGGCAGCATATTGGCCGCATAACGCGGTAAATAGTCCCCCTCCCGGCGCGTCACGGGCTGCTGTTCTTGCGGATAGTCTTCCGCGAAACCGCAGCCCAGCAGATTCACCAGCGGCAAATCCAGCCCGTCCAGCCATACCACCGGCTCAGCGCCGGGATTGCCGTGATCGTGCCAGCGCCACTGCGGCGTCAAAATGAAGTCGCCTTCATGCATTTGCGTTCGTTCGCCGTCAACGGCGGTAAACGCCCCTTTCCCTTCGACGATAAAACGCAACGCGGACTGATTATGGCGATGGCTCGGCGCAATTTCGCCCGGCATGATCAACTGCAATCCGGCGTACAGCGTCGGGGTGATGGCGGCTTGTCCGCGCAACATCGGGTTTTCCAGCACCAGCACGCGGCGCACTGCTTCTTTGGTGCCAATCAACTCGCCGCTGGCCAGCAGGTGCGGGCGAATCTCCTGATAGTTCCAGTAAGCCGGGGCGCAGTTTGCATTCGGCGTTGACGGTACCAGATGGTGCAGCGACTCCCACAACGGGGTCAGGTTCTGCCCGGAAATCTGCCGGTAAAACTGCTGGCGGCTGGGGTTAACATCCTGATGGCGTTCAGGCATAGGGATTCTCCTTTTTCATTCACGACGCTGCGCGAGGCAACGTGTCAGGGGCTGGGGCAGACAGACGAACGACAGCCGTCAACAGCATTAACATCACCGTACTGAGCGCCGCCGGAAGGGCAATAATGAAAAATAGCGTATCGAATGAGAAATTCATCGCCATCATCACGCCGCCGGAAAGCGAGCCGACAATCGCGCCGCAGCGGCCAATGGCATTGGACCAGCTGACGCCCGTCGCCCGGCTTTGCGTCGGATAGAGCGTGGCGGTCAAAGCATTCAGCCCGACCTGCGACCCGCTGATGCCGATGCCGGTGCCGAAGATGGCCAGCGCCATTTGCCACAGGCCGTTCTCGCTCAGGCCAATCATGACGATACACACGGCGCCCAAGGCGTAGCTCACCGCCAACACCCGGAAGGGATTGCATTTGTCCATCAACACGCCCAGCCCCAGCGCGCCCACCGTGCCGCCTATCTGGAAAGCGGCGGTTACCCAGGAGGCATGCCGCAGATCAATACCGCGGTGGTTAAGCAGCGTCGGCATCCAGCTGGAGAGCAGGTAGATGATCAGCATGCTCATGAAAAAAACCGCCCAGAGCATGAGGGTGATGCGCAACTGGCGGCCGGCGAACAGCGGGCTGATGCTGCCTTTGGCCGCCGTGGCGGCTTCGTTCAGATAAAAATGGGTTTCTTCATCGCACTCGCCAGTCATGGCGCTGACCGTTTTGGCAATCACCTTTTGCGGCAGTTGGCGGCGAACCTGCCAGCGCGGGGATTCCGGCAGGGCAAACAGCAGCGCCGCAAAGAGCATCAACGGCAAGACGCCGCCGAGCACCAAAATGCCGGACCACCCCACCCTCGGCACCAGTTGGGCGCTGACGATCCCGCCCAGGGCCGAACCGAGCGTGAAACCGCAGAACATCAGCGTGACCAGCGCGCCACGGCGGCGAGCGGGCAGATATTCAGAGGTCATCGTGATGGTGTTCGGCATCGCGCCCCCCAGGCCCAGGCCGGTGAGAAAACGCAAAACGACCAGCGTTTGCAGATCGGGGGAGAAGGCCGAAATCAGGCTCAGCGCGCCAAACAGCGCCACGCAGAGTTCGATAACGCGCTTGCGGCCAAAGCGGTCAGAGAGCGGACCGCAAAGCAGCGCGCCCGCCGTCAACCCCAGCAGCCCCGCGCCAAACAGCGGCGCCAGCTCACCGGCGGACAGCTGCCACTGGGCACGGATGTCGGGCGCGATGAAACCAATGGCCGCGGTGTCAAAACCATCGAGCATCACCACCAAAAAGCAGCAGAGAATGACGCGCCACTGCGTCTTGCCGATAGGGGCTGCGTCGATCAGTGCTTGTAAATCACGCCGTTGAGTCATAGTGAGCGCCTCGCAGCAGGTAGGGAGATGTCTGTGTTGTTTTAGGTATGTTACGAATTTGTATCTTTAGCGATAAAATGTACAATGGCTTTTCGGGCGGAGACATAACCGGAGGGTTATAACAAATGGCGAACTGGGCGCAGAAATTGAAGCTGCACCATCTGCAAATGTTGGTGGCATTGGGTGAACAGGGAAATCTGACCCACGTTGCGCGGATGATGAACATCTCCCAACCCGCTCTGTCAAAATGGTTGTCGCAGCTCGAAGATGAGATTGGGCTCACGCTCTTTGAGCGGCATAGCAAAGGGCTACGCCCCTCCGAGGGGGGAAATTGCTGCTTCAGCATGCGCAGCGTTTGATCAATGATCTGGAGCGTTCGCAGTCTGAAATCGCCCGCTTTAAGCAAGGCGGGCTGGTGGGAAGCCTGAAAATCGGCTGCTCGCCGGTGGCGACCGACTGCGTTTCACAGGCCATATTGAGCCTGCTGCAGGAAATGCCGACGCTGCATCTCAATATTGAGGAAAAGGTGATGACCCCACTGCTGCACGATCTGCTCGCGGGCGCGGTGGATGTCGTCGTGGGCCGCGTCGGGGGGCGGGCGCTGCAGCTGCCGCTCAACTATCAAGTGCTCTACACCGAACCGGTATGCTTCGTTGCCCGCCCTCACCATCCGCTGGCAAAATCCGCCTCCCTCACCTGGCACGATCTCACCCACTGGCGCTGGATAGTCTGGCCGACCGGCACGCCAATCCGCCTCAGCATCGATAATGCGTTGGCAGATAACGGCGTGATGCTGCCTGAAAACACGGTTGAATCGGCATCGATGAACGTCAGCACCAACCTGCTGCAAAGCAGCGACATGATCTCCATTCTTTCACTACGGCTGGCGCAGCGTTATGCCAGCCAGGGGCAACTGGCGATCCTGAACCTGCCGAAGATTGAGCAGAAAGGCAGCGTGGGTGTTTTCTGGCGCAACAGCGAGCCGCCTTTTGCCGCGCTGAGCCGCTTTTTGCAGCTGCTGACGCAGGCCAGATAAAAATCGCCTTAACGCGACGGCTCCCTTTTCTCGCAGAACGGGGATTCAGCGGCGGGCTTTACCGCACGCCGCGCAAGCAAGAATGATCGCATCATGCAAAATTCCGTCCCCCCTCTTGCCAACCCGAGCGGCTCAGGCCAGAATACTGTACATTAAATCAGTGTTTACAGGTGAGTCATGTTTGTAGAATTGGTATACGACAAACGCAACGTCGCTGGGCTGCCCAACGCCGCCGAGATTATTCGCAGCGAGCTGGAAAAACGCGTGCATGTGCTGTTCCCGGAGGCGGAAGTGCGCGTGAAACCGATGCAGGCCAACGGCCTGAACTCCGACGCCAGCAAAAGCGATCGCGAAAAGCTGAACCGGATGTTGGAAGAGATGTTCGAAGAAGCGGATCAGTGGCTGGTCACTGATATTTGACGGGAAAGAACGTTATTCGCAGGGGCGAACTCCCACTCAGCGGGAACCCTGCATAGCGGAACGGGCAGTGACTCTGCCCGAGCCTGGCGTCGATGATGCCGGCGCAGATACCTGAAACCGACTGCACCGGCATTATTTACCTGGCATCCATTCGAGTTTATGAAACCGCGTTGGTTTCCGATGGCGTGTCATCGTTTAACACCAGCGCCTCCGGCGGCAACACTTCCACCTCTTCACGCACCGGCATGGCGAGGCGCAGATCGATCCAGCGTCCCTCAGGGATATCCATCGCTTCGCCGGCCACGACCGTCGCGGTATCGATGTCAAAACGACGTTTGCTGATTTTCACCGTAATGACGCCGTCGTTATCGGTGGCGGTTTCCACAAAGCACAGGCGGTTGCCGTTCACGTCCTGCGGCACTTCGATAGTCCAGCCCTCCTTTGCCAACCCCAGCGATCCATTCAGCTGATAAAGTCCGGTAGCGATTCGTTCCGCGCTCACCCCGGCCGCTTCGCCATTAACGGCGACATAGCCGGCCAAATCAAAGCCGCCGTCCAGATAGTCCGCTTGCATATGCTGCGGCGCCGCGGACAATCTGGCGATCGGCGAGGCTTTCTTGATAAAGCCGTTGGCGTCAACGGTGGTGTTGGCTTCCGACCACATCCAAACCCAGGGGGTAAACGTAGCGCCATTCCAGCTGCGCACGGCAATTTTCCCCGATTGCGCCGCACTTACACCATAGCCGTAACAGGTTTGCACCGTCCGGTAACTGTCGTCGGTTCCCGCCTGCGTCACCGCCCACGATCGCGTATCGAGAAAGTGAGTGCCGACATCTTTGAAGGGATTGCCAATGGGATCTGTGCTCACATAACCCCGTCGGCTCTGCATTTGCGCATTGAAGTTGCCTTTATTTGCGGCGGTAGCACCTTTACTCAAGCCCCAATCTTTCAGGTTTGCAATATCCGCGACGGTGGGTTGATCGGACGAGCTAAATAATCGCGACCAGGTGATAGTCGAAGGCAATGCGGTAGATGAACTCCCCACCCAAGCCTGCCGCGAAACCGATGTGGCAAAATACGCGCAAGATGGCCCGCCATCCACCGGCAGCGTTAATATGCCCCCGGACACGTTGCCCGGCCGATTGGCCGTCGCTACCGTGTAGCGCTGAATGGAGGATTTATTATCCTTCGCAAATGCATCCTCGGTATGAATTGGTCCGGTACCAAAACCACCGATAGCAGATTGGGCGACAGTAGCATAATCAGGTAACGCCTGGGATTGCGAAAACGAAACGCCCGTGCGCATATCAATTTTCATCACCCCGCTCGGTTCCACCGATTGCTTTACCGCCTTATGCTCCCAGCGCAAGCCGGCCGCGTTCGCGTAGGTGATTTGCTCAACCGTATACCAGCAGTTGATGGTGAAAGTATTCACTTTCACATAGATATCATAATTATCGCGACTGGATTCAATAACCTGAATATCCAAGATCGCCGTTCCGGTATCGTTAAGAAAGGTGCCGCCGATACGATTGGCCTTATTGGTCGTATCGCTGGCGCCAAGATTACCCGTCCTCAGCATCAGGCGTGACAGGCCAGCGTTATAAACAAATCCGTTATAGCCGTTCGAACCGTAGAAATTGAGCGCGATCCCGACACCATTTTGCCCCACATTTTTAAACTGCCCCAACAGGAACCAAGTGGCGATATTGGTGTTGTTTTCCGGGAACTTGAACCGCACATTATCAAAGGCGGTCACCACCTGTGCGGCGCTCTTCGCCGCATTTTGCTCGCTGGTTTTCGCCGCCGCAGCGGAGGAAGAAGCCTTGCCTGCGGAGGCGGCCGCCTCTGCACGCAAACGATCGACGGTTTGCACAATCTCCGGCGTGATATCGCTTTCCCCTGGCCGGCTCAGGAAATCATTGAGCGTGCCGGGCAAGGAATCGCTATACACCTCGATAGCCCCCACCCGTTCCGGCTGTGCGCCATAGACAGAGATGATAACCTCGTAAGCGCCCGGCTCCACGGATAGAGCGTATTTACCGCTGTCATCCGTCACCGATTGTGATTTAGCCAGGCTCAATACCGTTGACGAGGTTCTGACTGCGCGCATGGTAATGGTTACGCCGGAACGAGGATCGCCATAAGGCCCTTTTAATACGCCGCTGATTAAAGTCATTGCACTTTCTCCATGAGTTCTTTGATTAATTCATCCTGGCGATCGATTCTATCCAGAGCCTGATTCAAGGCAGCCAAGGCCACATATCCCAACGTTGAATAATCGACGGATTTTACTCGAGTAACGGTTTCGCCATTTTGCAACTCTAAAGAACCACCTTCAGCAACAACCTGAGGAAGCTTCTTTTCAATTTCTTGTGCGATACCACCGATAAAGGGCTTGCCATCGCGCTTGCCGGTATAGAGTTTTAGACCACGAATGAGTGTTATGGGATCTTCAATTTCTTTTACTTCAGTTTTAATTCTAAGATCTGAGCCGGTCACCCAATTTCCAGTTAAGTTATTAAAGTCTCCGTTATTCTGTAGACGAACCTCATGCCAAACATTGGCATAATCCTTAAATGAAATCGCACCATAATCAGTTACACCAATTTCACGGCGACAAAACATTTGCATAGCTGTGACAACACCACCTGCAGTTGTCATAACCGATAGTAATGTCGGGCCATCTACAGTTCCGGTAGATCTAGTAAACGTCTTTTCAGCACGGACATTAGACGACCCCGTATCACCAGAGTTCAAATGAATCCCATTTCGCCCCATCATGGTATCATCAAATGTCGTTGACTTACGGAAGCGTGAATATCCCCCCACGTCAAGGTTTGCCGTTTGCCCTGTCACCAAAGAACCCTGTAAAGACAGTGAACCTTTAATTTCCTGGGCAGCGCTAATCGTCTTGTCTAATTTATTATTGAGTGAATCTGCAATATTATTCCAGGCTGGACCGGTATAGGTGCTGCCATCAGGGAGCGTTACCGTAATATTTCCGCTGCCGCTGAAGACCTGCTGCCAATTCTCTTTATCGGAATTCAACCCACGCAGGGCTTTCGCCGTCTCGGCAGCCAGCTGGGCAGTGATGGCGTTCATTGCATCGCGCGGTACAGCATTCCAGGCAACACCGACCTGAGTCGAGCCGTCATAGGCTTTAACCAGCGTTGCCTGCGTAGCATTATCAACGGTTTTAACCGGCAGCGTATAGGTTACGCCGCCGACCACGCTCACGATGAAATCACCGTCTTTCAGCTCGGTATTAAAGGCCGTTCCGGTACCTTTTACTATTGTGGAATTATTTGTTAGGGTGAGAGTGCCTGCTGGCATAAATATCCTCCTGAATTAGCCTGATAAAAACCTCGTTACGGAGATGATGGTTACTCCAGCCCAAAGGCTGTATATTGCGGAGTGGCAAAGATGTTCACAATAAAAGTCGTTGAGTGCGATTGTCCTTGGTCAAGCTCTCCTGCGGCAAGCTGCCAAAAGGCAGTCGAAGACTTTCCAATTAATGTATCGATATAAACGATGGATACTGAAGGTTGCCCGCTACTAGAACTGGAACTAACGGAAACCTCTGGCATATAGCCTCCGCCGGTTGTGTTTTGCCTAACCCCGCCATAACCGTGAGGATAGCCTCGTCCACTTCTTTTAATTTGAATCTGTCCAAAGACACGAACGGGAATAACATTATTACCGCCAAAGCGTAATAACCGACTCGCATTAGTATGATAACCCGTCCAGCTTAACATCGAGCCATCCATGATCGCGCCTTCGATATTCGCGGCGGAAAGTTTTCCCTCAATGGAGCAATTCTCAAGGATCCGGCAATTGCCAATCACGCCATTTTTAAACTCACCAGTGTCGGCATATATCGCTCCACGGGCGCTAATGTTATTGAATTGTGCCCCGCCATCTTTATTTATCGCCCAGCCACGCTGCCCACTTACCCAATTAGAAGACTGGATATGCTGTGCGATCTTTGCGCTATCGATAGTACCATTGCGAATAAACGCGTCGCTAATAAACACCTGCCCATCCACCACGGCAAACGGCGAATACTGATTGCTGTTGTTGCCGCTCATCAGCACGAACTGGTTGGCGTTAAAGCCCACGCGGGTGGTAACCGGCCTGCCGTTTTCCGCCAATACCGCGATCGACATGCCGGCGTTGTAG
Source organism: Serratia sp. (in: enterobacteria) (assembly GCF_052400455.1). Classification (NCBI taxonomy): domain Bacteria; kingdom Pseudomonadati; phylum Pseudomonadota; class Gammaproteobacteria; order Enterobacterales; family Yersiniaceae; genus Serratia; species Serratia sp. (in: enterobacteria). The sequence continues at coordinate 3,490,248 of NZ_CP185812.1, forward strand.
AAGGTGCCGTTCACCCGCACGCCCGCTTTCAACGTATGGATGGCCGTGGCGCCGTCGGCGTCTACCGTCGCCGTCAGTTTGTCTTCCAGCACCGCCGCCACGTCGTCAATCTGCGCCTGCACCTGGGTTTTCATCTCGGCCAGCCCGCGATCGACCTCCGCGATGGTGGTTTTCACCACCATGATATCGGCGCGCACCGTACCGTACTGCGCCCATTGGTGATCCACCGTCGCGTTGTTGGCCAGCGCATTCTGCAAGATAGCGTCGATGTTGGTGTCGATATCGCCCACCAGCCGCTCGCCGTCTTTCGCGGTCAGGAGATCGTCGCCGATGTTCTCGAGATAATCGCCGGCGTCCGCGTTCGCCTGCCCAGCGGTCCAGCCTGTCCAGTCGCCCTGATTGCCGGTGCGGTCTTGCAACCGCGCGCGGAACCAGAACTCCTGCCCCGCCTTCAACCCTGTCATGGCGTGGGTGTGCAGCGGGTACGGGATATCGGCCAGCAGCATCGCGTTATTTCCGGCGGCGTTGTCCGCATACTGAATTTCGGTCTTGAGCGTATCTTCAGCGCCGCCAGGGAACGCCCAGTCGAGCTGGATGCCCCACAGCAAAGGCGATGCCTTGAAGCCAACCGGCATCGGCGGTTTACCCTCTTTGCCCTTGAGGTAGGTTTCCATCGACGTCGCCCAAATAGACGATACGTCACTGGCGTTGATGGCTCGCACCCGCACCCGATAACGACCGGCGTAAATCCCCGGCACCTCGAAGCCGAGCGCCGAGGTGCGCGGCACCGACACCCAGTTGCCGTTATCTTTGCGCCATTCCGCCTCATAGGCGATGGCATTTTCAACCGCGCCCCAGGCGGCGCGCAGGGTGGTAATGGCGATACCCTGGCTCACCAAGGAGTAGCTGTCGATGATGATGTTCTTCGGCGGCGCCTGCACGCCGGGCGGAATGATGGAGATCGGACGATCGTCGATACGCGCGCCGGTATCGATGCGGGCGTACTTGTTCGGATCGTGTTCCGCCGCGTTGACGGTATAGGTGTTGTCGCCGTTGTCGGCGATACCCACCACGCGGTAAAGCTGCACCGCCAGGTCGTCCGCGTCGATGGACCAGGCCGCTTCCGGCGCCGGCGTCTCGCTGTAGGCCGTGGTGACGGTCACTACGCGTTCATTCACCGCCTGCACGGTGCGCGCCTGCGCCCGGCCGGAAGGCAGGTTGACGATCAGGCGATCGCCGGCTTTGGCGCCCGGCGTCCTGTCCAGCGTCAGTTTACGGCCGTCCACGCCGCTGAGGCGCCCGCCAATCACCCGCCCGGCCAGCATCTGGTCTGCCACGCCGACGATATGCCCCGGCATGGGGATCATGCCGTCCAGCCCCACGGAAAAGCTGACCGTACGATCCTTGCTGTTAGTCAACAGCGCCCAGCGGCCGCGGCGGTTCGCTTCGCTCGGCGTGGTGCAGCCGATAGCCGTCAGCTCGGTCTGGTTCACGTCGTAGCGGCGCACCAGATCGCTGTCGAATACCGCCTCTATCGCATCGGCGTAATGGTTGCCCGGATCGGACCAGCTGACCATCGCCGTACTGTAGCGGGTGCGTTCGCTGGCGGATGAGTAGGTAAACTTGCCGTCGATCACGTTGGCGCGGGTGTAGGTGAAGTCCATATCGCGCGGCATGTCCGCCAGGGCGACCATTTGGTTTTGTCCCCAATAGGTCATACCGCGGAAAATGCCGGCCAAATCGCTCAGCACCGTCCAGGCCTCTTCCCGCGACTGCAGATAAACGTTGCAGGTGAAGCGCGGCTCCATGCCCTCGCCGCCGCGCCCGTCCGGCACCGGCTGATCGCAATACTGCGCGATGCGGTACAGTTCGGACTCGGAGACCTGGGAGGCGTCGATGCGATCGCCCAGGCCAAAGCGCTCGGCCAAAATAATGTCGTAAAACACCCACGCCGGGTTATCGCTGTAGGCCCACTTAAAGCCGCCGCTCCAGAGGCCGGTATAACTGCGCGTTTGCGGATCGTAGTTGTCCGGCACGCGGATCAGGCGGCCGCGCGGTTTGCAGCTGATCTTCGGGATGTTGGGGAACTGCTTTGAATCAAACTCCACGTAAAGCAGCGCAGTGTTCGGGTAGCGCAGCTTGGCGTCGATGATTTCGGTCAGCGCCTCGATGTTCATCCGGTCGGCGATCCGGGCGCTGTTGGCGTTAGGCGTCAACCGGCGCACGCGCAGCTGCCATCCCGTGGTGGCCTTCGGCAAATTGATGCGGTGCGAGCGTTCATACAGCGAGGTGGTTTTATCGTCGATCGCCGCCGTTAGCACCTCCTGGTAGCTGCCGCCGTCGGTCGCCACGTCGATGGCGTACTCGATGCGATAGCCGTTGACGTCGCCGTTGTCCGCCTGTTTTTGCAGCATAGGCCAACCCAGGCGCAGGCGGACGGCGGAAAGTTGCAGGTTCGAGACGGAGCGCACCCACGGCGCGCCGCTTTTCAGTTCGCTGCCGACCGAGATCTCATTTTCAACGGCGGGAATGCCCTGGATATATTCCTGCGCCTGCGAGCCAGGGCGGAACTCCCAGCGGAAACCGGGAAAGTTTTCCGTGCCGTCGATGTTCAGTACCGGCGTACCGTCAACAAAAATGTTTGTGCCATCCAGCCCGCCGGCAAATTCCCCTTCGCCTAATGCGAACAGCATCTTCGCTCTGGCGATCGACTGAATGCTGTCCGGCGATTCTACCGGCGTGTGGCCGCCACCGCCGCCGCCTTTTCGCCCACGGATCATGTTCTGTGCCATATTTCGCCCATAAAAAAAGCCGCTATTGCGGCTGTCTGTTCAAACGGATGTCGTTATTGCTGGTCTTCGGTATAAATACCTGCGGAGATAATCGCCCCGCCAATTTCACGCGTGCCGTACAGCACGCCGACGGGGTTGCCCTGCGCCGTGGTGTTGACCGGCCCGCCAAAGGCATAGCTCGGTTTATTTTCCGGGCCTTGCCGCATGCGCAGCCCGCCCATTTGCGGGGAAAGCATTTGGACGACACCGCCGAGGGCAAGGGAAGCGCCAGCAACACCAATACCTTGTGCAACGGCTGTCGACATACCTAAAAGGGCAGGATTCCAAATGGACAAAGCCACTAATGCAGCCCCAAGAATTGTTTGAAACAGCCCAGCTCGCTTGCTCCCAATCACGACGGGAACAAGGTGAATATCTTCCGACCCTTTGGTGAGCTCTAGCTCATCCTGCCGGACATTGCGTTTACCAACGAAAATAGAAAATGTCAGGCCGCGTTTGTGCGCCTCCAGCATGTAGCGCTCGAAGCCGGGTAACAAGTTCTTCATTGCATCAATGGCTTTGGTAACAGTCATGGCCCGGTATTTAAACTCCCGGCCAAACAACTGAATCATCGGACCATGAAACCGGACAGTTCTTAGAGGAATATCGATAAAAGACATAATGCCACCATAAAAAAAACCTGCCGAAGCAGGTCATTTACATTGCGTGATAGCCTGCTCATAGAAATCTATTTCTTTACTTCTATATAAGCGATAACTGCTACCTTCACTATTACTGACAACATCAAGGATGAATACGGGACCACGCCAGGGATCGTTAAACTGTAGCGAATGTCCATCCGGTAATGGTTGAGTGATCATCGGTTGCAAATATGAATGCTTATTCCACTCAGCGATCACACAATAGACGAACGCCTGTTCCGATTTTTTCGAGTTCCCCGAAGCAATGGGAGTACTCTCTTTCAAACTGCTTACCGTATTACACCCAGAAATAAACAGAGCCATAATTAATAAAATCTTCTTCATTACCCTTTTCCTTAAGCTGAAAAGTGGAATGATAGCATCACATCAGGGCTTTGTAGCGCAACACCTTCACCGTTCGTTCTTTCCAATACCCACCGTAAGGCACCCGCTGGCTGAGCATGCCGTACATATGGTGCAGCAACAGGCCATCTGCCAACAGAATGCCGGCGTGGTTGGCCACCGGCGCCGAAACCTGCATGATCGCCATGTCCCCCGGCTGCGGCGGGCCATCGAACTCGCGAAAGCCACAGGCATGCCAGTTTTCCAGATAGCGGTTTTCACCCTGCTCCCACCACGGGTAATCAACGCGGTAATCCTGGAGCGTTATGCCGTGCTCCTGGCGGAAATAGCTCATGACCAGCCCCCAACAGTCGGTATGCCCCAGCACGAACTGGCGGCCCACCAGCGGCAGTTCGCCGCGCGGCAAAATGGTGCGCAAATCCCCCCTCCGGCCAGCTGGCTATCGCCCAGGGCAACTCCATCGCGTCGCACTGCGCCTTGTCCAGTTCACTCGGCTGCGTGGTGGCGTCCGGGTGGCTGTGCACTATGAGGGTGATGGTGCCCCATTCGGCGGCGGCCACGTAGTCTTCCGGCGCCAGATGAAACTGCTCGGTGGGGTTGTCCGCCAAGTTACGACACGGGAAATAGCGCTCCACGCGGGACTTTTGCGCCACCACACCGCAACATTCGCGCGGATACTCGGCCCTGGCGTGGGCCATAATGGCCGCCGCGGTTTTTTCTTTCATGCTCGCCCCCTACTGCCGGATCAACGCCGCGCCGGGGAAGCCGCCGAACGGCAGCGGCTCGTGCTCGCCAAAGCGTTTTTGGCAGTCGCTCAACAGCCCGCCGCAGCGATCCTGGCTCGGGTCATCCACCGGGTTGCCCTTGTCGTCAAAGTAACGGCTACCGGCGTAATCGCAGCCCTTGCCGGTGCGATAGCCGCCGCGCGAGCACCAGGTGCACAGGCTGTGGATTTGCCGGGTCGGGATGCGCAATCCCCGCAGGTCCGCCGGACTGGAGAGTTCGAACTCCACCGCTTCGTCGCTTTCCGTCGCCTTGCGATCGATGTAGAACACCTGCAGCTTTTCCTGCAGCGGATCGGCCGAAGAGTTCCCTTGCGGGAAATTGCGGGCATCAAGGTAGTGCACCAGCGTGTCGTGGATCCGCACCTTAGCCTGCGCCATGTCCTCAAACTGCAGGCAGAGCGCGCTGATCAGGCCGTTGATATTGGCGACCGACAGCTTGGGCGCGTTGCCCTGGCTGTCGGCGGAAATCTCCAGCCCTTCAACGCTAAACGGCCACGGGCCGTACTCCAGCCCCTGCCACCAGACCGATTTCGCCGGCAGTTTGCTTTCATCACCGCCGGCGGCGGCCAGCTCTTGCGGCGTAAACGGCAGGGTATCGCAATGAAAGCGCAGAATATCGGCGCCAAACCGGGTGCCGTCCACCTCAATCAGGCGGATGCGGTTGCCCGGCTCCAGCTTTTGCAAATCTGAATTCAGCATCATCTCCCCCGGTTAAACGTGAAAAGCCTCGGTAAACGTGGCCGTCAGTGAATAGTTGCCCCCGCCCATCGCGACCGGCTTATAACCCTCGCAGCGGTAGAGGCCGGGAACCTGCGTCGGTGGCGTCCATTGGAAAGACTTCACCCCATGATGATTTTCCAGAAAGACGATGATCGGCGTGATGTAGTCATACTTGCCGACAAAGGTCAGATCCCAGGAGCGCACGATCGGGTTAATGCCGTCGCCGGAGACCTGCGCATAGCCGTCGCCGAACTGCGCCTTTCTGACGCGAAAGCGCATATCGCCGGCGGCATTGACGCGCGCCGGAAATTCAAATGTCTGAATGCCCATTACATCCCCTTGATTGCTTTCCAAATCGGCTGGCCCGGCATCAGGTTGCGGTTGATCACCTTCTGGCTTTCCTGCGCGGCGATATTGCCCATCCGTTTACCGAACTCGCCCCATCCCGGATCGGCCTGCGAACTGACGTTGCCGCCGTTCTCGATAGTGATGTAGACATTCGGCGCCGCCGCAGACTGCTGGCCGCCGCCGATCGCCCGCACGCCGAGCGAACCGTCCGCGCCGCGTTTGAGCGGCATAATGGCCTCCGGCCCGGCTTCGCCCATCAAGCCGGCGCCTCTGGCGAACGCGAACAACGTGGGATTGCTGACGATCTGGCCGCTGAATGCGCTCAGCGAGGGCGAGGCGTATACGCCGCCTTTGGCGTTGGGGACATAGCCTTGCCAACCGGTCGGCATGCCCATCGCGCCTGAACCGGCCGCGCCCGCGCCGGCGCTTGCAGCCCCGCCCAGCAAGCCGCTGCCGATATTCATAAAGGTGGAAAGAATGGTTCTGGTCAACAGCGCCTGCATCGCCAGATCGATCAGTTGCTGAATGATGGACTGCGTCATGGAGGTCATCAAACCGAGCATGCTTTGCTTAAAGTTTTGCGTCCCGGTCAGCAGATCGAACATCATGCCGGAGGTCCGTTCCCGCGTCATGTCCACCAGCCCCAGCGCCATCTTGTGCACGCGGCTCTGCCCGCCGAACAGACTTAGCGCCTGCTGATACTGAGCGTCCGACGATTCTTGCGTCGCCACCTGCATCAGCTGTTCATAGCGCTGTTTATCCAGAATGCCTTTCTGGTAGTAAGCCTGGTATTGCGCCTGCTGCTGCACCAGCTGGTTGTTAAGGCGAGCGACCGGATCCACATCACCGGCAATGTTCATTCGCGGCGCGGCAAGCGCATCGGTTTCAGCCTTCAACCGCTGGCGCGTCGTTTCTTGCTGCTGCATCCGGCTGGCGGTGTGGTACTCGCGTTCGGTCAACAGCCGCCCGTCATACAACGCCTTCAGCTCCTTGCCAACCTCCTGCTCTTTGCGCACCGCCGCCTGCCCTGGCGCGTATTGTTCAGCGAGCTGTTGCCGCTGCCGCTGGTACTTCTCGGCGTTCAGCGCCATCGCACGCTGCACATCGGCCTGCCCGGCACCGGCCGCCTTGGCCGTTGACGCCAGCTTGGTCTGCGCACTTTGTTCATCCTGGGTGATTTTTTCGAGGCTGCTCAGATGCGCCTGCTCGATTTCCTGACGCAGTTGTTGGTACTGATCAAGAGCCTGCTGTCGCTCACGTCCAAGATTATCTGTATTTACAATATCCAATGTATAAGCAGGGGGCGGAGAGGGCATCAACTGCGCCTGCGCAGTTGCAGTAGCGGGCAAAATATTACCTGCTGGCTGATTAAAATGACGAGCAGCCCCTGTCAAAACAAGAAGGTTAGCTTGGTCAATATTTTGCATGCTAGTGCGAGTATTTTGAATCCCGATATCTATTGACTCGAGAGCCGCTTCTGCACGCACCCGCGTAGCTTGCAACTGCTTTTCAACACCAAATATGTCACCCAGCCGACCTGGGTTACTCTGGATTCGTTCTATTCTCTCGTTTGCGTAATTCAACAAATTCTGCTGCTTATCTCGCTCACTAAGCTGTTCCTCGAGCTGCTCACTGAGATCTAACTTTCTCAGGGCAAGTTGCTTACTAGACAGTTTTATAAGCTCTGACGTGGTTAGAATCGCAGCATCTTTCAGACTCACCGCAGCCTCTTTGGCTTGCATTGTTTGCTCATAAAAGTATGCCATCCCCAATCCCGCCTGGATGGCGACACCGATTGGGCCGCCAAGCGCCCCCAGCGCGACGTTGGCGACGCGAGAGGCAGAACCGACGCCGGCCGTCGCCTGAGCCGCCCCGCGCGCCGCCGCCGCCTGATCGCGCCAGGCCGCCGCGCTGTCATTCAGGCCGCCGGCCAGTTTCAGCATCTCCTCCGCGCGGCTGCCGCCGTCGCCGGAGGCGCTGCTCGCCTGGCGAGCCGTGTCGTCCAACTGCTTCATCTGCGCCGTCGCGGCGACGGTGATGGACGCAAGTTCGGTGAGCGCCTGTCCATACTGGCGCGAGGTGGCGGCGAGGCCCTGCAGCGACAATTCAACGCCGGCCAGCCCCGCCAGTTTCCCCGCCAGGCCGCCAAGCGTGCCGCCGATGCGTTGATAGGACTCGTCGGTCTTTTTCGCGTCCTGCTGAGCCTGGCGGTTAAATTTGGCGGATTGTTCCCCGGCGGTACGGTAAGCCGCCGTCAGTTTGTTTTTAAAGTTGGTGTCATTCAGTTGCAACCCGACGACCAACTGTGCGGTATCAGCCATTTCCCAGCACTCGCATAACGTCAGCACACTGCATATCAATACTGCTTTGCGCGGGCTGACCGGATTGATGAACGGGGGCACTCTCCGCCGCATCGGCCGTCATGCCTTGCAGTTTGAAGTATGCCCGCCAGTGATTCAGGATGTGCGCCGGCATCGCGGCGATCTTGCGAGGATCCGACTCACCCCAGCGATCGGCCAGTTGGAACACCAACATCAGCCAGGGCGAGTCAGTCAGTTTTTTTCCGCTTCCTCCAGGCTGCCGACCGCATGGCGCTTGACGGCACCGATGGCTTCGACCAGCGTTGGGTTATCGTGCGCCGCCAGCAGATCGTCAACGCTCGGCAAGGCGCCGGCCGGGATACGTTTGCCGTCCGGCGTCATCAGGCATGACAGCAACAGCTGCACGTTAAGCTGCGCGGCTTTGTTCATGTCACCGCTGTCGATGGCGGCCTTCATGCCGTCTTCATTTTCCTGCAGCTCCGCCGCTTTCAAGCGGCGGATAAAGGCTTTGGCGCCAAAGATCTGCGTTTCAATCACGTGGTCGTCGGATTTCAGCAGCGCCGCTTTCAGCGCTTTCAGATCGTATTTCTCTGTCATCAGTTTTTCCTTGTTCAATTCGGTTTACTCTGTACATAAGCGGGTTGCCGCAGGCCACATGGCCCGCGGCGGAAGCGTTCGCGCCGAACACCCTCAGACGTTAAGCCAGCGCGAACCGTCGGTTTGTCACACTTTCGGGGTGACCGTGCCCCAGGTGTTGCTGTTTTGCTTGCCCTGGACGGTAATCTGAATGACTTCGCTCGCCGGGGCGGTAATCTCATTCATTTTCCAGCCGGACAGCGACAGGATGGAGGTGGAGGTGCGGCCGTTCGGCAACTCGACGTAGAACTGCACCGTTTCGCGCTTGTCCGCCGCATTCAGCAGCGCCGCAAAATCGGCGTTGGACGGATCGTCGATGAAACCGATGGATTTCTCCGCGCCTTCCGGCAGGTCGGAAATAAACTGCTTGGCGGTATCCAGCAGCGTGGTGCAATCGACAAAACCGCCGGTTTGCCCCATTTCACCTACCGCTTTACAGTTGGTCAGCGCCTTCATGGCCGTGGTTGCAGCCCCGACGGTGCCCCATTTGACGATAGTGCCGGCAGGCAGCATGGCGTATTCTGGCGAAGTTTTATCAGCCATAGTTTTTCTCTCTCTTTTTGATGAAGGATGGTAGCGGTCGCTACCGGTTTTCGATGCCATAGCGGACGTGAGCCGCCAGGATGCGTAACACTTGGTGCTTGTGGTGATCCAGCGCAGGGCGAATAAACGGGGCGGCGGCTTGCGTTGCCATGCCGTACTCCTGTTCCAGGGCTCTGCGGTAATGCTGTTTACTGGGGCCGACGCGCAACGTCACCGCGTTCCATCCGGTAACGGCCGGGCGTATCGCGATACCGGCGCTCAGCGAGGGTTCGCTGTTTGGCGCCCCTCGTTCGGCGCACTGCCGCATGGTGCCAAGAACCGGGGCCAATGCGGCGTGGCCGGCCTCCGGCAGAATGTGACTGGCGACCTCGCGCCGAATCGCTTCCAAACGGCGAGTCAATTCCGCCATGCCGGTAACGTTTATGGCGATCACGCCGCCACCTCGGAATGGGTGATGAGGTAATCGCGGGCCATCCGATACTGGACGCGGTTATCCGCCAGGGGCGTGGCGCTCTGCAAAAGGGTGCTGCGCGTGACCGCTTGTACCGGCCATTCGCCGATATGACCATGTTGAACCCCTTCCCAGGCATTCAAAACCGCTTTGTCCAGAGCGATCAGCCGGGAGTAATCGTCGATCACGTACAACACGACCTGAAAACGGCTCTGCACCAGCGAGCTGTCAACCAGACCGGTGTTCACTTTCAGATCGCTGATCTTCTGATAGGTCACGCCTTCTTGCTGCGGATCCGGCAGGATCAGCGGATGAACCGCCAGATGGGTTAGCGCAGTCAGCGAGCGTTGAATTTCATCTTCAATCATTTGGACAAGGTCTCCGTCGTTTCGAGAGTTGAATCGTTCTGCAGATGCATTTGGGCATCAGGAAAGGAATAGCGCGCGTTCCGCCGCGCGCCGGGCAACCAGCCCATCGAGCCGCACACCGCCCGCATTCACCCATCGGCCGAACTGGTCGGCCGCCCCCTGCCGATCGCCGGCGTTCAGCCTGCGCAACAGCGTCGAGTTTTCCAACGCGCGCAGGCCCAGGTTATAGGCGAAGCTCACCAGCGCATCGAACTGCCCCTGCGTGACTGTCACCGCCACCAGCCGTTCGACGCCCTGTTCGAATTGAGCGACACCGCACACCAGCAAACGCTCGGCCGTTGCGGCATCGATCGCCATGCCGGCCCCAACTTTTCGTCCCGCTACCGGTTGAGTCCACCCGTAGCCGATCGTCCAAACGCCGACCGAGTCCTGATAAGCCTGCAACCGCAGGCCTTCGAAACGCTTAATCAGCGCCATGCCGTCGTCACTTATCTTCATGGTTTCCTCCTGACGCTTTATTGAGAAATCGGCGTTCCAATGCCTTGATCAGCGATGCTCCCGACCATCCCGCCATACCGCATACGCCGCCCATCACCTCCGAAGGCCAGTCGTAATGCAGCGCAATCATCACCATGGTCAAACCAGCGAAAATAGAAACGAACAGCTGCAAAAACAGCGTCCTCCAGCTAAAGGTTTCGCCGTTCAAGACCTTGAAGGAATAGCTGGCGATCGCCCCCAGCAGCGTCATACCGAAAGCAAGCAGCATTGAAAGGATGTTTGGTTCATTTTTCCAAGGCATAGTCATCACCCTCCCCTTACCGGGGCATAGCCCGATCGTCGGGAGTCATGGAAAAGAGCGGCGAAATGCAGCCCCTAACCGTCATTCCTGCTCCATTTAAAAAACGGCCATTTACGCTGTCGAAAATGGCTTATCCGTTCTGCCCAACCTGAGCAGATAAATAAGGATTGCGCCGTTTTATAAAGGAGAAGGATTAGCCTCCCGTCGTGGCCATTCAACGACAGTCATTATTCAGTGAGTGATTGACCGTTTTGACAAGGAGGCTAAAAATGAAAAACCCCGTCGAAGCGAGGTTTATTTGTCGTGCGGCGGCGCCGGCAATAATTCAGTTTTATCAGATTACACGCTTATTTGCGTACGCGCGAGACTTTTATCATAAAAAATAAAACCCCGCCGAAGCGAGGTTTAGCTATCGTGCGGTGGCGCCGGTAACAATTCAGTTTTATCAGATTACACGCTTATTTGCGTACGCGTGAGTCTTTTATCATAAAAAATAAAACCCCGCCGAAGCGAGGTTTAGCTATCGTGCGGCGGCGCCGGCAACAATTCAGTTTTATCAGATTACACGCTTATTTGCGTACGCGTGAGTCTTTTATTATAAAAAATAAAACCCCGCCGAAGCGAGGTTTAGCTATCGTGCGGCGGCGCCGACAACAATTCAGTTTTATCAGATTACACGCTTATTTGCGTACGCGCGAGCCTTTTATTATAAAAAATAAAACCCCGCCGAAGCGAGGTTTAGCTATCGTGCGGCGGCGCCGGCAACAATTCAGTTTTATCAGATTACACGCTTATTTGCGTACGCGTGAGCCTTTTATTAATTATTGCAACGCGCATGCGCTATTGTTATTCCTGACGCAATAGGGAAACAAGAAATAAACCCTCATCAACGTCAACGACAGGCGTTTCAGCGATCCATACTCAACTTTATATCCAACATCGCCAGGCATCCCCCGATAAATCCCTCCGCCGTTTGCATCTCTTTGCGTATCGTACCGTCTGAACATTTCCTTTTCAGGGCGATCTTACGCAGAGATATGCCATAAACATGGTGGGCAATGATGAGATCGAACTCTTCGGGTTTGTATTTCTTCAATCTGCCCACGCAACCGTCGATCACCAGGCCGTCATCATCGCAGCAGGAACGCTCGCCATTCGACTTATAGGACAACAGCCCTTTGAACCCGGCAGCAATGGGGGAATAGTCGATGCCGCTGTTATCCCTGGCCCATACGCCCCACCGCTCCAAAACCTCATTCATATCTCTCATGCTTCCACCTCCTTTGGGCGTTTGCCATATCGCCAGGGCTCCATGTTGTTGACCGACGTCGATCGAGCCGTTCTTCTGCTCGGCGTGCGCCAAGACGCAACAACCGATCCGCCCGGCGGGCCCACCGAGGGATATCATCCAAAGCACTGTATAAATAACCAGTATCAAGTATACCCAGAGGTATCTTTTTTTCAATAGCGAAAATCCATTTACCTGCAGGTAAATTTAGGTACGATGGCCTCATGAAAAACGAGCAAAAAATGCACCTGCAGGAGATGCGGCGAGAGCGTCTGATCATCCTGATCGATAACCTCGGCGTGGGGGGCAAAAGCGCCTTGCCGAGGCGCTCGGCATTGCCGCAGACTATGTTTCTCGTCTGCTCTACCCGCCGGGCAAGAAGGGTAAAAAGGGCATCAGTGGGGACATGGCGCGAAGGATTGAACAGTACTTCGCCGTGCAAATCGGCTGGCTGGATGGCCTGGAGCAGACCGGGCAACGCCCCGTCAGGCAGAAGGCCGCACAGGCCTTGGCTAAAACGCTGCCGCTGCTGGCGTGGACATTGCCGTTGTCTCATGAACAGTTGCGCAAAGGAACGACCGTCCACTACCCGGCGATGGTGCAATGCAGCGCTCTGGCCTACTGGTTGCCGGTGCGGGATGACACGATGAGCGGCTCTGCCGGCGCCAATTACCCAAAGGGAGCATTGATTCTTGTCGAACCCATGACTGCCGGTATAGCCGAGCTCGTGTCCGGTGATAAGGTGATAGCGAAACGCTGCGACAGCGCAGAACTTATCTTTAGAAGGTATGTTGAGGAAGCCGGTCATCAGTGGCTTAAGGGGAACATGCCGGGTTGTCCGACTTTGAATGCCGATGAGTACATGATTCTCGGGGTGGTGCTCGGTGCCTGGCTGCCCTGACCTACCCGTTTGAGACGACATAATGCAAAAAACCGCCAACCTTACGGCTGACGGTTTTTTTGCACTCAGGGCGCCGGTACTGCTTTATCATGGTGCCGGCTACCGGAATCGAACTGGTGACCTACTGATTACAAGTCAGTTGCTCTACCTACTGAGCTAAGCCGGCTGAATTTGGCGGAAGGACAGAGATTCGAACTCTGGGAGCTGTTACACTCGACGGTTTTCAAGACCGTTGCCTTAAACCACTCGGCCATCCTTCCAATGGGCGCTGATATTAGCGATACCGTTATGAAATGTCTATCGTTTTGATGCAAAAAAATCGCATCGGCGGCGCAGTTGCCTAAACTTCAGGCCTTAAACGCTTAAAAAATGAAAAGCCCCGCAAAAGCGAGGCTTTTATGTTCGGCTGAAACGCGATTACTTCGGCTGCGAATCGTAGTCTGAACAGGTTTGATAGCCCTTGTTCATGACATGGCCCGTGTCGTTGTAGCTGACAAAATACGTTTGCACTTTGCCATCGCGCGGCGCGACCGCATAGGTGTCGCAAGTGCCCTGCGCATGGATCAGCGTGGCGGACGTCGACGGCGGACCGGCAATCGCCCGCACCTGCTGCTTGGTCATCCCTACTTTGACATCGCTGACCACCGGCTCATTGACATAACTGGTTGCACGGTCATAGGCGGTGCAGCCGGCAAGAATGGAAAATACCGCCGCAGTGCCGACGGCCAAAACCAACTTCTTCGTCATAGCTTGTCCTCTTGGAGTACGTTTGTTGTCCCCTAAGTCTAGAAGTGGAAAGGCTTTTCTACAAACTCCCCTTTGTCGACCGGTGCGCTTTTTCTCACGTTCGGCCGGCGCGGGCGCGACATCGGATTCAAAAGCCGAAATCGCTCAGCGCCGGGACATCGTCCGGGCGCCGACCGAGCGGCCAATGAAAACGCCGATCCTGTTCGCGAATCGGCATGTCGTTGATGCAGGCATGGCGGTTGATCATCAACCCTTCCTGATTGAACTCCCAGTTTTCGTTGCCGAAGCTGCGATACCAGTTGCCGGAATCGTCGCGCCACTCATAGGCGAAACGCACCGCGATGCGCGCGCCGTCAAACGCCCACAGTTCCTTAATCAGCCGATACTCCAGCTCTTTCGCCCACTTGCGTTGCAAAAATGCGACCACCGCCGCGCGGCCGTCGACAAACTCCGCGCGATTACGCCAATGGGTATCGAGGGAATAGACCTGCGAAACCCGCTCAGGATCGCGGCTGTTCCAGGCATCTTCCGCCAACCGTACTTTTTCGATGGCGGATTCACGGGTAAAAGGCGGCAATGGGGGTTTAATGCTCATGATCATCTCCTGCGTATAGGTAAGTAGACAACTCTGTCTACATCATTACGCTAGCGCATGTAGACAGAGTTGTCTACAATCACTCGAAAATAGCTTGGGAGAAAAATGATGACCGTTGATCGCAACACCTTGCCCGCCCGTCAGCGCATCCTGCTGACGGCCCACGATCTGTTCTATCAGGAAGGGATCCGCGCCACCGGCATCGATCGCATCATCAAGGAATCAGGCGTCACTAAGGTGACGTTTTATCGCCACTTTCCCAGCAAGAACGATTTGATTACGGCGTTTTTGGCCTATCGCCACCAGCAGTGGCTAACCTGGTTCAGTACAGCGTTGGATCGACATGTGGCGCAGAGCGGCGGGTTACTGCCGGCGCTGGCGCCCTGCCTGGCGGAATGGTTCGACGATCCGCGTTTTCGCGGCTGCGCGTTTATCAATACGGCCGTGGAGATCGCCGATCTGCTGCCGGAAAGCCTGCACCTCGCCGGCCGGCATAAGCAACAGATGACGGATGAACTGGCGCGCCACCTGCCCGCAGGCCCGCAGCGGGAACAGCACGCCGCGATATTGGCGATGCTGATCGACGGCGCCATCGTCAGGGTGCAGATTGAGCGCCAGCCGCAGCCGGCGTTGCAGGTGCTGAATGCCGCGCTGGCGTTGTTGGCGCAAGGCGGGTTCGATCAGTAATTGGCCCAGATGCCCGGCGTCACCAGTTCCAACAGGTGGGCGTCGGGATCGCGAAAGTAGATGCTCTCGCCACCGTGATCCCAACGCATGCGCCCCTCAATTTCCACGCCGTTGGCCGTCAGATGCCGTTCCCAGTGCGGCAGTTGGTCTTTTGCCACCGCCAGCCCGATATGCGCCGGCCCCACGCCATCGTGCGCGGGAATAAAGCCGGTCGGATAATGCGCCCCACGCAGCGAATCGCCCTCGACAAACAGCAACAATACGCTCCGATCGCCAACGTTATAGGCGCGGAACCGCTCGTTGGCGACCATCGCCGGCAACCTCAGCACTTCTCGGTAGAAGGCGTCCGCTCGCTCAATATCGCTGACGTACAGCACCGTTTCGATCACCTTATCGATCTTGAGTTCCATATCATCCCCCTCTTTTTTGTACTGACAGCGTAGGCTTAGAGGAGGAAAACCACGGTGCTTCCCGTGCCGATAGCGGATCAATCCGTGCTTTTTTACCGGTTTACAGGCAAAAAAAACGCGGCCCGAAGGCCGCGCGATGACGTTCACACTGAGGTGCTTAGAACTGGTAAACCAGGCCCACGGCAACCACGTTGTCGGTGTTGATACCGGCAGCGTCGGTGAAGTCGTTGTTGTCCATCAGGTTGATTTTGTAATCAACATAGGTAGACATGTTTTTGTTGAAGAAGTAGGTCGCACCCAGGTCGACGAATTTGACCAGGTCTTGATCGCCGTAGTCCTTGCCGTTACCGGCGCGGCCCAGGTCTTTACCTTTGGTCTGGTTATAGCCGACGAACGGACGCAGACCGAAATCGAACTGGTAGTGCGCATAGGCTTCGAAGCTCTGCGCCTTGTTGGCGTAGCCGTAAGCACCATCATCCTTGGCAGAGCTGCCGAAACGCGCCGCGTTGTAGGACTGGGTGAACATCACCGCCAGGTAGACGTCGTTGGCGTCATATTTCAGACCGCCGGAGTAACCTTCGGCCTTGTCGCCGCGGCCCATGATGTTCTGGTGACCGTTAGCGCCGTTCTGCTCGCTGGTGCGGCGAGAGTTAAAGAAGGCGCCCGCCGCGCTGATGCCGTAGCCCATGTCATAGCTCATGGACATACCGTAGCCTTCGCCGTTCTGGCCAAGGACGTCGCGACCGTTGTTGGTCTCTTCGCCATTGCCATTTTTACCCTGGTACTGCAGGGCGAAGTTCAGGCCGTCAACCAGACCGAAGAAGTCGTTGTTACGGTAGGTCGCCAGGCCGCTGGAACGCTGGAACATGAACTGGTCGGCGCCGTAGGTCATACCGTCGAACTCAGGCTGCAAGTCGGTATACGCCGCGACGTCGTACAGCACGCCGGTATTACGGCCGTAGTCGAAGGAACCGTAGTCGCCGAATTTCAGACCGGCGAAGCCGTAACGGGTGAAGTTCTTGTTGTCCTGGTTTTCAGCGTGGTTCAGGTTAGCCTGATATTCCCACTGGCCGTAGCCGGTCAGCTGATCGCTGATTTGCGTTTCGCCGCGCAGGCCAAAACGCATATAAGACTGGTCACCGTCCACGCCGTTGTTGCTGGAGAAATAGTGAAGACCGTCGACTTTACCGTACAAATCCAGTTTATTACCGTCTTTGTTGTAGATTTCCGCCGCGCCTGCTGTGCCTGCAACCAGCAGTGCGGGTACCATCAGAGAGAGTACGCGAAGTTTCATCGTTATTATCCTCGTTAATTATGTCGAGCTACGGCCACTGCCCTTTTCGAGCATTATTAGCACGACTGTGCATTACCATTCTGGTAACAAGGGTTATATTAATCCAGAAAGAAAATGATACCAAGTATCCGATAGTGTTTCAGCGTGATTAATAAAGGTTTCAAAATGTAAATACGCGCGAACTTTCACAAAACATTACCGACAAACAAAATAAAGCACTTAAAGACAAAGAATAGATTAATTGATAAAAAATCATGTAGTTATACAAATCTTTAAGAAAAAAAAGCCAACCATACAATTGTGCTGGACAATAAGCACATTGTGCCAAAACGCCGCCTGCACGCAGCCGCTATAATCACCACGCTATCATCATTATTTTCATTATTACCTTCATTATCCGAAGATAATTTCTGCATACCTTTAACCGGCTTCTGGCCGGTTTTTTATTTTCCTCCACACTGTCCTCACAATTTCAATTCGCACAAATAGCACGCAAATAAATAACCTCGCGATATAGTTTCGCCAATTTACATCCGCACTAATTGCTAATCTTTTCTCTTATTTTGGTCTACAAATTGAATTTGTTTTTCATTTCGTGCTTTATCTCGCCGAATATTGTGTGTCACAGGCAAAATTGGCCGCAGAGTTTCACTTCTGGTAGCCTGAAAAAAAGCTCACCCTCAGCGAGTAAAGTCATGATGCCATTTCACCCAGAGGCGCTATGGCGGCGGCTGCAAGGCTCCCCCTTCCGCGCCCGTTTCCGTTTGAATCCCAAAGACCAGAGCTATCTTGACGACAAAGGCTTGCCGCTGATCCTCAGCCATGCCCGCGACTTTATCGATCGCCGTCTGGCCGCCGACCACCCCAAAAACGATGGCAAGCAGACGCCGATGCGCGGCCACCCGGTGTTCGTCGCCCAACACGCCACCGCCACCTGCTGCCGAAGCTGCCTGGAAAAATGGCACGGCATACCGCAGGGCATCGCGCTGGACGAGCAGCAAAAAGACTATATTGTCCAGGCGATCGCCCTATGGCTGGTGCGCCGAGGCGGCGCCAGAGAGGAATCAGGCGCGAATCTTTTCGACCCGGATCGCGGATTGTGATAAAAACTGTCAGTAACTTTCGCCACTCTTTTGACCCAAGATCCTGACGCTTACATGACAGCCACCTTGTGCAATGAACAGCAAACGCCCGGCGTTCCTCAACAGATCGCCACCCGCCTGGCCTTTTTCGTCGCCGGCCTGGGTATGGCCGCCTGGGCGCCGCTGGTGCCCTTCGCCAAAACGCGCATCGGCCTCGATGACGGCTCGCTCGGCCTGCTGTTGTTATGTATCGGCGCCGGCTCCATGTTGGCGATGCCGCTGACCGGCTTCCTGACCGGCAAACTGGGCTGCCGCGCGGTGATCCTGATGGCGGGGCTGGGGCTGTGCATCGATTTGCCGTTGCTGGCGCTGATGGACTCCCTCGGCGGCATGGCCGTGGCGCTGCTGTTGTTCGGCGCGGCGATCGGCATGATAGACGTGGCGATGAACGTGCAGGCGGTGATCGTCGAGCGCAACAGCGGCAAGGCGATGATGTCCGGCTTTCACGGCTTCTTCAGTATCGGCGGCATTGCCGGCGCAGGCGGCGTCAGCGCGCTGCTGTGGCTGGGGCTGACGCCGCTGCAATCCACCCTGCTCACCGTGCTGGCGGTGATCGTGCTGCTGGCGTTCGCCAGCCGCCATCTGCTGCGTGACAGCGGCGCCGACGACGGCGGACCGATGTTCGTCTTGCCGCGCGGTTGGGTGATGTTTATCGGCATTCTGTGCTTTATCATGTTCCTGGCGGAAGGCTCGATGCTCGACTGGAGCGCGCTGTTCCTCACCACGCTGCGCGGCGTCGAACACAGCCAGGCCGGGCTGGGCTATGCGCTGTTTTCCATCACCATGACGCTCGGCCGTCTCAATGGCGATCGGGTGGTGAACTCGCTGGGCCGCTACCGGGTGCTGCTGCTGGGCAGCCTGTGCGCCGCTGTCGGTCTCAGCCTGGCTATCGCCTTCAATCACGCCACCGTTTCGCTGGTCGGCTTTATGCTGGTTGGCCTGGGCGCTTCCAACGTCGTGCCGATTCTGTTCAGCGCCGCGGGCAACCAACGCGATATGCCGGCCAATTTGGCGATCGCATCCGTTACCACCGTCGGCTATGCCGGTATTCTGGCAGGCCCGGCGCTGATCGGCTTTGTCGCTCAGTTTTCCAGCCTGACGGTGGCCTTCGCCTGCGTAGCCGCTCTGCTGTTGGCGGTGACCGCCAGCGCCAGGGCCGTCACTCGCTGATTCAGGAATGCGCAGCCACTATGCAAAATAAACAACTGACCATTAGCTCCAGCAATATCACTCGCTGTTTCCTGCTGTTTATCGTGCTGCTGACGATCGGCATCGGCCTGTATGGCTACAACTACACCAACGCCTGGCTGGCGGAAAAGAAGTACACGCTGAACAGCATCGCCGGTTCGCTGCAAAAGCGCATCGATACCTATCGCTACATGACCTATCAGGTCTATGACAAATTCGGCAACGCGCCGGCGCAGAATGTCGATCCCGGTTTGCAGGAAACCCGCCTGCGCCCCGACGTCTACTATGTCGAGAAGCCGCACAAGAAAACCGACGCGGTGATCTTCGGCAGCCATGACGAGAACACGCTGGCGATGATCGCCAACATTTCGGACTACCTGGACAACCGTTGGGGCGCCAAGACCGAGAGCTACGCCATGTATTACCTCAATGGTCAGGACAACAGCCTCAGTCTGATCACCACTCAGCCGCTCAAAGAGCTGGCTTCGCGCTTTAGGGAAAGCTACCTGACCACTTCGGCGGACGAACGCCGCGCCGAGATGCTGCAACAGGCCAATATGCTCGACGAACGCGAGAGCTTTTCCGATCTGCGCAAACAGCGCTTCCAGAACGCCTATTCGTTCTCGATTCGCACCACCTTTAATCAGCCGGGGCATCTGGCGACGGTGATCGCCTTCGACTTGCCGATCAACGACATCATTCCGGCCAACCTGGCCCGCGCCAATTTCCTGCTGCAGCCGGACGATGTCGAGCTCGACGACAGCGCCATCCCGGCGGAAACCGCCCTCGGCGCCCAGGCGGCGATGAGCGGCGGCTGGGTGGAGTTCAGCGCCGCCCTGCCCAATGCGCCGCTGAAGGTGGTGTATCGCGTTTCGGCCATTAATCTGGCCATCGATCTGCTGCGCAACAACATCTGGCTGATCGCGGTCAATCTGCTGCTGTTGGCGCTCTCGATGCTGAGCATCTACTTTATCCGCCGCCAGTACATCCGCCCGAGCGAAAACATGGCGGTTGAGCTGGAGGCCGAGCGCGCGCTGAATCAGGAAATCGTCTCCAGCCTGCCCTCCGGCCTGCTGGTTTACAGCTTCGCCAACAATGCGGTGATCGCCAGCAACAAAATCGCCGAGCACCTGCTGCCGCACCTCAGCCTGCAAAAAATCGCCCATATGGCCGAACAGCATCACGGCGTCATTCAGGCAACGGTCAACAACGAGGTGTATGAAATCCGCATTTTCCGCAGCCAACTGTCGCCGGATACCTACCTGTTCCTGATGCACGATCAGGATAAAGAGGTCATGGTGAACAAGCGGCTGCAGCAGGCACGGCGTGAATACGACAAAAACGTGCAGGCGCGCAAACTGATGTTGCACAACCTGGGCATCGAACTGAATCAGCCGGTGCGCCAGATGCACGATCTGGTCGACAGCCTGCGCAACCAGCCGGATGAGGAACAACAGCAGGCGCTGCTGGGCCAACTGACGGCGGCGTCGTCGTCGGTGCTGGGATTGATCGATAACATCACTCTGCTGACGCGGCTGGAAACCCAGGACTGGCAACCGACGCGCGAGCCGTTCAACCCGGCGGCGATGATCGACGAGTTGCTGCTGGAAGCCCTGCCCGCCCTCAATCAAAAGGGGCTGGCGCTGTTCAAGCATTTCCAGCTGGACGTCGAACAGAACTACATCGGCGACGCCAACGCGCTGCGCAAAGTGATCTCGCTGCTGGTGCATTACGCCATTATCACCACCGCCTGCGGCAAGATTTCTCTGGTCATCGACCATGAGCCCGAACACCCGGATCGCCTGATTTTCCAAATCAACGACACCGGCTCCGGCATCTCCAACGAAGAGATCAGCAATCTCAATTACCCGTTCCTCAGCCAGACGCTGGTGGACCGCTTCAACCACGGTTCCGGCCTCACTTTCTTCCTGTGCAATCAGCTGTGCAAGAAGCTTAACGGCCAGTTGGACATTCGCAGCAAAGTGGATATCGGCACTCGCTATACCATTCGCGTCGCCATGGAGATGGAGAGAAAAGAGCCGCAGGAACAGGAAAAGCTGCTCGACGGCGTCACCGCCCTGCTGGACATCACGTCAGATGAAGTGCGCGGCATCGTGACCCGCCTGTTGCAGGCTTACGGCGCCGACTGCCTCGTCGCCGAAGATCGCGCGGTCAACCGCGATTATGACGTGCTGCTGACCGATAACCCGCAGCGAGCCGATGATTACACGCTGTTGCTGGCGACCGATGAACCGGGTTGGCAAGCGCTGGATAAACGCTACATTCGGGTGAACTATAACCTGAACGGCGCATTAATCGACGCCGTGCTGATGCTGATCGAACAGCAAATGGCCGCGCTGGAGCAGGAAGAAAGTCCGCTTTCATTGAGCTCAGAAGATATCCAACTCTATGAAAAACAATTGAAATCAAGTGATTACTATGGGCTGTTTGTCGATACAGTACCCGATGATGTCAAAAAACTGTATACTGAGGCGGGCAGCAGTGATTTCAATGCGCTGTCACAAACCGCACACCGCCTGAAAGGCGTGTTTGCCATGTTAAATCTGCTTCCCGGCAAGCAGCTGTGCGAATCGTTAGAACAGCGCATCGCAGAAGGTGATGCGCCCGAGATCGAGAATAACATCAGTCAGATTGATTTTTTCGTCAGCAGACTGCTGAAGCAAGGTAGCCAACAACATGAATAACCTGAACGTAATTATTGCTGATGACCATCCTATCGTACTGTTTGGCATCCGGAAGTCACTTGAGCAAATTGAATGGGTGAATGTCGTTGGGGAGTTCGAAGACTCAACCGCACTGATCAACAATCTGTCCAAGCTGGATGCCAACGTGCTGATCACCGATCTGTCGATGCCGGGTGACAAGTATGGCGACGGCATCACGCTGATTAAGTACATCAAGCGTCATTATCCGCAGTTGTCGATCATCGTGCTGACCATGAACAACAACCCGGCGATCCTGAGCGCGGTATTGGATCTGGATATCGAAGGCATCGTGCTGAAACAAGGCGCGCCGACCGATCTGCCGAAGGCGCTGGCCGCCCTGCAGAAAGGCAAGAAGTTCACGCCGGAAAGCGTCTCCAAACTGCTGGAGAAAATCAGCGCCAGCGGCTATGGCGACAAACGCCTGTCGCCGAAAGAGAGCGAAGTGCTGCGTCTGTTCGCCGAAGGTTTCCTGGTGACCGAAATCGCCAAGAAACTCAACCGCAGCATCAAAACCATCAGCAGCCAGAAGAAATCGGCGATGATGAAGCTGGGCGTAGAAAACGACATCGCCCTGCTCAACTACCTCTCGTCCGTCAGCATGACGCCGTTGGACAAAGACTAAAGCCCGCCTCACGGCAGGTTAACGCCAAACAGGCACGGCATCCGCCGTGCCTGTTTGCTTTTCAGGCCTCGCTGCGGTTGTAGCGTACCTGCTGGCTGTAATAAGCCAATGTCTGCTCCAGCGTCTCCAGCGTAACCGGTTTCGACAGGCAATTATCCATGCCCGCCTCGAGACAGCGCTGCTTCTCCTCCGCCAACGCGTTCGCCGTCACGCCGATCACCGGCGCGCTGAACTGCATCTCCCGCAGCGCCTGCGTCAGGCGATAGCCGTCCATGTTCGGCATATTGACGTCGGTCAACACAATATCGACGTGGTGCTGTTTCAGTACGGCGAGCGCGTCTACGCCGTCGTTGGCGGTCACCACCTGATACCCCAGCGACCCCAGCTGATCGGAAAGCAGGCGACGGTTGATCGGATGATCGTCGACCACCAGCAGATGAATATCGCCGTTGTCCGTCGCGCTGGCCTTGGCGGGCACCGGCAGCTGCACCAGCGCCTCTGCCGCGCCGTTGCCGACGCCGAACAATCGGTTGATCAAGGTCAGCGTTTCACGCGGCGTAGAGGTGCTGTGCATCCAATAGCCTGGCCGGGTTTCCAGCGACGGGCCGATATGTTCGGTCGAGAACTGGATCTGAGCCAACAGCGGCGTGTTCAGCATCAGCGGATAATCGCTGAGCATCACCTCGTCGGCGGCGGTCTCCTGCCCGTCATAGCGCTGGATATCGGCGCCGTAGCCGCCCAGAATCGCCATCAGGTAGCTTTCCAGCCGCTGATTGCGGATATCCAGCCACAGCCGCCGGCCCTGCCAGGTATCGCTGGCCTGCGGGATCGGGAACTGGGCGTTAAACAATGGAATGCGAATGCTGAACAAGCTGCCCAGCCCCGGTTCGGACTCGACGGAGACGTCGCCGTCCATCAAGTTGACCAATTTCTCGCAGATCGCCAGCCCCAAACCGGTGCCCTGGAAGTGGCGCTGCACGCCGGTGCCCACCTGGAAGAACGGATCGAACAGGCGTGAGATCTCCTTCTCCGGAATACCGACGCCGGTATCGCGCACGCTGAATTCCAGGTAGCTGCCGCGGGTGCAGACCTGCAGCACGATGCAGCCGGTATCGGTGAACTTGATGGCGTTGTTCACCAGGTTGGACAGCACCTGCTGCAGCCGCACCGGATCGCCGAAGATACGCTCCGGCACGTTTTGCTCGATAAAGCAGTACAGCCCCAAACGTTTCTTCACCACCAACGGCAAATAGTTGCCGGCGATATGGGTGATCACCTCCAGGCAGGAGAACTCACGCGGTTCAATCTTCAGCTGCTCGGACTCGATTTTGGAGAAGTCGAGAATATCGCTGATGATTTTCAGCAGCAGCCCGGAAGAGTTGTTCATCGCATTGACCAGCCGATCGACCCCTGGCGGTAACGCCTTGGTCTGCAGCAGATCGAGGTTGCCGATAATGCCGTACAGCGGCGTGCGCAGCTCATGGCTGACGGTGGCCAGGAACATCGATTTAGACTGGCTGGCCTGCTCCGCCGCCGCCGCCATCTCCTGCAGCGACTCTTCCATTTTCACGCGCGCGCTGACGTCCACCAGCACGCAGATCGCCACCTCTTCGTTGCGGTAACGCGAATGGACAAAGCTGATCTGCAGATTATTGTTGTTGCTGGTCATCACATCGACGAAGTTCGCCTGCTGTTCGCAGATGATGCGCGTAATGCGATCGCGATCTTCGTGGGTCAACAGGTTGATGTAGTTGTGCGCCAGTTCGTTACTCAGAATATTGGTGCCATCGCTGATGCGCAGGATACAGATGCCCACCGGCGCCGAGGCGACGATCTTGCGGTTGAACTGTTCGTGTTCTTCCAGCCGGAAGGCATTGTCCTCCGCCGGCAGGAACATCTTGCGCTCAAACAGCCACGCCAGCGTGAACAGCACGATAGCCGACAACAGGTTCAGCAACAGCGCATTGAGGATCAGCATTTTGAAGCGTTCCACCACGCTTTTCACCGGCAGCGCATAAACGATGCTCAGCGATGAAGGCGGCAGCGCTTTTTTCAGGATCAGATCGCGGTAGTTATCGACATAACCGAAGTAAGCATGCTCTTCGGGGTAGCTGTTGAGCGCAGCGGCATAGCGATCGCCATCCGCCAGGCGCAGTATCGGATCGTTGTTTTCATCCAGCAGCGTGACGCCGATCGGCAGGTTGCCGGCGGTGACGAAATCTTCCAGCCGGACGGTTTGCTCGATGCCCAGCAGCGCCTCCAGCTTGTTGCCGATATAGAGAGGCGTCAGCACATACAGATAACCGATGTCAGGCCGCTGCGCGCTGGGACTAATCCAATACAGGTTGTTGTCTTTGTCCAGATTCTTGGCGTTGCGATATTTCAGAATGCGCTCGTGCAGCAACTTCAGCATGTTTTCCCGGTTGGCGACCGCGTTGCCGCCGCCGAATTCCGCCAGACACAGGCTGTCGCCGCCGATAAAGAACACCCGGTTGAGATCGTAGGCTGCCACGAAGTTCTCTTTCCAATACTGGATCAGGCCGCTCAGCGAATCGAGTGAACTGCGGTAAGTGGCGCTCAGGGCGCAGTTAGACTCTGGATACAGCGGATAGAATTGCGGTGGGCTGCCCTTGCCGGGGATCACACCGCTGAACATGTCCAGGCCGCTGACCGAACCGTTGAGGCGGTTTTCCGCCATGTACTTGATGTCGCGTATGATGTCGGCGGAATGGCGAATATAGCCCTGCGCCTGATCGAAATTGAGGTTGTACTCCTGGCGGATGTCCGATTCTTTCTGATGCAGGATATTCAGAATATAAAAGGTGGTGAGCAGCGCTCCCAACGACCACAGCAAAATCGCCAGCACCCGGAACAGATAGCGGGATATCTTCAGCGTAGTTCGAAAAGAGGCTAAATATTTCAATCGGATACCATACGAAAGTCAGTGGCGGCGCGCGTTGTCGCCGGCGCAGCGGCCGGCGGCTCGGTGCGCCAATTAAACCATATAACTGAAAAAGGGCCTAGCATCGCTGCCAGGCCCTTTTGTCTCAGTGCATTACGGTGTCGGCATGCCGACGCCCTCACCTTGCTTAAACGTTGTCGTCGTCCATCGGCTCAGCCGCGTCGTCGCCATCGTCCAGCGGCGTAGTGTCTTCTTCCACCGCTTCCGCGCCCGGTTCCAGGCTGTCCAGCTCTTCGTCTTCCACCGGCTCGGCCACGCGCTGCAGACCGACGACGTTTTCGTCTTCCGCCGTACGGATCAGCGTCACGCCCTGGGTGTTACGACCGACCACGCTGACTTCCGAAACGCGGGTACGCACCAGCGTGCCGGCATCGGTGATCATCATGATCTGGTCGCTGGTTTCCACCTGCACGGCGCCGACCACCTGGCCATTACGCTCGCTCACCTTGATGGAGATAACCCCCTGGGTGGCGCGTGACTTGGTCGGGTACTCGGTGACTGCAGTACGTTTACCGAAGCCGTTTTGCGTGACGGTCAGAATGTCGCCCTCGCCGCGCGGCACGATCAGCGAAATCACGCTGTCGCCTTCGCCGAGGTTGATACCGCGCACGCCGGTCGCGGTACGGCCCATCGAACGCACCTGCGTTTCCGGGAAGCGCACCACTTTACCGTTGGCGGAGAACAGCATCACTTCGTTGGTGCCATCGGTCAGATCGACGCCGATCAGCTCGTCGCCCTCGTTGAGGTTGACGGCGATAATGCCGGCGCTGCGCGGACGGCTGAACTCGGTCAGCGCGGTTTTCTTCACGGTACCGCTGGCGGTGGCCATGAACACGTGACGCCCTTCTTCATACTCGCGCACCGGCAGAATGGCGGTGATACGCTCATCGGCTTCCAGCGGCAACAGGTTGACGATTGGGCGGCCGCGCGCGCCACGGCTGGCTTCAGGCAGTTGATACACCTTCATCCAGTACAGGCGGCCACGGCTGGAGAAGCACAGGATCGTATCGTGGGTGTTGGCCACCAGCAGGCGATCGATAAAGTCTTCTTCTTTAATACGCGCGGCGGACTTGCCTTTGCCGCCGCGGCGCTGAGCTTCATAGTCGGACAGCGGCTGATACTTCACGTAGCCCTGGTGAGACAGGGTCACCACAACATCTTCCTGGTTGATCAGGTCTTCGATGTTGATGTCGGAAGTATTGGCGGTGATCTCGGTGCGACGGCCGTCGTTGTACAGCTCTTTGACCGCCACCAGCTCTTCGCGGATCACTTCCATCAGGCGCTCTGGGCTTTCCAGAATAAAGATCAGCTCGGCGATGAAGTTGAGCAGCTCTTTATATTCGTCCAGCAGCTTTTCGTGCTCCAGGCCGGTCAGTTTCTGCAGACGCAGATCCAGAATCGCCTGAGCCTGCTGCTCGGTCAGGTAGTACTTGCCGTCGCGGATGCCGAACTCCGGCTCCAGCCACTCAGGGCGAGCGGCGTCGTCACCGGCGCGTTCCAGCATGGCGCTGACGTTGCCCAGATCCCACGGCTGAGCCACCAGCGCGACTTTCGCTTCCGCCGGCGTCGGCGCACGGCGAATCAGCTCGATGATCGGGTCGATGTTGGCGAGCGCGATAGCCAGCGCTTCCAAGATATGGGCGCGGTCACGGGCCTTGCGCAGTTCGAAGATGGTGCGGCGGGTGACCACTTCGCGGCGGTGGCGCACGAAGGCTTCGAGGATATCTTTCAGGTTCAGCAGCTTAGGCTGCCCCTGATGCAGCGCGACCATGTTGATGCCGAAGGTAACCTGCAGTTGCGTCAGCGCATACAGGTTGTTCAGCACCACTTCGCCGACCGCGTCGCGTTTGACTTCGATCACGATGCGCATGCCGTCTTTATCGGACTCGTCACGCAGCGCGCTGATGCCTTCTACGCGTTTTTCTTTCACCAGCTCGGCGATCTTTTCGATCAGACGCGCCTTGTTCACCTGATACGGGATCTCGTGAACGATGATGGTTTCGCGGCCGGTTTTGGCGTCGGCTTCCACTTCCGCGCGCGCGCGCAGGTAGACTTTGCCGCGCCCGGTGCGGTAGGCCTCTTCAATGCCGCGACGGCCGTTGATGATCGCCGCCGTCGGGAAGTCCGGCCCCGGGATGTGTTCCATCAGCCCTTCGATGCTGATGTTTTCATCATCGATATAGGCCAGGCAGCCGTTGACGACTTCAGCCAGGTTGTGCGGCGGAATATTGGTGGCCATGCCCACGGCGATGCCCGACGAGCCGTTTACCAGCAGGTTCGGGATCTTGGTCGGCATAACGGCCGGGATCTGCTCGGTGCCATCATAGTTAGGCACGAAGTCGACGGTTTCTTTTTCCAGATCCGCCAAAAGTTCGTGAGCAATCTTGGACATGCGCACTTCGGTATAACGCATCGCCGCGGCGGAGTCGCCGTCGACGGAACCGAAGTTACCCTGACCGTCCACCAGCATGTAGCGCAGTGAAAACGGCTGAGCCATACGCACGATAGTGTCGTAAACCGCGCTGTCACCGTGCGGGTGATATTTACCGATCACGTCCCCGACGACACGGGCCGATTTCTTGTATGGTTTATTCCAGTCGTTACCCAATACACTCATCGCGTAAAGAACGCGGCGGTGAACCGGCTTCAGTCCATCACGAACATCTGGCAGCGCACGTCCGACAATAACGGACATCGCGTAGTCCAGATACGAGTTTTTCAACTCGTCTTCGATGTTTACCGGTGTGATTTCTCTGGCAAGGTCGCTCATGGAGCTGCTATCCCTCTACTAATGATTCATCTGCCCGCTGCCATAGTGGCAAAGGTGTAAAACTATATCACAAAGCACGCTTTACGGGAAAATAACCGCCGCTGTTTCACGGAAATTGTACAGATTAGTGCGCTAAAAACGCATCGACGCAGACGATGCCGCGCCGGAACATGTATAATCCGCGCAACGAGAATAAGGAGCCAGACAAGCCCATGAACGCAGAATCATCCAGCCGAGTGCAAAACGTTGACCACCAGGAAATCGCCAAGTTCGAGGCCGTCGCCTCCCGCTGGTGGGATCTGGAAGGCGAGTTCAAACCGCTGCACCGCATCAACCCGCTGCGCCTGAACTACATCATGCAGCGCGCCGGCGGCATTTTTGACAAGCAGGTGCTCGACGTGGGCTGCGGCGGCGGCATTCTGGCGGAAAGCATGGCGCGCGAAGGCGCCGAAGTGACCGGCCTGGACATGGGCGGGGAGCCGCTGCAGGTCGCCCGGCTGCACGCGCTGGAAAGCGGCGTGAACGTGACTTACGTGCAGGAGACGGTGGAAAGCCACGCTCAGGCCAACCCGCAGCGCTACGACGTGGTCACCTGCATGGAAATGCTGGAGCACGTGCCCGATCCGGCCTCGGTGGTGCGCGCCTGCGCCCAACTGGTGAAACCGGGCGGCCACGTGTTCTTTTCCACCATCAACCGCAACACCAAAGCCTGGCTGATGGCGGTGATCGGCGCGGAGTACGTGCTGAAGATGGTGCCGCAGGGCACCCACGATCATAAGAAGTTTATTCGCCCTTCCGAACTGATCGGCTGGGTCGACGGCACGCCGCTGCGCGAAAAGCACATGATCGGCCTGCATTACAACCCGATCACCGATCATTTCAAGCTT
This sequence comes from Serratia sp. (in: enterobacteria), assembly GCF_052400455.1. Lineage (NCBI taxonomy): Bacteria > Pseudomonadati > Pseudomonadota > Gammaproteobacteria > Enterobacterales > Yersiniaceae > Serratia > Serratia sp. (in: enterobacteria). Next base: position 3,519,273 of record NZ_CP185812.1, read on the forward strand.
GGGCGCAACGTTGACGTGAACTACATGGTGCACACCCAGCACGAAGGCTGAGCGCTGTAAACCGCGCCGGCCCTGCGTTATCGGGGTTCGGCGCCAACGCGCTGTTAGGAAAAATACCTAATTTCCGCAACTTCGATCAAAATAGCGGTTGTAGACAGTTTTTTAGAATATTAAATCAGATCAATATGCCGTTTTTTTCTAACGTTTAATAAAGCGCCAAACGATCGGTTTTTTCAGTTTTTCAGTAAAATCTGATCTCGCTTATTGACAAGCTTGTCGCGCCAGTCACGGCGCGCACTGCGAACGGCAAGTTACATTTCACCCCCAAGTTATCCACAAATTAGGCCGGTTTTGTTCACTTGCAAACGCCGTTTTTTCTCACTATCTTGTTACCTCACCGACATACAACCCCTATATATAGTGTTTACATACTGAGCAGAGCGACTACACTTCTGCTTAGGGGCACCATACGGACAGGTAAAACACCACATGAACCAAAGTCTGCTTGTAACTAAACGCGATGGCCGTAAAGAGCGCATCAACCTCGACAAAATCCACCGGGTCATCGATTGGGCCGCAGAAGGATTGCACAACGTCTCGGTTTCTCAAGTAGAGTTGCGTTCCCACATTCAGTTTTATGACGGCATCAAAACCGCCGACATTCACGAAACCATCATCAAAGCCGCTGCCGATCTGATCTCCCGCGATGCGCCGGACTATCAGTACCTGGCCGCTCGCCTGGCGATCTTCCACCTGCGTAAAAAGGCTTACGGTCAGTTCGAACCGCCGAAGCTGCACGCTCACGTGACCCGCATGGTCGAGATGGGCAAATACGATAAACATCTGCTGGAAGACTACAGCGCTGAAGAGTTCGAGCAGATGGACTCCTTTATCGATCACTGGCGCGACATGAACTTCTCTTATGCCGCCGTCAAGCAGCTGGAAGGCAAGTATCTGGTGCAGAACCGCGTCAGCGGCGAGATCTACGAAAGCGCCCAGTTCCTGTACATGCTGGTGTCCGCGTGCCTGTTCTCCAACTACCCGCGTGAAACTCGTCTGGACTACGTCAAACGTTTCTACGACGCGATTTCCACCTTCAAGATTTCGCTGCCTACGCCGATCATGTCCGGCGTGCGCACCCCAACCCGCCAGTTCAGCTCCTGCGTGCTGATCGAGTGCGGCGACAGCCTGGACTCCATCAACGCCACCTCCAGCGCCATTGTGAAATACGTTTCGCAACGCGCCGGCATCGGCATCAACGCCGGCCGCATCCGCGCGCTGGGCAGCCCGATCCGTGGCGGTGAAGCCTTCCATACCGGCTGCATCCCGTTCTACAAACACTTCCAGACCGCCGTCAAATCCTGCTCGCAGGGCGGCGTGCGCGGTGGCGCGGCAACGCTGTTCTACCCGATGTGGCACCTGGAAGTGGAAAGCCTGCTGGTGCTGAAAAACAACCGCGGCGTTGAAGGCAACCGCGTGCGCCACATGGACTACGGCGTGCAGTTGAACCGTCTGATGTACCAGCGCTTGATCAAAGGCGAAGACATCACCCTGTTCAGCCCGTCCGACGTGCCGGGGCTGTATGACGCGTTCTTCGCCGATCAGGACGAATTCGAGCGCCTGTACACCCAGTACGAGAAAGACGACAGCATTCGCCAGAAGCGCGTGAAAGCGGTTGAGCTGTTCTCGCTGATGATGCAAGAACGCGCCTCTACCGGCCGTATCTATATCCAGAACGTCGACCACTGCAACACCCACAGCCCGTTCGATCCGCAGATCGCGCCGGTGCGCCAGTCCAACCTGTGTCTGGAAATCGCACTGCCGACCAAGCCGCTGGAAGACGTCAACGACGAAAACGGCGAGATCGCGCTGTGCACCCTGTCCGCCTTCAACCTGGGCGCGATCGACAGCCTGGACGATCTGGAAGAACTGGCGACCCTGGCGGTGCGTTCGCTGGACGCCCTGCTGGATTATCAGGATTATCCGATCAAGGCCGCGCACCGTGGCGCAATGGGTCGCCGCACCCTGGGCATCGGCGTCATCAACTTCGCCTATTATCTGGCGAAGAACGGCGTGCGCTACTCCGACGGCAGCGCCAACAACCTGACCCACAAGACGTTCGAAGCCATTCAGTACTACCTGCTGAAAGCCTCCAACCGTCTGGCGCAGGAACAAGGCGCTTGCCCGTGGTTCAACGAAACCACCTATTCGCAGGGCATCCTGCCGATCGACACCTACAAGAAAGACCTGGATGCGATCTGCAGCGAGCCGCTGCACTACGACTGGGAAACCCTGCGTAAAGAGATCCAGGAAACCGGTCTGCGCAACTCGACGCTGTCCGCCCTGATGCCGTCGGAAACCTCTTCGCAGATTTCCAACGCCACCAACGGCATCGAGCCGCCGCGCGGCCACATCAGCATCAAGGCGTCGAAAGACGGCATCCTGCGCCAGGTGGTGCCGGAGTATGAGCGTCTGAAAGACAACTACGAGCTGCTGTGGGAAATGCCGAGCAACGACGGCTATCTGCAGCTGGTGGGGCTGATGCAGAAATTCATCGACCAGTCGATTTCGGCCAACACCAACTACGATCCGACCCGCTTCCCGGGCGGCAAGGTGCCGATGAAGCAGCTGTTGAAAGACCTGCTCACCACCTACAAGTTCGGCGTGAAAACGCTGTACTACCAAAACACCCGCGACGGTGCGGAAGACGCCCAGGAAGATTTGCAGCCTGCCAAGGCTGGCGATGACGACTGCGAAAGCGGCGCCTGCAAGATCTAAAGTTTGACCTAGCGGGCCGGAATTTTCCGGCCCCTTCATTTAGCCACGTTACGATGGATTCAGGCTTATGGCTTACACCACTTTTTCTCAGACCAAAAACGACCAGCTGCAAGAGCCGATGTTCTTCGGCCAGTCGGTAAACGTTGCGCGTTTCGACCAGCAAAAGCATGAAATCTTCGAAAAACTGATCGAAAAACAGCTCTCCTTCTTCTGGCGCCCGGAAGAGGTTGACGTTTCCCGCGATCGCATCGATTACCAGGCGCTGCCGGAGCACGAGAAGCACATCTTCATCAGCAACCTGAAGTATCAGACCCTGCTGGACTCCATCCAGGGCCGCAGCCCGAACGTCGCCCTGCTGCCGCTGATCTCGATCCCTGAGCTGGAAACCTGGGTGGAAACCTGGTCGTTCTCCGAGACTATCCACTCCCGTTCCTACACCCACATCATCCGCAACATCGTCAACGATCCGGCGCTGGTGTTCGACGACATCGTCACCAACGAAGAGATCAAGAAGCGCGCGAAAGACATTTCCGGCTACTACGACGATCTGATCGAGATGACCAGCTACTATCACCTGCTGGGTGAAGGCACCCACCAGGTGAACGGTAAAACCGTCACCGTCAATCTGCGTGCGCTGAAGAAGCAGCTGTACCTGTGCCTGATGAGCGTGAACGCGCTGGAAGCGATCCGCTTCTACGTCAGCTTTGCCTGCTCCTTCGCTTTCGCCGAGCGCGAATTGATGGAAGGCAACGCCAAAATCATCAAACTGATCGCCCGCGACGAAGCGCTGCACCTGACCGGCACCCAGCACATGCTGAACCTGATGCGTTCCGGCGCCGACGATCCTGAAATGGCGGAGATCGCCGAGGAATGTCAGCAGCAGTGCTACGATCTGTTCGTGCTGGCCGCTCAGCAGGAGAAAGAGTGGGCGGAATACCTGTTCCGCGACGGCTCGATGATTGGCCTGAACAAAGACATCCTGTGCCAGTATGTGGAATACATCACCAATATCCGCATGCAGGCGGTCGGCCTTGGTCTGCCGTTCGAAACCCGCTCCAACCCGATCCCGTGGATCAATGCCTGGTTGGTGTCCGACAACGTGCAGGTAGCGCCGCAGGAAGTGGAAGTGAGCTCTTACCTGGTTGGCCAGATCGACTCGGAGATCAACGCCGACGACCTGAGCGACTTCGAACTGTAAGCGATGGCGACGCCTACCGTAACGCTGCGCGCCGCCGGCACGCAGCTCTCTTGCCCTAACAGTGAAAACTGCCTGCTCGACGTGCTGGAACTGCACGACGTGCAGGTGGAGTACCAATGCCGCTCCGGCTATTGCGGCGCCTGCCGCCTGAAGCTGGTGAAAGGCGAAGTGGCCTACCGCCAACAGCCGCTGGCGTTTATCAACGCCGGTGAAATCCTGCCCTGCTGCTGCATGCCGCTGACGGATATCGAGCTGGAAATGTAAAGTCGGGTGCCGGAAACCGCGCCTGGAGACCAGAAGGCGGGGTTGCCCCCGCCCTAGGATTACCGCTTCACCTCACACGCCAACCTGATCAGGATAGTGATATTTTCCTGGTAGATTTTCAGCTCGCACAGCGAGTCTCTTATCATCCAGATAAATAACAAAACCGTAATACTTACAACGGTTAGCGAGTGAAACACATGCCTTAAGCGCATGCTTGCCTCCTTGCTGTGAAGGGGCTACCATACCGGTGTCTAGGCGGTATGTGCAGCCCCATTCTGATTGAGAGTCAGTCTGGGGCTTTCATCTATCCGCCTTGTCACACAATGCCCAAGACGAACAGTCTCAAGCACCCGTCAAGAGAGTAACAGCATTCCCTCACCGCGAATATCCCCTATAAGATTATGATTAATCAGGGATATATAACTATCCTCAAAGTATTTCCCTTAGCGCCCCTTTCCCGCCGATGTGGAAAAATAACGCGCCGGGGAATCGCCGAAGGCTTTACGAAACATGGCGATAAAATTGCTCGGCGAGGCATACCCCAGCGCCTCCGCAATCTGCAGCACCGTTTCGCCTTCGGCCAGCTTCGCCAACGCATATGACAACCGAGCCTGCTGACGCCACTGGGCAAAACTCAACCCCGTCTCGCCGATCATCAGCCGCCGCAGGGTACGCGGCGACATCGCCCCCCATTCAGCCCACGCCTCCAGTGAACGTTCGCTCCCCGGTTGCGCCAGCAAGGCCTGCAGAACGCCGGCCAGGCGCGGATGGGACGACATCGGTAAATACAGCGGCTCCGTCGGCGCCAGCCGTATCTCGTCACGCATCACCTGCGCCATACGCTCCTGCTCCAGGGTAAGCGCGCTGCGTTTGTCCCAACCTTCCGCACGCTGAGCCAGCGCCTGTAGCACTGCGCTGATGCCGATAACGCAAGGTGTATTCGACAGATCGTGGCAGGCCTCCGGCGCCAGCAGTAAACTCCAGCCGCTCAGCGCGCCGCAAACCTGCACCCGGTGCTCCGTCGCCGGCGGGATCCAACCCGCCCGCTGAGGCGGCAGCACCCAATCGCCCTGCGCCGTGCTTACATGCAGCAAACCGCTTTCAACGCACAGCAACTGCCCGCGCACATGCTGATGCCAGTCGTATTCGCGCGTGCCCAACCGATACTCCCGGCCTGCCGCGTCGCGGCCGCCGAGGGCGATCAGCCAGGGGCCCGTCGACCATTCGCTGCAGTCAGCGTCGAGGGCGTGAAGGTTCGCATTCATATTGGCCACTAATCACTATTTTTAGTCCAGATACCGTTATACCAACCTTTTCCTGCACCGACATAATGAAATGCTTCCGGCCGCGACCGTCTGCGGCCACTGACTCACGAGGGAACATGATGACAACACTCAGCATTGGCATTATCGGCGCCGGGCCCGGCGGCCTGTGTCTGGCTCAGGGACTGCGCCGCTTTGGCATCCACGCCACGGTGTTTGAACGCGACACCACACCGCAAGCACGCGATCAGGGCTACCGGCTGCGCATCGATCCGTCGGGCCAGCAGGCGCTGGCCGCCTGCCTGCCGCCGACGCACTACCGCTTGCTCTGCGCCGGCAGCGCGCAAAACAGCGGCGAGAGCAATCTATGGGATCCGCAGCTTGCCCCGCTCATCGGCCGGCGCCCCGAGCACTGGTTGCCCTCCAGCCAGCACCAAACACAAGAACCGGGCGGCGATCTCGGCATTCATCGCCAAACGCTGCGCGAGATCCTGCTTGCCGGCCTGCAAGACCGGGTGCGTTTCGGCCATACCTTGCGTGAATTTGCACAAACGCCGCAGGGTGTGGAACTTCAGTTCGCCAACGGCGAACACGTGCGGGTCGATGTGCTGATCGCCGCCGACGGCGTCAACTCGCTGGTGCGGCGGCGCTGCCTGCCCGAGGTGGGGCCAGAAGACAGCGGTGCGGTCACCCTCTACGGCAAAACGCCGCTCGATGCGGCGACCCGGGCCCAATTGGCCCCTGAGCTGCTGAACGGCGTATCGGTGATCTTCGCCGACGGCGTGTCGCTGGTGGTTGAACCGATGCGCTTTCAGGCCCCCATGGCGCAACTGGCGGCCGACTACGCGCCCGATTGCCGCCTCTCGCCGGTCGACGACTATCTCTATTGGGCCTGTATCGGTTCGGCTGAACGTCTCGGCGGAGCCCCGGGACTGGAGGAGAACACCGCGTTGCAGGCGCGCATACGGCATATCTCGCAAGGATGGGCGCCCGCCTTGCAAACGGCGTTAGCGCTGGCGGATCCCCTATCGCTCAGCGTGCGGACGGTGCAGGTTACGGCGGCGATGCCGGAATGGCACAGCGAACGCATCGCCTTTCTCGGCGACGCCGTGCACGCCATGAGCCCGGCAGGTGGGCTCGGCGCCAACACCGCGCTGGTAGACGCCGCCAGCCTGGCGGCGCATCTGGCGCACTCAGACAGCGCCGCGCAGGCGCTCAGGAACTACGGTACAGAGCTGCAAACGCGAGGCGCGGCGGCAATACGTCTTTCACGCCTGGCGTCCGAACGGCTACAACAAAACAGTGAGGCAGACAACTCAGCGCCATGAGCGTCACTCGATAATTTCCACCACCTCCAGCCAGGCGTTTTTACCGCACGCCTGGCCCCCATTCAGCCAACGACGCAGCATATCCAGCGCCAGCATCGCCACCGACTCCTGCCGCAGCCGCAGCCCGTGGCGCGACGCGCGATAACGCACGGTCTGGCCAATCCCGCCGCGCGGCGTGTGTAGCGCAATGCTCACCTGCTCATCGCGCATGGCGCTGACCGCCAACGCCAACGGCGCGCCGGTCAATTCCGCCAGCGAGCGGGCGCGCGCCAGCGTCGTTTCCAGCGTTTCGATGCAGTGGGCCGGCAGCAGCTCTCCCCCCGCCAGCGGCGCGCCTTCGCTCTGCAGCTGCAGGTTGATCAAGCCGCCGCTGAATTGCTCGCTCAACGCCAGCTTCAGCCCTTGCTGATTCAGGCGCTGCGTCAGCGTCGCCGGCAACCCGACGGTGCCTTCGAAGATGCAGTTGTCCCCCGCTACCTCGCGCACGCGTCGCCAGGCCAGCTCCATCTCCGCGCGCCGACTTTCCGGCCCGGTCAGCTTCAGCTCAATGATCGGGCTGGACGAGCGGTAACCCAGCACCACGTCCGGCGGCAGCGGCAGGCTGTCCAGTTCGGCGGCCAGATCGCTCTCGGAGGTACCGAACGTCGTCAGACGCAGGCACAGCGGCGGCGCCGGCAAAGTGAAGCGCTGGCGCAGACGCGGCACGATCTGCTGTTCGACCATCACTTTGAATTCCGAAGGCACGCCGGGGGTGAAGAACATCAGGCATTGGTTCAGCTGCAACGCGAAACCGCAGGCGGTGCCCACCGGGTTATCCAGCATTTCCGCATTGGCCGGGATCTGCGCCTGCTTGCGGTTGGAAGGGGCCATCGGCCGCCCGCGCTCGGCGAAATAGGCTTCCATGCGCGCCAGCCAGTCAGCCCGTTCAATCAGCTCTACGCCGCAGGCTTTCGCGGCGGCCAGCGCGCTCAAATCGTCGCTGGTCGGCCCCAGGCCGCCGTTGACAATCAGCACATCGGCGATATGGCTGCGTTCCTGCAGGATCTCGATCAAAGCAGAGAGGCTGTCCCCTACCGTTTCCCGCCCGCTCATCGGCACGCCCTGCTGGAACAGGTAGTCCGCCAGCCAGGCGGCGTTGGTATCAATAATTTGCCCGTGCAGCACCTCATCGCCGGTGCTGAGCATCTCCACCCTTAACATTGATCTCTCCCACATTTTTTGGTCATTCCACTATAGAAGCCCGTAAATAACTTTTCACTAGCCGCCGTCGGATTATTTCCGCCATCGCGTCGTTCATCATGCGCCATGCCGCCCGCAAGGTTGTAAATTTTAATTTACAATGTGCGTAACGCCGGTTTGACACAAATTAGGGCTTCCACTATCCTGCCATCCTCATAAATCGTTACCTATAATTTTCAAAATCTTTCGGCTGGTAGAGAAAAAACGTGAAGAATCGCACTCTTGGCAGTGTTTTTATCGTGGCGGGCACCACCATTGGCGCCGGGATGCTGGCGATGCCGCTGGCGGCGGCCGGCGTCGGTTTCGGCGTCACGCTGGCCTTACTGGCCGGGCTGTGGCTGTTGATGTGTTACACCGCGCTGTTACTGGTGGAGGTTTATCAGCATGAGCAGGCGGATACCGGTCTGGGCACGCTCGCCAAACGTTATCTCGGCGGCGGCGGCCAGTGGCTGACCAGCTTTAGCATGATGTTCCTGATGTACGCCCTCACCGCCGCCTACATTAGCGGCGCCGGCGAACTGCTCGCCACCAGCATCAGCCAATGGACATCGCAGGACTTCCCGGTGTCGCTCGGCGTCCTGCTGTTCACCCTGGTGGCCGGCGGCGTGGTGTGCATCGGCACCCACTCGGTCGACTTGTTCAACCGCATCCTGTTCAGCGCGAAAGTGGTGTTTCTGGTGGTGATGCTCGGCCTGATGTTGCCGAATATCCACCAGACCAATCTGATGACGTTGCCGCTGGAGCAAGGCCTGGCGTTATCGGCCATTCCGGTGATCTTCACCTCATTTGGCTTCCACGGCAGCGTGCCGAGCATCGTCAACTACATGGGCGGCAACATCCGCAAACTGCGTTGGGTGTTCATCATCGGCAGCGCCATCCCGCTGATCGCCTATATCTTCTGGCAGCTGGCGACGTTGGGCAGTATCAGCTCCGACACCTTCGTCGGCATTCTGGCGCAGCAGGCCGGGCTGAATGGCCTGTTGCAGGCGGTGCGTGATGCAGTAGCTTCGCCGCACGTTGAACTGGCGGTGCACCTGTTCGCCGATCTGGCGCTGGCGACCTCGTTCCTCGGCGTTGCGCTTGGGCTGTTCGATTTCCTGGCTGACCTGTTCAAGCGGCAAGATAACGTGCGTGGCCGCCTGCAAACCGGCGCCATCACCTTCCTGCCGCCGCTGGCCTTCGCGCTGTTCTATCCGCGCGGTTTCGTGCTGGCCTTGGGTTTCGCCGCCATCGCCCTGTCGGTGCTGGCGCTGCTGCTGCCTTCGCTGCTGGTGTGGAAAACCCGCCAAAAGCATCAGGCGCAGTATCGCGTCTGGGGCGGCACCCCTGCGCTGGCGCTGGTGTTTGTCTGTGGGGTAACGGTGATCGCCATCCAACTGGGCATCGCCAGCGGCATGCTGCCGGCGGTCGGGTAAGCGACGAAAGACAAGGAATGATAAAGAGAAAGGGGCCGCAATGGCCCCTTTTTGCTGAGCGTCAGAAGCTCAGACCGACACCGACATAAGGGCCATCGGCCAGGGTGTTGTCGCGACGCCCGTCTTTGCCTTCCATCTGCATGTAACGGTAGCCCACGTCCACGCTCAGCGGACGGAACTTCCAGCGCAGGCCGCCGCTGGCTTCGTTATAGGCCTTCACGCCGCTGGTGAAAGACTCAGGGGCAAAGTAACCTTCGCCGTGCAAGCTGAAGTAGCGGTTAATTTCCCACTCCAGGCCGCCGCCCAGCGCCACCGCCCCGCCGCTTTTCCCGTCTTTCGGGCTGAGGTACAGCGCTTTGGCGCCCACGGTCGCCGTCAACGGCCCCAGCGGCACGCCGAAGTTCAACCCCACGCTGCCGACGTTGCCGTCATGGTCGCTGCGCGCCCAGTTGCCGGTCAGGCCCAGACCTGAAGAGCCGGTGCTCATGCCAACGCCCAGGTTGGTGTAGTGTTGCCCGGCTTCGCCCGACACGCTGATGGCGTTCGCCGCGCCGGTCACAAACAGCAATCCTGCCGCGCACGCGACCCAAGTCTTTTTCATCATCTTTCCCTCTGGTTTGTCATCCGTACCGAATGATCGAATCAACGCAAAATAATAACGTCATGAGTCTATACCAAAGCGCAATGAGTATTTAAGGGATAAAAGCGAAAAAATTCTTCAATAATCAAATAAATGTAAAAATTTGCAAACAAAAATCCATATTCGTCAAGGCGATGCCAACGATAACCGAGACCTATTTGCCGTCGCTCGGCAATAGGGCTACAACTAGTAGTGGCTTTGACCAAGGTCAGGGGAAGAAGCCCCGCCAAAGGACTATGCTGATGAACGCTTAAACCGCCCGAGTCTTTACTTAACTGCACTACGATAAGGAGCAAGTGATGAGCAAGAAAGGACTGACCACCGCAGCCGGCGCCCCGGTTGTCGATAACAATAACGTGATCACCGCGGGCAAACGCGGCCCGATGCTGTTGCAGGACGTGTGGTTCCTGGAAAAACTGGCCCACTTCGACCGCGAGGTCATCCCCGAGCGCCGCATGCACGCCAAAGGATCCGGCGCCTACGGCACCTTTACCGTCACCCATGACATCACCCGCTACACGCGCGCCAAGATCTTCTCCGAAATCGGTAAGCAGACCGACATGTTTATCCGCTTCTCCACCGTCGCCGGTGAGCGCGGCGCGGCCGACGCCGAACGCGACATTCGCGGTTTCGCCATGAAGTTCTATACCGAAGAAGGCAACTGGGATTTGGTGGGCAACGATACGCCGGTGTTCTATCTGCGAGATCCGCTGAAATTCCCCGATCTCAATCACGTGGTGAAACGCGATCCGCATACCAACCTGCGTAATCCGGTGTACAAGTGGGATTTCTTCTCTCACCTGCCGGAATCGCTGCACCAGCTGACCATCGACTTCAGCGATCGCGGCATTCCCAAGTCCTACCGCCACATGCACGGTTTCGGCAGCCACACCTTCAGCTTTATCAATGCCGCCAACGAGCGCTTCTGGGTGAAATTCCACTTCCGCTGCGAACAAGGCATTGAAAACCTGATGGATGAAGAAGCGGAAGCGATCATCGCCAAGGATCGCGAAAGCTCACAGCGCGATTTGTTCGATGCGATCAAACGCGGCGACTTCCCGCGCTGGAAACTGCAAATTCAGATCATGCCGGAACACGAAGCCTCGCAGACGCCGTATAACCCGTTCGATCTGACCAAGGTCTGGCCGCACGGCGACTACCCGCTGATCGACGTCGGCTTTTTCGAGCTGAACCGCAACCCCGACAACTACTTCTCCGAGGTCGAGCAGGTGGCGATGAACCCCGCTAACGTGGTGCCGGGCATCAGTTTCTCGCCGGATAAAATGCTGCAGGGCCGCCTGTTCTCCTATGGCGATGCGCACCGCTACCGCCTGGGCGTCAACCACCACCAGATCCCGGTGAACGGCGCCAAATGCCCGTTCCACAACTATCATCGCGACGGCGCGATGCGCGTGGACGGCAACAGCGGCAACGGCGCAACCTACGAACCGAACAGCTTTGGCCTGTTCCAAGAGCAGCCGGACTTCAGCGAACCGCCGCTGAGCATTGAAGGCGCGGCCGACCACTGGAATCATCGTGAAGACGACGATTACTACAGCCAGCCGCGCGCGCTGTTCAACCTGCTGAGCGCCGAAGAGCACCAGCGCATGTTCACCCGCATCGCCGGCGAACTGTCGCAGGTGCCGGAACACATCCAGCGCCGTCAGGTCGAGCTGTTCACCAAGGTGCACCCGGACTACGGCGCCGGCGTCGCCAAGGCGTTGGGACTGAAATAACCCGCCGCCATCATTCGCTCAGCCGCCCTTTCGGGCGGCTTTTTTTATGCCTGACGCAGGCGCTCCGCCACCCACGCCTGCAACCGGCGGCGCGAAATCTTGATGCCGCCGTTTTTCAGCTCGTCAGGCAGCGGAAGCAATGCCGTCGGGCGTTGGAAATTGGCGAGCTTATCCTGCGACCAGGCGAGCAGCGTCGCCAGCGACAGCGACGGATCGCCGTCGATCACCGCCACCGGCCGCTGACCGAATTCGGCGTCCGCCACCGGCACGACAAACGCCTGTGTGATCTGCGGATGCGCCGCCAGCACGCGTTCGATATCTTCCGGCTGCACCCCTTCGCCGCCGCTGAAAAACAGGTTGTCCAGCCGGCCGAGAATTCGCAGTTCCCCCTCGATCATCGCGCCGCGATCGCGGGTCGGGAACCAGTCCTGCTCATCGGCCAACGGCTGCAGATGCCCATGGCGCCAGTAGCCGAGCGCCAGGCTGTCGGCGCGGATCCAGACCTCTTCATCCACCAGTTTTACTTCGCGGCCATCGAGCGGCAGGCCGACGCCCGGCCGCGCATCGGCGCGCTTGGCGCACACCGTGGAGGCCAGTTCGGTCAGCCCGTAGCCGCACCAGCAGCGGATCCCCGCCGCCTCCGCCCGCTCGGTCAGTTCCACCGGGATCATCGCGCCGCCGAGCAGCACCGCCTTCAGCGTCATGCCCGCCAGCGGTTGCGCCAGCAGCCGCCACAGCTGGGTCGGCACCAACGAGGCATGCGTGCATCCCGCCAACGCCTCGTTCAGCGGGTGCATCTCGCGCACCGCCAACCGGGCGCCCGCCGCCAGCCAGCGCCAGACAATGCCCTGTCCGGAGACGTGAAACAGCGGCAATGACAGCAGCCAGCAATCCTCGCGCTGAAACGCCATCAGCCCCAACACCCCGGCGGCGCTGGCCAGATGGTTGGCATAGCTGTGCGCGGCCGCTTTCGGCATGCCGCTGGAACCGGAAGTCAACGTCAGCGTCGCCAGACGCTGCGCATCCCACGTCGGCAGGTTTGGCCAACGCGGCTCGGTCGACGGCGGGGTCAATCGAATCACGTCTTCCGGCAGCGCCGGCAACGAGTCCGGGCCGAAGACAAAGGTCATATCCAATTCCGGCAATAGCTGCGCCAGCAGCGGCGTCGGCAAGGCGGGATTGAGCGGCAACAGGCGTGCGCCGCACTGCAACAGCGCCAGATAGGCCAGCAGCAGTGGATAGCTGTTTTTACCGCACAGCGCCACGCCGCAGCCCGGTTCAACGCCCTGATGCTGGAAATCCGCCGCCAGCTCATCCACCTGGCTCTGCAACGCCAGCCAGCTCAGCGGTTGTTCGCCGAGCATCAGCGCCGTCGCCTGCGGCTGAGTGCGCGCCCAGTGTCGCCACGGCCAATCGTTCAACGGCGCCATAGGCACTCCAGCGCCGAGACATCCAGCAGCGGCAACGCGCTGCCCGGCCACGGGCGCAGCACCTGCGCCTGCATCAACCCCAGCGTGTCCAGGCCCGGCACGGTATCCGGCGTCAGCCAATGGGCGATGCGCGCCAGCTGGGTCAACCCCAGGCTGGATTCGAGGCTGGAGCTGATCACCGCCGTCAGGCCCGCCGCGTGCGCCTGCGCCACCAGCGTCTGGCAACGCGCCAGGCTGCCGACCAGCGTCGGCTTGATCACGATGGCCGCCACGCCCGGCTCGGCCTGCACCACAAAGTCCGCCTCCCGCACGCTCTCATCCCAGGCGATGGCGATACCGGTCGCCCGGGCGAAGTCGCGCGATTCATCACGGGTCTTGCAGGGCTCTTCCAGGAAGGCGATGCGATCGCGCCACGCCGGGTTAACGTACCTGGCGAAGCCGTCGGCCTTGGCGCGGGTCCAGCTGCGGTTGGCGTCCAGCCGCAGCCGCAGATCCGGCAGTGCCTCCAGCAACACGTTGACGATCATGCCGTCCCGCACCGCCTCATACAGCCCCACCTTCACCTTGGCGACTTTCTCGCCCGGCAAAGCGCTCAATGTCTCGAACAGCTCATCCGGATCGCCGGAGCACAGCGGCGCCTTGCGAAAATCCGCCTGCATCGGCAAACGCTGCTCCAGCTCGGCCTGCGCACAGCTGAGCCCAAAGGCCACCGAGGGCAGCGCGCTGTGCTCCGGTTCGTTGCCCGCCAACCACGCCTGCAGCCAGCCCAACGCGGCCTGTTCGGCCTGCGCCGGCGTTTCCCGGCTGAATTCCGGCAGCGGCGCGATCTCGCCCCAACCTTCACGCTCGCCCTGACACAGCTGCACCACCCATCCGTCACGCGTTTTCAACCGTTGATTGCGCAGCACCACGCCCGCCTCCATCGGCAGGCTGTAACGGTATAGCGCCGCGCTGCGGTTTGCCCCGCTCATTACGGGTTACGCTTGAATTTGCTGAAGTCCGGTTGGCGCTTCTCGTTGAACGCGTTGCGCCCTTCCTGCCCTTCGTCGGTCATGTAGAACAGCATGGTGGCGTTGCCCGCCAGCTCCTGCAAACCGGCCTGGCCGTCGCAGTCGGCATTCAGCGCCGCCTTCAGGCAGCGCAGCGCCATCGGGCTGTTCTGCAGCATTTCGCGGCACCAGCGCACCGTCTCTTTTTCCAGATCGGCCAGCGGCACGACGGTATTGACCAGGCCCATGTCCAGCGCGGCGGCGGCGTCGTACTGGCGGCACAGGAACCAGATTTCGCGCGCCTTCTTCTGGCCGACGATGCGCGCCATGTAAGACGCGCCCCAGCCGCCGTCGAACGAGCCCACTTTCGGGCCGGTCTGGCCGAAGATGGCGTTATCCGCCGCGATGGTCAGATCGCACATCATGTGCAGCACGTGGCCGCCGCCGATCGAATAGCCGGCCACCATCGCCACCACAGGCTTCGGGCAGGTGCGGATCTGGCGCTGGAAGTCCAGCACGTTGAGGTGATGTACGCCGCTGTCGTCGCGATAGCCGCCGTAGTCGCCGCGCACTTTCTGATCGCCGCCGGAGCAGAAGGCCTTATCGCCGGCGCCGGTCAGAATAATGACGCCGATGCCGTCGTCGTAACGGGCGTTGGCCAGCGCGTCGATCATCTCTTTGACCGTTTGCGGACGAAACGCGTTGCGCACCTGCGGCCGGTTGATGGTGATTTTGGCGATGCCGTCGGCGGACTTGTGATACAGAATGTCTTCGAAATCGCCGGTGCAATCCTGCCAGGCGATGGCGGCATACAGGTGTTCTTCATTCGGATAAAGCATGTTCGGTTCCTTTAACCAGGGTTAACGAGAAAGGTCTGCAGCTCGGCGACGAAATCCTGCGGATTGGCCAGATGCGCGTTGTGGCCGGCCTGCGGCACGATGCGCAACGGCAACCCGGCGTCGCGCGCCAGCCGTTGAAATTTGGGGTCGTTCTCACCGCACAGCACCCGCAGCGGCACGGTCAGTTGGCGCAGCTGCGGCGCCAGATAAGGCTGTCTGCCGAGCGAGGTGGCTTCGAGCATGTCGGCAATCGCCGGGCCGCTGTTGACCGAACGTGCGGCGATCAGCGCCTGGCGGTGCACATGGCTAAGCTCTTTGAACACCGGCTGCTGATACCAGTCCGCCAGGACTTCGGCAATCGGCTCACTGCGAAAACGCGCCGCCCATCGCGTATCCTGCTCGCAACGATCGCGGCGCTGTTGTTCGTCCTCAAGCCCCGGATTGCCGCCCTCGACGATCACGCCTTGCAGGCCGTCATGGCGGCCGTGGCAAGCGTGATACATGGCGATGCGCCCGCCGAGCGAGTAGCCCACCAGCCAATAACGTTCAATATTGCGCAGTTGCAGGGTCGCGGCGATTTGCGCGCTGATGTCGTCGAAGCCGCGGCAGCTCACCGCCACGGAATCGCCGTGGCCGGGCAGATCGATGGCCAGCGACGGCCATTCCGGGCAACGCGCGGCGATCACCCGCCATTCATTGTTGTTGCCCAGCAGGCCGTGCAGCCATACCAGCCACGGACGCCCCGCTTCGCCCTGTTGCAAAATTCGCGTCGCCAGCATCATTGCACCGCCATCTGTTGCACCAGGTATTGCAGGCTTTCGGCCCCTGCGCTCGGCGACACCTGCAGTTCTATCAGCGTGGCGCCGCCGCGCCGCCAGCCTTGCTCAACCGCCTGTTGCAGTTGGCGCCAGTTTTCCGGCCGCGCGTAGCCAAGCTGGAACATCGCCGCCGCGTGGCTGAACTCGACGTTCTGCGGCATGCAGTAAAAGCGTTGGCGCTCCTCGTCCGGCGTCGGCAACAGCGAGAAAATTTGGCCGCCGTTGTTATTGACGACGATCAGCACCGTCGGCGCCGAACAGTGGCGCAACAACGCCAGCGCATTGAGGTCATACAACGCGGAAAGGTCGCCCACCACCGCCAACGTCGGCCTGGCGGTGGCGCGCTGTACGCCGGCGGCGGTGGAAATCAGACCGTCGATGCCGCTGGCGCCGCGGTTGCTGAATACCGGGTAAGCGACAGGCAGCGTCGTTAACGCGTCGATCAGTCGCACCACCAGGCTGTTGCCGAGAAACAGCTGGCCGTTCTCCGGCAGCAGTTCCGGCAGGCGGTGCGCCAGCTGCGCTTCGCCAAAGTTATCGTGCAGATGCGTGGACGCCGCCGTCAGCGCCTTATCCGCCAAGGCCGCCAGCCCGGCGGCCCACGGCGCGCGCGGTTGCGCCGGATGCTGCGCCAACCACTGCGCCACCCCGGCACGCAGACGCCGCCCCCGGTGCTGGGCTGGATCGAGCCGCCCCGGCAGCTCGTCGATAACCCAATACTCTTCCGGCCGACACTGCGCCTGCCACTGCAGCAAGCGTTTACCGGTCAGACTGCCGCCGAACTGCACCACCAGCTGCGCGTCTTGCAACACGCGCTGTGCCTGCGGATGAGCGAGCCATAAATCGGCGCAGGGCAGCGGTTGCCCGGTCTGCGACAGCACATCGCCGATCAGCGGCCAGCCCAGCGTCTCAGCCCAGTCGGCCACCTGTGCGCCCTCTTCCGCGCTCATGCGGCCGGCCAGCACCACGCCGCGTTTTTGCCGCCAGAAGAACCAGTCCGGCTGCGGCGACGGCGCCGCACGCGTCTCGCTTTCCTGCAGCCAAGGCCGATCGCTCTGCCACCAGTCGCCCAGCGCGGCGGACCAATCGGCATACAGACGTTCATCGCCGCCGTACAGCGGTTCGGCGAACGGGCAGTTGATATGCAACGCGCCGTGCTGCAGGCGCGCCATCGCGCTGTCGACGCTGGAGGCCAGCCACGCGGCCGGAATATCCGGCGTAGGACGCGGCAGATCGATCGCCAACGTCGGGTGGCTGCTGTAGAGGCCGTTTTGACGGATCGCCTGATTGGCGCCGCAGTCGATCAGTTCCGGCGGCCGATCGGCGGTGAGAAACACCAGCCGCTCACCGGTCAGGCCGGCCTCGATTAAAGCCGGGTAAAGGTTCGCCGCCGCGGTGCCGGACGTGACAATCACCGCTACCGGCTCACGCGCCGCCTTCGCCAGCCCAAGCGCCAAATGGCCAAGCCCGCGTTCATCAAAGTGGGTATGACAGATAAAAGATCGGTTGGCCGCAGCGGCCAGCGTCAACGGCGTGGAGCGCGATCCCGGAGCGATACAAACATGCCGCACCCCATGGCGGGCCAGCGCCTCGAGCAGCACAGCCGCCCACCGGCGATTAAAAACACTTGTCGACATAGTTCGCTCACAAGTCAGTTAGCAGAGATCGTCCCCGGCGCAGCCGACGGACGCCGCGCCTGTAGTTACGCTCTGTATTATATGAGGTGTTATTTTCACGGCTTTTGCGCCAGCGCAAAAACGCCGTATATCCCTGGGTGTTTACACCAGATAATTATTTGATTTAGAACAAAAAACAAACAATAAATACACAAACACTTTACACCTGCGGCGACATGGCCTCAATTCGTCCGCACAAAAAACAGGGGAATAGCGCCCCGCCTGCGGCGGCTAGCGGAAAGTATAGGCGGGATATGGAAGAACTATCGGAGAAACAGCGGGATGAAGCACACAGTCTGCAGAAAAGAACGAGGCGGCTTGCGCCGCCCCTGGGGCGTGATTTATTTGCGGGCCAGCAGCAGCCCCAGCACCAGCCCGACGGTGGCGCCGATGCCCACGCTGTGCCAGGGTTTATCCCGCACATAGTCGTCGGTGCGGTGCACCGCTTCTTTGGCGCGGGCATAGTAGGATTCGCCGGTGTTCACCCAGCGCGCCTTGACCTCACTCAGCGCCTGCTCGGCGTGCGACTTGATGTCGATGTAGGCCTGATCCGCGCGATCGCCGCTGTATTGCAACACTTCTTCCAGCGTTTCGGTCAGCATTCTCAGATCGTCATCCAGCGTAGTTTGCTCAGCATCCGTATGTCTTGCCATCGTGAGATCTCCGTGGTTGAAAAATTAAGCGTTCCTACACTATAGACAACGATCGTCACCTGCGGCCATCGGACTTTTACCCTAAAACACTAATTGCACCTTGGCGGCCTGGCGCTTGTCGCCGGCAAACTCCAGCGCCTGCGCCAGTTGGTCCCCGGCGAACTCCGCCGACAGCAGCGGCAGCGGATCGACCACATCGCCGGCCAGCCAGGCCACCGCCAGCGCGAATTCCTCCACGAAGCGGAAGGAGCCGAGCAGATTCAACTCCTTGGCGATCAACAGCATCAGCGGGAAATCAGGGAAGCTGCCGCCCATCCCGACCTGCACGACGGTGCCCTTGGCGCGCGTGACTTCCAGGCAGCGCTGCAGCGACGTCGGATGCCCTGCTGCCTCGAAAGCGATGTCGAAATAGCCTTTGTGTTGCTGATATACGCTGAAATCGTCGTCTGCAGCATGCAGACAGCGGTCCGCCCCCATCTGGCCGGCGAGCGCCAGACAGCGCGGGCTGAGATCGGCGCAGACGATCTCGGCGGCGCCCAGCGCTTTCAGCGCCGCCACCAGCAAACAGCCGATCGGGCCGACGCCGGACACGAAAACCGTTTTACCCTTCACCGCGCCGGGCTGTTTCGCCGCGTGGATCGCCACCGCCAGCGGTTCGGCAAATACCATCACCCTGTCGTCGCGATCGGCGGCGTAAGGAATGCACTGCGCACTATCCACCACCTTGTATTGGGTGAAAGCACCGTCGACGTGCGGGAAATACATCGCGCTGCCGAAAAAGCGCATCTCGACGCACTGATTGCTTTGCTGCGCCAGACAATATTTGCACTGCCCGCAGGGTTTGCTGGGATTGAGCGCCACCTTCTGCCCGATCGCCAGCTGCGGCGAATCGCTGGCGACCACCTCGCCGATCGCCTCGTGGCCCAGCACCATCGGCTGGCGTACCTGAAAATTGCCGACCTTCCCTTCCTGAAAGTAATGCAGATCCGAGCCGCAGATGCCGCCGCGGCGGATTTTCACCAGCGTGCCCTGCCCCTGATAATTCACTTCTTGCGCGATCACCGCCACGTCTCGTTTGCCGTTGACCATGCAGGACTGGGTTTGAATTTTCATCTCAACACTCCACGAAAGAGGGATTACACCGCGGCGGACATGCCGCCATCGACAAACAGCAGCTGCCCGTTGACGAAGCTGGAAGCGTCGGCGGCCAGGAACACCGCCGCGCCGATCAGCTCCTGCGGATCCCCCCAACGCGCGGCGGGCGTGCGCTGGGTCAGCCAGGCGGTAAAGGCCGGGTCGTCGGCCAACGCCTGTGTCATCTCGGTTTTGAAATAGCCGGGGGCAATGCCGTTGACCTGAATGTTGTAACGCGCCAACTCCACGCACATGCCGCGCGTCAGCATTTTCACCGCCCCTTTGGACGCCGCGTAAGGGGTGATGGTGTCCCGCCCCAGCTCGCTTTGCATCGAGCCGATATTGACTATCTTGCCGCGCCGGCGCGGCACCATGTAACGGGCCACGGTCTGCGACACGATGAAGACCGCCTTCTGGTTGACGGCGATGATGTCGTCCCAGTCTTGCTCCGGGAACTCGGTGAAGGGATGACGGCGCTGGATGCCGGCGTTGTTGATCAACACGTCTATCGCGCCGATGTCCGTTTCGATACGGCCGATGGCGGCATGCACCGCCTGAGAGTCGGTGACGTCGAACGCCGCCGCGTCGGCGCACAGCCCCTCTTCGCGCAGGCGATCGGCGGCGTGCCGGGCATGTTCTTCGGTGGTGGCATTGACCAGAATATGCGCGCCTTGCTGCGCCAGGCCGCGCGCTAGCAGAAAACCGATGCCGCGCGAGGCGCCGGTGATCAAGACGGTTTTGTTATCCAGAGAAAACAGGTTGTTCATGGTAATTCCCGGCCTTCAGGCCTCCAATCGGACAGGCCTCTATCTCAGCCGATTGTTACCGGTAAAAACGTGATGGAAATCACTGAAAATAATGTTACGAAACCCTGTTACCCTTAACGTGAACTCACGCAGACAGTGAGAGAACAAAACCAATCTATCCAATTGAAAAATAGCCACTTTCAATAAAATCGCATGCATTGTTATCACCAAATCGATTTGTTAACATACCGCTATCCACCCTTGCCGCGCCGCCCGTTAAGGCTACCGAATGAAACACCCCCGCGTAACGCTACAGGACATCGCGCAATTGGCCGGCGTGACCAAAATGACCGTCAGCCGTTTTCTGCGCACGCCGGACAAAGTGGCGGCCGACACCGCTGAACGCATTGCGCAGGTCATGCGGGAGCTGAACATCACTGACGCCGATACCGCACAGGCCGGCAGAAAACCGCGCATCGGCGTGTTGATCCCCTCTTTCAATAACCAGATTTTCGCCGATCTGCTGGCCGGCATCGAATCCGTCACCCAGGCGCGGGGTTATCAAACGCTGGTGGTGAACTACGATTACAGCCCGCAGCGGGAAGAAGAGCAGATTGCACAACTGCTGGCTTATCCAATCGCCGGGCTAATCCTCACCGATTCGGCGCACACCTTGCGCGCTGAGACCTATCTCGCCGCCGCGAAAATTCCCATCGCGCAGGTGATGGATCTCGACGCGCCGCCGGGGCGGATCGCGGTGGGATTCGACAATGAACAGGCGGGGTATGACATGACCGCCGCGCTGCTGGCCAGCGGCAAACGCCATATCGTTTACTTTGGCGCCATGTCCGACGCCCGCGACACTAAACGTTACCAGGGTTACTGCCGCGCCATGGCGGCTCAGGGGCAAACGCCGCGCCAGATCACGCCGCATCGGGTCTCATCGGTTTCGATCGGCGCCGACATGCTGGCAATGGCGCGCGAACGCTACCCGCAGTTGGACGGTATCCTGTGCACCAACGACGATTTGGCGGTAGGCGTGTTGCAGGCCTGCCTGCGTCTCGGCGTGCGCGTGCCGCAGGAGGTTGCGCTATCGGGTTTTCACGGTCTGGATATCGGCCAGGCGACCACGCCGGGCATCGCCAGCGTGATCACGCCGCGCTTTGAGATGGGTAAGGCCGCCAGTGAACTGTTGCTGCAGCGGATCGCGGGCGAGCCCTGCGCCGAGCGTCTCGATCTGCACTACCGCCTCTCACTCGGCGGCACCGTTTGAGCCGGCATGCCGGCTGACCGGCTGTGCGGCGCGGGCTTTTTCGCTGCGCGCCGCCCACCACAGCCCGCTGTTTTTCATCGCATAGCCGAATAGCAGGCCCACCAGCAAAGAGAGCGTCACCAGCGGCCAGTCGCCGCCGCCGGCGAAGGTCGCACAGGCGCCGATAAAGGTGCCGGGCACGAACCCCAGCCATTGCTGTTTGGCCTGTATGCACATCAAGAACGCCACGGCGCCGGTCAGCAGATACCCCAGCAAATTCCATTGCGGCGCCAGTTCGCTGCCGTGGATGATGACCATTGCCCAGAAAACGCCGCTGCAGCAGGTCAACGCGCCGATCAACAGCCCTTTCAGGCCGCCCTGCGGGCAGGCGAAATAGGCCGTGCAGCCGAGAAAACCGGCCCAACCGATCAGGCCCAGACTGACGGCAACCCATCCCCAAACGCCGGACAGGATCCCGGTGGTGACGGCAATGGCGAAAAGAACGTTCATAAAGTGACCTGCAGCAAAAAGAAAGCGCGCAGTTTACCCGAAAACAGGCCAATTTATGCGATACAAATCACATCATAAATGTAATTAAAGAATCATTAATTATAAAAAATAGATATTCATCACAAAATAATTAGCAAGGGAATCCCACCCGGGACGTTTTCCATGCCAGCAACAGGCACACTGCGCTGCTGCTCAAGAACAGCAAATGGGTCGCCTGCTGCAGATCGACGCGATCGACCACCACGCCCAGCAAGATCGGCACCCAGTTGGCGATATAAGCGATAACGTAAAACAGAGAAAGCAAACGCGCATGGCTGGTCGGCGGCGAAATCAAGTTCACCAGGGTCGCGCTGCCGACGAAAATGGCGCCGTAAGCATAGCCGGCCACCACCAGCCCCACCGCCGCCAGCCCCAGAGAATGCCACTGGATCGCCATGGCGAACACCACTGCCGCCAGCACCTGCGCCAGGCAACCGAACAACAGCGAATGACGGGCGTTAACGCGGCGGCTCAGGATCTGGCTGATGCCGGCGATCAGCAGATACACCGCAATCGCATAGCCAAAGACGCCACGCTGGTGCATGCCTAACAGCGTTTCCGCCACGCCGGGGCCGATTGCCAAAATACTGGCGGCCAGCGCCCAACAGACAAACAGCGCGCCGGCGCACACAAAGAATTTACCGCCGGTAGCGCGCAGGCCATCGAGCAGCGTGCTTTTTTCCTGTTCGGCCGGCGCAGCGCGGGCCGGCGACGCAACCTGGCCACGCGGCCACAGCAGCATGACGCCCAACGCCGCCATGGCGGCAATGGCCATGATGAAAACGAACGGCAGCGTCGTGGGATGAAAACCGGTCTGCAAAGCGATGCCGCTGAAGATCGGCCCCAGCGCTAATCCGGTGGTGAATGACAGCGTTGCGATTAACGCCGCGCTTTTACCGCCGTCGCGCGGCCCAAACCGCACCAACGCGATGTTCGCCGCGCCGGTCAGCGCCCCGGTGCCTACCCCGGCCAGCAGCCGCGCCATCAGCATCATGGCAAAGGTATCAGCCAGCGCGAACAGCAGCGCGCCGCTCAACACCACCAGCAACGCCGGCACGATCATGCTGCGTAAATCCTTTACTTTGCCGGCCAGATTGCCGACGCCGAACAAAGAGATCAGCACGCCGGCGGCATAGGCGCCGTAGATGACGGTCAGACTGACCGAGCTTAGCGCAAGCTGCTGCTGATACAGCGGATAAAGCGGCGTCGGCGCGCTGCTGTTCAGCAATGCCGACATCAAAGCCAGCGCCAGGAACAGTAAAATGGCCGTGCGCGACGCCCGTGCGTTTGCTGGCGCCGCGTCCTGGATGGCGGTATTTTCTGACATGCTTCCACTCCCAAAGTCGGCAGGCGGCGGCCTGCCATCGTCGTCTTTCCTCACCCGGTCTGCCGGGAACGGCGCTTATCATAGCGTTACGGCGACGGGCGAAGTATCGTCAAGAATGAATCACCCTGATGCATTCTTGCATCACCGGAGAAATAACCGCCGATGTGCGTGCCGTTGACCGTCTTTCTCTCCCTCCAGGCGGAACAACGCTTTATGATAGATACCGGTATCGTTCGCCCGGCCCGCACGGCTCCCCTGGCGCCGACAAATCTGCAGAGAGGAAATGGCATGATGAATTGGGATGACGCGCGCTTCTTTCTGGCCGTCGCACGCTGCGGCACGTTACGTAAAGCCGCCAACCAGCTGCAGGTTGATCAAGCGACCGTCGGCCGACGTCTCACCGCCCTGGAAAACTCGCTGGGTTCGAAATTGTTTATCCGCACGCCAAAATCCTTCTCCCTCAGCCCGCTGGGCGAATCCATGCTGGCGGACATGATGAAGATGGAAAATGCCGTGCAGGCGATCGCTCGCAAAGCCGCCGGCGGCGACGAAAGTCTGTGCGGCAACGTGCGCATCGCCACCACCGATACCCTGGCCGAAGCCTTCGTGATACCGGCGCTGCAAGATCTGCGGCAACGCTATCCGGCCATCACCGTCACGCTGTTGACGGCGCTGAACATCACCGATATCGCTTACCACAGCGCGGATCTGGCGATCCGCGGCGCGCGCCCCGATGACGATGAGCTGATCATCAAACGCTTAGCCACTATCGAAATGGGCCTGTACGCCAGCCCGCACTATCTGGCGCAACGCGGCATGCCGGTCAAAGGCGAGCAGCTGCGCGGCCACGATCTGCTGATGTTCCCGCGCGAACTGGTGCCGCGCCACTGGAGCAATTTCGGCGGCGAGACCCTGTTCGAGCCCAACGCCGTGCTGCAATGCAATTCGCAGCTGTTGTTACGTTCGGCCACCCGCAGCGGGCTGGGCATCGGGCTGCTCTTGTCGTGCCTGGCCGACCACGACCCGGAATTGGTGCGCCTCTTTCCCGAGAGCAAAGACTGGGTGGATATCTGGCTGGTGCTGCACCCCGATTTGCAACGCGCCGCCCGCGTGCGCGCGGTGGTGCAGGCGCTGGAAACGTCGTTTAGCGCCCATTACGGCTGAGCGCCGTTTCTCCATAAAAAAAGGCCGCCGAAGCGACCTTTTTACCGTCTGAAGCGTTATCAGAACGTCGGCTGCGCCATCTGCACCAGCGAAATCAGCGGCTGAGGATAAACCCCCAACAGCAGCACCAGCGCGGCTGAGATCAGCACCACGACGCCACCGGCGGTCAACGCCCAGTTGTTCGGGGTGTCGCGCTGCAGCGATTCCGGCGCGCTGAGGAACAGGCTGACGGTCACGCGCAGGTAGTAGTACAGGCCGATGGCGCTGCCTACCACGACTGCGCCGGTCAGCCACCACAGATGCGCGCTGACGCCCATCGCGATCACGAAGAACTTACCGATAAAGCCCAGCGTCATCGGGATACCGGCCAGCGACAGCATCATCACCGTCATTACCGCGGACAAGATTGGCTTATGCCAGAACAGACCACGGTAAGAGAACAGCGAATCCGCATCCGGGCCGCGGTATGGGCTGGACATCAGGCTGACCACGCCGAAGGCGCCCAGGCTGCTGAACAGGTAACCGGCCAGATAAACGCCGGCGGTTTCCAGCGACAGCTGATGGGTTTGCACCGCAATCAGCGCCACCAGCAGGTAGCCCAGATGAGCGATCGACGAGTAGCCCAGCAGACGCTTGATGTTGGTCTGGCTGATGGCCATCAGGTTACCGAACAAGATGGAGCAGAACGCGATGATCGACAACACCATGCGCAGCGCTTCGTTGTCGGCGGCCGGGGCATACAGGAACAGACGCATCACGACCGCAAAGATCGCGATTTTGCTGGCGGTCGCCAGGAAGGTCGAGACCGGCGCAGGCGCGCCCTGATAAACGTCCGGCGTCCACAGTTGGAACGGCACCAGCGACAGCTTGAAGCCCAGACCGACGATCATCATGCCCATGCCGGCCAGGATCAGCGGCTGGTGCATCATGTTTTCCTGCAGGCTCTTGCCGAGGCCGGCCAGCGACAGATCGCCGGATTCGGCGTACAGCAGCGCCATGCCGAACAGCAGGAACGACGACGCGGCGGCGGACAGCAGCATGTACTTGATGGCGGCTTCCAGCGGGCGCTTCTGGCGGTAGGCATAGCCCACCAGGCCGAACAGCGGCAGCGAGATCAGCTCGATACCGATGAACAGCGAAGCCAGATGGTTGGCGCTCGCCAGCAGGATGCCGCCCATGGCGGCGATCAGCACCAGCAGGTAGAACTCTTCGCGGTTATCCGGATAGCCGACCAGCCACGGATACGCGAAGGTGCAGGTCGCCAGACTCGCCAGCAGCACCAGCCCGGTGTAGAACATCGAGTAGCCGTCAACCCGCAGCAGCGGGGTGACGTCCATTGGGCCTGCCTGGCCGACAAAGTACAGCGAAAGCAGCGCCAGGTTGAGACCGATCACGGTCAGGGTGGCGTTGATAAAGTGGTCGCGTCGCCACGCAATGCCTAGCATCACAACCACCACCGTCAATCCGACGATCAACAGCGGCAGCAGTGCGATCAGTTGTTGAGGAGTTATTGTCATGGCGAATTACGGCCTTGTTGTTGAAATTGCTGAAACTGACGAACCAAACCAGTGTTGCACGTTGCTCATCGCCGCGTTGGAAGTATCCAGAATCGGCTGCGGGTAAACCCCCAGCAGAACCAGCAACACCACCAGCAGCAGAATGATGAACAGTTCGCGCGCGGTCATGCCCTGCAGCGGCTGGTCGGATTTAGGCGCACCGTAGTAAGCGCGCTGCATCATGATCAGCGAGTAAACAGAAGCGAACACCAGACCGAAGGTGGAGATCACGGTGATCACCGGCACCACCTGGTAGCTGCCGAACAGAATCATGAATTCGCCGACGAAGTTACCGGTACCCGGCATCCCCAGCGTAGCCACGGCGAAGAACAGCGACAGCGCAGGAATGAACTTGATGCGCCCCCACAGGCCGCCCATCTGACGCATGTCGCGCGTATGCAGACGTTCATACAGCTGGCCGCAGATGATAAACATGCCGGCGGCGGACAGGCCGTGCGCGATCATCTGGATAACCGCGCCCTGGTAAGCCAGCTGGCTGCCGGTGTAGATGGCGATCAGCACGAAGCCCATGTGCGATACCGAGGTGTAAGCGATAAGGCGCTTAATGTCGGTCTGCGCGAACGCCATCCAGGCGCCGTAGAAGATGCCGATCACGCCCAGCCACATGGCGATTGGCGCGAACTCGTGCGAAGCCTCAGGGAACAGCGGCAGGCTGAAACGCAGCAGGCCGTAGGCCGCGGTTTTCAGCAAGATGCCCGCCAGGTCGACGGAACCTGCGGTTGGCGCCTGGCTGTGCGCATCCGGCAACCAGCCGTGCAGCGGCACCACCGGCATTTTCACCGCGAAGGCGATGAAGAAGCCCAGCATCAGCATATATTGCACGTTGTGGGACATCGGCGTTTGCAGCAGGTCTTCGTAATCGAAGGTCCACACGCCGGTGGCGTTGTAGTGCACGAACACCAGGCCCAGGATCGCAATCAGCATCACCAGACCGCTGGCCTGGGTGTAGATGAAGAACTTGGTCGCCGCGGTGATGCGGGTTTTACCGTCCGACGCCTTGTGACCCCACAGCGCGATCAGGAAGTACATCGGCACCAACATCATTTCCCAGAAGAAGAAGAACAGGAACATGTCGATGGCGAGGAACACGCCGATAACGCCGCCCAGGATCCACAGCAGGTTGAGGTGGAAGAAGCCCTGATACTTCTGGATTTCACGCCAGGAACAGAGGATCGCCAGCACGCCCAGCAGACCGGTCAACACCACCATCAGCAGCGACAGACCGTCCAGCGCCAGGTGGATGGAGATGCCGAAGCGCGGGATCCACGGCAGCAGGAATTCGCTCTGCCACTGCGGAATGCCTTTCGGCGTGGTCAATGTATAGCCGCCCTGCATCCACAGCTGCAGAGAGAGCGCCAACGTCAGCCCCATTGCGATCAGCGCTATCCAGCGCGGCACCTTAGTACCGAAGCGCTCAAGCTGCCAGCACAGCAGACCGCCGATAAAGGGGATAAGAATTAGCCAAGGTAATAGCATGGCGTTTTGTGTCCCTTATACGAATAATTTCAAACTTTGTACGTAGCGCCTGCCCGGCGCTACGCCCGAAAAATGCGTCTGTTTAAATTATTCAATTAAACCAAAATCAACAGAGCCAATACGACCACTGCACCCACACCCATAGACGCTATATACCAACGCACCTGACCGTTCTCGCTCACCGTCAGACCGCGGTTCCCCCAGCGGGAGAAGACGGCCGGCAGATTCATCAGCGAGTTCAGCGGATCGCGTTGCAGCAGCTTCGCAATGCCCAGGTACGGCTTGACGAACACTTTGTCATACAGCCAGTCGAAGCCCCAGGCATGGAACCACCAGGTCGAGAAGAAACGACCCGGCGCGCTGTTGGCGATGCTGTTGACCAGGCTTCGTTTGCCCAGCCACAGCGCGGCCGCCAGCAGAATGCCGACGATAGCCACCACGCCGGAGGTGATTTCAAGCCGCAGCACGCTGCCGTGCGCCAGCTCGGTGGTCTCCGGCAGCACGCCCTGCAACGGCGGCACGATCATCGCGCCGACGAAGGTGGACAGCACCAGCAGAACCAGCAGTGGCAAGTGGTGAGTGATGCCTTTACCGGCATGCGCTTTGATTTTCTCTTCGCCATGGAACACGATGAAAATCATACGGAAGGTGTACAGCGAGGTCATGAACGCACCGACCAGGCCGGCAACCATCAGGTTGATGTGGCCGTTGGCCATCGCGCCCGCCAGGATCTCGTCCTTACTGAAGAAGCCGGCCGTGACCAGCGGCAACGCAGACAGCGCCGCGCCGCCCACCAGGAAGCAGACGTACACCAGCGGGATACTCTTGCGCAGACCGCCCATCTTGAAGATGTTTTGCTCGTGGTGGCAAGCCAGGATCACCGAACCGGACGACAGGAACAGCAGCGCCTTGAAGAACGCGTGGGTCATCAGGTGGAAGATCGCCGCGTCCCATGCCTGCACGCCCAGCGCCAGGAACATGTAACCGATCTGGCTCATGGTGGAGTAAGCGAGCACGCGCTTGATGTCGGTCTGCACCAGCGCGGCGAAGCCGGCCAGCAGCAGAGTGACCGCACCGACGATGCCCACCAGGTGCAGCACTTCCGGCGCCATCAGGAACAGGCCGTGCGTGCGGGCGATCAGATAGACGCCCGCGGTCACCATGGTCGCCGCGTGGATCAGTGCGGAAACCGGGGTTGGGCCCGCCATCGCGTCCGCCAACCAGGTTTGCAACGGCAGCTGCGCCGATTTACCGACCGCGCCGCCCAGCAGCATCAGGGTCGCCCAGGTGATGGCCGTGTCGCCCACCGCCAGTTTCTGCGGCGCCAGGATCATCAGCTCGCGGATGTTCAGCGTGCCCAGCTCGTTGTAGAGGATGAACAGCGCGAACGCCAGGAACACGTCGCCCACGCGGGTCACGATAAAGGCTTTCATCGCCGCCGCGCCGTTGGCCGGATCTTTGTAGTAGAAACCGATCAACAGGTAGCTGCACAGGCCCACGCCTTCCCAACCCAGGTACATCAACAGCAGGTTGTCCGCCAGCACCAATACCACCATGCTGGCGATAAACAGGTTGGTGTAAGCGAAGAAGCGCGAATAGCCCTCTTCACCGCGCATGTACCAGGAAGCGAACATGTGGATGAAGAAGCCGACGCCGGTGACCACCGACAGCATGGTCAGCGACAGGCCGTCCAGCACCAGGGTCACGCCGATATTGAAGTTGCCGACGGCCATCCAGGTCCACAGGCTTTGCTCGAACAGCTGCACGCCGGCGGCTTTCTGGGCGAAGAAATCCATCGCCACATAGACCGTGACCAGCGCAGCCAGGCCGATAGAACCCACGCCGACAGTGGCCGCCGTGTTTTCAGACCAACGACCGCGGGAAAATGCCAACAGCAGGAACCCGATCAGCGGTAGCAGAATTGTTAAATATAATAGGTTCATCCGCGCATCTCACTGACAGTATCAATATTCAGGGTATGACGACGACGGTAGAGCTGCAGCAGCAGCGCCAGGCCGATACTGGCCTCGGCTGCCGCCAGGCTGATCGCCAGGATGTACATCACCTGTCCGTCCGCCTGGCCCCAGTAGCTTCCCGCCACGATAAACGCCAACGCCGCAGCGTTGATCATCACTTCCAGGCTGATCAGCATAAACAGCAGGTTGCGGCGCACCAGCAGCCCGGTCAGCCCGAGCACAAACAGGATAGCCGCCAGGATCAGGCCATGTTGAAGAGGGATCATGCTTGCTCCTCCGATTTTCTTCTCGCCATTTCGCCACTCGCCGGCGCGTTGCTCAGCACCTCGCCAGGCTTGTGCTCGCGGCCGATATGGAAGGCGACAACCAGACCCGCCAACAGCAGCATTGAAGCCAGCTCAACCGCCAGTACGTAAGGCCCGAACAGGCTGATGCCCACCGCCTTCGCGTCGACCATCTCACCGCTGATACCCTGATCGGATACGCTGCGGATCGCGACGATCAATACCACCAGCAGCGCCAGCGACAGCAGGCCAGGCCCGATCCACACCGTCGGCTTCATCCAGTCGCGCTCTTGCTGCTGCACGTTGCCGAGGTTCAGCATCATCACCACGAACACGAACAGCACCATGATGGCGCCCGCATAAACGATGATTTCCAACGCGGCGGCAAAGTAGGCGCCGAGAGAGAAGAAGACTGCCGAGATCGCCAATAACGAGACGATCAGATACAGCAGCGCATGCACAGGGTTGGTATGGGTGATCACGCGAATCGTCGCGGCCACCGCAATCAAACCTGCCAGATAAAATGCAATTTCCATGCTTGCTGGCTCCTTAGGGCAACAGACCTTTGACGTCGATCGGTTTGGCTTCGTTTTCGGCTTCGCCTTTGGCTTTGCCGTCAATCGCCATACCGGCCATCCGGTAGAAGTTATATTCCGGATATTTACCCGGCCCCGAGATCAACAGATCTTCTTTTTCGTACACCAGATCCTGACGCTTGTACTCACCCAGTTCGAAATCCGGCGTCAGCTGGATAGCGGTAGTCGGGCAAGCCTCTTCGCACAGGCCACAGAAAATGCAGCGCGAGAAGTTGATGCGGAAGAACTCCGGATACCAACGGCCGTCTTTCTGTTCCGCTTTTTGCAGCGAGATACAGCCGACCGGGCAGGCAACCGCACACAGGTTACAGGCGACGCAGCGCTCTTCGCCGTCCGGATCGCGCGTCAGCACGATGCGGCCGCGGTAGCGCGGCGGCAGGTAAACCGGTTCTTCCGGGTACATCTGGGTTTCACGCTTGGCGAAGGCATGCATGCCAATCATCCAAATGCTGCGCACCTGGGTGCCGAAACCAACCACTAACTCTTTCAATGTCATGGTTTATTCACCCCTTATTGAGCGTTGTACAAAATGACCGCGGCGGTTGCCAGCAGGTTCAGCAGCGTCAGCGGCAGGCACACTTTCCAGCCGAAAGACATCACCTGGTCATAACGCGGACGCGGCAGCGCGGCGCGGATCAGGATGAACATCATCATGAAGAAGGCCGTTTTCAACGCGAACCAGATGAATGGCGGCAGGAACGGACCCTGCCAGCCGCCGAAGAACAACGTCACAATCAGGGCGGACACGGTGACGATACCGATGTATTCCCCCACGAAGAACAGACCGAACTTCATGCCGGAATATTCGATGTGGTAACCGTCAGCCAGTTCCTGTTCGGCTTCCGGCTGGTCAAACGGGTGACGGTGACACACCGCCACGCCGGCGATCGCGAAGGTCACGAAGCCGAAGAACTGCGGAATGACGTTCCAGACGTGCGCCTGCGATTCAACGATAGCCTGCATGTTGAACGAACCCGCCTGCATCACCACGCCCATCAGCGACAGGCCAATGAACACTTCGTAGCTCAGGGTTTGCGCGGAGGCACGCATCGCGCCCAACAGCGAGTATTTGTTGTTGCTCGACCAGCCGGCGAACAGCACGGCGTACACCGCCAGGCCGGCCATCATCAGGAAGAACAGAATACCGATGTTGAGATCGGACACCGCCCAGGTCGGGCTGACCGGCACGATGGCAAATGCCAGCAACAGGGAAGTAAAGGCGATCATCGGCGCCAGGGTGAAGATCACCCGGTCGGAGAATCTCGGCACCCAGTCTTCCTTGAAGAACATTTTGATCATGTCGGCGACCAGCTGCAGCGAGCCGCCCCAGCCTACGCGGTTCGGTCCGTAACGGTTCTGGAACAGACCGAGCAGGCGGCGTTCGCCGAAGCTCATGAACGCCCCGCACGCCACGACCACCAACAGGATCACGACCGCTTTAAGAACGGCGATCAGAATGTCGATCACCTCAGGGGTAAACCAGCTCATCGTGCCGCCTCCCGCAGATTGTCTACCTTAGCACCCACCAAAATCGGCGGGATCCCTGGCAAGCCGAGCGGCAAACCAACCTGGCCCTGGGTCAGGGTTTCACTCAGACGCACCGGCAGACGCAAGGTCTGGCCCGCACAGCTGAACTCCACCAGGCTGCCCGCGTTGACGCCAAGCGTCGCCGCGTCGGCCGGGTTGACCATCACGTAGGCTTCCGGCATGCGCTGCTGGATCACGTGAGAGCGCTGCGACATTTCATCGCTGCCGAACAGGTGGTAGTAAGGCGCGACACGCCAGCCGTCGTTCGGATTGAAGGCGGCTGGCACGCGGTCGAAGTAACCGAGGCTGCCCTCCCCCGCTTCGATCAGGCGCACGCCCGGATCGCCGTGGCGCAGTTTGCCGCCCACTTCAGCCTGGAACTTGTTCCATGCCTGCGGTGAGTTCCAGCCTGGCGCCCAGGCGAACGGGATCTGCTGACGATCGGCCAGCGGGCTGTTGTTCCCTTCCATCGAGAAGGCGAACATGGTGTCTTTATCCTGCGGCTGACGCGGCTCGTGCACGCTGATGTTGGCGCGCATGGCGGTACGGCCGCTGGAACGGTGCGGCGAACGCGCCAGCTTCTGACCGCGAATGCGGAAAGTCGCGTCCGGCGCGGCATCGACGATGCCCTGCAGCTGCGGCAACGCGGCGACGCAAGCGGCGATCACGTCATCGAGCTGAGTCCAATCCACATGGCGGCTGGTGTAGGTGGAGTGCAGCGAGTGCATCCAGCGCCAGCTTTCCAGCATCACGGTGAACTGATTCTTCTTGGCGTCGTCGTAGTAAGCCGGATCGTATACCTGGAAGAAGCGCTGCGCGCGGCCTTCCTGGTTGATCAGCGTACCGTCGCTCTCGGCAAAGCTGGCCGAGGAGAGGATCAGGTTGGCTTTGTCCATGATCGCGGTGCGCTGGTGATCGGCGACGATCAGGTTGCTGACCTTAGCCAACGCTGCGTCCACCTGCGCCGCCGGCGCATGGCGATAGAGATCGTTTTCCATCACGATGGCGGTATCGGCTGCGCCGCTCGCCAGCTGTTCCAGCGCCTGATCGAGCGAACCGCCGCCGATCATCGCCAGGCCCATGCTGTTGGCGGCGCCCGCCACGAAGGTGATGCCGACGTCGGAACCGCGGCCCTTCAACGCTTTGGCGATGTTGGCCGCCGCTTCGATGATGGCTTCGCTGCCGGCGTTGCTGCCGGTAATGATCAGCGGTTTGCGTGCGCCGGTCAGCGCCTGCACGATGATGTCGACTTTCTTGTTCAGGCCATCGGCCAGATCGTTCACCGCCGGCGCTGCGCTATCCAGCGCGTGCGCGATGGCGAAGCCGAAGCGCGCCTGCTCGTCTACCGGCGCGCGGTAGTTCCAGGCGGCGATGTCGTCCAGGCGGGTGTTGTCGACGTTGGTGGTGAACAGCGGGTACTTGGCGTGCTGGCCGATGTTCTGCACCGCCGCGATCTGCCAGTCGGCAACGCGCTGCGCCGCCGCCATCGCGCGGGCTTTACCCTTGACGGCCTGACGCACGGACAGCGCGATGCGCGCGCCGGTTTGCGTCAGGTCTTCGCCCAGCACCAGCACCGCGTCGTAATCTTCGATCTCACGCAGCGCCGGCGTATGAACGCCGCCGTTCTTCAGCACGTTCAGCATCAGCGCCAGGCGTGATTGCTCCGCCTGAGCGATACCGGTGTAGTAGTTCTCGGTGCCGACCAGCTCGCGCAGCGCGAAGTTGCTTTCCAGGCTGGCGCGCGGGGAGCCGATGCCGATGGTTTTCTTCGCCTGACGCAGGATGTCCGCCGCGCCCTGCATCGCCTGCTCGGCGTTCAGGGTGATCCAGTCGTCGCCGCGCAGCTGCTGCGGTTGACGCGGACGATCTTTCTGGTTGACGTAGCCGTAACCGAAACGGCCGCGGTCGCACAGGAAGTAGTGGTTCACGCTGCCGTTGTAACGGTTTTCGATACGGCGCAGCTCGCCATAGCGCTCGCCCGGGCTGGTGTTACAGCCGATGCTGCACTGCTGGCAAATGCTCGGCGCGAACTGCATGTCCCATTTACGGTTGTAGCGTTCGGAGTGCGTTTTGTCGGTGAAGACGCCGGTCGGGCACACTTCCACCAGGTTGCCGGAGAACTCGCTTTCCAGCGTGCCGCTTTCCGGGCGACCGAAGTAGACGTTGTCGTGCGCGCCGTACACGCCGAAGTCGGTGCCGTCCGCATAGTCTTTGTAGTAACGCACGCAGCGATAGCAGGCGATGCAGCGGTTCATCTCGTGCGAGATAAACGGCCCCAGCTCCTGGTTGTTGTGGGTGCGCTTGGTGAAGCGGTAGCGACGGAAGCTGTGGCCGGTCATTACCGTCATATCCTGCAGGTGACAGTTACCGCCTTCCTCACAGACCGGGCAATCGTGCGGGTGGTTGGTCATCAACCACTCGACCACGCTTTCACGGAACTGCTTCGCTTCGCCGTCATCGATGGAGATGAAGGTGCCATCGGATGCCGGGGTCATACAGGACATCACCAAACGGCCGCGCGTATCTTCCGCGTTTTGGTATTGCTTTACCGCACATTGGCGGCAAGCGCCGACGCTTCCCAGCGCCGGATGCCAGCAAAAGTAAGGAATATCAAGGCCGAGGGAGAGACAAGCCTGCAGCAGGTTGTCCGCTCCGTCTACCTCATACTCTTTGCCGTCTACATGAATCGTAGCCATAGTCAGCATGCTTCCAAGTGGCCTGCCTTGCGGCAGGCGTTAATCAAAAATTCTGGCCGTGTTCGGGCGAGTCGGCTTACCAGCGTTGCTTCAGCAGATTGTTCGGCTGAATGCCGCCAATCGCATGCGCGTTGCCGAAGTGCTGCACGGCGATACCCGCCTCGAACTCTTCACGGAAATATTTAATCGCGCTTTGCAGTGGCTCTACGGCACCTGGCGCGTGGGCGCAGAAGGTTTTGCCCGGGCCGAGGGAACGGCACAGCTGTTCGAGGGTTTCGATATCCCCCGGCTGCCCTTCGCCGTTTTCCAACGCACGCAGGATCTTCACGCTCCACGGCAGGCCATCGCGGCATGGCGTACACCAGCCGCAGGACTCGCGGGCGAAGAACTCTTCCAGGTTGCGCACCAGCGGCACCATGCCGATCTCGTGGTCTACCGCCATCGCCAACGCGGTGCCGAGACGGCTGCCGGCTTTGCCGATCGCGCCGTATTCCATCGGCAGATCGAGGTGATCGGCGGTCAGGAAGTCGGTGCCCGCGCCGCCCGGCTGCCAGGCTTTGAAACGCAGACCGTCGCGCATGCCGCCGGCGTAATCTTCCAGGATTTCGCGCGCGGTGGTGCCGAACGGCAGCTCCCAGACGCCCGGATTTTTCACCCGGCCGGAGAAGCCCATCAGCTTGGTGCCTTTGTCTTCACTGCCGGAGATGCCGGTGTACCACTCCACGCCGTTCGCCAAAATGGCCGGCACGTTGCACAGCGTTTCGACGTTGTTGACGCAAGTCGGCTTGCCCCAGACGCCGGCGCTGGCCGGGAATGGCGGCTTGGAACGCGGGTTGGCGCGGCGGCCTTCCAGCGAGTTGATCAGCGCGGTTTCTTCGCCGCAGATGTAACGGCCGGCGCCGGTGTGCACGATCAGCTCGAAATCAAACCCGGTGCCGAGAATGTTCTTGCCCAGATAGCCGGCTTCGGTGGCTTCCGCGATGGCGCGACGCAGGTGCGCCGCCGCTTCGATGTACTCGCCGCGCAGGAAGATGTACCCGCGATAGGCTTTCAGCGCGAACGCGGAGATCAGCATGCCTTCCACCAGCAGGTGCGGCAGCTGCTCCATCAGCAGGCGGTCTTTATAGGTGCCCGGCTCCATCTCATCGGCGTTACACAGCAGGTAACGGATGTTCATGGATTCGTCCTTCGGCATCAGGCTCCACTTCAAACCGGTGGAGAAGCCCGCGCCGCCGCGGCCCTTCAGCCCGGAATCTTTCACCAGGCCGACGATCTCGTCCGGGGCCAGGCCTTTGAGGGCCTTCTCTGCGCCGGCATAGCCGTTTTTGCTGCGGTATTCGTCCAGCCACAGCGGCTGCTTGTCATCGCGCAGACGCCAGGTCAGCGGATGCGTTTCGGGAGTGCGTACAATGTGCTTGGTCATTGATACTGCTCCAGTAGCGTCTCGATATCTTCAGGCTTCAGCTGACTGTGCGTGTCGTCATCAATCATCATGGTCGGCCCTTTATCGCAGTTGCCCAGACAGCAGGTCGGCAGCAGCGTGAAGCGGCCATCAAAGGTGGTTTGACCCGGTTTGATGTTCAGCTTCTTCTCGATAGCGGCCTGAATGCCCTGGTAACCGGTGATGTGACAAACAACGCTGTCACAATAACGGATCACGTGACGTCCTACTGGCTGACGGAAAATCTGGCTGTAGAACGTGGCCACGCCTTCTACGTCGCTGGCGGGGATGCCCAGCACTTCCGCGATGGCGTAAATCGCACCGTCCGGAACCCAGCCGCGCTGCTTCTGCACAATTTTCAGTGCTTCGATGGAAGCGGCGCGCGGATCCTCGTAATGGTGCTTTTCGTGCTCGATCGCATCACGTTCTTCCGCGCTCAGTACAAATGCATCAACGCCGCTCTGAGGAGCGGCTGCATTGATGGGCTCGAGCGCATCGTTGACTGCGTGATTGTCTTTTTGAGAGTCCATAGTTAGCGGTCCACATCTGACATTACAAAATCGATACTACCCAGATAGACGATCAGGTCGGAAACCAGGCTGCCTCGGATGACCGATGGGATCTGCTGCAGGTGCGCAAAGCTCGGCGTACGTACCCGGGTGCGGTAGCTCATGGTGCTGCCGTCGCTGGTCAGGTAGTAGCTGTTGATCCCTTTGGTGGCTTCAATCATCTGGAATGATTCGTTGGCTGGCATCACCGGGCCCCAGGAAACCTGCAGGAAGTGGGTGATCAGCGTTTCAATGTGCTGCAGCGTGCGCTCTTTCGGCGGCGGCGTGGTCAGCGGGTGATCGGCCTTGAACGGGCCTTCCGGCATATTGTTCAGGCACTGTTCGAGGATGCGCAGGCTCTGGCGCAGCTCTTCCACCTTCAGCATCACGCGGGTGTAGCAGTCGCTGTTGCCGTCGCCGACCGGCACTTCGAAGTCGAAGTTCTCGTAGCCGGAGTACGGGCGCCATTTACGCACGTCGAACTCGACGCCGGTGGCGCGCAGACCGGCACCGGTCACGCCCCATTCCAGCGCTTCTTTGGCGTTGTAAGACGCGACGCCGATGGAACGGCCTTTCAGAATGCTGTTCTTCAGCGCCGCTTTCACGTAGGAATCCAGACGCTTCGGCATCCATTCGAGGAATTCACGCAGCAGGCGATCCCAGCCGCGCGGCAGATCGTGCGCGACGCCGCCGATGCGGAACCAGGCCGGGTGCATACGGAAGCCGGTGATCGCTTCCACCAGATCGTAGATCTTCTGGCGGTCGGTAAAGGCGAAGAACACCGGGGTCATCGCGCCGACGTCCTGAATGAAGGTGGAGATGTACAGCAGGTGGCTGTTGATGCGGAACAGTTCGGACAGCATCACGCGAATGGTGTCAACGCGCTCCGGCACCTTGATGCCGGCCAGCTTTTCAACCGCCAGCACGTAAGGCATTTCGTTCACGCAGCCGCCGAGGTATTCGATGCGGTCGGTGTACGGAATGTAGCTGTGCCAGGATTGACGCTCGCCCATCTTCTCGGCGCCGCGGTGGTGATAGCCGATATCCGGCACGCAGTCGACGATCTCTTCGCCGTCCAGCTGCAGAATGATGCGGAACGCACCGTGCGCAGACGGGTGGTTCGGGCCGAGGTTGAGGAACATGAAGTCTTCGTTCTCGGTGCCGCGCTTCATGCCCCAGTCTTCCGGCTTGAAGGTCAGCGCTTCCATCTCCAGATCTTCTTTCTGCTTGGTCAACACGAAAGGATCGAATTCGGTGGCGCGCGCCGGGTAGTCCTTGCGCAGCGGGTGCCCTTCCCAGGTCTGCGGCATCATGATGCGCGACAGGTGCGGGTGGCCGTCGAAGGTGATGCCGAACATTTCCCAGGTCTCGCGCTCATACCAGTTGGCGTTTGGGAACACCTTGGTGGCCGTCGGCACGTGCAGGTCTTTTTCAGACAGCGCCACCTTCAGCATGATGTCGCGGTTGCGCTCGATGGAAATCAGATGGTAGAAAACGGAGAAATCCGCAGCGGGCAGGCCGTCGCGGTGGGTGCGAAGACGTTCGTCCACGCCATGCAGATCGAACAGCATGACATACGGCTTCGGCTGTTTTCTCAGGAACGTCATTACTTCCAGTAACTGGTCAGGTTTAACCCATACCACGGGCATGCCGGTGCGGGTGGCCTGAACAGTAAAGGCTTCCGGCCCAAAACGGTTGCGCAGTTCGCCGATCACCGGGTCGTCAAGGTGATCTCGGGTCTGCCAGGCAGGCAAGGCGTCGTGCGTCGTCAAATCTGTCATAATTTTTTTTCACCACACTAAAGGGTTATTCGCCGCAAGTTTCACTTTTCGCTGTGTTAACCAATAGCGCACTAAGATGGACGTTAAATGAACGTCTTAAATCTCGTCAGGCGTCCGGAGGTTGGTCACCGCGATGCGCTCGCCGTGTTTACGCTCTCTTTCAGACTGCATATTGGCGCGGTAAACGCCCTGATCGCCGACAACCCACGACAGTGGGCGACGTTCTTTGCCGATGGATTCCTGCAGCAGCATCAGCGCTTGCATGTAGGCTTCCGGACGCGGTGGGCAGCCGGGAATGTACACGTCGACCGGCAGGAACTTGTCCACGCCCTGCACCACGGAATAGATGTCGTACATGCCGCCGGAGTTGGCGCAAGCGCCCATCGAGATCACCCACTTGGGTTCCAGCATCTGCTCGTACAGGCGTTGGATAACCGGGGCCATCTTGGTGAAGCAGGTGCCGGCCACCACCATCAGGTCAGCCTGACGCGGGGAGGCGCGCAACACTTCCGCACCGAAACGCGCCACGTCGTGAACGGCGGTAAACGACGTCACCATCTCCACGTAACAGCACGAAAGGCCGAAGTTATACGGCCAAATAGAGTTTTTACGCCCCCAGTTCACCATGTCATGCAGCGCATGCTCGAGTTTACCCATGTAAACCGTGCGGTGGACCTGTTGTTCCAGGGGATCGGCGACGATCTCCTGTTTTTGCAGGGGATAACGGTCGTTCTCACCGTTCGGGTCTATGCGGGTGAGCGTATAGTCCATCTTAATGCCTCGCTGTTACTGCGGATGACTGTTGGTGTTAGTGATCGTGCTCGGTTTGCTGCGGCGTTGGGAA
This sequence comes from Serratia sp. (in: enterobacteria), assembly GCF_052400455.1. Taxonomy (NCBI): domain Bacteria; kingdom Pseudomonadati; phylum Pseudomonadota; class Gammaproteobacteria; order Enterobacterales; family Yersiniaceae; genus Serratia; species Serratia sp. (in: enterobacteria). The sequence continues at coordinate 3,558,456 of NZ_CP185812.1, forward strand.
CGCGCCGGAGTCCAATCCAACGCGCCGATGCGCACCAGATAAACCAGACCGGCCAATAGCACCAAAATGAAAATGGCGGCTTCGATAAAGCCTACCCAGCCGCTCTCGCGAATCGAGACCGACCAGGCATACAGGTATAAGGCTTCAACGTCGAAAATAACGAAGAACATGGCCACCAGGTAGAACTTGGCGGACAAACGCATGCGCGCCGTGCCGACCGAGTCGATGCCTGATTCAAACGGGGTGTGTTTGGCGCGCGCCCGGGCTCTCCCGCCCAAGAAGAACGCGCCCAGCAGCATTAAGCCGCAGAGCCCGATAGCCACAACGAGAAATACGGCGAGCGCCCAGTGATGAGCGATAACTTCAGTGGTTGTTGACATACTCTATGCTTACTCATCAAAAGTGGCGTCGATCGCACTGCTCTTGTCACCGGCAGTTAGTGCGCCACATCGATTTAAGGGAAGGATAAATAACCACACAAACAAACTGCTTTTACAGCGAGTTAGGCAGCGTTTTTCTGTGGGCTTTTTACTCCTTTCTATAACCTTTTGTCAACTTTGACAAAAGTATCTACACACTAGTTTACATACGTATCATTTGATTAACATTTGATGCGCCAGGGACAGGCTAAATCGTGTCAGTTAATTTTTGTGTAGAAACAGATAGATATAAACCAACATGCACATTTCAGTTTTACTATACCATTGTCTCAGGAATTCCCTGTTCTTCCACTCACTACCTAGGGGTATTTTTTTGATCCAGGACACGTTTTCAGCATAAATCCTCAAAAAAAGTGTGGCCCTTTAACAATTTTCCTCAAATTGAGCCGCAAAAACGGCCGCTATAAGCTAACAAAATAACCCTGTTATTACCATGCCTTTAACCCATTCAATCTTATTGCTCAAAAAACGAACTTAGCGTATTAAACCCGGCCAAACTCTCTTTTCAGTGACGCTTAAAAGCTAACAAAACAGCCAACTCAATTTAAAAAACAAACCAAATACATATAAATACAATTTTAGGTAAAAAAAGGACAAAAAAAACCTCCGCCGAAGCAGAGGTTTTCATCAGATATCGCGCCGCAGCGTTATTCTTCTTCGTCCACCAGGCTGGCGTCATCCTGATCGCTCTGGAGACCGCCTTCCGCGCCGTTGAAGCCATAGCCGTCATTGCCGCCCTGCATCGCGCTGAAGATGGCCATCGCCAGCTCATTGCTGCACTGCGCGTTTTTGCACAGCGCATACTGGGTATCCGGCAACGGCGGCAAACCTTCCGCCGCGCCCAGCACCCGCAGGTCAGGGCTCATCATCTCGATCGGCCGCGCGGTCACGCCCAGGCCGGCCTTGCAAGCCGCCCGCACCGCGGACAGCGTGGAAGCGACGTAGGCGATGCGCCACGGGATGCCGGCTTCGTCCAACTGCTTGATCGCCAGCGAACGGAACGGGCTTGGCTCGTCCATCACCACCAGCGGGATCGGCTCGCCGGCCTGGTAATGGTAATCGGCGGCGCAGTACCACAACGTCGGCGACGTGCGCAGCACGATGTGCGGATGCCCTTCGGGATCGGCCGTGGTCACCGCCAGATCGATCTCGCCCTCCTCCAGCAGATCGACCATCGTCGTGCTGCGCTTCACGCGCACGTCAATAGCCAGCTTCGGATAGATGGCGGTTACGCGGTTCAGCAGGAAAGGCAGAATGGTATCGGCGGTGTCGTCGGAAGCGCCGATGGTCAGAACACCTTTAATATTGTTGTACATCAGAGAGGTACAGGCTTCATCGTTAAAGCGCAGAATTTTTCTGGCATAACCGAGAAGCTGAATACCATGCTCAGTCAGAAGTTTGTTGCGCCCATGGCGGGCAAACAGTTCTTTGCCGACCAGTTGCTCTAATCGCTGCATTTGTTGGCTGACGGCTGATTGAGTACGGCAAACGGCGACAGCCGCCGCTGCGAAAGTATTCAAATCAGCAACCGCAACAAAGGTTCTTAGCAGATCGAGGTCGAGATTAAGTATCGGACGATTTGCAGTTGTCATAGTGTATTCTTCACTTTTTTAAATTCTAATTTACGAACTACTACCCTGGTGTGTTTCTCAGACGCCGTTGAAAAAGGACGGAGCCTGTTATGACAGTACCCCACTCATAAGTGGAGGGCAAAAAAATTACTTATGATTCGTTACCTCTATCGCTTTTTGAAATGCGATCTATCGATACTGCTTATAGAACGCGGGGGACTAAATGCCGGCATACGGGGAAAACCCCCACCGGGCCTGAGATTTTACTCATTCATACTGCCTAATTTCCACTCCATTCGTGCTACTGATAACCCTTATCAACTAGCGTTCAAACTGCATTTACGAGCAAGAAATATAAATAATTAACGGCACCGACTTCGTATCACCACGCAATGAATTTAATAAATTCAATCAGTAAGATTTTTACTTTAAATAATATTCTCATAACCACATAAACAATGCTTAAGATAAAATATAAAGTAAAGCTTATGTAAATATGCCATTTTTCTTAGTGTGGTGTGTCATCTGACAACCCGCTATCAGACAACTCCGGTATTATCGTTCCTTTACAGTTACTGAAAACCATTCTCCCTTACGGCTTATCAGTTCTCCACGCCCAGGCGCTGACGCCAGCGCGTCGCGTTGAACGACGCTCGATTTAACAGAACAAAACCCTAGTAAAATTATAGTTCATGAAATTATGAACCACAAAATAACTTTACCTTTGCTTATCATAACTAAAATCCCCCGTTACGACATGCATTTGCACCAAAGGCGTGCAAAACCCTTCAAAAGCAACTACGCCAGGAGTACATTGGGCGGGTTGCGGCGTCCCACGGTAGGAGCGCCCCTATCCCAGCAAAAGGCTCAACTTTTTATGTCCCCCATTGAGAAATCCAGCAAACTGGACAACGTCTGCTATGACATTCGCGGCCCGGTGCTTAAAGAAGCTAAACGTCTTGAAGAAGAAGGCAATAAAGTCCTGAAACTGAACATCGGCAACCCTGCCCCGTTCGGCTTCGACGCCCCGGACGAAATCCTGGTCGACGTGATCCGCAATCTGCCCACGGCGCAAGGCTACTCCGATTCCAAAGGCCTCTTCTCGGCGCGTAAAGCGATCATGCAGCACTATCAGGCGCGCAACATGCGTGACGTGACCGTTGAGGATATCTACATTGGCAACGGCGTCTCCGAGCTGATCGTTCAGTCCATGCAGGCGCTGCTCAACAGCGGCGACGAAATGCTGGTGCCGGCGCCGGACTATCCGCTGTGGACCGCCGCAGTGTCGCTGTCCGGCGGCAAGGCCGTACATTACCTGTGCGATGAGCAGGCCGGCTGGTTCCCGGATCTGGACGACATCATCAGCAAGATCACCCCGCGCACCCGCGGCATCGTGATCATCAACCCGAACAACCCGACCGGTGCGGTCTACAGCAAAGCGCTGCTTGATCAGATCGTCGAGATCGCCCGTCAACACAACCTGATCATCTTCGCCGACGAGATCTACGACAAGATCCTGTACGACGAAGCAGAGCACCACTCGATCGCCGCGCTGGCGCCGGATCTGCTGACCGTGACCTTCAACGGCCTGTCGAAGACCTACCGCGTGGCGGGTTTCCGCCAGGGCTGGATGGTGCTGAACGGGCCGAAAAAGCACGCCAAAGGCTATATCGAAGGGCTGGAGATGCTGGCTTCGATGCGCCTGTGCGCCAACGTGCCGATGCAGCACGCGATTCAGACCGCGCTGGGCGGTTATCAGAGCATCAGCGAATTCATTCAGCCCGGCGGCCGCCTGTACGAACAGCGCAACCGCACCTGGGAATTGCTCAACGACATCCCGGGCGTCTCTTGCGTGAAGCCGCAGGGCGCGTTGTACATGTTCCCGCGCATCGATGCCAAACGCTTCAACATCCATGACGACCAGAAGCTGGTGCTGGATCTGCTGCTGCAGGAAAAAGTGCTGCTGGTGCAGGGCTCCGCGTTCAACTGGCCTTACCCCGATCACGTGCGCATCGTCACCCTGCCGCGCGTAGACGAACTGGAAATGGCGGTCGGCAAGCTGGGCCGCTTCCTGGAAGGCTATCACCAATAATCATCAGGGGCGCAGCGCCTCGCTGCGCCCTTCCCTCACAGCCCGGTTGCAAAATTCGCCGACACTGCTTCACAATGGGGCCCTCACTTGCCGTTAAAGAGAGCACCATGAGTCAGAGCCATTTCTTCGCCCATCTGTCCCGCCTGAAACTGATCAACCGCTGGCCGCTGATGCGCAACGTGCGCACCGAGAACGTCTCCGAACACAGTCTGCAGGTGGCCTTTGTCGCCCACGCGTTGGCGGTGATCAAGAACCGCAAATTCAACGGCAACCTCAACGCCGACCGCGTTGCGCTGTTGGCGATGTACCATGACGCCAGCGAAGTGATCACCGGCGACATGCCGACGCCGATCAAATACTACAATCCGCAGATCGCCCATGAGTACAAGAAGATCGAAAAGATCGCCCAGCAAAAGCTGCTGGATATGATCCCGGCGGAGCTGCGCAACGATTTTCGCACCATTCTCGATGAGCATTATTACAGCGAAGATGAAAAGCAGGTGGTGAAGCAGGCTGATGCGCTGTGCGCCTACCTGAAATGCCTAGAAGAGCTGTCTGCCGGCAACAACGAATTCACCCTGGCCAAGGCGCGGCTGGATAAAACCCTGGAACAGCGCCGCAGCCCGGAGATGGACTACTTCATGGAAGTGTTCATTCCCAGCTTCAGCCTGTCGCTGGACGAAATCAGCCTCGACAGTTCGCTGTAACCCCGCCGGCGCAGCCTCGCTGCGCCGTTAAAAACCGTAGAGCCACGGCACCACAATCACGCTGACCGCCATCACCAGCAGGGTGAACGGCACGCCGAGACGCACGAAATCGCCGAACTTGTAATTGCCCGGCCCCAGCACCAGCGTGTTGACCGGTGAAGAGACCGGCGTCATAAAGGCGGCGGACGCGGCGATGGCGATAATCATCGCGAACGGGTATGGCGAGACGCCCATTTCGCGCGCGGCGGCGATGGCGATCGGCGCCATCAGCACCGCCGTCGCGGTGTTGGAAATAAACAGCCCGATAGTCGCGCACAAGACGAACAGGCACAGCAGCATCACGCGCGGCCCCGCCCCGCCGGCGACATCCATCAGCCCGCTGACGATCAGACTGACCCCGCCGGTCTTTTGCAGCGCCTGCGCGAACGGCATCATGCCGACGATCAAAATGATGCTCGGCCAATGGATCGATTTATAAGCGCTCTCCATGTCGATACAGCGGAATTTGCCCATCAGCAAACAGGCGATCAGCGCCGCGATCGGGTTGGGGATTTCGTCGGTCAGCATCATCGCCACCATCAACGCCAGGCAAAACAGCGCGTGCGGCGCCTGCGTGATGGCCGGGGCCACTTCGTCCACTTCGGCCGGCAAGTTGAGCACGATAAAGTCATGGGTTTTGGCCTGCAGTTGACGGATCGCCTTCCAGTCGCCGATCACCAGCAAAATGTCGCCCAGCTCCAGCGGCTCGTCCACCAGTTTGCCGCCGAGCGTCTCGCCGTGGCGGCGGATGCCCACCACGTTCAGATCGTAGCGGCTGCGGAACGCCGCTTCGCGCAGGCTTTTGCCCAGCAGCGCCGAGTCAGGGATCAGCGAGACCTCCGCCATGCCGACGTTGCGCGACTGTTCCGAGAAGTAATCGCCGCGCAGCACCATCGGCTCCAGCCGCTGTTCGCCGCAGAATTCGCGCAGATCGATCTGGCTGTCCGACATGTCGATCAAGAGAACGTCACCCTCGCGCAGCTCGGTGCTGCCGGAGGCGCTGACCATCACCCGCCGAAAGCGTTTCCAGCGTTCGATGCCCACCACGTTGGCGCCGTAGCGCGCACGCAGGTGCAGTTCATCCAGCGAACGCCCAATCAGCGGCGAAGCGCTGCGGACAGCCAGCCGCCGCGCGCGGCCGGTCAGTCTGTAATCGCGGATCAGATCGCGGAAGGTGCGGCGCTGCCAGCCGTCGCCGGCTTTGCCCGTGTCACCGCTGCCCAGCCAACGCCGGGCGATCAGCATGTAGCCGACCCCCAGCGCCAGCACCACCAGGCCGATCGGCGTCACGCTGAAGAAACCGAAACCATGGATGCCTTCGCGCACCAGCTCGCTGTTGACCACCATATTGGGTGGCGTGGCCACCAACGTCATCATGCCGCTGATAAGCCCGGCGAAGCTGAGCGGCATCATCAGCCGCCCCGGCGCGATCTTCATTCTGGCCGTCACGCTGAGCACCACCGGGATAAAGATCGCCACCACGCCGGTCGAGCTCATAAATGCCCCCAGCCCGGCGACCGTCACCATCAGCAGCATCAACATTTTGGTTTCGCTGCTGCCGGCCACTTTGACCAGCCAGTCGCCCACCTGGTAGGCCACCCCGGTGCGCACCAACCCTTCGCCGATCACGAACAGCGCGGCGATCAGAATCACGTTGGGATCGCTGAACCCGACCGTCGCCTCCTGCAGGCTGAGCGTGCCGCTCAGCACGAAGGCGATGATCACCAACAGCGCCACCACGTCCATGCGCAGCTTGTTGGTGGTAAACAGCACGATGGCAATCAGCAGTAAACTCAGCACCCACAGTAATTCGCTGTTCAAAACGGCCTCATCCGGCAAATGTCCAAGGGCTTAAAAAATAGCATAAAAAAACCCCGCAAAGGCGGGGTCTAATCAATTAGGGTGAAGATAATGCCACTCAGGCCAGTAGGCGAACGATCGCGCCCTGCGCCGTTTAGTCAACGGCGATCTGCGCCAGCGAATCCAGCCGCAGGTCAACCTGCTCCAGCTTCGGCGCGTCGGCCGGGGCGTTGACCGCAATCACCTGGCAGCCCGCCGCCAGCCCCGAAAGAATGCCGGCCGGCGCGTCTTCAACCACCACGCACTCGTGCGGCGCCAGCCCCAGACGTTCGGCGCCCAGCAGGTAGGCATCGGGCTGAGGCTTGCCGTGTTTAACCTGCTCGGCGGTGATGAACACCGCCGGCTGCGGCAAACCGCCGGCCTGGCGGCGAGCGCCGGCTACCGGCACCGAACCGGAGGTGACGATCGCCCAAGGGATGCCGAGCGCGTTCAGGCGCTCCAACAACGCGATGGCGCCCGGCAGCGCGCGAACGCCTTCGGTATCCTGCGCTTCCACCTGCTCCAGCAGTTGGAACTCGCGCTGAATTTCCGCTTCGCTTTCACCCGGCATAAAGTGGCGCAGAGAAGTAATGGCCTGTTTACCGTGAATGAAGTCCAGCACCGCTTGCGGATCGACGCCGCGACGCTCGGCCCAGTGCGTCCAGGCGCGCTCTACCGCCGGCAGCGAATCCACCAGGGTGCCATCAAGATCGAACAGAAAACCCTTACACTCCACAGAAAACCTCTTTTTAATCAAGCATTGATGATTTGCGCTATCTCAACGGCGCTCAAGTGATACTGGCGCGGGCAGGCCAGCCAGATCGCCAGCATACGCTGGTATTTTTCCCACATTTTGGTCTGGGCGTTGAAACCGTGTCTGCCGGAATCGAAGTGAGTATAGCGCCCCTCGGTGTTGACCAGGAAACGCACATAGCTCAGGTAGCGCGCCTCGGTGGCGGCGTCGAAGCCGAGAAACGCCAGGCGGCGCTCGTCCAGCCCCTGCTTCTCTTTCAGATTGCCCCAGGAAACCTGCAGCGCATGGTGCATCTCCATCACGTTGATGATGGTGCGGCATACCTCTTCGCTCAGTTCACCAAAGTCACGATCCAGCTCGCGCATTTGCAAGCCGAAGCCGCGTTCGACGATGGTTTGCAACCGGCGATAACGATCGCTGTTGTCCGGATCGAGTAGCGTCATCATCTTGTACTGATTCGACAGGATCAGGCGCTGGGCATGGGTCATTTCCATCAGGATTTCCTCATTTCTGTATGATGGCGGGAGCATCGCACAGCGCAAGAACGCAGGAAATCACAACTCGACCGTTCTTTGATTTAAACCGGGGTTATTGGCGCTTTCACGAGAAAGGCCGCATCAGCGCGGCCTTTTCATTACAGATCGTCGAGGAAGGTTTTATCCAACTGCTTGAAGGCGCGCTTAAGCAGATCGGCCAGCGTCTGATAGGTGGGCGTGCCCTCGAGCGGCGCCACCGCCTGCCCGGCTTCCGTCAGCTTGTTGCGCACCTCATGGAACCATTGCAGCAGCGTCGGCGGCAGCGGCGTAACAGAACGGCGCCCCAGCCACCACAAGCCCTGCATCGGCAGGCTGCAGGCGAACAGCGCGGTGGCGATCGCCGGGCCGAGCTGGCCGCCCAGCGCGATCTGCCAGGTCAGCGTGAAAATCGCCAACGGCGGCATGAAACGGATAGCGAAACGGGTGGCACGCGCAACGCGGTTCTCCGGAAAGACCGGTGCCAGACGTTTGTCTGACGGCCAGGTTTTCATATAATGCTGCCCGCGCTGGAAGACCTGAAACCAGCTTACGGAACCGGACGGTTTGCTCGTCATTGCGTACCTCAACGTCACGTAAAGAAACTAAAAGCGTGCTGCCAGAGCCCATACTAAAAAATTTGAAGCTTTAAATTTATTTTGTGTTTGCACCGGGCTATCGGTATCCTAAGCCGGCCTTGTGGCCGGTAGAAGATGACGTAAATTTTGTCAACTTTTAGCCCTATAAAAATCAAGATTATTTAAACCGCAGAGAAATCATCGGTTTTTCCATCATCCTGTGATTTGTGCACTTCACATGATGTTAATCATAAATGTCATCGGCACTATGCGCTACGCTTGTTGTCTGATTGACGATTAATTCACCACGTGTGTTCGATTTTCTTTTAACAACACGACTATTTAAGTAGGTACTTCCATGTCGAGTAAGCTAGTACTGGTTCTTAACTGCGGCAGTTCTTCTCTGAAATTCGCCATCATCGATGCCGTTAACGGCGACGAATTCCTCTCCGGTTTGGCCGAGTGTTTCCACCTGCCTGAAGCTCGCATCAAGTGGAAAATGGACGGCGCCAAACACGAAGCTGCCCTGGGGGCCGGCGCTGCACACAGCGAAGCGCTGAACTTCATTGTTAATACTATTCTGGCACAAAAACCAGAGCTTTCTGCGCAGCTGACCGCTATCGGCCACCGCATCGTGCACGGCGGCGAGAAGTTCACCGCTTCCGCCGTGATCAACGACGAAGTTCTGCAGGGTATCAAAGATTCCGTGCCGTTTGCACCACTGCACAACCCAGCTCACCTGATCGGCATCGCGGAAGCGCTGAAATCCTTCCCTCACCTGGCTGACAAGAACGTTGCCGTGTTCGACACCGCGTTCCACCAGACCATGCCGGAAGAATCTTACCTGTACGCCCTGCCGTACAGCCTGTACCGCGACCACGGCGTTCGCCGCTACGGCGCACACGGCACCAGCCACTTCTACGTGACTCAAGAAGCCGCGAAGATGCTGAACAAGCCGGTAGAAGAAGTGAACGTGATCACTTGCCACCTGGGCAACGGCGGCTCCGTCACCGCAGTGCGCAACGGCCAGTGCGTTGACACCTCCATGGGTCTGACCCCGCTGGAAGGCCTGGTGATGGGCACCCGCAGCGGTGACATCGATCCGGCTATCATCTTCCACCTGCACGATTCTCTGGGCATGAGCGTTGACCAGATCAACAAGATGCTGACCAAAGAATCCGGCCTGCTGGGCCTGACCGAAGTCACCAGCGACTGCCGTTACGTTGAAGACAACTACGACAGCAAAGCCGACGCCAAACGCGCCATGGACGTGTTCTGCCACCGTCTGGCCAAATACGTCGGCGCCTACAGCGCGCTGATGGAAGGCCGTCTGGACGCGGTGATCTTCACCGGCGGCATCGGCGAGAACGCCGGCATGGTGCGTGAGCTGACCCTGAACAAACTGGGCCTGCTGGGCTTCGAAATCGACCACGATCGCAACATGGCCGCTCGCTTCGGCAAATCCGGCGCCATCACCAAAGACGGCAGCCGCCTGGCGCTGGTGATCCCGACCAACGAAGAGTTGGTCATCGCGCAGGACGCATCCCGCCTGACCGCGTAATGCTCCCAAAACACCGTCAGCCCAGGCTGACGGTGTTGTTTTAGCCTCATGTTAATCGTGAAGAGGACTATTCTGTGTCACGTACTATTATGTTGATCCCCACCGGCACCAGCGTCGGCCTGACCAGCGTCAGCCTGGGTGTCATCCGCTCCATGGAGCAAAAAGGCGTTCGTCTGAGCGTGTTCAAACCTATCGCTCAACCGCGCACCGGCGACAACGCACTCGACCAGACCACCACCATCATCCGCAGCAACTCCACCATTCCGGCGGCCGAACCGCTGCGCATGGACTACGTTGAGGGCCTGCTGAGCTCCAACCAGCAAGACGTGCTGATGGAAGAGATCGTGGCGCGTTACCACGAGAACACCAAAGACGCGGAAGTGGTGCTGATCGAAGGCCTGGTGCCGACCCGCAAGCATCAGTTCGCCAACGCGCTGAACTACGAGATCGCCAAAACCCTGAACGCCGAGATCGTCTTCGTGCTGGCGCTGGGCAACGACTCCCCGGCGCAGCTGAAAGAGCGCATCGAACTGGCGCGCACCAGCTTCGGCGGCAGCAAGAACAAAAACATCACCGGCGTTATCATCAACAAGCTGAACGCGCCGGTCGACGATCAGGGCCGCACCCGTCCTGACCTGTCCGAAATCTTCGACGACTCCACCAAGGCCAGCATCGCCCACGTCGATCCTGCACAGCTGTTCGCCAACAGCCCGCTGCCGGTTCTGGGCTGCGTGCCGTGGAGTTTCGATCTGATCGCCACCCGCGCCATCGACATGGCTCGTCACCTGAAGGCCCGCGTGGTCAACGAAGGCGACATCATGACCCGCCGTGTGAAGTCCGTGACTTTCTGTGCGCGCAGCATCCCGCACATGCTGGAACACTTCCGCCCTGGCTCCCTGCTGGTGACCTCCGCAGACCGCCCTGACGTGCTGGTCTCCGCCTGCCTGGCGGCGATGAACGGCGTGGAAATCGGTGCCATCCTGCTGACCGGCGGCTACGCCATCGACGAGCCGATCAAGAAGCTGTGCGAACGCGCCTTCCAGACCGGCCTGCCGGTGTTCATGGTTGACACCAACACCTGGCAAACCTCGCTGAGCCTGCAGAGCTTCAACCTCGAAGTGCCGGCGGACGACCACCAGCGCATCGAGAAAGTGCAGAACTACGTGGCCAGCCACATCAGCACCGAGTGGATCGACTCGCTGACCGCTACCTCTGAGCGTTCACGCCGCCTGTCTCCACCGGCGTTCCGTTACGAACTGACCGAGCTGGCGCGTAAAGCCGGCAAGCGCATCGTGCTGCCGGAAGGCGACGAGCCGCGCACCGTGAAAGCGGCGGCCATCTGCGCCGAACGCGGCATCGCGGAATGCGTGCTGCTCGGCAACCCGGACGAGATCCAGCGCGTCGCGGCAGCGCAAGGCGTTGAGCTGGGCAAAGGCATCGAAATCGTCGATCCGGTCGCCGTGCGTGAAAACTACGTGCCACGTCTGGTTGAGCTGCGCAAGAGCAAGGGCATGACCGAAGTGGTCGCGCGCGAGCAGCTGGAAGACAACGTGGTGCTCGGCACCCTGATGCTGGAACAAGGCGAAGTCGACGGCCTGGTCTCCGGTGCGGTTCACACCACCGCCAACACCATCCGTCCGCCGTTGCAGCTGATCAAAACCGCACCGGGCAGCTCGCTGGTCTCCTCCGTGTTCTTCATGCTGCTGCCTGACCAGGTACTGGTCTACGGCGACTGCGCGATCAACCCGGATCCGACCGCCGAGCAGCTGTCTGAAATCGCCATCCAGTCTGCGGATTCCGCCGCGGCCTTCGGCATCGAGCCGCGCGTGGCGATGATCTCCTACTCCACCGGCAACTCCGGTGCGGGCAGCGACGTAGAGAAAGTGCGCGAAGCGACCCGTCTGGCGCAGGAAAAACGCCCGGATCTGATCATCGACGGCCCGCTGCAGTACGACGCCGCCATCATGGCCGACGTCGCCAAGTCCAAGGCGCCGAACTCGCCGGTGGCCGGCCAGGCGACCGTGTTCATCTTCCCGGATCTGAACACCGGCAACACCACCTACAAAGCGGTACAGCGTTCCGCTGACCTGGTCTCCATCGGGCCGATGCTGCAAGGCATGCGCAAGCCGGTGAACGACCTGTCGCGCGGCGCACTGGTTGACGATATCGTCTACACCGTCGCGCTGACGGCGATCCAGTCTTCCCAGGCTGACGCTGCCGCCGCCAAGGCGTAATTCATCGCCAAACGAAACAAGGGCCGGCATTGCCGGCCCTTGTTATTTCATTCATCCCTTCTCTGACTTTTTATTACTCCGCGCTGGCAATAACCTGCGAAATCTTGCCGTCACTGATTTTCAGCGAGAAACTGCGCTGCCAGAAACGTTTCGAATCCGCATCCTGAGGATCCACGGTACTGATTGCTACGGTGTATGGCATATTGCTCTCAAATGCTTTGAACGAGTATGGGATACACTGGCCGGGCGTGATCGTCTCAGCGGGTTTTGGCGGTAGAATGGCCCTGCGCCAGAGTTCATGCGTTTGGCTACCCAACCGTTGTTCAATAGCGATACTGACCAGACTGACCCTGCCACTCTGTGTTTGGTAGGTCTGCGGCAAAGAGAAACAGAGATCATTTCCCCGTAGCGTAATATCCGCAGTGTAAAAACGTTGCTTTTCAAGCATACAACCACTGAGCAACATCATCATGATGAGGGTATAGATTCTTCTCATTTCAGGTTTTTCCTGTCGGTAGGAGCATTAAGAAATCTTTTCAAAACATGCTCATAACGGCTTTTCAAATCTGGACCTATAATACCTTGCATCAGCTTCACCTCAAACCACCGTTCTTTTCCATAACGAGAAAGGATGAAGTAATCTGCAAGAAGGCTGGCTTGCGCCTCCATACCATAATCAGCTAATGAGTAGTAATCGGGCAGCGAGTATTTATAAGTTACCGCCCAGCTCATTATTCCCCGTAGCCGGACGTTTATCCCCATCTGATACTGCCATACGTGGGCCATTTCATGCATGAACCACCATAGATAGCGTGTTGTTTCTGTGGAAAAATCTTCCCTGAAGTGTTTTTCAGGCCAATAAAGTTCACCATTAGGCGTAACGGCCGTTTCCCCATTATGCAAACCAAACGGGAAATAGCTCGCGTTATGCACTTTAACAAGACTGTAGTCGATGGCATTTTTATAGAGAGAGCGGGATAGCGTGATCTCGCCTAGCGTCAGCCTTCTGAATGAGCCTCTTGCTGTTATCATTATTCACCCCATGAATATAACTCATTGTATTTATTGCGCTATTTTTATTATCTCTTTTTACCCAAGCATTGGCCACCTATTATTCACCGAAAACAAAAAGCCCCCTAAGGGGCTTATCAGTTAATAATACGTGAGTCATGACTCAAATTCCGGGTCGGAAGGTATATGCTTTCTCCAGAGCACCGAGCCTCATTCGTTACAGCAATTGTTATTGACTCAAGAACTACTTTTGCAGCAACTGCCCGGCAGCCTCCAGAATGTGCTCGGCGGTCAGGCCGTACTCCTGCTGTAAAAACGCCTGGGTGCCCACCTGGCCGTAACGTTCCTTCACCCCCACGCGCCGCATCGGCGTCGGGCATTCCTCCGCCAATACCTCCGCCACCGCCGACCCCAGCCCGTTATGAATGCTGTGGTTTTCACAGGTGACGATGCGTCCGGTCTTGGCCGCGTAGGTTTTGATCAGTTCACGGTCAATAGGCTTGAGGGTGAACATATCGATCACCGCCGCGCTGACGCCCTGCCGCGCCAGCATCTCCGCCGCCTTCAGCGCCTCCGCCACCATGATGCCGTTGGCGATCAGCGTGATATCGTCGCCGTCGCGCAGCAGGTTGCCCTTGCCGATGGTAAAGCGCGAGCCGTCCTGGTAGATGCGCGTCGCCTGCTTGCGGATGGTGCGCACCCAGTAGAAGCCGCGCAGATCCATCAGCTGGCGCAGAATGTCGGCGAACATGGTGGCGTCGGTCACTTCCAGCACTACCGAGTGCGCCAGCCCGCGCACGATGCCCATATCCTCGAACGACATGTGGGTGCCGCCGTTGTGGCAGGCGCTCACCCCGGCGTCGGAAGCGATCACCTTGACGTTGTTACGCTGATAATCCAGCGACATGAACAGCTGATCGAAACAGCGGCGGCTGGCGAAGGCGGTAAAGGTGTGCACGAACGGCACCCGGCCGGTCAGCGACAGTCCGGCGGCGACGCCGATCACGTTAGCCTCCATGATGCCGCAGTTGATCACGTGCTGCGGGTGATCCTTATGCACGCCGTCCATCGCCATGGAGCTCATCAGATCCGCCTCCAGCGCGATGATCGGTGCGCCCGCTTCAATCTGCCGCCGGACCGCGCCGGCATAGACTTTGCGCATTTCGACGGCGTCGTTTTCCAACTGCGTCACTACGTTAAACATGGGCGGCCTCCAGTTCGGCGATGGCTTTTTCAATCTCCTGCTGCACGTCCGGCGTCAGGCGCAGGTGGTGTGAGTTCGACAGGTTTTCCAAATAGGTCACCCCCTGTCCCTTGATGCTGTCGAGCACGATCGCCAGCGGCCGCTGTTCTCCGCCGCGCGCCGGCCTCACCGCCGCCAGCAGCGCCGCAATGTCGTCGCCCTTGATGGTCTGCACCTCAAAGCCGAAAGCGCGGAACTTGGCGGCCAGATCGAACGGTTGGATCACCTCGTCCAGCGCGCCGTCCAGCTGCTGTTTGTTGTAATCGATAAACAGCGTCAGGTTGTTCAGATTGTGGTGGGCGATAAACTGGAACGCCTCCCAGCACTGCCCTTCGTTCAGTTCACCGTCGCCGAGGATGCTGAACACCCGATTGCGGCGCCCCGCCAGCCGATGGGACAGCGCCATGCCGGCGGCGATCGACACGCCCTGCCCCAGCGAGCCGGTAGTGGCGTCCACGCCGCGCGTGCGCAGCCGGTCAGGATGGCTCGGCAGGCGCGTGCCGTTCTGATTGAGGGTTTGCAACTCCGCCAGCGGGAAGTAGCCCTTGATCGCCAGCGTGCTGTACAGCGCCGGGCCGGCGTGCCCCTTCGACAGCACGAAGTCATCGCGCTCCAGCCAGTCCGGATCCGCCGGATCGATGCGCATCACGCCGCCGTACAATACCGCCAGCGTCTCGACCACCGACATGCAACCGCCGTAGTGGCCGAACCCCAGCCCGGTCAACGCCTTCAATGTTTCCAGGCGGATGGCGCGCGCCAGGGCGCGCAGCTCTTCAATTTCCATTTCGCTCGTTGTGTCGTTCATCACTATGCCCTCGTTATTTCTCGACGCGGTCAGCGGCCGGCGCGCCTTTGCGTTTTCCCAGGAAGTTATGCGCCACCAGCAGCGCGAACACGGCGACAATCGCCAGCATGATCATCTCTTTCGACATAAAGCGCGCCATGTTGCCCAGCAGGATGCCGATCGCGCCGAAGTCGGCGTCGGAGAAGGTGGTGTTGGCAAAGCCCAGCGCCCCCAGCACCGGCAGCAGCAGCACCGGCAGGAAGGTGATCAGCAGACCGTTGGCGAAAGCGCCCAGCATCGCGCCGCGCCGCCCGCCGGTGGCGTTGCCGAACACCCCGGCGGTAGCGCCGGTGAAGAAATGCGGCACCACGCCGGGCAGGATCAGCACCATCTTCAGTTGCCCCAGCAGGAACAGCCCGGCCAACCCGCCGAGGAAGCTGAACAGGAAGCCGATCAGCACCGCGTTGGGGGCATAGGGGTAAACCACCGGGCAATCCAGCGCCGGCCGCGCGTTAGGCACCAGTTTTTCCGAGAAGCCGGTGAACGCCGGCACGATCTCCGCCAGAATCAAGCGCACGCCCTGCAGGATGATAAATACTCCGGCGGCGAAGGTGATGGCCTGGATAATCGAGTACACCAGGTAGTTCTGGCCGCCGCTGAGCTCGCTTTCCACATAGGCCCGCCCGGCGCAGATCGCCAGGATCAGGTAGATGACGATCATGGTCATCGAGATAGAAATGGAGCTGTCGCGCAGGAAACTGAGGTTTTTCGGCAGGTTCATCTCTTCGGTCGAGCGCGAGTTTTTTCCCACTTTCGAGCCGATCCAACCGGACAGCACATAGCCCAGGGTGCCGAAGTGGCCGAAGGCGATATCGTCGTTGCCGGTGATGCGGCGCATATAGCGCTGGGCGATAGCCGGGAAGAACGCCATCACCAGCCCCAGGGTCAGCGCGCCGGTGAACACCAGCTGTACGCCCTCGAAGCCCGCCACCGTCAGGATGATGCCGATCATGCAGGCCATGTAGAAGGTGTGGTGGCCGGTGAGGAAGATGTATTTCAATCGGGTAAAGCGCGCCACCACGATATTCGCCACCATGCCGAACGCCATGATCAGCGCGGTGGAAGCGCCGTATTTCTCCAGCGCGATGGAGACGATGGCTTCGTTATTCGGAATGATGCCCTGAATATTAAACGCGTGTTCGAACATGCCGCCCAGCGGATTGAGCGACCCGACCAATACCGTGGCGCCGCCGCCCAAAACGATAAAGCCAAGAATGGTTTTTACCGTGCCTTTCACCACGTCGGAAAACGATTTCTTTTGCGCCAGCAAACCGATCAGCGCAATAAGCCCGACCAGTACCGAAGGCACCTTTAATATATCCACCACAAACTTAAGCGTTTCCTGGATAAACATATCCACCTCGCCAATCGTTTTATTCAGATGATTGAGTGGGCTTCGAAGTAAGCGCGCAGCTTGGCTTCCAGCTCATTAATGTCGATGATGTTGCTGATCACCACCAGCTGCTCGGCCGGTACGCTGGCGCTGTCGGCGATGTCTTTCGCCATCACGAACACGTCGGCGGCGCCGGGAGTGGCGGACGACAGATCGGAGTGTTCGACCTCGGCCTCCACCCCCATCTTTTTCAGCACCTTTTTAATGTTCATTTCCACCATAAAGCTGCTGCCGAGACCTGAACCGCAAATCGCCATGATTTTCATGATATCCACCTGTTGAATTTAGCGTGTAGGGTAGCGCCGCCGGGAATATTCCCGACGTTATGGGCATTAATAATGTTCCTGGTGATTAAACGTTAATAGCGGGCGATAATATCCTCAATTTGCCGTTTGTCTGTGGCGTGAAATAACACCTCCATCGCCGTGTTATCGGAAAATAATTCCGCCAACTGCGAAATCATTTCAATGTGACTGTTGCCGTCGGGTGCGGAAAGCATCACCACCACCTGAACCGGATCGTTATCCGCAGAATGAAAATTCACGCCCTGGTGGATCTTCAACAGCGACAGCCCCAACGCGTTGGCGCCCTGCTCCGGCCGCGCGTGCGGCATGGCGATGCCCGGCGCCAGGACGAAGTAGGGGCCAAGCTGCTCCTGCTGATGAAAGATGGCCGTCAGGTAATTCGGCGTAATCACGCCGCGTTGCAGCAGCGGTTGCGCGCTCAGCGTTACCGCCTGGCGCCAGTCCTCCACCCGTTCGCACAGCTGTATATGATCGGCGGTCAGCCATTCTTTCAGCACGTTACCCTCCCAAGCGTTGATGGTTTCGGCCGGTGATTAATTCACCGACGACGGTAAAACTTTAATCAACCCCTCTCGGCTGCACAGTGATTGGCATCACAAAGATAGCGCTACCAAAGCGCTATCATGCAGAACTGTGATAGCGCTATCAAAACGCCATGCCGCGGCGCGGCGTTAACCACAATTTTTTCTCGCTCTTCCGGGTTACGGGGTAGAATGTGCCGCATACTGGGATCGTCGAAGCCGCGCCGTCGGCTTCCCACCATCACAATCTTTATGCGCCGCGCGCGCATTTCAGTCGGGATTAGGCATGTCGATCGGTAAAAAACGCCGCAGCACAGGCAGGGTGACGTTGGCTGACGTAGCGCAGCTGGCGGGCGTCGGCACCATGACGGTGTCGCGCGCGCTGCGCACGCCGGAACAGGTTTCGGACAAACTGCGCGAGAAGATAGACGCGGCGGTAAACGAGCTGGGCTATCTGCCCAACCTGGCCGCCAGCTCGCTGGCCTCGGCCTCGTCCTACACCATCGCCATGGTGGTGCCCAGCCTGTCCGAATCCGGCTGCGCCGAAATGTTCGCCGGCCTGCAGAAAGTGCTGCAGCCCGCCGGCTATCACATCATGCTGGCGGAGTCGCAGCACCACCTGGAACGCGAGGAGAAACTGCTGGAGACGCTGCTCTCTTACAACCTGGCGGCGGCGGTGCTGCTCAGCGTCGAGCATTCGCAAAATGCCCGCAACGCGTTGATCGCCGCCAACATTCCGGTGGTGGAGATCGGCGCCGTACGCGCCGATCCGATCGACATGAGCATCGGCATCGATTACGTGGCGGCCATGTATCAGCTGACGCAAACGGTGATCGCCAGCGGTTACCAGAATATCGGGCTGCTGTGCGCCAATCAGGAACAGTGGATTTTCCAGCAGCACCTGCAGGGCTGGCACAAGGCGCTGCTGCGCAACCATATGTCGCCGCATCGGGTCATCAACGCCGCGCAGCCCGCCAGCTTCAGCACCGGCGCGCAGCAGCTGCCGGAATTCTTGCTGGCCTGGCCGGAGCTGGACGCGCTGGTGTGCGCGTCGGACGAACTGGCGGGCGGCGTGCTGTATGAATGCCAGCGGCGGCGCATCAAGGTGCCGGATAATCTGGCGGTGGTGGGCTTCGGCAACAGCGAGTTCAGCCGGGTGTGCCAGCCGCCGCTGACCACCATGACCATTCCGCATCGCGACATCGGCATTCAGGCCGGCCAGGCGCTGCTGGCGCGGCTGAACGAGCATCCCTGGCAGCCGCCAGGCTCCCTGCCCGCCACGCTGTGCCGCCGCGACAGCTGCTGAATCCGCCCGTAAAAAAAGCCGGTCGATGACCGGCTTTTCCATGCGCAGGCGGCTCAGTGATTGTCGAGCGGCTTGCCGTAATCCTGTTCATTGTTGCGCGTCAGCCACAGCGACAGCGCCTTCAGCGAATCCGGGGTAAACTCGTCGCAGCGGGCGGTGATCTCTTCCGGCGTCAGCCAGCACACCTCGGCCACTTCTTCTTCCTGCAGCGCGAACGGCCCGTGCGATACGCAGCTGAACAGCGCCCCCCACACCCGGCACTGCTCTTCCTCGAAGTAGAACAGACCGTGCTCGGCGAAAGGCACGCCGGCGATGCCCAGCTCCTCTTCCGCCTCGCGGCGCGCCGAATCCAGCACGTTTTCACCGCTTTGCACTACGCCGCCCGCCGTCGCGTCCAGCCAGCCCGGGTAGAAGTCCTTGATCTCGGTGCGACGCTGCACCAGAATTTTTCCCATCCCATCATGCACCACAATATAGGTAGCACGATGACGCAGCCGCTCCGCCCGCATCTGTTGACGACTGGATTGAGCAATCACCTCGTTTTGCTCGTCGACGATATCAACCCACTCGGTATCTGCAGCCTGACCCTGTTCCGCCATCCTCTAAAACCTTCTATTTTGGCGCGATGCAATCCCGCGCGCTGGTTAATCAATGAGTGTTTTTCAAAGATTTTTATTGTGTGTGTATAAATTAGTGCGTTTAGCGTGTTAACGCCACCTCCGCGACGACCTTGCCGTCGTCGAGCGTCAGCACGCGCAAAGTGCCGCTTTCCAACATGCCGTAGCTGGCGGGAAAGCCCCCTTTCGGGATGCTGACCGAGCCCGGATTGAAGCAATAGATCTCACCCTGCCGCTCCGCCTGCGGCAGATGCGTATGGCCATAGGCCAAGACGTCACCGCAGGATAACGGCGGCAGTGCCGAGGGATGATAAAGGTGACCGTGGGTCAAAAACAATCGTCTTTTTTGCAGTAAAACCTGTTGCCAGGGCGCCTCGATGGGAAACGTCAGCAGCATCTGATCGACCTCGCTGTCGCAATTGCCGCGAACGGCGATGATCTTGTCGCTATAGCGATTCAATCGTTCGGCAACCTGAGCGGGCTGATACCCGGCGGGCAGCGCGTTGCG
Organism: Serratia sp. (in: enterobacteria); assembly: GCF_052400455.1. NCBI lineage: Bacteria > Pseudomonadati > Pseudomonadota > Gammaproteobacteria > Enterobacterales > Yersiniaceae > Serratia > Serratia sp. (in: enterobacteria). Next base: position 3,578,531 of record NZ_CP185812.1, read on the forward strand.
CGGGCCGTGATTCAGCAAATCACCCAGAAGAATCAACCAGTCGGCGCCGTGTTGTGCGAACAATTCCAGCACGCGTTCGGTCGCCGGCAGCGAACCGTGGATATCCGAGGCGAACATCAGCTTCATAACCTTGTCCTATAGAGGGAAATAAGCGCCATTTTACCGCGCCGGCGCCGTGCGGCAAACTGCCGCCCGCCCCGGTGGAGAATTGTGATCCAACTGCGCAGATAGCATCGGACGAATCCCACATAGCCTGCTATCCTTAGCTGCTATTGTTGGATCTCTGATATACCTTTGTGCGCGGCGAAGACCGCAGCAACGTGTAATGAATTACAGATCACCTTACCGCAGGAGGCAACATGATTGACCTGTATTACGCGCCTACTCCCAATGGTCACAAGATCACCTTGTTTTTGGAAGAGGTCGGCTTACCCTACCGTATCCATCGCGTAAACATCAGCGCCGGCGAGCAGTTCAAACCGGACTTTCTGAGCATTTCTCCCAACAACAAAATCCCGGCGATCGTCGATCAGCAACCGGTGGACGGCGGCGCGCCGATCAGCCTGTTCGAATCCGGGGAAATCCTGCTGTATCTGGCGGAGAAGACCGGCAAGCTGCTGAGCAAGGGCCTGCGCGAACGCGCCGCTACCCTGCAGTGGCTGTTCTGGCAAGTGGCCGGATTCGGGCCGATGCTCGGGCAGAATCACCACTTTAACCACTACGCGCCGCAGCCGGTGCCTTACGCCATCGAGCGTTACCATCTGGAGACCAAGCGGCTGTACGGCGTGCTGGAAGCTGAACTGCAAAAACACCCGTACCTGGGCGGCGATAACTACAGCATCGCCGATATCGCCACCTACCCGTGGGTCGTGTCGCATCCGCGCCAGCGCATCGATCTGGCGGATTACCCGGCGGTGCGCAACTGGTTCGAGCGCATCAGCAATCGCCCGGCGACCGAGCGCGCCTACAAACTGGCCGAACAAGCCTAAGTGCCTCCCCCGACTCCCCGTCGGCCGGGGAGTCACATCGTCCCTGCGTTATCATTTCCCTACTTTCCGTGTATTCTGAACGCTAATAATCAGACCTATGGAGAATCTCTGATGTCTTTCAGTCAACCCGACGCCGTTATTCGCATTAAAAATCTGCGGCTGCGCACGTTCATCGGTATCAAGGAAGAGGAAATCAACAACCGACAGGACGTCCTGATCAACGTGGTGATCCACTACCCGGCGGACAAGGCGCGCAACAGCGAAGATATCGCCGATGCGCTCAACTACCGCACCATCACCAAAGCGATCATCCGCCATGTGGAAGATAACCGTTTCGCGTTGCTGGAAAAATTAACGCAGGATGTGCTCGATATCGTAAAAGAACACGCCTGGGTGACCTATGCTGAAGTGGAGATAGATAAACTTCTGGCCCTGCGCTACGCCGACTCGGTTTCCATGACCATGAGCTACCGCCGGGACTAATTCAGGGAGGTCGACCATGCGGATCCTGATCACCGGCGCAACGGGATTGATAGGCAGCAGCCTGACGGCAAGACTGCTGGCGCTTTCTCACCACATTACGGTGCTGACCCGAGACGAACGGCGAGCCCGAGCCCGGCTGGGCGACCGGCCGAGCTATTGGCGAACGCTGGACGACCGGCAATCGCTGGATGAATTTGACGCGGTGATCAACCTGGCCGGCGAACCTATCGCCGACAAGCGCTGGAGCGCGCAGCAGAAAGAGCGGCTGTGCCGCAGCCGCTGGGATCTGACCGAACGCTTGGCGAAGCTGATCAAGGCCGGCAGCACGCCCCCCGGCGTGCTGATTTCCGGTTCCGCCGTCGGCTACTACGGCGATCAGGGGCAGGCGGTGGTGACCGAAGAGGAGCCGCCGCACGACGAATTCACCCACCAGCTGTGTCAACGCTGGGAAGCGCTGGCGCTGCAGGCGCAAAGCGACGCCACCCGCGTCTGCCTGCTGCGCACCGGCGTGGTGCTGGCGCCACAGGGCGGCGCGCTGGCCAAAATGCTACCGCCGTTCCGCTTCGGGCTCGGCGGCCCGATCGGCGACGGTCGCCAATACCTGCCGTGGATCCACCTCGAAGACATGGTCAACGGCATTATTTATCTGCTGGATCACGCCACCCTGAGCGGCCCGTTCAACATGGTCGCTCCCTACCCGGTGCACAACGAGCAATTCGCCGCCCAATTGGCCAACGTGCTCGATCGCCCGGCGTTTCTGCGGGTGCCGGCGTTCGTCATGCGGCTGTTGATGGGGGAAGCGGCGGTGCTGGTGCTCGGCGGCCAGCGGGCGGTGCCGAAGCGCCTGGAAGAGGCCGGTTTCCACTTCCGTTATCTGGAGCTGGAACAGGCATTGGATGACGTTGTCAATCAGCGGGCCGAAGCCCGCTGATCTGAGGTTACTTCAACGCGCCGGACAGGAACTGCTGCAGGCGCGGGCTTTTGGGATTGCCGAACAGCTCGGCCGGCGGGCCCTGCTCTTCGATCAACCCTTTGTGCAGGAAGATCACGTGGTTCGAAACGTGGCGCGCAAATTCCATTTCGTGCGTCACCACTACCATGGTTTTTCCCTCCTCCGCCAGCTTCTGCATGATGCGCAGCACCTCGCCCACCAACTCGGGATCCAGCGCCGACGTCGGTTCGTCAAACAGCAGCACCTCCGGCTCCATCGCCAATGCGCGGGCAATGGAGACGCGCTGCTGCTGGCCGCCCGACAGGTGCACCGGGTACTTGCCGCGCGCCCGCTCGTCGATGCCCACTTTATCCAGGTAGCGCACCGCGCGCTCGTGCGCGTCGGCCTTGCTCAGCCCCAGCACCTGCACCGGCGCCTCCATCACGTTCTCCAGCACCGTCATATGGCTCCACAGGTTAAAATGCTGGAACACCATGGTCAGGCGGGTGCGCAGCAGCTGCAGCTGCTTCTTGTCGAATACCTTCAGCTGGCCGTCCTTGTCGCGCACCATGCGAATATCTTCGTTGTTCAGGCTGATCGAGCCTTCGCTCGGCTTCTCGAGGAAGTTGATGCAGCGCAGAAAGGTGCTTTTGCCGGAGCCGGAGGAGCCGATGATGCTGATCACATCCCCGGCGTTGGCCGCCAGCGAGACGCCCTTCAGCACCTCGTGATCGCCATAGCGTTTGTGCAGTTCCGTGACGGCTAATTTATTCTCAGACATGGTTTTTCTTCCCGTCATTTATCAGTGACTAACGTGTGCCATCCAGCGTTTTTCAGCTTTGCGGAACAGGCTGATTAACACGTAGGAGATGATCAGGTACAACACCGCCGCAATGCCGAAAGCGTAAAACGGCTGATAGGTCGCGGCATTGATGTCGCGCGCAATCTTCAGCAGGTCCGGCACGGTGGCGGTAAACGCCAGCGCGGTGGAGTGCAGCATCAGGATCACTTCGTTGCTGTAGGCCGGCAGCGCGGTGCGCAGCGCCGAAGGCAAAATGATGCAGCGATACATCTTGAAGCGCGAGAAACCGTAGGCGTTGGCGGCCTCGATTTCACCGTGCGGCACCGAGCGGATCGCCCCGGCGAAGATCTCGGTAGTATACGCGCAGGTGTTGAGCGTCAGCGCCAGGATGGTGCAGTTGAGCCCGCTGCGGAAAAACGCGTTGAGAAACTCGCTGCCGCGCACGATTTCCAGGCTGTACATGCCGGAGTAGAACACCAGCAACTGCACGTACAGCGGCGTGCCGCGAAACACGTAGGTGTAGAGCCACACCGGGAAACGCACCCAGCGCAGGGAAGAGACGCGCGCCACCGCCATCGGGATCGCCAGCAGCCCGCCCATCACCACGGAGGCGATCAGCAGCCACAGCGTGACCGCCACGCCGGTGAAACGGTAGCCATCGCTCCACAGCAGCGACTGCCAATACTGTTGCAAAATCTCGATCATAGCTCGGCCCTCTTGACGCCCAGTGAGTAACGCCGTTCAAGCCACAACAGCACGCCGTTGGAAACGGTAGTGAAAATCAGGTAAACCACGCCGGCTACGATGGCGAAGAAGAACGGCTGATAGGTGCCTTTCCCCGCCAACTGCGTGGCTTTCACCACGTCGTTCAGGCCAAGGATAGACACCAGCGCCGTCGCCTTCAGGATCACCTGCCAGTTGTTGCCGATGCCCGGCAAGGCGAAGCGCATCATCGCCGGGAACAAAATGCGCCGAAAGATCTGCGCGCCGCTGAAGCCGTAGGCCGTCGCCGCCTCAATCTGCCCTTTCGGCACCGCCAAGTAGGCGCCGCGGAAGGTTTCGGTAAAGTACGCGCCGTAAATAAAGCCGAGGGTAATGATGCCGGCGCCGAGCGGGTCGATATCGATCTGCGAGAAACCGAGCAGCGTGGTGATGTTGTTCAAGGCGATTTGCAGGCCATAAAAAATCAGCAGCATCAGCACCAGATCGGGCACGCCGCGGATCAGCGTGGTGTAAGCGCCGAACAGGCCGGAAATAAGGGGGTTGTGGGAGAGTTTGCCGCCGGCGCCGATCAACCCGATCACCACCGCCAACAATACGGAACTGAGGGCCAACTCCAGCGTCACCAGAGCCCCCTCGAAAATCAGTTGGGAATAGCCTTGCAGCATCTACTTCACCCTGTCGTCTAGGATCCGAACCATCGGAGCCGGCGCACCGGCCCCGCAGTCACAGCATGGAACGGTTAGCGAATTAGCCGCCGTAGACGTCGAAGTCGAAGTACTTTTTCGCGTATTTATCGTAGGTGCCGTCTTTGCGCATCTCGGCGAAGGCTTTGTCCAGCGCCGCTTTCAGCTCGGTATCGGTTTTGCGCAGCCCCATGCCGGTGCCGACGCCAAAGAATTTGTCATCCTTCACCGATTCGCCGGCGAACGCATAGTCTTTGCCCGGCGGCTGTTTCAGGAAGCCATCGCTGCCCGCCACTTCATCCTGGAAGGCGGCGTCGATACGCCCGGAGGCCAGATCGGCGTAGACCAGATCCTGGTTCTGATAAGGCACTACGGTGACGCCCTTCGGCTGCCACATGGCGTTGGCGTAGGCTTCCTGGGTCGTGCCCTGCAGCACGCCCACGCTCTTGCCTTTCAACGCATCCACGGTAGGCAACAGCTTAGACCCCTTCGGCGCGATCAGGCGGGCGTTGGCGGCATACAGCTTGTCGGTAAAGGCGATTTCCTGCTGGCGTTTTTCGGTGATGGACAGCGAAGAGATGATAGCGTCGATCTTTTTCGCCTTGAGGGATGGGATCAGCGCGTCAAAGTCGCTCTCCACGAAGGTGCATTGGGTATTTATGCGTTTGCACAGCTCTTTGGCCAAATCGATATCGAAGCCGACCAGCTCGCCTTTGGCGTTTTTGGATTCAAACGGCGCATAAGTCGGATCGGTGCCAATCTTCAATGTCGATGGGATAGCGGCGAATGCGCTGTTTGCGGCCGCCAAAGCCAAGACTAAAGGAAGAACCTTAACCAGCTTTTTCATAAATTACCCTCAAATTGATTTTTTTGATGCCACTACGGGCATTACTTTTCCCCACCAAATCAATTTGCAGTAATCGTGCCACATTAGGTGCTACGGGCGGAGGGAACGGCTCCGGCCTTCACAATACTGTTTCCTGGGACGATAACCGCAAAATTAAATCGGCCGCTCGGGGCCGCGCCACTGGCAGCCGCGACAGGACGGCGCCATGAAACAGTGAACGTGATGAAGTGGGATCATTATGGTGCATGCGCCGCCCTAATTCAGTGCGGTGTTGCACAAATGTACCAATTTGGGGATGAAAATGTTAATCAGCACCCTGCCAACGGGTGAACAGATCGGCCGGCAATTCGATATCAAACTGATCGATCACCCGATTGACGGTCTGATCGATGATGTCTTCCACGCTTTTCGGCTGGTGATAAAACGCCGGCACCGGGGGCATGATCACCGCGCCCATTTCCACCGCCTGCGTCATCAGCCGCAGGTGCCCAAGGTGCAACGGCGTTTCACGCACGCACAATACCAGGCGGCGGCGTTCTTTCAGCACCACGTCGGCGGCGCGGGTCAGCAGTCCGTCGCTGTAGCTGTTGACGATGCCGGACAGCGTTTTGACTGAACAAGGCAAAATCGCCATGCCCAGTGTTTTGAAGGAACCGGAAGAGATGGCGGCGGCGATATCGCGCGCATCGTGAACCACATCGGCCAGCGCCTGCACTTCACGCAGACTGTACGGCGTTTCCAGCGCCAGCGTCTGCCTTGCAGCGTTGCTCATCACCAGATGGGTTTCCACCTCTGCGACGTCGCGCAAGACCTGCAACAGGCGCACGCCGTAGATCGCGCCGCTGGCGCCGGAAATGCCGATGATGAGTCGTTTCATGAAGAATGGCCTCTGCCGTAAAAAGTAAAAAATAAGATCAGGCAGACTTTGCCGCAATGGCGAGGGATAAGCAAGTTCACAGGAGCAAGGCGCACCGCCGCAGACGCGACGATGCCCCCTGATGGATCAACGCAGGCGGTTAGCCTTCGTTATGCAGTTCCAGATTTTCCGCTTCGGTTTGTCCCCGCAGCGCCTTGGCGTCGTCGTTGCGCAGCGACTCCAGGTATTCCAGATAGCTTTGATCGACGTCTTTGGTCACGTAGATGCCGTTGAATACCGAGCATTCGAACTGGGTGATGTCCGGGTTTTCTTCACGCACCGCTTCGATCAGATCGTCGAGGTCCTGGAAGATCAGCCCATCGGCGCCGATGATTTGGCGGATTTCATCCACTTCGCGCCCGTGGGCGATCAGTTCGTTGGCGCTCGGCATGTCGATGCCGTAGACGTTAGGGAAACGCACTTCCGGCGCCGCGGAAGCCAGGTACACGCGCTTGGCGCCCGCTTCGCGCGCCATCTCGACGATCTGCTCTGAGGTCGTGCCGCGCACGATGGAATCATCCACCAGCAGCACGTTCTTGTCGCGGAACTCGGCGCGGTTGGCGTTCAGCTTGCGGCGCACCGACTGACGACGCGCCTGCTGGCCCGGCATGATGAAGGTGCGGCCGACGTAGCGGTTCTTCACAAAGCCCTGGCGGTAGGGTTTGTCGAGAATGCGCGCGATCTCCAGCGCGATGTCGCAGGAGGTTTCCGGAATCGGGATCACCACGTCGATGTCCAGATCTTCCCATTCGCGGGCAATCTTCTCGCCCAGCTTCTGGCCCATGCGCACACGGGCGCTGTAGACCGAGATCTTGTCCATAAAGGAGTCCGGGCGCGCGAAATAGACGTATTCGAACAGACACGGATTGGTTTTCGGATTCTCTGCGCACTGGCGGGTGAACAACTGGCCCTTGGTGGTGATGTACACCGCTTCGCCCGGCGCCACGTCGCGCAGGAATTCAAAGCCCAGGGTATCCAGCGCCACGCTCTCGGAAGCCACCATATACTCGCTGCGGCCATCTTCCAGCGTGCGTTTGCCGATCACCAGCGGACGAATGCCGTACGGGTCGCGGAACGCCAGCAGGCCGTGGCCGATAATCATCGCCACGCAGGCGTAAGCGCCGCGCAGTTGCTGATGCATGGCGGCGACCGCGGTAAAGATGTTGTCGGCCTCCAGCGGATAATGCGGGAAGCGATCCAGCTCGCTGGCCAGCACGTTCAGCAAGATTTCCGAGTCGGAGGTGGTGTTGACATGGCGGCGGCCGCTTTCGAACAGCTTTTGGCGCAGCTCATGGGCGTTGGTCAGGTTGCCATTGTGGGCCAGCGTAATGCCGAACGGCGAGTTGACGTAGAAAGGCTGGGCCTCAGAGGCGCTCGAGCTGCCGGCCGTCGGGTAACGCACATGGCCAATGCCCATGTTGCCCTGCAAGCGTTGCATATGGCGCGCCTCAAATACATCCTTCACCAGGCCGTTGGCTTTGCGCAAACGGAACCCGTTGTGGGCGTCAATGGTGACGATGCCTGCGGCATCCTGGCCACGGTGCTGAAGCACCGTCAGCGCATCATAAATCGACTGGTTTACCGGCATAAAACCGGCGATACCGACAATACCGCACATGTTGTCTTTTCCTCATCAGCGCTACCGCCCCGGCAATTGGGTCGGCAAGAAACTCGACGTGCTCTGCAGGTAGTCAAAGAACCACCTGATGACGTAACTGAACTGGGGAATCAGCTGCGACTGTTTCCAGTCGGCACTTTGTGAAAAGCCGGTAAAGGTATCCAGGAAGAACAGGATCGCCGCAACGATCAACACGCCGCGCAATGCGCCGAAGCAGATGCCCAGCACCCTGTCGGTGCCCGACAGCCCGGTTTTCTCTACCAGTGAGCTAATCACATAGTTAACAATAGCCCCTACGATCAGGGTCGCGATGAACAAAATCGCGATCGCGATGCCGTTTCGCACCAGTTCATCTTCAAAACGAGTGAAATAGACCGCAAGGTAAGAGTAGAAATGGCTGGCAACAAAAAACGCACATCCCCATGTCACAAGTGACAATGCTTCGCGAACAAACCCTCGGATCAGGCTCACCAGAGCCGAAAATCCAATCACCGCTATAATGACGTAATCAATCCAGACCATGAACTATTCCAATGATGAATCGCCCCTGCATCCAATTCGCGGCGAATTCTAACAGAAAAAGAAAACGTTTGCGTAGGGGATTTCCTACCACGTTACAAATAAAAAGCGGCGATTAAAAAATTCCCAATCGCCGCGCCTACATAGGTGATTTCGCCTGTAAAAGGCGCGGTTTCTCTCGAGATCTCTCCACCACTCCTTAATTCAGGGGCGCATCCTGCTGCGCCCCTGCGGGGTTTAACGACCGTACGGCTTCACCTGCCCGCTCAGCCCGCTGATCGAGTTCAGCGACGGCAATGCCGCCTGCAGCTTCTGCTTGGAAGCATCCGGGCCGACGTAGATGCGGGTGATCTGCCCTTGCACCGGCGTTGACGGCACGGTGAAGGCGCGATAGCCCGAAAGACGCAGCGAAGCGACAATCTCGTTCGCCTTGGCGGCATTTTTCAACGCCCCGAGCTGCACGACATAGGCTTGCCCGGCCGGCGCTTTTTCTTCCGCCGGTTTCGGCTGCGGTGCCGGCTCAGGCTTCGGCGTCGGTTCAGGTTTCGGCTCCGGCTTAGGCGTCGGTTTCACTTCCACCGGCTTCGGCTGCGGCGCCGGTTTCGGTTTCACCTCTACCGGTTTGGTTTCCACCGGTTTCGGCTTAGGCTGCTGCTGTACCGGCTGAGGACGCGTCTCGACCGGCGGCGGCGCCACCTGCGTCGGTTGCTGAGCATTCTGTCGCACCGCCTGTTGCGCCGCCGCTTCGTTGGCCGCCTGCTGCTCGACCAGCGCGCCCGCCCCTTCCGGCGGCTGCGCCGGCAACGGCTGCGTCACCGGCGGCAACACGTCGTTCTCTTCGACGTCGCCCGCCTTCGGCACCAAAGGAATGGCCGCGAATTCATCCTCGTAATGCTTCTTTTTGCCGTCCAGCAACCCTGGCAGGATGATCACCCCCAGCGCCACCAGAATCACGGTTCCGACCAGTCGGTTCTGAAATTTACTCGCCACTCACACTCCCCGCATCTCGTCTGACGCCGCCATCACCTGCGCAACGGTGTGGAACGATCCACAGACGATCACAATATCCTGTTTATCAGCATCCTGCATAGCCTGCCGCCAGGCAGTTTCGACATCATTAAAGCGTCGCGGTTCCGCCAGATGTTGCGCCAGCAGTTCAACGCTGACGCCGCGCGGGCCGTCGAGCGGTGCGCAGTACCATTCATCCACCTGCTCGCTCAGGCAGGCCAGCGTACCGGCGATGTCCTTGTCCGACAGCATGCCCACCACCGCGCGCACCTTGCCGCCGTCGCGCGGCAGCTTGGCCAGACGCCCGGCGAGATAGCCGGCGGCGTGCGGGTTGTGCGCCACATCGAGGATCAGCATCGGCTCCCGCCGCACGATCTGGAAACGCCCCGGCAGCGTCGCCTGCTGCAGCCCGGTGAAGATCGCGCGCTCGTCGATTTCCAGCGGGGAACAATTCAGCGCCGCCAGCGCGGTAGCGGCGTTGGCCAGCGGCACGTTCGGCGTCGGCAGATCGGTCAGCAGCGTGTCGCCGCCCTGCCACTGCCAGCGATCGCCCTGCTCGCTGAAGCTCCAGGCTTCACCGCGGCGATACAGCGGCGCGCCCAGCGTTTCGGCGACCTGACGAATGCTGTCCGGCATGTCGGGTTCGCCCACTACCGCCGGCTTGCCGCTGCGGAAAATGCCGGCCTTTTCACGGCCGATGCTTTCGCGATCGTTGCCCAGCCAGTCGGTGTGATCGAGCGCGATGCTGGTGATCACCGCCACGCTCGGATCGACGATGTTGGTGGCGTCGAGACGCCCGCCCAAGCCGACTTCCAGGATCACCACGTCCAGCCGCGCCTGTTTGAACAGCTGCAGCGCCGACAGGGTGCCGAATTCGAAATAGGTCAGCGACGTTTCGCCGCGGCCGGCTTCAATGGCGGCAAACGAGCGGCTGTGCTCCGCTTCGCTCAGCTCTTCCCCCTGAATGCGCACGCGCTCGGTGTAGCGCACCAGATGCGGTGAGCTGTAAACGCCGACGCGCAGGCCGGCGGCCAGCAGAATGGCTTCAAGGGTGCGACAGGTCGTGCCTTTGCCGTTAGTGCCGGCAACGGTGAACACCGTGGGAGCGGGGGTCAGTAAGTCCAGATGCGCCGCGACGCGCTGTACGCGCTCGAGGCCGAGTTCGATCGCCTGGCTGTGCAGACGTTCCAGATAGTAAAGCCACGAGCTCAATGGCGACGTGGCTTGGGGAATTTGGTGGTTTTGCATGAGTCCCATCACTGAACTTGGGTTCATTAATCCATCAGGGCACCACCCTCACCGCGGTAAAGGCGATGCGCTTCGTCACTGCCGCCCACCTGCAAACCGCAACGTCATAGGCTGCGGCCGGCAGGGAACGGGCATCAGCCGTCACTTAGCCACAAAGTGGCGGCTGAACCCGGGCGGGATCCGTCTTTGCCTCAGGCGTCGGCCTGCTGCTCCGGCTCAATGACCGGCGCGGCCTCATCGAAATGCGGCTGCGGCTGGTTGGTCAGCTTGGACAGAATGCTCGCCAGCGTTTGGCGCATTTCCGGGCGGCGAACGATCATATCGATCGCGCCTTTTTCGATCAGGAACTCGCTACGCTGGAAGCCCGGCGGCAGTTTCTCGCGCACGGTCTGCTCGATCACGCGCGGGCCGGCAAAGCCGATCAGCGCTTTCGGCTCGGCGATGTTGATGTCGCCCAGCATCGCCAGGCTGGCGGAGACGCCGCCCATGGTCGGGTCGGTCAGCACGGAGATGTACGGCAAGCCGCGCTCCTGCATTTTGGCCAACGCCGCGCTGGTTTTCGCCATCTGCATCAGCGACATCAGCGCCTCCTGCATGCGCGCGCCGCCGCTGGCGGAGAAGCACACCAGCGGACAGTTGTCCTCCAGCGCCTGCTCAACCGCACGCACGAAACGCGCGCCAACCACGGAAGACATCGAACCGCCGATGAAGGCGAATTCAAAGGACGCCGCGACGATCGGCATGCCGTACAGCGTGCCCTTCATCACCACCAGCGCATCTTTCTCGCCGGTCGCTTTCTGTGCGGCGACCAGACGATCTTTATAGCGCTTGGAATCCTTGAATTTCAGAACGTCCTTCGGCTCCAGATCGCTGCCCAGCTCCACTTCGCTGCCTTCATCCAGCAGGGTATGCAGACGCGCGCGCGCGCTCATACGCATATGGTGGTCGCACTTCGGACACACTTCCAGATTACGCTCCAGCTCGGCGCGGTAGAGAACCTGGCCGCAGCTGTCGCATTTGGTCCAGACCCCTTCAGGAATGCTCGCCTTACGGGTTTGTGTGATATTGCTCTTGTTAAGAATTCGTTCAATCCAGCTCATCGATGACCTTTCTGTTTGAACCTGGCACACGCCAGTCCGCTGTTCATGCTTTAACAATCCCCCTGAAAACACCCCCAATGAAAAAATGCCCGTTCGCCGCGCGGCAAGCGCGCGACCGAGGCATCGGCTTCAGGGTTGTTCGCAGGAACAGACCATAATGTCGCTCATTAAACCATATCGGCCCGACGCTGTGGACAAAAAACTGGTCGAACCGACAGGTTGAGCGATGTTTTTATTGTTTTTGCTGGCGGGCGGCGGCGCGCCTGTGGCGCCAAATTTCAATCACGCCCGGCAGAATCGAAACGATGATGATCCCGACGATCAGCAGTTTCAGGTTCTCCTGTACCACCGGCAGATCGCCGAACAGGTAGCCAGCATAAGTGAAGAGCAGCACCCAAACCAGTGCGCCAATCACGTTGTAGGCGGCGAAGTGGCGATAGGACATATGCCCCATGCCGGCGACGAACGGCGCAAAAGTACGCACGATCGGCACGAATCGCGCCAGAATAATCGTTTTCCCGCCGTGCTTCTCATAAAACTGATGCGTTTTATCCAGGTAGCTGCGGCGGAAGATTTTCGAATTCGGGTTGCTGAACAGCTTCTCGCCGAACAACCGCCCGATAGTGTAGTTCACCGCATCGCCGATGATCGCCGCCACGGCCATCAACGCCACCATGGTGTGCACGTTCAGATCGTTGGTCGGCAAAGCCGCCAGCGCGCCGGCGACGAACAGCAAAGAATCCCCCGGCAGGAACGGCGTCACCACCAAACCGGTCTCGCAAAACAGGATCAGGAACAGAATAGCGTAGACCCACATGCCGTATTGTGCGACCAGTTCGGCCAGGTGCACATCAATATGCAGAATGAAATCAATAATAAACTTGATGATGTCCATAAATTCTCTCATTGATGCCGGGCGTTTCAATCACCCGGCAGAAGCACAAGGGAGCGACGCTTTCAGGCGTGCCGGCGTTTAATCGTCGGGTAAAAACAGCGGCCCCATCGGCGGCCGCGGGATGCCAAAGTGGTCGGGATAGTCCACGGAAACCAGATACAGCCCCTCGGCTCGCGCCGTCGCCGCCGCCAGATTGCGATCCTTCAGCGCCAGCAACTCGGCCATCCAGTTCTCATCCTGATTGCCGCAGCCGATCTCCATCAGGCTGCCGACGATGTTGCGAACCATGTGATGCACGAAGGCATTCGCCTTGATATCTACCACAATATATTCGCCGTAGCGCGTAACCTTAACGTGTTTTACGCAGCGCCACGGGGTGCGCGACTGGCATTGCACCGCGCGAAACGAGGTAAAGTCGTTCTCGCCCAGCAATGCCTGCGCCGCCCGATGCATGCGGTCCGCGTCCAGCGGGTGATAAAAATGCGTCACCCCCTGTTGCAACACCGCCGGCCGGTAGCGATGGTTGAAAATAATATAGCGGTAACGGCGCGCGGTGGCGCTGAAACGCGCGTGAAAATCATCGGCGACGGGGCTCACCCAGCGCACCGCGATGTCCGGCGGCAAATGGGTGTTGACGCCCATCGTCCAGGCGGCGTCCTTGCGGCGCGCGGTGGTTTCGAAGTGCACCACCTGCCCGGTGGCGTGCACCCCGGCGTCAGTGCGCCCGGCGCACAGCACGTTGATCGGCGCATCCGCCACCTTGCTCAACGCCTGCTCTAGCCGTTCCTGCACGCTGGCCACTTCTTGCTGCCGCTGCCAGCCGTAGTAACGGCTGCCGTCATATTCGATGCCCAGCGCTACCTTCAGCGTCGGCTTAACGGGCGAGACCACCTCAGACATCAGTACATCTGCTCCTGCACCAGACGCTCGGCGGTTTCGATCGCCATCAACGCGCCGCCGAAGCGGACGTTGTCCGCCACCGTCCAGAACTGCAACAGCTCGGGGATGCCGTAATCGTTGCGCAGACACCCGATGCTGAGCGCATCGCTGCCGGAAGCTTCGGTGACCTGAGTCGGGTAATCATCCTCTTCACTCAGTTGAACGTCTTCGACCTCTTCAAGCTCGCTGCGCGCCTCTTCGGCGGACAGCGGACGCAGCGCTTCCAGATGCACGACCTGGGCGTGGCCATAAAACACCGGCGACTGGATGCAGCTCACCGAAATCGGCAACCCTTCGTCCTGCAGCACCTTGCGCACCTGATCGACGATCAGGCGTTCTTCGCGCACGCTGCCCTGCTCGTCGGCGACAAGCGGCAGCATATTAAACGCCAGCTGTTTTGTGAAAACGCCTTCTTCGGCCGGGATGCCGTTCAACAGCCGCGCGCTCTGGCCGGCCAGATCGTCCACCGCCGCCTTGCCACGCGAGGATACCGACATCAGCGTCGTGACGTGCAGGCGCGACAGCCCCGCCTGTTCGGTCAGCGGTTTGATCGCCGTCAGCAGTTGGCTGACCATGCTGTCGGCCACCGCGACGATGTTGCGGTTGCGGTAATCCGCCAGCACCTGCGGGTTCACGCCCGGCACCACCAGCGGCACATCCGGTTCCATGGCGAACAGGCCGCTGGTGTCGATCACCAGACAGCCCATGTTGCCGGCCTCTTCGGCATAGCGCGCGGAAGCGTCGCTGCCGGCGACGAAGAAGGCCAGCTGCGCCTGCGACCAATCGAACTCTTCGGCGTTTTGCACCAGAAGAGACTTGCCGTTGAAGCGCACATTGGCGCCCGCGCTGCGTTCGCTTGCCAGAGGATAGAGCTCACCCACCGGGAACTGGCGTTCCTGCAACAATTCCAGCAACGCTTCACCTACCGCGCCAGTGGCGCCGAGCAGCGCGATATTCCAGCCGTCAGACATTGGGTTTTCTCCAGAGTATTTCATTCATAAAAGCAGACGGGCAGTGCAGCCACCGCCCGATAATCTTTGCCGCTCACTGTAGCGGCGTTGGCTTAAGACAACCTTACGCGCTACGCGATGCTGAAGCCCAACTTGCCGAGCAGCTCGGCGCTGGCGCTGTCATCGCATTGCACGGCCAGCGAAGACCACTCGCGGCGTTCCTGGTAGTGCTTGCGCAGGCGATCGAACTCGCCCGGTTGCCCGGCGACTTTGCGCAGCGGCGCATCATCGCGGCGCACATCATACACCAAGTGCATCAATCGTTTTAACCGCGCTTCATCCAGCGGGCCGTTGAGACGGATCTGGCTGAACTCCGGCACCGGCAGCAGCGAGGCCAACGCCACCTGTTGCGGCTGCCCCAGATGGCGACTGAACGCTTCGAACACCTGGGTGGTGCCGCGCGCCTTGCCTTCCAGCGTATACCCGGCGATGTGCGCGGTGCCGATATCCACCCGCGCCAACAGCGGCAAGGCGAGATCCGGCTCCGGTTCCCACACGTCCAGCACCGTGCTCAGCTTTTTGCCTTTTTCCAGCGCCTGCAGCAACGCAGCGTTATCCACCACCGGCCCACGGCAGGCGTTGATCAGAATGCGGTTGTCCGGCAACGCCGCCAGCAGATCGGCGTCCGCCAGATGCAATGAATGATACGGGCCGGATTTATTCAGCGGCGTATGGAAGGTCAGCACGTCGGCCTCGGCCACCAATTTCTCCAGTGGCCAGAATTCCCCGGCGTCGCCGCGATCGGCGCGCGGTGGATCGCACAGTAGCGTGCGCACGCCCAGCGCTTTGAGGCGCGCGTCCAGACGCGAACCGACGTTGCCCACGCCGACGATGCCGACGGTTTTATCCCGCAATTGGAAGCCATCGCGCTCGGCCAGCAGCATCAATGCGGAGAACACATACTCGACCACCGCGATGGCGTTGCAGCCCGGCGCGGCGGAAAACCCGATGCCCTGCCGTTGCAGCCAGGCATCATCGACGTGATCGGTGCCGGCGGTAGCGGTGCCGACAAAGCCGATGCGGCTGCCGGCCAACAAGGCTTCATTGACCTTGGTGACCGAACGTACCATCAGCGCGTCGGCATCCGCCAGCGCCTCAAGCGGGATCGGACGCCCCGGCACCGCCCGCACGTCGCCCAGGCGGCTGAACAGCTCGGCCGCATACGGCATATTTTCATCAACCAGAATTTTCACTGCGTTCTCCGACGGTTTACGGCTATTTGTCTGCGAAATAGTGTGCCACTGAATCAGGCACGGCGAAAGCGCTCAGGGGTGGTGCCGGCGATCTGCTGGAACATGACGATAAAGGCCGACGCGGAGCTGTAACCGACCTCCAGCGCCACGTCCTGCACGGTTTTGCCCTGTTCGAGCAGCGACACGGCGTGCAGGAACCGCAGGCGCTGGCGCCATTCGCTGAACGGCATGCCCAAATCCTGCTGGCAGCGGCGAGACAGCGTGCGCTCGGTGGTGTATACCCGCTTCGCCCACGTCGCCAGCGAAGTGTTGTCCGCCGGGCAATGTTCCAGCGCTTCCAGCACCGGCGCCAAAAATTTGTCGTCCGACGACGGCAGATAGGTTTGCTGGCGCGGCGACAGATGCAGTTGGTCGATCAGCACCTGGCAGAGGCGCAAATCCGCCTCCGCCTGCGGAATGTACTGTTTGCGCGCATAGAAATCCTCGGCGATGGCGCGAAAGATCGGCGTCACATTGACCAGGCAAGGATCGGCCGGCATGCCGGCGCACAGCGCCGGCGCGATGTCCACCATGCGGCACTGCGCCAGCCGCTGGTTGTAACAGGAGTGTTCGATGCCCGCCGGCGTCCACAGCACGTACTCCGGCGGCGCCAGAAAGCGCTGCCCGCCGATGCGCAGCACCATCACCCCGGCTTTGACCCACATCAATTGGCCCCAGGTATGGCTGTGCGGCTGGAATTCGGTGCGGACGTTGAACTCCTCGCAACGAAACTGCACCGGGTTTGGCGCCGGGATCAGCGACTCGGGGAAATGGCGGATTTCTGGCATGGTTTCGTCTCGTGATTTGTCTTATTTACGCCGATTTTTGTCTGAATATCGTTATATATGATAAACCGGACACGCGTAGACTAGCCAGCATGTTGGACGCTATTGAGAATAATTGTCATGAATATGCTTTTCCCCCTGCTGGCCGTGCTGATTTGGTCGATTAACGCCGTCGTCAGCAAACTCTCCGCCACCGCCATCGATCCGGCGGCCATCTCGCTCTACCGCTGGCTGCTGGCGCTGATCGCCCTGACGCCGTTTGTGCTGCCGGGCGTGCTTCGCAACTGGGCGCAGGTGCGCGCCAACTGGTGGAAGCTGATGATCCTCGGCTTGCTCGGCATGGTGCTGTATCAAAGCCTGGCCTATTACGCGGCGCACAGCGTCAGCGCGCTGTTTATGGGCATCATCGTGTCGCTGATCCCACTGCTGACCATCCTGATCAGCATCGTACTGCTGCGCATTGCGCCGACCGTCGGCGTGCTGCTCGGCAGCATTCTCTCCTTCTGCGGTTTGATCTGGCTGGTCAGCGGCGGTCAGCCCGGCGCGCTGTTGCAGCACGGTATCGGCAAAGGGGAATTGATGATGCTGCTCGCCACCGCCTCTTACGCGCTGTATGGCGTGTTGACCAAACGCTGGGCCATCGCGCTGCCGAACTGGCAATCGCTCTACGTGCAGATCCTGTTCGGCGTGCTGTTGCTGCTGCCGAATTTCCTGATGGCGAAGGATGTCGGCTTGAACGGCCATAACCTGCCGCTGGTGCTGTTCGCCGGCATTCCGGCCTCGATCATCGCGCCGTACCTGTGGATCCAGGGCGTCCTGCGCCTGGGCGCCAACACCACCTCGATCTTCATGAACCTGGCGCCGGTGTTTACCGCCGCTATCGCGGTGCTGTTCCTGCATGAACAATTGCACGGTTACCACCTGATCGGCGGCGGCATCACCCTGCTGGGCGTGATCCTGTCGCAGCGGCTGCGCACGCCGCTGACGCGTAAAGCCAAAGCCCCGGCGGCAGACGCAGATTCCTGCAAAGAACAGGCCTAAGCCAGCAACCTGAAACGCACCCGCACCAACAGGCCGCCCAGCGCGGCGGAGCTCAACAGCTCCGGGCGGGTGCCGTGATACGCGGTGATATCCTTCACCAACGCCAATCCCAAACCGGCGCCCGGCTGATCGCCCACGTTGTCCAAACGATGAAACGGCTGCAGCGCCAACGCCTTGTCCTGCAAGGCGATGCCCGGGCCGCTGTCTTCAATCTCCAGCACCCCTTCCCCCGTAGTCTTGTCCCGCGTAAGGCGGGCGGTCACCACGCCCTGGCGCGGCGTGTATTTCAGCGCGTTGTCCAGCAGATTGGCGCACAGCTCGGCCAACAGCAGCGGCTCCCCCGCGACCTGACACGCCGCTTCACCCTCGAAACCGAGATCGATCTGTTTGCTGCGCGCCTGCGGCAAGCGAGAGAAACAGGCGTCGCGCAGCACCTGCGCCAAATTGACCGGCTGCAGCTTGCGATCGGCGCTGTGCTCGCTGGCTTTCAGGCGCGAGAGGTGCAGCAGACGGTCGGTGAGCGCCACGGTGTTATCCAGCGTCGCGCTCATCGCCTGCAGACTTTCGCGCCACTGCTGCGGCCGATCGCTGGCCAGCGCCACCCCGACCTGGGTCTTCAGCACCGCCAGCGGGGTGCGCAGCTGGTGAGAGGCGTCGGCGCTGAAGCGTTCCTGACGCGCCACCATCAGCCGCAGCCGTTCGATGTAACGATTAAATGCCACCAGCAGCGGCTGCATCTCCGACCAGGGAAGAACCCGCGGCAAAGGCGTCAGTTCGCCCGGATCGCGCCGCAGCATGATGCCGGAGAGTTTACGCATCGGCTTCAACACCCGCTTGAGCAGCGCGAACGCCAGGATCAGGGTCAACACCACCACCGTGCCCTGGCTCAACAGCGCCGCGATCATCATCTGCCGCGCCAGGTAACGACGCGATTCCAGGGTTTCCGCCACCAGAATGGTCGCCATGCCGCTCACGCCCGACTCGTTGACCGGTTGAAACAGCGCCGCCACGCGGATCGGCCGGCCGAGGTATTCCGCATCGTAGAAATGCACCAATGCCGGATAGAGGGTGGAGCGTGGAATGTGGGGCGGCAACGACGGCAAATCGTCATAGCCCGAGATGCTTTTCCCCTGCGGCGAGATCACCTCGTAATAGAGCTGATCGTTCATGTTGCGCTCGAAGCTGTCGAGCACCACATAAGGCACATCGACCGCCAGCTTGCCTTCGCGCACCACCAGCCGCTCCGCCACGGTGCGCGCCGACGCCAGCAGCGTGCGGTCGTAGGCCAGGGTGGCGGCGCTCATGGCGCTGAAGTAGTGGGTGTAGATAGAGATGCCGCCCAGCGCCAGCAGCGGCAGGCCAAAAAACAGCAGCAGTTGATAAAACAGCGAACGCGGCGCGTTAAACCACCGCATTGCACAGTTCCAGGCTGTAGCCCAGACCGCGCAGCGTGACGATCGCCACGTCGCTGCCCTGCAGCTTTTTTCGCAAACGGTGTACGTAAAGCTCGATGCTCTCCGGATTGGCCTCGTCAGACAGCGTAAACACCTGCTCAAACAGCTGCTGCTTGGCCACCGGGCGGCCGCGCCGGTGCATCAGCGCGGTCAGCACCGCCAGCTCGCGCGGCGTCAGCGCCAGCGGTTTGCTCTCCAGCAGGAAATAACCTTCGTCATGATAGGTCAACGCGCCGTATTGCAACGCCGGCTGCGCGGCGCCGACGCTGCGGCGCAGCAACGCCCGAATGCGCGCCTCCAGCTCGTCCAGTTCGAACGGTTTGGTCAGGTAGTCGTCCGCCCCCAGATTCAGGCCTTTCACCCGGTCGGTCACGTCGGTGCGCGCCGTCAGCAACAGCACCGGCAGATCCTGCCCGCGCTTGCGCAAGCGCGCCAGCAAATCGAGACCGTTCAGACGCGGCAACGCCACATCCAGCACCGCCAGCGCATAGCGTTCATTAAGCAACAGGTGGTCGGCGGCCACGCCGTCCGGCGCGACGTCGACGGCAAATCCGGCGCCGGTCAGCGCCTTTTGCAACCAGTGAGACAGCTCGGGGTGATCTTCAACCAATAACAGTCGCATGTTCCCATTCCATTGATTTACCTGAACAACCAGACACCGATGCGGCGTCTGTTAACAGGTCGATAACAGAGAATGGCATGGAAAATAAGGGGATAAAAGAGCGCCGCGCCGCCAGTTTTGGGAGCTGGCACACAATTATGCGTACTGGGGCGCGCTCGTATGACGCCTCAGATCAGCGTGATGGGGCTATCGGCGAGAGCAAGATCCAACACCGGACGCAGCTTGTCGGCGGTAAACGGCGAAGAAACCAGCACGGAGCGGTTGTTGGCGGCAAACACCAGATCGATGCCGGTCACGCAGGCGGTCATCGGGCAAACATACTTTTCACCGTCGGCGTTGACGAAATGCAGCTCAAATACGCCAATCTCAGGGCGCAAGCGCTTCAAACGACACTGCCCGGCTTCTCCCGCCATCTCGGCGTAGACCTCTGGCAACCGTTTAATCGCACATACCTTGGCGCTGTCCCTGCCGCCAAACAATTTCCCTAACGAAAACATATCACTGCATCTCTATTCATTTTATTACAGATGATTTTAACGCGAATGACTATCGGCAATCCTGACATTACGCAGGGTTTTGGCCGGTTTTGCGCGCTGTTCTCTGCGCCCATTCTATGTTAGCGCACCCGCCGTTCGCTCGCGACAAGAGACCCTAATCACAGACTGGAAACTTTTCCGGCCACTGAAAGGTAAATGAAAGGTTGTTGTTTTAACAATTCCGCAACCGCATTCGGCGGGATTCACCATCAGACAATACCGAGGGTAAGTCACAATGAAAAAAATAATGACCCGCACCTTTACCGCCGCCGCCCTGTTGCTGGCGGCCTCTCAGGCCTTTGCCGTGGAAGCGCCCAAACGCACCGAATGCATTGCGCCGGCCAAACCCGGCGGCGGCTTCGATCTGACCTGCAAACTGATTCAGGTATCGCTGCAGGACACCAAGGCCATTGATAAACCGATGCGCGTCACCTATATGCCCGGCGGCGTCGGCGCGGTGGCCTACAACGCCATCGTCGCGCAACGCCCGGCGGAGTTCGGCACCGTGGTGGCCTTCTCCGGCGGTTCGCTGCTCAACCTGGCTCAGGGCAAGTTCGGCCGCTACAACGTGGACGACGTGAAATGGCTGGCGGCGGTCGGTACCGACTACGGCATGATCGCGGTGCGCGCCGACTCGCCTTACAAAACCTTGAAAGACTTGATGGACGCTTTCCAAAAAGATCCCAACAGCGTGGTGTTCGGCGCCGGCGCCTCGATCGGCAGCCAGGACTGGATGAAAACCGCGCTGCTGGCGCGCGAAGTCGGCGTGGATCCGCGCAAGATGCGCTACGTGGCGTTCGAGGGCGGCGGGGAACCGGTCACCGCGCTGCTGGGCAACCACATCCAGGCGGTATCCGGCGATCTGAGCGAAATGGTGCCTTACCTGCAGGGCGACAAGATCCGCGTGCTGGCGGTGTATGCCGAGCAACGTCTGCCGGGCCAGTTGGCCGATATTCCCACCGCCAAAGAGCAAGGATACAGCCTGGTGTGGCCGATCATTCGCGGCTTCTACGTCGGGCCGAAAGTCAGCGATGAAGAGTATCAGTGGTGGATCGACACCTTCCAGAAAATGATGGCGACCGAGGAATTCAAACAGCAGCGCGATCTGCGCGGCCTGTTCGAATTCAACCTGACCGGCAAAGAGCTGGACGCCTACGTGAAGAATCAGGTTGCCCAATACCGTGAGCAGGCAAAAGTGTTCGGCCTGGCCAAATAACCGCAGGGGAAAACCATGAGCGATCGTATTTTTGCCGGCTTTTGGCTACTGCTGTGTATCGGCGGGCTGTTCATCGGCTGGGGCATCCAGAGCGAATACAGCTATGAACCGCTGGGGCCGCGCCCGTTCCCGCTGGCGATCCTCAGCCTGATGGCGCTGTGCGCGGCGCTGCTGTTGCTGCGCCGCCCGCAGGCGGTGGAATGGCCGCACCACAAGGTGATGCAGCGGCTGCTGGTGCTGGTGATCACCCTGGTGCTGTATGCCTGGGGGTTTGAATGGCTTGGCTTTCCGCTGGCGACCGCGCTGCTGACGTTCAGCATCGGCCTGCTGTTTCAGGCCAGCCTGCCGGCAGCGGCCATCTCCGGCGTCATCATGGGCGCAGCGTTGTACTACGCCTTTGACCAACTTCTCGATGTCACACTGCCGCTCGGCGCCTGGCTGAGCTAACGGGAGCGATGATGGATACCTGGATGTATTTGACCCAAGGGTTTGAAGTGGCGCTGGTGCCGCAAAACCTGATTATCGCCCTGATCGGCTGCTTCGTCGGCACCATCGTCGGCCTGTTGCCAGGGTTGGGGCCGATCAACGGCGTGGCGATCCTGCTGCCGCTGGCGTTCGCCCTCAAACTGCCGGCCGAATCGGCGCTGATCCTGCTGGCGACGGTGTATATCGGCTGCGAGTACGGCGGGCGCATCTCGTCGATTCTGCTCAACGTGCCGGGTGATGCGGCGGCGATCATGACCGCGCTGGACGGCTACCCGATGGCGCAGCAGGGGCGCGCCGGCGTGGCGCTGTCCATCTCGGCGGTCAGCTCGTTCGTCGGCTCGATGATCGCCATCGGCGGCATCATTCTGTTCGCGCCGCTGCTGGCCCGCTGGTCGCTGGCCTTCGGCCCGGCGGAGTATTTTGCCCTGATGGTGTTCGCCATCGCCTGCCTCGGCAGCATGATGAGCCAAAACCCGCTGAAATCGCTGCTGGCGGCGTTGATCGGCCTGGGGCTGGCGACGGTGGGCGTCGACGCCAACACCGGCGTTTACCGCTTTACCTTCGACAGCGTGCACCTCTCCGACGGCGTGCAGTTTATCGTGGTGGTGATCGGCCTGTTCTCGGTCAGTGAAATTCTGCTGATGCTGGAAAGCACCAGCGCCGGGCAAAAGCTGGTACGTAAAACCGGCCGGTTGCTGTTCAACCGCAAAGAAGCGGCGCAGTGCGCAGGCCCGACCCTGCGTTCGTCGGTGATCGGCTTCTTCGTCGGCATTCTGCCGGGCGCCGGCGCTACCATCGCCAGCGCGCTGACCTACATGACCGAAAAGAAAATCAGCGGCAACAGCGACACCTTCGGCAAAGGCGACATCCGCGGCGTAGCGGCGCCGGAAGCGGCCAACAACGCCTCGGCCTGCGGTTCGTTCATTCCGATGCTGACGTTGGGGGTGCCGGGATCCGGCACCACGGCGGTGATGATGGGGGCGCTGACGCTGTATAACATCACCCCCGGTCCGGCGATGTTTACCGAACAACCGGATATCGTCTGGGGGCTGATCGCCGCGCTGCTGATCGCTAACGTCATCTTGCTGATCATGAACCTGCCGCTGGTTGGCCTGTTCACCCGCATGCTGACCATCCCGCTGTGGTTCCTGGTGCCGGCGATCGCCGCGGTTTCCGCGGTGGGGGTTTATGCGGTGCACAGCACCACCTTCGACCTGCTGTTGATGGTCGGGTTGGGGGTGTTCGGCTATATCCTGCGGAAAATGCACTTTCCGATGTCGCCGCTGATTCTGGGCTTCGTGCTGGGTGAGATGCTGGAGCAGAACCTGCGTCGCGCGCTGTCGATCAGCAACGGTGAATTCGGCATCCTGTGGAGCAGCAGCATCGCGCAAACGCTGCTGGTGCTGGCGGTCGCGGTGCTGGCGCTGCCGCCGCTGCTGCGCCTGATGCGCAAACGCAGCCATCCGGCGGCCGAGGCCAAGGCCGAGTAACGCGTAACGGGCGGGAATTTCCCGCCCGTTGTGTTTAACGGCGCAAGGCCGCAATTCCCCTTTCCAGCGCCCCGATATCGTCATCGACGAGCAGGGGCTGAATCACCGCAAAGTCCGCCTCAGGCAACTCATAGAGCCGCAAGGCGAGCAAGCGCGCGATAACTTCCGGCGCGAATCGCCAACGGATAAACCTCGCCGGATTGCCGCCGACGATGGCATAAGGTTCAACGTCGCCGGTCACCACGCTGCCGGCGGCGACGATCGCCCCCTCGCCTATCGAGACCCCTGGCATCAACATCGCCCGCATGCCAATCCAGCAACCGTCGCCCAGCCGGGTATCGCCTTTGGGGCGGTACGCCTGTTTGATGGTTGCCATAAACGGATACAGGCTCAGCCAGTCGATGCGATGGGTATGGTTGCCGCCCATCAGGATCACCGCTTCGGCCGCGATGCAGACATAGTCGCCGATCAGCAGGCGGTCTATTTCTCCCAGCGGCTGCCATTGCCGGCTTACCGCGTCGCCGTGCAGATAGCGCACTACCGAGCGTTCGAAGCCGTTATCCCAACAGTCGCTGTAGTAGCTGTGGGTGCCCTTGACGATAATATTCGGGTTGGTCACCGTCTGATGCAGCAGCTCGGTGTTGGACCAGTGTTTTTCGGACATGGCGTATTCTCTTGTTACGGGAATAAAAGCCACGGAACGGAATGTCTGTGGCCGTGTTGTCGTTCACTCAACACGGCCCTTCAAGCGATAAGCGCTCGTTTCAATCTCGGGTTATTCATGATTACCGCCTCTCTTGCGAGGCGAAATGGTAACCGATCACGCCTCAGCGGTCTTGCTTTTCAACAGCAACACCCCACCCATGACCAACGCGCTGCCCAGCAGCTGCAGCTGATTCATGTTTTCCCCCAGCAGGAAATAGGCGATCACCGCGGTGAAAACCAGCTCCAACGACAGGATCAGGTTGGCTACGGCCAGCGGCAGCGTTTTCAGGCTGATGTTATACAACCCGAAGCCCAACAGCGTCGGCCCGGCGGCCAGCGCCAGCAGCAACAGCCAGCCGCTCCACTGAATGCCCTGCGCGCCATGCGACAGGAACCACAGATCGCCGGCCATGCCGTGGAACGCTGCCAGCGGGAACGCCGTCAGCGCCGCGTTGAACACCAGCTGATACAGCGCCGAAAAACCGAAAACGTACAAAATGGTGTTCCACACCGGATAGCCCCGTTCGCTGGCCACCCGCCCGCCGAGGGTATACAGGGTATAGCCGATGCCCGACAGCATCCCCACCAGCAGCCCCAACAAATCGAAGTGCTGGTTGCCCATGCTGTCGCCGTTGCTGACCAGGAAACAACCGCCCAGGCTGATGGCGATCACCAGCAGTTGGCGCAGCGTCAGGCGTTCGCTGTACATCACCCAGCCGAGGAACACGGTAAAGCCCACCGAACAGTAGGTCAGAATGGTCGCCACCGATGCGCCGTTCAGCGCCACCGACAGCGTCCACAGGCTGTTAAACAACGCCAGCAGCAGCCCGTAAAGCGCATAGAACAATACCTGTTCACGCCGCAGGCGCGCCCACTGCGGTTTCACCATCAACAGCAGCGGCAACAGCACCAGCGCCACCAGCGCCGCGCGCCAGAACGCCAGAACAAAGGTCGGCAGGTGATAGTATTCGGTCAGCGCGCGGATGATGATGGCGGTAAAGGCCAGCAGCATGGCGCTGATAATGGCGATGACGTAACCCTGGCGGCTGCCCTGAAAGAGACGCGCGCCGGGCAGCAAAGGCCGGGCGGAAACGCCTGACGGTAATGACATGAGATCCTCGGGAAAATGGCGACATAAATGCTCAGGCGCACAGTGTAACGCGGCCATATTTTCCCACTATAGCCACTTTTCGGCCTTGTCATGCAGGCCACTTTTCTGCGCTTGAAGCCCTGTTGACATAGGGTATAGTAAAAAGCTCTCTCCCTAACCGGGCCAATTTCGCATGCACATTCCGTTAGATCGCGAGCAGGACGTTCCGCTCTATTTACAGATCGAAGAAGCGCTGCGGCGCGCCATCCTTACCGGCGTGTTCGTGGATGGCGACAAGCTGCCCTCAACGCGCACGCTGGCGGCCGAATTGGCGGTCAGCCGTTTGACGGTGGATAACGCCTATGCCGAACTGGCGGCCAAGGGCTTTTTGCATCAGCGGCGCGGCAGCGGCGCCTACGTTGCGCACCCGCAGGCGCAAACGCGCCCGGCCCGGCCGAGCAGCGATGCCCCCTTCCCGCTGGAGAGCTTCACCACCCTCACCTCGCGGCTGGACGGCTACGCCGACGCCCCGCTGCCGGAGGGGCTGATCAACTTCGCCGCCGGCGTCGGCAGCCCTAAGGTGTTTCCGCTGGAGGCGTTTCGCAAAGTGCTGCTGTCGGTGCTCAGCCGCCACGCGGAAGAGGCCTTCAGCTACGGGGAATACTGCGGCTACTACCCGCTGCGCGATACGCTGAGCCGCATTCTCAGCGCGCAGGGCATCCCCACGCAGGCGGAACAGGTGCTGATCACCAACGGCTCGCAGCATGCCATCAGCCTGGTGGTGCAAAGCCTGCTGGCGCCGGGCGATACGGTGATCGTCGAAGAACCGACCTACGCCGAAGCGCTGGGCCTGCTGCGCCAGCACCGCATCAATATCGTCACCGTGCCGGGCGATCGCCACGGCATGCTGGTCGAACGATTGCCCGAGTTGCTGGAACGCCACCGCCCCAAATTGATCTACACCATCCCCAACTTTCACAACCCGACCGGCCGCTGCCTGAGCGAGGCGCGGCGGCGGCGCCTGCTGGCGATCGCCCAACGGGCCGGCGTGGTGATCCTGGAGGACGATTTCGTCGGCGATCTGCGTTACCAGGGCAAGCAGCTGCCGTCGCTGCGCGCGCTGGCGCAGCCGGGCGCGGTGATCTACGTCAGCACCTTCTCCAAGATGCTGCTGCCCAGCATGCGCATCGGCTATCTGGTGGCGGACAGCGAACACTATCAGCGTTTCGCCAGGCTGAAACACGTCGACAGCTTCACCAGCTCCAGTCTGATCCAGCGGGCGCTGGACGCGTTCGTCACCGTCGGCCGTTACGACAAGCAGCTGCGCCGCGCCGGGCGCGTCTATCGCCTGCATCTGGAAGTGATGATCGACGCGTTGCAACGACGGTTGCCGCCGGGGTGCCGTTTCGAAACACCGCAAGGCGGCTTGTTTATCTGGCTGACGCTGCCCGCGACGGTGACCACCACCGAGCTGATGCCGGTGGCCTGGCGGCACGGCGTCACTTTCGCGCGCGGCGAATGCTTTTATGCCCAGGAACAGCTGGGCGCGCACAGTCTGCGGCTAAACTTCGCCGCCAACTCGCCGCCGCAGATTGAAGAAGGTATCGCCCGGCTTAGCCGGGCGATTGAGGAAGTGATAGCAGAGAAAAACGCCGGTTAGACGGCGGCCCACCACAGCCGCAGCTTCATCCCCCAGTAGCTGGTCCAGCCGGTGGTGCTCTGCACCACCTTGCCCTGCGAGACCACCACGAAGGTCGGCGTCACGCCAATCTGCCACTGCGCCGACAGCGTACCGGCCGGATCGTTGACCACCGGCAGCGCCAGCCGTTTGCGCGCCAGCCACTGTTTCACCTGGGTATCGTCGCCCGATCGCAGCGCGACGGTCAGCACGTTGCCGCCCGCCGCCTGCAAACGGGCGACGTCCGGCGTAGTGAAACGACAAACGCCGCACCAGCTGGCCCAGAAGTAAACCAGCAGCGGCCGCTCATGACTGAGCTGCGCCAACGACACGCGCTCGTCATCCAACGTGGTCAGCGTCTGGGCATCGAAGGCCGGCGGCGCCTGCGGCGCGTTCAGCCAATCCATCACCGTGATCACCGCCAGTGCGATCAGCGCCAGCAGCAGCAACTCGCGCCCCCAGCGCTTGAGCTTAGCCATGGTTGGCCTTCGCCAGCTGCTGCTTCACCATCGTTTCCAGCTCTTCATAGGACACCGCCCCCGGCAGCATCCGATCGCCGATCAGCGTCGCCGGCGTCCCTTGTACGCCCAGTTGTTCCGCCAATTCCATATTGGTGCGCAGCGTGGTCATGCTCTGTTCGCTCGGCGCCACCGCCTTGACGCCGGTTTTCTCCTGCGCGGCGGCGATGCTGGCCTTGTCGTGGAAGCCCTTTTTCGCCATCAGCCGCTGATGCAAGGCCCAGAATTGCTCCGGGTGCTGCTGCCAGGTAGTGAGCGCCACGCGCGCCGAACTGACCGAACTTTCGCCCTTGAACGGCAACAGCTTCACCACCAGCGCCACATCCGGGTATTGTTTGACGATTTTCTCCAGCATCGGATCAAACCGCTTGCAGTACGGGCAGTTATAGTCGGTAAAGGTCACCAGCGTCAGCTTGGCGTTGGCGGCGCCGAGGCGCGGGCTGGCCGGATCCTGATACAGCGTTTTGGCATTCTGCTTGATAGCCTGGCTGATTTGCTGGCTTGCGGTTTGCTGCTGCCAGGCGTCCACCGCCTGCGCCAGAATGTCCGGGTTGGACACCAGCGTTTCGCGGATCATCTCTTTGATACGCGCCTCTTGCGCCGGGGTGAAAGGCTCGGCGGCCCACACCGGGGCGGCGATGATCATCAGTAAAATCAGTAACTTTTTCATTGTTCGGTTCCTTTGGCATGGGAAAGCGTTTGCAGCACGGCGTCACGGGTCAACAGCGGGGATAGCACCACGCCGTCCGGGCTGCCGGGGCCATAGATTTGGTTGAAAGGCACGGCGACGCTGCCGCGCTTTTGCAGGAAGGCGCTGATGTCGGCCGACGGGCGGCTCCAGTCGCCGCGCAGCGCGACCACGTCATCGGCGCTCAACGCCCGCTGTACGTCATCGCGCAGCAGCACATTGAATTTGTTGGCTTTACAGGTCACGCACCAGTCGGCGGTGACGTCGACGAACACCCGTTTATGTTGCGCCAGCGCCTCGGCGATCGCCTGTTCGCTCAGCGGTTGCCACTGCACCCGATCCTGCAACGGCTGGTGCCACAGACCGGCGGTCAGCGAGCCGGCCAGCAAGACGGCGCCCGCCAGCACCAACGTGCCCGCCGCCAGCTTGGCCGCCAAGCGTGCCCCCTGCCGGCGCCACACCGCCAGCAGCAGTGCCAGCAGCGCCAACCCCCCCAGCCACAGCGTAGCCTGCACGCCGATATGATTGCTCAGCAGACTCAGCAACCACAGCGACGACGCCAGCATCAGCAATCCCATCGCCAGCTTGACGGTATTCATCCAGCGGCCGGGACGCGGCAACCGCAGCGCCAGCGAAGGCCAGGCGGCGATCAGCAGCCACGGCAGGCTCATGCCGATGCCGAGCGCGATGAACATGCCCCACAGCACCGGCAGCGACGCCGCCAGCGCGAAGGCCACCGCCGTGCCAAGAAACGGTGCCGAGCACGGCGTCGCCAGCAGCGTGGCGAACGCGCCCTGCCAGAAATGGCCGCTCAGACCATGCCCATTATGGGTCGCCAGCGAGGTATTCAGATCGGAAGAGAGGCGCAGATGAAACAGGCCAAACAGGTTGGCGCTGAACAGCAGCGTCACCAGCACCATAAAGCCGATAAACCACGGATTCTGGAACTGAATGCCCCAGCCGAGCGCGTGGTTGCCGAGCCGCAGCAGCGTCATCAGCAGGGCCAACGCCATAAACGAGGCGACAATACCCAGCGACGATGCCAGGAACTGCAGCCGTACGCTGCGCCGATCGCGCCGCTCCACCTGCAGGATGGAACCGAGCTTGATGCCCAACACCGGCAGGACGCACGGCATCAGATTGAGGATCAACCCGCCCGCCAGCGCCATCAATACCGCCTGCCATAACGGAAATGCCGCACTGGCGGGCGCGGCCAGCGGCTCGCCGATCGGCAGCGTAATCTGCTGCGCCATGCCGCCGTCGTCGATCACCAGCGTCAGCGTTTTGCCGCGCAGATCCGGCGCCGCCTCTCCCCAACCATCGCTGACCGGGACTCGCGCCAGCAACTGATCGCCGTCGGTTTCAACCTGCGGCTTGCCGAGATCGGCATCCGCCAGCGTATCGAAGAACAGCGCGGGCCGCTGCCAACCGTCGGCGCGTTCGGCGGCAATCTGCAGCTCACCGCTGCGATACCCGGCCTTGACGTTATCCGTCAACCCGGCGGCGATCGGCACTTGCCCCATCGCCTGCGCGAAGTCGTGATTAAACTGCGGATCGTTCGGCGCCGTCAGGTCCAGACTGAACGGGTAGTCGGTCAGAATGCAGACATTGCTGCAGGTGGACAACGTCAAAGAGCCCGCCAGCGGACCGGATACCGAGCCTGGCATCACGATCGGCAGCGTGACCCGATCGTGATAGCCCTGGGTGGAAATGCCGGCCACCTCGAAACGCTGCGGCGTCGGCCAGTGCCAGGTCGCCGGCGGTGGGTGGCCTTGCCAGACGATAGCCGGCGCGATGCCGCCTTCACCCGGGGAACGCCAGTAAGTTTTCCAGCCTTTTTGCAGCTCGACCGACAGCAGCAGACGGGTCTCTCCCGGCTGTGACGTGTCGGCGCGCAGCCGCACCTTGGCATGATCGTTGGCCGGATTTTGCAGCCAGCCGCTGTCCGCCGCCTGCAAGGCGGGCAGCCACAGCATAAACAGGCAAGCGCAGGCCAGCCTGATAATTTTCAACATGTTAATTCTCCATAAATGATTAATTCACCGCGAAAAACGGGCGATTAACTCATTCACGGAAGACGCATAATCGAAGGTGCACCCTGAGGGTGGGCGGAGAAATGGCGCGAGGAGGAGGAATGCGCAGACGCGCGGCAATGGTCGGCGCCAACAGCGCCAGCAGCAGACCCAGACCGAACAGCATGGTTTCGAACATTACCGGCGGCGCGGCCAGCAATGATTTGGCGCTCAGTTCACAGGGCGTCGGCTGCGCTTCGGCGGCGGCGTCGCTGGATTGAACGGCGGTAGCGGCCGGGATCCCCAGCGTTTGCTGCAGCGCATGCAGGCCCGCCATGCGCTGGGTCATGCACGTCAGCACCACCAGGCAAGCCAGGCATAAAAACCATTTTGCAATCCGCTGCCGTTTAACCATGCCATCCTCATGTTCAGATCTGGGGTTATCTTAGCGGCGCAGACGCGATTAGCAACGTTTTGTCGGTAAAGAAATGTCTGAGCGGCGGTATTGATGGCGGCGAATTACAGGTATCATAGAGGGTAAGCCTGCGCTTTTCGCCGGGTACGATGACGATTCTCTCCTCCAGGCACACTGCGGGGATACACAGCGAAGGACTGGTGATATGCAACCTTTGAGTGGGCCGGGCACCCCAATCGCCGGCGAGCGCCCCCCTTCCCCGGGCAAAACGGCGGCCACTGACGATCAACCCCTCTCTCCGGCGCAGCGCACAACGCTGGAAAAACTGATCGTGAAAATCATGACGCTCAGCCCGGTAAAATCGGCAGAGATCTGGGCGTCTCTGCGTCACGATCTCGGCGCCGACAAAGGCGGCGAACTGCTGGCGCGCCATTTTCAACCGGCGGAACAGCTGCTGCAAACGCGCCTGACGCAGGCGCAGCAAAACCATGCCGGGCGCCAACTGCTGCAACAGCTGGCCGAGTTGCTGCCGCAGGGCAATAATCGCCAGGCGGTCAGTGACTTTATTCGTCAACGGTTCGGCCATACGGTGTTGAGCCAGTTAAGCCCACCACAGCTGCAGCAGGTGCTGAATCTGTTGCAGACCGGCGGCCTGACCATTCCCCAACCGCAGCAAACCGCCACCAGCGATCGCCCGCTGCTGCCCGCAGAGCATCAAAGCCTGCAGCAGCAGGTTACCAAACTCAGCGCCGCGACCGGTGAAGCGCCGGCTAAAATTTGGCAAACGTTGTTCGATCTGGCAGGCGTGAAAACCAACGATCCGCTGCCGGCGCGCCACTTCCAGCTGCTGAACCAGTTTTTACAGGTGAAGGTGGCGCTCAGCCCGCAGAACGCGCCAACGCTGAACAACCTGCTGGCGGTGCTCAAACAGCCGGCGGATGAGCAAGAACTGCAGCAGATGAACGACTATTGCCAGACGCGCTTCAACTGCGGCGCCAACGCGCCGCTGACGCATCCGCAAATGAGCGACGCCATTCATCAGCTGTTTGCCCGCCGTCTGGACAAAGCCGGCCAGGCGCAGCCGATCGCAAGCCCCTCTATCGAACCGCAGCCGCTGCTCAACCCGCTGATCGCCGCCCTGCCTCTGCCGCTGCAAAAAGCGCTGAGTAAGCCCGCCGTGGCGCTGATCCTGCTGCTGTTGGCGTTGGCCGTCGTGCTGGCGCTGGTGTTTTAACGCCTCAGGCGCAGCCGCAGTCCGCTGCGGCCGCCCGGGAGCGCAGTGACCCCGGCAGTTCGCCGATGGCCAACGGATGGCCGTCGCGCAGCCAGAAATCCAGCCCGCCAATCAACTCCTTCACCCTAAACCCCAACTTCGCCAGCTTGTAGGCGCCTTTGGTGGAACCGTTGCAGCCGATGCCGTCGCAGTAGGTCACATACACCTTTTGGCGATCCAGGTGCGCCGTGCCGGCTTCATCCATCAGGCGATGCGGCAAGCTGAATGCGCCGGGGATATGCCCGGCGGCGTACAGCGCCTCCGCACGGGTGTCGATCACCACCATCCCGTCCACGCCATTGCGCAAATCTTCCGCCACGTCCCAGGCATCCGCATAGCGGCTCAGCTTGGCCGCCAGATAGGCCAGGCTCTCTTCCGGCGCTGCCGGCGGAAAGGCCAGCACCAAGGATTCTTTCGACATATCACTCACTCCCGTTGATCAAGACAGATGACAATAGTGCCCGATTTTGGTCTTATGATTGATACCCATTTTTTACTCATGATAAGACCCATTATGCGGCACACGCTGATCACGCTGTTTCAGCAATCGCCCCAGGCCATCGGCACGCTGCGCGATCGTCTGTGTGCGGCATTGCGGCAGGCCATCCACCACGGCGCATTGAGCGTTGGGCAACGGCTGCCCTCCAGCCGAGTGCTGGCTGGGGATCTGAACCTCTCAAGGGTGACCGTCGAAGCAGCGTACGGCCAGTTGGAGGCGGAGGGGTATTTGCAGCGCCGCGTCGGCCAGGGCACATTTGTGGCTATCAGCATCGCCAAATCGCCGCCGCCGGCGACCCGCACCGCCATGCCGCGCCTTTCGCTGCGCGGCCAACAGATCGTGCACACCGGCGGCTGCCGCGATCCGCAGCATCCTCAGGCCTTCGCAGCCGGCTCGCCGGACCTGCGCGCGTTTCCGCTGGCCCTGTGGAAGCAGTTGACCGCTCAACGCCTGCGCCTGCAGGGGGAAAGCCTGCTGCGCTACGGCGATCCGCAAGGCTATCTGCCGCTGCGCGAAGCCATTGCCGCCCACGTCAATCAAACGCGCGGCGTAGTCTGCGATGCGAGCCAGGTTATCGTGCTGACCAGTTCGCAGCAGGCGCTGCAAATGATCGCCACCTTACTGTTGGACAGCGGCGACAGCGTCTGGATGGAAGAGCCGGGTTACACCGGGGCGAGAAACGCCTTTATCAGCGCCGGCGCCGCGCTGACGCCGGTAGCGGTAGACGGCGATGGCCTGCGAGCAGAACCTTCCTTGCCCGATCCGCGTTTGATTTATCTGACGCCCTCGCACCAATACCCGACCGGCGCGGCGCTCAGCCTGGCACGCCGCTTGGCGTTGCTGGCGCAGGCGGAGCGGCAACAGGCCTGGATCATTGAGGACGATTACGACAGCGAGTTTCACTACGACGGGCTGCCGATTCCGGCGATGCAAGGCCTGGATCGCCATGGCCGGGTGCTCTATCTCGGCACCTTCTCCAAATCGTTGTTCCCTTCGCTGCGGCTGGCGTACCTGATCGTGCCGCCCGCGCTGGTCGCCCCCTTCGTCACCGCACGCACGGTCTATGACGGCCACAGCGCGCAATTGATGCAGGCGGTGACCGCCGAGTTCATCCGCCAGGGGCACTTCGCCGCGCATATTCGTTACATGCGCCAGCTCTACCACAGCCGGCGCGATGTGCTGCTGACGGAAGTGCGCGAAAAGCTGAGCCACTTCGCCACGGCCGCTCCCGCCGCCGGCGGCCTGCAGCTCAGCGTTTGGCTGCCGCCCGGCCGGGAGGCGGCGCTCAGCCAACAGGCGCGGCGGCTCGGCGTCCTTACGCCCGGGTTAACGGCGCAATACCAAACGGTTCAGGCCCAGCGCGACGGCTGGCTGCTGGGTTTTTCGGCCCTGACGCCGGGCGAGATCCGCAGCGCCGTCGAGCGGCTGGCGCGGATCGCCGCGGCTTAGCCCTGCCCCGGAGAGACGCCGGCCGGCTTATTGCTCGGTCAGGCGCATCTCCGCCACCAGCGGCAGGTGATCGCTCACCGCCGGCCAGTGCACGCCGTTCCAATCGCCGCTGGCGTTCGGCACCGTCAGGCTGTCCAGATGCCAACGCTGCGCATTGCCGCTAAAGATGTAATCCACCTTGATTTCGGCGTTTTCCGCCGGCCAGCTGCGGCCGTCCTGCCCGTTGGGCATGATGTCGTTCCAATAGCGGCTCAGCTCCAGCCAAGTGACGCTGCCCGGCACGTCGTTCATGTCGCCGAACAGCAGTTTGATGCCACGCACTTCGATGGTGCGATCGTTCAGCTCCCGCACCTGATCCAGACGCATCGTCGGATCTTCCTTGGTATCGAGGTGGGTGTTGAACAGGGTGATCGGCGTCGGGAACTCCGGCACATCGACCTTGGCGCTGAAGGCGATGCGCTGCTCGCGCTGGCCGGACGGCAACGGATAGATCACGGCGTCGTGCAGCGGATACTTCGAGAGAAACGCCAGGCCGTATTCACCGCCGTCGAAATCGATCGCCCGGCCGAACACCGCCTGCATGCCGGTCAGCTTCGCCAGTTCCGCCGCCTGATCGACCCGCCCGCTGCGGGCGGTGAGTTTATCCACCTCCTGCAGCGCCACCACGTCGACGTTCATCGCGCGAATCGCCTTGGCGATAGCGGTCATGTCGCTGACCTTGCCGGCGGCAATATTGAAGCTGGCGACGCGGATCTTCGGCGCCTGTTCCAGTTCGTAGGTTTTGTTCTTCAGGCCGCCCAACGCGCTGGCCACCTCGCGGCTGTTGGCGTTGCTGTTGGCGTGCCCGGTATCGGCGGACGACCAGGCGCTGTGAGAGATGCCCAGGGACAGTAAGGTGATGAGCAAAGCGTGACCGGTGTGCATGAATTCTCCTTGAGGGACAGATAAGTGTTATGCGGGCGCTTCCCGGCCCACAGCTAACACCGATTTTGCCGCAGAAACCTGCGACTATTTCCTAGTTGCACCGCTATTTTTCGTTTCTGCGCGATGCTTCGCATTCTGGCGGTTTACGCATTGCGCCGTTGGACAATCGGCTGATTTCGTTTTAAAACCGGTAGATTGCCAACCGCGAGGAGTTCCGATGACCAGCCCGATTGCCGAACAGCTTACCGAACGTTTCTTCCGCTACCTGGCCGTCACCAGCCAGAGCAACGCCGCCGCAACCGCCCTGCCCAGCACGCCGGGACAGCATGAGATGGCGCAACTGTTGGCGGACGAGCTGCGCCGGCTCGGCCTGGCCGACGTTCAAATCGACGAGCACGCCACCGTGACCGCCCGCAAGCCCGGCACCCAACCCGGCGCACCGCGCATCGGCTTCATCACGCATATCGACACCGTGGACGTCGGCCTGTCGCCCGAGATTCGCCCGCAGCGCCTGCGCTTCACCGGCGAGGATTTATGCCTGAATGCCGAGCAGGACATCTGGCTGCGTACCGCCGAGCATCCGGAGATCCTGCCCTACCGGAACGAAGAGATCCTGTTCAGCGACGGCACCAGCGTGCTGGGCGCCGACAATAAAGCGGCGGTCACCGTGGTGATGACGCTGCTGGCCAACCTGACCGCGGCCGATCGCCACGGCGATATCGTGGTGGCGTTCGTGCCGGACGAAGAAATCGGCCTGCGCGGCGCCAAGGCGCTGGATCTGCAGCGTTTCCCCGTCGATTTCGCCTACACCATCGACTGCTGCGAACTGGGTGAAGTGGTGTACGAGAATTTCAACGCGGCGGCGGCGGAGATCCGCATCGAGGGGGTGACCGCCCACCCGATGTCGGCGAAAAACGTATTAATCAACCCGATACGCATCGCCAACGACATCATTAACCGATTCGATGTGCAGGATACTCCGGAGCACACCGAAGGGCGCGAGGGCTATTTCTGGTTCACCGATCTGGCCGCCAACGCCAATCAGGCGACGCTGAAGGTGTCGATTCGCGACTTCGATCGCGCGGCGTTCGAGGCACGCAAAGCCCGCCTTGAGGAGACGGTGCGCCAGGTGGCGGCCAACTATCCGCGGGCCAACGTCAGCTGCAGCGTCAGCGACATCTACAGCAACATCAGCAACGCCATCGGCGAGGACCGGCGCGCCATCGATCTGATCTTCGGCGCCCTCGCCGCCCACGGCATCCCGCCGAAGGTGATCCCGATGCGCGGCGGCACCGACGGCGCGGCGCTCTCCAGCCGTGGCATCCTGACGCCCAATTACTTCACCGGCGCGCATAACTTCCACTCGCGCTTCGAGTTTTTACCCGTCAGCGCCTTCGTGAAATCCTATCAGGTGACCCGCAGCATTTGCCTGCTGGCCGCGCGACAAAGCGGCCAACCGGCTTAGCTCATCACCCAGCCGAGCAACGCGGCCCATACCAACAGCGGCAGCGAATAATAGTGGAAGCGCAACCAGATCTTGCGCTCCCCCGCCATGCGCAGCGCAATCAGGTTGGCGAGCGATCCGATCGCCAACCCGAAGCCGCCGGCGTTGACCGCATAGGCCAACTGAGCGCTCGAGGGCACATAGTTGAGCAACAGTATGGTGGCCGGCACGTTGCTGACGATCTGCGACAGCCCGACGCCCAACGCATACACGCTCCCCTCGCTCAGCCCGGCGATGGCGGCGAACGCCGGCTGAAGCGGCGGCAAACGGGTAAACAGGCCGACATCGATGAACATGGCGGCGAACACGAAAATCAGACTCCAGTCGATCTGCAACAGCACTCGGCGCGCCAGCAGCAAGAAACCGGCGAACACCGCCAGCAGCCCGTACAACGGCAGATCGAAATCGAGACACAGCAGGAAAACCGCATACAGCCCTACACAGCTCAGCAACAGCGGCCGCTGGTAGGGATACCCCTCGGTATTCGGCGTTTTCACGATGTCGCGCGCCGGGAAGCTGAACCAGGTCAGCGCCAGCAGGCTCAACATCATTGCGACGCCAAACGGCGCCATCTGGCCGATGAAACCGAGGAAAGAGAGGCCGGAGCGGCTCCACAGCAGGATATTTTGCGGGTTGCCGATCGGCGTCAGCAACGAACCGGCGTTCACCGCCAGCGCCTGGAAGATGATCAAGCGGCCAACCGGCAGCGCCGACAGCTTTTTTAGCGTGATGGTGAGCGGAATGACGATAAACAGCGCCACATCGTTGGTCAGAAACGACGACAACAGCGCGGCGGAAAACACCAGGAACAGCGCCAGCCGCCGTTCGCTGTGCAAGCGGTTGATAATCTTGCGGCCGACAAAATCGAAGTAGCCGCTGACCTCCACCCCTTTGGTCAGCAGCATCAGCCCCAACAGGGTGATGAGGGTACGGCCGTCGATGAAACCACCCAGCGCCGACAGCGGTTGCGGATGAAAAGCGAACATCGCCACGCCGGCCAGCAGCAATGCATGCAAGAAGCGATCTTTGACAAAGGGGTGGATAAGCCGAGAAATGGCGGTTGAACTCATAGCGGCAGTGTGAACCTCACCGAAAAGAATGGGCAGACGTTAGCTCAGACGCGGCTTCAGCGCCAGCAAAATGCTATTTTACCTTTATCCGCTTTTCATTTGCCGCGCTTTACTTTATTTGTAGCGGCTTTCACGGTTTCAAAGGACATGTTATGGCTTCCCTGCTCGCCAAAGGGGCGTTGCTCAGCGCCTTATGCGCCCTGCTCGCCGCCTGTGACGATCCCGCCTCTCGCCCGCAAATCGATATCGATGGCAAGACCATGGGCACCTTCTACAGCGTTAAGGTCAGCGGTGACGTCGCGATCGGCAAACAAGAGCTGCAGCGGCAGATCGACACGGTGCTCGAACGGGCCAACGACGATATCTCTACCTACCGCGCCGATTCGGTGCTGTCGCGGTTTAACCGCAGCGCCAGCCTCGAGCCGCAGCCTATCCCGCGCGGCATGGCGGACATCGTATTGATGGCCCAACGCATCGGCCGCGATACCGGCGGCGCCATGGACATCACCGTCGGCCCACTGGTGAACCTGTGGGGGTTCGGCCCAGACAAGCATCCGGTCAAGGTGCCGGAACAGGCGCAGATCGACGCGGCGAAGCTGAACATCGGCCTGCAGCACCTGAAGCTGATCAGCGACAATCGCGGGGAGTGGCTGCAAAAAGATCTGCCGGGCATGTATGTCGATCTCTCGACGCTGGGCGAAGGCTATGGTGCCGATGAGCTGGTGCGCCTGATGAACCGTCACGGCATTACCAACTACCTGGTGTCGGTAGGCGGCGCGGTCTCTTCACGCGGCGTCAACGGCCAGGGCAAACCCTGGCGGGTGGCGATCCAAAAGCCGACCGATCGTGAAAATGCGGTGCAGGCGCTGGTGGATCTGCACGGTTACGGCATCAGCACCGCCGGCAGCTACCGCAACTACTTCGAACAAAACGGCCAGCGTTACTCCCATGTCATCGATCCGACCACCGGCAGGCCGATAAACCACCGACTGGTTTCCGCCACGGTGATCGCCCCGACCGCACTCGAGGCCGACGGCTGGGATACCGGCTTGATGGTGCTGGGCCCGGAGAAAGCGTTGCAGCTCGCAGAAGAGAAAGGGCTGGCGGTCTACCTGATCAGCAAAACCGACGACGGTTTCAGCGCCGTGATGACGCCGCAGTTCAAAGCATTTTTAGTGCAGTGAGATAAAAAAGCCCGGCGCGCAATGGCCGGGCTTATTCCTGTTCCGCGCCGATCACTTGGTCAGCGCGATGATACCGAGGGTCAGACCGGCAACCGCCGCCGCACCGCCGGCGATCGCGCCCGCGGTTTCCCAGTTATCCTGAGTGGTGCCCTTCATACAGGTGTTGGTGTGCACCAGACGCCCCTGGTCATCGTAGACCGGCACGCAGGGAGAATCGGTGGCGCATCCGGCCAACACGGCCGACAGTAACCCAACCGCAATTAACTTTTTCATACTTCTTGCCTCAATGTTCGATCACTTTAGAAAGCTACGCCGAGCGATAATCACGCTACCTGGCTATTGTATGCCCAACGCGTGTAATGGCGAGGTAATGATGTGTCAGGGGATGTGATTTGGGAAAACTCCGAGCGCCCGGCCGGTGGGCTTCGGGCAGTAAAAAGCCCGCGAAAACGCGGGCTTTTTGGCGGAATGACGCGCCGGCGGGATTATTTCGCCAGTTTGCGCATCACCAGCGTGGCGTTGGTACCGCCGAAGCCGAAGCTGTTGGACATCACGGTGGTCAGCTCGCGCTGGGTCGGCTGAGTCACGATGTTCATGCCGGCCGCCTGTTCATCCAGGGTTTCGATGTTGATGCTCGGTGCGATAAAGCCGTGCTCCAGCATCAGCAGGCTGTAGATCGCTTCCTGCACGCCCGCGGCGCCCAGTGAGTGGCCGGTCATTGCCTTGGTGGAGGAGATAGCCGGGGTATTGTCGCCGAACACTTCACGAATGGCGCCCAGCTCTTTCACGTCGCCTACCGGCGTAGAGGTGCCGTGCACGTTGATGTAATCGATCGGCGCATCCAGATCCTGCATCGCCATCTTCATGCAGCGCACTGCGCCTTCACCCGAAGGGGCAACCATGTCGGCGCCGTCGGAAGTCGCGCCGTAGCCGACGATTTCCGCATAGATGTGCGCGCCGCGCGCCAGTGCGTGCTCCAGCTCTTCAACCACCACCATGCCGCCGCCGCCGGCGATGACGAAACCGTCACGATCGGCGTCATAGGTGCGGGACGCTTTTTCCGGCGTGTCGTTGTATTTGGTGGACAGCGCGCCCATCGCGTCGAACTCGCAGGCCATTTCCCAGCACAGCTCTTCGCCGCCGCCGGCGAACACGATGTCCTGTTTGCCCAGCTGGATTTGCTCAACCGCGTTGCCGATGCAGTGCGCGGAGGTCGCGCAAGCGGAGCTGATGGAGTAGTTCACGCCGTGGATTTTGAACGGCGTTGCCAGGCAGGCGGAAACGCCGGAAGCCATGGCCTTGGTCACCACGTACGGGCCAACCGCTTTCAGGCCGCGCGGGCTGCGCATCGCATCGGCGCCGAACACCTGGAAGCGCGGAGAACCGCCGCCGGAACCGGCGATCAGGCCCACGCGCGGGTTGTTTTGATACTCTTCTTCCTTCAGGCCGGAAGACGCGATCGCTTCTTGCATCGCCAGGAAGGCATAAATGGAAGCGTCGCTCATGAAACGCACCGCCTTGCGGTCGATCAGGCCGGTAGTGTCGAGCTTAACTTGCCCCCATACGTGACTACGCATGCCGGAATCTTTCAGCTCCTGGGAGAAAGTGATCCCAGAACGTCCTTCCTGCAGGCTTGCCAGGACCTCCTGCTGGTTATTACCAATGCTGGAGACAACTCCCAGGCCAGTAATCACTGCACGTTTCATTCAATACCTCTTCCACTATTTACCTACGGGATTTTGCATCGCACTTTAGCGTACAGATGTAAGCCGAACAAGTCCGATCAGCGTTTTTCAGCTTTATTGTTGTCCAGTTTGCGCCGGGGCGCCAGCGCCGTTAGAATTCGCGGCATCCCTTGAATTTCGAGCCATTGACCGTGAACCACGCCCCCATCCAAACCGCAACGCTAACCTGGAACGAACAGGGTACACCTGTTTCGAAACAGTTTGATGACGTCTATTTTTCCAATCAGGATGGGCTGGAAGAAACCCGCTACGTCTTCCTGCACGGCAATCGGCTGCCGCAACGTTTCGCCGCCCATCCGCGCTCGCTGTTTGTCGTGGCGGAAACCGGGTTCGGCACCGGGCTCAATTTCCTCACGCTGTGGCAGGCCTTCGCCGGCTTCCGTCAGGCTGAGCCGGACGCGACGCTGCAGCGCCTGCACTTTATCAGCTTCGAAAAATTCCCCCTCCAGCAGGCTGACCTGGCGGCGGCGCATGCACGCTGGCCGGAGTTGGCGCCTTATGCCGACGAGCTGCGCGCCCAGTGGCCGCTGCCGTTGCCGGGTTGCCATCGCCTGCTGTTAGCCGAAGGCCGCATTACGCTCGATCTGTGGTTCGGCGACGTCAACGATCTGCTGCCGCAGTTTGACGCCAGCATGAATAACCAGGTGGATGCCTGGTTCCTCGACGGTTTCGCGCCGGCAAAAAACCCCGACATGTGGACAGATCAACTGTTCGCCGCCATGGCGCGCTTCGCCCGGCCGGGAGGCAGCTTCGCCACCTTTACCGCCGCCGGCTTCGTGCGCCGCGGCTTGCAACAGGCCGGTTTTCAGGTCAACCGCTGCAAAGGCTTCGGCCAAAAGCGTGAGATGCTCGCCGGCGAGCTCCCGGCCGATGCGCAGCCCGCCGCACATCCGGCGCCCTGGTATCGACGCCCGGCGGCGGACAACACCGCCGACATCGCCCTGATCGGCGGCGGCGTCGCCAGCGCGCTCACCGCGCTGGCCTTGCTGCGCCGCGGCGCCACCGTCACGCTGTACTGCGCCGATGAGCAGGCGGCCGAGGGCGCATCCGGCAACCGCCAGGGCGCGATTTATCCTTTGCTGAACGGCAGCGGCGACGCGCTGGAGAGCTTTTTCAGCGCCGCGTTTCCCTTCGCCCGCCGCCAATACGATGCCCTGTTGCAACAAGGCGTCGCCTTTGATCACCAGTGGTGCGGCGTCAGCCAGTTGGCCTATGACGAAAAGAGCGGCGCCAAGATCGCCAATATGCTGAAAACCGACTGGCCGCAGGCCTTGGCGATGGCGGCCGACCGCGAGACGCTCAGCGAACGGTGCGGCGTAGATACCGGCTTTGGCGGCATCACCTACC
Source organism: Serratia sp. (in: enterobacteria) (assembly GCF_052400455.1). Lineage (NCBI taxonomy): Bacteria > Pseudomonadati > Pseudomonadota > Gammaproteobacteria > Enterobacterales > Yersiniaceae > Serratia > Serratia sp. (in: enterobacteria). The sequence goes on from NZ_CP185812.1 coordinate 3,620,205, forward strand.
CGCTAGGCGGCTGGCTCTGCCCGGCCGAGCTGACGCGCGGCGCTATCGCGCTGGCGCAGCGTCAGGGCTTGGTCTGCCACTACCGGCACGATGCACAGAGGCTGACGCAGGAAGAAAACGGCTGGCGCATCGATTTCGCCAACGGCGACAGCCGGCGCCATGCGACGGTGATCCTGGCCAACGGCCATCGGTTGGCCGAACTGGCGCCGACGGAGGCCCTGCCGCTGTATTCGGTACGCGGGCAGGTGTCGCATATCCCGACCTCGCCGGCCCTCGGTCAATTGAAACAGGTATTGTGTTACGACGGCTACCTGACGCCGGTTAATGCCAACAACGGCCACCACTGCATTGGCGCCAGCTACCAGCGCGGCGACATCGCCACCGACTACCGCGAGCAGGAGCAACAGGAGAACCGCGAGCGCCTGCTGCGCTGTCTGCCGGAGCAGGCCTGGCCGCAGCAGGTGGACGTCAGCGCTCATCAGGCGCGCTGCGGCGTGCGCAGCGCCACCCGCGATCATCTGCCGATGGTCGGCGCGCTGCCGGACTATCAGGCCACGCTGGCGCAGTATCAGGATTTGCAGCGGCAGAACCAGCGCGGCGAAACCATCGCCGATGCGCCAGTCTATCCCGGTCTGTTCGCTATCGGCGGGTTAGGCTCGCGCGGCTTGTGCTCGGCGCCGTTGGCGGCAGAAATTTTGGCGGCGCAGCTGTTCGGCGAGCCGTTGCCGGGCGATGCGCGCCTGCTGGCGGCGTTGAATCCGAATCGGATGTGGGTGCGGAAATTGCTGAAAGGGCGTGCGGTTTAATCAACCTTGAGGGGCGCGGCGACGCGCCCCGGCATGACGATCAGGCGGCAGGGGTTGCAGCCTGATAGAGGTTTTCCCACATGCCGCGCACCAGGATCTGATCCGGCGGCGAGAGTTCCCCGGCGGCGATCGCTTTGTGCAGGCTCTCCTCCACCCGCGCTTTCAGCGCTTCGGCGGTGTGTTCGCCCTGCTCTTCCGCCTCGGCCACCGCCAGCGTCAGATGACCGCGCAGGTAGCCACCGGCAAACAGTTCATCATCGCTGGCGTGCTCTACCATGTCATCAATCAGCGCCAAAATGCGCGCTTCAAATTCTGCGATCATCAAATTTCCTCATTAAATAACGGGCTGTGGCGTCAGTTGAGATCTTCCGGATACGGAAAGTGCTCGGCCGCCAACGGTGGCGTATTGTAGAACGATTGCAACGCCTGAATAAAGCGCGCAGGCCTTGTGGGTATTCCCTGCTCCAGCAGCGCCAATACCCGGGCGCGCACCTTGCGTTGGAACGCGATGCGATCCGGCTCGCAGTCGCCGTTCAGGTTGTCGCAGCTGACGTTGAACGGGAAACCGGCCGCCACGCAGAACATCCATTCCAGCGCCTGCGGTTTGATCTCTACCGCTTCAAATTCGCTCTGGGTCTGCGCGTCCCGCCCATCCGGGCAATACCAATAGCCGAAGTCCACCAATTGACGGCGCGCGTCACCGGCGATGCACCAGTGCGAAATTTCATGCAGGCCGCTGGCGTAGAAACCGTGGGCGAACACGATGCGGTGATACGGCAATTCGTCGTCGGCCGGCAGGTAGATCGGTTCGTCGTCGCCCTTCACCAGGCGGGTGTTGTAGTCATCGCTGAAGCAGCGATTGAAGATCTCGATCAACTGCTCATAATGATGGCGGGTCTGCGTGTCTGACATAAAAAACTCTATAACCACAAAAATAAAGAGGCCATTATACCCGATAACCGGCGGGGGGATACGGGCGCATAAACGGCGCCCATTTTCATCGTCAGCGGTGCAAGAAGGCGGACAGCCACTGCTGAATCTCTGCGCCGTGATTGTCGTAAAGCAGCTTGAGGCTCATCACCAGCGAGACGATCACGATCATCGGCCGAATCAATTTCTGGCCACGGGTCAGCACCATGTGCGCGCCCAAACGCGCCCCCAGCACCTGCCCCACCAGCATCACCAGACCGATGCTCCACACCACCTTGCCGCCGATGATGAACAGCGCCAGCCCGCCGACGTTGGAGGTAAAGTTCAGCACTTTGGCGTGCGCCGTAGACTTGGCGAGGTTGAAACCGCACAGCGTCACGTAGGCCAGCGCGTAGAATGAGCCGGCGCCGGGGCCGAAGAAACCGTCGTAAAACCCGACGCAACCGCCGGCTACCAGCCCGAACGGCAAGGCGCCGAGGCGGCGTTGACGATCTTCCTCACCCAGTCGCGGCATCAACAAGAAATAGAGACCGATGCCGATCACCAGCAGCGGCAACATCTGCCGCAGCAAATCGGCGCGCATGTGCTGCACCAGAATCGCACCGGCGATCGAGCCGATCAGCGTCAGAAAAATCGTCAGCTTCTGGTCGTTGAGGTTCACCGCTCGCCGACGAATGAAGTACAGACTGGCGGAGAAAGAGCCGCCGACCGACTGCAGCTTATTGGTCGCCAGCGCCTGCGCCGGAGGAACCCCCACTGCCAGCAAGGCCGGCACCGTCAGTAATCCGCCGCCGCCGGCGATGGAGTCGATAAACCCCGCCAGCAGCGCTACCGCAAACAACACCCCGAGCATTTCGGGGCCAATGACGAACCAGTCCATGTGTTATTCCGCTGAGAAATGGTGATCCAGCAATGCCTGACAGGTAGGCGGTAACGGCGGCGGCACGGGTTTGCCCGGCTTCGCGTTCGGCTGATGCGGCACGAACCAACTCGCCAGTTCGGCGCCGCAGCCATCGCCCGGCGGCGGCGTATCCTGCTCCTGGCACTCCAGGCTGCCGGCCGGACAACGCAGACGCACGTGCATGTGCGCACGGTGGCCGAACCACGGCCGCACCTTGTGCAGCCAGGCGCGATCGGCGCCGGCGTCCAGGCACAGACGCTGCTTGATCGCCGGGTTGACGAAGATGCGCGTCACGTCCGCATCCTGCGCCGCCAGTTTGATCAGCGACTCAATCTGCGGTTGCCATTGGCTCGCCACCACCTGTTTGCCGTCGCCCGACACCAGGTCGATCGGCTGCGGCTTGAGCAATTGCTGCGCGCTCCAGCGTTGGCGCGGCAGCTGCAGCCAGATGTCGACGTCGAGCCCAGACTGGTGGCTGGCGTGGCCGCTGCTGAAGCGCCCGCCGGCCGGCATCGCCATGTCGCCGATCAGCACCGTGCCCAGCGCTTTCTGGTTCGCTTTGCTGCTGAGGCGCTGTATGAACGCCAGCAGATCCGGATGGCCGAAATAGCGGCGCTGATCAGTACGCATCACCTGATAGTCCGGTGAATTCAGCGGCAACGGCTGCGCGCCGATGATGCAGCCGTTGGCGAAACCGCCCACCGCCTGCGGCGCGCCGGCCACCGGATGGTCGATTTTCTGCCACGGCGTCAGCGCCATGGCGGAAGCGGAGGCCGTCAGGGCCACCAGGCCCAACATCCAGTTTTTCATGGCGATTACCAGCGAGGCACGTCGGAAACCACATCACCGTTTTGCGCACGCTGGCGCAGCAGGTGATCCATCAACACGATCGCCATCATCGCTTCGGCGATCGGTACGGCGCGGATGCCCACGCACGGATCGTGGCGACCGCGGGTCACCATTTCCACCGCTTCCCCGTGACGATTGATGGTGCGGCCCGGCACCATGATGCTGGAGGTCGGCTTCAGCGCCAGATGCGCGATCACCGGTTGGCCGCTGCTGATGCCGCCGAGAATGCCGCCGGCATGGTTGCTCTGAAAGCCTTCCGGGGTGATTTCATCGCGGTTTTCGCTGCCGCGTTTGGTCACCACGGCGAACCCGTCGCCGATCTCCACGCCTTTCACCGCGTTGATGCTCATCAACGCGTGCGCCAGATCGGCATCGAGGCGGTCAAACACCGGCTCGCCCAGGCCAACCGGCACGTTTTCCGCAATCACGCTGACCTTGGCGCCGATGGAGTCACCCTCTTTTTTCAGCGCGCGCATCAGTTCGTCCAGCGCTTCCAGCTTGTCCGGATCCGGGCAGAAGAACGGGTTCTGTTCGACCTGATCCCAGTCTTTCAGCTCGCAGGTCACGTCGCCGATCTGCGCCAGATAGCCGCGCACCTGCACGCCGAACTTCTGCTGCAGGTATTTCTTGGCGATAGCGCCCGCCGCGACGCGCATGGCGGTTTCACGCGCCGAAGAGCGGCCGCCGCCGCGATAGTCGCGCAGACCGTATTTCTGTTCGTAGGTGTAGTCGGCATGCCCTGGACGGAACACGTCTTTGATGGCGCTGTAGTCTTGCGAGCGCTGATCGGTGTTTTCAATGATCAGACCGATGCTGGTGCCGGTGGTCACGCCTTCGAATACGCCGGAGAGAATGCGCACCTGATCCGGTTCGCGACGCTGGGTGGTGTAACGCGAGGTGCCCGGACGACGGCGGTCCAGATCGTGTTGCAAATCGGCTTCGGTGAGCGGGATGCCGGGCGGCACGCCGTCGACGATACAACCCAGCGCCACCCCGTGAGATTCACCGAAGGTGGTGACGCGGAAAATCTGCCCAATACTGTTTCCTGCCATCACGGCTCCTTACCGTTAGTCTTTTATCGTTATGAGGCCCGCCATGCGGGCCTTGGAAATGCGGCTTAGCTGCGATAGAGGCTGAAGTGATCTTTGCAATCCACCAGCTGCTGTTTGGTCAGCATGAACACGCCGTCGCCGCCGTTTTCGAATTCCAGCCAGGTGAACGGGATGTCCGGATATTGTTCCATCAGATGTACCATGCTGTTGCCCACTTCACAAATCAGCACGCCATCGTCGGTCAGGTAGTCCGGCGCGCAGGCCAGGATGCGGCGCACCAGCTTCAGGCCGTCGCTGCCCGCCGCCAGCCCCAGTTCCGGCTCAAAGCGGAACTCCTGCGGCAGATCCGACATGTCTTCCGCATCGACGTACGGCGGGTTGGTGACGATCAGATCGTACTGGATCGCGGGAACGTCGCGGAACAGATCGGAACGGATCGGGATCACCTGGTGCTCGACGCCGTGCGCCTGAATATTGCGCTCGGTCACCGCCAGCACTTCGCTGGAGATGTCCACCGCGTCCACTTCCGCTTCCGGGAAAGCGTAGCCACAGGCGATGGCGATGCAGCCGCTGCCGGTGCACATGTCGAGAATATGGCGCGGCGGGTGCGGGATCAGCACGCTGAAACGATCGTTGATCAACTCGCCGATCGGCGAGCGCGGCACCAGCACGCGTTCGTCGACGTAGAATTCCATGCCGCAGAACCAGGCCTTGTTGGTCAGGTAGGCGACCGGGATACGCTCGTTGACGCGGCGGATCACGCGCTCAACGATGCGATGGCGCTCGCTGGAAGTCAGACGAGCGGTATGCATGTCCTCCGGAATGTCCAACGGCAGAAACAGGCTTGGCAGCACCAATTGCACCGCTTCGTCCCACGGATTGTCGGTTCCGTGACCATAATAGATATTGGCGGCGTTGAAACGGCTTACCGTCCAGCGCAGCATATCTTGAATGGTGTGCAGTTCGTTCACTGCTTCGTCGACGAAAATTTTGTCCAATTTGCCCTCCGGCAGGCGCTGTGTTTCATGATTTAGCCGCATAGTTTGCCATGAAGCCCGCGACAAATCACGCGCGCCCCTCGCGCTTTTCACTCTGGCCCGAGTTTTGCGTCGACAGCGCTCATTCACAAGGTAAACTAGCGAAATAAACGATTTCCGGTGAATGAAGCATGAAGAACAAGCCCCCTCTGAGCAAAGACGAACAACAGCTCTTCAGAGAGTCGGTGGCGGGCGCAAAAAAGCTGCGCCAGGACACCGTCGTCCACCGCCCGCCGAAGCTCAAGGTCAAACAGGTCGCGCCGCAGCGGCTGCTGCAGGAGCAGGTCGATGCCAGCTATTATTTTTCAGATGAATATCAGCCGCAGTTGGAAGAGGAAGGCCCGACGCGCTACGTGCGCCCCGGCAGCAGCCCGTATGAGCTGAAGAAGCTGCGACGCGGCGATTATTCGCCGGAGCTGTTTCTTGATTTGCACGGCCTGACTCAGCTGCAGGCCAAGCAGGAATTGGGGGCGCTGATCGCCGCCTGCAAACGCGAGCATGTGCACTGCGCCTGCGTGATGCACGGGCACGGCAAACACATTCTCAAACAGCAAACGCCGCTGTGGCTGGCGCAGCATCCCGACGTGCTGGCGTTCCATCAGGCGCCGAAGGAATGGGGCGGCAACGCCGCCGTCCTGCTGTTGGTGGAGCTGGCAGAATAGCCTCCCGCAGAAACGACTCAGGGCGATGTCAGACATCGCCCTGAGTTTATTCCGCACCGCATCCGCGGCTCACACTTTGGCCATCACCTGCGACGGGCTGACCTGCCATTCAAACTTGCCGTAGCTGCCGTCCGCCGGCAGATCGACGTTGGCGATCGCCGAGGTCGCGAACATCGGCGGGCACTCGCCCGGACACAGTTCCGCCACCAGATACCCCACCAGCGGCAGGTGCGACACGATCAGCACCGAACTCACCCCTTGCATCGCCAGCGCCTGAAGATAGCTGCCGACTTGTTCGGCGTTCCCGCCCGGCGTCAGTTCGGGCAGCACTTCTTCGCCCTCCGGCAGCGTCAAGGCTTCACGCACCGTCGCCAGCGTCTGTTCGGCCCGCAGATAGGGGCTGACCAGCACGCGTTCAATATCCACAGACTTGGTGTTCAACCAGGCCGCCATCTGACGGGACTCGTCGCGGCCGCACAGGGTAAGGGGCCTTACCGCATCGCTGGCTGCCTCGAGCGCCGCCTCTCCGTGACGCATAATCAAAACTTGCATATTGCACCGCTGTTGTTGACAAAGTAACGCTATACAGAAACGCCGTGCGTGCTGTACCGCCGAGTTTTACAACCCCAAAGCCAAAGCTTTAAAACGATAACGCGCCGTCTCTTTATGGCGGCCGGGCATTTTGCCTGAAAGTTTGCGTAAAGAAAATGCTGTTTTTTACAGCAATCCTCCCCGGGCAAACCTCGATTGCTCATAGAACAATCAATTCAACGGGTTAAATTTTAACCTTTTCGCCATGAAAATTATTGATGGCGCTCAAGCTAACTTACCGCTGCCGCAGCCTTGCTGTACAGCCTCACGGGCTGACGCTGTCGCAAGGAGTGATGGCGATCACAACGCGGCCCTGTTGCAACTATAGTGCAAATCGGGCCGCCCTGCGTTCAACTCCCCAGCGGGTAAAAACGTTCGCCCTGCTGCGCCATGCGCTGCAGGCGCTCGCACGGCGCGAAGTGCTCGCCGTGCTGCTGACGCAGGTAGTCCAGCGTCTTCACCACTTTCTCGGCGCCGAGTTCATCCATATAGCGGAACGGGCCGCCAAGGAACGGCGGGAAACCGATGCCGAATACCGCACCGATGTCGCCGTCGCGCGCGCTGCGGATCACGCCTTCATCCAGACAGCGCGCCGCTTCGTTCAGCATCATCATCACGCAGCGCTGGGCAATGGTCGCCGGCAGCATATGCGCCTTCGGCGTGACGCCGAGCAACGTATACAATGAGGTGTCCGCGCGCTTACGCCGCTGACGCTGCTGCCCCTCGCTCGGGTAAAGATAGAAGCCACGGCCGTTCTTGCGCCCTTTGCGCCCGTCCTTCAGCACCGCATCGAACGCGGCAGGCGCGGCGAAGCGCGGCCCCAGCGCCTCGACCAGCACCGGAATGATCTTGGTGCCGACGTCGATGCCCACTTCGTCCAACAGGGTGATGGGGCCGACCGGGAAGCCGAAGTCCACCAGCGCTTTGTCCAGCGATTCAATGGGCTCGCCTTCCAGCAGGCAGCGCGCCGCTTCGTTGATGTACGGCGCCAGGATGCGGTTGACATAAAAACCGGCGCTGTCGCCCACCACGATGGCGGTCTTGCCCTGCTTGTGCGCCAGCGCCACGGTGGTCGCGATAGTCTCTTCGCTTGTGCCAGCGTGCGGGATCACTTCCACCAGCGGCATTTTGTCCACCGGGCTGAAGTAGTGCAGACCGATCACCTGCTGCGGCCGCTGGGCCTGTTCGGCGATTTGACCGATAGGCAGCGAGGAAGTATTGGAGGCGAACACGGTATGCGGCGCGCAGTTCGCTTCGACCTCGGCCACCATCTTCTGCTTCAGCGCCAGATCCTCAAACACCGCCTCGACCACGATATCCACCTGCTCGAAGCCGGTGTAATCGGTAGAGCCGGAGATCAGCATCATCTGTTTTTGCCGTTCCGCCGGGCGCATGCGCTTGCTGCGCACCCGCTTGCCGAGCACGTCCCAACTGTATTTCAGCGCATGATTGATGCCGGTTTCATTGATGTCTTTGATGCGAACCGGCAAACCGCCGCGCGTGGCGGTGACGCAGGCGATGCCGCCACCCATCAGGCCGCCGCCGAGAATGCCGACGCGATGCAAGGCGCGCGGCTGAGCATCGCCGCCCCGCTCTTTTTTCAGCGCGGTGGAAGCGAAGAACAGGCTGCGCAACGCCGCCGATTGCGGCGTCATCGCCAGCTCGCCAAAGGCGCGCGCTTCGGCTTCATAGCCGCTGGCGCTGCCGTGATCCAGCCCGGTGCGCACCACTTGAATGATGCGCTCCGCCGCCGGGTAGTTGCCGTGCGTTTTCGCCAACGTTTTCTTGCGCACGATGCTGAACAGCAGATTTCTGCCCAGCGGGCCGTTGAGCAGACGATCCTGCCACGGCAGCTCGCGCTGATGCTTCCAGCCCTGTTTCACCCGCTCGATGGCGGTCTGCAGCAAAATCGATTGCGGCACGGCGTCGTCCACCAGCCCCATGCGCAGCGCCTGGCGGGCGCGAATGTGCTTGCCGGTCAGGATCATGTCCAGCGCCTTGGCGACGCCTACCAGACGCGGCAGGCGCTGCGTACCGCCGGAGCCCGGCAGCAGGCCCAGCTGCACTTCCGGCAGACCGAGCGCGGTTTTGTCATCCAACGAACAGACGCGGCCGTGGCAGGCCAGCGCCAATTCCAGCCCGCCGCCCAGGCAGGCACCGTGGATGGCCGCCACCACCGGCACCGGGAAGGCGGCGATCTGCGCCAGCGTGCTCTGCCCTTTCTTGGCCAGCGTTTCCGCCTCTTTGGCGCTGGTGCAGGCGGCGATCATGGTGATATCGGCGCCGGCGATAAACGAGTCCGGCTTGCCGGAAACGATCACCAGCCCTTCCAGCGCAGTATGCTGCTGCGCGCGGATCAGCACGTCGTTAACCTGTTCGACGAACTCGGCCTTGAGCGTATTGACCTTGTCGCCCGGCACGTCGATGGTGATCACCCCGATGTTGTCGGGGCGGATCGTCAGTTGAAAGGCCGACGGTTTGGCGCGCTGCTCGTGCAATGCGTTTTCGACGCTCATCATTCCACCTCCACGATCATCGCGGCCCCTAACCCGCCGGCGGCGCAGGCGGTGGTCAGGCCCAGCCCGCCGCCGCGGCGTTTCAGCTCACGCAGCGTCTGGGTAATCATGCGCGCGCCGGTGGCGGCGAACGGGTGACCATAGGCGATAGAACCGCCCAATACGTTGAATTTGTCCATGTCCACTTCGCCGATTGCCTGGCTGCGGCCAAGCTTCTCGCGGGCGAACGCTTCGCTGGCGAACATCTTCAGGTTGGCCAGCGTTTGCGCGGCGAAGGCTTCATGCATGTCGATGAGCGTCAGATCGGCCAGGCCGATGCCGGCGCGCTCCAGCGCCAGCGGCGTGGCGTAGGAGGGCCCCAGCAGCATGTCTTCCCACACGTCGATGGCGGCAAAGGCGAAACTGCGCAGATAGCCGAGCGGCTGCAGCCCCAGCTCTTTGGCGCGCGATTCGCTCATCATCAGTACCGCCGCCGCACCGTCGGTCAACGGCGTGCTGTTGGCCGCAGTGACGCTGCCGTGTTTGCGATCGAACGCCGGTTTCAGCTTGGCGTAGGAAGCCAGGCTGGAGTCTTTGCGGATATTGTTGTCTTCAGAAAGCTGAGCGCGGTAAGGCGGCACGTAGGCGGTCATGACCTCGTCGCGCAGCCACCCCTCCCGCCAGGCCTTGGCCGCCAGCTCGTGGGAACGATGCGCCAGCGCATCTTGCGCTTCACGGGTGATGCCGTGGCTTTTCGCCATCTGTTCGGCGGTATCGCCCATGCGCAGGCCGGTGGAATACTCCGCCACCGCCGGCGGCACCGGCATCAGATCGCGGAATTTCAGCCGGCTGAACAATTTGAGGCGCTGCGACAGCGTGCGCGCCTTGTTGACGTCCACCAACGTGCGCGCCAGCGCCTTGCTGACGCCGATCGGCAAGACGGAAGAAGAGTCCGCCCCGCCGGCGATGCCGACGCTGATGCTGCCGGCCATGATGCTCTCCGCCACGTTGGCGATCGCCTGGAAGCTGGTGGCGCAGGCGCGCGACACGCTGTAGGCGTCGGTATGGACGCTCATGCCGGTGCCAAGCACGATCTCACGCGCGATGTTCGGCGCTTCGGGCATTTGCACCACCTGGCCGAACACCAGTTGTTCGATCAGTTGCGGCTCGATACCGCTGCGCGCCAACAGCTCGCTCACCGCCGTTTTCCCTAAATCCACCGCCGGAATGCCGTGATAGGCGGTCGCCTGTTTGGCAAAGGGGGTACGCAGTCCATTCACAATCGCAATGCGGTCACCATGACGGGTCACCAACGGCAGTGCCTTACTCATAAATGCTCCTGAAGAAAATAACGTCAGCGCAATGGGCAGAAAGAGGTCTGACCTGATGAGGTCATTGTTAACCAAACGGTTACATTTGGCAAACCGGCAGAGATCAAAACTGCGAGCAGGCGCACTTTCTATCGGGAACGAGGCGGGGAAGGAAATCCCCGGCGCGCAGCAGGCGGCGCCGGGGTAAAGCGGGGATTAACGCAGGCCGAGCTGGAAGATCAGTGTTTCCGCCTGGCAGGCGAAGGTAAAATCGGCTTCCAATTGTACGCCGCCGTCAACCGGTTTAATGCTACTGCTGATGTCACAGGGATCGGATTCGACCGCGCGCGCCTTTTCGCTCAGGGCCGCCAGCATCGCCTCCGCATCTTGTTGATTGCTGAACACCTGGCTGTAGGATGCGGTGCAATCGGTGTTATCCATCACGGTGCCGACATCCACGCAGCAACACGCGGCGGTTTCCTGGGCGCTGCATTTATTAATTGCATCTGACATGGTTGGTTCTCCTCAAGGGCCTCTGTTATCAGCCCAAATTGCCGTTTTATTCACCGGCGCAAAGCCACAAAATTCTGTGGGTATTTTACGCTCCCAAGCCGGCAATCACTAGCACTTACTTTTACTGGGTGTTTTAAGTGATGGAAATCACAAATAAAAATGAGCGCCTGCTAAGAAATGGTAAGAATTTTGTTATTTACCACTGTCTTTTTGTTAAGCAGATCTCTTTTTTGATATCAGAGTGGAAATATTTCAAAAACAAACTTGCAACATTTTCACAGGTCAGACCTATACTTCAGCCACTGGTCTGATTTGTCTGAACGATAACGGACCCTACAATCCCGCGCTCCTTGTTACTTCGTGTAACAATAGTTTAAATAATAAACACATAATGAGGTTTTGGTCATGAGCCAGAAAAACCTATTGACTAAATCAGCTCTCGCAGCTGCAGTGGCAATTATTTCTTCAAACGTGTCTGCCGCAGGATTCCAGCTGAATGAGTTCTCATCAGCTGGTTTAGGACGTTCGTATTCTGGCGAAGGCGCCATGGCGGATACGGCGGCCTCCGCAAGCCGCAACCCGGCGTTGCTGATGATGTATACCCGCCCGGAACTCTCTTTCGGCGCAGTCTTCATCGATCCGGACGTCGATATCAGTGGCCAATCCCCTTCCGGTGCCAGTCTGGATGCGAAAAACATCGCGCCGACCGCCTGGGTGCCGAACCTGCATTATGTTCACCCGATTAACGATCAATTCGCCGTAGGCGGCTCGGTCACCAGCAACTTCGGTTTGGCGACCGAATACAACAACGGTTATGCGGCGGGCTCCATGGGCGGCAAAACCGATCTGGAAACCCTGAACCTGAACCTGAGCGGCGCTTATCGCCTGAACAAAAACTTCAGCTTCGGTCTGGGTTTTGACGCCGTCTACGCCAAGGCTAAACTCGAGCGTTACGCCGGCGACCTGCCAAAACTGATCGCCGGTTCGGGCAAATTGCCGCCACAGTTGGCCGGCCCGGTGTCGCAGATCCCGGCAGATACCCAAATTTCTCACCTGAAAGGCGACGAATGGGGCTTCGGCTGGAACGCCGGTATTCTCTACGAAGTGGATGAAAACAACCGTTACGGCTTCACCTATCGCTCTGAAGTCAAAATCGACTTCGACGGCGATTACAAGAGCAGCCTGCCTTCTGCCTTCAACCCGCTGCTGGCCTCTCAAGGCCTGCCATGGGGCACCAACGGCACCACTATCCCGGGTTCTCTGAGCCTGCACCTGCCTGAAATGTGGGAGCTGTCCGGTTACAACAAAGTGGCGCCGCAGTGGGCCGTTCACTACAGCCTGGCCTACACCAGCTGGAGCCAGTTCCAGGAGCTGAAAGCCACCGGCAACAACGGCCAGACGCTGTTCCAGAAGCATGAAGGCTTCAAAGACGCTTACCGCATCGCGCTGGGCACCACCTACTTCTACGACGATAACTGGACCTTCCGTACCGGTATCGCCTTCGATGACAGCCCGGTGCCTGCCCAAAACCGTTCGATCTCCATTCCCGATCAGGACCGTTTCTGGCTGAGTGCCGGTACTACCTATGCGTTCAACAAAGACGCCTCGGTCGACGTCGGCGTGTCCTACATGCATGGCCAGAAAGTCACCATCAACGAAGGTCCTTACACCTTCACCTCCGAAGGCAAGGCCTGGCTGTACGGCGCCAACTTCAACTACCGCTTCTAATCTCGCCTGAGATGGATGCCAAAGCGCCCCACGGGGCGCTTTTTCTTTGCCTGTCGCTCACCGCGGGCGTAAAAAAACCCGCCAGACGGCGGGTTTTCATGGGCATAAGGCGGCGGTTACTGCGAGTCGATCTCGTCCAGCTCGCCCTGAATCGCCTTGGCGTTCGGGTTCTCTTCCGGCTTGAGCGAACCGCCGTTGGCGATGAAGTCGTGGCGCTGGAAGTAAGCTTCGCGCACCATGACATAAGGATCGGAGGAGTTGCGCAGCAGGCCGTCGGAATCCAGCAGTTGAGCGCGAGTTTCGATACCCTCGACCACCCATTTGCCCGCCGACATCCAGAAAGTCAGGTAGCTCAGCATCGGATACAGCGTATCCGCAAAGTCGCCGCCGTCTTCACGCAGGGTAAAGCTGCCGTAGCCCGGCAGCATCACGTACGGACCGTAGCCCACATCGTAATGCCCCAACGTGCTGCCGAAACGGTTCGGCTCTTCGCGCGCCAGTTTCGGGTTGGCCATGCCGGCCACGTCGATCAGGCCGCCCATTCCGAGCAGGGTGTTCAGGAAGAAACGGTTAAAGTGGATCATCCCGCGGTAAGGATCGCCCTTCAGGAAGGCGTTGACCATGCTGGCCGGCTCTTCCAGGTTGGAGGTGAAGTTGCTGATGCCGTTACGCGCCGGCATCGGCACGTAGTCACGCCAGGCCACCGCGACCGGACGCAGGATATAAGGATCCAGGACGTTGTAGTTGAAGTCGAACATCGTCCGGTTAAATCCTTCCAGAGGATCGGAACGCCCTTGCGGCTCATTGTCTGGCGCGCTGGCACAGCCCACCAGTAATGCCGCTGCGAATGCCACCCCAGTCAGGCGAAAGTTCATATTTTTCTCCATAAAAACACGTTCGGTCTTATTTTTCAGGGACCTGCTTGTTTATCTGAACGCTAACCTGCTCTTTGCCGCTGAATGTCTGCAGCGAGCTTTCGCCGAACCAGTCCCCCGGCTGCGGCGTGGCCAATCCGTCCTGTGAGAGGCGCACACGCACCTGCACCTGATGCTGTGCCGAGAGTAGACGCTCGGGCATCATGGCGTTGCTGTCGTCCAGAGAGAAAGACAGCGGAAAACGGCTCAACGGCAATTGTTTTACCGCGACCGGCACCGGGCTGACGCCGTCGGTCACCGAGATAACCAGCGTCCCCTGCGGCGGCATGGCTTTCGCCGCCTGCGGTGACAGTGAAACAGTCACATTCAGTTTAACAGTTTCTCCGCCGGCCTGGGCTTTTGCTTGTGCAATACTGCGCTTTATCACTTCCGCGCGCGGATCGTTAGCCGGCAGCAGCTGCAGCATCACTTGCCAGGCGCCGATCGCCTGTTTGAAATCGCCCTGTTCGAAAGCGTTGAACGCCAACAGGCTGAGCACCCGCGGATCGCTGTGATTTTCCGCGATCATGCGCCGCAACAGCTGCGTCGCCTGCTTGTTATCCTCCGGATCGTTGGATCGCGTCAAGACCTCGGCATAGCCGAGCCGCACTTCCAGACTATTCGGATCCAATTGATAGGCATGAGCAAATGCCTGCGTGGCGGTGGTGGCGTTGTTCAACGCCATGCCGACGCGCCCCAGCATCATCCAGTCATTGATATTGCGATCGTCCTGCTGCAGCTCGGTGCGCAGCCCCAGCCCGAGGCGCGCGATCTCTTCCATGCTCAGCGGTTTGGCGCGCTCATTGGCGACGCGCTCACGCAATTCCGGCATTTGCGCCTGCACCAAACGCCAATCCAGCACCTGCGCCAACCCGCCGGTTTTCAGATAAAAGCCAACGGTCACCGCCAGCAATAACAACACGCCCGGCACTAACGCCCAACGGTTGATCGGTTTCACCTGCTCTGCCTGTTCGACGGGGATGTCGTTCAACAGGTTCTGTTGCAGCTCTTTAACCAGCTCCGGGCGCTCGGCCACCACGCCCTGCTGCTCGTCCTGCTCCAGTTCGCTGAGGCGATCCTGATAGAACGCCTTGTTCAGCGCATCGCGCGTAGCGGCGCTCTGCTTGCCGTGGCGCATCGCCGGCACCACCAGCAACGCGGCGGCGCCGGCCAGCAACACGCAAATAATCAGCCAAAAAGCCATTAGGGTTTCTTCCTGTCAGTCTCTTGCAACAACGCCGCCAGGCGCTGCCGTTCCCGTTCGGAGAATTCATCGTCCACCGCCGCGTCGGGCCGGCGACGGGTGCGCAGGATCACCACCGCCCCGCCTATCAGCACGAACAGCAGCGGGCCGATCCACAAGATCAGCGTCGCCGGCGTTACCGGCGGTTCGTAGGTGACGAAATTGCCATAACGCGCCACCATGTAATCGATGATCTGCTGCTTGCTTTGCCCCTGCATCATCAGCTCGTACACCTTGGTGCGCATGTCTGCGGCGATAATGGCGTTGGAATCGGCAATGCTGTTGTTCTGGCATTTCGGGCAGCGCAGCTGTTCGGTCAACTCGCGATACTGTTGCTCCTGCTCAACGGAGTTGAAGCGATAGGTATCGATCGCCGCAGCGGCGCTCCAGCTCAGCAATGCGGCGAACAGCAGGGCAATCAGCCTCATGCCTCACCCCCGTACTTTCTATACAGCGGCAGCACTTCCTGCTGCCAGACGCGCTCGTTCATGTCGCCGGCATGGCGATAGCGAATGATCCCCTGTCCGTCGATAAGGAAGGTCTCAGGCGCGCCGTACACCCCGAGATCCAATCCCAGCATGCCGTCGCCGTCGTACAGGCTGAGCGCATAGGGATTGCCGAGGGAATTAAGCCAGGTCACCGCCTTGGCGCGATCGTCTTTATAGTTCAGGCCGACCACCCGCACGCCGCGCGCCGCCAGCGTATTGAGATACTGGTGTTCCGCGCGGCAGGTCGGGCACCAGGTCGCCCAGACGTTGAGCAATATCGGCTTGCCGTCGCGCAGCACCGCCTGATCGTAGGTTTTGCCCGGCTGATCCAACGATTCCAGCCTGAAGGTCGGCACCGGTTTGCCGATCAGCGCCGACTCCAGCATGGTCGGATCTTCGCCGCCGGCGTTGCGCGTCAGTTGCACCATCAGGGCCGCCACCAGCAGCAGGAAGAGCACCAACGGGATAAACAGCAGCTTACGCTTCATGATTGCGCCTCCAGCTTGCCTTCACGCTTGAGCTTTTTGCTCATGCGATAACGCGGATCGAGAATGCACAGCAGGCCGCCGAGCGCCATAAAGACGCCGCCGAACCAGATCCAGCGCACGAAGGGTTTGTAATACAGGCGCACCGCCCAGGATCCGTCTTCCAGCTCCTCGCCCAGCGCTGCGTACAGATCGCGGCTGAACCCGCCGTCGATCGCCGCCTCGGTCATCATGCTGCGCGCCACGCTGTAGTAGCGTTTCTCCGCGTGCAGCGTCGCCTCCGGCTTGCCGTTGCGCGTGACGTCGATGATGCCGACGCCGCCGCTGTAGTTCGGGCCGCGAATGTCGTGCACGTCGCGGAACACGAAGTGATAGTTGTGGATATCCACGCTGTCGCCGGCCTTCATCCGTACGTCGCGCTCCACGCTGTAGTTCTGGCTGAAGGCGATGCCGATCACCGTCACCGCCACGCCGAGGTGGCCGAGCACCATGCCCCAGTGGCTGCGGGACAGCTGCCGCAGGCCGCGCCAGAAACCGTGACGATGGGTGGCGCGCTCATGCAGCTCCATCAGCGTCAGGATGATCACCCACAGCGCCATAATCAGGCCCACCACCGTCATGCCGGCGATGCTGTCCTGCAACAGCCACGGCAGCAGAATCGACAGCACCAGCGTCACCAGCAGCGCCACGCCGAGGCGGCGCCACAGCTTGCCCGGCTCATCGCGGCGCCAGCGCACCAGCGGCCCGATGCCCAACAGCAGCGCCAGCGGCGCCATCAGCCAGGTGAACATGGTGTTGAAGAACGGCTCGCCGATCGAAATGCTGCCCAGCCCCAACTGTTTGTGCACCAACGGCAGCAGCGTGCCCAACAGCACCACCAGCATGGCGGCGATCAGCAGCACGTTGTTGCCCAGCAGGAAGGTCTCGCGCGAGAAGGTCTCGTGCTGCACCCGGCTGCGCACCTGGCCGCCCTTGACCGCGTACAGCAGCAGCGAACCGCCGATGACGATCACCAGATAGGCGAGAATAAACATGCCGCGCGCCGGATCGGAGGCGAAGGAGTGCACCGAGACCAGCACGCCGGAGCGCACCAGGAAGGTGCCCAGCAGGCACAGCGAGAAAGCGGTGATCGCCAGCAACACCGTCCAGGCTTTGAACGTGCCGCGTTTCTCGGTCACCGCCAGCGAATGCATCAGCGCGGTGCCGGCCAGCCACGGCATAAAGGAAGCGTTCTCCACCGGATCCCAGAACCACCAACCGCCCCAGCCCAGCTCATAGTAGGCCCAGGCCGATCCGAGCACGATGCCCAGCGTGAGGAACACCCAGGCGGCGGTGGTCCACGGGCGCGACCAGCGCGCCCAGGCGGTGTCGAGCCGGCCGGCCATCAGCGAGGCGATGGCGAACGCGAAGGCGACCGAGAAGCCGACATAGCCCATGTACAGCAGCGGCGGGTGGAAGATCAGGCCGATATCCTGCAGCAGCGGGTTGAGATCGCTGCCGTCGATCGGAAAGTTAGGCAACGTGCGGGTGAACGGGTTGGAGGTCATGATGATGAACAGCAGGAAGCCGGCGGTGATCATGCCCATCACCGACAACACCCGCGCCACCGCGTCCTGTGGCATCGCCCGGCTGCACAACGCCACCGCCAGCGACCAGCAGCTCAGCAGCAGCACCCACAGCAGCAACGAACCTTCGTGCGCCCCCCAGGTGGCGGCGATGCGGTAATACACCGGCAGTTGGGTATTGGAGTTGGTGGCCACGTAGGCGACGGTAAAGTCATTGACCACGAAGGCATGCACCAGGCACAGGAACGCCAGCGCAATCGCGGCGAACATGCCGTAGGTCAGCGGGCGGGCCACCGCCATCATGCGGCTGTCCTGCCGCGCCGCGCCCCACTGCGGGTAAATGCTCAGCAACAGCGCGATCGCCAGCGCCAGGCACAGCAGAAAACTGCCCAGTTCCGGCATCATGACTTGGCGCCCTCCGCCTGCGGCGCGTTATACGCTTCCGCCGGCCCTTTGTGATTCTCTTTCATCGCGTCGGCCACTTCCGGCGGGGTGTATTTCTCGTCGTGCTTGGCCAGCACTTCGCGCGCGTTGACCACGTTGCCCTCGCCCAGCACGCCCTGCGCCACCACGCCCTGCCCTTCGCGGAACAGGTCCGGCAGAATGCCGGTGTAGGTCACGCCGATCGCGCCGCGCGCATCGTAAATCTTGAAGCTGACCTGCAGCGTATTGGGATCGCGTTTCACCGAGCCGGGCATCACCATGCCGCCGATGCGCAACCGCTGGCCAACCTTGGGCTTCTCATGGTTTTCGCCCTTGCCCTGCAGGATTTCACCCGGGGTGTAGAACAGATCGATGTTGGAGCGCAGCGCGTACAGCATCAGAGTTGCGGTCAGCGCGATGCCGATCAGCACAACGATCGCCAGATAAAGGCGGCTTTTACGACGTGGATTCACAATGATTTCTCCCGCGGTGCGGCGGATTTTTGTTTTGATTGTTGCGCATGGCGAATGCGCCGCTCGCGCGCCTGACGGCGGCCGATCTCGGCGAGCAATAGCCGTCGCTGCCAGACGGTGTGCGCCACCAGCCCCAACAGCGAAATCAGCGTGACGGCGACCGCCAGCCAGACATAAAAGGCATAACCGCCCATGGCGAAAAACGCCGGCCAGGAATCGAACGCGGCATTCATGACTGACGCTCCTTATTCACCAGCCCGGCAACCCACGGGCGCTGGCGCTCCTGGAACAGGATAAGATTGCGCAGGCGCATCAGCGTCAGCGTGATGAACAACAGCAGATAGCCGAGGATCGCCCAGCGCAGCGGGGTGCGCATGCTTGGCGCGATGGATTGCTGCATGTTGGTCGAGCCCTGATGCAGCGTATTCCACCATTCGACGGAGAAATGGATGATCGGAATGTTCACCACGCCCACCAGCACCAGAATGCCGGCGGCCCGGCCCGCCAGGCGACGGTCTTCAAAAGCGTTATACAGCGCGATAACGCCCATATAGAGGAACAGCAGCACCAGCTCGGAGGTCAGCCGCGCGTCCCATACCCACCAGGTGCCCCACATCGGCTTACCCCAGGCGGAACCGGTCACCAGCGCGATAAAGGTGAACACCGCGCCGATCGGCGCCATCGCCGCCACCACGGTATCGGACATTTTCATCTGCCACACCAGGCCGATAAACGCCGCCACCGCCATCGAGGCGTAGATGCCCATCGACCACATGGCCGCCGGGACATGAATATAAATGATGCGGAAGCTGTCGCCCTGCTGATAATCCTTCGGCGCGAAGCCAAAGCCCCATGCCCAGCCGAGCAGCAGGCAGGCCGCCGCCGCCAGCCCCAGCCAGGGGATAAAGCGGCCGCAGACGTGATACAGCCGTTCGGGCCGCGCCAGTTGATGTAACCATTTCCACATTGTCGTCAGTGCTCACGGTAATTTTTATGCGTCGGCCGCTCCGAGCGTTCGAAACGGCGAAAATCTTCTGCGGGGTACGCTCTTGTCGGCCTTGCCCCGTCTGTTCATTCAATACGTTAGCTAGTGCACGCTCACTCTCAGCGCCGCCGCGGTGGCAAACGGCGCCAATGTCACGCTGCCCGCCAGCATCGCGCCGAGTATCGCCAGATAACCGTCGATCGGCATGCCCATCGAGGCGGCGTCGATCGCGCCGGTGGCGAAGATCAGCACCGGGATATACAGCGGCAGCACCAGCAGGCTGAGCAGCACGCCCCCTTTGCGCAGGCCGACGGTCAGCCCCACGCCGATAGCGCCGATCAGACTCAGCGTCGGCGTGCCGAGCAGCAGCGTACCCGCCACCGCCAGCCAGGTTTGCATATCGAGCGACAGCAGCAGCGCCACCAGCGGCGACAGGATCAGCAGCGGCAATCCCGTCACAACCCAGTGAGCACACACTTTGCCCAGCACCGTCATCGGCAGCGGCGTCGGCAGCAGCAACAGCTGCTCCAGCGAACCGTCGAGAAAGTCGTCGCGAAACAGCCGCTCCAGCGACAGCAGCGAAGCCAGCAGCGCCGCCACCCACACGATGCCCGGCGCAATGCGCGCCAGCAGCTGCGGTTCAGGGCCAATCCCCAGCGGGAACAGCGTGATCACAATCAGGAAAAACCACAGTGGGTTGACGATCTCCGACCCTTTACGGCAGGCGATCTTCAATTCGCGACGCACCAGAGTCAAAAACATCACAAACTCCCCGCGTCGTGTTCCGCCAAACGAATTTTGCCCACCGTTTGGCTGACGCCGGCCAAATCCTGATGCGTGGTCAACAATACCATGCCGCCCCGCTGCGCATGTTGTTCAAAAAGGCTAATCAACTCGGCCACGCCCTGTTTATCGATTGCCGTCAACGGTTCATCGAGGATCCACAGCGGCGCCGCGCTGAGCCACAATCGCGCCAGCGCCACCCGCCGCTGTTGCCCGGCCGAAAGCTGCGCCACCGGCAGATCTTCGTACCCCACCAACCCCACCTGCTCCAGCGCGCGCCAGATGGCCTGATGCTCGGCCGCGCCGCGCACCGCCTGATAAAACTGCAGATTTTCAAAGGGTGTCAATACGGCTTTGATGCCCGGTTGATGGCCGATAAACAGCAAATCTTGCTGATACGCCGCGCGATCGCGCAGCGTGTTGCGCCCGCGCCAGCACACCTCACCGCCGTCCGGCCGCGCCAGACCGGCGAGGATGCGCAGCAAACTGGTCTTGCCCGCGCCGTTCGGCCCTTCTACCTGAATGATATCGCCCGGCTGAACTGAAAAGCTTAGCTCGCTAAACAGGATGCGCTCATCGCGCACGCAACTCAGACTTTTGGCTTCCAGCATCAGGGAACTCATATTTTTCTTTGGGATAGCGAATCATAGCATAAGCCTTTCCCCGCACGCAGCCTGCGGCGGGCGCGCCGAGGGGCCAATATGGCGAGCAGGATCAAGAATGCGTGGAAAAAATCGGCGGATTTTAACTCTTGTTACCTTTTTCTGTATTTCGCCGCATTTAGACCGGGCAACTACGCTTAATGACGTGAACTCACCCTTATTGAGCAGGAGCGACAGCATGAACGAACAGCCACGCCAGGAGCACGAGCCGGATGAGACAATGCAGGTAGAGAGCGAAGAGCAGGAACAGGGCAAACGCGAAATCGAAGTCAGGGAAGAAAATTTGCCTTCGCGCGCGGCGGCGGTGCATGAGCAGATCCGGATGGAAGGCGAAAAAGAACTGGAGCGCGACGGGCTGGCGCTGCTGTGGTCGGCGATCGCCGCCGGGCTGTCGATGGGCGCCTCGCTGGCGGCGAAAGGCATTTTCCACGCCCGCTTGCCGGACGATCCCAGCCGCTTTTTCATTGAGAACCTCGGCTACACCTTCGGTTTTATCATTGTCATTATGGCGCGCCAGCAGCTGTTTACCGAAAACACCGTCACGGCGGTGTTGCCGATCATGCATAAGCCCACGCCGCGCAACCTGCTTATCCTGCTGCGCCTGTGGGGCGTGGTGCTGCTCGGCAATCTGATCGGCACCGCGCTGGCGGCGCTGGCGTTTACCCATATGCCGCTGTTCGACGCCGAAACGCGCCGCGCCTTCATCAGCCTGGGCGAAGAGGTGATGCGCCATACGCCGGGAGAAATGTTCGCCAACGGCATCCTGGCCGGCTGGATCATCGCCACCATGGTATGGATGTTCCCGGCCGCCGGCGCGGCGAAAATCTGGGTGATCGTGTTGATGACCTACCTGGTGGCGATTTGCGATTTGACGCATATCGTGGTCGGCTCGGTGGAGATCCTGTATCTGGTGTTCAACGGCGCGATGGAATGGCAAGCATTCGTTTATCCGTTCGCCCTGCCGACGCTGGCGGGCAACATCATCGGCGGCACCTTTATCTTTGCGCTGATAAGCCACGCGCAAATCCGCAACGATTTGAGCGCCAAAAATAAGGCGGCGCGCCTGCAAGAGGAAAAACGGCGCCACGGCGGGGAAAAACCGTGATCGCCGTCGGTTAGCCGAGGAAATTTCGGCGCGAACTGGCGAGGTATTGAGCAAACGCGCCGCTAAGCGCTTATTCTGCGGGTAAAAAAAGGTATAATGCCCCGGCAGCTTCGGTTGCCGGTCCGCAGCGTCCCCGTAGTTAAACGGATATAACAAGCCCCTCCTAAGGGCTAGTTACTGGTTCGATTCCAGTCGGGGACGCCATTTTTCCTTATCGAGACAATGCGCATCGACCGCCCGCGGCCCCTGCTTCAATCCCTTGTTCAGCCCTAATTTCATCCCTGCAGGTGCAGGCACGCCATCCAGGTCATTCCTGCCAACACGATTGGCTGATGTTCCCGATTATTGGCCATCGCATTTCCTGAAAACATGAACAGAATAAATGCCAGCATGAATTGAATGGCCCGTTGTCCTAAACTGGCGACGATGATTTGGCCAAAGGCAGACAGCCTTAAATACAGTAGCAGGAGTGCGTGGTGCCGTTTATTCATCGAATCGGGGCGATTTTCTCTATTCATGACGTCTCCTTTTCCATCACTACGTCACAGGAATAAGTATATCGACATTGATAACCTTACTGTTTGAACTTTCATCTCTATATAGCTCGATAAAGAAGCTCTCCCTCATTTTGACGTTGATAGCCGGCAAGTAAGCATCATATATCCCCTCAAAAAAATTAACGTACTCAGGCAACTCGCCCATAAAGGGAATAACAATATATTTGCCCATTGGGATATAGAAGTTGAAGATGGAGTGAAAAACCGCCTGCTCCTTGCCGTTGGCATGGCATTTATTCCCCCTGCTTTTCTCTACATTATATGCCCCCCAATTTTTGCTTAGCCGTTTCTCATTAGTCTGCGCAATATCATTGGCATCTCTGTATTTCCTTATAGAATGAAAAATTAATGTTTTGTAATGCTTCAGCATCTCGATGTCATCCGGCATGACCGTATGATAGAAATAGGGTTTATTATCGTTGCCGTACGGGGGGATCTGCGTGGAAAAATCCCATCCCCGGCTGTTTCTAAAGCTGTTGGGCGTTTCGCCAAAGAAACGTTTGAATGCCCGGGTGTAGCATTGCTGAGAGGCAAACCCCGATGCTAAGGCGACATCCAATATGTTCCCTTGATGCTGTTTGAGCAAGACAGCCGATCGGCTCAGCTTTCTATTCCTGATATACGTCCCGAGCGTAATGCCAAAATAATGCTTAAACAACCGCTGTAAATGCCATTTAGAGTAACCCGAGATAATTGAAACCTTCTCAACCGAAAGCCCCTCCACAATATTCTTTTCCATATACTCCAATACTTGTAAAAGAATATCTCTTCTGTAATCCATGTGCGCTCCTTGCATTTATAAAAGTCGTATCCTTTTCATTAAAATCGTTAAGCGAAGAAATTAAGTCATTAAGATTAATCCTAAAAAATCACGCCCTCTTCTTTTTATTCTCACACCCTCAGAGAGGTCATTATATAAATAACTGAAAATGATCATGTTATATAAATCCACCCACAAGAAAATCGAAAAACAAAATTTAACGACACAAAGTGCATCTATTGAAGGAGCACTTGCGCCGCCAGTGAGAATCACACTTTCTGTTAAATTTTTTATCTTAAAGTGTTTTTTATCGCATCAATTGCATGGCCGAATAGGAATTTCATCATCAGAAATGAAATCGCATTTTATAGCCTTGATTGTTGATAACACTTATTGCAGCTAATGGGTAAAGCCTGAGCCGTGGCTAAGGAAGCTGAGAGGAATAAACGCAAAGCCTGAACATCAGGCTTAATAATCACATGTCGCAACAGTGAGTTTCTTTTTTATCTTTCCCTGCACAGAAAAAGCGGATGCATCAACAAATCATGTTAGAGGTCATATATTGCCTTCCCGTCCCGGGGGCATTGATGCTCCCGCACCGCGCCAGCCTCTCCGCCGTCAAGCGCCAAGCCGATACGCGCCATAGTTTGTTACCGTAACCGCCCGCTCCTCAAAAAAAAGCCCAGCACGCAAAGCTGGGCTTTTCATCCAATGAGCGGATTAGTCCGTCAGGTTGTCGATCTCTGCCGCTCTGTGCTTACGCAACAGATACAGCAGCAAGGACACCCGTCGCTCGGTCCGTTCCGGGGTATCCGGCGGCAAGTTATAGCGCAAGGTGTAGCGCTCGTTGTTCTCGTTGCAAAAATCGATGACCAGTACGGGCGCAGACGCTCCCGCCACTTTTCGATAATTCAGCGAGATGCACGACAGGTTTTTGCCCATCTCAACTCACCGTGACGGTACGGCGGGTTGACTCGGCAATTCGCCCCACGCCGGCGCTCAACGCAGCGCCCAGCAGCAGTATCAGCAGTGAGCCCCACGCGGCGCGAGAGAGTTGCTTGGCCGCTTCATCAGCCGCTTCACGCGCTTTCTGCTCGGCCTCGGCCTTGACTTTTTCCACCTTCTGCACCGCCTGCTGATAAGCCTGGGCGTAGTTATCGACGATTTGGCTCGCTTCATCACGGCTCTTGCCGGTGCGTGCCGCAACAATATTCACCAGCGCGTCCTTATCGGCGGCGCTCAACGTCGGCTCACCGGACTGCTTAACGCGCTCGAACCACTGCTTAAGCTCGGTGGCAGCCTGCGCCGGATCGGCCACAGCATCCACGGCCGACTGTTTGCCGTCGGCGGCCGCCCGATTGGCTTTCTGCTCCAACCGAGCCGGATCCAGCTCCGGCTTACCGGTCTGCTTAAGCGTTGCGTTCAACTGGCTTTCCAGGTTTCCCCAGTCGAGGCTGATGCCCTTTTTATCCAACTGTTGCTTCAGGCTGTCGCCCACGCTTGGCGCCGCCGCCGCCAGGCCGCTGCCCGCCAGCGAGAGCCCTTTGCCAACCGCGTTGCCAGCCAGCCCCACCACGCCGCTTGCCAGCGACACCATCAACCAGGTGGTCAGCAAGGTGGTGATCGCCCAGCTCAACAGGCCATGCAAGCCGCCGCGATTCGGCGCGGTGCGGCCGGCGACGAACGCGCCTGCGGCCAACGACGCCAGCGTTGAAACCAGCAGCCAGATCCCGGTGCCGGTGCCAAATCCGCTCAGCGGGTTGCCCTTTTGCATCATATCCACGGCCTGGGCGCCGATCGCCGTCCCCAGCACGCTGAATATCAGATAAGTCACCAGCGCCACGGCACTCCCGGCCAATATCGAGCCCCATGACACCTGAAATGCAAAGCGATTTGATTCATAGACAGTGGTCATCGTTGTTCCTTATATTTTCTGGACAAGTGATTGCACGCACGGCAGAAAACCGCGCAGACAAATTCAGTCTGCCGCGCGACATCATTGGCCGTCCCGGTTCATTTGCACCAGAACGCCTGGTGCATTCACACCCTGCGAATACGCACGTTATGCACTAAGCTGCTCAGCGAGTAGCGTAACCCGCGGCCCCTAGAGAGGCCGCTCCCCTTCTGTCTAGCGGAGAACACATGAGCCAATCCGTCTTGGCCAGCGAAACCAACCGCGGCCACCTACAGCAAATCATCTCCGGCTTGTCCGACGGCGTGATCCTGACGGATACCGATCAAACCCTGCTATGGGCCAACGAGGCCGCGTTAGCCATGCATGGCGTGAGCCACCAGCAAGCCCTGGGGGCCAATGCCGGCGAGTACGCGGCGCGTTTTGCCCTGCGCTATCGCAACAACCATCCGCTGGCTTTGGAGCAGTACCCTTTGAACCGGGTTGCCGATGGCGAGACCTTCACCGATGTGGTGGTGGAAGTTCGCCAGGTCGACGATCCGGACAGTTTCTGGGTGCACCGCCTGCGGAGCCTGATCGTCACCGATCCGCAGGGGCAGCCGGAGCTGCTGGCGCTGATCATGAGCGACGCGACGGAGTGGGCCAGCGCCGAACAGCGCTTTGAAAAAACCTTTAACGCCAATCCGGCGCCGGCGGTCATCTGTCGGCTCAGCGATCTGCGCTACGTCAAGGTCAATCAAGGGTTCCTTGATATGACCGGTTACCAACGTGAACAGGTCTTGGGGCGTTCGGTTTATGAACTGGACGTCCTGCAACAGGCCGAGCATAAAGAGCTGGCCGTGCAGCGCCTGGGGGAAGGCGCCACCATTCCGCAGATGGAGGCCGAGCTGAAACTGCCTGATGGAGGCAGCAAGCTGGTGGTGGTTGCCGGTCAACCGTTGGACATCAATGAAGACGACTGCATGCTGTTCACGTTTACCGATCTCGAACCCCGGCGCCAGGCTGAATCGGCGCTGCGAGAAAGTGAAGAGCGGTTCGCCAAATCTTTCCGCCTGAGCCCGGTGCCAACGCTGGTGTGCACCGCAGACGGGCGGCGCGTGCTGGATGTTAACGAAGCCTTCGTCCGCGCCATCGAATGCGACGCCGAAGCCTTGGTCGGCAAATCGGTCGACGAGATCCCGGTTTTTGACGATCCCGAGGCGGGCAGCCGTTTGTTTGCCGCCCTGGAAAAAACCGGCAATGTCGAAGGGATGGACATCCGGGTGCGCAAGAAAGGGAGCGAGTTAATCGACTGCGTGGCCTCGGCGGATGCCGTCAGCATCCATAATGCGCCCTGCTATCTGTTGGTGCTCATGGACATTACCGAACGCAAGCGCTCGGAGCTGGAGCTGGTGAACGCCATCGAGGAAGTGATGCAGGACGCCTCGTGGTTTAGCCAAACCCTGATCGAAAAACTGGCTAATGTGAAAAGCATCAATCGGTCCAACCAGACCGGGTTTGCCGCCAACGATCTCACCCCGCGCGAGCGCGATGTGCTGGGTTTGATCTGCGAGGGACTGCCGGACAAGAAAATCGCGGCGCGCCTCAATCTGGCGCTCAACACCATTCGCAATCATGTCGCGACGGTCTATTCCAAACTCGGCGTGCACAGCCGCAGCGAAGCCATCGTATGGGCCAGAGAACGCGGGCTGTTTACCGGCGGACCAGCCTCGATGAATGGCAAGTAGCCTGCAAATGCACTAGCCATACCGATGCAAACGCCCCTTATGAGCACCGAGTGAAGTGCATAACATGGCGGTGCAAATGCAGGCTTTCGCCCTGTGCGAACGCCAAACGGATCGAACCTAAGGAGCGCATCATAATGAACAGCGAAAAAGCCAATGGCATGATGGAAAAAGTGGCGGGCAAAGCGCAGGAAATCGCGGGCGACGTCAGCGGCAACGAACGTTGGCAGGCCGAAGGCGTCACGCGCCAGGCAGTGGGCGCGCTGCAAGAAAAATACGGCGACGCCCTGAGCTGCGCCGGCAGCATGATGAAGAAAAATCCCCTCGCCGCGTTGGCACTCGTTGCCGGCGCAGGTCTGTTGGCCGGCCTGCTGCTGCGTCGCCGTTGATGGGCGCCGACGAGCAAACCACTTTTCCCTGAATGCCGTGTCCGGTGGGCAGCCACCGGGCACGGTTCTTTGCCAGGCGGGGGATTGCTGCCTCCCTCTCGTTGGCATCCGGGCTTAACGCATGCTCTGCGTCGCCATGCCACGGATTATTATGGCGAAACCATTCTATCCCGCATGGAACATGAGCCTTTATCGTTCAGGCTGTCGCACACCGCCTTTACTCGCTGCTTAACGGCACCTCTTTTATTATATTCGTCCTATTGCTGATTATCATCGCCCTCTCAGTCAACGCCCCCTGTGTCTGTTATTTCCGCGTGTTATGCCAGTAAGTTAATTTACCCTCAACATAACGAAATCCCTCGGCATAAAAACCGAATATATCAATCAGGCTGGGTTTATCCTCCGCACCATTAAATGTTAATATTGCCGGATTATGCGCACGGAGAAATAGCATGTTCCCCAGTAAAAAACATTCGCAGCGGGCGACCCCGCTGACCAGCTATCAATTTTCCAGGCTGCATACTTTCGAATGCGTCGCCCGTCATTTATCTTTTGCGCTGGCGGCACAAGAATTGTCGATCACCCCCAGCGCCGTGAGCCACCGCATTAATTTGCTCGAAAAGGAATTGGGGTTTCTGCTATTCCAACGCTTTCATCGCAGAATTACGCTGACGCCGGAGGGCGAGCGCATGCAATGGGCGCTGGACAGCTCCTTCAACACCTTGAATCAGGAAATCCTGGACATCAAAAATCGCGAGTTGACGGGGACCTTGACCCTCTACTCGCACCCGTCCCTGGTGCAATGTCTGCTGCTGCCGCGCATCGGCGATTTTATCGCCCAGCACCCCACCATTCACCTCAACATTCTGACCGGGCAGGAAATCATCAACCTGGCCAACCGCGGCGTGGATCTGGCGATGTACTTCGGCAAACTGCGCTCGGGGCGGCATCTGGAAGAAGCCTTTATGCAGGAATCGATGGTGCCGATCTGCACGCCGCAGTACGCCGCCGCACACAATCTGTATGATGCGCCGGAAAACCTGGCTCACTGTACGCTGCTGCACGATCGCTACAACTCCGGCGAAGATGAGTGGCAAACCTGGTCACAACACTTTGCGCTGGGGCTGGATACCGACAGTAAAAGTATGGAGTTCGACCGTTCCGATCTCGCGGTGCTGGCCGCTACGCGGCACCTTGGCGTCGCCATGGGGCGGCTTAATCTGGTGCAGGACTGGATCAAAAGCGGCGAGCTGATCATTCCGTTCGCCGATATGACCGTGCCCTGCGAACACTGCTATTTTACCTCGACCATCTCCGAGCGGCAGTGGCCGAAGATCCTCGCGTTTAAGCAGTGGATAATGAAAATATCCCCTCTGGTCTGATGGCCAGAGGGTTATCGCCATACTTTGGGAGAATAAGAAAAATGCAACGCGCAGGCATAGAGCCGGCCGGCCTTTGAATAAGAGATATATTTGCGATTTTTATCCCAGGTCAGCAGGGAATTATTGGCAAAGTAATAAACCTCCAGCGGCATCCCGTTAGCCAATTTCGACCAACCTCGGCTTCTTATCACGGTAAAGTCACCGTTATCGCTGAGCGTAATCAACGGCACGCCCCAGGCATAGCGGGATATTTGCATCTGAATAATGAATTGGCTTTCGCAGCTTATTTGGTAATTCTGTACATCAACATCCATAATTTATATTTTTGGTGCCACCCTACGGTCAAAATAAATAAGATATGAACAACTCACCACGATTAACCCCAGCACGATCAGCACGGCACCCAATACAAACTCAATTTGCAGCGGCTCGCCGAGCATGACGACGCCGGCCAGGATGCCGAATACCGGCGTCATAAAGGTGAGAATCCCCAGCGAGGACGCCTGATAACGACGCAACAGTGAAAACCAGATCAGGTAACTGAAAAACGACACGATCACCGTTTGGAACAGCAGGCTACTCCAGGCCACCCGGCTCAGAACGACGTGCAAATTGCCCGACGCTATCGCCAGCAACGACAGCAGCACGCAGGCGCCCGTCAACTGGAACAGCAGCGTCTGTTTAGCCGGACACTCTGCCAGACGCGAGGTACGGATCACCAGCGTAGAACCGCCCCAGGCGATCCCCGCCAGCAGGCCGTAGAGATCGCCCTTCAACCGAGCTGCGTCGCCGCTGCCCTCAGCCATGCCCGATATGGCCAACACCACGCCGCCAAAGGCGATGAGCATGCCAAGCCACTGCACCGACGACAGGCGTTCCTGGCGAATCAGAAAATGCAGGCCGAGAGCGGAAAACAGCGGCGCGGTGTACAAAAACACCGCCATATGCGAAGCGCTGGTATAGCGCAGCCCTTCGGAGACAAAAAAGAACTCCAGCGCGAACAATGCCCCTACGCTCAAACCGGCGCTCAGCGTGGCACGATCCCAGGTGAAGCACTCGCCGCGGCAGCGCGCCAGCAGGTAAACCCCCAGCGCGGCAAGACCGGAGCGAATGGCAATTTGCAGCACCGCCGACACATCCGGTTCAGCGGCCTTGATCGCCACCTGCTGCATCCCCCAAATGGCGCATAGCATCACCATGGCGGCGGCAGCCCTGCCGTCGATACCGATTCTTGCATTCATAATAGGGTTCCCGCCGCCGTTGAAATAATCACAGGCTGCCGTCGCGTTATTCTTTATACACCACGATTTCCTGATAAAGCTTAATAACTTCGCCATCGCTGTCGACGGAGTCGGTATATTCAGTTTGCTGCGCCAGGTGAATCACCTTCCAGCCTTTTCGCGCCAATTCCGGGATCGTCAGGCGCCCCACGCCGCGGCAGAAAAACAGAGTGTTGTCAGACAACCTTAGCTTACTAACCTCTGCATAATCATAAGCTTGAGAATGGCAGACGTGCGACTCCGCCGCCATCGCCGGTAATGAAAACAGCCCCACCAACAACATTAACAGGTTTCTCATGGCGACCTCCCAATCGCTTATTCCTGCCAACCGATTACGCAAAAATGCCTCACGTTAATACGGCGGTGACAGGCTGGAATTAATTATCTCTTGCATGGCTGAAATTACAGGCTGGGGTTGGTGACTGACAAATGAAAAATATAAACCTTGGCGTTAAATGAATTCATCCGAGTGGAGAGAGAGGCAGAGCGGCCACTTTCACCGCACGAAATGGTCAAAAACCGGCCAATGATTAGCAAGAAAAGTAATTATTTATTTCACCGTTTATGCTACAAATGCCGCCCGCCGCTAAAACACCAAAAAAAACCGTCAAAATGCGCAAAAACGCAGCTTTCTGCGCAAAACATCGGCATGGCGGCGCTGATGAGGGCGGTCATACCTAAAACAGGGATAACACATGGCAATGAAATTGCGCGTAATGACTCAAGCGGTGGCGCTGGGTCTGGCGATCGGCAGCGCGTCGTTCGCCGCTCAGGCGGAAATCACCCTGCTGAAGCAAGATCCACAGGCCGGCGATCCGCTCAGCCGCCTGAACTTCACCGTTGGCGGCAGTATTCGTCCGCAGTTCAACAACATGACGGGCGACGGTGACAAGGGCTCGTACAAGCGTAACGGCTTCGACGGCGGCACCCGCTTCCGTTTCGCGGCGGACTACTATCTGTTCGACGATATCAGCTGGATCAGCTACTACGAGCTGGGCGTGAACATTCCGGCGCTGTTTGACTGGGATCATCACTATGCCGACGGCGCGAGAAACACCAGCCGCCGCATGCTGTACACCGGCCTGAAAAGCAACACCTGGGGCCAGATGACCTTCGGTCAGCAGAACAGCGTTTACTATGATGTGGTTGGCGCCAAGACCGATATCTGGGACTACGACATGCTGGCCCAGGCGCCGGGCAACGGCATTAACGGCGACTACGACGGCTCTTACCGTTCACGCAAAATGCTGAAGTACAAGAACCGCTTCGGCGATGCGGACGTTTACGCTTCGTACCTGTTCAGCGACAGCGACTACCTGCCGGGCAACGGCCTGCGCTACAAGCGCAAAGGCGGCGGCTCTCTGGGCGTGGATTACCACATTACGCCGGATCTGACC
The DNA here is from genome assembly GCF_052400455.1 of Serratia sp. (in: enterobacteria). NCBI lineage: Bacteria > Pseudomonadati > Pseudomonadota > Gammaproteobacteria > Enterobacterales > Yersiniaceae > Serratia > Serratia sp. (in: enterobacteria). Next base: position 3,651,606 of record NZ_CP185812.1, read on the forward strand.
TGGGGCACCGCCTGGAACTACACCCGCGCCGAAATGCGCAACCCGTCCACCAGCGGCAGCAAAAGCTACGATCAGAACATTTTCGGCACCGCCATCAGCTGGAAACCGGACAACTGGACCCTGACCTTCGGCGGCGGTTACTACAACGACTTCCTGACCACCAAGAAAGCCGACGTCAATAATTACTTCGCCGGCGATGCGTGGGGTATCGAATACCTGGCCGGTTATACCGTGCCGGTAGGTCAGTACGCGGTGAAATCGGTGATGCCGTACTTTATGGGCGATCGCCTGGAATACATCACCGGCCGCAACTACCAGCGCATCGATAACGGCCTCGGGGTGACCGTACAGTTTGACTACGGTTTCCGCGTTGACGTGGAGCACGTGCTGACATCGAGCACCGACAACCTCGGCGATATGACCGTGGTGCGTCTGCGCTACGATTTCTGATTGCTCAGAATGCAAAAAAGGCCGCGCAAGCGGCCTTTTTCGTTTATTGACACAGCGTCAGAAGCCGCCGCGCGCCGAGCGCCCGACCGCTTCGCCCAGTTGCCATACCGCCATGGCGTAATGGGTGCTGTGGTTATAGCGGGTGATGACGTAGAAGTTCGGCAGACCGTACCAATACTGGTAGCCGGTGCCGACATCCAGCCGCAGCAGGCTGGCCTCTTGGTTATCACCAAGCGAACCCTGCGGGCTCAGGCCGGCTTCGGCCAGCGCGGCGACCGAGTAGCGCGTCTTGAAGCCGTTTTCCAACCCCGGCGCCTGGCCGTTGGCCTGAATGGCGACCGGCTCGCCTTTGGACCAGCCGTGCGCTTTGAAGTAATTGGCCACGCTGCCGATGGCATCGACCGGATCCCACAGGTTGATATGCCCATCGCCGTTGAAATCGACCGCATAGCTTTTGAAGGAAGAAGGCATGAACTGCCCGTAGCCCATCGCACCGGCGAAGGAGCCGCGCAACTCGAGCGGATCGTCGCCTTCGGTGCGCGACATCAGCAAGAAGGTTTCCAGCTCACCGGCGAAGTAATCGGCGCGGCGCGGGTAGTCGAAGGCCAGCGTCGCCAGCGCATCGATAATGCGGGTTTTACCCATTACGCGGCCCCAACGGGTTTCCACGCCGATAATCCCCACGATAATCTCCGGCGGCACGCCGTACACCTGCCAGGCGCGCTGCAGCGCATCCTGATATTGATTCCAGAACACTACGCCGTTTTGCACGTTATCCGGGGTGATGAACTTGTTGCGGTAGCGCAGCCAGGAGCCATTCGGCCCGGTTGGCCCCTGGGTAGACGGCGTCGGCGCCTGCCTGTCCATCAGCCGCAGCACCGAATCCAATCGCCGAGCCTGCGCCAGCACGTCGTGCAGCTGCTGCCGGTCAAAACCGTGTTCCTGCACCATCTTCTCGATAAAGCGCGCGGTATTCGGGTTATTGGCGAAATCCCCACCCAGCGGCGCGCCGCTGTGCGCCGGGCTCAGCAAAAAGCCGCCCTTTACCGGGGCGCTCTGCGGCGTAGCGGTGGTACTGGGTTTCGGCGTGCTGCTACAGGCAGCAAGCAAGGTAATCAGCGGTAAAAGCGCAACCAGGTGACGCATCGGATATCCATATAGCCATGCAAGAGATAAGTGGGAGTTATGTTAATGCATTGTTCAACGCGAACAAACAGGATTATGCCGCCAATGACCGCGTCAGGTAGCCAAACGTGCCAAATTGTGACGTTTTGCACGGGCAAAGAACGCCCGGTGCGGCCGCGCTGAATCTCAACCGCAACTAAATGAGAAAAGTTATCACCTTGACGCCCACGTTTGCCCCGATAAAATGCCCGACTGCTTGCCACCCGGCTATCGCCGCAATGATCACGACAATGGACTGTGATGGAATCTCTCGGACAACTCGCCAAAGACCTGTACCGTGGGCGCATCTCGCGCAAACCGTTTATTTTCTCGCTGGCGATCTTCGCCATCGGTATCGTGCTGCTGTCGTTTCTGTCGACCTATCTGGATAAAAACCATTTTCGCGCCCACGCGCACGGCGACGGCGCCGAATTCGTCTCGGTGCTGCTGTATCTGCTGTGCATTATGGTGTGGGCGTTGTTCTGTTTCGGCCTGGTCACGTGGTTCATGGCCAAAACCGCGTTCCGACTCAACGATATCGGCCTGCCCGGTTGGGCGTTGGCCGTAGCGTGCTATGTTTGCTCGGTGCTCAACAACTACTCCCCCGGCCCGGTAGCGCGCTGGCTGCCGCTGTTCAGTCTGGCAGTCATGCTCTGCGCCCTGCTGTTGCCGCCCGACGGGCTGCGACGCAAGCCGCGTGAACAGACCGATTGAGCGCCATTCCGCTCAAGGCTATGGCTATCCGCCGGCCGTGCCGTCACAATAGCGCCTCATTCAGGTTTTAATCAGGGATCGCCATGTTCAGCCATTACTTCGCCCATTACGCCTTCGATCGCGACAGCGACGCCTGGCAGATCGGTTTTCGCGACTTCCCCGAGTGGCAAACCGCCTGCTATAAACGCGAAGACATCGAACTGGAGGCGCAGGAAAGCCTGTTGGCCGCCATCGCCGCCACGATGGATGAAGGTTTGCCCCTGCCCGCCCCTTCCCCTCTGCAAGCCGATGAGTTGAGGGTACACCTGCCGGCGCTGGTGGCGCTGAAAATCGAACTGCACAACGCCATGCTGCGCAAAAACACCGGTAAAGCGGCGCTGGCGCGCAAGCTGGGTTTCAACGGCGGGCAAATGGAGCGGTTGCTGGATATCGGTTACGCCTCGAAGGTGGAAGCGTTGGAGCAGGCGCTGTATCTGTTGGGCTACGACGTGCGCGTGACAATAAGTGAAGTTTGCCAATAAGTTAGCAACAGGTAAGCAAAATATTATCCGCAGGGGCTAAATTTTCCTCCATTCGCGCCGATGTGATCGTTACCTAATCCTCTGTCGCAACAACGAAGGCTAAAAATGGAGTGGAGTCGCCGTCATATTTGGGCCGTTATTCTGCTGTCTTGTCTCGTTTTTTGGGTCATTCTGGCGACCGGCATCAACGCCGTCGCCTGAGCGCCTGCCGCTGCATTCTTTCATCCCTTATTTTACAGCCCGCCACGGCGGGCTAGTTCCTGTCGCCCGCCGATGAAAAGCGTTATAAAACAGCGCGCCCTGTTCAAAAAACAGCCTAAAATTGTGATCAAAAACACAGTATTGAAATCAGACCAGTATTGAGAGTACATTAGCGCCGATCCTGTCGCGGTTCGGATTTTACCTCACGGAGCATGAGGCGCGACAACCGGACAACCCGCGCGCGAGGACGTTGTTCTTTCGTTTGGAAGAACCCGCCCGACAAACAGGTTGCCCATAAAACACTCAGCACAACAATCGGGATCATTGCTGGCGAGGACTCCAGACAGGAGTTGTTCAGTGAAATATTTTTTGATGGGCGTGTCATTCATGCTGGTTGCCTGGGTTGGCACCTTCATGTTGATGGTTGCCTGACCGGGAACACAGCCAAAGGGACGCGCGAGCGTCCCTTTGTCGTTTCCGTCGTTCGCCGTTATTTGCCCGGCATCATGCGGCGCAGGGTGTCGTCCTTGCGCAGGTAGTGGTGATACAGCGCCGCCAGCGCATGCGCGCCAATGATAAAGTAGCCGATATTCGCCAGCGTCTCATGAACCGTTTTAACCAGCTTGCGCATCACCGGATCCGGCGTCACCCATTGCGGTACCGGCCACCCCAGTAAAGTCCACGATTTCCCGCCGTAGGCCAGGGTTAACACGCCCAGCAGCGGCAACATCAGGAATACCACGTACAGCAGCCAATGGAAGATCTTGGCGCCCACTTCCTGCCATTCCTCCAGCGGCGGCGTGGTCGGCGGCGTCGCGTGGAGGGTGCGCACCGCCAGCCGAATCAGCATCAGGGCAAAAACCGAAGCCCCAAAATTAAAGTGCAGATTTTTGACCAGCGGCGCCCACGCCTCCGGCACCGAATCCTTCAGCAACATCGCCGCGTAGGTGAGGATCACCATCAGCAGCGTCAACCAATGTAAAACGATTTGCGATCGCGCGTAGCGGTTGCTCATACACTCTATCCAAAAAATAAAATTCAGCGTAGTCGAGCATAATGGGGAAATAATGAAGAAAACCTTGGGACGGGAAAAAATAAGGCCGGACAAACGTCCGGCCTGACAGGATTATTTGGCGCCGCCGCCTTTGCCCGACATCAGCAACCCGTCCGCGCGGAACATGGCCTTGATGCCGCGCACCGCCTGGCGAATACGGTCCTGATTTTCGATCAGCGCGAAGCGCACATGGGTATCGCCATAGTCGCCGAAGCCGATGCCCGGCGAAACGCAAACCTTGGCTTCCGCCAGCAGGCGTTTGGCGAACTCCAGCGAACCGAGATGGGCATAAGGTTCGGGAATTTTCGCCCAGACGTACATCGACGCCTTCGGGTTCTCCACCATCCAACCCGCCTCATGCAGCCCTTTCACCAACACATTGCGGCGCTGCCGATACTGTTCGGCGATATCGCGCACGCACTGCTGATCGCCTTCCAGCGCGGCGATGGCCGCCACCTGCAGCGGCGTAAAGGTCCCGTAGTCGTGATAGCTCTTGATGCGCGCCAACGCGCTGACCAGTTCGGGATTGCCGACCATGAAACCGATGCGCCAGCCGGCCATGTTGTAGCTTTTCGACAGGGTGAAGAACTCCACCGCAATGTCTTTCGCCCCCGGCACCTGCATGATCGACGGCGCTTTCCAGCCGTCATAGACGATATCGGCATAGGCCAGATCGTGGATCACCAGCACGTTGTACTGCTTGGCCAGCGCCACCACCCGCTCGAAGAAATCCAGCTCCACGCACTGCGCGGTCGGGTTGGACGGGAAGCCGAGGATCATCATTTTCGGGCGCGGAATGGTTTCGCGAATGGCGCGCTCCAGCTCGCCGAAAAAATCCACGCCGTCCACCAGCGGCACCGAGCGCACCTGAGCGCCGGCGATCACCGCGCCGTAAATGTGGATCGGGTAACTGGGGTTCGGCACCAGCACGGTATCGCCGTGATCGAGGGTCGCCAGCATCAGGTGCGCCAGCCCCTCTTTCGAACCGATAGTGACGATGGCTTCGCTTTCCGGATCGATATCCACCTGATAACGATCGGCATACCAGCGCGAAATGGCGCGGCGCAGGCGCGGAATGCCGCGCGAGGTGGAATAACCGTGGGTGTCGTCGCGCTGGGCGACGGCGCACAGTTTTTCCACGATGTGCGGCGGCGTCGGGCCGTCGGGGTTACCCATGCTGAAGTCGATAATATCCTCGCCGCGACGGCGTGCGGCCATCTTCAGTTCGGCGGTGATGTTGAATACGTAAGGGGGAAGGCGTTCAATGCGCGTGAAACGGCGCTGTGGACTGTTATCAGCCATAGGGGATTCCTCGATAGACGTTAGCGCCCGGACCGTCCGAGCGACGCTGGCCAGCGAACTGACCGAATATCGAACATAGCGCAGCGCCGACGAGCTTGTCGATACCCTGCGCGATATTTTTATTTAGCGCTCTGAAACTCCGCCGCCAGCAGCCCGAACAGCCAGTCGTCGCACCACTGATCCGCCAGACGGTAGTTGTCGCGCAGCGTGCCCTCCAGCTGGAAACCACACGACTCCAGCAGGCCGCGCGAGGCGACGTTACCGGCGGTCACGGTGGCGGTCAGCTTGTGAAAACCGCAGGCGTTCACCGCAAAATCCAGCACCGCCCGCAGCGACTCCTTGCCATAGCCCTTGCCCTGCCCGGAAGGCAAACTCCCATATCCCACTTCCGCCTGCCGATACGGCGCCCTGTGCGGGCGAAAGCCGGTAATGCCCACCGCCTCTCCGCTGTGCTTCTCACGCATCACCAGGCACAGCCACTGGTCGCCGTGTTTCTCCCAGACCGGCAGGCGCTCCTCGAACCGTGCGCGGATCTCCGCTTCGCTGCGCGGATCGGAGATGTAACGGATCACCTCGGGATCTTGGTACAGGCGCAGAAACAGCGGCCAATCCTCGGCGGTTATCGACTGTAACTGCAGACGTTCAGTGACCAGCTTCATAAAATCTCCGAAAAACGAAAAAGAGGAACTTACGAATGAAAGATATCTCTTTATTTTCCCCGATTGGTTGCCGATAATCATTTACGTTAAAACCACAAAACCATAACGTCTTGCCCGATTCCCTACAACTGCCCGCCGCCGTTACCCACGCGGCATCAGGAGAACACCATGGCCTCTTTAGTCATCGACGATATTCCGCAGGCGATCGTTAACGTCAAGCGTCAGCTGCGCCAGGCATTGCCCAACTATCGCGACGTATTCCAGGCGCTGGAAGAGAACATCCGCGGCCAGGTCGAACAGATTCGCCGCGAACTGGCCGCCGGCCACAACCCGGTGCCGCAAATTGACGCGGAAGATATCCTGCAGCAGCGCGTCACTGAACAACAAAAAGCGCTGATCAAACAACGCGGCGCCTGCGCTATTCGCGGGGTGTTTCCGCGCGCCAAAGCCGAGGGCTGGAACCGCGAAATCGGCGATTACCTCGATCGCAACAACTTCGTCGAGCGATTGAAAAACGCCGCCGAAGACAACTATTTCGGCAAGCTGGCCGCCAGCAAGCCGCAGATCTACGGCATCTATTGGTCAAAACCGCAGGTTGAAGCGCGGCAGGACGCGCGCATGCATGCGGTGCAGGTGTTCCTCAACAGCCTGTGGGCCACCGAAAGCAACGGCAAGCAGCATTTCGATCCGACTCGCGTCGCCACCTACGCCGATCGCACCCGCCGCCGCCCGCCGAACTCCTCGTCGCTGGGCCTGTCGCCGCACGTCGACAGCGGCACCATCGAGCGCTGGCTGGACGAGAACTTCCGCTATGTGTATCGCCACGTCTTCTCCGGCGACTGGCAGCAGTACGATCCCTTCGCCGCCGACGGCCGCACCGAAGTGCGCGAGATAGCCTCTCCGGCGGTCTGCTCGATGTTCCGCACCTTCCAGGGCTGGACGGCGCTGACGCCGCAGCGCACCAACGCCGGCACGCTGAACCTGGTGCCAATCGCCAACGCCATGGCCTATGTGCTGCTGCGCGCGCTGCAGGACGACGTCGCCGATGACGATCTATGCGATGCGGCGCCGGGTCGCGCGCTGTCGATCTCGGAAAAATGGCATCCCCTTTTATTAAGCGGGATTTCCCCTATTCCCGATCTGGAGCCGGGCGACACGGTCTTTTGGCACTGCGATGTGATCCACGCGGTGGAGAACGAACATAACGGCGAGTTCGACAGCAACGTGATGTACATCGCCGCCGCGCCGGGCTGCGAGAAAAACGACGCCTATCTGCAGCGCCAGCTGCCGAGCTTTATCGACGGCAGAACGCCGCCGGACTTCGCCCCCGACGATTTCGAGGTCGATTTCGAGGGCCGCGCCACCGTCGAGCTGCTGACGCCGCTGGGCAAAGCGCAGCTCGGCATGCGCTGACCGCCGCCCCCAGCCACGGGCCTCTCTCGCTGTGGTATACTGCCGTCATCCGTAGGCCGCAGCGAGAACCCGTCGTGCACCCTTTTTTTGAAATGCTGTTGGCGGTGTTTGATCGCGCCGCGCTGATGTTGATCTGTCTGTTTTTCCTGACCCGCACCCGGCTGTTCCGCCAACTGCTGCAAAAAGAAGACCATACGCCGCTTGAGCTCGGCATCGTCACGGCGATCTTCTCGCTGTTCGCGCTGTTCAGCACCTACTCCGGCATCAACGTTGAGGGATCGCTGGTCAACGTGCGCGTCATCGCCATCATGGCCGGCGGCATCCTGTTCGGCCCCTGGGTGGGGATCGTCACCGGCATCATCGCCGGGGTGCACCGCTATCTGATCGACATCGGCGGCATCACCTCGGTGCCCTGCCTCATCACCAGCATCATCGCCGGCATCAGCGCCGGCTACATCAACCTCAAGGTGAGAAAAGAGCAGCGCTGGCGCGCCGGCATCGTCGGCGGCATGCTGTGCGAATCCCTCACCATGCTGCTGATCGTGCTGTGGGCCAAGCCGACCGAGCTTGGGCTCGACATCGTGTCGCAGATCGCGCTGCCGATGATCCTCGGCACGGTGTGCATCGGCCTGATCGTGCTGCTGGTGCAGAGCGTCGAGGATGAGAAAGAAGTGATCGCCGCGCGCCAGGCCAAGCTGGCGCTGGATATCGCCCACAAGACGCTGCCCTATTTCCGCAACATCAACAGCGAATCGCTGGCCACCATCTGCGATATCATCCGCCAGGATATCCGCGCCGACGCGGTGGCGATCACCGATACCCATCAGGTGCTGGCTTACGTCGGCGTAGGGCGCGAAGCCTACCCGATCGGCCGCGAAGGGCTGAGCCGTGTCACTCGCGAAAGCATTCGCCACGGCAAAATCATCATCAAAAACAACCTGGAAAACCCGGCCGCGCCGCAGATCCATTCGCAGCTGGTGGTGCCGCTGTGGGAAAAAGGCGAAGTGACCGGCGCGCTGAAAATTTACTACTGTCACGCTCACCAGATCACCAACACGCTGAAGGTGATGGCGGTCGGGCTGTCGCAGATCATCTCCACCCAGATGGAGGTTTCGCGCATCGAGCACCTGCGTCAGATGGCGGATAAAGCCGAAATGCGCGCGCTACAGAGCAAGATTAACCCGCACTTCCTGTTCAACGCGCTGAACGCCATCTCTTCCTCCATCCGCCTGAATCCGGACACCGCGCGCCAGCTGATCATCAACCTGTCGCGCTACCTGCGCTACAACCTGGAGCTGAACGACGAACTGATCGATATCCGCAAGGAACTGCATCAGATCCAGGATTACATCGCCATCGAACAGGCGCGTTTCGGCGCCAAGCTGACGGTGATTTACGACATCGACGACGACGTCTCGGTGCGCATTCCGAGTCTGCTGATCCAGCCGCTGGTGGAGAACGCCATCGTGCACGGCATCCAGCCCTGCAAGGGCAAAGGGGTAGTGGTGATCGCAGTGAAAGATCAGGGCGACCGGGTGAAAATATCGGTGAAGGATACCGGCCACGGCATCAATCAGGAAACCATCGATCGGGTGGCGCGCAACGAGATGCCGGGCCACAATATCGGCCTGCTCAACGTACACCACCGCGTGTCGCTGCTGTACGGTGAAGGGCTGCATATCCGCCGCCTGGAGCCGGGCACCGAAATCGCGTTCTACATCAGCAAAAACGGCGGCAAGCTGCATCAGGAGCCGAGCGCGCCGCCGGTCGGGGAGGCCTCATGAAAGCCATTATCGTGGAAGACGAATTCCTCGCGCAGGAAGAACTCAGCTACCTGATCAAGAAACACAGCAATATCGATATCGTCGCCACCTTCGAGGATGGCCTCGACGTCCTCAAATACCTGCAGACTCACCAGGTCGACGCCATTTTCCTCGACATCAACATCCCGTCGCTGGACGGCGTGTTGCTGGCGCAAAACATCAGCAAATTCGCGCATCGCCCGTCTATCGTGTTCATCACCGCCTATAAAGAGCACGCGGTGGAAGCGTTCGAGATCGAAGCGTTCGACTATATCCTCAAGCCCTATCACGAGGCGCGCATCGTCACCATGCTGCAAAAGCTGGAGGCGCTGCATCATCGCCCCGCCGGCGCGACGGAGCCGGCCAGCGCGCCGAGCCGCGGCAGCCACAGCATCAACCTGATCAAAGACGAGCGGATCATCGTTACCGACATCAACGACATCTATTACGCCGCCGCCGATGAAAAGGTGACGCGGGTCTATACCCGCCGGGAAGAGTTCGTGATGCCGATGAACATCACCGAGTTTTACGGCCGGCTGCCGGAAGAGCATTTCTTCCGCTGCCACCGCTCTTACTGCGTTAACCTGGCGAAGATCCGCGAGATCGTGCCCTGGTTCAACAATACCTACATTCTGCGGCTGAGCGATCTCGAGTTTGAAGTGCCGGTCAGCCGCAGCAAGGTGAAAGAGTTCCGCAAGCTGATGCGCCTGTAAGCGCTTACCAGCGCGGGCCCGGACGGTAGTAATACCCCGGCGGCGGCGGTGGCGGCATGCGGTAATGCGGCCGGTCGCGCCAGTCGCGCCGCGGCGGCCCGTAGTAAATCACCCGGGGCGGCGGGCCGTAATAGTACCCGCGCGGGCGTTCATACCGGCGGTGATCGGCCCACCAGCGCGGATCGCGCCAGCGATAGCCGTCCCAGTAATGGCCGCGATTGTCGCGATCGCCGATATGCAACGACAGGCCAGGCACGTTCACGCCGATGGAGACGTCGGCCTGGCTCGCCAGCGGCAGCGCCAGCAGCGCAGCCAGTAACAACAGCGTTTTTTTCATTTCATGGCTCCTGCAGAGCGGACCTTGTCCGATCGCAGATAACATAGCCCCGCGCTCACCGCCGCTCTATAGGCGCAATGCCGATTTACGCCTTTCAGACGCATCCTTCACAATTCCACCACAATCGTTCACCGGCGATTAACAATAAATCGTTGATATCTTTGATGTAGATCACGTGTCACCCCCGGCATTTCACGGGCTTTCAGGCGCAAAAACGGCAACTCACGCCGCATAAAATGCATTTCATTCCTTCCGTCGTGCAACTCATTCCCGATCCGCCGCCCGCCGCAGGGGCCGGCCATATAATAAGCCCATACCGCGGGAACGCTGATTCACCCCGCAAATTTCAGCCAACGGCTCACGCCCGGCAACGCACACACAGGAAGGAGACCGGCCATGAACACCAAACCGGCAAATCGCAGCTTAATCGTTCTCGGCACCATCATCTGTCAGATGGGTCTGGGCACCATCTACACCTGGAGCCTGTTCAACCAGCCGCTGGTCGACAAGTTCCACTGGGGGCTGGCGGACGTCGCCACCACCTTCTCCATCACCAGCTTCTTCCTGGCCTTCGCCACGCTGTTCGCCGGTAAGCTGCAAGAACGCTTCGGCATCCGCAACCTGACGCTGTGCTCCGGCATCCTGGTCGGCCTGGGCCTTATCGCCAGCGCCCACGTCAGCTCTCTCGACATGATCTACCTGCTGGCCGGCGTGGTGGTGGGCTTTGCGGTCGGTATCGCCTACATCTCCACCCTGTCCAACCTGATCAAATGGTTCCCGGCCAACAAAGGCCTGATTTCCGGCATCTCCGTCGGCGCCTTCGGCAGCGGCAGCCTGCTGTTCAAATACGTCAACGCCGCCCTGATCGCCGACGTCGGCGTTTCCGGTGCCTTCTTCTACTGGGGTGCCATCGTGATGGGCCTGATCGTCGTCGGCTCCCTGCTGCTGAAAGAGCCGGTGCTGGCGACCAACGCCGCACAGCCAGGCGCCAACGGTCTGGGCAACGACTTCAGCGTGCGCCAGATGCTGGCCACCAAAGAAGCCTACCTGCTGTTCACCATCTTCTTTGCCGCCTGCATGAGCGGTCTGTATCTGATTGGCATCGTGAAAGACATGGGCGTTCAACTGGCCGGGATGGACTTGGCCACCGCCGCCAACACCGTGTCCGCCGTCGCCATCTTCAACACCGCCGGCCGCATCATCCTGGGGACACTGTCCGATAAAGTGGGCCGTATGCGCGTCATCAGCTTCACCATGCTGGTTACCGTGCTGGCGATTGTCGCCCTGAGCTTCATGACCCTGAACCACACGCTGTTCTTCATCTGCGTCGGCGCGGTGGCCTTCTGCTTCGGCGGCAACATCACCGTGTTCCCGGCGATTGTCGGCGACTTCTTCGGCCTGAAAAACCACAGCAAGAACTACGGCATCATCTACCAGGGCTTCGGCCTGGGCGCGCTGGCCGGTTCGTTCGTCGCCAAATACTTCGGCGGCTTCCACGCCACTTTCATGGTGATTGGCGTCCTGTCCGCCGCCTCCTTGCTGATTACGCTGTTCATCAAAGCGCCGAAAGCCGTGGAAGTGGAAAGCGAAGAAACGGCACAGGCGGCAGAGCTGGCCAAAGCCTGATACCCCGCGAAAACGACAAGGGGCGCAACCTGCGGGTTGCGCCCCTTTTTTATCGTGCCGCCGCGTTGCTTACAGCTGCATGCCCAGCGTCTGGCGCAGATGCGCGCCGGCTCCCAGCAGGCCCGGTTGGCCATGGGTTATCATGAACACCGGAATGTCTCGCACATAGTCACGGAAACGCCCTTTGTCTTCGAAGGCGGCGCGGAAGCCCGAGGCCTTGAAGAATTCCATAAAGCGCGGCACGATGCCGCCGGCGATGTACACGCCGCCAAAGGTGCCCAGATTCAGCGCCAGGTTGCCGCCGAAGCGCCCCATGATCACGCAAAACAGCGACAGTGCACGGCGGCAGTCGATGCAGCTGTCGGCCAGCGCCCGCTCGGTAATGTCCTTCGGCTCCAGTTTCTCCGGCAGGCGGTTGTCCGCCTTGACGATGGCGCGATACAGGTTGACCAGGCCCGGCCCGGACAGCACGCGCTCGGCGGAAACGTGCCCCACTTCACCGCGCAGCACCTCCAGAATAATGTCTTCTTCTTCGCTGTTCGGTGCGAAATCGACATGGCCGCCCTCGCCCGGCAGGCTGACCCAGCGGCGATCGACCTGCACCAGGTGGGCAACACCCAGCCCGGTGCCGGCGCCGTACACCGCGATCGGTTTGCCCGGCTGCGCATCGCCGCCGCCAAACTGCAGCACGTCGTCCGACGAGAGCATCGGGATCGCCATCGAGACGGCGGTGAAATCGTTGATCACTTCCAGATGACTCAACCCCAGGTTGGCCTTCATTTCTTTGATAGAGAACGCCCAGCTGTGGTTGGTCATCGCAACCCAGTCTTCCGTCACCGGGCAGGCGATCGCGATACAGGCGTCCTGCACCTCGATATCGCACGCTTTCAGATAGTGGCGGATCACCGCCTCCAGGCTGTCGAACTCCAGGCCGGAATAGGTTTTCGCCTGGGTAATCTCACCCGTCGCAACAGTGCACAACGCCAGGCGGGCATTGGTGCCGCCAACATCACCTACGAGGGCATAGGTCATTGATTTCGTCTCCGCAAAATGAAAAATAAAAAGCTGCCCACACTGTAAAATCCTGCTGCGAAAACAACAATCACCCGCCTCGGATCTGCGCCCCAATAGCGATCCGGATCACAAAAAACGTTTCAGCTGGCCCGCCAAGCCGCGATTTGAAACAAATTGCGGCAAAAAACGCGCCGCCGCGACTGTTAACCGTCATCGACGCCGGGCAATATCAATGCGTGCCTGCTCGCCGATAGTCTGGCAAGCTGTGGTCACTGTCCAACCACCCGCTCTCCCTGCCCTGCATGGAGGCATCGACAAGGGATTATCCATGCTGCATCCGCGCGCCAATGCCATGTTGGCCTTTGCTTTGCCTGCGCTGATTATCGGTTCCGCCTCCAGTCTGGTGCTGCTGTTGATGATGAAAGTCGCCGCTACGCTGCAGCAATGGCTGTGGGTGACGCTGCCCGACGCGCTGAGCCTGGACGCCCAGGCACCCTGGTGGCCGCTCGGCATGCTGACGCTGACCGGCGTGGCGGTCGGCCTGATCGTGCGCTATATGCCGGGCCATGCCGGGCCTGATCCGGCGACGGAATCGCTGATCGGCATGCCGCTGCCGCTCTCCGCCCTGCCGGGGCTGGGATTGGCGCTGATCGTCGGCCTGGCCGGCGGCGTCAGCCTGGGGCCGGAGAACCCGATCACCGCCATCAATATCGCGCTGGTGGCGGCGGCGGGGGCGCGCCTGCTGCCTAAAGTGCCGCGCATGGACTGGATCATCCTGGCGGCCGCGGGCACCATCGGCGCGATGTTCGGCACACCGGTCGCCGCCGCGCTGATCTTCTCGCAAACCCTGGCGGGCAATAACGAAACGCCGCTGTGGGATCGGCTGTTCGCCCCGCTGGTGGCCGCCGCCGCCGGCGCGGTCACCACCCAGCTGTTCTTCGTGCCCAATTTCGCCCTGCAGCTCGACGCCTATGACGTAACCCGGCTGCCGGACATCTTCAGCGGCGCCATCGTGGCGCTGATCGCCATCGCGCTCGGCATGGTGGCGCTGTGGTGCTTCCCGCACGTTCACCGCCTGTTCCATTCGATGAAGAATCCGGTGTTGATGCTAGGACTGGGGGGCTTTGTGCTGGGCCTGCTGGCGCTGGTGGGCGGTGAGATTACCCTGTTCAAAGGGTTGGATGAAATGAAGCGCCTCGCGGCAGACGGCAACTATTCGGTGCCGGCGCTGTTGGCCGTTACCCTGACCAAGCTGGCGGCGCTGGTGATCGCCGCCGCCTGCGGCTTTCGCGGCGGGCGCATCTTCCCGGCGGTGTTCGTCGGCGTGGCGCTGGGGCTGATGCTGCATCAGCACGTTCCGGCGGTGCCGGCGGCGATCACGGTCTCCTGCGCCATCATGGGGCTGGTGCTGGTGGTCACGCGCGACGGCTGGCTCAGTCTGTTTATGGCGGTGGCGGTGGTGCCGGATCTGCACCTGCTGCCGATCTTGTGCATCGTGATGCTGCCCGCCTGGCTGGCGCTGGCGGGCAAACCCTTGATGCTGGTGAACCGCCGGCAACCGCCGCACGACGATTAGGCCAGCGCGAACGCCGCGGCGGCGCGAGCGTGGATCGCGGTGGTGTCGAACACCGGCACCGAGGCATCCCGCTCGCTCACCAGCAACCCTATCTCGGTGCAGCCGAAAATAATCCCCTGCGCGCCCTGTTGTTCCAGATCGCTGATGATCCGGCGATACTCGTCGCGCGAGGCGTCGCGAATTTTGCCGAGGCAGAGTTCGTCATAGATGATGCGGTGCACAATGTCACGATCGGCGCTGACCGGCGTCACCACATCGATGCCGTGCAATTCCTGCAGGCGGCCGCGGTAGAAGGTCTGCTCCATGGTAAAACGCGTGCCCAGCAGCCCGACGCGGCGAATGTTTTTCTCTCGCACCTGGAGCGCCGTGGCATCGGCGATGTGAATCAGCGGCAGGCCGCTGGCCTGCTCGACCGCCTCCGCCACCTTGTGCATGGTGTTGGTGCAAATCACGATAGCTTCGGCGCCGGCGGCGCGCAAAGCCACGGCGGCGGCGGCCAGCAGCCGGCCGGCGCCATCCCAATCGCCCTGGTGCTGCAAGCGTTCAACCTCCTGAAAATCGACGCTGTAGAGCACGATTTTGGCCGAATGCAGCCCGCCGAGGCGCGCCTTTACCTGCTCGTTGATAGTGCGGTAATACGGAATGGTGGATTCCCAACTCATGCCGCCCAGCAGACCCAACACTTTCATCCTTCACTCCTCAGCATTTTCCGACGATCCTCTGACCTTACCTGAGAATCGCCGGGCTGACGACGCCTTATTTGGCGCCGGAATTGATCGGCTGGCGCGCTTCGAACCAGCGCTGGCGCAGCGTGTCGTACAGCCAGTTGTAGGCCATGGTGTACGGCAGGAAGAACAGGAAGAAACCGATTTCCAGCATAAACGCCTGCGCCCAGGAAATGCTCAGCATCCAGGCGGCGATCGGCACGCCGATCAGAATAAAACCGGCTTCAAAGCCGACGGCGTGCAGCGCACGCACCTTCAGGTTACGCACCACCCGGCTGACCGGCCACAGGCGGTCGAACACCGTGTTGTAAACCATGTTCCACAGCATCGCGACGGTGGACAGCATCACCGCCAACGCACCGACCTGCACCATTGAGCGGTTCAGCAGCCACGCGCCCAGCGGGGCGCAAACCATCACGGCGATGGCCTCGAAACCGACGGCGTGGACGATACGTTCAATGAGAGACTTGTTTTGCAGTTGCATACATCACCTTTTTTTCAACAGTTGTTGCGAAAGCCAGGTGATTATCATCGCTTTTTTGGGTAGATTAAAAATAGGTTCCATCGATAAAGTAGATATATGCACTATTCACCGGAAGCGTTACAGGCGTTCGTTGAAGCCGCCGCCCTCGGCTCATTTTCCGCCGCCGCGCGCAAGCTGCGCAAAAGCCAATCCACCGTCAGCACCGCCATCGCCAATCTGGAAGCCGACCTGGCATTGACGCTGTTCGATCGCAGTGCGCGCCAACCGGTGCTCACCGCCGCCGGCCGCAAGGTGCTAGGGCACGTGCAGGAGATCCTCGCCGCCAGCGAGCGACTCGACGCGCTGAGCATTCAGCTGGCGGGCAATGTCGAACCGCGCCTGAGCATGGTATTTTCCGATACCTACCAACCGAAGCATCACGACAGCCTGATGCAGCGGTTTGAACAACGTTACCCGGAGATTGAGCTGGAATGGATGATCGCCGAGGAAGGCGACGTTATCGATCTGCTGCAAAGCGGCCGCGCGCATTTGGGCATGGTGGAAGTGCAAAAACGTTATCCGCCGGATATCGCCTTCTCCCGCCTGCCTGAGCAGACCGAAATGGGGTTGTTCGTCGCGCATGGGCATCCGCTGGCGCAGGTCGCCGCGCCGACCCCGGAGCAATTATCCAGCACCCGTCAGCTGATCCTGAATACTTACACCGGCGCCGAAGCGGCCAGACAAGGCGGGCTGGTCTGGTCGGCGCCCAGCTATCTGCTGTTGCTGGAGATGGCGGAACAGGGATTCGGTTGGGCGGTGCTGCCGCACTGGCTGGTGCAACAATACGGCCACGGCAGGCTCACCCAGCTGCGCCCGCGCGGTTGGCCCAAACTGATTTCGGTGGATGCGGTATGGTCCAAACTGACCCCGCCGGGCCCGGCGGGGTACTGGATGCTGGAGCGATTGCTGGAAGACGACGCGGCTCAGGCGGCGGCGTTGCGCGACTGAATGACGCGCGAGATCGTATCGAGCAGTTCGGGAATATCCATCTTCGGCAGCATCACTTCGATGAAAGCCAGCCGGTCGCCCTGCGCCGCCTCACTCAGCGCCTGGCGCAGCGCCTCCGGCTGACTGACCCGTAACGCTGTCACCGGCCGCCCACCGGCCAATGCCGTTGGCAGCTGCGTCCAGTTCCACCGGGCGATGTCGTTGTAACTCTGCTCCGGCCCGTGGATAGCGCGTTCAATCGTGTAGCCCTGATTATTCAGCACGAAGATCACCGGTTTAAGCCCGTCGCGCAGCATCGATCCCAGCTCCTGCACGGTCAATTGCGCGGCGCCGTCGCCGATCAACAGCACCACCCGGCGCTGTGGTTCGGCGGTTTGCACCCCGAAAGTCGCCGGTAAGGTATAGCCGATCGAGCCCCAGAGCGACTGCACGATCATCCGGCTGCCGCGCGGCAGCGTCAAGGTCGCGGCGCCGAAACAGGCCGTGCCCTGCTCGGCCAGCACGATATCCCCCGGCCGCAGGAAATCCTGTATCTGCCGCCAGAAGGCGTGCTGATCCAACCCTTCCCCATCGCCTTCCGACAGCGCCGGACGGCCGATCGTCGGCAACGGCCAGCGCGACGCCAGCGACAGAGTCAGGCGGTGCAGCGCCTGCACGGCGGCGCACATCGGGATGCGGCTGAACCGTTGACGACCGACCCAGGCTTCGAACGGTTGGATATCGATGCATTTTTCCGCCGGCAGATGATGCGTGAATCCTCCGGTAATGGTGTCGGTGAGACGCACGCCAACGGTGATCACGACATCGGCATTTTCAATCAGCGCTTTGGTCGCCGCAGCGCTGGCGCCGCCGCTGTAGGTGCCGACAAAACCGTCGCGGTTCTCATCCAGCACGCCCTTGCCGAGCAGCAGCGTGGCGTGCGGGATAGCCACCTCCTGCATCCAGTTATCCAGCGCCGTTTCAACACCAAAGCGGTCCGCCAGAAAGTCCGCCAGCAATGACACTTGCCGCGCCGATTGCAGCTTTTCACGCGCTGCGGCGATAAACGCCTGCAATGCGCTCCGCGACAGCCTGGCCTGGCGCAGCATCAGCGGCGCCGGTTTGGCCGGCAGCGGCGCTTCCGCTACGTCGCTGGGCAGCATCAGATAAACCGGACGATGCTCCAGCAAGGCGGCGTCGATCAGGCGGTCGATCTCCCTGGCGGCGTTGTCGGCGGTCAGGTTGGCCTGTGCGACGCTGACTTCTTTGGCTATCCGCGCAAAGTGAGAGAAGTCGCCATCGCCCAGCGAATGGTGCAGCAAATCGCCGGCGAGCTGGGCACGCTGCGCCGGTGTGCCCACCACGTGGATCACCGGCAGGTATTCGGCATAACTGCCGGCCACGCCGTTCAGCGCGCTCAGCTCCCCGACGCCGAAGGTGGTGAGCAGCGCCGCGGCCGGTTTGCAACGCGCATAGCCGTCGGCGGCGTAGGCGGCGTTCAGTTCGTTGGCGCAGCCTACCCAGGTGATTTGCGGATGAGCGATGACGTGATCGAGGAATTGCAGGTTGTAATCCCCCGGCACGCCGAAGACGTGGCGGATGCCAATCTGGGCCAGACGATCGAGCAGATAATCGGCCACCGTGTAGATCTGAGTCATGATCATCACCTGTCTGCAGCTGAAGCGATTATCTTTAAGTATCGAAGATGCCGGTTAATTTTCGAACAGCGCTTTCCGTGTCGAGCGGCAACCTGGCGTTACATGCCGGCCTTGTGATCGCCCCCTCGGCGGCACGCTGTGAAAACGCATACACTCAAAACACGCCACTTCTTCGCCGACAAAGGATCACGATGTCCTACTCAGCCTCCCCCTCGCGTTATCAAGATATGGAATACCGGCGCTGCGGCCGCAGCGGATTGAAGCTGCCCGCCGTCTCGCTCGGGCTATGGCACAACTTTGGCGACGCCACGCTGTACGACAACGCCCGCGCCCTGATCCGCTGCGCCTTCGATCGCGGCATAACCCACTTCGATCTGGCCAACAACTACGGCCCGCCGCCCGGCGCCGCCGAGGAAAACTTTGGCCGCATTCTCAACGCCGATCTGCGGGCCTGGCGCGACGAGCTGATCGTCTCATCCAAAGCCGGTTACACCATGTGGCCCGGCCCCTACGGCGATTGGGGCTCGAAAAAGTACCTGGTCGCCAGCCTCGATCAGAGCCTCAGGCGCATGGGATTGGAGTATGTGGATATCTTTTATCACCATCGGCCGGACCCGGACACGTCGTTGGAAGAAACCATGGCGGCGCTGGATCTGTTGGTGCGCCAGGGCAAAGCGCTGTATGTCGGTTTGTCCAACTACCCGGCCGAGCGCGCGCGCCAGGCGTTCGACATCCTGCAGCGGCTCGGTACGCCGTGCGTGATCCACCAGCCCAAGTATTCGATGTTTGAACGCGGGCCGGAGGCGGAATTGCTGGATACGCTGGCGGATCATGGCGTCGGCGCGATCGCCTTCTCCCCGCTGGCGGGCGGCCTGCTGACCGATCGTTATCTGCACGGCGTCCCGCAAGATTCCCGTGCCGCCAGCGGCAGCCGTTTCCTGCAGCCGGAACAGCTGACCGCCGACCGACTGGACAAGGTGCGCCGCCTCGATGCGCTGGCGCGGCAACGCGGGCAGAAGCTGTCGCAGATGGCGCTGGCCTGGGTGCTGCGCGGCGATCGCGTCACCTCGGTGCTGATCGGCGCCAGCAAGACTGCGCAGATAGAAGACGCGGTGGGCATGCTGGCCAATCGTCACTTCACTGAAGAAGAGCTTGCGCAGATCGAGAACATTTTATTGTAATCGCTTACAAATTCCGCCGCTCAATTGAGCGGCGATGCCCCAGAAAAATCTCAAATCTCGACCTCCGGCGCCCTTTTCAGAGTGGCTCTCAGATTCAACCCCATGCGCCGGCGCTATGATGCCGATATTGCAGTAAAAATAACGATAAGGCCGTTTTTTAAACTGATGAACGCGCTTCATAAAGTGATCAACGGCCAGGCCGCGCAAGCGGAAAGGAGAAGTCATGTTTAAACCTCTGCTCTTGGCCGCCATCTTGGCGGCGACGGTACTGCCCGCCGCACAGCAGGCGCACGCCGAAGGGATCAGCATCGATCTGATGCCGGGCGTTTCATTGCGCATCGGCGATCAGGACAATCGCGGCCGTTACTGGGACGGTTACGACTGGCGCGATCGCGACTGGTGGCAAGGCCATCAGGGACGCTATCTCGGCGATCGCAGCCCGCGCGGCTATTACTGGGATGGCTATCGCTGGCGCGACCGCGACTACTGGCGCAAATATTACTACTCGCGCGACGGGCGCTATTACAAATGCGACCATCATTGCGACAAGCATTACTGGAAGAAAGAGAAAAAACACCACCACGATCATGACCGCGATCGCTGGCGCCGCCACGGCGATGACGACCGCGATTAACGACAACGGGCCGGCGCAACGCCGGCCCGCACTGTTTTCGCCTACAGCACACTGCCGATCAGCAAGTAGCCATTCAACCCCACCACCACCAACACGATCAGCTTGCCCAGGTTTTGCACCACGGGGCCGTTAACCATCTCCCCCATCAGCGCCCGATTGCCGGTGAAAGCCAGCAGCGGCACCAGCGCCAGCGCAATGCCGAAGCTGAGCAGCACCTGGCTCAGCACCAGAATGCGCGTGGCGTCCACTCCCAGCATGATGACGATAAACGACGGCAGCATGGTCACCGCGCGGCGCAGCCACAGCGGGATATGGAAATGCACGAACCCTTGCATCACCACCTGCCCCGCCAGCGTGCCCACCACGGTGGAAGAAAGACCGGCGGCCACCAGGCTCAGGCCAAACACGGTGGCGGCGGCTTGCCCGAGCAGCGGTTGCAGCGTCAGATAGGCCACGTCGAGATCGGCGATGCCGCTGTGACCGCTGAAATGAAACGCGGCGGCGGCAGTGGCCATCATCGCCAGGTTGACGAAACCGGCGATGGTCATGGCGACGGCGACGTCGACTTTGGTGGCGGCATAGCGTTCCGCCTTATCGTGCTCACCGCCAACTTGGGTGAGCGACGAATGCAGATAGATCACGTGCGGCATGATGGTGGCACCCAATACCCCGGCGGCCAGGAATACCGCGTCGCCGTTGGGCAAATCGGGCAACGCCATGCCTTTCAGCAGCGGCGCAAGCTGCGGCTGGGAAAACGCCAGCTCGACGATGTAAGCGGCGGCGACGAAAAGCAGCAGGCCGCCGATCACCCACTCCAGCGGCTTTTGTCCGCGCTTTTGCAGCATCAGAATTAAAAAGGTGGCGATGCCGGTCAGCACCGCGCCCTGCAACAAGGAGACGCCGAGCAGCAGCTTGAAGCCGATCGCCGCGCCGATGAATTCGGCCAGATCGGTCGCCATGGCGATAATCTCCGCCTGCACCCAATAGGCCCATACCGCCGGCCGCGGAAAGCGATCGCGAATATGCTCGGCCAGGTTTTTTCCGGTGGCGATCCCCAGCTTGGCGGACAACAGCTGGATCAGCATCGCCATCACGTTGGCCCAGACCACGACCCACAACAGGCTATAGCCAAACGAGGCGCCGGCCTGGATATTGGTGGCGAAGTTGCCGGGGTCGATGTAGCCGATAGCGGCGATGAAGGCGGGCCCCATCAGCGAGAGTTTGGTTTTTCTGGCGGAGCGACCGGAGGTGGTTTCAACCACGCGACTGTTCAGCATATGTTGAACCCTTACTGAAATTACGTTTATCTCCACTCTATATAAATGATAATAATTATCAAGCGCATTTAGAGTGGTAAAACTTATCTCTGCAATAGCCAACATTAACGGTTTTATCGAAGGGTTCGACACCGAACTTGCCGATTTCCGTGCTTTTGGGTTGGGATTTTGGCTGCAATACCCCTGAAAGACAGGTTAGCACAAGAATACGAATTTCCTATGTCTGAGTTAACATCTTGATTTTTTATGCTTTTGCGCAACACTTTAGGAGAACTCCCACTATGATTTTCCATATTTGCAATAGAAGTCTCGTTTTTAAACGTAGCGTTACATAAAATGACAGCCGAAATTCAGCCTGCCTCAAATTTGGAGCAAACATGTCCCATATTGCGCACTTTGCGTTGGCGATAGTGGTGGTGGCGATCCTGGCCCTGTTGGTGTGCCGCGATCGCAAAAGCATCCGCATTCGCTATGTTATTCAATTATTGGTTATCGAAGTACTGCTGGCCTACTTTTTCCTGCATTCGGAAGCGGGTTTGGGCTTCGTAAAAGGATTCGCCGCGCTGTTTGACAAACTGCTCGGGTTTGCGGGACAAGGGACTGATTTCGTGTTCGGCGGCATGGGCGACAAAGGCCTGGCGTTCTTCTTCCTGAAGGTGCTGTGCCCGATCGTCTTCATTTCGGCGCTGATCGGTATTCTGCAGTACATCAAAGTGCTGCCTTTCATCATCCGCATTATCGGTACCGTGCTGTCGAAAGTGAACGGCATGGGCAAGCTGGAGTCGTTCAACGCCGTCAGCTCGCTGATCCTGGGCCAATCCGAAAACTTCATCGCCTACAAGGATATCCTGGGCAAGATGTCGGAAAAGCGCATGTACACCATGGCGGCGACCGCGATGTCTACGGTGTCCATGTCCATCGTCGGCGCCTACATGACCATGCTGGACGCCAAGTTCGTGGTGGCGGCGCTGGTACTGAACATGTTCAGCACCTTTATCGTGCTGTCGTTGGTCAACCCGTACGACACCAATAAAGAAGAAGAGCTGCACCTCGGCAACCTGCACGAAGGCCAGAGCTTCTTTGAAATGCTGGGCGAATACATCCTGGCCGGCTTCAAAGTAGCGATTATCGTCGCCGCGATGCTGATTGGTTTCATCGCCCTGATCGCCGCGCTTAACGGCGTGTTCAGCGCCATCTTCGGCCTGAGCTTCCAGGAAATCCTCGGCTACTTCTTCTATCCGTTCGCCTGGATCATGGGTATTCCTAAGCACGAAGCCCTGCAGGTCGGCAGCATCATGGCCACCAAGCTGGTTTCCAACGAATTCGTGGCAATGATGGAACTGCAGAAAGTCTCTGCCGAGCTGTCGCCGCGCAGCCTGGGGATCCTGTCGGTGTTCCTGGTGTCCTTCGCCAACTTCTCTTCCATCGGCATCGTGGCCGGTGCGATCAAGGGCCTGAACGAACACCAGGGCAACGTAGTGTCCCGCTTCGGTCTGAAGCTGGTCTACGGCTCTACGCTGGTCAGCATCCTGTCCGCTTCCATCGCGGGTCTGGTGCTGGGCTAAGCCTGAAATTTACAGCAATGATAAGGCGCCTGCGGGCGCCTTTTTTATTGTTCTTCAGCTCTTGGTAACTCGTCCTATCCGCAAAGCGGAAATCAATCTCAAAATCGGTTAGCGCCAAGCCATAACGCCGCTTATGCCGGCTTATATACAAAAGCAACGCGTTGAAAAATCGCTTCTCCCGTTAATTTAGAGCCTGCTCTTTCCCATATCGCGATGAGATAAACGCAATATCATTGCAATGGCGATGAGCACATCCTTTCGGCTATGAGCAAGGCGTGTCTTTATTCTGAATTGATTTTATGAAATAACGTTAGTTGAAGGAATTCGCTAACAGCGTTGTAATTTCCTCAGAAATAATTGGCGACGCGTTGTAATAAGAATCTACACTTTCAACAACCACGATTTTTTTATTATCCTCACTCACCGTCCAACAGGGTACGACCGCCAAGGTTCCTTCCGCATAGGAAAAAGAAGAGATAATGGTAAACAATGATTCGGAGATAATGTCCAACTTCCTGCGATCACAATAAGCATCAATATCTAAACTTCGCATCAGCAAGTCAGCGGATTGCGGGACATGCACATCAGCCCCCACTCTAATGACAGTTCCATCAACAGAAGGGACAACCCATAGGTTGTACTCTTTTTCCGTTATCAGTATCGGCGAGAGAAGATTTCCCACCGAGTGGGAAAGATAATAATCTCTAAATACCCGATTCACGGCAGGGCAAACTTGATAAATTGAGCCTATCTCATTGATCTTATATCCATTTGTGAATTTTATAATAGTGTCATATATACGCTTGTTTTCATCAAAAAAAATCACACCACTTTCAATGCTGTTTAAGTCTCCAATGTTTTTGTTTCTAAAAACATTGACACTGGTAAAGAACGCCAGCTCATCCTGAAAGTAGGAAAAAATCTCTGCCGTGTTTAGTAGAATGGAGTCATAACTCACAAAAACAGATTTGTTTTTGCAGTTAATGAAAGAGGGAAAATCGATGGACCCATCATCACCGCAATTCTGCACCTCATAGGGCAAGTCATGCTGTTCGTAAAGGCGGGCAAGATGAGCGACTTCTGATCTTTCGATAATACGAATCATTTTCTCTTTTCTGCCAAACTCTCCGCTAGACGACAGAATAAACTTTTCCCACATCCATTGTGACTGCGTGGAAAAACGACTGAGGCGTTGATTATTCTCGTGAATGCGTCGCCACAGGCAATGATTTCCAAAGGAGGTTTTAAAGTCATCATAGTCACTGTCATCAAGGAAGAAATCGACGGAAATTCCTTTTCTGGCGCAAGCCAGGGCCGTCATTACCGCAGTTACCCCACCGCCACCTACAATTGCGATATTTTTATTTTTTTTCATGGATAACCTCATCCAATAGTAACGAAACACTAACAATAGTTTCTTCAAGAAAACAACATCAATGTCAATAGATACAAACAGTCAATATTAATTAGCATATTAACTATCACATGGTTAATCAGAATATAAAACTATTCACGTTGCTGAAATTTGAGATGAATCCATAATCATTCAGCACAAAAAACCATGTATGTAGAATTATATTCTAAAAATATCGATATAGGCGCACATTAAGACTGCTGAATTTTTTTTCATGTAGACTGAATTTCATTAACAAATCACACCCGCAAGGAGGCTCTTTGACAGAATAAAAATCCAATAAAAAAACAAAAACAAGAATGTTATAAGAACTTAACATGTTAATGATGGCATCAATCACCTGAAAAGAGGGAGTTTATCACCCATTTACATATGATAGCGTGATGGTTGAAAATTTATAATTTACGCGCAGTTACTATACAAGGATATTTATATGAATAAGCATATGCAGAGATCCCTACTGCTTGCCGGCATTCCTTTGGCAATGTCCGTCATTGCCACAGCTACCGCAGCAGACGGCACCATAAACTTTACCGGTAATGTCACCGACCAAACCTGCACAGTTGAAGCAGGCAGTGCCAACCAAACTATTCCAATGGGCAACATCAGCGCTAAGGCATTCAAGACCGCTGGCGATACCGCTCTGCCGACAAAATTCAGCATTGCCTTAGCCGGCTGCCCTGAATCGGTAACAAAAGCGTCGGTAAAATTCGACGGCGCATACGCACAAGGCAATTCGACCTTGTTGTCACTCAATGCGGAGAAAGGCGTGGCCACGGGTCTTGGCGTAGCCATCTATGAGGCCGATGGCACCACACAAATTCCAATGGCTTCATTTTCTACAGCGCAGAGTGTGCAAAAAGATATCAGCAATGTCTTTACCTATGTCGCGAAATACATGGCGACATCAGACACCGTCACCGTCGGACCGGCGAATGCCACGACACAATTCAGCATCTCTTATAACTGATCATCTTAGTCTATCAGGTCAGCAAATATTGCCGGCCTGATAGTACGCTCCATCAAGGACGGCTTGCTTATGAAGCAGAGTAAATATTATTTGCTGGCAATATTATTTTTTTCATACGGCGCTTCGGCAAGCGTAACGCTAGGCGGTACTCGTATCGTATACGAAGAAAGTAAAAAAGAAGCGAACATTTCAGTCAGCAATCAAGATAAAAATAGTCCCGTACTTATTCAAACATGGGTAGAAAATTTCTCACCTGACGATAAAAAAGAGGTTCCGTTTATTGTTACGCCCCCCTTATTTAGGTTGGAGGCAGAGCAAGAGAACATCCTTAGAATTATTTATTCTGGAGATAACCTGCCGCAGCATAAAGAATCAATATATTGGTTAAGCGTAAGATCGATACCATCAACCCAAAAATCAAAAGAGAACAAGTTACTCATTACCGTTCAAAACAGAATAAAAATATTTTACAGGCCTAAACATCTATCAAAAGATGAAGCCATTGACGCCTACAAAAAAATTCGTTTCTCACTGAAAGGAAAAACCTTAGAGGCAAAAAACCCAACGCCATTCCACGTCTCTTTTTACTCTGTAAGCATCGATGGTAAAGAAGTGAAAGAGGCCGACATGATTGCGCCGCAGAGCACCAAGAAGTGGTTATTGCCAAAAGAAATTCATGGTAAAGAAATAAGATGGCAAGCGATCAATGATTATGGAGGAATAACTCAGGCGATAAGCGCACCATTATAGTAAATTTGCAAGGGGATGCAAAAATGATGATAAGAAATAATGCCACTCATAAAACATCGGTGTGGTTCTTTTGTGTTCTTTCTTCACCTGCGGCTCTCGCTGAAGATTATTTTGACCCCTCGGCATTAAACAGGAATCATCAGACTATTGTTGACTTATCCAAATTTAATAACGCGAGTCATCAACTGCCGGGCGATTACTGGGTAGATATCTATGTGAACAACGTGTTTTTTGCCAATCAAAAAGTGTCTTTCTATCATGCAGAAGGCATTTTGCAACCCCGCATCCATCGCAGCGATCTCGATTCTTGGGGCGTTCGCATGGATAAAATAAAAACAGTCAATGACAGTGAATTGGCGGCATCCCCCATTAATGAAATTATTCCTGGCAGCCAGGCGACATTTGATTTTAACAAACAAAGATTGGATTTAAATATCCCACAGGCATACATTGAAAATCATCCCAGAGACTGGGTTAACCCCTCACTTTGGGATGATGGCATCCGCGCCTTTTTGTTAGATTACAGTTTTAGTGGTACCGAGACGCGGAAAACGAAAAATAAAGATAATCAATACTTAAATTTGCGCAGCGGTTTCAACTATGATGCCTGGCGCTTTAGAAACTATGCCACCTACTCAAGCCAAAACAACGCCAAGTGGAAAAGTATTAACACCTATGCCGAGCGCAGCTTTAGGGACAGTAAAAACACGCTGACCATTGGCGATAGTTCAACATCCGGCGATGTTTTTGACAGTTTTCAATTTCGCGGAATGAAACTGGCAAGCGATCCGGGCATGTTGCCCGATAGCCAGAGAGGGTTTGCCCCGACGGTGAGAGGCATAGCGCAAAGCAATGCAGAGATCACTATAAAACAAAATGGCTATATGATTTATCAAACATATGTGCCTGCGGGGAGTTTTGAGATAACGGATATTTACCCTACCACTTCCAGCGGTGGGTTACAGGTGATCATCAAAGAAGCGGATGGCTCAGAAAGGAGTTTTTTTCAGCCTTTTTCCTCCGTTCCCATTATGCTCAGGGAGGACATGAAAAAAAATGAACTCACAATCGGAGAATATCGCTCTGCGCGAGACGATAGCCAAAATGCTAAGTTCCTACAGTCATCAGTAATTTATGGTCTTAAAGATGATAAAACGCTCTATGGCGGTGCCATTATTTCAGAAAAACACCAGGGAATCTCTTTCGGCCTTGGCAGCAGTCTGGGGCTGCTGGGTTCCCTCTCTGCAGATGTCACGCATAGCAAAAGCCGGTTGGCCACAGGGCAGGTTCGTAATGGGCAACAATATCGTATCCAGTATGCAAAAAATATTGAAACAACGGGTACCAACTTTACGCTGGCCGGCTATCAATACTCAACGTCAGGCTACTTAAGCTTTTCGCAACTAAACGATATGAATGCCAATCTTAAAAGAAAGTGGCTGACACGCGGCGTAAAAAGAAACAAGTTGGTTATCAACATTAATCAGCCCATACGAGACTTTGGCAGTTTATATATCAATGGTTACCAACAGAACTATTGGCACAGCGACGCCGTTGAACGAAACGTTCTAATGGGTTTCTCCACGAACCAATTTGGGGTTAGCTGCAATATTGGGTTCGGCTACAATAGCAGCCGCTATACGGACAGGCCCGACAAGATCGCCACGCTCAATGTTCAGATCCCACTGAACAAATGGCAATCAAACAGCTGGGTAAATTATACCTCAAGCAAGAGCAGCAAAGGAAAACTCAATCAACAACTGGGGTTAAGCGGAACCGCGCTGGAAAATAATCAGCTCAGTTATAACGTTTCTGCATCCCAAAGCAGCAATCGCCCCGGCAACGCTGGCAACAGCTCTGTTTATTATCGCAGCAGATATGGCGAAATTGGCGCCGGATACAGCTTTGATAAAGATATGCAGCGAATAAACTACAGTCTGCGAGGCGGCGCCGTGGCTCATCGCAACGGCATTACATTGTCCCAATCGCTGGGTGACACTATTGCTTTAGTTGAGGTGCCGAATGCACGCGATGTTGAAGTCATCAACAGTACCGGCGTAACGACCGATTGGCGAGGTTACGCCGTGGTGCCCTATATCAGCAGCTATCATAAGAATCGAATTAATTTAAATCCGCAATCCTTTGATGACTCTGTTGAAATAGAAAAAAATAGCCAAACTGTCATCCCGACGAAAGGTGCGATTGTTGTTGCCAACTTTGCCTCTCAAATCGGCAATCGCATTATTTTTAACGTTGCCCACCAGAGTACAACGATTCCTTTCGGCGCCGTTGCGACATTGCTTACCGACCGAGGAAAGACGGGCATCGTCGGCAATAACAACACGGTTTATATGAGCGGCATGCCCGACTCAGGAACAATAGGGTTGAGCTGGGGAGCAGAAAGAGGTTGCCAGGGTAATTACAATATTGCCCCTAACACCCCTGCCTCAAGAATTAAGCGTATTAACTTGCAGTGTGAATAAGACAAACACGATAAACCACTATCGCTTGCCATATTAAATTTTAGAACATGGTAGCCAGTAACAAGCAGACTGATAAATCATCTGCAAGAGAACATCGCCAAAGGACATCAGCATGACGACATCAAGGCAAATCACAGCCGCACAGATCGCCAAAACAGTAAGCATTCTGGTCTTATTATTTTCTTTTTCAGCCAAGGGAGACGGCGATTGCCGTGCAATATGGCACAATCCACTGCGCATCGAGCAATCCGGCATTACCGTCACGGCTGGCGCCAAAATAGGCGATCTTATCGGCCAGGGAGAATCTTACTTTTCAGTAAAATTACTGGAAAATAACACGGGATTCTCCTTGGGTGAGCGAGGCGACTTGGTTATGCAGCCCTTCTCCGACCTGACTGCGACAGACTTAAAGTACAATGGCATCACTGTCTATCAAACGAGTTGGAAGGGCGTCGGCATTGCCATGTCGCTTAATGACAAACCGGGCCTCATCGAGTTCTATGGTCCCCGCGAGACGCCTGTCGGCTATATCCTGGGCGCTAACTTTAAACATTATCTGATCAAGACAGGCGATATACAGCCTGGCACCATGCCCTCGTTTGCGCCTTTCTTTTTCAACTATGCCTGCTTAAGAGCCTCAAATGCCAGGAGATTGGGCCACGTTTATTATCCTGCCGTCAATATTGCCGTCGAGGGCTGTCGCCTGAACACCCCCTCGAAACAGGTTATTTTAGACAAGGTTAATCGGCGGGTATTTTCCGGTCCTGGCAGCGTGGCCGGGAATACTCCCTTCAACATCGCTCTGGAGTGCAATGCCAACACAAAAGTTGATTTGGAAATACGCGGGGAAACGGTTAATGGCCTTCATCAAGTCTTGGCGATTACCCCCTCCAAAGAGTCCGCCACCGGCGTGGGCCTACAGATTCTGCACAACGGCGTTCCCTTTGAACTGGGCTCCGCGGCCAACGTATTAAACGAAACATTAATAGGGATAAATGAAATCCCACTCAGTGCGCAATATTACCAAACTGAAGAGAAAATCACGCCGGGAGAAGTCAATGGCATCGCGCATTTCACCGTCTCATATCGCTGATTTTAGTATTGTTATGACGTGCCAAGACGAAACCGGACAGAATAGCGGCAACATCTAGCGAGGGTATCAAGGAAAAATTTTGCGTAAAAGTAGCGGACAAAGGCAGCTAAAAGGATATAAAGCAAAAAGCCGACCCTAAGGTCGGCTTTTCAAATGGTGGTGGAGCTAGACGGGATCGAACCGTCGACCTCTTGCATGCCATGCAAGCGCTCTCCCAGCTGAGCTATAGCCCCACAAAAGTGGTACGCGTTGACCGGCGTTACGGTATTCCCCAACCTCTCTGAGAAGAAGGTTGGTGGAGCTAGACGGGATCGAACCGTCGACCTCTTGCATGCCATGCAAGCGCTCTCCCAGCTGAGCTATAGCCCCGTTCCACAATCACTTTGTGCTGTGAACGGGGCGCATAATATGAAACCCGCTCAAAGCTGTCAACGGCTAAATTGAATTACTGAATCAAGCGTTGAAAAAGCCGCCAAATCAGCATCTTTGGCGCCAAAAAATCATCACTTTGCGCAGAGTTCATCCATTTTGCGCGCTACTTCTCAAAATGGCAAAAGACCCTGCATATCACGTTGATTTTTAATTAACGGAATGTTAGCGAAATGCGCTTGAGTCGGGCTCCCGAGCGGCATAGACTGCCCGCGCCATAAACTTTATTACTATAAACCGAGTCCGTCATGTCTTTGCATTCACCAAAAGAAATCGCCGCCCTCGCCGTTCAGGCCGGGGTAAACAAAAGCCGCGCCCCTCTCGCTAATCTGCTGATTCTGGGCTTTCTCGCCGGCGCCTTTATTGCCACCGGCTTCCTGCTGGATATTCACGTCATCGGCAACCTGCCGGCCGAATGGGGCTCTTTCGGCGCGCTGTTGGGCGCCGCGGTCTTCCCTATCGGTTTGATCCTGACCCTTCTGGCCGGCGGCGAACTGCTGACCGGCAACATGATGACCTTGCCAATGGCCTGGTTCGCCCGTGAAATTCCCGCCATCGCCGTGCTGCGCAACTGGTTTTGGGTCACCCTGGCCAACTTCGCCGGCAGCGTGGCCGTCGCCTACTTCTTCGGCCACCTGCTGGGCCTGACCGAAGGCGCGTTTTTACATAAGACGCTGGCGATCGCGCAGGCCAAAGTGGATGCGGACTTCCTGCATGCCTTCATTTCCGGCGTCGGCTGCAACTGGCTGGTATGCCTGGCGGTGTGGTTAGCCTTCGCCAGCAAAGATGTGCCGGGCAAAGTGATCGGCATGTGGTTCCCGGTCATGGCTTTTGTCGCCATCGGCTTCCAGCACGTGGTGGCGAATATGTTCATCATCCCGGCGGCCATCTTTGCCGGCGGCATGGGCTGGGAGCAGTATCTGCCTAATTTCGTCGCGGTATTTCTCGGCAATGCGCTGGGCGGCGCCGGCTTTGTCGGGTTGATGTATTTCCTCGCCTACCGTCCGGGTTTGCCGGCTAGCGAACAAGCCTGACAAAGCGCAATAAAAAAGCCCCGGGATCGCTCCACGGGGCTTTTTCTTTAAGGCGTATCAGCCTAATCAGGCTTGGGCTTCACGCTCGGCGATGTAAGCCAGCGCCATATCGATACGCTGCAGCGAACGCTTCTGGCCGATCGCATGCACGGTCACGTCCATGCCCGGCGACTGGCCGGCGCCGGTCACCGCGACACGCAGCGGCATGCCGACTTTACCCATGCCGACGCCCAGCTCATCCGCCGTGCCCTGAATGGCGTCGTGCACGTTTTCCGGCGTCCAGACGGTGATTGCGGCCAGCTTGGCGCGCACCGCTTCCAGCGGCTGACGCGCGACCGGACGCAGGTGCTTCTTGGCGGCGTCGGCGTCGAACTCGCTGAAGTCTGCGTAGAAGTAACGGCAAGACTCCGCCATCTCTTTCAGCGTCTTGCAGCGCTCGCCCAGCAGCTTGACGATGTCCTTCAGTTCCGGCCCGTTACGGGTTTCAATGCCCAGTTGCTCAACGTGCCATGCCAGATGCACCGCCACTTCTTCCGCCGGCATATGGTTGATGTAGTGGTGGTTCAGCCACTGCAGCTTCTCGGTGTTGAACGCGCTGGCGGATTTGTTGATCGCTTCCAGCGTGAAGAACTCTTTCATCTCGTCGATGGAGAAGATCTCCTGATCGCCGTGGGACCAGCCCAGACGCACCAGGTAGTTCAGCAGCGCCTGCGGCAGATAGCCGTCGTCGCGATACTGCATGACGCCCACCGCGCCGTGGCGCTTGGACAGCTTTTTACCGTCGTCGCCAAGGATCATCGACACGTGCGCGTATTCCGGCACCGGCGCGCCCAGCGCTTTGAGAATGTTGATCTGGCGCGGGGTGTTGTTGATGTGGTCTTCGCCACGGATAACGTGGGTGATTTCCATGTCCCAGTCATCGACAACGACGCAGAAGTTATAGGTTGGCGAACCGTCGGTGCGGCGGATGATCAGATCGTCCAGCTCCTGGTTGCTGAATTCGATCGGGCCGCGAATTTTGTCGTCGAAGATCACCGAGCCTTCCTGCGGGTTACGGAAGCGCACCACGTGCGGCTCGTCGTCGGTGTGGCTGCACTGGCTGTCGCGGCAGTGGCCGTCGTAACGCGGCTTCTCGCCGTTTTCCATCTGCTTCTCGCGCAGCGCTTCCAGGCGTTCCTTGGAGCAATAGCATTTATAGGCCGTGCCCTGCTCCAGCATTTCGTCGATGACCGCGTTGTAGCGATCGAAACGCTTGGTCTGGAAGTACGGGCCTTCATCCCAATCCAGATTCAACCAGTTCATGCCATCCATAATTGCGTCGATCGCGTCCTGGGTAGAGCGTTCCAGATCGGTATCTTCGATACGCAGAACGAACTCACCGCCCGCATGGCGGCTGAACAACCAGGAATAAAGTGCGGTACGCGCGCCGCCGACGTGGAGATAGCCGGTCGGGCTCGGTGCAAAACGGGTTTTGATTTTCATTGGGTTCACTGCCTTATTACGCAACGCGTGTCGGCGATGGCCGACGATTGCTCGGAATTGAAAAAAGAGTGGACGACATTGTATCACCACGCGCTAATTCCTCAACGCCGACACGATATTGCGCCGGTCGATTTCGCGCGTTTTGCGGCGAGTTTCGCATAGCGTTGCGCAAAGAATCGGCGCCGTTGGCGATAATTATCGCGCCCTGCCTAAATTTGCGGCGAACGATTGAAATCATTTTAAAAACCGTTGACTCACTTTGAACTATCCCTATAATGCGACTCCAACAAGACGGGGCGATTAGCTCAGTTGGTAGAGCATCTCCTTTACACGGAGGGGGTCGGCGGTTCGAGCCCGTCATCGCCCACCATCTTGTTGAGAAAAATGAGAACGAATGAGGGTGATTAGCTCAGTTGGTAGAGCATCTCCTTTACACGGAGGGGGTCGGCGGTTCGAGCCCGTCATCACCCACCATCATTCTCTCGTTTAGCAGTGCCTGGAAGTCCTGAAGTGGGTGATTAGCTCAGTTGGTAGAGCATCTCCTTTACACGGAGGGGGTCGGCGGTTCGAGCCCGTCATCACCCACCACTTCTGCGGGTCGTTAGCTCAGTTGGTAGAGCAGTTGACTTTTAATCAATTGGTCGCAGGTTCAAATCCCGCACGACCCACCAATTCAGAAAAAAGCGCCTTTTGGCGCTTTTTTCGTTTCTAAAGACCGTATTATACAGCCCTCTTTATCTCTCGTCAGTGAACGCTCATCCGCCATGGCCCTTTGTCAGATCAATTAAACCTGCAGCGGTAGGGCGAAAACCGCACCCGCAATAAAAACCGGTCAGATGGGGTTCGTAATCGACGTGCAGCCAGCTTGCTCCACGCATTTTTGCGATCGCTATCGCCGCTTGAACCAGCCCGGTCGCCACCCCCTGCCGTTGATAATGACGATGGACGCAGGTATCTAAAATAAACGCGTGCTTGCCACCGTCCCAAGCCACATTCACAAATCCAATCATCACATCTTCTGCGTAAGCGCCGATATGGGCCAAACTGCGGGATAATATCGCCGGCATGTCAGCCGGTAGCGGTTCTCCCCAAGCGGATAACCATAGCTCGTTCAACACAGGAAAAGCCGGATGAGGATCCGTTCGAAACTCAACATCCCGAACCATACGCCCCCTCTTAATCGATTAAGTCGAAACAGGAAACTTCTATCATCTCTCTATTATGGACAGGCCTCGTTAAAACCGCCTGCGGTTGCCTGGGAAACACGAGATACGAATGGTTATCATTTTGACGGCTTGAATGGTAAATTAGCGGGCAAACACTCCCCAGCGATCCGCACGCGGATTGATACGCCTTTGTGCAAGGAAAGAAAGAGCCCGCTCATGACCCTATCCTTACGTCAGCTGTTTATTGCATTCATCGCCACTTCCAGCCTGTTGCTCAGCGGCTGCGGCCCGGACGACAAGAGCGACGGGCAGAAACCGTCCGCCCCCGCTGCCGACAGCAGTTGGCCGCGCACCATCGATAGCGCTAAAGGGAAGTTCACGCTGGAAAAACCGCCGCAGCGCATCGTATCCACCAGCGTCACCATCACCGGCACGTTACTGGCTATCGACGCCCCGGTGGTCGCCAGCGCCGCCACCAGCCCAAATCCCCTGGTGGCCGATCAACAAGGCTTCTTTACCCAGTGGAGCGAAGTGGCCAAACAGCGCCACGTCGAACGGCTGTATCAGGTGGAACCCAATGCCGAAGCCGTTGCCGCCGCCGCGCCGGATTTGATCGTCGTCGCCGCGACCGGCGGTGATTCGGCGCTGAAACTGTACGATCAGCTGTCCGCCATTGCGCCGACGCTGGTGCTCGATTACGGCGACAAAAGCTGGCAACAGCTGGCCAGCGAGCTCGGTGAGATCACCGGTCACGAAGCCGGCGCCAAACAGGCGGAAGATCGTTTCGAGCAGCGCGTGGAACAAGTGAAGCAGGCGATTACCCTGCCGCCGCAGCCGACCACGCCGCTGGTGTATGCCGACAACGGCCGCGAAGCCATGCTGTGGACGCCGGGCTCCGCCCAAGGCAAGCTGCTGACCCAGCTCGGTTTCCAGCTGGCTACCCCGCCGGAAAGCGCCAAAGGCAACGCCAGCATGGGTAAACGCCATGACATCATCCAGATCTCCGGCGAAAAAATGGCCGAAGGCCTGAACGGCAAAACCCTGATCCTGTTCGCCACCAATGAGCGCAAAGTGCAAGAGGTGCTGGCCAACCCGTTCCTCAAACATCTGGAGCCGGTGGAACAGCGGCACGTCTACGCCGTCGGCAACGATACCTTCCGCCTCGATTACTACAGCGCCACTAACATGCTGAACCAAATCGAACGGCTGTTCAAAAAGCCCTGAATCACGCCGTCGGCAGGCCAGTCCCCTGCCGACGCTTTTCGCAAACGGGGCAACCATTCACATTCAATCAATTGAAATATCAATAGTTATTAACATCGTCCACGCGCCTTCGCCACCAACCGGCGGGTGCATGCGGGCGTAAACTCGTGTTACTATTGGCGCCCTTCACGAACGCAAATAACAATGAGAATAAAAATCATAAAGGAGTTACCGGTGTGAACGTACCCACTCCGACTGAGCGGACGCTTTCGTCCGCACCGCACGCAGCTTACGCCAGTGGCTTCAAACGCATCGCCGGGTTCGGTATCGGCTTGGCGTTGTTGTTGCTGTGCATCATTGCCAGCCTGATGCTGGGTTCCAAAGCCATCCCCTTCCATACCGTCTGGCTCAGCCTACAGGGCGCCGCGAGCGGCTCCGACAGCACCATCATTCTCAACGCCCGGGTGCCCCGTACGCTGGCGGGCATCTTGGCCGGCATGGCGCTCGGCGCCGCCGGCGCGCTGATTCAGGCGCTGACGCGCAATCCGCTGGCCGATCCCGGCGTGCTCGGCATCAACGCCGGCGCCAGCTTCGCCGTGGTCATCGGCATCATGTTTTTCGGCGCCGCCACCACCGAAAGCTATATGGCCTATGCCTTTGTCGGCGCCGCCGTCACCACCCTGCTGGTCTACCTGATAGGCACGCTGGCGGGCGGGCGCATCAACCCGGTGCGGCTGACGCTGGCCGGCGTGGCGATCGGCGCGGTGCTGGTCGGCATCACTACCGGGCTGTCGCTGATCGATCCGCAAACCTTCGACCAACTGCGCTTCTGGCAGGCCGGCACGCTGGATATCCGCACGCTGGCCACCCTGCCGGTGACCGCCCCCGCCATTTTGCTCGGCTGCCTGCTGACGCTGCTCATCGCCCGGCCGCTGAATACCATCGGCATGGGGGAAGATCTGGCTATCGCGCTCGGCGCGCGCGTAGTGCTGACTCAGGCGATCGCAGTGATCGCCATTACGCTGCTGTGCGGCGCGGCGACCGCCACCGTCGGCCCGATCAGTTTCATCGGCCTGATGGTGCCGCATATCGCCCGCTGGTGGGTCGGCCCCGACCAACGCTGGATCCTGCCCTACTCCATGCTGCTGGCGCCGATTTTACTGCTGTGCGCCGACGTGGTCGGCCGCTTGCTTGCGGCCGGTGAGCTGCGGGTTTCCATCGTGGCGGCCTTCATCGGCGCGCCGGTACTGATCTGGCTGGTGCGCCGCAAGAAAACGCTGGGGGGTCTGTAATGAGTCTGCCGCACACGCTGCATATCGGCCGCCCGGACGGCGTCATCAACGGGCGCCTGCCGCTGCGCCTGCTGCTGGTCAACCTTTCACTGTTGGCGCTGTGTCTGGCGATGGCCGTCGCCGCCCTGTGCTACGGCACGCTGCAACTTTCGCTGGAGCAGGTTTTTGCCGCGCTGACCGGCGAGGCGCCGAAAAACCTGGTCACCGTGGTCACCCAATGGCGCTTGCCGCGCATCGCCATGGCGCTGCTGTTAGGCGCCGCGCTCGGCATGAGCGGCGCCATCTTCCAGTCGATTATCCGCAACCCGCTCGGCAGCCCGGACGTGATTGGCTTTAACATGGGGGCTTACACCGGCGCGCTGATCGCCATCACCCTGTTCAACGGCGGCTATTACTACATCGCCGGCGGCGCGTTGGCCGGCGGCATTCTCGCCGCGCTGGCCATCTACCTGCTGGCCTGGCGGCAAGGCATCGCCGGCTTCCGGCTGATCATCGTCGGCATCGCCATCAGCGCGGTGCTGGTCTCCACCAATACCTGGCTGATCATCACCGCCTCGCTCGAGCGCGCCATGGACGCCGCCATGTGGCAGGCCGGCTCGCTCAACGGCATGACCTGGCAGAAAGCCCAGCCCGCCACGGCGTTCATCCTGCTGGCGGCCGCGGCCGCGCTGTTGATGGGCAAACGGCTGCAGCTGCTGGAAATGGGCGACGACACGGCGCGCGCGCTGGGCGTGAACGCCGAAGGCAGCCGGCTGTGGCTGATGCTGTTCGGCGTCACCCTCACCGCCGCCGTCACCGCCACCGCCGGGCCGATTTCCTTTATCGCGCTGGCGGCGCCGCAAATCGCCCGCCGCTTGGCCGGGCAATCCTCGGTCACCCTGACGTCCTCGGCGCTGATGGGCGCGGCGCTGCTGCTCGGCGCCGACGTGGTGTCCCAACATCTTTTCGCGCCGATCCAACTGCCGGTCGGGATCGTGACCGTCTGCATCGGCGGCCTGTACCTGATTTGGCTGCTCATCCGTGAGGCCCGCAGATAGATAATGAAGAGTGATAATGCCATGAGCCACCGCCTGCACGCCTCGCACCTGAAGCTGGGCTACGACAATAAAATCATCGCTAACGATCTGAGCGTGGCGATCCCCGACGGCGCCTTTACGGTGATCGTCGGGCCGAACGCCTGCGGCAAATCGACGCTGTTGCGCGCCCTGTGCCGCCTGCTGAAACCCAGCGCCGGCGAGGTGATGCTGGACGGCAAGAACATCAGCAGTTTCGCCACCAAGGCGCTGGCGCGCGAGCTTGGCCTGCTGCCGCAAACCTCGATCGCACCGGACAGCATCACCGTGGCGGACCTGGTGTCGCGCGGCCGCTATCCGCACCAGAGCCTGCTGAAACAGTGGACACAGGCCGACAAACAGGCGGTGGAAGCCGCCATGGCGGCCACCAACGTCAGCCAACTGGCGGATCGCAGCGTCGACGAGCTGTCCGGCGGGCAGCGTCAGCGCGTCTGGGTAGCGATGGCGTTGGCGCAGCAAACGCCGCTGCTGCTGCTGGATGAACCGACGACGTATCTGGACATCGCGCACCAGATCGAGCTGCTGGATCTGTTCCGCCAGCTCAACCGCGAGCGCGGTCAAACCCTGATCGCGGTGCTGCACGATCTCAACCACGCCTGCCGTTATGCCGATCACATCATCGCCATGCGCAACGGCAAGATCGTGGCGGAAGGGAAACCGGCGGAGATCATTACCGCCGAACTGGTGGAGCGGGTGTTCGGCATGCCGTGCATGATCATCGACGATCCGCTGTCCCACACGCCGCTGGTGATCCCGCGCGGCCGCTACCACTGCGACGCGCCGCAGGCATGAAAAAGGCCGGGTTACCCCGGCCTCTGGGTTATTTCTCCAGCGACACCTGTTTGAAGATGTGTTT
The DNA here is from genome assembly GCF_052400455.1 of Serratia sp. (in: enterobacteria). Classification (NCBI taxonomy): domain Bacteria; kingdom Pseudomonadati; phylum Pseudomonadota; class Gammaproteobacteria; order Enterobacterales; family Yersiniaceae; genus Serratia; species Serratia sp. (in: enterobacteria). The sequence goes on from NZ_CP185812.1 coordinate 3,689,887, forward strand.
GCCGAACGGGTCTATCTCGTAGCTTTTCACTTCCTTGCGCACCGGTTCGAAGATGGTCGAGTGCGCAATCATCAACGCCGGCATCTGATCGTGCATTATCACCTGCGCCTGCTGATACATCGCCACCCGTTTGGCGTGATCGTTCTCTTCGCGCGCCTGCAGGATCAGCTGGTCGAACGGTTTATAGCACCATTTCGCCGAGTTCGAACCGCCGAGCGAAGCGCAGGTGAACAGCGGCCCGAAGAAGTTGTCCGGATCGCCGTTGGCGGTGGTCCAGCCCATCAGCGCGGTCTGGTGTTCGCCGTTTTTAATCCGCTGTAAATACTCGCCCCACTCGAAGGTGACGATTTTGGCGCGCACGCCGATTTTAGCCCAATCGGCCTGGATCATCTCCGCCATCCGCTTGGCGTTGGGGTTATAGGGCCGCTGCACCGGCATCGCCCACAGATCGATGTCGAAGCCCTGCCCCAGCCCGGCCTCCTGCAACAGCTGCTTCGCCCGCTCCGGCGAATACGGGTAGTCTTCAAGCTGCGCGTTGCTGCCCCATTGAGCCGGCGGCAGCAGGTTCTTGGCCGGCTGACCGGCGCCGTGGAACACCGCGTCGATGATCGCCGGCTTGTTGACCGCCAGCGCCAACGCCTGGCGCACCTTAACGTTATCCAACGGTTTCTTCTGGGTGTTGAACGCCAGGAAACCGATATTCAAGCCGGATTTTTCCATTACCTGAATGTTGCCGTCCTGCCGCATGCGTGCCAGATCCGCCGGATTGGGGAACGGCATCACCTGGCATTCGTTCTTTTGCAGCTTGGCGTAACGCACCGCCGCATCCGGCGTGATCGAGAATACCAGCCGATCAAGCTTCGGCTTGCCTTCCCAGTAGCGGTCGAACGCCTTGTAGAGGATTTTCGCGTCCTTCTGGTACTGCACCAGCTGGAACGGCCCGGTGCCGATCGGATCGTTGTCCACCCGCTGCGGCGTGCCGGCCTTCAGCATCGCGTCGGCATATTCCGCCGATAAAATGGTGGCGAAATACATGCCCAGATCGGCGACGAACGGCGCCTCGGCGCGGGAGAGCTCAAAGCGCACGGTGTGCTCATCCACCTTGACGATCCGGTCAATCAGCGTGCCGAACTCCATCGACTCGAAGTTGGTGTAGGCGCCATTGGAGACCTTGTGATACGGGTTGTTGGCGTCCTTCTGGCGCATAAACGAGAAGATGACGTCATCGGCGTTGAAATCGCGGGTGGGCGTGAAATATTTATTGCTCTGGAATGCCACGCCCTTGCGCAGATGGAAGGTATAGCGCTTGCCGTCTTCGCTCACCTCCCAGCTTTCCGCCAAGCTGGGTTGCAGCTCGACGGTGCCGGGTTTGAAATCCACCAGCCGGTTGTAGATCGCCGCCGAACTGGCGTCTACCGTGGTGCCGGAGGTGAACAGCTGCGGGTTGAAGCCTTCCGGCGAGCCTTCGGAACAGTAGACCAGCGTATTGGCCCGCGCGCCGCCGGCAATCGCCAACGCCAGCAGCCCGATCGTTATTGCTTTTCTTTTCATTGCGCTATCCCCAGTGGTGAAAAAACAGCCGAACGGATAGCAATAAATCATGCAGTTAGCGATGTAAAGGACAAATTCCGCGCATAAAAACGGGCAGGCGCGCAAGCGGCCTGCCCCGGTGAAACGGCGCGAGGATGATGAAATTAAATCATCTGGCTGAAGTTCATCTGCGCCATCAGCTTATAGTTATCGGCGTAGTCGACCGGAATGGCCACCACCACCGGCCCCTGGATCTCCATCGCCTTGCGCAGCATCGGCCGCAGATCTTCCACCGACTGCACGGCGAAACCGACCGCGCCGCAGGATTCCGCGTAGGCCTTGAAGTCGATCGGCCCGAACTCCACGCCGGATTTGCGCTGGTATTTGTTCACTTCCTGCATTTCCACCATGTTGTAAGCGTTATCGACCCAGATCACGTGCACGATGTTGTTTTTCAGCCGCACCGCGGTCTCCAGCTCCATGCTCGACTGCATGAAGCCGCCGTCGCCGGAGATTGACACCACCTTATCGCCGGGGCGCACCAGCGCCGCGCCAATGGCCCACGGCAGCGCTACCCCCATGGTTTGCTGGCCGTTGGAGATCAACAGCTGGCGAGCGCGGAAGCTGTAAAGATAGCGGGCTATCCAGATGTGGAAACTGCCCATGTCCACGCACAGCGTCACGTCGTCGCTGACGATGTCCTGCAGCTCCTTGACGATGCGCAACGGATGGATCGGCATGCCGCCGCGGCGCGCGGCGCGTTCCGCCAATTCGGCGCGCTGGCGGCCGAGATCGGTCAGGATCAGTTCCACCTCCGCCGGGACGCAGACCGCCTCATTGAACGCTTCGGTCATCATGTTCAGCGTGGCGCTGATGTTGCCCACCAGCTCGACGTCCGGCCGATAGCAGGTATCGATGTCCGCCGGCAGCACGTCGATATGCACCAGCTTCAGCCGCCCGTGGCTGTTCCACATGCACGGATCGTATTCGATCGGATCGTAGCCGACGCTGACCACCAGATCGGCCTTTTGCAACAGCTGATCGGCCGGCTGGTTGTTGAACAGGCCGACGCGGCCGGCGAAGCGGGCAAAGTGATTGACGTCAATCACCCCCGCCGCCTGATAGGTGCCGACCACCGGCATATGGGTGCGGTACAGCAGATGGCGCACCGCCTCGCTGTTCTCCGGCCGGCTGGCCTGCAAGCCCAGCAGCAGCACCGGGCATTTGGCCTGGCGGATCAGTTTCACCGCCGCCTGAATGTCGTCCGCCGCCGCGGCCCCCATGCGCGGCAAGCGGCAGCCCGCCAGCACCGGCGCCGTGACCGGCTCATTGACGATATCCATCGGCAGGCTGACGAACGACGCCCCCGGCCGGCCGAACTCGGCGCGGCGGAAGGCGTTGGCGATCACCTCGGAAATCGCCGAACCGGCATGCACTTCGGCGCAGTACTTGGTCACCGGCCGGAACATGCTGACGGTATCCATGCTCTGGTGCGTCTGCTTCAGGCTGTCGGCGCGCTTCACCGCGCCGCCGAAGGCCACCACCGCATCCCCTTCCGAGGTGGCGGTGGCCAGCCCGGTGATCAGGTTGGAGCTGCCCGGCCCGGAGGTGACCAGCGCCACCCCCGCCTTGCCGGTCAGGCGGCCGACCGCCGCCGCCATAAAGGCCGCGTTGGCCTCATGGCGCACCACTACCGTTTCGATCGACGGCGCATCTTCCAGCGAATCGAACACCCGGTCGATCTTGGCGCCCGGAATGCCGAAAACGTGTTTGACGCCCTGCGCTTCCAGGTTTTTCACCACCAAGTCGGCGCCGCATTGCCAGTCATTGCCTGTTTTTTCCTGTGCCATGGTTCCACCTCCTAAGAAAACGATCGCCGGGATTAGCCCTCGGCGGAACGAATTGCGCGATCCAAATCCTCTGGACAGAGGTTGGCGCGCAAGAAATCCGCATCATGCGGCAACTGAAGATTGAGACGGGTGATGACGCCGAACTGCAGGCGGCCATGATCGAGCTGGTAATCCAGCACGTGGCCGCCGCCGCTGCGGTCGTCGGTAACGAAGTGTTCGTGATAGCCGGCCACGCCGATGCCCTGCATGTAATCGGGCGAGCGGAAGCCGACCAGCGTGCCGCGCCGCTGATGGAACGAGAAGGTCGGCTGCTCTTCTATCGCTTCCAGCATTGGGCGGTAAGGCCGTTCCTGACGCGGCACGGTGCGGGTTTCTACATGGCTGAACTCACCGTCGACCCGCACCGCGCAGAACAGGTTCGGCGAGGCGACCTGTTCATCGATGCATTGGTGCAGTTGCGCCTTGGTGATCGGCCGATCGAATTGCTGGCTGACGCTGGGCTGGAAAAAGGTGACGACGGCGAAAGGGGTTTTCTGTTGCAAACCGGCCGGGCGGGCGCTGCCGTCGGCGCGCAGCTGGTGTATTTCCTGATCGAACGCGATCAGTTCGCCATCCAGATGATTGAAGGTGCCGAGGCCGAAATCGCCGTGTTTCAGCAATTCGGCGATGGTGGTCTCCCCTTCATAAACCCCGTCGATGAGCGCGCTCATCAGCGAGATTTGATAGATTTCGCCCTCCCCGGCGTTGATCGACTGCCTGGCGAAACCCTGCGCCAAATGGCGCGCACAGGAACACCCGTGTTTTTCGTTCATGCTGACTCCTCCACCAGCGCGGAACTGCGGTTCCACGCGTTCAAAAGACCCGCCGACGGCGGGCCAAGATGTCCCTCAGGCGCGTTCATCAGTTGGAACGATTCAGCCTGAGGCGACAAAAAAACCGGCACGGCTGGCCGGCCGATATCCAGAAACAACAGGAAGATAAGTGAAAGTAAAGACTCACTAATCATTGAGGTTGAGTCGGATATCAAATTGAACGGTTAATCTGGTGTTGGAGCGACAATCAACGCCACAGGCGGCTGAGGCAGCCTGGGAAAAACATCTGTTATTTGGTGCTAAACGCCGCGAGGTTTATGCGTTTTTTCTCTATACGGCCGGGATGCGGCGACGCTGAAGCCCGTCGTCAACCCGCAATCAGAGTAGCCGCAGCATCGCCAACAGAGAAGCGGGTATTCATAAGAAACGCTTTTGCATATAATGCAAAAATGAATGACGCCCGCTATGTAGAACATCTGCCAATCTTTCTCGACGTGGCTCGCCTGGGCAGCTTTTCCGCCGCCGCACGCCAGCTGGGTATGGTGCCTTCTTCGCTGGTGCGCCATATCGATGCGCTGGAAAGCGCGCTCGGCGCGACGCTGTTCGTGCGCTCCACCCGCGGCCTGTTGCTGACCGACGCCGGCGAGCTGCTGCTGGCACGCGCCGCCGCGCTGATGACGGACATTACCGGCATTCGCGCCGAGTTGAACGCGCTGAACGAAACGCCGCAGGGCACGCTGCGCATCAGCTGCCTGCCGACCTTCGGCAAAACCTATGTGCTGCCGCTGCTGCCGACGCTGGCGGAACGTTACCCTCAGCTGTGGGTCGATCTCGATCTGACCGAACGCCAGACCGATCCGACCCAGGAACGGCTGGACGCCGCCATCCGCATCGGCGAGCAGAAGGACAGCGCGCTGTACGCCAGCCGCATCGCCACCCAACGCTGGGTGATGTGCGCCAGCCCCGGCTACGTCGCCCGCTATGGCCTGCCGAGCGATCTGGAAGCGCTGCCGCAGCACCGGCTGATCGCCCGCTACCACAAACAACAGCCGGCCTGCTGGGCGCAGATCCTCGACGCGGCGTTGATGAACCGCTGCACCATGGCGCTGCGTTGCGATGACTTCACCGCGCAGCGTCAGGCGGCGCTGCTCGGCCTCGGCATCGCCTTTCTGCCCAACTGGGTGGTGGGGCCGGACGTGCAGCATGGGCGGCTGGTGCAGATGCTGGAAGATCCGCGCCATGAACAGCAAGGCATCTATCTGCTGCGGCCGGTGGCGAAAGTGTCCGCCCGCCTGGCGGCCTTCACCGCCCTGCTGCAGCAAACCATCGGTCAACCGCCCAACTGGGCGTAAAGCGGGGTGACGCGGCCGCGCAGCGCCGGGTTGTCGCTCTCGTCTTTCAGTTCGACGCCGGTCAGCCCTCGCCGGCACGCCTGTTCGAGCAACCAGGCCAATTTGAACGCCGCCTGCGGATAATCCAGCCCCTCCGGCCGCACATTGGAGATGCAGTTGCGCTCTGAGTCCCTTCTGCGCGCGTTCGGCTCCCAGGTCAGATAAATCCCCAGGCTGTCCGGCGACGACAGCCCCGGCCGTTCGCCGATCAGCACCGCCACCGCCCGGGCCTGCAGGCACTCGCCGATCTCATCCCCCAGCGCCACTCGCGCCTGATGCGCCAACACCACCGGCGCGATCGCCAGCCCCAATGTATCGAGATAGGGCCGCAGCGCCTGCAGCAGCGGCAATGCCTGGCGGTGCACCGCCTTGGAGGAGAGGCCATCCGCCACCACCAGCAGCAGATCGGTCCGGCGCGGCGGCACGCCGAGCAGCAGGCGGCGGCTGTCCAGCGCCAATCGCCGCCCCAGATCCGGACGGCGCAGATAGGCGGCGCGGTCAACGGCCTGGCTGTGCACCGCCAGCGTGGGCCAACCGGCATCGTGCAGATCCGCCGCCAGCCGTTCGCTCTCGAATGGCTGATGCACCGCGTCGCGCGCCTGGGCATGGGCCAGGCCGAAGCGCAGCAGCTCGTCGGTCGGCAGACTGGCGCCGGTGCGCCCCAGCGCGATGCGCGCATCGGTAAAGGCGCGCAGCGCGTCCCAACTGTTGACGTGAACCGGTTTGCTCATGTCCGTTCTCCCTGTAGCGCCAGCAACAGCGGGTGATTGGCGGCGGCGTCGCGCAGCCGTCCGCGTTCATCGGTGATGTTCATCGCCGCCAGCCAGGCGGCGAACTCCGGCGCGTGCTTCAGCCCCAGCAGTTCACGGATATAGAGCGCGTCGTGGAACGAGGTGCTTTGGTAATTGAGCATGATGTCGTCCGCGCCCGGCACGCCGATCAGGAACGTCAGCCCGGCGGCGGCCAACAGCGTCAGCAGCGTGTCCATATCATCCTGATCGGCCTCGGCATGGTTGGTGTAACAGACATCGCAGCCCAGCGGCAGGCCGAGCAGCTTGCCGCAGAAGTGATCCTCCAGCCCGGCGCGGATAATTTGTTTGCCGTCATACAGGTATTCAGGGCCGATAAACCCCACCACGGTGTTGATCAGCAGCGGTGAGAAATGCCGCGCCACCGCATAGGCGCGCGCCTCGCAGGTCTGCTGATCGACGCCGTGATGCGCGTTAGCCGACAGGCAACTGCCCTGCCCGGTTTCGAAGTACATCACGTTATCGCCCAACGTGCCGCGCTTGAGGCTCAGCGCCGCCTGCTGCGCTTCCGCCAGCAGCGCCAGACTGATGCCGAAACCGCGATTGGCCGCTTCGGTACCGGCGATCGACTGAAACACCAGATCCACCGGCGCGCCGCGCTCCATCAGCCGCAGCGTGTTGGTCACGTGGGTCAGCACGCAGGATTGGGTGGGTATGGCGAAGCGCTGGATCACGTCGTCCAGCATGTAGTTGAGTTTTTCCAGCAGCGGCAGGCTGTCGCTGGCCGGATTGATGCCGACCACCGCGTCGCCGCTGCCGTACAGCAAACCGTCCAGCATGCTGGCGGCGATGCCTTGCAGGCTGTCGGTCGGGTGATTGGGCTGCAGCCGCACGCTGAGGTGGCCCGGCAGGCCAATCGTATTGCGAAAGCGCGTCACCACCCGGCATTTCTTCGCCACCAGGATCAGATCCTGATTGCGCATGATCTTGCTTACCGCCGCCGCCATCTCCGGCGTAATGCCGGCGGCCACCTGCGCCAGCATGGCGCTGTCCGCCTGCTCGCTCAGCAACCAGTCGCGAAAATCGCCGATCGTGAGGTGCGAGATGGGCTCAAAGGCGGCGGCGTCGTGGCTATCGATGATCAGGCGCGTCACCTCGTCCTGCTCGTACGGCACCAGCGGCTGCTGCAGGAAAGTCTTGAGCGGCACATCCGCCAGCGCGATGCGCGCCGCCATGCGCTCTTCGGCGCTTTCCGCCGCCACCTCCGCCAGATAATCGCCGGAACGCGCCGGCGAAGCTTTCGCCATCAGCTGGCGCAGGCCGCCGAAGCGATAGCCGCGTTGGCCCAACGTTGCCTGATACATAGCCCCCTCCCTTGCCCTGAGTGACGAGATAAAAGCCCTGCACCAAGTGTAGTCAGTGAAGCAAGAAAATTAATTTGCCTGCTATCGCCGCCATCGCGCATCCCCCCATTTCACCCGCCGCCGCTTCGGGTTACAGTAGCCGCGAAAACAGGAGGGGTGATGGATCCGCAACGGCAAATTATCGACTGGCTGCAACAAGATAGCGCGCGCATGGCCGCCCTGCGCACCGTGCGCTGGCTCGGCCTGAATGACTGGTGCCTCGGCGCCGGCTTTGTGCGCAACCTGGTGTGGGATCGGCGCCACGGCTATGCGGAGCCCACGCCGCTCAACGATATCGACGTGATCCACTTCGATGCGGAGCGGGCGGACGCCGAACGCGATCGCATGCTGGAGGCGCGGCTGCAGCAGTGGCTGCCGCAGCCGTGGTCGGTCAAGAACCAGGCGCGCATGCACCTGCGCAGCGGCCGCGCGCCCTACCGCAACAGCGAAGAGGCCATCAGCTTCTGGACCGAAGTGGAAACGGCGATCGGCGCACGCCTGAACGCCGACGACAGCATCACGCTGGTCGCCCCTTTCGGGCTCGCGGCGCTGTTCAACGACACCATTACCTTCAACGTGAAAAATGGCGATCGCACGGCCTATGCCCAGCGCGTGGTCGACAAAGGCTGGCTGCTGCGCTGGCCGCGTCTGCAGCAGGTAAAGATTTAGCCGCCGCTGCCGATACCCTGAACAGCGAGATCCAGACTCAGGGAGAGCAACCATGTCGACCACCATCACCATGATCGTACCGATCAAGAATACCGTCCCCGGCGTCAGCAACGTCTTCAGCGCGCCGGGCCATCAGGGCGAATTGCTGATGGCCAAACCGGTCAACAACCAGCCGCAAGGCGGCAAGATGGAGAAAAACGAACGCGCCAACGGCAATGACGAACCGGTTAACCTCAATGAAAGCCGCGCTTCGGCGCGCATCAAGGCGCTGAACCGGCAGATTCAGGCGCTGCAGCAAAAGCTGGTGGAACTGAAGGATTCCGACGCCGATCCCAAAGAGATCGAAAAGCAGAAACAGCTGATCGAAGCGCAGATCAAGATGTTGCAGGCCGAGATCGCGCGCATCCAGAAAGAAGAAATGGAAAAGCAGCAGCAGGAGCAAATGGAAAAAGCCGCGGCGAAATCCGGCGACGGCGTAAACCGCCCAACGCCGCTCAACGCGGTGGACGTCTATATCTGAGTCAATATGCCGCGTTTTCCCGCCGGCGCTGTTGCAGCAGCGCCGCCTGCTGACGCGCCACCTGCCAGATGGCCTCCGCCGCCGGCGTCAGTGAGCGGTTCTTGCGCCGCACCAGCATCAGCGCGCGGTTAATTTCCGGCACCAGCCGCCGCACCCGGAGCCGCCCCCCTTCCGGCAACGGCAGCGCCAACGCCGGGAAAATGCTGATGCCAATCCCCTCTGCCACCATCGGGAACAGCGTGGCCGGATGGCCGATTTCCTGCACCACCTGCGCCTCCACGCCCTGCTGTCTCAGCGCACTGTCGATCAGCGGTCGGCTGCCCGACGCATAATCCTGCAACACCAGGCGGCAACCGTTCAACGCCGACCAATGCACCGCCTGCTGCGCAGCGAACGGATGATCGTCGCGGCACAGCAACAGGAAAGGTTCGTGCAGCACCGCTTCGCACTCCAGATCCACCGCCTGTACCGGGTCGACCACGATGCCGAAATCCACCTCGGCGTTGCGCACGCTGTGCAGCACCTGCTGCTGCGCCTGATCGCGCAGCATGATGCGGATCTCCGGGTATTCACGCTCGCCGGCGGCGATGCACTGCGGCATCAGATGGGCGGAAATGGTTTGGCTCGTCGCCACCCGCACCGTGCCGCTGCGCTGTACGCCAAAGCTGCGCGCATCCAGCAAAGCGGCCTGCAGTTCATCCAGCAGCCGCTCGACCCGGTTGGCCAACCGCAGACCGGCGTCGGTCAACACCACTTCACGCGTGGTGCGATCCAGCAGCCGCACGCCGACCTCCGCTTCCAGCTCTTTCACGCTATGGCTGACCGCCGATTGCGTCAGGCCGATCGCCTCACCGGCGCGGCTGAAGCTGCCGTGGCGGGCGATGGCGACGAACACCCGCAGCTGTTTGAGTGAGTAATTCATGTGTTTTATTCATATATGAATTAAATAAATCAATTTAATTATTATATGTCCGCGCGGGAGAATAGCCCTATCGATTTTCGACCCTGAGCGCACCGCCATGAGATTTCTGCCCGATCGTTTTACCCTGACGCTGATCGCTACCGTGCTGCTGGCGTCGTTCCTGCCGGCGCGCGGCGAGTTCGTCGGCTGGCTCAACGCCCTGACCATCGCCGCCATCGCCCTGCTGTTCTTCATGCACGGCGCCAAGCTGTCGCGCGAGGCCATCCTGGCCGGCAGCAACAACTGGCGGCTGCATCTGTGGGTGATGTGCAGCACCTTCATCATTTTTCCGGCGCTGGGCGTGCTGTTTGCCTGGTGGGCGCCGATCGACGTCAGCCCCGAGCTGTACGCCGGTTTCATCTACCTGTGCATCCTGCCGGCCACCGTGCAATCGGCCATCGCCTTCACCTCGCTGGCGGGCGGCAACGTCGCGGCGGCGGTATGCAGCGCTTCCGCCTCCAGCCTGCTCGGGATCTTCGTGTCGCCACTGCTGGTCGGCCTGCTGATGAACGTGCACGGCGATACCGGCGGCCTGCGGCAGGTCGGTTCGATCGTGCTGCAGCTGCTGGTGCCGTTCGTCGCCGGTCACCTGCTGCGGCCGCTGATCGGCGGCTGGATCGAACGCCATCGGCCGCTTATCGGTAAAACCGATCAGACTTCAATTCTGCTGGTGGTGTACGCCGCCTTCAGCGAGGCGGTGACGCACGGCATCTGGCATCAGGTAGGGATGGGCTCACTGGCGTTTATCGTCGGTGGCAGCATCGTGCTGCTGGCGATCGTGCTGGTGGTGAACACTTACATGGCGCGCTGGCTGGGGTTCAGCAAAGCGGACGAGATCACCATCGTATTCTGCGGTTCGAAGAAGAGCCTGGCGAACGGCATTCCGATGGCCAATATCCTGTTCCCGGCGGCGACGGTGGGGATCATGGTGCTGCCGCTGATGGTGTTCCATCAGGTGCAGCTGATGACCTGTGCGGTATTGGCGAAAAGGTATCAGCGCAAGCAGCAGGCGCAACAGGCGGTGCCCAACGCGCAGGCGACGCGCGGGTAAAAAAAGACGGGCCGAAGCCCGTCAGTTCAGCTTTTCTTCAGCGGCTTGACCAGGTGGTCAAGCCCTTCGATTTTAATCGCCAGCGTCATCTCCATCAGCATGCCGAGCTTGCCTTTGGGGAATTCACCCTTGCGGGCGAACCACAGCAGGTACTCTTCGGGCAGATCGATCAGCACCCGCCCCTGGTACTTGCCGAACGGCATCACGGTATTGGCGATCTCCAGCAGGTTTTCTTTTTCCATCACTCACCCAGCAAGCGGATCATCTCCGCTTCGTCGATCACGGCGATACCCAGCTCCTGAGCCTTCGCCAGCTTGGAGCCGGCCGCCTCGCCGGCGATCACCAGATCGGTTTTCTTCGACACGCTGCCGCTGACCTTGGCGCCCAGCGCCGTCAGGCGATCTTTGGCCTCGTCGCGCGACAGCTGGCTCAGCGAGCCGGTCAGCACCACGGTTTTGCCGGCGAACGGGCTGTCTATCTCTTCCGCCGCCACCACCACCGGCGCCGGCCAGTGGATGCCGATCTCGGCGCCCACCAACTCGTTGATCACCTGCTGATTGAGCGCTTCATCGAGGAAGTTGCGCGTGTGTTTGGCCACCACTTCGCCGACGTCCGGCACCTCTTTCAGCGCCTCGATGTCGGCGGCGAACAGCTTCTCGAGCGATCCGAAATGCGCCGCCAGGTTGGCGGCGGTCGCTTCGCCGACCTCGCGAATGCCGAGCGCATACAGGAAGCGAGCGAAGGTGGTCTGCTTGGATTTCTCCAGCGCGTTGACCAGATTCTGCGCCGATTTCGGCCCCATCCGATCCAGGCCGGTCAGAATGCCGGCGGACAGCCGGAACAGGTCGGCCGGGTTCTTCACGTACTCCTTGTCCACCAGCTGCTCGATGATCTTGTCGCCCATGCCTTCAACGTCCAGCGCGCGGCGGGAAACGAAATGCTTCAACGCCTCTTTGCGCTGCGCGCCGCAGATAAGACCGCCGGTGCAACGCGCCACGGCCTCGCCTTCCACGCGCTCAACGTCGGAACCGCACACCGGGCAGTGCAGCGGGAACACCACTTCGCGCGCATCCTGCGGCCGACGGTCTTCCAGCACGCCCACCACCTGCGGGATCACGTCGCCGGCGCGGCGCACGATCACCGTATCGCCGATGCGCAGCCCCAACCGCTCAATTTCATCGGCGTTGTGCAAGGTGGCGTTGCTGACGGTCACCCCGGCCACGAGCACCGGCTCAAGACGCGCCACCGGCGTAATCGCGCCGGTGCGGCCAACCTGAAACTCCACTTCGCGCACCACGGTGATCTGCTCCTGCGCCGGGAATTTGAACGCCGTCGCCCAGCGCGGCGCACGCGCCACGAAGCCCAGCGTTTCCTGCAGATCGATGTCGTCAATCTTGATCACCACGCCGTCGATGTCGAAACCGAGCTGTGCGCGGTCCCGCTCGACCTGGCGATAGAACGCCAGCACTTCCTCGCTGCCGGTGCGGCGCTGGGCGCGATCGCTGACCGGCAGGCCCCAGGCCTTGAACTGCATCAGGCGTTCAAAGTGGCTGCGCGGCAGCTCGCCGCCTTCCAGCAGCCCGACGCCATAGCAGAAGAAGGTCAGCGGGCGTTTGGCGGTAATGCGCGGATCGAGCTGACGAAGCGAACCGGCGGCGGCGTTGCGCGGATTGGCGAACACCTTGCCGTCTTTGCGCCGCGCCTCTTCGTTCATCTGTTCAAACCCGGCCTGCGGCATGAACACTTCGCCGCGCACTTCCAGCCGGCGCGGGATGTTGTCGCCGGTCAGGCGCAGCGGGATGGCGCGAATGGTGCGCACGTTGGAGGTGATGTTCTCGCCGGTGGTGCCGTCGCCGCGCGTCGCCGCACGCACCAGCTCGCCGTCTTCGTACAGCAGGCTGACCGCCAGGCCGTCCAGCTTCAGCTCGCAGCAGAAGGTCAGCGGATCGCTGCTCTTGAGCCTGTCCTGCACGCGCTTGTAAAACGCCAGGAAGCTCTCTTCGTCGAACACGTTGTCCAGCGACAGCATCGGCACTTCGTGACGCACCTGGTCAAACGCCGCCAGCGGCGCCGCGCCCACGCGCTGGGTCGGCGAATCGGCGGTGATCAGCTCCGGATGCGCGCTCTCGAGCTCGCGCAGCTCGCGCATCAGGCGGTCATATTCCGCATCCGGCACTTCGGGCGCATCCAGCACATGATACTGGTATTCATGATGGCGCAATGTGGCTCGTAGTTGATTGATTTGTTGGATTATCGATTCCATGGCTCACCATCAAAGATAAAAAACCCCCGGCTAGCGGGGGCTTTGTTGTTACGGATGTTCAGTGCGCGCGGCAACCCGGTCAGGCGTTGTTTTCCAACACTTCACGGATACGCGCTTTGTAGGTTTCCAGCTTCTGCGGCGTCATCATGCGGCGCTCGTCGTCCAGCACCACACCGCCCACATCGTCGGCGATGCGCTGCGCCGACTGCAGCATCAGCTTGAAGTTCTGATTGGCGTCGCCGTAAGACGGCACCATCATGAACATCGACACGCCCGGCGTGGAGAAATCGGACATCATGTCAGGATCGAACGACCCCGGCTTGACCATGTTCGCCAGGCTGAACAGCACCGGGCCGCTGCCGGCCGGGCTGATATGGCGGTGGAAGATGCCCATCTCGCCAAACTGGAAGCCCGCCTGCAACACGCTCTGCAGCAGCACTTCGCCGCCGATCACGCCGCCCTGATGGGCCGCGACGTGCAGCACCAGCACGGTCTCTTTCAGTTTAGCCTGTACTGGCGCAGCGGCCGGCTGTTGCGGTGCAGGTTCCGACGCAGGCTTCACTTCCGGCGCTTGCTGCACCGGGGCGGGTTCGGCGTGGAAGGCCGGTTCCGCCACCAGCGGCGCCTCATGTTCATGCGGCAGATCGTCAACGCGCGGCTCACGGCGCGCGGCCGGTTGCGGTTGCTGCGGCTCGGCCGGTTCTTCGTCCGGCGCGTAGTTGTTCAGCAGGATGTCATCGTACTCCGGCCGCTGAGACAGCGGAGGCGGCGTCTGATGAGCAGCCGGCTGAACGGCGCGGGGCGCAGGCGCAGCCGCCGGAGCGGGCTTCGGCGCGGCCACGGGTTCTTCGCGTGCGGCATCGAAATGGCCGAATGACGGCTCGTCTTGCGGGTGAGCGGCGCGTACGCGCACCTCACCGACGCCTTCTTCGAGATCGTCGATCGGAGTTTGTTCACGTTCCTTTTGGGAACGTTTGGCTGGGCGATCGCGGAAGAGCGCTGACCGTTCTTTGCGACTGGTCCACAGACCGTGCAATAACAGCGCTATTATGGCGATCGCGCCAACAACGATTAATATCAGACGCAAATCCTGCATCATTGCTATCTCTGTTGTTCCAATACATTGCCACCGCGGCAAACATTCACTCTTTAACTCTATTTGCCCGCGCACACAAGTGCAAGTCCGTGCTGAACTTTATGCCAATAAAGATGATTATACTGCCTTTTTCTGCTGGTTTTTCAGCCAACCCTACCCTAGCCAGTGGAAAATCATCCCTATATGATAATGATGCCTGTTCAGACAACGAGATAACTTAAGATATGTCCTATACGCAGCCCCCTTCCCGTTCCACCAGCGGCATTCATTATTTCGCCGAAGGCTGGCGCCTGATTTCGCGCCCGGGGATTAAACGCTATGTGGTCCTGCCGTTGCTGGTCAACGTGCTGCTGATGGGCTCCGCTTTCTGGTGGCTGTTCAGCCGCCTCGGCGACTGGATCCCGGCGATGATGAGCCACGTTCCCGATTGGCTGCAATGGTTGAGCTACCTACTGTGGCCGCTGGCGGTCATTTCGGTGCTGCTGGTGTTCAGCTATCTGTTCAGCACCCTCACCAACCTGATCGCCGCCCCGTTCTGCGGCCTGCTGGCCGAACAGCTCGAAGGCAGCCTGACCGGCAAACCGCTGCCGGACACCGGCCTGCTCGGCATCGCCAAAGACCTGCCGCGCATCATGGCGCGCGAATGGCGCAAGCTGATGTATTACCTGCCGCGCGCGCTGCTGCTGCTGGCGCTGTACTTCGTGCCCGGCATCGGCCAGACGGTGGCACCGGTGCTGTGGTTCCTGTTCAGCGCCTGGATGCTGGCGATCCAGTATTGCGACTATCCGTTCGACAACCACAAGGTGAGCTTTGCCGATATGCGCCGCGCACTGCGCCAGCACAAAACCGACAATCTGCAGTTCGGCGCGCTGGTCAGCCTCTTCACCATGATCCCCATCCTCAACCTGGTGATCCTGCCGGTCGCCGTCTGCGGCGCCACCGCGATGTGGGTCGATCGTTATCGCACGCAATTCGTCCGATAATCGCCGTTTTTTACCGCCGACAGCGCGGGAATTTTCGACAGGGCGCGCATTTCGCGCCCTTATCATTGTGCTTAAAACTTATTTCCTAATAACATATAGATATACCAATTCTTTACTTCCCTGCCGGTACTGTTAGCGTATGCTTTCGATGTTCCCCACATTTTCATAGAGTTAAAGGACGGGCTATGAGCAAGATATATGAAGACAACTCATTAACAATCGGCCATACGCCGCTGGTTCGTCTGAACCGTATCGGCAACGGACGCATTCTGGCCAAGGTTGAATCACGCAACCCGAGCTTCAGCGTCAAATGCCGCATCGGTGCCAATATGATTTGGGATGCGGAACAACGCGGCGTGCTGACCGCCGGCAAGGAACTGGTGGAGCCGACCAGCGGCAACACCGGCATCGCGCTGGCCTTCGTGGCCGCCGCGCGCGGCTACAAGCTGACGCTGACCATGCCGGAAACCATGAGCATCGAGCGCCGCAAGCTGCTCAAGGCGCTGGGCGCCAATCTGGTGCTGACCGAAGGGGCGAAAGGCATGAAAGGCGCCATCGCCAAAGCGGAAGAGATCGTCGCTACCGATCCGAACCGCTACCTGATCCTGCAGCAGTTCAGCAACCCGGCCAACCCGGCCATCCATGAAAAAACCACCGGTCCGGAAATCTGGGAAGACACTGACGGGGAAGTCGACGTGTTCATCTCCGGCGTCGGCACCGGCGGCACGCTGACCGGCGTCAGCCGCTACATCAAGAATACCAAAGGCAAAGCCATCACCACCGTGGCGGTCGAGCCGACCGACTCGCCGGTCATCAGCCAGGCGCTGGCGGGTGAAGAGCTGAAGCCGGGCCCGCACAAAATTCAGGGCATCGGCGCCGGCTTCATTCCAGGCAACCTCGATCTGGACCTGGTGGATCGCGTCGAAAAAATCTCCAACGACGAAGCCATCAGCATGGCGCGCCGTCTGATGGACGAAGAAGGCATCCTGGCGGGCATCTCCTCCGGCGCAGCGGTCGCGGCGGCGGTAAAACTGGCCGAAGAACCGGCGTTCGCCGACAAGACCATTGTGGTTATCCTGCCCTCTTCCGGCGAACGTTATCTCAGCACCGCGCTGTTTGCCGATCTGTTCACCGAGCAGGAATTGCAGCAGTAATTCCGGCACTGCACAAATCGCTAAAAAAGCACCCCACGGGGTGCTTTTTTGTGGACTGGATCAAACTTTATAGCAGTCCAAGATTGCTTTTGCCCGTCGCCTTTAGTATTTAACGGTGCATTATTTCGATGCGCAAAATTAATCACTCTCCGAGCCCGGTCAAGGCTGAATCGATTTACTCATCTGTCGCCGACGCGGCGAATCGGGCATAATGGGGAGCGGATTGGAACGACGTCAAAAGCCGAGTTTTTTGATCTGAAGTGCCTAACGCGTCGTTTTCTGTTGCATCAACGTTCGCCCCTGTCCATAGTCAGGCGCTATAACCAGACAAGCTAAAGTCAGGCCCCTGGGCTAAACTTTAGCTCCACAACATTAATCCAATAAGTTGGGGAAACATCAATGTTCCAGCAAGAAGTTACTATTACCGCTCCGAATGGTCTGCATACTCGCCCTGCCGCTCAGTTCGTTAAAGAAGCAAAAGGCTTCACGTCTGACATCACCGTAACCTCCAACGGCAAAAGCGCCAGCGCCAAAAGCCTGTTCAAACTGCAAACTCTGGGGCTGACTCAAGGGACCGTAGTGACCATCTCCGCTGAAGGTGAAGACGAGCAGAAAGCCGTTGAGCACTTGGTAAAACTGATGGCAGAGCTTGAGTAATCGGCCCGTCTTTTTAGTTAACACCAGTCAAGAGTAAGGTAGGGTTATGATTTCAGGCATTTTAGTATCACCGGGCATCGCTTTTGGTAAGGCTCTCTTGCTGAAAGAAGACGACATTGTCATCAACCGGAAGAAAATCTCTGCTGATCAAGTAGAGCAGGAAGTCTCGCGTTTTCTGGCCGGCCGCGCGAAAGCGTCCGAACAGCTGGAAGCGATCAAGACCAAAGCTGGCGAAACCTTCGGCGAAGAGAAGGAAGCTATCTTCGAAGGCCACATCATGTTGCTGGAAGACGAAGAGCTTGAGCAGGAAATCATAGCCCTAATCAAAGACGATCTGGCCTCCGCAGACGCCGCCGCCTACACCGTGATCGAAGGCCAGGCGAAAGCGTTGGAAGAGCTGGACGACGAATACCTGAAAGAACGCGCCGCCGACGTGCGCGACATCGGCAAACGCCTGCTGCAGAACATTCTGGGCATGCCTATCGTCGATCTGGGCTCCATTCAGGACGAAGTGATCCTGGTGGCCACCGATCTGACCCCGTCCGAGACCGCGCAGCTGAACCTGGACAAAGTGCTGGGCTTCATTACCGATCTCGGCGGCCGCACCTCCCACACCTCTATCATGGCGCGCTCCCTGGAGCTGCCGGCGATCGTCGGCACCAGCGACGTGACCAAGCAGGTGAAGAACGACGACTATCTGATTCTGGACGCGGTTAACAACCAGATTTACGTTAACCCGACCGCTGACGTTATCGATCAGCTGAAAGCCGCCCAGAACCAATACATCACTGAGAAAAACGATCTGGCCAAGCTGAAGGACCTGCCGGCGATTACGCTGGACGGCCATCAGGTTGAAGTCTGCGCCAACATCGGCACCGTGCGCGACGTCGCGGGTGCAGAGCGCAACGGCGCGGAAGGCGTCGGCCTGTATCGTACCGAATTCCTGTTCATGGACCGCGACTCGCTGCCAACCGAAGACGAGCAGTTCCAGGCTTATAAAGCCGTGGCAGAAGCCATGGGCTCACAGGCCGTGATCGTCCGCACCATGGACATCGGCGGCGACAAAGACCTGCCGTACATGAACCTGCCGAAGGAAGAGAACCCGTTCCTCGGCTGGCGCGCCATCCGCATCGCGATGGACCGCCGTGAAATCCTGCACGCCCAGCTGCGCGCCATCCTGCGCGCCTCGGCGTTCGGCAAACTGCGCATCATGTTCCCGATGATCATCTCCGTGGAAGAAGTGCGCGATCTGAAAGGCGAAATCGAGACGCTGAAGGCGCAGCTGCGCGAAGAAGGCAAGGCGTTTGACGAGAGCATCGAAGTGGGCGTGATGGTGGAAACACCGGCTGCGGCGGTCATCGCTCACCACCTGGCGAAAGAAGTCGACTTCTTTAGTATTGGGACAAACGATCTAACCCAGTATACTCTGGCGGTAGATCGCGGCAACGAGCTGATTTCTCATCTCTATAACCCGATGTCCCCATCAGTGCTTGGCCTGATTAAACAGGTTATTGATGCATCTCACGCGGAAGGCAAGTGGACCGGCATGTGCGGCGAACTGGCTGGCGATGAGCGTGCTACACTGTTGTTATTGGGCATGGGGCTGGATGAGTTCAGCATGAGTGCGATTTCAATCCCGCGCATCAAGAAAATTATTCGCAACACGAATTTCGAAGATGTGAAGGCGTTGGCAGCGCAAGCCTTGGCACAGCCAACGGCACAAGACCTGATGAATTGCGTCAATAAATTCATCGAAGAAAAAACGCTCTGCTAAACTTCCACGACACTGGAACGCCGCCCAATTTAATGCTTAGGAGAAGATCATGGGTTTGTTCGATAAACTGAAATCTCTGGTTTCTGATGACAAGAAAGACACGGGCACTATCGAGATCGTCGCTCCCCTTTCTGGCGAAATCGTCAATATCGAAGATGTGCCGGACGTAGTGTTCGCTGAAAAAATCGTTGGCGACGGTATCGCCATCAAACCGGCCGGCAACAAAATGGTTGCTCCGGTTGACGGCACCATCGGTAAGATTTTCGAAACCAACCATGCATTCTCTATCGAATCCGACAGCGGCATTGAGCTGTTCGTCCACTTCGGCATCGATACCGTAGAACTGAAAGGCGAAGGCTTCAAACGCATCGCCGAAGAAGGTCAGCGCGTCAAGAAAGGTGACGTCGTTATCGAGTTCAACCTGCCACTGCTGGAAGAGAAAGCCAAGTCTACCCTGACGCCGGTCGTTATCTCCAACATGGACGAGATCAAAGAGCTGATCAAACTGTCCGGCAGCGTGACCGTTGGCGAAACCCCGATCATCCGCATCAAGAAGTAATCGCGAATGAGCAAGATAAACGGCGCCCTCGGCGCCGTTTTTTTTATCCCCTTCGTCGTATCCCAATCTCGCTACGTTATGACGACCAGCGCGGGATACGCAGGGTAATGACCAGCCCCTCTCTGTCGCCGTTGCGCGCCTCAACCTGGCCGCCGTGCGCCAATACCACCTTGCGGGTAATCGCCAGCCCCAGGCCGTAACCCTTGCCCGACTGCGCCGACTTCACGCGCACGAATGGATCGAAGATGCTCGACAGTTTCGACTCCTCCACGCCTGGCCCCTGATCGCTGACGGCGAGCTGGAACAGGTTGTCGATGCGCGACAGGGCCACCGTCACCCGCTGGCCCTGGCTGGAAAAGCGCAGCGCATTGCGCACGATGTTGTCCACCGCGCGCCGCATCAGCTCCGCATTGCCCTTGACGGTATACTCCACGTCCGACTCGGCCTGCAGCACGATCTCCACGCCGGGCACCTGCGCCTCGTAGCGCGCATCGCTCACCACCGCATCCACCAGGCCGTACAGATCGAAGTATTCCTCGTCCGGCAGGCTGCTGTGTTCGGTGCGCGACAGCGCCAGCAGCTCGCCGATCATTTTATCCAGCCGCCCCGACTCATGTTCGATGCGCTTGAGCGAGGTTTCGACGTTGCCGGCATTCTGCCGCGCCAGGCCGATCGCCAACTGCAGGCGCGCCAGCGGCGAACGCAGTTCGTGCGAGACATCGTGCAACAGCTGCTCGCGGGCGCTGACCAGCAGCTCCAAGCGTTCGGCCATGGTGTCAAAATCGCGCGCCACGTCGGACAGCTCGTCATGACGGCGCCGCATTTTCGGGAACAGCCGCACCGACAGATCGCCCTGCGCCACCCGATCCAGGCCGCCGCGCAGCTGACGCATCGGCCGGGTCAGGTTCCAGGCCAGTACGGCGCTGAACAGCAAACCGCCCAGCCCGCCGACCCACAACATCGGCGCAGGAATGTTGAAGAAATGGGAACGCCGCTCCGGCCGATACTCTTCCCGCAGCCCGCGCACGTTATAACTCAGCCAATATCCCTGCCCTTCCCCGGTCTGCACCCAGGCGGAAATCGCTTTCGGCATCCGCCGCCCTTCAAACAGCGGTTCTTCCGGCGCGGGCGGCGGCGGTTGGGTCATCGGCGTTACCGACAGCAGACGCCTGTCGTCCTCCGGCCAGTCGCGCATCAGCGCTTCCAGCGCCGGCATGCCGCCGCTGCGCAATTGGGTGGCGGCGGAGGTCAGCTGCAGGCCGATCGCCCGCCGCGCCATGGCGTTCTCCGGCGGCACATAGCGATCGCCATAAAGAGAAAACGCCACCCACAGGGCCTGCGTCATGATGAGAAAGGTCAGCCAAAAGCCGAGCAAAATTTTCCAGAACAGTCTTCCGCGCATGTCAGGTTACCGGATGCGATAGCCGATGCTGCGCACCGTTTCGATGCTCAGCGTATTGCCGGCCAACGCGCTCAGCTTCTGGCGGATATTGCTGATATGCACATCCACGCTGCGGTCATAGGCTTCACGCGGGCGCCCCAGCCCCTTCTCGGACAATTCGTCCTTCGACACCACGCGGTCCGGCGCGCGCAGCAACAGCTCCAACAGATTGAATTCCGAAGCGGTCAGATCGAACGCCTTGCCGCGCCATTCGCTGCTGCGGGTTGAAGGGTTTAACGTCAGCTCGCCAACGCTGATGGCGGCCTCGTCGTCCGCTTCTTGCGGCCGTTCTTCGAAACGGCGCAGCACCGCGCGCAAACGCGCCACCAATTCGCGCGGATAGCAGGGTTTGGGCATGTAATCGTCGGCGCCCATCTCCAGACCAATCACCCGATCGATGTTGTCACCTTTGGCGGTCAGCATGATGATCGGCAGCCGGCTCTTTTTGCGCACGTCGCGCAGCACGTCGATGCCGCTCATATCCGGCAGCATGATGTCGAGGATCATCGCGGTATAGTCGCCCGACAGCGCGCCCTCTACCCCCGCCTTGCCGGTCAGCACCAGCGTGGCGTCGAAACCTTCGCCCGTCAGGTATTCGCTCAGCATGGTGCCAAGCTCCAGGTCATCGTCGACCAGTAAAATTTTCATGCCTTGCTCCTTCACCGATTTTCGTTATTTTCCCGCCAATTTCGCCGGTCCGCAGCCGGTTTTACTCAATCCTTACACATCGCTTTTGGCGTCTCGTCACCGTTATTGTGGCCGCTGTCGCGCGATTTCTCTACTTCAGTCATGGCATTGGCGCACGGGCAAGCGGTAGCCGCCGCAAGCGGGGCTGCCGTCTGTCGAAAGGAAAGGAGGAAAGGTTTTCCCGACGGAACACACCGCCGGGAGGGCGCGCTCAGCCGAACACGCCGGTTGAAAGGTAGCGATCGCCGCGGTCGCAGACGATCGCCACCACCACGCTGCCGGGGTGAGCCGCGGCGACGCGCAAGGCGCCGACCACCGCGCCGCCGGAGCTGACGCCGCAGAAGATGCCTTCACGCTGCGCCAGCTGGCGCATGGTCTGCTCGGCATCGCCCTGTTCAATATCCAGCACCTGATCCACCAGCTCCGGGCGGAAAATACCCGGCAGGTAAGCGGGCGCCCAGCGGCGAATGCCGGGGATGCTGCTGCCCTCCGCCGGCTGCAGGCCGATGATCTGCACCTGCGGATTCTGGCTTTTCAGGTAACCGCCCACGCCGGTAATGGTGCCGGTGGTGCCCATGCTGGAAACGAAATGCGTGATGCGCCCTTCGGTTTGGCGCCAAATCTCCGGGCCGGTGGTGGTGAAATGGGCGTAGGGATTGTCCAGGTTGTTGAACTGATCCAGCACCTTGCCCTGCCCCTGACGCTGCATCTCCAGCGCCAGATCGCGCGCCCCTTCCATGCCCTGCTCACGGCTGACCAGGATCAGCTCGGCGCCGTAGGCGCGCATCGCCGCCTGCCGCTCCAGGCTCATGTTCTCCGGCATCAACAGCTTCAGCGAATAGCCTTTCAATGCCGCGATCATCGCCAGCGCAATGCCGGTGTTGCCGCTGGTGGCCTCAATCAGCACGTCGCCGGGCCTGATCTCACCGCGCAGCTCCGCCTGCTGGATCATCGCCAACGCAGCGCGATCCTTCACCGATCCCGCCGGGTTGTTGCCTTCCAGTTTGACCCATACCTCGCTGCCCGCCTGGGCGGCCAGCCGTTGCAGTTTTACCAGCGGGGTATTCCCGATGCATTGTTCGAGCGTTGTCACGATCTTTGCCTGTGTGTTGGTGTGCGTAAAGTAAAAAGGCAACCCTGGGGTTGCCTTGAATAAAGGGCTGCTAAAACCTATCAGGCGCTTTTGGCTAACGCAACAGGTTGCAGCAGTTGATCGCCGGCATACAGCCGCGCATTGAGGCTGCCGACGTAATAACGGCCGCCGCGCACCGGCGTGGCGTTGCCTTCCGGCAGCACCACGCTGATCGGTTCCTGGTGCCAGCCGATCGGCTGCACCGTCAGCTGCCAGAAATGGCCGCGCGGACTGACTTCCAGCACCTGAACCGGCAGCGGGCAACGTTCGCTGCTTTCGGTCGCCACTTCCATTTCCCACGGGCGCAGGAACAGGTCGACGCTGCCCTGGTGCATCGGCTGGAACGACAACGGCCACTGATGCGCGCCGACGAACAGCTGGGAGCCGCGAATTTCGCCGTTCAGGCGGTTCACTTCCCCCATGAATTCCAGCACAAAGCGGCTCGCCGGTTCGCGCATGATGTCGACCGGCGACCCGACCTGTTCGATATTGCCCTGGCTCATCACCACGATGCGGTCGGCCACTTCCATCGCCTCTTCCTGATCGTGGGTGACGAACACGCTGGTGAATTTCAGCTCTTCATGCAGCTGACGCAGCCAGCGGCGCAGCTCTTTGCGCACCTGCGCATCCAGCGCGCCGAACGGTTCATCCAGCAGCAGAATCTGCGGTTCCACCGCCAGGGCGCGCGCCAGCGCCACGCGCTGTTTCTGGCCGCCGGACAGCTGCGACGGATAGCGGGTAGCCAGGTGGCCCAGCTGCACCATTTCCAGCAGTTGAGTGACTTTCTGTTTGATCGCCGCGGCGTTCGGGCGCTCGCGGCGCGGCAGCACGGTCAGGCCGAAGGCGATGTTATCGAACACCGTCATGTGGCGGAACAGCGCATAGTGCTGAAATACGAAGCCCACGCGCCTGTCGCGCGCGTGCATGTGGCTGACGTCGGTGCCGTGGAAGCCCAGCTTGCCGCCGCTCTGGCTTTCCAGCCCGGCGATGATGCGCAGCAGTGTGGTCTTGCCGGAACCGGACGGCCCGAGCAGCGCCACCATTTCGCCGGAAGCAATATCGAGCGAGATATCGTTCAATACCTTGGTGCGACCGAAGGACTTGTTGATGCCGTTAATCTCAATGCTCATGATTTTCCTCCCGCTCAAGACGCGCGTTTTGACGTTCCAGACGCCACTGCAGCGCGCTCTTCAAAAATAGGGTAACGATCGCCATCAGGGTCAACAGGGCGGCAGCGGTAAAGGCTCCGACGGTGTTGTAATCCTGCTGCAACAGCTCGACCTGCAGCGGCAGGCTGTAGGTCTCTCCGCGAATCGAACCGGACACCACCGACACCGCGCCGAACTCGCCGATGGCGCGCGCGTTGGTCAGCACCACGCCGTACAGCAGCGCCCAGCGAATGTTGGGCAGCGTCACGCGGCGGAACATTTGCCAGCCGGACGCTCCCAGCAGAATGGCGGCCTCATCTTCCTGGCTGCCCTGGCTGAGCATCATCGGCACCAGCTCACGCACCACGAAGGGACAGGTGACGAAAATGGTCACCAGCACCATGCCCGGCCAGGAGAACATCACCTGAATGTTATGCGCATCCAGCCAGCCGCCCAACAGGCCGTTGCTGCCGTAAAACAGCAGATAAATCAGCCCCGCCACCACCGGTGATACGGCGAACGGGATATCGATCAGCGTCAGCAGCAGCTGGCGGCCGGGGAAGGTAAAACGCGTCACCAGCCACGCCAGCAACGTGCCGAACACCAGGTTGAACGGCACGGTGATCAGCGCGATCAGGACCGTCAGCCAAATGGCGTGCAGCATGTCCGGATCGAGCAAATTGCTCCACATCGCGCCGAATCCTTTGGAGAAGGCCTCGGCGAAAATCGATATCATCGGCACCACCAGCAGCAGCGCCGAAAACAGCGTGCCGATGGCGATCAGCGTCCATTTGCCCCAGTTGACGCGCGGGCGCTCGGCGCCGTTGAAGGCGGAAATATCAGCCATCAGTGCCCTCCTCCCAAACGTCTGCCGAAGCGGCTTTGCAATACGTTAATGCTGAACAGCAGCAGCAGCGACGCCGCCAGGATCACCGAGGCGATGGCGCTGGCCGCCGGGTAATCGAACTCCTGCAAACGCACAAAAATCATCAGCGAGGTCACTTCCGTCTTCCAGGCGATATTGCCGGCGATGAAAATCACCGCCCCGAACTCGCCCAGACTGCGGGTAAAGGAAATGGCGGTGCCGGCCAGCAGCGCCGGCGCCACTTCAGGCAGCACGACGCGACGAAAACTCTGCCAACGTGTGGCGCCCAGCGTCTCGGCCGCTTCTTCGTATTCCGGCCCCAGCTCTTCCAGAACCGGCTGCACGGTGCGCACCACAAACGGCAGGCTGGTGAACGCCATCGCCACCGCGATCCCAAGCCAGGTGAAGGTGACTTTGATGTCGAAGTGCGCCAGCCACTGCCCGTACCAGCCCGTGGTGGAAAACAGACCGGCCAGCGTCAGGCCGGCTACCGCCGTCGGCAGCGCGAACGGCAGGTCGATCAGTCCATCCAGCAGCGAACGGCCGGGAAAGCGGTAGCGCGTCAGGATCCAGGCCATCAGCATGCCGAACACCGCATTGAACAGGCTGGCGACAGCGGCCGCCAGCAGCGTCACTTTATACGCCGCCACCACCTGCGGGTTGGAAATCACTTCCCAATATTGCGCCAGGCTCATCTGCGCCAGCTGCATCACCAGCGCACTGAGCGGCAGCAGCAGGATCAAACAGGTATAAAACAGGCTGCTGCCGAGGCTGAGGCCAAATCCGGGCAGCACCCGCTTACTGGACGACAACGCCAACATTTACTTGCGCCCTGCCGCTAACAGCTGATCCAGCTCGCCGCCGGTGGCGAAGTGGGTTTTCATCACCTGCGGCCAGCCGCCGAATTGATCTTCCACGCGGAACAGTTGGGTGTCCGGGAATTGCCCCTTGGCCGCCGCCATCGCTTTCTGGTCATACACGCGGTAGTAGAAGCTGGTGATCACCTGCTGCGCCGCCGGGCTGTAGAGATAGTTCAGATAGGCTTTGGCCGCCTGTTCGGTGCCGTTGCGCGCGACGTTTTTGTCGACCCAAGCCACCGGGAACTCCGCCAGAATATCGACCGGCGGCACGATCACGTCGTACTTGTCTTCACCGTATTGCTTGCGGATGTTATTCACTTCGGACTCGAAGCTGATCAACACGTCGCCCAAACCGCGCTCGACGAAGGTGGTGGTCGCGCCGCGGCCGCCGGTATCGAACACCAACACGTTTTTCAGGAAACGGGTCATGAAGGCGCGGGTCTTGGCCGCATCGTTGCCGTCGGCCTGGCTGGCGGCGCCCCAGGCGGCCAGATAGGTGTAACGGCCGTTGCCGGAGGTTTTCGGGTTCGGGAACACCAGCTTCACGTCGTCACGCACCAGATCGTTCCAGGTGTGGATACCCTTCGGGTTGTCCTTGCGCACCAGAAACGCCATGGTGGAATAGAACGGCGAGCTGTTGTTCGGCAGACGCGACTGCCAGTCCGCCGGGATCAGCTGCCCGCGATCGTGCAGGATCTGTACGTCGGTGACCTGGTTGTAGGTCACCACGTCGGCGCGCAGGCCCTGCAGGATCGCCAACGCCTGCTTCGACGAGCCGGCGTGCGATTGTTTGATGGTCAGCTTGTCATTCGGATGCTGCTGGTTCCACTGCTGTTCAAAGCCGGGATTCAGCGCGACGAACAATTCACGGGAAACGTCATAAGAGCTGTTCAGCAATTCCGCCGCCGACACGGCGCCGCTCGCCAACAGCGCAGCCGCCAGCCAACCTTTCAGCACGAGATTTTTAACCCGGTTTTGTTTCATTCTGCACCTTATCACTGAGTCATTCCTTCAGGCTTTCGCCTTATTGACGACCAGTGTATTTATAACTCGGTGCGGAGCTGTAACGCTTTTATATACCGTTTAGTGATTTACAAGCATCAAACGCTATAAGGCAGGAAATGCGAGGCGTTTTGGGGGCGGGAAAACAGACCGAAGCCGGACGCGCCGGCTTCGGCAACGGCGTCAAAGTGACAGCAGGCGCGTCAGCGATGGCGCAAAATAGTAGCTGCCGGTGACCGCACGGCTGAAACGCAGCATCGCGTCGCGTTTGCCGTCCAGATCGCCGAACATGCTCAGCAGTTGCTGCTCGATATTGTGCAGGCGCGCGCAATAGGCGATGAAGAACAGGCCGTGCTTGCCGCTGGCGGTGCCGTAAGGCAGGCTCTGGCGCAGAATTTTCAGGCCTTTGCCGTTCTCTTTCAGATCGACGCGGCTGACGTGCGAGGTATCCGGGCGCCGATCCGCCGGCAGCTCTTCGCTGTCGTGCTTGGTGCGGCCGATGATCTGCTCCTGTTGCTCGGTGGTAAAGCGCTGCCACTGGCGCAGGTTGTGCTCGTAGCGTTGCACCAGCACGTAGCTGCCGCCGGCGTCCTCTTCACCTTCGGCGATCGTCGCCACTGCCGGGCGTTGATCGCCCTGCGGGTTTTCGGTGCCGTCGATGAAGCCGCTCAGATCGCGCTCTTCCACCCAGCGGAAACCGTGGGTTTCTTCCTCAATCTTGATGACGTTGCCGAACGCCGCCAGCGCGGCCTGCGCCAGCGTGAAGTTGACGTCGTGACGCAGCGACTGGATGTGGATCAGCATATCGCGCTGGGTGGCCGGCGCCAGCCCTTTGCCGAGCGGCGTGAACGGCTTCAGCTCTTTCGCGCCCTGGCCGCTGGAGAGATCGTGCCAGACGTCGTAGCCGAAAGCGATCACCGCGCCGAGGCGCGCATCGGGGAACTGCTGCTGCAGCTCGCTCAGCGTCTGACAAAACTGTTTGCAGCCCTGGCGCAAATCGGCGAATTCGCCCTGTACGCTGGCTTCCATAAAAATGGCGAAACGGCAGTGCTCCAGCAGAATGCCGCTCTGAACCTGTGTCATGTTGTTATCCTCAATACCAGAATCCGGCAACAGGTAAGGTATGGCGGTTGACGCGCGGGGTCCCTGTTACAAACGCGCGCTATCATACCGCAAGCACAGGCGATTGCCTTGCAGCAGCGCAAAGAAAATAGGGGTAATGATTTGGACAAGCAGGCGCCGGGAACCGGCGCCCGTTGAACGCGTTACTGCTGCGGCTTGGCGTGCCAAATGATTTTGCTGACCGTCCAGCTTTTCAGGGTGTCGTCCGGCGGGATGATATCCTGCGCGCCGGCCCACTTGCCGCTGAAGATGTAGGTGACGTATTTGCTCTGCTCCGCCACGCACTCCACTTTACCGGCGTCTTCGCCGCTGCCCGGCTTACAGGAGCCGAACGCCTTGCTGTACATGTCGCCGAACGGCGTGCCGAGCTTGTTGCCCCACTCCGTCGCCACTTTCGGATCCAGCACGTCCACCCGCTGCAGGCGCCCTTTCGGTTCGCCGGTGATCACCAGCTTCACCTCGTCGCCGGACAGCGCCTGATAATAAGAGACGATCTGGCCGTTGTTGGTCGCCATGCCGCCGCGCAGGCGGTAGTTGCCGTCCAGCCCGTCGTTGATGGCGCTTTCCGACATCGGCGTGCCGGCGTTGAGCTTGCCGACGCCCTTGGCGCCGACTTCCAGGCTGCTGCCGAACCAGTTGAACGGCGACAGGCTGGACCAGGAGAAATTGGACATGCTCGAACAGCCGGTCAGTAACAGCGGAAGCCCTAACAACAGGGGGCGAATATTCATCTCTAGCTCCTTAGACATCAATGGCACTGGGCGGGTCACCCGCTCCTGCCGCATTCGGCGTTTTGCTGCGTGCCAGCCTCTCACAACGGCCCGCACTACGCCAACGGTTGCCAGCTTGGAGTGCGGAAAATGCGAAAAGTGCCGCACTTCTCGGCAATTAGTCGGCGCGCTCCGCCGGCGCGAAACAGGCTTTCAGACGCGTGTTCAGCAGCAGATAGCTCAGCGCCAGCGCGTCGAGCAGCGCCAACGTCAGCTCCAGCCCCGGCGCATCGCCGTCCTGGCGCCACAGGCTGAACAGCGAGCCGCCGAACGACGCCAGCAGCGAGACAGCCAGCCCCCAGCGCCAACCGCGCCACAGCCGCGGCCATTGGTGGCGACGGCCGCTCAGCAAAAACGCCAGCGCCGCCGGCAGACCGAGCAGCATGCCGTACCAAAAGCGTTGGGTATCCGGATAAAACAACGCCAACAAGCTTTCGCCCTGCTCGCGCGAAGCGCCGGCCATCACGAACAACAGCCAGGTGCGCGCCTGCAAAATCAGCACGGCCCAAAATCCCAGCGGCAGCCGCAGCGCGCCGTGCTGATCGTAATCGTCCGGGGAAAACCGGGGTGAGAATGGCTTCAACGCTCGTTCCTTGCCAACAGAATAAAGACTATGGCTACAGATGGGCGCCGGCGATGGGAATTTCAATGCGTCGGCTTAAGAAGCTCTTAAGATCGGTGTGTTTTAATCCTTATCACTTAGCAAGCCCCCGATATCAGCGGGATGTGATTTTCGATAACGATAAGGAAGCGCAACATGAAAAAACTGACTCTGGCCGCTCTGATCGCGCTGTGCAGCGCACCGGTACTGGCGCAACAAGGCGGGTTCCTCGATCCGGCCGCGCCGCAGGCTCAAACGCAAACCACCGCACAAGGTGGTTTCTCCGGCCCCAGCGCGGCGCTGACCACCGTGGACAAGGTGAAATCGCTGAGCGACGACACCTGGGTGATGCTGCAAGGCAACATCGAGCAGCGCATCGGCGACGATACCTACACCTTCCGCGACGCCACCGGCACGCTGACGGTCGAGATCGATCGCAAGCGCTGGAACGGCCAAACCGTCACGCCGAAAGACAAAGTGCAGTTGGAAGGCAAAGTGGATAAAGACTGGAGCAGCGTCGAAGTGGACGTGAAAACCGTTAAAAAGCTGCCGTAATGCGTTGCGGCGGGCGGGGCAACGCCGCCGCCCGCCGCTCGATCAATATTCCTGATCTTCGATCAGCCGCTTGCCCAGGCTGGTGATGCCCTGGATCTCGTAGCCGAGCTTCTCGTACATCTCGACCACCGTGTCGTTGTCTTCGCGCACCATAATCTGGATCTTCGGGCAGCCGCGAGCGATCAGCTTCTTCTCCAGACGATTGATCAACGCATTGGCGATGCCGCGCCCGCGATAGTCGGGATGCACCCCGAGGTAATACGCCGAGCCGCGGTGGCCGTCATAGCCGCCCATCACCGAACCGACCACTTCGCCGCCGACTTCCGCCACCAGGAACAGCTCAGGATCGTGGTTCAGCTTGCGCTCGATGTCCATTTCCGGATCGTTCCAGGGCCGCAGCAGATCGCAGCGCTCCCACAGGGTAATGACTTCTTCAAAGTCGTCTTGTCGAAATACGCGAATTTCCATCGATGTTGGCCGCTGTTAATTAAGGTGTTTATCTGATTATCGCGTGATTATTCACTTACGCAATATCAAACTGCGATTTACCGCGCTATTTGCCCCGAAATCGCCGGTAACAGGCGTAATAAATGGAAATAGTTATCGGGTCGATTAATGATTATCAATACGATATAACGTCGCGAAATAGAATCGTCGATGGAGCGTTGCGTAATGAAAAAGCAGGGTAAACAATTCCTCAATTTTAAGCCGCTTGCCGTTTCCCCGACGCGACGCCAACTGTTGCTTTCCGGCCTGGCGGTAGCGCTGTTCGGCGTGAAAAACCCAAGCGCCAAGGCGGAAGGCATGCTGCGCAATCAGCACAGCAAACCGGCGGCGAAACCGGCCGGCGGCAAAAAGCGGGTGATGATCGATCCCGGCCACGGCGGCATCGACTCCGGCGCGGTCGGCCACGAAGGTTCGCAGGAAAAACACATCGTGCTGGAAATCGCCAACCACGTGCGCCGTTTCCTGCATGAGCACGATCACATCGAGGCGCGCCTGACGCGCGAAGAAGACGAATTCATTCCGCTGTTCCAGCGGGTGGAGATCGCCCACCAGCACCAGGCCGATCTGTTCATTTCCATTCACGCCGACGGTTTTACCAGCCCGTCGGCCTCCGGCGCTTCGGTATTCGCCCTCTCCAACCGCGGCGCCAGCAGCGCCATGGCGCGCTACCTGTCCAACCGTGAAAACGCCGCCGACGACGTAGCGGGCGGCAAATACAAGGATCAGGACAACTACCTGCAGCAGGTGCTGTTCGATCTGGTGCAAACCGACACCATCAACAACAGCCTGACGCTCGGCCGCCACGTGCTCGGCCAAATTCGTCCGGTACACCATCTGCACAGCGACAGCACCGAACAGGCGGCGTTCGCGGTGTTGAAATCCCCGTCCATTCCCTCGGTGCTGGTAGAAACCTCGTTCATCACCAACCCGAACGAAGAACGGCTGCTGGGCACCACCGCGTTTCGCGAGAAAATCGCCCGCGCCATCGCGGACGGCATCGTCAACTTCTTCGACTACTTCGACGCACACCAACGCAAACCCCGCTGATGCCGCGGGCGGCGAATAAGAGTATACTCAGCGCCTTGTTCAGCCAGACGCTATAAAGACCCCGCATGAGTTTACCTAACATCGCTGAAGTAAAATCCTTCCTGCTGGCGCTGCAGGATCATATCTGCGCGCAGCTCGCCCAGGCCGATGGCGGCGCCGTGTTCACCGAAGACCAATGGACGCGTGAAGAAGGCGGCGGTGGCCGCAGCCGCGTGCTGACCAACGGCGCGGTGTTCGAACAGGCGGGGGTCAACTTCTCGCACGTCTCCGGCGCCACCCTGCCGGCCTCGGCGACCGCGCACCGTCCGGAACTGGCCGGGCGCAGCTTCCAGGCGATGGGCGTCTCCCTGGTTATCCATCCGCTCAGCCCCTACGTGCCCACCAGCCACGCCAACGTACGCTTTTTCATCGCTGAAAAGCCGGGCGAAGCGCCGGTGTGGTGGTTCGGCGGCGGTTTTGACCTGACGCCGTTCTACGGTTTCGCAGAGGATGCCGTGCACTGGCACCGCACCGCGGCCGAGCTGTGCGCGCCGTTCGGCGACGAGGTCTACCCCAAATATAAACAGTGGTGTGACGATTACTTTTTCATCAAGCATCGCAACGAAGCGCGCGGCATCGGCGGCCTGTTCTACGACGATCTGAACACCCCGGATTTCGACCATTGTTTCGCCTTCACCCGCGCGGTGGGCCAGGGCTTCCTCGACGCCTACCTGCCGATTGTCGAAAAACGCAAGGCTTTGACCTGGGGCGAGCGCGAGCGCCAGTTCCAGCTGTATCGCCGCGGCCGCTATGTGGAGTTCAACCTGGTGTGGGATCGCGGCACGCTGTTCGGGCTGCAAACCGGCGGGCGCACCGAGTCCATCCTGATGTCGATGCCGCCGTTGGTGCGTTGGGAATATAACTACCAGCCGGACGCCGACAGCCCGGAAGCGGCGCTGGCGCGCGATTTCCTGCCGGTGCGCGACTGGCTGCGGGAGACGAAATGATGCAGATTTGGGTCGATGCGGACGCCTGTCCGAACGTGATCAAGGAAGTGCTGTTCCGCGCCGCCGATCGCACCGCCATCACCGTGACGCTGGTGGCGAACCAACCGCTGCGCACGCCGCCGTCGAAGTACATCCGTTCGCTGCAGGTGGCGGCCGGCTTCGACGTGGCCGATAACGAGATCGTGCGCCGCTGCGAAGCGGGCGATCTGGTGATCACCGCCGACATTCCGCTGGCGGCGGAGGTGATTGAGAAAGGCGCGGTGGCGCTGAACCCGCGCGGCGAACGCTATACGCCGGACACCATTCGCGAGCGCCTCAACATGCGCGATTTTATGGATACCCTGCGCGCCAGCGGCATTCAGACCGGCGGCCCGAACGCCCTGAACCAGCGCGACCGCCAGCAGTTCGCCAACGAGCTGGACAAATGGCTGCTGCAGGCGAAACGGGCGCAGTGACTGCGCCCTGCTCTGCTGCGGTTTAGAAGCGCACCTCCCCGCCGAAGATATAAGTCCGCCCACGGGCGGTGTTGGTCGGCGTCTCATACTGCGACTGCGACGGCAGCGAGTTCATCTTGTTCAGCGCGTCCGAATAGTCTCTGTCCATCAGGTTTTGCACGCTGAGCTTCAGCAGCAGATTGCGATTCACCTGATAGGTGCCGTACAGATCGATAATGGTCGGAATATGCGGCGCCGGCTCCTTCAGCAACTGCTCATTCTCATCGTAATCAGAGTCCGGCGACAGACGCACCGACTTGCCGGTGTATTTCACCACCCCGCCCAGCGTCAGTTTTTCGTCCAGCAGGCGCACCCCGCTGTCCAGCGTGAAGTAGAATTCCGGCAGTTCGCTGATATCGCCCGCGCCGAATACGTTGCTGGCCTGGTTGGTCGGCTGGGAGGTATGCTCCTTGCTTAACGACAGTTTGGTGAAGGCGAAACCGGCGTCGTACAGCGCCTCAAGCTCCACCCCGCGCGTTTTGACCGGATCGGGAGCATTGTTGTACATGGTCATGCTGACGTTGATGTCCGCGTTATCCCACTCTTCCTGCGTCGCCTGCGAACGATTGCACTTCTGACGGTTTTTACACACCAGGTAGGTTTGGCTGGATATGTAGTTTTTGATCTTGGTTTCGAAATAGACCGCTTTCAGTTGGAAGCTGTCCTGCTTGAACAACAGATCGTGGGCATTGGCGTTGAACCCGCCCTGCCAGGTCTCCGCTTTTTCACCCTTCAGGAACGGGTTCATCGACTGGCCGCCGCTGTTGGCGAAGAACACTTCCTGGATATTCGGCCCGCGCATCGACTTGCTGTAGCTGACGAACGGCTGCAGCCACGGCGTCACCTGCGCCGACAGCATGACCGACGGGTTGAAGCCGTGTTCATTGCGGTTGATAGTGCCAGCGCCCTGAGGGAAGCACTCTACGCGCTCATCACAGGCCGGCTTGTAGCCGGAGAGGCGATAGGCGGTGTAGTTCAGGTCGACATTTCCCTGCCAGATGCCGTAGTTGGCCTGCAACCCACTGTACAGGCTGGAGATATCTTGTTTGCCGGCAATGCCCACCGGCATGCTTTCCGCCTGATCCTGATCCGTCACCAGCCCGGATGCCTTTTTCTTATACTCGTTGCGCACCAGCTTGCCGCCGTAGCTGAAGGCGAAATCAATATCCCGCAGGCTGAAACGGCTGGTGTTGTTGATATCCAGCGCATCGGAAATGTTTTTCGCCGTGCTGTCGCTGAACCCCGCCATGTTGTTGGACATGAACTTCTGCTCACCGCGACTGGTGCTGGCGGTCAATTTGAAATCGATCAGTTCCGAGAACGGCGCGTAGTGGTATTTGAGGTAAAAATCTTCGCTGTCGATGTGGCGGCGGGTGATTTTATTCTGGTAGCTGCGCGCCGACAGTTCGATGCTGTTGAAGGCATCCGGCTTGATGTCCACTTTGAACAGCTGGGATTTCGGGTTCTGGCGGTAGGTTTTATCGACGTTGAACATCTCGCTGTCGAAACCGGCGCCGTTTTTGTAGTTAGAGGTGATGGAGCTGCCGCTGATCGCCGCCATCGCCCCCCAGGCTGCCGCCGTCGGCAAAGGCGGCAGTTTTGGCGCCCACGGCGATCATGCCGCTGCGGCCGATGCCGTTATTGCCCACCGAGAACTTGGTGCGTACGCCGAACGGGTTATCGGAAAACACCACGTCATCCACGCCGATGGTGCGGAAATTGGCGCTGCCCGCCAAGGCATTCACCCCGTCGGAACCGGTGGCGTTGCCGCGCGCCACATCAACGCCGACGATAAAGTTAGGATCGATCAGCGCCCCGAACTGGCTGGTGGGCATGCCGCCGTGCGCTGCATCGCTCGGGGAGTTGCCGTAGTAGTTTTGCGTGATGCCGTCGACCATGGTGTTGACCCGGCCGAAGCCGCTCAGGCCGCGAATATTGACGCTGACCGCTCCCTGGCCGGGGTCGATCTGGGTATAGGTGCCCGGCATGCTGCGCAGAATGCTGTCCACCGACTCCAGATTTTGGTTCTCGTCGCGCGAGCTGAACGCGCCCGGCCTCGCCAACGCGTCTTTTTCGCTGCTTTTGC
This sequence comes from Serratia sp. (in: enterobacteria), assembly GCF_052400455.1. NCBI lineage: Bacteria > Pseudomonadati > Pseudomonadota > Gammaproteobacteria > Enterobacterales > Yersiniaceae > Serratia > Serratia sp. (in: enterobacteria). The sequence goes on from NZ_CP185812.1 coordinate 3,724,612, forward strand.
CGCCGTCGGCGGCCGAGACGTTGAGCGGGCTGAACGCCACGCTGCCTTTATTATTTTCCGCCTGTTCCTGCGCGGCCACAGCCTGCCCGTGCAGCACCAGTCCCGCGCCGATCAGGCTCGCTATCATTTTAATTTTCATATATCCCCAGAAATAGCCAATAAGGTTTGATGGCCGACAATGCCCAGCAAAAAGCCCGCCGAAAGCGCGGTAAAAGATTGTTATTGTTTTATTGCGCCGCAGCGTGCCGCGGCGCTGAAGGTTATTTCTGCGCCTGCCGATCCGCCGCCAAAATAAAGGCGTACTCCAGCGCGCCGTTTTCCAGCCGCGCCAGGCGGCCCGATTTGCCACCGTGGCCGGCGGTCATGTCGGTGGAGAGCAGCAGCAGCGAATCGCCCTGTTTGAAACGCCGCAGCTTCGCCACCCATTTGGCCGGTTCCCAATACTGCACCTGCGAATCGTATAAACCGCTGGTGACCAGCAGGTTCGGGTAACGCTGTTTGCGCACGTTGTCATACGGGCTGTAGGACTTCATCAGCGCATAGGCGGCCGGCTGGTGCGGGTTGCCCCACTCCTCGTATTCGCCGGTAGTGAGCGGAATGCTGTCGTCCAGCATGGTGGTCACCACGTCGACGAACGGCACCTGCGCCACCACCGCGTTGTACAGCTGCGGCGCCTGATTGATCACCGCCCCCATCAGCAAACCGCCGGCGCTGCCGCCCATGGCGTAGATGCGCCCCGGCTGGCCGTAGCCGCCGTTGATCAGCGCCTGGGTGGCGTCGATGAAATCGTTGAAGCTGTTCGGTTTGTGCGTCAGCTTGCCCTGTTTGTACCAGCTCTGCCCCAGCTCGCCGCCGCCGCGCACGTGGATCAGCGCATAGACGAAGCCGCGATCCAGCAGGCTGATGCGGTTGGCGCTGAACGCCGGATCCATGCTCATGCCGTAAGCGCCATAGCCGTACACCAACAGCGGGTTATGCCCGTTTTTGAACAGCGACTTGCGATACACCAGCGAGACCGGCACCTTCACGCCGTCGCGCGCCGCGACCCAGATACGCTCGCTGTGATACAGGCTCGGATCGACGCCTTTCACTTCCTGCTGCTTGAGCAGAGTGCGCTCGCCCTTGTTCAGGTCCCACTCATAGGTGCGGGTCGGCGTGGTCATCGCCGAATAGCCGTAACGCAAACGATCGCTGTCCGGCTCGGGGTTATAGCCCAGCCAGGCCATGTAGCTGGCGTCGTCGAACGGGATGGCGCGCTCGGTTTTGCCGTCCCAGCTGATTTGCCGCAGCTGCACCAGCCCGTTGGCGCGCTCCTGCACCACCAGCCAGTCGCGGAACAGGCTGAAACTTTCCACCTCGTGCTGCGCCTGCGGCGCAATCAGCGTCTGCCAGGGGTTGCCCGCCGCCGCCGTGCGGTACAAGCCGAAGTTCGGATCCTGATGGTTGGAACGCAGATAGAACTCGCCGCGGTAGTGATCGAGATAATACTCGCGGCCGTTTTGCCGGGCGGCGAACAGCTGAGGCTCGCGCTGCGGCTGGTTGGCGTCGATCAGGCGCACTTCGGACGTGGTGTTGCCGCTGATGGTCAGAATCAGGTAATCGCGCGAAGAAGAACGGCTGAGGCTGAGGTAGAAAGCCGGATCGTTTTCCTGATACACCAGTTTATCTTCCGCCGGCGGCGTACCGTACTGATGGCGGTAGACCTGGTACGGCAGCAGCGTTTGCGGGTGGTTGCGCACGTAGAACAGGGTTTGGCTGTCGTTGGCCCACACCATGTTGCCGGAGGTGTTTTCCAGCGTTTCCGGCGACCAGCGTTCGCTGTCTATCTCGCGCAGGGAGATGCGGTATTGTCGGCGGCCCTGCAGATCTTCGGCCACCGCCAGGCGGCGGTTGTCCAGGCTCACGTCCAGCGCCCCCAGGCGATAATAGGCATGGCCGGCCGCGCGCTGATTGGCGTCCAGTAAGGTTTGCCACGGCGCGTCGGCGGTGAGCGCCTGGCGCTGATACCGCGCGAAATCTTTACCGGCGGCGTAGCTTTCCTGATAGCGATAGCCGTTGAGCTGATACGGCACCGAACGATCGTCAGGGTTCATGCGGCCCAGCATCTCCTGATACAGCGTGGCGCGCAGCTTCTGGTACGGCGCCATCATCTGCTCGGTGTAGCGGTTCTCCGCCTTCAGGTAGTCCAGCACCTTCTGATCTTTTCGGCTGTCGTCGCGCAGCCAGTAGTAATCGTCGGTACGCGTCTCGCCGTGGGCCGTCAGCGCTTTCGGCTCCCGTTCCGCCAACGGCGGCTGCGGTTGCGCCAGCGCGGCGCCGGCGATGCCTAAAGAAAGCCAGAGCGCGGCCGCGATGCGACGGCGCGGGGTAAATAACAGCGGATTCATAATCCCTCACGAAGTTTGAAGAGCCGGACGGCGGCGCTGCCGCGTCTGCGGGCATTAACGGCGGGCATTCAGCTCCGCCAGATTGAAATCGATCGGCATCCTTACCCTGACGGCCCCCTGCTGCAGCATCTCCGGCGGCGGCGGCGGCAACGGCTGCGCGCGCGACACCACCGCCACCGCTTCCCGATCCAGCGACGCGGTGCCGGAACGGATCTGCAGGGTCACGTTCGACACCCGCCCCTGCGCATCGACGCTAAAACTGACCTGCGGCATGCCGCTGCGCCGGCGGTTGCGGGCATCCAGGGGATACTCTTTGATGCGGTTCAGTTTGCCCTTCACCAGGCTCTCCCACGACAGCTTGGCCTGCGCGTTGCTGTTGGCGTCGCTGTTAATCGGGGCGGCGGTTTGGTGAGAGAGCGTCTGCGCCTGCGGCGCGGCGGCGCTGGACGCGGCGGCGTTGCGCGTCTCTTTCGCCTGTTCCTGCGGCTTCGGCTGCGCTTTTTGCGGGGGACGGTGCTCGGCGCGCTTCTTGTCCGCCGTCACGATCTTCGCTTTATCGGCGCGCGCCAGCTTGGGCAGATCCGGCTGTTGCTGCTGCTCCGCCGGCTGCGCCGCAGCGGATTCCGCCTGCTGCACGCCCAGCGGCAACGGCTTGCTTTCCGGCGCTTCAATCTGCGCCGCCCAGCTCATCATCACCGCCGGCGGCGGCAGCTCGACCGGCTCGAGCGCCGTCTGCGGCCAATAAAACAGCAGAACCAACGCCGCGTGCGCCGCTAGGGCGAGCAGCAAGCCGCGCGCCCAGCGCGGCTGCGGCAGCGCAAAGGCCGGAGGGGGATAAGACTGACTTAACATAGGGGCATTAGCTTACTTAATTGCGAATGATTGCAGATCACATTTAATAATGATAATCATTTGCAATTATAATTAACACCCCTTTTCACTGCCTTAACGTATTCATTTCACTGATGGTGTGATCCACAGGTAGTCCGCCGTGTGCGCGTCAACCTGTACGCCCGGCTCCGCCAGCATCAGCACCGTCGGCGCCGCCGCCGGTTGCAGATCCCGCACGTGCAGCGGCACGCCCACCGATTTGGCGGCGTGATAACCACCGGCGATCAACAACGCGGGCGTCGGCGCCGCCAGCAGGCGCTCCGCCATGCGCCTATCGCGCTGCTGCTGGATTGCCAGCATCGCATGCAGCTGCGCGGCCTCAATCTGGCCGCCGTGCGAAGTGCGGATAGTCTCTTCCAGCGCCTTGCGCACCGCCGGCTGCGACGAGAGCTGCCCCGCCGGGAACTGCGGCTGCTGATAGAACGCCGCGATCTCGCTGCGATCCAGGTTGGCCGACCACAGCGGGTAAGGCGCACGCATCACCGCCATCGTCACCCCGCCATACAGCTCCCACTTCCAGCCCGGCTGCCAGGCGATCAGCTCCGCTACGCGGCCGTCACGCACCGTGGGATCGCTCTGCAACCACTGCTTGACCTTGTCGACCTGCGCCTGTTGGTTCGGGTTGATCATCTCCATCAGCACGCTACCCTGCGGCCGCCGTTGCGGCAGCTGCTGCACCAGCCATTGCTCAATCTGATGGTGGTAAGGATTGTCATGCTTTTCCCCGACGATCACCCGCGGCTGCTGCGCCAACCGCGTCAACAGCTGCTCGGGCGTCAGGGTCGCGCCGCTGTGCAGATCGGTGATATTCCCCATGCTCGCGACGTCGCTGGCCGGCGTCTTCACCGGCGTTTGGCTGCAGGCGCCGAGCGCCAACGCCGCCAATAAAATCAGATATCTCATCATGTTGCCCCATTAGCGAAAACGGCGACATTATAGATAATAATTATCATTTGCATATAGATCTGGCCTGACGATTTTTTTACGCGGCGATCGCCGGTGACGCATTGCGTTGAAACGGCATTGCGGGTATAACCAATAGCCATTCAGATATTTAGACGTCTATACGGATAGATTATTATGCACTCATCGGCGCCCGCCGCAGGGCAGTTCAAACGCAGCATGAAGGCCCGGCATCTGGTGATGCTGTCGCTGGGCGGCGTGATCGGCACCGGGCTGTTTTTCAATACCGGCTACATCATCTCCACCACCGGGGCGCTCGGCACGCTGCTGGCCTACCTGATCGGTGCGCTGGTGGTGTATCTGGTGATGCTGTGCCTGGGCGAGCTGTCGGTGGCGATGCCGGAAACCGGCGCCTTTCACGTCTATGCTTCGCGCTATCTGGGGCCGGCCACCGGCTATGCCGTCGCCTGGCTGTATTGGCTCACCTGGACGGTGGCGCTGGGCTCCAGCCTGACCGCGGCCGGATTCTGCATGCAGTACTGGTTCCCGCAGTCGCCGGTGTGGCTGTGGTGCCTGATCTTCTGCGCGGCCATTTTCCTGCTCAACGTCGTGACCACCCGTTTTTTCGCCGAAAGCGAATTCTGGTTTTCGCTGATCAAAGTGGTGACCATTCTGGCGTTCATCATTCTGGGCGGCGCCGCCATGTTCGGCCTGCTGCCGATGAAAGACGGCACCCCGGCGCCGTTCCTGCACAACCTGACCGCTTCCGGCTGGCTGCCGCACGGCACGCTGCCGATCCTGATGACCATGGTGGCGGTGAACTTCGCTTTCTCCGGCACGGAGCTGATCGGCATCGCCGCCGGTGAAACCGAGAACCCGGAGAAAGTCGTGCCGCTGGCGATCCGCACCACGGTGATCCGCCTGATGCTGTTCTTTATCGGCACGGTGTTTGTGCTGGCGGCGTTGATCCCGATGGATCAGGCGGGGATCGTCAAAAGCCCGTTCGTGCTGGTGTTTGAACGCATCGGCGTGCCTTACGCCGCCGATATCTTCAACTTCGTGATCCTGACCGCCATCCTGTCGGCGGCCAACTCCGGCCTGTACGCCTCGGGGCGCATGCTGTGGTCGCTGGCCCACCAGCGCACCCTGCCGGCCTACTTTGCGCGCGTCAATGCGCGCGGCATTCCGATCAACGCCCTGACCTTCAGCATGCTCGGCGGCGTGCTGGCGCTGCTGACCAGCGTGATCGCGCCGGATACGGTGTTTGTCGCCCTGTCGGCGATCTCCGGCTTTGCGGTGGTGGCGGTGTGGCTGAGCATCTGCGCCGCCCACTATGCTTTCCGCCGCGCCTATCTGCGCAGCGGCCAGCCGATAAACGGCCTGAAATACCGCGCGCCCGGCTATCCATTGACGCCGATCCTCGGCTTTGCGCTGTGCCTGCTGGCCTGCATCGGGCTGGCGTTCGATCCGGAGCAGCGCATCGCGCTCTACTGCGGCCTGCCGTTCGTCGCCCTGTGCTACCTCACCTATTTCCTGACCCGGCGCGCCGGGCAAAAAAACGCTTTGGGAGAACAACATGTCGGTTAACAACCCCGTCGCTCGTTTGCTGGCCGAACGGCCGACGCTGATCCTGGACGGCGCGCTGGCCACCGAGCTGGAAGCGCGCGGCTGCGATCTGACCGATCCGCTGTGGTCGGCCAAGGTGCTGATTGAAAATCCCGAGCTTATCTATCAGGTCCACCTCGATTATTTCAACGCCGGCGCCCAGTGCGCTATCACCGCCAGCTATCAGGCCACGCCGCAGGGCTTCTCGCGCCGCGGCCTGGATCAGGCTCAGTCGCTGGCGTTGATCGCCAAAAGCGTGCAGCTGGCGCAGCGCGCGCGCCGCGATTATCTGGCCGCGCACCCGCAGGCGGCGCCGCTGTTGATCGCCGGTTCGGTGGGCCCGTACGGCGCCTATCTGGCCGACGGCTCGGAATACCGCGGCGACTATTGGCTGGCGCAGGATGACTTCATTGCCTTCCACCGCCCGCGCATCGCCGCGCTGGCCACCGCCGGCGTCGATCTGCTGGCCTGCGAAACGCTGCCGTCGTTCTCTGAACTGCAGGCGCTGCTGACGCTGCTGCAGGAGTTCCCGACGCTCGGCGCCTGGTTCGCCTTCACCCTGCGCGACAGCCAACACCTCAGCGACGGCACGTCGCTGACGGAGGTCCTGTCCGCGCTGCGCGGCAATCCGCAGGTGTTGGCCATCGGCATCAACTGCATCGCGCTGGACAAGGTCGCCCCGGCGCTGCGTCAGCTGAGCTCGCTGGCCGACAAACCGCTGCTGGTCTACCCGAACTCCGGCGAGCACTACGATGCGGTGAGCAAAACCTGGCACGCCTGCGGCGGCGAGCACGGCAGCCTGGCCGATCAGGCGACAGAGTGGCGCGCGCTCGGCGCACAATTGATCGGCGGCTGTTGTCGCACTACGCCGCAGGATATTCGCGCCATCGCCGCGCGCTGCAAGGCATAAAAAAGCCCCCGGCGCCAACGGCACAGGGGGCCAGTCATTCAACCCGGGCTTACAGCGGTTCGGTCTGGGCTTCCACCACCGCCAGCGCCACCATGTTGACGATGCGGCGCACCGAGGCGATCGGCGTCAGGATGTGCACCGGCTTGGCGACCCCCATCAGCACCGGCCCGACGGTCACCCCTTCCGAGCAAGAGACGCGCAGCAGGTTGTAGCTGATGCGCGCCGCTTCCATGTTCGGCATGATCAGCAGGTTGGCCGAGCCTTTCAGCGGGCTGTCCGGCATCAGATCGTGACGGATGCTTTCCACCAGCGCGGCGTCGCCGTGCATTTCGCCGTCGATCTCCAGCTCCGGTGCCAGCTCATTCACCAGCTCCAGCGTTTTACGCATCTTGCGCGCCGCCGGGCAATCAGACGAGCCGAAGCTGGAGTGAGACAGCAGCGCCACCTTCGGTTCGATACCGAAACGGCGCACGGTTTCCGCCGCCATCAGGGTGATCTCCGCCAGCTGTTCCGGCGTCGGATCGTCGTTGACGTAGGTGTCGGCGATGAAGGTGTTGCCGCTCGGCAGCAGCAGCGCGTTCATCGCGCCCGCGACGTGCGCGCCTTCACGGAAGCCGAACACATTCTTCACCACGTCGTAATGCTCGTGGTAGCTGCCGATGGTGCCGCAGATCATCGCATCCGCTTCACCGCGGTGCAGCATGATGGCGGCGATCAGCGTCGGGTTGCCGATCACCGCGCGACGCGCCTGTTCTTGCGAAACGCCGCGGCGTTTCATGATCTGGTAGTACTCGCCCCAGTATTCGTTGAAGCGCGGATCCGACTCGTTGTTCACCACTTCGAAATCTTTGCCCGGCGTCAGTTGCAGGCCCAGCTTTTTCAGGCGCATCTCGATCACGCTCGGACGGCCGACCAGGATCGGGAAAGCCAGCCCCTGCGACACCAGCTCTTGCGTGGCGTGCAGCACGCGCTCTTCCTCGCCTTCCGCCAGCACCACCCGCTTCACCTCTTTGCGCGCCTGCGAGAAGATCGGTTTCATGAACAGATTGGTTTTGTAGACGAACTCCGCCAACTTCTCCACGTAGGCGTCGAAGTCTTCGATCGGGCGCGTCGCCACGCCGGAGTCCATTGCCGCCTTGGCCACCGCCGGCGCGATCTTGACGATCAGACGCGGATCGAACGGTTTCGGAATGATGTATTCCGGCCCGAAGGAGAGATCCTGATCGTCATACGCGGAGGCCACCACGTCGCTCTGTTCCGCCAGCGCCAGATCGGCGATGGCATGCACGCAGGCCAGCTTCATCTCTTCGTTGATGGTGGTGGCGCCCACGTCCAGCGCGCCGCGGAAAATGAACGGGAAGCACAGGACGTTGTTCACCTGGTTCGGGTAGTCGGAACGGCCGGTACAGATGATGGCGTCCGGGCGCACCGCTTTGGCCAGCGGCGGCAGAATTTCCGGTTCCGGGTTGGCCAGCGCCATGATCAGCGGATCGCGCGCCATGGTTTTCACCATATCCTGCGTCAGCACACCCGGGCCGGAGCAGCCGAGGAAGATGTCGGCGTTCGGGATGGCGTCGCCCAGCGTGCGCTGGCCGTTATCCTCGATGGCGTAGGCGGCTTTGGTCTGTTCCATATTGGCGTCGCGGCCTTTATAGATGACGCCCTTGGAGTCGCAGACGGTGATGTTCTGTTGACGCAGCCCCAGCGCCACCAGCAGGTTCAGGCAGGCGATGGACGCCGCACCGGCGCCGGACACCACCAGCCGCACGTCGGAGATGTTCTTCTTCACCACGCGCAGGCCGTTGAGCACCGCGGCGGTGGTAATGATCGCCGTGCCGTGCTGGTCGTCGTGGAACACCGGGATCTTCATGCGCTCACGCAGTTTCTGTTCGATGTAGAAACACTCCGGCGCCTTGATGTCTTCCAGGTTGATGCCGCCGAAGGTCGGTTCCAGCGCGGCGATAATGTCGATTAATTTGTCAGGGTTATGCTCATCCACTTCGATATCAAATACATCGATACCGGAAAACTTCTTGAACAAAACGCCCTTGCCTTCCATCACCGGCTTACCGGCCAACGCGCCGATATTGCCCAGACCCAGTACCGCCGTGCCGTTGGAAATTACCGCCACCAGGTTGCCGCGCGCGGTGTATTTGTAGGCCGCCAGCGGATCTTCGGCGATCTCGAGGCAAGGCGCGGCGACGCCCGGCGAATAGGCCAGCGCCAGATCGCGCTGGGTCGCCAACGGTTTGGTTGGGGAAACCTGGATCTTCCCTGGGACAGGAAACTGATGGAAATCAAGGGCACTCTGTTTGAGCTGTTCGTCCATTATGGATTCCTTTGTTTTTTGCTTTTATGTTGAGGTAAGGCTTTGAGGCTGCGCCCTGCCGTGGGCCATGGCGCCCAGGTACAATGACAGGGCACAGCCTTGAAGTATAGTGAGAGAAACATCACAAACTTTGAAGCGCGCCATAACCTTGGTCGAAAGACCGTTTTAAAAGTAAAAAAAGAAGGCCTGCGGGACAAGTCAGACAAGCGCCGCCGTCAGCGCGGCGGCAGCGTGGCGCGCCAGGCGTTGAGCGTCTCCACCTGGCCGGCGCAAATGTGTAACGAGGTTTGTAATGCCAGGGCATAGCTCACCGCATCGCCCCAGGTCTCCCCCTGCAACTGCGGCTGCTCACAGGGAGCGAATACCGACTCAGGGGGCAACAGCGGCATGGTCTGCGGCGCCGGTGGCCGGGCGCAGGAGCTCAAGCACAGTGCCAGGCAGAGGCCGAGCGGCGCAGGGATCGTTTTTAATCGCTTCACGGTATTTCCTCTGATAAGCCTCGTGTTGCTGGCGCAGCTGCTGTTCCTGCCGCTGCTGCGCCGCCATCAGCGCGCGGTTTTGCGTGTCCTGTGTCTGCAAGGTGGCGATAAGCCCCGCCTGCTGCACCAGGCTTTTTTGCAGTTCCGCCGCCTGTTGTCGCGCGGACGCCAACTGGTGCGACAACAGCGAGCTGTAGCCGCCGAGGCAGATGGCCGCCAGCAACAGCAGCAGCAACCCGCCCTGCATCAGTTTTTGCAGCCAGCCGCTCATGCCGGATAGTCCCGAAACGGCAGCTGGAAGTGCGGGCCGTCCTTGAGGGTCTTCCATTCGCCGCCCCATTCGACGTTGATGCCGCATTCGCGCGCCGCGCGCCGCACCGCCACCGCAATTTGCGCGTAGTAATCCCACTCCCAGGAGACCACGCCCGCCGGCATCGCCACCACGTCCACCGCGTGTCCGGTCAGGTGGCGGCTGCGCAGCGTTTGGCTGTTGCCGGCGCGCACCATTTCCCGCTGGCGCGCCATGCTGCGCAGCCCCTCGCTGACGGAAAACGGCACCAGGGAATAGCGCAGAGCCAGACGAATAACGCGCACCAGATCCGGATGCACGCCGCGCAGGTTCTCTTCGCTGCGGGCGGTAAAGCGAATCTCTTCGATGTCATTTAACATTTTTAAACCCCGTTTTTTTGCCGATGAATTTTTTAATTAAGGCGTTGATGTAATCCGCCCCCATAAAGCCAATCAATACGCTGGCCAAATTCGCCCAGTTTAATTCCAGGCCCATCAACGCCAGCGCATCGCGCACCGTCCAGGCCAATAACGCGCACATCGCCGCATTCAATAAACGTCGCCGAATACCCACGTTGCGATAGGCGCCGTGTAATAGCGCCATCACGCCGGCCAGAATGGCGTTCAATACCGGCTGAAGATATTCACATACTCGCTGGACTATTAAGCCAACAGCGTCAGGCTCTATGCTGGACATAGCTCATCTCCTTTTTTATTTTTAATTAAATGCCAATCACGGCCGGTGGGACATCGGATACTCAGAATCTAGTTAAGGATGCTATTACAAAGCAAATGAATAAATACAGGCCCTATGGTCGAATTAATTCATGCTGAATGCTGGCACAAAACATAAACGCCAAGGCAGGCGGCAGTGAAGAAAAAATTCATTCTTATCGTGATTTGTTTCGACTGTTATTTCTGCGAAAAATAAACATTAATGGCAACGGGAAATATTTCCCCATTCAAAAACATCCACTCTGGAGAAATGCCATGTCCACACGTAAAGCCGTTATTGGGTATTATTTTATTCCGACCAACCAAATCAATAATTACACCGAGACCGATACGTCTGTCGTGCCGTTCCCGGTTTCCAACATCACGCCGGCCAAAGCCAAACAGCTGACGCACATTAACTTCTCGTTCCTGGATATCAACAGCAATCTGGAATGCGCCTGGGATCCGGCCACCAACGACGCCAAGGCGCGCGATGTGGTCAACCGCCTGACCGCGCTCAAAGCGCACAACCCCAGCCTGCGCATCATGTTCTCCATCGGCGGCTGGTACTACTCCAACGATCTGGGTGTGTCGCACGCCAACTACGTCAACGCGGTGAAAACCCCGGCGTCGCGCGCCAAGTTCGCCCAATCCTGCGTGCGCATCATGAAGGATTACGGCTTCGACGGCGTGGACATCGACTGGGAGTACCCGCAAGCCTCGGAAGTGGACGGTTTCATCGCCGCGCTGCAGGAGATCCGCACCCTGCTGAACCAGCAAACCGTCGCCGACGGCCGCCAGGCGTTGCCGTACCAGTTGACCATCGCCGGCGCCGGCGGCGCCTTCTTCCTGTCGCGCTATTACAGCAAGCTGGCGCAGATCGTCGCGCCGCTCGATTACATCAACCTGATGACCTACGATCTGGCCGGCCCCTGGGAGAAGGTAACCAACCACCAGGCGGCGCTGTTCGGCGATGCGGCCGGGCCGACCTTCTACAATGCGCTGCGCGAAGCCAACCTGGGCTGGAGCTGGGAAGAGCTGACCCGCGCCTTCCCCAGCCCGTTCAGCCTGACGGTCGACGCCGCGGTGCAGCAACACCTGATGATGGAAGGCGTGCCGAGCGCCAAAATCGTGATGGGCGTGCCCTTCTACGGCCGCGCCTTCAAGGGCGTCAGCGGCGGCAACGGCGGGCAATACAGCAGCCACAGCACGCCGGGCGAAGATCCGTACCCGAACACCGATTACTGGCTGGTGGGCTGCGAAGAGTGCGTGCGCGACAAGGATCCGCGCATCGCCTCCTATCGCCAACTGGAGCAGATGCTGCTGGGCAACTACGGCTATCAGCGGCTGTGGAACGACAAGACCAAAACGCCTTACCTGTATCATGCGCAGAAAGGGCTGTTCGTCACCTATGACGATGCCGAGAGCTTCAAATACAAAGCGAAATACATCAAGCAGCAGCAGTTGGGCGGCGTGATGTTCTGGCATCTGGGGCAAGACAACCGCAACGGCGATCTGCTGGCCTCGCTGGATCGCTATTTCAACGCCGCGGACTACGACGACAGCCAGCTGGATATGGGCACCGGGCTGCGCTACACCGGCGTCGGCCCCGGCAACCTGCCGATCATGACCGCGCCGGCTTATGTGCCGGGCACCACTTACGCGCAGGGCGCGCTGGTGTCCTACCAGGGTTACGTCTGGCAAACCAAATGGGGTTACATCACCTCGGCGCCCGGTTCTGACGGCGCCTGGCTGAAGGTGGGCCGCGTGGCGTAAGCCGTAAAAAAACCCCGTAGCCGAATGCTGCGGGGTTTTCATTGAGTTAACCGTTTGATTTTCGCGTCCCTTCGTCTCTATTCCTTCAGTTGTGGCACCAAGGATAACCGCCATCCCGCACCACTTCGCGGCCCATCAGGCTGTAGACATCGCTTTTGCGCGTCAGCCGCTCATGCCACCAGTTAAACCCGGCGCCCTTGCTGGCCGGGTGCCACGCCAGCCAAATCATTTCGTCGCCCTTTTGCATCTCCACCGGCACCGTCACCAGTTCGCCGCTGGCCAATTCCTTTTCGATCAAAGCAGGCGGCAGAAAAGCGTGGCCGATGCCGCGTTTGAGCAGCGCCAGGTTGCTTTCCACGTCGCATACCACCAACTGACGCTGCAAGGGCAGCGTGCCGTGATTGCGCTTGGGCAGCTCATGGCTGCTGTCAGCGATCACCACCACGATGTCGTTCAACCGCTGTTTCTTGCACACCGGCTTTCTCTGCGCCGCGAACGGGTGCGAAGGCGACACGCACAGCACAAAGTTGAGCTTGCCGAGCATCAGGGTTTTGGCCTGCACGCTATCGGGAATTTGGCCGATGGCGATGATCAGATCCGCCCGGTTGTTCTTCAGCGCATCCCAGGTGCCGTTCAACGCTTCTCGCTGCACCGAGATACTGGCGTTCGGGCAATGCTGAATATAGTCGCGGATATCCTGCGTCAGGGTTTCCAACGGGAAGAAGGTGTCTACCGCCAGGCGGATATTATTGTCCAGCTTGGGGATGTTGCGCACCCGGCTTTCCAGATCCTGCACCGCATTTAATATCCAGCTGCCTTCCTGCAGGAGAAATTCCCCTTCATCCGTCAGGGTAATCATGGGGCCATTGCGATGAAAAAGTTTCACGCAGAGTTTGCTTTCAATATTGGAAACCCGATAAGAGATCGCCGAAGGCGTTTTATGCAGCGCCTCCGCCGCCATAGAGAAAGAACCGGTGCTCTTGATGGTGCTGATTATTTTAATCGCGTCCAGGGATAATCTAGTCATACAAATTCCTCTTTAAAATAAAATAAGAAAAATGACACTAAATTCCCAAGGTGGTGGCGCACAAAAATCGATCAAATCGAACAAGGGTACTCATAGCAACAAGCAATATACTTCATAAATGAGAGCGCTATCTTAAATACTATTCATCACGACCTGATATAAAATTCATCATAGCGCCCTACTTTTACACAGCGACAGTTAAATAAATTCAGCCTAACGATCAAAGATCGTCATCATAATAATTTTCGTTAATAGCCGTTAAAACATTCCGCTCTATCGCACGACCAGAATGATAAAAATAAAACAAGCCGACAAGAAGGGTTATTTCTAATTGCGTTATTGGTCTCTCATTTTGTCGGTGAAATACGCTCAACTTACAACATAATTTCAGTCAGGAGTGACTTATGAACAAAACTTCCCGTACCCTGCTCTCTCTGGGCCTGCTGAGCGCGGCCATGTTCGGCGTTTCGCAACAGGCGAATGCTCACGGTTATGTCGAGTCGCCGGCCAGCCGCGCCTACCAGTGCAAACTGCAGCTCAACACTCAGTGCGGCAGCGTGCAGTACGAACCGCAGAGCGTCGAGGGCCTGAAAGGCTTCCCGCAGGCCGGCCCGGTTGACGGCCATATCGCCAGCGCCAACAAGTCCACCTTCTTCGAACTGGATCAGCAAACGCCGACGCGCTGGAACAAGCTCAACCTGAAAACCGGCCCGAACTCCTTTACCTGGAAGCTGACCGCGCGTCACAGCACCACCAGCTGGCGCTATTTCATCACCAAGCCGAACTGGGACGCTTCTCAACCGCTGACCCGCGCTTCCTTTGACCTGACGCCGTTCTGCCAGTTCAACGACGGCGGCGCCATCCCTGCCGCGCAGGTCACCCACCAGTGCAACATACCGGCAGATCGCAGCGGTTCGCACGTGATCCTTGCCGTGTGGGACATAGCCGACACCGCCAACGCCTTCTATCAGGCGATCGACGTCAACCTCAGCCACTGATCCGTCAAAAGGGGGATGTCTCTGGAGGGTTCAGCCTGGCGCTGAACCCTTTTTTGCGGGTGCCGCTATTGCGACATGTTGAGGATAGTACGCACATTGAGCGCGCTGGTGGCGATAATGTCGATGGCGCCGGTGCGCAACGCGCCCAAAATCGCCAGCGCCTTGGTATTCTCGGAGGCAATGGCGATCACGCACGGAATTTTGCGCAGCTCATCAATGCTCAGCCCAATCACACGGTCATTCATCACCGTATCGACATGCTGCCCCTGGGCATTGAAAAAGTCATAGCCGGCGATGTCGCCGATCACGCCCTGATTAAGGCTGGCGTCGATAATCTCGTGCGGCGTAAACCACCCCAATTTCACCATATAACTGTTTTCATTCATGTCGCCAATGCCGACTAACGCCACATCGGCCTTACGCGCGCGATCCAACGTTTCCTTGATCGTGCCATTCTGCATGAAGGCGTCTTTCAACGCGCGATTTTCGACGTAGGCCGGCGCATAGAGCGTCTCGCTGCTGCCGCCGAACTTCTTCGCCAGACGCCGGCTGATATGGTCGGCGTTGATCGCATCGCCCGGACGGTGGGTGCCGCCGATGCCGCAGATGAACTTGCAGTTGCGCTCCGTCACGCTGCCGACGTGATCGGCGATCGCCGCCACGTTGCGTCCCTGCCCGACCGCCAACACCATATCGTCTTTCAGCGACATCGCCAGGTAGTTGGACACCAGCGCCGCCACTTGCCGACGCTGTTCCTCTTCGTCCTGATGATCGAGCGCGATCAGCGCGCGGCTGATGGGAAAACGTTCCATCATCTGCTGTTCCAGCCGGGTGCTGAACACCGGGTGATAACGCACGTTGATCTCGACGATGCCTTCTTCCTTGGCGCGCTTGAGCAAACGACCGACTTTGATCCGTGAGATGCCGAACTTTTTGGCGATCTCTTCCTGCGTGATCTCATCCTGATAATAAGCAACGGCGATTTCGGTCAGCAGTTCGTTATCCTGGGACACAGTTTGTTTTTCCATCCGTTAGACGTTTCCCCACGGCAGGCCGGTTAATCATGGCGGAGGGACGATACACGCCCCTCCGACAATGCTGAATGCCCGCTAGTATAACGCGTTCAGGCGGCAACGGTATTCAGTCGTTGCTCCACCTCGTCCGCCAATCGGGTCAAGAGCAGGCAGCAAGATACCGCGCCGGCGTCCAGTACGCCGCGCGAACGCTCGCCCAGACGGCTGGCGCGGCCGATTTTCGCCACCAGCTCGCGCGTGGAATCGCGCCCGCGCGCCGCGGCGATCCTCATCTGTTCCAGCGCAGCGGCGAAGTCGTCACCGCGCCCCGCCGCCTGCTCAAACGCCGCTACCGCCGGTATCAGCGTATCCATCAGACACTTGTCCCCCACGCCTGCGCTGCTGATGTCCTGCAGTTCGCGCAAACCGCCGTGCAACATCGCCAAAAATGCCTGCTTATCCAGCACGCTGCGCTCGCGCACGCTCTCCGCCATGCCCATGAACAGGCTGCCGTACAGCGGCCCCATCGAACCGCCGATGCCCTCCATCAGCGCATCGGAAACCGCATCGAACGCCTGCGCCAACGTAAGCTCGCGGCCGCGAATGGCATCGCCGCACATCGCGAATCCCTTCGACATGTTAATGCCGTGGTCGCCGTCGCCGATGGCACCGTCGATTTCGCTCAGGTATTCGCGGTTGCCGACAATGGTTTCTATCAGCCCCGTAACGATCTCACTGCCGTACCGGGTTGAAATTTGTTCCGTCATGATTCACTCCACCTGGGTTAAGCCTAAAGATTGCGCCGGCATGTCCAGCAGCGTTTTCAGTTCGTCATCCAGCGTCATCAGCGTCAGCGTCACGCCCATCATTTCCAGCGACGTGAAGTAATTGCCGACGTAGCGCCGATGCACCCGCACGCCTTTCGCCGTCAACCGACGCTCTATTTCGGCATAATAGATATACAGCTCCATCACCGGCGTGGCGCCAAGCCCGGAGATCAGCAACGCTACCTCCTGCCCCTGTTCCAGCGGCATGTCGTTGAGCACGAAATCGAGCATGGTGCCGGCCATCGCCGACGCCGACTGGATCGGCGACACCTCAATGCCCGGTTCGCCGTGATGGCCAATGCCGATCTCCATCTTGCCGTCTTCGATATGAAAATTGGGTTTGCCGACCGCGGGAATGGTGCAGGAACTGAGGCCGACGCCGATCGAACGACACCGGTCGATGGCTTTTTGCGCCGCGCCGATCACGCCGTCCAGATCGTATCCCTTGGCCGCCGCCGCCGCGCCGACCTTCCACATCAGAATTTCTCCGGCCACGCCGCGCCGTTTATCGATCTCACTGGCCGGCGCCGAGGCGACGTCATCGTTGGCCACCACGGTTTTCACCCGTATGCCGGCCGCCGTGGCCTTCTTGATCGCCATCTTGACGTTCATGTTGTCGCCGGCGTAGTTGCCGTACAGGCAAGCGACGCCCGCACCGCTGTCCGCCGCCTTGAACGCGTCGAGAAAAGCCCCCGCCGTAGGCGATGAAAAAATCTCGCCAATTGCGACGGCATCCAGCATGTTTTTGCCGACATACCCCAGAAACGCCGGCTCATGGCCGGAACCGCCGCCGGTGACGATGCCCACTTTGCCGGCGATCGGCGCCGGCGGATATTTCAACACCCGCGCATTGTCGGTGGCGGCGTAATAGTCCGGGTGGGCCAGCCTATAGCCCTGAATGGCGTCTTCCACTACGTGATCGGGATCGTTAATGATTCTGTTCATCGCGGCCTCTCTGTCGCCTGAATAAGAAATTATTGAATGGTGTAACCGCCGTCGACCACCAGGTTGGCGCCGGTGATCATCGCCGCCGCGTCACCGGCCAAAAACAGGGCGCTGGCGGCGATATCTTGCGGCTCAGCAAAGCGCCGCAGCGGGATTTTCTGCTTCATTTGTTCCGCCACCTCGCCTGACCAGGCTTTGCGCCCCAGCTCCGTCAAAACCACGGTGGGTGAAATGGCGTTGACCCGCACGTTGTGTGGCCCCCACTCCAGCGCCAGCACCTGGGTCAACCCGATAACGCCCGCTTTGCTGGCGCAATAGGCCAGGTGATTCGGCAATGCCACCACCCCGGCCTGCGAGGCGAGATTGATGATGCTGCCGCCGCGCTGGCGAATGAAACGGCGGCCCACCGCCTGGCAGGTGAGAAACACGCCTTTCAGATTGACCGCCAGGGTTGCATCCCACGCCGCTTCCGGCAGTTCCTCAGCGGGATGCAGCGCGACGATGCCGGCGCTGTTGACCAGCACGTCCAGCCGCCCGAAATGCGCCTCAATCTGCGCCACCGCCCGCTCCACCGACGCGGCATCGGTGACGTCGGCCACGACGCCCAGCGCCGCCTCGGCGTCCAGCTGTCGCGCTACTTCCGCAACCTGCGGCGCCCGATCGAGCAGCGCCACGCGCGCGCCGTTTTGCAGATAGCGTTCGGCGATAGCGAGACCGATCCCCGCAGCGCCGCCGGTAATCAGCGCCACCTTGCCCTTTAGCGAGAGCTCGCGCGGCGCCGTAGTTTGATGATTAATCATAAATTTCCCCTTAAAACTGTGAACTTCACCCTCGGTCAGGATATTTTCGCCAAACTCGCGCCGCGTTCTTCCTGCGCCATCGCGTTTTCCTTCGGCAGCGTGACAAATTTCATCAGCACGCCGCTGAACAGGTACAAGCCGGTAAAGATCCAGATCACGCCAACGGTGCCGAGGCTGCCGATAAACAGCCCCACCACCGCCGGGCCGACAAAGGTGCTCAGGCCGGCGCCCAGATTGAGAATCGACATCGCCGCGCCCTTATTGTCCGGCGCCAGCGACGGCATGATGGCCGACAGCGGCACGAACGCCGCCAGGCAGGCGCCGAACAAACCGGCGGCGCAAACGGTCAGCAGGTAGTTGGCGCCGAAGAATTGCGGCACGTAGTAGAACATCAGCGTGGTCAAGGCGCAGCCGACGCAGCCGAACCACATCACCACATTGCGCCAGCCGAGACCGTCGCTGATCACGCCGAAAATCAGGTTGAAAATGATGTTGACCGTCCACAGCGCGGCGTACATCTGCAGCCAATGCGTGCGGGTGAATCCCATATCCATCATGTACATGGGCATGAATACGACGAAGCCGTATGCCGCAGAGGTATTAATGGTGCGCACGATGCCGCCCAGGCCAATCTTCGGGTTTTCAAACGCGATGGTGATGCCCTTCAAGACGTAACCCAGCGACGCTTTTTCCCGGTTGCCGCTCTGTGCCGCGCCGTCGTCGCGATTGAGCATCAGCGCAATCACCGCGCCCAGCACGACGAAAATCAGCGCGCTCCACAGCGTGTGGATCTCGCCGAGATAAGGCAGCATGATGCTGGAATACAGCACGCCCAGCACGCTGAGCCCGCCGCTGTAGACGAACCAGAAAATCCCCACCGCCGACCCCAGCCTTTCCGGCGGCGCCTCATACGCCACCCACACCAGAAAACCGTAGGCGAACAACGGATAACCCAAGCCGCGCAGCGCATAGGTCGGCACCATGATCGCCAGGTTGTTGCTCGGCAGGCCGAACGTCAAAAAGCACACCGAACCGAACAGAAACAGCAGCAGGCCGGCCAACATCACCCGCCGGGCGGTAAAGATTTCCGCCAGCACGCCGGAAAACCAGGCGGCGATCGCGGCCGCAAAGCCATAAACGCTGAACAGCAGCGCCGATTCCTGAATGCTCAGCCCCTTGCCGATCAAATAAGGCGACAGCCATCCTTGTTCCAGCCCTTCGCCCATCATGAACACCAACACGCCGGCATAGCCCAGCAGCAGTTTCGGTGACAGACCAATGCGATGAATCAGTCCATGCAACATAGAACACCCCAGCACATGTGATTATGGAGGCGCAGGCTCGCCCGCACCCGAAGAACGATGCAGGTTTCAGAGGTTTGGATTAAGCACCACTTTGATTGAACCGATGCCGCGCTTCATCAGCTCGAAGCCCTCGGCGAACTGTTCCAGCGGCAGCGTATGCGTCACCACGCCTTCGGTCGGCAGATCGCCATTGGCGATGCCTTCGATCACCAGCGGGTAGCAGTAAGGGCCGAGGTGCGAACCGAGCACGTCCAGCTCCTTGCGGTCGCTGATGATGCTCCAGTCGACGGTCACCGGATCCTTGAACACGGAAAATTCCACGAAGGTGCCGAGCTTGCGGATCAGCGTCAGGCCCTGTTCCACGGACTTTTGGGCGCCGGTCGCCTCGATGTAGATGTCGCAGCCGTAGCCGTCGGTCATCGCTTTAACCGCCGCGGGCACGTCGTCACGGGTCGGGTTCAGCGTCACATCCGCGCCGAAGCGCTTCGCCAGCGCCAGACGCTCGTCGGACAGATCCAGCACCACCAGCTTCGAGGGCCCGGACTTTTTGATCGCCCCGATCATGCCCAGCCCCAGGGTGCCGGCGCCGGCCAGCCCCAGGGTGCCGGCGCCGGCCAGCACCACGACATCGCCCAGTTTGATATTGGCGCGTTGCACCGCATGGAAGGAGCAAGCATAGGGTTCGATCAGAATGGCTTTTTCGATCGGCAGATCGGCCGGTACGTGATAGTTAATCGCCTCTTTGGTGAACTTCATGTACTCGGCCATGCCGCCATTGACGTTTTTCTGGAAACCGTACAGGTCATGCTTTTCGCACATCCAATACTGGCCGCGGTTGCAGAAGCGGCATTGCCAACAGGGAACGATCTGTTCTGATATCACCCGATCGCCGAGATTGAAGCCCTCGACGCCTTCGCCGTATCCCACCACGTGGCCGATAAACTCATGACCGGGGATCATCGGCGCCTTGATGTATGCCGGTTGTTTTTCATCGCCCCAGAAGCTGGGCGCCCCTTCGAACGCTTTAACATCGCCGGCGCAGATGCCGCAGGCCTCGATCTTCACCAGGATCTCTTTCGGGCCGATCTTCGGCACCGGCACCTGTTCCAGGCGGTAATCTTTCGGGGCGTACGCCACAACCGCCTTCATGATCTCGGGGATACCGTCCGCCATTTTCGCCTCTGTCATGCAGGTCTGACACATAGCACTCTCCTCTGGTAGGGTGACTCTTTATGATCAATAACACAAACAAAGAACAAATGAACACTAACGTCACGCGTTCAATTTGCCCACAGAGAACTTGCCAAACTGTGATATCGCTCAAAAACCCGTCTGCATGAGGATAAATAACGATTAAAACCTCTTTTTTAGTGACGACCGTCACCTTTTAAAGGGAGAGACAGAAAAATCAGGTAAAAAACAAAAGAACATCAATTGAACATTTGATTAAACAGGGATACGGTAATGAACGTGGCGCCACCGAGGATCGCCGCCCTTTTCGTTACCAATCAGGAGACCGCTATGCTGCCTATCGCCATCGGCGCCGACGATGCCGCCATTGAATTGAAGGATCTGATCGTCGCCCACCTGCAACGACGGGACATTCCCGTCATTGACTACACGACGGATCGCACCGCAGAAACGGGGATCTATCCCGATATCGCCTATCGCGTCGCGCAGGCGATACGGGAGGAAAAACATCGGCGGGGGATCCTGCTGTGCGGCACCGGCATCGGTATGAGCATCGTGGCCAATAAAGTGCCCGGCATTCGCGCGGCGCAATGTCACGATACCTACTCCGCCCAACGGGCGCGCAAAAGCAATGATGCGCAGATCATCACGCTGGGCGCGCGGGTCATCGGCGCCGAACTGGCGAAAACCATCGTCGATGCCTGGCTGGAATCGGAGTTTGAAGGGGGAGGTTCGGCACCGAAAGTCGAGCGGATCGGCTATTACGAAAACGCGGTCGGTCGGCGTTAAACCGCCTGCAGTCTCGATGGCGGTCGCGCGCAAGCCGCGCTCCGCCTGGGTTTATTCGTCATTCATTGTTATTATCCATCGCAACAATCAGAAAAAGCGCATTTTCATTCTCGATCCGATGATGCAGTGTGTTCCCCCTATGATGAAAAAGGTTCTCATTTCCCTACGTTGAGCTTGGTCAAGGAGCTTATCAATGAATCAATTAGACGCACTCAAGCAGCTGACCACGGTGGTCGCCGACAGCGGCGATATCGAATCCATCCGCCAGTTCGAACCCCAGGACGCCACCACCAACCCTTCGCTGATCCTGAAAGCCGCCGCGCTGCCGCAGTACAAAGCGCTGATCACCGAAGCGCTGGAGTATGCCCGCCGCCAGGGCGGCAGCAAGGAAACCCAGCTGATCAACGCCAGCGATAAACTGGCGGTCAACATCGGTGTCGAGATCCTCAAAAGCGTGCCGGGCCGCATCTCCACCGAAGTGGACGCCCGCCTGTCGTTCGACCGCGGCATGTGCGTCGCCAAAGCGCGCAAACTGATCGGCATGTATCAGGAACAGGGCATCGACAAATCGCGCATCCTGATCAAGCTGGCTTCCACCTGGGAAGGCATCAAAGCCGCCGAAGAGCTGGAAAAAGAAGGCATCAACACTAACCTGACGCTGCTGTTCTCCTTCGCTCAGGCCCGCGCCTGCGCCGAAGCCGGCGTGTATCTGATCTCGCCGTTCGTCGGCCGCATCTATGACTGGTACCAGGCTAAACAGCCTGCCGCCGACTACGACGCCGATCAGGATCCGGGCGTGAAATCGGTGCGCACCATCTATGAATACTACAAGCGTCATCGTTACCAGACGGTGATCATGGGCGCCAGCTTCCGCAAAGTTGAGCAGATCCTGGCGCTGGCCGGCTGCGATCGCCTGACCATCGCGCCGAACCTGCTGGAGCAGCTGAAAAACAGCGAACAGCCGGTCGAGCGCAAGCTGACCCCGTCGACCGAGGGCTTCCACCAACCCGCTCCGCTGGCCGAAGCGGAATTCCGCTGGCTGCACAATCAGGACGCCATGGCGGTAGAAAAACTCGCCGAAGGCATCCGCCTGTTCGCCGTCGACCAGCAGAAGCTGGAAGACATGTTGGCCGCTCAACTGTAATCGCACTGGAGTTTCGTTATGTCTTCTCGTAAAGAGCTTGCCAACGCCATCCGCGCACTCAGCATGGACGCCGTACAAAAAGCAAATTCCGGCCACCCGGGGGCCCCTATGGGCATGGCGGACATCGCCGAAGTCCTGTGGCGTGACTACCTCAACCACAACCCGACTAACCCGCACTGGGCTGACCGCGACCGTTTCGTGCTCTCCAACGGCCACGGCTCCATGTTGATTTACAGCCTCCTGCACCTCACCGGCTACGACCTGCCGATGCGCGAGCTGGAAAACTTCCGTCAGCTCCATTCCAAAACCCCGGGCCACCCGGAGTACGGTTACACCCCGGGCGTTGAGACCACCACCGGCCCGCTGGGCCAGGGTATCGCCAACGCCGTCGGCTTCGCCATCGCCGAACGCACCTTGGCGGCGCAGTTCAACCGCCCTGGTCACGACATCGTCGACCACCACACCTACGCCTTCATGGGCGACGGCTGCATGATGGAAGGCATTTCGCACGAAGTCTGCTCCCTGGCCGGTACCCTCAAGCTCGGCAAGCTGACCGCCTTCTACGATGACAACGGCATCTCCATCGACGGCCACGTCGACGGCTGGTTCACCGACGACACCGCCCTGCGTTTCGAAGCCTACGGCTGGCACGTGGTGCGCAACGTCGACGGCCACAACCCGGACGCCATCAAGGCCGCGATTGAAGAAGCCCGCAAGGTGACCGACAAGCCGTCGCTGCTGATGTGCAAGACCGTTATCGGCTTCGGTTCGCCGAACAAGGCCGGCACCCATGACGTGCACGGCGCCGCGCTGGGCGCCGCCGAAGTGGCTGCCACCCGCGAAGCGCTGGGCTGGAAATACGCCGCCTTTGAAATCCCGCAGGACATCTACGCCCAGTGGGACGCCAGGGAAGCCGGTCAGGCCAAAGAAGCGGCCTGGAACGACAAGTTCGCCGCCTACGCCAGGGCCTTCCCGGAACTGGCCGCCGAGTTCAAGCGCCGCATGAACGGCGAGCTGCCGGCGGACTGGAAAGCGGACGCCAAGGCGTTCGTGGAAAAACTGCAGGCCAACCCGGCCAACATCGCCAGCCGCAAGGCGTCGCAGAACGCGCTGGAAGCGTTCGGCAAGGTGCTGCCGGAGTTCCTGGGCGGCTCCGCCGACCTGGCGCCGAGTAACCTGACCATGTGGTCCGGTTCGAAAGCGCTGAACGTTGACCCGGCGGGCAACTACATTCATTACGGCGTGCGCGAGTTCGGCATGACCGCCATCACCAACGGCATCGCGCTGCACGGCGGGTTCCTGCCGTACTCGGCGACCTTCCTGATGTTCGTGGAATACGCCCGCAACGCGGTGCGCATGGCGGCGCTGATGAAGCTGCGCAACGTGTTCGTCTACACCCACGACTCCATCGGTCTGGGCGAAGACGGCCCGACCCACCAGCCGGTGGAGCAGCTGGCGAGCCTGCGCGTGACCCCGAACATGAGCACCTGGCGCCCGTGTGACCAGGTGGAATCGGCGGTGGCGTGGCAGTACGGCATCGAGCGCAACGACGGCCCGACCACGCTGGTGTTCTCGCGCCAGAACCTGACCCAGCAGCCGCGCACCGCAGAGCAGCTGGCGAACGTGTACCGCGGCGGCTACGTGCTGAAAGACTGCGCGGGCACGCCGGACGTTATCCTGATTGCCACCGGCTCCGAAGTGGGCATCACGGTGGAGGCGGCGGACAAGCTGACCGCGGCGGGCTGCAAGGTGCGCGTGGTGTCGATGCCGTCGACCGACGCGTTCGACAAGCAGGATGCGGCGTACCGCGAGTCGGTGCTGCCGGCGGCGGTAACGGCGCGCGTGGCGGTGGAAGCGGGTATCGCGGACTACTGGTACAAGTACGTGGGCCTGAACGGCGCTATCGTGGGCATGACCACCTTCGGTGAGTCGGCGCCGGCGGAGCAGCTGTTCGCCGAGTTCGGCTTCACCGTGGACAACGTGGTGGCCAAGGCGCAGGCGCTGCTGAAGTAAGCGGTCTGGCGCAAGCCGATAAAAAAGCCGGTCATCATGACCGGCTTTTTTTATTCCATCACCCGATGAATCTGCAAATACTGCAGCAACATGATGGTTTTGCCGTCTTTAATCCGGCCATCGGCGATCATCGCCACCGCGTCGCTGAACGGCAGTTCGATCACCTCAATATCTTCATCTTCAATGCCGCCGCCGGCCGCGCGCCGCTCATCGTCATGGTATTCGGCGATAAAGAAGTGCACGATCTCGGTCACGCCGCCCGGCGACATGTAGGCTTCGAAGATTTTCTTCACCTCGCTGACCTGAAAACCGGTCTCCTCCACCGCTTCGCGGCGCGCGCACTGCTCCGGAGAGTCGGCGTCCAGCAAGCCGGCGCAGGCCTCGAGCAGCATGCCGCTCTCGTTGCCGTTGACATAGGTCGGCATACGGAACTGGTTGGTCAGCACCACCGTGCCCTTGGCGCGGTTATACAGCAAAATGGTGGCGCCGTTGCCGCGATCGTAGACCTCGCGCACCTGTTGCACCGAACCGCCGTTTTTGCGTTTCAGATCGAACGTGTACTTGTGCAGCACATACCAGTTGTCCGACAGCAGCTCTTTCTTCACATTCTCAATTTTCGACGACATAACCCTTTTCCCTTGCGTGACAACGTGAAGATCATACCGCGATTAGGCCGCGCCGCGGCAGACGATTTGCAACAAAAATCACACCGCGCCCCGCCGGACAAGCCGGGACTTAACATTGCTTAAAATAATGAAAAATAAGTCGCGCTCAGGCGCATGAGATTGCATAAAACCCAGTGCGATTCGCCCCCCAAAGACAAATCGTCAGAGGAAACCGGCCCGCCGCTGAAAATCGACGGGCGTTTCGCTATTCATTTGATTACACAACCACAATTGTTCCCGTTTTGTTGACAACTTGATACAAATCGCGGTGCATTTTAGTTGCAAAAGTTATAGTTTTGCTTTCGAATGAAACTGGCGACGCGCCCTACCTGAGAGAAGGATCCTTGATTGCTTGTTAAACGTTCCGTGACCGGCAGCCTGGCCAAAGCGCTGTTCGGCATCGTGATACTGTCGGTGCTCGCCACCGGGTTGGCGTTGACCACCGTCGCCGGCAGCCAGAGCGATGCCGAAGCGATCAATATCGCCGGTTCGCTGCGCATGCAAAGCTACCGGTTGGCCTTCGATCTCGACCAGCAGAGCCCAGAGCTGGAGCTGCACCTGCAGCAATACCGGCAGTCATTGCAGGCGCCGGCGCTGCAAAAACTGGCGCGCTTCTACGTACCGGCCGAGGTGCGCAACCATTACCTGGCGCTGCAACAGGCGTGGCAAACGATGGAGCGGCAGATCCGCAACGGGCAGGCGATCGCCTATCGGGCGGAGGTCGCCGGCCATGTCAATCGCGTTGACCATTTCGTGTCCGCCCTGCAGCGCTATTCCGAACTGAAACTGACCCTGGTGGCCGCCGTCAGCGTGCTGGGTTACGCCGCCATCATCGGTCTGGTGCTGTTTTGCATTCGTTTCATGCGCCGCCAGGTGGTCACCCCGCTGCAGCATCTGGTCGACGCCAGCCAGCGCGTGCAACAAGGGGATTTTCGCCACCCGCAGTTGGACGTGACGTTGCCGAACGAGCTCGGCGTGCTGTCGCAAACCTTCAGCGCCATGTCGGACGAACTGGCCCGGCTCTATCAGTCGCTGGAGCTGAAGGTACAGGAAAAAACCCAACGTCTGCAGCAGGCCAATGAAACGCTTGAGGTGCTGTATCGCTGCTCGCAGGCGCTGAGCGTGCGCCAGCTCGATCAGCAGGCGTTCGAAAATGTGCTGCGCATCGTGCGCCAAAGCGAACGGCTGCGCTGCATCCAGCTGAACGTAGCGGACGGCCAGGGCCAGTGGCGGCTGAGCGAAGGGGAAGCGGCGCCGACGCAGGCCTGGAACGCGCTGCCGATCACCCAGGGCGACAAGCCGCTGGGCGAGTTGCGCTGGCAGCCCGAGGCGCACCCGCCGCATCCTCACCTGATGCAGAGCCTGGCCAATATGTTGGGCCGCGGCGTTTACTTCAACCGGGCGCAAAAGCAGCACCAATATCTGCTGTTGATGGAAGAGCGTGCGACCATCGCCCGCGAGCTGCACGATTCGCTGGCGCAGACGCTGTCGTTCCTGCGCATCCAGCTGACGCTGCTGCGGCGCAGCGCCACCGATCCGGCGGCGCAGACCATTATCGACGATTTCGATCGCACGCTGGCCGATGCCTATCGCCAGTTGAGAGAGCTGCTGGCCACCTTCCGTCTCAACATTCAGGAGGCGGATCTGAACGCCTCGCTGGAGCAGCTGTTGCAGCCATTAAAAGCGCTAACCCCCGCGCGGATTCAGTTACACTGTCGGCTGTCTTCGCAGGCGCTCAACGCCCAGCAGCAGGTGCACGCGCTGCAGATCGTGCGCGAGGCGGTGCTCAATGCCGTCAAGCACGCCGGGGCAGACGAGATTACGGTGTGTTGCGAGGTCAACGCCGCAGGCGACAACGTTTTCAGCATTACCGACGACGGTTGCGGCATCGCCAGTCTGGAGGAACCGGAAGGGCATTATGGTTTGACCATCATGAGCGAACGCGCGGCGCGATTGGGAGGAACGCTGCACA
The DNA here is from genome assembly GCF_052400455.1 of Serratia sp. (in: enterobacteria). NCBI lineage: Bacteria > Pseudomonadati > Pseudomonadota > Gammaproteobacteria > Enterobacterales > Yersiniaceae > Serratia > Serratia sp. (in: enterobacteria). The sequence continues at coordinate 3,751,582 of NZ_CP185812.1, forward strand.
TTCAGCGCAGAAGCGGCGGCGGTACGGCGGTTTGCCTGACATTCTCGCCCTGACCTTGCGGCTGTTCATTCTGCGTTACGGTTGCCGCCGGGCGGAAGGCCGTCCGGGGAGGTTTACGGCGCTGATTGCCGCTATTTTTGAAGAGACAGTCCCACTGTGAAGCACGCCGCAGGGCGCGTTTGAGTGGCTTTACTTGCTACAGGGAGCATATTTCATGGTGATGAAGCAATACCGAGTCATGATCGTTGACGATCATCCGTTGATGCGGCGCGGCATCAAACAACTGCTGGGACTGGATGCGCGATTTAGCGTGGTGGCGGAGGCCGGCAACGGCAGCGAGGCGGTTGCGCTGGCGCTGCAGCACGCCCCGGACGTGATCTTGTTGGATCTGAACATGAAGGGCATGTCCGGGCTGGACACGCTGCGGGCCCTGCGCGACGAAGGCGTGGACGCGCGCATCATCGTGCTGACGGTCTCCGACGCGCGCAGCGATCTGTATGCGCTGATAGACGCCGGCGCCGACGGCTACCTGCTGAAAGACAGCGAGCCGGAACTGCTGCTGGAGCACATCGGCGCCGCCGCCGAGGGGCAGAACGTGATCAGCGACGCCATGGCCGACTATTTGCTGGCGCGCAGCGAGCAGCGCGATCCCTTTGCCGCCTTGACCGAACGTGAGCTGGATGTCTTGCAAGAGGTGGCGCGCGGCCTGTCCAACAAACAGGTAGCGGCGCAGCTGCATATCTCTGAAGAAACCGTGAAGGTGCACATCCGCAACATACTGCGCAAATTGGACGTGCGTTCTCGCGTGGCGGCGACGGTGATGTACCTGGAGCATAAAAGCCAATGAACGTCAGCCCCGGCCGCTGCGCCGGGGCAGCTTACTCGATGGCGCTGAGTAGCGCCTGATGGTGCTGGTGCACCCAGCTCTTGTTGAACGGCCCCCAGCTTTCCAGCTGATAAAAACCGTCGTTGTTGCGCACGCCCTGCTGCACGAACTGCAGCTCGACGCCCATGCCGGGCAGCGCCTTCAGCACATCCTGCAACGTGCGGCGCGGCCAACCGGTCAGCGCCATCAACCGCGGCACATTGGGCCGCTCACTGTGGCTGATCAGCCAGCACAAATAAAGCCGACGGGCAAATACCGGGTTAATTCCCATGCCAAGCTCCTGCTGTAAGGTGAGTCCTGTTTATTTCCGGTTCCGTGCGCGCAAAAAGGCGCGCAAGGCCTTCGACAGTCATAAAAATGTCTTAATCGCGTCTCGTTGTCGGCAAACAAGCGCCAACGCCGTTTTACGCTACCGTTATTTACACTATCTCCTTTTTTTCTCCACGCTTTCCTCGGCTTTCCCGAGTACAGTGCAATAGCGCCGGGATCCCTCCCTGCCGCTGAAATGCATAATTCTGATGCGTTTTAAAGATAGAACAAGTCATAACGAGGTTCGCGCTGCATGGCCAATTTTTTTATTGATCGCCCGATTTTCGCCTGGGTGCTGGCAATAATTCTTTGCCTGACCGGAGCGTTGGCGATTTTTTCTTTACCGGTAGAACAATACCCGAATTTGGCGCCGCCGAACGTGCGCATCAGCGCAACTTATCCAGGCGCTTCGGCGCAAACGCTGGAAAACACCGTCACGCAGATCATTGAACAGAATATGACCGGCCTCGACAACATGATGTATATGTCGTCGCAGAGCACCAATACCGGCCAGGCAACCGTCACGCTGACGTTCGAAGCCGGCACCGACCCCAACGAAGCGATGCAGCAGGTACAAAACCAGCTGCAGGCGGCGATCAAACGTCTGCCGCAGGCGGTGCAGAATCAGGGGGTCACGGTCTCGAAATCCGGCGATACCACGCTGATGATGGTGGCGTTCGTCTCCACCGACAACAGCATGGACAAGCAGGACATCGCCGATTACATCGTCTCCAACCTGCAGGATCCGCTCAGCCGCATCAACGGCGTCGGCAGCATGGACGTCTACGGCTCGCAGTACGCCATGCGCATCTGGCTCGATCCTAACAAACTCAACAGCTATCAGCTCACGACCCAGGACGTGGTCAAAGCCATTCAGTCGCAGAACGCCCAGGTGGCGGTCGGCCAGTTGGGTGGCACGCCGTCGGTCGATAAACAGGCGCTGAACGCCACCATCAACGCCCAGTCGCAGCTCCAGACGCCGGAGCAGTTCCGCCAGATCACCCTGCGGGTCAATCAGGACGGTTCGCTGGTGACGCTGGGCAACGTCGCCACCGTTGAGTTGGGCGGCGAGAACTACAACTACCTCAGCCGCTACAACGGCATGCAGGCCGCCGGCATGAACATCAAGCTGGCTTCCGGCGCCAACGAACTGCAGACCGACCAGTTGGTGAAGGACAAAATCGCCGAGCTGTCGCAATACTTCCCGCACGGGCTGGAAGCCAAAGTGGCCTATGAAACCACCCCGTTCGTCAAAGCCTCGATCAAGGACGTGGTGAAAACGCTGCTGGAGGCCATCCTGCTGGTGTTCCTGGTCATGTACCTGTTCCTGCAGAACTTCCGCGCTACCCTGATCCCCACCATCGCCGTGCCGGTGGTGCTGATGGGCACTTTCGCCATCCTCTCCGCCTGCGGCTTCAGCATCAACACCCTCACCATGTTCGCCATGGTGCTGGCGATCGGCCTGCTGGTGGACGACGCTATCGTGGTAGTGGAGAACGTCGAGCGCGTGATGAGCGAGGAAGGCTTGCCGCCGCGAGAGGCCACGCGCAAATCCATGGGGCAGATCCAGAGCGCGCTGGTCGGCATCGCTCTTGTGCTGTCGGCGGTGTTCGTGCCGATGGCGTTCTTCGGCGGCACCACCGGCGCCATCTATCGCCAGTTCTCCATCACCATCGTCTCCGCCATGGTGCTGTCGGTGCTGGTGGCGATGATCCTGACCCCGGCCCTGTGCGCGACGCTGCTTAAACCGATCGCCAAGGGGCATCATCACGGCAAGCGCGGCTTCTTCGGCTGGTTCAACCGCATGTTCAACCGCAATGCCGATCGCTATGAGCGCGGCGTGGGGCGCATCCTGCACGCCAGCGGCCGCTATATGGTGATTTATCTGCTGCTGCTCGGCGGCATGGCGCTGCTGTTCATCAAGCTGCCGACCTCGTTCCTGCCGCAGGAAGACCGCGGCATCTTCACCGTACAGGTGCAGCTGCCGGCGGGATCGACCCTGCAGCAAACGTCCAAAGTGGTGGAGAAGGTCGAGCAGTACTTCCTCACCGAAGAGAAACAGGACGTGTTGTCGGTGTTCGCCATCATCGGCTCCGGGCCGGGGGGCAACGGCCAAAACGTGGCGCGCCTGTTTGTCCGGCTGAAAGACTGGGACCTGCGCGCCTCGGGCGCCAACAGCTCATTCGACATCATCGATCGCGCGACTCAGGCATTCAGCAAGATTAACGAAGCCCGGGTGATCGCCAGCAGTCCGCCGGCGATCACCGGCCTCGGCAACTCCTCCGGCTTCGATATGGAGTTGGAAGACCACGCCGGCCTCGGCCACGCCAAGCTGATGGCGGCGCGCGATCAATTGCTGCAGCTCGCCGGGCAAAATCCGCTGCTGTCGCGCGTGCGCCACAACGGCCTGGACGACAGCCCGCAGTTGCAAATCGATATCGATCAACGCAAGGCTCAGGCGCTGGGCGTGTCGATCGACGACATCAACAGCACGCTCTCTACCGCCTGGGGCTCGACCTACGTCAATGACTTCGTCGATCGCGGCCGGGTGAAAAAAGTCTACGTGCAGGCTGCGGCGCCGTTCCGCATGCTGCCGGATGACATCAACAAATGGTATGTGCGCAACAGCACGGGCGGCATGGTGCCGTTCTCGGCCTTCGCCAGCTCGCACTGGGAGTATGGTTCGCCACGGCTGGAACGCTATAACGGCAGCTCGGCGCTGGAGATCGTCGGCGAAGCGGCCAACGGCGTCAGCACCGGCACCGCCATGGCGGAAATGGAGAAACTGGTCAGCCAGCTGCCGAACGGCTTCGGTCTGGAATGGACGGCGATGTCCTATCAGGAACGGCTGTCCGGCTCGCAGGCGCCGGCGCTGTACGCCATCTCGCTGCTGGTGGTGTTCCTGTGTCTGGCGGCGTTGTACGAGAGCTGGTCAATTCCGTTCTCGGTGATGTTGGTGGTGCCGCTGGGGGTGATCGGCGCGGTCGCCGCCACCTGGCTGCGCGGCCTGGAGAACGACGTTTATTTCCAGGTCGGCCTGCTGACCATCATTGGGCTGTCGGCGAAAAACGCCATTCTGATCGTCGAGTTCGCCAATGAGCTGAACCAGAAAGGGCAGGATCTGATGTCGGCGACGCTCGACGCGTCGCGCATGCGCCTGCGGCCGATCCTGATGACCTCGCTGGCGTTCATCTTCGGCGTGCTGCCGATGGCCACCAGCAGCGGCGCCGGTTCCGGCAGCCAGCATGCGGTCGGTACCGGGGTGATGGGCGGCATGATCTCCGCCACCCTGCTGGCGATCTTCTTCGTGCCGCTGTTCTTCGTGCTGGTTCGCCGCCGCTTCCCCGGTAAAGCGCATCCTGCCGCCACACCGCCCGCCGAAGAGTGATCGGCGGCGCATAAAAAAAGCAGCGTCGGATGACCGATGCTGCTTTTTCGAACGAATATCTCGTTCCCACGGTGTTTCAGTAATTTTCCAATGACTCAACCTTGCCATCGGCTTCATCGCTGTGTCAGTTGCCCAACATCTCATCAATGAAGTCTTTCCAGTTTCCTAATTCACGATCAACCATAATACTTTACAACCTCAATTATTTGACGAAGCGGATTCTACGCCTGTTTTTTGACCATGTGAAGGGAAACGGGAACGATGCCGGGCCCGGAAACCGGGGTTAGCGCACATTTTCGTATTTATCTGATCAATGTTCAGTACGGCTATTCCCTTGTGATATCAATTTCTCCACGATAGCGTGTAAAAGGTATAACAATACGCCAATGGAGCGCCGATCATGTCCACCTCTTTGTCTGTCTCACAGTTGAAAGCGCAAGGTCATTATCAGGAAGCCACTGCGCTGGCGTTGCGGCAACTGGCGGCAGAGCCGGAAGCGGCGATGCTGCATTTTCAGCTGGCCTGCCTGTACGACGTTCAGGGTTTGGAGCGACAGGCGATTCCCTGCTACCTCGCGGCGTTGGGTCGCGATTTGCCGCCCGCCCAGCGCCGTGAAGCCTGGCTGGGCCTCGGCAGCACTTACCGCGCCCTGGGGAAATACCCGGCTTCGCTGCGCGCTTTCGACGATGGCCTGGCTGAATTCCCGCAGGCCAACGAGCTGAGGCTGTTTCGTGCCATGACGCTGTACAACCTGGATGAAGGTAAACGGGCCGTGGCCGATCTGTTGTTGTTGCTGGCGGAAACCTCGTCAGACCCCGACATCCGCGGCTATCAGCGCGCCATTCGGCACTATGCCGCCGATCTCAATCATATTGATTAGAGGACAACGATGGAAATCATCACCGATATGAACCGCCGCGCCATCGACTGGCGGCGGCTGTGTGAATTGCTGCAGGCCGCCGGGCTGGGCGAACGCGATCCGCATACGCTGCAACGCGTTTATCAACACAGCCAGTTTTGCTATTGGGGGTTTATCGGCGATGAGCTGATCGCCACCGCGCATGCCATCAGCGATTTGACTTCGGTCGCTTACCTGGCCGACGTGGCGATCGATCCGCGCTTTCAGGGGCAGGGATTGGGGCGCCGGTTGATGGACCGGGTAATGCAAGATCTGGCGCCGCTCGGCAAGGTTTTCATCTATTCGGTGCCGGAAAAACTGGCTTTCTATGAAAAGTACGGTTTTCACGATTTGACCACCGGCATGGTGTTCGCAGAGGGGGATGCTCTGCGGCGTTTGCAACTGGGGGGCTACGTGCGTTAATCGCGCATTACAACGTTCGGCTGATAAAAATAGGGCGGCAGATGCCCCGCAGAATTGCTGCCGCTGTCAGGATCTTTCACCACGGCCGACGATTGTCGTAGCCGATATATTCATCGTTAACGCGATCCAATCCGTCCGCAAGACAAGACGCTATTTCCGACGTGATCTTATCGGAAATTTCGATCCGGCATTCTTTCATGCCGTTCCCCCGTATAAATCCTCCCCACTTGCACAACGCACGCAGCTTAAAACATCGCATTTTTTTGATTAAAATTTATCTTTGCCATTAATTTGGCGCGCGTCATGAGATTGTCCCAGCACACTCTTTGAACTGCGTTAAAAATAAGCGACACCCCTCGCTAAAAAGCAAGAAATATCTTAATTATTAATTCATTAACATTCCCTCCCTCACAAAAACGATCGATATTAACGATCGAATATTTTATTTTGATAGCCACTTTCTATGTTAATTCCTTTTAATAACCGGAGTATTAATAGAGGGTTTCTATTCTATCCCTCTTTCTTCACTGGGCAGCTCGATTAAAAACCAAATTTACTCTTTATAAATCATGCTAGTATATGAGGCTTTCCTGATTGTCCACCGCAGGATAGCGTTCTTTCCCTGCGGCGCCCAATAAGTTCAATGTGAAATTATTTAGATTGTTTCTTTTTTTATGTTTTAAGATATCAATCCTCACCGGGAAATAGAAATTAAGGGATTATAATAAAATGAAAATTGATATTTTCAGCGCGTGTGCCTATACCGCTATCGGCATCCGGCAGCTCATCAATCAAACCTGGGCGGAGAAACGCGCGCCGGCCGGTTTTAGCCGCAAAAGGGTCTGCTTTATCGATGTCACCATCGCCAATTTTGAAGCGCGCTACCGCGATGAATATGCCAACCCCAATACCTACAAAATAGTCATTATCACCGACTGCCTGCATGACATGGTGATTGTCGACAGCAAGACCATTATATTATCAAACCTTATATCATTGAGCCGCTTCAGCCACCTGATCGGCGACTTATATAAGCGCTACAGCCACTATACCGAGCCGCCGCAACTCTCTCAGCGCGAATCGCATTTTCTCTCGGAATGGTCGACGGGAAAATCGCTGGCCGACATCAGCAATGCCATGAATATCAGAAATAAAACCGCCAATCATTACAAGTCGCGAATAATGAAAAAACTCGGCGCCAGCCGGATAAAACCGCTCTTGCATATTACCCGCGTACGGTGTTTGACCGATCGTTTAAACATAAGGATCAATAAAGAGTAGCTCTCTCTCCGCCAGCTCTGCATTGGCGGCAGAACGCTTTCGCCGGCGCCTTTTCACCAGCACGGTCGGCGAAGGCAGCCGTTCAACCACGTTGCCGACCTCTTATCCCTGGCGCGCAATCGCACCTCGCACGCATCGTTGTCTGGATCTCGTCGCCGCTTTACTGGCATTATCTCTGCTATCGCCGGGCGGCTAGCGGGCCAAAGATCGCCCACGCCGCTCAGTATCGACTCGACGAGACAGGTAGCTTTACGCCATGGCAAACAAACCGCAACAGACAACGCTGACGATGTACGGCATCAAAAACTGCGACACCATCAAAAAAGCCCGCCGCTGGCTGGAAGATCAGGGCGTGGCCTATCATTTTCACGACTATCGCGCCGACGGCCTGGACGAACAACGGCTGCGCGGTTTCGTCGCGCAACTGGGGTGGGAGCCGCTGCTCAATACCTGCGGCACCACCTGGCGCAAGCTGGATGAAGCGCAGCGCAACGCCTGCGATAACGCCGACGCCGCCATCGCGCTGATGCTGGCGCAGCCGGCGATCATCAAACGCCCGTTGCTGGACGCCGGCAACGGGCGCGCCCTGCTCGGTTTCAACGCCGACGCTTACCAGCAATTTGTCGCCGAGGTCGCCGTATGACTTGCCCGGTTATCGAACTGGCTCAGCAACTGATCAAACGCCCTTCCCTCAGCCCAAATGATGAAGGCTGCCAGCAGCTGATGATCGATCGCCTGCAGGCGATCGGTTTCACCGTCGAAGCAATGGACTTCGAAGACACCCAAAACTTCTGGGCCTGGCGCGGCGAAGGGCAAACCCTGGCGTTTGCCGGGCACACCGACGTGGTGCCGACCGGCGATGAAAAGCGCTGGGACAACCCGCCGTTTGAACCGGCGATCCGCGACGGCATGCTGTACGGCCGCGGCGCGGCGGATATGAAAGGGTCATTGGCCGCGATGGTGGTGGCGGCGGAACGCTTTGTCGCCGCCAACCCGAATCACCGGGGCCGCCTTGCTTTTCTGATCACTTCGGATGAAGAGGCCAGCGCCACTCACGGCACGGTTAAAGTGGTTGAAGCGCTGATGGCGCGCAACGAACGGCTGGATTACTGCCTGGTCGGCGAGCCGTCCAGCACCGAGCGCGTCGGCGACGTGGTGAAAAATGGCCGTCGCGGCTCGATCACCGCCAACCTGCATATCCACGGCGTACAAGGGCACGTCGCCTATCCGCATCTGGCGGACAATCCGGTGCACCGCGCCATGCCGGCGCTGAATGAACTGGTGGCGATCGAATGGGATCGCGGCAACGAGTTCTTCCCGCCGACCAGCATGCAGATCGCCAACGTGCAGGCCGGCACCGGCAGCAATAACGTGATCCCAGGCGATTTCTACGTGCAGTTCAACTTCCGTTTCAGCACCGAACTGACCGACGCGATGATCAAGCAGCGTGTGGAAGAGCTGCTGGAACGCCATCAGCTGAATTACAGCATCGAGTGGCGTCTGTCCGGCCAGCCGTTCCTCACCTCGCGCGGCGCGTTGGTGGATGCGGTGGTCAACGCCGTCGAGCACTATTCTGAATTGACGCCGCAGCTGTTGACCACCGGCGGCACCTCCGACGGCCGCTTCATCGCGCAGATGGGTGCGCAGGTGGTGGAGCTGGGGCCGGTCAACGCCACCATCCACAAGGTCAACGAATGCGTCAACGCCGCGGATCTGCAGCTGCTGAGCCGCATGTATCAACGCATCATGGAGCAATTGATCGCATGATCAACGCAGAAATGCTCACCGGCCGCTCGACCGAGCACCTGGCGCCGCTGAGCGGCAACCATCGGCTGCAGCCGGATGCCGTCAACGCGTTCCTGGCGATGCAGCAGGCGGCGCGTGCGGCGGGATTCGATCTCCAGCCCGCCAGCACCTTCCGCGATTTTGACCGGCAGTTGGCCATCTGGAATGGCAAATTCTGCGGCCAGCGGCCAGTATTAGATAAGGACAGTCAACCGATCGACGTCGCGCCGCTGTCCGCCGCCGAGCGCTGTGAGGCGATCCTGCGCTGGTCGGCTCTGCCGGGCGCCAGCCGCCACCACTGGGGCAGCGATCTGGACGTGTACGATCCGTCGCTGTTGCCGGAAGGGCAAAAGCTGCAGCTGGAACCGTGGGAATATGAGGAAGGCGGCTACTTTGCGCCCCTTAACCAGTGGCTGACGGCGCATATGACCGAATTCGGTTTCTACCGCCCCTTCACCGAAGACTGCGGCGGCGTGGCGGTGGAGCCGTGGCATCTGAGCTACCGGCCGCTGGCGCAAGAAGCCGAACACTTGCTGACGCCGGCGCTGTTGCTGGCGGCCTGGCAAGACAAGGAGGTCGCCGGTGCCGAATGGCTCGAACGCCATCTGCCATCGATTTTTTCGCGTTTTATACGCAGTAAAGGAAAGGAGTAGCTATGCAATGGTTAGCTGATTACTGGTGGATTATCCTGCTGGTTCTGGTGGGGATGGTCGTCAGCGGCATCAAGGAACTGCGCCGCGTTGACGTCAAAAGCTATCTGGCCAACAAGCCGGAGATACCGCCGCACCGCGACAACAACGCCCAGTGGGATGACGAAGACGACTGGCCGAAGAAGAAGTGATATCAGGGCGCTCATCGGCGCCCTGAATTTTTAGCGGAAGGCGATCAGCTCGCCGCGCTTGCCGGACAAGGCTTCGTCCCAGTAGCGCTGCGGCACATAGTAATGCAACCTTTCCAGCGCGGCGTTCATCATGCCCTGGTTGATCGCATGCCCAACGTCCTGTTCCACGTCCAGCGTGAAATCGGCGCCGTTGGTCCGCAACGCCTCCGCCGCCGCGTGAGCGTGCTGCACCGCGATCACCGCGTCCTCTTCGCCGTGGATCAAATGCACCACGCTGTCGCCGAACGCCTGCTCAGGCAACTGGGCGAAACGCCCGCTGAACGCGACCACTCGCCCGGCGAGGCGGGTTTCCGCCTTCAACGCCTCCAGCGCCATGATCGCTCCCTGCGAGAACCCCACCAGGGCAGTGCCGGCATAGCCAACGCCGCTCAGCTGCTGCCAATGGCGCACCACGGCCACAAACTGCGGCATTACGTCTGCGATGCGGGCCACGCGGTTCTCTTCGGTCACGTCCTGCACCGAAAACCACTGGCGGCCGGCGCCGTTGCCAAACGCTGCGGGGCCACCGATGCTTACCACCTGCGCCTGGGGAAACTCTTTGGCGAAGTAACTGCCGATCTCCCCCATCGCCACCGGGTTGTCGCCGACACCGTGAAACAGCAAGATCAGCTGCGCCGCCGGGGTCGCCGGGCTTTGGACAACGAAATGCTCATGTTTCATCGATGACTCCTTAATAGTAACCAAACCTGACGCAGCGACTGTCGTCGCCGCACCGCTGACAGCCACTATACGCCGCTGAGAAATCGGGAAAATCGGGTTTTATTGAGCAAGTTCTTCAATTTATTGCAATGACTGCGCCCAGTCGCGCCAGTAGCGGCAGTGCTGCGCATTCAGCTGTTCCAGCGCCTGCGCCGTTTCGTGCCGCCAGTGGCGCAGCAAGGCTTTCTGGCCGCTGACGCCCGCCCGCTCTGCGCACTCCGCGGGAGAGTGCCGCCGCTGCAGATGGCCGCGCAGTGCGGGCAGCGGCAGACTGCTGGCCAACAGTAACCGCTGCAACGCCCCCAGGCTAGCCTCCAGCGGCCGATGGGCAAAAGCGAACCCGGCCAGCTCGCGCCAGTCCTCTTCGCCGAGCGACGTATCGCCGTCGTCGCCCGGGATCGCCAGCGTAAGCTCGATACGCTGCCGCAGCCAGGGCCAGTCGCGTGCCAGATGCTTGTGTGCCGCGTGCCGCAGCGCCTCTCCTTGCTCGCTCAGGGGCAAGATCGCCATCGCGGTATAGCAGCCGCTGCTGGCCTCCGGCTTGCTGCCGATGCGCACCAGCTCGAAACCGCAGGATTGCCAAAAGCGCCACAGCGGCTCGGTATAGCCGAAGCTGACCGACAGGAAGTCCAGCCCCTGCGCCTGACGGCGTTGCCGCTCGATCAACTGGCGCGCGATACCCCGCCGCCGCAATGCCGGCAGCGTCGCGATGCGGGTAATGCGCCGAGACCGCAGCGTCGGCGCCCACCATTGGCCGCCATGCGCCGCCAGCGACTGCGCCACCAGATTGCCGCGCGGCCGACGGCGGCCGGCCCACACGTCGTGCGCCAACTCGGCGCTCAATCCGCCCTCTTCCACCAGCCACACGGCACCGACCACCTCCAAACCGGCCTGCGCCAGCCCGAAATGCATGCCGGGCGCATCCATCAGCCGGCGTAAATCCAGCGGTGAGGTGCGGTAATGCGCGCTGCTCAGCAGGGCGTAGAAACGCGCCAGCCGCTGCGGATCGGCGCACAGCTCGCCTTGTTCCGCCTGGCTGTAATCGATCGCCTGGCCATCCGCCGGCCAGGCGGGCAGCTCATTGAACAACAGCGCATTGTCCGTTATCCGTTCCAGCGCATCCCCCTGCGCCCAACGCATCGGCTGCTGCAGGCTCAGCGCCTGATAGGCCGGCAGCCCGGCGCAAAACTTCAGCAGAAAACCGCGGCCGGTGCCTTCATAGCCCTGCACCGTGGTGGTCAGCAACACGCGCGGGAAATAGCCGATCAACTGCTGCAACAGCGGCGCGGGGATCGCCGCCGCCTCATCCACCAGCAGCCACCCCACGGCGCTGACGTCGCCTTCCCGGCACTGTGCCAACAAGGCATCGGGCGCCCAAAACTGCGCGCGCCCCTGCGCCCATTCTCCGGCCACCGCCGTGGCGGCGCGGCTCGGCCCGGTGATCCAGCAGATCAGCGGCGACTGCGCCACCAGCATGCCGGCCAGCGTCGATTTGCCGCGGCCGCGAGCGGCGGTCAGCACCCACACGCCGGACTCGGCCTGCAGCAGCGCCGTCAAGATCGCCTGTTGTTCCTCGGTCGGCCGGCCATCCGGCGGCTGCCACCCCTTCACGCGCCGGCAGCGCGGCCAGCGTCAGGGGCTCATCCTGCCGCCAGATCGTCACTTCGCTGTCGTCGGTCAGATGCTGCTGCAGATGGCGGATGAAATGCGAGGTGGTGATCGGCTGCGGGCAATCGCTCCAGCGCAGGCTGTCGCCGTCCGGCAGCTGAGCCCATTGCCGCCAGGGCGGCGTCAACAACAGCAGCCAGCTGCCGGCGCGCAGGGCGCCGCTCAGCGCCGCCAACGCCTCTACGTCCAGCGAATGACCGGCATCGAACACTGCATGCAGCCGCTCCTGCCCCAGCAATTGACGCACCGCGCCGCTCGCCAACGCCGCCTGACCGGGCGGCGGATTCTCCCCGACCCAAGGCCAGTCGCCGGGCAACGTCGCCGCCAGCCGCTGCGCCTGTTCGCGGCACCACTCGGGTTCGCCGCTGAGCACCAGCAGGCGCCGGATGCCCTGCCGCCGCATGAGTTGTTGCGCTGCCTGTAGCATAAGGCTGTATCTCAATTCGAAAAAAATGCCGGAGTCAGGCTCCGGCACTTGAGGTGTTAACGGGATGCGAAGGTGTTGCAGGTATTGGGATCGCCGCTGTCGAAGCCCTGTTTAAACCAGGTGTAGCGCTGCTGCGAAGTGCCGTGGGTAAAGCTGTCCGGCACGACGCGGCCCTGGCTCTGTTGCTGCAACCGATCGTCGCCAATCGCCTGTGCGGCATTCAGCGCCGCCTGCAGGTCGCCCTCTTCCAGCATCTGCTGCTTCTCGGCGTATTTGCCCCATACGCCGGCAAAGCAGTCCGCCTGCAGCTCCATTTTCACCGACAGGCGGTTCACTTCCGCCTGGCTGGCGCCCTGCTGCATCTGGCGTACCTTCGGCTCGATGCCCAGCAGGTTCTGCACATGGTGGCCGACTTCATGCGCCACCACATAGGCCTGAGCGAAATCACCGCCGGCGCCCAGCTTGGTCTTCATGTCCTGATAGAAAGACAGATCGATATACACCGTTCTGTCGCCCGGGCAGTAGAACGGCCCCATCGCCGCCTGACCGGTGCCGCAGCTGGTGCGCGTCACGCCGCGATACATCACCAGCTTCGGCGGTTGGTAGGTTTTGCCCATGCGCTGGAAAATCTCTTTCCAGTTATCTTCGGTCGAGGCCAGCACCACCGAAGTGAATTTGGCCAGCTCATCGTCTTTCGGACTGATGCTGGCGCTCTGTTGTTGACCCTGAGGAGCGACATTACCGCCGTTCAACAGCGGCGACAGATCGATGCCGTAATAGCCGGCCACCAGCACCACCACCAGAATGACGATGCCACCCTTGCCGCGCACCGGCACGCGGAAACCGCCGCCACCGCCGCCCAAACCTGAAGACTGCCCGCGACGATCCTCAACATTGTCACTTTCCCGACGCCCTTGCCAACGCATAAATACACTCCAGATATTTCCCCTGCTCGTTGAAGATGCCGCGCGTTGGTAAGCGCAAAGGCAGCTTCAAGCCTGAGTGGGATAGGTTTTAGTCATCTCGCATCCATCATTATAAATGGTCTGCCGCGGAGGAAATGTAGAAATTTTCTGGAAAAATGCAGAACAGCGGGACGATCCGGCCGGATCGCCCCGAATGGCGGTGCCAACGCTTAGTCGAGCTTCACGCCGATGCGGCGCGCCACTTCTTCGTAGGCTTCGATCAGCCCGCCCAGGCTTTGACGGAAGCGGTCTTTGTCCATCTTGTCCAGGGTGTTTTTGTCCCACAGACGGCTGCCGTCCGGCGAGAATTCATCGCCCAGCACCACTTCGCCGTTGAACAGGCCGAATTCCAGCTTGAAATCGACCAGGATCAGGCCGGCGTCGTCAAACAGCTTGGTCAATACTTCGTTGGCGCGATAGCTCAGCTCACGCATGCGCGCCAGATGCTCTTTGCTCACCCAGCCGAAGGTTTCGCAGTAGGATTCGTTGACCATCGGATCGTGCATGGCGTCGTTTTTCAGGAACAGATCGAACAGCGGCGGGTTCAGCACCAGACCTTCTTCGATGCCCAGACGCTTCACCAACGAACCGGCGGCGCGGTTGCGGATCACGCATTCCACCGGCACCATGTCCAGCTTCTTCACCAGCACTTCGTTGTCGGACAGCAGACGCTCCATCTGGGTCGGGATGCCGGCTTCTTCCAGTTTGCTCATGATGAAATGGTTGAACTTGTTGTTCACCATGCCTTTGCGATCGAACTGCTCAATGCGCTGACCATCCAGTGCTGACGTATCGTTGCGGAACTCCAACACCAACAGATCGGGATTCTCGGTGGTGTAAACGGTTTTTGCCTTTCCGCGATACAGCTCAGCTAGCTTTTGCATCTTACTTACTCCAGTGATGTATCCCCGTTGTCTCCCGAGCGCGGCCCGAAATTAGGGGGTATAGAATTGACCTAATGAATTCTTTGGCGTGCCGGGCACTATTGTGCCAAACCTGCGACGCAAACGATACCGTATAGACAAAACAAAAAGGGGCCGAAGCCCCTTTTTGGTTATTTAACGCTGGTTTTACTGAAGGCAGACTGGAATGCCGCCACCAGTGCGTCGTTTTTCGACTGGGTGAGCGGTTTGCCTTTCGGATCGATAAATTGCAGGCTGGTGCGGTTGTTGAGATCGCCGACCTGCAGCTTGTAATCCCCTTCCGCCAGCTCAGGATCCTTGACGCCCAACGCATCCCAATCGCTGCTGCTCAGGGACTTGTAGGTCACGGCGACGGTGCCCTGCGGACGGCTGCGGTCACCCACTTTCATCCCCAGTTTTTCGAGCGCCGGCGGCAGGCGATCCCACACCACGGTGTACGGGCCGCGCACGACCAGCATCGGCAGGCCGGTATCATCGGCGCCGCTCTGCACGTCCAGCGCGCCGAAGCGGCTGGCGGTCTGGCTGCTCGCCAGGTTGTCCTGCTTGTCCAGACCTTCGATCAGGGTGTTGATCATCATGCCGTTGTAACGCTGGATCTCAGACTGATCGGTGACCTGTTCGGTCTTGCCCTGCTGCTGCAGGCCAACGCTTTTCACCACCAGCGCCTGCTGGTAGCCTTGTTGCTGCACGCTGATCTGATAACGGCCTTCGTACTGGTTGTCTTCGTCCAGACGGTTCCACTTCACCCAGTCGGTGGTCAGGGTCTGACCGGCGTCCTGGCGGGAAGCGATCGCGATGTTCTTCGCCTGCAGCAGGCTGACGACGCGCGACCACAGGTTTTGGTTCTGCGGGCTGTTTTCCAGCAGCAGCGTGCCGCTGTCGCCGGCGTATTGCGCGCGAGAACCGCTCAGCAGCGCCAACGGCTGCACCGGCGGACGAATGTCCAGTTGCTTGCCGACGTTGCCTTGCAGCGTCGTGGCGGGCACGTCATAGTTGCCGCTCTGCACCGGCAGGATCATGCCGGACGGCGCGTTCAGCGCCTTGAGCGGAGCCGCGTCGAGGTAAGCCTCGTCGCCGCTGACCTGGCGCTTGTAGCGCTGATCGCTGCTGCAGGCCGCCAGCATCATCACCAAAGAGATGCCCACTACTTTTGCTACCGTCGACTTTTGCAATGAATAAGCCATCAAATTTCCCTTAGAGTTACAGCAAACCGACGCTTTTCAGCGCGCGCTCCACCACCGGGCGGGCGGTTTCGCTCAACGGCGTCATCGGCAGACGCAGCGTATCGGTTGCCATCAATCCCAACGCCTTACAGGCCCACTTCACCGGAATTGGGTTTGCTTCTACAAATAGATCCTGATGCAACGGCATCAAGCGCTGATTTAAGCGGCGCGCTTCGGCGAATTTGCCCTGCGCCGCCAGCGCACAAAGTTCCGCCATCTCGCGCGCAGCCACGTTGGCCGTCACGGAAATCACCCCTTTGCCGCCCAGTTGCATGAAGTCCAGCCCGCTGGCGTCGTCGCCGCTCAGCAAAATGAAGTCTTCATCGTCAACCAGCACTTGGATCTGACTAACGCGACTTAAGTTCCCCGTCGCTTCTTTTACAGCAACAATATTCTTGATTTTCGCCAGCCGAGCGATGGTCGGCGGCAGCATGTCGCAGCCGGTGCGCGAAGGCACGTTATACAGGATCTGCGGCAGCTCGGTGCTCTCGGCGATCGCCTTGAAGTGCTGATACAGCCCTTCCTGCGTCGGCTTATTGTAGTACGGCGTCACCGTCAAGCAACCTACCACGCCAGTGTTGGCGAAGCGGGTGGTGAGCGCGATGGCTTCGGCGGTAGCGTTGGCGCCGGTGCCGGCGATCACCGGAATGCGGCCGTCGGCCAGCTCCAGCGTCTGCAGCACCACGTCAACGTGCTCGTCATGGGCAAGCGTTGCGGACTCGCCGGTGGTCCCTACGGAAACGATCGCCGCGGTGCCACTGGCTACATGATAATCGATCAATTTTTTCAGGCTCGCGCGATCGACAGCACCTTTGTCGTCCATCGGCGTAACCAGTGCAACAATACTTCCCGTAAACATTGGCCGTCCCCTCCACAAACAAGTCACTCATGGTACTTTTGCTGCCTATCCAAAAGCAAGCGCACAACCGCGTTGTAAGCGCTTGGCAGGCGGTTTTTTTTATGTTTACCATGGTAACCCCATTAAGCACGACAGGAAGCGCCATTTTGCCTCAGTCAGACGAACACTATCTCGTGATTACCGCGCTCGGCGCCGACCGCCCCGGAATCGTCAATACCATCACCCGCCACGTCAGCAGTTGCGGATGCAATATCGAAGATAGCCGTCTGGCCATGCTGGGAGAGGAGTTCACGTTCATCATGCTGCTGTCCGGCAGCTGGAACGCCATCACCCTGATCGAATCCACCCTGCCGCAAAAAGGCGCGGAGCTGGAGCTGCTGATCGTGATGAAGCGCACAAACTCGCATGAAAGGCCGCCGATGCCGGCCACCGTGTGGGTTCAGGTCGAGGTGAAGGACTCGCCGCACATCATCGAACGTTTTACCGACCTGTTCGACTCCAGCCAGATGAATATCGCCGAGCTGGTCTCACGCACGCAGCCGGCGGACGGCGACCTGCCGCCGCAGCTGTATATTCAAATCACCGCCCACAGTTCCGGCGATCGAGACGCCTCAAATATTGAGCAAGCCTTCCATCGCCTATGTACAGAATTGAACGCGCAAGGCAGTATTAGCGTGGTGAACTATCCACAGCATGATGAGAAAGATGGAGAGTAGTGATGAGCCCATTGAAAGCCGGTGACACAGCGCCGAAATTTAGTTTGCCTGACCAGGACGGTGAGGAAATTAATTTGGCCGACTTCCAGGGACAGCGAGTATTGGTTTATTTCTATCCGAAGGCGATGACGCCGGGCTGCACCGTGCAAGCCTGCGGCCTGCGGGACAACATGGACGAATTGAAAAAGGCCGGCGTCGAAGTGCTGGGCATCAGCACCGACAAACCGGAAAAACTGTCGCGCTTCGCCGAAAAGGAGCTGCTCAACTTCACGCTGTTGTCTGATGAAGACCATCAGGTATCGCAACAGTTTGGCGTGTGGGGCGAGAAAACCTTCATGGGCAAGACCTATGACGGCATTCATCGCATCAGCTTCCTGATCGACGCCAAAGGCAAGATTGAAAAAGTGTTTGATGATTTCAAAACCACCAATCACCACGACATCGTTCTGAACTACCTGCATCAGTAATTCTCACGAAGCGCAGCGGCCAGCTGCGCTTCGTCTCCCTCCGTCAGCCGGCCTTGTCTTCCACCTCGACCCGCAGTTCATCCGGCCAGGCGTGAATCACCGCCTTCACCAGCGTCGCCAGCGGTATGGCGAAAAACACGCCCCAGAAGCCCCACATTCCGCCGAACACGATCACCGACAGGATAATTACCAGCGGATGCAGGTTGACCGCCTCGGAGAACAGGATCGGCACCAGCAGGTTGCCGTCCAGCCCCTGCACCACCAGATAGGCGACGATCAGCGTCCAGAAATCGGCGCCGACGCCCCACTGGAACAGCGCTACCACCACCACCGGTATGGTGACCAGCACCGCGCCGATATAGGGGATCAGCACCGAAAAACCCACCAGCACCGCCAGCAGCAGCGAGTAGCGCATGTCCAGCACGGCGAACACCAGGTAGGTCGCCACGCCGACAATCACCATCTCCAGCACCTTGCCGCGAATATAGTTGGTGATCTGCTGATTCATCTCGTTCCAGACCTGCCCCGCCAGACCGCGATTGCGCGGCAACACGCGGCGCACCGCGTTCAGCAGCTGCTCTTTGTCTTTCAACAGGAAGAACATCATCATCGGCACCAGGATCAGGTAGATAGCCAGCGTCAACAGGCCGACCAGCGACGCCAGCGAGAATTTCACCACCGACTCGCCCATGCCGGACAGCCGGCTGCGCAGATTTTCCGCCATCATGTCGATGATGCCGGCATCCACCAGCGCCGGATAACGCTTCGGCAGCGTCGCGGCAAAGTTATAGAACTGGTTGAGCATGCCCGGCAGATCGCTCATCAGATTGATGCCCTGCTGCCAGGCGGTCGGCGCGACGACGAACACCAGCAGCATGGCGACGCCCGCGAACACCAGCAGCATGATGCTCGCCGCCCAGGTGCGCGAACAGCCGATGCGCTGCAGGCGCGCGGTCGGCCACTCCAGCAGATACGCCAGCACGATGGCGACCAGCAACGGGGTCAGAATGCCGTGCAGAAAATAGAGAATGAGGAAGCCGGCGACCAGGATCACCAGCAATGCGATAGCCTGTGGGTCGGTGAAACGGCGGCGGTACCACTGTAATAGCATCTCCAGCATCAGAGCGGGCTCCTCGAGATTTGACGGGCGGGCATGGCGATTCCTGTGATGGGCCTGATTAAAGCATAGATAGAACGGCGCACGTGGGGGTGTGCAAAGCACTCAGAGTACTCAAAGTTCGCCATACATCAACAGCGATTTGGCTGAATTTATCGCGCCGGTGGGCGATCGGCGCAAAAACCCGCAGACGCCGCGTCAGAGTCGGTGAACGGCCCCGGGCGGGGCCGCAGAAGATTACAGCGAGGCACTGATGGAGAGCGGCGAACCGACCGCCAATGCGAACAACAACACACAGCCGATGGCGATCGCCGCCGCCAGATCATTTTTCATTGTCCTGTCCCTTGATGCGTAAACCGATTATCGCCACGAACTCTGTCGGTTCTTTACGTTGAAGGCCTCTGCCGATGCACACCATTAAAAACCCCCGCCTGAGCGGGGGGAGAAAACGTTCTGGTGCATCAAGTATTACAAGGAGGTCATGAGGGATTGCTAACCCTAAATGACTATTTCAAGCTAGGATTATTCCCAGAGCATGGCAAGCGATCGCGTCGAGGTTCTCCGCACTTTGAGAAAAACCTCATAAAAAAATCCCGCACGGCAGCGGGATGAAGGGATGATAACGTCATAAATTTTTTATGCGGACAATGAGGCGGTATTGTCGTCATTTGGCGACAATACCGCGCCGCTCAGGCGGTCTCAAGGGAAATCTGACCGCCGTAAGGAAATCAGAATTTCGCCAACGCACGCGATCGTGAGCCATTCTGCAGCAACGAAAAGAAATGGGATTTTCGTCAGACCGCCGCCGTGTAAAAACCGGTAACATGGTCGTCATAATCCCAAATGCCGTCGGGGGAGAGATGAACAACAAGCCATTTGAATTTGATGAGGCAATCTGCCAGGCAATTGGGCGCGGCGTGTGCGAAGTCGTGAAAATAGGGGATGAAATCAGCGTCTTCTCTCTGCTGGAAGCTATCGAGAGCTTCATCGAGCGGCAGGCGCTCAGCGAAAGTGAAGTGGCGGCGGCGGACGACGCGCTGGATTTGATCAGCGGATTGGTCCACCGCCAGTAGCGATGCGTTAACGAAAAGAAAAGGAATAGCATGACCATACCTTCCCCACTTGTCTGGCAGCGTGCGGACTATCTCGTCAGCACCGATCCCGCCCTGCTGGATCTCGATGCCATCCATGCTTTTCTGACCCGTTCCTCATGGGCGGAGGGAATCGATAAAGAAACCGTCCGCCAGTCCCTCACCCACAGCCTGTGCTTCGGTTTATATCACGAGGCCAGGCAGATCGGTTTCGCCCGGCTGGTCACCGATTACGCCACTTTCGGCTATCTGTGCGACGTGTACGTGCTGGAGACGCATCAAAAAAGCGGGCTGGGTCTGTGGCTGGCGGAATGCTGCCAGGCTCATCCGCTGATGGCGAAGCTGAGGCGAATCATGCTGGTCACCAGCACCGCCCCCTGGCTCTATGAGAAAGTGGGCTATTCGGCCATCAACCACCCCGACTTTGTCTGGCAGATCGCCCGGCCGGACATCTACCGACGGTAATGCTATTTCAACGCCTGCTCGGCCAGCAGCCCGAGCGCGATGACGATCATCGCCGCACCGGAGATGCGCCCCACCCCCTTCGCTGCCTGCGGGCGCGTGCGCAGCACGGACTGTGAACCGAATCCCACCAGCAGATACACCAGGCCGCAGCTGATCAAATGCACGGCGCCCAACGCCAGCATCTGCATCGGCACCGACCACTCGGCCCGGGCGTCGGTAAACTGCGGCAACAGCGCCAGAAACAGCAGAAACACCTTGGGGTTCAGGCCGCTGACGCACACGCCCTTGCCGGCCCAGCGCAGCCAGGAATCGGAACGCTGATCCTCACCGGCGCCCGGCACCGGCGGATGCAGCAGCATATTGAAACCGATCCACAGCAGGTAAGCCGCGCCCAGCAAGGTGAGCGCCGTCAGCGCCAGCGGATTGCCGACCAGCAACGCGCCGACGCCCGCCACCACGATCGCAATCATCAGCAGGTGGCCGAACAACAAACCGGCGACGGCGGGCACCACCACCCGGCCGCGAATGCCCGCCGAGATCACATAAGCCCAATCCATCCCCGGCGTGATCACCAATAGAATCGACACCGCCCAAAAAGCGGCGAACAGAGCGAGCGTCATGCCGGCGCCCTCTCAAACGCACAGCGCCGCACCGAACAGAGAACCATCGCGTTTTCCTCGTAGAATAAGCACGGCCGCCGCCTGCGGCGGCCGTCAAAACCGTTCAACAGATGGCAAGAATATCCTCAAGGCGTTAAAATGTGCTTTCAATTACTTGCCTGAAATCGGCATAAGCGGGGAAATTTTTCCAAATGAACAAGATTGATCGCAAAATTCTTGCGGAACTGCAAACCGACGGGCGGTTGTCGGTGACCGAATTGGCCGAGCGGATCGGATTGAGCGTATCCCCCTGCCACCGCCGGGTGCGCGCATTAGAAGAATCCGGGGTGATCAGGGGCTACCGCGCCCAGCTCGATCCCGGCAGCCTGGGCTACAACTTCTCCGCTCTGGTGTTCGTCACCATGCGCGAAGGCGATCGCCGCGCCGTTGAAACCTTCGAAAACGCCATGGTGGACATTCCGCAGGTGGTGCAGGCACAGCGGCTGTTTGGCGATCCCGACTATCTGCTGCACGTTATCGCCCGCGATCTGCCCGCCTTCCAGCAGCTTTACGACGAGAAGCTCTCCGCCCTGCCGGGCGTGCAGCGCCTGAGCTCCACGCTGGTGATGAAAACCGTGGTGCCGGAACGCTCTTTCCTGCCGCTGGGGAAATGACGACGGGAGCGTTGCCGCTCCCGTTCTTATCTTTTTAAGGCACAATCACGAAATCCGGATTGGCGACGGCGAACAACGCCTCGCGGTCCGCCGCCGGTGGGTAAATCCACTGCGTGTTAATCTCCTGTTTAATCTTTTTGCCTTCCTGACGGGTAAAGCGCACCTGGCGCTGCCAGCCTTCGGTATACAGCGCGCCCCAGGGGCCCAGATCCAGACAGGTCACATACTTCGGCTGGCTATACGGGTGCGTCGGCAACCCGACTAACTCCGCCGCCGCATTGTGACCGGCAACGCGGCCGAGGCTCATCGCATGCTGGCAGGTCATCAGATTGTGGTTACCGAGATCGTCGGTCGCCGCTTTCACCGTATCGCCGGTCACGAAAATGCCCGCCGCCGCCGGCGCGCGCAGGAAGGCGTCGCCGATCACTCGGCCATTAGCGTCACGTTCGCCGGGGATTTGCTCGGTCAGCGGATGCGCACGCACGCCTGCCGCCAGGATCACCGTGTTGGCGGCGATGCGCTCACCGTTCGACAGCATCACCCCCTCGGCATCGATAGCCGAAACGCGCAGGCCGGCTCGCGCTTCCACGCCGCACTCCGCCAGCGCCTGGCGAATCACCGCCCCCGGCTCCGCGCCCATTCCTGCGCCCACTTCCGGGGCGCTATCGACGATCACCACGCGCACATTCTCGTTTTGCCCCAGCGCATCGCGCAGCCGCTGCGGCATCTCCGCGGCGCTCTCCAGCCCGGTCAGCCCCGCTCCCACCACCACGGCCGTGTTGCGCGCCGGCATTGACGGTTTGGCCGCCAGCGCTTTGATATGAGCGCCCAAGCGCTGTGCACTTTCCAGCGTATCGACGTTGAAACCGTATTCGGCAAAGCCCGGCACCGCAGGCACGGAAAGCCGACTGCCGGTGGCCCACACCAAACGATCGTAGGCCAACTCAAGGGGTTCCCCCACCGCCGGCGCCACCCTGAGCGTTTTGGCGGCGGCGTCGATACGTTCCACCGTCCCGGCCAGGTGCCGTGCACCGACGGCGGTGAGCTGCGCGGAAATGTCGGGGTTCATGTTTTCCAGCACCGCTTCATACAGGCGTGGCCGGATGGTGACCGTTGGCGTCGGCGAAACCATCAGCACCTCGATGTCGTCATGCTTACCGGCAAGGGTAATGGCGCGCATGGCGGACACGGCGGCCCAAAAACCGGCAAAACCGGAACCGGCAATCACTATTTTCTGCGTCATGGGATGACTCCTTCATACAGGGTTGACCGGGCGACGAGGCTGCCCGCAGTTTTTTCGGATGAACGGCGCCGTTCCGCTCCCGTCGCAGGGTGCAGAAGGACCGCCCGCCCCTTCCGAAGAGGCGGGGAAAATGTGTTTTGTTTTAAGGAAAGGCGGAGTTTAGGTCTTGGCGCGAGCCGTTTTGCCGCTGCGCGCGGTGCGTTCCGTCATGCGCTCGTCGAGCCAGATGTTGACCTCGCCGAAGAAGCCCTGTGGCGCCTTGCGGCCAAAACGGGCAGCGACGTCGCCGAGGGTCTGCGCCGCCAGCGCATCGCGCATCGCCTTCTCCGCCTGCAGCATCACCGCATGGATAGCGCATTTGCCAGAGACCGCCCATTCCGGCGGGGAATCATCGAACACCGCACAGCGCCCGCGCACCTC
Organism: Serratia sp. (in: enterobacteria); assembly: GCF_052400455.1. NCBI lineage: Bacteria > Pseudomonadati > Pseudomonadota > Gammaproteobacteria > Enterobacterales > Yersiniaceae > Serratia > Serratia sp. (in: enterobacteria). The sequence goes on from NZ_CP185812.1 coordinate 3,775,009, forward strand.
CTGGCAATCGAACAGCGGCTTGTGCCCCTCGATGGCGTCGATAATCTCCAGAAAGCTGATCTCTTTCGCCGGACGGGCCAGCCGGTAACCGCCGCGCACCCCTTCACTGGCGGCGACGATGCCCGCCTTTTCCAACTTGGGGAAAATTTTGGCCAGAAAGCTGGGGGAGATCCCTTGCAGTTCGGCGAGTTCGCGGCTGCTGAGCGCGCGCTGGTTATCGCCGACCAGCCACAGCAGGCAGTGGATGCCATATTCAACGCTGGTTGTGATGTACGCCATATGTCCGTTTTTGACCGTCAGTAAACCTTCAATAACGCAGACTATATGAGTCTGCGTTTATCTTGTCAATAAAACACAGACTAACTTTATCCGCGTTTTATTGAAGTTCCGTCTCGCTCCCGACGGAGAAAACGCCCTTCGAAATGAAAAATAAAACTTTTTTGCCCGATTCGCCCCCGGCTAACGTTTCCTTGTCGCCTGCCGCTGACTATGATGTGATGATTGCCGTCGCGGCGGTTTGTGATCCGCCGCACTTTCACGCGGATCGCGCCGTGGGAATAAAGAACTCTTGTCTGCTGCTGACGTCTTAGAAATGATTATTTAAGGGAAACGCCTGACTATGACCAACCGGTTGACCAAAACCGCGTTAGCGGTGCTGTTGCTCGGCACGTTGAACGCCACCGCCCTGGCGCCAGCACAGGCGGAAAGCCAGGACCAGTTGCCGGATATGGGCACCTCCGCCGGCGGCACCCTGAGCATCGGACAAGAGCTGGCGATGGGCGACTTCTACGTGCGCCAACTGCGCGCCAGCGCCCCGCTGATCAACGATCCGCTACTGAGTCAATACATCAACCAACTGGGCAACCGGCTGGTGGCCAGCGCCTATTCGGTGCGCACGCCGTTCCATTTCTATCTGGTGCGCAACGACGAAATCAACGCCTTCGCCTTCTTCGGCGGCAACGTGGTGCTGCATTCCGCCCTGTTCCGCGTCAGCGACAACGAAAGCCAGCTGGCCTCGGTGCTGGCGCACGAAATCTCGCACGTCACCCAGCGCCACCTGGCGCGCGCAATGGAAGATCAGCAACGCAACGCCCCGTTGACCTGGGTGGGCGCACTTGGTTCCATCCTGCTGGCGATGGCCAACCCGACCATGGGCATGGCGGCGCTGAGCGGCACCATGGCCGGCACCCAGCAGGGCATGATCAGCTTTACCCAATCGAACGAACAGGAAGCCGATCGCATCGGCATTCAGGTGCTGCAGCGCGCCGGTTTCGATCCGGAAGCGATGCCCGACTTCCTGCAGAAACTCTCGGATCAGTCGCGTTACGCCTCCAAGCCGCCGGAAATGCTGCTGACGCACCCGCTGCCGGACAGCCGTCTCTCCGACGCGCGCAACCGCGCCAACCAGATGCAGAAACACATCGTGCAGTCTTCGCAGGATTACCTGATGGCCAAGGTGCGCGCACTGGGCATGTACAGCTCGGAAGGCTATGGCCTGAATGAAGAGCTGCTCGGCTCGCTCAGCAAGGGGAACGTGCGCGAACAGGCGGCCGCCAAATACGGCCGCGCCATCCTGTTCTATGAAGCGAAAAAATACGACGACGCGCGCAACATCATTCAACCGATGCTGGCGCAGGATGCGAAAAACGTCTGGCTGATTGACCTGATGACCGATATCGATCTCGGCCAGAAACGCGCGCCGCAGGCCATCGCCCGCCTGCAGGCGGCCAACGCCGCCCAGAACAACAACCCGGTGCTGCAACTCAACCTGGCCAACGCCTATGTCGAAGGCAACCAGCCGGCGCAGGCGTCGAAGATCCTGAACCGCTATACCTTTGCCCATCCGGACGATCCGAACGGCTGGGATCTGCTGGCGCAGGCCAGCGCCGCTCAGGGGCTGCGCGATGAAGAGCTGTCGGCCCGCGCCGAAAGCCTGGCGCTGAACGGCCGGCTCGATCAGGCTATCGGCCTGCTCAGCAATGCCAGCTCGCTGCAGAAACTCGGCAGCCTGAAACAGGCGCGCTACGATGCGCGCATCGACCAGCTGCGCCAACTGCAACAGCGCTTCCGCCAATACCAGCGCAGCTGATTCAACAAGGAATGAACGCCATGAAAAACGTCACGATTTACCACAACCCGCGCTGCTCCAAGAGCCGTGAAACCCTGGCGCTGCTGGAACAGCACGGCGTCGATCCCAAGGTGGTGCTGTACCTCGAAACGCCCCCTACGGTCGATGAGCTGAAAAAGCTGTTGAAGGAACTGGGCTTCACATCCGCGCGCGAGCTGATGCGCAAAAAAGAAGATCTGTACAAGGAATTGAAGCTGGCGGACGAAAGCCTGAGCGAAGAGCAGCTGCTGGCGGTAATGACGGCGAACCCGAAACTAATCGAACGCCCGATCGTGGTGAAAGGCAGCAAGGCGCGCATCGGCCGGCCGCCGGAGCAGGTGCTGGAGATTTTGTAATCGTCCGGCAAATCTCTTATTGAACCGAAAAATACCAATAGCCCTGAACAGGGCTATTTTAATTAATTGTTATATAAATACTTTTCATCATCACAGTCTTCTTCCGCTGCTATGCTGCGCAAACGCCAAATCTCTCGGTGAAACAGCCGTTGACAATCGTCAACACCCCACCTACCCTGATCGCATCACTGGACGAGCGATGAAAAAACACCCAGACAAGCATATTCAGGCGGCATTAGCTTACGCCCTTTCTCAGGGTTGGCATTTTCGGCCCAGCAAGGGGCACGCATTTGGCCGACTACATTGCGCCTTTGCCGGGCATCAAGAACATATGATGAGCATCTGGAGCACGCCAAAAAACCCAGAGGTACATGCCAAACAGATTCGGCGCAAAGTCGATCACTGCCTGGCGCTGTCGCAGAAAAAATAACCGGAGAATCACCATGACGCTCTATCATTTCTCATTGACGCTGGATGGGGTCACCGCCGATACCGCCGGGCTGGAAGATGCGCTGTATGCGGCGGGATGCGATGACGCGCTGATCTGTTTCTACGGTAAAGCCGTTTACCTGGAGTTCGATCGAGAAAGCGATAACTTTGCGCACGCGATTTGCAGCGCCATCAGCGATATTGAATCCGCAAATATCGGCGCCAAGGTGATATCGGTGGACTCCAGTCTGGTGGGATTAAGCGATATTGCCGAGCTCACCGAACTGTCGCGTCAGGCGATCGCCATGCTAAAAGACGGAACTCGCGGCCCCGGCGGCTTCCCTTCCCCCATTCAACGGCTCGGCGGCACCTCACCGCTGTGGCGCTGGGCTGACGTGGCGGCCTGGTTGGCACAGCAGGGGAAAATCGACCCACGGCTTGCAGACAATGCGCAGTGTCTGGAACATATCAATCTCGCTTTGCAACTGCGAAGCGATCGGCAACGCCAGCAGGTTGAGCACTACTGCTCCCTGCTGGAACACGCGGAAAAATAGGCAGATTAGCCCGTTACAGCCCCAGGATCTCTTTAACGAACGGGATGGTGAGCTTGCGTTGGGCGGTGATCGAGGCGCGATCGAGTTGATCGAGGGTCATAAACAGCGTGCGCATCTCGCGATCCAGCCGTTTCAACAGGAAGCGGCCCACGTCTTCCGGCAGCTCGAAGCCGCGCAGTTTGCCGCGCAGCTGCAGCGCCAGCAGTTTCTCTTCGTCTGACAGCGGCTGCAGCTTGTAGATCTGCCCCCAGTCCAGGCGCGAAGCCAGATCAGGTAAACGCAGGTTCAGCTGACGCGGCGGACGATCCCCGGTGATGAACAAACGGGTGCGGCCGGTTTCCAGGATGCGGTTGTAGAGGTTGAAGATCGCCATCTCCCACTCTTCGTCGCCGGCGATGCATTCGATATTGTCGATGCAGACCAGCGCCAGCTGCTCCATGCCGTCCAACACTTCAGGCACGAAGTAGGCGCGCTTGTCGAGCGGCACATAGCCCACCGCTTCGCCTTTCTGCGAAAGCTCGGCGCAGGCCGCATGCAGCAGATGGCTGCGCCCGCCGCCTTCACGCGACCAGAAATAGATATAGCTGCCATGTTCCTGACGGACGGCGGATTGGATCGCGGCTAATAGGGATGGGTTCTCGCCCGGATAAAAACTGGCGAAAGTTTCATCATCGGGAAGATAAAGTGGCAGTGAAAGCTGTGCCGGCGTATTCAGAGAAGCACCTCAACCAAAACTGGCAGAAAAACGTGGGCAGTTTAACACAGAAAACGGGCGCTGTTGAACCGGCAGGATCTTATGCCGCAATAGTGAACAATGCCTAAGCGCCGCTTGATCGGCGGCGGCGCCCGCCGAGGCAAGAATTATCCGATATCATTCCCTAACTCCATGCCTGCGCAGGTTAAATTTGTAATTTAAGTAAAATCTGACCTAGTATAGGTAGGCTAAATGCAATCACCATCAACAAGGTTTCTGCAAGGATATAGACGATGAAAGTATGGAATAAAGTGCTGTTGGCCTCCTTTATCGGGTTGTTGGTTGCCGGCTGTGATGACTCCTCCAAGGTTGACGCCAACCTGGATAAAGCCAAAGACAGCGCCGAGCAGATGAAAGACGCCGCCCAGAAAAAAGCGGACGATCTGACGGACAAAGCGAAAGCGACGGCGGATGAAATCAAAAAAGAGGCCGCCACTCAGGCGGATCAGCTGAAAGACAAAGCTTCGGCGATTAAAGAAGACGCCGCCAAGCAGGCGGACGCCATCACCAACGACGCCAAGGCCAAAGCCGCCGCGATCAAAGACGACGCAGGCAAACAGAGCCAGCAGTTGGTGGATCAGGCCAAGGCCATCAAAAACGACGCCATCAACGGCGCCAACGATCTGACCGAGCAGGCCAAGGCGAAGACCGAAGCCATCAAGAACAGCGCCGAAAACAAAGCGCAAGAGTTGAAACAAGAGACCGATGCGGCGGTGAACGGCAATACTCAGCCGGCCACCCAGCAGTAAGCTATTCTCAGCCACCAAAGAAAGGAGCAGTAAATGGGGATTATTTCCTGGATTATCTTCGGCCTGATCGCCGGTATTTTGGCTAAGTGGATCATGCCCGGCAAAGACGGCGGCGGCTTTATTCTGACCGTCGTGCTGGGGATCATCGGCGCCGTGGTCGGCGGCTATATCAGCACCTTCTTCGGCTACGGCAAGGTTGACGGCTTCAACTTCGGCAGCTTCGTGGTGGCGGTTATCGGCGCCATCGTGGTGCTGTTCGTGTACCGCAAAATTCGCAGCTAAGGCGAATGCCATAAGTCAAAAGGGCAGCCCCTGGGCTGCCCTTTTCGTTACTTCTGCTCCGCCGATTCGTCCGGCGCGTCGAGCACCTCTTCTTCCTTGCGGAACAGGCTGATGACCTTGAACAGCAGGCTCAGGCCAATGCCGACGATGGTCGCCAGCGCCATGCCTTTCAGCTCCGCCGCGCCGATGTGCACCTTGGCACCGCTCACGCCGATGATCAGGATCACCGAGGTCAAAATCAGGTTCTGCGCTTTGTTGTAATCCACTTTGGATTCGATCAGCACGCGAATGCCCGAAGCGCCGATCACACCGTACAGCAGCAGCGAAACGCCACCCATCACCGGCACCGGCACCGCCTGGATCGCCGCCGCCAGCTTACCGATGCAGGACAACAGGATCGCCAGCACCGCCGCGCCGCCGATCACCCAGGTGCTGTAGACCTTGGTGATGGCCATCACGCCGATGTTCTCGCCGTAGGTGGTGTTCGGCGTGGAGCCGAAGAAGCCGGAGAATACCGTCGAGATGCCGTTGGCGAACATCGAGCGGTGCAGGCCCGGATCGCGGATCAGGTCTTTTTTAACGATGTTGGCAGTCACCACCAGGTGGCCGACGTGCTCGGCGATCACCACCAGCGCCGCCGGCAGAATGGTGAAGATGGCGAACCACTCAAAGCGTGGAGTGTAGAAGGTCGGCAGCGCGAACCAGTGCGCCTCGCGGATCGGGGTCAAATCCACCACGCCCATGAAGAACGACAGCGCATAGCCCACCAGCACGCCAATCAGGATCGGGATAATCGCCAGGAAGCCGCGGAACAGTACTGAACCGAGCACCGTGACCGCCAGCGTCACCAGCGAAATGGTGATGGTGGTCGAGTCGGCGCTGGCGCCTTCCGCCGGCAGCAGCCCCGCCATATTGGCCGCCACGCCCGCCAACTCCAGGCCGATGACGGCGACGATCGCCCCCATCGCCGCCGGCGGGAACATGACGTCCAGCCAGCCGGTGCCGGCCTTTTTCACGATCAGCGCCACCAGGCAGAACAGCACGCCGCACATGATGAAACCGCCCAACGCCACTTCGTAACCGAGCGGCAACAGCAGCAGCACCGGCGAGATAAACGCGAAGCTGGAACCGAGGTAGGCCGGGATCTTGCCTTTACAGATGAACAGATACAGCAGCGTGCCGATGCCGTTGAACAACAGCACGGTCGCCGGGTTGATCTTGAACAGGATAGGCACCAGCACGGTGGCGCCGAACATGGCGAACAGGTGCTGGAAGCTGAGCGGAATGGTCTGGAGCAGCGGCGGGCGCTCGCTGACGCCGATGGCGCGACGGGTCATGTGTGCTTTTCCTCGGTTTATTGGTTTTATAGGTTTTAGTCAAAAAAAAGCCGACTCGTTAAGTCGGCTCAAATGTTTACTTAGTACCAAATATCTTGTCGCCCGCATCGCCCAGGCCAGGCACGATATAGCCCTTGTCGTTCAGACACTGATCGATGGAGGCAGTGTACAGCTCAACGTCCGGATGCGCTTTCTCCAGCGCGGCGATGCCTTCCGGCGCCGCGACCAGAACCAGCACCTTGATGCTGTGGCAGCCGGCTTTCTTCAGCAGATCGATAGTGGCGATCATCGAACCGCCGGTGGCCAGCATCGGGTCGACGACCAGCGCCATGCGCTCTTCGATGTTGGAAACCAGTTTCTGGAAGTACGGCACCGGCTCCAGGGTTTCTTCGTCGCGGTATACGCCCACCACGCTGATGCGCGCGCTCGGCACGTGCTCCAGCACCCCTTCCATCATGCCCAGGCCTGCGCGCAGGATTGGCACTACGGTAATCTTTTTCCCTTTGATCTGATCCACTTCAACTGGCCCGCACCAGCCTTCGATGGTGACTTTTTCCGTCTCCAGATCGGCGGTCGCTTCATAGGTCAGTAAACTACCCACTTCTGAGGCCAGCTCACGGAAGCGTTTGGTGCTGATGTCATTTTCGCGCATCAGGCCAAGCTTGTGTTTTACCAGCGGGTGTTTCACCTCAACGATCTTCATCATTTTTCTCCTATTAAGGTGGTTGCGGCCAAAAAAATCGCGGGATTATACCTCCTTTTTTTCGCCGCGCCACCCACAATAGCCCGATCGGGATCAACAAAAGTTTGAATATCAGTATAGATGACGAAAAAGCGGAGCCGGTTCACAAGCCGCTCGCAAACGTTTGCCTGCGCTGTTAGAATTGCCGCGCCTTATTCCGGAATCAACATCGGAAGCACAGTTTTCAAACCGCAAATCGTCGTGGGGAATCGCGCAGTGACCGACAAAACCTCTCTCAGCTATAAAGACGCAGGTGTCGATATCGATGCAGGCAACGCATTGGTAGATCGCATCAAAGGTGTAGTTAAACAGACCCGTCGCCCGGAAGTGATGGGCGGTCTGGGCGGGTTTGGCGCCCTGTGTGCGTTGCCGCAGAAATACCGCGAGCCGGTGCTGGTTTCCGGTACCGACGGCGTGGGCACCAAGCTGCGTCTGGCGATGGATCTGAAACGCCACGACACCATCGGCATCGATCTGGTGGCGATGTGCGTCAACGATCTGGTGGTTCAGGGCGCCGAGCCGCTGTTCTTCCTCGACTACTACGCGACCGGCAAGCTGGATGTGGACACCGCGGCCAGCGTGATCACCGGCATCGCCGAGGGCTGCAAACAGTCCGGCTGTGCGCTGGTGGGCGGCGAAACCGCTGAAATGCCGGGCATGTACCACGGCGAAGACTACGACGTGGCCGGTTTCTGCGTCGGCGTGGTCGAAAAATCCGAGATCATCGACGGCAGCAAAGTGCAGTCCGGCGATGCGCTGATCGCTCTGGGCGCTTCCGGCCCGCACTCCAACGGCTACTCGCTGGTGCGCAAAATCCTGGAAGTGAGCAACACCGATCCGACCGCCACTCAGCTGGAAGGCAAACCGCTGGCCGACCACCTGCTGGCACCGACCAAGATTTACGTGAAGTCCGTGCTGGAGCTGATCGAGAAGGCTGACGTACACGCCATCGCTCACCTCACCGGCGGCGGCTTCTGGGAAAATATTCCACGCGTGCTGCCGGAAGGCATGCAGGCGGTGATCGACGAAGCCAGCTGGCAGTGGCCGGCGGTGTTCACCTGGCTGCAGCAGGCCGGTAACGTCAGCCGTCATGAAATGTACCGCACCTTCAACTGCGGCGTAGGCATGGTCATCGCCCTGCCGGAAGCCGAAGTGGAAGCGGCCATCGCGCTGCTGACCGCGGCAGGTGAAAAAGCGTGGAAAATCGGTAAACTGACCGCCTCTTCCGACGAACAACAAGTGGTCATCAACTGATGAAAAAGATCGTGGTGTTGGTCTCCGGCCAGGGGAGCAATCTCCAGGCGCTGATTGACGCCTGCCAGCAGGGCCGCATCGCCGCCGAAATCGTGGCGGTGTTCAGCAACAAGGCGCAGGCATATGGCCTGCAACGCGCCGAAGCGGCGGGCATCGCCGCCCAGGCGCTGGATGCCAAGGCCTACGCCGATCGCACGGCGTTCGACGCCGCATTGGCGGACGCCATCGACCAGTACCAGCCCGATCTGGTGGTGCTGGCCGGCTACATGCGTATCCTCAGCCCGCAGTTCGTGCAGCGCTATGCCGGCCGCATGCTGAACATTCACCCTTCCCTGCTGCCGAAATACCCGGGTCTGCATACTCACCGTCAGGCCATCGACAACGGCGACAGCGAACACGGCACCTCGGTGCACTTCGTGACCGAACAGCTCGACGGCGGCCCGGTGATTTTGCAGGCCAAGGTGCCGATTTTCGCTGACGACGAGGAGGATGACGTGGTTGAACGGGTGCAAACCCAGGAACACACGATCTATCCACTGGTGGTGAGCTGGTTCGTCGACGGCCGCCTGGCGATGCGCGACGGCGCCGCCTGGCTGGACGGCGAACGCCTGCCGGCGCAGGGCCACGCCGCCGACTGATGCGCGCAGCCTGAACCTTGCCTAAACGGCGCCCACGCGGCGCCGTTTTTTTTCGCCTTCATCCATTCTGTGAAGTTATACTTTGCACAATTTCACGGCACAGAGGAGCCCACATGTCCAGCACTGCCAGCGTCAGGTTACGCCCATTGGAACGGGACGATCTGTCGTTCGTCCACCAGATGGACAACAACGCCAGCGTTATGCGCTATTGGTTTGAAGAACCCTACGAAGCCTTTGTCGAACTTTCCGATCTCTACGACAAACACATCCACGATCAGAGCGAGCGCCGCTTTATCATCGAGCACGAAGGCGCCAAGGTCGGCCTGGTGGAACTGATGGAGATCGATCACATCCACCGCCGCGCAGAATTCCAGATCATCATCGATCCCGCCCACCAGGGCAAAGGCTACGCCAGCACCGCCGCCCGCCTGGCGATGGACTACGGCTTCTCGGTGCTGAACCTGTACAAGCTGTACCTGATCGTCGACAAGGAGAACCCGAAGGCGATCCACATCTACAGCAAGCTGGGCTTTAACGTGGAAGGCGAGCTGATCGACGAGTTCTTCGTCAACGGCGAATACCGCACCGTGCTGCGCATGTGCATCTTCCAGCCGCAATATCTGGCGAAGTTCAAAACGCCGGGCGATAAGCCGCTGGTGAAGTGACGGCTAGCGAGAAAAAGAGAAAACCCGCCAAGGCGGGTTTTTTATTGGGAAATAAGTGGCTAGTATTAAGGCATGCTATTTTATCGTCAGGAAACAACCTGATGAATACGAAAATAAATAATATTCCCCAATATAATTAATCGAAAAATAATTAATAGTGATAGTAAGAGTTACCCTCTGCCTCTACAAAGGAAAAATGCCATGACAACCGTCTCAAACCTGCTGCTTTTTATCGGCCTGGCGATGCTCGCCATCGCCGCCGGTCTAAATACCTATAGCGGCTACGCGCCTGCAGATCCCAACAGCACCCCGCTGTTTTCCCCGCTCTGGTGGACGCGCTGGTTCCCGCTCTATGCCTCGGGGGCTGCGTTGTTGTTGGTAGGGTTGGTATTGCGGGTTACGGCTAAAGGCCGCGCGCATTAAGGATTACCATTTCAGCACCGCCGAGCCCGCCACAGCCATTATCGACATGAACAATTATATTGATCATCACCGACAACATAATTGTGGTTGATAATAAATTGCAGAGAATGGATTGAATTCCACATGATGAAAGATGAATAAAACAAACTCGCCGGCAATCAGACTTATGCCATGCATTAATTCATGCCGGCTTAATGCGCGGGTAAAATAAAACAGCAGACGCAGGCCGACTGCAACGGCCATTGCCGGCGACGGAGCGAAAACCTCCGTCGCTCTCCCCTCACCCATACCGCCCGGTAATATAATCCTCGGTGCGGCGCTGGCGCGGCGACGTGAAAATGGCGTCGGTGTCGTTGTATTCCACCAGCCGCCCCTGATGAATAAAGGCGGTGTAGTCGGAGACGCGCGCCGCTTGCTGCATGTTGTGCGTCACCAGCACCACACTGTAACGCTGCTTCAACGCCGAAATCAGCTCTTCGATGGTCAGCGTGGAGATCGGATCCAGCGCCGAAGTCGGCTCGTCGAGCAACAGTACTTCCGGCTCGATGGCGATGGCACGCGCGATCACCAGGCGCTGCTGTTGGCCGCTGGACAAGCGGAAGGCGTTTTCGCGCAGCCGGTCCTTCACCTCATGCCACAGCGCGGCGGCGCGCAGCGAACGCTCCACCGCTTCATCCAGCAAGCGCCGGTCGCGCACGCCCTGCAGGCGCAGGCCGTACACCACGTTTTCATAGATCGATTTCGGGAACGGGTTCGGCCGCTGGAACACCATGCCCACTCGCCGCCGCAGCGCCGCCACGTCGATCTGCGCGCCGGAGATCGCCGCGCCGTTCAGTTGCAGATCGCCCTCGATGCGGCAGTTGTCCACCAGATCGTTCATGCGGTTGAAACAGCGCAGCAGCGTCGATTTGCCGCAGCCCGAGGGGCCGATCAAGGCCGTCACCCGATGTTTCGGGATACGCAGCGAGATATCGTGCAACACCTGCTTGTCACCATAAAACAGGTTCAGGCCGTTGACCGCCAGCGCGGTCTGTTCATCGTCGAGATGCTGGACATCCAGCCGGGGCAAACTGCCTGGCGTCATCAAACCCATTACGCACTCCCCAAAAATAGCGTCATTGTTACTGCGACCATGCTCGGTACCGCTCCCTCAACGAATGGCGGATACCCATCGCCGCCAGATTCAAACTCACCACGATCGTCACCAGCAGGAAGGCGGTGGCGAACACTAGCGGCCGGGCCGCCTCTACGCTCGGGCTCTGGAATGCCATATCGTAGATCTGGAAGCTTAAATGCATAAACTTCCGCTCAAGGTGCAGATACGGGAAAATCTCGTCCACCGGCAGCACCGGCACCGATTTCACTACCCCCACCAGCATCAGCGGCGCGGTCTCCCCGGCGGCGCGCGCCACCGCCAGAATCAAGCCGGTCATCATCGCCGGCGCAGCCATCGGCAGCACGATGCGCCACAGCGTCTCGGCCCGGCTGGCGCCCAGCGCCATCGAGCCCTGCCGCAGCGAAGTGGGAATGCGCGACAGCCCTTCCTCGGTGGCGACGATCACCACCGGCAGCGTCAGCAGCGCCAGCGTCAGCGCCGCCCACAGCACGCCGGGCGTGCCGAAGGTCGGGTTGGGCAGGGATTCAGGATAGAACAGCTGATCGAGCGTGCCGCCTATCATATAAACGAAAAAGCCAAGGCCGAAGACGCCGTAGACGATCGAGGGCACGCCGGCCAGATTGACCACCGCGATGCGGATCACCCGCGTCAGCAGATTGTTGCCGGCATATTCGTGCAGATACACCGCCGCGATCACGCCAAACGGCATCACCACGATCGACATCAGGATCACCATCAACACCGTGCCGAAAATGGCCGGGAACACCCCGCCCTCGGTATTCGCCTCACGCGGGCTGTCGATGAGAAACTTCTTCACCTGCTCGCCCCAGTGCGCCAGCTTCTCGGAGGTGCTCATGGCGTTCGGGTACCAGGCATCGCGCACCTGGCTGAGCGGAATGGTCAACGTCTGCCCGTGCATGTCGCGCAGCAGCAACGCGTCGCGCTGGCGATCGCGGTTCAGCCCCGCCAGACGTTCGGACAACAGCTGATACTGCCGCTGCAGCTCCAGCCGTTCGGCCTTGATGGCGTCCTGCGCGCGGGCGTCCAGCTTATCGTCGCGCTGCAGGCGCTTTTCCCGCAGCCGCAACGCGTCAAACTGCTGATTGATGCGCGCCATGTCGCGGAATTGAATGTCGTGCGCCTGGCGCGAGAGCGCGGCGATTTGCGGCAGGCGCTGCTGCAACGCCTGCCCCAGATTGCGGCCGGTCAGCGGTTGCCCATCTTCCAGCAGCCCCGCCAGATAACCGTAAGCGGTGCCATGGCTGTCGCGTTCCAGCACCAGCAGGCTGCGCGGCGTGCTTTGGCTGCGGATATCGCTGGCCAGCAAGGTGCGGAAATCCTGCCCCTCGCGCTCGCGGTTGCCGACCTTAATCAGATAACGTTCGACGTTCTGCGCCTCGCCCGGCGGCGTGACGCCCGCCTCGGCCAGCTGGCGCCGGGAAATGCTTTGTTGCTGGTACAACTCGCCGATCACCGTCACCGGCCCGGCGCCGTTCTGATTCAGTTCGAACTGATAAACCGGGCTCGGCCAGAAATAGCGCATCCCCTGCCCGGCCAGCAGCAACAAAATGCCGATCAGCGCCAGCAGGCTGACGGCGACCGAACCGGCGGTCAGCCACACCCACGGCGACCCGCTCTTCACCCAGTTTTTCATGGCGCCTCCTGATTCGGCGTGTAGCGCTTGCGCAGCCGCAGGCGCACCGCCTCCGCCAGCGTGTTGAACACGAAGGTGAAGACAAACAACACCAGCGCAGTCAGGAACAGCACGCGGTAATGGCTGCTGCCGGAAACCGCCTCCGGCATTTCGATGGCGATATTGGCCGCCAGCGCTCGCAGCCCCTGGAACAGGCTGCCGTCAATAATCGGCGTGTTGCCGGTGGCCATCAGCACGATCATGGTTTCTCCCACCGCGCGGCCAAAGCCGATCATCAGCGCGGAGAAAATGCCGGCGCTGGCGGAAGGCAGCACCACCTTGATCACCGTCTGCCATTGGGTGGCGCCCAGCGCCAAAGAGCCCTGGCTCAGGGTGGCCGGCACGCTGAACAGCGCATCCTCCGCCAGCGAGAAGATGATCGGCACCAGCGCGAACCCCATCGCCACGCCCACCACCAGCGCATTGCGCTGGTCATAATTATCCCCCAGCCAGAAATGCAGCGGCTCACCGAACAGCGCCACCTCCAGCCACGGCCCCAGGCTGAACGCCAGCCACACCGTCAACGCCAGCAGCGGCAACAGCAACAGCAGATCGACGCCCGGCCGGCAGCGCGGCATAAAGCGATGGGTCAACGCGCCGCACAGCAGCACCGCCGCCGCCAGCAGCAGCGGCAACGCCAGCACCGCCAACAGATACTGCTCGATGATCGGCGCCAGCCAGATGCCGGCCACCAGCCCGATCACCACCGTCGGCAGCGCGCCCATCACTTCGATAGCCGGTTTGATCACTCGCCGCAGCCCCGGCGTCATAAAGTAAGCGGTATAGATGGCGCCGGCCAACGCCAGCGGGATGGCGAACAGCATCGCGTAAGCCGCCGCCTTGAAGGTGCCGAAGATCACCGGCATCAGGCTGAATTTAGGTTGGTAGCTGTCTTCGCCGGAGGTGGACTGCCAGACATAGGCCGGCTGCGGGTAGTTCTCATACCACACCTTGCCCCACAGCGAACGCCAGGTGACGTCCGGATACGGGTTGTCGAGCGCATAGCGCTGCCAGCCCTGCGCGCTCTCCAGCAGCAGGCCATCGCCGCGCGGCGCGAACGCCATTTGCCGCACCTCGGCGCCCAAACGGGTATTCAGCAGCGGCTGGGATTGGATCGTGGAGAATAACGAGAAGCCGCCATCGGGCCGCAGGGTGGCGAACACCCGGCGATAGGGCTCAGCCACCGTCAACTCCTGCCCGTCGGCGCCGTGGTCGAAATGCTGCACCGGCGTCAGTCGCCAGCGCTGCTCTTTTTCCACCTCAAACCACTCGCGCAGGTTGCCGTCGGCGCCCTTGATCAGCAGCGCGCTGCCGCCGGGCAGCGCCGTCATCTGGTACGGGGCGTGTTCGCCCAAGGTGCGCGTTTCACGCAGTTGCAGCTGCGCGCCGTCGATCTGGTAACGCGCCAGCCGGTTGCCCGCCAGCAGGTAAAGCTGGCGGCCATCCGGCGTCAGCACCAGTTGCTCCCCGTCGTGTTCCAGCGGACGTTCGCTGAACTGCGGCGGCCGATCCGGGCTGAAACGGCCGAACACCAGCCGCCGATCGTCGGTCACCCCGGCCAGCAGATACTGCCCGCGATGCGCGTCCGCCAGCGACAACAGCTTCAGCGGCTTGCGCTGCGGATCCAGCGCCAGCGGCGGTTGGCCGAGTGGGAACAGCCACTGCGGCCGGCCGTTTTCCGCCGTGGCGAAATCCGCGCGCGCCACCACCAACCGGCCGTCGGCCTGCGCCAACGCGAACAGATCCCGCTCTCCGGCGGCCTGCGCGAGCAGCGCCGGTTTGGCCAGCAGCGTTTGCTGCACCAGCGGTGTCTGGGCCTGGCCGCTCGGCGCCGGCGACAGACGATAAAATTGCCCCGTGCCCTGCGCATCGATGCGATAACCGACGCGCTGCTGCACGTCCATGCCCAGCGCCAGCGCCGGGGAAGACGCCACAATCGGCAGCGGCTGAACTTGCCCAAGCGAGGCCGGTTTGAACAGCGGCAGCACCGCAAACAGCAGATAAACGAAGATCAGCATCAACGTCATCAGCACCATCAGCCCGCAGGCGGTCACTGCCGCCTGCACGCCGCGGTCGATGCGCCCGCGCAGGCGATCTCGGGGATGTTGATTTGCCGTCGTCTGTGTCATGTGTCTCGCTGTCGCTGATGTAATCGGGCTTACGCCGTAAGATAACCGGGCATCTTATGTCAGTTTTATGACGTTTGCATGACAAAGTTACCCGACTAAACCCAGGTTTTTTACACTGCCAACAGACAATATGAATTTGATATATTGCTGAAAAATGACCATAAACACGCTTTATAACGCCAAGAATAAGCCTGCTAACCGTCATTTCATGCTGATCGTTTCACTGCCGGGCATCCCGCCGCGGGGAAAATTTATTGTCGGCGAAAAACGCCGCGCGCCAACGCAATGGATATGTTGGACTTTCCTGTCAATCTCTCGCAATAATGATGAAGGACACTAGAGCGGCATCCGGGCGCTGCGTCCCGGATCCTATTCTAAAATTGAACTGGAGTGGCAATGGGTCAGGAAAAGCTCTACATCGAAAAAGAACTAAGCTGGTTATCCTTTAATGAACGCGTGTTGCAGGAAGCCGCAGATAAGAGCAATCCCCTGATTGAACGAATGCGTTTTCTGGGCATTTACTCCAACAACCTCGACGAGTTCTATAAGGTCCGCTTCGCCGATCTCAAACGCCGCATCCTGATCAGCGAAGAGCAGGGCTCCGCCGGCGCCTCGCGCCACCTGCTGAAAAAGATCCAGGCCAAGGTGCTGAAAACCGATCAGGAATTCGACGGCCTGTACAACGATCTGCTGCTGGAAATGGCGCGCAACCAGATCTTCCTGATCAACGAACGCCAGGTGTCCGAAAACCAGCAAATCTGGCTGCGCCAGTATTTCAAACAGCATCTGCGCCAGCACATCACGCCGATCCTGATCAACCACGACACCAATCTGGTGCAGTTCCTGAAAGACGATTACACCTATCTGGCGGTGGAAATTATCCGCGGCGCGCGCACCGACTATGCGCTGCTGGAAATCCCGTCGGACAAAGTGCCGCGCTTCGTCAATCTGCCGCCGGAAGCGCCGCGCCGCCGCAAGCCGATGATCCTGCTGGACAACATTCTGCGTTACTGCCTGGATGAGATTTTCAAAGGCTTCTTCGACTACGACGCGCTCAACGCCTATTCGATGAAGATGACCCGCGACGCCGAGTACGATCTGGTGACCGAAATGGAATCCAGCCTGCTGGAACTGATGTCCTCCAGCCTGAAACAGCGCCTCACCGCCGAACCGGTGCGCTTCGTTTATCAGCGCGACATGCCGAACGAGATGGTGGAACTGCTGCGCGGCAAGCTGGGCATCTCCAACTACGATTCGGTGATCGCCGGCGGCCGCTATCACAACTTTAAAGACTTCATCAGCTTCCCGAACGTCGGCAAGGCCAATCTGGTCAACAAGCCGCTGCCGCGCCTGCGCCACATCTGGTTCGACGGTTTCCGCAACGGCTTCGACGCCATTCGCGAAAAAGACGTGCTGCTCTACTACCCGTACCACACCTTTGAGCACGTGCTGGAGCTGCTGCGCCAGGCGTCGTTCGATCCGAGCGTGCTGGCGATCAAAATCAACATCTACCGCGTGGCGAAAGACTCGCGCATCATCGAATCGATGATCCACGCCGCGCACAACGGCAAAAAGGTCACGGTAGTGGTCGAGCTGCAGGCGCGCTTCGACGAAGAGGCCAACATTCACTGGGCGAAGCGCCTGACCGAAGCCGGCGTACACGTGATCTTCTCGGCGCCGGGGCTGAAAATCCACGCCAAACTGTTCCTGATTTCGCGCCGTGAAGGCGATGAAATTGTGCGCTATGCTCATATCGGCACCGGCAACTTTAACGAAAAAACCGCGCGCATCTATACCGACTATTCGCTGCTGACCGCCGACTCGCGCATCACCAACGAAGTGCGCCGGGTGTTCAACTTTATCGAGAACCCCTACCGGCCGGTCACCTTCGACAACCTGATGGTGTCGCCGCAGAACTCGCGCCTGAAGCTGTATGAGCTGATCGACAACGAAATCGCCAACGCCCAGGCCGGGGAACAGGCCGGCATTATGTTGAAAATAAATAATCTGGTGGATAAAGGGCTGGTAGATCGGTTATATACCGCGTCCGGCGCCGGCGTGAAGATCCGCCTGCTGGTGCGGGGCATGTGTTCCCTGATTCCCAACCTGCCGGGGATCAGCGACAATATTCAGGTGATCAGCATCGTCGATCGCTTTTTGGAACACGATCGGGTTTACGTTTTCGACAACAAAGGTGACAAACGGGTGTATCTGTCCTCCGCCGACTGGATGACCCGCAACATAGATTACCGTATCGAAGTGGCGGTATCGCTGCTGGATCCGGCGCTGAAACAGCGCGTTCTGGACATTCTGGAGATCCTGTTTAGCGATACGGTCAAGGCCCGTTATGTGGATAAAGAACTGAGCAACCAGTACGTGCCGCGCGGCAACCGCCGCAAAGTGCGCGCCCAGGTGGCTATTTACGAGTATTTAAAAGCTCTGGAACAACCAGGACAGTAGGCCAGCAACTATGCCGCTAAAAAACACTGCAACGAACAAACCGCAGGAAATCGCCGCCATCGACCTCGGGTCGAACAGTTTCCACATGGTGATCGCCCGCGTCGTCAACGGCGCCTTACAGGTATTGGGCCGTTTAAAACAGCGGGTGCACCTCGCCGACGGATTGGACAGCAACAACGTACTCAGTGAAGAGGCGATAGAACGCGGCCTGGCCTGCCTGGCGCTGTTTGCCGAACGGCTGCAGGGCTTCCCGGCGGATAACGTCACCATCGTCGGGACCCACACCCTGCGCCAGGCGGTGAACGCCGAAGTGTTCCTCAAGCGCGCCGCCAAAGTGATCCCCTACCCGATCGAAATCATCGCCGGCCAGGAAGAAGCTCGCCTGATCTTCATGGGCGTGGAGCACACTCAACCGGAGAAAGGCCGCAAGCTGGTGATCGACATCGGCGGCGGCTCGACCGAGCTGGTTATCGGCGAAGACTTCGAGCCGCTGCTGGCGGAAAGCCGCCGCATGGGCTGCGTCAGCTTCGCCCAGCTGTTCTTCCCCGGCGGCGAGATCAGCAAAAACAACTTCCGCCGCGCGCGGCTGGCGGCGGCGCAGAAGCTGGAAACGCTGGCCTGGCAGTACCGCATTCAGGGCTGGCAGTACGCGCTGGGCGCCTCGGGCACCATCAAGGCCGCCCACGAAGTGCTGGTGGCGATGGGAGAAAAAGACGGTCTGATCACCCTCGAACGCCTGGAAATGCTCGCCGAACAGGTGCTGCAGTTCAAAAGCTTCAGCTCACTGAGCCTGCCGGGGCTGTCGGAAGATCGCCAATCGGTGTTCGTGCCGGGGCTGGCTATTCTGTGCGGCGTGTTCGATGCGCTGGCGATCCGCGATCTGCGCCTGTCTGACGGTGCGCTGCGCGAAGGCGTGCTGTATGAAATGGAAGGCCGCTTCCGCCACCAGGACATCCGCAGCCGCACCGCGAAAAGCCTGGCCGATCACTACAACATCGACCGCGAACAGGCCAAGCGGGTGCTGGAAACCACCGAACTGCTCTATTCGCAGTGGATGGCGCAAAACACCAAGCTGGTGCATCCGCAATTGGAAGCCCTGCTGAAATGGGCCGCCATGCTGCACGAAGTGGGGCTGAGCATCAACCACAGCGGCATGCATCGCCATTCGGCTTACATTCTGCAAAACTCCAATCTGCCTGGCTTTAACCAGGAACAGCAGCTGCTGTTGGCGGCGTTGGTGCGTTTCCACCGCAAGGCGATCAAGCTGGAAGAGCTGCCGCGCCTCAACCTGTTCAAAAAGAAACACTACCTGCCGCTGATCCAACTGCTGCGTCTGAGCACCCTGCTCAACAACCAGCGCCAGTCGACCACCACGCCGGAAACGCTGCGCCTGACCACCGACGACAACCACTGGACGCTGCGCTTCCCGGCCGGCTACCTGGCGCAAAACAACCTGGTGCAGTTGGACTTCGAGCGCGAGCAGGCCTACTGGAACGACGTCGTCGGCTGGAAGCTTCTGATCGACGAAGAAGGTTCGCAAGACGAACAACGCTCCGCCTGATCCCCCGCCCCCTGCCAGCCAGGGGGTTTTTCTTTCCGCCCCCGCTCCGCCAACCTAAACGAAACCCTAATACGGCGCGCCGCTCGCCGGAAAAAAATGGACAACTTTTGTCATCAGCGCCTAAAATCCGGTTACAAATTCTCGAGCGAATAACACAGGACACCGGCATACCGGGTGATATATGCGCAAGAAAACCACCGGACAGATGACGAAGATAGTGTTGTTTATCAGCTTTATCATTTTAGTCGGCCGACTGCTGTACGCCGCCGTGGTGGCGGTGCCTCATCATCAGGAAAAAAAGCAGGCCGCTGCGCAAAACGCCGCCGAAGTCAGCGCGCCGCAACAGGACGCCTCCTCTGAATAACCGCCGCGCCCCGTCCGTTTCATAAAAATGACTCCGGCACTCGCTATGCTCTATCTTTTAATGAGCCTGCGTCAGGAACGCCGAGCGCCCGTTAAGGAACACCATGTCAGCCGCAACCCATAACGTCAAAAAAGTCGCTGAACACCGCCAGCGCATTCTCACTCTGTTGTTGAACAATAAGGAATTGGTCGACGGCATTCTCGGCCGGCCAGGGGATGAACACGCCCTCAGCCAAAGCGAACTGCTGAACCAAACGGCGGAAATTACCGGCCTGCTTGACGACATGCACGCCGCCGACCTGGCGGACCTGCTGGAAGCGCTGCCGCAGGACGAACGCATGGCGTTGTGGCGGCTGGTGGGCAACAGCAAGCGCGGCCAGACGCTGGTGGAGGTCGCCGAACCGGTCTGGGACAGCCTGATCGAAGAAATGAGCGACAAAGACCTGCTCAAAGCGATCAAAACGCTGGACGTCGACGAGCAGGCCTACCTGGCGCAATACCTGCCGCGTAACCTGATGGGCCGGTTGCTGACCTCGCTGGAGCCGGAGCAGCGTGCCCAGGTGCGCGAGATGAGCCAGTACGCCAAAGACAGCGTCGGCTGGATGATGGATTTCGAACTGGTGACGGTGCGGCCGGACGTCACGCTCGGCGCGGTACATCGCTTCTTGCGCATGCGTAAAACCATCCCCGACGCCACCGATAAACTGTTCGTCACCGATCGCAAAAACACCCTGCTGGGCGAACTGCCGCTCACCGCAGTGCTGCTGAACGACCCGGAGATCCCGGTGCGCGAAGTGATGGACAGCGATCCCGCCACCTTTCAGCCCGAAGACAAGGCCGATGAAGCGGCCGGCGCGTTCGAACGTTACGACCTGATCAGCGCCCCGGTGGTTGATGCCAAAGGCAAACTGATGGGCCGCCTGACTATCGAAGAGATCGTCGACGCCGTCAACGAAGAGAGCGACACCAACCTGCGCCGCATGGGCGGTTTGAGCCCGGAAGAAGACGTGTTCGCCCCGGTCAGCAAGGCGGTCAAGACCCGCTGGGCCTGGCTGGCGATCAACCTCTGTACCGCGTTCGTCGCCTCGCGCGTGATTGGCCTGTTCGAACACACCATTTCCCAGTTGGTGGCGCTGGCGGCGCTGATGCCGATCGTCGCTGGCATCGGCGGCAACACCGGCAACCAAACCATCACCATGATTGTGCGCGCGCTGGCGCTGCACCAGATTGAAGTCGGCAACATCTCGCGCCTGATGCTCAGGGAGCTGGGCGTCGCCATCATCAACGGCGTGGTGTGGGGCGGCATCATGGGCGTGATCACCTGGCTGCTGTACGGCGACGCGGCGATGGGCGGCGTGATGACGCTGGCGATGCTGCTAAACCTGCTGCTGGCGGCGCTGATGGGCGTGGTGATCCCGATGACCATGCTCAAACTGGGCCGCGATCCGGCGGTCGGCTCGAGCGTGCTCATCACCGCGCTGACCGACACCGGCGGCTTTTTCATCTTCCTCGGCCTCGCCACTCTGTTCCTGCTGTAATACGCCAAAAGCCGGCCTCGCGCCGGCTTTTTCGTCATTCTGTCGCCGGGTTTGCGCTAACGCAGTAAAGTCGGCCCTCCCGGTAGGTTTTCCTCCCGCGCTGTACTACCCTTTTTCAATAAATCATCTTGATTCATCCACGTCATGAATCCAATCACAGGCAGAGGTCATCGGTAAGGATGTCTATGGATATCAGCGCGCCGAACGCGTTCGGCACACACAAAGGCGTTATGCTGACACATTCTCTGTTCGTGGCGCTGGCGACATTTTTGCTCGCCTTGCTGAGCCTGTCGTTATCCAGTGAGGCTCATCACTTCACGCCGCTGTGGTTCCCGACCGCCGCCGCGATCGCCGTACTGTATCGCCATCCCCCGCGTCATTGGGGTTTGCCGCTGCTGGCCAGCGGCACAGGCATCGTGCTCGCCAGCTTCCTGCTGTTCGGCCTCAGCGCCATTCCCGTCAAGCTGGCCGCCATCAACCTGCTGGAAGCGGCAGTGTGCGCTCTGCTGCTGCGCCGCACGCTGCCGGCGATCGATCCGCTGAGCGATCTGGGCTGTTGGCTGCGTTTCGTGGTCTGCGCGGTGATATTTACCCCATTGTTCAGCGCGCTGCTGGCCGCCGGACTGACCCCCACGCCGGACCAAACGTTTTGGCAATCGTTCGGCACCTGGTTCATCTCTGAGGCGATAGGGGTGCTGTCGCTGGCGCCGCTCGGGCTCACCTATCACCGCCGCCTGTTGGCCGGGCTGAATCCGTATCCGCTGCTATTGACCCTGATGGGCTCGCTGGCCTTCAGCTATCTGGCGCTGACACATCTGCCCTTCCCCTTTACCTTCGTCATCCTGCCGCTGCTGTGGGCGGCTATCGCGCTGTCGCGCTTCGAAACCTTCACCGTCTGTTTCTGCACTCTCTTGCTGATCACCGTCCTGCTGTCGCTGGGCCTGCTGCGCCTTCAGTCTTCCCAGCACACTTTCCTGGGCGAACTCGGCCTCTATCTGCCGATGTTGCTGATCCTGATCCCGGCGCACGCCATGGCGATGGTGATGCACACCTTCCGGGTGGAAAAGCAACATATCGTCGAGAGCGAAAGCCGCTTTCGCAGCGCGCTGGAGTATTCCGCCATCGGCATGGCGCTGGTGTCGCCGGAGGGCAAATGGCTGCAGGTTAACCAGGCGCTGTGCAAGCTGCTCGGCTATCCGCCCGAAAGACTTTATCGCCTGACCTTTCAAGAGATCACCCACCCGGACGATCTGAACGCCGACCTGACCCAACTGCACGAACTGCTCGACGGCCATATCAGCAGCTACACCATGGAGAAGCGCTATATCCGCAGCGACGGCCAGACGGTCTGGGCGCTGCTGGCGGTCTCGCTGGTGCGCGACGGCGAAGGCCGGCCGTTGTACTTCATCTCTCAGGTGGAGGACATCAGCGACCTTAAGCGCAGCGAGGCGGAGAACAACCGGTTGGTGGAACGCATCACGCTGGCCAACCAGGTGGGCGGCGTCGGCATCTGGGAATGGGTGATGAGCCAGGAAAACTTCACCTGGGATCAGCGCATGTTCGAACTCTACGATCTCACCCCCGACCAAACGCCGACGCTGGCGTTGTGGCGCACCCTGCTGGTGCCGGAAGATCGCGAGCGCACCGATCGCGAGCTGGCCGAGATCCTGGCGCAGCCGCGGCCATTCATCATGGAGTTTCGCATCACCACGCGCAGCGGCAAAGTGCGCCATATCCGCGGCCAGGGCAACGTGATCCTCGACGATCAGGGCCGGCCGCTGCGCCTGATCGGCACCAATATCGACATGACCGAGCTCAAGAGCCTCGCCGAGGCGCTGCACGAAGAGAAAGAGCGCCTGCACATCACCCTCGACGCCATCGGCGAAGGGGTGATCTCCACCGACAGCCACCTGCGCATCACCTTTATGAATCCGGTGGCGGAACAGATGTGCGGCTGGCCGCTCGATCTGGCGATCGGTATGCCCGTCGCCGGCGTGGTGCGCCTGACCAACGGCAAAGACGGCCCGGAAATCGAAAACCTCACGCAATACCCACGGCAATGGCCGGCGGATTATGCGCTGGTGCTACACAGCCGCGACGGGCGTTATTTCGACGTACAGCAGTCGGTCTCACCGCTGAAAACCCTCGACGGGGAAACCATGGGCGCGGTGATGGTGCTGCAGGACGTCACCGCCTCGCGCGAACTGATGAAAAAAACTCAGCTACAGCGCCTCGCACGATGCGCTGACCGGATTGCCGAACCGCACCCGCTTCGAGAAACAGCTGAAAGCGGCGATCGTCGCCGGCGGGGAACCGTCGCCGCCGCATTCGCTGGTGTTCCTCGATCTGGATCGGTTCAAGGCGGTGAACGACACCGCCGGCCATGCGGCGGGCGATGCCCTGCTGCGGGACATCGCCCAGTTGATGCGGCATCAGCTGCGCCATAGCGATTGCCTGGCCCGGCTGGGCGGCGACGAGTTCGGTCTGATCCTGTACGACTGCCGGCTGGAACAGGCCAAATCGCTGGTGCAGCAAGTGGTTAATCAAATCAGCCAGCACCCGTTCTACTGGGAAGGGAAGATTTACCGCGTCGGCGCCAGCGCCGGCATCACGCGCATCAGCGCCGACGCCAAAAGCAGCGAACTGCTGGCGCAGGCCGATATCGCCTGCTACACCGCCAAGCACCAGGGGCGCGGCCAGGTTTATCTGTACGAAACGCGGCAGAAACAGCTGCTGGAGCGGCAGCACGAGGTGCTGAGCCTGCAGGAAGTGCAGACGATCATCAGCGAGGGGCAACTGCGGCTGCTGACTCACGCGGTCGCGCCGCCGGCGACGCCGCTGTCGGCCGCGTTTCACCAGGTGAAGCTGCAGGTGATGGCGCCGGACGACCGCCCGCTGTCGCACGAGGCGTTCATCGCCGCCGCGCAGCTGTACGGCCTGATGCCGGACATCGACCGCTGGACGGCGGCGCAACTGCTGGTGAAATATGCCGACGACATCAAACGCAAAGGGCTGTCGCTCGCGTTGCCGCTGGCCATCGACAGCCTGCTGAGCACCGACTTCCAGCGCTACCTGACGGAAACGGTGCGCGCTTCCTCGCTGCCGCCGCAGGCGCTGCTGTTCAGCGTCGATGAGGCCGCGATACTGGAGCACGTCGCGCAGTGTCGGGCATTTCTCCGCGAACTGCAGCAGCAGGGCTGCCGGCTGATCGTCAACGGCTTCGGGCATAACATCAATGCGTTCGATGAGCTCAGCGACCAGCGGATCGACATCATTCGCATCGATGAGCGCTTTATCACCAACGTGCACTGCAACCAGATGGACGAGCTGATGGTCTCGATGCTCAACGGCGCGGCGCATCGCATTAAAGCGCAGACCTTCGCCGGACCGGCTCACCAGCCGGTGACGCTGCAGGCGCTGCGCGACATTGGCGTCGATCTGGCGGACGGCGACCAGGTGGCGCTGGAGCAGCCGCTGGCGGTGTTGCTCAGCGACGGCTATTTCGGCATCCGTTAACCCTCTCCCCCCTCTCAGGCGCCGTCTCCCGGGCGGCGCCTCGCATCTCGTTCGTTACATGATATTAACCAAGACAAGATTAGTGATATAAATAACACCTGAAGCTTAAACGATTAAGTAAGATGAAATCCCCATGCGAACATCGACGTATCCGTTGATTTTCCTCGACAGGTGATGGCTCAGAGACAAGGGACTATGGAAAAGAAATGGTTTTCCGCCAGGGAACTGATGGGTAAGGCGGGGTTGCCCTCAACCCCGCAAGGGGTCAATTTGATGGCCCGGCGCGAAGGCTGGGTCAGTCGCCGCCGCAGCGGCGTACAGGGCAAAGCGCTGGAATACCATATCGACAGTCTGCCGTTCGGCGCGCGCAGCCTGTCGGCGTTGCGCGAAACCGACCATCCGGATTACGACGTCAAACGTCAGGATCCGGTACGGGTCTGGATCGAGTATTACTATCACCTCACGCCGGCCGAACGGGAAAAGCTGCTGGCGTTCCTGATGCGTGAAGGCATGAGCCGCCTGCTGCAGCTGATCGAGTCTCCCCGCTAGCCGCGTTCAACTCTCCGCTTCCGGCGCCCAGCCGCCGTTGTGCCATAGATGCAGCGTGGCGTAAGAGCGCCACGGGCGCCAGCGCTCGGCGTAGCGTTCAATCTGGCGCGGCGTCATGCCGGGGAAACGCTGTTTGATCAGGTAGTCGCCGGCCAGGAACACGTCCGGCCACGACCAGGCGCGCATCGCGATATAGCTGGCGGTCCAGTTGCCGATGCCCGGCAGCGCGGTCAGCGCCTTGATGCCCTGTTCGATATCCAGCACGTTGTCGAGCTGCAGCCGCCCTTCCCCCAGCGCGCGGGCGATCTCGATCAGCGCCGCCGCACGCTTCACTTGCACCCCGAGCGGGCGCAGTTCTTCAGGCTGCAGCTGCGCCACCCGTTCTGCCGTGGGGAAAACGTGGGTGATGCCCTCATGCGGCGTCGCCAGCGCTTCGCCCCAGCGTTCGGCCATCCGCCCGGCGAAGGTCGCCGCCATTTTCACGCTGACCAACTGCCCCAGCACCGCACGCGCCGCCTGCTCGAAACTGTTCACGCAGCCCGGCAGGCGCAGCCCCGGCGCATCGGCCGCCAGCGAGCCCAGCGCCTCATTGATGCGATCCGGCGCGGCGTCCAGATCAAACAGCAGGCGCACCCGGCGCAACACCTCCGTCGTCACCAGACTGAGCGTCGGCGCAATCTCGACCCGAACCCGATTGCGCGCCTCTTCCGGCTGCACGCTGAGCCAGCCGCGGTGTTCCGTGCCGCCCTGGCTGACGGCGATCGAGCGCAGGTAGCGGCGCCCCTCGACCCGCTCCACGCCCTGCACGACGCGCGCCTGCAAGAAATTCAGCATGCGCGCCCAGTCATAGGGCGGCCGATAGCCCAGGTGAAACACCAACCCGCTGGCGGCGGCCCGTTCACCGCGTGCGCCGCCGCTGCGCAGCGCCGACGGGATCAGGCGGTAACGCGCCTTGAACAGCTCGTTGAAACGCCGCAGGCTGCCGAAACCGGCGGCGAACGCCACCTCGCTGAGCGGCAGGTCGGTGTCCGCCAGCAGGCGCTTGGCCTGTAGCAACCGGTGCGACTGCGCGTAATCGATCGGCGAGGCGCCAAACTGTTCGGCGAAGATGCGTCGCAGATGGCGATCGGAAATGCCCAGCCGCGCCGCCAGCGCTTCGCAGCTGTGTTCGGACAGATACCCCTGCTCGATGAGCTGCACCGCCACCTGGGCATAGCGGTTGCCCAGATCGATCAGCGCCAGGCCGGGCGCCAGTTCCGGTCGGCATTTGAGGCAGGGGCGAAACCCCGCCAGTTCAGCCGCCGCCGCGCTCGGATAAAAGGTGCAGTTTTCCAGCTTCGGCGTGCGGGCGCTGCACACCGGGCGACAATAGATGCCGGTGGAAGAGACGCCGACGAAAAAACGGCCGTCGAATTTGCGGTCACGCGCGCGCAGCGCGTCGTACAACGCTTGCTGTTGAGTATTCATGGCAACGCTCGGGTTCGGTTTTTTCTGCATTATGGGACTCGGCTAGCGCGCTGACGTGCGGAATTCGGACATTAAGTTACGCACCTTCCCACCGTCCAGATTAGCGATTGTCTTTAATGATTATGCGTCTGAACAGCGTTCAGACGCACCATTTTCACCGCCACCGACATAAAGCCCCGCTGCCCGACGACTTATTGCCCCTGGCGCGGTACCCCCAATGCCCGGCGCATCAGCCCATCGAAGGCGCGATCGGACAACAAGCGCCGCAGAAAAATCAGCGGTTTCGCGCCAAACCCCACGGCATAGCGCGTTTTCGGACGATGGGCGACGACGGCTTTGGCGATCGTATCGGCAATCACGCTCGGCGGCGATTGCCGTTTCTTGCTGGCGTCGCTGACCATGGCGTGGGCGACAGCGTGAGCCTGAGCGGCGTACTCGCTCTGGCCGGAAACGCCGATCAGTTTTTCCGCGGCGATATCCGCCCATTCACTCTGGATGCCGCCGGGTTCGATCACCACGACGTCGATGCCGAAAGGTTGTACCTCCATGCGCAAACAGTCGCTGATGGCCTCCAAGGCGAATTTGGTGCCGTGATACCATCCGCCCAGCGGCGTATGTATTTTCCCGCCCATCGACGTAATATTGATGACGGTGCCGGAGCGCTGCGCTCGCATGTGCGGCAAAATCAGCTGCGTCAGCCGAACCGCACCGAACACATTCACATCAAATTGAGCGCGAGCCTCATCCGCAGAAACGTCTTCAATAGCGCCATAGGAGCCGTAACCGGCGTTATTGACCAACACATCGATACGCCCCGTTTCGGCGATGATGGTCTTTACCGCCTGCGCCATGGAAGCATCGTCGGTGACGTCCAACGGCAAAACGCGAATGCCGGCGGCAGCCAGAGCCTGCATGCGTTCAACCCGGCGGGCGGCCGCATAAACGGTATGCCCGCGCTGCTTTAACGTGACGGCGGTGGCTTCGCCAATACCGGACGAGGCGCCGGTCACCAGGATCACTTTGGACTTCATACTGACTGCTCCTTATTAGGATGATTGCGTTGGCGACTGCCTGCGCAGTCTGTATGTTGTCCACTTTAAGCGGCGGGCCCTGCCGCAACCATGTCGAACCGCGCCAATCAACTCGCAGAATGCGCCAATGTGAACAGCGCCTCTCGGCTAATTCAGCCGCATCGCCTGGCGAGCCGCTTCCGGCGTTTGCCCTGTCCATTCGTGAAAGGCGCGGAAGAAAGAGTTCGGCTCTTCAAAACCGAGCAAAAAGGCAATCTCTCCGCTGGTAAGGGTCGAATGCTTAAGATAGTGGCGCGCCAATTTTTCCCGGGTGCCGTTGCTCAGCGAACGAAAACTCTCGCCCTCATCTTCCAGACGCCGCTGCAGCGTCCGGCGGCTCATGCCCAATCTTGCCGCCACCGCATCGATGCCGGCGGTATTGCTGGGAATCAACTCCAGCAGCACCGCACAAACGCGCTCTCCGGTGGTTGCCGTGGCGTCCAGTTCACTGAGGCGACGACGCAGCTCGGGTTCGAAAACGCGCCACATGCCCTCATTCACTGTCAAAAAGGGACGCAAGGCATCTGCGGAGGAGAAAGTAATGCCCGGCCCTGCCCCAGGCGTTACCGCGCAGCCGAAGAAGGCTGCCAAGGGGCGTGAAAGGGCTGCAGGCGGCAGTTCAGGCAAGGTGATACGGCGCGCTTTTACCGGTTCGCGCGTGGCAAGCTGCGCCAGCCGAACATAAAATGCCAGCTCAGCCACCAGCAAAGACGCCGGTACTGCCTCCTCCGCCAACAGCCAGCGGGGTAAAATCGTCATTTCGCCTTCAGGGCCGATGGCGAGCTCCAGGCTCATCGGCGCCGTAAGTTGCTTGTATTTCGCTAACCGCTGGACAGCTTGCGCCAGATTGGCGCTGCACAGGGCGGCGAATATCGGAGGGTCAAACGATTCCGTTGACATCAGCTCAACGATTTTCAACGGAAACAACGGGTCGCCCGTTCCTTCCTCCATCGCGCGCCAGAAGCGGAAATATTCTTCCGTAGTGATCCCTTCAGCGGTGCGTGACAACAGATCTTCAGGCAATGCAGCCCGGCGTAAAACATCCGTCGGCTGGAGCCCCAGATCTTTCAGCAGGGTTCTCCAGCCGATATTCATGAGAAAGGTCGAGTTGCGCGTCATGAAATCCTCATCACAGAGTCATAGGGAAAGGCATTCCCCGCTCGGAATACCTGTTGAGTATAAAGAAATGGCGTGCGTCTTGATGGGCGAAGCACGCCATTTTCATAGCCGACTGTGCCATTGCTGCGGCTTGAGCGTTATCCGCACTGAGAAAGTTCGCGCACGCCGCCGCGCCCGCTAAATTTTTCGACACTCGCGCATTGGCGCATTGCCCGCCGGCCCCGTCTCGGGTAAAGTCGCCCCCCTTCATTGGCATGGGGACAAAAAAGAGATGTTTATTGGATTCGATTACGGGACAGCCAACTGTTCCGTTGCAGTGATGCGCGACCACGGCCCCGAGCTGTTGACGCTGGAAAACAACGCGCCCTATCTGCCTTCGATGCTGTGCGCGCCGACCCGCGAAGCGGTGAGCGAATGCCTGCACCGCCATTGGCAGATCCCGACCGGCAGCGAAGAAAACCAGCAGCTGCTGCGCCGCGCCATCAGTTACAACCGCGAAGAAGACATTCCGGTCAACGGCGACAGCGTGCTGTTCGGCCTGCAGGCGCTGGCGCACTATATGGAAGATCCGGAAGAGGTGTATTTCGTGCGCTCGCCGAAGTCCTTCCTCGGCGCCAACGGCCTGAAACCACAGCAGATCGCGCTGTTCGAAGACCTGGTGTGCGCCATGATGTTCCACATCAAACGCCAGGCGGAAAATGTGCTGCAAACCGGCATCGATCAGGCGGTGATCGGCCGGCCGATCAACTTCCAGGGCATCGGCGGCGACGAAGCCAACCGGCAGGCGCAGGGCATTCTGCAACGCGCCGCCGAACGCGCCGGTTTCAAGGACATTGAATTCCAGTTCGAGCCGGTGGCGGCGGGGCTGGACTTCGAAGCGACGCTTAGCGAAGAGCAAACCGTGCTGGTGGTGGACATCGGCGGCGGCACCACCGACTGCTCGGTGCTGCTGATGGGGCCGCAGTGGCGCAACCGCGCCGATCGCCAGCAGAGCCTGCTGGGCCACAGCGGCTGCCGGGTCGGCGGTAACGATCTGGACATCATGCTGGCCTTCAAGCAGCTGATGCCGCTGTTCGGCCTGGGCGGCGAAACCGCGAAAGGCATCGCCCTGCCGGCGCTACCTTACTGGAACGCGGTGGCGACCAACGACGTGCCGGCGCAAAACGATTTCTACAGCGCCGCCAACGGCCGCGTGCTGCGCGATCTGATCCTCGACGCGGCAGAGCCGGAAAAGGTCAAGCGCCTGCTGAAAGTGTACCAGCAGCGCCTGAGCTACCGATTGGTGCGGGCGGCCGAAGAGAGTAAGATCGCCCTGTCCGGCCAAACGGCCATCAGCGCGCCGCTCAATTTCGTGCAGGCCGATCTGGCGGAGAACATCAGCCAGGATCAGCTCGCCGACGCCATCTCGCAGCCGTTGATGCGCATTCAGGAGCAGGTCAGCGCCGCGCTGGCCAGCAGCCAGACCGCGCCGCAGGTGATCTACCTGACCGGCGGCAGCGCGCGTTCGCCGCTGCTGCGCGCCGCGCTGCAACAACAGCTGCCGGGCATTCCGATCGTCGGCGGCAATGACTTCGGCTCGGTCACCGCCGGGCTGGCGCGCTGGGCGCAAACGCTGTTCCGTTGACAGCCCGCGGGCGCGGCTCGCCGCGCCCTTGTTCATTGGAGGCTATGCATCATGTCGACCATCCTTACCCTCGACAGCGCCAGGCTGCGGCTGCGCCCCTGGCGCGACGACGACCTGCCGGCCTTCGCCGCGCTCAACGCCGATCCGCAGGTCATGCGCTATTTCCCGGCGACGATGACGGCCGAGGAAAGCCGCGCGCAGGCCGAACGCATCCGCGCTTTCCTGCAACAGCACGGCTGGGGGCTGTGGGCGGTGGAAGTGAAAAGCGGCGCGCCTTTTATCGGTTTTGTCGGGCTGGCGCGGCCGGGCGACGATCTGCCTTGCTCCCCCTGCGTGGAGATCGGCTGGCGGCTGGCGGCGGCCCACTGGGGCAACGGCTACGCCGCTGAGGCGGCGCGCGCCGCGCTGGCGTGCGCCTTCGACACGCTGCATTTGCCGGAAGTGGTGTCCTTCACCGCCGAAGATAACCAGCCGTCGCGCCGGGTGATGACGCGCATCGGTATGCGCTTCGACGGCGAAACCTTCCTGCACCCGCGTCTGCCGGCGGGCCATCCGCTGCAAAAGCACGTCTTGTACCGGCTGAATCGACAAACGTGGCGCGAACGCCACGGCGATTAATACAGCGTATCCTTCAGTCGCTGCGGCAGCGCGCTGTCGTACTCCTCACCGTCGAAGCGCGTTTGGCTCACCGCGGCCAAAATATGGCCGGGGCTGGGCAGCGCCGAACGCTGCAGGCGGCTGGCCTCTTCCCATAACCCCGAACGCAAGATCGCCCGGCTGCACTGGAAGAACACCGCCTCCACCCGAATGCGCAGCACCGAACGCGGCAGCTGGTTGCGGTGGGCGAAGCGCTGCAACACCGCCGGCGCCACCACGATCTCCGCCCGCCCGTTAATCCGCAGCGTTTCGCCGATGCCGGGGATCAGCAGCAGCAGCGCCACCCGGTTGTCGTGCAGGATATTGCGCAGGCTATCGATGCGGTTATTGCCGCGCCGATCCGGCAACAGCAGGGTTTTCTCGTCTTCGATATGAATGAAACCGGCCGGATCGCCGCGCGGCGAGACGTCCATGCCGTCCGGCCCCACCGTCGAGAGGGCGGCGAACGGCGCCGCCTCGATAAACGGACGGTACGCCGGGTGGATGTAGCTGACTTCTTTAAAAACCGAGGGCGCGGCAGGCTTGCCGTACAGCTGTTCCAGCGCCGCGAGGTCGTTGATGATATCGCCAGACATTGCAGTTTCCTGAATGAGTCATATTGACCCCTTCAGCATAGAGCAAAATCGCCGGCGGCTCTTACTCGGCGCTGGCGTGGTTCAGCGTCTGAATGTCGTCCGCATCCAGCGTCAGACGCGTGGCGCTGACCAACTCATCCAGCTGCGACAACGAGGTGGCGCTGACGATCGGCGCGGTGATGCTCGGGCGCGCGATCAGCCAGGCCAGCGAGACCTGCGCCGCAGAGACGCCGTGTTTGCCCGCCACCTGATCCAGCGCCGCCAGGATGCGGAAACCGCGCGGGTTCAGGTAGCGTTCGACGATGCGATCGCCGCGCTGACTTTTGCCCTCATCTGCTTTGCTGCGGTATTTGCCGGTCAGAAAGCCGCTGGCCAGCGCGAAGAAGTTGATCACCCCGAGGCCATGGCGCTGCGCCACCCCCTCCAGCTCGGCTTCATACCCTTCGCGCGCATACAGATTGTATTCCGGCTGCAGGGTTTCGTAGCGCGCCAATCCGTTGCTCTCGCTCACCCGCAGCGCTTCTTCCAGGCGATCCGCCTGATAGTTGGAGGCGCCGATCGCCCGCACCTTGCCGGCCTTAATCAACGCATCGAACGCCGCCAGCGTCTCTTCCAACGGCGTATCGCGGTCATCGTCATGCGACTGATAAAGATCGATATAATCGGTTTGCAGGCGCCGCAGCGAATCTTCCACCGCCTGCTGAATATAGCGCGGCGACAGACCCTGTTTGCCTTCGCCCATCGGTTTGCCCACCTTGGTGGCGATGATCACCTTGTCGCGCTTGCCGCTCTTCTTCAGCCATTCGCCGATGACGGTTTCCGATTCGCCGCCCCGGTTGCCCGGCGCCCAGCTGGAATAAACGTCGGCGGTATCGATAAAGTTGAGCTGATTGTCCACCAGCGCATCCAGCAGGCTGAACGAGGTCGCTTGATCCGCCGTCCAACCGAACACATTGCCGCCAAAGGTCAACGCCGGCACCTGAATGCCTGAGCGGCCCAATTCTCTGTTGCTCATCACCTGCTCCTGTGGGAAAAGATTCGCGGGTTAATTATTAGCGCCAACCAGGATAGAACGCTAAAACGGATTGGCTATAAGCTGAAACCAATCACTTATAAACATAGCACGCTCAAATCACCCACTTATTAGGACAATGCTGACGGTTCCTCCATATTTCCTTCATTTTTATGCCGTCCCCGCTGGCTAAACTAGTATCCTGTAAGGAGTGTCATTTTTGTGGCAATGAGTGCCCGCCCCCCTGCCTTTTGGAGAGAATTTTCGCCGCCATGAATGCAAAACCCCAACGCCGTTCCCTGATGCCGCGCCTGCTGGTTGCGGCCATCCTGGTCATCGCCGCCGTCTTCGCCTGGCGTTATTTTAACGCCGCTCAACCGCCGGCCGGCACGGCCCCGGGCGCGCAGCAGGCCGGCGGCAAAGCGGGGGCCGGTCGCGCGGCGGGCGGGCGGCGCGGCGCGCCGATGTCGCCGGTGCAGGCCGCGACGGCCACGCAACAGACGGTGCCGCGCTATCTTTCCGGCTTGGGCACCGCCACCGCCGCCAATACCGTCACCGTCACCAGCCGGGTCGACGGCCAACTGATGGCGATCCACTTTACCGAAGGCCAGCAGGTCAAAGCCGGCGATCTGCTGGCAGAAATCGATCCCCGGCCGTTCCAGGTGCAACTGACCCAGGCGCAGGGGCAGTTGGCGAAAGATCAGGCCACGCTGGCCAACGCCCGGCGCGATCTGGCGCGCTACCAGCAATTGGTGAAAACCAATCTGGTTTCCCGTCAAGAGCTGGATACGCAGGCCTCGCTGGTGCAGCAAACCGAAGGCGCCATCAAAGCCGATCAGGGCGCGGTCGACAGCGCCAAACTGCAGATCACCTACAGCCGCATCACTGCGCCAATCGACGGCCGCGTCGGGTTGAAACTGGTCGACGTCGGCAACTACGTCACCAGCGGCAGCACCACCGGTTTGGTGGTGATCACGCAGACGCACCCGATCGACGTGGTGTTCACGCTGCCCGAAGGCAACATCGCCGATCTGCTCAAGGCGCAAAAAGCCGGGCCGGTGAGCGTCGAAGCCTGGGATCGCACCAACCAGAACAAGCTGACGACCGGTTCGCTGCTGAGCCTGGACAACCAAATTGATACCGCCACCGGCACCATCAAGCTGAAAGCGCGCTTCGCCAACGAAGACGACGCGCTGTTCCCCAACCAGTTCGTCAACGCGCGGCTGCAGGTGGATACCCTGCACGATGCGGTGGTGATCCCGACCGCCGCGCTGCAGATGGGCAACGAAGGCAACTTCGTCTGGACGCTCAGCGAAGACAACAAGGTCAGCAAACACCGGGTCACCGCCGGCGTGCAGGATAGCCGGCAGGTGGTGATCAGCGCCGGCCTCAACGCCGGCGATCGGGTGGTGACCGACGGCATCGATCGCCTGACCGAAGGCATGCAGGTGGAAGTGCTGGCGCCGAACGACGCGCCTGCGGCGTCAAAAGCCAAGCGCGAACCTGACGTTCAGAGGAAGTCCTGATGCAGGTGATGCCACCGACCCGCGGCGGCGGCCCTTCCCGCCTGTTTATCCTGCGCCCGGTCGCCACCACCCTGCTGATGGTGGCGATACTGCTGGCGGGGATCATCGGCTATCGCGCGCTGCCGGTTTCCGCGTTGCCGGAAGTGGACTACCCGACCATCCAGGTGGTGACGCTGTATCCCGGCGCCAGCCCGGACGTGGTCACCTCCGCCATTACCGCGCCGCTGGAACGCCAGTTCGGCCAGATGTCCGGCCTGAAGCAAATGGCGTCGCAAAGCTCCGGCGGCGCCTCGGTGGTGACGCTGCAATTCCAGCTGGCGCTGCCGCTCGACGTCGCGGAGCAGGAAGTGCAGGCGGCGATCAACGCCGCCACCAACCTGCTGCCGAACGATCTGCCCTACCCGCCGATTTACAGCAAGGTTAACCCGGCCGATCCGCCGATCCTGACGCTGGCCGTCACCTCCACCGCCATGCCGATGACGCAGGTGGAAGACATGGTGGAGACGCGCGTGGCGCAGAAAATCTCTCAGGTGACCGGCGTCGGCCTGGTGACCCTGGCCGGCGGCCAACGCCCGGCGGTGCGTGTAAAACTGAACGCCGCGGCGGTCGCCGCCTATGGTCTGAACAGCGAAACCATCCGCACCGCCATCAGCAACGCCAACGTCAACTCGGCGAAAGGCAGCCTGGACGGCCCGACCCGCTCGGTCACCCTGTCCGCCAACGACCAAATGAAATCCGCCGACGACTATCGCCAGCTGATCGTCGCCTATCAGAACGGCGCGGCGATCCGCCTGCAGGATATCGCCACCATCGAACAAGGGGCGGAAAATACCCGACAGGCGGCCTGGGCCAACCAGCAACAGGCGATCGTGCTGAACATTCAGCGCCAGCCCGGCGTCAACGTCATCACCACCGCCGACAGCATCCGCGAAATGCTGCCGACGCTGATTAAAAGCCTGCCCAAGTCGGTCGACGTCAAGGTGTTGACCGATCGCACCACCACCATCCGCGCCTCGGTCAGCGACGTGCAGTTCGAGCTGCTGCTGGCGATCGCGCTGGTGGTAATGGTGATCTACGTGTTCCTGCGCAACGTGCCGGCGACCATTATCCCCAGCGTGGCGGTGCCGCTGTCGCTGGTCGGCACCTTCGCCGCCATGTATTTCCTCGGCTTCTCCATCAATAACCTGACGCTGATGGCATTAACCATCGCCACCGGTTTCGTGGTGGATGACGCCATCGTGGTGATCGAGAACATCTCGCGCTACATCGAGAAAGGGGAAAAACCGCTCGACGCCGCGCTGAAAGGGGCTGGCGAGATCGGCTTCACCATCATCTCGCTGACCTTCTCGCTGGTGGCGGTGCTGATCCCGCTGCTGTTCATGGGCGACATCGTCGGCCGCCTGTTCCGCGAGTTCGCCGTGACGCTGGCGGTGGCGATTTTGATCTCCGCCGTGGTATCGCTGACGCTGACGCCGATGATGTGCGCCCGCATGCTCAGCCACGAATCGCTGCGCAAGCAGAACCGCTTCTCCGCCGCCTCTGAGCGCTTTTTCGAGCGCGTGATCGCGCGATACGGCCAGTGGCTGAAAACGGTGCTTAACCACCCCTGGCTGACGCTCGGCGTGGCCGTGGGCACCCTGGCGCTGACGGTGTTGCTGTACCTGCTGATCCCGAAAGGCTTCTTCCCGGTGCAGGACAACGGCATCATTCAGGGCACGCTGGAGGCGCCGCAGAGCGTTTCGTTCAGCAATATGGCCGAGCGCCAGCAGCAGGTCGCGGCGCAGATCCTCAAAGATCCGGCGGTGGAGAGCCTGACCTCGTTCGTCGGCGTCGACGGCAGCAACGCCACGCTCAACAGCGGCCGGCTGCAGATCAACCTGAAGCCGCTGAGCGAACGCAGCGACCGCATTCCGGCGATCATCAGCCGGTTGCAGCAGCAAACGGCGCAGTTCCCCGGCGTGAAGCTGTACCTGCAGCCGGTGCAGGATCTGACCATCGATACCCAGGTCAGCCGCACCCAGTACCAGTTCACCCTGCAGGCGATGTCGCTGGACGATCTCAGCCTGTGGGTGCCGCAGCTGATGGATGAGCTGAAGCGCACCCCGCAGCTGGCGGACGTCACCAGCGATTGGCAGGATCAGGGGCTGGTCGCCTACGTCAACGTCGATCGCGATTCGGCCTCGCGCCTCGGCGTCACCATGAGTGACGTGGACAATGCGCTGTACAACGCCTTCGGCCAACGTCTGATCTCCACCATCTACACCCAGGCCAATCAATACCGGGTGGTGCTGGAGCACGACGTCAGCGCGACGCCGGGGCTGGCGGCGCTCAATGAGATCCGTCTGAGCGGCAAGGACGGCGCCGTGGTGCCGCTGAGCGCCATCGCCAAAATCGAAGAACGGTTCGGCCCGCTGTCGGTCAACCACCTCGACCAATTCCCGTCGGCCACCGTCTCGTTCAACGTCGCCGCCGGCTACTCGCTCGGCGAAGCGGTAGACGCGGTCACCCAGGCGGAAAAAAATCTCGCCATGCCGAAAGACATCACCACACAATTCCAGGGCGCGACGCTGGCCTTCCAAGCGGCGCTCGGCAGCACGCTGTGGCTGATTTTGGCGGCGGTGGTGGCGATGTATATCGTGCTGGGCGTGCTGTATGAAAGCTTCATTCATCCGGTGACCATCCTCTCCACCCTGCCGACCGCCGGGGTCGGCGCGCTGCTGGCGCTGATGCTGGCCGGCAGCGAACTGGACGTGATCGCCATCATCGGCATTATCCTGCTGATCGGCATCGTGAAGAAGAACGCCATCATGATGATCGACTTCGCGCTGGCGGCGGAACGCGAACAGGGCTTATCGCCGCGCGACGCCATTTATCAGGCCTGCCTGCTGCGTTTCCGGCCGATCCTGATGACCACGCTGGCGGCCTTGCTCGGCGCGCTGCCGCTGATGCTCAGCACCGGCGTCGGCGCGGAGCTGCGGCATCCGCTCGGCGTCTGTATGGTCGGCGGCCTGATCATGAGCCAGATCCTGACGCTGTTCACCACGCCGGTGATCTACCTGCTGTTTGACAAACTGGCGCGCAACACGCATCGCCAGCCGGATACGCAGGAGCTGCCGTGAAATTCTTCGCCCTGTTCATTCACCGGCCGGTGGCCACCACCCTGCTGACGCTGGCCATCGCCATCAGCGGCGCGATCGGTTTTCGCCTGCTGCCGGTGTCGCCGCTGCCGCAGGTGGATTTTCCGGTGATTTCGATCAGCGCGTCGCTGCCGGGCGCCTCGCCGGAAACCATGGCCTCCTCGGTGGCGACGCCGCTGGAACGCGCGCTGGGCCGCATCGCCGGGGTCAATGAAATGACCTCGATGAGCTCGCTCGGCAGCACCCGGGTGATTTTGCAGTTCGATCTCAGCCGCGACATCAACGGCGCCGCGCGCGACGTGCAGGCGGCGATTAACGCCGCGCAAAGCCTGTTGCCGACCGGCATGCCGAGCCGCCCCAGCTATCGCAAGGTCAACCCTTCCGACGCGCCGATCATGATCCTGACGCTGACGTCGGACACCTACAGCCAGGGGCAGCTTTACGACTTTGCGTCCACCCAGCTGGCGCAGAAGATCAGCCAGACCGAAGGCGTCGGCGACGTTTCCGTGGGCGGCAGCTCGCTGCCGGCGGTGCGGGTAGAGTTGAACCCTTCGGCGCTGTTCAATCAGGGTGTTTCGCTGGATGCCGTGCGGCAGGCCATCAGCAACGCCAACGTGCGCCGCCCGCAGGGCGCCGTCGAAAACCCGCAGCAACGTTGGCAAATCCAGGCCAACGACGCGCTGAAAACCGCCGACGCCTACCGCCCGCTGATCGTTCATTACAACAACGGTTCGGCGGTGCGGCTCGGCGACGTGGCCGAGGTCAAAGATTCGGTGCAGGACGTGCGCAACGCCGGGATGACCGACGCCAAGCCGGCGATCGTTCTGGCCATCAGCCGCGCGCCGGACGCCAACATCATCGAAACCGTCGATCGCATTCGCGCCGAGCTGCCCGCGCTGCAGGAAAACATTCCGGCCGCAATCTCGCTCAACGTCGCGCAGGATCGCTCGCCGACCATTCGCGCGTCGCTGGCCGAGGTCGAACAGTCGCTGGCGATCGCTATCGGGCTGGTGATCCTGGTGGTGTTCATCTTCCTGCGCTCCGGCCGCGCCACACTGATCCCGGCGGTCGCCGTGCCGGTGTCGCTGATCGGCTCGTTCGCCGCCATGTACCTGTGCGGCTTCAGCCTCAACAACCTGTCGCTGATGGCGCTGACCATCGCCACCGGCTTTGTGGTGGACGACGCCATCGTGGTGCTGGAAAACATTTCCCGCCACGTCGAGGCCGGCATGAAACCGATCAACGCCGCGCTGCTGGGCGCGCGGGAAGTCGGTTTCACCGTGCTGTCGATGAGCGTTTCGCTGGTGGCGGTGTTTATCCCGCTGCTTCTGATGGCGGGCCTGCCCGGCCGGCTGTTCCGCGAATTCGCCGTCACCCTGTCGGTGTCGATCGGGCTGTCGCTGATCGTCTCGCTGACGCTCACGCCGATGATGTGCGCCTATCTGCTGCGCCACCAGCCGGCGCGTTCGCAGCGGCGCGCGCGCGGCTTCGGCAAAATGCTGCTGGCGCTGCAGCAGGGTTACGGACGCTCGCTGAACTGGGTGCTTGGCCACTCGCGCTGGGTGCTGGCGGTGTTCCTCGCCACCATTGCGCTCAACGTCTGGCTGTATATCAGCATCCCGAAAACCTTCTTCCCCGAACAGGATACCGGCCGCCTGATGGGCTTTATCCAGGCCGATCAGAGCATCTCGTTCCAGGCGATGCGCGGCAAACTGGAAGATTTCATGAAAATCGTGCGCGAAGATCCGGACGTGGAAAACGTCACCGGCTTTACCGGCGGCTCGCGCACCAACAGCGGCTCGATGTTCATCTCACTGAAACCGCTGTCGGTGCGCAGCGACGACGCGCAGAAAGTGATCGCCCGCCTGCGCGCTCGCCTGGCCAAAGAACCGGGCGCCAGCCTGTTCTTGATGGCGGTGCAGGATATCCGCGTCGGCGGCCGCCAGGCCAACGCCAGCTACCAATATACGCTGCTGGCGGATGACCTCGCCGCGCTGCGCGACTGGGAACCGAAGATCCGCGCCGCGCTGGCGGCATTGCCCGAGCTGGCGGACGTCAACTCGGATCAGCAGGATAAAGGCTCGGAGATGGATCTGGTCTACGATCGCGAGACCATGGCGCGCCTCGGCATTTCGGTGTCCGACGCCAACAACCTGTTGAACAACGCCTTCGGCCAGCGACAGATTTCGACCATCTATCAACCGCTCAACCAATACAAAGTGGTGATGGAAGTGGCGCCGCCTTACACTCAGGACGTCAGCTCGCTGGACAAAATGTTCATCATCAACAACGAAGGCAAGGCGATACCGCTCTCCTACTTCGCCAGTTGGCGACCGGCCAACGCGCCGCTGTCGGTCAACCATCAGGGGCTGTCCGCCGCCTCAACCATCTCCTTTAACCTGCCGGACGGCGGCAGCCTGTCGGACGCCACCGCCGCTGTCGAGCGCACCATGACTCAGCTCGGCGTGCCGTCCACGGTGCGCGGCGCCTTCGCCGGCACCGCCCAGGTGTTCCAGGACACCCTGAAGTCGCAGCTGCTCCTGATCCTGGCGGCGATCGCCACGGTGTATATCGTGCTCGGCGTGCTGTACGAGAGCTATATCCATCCGCTGACCATCCTCTCCACCCTGCCTTCCGCGGGCGTGGGGGCGCTGTTGGCGCTCGAGCTGTTCGGCGCGCCGTTCAGCCTGATCGCGCTGATCGGCATCATGCTGTTGATCGGCATCGTGAAGAAAAACGCCATCATGATGGTCGACTTCGCGCTCGAGGCGCAGCGCAACGGCGGCATCAGCGCCCGCGAGGCGATTTTCCAGGCCAGCCTGCTGCGCTTCCGGCCGATCCTGATGACCACGCTGGCGGCGCTGTTCGGCGCGCTGCCGCTGGTGTTGACCAGCGGCGACGGTGCGGAGCTGCGCCAGCCGCTCGGCATCACCATCGCCGGCGGTCTGGTGATGAGCCAGCTGCTGACGCTGTACACCACGCCGGTGGTCTATCTTTACTTCGACCGGCTGCAGGCGAAGTTCCGCCGCAACAAGCAGCTGGCCCCGCTGCCGCACTAATGGCCGACCGATGCTGATGAAACACGCCGCCACGGTACGTTGGCAACTCTGGATAGTGGCGTTCGGCTTCTTTATGCAGACGCTGGATACCACTATCGTCAATACCGCCCTGCCCTCGATGGCCGCCAGCCTGGGGGAGAACCCGCTGCGCATGCAGTCGGTGATCGTCGCCTATGTGCTGACGGTGGCGGTGACGCTGCCGGCCAGCGGCTGGCTGGCGGACAAGGTCGGCGTACAGCGGGTGTTTTTCAGCGCCATTGTGCTGTTTACCCTCGGCTCCCTCCTCTGCGCCCGCTCGGCAACCCTGAACGAGCTGATCGCCTCGCGCGTGCTTCAGGGCATCGGCGGCGCGATGATGGTGCCGGTCGGCCGCCTGACGGTGATGAAGATCGTGCCGCGCGAGCAGTACATGGCGGCGATGACCTTCGTGACGCTGCCAGGCCAGATCGGCCCGCTGATGGGGCCGGCGCTGGGCGGACTTCTGGTGCAATACGCCAGCTGGCACTGGATTTTCCTGATCAATATTCCGGTGGGCATCGTGGGCGCCATCGCCACGCTGCTGCTGATGCCCAACTACCAAATGCAGACCCGCCGCTTCGATCTCAGCGGCTTTTTCCTGCTGGCGATCGGCATGGCGTCGCTGACGCTGGCGCTCGACGGCCACAAAGGCATGGGCCTGACCGGCGGCGCCATCGCCGGCCTGGTGGCGCTGGGCGCGGCGGCGTTGTTGGGGTATGTTTGGCATGCCTACGGCAATAGCCGCGCCCTGTTCTCGCTGCGGCTGCTGCGCACCCCGACCTACAAGATCGG
The DNA here is from genome assembly GCF_052400455.1 of Serratia sp. (in: enterobacteria). Lineage (NCBI taxonomy): Bacteria > Pseudomonadati > Pseudomonadota > Gammaproteobacteria > Enterobacterales > Yersiniaceae > Serratia > Serratia sp. (in: enterobacteria). The sequence continues at coordinate 3,816,281 of NZ_CP185812.1, forward strand.
GCTGCTGGCCAGTCTGCTGGGGCGCATCGGCAGCGGCATGCTGCCGTTCATGACACCGCTGTTTCTGCAGGTGGGCATGGGCTTCACGCCGTTCCACGCCGGGCTGATGATGATCCCGATGATCATCGGCAGCATGGGCATGAAGCGCATCGTGGTGCAGGTGGTCAACCGCTTCGGCTACCGCAACGTGCTGGTGGCCGCCACGCTGCTGCTGGCGCTGGTCAGCCTGAGTTTCCTGCTGGCGGCGATGCTCGGCTGGCTGTGGCTGCTGCCGGTGATACTGTTCTTCCAGGGGATGGTCAACGCATTGCGCTTCTCGGCGATGAATACCCTGACGCTGAAAGACCTGCCGGACCGCCTGGCCAGCAGCGGCAACAGCCTGTTGTCGATGGTCATGCAGCTGTCGATGAGCCTCGGCGTCAGCGTCGCCGGCATCTTGATCGGCAGCTTCGCCCATCACCAGGCGGTGGCCGACAGCCCGGCCATCCACAGCGCATTTATTTACAGCTACTGCTGTATGGCGTTGATTATCGCCCTGCCCGCGCTGGCCTTCGCGCGCGTGCCGGCGGATAGCGCGCCTAACCGCACGCTGGCCAAAGAGCCGGGCACCGGCTCAACGAGGTTGCAATGAAGATAGGCATTACCGGGAAGCTGTTCCTGGCCATTTTCGCCACCTGCATGCTGGTGTTGATCACCATGCACTGGGGGGTGCGCGTCAGCTTTGAGCGCGGTTTTATCGACTACATCAAGAGCAGTAACGAGCAGCGCATCAACATGCTGAGCGAAGCGCTGGAGGAGCAGTACAGCCATCATGGCAACTGGATATTCCTGCGCAACAACGATCAGGTGGTCTACCAAATCATGCGTTCGTTCGAGCAGAACAGCGACAGCAGCCACAACCTGCCGCCCAAAGGCTGGCGCACCCAGTTTTGGGTGGTGGACAGCCAGTTCAATCGGCTGGTCGGGCATTCCGGCCCGTTGCCGAAAGAGGGGCCGCGCCACCCGATCCGCTACAACAACGAGATCGTCGGTTGGGTGCTCACTACCCCGGTCGAACGCCTGACGCGCAATACCGACATCAACTTCGATCGCCAGCAGCGCCGCACCAGCTGGATCATCGTCGCGCTCTCCACCCTGCTGGCGGCGGCGGTGACCTGGCTACTGTCGCGCGGCATGCTGGCCCCGGTTAAACGCCTGGTGGCGGGCACCCATCGATTGGCGGCGGGCGACTTCACCGCCCGCGTGGCGGTCAGCAGCCAGGATGAGCTGGGCAGGCTGGCGCACGACTTCAACCAGTTGGCCACCTCGCTGGAGAAAAATGAACAGATGCGCCGCGCCTTTATGGCCGACGTGTCGCACGAACTGCGCACGCCGTTGGCGGTGCTGCGCGGCGAGCTGGAGGCGCTGCAGGACGGCGTGCGCCAGCCGACGCCCGCGTCGCTCAGCTCGCTGCAGGCCGAGGTGTCCACCCTGACCAAACTGGTCGACGACCTGCACCAGCTTTCGCTCTCCGATCTCGGCGCGCTGGCCTATCGCAAATCGTCGGTGGACTGCGTGCATCTGCTGCAGATCGCCGTCGCCGCCTTCCGCGAGCGCTTTCGCGCCAAAGGGCTGGAGATCGTCACCCATCTGCCGCCCCAGGCGCCGCTGTTCGGCGATCCCGATCGCCTGAATCAACTGTTCAATAACCTGTTGGAAAACAGCCTGCGCTACACCGATGCCGGCGGCCGGCTGGAAATCAGTGCCGAGCTGCAGCCGGGGCGGCTATCCCTCTGCTGGCAGGACAGCGCGCCAGGCATCAGCGATCAGCAACTGACGCGCATTTTCGAACGTTTCTACCGGGCGGAAGGCTCGCGCAACCGCGCCAGCGGCGGTTCCGGTTTGGGGCTGGCGATCTGCCACAACATCGTGGAAGCGCACGACGGAAAAATCCGCGCCGAGCATTCGCCTTTAGGCGGCGTGCGCATTACAGTAGAATTTGCTACCCCGATAAAAAATAAGGCGCCCTGATGGACATTCAGAATCAACCCGTGCAGATCATGATTGTTGAAGATGAGCCCAAGCTGGGCCAGCTGCTGGTGGATTATCTGCAGGCGGCGGGCTACGCCACCCGTTGGCTGACCAACGGCAACGAAGTGGTGCCGACCGTGCACCAGCATCCGCCGGCGCTGATCTTGCTCGATCTGATGCTGCCGGGCGCCGATGGGCTGACGGTGTGCCGCGAGCTGCGCCGCTTCAGCGACGTGCCGATCGTGATGGTGACGGCGAAAATCGAAGAGATTGACCGCCTGCTGGGGCTGGAGATCGGCGCCGACGATTACATCTGCAAACCCTACAGCCCGCGCGAAGTGGTGGCGCGGGTGAAAACCATTCTGCGCCGCAGCTATCGGCCGCAGGAGAATGCGCGGGAAGATGACCTGCTGCACATCGATGAACCGCGTTTCCAGGCCAGCTATCAGGGGCAGTTGCTGGATCTGACGCCGGCGGAGTTCCGCCTGCTGAAAACGTTGGCCAGCCAGCCGGGCAACGTATTTTCGCGCGAGCAGCTGCTGAACAACCTGTATGACGACTATCGGGTGGTCACCGACCGCACCATCGACAGCCACATCAAAAACCTGCGCCGCAAGCTGGAGCTGATCGACGGGCAAAAATCCTTTATCCGCTCGGTATACGGCGTCGGTTACCGCTGGGAAGCCGAGCCCTGCCGGCTGGTGAATGGGGTTTAGGGGAGAGAATCGACCGCGTTCCACCAAGGCGCGCGGTCAGCCACACCCTGTTGTCGCTCATCCGACAGCAGGAAGTCGTGTGGTAGGGCTGTGTTAGCGATCATTCTCAACAGAGGCTCCCAATCTTTATCGCTGCCCTCGCTTTTATCATTTCCTACTGACCGTTCGATTTTTTCCATCCTTGGCGCTCCTGTGCAAAATTTACCCTATTTTATCTCTGCGAGGTGAACCCGCCAAGATGAAATCGCGAGTGTTACACGGCTTAGACGTCCCAAATACTGCACTGCGCAATCACCGCCCCTCTCTTAGCTTCCCGTGCGGCGCCGGGCTTCTCGGGCGAAAACTCCGCGCCGGCGCAAAAAAATTGCGCATTTTTTCGACTAAGCTGCTGTGAGGTTTAGCCACCGATTTTCAAGCGATTGGCTACACTTACATCACGAATCGGAACCTACAGGAGAAGAACCATGGCAATCGGTCATTACGAGCTGAAAAAAGCAAAGAACGGACAGTACCACTTCAACCTGAAAGCCAGTAACGGCGAGATCATTCTGGCCAGCGAGATGTACGCCAGCAAAGCGTCGGCGGAGAACGGCATCGCCTCGGTGCAGACCAATTCGCCGCATGAAGCGCAGTTTGAGCTGAAGCACAGCACCAGCAACCAGCCCTACTTTGTGCTGAAGGCCAAGAACCATCAGGTGATCGGCGTCAGCGAAATGTACAGCTCCGAAAGCGCAGCCAAAAACGGTATCCAGTCGGTGATTAAAAACGGCCCGACCACCGACATTCGCGATTTGAGCGCCTGATCCCCCGTTTCGCCCGCGCGGTGGCCGCCATCGCGCGTTTTCCGTTTGACCGGGATCAATCTCCCTTGAATAAATCCGGTTAACTGCTGATTTTTTGCCGCGCCGCGGCTACAATCCCCCGCTTTTACTGCGCCATCAGGTGGCGTGGTGCTGACCTGAAATCAGACCGAGACACACTATGTTTACACCGGAACTTCTCTCCCCGGCCGGAACGCTGAAAAACATGCGTTACGCCTTCGCCTACGGCGCCGATGCGGTTTACGCCGGCCAGCCGCGCTACAGCCTGCGGGTGCGCAACAACGAGTTCAACCACGAGAATCTGGCGCAGGGCATCAACGAAGCGCACGCGCTGGGTAAAAAATTCTACGTGGTGGTCAACATCGCCCCGCACAACGCCAAGCTGAAAACCTTCCTGCGCGATCTGAAACCGGTTGTCGATATGGGCCCGGATGCGCTGATCATGTCCGATCCTGGCCTGATCATGATGGTGCGCGAAGCCTTCCCGCAGATGGACATCCACCTGTCGGTGCAGGCCAACGCCGTTAACTGGGCGACGGTGAAGTTCTGGAAACAAATGGGCCTGACCCGCGTGATCCTGTCGCGCGAGCTGTCGCTGGAAGAGATCGCCGAGATCCGCGCCGAAGTGCCGGACATGGAGCTGGAGATCTTCGTCCACGGCGCGCTGTGCATGGCCTACTCCGGCCGCTGCCTGCTGTCCGGCTACATCAACAAGCGCGATCCCAACCAGGGCACCTGCACCAACGCCTGCCGTTGGCAGTACAAGGCGGAAGAAGGCAAAGAGGACGACACCGGCAATATCGTGCACCTGCACGAGCCGATCCCGGTGCAGACCGTCGAGCCGACGCTGGGCATCGGCGCGCCGACCGACAAGGTATTCATGCTGTCTGAGGCGCAAAAACCAGGCGAATATATGAGCACCTTCGAGGACGAACACGGCACCTACATCATGAACTCCAAGGATCTGCGCGCCATCCAGCACGTAGAGCGTCTGACGCAGCTCGGCGTGCATTCGTTGAAGATCGAAGGGCGCACCAAGTCCTTTTACTACTGCGCGCGCACCGCCCAGGTCTACCGCCGCGCCATCGACGACGCCGTTGCCGGCAAACCGTTCGATCCGACCCTGCTCACCACGCTGGAAGGCCTGGCGCACCGCGGCTATACCGAAGGCTTCCTGCGCCGCCACGTGCACGAAGCGCAGCAGAACTACGACTACGGCTCTTCGCTCTCCGAGCGCCAGCAGTTCGTCGGCGAGTTCACCGGCGTGCGCCGCGAAGGCTGGGCGGAAGTCGACGTGAAGAATAAATTCTCACTCGGCGACAGCGTCGAGATGATGACGCCAGGCGGCAACGTGCTGTTCACCCTCGAAAGCATGCAAAATAAGAAAGGCGAGCCGATTGAGGTCGCGCCGGGCAACGGCCATATCGTTTATTTGCCGATCCCGCAGGATATCGATCTCAATTATGCTTTGCTGATCCGCAATTTGGCGGAAGAAAATAGCGCCGGAGCCTAACAATGAATCGCCGTCATTCGGCGGCGATTTTTAGCAAATATTAGAATTGGATCACATCAATGTGCCCGCAGCTTGGTTACTATCACGCTGCTTAAAACGAACAACGAAAATATTTGCATAGCAATACTAGGAACCACCTCCTTAGCCGGCCCAATCTCCCTTGGGCTGGCTTTTTCTTTATGGGCCCGCCATTGCCGCCGGCGCGCCTATTTCTCATTACGTTTTCCCGTTATCCATTTTAATAAAAATAATAACGCCACATCGATATATAAATAACGCTATAGCGATTAATCCTGCCGCCATTAAAATTGCGCTTATTGTCAGGTTAAATTCAGATAAATTCGCATCGTCTTCATATTCACGGCGCAATGGGAAATAACCGGAATTAGCTGAATATTCTGATGGCTTGGCGGCCTGGGCTGGTTTATCTTGAGGCATTATTGGTTTTCCGCCGGAGGAGCTCGGCAATGCCTCAACACTCACATGCACCAGCACTGCTTATCATCAACGGCAAGGGCGCCGGCAACGAAGAGCTGCGCCAGGCCGTCAACCGGCTGCGCGAAGAGCAGATAACGCTGCACGTGCGCGTCACCTGGGAACACGGCGACGCCGCGCGCTACGTCGCGGAAGCCGCTCGGCTCGGCGTCGGCACCGTCGTCGCCGGCGGCGGTGACGGCACCATCAACGAAGTGGCCGCCGCGCTGGCGCAACTGCCGGCGCAAGGTCGGCCGGCGCTGGGCATTTTGCCGCTCGGCACCGCCAACGACTTCGCCATGGCCTGCAACATTCCCCTCTCGCCCGAGCAGGCGCTGCAGCTGGCGATCAAGGGCCGCTCGGTGCCTATCGATCTGGCCAAGGTCAACGGCGAGCGCTACTTCATCAACATGGCCACCGGCGGCTTCGGCACCCGTATCACCACTGAAACGCCGGAGAAGCTGAAGGCGGCGTTGGGCGGCGTGTCCTACTTCGTTCATGGCTTATTGCGCATGGATACGCTGCAGGCCGACCGCTGTGAAATCCGCGGGCCGGACTTCCGCTGGGCCGGCGAAGCGCTGGTGATCGGCATCGGCAACGGCAAACAGGCCGGCGGCGGCCAGGAACTGTGCCCCAACGCGCTGATTAACGACGGGCAGTTGCAGCTGCGCCTGTTAATCGCCGATGAACTGCTGCCGGCGCTGGTGGCCGCCCTGTTCAACGACGAAGAGAGCAACAGCATCCTCAGCGCCGCGCTGCCGTGGCTGGAGATCGACGCGCCGCATGAGATGACCTTCAACCTCGACGGCGAGCCGCTCAAAGGCCGCCATTTCCGCATCGAAGTGGTGCCGCAGGCCATCGAATGCCGCCTGCCGCCGAACTGCGCCCTGCTGGGCTAATCCGGCTCTGCGCCCGCTCGCCGCTCGGAACGCCAAGGCAGGCGAGATCGAATAATCAACCGCTTAGCAAGCCGGGGGCGATCGCCCCCGCGTATTTGGCCACGCCAATGGCATTTCCTCTCAATCGCATCTATTGTTTGTCCTTGCCGGATCAAGTTCGGTAGCATCGCTTTACAGCTTCAATCACCGCTTTTTTACTACGCCGGTGGTCAAAAACCCTTGCATTGCCGGTGTATGAAGAAGCTTAATCGGGAGTGAATCATGACTGATATTGTGCAGTTGCTAGGAAAGGAAGCGGAAGATCTGCTGCAACACCGCTGTACCACTATCCCCGCCGAGAATCTCTACCTGCCGGGCGCCGACTTCGTCGACCGCGTAATGATCGATAACAACCGCCCCAACAGCGTGCTGCGTTCGATGCAAACCCTGTTCAACCACGGCCGCCTGGGCGGCACCGGTTACCTGTCGATCCTGCCGGTCGATCAGGGCATCGAGCACTCCGCCGCCGCCTCGTTCGCCGCCAACCCGCTGTATTTCGATCCGAAGAACATCGTCGAGCTGGCGATTGAAGCCGGCTGTAACTGCGTCGCCTCCACCTACGGCGTGCTGGCGTCGGTATCGCGCCGCTACGCGCATAAAATTCCGTTCCTGGTCAAACTCAACCACAACGAAACGCTGAGCTACCCGACCCAGTACGACCAGACCCTGTACGCCAGCGTCGAGCAGGCGTTCAACATGGGCGCAGTGGCGGTTGGCGCCACCATTTACTTCGGCTCCGAGCAGTCGCGCCGCCAGATCGAAGAGATCTCGATCGCCTTCGAGCGCGCGCATGAGCTGGGCATGGTCACGGTGCTGTGGGCCTATCTGCGCAACCCGGCGTTCAACAAGGACGGCGTGGACTACCACTCCAGCGCCGATCTGACCGGCCAGGCCAACCACATCGCCGCCACCATCGGCGCCGACATCGTCAAACAGAAAATGGCCGAAAACAACGGCGGTTACCGCGCGGTGAAATTCGGCTATACCGACGATCGCGTCTACACCAAGCTGACCACCGATCACCCGATCGATCTGGTGCGCTACCAGCTGGCCAACTGCTACATGGGCCGCGCCGGGCTGATCAACTCCGGCGGCGCCGCCGGTGAGAACGATCTGCAGGAATCGGTGCGCACCGCAGTGATCAACAAACGCGCCGGCGGCATGGGCCTGATCCTGGGGCGTAAAGCGTTTAAGAAATCGATGAAAGACGGCGTGGCGCTGATCAACGCCGTACAAGACGCCTACCTGGACAAGAAGGTCACCATCGCCTGATGTGACAGACCGCCTGTCCCAAAGCCCGGTTCACCGGGCTTTTTTGTGCCCATTATCCCGCCTCACGCGCCGTTCACCTTCTCTTTCTTTCACTTTAAACTTTCAAAATAAAATATTTATCTTTCAAATTGTGATCTATTTAAAACAAATAGCCCAACAAAGTGACTACTGTAAGGCCCATGGCGACAGAGCCGCCGTTCGCTCCAGGCCATATCAGTCCATTACAGGAGAACATAATGATTGAGCTAATCACCCACGGCGCCGAGTGGTTTATCGGCCTGTTTCAGAAAGGCGGTGAAGTGTTTGTCGGCATGGTGACCGGCATTTTGCCTTTATTGATCAGCCTGCTGGTTATCATGAACGCGCTGATCAAATTTGTTGGCCAGGAACGTATCGAACGATTGGCACAGCGCTGCGCGGGCAACCCCGTTTCGCGTTATCTGCTGCTGCCGCTGATCGGCACCTTTGTCTTCTGCAACCCGATGACCCTCAGCCTGGGGCGTTTCATGCCAGAGAAATACAAGCCGAGCTACTACGCGGCGGCCTCCTACAGCTGCCACTCGATGAACGGCCTGTTTCCGCACATCAACCCCGGCGAACTGTTCGTTTATCTCGGTATCGCCAGCGGCCTGACCACCCTCGGCCTGCCGCTCGGCCCGTTGGCGGTGAGCTATTTCCTGGTGGGGCTGTTCACCAACTTCTTCCGCGGCTGGGTCACCGATCTCACCACCAGTCTGTTCGAACGCAAGATGGGCATCCGTCTGGATCGCCAGGTGCAACTTTAATTCGTGGAGTGCAGCATGAGTGCTTATATCCGTATTGAAAAAGGCGCCAGCGGCTGGGGCGGCCCCCTGGAACTGCCGATAGAACCCGGCAAAAAAGTGGTGTACATCACCGCCGGCACCCGGCCTTCCATCGTCGATCGCCTCAGCGAATTGACCGGTTGGCCCGCCGTCGACGGTTTCAAAGAGGGCGAGCCGCCGGCGGAAGAGATCGGCGTGGCAGTGATCGACTGCGGCGGCACCCTGCGCTGCGGCCTGTACCCGAAACGCCGCATTCCGACGGTCAACATCCACGCTACCGGCCAGTCCGGCCCACTGGCGCAGTTTATCCTCGAAGACATCTATGTCTCCGGCGTGCGCGACCACAACATCAGCCGAATCGACGCGACGGAGAACCCACCCGCCGCCGCCGCCGTTGCAGCGCCGCCCAAGGCGCGCGACTACGACACCAGCAAGAAGATCACCGAACAAAGCGACGGGCTGCTGGCGAAGGTCGGCATGGGCATGGGATCGGTGGTGGCGGTGTTCTTCCAGGCCGGGCGCGACACTATCGACACCGTGCTGAAGACCATTCTGCCGTTTATGGCATTCGTCTCGGCCTTGATCGGCATCATCATGGCCTCCGGCCTCGGGGACTTTATCGCTCACGGCCTGACGCCGCTGGCCAACAGCCCGATCGGCCTGGTGACGTTGGCGCTGATCTGCTCATTCCCGCTGCTGTCGCCGTTCCTCGGCCCCGGCGCGGTCATCGCCCAGGTGATCGGCGTGCTGGTCGGGGTGCAGATCGGCCTCGGCCATATCCCGCCGCAGCTGGCGCTGCCCGCGCTGTTCGCCATCAACGCGCAGGCCGCCTGCGATTTCATTCCGGTCGGCCTGTCGCTGGCGGAAGCCAAACAGGACACCGTACGGGTCGGCGTGCCTTCAGTGCTGGTTGGGCGCTTTCTGACCGGCGCGCCAACGGTCCTGATCGCCTGGGCCGCCTCGGCCTTTATTTATCAATAGCATGATTTCCAGGGAGACGTTTATGCACACCATTTTTCATACCACCATCACGCAGATCGGCGGCTGCGCCCGCGACGCGTTGCTGGACAACATGCTGATCACTTTCCGTGAAGGCGCGCCGGCGGATATCGAAGAGTTCTGCTTCATCCACCGCCACGGCGCGACCGCCGGCGAACTGCAGGTGGGCGGCGTGATGGAACTGGCGCAGCAGCGCTACGCCATCACCGCCGTCGGCAGCGTCGCCACGCAGAATCTGCGCGAGCTCGGCCACATCACCGTGCGCTTCGACGGCGAAGCCGAAGCCGAATTCCCCGGTTCGATCCACGTTTCCGGCCCGACGCCGACCGATATCCCGTTGGGCAGCACGCTGTCATTTATCGCATAAGGAGTAGACCATGTCTGAAGTAGCTGTAGTGATCGGCGGCGGCCAAACGTTAGGCGCCTTTTTGTCCCACGGGCTGGCGCAGGCCGGCTATCGGGTGGCGGTGGCCGATCTGAACGCCGACAACGCCAATCGGGTGGCGCGGCAGATCAACGAAGAGTATAGCGCAGGCAGCGCCTGCGGTTTTCAGGCCGACGCCACCGACGAGCAGAGCGTGATCGCGCTGGCGGCGGCGGTTGACCGGGAGTTTGGCCAAACCAACCTGCTGGTCTACAGCGCCGGCATCGCCAAGGCGGCGCCGATCACCGACTTCCCGCTGGGCGACTTCGACCGCTCGCTGCAGGTGAACCTGGTGGGCTATTTCCTCTGCGCCCGTGAGTTCTCGCGCCTGATGATCCGCGATGGCATCGCCGGGCGCATCATTCAGATCAACTCCAAGTCCGGCAAGGTCGGCAGCAAGCACAACTCCGGCTACAGCGCCGCCAAGTTCGGCGGCGTGGGGCTGACGCAGTCGCTGGCGCTCGATCTGGCGGAATACGGCATTACGGTGCATTCGCTGATGCTCGGCAACCTGCTGAAATCACCGATGTTTCAATCGCTGCTGCCGCAGTACGCGCAAAAATTGGGCATCGCGCCGGACCAGGTGGAGCAGTACTACATCGACAAAGTGCCGCTGAAGCGCGGCTGCGACTACCAGGACGTGCTGAACACCCTGCTGTTCTACGCCAGCGATAAGGCCTCTTACTGCACCGGCCAATCGATCAACATCACCGGCGGCCAGGTGATGTTCTGACGCCACCGACGCCCCCTTCCGCGGAAGGGGGCATAAGGAGAACCCCATGACACAAGCTTTGATCGCCTTCGCGCTGCTGGCCTGGCTGCTGCAAATCGCCTTCGGCTGGTGGCAACTGCAACGTTTCAACCGCGCCTTCGACGGCTTATGCCGACTGGGCGCCGTCGGCGTCGGCCGCTCCGGCGGCCGTTTTCGCCCGCGGGTGGTGCTGGCGCTGGCCTTCGACGCCGATCGGCGGGTGTGCGGCAGCCTGTTGCTGCGCGGCCTGACCGTTTTCGCCCGGCCCCGCCCGCTGCCTCATTTGCACGGTTTGCATCAGCGGGATTTGCGCCCGGATGTGATCTTCCCCGAGGATCGCGCATGCCAGTCTGCACTATCGTTAGCGATTGAACCCAAATCGTGATATTTTCACATTAAAAGGCATTACCTTTCATAGTGAATTATTCAGCGAGGGGAAATGCCCCACTCTTGTGAACGGGAATCGCGATGAAACCAAAGCAGCGGCAGGCCGCTATCCTTGAATATCTGCAGCAGCATGGCAAAACGGCAGTGGACGCCCTGGCCGAGCATTTCTCCACTACCGGCACCACCATCCGCAAAGATCTCACCCTGCTGGAAGAAGAAGGCGAGGTGATCCGCACCTACGGCGGCGTAGTACTCAGCCGCGACGACGGCGATCAACCGATCGACCGTAAAACCCATATCAACACCGAGAAAAAACGCCGCATCGCCAGCGCCGCCGTGGCGCTGATCGCCGACGGCGACTCGCTGATCTTCGACGCCGGCAGCACGGTGCTGCAGATGGTGCCGCACCTGGCGCAGTTCAATAACATCACGGTGATGACCAACAGCCTGACCATCGTCAACGCGCTGGTGGAACTGGACAACGATCAGACCATCCTGATGCCCGGCGGCACCTACCGCAAAAAATCGGCCTCGTTCCACGGCAGCCTGGCCGAATCGGCGTTTCAGCAATTCAGCTTCGACAAGCTGTTTATCGGCGCGGACGGCGTCGATCTCAACGCCGGCGTCACCACCTTCAACGAAGTGCACAACGTCAGCAAAGCGATGTGCGAAGCCGCCGGCCGGATTATTTTGTTGGTGGACTCCTCGAAATTCGGCCGCAAGAGCCCGAACGTGGTGTGCGAACTCAGCGCCGTCGATACGCTGATCACCGACCGAGACATCAACCCCGATTACCTCGCCGCCCTGCAGGCGAAAGGCATCAATATCATTCTGGTAGGAGACCCCGATGAGTAACGCCAACGCCCTGCTCGCCTTCGCCCGCGAAACGCTGGAGATCGAGTTGACCGAAGCGCAGCGCCTGCTGGCGCGCCTGGATGACAATTTCGTCTGCGCCTGCGAGCTGCTGCTGAACTGCCGCGGCAAAGCGGTGATTTCCGGCATCGGCAAGTCCGGCCATATCGGCAAAAAAATCGCCGCGTCGCTGGCCAGCACCGGCACGCCGTCGTTCTTCGTTCATCCGGCGGAGGCGCTGCACGGCGATCTCGGCATGATCGGCGCCGAGGACGTGGTGGTGTTCATCTCCTATTCCGGCCGCGCCAAAGAGCTGGACCTGATCCTGCCGCTGCTGGCGGAGAACGGCATTCCGGTGATCGCCATCACCGGCGGCAAAGAGTCGCCGCTGGCGCAGGCCGCGGCCTGCGTACTGGATATCGGCGTCGAGCGCGAAGCCTGCCCGATGGGGCTGGCGCCCACCTCCAGCGCGGTCAACACCCTGATGATGGGCGACGCTCTGGCGATGGCGCTGATGCGCCAGCGCGGTTTCAATGCGGAAGACTTCGCCCGCTCGCACCCGGGCGGCAGCCTGGGGGCGCGCCTGTTGAACCGCGTGCATCACCTGATGCGCACCGGCGATCGCCTGCCGCGCGTGAGCGAAAGCGCCAACGTGATGGAAGCGATGCTGGAACTGAGCCGCACCGGGCTCGGGTTGGTGGCGGTATGCGACGCGCAGCAGCGGGTAGTGGGCGTGTTTACCGACGGCGACCTGCGCCGCTGGCTGGTGAAGGGCAACAGCCTGCAGGATCCGCTCAGCCCGGCAATCACCCGCCCCGGCTATCGGCTGCCGGAGCAGTGGCGCGCCGGCGAAGCGCTGGAAGCGCTGCACGAACAGCACATCAGCGCGGCCCCGGTGGTCGATATGGACGGCGTGCTGGTGGGGGCGCTCAACCTGCACGATCTGCATCAGGCCGGCATCGGCTGATCGACGCCGGGGGCGGCATCGTCAGCGCCCCCGGTCAGATCATTTCCAGTCGGGATTGTTCTCGAACTGCTGCTTAAGCAGCGCTTTCATGTCGTCATCCGGCTTGCCGAGCCACTGGTACTTGGCGTATTTCTTCGGATGATCGACGGCTTCCGGCCGATCTTCCACTTCCACCCGCACGCCCCAGGCCTGGGATTTGTCCGCGCTGAACGCCACGATCAAAAAGTTGTTGCCGCAGTCGTGCGGCTTGCACAGGTTGCCGACCAGATACTCTTTGCCCTTCCAGCTCAAGTTTTGCGCCGGCGTAGAGGTGCCGACGCCCTTGCGCGCCCAGCCCGGCATCCGCGCCTGGCCTTTGACCATGTTTTGCCAGCTGGCCTGATACCCCGGCTGCTGAATCAAATCCGATGTGGTGACGATCTGCTGAGCGAAGCTGCCCGCGCTGAAGCTGAGCAATGCGCCGAAGAGGGCGCAACGCAGCGCCTGGTGTCCCGTCATAGTCCTTCTCCCTAGGTTAAATCAGGTTTCGCCCGTAAACCGGGCCTGAACTAGTCAGACCACGGTTGCGGCAAAAAGTTGACTCACCACCAGGCGTGAAAATGATGCACCGGCCCGATGCCGTGCCCCACTTCCAGCGTGTCCGCCTGTTGCAGCGCGTGTTGCAGGTAGTCCTTGGCGGCGGCCACCGTGGCCGCCCAGTCGGCATGGCGCGGGCGCAGCGCCGCCAGCGCGGCCGAGAGCGTGCAACCGGTGCCGTGGGTATGGCGGGTGGCGACGCGCGGCGCGGTAAAGCGCTGCTCGCCTTCGGCGGTAAACAGCCAGTCCGGGCTCTCGCTTTCGCTCAGGTGGCCGCCCTTCATCAGCACCGCCCGGCAGCCCATCGCCAACAGCGCCCGCCCCTGCTCGCGCATCTGCGCTTCATCTTCCGCCGGCGCGCACGCCAGCAGCGCCGCCGCTTCCGGCAGGTTCGGCGTAATGATCGACACCAGCGGCAACAGCTCGCGCCGGATAGACGCCACCGCCTCCGGCGCCAACAGCGGATCGCCGCTTTTCGCCAGCATCACGGTATCCAGCACCACGAATTCCGGCCGGTAATGGCGCAGCCGTTCGGCCACCGCCTGCACGATGTCGGCGTTGGCCAGCATGCCGATCTTGACGCTGTCGATGCGCACGTCGCTGAACACCGAGTCCAGCTGCGCGGCGACGAACGCCGGATCGATGTAATACACCGACTGCACGCCGCGGGTATTTTGCGCCACCAGCGCGGTGATCACCGAGGTGCCGTAGGCGCCAAGCGCCGAGAAGGCCTTCAAATCGGCCTGAATACCGGCGCCGCCGCTGGGATCGGTGCCGGCGATGGTCAGCGCGTTAATGCGTTTCATCACAGATCCTCCCCACGCAGTTGATACAGGGCATCGAGGAACGCCGGCGTAAAGCTGCCCGGCCCGGCGGCCTGCCTGGCCGCCAGGCCGCCGCAGTGGGACATCACCCGGCAGGCGGTCGCCACGTTGTCCAGGCGATCGCCCGGCAGGGCGCAAAACGCTGCCACCACCGCCGACAGCGCGCAGCCGGTGCCCACCACCCGCGTCATCAGCGGGGAGCCGCCTTCGATCGCCCAATCGCGTTGGCCGTCGGTGACGTAATCCACCGCGCCGGTGACCGCCACCACCGCGCCGCTGCGCCGCGCCAGCTCACGCGCGGCGGGCAATGCCGCCAGCGAGTCGTCGCCGCTGTCCACGCCGCGGCCGCTGGCCAGCAACCCGCTGAGCGCCATGATTTCCGAGGCGTTGCCGCGTATCGCCGCCGGTTTCTCGTCCAGCAGCTGTTTGGCGAAGGCGGTGCGGTAGGAGAGCGCGCCGACCGCCACCGGATCCAGCGTCCAGGGCTTACCGGCCCGATTGGCGGCGGCCACCGCCGCCCGCATCGATTCGGCGCGCAGCGCGTTGAGGGTGCCGACGTTGATCAGCAGGCCGTCGGCCAGCGCGCTGAACTGCGCCGCCTCTTGCGGCTCCACCACCATCGCCGGGGAGGCACCGAGCGCCAATAGCACGTTGGCGGTCAGCGACTGCACCACTTCGTTGGTCAGGCAGTGGATCAGCGGAGGCCGCTGTTGGAATTGGGTCAGGCAGGCCGCGGCGCGGGCGCCGGGTAGTGCATCAGGTCGAGCGATCATATTCCTCCCAACCGGCGTTCAAGAAGGCGGCGCCGGTTGAGCGGCCGTGACTTCCCTACGCTGGCATTATCCAGATCAGGTAATACGGGTATTTCTCAGCCTTCACGCGGAAGGGCACCCCGAGTCATGAAAATCAATAGGTTGTGATCAACGTTGCGTTAATCCCTGCAGGGGATCATGCCAGCGGCGGCGCGGACAAACAAGCGATTAAATTGGCCCAGCGGGCATACGCCGCGCAATGCGCTATAGTGAGCACAAACCACCGGGAGATGCCATGCAGATAAGACCCTACCAAGAGACCGATCGCCCCTTCCTGCGCACGCTGTACCTGGCGTCGCGCAAGGCGGCGTTCGGCTGGCGCGATACCTCAAACTATCAGTTGGAAGATTTCGACGGCGCGACGCTGGGCGAAGCGATTTGGGTGGCGGAAGACGGCGGCGCGCTGCTGGGATTCGTCTCCGTCTACCGCGAAGATAACTTCATTCATAACCTGTATGTCGATCCCCATCAGCCGCCGCGCGGCGTCGGCAGTGCGCTGCTGCATGCGGCGCAAGCCACCTTCACCGCCACCGGTTCGCTGAAATGCCTGGTGAAAAATGAAAAAGCGCTGGCGTTCTACCGCAAGCACGGCTGGCGCATCATCTCCACCGGCAACGACGGCGAAGAAGATTATTACCTGATGCACTCACCGGCCCGCTAGCCCTTACCCGCCGCATCCGGCATCCCGCGCAGCGTCAGCCGCCAAAACAGCAATGCGCTCAGGCTGACGACCGCCCCCAGCCAGCAGACGCCGCTCCAGCCCGCCCAAGCGTACACATGGGTGCCGGCAAAGGCGCCCAGCCCGCTGCCGACGGCGTAAAACAGCATGTAGCAGGCCACCAGCCGGCTGTGCGACTGCGGGTGCGCGCTGAAAATCATGCTCTGGTTCAGCACGTGGATAGCCTGGCCCGCCAGATCCAGCAGCACGATGCCCGCCACCAGCCAAACCAGGCCGCTGCCGAGCAAACCGAGCGGCAGCCAGGCCAGCGTCAACAGCAGCAGACATGCGCCGCTGGCCGTCTGCCCCAGCCCGCGATCCGCCAGATGCCCGGCGCGCACCGCCGCCAGCGCGCCCACCGCGCCGACCAGGCCGAACGCTCCCACCGCGGCATGGGTGAAGTTGAACGGCGGCCGGCTCAGCGGCAACACCAGCGAACTCCAAAAGAGGCTGAAAGCGCCGAACATCAGCAGCGCCAGCATGCCGCGAATTTGCAGCGTGCGGTCATGCAGCAACAGGCTCAACATTGAACCCAGCAGCGCGGGATAACTCAGCGTGCTGGGAACAGTGCGTGGCGCTGGCAGCAGGCGCGACAGGATCGGCAGCAATACCAACGTCACTCCGGCGGAGAAGAAGTACACCGTGCGCCAGCCGCCGACGTCCGCCAGCGCGCCGGACAAGGTGCGCGCCAACAAAAGCCCCAGCACCACCCCGCCCTGCGCCGCGCCGACCACCCGCCCGCGCTCCTGCGGCGGCGCCAGGGCGGCGGCGAACGCGATCAGGCCCTGCGTCATGGCGGTGCCCAGTAGCCCCACCAGCATCATCCCCACCAGCAGCCAGGGCGCGCTGGGCGCCCAGCCCACCAACAGTAGCGCAGCGATCAGCCCCAGCTGTTGCCCCGCCAGCAATCGATGCCGGTTTAACCGATCCCCCAGCGGCACCACCAACAGCAACGCCAGCGCGCAGCCCAACTGAGTCACGGCGATCACCATGCCGACCGCCGCCAGGCTGATGGAAAAATCGCGGGCGATGGCGTCTAACAGCGGCTGCGCATAGTAAACGTTGGCCACGCTAAAGGCGCTGGCGGCGGCCAACAGCAGCACCAGGGCGGCCGGCAGGCACCCCAATGCCGCACAGGGAGGTTCCAGCAGTTTGTCGCTCATCGCACACCTTAATGTGGTTTCATTATTAAACCCAATGAACTTTAGGCGCAGAGGTTTTATAATGCAACCAGAATGTGCAGCAGGAGATAATCGTCGTGAAACGTAAGAGCCTGGAAGACGCGCCGTGCCCGGTGGCGCGCACGCTGGATGTGATTGGCGACTGGTGGTCGCTGCTGATCGTGCGCGACGCCTTCGACGGCGTCACCCGCTTCAGCGAATTTCAAAAAGGGCTGGGGATGGCGAAGAACATCCTTGCCACCCGGCTGCGCGCCCTGGTGACGCACGGCGTGCTGGAGATCGTGCCCGCCGCAGACGGCAGTGCCTATCAGGAGTATGTGCTGACCGAGAAAGGCCGCGCGCTATTTCCGGTGATCGTTGGCCTGCGCCAGTGGGGGGAAGATCATTTGTTCGCCGAAGGAGAGGCGCATTCAACGCTGGTGGAAAGCGACAGCGGCCGCCCCGTGCCGCGCCTGACGCCGATCGGCAACGCCGGGCAGACGCTCACCCCGCTTAACACCCGGGTGGTGAAGGTGGGGGAACGGTGATGAGAGTTAATGACGGTGTCCTCAGCTCACCCGTTGAAAGATTAGGCGGATAAAGAACCATTCCAGACATCCAACCAACAGATAAACCGCGCCAAAAACGAGCGCGCCAAACCATTCCGTATCGTTAAAATGAAAAAACTCACTGGCGTCAATCAGCCAAGCGGTTTGATTCTGGTTTAGCCTGGGTACAGGAAAAAGCTATATTGTCAGCACAGCCAGCCCAACAACAGCCAATACGTTAGCGAGCAACAGGGCAAATTTTTTCATAGCCTTTCATTCTACAACCTAACGCAGCCCAACAAACTGAACCTAAGAACATACGTTAATCGTTAACCCTCAGGTTGCCCCGTTCGTCGGAGACAACCATGAATGCGGCGGTAATCAAATGCGAACCTTCGGGTGTCTGTACATCGTAGGCGACGGAATAGCGCCTCCCTGGCCGAAAAGCATAGTCGAATACCGGCATGCACCTCCCCGGTTCAACAAAAAAAGCGTCATTATCGATATCTTTAATGAGCTTATCGCCTGATTCGCTATAAATCTGAACGAAGCGGATATTATCCCCCGCCTTCATAGAAGAAAGAATGCAGACATGGTTATCTTTGGCAGTGACGACGGCGGGGAAACGCGGAGTAAACTTATCGCCAGGCCCCGGACAGCCGACCAAGAAGCAGGCCGTGAATAGAACCACATATTTTTTCATGCTCCCTCTCATCCCCTAATAATTTTTTGATAAAGTGCATGAATGTCACGCAAACTATCGGTTCCCCTGTACCTACCCACTCGTCCAGGACGTTGATAATAACGCCACGTTTCAATACCATAAACCAACAGCAGCCAGTAATCAGCAAAAATCGAAGCTTGTTGTTCCAGCGAGTAATCAGTAATTTTATTTCTATCAAGACGATAGTTGTACTCAGCCGCCCAACTAAACAACCCACGCATTCTTACCCATTGTCCATGCTGATGTTGCCATACATGCCCCAATTCATGGATGAAAAGATGTTTATCTTCTATCAGAACCCTATTATCAGAAAAATCGTCTTTATAGAGCTCCCTCCATAACCATAACTCACCATTAGGTGCCATGGCATAACTTCTGTTTTGTAAGCCAAACGGGAAATAGCTATCACAGTGTATCCATACACGACCATATATAATTGAGCTTCCATATATATGGCGAGCCAATTTTATTTCCCCTATGGTCATACGTCGTAATGTCCCTTCTTCGGCCAATGCGTTCATTTATCCCTCCTTGAATTTATCAATATCCTAATACTTTTTTAAAATGAATCTATACATGAACTCTTAAAGAATTGCATTTGGCATAATCCATTTATAACTTGAATGACTTTCAGCGAAATCCCCATCGATTTTCTATAATTAATTAAACGAAAAAAAATATTGCAAATACCTTTGTAGCAACCGTGGTCAGGATACGCTTATCCAGCCCCCCTGCATGATTCGCTTCGCAGCGCCATCCGGGTAATGTATAGTCCGCGTTTTACGGAGATCCCATGCTGACTAACTCATCCATTCGTCTGAACAAATACATTAGCGAGAGCGGTATCTGCTCACGCCGCGACGCCGATCGATACATCGAACAGGGCAACGTTTTCATCAACGGTAAACGCGCCACCGTTGGCGCCCAGGTATTTGCCGGCGATGTGGTGAAGGTTAACGGTCAGCTGATCGAGCCGCGCAATGAAGAAGATCTGGTGCTGATCGCGCTGAACAAACCGGTCGGCATCGTCACCACCACCGAGGACGGCGAGCGCGACAACATCACCGACTTCGTCAACCACAGCAAGCGCATCTTCCCGATCGGCCGCTTGGACAAGGATTCGCAGGGGCTGATCTTTCTGACCAACCACGGTGACCTGGTCAACAAGATCCTGCGCGCCGGCAACAATCACGAGAAAGAGTATCTGGTGACGGTCAACAAACCAGTGACCGACGAGTTTATTCGCGGCATGGGCGCCGGCGTGCCGATGCTTGGCACGGTGACAAAAAAATGCAAGGTGAAGAAAGAAGCGCCGTTCGTGTTCCGCATCACGCTGGTGCAGGGGCTGAACCGCCAGATCCGCCGCATGTGCGAACACTTCGGCTATGAGGTCACCAAGCTGGAACGCACGCGCATCATGAACGTCAGCCTGAAAGGCTTGCCGCTGGGCGAATGGCGCGATCTGACCGATGACGAGCTGATTGAGCTGTTCAAGCTGATTGAAGGCTCTTCGTCCGAGGCTAAACCGACGAAGAAAGCCCCGGCCAAATCTGCCCCGGCGAAAAAACCGAGCGCCGGCGGACCGAAAAGCGCCGATAAAACCGCTGCGCCGGCCGGCCGCAAGCGCTTTACCCAGCCAGGACGCAAGAAAAAAGGGCGTTAAACGTCCTTCCCTGCTCAGCCCGCCGTTGCGCGGGCTTGGCGAGGGCGAAACCCTGACCACCACCTAGACGAGTCTGATTGAAAACGAGGAAAAATCAGGGGGTAAGAGTAAGAGTCACTATTTTTTTAACAGCGTGGTCTTACCGTCAGGCTCTTGAGCAAAAGTCTTCCCATCCAGACTGATAAAAATCCTTTTATTAGCATCACCATTAATAATCATCGCTATATCCTTATAGATACATTTGTTCTTGGCATCGCTCTCGGCAAAACAATGATAGTCATCAACACTTCCATCATTGCTACCCGTCGGAGCGGCAACATAGCCATCAAAATTCATTACGGCAACGGTAAAGTGACTCTCGTCTTTGATAATATGATATTTTTCCTGAAGTTTATCTTTATTATCATTCCACCAAGATATTTTACCTTCCGTGGTCAACGGAAGGTATTGAACATAAACAGCAGCACCATCAACCCGCACAACATTAGCCGGCCTGACAAGCACCCAAACCAACCAAAAAGCCGCTACGGCAACCAAAGAAAAGAACGCAACCTTTTTCTTGTTAAGCATAGTTTTCACCTGTCACTATTATCTTCGCGCCAAAGTTGGTGAAAAAGGGTCTAAACGCGAACTCTTTATACCTTTGAAGTACAAACCAAATCCTGAAAAAACCAATAGAATTAAACGTTAACTTGCTAATATCTTCTTTATCCAATCCAAAATGATCCTGAGCTTTATAGCTAATCACGGCAGTATATCTATTACCTTGAAAAACCAAAGAATCAACACTGATCTCTGTACTGTTGACCTCATGTACACTGACTCCCATTCCATTTATGCAGTCTTCCCAGCGAACATACTTTGGCAAACGGCTCTGTGATAACTGAAGAGCAAATGCCTCTTTATTCAGCCGATATGAGTTAAAGTCAAAGGTGTCGAGAACACTTTTAATTCGAATTAGCGTACTATTTTCTGATTTATCGCTCAGTATCAGCCTTTTATAGGCTAAATCCATTTGAACATCTTGAAAGTCAGTTCCGTTATTGCACTGCATATGATTGAAAAGCTTAACTATCAAGCCTTGATAAACGCCAGTAAAAGAAAAGTATCTCGATGCAGCTCTCAGCTCATCAAAAAGCATGGCAACCGCCTTTTCTTTTCCTGCTGCCGGAATATTGCGCGTTGCCGGATGATCATAGGGCGATTTATAAGCACTCCAATCGATAAACGTTGATACTTGCCCCAAGCGATACCGTTGCTTAAGTGTACGTTCATCCATATCGCCATATTGCATATCATCCGCAAAACGGTCGTTAAAAGGCTTCTTGCTGGTGAAAATCGTTAACGGCCTTGTCAATTCACGCATTGGAAAATCAGTCCCTTGCCCATACCAATAAGAGCATTAATCATACAGGCAATCCCGCCCTGCTCATATCGGGAAATGTCTTAGCGCCCCCTTACTCAGGCTCACGGGAAACTTAATGCCCACCATAAAAAAGGCCCGCATCAAGCGGGCCTGCAAGTACCAGAGAAGTCTAGAGGAAAAATCAGAACGACCAGCGCAGGTTGGCGTTGACCGAATTGACGCGGGTATCGGCGCCGAATTGCCCCTGATAGCCGACATCCAGCGTCGCAGCGCGCGACAGCTTCACGCTCACGCCGATATCGCCCACCATCACGTTGTCATCCACGGCCTGGCCCTGAGTAACGAACGCGTCGCTGCCGGCAAACGCCATGCGCGATGAGGTGTTCTTATCGCCGTAGGCATGTTGCCAGCCGAGCGAGCCGTAAAGGCTGACGTTCTTCGGCAGTTCGGTCACGCCGCGCACCCCGAGCGTGGAGTAGAAGGTGTCCATCGTTTCATTGCGCACGCTCAGCGCCGCCGCGCCACCCGACTCCTGGAAGCTGTCGGTATGCAGGCGGATGTAGCTCAGGTTGATGAACGGTTCGACGTTCATCTCCGGTTGGCCGAAACGATAACCCGCTTCGGTGAACGCCAGCAGCGAGTTCGCGTCATAATCCGACTTCAGCCGATCCGAGAAGCCGCTGAAATCGACGTTGCGCTTGCCTTCAATCTTGTGCCAGGTGTAACCCAGCGCGCCGCGCAGCGAGAACGCATCCTGTTGCCCGGCCGCATATAGGCCGAGGTGGTAGTTGTCGGTATCGGCCTTGGATCGGCGGCTGTCGACGTCATAATCGCCGCGGCTGTAACCGAAGTAACCGCCGATGCGCACGTTATGGTCCGCCAGCTTGCGATCCGCCCCCAACAGGAAGCCGGTGGTGTTGCCATCCAGCTTGCCCACGTTGCCGTTGCCGCTGTTCCTGCCCCAGGAACTGAAGGTCTGGCCCCAGACGCCGCTGTTTTGCGCCTGCGCCGGTTGCACCAGCGACATCGCCAACGGCGGTACCGGCAGACTGTCATTGTCGAACAGGCGCAGCATGCGCTGGTTCAGCACGTTGAACAGCTGGGTGCTGCCGGCGATCAGGTTAGACTGCATCGACGGATAGACTTCGCCGGACAGCTGATTGAACGCCTCGCGCGCTTCCGGCGCGCTCAGCAGCAGCAGCGAGTTGTACAGCGCCAGTGAAGGACCGCGCTGCGCCAGCGTAGAGAGCGCGCCGGCGGTATTCCACTGGTTGCCGCTCTCGGCCACCGTTTGGAAAATGCCCGGCTTGCCGCTGCCTGGATTCTCGCCCCCCGGATTTTCCCCGCCAGGGTTTCTCCGCCCGGATTCTCGCCCCCTGGATTCTCACCGCCAGGGTTTTCTCCGCCCGGATTCTCACCACCTGGATTTTCCCCACCCGGATTCTCGCCGCCTGGGTTTTCACCACCCGTGTCTTTCTGCGCGATAGTCAGATCCACGGCGTTGGCGCTGTGCTTCAACGCCACATCGAGGAAGGCGGACTTGGAGACCGCCGACGCGAACTGGCCGTCAATACCGCCGTCCGAGGTCAGAATGCGGTAGCTTTGGCCGGTTTTATAGCTGGTTTGCGGATCCAGCGCCGTAACCTGCACCTTGGCCCGATCGCTGATGGTGGTTTTGCCCGCCACCAGCAATTGATCGCTGCGGCCGTCGCCGGCGATATCGACGTCATAGAAGGATTCGCCGATAAAGTTCAGGTAGCGTTTCAGCGTCAGCGTGCCGATATTGCCGTCGCCGGGCGAGATATGGCCGCCGGACTGGATCTCGGTCTGGCCCAGCGTGCCGTTGCCGCCCAGCGTGCCGCCGGCCTTGATCGACGCGGCGCTGCTGTAGCCCAGCCCGTTATTGACGTCGGTACCCGCCGTCGCGTTAAGGATCAGCGTGCCGCCGTTCTCGGCGCCGAGGGTTTGGATCTCGAAGATGTCGTCTTCTTTCTGGGTATTGATGTCGCTGGCGATGATGAGCTTGCCGCCGCGCGCGGTGACGTTCGCCTGCAGCTCAGAGAGATCGCCGTTCAGCGTCGTGTGCCCGGCGCTGTTGATCACCTCGCCTTCGCCGCTCATCTTGTTGCTGAAAATGTAATTGCCGTCGGTATGGTTAAAGTACACATAGCTGCGGAACAATCCGCCCCGCAGGGCGATCGCCGTCTGGGCATCGATGGCGCCAGCGGCGCCCGCCGCGCCGAGCGTCGGTTCGGTCAACCCGGTGCCGGTATCCATATTGCCGCGGCTGCCGATAATCAGCGCGCCGCGGTTCGAGCCGGAACCGGTCTTGCCCAGCACCACTTCGTTGCCGCCGGCGGAGAATGTTCCGCCGTCCATGACCGCCAACACGCCATTGCCGTAATCGCCGACGTTGACGCTGCTGCCGCTGGTAAACCGTGAGCCGTTGCCGGCGATCGTCAGCTCGGCGGTTTTACGCGCGCCCGAGACGCCCGCCACCTGAATATTACCGACGTTGACCGCAGCGCCGTTCAGCACGTCCAGATCGCCGTAGAGCGTGAGCGCACGACCGACGTTCCACTGGGAATTGGCCCCCTTGACCGTGGCTTTCGGGCTCAGCGTATCGGTCTCACCCGGCCCGCTGCCATTGCCGATGCGTGCGTCAAAGGCGGTGTTCAGCACCGCGCCGTCTTCAATCGCCAGCGTGGAACGTGCCCCCAGATCGGTGCCGACGCTGAGAAAATTGCTGGTAACGCGAGAACCGGCGCCGGTGGCGATAAGGTGGCTGTCATAGCCACGGGTGGTGCCGACCACGATCTCTTTCGCGCTGGCCAGCGCACCGTCTTCAACCCGCAAAGTGCCCCGCCCCAGATTGAGGCCGCCGCGCAGCACGAACTGATCGTTCACCGCATTCAGCTCGGCGTTCGGCCCGCGGACCGTGACTACGCTGTCATGAATTTGGCCGTTGAACATCCGGCCGATATTGATGTTATAGGCGCTGATCTTGCCATTCTCGATCAGCAGGTTGCCGCTTTGGTTACGGCCGACGTAAACGTCCCCGGTGTAGGCCAATGATTCGGTAATTTTTGAGTCGCCGTCAAAAATGGCATCGTCTGCGCGAGCGATATCGGCGGGCGCCAGCATCAACAGCGGCGCGGAAAATAGAGCGAGGTAAAGTTTGGAAAGCGGTGTTTTAACCGCTAAAGAATGCGATGTCGTGTCATTCACGGGCTATCTCCGTACTCGTTAGCGTGATGTCGCGGAATGTATTGTTATAAGAAAACTCAATGCGCTAGAGGAGGTATGAGGCGTTATTCCGCGCACGCAGGTTTATTGATCGTCGAAGCAAAAGCTTATTGCCCCCCGGCGCTGGCGCTCCGACGATGGAAAACCAGGAAGCGGCAATACCGCCTCCAAAGCGAATTATTTATGGGTGACTACCGGTGTACAGGTCGGCGCGCTCAGCGACGGCGAGGAGCCTAAAATTCCCGGCATCATCAGCGATGAACAATCGAAAATTCGGCCTTTTTCCGTGGTGGCGCGATAAGAAAGTTTTTGGCCGCCCAGCGCATCCGGCTGCGCGCCATTGACATTGGTCACGGTAATTTCGTCCGATGAACCCAGGCCCAGCATTTTAGCGGTTTCCGCCTGCAGCAGCGGAATGGCCTGATCGGTTTTCAGGGTGGAACAACCGGCTATCATCATCGTAACGGTTAAAGCGATAAGTGGTTTCTTCATAAATTATCCTTTATAACCAATCAGTTAAAATTACCGATTGGCTTTATGTTTTCTCTTATCCAAATCCTCGAATAATATATTTCCCTTTCCTAAACGAAAAAACCCTCCTAAAGTAGGGAGGGTTGATAATAACTCATCAGACCTATCTGATATTTGAAGGCGAAAGGAGAATCCTTTGGGGCAGGATTATGCGTTGGTCGTTGATGACCATCCATTGGTAGCAAGCGGCATCGCTAATTTTCTCAGCACGCATTGCCGATTCAAACAGGCGCATGTGGTGACCACAGAAGAGAATTGCTACCGTCATATTAGGGAAAACGGCCCGCCGCGTTTACTGGTGATCGATTTTTGGCTCTCTTCCGGTACGGCGTTGAAATTACTCAAAGAAGTAAAGCAACTTTATCCTCAGGTGCGGATCTTGGTGGTTAGCGGCGACGAGAATAACGATATCTGGCAGAAAGTGCACACTGCCGGCGGGCATGGATTTGTATTAAAAAACGAACCTCCTGAATTATTCGCCAAGGCGGTCTTTGCGCTGAACGATAATCAGGAATGGTTTCCTGACGGGAATGAATTCGCCGTTAAAAGCAACAACGAGCATTTAAAAAAATTTAATTTAACCCCACGACAAATTGACGTATTAAATATGATGATGCGCGGCCTGCCCAATAAAAGGATCGCCGCGCAGCTGTCTATTTCCGAACCCACCGTCAAAGAACACATCAGCAATATTTTGAAAAAGATCGGCGTCAACAGCCGGGTCGAAGCCATTACGCTGTTGCACGGCAAACGGGAGCCGTCGCAATGAGGTTTTTCCAGAATTTACAAAATGATGGCATCTCACCACGCGCGCAGATCCGCCTGCTGGACAACACCTTCATGCGATTGGTGTTCAGCTTTACCGCCGTACCTTTCGTCGGTATCCCTTTTGCCATCTGGATTTATTTGCTGGGGGATGAACTTGGCCCAACCATTGCCTGGATCATGGTTTACCTGCTATGCGCCGTGGCGATCAGAATATGGCATCGGCGCTACCTGCGCGAGGCCAAAGAAAATGATGAAGACACCGTGCTGCGCCGCTGGCTGCCGCGCATTAATAAGGTGGCCTTTATTCACGGGCTGGGGATCTCCTCACTCTATTTAATTACCCCGCAGACCCATAACTTTGACTTTTTCCTGCTGCTCAATATCAGCATCGCCGCGATCGTCGCCGCCAACGCAACGCATCTGACGCCCGTCATCAGCACCTTTACGCGTTTTTTCTTCGCCTCCTGGGGGCTGCTGAACCTCGGCATCATCTGGCGGCTGGAAGACGTGATGTTCATCGTGCTGATGCTGAACTTGCTGTACGGTTTCGCCATTTATCGCCACGCGTTAACCTCACATGCGTTCTTTATTCAGCAAGCGCTGCTCGAAGAGCAAAGTTCGCGCCTGGCGGAACAGTTCCGCCAGGCCAAAGAAGAGGCGGAACAGGCGCTGTTGGACAAGAACCAGTTCCTGACCACCGCCAGCCACGATCTGCGCCAACCGGTGCACGCCATGGGTTTTCTGATCGAAGCCATCATCCACAAAAACCGGGACGACAGCCTGACGCCGCAGCTGCTGGATCTGCAGCAGAGCGTGCGCTCGGTGCATCTGATGTTCAATTCGCTGCTTGATCTCAGCAAGATCGAATCCGGCAACGTGCGCACCGCCGCCACCCATGTGGATATCGGCGCCCTGCTCGACTCAGTGATCACCCTGTTCCGCGAAGAGGCCAACAGCCGCTCGCTGGCGCTGCGCACCTGGCGGCCCAGGCGGCGCATCAGCGTGATGGGCGATCCGCTGCTGGTGCGACAATCGCTGATCAATCTGATCCAAAACGCCCTGCGCTACACGCAACGGGGCGGCGTACTGATCGCCATCCGCCCACGCGGCGCCGAGTGCCTGGTGGAAGTGTGGGATACCGGCGTAGGCATCGCCGACGAAGAGAAAAGCAAAATCTTCTCCCCTTACTACCGCCCCGAGCTGGCGTGGAAGATAGACAGCGCCGGGCACGGGCTGGGGTTGGCAGTGGTAGCGCGCTGCGCCAAGCTGATGAAGGTGAAGTACGGCATGCACTCCGTCGAAGGCAAAGGCTCGCGCTTCTGGATGCGCTTTGCGCAATACCTCGGCGAAGACAAAGCGCCGGAGATCGCGGCGACGTACGACAACACCGCCACGCCCACCCGCTACGCGCCGCTGCGGGGATCCTGCCTGGTGGTGGACGACGATCCTTTGGTGACCTCCGCCTGGGAAAGCCTGATGAGCACCTGGGGCATCACCGTGCGCTGCGCGGCCTCCGCCGAGGAAGCCTTCGCCATCGTCGACGACGGCTTTACGCCGTTCGCCGTGCTGTGCGATCAACGCCTGCGCTCCGGCGAGAGCGGTTTCGACATCCTCAAAGCGTTGTTCGAACGCCTGCCGGACGTGAGTGGCGCCATGGTCAGCGGCGAGTTCAATTCGCAAGTTCTGCAAGAGGCCGAGCAGGAAGGCTATCTGGTGCTGCGCAAGCCGCTGGAACCGGCCAGGCTGCATGCGCTGTTGACGCAGTGGGGGGCAAGTTAACTACACAGATGGCGCAGGTTATCCGCCAGCAATAAGGCAGGCTCAATGAATAAAACATTAAGCCTGCCGTATTTTACGTGGCGTTATCTAAATACGATTAATCGCATTTAGGCGGTTCTGGTTTGCAAACCGGCGGCTCAGGTTTACATACCGGCGGTTTTGGCGTGCAACCGCCCCAGGCATTATTCCACGCGTTTCCCCAGCTGTTAATCACTTTGCCGATAATAGCCAGACCCAGGCCAATCGTTGCGCCGTTCACCTGCTGAACTTCTGTTGAGTTTAATTCTCTCATTTTTCATCTCCATTCACTAAAAAGAATCAATTAAAAATACTGCTTTTTATGAACCGTCGGTTCACGCTTTAGGTATAAGGCGCTCAATAAATTAACTCAATAACGAAAATCTTAATTAAAGATGAAATAAATATAAAATTTCATATTTCATCAAACAATTACGCCATTGCATTTACAGGCTGCAAAGTAATTACCCGATCTGCCGATGCAATCGTCGATGGCCGATGAGCAATGATAACGCGGGTCATTTTCAACGAGGATATGGCTTCGTTCACCCTTTTTTCATTGTCCAGATCCAAATGACTGGTGGCTTCGTCCATAAACAGAATATTGGGTCTTCGATATAACGCGCGGGCGATAAGAACCCGCTGTTTTTGCCCGCCGGAAAGGCTACCCCCCAATTCGCCCACCAACGTTTCATATCCCATCGGCATTTTCATAATATCGTCGTGAATATTGCAATGCTTGGCGCATTCAACGATAAATTCCGTATCGGGATGAGCATCGAAACTGCATATGTTCTCGGCAATTGAACCGGCAAGCAGTTTATCTTCTTGCAATACACATGCGATGCACTCCCGATAATTATTAATGCCGATATCATGAATGTTAATGCCGTTGATAAACAAACGCCCTTCCGTCGGTTCCAACAGCCCGCACATCAGCTTCATCAACGTGGTTTTGCCAACGCCTGAAGGCCCGACGATCGCCACGCTTTCTCCCGCCGCGATCTGCAGGCTGAGCCCGGGGATCACTGGGCGCGAAAGGCTGTCATATTGATAAAGCAGATCGCGCACTTCAAAAGTCACCGCCTCGTTGGGATTGCATATCTTGCGATAGGGCTTTTCTTCCTCTGTCGTAGAAAGCACGATGTCCGCCAGCCTTTCATTATGCAAATTCAGCATTCGCAGCCGGATTACCATATCGATAAGATTTGACGCGCGATCGGAGAATTGCCCCCGATAGGCATTAAAAGCGACAAACATGCCTAATGTCATTTGACTGTCGATCACTAAAGACGCGCCCAACCACAAGATAACGATTTGATCGCAGGCCGCAAGAAACGCATTCACGCCGCCAAAGAACATATCGAGCTTCGTCACCCGAATATTAGCGTTTGCCGTATCGATATTTAAATTTAACCAGAACTGCGAACGCGTTCCCGCCAACCCCAACGACTTCAGCGTCGCGATGCTGTACAGCGTCTCCATAAAATGTGAGCTGGCTTTCGCCGACTTCACCAATTGCTCCTCGGACGCTTGCCGATAATAGCGATAGGTCGAAAGGCGCAGCAGAACATATAAGACCGTAAAGCCGGAGGCTACCCACACCAGCCAGCCGCCGTACATGAACATCATGATAAATACGCCGACCGACATGATGCCATCAATGATGCTGGAAACGATACTGGTGGTAAACGTGGTGCGAATGGCGTCCAACGAGCCAAAGCGCGATTGAATATCACCCAGCTTGCGCTTTTCAAAATAGGCAAGCGGGAGCTTCATCAGATGATCAAACAGCCCTGATTTCCACTGTATATCGATCAGCGCGCCCATCACGATGGAGATCCACGAGCGAAACATCGAAACGCAGGTGCGGAACAAGATAAAAAACAGTAAACCGACGCAAATAATGACCAATAAATTATGGTCGCCGGCCTGGATGACGTGGTCCATCACCAACTGAGTCCCGACGGGCATCAGCAGGTTGACGGCCTCAATGACCAGCGACAGCGCGAAAATTTTTACCAGCGCGCTTTTAAGACCGGTGACATTGCTGAGCAGTTTTCTAAAGTGCAGGCGATTTTTCTGCACCACAGGCGTGAATTCACTGCTTGGCCATACCTCTAAAGCGATTCCGGTAAAATGAAGGGAAAACTCCTGCAGGCCGATAACCCGGCGGCCAAATGCCGGATCGTGCAGGGTTATCCGTCCACCGCGAATGTTGACCAGGACCACAAAGTGATTCATATCCCAGTGCAATATGCAGGGCCTTTTCACCTGGTGAATCTCATCCAGGCTCAAGGATAGAGCCCGCGTTTTCAAATTGAGATTCTCGGCGATCGCGATCAGCGAGCTCAGGGTGGCGCCGCGGGCCGAGATATCAAACTTCTGGCGCATCGACAGCATATCGATGTGCATGCCGTAATAGCCGCACACCATCGCTAAACTAGCCAGCCCGCATTCGGCGGCCTCCGTTTGCAAGACCTGCGGCACTTTTCTTCTGAGCGACAGGTTCAGCTTGCCAACGATATTCTCATAAACTTTATTCACGAAGTGGCCCCGACACACTGTTTTTCATGTCATAAAATGGCGCGAACATCCATTGGTAGATGGGTCTTTTCTCCAGGAAAAGCGTGGCTTGCGCCTTCATGCCGCTTGAAAGGTTCAGCTTCTTTCCCTGATAGCCGAATTGCGTGTTATCGATAGCCACCAGCACTTTGTAGTACGACTCAACCAGTTCAGCCGATTGTCGAGTTGGCGAACTGCTGTAAGTGGACATTTCCTGAATCGATGCGGGAACATAAGCGATGCTTTCGATCACGCCGGGAAACTGACCAAATTTTTCATACGGGAAGGCGTCATAGCGAACGTTGATGTGATCGCCTCGGCTCACGTAAGGCACGCTGCTGTTGGGCAACCATAAAACCAAATAATAGATGGCATGATTACTGGGGATTAATTGCGCCAGGCTGTCTCCCGTATTGACCATTTGCCCAGGCGTCACGCTGAGCGATTCAACGCGCCCGTCCGCCGGCGCATTGACAATCAACGAGCCGCTGGCGTCCGCTTCGGCCAGCTGCCGCAGGAGATCATTGCGCTGAAATTGATATTGTGAGATTTGATTATCGAAATCGGACGCTCTTGTCGCGAGATCGCTATTCAGGTTAGTTATCTGCAAAGACTCTTGAATGCTTTGGTTATAGAGACTGTGGAACGTACTCTGCTGCTGATAGTAGAGGTAAACCTGGTTATTCAGCTGATCCCGATTAATGAGCCCCTTACTGCGATACTCATCGTAATTTTTCATGGTTTCGCGCATGAAGTTAACGCCGTTGCGTGAATTCTCGACCATCTGTTTGGACTGGCTGTGCGCCAGTTTATATTGGTCAATCTGCGCTTGCAGATTGACCAGGGTCGTTTTCTTGTTCGCCTCCAATTTGGCGATGATGCTATCGACCTGCGCCAGTTGATTTTCTATCGCCTGCCGCGTGCTTGCGCTGACGGTGCCGGAATCCGTCACCCTGCTGACGTCTATCTGATAAAGATGCTGCCCTTTTTTTACCTGATCGCCCACATTGACAAAGCGTTGTGCAATGAATCCCTGCTGAGTAGCAAATATGTTGACCGATCTTGGCAGCGTCGTGACCTCTCCGCCCACGCTGATACGCCGGGTATAACCGCCATAGGTCACGAAAATGATCAGCACAGAAACGAATGAAAGTGAAATGCCCGCGATGACCCAGGCCGGCAACCCTGCAATTAACAATGCTTTTCCTGCCCATTTAGAACGACTGTGCGATAAGGCCTCTTCCCTAAACAAATTCTGACCTCTCCATATATAACGACACCGTTCATTTTTATCTTTTCCCTGGCCCAACACGGCGCTTATTTAGATTTAGTCTTTGTTGGCAAAACCCACAAGTAATAATAATCTTAAAAAAACACAAAACTGCTGAAACGTCACAAAAAGTGCGACCCTAATATTAGCGACGGCGTTATGAGTTGCATATTTCAACGCCGACCTCTTTAATCTAAGCGTATTCTCATCAAGCCGTCATTCACAGAGGCTGCGAGAATTAAGCGGCGAAACGCTTTACGTTTCGTTCCTGAGGTATAGGGATAAAGTTGAAAGGATTTACTATGAAAGAGCTAAATACTGCAGAGATCGAAATCGTTTCTGGTGCGGGGATTATTTCCGATACGGCAAGCTTTGTATCAGGATTTGCCGGCGATGTTATCATTGATACCGTAAAATTGGCCAATGATGCGCTTAATACCCGATTGATCTCTTCCGTAGGCCAAGGGTTCAACGCGATCGGTTTTGGCTTGGGCGCCGTTCATAATGTCGCGGACTCGCTTGGCTATGCAGCATTTAAAAGCGTTGCAGCCGTAGGCTCCCTGCTGGGTGGGGATGCAAGCCGTATCGAATATCATTACGAGAAAGAATGGGGTGCTTGAAAACAAGCGGCTCCCTCTGAAAGGTTAATGATGCTAACCACCTGCCCAATCAGGTGGTTATTTCAATTACGCACTCACTAACTCTTCTGTTTGAAAACCGCTTTGGTCAATGGAGAGGAGAACACGTTGTGCGGATCGTACTTATTCAGCACGTTGCAGGCATGATTCCAACTGTCATTGTTCCCTGCCCCGGCATTAAAGCTGCGCGGAATGTTTTCTTCGAGTACGGTTGTATCCTGCCACGCGGCCTGTGACGTATAACCCCAGCCTTTACTCCACTCTACGCGAACCGTCGCATAGTCGCCCGCATAGTGGCTAAAAATCCATTTTTCCATTTCACTGTAGAATTTATTGGCATCCGGCGTATCGGGCATGGTCAGAATATCCAACCAGATCGCGACATCCCATTCCGGATGGGATTCAACGGGACGAATAGCCGAAAGATCGGGAGCAATGGCATTGGCCACCGCGCTCTCTTTTGCATTGTCCAATCCGGTGACGCGAATTTCAATCGGGCCATTCATCGGAAATGAATTCTTGCTCTGGTAATCGGCCACCATTTCTTCATATTTTTTCGTGAAATCGTGCAATACGTTTTGAATATTGCTCCGCTTCGTGATTATCGCGTAACCATTGGCCGTCACGCGCAGCGTTGTCGGCTTCACATACAACAGCAGATCCTTGCTCCACCCCCACAGATCCGCCGACACGGTGGCCCCTAAACCAATGCTGACCAACTCCATCTGCGCCTTGCCGAGTGTCGGGGTCAGCTCCGGATGACCATTATTGATTTTTTTAATGATATCGGAAATTTTAACCGGCAAATTATCCGAGAACGGATAGTTAAATGGACCATTAACCGGTTTTGACACTTTTGGGAAGCTGTCTTCTTGCTTCCACACTTTCAGCCATGGTTTTTCCGTGAACGGGAACCAGATGACTTCAACGCGCCCGCACAGATCCAAGAAATGGCTGAAGGTATTTTTTGTCGTGCTCGCAGTGGAAAAAAGATCCGCCGCGGTGACATTAACATAACTTTGACAGCGTAAACGCCGGTTGCGCGGCACCTGCAGCGTCACTTCGCTGATAAAAGCCCGGCCGACATGCACCAGGAATGCCGAGCTCTCCGCATTATCACGCGTAAACTCCTTTAATTCATACTTCGACCGCGCCTGATCCCAGACGACAGCTTTTAGCGACACCACGCTATTGCTCACGGAACCAAAGCTGGCAAACTCAGCCAGAGGCTCATCTTTTGCCGGGATGCAGGTTCCATGGCCGCCGATGGCGAGCACGCCGCCCAGGGTCAGATCGCCAGGCGCCGGCGTCGCGTAAAAGCCGAGTTTCTTTTTTTCTAATTCAGTGAGCAAAGCCTGCATTGTCACCCCCGTTTGCGCGGTGACGTATCCATGCTCTCCCACTTTATTGATTGAGATGTTTTTGAATTTTCTGGTGAGGTCGATCAGCACGACATTGCTATTATCCTCCCCGTTTGCAATAACGAGCGGGGACCAGTTGTGCTTGATGCCAACCGGACGCACGCAATATTTATTCTCATGCGCCCAGTTAATTACGGCCAAGAGCTCATCCGTATTTTGTGGATAGCAGGTCAGAATATGATTGCCGGAGATTTCTTTTGACCAATTAACAAAATTGACATACTCATAGCCCACAGGGAACGTGTTCAAACTAGAACTAGTCATAACTGACTTCCTTTTAAAATTAAAATAGATAGAGATAAAAACGGCAACAGCCCGAGCGCTAATTGATCACCCTGATAAGCACCTCCTTTTCCTTGGGATAATCCCTCTGTTTTACTGCCCGAATAGCGTCAAGACTTGCCAATATAAATCAACACCTTGACGTTAATTTCCGCGTATTGAAAATTCTTTTCTTTATGCAACTCAATTAAAAAGCCGTTTCTTATTCGCACGCCAAGTAAAGGAAGATAGGCGTCATAGATGCTGTCAAAAAAAACCAGGTATTCGTTCAACCTGCCGTTAAACTCGAACAACAAATACTGCCCTCTTATCAACGTCAGATTGCGTGTCTCGTAGTACCCTTTGCTGAGCGTTACTTCCCAACCGGATGAGGCCAACTTTACCGTGCGCATTGACGTATCGGTATTTTTCCCTGTGCGGCTGCCGTATTTCTGTCGTTCCTCTCCTCCAGAGCTGGAAGCATTCATCGAATGATAGAGAAAAAACTTATATCCCTTAAGCAGGTATATGTTCTTGGGCATTTCGATAAAATGATATGCTGACGGATTTTGTATTAAAAAGGGAGGGAGATGTTTGGAAAAGTCCCATTCCTGGCTCGTTCTAAAGTCCTTTGGGCTTTCACCGAAAAAGCGTTGAAAGGCGCGGCTAAAAGCCTGCTGGGAGCTAAAGCCGATAGCAGTAGCCACTTCCAATACTTTTAAATCAGACTGTTTGAGCATGACGGCAGACTTGCTCAGACGCCTATTTCTGATATACGTCGCTATTTTCATTCCCGTATAACGCTGAAACATTCTTTGCAAGTGCCATTTCGAATAACCAGACAAATCCGATAACTTTTCTATCGAGAGATCATGCTGTATATTCATCTCGATCAAATTAACTAGCTCGACCACAATACTATGCTGGTAACTCATAATGACATCCATGCCCTAACAAAACCCACCCTCAGACAACCTGCTCATTGGGCTTTTATCCATTAAAATGAAAAACAAAGCGCTGCCGCAATCATGCAATTAGGATTAGAATGTGAAAAACGATGAACCTTTTATAATTGATTGACAGAGAGATACTTCTTTTTGGGTAGACATCCTCCTTGTGACGTTATTGGTATAATTCTTATAAAGCTTTTCCCTGGTGAAGGCTTTTCCTGTCTCTTTCATCTTGACCAATATCCATCCTGACGTTGTGCAACTAAGCAGTCAAAAGAAAGCATATCCTGGCATCCGTTGATAAATCGTTTGCCTCCCTCTCGGCGGTGCATTTTAATACCCTTACATTTAGAGTAGCCTATGTAGATAGCTTAGAAAATATCAAATGCCAGATAATTACACAGTTCGCACTTTATGTTACGACAATAATTAAAAGACAAGAAAAATCATATAATTAGAATTTCAACTCCAAGCAATGAATGCCGATAAAACGTAGGAATCGCCCTTGAGAAGGGTTATTAAATACAATAAAACCGCTGATTTCCTCAATAAAAACAGAAGGAAAGATTTATAAAATAAGAAATAGACTAATTCATCGCATCCTTCTGATATATTTATTCGTCAGACCAAGTCTTTCAGAAAAATCCCATAAAAGGGCGCACGGAGTCCTTTTATTTTCGCAGAGGATTAATTAGCTACGCCATCGCCCGATGCCGATGAGTCGACGCGCCTCAATACGGCAATTCATTATGCCGCGGCCCGGCGGATACGGTGAATAAAGCCCCGTTATCCGACGACATCATCGCACCGGCGAAGTGCGCGTGGTTGCAGAATACCGTTCTGCGGATAGGCGCAAAGCCGAGATGGAAAACGCCGCGCCTCAGAAAATGAGCCGTAAGCAAAGCGCAAGCGGCTCCGCGCGGGCTGTCCTCTCCATTCGCGCCTCTCTCAACCCAGCCCTCTTGCGGATCGGAGGCCGTCTACGGCACAGGGCGCCAAACATCAGGCATAAAAAAACCCGCCGTTAAGCGGGTTTGGTTCTCATGTGCGGTTCACTGACGCCAGCCTACGCCGGACGCGGGATTACTCCCACTCGATCGTCGCCGGCGGCTTGCCGCTGATGTCGTACACCACGCGGGAGATGCCGTCCACTTCGTTGATGATGCGGTTGGACACGCGGCCGAGGAAGTCATACGGCAGATGCGCCCAGTGCGCAGTCATGAAGTCGATGGTTTCTACCGCACGCAGGGAGACCACCCAGTCGTATTTGCGGCCGTCGCCCATCACGCCGACCGAGCGCACCGGCAGGAACACGGTGAACGCCTGGCTGACTTTGTTGTACAGATCGGCTTTGTGCAGCTCTTCGATGAAGATGGCGTCGGCGCGGCGCAGCAGATCGCAGTACTCTTTCTTCACTTCGCCCAGCACGCGCACGCCCAGACCCGGGCCCGGGAACGGATGACGGTACAGCATGTCGTACGGCAGGCCCAGTTCCAGGCCAATTTTGCGCACTTCGTCTTTGAACAGCTCTTTCAGCGGCTCGACCAGGCCCAGCTTCATCTCTTTCGGCAGGCCGCCCACGTTGTGGTGCGACTTGATCACGTGCGCTTTGCCGGTGGCGGAAGCGGCGGATTCAATTACGTCCGGGTAGATGGTGCCCTGCGCCAGCCATTTCACCTGCTCTTGCTTGCAGGCTTCTTCGTCGAACACTTCAACGAACACGCGGCCGATGATTTTACGCTTGGCTTCCGGCTCGTCGACGCCCGCCAGCGCGGTCAGGAAGCGGTTTTCCGCCTCGACGTGCACGATGTTCAGGCCGAAGTGGTCGCCGAACATTTCCATCACCTGCTTGGCTTCGTTCAAGCGCAGCAGGCCGTTGTCGACGAACACGCAGGTCAGACGCTTGCCGATGGCGCGGTGCAGCAGCATCGCGGTCACGGAGGAGTCAACGCCGCCGGACAGGCCGAGGATCACGTGGTCTTCACCCACCTGCTCGCGGATGCGCTCAACCGCATCTTCGATGATGGTCGCCGGCGTCCACAGGGCCTCACACTGGCAGATGTCCAGTACGAAGCGCTCTAGCATGCGCTGGCCCTGACGGGTGTGGGTCACTTCCGGGTGGAACTGCACGCCGTAGAAGCGTTTTTCTTCGTTGGCCATAATGGCGAACGGGCAGGTATCGGTGCTGGCGACGGTCACGAAGTCGGACGGGATCGCGGTCACTTTGTCGCCGTGGCTCATCCACACGTCCAGCAGCGGTTTGCCGGCCGGGCTGATGGCGTCTTCGATGTCGCGCAGCAGCGCGCTCTCGTTGACGATTTCCACCTGCGCGTAGCCGAACTCGCGTTCGTTGGAGCCCTGCACATGGCCACCCAGCTGCATCGCCATGGTCTGCATGCCGTAGCACACGCCCAGCACCGGCACGCCGGCGTTGAACACGTAGTCAGGAGCGCGCGGGCTGCCGGCTTCGGTGGTGCTTTCCGGGCCGCCGGACAGGATGATGCCGCTTGGATTGAATTCGCGGATCTGCTCTTCGCTAACGTCCCAGGCCCACAGTTCGCAGTAAACGCCGATTTCGCGCACGCGGCGGGCGACCAGT
Organism: Serratia sp. (in: enterobacteria); assembly: GCF_052400455.1. Classification (NCBI taxonomy): domain Bacteria; kingdom Pseudomonadati; phylum Pseudomonadota; class Gammaproteobacteria; order Enterobacterales; family Yersiniaceae; genus Serratia; species Serratia sp. (in: enterobacteria). Next base: position 3,853,645 of record NZ_CP185812.1, read on the forward strand.
TGGGTGTATTGCGAACCGAAGTCCAGTATGAGGATGCGATGCTTATGGATATTTTGTGTCATGTGAGGCGAATTCCAGCAACAAGAGAAAAAGAGCGAAAATGTATGTTTTCGGGATGGGGCTTAGCGCCCCACCCCGGCCTCTCACTCAGGAGAGGTTAAGGCATCAGCCCATGCGGTAGTTCGGCGACTCTTTGGTGATGGTCACGTCGTGCACGTGGCTTTCCTGAATGCCGGCGCCGCTGATGCGCACGAACTCCGCCTTGGTGCGCAGATCGTCGATGGTGGCGCAGCCGGTCAGGCCCATGCAGGAGCGCAGGCCGCCCATCTGCTGGTGCACGATGGCTTTCAGCATGCCTTTATAGGCCACGCGGCCTTCGATACCTTCCGGCACCAGTTTGTCGGCGGCGTTATCGGTCTGGAAGTAACGGTCGGAAGAGCCTTTGGACATCGCGCCCAGCGAGCCCATGCCGCGGTAAGATTTGAACGAGCGGCCCTGATACAGCTCGATTTCGCCCGGAGATTCTTCGGTGCCCGCCAGCATGGAGCCGACCATCACGCAAGAGGCGCCCGCGGCGATCGCTTTGGCGATATCGCCGGAGAAGCGGATGCCGCCGTCGGCGATAACCGGAATACCGGTGCCTTCCAGCGCTTCCACCGCGTCGGCGATGGCGGTGATCTGCGGTACGCCTACGCCGGTCACGATGCGGGTGGTACAGATGGAGCCAGGGCCGATACCCACTTTCACCGCGCTCACGCCGGCTTCAGCCAGCGCTTTGGCGCCCGCCGCGGTCGCGACGTTGCCGCCGACGATCTGCAGATCCGGGTATTTGGCGCGGGTTTCGCGGATGCGCTGCAACACGCCTTCGGAGTGGCCGTGCGAGGAGTCGATCAGCAGGACGTCAACGCCTGCCGCCACCAGCGCATCAACGCGCTCTTCGTTGCCGGCGCCGGCGCCGACCGCCGCGCCCACGCGCAGACGGCCGTGCTCGTCTTTACAGGCGTTCGGCTTACGTTCCGCTTTCTGGAAGTCTTTAACGGTGATCATGCCCAGCAGGTGGAAGCTGTCGTCCACCACCAGCGCTTTTTCTACGCGCTTTTCGTGCATCTTCTGCAGCACCACGTCGCGCGCTTCACCTTCTTTCACGGTGACCAGGCGATCTTTCGGCGTCATCACCGCAGTCACCGGCTGAGTCAGATCGGTCACGAAGCGCACGTCGCGGCCGGTAATGATGCCGACCAGCTCGTTGTCTTCGGTGACGACCGGATAACCGGCGAAGCCGTTGCGCGCGGTCAGCTCTTTCACTTCCTGCAGCGTGGTGGCCGGGGTAACGGTCTGCGGGTCGGTGACTACGCCGCTTTCATGTTTTTTCACGCGGCTGACTTCTTCAGCCTGGCGCTCGATGGACATGTTTTTGTGGATGAAGCCCAGGCCGCCTTCCTGCGCCAGCGCGATGGCCAGGCCGGATTCGGTAACGGTATCCATGGCTGCGGACAGCATAGGGATGTTCAGGCGGATGGTTTTGGTCAGTTGAGTGCCGAGCTCTGCGGTGTTAGGCAGAACCGTGGAGTGGGCTGGAACCAGGAGGACGTCGTCAAACGTCAGAGCTTCTTTAGCGATACGTAGCATGGGCAATATCTCACCAGGGTGGGCTGTGAAAAAGATAAAATATTGCCGCGGCATTATACAGAGCGGAATCGGTTGCCTCCAGCACTTTCTTACAAAAAGTCTTGATTACCTTTTTCAGCCATGTAGTATCGACCAATTAAGTGATTGTTTTGAAATTTGATCTGGGTCACATGTCGCTACCTGTTTCGCCTTCCATTTTTACCGTAAGCCGCCTGAATCAGACGGTTCGCCAACTGCTGGAAATGGAAATGGGGCAGATTTGGCTCTCCGCCGAGATCTCCAACCTCTCCCAGCCCGCCTCCGGCCACTGGTATTTCACCCTGAAAGACGACCGCGCCCAGGTGCGCTGCGCGATGTTCCGCAACAGCAACCGCCGCGTCACCTTCCGGCCGCAAAACGGCCAGCAGGTCTTGGTGCGCGCCAGCATCACGCTGTATGAACCGCGCGGCGACTACCAGCTGATCGCCGAGAGCATGCAGCCCGCCGGCGACGGCCTGCTGCAGCAACAGTTCGAGCAGTTAAAACAGCGCCTGAGCGCCGAAGGGCTGTTCGATCAGCAGTTCAAGCAGCCGCTGCCCGCCCCGGCCAAACGCGTCGGGGTGATCACCTCCGCCAGCGGCGCGGCGCTGCACGATATCCTGCAGGTATTGCAGCGGCGCGATCCGTCGCTGCCGATCGTCATCTACCCCACCTCGGTGCAGGGCGCGGAAGCGCCGATGCAGATCGTGCGCGCCATTGAGACCGCCAACCGCCGCGATGAATGCGACGTGCTGATCGTCGGCCGCGGCGGCGGTTCGCTGGAGGATCTGTGGAGCTTCAACGACGAACGCGTGGCGCGGGCGATCTTCGCCAGCCGCATTCCGATCGTCAGCGCCGTCGGCCATGAAACCGACGTCACCATCGCCGACTTCGTCGCCGACCTGCGGGCGCCGACCCCTTCCGCCGCCGCCGAACTGGTGAGCCGCAATCAGCTCGAGCTGTTGCGCCAGCTGCAGTCGCAGCAGCAGCGGCTGGAGATGGCGATGGATTACTACCTGGCGCAGCGTCAGCAGCAGTTCACCCGCATTCATCACCGTTTACAGCAGCAGCATCCGCATCTGCGCCTGGCGCGCCAGCAGACGCTGCTGTTCAAGCTGCAGCGCCGAATGGAAGACGGCATGCAGCAGCAGTTGCGCCTGGCCGCCCGCCGCAGCGAACGTATCCAGCAGCGGCTGGCGCAGGTGCAGCCGCAGGGCCGCATTCACCGCTACCAACAGCGCGTGCAGCAGCAGGAATACCGTCTGCAGCAGGCGATGGAGCGCCAGCTCAACGCCTACCGCCAGCGTTTCGGCGTGGCGTGCAGCCAGCTGGAGACCGTCAGCCCGCTGGCGACGCTGGCGCGCGGCTACAGCGTGACGCAAACTCCGCGCGGCGAGCTGCTGAAAACCACCAAGCAGGCGCAGGTCGGCGAACTGCTGAAAACCCGCCTGCAGGATGGCTGGGTGGAAAGCGAGGTGAAAACCATCACCGTCGCCAAAAAGCCGCGCAAGAAGCGCGCGGCCGAGTAAGCCCTACTCCAGCGTAAAACGCTCGCCGGGTTCACCGTTCACCCACAGCGCGCGCGTTTCGCCTTCCGGCAGGCTGAGCATCAGCGTGCGCCAGGCCGGGCGGAAATGCCCTTCCGTCGTGATATCCACCATGATGCGCTGATGGTCGCAGCGCATTTCCCAGCGCAGCCACAGCGCATCGCCCTGCCGCCAGCCGTCGCTTTCGCCGTCGTCCTCAAACAGCAGCCCGCCGCTCGCCCCGCCGCCCTTGAGCGGAAACAGGCGCAGCTCGCGCCGATCGTCGGCGGCCACGTCCACATGCGCCAACCGCTGCGACAGCGGCAGCGCCGCCCCGGCGCGCACCAGCAGCGGCAGACGCTCCAACGGCGCCGCCAGCGTCACCGTCTGGCCGCCGCCGAACCACTGGCCGCTGTAGAAGCAGTACCAGCCTTCGCCATTATCCGGCAGATACACCGAACGGCGACGTTGCCCCGGCTCCACCACGCTGGCCACCAGCAGATCGCGGCCAATCAGAAAATCGTCGTTTTCGCCAAAGGTGCGCGCATCCTGTTCGTGATCGAGAAAAGTCGGGCGCAGCATCGGCTCGTCGTCGGCGCAGGCCTGCCACAGCAGCGTGTAGAAATACGGCAGCAGCCGGTAACGCAGGTTGATCGCCTCGCGCACCGCCGGGGTGGCGGCCGGGTACATCCAAGGTTCGTTGGCCGTGGCGTCGTCATTCCAGGAGTGGATGGTGAAACGCGGGTGCATCACGCCGTTTTGTACCCAGCGCACCAGCAGCTCCGCGTCCGGTTTGTCGCCGGAGAAGCCGCCGACGTCGTGGCCGAGGTTATACAACCCGGACAGGCTCATGCCCAGCCCCATACGAATGTTGTAGCGCAGCGTCTGCCAGCTGGTGCGGTTGTCGCCGCTCCAGGTCTGCACGTAGCGCTGCATGCCGGCGCAGCCGGAGCGCGAGATCAGGTACGGCCGCTTCTGCGGCGCGAAACGCTGCTGGGCCTCCATCGAGGCGCGCATCATCAGCAGCGGCATCACCGGGCGGATATGCTTGATGGCGATCGGCCGCCCAAAGCCGTGACAGCGCGCTTCGCCGTCCCACACTTCGTACTCGTTGTTGTCGTTCCAGGTCGAGTCGATGCCCATCTCCAGCAACTGCTGTGTGACGCCCTGCTGCCACCAGCGCACCGCCGCCGGATTGGTGAAGTCGAGGTGCGATCCTTCGTCGTCCCAGAAGCTGGAGCGTTCCGGCGCGTCGCTTTGCGAATCGCGGATAAACAGCCCCTGCGCCGCCACCTCTTGATACTGCGGATGATCCTGCAGCAGGCACGGCTTGATGTTGGCCGCCAGCTTGAGGCCGGCGTCGTGAAACGCCTGGCTGAGCAGCCTGGGCTGCGGCACCTTGTCATAGTTCCAGTTAAACACGTAGCGTTTGTTGTTGATCGAGGTGTAGCCCGACGACAGCTGGAAAGAGTCGCAGGGGATGGCATGTTGACGGCACAGCGCAATGAACTGTTGCAGCTGCTGCTGGGCGTCCGGCGCGTCGGTGTAGTGCATGGTCGAACCGCTGTAGCCCAGGCTCCACTTCGGCCCGAAGTGGGTGCGGCCGGTCAGGCGCACGAACGCCTTGGTGACATCCAAAACCTTCGGCCCGAGGAACAGGTAGTAATCCAGATCGCCCGCTTCGGCCTGATAGCGGCGGTAGGCCGTATGGTAGTTGTCGATCTCGTTGCCCAGATCCAGCCAGCAGCTGCTCAGGTTGTCGTAGAACAGGCCGAAGCTCGCCTCCGGCCCGCGGGTGATGGTAAACGGAATGTGTTTGTACAGCGGATCGGTGCTGGCGGCGTTGTAGCCCATCGCGTCCAGATTGCGCATCTCGAAGCGGCGGCCGGTGCGTTCCAGATCGCCGGCCTTCTCCCCCAGGCCGTAATAGCGCTCATCGGCGAAACGCCGCTGGTAATGCGCCACGCCGTCACCGTGCGCGTTGAGCAAGTAGGCGCTGGTCGGCCGATCCGCCGCCAGCGGCCGCCACTCGCCGTCGGCATTGCAATACTCCCACGCCAGCCACAGCGGCTGATGCACCGTCACGCGCAGCAGCGGCGTGCTGACCACCAGCCGATCGCCCTCCCGGCGCAGCTGATAGCCCGGCAGGCTGAAACCAGCGACGCTGAGCCGATCGCGCCCCTCCCAGGGCACATCCTCCTGCGGCGCAATGCTCCAGGTGCGATCCAGCGCCAGCTCGCCCTCACGTTTGATCAACACGCGGAACAGACCGTCTTCCAGCACGTACAGGCAGAAACGGTGGCGTTCATCGACCAGCAACTCGACGTGGTCGGCATGCTGCGCCGCCAGCGTCCAATTTTTCAACGTTTTCATACATATTCCACTTAGCTGTGTGAAGGGGTTTTCTTACCGCCGCGCTCGGCGATCAGGGCAATCAGGAACAGGGCGCCGATCAAATCGAAGAAGCCCATCGCGATGAACAGCGGGTTAAAGCCGAGGGTGTCGGACACTGCGCCGATCAGGAGCGTGAACAGGAAGCTGGCGATCCAGGCGCTGGAGCCGCGCATGCCGTTGACCGTCGCCATTTGGTTCTTATCGAACGATTCCACCACCAGGGCGCTGAGCATGCAGGAGATCACCTGATGGCCGAACCCGCCGATCGAGATCAGCGCGATCGCCACATAGGGATCTTGGGTGATCGCCACGAACGCCAGCGACACCATCAGGAAAGCGCCGGTCACCGAGCTGGCGACCACCGAGTTGACGCGGCTGCAGCCGAACCATTTGCGGTATAGGGTGGTGAGATAGCCGCTGGCGACGCTGCCGATATCCGCCGCCAGGAACGGCAGCCAGGCGAACATCGCTATCTGCTTCAGATCCATGCCGCGTTCGGTGGCCAGGTACAGCGGCACCCAGAAACTGAAGACCGCCCAGGCCGGCTCGGCGAGAAAGGCCGGGATGGCGATGCCATAGAATTTCTTGTTCTTGCACAGGCTGGCCAGTGAAGTGAAGAACGGCAGCTTCGGCAGCACCGGCTCGTTGTCTTCACGGATCAGATCCAGCTCTTGTTGGCTGAGGTTCGGGTGCTGCTGGGGCGAGTGGTAGAACAGCCACCACAGCACTACCCAGATCAGCGCCAGCCCGCCGGAGAACAGGAACGCGCCCTGCCAGCCGAAGGAGACGTGGGCGATGACGATGATCGGCGGCGCCAGCATGGCGCCGATGGAGAAACCGACGCCCGCCCAACCGGCGGCGATCGGACGCTCCTTCTTCGGGAACCAGTCGGAGATCGCCTTGGCGTTGGCCGGAGTGGCCGCCGCCTCCGCGCCCCCCATGAAGAAGCGCAAAATGGCCAGTTGCAACCAGCTGCCGGCGCCGGCGTGCAGCATACACACCACCGCCCAAATGCCCGCGCAGATCAGAAAACCCATCTTCAGGCCGATGACGTCGATCAGCCAGCCGCAGATCGGCTGAAATACCGTATAGGCCAACTGGAACGACGCCACCACCCAGGCATATTGCTCGGTGCTCATGTTCAGGCTGGTTTTCAGTTCCGGCGCCAGAATGCCCAGCGAGTTGCGGGTAATGTAGTTGACCGTGACGCCCAACAAGAACAGCGCCAGCATCCACCAGCGTAGCGATTTGAACTTGCGCCGGCCGCTCTGCGCGACCGTCTGATTGATCTCCACACTCATCGGTTCTCTCCCCGCGGCCGCCCGTGACAACGACGCGCGCATTGGTAGGGTACGTTGCGCTATCAAAAGGGGACGGTGAACACAGGCCAATGCCCGCCTAACAGACCGGCAGTCCATCACAACCCCATGATTTATTTTGTTTTCTTCTTTGCACACCGTTAAAATTGGACTGACAAGTCGTTAAAATTGGTGTACCAATGCAGACTACTCAGCGATCACGCACAGCGAAACGGGGTTTTTTGCAAAGATTTTCACAGGCGGGTGAAAAAATAGTCATAATAGCCGCAGGATCCAGTCAAAGTGCTGAAAAGCCGCAGTGAAAATATTCTCATGGACGAATTTGAAGGAGATCACAAAATGAACGGAAAGCTGAAAATCCAGGAGATCGCCCGCCAAACCGGGCTGTCGATCAGCACCGTTTCCCGCGTGCTGGCGGGCAAGGCCAACACCAGCGCCGAAGCGCGCCGCAAGGTGCTGGAATGCGCACAGCAAAACGGCATTCTACAGGGCATTTCCAGCGGCCGACTGATGTTGAACAATGTGATGGTGTTCGCGCCGCAGCGCGCGTTCGACGTGCGCACCGATATCTTCTACTACAAGGTCATTCAGGGCATCGCCGCCGCACTGATGCAGCACGAGGTGCGCATCCGTTACTGCGGCCTGGAAGAGCAGCACAGCGACGGCGCGCTGTTTCTGGAAAAAATGAGCGATCCGCACACCGAAGCGGCGCTGATCATCGGCATCGACGACGAACACATCCATACCCTGGCGGCCGATCTGCCCAAACCCTGCGTGCTGATCAACTGCACCGATCGGCAGATGCGGCTGGACAGCGTCTCGCCGGATCATCAGCTGATTGGCGACTATTCCGCCAGCTATCTGTTCCAGCAGGGGCACAGCCATATCCTCAACCTGCAGTGTCTGCGCCGCCACACCATGGAGCTGCGGCTGGCGGGCATCCGGCAGGCCTACGCGCGGCATCATCTGCCGTTCGACGACGGCCGCCATCTGGTGACCACTTCCGGCTTCGGCAGCGAAGAGGCCGAACAGGCGCTGAGCACCTACCTGAACCGCGCCCCGCTGCCGACGGCGATCCTGGCCGGCGGCGACTACATGGCGGTCGGGGCGGTCAAGGCGCTCAACAAGCTGGGGCTGAGCGTACCGGGCGACGTATCGGTGATGAGCACCGATGGCTTCAACCTGGCGGAAATACACGACGTGCCGCTGACCTCGGTACAGGTGCCGCGCGATGAGCTGGGCTACGAGGCGATCCAGCTGCTGCGGCGGCGCATGCTGCGCGCCGACGCGCCGCCGTGCAACCTGCTGCTGCATGGCCGGTTGGCGGTACGCGCCTCGGTGCGGCGCATCAGTCCCCACAAGACCACCCCGGCGGTGAGCACGCATAACCACAGGCTTTATGACGAGTAGACTACACTTAGGCTCAGTGCATTCATTCGATGAGGTAAATTTTTTGCCTAAGGAGAGCCACTATGCCAGCCCAGCGCATGCGTTCCGTCATTCCTCCCTACATGCTGCGCCGCATTATTGAACACGGTAACGCCCCGCAGCGCGACTGCGCGCTGCACACCCTGAACCACGTGCAAAGCCTGCTCGGCAACAAGCCGCTGCGTTCACCGACCGAGAAAAACGCCCGAGCCGGCGAAGCGCTCCGCGATATCTACGACGCCCAGAACGGCACCCAACTGCCCGGCAAACAGGTGCGCAAGGAGGGGCAGCCCAGCAACCACGACGTGGCGGTGGACGAGGCCTACGACTATCTCGGCGTCACCTACGATTTCTTCTGGCAGGCCTACCGGCGCAATTCGCTGGATAATAAAGGGCTGCCGCTGGTCGGCAGCGTGCACTACGGCAAGGAGTACCAGAACGCTTTCTGGAACGGCCAGCAGATGGTGTTCGGCGACGGCGACGGCGAGATCTTCAACCGTTTCACCATCGCCATCGACGTGGTCGGCCACGAGCTGGCGCACGGCGTGACCGAGAGCGAAGCCGGGCTGATCTACTACCAGCAGTCCGGCGCGCTCAACGAATCGCTGTCTGACGTGTTCGGTTCGTTGGTCAAACAATTCCACCTGCAGCAAACCGCCGATAAAGCAGACTGGCTGATCGGCGCCGGGCTGCTCGCCAAGGGCATCAAAGGCAAAGGGCTGCGCTCGATGTCAGCGCCCGGCACCGCCTACGACGACCCGCTGCTGGGCAAAGACCCGCAGCCCGCCAGCATGAAGGATTACATCCAGACCAAGGAAGACAACGGCGGCGTGCACCTCAACTCCGGCATTCCCAACCGCGCGTTCTACCTGGCGGCAACCGCGCTGGGCGGCTTCGCCTGGGAAAAAGCCGGCTACGTCTGGTATGACACAGTGTGCGACAAAGCGCTGCCGCAAAACGCCGACTTCGCCACCTTCGCCCGCGCCACGGTGAAACACGCGCAGGCGCGTTTCGATCAAAGCGTGGCGGACAAGGTGCAGCAGGCCTGGCATCAGGTGGGGGTGGAGTAATGAAACCGCTGCCGACGCTCAATCAGGATACGGTCATTGAGCTGGCGCGCGAGGGAGGCTTCGCCTACATTCCCAAACTGGCGGGCCAGCGCCGCATTGCGCTGGCCGATATCACGCCGGAGCAACGGCAGCGCCTGAATCAGTTGCTGAATCAGACGCTGCCGTACGCCCAGGAAGAGGGCCAACCCAACTCCCCCGGCTGCGGCGACCAGCGCTACTACCGCGTACAGATCAACTACACCAGCCCCACCCTGAGCACCGAGATCGTGCTGTTAATCCCGGAAAGCAGCGCGCCGCAGGCGCTGGTGGATCTGTGGAAAACCGGTCAGGTGGATGAGTGAGGGCTTACAGCGGCTGATAGCTGAAATTCACCCGTTTTTTGGAGATCAGCCCGTGCCCGTTCTGGCACAGGTAATCCACCGCCCCGCAGGCCTTCAACTCTTGCAGCGGCTGCCCGCACTCCGGGCAGCTCGCCAGCTGCCGATAATCGCGCTGACAGGCGGCACAATGGTAGTGACCCGCTACCCAATTCATGGTCTGACGACAGTGCGGACAATGCGCATCCATAACGGCTCCCAGGTTAAATCGCGCCCCATGAGCGCAAGAAATAGATCCCCAACGCGGTGGTGAAGAACGACCCGACGGTGGTGATAGCGATAATGTTGGCCGCCAGCGTGGCGTTGCCGCCCATAGCGCGCGTCATCACATAGCTGCCCGAAGCGGTCGGCGTGGCGGAAAACAGGAAGATAATGCCCAGCGCCGCCCCCTGAAACCCGCATAGCCAGCCGGCCAGCGTCATCAGGAACGGCACCAGAAACAGCTTGGCCGCCGACGACAGCGCCGCCACGTTGGACGAGCGGAACATGGCGCGGAAATCCAGGCTGGCGCCGGTGCACAGCAGCGCCAACGGCAGCGACAGCGCGGAGATATAGCTGCCGGTCTGGCGGATCACGGTCGGGATGCCCAGCCCGGTTTGCGCATACAGCAGCCCGCACACCAGGCCGATGATCAGCGGATTGGTGACAATGCTGCGCAGCAGCGACAGGTGGCTGATTTTCTTGCCCTGCCCACCCTGCAGGCTGCGCGTGAGGGTGATGACCGACAGTATGTTGAACAGGATCACGGTCACGGTCAGGTACAGCGAGGCGAGCGCAATGCCTTCGCTGCCGTAGGCGGTCATGGCGTAGGCCAGACCGACGATGGCGGTGTTGGCGCGAAACCCGCCCTGCACGAATACCCCGCGCTCACGCGGTTCTTTCACCACCCACCTGGCCGCCAGCTCCAGCAGCAGGAAGGTCGCCAGCGTGCCGACCGCGCCGAACAGCACCAGCGGCAGATTGCCGAGCAGCTGCGGATGGTTGGTGGCGATGCTGAAAAACAGCAGGCACGGCAGCGCCAGATTGAACACCAGGCGGGTCGCGCCGTCGACGAAGCGGTCATCCATCAGGCGCCAATGGCGTAACAGGATCCCCAGCAGCATCATCAACAGATTCGGCACGGTGACGTCGAACGCAAAACTCCAGGTTTCCCAGGACATGGTGTTCCTTCAGACAGGCGAGGTAATCTTCAGATAATAAAACGATTTCGGGCCAATAAAAAAGGGGCGCGGCATCACTGCCGCGCCCCTCATGAGCGATTACTTGCTCTTTTTCAGGTGGCTCATCAGGCGTTTGCGCTTACGCATCTGGGTCGGCGTCAGCAGGTTGCGTTTGCCGGCGAACGGGTTGTCGCCCTCTTTGAACTGGATGCGGATCGGCGTCCCCATCACGTTCAGCGAGCGACGGAAGTAGTTCATCAGGTAGCGCTTGTACGAATCGGCCAGATCGCTGACCTGGTTGCCGTGGATCACCACGATCGGCGGGTTGTAACCGCCGGCGTGGGCGTACTTCAGCTTCACGCGGCGGCCGCGCACCAACGGCGGCTGGTGATCGTCAACCGCCATCTGCATGATTTTGGTCAGCATCGAGGTGTTTACGCGACGGGTTGCGCACTCGTAGGCTTCCTGTACCGATTCGAACAGGTTGCCGACGCCGCTGCCGTGCAGGGCGGAAATAAAGTGCACACGCGCGAAGTCGACGAAGCCCAGACGCAGATCGAGCATCTCTTTCACGTGCTCGCGATCTTCTTCGCTCATGCCGTCCCACTTGTTGACCGCAATCACCAGTGAGCGCCCACTATTGAGGATAAAGCCGAGCAGCGAGAGGTCCTGATCGGAGATACCTTCACGCGCGTCGATCACCAGCAGCACCACGTTGGCGTCTTCAATCGCCTGCAGGGTCTTGATCACCGAGAATTTCTCGACGGTTTCGGTCACCTTGCCGCGTTTGCGCACCCCGGCGGTGTCGATCAGCACGTATTCGCGTTCGTCGCGCACCATCGGAATATAGATGCTGTCGCGGGTGGTGCCCGGCATGTCATACACCACCACGCGCTCCTCGCCGAGGATACGGTTAGTGAGCGTAGACTTACCGACGTTCGGGCGGCCGACGATCGCCAGTTTGATCGGCAGATCCTGCGGATTGAACGCTTCTTCCGGCTCTTCGTCTTCCTCGCCTTCCAGCGTTTCGCCGTTTTGCTCGGCCCAGTAAGCGGCGTTGGCCTCTTCCTCGGTCAGCTCGACGTCTTCCGGTTTTTCCGGCACGAACGGCACCAGCACGTGTTCAATCAGCTGGGTCACGCCGCGGCCGTGAGAAGCGGCGATAGCGAACACTTCACCCAGACCGAGCGAGTAGAAATCGGCGGTGGCGGTGTCCGGATCCAGACCGTCGGTCTTGTTGGCCACCAGGAAGGTCGCCTTCTGGCGGCTGCGCAGGTGCTGGGCGATGCCCTGATCCGCCGGCATCAGGCCGGCGCGGGCGTCGACCATGAACAGCACGATGTCCGCTTCTTCGATCGCCAGCAGCGACTGACCGGCCATGCGTGTTTCGACGCCGTCTTCGGTGCCGTCGATGCCGCCGGTATCGACGATGATAAATTCATTGCCTTCGATTTCAGCACGACCATACTTGCGGTCACGCGTCAGCCCCGGGAAATCCGCCACCAGCGCATCACGCGTATGGGTTAAACGGTTGAACAAGGTGGATTTACCCACATTCGGGCGCCCGACCAGCGCGACGACAGGTATCATTGTTGAAGCCTCATTACTTAATAATCAATGCGTTACTGCACTGTGGATAGACACCGTCGGTGCAGCTTATAAAATACGAAACGGCCCCTGAACATTCAGGAGCCGTTTTCCCCTTCATCTTTCGCGCCACAGCGGCGTTGTCTGCGCACCTTCGCCTCGGTCACTTAGCTCACTAAGCTCCCGAGGACTCATGCGCTTGCCGCCTGGCTGCAACCCGAAATCATTCGGATGCAAGAAGGGATACGACGAGCGGCGTTAGCGGGTGAAAGCGTAAACTTTCCCGCCGCGAGCCTGGATGACCAGCTTGTCGCCGGCCACCATCGGCGCAGACAGGAAGCCGGAGCTGTCCACTTCCTGCTGGGCGACAAAACGGCCATCGGTGGTGTTGACCCAGTGCAGATAGCCTTCGGCGTCACCGGTCACCAGATAACCATTATACATCACCGGCGGCGTCAGATTGCGGTGCAGCAGATCGCTTTGCGTCCACACGGTCACGCCGCCTTCGGTGCTGAGCGCCACCACGCGATCGTTCTGGTCGATCAGGTAGATGCGGCCCGCGTCGACGATGAAATCATTCACCGAACCCAGCTCGCGTTTCCAGATGATCTGACCGGAACGCAGATCCAGCGCCGTCAGGTTACCGTTGTAACCCAGCGCGTAGACCACGCCATCAACGATCACCGGCGTGGTGTCCACGTCGTTCAGGCGATCGATTTCGGTCGCGCCGCTCGGCTGAGAAATGCGCTGTTGCCAGATCAGTTGGCCCTGCTGCATCAGCACGGCGCTGACGCGGCCGTTGTCACCGCCGACGATGGCGGCGCCAAAGGCGACGGCCGGCGCGGATTCACCGCGCAGCGACAGCGAAGGCATATCCAGGTTAACCGTCCACTTCACCGCACCGTCGGCTTCGTTCAGCGCCTGCAGCATGCCGTTGGAGGTATGCACCAACACCATGCCGTCGCTGACAACCGGACGGGAGATCGCTTCGCCGGCCACTTTGGTCTGCCAGGCGATGGCGCCGTCGGCGGTGTTCAATGCGTAAACCACCGCTTTTTCGCTGCCGACGTAAACCTTGTCGCCCGCAACCGTCAGGCCGCCCGACAGCAGCGCAGACAGGTTGCTGGAGAAGAAGCCGGTCTTCTCGGAGAGGTTGACCTTCCACTTCTCGTTGCCGCTGTCGGCGTCCATCGCTTTCACGATGCCAAAGCGATCGGCGGCGTAAATGGTGCTGTCCTGATAGGCCGGGCGCAGGTGGGAGTAATACTCACCGATACCGTCGCCCACCGAGGTGCTCCACGCCTTGTTCGGCGTAAACTGATTTTCAACTTTCGGCAACGGCGACATGGTAACCACGTCTTCTTCGCTGTTAAACAGCGAGCAACCACTCAGCAAGGCAGCGGAAACCAGTCCGACCAAGAGTGTTTTACGCAATTGCATGGGAATTCCCCTTAGCTGGACAAGTTATTCAATTTCATGCGCAGCAGAACCTGCAGCGCTTGAGAAGCGTTGGACTCAATGCCTTTGCTGTAAGCTTCGCGCGCGCCCTTGGCGTCGCCCTTCGCCAGCAGCACATCGCCGCGCACATCCTGCATCATCGCCGCCCAGCCTTCGCCTTTCACGCCATCCAGCGTTTTCAGCGCTTCATCCAGCTTTTTCTCCTGCAGCTGGACGCGCGCCAGACGCAGGTCGATCATCGCCAACAGGTTGTCGTCTTTGGTCTGGCCCTGCGCCAGCGCCAATTGTTGTTCCGCCTTGGCGAAATCATTCTGTTCGACAAAGTGCTTGGCCAACTGCAGCGCGGCCAGTACGCCGTAGCTGTTGCCGTTGGCCTGGACAAATTTCTCTGCGGCAGCCACGTCATCCGGCTTGCCGGCCGCCAGACGATCGCTGGCTTCCTGATAGGATTGCGATGCCGCCATCATGTTGGAGTTTTCATGGCTCTGCCAGTAACGCCAGCCAACCAGGGCACCAATTCCGAGCACCACGCCCACCGCCAGCGCTTTGCCGTTCTCGGCAAAGAACCGACGCAGTGCGTCGACTTGTTCGTTTTCAGTGGTATAGACTTCCACGGTGTCCTTCTCCTTAACCTAACATCAAAGCCAGACGCGCAGCGACTTCGCTTTGCGCCAGCGTTTCTTGTTCACCACTGCGCAGGTCTTTCACCACCACCTGCTGCGCCGCCACTTCGCTCTCGCCCAGGATCAGCGCGATGCGCGCGCCCCATTTGTCCGCACGGGTGATCTGCTTCTTGAAGTTGCCGCCGCCGTAATTGGTCATCAGCTTCAGCTGCGGCGCCGCGTCGCGCACCTGTTCAGCCAGCTGCATCGCCGCGCTCTGGGTGCCCGCGCCGGAAGAGATGACGTACACGTCGATAGCCGACGGCGCCTTGAATTCCGGGTTGACCGCCTGCACCAGCAGCACCAGACGCTCCAGGCCCATGGCGAAACCGACCGCCGGGGTGGCGCGGCCGCCCAACTGCTCGACCAGACCGTCGTAACGGCCGCCCGCGCAGACGGTGCCCTGCGCGCCCAGGCTGGTGGTCACCCACTCAAACACGGTGCGGTTGTAGTAATCCAGACCGCGCACCAGGCGCTCGTTAACGGTATATGGGATACCTGCCTGCGCCAAAAGTTCACACAGACCGGCGAAGTGAGCACGGGATTCTTCATCTAGGTACTCGGACAGGCGCGGCGCGTCGTTCAACAGCGCCTGCACCTCAGGATTCTTGGAGTCCAGCACGCGCAGCGGGTTGCTGTACATGCGGCGTTTGCAGTCTTCGTCCAGCACCTCGACGTGCTGCTCCAGGAACGCCACCAGCGCATCGCGGTAGTTGGCGCGCGCCTCCAGCGAACCGATGGAGTTCAGCTCCAGCTTGACGTGCTCGGCGATGCCCAGCGCTTTCCACCAGCGGGCGGTCAGCAGGATCAGCTCGGCGTCGATATCCGGGCCTTGCAGGCCGAACACTTCCGCGCCCAGCTGATGGAACTGGCGATAGCGGCCCTTTTGCGGGCGCTCGTAGCGGAACATCGGGCCGATGTACCACAGACGCTGTTCCTGATTGTACAGCAGACCATGTTCGATGCCGGCGCGCACGCAGCCGGCCGTCCCTTCCGGACGCAGCGTCAGGCTTTCGCCGTTGCGGTCTTCGAAGGTATACATCTCTTTTTCCACGACGTCGGTCACTTCGCCGATCGCGCGTTTGAATAACGGGGTCTGCTCTACAATCGGCAACCGGATTTCGCTGTAACCGTAGCCGCCCAGCACCTGCTTGAGGGTGCCTTCAATACGCTGCCATAATGCCGTTTCTTCCGGCAGGTAGTCGTTCATGCCGCGGATGGCTTGAATGTTCTTTGCCACGTGAGTTCTCTGTCCGTTGTCTGTAAAAATGAACCTGATTATAGGGACTTTGCCGCCCGGTATTCAACGCGGATGCGGTTTTCCGCCCTTCAGGTACATAAACAAGCGGGCCAACAGGCCCGCCGTGTAGCGATAACGCTTATTTTTCCAGCAGATTGACCGTGATACGGTTGCTTTCGTCCATCATCGCGGCCTTGGCGCGAATCTTCGCTTCCAGCTGGTCGATCATCTGTTCGTTGTCGAAACGCTCTTTCTGGCGCACGCCGTCTTCGTAGAAGCCGCTCTTCTTGTGGCCGCCGGTCACGCCCATGGTGGACACCAGCGCTTCGCCCGGGCCGTTCACCACGCAACCGATGATCGAGACGTCCATCGGCGTGATGATGTCTTCCAGGCGCTGCTCAAGCGCGTTCACCGTGCCGATCACGTCGAACTCCTGACGCGAACAGGTCGGGCAGGCGATGAAGTTGATGCCGCGCGCGCGGATGCGCAGCGACTTCAGGATATCGAAACCGACCTTCACCTCTTCGACCGGATCCGCCGCCAGCGAGATGCGCAGGGTATCGCCGATGCCTTCAGACAGCAGCATGCCCAGGCCGATGGCCGATTTGACCGACCCGCTGCGCGCGCCGCCGGCTTCGGTGATGCCCAGATGCAGCGGCTGATCGATGCGCGACGCCAGCAGACGGTAGGATTGCACCGCCAGGAACACGTCCGACGCCTTGACGCTGACCTTGAACTGGTCGAAGTTGAGGCGATCGAGGATATCCACGTGGCGCATGGCGGATTCCAGCAGCGCTTCCGGCGTAGGTTCGCCGTACTTTTCCTGCAGATCTTTCTCCAGCGAACCGCCGTTGACGCCGATGCGAATCGGGATGTTCTTGTCGCGGGCGCAGTCCACCACCGAGCGAATGCGCGATTCGTTGCCGATGTTGCCCGGGTTGATGCGCAGGCAGTCCACGCCGTATTCGGCAACCTGCAGCGCGATGCGATAATCGAAGTGGATATCGGCGACCAGCGGCACGTTGACCTGCTGCTTGATCAGCTTGAACGCCTCGGCGGCGTCCATGGTAGGAACCGAAACGCGGACGATGTCGACGCCCACGCGCTCCAGCGCTTTAATCTGATTAACCGTTGCTTCAACATCGGTGGTACGGGTGTTGGTCATCGACTGCACGGCAATCGGCGCGCCATCACCAATAGGCACCTTGCCGACGTAAATGCGTGTAGATTTTCGACGGTTGATGGGCGCTTGGTTATGCATTACTTACTCTCCATTGCTGCTCTGACATCACGACCGGGGCCGCGCGATTACTGCGCGGCGACGGTCAGGCGAGCAACACGGTTTGACTTAACGAACCGGCTCAAATCAACCGGTTTACCCTGATACTGGATCTGTACTGCCGCCGGCGCGCCGATGGTCAGTTTGTACGGCGCAGTGCCGGTCAGGTTCAGCTTGCCGCCCTGCTTCTGGGTGCCGCTGAACAGCGTTTTACCGCTCGCGTCGGTCACCTGCAGCCAGCAGTCGGCGGAGAAATCCATCACCAGCGCGTTCGGATCGGCCGCCGGCGCAGCCACGCCCGCATCGGCGGTCGGCAGCGGCGATTGCGCCGCCGGCGCGGTTTCCGGCAGGGTGGTCTGGCTTGGCGACACCACGGCAGGCTGTTGCTGAGCCGCGCCCGGCGTCTGGGCGGTCGCCGCCGGCGCCTGAGCCGCTGCGCCGGTATCGGCCGGCGCGGCGCTGTTGTCGGTCAACGGCACGTTGGTGCCGGCGTCGGCGTTGCCGTCCGTCAGCGGCACGGACTGCCCTTCGTTATTCTGTGAAAGCTGCGCGGAGGATTGATCGGCCATGGTGGCGATCTCTTCCTGCTGCGCCTTGTGGTTTTGCCACCACCAGGCGCCGGTCAGGCCAATCACCACGAACACGATAAGCCAGGTGAAGCTCATCAGCCAGCCGTCGCGTTTCTTGCGGCGCTTGCCCAGCGAGAAGCTTTGCATCGGCGCCACTTTCGCCATCTTCAACGGCGCCTGCTTGGCCAGCATCGGCAGCAGTTCGTCTTCCGGCAAATGCACCAGCTTGGCGTAGGAACGGATGTAGCCGCGCACGAAGGTGGACGCGAGGTCAGCGGACACGCTGTCTTCCTCGATATCGCGCACGGTGGACATTTTGAGACACAGGCGTTCTGCAACGGCCTGTTGGCTCAGCCCGAGTTGCTCACGGGCCTGACGCAGGCGCTGGCCCGTCGTCATGGATACGGTTTTATCTTGGGAGGCTTCAGTATTCATTAGCTAAGAACTGCTGGTACTGTTTGGATTGTGGAAAACTTCGCGCTAACTGCTTGCCATAGCGTTGAACGCTATCCTGACGGCCGGCTAACGCGGCGAAACGAATCTGTAACCATAAGCTGCTGGCGCTAGCCGGCAGAACATGCTGATAAACATCCAATAAAAGTTGCGACTGGGCGCGCTTCCCTTCTCCAAATTGCTTTTCGGCCTCCGCCAACAGCGGAGCGCCTTTGTCCGGATCGACTTTCAGCGCGCGGCTCAACAGCGTGCGCGCTTCATCGTTTTGTCCGGCCTTGAGAAAACAGTAACCTGCGTTTTCCAGGCTGTCAGCGACCTGACCATAATCGGGCGCCAGCGCCGCAGCGCTAAACTGCTGTTGCGCCGGTACATACTGCCCTAAACTGCAAAGAAACGCACCGTAATTATTCAGTACGGTGCCATTGCCCGGCGCAAGTTTGAGCGCTTGCCGATAACGCTGTTCGGCCGCGGCGTTTTCACCGATCCGCTGCGCGTAGAGCGCCATGCCCAACTGCGTGCGGTAATCCTGCGGGGCCGCGTCCAGCGCCTTTTCCAGGTTCTGGCGCGCGGCGTCCATGTCACCTTGCTGCAGGTACTCCAGGCCCAGCTGCAACCGCGTCTGGCCCGCCTCAGCGACCTGTGCTTCCTTTTCCGGCGATGAGCCGGAACACCCGGCCAACAACACGACCGCCAGCCACACACCCCACAGTTTCAGCTTCATGCCCGCATTCATTTCCTTATCGGCCGTCAGCTAACGCCCATTAGCGTCAACATCTCGCATAACAGGCTGTTAGATAACAAAAAAAGGTGCTATAGGATTCAGACCGCCCGGACGTTGATAGGTTCCCCGGCCATTTTCTTTTTCAGGGTACGCTTGGTACGGTCGATCACTTCACCCGCCAGTTGCCCGCAGGCGGCATCGATATCGTCACCACGGGTTTTACGAACAATAGTCGTAAAGCCGTATTCCATCAACACCTTGGAGAAACGATCCACCCGGCTGTTGGAGCTGCGGCCGTAAGGGGCGCCCGGGAACGGGTTCCATGGGATCAGGTTGATCTTGCACGGCGTGTCTTTCAGCACTTCCGCCAGCTGATGCGCATCGTCGGTGCTGTCGTTGATATGATCCAGCATCACGTACTCGACGGTGACGCGCCCCTGGTTGGCGTTGGATTTCTCCAGGTAGCGACGCACCGCGGACAGGAAGGTCTCGATGTTGTACTTGCGGTTGATCGGCACGATCTCATCGCGGATGGTGTCGTTAGGCGCGTGCAGCGAAATGGCCAGCGCCACGTCGATCATGTCGCCCAGCTTGTCCAGCGCCGGCACCACGCCGGAGGTAGACAGGGTCACGCGGCGTTTGGACAGGCCAAAGCCGAAGTCGTCCAGCATGATTTCCATCGCCGGCACCACGTTATTCAGGTTGAGCAGCGGTTCGCCCATGCCCATCATCACCACGTTGGTGATCGGGCGTTGGCCGGTCACCTTCAGCGCGCCGATGATCTTCGCCGCGCGCCACACCTGGCCGATGATTTCCGACACGCGCAGGTTGCGGTTGAAGCCCTGCTGCGCCGTCGAACAGAATTTGCACTCCAGCGCGCAACCCACCTGCGAGGAGACGCACAGCGTCGCGCGGTCGGCTTCCGGGATGTACACGGTTTCAACCTGCTGATCGCCGACCTTGATCGCCCACTTGATGGTGCCGTCGGCCGAGCGCTGTTCTTCCGCCACTTCCGGCGCGCGGATTTCCGCCACGCGCTGCAGCTTGCCGCGCAGGACTTTGTTGATGTCGGTCATCTGCTCGAAATCGTCGCAGCAGTAGTGATAAATCCACTTCATCACCTGATCGGCGCGGAACGGTTTTTCGCCCATTTCGGCGAAGAACTCGCGCATTTGCTGGCGGTTCAGATCCAGCAGGTTGATTTTGGCCGCAGCCGGTTGCTCCACGTTAACGGAGGGGGTAGTCAGCGAATTATTTTCAGACACGGTGTGCTCGGACGTGATGGGTTCTAACATAATGATCTCTGGCCTCGTTATTACACGTTATGGCGCTAAAGAATGGAAAGTAAGTTGTGCATTTCAGCCCGCGAGATTCGGGTGGCGGCACTAAAAACACGCCCCTGACAAGTCGTCTTATCAGGGGCGCGGCATTGTACAAATTTTAGTAGCGGGTTTCTATGGCTGAAAGGCATTCAGGGCATTTTTATTGTTTCAGCCGGTGAATGCCTCGCTATCAGCTCAGAAACGGCACGATTAACGTGCGCAGATTTCGCTTTCGTTGAAGAAGTAAGCGATTTCACGCTGTGCGGATTCAACGGAGTCGGAACCGTGAACGGCGTTAGCGGTGAAGCTGTCCGCGTAGTCGGCGCGCAGGGTACCGGCCAGTGCGTTGTCCGGGTTGGTTGCGCCCATGATGTCGCGGTTGCGCTGCACGGCGTTTTCAGATTCAAGAACCTGCACCATGATTGGGCCGGAGGTCATGAACTCTACCAGACCGTCGAAGAATGGGCGGCCTTTGTGCTCAGCGTAGAAGCCTTCAGCTTGCTCGCGAGTCAGACGCAGCATTTTAGCGGCGATGATTTTGAAACCGGCGCGCTCGAAACGCGCGTAGATAGCGCCGATGTCGTTGTTGGCTACAGCGTTTGGTTTAACGATGGAAAAGGTACGTTCTACGGTCATGATGGCCTCTGTATGACTTCCAAAACAGGCCGGTCTGCAATGTTGCCGGCCTTCTCAAGTGGCGCAGATTATATGTGCGCCGTTAACGCTTGCCTACGGGAAAATCAACATTTCATTAAAAAAATATGATCTTCCTGCGGCATTTCCGACCACGCGCCGCGTTACTGGGTCTTGTCGGTGGACGGGATCAAATTGCGCAGCCAGCTGCCCCAGCGGCGCTGATAAAACGGCTGCGTATGGGCGATCAGGTAGTGGCTGATGCCGCGCTCTTTCTCCGACACCAGGCAGAAATCGACCGGTTCGTCATTCGGCGCCGTTTCGCTGGCGACGCTGCCGGCCTCGTTGATCAACGCCTCGATCTCCGCCGGTTCTGCATCCACTTCCAGCCCGATCAGCAGATTCGGCTTCTCGTCCGCCGCCTGGTCGTGCATCAGCGCCAGAAACGCGCGGCGCACCGGTTTGCGCTGGCTAAACAGCGTGGTCAGCGCATCCACCATCGCCGACGGGTACTCTTCGGGCTGCCCCAACAGGATTTGGGTCTCTTTGTCGACGTAATGCTCAACCGGTTTGACGACGCCGCCGGTCGCCAGCAGCATCGCCACCTCTTCCGGGTAGAACTCTTTGCCGTATTCCGCCTTCGGGTTGAGGAACAGATCCGCGCCCTGGGTGATTTCAAACAGCACCCGAGCCGGCATGGCGATGAACGGCTGTTCGTCCTCAACGGCCTTCTGCAACGCTTCCAGCGAGGTGAAGAACGGAATGATGCTGCCGCCGTCCTGCTTTTCCCAATGCTGGATATTGACCGGCGTATCCGCGTTCAGCGTAATGTCGCCGTCCTGCTGCACCTGCTCGCTGTCGCCGAGGATCAGCACCGTGGCGTCGAGCAGTTCACGGAAGAACGCCGGACGTTGGGCCGGCTCCGTCACCGCCAGCTTCAGCAGGCGTTCAAGCTCGTTCTCGCTCGGGGCGGCATCGTGATGATGGGAACTCATGGCAAACTCCAGGGATCAAATAGCGAGGCCCAGCATGCTGGGCCCCGAAGATAATGCGCATTCTAGCGCCCGACGCGGCGGGCGTTCAATTATTTGGCTTTGCTCAGCAACAGATTGGCCAGGGTGCGCACGCCCAAACCGGTCGCGCCGGCCGACCACTGATCCACCGCGCCTTTGCGATAGGTGGCGGAGCAGTCGATGTGCAACCAGCCCTGTTGGTAATTCTTGACGAAGTGCGACAGGAAGGCCGCCGCAGTGCTGGCGCCGGCGGTATAAGCCGGGCCGGCCACGTTGTTCAGCTCGGCGAAGTTGGACGGCAGCTGGCTGCGGTGGAATTCGGCCAGCGGCAGACGCCAGAACGGCTCTTGCTCGGCGGCGGCGCTGCTCAGCAGCTCCTGCGCCAGCGCATCGTCAAAGCTGAACAGCGCGTGATAGTCGTTGCCCACCGCGGTTTTCGCCGCGCCGGTCAGGGTGGCGCAGTCGATAATCAGCTGCGGGTTCTGCTCGGCGGCATCGATCAGGCCGTCGGCCAGCACCAGGCGCCCTTCCGCATCGGTGTTCATCACCTCAACGGTTTTGCCGTTGCGGTAACGAATGATGTCGCCCAGTTTGAAGGCGTTGCCACTGACCATGTTGTCGGCGCAGCACAGGTACAGCTTCACGCGCTGCTTTAGACCGCGCGCCGCCGCCAGCGCCAGGGCGCCGGTGATGGTGGCCGCGCCGCCCATGTCGGATTTCATCGAATCCATGAAGGCGCTCTGCTTCAGGCTGTAGCCGCCGCTGTCGAAAGTGATGCCCTTGCCGACCAGGCAAGCGAACACCGGCGCATCCGGGTTACCGGTCGGGTTGAAGTCCAATGCCAGCAGCACCGGCGGACGTTCGGAGCCGCGGCCGACGGTGTGGATGCCGGCATAGTTCTGCTCGCGCAGATCTTCGCCCTTGGTGATGCGGTAGCTGACGGCATCGCAGCCGACGTCGCACATCAGATCGACGGCGCGGGTCGCCAGTTGCTCCGGCCCCAGCTCTTCCGCCGGCATGTTGATGGTGTCACGCACCCAGTCGACGATCTTCAGGCGCTTATCCAGCTCCTGACGCGCGGCTTCCGGCAGCTCGGCCCATTCGACGTTGCGCTGCCCTTTCGGCCCGCGATAGCCTTGCCAGAACGCCCAGCTGTTTTCCAAATCCCAACCGTCGCCGGCCAGCTTGACGTTTTTGATGCCCTGGCCGTCAATTTTGCGGCCCGCGCGCTGGATTGCGCCCAGCTTGTCGGCGCCGGTCAGGTGGATGGTCATCCCTTCGCCGTTGGTGCTCAGCAGCGCTTTCTCGCCCCAGCGGGCGTCGGCAGGTTGTTGCGACAGCGTGACCTGCATGAATTCTGTTGTCATAGCCTTCTTACTCCGGATGTTCCCTTTATTATTTCATTAGGGCTTTATTGCATACCCTATGGATTTCAAATTGCAGCTAGGCGCCCAGCGATCTCATCCCCAGGAGCTTACTCAGGTAAGTGACTGGGGTGTGATCGTGCAGGTAACAACGCTGCGGTTTGAAAGACGACGGGTATGTCGGATACAAAATAAACGGGCCGCCCATGGCAGCCCGTTACGCTATTTACTCCGCTTCATCTAACCAGACCAGCAGGATCGCTTCCAGTATTTTTTCGTTGGAAGCCTGCGGATCGTCATCGAACTCTTCCAGATCGCAGATCCACTGATGCATGTCGGTAAAACGCACGGTTTTCGGATCGGTGTCCGGGTATTGGTCGTACAGGGCTTCGCCGATTTCACGGCTGTCGGTCCACTTCAGTCCCATTATGATCTCCGGGTTGACGCTGCGGCTAACAATTAATGCTCACGCGCGTGGTTGACGGTGTAGCGCGGCATTTCGACCACCAGATCTTCGTCGGCGACCAGCGCCTGACAGCTCAGACGGCTTTCCGGCTCCAGCCCCCACGCTTTGTCCAGCATGTCGTCTTCCAGCTCGCTGCTCTCTTCCAGCGAATCGAAGCCTTCACGCACGATGCAGTGGCAGGTGGTGCAGGCGCAGGATTTCTCGCAGGCATGCTCGATTTCAATGCCGTTGCGCAGCGCAACGTTGAGGATCGACTCCCCTTTTTCGGCTTCCAGAACCGCCCCTTCCGGGCAAAGGTCTTGATGGGGCAGGAAAACAATTTTAGGCATGGTTAAACCTCATCCACAGAATGGCCAGCCAGCGCGCGGCGAATGGAAGCATCCATGCGGCGCGCGGCAAAATCTTGCGTTTGTGCATCTAATGTTTTGATGGCGTCTTCGATAGCGGCGGGGTCTTCACCCTGCGCCGCCTGCTGCAACGCCTGGGTCGCGGCGGCGATCGCCTGGCTTTCCGCCTCGCTCAGCAGCGCGGCGTCGGTAGCCAGCGCGCCCTGCAGGCTTTCCAGCACCCGCGCGGCTTCCACGCGTTGCTCCGCCAGCTTGCGCGCGCCCACGTCGCTTTGCGCGTTGGCCATCGAATCCTTGATCATGCCGGCGATTTCGTTGTCCGACAGGCCGTACGACGGCTTAACCTGGATCGAGGCTTCCACGCCGGTGGATTTCTCCATCGCGGTGACGCTCAGCAGGCCGTCGGCATCCACCTGGAAGGTGACGCGAATATGCGCGCCCCCGGCAGGCAATGGCGGCAGGCCGCGCAGCGTGAAGCGCGCCAGCGAACGGCAATCCTGCACCAGCTCGCGCTCGCCCTGCAGCACGTGGATCATCATCGCGCTCTGGCCGTCTTTAAAGGTGGTGAACTCCTGCGCGCGCGCCACCGGAATGGTGGTGTTGCGCGGGATCACTTTCTCCACCAGACCGCCCATGGTTTCGAGGCCCAGCGACAGCGGGATCACATCCAGCAGCAGCATGTCGCTGTCCGGCTTGTTGCCCACCAGAATGTCGGCCTGGATCGCGGCGCCGATGGCGACCACTTTATCCGGATCGATCGACGTCAGCGGCGTGCGGCCGAAGAAGGCGCCCACTTGCTCACGCACCAGCGGCACGCGGGTGGAGCCGCCGACCATCACCGCTTCCAGCACCTCGTCGGCGGCGACGCCGGCGTCTTTCAGCGCGCGGCGGCAGGCCATCAGCGTGCGTTTCACCAACGGAGCGATCAGCGCTTCAAACTGGGCGCGGGTCACTTCACCCTGCCAGCCGGCCACCTCGACGCGCACGCTGTCGGCATCGCTCAACGCGATTTTGGCGGCGATGGCGGCATCCAGCAGTTGGCGCTGCACGCCGTGGTCGCTGCGATCGGCCACGCCGGCCTGCTCGCGCAGCCAGTCGGCCAACAGGTGATCGAAGTCGTCGCCGCCCAGCGCGGAATCGCCGCCGGTGGCCAGCACTTCGAACACGCCGCGGCTGAGGCGCAGAATGGAGATATCAAAGGTGCCGCCGCCCAGATCGTAAACCGCGATCACCCCTTCCTGGCCGGAATCCAGCCCATAGGCGATCGCGGCCGCAGTGGGTTCGTTCAACAGACGCAGAACATGCAGGCCGGCCAGACGCGCCGCGTCTTTGGTGCCCTGGCGCTGCGCGTCGTCGAAGTAAGCGGGAACGGTGATCACCACGCCATCCAGCTCGCCTTCCAGCGCCGCTTGCGCGCGCGCGGACAGGGCTCGCAGGATATCGGCGGAGACGCCGACCGGGTTAACCGCGCCGGCGGCGGTGACGATCAGCGGCAGGCCGTTGTCGCTGGCCTGAAATTGATACGGCAGGTTCGGGTAACGTTGCTGCACGTCCGCCAACGAGCGGCCCATCATGCGTTTGATGGAGCTGACGGTATTGGCCGGATCCTGCGCCGCCTGTTGGCGCGCCTCCCAGCCGACGCGCTGCGCGTCCGCCTGATAATGCACTACCGAAGGGAGCAAATGGCGACCCTGTTCGTCGGCCAGCGTTTCCGCTTGCCCGCTGCGCACCGTGGCGACCAGCGAGTTGGTGGTGCCCAAGTCGATGCCGGCGGCCAGACGTCGCTGGTGCGGCGCGGCGCTGAGGCCAGGCTCACTAATTTGTAATAAGGCCATGTTGAAGCTTCCACAATCAGAATCAGAAGGTGTTACTCAAAACCCAGCAGTTTTTCTTCGAGTTGTTCAACCTGTTGCTGGAGTTTGTCCAAGAAGCGCAGCTTGCGCACGGTGTCGGCGGCGTCCGCCCACTGCTCACTGTCCAACTGCTGCAGCATCAGCGCGCTGCGCTGTTTGACCGAGGCGGCCAGCCGCGCGCCGAAATCGGCCAGCAGGCTTTCCGCCTCCGGCTTGCGCTCAATGGCGTCGAGCTCTTCGCGCAGTTCCAGCTGTTCCATCAGGAACGCGGTGTCGCGCATCGTATGCTGTTCGTTGCCCAGATCGAAGCCGTGCAACGATAGCATATACTCCGCGCGTTTTAACGGGTGCTTCAGCGCCTGGTAGGCTTCGTTGATGGTCGCCGCCTGCTGCAACGCCATCAGGCGTTCGCGCTCCGGCTGGTTGGCGAAACGATCGGGGTGGAATTGGCGCTGCAGATCCTGGAAGCGGGACGCAAGCAGGCTGCCGTCCACGGTGTAGCGAACTGGCAGCCCGAATAAAGTAAAGTAATCCATAGCGTGCTCTGGGCGTTAGCGGATGAAGTTCCCCCGCCGAAACGGGGGAGCACGATGGACTGTCAGACGTTGAAACTCTCGCCGCAGCCGCACTCGCTTGAGACGTTCGGGTTGTTGAACTTGAAGCCTTCGTTCAGGCCTTCCTTAACGAAATCAAGCTCGGTGCCGTCAAGGTAGACCAGGCTCTTGCCGTCGATGATCACCTTGATGCCTTTGTCTTCAAACACGATGTCGTCATCGTTGGCTTCGTCAACAAATTCCAGCACGTACGCCATCCCGGAGCAGCCGGAAGTTCGCACTCCCAGACGCAGGCCGAGACCTTTGCCGCGGTTCGTCAAAAACGCCTGAACACGCTGCGCAGCGCTGTCGCTCATGGTAATAGACATCACAACCTCACACTTCACATCAAAGCCCGGCGCGGCCGGGCCGACTCAGACAAATTACTTGGCGCTATGCTTGCTCTTATAGTCGGCAATCGCTGCTTTGATGGCGTCTTCAGCCAGGATCGAGCAGTGAATTTTGACCGGCGGCAATTCCAGCTCTTCGGCGATCTGGGTGTTTTTGATCGCTTCAGCCTGATCGAGCGACTTGCCTTTCATCCATTCGGTCACCAGCGAGCTGGAGGCGATGGCGGAACCGCAGCCGTAAGTTTTAAAGCGCGCGTCTTCGATGATGCCTTCATCGTTAACCTTGATTTGCAGCTTCATCACGTCGCCGCAAGCCGGCGCCCCTACCATGCCGCTGCCGACGGTAGGATCTTCGTTGTCGAAAGAACCCACGTTGCGCGGGTTTTCATAATGATCGATTACTTTTTCGCTGTAAGCCATGACCTTGCTCCTGAAACCTGAGAATTAATGATGCGCCCATTCGATGCTGTTGATGTCCACGCCCTGCTTGAACATCTCCCACAGCGGGGACAGATCGCGCAGACGGCCGATGGATTTACGCACCAGTTGAATGGTGTAGTCGATCTCTTCTTCCGTGGTGAAACGCCCCAGGGAGAAACGGATCGAGCTGTGCGCCAATTCATCGCTCATGCCCAGCGCGCGCAGCACATAGGACGGCTCGAGGCTGGCGGAGGTACAGGCTGAACCGGAAGAAACGGCCAGGTCTTTCAGCGCCATGATCAACGACTCGCCTTCAACATAGTTGAAGCTGACGTTCAGGATGTTCGGTGCGCCGTGCTCCAGATCGCCGTTCAGATACACTTCTTCCATATCTTTCACGCCGTTCCACAGACGATCGCGCAGGGTGCGCAGACGCGCCATCTCTTCGGTCATCTCTTCTTTGGCGATGCGATAAGCTTCGCCCATGCCGACGATCTGGTGGACAGGCAGGGTGCCGGAACGCATGCCGCGCTCGTGACCGCCGCCGTGTACCTGCGCTTCAATGCGGATGCGCGGCTTGCGACGCACGTACAGCGCGCCGATGCCTTTCGGGCCATAAATTTTGTGGCCGGAGAACGACATCAGGTCGACTTTCAGCTTGCTCAGATCGATAGGCAGTTTGCCCACGCTCTGGGTGGCGTCAACGTGGTAGATGATACCGCGCGCACGGCACATTTCGCCGATCGCTTCGATATCCTGCACCACGCCGATTTCGTTGTTGACGTGCATGATGGAGACCAGGATGGTGTCATCGCGCATCGCCGCTTCGAGATCCTGCAGGCTGATGATGCCGTTGCTCTGCGGCGCCAGGTAGGTCACTTCAAACCCTTCGCGCTCCAGCTGACGGCAGGTGTCGAGCACGGCTTTGTGTTCGGTTTTGCTGGTGATGATGTGCTTGCCTTTTTTCTGGTAGAAATTGGCAGCGCCTTTGATCGCCAGGTTATCGGATTCGGTCGCCCCGGAGGTGAAGACGATTTCGCGCGGATCGGCGCCCACCAGTTCGGCGATTTGGTTACGGGCGATGTCTACCGCCTCTTCCGCCTGCCAACCGAAACGGTGGGAACGGGAAGCCGGGTTGCCGAAAGTGCCGTCCAGGGTCAAAAACTGCATCATCTTCTCAGCAACGCGCGGGTCAACCGGCGTCGTTGCTGAGTAATCCAGATAAATCGGTAATTTCATTGCTCTTGTGCTCCGTACATCACTTCCAAAAACTAAAATAATTTCGCCAGCTGCTTATGCGCGCAGATTAACGTTGATAGTTTCTTGCGGACGACCGTTGGCCGTGCGGCGCGTATCGTTGTTTTGACGATCCGCCACCACCAGCACTTCCTGGTTGTTGACCAGTTCAGCCAGCGTAATGTTGTTCAGGAACCCGCTGATGCGCTCGCTCAGATCGCGCCACAGGGCGTGGGTCAAGCAGCGATCGCCGCCCTGACAGCCTTCTTTGCCCTGGCAACGGGTTGCATCTACCGATTCATCGACGGCAGTGATGACAGCGCCAACGGCGATCTCACCCGCGTCTTTACCCAGCAGATAACCACCGCCCGGACCGCGCACGCTGGCCACCAGGCCATTCTTGCGCAGACGGGAGAATAATTGTTCCAGATAAGAGAGCGAAATACCCTGGCGTTCGGAAATGTCCGCCAGTGGCACCGGCCCTTCCTGGGAATGCAGCGCTACGTCGAGCATAGCGGTTACGGCATAACGGCCTTTGGATGTCAGTCTCATAGCTCAATGGTTACCTGTTGGTCAAATATGGCCGAAAGTCTGACATTCCTGAGTAAAACAGTCAACTATTTAACCTAGTAATTAACTCAAGTATTAGCACGTTTTGAACTTAGCAAGAACAAAGGTATATAAAATACATGTTATAACCTTTGGATAACTAATACTATTGTCGCCCACCGTTATGCCACATCAATTAATTACCTTGATGTTTATCCTGTTTCTCGATCGAGGTCAGCATGCCGCGCAGGATATTCAGCTCCTGCCCTTCCGGGCGTGCGCGGGTGAACAGCCGGCGCAGGCGGCTCATCACCTGGCCCGGATGGGACGGGCGAATGAAGCCGGTACGCTGCAGCGTCTGCTCAAGGTGCTGATAGAAACGCTCAAGGTCGTCCACCAGCGGATACGGCGTCTCTTCCAGCTGCGGCGCGCCCGCCTGTTGGCGATCGAGGTAAGCCACGCGCACTTCGTACGCCAGGATCTGCACCGCCATCGCCAGGTTCAGCGAGCTGTAGTCCGGGTTGGCCGGAATGGCGACGTGGTAGTGGCACTTCTGCAATTCATCGTTGGTCAGCCCGACGCGTTCACGGCCGAACACCAGCGCCACCGGCGCGTGCTCGCCCTCGTGCACCGCGCGCACGCCGCATTCGCGCGGCTCCAGCATCGGCCATGGCAAGGTGCGAGAGCGTGCGCTGGTGCCCACCACCAGGCTACAGCCGGCGATGGCGTCATCGAGGGTATCGACGATGGTGGCGTTGCCGATCACGTCGCTGGCGCCGGCGGCCAGGGCGATGGCCTGAGAATCGGGTTTGATCAGCGGATTAACCAGATAAAGGTTGGTTAACCCCATGGTTTTCATGGCTCTGGCGGTCGAGCCCATGTTGCCGGTATGTGAAGTCTCTACCAGAACAATGCGGATATTGTGCAGCATACAAACTCTGAGCGTGGCGGAAAATCGCAGCATCTTAACACAGCCGTAGGCAATTTGCCGAACAGCTGCTATACTTCGCGCCGTTTCCTGTTCTTTAACATCCTAGTTGGAAGATACCCATGCATCCGATGCTGACTATCGCCGTGCGCGCTGCGCGCAAGGCCGGTAACCTGATTGCCAAAAACTACGAAACCCCGGACGCTGTAGAAGCGAGCCAGAAAGGGACCAATGACTTCGTCACCAACGTCGATCGCGATGCAGAGCATCTGATCATCGACGTCATCCGCAAGTCTTATCCGCAACACAGTATCGTGAGCGAAGAACGCGGTGAGCTGATCGGCGAAGATCGCGATGTGCAATGGGTGATCGATCCACTGGATGGCACTGCAAACTTCATCAAACGTTTCCCTCATTTCTCCGTTTCCATCGCCGTACGCATCAAAGGCCGCACTGAAGTGGCCGTGGTTTACGATCCGATGCGCAACGAACTGTTCACCGCCACGCGCGGTCAGGGCGCCCAGTTGAACGGTTACCGTCTGCGCGGCACCAACGCCAAAGATCTGGATGGCACCATCCTGGCGACCGGCTTCCCGTTCAAAGTCAAACAGCACGCAACGCCTTACATCAACATCGTCGGCAAGCTGTTCACCCAGTGCGCGGACTTCCGCCGCACCGGTTCCGCTGCGCTGGATCTGGCCTATGTGGCCGCCGGCCGCGTAGACGGTTTCTTCGAAATCGGCCTGAAGCCGTGGGACTTCGCCGCGGGCGAACTGCTGGTGCGTGAATCCGGCGGCCTGGTCACCGACTTCGTCGGCGGCCACAACCACTTCAGCTCCGGCAACGTGGTAGCAGGCAACCCGCGCGTCGTGAAAGCCATGCTGGCCACCATGCGCGAAGAACTGAGCGAAGCGCTGAAGCGTTAATCGCCAGAAGCGAATCGAAAAAAGCGCTGCCGATGCTGCGCTTTTTTTATGCCCGTTAGCGGGAGAAGGGGCGGATGCCGCCGCCGAATTCCGGCTGCGCGCTGACGTACAGCAACAGCCCGGCGGCCAACAGGATCAGGCCCCCGGCCAGCGCCAACGATCCCCAGGCCACCGCGCTCCAGGCGGCGGGCGCACGCGAGCGGCTAAGGCGCACCGCCAGCCGTCGGCTGTAATGCACCAGCAGCGCCAGCATGGAGATGGTCAACGACGTGCCGAACGCCATCGCCAGCGCGGAGATCACTCCCCAGCCGAACACGCCGATCACCTTAGAGAACAGCAGCACCAAAATCGCCCCCGAACAGGGACGCATGCCCATCGCCAGCACGATGGCGGTCTGGGTGCGCCAATCGCTTCCCGCCTGCAGCTCGCTGTCGCTCGGCAGATGCCGGTGGCCGCAGCCGCAATCGGCGCTGTGCACATGCTCCGCCGTCAGCGGCGTCAGGCTGTTGATGCGCAGCGCCGGCGCCGGGCGCATCGCCTTGATCGCCGCAAACAGACGTTTCAGCGCGCGCCAACTCAGCAACACGCCGAGCAACATCACCAAAATAAAGCTGCCCTTCTCCAGCCAGAAGCTGCTTTGGTGCAGTTGGCGCGAAGAGAGCTGCAATACCACCAGCATCAGCGTAACCAGCGCGATCGCCACCCCGCCCTGCACCAGCGAAGCGGCGAAGGTCAGCTTCAGGCTGCTTTTCAGCCGCGCCGGGTGAGTGGCCAGATAGGTGGCGATCACCACTTTGCCGTGGCCGGGGCCGAGCGCATGCAAAACGCCATAGCCGAGGCTGAACAGCGTCAGCGCCAACCCTGCCTGCTGCGGCGCGGCCTTCACCTGCTGCAACAACCCCGCCATCTGCTGGTGCAGCGCTTTTTGCCATACCACGCTCTGCATCAGCAGCTGCGGCCAATAGTGCCACGCCAGCAGCGCGGCGGCCGCCAGCGCCAGCGTGAACGGCAGCAGCGGCCACAGGCCGAAAGCCCAGTGGCGCCGGTTTATCGTCGGTTGCGAGAGATTCAGCGACATTGCAGCGTCACCCGCTGGGCGAACTGCTGCCCCAGCGCCAGGTCTTCGCCGGGCGAGTCGTTCTTGTCGAGCGACAGCGCATAGGCCTGCAGCGACGCATTCGGCTTCGGCGTCATCAGCTTGTAGCTGCACAGTTGCGCCATCTCCGGCGGCAAATGCAGCGCATTTTGGTCTTTATAGGTCATATCCACGAAATAAGTCGGATCGTAAGTAGAAAGCTCGAACGGCTTGCCCGCCAGCGGCTGCGGCTCGGCCAACGGCAGCACGAACTCCAGTACCGCCTGGTTGCCCTGGCGCGACAGGTGATATTCGCTGGGCAAGTTCAGGTATTTCACCGGCTTGCCGTCGCGGTAAAGGTCGGTGAAATAGTGCTGCCCCAGCACGTTGGCCATCACTTCCGCCGCCAGCTTTTTCCACACTTCCGAATCGCTCTTGGCGTTTTTCGCATCGTAGAGCAGATCCGCCGAGGTGATTTCATCCATCACCCACACCATTTTCAGGCCGACCAACCGCTGATCCTTGGCGACGAAGGTGGTGTTCATATCGATAAAGCTGTGCGGATGCGCGATCGCACCGGCGCTGAACACGGCGCCAAAGGCAGCCAAAAGTCGACGTAACTTCATCATTATCCTGCTTTACTATATTTGTTATAACGTAACACAAATAAATGTCGAACGGCCCGCCTCTGCCGGCGATATTTGTGACGAAAGTTGTAAGCCGAAGTAAAAGCCGCGCGTTAACCCTGCCGGCACAAAGCCTTTTGCTATGCTTAGGCATAATCGCAACCTTTTATGCCGGAAGGTGATATGAGCCTGGACACCTCTCCCGTGCCTGAGCTCTCCGGACAACAACGGCGCTGCCATCTGCTGCTGATGCTGTACACGCCGGAGCCCGAGTTACAGCTGGAGACCCTCAGCCGAATCAATGGCGTCGCCCCCCCGATAACCCGGCAAGATATAGCCGAGGTGGCCAGTGAAATCCAGCGTTTCCACCATCTGGAGATCACCGTCGATCCCGACCATGGCTACCGATTGAGGGGCAGCGCGCTCAACCAACGCCTGTGCCTGCTCCATTGGCTAAGGCGCACCCTGCGCTGCAGCCCGCGGTTCGTCGAAGACGATTTCGCCCCGCGCCTGCGGCAAGCGCTGGCGGCCGATGCCGAGTTGACATCGCTGTTGGCCCAGGCGCTCGACGCCTGCGAGCCGCTGCTCAATCGTCACTTTGACGCGCGCGACCGCCAATTCCTGCAGCATTATCTGCTCTACTGCGCCTGGCAAAACCGCCTGCAGCAACACCCGCGTTTCGACGCCGTTCAGCGCGACTGGCTGCGGCAAAAACCGGAGCAGCAAGCCGCCGTCTGGCTGCATCAGACCTGCAACCGGCTGTTTAACCAGCCGCCGCACGCGGACGAGCGCGATTTCCTGGCGCTGACCTTCACCCTGTTGAAAAGCCACAGCTACCACAGCAACGACTCGGCGCATGAGCAGCGGTTGATGACGGCGATCGACAGCATGGTCGAGCGGTTCCAGCAGCTGTCCGGCATGGCTTTCAGCAGCAAGGCGGAGCTGGTCAGCCAGCTGTTCGCCCATCTGGCGCCGGCGCTGGAGCGCTGCCGTTTCGCCATCGGCATCGACAATATGCTGCTGGAAGAAGTGGTGCGCAAATACCCGCGGCTGATGCGCACCACGCAGGAAGCGTTGAAACCGCTGGAGCAGGAGTACGGCGTGCATTTTTCCAACGAGGAGGCGGGCCTGGTGGCCATCAGCTTCGGCGCCTGGCTGATGCAGGACAACGCGCTGCAGGAAAAACAGGTGCTGCTGCTGACGCTGGATAACCCGCAGTTGGAAGAGGAAGTGGAATATCAGATCCGCGAGCTCACGCTGCTGCCGCTGAACATCAAGTATCTGCCGCTGAGCGACTATCTGTGCGGCGGAGCACCGCAGGGCGTCACGCTGGTGATCACCCCCTACGCGGCGGTGCACAGCGCTCCGCACCCGCCGCTGATCTATACCGAACTGCCGCTGGAAAACCGCCAGCGCCAGGCCATCCGCGCGCTGCTGGAAGCCCCTTAATCACCGGCTGACGCTGACCGCCGGCGGCCGGATGAACAAGGCCGGCACCGCGACCGCCGCCATCACCCAGAACACCCCGCCCTGCCAATGTTCGAACAGGAACCCGGCAATGACCGTCATGACGGCGATACCGCCGCCCATCGCCAGCGCCGAATACACCGCCTGCAGTTGGATCACCTCTTGCCCCTGGCGCGCGGCGATAAAGCGCATCGCCGCCAGATGGCACACGGTGAAGGTGCCGCAGTGCAGGATTTGGATCAGCAGCAGCCAACCCAGCTCGGTGCTGTAGGCCATCAGGCTCCAGCGCAACACGCCGCAACAGGCGGAAAGCAGCAGCAGGTTGCGCGCATTCCAGCGGCGGAACAGCACGTTGCTGCTGGCGAAAATAATCACTTCCGCCACCACGCCCAGCGACCACAGATAACCGATGGTCGAGGCCGAATAGCCCGCCTCCTGCCAGTAAATGGAGCCGAAGCTGTAGTAGCCGGCGTGCGCGCCCTGCAGCAGCGTGACGCACAGCAGGAAGCGCCACACCGGCCCTTCTTTCAACAGCGCCCACAGCGAACGCTCGGCCCCGCCGTGCGTGCGCGCTTCGCCCTGCGGCATCACGCTCGGCTTCAGCAGCATGCCCAGCAGCATCGCCAGCACGCTGAGGATCAGGCTGTAGAGAATGGCGTTATGGCCCCACACCGCCACCAGTTGCCCGGTCAGCGCCGAGCCGATGACGAACGCCAGCGAGCCCCACAGCCGCACCCGGCCATAGTCCATGCGGATCTGCTTTTGCCAGGTGGCGGCCAGCGCGTCGGTCAGCGGCACCAGCGGCGAGAAGAACAGGTTGAACCCCGCTATCACCAGCATCAGCCAGCCCCAGCCGTTGCCGAAGCAGAAGCCAACCGCGAAAGCCAGGGTCAGCAGCGCCAGCAGGCGCAGCGCGGAAACCAGATGAGAGGGATCTTTAACGCGAGGAGCAATCAGTAAACTGCCGAGGAAGCGGGCCACCAAACCGGCGCCGAGCAATATGCCGATGGTTTCGGGCGCGATGCCCTCGCCTTTCAGCCACACGCCCCAAAACGGTAAGAAAATGCCGTAGGAAAAAAGTAGGTGAAATAACTGAGCGCGAGCCAACGCGTGGATTGCAGAACCATGATCCCTCCGGAGTGAGGGCAATACTTTGACAGAGCTCACACCTGCCCGCAATCTTCATTCCACGTCAATGCGTTAGAGTGCCAGACAGCTCACAGTTTGCCGCGAGCGGCCACAAAAAAACCCGCCGCAGCGGGTTTTTTCAGGCAAAAGCGGGATTATGCGTAAACCGGCAGGCGGGCGCAGATATCCAGCACTTTCTTCTTGGTGCGTTCGATGGTGGCTTCATCGTTGATGTTGTCCAGCACATCACAGATCCAACCGGCCAGTTCGCGCACGTCGGCTTCTTTGAAGCCGCGACGGGTCACGGCCGGGGTGCCGATACGCACGCCGGAGGTGACGAACGGGCTCTTCGGATCGTTCGGCACGCTGTTTTTGTTGACGGTGATGTTGGCGCGGCCCAGGGCAGCGTCCGCTTCTTTACCGGTCAGGTTTTTGTCGACCAGATCCAGCAGGAACAGGTGGTTATGGGTGCCGCCGGAGACCACTTTGTAGCCGCGCTGCAGGAACACGTCCACCATCGCCTTGGCGTTGACCGCCACTTGCTGCTGGTAAACCTTGAACTCAGGCTCCATCGCTTCTTTCAGCGCCACCGCCTTGCCGGCGATCACGTGCATCAGCGGGCCGCCCTGGCCGCCAGGGAACACGGCGGAGTTCAGCTTTTTGTACAGCTCTTCGTCGCCGCCCTTCGCCAGGATCAGGCCGCCGCGCGGGCCCGCCAGGGTTTTGTGGGTGGTGGTGGTGACGATGTGCGCGTGCGGTACCGGGTTCGGGTACACGCCGGCGGCGATCAGGCCGGCCACGTGCGCCATGTCGACGAACAGATAAGCGCCGATGCTGTCGGCGATTTCGCGCATTTTGGCCCAGTCAACCACGCCAGAGTAAGCGGAGAAGCCGCCGATGATCATTTTCGGCTTGTGGGTTTGCGCCTGTTTGGCCAGATCGTCATAGTCGATTTGACCTTTGTCGTCGATGCCGTAAGGCACCACGTTATACAGTTTGCCGGACAGGTTAACCGGGGAACCGTGGGTCAGGTGGCCGCCGTGCGCCAGGTTCATGCCCAGAATGGTGTCACCCGGCTGCAGCAGCGCGGTGTAAACGGCGAAGTTAGCCTGGGAGCCGGAGTGCGGCTGCACGTTGGCGTAATCGGCGCCGAACAATTCTTTGGCGCGGTCGATAGCCAGCTGCTCAACGATATCCACGTATTCGCAGCCGCCGTAGTAACGCTTGCCCGGATAGCCTTCAGCGTATTTGTTGGTCAGCTGGGAACCCTGAGCCTGCATCACGCGCGGGCTGGTGTAGTTCTCAGACGCGATCAGCTCGATGTGCTCTTCCTGACGCACCACTTCCTGCTCCATGGCACGCCACAGTTCCGCATCGTAATCGGCAATGTTCATTTCACGCTTTAACATCCGGCATCTCCTGACTTAAATCAGCTAACTAAAAAATCACCAAATAACTACCCGTTTGGGTTCTGGGCCACAGTGTAAACCGTTTCGCCCCACCGAAGATAGGTCTTGACAGAGGTTTTTACGCAAACGATTGGCATAAGGCGGCGCAAGGCTTTGATCCGCTAAACGCCGCCGTTTATCAACGGACATTTCCTCATGCGAACGATGCGCTTTTTTCATGTTCTGTGAGCGCGATCGACGCCGGAAGAACACCGCAACGAAAACAAGGGTATTTACAAGCGGCGTGGAACTCAATAAGATGCATTTAAAATGCATCATTAAAATTCTCGTCAAGATCCCAACCCAAGGAGCGCTCCCATGCTGGATAGCCAAACCATCGCCACCGTTAAATCCACCCTTCCCCTGCTGGCTGCGACCGGGCCGAAGCTGACCGCCCACTTTTACGATCGCATGTTCGCGCACAACCCGGAATTGAAAGACATTTTCAATATGAGCAATCAGCGCAACGGCGATCAGCGTCAGGCGTTGTTCGACGCCATCTGCGCCTATGCCGCCAACATCGAGAACCTGGCGGCGCTGCTGCCGGCGGTGGAGCGCATCGCGCAGAAGCACACCAGCTTCAATATCCAGCCGGAACAATACCAAATCGTCGGCGGCCACCTGCTGGCGACGCTGGACGAAATGTTCAGCCCGGGTCAGGAAGTGTTGGACGCCTGGGGCAAAGCTTACGGCGTGCTGGCCAACGTGTTTATCCAGCGTGAAGAGCAGATTTATCAGCAGAGCGAAACCGACAACGGCGGCTGGCGCGATCTGCGCGCATTCCGCATCCTGAAGAAACAGCCGCAGAGCGACGTGATCTGCAGCTTCGTGCTGGCGCCGGTGGACGGCGGCCGGGTGGCGGACTTCAAACCGGGGCAATACCTGGCGGTCTACATCAAGCACGACAGCCTGGAGCATCAGGAAATTCGCCAGTACTCGCTGACCACCTCGCCAAACGGCGAGTTCTACCGCATCGCGGTGAAGCGTGAAGATCAGGGGAAAGTGTCCAACTACCTACACCGGCAGGCGCAGGAAGGCGACGTGATCGACATCGCCCCGCCGCACGGCGACTTCTTCCTCGACGTGGCGCCGACCACGCCGGTGGCGCTGATCTCCGCCGGCGTCGGCCAAACCCCGATGCTCGGCATGCTCAACAGCCTGCACGACAATCAACACCAGGCGCCGGTCCACTGGCTGCACGCGGCGGAAAACGGCAGCGTGCATGCCTTTGCCGAGGAAGTAGCGGGTATTGCCGGGCGCATGCCGAATCTTAGCCGCCATGTGTGGTACCGCGAGCCGGGCGCCGATGACGTGGAAGGCCGCGACTACCACAGCCGCGGATTGATGGATTTGAGCGCGCTGCGCGGCAGCCTGGCCGATCCGCAAATGCACTATTACTTCTGTGGCCCGGTGGCCTTCATGCAGTTCGTGGGCAAACAGCTGCTGGAGATGGGCGTAGAGGCCGAACGCATCCACTACGAATGCTTCGGCCCGCATAAGGTGCTGTAATGCTTGCGGAGCGCGGCCGTCAGACCGCGCTCCCTCTTCATTTCGCCTGCAGTTGGCGCGCGTCCTGCACCTGCTGCACCGTTACCGGCGCCGCCTGGTTGCCCCAGCTTCCCCGCAGATAGCTCATCAGGTCGGCCGCCTGCCGATCGTTCAACGCCCAGCCGTAAGCCGGCATCCCGAGCGCCATCGCCTGCTGCGTGATCGGGGTATGCGCCCCTTCCAGCACCACCCGCAGCGCGGTCAGCGGATTGTCCGCCGTTACCGTGGCGTTGCCCGCCAGCGCCGGGATGGTGAAGTCGGTGCCCTCTCCCTTATTGCCGTGGCAGGTCGAGCAGTACATCGCATAGGTCGCCTTGCCGCTCGGGTTATCCGCCTGCGCAGCCTTCGAGGCGGCCCCGGCGACGGGGTCCGGCGCCAGGCTGCGCAGGTACACCGCGATGGCGTTCAGATCGCCGTCGCTGAGGTACTGCGTGCTGTGGGCCACCACCTCGCTCATCGGCCCGGCGACCGCCGCATGGCGGCTGCGGCCGGTTTTCAGCAGCGCCGTCACCTCTTCCGGCGGCAGGCCGCGCAGGTTGGAAGCGTACCAGCCGTCCAGCTCGGCGCCGCTCAGGAACACCGGTTCCTTACCGTCCAGCCCCTTCTCCTGCATCGCCCAACCGCGCGGCGTATGGCAGCTGCCGCAGTGGCCCGCGCCCTGCACCAGGTAGGCGCCGCGGTTCCACTCGGCACTTTGCTGCGGATCGGCCTGATACGGCTGGTCGTCGTGGAACAGCTGGTTCCACACCGCCAGCGGCCAGCGCATCGACAGCGGCCAGCTGATGTCGCTGGCGCGGTTGGCGACGTTCTGCGCCGGCACCTCGTTCATCAGATAGTCATACAGCGCGCGCATGTCTTCCGCGCTCATTTTGGCGTACGAGGTGTACGGCATCGCCGGATAAAGCCGGTGACCGTCTTTGGCGATCCCCTGACGCATGGCGCGATCGAACTCTTCGAACGAGTAAACGCCGATGCCGTGCAGCTTGTCCGGCGTGATGTTGGTGGCGTAGATAGCCCCGAGCGGCGTCGGGAACTTCATGCCGCCCGCCAATTCGGCGCCGCCCGGTGCGGTATGGCAGGCGGTACAGTCACCGGCTTTGGCGACGTATTCCCCGGCCGACATCGCCTGGGCCGAGCCGCCGGCGGCCAGCAGGCTCAACAGGTACAGCGAACGCAGACTCATGCTCCCTCCTTGGCGGCAACCTTGCCGTAGGCCAGTTCGTTCACCGCGCGCCACGCCTGATCGATCGCCGAGTTGGCGTACGGGCTCCAGTCGGCATCGGAGTTGGCGATAGCGATCTTGCCGATCGGCTGCCGCGCCGTTTCGATGATTTTCTTGGCTTCGTCTTCGTCGTCAAACAGCCCGTTGAGGAAGTAGGAGTAACCGTGCGACCAGCGGTTGACGGTGATCGCCTGAATGTCGCGCTGATGATCGAAACCGGCCTCGCCCAGCATGCCCTGCAGCTGTTCGCGGATCATCTGTTCGTGCACTTCAAACGGCGTGCCCAGCAGCAGCGCGCGCCCTTTGCGCGACTGTTCGCGCGTGCTGAGGCCGCTGCCCGGCAGCGTCGGCACATACACCATATGCAGGCCGATCGGCCGATCCGGATCGCGCGGGTGCTGATAGCCGCCCATGCTCACCGGATAGTCCAGCTTCACGCGGCTGTACGGCGCGGCCGGCGAATAAACCTCGTGCACACCCAGCTTGATGAACGGCTGCCAGTTGCGGATCACCACCTTGCTGTACACCAGCGGCGCCTTGACGTTCTGCTTCAGCGCCTCCTGCTGCTCGTGCGACATCTCCGGCACCAGATACGGGATCATCATGTTGTAGCCGGCCATCACCACCTGCCCGGCGCGCACTTTGGTCATCTTCTCGCCAGTCATGTAGGTGACTTCCACCTTGTCGCCGACGTTGGCCGCGTGCAGACCTGTGCTGTTCAAACGCAGCTTCACCGGCCATTCCGGTCGATCGAGCTGGCTGTAGTCGAATTTGGCCAGCACCACGTCGTTCATGTCCTTGCCGGCCGGCGCCACCGCCGGGATCAGCTGGCGCACCATCAGGCGCGCCAGCGTGGCGTTGCCGTCCGGGAAGTGGAACACGTAAGGATCGTCGAGATCCGCCTGCGACTCTTCGTCCAGCGGCGGCAGATTCATGCCGTCAAGGCCCGGCAGATCGCAGATGCGCGCATCGCTGCACGATGTGCCGTCAATACCCACCGCCTGGAAGTCGTTGGTGGTCTGCTGGAAATAGCGGATCGCCAATTCGCTCAGGCCCACTTTTTCACGCAGGAACTGGGTATAGCTGTGGGTATCGAGCCAC
The DNA here is from genome assembly GCF_052400455.1 of Serratia sp. (in: enterobacteria). NCBI lineage: Bacteria > Pseudomonadati > Pseudomonadota > Gammaproteobacteria > Enterobacterales > Yersiniaceae > Serratia > Serratia sp. (in: enterobacteria). The sequence goes on from NZ_CP185812.1 coordinate 3,894,150, forward strand.
TCGACCTTCTGCTCCAGCGTCATCTCCGGCAGATAATCCTTCTCCACCGTGTGCAGCGCGATCAGCGCCTGGCGATCGCTTTCCGGCAGCGGGAAATCGCCGATGAACGCTTCATAAGAGCGGCCGTTGAGCCGATCGCGCGGAATGTCGTCCGCCACCGTGCGCCCCGGATCGCCGCTCACCACCTTGTCGACACCGAAGTTCTTGCGATCGAAGTAAACGCCGCGGCTCAGGTTCAGATCCGGGTAGAAGGTGGTGTCGAAAGCCTGTTCCAGTTGGTCGATATCGACGCCGAGCTTGCGCAGCAGCCCCATCGCCACCGGGCTGAAGTTGGAGCGCGGCGACTGCAGCGATTCGCTGCCGCCGTAGCCGAGCAGCATGCCGTCGTTGCTGTTGAACTCGTTGCGCTTGGCGTGGCCGCCGAAGTCGTCGTGGTTGTCGATCAAAAGAATGCGCTGCCGCTCGCCTTTCAGTTGCTGCCAGAAACAGGCGGCCGCCAGCCCGCTGATGCCGGCGCCGACCACCACCAGATCGAACTCTTCAACGGCGGGTACGCTGCCGAAATCAAAGGTTTTGCCGTCGCGCCCCAACTGGTGCGCATGCTCGAACGAGCCCGGATGGTTGCCCCGCAACCCGGTCAGCGCCGGCGGATAGTACAGGGTTTGATTGGCGGTTTGCGGCGACGCGCGCAAGATTTGCAGCGGCGTCAACCCGGCGGCGATGGTGATCGCCACTCCGTTGAGAAAATCGCGTCTGGTGATACCCATATAGGCTTCCTTTCAATTTTTATTATCATCAGCCGGCCGGAGCCGGCTCGAAGGCCGCGCTATTGTGCGGATAATTACTGTAAAATCAATGTTTGAACATCACATGACGAATGGCCGTGTAATCCTCCAGCCCGTACATCGACATATCCTTGCCGTAGCCGGACAATTTCTGGCCGCCGTGCGGCATTTCGCTCACCAGCATGAAGTGGGTGTTCACCCAGGTGCAGCCGTATTGCAGGCGGGCGCTTAAGCGATGCGCGCGGCCCACGTCGCGGGTCCACACGGACGACGCCAGCCCGTAATTGGATTCGTTCGCCCAGGCCAGCACCTGCTCTTCGTCGTCGAACGGCGTCACCGTCACCACCGGGCCGAACACTTCGCGCTGCACGATCTCATCGTCCTGGCGCGCGCCCGCCAACAGCGTCGGCTGGAAGTAGTAGCCCGGCCCTTTCACCTTCTCGCCGCCGGTCACCACCTGTACGTGCGGCAACGCTTTGGCTCGCTCGACAAAACCGGCCACCCGCTCCAGATGCTGGGCGGTAATCAACGGCCCCAGCTCGGTGCTCTCGTCGTCCGGCGCGCCGATCTTCAGGCTGGCCACCGCCTCGCCCAACCGCTTGACCAGCTCGGGATAAATGCTTTTCTGCGCGTAGATGCGGCAAGCGGCGGTGCAATCCTGCCCGGCGTTGTAGAAGCCGAAACCGCGAATGCCGTCGACCACCTGCTGCAGATCGGCATCGTCAAACACCAGCACCGGCGCCTTGCCGCCCAGCTCCATATGAGTGCGCTTAATGCCGGCGGCGGTGTGGGCGATAATGTGCTCGCCGGTGGCGATCGACCCGGTCAGCGACACCATGCGCACCTTGTCATGCCCGGTCAGCCGATCGCCCACGCCGGCGCCGCGCCCGAACAGCACGTTGAGCACGCCCGGCGGGAACAGCCCGGCGGCCAGTTCGGCCAGTTTGAAAGTGGTCAGCGGCGTCTGCTCAGAAGGCTTGATCACCACGCAGTTGCCCGCCGCCAACGCCGGCGCCAGTTTCCAGGCCGCCATCATCAGCGGGTAGTTCCACGGCGCGATCGAGGCCACCACGCCGAGCGGATCGCGGCGGATCATCGAAGTGTGCCCGGCCAGATACTCGCCGGCGGCCATGCCGGTCAGGCAGCGGCTGGCCCCGGCGAAGAAGCGAAACACGTCGGCCACCGCCGGCAGTTCGTCATTCAATACGCAGTGATAAGGCTTGCCGCAGTTGAGCGACTCCAGCCTGGCGAAGGTCTCGGCATGCTCGTCGATCAGATCCGCCAGCTTGAGCAGATGCTCGGCGCGCTCCTTCGGCGTGGTTTGCCCCCAGGCGGCGAACGCGGCGTCCGCCGCCAGCACCGCGCGATCGACCTGCTCCGGGCTGGCCTCCGCCACCTGCGCGATCACTTCGCCGGTCGCCGGGTTATACACCGGCTGGGTCGCGCCCTGGCCATTCACCAGTTGGCCGTCAATCAACAGTTGGCTTTGCATAGGGTTATCCTTTTGTCAGAGGTCGGGTAAGGAAATTATTTGCCGCTGCCGGCGACGCTTTCTCCACCTTTGGTCAGGTAGTAAGCGCCGAGGATCGGCAGCATGGTCAATAGCATCACCGACAGCGCCACCACGTTGGTGATTGGCACGTCGCGCGGGCGGCCGAGCTGGTTCAGCAGCCACAGCGGCAGCGTGCGCTCGTGGCCGGCGGTAAAGGTGGTCACGATGATTTCGTCGAACGACAGCGCGAACGCCAGCATGCCCCCGGCCAGCAGCGCCGAGCCGAGGTTCGGCAAGATCACGTAACGGAAGGTTTGCCAGCCGTCGGCGCCGAGATCCATCGACGCTTCGATCAGGCTGTACGAGGTGCGGCGGAACCGGGCGATGACGTTGTTGAACACGATCACCACGCAGAACGTTGCATGGCCGACGACGATGGTCAGGATGCCGGGCTCGATGTTCAGCGCCTTGAACGCCGCCAGCAGCGCCAGGCCGGTGACGATCCCCGGCAGCGCAATCGGCAGCAGCAACAGCAGCGAAATGCTGTCCTTGCCGAAGAAATCGCGCCGATACAGCGCCGCCGCCGCCAGGGTGCCGAGCACCAGCGCGATGGCGGTCGCCAGGCAGGCGATCTGCGCCGACAGCAACACCGCATCGATAATGTCCTGCCGCCCGGCGGCGACGTTGAACCAGTGCAGCGTGAAGCCCTTCGGCGGGAAGCTGAAGGCCGCGTCCTCGGTGTTGAAGGCGTAGATGGCGATGATCGCCAACGGGAAATGCAGGAAGACAAGTCCGCCCCAGGCGGCCAGCTTCAGCCCTAAGGGCGCGCGTTCAGAGTGCATCGAAAGCCCCCAGACGTTTGACGATGGAAAGATAGATGGCGATCAGGACGATCGGCACCAGCGTAAAGGCCGCGGCCATCGGCATATTGCCGATCGCGCCCTGCTGGGCGTACACCATGCTGCCGATGAAATAACCCGGCGGCCCCACCAGCTGCGGCACGATAAAGTCGCCCAGTGTCAGCGAGAAGGTGAAGATCGACCCGGCGGCGATGCCCGGCACCGCCAGCGGCAAAATGACGTGACGGAAGGTCTGCGCCGGCCGGGCGCCCAGATCCGCCGAAGCGTGCAGCAGCGAGGGCGGCAGGCGCTCCAGCGCCGCCTGGATCGGCAGGATCATGAACGGCAGCCAGATATAGACGAACACCAGAAAACGCCCCAGCCCCGAGGTCGACAGCGTGTTGCCACCGACGCCGGGCACCGTCAGCAACGAAGCCAACAGCGGCTCCAGCCCCAGGTGCTGCAGGAACCACTGCGCCACGCCGTCTTTCGCCAGCAGCAAAGTCCAGGCATAGGCTTTGACGATATAGCTGGCCCACATCGGCATCATCACGGCGATGTAAAAGAACGCCTTGACGCGGCCGCTGGTGTAACGCGCCATGTAATAGGCGATGGGGAACGCCAGCGCCGCGCTGGCCAGCGACACCAGCACCGCCATGGTCAGCGTGCGCAGGATAATGTCGTAGTTGGCCGGGTTGAACAGCGCCGCCAGGTTGGCGAAGGTCAGATCCGGCGTCACCGCCATGGTGAAATCGTCGAAGGTGTAAAATCCTTGCCACAGCAGCGTCAGCAGCGAACCGAGGTACACCGCGCCGAACCACAGCAGCGGCGGCACCAGCAGCAAAAGCAGATACAGCGTCGGCCGGCGATAAAGCCAGGTCGACAGCGCGCGCACGGTGCCGCCGCGCGTCGAGGGGGAATCGATGCTCATGTCCATCTCACCTCTCCTCCAGCAGCGGCACCATCGCCGCGCGCGGCCAGCAGGCGACGATCGGCTGGCCGATCTGCCGCTGTTGCCCTTCGGCGATCCACTGCGGATTGGCCTGGCTGACCAACAGCTTTTCGCCGCCGTTCAGCGCGATTTCATAGCGTGTGGCCGCGCCCTGGTAATGGATTTCCTGCAGCGTGCCCTGCACCTGGATCTCGTCCTGCGCCGCGCCGCCTTGCTCCAGCAGGCGGATATGTTCCGGCCGGATCGAGAAGGTTCGGCTTTCGCCGAGCAGGCGCTGCGCCAGCTCGCTGCGCACCACGTTGGAGGTGCCGACGAACTCGGCGACGAACGGCGTCTTCGGCCGCATGTAAAGTTCGCGCGGCGTATCCACCTGTTCGATGCGGCCGTTATTGAACACCGCCACCCGATCGGACATCGACAGCGCTTCGCTTTGATCGTGGGTGACGAAAATAAAGGTGATGCCCAGCTGACGCTGCAGCTTCTTCAGCTCGCCCTGCATCTGCTCGCGCAGCTTGAGATCCAGCGCGCCGAGCGGCTCGTCCAGCAGCAGCACCCGCGGCCGATTGACCAGCGCGCGCGCCAACGCCACGCGCTGACGCTGGCCGCCCGACAGGTGCGCCGGTTTGCGTTCGGCAACGAAACCGAGCGCCACGCTCTCCAGCGCCTCTTGCGCCCGCGCCAGCCGCTCGCGTTTGGCGACGCCCTTCACCATCAGGCCGTAGGCGACGTTTTCCAGCACCGACATGTGCGGGAACAGCGCGTAATCCTGAAACACGGTGTTCACGTCGCGCTGGTACGGCGGCAGGTTGGCGGCTTCCTGACCGTGAATGCGAATCGAGCCGGAAGTCAGCTGTTCAAAGCCGGCGATCAGGCGCAGGCAGGTGGTTTTGCCCGAGCCGGACGGCCCGAGCATGGAGAAGAATTCCCCGTCCTGAATATCGATGGATACCCGATCCACGGCGCGAACATCGCCGAAAGTCCGCGAAACATCGATGAATTGCACGGCAATGGTCATTTTCTGTGCTCCATACGGATGTGATTCGGGCGCAGCGGGCTGCGCCCCGCGGCTTAGCGGCCGCCCATGATGGCGATGTAGTCCTGGGTCCAGCGGCTGTACGGCACGAACTTGCCGCCCTGCGCCTGAGGCGTTTTCCAGAAGGCGATTTTGTCGAACTGATTGAAGCCGTTGGTTTCGCAGCCCTTCTCACCCAGCAGCGCGCTGGCCTTGCAGCCCGCCGGCGAAGCCGGCACCGACCCGAACCAAGCCGCCACGTCGCCCTGCACCTTCGGCTCCAGCGACCAGTTCATCCACTGGTAGGCGCAGCTCGGGTGTTTGGCGTCGCTGTGCAACATGGTGGTATCCGCCCAGCCGGTCACGCCCTCTTTTGGGAACACGGTGGCGATCGGCTGCCCCTCGCCCTTCAGGGCGTTGGCCTGATACGGCCAGGCGCTGGAAGCCACCACGCCTTCGTTTTTAAAGTCGCTCATCTGCACCGAGGTATCGTGCCAGTAGCGGTGGATCAGCGCGTGCTGGCTGCGCAGCAGCTTCAGCGCCGCCTGATACTGCTCTTCGTTGAGCTGGTAAGGATCGCTGATGCCGAGCTGCGGCTGGGTGGCCTTCAGGAACAGCGCCGCGTCGGCGATGTAGATCGGGCCGTCGTAAGCCTGCACCCGCCCCTGGTTGCTCTTGCCATCCGGCAGGTTCTGCTGCTGGAAGATCACCGCCCAGCTGTCCGGCGGCGTCGGGAAGGTTTTGGTGTTGTACATCAGCAGGTTTGGCCCCCACTGGTACGGCGTGCCGTAGGTTTTGCCGTCCACGGTATACCAGGCGCCGTTCAGCAGGCGCGGATCGATGTTCTTCCAGTTCGGGATCAGCGCGGTGTTGATCGGCTGTACCCGCTTGCCGAAGATCAGGCGCAGCGAGCCGTCGCCGGAGGCGGTCACCAGATCGTAGCCGCCTTTGGCCATCAGGCTGACCATTTCATCGGAGGTGGCGGCGGTCTTCACGTTCACCGCACAGCCGGTTTGCTTCTCAAACTGGGTGACCCAGTCGTAGTTTTTGTCGGACTGGCCGCGTTCGATGTAGCCGGGCCAGGCGATGATATCCAGCCGGCCTTCGCCTTTGCCCAGCGACTGCGGCAGATCGGCCGCCTGAGCCAGGCCGCACAGCACGGTGAGACAGAGCGCGGAGACGGTGGTGGTGACTGCGGTAGTTTTTCTCATCGTAATTACCCCTGTGTTGCGTATCTGTGTGCGGCAGGGAACGGCTGCCGCCCGATTTTGCTTTATAGAACCGCTAGAAGCTGGCTTTGAACTTCGCCATTACGTGCCTGACAACGCTGTAATCCTGCAGCGAATCGCTGGACAGATCCTTGCCGTAGCCGGAGCGTTTCAGGCCGCCGTGCGGCATTTCGCTCGCCAAGGTGAAATGGGTGTTGATCCAGGTGCTGCCGTACTGCAGATGGGCGGCAATGTGCAGCGCCCGATCGATATTTTGCGTCCACACCGACGAAGCCAGCCCGTATTCCGAGTCGTTGGCCCACTCGACCGCCTGCGCCAGATGCTCGAAGCGCGTGACGCTGACCACCGGGCCAAACACCTCGCGCTGCACGATCTCGTCGCTTTGCAGGCAGCCCGCCAGCAGGGTCGGCTGATAGTAGAATCCCGGCCCGGAGTGCGCCGCGGCGCCGGTGATCAATTCGATATGCGGTTGGCTGAGCGCCCGCTCGACAAAGCTGGCGACGCGATCGCGCTGGCGGCTGCTTATCAACGGGCCGATCTCGTTGTCCTGATCGCGCTTGCGGGCGAAGCGCAGGCTGGCGACCGCCTCGCCCAGCGCGTCCACCAGTTTGGGATAGATGCCGGCCTGCGCGTAGATGCGGCAGGCGGCGGTGCAGTCCTGGCCGGCGTTGTAATAGCCATAGGTGCGAATGCCGTTGACCACTTCGTCAAGATCGGCGTCGTCGCAGACGATCACCGGCGCCTTGCCCCCCAGCTCCAGATGGGTGCGCTTGACGCTTTTGGCCGCCGCCTGAAGAATTTTTTGCCCGGTGACGATATCGCCGGTGACCGACACCAGCCGCACCTGCGGGTGCCCCACCAGCTGGCTGCCGACCCCTTCACCGCCGCCGTAGACGATGTTCAGCACGCCCGGCGGCAGGATCTCCTGCAGCGCCGGCACCAGCGCCAAAATAGTCAGCGGCGTGTGCTCGGACGGTTTGAATACCACGGTATTGCCCGCCGCCAACGCCGGCGCGATTTTCCACGCCGCCATCATCAGCGGATAGTTCCAGGGGGCGATCGAGGCGACTACGCCGATCGGATCGCGGCGGATCATCGAGGTGTGGCCCGGCACATACTCACCGGCCAGTTGCCCTTGTTGCGTACGCACCGCGCCGGCGAAGAAGCGGAACACGTCGACCGCCGCCGGCAGATCGTCATTGAGCGCCTGATGCAGCGGCTTGCCGCAGTTGAGGGCTTCCAGCTGCGCCAGCTGCGGCGCCTGCCGCTCGATGGCGTCGGCGATGCGCAGCAACAGCGTGGCGCGCTGGGCCGGCGTAGTGCGCGACCAATGGCCGAACGCCTGCTGCGCGGCTTTTACCGCGCTGCCGACCTGCGCCGAAGAGGCTTCGGTCAGGGCGATCAGCGTCTCGCCGTTGGCCGGATTGACGATGCATTCCTGCTGGCCTTCGCCGTCGATAAGCTGGCCGTTAATGAACTGCTGACAGGACAAACCTGAGAGAACCTGCACATCCGCCATCGCCTGACGCCCCTAAGTGACAAAAACGTTAACCAAATGTGAATAAGTTAGTTTTAATCAGCCTAAGCGAGCCTCTGGCGAGCAACAAATTCTAAATACTGAACGCCGCGTTCGATTAAATCGAATGCTTAAGCCCGGCGGCGTGTTTGCTGCCGTTCTCGCGCGCGATGGTGAGGAACGGCGTCACCAGCTCCGGCCGCGCGCTGCCGCGCCGCCATGCCAGCCCGATATCCAGCGGCTCCAGCAGATCGTCCAGCTTGCGCGCCTCGATCATATTGCCCTCCAGCGACCAGGCGCGGTACGCCATGTCCGGCTGGATGGAGACCCCCATCCCCGCCGCCACCAGACTGCGCACCGCCTCGGTCGAGGCGGTCTTCATGGCGATCTCCGGCTTCAGCCCGGCGCGCGCCCAGATGCGCCGCGCGTGCACGTCCATCTCATCGGCGTTGAGCTGGATCAGCGGCTGTTTGGCCACGTCCGCCAGGCTGATGCTCTCGTGCTCCAGCAGCGGGTGCAGCGGCGGCAGCCACAGGCGATACGGCGAGTGCATCAGCACCTCGGTCTGCAGCGCGTCGCGGTCCTCGATGTTCGACAAGATCAGCACGCCGATGTCGATCTCGCCGCTGACCAGCAGATGCTCGATGTACGGGCGTTCGTCTTCAACCACCTGCACGGTGACGTTGGGATAGGCCGATTTAAAGCGCGTGAGCAGTTCCACCAGGAAGTAGCCCGCCACCAGACTGGTGACGCCGATGGTCAGCTTGCCGGTCAGGCTTTCGGTGCCGATCTGCAGGCTGCGCTTGGCGTTGTCCACCGTCGCCAGGATCAGATACGACTGGCGTAGAAACTGATGCCCCTGATGGGTCAGCGTCATGCCCTTGGCGTGGCGCTCGAACAACCGCACGCCGATCTCGGTCTCCAGCTGCTGGATAGCGAGCGTCAGCGAAGACTGGGAGACAAACACCGCCTGGGCGCCGGCGGAGATCGACCCGGTTTCCGCCACGGCGATAAAGTGGCGGATTTGGCGTAACGTCATCATGGGGGTGATTCCTCAAGCAAAAACATTGCGTTGAGTGTAGACGCCGGCCGTGAAGCGATCGGGAAAAGTATCAAAAACGCTATAGCGTTCGCTTTTTTAGAATGCCGACAGGCAAAAATGGGGGGAACAATGAGGCGAAGAAGTGCGATGTGCGGGGGGACAGAAATGACAAGGGCGCAGCAAGCTGCGCCCTGATGACCGATGATCCTGCGGAGGATCAGATCGCTTCTTCGTCCTGCTCGCCGGTACGGATGCGCACCACGCGCGCCACGTCGAAGACGAAGATCTTGCCGTCGCCGATCTTGCCGGTCTGCGCCGTCTGCATGATGGTTTCTACGCAGGTGTCGACGATGTCGTCGGCAACCACGATCTCTATCTTCACCTTCGGCAGAAAGTCGACCATGTACTCGGCGCCGCGGTACAGCTCGGTGTGGCCCTTCTGGCGGCCGAAGCCTTTCACTTCGGTGACCGTCATGCCGGTGATGCCCACTTCGGCCAGCGCTTCGCGGACGTCATCCAGTTTGAACGGCTTGATAATCGCGTCGATCTTTTTCATCTTCTTTCCTTATTACCAATTTTTGCGGCCAAAACCGGATGTGATGGGATAACGGCGGTCTTTGCCGAAGTTACGGGCGGTGATGCGCGGCCCGACGGCGGCCTGACGCCGCTTGTATTCGTTGATGTCCACCAGGCGGATCACCTTGCGCACGATCGCTTCGTCGAAGCCTTCGGCCACCAGATCGGCGACCGACTTGTCGCGCTCAACGTAGCCTTCCAGGATCGCATCCAGGATATCGTACGGCGGCAGGCTGTCCTGATCGACCTGATCCGGCGCCAGCTCGGCGGACGGCGGACGATCGATCACCCGCTGCGGGATCACGTAGGAGACGGTGTTGCGGTATTCGGACAGCTTGAACACCAGCGTTTTCGGCACGTCCTTCAGCACGTCGAAACCGCCGGCCATATCGCCGTACAGCGTAGCGTAACCGACCGCCATTTCGCTCTTGTTGCCGGTGGTCAGCACGATGCTGCGGCGTTTGTTGGACAGCGCCATCAGCACCACCCCGCGGCAACGCGCCTGCAGGTTCTCTTCGGTGGTGTCGCGCTCGGTGCCGGCGAACATCGGCGACAGCTGGCCCATAAAGGCATCGAACATCGGCTCGATGGAGACGATATCGAACTCCACGCCGAGGATTTCCGCCTCTTCCTTGGCGTCGGCGATGCTGATATCCGCGGTATAGCGGAACGGCATCATCAGCGCCTGCACCTTGTCTTTACCTAACGCATCCACGGCGATCGCCAGCGTCAGCGCCGAGTCGATGCCGCCGGACAGCCCCAGCACCGCGCCTTTGAAACCGTTCTTGGTCACGTAGTCGCGCACCGCCAACACCAGCGCCTGATACACCTGCGCCAGCTGCGGCAGTTCGGCGGCCGGATCGGCCATCGGCACCACGTCCAGCTCGTTGAATGCCAGGCGAGTGACCTGCTCGTCGAAGGCCGCCAGACGGTGGGTCATGGTGCCGGCGGCGTCGAAGACCTTGGAGCAGCCGTCGAAGATCAGCTCATCCTGGCCGCCGACCTGGTTGAGGTACACCAGCGGCAGCTGGGTGCGCTGGCAGTGGCCGGCCATCAGCGTTTTGCGGATATACGGTTTTTCGCGGTTATACGGCGAAGCGTTGATCGACAGGATAATCTCCGCGCCGGCGGCCTTGGCGGCGTCGATCGGCTCCGGGAACCACAGATCTTCGCAAATCAGCAGCCCCAGACGGTAGCCTTTCAGTTCCACCACGCAGGTGTCGTTGCCGGCGTGGAAATAGCGCTTCTCATCGAACACGCCGTAGTTCGGCAACTGCTGCTTGAAGTAGCGGGTCAGCAGGCGGCCTTCGGCAAACAGCGACAGCGCGTTGTACAGCTTGTCGCCTTCGCGCCACGGGTGGCCGACCAGGATCGCCGTCTCGGCGGAAGCCTGCTGCAGGCGCAGCAGCTGCGCATCACAGCGCTGATAGAAATCATTGCGGTACAGCAGGTCTTCCGGCGGGTAGCCGGACAGCGCCAGTTCGGTGAACATGACCAGATCGGCTCCCGCCTTCTGCTGCTCCTGCACGATTTGCAACATGCGTTCGGTGTTGCCTTCAATGTCGCCGACCAGCAGGTTCAGCTGGGCCAGGGCGATGGAAAGTGATCTGCTCATTTGTGTACGATCCCGCTTAATACGTTCCATGGTGCTCTACGCCGGGGCGCGCCGCGGCAAAGAGAACGGAGTGTAAATCATTCCGCCGGATTTGTTGAGAACCTGCGTGGCAGGCGCCGGCGGGAATCTGTCATTCTTTAAAATCGTTGGCGTCCAGCTCGTGGCGCGACAGCAATTTGTAAAACTCGGTGCGGTTGCGGCCCGCCATGCGCGCGGCCTGGGTCACGTTGCCCTTGGTGATCTGCAGCAGTTTGCGCAGATAGTGCAACTCAAACTGGTTGCGCGCTTCGGCGAAAGTCGGCAGCGCGGTGTTTTCCCCTTCCAGCGCCTGTTCCACTAGCGCCTCGCTGATCACCGGCGCCGAAGTCAGCGCCACGCACTGCTCGATGACGTTGACCAACTGACGCACGTTGCCCGGCCAGCTGGCGGTCATCAGCCGCTTCATGGCGTCGGTCGAGAAGCTGCGCACGAACGGCTTGTGCCGCTGAGCCGCTTCGCGCAACAGGTGATTGGCCAGCAGCGGAATGTCTTCGGCGCGCTCGTTGAGCGCCGGGATCTTCAGATTCACCACGTTGAGGCGATAGTAGAGATCTTCGCGGAACTCGTTCTTCGCCATCGCCTTTTGCAGATCGCGGTGGGTGGCGGAGATAATGCGCACGTCGATGTCCAGATCGCGGTTGCTGCCCAGCGGCCGCACCTTGCGCTCCTGCAGCACGCGCAGCAGTTTCACCTGCAGCGACAGCGGCATGTCGCCTATCTCGTCGAGGAACAGCGTGCCGCCCGCCGCCGCCTGGAACAGCCCTTCGCGGCTGCTGACCGCGCCGGTGAAGGCGCCCTTGGCGTGGCCGAACAGTTCGGACTCCAGCAGTTGCTCCGGCAGCGCCCCGCAGTTGATGGCGATGAACGCCTTGCCGGCGCGCGGGCTGGCGGCGTGGATCGCCTGCGCCAACACCTCTTTACCGGTGCCGCTCTGGCCGTTGATCAACACGCTGACGTCGGACTGGGCCACCATTTTCACCTGCTCCAGCAGCCGCAGCATCAACGGGCTGCGGGTGACGATGTCTTCGCGCCAGGCGTCGTCACCCGCGGGGGAGGCCGACAGCGACAGCGCCTCGTCGATGGCCTTATAGAGCGCATCGCGATCCACCGGTTTGGTGAGGAAGCTGAACACCCCCTGCTGGGTGGCGGCCACCGCATCGGGAATCGAACCGTGCGCGGTAAGAATGATCACCGGCATGCCCGGCTGATGTTTTTGGATTTCGGCGAACAGCGCCATGCCGTCCATCTCATCCATGCGCAGATCGCTGATCACCAGATCGATCTGTTCGCGCGCCAACAGGCGCAGCGCTTCCTGGCCGCTTTCGGCGGTGGTGACGTGAAAACCTTCGCTGGTCAGGCGCATGCCCAGCAGCTTCAGCAGGCTGGGATCGTCGTCAACCAATAACAGGTTGGCCGGTTTGCGTGCGGTCATTGCGCGTGGGACTCCTTATTGGCGGGGTGCGGCGTATAGGTGTCTTCCGGTTCAACCGGCAGCGCGGTGCCTTTTTCCGGTTCGTCCTGCGTTTCAGCGCCTTTGGCGGCCGCGCCGCTTTTACCGGCGGCGTCGCCCTTCTGCTGGCCCGCGCCGTTTTCCGGGATTTCTCCTTGCAGCTGCTTGCGCGATGAGAGCTGGCGCTCGATATCGGTCAGGTTTTCCAGCTTGCGCGAGGTGTCCTGCAGCTGCGACTGCAGGCGCGCCTGATTCTGGCGCAGCGAATCGATCTGGCTGTCGCTGCTCTCCTGCAGATGCTGATAGCGCGCTTTCTCATCGAACAACGTGATCTGCAGCATCTGCTGCTGGCGCCACAGCTGCGTCAACGGACGCAGCGAACCGGGGAACTCCATCCGGTAACTGTTGATCCTGTCGAGCATCTGGCGACGTTCACCGGAGGTCGGCTGTGCGCTCCCCAGCAGGATGCTCTGTTTGAAAACGCCGGACCAGCTGTCACCCGGCACCGTTTTCGCCAGCGCACGCGCCTGGGTCGAGCCGATGCGATCGGCACAGTCCATCGCGCGCAGCCAGTAGAGCGCGTTATCCAGCGCGTCCTTGTCGTCCAATTGCCACAGGGTATCGCAAGCCGCGGTGCGGTAATCGATCACCTTGGTATCCGGGATCGCCTCTTGCTGCTGAGGGTTCAATCCGCCGCTGACGGCACGATCGACGCAGCCCGCCAGCAACAGCGGCATAAAGAAAACGGCGCCCAGCCAGGTGATCGGGCGTTTGCCGAGCGGCGCTCTGTGCGTGGCACGCGGTGAACGTTCGGTCTGTGAAAGACGAAGGCGTTTAGACCATGTGTACATTATTTATTCATTCTCGGCGGTTAACGGCAGTTCAATGCGGAAGCAGACGTCTGCACCGGCGACCGTCGCCAGTTGCAGCTCACCGCGCATGCGACGGATACAGTCCTGAGCGATGCTCAACCCCAGTCCGCTTCCTTTTACCGCCCCTTTTCGCTGGTGACTACCCTGGAAAAAAGGCTCGAAAATCATGGCTCTTTCAGCCTCGGGGATCGGCGTGCCGGTATTGGCGACGTCGATTTGCACCCGTTGTCCAACCTGACGGCTGCGGATCCAAATGTTACCGGATTCCTTGCCGTAGTGCACCGCATTGGAGTAGAGATTATCCAGCACGCGCATTAATAGCGTAGGCTCTGCCCAGCAGATTTCCGCTTCCAGCGCGATTTCGGTGGAAATCATCTTCGCCCGCGCCGGCAAACTGTGCGCGGCGACCACCAAATCGACCATCTCGCGCAGCTCGACGTTCTCGTGCTCCGCCGGGCCATCGGCCAGTTTGCGGTTGTAATCCAGCAGTTGTTCAATCAGCTGCTGCAGGTGGCGGCTGCTGTTGTCGAGGATCGTCACCACCTCTTTCTGGTCGGAAGTCAGCGGCCCCGCCACCTCGTCGGCCAGCAGTTCGGTGCCTTCGCGCATGCTGGCCAGCGGCGTTTTCAATTCGTGCGAGATATGGCGCAGGAACTCGTGGCGCTGCGACTCCAGCCACGCCAGCCGTTCGCTCAGCCAGATGATGCGCTGCGCCAGCGAACGCAGCTCGCGCGGCCCTTTGAACGATGCGGTGCTGCCCAACGCGCGCCCTTCCCCCAGGCGGTTGATCATCCGCTCCACGGCCTTGACCGGCCCGATGATCATGCGGGTGAACAGCACCACCAGCAGCACGCTGACCAGGAACAGCAGCAGCGCCTGCCAGCCGAAGAACTGGCCGCGCTCGGCGATGGCCTGCTGCAGCTGCTGACCGCGCGAGAACACCACCGCGCGCGTGGCCTGCACCATTTCGGCATTGGAGCGCGAGAACGACTCGAGCAAGGCGGAGGCTTCTTGGTCCGGCCCGCTGTTATGGCACTTGATCGCCGCCAGCTGGGTCAGCAACTGACGCAGCGTTTGGTAGTAGCGCTCGTCCGGCAAGATCGGCGCGTGGGCGTCCAGCATCTGCGAATACTGCTTGCGCTGATTTTGGTACAGCTTCTGCAGCGTGGGCTCAACCAGCACGCAGTACTGACGATAGCTGCGCTCCATCTCCAGCGCCACGCTGGTCATCGCCTCGCTGCGCCGCGCGTCCACCAGCGTGGTGCGGTTGATGTCCGCCGCCTGCGCGCTCAGGTGATCCAGACTCTGGTAGGCCTGATAGGCCAGCACCAACAGCGGCAGCAGCACCAACAGGAACGCCAGCAGCACCAATTGCCGCAGCGAACGTGGGAATAAACGCCATTTTTTCAACGAAATCATCTCATTCTCTCAGGCCTGTCACGATGCTAACTGACTCGCCGGAAAGAGAAAAGCCCGGCAAGGGAGAATCCTGAACGCACAAGGAAAAAGCCGCGGGATCGGTGAACCGCGCCGATAAGGTTGGCCTGCCGACGGCATGCGGCCCCGGTAACAAAAACCGGTACGAAAGCGAGAGTGTGGGAATAGCGTCTGCGTTCGAGGGCATAGGCAACGAAACAGGAGTAAGCGCAGCGTTGAGAATTGACGCCGGGGCAATAAGCTTGCCCCGCCGCAAGGAAAGTGTGGATGCCCTTGAACCTCGTCCCCAGGGTGATGTAGCGCAGCGGCTGGCATCGAACAGGACGAATAGCATCCGTAAGTATCCAGGATTGATGAACCCTTCATCACAGTTGGATACAGGCGGTGCCTCACTCCACGTGTCGCCCGATGCTTGATAAAGCCGCTTGCGCGGTCTGTTATCGGTTTGGTTGGACGATAGGCACCATTTCTTTGGCATCATTCGGAGGCTTATGAGGCGATTTGCCGTCTAATTACGGCGCCGTCATAAAAAGGTGAATGAGCAACCGCAGAGAATAATGCACGTTACGTGCCAACTTTGCAATTAAATTAATAACAAATTGATTTTACTAAAAAATAAATAAAATCCTGCCGTTTGATTCGCCGATCCCGCGCCGAGCAATGATGAAATAAACGCCGCTCTGTCGCCAAATGCCGACAACTAAAGTCAAACCTGTTTACCGATAATAAAATCAATGGGTTAAATGTCTCCATTTAGCGACAAGCAAACCAGCGCTTGTCGCAAAATGCAGACACTGCCGCCAATCGCCGAGTGCCGGCCATAAAAAAGGGCGCAATTGCTTGCGCCCTCTGTACGGTGGTGGCCGTTTTTAGCCCAGTTGCTTACGGGCGTTGCGGAACATGCGCATCCACGGGCTATCCTCGCCCCACTCTTCCGGGTGCCAGGAGTTGCTGACGGTGCGGAACACGCGTTCCGGGTGCGGCATCATCACCGTTGCGCGCCCGTTGGCGCTGGTCACGGCGGTGATGCCATTCGGCGAACCGTTCGGGTTAGCCGGGTAAGCTTCCGTGACCTGACCGGCGTTGTTGACGAAACGCAGCGCCACCAGGCCGTGGCTTTCCAACGCCGCCAGATGCGCCGCATCGCGCACTTCGACATGCCCTTCGCCATGGGAAACGGCGATCGGCATGCGCGAACCGGTCATGCCCTGCATGAACAGCGACGGGCTGGCCGCCACTTCCACCAGGCTGAAGCGCGCCTCGAAGCGATCCGACAGGTTGCGCACGAAGCGCGGCCAGTGTTCGGCGCCCGGGATCAGCTCACGCAGGTTGGACATCATCTGGCAGCCGTTGCACACGCCCAGCGCCAGCGTCTGCGGACGGTGGAAGAACGCCTCGAACTCGTCGCGCACCCGCTCGTTGAACAGGATAGACTTCGCCCAGCCTTCGCCGGCGCCCAGAACGTCGCCGTAAGAGAAGCCGCCGCAGGCCACCAGCGTGTGGAAGTCCTGCAGATCGCGACGCCCGGCCAGCAGATCGCTCATGTGCACATCCACGGCGTCAAAGCCGGCGCGGTGGAACGCCGCCGCCATTTCAACGTGGGAGTTCACCCCCTGCTCGCGCAGCACCGCCACTTTCGGGCGAGCGCCCTTGGCGATGTACGGCGCAGCGATGTCTTCCTCGGGTGCGAAGGTCAGCTTCACGTTCAGGCCGGGATCTTGTTCATCCTGCTTGGCCTGATGTTCCTGATCGGCGCACGCCGGGTTGTCGCGCAGACGCTGCATCTGCCAGGTCGTTTCCGCCCACCAGGTGCGCAGGGTATTGCGGCTTTCGCTGTACAACGCTTTGCCATGCTGATTGATGACGAAACGATCGCCGGTCTGTACGCTGCCGATGTGATGCACGTTGTTGGTCAGACCGTGCTGCGCGAACGCCCGCTTCACGTCGTCGAGACGTTCGGCGCTCACCTGGATCACCGCGCCCAGCTCTTCGTTGAACAGCACCGCCAGCGCATCGTCGCCGAGGCCATCGAGGTTAACCTCTACGCCGCAGTGACCGGCGAAGGCCATCTCCGCCAGCGTCACCAGCAGGCCGCCGTCAGCGCGGTCGTGATAAGCCAGCAGCGCGCGATCGGCCACCAGCTGCTGCATGGCGTTGAAGAAGCCCGCCAGCTGCGCGACATCGCGCACATCGGCCGGTTTGTCGCCCAGTTGGCGATAAACCTGCGCCAGCGCGGTAGCACCCAGTGCGTTATGGCCGTTGCCCAGGTCGATCAACAGCAGCGCGCTGTCGCCCTTATCGGTGCGCAATTGCGGCGTCACGGTGTGGCGCACGTCTTCCACGCGGGCGAAGGCGGTGATGACCAGCGACAGCGGCGAGGTCATTTCACGCTGTTCATTGCCTTCCTGCCAGCGGGTTTTCATCGACATGGAGTCTTTGCCCACCGGAATGGTGATGCCCAGCGCCGGGCACAGCTCTTCGCCCACCGCTTTCACCGCTTCGTACAGGCCGGCGTCTTCACCCGGGTGGCCGGCGGCGGCCATCCAGTTGGCGGACAGCTTCACGCGCTTCAGGCTGCCGATTTCCGTGGCGGCCAGGTTGGTCAGCGCTTCCCCGACCGCCAGGCGGCCGGAGGCGGCGAAGTCCAGCAGCGCCACCGGTGCGCGTTCGCCGAGCGACATCGCTTCGCCATAATAGCTGTCCAGACTGGCGGTGGTGACCGCGCAGTCGGCCACCGGGATCTGCCACGGGCCGACCATTTGGTCGCGCGCCACCATGCCGGTGACGGTGCGGTCGCCGATGGTGATCAGGAAGGTTTTCTCCGCGACGGCCGGCAGATGCAGCACGCGCTTCACCGCGTCGGCCAGCGTGATGTTCTCACGCTGTACCGCCTGGCCCTGCGCCTGCAGACGGGTCACGTCGCGGGTCATCTTAGGCGTCTTGCCGAGCAGCACATCCAGCGGCATGTCGATCGGCTGATTGTCGAAGTGACGATCGTTCAACGTCAGATGTTGCTCTTCGGTCGCTTCGCCGATCACCGCGTAAGGCGCGCGCTCGCGGCGGCAGATCTCGTCGAACTGCGCCATCTGCGCCGGGGCGATCGCCATCACGTAACGTTCCTGCGATTCGTTGCACCATACTTCCAGCGGGCTCATGCCCGGCTCGTCGTTGAGGATGTCGCGCAGTTCGAAACGGCCGCCGCGGCCGCCGTCGCTCACCAGCTCCGGCATGGCGTTGGACAGGCCGCCGGCGCCGACGTCATGGATAAACAGGATCGGATTCTGGTCGCCCAGCTGCCAGCAGCGGTCGATCACTTCCTGACAGCGGCGTTCCATTTCCGGGTTGTCACGCTGCACCGACGCGAAGTCCAGATCGGCATCGGACTGGCCGGACGCCATCGATGACGCCGCGCCGCCGCCCAGACCGATATTCATCGCCGGGCCGCCCAGCACCACCAACTTGGCGCCGACGGTGATTTCCCCTTTCTGCACGTGATCGGCGCGGATGTTGCCGATACCGCCCGCCAGCATGATCGGTTTGTGGTAGCCGCGCAGCTCCACGCCGTTATGGCTGTTGACGCGCTCTTCATAGGTACGGAAGTAACCCAGCAGCGCCGGGCGACCGAATTCGTTGTTGAACGCCGCGCCGCCCAGCGGGCCTTCGGTCATGATGTCCAGCGCGGTGACAATGCGCTCCGGTTTGCCGAAGTCCTGCTCCCACGGCTGTTCAAAGCCGGGAATTCGCAGGTTGGACACCGAGAAGCCCACCAGGCCGGCCTTCGGCTTGGCGCCGCGGCCGGTGGCGCCTTCGTCACGGATCTCGCCGCCGGAGCCGGTCGCGGCGCCCGGCCACGGCGAGATCGCCGTCGGGTGGTTGTGAGTTTCCACCTTCATCAGGATATGCGCGTCTTCCTGATGGTAGTCGTACGTGTCGTTCTCCGGCGCGGCGAAGAAGCGGCCGACCTGCGAGCCTTCCATCACCGCGGCGTTGTCTTTATACGCCGACAGCACATAGTCCGGCGTCTGCTCATAGGTGTTCTTGATCATTTTGAACAGCGACTTGGGCTGCTGTTCGCCGTCGATGATCCAGTCGGCATTGAAAATCTTGTGGCGGCAGTGCTCAGAGTTGGCCTGCGCAAACATATAGAGTTCGATATCCGTCGGGTTGCGCCCCAAACCGGTAAAGGCATTCAGCAGGTAATCGATCTCGTCCTGCGCCAGCGCCAGGCCGAGCCGGACGTTGGCCTGCTCCAGCGCGGCGCGCCCTGCGCCCAGCACGTCGACCGACTGATACGGCGCCGGCTGATGGTGCGCGAACAGCTGTTCAGCCTGTTGCAACTCGTTGAAGACGGTTTCCATCATGCGATCGTGCAGCAGCGCGGCGAGCTGGTGCCACTGGGCTTCGGTCAGCTCAGGCGCCTTGACGTAGAACGCCAGACCGCGCTCCAACCGCAGCACCTGTTGCAAACCGCAGTTGTGGGCGATGTCGGTGGCTTTGGAAGACCAGGGGGAAATGGTGCCCGGGCGCGGCGTGACCAGCAGCAGCCGGCCTTCGGGGGCGTGTTCGGCGAGAGAAGGACCGTACTTGAGCAAGCGCTGAAGTTTGGCGTGTTCTTCGGCACTTAGCGGTGCGCTAACATCGGCAAAGTGGACATACTCGGCGTAGATATCACTGACGGGCAAGTGGGCGTCCTGGCAGCGGGACAGCAGTTTGGTAATGCGAAAAGCCGATAAAGCGGGCGAACCACGCAGAATTTCCATAATCAAAGTTCTCTCGTCTTCGAAGCGACGGATAAGACGCTTCATTGGGCGCAACAGGGGAAAACGCGCGTCATTATAGAGAATCCTCGCCGCCGACGAAACCGTTTGCGTAGGGATTATTGATAAAAGCGCGCCGCACCGTCGAATTGTCATAACGTGTCAATAAAGTTGCACACTGGCGTTTTGTTGCGCAAAATGCCCCCCGCACTGGTGATTTAACCATGAGAAAAGTCGCGGTTGTCGTCGCCGGCGTACCTGTGCCACCACTGGATAACTATTTGAAACGTCTTAAAATAAACTACATCCTCATCGGCGTTGTCACCCTGCTTCTGGCTCTCGCGCTGTGGCCCAATATCACCTGGCGCAGCGGCCAGGGCGGGCAACTCCAGGAGATCATTTCCCGCGGCGAGTTGCGTATCAGCACGCTGAACTCACCGCTGACCTATTTCAACACCAAGCAAGGGCCGGGTGGGCTCGACTACGAACTGGCCAAGCGCTTCGCCAGCTACCTCGGGGTAAAACTGGTGGTGATCCCCCATCAGAACATCAATGACCTGTTCGACGATCTGGACGACGACGACGCCGACCTGCTGGCGGCGGGCCTTATCTACAACCAGGAGCGCCTCAGCCGCGCGCGCACCGGCCCCGCCTACTACTCCGTTTCCCAACAGCTGGTGTACCGGCTGGGCACCCCGCGGCCAAAAGGCTTCGCCGACATCAAAGGCAAGCTGGCGGTCGCCTCCGGTTCCGCGCACGTCAGCACGCTAAAGCAGCTCAAACAGGATAAATACCCGGATCTCGCCTGGGAGTCCTCCAGCGATCTCACCTCCAAAGAGCTGCTGGAGCGGGTTGCCGACGGCAAGCTGGACTATACCCTCGGCGATTCGGTGACCATCGCGTTGCTGCAGCGCATCCATCCGCAGCTGGCGGTGGCGTTCGACGTCACCGACGAAGAGCCGGTCACCTGGTACCTCAAACGCGACGGCGACGACAGCCTGTACGCGGCGATGCTGGATTTCTACAGTCAAATGGTGGACGACGGCACCCTGGCGCGGCTGGAAGAGAAATACCTCGGCCACGTCGGCAGCTTCGACTACGTGGATACCAAAACCTTCCTGTCGGCCATCGACTCGGTGCTGCCCAACTTCCGCCCGCTGTTCGAGAAACACGCCAACGAGATCGACTGGAAGCTGCTGGCGGCCATCGCCTATCAGGAATCGCACTGGAATCCGCA
The DNA here is from genome assembly GCF_052400455.1 of Serratia sp. (in: enterobacteria). NCBI lineage: Bacteria > Pseudomonadati > Pseudomonadota > Gammaproteobacteria > Enterobacterales > Yersiniaceae > Serratia > Serratia sp. (in: enterobacteria). The sequence continues at coordinate 3,915,000 of NZ_CP185812.1, forward strand.
GGCCACCTCCCCCACCGGCGTGCGCGGCCTGATGATGCTGACCCGCGCCACCGCCGACGGCCTGGGGGTCAACGATCGCCTCGATCCGGAAGAGAGCATTCAGGGTGGTGCCCTGTACCTGCAGCGGCTGATGGCCAAGGTGCCGGACAGCGTGCCGGAAGATGAGCGCATCTGGTTCTCGCTGGCGGCCTACAACATGGGCTGGGGCCATATGCTGGACGCGCGCAAGCTGACCAAAACGCAAAAAGGCAACCCGGACAGCTGGGTCGACGTCAAACAGCGTCTGCCGATGCTCAGCCAAAAACGCTACTACCCGCAGCTGACCTATGGCTATGCGCGCGGGCGCGAAGCCTACAATTATGTAGAAAACATCCGCCGCTACCAGGTCAGCCTGGTGGGTTATCTGCAGGAAAAAGAGAGAAAGGCGGCGCAAGCGGCCGCCGAGCAGGAAGCGTTGGGAAAAGGCTATCCGACGGTGATGCCGGAACTGGCGCTCAACTACTGATTATTCCGGCTTATCCGCCGCCCGCTGCGCCAGCTTGAGCGCTTTTTTCTGTTCGCGGCGCAGGCGGAAGAAATTACTCAGGGTGGCGGCGCATTCGTCCGCCAGCACGCCCGAGACGATCTCCACCTGATGATTCATGCCCGGATGGCGCAAAATATCCACCAGCGAACCGGCCGCGCCGGTTTTCTCGTCGGCGGCGCCGTACACCAACCGGCGGATGCGGCTGTGCACCATCGCGCCGGCGCACATCACGCAGGGCTCCAGCGTGACGTACAGCGTGGCGTTCAACAAGCGGTAGTTTTGCAGCACCGCGCCGCCCTGGCGCAGCGCCATGATCTCGGCGTGCGCGGTAGGATCGTGCCGGCCGATCGGCCGGTTCCAGCCCTCGCCGATGACCTGATTGTCCAGCACCAGCAGCGCACCCACCGGCACCTCGCCCTCTTCCTGCGCGCGCAGGGCCAGCTGCAATGCCTGACGCATCCAGTACTCATCGTTATATTCAGTCATCGCATAATTCCTCGTGCGCTTTTGCGGCGGGCATTATACACACTAGCCTCCCTTTGTCGTAGCCGCCCGCCAATGGCTATACTGGCCACATCAGCGTGTGATTCAGGGACAAGAAACATGAAACTCAGTAAAAAGAACGCCGTCGTGGTGCGCAAGGCGCTGGACGGCTGGGTTGGGGAAGGCGCCTTGACCCCCGAGCAACAACAGCAACTGCTGCTGCATGTGGACGTGCAGCCTTTCGACTGGCGACGGCTGGCGCGCTATGCGTTTCTCGCCGCGCTGGCCTCGTTGCTGATCGCCGTCACCAGCCTGTTCGCCGACAGCGCACTGCTTGAATGGCTGAGCGAACTGTTCCGCTTCGACGCGCCGGTGCGCATGGCGATCGCCGGCGTACTGGCGGCGCTGGCCTACGTCTGGGCGCTGCGTCGTCGTCAACGCCACCCGGAAAAACGCTACGGCAATGAGGCGGCGCTGTTTGTCGCCGTGTTGCTCACCGCCTGCGCCTTATGGCAACTGGGCGTCTGGCTGGATAACGGCAGCGGGCGGGTTTCCGTGCTGCTGCTGGTCGCCGCGCTGCTGTACGGCGCCATCGGCTGGTTCAGCCGCTCCGGGCTGGTATGGTGGTTCGCCCTGCTGTCTCTCGGCAATGCCTTCGGCGCCGAGACCGGCTACCTGTCCGGCTGGGGCGCCTACTGGCTCGGCATGAGCTACCCGATTCGCTTTATCGCCTTCGGCGCGGTGCTGATCGCCGCCGCATTGCTGCTGCGGCCGCTATTGGCGCAGCGCGGCCTGCAGCGTGTGTCGCTGGCGATGGGCCTGCTGTACCTGTTCATCGCGCTGTGGCTGCTGTCCATCTTCGGCAACTATGGCGATCTCGACAGCTGGTACCGCGCGCGCCAGATTGAGCTGTTCCACTGGAGCCTGCTGTTCGGGCTGGCCGCCTTCGCCGCCATCTGGCTGGGGTTGAAGCATGACGACGCCATGCTGCGCGGTTTCGGGCTGACCTTCCTCGGCATCAACCTCTATACCCGCCTGTTCGAGTTTTTCTGGGACAGCATGCCGAAGACGATTTTCTTCGCGCTGCTCGGCCTGAGCCTGTGGGCGTTGGGGCATTATGCGGAGAAGATTTGGCAGCTCGGACGCAAACCGCACGACGTAACCGACGACTGATCGCGGCAGCGGTAACAGCAAAGGGCGGAATTCTCCGCCCTTTGTTTATTCCAGCTGCTGCAGCTCGCCCTGCTTGCTCACCCGCCAACGGTGCTCGCAAAAAAACAGCAGCGGGTTATCCTGCTTGCTGTCGCTGTAACCGCTGTACAGCTTCAGCGGCGCGCCGAGCCGTTGCTCCAGCTGCACCACTTTTTGTACGCCCAGACAGCGCAAGGTCAGCACCCAGCCGCCATAGCGGCGCGCGATGCGGCTGCCGACCAACCGCACCCGCGGCAGAAACGCCGAATCCCGATACACCTGCGCCACCAGTTGCTCCGGCGAGCCGGTAATCAGCCACACCTCGGCATCGTGCTCATCCAGATACTGCCGCAAGCGCATTTGCACCACCGGAAACGCAGTGACCTTCTGGCGGAAAACCTCGATGAACTGCCGCTCCAGCGCCTTCAGCGTCGCTTCGGTACGCCCGAAGGTGATAGCCCACAACAACAGGCTCATCGGCCAGCGCGCGGCGCGCCCCAGCAGCAACAGCGCCAGGCCAATCAATGGCAACAGCGGTATCACCAGCAGCAAATTCAGCGGTAAACGGCGCAGCAGGAAACGCAAGAAACTGCCGAACATATCCTCCTGATGCAGAGTGCCGTCCAGATCGAAAAAGACCACGCGGCGCCCTGCTGCGGCCGATGGTTGCTGCTTGTCGCTCAAACGCTACTCCTCGGGATCGTTGAACCCCATCATCCAGGTGAAGAGAAAACCGGCGATAATCGTAATCAGCATCCCCGCCAGATACAACATCACCTTACCTGAGACGATGGTCAACGCCAAAGGCAGCCCCGAAATGCCGAAGGTAATCACCGTCGCCACTTTCCAGTAGCTGATCAGCGCGCCGCCTACCGCACCGCCGAGGCAGGCGCCGATAAACGGCCGGCCCAGCGGCAGCGTCACCCCGAAGATCAGCGGCTCGCCGATGCCGAGAATGCCGACCGGCAACGCCCCTTTGATCACCTTCTTCAGCCGCGCGTTACGGGTTTTCAACAGCACCGCCAGCGCCGCCCCCACCTGACCGACGCCGGCCATCGCCAGGATCGGCAACAGCGGGTTGGAACCGTGCGCCTGCACCAGCTCGACGTGGATCGGCACCAGCCCCTGGTGCAAGCCGGACAGCACCAGCGGCAGGAACAGCCCGGAGAGCAGCGCCCCGACAAGCAGCCCGCCCTTGTCGATCGCCAGATTGGCGCCGTGGGCGATGGCATCGGAAATGGCGCCGCCGATCGGCTGCAGGATCAGGATCGCCAACGAGGCGGTCACCAGCGTGGTCAGCAGCGGATTGAGGATCAGTTCGACCGACTCCGGCAGCAGCGTGCGCAGGCGTTTCTCCACCCAGCACATCAACGCCACCACCAGCAGTACAGCGATCACCCCGCCGCGCCCCGGCTGCAGCGCCTCGCCGAACAGGGTGATCTGCGCCAGCGCCGGGCTGGAGAGGATCCCGGCCATCACGCCGCCCATCGCCTGTGAGCCGCCGAACACCCGCGCGGCGTTCACCCCGACCAGAATGTTCATGATGGCGAACACCGCGCTGCCGAAGATCGCCAGCAGCCCCAGCGCGTTCGGGTAGTCCAACGCCAACTGTCCGGCGATGTCGGGCCGTTTCAGCAGGTTGATGATGCCGGTGATCAGCCCCGAGGCGATAAACGCCGGGATCAGCGGAATAAAAACGTCGGCCAGCTTTTTCAGCGCGCCGCTCATCGGCGCCGCGTATTTCTGTTTGGCCTGCGCCTTGGTGCGGGCGGCGTCACCAACGGCGGGCTGCGCGCTGCCGCTCAACAAAGCGCGCATGGCGTCCACCACCTTGGCGGCGGCGCCCGGGCCGACGATAAACTGATGCTGTTCACCCTGCTTGATATAGCCCTTCACGCCGGGCAACTGCTTGAGGGCCGCCAGATCCAGACGCTGTTCGTCGCTGACCTCGACGCGCACCCGCGTCATGCAGTTCTCCAGTTTGAGGATATTGCCCTCGCCCCCCACGCCCGCCAGGATCTGTGTCGCCAATGCCGTTGTCTTGTCCATCGCCGCCCCCACCGTGAATTAACGCGCCAACGCCGCGCGCAGGTAGCCGTCGTGCCGCTGCAGCCGCTGCTGCGCCTCATCGGCGCTGACGCCGGCTAAAATCATCAGGATCGCCGGTTTGACCTCAAAGCCGGTCTGCGCCAGCGCCGCCTCCGCCTGAGCGCGTTCGGCGCCGGTGGCCTCCACCACGATGCGGCAGGCGCGATCCACCAGTTTGACGTTGGTGGCCTTCACGTCCACCATCAGGTTCTGGTAGACCTTGCCCAGCTTGACCATCGCGCCGGTCGACAGCATGTTGAGCACCAGCTTCTGCGCGGTGCCTGATTTCAGGCGCGTAGAACCGGTCAGCGCCTCCGGCCCCACCACCGGCGAGATCGCCACCTGCGCTTCGTGCGCGATCGGCGAATCCGGGTTGCATGAGATGGCCGCCGTCGGGCAGCCCAGCCCGCGCGCATAGCGCAGCGCGCCGATCACGTAGGGCGTGCGCCCCGAGGCCGCCAACCCCACCACCATATCGACGGCGGTCAGGTTCAGCGCTCTGAGGTCGGCCTCACCCAGGGCTGCGTCATCTTCCGCCCCTTCCACCGCTTTGAGCAGCGCGCCCGGCCCACCGGCGATCAGCCCCACCACCACGCCGTGCGGCACGCCGAAGGTCGGCGGGCACTCGGAGGCATCCAATACGCCCAGGCGCCCGCTGGTGCCGGCGCCCAAATAAATCAGCCGCCCGCCGGCCTTCAGCGCCGCCGCGGCCAAATCGACCGCCTGCGCGATCGCCGGCAGCACCTTTTCAATCGCCTCCGGCACCTTGCGATCTTCCTGGTTAAAGCAGCGGACCATGTCCAGCGTCGACATCTCATCCAGCCCCATGGTGGCCGGGTTGCGGGTTTCCGATACCAGTGCGCCTAAGTTCATCTGTTCACCTTTGAATTTTTAATTCACAAAATTAAATCAATATTTGAATATTTTATTCAACAAAGCGAGCGCTATTTGCTATTTTAACGACGAGCTCACAAAAATTTTCACCGCGCGTTTTCGCCGCCTGCGTGGCAAAATGGCCGCTGGTTTCCAGGGAAAGATCAATGAGTACCCTTCTGCGCATTCGCCAGATGTATCCGACACTGGCGCAAAACGACCGCAAGCTGGCGGATTTTTTGCTGAACAACGCCGAACAGGCGCGCCATCTCAGCTCGCAAAAGCTGGCCCAGCTGGCCGGCGTCAGCCAGTCGAGCGTGGTGAAGTTCGCCCAAAAGCTGGGCTATAAAGGTTTCCCGGCGCTGAAGCTGGCGCTGAGCGAGACGCTGGCCCAGCCGCAGGCAGAACCGGTAGTGACCGTTCATAACCACATTCTCAGCAGCGACACGCTGAAAACCGTCGGTGAAAAGCTGTTGGCGGAAAAGCAGGCGGCGCTGCGCGCGACGCTGGACATCAACAGCGAAGAACGGCTGCATCAGGCGCTGGACATGCTGCGCCAGGCGCGCCGGGTGATGCTGATCGGCATCGGCGCCTCCGGGCTGGTGGCCAAGGATTTTTCCTTCAAGCTGCTGAAAATCGGGGTGATGGCGGTAGCCGAAGCGGATATGCACGTTCAACTGGCGGCGGTGCAGGCGCTGGACAAACGCGATCTGCTGGTGGCGATCTCCTTCAGCGGCGAGCGGCGTGAAATCAATCTGGCGGCGGAAGAAGCGCGCCAGGCCGGCGCCAGGGTGCTGGCGCTGACCAGCTTCTCGCCCAACGGCCTGCAGCAACGCGCCGATCACTGTCTCTATACCATCGCCGAAGAGCCCCGCACCCGCAGCGCGGCCATCTCTTCCAGCACCGCCCAGTACGCTCTCACCGACCTGCTGTTTATGGCGCTGATCCAGCACGACCTCGATCATGCCCGCGACCGTATCAGGCACAGCGAACAATTGATGAAAAAGTTGGTTTAACCGGTATAATCGCCGCTGCGAAAAATACCCCTGTTAATAATGAGAGATACGTCATGGCCCTGCTAATCACACGCAAATGCATCAACTGCGACATGTGCGAGCCGGAATGCCCGAACCAGGCGATTTCGATGGGCGATGAGATCTACCAAATCGATACCGACCGCTGCACCGAGTGCGTTGGCCATTACGATACGCCAACCTGTCAGCAGGTCTGCCCGATCGACAACACCATCATTACCGATCCGCAGCATCGCGAGACTAATGAGCAGCTGTGGGATAAGTTCGTGGTGTTGCACCACGCCGATCGCATTTAACCCGCCGCAGGACTGACAAGGGCGCCGCAGGGCGCCCTTTCTATTTTCAGCTTTCGACGATCACCGTCGCGCAGGCATAGCGCCGTTCATCGGCCAGCGAAACGTGGATCGCGGTGACCCCCATCTCCCCCGCCAGCTCGGCGGCGCGGCCGTGCAAACGAATATTCGGTTTGCCCAACGCATCGTTGAACACCTCGAACTGGTTGAACGCCAGGCCGTTGCGAATGCCGGTGCCGAACGCCTTGGCGGCGGCCTCTTTCACGGCGAAACGCTTGGCCAGAAAGCGAATCGGCTGCTGGTGCTGCTGGTATAGCGCCCATTCGGCGTCGCTCAGCACGCGGCGCGCCAGACGATCGCCGCTGCGTTCCACCACCGCTTCGATACGCGCCATCTCGACGATGTCGGTACCCAGCCCGAGCACCGCCATTACCGGCGCGCTTCCCGCATCAGCACTTTCATGTCGGCAACCGCAGCCGGCAGCCCGCTCATCACCGCCTGGCCGATAATCGCATGGCCGATGTTCAGCTCGTGCATTTCCGGCAGCGCGGCGATCGGCTGCACGTTGTGATAGGTCAGGCCGTGGCCGGCGTTGACCTTCAGCCCCTTCTCGGCCGCGTAGGCGGCGGCGACCGCGATGCGGCGCAGCTCGGCCTGTACCGCCAGCTCGCCCTGCGCTTCGGCGTAGGCGCCGGTGTGGATTTCAATATAGGGGGCGCCCACCGCCACCGCCGCGTCGATTTGGCGATGATCGGGATCGATGAACAGCGAGACCAGAATGCCCGCCTGCGCCAGGCGCTCGACCGCCACGCTCATTTTGTCCAGCTGGCCGGCAACGTCCAGGCCGCCTTCGGTGGTCACTTCTTCGCGCTTTTCCGGTACCAGGCAACAGAAATGCGGCTTCAGCTCCACGGCGATGTCCAGCATCTCGTCGGTCACCGCCATCTCCAGATTCATGCGCGTCTGGATGGTCTGGCGCAGCAAACGCACGTCGCGGTCGGTGATGTGGCGGCGGTCTTCGCGCAGATGCACGGTAATGCCGTCGGCCCCCGCCTGTTCGGCAATGAATGCCGCCTGAACCGGATCCGGGTATTGGGTTCCGCGCGCGTTACGTAACGTGGCGATGTGATCGATATTGACGCCCAGCAGTAAATCAGCCATGACAACCTCTAAATACGATTTTCAGTGCCAGCAGTTTACACGCGGGTGCAGAACGGCAAAAGGAGAAAAGGTCAGGCGTCGTCGACCGGCGTATTCGGCTGCTTGCGCACGAATTGACGGAACAGTTCGCGGCTCTTCAACGGCTTGCCGCCGAGGTAGGGTTTCAGCGCCATGCGGGTGAAACGCTTGGCGGCGCGCAGCGTCTCGGCATCGGGAAACTGCCGCTCCGCCAGCGCGCGCAGTTCGCGCCCGGTGAAGCTGTAGTGATCCACCACCAGGCTGGCGATAAAGCCCTTCTCTTCGCGGTAGCGGTAGGTCATGGCGTCATCCACCGGCAGGCCGCTGCCGGCGCAGTGCAGGAAATCGAGGCCATAACCCAGGTGCTGCAACAAGGCCAGTTCGAACTGGCGCAACGCCTGTTCCGGCGAGCTGTCTTCCGCCGCCAGCGCCTGCAGGCACTGCAGGTAGTCGAAGAACAGCACCGAGTAGTTGGTTTCCTGCTCCAGCACGCGCGCCAGCAGTTCGTTCACGTACAGGCCGCTGTAAAGCATCATGCCGCTGAGGGGTAAACCGAGAGAGACCGCTTCGGCGTTGCGCAGCGTTTTCACTTCGCCGCGGCCGCCCCAGCGCACTAACAGGGGGTAAAGGGCTGCAGGCAACCCTTCAGATTGGAGCGGCGGCTGCGCGCGCCTTTTGCCAGCAAGCGCACCCGCCCATGACCTTCGGTAAACAGATCCAGCATCAGACTGGTTTCACTGTACGGCCGCCCATGCAGGACGAAAGCGCGCTCCCAGCCGTCCACGGATCGTTACTTCAGATCGTCAACATAGCCCAGGCTGCGCAGCGCACGTTCGTCGTCCGCCCAACCGGATTTCACTTTCACCCACAGCTCCAGATGCACTTTAGCGTCGAACATCTGTTCCATGTCCTGGCGCGCTTCGATGCCGATGGTTTTGATCTTGGCGCCCTTGTTGCCGATGACCATCTTCTTCTGGCCTTCGCGCTCGACCAGGATCAGGCCGTGCACATCGTAGCCGCCGCGATCGTTGGCCACGAACTGTTCGATTTCCACCGTCACCGAATACGGCAGCTCTTCACCCAGGAAACGCATCAGCTTCTCGCGGATGATCTCGGACGCCATAAAGCGCTGGGAGCGATCGGTGATGTAGTCTTCCGGGAAGTGGTGTTCCGCTTCCGGCAGCAGCTTGCGCACGATGCCGGCGATGGTGTCGACGTTCATCCCTTTCTCGGCGGAGATAGGCACCACGTCGAGGAAATTCATCTGCTGGCTAAGGAACGCGATATGCGGCAACAGCTTGGATTTGTCGGTGACGTTATCTACCTTGTTGATCGCCAGCAATACCGGGCAACGCAGGCTGCGCAGCTTGTTGACCACCATTTCGTCGTCGGCGGTCCAGTTGGTGCCTTCGACCACGAAGATAACCAGTTCGACGTCGCCGATTGAGCTGCTGGCCGCGCGGTTCATCAAACGGTTGATGGCGCGTTTTTCTTCGATGTGCAGCCCTGGGGTATCGACGTAGATCGCCTGATAGGCGCCATCGGTGTCGATGCCCATGATGCGGTGACGGGTCGTCTGCGGCTTACGCGACGTAATGGAAACCTTCTGCCCCAGCAGTTGGTTCAGCAACGTCGATTTGCCCACGTTCGGGCGGCCGACGATGGCGATAAAACCGCAGTGTTGTTTTACTTCACTCATTCAAGCTCCAGCTTTTTCAGCGCTTGTTCCGCTGCCGCCTGCTCGGCTTTACGGCGGCTCGAGCCGGTGCCCACCACGGGCTCGCTCAAACCACTCACCTGGCAGTGGATGGTAAACTCTTGGTCGTGCGCTTCACCGCGAACCTGCACCACCAAATAAGAAGGCAACGGCAGATGACGCCCCTGCAAAAATTCCTGCAAACGGGTTTTCGGGTCTTTCTGCTTATCACCGGGGCTGATTTCGTCCAACCGGCTGCGATACCAGTCCAAAATCAGGCGCTCGACGGTCTGGATGTCGCTGTCCAGGAACACGCCGCCGATCAATGCCTCCACCGTATCCGCCAGGATTGACTCGCGGCGGAACCCACCACTTTTCAATTCGCCCGGCCCAAGCCGCAGACATTCGCCAAGGTCAAACTCGCGCGCCATCTCCGCCAGCGTGTTGCCGCGCACCAGCGTGGCGCGCATGCGGCTCATATCGCCCTCGTCTACGCGAGGAAAGCGGTGATAGAGCGCATTGGCGATGACAAAGCTAAGAATCGAGTCACCCAGAAACTCAAGACGTTCATTGTGTTTACTGCTGGCGCTGCGGTGAGTCAAAGCCTGCAGTAAAAGCTCCTGCTGTTGAAAAGTGTAGCCCAGCTTCCGCTGCAGCCTGTTTATTACGATGGGGTTCATGAGTTACCAATAGATCAAGAATGCGTCAAAAACTTGCAGCATACGGAACAGGCCTGCTTCGCCGAAAGCCGATCCAAAGCTGTTTCGTTTGCAGTGGCTCCCAGCAGGAGCCAACTTTTATCGCTCGAGAAAGTATTCTACAACGAGTGGAAACATAATGCTGTGTTTATATCCCCTTAATCTTTCACGCCGCAGCAGGCTGCGGCGTGAAATTGACAGGGAATAAATCAGCGATTAATGAATGCCGCCAATCCGGCTGAAACGCACGCCGGTAGGCCACTCGCCTTCCTGCTTTTCAAAGCTCATCCAGATGGCCGTGGCTTTACCCACCAGATTCTTCTCCGGCACAAAGCCCCAGTAACGGCTGTCCGCGCTGTTGTCGCGGTTGTCGCCCATCATGAAGTAATGCCCGGCCGGCACCACCCACTCCGCCAGCGGTTTGCCCGGCTGTTGGTAGTAAGCGCCCACCTGATCCTGCGTGCCCGGCACGGTCAGGATGCGGTGCGTCACGTTGCCCAGGCTCTCCTGACGTTCACGCAGACGAATGCCGCCCTGCGGCACGTTGTCATTCAGCGGGATCTGGTAGAAACCGTTGCTGGCCTCGCCCATGCCGCTGCGGCTGAACAGCTGTACGAAGTCGCTCGGCTGCGCGTCGGCGTAGGTGACCGCCAGCGCGGTATCGCAGGACTGCCCGCTGTTGCACGACGGCTGCACCGTAACGCGCTTATTCACCGGATCGTAAGTAATACGGTCGCCCGGCAGGCCAATCACGCGCTTGATATAATCCAGCTTCGGATCCAGCGGATATTTAAATACCGCAATATCGCCGCGCTTCGGATGACCGGTTTCAATTAGCGTGGTCTGGGTTATCGGATCTTTAATGCCGTAAGCATATTTCTCCACCAGAATGAAATCGCCAATCAACAGCGTCGGCATCATTGAGCCGGACGGGATTTGGAACGGTTCGTAAATAAACGAGCGCACCACAAAGACCAGCAGCAACACCGGGAAGACCGATGCCCCGGTCTCTACCCAGCCTGGCTGCTTAGCCACTTTCGCCAGCGTTTTATCGTCTACTGCGCCCGCGGTCTGCTCGTTGACCGCCGCAATCTTCGCGCGGCGGGCCGGCGCCCATTTAAAGCGCTCGAAGCACCAGATGATCCCGGTGACCAGGGTGGCCAACGCCAGGATCAGGGCAAACATATTCGCCATGCAAACTCCCTCGTTTCGCGAACTCGTCGCGGTTACTTGCCGTCTTTACCGACGTGCAGAATGGCCAGGAACGCTTCCTGCGGCAGCTCGACGTTGCCGACCTGCTTCATGCGCTTCTTACCGTCTTTCTGTTTCTGCAGCAGCTTTTTCTTACGGCTGACGTCACCGCCGTAGCATTTCGCCAGCACGTTTTTACGCAGCTGCTTCACGGTGGAGCGCGCGATGATGTGCGTGCCGATCGCCGCCTGAATCGCGATGTCGAACTGCTGACGCGGGATCAGATCTTTCATCTTTTCCACCAATTCACGGCCGCGATACTGCGAGTTGTCGCGGTGGGTGATCAGCGCCAGCGCATCCACGCGCTCGTTGTTGATCAGCACGTCCACACGCACCATGTCGGAGGCCTGGAAGCGCTTGAAGTTGTAATCCAGCGACGCATAACCGCGCGACGTGGACTTCAGGCGGTCGAAGAAGTCGAGCACCACTTCCGCCATCGGGATTTCATAGGTCAACGCCACCTGGTTGCCGTGGTAGACCATGTTGGTCTGCACGCCGCGTTTCTCAACGCACAGGGTGATGACGTTGCCCAGGTATTCCTGCGGCATCAGCATGTGGCATTCGGCGATCGGCTCGCGCAGTTCCTGGATGTTGTTCAACGGCGGCAGCTTGGATGGGCTGTCGACGTAGATCACTTCTTTGCCGGTGGTTTCCACTTCGTAGACTACCGTCGGCGCGGTGGTGATCAGATCCAGATCGTATTCACGCTCCAGACGCTCCTGAATGATCTCCATGTGCAGCAGACCAAGGAAGCCGCAGCGGAAGCCGAAGCCCAACGCGGTGGAGCTTTCCGGTTCGTAGAACAGGGAGGCGTCGTTAAGGCTCAGCTTGCCCAGCGCATCGCGGAAAGATTCATAGTCGTCGGAGCTGATCGGGAACAGACCGGCGTACACCTGCGGCTTCACTTTTTTGAAGCCCGGCAACGCTTTATCCGCCGGCTGACGCGCCTGCGTCAGGGTATCGCCCACCGGCGCGCCGAGGATGTCTTTGATCGCACAGACCAGCCAGCCCACTTCGCCGCAGTTCAGCACGTCGCGATCGACCTGCTTCGGCGTGAAAATGCCCAAACGATCGGCGTTGTACACCTGGCCGGTGCTCATGACCTTGATCTTGTCGCCCTTGCGCAGCGTCCCGTTCTTGACGCGCACCAGCGACACGACACCCAGGTAATTATCGAACCAGGAGTCGATGATCAGCGCCTGCAGCGGCGCATCCGGATCGCCCTGCGGCGCAGGAATGTCGCGCACCAGGCGCTCCAGCACGTCGGGCACGCCGACGCCGGTTTTGGCCGAGCAGCGCACGGCATCGGTGGCGTCGATGCCGACGATATCTTCAATTTCCTGCGCGGCGCGATCCGGATCGGCGGCCGGCAGGTCGATTTTGTTCAACACCGGCACCACTTCCAGATCCATTTCGATCGCGGTGTAGCAGTTGGCCAGCGTCTGGGCTTCTACGCCCTGACCGGCGTCCACCACCAGCAGCGCGCCTTCGCAGGCCGCCAGCGAGCGGGACACTTCATAGGAGAAGTCAACGTGGCCTGGGGTGTCGATAAAGTTAAGCTGATAGGTCTGCCCATCCAGCGCCTTGTAATCCAGCGTGACGCTTTGCGCCTTGATGGTGATGCCGCGCTCGCGCTCCAGATCCATGGAATCGAGCACCTGCGCAGCCATTTCACGGTCGGACAGGCCACCGCAAATTTGGATAATGCGGTCAGACAGCGTCGACTTACCGTGGTCAATATGGGCAATAATGGAGAAATTTCGTATATGCTTCATTATAAAAGTTTTTCTGCCTTGGTATTTCTGAATTACTCGCCTATAGAAACCCGCATGGACCTAAAGCGACAGTGAATGGGTTAGGCCGTCTTGCACCTGAATCGCTGCATTCTACATGCCACACCACTGAAAACCTAGCGATCGGTGCAGTGAAGGCATTCTATTATGCGCAGCTAAATGTTACAGGGCGCCCCGGCTGATGAAAACAGATGTTAACACGGGCTATACGGCCTGAACCCAAGGCTTGCAGGTGCTCCGTGGCCGTCAAACTCCGGCGCTAATACATAACCGGCCGCAGCGCAATAAACCCCTTCTGAAATTATCGAAAAAGAATATTTGGATCAACCTCTTAGAATTCGATTTTGCCCCACATCCTTTAGGAAAAACCCCATATACGCCACCACCGTCCCTCGGATAGAAAGGGCATGAACTCCGCGACAAAACATTATTCCGGGCACTACATCGGCAGCCCACCGGGGTTCACCAGCATATCTGCGTACGTTGATTGGAAGGTGCATTATGATCGATAAAGGGCAAATGCTGAGCCGGCACGATTTTTCGAAGGTCAACTGGGGCATTCTGGCGGCGGCGGCGCTGCTGTTCAGCGTGGGTGCGGCGCTGTTGGTGCTGCCGCTGCTGAGCAGCATTGATGAGAACGACGTCATCACGCTGTTGCAGGCCGGCGCGGGCACAATTTTACTCGGCTGTACGCTGCTGGCGCTGCGGCATTACCTGCGCCCGGTGTTGACATATCGGCTCTACGAGCACGGCGTGCGGGTCTTTGACGGCCACCATCACAAAGAGCGTTTCATTCCGTTTGAGAAAATCGGCGACATCTATCGCTTTCGCGGCGGCAAGGCTTTTGGCGGGTTGTTTGACGTCACGGCGTTCCGCGCCGGCGCGGATCAGCCCTGGTGCACGGTCTTCAGCAATGTCGCCCATTCGTGGCGACTGGCGGACGTGATCGTCGATCAGCAGCTGCAGCAGCGCGGGCCATTGGCGTTGAACGCGCTCTATCAGGGGGAGACGGTGTCGTTTCACACGGTTGAGGGCGACGCACGCTGGCTGTGGCAGTTGCTGCTCGGCAAACGGCAAGGCACGCCGACCGAAACGCTGCGGCTGAGCGCCACCCTGCTGACCACTGAACGGGGCAACGTGCCTATCGAGCAGATCCGCGCGTTGGAAAATCATCCGCAGCGCGGCATCCGCTTATTCGACGGCCAGGGCAATGTGCTGTTCGCTATCAACGATGATTCGCTGCTCAGCGCCGATCTGTTCATCGCGCTGCTGGAACATATGATCCACAACCGCATCCCCGCCTATCACAACCCGGCGATGACGCGGCCATCGGTTTAAATCAGCGGGGAGTTTTCCGCCTGCATGCGCAGTGCGGTAGGCGGTAAGCCAATCTGCAGCACCACCGGCTGATAGTCGGCCTGCTCGCCCAGACGCCGGGCCAAGCGGCGCGCCAGCATAAAGGCCACCCCGCCGCCCAGTACGGCGCCGACTGCCGCCGAGGCGTCGCTGCCGAAACAATATTGCAATAACGCGCCACCCAGCATCATGCCCAGCAGCGGCGTCAGGTAAACCAGCATGGCGGAGCGCAGCAGGCTGCCTTCCGCAATGCCGACCTCGACGCGCTGCCCCGGCTCGAGCGGCTGATCGATATGCACCTGCAGCTGATGCTCGGTTTCCGGCACCAGCTCGTTCAACGCACGCGCGCCACAGCCGGAGCGCGCGGTGCAGCTGCCGCAGCCGGCCTTGGGTTCACAGCGCAGCAGCGCTACGCCCTGTTGCCACGAAACCACCGTGGCCCACTCTTTCATCATTACGGCGATACCTTGAAAGAAATGCTGTCGGCGATGCGTTTGGCCGTCGCCGGCGGCAATTCGCCCACAATCGTGATTTCGTTGCCCGCACGCACTTCGGTCTGGATGGTGCGGCGCCCTTGACGGTAGTACTGCTGCCCGGCTCCGCTGCCCGCCGGGCTGACGTTGACCGAGAAGCTGAACAAGCCGTCGCTGTAAAGGCGGGATTCAACCGGCACGGCGACGTTCGGCAATTTGCGGCGGTTGCGCGCCACCTCGTCTACCCCCGCCGGCAGCCAGCCGGTGCTCCAGCTCAGCTGGACGTTTTCCACCGCCGGCAGCGACAGCAGCGGCGGCAGGTTGGCTTTGAGCAGCCCCTGCATCGCGCCCTGCACGTCGGCGCCGACCGCGAAGGAGATCACCCGATATTGCTCCAGCGTTTCGCCGTCGCGATCGAGCAAATCCACCCGCAGCGGCAGCTTGGTGTCCTCATCCATCCAGACGATGTAGCTGTAGCGGGAACCGTCGCGCGCCACCACGCGCAGCACTTCACACGGCCGATCGGCGATGCGGGTGCTGCCCACGGAGATAAAGTCGTAGTACTTGGCCAGGCGGGTGAAATCGGCATAAACGATCGCCGGCAGCGCATCGACGATGTGATCGCCGGTGAGCGTGAACGGCTCCAGGCCGGGTTCGAAGTAGCTGATCCCGCCGCCGCGCTGCAGCACTTCGCGGCGCGGGCCGTCCATGTGCAACAGCTGGCCGAGCGGCACGTTGCCGATCACCGCATGGCGATAGCGCAACGACTCGATTCCCTGCTTGCTGATGCTGATGTAGGCGAGCTCGTAATTGAGAGAACGGCTGGCGCTGCTCATCTGTTGCAATAACGCCCCGGACGCAGTCGGCTGCGCCGGGGCGATGCTGGAATAGAGCAGGCTGCCCGTCAATAAACAAACGGAGAACCAGATTTGCTTCATTACTGCTGTTGCATTCCTAAAGACTGAGTTCCGGGAACCTGAATGGCAGCCTGTTGCGGATTGCTTTGCTCAAGCTGCAGCTGATCCGAATGCAGGCGACGTTGCAGTTCATAGTCCTGCAGCATGGCGTTGATACGCTTACGCTGTTCCTGCACCTGCTGCTGTTGGCCGCTGCCGGTGGAGAAACTGTCGGCAGGAACGCCCAGGCTGACCGGTGAGGCCTGGCCCATGATCGGCAACGTGGTGAAGGCCGGCGATTCGGACGCGTTCGATGACGCAGAAGGCTGGTTGTAGTGCTGCACGCCGACGATGACCGCCAGCGACACGCAGGCCGCCATGCCGATTTGCGTAATCTGGCTCGCCCAAGGACGCACTTTGTCCCAGAACGGCATTTTCTGCCAGGTGTGAGGCTGCGGCTGAGATTCCTGAACGGCGGAAGGCACCAGCCGGGCAGGTTCTTTCTCAAGTGCAGCGGCGACGCGATCGGCGATATCGAAATGCATCACTTGTCCGATATCACCCCGCAGTGTGTCACGTATCAGGTGATAGCTCTGCCAGCTTTGCTGAAGCGTTCGATCTTGCGACAGAGAACTCAACAGCTCGCTGTCGAACGATTCACCATCCATCAGAGCGGAAAGCTTTTCTTTCTGCATGCCTAAGTACCCTTCCTGTGCCCGCCATTGCTAACGCTGGATCAGCGGTTGAACTTTATTATCGATAGCTTCCCGGGCGCGGAAAATACGCGAACGTACGGTTCCGACCGGGCAATCCATGATGGCGGCTATCTCTTCGTAGCTTAGACCATCCAACTCCCGCAGGGTAATCGCCATGCGAAGATCCTCAGGGAGAGACTCAATGGTACGGAAAACTATCTGTCTCAGCTCTTCTGACAACATTAAGTTCTCAGGGTTCGAAATTTCTTTCAGTGCGCCCGCACTTTCGTAATTTTCCGCATCGTTGGCGTCCACATCACTGGATGGCGGACGGCGCCCCTGAGCAACCAGATAATTCTTTGCCGTGTTCACGGCGATTCGATACAACCAGGTATAAAAAGCGCTGTCGCCACGGAACGATTCCAGTGCGCGATAGGCCTTGATAAACGACTCCTGCACCACATCGGGCACATCGCCCTGCGGCACATAGCGGGAAACGAGACTCGCCACCTTATGCTGATAGCGCACTACCAGTAGGTTAAACGATTTCTGGTCGCCCTTTTGGACCCGCTCAACCAGAACTTGATCCGTTAACTGCTCGCTCATCCGAGGTAAACTCTCCCCAAATCCGTCTCCACGCGTAAAATTGTACTGCCAGCCATACATTATTTTCCTGAGCAAGCACTCGCTTGGAGTTCATATAGAACACGAAGTTCCATATCGCCATTGTTTTTTCTGTTGATGTCACCCTATCCGTGGCTTTTGCCCGGACAGTTAGGCTAACATGAAATTCACTCTTCTTCTGCACACATCATACGTTATGCAACCATCATCTGAACATGTTAGCGATGTACTGATCGTCGGCAGCGGCGCTGCGGGCCTGTCACTGGCGCTGCGCCTGGCGCAGCATTGCAAGGTTACCGTTCTCAGCAAGGGGCCGCTCAGCGAGGGGGCCACCTTTTACGCCCAAGGCGGGATCGCCGCGGTGTTCGATGAGACGGACAGCATTGCCTCACACGTTGATGACACTTTGATTGCCGGCGCCGGCCTGTGCGACAAAGGGGCCGTCGAATTCATCGCCGGCAACGCGCGCCACTGCGTGCAGTGGCTGATCGATCAGGGCGTGCTGTTCGACACCGAGGTCAACGCGCAGGGCGAGGCGCATTATCACCTCACGCGCGAAGGCGGCCACAGCCATCGCCGCATCCTGCACGCCGCGGACGCTACCGGTAAGGAAGTAGAGACCACGCTGGTGGGGAAAGCAAGCGCTCACCCCAATATTTGCGTGATGGAACGCCGCAACGCGGTTGACCTTATTACCTCGAACAAAATCGGCCTGCCGGGCACCCGCCGAGTCGTGGGCGCTTACGTCTGGAACCGCGAGCTCGAGCGGGTGGAAACCTACCGCGCCAAAACGGTGGTGCTGGCCACCGGCGGCGCGGCCAAGGTATACCAATACACCACCAACCCGGACATCTCCTCCGGCGACGGCATCGCCATGGCCTGGCGCGCCGGCTGCCGGGTCGCCAACCTGGAGTTCAACCAGTTCCACCCGACCTGCCTGTTCCACCCACAGGCGCGCAACTTCCTGCTGACCGAAGCGCTGCGCGGCGAAGGGGCTTACCTGAAGCGCCCGGACGGCAGCCGCTTTATGCCGGATTTCGATCCGCGCGGCGAACTGGCACCGCGCGATATCGTCGCCCGCGCCATCGACCATGAAATGAAGCGCCTGGGCGCCGACTGCATGTACCTGGACATCAGCCACAAGCCGGCGGAGTTCATCACCCAGCATTTCCCGATGATCCACGAAAAGCTGCTGACGCTGGGCTTCGATCTGACTCGGCAACCGATCCCCATCGTCCCGGCGGCGCACTACACATGCGGCGGCGTGATGGTCGATCAGCACGGCCGCACCGATCTCGACGGGCTGTACGCCATCGGCGAGGTCAGCTACACCGGCCTGCACGGCGCCAATCGCATGGCGTCGAATTCGCTGCTGGAGTGCCTGGTTTACGGTTGGTCGGCGGCGGAAGACATTCTGCAGCGCCTGCCGTTCATCCAGCAGGCCAAACAGGTGCCGCACTGGGATGAAAGCCGGGTGGACGATGCGGACGAACGGGTGGTGATTCAACACAACTGGCACGAGCTGCGGCTGTTCATGTGGGATTACGTCGGCATCGTGCGCACCACCAAGCGCCTTGAGCGCGCCCTGCGCCGCATCAACACGCTGCAGGCGGAAATCGACGAGTACTACGCTCACTTCCGCATCTCCAACAACCTGCTGGAACTGCGCAATCTGGTGCAGGTGGCCGAGCTTATCGTGCGCAGCGCCATGGCGCGCAAAGAGAGCCGCGGCCTGCACTACACGCTGGACTACCCGGATTTGCTGCCGGAAGCACTGCCGACCATTTTGCAGCCTTAAACTCTGCGACAGGGCGCCTAATCGGCGCCCTTTTCTTTTCAGTAGAACAGGTAGAAGTCGGTGATCAACCGGCGGAAATCGTCGGTATAGCTGCCGTCGGCCTGCTTGATCGCCAGCGCCTGCTCCCGCAGCGGCGTTTCCCGCCGCGTCAGCGCCAGCAACACCCGGTGCAGCGGCGTATCGGCCCGATCGCTGACGTTCACTTTCGCCGCCGTGTGCCAACCGCTTTGCTGCGCCAGGCGTTCGAATTCGGCGCCGATGTCGTGCGGCAGCACCACGCAGAACATACCCTGTTCCGCCAGCAGCTGTACTGCACAGGCTAACAGCGCCTCGTGCGTCAGGGTTTCGGTGTAGCGCGCGTTGTGGCGCGCCTGGTCGCGGCAGGCCACCGCCGGCTCAAAATAAGGCGGATTGCTGACGATCAGATCATACTCAGCGGCATGCTGCTGCGCATAATGGTGAATATCCTGCGCATGCACGCGGATGCGCTGCGGCCACGGCGATTCCGCCGCGTTTTCGCGCGCCTGGCCGGCGGCGGCTTCATCCAGCTCCACCGCGTCGATGGTCACTTCGTCGCCGCTGCGCTGCGCCAGCATCAGCGCGATCAGCCCGCTGCCGCTGCCGATGTCCAGCACCCGGCGCGCCTGCCCCAGCGGCGCCCAGGCGCCGAGCAGCACCCCGTCGGTGCCCACTTTCATGGCGCAACGATCGTGTGCGACAAAGAATTGTTTAAAGGTAAAACCCCCGCGGCGCGGGGTAAAATCGGCTTTCGATCGCTTGCTCACACTCACCACCTGGCTATAAAACTGGCGTAGCATAAGGCAATCTGATCGGCGGGAAAAGAGCGGCTTTCCGCTTAAATAGGTGAAGATCGCGGCCAACCCGTCTATAATCGGCGCCCCAAGTAGAGGTAGACCATGACAGCAACCACTTTTTCCGAACTCGAACTCGATGATCGCCTGATCGACGCGCTGCGCGACAAAGGCTACGATCGCCCCACCGCCATTCAGGCCGCTGCGATCCCGCCGGCGATGGACGGGCGCGACGTCTTAGGTTCGGCTCCGACCGGCACCGGCAAAACCGCCGCCTTCCTGCTGCCCGTGTTGCAGCACCTGCTGGACTTTCCACGCAAGAAATCCGGCCCGCCGCGCGTGCTGATCCTGACGCCAACGCGTGAACTGGCGATGCAGGTCGCCGACCAGGCGCGTGAATTGGCTGCTCATACCTCGCTGGATATCGCCACCATCACCGGCGGCGTCGCTTACATGAACCACGCGGAAGTGTTCAGCGAAAACCAGGACGTGGTGGTCGCCACCACCGGCCGCTTGCTGCAATACATTAAAGAAGAGAACTTCGACTGCCGCGCGGTGGAAACCCTGATCCTCGACGAAGCCGACCGCATGCTCGACATGGGCTTCGCGCAGGACATCGAAACCATCTCCGCCGAAACACGCTGGCGCAACCAGACGCTGCTGTTCTCCGCCACGCTGGAAGGCGAAGCGATCCGCGAATTCGCCGAGCGCATCCTGAAAGAGCCGGTGGAAGTGGAAGCCGATCCGTCGCGCCGCGAACGCAAAAAGATCCTGCAATGGTACTATCGCGCCGATGACGTGCAGCACAAAACCGCGCTGCTGATCCACCTGCTGAAGCAGCCGGACGTGCAGAAATCGGTGATCTTCGTGCGCAAGCGCGAGCGCGTGCATGAGCTGGCCACCTGGCTGCGCGAAGCGGGCATCAACACCTGCTATCTCGAAGGCGAAATGGTGCAGGCCAAACGCAACGAAGCGGTCAAACGCATGATGGATGGCCGGGTTAACGTGCTGGTGGCCACCGACGTTGCCGCGCGCGGCCTGGATATCCTCGATATCACCCACGTGTTCAACTTCGACATGCCGCGCACTGCGGATACCTACCTGCACCGCATCGGCCGTACCGGCCGCGCCGGGCGCAAAGGCACCGCCATTTCGCTGGTGGAAGCGCACGACCATCTGCTGCTGGGCAAAGTGGGCCGTTACCTGAACGAGCCGCTGAAAGCGCGCGTGATCGACGAACTGCGGCCGAAAACCAAGGTGCCGAACGAGAAGAGCAACGGTAAACCGTCGAAGAAAGTGCTGGCCAAGCGCGCGGAAGACAAGGCGAAGAACAAAGAAAAGGCCAAGGTGAAAGTGCGCCATCGCGACGCCAAAAACGTCGGCAAACGCCGTCAGGCGAAGGCCAAACCAACCGGCGACGCGCAATAACCGCCGCTGCCTAAGAAAAAACCGCCTGTACAGGCGGTTTTTTTATGGGTGTTTACTGCTGCGCGTAATGCGTGGCCAGGCGGCGCCCCTGCAGCCATTTATCCAGCTCGCGGAACTGCGCCTTCAGCTCGTCATTCTGCAAATGCGCCGGCGTTTGCGAGAAATAAAACTGGAACGCATAACCCTGCTGATTGCGCGCCCGGGCATCGGCACCGGCCTGCAACAGCAACAGCGCCAGGTGCGGCGCGTTGATCTTCGCCGCCAGATGCAGCGGGGTATCCCCCAGCCGATCGCTCAACGTGGTGTCCGCCCCGGCCGCCAACAGCAGCCGCAGCTGCTCCTCACGCCCGGCCAGCACCGCCGCCGCGAGCGGCGTGGCGCCGGTAACGGCATTGCGCACGTTCACCTGCGCCCCTTCGGTCAGCAACAACCGCAGATACTGCGCGTCTTGCAACATCGCCGCGGTGTGCAGCGCGCTGTTGCCGTCCAGCCCCGCCGTCGCCGGGTCGGCACCGAGCTCCAGCAACGTCTGCACGCTGGCCGGCTGTTGCGAAAGCACCGCCCACTGCAACAGCGTGACCTGCCGATCGCCCCGTTCGCGCAAGCGCTCCTGTGTGGCCTGCGCACCGATGCCCTGCGCATCGCCGCGCGCCACCGCCTGAGCCAGCGCCTGGTTGCTGCGGCCGTCAAACGGTGAAATCTCCTGCCCCATCTGTTGCTCCTTAGCCATCATCAGTAAACCGGTCACCGCGACCAGCGCCAGTAAGGCTATCGCCAGCGCCCGCCGCAAGCGACGCCCTTCAGGCATTGGCCTTCGCCTCCCACGGCTTTTGTTCCGCCATCGAGCTTATCACCTTGTCGATGCCGTGCGCCGTCAGGCTGCGATCCAGATGCTTGCTCGGCCGCCAGTCATCGATGCCGGTCAGGGTATCGTTGTTGGCCAGGGTAATGTTGTGGCCGATGGCGTCCGGGATCAGCGAAGTCGATTCCTGGGTGCTGGTCAGCATGTCATATTGCTCGCTGTAACGGCGAATGCCCCCGGCTTCGGCGTCTTTCTTCGCCGCCGCCGGATCGATCCCCAGGCGATTCAGGGTGTAATCCGACACCCCGGCCGCATTGAAGGTGACCGCGACGGTGCCGGTCGCCAGCGCCGCCGTGGCCGCCAGACCACCGCCGAGCGAATGACCGGCGATCACCAGCGCATCGCCGAAGGCCGCCTTGGCGCTTTTGGCGGCGGCAACCGCCTGATTGTACTGCACATCGTCATAACCCGTCGCCTGCCGCACGTTGCTCAGCCAGTCGCGCCAGTCGTTGGTGCCGGCGAACGCCAACACATACTGCTTGTCGTTGCTGTAAATCCCGGCCTGGAAACCGCTGCCCGCGTCGTGCAGGCTGGCGGGATCGATGCCAAACCCGAGCAACGCGCTGTCGCTCAGACGGTTGAACCCGGCGGCGCCCTGGCCGTTCAGCGAGTAAACGTCCTTGGCCAACAGCGCCAACGCATAATCGCCTTCCTGAGATTGTTGCCCCCGGATCACGCCCGGCGCAACCGCCGTCGGCGCCGCCGCAGAGATATCGCCGACCAGCGTATTCAACAGGTTCTGCGCGTTCAGCGTATTCTGAGAAGGGGTGGCCACCGGCGCCGGATTTGCCGGCGCTGCCGCAGGCTGCGATGCCGTCGCCGTTTCGGCAGCGGCGCGAGGTGTAGGGATCGCGGCCACCGGGGATACTGCAGAGGTAAAACTTAAAGGCATACTCATGCCGACTCCTTGTCGATAGACTTTTTTATTTAGCACCTGAATAGGTGCTGATTTAGCTATCGGCAGGTCGGATGAGTTCTGTATCAGGAATGCTTATCTTTGTGCAGAATGTGATCCGCCTTCAGTTTTCGGCCATCAAGCGCAAAAAAGGGAGCCGAAGCTCCCTGATTGACTGCGCCGCCGATTACAGGCTTTCGGTAAAGGTGCGGGCGATAACGTCGCGCTGCTGTTCCGGCGTCAGGGAATTGAAACGCACCGCATAGCCGGACACGCGGATGGTCAGCTGCGGGTATTTTTCCGGATGCTTGACCGCGTCTTCCAGGGTTTCGCGACGCAGCACGTTGACGTTCAGGTGCTGGCCGCCTTCCACGCGCACGGTCGGCTGCATTTCCAGCGGCACTTCACGGTATTCGATCTGGCCCAGATCGCTGACCGCGACAACCTGATCTTCCGCGTAGTTGGCCTTGGCGCACACGCAGCGAGCTTCCGCTTTTTCATCGTCCAGCAGCCAGAAAGAATTCACCAGCGCCTGGTCGTTCGCTTTGGTAATTTGAATACCGGTAATCATTATGTTGCCTCCGTACAAGGGCGTAAAAATTCACATCGTGAGAAAACCCAATTCTGGTTTCGGCCATTTGGTAAAACCATTGTTGTCTTGTTGTTCTGTATACCAGCCTGACCGGGCCAGTTCTTTGATTAAAGTCAATTTTTACCGGGTAGGCACAAGGCGTGAAGGGGCAAATTTATGTTTTATATCAATTTTCCCGTCGCGCTAAAAAACAATTATTTTTGTAAATTTTCAAAAATAATTGCATTACGCGTGACAGTGAGAAATGAAAAGCGGGTTTCGCTGCGCGGGCCGACACGGTAAGCTATAGCCCATGAATTGCTAAAGAAAACAAAGGAGAGCGTTTATGGCCACCTCCCTCACCTGGCATGACGTGATCGGCAAAGAGAAAGAGCAGCCCTATTTTGTTGAAACGCTCGCCTTTGTTGCCGCTGAGCGCCAGGCCGGTAAGACCATTTATCCACCGCAGAAAGACGTGTTCAACGCGTTCCGCTTTACCGAGCTGGCGGACGTCAAAGTCGTCATCCTCGGCCAGGATCCCTACCACGGCCCCAATCAGGCGCACGGCCTCTCTTTCTCGGTGCGCCCCGGCGTGCCGGCGCCGCCGTCGCTGGTGAACATGTATAAAGAGCTGGCGACCGACATTCCCGGTTTCGAACGCCCGGATCACGGCTACCTGCAAAGCTGGGCCGAACAGGGGGTGCTGCTGCTCAACACCGTGCTGACGGTCGAAGGCGGCCGCGCGCACTCGCACGCCAACCTAGGCTGGGAAACCTTTACCGATAAGGTGATCGCCGCCCTGAACGAGAACCGCGAAGGCGTGGTGTTCCTGCTGTGGGGCTCGCACGCGCAGAAGAAAGGCAACTTTATCGACCGCAACCGCCACCATGTGCTGAAAGCGCCGCACCCGTCACCGCTCTCCGCGCACCGCGGTTTCCTCGGCTGCCGCCACTTCTCGCAGGCCAATCAGCTGCTGGAGCAGCAAGGGCTCACGCCGATCGACTGGATGCCGCGCCTGCCGCAGGCGTAGTCCAGAGACAAAAAAGGCACCCTCGGGTGCCTTTCTTTATGCCGTTGCCGGGGCGATTACGCCTTGGCTTTGGAGACCGCGACCATCGCCGGACGCAGCAGGCGGCCGTTCAGCGTATAGCCTTTCTGCATCACCATCATCACGTGGTTCGGCTGGTGATCGGCGGATTCCATCATGCTCATCGCCTGATGCACTTCCGGGTTGAACGGCACGTTGACGTCGCCGACGATTTCGATGCCGTACTTGCGCACCACGTCCAGCAGCGATTTCAGCGTCAGCTCGATGCCTTCGATCATCGCGGCCAGTTCCGGATTGTTTTTATCCGCCAGATCCAGCGCGCGCTCCAGGTTGTCGATCACCGGCAGCAGATCGCCGGAGAATTTCTCCAGGGCGAACTTGTGCGCTTTCTCGACGTCCAGTTCGGCGCGGCGACGGATGTTCTCCGCTTCCGCTTTGGCGCGCAGCAGGCTGTCGCGCTCGTGCTGCTGAGCTTCCGCCAGTTGGGCTTCCAGTTCGGCGATACGCGCATCGCGCAGATCGACGCCTTCCGCCGCTTCCGGCAGCGTATCCTCGTGATGAGCGTGTTGTTCCATTTCTTCCGAGACTTGCTCGTTTGGCGTCTTCTGTTCTTTACTACTCATGAATATCTCCGCGTTTTAGCATTAATCTCGCAACTTGGCTTATTATGGGGATCAAAACCGGGGTTTCAAGTCAACCGGTCACAATGTGGGGCATAAACGGGTCCCGGTGAGGAAAATCACAACAAATGAATAAAAAATTCGCCTGTATTGGCATTGTTGGCCACCCGCGTCACCCTTCAGCGCTGGCAACCCACGAGATGCTGTTCCACTGGCTGGTGGCCCGCGGCTATTCGGTGATGGTCGAACGCCAAATCGCCCATGATTTGGGGCTGAAAGACGCCGTCACCGGCAGCCTGGCGGATATCGGCCAGCGCGCCGATCTGGCGGTGGTGGTCGGCGGCGACGGCAACATGCTCGGCGCCGCGCGCGTGCTGGCGCGCTACGACATCAAGGTAATCGGAGTCAACCGCGGCAACCTCGGTTTCCTCACCGATCTCGATCCCGACAACGCCCTGCAGCAGCTGGCGGACGTGCTGGAAGGCGAGTACATCGACGAACAGCGTTTCCTGCTGGAAACCATCGTGCATAAAGAGCACCAACAGTGCCGCATCAGCACCGCCATCAACGAAGTGGTGCTGCACCCCGGCAAAGTGGCGCACATGATCGAATTCGAGGTGTACATCGACGATCGCTTCGCCTTCTCGCAGCGCTCGGACGGCCTGATCATCGCCACGCCGACCGGCTCCACCGCCTACTCGCTCTCCGCCGGTGGGCCGATCCTCACCCCGTCGCTGGAGGCGATCGCGCTGGTGCCGATGTTCCCCCACACCCTTTCCGCCCGGCCGCTGGTGATCAACGGCGACAGCACCATCCGCCTGAAATTCTCGCAGATCGGCAGCGATCTGGAGATCAGCTGCGACAGCCAGATCGCACTGCCGATCCAGGAAGGCGAAGAAGTGCAGATCCGCCGCAGCAACTTCCATCTGAACCTGATTCACCCGAAGGACTACAGCTATTTCAACACGTTAAGCACCAAATTGGGCTGGTCGAAAAAATTGTTCTAAAATCTGCATCGGCCACTTTACTGTATATAAAACCAGTTTATACTGTATGAAACTACAGTTATGTGTTTATACACAGGAAGGTTCCCATGCTGGCGCAATTAACCATCAGCAACTTTGCTATCGTTCGTGAGTTGGAAATTGATTTTCAACCGGGCATGACGGCGATCACCGGTGAAACCGGCGCCGGCAAATCCATCGCCATCGATGCGCTGGGGCTGTGCCTCGGCAACCGCGCCGACGGCAACGTGGTGCGCCTGGGAGCCGCCCGCGCCGACATTTGCGCCCGCTTCTCGCTGGCGGACACCCCGTCCGCGCGCGCGTGGCTGGAGCAAAACCAGCTGGACGACAGCAACGAATGCCTGCTGCGCCGGGTGATCAACGCCGACGGCCGTTCGCGCGGCTTTATCAACGGCACCGCCGTGCCGCTGTCGCAGCTGCGTGAGCTGGGGCAACGCCTGATCCAAATCCACGGTCAACACGCCCATCAGCTGCTGCTCAAGCCGGAGCACCAAAAAGCGCTGCTCGACGCCTACGCCGACGAACCCGCCCTGCTGGCAGCGATGAGCCAGGCCTACCAACGCTGGCATCAGAGCTGCCGCGAGCTGGCGCACCATCAGCAGCAGTCCATCGAGCGCGAAGCGCGCAAGCAGCTGCTGCAATACCAATTGAAAGAGCTGAATGAATTCGCGCCGCAGGCCGGCGAGTTCGAACAGACCGACGCCGAGTACAAGCGCCTGGCCAACAGCGGCCAGCTGCTGACCCTCAGCCAGCAAACGCTGCAGCTGCTGGCCGACAGCGACGAGAACAACATGCTCAGCCAGCTTTACAGCGCCAAACACCTGCTGCTTGAGCTGGCCGGGCTGGACGATAAGCTCAGCGGTCTGCTGGACATGCTGGAAGAGGCCTCTATCCAGATCAGCGAAGCCAGCGACGAACTGCGCCATTACGCCGATCGCATGGATCTCGATCCCAATCGCCTGCACGAGCTGGAACAGCGCCTGTCGCGTCAAATCAGCCTGGCGCGCAAACACCAGGTCGCGCCGGAAGAGCTGCCGCAGCTGCATCAGCAGTTGCTGGATGAACAGCAGCTGCTGTCGCAGCAGGAAAGCGACCATGAGCACCTGAACGAGGCGGTGACCCTGCATCATCAGCAGGCGCTGGCGCTGGCGGAGCAGCTGCATCAGAAACGCCTGCACTACGCCGCCGAGCTGACCACGCTCATCACCGACAGCATGCAGGCGCTCTCCATGCCGCACGGCAAGTTCAACATCGACGTGCGCTTCGAACCGCAGCACCTGAGCGCCGAAGGGGCCAGCCGCACCGAGTTCTGCGTCTCCACCAACCCGGGCCAGCCGCTGCAGCCGCTGGCGAAGGTCGCCTCCGGCGGTGAGCTGTCGCGCATCGCGCTGGCCATTCAGGTGATCACCGCCCGCAAGATGGAAACCCCGGCGCTGATCTTCGATGAGGTGGACGTGGGCATCAGCGGCCCGACCGCCGCCATCGTCGGCCGCCTGCTGCGCCAGCTCGGCGAATCCACCCAGGTGATGTGCGTCACCCACCTGCCGCAGGTGGCCGGATGCGGGCATCAGCACCTGTTCGTCAGCAAGCAGACCGACGGCACGGTTACCGAAACCCAGATGGCGCCGCTGGATAAACGCGCCCGGCTGCAGGAGCTGGCGCGCCTGCTCGGCGGCAGCGAAGTCACCCGCAATACGTTGGCGAACGCCAAAGAACTGCTGGCGGCATAAAAAAGCTCAACTTTTTCACTTTCCTGCGGTCTGACAGTGACGCTGTTGGCCCGAGAAATATCTAAAGTGCGGCGCGGCGGTGATCCAAAGCCATCTCAACAGCCTGAAAAAGGCCAAGCGCTTGAGGTGCTAAAGGAAAGCCAATGCGTCGCAACGTGAAAGATGAAGGGTATAAAGGTTTCCAACTGCCGCAAGGTCTATTATCATCGGCATCCTATGCCCTAAAGGAATGTGATTACTATGCGCTGTAAAACGCTGACTGCCGCCGCTGTAGTTCTTGTGATGCTGACTGCAGGCTGTTCTACTTTTGAAAAGGTGGTTTATCGTCCTGACATCAACCAGGGGAACTACCTGACGTCGACCGACGTGGCGAAAATTCAGAAAGGGATGACCCAACAACAGGTCGCTTACACATTGGGCACCCCAATGCTGCAAGACCCGTTCGGAACTCAGACGTGGTTCTATGTGTTCCGCCAGCAGCCTGGCCATGAAGATATCACCCAGCAGACGCTGACGCTGACCTTCGACAGCGCAGGCGTGTTGACCGACATCCAGAACAAACCGGCGCTGACCAAGTAATCGGCGCTGACCGCTCTTCCGGCCCATGAGGGGGCATGGTGTTCCTCATGACAGTCGCAGGCTGCAACGCGGAAGAGAAAATCAGTTTCAGATAAAAAAATAAGGCGCTATAAGCGCCTTATTTTTTTGCCTTTTCTGCCCGTTGCCGGCGCAGCTCTTTCGGATCGGCGATCAGCGGCCGGTAAATCTCCACCCGGTCGCCATCGTTCAGCGTATCGCCCAGCTTGGCCGGGCGGCTGTAAATGCCGATTTTGTTGCTTTTAAGATCGATATCCTGGCGCAGCTCCAGCAGGCCTGAAGCCTGAATCGCCTGCTCGACACTGCTGCCCTCGGCCAGCTTCACCTTGCGCAGGTACTGCCGCTCCGGCAAGGCGTACACCACCTCGACCTGGATGTCAGACACTGTAGACCTCTTTCGCCCGCTGGGTGAATGCCTGCACCATGCTGCCCGCCAGCTCTTTGAACACCTTGCCGAACGCCAGCTCAATCAGTTTGTTGGTGAACTCGAAGTCCAGGTGCAGCTCCACCTTGCAGGCCTCTTCGCTCAGCGGCGTGAACTGCCAGCCGCCCATCAGCTTGCGGAACGGACCATCGACCAGTTGCATATTGATGCTCTGGTTATCCAGCAGCGTATTGCGGGTGGTGAAGGTCTTGCTGATACCGGCCTTGGCAACATCCACCGCGGCGGTCATCTCGTTTGAGGTAGCGTTAAGCACCCGGCTGCCGGTGCAGCCTGGCAGAAAATCGGGATAAGAATGAACATCGTTAACCAACTGATACATCTGCTCGGCGCTGAACGGCACTAATGCAGACCGACTGATCTGGGGCATATCATTTCCTGTAAGACATAAAACGTACAGATAATACCATTTATCTGGCGGCAAACAAAAAATCTGCTAAGGGATGAGGGCACCAAAAATGCGAAAAATTGCGCAGGTGCTGAACGGGAAAGGATTTCTTTCGCTGAAGCATCCAGTATAATGAACGCACTATGACAAAGAAAAAAGCACACAAACCCGGTTCCGCCACCATTGCCCAAAACAAGCGCGCGCGTTTCGAATACTTCATTGAAGAAGAGTTCGAGGCGGGCCTGTCGCTGCAAGGGTGGGAAGTTAAATCGCTGCGTGCAGGCAAAGCCAACCTCAGCGACAGCTACGTGACGTTCCGTGACGGTGAAGCCTACCTGTTTGGCGCCACCATCACCCCGCTTAACGTGGCTTCGTCGCATGTGGTGTGCGATCCGACGCGTACCCGTAAACTGCTGCTGAACCGACGCGAGCTGGACACCCTGCTCGGCCGCGTCAACCGCGACGGTTACACCGTGGTGGCCTTGTCCCTGTATTGGAAAAATGCCTGGAGCAAGATCAAGATCGGCGTAGCCAAAGGCAAGAAAGAGCACGACAAACGCGATGACATCAAAGATCGCGAATGGCAGACGGCGAAAGCCCGTATCATGAAGCACGCCAATCGTTAAGCCGCTGGCTTATCGAGGTAAACTTCTGGTATACTGTACAAAGTTACTTGGGGCTGATTCTGGATTCGACGGGATTTGCGAAGCCCTAGGAGCATGCCGAGGGGCGGTTGGCCTCGTAAAAAGCCGCAAAAAAATAGTCGCAAACGACGAAAACTACGCTTTAGCAGCTTAATACCCTGCTTAGAGCCCTCTCTCCCTAGCCTCCGCTCTTAGGACGGGGATCAAGAGAGGTCAAACCCAAAAGAGATCGCGTGGATGTCCTGCCTGGGGCTGAAGCGTTAAACTCAATCAGGCTAGTCTGTCAGTAGCGTGTCCATCCGCAGCTGGCCGGCGAATGTAAAGATTGGACTAAGCATGTAGTGCCGACGGTGTAGTAATTTCGGACGCGGGTTCAACTCCCGCCAGCTCCACCAAAATTCTCCATCGGTGATTACCAGAGTCATCCGATGAAGTCCTAAGAGCCCGCACGGCGCAAGCCCTGCGGGCTTTTTTGTGCCCTCAATTTGTCCCGCGAAGTCTGAAGAGAACTAATTAAATCCGAACCTTTTAGGCCCATTGATAGGCCCAACGAAAAGCTCTATCGTTTTCGTTGGGCCTAAACGCATGGAGACTCCCCATGGCAAGAAAAACCAAGCCGTTAACCGATACGGAAATCAAAGCCGCCAAACCTAAAGATGCCGATTACCAGCTGTATGATGGTGATGGGTTGACGCTCTTAATCAAATCCAATGATGCAAACGCTGGCAATTCCGTTACCATCGACCTCTAACTAAACTGAGAACGAGCAAAGCTTTGCTGCCTACCCTGCCGTCTCGCTTTCCGATGCACGTAAACTCTAAAAGCTCCTATAACCTAGTCATTTTTGCTTGCTGAGCAATAATGCAACTGGCCGCATTAACCTCAAGCGGGGCTCTATGAGTTTGCTGAAGCTACGTCACCAGATCCAACTCGCTGTGCCATGCTGCCAGGCAAGCAGGTTCTAGTATTGCTGCGGCCAACGCTTGTCCGACTTCGTAATCGGGACCAGTCTCATCCATAGCGACTTGGTAATCGGTTAAGTAACTCTGCAGTGACGCCAAGTCTCTCGGACCTCGTCCGCGTCGTTTGAGATTGAAAAGCTCTTTTTGCTTGGCCAAATATTCTGCTTTAAATTTCTTAGTCCAGCGACTCGAAAGATTTAGTAGCTGATCGAGATGATCTGCTTTGGGTTTATCAGCTGCTACAATGGCAACGCAATGCACGGTCCGTTCTGATAACACATAACTAATTCCTATCCCGCCATTCCCAGGCCTCAAATAGGGGTGAAACCAATCGGAGAAACTGCCGGCAGTGTGCACATCTTTCTCACCTTTGTTCGCAGTTGAGTTGCATTCGCCACAAATGGGAAGCAAGTTGTCGGCGCAGACGCTGAGCAAGGGAAACTTACCCTTTGCGATCCAATGATCGACTTCAGGTGTTTGGCCTAGAGGACCACCACAAAGTACACATACCTCTTGAGCATCTAAGTCAGGATTCAAACGGTGGACATCGCGAAATGCTTTCAGATAGTCAGCGTATTTTACGCCATCTGCAGCGGTGGGTGTGCCATCGGGCTGGTACGGCAAGCCACTACGAAGTCCTTTTTCGTAAAAAGCTTCGATCAATGTTTTGAATGCCTCCCAGTTCGAAGCGCTAATAGCAGGACGATTGATTGGCCACAGGTTTGGTGCTGGTTGAAACTGGGTTGCAAGCGCAGAGACGGTCTGTATCCAGGCCATCAACACCCTCTTCTCTGCAGAAGGCATCACAGCAACTGTTTGTGCACGACTAAATAGCGATTGGCCGGCTTCAACTCGCTGGAGAAAGTTCCACAACCAATTCGTCTCAATTCTGCTGGCCAGCACTGGCGGCTGCAAGCCTTGCTGGCTAATGTGGGCATCTGTGATCGCAGGGTCACACAACCACAGAGCAAAACGTTGTATCAGTTGCTGGCATGCGACCAACGCAGGAGAACACGCGACGCGATGGATGGGTTTAAGCATTTTTACTCCGCCAGGTATTCAACAGGGTACGCAATTCACTGCGATAAAAGCCCGAACCCATACGGGCGATCAGACGCTCCAGATCGGCGATGTCTTCGAGTGTGCCGGTGGCTTGCTGTAGCTTGTCTTCGATAAACTCCTGGGCGCGTTTGCCAATGCTGTCATCAGCACCAAACACAGTCATCATCAACGCGCTGGGGTCGGTAGCGAACGTCGGTTCGTCCACGTTGCGCACGGTGGAGCCATCCGCCGTTTTTTGTACCATCACTATTTCGTTGTTGAACACATCCGAGAGCACGATGGCGGAATGGGTGGAAATCAATACATCGTTACTGGTATTGCCAATCGCATCATCGATGATGTCAACAATCTCACGCTTCCATTTGTCATTGAAATGGGTTTCGGGCTCATCGAGTAGTAGTAAGGCGTCCTGCTGGCCTTCGAGCAGGTGGAACAGCGCCATGCGACCCAACACCATTTGCTCACCGTCTGAAAGCTCCTCGTAGCGCAGTATGCCAATGTCAACCGAGTTGAAGTCGGTACCTTCGTCAGGTGCGGGTGTTCGGCGCAAGCGCAACAGTACATCATCAAACATGCCTGCCTGATTCAGCTCCAACAAACGGGTGAAAAGCTCAAAGCTGCTCACGTCCTTGGCGCCGCCGAGTAACGCCCAAAGCGCTTCGCCCTGGCTGGTGCAGGTTTGCAACTCATCGCGGGCGGGTGACAAAAACGAGATGCCTTGTGCGTTGAAGGGGCCTTTGAAATCGAACCACAGGATACGACGAGGTTCCGCAGGATGCGGCTCTGCGACAACTTCACTGGCACACAACCACCAATCATGGGCAGTTTCACACAGTTTCTGATCCCATTGAGTCGCTTGTAAACGCGAACGGAATGCGATAGAAACCAAGTGGTGCCACCCCCCGCTCCAGCAGCTTTTGCAAAGAATTTTTGTTATCAGCTCGCCCTGACTGGTCTTTTGTTTCAACCAAGGCCTGTGGCAAAGCCACAGCCAGCAGCGCACATTTCAGCAATGTGGCGTCAAGCAAAACCGGGCGGCGGAAGCTATCCATCTCGCCAAGGTTTGCATTCTGTGGCTGCCGTTGGGTATCCCCCCCGACTGTTGCACTGCTTGAAAGGCATTTTCCTGAGCGACGGTCCAGCCTGCGGGGCGTTCGTCACTTTGGGCATTATCATTGCTATCAAGTATACCTTCTGCGCGCTGATTGCGATTCCACACAGAACGCCAAGGGCGCAAATCTCCGGTGGTGTAGGCCAGAACTGCGGAAGGTAAGGCAATGCTGTGCGGCGTCACCGATCCTGTGGGCCATTCACCTTTGTGCACAAGTGGTCGAAACTCCGAAGGAATATCGCTGGATTCGGCTGAAAAACACGCAAGCATTTGCTCGAATTGATCCACCGTAAGGTTGTCTGGGAAAGAAAATTTGTCGGCAATCCACAGGCTTGCGGACTGACGATCTCCGAGCCAATCTACGATCAATGTTCGCGCGTTAGGTGCGCCGCGTTTCCCAAGTTCATATACCAATTGCACAGGGAAAAGGGTTCGCTGTCCATCCGCCAATGCCAGGAAAACCTCGGCGACAGCCCGCAGAAGGTTGGACTTACCACTGCCATTCACACCGACGACGAAACGAATGGCGCACACGCGCGCCAGCGGCGAGCCGCTGGCAAAACACACCTTGATGTCAGAGATGGGTGGGTAGTTTTGCAGACGTAAGTAACGAAGACGCATTAGACAGACTCCAAATCAACTTGCCGCGCCTCAACCTTGAGCGCGATGGCGATGTCTTCTTTCAGCTCATCGAGCGAGGCGTAATGCTTGCCCAAGTCCACCAAGTTAGTGAAGTCTTGTCCGTCTTCATCTTCAACGGCGAAAACTTGAAACATTCCGCTTGCTCCAGCGTGTTCAGAGGTCTCGTAGTCCAGCTGGACTTCAAAATGGTAGTGCTGCTGGTCAATACCGGACGTCAATGTTTTACGCAGAGCCTTCACATCGGCCATACGTGTGAACTCTTCCGGGCGCAAGGGGCGGAAGGCTTTAAGGTAATCCAGTTCGCCGCTTTCTAGATCTTGCTTGGGCAGGGTAATTTTGGCGATCAAACCCAGTGAAGCCAATTGGCTCAAGGAGCGGCGGATTCGATTGCCGTGCGACTGGCCAAAGACTTGTAGACGTTCTGTCACAGTCGCGTGATCGCAAAATCGAGAAAAGACCTCCGGATCTTCTACCAACAGGGGTTGGCCACTCTCCTGGCAATAATCTGTGAAGGTCGACAACACTTGGCGTTGGAACTCACTGATCTCGCTAAGCAACCATTGGCGCTCGGTGTGGGTGGTAGAATCGGTTTGTACTGTATTGGCAATCACATTATTTGATGTCGCATTGACGGTCTTAGTGCCGTGTTCGCGCAGCGATATATCGCGAGCTTTGGCAGCCTCGATAATTTTATCTGTATGCGCAACACGCCAGTTTGCAGTCAAATGTCCGACGAGGGCTTGCTGGCTAATGAACTCCTGCAATTCGGAATACATCTCTAACTTTCCAAGCATCTGAGCCCGTAACGCTTCGATTTCACGCACCAATTCAGAAAACTTCTGTTGTAACGGCAGCGGAGGCAGGGGAACGGTGATACGTCCGAGATCCGTCGGACTAACGTTCGCCATACTAACGGCCTGCTTGGCTGAATTTAAAAGGCGATATTTTCCATAAGCACTATTTAGCGTAGCCCAGAGAAACTCAGGCAACATCTCTGGCTTCAATCGAAGTCGCACAAGATAAGATGCAAAACTGAATACCCCCTCAACTGGTCGCCAGATAGAACATTTTCCCACCAACTCCTTTGAGTTTGTACGATTAAATAGAAGGTCACCATCGGCCAATTTCGTTGATTCAATGTCTTTTTTCGACAGGGAGGCGTATTTCAAATCCGTCAAATCCAGCCAGCCACTTGCGGTCATGCTGTTCATTCGCAATACCGCATGCGTTCCGGTTTCGCCCATAGCTTCGGATACCCCATATTGGGATTCCGCCACGTAATCGCTGATTCGAACTGGATCAATCAGGCCATCAGCTGTGTACCAATCGCCAAAATATTCCCAGTAGGCCGTCCGAACCAAGTTATCAACCTGATCGCTAATGGACTTCTTAGCCTTAATGACCTCCTCCGCCAGTTGCAGTACATCGACGATGCGCTGTTGTTCGGGGAGCGTGGGGAGTGGGATTTTTACTCGTGAAAGAAAATCAGATGGGACCCGTTGCAAGCCTCCTGTCCCCACAAACGCGGATGCTGCACGCACTCGAAAAGCTTTCTGCCGAATAAAACTAAAAATATATTCCGGAAGAACAACATTGTTCGAACGCAATACATGGAATTCTGTGGAGCCAAAGCCAAGACCATTATTCAGGTTCCGAGCTATGGCAGCTTTTCCATTTTCCATGCAAGGCGTGACTTTTGCGAAAAGCACATCATGGTCACGAAAACTTGTGTAGCCTTTTGCCACCTCTGCGAACATGCGAGTTTCTGCTTTGTCTATCACGCCGCGATGTTCATCAACAGCGGACATCGGTACAAAAGTTACGATTGTATCGTCCTCTGGCCTCTGATCTGCAATTAGTCGAGGGTTCAATTCGCAAACATCGGTTAGCCGAGCTTGCACCCAAGTTTCTGGCAACTTCATTCCCGCCCCTCCACCATCGCCAGCAATTTATCCAAGCCTTTGATAATCTCTTGCTCGGTAGTTTTAAGCGCGCCTATCAATTCGGCCACGCTCTGGTCGCTCTTGAGCTGGGTGAAGTCGAATGGTTTGTACTGGCCAGCGGAGAGGTTCCAGTCCCGAGCCTCGATGCAGTCCGAGTCTAGTAATCCATCTTTCAGTACACCTTTTCCGGCATAGAGCCCATCGGCCAGCATCGCTTCCACGTAAGAAGGCCGCACTAATCCATCTGCATCGTGTGAGCCTACGAGCTGTCCATCTGCACTTTGCCACTCATCGTTACGCGCCCAAGCCCGCACGGGGACGACCCAATGCTTGACAGCTTTGAGCTCGGTTGCTTGATCAATAGCCAGGCTACGTAGGGTTACGTCAAAGCCGTCGAGCTTAGCCATTTCGCGAGCGATGCCTTCCAATGCAGCGTTTAGGTCGGCCACCGGCTCATAGGTGCTGAACTGTACCGTGGGCGCTTGCATGACTACCCGCTGGTGGTAGGACAAGCCGGCGTTGAGCGCATCTTTGACCATGCCTTTCCACATCTGTAGCGCGGGCCCATCTTCCGCTTCAAAAAAGCGTTGCACATCGCGTGCGGCACGGTTGAATTCTTGCTGCGGTACTCTGATGGCTTTTTTCCATTCCGCCAGCGCCTTGTCGCTAGCCATTTGTTCGGCTGTAGTGGCCTTGTCTTTCCACTTGGCCCACACAGGCTGGGTGGGGGCTGCGAAGAACTGGATCACCAAATCGTAGAGTGTCCGGCTGGCTTCGTTGCGCACCTGGTTTTCTGCTTCTTTAGGGTCAGCAGGAAGTTCGGGAAACAGCTCGTGTATGCCCCATACCTGACCGTCCCACATACTGGTGTCGGGCAAGGTCGAGAAAGCTTCACCTGCGGGTGTGAGTTTATCGGCAGTGTCACGCAGTAGGGCCTGGCGCCAGCGTTCGGTATAAAAACTAGGTTGCAGCAAGGTCTTTTCATGGCTTTGCGCGCCACTGCGACCATGCTCGATCCAAGCTTTGAACTTGATGAGCGCATCCCATAGGTCGTTTTGTTGGCCTGGGCGTGGATTGCGCTTGGCATCTTTTGAGTAGCCGTCTTCCTCCACTTCATAGAACCAAACGTGTTCGGTGAGTGGCGCGGCGTTGCTGGGCAAGTTTTGCTTGTTGTCGCGCCGAGTGACTTTTCTGAAGATCAGAATGGAGGTCTTGACGCCGGTGTAAGGTTGAAAAACACCGCCGGGAAGGGAAATTACCCCTTCCACCATATGCTCGACCAGCAACTCGCGGCGTAAACGCACGTGGGCATCAGTATTGCCGAATAAAACACCCTCGGGGATGATCACCGCACAGCGCCCGCCAATATCGAGTAAGTCGAGCATCAACCACAGAAAGAGCAGTTCGCTCTTGTTGGTGATTGATTCATCCTTTTTCTTACCACCACCGCCCACGCGTGGAAACAGTAGGGTGTCAGGCTCCAGATCGCCGCTGTCGACTGTTCCGGTAAAGGGGGGATTAGCCAGCACGAATTGATAGCTGCTAGGCTCAAGCAGTTCTTTAAGCTTGGCTTTTCCTTCGCGTTTGCTGAGGGAGTCGCCCTGTAGCAAGTGCGGGTCGGTCACGTCATGTAGCACCAAGTTCATCCAGCCGATGCGAGCCATGGTGCGGTCGTTATCGAGACCGACAAAATAGGCGCCGTTGTGGATGGCGGCATATTGCTCTGGTGTAGCGGCGGCGCCATCGGTGCGATGTGGGGTGCCGTCCCATTCCAACACGAGATTGTCTTGCGCGGAGAATTTACGCATTAAGTACTGCTGAGTGCTAAACAGAAAACCACCTGTGCCGGCGGCGGGATCTATGACGCTTTGACCTGGCTTAGGGTCGAGTAGCTCAACCATGAAACGGATCAAATGTCGCGGTGTACGGAACTGGCCGTTCTTACCTGCCGTGGCTACTTCGCTAAGCAGGTACTCAAAGGTGTCGCCCATGATGTCTTGGGCGGCTGAGCCTTCACCCGCTCTGGCGAAGAGTTGATCGATGGCATCAATCGCGTCGCTCAGCACCTTGCCTTTGTTGGGGTCTAGCTGGAAGTAGGCATCAGCCATGCGGTTATTGAGGCTGGATAGCTCTGTACCGCCGGCGCTGGCGCTACTGAAGTGTTTATCGAGCTCCCGTAACCACGGGAAAACCACGTCAATCAAATGGCCGGGATTGGTCTTTTCTTGACGGATGTAACTCCACTTACAGGATTCGTAACCCACATAAATGGAGGAAAAGCCTCGTTGTTGGCGCTTGAGATCGATGTCTTCCAAGCGTTTAAGGAAAAGCAGATAGGTGATTTGCTCAACTGCCACCAAGGGGTTGGTGAGGCCAGCTGCCCAAAAGCGGTTCCAAAGTTCGTCAACTTTTTTCTTGATATGAGGTGCAAGCATTCAGGGTGTCCTTGATAAATCAGGCTACGTCGTCCAACAGTTGGTTGGCGAGGTTAATAAGTTTGTCGATGTCCTGCGGCGGAAATAGCGTTTCCACTCGGCCCACGCGCGAGAGCGGTGGTTCGCCGAGTGCTGCACGGGTAATGCACCCGTGGCGCAGCACGGCGGCCTTTACAGCGCGTAGGAAGTTAAGTTGATTGGCACGCAAATAGCCGTGAGCGGCAATGAATGCTTCAAAAGCGGCATTGATGCGCTGCTCGCGGTTAGGCAGATGCGCACCTTCACAAAGTATGTGGCGTAAAAAATCAGCCAGCGATGCAGCTGGGGCTTCAAAAGCTTTGCGCAAGGTGTCTTCGGTAACGAACAGATCAGCTTGGTTCAATGTTTTGCTGACTTGGTCCATTTCCTCGTCATCCAGATGCTCGCCTTGTTTGAGTTTGGCTAATTCTGGCAGCTGGCCCGCCAGCCGGCGTACCAACGCTTCCACTTGCTCACGATAGCTTTCCGCGAAAGCACCTTCTCCGGTAGGGCCATAAATTATCCAGCTACGTTGCGTAATGCTGTCCGGTAGATTGATTTCGACCGTGCGGCTTGGTATGGATGTGCGATAGCGCATCAAAGGTGAGAACACGGATTGCAGCGTCCCCAGACGTGCCGCATTTAGGTGCAGCCAAAAACCAGCAGATTGCACCCAAACTCGTTGTTCAGCCACACGCTGCACTTCGGGGATGTTGTCGGCTAAGCTGCTCACAGCCTCTTGGATGCGTTCCTGCACTTTGGTTTTTTCGAGAGCATCGCCCTTAAGACAGGCCACAGTAAGACGCTCACACCAGATGCGGAACTGCAATTCTTCCAAGCATACCAACAGTGCAAAGCGCATCAATGGCGCGATGGTCCTGGATAGATGCTCCAGTGCGCTTTGGCTTGGCTCTGGCCATTGCCGCGCCAGCATGTCGAGATCATCCCAATGCGGCCGCACGTTGATGCTGTGCCGAGGTAAAGCATCCAGCATGGCCAGCAAAGAGGCGATAGTTGTTTGTGTATCTTGCTGCTGGGAGTGCAGAAGCAGCCACTTTTCCAACCGCAGGCGGAACAGACGCACTGGCAGCGGCTCACTCGGATACTCCACTTCGCCATCGGGTTTGAGCTTGAAGTAGGCGAAGTTTTTCCAGTGATCAATGATCAGAAAATCCTTCTTGATTTCGCCTGTTGCCTTGTCGATATGTAGTCGTGTGCCACGCCCGATCATCTGCCAGAACTTGACCTTACTAAATACAGGCTTGGCAAAGACCAAATTTTGAATAGCTGGAACGTCCACTCCGGTATCAAGCATATCCACCGAGATGACCACACGCGGCATGGTACGGTATTTGAAATCGTCCAACGTGGCGTCAGCACGCTCCATGTGGCTGTCGATGATTTCGGCCATGCCCTGGCGTTGCAGCTCTGGATATAGGCGATTAAAGCCTTCGTAAAGCCTTTTGGCATGAGCGTGACTGACGGCGAAGATGATAGACTTGTGCGGCAGGCCGCGAACATCTTTGCGGCTTTTGTCCATAAACTCTTTCACCATGGCATCGTTGGTTCCTTGATTGATGATGCCTTTTTCGATGTCGCTGCCATCGAAATTGAGCTCATCAAGATCTACGCCTTGATCACGTGCCATTTGCTTCAAGGGCCCGGGTAGTGCGTCCCCCTGAATACCTTGAAGCTGAAAGTTGGTTTGTGCGTCAAGCACACGGTAATTCACTAGGTTCTGATCAGCGATTGCCTGTTCGTAACTGTAGTAATAGCTGGGAGCACCGTCGCCACAATCGAATAGTTCAAATGTGTTATGGTCGATGTAATCGGTTGGGGTTGCGGTTAGCCCGAGCTGTATCGCATCAAAATGATCAAAAATAGTCTTGTACCGCTGGTAGATGGAGCGGTGACTTTCATCGGCTACGATCAGGTCGTAATAACCGACTGACAGGCGCGAATACACCTGCATCATGCTTGGGTAGGTGGAAAACTGGATGCGAGCCCCAGAGGTTTCGCCAGATTCGATGCGAGCCAAGCTTTCATTGGGCAAATATGATTTGAACTCCGACATAGCCTGACGCACCAATTCCCGTCGGTCTGCCAGGAACAACACTCGCTGCACGCGCTTGGAGCGCAGCAAGGTATCAACTAGGGCAATGGTCGTTCGCGTTTTGCCCGTACCAGTGGCCATCACCAATAGGAACTTGCGCTTGGCGGCATCTACGCCTTCAGTGACGCGACGAATAGCCTCGTTTTGATAGTCGCGTCCGGCTATGTCAGCATTGATAGTTACATTGCTCACGGGCTCGGCGAACTGATGCTGATGTCGTAGGCGCTCCAAATCATCTCGGGTATAAAAACCGGAGATCTTGCGAGGGGCGTAACGAGCACGATCCCAAAATTGAATTTCTTTGCCATTGGTGAGGAAAATAAACGGGTCGCTGCCAAATTGGGTTTTGATCGCATCCGCGTAATCTGCAGCCTGGCGCTTTCCTGCGAGTTCATCGCGAGATGATCGTTTAGCCTCGACTACAGCAATTGGTTTACCGTCTGAGCCGAGCAAAATGTAATCCGCATATTGGTAGTCCTTGTCGGTAATCTCGGGCTCCGCCGTTTTGAGCAGAAATTCCTCTATAAGGGTACGCCGACTTCGTGACCAGCCAGAACGAGAGAGCTGCGAATCAATAATCTCGGTGCGAGTCTGTGCTTCATCACGGTTTGAAGTCATTCTGTGCTACCTCCCTCAGCAGGCTCACCCGCCCCACCAGCCCGCACCCATTCGTCCACTTCAGAGAGCTGAAACTTCCACAGCCGGCCAATTTTATGGGCGGGCAGTCCCTGGCGTTCGCGCCAGCGGTAGACAGTATCTTTGACAACACCCAAGTGTTGGGCAACGTCGAGGGCGGTGACCCAGGGTTCGGCGGTCATAACAGTGGCACCCTTCAAAAAGGACTAAAGTCGTTTAAAGTCATTAAAAGTCTACCTAATCAACCCTTAAATGGCTATGCAAAATTAGCGGGTAGTTGACTGCTTCCCATTTACAGGTGCGAACAGCGAACTCGAATTCTCGGCCTGTCGTTCGAGCAGCACGATGATCTAGCCCATTCTCGATGTGAATCTCGTGGCCTATTGAAATAACTGAAAATAGCAGATCATTAGAAAAACAATAACAAGCCAACATGTTTGTACCGCCGTCCGCTCAATCGGATGAGTTGATAGCAGTTATGGACTAAACCCAAGCCAAGGAATTGGGCGCGTAAGCTTTGCCAGTCAAGGCTCGAGTTCACCTAATTGTATAATGCGACAAGAGCAATTGAGCCCCTGTTACACCAACCACTGGGAGGACCTACTGGTTGCGAGGTAAAAGCCACAGAAGGTTGAGCTGCCGATTCAAAGCTCGCCAGCCCAGTGAACCAGATAGACCCGGCGATAATAGCGAAAAAGCCCACAACTTCGGTTGCGGGCTTTTTTGTTTTTGTCACATTCAGGGGGAAGCCCCTTGGCCCGAGCTCCCCCGGGCCGATGCAGGCTAGTGATCCAGATAGAGGTAATGCAGCCAGCTGGTCATGCGCAGCAGCACTTTGCGCATCACGGAGACGTGCTCGAAGTGCCCGGTATAGACCGCCGCCTGGGCGCTCACGCCGTCGGGCAAGTGAGCCAGGTCGGGGTTAGCCGCCAGATCGATCATTACATACACCCCTTCCCGGCCCGGCGTGGTACTCAGGCCCTGCAGTGCGCCGCTGGCCTGGTAGCTGCCGTCCGGTATCGTCGGCAGCACCCGGCTCACGGTGCCGCCATAAACCTGTCCCGGCAAGCCGTTGAAAACCACCTCAGCCTGATCCCCCTGCGCCAAACGCAGGATGGCGTTCTGGCGGAACACCGCCACCACCTGGCGCTTTTGCTGCGGGATAAAGATCATCACCGGTTTGAACGGCAGGCGAACCGCCGCCGTGCCCGGCCGTGCCAGCACCTGCGTGACATAACCGTCGCTCGGCGCACGCACCACCGTTTGTTCCAGGTTGTAACGCGCTTCGGCAATTTGCGATTTCAGGCTGGCTATCGTGGCGTCTTCGCCGTCATAGCGCCCGGACAACCGCGCCTGTTCCTGTTGGAACTGGGCTTTCGCCGCCTGCAGCGCAGCGGATTGCGCCTGGTACTGCTGCTGCGCATGGCTGACGTCCTGCTCCGAGAATGGGTTGACTGGCATGGCCGCCCCTTTCGCATAGCGCTGGTAATCCTTACGGGCACGCTCGTATTCCGCGTTCGCCCGCTGCACGTTGGCGGCGGACTCGCTGAGCGCCGCCCGTCGCGTCCTGATCTCCGCCTCTGCACTAGCCAGGTCAGCCTCCAGCCTGGTGAGCCGCGCGCGGTAGCGGCTGTCGTCGAGCCGGAACAGCACTTCACCTTTGTGCAGCAGCACGTTGGTTTTCTCCGTCACCTCGACGATCATGCCCGAGACCTGCGGCACCATCGGCACAGAAACGGCTATTTTCTGCGCCCGATCGCTGTACGGATGGTTGTAGTTCATCGTCAGAATCAAGGCGCCGACGATAAATATTCCGCCGAGCACCGCAGTCGGCACGGTCCATTTGTTGACCGGAATGCGGAACAGTTTAAATACGCCGTAGCTCAGCGCCACGTAGCTGAGAATAATGAGCAAATCCATAGGCTACGCTCAACTTACCGTGGGGCCGGGAACCGCCGTCGGCTTTTCCTGCAGGCGTTGTAATTCCGCTTCGAGCACTGCGA
Organism: Serratia sp. (in: enterobacteria); assembly: GCF_052400455.1. Lineage (NCBI taxonomy): Bacteria > Pseudomonadati > Pseudomonadota > Gammaproteobacteria > Enterobacterales > Yersiniaceae > Serratia > Serratia sp. (in: enterobacteria). The sequence continues at coordinate 3,957,934 of NZ_CP185812.1, forward strand.
TGCGCGCCTGCAGATCCGTTGAGGGTTCCGGCCTTTCACTCATGCCCCAGCCGCGTTCCGGCCGATAGAGCGTCGCCCAGATCCACAGCAGCGGCCAAATGGCGTGCAGCGTAAACAGGCTGACCCAACCGGCGACGTGAATCGCATCCTGATGCGGATGGCGGCGCTTCTTCGCCAGTAAATAAGGAATGTCATGAATAATAATGACGCCGTAGAATAATATCAGGAATACTGCGATCAGTACGCCTAAAGCAAAATAGTTAAGAAACATGTAAAGTCCTGGTTGAGAATAATGGAAATAAATAATCTCTATAGCGTGTTATATTGTCTGATATCGTTGGCGATGGTATCGATGGCATTCTTCACGTCGGTGACTTTCAGCTGTGCTTTCTCATTATTAAGATTTTCCCCCGAAGCCTTACGCACCACTTTAATGACCGGCTGATTGGTCGCGGCATCGATAAACTCGCCTTCCATATAGACCGCGCTCTCCATAGTACGGTGCCCGGTGACGCTTTGCGTCGCGGCGATCAGCAGCGTGATTGGCAAGACTTCATAGACCTGCAGCCCTTTCTTCTGCGTGTCGATCGCCGTGATGGCGCCGCGGAAAATCAGGGTATGCTCGCGCGGCATGTCCACCAGCGTAAAATGGGTGCCCATCGCCTGCTTAAACTGCTGGTTGGTGTAATTCAGGATATTGTCGAGCGCGCGTTGGCTCACCATCTCGCTCGGTTTCGGCCGCGGGAAATAGATCATCGGTTGATACACCAGATATTGATAACGGGAAAAATCGACGTTCTTGTCCTTCCAATATAAAACGTCTTTGCCGGACGCGGATTGACCTTTATTGATATCGTTATAATTGGTCAGAAAGGTCGAGTATTTTTCTTTTTCGGTCACGGCGGACGAGCACGCGGCCAGTAATAACAGCGCAGGTAAAATAACCGCTCTTGTCACTTTCATTGACGGATTTCTCTTTATTTTTGTGGATAGCAAATAATCAAATCGAATGATACCCACCCACCCGTGATAAGTCATATGACAATGCCGCCAAAGGTGTATATCATTTTTGATATACAAACTCATACGAGCCGGCCAGTGAAAGAGAAAGACTTCCGCATTGAAGAACTCAGGATTGTCCGCGTCATTGCCGAAACGGCGAGCGTCAGCAAAGCGGCGCAGCTGTTGGATATGCCGCAGTCTAACGTGTCGCGCGCCCTCACCGCGCTGGAGCGGCGGCTCGGGCTGGAGCTGTTCTTGCGCGGCCCGCGCACTCTGTCACTGACCGAGTTCGGCGAACAATTCTTGCGCCGCGCCTCGCAGTTGCTGAACGAGCATAGCGATCTGCTCGATATGGCCGGCACCTATAAGCGCAGCCTGAACGGCATGGTCACGCTCGGCGCGCCGATCGGCATCCACGCTTTCCTGGCCAGCTATTTGCTGCCGCCGCTGCTGCACGCTGCGCCGGCGCTGACTGTCGATCTGGTAACCCGCAACCCCGACGAACGCGAGAAAAAATATGGCGCAGTATTCGACAGCGACTGCGATTTGCTGATCAGCTTTTTCCAGCCGCAAAACGAAAGCCTGATTGCCAGGCCCTTTACCCGTTTTCGCGTCGGGCTGTTCGCCGCGCCGGATTACATCGCCCGCTCGCCGCTGAATGAGCTGGATGAACTGTCGCAGCATCGCTGCATTACCTTGCGCATGCTGGGCGGCATCCGCAATACCTGGAGCGGCTACAGTGCACAGGGGGAGTTGGTGCAGGTCGAGATCAACGGCGCCAGCGTCTGCGATAACATTCTGCCGGCGATCGAGCTGGCCAAACAGGGCCTGGGCATCGTCTACGCCCCGTATTATTCCGTCGCCGCCGAGCTCGATGCCAGCACGCTGCTGCCCTGCCTGGCGCGCGAGCGCGGCATCGATATGCAGGCCTACCTGATCTACCGCCGGCGCGGCGTGTTGCCGCACCGCGTGCAGGTGACGATGGACAGCATCATGGAAAGCGTCAAACTGCACGCACACCGGCTGATATAGCCAAGAAAAACCCCGCCGCAGCGGGGTTTAACGCATCACATCAGCGCAAAATACCTCACCGCCCCTCTTTCTCCCCCAGGAAGAAATACCATAGCGGAATGGAAAGCAGCAGGGTGAACACCAGCGTATACAGCAGCACCATCAGGCTCTGCATGATCACCATCTGTGCGCTCCAGTCACCGATCGGCAGCTGAAACTGTTCGACGGTGCCACCGAGGATCGCCCGGCCCATCACGCAGCCGACCGCCACCGCCACTGTCGCCACCGCCGCGCGGAACTTGCGCACCTCGGCGCGGCGGGCGGCCGCTTCCGGCGTTTCGTCCCGAAGCCCTTGCCGCTGGCCGCGCCAGCGCCCTACGTCCACCAGCAGCAACGCCGCGAGGCTCACGCCCATTACCGGCAGGCAATAACCCAGCGCCAGTGCTACCAGCAGCGTGACGGCGCGGGCAGGCAGGGAAAGCGTCAGCCAGGCGGCAACCAGCGTCTGCACCGGATGCTGCGCACCCGCCGCCGGGCGGCGCATCCACCACATGCGGTAACCCAGCACGATCGTCAGGCACAGCCCGAGGCCGAACGCCGCCAGCAGCAGCTGATTCGGCAAGCCGAACAGAATGCCCATGTGGGCGTCGATGCCCCAGCGGGTCAGCTTGGCGATGAGCGGGAAGGTGTCGAACCGCACCTGGTCGACGACGGCGAAGCTTTGCGGCGCGATGGCAACCGCGTCCACCTGCGTTGGCCAGCTGCGATCTACTTCGGTCACCGTCCAGGCTTTGCCCTCGCCTTTCGGCTGGCGCAGCTCGACCTTAGCGGCGTCTATTCCGGCGGCGCGCGCGGCATGCAGCGCCCGATCCCAATCGCCGTTCAGCGCATTGCTTTGCGCGGCAGGGCCCATCTTCATGCCAGGCATCATCCCGCGGTGCTCGGCGTGCGGATCGGTCGGCGTCTGAGGCGCATCGGCCTGCAGGCTGGTGTTGACCTGCGGCGTCAGCCAGCCCAGGTTGGCCCGCAGCGCGTCGATGTTGCCGCCGGCCCACTGCGACCAGGTCAGCCCGGTGGCCGAGAAGAACAGCAGCCCGGCCAGCAGCGCCACGCCCAGCGTGATATGCCAATGGCGGTTAGCGGCGAAGCCCCCTTTCACCCTTTTCAGCTTGCGCTTCGGCCGCGTCGCCAGCCACAGCGCCACGCCGCCCAGCGCGGCCACCCACAGCCAGGAGGCCGCCAGCTCGCTGTAGTTGCGGCCCAGATCGCCAAGCAGCAGGCTGCTGTGCAGCTTGTCCAGCCAGGTGCGCAGCGGCAGTACGCCGGAGGTGCCGTACACCGTCATATCGCCCTTGATCGCCAGGGTATAGGGATCGACAAACAGCGCACGTGACTCGGAAGCGCCCAGCTCGGCACTCGCGAACTGTACGCGCGTGGTGTCCATTGCGCCGGGTGCCGGACGCACGGCGTAAATGCGCGCCTCGTCACCCGCCGCACGGCGGGCAGCGGCGATCTGGTCGGCCAGCGATCTCGCCTGCCCGTGCGGTTCGGTGAAAAGCGCATCGCGATACAGCGCCTCTTCAAGTTGCGGCGTCAGCACATACAGCGTGCCGGTCAGCGCGGCGACCAGAATAAAAGGGGCGACCAGCAGGCCGATATAAAAATGCAGCCGTCTGATCAGGTTCAGCATCGCGCCACGCGGCGATGCGGCAGGTGGAGTTTTGGTTATTGAAGACATGGCCTTTCTCGTTTTTCAAACTGTGCGCGCAGGCAAACCGTCCGCAGCGATACGGACGGCGTTACCCATGATCAAGCAATAGGGAAAAACGGTTGGCCGGGCGGCCCGCGCGGGCTCGGCCGCAGAGCAAGGCGCCGAATGGGCGGTGGGACGATGCGCGGCGCGCAAGGCAGGCGCGCGATACGCGCCATCAGCCACAGCAGCGGGACGAATGTCCACAGCAGCAGCGGCACGTGGATCAGCAGCTCGCAATAGCCGCAGAAAATCATCTCCGCAGGATCCATGCCGTGGTGGCCGGCATGCTCGGCGGCGGGCATCGCCATCCCGTGCATGTCGTGCGGCATGGCGGCGTCCGTCTGAGCCATGCCGCCCATCATCGGGTGGTGCATCAGCGATTTCGACACCACCGGCGCCACAAACAGCAACAGCACCGCCATAATGGCGATGCAGGCGGTAAAGCGTTGCTGTAGCTGACGTGGCACTCTCATCGCGGCGGCGAATTAACCCGGTCGGTGGCGAACAAGCGGCCAGTGTAACCCGCGATGCGCGATGAGGTGAAAGAAAAGTCAGGTTTGTCTTACCCGCCCCCGGCGAGGGCGATCACAGCGCCCGCGAGTAGACCCGCGAGGCTTCGCCCCAGGGATGATAGCCGAGCCCGTTATAAACGAAGCCGCTGCGTTCGTAGTACCCTTCCAGCTCGGTGCACAGGTGTAGCTGCGGGAAGCCCAGCCGGCGGGTTTCCGCCGCTACATGCTCAATCAGCTTGGCGCCGTAGCCCCTGCCGCGCTGCGTCTCTTCTACGTAGAGCGCGCACAGCCAGGGATACAATTCCCCACGGCTGATAAAGTCGTTGGTAATGAGCCCCGCACAGCCGAGGATCTGGTCATTTTCCATCAGCAGGTACCACTGCGGCAGCGGGTTGGCGGCGCCGAGGCTGCGGTTGATGGCGTCTTCATACATCATCAGCGTTTCTGCCGTGGCCCAGTGCCGCTGAAAATACGCAATGGCGCGCGGCGCCAGTTCAGGCGCTTGCCGCACCGAAATCATGTCCATCGTCATTCCCGTTATTCATGTTGTCAGCGTAGAATTATGCAGCAATATGCACGGTATGGCAGCGGCATTCCGCCGCCGTCATTCACCCCAAGGAGTCATCATGACGCAAAACATCTATGACAATCAGGCCTTCTTCGACGGCTACGCGCAGCTCAGCCGCTCGCAGCACGGCCTGGACGGCGCGCCGGAATGGCCCGCCATCCGCCGCATCCTGCCGGATTTGCAGGGAAAAAGCGTGGTCGATCTCGGCTGCGGCTACGGCTGGTTCTGCCGCAGCGCCCGCGAACAGGGCGCAGCCAGCGTGCTGGGGCTGGACGTCTCGGAAAAGATGCTGGCCAAAGCGTGGGAGATGACCGCCGACGCGGGCATCGAGTACCGTCGGCAAGATTTGGCGCAGCTGCAGCTGCCGCCGGAAAGTTACGATCTGGTCTACAGCTCGCTGACGCTGCACTACCTCGAGGATTTGCCCGCGCTGTTCGCCACGGTTTACGCCGCGCTGAAACCCGGCGGGCAGTTCATCTTCACCGCCGAGCACCCAATCTACACCGCCCCGGCGCAGCAGGGCTGGCTGACCGACGGCAACGGGCAGAAATCCTGGCCGGTCAACGGCTACCAACGGGAAGGCCAGCGCGTCTCCAACTGGCTGGCGGAAGGCGTCATCAAGCAGCACCGCACGCTCGGCAGCTATATCAACCCGCTGGCGCAGCAAGGGTTTATCATCCAGCATTTGAACGAATGGGGCCCCAGCGCGCAGCAAATCGCCGCTACCCCGGCGCTGGACGAAGAGCAGGAACGCCCGATGATCTTCATTCTCGCCGCCCGCAAACCCGCCTGATTGATCCGCAGTAAACCGTTCACACCACCACAGTTGGGGAGGCCGCCTCCCCCCAACGGCTATTGTACCGGCAGCGCCGCCCCGTGCGCCGCGAAGTGCGTCAGCGCCTCGCCTTCCATACGATAACGCACCCACTCGCCCTGCGGCTGCGCGCCGATGCTGAGGTAGAAATCGATGGCCGGCTGATTCCAGTCCAGCACGCTCCACTCCAGGCGGCCGCACTGCCGCTCGCACGCCAGTTGGGCAATGTGCCGCAGCAGCGTTTTACCGGCGCCCGCGCCGCGATGCTTTGGCGCCACGTACAGGTCTTCCAGATAGATGCCGTTTTTACCCAGCCAGGTGGAGTAACTCATAAAGAACACCGCATAGCCCGCCGGCTCGCCGTTCACCGTACAAATCAGCGCTTCGGAACAGGCGCCCGGCCCAAACAGGCTGCGTTCGATGTCCTCCACGCTGGCCCGCACCTGCTCGCGCGCCTTTTCGTACACCGCCAGCTCGATAATCATATCCAGAATCAGTTTGGCGTCGCTTTTTTGCGCCGGGTAAATCTCAATGGTCATGGCAAGTCCCGTGTGAGTTGATGGTCGTGCTTGCCAGCATACAGCGCCTCTCATGCTGCATGAACGGCATTTTCATCAACAGGCAATGAATATCATGCATCTGGATTTGAAACGCCTCGCTCTCAACCTGCCGCGGGTGTTCGAAGCGGCGTTATAACGCGGGTTCGCCGATCGGCAGATACCCCTGCCACAGCGGCCGGGCCGGTTCGCCGTGCGGGTTGGCGCGCAGATGAACGTGGTAGCCCTGCAGCGCCTGCAGCAGCAGGCAGTCGTCCACCTCGGCCAGGTCATCCTTGTGCTGCTGCGCGCTGTCCGTCAGCAGCGCCCGTTTGGCTTTCTCCTTCGCCTCGTCGGCGGAGCGCGCCACAAAAAGGCCGAACTGGTGCAATTCCGCCAGCTCATCGCTGCGGTAGCCGCCCACGTTGACGAAAAACAGCCTCTCTTCGCCGGCAAACGGCGCAGGCTCCAGGCTCACGTCGTAACCGTCCGCCCAGTCGATGCGCGCATAGCCGTCGACATGCACCTTACGCTTATCGCCGAACCACTTTTCACGCAGCAGCGGATACGCTTCTTCCGGCCGATCCGCCGCCGCGAACTGCACGTCGTGCAACTCAATATTGGCGCCCGGCGCCGTACCGCCCACATAAAACATCAATAATCCCGGCATGTTAGTTTGCTCTCTCTGGTAATAATCGCTGTATAATTTAATACATAACGAAACACCTGCCAACGGCGGCGCCATTCTGTGTTATCAATAGATGAGGTTTAATCTGTTGTGGAGGAACGCATGGCATTCAATATCGGTGATTTTGTACAACGCACCACCGGCGGCCCGAAGATGACCGTGGTGGCGATCGACGGCGAAACCCTGGTTTGCAGCTGGAATGAACTGGGTAAAGAACAGCGTACGGAGGTGCAGGCCAACGAGGTGGCGCTGTACCACGAAGACGGCGATTTCGGCGTCTGCTGAATGATCGGGGCGCGCCCCGCGCCCCGTTATCGCCTCAGGCGCGAATGTCCTGGTAGGCTGGGGTGGTATCGAACTCATGCTTGGCGAACGGGCACAGCGGAATGATTTTACGCTGCTCCGCGCGCATTTTCTCCACCACCAACGCCACCAGCTTTTTGCCGACGCCCTGCCCCTTCAATGACTCATCCACCCAGGTGTGATCGATAATGGTCAGCTTGTCGCCGCTCGGCACGAAAGAGATCTCGGCGATCAACTTGCCGTGCTCGTCATTGATATAAAAACGCTTCTCGTCCGCCAGTATTTTATGATCCATATTATTTCTCCCTATATTTCAGTGCGCCGCTGGGGCAAGTATCGATAACGCGTTTCACTTCGGCCGCGTCGGCATTGTCCGGCATAATCCACGGCCGGCGATTCAGGGTAAAAATAGCCGCGTTGCCACGCACGCAGTTGGCGGAATGGCGGCATATCGCGCTGTTAAAATAAACGTCAATCTTGTCGCCGGAATAACGGCGGTAACCTGCGGCGGTCAATTCTTCATCCATCATGGCCTCACATTGCCCGTTTTATTGTTTTTGCTCCAGGCTCAAGTATAGGCAATGCCGTCGGCTTCACCACGCGTCTCACCCAACGAAAAAAGTGGCGCAACCGCCCGTCGCCGCTAGAAAAAACCGTAAATTGTTCTAATCTTTATTCAGCAAGACAACATAATTCCGACAGTGGCTAAGGAGTTCGAAATGGGTGATAGCTCAAAAGACGGCGTAATTCTGCTGTCCCGCATTCTACTGATGGTTCTGTTTATCATTTTCGGCTGGATGAAACTGGTCAACTTCGGTGCGACCGTCACGGCGATGGAAGGCTATGGCACGCCGATGCCTTATTTGGCGGCGATTGTCGCCGTGGTGGTGGAGTTTATTTTCGGCATCGCGCTTATTCTCGGCCTGTTTACTCGCCCTATCGCGGTCATTTTTGCCCTGTATGTGTTGGGCACCGCGTTTATCGGCCATCCGTTCTGGAAAATGACCGGCATGGAAATGATGGGCAACGAAATCAACTTCTTTAAAAACATCAGCATCATTGGCGGTTTGCTGCTGCTGGCGGTGACCGGCGCCGGCCGTTATTCGCTGGACTATAAAATATTTAATAAATAATTCATCGATGGCCGGCGATATGCGCCGGCCATTTTATTTCGGCTATCCTTTCACCGGCTGCGCTTGGCGTGACGTTCAAAGTTTTCCGCCCTGGCCTGCGCCGATTTACGCAGCGTGACATAGCAGGCGCCCTCGCCGCCGTCGCGCGGTAAGGCGCGGCAAAACGCCTGCACCTGTTCAAACTGCGCCAGCCATTTGGCGACGTAACTGCGCACGATATTCGGATGGCTTTCGTTCTGCCGCCCGCGGCCGTGCACGATCAGCAGCGAACGCAGGTTTTGCGCCTCCGCCTGCATAATGAAGCGGAACAGCGCCTGCCGGCTGGCTTCAACCGGCTGACGCAGCAGGTTCAGCGACGCCTGCGGCGGGTAACGCCCGTTGCGTAGCTTGTCCAGCACGCCCTGCTGAATGCCTTCCCCTTTGAACTCCAGCGGCCGATCGCAGGGGATCACCTCGAGGAAATCGGTGCTGAGGAAGTTTTCCTGCCGCAGCCGCTGCGCTTCGCGCCGCGCGCTTTTGTCCACCGCCTCCTGCGGCTTGAGGTACAGCGTCTGCCGCCTGCTCGCCAGCGGCACCACGTCTGCCATCGCCTGTTCAAAAAAGTCTTTTTCCTGCTCGCTCATGTTCCACCTCTCTTGAACGGCAGCCTTTACGGCCGGGGATGGGGACGATTGTAAGACGCCTTGGCGCGGTTGCAAGCCAGGAATTGTCAGCGGCATTTGTCTCAATTGTCGTCAACGGGTGAGCTTGCGAGCAGTTTTCGCTATACTGCTAAGCCATCATTGAGTGCCGCAAAGGATCGAGCCCATGACAATGCGCGAGCTGGAAATCCAGTTTCAAAATGCGATGAATGAGTTGCAGAGCAGCTTCGAACGGCAACACCGCGAATGGCAGCGGAGCTACCAGGCGCTGCAGCAACTGCTGGAAGAAGCCAAACAGCGCGAAGCCGCGCTGCGGGCGCAGAATGAACAACTGGCGCGCAAACTGAGCACCGCCAGTTCGGTGCCGGAGCAGCATGCGCTGGTCAAGCAGATCAAAATGCTCGGCGCCCATCTGGACGCGCTGGCCAAAGACGCGGCCACCTTCAATCACCACCTGCGCCAACAGAGCGCGGTCGGTAATTTCAGCGGCGAACAGCATTGATAGCGGGCGCTGTCGCACAGCGCCTCCCGCCCCTCTTCTGGCGTACTGAGAGTGTAATAAAGCCTAAATGACCTGGATCATCCTCGCCGCCCTGATCGTCGTATTCATCATCGGTTACCGCATTTTGACGTCCGACACCCGTAAAGCCATCGATTCGCTGGCCCATCTGCTGAGGGTCAAACCGATGCTGATCGAATCGATGATCCAGGAAATGGGCGGCCGCCAAAGCCAGACCTTTATCCGCATGCTGAACAACGGCTATACCGAAGAGATGCACCAGGCCGCTTACCTGCTGTTCATCTACCTGACGTTCATCAAACAGGCGGACGACGAGCAGATTGGCCATTGGCGCGACGTGCTGCTGCGCGCCGGGCTGTCGCCGGAGCTGCACGCCGAGCACACCGAAGCGGCGCTGTTTTACTTCGCCGAGTTGGATATCGATGCGTTTGAACTGGCGCAGTTCCGCCGCGCCTACAACGAGCGTTTCAACCGCGAAGCGTTGGCCCACGGCTGATAGCGTCCCCCTGGCGGGGGACCGTTTACAGGAACATGCTGTAGAGGTAACGCGACAGCGCTTCGCGCGAGCTGAAGCCGTGTGCGATGCCGTAACGCTGATTCGGCGCGTCGCTGCTTAAATCCAGGGGAAATTCCAGATATTGCTCGCTGGTGCGCACCGGCGAGGTCGGCGTGGCGAAATGCACGCTTCTCTCTTTCAGCGCCGGGTGGATCACCAACGCGGTTCTGCCCATCCGCGCTTCGCGATTCACATACACGTAGTGTGCACCCTTGCGGTAACCATAGGCCTGATCGGTGACATAATCACGCTCAAAGCCGGTATTCTCCAACACTTTAGCCACTTCATCCGGCCGTAAATACATCGATTCCTCCTCTCATTCTGGACCGCTGAGCGACCTTACCGTAATCATTCACCGAAACAATGATTTTCTGGGGAGGAATCCGGGTTTCGGACTATTCCTGAATCAGGCCCGGCTGCGCTGCAGCAGGCGCAGAGTGAGCAACACCCCGAGCGCCACCAGCAGCGCCGCCGCCAGATAAATCGACGGCACGCCCGCCTGCCCGATCAGCAGCCCGGCCAGCGGGCCGGTGATGCCCAACGCCAGGTCGAGGAACGCCGAATAGGTACCGAGCGCCGTGCCCTGATTCTGCGGCGGCACCTGTTTCACCGCCTCAACGCCCAGCGCCGGGAACACCAGCGAAAAACCGGCGCCGGCCAGCAATGCGCCGGTTTGCACCATCCAGGGCTCGATGGCCTGCCAAATCAACAGCAGCCCGACGATCTCAACCAGAAACGACGCCAGCGTCACCTTCAACCCGCCGTGGCGGTTGATGACATTGCTGAAGATCAGGCGAATGCCGACGAAGGCGCAGCTGAACAGCGTCAGCGAAAACGCCGCGCCGCTCCAGCCTTTGTCGGCGTAGTAAAGGGTGATGAACGTGGCGATCACGCCGAAGCCGACGGTGCCCATCGCCAGCCCGAGACCATAGGCCCAAATGCGGCCGAACACCGCGCGAAAGGCGATGCGTTGCCCGGCGGCGATCGAGACGTCCGGCTTGCCGCTCGCCAACAGCAGCGCCACCGCGACCGCCAGCACGATCAGCGCCGCCACCCCGGCCAAGCCCCACTGCTGATTCAGATACACGCCGAGCGGCGCGCCGGCCGCCATTGCGCCGTAGGTGGCGACGCCGTTCCAGGAGATCACCCGCGCGGTGTGCATCGCTCCAACCCGGCCGATGCCCCACAGCGTGGAACCGGTGCTGGCGAAGCTTTCGCCGACGCCGAGAAACACCCGCCCCACGCACAGCAGCAGCAGGCTGAGCCACGGCCAGCCGTCAACGCCGAACGCCAGCGCGTAAAACAGGCCGCTGGCGCCGCAGCAGGCCAGGCCGAACAGCACCACCTTCTTCGGCCCCAACTGATCGGCGTAACGCCCGGCGTGCGGGCGGCTGAACAGCGTGGCGAAGTACTGCGCGCTGATGATAAGGCCCGCCAGCACCGAGTTGTAGCCCAGGTGGTCATGCACAAACCCCGGCAACACCGCCAGCGGCAGGCCGATGGTCAGGTAGCAGACGAAGGTGAACATCACCACGGACAGAATGCGTCGGTTCAGTTGGAGGTTATTTTCTGCGGTCATCGAAGGTGGCTCGCATCGGACGGGGTAGACAGAGATTGCCAGCATACCCCGATGGGATCTGATGATAAATGAGAGAGTGATAACGAATTATTATTTCGCTAATGATTTTGCCGCCACCCGCGCGCGCAGAAAATCGATAAACGCCCGCACCTTCTCCGGCACGTGGCGGGTGTTCGGGTAGAGCGCATAGATGCTCTGCTCGGGGAAACGGTGATCCGGCAGCAACCGTTGCAGCCTGCCGGCGTCGATGTCGGGCTGCGCCAGCCACGCCGGCAGCAGCGCCACCCCGGCGCCATGCAGGGCGAACGCCAGCAATGCCGCGGCGCTGTCGCCGGTGAGCGTCGCCGCATCCGCGACCTTGAACAGCACCGCGTCGCGCTGCGGCGTGACCACCTGCCAGCTGAGGGGCGAACTGAGCCGGCTGTGGGCGATCCACTGCGCCTGCGCCAGATCCGTCAGCGAATGAATCGGCCGCTCGGCCAGATAATTCGGCGCCGCCACCGGAAAGATGGCGAAGCTGTCGATCAGCGCCGCGCGGTGGCTGGAATCCGCCAGCTGGCCCAGGCGGATCGCCACGTCGAAGCGCTCAGAGATCAGATCGGCATGATAAGAGGAAGACACATGCTGGATGCGCAGCCGCGGATGCTGCCGCGAAAACGCCGCCAGCGCCGGCACCACCACCTGCGCGCCATACTCAGGCGTGCTGGTGATACGCAGCACGCCGCTCAGCCCGTGATGATCGCGTCGCACGTCGTCGAGCACGTTCTCGGCCTCCTGCAACAGCTGCAGGCTGCGCTGGTAGAAGCGTTCGCCGGCATCGGTCAGCGACAATCGGCGGGTGCTGCGCGCCAGCAGTGACACCCCCAGCTCATTCTCCAGCTGCTTGACGTTAAAGCTCACCACCGCCTTGGTTTGCCCCAGCGCCGCCGCCGCCGCGGTAAAGCTGCCCGCTTCCACCACCGCCGCGAAGATCGCCAGACGCTGCAAATTCAGCATTTCGCCGCCCTTATTGTCAAAATCATTTTGACAGTGTAATCGCCCGCCGCCGATTTATCCGCACTTTTCCCCCCGATACACTGCTCGCCTTCAACCGGAGGCACCATGTCTTATCGCAGCAAAGTGGCAATCGTCTATCTGCTCGGCTTTTTCGTCGATCTGATCAATATGTTTATCGCCAACGTCGCCTACCCCGCCATCGGCCAGGCGATGGCGGCGTCGGTCAGCCAGCTGGCGTGGGTCAGCAACGGCTATATTCTCGGCCTGACGCTGGTGATCCCGCTCAGCGCCTGGCTGGCGCAGCGCATCGGCGGGCGGCGGGTGTTTCTGCTCTCGCTGGCGCTGTTCATGCTGGCCACCCTCGGCGCGGGCAACGCCGACAGCATCGGCGCGCTGATCGGCTGGCGCACCCTGCAGGGCATGGGCGGCGGTTTGCTGATCCCCATCGGCCAGACCCTGACCTATCAGCTGTACCGCAGCCATGAACGCGCCGGGCTGTCGGCCGCCATCATGTTGGTGGGGCTGCTGGCGCCGGCGCTGTCACCGGCGCTGGGCGGCTGGCTCGTCGATCGGTTGGACTGGCGCTGGGTGTTTTTCGCCAACCTGCCGCTGGCGGCCCTGGCCCTGGCGCTGGCGGCGCTGTGGCTACGTGCGGAAACGCCGACGGCGGCGTGCAAACCGCTCGACGCGACAGGATTACTGAGCGCCTGCGCGGCGCTGACGCTGCTGCTGCTCGGCCTGACCCGGCTGAGCGAAGCCGGTCATCAGGTTTCCGGCGCGGCGCTGCTGGCCGCCGGGCTGCTGGTGCTGGCCTATTATCTGCGCCATAGCCTGCGCACCCCGCAGCCGCTGCTGAACCTGCGGCTGGTCGGCGATCCGCTGCTGCGCAACGCCATGGCGATTTATTTGTGCATTCCCGGCCTGTTCATCGGCGTCAGCCTGGTGGCGATGCTGTATTTGCAAAACCAGCTGGGGATGCCCGCCGCGCAGGTCGGCGGCCTGATGCTGCCCTGGGCGCTGGCGTCGTTCCTGGCCATCACGTTGACCGGCAAAAGCTTTAATCGCCTCGGCCCGCGGCCGCTGCTGATCGCCGGCTGCCTGTTGCAAGGCGCCGGCATGCTGACGTTGGCGCAGATCGATCAGGCCGGGCAGCACGCGTTGCAGATCGCCGCCTTCGCCCTGATGGGGTTCGGCGGCAGCCTGTGCAGCAGCACCGCGCAGAGCAGCGCGTTTCTGCAGATCCCCGACGGCCAATTGGCGGACGCCAGCGCACTGTGGAATATCAACCGCCAGCTCAGTTTTTGCCTCGGCGTGGCGCTGCTCAGCCTGCTGCTGAATCTGCTGCTGGCCGTGTTGCCGCCCTCGGCGGCTTACCGAACCTGCTTCATTCTGGCGGGCGCCAGCACACTTATCCCGCTGTTGCTGTGTCTGCGCCTCGCCAACCGCGCCATCGTGCGCCAACTCAACGCTCAACAGGATGCTTTATGAACCCGTATTTTACCGAAGTGATCGACGCCCACATCGCCATTGAACGCTGGCTGGGCAAAGGCGCCGGAGAGGAGCAAGCGCTGCTGGCGCGCTTTACGCCGGATTTCAGCATGATCGCGCTGAACGGCGCCCCGCTGGATTTCACCGCGCTGTGCGCTTTTTTCCGCGCGCATCGCGCCGCCAAACCGGGACTGGAAATCGAGATAGAAGAGATGAAGCTGGTGGCCGAATGGCCGACGGGTGCGGTAGTCAGCTACCGGGAAAAACAGAGTCTGCCGGGGCAAAGCGCCACGCTGCGCTACTCCACGGTGGTGTTTGAACGCCTGCCCGACGCGCTCGGCTGGCGGCATTTGCACGAAACCGCCGCGGCGCAATAATTACAGGAAGCTGCCGGCCAGAAACAGTTCCCAACCGACGATCACCCCGCACAGGGTTACCGCGCTGAAAATGACTTCAAACAGATAGCGATGGATCATCGTGCGTCGCCTCAAAAGAAGACACCCGGAAAGACCGGGTGTCTGGAATACGGGCTGTAGAGTGCGGAACCTTGTCGGTTCCGCAAACATCACTTAATTAAGCTTTTTTACCGGCTTTTTTGTGGTGTTTTTTAGCGGCCTGAGCTTTCTGCACTGGCGCTTTTTTGTGGTGTTTTTTAGCAGCCTGGGCTTTCTGAGCTGGCGCTTTTTTGTGGTGCTTTTTAGCGGCCTGAGCTTTCTGGGCTGGCGCTTTTTTGTGGTGCTTGGCTTTCTTGTGGTGCGTTGCTTTAGCTGGCGCTTTTTCAGCAGCAGCCGCTGGCGCAGCGGTAGTGGTGGTCGCAGCTGGCGCGGTGGTGGTAGCCGGAGCAGTAGCTGCAGTATCAGCAGCGAAAGCAACAGAAGACAGACCCATAGTGGCAGCAACGATCAGCGCTAATACTTTTTTCATCTTTAAATCCTCAGAGTGTTGTTTCGGTAAGCTCCGGTGGAGCCGTTGAAACAGATACTAGTGGAATCAAACGGCCGTTTCCGTGAGTGATTGGTTTCGCCGAGTAACCAAATGTACAAAGCCCAGGTGCCGGCAAACACCTGCGTGACGGCGGTTTTTTTCCGTGATCGGCCACACAAATCTCGGCATGGTCTACACTTAAAAGACATGTGTCGAAATGGAGAGCTGAATGTTTAAGAAAGCGGAAAGAACAGAACGCGATATCGATCAGGATGTGACTCTGTTGGCCGATACGCTGGATGAAGTGTTGCGCGAGTCCGGTGACAAGACCAAAGAGGAACTGAAAGAGCTGCACAGCAAGGCGAAAGGCGTGCTGCGCGACGCGCGAGCGCGATTCAACGGCTCCACCAGTCTGACACAGCATGCGCGCGACGCGGTCGATCAAGCCGACAGCTATGTGCGTGACAAACCTTGGCAGGGCGTAGGGATCGGTGCCGCCGTCGGCATCGTGCTCGGCGTGCTGCTGGCCCGGCGTTAACACCCCTGCAGTCATAAAGATAAAACAGATGTGCGTCTGGCCCGCGGAAATCGCGGGCCGTTTAATTTTAGCGAAACAGCTGCGCCAGCCCCTGTACCGCCCGCTCCGCCTCCTCTCGCCGGCTGAAATTGGCGAACCCCAGCAGTAACCCTTGTCCCGCCGGATGGTCGATTCGCCAGTCAGACAACGCCTGCACCGCCAGCCCCTGCTGCCAGGCTTGCGCCGCCAACGGCGCATCCGCCAAGCCGTCGCGCAGCCGGGCCAACAGCTGGATGCCGCCCTGTTGCGGCACCGTCGTCAGCCACGCCCCCAGCTGCCGCTCCAACGCCAGCGTCAGCCACTCGCGCCGCTGGCGGTACAACGGCCGCATGCGTTTCAGGTGGCGATAGAAATGCCCTTGCCGGATAAAATCCGCCACGCCGGCCTGCAGCAGCGGCGGGCAACCGCAGCCGCGCAGCCGACTGCTGCGCGCAAAGGCCTCCGTGAGGCCGACGGGCACCACTAAATAAGCCATGCGCAGCGCCGGGAACAGCGTTTTGCTGAAGGTGCCGGCGTACAGCACCCGCCCCTGAACATCGAGGCTTTTCAGCGGCGGCAGCGGCCGCCCGTGATAGCGAAACTCGCTGTCGTAGTCATCCTCGAGGATCCAGGCCCCGCGCTGCTGCGCCCAGTCGAGCAGCGCCACCCGCCGCGCCAGGCTGAGCGAGACGCCGAGCGGGCTTTGATGGGTCGGCGTCACCACCGCCAGCCGCGCCTCAGGCGCCGTCAGCATACCCGCGGCCACGTCCATGCCCTGTTCATCCACCGGCACGGCGACCGGCCTGACGCCGGCGGCTCGCAACAGCGGGCGCGTGACCGGATAGCCGGGATCTTCGATCCATACCGCGTCGCCGGCGTGCAACAGCGTCTCCGTCACCCAGTCCAGCAACGCCGGATAACCGGCGCAGAGGAAAATTTGCTCCGGCCGGCAGCTGATGCCGCGCGACAAATGCAGATAATGGGCGATCGCCTCACGCAGTTCAGGCAGGCCGCCGGCCGGCGGCAGCGCCAGGGAAGCCGCCGTGGAACCGCGCAGCTGGCGGGCGACAATGCGCTGCCACAGCGCCCGAGGAAACGCATCCAGCGCCGGCACGCCCAGTTGGAAAGGCTGCAGCATGCCCTGCGGCTGCAGCGGATCGGGCGCTATCGTCGCCAGCGGCGGCGCAGCGGGCATTGCGCCCGGCGGCATGTGCGGCAACTGCGGCGAGACATAGGTGCCCGCCTGCCCCCGGCTCTGCAAGAAACCTTCGGCAATAAGTTGCGCGTAGGCGCTTTCCACCGTGGCGCGCGCCACGCCCAGATCGCTCGCCAACCCGCGCACCGAAGGCAGCCGGCTGCCCGCCGCCAGGCTGCCCTGGGCGATGGCGTCTTTAATCCGCTGGTAAATCTGCCGGTACAGCGGCTCGGCGAGCCGGCTGTCCAGCCGCAATGAAGTCAGGAACGGCGGCATCATGGCCCGGTTAAATAATCATTTTATGGCCCTATAGCATAGACCATAAGGCCGCTAAAGTAGCGCCATGATTTCGTTACTATCGATTGAGGTTGACCATGATTAAGCAACGTTTGAACTATGCCGAGCTGGCGCCCGCCCCGTACAAAAATATGGTGAGCGCGCTGATGGCGCTGGAGAAAGGTGCCCTGGACAAGGCGACCATCGAGTTGATGTTTATGCGCGTTTCGCAGATCAACGGCTGCGCCTACTGCCTGGACATGCACGGCAAAGCGCTGCGCGAAAGCGGCTTCAGCCATGCCAAGCTGGATACGCTGGCGGGCTGGCGCGTCAGCCATGAATTCAGCGAGCGCGAACGCGCCGCGCTGGAATGGGCCGAGTCGGTTACGCTGATCGCCGCCACCGGCGCGCCAGACAGCGCTTTCGAGGCGCTGAAAGCGCACTTCAGCGATACCGAGATCGCCGATCTTACTTTCGCCATCAGCATCATGAACGCCTTCAACCGGCTGGCCGTCAGCATGCGTCAGTAATGCGCTCGCCTCCCCCTCTTGACTCTGAGGGGGAATTTCACACCCGCAAAAATTTTTCCCCTCGCCTTTTCCAGCCCCGGCGCGGCCTGCGCGCAAAACCCGACAAAACACCATATATAGCGTGGTTGATAAAACAAATATCAACATATAGTATTTTATCTATCAGCCGCAGGGAATGTTGTTCGGCTGATAACGCCGTCAGAAACGCCAGGAACAATGCTCCGTTCTCTGACTTGTCCGCCTTTCCCTCAGCTTAAAGGTAAATGCGAATCATGAGCATTATTATTTACAGTAAGCCGGACTGTGTCCAGTGCAACGCCACCTATCGCGCATTTGATAAACAGGGGATTGATTATCAGGTGATCGACCTCACTCAAGATCCGCAGGCGCTGGACCACGTTAAATCCTTAGGTTATCAGCAAGTTCCGGTGATTATCGCCGGTGACGATCACTGGGCCGGTTTCCGGCCGGACAAAATCGGCGCGCTGGCGCTCACCTGCTGAGGCCCGACGATGAATCCGCTGGTCTATTTCTCCAGCAGCTCGGAGAACACCCACCGATTCGTTGAGAAACTGGGCCTGCCGGCGATCCGCATTCCGATCGCCGGCGCCCGCAGCAAATTGCTGATGGAACAGCCCTATATCTTGATCGTGCCCAGCTATGGCGGCGGCAGCGCCGTCGGCGCGGTGCCGATCCAGGTGATCCGCTTTCTCAACGTTCCGCAAAACCGTTCATACCTGCGCGGCGTCATCGCCGCCGGGAACACCAACTTCGGCGCAGCATACGGCATCGCCGGCGACATCATCGCCAAAAAATGCCAGGTGCCTTTCTTGTACCGCTTCGAGCTGCTCGGCACTACGCAAGACGTTGAAAACGTTAGACAGGGAGTAACCGCATTTTGGCAACGACAGAACTGACCAGGCCCGAGACGGGCGCGCTGGATTACCATTCGCTCAACGCGATGCTCAATCTTTACGATGCGGAAGGCCGGATCCAGTTCGATAAAGATCGGCTGGCGGCGCGGCACTACTTCCTGCAGCACGTCAACCAAAACACCGTGTTCTTCCATAACCTGGAGGAAAAGCTGCGCTATCTGGTGGAAGAAGGCTACTACGAGCCGCAGGTGCTGGCGCAGTACGAATTCCCGTTTATCAAGCAGCTGTTCCAGCAGGCCTACGCCAAAAAATTCCGCTTCGAGACTTTCCTCGGGGCCTTCAAGTACTACACCAGCTATACGCTCAAAACCTTCGACGGCAAGCGCTATCTGGAACGCTACGAAGACCGGGTGTGCATGGTGGCGCTGACGCTGGCGGCGGGCGACACCGCACTGGCGCAGGATCTGGTGGAAGAGATGATTTCGGGCCGCTTCCAGCCGGCCACGCCGACCTTCCTCAACTGCGGCAAACGCCAGCGCGGTGAGCTGGTCTCCTGCTTCCTGCTGCGCATCGAAGACAATATGGAATCGATCGGCCGGGCGGTGAACTCCGCGCTGCAGCTGTCGAAACGCGGCGGCGGCGTGGCCTTCATGCTGAGCAACATTCGCGAGGTGGGCGCGCCGATCAAACGCATCGAGAACCAGTCCTCCGGCGTCATTCCGATCATGAAAATGCTCGAAGACGCCTTCTCCTACGCCAACCAGCTCGGCGCGCGCCAGGGGGCCGGCGCGGTGTATCTCAACGCCCACCACCCGGATATCCTGCGTTTTCTCGACACCAAGCGGGAAAACGCCGACGAGAAGATCCGCATCAAAACGCTGTCGCTGGGGGTGGTGATCCCGGATATCACCTTCGAACTGGCGAAGAACAACGAAGAAATGTACCTGTTCTCGCCCTACGACGTCGAACGGGTGTATGGCACGCCGCTGTCTGAAATCAGCGTCAGTGAAAAATACCGCGAGATGGTGGACGACAAGCGCATCCGCAAGTCGCGCATCAACGCGCGCGAGTTCTTCCAGGTGCTGGCGGAGATCCAGTTCGAATCCGGCTACCCCTACGTCATGTTCGAGGACACGGTCAACCGGGAGAATCCGATCGCCGGGCGCATCAACATGAGCAATCTGTGTTCGGAAATCCTGCAGGTCAACCGCGCCAGCACCTATCACGAGGATCTGAGCTACGATCGCATCGGCAAGGATATCTCCTGCAACCTCGGCTCGCTGAACATCGCCAAAACCATGGACGCGCCGGACTTCGGCAAGGCGATCGAGACCGCGATCCGCGCGCTGACCGCGGTGGCCGACATGAGCGATATCCGCTCGGTGCCGTCGATCGCCGAAGGCAACCGCAGCGCCCGCGCCATCGGTCTGGGCCAGATGAACCTGCACGGTTACCTGGCGCGCGAGCGCATCTTCTACGGCTCGGAAGAAGGCATCGATTTCACCAATCTCTATTTCTATACCGTGGCCTATCACGCCATCCGCGCCTCGAACCGGCTGGCGATCGAACGCGGCGGCGCGTTCGACGGCTTTGAGCACTCGCGCTATGCCAGCGGCGAGTACTTCGACAAATACACCGAACGCGACTGGCTGCCGCAGACCGAGCGGGTGCGCGAGCTGTTCGCCGCCGCCGGCATCGCCATTCCGGGCCGCGATGAGTGGCGCGCGCTGCGCCAGTCGGTGATGATGCACGGGCTGTACAACCAGAACCTGCAGGCGGTGCCGCCGACCGGTTCCATCTCGTACATCAACAACGCCACCTCCAGCATCCATCCGATCGTCTCGCGCATCGAGATCCGCAAGGAAGGCAAGATCGGCCGCGTTTACTATCCGGCGCCGTACATGACCAACGACAACCTGGCGTATTACCAGGATGCCTACGAGATTGGCCCGGAAAAAATCATCGATACCTATGCCGCCGCGACGCAACACGTCGATCAGGGGCTGTCGCTGACGTTGTTCTTCCGCGATACCGCCACCACCCGCGACATCAACCGCGCGCAGATCTACGCCTGGCGCAAAGGCATCAAAACCATTTACTACATCCGCCTGCGCCAGATGGCGCTGGAAGGCACCGAGGTGCAGGGCTGCGTGTCCTGCGCGCTGTGAGGCAACTTATGACGACCGTAACATCGGCGCCGCTGGTGCGCGCCATCAACTGGAACATCATCGAAGACGACAAGGATCTGGAGGTGTGGAACCGCCTGACCTCCAACTTCTGGCTGCCGGAGAAGGTGCCGCTGTCCAACGATATCCCCTCCTGGGCCACGCTGACGCCGAAGGAGCAGCAGCTGACCATTCGGGTGTTCACCGGGTTGACGCTGCTGGACACCATCCAGAACACCGTCGGCGCGCCGGCCCTGATCGCCGATGCGCTGACGCCGCACGAAGAGGCGGTGTACTCCAACATCAGCTTTATGGAGGCGGTGCACGCCCGCTCTTACAGCTCAATCTTCTCTACCCTGTGCCAAACGCCGGACGTGGATGACGCCTATCGCTGGAGCGAGGAAAACCGCGCACTGCAGAAGAAAGCCGGCATCATTCTGGCGCACTACCGCAGCGACGATCCGCTGCTGAAAAAAGTCGCCAGCGTGTTCCTCGAGTCGTTCCTGTTCTATTCGGGCTTTTACCTGCCGATGTACTGGTCCAGCCGCGCCAAGCTGACCAACACCGCCGATCTGATCCGCCTGATCATTCGCGACGAGGCGGTGCACGGCTACTATATCGGCTATAAGTTCCAGAAAGGGCTGGAGAAAGTGGACGCCGCACGGCGCCAACAGGTGAAAAATTTCGCCTTCGATCTGATGCAGGACCTGTACGACAACGAGGTGCGCTACACCGAGGAACTGTACGACGGCGTCGGCTGGACGGAAGACGTGAAGACCTTCCTGCACTATAACGCCAACAAAGCGCTGATGAACCTGGGGTATGAAGCGCTGTTCCCACCGGCGATGGCGGAGGTCAACCCGGCGATCCTGTCGGCGCTGTCGCCGAACGCCGACGAAAACCACGACTTCTTCTCCGGTTCAGGGTCGTCCTACGTCATCGGCAAGGCGGTCAACACCGAGGATGAGGACTGGGATTTCTGAGGACATGACAGAGATGCCGGTCTTTCAGGCCGGTATCGTGCATTCAATACCCTTGTTCTTTCTGACTGCGGATCGCCAGAACAAACGCCGTATCGATATCAGGAATGTATTTGTAGAGCGCCAAATAACCGCGAGCTTGCTGCCCAATAATCAATTCACGCAGCCCTGCGCCAAGGGACCGTCCGATCAATGGATTATGTTCCAATACCGCAATTGCCTGGATGATTTCCTGAATGCGCCGCCCTGAATCCGCAGCGCCATACTGAGCCAAATGAGCGAGAATACGTTCGATATCATCCCTGACCTCTGGCGCCAACTCGACATTTGCCATCAGCGCCCCAATTTTTTAACCGGAGGTTTGACAGCGGCAGTATCACCCGCTGCGTAATTTTCCAAATAACCGCGCATCTCTTTCCAAGAGACCGTCTCTCCCGTCGCAATTATCTTGGCATAGCGTTTTTCCGCTTCATTCTCAAAGTCGCGGCGCAACTCTTCCTGCTGCGTTTTCTCCGCTATTGCCTGCAAAATAAAGCTGTGAGACGTTACGCCAACCTGCTCGGCGACGGCAGCGACTCGGGCTTTAAGCTCATCTGGAATACGAATGGTCGTCGTCGACATAATCGCTCCTCACGTCGGTCAATCACATGTAGCTCAATTGTGCTACATGCAGTCTGGCAGCGCAATAATGCAGAGGATTATTTCACCGATTGACGCAGCTCTAGCCGCCGCCAGATAGCGCGTTTCTCCGCGTCGCTGGCGGTCGGCCAGGCGGCGATCTCCGCCCGCGTGCGCTGGCATCCGCGGCACTGCTGGGTTTCGTCGTCGATCCGACACAGGCTGACGCAGGGCGACCTGACGCCGGGATAAAACTGCTGATTGTCGCCTGCCATACGCTGCCCTTGATGTGATGAGTTCCGCCACAGGATACCCGATCCTGCGGCGGCGCGTCGTCAATCAGATGATGCCGCCGTTGGCGCGCAGGGTTTGGCCGTTGATCCAGCCGCCGTCGGCCCCCGCGAGGAAGGCCACCGCTGCAGCGATATCGTCCGGCGTGCCCAGGCGCTCCAGCGGCGCCATCTTCGCCAGCCGCTCGATAAGCTCCGGGGTTTTGCCGTCGAGGAACAAACCGGTGGCGGTCGGTCCCGGCGCGACGGCGTTCACCGTGATATTGCGGCCGCGCAGCTCTTTCGCCAGCACGCTGGTCAGCGCTTCGATCGCCGCCTTACTGGCGGCATACATGCCGTACCCCGGCTGCAGCAACCCCACCACGCTGGAGGAGAAGTTGATGATGCGGCCATTGTCGCGCAGGCGCTTCGCCGCCTCGCGCATCGCATTGAAGCTGCCTTTCAGATTGATGTCGAGCAGGCGATCCACGTCTTCGTCACGCATGTCCGCCACCGGCGCCAGCGCGATCACCCCGGCGTTATTGACCAGCACGTCGACGCCGCCAAACGCCTGTTCGGCGCTGTCGAACAGGCGGGCGACCGCAGATGCATCGCTGACGTCGGCTTTGACGCTCAAGGCGCGGCCGCCGCCCTGTTCGATCTTGCGCACCAGCTCATCGGCCGGCGCCGGGTTGCCCGAATAATTGATGATGACGGTGAAGCCATCGGCGGCCAGACGCTCGGCGATGGCCGCGCCGATGCCGCGCGATGCGCCGGTAACGATGGCGACGGGGGGAGTTTTCTGATTCATCGGGAGATCCTTAAAGAAAACGACGAGGGTAACGTTAATCATGCACTCTTTATCACGGCGAATAAGCCCCGATTCTCTGGCATCATCATCCCAAATTATCGAACAATGTCCCCAAGGCGCTTACGATGGCCGCCCGTTGGGCGGCCATCGCCATTACAGCGCGCCGTAGTTCAATGGCACCCAGGCGTAACCGTCGCCCTGGCGATTCAAATACCCCAACCCCGGGAACGACAGGTGTGCGCCCCCCACCAGCTCGCTCTGCCGCGCGCTGTCGCCAAATATCCGCAGCCGCTGAGCGACCGCCGCCTTGGCGTCATTATCAAAGCTGATAGCCACCTTCGGATGCGGCATCTGCACCGCCGCCACGTGGATCAGATCCCCCAGCAGCAACAGCTTCTGGCCCTGGCTGGTCACCTGATACACGCTATGTCCCGGCGTATGGCCGTGGGCGGCAAAGGCGGCAATGCCCGGGGAAAGCTCACCGTCGTCGCTGAACGGCTTAAAGTGGCCGGCCGCCTGATACGGCTTGATCACTGCCTGAGCCCTTTCGAAGTTGCTTGTACTGCCCGCGCTGGCCTGTTTCAGTTTGTCCGCGCTTAGCCAGAAGTCCGCGTCCTGGCTGGCGGCGCGCACCACCGCATTGGGGAATACCGCCTTGCCGTCGTGCGTCAGGCCGCCGAGGTGGTCCGGGTGCATGTGGGTCAGGTAGATCTCATCCACCTGCTCCGGCTGGTAGCCCGCCGCACGCAGGTTATCCACCAGCTTGCCCAGGCCGTCGCCCAGCAGTTGGCCGGCGCCGCTGTCGATCATCACCAGCTTGTCGCCGGTATTGATCAGATAAGCATTGACCGACGTGACCACCGGCAGGCTTTGATGCTGCTCGGCTACCCCGGCGGCGATCTGCTGCGGCGTACGGCCCAGTAACAGCTTATCCGCCGGCAGGCGAATAATGCCGTCGGACAACGCGGTCACTTCAAAGCTGCCCAGCATGATGCGGTAAAATCCCGGCGTCGGGGTTTTGGCCTGCGGCGCGGCGGCGCCGGCCTGTAACGACATAACGGCCAGCGCCGCGCCCAACAGACAACGTTTCCAGAACATGATGACTCCTTGTGAGAATTGAACAGCGCTAAGTATTGACGCAAAAAGCCCGATGCGCCTGTTTAATAAATGCCTTTGATAAATATATAAATAATATATTCATTATGAATAATTTTGTTTGCCGAGCCACACAACCCCAATCCATATTTTCTCGTGCGCCGCTTCGTTATTTTTCTTACTCCCTAAACCACGAGTAAGGAAATATGATGAGCTATCAATTCGAAAACCTGGTCTTTGAAGGCGGCGGCGTAAAAGGCATCGCCTATGGCGGCGCACTGGAATTGCTGGAAGCCAAAGGCATCATGCCGCAGATCAAGCAAACCTCCGGCGCCTCAGCGGGCGCCATCGCCGCGCTGCTGGTCGGGCTGGGCTGCAGCTCGGCCGACGTGACCAAGATTCTGTCGGCGATGGATTTTAAAAAATTCCTCGATTATAACGGCGGCTTTTTCGGTACGCTCCAGGACGCCTATCGTCTGTTCAATCAATACGGCATTGCGCCCGGTGATTATTTTTATCAATGGTCGCGCGATATTATCAAGCAATGTACCGGCAACCCGGATATTACCTTCGAACAGTTCGAAGCAATGAAAACGGCGAAAGGGTTCAAGTCGATTTACTTTATCGGCGCCAACCTCAACAGCGGCCAGCGCGAAGTCTATTCGCATCGCACCACGCCGCGCATGAAAGTGGCGGATGGCCTGCGCATTTCGATGTCGTTCCCGTTCGCCTTCGTGGCGAAGAAAAATGCCCTGGGCGACCTGTGCATCGACGGCGGCATGATCGACAACTACCCGGTGCGGCTGTTCGACTATGACTTCTCCGCCACGCCGCCTTACATCGACAGCACCAGCCAGCGCATCAACACCCGTACGCTGGGCATTCGCCTGGACTCCGCCAGTGAAATCGCTCAGGCCGCCGGTCAGGCCGGCCCGCGCACGCCGGTCAACAACCTGTTTGATTTCACCCTGGCGGTGGCCAACGTGATGCTGGACATCCAAACCAAGGTGCATCTGGACAGCGATGACTGGAAGCGCACCGTGTATGTCGACACGCTCGACGTCGGCACGCTGGAGTTCGGCATCAGCGAGGAGAAGAAACGCGCGCTGATCGAATCCGGCCGTCGCGGCGTAGAGCGCTACTTCGCGTGGTATGACGCCGCCATGAAGCAAGCGGCGTAACCGGCAGTTCCCCGCCCGCGCGTCGGGCCGGCGCGCGGGCAAAAAAATCCCCGCGGGGGCGGGGAAAGGCAAAGTAACGCTAAGGATTTATAGGAGTTATACGAAGAACTTGGCCAACACCAGCAGCGACAGCGAAACGTTGATAGCGCCGCCGATACGGGTTGCGATCTGGGCGAACGGCATCAACGACATGCGGTTGCCGGCGGTGAGGATCGCGACGTCGCCGGTCCCGCCCTGCCCGCTCTGGCAGCAGGAGACGATCGCCACGTCGATAGGGTGCATGCCGATTTTCTTGCCGACGAAGAAACCGGTCGCTACCAGCGCGCTGACGGTGGTGACGATCACGATCAGATTCTGTACGGTGAACGCGTCCACCAGTTCCTGCCACGGCGTGATGGCTACCCCGACGGCGAACAGGATGGGATAGGTCACGGCGGTGCGGAAGAATTTGTACACCACCTGCGAGCCTTCCTGAATGCGCGGCGACACCCCGTGCGCCAACTTCACCGCCACGGCGGCGAACAGCATGCCCACCGGCGCCGGCAGGCCGATCAGACGGTGCAGCAGCATGCCCACCATATACAGCAGAATGGCCAACAGCGCGCCGCAGGCGATGGTGCTGACGTCCACCTTGCCGCTGATTTTTTCCACCGCGCTCATGTCGCTTTCACCCTGCTTGCTCGGCATCAGGCTGCCTTCGCCGGTCAGGTGGGGATAACGCTTGCCCAGTTGGTTGAGCAGGCCGGCGATGACGATAGCGGTCAGGCTACCGAGCATCACGATAGGCAGAATGCGCCCCAGCGCCACGCCCTGCTCCATGTGCAGGATCGCGGCATAGCCCATCGACAGCGGGATCGCCCCTTCACCTACGCCACCGGCCATGATCGGCAGGATCAGGAAGAAGAAGATCTGGAACGGTTCCAGGCCCAGCGCCATGCCGACGCCCATCCCCACCAGCATGCCGACGATCTCGCCGCACAGCATGGGGATGAAGATGCGCAGGAAGCCCTGGATCAGCACCTGGCGGTTCATGCTCATGATGCTGCCGACGATGATGCAGCAGATGTAGAGGTAAAGAATGTTGGTCGATTTGTAGAACTTGGTGGTCGACTCCACCACCACGTCCGGCAGCAGGCCATAGTGCACCAGCGCGGAAGGAATGAAGGTGGCGCAGATCGCCGCCGCGCCCATTTTGCCGATCAGCGGCAGGCGCTTGCCGAATTCGCCGCAGGCGAAGCCGAAGAACGCCAGGGTGGCCACCATCACCACAATATCGCTCGGCAACTTGCCTTCCAGGCAGTCGAGCAGAATCAATACGCCGGCCAGAATAAAGAACGGTAACGGAATAATCCCTACTTTATAATTGTCCAGTATCCGCCACCATTTCTCACGCAGAGGAATATCAGCGGCCTTGTCTTTGGCTACGAGGTAAGAATCATCTGTTGTGCTCATAATCTGGCCTCTTATTAGTTTGTTCAGCCATCATAGAGAAGCGCACGGATTATCTGCTGTGATTATGTTCAAAATTAAAAAGGGTTTTTAATGGTGGTTATGGTTTCTATGGGGTTAATTAAGATTATGTAAAAATCAGCGTGGTTTTAATGGCGTTAATACCGTTTTTATTTTAAAGCTTATCAACTTTATCGCAGACGAACAATTCTCGTCCGGTTCACGCTAATCCCGTGTGAGGGATCACAAGTTGATCGGGCGCAATATTACACACCCCGTATCTCGTGATAGGGTAAGGCTTCAGGATCTCTTTACGGTGAAGCTCCTCCATGCGCCTTAAACTCTCATTTCAAATCAAGCTGTTTCTGTGCCTGGTGGCCTTCTC
The DNA here is from genome assembly GCF_052400455.1 of Serratia sp. (in: enterobacteria). NCBI lineage: Bacteria > Pseudomonadati > Pseudomonadota > Gammaproteobacteria > Enterobacterales > Yersiniaceae > Serratia > Serratia sp. (in: enterobacteria). Next base: position 3,985,343 of record NZ_CP185812.1, read on the forward strand.
CTGCCTGCTGCTGAGCTGCATCGGCGCCTACACCTATTACCAGCTGGATGCGCAGCTGCACCGCGATCTCGGCGCCCGCGCCCAGGTGCAGGCACGGGAAATCGCCCTTATCCCTTCGTTGGTGGATGCCGTAGAAAAAAACGACGCCGCCAGGATCGCTGCGTTGATGAAAAAAATCCGCGCCAGCAGCGACGCCAGCTATATCGTCATCGGTGATAATCATGCCCGTCATCTCTATCATTCCGAATATGAGGGCCGCCTGGGCACGCCGATGATCGGCGGCGATAATAAAGAAGTATTGGAAGGAAAAAGCATTATTTCCATTCGCAAGGGCGGCATCGGCGTTTCATTACGCAGCAAGGCGCCGATTCTGGATGAAAATAATCACGTCATCGGCATCGTTTCCGTCGGCTATTTGAAATCGCATATCGATAATTTAAATGCCAGGACATTAACGCAAATTATCGGTTCCATCGTGCTGCTGCTGATCGCCCTGTTCGTTTTTTCCTGGCTGCTGTCGAAAAACCTCAAACGCCAAATGTTCTGGCTGGAGCCGAAAGAGATCGCGCTGCTGGTGCGCCAGCAAAAAGCGCTGCTGGAAGCCATCTATGAGGGCGTGATCGCCATCGATCCGCAGCTGCGGATCATCACCATCAACCATGCGGCGCGTGAGCTGTTGGATCTGCATCAGCCCGCCACCGGCCTGCTGGGCCGGCCGATCGGCGACGTGATCCAGGCCCAGCCGGACTTTTTCGCCGTCGCGCACTTGGAGCACGACACCCATGACGAGGTGTGCCGCTTCAACCACGTGCGGGTGATCGCCAGCCGGGTGCGCATCATGCAGGAGCAGGAGCTGCAAGGCTGGGTGATCAGTTTCCGCGACAAGAACGATATCAATACCCTGAGCAGCCAGCTCAGTCAGGTGAAACGCTATGCCGATAACCTACGCATCATGCGCCACGAGCAGCTGAACTGGACCGCCACGCTGGCCGGGCTGCTGCATATGCAGCGCTATGACGAGGCCATCCGCTATGTGGAAGCCCAGTCGGAGGGGGCGCAGGAGATCCTCGATTTCATCTCGCAGCGCTTCAGTTCGGCGGCGCTGTGCGGGCTGTTGCTGGGCAAATACTCCAGCGCCAGAGAGAAAGGCATCGAACTGCGTTTCGATCCGGCCTGCCAGCTGCGGCAGATCCCGGCGGCGCTGAATGAGACCGAACTGATGTCGATCGTCGGCAACCTGCTGGATAATGCGGTGGAGGCGACGCTGCACTGCCCGGCTCCGCACGACGCGATCGAACTCTATATCAGCGACGGCAGCGACGAGCTGGTGATCGAGGTGGCGGATCGCGGCACCGGCATCGCCGAGGAGATTCGTGATACGCTGTTTGAACAGGGCGTGACCACCAAAGCGGATAAAAGCGACCACGGCATCGGCCTGCATCTGGTCGCCAGCCACGTGGCGCAGGCGCACGGCAGCATAGAAGTGTCGGACAACGAGCCGCACGGCGCGATATTCTCTATATTTATCCCTAAATAAAACCCATAACCCGATTTTTTTGAGCACCCGATTATGTCACACCAAACACTGGACGTTCTGATCGTGGAAGATGAGCCGCAACTGGCGACGCTGCACGCAGAGTTCATCGAGAAAAATTTCAACCTGCGGGTGGTGGCCTACGCCGCCACGCTGGCCGAAGCGCGGGCCAAAGCCAACGAGCATCAGCCGCGGCTGATCCTGCTGGACAACTTTCTGCCGGACGGCCAGGGCATTGAGCTGATGGAAGAACCGGCGGTAAAGAATCCCGCCTGTTCGGTGATTTTCATCACCGCCGCCAGCGACATGCATACCTGCAGCCAGGCGATCCGCAACGGCGCCTTCGACTACATCATCAAGCCGGTGTCTTACAAACGGCTGCGCAACTCGCTCGAGCGCTTCATGCAGTTCGTGCAGACCCAGCGCACCTTCAAAATCATCGATCAGGACAATGTCGATGCGCTGTACAACCTGCAGTCGAAGCAGTTCTCCAGCGAACCGAGCGCCAAAGGTATAGAAACCAACACGCTGGAGCTGGTGCAGGCGCTGTTTATCGCCCAGCCGGCGGTGGCGCATGCGGTGGAAGACGTGGTCGAACAGGTCGGCATCAGCAAAACCACCGCTCGCCGTTATCTGGAATATTGCGTCGCCACCCAGTTCGTGCGGGTGGAGATGCTGTACGGCAATATCGGCCATCCGCGCAGGCTGTATCGCAAGGCCTGAGGCTGCCATCTGGCTGTCATACTAAGGCGATAACATGACGCTCGACGATATCCCCCTCGATATCGGCACCTGTCGTTAAAACTGATGAAATACTGATGACTTTTGCCCGGCCTCTGGTCGGGTTTTTTATTATCCGAACGGCAGGCGTGACGCCCAAATATCTCTCTACGCCACACCGTATTATTTCCCCAAAAACCAAACCATTATGGCGAATAATGGCCGTCAATTTTGAGTCACGGGCCAAATTACCATAACTAATTAAAACCTTGATGTAAACCACTAATATCCCATTTAAATGACATTGAGGGTTGTCTCAGATATTCACTGTGTTAGGGTAAAAAGCTCTTTTATTTTGCTAAGGACAGCCCATAACGCTTTAATTAAACCAGAGGAAACAGCAAATTGCATGGCAATTAAACTCGAAGTAAAGAACCTGTATAAGATATTTGGCGAGCACCCGGAACGCGCATTCAAACTGCTGGATAAAGGTCTGACAAAAGATCGGCTGTTTGAAAAAACCGGCTTATCGCTCGGCGTAAAAGACGCCACTCTGGCCATTGAAGAAGGCGAGATATTTGTCATCATGGGGCTCTCCGGTTCCGGCAAGTCCACCCTGGTACGCCTTCTCAATCGTCTGATAGAACCCACCCGCGGTCAGGTGCTGATCGACGGTGAGGACATCGCCAAAATATCCGACACCGCGCTGCGCACCGTGCGGCGAAATAAGATCAGCATGGTATTTCAGTCATTCGCGCTAATGCCGCACATGAATGTTCTGAATAATACCGCCTTTGGCATGGAATTAGCCGGAATACCGCTGCAGGAACGCCAGGAAAAAGCGCTGGACGCCCTGCGTCAGGTCGGGCTGGAGAATTATGCGCTGTCTTATCCGGATGAATTATCCGGCGGCATGCGTCAGCGCGTGGGATTAGCCCGCGCGATGGCCAATAACCCGGATATATTATTAATGGACGAAGCCTTCTCGGCGCTCGATCCGTTAATTCGCACCGAAATGCAGGATGAGCTGGTGAAATTACAAGCTCAGCATCAGCGCACCATCGTGTTTATTTCCCACGATCTGGACGAAGCGATGCGCATTGGCGATCGCATCGCCATCATGCAGGGCGGCGAGGTGATCCAGGTCGGCACGCCGGACGAGATCCTCAATAATCCTGCCAACGACTACGTGCGCACCTTCTTCCGCGGCGTGGACATCAGTCATGTGTTCAGCGCCAAGGATATCGCCCAGCGGCGTCCGGTGACGCTGATCCGCAAAACCCCCGGTTTTGGCCCCCGCTCGGCGCTGCAGCTGCTGCGCGATGAGGACCGTGATTATGGTTATGTTGTTGAACGCGGGAAGAAATTTATCGGCGTGGTGTCGATAGAGTCGCTGAAAAAGGCGCTGTCCGCCAATCAAACGCTGGACGATGCCCTGCTTGAGGCCCCCGCCGCCGTGCCGGCCGACACGCCGCTCAGCGATCTGATCTCCCTGGTCGCCCAGGCGCCGTGCGCGGTGCCGGTAGTGGGCGAAGAACATAACTATCTCGGCATCATCTCCAAGGCCATGCTGCTGCAGGCGTTGGACAAGGAGGGCTCAGCCAATGAGTGATACCACGCAAACCCAAGATCCCTGGGCTACCGCACCGGCCGATGCCGGCGCCGCCCCCGCTCACGATGCCGCCGCCAACGCCGGCGACGCCTGGTCCAGCGCGCCGCCGCCGGCCGCTCATGACGCCGCCGGGCAAGGCGCCGATTGGCTCAGCAGCGCCCCGGCGCAGCCTGAGCACTTCAGCCTGCTTGATCCGTTCCACAAAGCCTGGGTGCCGTTTGATTCCTGGGTCACGCAAGGCATCGACTGGCTGGTGCTGCACTTCCGCCCGCTGTTCCAGGGCATCCGCGTGCCGGTAGACGTGATCCTGAGCGGCTTCCAGCAATTGCTGTTGGGCATGCCGGCGCCGATCGCCATTCTGGTGTTCTCGCTGGTCGCCTGGCAGATCGCGGGCCTCGGCATGGGCGCCGCGACGCTGCTCTCTCTGGTCGCCATCGGCGCCATCGGCGCCTGGTCGCAGGCGATGGTTACGCTGGCGCTGGTGCTGACCGCGCTGTTCTTCTGCATCCTTATCGGCCTGCCGCTCGGCATCTGGCTGGCGCGCAGCAAGCATGCCGCCAAAGTGATTAGGCCGCTGCTCGACGCCATGCAAACCACCCCGGCCTTCGTCTATCTGGTGCCGATCGTCATGCTGTTCGGCATCGGCAACGTGCCGGGCGTGGTGGTGACCATTATCTTCGCGCTGCCGCCGATCGTGCGTCTGACCATTCTTGGCATCAAGCAGGTGCCGGAGGATCTGATCGAGGCCGCCGAATCCTTCGGCGCCAGCCCGCGCCAGCTGCTGTTCAAGGTGCAGCTGCCGCTGGCGATGCCGACCATCATGGCCGGCGTGAACCAGACGCTGATGTTGGCGCTGTCGATGGTCGTCATCGCCTCGATGATCGCCGTCGGCGGTCTGGGCCAGATGGTGCTGCGCGGCATCGGCCGGCTGGATATGGGCCTGGCCGCCATCGGCGGGGTCGGCATCGTGATCCTGGCGATCATTCTCGATCGCCTCACCCAATCGCTGGGGCGCGATCGCCGCAGCAAGGGCATCGGCCGCTGGTATCGCCGCGGCCCCATCGGGCTGTTTACCCGTCCATTTATCAAACAAGCCTGACGCTTTTCCCGCCGGCGGCTGCGGCCCCGGCGGGCCAGGGCAACACCACATCAAAAGAGGGGAAACACTATGCGCACCACGGGCATCTGGGCTCTCGCCCTGACGACACTGATTGGCTCACAGAGCGCCATCGCGGCGGATTTACCCGGTAAGGGAATAGCGGTACAGCCGGTGCAAAGCACCATTTCCGAAGAGACGTTCCAGACGCTGCTGGTCAGCAAGGCGCTGGAAAAACTGGGTTACGACGTGAAGGAACCGCGCGAAGTGGATTACAACGTCGCCTACACCTCCATCGCCTCCGGCGACGCCACCTTTATCGCGGTCAATTGGGATCCGCTGCACGCCGATCAGTACAAGGCCGCCGGCGGCGACGCCAAGTTCTACCGCGAAGGCGTCTACGTCAACGGCGCCGCGCAGGGCTACCTGATCGACAAGAAAACCGCCGAGCAGTACCACATCACCAACGTCGAACAGCTCAAGGATCCCAAGATCGCCAAGCTGTTCGACACCAACGGCGACGGCAAGGCCGATCTGACCGGCTGCACCCCGGGCTGGGGCTGCGAGGCGGTGATCAACCACCACATCAAGGCCTATGGCCTGAGTAATACCGTCGAACACAACCAGGGCAACTACGCGGCGATGATCGCCGACACCATCACCCGCTACAAAGAGGGCAAACCGGTACTGTATTACACCTGGACGCCGTACTGGGTCAGCGATGTGATGGTGCCGGGCCGCGACGTGGTCTGGCTGCAGGTACCGTTCTCTTCCTTGCCGGGCGAGCAGAAGAACGTCGATACCAAGCTGCCTAACGGCGCCAACTACGGCTTCCCGGTCAACACCATGCGCATCGCCGCCAACAAGCAGTGGGCCGAAGCCAACCCGGCGGCCGCCAAGCTGTTCGCCATCATGAAGCTGCCGATCGCCGACATCAACGCGCAAAACCTGCGCATGCATGAAGGCCAGGCTTCGGAGGCCGACATCCAAAACCACGTCAACGGTTGGATCAAGGCGCATCAGGCGACCTTCGACGGCTGGGTGAAAACCGCCGCCGAAGCGGCGAAGCCGTAACCGAGCGGGGGCGCCTCTGCCGCGCCCCTACCCCGCCAGATCGATGCCGCTGAACTGTAAAAAACGGGCGGCGGCGTTCGACAAGGGCTGCGGCCAGATGCAATACACCTGGCGCCGCGGCCCGTCTTCAATCGGAATCGACACCAGCGCGCTTAAGCGTTGCGCGGTCGAGATCGGTACGATGCCCGCCGCCAACCCGCGCCGCACCAGATTCTCCAACCATTCGATATGATCGATTTCAAAACTGACGTGCCGGCGGATGCCCGCCGCCAGGAAGGCACGATCGGTTTGGCGCCGCGCGCCGGTGCCGCTGTAGAAATCCACCAGAGGCACTTCCGCCAGCGCCTGCAGGTTAACCCGCTCGCGGTTAGCCAGCGGGTGCTGCGGCGCCACCAGCGCCACCAGCGGCTCATCGGTCAACTGCCGGTGCGACATCGGCAGCAGATCGACATCGCCGGGCCAGATGCCGACGAACGCCATATCGCACTTCTGCTGACGCACATCCTCCAGCAGGGCTTCGCTCATGCCAACGTACAGGCGGATGTTCACCGCCGGATAGTGGCGATGAAACTTGTCGAGCTTTTCGGTCAGATCAATCGCGTTTATGGTTGAAATCGTGCCGATGGTCAGGGTGCCGGACACCGCATCGCCGGCGGCGGTCACCTCCTCCACCAGCGCCTGCTGCGCCGCCAACAGTCGCTGCGCCGAGGGTATGAAAGCCTGGCCGGCGGGGGTCAAGCGCACCCGGCGCGAAGTACGTTCAAACAGCGTACAGCCCAGCTCTTCTTCCAGTTTGGCGATCTGGTGGCTGAGCGCCGACTGCACCGTATGGCAGCGCTGCGCCGCCCGGGTGAAACTCTGTTCTTCCGCCACCGCCAGCGCATAGCGGATCTGTTTCAGGTTCATGGCATCTATCTTGAAATGAGATAAATAAAATGAAAATTATACATTGGTTTCCGGACGCGCGTTGCCGGATACTGCGCGCTATCTTCTTCCCGTGATGAAAAAACCATGAGCCAACAAAACGCCCATCCGGGCCTCAGCCCGGCGCTGACCGTGCTGATCGCCATCGCTACCGGCCTGGCGGTCGCCAGCAACTATTACGCGCAACCGCTGCTGGAAACCATCGCCACCGGTTTCAACCTGTCGGTCAACCAGGCCGGCTTTATCGTCACCGCCGCGCAGCTCGGTTATGCAACCGGCCTGCTGCTGCTGGTGCCGCTCGGCGATATGTTCGAGCGCCGCGGGCTGATCGTGTTCATGACGCTGCTGGCCGCCGGCGGCATGCTGATCACCGCTACTTCCGCCACGCTGCCGATGATGATCCTCGGCACCGCGCTCACCGGGCTGTTCTCGGTGGTGGCGCAGATCCTGGTGCCGCTGGCCGCCACGCTGGCCCACCCGGAAAAGCGCGGCAAGACCGTCGGCATCATCATGAGCGGCCTGCTGCTCGGCATCCTGCTTGCGCGCACCGTCGCGGGCGCCTTGGCGTCGTTCGGCGGCTGGCGCACCATCTACTGGGTCGCCAGCGTGCTGATGATCCTGATGGCGCTGATCCTGTGGCGCGCGCTGCCGCGCTATAAGCAACACTCCGGGCTGAACTACCCGCAGCTGCTGGCCTCGATCTTCAGCCTGTTCTGCCGCACGCCGCTGCTGCGCACTCGCGCCATCCTCGGCGCCCTGTCGTTCGCCAACTTCAGCGTGCTCTGGACCTCAATGGCCTTTCTGCTCGCCGCGCCGCCGTTCAACTATTCCGAAGGGGTGATCGGACTGTTCGGTCTGGTGGGCGCCGCCGGAGCGCTGGCCGCTTCGCGCGCCGGGCATCTGGCGGACAAAGGCAAGGCCGGGTTGACCACCACCGTCGGCATGGTATTGCTGCTGCTGTCCTGGATACCTATCGCGCTGGCTAAACAATCGCTGTGGGCGCTGATCGCCGGCATCCTGATCCTCGATCTGGCGGTGCAGGCGGTACACGTCACCAACCAGAGCGTGATGTATCGCATCTTGCCGGAGGCGCGCAACCGCCTGACCGCCGGCTACATGACCAGCTACTTTATCGGCGGCGCGCTCGGTTCGCTGCTCTCCGCGTCCGCCTATCAGCATGCAGGCTGGTACGGCGTAGCCGCCGTCGGAGGGGTGTTATGCCTGCTCAACCTGCTGACCTGGTGGCTCGGCAAGCATCACGATCCGCAGGGGCCGGCGGCAATCTGATTATCGTGCAAATAGTCACTAAAGAAATTTATTAGCGGTGCAGGGTATAAACATTACTTACTCTCTGGTAATGTTCTGGGCATAAACTATTGACGACCTATCTACCCAGCGACCCACAACCATGCAAAGCCAAGCTGCAGACAGCCTTACTCCGCCCGCCGTCAGCGCCACCTTCGCCAACGGCGTCGTCGACAGTTTGCCGATCGTCATCGGGTACGTGCCGGTGGCGTTCGCTTTCGGCCTCAGCGCCGTCAAACTGGGCTTTTCCCCGCTGGAAAGCATTTTCTTCTCCTGCATCATCTACGCCGGCGCCAGCCAGTTCGTGATCACCGCCCTGCTGAGCGCCGGCATGTCGCTGTGGGTCTCCGCGCTGACGGTAATGGCGATGGACGTGCGCCACCTGTTGTATGGCCCGGCGCTGCGTCACCGCATCGTCTCGCGCCTGTCGCCCGGCAAAACGGCGCTGTGGGCCTTTGGCCTGACCGATGAGGTCTTCGCCGCCGCCACCGCCAGGCTGATGCGCAATAACCGCAGCTGGAGCGAAAACTGGATGCTGGGCATCGCGCTCTGTTCCTGGCTCTCTTGGGTAGCCGGCACCGCGCTCGGCGCGCTGTTCGGCAACGGCCCGCTGGAGCAGTTCCCGGTGATCGAGGCCTCGCTCGCCTTCATGCTGCCGGCGCTGTTTCTCAGTTTCCTGCTGGCCGCTTTCCGGCGCCCGCAGAGCCTGACCATCGCCGCCGCGCTGGCCGGCGCGCTGCTCGGCGTGGTGCTGTTCTCCATTCCGGTCGCCATTTTGGCCGGCATCGGCGCCGGCTGCGCCGCCGCCCTGTTCCAACCCCCGCACGCGGAGGCCAGCCATGAACACTGATGTGCTGGTGATCGGCCTGGTGGTGGGCTGCGCCAACTACCTGTTCCGTTATCTGCCGCTGCGGCTGGCGCCGGCGCGCGCTCAGCCCGGCATCAAACGCGGCAAAGCCGCCCTGCTGCTCGACAGCATCGGCATCGCCTCCATCTGCGCCCTGCTGGTGGTCTCCAGCACGCCGGTGGTGATGCGCGAACCGGACAAGCTGCTGCCGACGTTAGCGGGGTTCGCCGCGCTGGCGCTGTGTTTCTACCGCAGTAAAAGCATCATTCTGTCGACGCTGCTCGGCGCGACGGCCTTTGGCTTCACATTAAAATTGCTAATGTTTTTCGGCCCTGGCTGACGCCGCCTCCGACCGTTTGGCTTCACACTGGCGTTTTCAGGCGTCACATCTTTACAAACACTGACAAATGACACGAATTGCTAAATTATCCGCACGGCTGAACATTTACATTATTTGTCACCGTCGTTACTATCTCGAACGAAATTAATGAGGCCCTAAATTATGGAAAGCTCGTTTGCCCCCATAGAACAAATGCTGAATTTCCGCGCCACGCGGCAGAAAGATTTCCCTTATCAGGAAATCCTGCTGACCCGTCTGTGCATGCACATGCAAGGCAAGCTGCTGGAAAATCGCAATAAGATGCTGAAAGCGCAGGGGATTAACGAAACACTGTTTATGGCGCTGATTACCCTGGATGCGCAGGAAAGCCACAGCATCCAACCTTCTGAGCTAAGCTCTGCCCTGGGCTCCTCGCGCACCAATGCGACCCGCATCGCCGACGAGCTGGAGAAGCGCGGCTGGATCGAGCGCCGGGAAAGCGACAACGATCGCCGCTGCCTGCATCTGCATCTGACGCCGCAGGGGGAAGAATTTCTCAGTCAACTGCTGCCGCCGCAGCACCAATGTCTGCATTTCCTGTGGTCCACGCTGACCGACGATGAGCAAAAACAGCTGGAACAGCTGACGCGCAAATTGCTGGCACGTCTGGATCAAATGGAAATCACAGAACAGTTACCCTAATTCACAATTTCTGTTCAGGTACCTACTTATGCGATCCCCATTTCACTGGAGATTCACCCCGCTGTTCGCCGTGTTGCTGCTGGCCGGGTGTGCTTCTACCGATAATATTGCCCCGCAATCCACGCTGATGGATCCGCAGAGCCTGCAGTTGGCTCAGCCGAAAGTCAGTTCGCTGGCCGTCAGCCCGCAGTGGTGGCGCGCCCTCAAGGATCCGCAGTTGGACGCCTTGATGACGCAAACGCTGCAAAGTTCGCCGACCCTGCGTCAGGCCGCCGCCCGCGTGCGCGAAGCGCAGAGCGTGGTAGGCGAAGCCAACGCCGCCAACGGGCCGAACCTGGATCTGAACGCCAGCACCCAACGTCAGCGCGTGCCGCAGAACGTCAATATGGGGCTGGGGTATCCGCATAAGCCGATCTATTCAAGCTCCAACTCGCTGGGGTTGAACCTGGCGTACGAGTTCGACTGGTGGGGCAAATACCGCAACCAGGTGAACGCCGCCAAGGCGCAAGTGAACGCAGCGCGCGCCGAGCAGGAACAGGCGGCGCTGACGCTGACCAGCTCGGTAGCGTCCGCCTACTATCAGTTGCAGAGCAATCTCGCGCTCGAGAAGCTGCTGCAGCAGGAAGTGAACAACAACGAGCGCCTGACCGCGCTGCGCCAACAGCGCTATCAGGCCGGCCTGACCGGCGTCGACGTGCCGCAACAAACCCAGGCGCAGTCCGACGTCGCCAAACAGCAAATTCTGCAGCTGCAGTCGCAAATCGAACAGCTCAGACACCAGCTCGCCGCGCTGGCGGGCCAGGGGCCGAACGCCATGCAGCACCTGCGTCAAGTGCCGCTGCCTGCAGACAACCTGATGGCGCCGCAGGGCGAACTGACGGCGGATCTGCTGGGCAAACGCCCGGACATCGCCGCGCAACGCCAGCTGGTGGAGTCTTACAGCCAGCGCGTCAGCGCCGCGCGTAAAGAGTTTTACCCCAGCCTGACCATTTCAGCCTTCGCCGGCCTGATGACCACCAATACCAGTGGCACCAGCCCGAATCTGTTTGAAGCGGCCAGCCAGGCCTGGAACGTGATGCCGGCGATCTCGCTGCCGATCTTCCACGCCGGGGCCCTGCGCAGCAAGCTGGGCGAGGAATCCGCGCTGTATGACGAAGCGGTGGAATCCTACAACCAAACCATCCTGAATGCGGTACAGGAAACCGCCGACGCCATCACCATCCAGCAGAGCTCTGCACAACAGCAGCTGCAGGCGGCGTCCGCGGCCCAGTCGATGCAACAGGTGTATCAGGTCGCCAACGCCCGTTACCAGGCAGGGATTATCGGGCGCGACGATCTGTTGACCAGCCAGACGCAGCTATTGCAGCAGCAACAGGCGGAGTTGAATGCCAGCAGCAATTTACTGCAGGCGAAGATAGGACTGATCCGCGCGTTGGGCGGTGGCTATCAGGCCCCGGCCGCAGCGGATTCGAAAGCATAATAATATAAGGCTTGGAGAACACCATGAGCGCAAGCGCGGAAACCCAAAACCCGCAGCAGCCGAGCGGCAAAAAGAAGCAGCGCAAATTTTGGCTGCTGTTGCTGACGGTTATTTTCATTGTTATAGGGGTGGCTTATTTAGTGTATTGGTTCCTGGTGCTGCGTCATCACCAGGAAACCGACGACGCCTACGTCTCCGGCAACCAGGTGCAGATCATGGCCCAGGTGTCCGGCAGCGTGAACAGCGTCAACTTCGACAACACCGACTACGTCAAGCAGGGCGACGTGCTGCTGACGCTCGATCCGACCGATGCCGAGCAGGCGTTTGAACGCGCCAAAACCGGCCTGGCCAACAGCGTGCGTCAGACCCACCAGCTGATCATCAACAGCAAGCAGTATCAGGCCAACATCGCCTTGCGCAAGACCGATCTGAGCAAGGCCGAGAACGATCTGAAACGTCGCGTGGTGCTGGGCAGCGTTGACGCCATCGGCCGCGAAGAGCTGCAACACGCTCGCGATGCGGTCGACAGCGCCAAAGCCGCGCTGGAAGTGGCGGTGCAGCAATACAACGCCAACCAGGCGATGGTGCTGAACACCCCGCTGGAACAGCAACCGGCGATCCAGCAAGCCGCCGCGCAGATGCGCGACGCCTGGCTGGCGCTGCAGCGTACCAAAGTGATCAGCCCGATTACCGGCTATGTCTCGCGCCGCAGCGTGCAGGTCGGCGCGCAGATCGCCGCCGGTTCGCCGCTGATGGCGGTAGTGCCGGCCGATCACATCTGGGTTGACGCCAACTTCAAGGAAACGCAAATCGCCAATATGCGCATCGGCCAGCCGGCGACGGTTGTCAGCGACGTCTACGGCGACGATGTGGTGTATCAAGGCAAAGTGGTCGGTATCGACATGGGCACCGGCAGCGCCTTCTCGCTGCTGCCGGCCCAGAACGCCACCGGCAACTGGATCAAGGTGGTGCAACGTCTGCCGGTGCGTATTGAGCTCGACGCCAAGCAGGTGGCCGATCATCCGCTGCGCATCGGTCTTTCGACGCTGGTGACCGTCGACACCGCCAACCTGGACGGCCGCGTGCTGTCTGACGTGGTGCGCGACAAACCGCTGTATCAGAGCGACGCGCTGGCGTTGAATCTGGCGCCGGTTAACCAGCTGATCGCCGACGTGATCCATGCGAACGCCGGCTAAGCGCGCGGGAGGCCATCTTGCCACAGAAACCGCTTGAAGGCGCCCAGCTTGCCTGGATGACGGTCGCGCTCGCCATGGCGACCTTCATGCAGGTGCTGGACTCCACCATCGCCAACGTGGCGATCCCCACCATTGCCGGTAACCTCGGGTCTTCCAACTCGCAGGGCACCTGGGTGATCACCTCGTTCGGCGTGGCGAACGCCATCTCGATCCCGATCACCGGCTGGCTGGCGAAGCGCATCGGCGAAGTGCGGCTGTTCCTCTGGTCCACCGCGCTGTTCGTTCTCGCCTCCTGGCTGTGCGGCATCTCCAACAGCCTCGGCATGCTGATCTTCTTCCGCGTGATCCAGGGCGTGGTGGCCGGGCCGCTGATCCCGCTGTCTCAGAGCCTGTTGCTGAACAACTACCCGCCCGCCAAGCGAGCGATGGCCCTGGCGCTCTGGTCGATGACCGTGATCGTCGCGCCGATCTTCGGGCCAATTCTCGGCGGTTACATCAGCGACAACTACCACTGGGGTTGGATCTTCTTCATCAACATCCCGATCGGCGCCTTCGTTATCCTGGCGGCGATGGCGACGCTGAAGGGGCGAGAAACCAAAACCGAGATCAAGCCGATCGACACCGTCGGCCTGGTGCTGTTGATCGTCGGCATCGGTTCGCTGCAGGTGATGCTCGATCAGGGCAAGGAGCTGGACTGGTTCAACTCGACCGAGATCATCACCCTGACCGTCGTGGCGGTCGTGGCGCTGCTGTTCCTGGTGGTCTGGGAACTGACGGACGATCATCCGGTGGTGGATTTGTCGCTGTTCAAGTCGCGCAACTTTACCATCGGCTGTCTGTGCATCAGCCTGGCGTACATGCTGTATTTCGGCGCCATCGTTCTGCTGCCGCAGCTGCTGCAAGAGGTGTACGGCTATACCGCCACCTGGGCGGGGCTGGCGTCGGCGCCGGTCGGGCTGATCCCGGTGCTGCTGTCGCCGATCATCGGTAAGTTCGGCAACCGGCTCGACATGCGCAAGCTGGTGACTTTCAGCTTCATCATGTATGCCGTGTGCTTCTACTGGCGCGCCTATACGTTTGAACCGGGCATGGACTTCGGCGCTTCGGCCTGGCCGCAGTTCGTTCAAGGTTTCGCCATCGCCTGCTTCTTCATGCCGTTGACCACCATCACGCTGTCCGGCCTGCCGCCGGAACGCATGGCGGCGGCATCGAGCCTGTCGAACTTTACGCGAACCCTGGCGGGGTCGATCGGCACCTCGATCACCACCACCCTGTGGACGCAGCGCGAATCGCAGCATCACGCGCAGCTGACGGAGTTCGTCAACCCGTACAATCCGCAGTCGCAGGAGATGTACCGGCAGCTCGAGCAGCTCGGCATGAGCAAGCAGCAGGCGTCGGCCTACATCGCCAACGAGATCACGGCACAGGGGCTGATCATCTCCGCCAACGAGATTTTCTGGCTGTCGGCCGGGGTATTCCTGGTGCTGCTGGCGCTGGTGTGGGTAGCGAAACCGCCATTCAGCTCCGGCGGCGGCGGGGGCGGCGGCGCTCACTAAGCTTCAATAAACGAAACGGGCGCCCTGAGGCGCCCGTTTTTTTATTCGACGTAATGAAAATCACGCCTGATTCTGACGCCACCAGTCCGCCAGCAGAATGCCGGTCGCCACGGAAACGTTCAGGCTTTCTACCTTGCCGGTGCCGCCGATAGACACGTTCATATCGCCCTGCTGCCAGGCGCTGTCGCTGAGGCCGTCGCGCTCCTGGCCCAGCACCAGCACCATCTTGGCCGGCAGCTTGGCCTGCGCCAGCGCGGTGCCTTTGTGGCTGGAGGTGGTGACGATGGTGTAACCCGCCTTGCGGAAGGTATCCAGCACCGACAGGAAATCATCGGCGTTGATCGCCTTGATGTGCTCCGCGCCGCCTTCTGCGGTACGCACCGCCGCGCCGGATTCCAGCAACGCCGGATCCTGCAGCAGCACGCCGTTGACGCCGAAGTGGGCGCACGAACGGACGATGGCGCCCAGGTTATGCGGGTTGCCGACTTCTTCCAGCGCCAATACGCAGTCGGTCGCCGGCGCAGTTTTCAGGTAGGTCTGCGCATCCAGGCCCTGACGCTTTTTGATCAGGAAGCAGACGCCGCCGTGGTGCTCGGTGCCGGAAGCCTTGGCCAGCTCTTCCTCATCCACCACGTGGTAGGCTTTGCGGTTAGCCGCCATCCAGCGCAGCGCTTCACGAAAGCGCGGCGTGACCGACTGTACGAACCAGGCGCGCACGATCGCTTCCGGGCGGCTGGCGAACAGCGCCTGACAGGCGTTCTCACCGTAAACGCGGGTTTCTTCCGCGCGCTGGCGGCGCAGCTGTTCCGGATCGATGAAGCTTTTGCCGCTGATGCCGCCGTGATCGAACGCCGGCTCTTCACTCGGCGCGCGCGACACGGTTCTCCACGGCGACTCGTTGCCGCCGCGATCTTCAGAGCGCGCCGGACGGCGAGGACGATCGCTTTCACTGCGGCGGGAATCGGCTCCGCGACGGTCATTGCCGCCGCGCGCCTTGTCTTGACCGGTGCGGCCCGAGCGCGCACCGTCAGCCGGACGGCCTTTGCCGCCCGGACGTTTATTCTTGTTGCGGTCGTCGCCGTTGTCGTCGTCGCTGCGGACGTACATCACTTTGACCTTACCGTTCTTGCCACTAAATGAATCGTTCATTGTCTTCTCCACCAACGCGCAGGGCGCGAAGATTACCTGATGTTGGTGCATGAAGCCACCAACTTGCGCTAAAAGCTCCCAACTATCACATCCATTGAACAAACCTCATTGTTCATGCGCCGGGTTTTGCCGATAATCGTCAGCATTAAAGAAACATCTCCGCAACCGCGTTGCGGGGACCCGGCTTTCTCAGTACCCGAGGTCAACATGAATACAGTTTGTGCAGCTTGCAATGCCACCAACCGTGTGCCGGAAGAACGTCTGGCGGACAACGCGAAATGCGGCCGCTGCGGCCATGAGCTCTTCGACGGTGAAGTGATCAACGCCACCGCCGCCACGCTGGACCAGTTGCTGCAGGACGATCTGCCGGTCGTGGTCGATTTTTGGGCGCCGTGGTGCGGCCCGTGCCGCAGCTTTGCGCCGATCTTTGAAGACGTGGCCGAAGAGCGCGCCGGCAAAGTGCGCTTCGTGAAAGTGAACACCGAAGCCGAGCCGGAACTGAGCGCCCGTTTCCGCATCCGCAGCATCCCGACCATCATGGTGTTCCGTCAGGGCAAGATGGTCGACATGCTCAACGGCGCGATGCCGAAGGCGCCGTTTGACAACTGGCTCAACGAGTTAGTGTGATTCGGCAAGTATAGGCCGTATCCCGCCATCGCGCGCGAACGCGCCCCGATCGAGCCCGCCCCTCCCGGCGGGCTTTTTTCTGCGTTACAATAGCGGTTTTTCCCCAGGATCGTTATGACCGACAACGCCGTACTTCGCCTGCGCCAATTCCGTTTAGACCGCGCCACCCGCCCCTTTCTGGCGCGCGGTTGCCGGGTGGCGCGTTGTCAGGGGTGCCTGCTGCCGCATAAGAACTGCCTGTGCGACACCATTCGCCCGCAGCAGGCCGGCAGCCGTTTCTGCCTGATCATGTTCGGCGCCGAGCCGCTCAAGCCCAGCAACACCGGGCGCCTGATCGCCGATATCCTGCCGGACACCCAGGCGTTCCTCTGGTCGCGTACCGAGGTCGATCCCGCCCTGCTGGCGGCCATCAACGATCCGACACGGCAGCCTTACGTGGTGTTCCCCGCGTCCTACGCCGACGCCGAGCGGCCGGTGTTCAGCGAACTGCCCGTCGGCGGCAAACCGCCGCTGTTCATCATGCTGGACGGCACCTGGGCGGAAGCGCGCAAAATGTTCCGTAAAAGCCCGTATCTCAATCAATTCCCGGTGTTTTCACTCAACGTCGACGCCGCATCGGCCTACCAGCTGCGCGAAGCCAGCCGCGCCGAGCAACACTGCACGGCGGAAGTGGCCGCCGCCCTGCTGCAACAGGCGGGCGATATGCCGGCCGCCGACGGATTGAATCAGCACTTCCGCTATTTCCGTCAACAGTATCTGGCGGGAAAACCGACCCGACCGGAGGCACCGGTCACAGCAATGTAGCCATAAAGCGCCTAAAATCAGGCGTAACGTTGCCAAAAGGAGCCGTGCATGAGCCAGCGAGGGTTAGAAGCGCTACTACGTCCCAAATCGATCGCCGTGCTGGGCGCTTCGCAGCAGCCGGGCCGCGCCGGCAACCTGATGATGAGCAACCTGCTGGCCGGCGGTTTCGGCGGGCCCATCTTGCCGGTGACGCCGCGCTACAAGGCGGTATGCGGCGTCATGGCCTATCCCGACGTCGCCAGCCTGCCGCTGACGCCGGATCTGGCGATCATCTGCACCCACGCCAGCCGTAATCTGGCGCTGATTGAAGCGCTGGGCCAACGCGGCTGCAAAACCGCCATCGTGCTCTCTTCGCCGCCGGAACAGTTCGCCGAGCTCAAAGCCTGCGCGCAGCGTTACGCCATGCGGCTGCTGGGCCCCAACAGTCTGGGGCTGCTGGCGCCGTGGCAAGGCATCAACGCCAGCTTCTCGCCGGTGCCGATCCAAAAGGGCAAGCTGGCGTTTATCTCGCAGTCCGCCGCCGTCGCCAACACCATTCTCGACTGGGCACAGCAGCGCGAAGTCGGCTTCTCCTATTTCATCGCGCTGGGCGACAGCCTGGATATCGACGTCGACGACCTGCTCGACTTTTTGGCGCGCGACAGCAAGACCAGCGCCATCCTGCTGTATCTGGAAAACATCAGCGATGCGCGGCGCTTTCTCTCCGCCTCGCGCAGCGCCTCGCGCAACAAGCCCATTCTGGTGATCAAAAGCGGCCGTAGCCAACAGGCGCAATTACTGCTCAACAGCCAACTGGGGCTGGACGCCGCCTATGACGCCGCCATCCAGCGCGCCGGCCTGCTGCGCGTCCAGGATACCCATGAGCTGTTCTCGGCGGTGGAAACCCTCAGCCATATGCATCCGCTGCGCGGCGAACGGCTGATGATCGTCAGCAATGGGGCGGCGCCGGCGGCGATGGCCTTGGACGAACTGCTCGGCCGCAACGGCAAGCTGGCGACGCTGAGCGAGGAGAGCCTGGCGACGCTGAGCGACGCGCTGCCGGACTTCATTCGCGCCGGCAACCCGCTCGACCTGCGCGACGACGCCACGCCGCAGCGTTATCTGGCGGCTCTCGAAGCGCTGCTCGACAGCCACGACTATGATGCGCTGCTGCTGATCCACGCGCCGAGCGCGGCGGCACCGGGCACTGCCACGGCGCAGCGGCTGATCGACGCGCTGCACCGCCATGCGCGCGGCAAACGCATCACCTTGCTGACCAACTGGTGCGGCGAATACTCTTCGCAAGAGGCGCGCCGGCTGTTTACCGAGGCCGCCATTCCGACTTACCGCACGCCGGAAGGCGCTGTGACCGCTTTTATGCATATGGTGGAATACCGCCGCAACCAGAAGCAGCTGAAGGAGACGCCGGCGCTGCCGGTCGGCCTGACCGCCAATACCGCCGATGCCCACCGCCTGATTCATCAGGCGCTGGCCGAAGGCGCTACCCAGTTGGATACCCACGAGGTGCAATCCATTCTGCAGGCCTACGATCTGAGCACCCTGCCGACCTGGATCGCCGAAGACAGCGCCGAAGCGGTGCACATCGCCGAACAGATCGGCTACCCGGTAGCGCTGAAGCTGCGTTCGCCGGATATCCCGCACAAGTCGGAAGTTCAGGGCGTGATGCTCTATCTGCGCACCGCGACCGAAGTGCAGCGCGCGGCGGAGGCGATCCTCGACCGCGTGAAGCGCACCTACCCTCAGGCGCGCATCCACGGCTTGCTGGTGCAGAGCATGGCCAACCGCGCCGGCGCCCAGGAGCTGCGCATCGCCGTGGAGCAGGATGCCATTTTCGGCCCGTTGATCATGCTGGGTGAAGGCGGCGTAGAGTGGCGCCAGGAAAATCAGGTCGCGGTCGCGCTGCCGCCGTTGAATATGGCGCTGGCGCGTTATCTGGTGCTGCAGGCGGTGAAAGGCGGCAAGATCCGCGGGCGCAGCGCACTGCGGCCTTTAGATATCCCCGGGCTGAGCCGCTTGCTGGTGCAGGTTTCCAACCTGATCCTTGACTGCCCTGAGATCGCCCGACTGGATATTCACCCGGTGCTGGCTTCCGGCAGCGAGTTCACCCTGCTGGACGTTTCGATGCAGCTCGCACCGTTCAGCGGCGATCCGCAGGCGCGGCTGGCGATTCGGCCTTATCCGCATGAGCTGGAAGAGACCATCGCGCTGAAAGACGGCAGCCAATGCCTGTTCCGCCCGATCCTGCCGGAAGACGAGCCGGCGCTGAAGCATTTCATCGACCGGGTGACCAAGGAAGATCTCTATTACCGCTACTTCAGCGAGATCAACGAGTTTACCCATGACGATTTGGCCAACATGACGCAGATCGACTACGATCGGGAAATGGCCTTTGTGGCGGTGCGGGCAGACGAGATTATCGGCGTGACCCGCGCGCTGTCCGATCCGGACAACACCGATGCCGAGTTCGCCGTGCTGGTGCGTTCCGACCTGAAAGGCGTGGGGCTCGGCCGCCAGCTGCTGGAGAAAATGATCGCCTATGCGCGCGCGCATGGCCTGACCCGCCTGAGCGGCATCACCATGCCGAATAACCGCGGCATGATCGCGCTGGCGCAGCGGTTGGGCTTTGGCATCGAGGTGCAGCTTGAGGACGGCATCGTCAATCTGACGCTGCCGCTGCAGGCCGACGACGCGCAGTGACCTGCGTCGCAATGCGCTACGAATCCACCACTTAACGCCAAAACATACGCACAATCGAGGCAACTAATGGTATTATCGCCCGATTATTCGGTTTATTGTTTTTAAGTCTGTGGCGTTCCGGCCATCAATCATGAGAGAAGAAGCGCACTGTGATGTTGTCAAAATTTAAACGTAGCAAACATCAACAACACCTTGCACAACTGCCCAAACTCCCCCAGACGGTTGCTGATGTTCGTACTCTGTACGCGCCGTCCGACTTTCGCGCCACGCTGCTGGATTCCATCGCCAACGCCACCCAACGTATCTATCTGGTGGCTCTGTATCTGGAGCATGACGACGCCGGGCGTGAGATCCTCAACGCGCTGTATCAAGCCAAGAAGCGGCGGCCCGAGCTGGAAATCTGCGTGCTTGTCGACTGGCACCGCGCACAGCGCGGGCGCATCGGCGCCGCCGCCGCCAATACCAACGCCGACTGGTACTGCGCCATGGCCAGCCAGCATCCGGAGCAATCGGTGCCAATCTACGGCGTGCCGGTCAATACTCGCGAAGCACTGGGCGTATTGCATCTGAAAGGTTTTGTGGTCGACGATACCGTGATCTACAGCGGCGCCAGCATCAACGACGTCTATCTGCATCAGCATGAGAAATACCGTTACGATCGCTACCAGTTGATCACCAACGGCGTGCTGGCCGATACTCTGATCGATTACATCAAGCAGCATCTGCTCACCGCCGGCGCCGTACAACGCCTGGATCGCAGCGATCGGCCGAAAAGCCCGGAGATCAAAAACGAAACCCGTCTGTTCCGTTTCGCCCTACGCCGCGCCGGTTACCACTTCCGCGGCAAAGCCGGCAACGATGAGCTGGCGGTGACGCCGATGGTTGGGCTAGGCAAACAAAGCGTGCTGAATAAAACCATTCATCACCTGATGTCATGCACCGACCAGAAACTGACGCTGTGCACCCCCTATTTCAACCTGCCGGCGCTGCTGGTGCGCAACATCATTTATCTGCTGCGACAGGGCAAGCAGGTGGAAATCATCGTCGGCGATAAAACCGCCAACGATTTCTATATTCCGGAAGACCAGCCGTTCAAAATCATCGGCGCGCTGCCCTACCTGTATGAGATCAACCTGCGCCGCTTCCTGAGCCGGTTGCAGCGTTACATCGACACCGGCCAACTGATCGTGCGTTTGTGGAAGGATGGCGATAACAGCTATCACCTGAAAGGCATGTGGGTAGACGAAGAGTGGCAGCTGATTACCGGCAATAACCTCAACCCGCGCGCCTGGCGGCTGGATCTGGAAAACGCCATTCTGATCCACGATCCCAAGCAAGAGCTGCGCGAGCAACGGCAGAAAGAGCTGGAATGCATCCGTACTCATACCACTGTAGTCGGCCATTATCAGGAACTGCAAAGCATTCAGCAGTATCCGATCAAGGTGCGTAAGCTGATTCGGCGTCTGCGCCGTATCCGCATCGATCGGCTGATCAGCCGTATCCTGTAAGCGGTATGCTGACCCCGGCCAAGGCCGGGGTTTTTATTACAGCTGTATCTCCTTGCCTTTGCGATGCAACCGGAGCGAGACCAGCAGCGCCAGCAGGCACATGCCGGAGACATACCAGAAGAAGGCGTTCTCCACGCCAAACGATTTAAGCGACAGCGCCACATATTCCGCCGAGCCGCCGAACATGGCGTTCGCCACCGCATAAGACAAGCCCACCCCTAAAGCACGTACCTCCGGCGGGAACATTTCGGCTTTAAGCAGCCCGCTGATCGCGGTGTAAAAACTGATGATGAACAGCGCCAGCACGATCAGGCCAAACGCCATATAAGGATTACTCACCTCTTTCAGAGCGAACAGGATCGGCACCGTCAACACCGTGGCAAAGGCCGAGAAGATCAACATCGAGCTGCGACGGCCGATTTTGTCCGAAAACGCGCCTACCGCAGGCTGCAGCAGCATAAAGACGAACAGCGCGACGGTCATGATGGCGCTGGCCAGCTTGGCGTCCATACCGGCGGTATTCACCAGATATTTCTGCATGTAGGTGGTGAAGGTGTAGAAGGTCAGCGAACCGGCGGCGGTAAAGCCCAGCACCATCAGGAACGCCTTGCGATTTTTCCACAGCCCCGTCAGCGAACCGGCATCTTTGTGGTTACGCGTCTTCGCATCGGAGGTTTCATTCAGCGAACGGCGCAGGTACAGCGCAACTACCGCCAACACGGCACCCAGGGCAAACGGAATGCGCCATCCCCAGGCTTTCAGCTCTTCGGCGGGCAATATCTGCTGCAGGATCACCAGGACCAGCAGCGCCAACAGTTGCCCGCCGATCAGCGTCACGTACTGGAACGAGGCGTAAAAGCCGCGTCGCCCCTTGATCGCCACCTCGCTCATATAGGTCGCGCTGGTGCCGTATTCCCCCCTACCGACAGCCCCTGGAACAGGCGGGCGATCAGCAGCAACGCCGGCGCCCAGCTGCCGATCGATTCATACGTCGGCAGGCAGGCGATCACCAGCGATCCGGCGCACATCATACAGACCGAAAGCAGCATGGAATTTTTTCGACCATGCTTGTCGGCAATATAACCGAATAGCCAACCGCCAATCGGCCGCATAAAGAAGCCGGCGGCGAATACCCCGGCGGTTTGCAGCAGCTGCGTGGTGCTGTTGCCCGCCGGGAAGAACGAGGCGGCAAAGTAAATGGAACAGAAGGAGTAAACGTAAAAATCAAACCACTCCACCAGATTGCCTGATGAAGCCCCGACGATAGCGAAAATGCGTTTCTTGTTATCCAGCGCCCCCTGTTCGACGCCGTGCTCATCCCCAAGAGCCGAGGTTGTTTCTGTCATGATGTATTCTCCGAGCCATAACAATGATGAAATTTGGCTTCCTGCCGCCTTGGTTGTTACTTTATTGTTACTTATAAGTTAACAGCCAAACTTAATAGCGGACGAAGAATATCTGACATTCAGAGAAACAATGCGTTGGTTTTGTGATGAATATTAAACAGTACGATGAAAGCTGAAGCGGATTACAACGGGGATTTTCCATTTTATGCATAGCAAAAAGCCCTGAACGTCAGTTCAGGGCTTTCGGCTTTATTTGATGCCTGGCAGTGTCCTACTCTCGCATGGGGAGACCCCACACTACCATCGGCGCTACGGCGTTTCACTTCTGAGTTCGGCATGGGGTCAGGTGGGACCACCGCGCTATTGCCGCCAGGCAAATTCTGTTTCATTCCAACCGCTTCACTTCCATGAAGCCATCAGAACCAATCTTGGAACGTCGCTGAAAATCTCTCTAAAAACACCTTCGGTGTTGTAAGGTTAAGCCTCACGGATCATTAGTACTGGTTAGCTCAATGCATCGCTGCACTTACACACCCAGCCTATCAACGTCTTAGTCTTAAACGTTCCTTCAGGGGCCTTGAAGGCCCAGGGAAGACTCATCTTGAGGCAAGTTTCGCGCTTAGATGCTTTCAGCGCTTATCTTTTCCGCACTTAGCTACCGGGCAATGCCATTGGCATGACAACCCGAACACCAGTGGTGCGTTCACTCCGGTCCTCTCGTACTAGGAGCAACCCCTCTCAATCTTCCAACGCCCACGGCAGATAGGGACCGAACTGTCTCACGACGTTCTAAACCCAGCTCGCGTACCACTTTAAATGGCGAACAGCCATACCCTTGGGACCAACTCCAGCCCCAGGATGTGATGAGCCGACATCGAGGTGCCAAACACTGCCGTCGATATGGACTCTTGGGCAGTATTAGCCTGTTATCCCCGGAGTACCTTTTATTCGTTGAGCGATAACCTTTCCATACAGGATTATCGGATCACTAGAACCTACTTTCGTACCTGCTCGAGCCGTCACTCTCGCAGTCAAGCTAGCTTATGCCTTTGCACTAACCTCACGATGTCCGACCGTGATTAGCTAACCTTCGTGCTCCTCCGTTACTCTTTAGGAGGAGACCGCCCCAGTCAAACTACCCACCAGACACTGTCCTCACCCCGGATCACGGGGCCGAGTTAGAACATCAAACATTAAAGGGTGGTATTTCAAGGATGGCTCCACGCAGACTGGCGTCCACGCTTCAAAGCCTCCCACCTATCCTACACATCAAGGCTCAATGTTCAGTGTCAAGCTATAGTAAAGGTTCACGGGGTCTTTCCGTCTAGCCGTAGATACACTGCATCTTCACAGCAAATTCAATTTCACTGAGTCTCAGGTGGAGACAGTCTGGCCATCATTACGCCATTCGTGCAGGTCGGAACTTACCCGACAAGGAATTTCGCTACCTTAGGACCGTTATAGTTACGGCCGCCGTTTACTGGGGCTTCGATCAAAAGCTTCGCCTTGCGGCTGACCCCATCAATTAACCTTCCAGCACCGGGCAGGCGTCACACCGTATACGTCCACTTACGTGTTTGCACAGTGCTGTGTTTTTATTAAACAGTTGCAGCCAGCTGGTATCTTCGACTGGCTTCAGCTCCATCCGCGAGGGACTTCACCTACATGCCAGCGTGCCTTCTCCCGAAGTTACGGCACCATTTTGCCTAGTTCCTTCACCCGAGTTCTCTCAAGCGCCTTGGTATTCTCTACCTGACCACCTGTGTCGGTTTGGGGTACGATTTAATGTTACCTGGAGCTTAGAGGATTTTCCTGGAAGCAGGGCATCAACTACTTCTGCACCGTAGTGCATCGTCATCACGCCTCAGGGTTAGTATGCAACCGGATTTACCAGGTCACACCCCCTACACGCTTAAACCGGGACAACCGTCGGTAACACCAAGTACAGGAATATTAACCTGTTTCCCATCGACTACGCTTTTCAGCCTCGCCTTAGGGGTCGACTCACCCTGCCCCGATTAACGTTGGACAGGAACCCTTGGTCTTCCGGCGAGCGGGCTTTTCACCCGCTTTATCGTTACTTATGTCAGCATTCGCACTTCTGATACCTCCAGCAACCCTCACAGGCCACCTTCAACGGCTTACAGAACGCTCCCCTACCCAACAACGCCTAAGCGTCGCTGCCCGCAGCTTCGGTGCATGGTTTAGCCCCGTTACATCTTCCGCGCAGGCCGACTCGACCAGTGAGCTATTACGCTTTCTTTAAAGGATGGCTGCTTCTAAGCCAACATCCTGGCTGTCTATGCCTTCCCACATCGTTTCCCACTTAACCATGACTTTGGGACCTTAGCTGGCGGTCTGGGTTGTTTCCCTCTTCACGACGGACGTTAGCACCCGCCGTGTGTCTCCCCGTGATAACATTCTTCGGTATTCGGAGTTTGCATCGGTTTGGTAAGCCGGGATGGCCCCCTAGCCGAAACAGTGCTCTACCCCCGAAGATGAGTTCACGAGGCGCTACCTAAATAGCTTTCGGGGAGAACCAGCTATCTCCCGGTTTGATTGGCCTTTCACCCCCAGCCACAAGTCATCCGCTAATTTTTCAACATTAGTCGGTTCGGTCCTCCAGTTAGTGTTACCCAACCTTCAACCTGCCCATGGCTAGATCACCGGGTTTCGGGTCTATACCTTGCAACTAATCGCCCAGTTAAGACTCGGTTTCCCTTTGGCTCCCCTATACGGTTAAGCTTGCTAAAAAAAATAAGTCGCTGACCCATTATACAAAAGGTACGCAGTCACACCACGAAGGTGCTCCCACTGCTTGTACGTATACGGTTTCAGGTTCTATTTCACTCCCCTCGCCGGGGTTCTTTTCGCCTTTCCCTCACGGTACTGGTTCACTATCGGTCAGTCAGGAGTATTTAGCCTTGGAGGATGGTCCCCCCCATATTCAGACAGGATGTCACGTGTCCCGCCCTACTCATCGAACTCACGACCTGTACATTTTAGTGTACGGGGCTATCACCCTTTACTGCGCGACTTTCCAGACGCTTCCACTAACACACAAGCCGATTCAGGTTCTGGGCTCCTCCCCGTTCGCTCGCCGCTACTGGGGGAATCTCGGTTGATTTCTTTTCCTCGGGGTACTTAGATGTTTCAGTTCCCCCGGTTCGCCTCATGCCACTATGTATTCATGACATGATAGTGTGTCGAAACACACTGGGTTTCCCCATTCGGGTATCGCCGGTTGTAACGGTTCATATCACCTTACCGACGCTTTTCGCAGATTAGCACGCCCTTCATCGCCTCTGACTGCCTAGGCATCCACCGTGTACGCTTAGTCACTTAACCTCACAACCCGAAGATGTTTCCATCGTTCGCGCTGCAAACATTTGAGAGACTCTATGACAGGTTACTCTTCATCCCAGTACATCTACGGAGGGATAAATTTCAGCCGTCATGTTTCAATTTTCAGCTTGTTCCAGATTGTTAAAGAGCAAAATACTTCGCAGCATACTGTCGCCAATATACTCTGAAGTATTTAATACCGGACTATATGGTGGAGCTAAGCGGGATCGAACCGCTGACCTCCTACGTGCAAAGCAGGCACTCTACCAACTGAGCTATAGCCCCATACAGTCACGTGCAGTACCTTTTCCACTTACAAGAAGTGGTAGGCCTGAGTGGACTTGAACCACCGACCTCACCCTTATCAGGGGTGCGCTCTAACCACCTGAGCTACAAGCCTATAAAGGTATTTCTGCTCGTTACTTTTTCATCAGACAATCTGTGTGAGCACGCCACTCGAACTAATATCTTTAGGTAAGGAGGTAATCCAGCCACAGGTTCCCCTACAGCTACCTTGTTACGACTTCACCCCAGTTATGAACCACAAAGTGGTAATTGCCCTTCCTTAGATTAAGCTAATCACTTCTTTTACAGCTCACTTCCATGGTGTGACGGGCGGTGTGTACAAGGCTCGAGAACGTATTCACCGTAGCATGCTGATCTACGATTACTAGCGATTCCGACTTCATGGAGTCGAGTTGCAGACTCCAATCCGAACTGAGATGTACTTTATGAGATTTGCTTGCTTTTACAAGTTAGCTACTCTTTGTATACACCATTGTAGCACGTGTGTAGCCCTACTCATAAGGGCCATGATGACTTGACGTCGTCCTCACCTTCCTCCAGTTTATCACTGGCAGGCTCCTTTGAGTCCCCGTCTTTCTCGATGGTAACAAAGGATAAGGGTTGCGCTCGTTGCGGGACTTAACCCAACATTTCACAACACGAGCTGACGACAGCCATGCAGCACCTGTCTCAGAATTCCTTTAGGACCAATTCAATTTCTTAAATTTTTTCTGGATGTCAAGAGTAGGTAAGGTTTTTCGCGTTGCATCGAATTAAACCACATGCTCCACCGCTTGTGCGAGCCCCCGTCAATTCATTTGAGTTTTAACCTTGCGGTCGTAATCCCCAGGCGGTCAACTTAACGCGTTAGCTCCGGAAGCCACGCCTCAAGGGCACAACCTCCAAATCGACATCGTTTACTGCATGGACTACCAGGGTATCTAATCCTGTTTGCTCCCCATGCTTTCGCACCTGAGCGTCAGTCTTCGTCCAGGGGGCCGCCTTCGCCACCGGTATTCCTCCAGATCTCTACGCATTTCACCGCTACACCTGGAATTCTACCCCCCTCTACGAGACTCTAGCTTGCCAGTTTCAAATGCAGTTCCCAGGTTGAGCCCGGGGATTTCACATCTGACTTAACAAACCGCCTGCGTGCGCTTTACGCCCAATAATTCCGATTAACGCTTGCACCCCTCGTATTACCGCGGCTGCTGGCACGAAGTTAGCCGGTGCTTCTTCTGCGAGTAACGTCAATTGATGAACGTATTAAGCTCACCACCTTCCTCCTCGTTGAAAGTGTTTTACAACCCTAAGGCCTTCTTCACACACGCGATATAGCTGGATCAAGCTTTCGCTCATTGTCCAATATTCCCCACTGCTGCCTTCCTTAAAAGTTTGGGCCGTGTCTCAGTCCCAATGTGGTTGTTCATCCTCTCAGACCAGCTAGGGATCGTCGCCTAGGTGAGCCATTACCCCACCTACTAGCTAATCCCATCTGGGCACATCTGATGGCAAGAGGCCCGAAGGTCCCCCTCTTTGGTCTTGCGACGTTATGCGGTATTAGCTACCGTTTCCAGTAGTTATCCCCCTCCATCAGGCAGTTTCCCAGACATTACTCACCCGTCCGCCGCTCGTCACCCGGGGAGCAAGCTCCCCTGTGCTACCGCTCGACTTGCATGTGTTAGGCTTATCGCCAGCGTTCAATCTGAGCTATGATCAAACTCTTCAATTAAAAGCTTGATTTGCTTCCACTCGAGAAGCGATGCTCAAAGATTTACTGCATGAATTTTACTTCAGTTAGTCACTCTTCAAGACTTGATATTTTTTTGCATCCGAAGATGCTGGATATCGTCTTGTGGAGTGCCCACACAGATTGTCTGATAAATTGTTAAAGAGCAGTGAGTTAGGCGCTTTCGCTTGCTAACTCGAGGTGGCGTATATTACGCTTTCCTCTTTCAGAGTCAACCCTAATTTTCAGGATTTTTTCTCTGCGACCCCCGGATACTCTGTGAAGTTGTTCACATGTTCCGTGTCGATGGAGGCGCATTATAGGGAGCCGGTTCAGAATGACAAGCGTTAATATGCATTTTTTATCTGACCGCTCACTATTCATTCGTAACGCCTATTAAACCCGCTTTTTGATGGCTGCCGGCAGGTCCGCCAGGCTGTTTAGCACCCAATCGGCCAGCTTTTCGCCCTGCTCCGTCACCGGCTTGCCGGTACGCACCAGCACCTTGGTGCCGACGCCGGCCGCGATCGCCGCCTGCATGTCTTCCGGTTTATCGCCCACCATATAAGAAGCGGCCATATCGATGTTCAATTCCTGCTGCGCTTGCAGCAACATGCCCGGCTGCGGCTTACGGCAGTCGCACACCTGGCGATACTCTTCTACTGCCGCCTCCGGATGATGCGGGCAGAAATAGATGCCGTCGAAGTCGACGTCGCGATCGGCCAGCGACCAGTCCATCCACTCGGTCAGGTACATAAACTGGTCTTCGCTGAACTTGCCGCGCGCAATGCCGGACTGGTTGGTCACCATCACCAGCGCGAAGCCCATCTTTTTGAGCTCGCGACAGGCGTCGATCACGCCGTCGATAAAGTGGAAGTTGTCGATTTCATGGACATAGCCATGGTCAACATTAATCGTGCCGTCACGATCGAGAAAAATTGCTGGAACGCTTTGTGTCACCGCTTTGCTCCTGAGGGCCTGTATACGCTGACAGTATCGCATGTTTTACCCCACGCTGAGAACGCCGGAGAACGTCGTTGGCCGTTGACTTAGACGTCTAGACGCCTTAACATCTGAGGCATACCTTGGTTCCACGCCGAGGTTTACTTTTATCTAGCCACGGGCAACCACGCTAAAATAAGAAGAATATGATTAAACTTTCTAACATCACTAAAGTGTTCCAGCAGGGTTCGCGCACCATTACCGCGCTCTCTGACGTGACCCTTCACGTTCCTGCCGGGCAAATCTATGGCGTCATCGGTTCCTCCGGCGCCGGTAAAAGCACGCTGATCCGCTGCGCCAACATGCTTGAGCGCCCCACCTCCGGCCAGGTGCTGGTCGATGGCCAGGATCTGACGTCTCTGTCGGAAAGCGAACTGACGCGCGCCCGTCGCCAAATCGGCATGATCTTCCAGCACTTTAACCTGCTCTCTTCCCGTACGGTGTTCGGCAACGTGGCGTTGCCGCTGGAGCTGGACAATACGCCGCGCGGCGAGATCAAAAAGCGCGTGACCGAACTGCTGGAACTGGTCGGCCTGGCGGACAAGCACGACGCCTACCCGGCCAACCTGTCCGGCGGCCAGAAACAGCGTGTGGCGATCGCGCGCGCGCTGGCCAGCAACCCTAAAGTGCTGCTGTGCGACGAGGCCACCAGCGCGCTGGATCCGGCCACCACCCGTTCCATCCTGGAACTGCTGAAAGACATCAACCGCCGTCTGGGCCTGACCATTCTGCTCATCACCCATGAAATGGACGTGGTGAAACGCATCTGCGACCAGGTCGCGGTCATCAGCCAGGGGCAGCTGATCGAAAAAGACAGCGTCAGCGAAGTGTTCTCGCACCCGAAAACGCCGCTGGCCCAACAGTTCATTCAGTCCACGCTGCATCTGGATATCCCGGACGACTACGCCGCGCGCCTGTCGCCGGAGCGTCAGGGCGACCGTCAGCCGCTGCTGCGCCTGGAGTTCACCGGTCAGTCGGTCGATGCGCCGCTGCTGTCTGAAGCCGCTCGCCGCTTCAACGTGAACAACAACATTATCAGCGCCCAGATGGATTATGCCGGCGGCGTGAAATTCGGCGTGATGCTGGCGGAGCTGCACGGCAGCGACGAAGACGCGCTGGCAACGATTAAGTTCCTGCAAGAAAATCAGGTAAAAGTAGAGGTTCTGGGTTATGTCTGAGGCAATGATGTGGTTGATGGCACGTGGCGTGTGGGAAACCGTCATGATGACCTTTGTCTCCGGCTTTTTCGGTTTCGTGCTCGGCCTGCCGGTAGGCGTGCTGCTGTATGTCACCCGCCCGGGGCAGATCATCGCCAACAATTCGCTGTATAAGATCCTGTCCGGGCTGGTGAACATCTTCCGTTCCATCCCGTTCATTATCCTGTTGGTTTGGATGATTCCGTTTACCCGCATGATCGTCGGCACCTCGATCGGTCTGCAAGCGGCGATCGTGCCGCTGACCGTCGGCGCCGCGCCGTTCATCGCGCGCATGGTGGAAAACGCCCTGCTGGAGATCCCGTCCGGTCTGGTGGAAGCGGCGCGCGCCATGGGCGCCACGCCGATGCAGATCATCAAGAAAGTGCTGCTGCCGGAGGCCCTGCCGGGCCTGGTCAACGCCGCGACCATCACCCTGATCACCCTGGTGGGCTACTCCGCCATGGGCGGCGCGGTCGGCGCCGGCGGCCTGGGCCAAATCGGTTACCAATACGGTTATATCGGTTATAACGCCACAGTTATGAATACCGTATTAGTATTACTGGTAGTTTTGGTTTATCTGATCCAATTCTGCGGCGATCGCATCGTCAAAGCCGTTACCCATAAATAGTTTCACAGCATATTAATGCGAGTCTAATGAGGAAGGGATATGTCGTTAACATTTAAATCCATCGCGACAATTGGCGCACTGATCGGCACTCTGGCTCTGGCGGGCTGCGGCCAGGATGAAAAGAATCCAAACCACATCAAGGTCGGCGTGATCGTCGGCGCTGAACAGCAAGTGGCCGAAGTGGCGCAGAAAGTGGCGAAAGAGAAATACGGTCTGGACGTTGAGCTGGTCACCTTCAACGACTACGTGCTGCCTAACGAAGCGCTGAGCAAAGGCGATATCGACCTGAACGCCTTCCAGCACAAACCTTATCTGGATCAGCAGATCAAAGATCGCGGCTACAAGCTGGTGCCGGTCGGCAGCACCTTTGTTTACCCGATCGCCGGTTACTCCAAAAAAATCAAATCGCTGGACGAACTGAAAGAGGGTTCTCAGATCGCACTGCCGAACGATCCGACCAACCTGGGCCG
Source organism: Serratia sp. (in: enterobacteria) (assembly GCF_052400455.1). Classification (NCBI taxonomy): domain Bacteria; kingdom Pseudomonadati; phylum Pseudomonadota; class Gammaproteobacteria; order Enterobacterales; family Yersiniaceae; genus Serratia; species Serratia sp. (in: enterobacteria). The sequence goes on from NZ_CP185812.1 coordinate 4,016,494, forward strand.
TTCGCTGCTGCTGCTGCAGAAAGTCGGTCTGATTAAACTGAAAGACGGCGTTGGCCTGCTGCCGACCGTGCTGGACGTGACCGAGAACCCGAAAAACCTGAAGCTGGTTGAGCTGGAAGCCCCTCAGCTGCCGCGCTCTCTGGACGATCAGCAGATCGCGCTGGCGGTGATCAACACCACCTATGCCAGCCAGATCGGCCTGACGCCGGCGAAAGACGGTCTGTTTGTGGAAGATAAAGACTCGCCTTACGTCAACCTGCTGGTTGCGCGCGAAGATAATAAAGACGCGGAAAACGTGAAGAAATTCGTTCAGGCCTACCAGTCTGACGAAGTTGACGCCGCCGCCAACAAAATCTTCAACGGCGGTGCCGTGAAAGGCTGGTAAGCGCTTATTCACCAATTTTATTCCTATAATTGCAAGACGGGCCAAGGCCCGTCTTGTTATTTCCGCCATAGATTGCTTCAATAGCGCCACTTTCATTAAGGCAGAGGAATCTCAATGCGTGTTTTACCTCTCTGTTTGTTAGCGCTCGCGCTGGCCGGATGTTCATCGCAACGTATCGCGCCATCCTCAACAAACAGCACCAGCAAGCCGACCACGACCGCCCCGGCCAAGACCACGCCGGCCGCCCGCCCCGCTCCGGTAAAACTGTATAAAAGTGCAGAAGAACTCGTGGGTAAACCATTCCGCGATCTGGGTGAAGTGTCCGGCGAATCGTGCCAAACCACCGTACAAGACTCCCCACCGAATCTGGCTACCGCCCGTAAACGCATGCAAATCCGTGCGTCTTACATGAAGGCCAACGCCGTGCTGCTGCACGACTGCCAGATTGTCAGCGGCGTCGCCGGTTGTTACCAGCAGGCCGTTTGCCAGGGCTCGGCGCTTAACGTCTCGTCTAAATGACCGAATTCGTTTTTGAGCAGATCGGCGTGATCCGCTCGCCGTATAAAGAGAAATTCGCCGTGCCCCGCCAACCGGGGCTGGTCGAAGACGGTGGCGGCGAACTGCTGCTGCTGCCGCCTTACAACCAGGCGGAAGCGGTTCGCGGTCTCAGCGATTTCAGCCATCTGTGGGTGATGTTCATTTTCCATCAAACCATGGAAGGCGGCTGGCGCCCGACGGTACGCCCACCGCGTTTAGGCGGCAATGCCCGCATGGGCGTGTTCGCCACCCGCTCCACCTTCCGCCCCAACCCGCTCGGCATGTCGCTCATTGAGCTCAAAGGCGTACGGGTGAAAAACGGGGAAGTGGCGCTGGAACTGGGCAGCCTCGATCTGGTCGACGGCACCCCGGTGGTGGACATCAAGCCTTATCTGCCGTTCGCCGAGAGCCAACCGCAGGCCCGCGCAGGCTTTGCCCAGGCCGCGCCCGCCGGCGATATGCCGGTGCGTTTCGCGCCGCAGGCGGAACAGCAGCTGCAGCAACATCAGGCGCGCTACCCGCAATTAAGGCGTTTTATCAGCCAGGTGCTGGCACAGGACCCCCGTCCCGCCTATCGTAAAGGAGAGGACGTCGAACGGGATTACGCCGTCTGGCTGCTGGATTTCAACGTGCGCTGGCGCGTCGTGGACGGCCACACCGAAGTGCTGTCGCTCGACCCGCGTTAAAATTCCGCCGCCTCTCTTTTGGCGACCCGCTCGCGCTGGTAAACTAAATCACTTTTTGGCCGCCACTCTGGCAGCCCGATGCAATTTGCAGTTCTAACGGAACCAAAACACCATGCGTACTAGCCAATATCTGCTCTCCACTCTGAAGGAGACACCTGCCGACGCCGAAGTGATCAGCCACCAGCTGATGCTGCGCGCCGGGATGATCCGCAAGCTGGCCTCCGGTCTTTACACCTGGCTGCCGACCGGCCTGCGCGTTCTGAAAAAGGTTGAAAACATCGTTCGCGAAGAAATGAACAATGCTAACGCGATCGAAGTGTCCATGCCGGTGGTTCAGCCTGCCGACCTGTGGCAGGAAAGCGGCCGTTGGGAGCAATACGGCCCCGAGCTGCTGCGCTTCGTCGACCGCGGCGACCGTCCTTTCGTGCTGGGCCCGACGCATGAAGAAGTGATCACCGATCTGATCCGCAACGAGATCAGCTCGTACAAGCAGCTGCCGCTGAACTTCTTCCAGATCCAGACCAAGTTCCGTGATGAAGTGCGCCCACGTTTCGGCGTGATGCGTTCCCGTGAGTTCCTGATGAAGGATGCCTACTCCTTCCATACCTCGCAGGAGTCTCTGCAGGAGACTTACGACGCGATGTACGAAGCGTACAGCAAAATCTTCAGCCGCATGGGCCTGGATTTCCGCCCGGTGCAGGCCGATACCGGCTCGATCGGCGGCAGTGCGTCGCACGAATTCCAGGTGCTGGCGGACAGCGGTGAAGACGATATCGTGTTCTCCACCGGTTCCGACTTCGCCGCCAACATCGAGCTGGCTGAAGCGGTCGCTCCGGCAGCGCCGCGCGCGGCGGCCAGCGAAGAGCTGCGCCTGGTGGATACGCCAAACGCCAAAACCATCGCCGAGCTGGTCGAGCAATTCCAGCTGCCGGTGGAAAAAACCGTGAAGACGCTGATGGTGCGCGCCACCGAAGAGAGCGGCCATAAACTGGTCGCCCTGCTGGTGCGCGGCGATCACGAGCTGAACGAAATCAAGGCCGAGAAGCTGGCGCAGGTTGCCGCGCCGCTGACCTTCGCCACTGAAGAAGAGATCCGCGCCATCGTCGGCGCCGGCCCGGGTTCCCTCGGCCCGGTCAAGCTGCAGATGCCGGTGGTTGCCGACCGCAGCGTAGCGGCGATGAGCGACTTTGGCGCCGGCGCCAACGTCGACGGCAAACACTACTTCGGCATCAACTGGGAGCGCGATCTGCCGCTGCCGCAGGTGGCCGACATCCGTAACGTGGTGGAAGGCGACGCCAGCCCGGACGGTCAGGGCACGCTTCTGATCAAACGCGGCATCGAAGTGGGCCATATCTTCCAGCTCGGCACCAAGTATTCGGAAGCGATGAAAGCGACCGTACAGGGTGAAGACGGCCGCAACCAGGTGCTGACCATGGGTTGCTACGGCATCGGGGTGACGCGCGTCGTGGCCGCCGCCATCGAGCAGAACCACGACGAACGCGGCATTATCTGGCCGGACGCCATCGCGCCGTTCCAGGTCGCTATTCTGCCGATGAACATGCACAAGTCGTTCCGCGTGCAGGCGCTGGCCGAAGAGCTGTACAACACCCTGCGCTCCCACGGCATCGACGTGATCCTCGATGACCGCAAAGAGCGCCCGGGCGTGATGTTCGCGGATATGGAGCTGATCGGCGTGCCGCACTCTATCGTTATCGGCGACCGTAACCTCGACAACGAAGAGATCGAGTACAAAAACCGCCGCGTCGGCGAGAAGCAAATGATCAAAACCGGTGAAATCGTTGATTTCCTGCTGGGCCAGATCAAACGCTAAACACCGAGCGTCAGCGAATAAAAAACCCGCCTAGGCGGGTTTTTTTATGTCCATGGGGACAGAGGAAGTTAGTTGTTGCTGCAGCTTTTACTGCGGTCGAACGCGATTTTACCGTCCGGCACCACCGCCTTCTCTATCTGCCCCTCTTCCATCGACGGCTGCACGCTGAAGTGCGCGTTGAAAGTCAGAAACACCGGCTCACCGGCATTCTTATTGGCTTTGGCGTAACCTTGCTCCAGCGCGATGTTGTTATCCACCGGGAACGTGATGCCGGTGGCGCAATCTTTGAACACCGCCGCGTCGGCCATATAGGTGTAGCTGCCTTTCATCACCATCGGCGTTTTAGGCAATGGCTTCTCGACCGGCTCCAGACGATAATTCAGCTTGGAGGCGATCGGCGCGCCGCTGCGATCCAGCATCTCAAGACTCTTGCCCACCGGGCGGAAGTAGCGTTTTTCCCCGGTGCTGTCAGTCAGCACCAGCTTATCCGCGGTGCGCGCCCATTTGCCGTAGTCGGCGAAGGTCTGATCGCCGTCTTTGGTGCCGCGATAAGTTTCCTGCAGCACAAAGGTGCCGTCCTCATCCAGGAACAGCGCCGTATCCAGCCCGCCGCAATCGGCGCAAGGCAACAGCCCTTGATAACTCTGCGGCATCGCCTGCAGCGGTTGTTCCTTCGGTTGATAATGATTGTTGCATCCCAACAACGAGAGTGCGCCTGCCGCCAAGAACAGGGCTACCGTAATTTTCTTCACAGTTATTCTCCTACTGTGTTCATGTATTCCTAAGTGCGAACCTTGCCACGCAGCGCCTTGGTGGCGCCCTTACGCGCCTTGCCTTCCAAACGGCGCAATTTTGCCCCTTTGGTCGGCTTGGTCGCCTTGCGCATTTTTTCCACCACCATCGCCTGCTGAATCAGCGCGACCAATCTGGCCAACGCCGCTTCGCGATTCAATTCCTGACTGCGATACTCTTGCGCCTTGATAATCACTACGCCATCAGCGGTAATGAGATGATGATTCAGCGCCAGCAGCCTTTCCTTATAATACTCTGGCAGGCTGGATGCCCGGATGTCAAAGCGCAAATGGATCGCCGTTGAGGTTTTGTTCACGTGCTGGCCACCCGCGCCCTGCGCGCGGATCGCCGTCAATTCCAGCTCATTATCCGGTATGGCTACGTTTCTTGACAGTTCCAGCACCGGTCACACCTGTGCCTGCTGCCACTCGGCAAACTGGATTTCCAGACTATTCTGAGCATCAGACAGCCAAATAGTTCCCTCCTGCAGCGTTGCCTGCAGCGTCATGGTGCGGCTGGCCAGCGCCGTCAGGCGCGCCAGCTGTTCGTCATCGAGGAAGCGCACGCTCAGGTTCTTGTAGCCGGCCACTTTTCCCTGCATCGCCTGCCACCAAACGTGCGCGGCGCGCTCGCCGTAAGCGTACAAGACCACGCGCGGCGACTGGTTGCAGGCCTTGCGGATGCGTTTCTCGTCGGGCAATCCCATCTCGATCCACATTTCCAGCCCGTTGTGGTCGTTGCGCTGCCAGATCTCCGGCTCGTCGTCGGCGCTCAACCCTTTGGTGAACACCAGCCGCTCGTCGGCGTGGCAGATCCAGGCCAACAGTCGCAGCATCATGCGCTGCTCATTTTCGGACGGGTGTTGCGCCAGCGTCAGCGTGGCGTCGTGGTAGAAGTGACGATCCATATCAGCAATATTGACCGCGGCTTTATAAATGGTTGCTTTCAGCGCCATGGGTGACCTCGTTATTATCCGGCGACAGTGTACTTGATCAGGGCCAAACCCCGCCAGCGCGGCCAGGCTGCGGCAGTGCGAAAGGCGTGCCGGGGTGCTGATAACTCCATAACAGCTGTGCTATAGTCGTCTAGGATAGGATAAAACTCCGAGAGCCTGCGCCTCATCGCGATAGTAGTCTTGATGATGCAGAGGTTCTTAAGGGAGGAAACTGTGCAACAATACTGTGAGTTAGTACGCCGTACTTACGCCGAGATTGGCAGTGGAGATCTTGGCTACGTGCCTGATGCGCTGGCTTGTGCGTTGAAGGCATTGGACGATGTCGCAGCGAACCACGCGCTACCGTCCTCCGTTAGGGAACAGGCGGCCTTTGCCGCCGCTAACTTATTGGTGAGCGACTATGTTGATGAATGATGAGTACCAACCCATCAATTGCGATGACTACGACAACCTGGAACTCGCCTGTCAGCATAAACTTATTCTGAAGCTGGAGTTACGCGACGGAGAAGTGATCGAGGCCAAGGCGATCGACCTGCTGCAAAAGAAACGCGTTGAGTATCTGACCATCGAACAGAACGGCCAGCAGCGCGACCTGCGTCTGGACCATATCAGCAGTTTCAGTCATCCGGAAATCGGTACCGTGGTCGTCAGTCTGTCGGACTGAGCAGCGGTAACCCCATCCCAACAGGGCAGCCCAACGGCTGCCCTCGTCATTTAGGGCTTCAGGCTGGCGTAATAAGCCGCCAGATCGGCGATATCGTCATCCGACAATCCCGACACATAGGCTTTCATCACCTCGGCCTGGCCGCCGTTGCGTTCCCCTTTCTTGTACGCCTGCAACGCGTGCTGCAGGTACATGGCGTTCTGCCCGGCCAGATTCGGGTACATCGGCACCGTCACCTTGCCCTGCGCGCCGTGACAGGCCGCGCACGCGGCGGCTTTGGCCTGACCGGCGGCCGCATCCCCCGCCGCCAACGCCGGCAGGCTGAACAGGCCGGCGGCCAACAGCGCGATTTCCACAAACTTCATCATTGCTCCTCACGATTATGATTTTTTTCCCAGCGCAGCCGCCACGGGCGTTCGCCTTCCGGCACCTGCCCCGCCTCACAGACGAATACGCCCAGCGCGGCGATCAGCTGCTCATCATAATAAATCAACGGGATGCGTTCACGCTGCCAGGGAGGAATACCCAGCTCCTGCCACAGTTTTTTTATCGGCCGCGAATGGGCGCGCCCCACGATGCGCACCGCGCCCTGTACACCGCCGAAACGAATGCTAATCTGCTGCGATGGCAGCGGCGCGCGCAGCGCCAGATCGCCCTCACCGGCAACCAACTGCCCCAGCCCGTCCGGCAACGTCAGCGTCTCGTCAGGCTGCCAGGGCAGATGCACATCGCGCAGCGCCGCCAGCGGCGGCAACAAGTGCAATCGGCCTCGGAAACGGCGGATCTGATAGGCGCCGAGCTGCAGCTGCGGTTCGGCATCTTCCCGGCTGAGCGCCACCTCCTCCCACAGACGCTGCAACTGCTCACGCGCCGGCATGGTAACGTTGAACAATGCGATCCAACGCCGCAACAAAGCGAAGCGCCGCACCGGCGAACAGGCCGTCAAACCGTCGATCGCCAATGAGCGATCCGCCGCCAACAGGCTTTGCAGCGGTTCCGCCAGCAGCTCGTCCAACAATTGTTCCTGTTCGGCGCACAGGCTGGCGCTGCGCGCCACCGCCGAGGCGAAGTGCGGCCAACGTTGATTGAGCTGCGGCAACACCTGCAACCGCAGGAAATTGCGATCGAAGCGCGTGTCCTGATTGCTGTCGTCGTCTATCCAGGCCAAGCCGTGGCGTTGCGCGTAATTTTCCAGCGTTTGACGCGAGCAGCCCAGCAGCGGCCGCAACAGCAGGTGCTCGCCCAGCGTGGCGCGCGCCGCCATCGCCGACAACCCCGCCGGCCCGCTGCCGCGCTTGAGCGCCAACAGGAAGGTTTCGCTTTGATCGTCAAGGTGTTGGGCGGTGAGCAGCGCTTCGCCCTCCGCCAATGCTGTGCTGAAAGCGGCATAGCGCGCCGCCCGCGCCGCCGCTTCGATGCCGCCCTGGCGGGCATCCACCTGCACGTGCGTCACCGTCAGCGGGATCCGCCACTCGGCGCACCGGCTGCGGCAATGCTCAACCCAACGGTCGGCAAAGGCGCTCAGGCCATGGTGCACGTGCAGCGCACGTAGCTGCAGCGCCGGACGTTGGCGGCGCAACGCCGCCAGCAGATGCAGCAGCACGCTGGAATCCAGGCCGCCGCTAAACGCCACCAGCAGCCGCTGCTGCGCGCCCAGCTGTTCCGCCACCTGCGTCGTTAATTGATCAGTATCCATCGGTAGGCTTTGTCACTTCTACATAGCTGCACGTTAACCCCGCCTACCGCCATCAATCAAGCATTAACCGTCCGGGCCTGGCGTCGCGTCAGCAGCCACCAGCCGCCCAGCACCGCGATCACCGCCAGCGCACATCCGGCCGCCCCCCAGCCGATCTGGGCGAAAATGCGGCCATACGCCTGCATCGCCGCCCCTTCGATGTGATCCTCGGCGGTCTGATTGGCGATAATGCCCGCCAGATAGTTGGCGATCGAACCGGTGGCCAGCATATAGATGCCGGTCAACACGCCGGTGGCACCAGGGATATTCAGCCGGGTGATCTGCGCCATCGCCACCGGATCGATAAACAGTTCGGCGAAGCCCATCACCGCCAGACCGGCGATCATCAGCCCCATCGATCCCGGCCCGTGCAGCCGGGTATTGAGCGCCATCAGCGTAAAGCCGACGCCGATCAACAGCAGACCGAAGGCGAACTTGCACCAGATGCGCAGCGTGCGATCGCCATCGCCGCTCGCCAGCCACGCCAGCGCCACGCCGCCCAGCATCACCGCACAGGCGTTAACCGACTGGAACAAGGCGGTCGGCACCGTCCAGCCGAACCAGCGCCGATCGACGAAGTGATCGATAAACAGGCTGATGGAGCTGCCGCCCTGCTGGGCGAAAGCCCAGAACAGCGTGCCCAGCAGCATCAGCACAACGATCTGCCACAGCCCCCGGCGCTGGCCGGCATCCGCACGCAGCATAATGCGCGCCACCAGCACCACCGCCGCCACGCACACCAGCCCGAGCAAATAGCCGGCCCAGCCGCGTTCAAACAGCAGCGTGAAGAACAGCGGCGACGCCAGCAGCGCCGCCAGAAGCCAACCCCAGTGCGGCAAACCCAGGCTTTTGGCGCGCATCAGCGGTGCATTCACGCCGCGCGTGTGGCGGAAATGGCGTCCGCCCAGCAGAAAAATCACCAGGCCGGCGAACATGCCGATCCCGGCCAACGCAAAGCCGACGTGCCAGCCATAGCGCTCGGCCGCCAACCCGCAGGCGATCGGCGCCAGAATAGATCCAACGTTGCCGGCGGCGTACAGCAGCGAGAAGCCCCCTTCGCGGCGCGAGTCCTGCGCCGGATACAGTTCGCCCAGCAGGCAGCTGATATTGGATTTGAACAGGCCGTAGCCGCAGATGATGATCGCCAGCGCCAGATAAAGCGACTGGGTGGAGACCGCGCTCAGGCCGAGCACGATATGTCCCAGGGTCATCAGCGCCGTGCCGGCGATCACCGCGACGCGGTTGCCCAGCAGGCGGTCGGCGAGCCAGCCGCCAAGAATAGGAGTGACGTAAACTAACGAAGCGTAAGCGCTGTAGAGATCGATGGCGTGGCTGTCGGTATAGCCGAGTTGGTGGGTCAGATAGAGGATCAATAACGCACGCATGCCGTAAAAGCTGAAATATTCCCAAATTTGTATCGCTACGACATAGTAGATTGCGCGCGGCTGTGAGGGTGTTTTCATGGTGGTCTCCCATCAGTCGGTGAACGACAAAGGGGAAGCGCGAGCGCCTCCCCTCTTATTGGCTGCGGTTATTTCGCCTTCAGCACTTTCACCCGATAACGTCCGTCCGCCTGACGATAGGCGCCGTGAATGTCGGTTTCAAAGCCCGGATAATGCGCGCCGATTTCGCACAGCATCTGCAGGAATTCCAGCACCGGCCGGCTCTCTTCGGTCAGCATCTCGCCCGGCATCACCAGCGGCACGCCCGGCGGGTATGGGAGGATCATGTTGGCGTTGACCTTACCGACCATCTCTTCCAGATAGACCTCTTCCACTTCGCCATGCAGCTCTTTCTGGAACGCCTGGTACGGATTCATCACCATGGTTGGCAGCACTTCGAACGCGCGGTACATCAGGTCTGGCAAGTTGTGTTGCTCCACCAGGCGGTGAATGTTCTGCGCCAGATCCTGAATGCGCATGTTTTCATAGAAATCAGGCGCTTCCTGATACAGCGAAGGCAGCATGTTTTTCACCCGCAGGTTCAGGTCGAACGAGCGTTTGAAGTCAGTCATCGCGCGCAGCAGGCTGAGCGCCTTGGTTTTATCGATGCCGATGCTGAACAGGAACAGCAGGTTGTAAGGCCCGGTTTTCTCGACGATGATGCCGCGTTCGTCGAGGTATTTCGCCACGATGCTGGCCGGGATGCCGAACGGCTGCATCTCGCCTTCCTTGCTCATCCCCGGGGTCAGGATAGTGACCTTGATCGGGTCCAGATACATGTGTTCGTTGTCGATGTTCTTGAAACCGTGCCAGGCGCTGTCGGAGCGCAGCGGCCAGCATTCCGGCTCATCGATATGCTCCGGCTGCCAGACGTCGAAGAACCAGCCGTCGGACTCGACTTTCAGGCGTTTGATCTCTTTGCGGAACTTGATCGCGCGCTCGATAGAGCCGTTGATCAGGCGCTTGCCGGCGTTGCCTTTCATCATCGCCGCGGCGGTTTCGGTCGACGCCACGATGCCGTAGTGCGGCGAAGTGGTGGTGTGCATCATGTAGGCTTCGTTGAAGGTTTCTTCGTTGATATCGCCCTTCACATGAATCATCGAAGCCTGCGAGAAGGCCGCCAGCAGTTTGTGGGTGGACTGGGTTTCATAGATCACCTTGCCCTCCACGCGGCCGCCGCTCATGCCGCACTTGCCTTTATAGATCGGATGGAAGTTGGTGTAAGGCACCCAGGCGGAGTCGAAATGGATCGACTTCACGTCCAGAGTGTTCTTGATAAAGTCGGTGTTGTACAGCAGGCCGTCATAGGTGGAGTTGGTGATCACCGCATGCACCGGCCAGGTGGCGTTCGGGGTCTCCTTCACGCGTTTGGCGATGGTGGCGCGCTGGAACTCGCTCTGCGGAATGCCGCCGAGGATGCCGTAGGCATTGCGGGTCGGGCGGAAGTAGATCGGCGTGATGTCGCTCATCATCATCAGGTGAGTCAGCGACTTGTGGCAGTTACGGTCAATCAGCACCGTGCTGCCCGCCGGCGCCGAATACATGCCGACGATCTTGTTGGCGGTGGAGGTGCCGTTGGTCACCATGTAGCTGCGCTCGGCGTTGAACACGCGGGAAATGTACTCTTCCGCCTCTTTGTGCGGGCCGGAGTGATCCAGCAGCGACCCAAGCTCGGACACCGAAATCGAGATATCCGACTTCATGGTGTTCGGGCCGAAGAAATCGTAGAACAGGCTGCCCACAGGGCTTTTCTGGAACGCGGTGCCGCCCATGTGGCCCGGCGTACAGAAGGTGTATTTGCCTTCGCGCACGTATTTGAACAGCGCCTTGGTCAACGGCGGCAGGATGGTGTCGATATACTCGTCGGTGTTCTGTTTGATCTTGGCGGCGATGTCGGTTGCCGCGCCGAGCGCATACTCGAAGAAGCGCACCTGCATGCGCAGATCGTTCAGGCTGACGTCCAACGTGGAATAGGTGTTGGCGAATGCGTACAGCGGCATGTATTCGTTCAGCTGGCTGATCTCTTCGCACAGCTCCAGATTGTATTTGTCCCAGTCGAAGATCACCCCGCACAGACGGGCGTTGTTCTCGATCAGTTTCAGCAGGTCTTCGCGATCGTTAGGGTAAACGATGCGGAAATCCAGACTTTCCAGCGCCTGATGCAGTTCACGGATAGGCTCTTCTTTGAAGTAGACACCCATGTGATTCATGATGGCGATAACGTTCATATGCATTTCTCCTGGCAAAGCAAGCCCCTTCCCGTCGCGGCTGACAGGTCGGAAAGAAAGGGGCTGGGTAAATTCAGTCGGTCAGCGGACGCGAATCAGTGCGCTTTGGCCGTGGTGTTTTCATCGACCGCCGCTGCATTGGCAGCCTGGCGGGTATTCATTTTCCGGGCGTAGAACATCAGGATAATCAGGCTGATGATAAAGGTGCCGGACAGTTCGAAAGAGTTGGCGCCCATCAGCGCGATGAAGCAGAAGCCGCAGCCGCACACCGAAGCGATCAGGCTCAGCAGGTTGCGCACGTTGACCCCTTCGAAGCGAATCAGGTCTACGCAGGAGTAGAAGTAAGGCAGCATGGTCAGCAGCACCGCGATGCCGGTCAGCTCGCCGAACAGATCGGAAGCCTTGCCGCCGGCGGAGCTCATCAGGGTGATCAGCACCATCAGCGCGGTCATTTTGCAGCTCGCGAGCAGCAGGCCTTTTTTCGGAATGCCGTTTTTATCCAGCTCGCCGTACACTTTCGGGAAGTTGCCGTCGTTGGCGGCGCGCACCCCGGCCTGGCCGACCAGCATCATCCATGACCCGAGCGAGGTCAGGCAGGCAAAGGCGGTGAACGCGGAAACCATCGGTGCCGCCCAGTTGCCCATAATCGCCGAGGCGCTGATGGCGAACGGCGCGCCGCTGGCGGCCATTTCAGACGCCGGGAACATGCCGCTGATCACTTGGGTGGCGGCGATGTAGATGATGCCCGCCAGGCCGGTGCCGAGCATGGTCGCCAGCGGCACGGTGCGTTTCGGGTTTTTCACCATGCCGGTGCTGACCGCCGCGGATTCCACGCCGATGAACGCCCACAGGCACAGCAGAATACTTTTGATGACCGCATGGCTGTCGGTGGTGCCGGAGGTATTCCAGTTAGTCTGGTAGGTGGCGGCGTCAAACCAGTGCCAGCCGAGGGTGGCGGTTACGATCACCGGGATCAGCACCAGCACCAGGCCCAGGGTGGTCAAGCGGCTGACCCAGGTCCCGCCCAGCATGTTGACGAAGGTGAAGATCCACACGATGGCGATACAGGCGATGCCGGCAGGCACCGGGTTGTTCAACGCCGGGAAGAAGGTGGAGAGATAAGAAACGGCGGTAATGCCGATGGCCAGGTTGCCGATCCAGTTGGCATGGTAATAAAGCACGCCGGTCTGGAAGCCGAACGCCGGGGAAATTTCACCGGCGTAGGCGATAGGGCCGCCCTGCTGCGGGTTTTTGGTCGCGAGGCGGGCGTACACGTAGGCCAGCGACATCGCCCCGATAATCGAGATCACCCATCCCCAAATGGCGATGGATCCGAGACTCGCCAGGTTGGCGGGCAATAAGGCAATCCCGCTCCCCATCATATTACCGGCGACTACGCCGGTGCAGGCAATAAGCCCTATTTTCTTGGGTGAAGCCATGGTCAGTTTCTCCTGATTTACGTTTCTTATAAGCCACACCCATAAATAAAAGATTTTAATGAGCCGGCTTGATAGTCAGGATGCTAACCATCGGCAGAAATAAAGTCCTAAAGATAAAGTGAGATTACGCTCATGATCATACAAATGATAATCTGAGGTTTTTGATTAACACATCAAGATAAAAAGGTAAGCTAAAGAAAAGATAAACATCGTTAAAAAACAGGATAATAACCAGGTTAATCACGAATAACAAACGGCAGAAAAGGAACGATATTGCGCAGCAAAATAACACAATGGCGCAACATGTCTTCACCAATAAATAACGCCGCCGGAATTCCCTGAGAATAATGGCGGCGTGGTTCTGGTGAATTATTGGCGCTGATAGTTATTTAAATAAGGCACCACGTTGGTCAATGACGTCTGGAATACGCCATTGGTGATCCAATGCAAGGTATCTTCACCGGGGCGCAGGTTGAACGCGGTAATATAAGAATCCGCCGCCAAATGATTCTGCCCCTGCATTTCATACACTTTGCCCAGCAGCACATAATTCAGCCACGACATTTGCAACTCAATCCCCAGCTCGATCGCCCGGTGCGCATCGTCAATACGTCCCTGCGCCAGCGCATCAACCGCCAGAACTTGCTGCACGATCGGCGTATTTTTCAATTCGGGGATCGTCGCCAGATGGCTGATATCGGCGCGCAATTGCGCCAGCCCCTGGCTGTCGAACGGTTGATAAGAGTTGCGCAGCACATCCACCAGCGCTTTTTCCGCCAGCAGGTAGTGGAAATTCGGCGCGCTTTTAATCAGCTCGCTCAACTGCGCGCTGGCGCGAGTCAACGAATCGGCGTCGCCATGGATCAACAATTGATGCGCCTGGTAGAAGCGCTGCAGCAGCGGCCCGTTGTCCGGCAGCAGCTGCGCCAGACGCTGTTCCAGCTGCGGCGGCCAGGGCTGTTTCAGCGCGGCGGACAGGCTGGAGAGGAAGTCGCTTTGGATCTTCAGCTGGTTATCGGCGGTAATGAAGTAACGCTTGTCCAACATGATTGAGCTGTCGGCGTTATCCACCAGCCGCACGGACAGAAAACACTGCTGGGCGCGGTAGTGGCGCTGATTGACGAACTCGATATACAGCGACTTGCCCGAGTTGCTGGGGCCGGAATAGTTGTAATTGGTTTGGTCGTGCACCAGGAAGGTCGAGTAGGTGTTGAGCGAATCGGTGATCAGCTCGCTGACGCCCACCACATAGGAGAGCTGCGGCATCCAGTTGCTGCAGCTCTCGCCGCCCTGGATGCGGATATCGATATCGCGCGGATTGAGCAGCACCGGCATGGTCGATACCGGCACGCGCTGCGACAGCGTGGCGATGCCGACAAACGCCACGCAGACGCTGAGCGCCGCCAGAAACGCCAGCCACACCCAGAACGTCGAGCGGCGATAGAAGCGCGGCTGCTTTTCGCCGGGCGCGGCAACCGGCGTTCGGGTCCGGCTCGGCGGCACGTACGGCGTATCGTCTTCATCATCGCTGCCGTCTTCCGGCTCATGCATGATCACCGCAATCTGCGGCGCCGGCGCAGGGGCGGGCTGCGACTCCCCGTCTTCACACCAGATCACCGAAGCCGCCAACTTATACCCGCGCTTAGGCACGGTGATAATGTATTCCGGACTGTCGCTGTCGCCGTCTTTCAGGTATTTGCGCAGTTCTGAAATGCATTGGGTCACCACGTGATTAGTGACGATATTGCGCTTCCAAACGCTATCGATCAGCTCGTCGCGGCTCAACACCACATCGGGGTGCCGGGCGAAATAGCACAGCATGTCGATCAGGCGCGGTTCCAGCGTTTTCTGGCGGCCGTTACGGCTGATGGTGTTGTCGGCAGGGGTAACCAGCCACTCCCCGACGCGAAAAGCAGGCTCTTGCATGGCGGAAATAACTCTGTAGGCATGTGGGGCAAGGGCGCGATCATAGCATAATCGCCCCCGGCTGTGGCCGCCGGGAGGCGATTAAGCCGTTAACTCTCGTATAATTCTAACGGTAAACCATCGGGATCGCTGAAAAAGGTAAAACGAGATTGAGTATAAGGATCGACGCGTACCGGTTCGCAGGCGACGCCGGCCGCCTGCAGATGGGCGATAGCCTGCTCGATATCGTCAACGCTGAACGCCAGATGGCGCAGGCCGCAAGCCTCCGGGCGGCTGACGCGGGCCGGCGGCGAAGGGAAAGAAAACAGCTCGAGGGTGTATTGCCCGTTGAGCGCCAGATCCGCTTTCCAGGAGTCACGCTCCTCGCGGTAAACTTCACTCAGCAGGGTAAAGCCGAGAATGTCGCAATAGAAATGCTTACTGGCGGCGTAGTCCGCGCCAATGATCGCGATGTGATGCACCTGACGTAATGCCAGCATAGAAACCCTCTCCTGTTCATTCTGATGGTGCACGGTATCCGGCGGCGATGAGGCCGTCAATGAGGAAGCCCGGCGCATCTTTCCAAACCGCCGGGCGCATTATGGCCTTACGGCTGCGGGGCTTTCAGCACCTTCACCAGATAGCGTCCGTCTTCCGTCAGCTTGGCGCCGTGGATATCGGTTTCAAAACCGGGATAGCGTTCGCCGATCGAGCACAGCATCAGCAGGAAATCGAGCACCGCCCGGCTCTCTTCGGTGATCATTTCCCCCGGCATCACCAGCGGCACGCCCGGCGGATAAGGCAGTATCATATTGGCCGCCACTTTGCCCACCAACTGATCCAGCTCGCAGGTTTCCACATTGCCGCGCACCTGCTCCTGGAACATCTGGTGCGGCGTCAGCTTCATTTCCGGCAGCACGTCAAACGCCCGCTGCATCAGGCGCGGCAGATCGTGTTGGCAGATCAGGCGATGAATACCGGCGGCCAGATCCTGAATGCGCATATGGCGATAGAAATCCGGATCCTCGGCGTACAGATCCGGCAGCATGTTCTTCACCCGCAGGTTGAGATCGTAGGCGCGCTTGAAGTCGGTCAGGCCGCGCAGCAGGCTCATCGCCTTGGTTTTATCGATGCCGATGCTGAACAGGAACAGCAGGTTGTACGGCCCGGTCTTCTCCACCACGATGCCGCGCTCGTCGAGGTACTTCGCCACCAGCGCCGCCGGGATCCCCTCTTCCTCCAGCGCCCCCAGTTCATTCATGCCCGGCGTCAGGATCGTCACCTTGATCGGATCGAGATACATATGATCGCGATCGGTCTGGCCGAAACCGTGCCAGTTATCGTCCGGATCCAGCGGCCAGCACTGCGCTTCATCGATCTCTTCCGGCTGCCAGATATCGAAGAACCAGCTGTCGCTTTCCTCGCGCAGCCGCTGCACTTCACGGCGAAAATGCAGCGCGCGCTCCACCGAACGGTTGATCAAGCGGCGCCCCGGATTGCCGCGCAGCATGGCGGCGGCGGTCTCCATCGACGCCACGATGCCGTAGTGCGGCGAAGTGGTGGTGTGCATCATGTAGGCTTCGTTGAAGGTGCTCTCGTCGTAGTCGCCCTTGATATGAATCATCGAGGCCTGCGAGAAGGCCGCCAGCAGCTTGTGGGTGGATTGGGTTTCGTAGAAAACCTTGCCGGGCACCCGATCGCCGCTCATGCCGCTCTTGCCGTCGTAAATCGGATGGAAGTTGGTGTAAGGCACCCAGGCGGAGTCGAAGTGGATCGACGGCACCTCCAGCGTCTGCTTGATGTAGTCGGTGTTGTACAGCAGGCCGTCATAGGTGGAATTGGTGATCACCGCATGCACCGGCCAGGTGGCGTTCGGGGTCTCCTGCACCCGGGCGGCGATGCTGGCGCGGGTAAACTCGCGCTGCGGAATGCCGCCGAGGATGCCGTAGGCGTTGCGCAGCGGGCGCAGATAGATCGGCACGATATCGCTCATCATCAGCAGGTGGCACAGCGATTTGTGGCAGTTGCGGTCGATCAGCACCGTGCTGCCCGCCGGCGCTGAATACATGCCGACAATTTTGTTGGCGGTGGAGGTGCCGTTGGTGACCAGATAGCTCTGCTCGGCATTGAAGGTGCGCGCGATGTACTCTTCGGCCTCCAGATGCGGGCCGGTGTGATCCAGCAGCGACCCGAGCTCGGTGACCGAAATCGAGATGTCGGCCTTCAGGGTATTGGCGCCGAAGAAGTCATAGAACAGGCAGCCCACCGGGCTTTTCTGGAACGCGGTGCCGGCCATGTGGCCCGGCGTACAAAAGGTGTACTTTCCTTCGCGCACGTAGTTGAACAGCGCCTTGGTCAGCGGCGGCGTAATGGTGTCGATGTATTCCGCCGTGTATTGCTGGATGCGCTGCGCGATATCGTCCGCCGCATTCAGACCATACTCGAAGAAATAGAGCACCATGCGCATTTCATGCAGGCTGACGTCGAAGGTGGAGTGAGTATTGATAAAGGCGTACAGCGGCAGGTATTCGTTCAGCTCGTTGATCTCGCTGCACAGCTCCAGGCTGTAATCGTCCCAGTCGAAGATCACGCCGCAGATGCGGGCATTGGCTTCGATCAGCTTCAGCAGGTCACCGCTGTTTTTGGGGTATACCAGCTGGAATCCCATCGCGCCCAGCGCCGCGTGGAGCTCGCGGATCGGCTCATCTTTGTAGTAGACGCCCGTCGGGCCCATGATGGCGATGATATTCATCGGCAGCTCCTGTCAGTTAACGGCCAAGTCTCTATAACACCACGAAAATCCGGCGGTGTGTAGCCAAAAAAAACCGCCCGAAGGCGGTTTATTACCGTGAAGATCGCAACTCAGCAGTAGCCGTAGTTCATCAGACGCTGGTAACGGCGGTTGAGCAACTCTTCGTCGTTCAGGCCATCCAGATCTTTCAGATCGGCCAGCAGCTGCGCTTTCAGCGCGGCGGCCATCGCCGGCACGTCGCGGTGCGCGGAACCCAGCGGCTCCGGGATCACCGAGTCGATCAGCTTCAGCTCTTTCAGACGCGGCGCGGTGATGCCCATCGCTTCCGCGGCCAGCGGCGCCTTGTCGGCGCTCTTCCACAGGATGGAGGCGCAGCCTTCCGGCGAAATCACCGAGTAGGTGCTGTACTGCAGCATGTTCACCTTGTCGCCCACGCCGATCGCCAGCGCGCCGCCTGAGCCGCCTTCACCGATGACGGTGCAGATGACCGGTACGTTCAGGCGCGACATCTCACGCAGGTTGCGCGCGATGGCTTCCGACTGGCCGCGTTCTTCCGCGCCCACGCCCGGATAAGCGCCCGGGGTATCGATAAAGGTGATGATCGGCATTTTGAAGCGGGCGGCCATTTCCATCAGGCGCAGCGCCTTGCGGTAGCCTTCCGGCGCCGGCATGCCGAAGTTACGGCGGATCTTCTCTTTGGTCTCACGGCCTTTCTGGTGCCCGATGATCATCACCGGGCGGCCATCCAGGCGCGCAATCCCCCCGACGATCGCTTTGTCGTCGGCGTAAGCGCGATCGCCCGCCAACTCTTCGAAGTCGGTAAAGATGTGTTTGATATAATCCAGGGTATAAGGACGGCGCGGGTGGCGTGCCAATTGGGCAATCTGCCAGGCCCCAAGATCGGCAAAAATCTTGCGCGTCAGCTCAACGCTCTTTTCACGCAGGCGCTGAACCTCTTCGTCCAGATTAATATCTAATTTTTCGTCTTGACGGCTGACTGCAGTCAGCGAGTCAATTTTCGCTTCCAGCTCTGCAATCGGCTGTTCAAAATCAAGAAAATTCAGACTCATAGCATTCCTATTTTAGTCAAATTCCAAGTCCACCTGCTCATTGCCTACCAACGTCCGCAAGTCTATCAACAAGCGGTCGGTGGGCGTCACGCGCCAGGTTGCGCCAAAACGCAGCTTGGCTCGCGCATCTTCCCGTTGATAGTAGAGATGCACTGGAATCGTCCCCGAGCGATGGGGTTCCAACGACTGACGGAGACGGTTCAAAAGCTGGTCATCAATTTGCCTGTCAGTCAGCGAGATAGCAAGCCCGCGAGCGTATTTTTCCCGGGCTTCACTGATGTCCATTACCTCGCGGGCCATCATTTTAAGCCCGCCGCTAAAGTCATCAAAGCTGACCTGTCCACTGGCGATAAGGATACGGTCTTTTTCCAACAAATGCTGGTATTTTTCTAACGCTTCGGTGAATAGCATCACTTCCAGACGGCCCGAACGGTCATCCAGCGTACAGATGCCGATGCGGTTGCCGCGCTTGGTCACCATCACCCGCGCGGCGACCACCAACCCGACGGCGGTAGTCATTTTGCCCCGATCCGTCGGGTGCATGTCTTTCAAACGCTGGCCACCGGCGTAACGTTCGATCTCCTTGAGGTATTGGGTGATCGGGTGGCCGGTCAGGTACAGCCCCAGCGTTTCCCGTTCACCGTCCAACACCACCTGCTCCGGCCAGGGCGCGATGTTGGCGTAGGATTGCTCCACCTGCTCCGGCGCTTCCGCCAGCACGCCAAACATGTCCACCTGGCCGATAGCTTCGGCTTTCGCATGCTGATCCGCCGCTTTCAACGCGTCGCCGAGCGAATTCATCAGCGCGGCGCGATGTGGCCCAAGGCGATCGAACGCCCCGGACATGATCAGTTTTTCCAGAATGCGGCGGTTCAGTTTCTTGATGTCGGAGCGCGCGCAGAGATCGAACAGGTCTTTGAAATAACCTTGCTCGCCGCTGTTGCGCGCTTCGATAATGGCTTCGATCGGCCCTTCCCCCACGCCCTTGATGGCGCCGATGCCGTAAACGATCTCGCCGTCGTCGTTGACGTGGAAGTGATACAGGCCGCTGTTGATGTCCGGCGGCAGGATCTTCAGCCCCATGCGCCAGCATTCGTCCACCAGCCCCACCACTTTGTCGGTGTTGTCCATATCGGCGGTCATCACCGCCGCCATAAACTCGGCCGGATAGTGCGCCTTCAGCCACAGCGTCTGGTACGACACCAGCGCGTAGGCGGCGGAGTGCGATTTGTTGAAGCCATAACCGGCGAATTTCTCCACCAGGTCGAAGATTTTCACCGACAGTTCGCCGTCGATGCCGCGCGCTTTGGCGCCGTCTTCAAAGCCGCCGCGCTGCTTGGCCATTTCGACCGGGTTCTTTTTACCCATCGCACGGCGCAGCATGTCCGCGCCGCCCAGCGTATAGCCGGCCAGCACCTGGGCAATCTGCATCACCTGTTCCTGATACAGGATGATGCCGTAGGTCGGCTCCAGCACCGGCTTGAGCGACTCATGCTGCCACTGAATGTCCGGGTAGGAGATCTCTTCGCGGCCGTGTTTGCGGTCGATGAAGTTATCCACCATGCCCGACTGCAGCGGCCCCGGACGGAACAGCGCCACCAGTGCGATCATGTCTTCGAAGCAGTCGGGCTTCAGACGTTTGATCAAATCTTTCATGCCGCGCGATTCAAGCTGGAACACCGCCGTGGTTTCCGAACGCTGCAGCATGTCGAAGCTTTTCTTGTCGTCGAGCGGGATGGCGGCGATGTCGATCGGTTCCAGCCCGGTCTTGGCGCGCCGGGCGTTGATCATCTCCAGCGCCCAGTCGATGATGGTCAGGGTGCGCAGACCGAGGAAGTCGAACTTCACCAGCCCGGCGTATTCCACGTCGTTCTTGTCGAACTGGGTCACCGGGTGGTTCCCTTCGGCATCGCAGTACAGCGGCGCGAAGTCGGTGATCTTGGTCGGCGCGATCACCACGCCACCGGCGTGTTTACCGGCGTTGCGCGTCACCCCTTCCAGCTTGCGCGCCATGTCGATCAGCGCTTTGACCTCTTCGTCGGCCTCGTAAATCTCCGGCAGCTGCGGTTCGGCGGCGAAGGCTTTCTCCAGCGTCATGCCCGGATCCGGCGGCACCAGTTTGGAGATGCGATCGACGAACCCGTACGGGTGCCCCAACACGCGGCCTACGTCGCGGATAACCGCTTTCGCCGCCATGGTGCCGAAGGTGATGATCTGCGATACCGCTTCGCGGCCGTACATCTCCGCCACGTGCTCGATTACCTGGTCACGTTTCTCCATGCAGAAGTCGACGTCGAAGTCGGGCATCGAGACACGTTCCGGGTTCAGGAAGCGTTCGAACAGCAGGTCGAATTCCAGCGGATCGAGGTCGGTGATTTTCAACGCATAGGCCACCAGCGAACCGGCGCCGGAGCCACGCCCTGGGCCCACCGGCACGTTGTTGTCCTTCGACCACTGGATAAATTCCATCACGATCAGGAAGTAGCCGGGGAACCCCATCTGGTTGATCACTTTCAGCTCGACGTCCAGACGCTCGTCGTATTCCGGGCGGCGCTGCGCGCGCACTTCAGGATCGGGGAACAGGAACTCGAGGCGCTCTTCCAGCCCCTCTTTCGATTTGAGTACCAGGAAGTCCTCGGTGCTCATATCGCCGGTCGGGAACTGCGGCAGGAAGTACTCGCCGAGGCGAATGGTGACGTTACAGCGTTTGGCGATTTCGACGCTGTTCAGCAGCGCTTCCGGGATGTCGGCGAACAGCTCGCACATCTCGTCTTCGCTGCGCATGTATTGTTGCGGGCTGTAGTTGCGCGGCCGCTTGGGATCGTCCAGCGTAAAGCCGTCGTGGATGGCGACGCGGATCTCATGGGCGTCGAAGTCATCTTCCACCAGGAAACGCACGTCGTTGGTGGCCACCACAGGCAAACCGCGCTCGGTGGCCAGCGCCACCGCCGCATGCAGATAGTTCTCTTCATCCGGGCGGCCGGTGCGGATCAACTCCAGGTAGTAGCAGTCCGGGAAATATTGCTGGTAGAAATCCAGACACTGATCCACCTGCGCCTGGTTGCCGCGCAGCAGGAACTTGCCGACGTCGCCCTGACGCGCGCCGGAGAGCAGGATCAGCCCTTCGCGATGTTCAATCAGCCAGTCGCGATCGATGATCGGGCCGGCGGCGCCGTAGCCGCGCTGATAGGCGCGGGAAATCAGCAGCGTTAAGTTCTGGTAGCCTTCGTTGTTGCTGGCCAGCACCGTCAGTTGAGCGAGTTCGTCGCCCAAGACTTCGCTTTGCACATGGAAATCCGCGCCGATGATCGGTTTGATCCCGGCGCCGTGCGCGCTGCCGTAGAACTTCACCAGCCCGCACAGGTTGGTGAAATCGGTGATTGCCAGAGCAGGCATGGCTAACGCGGCGGCTCTTTTCACCAGCGGCGCCGTCTTGGCCAATCCATCAATCATGGAGTAGTCACTGTGGACGCGCAGGTGAATAAAACGAGGTTCGGCCATCTCCAGATACCTGATTGAAGGGGCTCAGCGTGCTGAGCCCGGGTTAATGCTATCGTCGAGCCGGTCAGGCTCGCAGGCTACAGCGCGAGCGCCCTTTTCACCGGCGCGAAGCTGCGGCGATGATGCTCGGTGGCGCCCAGCGCGGCCAGCCGCTCCAGGTGGAAGGCGGTCGGGTAGCCTTTATGCTGCGCGAAACCGTAGTCCGGGAACTC
The DNA here is from genome assembly GCF_052400455.1 of Serratia sp. (in: enterobacteria). NCBI lineage: Bacteria > Pseudomonadati > Pseudomonadota > Gammaproteobacteria > Enterobacterales > Yersiniaceae > Serratia > Serratia sp. (in: enterobacteria). Next base: position 4,038,628 of record NZ_CP185812.1, read on the forward strand.
GCTGTCCAGCTCGGCCATTTCGCGATCGCGCGTGACCTTCGCCAGAATGGATGCCGCGCTGATTTCCGCCACGCGGCTGTCGCCCTTCACCACCGCCTGCGAACGCATCGGCAAGCTCGGGCAACGGTTACCGTCGATTAAAACCATGTCCGGCGCGATATGCAACCCGGCCACCGCGCGCTGCATCGCCAACATGGTGGCGTGCAAAATGTTCAGCTGGTCGATTTCCGCCGGTTCGGCGCGCCCCAGGCTCCAGGAGAGCGCTTTGGCGACGATTTCGTCATACAGCGCCAGCCGGCGTTTTTCACTGAGCTTTTTGGAGTCCGCCAGCCCGACGATCGGCCGCGCCGGATCGAGGATCACGGCGGCGGTGACCACCGCGCCGACCAACGGGCCGCGGCCCACTTCGTCCACACCGGCAATCAGCGTGGCAGCGGGATAGATAAAGGGTTCAATCATGCTTTCGCCAGCTCCAACACAGCCTGAGCGGCCTGTTCGTCCGCACCGCAACGGATGCTTTGGTGCAAGGTAAGGAAAGTCTGTTTCAGCGCGTCGGTTTCCGGGCTCTCTTCCAGCAGCGGCATCACGGCGGCGGCCAGTTTGTCCGGGACGCAGTCATGCTGCAGCAGTTCGGTGACGATCTCCCGCCCCGCCAGCAGATTCGGCAGCGAGACATAAGGCGTTTTCACCAGCTTCTGCGCCAACCAGAAAGTGAACGGCTTCATGCGATAGCCCACGACCATCGGGCACTTGGCCAGCATGCATTCCAGCGCCGCCGTGCCGGATGCCAGCAGCGCCGCGTCGCTGGCGATCATCGCTTCACGCCCCTGCCCATTCAGCAGGTGTACGGTCAGATCCGGCGCCACTTCGGCCTTGATGCGCTCAAACTGCTCACGCCGTTTGGCGTTGACCAGCGGCACCACCACTTCCAGCTCGGGATAACGCGTGCGCAGCAACTGCGCGGTTTTGAGGAAGTCGGCGCTCAGCATCTCGACTTCGGCGCCGCGGCTGCCCGGCAACAAGGCCAAACAGCGCGCCTGCGGAGCGATGCCAAGCTGAGCGCGCGCCGCCAACCGATCGGGCTGCAGCGGCATGGCGTCCGCCATGGTGTGACCGATAAACCGGCAGGGGACGTTGAAACGATCGTAAAACGCTTTTTCGAAAGGGAGAAAGGCCAGCACCAAATCGGTGGCTTTGCCTATTTTGAAAACGCGCTTTTGTCGCCAGGCCCACACGGAAGGGCTGACATAGTGGATGGTGCGAATGCCGCGCTGCTTGAGGCGGCCTTCCAGCGTGATGTTGAAGTCCGGCGCGTCGATGCCGACAAACACGTCCGGCCGCAGCTCACCGAAGCGGCAGGTGAGATCCTTGCGGATCTTCAACAGGCGTGGCAAGCGCTCGAGCACTTCCACCACGCCCATTACCGCCAGCTCTTCCATTTCGTACCAGGCCTCGCACCCTTCGGCCTGCATCAGCGGGCCGGCGACGCCAACGAAACGCGCGTCGGGGATCTGCGCCTTGAGCGCACGGATCAAACCGGCGCCGAGAATGTCACCGGAGGTTTCTCCGGCGACCAATCCGATAGTCAATGGACGATTCGACATAACTCAGCGAATGATGCCACGGGTAGAACGGGTGAAGAAATCGAGGTACTGCTGCACCACCGGCTGCTCTTTGGCCAGGGCTTCGATTTCCGCTTTCGCTTCATCCAGCGTTTTTTCGCTGCGATACAGGATTTTGTAGGCGTTGCGGATCGCCTGCATTTCATCCTTGTCAAAACCGCGGCGCTTGAGGCCGACCGCGTTGACGCCGAACGGCGTAGCGTGGTTGCCCTGAGCGATGACGAAAGGAGGCACATCCTGAGCGACACCGGAACAACCGCCTACCATCACATGCGCGCCGATAATGCAGAACTGATGGATCGCCGTCATGCCGCCGATGATGGCGTGATCGTCGATTTCCACATGCCCCGCCAGCGTGGCGTTGTTGGCCAGCACGCAAGCGTTGCCAACTACGCAGTCGTGGGCGACGTGCACGTTGACCATCAGCAGGTTATCGTTGCCCACTTTGGTCAGGCCGGTGCCCTGCGCGGTGCCGCGGTGGATGGTGACGCTTTCGCGGATGCGATTGCGATCGCCCACTTCCACACGCGTCGGCTCGCCCGCGTATTTCAGATCCTGATTCACTTCGCCGATAGAGGCGAACTGATAAATCTGGTTATCGCGGCCAATCTTGGTAATGCCGTTTACCACCACGTGGGATTTCAGCACCGTGCCGGCGCCGATTTCCACCTGGGAGCCGACGTAGCAGAAAGGGCCGATATGCACGCCGGCGCCAATCACGGCGCCTTCTTCGACTATCGCGCTAGGATGGATAAAGGCGGTTTGGTCAATCACGGATTAAGCCTCCCGGCTGCGGGCACACATCATGGTTGCTTCGCAGACAATTTTACCGTCAACGGTCGCCACGCCTTTGAAGCGAGTCAGACCGCGGCGAGTTTTCTCGAAGGTGACTTCCATGACCATCTGATCGCCTGGCACCACAGGGCGCTTGAAGCGAGCTTCATCGATACCGGCGAAGTAATACAGCTCGCCCGGTTCCAGTTTGCCGACGCTTTTAAACGCCAGGATGCCGGTGGCCTGCGCCATGGCTTCCAGGATCAATACGCCTGGGAAAATCGGTTTGCCAGGGAAGTGGCCCTGGAAAAACGGTTCATTCACCGATACGTTCTTCACCGCACGCAGATATTTGTGCTCTTCAAACTCGAGGACGCGGTCGACCAGCAAGAACGGGTAACGGTGAGGAAGCAGATCCAAAATTTCTGCAATATCCAGAGTATGAGTGTCAGTAGTCAAAATACTCTTCCTGTCTCTAAAAACTGATGGCATCAACAACACGGCCTGCGCTGACCCCAAAAGGAGATCATCATGCAGGCCGCAAATTAACATCTCTTTGCGCTTTTGGTCTCACGACCAACGCGTTTCGTTTTGTACCCGCGAGAGCGGGCGGCAATGATTAGTCTTTTCCGACTTTACGTTCGACAGCTTTCAAGCGTTTGCTGATCTCATCGATATTCATTACCAACGCAGCGGTTTTACGCCAAACCTTGTTAGGCTGCAACGGAATGCCCGAAGAGTATACCCCAGGTTCGGTGATTGGTCGCATAACCATTCCCATTCCGGTAACAACAACCTTGTCGGCAATTTCCATGTGACCGTTGATCACGCTGGCGCCGCCAATCTGGCAGTAGCGGCCGATTTTCAGGCTGCCGGCCATGATCACACCGCCGGCGACGGCGGTATTGTCGCCAATCACGACGTTATGTGCAATCTGGCATTGGTTGTCGATGATAACACCATTCCCGATTTGGGTGTTATCCAAAGCGCCGCGGTCAATGGTGGTGCAAGCGCCGATTTCGACGCGATCGCCGATAATCACCGTGCCCAACTGAGGGATCTTGATCCACTCGCCGCGCTCATTCGCATAGCCGAAACCGTCTGCGCCGATCACGGTGCCCGACTGAATCAGGCAGCGCTGGCCGATTTCGACCGCATGATAAATCGTTACGTTCGCCCACAGACGCGTTCCCGCGCCGATGCGTGCGTGTTTGCCGATGAAGCAGCCCGGGCCGATAACCACGTTATCGCCAAGCACCGCACCCGACTCGATCACCGCGTTCGCCCCAATGGCGACGTTCTGCCCCAGCTGCGCTTCAGGCGAGATCACCGCGCTTGGCGCGATATCCTGAGCCGGCGACGGCGTGGTGTCCATCAGTTGCGCCATGCGCGCATAGGTCAGGTAAGGGTTCTTAACCACCAGCGCCGCAGCACGGCAGTGTGGTAAATCCGCTTCGGTAAGCACCACGGCGCTTGCCTGGCAGGAAGACAGCTGCTCTTGATAGCGGCTGTTTGACAAAAACGTGATTTGGCCAGGCTGTGCCGAATGCATAGAAGCAATGCCGGTGATGACGAGATCGCCATCACCGTGCAATTGTGCATCCAACTGCTGCGCTAAATCAGCCAGTCGAATTGAAAGCATGTGTTATTTAACCTGTTTCAGCACGTCAGCAGTGATATCTTTGGAAGAGTCTGCATAGGCAACAGCGTTGGCGTCGATCACCACGTCATAACCGCCTTTGCTCGCGACAGATTTCACCGCGTCCTGAATGCGGCTCAGGATCTTGTTACGCTCTTCCATCTGGCGACGACGGTTGTCCTGCTCGAAAGCCTGGGCTTTCTGAGAGAACTGCTCGCGCTGCGCCATCACGTCTTTTTCCAACTTGCTGCGGTCGCTGGCTTTCATGGTAGCGCCGTCACGCTGCAGACGTTGCATTTTGGTCTGCAGGCTACGTTCCATGTTCTGGAGTTCGCTTGCACGGCCTTTAAACTCGTTTTCCAGCTGTTTAGCGACCGCTTCGCGGGCCGGCAGCTGTTGGAAAATGCTGGAGACGTTAACGACAGCGATCTTATCTGCTGCCTGAACGCCAGCTGAAGCAGCCATTGCTAAACCGAGGCCTGCGGCACACAACCACTTTTTCACTATAAACTCCTTACCATCACCCATTTGTGTCATATGACACTGAAGTACACAATTTGCCAGACTTATCCCACCAAACAATGAGAATCATCTCCCTCTGCCGGCGGGCGCCTGGCCATTGCGATTCTTAATAACTGTTATGCCCAGAGGCGAGACCCGTTACCAGGTCTTACCGATGTTAAACTGGAACTGTTCGGACTTGTCGCCTTCGTATTTCTTGATCGGGTTGGCGTAAGAGAACACCAATGGCCCCAATGGCGACATCCACTGCAGCGCGATACCGGCGGAAGAACGAATATTGCTGGCCTTGCTGTAGTCCGGCACGCCGTACATCAGCGTCTCGTTGGTATTCTTCCACTTGGTATCCCACACGGTACCCGCATCGATGAACAGCGACGTGCGCACAGAGTTGGCGTATTTGTCGCTGATGAACGGCGTTGGGGTGATCAGCTCCAGGCTGGCGACCGCCATGGCGTTACCGCCCACCGCGTCATCCGAGCCACAGATGCTCTGACGATCGGTGGTGCTGCCGGCGTTGAACTGGCACTGGTACGAATTGGAGTTGTAGTACACCGCCTTCGGACCAATGGTGTTGGACTGGAAGCCACGCACGGTGCTCGAACCACCGGCGTAGAAGTTCTCGTAGAACGGCATTTCCTTGCCGCCCAGCCCATCCGCGTAACCCAGACGGCCGCGACCCAACAGCACCCAGGTGCGGTCGTCGTTGATCGGCACGTACTGTACGCTGTCCAGCGTCACCTTGTAGTATTCGTTGTCCGAGCCCGGAATGGTGACCTTGCCGTTCAACGTGGTGCGGTTACCCGAAGTCGGGAAGTAGCCGCGGTCCAGGTTGTTGTAGGTCCAGCCCAGGTTCAGGGTAAAGTCGTCCGTCGAGTAGCTGGCGCGGTCGGTCTTGTTCGCATCCACGCCCATCGAGTCGAGGTAACGCCACATGGCGATCTGCGGCTGCATGTTCGACAGGCCGTTGTGGACATAGCCCAGGCCGGTGCGCAACGAGTTGTTTTCGTTGATCGGGAAGCCCAGCGTGCCGTCAACACCGTAACTCTTGTTGGTGTAGTCGGACAGGTCCGCGTTATCCGCTTTAAAGTCGTTGTAGAAGACGCGGCCGCCCAGGCTCACACCGTCAACGGTGAAGTACGGGTTGGTGACCGAGAATTCGGTATACGTCTGGTAATCGTTCTTGGTGCCGCTGATGCCGACCGAGTAGCCGGTACCCAACCAGTTATCCTGCTGCACGCCGGCCTGGAAGCTGACGCCGCTCTCGGTGCCGTAACCGACGCCGAAGTTAAAGGTACCGGTATTGCGTTCTTTCACCTTGTAGGTCACGTCGACCTGATCGGCAGTGCCCGGCACGCGCTGGGTTTCCACGTCGACCGTTTCGAAGTAGCCCAGGCGGTTCAGACGCTCCTTGCCCTGCTCGACCTGCTCGTTGCCGAGCCAGGCGCCTTCCATCTGGCGCATTTCGCGACGCAGTACGGAATCCTTGCTGGTGTCGTTGCCTTCGAACTTGATGCGGCGCACGTAGAAACGGTTGCCCGCGTCAACGTTGACGTGCAGCTTGACGGTTTTATCCGCATCATTGATCTCCGGCTGGGTGCCGACGCGCGGGTAGGCGTAACCATAACGGCCCAACATCGTTTTGATGTTGTCTTCCATTTTGGTCACTTTGCTGCCGTTATACAGCTCGCCCGGCTCGATTTTGGTGATCTGAGCGACTTCCGCCGAGTGGCCGGCCAGGTTGCCGTTCACGACAACATCAGAAAGCTTGTACTGATCGCCTTCGGTGATGTTGATGGTGATGTAGATGCCTTTTTTATCCGGCGTCAGGCTCACCTGGGTAGAATCGATGTTAAAGCGGGCATAGCCGCGATCCAGATAGAAGCTGCGCAGGGTTTCGAGATCGCCCGCCAGTTTTTGCTTCTGGTATTTGCGATCGCCGACCAGGTTCCACCACGGTACTTCGTCACGCAGTTGGAAGCGCGAGATCAGTTCATCGTTGGTGAAGGCGTGGTTGCCGACGATGTTGATTTGTTGAATCTTGGCGGAGACCCCTTCCGTGAACACCAGCTTCAGGTCGACACGGTTGCGCGGCAACGGCGTGACCACGGCTTTCACCGAGGCGCTGTATTTACCGACGCTGTAGTAGAAGTCTTCCAGCCCTTTTTCAATGCTGGAAATCGTGGTGCGGTCGAGCGCCTCGCCCACCCGGACGCCGGAGGCTTCCAGGTTTTGCTTGAGCATGTCATCCTTCACCGACTTGTTGCCGGAGAAAGTGATGCTGGCGATGGTAGGACGTTCCTTCACCTGCACGATCAAGGTATTACCATCGCGCAGTACGCGCACGTCCTCGAAGTTGCCGGTGGCAAACAAGGCACGAATGGTATTACTGATGTCATCGTCAGTGACGGTATCGCCGACGCGAACCGGCATGTTGAGTAACGCCGCACCGACGGCAACTCGCTGCAGGCCTTCGAAATGAATGTCTTTCACTACGAACCCGTCTGCACCGTATACGGTGGCGCTGCCAAACAGCAGCGACGCTATGAGCAACTTTTTCATCGCCATCGTTGTTATGCGTTCTTCCTAACCTATCCCCGCCCCTAAAGGCGGGAAAAATCATTGAAAAGTGCAAGACCCATCAACAACACCAACACGATCGAACCTATGCGGTAGCTGTAGTCCTGTACTCGCTCGGAAACCGGCCCACCCTTCAGCTTTTCTATCGCCAGGAAGAGGAGATGCCCACCATCTAACACCGGTAATGGGAACAGGTTGATGATCCCCAGGTTGACGCTAATCAACGCCAGGAACATCAGATAATACACGAATCCGACTCCGGCTGACGCCCCAGCTCCCTGTGCAATCGAGATCGGGCCACTCAGGTTGTTCAGCTTTACATCACCGGTTATTAATTTGCCCAGCATGTTGACCGTCAGCCGCATCAGCTGCCAGGTCTTGTCGCCGGCCTGATACAGCGCCGGGAACGGTCCATACTGGCGAATCGTCTTATACTCTTCCGGCAGCGGCAGCACCTTTGGAATGATGCCTGCAAACCCCACCGATTTGTCTTTTCCCACCGGCTTTGTATCCGGTATCAGCGTCAAAGACAAGGGGGCGCCGTTTCTTTCAATCTCCAAAGCCAGCGGTTGCCCCGGGCCATCGTGGATACGCTTCACCAGCGTCTGCCAACGACCCAACGGCTGACCATCGACTTTAACGATCCTGTCCCCCGCTTGTAAACCCGCCTTTTGCGCCGCCGAGTTCGGCTGCACTTCCGCCAACACGGATTCGATCTGCGGGCCGCGCGGCATAATCCCCAGCGCGACAACGGGATCCTGCTTGTCCGGTTCAAAGTTCCACTGGCGCAAGTCCAGGGTTTTGGTCACCACCTGCGAAGAGCCGAACGGCGCTACGCCGACTTCGGTTTGCGCATCGCCAATCTTCGCCACCAGCGCCAGACGAACTGACTCCCAATCAGGCGTTTCGATGCCGTCAACCGACTTTAGTTCCATGCCAGACGAAATTTCAGCCTTGGCGGCGATCGATTGCGGCGCGATTTCGCCGATCACCGGACGGAAACTCGGCACGCCGATGATGAACACCAGCCAGTAGGCAAGGATAGCAAACAGGAAGTTGGCGATGGGGCCGGCGCTGATGATGGCCGCGCGCTGCCAGACGGTTTTATTGTTGAAGGCCTGGTGGCGCATCTCCGGCGCCACCGACTCCACGCGCTCGTCCAGCATCTTCACGTAGCCGCCGAGCGGGATCAGAGCGATAACGTACTCGGTGCCCTGGCGATCGGTTCGGCGCCACAGCGCCCGGCCGAAGCCGATGGAGAAGCGTTCAACGCGCACGCCGCAACGACGGGCAACCCAAAAGTGTCCGAACTCATGCACGGTAATCAAGATACCGAGCGCAATCAGAAACGCCACCAGGTTCCAAAGCACGCTGACCATCATCCCTCACTTTCCGTCATCGACAGATTAAAACACCAACAGCATCAGGCAGGCAAACACCGGCACCGCCGCGGTCAGGCTGTCGATACGATCCAGTATGCCGCCATGACCGGGAATCAAATGCCCGCTGTCCTTGATGCCCGCTTCGCGTTTGAACATGCTTTCGGTCAAATCGCCCAGCACCGAAGCCAGCGCGGCGATCACCGAACAGGCCAGCAGCGTGGTCGGCACCACGTTCAGCGGCGCATAGCGGCCGAACAGCCACGAGATCACCGCCGATGTCAGCAGCCCGCCGATCAAACCTTCCCACGTTTTGCCCGGTGAGACCTTCGGCGCCAGCTTATGCTTGCCGAACAGCTTGCCGAACATGTAGGCGCCGGAATCCGCGCCCCACACCAGCAGCATCACGTACAGCAGCCACCAGGCGCCGGTAAACGGGTTTTGCTCGTAGCCGTACTGGCGCAGCGCCAGCATGCCCCAGAAGAACGGCACGATGGTCAGCAGGCCGAACAGCAGGCGCAGCGGGCGCGAGTTGCGCCAGATAGCGGCCGAGCCGGGGTAGAACAGCACCAGCAGCAGCGCCGCCAGCCACCAGACCAGCGACAGCCACAGCGAGCCGCTCACCTGCGGCACGGATTGATGGTACGCGGGAACGCTGAGCATCATCAGCGCCAGCAGAAAACCGCACAGTATCGCCAACCAGATGCGCTGCGAACGGGAGGTAAAACCGGCCAGTTGGCCCCACTCCCAGGCTGCTAACATGCACACGACGAGCGTTACCAGAGCAAAGGCCAACGGCGGCAACAGGAACAGCGCCGCGATAACGATCGGGATTAAAATCAGAGCAGTTATGAGGCGATACTTCAGCAAAAGTTCTCCCTAGGACGCATCGGCGCCGTTAGGTGTTGTTCCCCCGAAGCGGCGCTCACGTTGTGCAAATGCATTCAGCGCACCTTCAAAGACAAGTTCATCGAAATCAGGCCAGAGCACATCAGTAAAGTAAAGTTCAGCATAGGCGATTTGCCACAGCAGGAAATTACTGATGCGATGCTCGCCACCGGTGCGGATAACCAGATCCACCGGCGCCAGGTCGCTCATGCAAACCCGCTCGTTCAATAATTCCTCGCTGATCTGATCCGGGTGCAACTCGCCTACCCGTACCTGTTCGGCCAGTTCCCTTACTCCCTGAATGATATCCCAACGGCCGCCGTAGTTGGCAGCGATATTGAGCGTCAGGCCATCGTTATTTTCCGTCAGAGCTTCAGAGCGGCGGATCCGCTCCTGCAAACGCGCGCTGAATCGGCTGATATCGCCGATCACTCGCAGCCTGACGTTATGTTTATGCAGGCTTTTTACTTCACTATCCAAAGCGCGGACAAAAAGCTCCATCAGGGCAGAGACTTCCTGCACCGGACGGTTCCAGTTTTCGCTGCTGAAGGCATAAAGCGTGAGCGCATCTAAATGGTGGCTGGCGGCAAAGCTGACCGCGCGGCGAACCGATTTCACCCCTGCTTTATGACCGAAGACACGTAACTTGCCCTGACGTTTGGCCCAGCGTCCGTTACCGTCCATGATAATGGCGACATGGCGCGGCCCCGGGGAAGATGGATTAGCCTCTTGTTGGTTTGCGGACGACATAACTCGTACTTATTTCCTCAATAGAAATATAACTGCCTTTCCGGAACATCAGGCCCTTACGCGCAAAAAAAGCCGTGTGCCCGACACGGCTTTCAGCCTGCCCTTGCGATACCCGGCGCAGCCGGGCCGCCATTGACGCACAAGGCGCCAATCGGGCCATAATTCAACGGTATAACCGCTGACAGGTGGCGCAGACTATACCACCTCAGCGGGGCATGAACAAACGGCCCCGCTGCGGCGCACGCGAATTACGAGCAAAATCGGATAATCACCGTGATCGGCCGCACAACGCGCGAACCTGCTCCTCAGCGGCGGCGCGCGCCTGACGGTCAATGTCTAAGACCGCTTCGATGCTCGTCGGTTCCTGCAGCGCGAGACGTTCCACCACCTGGCGATTGACCGCCGCGATATCGGTAAAGCGAATCTGCTGCTGCAAAAATGCCGCCACGGCGATTTCGTTGGCCGCGTTCAGCGCGGTGGTGGCCGCCTGGCCGGCATCGAACGCTTCGATCGCCAAATACAGGCAAGGATAACGCTCACGCTCCGGTTCGGCGAAGGTCAGCGAACCGATACGGCAGAAGTCCAGCGCTTCCACACCGGAATTCACACGCTGCGGATACGCCATCGCGTGAGCGATTGGCGTGCGCATATCCGGCGTCCCCAACTGCGCCAGCACGCTGCCGTCGGCATAGCGCACCATTGAGTGAATCACCGACTGCGGGTGCAGGATCACTTCCATTTGCTCGGCCGAGGCGTTAAACAGCCAGCGGGCCTCAATGTATTCCAGACCTTTGTTCATCATGGTGGCGGAATCCACCGAGATCTTGCGGCCCATCGACCAGTTCGGATGGGCGCAGGCTTGATCCGGCGTCATCGCGGCGAACTGTTCCAACGGCGTGGTGCGGAACGGGCCGCCGGAACCGGTAAGCACGATGCGCGAAACACCATGACTGTCCAGTGAAGAGTATCCCAACTGACGCTGAATGTTCTCAGGCAAACTCTGAAAAATCGCGTTGTGCTCGCTGTCGAGCGGCAGCAGTTGCGCCTGGCTTTGCCGCACTGCGTCCATAAACAGACGCCCGCAGGTGACCAGCGACTCTTTGTTGGCCAGCAGCACCTGCTTGCCCGCGCGGATCGCCGCCAGCGTCGGCAACAGCCCCGCGGCGCCGACGATGGCCGCCGTCACTTGATCGACGTCATCCAAGGCGGCCAATTCACAGGCCGCTTGTTCCCCGGCCAACACTTCGGTAGCGACGCCGTTTTCCGCCAGGATAGCGCGCAGCTCGCGCGCGGCGCTTTCATCCGCCATCGCGGCAAACGCGGGCCGAAATTCCATGCATTGCTGCGCCATGACCGCAACGTTGCGGCCGGCCACCAGCGCTTTGATCGCAAAACGGTCGAGATTAGCCCTGACCACGGCCAGGGTGCTGGTCCCTACCGAGCCGGTCGAGCCAAGAATGGTCAGTTGCTTCATGAGTTCACTCTGAATAACTGTCTGATGAGATCGGAGGTGCTCCAGTGTGGAACCTTGGACACCGCTTGTCCATGATCTTTCAGTACGATGAAACGGGATCTGCGCCGCAAAAAACAAAGCGCCGCCCAGGCGACGCTTTTTTTCTGCGCGATGCTGATTAGAATTCCATCAGCTCTTTTTCTTTCTCCGCCAGCGCGGCGTCGACCAGCTTGATGTAAGCGTCGGTCATTTTCTGAATCTCGTCTTGTGAACGACGCTCTTCGTCTTCGCTGATCTCTTTATCTTTCAGCAGCGCCTTGACCTTGTCGTTGGCGTCGCGACGCACGTTACGCACCGCTACGCGGCCCTGCTCGGCTTCGCCGCGCACGATCTTGATCAGATCCTTACGGCGTTCTTCGGTCAGCGGAGGCAGCGGAACGCGAATGTCAGAACCGGCGGAAGACGGGTTGAGGCCCAGATCGGAGCTCATGATCGCTTTCTCAACGGCCTGGCTCAGGCTGCGGTCGAATACGTTGATTTTCAGCGTGCGGGAGTCTTCCACGGTCACGTTGGCCAGCTGACGCAGCGGCGTAGCGGCGCCGTAGTATTCCACCATGATGCCGTCCAGAATGCTTGGAGAAGCGCGGCCGGTACGGATCTTGCTGATTTGGTTTTTGAATGCTTCTACGCTTTTTTCCATGCGTGAATCAGCATCTTTTCTGATTTCATTAGTCACGTTGCAAACCCTTGGAAGCTGGTTACTTGGCAGGCGATACTCAAGTATAGCCCGTAATCGTACTCGAAGAGCGCGCGGCGCCTGGCGTCACGCGCTCCGAAAAAGAGGTGTGAACAGCCTTATTTGCTGATCAGCGTACCTTCGTTCTCACCCATCACCACGCGGCGCAGCGCACCAGGCTTGTTCATGTTGAACACGCGGATCGGCAGACCGTGATCACGGGCCAGCGTAAACGCCGCCAGATCCATCACTTTCAGCTCGCGCTCCAGCACGTCCTGATAGGTTAATTGTTCATACAGCGTCGCATCCGGGTTTTTCACCGGATCGGCGGAGTATACGCCATCCACTTTGGTGGCTTTCAGCACCACGTCCGCTTCGATCTCGATGCCGCGCAGGCAGGCAGCGGAATCGGTAGTAAAGAACGGGTTGCCGGTACCGGCGGAGAAGATCACCACGCGGTTGTTGCGCAGCAGGCTGATAGCCTCTGCCCAGCTGTAATTATCACATACGCCGTTCAGCGGGATCGCTGACATCAGGCGGGCGTTCACATAGGCACGGTGCAGTGCATCACGCATAGCCAGGCCGTTCATCACGGTAGCCAGCATTCCCATGTGGTCGCCCACTACGCGGTTCATGCCGGCTTGCGCCAGCCCCGCGCCGCGGAACAAGTTCCCGCCGCCAATAACTACACCGACCTGAATTCCCAGTTCGACCAGCTCTTTCACTTCCTGAGCCATGCGATCCAAAACGCTGGCGTCGATACCAAAACCTTCTGCACCTTGCAGGGCTTCGCCACTCAGTTTAAGCAGAATACGCTGATATACGGGTTTTGCATTGGTTGCCATGGTGTTCTGTCCTAAGAAGCAGTATTAGTATTGGGGATTTCAGCCGATGAAACGCGCCTGAGGTGAGCATCACGCTGCAGGGCCTGCCACCGGTGTAATTCTGGCTGGATAGTATGGAACCGCCAGACGGCGGTTCCATCGACAGTCATTAAGACTGTTTGCTCATCGCGGCAACTTCAGCAGCGAAGTCGGTTTCGACTTTCTCGATGCCTTCGCCCACTTCGAAGCGAATGAAGTTGGTCACGTCAGCGTTGTGCTCTTTCAGCACCTGAGCAACGGATTTGCTCGGATCCATAACGAAAGGCTGACCGGTCAGAGAAACTTCGCCGGTGAATTTCTTCATGCGGCCTTCAACCATTTTCTCTGCGATTTCTTTCGGCTTGCCGGACTGCATGGCGATGTCCAGCTGAACCTGGTACTCTTTTTCTACCACTTCAGCAGACACGTCTTCTGGCTTCACGAACTCTGGCTTGCTCGCCGCAATGTGCATTGCGATTTGCTTAACCAGCTCTTCGTCAGCGCCTTTAGCCGCAACCAGAACGCCAATGCGCGCGCCGTGCAGGTAGCTGCCCAGCACGTCGCCTTCCAGGGAAGCAACGCGACGAATGTTGATGTTTTCGCCGATTTTTGCCACCAGCGCTACGCGCTCTTCTTCGAACTGTGCTTTCAGCACGTCAACGTCAGTGATTTTGCCGGCCATAGCGGCATCCAGCACTTTGTCGGCGAACGCCTGGAAACCGGCGTCTTTCGCAACGAAGTCAGTCTGGCAGTTAACTTCCAGAATGATGCCGTAGTTGCCTTCGATCTTGGTTTTGATCACGCCGTCAGCAGCTACGTTGCCTGCTTTTTTAGCGGCTTTGATCGCACCGGACTTACGCATGTTTTCGATTGCCAGTTCGATGTCGCCGTTGGATTCAACCAGCGCCTTCTTGCAATCCATCATGCCAGCGCCGGTACGCTCGCGCAGTTCTTTTACCAGGGCAGCGGTAATATCAGCCATTTATTTTTCCTCGGTTATCTCGCGTGGAGACAGTTCTCATTCAGATAAGCAAAGGGGGCCTTTACAGGCCCCCCTAACCAACATATGTCAATACCTGGTTAATAAGGGCTCAGTGACGAGCTTGCCTTATTATTCAGCTTCTACGAAGCCTTCTTCCGCCTGAACGGCCAGATCTTGAGAACGACCTTCACGCACAGCGGCAGCAACAGCAGTCAGGTACAGGTTTACTGCACGGATTGCGTCGTCGTTACCAGGGATGATGAAGTCAACGCCGTCTGGGTTGGAGTTGGTATCAACGATAGAGAATACCGGGATACCCAGGTTGTTGGCTTCTTTGATCGCGATGTGCTCGTGATCGGCATCGATAACGAACAGTGCGTCTGGCAGACCGCCCATATCTTTGATACCGCCCAGGGAGTTTTCCAGCTTGGCCAGTTCACGAGTGCGCATCAGCGCTTCTTTCTTGGTCAGCTTGTCCAGGGTGCCGTCTTGAGACTGGATTTCCAGATCTTTCAAACGCTTGATGGACTGACGAACGGTTTTCCAGTTAGTCAGCATGCCACCCAACCAGCGGTGGTTCACGAAGAACTGGTCACAGCTGTTCGCAGCGTCTTTTACCGCTTCGCTTGCTGCGCGTTTGGTACCAACGAACAAGATCTTGCCTTTACGGGAAGAGATCTTGCTCAGTTCAGCCAGAGCGGCGTTGAACATTGGTACAGTCTGCTCCAGGTTGATGATGTGAACCTTGTTACGAGCGCCGAAGATGAAAGGCTTCATTTTCGGGTTCCAGTAACGGGTCTGGTGACCAAAGTGAACACCAGCCTTGAGCATGTCGCGCATGGAAACAGTTGCCATGATTAAACCTCTATAGATTAATTGGGGTTATGCCTCCACGTATCCCATAACGCCGACCCTGGCGGCGACAAGTCACCTCAGGGCACCCCGGCGGATGTGCCGATACGTGTGTGTTATTTACACAAAATGAGTGCAGTTAAAGTATTTTCGGCTCATTCCCGCCAGGTCACAAGAACCAAGACACGGATCGCCGGCGCGCTTTATACCATAAACCCGCCGCCGACACCAACTTTTGTTGCGTTTCGCCGGGCGTCAGGAAATGAAATTTGGCAGCCCCCGGCCGGGCTGATACCATAAGTCACTGCTTCTTATTGTCGACGATAACGACACCTGCGGACGAATTTCATGGCAATCTCAATTAAAACACCTGATGACATCCAAAAAATGCGCGTGGCCGGCCGCCTGGCCGCCGAAGTGCTGGAGATCATCGAGCCGCACGTCAAACCTGGCGTGACCACCGGCGAGCTGGACCGTATCTGTCACGAGTACATCACCAACGAGCAGCAGGCCATTTCCGCCTGCCTCGGCTATCACGGCTTCCCGAAATCCGTGTGCATTTCGGTGAACGAAGTGGTGTGCCACGGCATCCCGAGCGACGACAAAACGCTGAAAGACGGCGACATCGTCAACATCGACGTGACCGTGATTAAAGACGGTTTCCACGGCGACACGTCGAAGATGTTCATCGTCGGCAAACCGACCATTCTGGGCGAGCGCCTGTGCCGCGTTACTCAGGAAAGCCTGTATCTGGCGCTGAAGATGGTCAAACCGGGCATCCGTCTGCGCACCCTGGGCAAGGCTATCCAGCAATTCGTCGAAGCCGAGAAGTTCTCCGTGGTGCGCGAGTACTGCGGCCACGGCATCGGCGAAGTGTTCCACGAAGAGCCGCAGGTGCTGCACTATGACGCGGACGACGGCGGCGTGGTGCTGCAGCCGGGCATGGCCTTCACCATCGAACCGATGGTCAACGCCGGCGACTACCGCATCCGCACCATGAAAGACGGCTGGACGGTAAAAACCAAAGATCGCAGCTTGTCGGCGCAGTATGAGCATACTATTGTGGTGACTGATAACGGCTGCGAGATAATGACGTTGCGCAAGGATGACACCATCCCCAACATCATTACGCACGAGATGTAAGCACCGCGGCGAACGCGCGTGCAGAATATCACCAGGCCGGCTTATGCCGGCCTTTTTTATGGGCTGCGCACTATGTCTGACAATCTTCTTCAACAGGCGGCCCCGGCCGTGCCGATGCCGCCCGCCTCCCCCAGCGCCTACGGCGACGACGAGCTCACCTGCCCGGTGCTGAAACAGCGGCTGGAACAGTTTCAGCTGTGGCTGGCGGCGGCGTTCGACGCCGGCTCCAGCGCAGAAAGCCTGGTGGCGGCGCGCAGCGACTTCATCGATCGCCTGCTGCGCCGGCTGTGGACGTTCTACGGCTTTGAAGATATCCCGGAAACCGCGCTGGTGGCGGTCGGCGGCTACGGCCGCGGCGAGCTGCACCCGCTGTCGGATATCGACGTGCTGGTGCTCAGCCAGCGCCGGCTGACGGAGCAACAGTCGCAGCGGGTCGGCGAATTCATCACCCTGCTGTGGGATCTCAAGCTGGAAGTGGGCCACAGCGTGCGCACCCTGGAAGAGTGTCTGCTGGAAGGGCTGGCGGATCTGACCGTGGCCACCAACCTGATCGAATCGCGCATGATCTGCGGCGACGTCGCGCTGTTCCTGCAGATGCAAAAACATATCTTCAGCGACGGCTTTTGGCCTTCGCCGCAGTTTTTCCACGCCAAGATCAACGAGCAGCAAGAACGTCATCAGCGCTACCACGGCACCAGCTATAACCTGGAGCCGGATATCAAAAGCAGCCCCGGCGGCCTGCGCGACATCCACACGCTGCTGTGGGTGGCGCGCCGCCACTTCGGCGCCACCTCGCTGGACGAAATGGTCGGCTTCGGCTTTCTCACCCAGGCCGAACGCAACGAGCTGAACGAATGCCAGAGCTTCCTGTGGCGCATCCGCTTTGCGCTGCACCTGGTGCTGCCGCGTTACGACAACCGTCTGCTGTTCGATCGCCAGCTCAGCGTCGCGCAGCTGCTGCGCTATGAAGGCGAAGGCAACGAGCCGGTCGAGCGCATGATGAAAGACTTCTACCGCATGACGCGGCGCGTCAGCGAGCTGAACCACATGCTGCTGCAGCTGTTCGACGAGGCCATCCTGGCGCTGGACGCCACCGAAAAACCGCGTCCGCTGAACGACGATTTCCAACTGCGCGGCGATCTGATCGATCTGCGTGACGAAACGCTGTTCATCCGCGAGCCGCAAGCCATCATGCGCATGTTCTACCTGATGGTGCGCAACCGCGAGATCAAAGGCATTTACTCCACCACCGTGCGCCAGCTGCGCCATGCGCGCCGCCACCTGAAACAGCCGCTGTGCACCATCCCGGAAGCGCGCGATCTGTTCATGGCCATCCTGCGCCATCCCGGCGCGGTGTCGCGCGCGCTGGTGCCGATGCACCGTCACAGCGTGCTGTGGGCCTATATGCCGCAGTGGGGCAAGATCGTCGGGCAGATGCAGTTCGATCTGTTCCACGCCTATACCGTCGACGAACACACTATCCGGGTGCTGCAGAAGCTGGAGAGCTTCGCCGATCCGCAAACCCGGCCGCGCCATCCGCTGTGCGTGGAGCTGTATCCGCGCCTGCCGCACCCGGAACTGCTGCTGCTGGCCGCCTTGTTCCACGATATCGCCAAAGGGCGCGGCGGCGATCACTCGATCCTCGGCGCGGAGGACGTGGTGGAGTTCGCCGAGTTGCACGGCCTCAACTCGCGAGAAACCCAACTGGTGGCCTGGCTGGTGCGCTGCCACCTGCTGATGTCGGTCACCGCGCAGCGCCGCGATATCCAGGATCCGACGGTGATCCAGCAGTTCAGCAGCGAAGTGCAGAGCGAAACTCGCCTGCGCTACCTGGTATGCCTGACGGTGGCGGATATCTGCGCAACCAACGAAACCCTGTGGAACAGCTGGAAGCAGAGCCTGTTGCGCGAGCTGTATTTCGCCACCGAGAAACAGCTGCGCCGCGGCATGCAAAACAGCCCGGATCTGCGCGAACGCGTGCGCCACCACCGGCTGCAGGCGTTGGCGCTGCTGCGCATGGACAACATCGACGAAGAGGCGCTGCACCGCATCTGGAGCCGCTGCCGCGCCGACTATTTCCTGCGCCACTCGCCGAATCAGCTGGCCTGGCACGCCCGCCATCTGCTGGCCCACGATTCCACCCAGCCGCTGGTGCTGGTCAGCCGCCAGGCGACGCGCGGCGGCACCGAGATCTTCATCTGGAGCCCGGATCGTCCTTATCTGTTCGCCGCCGTTGCCGGGGAGATGGATCGCCGCAACCTGAGCGTGCACGACGCCCAGATCTTCACCAACCGCGACGGTATGGCGATGGACACCTTTATCGTGCTGGAGCCGGACGGCAGCCCGCTGGCGCAGGATCGCCACGCGGCGATCCGCCAGGCGCTGCTGCAGGCCATCACCCAGCGTGAGTACCAGCCGCCGCGCGTGCGCCGTCCCTCTTCCAAGCTGCGCCACTTCAGCGTGCCGACCGAGGTCACCTTCCTGCCGACCCACACCGATCGCCGCAGCTACCTGGAGCTGACCGCGCTCGACCAACCCGGCCTGCTGGCGCGGGTGGGCGAAGTGTTCGCCGATCTGGGGCTGTCGCTGCACGGCGCGCGCATTTCCACCATCGGCGAGCGGGTCGAGGATTTGTTTATCCTGGCCGACGGCGAGCGGCGCGCGCTCGACCAAGAAACGCGCAGAAAGTTGGAGCAACGGTTGACAGAGGCCCTCACCCCAAACGATAAAATGTGATACAAGTAACTTTTTACCGACAACATCAGGAAAGAGAACAGCATGCAGCAATTACAGAACGTTATTGAAAGCGCCTTCGAACGCCGTGCGGACATCACCCCGGCGAACGTAGACACCGTAACGCGCGAAGCGGTAAACCAGGTGATCGGCCTGCTGGACAGCGGCGCCCTGCGCGTCGCCGAGAAGATCGACGGTCAATGGGTCACCCACCAGTGGCTGAAGAAAGCCGTGCTGCTCTCTTTCCGCATCAACGACAACAAGGTGATGGACGGCGCGGAAACCCGCTACTACGACAAAGTGCCGATGAAATTCGCCGACTACGACGAAGCGCGCTTCCAGAAGGAAGGCTTCCGCGTCGTGCCGCCGGCCACCGTGCGCCAGGGCGCGTTCATCGCTCGCAACACCGTGCTGATGCCGTCTTACGTTAACATCGGCGCCTACGTCGACGAAGGCACCATGGTCGACACCTGGGCCACCGTCGGTTCTTGCGCGCAGATCGGCAAAAACGTTCACCTGTCCGGCGGCGTCGGCATCGGCGGCGTGCTGGAGCCGCTGCAGGCCAATCCGACCATCATCGAAGACAACTGCTTCATCGGCGCGCGTTCCGAAGTGGTGGAAGGCGTGATCGTGGAAGAAGGCTCGGTGATTTCGATGGGCGTCTACCTCGGCCAGAGCACCCGCATCTATGACCGCGAGACCGGCGAAATCCATTACGGCCGTGTGCCGGCGGGTTCGGTGGTGGTTTCCGGCAACCTGCCGTCGAAAGACGGTTCTTACAGCCTGTACTGCGCGGTGATCGTCAAGAAAGTCGACGCCAAAACGCGCGGTAAAGTCGGCATTAATGAGTTATTGCGTACTATCGACTAAATTGAAATAGCGGGTGATTCACCCGCTATTTTTTTGTCTGCGTTTCGCTGGCAGTCACAGTCGCAGATCTCGCTTTCCGCCATAATCGCAGTCGTGGAATATAACGATCACATCTAAAGAGGGCGCAGTATGTACGATAACTTGAAGAGTTTGGGCATCAATCAACCGGAAGACGTCGATCGCTATAGCCTGCGTCAAGAGGCCAACAACGACATCCTCAAGATCTATTTCCGCAAGGACAAGGGCGAGTTCTTCGCCAAGAGCGTGAAGTTCAAGTATCCGCGCCAGCGTAAAACCGTGGTGGCGGACAACGCCGGCCAGGGCTACAAGGAAATTCACGAGATCAACCCGAACCTGCGTTACGTGATCGACGAGCTGGATCAGCTGTGCCAGCGCGATCAGGTGGAAGTGGATCTGAAGCGTAAAATCCTCGACGACCTGCGCCATCTCGAAGGCGTGGTGTCGCACAAGATTGCCGAGATCGAAGCCGATCTGGAAAAACTCACCCGCGGCAAATAATGCGGATCGGCTGACCCGCATCATCGTTAAGGCGCCCTGTTACGGCGCCTTTTTACGTTATGACTGCAGCAGCGTGCCCCACTGCTCGACCCACGGGCAGGCGGCCACTTCCGGCTCCGGCTGTTCCATCGCATCGATTTCCAGCACTTCGCCAACGCGGGTGGCGCCCTGTTCCTGCAGCAGCGCATCGAACGTGCGCCCGGCGCCGCAGAAGTGGTCATAGCTGCTGTCGCCGAGGGCGATCAGCCCATAGCGCAGCTCCGGCTGATAGCCAACCTGATCGCGGATAGCGTGGAACAGCGGCGCGATGCTGTCCGGCAGATCGCCCTGCCCGGTGGTGGAGGTGATCACCAGCGCGTAGTGCTGACGATAAAACTGCCAGGCCTCCAGCGTGCCCTCTTCGAACAGTTTGACCTCATGGCCCTGCTCGCTGAGGATGTTTTGCGCCTCTTCCGCCACCAGCAGCGAATTGCCGTAGACCGTTCCCACGAAGATACCAACCTGAGCCATGGCTCCTACTCCCTTCATTACCTTTAAAAATTGTCAGCTATCCTGACCGTTAGCCGCGCTAAACTCAACCCCGGCAAGTTCAGGGAATACCCCCGCCCAGCCGAACTGCGCCATCACCCCTTGCCAGGCTTCGTCCCAGCGCGCCGTTACCTGCAGCGGCTCGCCGGTCACCGGGTGCGTCAGCTGCAGATGGCTGGCGTGCAGCATCAGGCGCGGGCAACCGAAATGCTGTGCCATCCCGCGATTCTGCCGCAGATCGCCGTGCTTGCTGTCGCCGATGATCGGGTGGCGCAGGTGCGCCATATGGCGCCGCAGCTGATGTTTGCGGCCGGTTTCCGGCTGCAGTTCCACCAGACTGTAACGCGCGCTGTCGTAGCGGCCGACGGCCACCGGCATCTCTACCTGCGCCAACGGCCGGTAGTGCGTCACGGCCGGCTGCGGCCCCTTGTCGGCATCGGCATGTTTATCGGCGATTTTATCCAGCTCCGCCGTCAGCGGGTAGTCGAGGGTCGCCCCCTCCTGCACGTAACCGCGCACCACCGCATGGTAGGTTTTCTGCACCTGATGCTGCTCGAACTGCTGCGACAGCAGGCGCGCCACCTCGCTGGAGAGCGCCATCAGCAGCACGCCGGACGTCGGACGATCGAGACGGTGCACGGTAAAGACGTGCTTCCCGAGCTGATCGCGCACCGTCTGCATCATAAAGCGAGTTTCATGACGGTCCAGCCAACTGCGGTGCACCAACCAGCCCGACGGTTTGTTCACCGCCACCAGGTGTTCATCCTGATATAAAATCTCAATCACATCGCATTCCCAGGTCAATAGCCGTTTCGGGCGCGAGTATAACAGGCATGAGACGCAACGCTAGTTCACCCATTCGATGGTCACCAGGCGCGTATCGGCGCGGCCGCGATCGTCCACCGCCCGAATGCGGTAGCGCCCGTTATTGATCGGCCGCCAGTCGATCGGTTTTTTGCTGGCGCTGCTGCCGAGATAGATATCGTCGACGAACCAGTACACCGTCTTGCTGTCGGCGTCCGTCACCGCATTGAAGGCGATGTTGTCCCGTCCCTGCTGCGACTGGCGCAGGGTATAAGTGGTGTTTTTCAACGGCGAGGTGATGCGCGGCGCGTTGCCGCCGACGGCGATGCCGTTGTCCTTGCAGCGATTGACCGGCGGCGCCCGCTTCGGCAGCCCGGCCTGGGCGAACACGTTGGCCAAATCGGAAGGCCAGAATTCAAAAATTTCGGTGCGGGTCTGCGCCGCGTCATACGGCGGGCAAACAACCTCGCCGCTGTGAATATCCAGCACCACCGGCCGGTAGACGCTGTCTACCTTGATCGGCGACTTGCCGGGAATGAACCAGGTCTTGCCCTTTTGCTGGCACCACGGCGTCGGCAGATCGCCGCTGGCGAGACAGATGTCTACCCGCCGCAGCCGCTTGGGGAACGGATGTTTCGGTTCCCGCAGGGCGGGATAGCTGGCGTTGACGCTGTCGATGATATTGAAAAACAGCGGCGCGGCCGCCTCGGCGCCGACCAACGCATTGTTGCCGCGCCCATCGAAGTTGCCTTCCCACACCACCAGCACGTAAGGGCCGAAAATCCCGACGCTCCAGGCGTCGCGAAAGCCCCATGAGGTGCCGGTCTTCCAGTACACCGGCAGCGACGAAGAACGCTGCGCCAGCGTATCGCCCGGCCGCCGGTGCTGGCGCAGCATATCCAGCGTGATGAAACTGGCCTCCTCGCTCAACAGCCGCACCGGCCTCGGTTCACCCTCGTTCAGCCGCAATCGCAGCGGCCGCAGCTCGCCGCGGTTCGCCAGCAACGCGTACAGCTTCGCCAGCTCCTGCGCCGTCACCTCGCCGCCGCCCAGCACCAGCGACAGTCCGTAGTGGCTCTCATTGGCCATATTGGCGACGCCGGTCAGGCGCAAAAACTGATAAAAGGTCGGCTGACGCAGCTGTGAGGCGACATAGACCGCCGGGATGTTACGGCTGAAATTCAGCGCGTCGGTAGCGGTCACCGGGCCGAGAAAGCGCCGGTCGAAATTTTCCGGCGCATAGGCGCCGAACGACGAAGGCACGTCTTTCAGAATGGTCATCGGATGCAGCACGCCCTGCTCCATGCCCAGCGCGTAGATGAACGGCTTCAGCGTCGATCCCGGCGAACGCTTGGCGTTGGTGCCGTTCACCTGCCCCTGGATCGGACGATTGTAATAGTCCGCCGAGCCCACCAGCGCGCGCACCCCCATATCGCGGCTGTCCACCAGCAGCACCGCGGCGTTTTGGATGCCGCGGCTGCGGTTGCGGGCGATAAAGGCGTTGACCTGCCGTTCGACCAGCCGCTGCAGCCCGGCGTCCAGCGTCGTGTCTACGCGGGTATCGCGCTGCACCAGTTGCTGCGTCTGCAGGCGCAGCTGTTCGATAAAGTGCGGTGCGATATAAGGCACTTGTTCAGGCTGCCGCAGCGCCAACGGCAGGCGGAACAGCGTTTGCTGGCTGGCGTCGGTGGGGTAAACCCGCTGCCAACGCTGGAACAGACGATTGCGCGCCTGCGTCAACGCCGCGCCGAGCACGCCGGTTTTCGGCTCCAGACGGTAGCTGGGTGACTGCGGCAAGACCGCCAGCGTCAGCGCCTCCGGCAGAGTCAACTCCCGCGGCGGCTTGGCGAAATAGATCAGGCTGGCGGCGCCGATGCTTTCAATGTTGCGACCGTAGGGCGCGTAATTCAAATAGGCTTCCAGGATATCGCGCTTGGAGTAGCTCAGTTCCAGCTGCACCGCACGCAGCACCTGCAACACCTTGCCGCCCGGCGTACGGGTATTGAGATGCCAGCGCATCCGCGCCAGCTGCATGCTGATGGTCGAACCGCCCTGCATTTTGCCGCCGGCGACATAGCTGCGCCAGAAACCGCGCATCAGGCTGACAGGGTTAAAGCCGGGGTTATAGTAGAACCAACGATCTTCGTGCAGCAGCAACCCGCGCACCGCCAGCGGCGACACTTGCTCCAGCGGGGTCCACAGCCGGTAGCGATCGTCGTTGGCCAGCGTAATGCGCAGCAGCGCGCCGTGCCTGTCGTAATAAACGGAAGACTGCGGCAGCCCCTGCCACAGGGGCGGATGCGGCCACAGCCGAATTGCGGTCAACAGCAGCGCCAGTAAAAACACCGCCATCAAGCCGTTTTGCAGCACGCGCCCGGTCAGGATCTTCATACGTTCTCAGCATTCCGGCGCCAGACGCTGGCCTGGCGCCGGATACGGCCTAGCCGTTGCCCGCCGGCACCACCACCAGCTTGCCGCCGCCGGCCGACATGGCCTGCACTTCTCGGTCATACATGGCTTCGCCGTAGGCCGGTGGAATAATAAAGCTGCCGGTATTGGTGGCCTTGATCTGATAGACGAACTCCTGCACCTCGGTGCCGGCGCTGCCGTAGATAATCACCCGATCTTCACGGATGTCGCTGTAATCCGGCGCCCAGGTGGAGCCGGTGGCGGCCAGCGGCGACTGCCAGCCGCCGCGATCGTCGCTCTCCTCACCGGCATCGGCCGGTTCCGGCGGCGTCTGCTGCACCACTTCGAACCCGCCCGGCAGCAGATCGACAATCGCCAGGTTGCTCTGCCCCTCTTTCGAGTTGGCGCGCACCTTCAGATGGACGTTGATCTTCTGCCCCAGCGTCACCTGCGTCACCGGTTTGCCCTGTTCGTCGGTGTACTCGCGGACGATCTCAATCCCGCGCGACAGCGCTTTTTGCGGCGCGTTCAGATCGTAACCGGCCTGCGTCACCACATACCAGGCCGGCGCGCTGCCGCCGTTGGTGAAGCGCACGGCGGTGGCATCAGCGTTGAACTGCCCCTGAACGAACAGCCCCTGCAGCTCGCTGATGCGCTGCGGGTCGCCGCCGCTTTTGCCCACCTGCACGATGCCTAACGCGTCCGCATTGGCGGATTGCGCCGCCACCTGGGCCGAATAGCTTTCCAGCGCCAGGATGCTCATTGCAGAGGAGTAGGTGGTGTAACGCTCTTCTTTCAGTGCCTTGACCATATTCTCCAGCACCTGCGGCGGGATCGACGCCACCTTCTCAGGGAAGTGACGGGTAATCAGATACAGCCGCGTCGCATCCTGCACCAGCGGATCGAAATAGTTCTGCGTCCACCAGGCGCTGTCATAGGCTTTGCTCAGTTGCTGCCAGCTCGGTTGCAACAGCGCGGCGGCTTCGTCGTCCATCTTCAACAGGCGATAGGAAGAGGCCAGATAGAGTGCGCTCAGATCGGTTTTCCAGCCCTCGCCATAGCGTTTTTGCAGCGTATCCTGCACCGCCGCCAGCGAGTTGGTGGTCACTTCGCCCTGCAGCGTCAGCAGGTAAACCGCCCAGCTGCGCAGGCGCAGCAGATACAGATCGTCGAATCCGCTGGCCGCCAGCTCACGCAACGCGCCGTTGGCTTCGTCCAGCATGCCTTCCGGCAGGGCGTAACCCGCCGCTTTGGCCTCGAGCAGATATTGCACCACATAAGGCGTGACGAAAGGATCGGCATCCGGCGACGAACGCCAGGCGCCGATCGCCCCGCTGTCGTTCTGACGGGCGCGCAGCACGCCCAGCAGGTTGCTCAGCTGCTTGCTGACTTCCGCCTGGCTCAGGCTGCTTTTCATCTCGGGATGGCGGCTCTGCAACATCAGCGGAATGGAACGGCTGACGATCTGCTCGGAACAGTAATACGGATAATCCGCCAGGTATTGCGCCAACCCGCTGGTCAGCACCAGCGGCGAATTCGACACCGCCGCCCGGCGCTGCGCGAAGGCGTCGAACATCTGGCGCAGGCCATCAACATTCTGGCTGCCGCCGCTCATGCGCCCCATCACCGATTGAGTACGGTACGGCGCCGCCGGCCGCACCGAGGTGCTGACGGTGCGACGGCTGGCCTGGCCGCCGTAACGGGCGTCGAACACCAGCGGCGCATCGCCCAAAACGGCTTTGGCGCGCAGACGGAAGGCGATCACGCCCTCGCGTTTTTCCGCCAGCGTCAGGCTTTGCGTCGCGTTGCCCACCACCTCCAATTGCGGCGGCGGCGTCAGCAGGACGTTGATGGCTGCCGACTGGCCGTTCAGCCCTTCGAGGTTGTTGCTGACGCCCACGCTGACGTCGAACTCATCGCCCGGCGCCACCATCGCCGGCACGTTCGGCGTCATGATGAAGCTGTCGCGCACCGTAGCGGCGGTTTGCGCCTTGCCGATTTTCTCCGGCGTCACCGAAATCGCCATGACGCGGATCTTGCCGTTGAAGTAATCCGGCACCGGATAGACGAACTGTTTCTCGCCGCTGACCTCGGTAATGCCGGACCAATAGGCCACCGGCTTATCGCGCTTGCGCTTGAACGGGTTGAGATTGAGATCCAGCCCTTCGCCCGCATCGCCGCCCGGCGCCGCGGTCAGCGCCATCAGCTTGCTGAATTCCGGCAGGATCAGATCGAGGATCTGCGGGCTGCTCACGTTCAGTTCGCGCTTGCTGAAGAAGAACTCCAGCGGATCCTTCAGGCGATAACGCGCCACCTGCAGAATGCCCTCATCGACGGCGAACAGCGCCACCTGCTGCGGCGCATCGGTCTTGACCGTCATCGTCAGGTTTTCACCCGGTTTGATGACCTCCGGTGCCGTCACCTCAAGGCTGTTTTGGCGCGCCTTGGTACTGATCTTGAACGGCATCACGCCATAGCTCAGCGGGCTCATGAAGATCTCGCTGGAGTTGATGTCGCGCACGAACTGCACGTTGATGTAGCCGTTGCCCTCCATGCCGGCCGGCACGCGGATCGTCTGCACCGAGCTGGTGGTGTCGGTGTGGAACCACTGCCAGGCGTAAACCTTGTCCTTCTCGATGGTGATCAAGCCGCTGCCGGTATAGGGCGCGTTAATCGCCACCTCGATCTCTTCACCGGGCTGGTATTCCGCCTGGTTGAGTTTTAGCTTCAGTTCGGCGTTGCGATCCAGCGAACGGCTCAGGTTGGCGTTGCCGGCCACGCTGTAGGCGACGCGGTTGAGCGTCTTGCCCTGCGCATCTTCGATCACCAGCACGAAGTCGCCCGGCTTATCGGTCGCCAGCCGCAGATCCGCGCCCTGATCGCCCAGCGCCAGCGGCTGTTCCGAGAGCTGCACTTCCTTCATCTTCGACTGGTATTTGTAAACGCCCGAATCCTGTTTGGTCAGCACCGAAATGTATTTCTGTTCGATCAGCACCTGCTTCAGGTTCGGCATGGCGATCTGTTTCAAGGCCGGATCAATGGCGATCACGTTCAGATGACGCTCCGCATCGCGATTGATGTAGCCCAGATCGCCGTCGGCCTTCACCCCAATCAGGTAATCGTAAGGCGAAACCAGCGTACGCGCGGTCGCCGCCACCGAGCGACCGCCGCCGGCAACGAACGCCTCCGACAACAGCTGCAGCTGATAAGTGGCGTCGGCGTAAGATTTCAGATCGAGCGGAATATCAGCCGCGCCGTGTTCATCGGTGGTGCGATCTTCCAGCTCGGTTTCGAACCCGTCGCTGTTTTGCCGGTTTTCGTAGAACGCATAATCCGGGAAGCGATCGAAGCTCGGATACATTGGCCGCAGCGTCAGCCTGGTGGTCACACGGCGATCTTGCGCCGGGGTGCCGAACAGGTTCTGCACATCGATGCTGGCCTTCAGCTCAGACGGCTTGACCCAGCCTTGCTGGCGGTCCGGCGTCAACGCCAGCTTCACTTTCAGTTGATCCGGCTCGAACTCCTTCACATTGACTGCGGTATGGCCGAGCAGCGTGGAGGTGTCGTTGTTTTTGCCGATCAGATACAGATAAACGTTCCACTCGCCGGTGGGCGAGTTTTCATCGGTGGTATAGCTCAGTTCGTTGAAACCGCTGGCGCCCAGCGTCAGCGGCACGGTGGACATCAGCTTGTCGCGCGGATCGCGAATTTCTGCGCGCACCGGCACGCCGGCGAGGCCAACGCGCCAGTCGGCGGCGCGAGTGATCAGGCCGATATTGAAGGTGTCTCCCGGCCGATACACGCCGCGGTCGGAGAACAGGTAGCTGCTGAGCGTGCGCGGATCGGTCGGCGTTTGTTCACCGGCAACGTCGAAGCGCGAGAAATCCAGCCCGCGATCGTTAGAGCTGCCGGTCGGCAGGAAGGAGACATCCCCTTCTTTCTCCACCAGGAACATCACCGGCTGGCGCTCGTTGGTGTACACATCCAGCGCCGGGAAACGCACGTGGCCGTCGGCGCCGGTGGTTTGGCTGAGCAGCGTCACGCCGTTTTTGGCCACCACAGATACGTTGGCGCCGCTGACCGGCGCACCGCTTTGGATCGACTGCACGAAGACGTCGCGCGTCTTATCCTGCGAGCTCTTGGCGACGATGCCCAGATCGGTCACCACCACAAAACGCGAATCGCCGACGTCGGGCTGCTCTTCCCCTGCGCTCTCGTCCTGTTCCTGCTCCTGCTCGGCGCCCGCCTCTTCCGCCGCCGGTTTGCGATTCGGCTGCCATTCCGACAGCGTCAACAGAAACACCCCACGATGGGAACTGGCGTTGGTGGAGAGATAGCGGGAAAGATCGATGCCCTGATAGTTCACTTCCCCCGGCCGCTCGTTGTTGAGCGCCGTCTGGTATTTGAAATGCTCGGTGAAATACTCATCGTTGAGCCGGTTGAATTCCGTGGACGAGTATTCCCGGCTTTTGAAGGAAACAATGTACTGCAGCTGACTCGGGATCACCCGCTTGATGTCCAGCCGCAGGCCCGCCACGTTGCGCGCCGCCACGCTGATCTGCTTGTCGCCGTTGACCGACAGCAGCGAGCCCTGCGACATGAACTGCAGCGATTTCGGGAACTCCGGCACTTCGACCACCCGATAAACCTTCTTCGGCATTTTGTAACCGCCGGCGGAGACCAGCTGGTTATCGATCTCGAGCAGCATAAAGCGGTGCGCCGGGGCGTCAAAACGGAAGCTGAACTGCGGCTGATAGGCCTCTTCCGCCTCGTTAAGCGTCAACGGCAGCGGCGTCGCCTGCGCCAGCACGTTCTTGCCGACGCTGTCTACCGTCCATGGGTAAAAGTCTTCAGCATCATTGGCGGCCTCGGCATCGCTCGGATCGTGCTGCGGCAGCAGCCAGGCTTTCGCGGCTCGCGCCAGCTCTTTATCCTTCACCGCATCGCTGAAACCAACCACCAGCGCACGCTGCCCTTTGCCGCCGTCGGTGTCCACCACCTGGGCGCTGGCGTCGCTCAGCGCCAGGCTGTACAGGGTGGGAACCTTGACCCAGTTGCTTTTCGCCTCTTCGACCGCGTTGCCGGCCGCCGTCGATTTAACGCCCTTGCCGACGGTCAGATGTACCGCGCCGCCCTGATCCAGCGCCTGCAGCGGCTCGGAATGCACCCAGGCGTTCAGTTTTTTCTCGTCATAGACCAGAGAGAAATTCAGCTTCTTCTCGGAGGTGGCGCTGCCTTCTTTCAATCCCAGCGAAATCTGTTTTTCAAAGCTGGCGACGTCGACCGGCGCGTTGAACTGCAGATTGAAAATCGCGCTGCGTTTCTGCGCATTCTGCGGATCGCGGTAGTACTCGGCCTGCCCCAGACGGTAGCCGAACGCAGGCACGGTGAAGGCATAGCGGGTTTTGGCGAGTTTGACCTGCGGCGCCAGCAAGGTAGCGGGCTCGAGGGTCACGTCATATTTCGCGCCCATCGGCAGCGGCTTTTTCGGCGTGAACACCAGCGTCGATTCATTGTTCCACGCCCACTGCCCTTCCGCCGTCGGTTTGAGGGTGATGCCGGCGCTCACGGTTTTGCCCACCGCGGCGATCGGCGCGACCGAGCCGCTGAAGGCCAGACTCACCGTTTGTGGCGCTTGCCGGGCGGCGGTGTAATCTATCGGCGCGGGGTTAGCCAGCGATGCGCTGACCTCCTGAACCACCATCGGCGCCGGTTCGATCGGCTGAGGCCGATTTTGCCACCAGTGCCAACCGTAAAACGCGCCGCCCGCGGCGCCTGCCAGCAGCAGCAGGCCCAGACCGATCGCTTTCGGATGTTTATCCACGCCGCTTTCCAGCCGCAGAAAACCGCGCGGCAGCGCAGCCCACCAGGCCGGCGCGCGCCAGCTGAGGTTGCCGACCAGCGGTCTCAGCAACCGCCCCAACAGCGACAAGACCCCACCCAACAGGCGGCAAACGCCCTTAACCAGGGTAAAAGGCAAACGAAGGATAAACCTTAATAAATCCATTATTGCAGCACCTCATCATCCTAATGCAGCCCCCGGTCAACCGCCGCGGTTTAACCGAGCCGAAAGACGCCGTCGGCTCTCCTGCCCGGCATCCGCGCGAGTACTCTACACTGCCGGGCGGCAAAAATCTGCGCGCCGCCGGCGAATTACGGCTCTTTATTCAACATCAAATCCAACTGCTGCAGCAGCACCAACAGCGGCAGACTGCTCGGCTCACGCTCCTTCAACGCCTCCTCGAAGTAAGGCGTGATGGCAAAACGCGTCGGCAGCGGCGCTTCGGCGTCCAACAGCGCATACATGCGTGGCAGAAACACCCACTGCAGCCAAGCCTCGGCCGACATGCTGTCGATGCAGAACGGCTCGGTGCTGGAGAAAGCCTCAGGCTCGGGCGGCGCGGCCTGCCACAAGGCCAAATCGCGCATGGATTGTTCAATCGCCTGCAAACTGCGGCGAACCTGATTATGTATACTCATCTGCATTCCCGATCTCTTTTCATCATGATATTCAGCTCGCTGGCTGAAAGGCGGCAAAGCATAGCATTTTATAGCCCAAATTTGGCGCGCCCGAGACCGGCTGCCGTTTTTATCTGGTGGCGTGCGCCGCCGCGCGGCACAATAGGCCCACCGAATTCACCACACAGATAAAGATTCATGTCCGTAATAACAGAGAAAAAAAATCACGCGACGCCCGGTAAGGCCATGCTGGCCTCGGTCACCGGTTACGCCATGGACGGGTTTGACCTGCTGATCCTCGGCTTTATGCTGCCGGCCATCAGCATCGAATTAGGATTAACCTCATCGGCCGCCGGTTCGCTGGTCACCTGGACGCTGATCGGCGCAGTGCTGGGCGGCGTGATCTTCGGCCATCTCAGCGATCGCTTCGGCCGCATCCGGGTGCTGACTATCACCATCCTGATGTTTTCCCTGTTCACCGGCCTGTGCGCCGTGGCGCAAGGCTATTGGGATCTACTCGCCTATCGCACGCTGGCGGGCATCGGGCTGGGCGGCGAGTTCGGCATCGGCATGGCGCTGATCGCCGAAGCCTGGCCGGCGGAGAAACGCAACCGCGCTTCGGCCTACGTCGGCATGGGCTGGCAGTTGGGGGTGCTGGCGGCCGCTTTCCTGACGCCGCTGCTGCTGGAACATATCGGCTGGCGCGGCATGTTCCTGGTCGGCCTGCTGCCGGCGCTGGCGTCATTCCTGATCCGCCGCACGCTGGGCGAACCGGAGGAATTCGTGCGGCAGAAAGACGCCGGGCAGCCGCTCTCCTTCCTTCAGCGTTTGCGCCTGCTGTTTAAGGATCGCGCCACCAGCAAGGCCAGCATCGGCATCTTCATTCTCTGTTCGGTGCAGAACTTCGGCTACTACGGGCTGATGATCTGGATGCCGACTTATCTGGCGAAAAACTTCGGCTTCTCGCTCACCAAGTCCGGCCTGTGGACGGCGGTGACGGTGGTCGGCATGACGTTCGGCATCTGGCTGTTCGGCGTCCTGGCCGACCGCTTCGCCCGCTGGAAGATTTTCGTGCTGTATCAGGTCGGCGCGGTGGTGATGGTGATCGGCTACGCCCAGTTGAGCGATCCGATGCTGATGCTGTTCGCCGGCGCAGTGATGGGCATGTTCGTCAACGGCATGATCGGCGGTTACGGCGCGTTGATTTCCGATACCTACCCGGTGCAAGCACGCGCCACCGCGCAAAACATCCTGTTCAATCTGGGACGCGGCGTCGGCGGCCTGGGGCCATTGGTGATCGGCGCGCTGGTGACGCAGGTATCGTTTACCGCCGCCATCAGCCTGTTGGCGGCGATTTACCTGCTGGATATCTACGCCACGCTGTTCCTGCTGCCGAAAAAACAGGGCGCAGGCGATACGCTGGGCGCGATTGGTTAACGCGGAAGAAGGATTGAGACGGGGCGCACGCGCGGCGGAATAGAACAAAAAGTTGGGGGCACTGCGTTAACAGTGCCCCCGGTTCGTTTTATAGCCATCCCGCTACACAGCATGCTCCCTGCTCAATCCTTGAAAACTTTTCCTGCGGCCATCCTGACCAAGTGGTCCTTGCATCATCCTGCAGCATCGTCCTGACGCGGTTCCTCAGCCTTCCTGACCCGCCGACAGTCCTGCGCCGGCTCTCAATCTCCGTCCTGGAGGTGTCCTTGGTTTCAATCCTGAAACATCCTGGGCATCTCCTGACGCCATCCCTCGCTCTTGCCTGAGCGCTTCCCTTTCTTCTTCCTGAAGCTGCATCATCCTGATGCTTTCCTGCTCCGCCGGGTCCGTGCCGGTAATGATAAGATCGCTCAAATTTCCCGGAATCACAAGGGTTTGAGAGGTGTCTCACACTAAATTAAGACTAAGAGTTATCCTAAAGAAATTCTAACCAATTGATCTGGATAACAATAATCTCATGGTCCAAAGAGAGGTGAAAAAAATTAAGAGCGATCTCTCACAGCCCGTGTGAGAGATCTCTTACACGACCGACGGCGAATCCGCCGCGCTTCAGTCCAGCACTGGGCGCAGCGCATCGAGGAAATTCCCCAGCGTCGCCGCCAACAAGGTGCGCTTATCGCTGCCGAACTGCTCCAGCACCACGTTGCCGCTGACGTTGCACAGCGACACCATCGTCATCTCGGATTCGGTGGTCGCCAGGAAGAGAGTCGGTGACAATTTGAGGCGCTTTTGCGTCACCAGATGGCCGATCAGATTCTCCTGCAGGCGGATGAAATCCTCTTCGCTCCATACCTGCAGCAGGCTCAGGCGATGCTCCCCAAATTGCGCGCTCATGTCACCGGCGTATTGCTGCGTGTAGAAACGGTGCGCATCCGGCTGCAAACGCAGCTCCAGTGCGGCCTCTACCTTCTCCAGCGTCGCCGCCGGTTCGAAAGGCTGCGGCAACCACAGCACGTCGTCCTCGCGATTCTCCACGATGCAGGGCGATGGCACGCCGTACAGCGCCTCGCTGGCCGGCGCGTGGCCGCGCTCTTGCTGCCACAACTCGACATAGCGTTGAGTGAATTCACGCAGAGCGTGCAATACATCATGGTCCATATTCTTTCTCGCATACGTTAAACTGACGGCCATTGTACCTATCTCTGACCGAGGTGACAGCAGATGTCCTCATATCAAGACCACCAGGCCCTGTCAGGGCTGACGCTGGGCAAACCCACCGCCTATCGCGATCGCTACGACGCCACGCTGCTGCAGGCGGTGCCGCGCAGCATGAACCGCGAGCCGCTGGGGCTGTATCCCGACAAACTGCCCTTCCACGGCGCGGACATCTGGACGCTGTACGAACTCTCCTGGCTGAACGCCAACGGGCTGCCTCAGGTGGCGGTGGGCGAGATCAGCC
Organism: Serratia sp. (in: enterobacteria); assembly: GCF_052400455.1. NCBI lineage: Bacteria > Pseudomonadati > Pseudomonadota > Gammaproteobacteria > Enterobacterales > Yersiniaceae > Serratia > Serratia sp. (in: enterobacteria). The sequence goes on from NZ_CP185812.1 coordinate 4,072,026, forward strand.
TCAACGCCGACAGCCTGAACCTGATCGAATCGAAAAGCTTCAAGCTGTATCTCAACAGCTTCAACCAAACGCCGTTCGCCGATTGGGAAACGGTGCGCAGCACGCTGCAACGCGATTTGTCCGCCTGCGCCCAGGGCGAGGTGAGCGTCACCCTGTTCAGCGTCGACCAACTGGAAGGCAGCCCGATCGCTCGTCTGGCCGGCGACTGCATCGACCAGCAGGATATTCGCATCGACAATTATGAGTTCAACGCCGACTACCTGCAGAACGCCGCCGGTGAAGAGGTAGTGGAAGAGCAATTGGTCAGCCACCTGCTGAAGTCCAACTGCCTGATCACCCATCAGCCGGACTGGGGCTCGGTGCAGATAAGCTACCGCGGCGGCAAGCTCGATCGCGAAGCGCTGCTGCGCTATCTGGTTTCCTTCCGCCACCACAACGAATTCCACGAGCAATGCGTCGAGCGCATCTTCAACGATCTGATGCGCTATTGCCGGCCGCAAAGCCTGACGGTTTACGCCCGCTATACCCGCCGCGGCGGACTGGATATCAACCCGTGGCGCAGCAACGTCGCATTCGCTCCCGGGCACGGCCGCCTGGCGCGCCAATAAGTGCGAAACATTGCTCAACAACTGAGCTAACGAGCGGTTTGTGTTGGTAAAAGCGCAGGGACGGCGGTAAGGTTAAAACGAGGCTGCGGCCGGGCAGAGCGCCCGCTTCGCCGCAGCACGCCAACCATAACGAGATGCTGTTTTGCTGCGTATGGATTACTACCGCCCCGCACCGGGTGCAAAGGAGTTACCTTGATTACACACATCAGCCCGCTTGGCTCTATGGATTTATTGTCGCAGTTGGAAGTAGACATGCTGAAGCGCACCGCCAGCAGCGACCTGTACCGCCTGTTTCGCAACTGTTCGCTGGCCGTGTTGAACTCCGGCAGCCAAACCGACAACAGCAAACAGCTGCTGTCGCGCTATGAAACCTTCGATATCAACGTGCTGCGCCGCGAGCGTGGCGTGAAGCTGGAGCTGGTCAATCCGCCGGAAGAGGCGTTCGTCGACGGCCGCATCATCCGTTCACTGCAGGCCAACCTGTTCGCCGTGTTGCGCGACATTCTGTTCGTGCACGGCCAAATCGCCAGCGCCGGCCGTTTCCAACACCTGAACCTGGAAAACTCGGCCCACATCACCAACCTGGTGTTCTCGATCCTGCGCAATGCGCGCACGCTGCATCTGGATGAGGATCCCAACATGGTGGTGTGCTGGGGCGGGCACTCGATCAACGAGAACGAATACCTGTACGCGCGCAAGGTCGGCAGCCAGCTGGGCCTGCGCGAGCTGAACATCTGCACCGGCTGCGGGCCGGGCGCCATGGAAGCGCCGATGAAAGGCGCGGCGGTCGGTCACGCGCAGCAGCGTTACCGCAACAGCCGCTTCATCGGCATGACCGAGCCGTCAATCATCGCCGCCGAGCCGCCTAACCCGCTGGTGAACGAGCTGGTGATCATGCCGGACATCGAAAAACGTCTGGAAGCGTTCGTGCGCATCGCGCACGGCATCATCATCTTCCCGGGCGGCGTCGGCACCGCCGAAGAGCTGCTGTACCTGCTGGGTATCCTGATGAACCCGGAGAACAGCGAGCAGGTGCTGCCGCTGATCCTGACCGGGCCAAAAGAGAGCGCCGATTACTTCCGCGTGCTGGACGAGTTCATCATGAACACGCTGGGCGACGCCGCGCGCCGTCACTACACCATCATCATCGACGATCCGGCGGAAGTGGCCCGGCAGATGAAAAAAGCCATGCCGCTGGTGAAGGAAAACCGCCGCAACACCGGCGACGCCTACAGTTTCAACTGGTCGATCCGCATCGCGCCGGATCTGCAGCTGCCGTTCGAGCCGACCCACGAGAACATGGCGAACCTCAATCTGTATCCGAACCAGCCGCCGGAGCAATTGGCCGCCGCGCTGCGCCGCGCCTTCTCCGGCATCGTGGCCGGCAACGTGAAGGAAAACGGCATCCACGCCATTGAGCAGTTCGGCCCATACAAGCTGCACGGCGAACCGCAGATGATGAAGCAGATGGACAGCCTGCTGCAGGGCTTTGTCGCCCAGCACCGCATGAAGCTGCCGGGCAGCGCCTATGTGCCCTGCTACGAAATCGTCGCCTGATCCTCAATCCCGGGCGGCGTAACGGCCGCCCTGTTTTTTCTGACCTTGCCGCCCATGATGATACACCTACTGATTGTCGACGCCCTGAACCTCATCCGCCGCATTCACGCCGTACAGGGCTCCCCTTGCGTCAACGCCTGCCGCCACGCGCTGCAGCAGTTGCTTCAGCACAGCCGCCCAACCCACGCGGTGGCGGTATTTGACGAGGACGACCGCAGCGAAAGCTGGCGCCACCAAATTCTGCCGGACTACAAGGCCGGGCGCTCGCCGATGCCGGAAAACCTGCAACAGGAGATGCCGCAGCTGCGTGAGGCCTTCGCCGAACTGGGCGTCGCCAGCTGGCATTCACCCGGCAACGAGGCAGACGATCTGGCGGCCACGCTGGCGGCGAAGGTCGCCGGCGGCGGCCACCAGGTGACCATCGTCTCCACCGACAAAGGCTATTGCCAACTGCTGGCGCCGAACGTACAGATCCGCGATTACTTCCAGAAACGCTGGTTGGATATGCCTTTCGTGCAGCAGGAATTCGGCGTGCTGCCGCAGCAACTGCCGGACTACTGGGGGTTAGCGGGGATCGGCAGCAGCAAGATCCCCGGCGTGGCCGGCATCGGGCCGAAAACCGCCGTGCTGCTGTTGCAGCAGTCGGGCAGTCTGGACGGGATCTATCAGCACCTGGAGCAGGTGCCGGAGAAATGGCGCGGCAAGCTGGAGCAGCACCGCGAGCTGGCCTACGTCAGCAAACACGTCGCCACGCTGCGCACCGATCTGTCGCTGGACGGCAACCTGCAGCAGCTGCGCCTGCCGATACAATAAGGGCGCTGCAAGCAGCGCCCTTCATCAGGTTTAACGCGATTAATCGCGCTCGTCGCGGCGGCCCGGCACCGCCGACCACATGCGGCGCACGTGTACGGTGATCTCTTCGCGATCGTGATACAGCTGCTTGGCATGCACTTCAACGCTGATGCCGGCAGCGCCCAGCGCTTCGCGGATGCTCATCAGGTTTTGCGACACTTCCTCGTAGCGTTTTTTCATCGGCAGTTTGAGGTTAAAGATCGCTTCGCGGCACCAGCCTTTCACCAGCCACTGAATCATCAGGCTGGTCACCTTCGCCGGTTTCTCCACCATGTCGCACACCAACCAATAGATCTTGCTGCTGTTCGGCTCGAACTTGAAGCCGTCGGCGCGGTGATGCGTTACCTGGCCGGTTTCCATCAGGCTCGGCGCCATCGGGCCATTATCCACCGAATGCACCATCATGCTGCGCTTCACCAGCTGATAGGTCCAGCCGCCCGGGCAGGCCCCCAGATCGACCGCATGCATGCCGCTGGCCAGGCGCTCGTCCCACTCGTCGGCGGGGATGAACACATGGAACGCTTCTTCCAGTTTCAGCGTCGAACGGCTCGGCGCATCGGCCGGGAAGCGCAGACGCGGAATGCCCATGTAGAACGGCGAGTTGTTGTTGCTGTAGGAGTAACCGACGTAACAGCAGCCCGGCGCGATGAAGAACACGTGCACCACCGGGCGAGTCGGGTTCTCCCGCGCCATCAGCACCTTCTGCTCACGCATCGCGGCGCGCAGCGGCACCGTCAGCTTGCGGCAGAATTTCATCAGCTCTTTGCTTTCGTTGGTGTCCGGCACTTCCACCCGCAGCTCGCCGCCGCGATCAACCACGCCGATCAGCATGCCGACGATCGGCGATACCCGATCTTCCGGCGGCAGATCGCGCAGCAGCTCACCCACCACGATCATCTGGCGGGCGAAAATCAGTTCGCGGAACGGAATCTCCCGCGCCAGGCGGTCGGCATCGTCCGGCTGATAGCATTCGAACAACACGTAACCGCTGTGCTCTTTTACCCGCGCAAAGCCGTAAATCTCCAGCTGGGCGGCTTTATCGGTGATCTCCGCCGCACACTCTTTTTCGAAGCCGGGACGGCAGTACAACGCAATCTTATTCATGGCGCTCGGCCTTTTTCCTCAGACGCAAAGCGCCAATCAACATCAATATCCAGCCGATCAAGAAGCACACGCCGCCAACCGGCGTGATATATACCCAGACCTTCAGGTGCGACAGCGCCAGACAATAGAGGCTGCCGCTGAACAACACGGTGCCGAACGCCAACAGCGCTCCGCTCCAGTAAAACCACAGGCTCACGCGGCGCTGCATCGCGACCGCCAGCGCCAGGATGGCCAGGGTGTGGAACCCCTGATACTCCAGCCCGGTGCGGATCCAGGCCATTTCGTTGGCGCCCAGCGTGCCGCTTAACACATGCGCGCCGAATGCGCCCAGCGCGACAAACACAAAGCCGCTGATAGCGGCGAAAACCAGCATGGAACGGCTGCTCATCGTGATCTATCCCATTAAAAATCACCGACCGCGGCAAGGCGGCGGCCGGCCTTATTGTTCGTAGCGGAAGCGGAACTTCTCTTGTTCGCTGGCGGCACGCGCCAGGATCCACTGCCGGAAGGCGGCTATTTTACCCAGTTCTGCCTGGCTGTCATGACATACCAGATAAAAAGCATTTTTACTGACCAACACATCATTGAACGGGCACACCAGACGACCGGCTTCAATCTCGGTTTGCGCCATCACGTTGTTCACCAGCGCCACGCCCTGACCGTGCACCGCCGCCTGCACCACCATGGCGCTGTGGCTGAAGATTGGCCCCTGCTGTACGTTGATGTGCTGCAACCCCAGCTGGCGCGTATAGGCCAGCCAGTCGCGACGTGAAACGTCATGCAGCAGCGTATGATAAGCCAGATCGTCTGCGGTTTTCAGCGGATGATCGCCGGTCAGCAGGCTCGGCGAACAAACCGGCAGCAAATATTCCGCATACAGGCGCTCGGCGCGCAGCCCCGGCCAATTGCCGCGGCCATAGAAAATCGCCACGTCGACGTCGTCCGCCAGCTTGTCCTCTTCACGGTCCACCGCCTGGATGCGCACGTCGATGCCCGGATAAGCTGAGTTAAAGCCGGACAGACGCGGCACCAGCCACTGAATGGCGAAGCTCGGCGGCAAACTGACGGTCAATGCCCCCTTGGCGCTGCGCGCCTGCAGCTTGCGCGTCGCCTCGTTGATCGAAGAGAAGATCTCCTTGATATCAAGGTAGTAACTTTGCCCCTCTTCGGTCAGCAGCAGCGAGCGATTGCGCCGGCGAAACAGCTTCAGCCCGAGGAAGTCCTCCAGCGACTTGATCTGGTGGCTCACCGCGGCCTGAGTCACGAACAGCTCTTCCGCCGCCTTGGTGAAACTCAGGTGGCGAGCGGCCGCATCGAACACGCGCAGCGCATTGAGGGGAGGTAAGCGTTTAGACATTAAATTAGCTACTTTTGTGTAACATTAATCCGAATGATTCGGCGCCGAAAATCGGGCGGCTTTGTGTGGCAAGCCATGGACAAACGCTAACGGCGCATTGCCATTAGTTTTTTTAATCCGAGCCATTATAATTTGTCCGTTGAGGATGCGCCAGCAAATACCTATAGTGGCGGCACTTCCCGGGCCGGAACGAAAAGGGAGTGGGTGTCGAGGACGCCGATGAACTTTTGGCTTGTGGTTGTGATGTTGTGTTTGCAAATTGTCCGGCGATTCCGGACATGGTAGCTAGGCTACTGTTTTTTCACTTCCTGTACATTTACCCTGTCTGTCCATAGTGATTTTATGCAGCACCGCAAAACTTGCGGTGCTTTTTTTTGCCTGACGGTTACTGGTTGCTTTCAACCATCTCTTTCACATCGGCGCGGTTGATCTGCTGTTCGACGCCGTTGGCGTCTTTATAGCTGATCATGCCGGTATCGTTATCCACTTTAGGCTTGCCGTCAGCGACAATGGTGCGTCCGTCATTGGTATGCATCACGTAGTTGCTGGAACAGGCGGCCAGGGTGAACGTAAGCATCAGGGCAGAGAGAACTGCGGCTGTTTTCTTCATTGAGGACTCCTTTTTAGTTTTAAATGCTGATAAATACCTTTTATGTGTATAGATGCGATTAATAAGCGCACGTTTAATAGCATAACAAACTTTCCCAATTTTGCCAGGCGATAAGTCCTAATCGGCGCGAACGCTTGTCTCCGGCGGCAAAATAGGACAGGATCACCCATCGACTCAAGCCAGTGACAATCAGGGTATGACGCCTTTTAACCCCAGCCTTTTTCGCCAACAGTTTCCCGCGCTCGCGCAGGACGGCATCTATCTGGACAGCGCCGCCACCGCGTTGAAACCGCAGGCGGTGATCGACGCCACGCAGCAGTTTTATCGCGACGACGCCGCCACCGTGCACCGCAGCCAGCATCGGGCGGCGCAGGATCTGACCGCCCGTTTCGAGCAGGCGCGCGGCCAGGTCGCGCAACTGATCCATGCGCCGTCGGCCGACGACATCGTCTGGACGCGCGGCACCACCGAGGCGATCAACCTGGTGGCGCAGAGTTATCTGCGTCCGCGTCTGCAGCCGGGGGATGAAATTCTGGTGAGCGAAGCGGAACACCACGCCAACCTGATCCCCTGGCTGATGGTGGCGGATCAAACCGGCGCCCGGGTAGTGAAACTGCCGATCGGCGCCGACCGGCTGCCGGACCTGGCGCAGCTCCCCGCCCTGCTCAACGATAGAACCCGCCTGTTGGCGCTGGGGCAAATGTCCAACGTCACCGGCGGCTGCCCGGATCTGGCGCCGGCGATCGCGCTGGCCCATGCCGCCGGCGCGCGCGTGATGATCGACGGCGCACAGGGCGTGGTTCACGACCCAGCCGACGTACAGCGGCTCGATATCGATTTCTACGCCTTCTCCGGCCACAAACTGTATGGACCGACCGGCATCGGCGCGCTGTACGGCAAATCCGAGCTGCTGGCGCAGATGGCGCCGTGGCAAGGAGGGGGAAAGATGTTGACCCAGGCGTCGTTCGACGGTTTTATCCCGCAAAAACCGCCGCACTGCTTCGAAGCCGGCACGCCAAACATCGCCGGCGTGCTGGGGTTGGCCGCCGCGCTCACCTGGCTTCGCGAACAGGACATGGCGGCGGCGGAGCGCTACAGTCGCGAGCTGGCGGATCGGGCGGAACAGCGGTTAGCGCAGCTGCCGGGCTTTCGCAGCTTCCGCAGTTCCGGTTCCAGCCTGCTGGCGTTCGATATCGCCGGCGTACACCACAGCGACATCGTCACGCTGCTGGCGGAGCAAGGCATTGCGCTGCGCGCCGGCCAGCACTGCGCGCAGCCGCTGATGGCGGCGTTAGGCGTCAGCGGCACGTTGCGCGCGTCGTTCGCCCCCTACAATACTCAACAGGACGTCGATACGCTGGTCAGCGCGTTGACCCACGCCCTCGACCTGCTGGCCGACTGACTTGACTCCCGGAGACGCTATGCTCGCCCCCCATCCTTTTGGCCGAGAGATCACCGCCGAAGCGTTGATCGCCACCTTCAGCGCGCTGAAACAGTGGGAAGACCGCTACCGCCAACTGATTATGCTCGCAAAACGGCTGCCGTCGCTGCCGGAGGCCTTGCGCAGTGAAGAAATGGCGTTGAGCGGGTGTGAAAACCGCGTCTGGTTGGGGCACCAGTTGCTGGAAGACGGCACGCTGCACTTTTATGGCGACAGCGAAGGCCGCATCGTGCGTGGCCTATTGGCGGTGCTGCTGACCGAAGTGGAAGGCAAAACGCCGCAGCAGATCGCCGAATTGGATCCGCTGGCGCTGTTCGACCGCCTGGCGCTGCGCGCTCAGCTGAGCGCCACTCGCGCCAGCGGGCTGGCGGCGTTGGCCGCCGCCGTGCAGGCGATCGCCGCCCGTTACGCCTGACGCGCCGCCTTCGCCACCATCTTTTTCAGCGCGTGCGACACGGCGACGAAGCCAAAGGTGGCGGTGACCATGGTCGCCGCGCCGAAACCTGCGCTGCAATCCATTCTTTTCGGCCCTTCCGCCGTACTGCGCGAAGCGCATACCGAACCGTCCGGCTGCGGATAAACCAGCGGCTCGCTGGAAAAGACGCAGTCGATGCCCAGCTTGCCCTTGCCGTTTTTCACCACGTTAAAATCGTGCTTCAGCCGCTCGCGCAGTTTGGCGGCCAGCGGATCCTGAATGGTTTTCGCCAGATCGGCCACTTCGATTTTGGTCGGATCTATCTGCCCGCCGGCGCCGCCGGTGGTCACCACCGGGATCTTGAAGCGGCGGCAGTATGACAGCAGCGCCGCTTTCGGCCGTACGCTGTCGATCGCGTCGATGACGTAGCTGAAGTTATGGTCCAGCAGCTCGGCGACGTTGTCCGGGGTAATGAAATCGTCAATGCAGGTCACCCGGCATTCCGGGTTGATCGCCAGGATACGCTCCGCCATTACCTCGGTTTTCGATTGCCCGACGTGCTGGCGCAGCGCGTGGATCTGACGGTTGGTATTGGTGACGCAAACATCATCCATGTCGATCAGAGTGATGGCGCCGATGCCGGTGCGCGCCAGCGCCTCAGCCGCCCAGGAACCCACGCCGCCGATGCCGATCACGCAGACGTGCGCCTGCGCGAACACCGCCAGCGCCTGCTGGCCGTATAACCGCGCCGTGCCGCCGAAACGCTGCAGATAGGCTTCCGAATAAGCTGTGCTCATAACGCTTTAATTACCTTCGTAATGCAAATGATAAGGGCCGGAAAATCCGGCCCCTGCGGGTCAATCTTTTCACGCCGTGCGCGTTTAGCGGGTGACCAGCAACGAACCGCCGCCGTTTGACTGATTGGCGCTGAACAGCTGGCCGCCGCCGTTGTTCTTCAGCACCCAGACGCGGCCATAGTGGTTGTAGTACCCCGCCGAGTGGCCGGCTTCCGGCCCGATGCCCTGATACATGTCAAAATGCTGGCCCTTGATGGCGCCGCCCACGTCGAGCGCGACCATCAGACGCATCTCGTATTTTCCCGTGAATTTACCCTTGTTGTCCAGCAGCGGCACTTCGGCCAGCAGCGTGGTGCCTGCCGGGATCAGCGAACGGTCGGAGGCCACCGACGCTTTGGCGATCAGCGGCACCGCGCTGGCGCCTTTCACCGGCGCAAAAGCTTCCGGGCGGAAGAACACGAACGACGGGTTCTGCTCCAGCAGCTCGCGCACCTCTGCGGCGCTGTGGGTATCCGCCCACTGACGGATCGCCTGCATCGACATGTCCGCCTTGGCCACTTCACCGCGATCGATCAGCACTTTGCCGATGCTGCGGTAGGCGTGGCCGTTCTTGCCGCCGTAGCCGAAGAACACCAGCGGCTGACCGTTGCCGTAGTCGACGTAGCCGCTGCCCTGGACTTCCATCATGAAGTTGTCCATCAGCGAGTTGGTGTAAGCGATGATATAGCGATCGTCGAGCGCGCCGGAATAAATGCCCGCGCGATCCGGCAAGCGGCCCCTGCCCTTCGGCGGCATGCGGTACAGCGGATAACGGAACTCGCCCTGTTGGGTATAACGCGCCTGCACCACCGGCGTGTAGTAGCCGGTAAACTGCACGTTGCCGTAATTGTCGACGCCTTCCATCTGGTAAGCGCTGAGGCCGTACTGGCTCAGCATGCGCGTGTCGGCGCCGGACGCCATCCAGTTTTGCACCGCCTGATAGGTGCTGTTGTTGCGGTTAAACAGCGAAGGCGACGCGTACTTGATCTCCATCAGCTGATCCGAATAATCCTTGGCGTTGACCGGCGAACCTTTGGCGTTGGGCTGATTGACCAGCTCCAGCGATTGATCCAGACGGCCGTCCTTATATTGCTGACCCCGATCGGTCGGCTTGGACGAACAGCCCGCCAATACCGCCACCATCAACCCGCCCAGCAGGTATTTGCCCCAACGTCCTTTCATCGCGCACACTCTCAAACTGATATGATCTACCGGCTGAACGATAACAAACGCTCATTGATAAAGGAATCGCTGCAAATAAAAAAAGCCGCACGGAGGATGGTGATGAAAAAGAAGGCAAATTGCGGGCAAATTCAGCAGAAAAACGGGTTTAGGCCAATAAAATGCAAAAAGGGTTTGCAACAAAACGCATGGAGAGTATAGTGCGCATCCATCGGACGCGGGGTGGAGCAGCCTGGTAGCTCGTCGGGCTCATAACCCGAAGGTCGTCGGTTCAAATCCGGCCCCCGCAACCAACCGATGCCGCAGTGGCGGTATTTTGCGTTTGGGTTCGATAACAAAGTATTACACGGACGCGGGGTGGAGCAGCCTGGTAGCTCGTCGGGCTCATAACCCGAAGGTCGTCGGTTCAAATCCGGCCCCCGCAACCAACTCTTGATGACAACAGATAAGCACCCTGACGGGTGTTTTTTTGTATCTGCAATCCGCAAAAACAGCCGGACTTGCGCCCGGCCCTGCCGCTATCGGCTCGCTAACGCGCCGCCGTTGGCGAAATAAGCCTTGATGCCCGCCAGAATCGACTCCGCCACCTGCTGCTGGAAATGGCTGGTGCGCAGCTTGCGCTCCTCTTCAATATTGCTGATAAACGCCGTTTCCACCAGGATCGACGGGATATCCGGCGCCTTCAACACCGCAAAACCGGCCTGATCGACGCGATTCTTGTGCAACCGGTTGATTTTACCCATCCGGTTCAACACTTCCTTGCCGAACTTCAGGCTATCGTTGATGGTTGCGGTCTGGATCAAATCGAACATGGTGTGGTCGAGATAGCGATCGCCGCTCTTGCTGACGCCGCCGATTTGGTCCGAAGCGTTCTGCGTCTGCGCCAGGAACTTGGCCGCCGAGCTGGTGGCGCCTTTGGTGGACAACGCGAACACCGATGACCCGCGCGCGGCGCGGCTGGTGAAGGCGTCGGCGTGAATCGAAACGAACAAATCGGCGCGTTGCTTGCGCGCCTTGGCGACGCGCACCTTGAGCGGGATAAACACGTCTTCATTGCGCGTCATGAACACCTTCATGTTCGGCTCGCGCTTGATCATGGCGCTCAGCTTGCGGGCAATCTGCAGCACGATGTCTTTCTCGCGCGTCTTATACTTGCCGATCGCACCGGGATCTTCGCCCCCGTGGCCAGGATCCAGCATGATGACGATCGGCCGATCGCGCCCCGCCTTGCCGGCCTGCGGCGCTTCGGGCGGCAGCGTGCGCTCCAGGTCGCCTTTGTTGTAATCTTCCAGTAACGCCAGTAGCGGATCATACTCCTCGCCGCCGCTGCCGCCTTTGGTCGGGTAGAGATCCATCACCAGACGGTTGCGATACTCCGGCACCGGCGCCAGCGAGAACATGTGCGGGCTGACGCTTTGCTTGAGCTCCAGCACCAGCCGCACGGTATTCTGATCGAACTGGCCGACGCGCGCCTGCTTGAGATAAGGATCGTCGGCGCGCACCTGCCCGGCGATGCCCTTCAGCACGCTGTTGAGATGCACGCCTTCGATATCCACCACCACGCGATCGGGATTGGTCAGGGCGAACTGCTTGTATTTCAGTTCGACGTTGGATTCCAGCGTGACGCGGGTATAAGTGGAGGACGGCCAGACGCGCACGGCAATCACGTGCGATGACGCGGCGAAGCCCGTGCGACTCACACTCAGCAACCAGCTGGCGGCAACGCCCTGTAATAAACGACGGCGGCCCAGATTGTGATTAGCGTTTGGCATGCGGCTCCGGCAGTAATAACTGTTTACAACAGATGAAAAAAACACCAATGACTTGGGAATGCCGAAAACTTTAACCAATCATTCCAGCCCTGTCATCAGAAAATCTTTTTATGGTTTTTCAATTTATTAACGATTTAGCGCCCTTAGCTCGCTCTTCATGACGATTTCCCACTTGCCATTGGCGCAATAAAAGAATAAAAATACAAAAATATCGTATAAATATGCAAAGAGGTTTGCCCGTGAAGGAACGTAGTACAGAGCTGGTGCAAGGATTCCGTCACTCCGTCCCCTATATCAACGCCCACCGCGGCAAGACGTTTGTCATCATGCTCGGTGGGGAAGCCATCGAACACGAGAATTTTTCCAACATCGTCAATGATATCGGGCTGCTGCATAGCCTGGGCATTCGCCTGGTGGTGGTTTACGGCGCACGGCCGCAGATCGACGCCAATCTGGCGCAGCACAACTATGAACCGATCTACCACAAGCATACGCGCGTGACCGACGCCCATACGCTTGAGTTAGTCAAGCAGGCGGCCGGTTTATTGCAGTTGGACATCACCGCCCGGCTGTCGATGAGCCTCAACAACACGCCGCTGCAGGGCGCGCACATTAACGTGGTCAGCGGCAACTTCATCATCGCGCAGCCACTGGGCGTCGATGACGGCATCGACTACTGCCACAGCGGCCGCATTCGCCGCATCGATGAAGAAGCGATCCATCGTCAGCTCGACAGCAACGCCATCGTGCTGATCGGCCCGGTCGCCGTCTCGGTAACCGGCGAGAGCTTCAACCTGACTTCGGAGGAAGTCGCGACTCAGCTGGCGATCAAACTGAAAGCGGAAAAAATGATCGGTTTCTGCTCCTCGCAGGGCGTGACCGACGCGGAAGGCAACATCCTTTCCGAGCTGTTTCCCAACGACGCGCAAAAGCGTCTTGAAGAGCTGGAGGAAGGCGGTGATTACCATTCCGGCACCGTGCGCTTCCTGCGCGGCGCGGTGAAAGGCTGCCGCAGCGGCGTGCGCCGCAGCCACCTGATCAGCTATCAGGAGGACGGCGCGCTGGTGCAAGAACTGTTCTCACGCGACGGCATCGGCACCCAAATCGTGATGGAGAGCGCCGAACAGGTGCGCCGGGCGACGATCAACGACATCGGCGGTATTCTGGAGCTCATCCGGCCGCTCGAACAGCAGGGTATTCTGGTGCGCCGTTCGCGTGAACAGTTGGAGATGGAGATCGACAAGTTCACCATTATCGAACGCGATAACCTGACCATCGCCTGCGCGGCGCTTTACCCGTTCCCGGAGGAAAAAATCGGCGAGATGGCCTGCGTGGCGGTACATCCCGATTACCGCAGCTCTTCGCGCGGCGAGATGTTGCTGCAGCGGGTGGAAAATCAGGCGCGGCAGATGGGATTGAAGAAGCTGTTCGTGCTGACCACCCGCAGCATCCACTGGTTTCAGGAGCGTGGTTTCACCCCGGCGGAGGTCGACGTACTACCGATGCAGAAACAGGCGTTGTACAACTACCAACGCCGCTCCAAAATTCTGCTGGCGGATCTGTAATCCCTGTGGGCGCGGCCGCTACCGCGCCCCTTCATCGCTTATTCCGTCGTCTGCAGCCGTTCAGCCAATCCGCTGCGACGCTGGGTCGGCGTGCGAATGGCCCGTAGCAGCACCGCGTCCGTGGCGTACAGCGAGAGCTGCTGACGCGCACGGGTGATCGCGGTATAGACCAGTTCACGCGTCAGCACCGGCAGGAAATGGTTCGGCAACACCAGAACCGTATGCTCAAACTCCGATCCCTGGGACTTGTGCACCGTCATGGCGTAAGCGGTTTCATGCGCCGGCAAACGGCTCGGCTGCACCGACTTGATGCTGCCGTCCGGCAGTTGGAAATGCACGCGCAGCTCGCCGCGCTCATCCGGCAGAGTAATGCCGATATCCCCATTGAATAACCCCAGCGCGCTGTCGTTGCGGCCGATCATCACCGGCCGCCCCCGATACCAGCGGCCGAGCACGCCAGGTTTGCGGTCGATCAGACCGGCGCGCTGCAGCCCGAGTTCAATACGTTCATTCAGGCCGGCGACGCCGAACGGCCCTTCACGCAGCGCGCACAGCACCTGGAAGCGGCTAAAGGCGGCCAGCACCGCCGCCGCATCCGCGCCTTCGGCAGTCAGCCGCAGATAGTCGCGATAGCCCGCCACGCACGCGTCCAGCAGCGCCTGATACTCTTCGCTCGTCGCCAGCGCATAGCCCGCGACATCGCCGAAACGGCCGTTTAATGCCGCCAGCGCGCGATCCCCCGCACCGGCGTTGACCGCCAACGCCAGTTGACCGATGCCGGAACGGGCGTCGAAGCGATAGCTCTTACGCAACAGGCACAGGCTGTCGCGCACCGCCGCTTGCGCGTCGGCCCGCTGCCCAGCGATCGAACAACCGGTCAGGCGGCTCAGCTCTGCGGCGCGCGCCTCGCTGTATCCCTGCTCGGCAAAACGGCAAATATCCCCCAGCACCGCGCCGGCCTCTACCGAAGCCAGCTGATCGCGGTCGCCGAGGAAAATCACCCGGGCCCGATCGGGCAACGCCGCAATCAGGCGCGCCATCATCGGCAGATCGACCATCGAGGCCTCATCCACCACTAACACATCCAAATGCAGCCGGTTGCCGCGGTGATAGCGCATGCGCTGACTGTTGGGTTGCGCCCCCAACAAACGGTGCAACGTCGCCGCCTCCGTCGGGAACAACGCCTGCTGCGCCGGGGTCAACGCCAGCTGACGGCTGGCGCTGCCAAGCGACTCCGTCAGGCGCGCCGCCGCCTTGCCGGTTGGCGCCGCCAGTTGAATCCGCAAGCGCGCGCTTTCATCCAGCTGCACCAGCGCCGCCAGCAGTTTAGCGACGGTGGTGGTTTTACCGGTGCCCGGTCCACCGGAAATCACCGCGATGCGCCGCGTGGCAGCTACCGCGGCGGCGATCTTCTGCCAGTCGGGTTCATCGCTCGCCGCGCCGAACAAGCGGTCGAGAATGGCGCGCAACGCCTCCTCCGGCACCGTCAGCGATTCACCTTCACCGCCGATAAACGCCGCCACTTCACCTTCGTTTTGCCACATGCGTTGCAGATATAAGCGCTGCCCACGCAGCACCAGCGGCGTAGCGCCGCTGCCGTCCCCAACCGCCGCGCTGCTCGCCAGGCGCTGCTGCCAACGTGCGCTATCCGGTCGCCCGGCCGCCTCCCACAGCGCCAGCGCCAGCGCCGGTTGGCGCCCTTCAAACAGCGTGTCCGCCTGCAGTTGCTCCAGCATCAGGCAAACATGCCCCGCCCCCGCCTCTGCGCTCAGACAGGCGGCGGCCAGTAAAATATCAGGCTCGTCTTCGCTCGCCACCACGCGGGCGAACTGCACGTCCAGCGGGCGCAGCGCGCCAAGCGCCACCGCCTGCTCCAGCAGTGCGATCATGATTTTTCCTCCGTCGCCGCAGCTTCGCCGCTGAACAAGCTATCCATTCCCGCCACCAGTTCAAACGCGGGGAGACAGGTGAAAATGCCGTTGCCCGGGTGCGCCGCATCCACGCCGCGCAGGAACAGATAAATCACCCCGCCGAAATGGCGCCGGTAATCATAATCCGGCAACCGATGGCGCAAATAACGATGCAACGCCAGCGTATACAGCTGGTATTGCAGATCATAACGATGCTCCGCCATCGCCTGCTCCATCGCCGGCCGGGTATAGGCGCTGCTGTCCTCCCCCAGCCAGTTGGACTTGTAGTCCAGCAGGTAGTATTTGCCTTGCCAGCAGAACACCAGGTCGATAAAGCCTTTCAGCATGCCCTGCACCTGATGGAAATCCAGCGCCGGGCAGCGGGCGGAAAGCGGATCGTAACGCTTCACCAGAGCATCGAGCTCCTTCGCCTGCAACAGCCGGTTAATCGGTAAATAGAACTGCAGCTCTGCCTGCTTATGCTGCGGCGTCAGCGCCGCCAACGTCACGCCGCTGTCATCGAGCGGCGTATTGAGCAGCACCTGCATCCACGCCAGCAGTATCGGTTGCCAGTGTTCGGCAAACCCTTGCTGCTGCAGCTGTTCCAGCAGCCACTGTTCGTCGAGCGGCTGGGTGAAGTCCAGCGTTTCAAACAGGCTGTGCAGGAAGGTGCCGGGCGTTGCGCCGCGCGGGAAGGTATGCGGTGTAAGCGCTGGCTCACTTTCTTCCCCGCGCTCACCGGCCGCGTCGACATCCAGACGCGGCAGCAGATCCTGCATCAGGCTCGCGCCGTGCTGTTGCAAACCGGTATAGCTGGTCACCCGCCAAAAATCCTGGATCCGCCGGGTAAAGCTTTTCGCCGCCAACGCTTCGGCCAGCGACGCCTGGGGTTGCCAGGGTTCTGCATCCGGCGGTTCAACCAGCGACAGCGCGATACCGCCGCCCACCAATTGCTGCAGCCGCTCCTGCAGATACACGGCGTCGCCGGGCTGCCCGCCCTGCACCAGATAGCCCAATGCGCTGCGGTGCAGGTCGGTATCACCCTGTTTCTTGCGCGTGCCCTGGAACAGCGGCGCAATGCCGATACTGCAGTGGTACACCGAGCGGGTCAGCGCCACATACAGCAGACGCAGATCCTCCGCCAACCGCTCCTCCTCCGCCCAGGCCTGGCTCTCTTCATTGGCGTCGAGGTCCAGCAGCGCCTGGAAACTGTGGCGATCGTGATACAGCGCCTGCTGCTGCTGGCGGAAGTTGCCGACGAACGGCAGCCACACCAGATCGAACTCCAGCCCCTTGGACTTGTGGATCGTGATCACCTGCACCAGATGCCGGTCGCTCTCCAGCCGCAGTTGCTGATTGTCGGACTGGCGATTAGGCTGAGCGATCTGCTGCGCCAGCCAGCGCACCAGCGCATGCTCGCTGTCGAGCTGCGCCGCCGCTTCTTGCAACAGCTCCCCCAGATGCAGCACGTCGGTCAAGCGACGCTCGCCGCCGGCGCTGGCCAGCAGGTTCTCCGCCAATTGGCGCGCTTTCATCACCTCGCTCAGCATCGGCAACACGCCGCGGCGCAGCCAGAGCGTGCGGTAATTGTCGAATTCATTAACCAGCGCGTCCCAGGCGCGCTCATCGCGGCTCAGGCCGTCCAGCGTCGGCGCGTCCAGCCCCATCAGCCCGGTGGCCATGGCGCTGCGCAGCGTGCGCTCCTGCTCCGGCGCCAACACCGCCTGCAGCAACCACAGCAGGTCTTTGGCCTCCGGGGTGTCAAACACGCTGTCGCGGTTGGACAGGTAGACCGACGGAATAGACAGCGCGCTGAGCGCATCGCGCACCAACGCCGCCTCGTTGCGGCTGCGCACCAGCACCGTGATATCAGAGGCTTGCACCGGCCGTGACGCCTTGCCGCTCTGCAGCCGCGCCAGGCCCTGCTGCCCGGCGCTGAGCCAGTCGCGAATTTGCGTGGCGCACAGGCGCGCCATTAGCTGTTGGTAATCACTTACACCCGCGCCTTCCCCCTGCTGCAGCCAGAACTGCATCGCCGGCTGCGGCTTGCCATGCAATTCAAACGCCAGCCCTTGGTTCTTTTCCGCCGCGTTAACCTCAATAAAGGGAATTTGGCCGAACAGGAAAGGTTTTTCTACCTGAGAAAACAGGTGATTGACGCTGGCGACCATCGACGGCGACGAGCGCCAGTTGGTCTCCAGCGTATAGTGGGCGCTCACCTCTGAACGCGCGCGCATGTAGGTGAAGATGTCGGCGCCGCGAAAGGCGTAAATCGCCTGCTTGGGATCGCCGATCAGCAGCAGGCCGCAATCAGGCCGGCCGACGTAAAGTTTTTGGAAAATACGGTATTGCTGCGGATCGGTATCCTGGAATTCATCGATCATCGCCACCGGATAGCGCTGGCGGATCGCCTGCGCCAACTGTTCGCCGCCGCCGCTTTGCAGGGCGCTGTCCAAACGGCTGAGCAGGTCGTCAAACCCCAGCTCGGCGCGCTGGCGCTTTTCCTGCTGAATGGAGGTGCGGATCTCGCTGAGCGCGCGCGCCATGATCAGGTCGCGCAACGTCAAGGGTTCATCGAACAGTTCGTCTATCGCCGTGAACAGCGCATGACGCGGCGGCTCGCCCTTCTTGGTCTTCTCCAGCAGCACCGACTGGCGAAACTTGTCCAGCTCCTTCGGCAGTTGGTAATCCTGGGTCTCCTGCCCGCTCCATTGGCCGACCTTGTTCAACCAGTTCGGCAGGTGTTTGCTGCTGTAGCTGCGCTTATCGACGCCGGACTGGGCGATTAACGCCTCAAGATCGCCCGCCGCCGCCCGCCATTGCGCCTTGATGGCGTCGATGCGCGCGACAATCTGCTCGTGGCGCATCAGAACGGTTTCTTCGTCCTTCGGCGGCCGCCGCAGCGCCGGCGCTTCACCGTGCAGATAACCGGAAAGGTCGGCCAGCAACGCTTCCGGGCCGCTCCACTCCTGGCTGATCGCACGCGCCACGCCCAGCGGCAACGGATAGCAATGACGGCGCCAGAAATCGGCGCAGGCCTGCCGCCGCAGCGGCAGTTCGTCCTGTACCAGCGTTTGTTCAAACAGCATGCCGGACTCGAAGGCGTTGTGCGTCAACATCCGTTGGCAAAAGCCGTGGATAGTGTAAATCGCCGCTTCGTCCATCTGCCGCTCCGCCGCCAGCAGCTGCGCAGCGGCGTCAGACAAATCGTCAATTTCTTCCATCAGCGCCGAAAACAGCGGGTTAGCGCTGATGCCGCGCACGCAGGCGATGCGCAGCCCGTGGATATTGTCACGGATACGCCCGCGCAGCTCCTCGGTGGCGGCCTCGGTAAAGGTCACCACCAGGATTTCTTCGACCGTCAACGGGCGGGGAAACGCCGCTTCCCCCCCCAATCCCAGCAGCAAGCGCAGATACAGCGCGCCGATGGTAAAAGTTTTGCCGGTGCCCGCCGACGCCTCGATCAGGCGTTCGCCAAACAGCGGCAGCGTCAGCGGTTCTAGCCTCTGCGGGGCGACTTCCGTCATGGCGTCGCCACTTTACGCGGCAGGATCTGCTGCAATGCCGACGCGTTCGGATAGGTGACCCAATCCTTAGGCGCCGCGTAATCCGCTTTGTCCTGCCCGCTGCCGCTGACCTGCGACAACACCGCCAGCCCCTGCGGCTGGATCACTGCCTGGTGGAAATAATCCGCCAGTTTGGTCGGCGTCAGCTGTTGCACCTGCGCGATCAGCTTCTGGCGGGTATCAAAGGCGAAGTTGCCGCGATCGAAATCATTGGCGAACCGGCTGGCCTCCTCGCTGAGGGTTTGCGGCCGCTGTTTGAGTTCGTTGATCAGCGCCTGTTTGTACTGCTCAAAATCGGCCTCACTCATTTCACGCAGGCGTTTCTCGGTTTTCGGATAGAAATCCTGATAGCGCTGGTACAGGTAGGCCGGCTGTTTGCTGTTGCTCTGCAACAGGAAGCCTACGCCCCACTGGCGGCCCACCGACATCGGGAAGGCAAAGACCGCATACCCCAATTGTTCCTGAGTGCGCAGCTGGCTGTAGAACCACGGCTGAATAATCTGCCCCAACAGCGAGCTGTAGGCCATGCCGGTCACTTCGTCGTAACCGGTCGGTACATAGACCGCCGCCAGCGCCGAGTCGGTGCTGCTGCCTACCTGTTGCAGGTTGGCCAGCTGATTCTTGTCCACCACCACGTCTTCGCCGTGCCACCACTCAATACCGGTACAGCCCAGACGGTGCTTCAGCGTCGACGCCAGCGTATCGACCTGTTGCTTGCTCATGTTGCCCACCACTAGCAGCTCCGGCGTGGCCTCGGCCAGCAGGCTGTCGCGATACGCCAGCACGTCTTTCAGCGTCAGCGTTTTCAGCACTTCGCGGCGCTCGCTGCGTTCGGAATACGGCACGCGGGAAACCATCTGCACCGGCTGAATGGCCAGTTCAAACGCCTTGCCCTTCTCGGCGGCGTCCAACTGCTCCAGGTACCAGGACTTGGCCTGCGCCAGCTGATCTTCCGTCGGCGTGAAGCTGGAATAGCCCTCGATCAGCGCCGTCAGCAACTGCGGCAAGCGCTGGGTAAAGCCGTTGGCGTTAAACATCAGGCCATTGTTCGGCGACGTCGAGAAACTCAACCCGCCGACCGACGCCTGATAGCTCAGCTGATCCAGCGCCAGGCCGGCCAGATAATCCGTCAGCGAGAACAGCACCTGGTTGCGCGCGGAATCCATGGTCTTGGCGTTGCGGAAAGCGACGGTGACATCGGCCTTCGGCTCATCGGCGAAGTAACGGCTCGGCATATACAGCACGCGCAGGCCGGGCTTATCCACCACCATTTCCGGCTTTTTGAATTCATGCGACGGTTTGGTCAGGGTGAAATCATCCGGAATGTACGGGTTGAGCGCCGGCAATGACAGGGAAATGCCGCTGCCCAACTGCTGCCACTGCGTAAAGCGCTGTGGCGTGATTTTGCCGACCTGGTAAGGCGCATTGACGAAATAGGCCGTCTTGTTGTGCGGCTCATCGGGGCTGACGAACCAGATGCGCGCATTTTGCGGCGTCATGGCGTCCAGACGTTCAGCGATCGCCTTAGGATCATAGCGATCGGCCAGGTATGGCGCGTCCAGCGCATGCTCAACCGGCACGCGCAGCATAGTGTCCACCAGCCATTCGATGTAGTCCATGTCGCGCGTGATCGACGGATAGCGGAAGTCCAGGTTCAGAACATGCGATATTTCGTCGAAGTAACTCTGCTTGATACCTTCGCTGCGCAGCATTTTCAGGTAGTTGAAAATGGCGGCGACGACTTGGTCGCGCTGGGCCAAGCCTTTGTCAGTCAGCGAGACGCTGATGGCGAAGACGCCGCCGTTGCGATCCACCATCGGATCGGCGCCGGCATTGATGGCGTCCGCCAATCCCTGCTTCTGCAACCAGTCGGACAGGGTATTTTTACTGCGGTTGCCGATCAGGTAACCGATGTAGGTATCGGTTTTGCTGCGAAACGCGGCGCTGTTGTTATCGATACGGAACTCAACCTTCAGCTGCTTGCGCGGCTGCGCCGGCACATAGTGAATGATGATGCCCTGCTGCTCCGGCGTGACGGCCGGTACGGTGATCGGCGGCACGCTGGCGTCATGATTCGGCACGCGGCCAAAGGTTTTTGCGGCAATGTCAGCCAGCTGCGGCAGCGGCTGATTGCCGTACAGCACCCCCATCATCAGATTGGCGGAGTAGTAGCGCTTATAGAACCCCGTCAGCTCATCGTGCAACTTGCTGCCCGGCTTGTCTTTCAGCGTGTCCAGATTACCGCCGGAGAAGCGCGCGCTCGGGTGCGCCGGGTTGAGGGTTTCCGCACCGACCTGCGCCATACGCATGCCGTCGCGCGAACGCGCCATCGTCAATTCTGCATTCACCGCGTTGCGCTCGCGATCGGCATTGCCCGGATCCAGCAGCGGCTCCGCAATAGCGTCGGCCATGCGATCGACCGCCGGCTCCAGCGCGTCATTCTCCACTTCCAGATAGAAGGCGGTGCGATAAGAAGCCGTGCTGGCGTTGTGGCTGCCGCCGTGCTTTTTCAGGAATTCGGACAGGTTTTCCGGCTCGGGATAACGTTTGGAGCCCATCAGCACCATATGTTCCAGATAGTGCGCCAAGCCCAGTTGGCTGTTCGGATCTTCGAGCGACCCGACCGGCAATGCCAGCGCCGCCAGCGATTTCGGCGCCTGGACATCGGACACCAGCAGCACCGTCATGCCGTTAGCCAACTTGATCGCCTCGTACTGACGCGGATCGTGCTCGCTCTTGTTGATCTTCTCCGCCAGTGGTTGCCATCCTTGTGCGGCCCAGCTCAACGGCGCCCAACACATAGCCAATAATACCAGCCCGGTGATGCGGGCCAACTGTCTGCGCATATCCAAAATAAACCCCTATTCTGACATCGCCACGCCCACTCCCTGACGCTGGCGACGTACATCAAAACCACATAACCAAATCTGTACTCGCCGGGTTCTTCGCCAATGTGGCGCCCCAAAACGCGGCGGGTATATGCCTGTACGTTATGTAAGACCGGGAATTACCCCAATGGTTGAATATAACCTTCGTTATTTTTACCACCTCCCGCCGCACAGCACCACCGGGGGATTGTTACCCCAGGTTATGACGCGCCACCGGCAGCAGATAACGCTCTGTTTCGGCCAGTATTTGCGCCAGGTAGTCATTGTCCAATTGGCGGAACACTCGCTGAACATAGGGATCTTCCCCTTCTCCGGGAATACGCTGATCGCCCTGCCAAGCCTGCAGCAATTTGGCGCGAGCCTTTGTTTGCGCTTCTTCCTCCCAGTCGATTTGCTGCGTTTCCGGCTGATAGCACTGACTCAGCCACGCCCAGCCGCTCTTGTTCAGCAACAACAGCGGCTGACACAGACCGCGCTGATAGCCCGCCAGCAGTTCCGCCAGCTGCGCATGCGCGTCTTCGGGCGTAAGCGCGGCAAAGCGCCAAGCGGAGTTCTTGCGACCGTACATGCGGCTCTCGCCGGTGCCGCCGGCGCAGCAGTACACCAGGTGCTCCAGCCACAGCAATATGCCGTCCACCGCCGACAACGTGGCGGGCCGCCAGCGCAACAGGCCGTCATCCTGCACCTGATGCAGCCAGCCGCTGAGACGTACGCCGGCGATATCGATATCCAGCTCCAGGCTATGGCTCTCTGCGCGTTCCGCACGCACCTGCTCGGCCAGTTCGCTCATCTCTTCCTGCTGCTTTTGCCAATAGATCTCGCCGAAGGCGCCATAGGGCAACCCCCCGGCGGCGCGCACCCGTTGGAACAACCGTTCGGGATCGTCGCCGTCGATCAGGGTATTCAGCAGTTGGCTGTTGAACTGGTAGCGGCTGAGGTTATCCAGCGTGAAGGGCTCTTCGTCCGGCAGCTCGGTCTCTTCCAGGATAAAGCTGACGCCCAACCGCAGTTGGAAGAAGGCGCGAATAGGATGGCGGTAAAACCGCAGCAGCTCCTCCAACGCTATTTGCTGCAGCACTTCGGCGGGCAGCGGTTGGTTGAAGGCCGGGTGCGCCGCCCCGCGCCCGTCGGCGGCGGGCAGCCACTCGGCGGCATAGCTTTGCGCTTCCGAGCCCGGCAAGAAATTCTCGGCGGCGAACGGCATGCGCGCATGCCACTTCAGCAAATGCTCGCCCACTCGCCGGGCGCTGTCGTCTGCGGTGCGCGCCTCGTCTCCCGGCAGGCAATAGCTTTGCTCCAGATACTCCAGCAGCTCGGTAACCAGCACCGAAGGATAGCGCGGGCTGTTGTCCTGAATGGAACGGCCAATGAAGCTGATATACAGCCGTTGTTGCGCGGACAGAATCGCCTCCATGAACAGATAGCGGTCGTCATCGCGCCGGCTGCGGTCGCCGCGCTTGACCTGCTGCGCCATCAGATCAAAACCCAACGGCGGCAACGTACGCGGATACACGCCGTCGTTCATGCCCAACAGGCACACCACCTTGAACGGAATCGAGCGCATCGGCATCAGCGTACAGAAGTTGATTTGCCCGGCGAGGAAGCGCTGGCTGATGCGCTCCTGATCGAGGCGCGCCGCCAAATCGTCGCGCAGAATCGTCAAGGGCACGTCATCCGGATAGCGCGCCGCCAGGCCAAAATTGATGGCCTGCTGCCACTGCTGCTCGATCAATGCCAGCACCACTTCGGTATCGCTATCCGCTTCGAAGAAGGCATCCAACAGCTGTCGGCACAGCGGTAGCCATGCCTCGAGCGAGCGCGCTTCGCTCAAGACTTGCCGCCAATGGCTCAATTGGGCCAGCAGATCCGCCAACTGCCCCGCCAGTTCGGCGACCAACCCGCTCGACTCGTCGTAAGGCAAAATGCCCTGCCAATCGCCGGCGTTGCTGTCCATCGCGTAACCGAGCAGCATGCGCGTAATGCCGAATCGCCAGGTGTGCTGGCCCGTGGCGGGCAGATCCAGTTCGCGCACGTTATCGTCGTCCAGCCCCCAGCGCACGCCGGATTCACCGACCCAGTGACGCAACAGGCGCAGCCCCTCTTCGCCAATGGCGAAACGGGCGGCCAGGGCCGGCACTTCCAGCAGCGCCAGCACCTGTTCCGACGTAAAGCGGCTTTGCGGCAAATCGAGCAGTGAGATGAGCGCCTGCAAAGCCGGATGCGCCTGCCGCGCTTTACGGTCAGAAATGGCGAACGGCAGGTAGCGCTCGGCGGGAGCATTGCCGAACACGGCCTGAATATAAGGCGTATAGCTGTCGATATCCGCCACCATCACGATGATGTCGCGCGGCGTCAACGCGGGATCCTGCGCCAGCATGGTCAGCAGTTGATCGTGCAGCACCTCCACTTCCCGCTGTGGGCTGTGGCAGGCGTGCAGGCTGAGGGAACGATCTTGCGGATCGAGCCTGCGCTTGCTGAAACTGCTTTCCAGCGTTTCCGCCGTGATGCCGATCACCGCGTGATCTTCCAGCTCCAGCATATCGCGTTGAACGGCGTGCAGCATGGTATCCGCCGGGATATCGACAAAGGCGTCGACCTCTTGCGCCCCTTCCATCTGCGACAGCAAATAGAGGTGATCGCGCCCGAGCTTGCCCCAGGAGGCCAGCAGCGGGTTACTGAGCTGCTGCTGCCCTTCAGCGTCAAACAGACGCGCCGCGTCGGCCGGCTCGCGAAACAGCCCTTGCTCGCGCGCCTGATGATAGTGACGGCGCTTGCGGCTCTGCAAGCGGGCCAGGAAAGCGTAATCCTGAATGTCGCCCCAGTAATAACGACAAGGGTTGGTGAACATCAGGTGGATATCGATATGCCGCCCCAGCGCCTGCAGCGCCTCCAGATAGACCGGCGGCAACGCCGAGATGCCGCAGATAAACACCCGCGGCGGCAAACCGGGCGGACACGTTGTTGCCTGCTCCAGCGCGTGGATAAAGCGGCTATACAGATTGGCGCGGTGCCATTCCGGCTGCCCCAATTCGCGCGTGTACTCCACCAGCCGCGCCCAGAGCGGCGCCTGCCACTGCTGAGCCTCGGGCAGACCGTCGATGCATTCGCCGCGCTGCCAGCTCTCCAGCCACTGCGGACGATAAACCAAATACTGGTCGAAAAGGTCGGCAACCCGGCCGGCCAATTGGTGGATTTTTCGCTTGTCGCCGTCATCGGTGAGATAGTGCTGCAGTGGCGCGAACGCCGGCTGGGTCAGCATCTCCGGCAGCAGCCACATCAGCTTCCAGGTCATGGCGTCCTTGCTGAAGGCGCTCTCTTTCGGGATATCCGGCAATACGCGGGTGAACATGTCCCAAATGAAGGTCGCCGGCAGCGGAAACGCGACATTGGCGGCGATGCCGAACTGCTCCGCCAGCTGCATTTGCAGCCATTGCGCCATACCGGGGCTCTGAACCAGCACCACTTCCTGTTGAAAAGGATCGGCCAACGGATCTCTGGCTATCAGCGCGCTGGTCAGCGTTTTCAATAAATCCAGCTGATTGGAATGATAAACCGTGAACATGATGGCTCCTTTAAAACAAGATACGTACCGGCTCAAAAACGGGTGCAATACCAGCGGCTCAGCGTCGCCCACTGCCGTTGCGGAGTTTGTACTCTGACCGTCAATCGGCGGCAATCCGCATCCGCGCCGTCGAACGCCGTCTCGCGTCGCCAGCCTTCCGGCAGCGGTTCGGCATCGAGCCGACCGGTGACGGCGAACGCCTCCAACTGCTGATGCGCCATCACCCAGGCTTGCCGGTAGTGCCACTGGCGCTGGAACGACTGCAACAGCACCTGATGATACTGTAACAAGCCCAGCAGCGACACCGAGAACAACAATGCCGCCACCAACACTTCCGGCAGGCTGAAGCCGTTGCGGGATAACCGCCCTACGCAAGCGTTAACCCTCACAGTCGGCCGGCCTTTTCTCGGGGCAAAAATCCAGCCGGCCGCCCGGCTGCGCTTGCACCCTGCCGACCGATTCCGCACCGTCAAACGCCCCCCATTGATACAGCCAAAGCGGCTCACCGCCGCGCATCTCCCCAAGGCCGCGTACCGTCACGACGCCCGCTCTGGCAGACAGCCGGGCGCAGGCCGTCAGTTCCGCGCGCTGCCTGCATAACCAGGCCGCCGCACTCAGCTCGGCGCGCGGCCAACGCTGGAGCATGCCCCAACTCAGCGCGGAAGCGGCCTGATTGTAAGCCTGGAGGTAGCGCTGCTGATCGGCGGCCAGTAACAGCGCGTTATCCAATTGCCGGTGCTGGGCATTGAGCAACATCAACCCCAACGCCAGCAGCAACATTACCGCCGCCAAAGTACTGCCGCCTCGCTGGCTCCGCCGGTTCATGGCAACGCCGCCATTTCGATGCTCCCGCTCAGGCTGCGCCTGATACGCGCATCGCCGACAGAGCGCCCCGCCAGAGTCAAACGGCCCAGCGCACCGCCATGCTCCCCGCGCTCTATCGCCACATGAAACCGCTCAATGCGCACTTCGTCATGATCGAGCAGCCGCTCCCAGCCGCCGCCGTCGCATTGACTTACGCCGCGCTGCCCTTCCAAGCCGCCATTGCGCAGCCGATAACCGAAATAACCTGCATCCTCACCCGAGGTGAGCCATTGCCCGCTGCGGGTGATGTCGTAAGCGACGATAACGCAGCTGCCCGCCGCTTCTCCCGCCGCCTGGCCGATCAGCAGCGGGCGGCCGGCGCACTGCCCGGCACAGAAACCGGCGCGGCGCAGGTCTTTCTCAATACCGAACGCCAGTTGCCGCAGCGTTGACTCCAGCCGAAAATGCTGGCCGACGGCCACGTTTTGCTGGCGCAACAGCGGATAGGTTTTCGCGGCGCCGAGCGCGATCACGCTGCCGAACACCAGCGCCAACATCATCTCCGGCAAGGTAAAACCGCGTTCGACAGTCAGCATGGCGCGATCCCCCTTATCCGGAGCCCTTCGCTGCACAAACGCAGCCGCCCTCGGGCGGACAGCACCAGCCGCAGGCCGCCTGCCTCGTTGCTGAGCAGGATGTGCCCCGCCTGCGCGGTATTGCGCAAGCCGTAAAACCCGATCTCTTTGTCGGTGTAGCCGCTCAAAACGACGTCGCGGTAAGACGGTGAGAAAACGGAACCCTCGGCGGAAGCGCAATCCGGCGGCGGCACACCGCCGCCCAGGCACCAGGGCGTGCCGTTCTTGAACCACAGCAGCGTCGTGCGGTTGCGCCAGTTGGCGTCCGCCTGCAGTCGCAGTAAAAACGCCAGCAGCTGCTGGGCAGTATGTTCCAGACGCAACGTTTGCTGATGGTGGCGCCATTGACCGACGCCCCAGCCGGTGAGCATGCCGGCGATCAGGAGCGCCGCCAGCAGCTCAATCAGTGTCATGCCACGCTGGCGGTCATCGATGTTCGAGAGCGTATTTTTTTTCATGCGGCCAGTTTAAGGGCCGTAACAAGGCGGTAAAGCCGCATGCGCAAGCCTTGCGGCAAGCTGCGCAATGTTTTCCCTATAGCGACAAATGGCGACAATAAAATGCGGCGCGGCGCGCAATGCGGATAAAAAAAGGGGCGCAATCGCTGCGCCCCTGGTGTGATGCGGTTAAGGTCAGATCGCGACCGGCGCCTTGATGGCCGGGTGCGGATCGTAACCTTCGATCTCGAAGTCTTCGAAACGGTAATCGAACAGCGAAGCCGGCTTGCGTTTGATCACCAGCTTCGGCAACGGACGGGGTTCACGCGTCAGCTGCAGCTTCGTCTGTTCCATATGATTACTGTACAGATGGGTATCGCCACCGGTCCAGACGAAGTCGCCGACGTCCAAATCGCACTGCTGCGCCATCATATGCACCAACAGCGCGTAGCTGGCGATGTTGAACGGCAGGCCGAGGAACACGTCGCAGGAACGCTGGTACAGCTGGCAAGAGAGCTTGCCGTCCGCCACGTAGAACTGGAAGAACGCGTGGCACGGCGCCAGCGCCATCTGGTCCAGCTCACCGACGTTCCAGGCGGAAACGATGATGCGGCGCGAATCCGGATCTTGTTTCAGTTGCTGGAGTACGTTGCTCAGCTGATCGATCTGACGACCGTCCGCCGCCCCCCAGGCTCGCCACTGCTTGCCGTACACCGGGCCGAGATCGCCGTTTTCATCGGCCCACTCGTCCCAAATGGTGACCTTGTTGTCACGCAGATAGGCGATGTTGGTATCGCCGTTCAGGAACCACAACAGCTCATGAATGATCGAACGCAGATGACATTTCTTGGTGGTCACCAACGGGAAGCCTTCCTGCAAATTGAAACGCATCTGGTGGCCGAAAATCGACAACGTGCCAGTGCCGGTACGGTCGGCTTTAGGAGTGCCCTCGGCGAGCACCTTGTTCATCAAATCCAGATACTGTTTCATTTGTCCCTCACGACAGTTGTTGCTGCGGGCGACGACGGTACGCCCAAATCATCATAATAACACCGGCCACCACCATCGGGATGGACAGGATCTGCCCCATGCTGATCACGCCGTCGAACAGGCCAAGCTGGGCATCCGGCTGGCGGAACGCTTCAACGATGATGCGGAATGCGCCATAACCGATCAGGAACAGGCCCGATACGGCACCCATCGGCCGCGGCTTGCGGATGAACAGGTTCAGAATGATAAACAGCACCACGCCTTCAAGCAGCAGTTCATACAGCTGGGACGGGTGACGCGGCAGCACGCCATACTGATTCAGCAGCGGCAGCAGAGAAGGATCGGCGGCGGCGAGCGCCACGTCTTCGCTGCGCGAGCTTGGGAACAGCATCGCCCAAGGGGTGTCGGTGGTCACGCGGCCCCACAGTTCACCGTTGATGAAGTTGCCGAGGCGGCCGGCGCCCAAACCGAACGGGATCAATGGCGCGATAAAATCGGAAACCTGGAAGAAGGTGCGTTTGGTGCGGCGAGCGAACCAGAACATCACCAGAATCACCCCCATCAATCCGCCGTGGAACGACATGCCGCCATCCCAGACTTTAAACAGATAGAGCGGATTATCCAGGAACAACGGCAGGTTGTAGAACAGCACATAGCCCACGCGGCCGCCGACGAATACGCCCAGGAAACCGGCGTAGAGCAGGTTTTCCACTTCGTCTTTGGTCCAGCCGCTGCCCGGCTTGTTGGCGCGGCGCACCGCCAGCCACATGGCAAAAACGAAGCCGACCAGATACATCAGGCCGTACCAATGCAAAGAAACCGGGCCAATGGAGAAAATGACCGGATCAAATTTAGGAAACGCCAGATAGCTATTGCTCATCTATCACCACAACATGTCTGTTATTTTTCCCCATGCGGGGGCGGCAGGTGCCAAACGTCGGCGCAGGTTGTCACACGCCTTTCAAACGGCAGCGTTGGCCGCTGCGGTTTGCAAGACGACGAACATGCGTCGCGCTGAGGTTGCGCATCATAACATAGGCTTAGCGCGGTCCGGGCCGGCAGCGCGGGAAAAGTTCTGTAAAAAAATCACATCGCGCGGCGATTATCTGCCGCCGCGAATCAACCCGCCCATGCCGCGTCGCTCCATAAACGCCGCCACCAAATGGCGCACTTCCGTGGTCATTTGGGTGTTCAACACTCGGTGCGCCAACACTTCGGCGTCGGCAAGATCGATATGCCGCAGCAGGTATTTGATGCGCGCCACGCTGCGTCCGTTCATGCTCAGATTGCGATAGCCCATGCCTACCAGCAACAGCGCGCCCATCGGATCGCCGGCCAGTTCACCGCACAGGCTAAGCTGCAGCCCGGCCGCTTTCCCCTGTTCGGCGATCAGCTTCAGCACCTGCAGCATCGCGGGATGCAGGCTGTCGTACAGCGAGGCTACCCGCGTGTTGTTGCGATCCACCGCCAGCAGGTACTGGGTCAAATCGTTGGTGCCTACCGAGATGAAGTCGACGCGCCCGGCCAAATGCGGGATCAGGAAAATCATCGACGGCACTTCCAGCATCACGCCGATTTTCGGTTTCGGGATCGCGTAGCCAAGCACCTCTTCCACCTCGCGCCCGGCGCGGTCAATCAAGCGCTTGGCCTCATCGACCTCTTCCAGGCTGGTGACCATCGGCAGCAAAATGCCCAGGTTGCCGGTGCCGGCATTGGCGCGCAGCATGGCGCGCACCTGTATCAAAAAAATCTCCGGCTGGTCCAGAGTGATGCGAATGCCGCGCCAGCCCAGGCAGGGATTTTCTTCGCTGATCGGCATGTAGGGCAGTTGCTTGTCGGCGCCGATGTCCAGCGTGCGCAGCGTGACCGGTTTGTTGGGGTAAAGCTGCAGCATGCCTTGATACTGCGCGACCTGTTCTTCTTCAGAAGGGAAACCGCTTTGCAACATGAACGGAATTTCAGTGCGGTACAACCCCACGCCGTCCACCCGGCCGCCCAACAGCTGTTCATGTTCCGGGCTGAGGCCGGCGTTCAACATCACCTGAACGCGTTCGCCGCTTTTCAACTGCGCCGGCTGTTCGACGTCGTCTTCCGCCAGCTTGCTCAGTTCCTGTTCTTCGCTGATCAGCCGTTGGTATTCCTGCACCAGCACCGGCTCAGGATCGACCAGCAGTTCGCCGCGATACCCATCGACGATCAGCAGCCGCTGGCTGAGCAGAGAAGGCTGGATGTCGGCGCCCATCACCGTCGGCACCCCCATCGCCCGCACCAAAATCGCCGCATGCGAATTGGCGGCGCCGTCGCGCACGACCACGCCAACCAGGCGATCCTGCGGCACTTCGGCCAGCAATGTCGCGGTCAGTTCATCCGCCACCAGCACAAAACGCGCCGGCCACTGGGTGGCCCCCTGAGTGGTGTCGTCGAGGTGGAACAGCAGGCGCTGGCCCAGCGCACGCAGGTCGCTGCCGCGCTCGCGCATATAGGTGTCCTGCAGTTTGGCGAACTGTTCGGCAAAGGCTTCTATCACCTGCTTCACCGCCCATTCCGCCACCGAGCCGTTGTCAATTTCGGCGAACAATTCGCGCTTGAGGCGGGCGTCGTTTAGCAGGTGAGAATAAAGATCGAAGATCGCCGCGCTCTCTTTTTGCGAGCTGGCGGCAAAACGCTTGCTGAAGCGGCGAAATTCCGCGCCGGCCTCTTCCAACGCCAACGTCAGGCGCTCGCGCTCGCTGGCGGTGTCCAGCGTCGACGCGCGGTAAACCTGATCGAGCGAAGGCTGGCTGCTGTCCTGCCACCCTTCCGCCACCGCTACGCCGGGCGAGGCCGCCAGCGCGCGCACGCGCGTTTGGCGATACTGGCCGAAAATGGCATTAAGCTGCGACTGTGAAAGGATCCCGGCCATCTGCGTGGCCAGGGTGACCATGAACGACTCTTCGCTTTCGTCGAACTGGCGCAGCTCGCGCTGCTGCACCACCAACACCCCCAACAGCTGGCGCCGGTGAATGATCGGTACCCCGAGGAAGGATCGGAAACGATCCTCTTTGACCTGCGGAACGTACTTGAAGCTGGGATGGCTTTGGGCATCGGCCAGGTTGATGGGTTCGGCCCGGCGGCCGACCAACCCGACGACACCTTCGTCAAACGCCAATGCGATAGTGCGCCCGCGCGGCTTTTTCAGCCCGCGCGTGGCCATCAGGTAGTAACAGCGGCGATCGTTGTCCGCCAGGTAAATGGAGCACACTTCGGTGTCCATCGCCAGACAGGTTTCATTGACCAGCAGATCCAGCGCATCCGTCAGACTGGCCGCCGCGGCCACCTTCTCTACAATTTCTCGCAAGCGCGTGAGCATAGTCGGCTTAACTTAACCTCTCTTTCGGCGATAAGCGGGGGCCTGCCGCGGCGCCGCCTGCTCTTGCATCGGCATCACGGTCACGGCGAATTCTTTCATCACCCGGCGGTAGACGTCGCGTTTAAATGACACCACCTGGCGCACCGGATACCAGAAGCTCACCCAGCGCCAACCGTCGAACTCCGGCGTGCTGCTGCGCTGCATGTTGATATCAGCGTCATTGCACAGTAGCTGCAACAAAAACCATTTTTGCTTTTGGCCGATACAAACCGGCTTTGTGTCCCAACGCACCAAACGTTTCGGCAATTTATAGCGCAACCAGTTGCGGGTCGAAGCCAGGATGCGCACATCCTTTTTACTCAGCCCCACTTCTTCGAACAGCTCACGGTACATCGCCTGCTCCGCAGTTTCGCCAGGGTTAATCCCACCTTGGGGAAACTGCCAGGAGTGCTGACCGTAACGGCGGGCCCATAAGACCTGCCCCTGACGATTACAGATTACGATACCAACATTCGGGCGGTAGCCATCATCATCGATCACCGGACTACCTCGATAAGCTTAAATTCGCATAGATGTCCTGATTGTTTCACACAAGCTACAGGCGGTAAACCACTGCTTTACGGCGCTGCGGGCCGGATAACATTGGGATAACTCACAGATATAGGCAAAGTTATAAACATGCATCGGCATTTCAGACCGGTTTTATTCACTTTTTCTGTGGATAGGTGTGTGTAGAACTCGAGGGATAAGCCGGTAAAACTCTCGTCCCCGAAAATCCCCCCTCACACCGAAGAAACAATATTATTCCTAAAAACATATAATTAACCAATATTCCACAGTTATGTACAGGGCAAAAATGTGATCTATGCACGGTAAGGATCTTACCCTGGCGAAAGATCCACCAACGCCGTTTTTATCCACAGATTATCCGGGCAAGTTACGCACAAAACGGACAAATTCGTAAAAAACCGCCCGAGTCAAGGCTGTAAATTGAACCAGTGATCGGTAAAAATTTGGGTTATCCCATAAATCTGTGGATAAATAGGTGTAAGATCCTGTTTATTGTCGGTGGCTTCAGGTGAACAAGCCTCGCGGGTGCATTGTCGCCCGCGCAAGAAAAGAAAAAAGTCATGTAAAATCATGCTACTATTATTCTTTTCCCCAGGCGACTGGGGTTACCGTTTCCCGTGTATCTTTGCAGTACGTTTTTCAACCAAATTCGACAGGCTTGATTTATGGCGTTTTTATCCCCTCTGCCACCCCCGCCGGAAAATGAACGGCAGCTGTTCGAGCGCGCTCAGGCGCTGGCCGGCTTCAGTTTTGGCGAACTGGCCGCCCGCGCGCAGTTGCCGATCCCCAAGGATCTGAAACGCGATAAAGGCTGGGTGGGCATGCTGCTGGAGCTGTACCTCGGCGCCATGGCCGGCAGCAAACCGGAACAGGATTTTCCTGAGCTGGGCATTGAGCTGAAAACCATTCCTGTCGACGCCGCCGGCAAACCGCTGGAGACCACTTTCGTCTGCGTGGCCCCGCTCACCGGCAACAGCGGCGTCACCTGGGCCAGCAGCCACGTTCGCCACAAGCTGGCGCGCGTGTTGTGGATACCGGTAGAGGGCGAACGGCAAATCCCGCTGGCGCAGCGCCGCGTCGGTTCGCCGCTGCTGTGGAGCCCGAGCGCTGCAGAAGAAGAGATGCTGCGCCGCGATTGGGAAGAGCTGATGGATCTGATTGTGCTCGGTCACGTAGAACGCATCACCGCACGCCACGGCGAAGTGCTGCAACTGCGCCCCAAAGCGGCCAACAACAAGGCGCTCACCGAAGCCATCGGCGAACAGGGGCAACCTATCATGACGCTGCCGCGCGGTTTCTATCTGAAAAAGGGTTTTACCGGCGCGCTGCTGGCAAGACATTTCTCAATCTAAGCGATTTCGTTTAACTCTGGTTTAGCTAGCCCTGTCAGCGCCACGATAAACGCGTATAATTCACCCTTTGCATTTATTAAGTATTAAGGTGTGTCGGGCAATGTTCGAATGGATTATGGATCCCAATGCCTGGTTAGCGTTAGGTACGCTAACCATTCTTGAGATCGTACTGGGTATTGATAACATCATTTTTCTGTCGCTGGTGGTGGCGAAGCTGCCCAAAGCGCAACAGAACAAAGCTCGCCGAATGGGCTTGGCCGCCGCCATGCTGATGCGCCTGGCGCTGCTGGCCTCCATCGCCTGGGTGATCCGCTTGACGCACCCGCTGTTCACCGTGCTGGATCACGCCATTTCCGCCCGCGATCTGATCCTGCTGCTCGGTGGATTGTTCCTGATCTGGAAAGCCAGCAAAGAGATCCACGAAACCATCGAAGGCACGGAAGAAGAGCACCACACCAAGGTGCACAGCTTCTTCGGCGCGATCGTACAGATCATGCTGTTGGATATCATCTTCAGTCTGGATTCGGTGATTACCGCCGTAGGCCTTTCCGATCACCTGTTCATCATGATGGCGGCGGTGGTGATTGCCGTCGGCGTGATGATGTTCGCCGCACGGCCGATCGGCGAATTCGTCAATCGCCATCCGTCGGTGAAAATGCTGGCGCTGGCGTTCCTGATCCTGGTGGGCTTCACGCTGATGCTGGAAAGTTTCCAGGTGCACGTGCCGAAAGGCTACATCTACTTCGCCATGTTCTTCTCCATGTCGGTAGAAGCGCTCAATCTGATGCGCAGCAAGAAAAACCGTTCGCCGGAATAACCCTACGCGGAGGCCGCCATCGGCGGCTTCCGCCGTTTCGTTGCCCCCTCATTTCAGTTTTTCTTATCAGATAAAGACTTATCTGAGACGCTCTCTGCCAAGAGTTTGCTAATCTTGAAAGAACATTGTTTTCTGCATAATCGAGGATCCGCAGGATGAAAAAGTGGGTAATGGCAGTGTCTGCGCTGGTTATGGCCGCCGGTTTGGCGGGATGTTCCAGCGACTACGTCATGGCGACCAAAGACGGCAACATGATCCTGACGCAAGGCAAACCGGAGATCGACACAGATACCGGGCTCATCAGTTATAAAGATGAGAAAGGCAATCACCGCCAGATCAACGGCGATCAGGTTTCCCAGGTTATCGAACGCTAATCACCGCACGCCGGCTATCGCCCGCTCGAGCGCGGTAGCCCTCATTCGTGTCCGCACGGAATCCGCTTCCCCCATCTTCACCGCTTGGTTATAGTCAGGAAAGGCGACATCGCCGCCCGACGGACTTTGCGCCGTCTTCTGAATTGGGCTCCTGTTTCACCGGGCCGCACGGCCCGTCAGCGCTAACAAGAAAGGAAGGCCGTTAATGCAATACCACCGTATTCCACACAGTTCTTTAGAAGTGAGCGTGCTGGGACTGGGCACCATGACCTTTGGCGAACAGAACAGCGAAGCCGACGCCCATGCGCAACTGGACTATGCATTGGCCGCAGGCGTGAACCTGATAGATACCGCCGAACTGTACCCGGTGCCGCCCCGCCCGGAAACTCAGGGCCTGACCGAAAGCTATATCGGCAGTTGGATCAAAGCGCGGGGCAATCGCGAAAAAATCGTCCTGGCCAGCAAAGTCTCAGGCCCGGTGCGCGGCACTGACAGCAGCATCCGCCCGCAGCAGGCGCTCGATCGCAAAAACATCCGCGCCGCTCTGGACGCCAGCCTCAAGCGGCTGAACACCGATTATCTCGATCTTTACCAATTGCACTGGCCGCAGCGCGCCACCAACTGCTTTGGCAAACTCAACTATCAATATACCGATGACAAAGCCACGGTCACGCTACTGGAAACCCTGGAGGCGCTGACCGAGCAGGTGCGCGCCGGTAAAATTCGCTATATCGGGGTCTCCAACGAAACGCCCTGGGGCGTGATGCGCTATCTGCAACTGGCGGAGAAACACGAGCTGCCGCGCATCGTGTCGATTCAAAACCCGTACAGCCTGCTGAACCGCAGCTTTGAGATTGGCCTGGCCGAAATCAGCCAGCACGAAGGGGTAGAACTGCTGGCCTATTCCAGCCTGGCGTTCGGCACGCTGAGCGGTAAATACCTCAACGGCGCTAAACCGGCCGGTGCGCGCAATACGCTGTTCACCCGCTTCAACCGTTATTCAGGGCAGCAAACCCAACGGGCGATCGCCGAATACGTGGCGCTGGCTAAAAAACACGGGCTGGATCCTTCGCAGATGGCGTTGGCCTTCGTGCGTCAGCAGCCGTTCGTCGCCAGCACCCTGCTGGGCGCCACCTCGGTGGAGCAGTTGAAAATCAACCTCGACAGCCTCGACGTGATTCTGGATGAGGACGTGCTACAGGCGCTCGAAGAAATCCACACCCGGTTTACCATTCCGGCGCCTTGATAGCCTGAGGGCGCAGCCTGGCTGCGCCCCGTTTCACCGCCGCTGCGACCACCACAACGCGCTAATCGCCAGCGCAAACACCACGCCAAACCCTACGCCGACGCCCACCACCGGCACGCCCAGCTTCACGACCAAAGAATACAGGCCCAGCATCAGCAACATGGCGACGTTTTCACCCAGGTTTTGCACTGCAATCGCATTGCCGGCGCCGACCGAATGTTTGCCCCGCTCCTGCAGCAACGCATTGAGCGGCACGACGAAGAAGCCCCCCAGCATGCCGATGAGCGCCAGCAAGACGTAGGCATTGAGCATGGTCGTTTGCAGCGCAAACACCGCGACCGCGACGCCGATCAGGATCCCGGCCGGCATACAGCGTTTCACCGTTTTAAGCGTGACGAAGCGCGCGGCGGCACCCGCGCCCACCACGATGCCGACGGCCACCATGGCGTTCAGCAGCGTTGGCGTGGCGTTATCGGCGATGCCGAGCGCCACCGGCACCCACAGCACCAGCAGAAAACGCAGCGTCACGCCGGCCCCCCAAAACAGGCTGGTGCCAATCAATGAGAAACGCGTCTGTCCATCGCGCCACAGCGTAACGCAGGCAGCAAAGAAGCTGTGCGTCATGGCCTGCGGACGCCACGAAGCGCCAGGACGCGCCGCCGCCAAACGCGGAATATACAGGTTGGCGACCACCGCTCCCGCGTAAACCAACGCGCAGGCCGCCAGCGCCGCCGCCACGTGCCAGTCCGCCAGAATACCACCGGCCACCGAACCGGTCAGAATGGCCGCAATGGTCGAAGCCTCGATCAGGCCGTTAGCCTTGACCAGTTTCTCGCCGCTGGTGATCTCGCCCAGAATGCCGTATTTAGCCGGTGAATACGCGGCGGCTCCCACGCCGACCAGGCTGTAACCCAGAAACGGATTACCCCCAAAACAGATCACCAATGCCCCCGCCAATTTCAGGGCGTTGGCGAACATCATCACCCGCCCTTTGGCAAAGCTGTCGGCGATCTGGCCGACGAACGGAGCCAGAATGATATAGGTGGCGACAAAGGCCATCTGCAGGATCGGCTGGCTCCAGTCCGGATACAGCTGCTGCTTGATCAACGCCAGCGTGGCGAACAGCAACGCATTGTCGCCGAACGCCGAAAGGAACTGCGCGCTGATCACCGCAATCATGCCGCGTGACAACAAAGGGGATTCGGTCGAAGGATTCATCAGGCACTCTCCGGCTGTTCGGCCATATGACGCAGGGTGACGAAATCAGGTTTGCCGCTGCCGAGCACCGGCAGCGTTTTCAACAGACGAATATCGCGCGGCACCGCCAGCTCCGGGCTGCCCAGTTCGCGCGCCACCCGCAGCAATGCCTCGCGGGTAATGGCGGGATCGGTGGTAAACAGCACCAACGCCTCGCCTTTGCTGCTGTCGCTTTTGACCGTGGCGGCATGCAGTTTATCCGGCGACAGCCGTTGCGCCAGCAATTCGACGCTCTCCAGCGACACCATCTCGCCCGCGAGCTTGGCGAAGCGCTTCACGCGCCCGCGAATGGTGCAGTAACCCTGCTCATCCAGGCTGACGATATCGCCGGTGTCATAC
The DNA here is from genome assembly GCF_052400455.1 of Serratia sp. (in: enterobacteria). Classification (NCBI taxonomy): domain Bacteria; kingdom Pseudomonadati; phylum Pseudomonadota; class Gammaproteobacteria; order Enterobacterales; family Yersiniaceae; genus Serratia; species Serratia sp. (in: enterobacteria). The sequence goes on from NZ_CP185812.1 coordinate 4,109,421, forward strand.
CAGCCCGGCTGCAGCACGCCGTTCGCATCTTCCGCCGCCGGCGGCTCCAGTTCGCCGGGGCGTTCAACCCGCAGATAGCCTTTCATGATATTCGGCCCCTTCAGCTGCAGACGGCCGCCGTTATCAATACCCGGCACCGCGATCAGACGCGCCTCCATCTGCGGCATGATACGGCCGACGGTGCCCACCTTGGTCGCCAACGGCACGTTGATCGAGACCACCGGCGCGCACTCGGTCACGCCATAGCCTTCCAGAATGCGGATGCCGTATTTGTCCTGATAGATCTGTTTGGTGCTGTCCGCCAGTTTCTCCGCGCCGGCCACGACATAGCGCAGGCGGGCAAAATCATACGGATGCGCGAAGCGCGCATAGTTGTTAAGGAAGGTCGCCGTGCCGAACAGCACCGTGCAGTTACGGTCATACACCAGCTCCGGCACCACGCGATAGTGCAGCGGGCTGGGGTAGAGGAAAATGCGGCTGCCGGTGATCAGCGGCGTAAGCAGCCCCACCGTCAGGCCGAACGAGTGGAACAGCGGCAGCGACGACATGAAGCGGTCGCGCGGCGTGAAATCGGCGATGGTGCGGATTTGTTCTACGTTGGCCAGCAGGCTGGCGTGCGAATGCACCACGCCCTTGGGATGGCCTTCGGATCCGGACGTGAACAGGATCAGCGCCGGGTCCTCCGGACGTTGCGGCAACGCCGCGCGCTGCGGCTGCAGCAAGTGACGCAGGATCCACAGCTTATCCGCCAGCGTGACCGTCTCTTTCAGATCTTCCAGATACACCCAGTTAGCCTGCGGCACCTGTTCCGGCAGGTGGGTCAGCTTGCCTTTCTCCAGAAACTGGCGCGAGGTGACGATGGTCTTGATGCCGGCGGCCGTCATAGCGCTGTTCAGGCCGTTGGCGCCTGCGGTGTAGTTGAGCATCGCCGGGATGCGATTGCGCAGCGAAGCGCCGAAGATCGCCGCCGCGGTAATGGTGGCGTTGGGCAACAGCAGCCCAACGTGCTCCCCCTCGGCGGTAAAGCGCTGCAGAATGCGGCTGACGCCCAGCGATTTCTTGACTAGCGTCTGGTAACTGTCTTCTTTGAAAGCGATGTCTTCGATGCAAGGCTTGCGGCGCCCATAGCGGTGCTGCGCCGCCAGCAAAGCATGGAACAGCGTTTGCGGCTCGCGCGTCTCCATGCGCGCCCACATCATGATCTGCATCAGCCGATCGCCCGCCAGCGCCCGGCGTTCACGCGCGCGCGGCGCTTCCGGCATCGGCAGCGTGGTCGGCGGCAAGATGCGGATGCTGATTTGCGGGAACCAGCGGATCTTGAACACCCCGGCCATGCGGCCAAACGGGCTGAACTCCGGGCCATCGATCCGCACCGGCACCACGGTCGCGCCCGATTTGGCGGCGATAAACGCCGCTCCGTCGTAAATTTTCATCAGCGCGCCGGTCACGGTGATGCGCCCTTCAGGGAACACCACGATCGGCCGTCCCTGCTCGACCATGCGCACCAGTTGCTTGATGGCCATCGGCTTGGTGGGATCGAGCGAGACAAAATCGATGTAAGGCCGCAGCCAGCGCATAAACCAGCTCTCGCCGATACTGGCATAGACCGCAAACACCGGTTTTATCGGCAGGAACAGCGCCAGCAGTACGCCGTCGAGGAAAGAGACGTGGTTCGGCGTAATCAGTAATTTTTGCCGTTCGAAGTGCTGGACGTCCCCTTCGACCCGTACCCGAAACAACAGGCGAAACAGCGCGCGCAGCAGTGAAAAGATCATGCCCTTCTCCCTTGGCCATGGAGGCGTAAATCGTTGTAGGGAAAAGAATACTATATGGCAGGCAAAAAAAAACCTACGCATCCGCGTAGGTTGGTGCAATTGAAAATGGCTTCAGCATGCAAGGCACGCTGATTTCTCACCAATCAATACCTCTGGGATCACCTACTCTAGAGAGATGGCGTGCAGGAAACTACCGGCGAATCGCAAGAGTTCTGCTCCAAATGCAACCAGCTGTAAATTTCCCACGATCTGCTGTAATAACTCAATGAAACTTAAACCTTCCCGCAGCGACGAAAATAAATATAACAACGACGAGCCAGTGACCCAGACGTGACATCTTCGCTCATCGTGCGCTGACCTCGACCAGGCAGCTCATGGCGTTCGGCCCCTGCGTCAGCGGCGAGGTGCCGATATCCAGCGTCAGCACGTTCGGGTTGCCCGCCTGCTCGACCGGCCGGCGCTGCGCGTCGAAACCCGGCTCGAACCAGGCACCGGTCGCCATCAGCACCACGCCGCGCGTCACGCCATCGGTGAGCGATACCCCCGCCAGACAGCTGCCGCGCGCGTTGCTGACCAGCACTTCGGCGCCGTCCGCCACGCCGCGCGGCGCCGCATCGTCCGGATGCATGTACAAGGTTTCTCGCCCGGCGGTCTTGTTGCCCTGCGCCAGCGGCGCCGGATCCATCTGGCTATGCAGGCGATCGCTCGGCTGAATGGAGATCAGGTGCAGCGGCCAGTTTTTGGCCTGCGGCGCGCCCAGCCACTCCACCGGCGGCCGCCACTGCGGATGCGGAGCGAAATCTTCGTAGCGATAGCCGGCGATCCGCTCGCTGAACAGCTCTATCTTGCCGCTGGGCGTTTGCAGCGGGTTAGCCTGCGGATCGGCGCGGAACGCGTCAAAAAATACGAACTCTTTAGCCGGCGCGGGCAGCTCGACATAGCCCCGTTGCCAGAAGGCCTCAAACTCGGGCCAGGCGACGCCGGCGCGCTGCTGCGCTGCGCCGCATTGCCGGTAGATAGCTTCGATCCAGGCCCGCTCGTCGCGATTCTCGGTAAAGCGCTCACGATAGCCGAGACGCTCCGCCAGATCGGCGAAGATATCGAAATCGTTGCGCGCCTGATGCTGCGGCGCAATGGCCTGATGCATCGCCAACACGTAGCGATCGCGCGACGAGCCGCCGATATCGTTACGCTCCAGCGAACTGGTGACCGGCAACACGATGTCCGCCATTTTGGCCGCCGCCGTCCACCAGATATCTTGAACGATCACCGTGTCCGGCTTCTGCCAGCCCTCCACCAGCCGATTCAACTGTTGATGATGATGGAACGGGTTGCCGCCGGCCCAGTGCACCAAATGGATATCCGGATAATGCCGCGTCTCACCGCAAAATTGATAGGCCTCACCGGGGTGCAACAGCATGTCGCAGATGCGCGCCACCGGGATCGCCAGCCCGGCCGGGTTTTCGCCTACCGGCATGGTCGGCGCAGGCGTATCCACGCGCGGATTGCCGACGCCGTTCATCGAACCGTGGCCGAACGAGAAACCGCCGCCCGGCAGCCCCACCTGGCCCAGCATCGCCGACAGCGCGATCATCATCCAATACGGTTGCTCCCCCCGATGCGCGCGTTGCACGGAGTAGGAACAGGTGATGAAACTGCGCACGCCGATCAGTTGCCGCGCCAGCAGCGCGATGCGCGCCGCCGGAATGCCGGTAATGGCGCTGGCCCAAACGGGGGTTTTCGCCACGCCGTCACCGGCGCCGTTCAGGTAATCCGCCAGCTGTTGATAGCCCACGCAGTGGCTGTGCAGGAAGGCTTCATCCTGCGCGTCCAGCCGCTGGATTTCGTAAGCCAGCGCCAGCATCAGCGCCACGTCGGTATTCGGCCGGATCGGGATCCATTCCGCGTTGACAAACTCGGGACAATCATCGCGCATCGGGCTGATGTTGATAACCGGCGTGCCCTTGCGCGCCAGCTTTTGCAGCCAGGGCTTGAGCGCATGTTCCGCCGCGCCGCCGGAAGAGACCTGAGCGTTTTTCAGCGCCAATCCGCCAAACGCCACAAACAGCTCGCAATGCTCCACCACGCTCGGCCAACTGGTGACGCGCCCGGTCAAGGGCGAAAAAGTGCCGATCACATACGGCAGAAAGAACTGCGCCGCGCCCCAGCTGTAGTTGCCCTGCTGATCGACGCCGCCGCCGCCGCTGAAGTAGAACCGCCGCACCAGCGAGCGGGCATGGTGCAGCCGCCCGGCCGACGACCAGCCATAAGAGCCGGTAAACAACCCGGAGGCGCCGTAACGCTCGCGCACCCGGCGATTCTCTTGCGCCACCAAATCGAGCGCCAATTCCCAGTCCACCTCGACGAAATCTTCCCTGCCGCGCAGCGTCCGGTCGCTGCCCTCGCGCTTTTGCAGCCACGAGCGGCGCACCGCCGGCTTGCAGATGCGTTTATCGGAGTAGACCATCGGGACGATGGAATCGAGCAGCGGCGAAGGGTCAGGATCGTCGACGAAGGGTTCACAACGGATAAGCCGGCCGTCTTCAACCACGGCGGTATAAGCGCCCCAATGGGCGAGCTGCGGATAGCGTTTAATGGACATGGCGTTCTCGGCGCAAATCGGAATGCACAGACGTTACCTCAGCCCGTCGCCAGTGCCAACGTACAAATTGCGCTATCGTTCGGTAGCAGTCGGTTATGCGTACAGACTCGAAGAGATTCTGCAACCGCCACCACAAGTTGCGCACGAGACCGCTTGCAGCCCCGGTTTTTTTCCGCAAAACTGGGGGATGTAAGCGATTACCCAGGATGTGTTGACTGATATGGCTACGATAAAGGATGTTGCCAGGCTGGCGGGTGTTTCCGTGGCCACGGTATCCCGCGTGATAAACAATTCCCCCAAGGCCAGCGAAGGGTCGCGCACTGCGGTGCAGGCCGCCATGGAACAGCTGCAGTATCACCCTAACGCCAACGCACGAGCGCTGGCGCAGCAATCCACCGAGACGCTGGGGCTGATCGTCTCCGACGTTTCCGATCCCTTCTTCGGCACGATGGTCAAGGCGGTCGAGCAGGTGGCCTACGCCACCCACAATTTTCTGCTGATTGGCAACGGTTACCACGACGCCGAAAAAGAGCGTCAGGCGATTGAACAGCTGGTGCGGCACCGCTGCGAAGCGCTGGTGGTGCACGCCAAAAGGCTGAGCGATCAGGAACTTTGCGGCTGGATGCAACAGATCCCGGGCATGGTGCTCATCAATCGCACGCTGCCGGGGTTTGAAACGCGCTGCGTGGCGCTCGACGATCGCTACGGCGCCTGGCTGGCGACCCGTCATCTGATCCAGCAAGGGCACCAGCGCATCGCTATCATCTGCTCCACCCACCAGATTTCCGACGCCACCGATCGTCTGCAAGGCTATCTCGACGCGCTGCAGGAACACGGCATTGCGGTGGATGAAAAGCTGATCGCCTACGGCGAACCGGACGAGATCGGCGGCGAACAGGCGATGACCGAATTGCTCGGCCGCGGCCGTTCGTTCTCCGCCATTACCTGCTATAACGATCCGATGGCCGCCGGCGCGCTGTCGGTGCTGAGCGATAACAGCGTCGACGTACCGGGAGAAATTTCGCTGATCGGTTTCGACGACGTGTTGATTTCGCGCTACCTGCGCCCACGCCTGACCACCATTCGCTACCCTATCGTGGCGATGGCCACCCAGGCGGCGGAGCTGGCGCTGGCGCTGGCCAACCGGCAACCGCTGCCGGAAATCACCAACATGTTCAGCCCAACGCTGGTGCGCCGCCACTCGGTCGCCACCCTCAACAACGCGCACGAACAGCCGTAATCATGCCGCCGCATGGGTGAGCCGTCACCCATGCGCTCAGATTGCGCAGCCCGCCGCATTTCTCGCTTTTGGATTTTTTCCGCTCCCTACGTTCGTGCAGATTGTTGGCACAATAACCTTTACGCTATATAGCATAAACGCTATATTCGAAGCGCATCATGTGGCAAGTGGTGACCGTCGAACGATTCGACGACTGGTTTTTGGCGCTGAACAACGCCCAGCAAACAAGCATCCTGGCGGCGATCTTCAAATTACAACGTTCGGCCCGCAGTTGGCGCGGCCGCACGCCGATACGCTGCATTTTTCCGAAGCGGCCCGGCAGTTGAAGGAGTTGCGCGTTCAACATCGCGGGCGCCCTTTCAGGGTGTTTTTCGCCTTTGCCCCACAGCGGCAAGCAGTATTGCTGTGCGGTGGCGATAAAACCGGCGACAAACGCTTTTACCAGCGCATGTTGCCCATCGCTGCCATGGAATTTTCACATTATCTGGCAACCCGGAGGTAGTGCAGATGGCCAAACCGTTATCCCAACTGATCGACAAGCTCGATCCCGCCGTCGTTGCCGCAGCCAGGCAAAAGGCGGACAAGGAAATTTTCGAACTGCGGCTGGCAATGCTGAGGGAAGAGCTGGCGGTCTCTCAGGTTGAATTGGCGAAGCGGCTCGGTATCAGCCAACCCTCCGTCGCCAATTTGGAAAAGCGCGGCAGCGAAATAAAGCTGTCGTCGCTCAAACGCTATATCGAGGCGATGGGCGGCACGCTATCGCTGGATGTGCAATTGCCCAATGGCCAGCACCGCCGCATGACGCTGTAAAGCGGGCGCAAAGCGCCCGCCCGCTTATCAGATAAGTTCCAGCGCGATCAGTTCTTCGATGGTTTGGCGGCGGCGGATCAAACGCGGCTCGCCGTTTTCGAACAGCACTTCAGGCAACAGCGGACGGCTGTTGTAGTTGGAGGACATCGATGCGCCGTAGGCGCCGGTATCGTGAAACACCAGATAATCGCCGATCTGCACCGGCGGCAGCTCGCGGGTTTCCACGCCGCCGCCCGCCTGCTGGGTGAAGACATCGCCGGATTCGCACAGCGGCCCGGCGATCACCGTGCCGCGCAGCGGTTGTTCCGAGGTGTCGCGCCCATCGGCCGGCAACAGCGAAATATGGTGATAGCTGCCGTACATCGCCGGGCGCATCAGATCGTTAAAACCGGCATCCACCAGCACAAAGTGGCGGCTCCCCATGTCTTTTACCGCCCGCACCTCGGCCACCAATACGCCCGCCTCCGCCATCAGGAAACGTCCGGGTTCAATCTCCAACTGCACCGGGTGCCCCAGATGCGCGGCGATGCGCTCACGCGCCCGGTTCCACAAACCGAAATAGTGTTCGGTATCGATCGCCTCTTCGCCGTACTGATACGGGATAGACAGGCCGCCGCCGGCGGAAATGGCGCTGATGTCATGACCGAGATCGATCACCTGCTGCACCATCGCATCGCAGACGCGCTCAAGATGCTGGTAATCGACGCCGGAGCCGATATGCATATGCACGCCGATCAGCCTCAGGCCGTAGCGGCGGATCTTCTCCACCGCCTGCGGCAGGTCGGCATACCAGATGCCGTGCTTGCTGTTCTCGCCGCCGGTGTTGGTTTTCTGGCTGTGGCCATGGCCAAACCCCGGATTAATGCGCAGCCACACCGGATGCCCCGCGGAAGCCTGGCCGAGCTGATCCAGCATATCGATGGAACCGGCGTTGACCGGGATCTTCAATGCGCTGACGCGCGCCAGCGTCGCATGATCCAATACGTCCGCGGTAAACACGATATCGCTCGGCTCACCGCCCGGCTGAAAACCGGCCTGCAACGCCCGCTCGATTTCGCCGAGCGACACCGAATCCACTTTCACGCCCTGCTCGCGCATCAGGCGCAAAATATGAATGTTCGAACAGGCTTTCTGCGCGAAACGGATAGTGTCGAAGTGGCGCAGCTGAGCGATGCGCTGGCTGATGATGTCGGCATCATAAGCCCAGACCGGGCAACCGAAGCGCTGCGGCAAGGCCAGCAGGTTAGCGGCGTTCAACGCGGTGGAGGTGTCGTGCAACGGGCGTGGCATGGCGATATTCCCAATTCGAAAGTAACGGCAGATAAGGCCATAGTGCCGCACGCTGAATCGGGTGGAAAATATCTATTTAGCCGTAGTCTATTCATTTATGATATAGCTTTCTCTACAGTCGAGCAGCCTCGTCATGCACAGCATCTCTTTGCGGCAGATAGAAATCTTTCGGGCGGTGATGACCACCGGCAACCTGACCGAGGCGGCGGCCCTGCTGCAAACCTCGCAACCCACCGTCAGCCGTGAGCTGGCGCGCTTTGAGAAGCTGATTCGGCTGCAGCTGTTCGATCGGGTTCGCGGGCGCTTGTCCCCCACGGTGCAGGGCCTACGGCTGTTCGAAGAGGTGCAACGCTCCTATTATGGCCTCGATCGCATCGTCAACGCCGCCGCCGGCATTCGCCAGTTTCAGCAGGCGCAGCTGTCGATCGTGTGCCTGCCGGTATTTTCCCAATCGCTGCTGCCGGCGGTGTGCCGGCCCTTTATCGAACGTTACCCGGAAGTCAGCTTCAGCGTGATCCCGCAAGAATCGCCGCTGCTGGAAGAGTGGCTGTCGGCCCAGCGCCACGATCTGGGGCTGACGGAAACCACCCTGACGCCGGCGGGCACCGAGCGGGTAACGCTGATGACGTTGAATGAGGTCTGCGTGCTGCCGGCGGGCCATCCTTTGCTGGCGAAAGGCCAACTGACGCCGCAGGATTTCGCCGGGCAAAACTTTATCAGCCTGTCGAGCACCGACAGCTATCGCCACTTGCTCGATGCGCTGTTCGCCGAGCAGGGCGTCGAGCGCCGCATGGTGATGGAAACGCACAGCGCGGCGTCGGTGTGCGCCATGGTGAGAGCCGGCGTGGGGGTCTCGATCGTCAACCCGCTGACGGCGCTCGACTATGCCGGCAGCGGCGTGCACGTGCGGCCATTCAGCATCGACGTGCCGTTCACCGTCAGCCTGATACGGCCGCTGCACCGCCCTTCATCGGCGCTGGTGGCGGCCTTTATCGACCATCTGCATCAACAGGCGGCACTGTTCTCCGCCCGCCTGGCCGCCGCCGTCAAACGATGAAAACGGCGTGGGAATGTTGCCGCAGCCTTAGCGCAGCGTCGCCTGCCACTGCGGATCGCTGGCGAACCATTCCACCAGAAAGTCCAGCATGGTGCGCAAGGTGGCGGGCATTTGTCGGCGTGAGGTGTAGATGCCGTAGATGCCCATCGATTGCGGCCGGTAACCCGGCAGCAGCTCCACCAGTTCGCCGCTGGCCAACAGCGGCGCCGCCGAATAGTAGGGCTGCAGGGAAATGCCCGCCCCCTGCACCGTACCGGCCATCAGCACCACCGATTCGTTGGCGCTCAGGTTGCCGCTGACCGCCACCGCCGATTTCACCCCCTGAGCGTCGAAATGCCACAGGCTTTTGCCGAAATAGGAATAAGTCAGGCAGTTGTGCAACGCCAGATCCTGCGGCTGGCGCGGCGTGCCGTGCGCCGCCAGATAAGCGGGCGCGGCGCACACCACCGACGCGCAGGTGGACAGCGGCCGGGCGATCAGGTTGGGATCCAGCTCATTGGTGATGCGCAGCGCCAGATCGATGCGCTCTTCCACCAGGTTCACCGCCCGGTTGTTCATCTGCAGATCGACCGCCACCTGCGGATGACGCTTCAGATACTGGGCGACGGCCCCCACCAGCGCCGTTTGTCCGAGCGATTGCGAACAGGTGATGCGCAGCAGGCCGCGCAGTTCGTCGCTCTGCCCTTCCTCCACCAGATCGATTTCCCCCGCCAGCGCCAACATTTGTCGGCAGCGCTCCAAAGTACGCTCACCGGCGTCGGTCAGACTAAGCTTACGGGTAGTGCGGTGCAGTAAACGCGCCCCGGCCCATTGCTCCATCTGGGCCAGGTAGCGAGTGACCATCGCGCGCGACATCTCCAGCGTTTCCGCAGCGGCGATCATGCTGCCGCGATCGACGATGGTGACAAAAACCTCAGCGGCGGTAATGCGATCCATGATTAGTCCGATTTGTGCAACGAATAATTGCTTATTATCCGGTTTTTCTATCGCTTTATGCAACCTAACATCATTACAACATTAACCGATACCTAAGGACCTCTGCCCATGTTTAAGAAATCACTGTTAACTCTGGCCTTCACCGGCGTCGCCACCCTGAGCACCTACGCCACTGCTGCCGATACCCTGACCATGGAAGTGTATAACCCGGGCGAGAAAAGCGTGTTCCCGGTGTCTTCAGAAATCATCAGCGGCAAACACGAAGTGGCGCTGATCGACGCACAGTTCCAGCGCAACGATGCCGAAGAGCTGGTGAAAAAGATCAAGGCGACCGGCAAGAAACTGACCACCGTCTACATCAGCCACTCAGATCCGGATTTCTATTTCGGTCTGGACGTGATTAAGGCCGCTTTCCCGGAGGCGAAAATCATCGCTTCGCCTGGCACCATCAAGGACATTAACGCCACCAAAGACGGCAAAATCGCCTACTGGGGCCCAATCCTGAAAGACAACGCGCCGAAAACCGTGATCGTGCCGCAGCCGCTGCAGGGCGACAGCTTCACCATCGACGGTCAAAAAGTGGAAGTGAAAGGCCTGAACGGCCCGACTCCCGATCGCACCTTCGTGTGGATCCCGGCGCTGAAAGCGGTCGTGGGCGGCGTGGCGGTCGCCGGTGACAATATCCATCCGTGGATCGCCGATAACCAGAGCGTAGAATCGCGCCAGCACTGGCAGCAGACGCTGAAAAACATCGAAGCGCTGAAGCCGCAGGTCGTCGTGCCGGGCCACTTCCTGCCGGGTGCCGCACAGACGCTGGCATCGGTGCACTTTACCCAAAAATACCTGACCACGCTGGAAGCCGAACTGCCGAAAGCCAAGGATTCCACCGCGCTGATTGAAGCGATGAAAAAGCACTACCCGACGCTGAAAGACGAATCGAGCCTGGAACTGAGCGCGAAAGTGCTGAAAGGCGAGATGAAGTGGCCGCAATAAGCGCCCGAGCGTGATTGAACCAGCCCTGGCGCCGCGGCGGCTTGCCGCGCGCCAAGCGAGGAGTAAAAATGACCGAAACCACTCTGCATTACATTTTCGATCCGCTGTGCGGTTGGTGCTACGGCGCCGCGCCGCTGGTGAAAGCGGCTCAGAGCCTCCCCGGGCTGAAGGTCGTGCCGCACGCCGGCGGCATGATGACCGGCAACAACCGCCGTCAGATTACCGACGAATGGCGCAACTACGTCATTCCGCACGACAAGCGCATCGCCGAGATGACGGGCCAGCCTTTCGGCGAAGCCTATTTCAACGGCCTGCTGCGCGACACCACGGCGGTGATGGATTCCGAGCCGCCGATCACGGCTATCCTGGCGGCGGAAAAACTGGCGGGACGCGGGCTGGACATGCTGCACCGCATTCAGCAGGCGCACTATCAGGAAGGGCGACGCATCGCCGACACGCCGGTGCTGGAAGCGTTGGCGAAAGAGCTGGGGTTGCCTTCGGCGGCGTTTATCGCCGAAATGCGCTTCAACAGCGGTGCGCCGACCGCGCAACACATCGCGGAAAGCCGGGCGCTGCTGGCCAAAGTGCAGGGCCAGGGCTTCCCGACCTTTGCGTTGCAGGATAGCGAGGGCCAGCTGCACCTGCTGCCGGCCGGCAATTATCTGGGCAATGTGGAAGCCTGGAAGAATCTGTTGGGCGCCGCCGCGCTGGCGTAACCCTTCTCGCCCCGGCCACCGGGGCGGGTCATTCGACCCGCACGAACCGCCCTTCCGCCCGCACATTGTGGCCGAACCCGCAATCCCCCCGCGTATGCATCTCCAGCGCTTGCTCGCCAAACGCCATCGTCACGTCGCAGACCTGCGCGCTTTCCGAGTCATGTTGATGGTAGACGGCCTTGCCGTGCTCAATGGGCAGCTCGGCGGTGAAGTCGCCCATGTTCGGGCCGTAATACAGCCCCATCTGCGGCATGGCGTAGCCGGAAAAATCGATCAGCCAGCGCTCGCCCTGCGGCTTCACCACCACTTCGCTCCACACGCCGCGCCCGGCGTATTGCCAGTACACGCCGCCCGGCCCCTGCGGCTGCGGCCGCTGCGCCAGGCGTTGGCGCAACAGACTCATGTTGTGCTGCGATTTGTCATCGTGCGGCGCCAGCGCCAGATAGGCCTGCGCCTTGAGCAATTCACCGGCGTGCATCAGCGACAGCGCCACGTTGTTGTAAGCCGTGGCGACAGCCTGCTCGCTCAGACCGCAAAACTCGCTCCAGGCCGCCTGATCGCGAAAGATGTCGGCGGCTTTGGCGTAATCCTGGCGCTGATAGGCCTTTTTTCCCAGTTCGGCGTAGCTCGCCACCTTTTGGCAGTCGGCGGCGATGTCCGGCTCGTCAATGTGCGCCCAGACCCGGGCGCTGGCGAAGACGCCGCAGGTCAGCAACAGGGGAAACCAAGCCTTCATCGTTTATCCTTTCTGCAAAAATTCGGCGCCAGTATAACCGCCCGGCGCCGGAGTGTATGCCGCAATTGCGCTCACCTGCGCGCCGCCGGCGATTCAGCCGCCTTATTTCAAACGGTTAGCGGAGTCAAAACTGCTTACAGTCGCGGTTTGTTTGTTACCGGCCCGCAGCCCATGCTGAACAAAATATCGCAATTATCGAGCCGTTATGAACGCAACCCCCTTGCAGAGACACGCCATTTGGCAGTTGATCAAACCCTTTTGGGTGTCGGAGGAACGATGGCGCGCCTGGATGATGCTGATCGCCATCGTCGTCCTGTCGCTCGGCCTGGTCTATATCAGCGTGCAGATCAACCAGTGGAACCAGGTGTTCTACGACGCGCTGCAGAACAAAAACTACCCGGTATTCAAGGCGCAGCTGTGGCGCTTTACCTATCTGGCGCTGATCTTCATCGTGCTGGCGGTCTACAAGATCTACCTGACTCAGGGGCTGCAGATGCGCTGGCGGCGCTGGATGACGGAAAGGTTCATGGGAAAATGGCTGGCGCACCAGGCGTATTACCACACCGAGCAGCAGCAGATCGTCGATAACCCCGATCAGCGTATCGCTGAAGATCTCAACGTGCTGACTCAATATACCCTGTCGCTGTCGCTCGGGCTGCTCTCCAGCCTGGTGACGCTGTTTTCCTTTATCGACATTTTATGGCACGTCAGCGGGCCGATGACCTTCGCGCTCGGGCAACACGCCATCACCTTGCCCGGCTATATGGTGTGGTTCGCGCTGCTGTATGCGGTGTTGGGATCGCTGCTGATCTGGTGGGTCGGCAAACCGCTGGTCATGCTGGGCTTCAACCAGGAACGGTATGAGGCGAACTTCCGTTTCGGCCTGATCCGCATCCGCGAAAACAACGACGCCATTGCGCTGTACCACGGCGAACCGCGCGAGGCGCAGCAGTTGGGCGACCGTTTCGACACCATTCGCAGCAACTGGTGGGCGATCATGCGCATCACCCGGCGGCTCAACATCGCCACCAACTTCTACGGCCAGTTCGCCATCGTGTTTCCCCTGCTGGTGGCAGCGCCGCGCTACTTCTCCGGCGCCATCCAGATGGGCGGCCTGATGCAGATCGCCTCGGCCTTCGGCCAAGTGCAGGGCGCGCTGTCGTGGTTTATCGACGCGTTTAACGATTTGGCGACCTGGAAAGCCTGCGTTAACCGTCTGGCCGGCTTCAACGCCGCCGTCGATCAGGTTCACCATCAGCCGCGCGGCATTCAACTGCGGGAGGAGACCGCCCATCCGTTAACGCTGGACAACCTCAGCCTGCACTTGCCCGACGGCCAGCCGCTGCTGACCGGCGCCGAGATGACGCTGCAACGCGGCGATCGCCTGCTGATCGTCGGGCCTTCCGGCTGCGGCAAGTCGACGCTGCTGCGCGCCATCGCCGGTATCTGGCCTTACGGCGCGGGCGCCATCAGGGTAGCGGGCAACGCCAACATGCTGTTCCTGCCGCAGCGCAGCTACATTCCGATCGGCACGCTGCGCGAAGCGCTGAGCTACCCGAGCCTGGCGTCGGAATACAGCGACGCGCAGCTGATGCGGGTGCTGGAAAACTGCCGCCTGAAGCACCTGCAGCGCTGGCTGGACACCTCCGCCAACTGGAGCCATCGCCTGTCGCCGGGCGAGCAACAGCGGCTGGCCTTCGCCCGCGCCCTGTTGATTCGCCCGAGCATCCTGTTCCTCGACGAGGCCACCAGCGCGCTGGACGACGAAACCGAGCAACTGATGTACTGCCTGCTGGTGGATGAACTGCCGGACGTGACGCTGGTCAGCGTGGCGCACCGCAACAGCGTGGCGAAATACCACCAGACCTGCTGGCGCTTCAGCCGCGGCGAAGACCAACCGGCGCGTCTGGCGCTGAGTCCATTGCCGGCCTAACTCATGGAGCCGGGCGCGCCCGCGCCCGGTTTTCGTTCAGATGCCGTCGGCCTGCGCGTCTTCGCACTTCACTCGGCGGCGTTCATGCCACAGGCTGGTCAGGCCGCGTTTACCGCACGCCAGCGCCACCTCGCGAAATTCATCCAGGCTCAGTCCGTCACGTTCCAGCATCATTTCCGCCGCCAGCTGCATGTTGACGCCGGTCAGCACTTCGCAATCACCCCGCGCATCCGCCAGTTCACAGGCGCTGCGAAACGGCGAACCGCCGAGCATGTCGGTCAGGAACACCACGCCGTCCGGCTGCGCCACCGCGACCAGCGCCGAGCGTAAGGCGTCCCTGAGCTGCGCGGTGCTCATCTGTTCGGGGAAATCGACCGCCGCGCAATGTCGCTGCGGCCCCACCACCTGTTCCACCGCCTGCAGCAGCCCGGAGGCAAAGCCGCCGTGGCCGGTAATCACAATGCCTGGCATATCCCGCTCCTCATAAAATGCCGATAAATTTGCCCGCCACGCCGATCGCTACCGTGACGCCAATCAGCTTCACCGGCGAGAATCCGCGCTTCATCAGGAAGAAAATGAGCAGCGTGAAGCACAGCGGCAGCAAGTTGGGCATCAACTTGTCCAGCACGTCGGTCTGCAGCGCCACGCTGGCCTTGCCGGCATGCATCACCAGCGGCGTGGACAGGTGCACGTACGAGGCCACCAGCGCGCCGATCACCGTCATGCCGACAATGGAAGCGGCGTGAGAAATGCGCCGCGTATGGGTCTTCAGCAGCGCCAGCGCGCTGGTGCCGGCCTGATAGCCGTAGTGCGCCAGCCCAAAACGCAGGCCGAAGTGGAACAGGTTGAACAGCAGCAGGAAGACGATCGGCCCGAACAGGCTGCCTTCCAATGCCAGCGAAGCGCCTATGCCGGCGCAGATTGGCAACAGCGTCAGCCAAAACAGCGCGTCGCCGATACCGCCGAGCGGCCCCATCAGCGCCACTTTCACCGCGCGAATGGTGGAGATCTTTTCCTTGTTCTGCTCCATCGCCAGCACCAGGCCGGACAGGAAGGTGACGTCGAACGGGTGCACGTTGATAAATTCCATGTGCATCTTCATCGAGTTGGCCAGATCCTGCGGGTTGCGGTGGATCTTGCGCAGCGCGGGGATCAGCTGATACAGCCAGCCGCCCGCCTGCATGCGCTCGTAGTTGAACGACGCCTGCAGCAGCAGCGAACGCCAGGCCATGCGGTTGATGTCGCCGCGCGTCAGCGCTTCGGCGGGCCGGCTGTCCAGATAGTCGTCCTGCTCCACCTGGCTGGTGGCCAGCGCCTGCGCCATACGCTGCTCGGCCTTTTGCGCCAGCAGATCGTCGGAATCGTTAAATGCCATCTTCGGCGTCCTCCTGCGGAGCGGGCCGGGCCGTCGCCTCTGCCGCGCCGCGTTGCGTGTTGAAGAAATCAATCAAAGCGATCGCCAGGGCGCCCAGCGCCACCGCCAGGATCGGCAGCTTGAGAAACGTGACCGAGATGAAACCGAGGATAAAATAGGCTACGTAGGTTTTTTTCATCATCACCTTCATCAGCAGCGAGAAACCGATCGCCGGCATCATGCCGCCCGCCACCGCCAGCCCGTCCAGCAGCCAGCCCGGCGCTTTCTGCACCATGGCGCTGGCCGCATCGGCGCCGAAGTAAATCGGCAGGAACGCCACCACGAAATAGAAGATGAACAGAATGCCGATGCCGAGATAGTTCACCCGTTCGATGCCGCGCCAGTTCAGCTCCTTCACCATGCGATCGCAGCGGTGCATCATCGGCGAGAACAACGTAAACAGCAGCGTGATGCAGCCCTGCACCGCGATCGAGAACGGCACCGCCACGCCGATCGCCACTTTAGGATCGGCTTTGGTCAGAATGGCGAATGCGGTGCCGATCACCCCGCCGATCACCACGTTAGGCGGTTGGGCTCCCGCCAACGGCACCATCCCCATCCACACCAGCTCCAGCGTGCCGCCCACCAGCAACCCGGTATAGACATCGCCCAAAATCAGCCCCACCAGCGGCCCCATCACTACCGGCCGGTGGAAGTGGGTCAGACCGTCGAACAGGTCAACCCCCGCCAGCCCGGCCAACAGCGCAATCAATAACGCATCCGTCAACATGCTTTCCCCCTGGCTCAAAAGAGCAGTTTGCCGATCGCCTCACCCGCTTCATCCGGCACCCGGCGCACTTCGCACTCCACGCCCAGTTCCGCCAGCGCGCGGAACGCGGCCACGTCGCCGTCGTCCAGCGACACCGTTTTGTGCACCTGCCGCTTCCCCTCGGCGAAGTGCATATTGCCGACGTTGACGAAACGGATCGGCACCCCGCCGCGCACCAGCGTCAACACGTCCTGCGGCGTTTTGCACACCAGAAAGATCTTCTGCCGATCCGCCGCCTTGTGGATCACGTCAATGGTTTTCTGCAGCGTGAAATAACGGGTTTGCACCCCTTCCGCCACCACCATGTCCATCAGGTTCTGCTGCACCGGATCGGCGGCGGCCTCGTCGTTGGCCACCACCACCAGGTTGGCGCCGAGGGTATTGGTCCAGGTCACGCCTACCTGGCCGTGCACCAGACGATTGTCGATGCGGGTCATTAAAATGTTCGGCATGCTAGCGGCCCTCCGGGTAACAGGCGGCGTGGTAATCGTCGAGTACCTGCGTCACTTTATGCAGCACCCACTCCTGCGGATCGGCGCTCAATTCGCCGGCGTTCAGCGCCCTCGCCTGATCCGGCAGGTACTGGCTGAGCAGCGCCAACGGCGCCGGGTTGCGGCGCAGGTTATCCAGCAAGCCGTCGACCGCCTGCTGCACCTGCGGCTGCGGCCAGTAGTAACGCACCCGATCGCTCAGGCTGTAGTGGCGATCGAGATACTGTTGGTGCGGCGTGCCGTGGTAATAGCGGCTCCACTGCTGCGGCTGCTCGCGCATCACCTGTTCCAGCGTGGCGCGCAGCTGCGACGACTGGCGTTCCCCCAGCCATTCACGCTCGATGCGATCGAGGGCGAACAGCGCTTCTCGCAGCGCAAAGGTCAGCGCCGGCCCCACCTTCAGGATGGCGAAGTGATCGCGCACCAACTGGCGATAGGCCTGCGGCGGTTGGTAATCCGTAGAGTGCGCTTCATAGATCATACCCGGCTGCCGTTCGATGAAATGGCTCAATGCGTCGGCGCGCTGCGGCTGATAACGTTCGACGCGGTGGTGATCGAACTCGACGCCCGGCTGCACCACCAGCGCAATGGTTCGCTGCCAGGCATCGTTCAGCTCGGCTTTTTGCCAGGCGATACGGTGCATTTCCAGCGTTTGCGCCACCGCCTGCGGCGTGGTGACCTGCAGGCCCGCCAACGCCTCCTGCGCCCCGCCCGGCACCGGCACCTCGGTGCCGATCACATAGACCGGCGCTTCGCCGCCGCTCTGCGCCCAGGCGCGTTCCGCCACCGCACACAGGCGCGCCGCACGCTCGGCGACCGCCGCATCTCCCAGGGGCGAGGGATCGCCGGCGCACGACATGGAACAATCGAGATGAATTTTGCGAAATCCGGCGCGAACGTAATCGTCGATCAACGTTTCCGCCAGCGCCATCGCTTCCTGAGCCGGGCGATCCTGCCAGGCGTTCGGCCCCAGATGATCGCCGCCCAGCCACACGCGCTCGCGCGCCAGGCCAACCTCATCCGCCAGACGCCAAAGCGTATCGCGGAACTGGGCCGCCGTTTGGCCGGTATAGCCGCCGAACTGATTGACCTGGTTGGAGGTCGCTTCCACCAACACCGGCGTGCCGCGGCTTTTAGCCTGCCGCAGCGCGGCCTTCAGAACCCAGGGATGGGCGGAACAGACGGAAAAAATCCCGACCGGCATACCGGCCTTGTGCTGCTCGACAAGCTGTAACAACTGCTGCATGAAGCCCCCATGCAGGCGCCGTGCTACCGATCGGCGATGATGACCTCCACGCCCAGCTCGGTTAACGCCCGCTCGTAATCGTCCGGAAGACGGCTGTCAGTGATCAGCCGATGGATTTGTCCGGCTTCGCGAATCATGCAAAAGCTCTTGCGACCGAATTTGCTGGCATCCGCCACCGCGATAATCTCGCGCGCCACCTCGCACATCACGCGATTGAGGTGCGCTTCACCGGGGTGAGGCGTGGTGATGCCGGCGCTCAGATCGAACCCGTCGACGCCCAAAAACAGCTTGTCGAAGCGGTACTGACGCAATTGCTGCTCGGCAGCCGGACCGTAGAGCGAGTAAGAGTTGCGGCGCACGCTGCCCCCCAGCACCATGACTTCCACCCCGTCGTTTCCCGAAAGCTCATAGGCAATGTTCAGCGCATTGGTCATCACCACCAGATCGCGCCGCCCCTTCAGGAACGGCACAATCTGCGCAGTGGTTGAACCGGAATCGAGGATCAGCGCCTCGCCGTCGCGCACATAGCCGGCCGCCGCGTTGGCGATCAGCGTTTTGACATCGCGATTCAACCGCCCTTTGTCCCGCAGCGGCCGATCGAAAGCGAATTGCTGATTGAGCATTGCGCCGCCGTAAGCGCGCAGCGCACACCCTTTTCGTTCCAGAAAGCGCAGATCGTTGCGGATCGTCACCGTGGATACTGCAAACTGTTTGCTGAGCTGTTCCACACGCACGCTGCCGTGCTCGCATAACAGATCGATGATGTGTTCACGTCGCTTTGCGGTATTCACTGGCATGAGCTGCGGTCCTCAGGTTTCCGGTATCGCCGGGGAGAAGATGGCTTTCGCTCTACTGCGCTGGCATTACAGCAAAGCGAAAGCAATGAAATTGTGATCGGGCTTACAGCCCCGTTTTAGCAAAAAAACCGCCAAAAAACCTTTCGAATCGAAACGAATCGAAAAGCCAAAAAATGGAATGGGAGAAAAATGAAATGCCATGACGAGCATGAGCGCCGGAGAGCAGCCGCACCGACGGCGGCAGAAGTGAAAGCGCTGCAGACCCCGTTCTGCGCCATGACTTTTAGTTCGCTAAGTGACCAGGATCACATAATGGTAATTATCCCGCGGCCGGTGGGGGCCAGCCCTCTCCATCTCGCCGGGCCATCCCCTTGTCAGCACGAGCCATCTTCCCTACACTTGCGATCAGATATCGGCCCCTTGTCGGTACGTAAGCGTTAACGTCAATCAACGCATCACGCCATGCAGCGCTGATTGTCTGCATGCCCTGGTGCGAGGAACTCATGCCGCAACCCGCTTCATCTTCATCATCCATCGCGACCCCGCGTCGCCGTTTGCATCGCCCTGCTCTGCTGATCGTTGGCATCATGCTGATCGCGGCTAACCTGCGCGCCGCCCTCACCAGCGTCGGCCCGCTGCTGGAACAGATTCAGCAACAGCTGGCGTTGTCCGCCACCGCCGCCGGCCTGATCAACTCGCTGCCGCTGATCCTGTTCGCCGTCCTCTCGCCACTCACCCCGGCGCTGGCGAAACGCTTCGGAATCGAACGCACCCTGGGCTTCGCCCTCGCACTGCTGGTTTGCGGCATCGCGCTGCGTTCCCTGCCGCAAGACGCCATGCTGTGGCTGGGAAGCGTTCTGATCGGCGCCGCCATCGCCTTCGCCAATGTGGTGCTGCCAACGCTGGTGAAAAGAGATTTTCCTCATCGCGCCGCCGCGATGATAGCGGCCTATGCAGCGGTGATGTCACTGGTCGCCGCCATCGCCTCCGGTCTGGCGGTGCCGCTGGCTTCCCTGACCGATCTCGGCTGGCGCTTCTCCTTGCTGTGCTGGGGATTACCTGCGCTGTTGGCGCTGTTGATCTGGTTGCCGCAGCTGCGGCGCACAGCCATACCCGCAGCCAAAGAGCCACAATCGGCAGAGCCGCAACGCTATCGCTCTCCCTGGGGCAGCGCGCTGGGCTGGCAAGTGGCGATGTTCATGGGGCTGCAATCGATCGCCTTCTACACCATTATCGGCTGGTTCAGCGCCTTTGCCGTCAGCCACGGCGCCTCAGCCCAGCAGGCGGGCTTCGAGCTGTTCGTTTATCAGGTGGTGGCGATCGTCGCCAACTTTGTCATGGTGGTGATTTTGCCGCGGGCGCGCGATCAACGGGCGATAGCGCTGGGCAGTTCTCTGCTGATCTTTATCGGCGTCGGTGGATTATTGGTGCAACCCGCCAGTTCACTGGTATGGCTGACGTTTGCCGGGTTGGGAGCGGGGAGTTCGCTGGTGCTGGCACTGTCGTTCTTTGGATTGCGCAGTCAGCATCATCATCAGGCGACGCTGCTGTCGGGCATGGCGCAATCCGTCGGTTATCTGTTGGCCGCGCTGGGGCCCACCTTATTCGGCCTGTTGCACGATCTGACGGAAGGCTGGCGCTGGCCGTTGATCGCTCTGCTATGCCTGACCGTCTTGCAAATGCTGTTCGGCGCGCTGGCCGGCCGCAGCCGCGTGATCGGCTAACGTCGCTGAGCGATGGGCCGCGCCGCTTCGGGGGCGGTATCCTGCCATAAATCTTCAATAAAGGCGCGCTGCTCATCGCTCAGCACCCATGAAGGCGGAATTTTTGACTGCGCGCGACGCTGAGCGCCCTCACGGTTTTTAGCCTGCTTCTTGTTCACGAATCGTCTTCCTGCTTAACCTGCTAACTCAGTAACCAGTAAATCACGGCAGCGGTTAGCAGCCAGAACAGCCCACTAACGATAAACACGCATAGCCATGCTTTACGTTTGATATTTGATCCATCCTTGCTCACCACAGCGCCCCTAACCAATAGATTAAACCACTCAAAATAAAATTATTGATCTATTTTAACGATCAATAAAGTCGTTTTTTCCTATGGAAATTTAAAAAAATGCTGCTACCCATAGGTCTGCATTGCCGAATCAGCCAGAACGGCACCGTGGATATCACTGTTATCGGCAGGCGAGAACGTGTTTTGATAGGCGAACGAATGCGCAGTGTGCCACACCTTTAAAGGTCAAAATTAAACCACCAGTAAATAATTCAAACATCAATTATTTGACTGGTCGTAAGCCAAATCGGCAGCAGACAGCATTGGAGGAGGGAGAGAAAATGAAGCGACGCACTGAAATAATGCGCGGGAGAAGCGCCGGCCCGTTTTGGTCTGGCACGGGCCGGCGTAAGTTAACCGATCCTGCTGACGGAATCCCGGCTGGCGTGTTCACGCTCGCTGCCGGTCAACTCGCGTAAATGGCCTGAGCGCATCTCCAGCAACCGATCGGCGTGTTCGAAATAGTGATCGTCATGGCTGATGGCGAACACCGTTTTGCCTAACGCACGCAGCGCCGGCAACAGTTCGCGATAGAAAATGCGCCGGAACTGCGGATCCTGATCAGCGGCCCATTCATCCAACAGCAAAATATCGCGTTGTTCCGCCACCGCCAGCAACAGGGCCAGACGTTTGCGCTGCCCCTGCGACAGTTGCGGGTTGGTCACTCTGGCGCCGTCGAACTGCAATTTGCTTTTCATATTCAACCGTTCAAGCCAATGCGCGACCAGCGCCGCATCAGGTTCGCCGCCTTCCGGTCCTTGTAAACGATCGAACTGATGAAAATCGGTGAAAATCGCTGAAAACAGCCGGCGATAGTCCGGCATATCCGCCGCGGTCTGTGCGACGCCATCCAGAACGATGTGCCCGCTTACCGGCCGATACAATCCGGTCAACAGCATCGCCAGCGTTGACTTGCCGCTGCCGTTGCCGCCGATAAGAAACACCAGCTCACCGCGCCGCAGCGTCAGATTGAGCGGCCCGACGGTAAAACCGGGCTGTTGTTCCGCATCTGCATAGTGAAAAACCACATCGCGCAGCTCCAGCGTCTGCCAGGAACAGCCAACGGCGGCTGGAAACCCCGGCTGATACTCGGCCAGACGCAGCGCTTTCAGCTTGTTGAAGGCCACTTCGGCGCCGACCAGCGTCGGAAACGCCCCCACGGCCTGCAGTAAGGGCGTGCGCAAGAACAGCAGCGTCAGCGAGTAGGTCGCGGCCACCGTCGAGTCCGCCCATCCCAAACTGTTGGCCATAAAGAACACCAGCCCGATCGCCCCTAACATCATGATGTTTGACCAATTGAGCGCACTCAAATGGAAGGTATCGGCGCGAATGATATGGTAGCGATAGGCTTGCGCGTCGGGCTGATAGGCCTGCTCGTATAACGCCTGCGCCCGTTTGCGGTTCAACGTCAGTTCCTTACGGCCGTCAATCACCGATTCATAACGATGATAGAGACGCTCTTCTGACTCGCGCAAACTGGCCATATGGCGATAAACCCGTGACACCAGGCAGCCGCTACCCACCACGGTCACCGCCACCCAAACCGCCGTGACCGCCAGCATTTTCGGCGATAACCACCCCAGATAGGCCGCTGCCCCCAGGGTCAAAATCACCCCTTGCACCAATTCGGGCAAGCGCACGAAGGCGATGGTGATATTGCGGATGTCACTGGACAGACTGGCCAGCAATGAGGCGCTGCCTAACTGTTCGAGGCGCTCGATCTCGGTATCCAGAATGCGCTTCACCAGTTGCCCACGCAGCCGATAGACGAAGTAATGGCCCAATGTGGTCAGCGCCAGCTGTGAACCCAACGTGACCGCTATCAACAATGCCAGCAGGGCGAGAAACATCGGCAACACGGCCAATGGGTTGCCGCTGACGTCCATCAGATATTGATTGATAAAAGCAATGATACCGATGCCTAAACCGGCGCTGGCCATGGTCAATGCCATAACCGCCAGAAATGGCCAACGATACTGGCGATAAACCACCCGTAACAGTTCCATGAACAAACCTCTGAAGTCGCGATCTGGCAGGCATTGTAAGCGGCGTGAGAATGAGATCAAGACGAATTCTCATCGCAGCTTATCAAGCACCGGTTGGGGTGAGACGTTATCGCGGTTGCCGCCTGCCGGCGGCCAATTCGCAGCATCGTTCGCTCTGGGCGCTAAATATTCGCCAATTAAATAATCTGCTAAAGAAAATAGATCTATAAAATCAAAATACATTCACTAAAAAAATAACAAAAAGAAAAAGATAAAATAAACCCATGCTTTGGAAAATAAAATTATTTATTTTCTTTGCCGCCTATTATGTTCCAATGCTTTAATAAAACTTCATGATGGAAATCGCCAGTACCAGATACGCAGGAAAGGAAAATGAAAAAAAGGAAATTCCTTAGCCAGATTGAAATTGAACAACTGATTGCCGCCGTGCATGAGGGTAAAAATAGCATTCGAGATCGTTGTTTACTATTAATGTGCTTCATTCACGGCTTGCGGGTGAGCGAACTGCGATCATTACGCCTGCAAGATATTGATCTTACCTCCCATCGGATCCATATATCTCGGCTAAAGAACGGTTTTTCCGTTCAGCACCCCATTCAGCCGCGAGAACGACAGGCGCTGTTAAACTGGCTGGCCCAACGGGCGAACTATCCTGACGCCAATTCCCCATGGTTATTTCTGTCGCGCCACGGCGGGCAAATTTCACGTCAGCAACTGTATCGCCTAATGAGAATGTACGGTGAAATGGCCGGTATTAGCGTTCAGGTTCATCCTCACATGCTGCGACACTCCTGCGGTTACGCGCTTGCAGATAACGGGGTCGATACGCGCTTGATTCAGGATTATTTAGGGCACAAAAATATCCAGAATACGGTGATCTACACCGCAACCAATGTAGAGCGATTCCGCACGATCAGCATTTAATCTTACGATGGAAATAACGGTGCAGGCGCTCATCTTCTTTTAACATGCGCATCGAGTAAGGTAAAAATATCGGATGGAAAAATGCAGCCCGGCACGTCAACAACGGTCTAATTCAGCACTATTCCAACGCCGAGCTGCTTTCATCCACCCGCCCAGGGGAACACTTGTTTGATTGTTTTTTCAACGCCTATGCTACCTGCTTATACCCTGTCATTAACGATTAAGTCCCCTTTGACCACTTCCCGCCAAATTGTCGCGTAATATTGCCGTGCAATGAAAATAGTTCGCTGTCATTCTTCACCTGCAGTTTGCGCATGGCGCTGCATTTATGCGCGCTGATCGTCTTGATGCTGCGGCGTTGCAATTCGGCAATTTGCCGCAGGCTCATGCCGTTGAACAAAAAGGCCAACACATCAGTCTCGCAGCGAGTCAGCTTTCGGGTGAACACCTCATCTGCGCTAACCGAGGGTGCCAGAAAAGTCCCTATCTGTGGGCTCAACACTCGCTCCCCAAGCAAGACCCGATTAAAAAACTCCGCCACCAGCGGTAAAGCGTCATCTCTGGCGACGATGCTGACATTGGGCTGAGGCAACAATCGCCCTAACTCTTCTGCATTACGGCAACGGGTATAGGCAATCACCCGTAATTCGGGCAGTTGCGTGCACAGGGCCAGCAACGCTTCCCTGCCCTTAGCGGGCGTCTCATCTTCACCGTCCAGTTCGGTAATCAGCACGTCAGCCTGCTGATAGACCACGCTATCCACTACCGCACGTACGCTGGTTTCCTTTACGACGACTTTTATCTGGGTTGGCAGCGTTTTTAAAAAACTGGCCAACCCTTCCAGCGTCAATGGACATCTGTCCATTAATGCTATGTTCAGCGGTTGCTGACGCCATAAATGCATAATCTGCTCCTATGCTTGCTTGCCCACGAGACCTCGTGCGCTTGCCTAGCGAACCAAGGATGAACCTTGCGCAGCCATCCATTTCCCCTGAAGATACAGTTCACCATCGCTGTGAAACCCCAGCTTCAACATCGCATTGCGTTTATGGGTGCTGACGGTGCGGATATCACGGCACATGGTCAGCGCCACGCTGGTCACGCTCTTACCGGAAAACAGTTGGGTCAACACATCCAGTTCCTTCGCCGTCAGCGGTTTATCGGCGCCAGCCTCATGCAATTGACGTTGGCGTACCCGGTGGCTGAAGCTGCAACTGCCTGTCAGGACTTGCTGAACACAGTGGGTCAATGCAATAGCCGGTTCCTGCTTCAGCATCAGGCCGCGAATGCCGGAAGCGATGAGCTGCCGCAACAGCCTCGGTTCATCCAATGCCGTACAAATGACAATCGCGGTGTCCGGCGAATTTTCCCGCACCTCAGCGATCAGCTTGAATCCCTCCAATACCGACTCTGATTGACCACACAGCTCCATCACCAATAAACGATGCGGATGCTCAGTCAATAAGGCTCTCAGTTCCACCAGATTCGCCACCTGCCGAATGTTGCCAGGTTGGAGACCGCAGGATTCAATCAACCGGTTTCTCATCCCCAGAGCCGTCATGGCGCAGGGTTCCATGATAGCCACGGCACTCGCCGCTTCATTGCCCGCCGCCAAGGCCATTCCATTGGGATAATTGATTTTCATATCATAACCTTAACTCTGTCGTTAACCTTCCGCCCACGCCGGCCCTTTTGTCCCATTGCCTACTGATAGACAAAAGTGACCTGCAGAGCGCCGTCTATTGAACCTGGCGTCGATCCGCCATGGGTGCTGTATGCGCGCGCACGCAAATCGAATCTGGCATTATTCGTCGCGCGATCCACCAGTTGCGTCATGCTCTTGCCATTGCCCAGGTTGGCCCCCTGGCTATTCTGCAACTCAATTTGCACCCGACGAGAGCCGCCGTTGCTCTTGTACAAGCTGGCGCTTTCCTCGGCGGGCGTCCCGCTGAAGGTCGCGACAACAGAGGTGGTGGTGCTTGGGCAGTTTTTTAACGTCAGAGGAAACTCTATCCAGGGGCTGAAAGCCCCGGACGTCGCCAGGGTAGCAGCGGAAATATCGTCTCCCAAATTGACGGACACAGTGCCGTTCGCACCGTCGATTTCGCAGGGGGCGGCTTTAATGTTGCCGCTAATCACTATTTTCGATACCGCGTGCGCCGCCGATACGGTCAAAAGCAACGCGCCGGTCAGCGCCAGGTTGCAGCCAAAACGATTACACATTTTCACCATAATCTGCTCCTTGTCGTTAAACGCAGGGGCCCGTCAGCCCACTGCCGTTGAAATATCCGTTTATTGGATTTCGGCCTGAATGGTTGCCGTGGCATTGAACTGCCCCACTGAAGGGGCTTGCCCGGTGGTATTGATCGGATATACGCTGATCCGCGAACTGCCGCTTTGGTCGGGATAGTTGAAGTCATCGATGGGCAAGCGCCCGCTCTGCGGCCGAATCACATTGCCCTGCATATCCTTAATCATCACGCCGATGTCGCGGTTGCTGGTCTTCAGCGCCTCCGGCATGTTGCCGTCGGCCTCGCCGCGAAATGACAGGCTGACTTTGACGCCCTCGGAAATATTGCGACAAGACAGCGTCAGCGTTCTCTCTGCCGGTGTGAAGCGAGGTGGCATCGCGCCTTTCGTTTGGAAATGGGTGCTGACGATATCGCCAAAGTCGACCACCACCGTCTGGGGACTGATCTCGCAACTCTGCGGCACCGTCACGGTACCGCTCATAGAGATGGTAGAAACCGGCGTATCGCTTTTCACGCCACTCACTACCGATACATACGTTTCCACCAGTCGGGTATTCGGGATCGCCGTCACGCCAACGAAGGGCCGACGGAAATACAGGTGAATGCGCCCACGCGCGCCGCTGTTGTAGGGCGAACGGGCGCAGGATTCATCATCGCCATCCATGCTGGTCTTACGGTTAGTTTCATTGGTAAAGGGTGCCGCAAGGTATTCATTGCGCTGCCCCGCCACGAAGACCTCGCTGGCGACGCCCAGATATTCGTTCAACGCGTAATACGTCAATCCGCCCTCCTGAAATACCGGGTTGGTCAACAGCATTTTGGCGGTGATGTAAGAAGCCGTGCGAGCGGTACATTCGCATTTCACATAATACGAACCGGGCAAGTTCCATGCGTTCTTATCCGCGTTCTTGATAATCCGCCCCGTCACGTTTTGCGATGGGTCGCTTAAGCTTGGGGAAAAGGCAAATGAAAAGCCGTGCGTTCCTGATATCGGCGTACACTGCCCTGGCGCCGCCTGCGCCTGCTGTACAGCCAGTATTGCGCACGCCAGCAGCCCACCGGCGATCGCCCTGCGTTGAATCGATATTCCTGTCGCCATTGTCTGCACCTTATAAACACTGTCCGTTAACGAGACGTATTCCGCCGCTCTCTGGCTGATTAGCCAATTGATAGTTAGCCTGACACTGCTGAGCCGCGTCATTGCCCCACTTAACCTGCAGCCGGCCACTCTCCGCCATGCCGGCCAAATAAACCTGCCCGCCGTCGCCGACAATGCCGGCATTATCAGAGGGGCTATTGAGATTGCTGACGGTGGCGCCGAACGGCACCGGATTGCCACTGCGCGTCAGTAATGTCAGCAACACGCGGGCACCAACATCCGGATTGAAGCTGGCACGCACCACGGCGCCACGGGTTGGGATCACAGTTTGGCTGCTCAAGGTCATGTCGACATCCTCGGCGAAAGACTCGCCGTCCAGGCCGACGGTATTGCGCCGATAAGGCGTCAGGTAAGGCACAACCGCATAGCCGCGCCAGTCGGTGCTGACCCCGGTCTGGTTCAAAACATCCACCCCTGAAGCGCCGGGTGCCTGCACTAATGCCACCGTATCGCCCAGCGGCTGCGACAGCGTGACGCCGTTTTGATGCACCAGAACACCGCCCTGCACGCCGTAGTTCACCTGTTGGCGATGGCGATCGTAGCCATATCCCAGGTTCCACTCGGCGAGGGCGCCTTTGTAGTCCGCCTGAATATTGTCGTTCGCCCCCACGCCCCTGCCGGTGTAGCCCTGGCTGATGCTGTAGTTCAGGTTGTTGCCCGGCAAAGCGGTGCCGCTCAACCCAAGGTTGTTGCTGGTGGCACCGTTGCGGCTGGCGTTCATGTTGTAGGTGGCGTAGCTGCCTGGCAGCCATTTGCTGAGCGGCACGCTGACGTTGAAGGCCACGATATGGTCGCGAATATTGCTGCGGTTGCCGTTGTTGTCATACCCGTTTTGGCTGAAGGTGTAATTCAGTCCGTAACTGACAGCTTCCCAACTGTTGTTGTAGCTGAGGCTGACCGACTGCGAACGACGATTGTCATTCCAGTAGTCTTCGTTAAACAGGCTGAGCGACAGCGTTCCCCCCAGATCCCACAGGCTCTGGCTCATCGTCAGCTCGGCGCGGCTCTTTTTGTGATCGTTATAGATCGCGCTGTTGCCGCCGTAGCTCTCCAGCGCCTCTTGCAGGTTATAAAAACCGCGCGTGGAATAGCGGTAGCTGGCCAAGCTGAAGTTAGTGCCGGTTTCAATGAAGTTTTTGCCGTAACGCAGGCGCCATGATTGCCCTTGCTCTTTCGGCCGAGTTTCCTGCTTGGTCCATGCCTGAGTGACATCAGCGGACAGCGCCCCCAGCGCCCCCATGTTCTGCCCCCACCCCAGCGCCAGAGACTGGTACTTACTGGCGGCTTGCACGCCGCCGTACAACGTGGCCCCCCACGGCAAACCGTAGATGCCGGTGGCCTGGCTGAACGGACGTTCATCAACGCCGCCGCTGTATGAACGGTATTTCCCGCTGGTCAGGCTGTATTTGAAACGCCCTTCGCGCTGAAGCACCGGCACCACGGCGTAAGGCACCACGAAATGTTGCTCCTGCCCGTCAGCCTCACGCACGCTGACGTTCAGATCGCCGCTGCCGCCCGTGGGGTACAGATCGGTAATTTCAAACGCACCCGGCGGCACATAACTTTGATATATCACGTAGCCGTTTTGCCGGATCACGATTTGCGCGTTAGTGCGCGCAATCCCGCGCACCACCGGCGAGTAGCCCTTCATGCTGTCCGGCAGAATGTCATCTTCAGAAGCCAATTGCCCGCCGCGGAACTGTACGCTGTCGAACACCTCGCTGGACGTTGTGCTGTCGCCCAGAGTCAGGCGGCTTTGCAACGCAACAATATCGCGCTGCAGATAGGTATTGATTGAACGCCAGGATGAAGCGCCGCCGGTGTAGTGATTCCAGATGGAATAGTTACGCAAACGCCAGGCGCCCCAGTTAATGCCCGAGCGCAGATTGAGGTAATAGTTATTGTTGTTCTGCCGTTCGCTGTCGCGTGTTTGGCTATTGGCGCCGCTGAAGTTGTAATTGACCAACAGCGCCGGTATGCCGGAGTCCCATTTATCCGGAGAAACATAATCGCGCGCATTTAAGTTCAATGCCGCTTGCGGAATGCTCAGATTCAATCTCAGCTGATTAAACAGGAACACCGCCGAAGCCTGAGGAATGGCCTGCGCCAGATTGACACAGCGCTCCTCCGCCGCAATCGCCGGGAACATGGAGACTCTCACCCCCAATTCGGCCAATTTTTCCGCGCTGAAACAAGGCTGCAGCGCTTGCTTTCCGCCAGCCGTCGGCATCAGCCGGAACTCGACGTCTAGACTGTCAACCTGTTCGCCGTTAAGGTAAAGATCGACCCGATAAGTGCCGGGCGCCTGGCTGTTGTTTTCCTCAAATACGGAGAGATCGGCGCCGCGCAGCGCCGGGTTGTCAATCTCCAGCAGCGCCGGGTTGAAGTAATCGCGCGCATGCGCCGCACCGATTGGATAAAGCAGCGCCACCTGGCAAGACATCAAACCGGCCAAAATCGATCGTGTCCCTGGTAAACCAATGCAATTCGGGTTATTCATCCTTTTAACTCCCTGTCCCGATTGGCTCAGCCGCCTAAAATTCAGGTAGGCCGAACGCCGGCCCCAGCGTTACTCCGGGGCCAAAAAACACGCATCGCGGCCCGGCTATAACGTGCCGGTAAAGGTCTGGCCGGTTCCGCCATAGTCGTTGATGATTTGCCAGCTCAGGCTGCCTCCCCCACCCTGCGCCGTCGGTAACGGAAAACTGGCGGTAGCTTGCGGCGCAACCATGGTGTTGCCGGTAATGGCACTGCCGTTCAGCTTCAAATTAAAAAAGGTGAGGTAATAGGGTGAAGGGTTGGTCACCTGCAGCCGATCGCCGCTGCGCCGCCACGTCACTTTGCCGGCCGCTTCTTCCGGATTGCCGGCCAGCCCCTGGGGACGATAAATCAGCTTGATGCGGGTCTTGATCGCAATTTGCAGCGTGTTTTCTTTCTTTTCTACCGAAGGAATAGACTTCACATTCAGCCAATACAGCGATTCTCTGTCCGTCGGCAAATTGCCGCCCGCACGCACTACGCGCAGCAGGTTATTTTGGCCACCATCCAAGCGAAACAACGGAGGCGTGATGATGAAAGGCGCTTTAGCGCTTTCACCTTCTTGAGCATCGACCCAGGATTGGATCAAATAAGGCACCGCATCCGGATTATTGATATTCAGAGCGGACTCTTTTTTACCCCCGTCGTATATCAGCCGAGTCCCGCCCACGATCACGCCGGCCTGAGCCGGAGCCCAAAGCGCCATCAATAACGCTGCCGTCAGCGCAAAATATCCCGCTTTCATTTTGTTACCTTCCCCGATGAATAAAGAGCCAGAGACGCAGCCTCTGGCCCATTTTTCTAACGCTCACGCCGACATAACGGCGTGAATTTACTGATAGACAATAGTGAAGTTGGCGGTGGCGTTCGCACTACCGACAGAGACGGTGTCGTAAGCGAAGTAGCGCGCCACGAAGCCCAGAACGTTGTCTTTGTTCTCTGCCAGCGCATATACGCGGGAATCGTTGCCGATATTGAGTACGTTGCTGCCGTCGTCCAGCAGCTGTACGCCAATGCCGCCTGCCACCCCAGGGGTGCCGGCGCCGGTCAGTTTCAGCAGCCCGGACTGACCCTGCACTTGAGTGCCATCAAAGCGAACGGTAGCGCCAGTCACGGTGTCCGGGCAGTTTTTCAGGATCAGGTTGAACGCTTTGGCGCCAGCGGTGGCGCCAGCGTTAGGAAACGCATCTTTAGCGATTTTGCCCAGAGCAACCTGCTTGTTCTGGGAATCCGGATCGACGGTGCAAGACTGATCGGTAATGGTGCCAGTGATATTCAGCGCGCCGTCAGCAGCAAATACAGAGGTGGTA
Organism: Serratia sp. (in: enterobacteria); assembly: GCF_052400455.1. Lineage (NCBI taxonomy): Bacteria > Pseudomonadati > Pseudomonadota > Gammaproteobacteria > Enterobacterales > Yersiniaceae > Serratia > Serratia sp. (in: enterobacteria). The sequence goes on from NZ_CP185812.1 coordinate 4,140,470, forward strand.
AATGCAGACGCGGTCAAAACAGCTACAGCCAGCAGATTTTTTTTCATCCTACTTTCCTTAAAATTATGCAAAATATGCATGGTTTTATTTCCGACATATCCTTAATGTCATTCCCTTTTATTTAGTTCCACGAAGAGCAAATACCCTTGACCAAACTTATTGATGGCCTAAGGCTTATTCACCCAAACGATTCATTTTGAACTAAAGTGACTCCTTTGGTTTTTAAAACCAAAAAACAAACAAAAGACAGAATTTAAAGCCAAATAGAAAACAAAATAACATCAAATCAGACCAAAAAACCAAGGGATTGGCCGATTGATTTAAACTGAATTTTCTTTGATTAGGATTTTGCTTAGATGGCTGGAGTGCGGAAGAAATGAAACATGAACACAACGCTATGTTTTTAAATAAAACTTTCCTTTATCAGGCAAAGTGAGCGTAGGAATATTGACATTGTTTTTACGCGTCCTTACAGTATGTTTCAGTTTAGTTCAAAGTGACTCCTTGCCGTTACTCTATTAAATCGCGCTTACCAAATTTCTTTAAAGCGCTGTGCATTGCTGGCGGTATAAATCACTGTATTCTGAATATTTCGGTGCCCGAGGTAATCCTGAATTAATCGGGTATCGATACCTCGGTCCGCCAACGCAAATCCGCAACCATGCCGCAGCATATGCGGATGGGCGTTAATCTCCAGTTTCGCCACCTTACTGTAATGACGAAGCAGGCCGTAAATACGTTGGCGCGACAAACGCCCGCCCCGATTGGAAAGAAATAACCATTCCTGATCGGCCCAGCGGTGTTGCCGGCGTTTATCCAGCCAACGCCGCAAACATTGCCTTTCTCGCAGATAAAGCGGATGCACCGTGGAAAAACCATTCTTCAAACGATGAACATAAATGTTGCCGCCTTCCAGATCGATGTCCGACAAACGCCATCCCCCAATTTCGCTGGCGCGGCAACCATGGATAAAACACATATAAATCAGACAATAATCGCGTTCTGGATTCTTTCCATGCAGCGTGACCTCAAGCAGTCTCTCCACTTCAGAAGGCGTCAGATGTTTACGATTAGACATACAACCTCTATTACTTTGATCGGAAAAATGTGGCTGTCATTTTCCTTTTACATCACCACAATGGACACTCAGGGTTTCCCCTGGCTATGGATAGGTTCCTGCATCCAGCGCGGAGTATAACGGATTTGCCAAACGCGAACAGTGTACAGGGATTAATCCCCCCTTCAGCGCCTCCCTTGAGGCCCCCTCATTAATCAAAACCGCAGCTCAACTGCCACCATCAGAAATAATAAGGACGGCATACTTCCCGATTCACTTTAGTTTGCGTTAATACTTCCATTTCACACATGCGCTGAAATTGGCAAACAAACCGACAAAACAAAGAAAAATCCTAATAAAATCGCGAGGCGCCATGGGTTTCAAAGCGTTATACGGCTCGTAAAAAAACGAAATAAATCCGCCGGCGCGAACGTATCTTAACCAAACCGATAAGTTTTAATCTTTATGTGAATCGATAAGAGGAAAAATCAGGGCAGGAGGAAATAAAGTCACGATGGGGAATAACCCAGGCCTGACCGCATCACACGGCCGCCTGGGGGGAGAATTATTGACTGGTCATAACGTGACACAGCTCGCCAAGGGTCAGGTCAGGCCGTTCGATAAACATTTCCGCATTGAGCGTAATGCCGAACTCACGCCTAACCAGCAGCATCAACTCCATATAATCCAGGCTGTCCAACCCCAACTGTTGCAGCGGCATATCGGCCGACAGCAGCGTTCTGTCCAATCCTTTGGCTTCATACAACAGGCCGCAAATCGCCTCATACAATCGATGATACTTTTCCATAGGCCCTACCGTTATTCATTGTGATAACCAAATACCAGCGCCGCATTAGCACCGCCGAAACCGAAGTTGAGACTCATGACATTGCGCAAACGACCGCGACGATGCCCCTCGCGAATATAATCAAGATCGCATTCGGGATCGCTCTCGTGCAAATGGCAGGTTGCCGGCATCATTTGCTGCTGCAATGCCTGTAGGCAGACGATCGCCTCAAAGCTGCCGGATGCGGCGAGCAAGTGCCCGGTATAGGATTTCGTGCTGGAAATCGGCGTGCGATAAGCATCGCGCCCCAGCGCCGCCTTGATCGCAACGGTTTCGTTCACATCGCTTTGCGCCGTCGACGTGCCATGCGCATTGATATAGTCGATCTCATGATTGCTTAGCCCCGCCTGCTCCAGAGCCCGTCGAATGGTTTTCACCTTGGCCTGCGGATCCTCCGCCGGCGCGGTAAGATCAAAAGCGTCTGAAAAGTTGCCGTATCCCTTGACCTCCCCCAGTATTGTCGCGCCGCGCGCTAAAGCCGCCTCTCGCTCCTCAAGACACAACACGGCGGCCCCTTCCGCCAACACGAAGCCGCTGCGCTCCCGGCTGAACGGGCAACTGGCCTTGGTGATATCCTTTTGCTCCCGACTCAGCAAACGCAACGCGTCGATGTTCCATATCGCGCCATTGCCGCTCAGTGATTCCGACGCGCCGGCCAACATCATTGAAGCGCGGCCGCTGCGGATCACCTCAAACGCATCGCCAATCGCGATGCCACCGGTCGCGCAGGCCGCCGCTGGCGAGCCCTGATAGCCCCGCAGCAACCAATGTTGGCCGCATATGGCGGTCGCGATATTGGGCATCGCGTGAAAACAGCCAAACAGCTGCCCCATGCCGGATTGCAGATAATCCGCATTGTTTTGCATGATCTCATCCTGGCCGCCCCAGCCGCTGCCGATAATCGCCCCGCACTCCAACGACGAATAAAAGTGCGCAGGCCCCACAAAACTGGATGAAAACGCCATGTCGATCGCCTCCGAGGCGGCGGCCAACGCCAGCCTGGCGAATCTGGGCAGCCGGCGGCTTACCCGCGCGGCTACGCCTTCCAGCGCCGGTTCGGCCTCTAGCAAAGCAAAAAAGCGCGCGTGGATCCCCGCCGCCGATTTATCGTGATAGCGATAGGCCAAACGGTTGGCCATGATAGCCTGCCAGTTTTGCTGCGCGTTGCCACCCAGCGCGGTGACGGCGCCGTAACCGGTGACCACCACACGTCTTGTATTCCGTTCTTTGTCCATGCTTACTCCCCTTGCCCGGATGCGAAAGCCTCGTTGCCGCCCAGCGCCAGCCAGAGCTGCATCGTGGCGTTCAGGTAGCGATATTGCAGTGCCGACAGTGAATTCTCGCTGGCTAACACCGCCTCTTGCGCGTCCAGCAACGTTTGCAGCGCGACGGAACCGGCCTGATATTGATGGCGGGCCAATGCCACGGCTTGTCGCCCCATCGCCAGATGCCGCTGCTGATTGCCGATTTGCCGCTGCGCTTCCAGACGTTCCCGCATAGCGCTGTCTACCTCTGCCAGCGCGCGGTAAACCGCATCGCGAAATTGAATCTCCGCGCGCTGCGCCTGCAACGTCGCTTTGTCGCTGGACAAGCGCATCTTGCGCCACTCGATGAACGGCAGCGTCAACGTCGCGCCCAGCGAGCGCGAAGGTTCACTGAACCATTGGCGGAAAAGCCCGCTGCCGGCATCCAGTGCGGCATCCAGACTCAGCGCCGGATAAAAACGCAATGTAGCGGCCTCCGCACCGGCCAGCGCCGCCCGCAGGCGCCGCTCCGCCGCCTGCACATCCGGCCGTCGCGCCATCACCGCCGCCGGCAGACGTGGCGCAATGGGCACCTCGTTGATCGGTAGCGCTCGCCTTTCGCTGTATCGCAGCAAGGGTGAACGGCCGAACAACAGCGCCAGCGAGTTGCGAGCGTCTTCCCGCTGCCGTGCCAGTTCATCCCGTTGATTCTCACGCGCCAATAGGTTTTGCTCCGCCTGCAACAACTCGAATCGGCCGACGTCGCCGGCGGTGTGACGTGCCGCCACCAGCCGTACAGTCTCACGCGCGAACGCCACCGCCTGTTGCTGATGGGTGACTTGCTGATTCAAATCGGCGATCTGCCAATACCCGCGAGCGGTAGCGCCGATCAAAGTCAACGCGGTATTGCGCCGATCCAACTCCGAAGCGACGGCCAGCCACTGAGCCTGCTCGCGAATGCGCGCCAGCTTGCCCCATAAATCCAGTTCATAACTCAGTGACAGTCCTGCGCGGTAACTTTCTTGCGGCCGCGCCGCGCCGCGCAATGCCTTGGTATTGCGGCCACTCAGGCTGGCGGCCAGGTCGGGGGTCGCATTGCCGGCTACCAACCCGGCCTCCAACATCGCCTCACGCCACTGCAATCCAGCCAGCGCCAGATCCTGATTCGCGATGAGCACGCCATCGATCAGCGAGGAAAGCTGCGGATCATTGAAGTTTTCCCACCAGGCGACGCCTGCCCGCAATGAACCGGAACGTTCATCGACCACGCGCCACTGCTGCGGCAACGACGGTGGCGCCGTGGCGTCGATCGGCCGCCCTCCGCAAGCGCTCAAAGACAGCATGACCAGTCCATAAATCCAAAGTCGGTTCATTCTCGCGCCAACGCCTCCACCGGCTGCAGGCGCGCGGCGGCACGGGCTGGAAAGAAGCCGAACCCGACGCCGATCAACGCCGAAAACCCGCAGGCCAGCAGCAATGGCGGCCAAATAAAGATCATCGTCACCTGCGGCGCCAAGCCGCTCAGAATCCCTTTAACCAGCGCGGCGCAGGCGATCCCCAACACGCCCCCCCAGGCTGCAGATCACCACCGCCTCAATCAAAAATTGCCGCATAATGTCTTTCTCAGCGGCGCCCACCGCCAATCGAATGCCGATCTCATGGGTTCGTTCCGTCACCGAAACCAACATGATGTTCATCACCCCCACCCCACCGACCAGCAGCGAGATGGCGGCAATCGCGGTAATCAGCAATCGCATGGAGTCGGAGGCACGCTGAATGGATTGCGTCAGTTGATCGTCAGTCAGCGTGAAAAAATCCCGCCGGCCATGTTCTACGGTCAAACGCCGGGTCACATCCCGCCTTGCCGCTTCCAACGTCAATTTTTCATTCACTCGCATCACAATCGATTCCAGCGGCATATCGCCGGCGATGCGGCCAGTCAGGGAGGTATGGGGCAGCCAGGCAAGCGGTTGAGAACCGGCGTATTGGGCGCCGCGGCGCTGCGCGACGCCGATCACCCGATAAGGCACACCCGCGATCAGCAAAACCGCGCCCACCGGATCTTGCCGGGAAGAAAACAGAGCCTGTTGCAGCAAGGGATCGATCACCGCCACCGGTGCGCGGTCACTCAGATCCTGCGCAGTAAACAGGCCACCGGAAAGCAGCCGAATGCCCTGCGTGCGGAAATACCCTTCGCCGACGCCCATCACGGCGAGCGGCACCTGCTTGCCTTCGCGCACGGCCGACAGTTGAGTGCTGATAACCGGCGAAACGCTGTCGACATAAGGCAAGGCCGCCAGCAGCGCTGCATCCCGCGCACTCAGCGAACGCGCAAAATCGGGACGCGTTTTTTCCCATCCCAATCCGGGACGAATGTCCAACGTGCTGGAGCCGAGCTGGCTGATTTCCCTGAGGATGCTTTGGCGCGTGCCTTCACCGATGGCGATGGCGGAAACGACCGCCGCAATGCCGATGATGATGCCGAGCATTGATAATAATGCCCGAACCCGATGCCCTAATAATGCCCGCCAAGCCATGCCGAGCGCCTCTCGCAGCGCCGCCCAAGGGCTCATGCGTTTCAGCGGCGCAGCCAACGCCAGCGGCCTCTCGAACGCAAAACGCTGTCGGGCGGCATCGTGGCGACTATCCGCCACGATCTCGCCGTCGCCGATCTCAATGATCCGCTGCGCCTGCTCGGCGATCCGCCGATCGTGCGTCACGATGACCACGGTGTGTCCGACAGCGTTCAGCTCATGCAAAATGGCCATCAGCGCCTGACCGCTGGTGCTATCCAACGCGCCGGTAGGTTCATCGGCCAAAATGATTTCCGCGCCGTTCATAAGAGCTCGGGCAATACTGACCCGCTGTTGCTGCCCACCGGAAAGCTGCGCCGGACGATGGCCACCTCGCTGCGCCAACCCGAGGCGAGCCAACAAATGCGCGGCCCGCAAGCGGCGCTCGGCGGCCGGCATGGCGGTATACAATGCAGGGATCGCCACGTTCTCACCGGCCGTCAGATAGGGCATCAGATGATAGCGCTGGAAAATAAAGCCGATATGCCGACTGCGGAGCCGCGCCAGGCGATTGCCGTCGGCTTGCCCAATCGCCACCCCGTTGATGTACACATCCCCCTGAGAAGGCTTGTCCAGACAACCGATAATATTCATCAACGTCGATTTTCCGGAGCCGGAGGCGCCGACGATAGCGACCATTTCTCCCCGCTGAATGCTCAGGGAAACGCGTTTGAGGACCGTGATTTTCTGCTCTCCGGCTTGAAACTCGCGCGAAACGTTCTCCAAAACGATAATGGGATCCGAGCTAGCTGACATGCTCACCCTCCGTATCTGGCTGGTGCTCCAGCAGCACTTGCTCACCCACTCTCACGCCTTCCAACACTTCCGCATAGCGGCGATCGCGCTTCCCGATGCGCACGCTGCGCGCGACAACCCGCTGGCCTTCCAACACTCTGATCTGATAGCGCTCGCCATCCAGTGCCTCTCCCAATGCCGCCATCGGCAGCCGCACCACCCCCGTGGCGCGTTCGGTAATGATGAATACCTGCGCCGTCATCGCGGTGCGTAATCGACGTTCGCCGTTGGCGACGGCAAATACGCCGTTGTAATACACCGCCGCCGTTTGCTGGCTTGAATTTCTGCCCAGCGGATCGGCTTCCAGCGCTTCTGCCGGCGCTTGCTGTATCGCACCCATGACCCCTTCATATCGGCGGCGGGGATCGGCGGCGACATAAAACCACAGCGGCTGCCCCGCCCTCACCTGCAAGATGTCATTTTCCGATATGCGGGTATGCACCATCATCGTATCCACGTCTGCCATCACCAAAATGGTCGGTGCGCTTTGCGATGAGACGATGGTTTGCCCTTCCTGAGTGACGATACCCAGCACTTCGCCGTCGATAGGCGCGGTAATACGGGTAAAAGCCAGGTTGGCTCTCGCCGTTTCCTGCGCGACTTCGGCCTGAACGATCTGCGACTCGTTCACTTTCAACTGCGCCAGTTGCGCGTCGTGCTGCGCCTGCGCTTTTTCCAAATCGCTGGCCACGCCGGCACGATCTCGCGCCAACGCCCTTTGCCGCGCCAACTCCAGTTGGTACTGCTTGAGCTGCGCCTGACTCGCCAATTTCTGCGCCTGCGCGCTGCGTAATTCGGCCTGCGACTTGCGCAGTTCGTTAAGTTGCAACGTCGGATCTATCTCGGCCAACAGCTGGCCCTGAGCCACTCTGTCCCCCGGTTTGACATACAGTTTTTTCAGTTGGCCGTTGACCTGCGCGCCAACGTTCACCTGCCGGGCCGGTTTCAAAATGCCGGTAGCCAACACGCTTTTTTCGATGTCGCCGCGATCGACGCGCGCCGTCTGCGGCGGTGATACGTCAGGTGCCCGATTCAACCCTAACAGCCCGCCGGCCAGCCCCCCCAACACGATCGCCACCAGCGCCACACGCCGCCAGCGTTTCTTTCCGGGCACGTCACTCCACCTCAGCACAGTCATTCATCCTGGTGTCGACGGCGGCCAACAACCGGCCCTGCGACAAGTGCAGCACCCGATCAAACAACGGCAGCAGCCGCGGGTTATGCGTCACGGTCACCAAGGTTTTACCCTTCTCACGGCAATGCGCTACCAGAGCCGACATCACCGCCGCAGCGGTTTTTTCATCCAGATTCGCCGTCGGTTCATCCAGCACCAACACCGGACAACGGCTGTACATGGCACGCGCCAGCAACAGACGCTGCCGTTGCCCCAGCGACAGCCCGGCATGGCTCTCTCGCACCAGAGCGTTCACGCCTCCGGGCAGCTGCGCCACCGCATCCGCCAGCCCCAAACTGCATAGCGCCTGTTCCACTTGTCTCTGCTGGCCCGGCGCCGACGGGGCGAACAGCGTGACGTTTTGCAATACCGAGGCATTGAACAGAATGTCCTCCTGGCTTTGCAGGAAGAACAGCCGCTGCGCGGCGGCGTTAGCCAGCACGCGGCCATCCAGCGTCAGTTCCCCCCGCTGCGGCGTCAACAGACAGGCGAGCACCTTCAGCAAGGTGCTCTTGCCCGCGCCGGAACCGCCGCAGATGGCGATACACTCGCCCCGTTCCAGCGTCAGCGACAGGTCGCGCAAAACCGGTTGGCCGGCGTCGTACGCGAAGCTCACCCCCCGATACGCCAACTGCACATCAAAATGGTTCACGCTTTCGTCGCCAGACCCGGTACGCAGAGATACGGCAGGAAACAGATCCCGCGCGCGCTCATCGATCACGTGCAGTTGGTTTTTCTGCAGGACGGCAAAAAAGATCTTGCTGGTGTAAGAGGTAAAAATTTCGCGCAGAAAGCTGTAGGCGAAGAATGCCCCCAGACTGAGTTCGCCACCCTTTAGCAGCGGCAGCGCCAGCAGCATGAACACCACCATTTCCAGGCTGCCAATCAGTTGATAAATGCTGCCCTTGACCTGCTCATAGACTTTTTGCCGCTGCAGGCAGTTGAACAGCGAACGGGCATGCTCGGCAAAGCCCTCTTGCCGCTGGCCGGCGAGCCCGGCGGACTTGATGGTCGAAAACCCCTGAATGGTTTCCAGAATAAAATCATTCTGCGCCGCCCCTCTCACCTGCAGCTGCTGGGTGAAGTGGCGATCGCGATAAATGGCCCAAACGCTGATCGCCCCCATCAGCAGTACGCCGGCAATCGGCACCAGCGCCAACATCGGGCTCAAATAGCCCATCACCGCCAGCGCGATAGCAGCGATGATCCAGTCGGTGCGCAGGCCGTTATCCAGCTCGATTTTCTGGCCGGCGGCCATCTGCCAGCTGGTGAAACGACTGAAAATCTCGCCGGGCGCGCGCTTGCTGAAGAAATTCAGCGAATTTTCCAGCAGGCGGGAAAACCCGGCGGCGCCGTGCAGCAACACGAAGTTTTTGATAAAACGCTCGGTGATGATGCGCGCCATCAGGGCCAGCGCCGTGGATGCCACAAACGCCAGCAGATAGTAGGCGTAAGGAAACGCGACCTCACCGGCCATGGCGAACACCTGATTGATCGCGCTGGCGACCATCATCGGCATGATGAACAGCGTCAGCGAGATAAGAAACGTCATCGCCGCCAGGCGATAAATGCCGGCGATGCCGGCGGTATCCTTCAGGCTTAAACTGGCGAAAGCACCGCGTCGGTGGCTCCGCGCGGCGGGGGGGTGGACGGTAAATCGTCGCGATCGAGCACCAATGCGTAGCCGCTGATTTCCGCTTTCAAAGCGGCGTACGGCAGCAGCTGTTGCCCCAACGCCGGATTCATTACGCACACGTAACCGCCCTGACGATATGCCAGCAATACATAGTGGCCCGCGCCGTAATGCAGAATCGCCGGTAAAGGCAGCGCCGCCAGATCCCGGTGCTCGAACGCCACCGGATAAGCCGGCAACGCCAGCTCCCCTAAAATGGCGCACAGCGTCGCCAGCGAAGTGCCGTGTTGCGAAGCGGGGTAACGCTCACGCAGTTCCGTCAATGGCGCGCGAACGCCCTGCGTTTCCGCCAGCATGGCGATGCAGGCCAGCCCGCACTCATTGATTTCGCTCTGCAAGACCGGCGTAGGGAGGGTGTTTTCCATGCGTAGTGATATCCCTGACTTATTCGTTGATAAAAAATAAAGAGTGCGAATGCCACAGCAACCAATCATCCGCATGTCGCCACAGGGTGCGCTCGACGATCGCCGGCACGGCGCGGCCGACCAGCTCTGTGGCAATCGGTTCTTCTATGTGAATGCGAACGCCGCGATCGTAATAAAGCGAATAGCACACCACTCGAGCCCGCATCGCTCGGGATAATCGAACGATGCCGCTATGCAAATGCGCTGGCCGGTTGAACAAACGGCAAGCCAGTTTGGCCGAGGCGTCCCGGGTGCTGTTCAAGGTGTAATCCGGCGTGATGTCCGGGAAGAGGATGATGTTGCGCCGATGCTCCGTCGCCTCCAGCAGCGCCTGCGACAAGGTGCCGGCAATATGCCGGGGATCGTCGTGAATCGAGCAATAGTCGAGCCGCTGCCGCCATTCCCCCTCAGGCGCTCGCCGCGCTAACGTCTGTGCGTCGCCGGAAACGATCACCGTTGCCCGCCCGGGATAAACGCCCGCGCCGACCAGCGTCGCCAGCACATCGGAAACCGTGTGCATCGGCGCCAACAACACCGGCACCCCGGCGCGATGCAGCGGCTCCACCACCTGATTGAGCTGTGAGGTGCACTGCGCCAAATGCTCCATCAACGCGGCGTTGCGGGCCTGGATCGCCGCCAAATCCAGCCATTGTCGCCGCTGCATCAGCCAGGCGAAGTCCAGCCTGCCGTCGCCCAACAGGCTTTGGCGATTCGCCTCAGCGACCGCTTGCCGGTGGCGAAAACGGCGTTGCTGCAGACCCCACCTCAACCGCCTCTGCATCTTTAGCCACAGGCGATAATCCACGCGCCGCAGCAGAGCGCACGTCAGACTCCGGCTCACCCCGGTGCGGACAGCCGAGAGACGCGCCACGGCGTCCAGGCCGTTACGCCAGGCCAGAAAGCCCCGAACCGCGAGCAGGCGCATCAGGGGGCCAGCGGCTTATCGTGCTGCAACAGCGACAGCAGTTGCTGGCTGAAAGCGGAAAACTCACGGTCTTGCAACGCCAGCCATTTGCGATTGACGATAAAGCTGGGGGTCGCGTTGACCTGGTAATAGCGGCTTACCGCCGTCATATACGCCAACAGTTCCTTGACCCGCTCTGAATCTCTGGTCCGCTGATAGGCGGCCTCGTCGATGCCGTTGGCCACCAACCAGGCGCTGAGCTGCTTTTCATCCGCCAGATTGAGGTTTTCTTTGATAATGGCGCGGTAAGCGGCGGGACGATGCTGCGCCTCGATCCCCATGACCGTCAGGGTGGCGAAGAGGGGCGCAAAGGCCGCCATGCCGGCGTGATCGTCGTCGCTGAGATGCAGGCGCACCAATTTGGCTCCCGCCGGTAAGCGTTTTTCCAGCTCGGCCACGCCGCTTTCGTTAACTTCACAATAGTGGCAGGCGTAAGAGAAGACTTCGACAATGGCGTTATCATCTTGCAATGGGCTTTGCTCTATTTTTTCCGGAGAGATAAAACTCAGGCTTTCCGCCGCCGGCGAGGCCATAACGTAATGCTGGAAATAAAGCGCGGTCAAAAAAGAAGAGGCGAAAATAATGACGAGCGTGTAACTAAAAAACAGCAAAGGACGTTTATACATAGCAGACGCATCCTGCGCATAAATAAATGCTCACTTGAGCATGAGCGTTATAAATCAGAAAGGGAGATTGACGGTTCAGCGATAAAAAAGGAATTCATCTCCGTTATCAGGCGGTGCGCGCAAGCGCCCCGCCTGTCCATCACTAACCTAACTGCAAGCGTTCAGCTCGCATCAGCTCGGGATTGTCGGCGTGGAAGGGCAGCTCGCCACCGGCGCCGGATGATAGGTTTTTTTCACGCCGCCAAACTTATCGGCACAGGTGGTCACCAGTTGGCAAGTGCGGTTATTGCCACCGCCCACCCAGGCAAATTCCTTGGTACACACAAAAGTACCGCCGACGATGTTTTCCGCTTCAGACAGGTTGATTTTCTTCATTACAATATCCTTATATATATTAAAATATAAACACACTACCCATCACTCTGCCTGCAAGACAGAGTAATTCTTCAATACATTGAAAAACATTTAATTGATAACAATGAGAGCGCTGCGGGAAAAAGAATAGCCCTCTCACACAAGCAGATCAATACAATTATTTACACTGCACCGCAGGCTTAGTGGAATAAGTAACGTTTGATATAAGGATTATTCTAATTTAATTGCTTATAAAAACATGGAAGTTAATTTCACCCCCGGAATAGCCACGATTTATTTGAAGGATAATTCTCAGTTTAAGAGGTAATTAACCAAGAAAATTTCAGATCCGACCAGTTAACCGGTGCTGGAAACAGGCTGAAAAGATTGCTTCCTGCCGCGCCGGACTTACACTGGGCAACAGGACTCTCACTCTTAGGATGCCCATGCTCGCGACTCACGAATACGCCAACGACTTGATTCTGTTTGCCCTGATTGTCGACTGCGGCTCGTTCAGCAAGGCGGCGGAGAGCGCCGGCATTACCAGTTCGGTGGTGAGCAAACGCATCGGGCGGTTGGAAAAATCGCTCGGCGCCCGGCTGATGTACCGCACCACCCGCAGCCTGACGCTGACCGAAAGCGGCCAGGCGCTCTACCAGCAGGCCAAGGAGATCGGCGCCAAAGTGCAGGAAGCGCTGTACGCCGTCAGCGAAAAGAGCGAAGAGCTGACCGGCACCATTCGCATGTCGGTGCCGACCATTTCGGGTGAGCTGCTGCTGAGTGAAAGCGTGGCGGAGTTTTGCGCTCAGCACCCCAGCCTGAAGGTCGAGATGCGGCTGGAAAACCGCTTCGTTGATCTGGTGGAAGAAGGCATCGATCTGGCGATCCGTACCGGCACCATGCCGGACTCCAGCCTGATTGCGCGGCCGATCTTCGATTCCCGCTGGGTGATCGTCTGCTCGCCGGGCTATCTGGAGAACCACCCGGAGCCGCGCAATCCCGACGATCTGCTTAGCCACAACTGCCTGACCTATACCTATCAAGAGAGCGGCACCGCCAACTGGCTGATGAAGCGGCCAGGGCGCAACGAAATCTACGAGCTGCAGGTTGACGGCAACCTGTCGGCCAATAATGCGCGGGCGATCCGCAAAGCGGTGATCGGCGGCCACGGCATCGCCATGGTGCCGCGCTGCATGGTGTACGAAGATTTGCAGGACGGCAAACTGACGGAGATCCTGGCCGGCCACTGCGGCAAGGTATTGGGCATTTACGCCGTCTACCCTTATACCCGCAATCTGCCGTTAAAAACTCGCCTGCTGATCGAACATATCATCGGTTCCTATCAAAATATCAGTCACTACTTTTAAGTTTCCACTCCTGATTATTTCCACGCGTCGTAAAGTACCGCGTGGATTACCGCATTTTTGGACATGAACTCGTGAACATTAACGCCTAATTAATGTGATCCAGCGCATTCATTACACAACATAAAAACCCATCCAATTGATTTTAAATCAATTTAATTCAGCCTCAACAGCCGGCATTTTTCCCGCCGCCGGCGCCATTCGCCGATGTTAAAAAATTATCGCGTGGCATCATCGCCAACGTTGTGATTAGAATGAAAATGTTGCGGTAATTAACCTTTCAGTTACATATCTCTGCCCATAAAAATAATAACCCTGAGGATCTTATGCCCCTGCTTTTCAGTATTGCGCCCATCGTCCTGCTGATATGGATGATGACCAAAAGGAATGGTGTGCCCTCTTATCTGGCCCTGCCGCTGACGGCCGCCGTGGTATATGCCCTGCAGCTCTGGTGGTTCGATGCCTCACTGCGGCTGCTGCATGCCAATATCATCACCGCGCTGGTCTCGACGCTGACGCCGATCACCATCATTGCCGGCGCCATTCTGCTCAACAAACTGATGCAGATAAGCGGTGCGGAAAACGTGGTGCGCCGCTGGTTGGAAACCGTTAGCCCCAACCCGGTGGCCCAACTGATGATTATCGGCTGGGTGTTCGCCTTTATGATCGAGGGCGCCAGCGGCTTCGGCACTCCGGCCGCCATCGCCGCGCCGATTCTGGTCGGGCTGGGCTTCAACCCGCTGCGCGTCGCCCTGCTGACGCTGGTGATGAACTCGGTACCGGTCTCCTTCGGCGCCGTGGGCACCCCCACCTGGTTCGGCTTTGCCAACCTCGGCCTGTCGGACGCCAGCCTGCTGGAGATCGGCCGGCAAACCGCGCTGATCCACGTTGTCGCCGGCTTCGTCATTCCTCTGCTGGCGCTGCGCTTTATCGTTTCCTGGCAGGATATTCGCCGCAACCTGCCGTTTATCTTGCTCAGCGTGCTGAGCTGCACCGTCCCCTATCTGCTGCTGGCCCAGGTGAACTATGAGTTCCCGGCGCTGGTCGGCGGCGCTCTCGGCCTGGCGCTGTCGGTGCTGCTGGCGCGCGGCGGCATTGGCCTCGCCCGCGCGGAAAAACCGCAGAGCGCCGCGCAGGCGGTGCCGTTCATGCAGGTGGTCAAGGCGATGACGCCGACCCTGCTGCTGATTGCTATCCTGATAGTGACGCGCATTCACCAGTTGGGCCTCAAGGCGCTGCTCAACACCACCACGCTGCTGTGGCAGGAAAAACTCGGCTGGCTCGGGGAGCTGCGCATCAGCCAGGCGCTGATCGTCGAACTGCGGCAGGTGCTGGGCACCTCCGCCGCGGCCGGCTACAAAACGCTGTATGTCCCGGCGCTGATCCCGTTTCTGCTGGTGGTGGTGTTGTGCATTCCGCTGTTCCGTCTGAATGGCGGCCAGGTGCGGCAAATGTTCAGCGAAACCGGCGGGCGCATCACGCGCCCCTTTATCGCCCTGTTCGGCGCGCTGGTCATGGTCAATCTGATGATGCTGGGCGGCGACAACGCGCCGGTGATCCTGATCGGGAAAGCGTTGGCGGCGCTGACCGGCGACAGCTGGCTGCTGTTCTCTTCGTTCCTCGGCGCGCTGGGCTCGTTCTTCTCCGGTTCCAACACCGTTTCGAACCTGACGTTCGGCGGCATTCAGCAATCGATCGCCCAGAGCAGCGGCCTCGACGTCAATCTGACGCTGGCCTTGCAGTCCGTCGGCGGCGCCATGGGCAACATGGTATGCCTGAACAACATTATCGCGGTCTGTTCGATCCTGGGGATCGGCAACGCCGAAGGCAAAATCATCAGAAAGACCGCGCTGCCGATGCTGGCGTACGGTGGGATCGCGGCCGCTATGGCGGCGATCCTCTCGCTCTGACTGACAACCCGTTATTTGCAAGAAGACAAGAAGGTAAACACTATGATCATCTCCGCGTCAACCGACTACCGGGCCGCCGCCCAGGCCAAACTGCCGCCGTTTCTGTTTCACTACATCGACGGCGGGGCCTACGCGGAGCATACGCTGAAGCGCAATACCGCAGATCTGGCCGATATTGCCTTGCGCCAGCGCGTGCTGCGCAATATGTCCGAACTCAGCCTGGAGACCACGCTGTTCGGCGAGCAGCTGGCGATGCCGGTGGCGCTGGGGCCGGTGGGGCTGACCGGCATGTACGCCCGCCGCGGCGAAGTGCAGGCCGCGCGCGCCGCGGCCAAAAAAGGCATTCCGTTCACGCTGTCCACCGTGTCGGTCTGCCCCATCGAAGAGGTGGCCCCGGCGATCGATCGGCCGATGTGGTTCCAGCTCTACGTGCTGAAAGACCGCGGCTTTATGCGCAACGCGCTGGAGCGCGCCAAAGCCGCCGGCGTGAAAACGCTGGTATTCACCGTCGACATGCCGGTGCCCGGCGCCCGTTACCGCGACGCCCACTCGGGGATGAGCGGCCCCAACGCCGCCCTGCGCCGCGTGCTGCAGGCGTTTACCCATCCGCAGTGGGCCTGGGATGTCGGCCTGTTCGGCAAGCCGCACGATCTGGGCAACGTCTCGGCCTACCGCGGCAAACCGACCAGCCTGGAAGACTACATCGGCTGGCTGGGCGCCAACTTCGATCCGTCGATTTCCTGGAAAGATCTGGAGTGGATCCGCGAATTCTGGGACGGCCCGATGATCATCAAAGGCATTCTGGATCCGGAAGACGCCAAAGATGCGGTGCGCTTCGGCGCCGACGGCATCATCGTCTCCAACCACGGTGGCCGCCAGCTGGACGGCGTTCTGTCGACCGCGCGCGCCATGCCGGCGATCGCCGACGCGGTGAAAGGCGACATTACCTTACTGGCCGATTCCGGCATCCGCAGCGGCCTGGACGTGGTGCGCATGATCGCGCTGGGCGCCGACAGCGTGCTGCTGGGGCGCGCCTTCGTCTATGCGCTGGCGGCGGCCGGCGAAGCCGGGGTGGCTAACTTGCTGGATCTGATCGACAAGGAAATGCGCGTCGCCATGACGCTCACCGGCGCGAAAACCATTGCGGAGATCAACGCCGGATCGCTGGTCAGAAACGCCTGACTCACAGCGGCTGCACGCCCTCCGGATAAGCGTTGTAGCTCATCTTGCTGATGAAGGCCCCGGCCGGTGACACCAACACCCGGCCGGCGGCGTCCAACCCGAGGAAGGTGCCGGTGCAGCGCCCGGAGATAAAGTCGAAGAAGAACACCGAGCACACCGGGATAATCTTTTCCCGGAAGGTGAACAGGAACATCTCGTCCTCAAACTTGTAGTAAGTGGCGTAATCCATGTCGCCGTGCCCGAACTGCTCGCCGCGCAGGTTTTGCCAGGCATAACGCTCGGTGTTGACGTAGAAGTGCTCGTAGTAATGGTTGGGGCTGTAAACGTTCAGCGTGCGATAACCGATCAGCTCGCGGGTCAGATGCGGCGCGATGCCGCCCGGCGTGACGCCGGCAATCAGCCCAACGTGGAAGCTTTGCTTGAGGCGGGATCCCTTTTCCACCGTTTGTTCGGGCAACAGCGTGCTGCGCACCAGCAGCGCCCGGCCGCTGTCGCGGTTGAGCACCAGCGTCAGGCATTCGTTGCCCGGCGACTGCAGCGGAATATTGAAGAAATAGCGCGCGGCGGAGGTTTGCACCTCTTCGTAAGCGTCCTCACCGCTCTCCCCTCCCCAGGCCCACAACACCCGTTGCCGGTCGGCGCTGAAACGCAGCGTGATGTCCCCGCCGTCTTCAAAGGCGATCTGCAGCGTTTTGCCGCGCCAGTCCTGGGTACCCGGCAACCGGTTGGTATCGATGCCGCGCGCGAAATCGTCGTAATTCTTCCAGTCCGGCTCGGCATTTTGATTCAGTACGGATGATTCTGCTGACATCTTCGCTCTCCTTAATTGAATGGGATAAAACTCGTCTCAAACGTCGGCGACGCCCGCCGGCTTCACCGCTCGGCGGTTCACCACGGCAGGGGCGGTTTCATCGAGAAAACAACTCAGTACCCCGGCGCACACGGCACCGGCGGCCGCCAGCCACATTACGCTGACCAGGCCGTAGCGATCGGCGATCAGCCCGGCGATAAACGGCGCCAGGCAGCCGCCAATCACCTCGCCGATCCCCATCACCAGCCCCAACGCGGTGGCGATGCGCGCCGGCGACACCGTTTCCGACGGGATGGTGGCCATAAACAGCGTGAAACAGCCAAGGCCGGTATAAGACAGGAACACCAGCACGCCCAGCAGCCACGGATTGGCGACGTAGCTCAGGAACAGCGGGCAGCACACCGCCAGCAGCGAAAAGAAAATCAGCGTCGGTTTGCGCCCGAGGCGATCGGAGATCGCCGGTACCGCCACGCCCCAGAAGACCCAGGCGGCGCCGATGGCGCTCATGATGCCGCCCATCGTGCCTTCACCGAAGCCACGGTCGGTCACCAAAAAGTTAGGGGTGAAGGTTATGATGATCATGAACCAGGTGACGAACACGCAGGAGATCAGAATGCACAGCGCCACGTTCTTGATTTTGAACAGCTCGCCGTAAGCGGCCTTGCCCGCCGGCTTACCGGCCGCCGGCGCGGCGCTGAAAGCGGGATCCTTTTTGCCGTTCACATAGCGATAGATCAGCCACGCCAGAATGATGCCCGGCACGGCGGTCAGGTGAAACGCCATGCTCCATCCCCACTTCTGCGCCAGATAGATGATCAGCGGCGGCGCGATGATGCCGCCCAACAGCCCCGGCGCCGCGCCCTGGATCAATCCCATGTTGAAACCGCGGCGCTGCGGCTGCGATCTTTCCACCATCAACGATTGCGCGATCGGCAATACCGGCCCCTCTGCAATCCCCATCAGCGCCCGGAAGATCAATAACATGGCAAACCCGCTGACCAGCCCCGACAGCGCGGAGAACAGCGAAAACACTAAGATGGACAGGATCAGCATCGGTTTACGGATATTAAACCGATCGGCTATCGCCCCCAACCCGGCGCCGGACAGCGCCCAGGTTAGCGCCAACACCGCCGACAGCGTGCCGAGATGCACATTGCTTAACTTGAGGTCGGCGGCAATCATCGGAAACAGAAACGAGATGGTCAGACGATCGACGAACACGCAGCCGAACACGAAAAACAAAATAATCAGCAACCGGTTCTCTTCACTTAATGCTCTGCGTGCCGCTGGCGATGTATTCATAGCGTCATTTGTCCATAAGTTAACTTATGAATGGCGGCCCGCCATGGCATAAGTGTGTTAAGCGCTCGGCCAAGAGAGAAATTGGCCCTCCGTCACGACAACAACTCATTAACATGTTAATGACATAAAATTATCGCAAGCCGGCGGTCTGTCAACCGGCGCTCTTCGAGAGACAAATGAAATTCTGAACGGGTACTATTTCAATATCGCATTATCACCTTCAGGTTATTTATCCTTCTGTTCTTGATACATATAAAATAATGTCCGGTACTTTCTTGCGATTAAAAAAAGCCTGTTTGCGCGTTATTTGCGAATAATCCCATCGATGACGCTTCAGGCTTATTAATTTTTTATCGGCATTGAATGATCCCCGCTCGTGCTTCAGAGCCATTTTTATCTATTGAATCATCTCGTTTTATTTTAAGGCCGCAGAAAAAACTAACTCTTACGAGGGAAA
Organism: Serratia sp. (in: enterobacteria); assembly: GCF_052400455.1. Taxonomy (NCBI): domain Bacteria; kingdom Pseudomonadati; phylum Pseudomonadota; class Gammaproteobacteria; order Enterobacterales; family Yersiniaceae; genus Serratia; species Serratia sp. (in: enterobacteria). Next base: position 4,159,227 of record NZ_CP185812.1, read on the forward strand.
GGCCAACGGCGGGGTTATATAACCCCGTCTGGACAATAACAAAAGCGCAGAGCGTGACGTAAATCACGACAAGCATGCCGCATCCAGCAAAGCAATTATGCTCGCAACAGCAATTATCTATTGCGATTAGGGCTGTTTATCTCAATTAAGCGCCATGCAACACTTCGTGCCATCGTTCGACACCGCGCCGCAAGGCCTGAGACGGAGTGACACATGAGCATCGAAAAATTAACCCGGGAGCCGCTTTCCATCGGCATCGAGTTGCCGCTGGACAACGATTGGTCCACCAGCGGGCAGCTGAAACGCCAGCAGGACGGGCGGCCGTTCGGCGTGCCGGACATGAGCGAACACGCTGCGCGCATCAAGCTGGCCGATGAGCTCGGCTTTCGCGCCGCCTGGGTTCGCGACGTGCCGCTGTATGATCCGGACTTCGGTGACGCCGCGCAGGTGTTTGAGACCTTTACCTACCTCGGCTACCTGTCCAGCCTGACGCGCAATATTCTGCTCGGTACCGCGGCCGTGGTGCTGCCGCTGCGGCAGCCGTGGCTGGTGCGCAAAGCGGCTTCCACGCTGCAAACGCTGAGCGGCGATCGTCTGTTGCTCGGCGTCGCCAGCGGCGATCGCCCCGTGGAGTACCCGCTGTTCGGCGCCGATTACGCCGCGCGCGGTGAAAGCTTCCGCGCCAGCGTCGGCATTCTCAAAGGGGAAGCCGACAGCGCGCTGCAACCGGGACTGCGCCTGCTGCCGGCCACGCCGCCGCCGCCGCTGCTGGTCGCCGGGCTGGCGCAACAAACGCCCGAGTGGGTGGGGAAAAATATGGATGGCTGGCTGTCGTATCCCGGCACGCCTGCGGACCACGTTTCGCGGGTCAAACTCTGGCGCAACGTAGCCGGTGACAAGCCCTACGTCAGCTTTATTCATCTCGACCTCACCGATAACGCCGACGCGCCGATTCAGCGTCATCGCTTCGGCATCAAGAGCGGCCGCAATGGATTGATTCAGGAACTGAGCGCCATGCGTGACACCGGGGTCAATCACATCGGCCTGCATTTCCGCCGCAACCAGCGGCCGCTGGAAGAGACGATGCAGGAGATCGGCCAACTGGTGTTACCGGAATTCCATCGCGCCTGACGCCCGCTTTAGCCCGCTATTCCGACCTGAGCGGGTCTTTGCCCCGTTACCGGGGCTTTTTTATTTCCGCCGCTGCTGGTTCATAACAACTCGGTCTAATCCCTGCCGTCAAACGGCGGCATGATGACAAGGAAACGAGCCACCATGAGGAATGAGCAATGACGGCAAAACTGACAGAAGCAGGCTTTTGGCGCAAAACCGCCGACTCTTCATCGCTGCGCGAGCCGCGCGTGCTGATCCGGGTCTACGTCAACGAAGGCGAGATTGACCGCGCCATCGCGTTTTACGAGCAGCTGCACGGCGTGGAAGCGGATATGCGTTTCGACTTCCCCGAGCATCGGCTGGTGCTGGCGGCGGTGGGGCCATTTCTGATCCTGGAAGGCTCGGAAGAAAACCTGCGTCCTTTTCACAGCACCGTCGGCACGTTGCTGGTCGATGACATTTATCCCTACCACCAGCGGCTACAGGCCGCCGGCGCCGATATCTTCTTTGGCCCGGTAGAAGTGCCCACCGGCGCCTGTTTCAATGCGCGCCTGCCGGACGGCACGATTATCGAATACGTGCATCATCGGCCGCGCGCGGACGAATAAGCCGCCTCAGGGAAGCGCCGGCTTCATGGCGTAGCCGCGCAGATCCTTGCGCAGGCTGAGCATGTACAGCACGATCACCGCCGAGAAAGGCAAGCCGCACAGCACCACGGCAGTCTGCATCGCGCTGAAACTGCCGGCGTACAGCAGCCCGGCGCACACCAGCGTGGTGACCGCCGCCCAGAACACCCGCAGCCAGGCCGGCGCGTCATCGTGGGCGGAACCGCCCTGGCAGGACAGATTCGCTATCATCAGCGTGCCGGAGTCCACCGGCGTCAGGAACAGCACGAAGCTTATCACCACCACAAAACCGGCGGTCAGCTGGGTATAGGGCAGGTATTCGAACAGCTTGAACACCGCCATCGGCGGATCGCTTTGCGCCACCTGCCCCAGAATCGCTTGCCCGCCCTCCAGCACCAGACTGATGGCGGTATTGCCGAAGATCGACAGCCACGCCAGCGTGAACCCCAGCGGGATCAGCAACACGCCGAAGATCAGTTCGCGGATGGTACGGCCTTTGGAAATACGCGCGATAAACAGCCCGACAAACGGCGCCCATGCCACCCACCAGGCCCAATAGAACAGCGTCCAGGCGCCCTGCCACTGGCGCGCCTTGCCGTACAGATACATATCGAAGCTGCGGCTGACGAGCGAGGTCAGATAATCCCCAATGTTCTGCAACATGCCGTTGAGCAGGTTCAGCGTCGGGCCGGCCAGAAACACGAACAGCAACAGCAGGCACAGGAAGCCGACGTTGATGTTCGACAGCATGGCGATGCCCTTTTCGACGCCGGTGACCGCCGCCAGCGTGGCCACCACCATCATCACCACGATCAGCGCCAGCAGCACGCCGGTGCTTTGCGGGATGTCGAACAGGTAGAACAGCCCCGAGTTCACCAACAGCGCGCCGATCCCCAGGTTGGTCACCATCGAGATAACCGTCACCAGAATGCCGAAGCTGTCCACCAGATGGCCGACGCCGCCGTGGATGCGCTCGCCGAAGATCGGGTACAGCGCGGAACGCAGCGCCAGCGGCAAACCGCGACAATAGGCGAAATAGGCGAGCGCGGTGGCGATCAACGCATACAGCGCCCAACCGTGCAGCCCCCAGTGTAAAAAGGTCAGCGCCATCGCCTGCCGCGCCGCCTGTACGCTGCCGCCGTCGCCTTCCGGTGGCGACAGGAAGTGATCCAACGGCTCATAGGCACCGTAATACACCAGCGCAATGCCGATGCCCGACGAGAACAGCATCGCCACCCAGGAGGGATAGCTAAACTGCGGCGGCTCATCATCCTGGCTGAGGCGAATATGGCCAAAGCGCGACAGCGCCAGCCAGAACACGAACACCATACAGGCGACCATCAACAGCATGTAATACCAGCCGAACACGTCGGCCACCCAACTTTGCGCGACATTCAGCCACTGTTTGCTGGCGGCGGGAAACAGCACAATCAGCGCCCCCAGCAGCAAGATCACCGCGGCTGAGCCGAAAAATACCGGGACATTCAATCTGACAGGTTCTTCGTCAAGCGATGGAGGAGTTTTTATTGTCATTGGCAGGCTTCCATGATGCGAAAGACAGACGATTTAAATGCAACTTTTGATTAACATTTTATCGTCATTTATTTGACATTTTCGCAGCATATAGAGTATTGATTGACCGTTCAATCAATCAAATTCAAAGTGTGATTTGCCTATCAGTTGGGGAAAATATGTACCGCAGAGACATTCCTGAGCAGCGCAAGGAGCAGTTGATTAACGCCGCCTTCGAAACCATCAGCGTGGTGGGGTTGGCCGGCGTCACCCTGTCGCAGGTGGCGAAAGAAGCCGGGCTGTCGACCGGCATCGTCAGCCACTATTTTGGCGATAAGGAGGGATTGTTGAGCGCGACCATGCGCAAGATCCTGCGCGATCTGCGCGACGCGGTGGCCGAGTGCCGCGCTCAGGCGGCGAGAGACAGCCAGTCGCAGCTGTGCGCCATCATTCAGGGCAACTTCCACCCCAGTCAAACCAACGCCATTTCCATGCGCGCCTGGCTCGACTTCTGGGCCGCCAGCATGCACCAGCCGGTGCTGCGCCGCCTGCAGCGCGCCAACGATCGGCGGCTCTATTCCAATATATGCAGCCAGTTCCGCCGCGAGCTGCCGCTGCAGCAGGCGCGCGACGCGGCGCGCGGGCTGGCGGCGATGATCGATGGGCTCTGGCTGCGCGGCAGCCTGGCCGGGGATGATACCGATCTGCAGCAGGATTACCGCATCGCCTGCGAGTACGTGATACAACGGCTCAAGGCCGCGCCATCGATGGTGTGAACGGCAGCGTCAGCGCGGCTCCTGCTCTTCGCTGTACTGGGTTTGCCACATGGCGGCGTAGCGGCCGTTCGCCGCCAACAGCGCCTCATGCCCCCCGCGCTCGACGATCTCCCCCGCCTCCAGCACGATGATCTCATCGGCGTCCACCACGGTGGAGAGCCGATGGGCGATCACCAGCGTGGTGTGGTTGCGGCTCACCTCGCGCAGGTGCCCCTGGATTTCGCGCTCGGTCTGGGTATCCAGCGCGCTGGTCGCCTCGTCGAACACCAGGATGGCCGGATTTTTCAGGATGGTGCGCGCGATCGCCACCCGCTGCTTTTCACCGCCCGACAGCTTCAGCCCGCGCTCGCCCACCCGGGTGTCGTAACCGTCGGGCAGACCGACGATAAAATCATGGATATGCGCCAGCCGCGCCGCACGCTCGATTTCTTCATCGCTGGAGCCGGTTTTGCCATAGCCGATGTTGTAGCGCAGCGTATCGTTGAACAGCACCGTATCCTGCGGCACGATGCCGATCGCCTGCCGCAGACTGGCCTGGGTCAGTTGGCGAATGTCCTGGCCGTCGAGGGTAATGGCGCCGCCCTGCACGTCGTAAAAGCGAAACAGCAGGCGCGACAGCGTGGACTTGCCCGCGCCGGAGGCGCCGACCACCGCCACCGTGTGGCCCGCCGGAATGGTAAAACTCACCTGCTTGAGGATCGGTCGGCGCGTGTCGTAACCGAAGCTGACCGCGTCGAACCGCACTTCGCCGCGGTCGAGGCGCAGCGGCTGCGCATCCGGGCTATCGACGATCTCACGCTTTTCCTGCAGCAGATCGAACATGTTCTCCATGTCGATCAGCGCCTGGCGCACCTCCGAGTAGATAAAGCCGAAGAAGTTCAGCGGCTGGTACAGCTGCAACAGGTAGGCGTTGACCAGCACGAAGTCGCCGACCGTCATCGTCCCCTGCGTAATACCCTGCGCCGCCATGGCCATCATGACGATCAGCCCGATCGAGATAATGGCGGTTTGCCCCAGGTTGATCGCGGTAAAACTGAATTGGTTCTTGATGGCGGCGTATTCGTACAGCCGGCGCGACAGATCGAAGCGCTCAGCCTCGAACGCTTCATTGCCGAAGTACTTCACGGTCTCATAGTTCAGCAGGCTGTCGATGGATTTGCTGTTGGCATCGGCGTTGGCCTTGTTGAGCTCGCGGCGAAAGCGGGTGCGCCAGCTCACCGCCAGCACGGTGAACAGGATGTAGCAGCCGACCGTGGTCAGGATCGCCAACGCGAACCAGCCGTTCAGCATATGCCACATGACCGCCGTGACCAGCGTCAGCTCGAACAGGATCGGCACGATGGAGAACAACAATCGCGACAGCACCGTGGACACCGCCTGGGTGCCGCGCTCGATAGACAGCGACAGCCCGCCGGTCTGGCGCTCCAGATGAAAGCGCAGGCTCAGCGCATGCAGCTGGCGAAACACCCGCACGCCCAACAGGCGCGTGGCGTTCTGGCTGACGTGGATAAACATCACGTTGCGCAGTTCCTCAAACAGCGCGCCGCCCACCCGCGCCACGCCGTAGGCGACGATCAGCCCCAGCGGCACCGCCAGCATTTTCGCCGTCTCGCCGCTCAGCGCATCGACCATCGCTTTGTAGGCCAGCGGCACCAGCGTGGTGCTGACCTTGGCCGCCACCATGAACACGAAGGCCACCACCAGATACCCCCGCAGCCGCGGGTTGTCTTTCGGCCACAGATAGGGCAGCAGGAATTTCAGCAAGCGGGAACGATCCATCATGTAATATTCATCTTCTCGGTCGGGCTCGCGGCGCATGGCCGCGCGGGGGTTATGAGTTTGGCCTGGCCGGCGGCGAACGCCGCAGCCATTCCGTTTTCCTGCGATGGCAACTCAGCATCATCCGTCAGGAGAAGCGGCGGCGACTCGGGCAAAGTTCAGGCATGGAGGAGACAATCACATGACCCAGACGTATGCAAAGCGCTTTGCGCAGGTCTTTGACTATATCGACCGCCACCTGGACGAGGCGCTTACCGTCGACAAGCTGAGCGAAGTGGCCCATTTTTCGCGCTTTCACTTTCAACGCCAGTTTAGCGCGTATTGCGGCATCTCGGTGTGGCGTTATATCCAGTGGATGAGGCTTAAACGCGCCTCTTACCGCCTGGCGTATAACCCGCTGGAGCCGGTGATTGACATCGCGCTGGACGCCGGCTTTCAAAACCCGGAGTCCTTCAGCCGCGCCTTCAAACAGGCGTTCAGCCAAACGCCGAGCCAGTTTCGCAAACAGCCGGCCTGGATCGATTGGCAGCAGCGCTTTCCCGAACCGAAACACAGAAGGAAACACCCCATGAAGGTAGACATTGTCGACTGCCCGGCCACGCCGGTGGCGATGCTCGAACATCGCGGCCCGTCCGCGCTGGTCAATGAAACCGCCGCGCGCTTTATCGAGTGGCGTAAAACCAGCGGCCTGTCGCCGGTCAGAAGCAGCCGCACGTACGGCATCGCGCCGCACGATCCGGCCACCACCGAAGCGCAGGACTTCCGCTTCTACCTCTGCGGGGAGGTCACGGCGCCGATCCCGGAGGACAACGCCTTCGGCGTGGTGAACAGCATGCTGCCGGCCGGACGCTGCGCGGTGCTGCGCCATCTCGGATCGCTGGATGGGCTCTCGGAAAGCGCCCGCTATCTCTACAGCGAGTGGTTGCCGGCCAGCGGCGAGGAGCTGCGCGACTTTCCGCTCTATTTCCACTACCACAACTTCGTGCACGAGGTAGCGGAATATGAACTGGTGACCGATCTTTATCTGCCGCTGAAATAGCTGACATCCGGCCCGCAAGGAGCCGGATTGACGTTAACAGGACGGCGACGATCCCTGCGGCGGCAGATAGCGCTGCGGATCGAGCGCGGTGGCGCGGTAACGGATCTGGAAATGCAGGAACACCGAATCGGTGCCGGTGCTGCCCATGGTGCCGATCTTCTGCCCCGCTTTCACATCCTGGCCATTGCGCACCAGCGTGGTGTCGTTGTGCGCATAGGCGGTAATAAAGTCTTCGCCGTGCTTAATCATGATCAGGTTGCCGTAGCCGCGCAGTTGGTTGCCGACGTACACCACTTTGCCCTTGGCGGAAGCATAGATCGGCTGGCCGCGTTTACCGGCGATGTCGATGCCCTTGTTGCCGCCATCGGCATTGGAGTACGCCTGCACGATCCGGCCGCTGGTCGGCCAGCGCCAGCAACGTGCGGCGCCCGGCGGCGGCGTTTGCTTGGCGATCGCGGCGGAAGACGAGGATGTTTTACGGCGCGTAGCGGCGGTTTTGGTCGGCGCGCCGCCGCTCAGCCGCAGTTTTTGCCCCACTTCCAGATTATAGGGCGGGCGTATCTTGTTGATTCTGGCCAGATCGCCGACTTCGCTGTCGGTGATCCAGGCGATGTAGTACAGCGTATCGCCCCGTTTGACGGTGTAGGACTTGCCGGTGTAGCTGCCCTTCGGCAGTTTGTCGTAGTCGCGGTTGTAGGTGTTTTTACCCGAACACCCGGCCAACAGCAGCCCCAATGTCAGACACACCGCGATGCGGCGCCACCTTGCCAGCTTGCTTCCTGTGCTCAAATCCTGTCCCCAATCGTCTTTTCGGTTCTGATACGCGTCAGCCGCACAGTGTAACATTTGCGCCGGGTCAGTCAAAAACCCCCAGACGGTCTATGCTAAACAGGTAAGGATGACTGATTAATTACCCAACGACGAAATGGAGTACTGTCATGTTGAACCTCGACCGCAATAATCTGCCCCTCCTGAGCGAAGACCTGCTCAAAAAGCAACGCACCACCCTGCTGATCATCGCCTTCCTGCTGCTGGCGGGCGGCATACTGTGCCTGGTGAATCCTTTCGCCTCCGGCGCAGCGCTGAGCATCGTGGTGGGCGTCCTGCTGCTGTTGAGCGGCGCCGGGCTGATTATCGCCATGATAGCCAACCGGGCGCAGAATACCTGGCCGATGATCGGCGGCATTCTGCTGGGCGTGGCCTACCTGATTATCGGCTATGTGTTCATCACCAGCCCGCTGGCGGGCATTCTGGCGCTGGCGATCTACCTCGCCGTGCTGTTTGCGCTCGGCGGCATCGCGCGCCTGGCGGCAGGCTATATGCGCCGCGGCCTGCCGGGCAACTGGCTGCAATTCGTCATCGGCGTGCTCGATTTGATCATCGCCTGGATGCTGATCGGCTCAGGCCCGGCGGCGTCGGTGACGCTGGTGACGGCGATCGTCGGCATCGAGATGCTGGTCAGTTCCTTTGCCCTGTTCCAGGCGGCGAATCTGTTTAAACGCGCCTGATCGTAACGGCCCGCCGACGGCGGGCCGCCATCCCCTCCCCATTTGCAAACAAAACAAGGCGATACCCCCTCAGCTTGTCCGTGGTTATCTTCATCGGTAAGTGCCAATATAGGCGAAGACAAGGGAGCTGAAACCGATGACAACCCATTCCAAACCGTTGAACTCGCGGGAAGTCTGCCTGCAATTACGCCACTTCAACCAGGTAATCGGGCAACAATGCCGCAATATGGCGCGCCAAAAAACCGCTTGCCCGTGCTGCCTGACGGACATCGCCACCGGCTGCGACGCCGGTATCAAACTGTGTGGACAGCAGTTGGCCAGACCCAACCCGCAAACCCCGTTATTCCGGCAGATTCGCAACCTGCTGCTCGACCTGCGCGCAGAAGCGATAGGGGTTCACAGAATAGACGTCCTGAACCGCACCAATAACGAAATCTCCTGGCTGTTGCGCGAGCTTTATTTCGAGACATTCTGAACACGAGGGCCGCGCGCCCATCGCTTGATACCTGCCGGTGCGGGCAAGATGCCGCGCCGTTTCACCGCCGCACCAGCCGACTTTTCGCCACGTTATCTTTTTGCGCTCTCCCCACTTTACGACCGCCATCACACCTCGCCAACCCCACATTGCGTTGGTTATAGAGTCGTCTACAATTCAATCGAATTACCCCCTACAACATCAGAAATTATTATTATTAGAGGTGATTATGTTACAGAAACACGAAAACGTAATAAGTATGACTGTACTAAGCCCGCAAGCAACCCAAGAGCTGATGCCCTCATTTTCTTCCTTGCCCCACACGCAACATGCCGACGGCAAATATCGCCTGCGCCGTTATTCCGTCGTGAAATACCTCAACCCCAACATCGCCGAAGTGGGGCCGCGCACCTTCATGCAGTCGGATCAGATCAACCATTTCCAGGGCAACGTGGTGCGCCGCTTCGAGCCTATCGACAGCGCCGTGCTGCAGAGCGCCGGCATGGCGGAGATGTGCAACCTGTTTGCCGAAAACAACGAACTGCCGGAAGGCGCCGAGATAGAGATCCACCAGATGCGCGTGGTCGCCATCCAAAAAGATACGCTGGTGGCGCCGGAAGGCATTCACCAGGACGGTTTCGACCATATCGCGATGATCGCCATTCATCGCCACAATATCGTCGGCGGCGAAATCATGCTGTACGACGACAGCCGCCACGATCCTTTCTTCAAAAAAGCGCTGGCAGACGGTGAAGCCGTGCTGTTGGCGGACAGTAAACTGTGGCACAACGCCACGCCGATCAATACCGTAAGCCCGAATGAAGAAGGCTATCTGGATCTCTTCGTCCTCACCGCTCGGGGAGAGAAAGCATGACCTTTATCCCCGAGCTCGCCCGACGCCCAGTTCAGCGCCCTGTCCCGGCAGATCGACGGCAAACCGGCGATCTTTTTCGACGGCCCCGGCGGTGCGCAAGTTTCCCGGGGCGTGCTGGAAAAAATGACCGACTACCTGGGGAAGTACAACGCCAACCTGGGCGGGCACTACTTCTCCAGCCGGGTTACCGGCGAGGTGATGAGTCAGGCGCGCGAATCGGTGCGCGCCTTGTTAAATGCGCCGTCGCCCGACAACATCGTCTTCGGCATGAACATGACCACGCTGACCTTTCATCTCAGCCGCATCATCAGTCGCGATTGGCGGGACGGCGATGAGGTCATCGTCACCGCGCTGGATCACTACGCCAACGTCTCCAGCTGGCAGCAGGCCGCCGCCGACAAAGGCGCCGTGGTGCATCAGATAGCGCTGGAGAGCGCCGATTGTTCTCTCGACGCGGCAAAAGTGTGCGCGCGCATCAACGCCAACACGCGTCTGGTGGCGGTCAGCTACGCGTCCAACGTCACCGGCAGCATCGTCGATATAAAAACCATCGTTGAAGCCGCGCATCGGGTGGGCGCGCAGGTGTATGTCGACGCCGTTCATTACGCGCCGCATAACCTGATCGACGTGCAGGCGTTGGGATGTGACTTCCTGGTGTGCTCCGCCTACAAATTCTTTGGCCCGCACGTCGGCATGGCCTACATCGCGCCGCAGTGGCTGCAGCGCCTGCGTCCGTACAAAGTCGAACCGGCCACCGACGTCGGCCCCGGCCGTTTCGAGACCGGCACGCAGAGCTTCGAAGCGCTGGCCGGCGTCGCGGCCGCTATCGAGTATTTGGCGCAGTGGGGCACGCCCGGCGCGCCGTTAAGGCAGCGCTTGCAGGAGAGCTTCGCCGCCTACCACCGGCATGAAGAGGCGCTGTGCCGCCACTTTTTGCAACGGCTGCAGCAACTCGACGGCGTGCGGCTCTACGGCAATCCGCAGGCGGACAGCGCACGCCGCACGCCGACCTTCGCCCTGACCTTCAGCGGCCAGGCGCCCGACGCGATCGCCCGACGGCTGGGGCACCACAACATCTGCGCCGGCAGCGGACATTTCTATGCGCTGGGCCTGATTCAGCAACTGGGGCTGCAGGACGGCGGCGTGCTGCGCATCGGCATGATGCACTACAACACCCTTGATGAGATCGATACGCTGTTTGAAATACTCGCCAAGGAGATCCTCGGTTAATGCGCCATAACGGCCCGACCGGTTTTCCGGCGGGCCACACCGCATAAATAGCCGTGCGTGTCGCCGGAGGCGTTAAACGTGAATAACGCTCCCCCTGCTTGAGGGGTTGGGTAGAATAGGCGGGATTTTTTTGAAAAGGGATTTTTACGTTGAGAAAATATGCCGTTATCACCGCCGCGTTGATGATGTCTTCCTGCGCCACGCCGGAAAAGTGGGAAGCGCAAACGGCGGCTCCGACACCCCTTGAAGCCGCCAGAGCAAGCTGCCGACAAGAAGCCGAACAACGCTATCCCGTGAGCCTGTCTTTAGACACCCGCTCGCCTGTATTCTCCTCCATGAATATCAACGGTGCGGATATCCCCAATACTCACGGCGTCGTTTTTCCTTCGGACCGTAATGAAATGCGCAGAAAAGAACACGTTAATGCCTGCATGAAATTGGAGGGATGGGAAAATAAGAATAAGGTGACGGGGTTATTGGCCTTTTTATTTAACTAACGGCAACGTGAATTATTCGGAATTACCGCACAGAGACAGCGGTAATTCCGCTCTATAGAGCGGCGTCGGCCTCCTGCGCCAGCCCGACTATTTTGCTACGATATTACAGTCACCACCTTTCCTCCATTCAGGGCGATAATCAAACAAATGGAATAAATCAATTTATGAGTGAGAAAGACACCTCCTTAAATAAGCCGCAAAGCCATATCAACAAAGCGGTATTCTTCACCTCTGCAGTCCTCATTTTTCTTCTGGTCGCCTTCGCCGCCTTTTTCCCCGACGTCGCTGACAAAAACTTCAAGCTTCTGCAGCAACAAATCTTCACCAACGCCAGCTGGTTTTATATTTTGGCCGTGGCGCTCATATTGCTCAGCGTGACGTTTCTGGGGCTTTCTCGTTACGGCGACATCAAACTTGGCCCCGATCATGCGCAACCCGATTTTCGCTATCACTCCTGGTTTGCCATGCTGTTTTCGGCGGGGATGGGCATTGGTCTGATGTTCTTCGGCGTGGCGGAACCGGTTATGCACTATCTCTCGCCGCCGGTCGGCACGCCCGAGAGCATCGAGGCGGCCAAACAAGCCATGCGCCTGACCTTTTTCCACTGGGGGCTGCATGCCTGGGCAATCTACGCCATCGTGGCGTTGATTCTGGCCTTCTTCAGCTATCGGCATGGCCTGCCGTTGACTCTGCGCTCCGCGCTTTATCCGATCATCGGCGAACGTATTTATGGCCCTATCGGCCATGCCGTCGATATCTTCGCCGTCATCGGCACCGTATTCGGGGTCGCAACCTCGCTGGGTTATGGCGTGTTGCAGGTCAACGCCGGGCTTAACCACCTGTTTGGCGTGCCGATCAACGAAACCGTTCAGGTGATCTTGATCGTGGTGATTACCGGGCTGGCCACCATTTCCGTGGTTTCAGGGCTGGAGAAAGGCATACGCTTTCTGTCAGAGCTGAACCTCAGCCTGGCGCTGTTGCTCCTGGCCCTGGTCTTGCTGTTGGGGCCAACCGTCCTGCTGTTGAAATCCTTTGTGGAAAATACCGGCGGCTATCTGTCCGAGCTGGTCAGCAAGACGTTCAATCTGTATGCCTACGAGCCAAAATCCAGCAACTGGTTAGGCGGATGGACGCTGCTCTACTGGGGGTGGTGGCTCTCCTGGTCGCCTTTCGTCGGTATGTTCATCGCTCGGGTTTCCCGCGGCCGAACCATCCGCGAATTTGTCACGGGCGTGCTGTTCGTCCCGGCAGGCTTCACCCTCATGTGGATGACGGTGTTCGGCAACAGCGCCATTTACCTCATCATGGAACAGGGCGCGACAGACCTCGCCACTACGGTACAGCAAGATGTAGCGTTGGCGTTGTTTAACTTCCTGGAGCATTTCCCGTTCTCCAGCGTGCTTTCGTTTATCGCCATGGCGATGGTGATCGTCTTTTTTGTCACGTCCGCCGATTCCGGCGCCATGGTCGTAGATACGCTGGCTTCGGGCGGCTCCAGCAACACGCCGGTTTGGCAACGCATTTTCTGGGCGTCGCTGATGGGCATCGTCGCCATCGCCTTGCTGATCGCCGGGGGGCTCAGCGCGCTGCAAACCGTCACCATCGCCAGCGCATTGCCGTTCTCGGCCATCTTGCTGATATCCATTTACGGTTTGCTTAAAGCGCTGCGCCGCGACCTGACCAAGCGCGACAGCCAAAATATGGCCACCATCGCCCCCACCGCCGCCCGCAACCCCATTCCCTGGCAGCGCAGGCTGCGCAATATCGCCTATCTGCCAAAACGCTCGCTGGTTAAGCGCTTTATGGATGAGGTTATCCAACCGGCCATGACGCTGGTGCAGGAAGAGCTGAGTAAACAAAACACGCTCAGCAGCATCAACGCCACTGCGGAAGACCGCATTCGTTTCGAGGTCGATTTGGGCGATGAGCTTAACTTTATCTATGAAGTCAGACTGCGCGGCTACAGCTCGCCGACCTTCGCCCTGGCCGGGCTGGATAATGATGAACAGCAAGCCGAGCAGCACAAATATTATCGCGCGGAGATCTACCTGAAAGAAGGCGGCCAGAACTACGATGTCATGGGCTGGAATCAGGAGCAGTTGATCAACGATATTCTCGACCAGTACGAAAAGCATCTGCATTTCTTGCATCTGGTGCGCTGAATGCCGACATGCCGTCCCCTGGGGCGGCATTTTTTTGCCCTGCCTTCCTCCCTGCGGCGCTGATGATGCGGGTGGGATGGCGGGCGACCAGAAATAATGCTTACATGTGCAAAGGATTGGGTTGGGGTAACGTTTTGGAGAATCAGGATGCTTTTATGAGGGGGTACTGGAGCGGGTGAAGGGAATCGAACCCTCGTATGCAGCTTGGGAAGCTGCCGTTCTACCATTGAACTACACCCGCATCGGTGTGCGACAGGCATTATAACCGGTTATCGGCGGCGGGCAAGCGGAGATGGCGCGTAACTGTCGATGTTTTAAGCGGTTAAGTCCTGCAGACGAAAAAAAACCGGCGCAGTTGCCCGCACCGGTTGTTGCACGCTAAACGCGATTATTTCTGCGGGCGCATCGCCGGGAACAGAATCACGTCGCGGATGGTGTGGCTGTTGGTGAACAACATCACCATACGGTCGATGCCGATGCCCAGACCGGCGGTCGGCGGCAGGCCGTGCTCCAGCGCGGTGACGTAGTCTTCGTCGTAGAACATCGCTTCGTCGTCGCCGGCGTCTTTGGCGTTCACCTGATCGGCAAAGCGCTGCGCCTGGTCTTCGGCGTCGTTCAGCTCGGAGAAGCCGTTGCCGATTTCACGGCCGCCGATGAAGAACTCGAAGCGGTCGGTGATTTCCGGGTTCACGTCGTTGCGGCGCGCCAGCGGCGACACTTCAGCCGGGTACTCGGTGATGAAGGTCGGCTGAATCAGATGGCTTTCCGCCACTTCTTCGAAGATCTCGGTCACGACGCGGCCCAGGCCCCAGCTCTTCTCAACCTTGATGCCGATGGATTCCGCGATGGCCACCGCTTTGCCCATGTCGGCCAGGTCAGCCAGATCGGTTTCCGGACGGTATTTCTTGATCGCCTCGGTCATGGTCAGCTTCTCGAACGGCTTGCCGAAGTCGAACACTTCGTCGCCGTACTGCACCTGAGAGGTGCCCAGCACTTTCTCGGTCAGGGTGCGGAACAGCGTCTCGGTCAGCTCGATCAGGTCTTTGTAATCCGCGTAAGCCATATAGAGTTCCATCATGGTGAACTCTGGGTTGTGACGCGGAGAAACGCCTTCGTTGCGGAAGTTGCGGTTGATTTCAAACACGCGCTCAAAGCCGCCGACCACCAGACGCTTCAGATACAGTTCCGGCGCGATGCGCAGGTACATGTCGATATCCAGCGCATTGTGGTGGGTGATGAACGGACGCGCCGACGCGCCGCCCGGGATCACCTGCATCATCGGGGTTTCGACTTCCATGAAGCCGCGTTCCACCATGAAGTTACGGATAGCCGACATCACCTGAGAACGCACCTTGAAGGTGTTGCGCGATTCTTCGTTGGCGATCAGATCCAGGTAACGCTGGCGGTAACGGGTTTCCTGATCCGCCAGGCCGTGGAATTTGTCCGGCAGCGGACGCAGCGCTTTGGTCAGAAGACGCAGTTCGGTGCAGTGGATCGACAGTTCGCCGGTCTTGGTTTTGAACAGCTTGCCGCGCGCGCCGAGGATATCGCCCAGGTCCCACTTCTTGAACTGCTCGTTGTACACGCCTTCAGCCAGATCGTCGCGCGCGACGTACAGCTGAATGCGGCCGCCCACGTCCTGCAGCGTAACGAAGGATGCCTTGCCCATAATGCGGCGGGTCATCATGCGGCCGGCGACGGTCACTTCTACGCCCAGCGCTTCCAGCTCTTCGTTGTCTTTATCGCCGTACGCGGCGTGCAGTTTGTCGGAGGTGGAGTCGCGACGGAAGTCGTTCGGGAACGCAATGCCGTTCTCACGCAGGCCGGCCAGTTTCTCGCGGCGGGACTGCAGCTCGTTATTGAGATCCAGCGCCTGATCGGCGCCCTGTACTTGTTGTTCAGACATTTCTATTCCTCATAACCCGGCTTTCAAACTTGCCTCAATGAATTTATCCAGGTCGCCATCCAGTACGGCCTGCGTGTTACGCGTTTCGACGTTGGTGCGCAAATCCTTGATGCGGGAGTCATCCAGCACGTAAGAACGGATTTGGCTGCCCCAGCCGATGTCGGACTTGTTGTCTTCCATCGCCTGTTTATCAGCATTTTTCTTTTGCATCTCAAACTCGTACAGCTTGGCTCGCAGCTGTTTAAACGCTTGATCCTTGTTCTTATGCTGAGAACGATCGTTCTGGCACTGCACCACGATGTTGGTTGGCAGGTGAGTAATACGTACGGCGGATTCGGTTTTGTTGACGTGCTGACCGCCCGCACCGGAGGCGCGGTACACGTCGATGCGCAGATCCGCCGGGTTGATATCTATGTCGATATCGTCGTCCACTTCCGGGTAGATGAACACCGAACTGAACGAGGTGTGGCGACGGCCGCCGGAGTCGAACGGGCTCTTGCGCACCAGGCGGTGAACGCCGGTTTCAGTGCGCAACCAGCCGAACGCGTAGTCGCCGATGATCTTGATGGTGGCCGATTTCAGGCCCGCAACGTCGCCGTCGGACTCTTCGATCACTTCGGTCTTGAAGCCCTTGGCTTCGGCCCAGCGCAGGTACATGCGCAGCAGCATGCTGGCCCAGTCTTGCGCTTCGGTGCCGCCGGAGCCGGCCTGAATGTCCAGATAGCAGTCGGCGCTGTCGTATTCGCCAGAGAACATGCGGCGGAATTCCAGCTGCTCGAGCTTGGCGATCAGTTGATCGAGTTCGGCGACCGCTTCGTTGAAGGTCTCTTCATCGTCTGCTTCCACCGCCAGCTCCAGCAGACCGCTGACGTCTTCGCTGCCCTGCTGCAGGTGATCGATGGTTTCAACGATGGCTTCCAGCGCGGCGCGCTCTTTGCCGAGCGCCTGTGCGCGCTCCGGTTCGTTCCAAACGTCCGGCTGCTCCAGCTCGGCGTTGACTTCTTCTAGGCGTTCCTTCTTGGCATCATAGTCAAAGATACCCCCTAAGAACCGCAGTCCGCTCGGACAGGTCCTGAATTCGGTTTTTTACCGGGTTAATTTCAAACATGGTTTTGCGTTCTTTTACGTTGATGTCGTCGATGGCGGAATGCCATTGGAACCGCTAATTCTAACGGATCCGGGCGGCAGTTTATAGCGAGTTGGTCAGTTTTTGTGGCGATCGGGAAGGATGCCGGGGATTGGAGAGCCCAATCCCCGAGTTGTGTTCAGTTTCGCCTCAGCGCGGCCAAAGGTGCTGGATCAGCAGTTGCACGTTGCGGTTGCCGCGAAACTCGTTGACGTCGAGTTTGTAGGCCAGTTCCACTTCGCGCACGCTGCTGTCCGGCCACAGCGTGGTGTCCACGTTGAACGCGATGCCGTCGAGCAACGGGCCGCCGCCAAGCGGTTCCACCATCAGCTTCAGGTGTTTCTCACCCACCAGCCGCTGCTGCAGGATGCGGAACTTGCCGTCGAAGGTCGGTTCCGGGAACGCCTGGCCCCACGGGCCGCCCTCGCGCAGCAGCTCCGCCGTCGTCAACGACAGCTCCTGCATCGCCAGTTCGCCATCGGACCAGATCACCCCTTCCAACATCGCCGGATCGAGCCATTCGCCCACCAGCTCGCCGAAACGCTGGCGGAACTCGTCGAATTTAGCCTCTTCCAGCGACAGCCCGGCCGCCATCGCGTGGCCGCCGAACTTCATCATCAGCCCGGGGTTCAGCATATCCAGCCGCTCCAGCGCGTCGCGCATGTGCAAGCCGGGCACCGAACGGCCGGAGCCTTTCAGGATGCCGTCGCCCGCCGGCGCGAAAGCGATCACCGGACGGTGGAAACGCTCTTTGATGCGCGAAGCGAGGATGCCCACCACGCCCTGATGCCATTCCGGATGATACATCGCCAGCCCGTAAGGCAGCTCGGTGCTGGTGCGCTCCAGCTGATCGCACAGCTGCAGGGCTTCCACCTGCATGCCCTGCTCTATCTCGCGTCGCGTCTGGTTCAGCGCATCGAGATCGTTGGCCAGCATGCGCGCCTGCGCGATGTCGTCGCTCAGCAGCAGCGCCACACCGATCGACATGTCGTCCAGCCTGCCGGCGGCGTTGAGCCGCGGGCCGAGGGCGAAACCGAGATCGTTGGCCGCCAGTTGGCGGGCGTCGCGGTTGGCCACTTCGAGCAGCGCGCGGATGCCCGGTCGGCATTTGCCGGCGCGGATGCGGTTTAATCCCTGATACACCAGAATGCGGTTGTTGGCGTCCAGCGGCACCACGTCGGCCACGGTGCCGAGCGCCACCAGATCCAGCAGTTCCGCCAGATTCGGCATCGCCAGCGCGCGCTGCTCGAACCAGCCGCTGTCCCGCAGCCGGGCGCGCAGCGCCAGCATCAGGTAGAACGCCACGCCTACCCCCGCCAGCGATTTGGACGGGAAGGCGCAGCCGCGCAGGTTGGGGTTAACGATCGCTTCAGCCGCCGGCAGGGTCTCGCCCGGCAGGTGGTGATCGGTCACCAGCACCTGCATGCCTTTGGCGTGCGCCACGTCGACGCCGGCGTGGGAGGAGATGCCGTTATCGACGGTAACAATGAGTTCTGCGCCGCGCGCCGCCGCCTGCTCCACCACTTCGGGGCTCAGGCCGTAACCGTCTTCGAAACGGTTAGGCACCAGATAATCGACGGCTGCGCCGCCCATGCTGCGCAGCGCCAGCACCGTCAGCGCGGTGCTGGTGGCGCCATCGGCGTCGAAATCGCCCACCACCATGATGCGGCGACCGTCGGCCAGCGCTTGCTGCAACAGGCTGACGGCGTCGTCGATGCCGTCCAGCTGTTGCCAGGGCAGCATGCCCTTAACGCCGCGCTCCAGCTCTTGCTCAGCCTGCACGCCGCGCAGGGCGTAAAGCCGGCGCAGAAGCGGCGGCAAACTGGCGGGAAGATGCGTGTCGTCCGCCGCCGGGCGGCGGCGTAGTTGCGTTTTGATACTCACCGGCGATTAACCACCGGCTTTGGTGGCGGCCTGATGCGCGTCCAGCATGGCGGCCATCTCTTTCGGCCCCTGATAGCCCGGGATCATCATGCCGTTTTCCAGGATGATGGCCGGCGTGCCCTGAATGCCGAACTGCACGCCCAGCTCGTAATGCTTGCTGATGTCGGTTTTGCAGGTCGCCGGAGAAACGGCGTCGCCCTTCATGGCGGCGTCGAACGCCTTGGCCTTGTCGGCGGTGCACCAGATCGACTGCATGTCTTTTTCAGCCTGGGAAGCCAGCCCCTGGCGCGGGAACGCCAGGTAACGCACGGTAATGCCCAGATCGTTGTACTCTTTCATCTGCTGATGCAGTTTGTGACAGTAACCGCAGGTGATATCGGTGAACACGGTGATCACGTGTTTCTCTTTCGGCGCTTTGTAAACGATCATCTGATCTTTCAGCGCTTCCATCTTGGTGCTCAGCAGTTGGTTGGTCACGTTGACCGGCTCTTTGCCGCTGACGTCGAACAGCGGGCCCTGCAGGATGTGCTTGCCGTCTTCGGAGGCGTACAGCACGCCGCTGTCGGTCAGCACGGTTTTCAGACCGTTGACCGGCGAAGGCTGCACGTCCGCCTGCTGAATGCCCAGGCTGGCGAGCGCTTTTTTGATCGCCGCGTCATCGGCATGAGCGGCGCCGGCCACCGAAGCCACCAGCAGAGAGAGCAGCATTAAACCTTTTTTCATTGTTCCAATCCTTTCGAACCCGCCGCTCAGGCGCGCGGGTGATGCTGTTGATGTAGCTGTTTCAGTCGTTCGGTCGCTACATGAGTATAAATTTGCGTGGTCGAGAGATCGCTGTGGCCTAACAACATCTGTACGACACGGAGATCGGCCCCATGGTTCAGCAAATGGGTGGCGAACGCGTGCCGCAACACGTGCGGCGACAGACGCTCGCTGTCGATGCCCGCAAGGATGGCATAGTGTTTGATGCGATGCCAGAACGTCTGTCGGGTCATTTGCTGACACCGGTTGCTGGGGAACAGTACATCCAGCGTCTGGCCGTTGACCAGCCACGGGCGACCGTGCTCCAGATAATTTTCGATCCAGTAGACCGCTTCTTCGCCCAGCGGCACCAGCCGCTCCTTGTTGCCCTTGCCGATCACCCGCACCACGCCCTGACGCAGGCTGACATCGCTGATGTTCAACCCCACCAGCTCAGAGACCCGCAGCCCGGTCGCGTACAACACCTCGAGCATCGCCTTGTCGCGCAGCTCCAGCGGCTGATCGACGCAGGGCGCCTGCAGCAGCGCATCGACCTGTGCCTCGCTCAGATCCTTCGGCAAACGCTGCGGCAGCTTCGGGGAAGCCAGCTGTGCGGTGGGATCGTCGGCGCGCAGCTTTTCGCGGTACAGATACTGAAACAGGCGACGCATGGCGCTCAGCAAGCGCGCGGAGCTGGTGGCCTTGTAGCCGCCGTCCACCCGCTCGGCGAGAAACGCCTGCAGATCCAAGGCCTGAGCCTGCAGCAAGTCGGTGTTTTGCTGGCCAAGCCAGGCGCCCAGGGCCTGCAAATCCAGCCGGTAGGAGGCCAGCGTATTTTCCGCCAGATTGCGCTCAAGCCACAGCGCATCCAGGAATTGTTCAATCAGCGCATTGTCTTGCTGTTGCACGCGGTCCTCTCTTCGTTGCATTTCCACCCGCGCCATTATGCCTTAAGCCGACGCAAATCAGGTATACTCGCTGCAATTCTCTAAACAGCAACGTAACGGTTTACACATGAAGATTGGTCTGTTTTACGGCTCCAGCACCTGCTACACCGAGATGGCGGCAGAAAAAATCCGTGAGATTCTGGGTGAAGACCTGGTCGACCTGCACAACCTGAAAGACGTCTCGCCCAAGCTGATGGAGGACTATTCCATTCTCATCCTCGGCATCCCGACCTGGGATTTCGGCGAACTGCAGGAAGACTGGGAAGCGATCTGGCCGCAGCTGCCGGCGCTGGATCTGAAAGGCAAGATCGTCGCCATGTACGGCATGGGCGATCAGCTCGGTTACGGCGAGTGGTTCCTCGACGCGCTGGGTATGCTGCACGATCACATCGCGCCGCTGGGCGTGCAGTTCATCGGCTTCTGGCCAACGGAGGGCTTCGAGTTCACCAGCCCCAAACCGCTGAGCGCCGACGGCAAACACTTCGTCGGCCTGGCGCTCGATGAGGTCAACCAATACGATCTGAGCGAAGAGCGCCTGCAGCAATGGTGCGAACAGATCCTGTTGGAGATGGAGCCGCTGCTGTAGCCGCTATCGGGCGATCTTCCCCAAACGCCGAGCGCCGGCGGAATGATTCGCGCCGGCGCCCCCTATCAGTCTTGTTCGCCGTCACCCGCCGGCGGATACAGCAACAGCTGCCGCAGGTGGCGCCACTCCTCTTTGCTCATGCAGTCGGAAGCCAGCCACAGCCGACGGCGCTTTTTGCCCTCCATAGGCTGTAACGTCAGCAGCAGGCCGTAGCCCGGCATCCAGGGCTTTTTCGCCAGCCGCCATTCTCGGCCGTGCCAGCTGAAACGCCTGTCCGCCAGCAGCCGCAGTTCACCCTGCACCGCAGCGATGCGCTTCTGGCTGCGAATGCACTGAAACACCACCAGCGTCAGCAACACCAGCCAGAGCGGACCAAAGCCTTCCGGCCAGGGCGAAATCAGGATCAGCAGGATCAGGACGCCGTGGGTCAACAGAGAGAACAGCTGGGTGCGCCAGGAAATGCGGATATCACATCGCCACTGGGCCACGATCTTTATTTCGCGTTTGGATCAGGGTCACCATTCTTTGCAGCTCGCTGTCCTGCGGCGCGCCATGATTCATCAGCCAGTTGAACAAATCGGGATCGTCGCACTCGAGCAGACGGATGAACAGTGCCTTGTCCGCGTCATTCAGGCTGTCGTATTCGTATTCGAAGAACGGCATGATGGAGATGTCCAGCTCGCGCATGCCACGACGGCAAGCCCAGTGAATACGTGCTTTGTTGTTAATATCCATGTTGTTATGACTCACCTCTTTTCAGCGCGGCAGCGCCAGCGCAGGGTTCAAATGACACACTGTATGGCAACGCCGTCGCAATATAATTCCATCAACCGGGGATCTGTCTGCAAGGGTGCCCTGGCCGCAAGCCTATAGAGTAACAATTTGACATACACGCCGGGAAGGCGCTTTGTGGCGGAAAACGCAATAAAGCGCAAAATGCCAAAAAAAGCGCCCCCCGGCGCCGCGGCGCGAATAACAGTTTGCAAAGCCCGCCGCCTCTTTTACCATGGGTTCAATACCCTTCAGGTAAGCTAAACGTTGAGCAGGAACTTACTATGGCGCATAACATTCCATTCCCACCCCGTCAGCCCTCCGCTTCCACCCATCTGCCCCTGACGCTGATCTCGCTGGAAGATTGGGCGCTGGTGACGCTGAACGGGCCGGACGCGGTGAAATATCTCCAGGGCCAGGTGACGGCGGACATCGACGCGCTGGCGGCCGATCAACACGTGCTGTGCGCCCACTGCGACGCCAAGGGCAAAATGTGGAGCAACCTGCGTCTGTTCCACCGTGGCGAAGGCTTCGCCTATCTGGAGCGCCGCAGCGTGCTGGACAGCCAACTGGCTGAAATCAAAAAATATGCGGTGTTTTCCAAAGTCACCATCGCCGCCGATAATGACGCGGTATTGCTGGGGGTCGCCGGTTTCCAGGCGCGCGCCGCGCTGGCGGGCCTGTTCGCCACGCTGCCGAGTGCCGAGCACCCGGTGGTGCAGGAAGGCGAAACCACGCTGCTGCACTTCGCTGCGCCGGCGGAACGTTTTCTGCTGGTGACCCGCCCCGCCGTGGCCGAACAGCTGATCGGCAAACTGCATGATCAGGCGGAACTGAATGACAGCAGCCAGTGGCTGGCGCTGGAGATCGAAGCCGGTTATCCGATTATCGACGCCGCCAACAGCGCGCAGCTGATCCCGCAGGCCACCAACCTGCAGGCGCTGGAAGGCATCAGCTTCAGCAAGGGCTGCTATACCGGCCAGGAGATGGTGGCGCGCGCCAAATTCCGCGGCGCAAACAAACGCGCGCTCTACTGGCTGGAAGGTAAAGCCGCTCGCGCCCCGCAGGCGGCGGAAGATCTGGAGCTGCAGCTGGGTGAAAACTGGCGCCGCACCGGCACCGTACTGGCGTCGAGCCAATTGGCCGACGGCACGCTGTGGGTGCAGGTGGTAATGAACAACGATTTGGACGCCGACAGCAAGCTGCGGGTGCGCGACGATGTCGCCAGCCAGTTGGCGATCAAACCGTTGCCCTACTCGCTGGCCGAAGAGAAATAATTCGTCGGCCGCAGGCGCCCTGCCTGCGGCCATCTTCGTTACTCGTCCAACTCCCCGTCGCGCTGCACCAGATAAATCAGCACCAAAATGATGGTGATGAAGAAACGAAAGGCATCGGGAACGCCGTTCCACTGCTTCGACATCCACATGCCGAACCACTCGCCGCCTATCGACATGAAACCGACCTGCCAGGTGAGGAAGCCCAGCGTCAGGCCGACCACCGCCAGCTTTTTGCGGCCGTTAAAGGCCCTGGCGGGCAGTTTCAGGCCGCCCAACAGTCGCAGGCCGCCGATCCAGCACAGCAGCGCGGTCAGGCTTTCCAGCACAATGATGAAAATATAACCGGCGTGATGCAGCCACGGCGTCTGTATCGAGCGATAGCCGATGGTGGCGTCGGGGAAAATCGTGTCCATCATAAAGACATGGCGCACGAAGGCGAAGTTGGAGCCGTAGTCGGTGATGTTGCCGAAGGCGACCAGCGAAGCGAACAAGGCGATAGCGCAGACCAGCAGCGCTTTGGATAAGCGAACGATCATCTTGGTGAGTCCTGAACAGAGGTTAAAGAAACGGTATGCGGGCTCAGAAATGAAGGAACGGGCTTGCTGGATACCCGAAAGAAGCAAGCGCCTCTTTTTTAAAACAAAAGAGGCGCCAGTTCAATACGCATTCAGACGTAGCGGCAACGCTTAGACGTACAGGTAGATCGCCATGAAATGGCAGGCGCTGCCGCCGAGCACAAAGCCGTGCCAGATGGCGTGGCCAAAGCGAATGCGCTTGGAAGCGTAGAAAATCACGCCCAGGGTATAGACCACCCCGCCGATCGCCAGCAGGGTGACGCCGCCGGCCTCCAGCCGCGTGACCAACTGATAAATCACGATCAGCGACAGCCAGCCCATCGTCAGGTAGGTCACCAACGACAGGGCTTCAAAACGGTGGGCGAAGGCCAGTTTGAACAGCACGCCGAGCAGCGCCAACCCCCAGATTACCGCCATCAATCCCTTCGCCAGCGGCGAATCCAGCCCCACCAGCAAAAACGGCGTGTAAGTGCCGGCAATCAGGAGATAAATGGCGCAGTGATCGAACTTTTTCAGCCAATGCTTGGCCTTCTGATGCGGAATCGCATGGTACAGCGTGGAAGCGAGAAACAGCAGGATCATACTGCCGCCGTACAGGCTGTAACTGGTGATGGCCGTCGTATCGGCGCCGGTATTCACCGCCTGCACCAACAGCAACACCAGGCCGACGATGCCGAACACCAGCCCGATGCCGTGGCTGATGCTGTTGGCGATCTCTTCCGCCCACGGATAAGCCGCGGCGACAATCTTATTGGTCCCGGCTTTCACTACGTCCGTTTTCCCCATAACGCGCAACCCCTCAAAATGCCCTGCTTTGTTCGAAATTAACGCAAAGCAGCTTAACTGAGAATAATTCCAGTGTACACGTGTACGCTAAAATAAAAATGTGAACGCGTGTAACCATCGAAATCCCCTGCCCGGTGGTCTACAATCGTCAGGCTTCAACCCACCCACCTTGAGGTTTACACCATGTCATCCGCTGTACCCGCGTTAGATTTCGGTTCAATGACCCAGGCCATCCAGTTCCTGATGGAAATCGATAAGTTGAAAGGCGTGCAACGCCGCACCAAAGTACTGGGCACCCAGCGCCAGGAAAACTCCGCCGAACACAGTTGGCACTTCGCCATCGCCGCCATGAGCCTGGCCCCGTACGCCGGTGATGACGTAGACATTCAGCGCGTGATCCAGATGGCGCTGCTGCATGACATCGTGGAAATCGACGCCGGTGACGTACTGGTCTACGATCTGGCCGCCCGCGCGGCGATCCACGATCAGGAAGTGGCGGCGGCGCGCCGTCTGTTCGGCATGTTGCCGCAGACACAGCGCGAGTATTTCACCGCTTTATGGCAGGAGTATGAAGATGGCGAAAGCGCCGATGCCCGCTTCGCCTTGCTGCTGGATCGCACCATGCCGATGCTGATGAACCTGCACAACGAAGGCCAGAGCTGGGTGGAAAACGGCATCAGCCTGGAGCAGGTACTGTCGCGCAATGCGGCGATCGCCGACGTGCATCCCGAGCTGTGGCGCCACCTGGAGCAACATCTGCGGGACGCGCAGCGCAAAGGCTGGTTGAAATAAGGGAACCGGGCTGCCGCCTCCGCGCCGCAGCCCGTTATCGTCACGCGAACGTCCGTTGGCGTTCCAACGCCTCCTCATAGCTCGGCATCGATCCCGCCGCACCGGCGCGCTCCACGCAGACCGCCGCATAGGCGGCGGCAAAGCGCACCGCCTCGGCTAACGGCACCTGATTCGCCAGCTGCGCCGCCAGGGCGCCGTTAAACGCATCGCCCGCGCCGGTGGTGTCTTTCGGCTGTGCCGGAAACGCCGGGATCAGTTCGCTGTTTTCCCCGTCCGAGAACAACGCCCCCTGCGTGCCCAACGTCACGATCAGCAAACGAATGCCCTTGGCGTGCAACACCTGCGCTGCCTGGCGCGCCGAAGCCACATCGCGCACCGGCACGCCGGTCAGCAACGTGCACTCGGTGGCGTTGGGCGTCAGCAGATCGACCTGCGCCAACAGGCTGTCCGGCACCGGCTGAAACGGCGCCGGGTTGAGTATGATGAACGTTTGCGCTTCGCGGGCAATGGCGATCACCTGCTCGATCGCCGGCAGGTTGTTCTCCAATTGAGTCAGCAGAATATCCGCCGCGGCGATCGCCGGCCGGCACTGACGCACCTCGTCTTCGCTGACCGTCAGATTGGCGCCGGGATCGACGGCGATCATGTTTTCCGCATCCTCGCCGGCAACGTAGATAAGCGCATTGCCGGTGGGGCAATCGCCGGTAGAGAACAGCGTCACCGCATCGAAACCGGCGGCGGCGAGGTGGCGCCGGGCGAACGTGCCGAAGTCGTCGCGCCCCACCTTGCCGATATAATGCACCCGCGCTCCGGCGCGCAGCGCGGCGGTCGCCTGGTTGGCACCCTTGCCGCCCGCCCCCATCATGCTGTTGCGGGCGATCAGCGATTCGCCGGGCTGCGGAAAGCGCGCCATGCCGGCGACGATATCCAGGTTGAACGAACCGAACACGCAGACTTTGCCTTTCATTGCTGGTACTCCCTGCTCAATTGGAGGTGGCGCCGGGCGGCCAGACAGGCGCCTTTGCTGCCGGTTTCATCGCTGAGGCGGCTGACGGAGATCGTCAGCCCCTGCGCCGGCTGCGGCGCGCGCAGATGACGGCGGATCTCTTGCTCCAGCCGCACCAGCGGAAAACCGCGCATGGCGATCACGCCGCCGCCCAGGATCAGGCGCTGGGGGTCGATCACGTTCATTTCGACGGCGATGGTCTGCGCCAATCGCTCGACGAAGCGCTGCAGATCCGGATGATCGCCGTGGCGTTCGAACAGCCGGTCAAACGGCGTTTGCGCCGCGTTGGCGCGCGCCCAGCCGGTTAGCCAGTGACCGGACGTCAGACTCTCGACGCAGCCCCGTTTACCGCACGGGCATTCGCCCTGATGGCCCGGCCAGGGAATGTGCCCCAGCTCGCCGGCGGCGCCGTGCGCGCCGTGGTAAAAATCGCCGTTCAGCCACAGGCTGTTGCCCATGCCGGTGCCCAGATACAGCCCGACCGCCACCTGCGGCAACGCCGGCAGCTGCTGCAGATCCCACCACAGCAGATGATTGACGTCCTTGTCCATTCGCACCGGCAGCGCCAGCAAATCGGCCAACAGCGCCGCCACCGGCTGAGCGTCCAGCGCCGGGATAAACGGCAGCGACAGCACCCGCGAGCGATCGCGGCTGAGGATCCCCGGCAGCCCCAGCATCACCTGCGCCACCTGACGATCTTGGCAATGTCCGGCGATCAGCCGGCCCAACACCGCCAGCGGATCGGCCTGCCGCGCCCAGTCGGCGGTCGCTATCTTGCGGTAACCGCTGAATTCACCTTCATCATCCATCAACAGCAGGCGGGTATTGGTGCCGCCGACGTCAACGCCAAGAAAATACCGCATCATGTCCCCCGCCTCAGGCCGCCTGCCGCATCTGATCCAGCATTTTTTCCCATGCCGTCTCCAGATCCGGATCGAGATTGAACAGCCCGGAGCTGCCGACGATCAACACTTCTGCACCGGCGCCCATCAGATCGCGGTAAGTGCGCTGGTTGCAGGATCCGTCGATCTCGATCAGATAGCGCAGATTTTGTTGGCTTTTCAGATCGCGCAATTGGCGGATCTTTTCCAGCATTTCGGGAATGAACGGCTGCCCGGCATAGCCCGGATCGACGGTCATGACGGTGACCTTGTCCAGCAGGTGAAGGTAGTGACGAATAAACTCCACCGGCGTGGCCGGGTTCAGCACCACCCCCACTTTTTTGCCCAGCGCGCGGATTTGATTGATCACCCGAAACGCGTCGCGGTTGATGGTTTCAGCGTGCGGGCAGATAAAGTCCGCGCCGGCGCGGGCGATTGGCTCGATAAAGTCGGTCGGGTTCTCCACCATCAGATGCACATCCAGCAACAACGAAGTGTGCGGGCGGATCTGTTCGATAAAGAACGGCGACAGCGTGATGTTTTTAACGTAATGCCCGTCCATGATGTCGATATGCAGCATATCGGCGCGGCGGTTCAGCACCGCCAATTGCTGGCGGATATCCATCAGGTTCATGCACATCAGTGAAGGCGAAATCTGGTATTTCATTAGCGTTATCCTGCGCAAAAGGGAAAAGGATCAGTGGCCCGCCGCGGTTCTGGCCTGGGCCGCGCTGCGGCGCATCGCCCGCCGCTGCCGATAGCGATGCCGGAAAAACTTCAGCGCCAGCACCGCGATCAGCACGGCGCCCCACATCGCCAGACTGAAATGCGGGCTGACGTTCATCAGATTCAAACCGGTCGCGATCACCTGTAGCACGATTAGCGCCAGCACCACGCCGCTGACCCGGCCAAAACCGCCGAACGGATCGGTGCCGCCCAGAATGATCGCCAGCACCGTCAGCAGCAGGTAAGAGTCGCCGTAGCCCATGCGCGCCGAGTTGAAGCGCGCCATCATCACCAGCCCGGCAATGACGCACAGCAGGCTGGAGAGGGTGTAAATGGCGATCAGCACCCGATGGGTATTCACGCCGCTGAAGTGGGTGGCGTTGATGTTGCTGCCGCTCATGTAGATGCATTTGCCGAGCCGGGTTTTCTGCAGGAACAGTGCCAGCAAGGCGGCGACCACCAGGAAGATCCACAGTGGCACCGGCACGCCCAGCACGCTCTCGGCGCCGATAAACCGCACGATCTCCGGCATGCCGCTCAGGGCTGCGCCGCGCGTCAGGTAGATGCCGATGCCGTTGACCGTGGTCATGGTGGCCAGCGTCACCAGAATCGGGTGCGCGCCGACGTAGGCCACCAGTGCGCCGGTCGCCGCGCCGATAAGCCCGGCCAGCAGCATCGCCGCCGCCAGCGCCAAGGCCAGCCACAGTGCCTGCAAGCCCAGCCCGGCGTCCGCCGGCAGGTAGCTGATGAACAGCCAGGCCATCAGCAGGCTGGTCAGGTTGGCGCTGGCGATAATGCACAGGTTCAGGCCGCCGCTGAGGATCGGAATGAACATCGCCAGCGTCAGCAGGCCCAGCTCCGGCAGCTGGAAGGCCACGCTGGTGAAGGTGGCGCCGCTGAAGAAGCGCCCCGGCATCAGCAGGCTGAAGGCGAGCACCACCGCCAGCAGCAAGGCCAGCAAACCGACGGCGGCCCCGTCCAGACGAAATTTCAGGTTCTTGCCCATCAAGCGCTCCTCAGGCGAAACCAACGTCGGTTTCTTTGCGTTTCTTGTAGTGAGTGACGGTGATCGCCGCGACGATCACCAGACCGATCACCACGTTCATGAAGTAGCTGGACACGCCGATCAGGTTAAGGCCGTTTTTCAGCACGCCGATCAGGAACACGCCCATCAGCGTGCCGACAACGCTGCCCTTGCCGCCGTTCAGGCTGGCACCACCCAGCACCGCCGCCGCCAGCACGTCGAGCTCGCCGCCCACCAGCGCGTTGGGCACCACTTCCCCCATACGATACACCTGCACCAGGCCGCCGATCGCCGCCATCGCGCCCAGATAGCCATAGGCGAACAGATGCAGCAGGCCGACGCGAATGCCGATGCGCCGCGCCGATTCCGCATCCCCGCCCACGGCAAACAGCTGGCGCCCGAGGTGCGTTTTGTTCAGCAGCAGCCAGGTCAGCAGCGCCACCGCCAGCATCACCAGCGTCGGCAAACCGAGCTGATAGCTCTGCTCACCCAGCTGGAACGGCAGCACGCTGCGCGGCAGCGTCCACCAGTCCGGCAATGCGTACAGGCTGCGGCCGTTGGTCAGCCACATCAGCATGCCGAACAACAACGCCTGCATGCTGATGGTGACGATGATCGAGACGATGCGCAGGCAGTAGATCAACAGCGCGTTGACCATGCCGAGCGCGGCGCCGATCGCCAACGCCAGCAAAATACTGCCCGCCGGGCTGGCCAGGCCGTAATGCGTCGCCAGCGTGGCGATCAGGTACTGCACCACCGAGGCGACTGCGGCGAAGGAAATGTCGATGCCGCCGGTCACCAGCACCACGAACAGGCCGAGGGCGAATATGCCGCTCACCGCGTAGCTTTCGCTGAGATCGAGCAGGTTTTGCACCGTCAAAAACTGATCGCTGAGCAGCGAAAAGACGATGACCGTCAGCAGCAGCACCCAGGCCAGGTAGCCTTCGTTGCCGCGCGGTTTCAGACTGAATCTACGCATT
The DNA here is from genome assembly GCF_052400455.1 of Serratia sp. (in: enterobacteria). Classification (NCBI taxonomy): domain Bacteria; kingdom Pseudomonadati; phylum Pseudomonadota; class Gammaproteobacteria; order Enterobacterales; family Yersiniaceae; genus Serratia; species Serratia sp. (in: enterobacteria). The sequence goes on from NZ_CP185812.1 coordinate 4,188,826, forward strand.
AACCGCCTCCGCCAGCTGCTGCTGGCTCACCTGCTCCGGCAGGTACTCGCCGATCACGCTGCCGCCGCTGAAGTGCAGCACCCGATCGCAGTTGTAATACACCTCGGGCACCTCGTCGGAGATCAGCAGAATCGCGATCCCCTCCTGCGCCAGCAGATGGATCAGTTGGTAGATGCTGGCCTTGGCGCCGACGTCGACACCGACGGTCGGCGAGTCGAGGATCAGGATCCGCGGTTGGGTCAGCACCCACTTGGCCAGCACGATCTTTTGCTGATTGCCGCCGGACAGCGTCGAAACCGCCTGATCCGGATCCGCCACCCGCACGCCGAGTTTGGCGATCCACTCCGCGACGATGCGATTCTTGCGGTAATCATCGATCAGGCGAAAACGCCCGCGCAGCTTATCGAGAATGGCCAGCACCGCGTTGTCCGCCACCGACTGTTGCTGCACCAGCCCCAGCGTCAGGCGATCCTCAGAGACATAACCGATGCCGGCCCTGATCGCGTCCTCATGGCCGCGAAAGCGCACCGGTTTACTGTCGAGGTAAAGCTTGCCGCTGTCCGGCCGGGTCATGCCGAACAGGCTCAGCGCCAGCTCGGTGCGCCCGGAGCCGAGCAGTCCGCACAGCCCGAGCACCTCGCCCTGATGCAGGCGGAAGCTGACATCGTGATACTGCCCGGCGCGGCTGAGACGATCCGCCTCCAGCATCACCCGATCCTTATTCATGCTCGGTGCCTTCAGGCGATAGTCCAGCGTCAGGCCGGTCATCAATTCGGTCAGGCGATCGCCGGTGATCTCCGCCGCCGGCCAGGTGCCGATCTTGTTGCCGTCGCGGATCACCGTGACGCGATCGGAGATCTCCAGCACCTCGTCCAGCCGGTGGCTGACGAACACCACGCAGATGCCCTGCGCTTTCAAATAATCCACCGTGCGCAGCAGCTGATTGACCTCGGTGCGGGTCAGCGAGGCGGTCGGTTCATCCATGATCACCAGCCGTGCCTGCGCCACCAGCGCGCGGCAGATCGCCACCTGCTGGCGCTGGGCGATCGGCAGTTCCGCCACCGGTTTGTCGAGATCGAGATTGAAATTCAGCTCCTGCAGCAGGCGCTCGGCGGTGCGCCGCAGCCTCGCCGGGCGGTGCCATCCCAATAGCCCGTGCAGGTTGTGCTCAAAGGCGATGTTTTCCGCCACCGTCAGGTTGGGAAACAGCGACAGATCCTGATAGATCACCTGAATGCCGAAGGCGCGCGCCTGATCCGGCGATAGCCGGCCGAAGGTTTGCCCATCGAAGGTAATGCGGCTGCCGTCATCCGGTTGATACACGCCGGCGATCGCCTTGATCAACGTACTCTTGCCGCAGCCATTGGTGCCGGCCAGGCAGTGCACCTCCCCCGGCATCAGCGCCAATGAAATATCGTTCAGCGCGCGCTGCCCGCCGAAGGTCATCGACAGCTGTTGCAGTTCGATCAGCGGCGCGCCCCGCGTTGCCGTATTGCCGGAAATCGCCATGATTACAGCCCCATCTTCACCAGCTTCGGCAGGTTTTGCTTATCCAGGCTTTCGGTGGCGTTGCCGAGAATGGTGTGCTGCTGCGCATCCACCTGCACCTTGCCAATGCCTTCGATGGTCATGCCATCGGTGATTTTTTCGCCCTTGTGCATCATGTCGGCGATGCGCACGAACACTTCGCCCGCCACCATCGGGTTCCAGATATAACCGCCCTTGATGGCGCCGCGATTGACCAGCGAAGCGCCCTGCCCTGGGCTGAACGGCCCGATGACGCAGATATCGTTGCTTTTGCCGCGGTTGAGCACCGCGCGCCCGGCGCCGATCGGCCCCTGCGAACCGAACGCCAGCACGCCTTTCAGATCGGGATATTTGGCCATCAGATCGTTGGTGGTGCGCACGCTGTCATCCAGCGATTCCCCCACGCCGAACTTGTCGCCCACCAGCTGCATGTTCGGGTAGTGCTGCTTCTGGTAATTGATGGCCGAGTCGGACCAGGTGATGTGCAGCGGCACCGTCAGGCTGCCGACGTATACCGCGTACTTGCCCTGCTCTTTCATGCAGGCGGCCAGCGCTTTCATGTGGTTGACCCCGTGCTGCGAGGCGTCCACCAGCTCAAAATCCCAGTCGGCGTACTTCTGGCCGGGGGACTCGTGCACGATCACCTTGATGCCCGCCTCCTGCGCGCGCTTGAGCACCGGCTCCAGCACCCGGGCGTCGTTCGGCACCACGCCGATGATGTCCACCTTCTGCGCGATCAGATCCTCGATGGCGCGCACCTGCAGCGCCGGATCCGCCGCCGTCGGCCCGACCATCCAGGCGTCGATGCCGCGTTTGGCGCTCTCGCTTTTGATGCCGGCCTCCATGGCGTTGAACCAGGGAATGCCGCCGATCTTCACCACCACGCCCATTTTCAGCTTGTCCGCCGCCTGCGCGGAGACCGACAGCAGCAGCGAGGCAAACAGACCGACCAGTACGGATTTTTTCATTGTTCTCTCTCCACAAGTGTTGGCTGTAATAAAAGGTTTTCGTTGTTGTTATCGCGCCGCCCTTTTCGCGGCGGGTGAAACTTCAATCACATCGACGTTGTTCCAGGCCAATTCCTGACGAAACTCGTCATCGCCAAGCCTGTCGGTGATCAGCGTATCTATTTCCCGGTAATGGCAAATGCGGGCGAACGAGCGGCGGCCGAACTTGTTGCTGTCCACCAGCAGGAACTTGCGCTCCGAGGCCAGCAGCATCTGTTGCTTCAGCCGCGCATGGTGCTCATTGCTCTCGCGGATGCCGCCGTCCTGGCAAATGCCGTGGCAGGAGAAAAACAGCTTGTTAATCACGAACTCTTTCAGCATCTGCTCCGCCAGCACGCCGATAAAATCCTCGTACTTGGCGGAATACTCGCCCCCCAGCCCGATGGTGCGCACGTTGGCCTTGCAGGCCAGCGTCTGGATGATGTGCAGCGAGTTGGTCAGCACCACCAGCGAGATATCCGGCAGCTGGCGCGCCAAAAACCAGCTGGTGGAGCTGCTGTCCAGCAGCAGGCAATCCCCGGGCGCGATAAACTCCAGCGCGCGTTTGGCGATGCGCGTCTTCTGATCCGGCGACTCATTGCTGCGCTGGCGGAAGGACTCCCCCTGATCTATCTCGGCGGGCACATAGGTTTTTTCCACCGCCGGCGGCTCGACGAAGACCGCGCCGCCGTGGCTGCGCAGCAGCAGGCCGCGCCGTTCCAGCAGGGCCAGATCACGCCGCGCCGTCTCGATAGAGATGTGACACAGCTGCGCCACCTCCTGCACCATCACGCGGCCGCGCTGGCTCAAGACTTCGGTAATAAAGCGATGACGTTCTACAGGCAGCATGTTTCTTTTCTCCTCCACGACGATGATTACGATATCGATTTGCCGCGCCGCGTTTTGCGCGCAGACGCAAAGCGCATCGCCCCGCGATCGGGCAACGATCGCGCTGTGATAGTTGTCAAAAAAATCGGGAAGGAAATGAAATGAATAATTACGAAAGTGTGGAGTAACAGACAGTTATGATGCGCGACCGCCTGAGACAGACAGGAGAGAAACGGTAAACGGTCACAATTCCACGTTCCGCGGCATGACCGTTAATGACCGTTTGTGTGGTTTTGACCGAGCGCCGCAAGGAGACAGCCGGCGTTGATAACGCATTACCTGAAAAAACAGCAAAAAAATCCGGTGAGAATCTCACCGGATCGTTAGCCGCCTGACACAAATTATTCCTCGTGCTCATGCTCTTTCAACATCGCCTCACGCAACACGGCGTTCAGGCGTTTCTGATAGCCTTTGCCTGGTCGCTGAAGCCAAGCCAACACATCCGCATCGATTCGGATGGTTTTTGATACTTTCATCGGCTTATAAAAACGCCCCTGAACCGCAGTCTGCCACGTTTCTTCCCCCAGCGCCGGCGCATCGGCATAATCGATGCCCTCGTCCGGCAACGCACTCAGTGAAGCAATTTGCGCTTTCTGCTCCTCCGTCAACGGCGGGAGTACGCTATGGGCCAGATTTTTGGCGGAATTTTTGCGCTTCATATCTTCCCCTCTCTTTGGCATCGGCCTTGCGTGCTGAAATGATACGCACGATCTCTACTGTATCGCCTTCGACATCCGTTTCGATCGTCGTATGTGCCACCAGCAATAGCAAACAGGATCCGACCATACCGATCGTTTGCCAACGTTCTTCTCCATCCTCGATCCTTTCCAGCACAGCCAAATGGTTGGGATCCAGAAAAACCCGTTGCGCTATCTCAAAACTGACACGGTGTTTGCGCTGGTTACTGTGATTTTTATCCTGATTCCATTCAAAATAAAAATACATTTTTGTAACTACATTTTGGTTGTTATTTAATCAAAATACATCACCTCCGAAGGGATGTCAAAATTCTCCGGATGCGTTCAACGCCCGCCTGCGGCCTCGATAAAGGTGCCGGTCACGTAAGACGCGGCGTCAGACAGCAGCCAGGCGATCGCCTCCGCCACTTCCTGCGGCTGGCCGCCGCGCTGCATCGGCAAACTGCTCTTCACGCGATCCACCCGGCCGGGTTCGCCACCGCTGGCGTGTATCTCGGTATAGATAAGCCCAGGCCGCACGCCGTTGACGCGGATGCCCTGCGCCGCCACCTCCAGCGATAGCCCGATGGTCAACGAATCGACGGCGCCTTTCGAGGCGGCATAATCCACATATTCCCCCGGCGCGCCTAAACGGGAAGCGGCGGAGGACACATTGACGATAGCGCCGCCCTGCCCGCCATGGCGCTGCGCCATGCGCTTCACCGCCTCGCGGCAACACAAGAAATACCCGGTGACGTTGGTGCCGAGCACCTTATTGATGCGCTCGGCGGTCAACTGTTCAATGTTCGCCTGCCGGAACAGAATGCCGGCGTTGTTGACCAGCGCGCTGAGCGTGCCCAGCCCGGCATCCAGCGCGCTGAACATTGCCATCACCTGCGCTTCATCGGCCACGTCGGCCTGCAGCGCCAGCGCCTTGCCGCCCTGCGCCTCAATCTCCGCCACCACCTGCCGCGCCGCACTTTCGTCGCGCAGGTAATTCACGCCCACCGCATAGCCCTGCCGGGCCAGCAGCAAAGCGGTCGCGCGGCCAATTCCCCGGCTTGCGCCGGTCACCAATGCCACTTTCATCATCGTATTTTTTCTCTGGTTGGCGATGTCAACAACGGCCTGCGCACAGGCCTTCCGTTTGCCCGTCAGAGTATAGAGCGGCACCCTAAAAAACGCTTCAAAGCTGAGCCAGGCGGCGCAGCTGCTTTTTAATGCGCGACTTGGCGCAGCCGTAAGCGTCCGTCGCCGCCGCCTGATGCACCCGCTGCAAAGCGGAAGCATGATGGCCGCCGTGGCTATGGCTCTGCGCATCACCGCGAAAAGACAGCATCAACAGAACGAGCAGCATCGCCACGCCTGAATACATCAGCCGCCGCGAGGCGCCCGCGTTCGGGAAACCTTCAGTCTGCATGTTTCGCTCCCTCAGCCATGATTTCGAATGGCAGCAAAATAACTGAAATTCCCCCCCGCTCCCTTAACGCGAGATTAAAGCCAGATTAAGGTTTGCTTAAGAACGCGTAGGCAGAGCGGTTTTCCTCGTTGTCTTCCCGCCAGCGTTATAGTTAGATAATCGCGACTCAAGGCTCTCAGCGGAAATAACGTGAACATACTGTTGGTGGAAGACGACCTGCAATTAGGCAAGGCGCTGTGCCGAGCATTGGAGCTGGCCGGCTTTAATTTGTGCTGGGTGCGCCTGCTCACCGACGCGGAAAATAAACTTTCACCCGGCGGGTTCGATTTGATGCTGTTGGATCTCACGCTGCCGGACGGCGACGGTTTGCAGAAGCTGATCGCCTGGCGCGCCGCCGGACAGAATATCCCGATCATCATCCTGACCGCCCGCGATCGCATCGAGAGCCTGGTGAACAGCCTCGACTCCGGCGCGGACGACTTTCTGGCCAAACCTTTCGCGCTGCCCGAACTCATCTCGCGCGTCAAAGCGGTCAACCGGCGCATGGCGGGCTTCGCGTCTCAAACCTGGAGCCTCGGCGCGCTGTATCTCGATCCGGTCAACCATCAGGTCATGCTGGATAACGAACTGCTGATGCTGTCGAAAAAAGAGTATCACCTGCTGCACGAACTGATGCGCTGCGCCGGCACCGTGGTGCGCAAAGCGGTGTTGGAACAGCGGCTGTTCGGCCACGGCGATAGCGTGGAAAGCAACTCGCTGGAAGTACACATGCATAATTTACGCCGCAAGATTGGTAAAGAAAGAATCATTACCGTACGCGGCATTGGCTATTTGCTGAAGAAAGAGTAGCGGGATGATCGGTTTCAAATCCTTCTTTATGCGCACCATTATTTTCCAGGTCCTGGCCATTTTATTATTGTGGGGGATCCTCGTCGCCTGGGTGAAGTACTGGTATTACCCCGACATGGAGAAATATTTCGATAACCAGCAACGCATCGTCGCCGCAGGCATCGCCAATATTCTCGATGAAACCGGCACCGATAATATCGATTACCGCGGCATCATCAAAACCATCGAAAGCATGTACATTGATTCCATCAATAATGGCATGCAGGATCAATTCGACTATCATCCGCTGTTCGTGGTTTACGATCGGGATAACCGGGTGCTTTACTGCTCACAAACGCAGGAAGAACCGCTGCGCCTGCCGCCTTCGGTGCTGTCCGGCTCCGTCAATTACGCCGGCGCCAACTGGCACCTTGCCGGCAGCTGGAGCGAAAAGCGCCAGTACCGGGTGATCGTCGGCGAGTCTTTCAACGATCGCACCACGATATTCGGCAATCCGGCGGAAAGCACCGCCGTACCGCTGCTTGGCATTCTGGCGGCGATCATCATTACCTTGCTGTTTACCGCCTACTTCAGCCTGCGGCCACTGCGCCAGATCGCCCGCACCATTTCCGATCGTCAGCCGGGCAACCTGTCGCCGCTCAACGTCAGCGAGCAGTATCAGGAAATCCGGCCGGTGGTGATGGAGGTCAACAAACTGATGGCGCGCATCGACGCGGCCAATCAGCGCGAGAAACGCTTTATGGCCGACGCCGCGCACGAGCTGCGCACGCCGATCGCCGCCGTGCTGGCGCAGCTGCATCTGCTGACCCAGGTCAGCGAGCAGCAGGAGCGCCGGGAAATCATCGGCGACATGCAGCAAGGGCTGGATCGCGCGGCGTCGCTGTCACGCCAGCTGATCAACCTGGCCAAGCTGGAGGCGGAAGATTTTCCGCTGACGATTGAGGCGGTGGACATCTATGCGGAGATCGGCAAATGCATCGCACAGCACGTCCCCTATGCGCTGGAGAAAGATGTCGAACTGTCGCTCGACGGCAGCGAGGATGTGGTGGTGAGTACCGACCGCCATGCGCTGATCGCCATCTTCACCAACCTGCTGGATAACGCGCTCAAGTACGCGCCGCCCGGCAGCCGCATCGAGGCCAATATTCGCTCGCTGGCGCCGCTCGGCTGCTATATTACGTTGCGCGATAACGGCCCGGGGGTGAGCGAAGAACACCATTCCCGCCTGTTTGAACGCTTTTACCGCGTGCCCGGCACGCAGCAAACCGGCAGCGGGCTCGGATTGGCCATCGCCCGAAACCTGGCCGACAAAATCGGCGCGCAGCTGCGCGTCACCGAAGGCCTTGACGATCGCGGCATCGGCTTCATCATCGATTTGCCGGAAAGTTATCGGCCACAGACTGAGAGTGAACCACGACCATGATTGCCCCTGTTCTGCTGCAACGGCAGCAACTCGACCGGCTATGGGATATCGACCGCAGCGAAATTATCGACACTCTGTATCGCCTGCAGGACGGCAAGTTGCAATCCTATGCGGAGTACTACGACGTGCGCGGCTGGGATCCGCACGATCGGGAAACCTATACGCCAATCCACGCAGCGTGCTTCGATCGCGGCGGCGCGTTCTTCGCGCTGTTCGAAGGCGAGGAGATCGTGGCGGCGGCGGCGCTGGACACCGAGCCGCGCGGCCCACAGCGGGATCTGCGCCAGCTGCTGTTCTTTTACGTCAGCGCGCACAAACGCGGCCAGGGGTTAGGCAGGCAGCTGTTCCAGCTCTGCCTGCATCAGGCGGCGCAAGACGGCGCCGCCGGGCTGTATGTCTCCTCCATCCCCAATAAAAGCACCGTAGACTTCTATCTGGCGCAGGGCTGTCGGCTCATCGAACAGCCGGATACCGAATTGTTCGCCCGTGAGCCGGAAGACATTCACCTGGTCTGCCCTTGCCGCTAGCGGCCGGGGTTAACGGGCGATGCGCATCACCGAACGCACGTCGCTTTTCTTGTTCAGATCCCACACCTCGGCGATCTCCGCCAACGCGTGCTCCTGCGTCTCGATAGTGAGCGATCCGGTCGCCGCCAGCGCCAAAATCTCGGTCGCGTAGCGCTGCATCTCCGGGATCGGCGGGAAGTTGCCGGTACCGCTGCCGAGGATCTGCAGCTGATTGCTGCGCAACACCGCCGCCGGCAGCCGGATGTCCGGCGCGGCCATCGAACCGACATTGACCAAGCGAATGCCGCGTCCGCCGGCGTAAGACGAGAGATCGTGATTATTGAGCGTCGCCAGCAGCGCTTCAGTCGCCGGGCCCCAGATGTAATCGACGATCACCTGATAACCGCCCGGCCCCGCCGCCGCCGCGAAGGCCTGCGTCAGCGCCTCGCCCTGCAGGCTCAGATCCACCGTGGCGTCTACACCCAATGCCTCCAACACACTCAGTCGACGGCCGGCGGCAACAATGCGTCCGGCCCCCGCCTGACGCGCCGCCGCGACCGCCAGCTTGCCCGAGGTGCCGGTGGCGCCGATGATCAGCACCGTTTCACCGGGCTGCAGATCCGCCCGCCAGCGCAGCGGCAGCCAGGCGGCGAAGGCCGGATTGATCAGCGCGGCCGCCGTGGCGTCGTCCACCGTCGCCGGCACCGGCACCGTCCAGGACGCGACGCTGCGCTCTGCCATCGCGCCGTAAGGGCGACGGAAAGAGGCGAAGTACACCCGTTGCCCGTCCGCCGTACGGCCCACGCCATCGGTGCCGGGCACGATCGGCAATTGCTTCGGGCTGGAATAGTGGGTCCCGGCGACGGTGGCGCGATCCAGCTGTTTGATGCCGGCCGCCAGAACGTCGATCGGCACTTCATTCGCCTGCGCCTGAGGCTCCTCAAAGGTGCCGAAAACCGGGGGTTGCCCCAGCGCTGTTACGATTGCCGCTTGCATGGTGACTCCTCAAATCGTGGGAACGTAAAGGAAAGAATAGGCCGCTATAAAATAAAAAGGGACACCGCATGATGCGGTGTCCCCCGAACACAAACTTTGCCGAACGTGTTATTCGTAATCGCTCATCGGCACGCAAGAGCAGAACAGGTTACGGTCACCGTACACGTCGTCCAGACGCTTAACGCTCGGCCAGTACTTGTTCTCGCGTACGCCGGCCACCGGGAACACCGCCAGTTCGCGGCTGTACGGATGCTGCCAGTCGTTGACCAGCTCCGCCTGCACGTGCGGCGCATTCACCAGCGGGTTGTCTTCCAGCGGCCATTCGCCCTTGGCGACGCGGTCGATTTCGCTGCGGATCGCCAGCATCGCATCGATAAAGCGATCCAGCTCCACCTTGCTTTCCGATTCGGTCGGCTCGACCATCAGCGTGCCCGCCACCGGGAACGACATGGTCGGGGCATGGAAACCGAAGTCGATCAGGCGCTTGGCGATGTCCATTTCGCTGATGCCGGTCTCTTCCTTCAGCGGACGAATATCGAGGATACATTCGTGCGCCACGCGGTGATCGCGGCCGGTATACAGAATCGGGTACGCGTCTTTCAAACGGGTGGCGATGTAGTTGGCGTTCAGGATCGCCATCTGGCTGGCCTGCTTCAGGCCCTCCGCGCCCATCATGCGGATGTACATCCAGCTGATAGGCAAGATGGAGGCGCTGCCGAACGGCGCCGCGGAGACCGCGCCCTGCTGGGTGGTCACGCCGTCGATCTGCACCACGCTGTGGCCCGGCACGAACGGCGCCAGGTGTGCTTTCACGCCGATCGGACCCATGCCCGGGCCGCCGCCGCCGTGCGGGATACAGAAGGTCTTATGCAGGTTGAGATGCGAAACATCCGCGCCGATGTAGCCTGGCGTGGTGATGCCCACCTGGGCGTTCATGTTGGCGCCGTCCAGATACACCTGACCGCCGAACTGATGCACGATCTGGCACACTTCACGGATGGTTTCTTCATACACGCCGTGGGTCGACGGGTAGGTCACCATGATGCAAGAGAGTTCTTCGCCTGCCTGCTCCGCCTTGACGCACAGATCATGCAGATCGATGTTGCCGTTCTTGTCGCAGGCCACCACCACCACGCTCATACCCGCCATCTGGGCGGAGGCCGGGTTGGTGCCGTGTGCCGAGCTCGGGATCAGACAGACGTGGCGGCCCGCTTCGTTGCGGCTTTCGTGGTAGCGGCGGATCGCCAGCAGGCCGGCGTATTCGCCCTGCGCGCCGGAGTTCGGCTGCATGCACACCGCGTCATAGCCGGTCAGCTGCACCAGCCACTGGGACAGTTGGCCGATCATCTGCTGGTAACCGGCCGCCTGCTCTGGCGGGCAGAACGGATGTAACTCTGAGAATTCAGGCCAGGTGATCGGGATCATTTCCGCCGCGGCGTTCAATTTCATGGTGCAGGAACCCAGCGGGATCATCGCCTGGTTCAGCGCCAGATCCTTGCGCTCCAAGCGATGCATGTAACGCATCATCTCGGTTTCGCTGTGATAGCGGTTGAATACCGGGTGGGTCAGGATCGGATCCTGGCGCAGCATGGCGGCCGGGATCGATTGGCTGTTTTTGCTCACCGCCGCGTCCAACGCGTCGATGTCCAGACCGTGATTGTCGCCGGCCAGCAGTGCGAACAGCGTTTGCACGTCTTCACGCGAGGTGGCTTCATCCAGCGTGATGCCGACGGCGCCGTGAATGTCGGTACGCAGGTTGATGCCGAAGCTCAGCGCGCGCTCCAGCACGGCGGCCTTGTCCTTCACTTCGACGGTCAGGGTGTCGAACCAGGTGTGGTGACGCAGCGTCAGGCCGGCCTTCTGCAGCCCGGCGGCCAGAATGTCGGTCAGGCGATGGATGCGCCCGGCGATGCGCTGCAGGCCTTGCGGGCCGTGATACACCGCGTACAGGCTGGCGATGTTGGCCAGCAGCACCTGCGAGGTACAGATATTCGAGTTGGCTTTCTCGCGGCGGATATGTTGCTCGCGAGTCTGCATCGCCATGCGCAGCGCGGTGTTGCCGGCGGCATCGCGGGAAACGCCGATAATGCGGCCCGGCATCGAACGCTTGAACTCGTCGCGGCAGGCGAAGAAGGCGGCGTGCGGGCCGCCGTAGCCCATCGGCACGCCGAAGCGCTGCGCGGAGCCGAACACCACGTCGGCGCCCTGCTTGCCCGGCGCGGTCAGCAGCACCAGGGCCATGATGTCGGCGGCCACGCTGGTGATGATTTTGCGCGATTTCAGTTCGGCCAGCAGCGCGCTGTAGTCGTGCAGTTCACCGGTAGTGCCCACCTGCTGCAGCAGCACGCCGAACACGCCGTCCAGCTCCAGCACTTTTTCCGCTTTATCGACGATGACGTCGAAGCCGAAGGTTTCGGCGCGGGTGCGCACCACGTCCAGCGTTTGCGGATGCACGTCGTCAGCCACGAAGAAACGGTTGGCGTCTTTCAGCTTGCTGGCGCGTTTGGCCAACGCCATCGCCTCGGCGGCGGCGGTCGCTTCATCCAGCAGCGAAGCGGAGGCCAGATCCAGACCGGTCAGATCGAGGGTCACGGTCTGGAAGTTCAGCAGCGCTTCCAGACGGCCCTGCGACACTTCCGGCTGATAGGGGGTATAAGCGGTGTACCAGCCCGGGTTTTCCAGCATGTTGCGCAGGATCACCGGCGGCGTCAGCACGGCGCTGTAGCCCATGCCGATATAGGATTTGTAGCGCTGATTCTGCGAGGCGATCGCCTTCAGCTCAGCCAACGCCTGATGTTCGGTCGCCGCGTCGCCGACCGGCGGCGGCCCCGGCAGCTGAATGTCCGCCGGCACAATCTGTTGGATCAGCGCGCTGAGCGAGCGAGCGCCCACCGCTGCCAGCAACTCCTGGCGTTGTTCCGCAGAAGAGCCGATGTGGCGTTCAATGAACGCTTCGCTGTGTTCGAGTTGGCTGAGTGTCTGAGTCATTGCTACAAATTCCTGAATGCTTGCGTGATACGGGATATAGCTTGAACGGTAACTAAAACGCCCCGGCCGAAAGGCCTGGGGCGTGGTCACGATTACTCGTCGATCGAGGCCTGATAAGCCGCGGCGTCCAGCAGGTTCGCCAGCTCGCCTTCGTCGGAGGCTTTAATCTGGAACAGGAAGCCGTCACCGTAAGGTTCGCTGTTCACCAGTTCCGGAGAGCTTTCCAGCTCGCCGTTCACCGCCACGATTTCGCCGCTGATTGGCGCGTAAATGTCCGATGCCGCCTTGACGGATTCCGCCACGGCGCAATCTTCACCGGCGGCGACGCTGCGGCCCACTTCCGGCAGATCGACAAACACCATATCGCCCAGCAGTTCCTGCGCATGTTCGGTGATGCCTACGGTGTAAACGCCGTTACCTTCTGCACGAACCCACTCGTGGGAGGATGCGTATTTCAATTCTGTTGGCACATTGCTCATCGCCGGTTACTCCTTCGAAGAAATAAAAGAATCAATCAATAAAAAATCAATTTGTCAGCGGCTTGCCGGCGCGAACGAAACCGGGCTTGGTCACTTTGACCGGCATTTCACGGTTGCGGATCTGCACGATAGCCTGCTCGCCGATGCCTGCCGGCACGCGCGCCAGCGCGATGCTGAAGCCCAGCGTCGGAGAGAACGAGCCGCTGGTGATCACGCCTTCGTGGGTTTGCCCCGCCGCGTCGGTGAAACGCACCGGCAGCTCATTACGTAATACGCCTTTTTCCGTCATGATCAAGCCGACCAGTTGCTCGGTGCCCTGCTCGCGCTGTTGTTCCAGCGCTTCGCGGCCGATGAAACGGCGATCTTCCGGCTGCCAGGCGATGGTCCAGCCCATGTTGGCGGCCAGCGGCGAAACGCCTTCATCCATCTCTTGCCCGTAGAGGTTCATGCCCGCTTCCAGGCGCAGGGTGTCGCGCGCGCCCAGACCGGCCGGCTTGACGCCCGCGGCCAGCAATTTTTGCCAGAAATCCGCCGCCTGCTCTTTCGGCAGCGCGATCTCATAGCCGGCCTCGCCGGTGTAACCGGTGGTGGCGATGAACAGCTCGCCGGCCTGCACGCCGAAGAATGGCTTCATGCCTTCGACCGCGCTTTTTTGCTCCGGGGTGAACAGGGTGCCGGCGCGCTCTTTGGCCTGCGGGCCCTGCACCGCGATCAGCGCCAGATCGTCGCGCACCGTCAGCGCGACGCCATACGGCGCGGCGTGCTCTTCGATCCAGGCCAGGTCTTTGTCGCGGGTGGCGGAGTTCACCACCAGGCGGAAATAGTCTTCAGTGAGGAAATAAACGATCAGGTCGTCGATCACGCCGCCGGAGGCATTCAGCATGCCGGTGTACAGCGCTTTGCCGGGTTGGGTCAGTTTGGCGACGTCGTTCGCCAGCAGGTAGCGCAGGAACTCGCGGGTGCGGGCGCCGTGCAGATCCACAATGGTCATGTGAGACACGTCGAACATGCCGGCATCCTGACGCACCGCGTGGTGCTCATCGAGCTGCGAGCCGTAGTGCAGCGGCATCATCCAGCCGTGAAAGTCTACCATGCGCGCACCGCACGCCACATGCTGGTCGTACAGTGGGGTTTGCTTTGCCATCTTTTCCCTCTTTCCACTCGTCGCTAGAAGTTAGGGTGCTGCCACGCAATGCGGCGGAGCCTGGCTCGCGGCCCGATCGCCATGGCGCACTGACTGCTCAACACAAATGCTGCGCCGGGACGGGCGGAAACTGCGTGCAACCGCCGTGACGCAAACGATACCTTTCCCTCGAACTTATCACCGAACGACCACATTAACCATAAGTTAAAATAGGCTCATCGCCGTTCCGGGGCGGTAAAACGCCGGGCTAGTGTGCAGAGTTTTTCACTGGAAAAATGCGCCTTAAGGCACAAAATTAACAATTAAAGCGGCAAAACGCCGAACTTATATAACAAACCTATGGCCTCACATGGGATCCGGACTTTTGATAACCGAACATGGAATTAGAAAAAGTAATGATAAAAAGCGGCTGAAATTAGATTATTTCAAATGAAGGGTTATATAAGGAAAAGCGATGGAATAAGGCGGGAAGCGCGAGCCCGGTGCGGGCCCGCAGAAGGAAGGGATCAGGCAAGCCACTCGGGCAGATCGTTCAGGCCCATCGCCTGACGCACCAGCTTCGGTTTGACGCCCGGCAGGCTGTCTGCCAGCCGCAGGCCCACGTCGCGCAGCAGCTTTTTGGCCGGGTGATTGCCGTCGAACAGTTCGCGGAAACCCTGCATGCTGGCCAGCATTACCGCCGCGCCATGTTTGCGGCGGCGCTCATAACGGCGCAGATAGAGGTGCTGGCCGATATCCTTGCCCTGCCGCTGCAGGCGGCGCAGTTCGGAAATCAGCTCGGCGGCGTCCATGAAGCCCAGGTTAACGCCCTGGCCGGCCAACGGATGCACGGTATGCGCCGCATCGCCCACCAGCGCCAGGCGGTGCGCTGCGAAGCTGCGCGCATAGCGGCCGGTCAACGGGAACGCCAGTCGTTCGCTTTCCAGGCTGCAAGCCCCCAGGCGCATGTCGAAGGTCATCGCCAGTTCGCGGTTGAACTGCGCCGGTTCCAGCCGTTTGAGCCTTTCGGCTTCTTCCGGCGTCACCGACCAGACTATAGAACTCAAATGCGGATCGCTGAACGGCAGGAACGCCAGAATGCCGTCGCCGTGGAAAATTTGCCGCGCCGTCGCCTGATGCGGTTCTTCGGTGCGAACGGTGGCCACCAGCGCGTGGTGGCGGTAATCCCAGAAGGTGAGCGGGATATCGGCATGCTGGCGCAGCCACGACTGGGCGCCGTCGGCGCCAATCACCAACCGGGCGGTCAGCATGCGGCCGTCCTCCAGCGTGACGAAGGCGTCGTTCTCGCCCCATGCCACCTGCTTGAGCGCGGCCGGGGTAATCAGCGTGATGTCCGACAGGCTTTCGGCGCGTTTCCACAGCGCCTGCTGGATCACCGAATTTTCGATGATGTGGCCGAGATGGCTGAAGCCGCACTCGTCGCCGCGGAAGGCGATTTTGCCGAAGCTGTCGCGATCCCACACTTCCATCGCGTTATAGGCGCTGGCGCGCAGCTGGAGAATGTCGTCCCACACGCCGATGTACTGCAGCAACCGCTCGCTGGCGGCATTGATGGCGGAGACGCGCAGGGCCGGCTGTTCCGACGGCGGCGCCATCTCCGGCTGGCGCTGCTCCAGCACCGCCACGCGCAGTCCGCTGCCCTGCAGGCCGCAGGCCAACGCCAGCCCCACCATACCGCCACCGGCGATAATCACGTCAAATGATTGCATGCTGCTCGATTTCCTTAAATAACGCGCGACGCCTTGCCGCGCCGCGCTTTGGGCGCGTTAAAGCGCCCGACCATGTCTCTAACGTTCCACCCAGCCCAGCGTACGCTTGGCGAAGGCATCGCGTATCGCCGGCAAACGTTCCATCGCCATCAGCCCCAGATTGCGGCCAATCACCAGCGGGCCATAACGGTTGGCGAACAGATGAATCAACCCATCGGTCACGCCGATCGTCGCCCGCTGATCGTTTTGCCGCCGCTGCTGATAACTGCTCAGCAGTGCGTAACCGCCGGCGTCTTCGCCGCTGTCTGCCGCTTCCGCCAGCGTTTCCGCCAGCGACATCACGTCGCGCAGGCCAAGGTTGAACCCCTGCCCCGCGATAGGATGCAGCGTTTGCGCCGCGTTGCCCACCAGCGCCAGCCGGTGGCTGACATGGCGATCGGCGGTCAGCAGACCGAGTGGGTAACTGTGCCGTTTACCGGCTTTGAGGATACGCCCCAGCCGCCAGCCGAAGGCCTGTTGCAGCTCGGCGATAAACCGCTCGTCGTCCCAGGCATCCACCTGGGCGCGATCTTCGCGCGCATGGCACCATACCAGTGAACTGCGCCCCTGCGACATCGGCAACAGCGCCAGCGGCCCATAGCGAGTAAAGCGCTCAAAGGCGCGCCCCTGCGGATCTTCCGCCGTGGTGACGTTGGCAATGGTGGCGAACTGCGGATAGTCCTCCTGCCGCCACTGCATATTGCAGGCTTGCGCCAGCGCAGAGCGCGAGCCGTCGGCCGCCACCAGCAATTGCCCGCGCAGACGCTGGCCGTTGTCCAGCAGCACTTCCGCCCGCTCTGCGGTGCGAATCACGTCCACCACCCGCGCCGGGCAGTGCAGCGTAACGCCGGGGGCCTTGGCCAGCAGCGCGAACAACCGCTGCCCGGCGTCGTGCAGTTCGATCACCTGGCCGAGCGCATCGACCTGATAATCTTGCGCCTGCAGATTCACAAACCCGGCGTGCCCGCGATCGCTGACGTGCACCTGAGTGATCGGCGTAGCGCAATCGCGCAGCGCCGGCCAAACGCCGATGCGCGCCAGCTGTTGGCAGGTGCCCTGCGCCAGTGCGATGGCGCGGGCGTCAAAGCCCGGATGGCTGCGGTCGTCCGGCCGGGTCGCCTCGACCAGATCCACCGCCATTCTTCCCTGAGTGAGCGACGAAATGGCCAGCGCCAACGTCGCGCCCGCCATACCGCCGCCAACGATAATAACGCTCATGCTACGACCTTGCCGCCGCCATCAAAGCCTCGATGGCATCGGCGTCTTTCACCACGGTGGCGGTCAGGTTTTCATTGCCGTCGGCGGTGATCACGATATCGTCCTCGATGCGGATGCCGATGCCGCGGTACTCCGCCGGCACGTCCGCATCCGGCGCGATGTACAGCCCCGGCTCCACGGTCAGTACCATGCCCGGCTCCAGCAGCCGATCGCGGCTCGGCGTGCCGTAGTGGCCAACGTCGTGCACGTCGAGACCCAGCCAGTGGCTCAGCCCGTGCATGAAGAACTGACGGTGCGCCTGCTCGGCGATCAGCAGGTCGACTTCACCTTTCAATACGCCCAGCTCCACCAGCCCGACCACCATGATGCGCACCACTTCGTCATTGACTTCGCGAATGCTGGTGCCGGGTTTGAACAGTTCCAAAGCGCGCTGCAGCGACGCCAGCACAATGTCGTACACCGCGCGCTGCGGCCGGCTGAACTTGCCGTTGACCGGGAAGGTGCGGGTGATGTCGCCGGCGTATCCCTGGTACTCGCAGCCCGCGTCGATCAACACCAGATCGCCGTCGCGCATCTGGCTCTCGTTCTCGGTGTAGTGCAGGATACAGCCGTTTTCGCCGCTGCCGACGATGGTGTTGTAAGACGGGTAACGGGCGCCGAGGCGGGTGAACTCATGATGAATTTCCGCTTCCAGCTGGTATTCGAACATGTCCGGACGGCATTTTTCCATCGCGCGGGTGTGCGCCAGCGCGCTGATCTCACCGGCGCGGCGCATCACCGCCAGCTCTTCCGGCGACTTGAACAGCCGCATGTCGTGCAGCCACGGCCGCCAGTCGGTAACGGTGGCCGGCGCCTGCAGGTTCTGGCGGAACCCCTTGCGCAGCTTGTCCAGCGCGCTGAACAGGATCTGATCGGCATAGGCGTATTCGCCCTGCGCGTGGTAGACCACGTCCAGACCGTTGAGCAGCAGGTGCAGTTGGTCATTGATTTCATCGAACGGCAGCGCGCGATCCACGCCCAGCTTTGCCGGTGCGGCGTCTTGCCCCAGGCGGCGGCCAAACCAGATTTCCGCCGTCAAATCGCGCACCCGGTTGAACAACACGCTGTGGTTGTGCGTTTCATCGCTTTTAATCAGCACCAGCACCGCTTCCGGCTCATTGAAGCCGGTCAGGTACCAAAAATCGCTGTTCTGCCGGTAGGGATAGTCTGAATCTGCACTGCGCGTCGTTTCCGGCGCAGAGAAAATAACCGCCGCACTGGCCGGCGCCATTTTCGCCAACAGCGCCTGGCGGCGGTTGTTGAATTCCTGCTGAGTCATTACCTTCTCCTGAAATCATGCCATCCGCACCGCCGGCGGAGAGGCGATAGAACGTTTAGTGCAGCGTCGGTTTGATATTTTCCGGCGCCGTCGGTTTGTGACGGGTGAATTCGCCGTGGCACATGATGGCGGCGACCCGCACATACTCCGCCACTTCTTCCAACGACTGTTCCAATTCTTCCTGATCTTCGTCTTCGTCGTAGCCCAGCTGCGCGATATTGCGCAGATCATCGATCGCTTCACCGACTTCGTCTTTCACCTGAGCCAGCTTCGGCTGCATCATGCCCAGCCCGAGCAGGAAGTGGTTGACCCAACCGGCCAGCGCGTCGGCGCGATCGAACACGCTGACGATCTCCCCTTCAGGCAGCATCAGTTGGAACAGGAATTCGTCATCTTCCAGCGTGTCACGCGTCGCTTCATACAGCTGCTGCAACGGTTGGCTGAGCGCCTGCGGGAAGGCGACGCCTTCGTTGGTCAGATCGTGCACCAGCGCCTGCCAGCCGGCGTCACGGCTGCCGCCGCACAGCAGGCCGCTGATCAGGCCGTGCATTTCTGCCGCGGTCAGCGCCACCGACTGCTGGTTGAGGGCCACGGTCAAAGATTGGTAACTTGGAAATGTATTCTGTATAGACATGCGCATTCGTCATCGTTGGCAGGATAAGTTCGTGTTATGCTACCACCAAGGTCCGTCGCTATACCAGATAAGCGCGACACCTCAGTGGCTAGTTATAATCGCGATGTGGCAGGTTTCACACTGCGCCGGCGGGTGACGAAAGTGCGGTAAATACGCATTTTGAAACCCTTTTTTGACTGGCAATGTCCGCCACAGTAGATTACAACCAGGTACTGAAAAAGGGGTTGTATCTTGGTACCGAGGTATATATAGTGGCGCCCGCTTTGACGGCCCGGCCCGGGCGGACAAGGCTGGCGCGAAATTTAGGCAGGAAGGTGGCATGTCTGCACAACCGGTAGATATTCAAATTTTTGGCCGCTCGTTAAGAGTCAATTGCCCGCCAGAACAACAAGATGCGTTGAATATGGCGGCGGACGATCTTAACCAACGGTTGCAAGATCTTAAAGTTCGCACTAGAGTCTCCAATACTGAGCAACTGGTTTTCATCGCGGCATTGAACGTCTGTCACGAACTTGCTCAAGAACGGTTGAAAACCCGTGACTATGCGTCCAATATGGAACAACGCATACGGATGCTGCAGCAGACCATTGAACAAGCGCTGCTTGAACAAGGTCGCATCTCTGAACGTCAGGATGCACAATTCGAATAACTTAAGTTGTTGAAAGCCAAGTTTTCGGCAACGAGTACAAAATTTCTCTGAGATGTTCGCCAGCGGGCCAGTCCCCTGAGCCGATATTTAGTACAAACAGAATGTGTTGCTCCGCGATCGGTGAGCACGCTCGGTGCGCCGAGAAGCCTTAAGATTGCGACGGCACGTTCACCTTGAACCATGGGTTCAAGGGTTACAGCCTGCGACGGCATCTCGGAGATTCCCCTTCTCAGCGGTTTTGTGTGCTGAACGCCACACTGAGCAAGCCTGATACGATGTCTTTTCAATCCCAATTCGCGCAGCAGCGCCAAGCCATTCGTCAACTCATTCGCCAACGTCGGCGCGAGCTTACGCCCGAGCAGCAACGCTTTGCCGCAGAAAAGATAACCGAACGCCTCATCGCACACACGCGCATTCAAGCGGCGCACAACATCGCGGTCTTTCTGTCGTTTGACGGCGAACTCGATACCGGGCCGCTGATCGAGCGTCTGTGGACGCTCGGCAAACGGGTTTACCTGCCGGTGCTGCATCCGTTCAGCCCGGGACACCTGTTGTTCCTACGCTATGCGCCGGAAACGCCGCTGGTGCGCAATCGCTTCAATATTCTCGAGCCGCGTCTCGATGTGCGCCATGTGTTGCCGCTGGGTGAACTGGAGGTGGTGCTGACGCCGCTGGTGGCATTCGATCATACCGGACAGCGTCTGGGCATGGGCGGCGGCTTTTACGATCGCACCCTGCAAAACTGGCGCAGCGGCGGCCCCTATCCCATCGGCCTGGCCCATGATTGCCAGCAGGTGGAGCACCTGCCGACCGAACACTGGGATATCCCGCTGCCGGAAATCCTCACCCCGCTCTGCAGCTGGGCGTGGCGGGAGCCCAAATAGCAAAAGGCCGGATCGCTCCGGCCTTTTTCGTTGCGGCGAGCCGCCGAATCAGAACAGCAGACGGGCGCGAATGGTGCCGTCGATGGCCTTCATGCGCTGCAGCGCGGCGTCGGCGCGCGCGGTTTCCGCTTCGATGTCGATCACCACATAGCCGATTTCCGGCCCGGTTTGCAGATACTGCGCGGCGATGTTAACCCCCTCTTCGGCGAAGATCTGGTTAATCTGCGTCAGCACGCCCGGACGGTTTTCGTGGATGTGCAGCAGACGGCTGGCGTTCGGGCCATGCGCCGGCAACGACACTTCCGGGAAGTTGACCGCCGACAGGGTCGAACCGTTATCGGAATATTTCGCCAGCTTGCCGGCCACTTCGTCGCCGATGTTTTCCTGCGCTTCCTGAGTGGAACCGCCGATGTGCGGCGTCAACAGCACGTTATCGAACTCACACAGCGGCGAGTTGAACGGATCGCTGTTGGTCGCCGGTTCTTCCGGGAAGACGTCGATCGCCGCCCCCGCCAGGTGATTGCTGGCCAGCGCGTCGCACAGCGCGGGGATATCCACCACGGTGCCGCGCGAGGCGTTGATCAGAATAGCGCCCGGTTTCATCAGCGCCAGCTCTTCCGCCCCCATCATATTCTTGGTCGCCAGCGTTTCCGGCACGTGCAGCGTCACCACGTCGCTCATATTGAGCAGATCGGACAGATGACGCACCTGTTGCGCGTTGCCCAACGGCAGCTTGTTCTCGATATCGTAGAAGAACACCTTCATGCCCAGCCCTTCGGCCAGAATGCCCAGCTGGGTGCCGATATGGCCGTAGCCGATGATGCCCAGTTTTTTGCCGCGCGCTTCATAGGAGCCCACGGCCAGTTTGTGCCACACGCCGCGGTGCGCCTTGGCGTTGGCGGCCGGAATGCCGCGCAGCATCAACAGCAGCTCGCCCAGCACCATTTCGGCCACGGATCGGGTATTGGAGAACGGGGCGTTGAAGACCGGAATGCCGCGTTTGGTCGCCGCTTTCAGGTCAACCTGGTTGGTGCCGATGCAGAAGCAGCCCACCGCCACCAGTTTTTCTGCGGCGGCGAACACCTCTTCGGTCAGATGCGTGCGCGATCGGATGCCGACGAAGTGCGCATCGCGGATGGAGGCCTTCAGCGATTCGGTGTCTAACGCACCCTTGTGGTATTCGATGTTGGTATAACCGGCGGCACGCAAATTATCGACCGTGCTCTGATGAACCCCTTCCACCAACAGGAATTTAATCCTGTCTTTCTCCAATGATACTTTTGCCATTTACCCGACCCTATGTTCAGACTTCAGAAGCGGCTGTGACGACACAGCTCCCATCCAACATAACAAAAATAACGCAGGCGGCAATACAAACGATTGCCTGCCCGGCAGGACAAGGCGCAGCGTTGATGGCGGTTTACGGCAGAAAATGCCATAGGGAAAGTTTTCGGCAGAAGCTTTGGGGAGTCAGTTTTCACAATGTGACATAAGTCACCAAATTTGCCGCTTTTCAGAAAAGATGTTTTAACCGAAGAAATATGCGGCCCGGCACTGCCGGGCCACAGGCCGCAGAGGCTTATTTGACCACTTTCACGCCTTCCGGGGTGCCGACCAGCGCCACGTCCGCGCCGCGGTTGGCGAACAGCCCCACGGTCACCACGCCGGCGATGCCGTTGATCTTGTTCTCCAGCGCGATAGCGTCGGTGATGCTCAGGTTATGCACATCGAGGATCACGTTGCCGTTGTCGGTCACTACGTTCTGGCGATACTCCGGCAGGCCGCCCAGTTTCACCAGCTCGCGCGCCACATAGGAGCGGGCCATCGGGATCACTTCCACCGGCAGCGGGAATTTGCCCAGCACGTCCACCTGCTTGCTGGCGTCGACGATGCAGATGAATTTCTTGGCGATGGCGGCGATGATCTTCTCGCGCGTCAGCGCCGCGCCGCCGCCTTTGATCATCTGCATGTGGCCGTTGATTTCGTCCGCGCCGTCCACGTAGATATCGAGCGAGTCCACTTCGTTGCTGTCGAACACATGGATGCCGAGGCTTTTCAGCTTGGCGGTGGAGGCGTCTGAGCTGGACACCGCGCCTTCAATCTGGTGCTTGATGGAGCCCAGCGCGTCAATAAAGTGGGCGGCGGTAGAGCCGGTGCCCACCCCGACGATGGTGCCCGGCGTCACGTATTCCAGCGCCGCCCAGCCCACCGCTTTTTTCAGTTCATCCTGCGTCATAATATGTCCCTTGCCTCTGTACGAAAACGTGTGCGTATTATAGGGTAAAACGCTGTTTTTCACGCCGGCAGGATCACACTTATTTACCGCAGCCCGCATTTTTACCCGCTTGGCGGCGAGCTGGGGGCGTGATTTTTCCACCTGCGCCGCACGCAAAATGTGGCATAGTGCCGGTATCATTCTAATTTAAGGGATATCTTTCCGATGAAACGCCCAGACTATCGTACGCTGCAAGCGCTGGACGCGGTGATCCGTGAGCGCGGCTTCGAGCGCGCCGCGCAAAAACTCTGCATCACGCAATCGGCGGTATCCCAACGCATCAAACAGCTGGAAAACCTGTTCGGCCAACCGCTGCTGGTCCGCACCGTGCCGCCGCGCCCGACCGAACAGGGGCAAAAGCTGCTGGCGCTGCTGCATCAGGTGGAGCTGCTGGAAGAAGAGTGGCTGGGCAACGACACCGGCGTCGATACGCCGCTGCTGCTGTCGCTGGCGGTCAACGCCGACAGTCTGGCGACCTGGCTGCTGCCGGCGCTGAAGCCGGTGCTGGCGGACTCCCCCATTCGTCTGAATCTGCAGGTGGAAGATGAAACCCGCACCCAGGAGCGGCTGCGCCGCGGTGAGGTGGTGGGCGCGGTGAGTATTCAGCCGCAGCCGCTGCCGAGCTGCCTGGTGGATCGTCTGGGGGCGCTGGACTACCTGTTCGTGGCCTCCAGCGGCTTCGCCGAGCGCTATTTCCCGAACGGCGTCACCCGCTCCGCGCTGTTGAAAGCGCCGGCGGTGGCCTTCGATCATCTCGACGACATGCACCAGGCATTCCTGCAGCAGAACTTCGATCTGTCGCCGGGCAGCGTGCCCTGCCATATCGTGAACTCATCGGAAGCCTTCGTGCAGCTGGCACGTCAGGGCACCACCTGCTGTATGATCCCACATCTGCAGATCGAAAAGGAGCTGGCATCCGGCGAACTGATCGATTTGACGCCGGGGCTGTACCAGCGCCGCATGCTGTACTGGCACCGCTTCGCGCCGGAGAGCCGCATGATGCGTAAAGTGACCGACGCGTTGCTGGAGCACGGTCACCAGGTGCTGCGCCAGGATTAAAACGAATAAAGGTTCGCCGCAGCGAACCTTTTCTTCATGACAACCCCCTTACTGCGCGGCGTTGCGCTGCAGCTCGAACACCACATCCACCTGATCGTCGAAGTGAATGCTTTGCTGTTCATAGGTTTGCGCCGCGTCGTTTTCTGCCGCCGCGCCGGCCGCCTTATACATCCGCGCCACCGGCATCGGCTGGTAGTTGGCGACCCGGTAGCGAATGCTGTACACCGGCCCCAGCTTGGCGTGGAAGCCCTTGGCCAGGGATTCGGCCTGCTGAGTCGCGTTCTCGATCGCTTTTTGCCGCGCCTGCTCGCGATACACGTCCGGCTTGGCGACGCCCAGCTCCACCGCGCGGATCTCGTTCAGGCCGGATTTCAGCGCGCCGTCCAGCAGCTCGTTCAGCTTGTCCAACTGGCGCAGGGTCACCTGCACCTGGCGCACCGCCCGGTAGCCCTTCAGCACCGACTCGCCGGTTTTCAGGTAATCGTATTCCGGCTGGGTGCGCAGGTTGGCGGCGCTGATGTCTTTCTTCTCGATGTTGTTTTTCTGCAGGAAATCAAAGTACTGCGCCACGCGCTCGTCTACCTGCTTCTTCGCCTGGGCGGCGTCTTTGGAGGAAACGCTCACTTCGATCGCCAGAGTGGCGATATCCGGCGTGGCGTCCACGCTGGCGGTGCCGGAGGTGACGACGTGCGGCCCTTCAGGCAATTCAGCCGCCTGCAGCGCCATCGGTAGCGTCCCTAATCCGACCATTGCGGCCATAGCCAATGCTTTTAGCTTCACAGTGTCTCCTTAATGACAGGCTGTCTCTGATCGCCGGCTTTTCCCTGCGAGAACCGCCGGTTTCCTGGCATCAAACGTAGCATATCGCACGGCGTTTTGAATTCGGATTAGTGACAAATTCTTATAAATTTGCCCCCTGCCAGGCCAGCTGCAGCGCGATGCCCCACATCACCAGACCGACCAGCGCGTTGATGATGCGCTGCGCCCGCTGGGTGTTCAGCCACGGCGCCAGCCAGGAGGCCAGCAGCGCCAGGCCAAAGAACCACACCGCCGACGCGCTGACCGCGCCAAGCGCGAACCAGGAACGCACGTCCGCCGTCAGCTGCCCGCCCAGGCTGCCGAGCACCACGAAGGTATCCAGATAGACGTGCGGATTCAGCCAGGTGACCGCCAGCATGGTGACCACGATGCGCCAGCGGCTCTGCGCCAGCTCCTGCGCCGCGGCCTGCGCCGGTTGCGGGCTGAAGGCGGAACGGAACGCGACCCAGCCGTACCACAGCAGAAACGCCACCCCGCCCCAGGTCACCAACGCCAGCAGCAGCGGCGAGCGGGTCAGCAACGCGCTGCCGCCGAAAATACCGGCGCAGATCAGCACGATATCGCTCAGCGCGCACAATGAGGCGATCATCAGATGATACTGACGGCGAATGCCCTGATTCATCACGAATACGTTCTGCGGGCCCAGCGGCAGGATCATGGCGGCGCTCAGGGCAAAGCCCTGCAGGAAGACGGCTAGCATGGGAAATTCCTCGAATGATAAAAGGCGCCGGACGTGGGCGCGTATCGGTCAACACGCGCATCATACGAGGAAGCGATCATTAGGTGAAATTGATGTTTCTAATCAAGTATCAGAGATGCTAATACCCTGTGGGCGCCAGGCCAGCGCCGCCAGATTCGCCCATCGGCGAAAAATTCGCTATCATCCGCCCCTCTCCCCTCCAGCCGGCCGACCGATGTCTACGATTACCGATACCTTCATCGCCCCGCCCTGTCATGACCAGATAGAGATCCTCTATCAGGACGATCATCTGGCACTGATCAATAAACCCGCCGGGTTGCTCAGCCTTTCGGGCAAAAATCCGCAAAATCTCGACTCGGTGCACTATCGGCTGGTGCAGATCTTCCCCGGCTGCACACTGGCGCACCGCCTGGATTTCGGCACGTCCGGGTTGATGGTGGTAGCCCGCAATAAGGCCGTCAATGCCGCGCTCTGCCGGCAGTTCAGCGAGCGCACCGTCGGTAAAGTCTACAGCGCGCTGCTCTGCGGCCATGTGGCGGATGACGAAGGGGTGATAGATGCGGCGATCGCCAACGATCCGGCGCTGTTCCCGCTGATGTCGATTTGCGCCCTTCACGGCAAGCCCGCTCGCTCCCGCTATCGGGTCGTCGAGCGTTTTTATCGTGAAACGGAAGGCGGGATCTCGCTGCCGCTGACGCGGGTGCAGCTTACCCCAGAGACTGGGCGCACCCACCAGCTGCGTATTCACAGCCGGCAATTGGGCCATCCCATTTTAGGCTGCGATCTGTATGGCGGGCGCCTGCTGCCGGGTACCGAGCAGACGCCGCGGCTGATGCTGCACGCCAGCGAACTGGACTTTGTGCACCCCATCCGCGGAGAGCGGATAACCGCTCGTCACGCCGCGCCGTTCTGAACGCGGCTTACCACATCAAATCGTCAGGCACTTTAAAGTCGGCGTACGGATCGTCTTCATCCTGCTCTTCCTGACTCAGCGCGCTGTGCAACACAATGCTGCCCGCATCGCGCTGCGCGATTTTATCGGCGACGCTCGCGGGGATAATCGCGTATTCACACTCTTCCCGGTTCTCGACCACCAAGCGGGCAATGGCGAGGCGGCCATTGATCAGTTGGGTCTGCGTCGCCTTATCCACCAGGATTTTTTTGATCAGGTTGCCATCGGTGAAGTTAAAACCGATATCGCCTTTCGCCAGAACGATGCGATTCATCTCGATCAGCTGCTTCACCTGCGCCTTGTATTCTTTGGACAGCGCGGCTTGCTTTTGCTGCTCGTTCAACTGCTTATCGCGCTCAAGCTGCGCCTTTTTATTCTCTTCCACCGCCTCTCTGGCCTCGCGGGCCTGAACGCGTGATTTTTTAGCCGTTCTTTGGACTTTGGCCATTTTCTTGCTGGTTACCAAGCCCGCTTTGAGCATCTGCTCTTGTAAGGTGAGTTTTGTCATGTTCGTGTCTGAAGCCGTGGGATCATGGAGGGATTATACCCGTAATTTTTCAGGCTGCACCAGGTTGCCGGCCCAACCCACCGGCGGTTTGCGCCGCAGAGCAACGGCGGTAAAACGGCCCGAACGCCCGATCATGAATACCGCTCATGTGGTAATGAAATTAAGTCTCTTTCACTCCCTCCGGGACTCTGGCAAAAATAGACCTCATTAACGACAGACAATATGAAATCGGCTGAATAAAAAAATAGAAAAACAAGCCATTGAAAGAAATGGATAAACCCAGCCTTCATATCATATAACAGGATGCTATAAGACGATGAATACAGACTTTACCTTTACGATTAAGAGCAGTTCTTTCGACGAAGATTATAACCCTTCTGAAAATACGCGTATCACCACCAACTTTGCCAATTTGGCCAGAGGGAAAAACCGCCGGGAGAACCTGCGCAACACGTTGGTGATGATCGACAATCGCTTTAATGCATTAGCCTATTGGGATAACCCCAAGGCCGATCGCTACTCCGTCGAGCTGGAAATCATCTCGGTTGAGATGCGCATCGAAGATCAGGGCGCCAGCTTTCCGGTTATCGAAATCCTGAAAACCAACATCATCGATAAAAAAACGCAAAAGCGTATCGAGGGCATCGTCGGGAACAATTTCTCGTCTTACGTGCGCGATTACGACTTTAGCGTCTTGCTGCCGGCGCACAATAAAAACACGGCGGAATTTACCATTCCGGATGATTTTGGCGATTTGCACGGCAATATCTTTAAGCACTTCGTCAATTCAAACGAATACCATGAAAATTTCAGCAAACCGCCGGTGATCTGCCTCAGCGTATCCAGCAAAGACACCTACCATCGGACGGGCAATCAACACCCGGTCTTGGGCGACGAGTATCGGCAAGACGGCGCTTCATTGACCGACCGGTATTTTAAAAAAATGGGCCTGCAGGTGCGCTATTTCATGCCGAAAAATAGCGTTGCGCCCCTGGCCTTTTATTTCCCTGGGGATTTGCTGAGCGATTACACCGACCTGGAACTGATCGGCACCATCAGCACGATGGAGACCTTCCAGAAAATCTATCGGCCTGAAATTTACAATGCCAACTCGGCGGCGGGGCAATGCTATCAGCCAAGCCTGAATAACCAGGATCATTCATTAACCAAGATTGTTTACGATCGCGAAGAGCGTAGCCAGCTAGCGATTGAGCAGGGGAAATTTACGGAAGAGCAATTTATCAAACCCTATAAGCCTATTCTTGAGCAATGGTCTGCTCACTACGCGCTTTGATTCACTTAAATACAGGTCACCTATCATGAAAATATTGCTCCCCACATCGACCGCCGGCAGCTTGCCCAAACCGGTCTGGCTGGCCCAACCGGAAACCCTGTGGTCGCCCTGGAAATTGCAGAATGAAGAACTCATCGAAGGGAAACAGGACGCCCTGCGTTTGTCACTGGCAGAGCAACAACAGGCCGGCATCGATATCGTCAGCGATGGCGAACAAACCCGTCAGCACTTCGTCACGACGTTTATCGAGCATCTCAGCGGCGTCGATTTCGAAAAACGCGAAGTGGTTAAAATTCGCAATCGCTATGAGGCGAGCGTGCCGACGGTCGTGGGGGCAGTCTCGCGTCAAAAACCCGTTTTCGTTGAAGACGCCAAATTTTTACGCCAGCTGACCACACAGCCGATTAAATGGGCCCTGCCGGGGCCGATGACCATGATCGACACGCTCTATGACAACCACTATAAAAGCCGCGAGAAATTAGCCTGGGAGTTCGCGAAGATCCTCAATCAGGAAGCCAAAGAGCTCGAGGCCGCAGGCGTCGACATTATTCAGTTTGATGAGCCCGCATTTAACGTGTTCTTTGACGAGGTGAATGACTGGGGCATCGCCGCCCTGGAAAGAGCCATTGAAGGGCTTAAGTGTGAAACCGCCGTACATATCTGCTATGGATATGGGATTAAAGCCAATACCGACTGGAAAAAGACGCTGGGCTCGGAATGGCGACAATATGAAGAGGCGTTTCCGAAACTGCAAACGTCTAACATCGATATCATCTCGCTGGAGTGCCATAACTCGCACGTGCCCATGGATCTGCTTGAACTGATCCGCGGCAAAAAGGTGATGGTCGGCGCCATCGACGTAGCGAATCATGCCGTTGAGACGCCGGAGGAAGTGGCCGACACGCTGCGCAAAGCGCTGCAGTTTGTCGATGCCGACAAGCTCTATCCGTCGACCAACTGCGGCATGGCCCCCCTGCCCCGTCAGGTCGCCCGCGGCAAGCTGAATGCGTTAAGCGCAGGCGCCGAGATCGTGCGCCGAGAGCTGTTAGCCAAATAACCTTGCCTGCGCCCGCCACAGACACCTCCTGCGGCGGGCGATTATCAGCAATTCCCCCTCCCCGCAACGCCCCCGCTCTGGTGTATACTCGGATTTCTACGCGATGCCAGCCACAGCGGTTTTGGTTCAGGCCTGGCCTGAACAGCCCTCAGCCAGCCCACACCAGCCGAATAACAGTGGAATAACCATGAGCCCAAATACCGCTCGCATCAGCGAAATCATCGATCGCGCCAGGATCTCCCCCTACCAAATCCTGATCCTGACCCTGTGTTTCCTCATTGCCCTGCTGGATGGCTTCGATACCGCCATCATCGGCTATATCGCGCCGGCGCTGCGCGAAGAGTGGGGCCTGCAGCCCGCTCAGCTCTCTCCCGCCTTCGGCGCGGGGCTGTTCGGCCTGCTGATCGGCAGCCTGCTGTTCGGGCCGATCGCCGACGCCCTCGGCCGCAAACGCGTGCTGCTCGTCGCGGTACTGGTGTTTGGCGGCTGTACTCTGGCTTCGGCCTATACGCATTCGATCGAATCCCTGACCCTGCTGCGCTTCATCACCGGCATTGGCCTCGGAGGCGCGATACCGACCTGCATCACCCTCAGCTCGGAGTACTCACCGGCGCGCCGCCGCATGCTGATGGTCACCTTGAGCTGGAGCGGCTTTACCGCTGGGTTAGCCCTGGGCGGCCTGCTGGCCGGGCAGATCATCCCGGCGTTCGGCTGGCGCGGCCTGCTGCTGGTCGGTGGCATCGCGCCGTTGGCGCTGCTGCCGCTGTTGGCCTGGCAGATGCCCGAATCAGTACGCTTTATGGCCGCCAGCGCCAAACATGCCGATCGGCTGCGCCGGGTGGTCGAACGCATCACCGGCCAGCGTTGGGCCGGCGTGACGATTGTCGATGACGAGCGCCCGGCGCAGGCCAGGTCGCCGATATCACACCTATTTATCGAAGGCCGCGCCGTGCGCACCCTGCTGCTGTGGGCGGCGTTCTTCTGTTCGCTGTTCGTGTTCTACCTGCTCACCAGCTGGCTGCCGACCCTGCTCAAAGACGCCGGTTACGACATCGCCCACGCCTCGCGCATCGGCGCGATGGTGCCGCTCGGCGGCACCCTGGGCGCCATCCTGATGGCGCTGCTGATGGATCGGATCGGGCCTTACCGCGTACTGGCCGTCTCCTACCTGGGCGCCGCACTGGTAATTGGCGCGACCGGGTATCTGATGGGCGACGTCTACACGCTGGCCGCCGTCGTGTTCCTGATCGGCTTCGGCGTGGCCGGCGCGCAAAACGGCCTGAACCTGGTTTCAGCCACCCTTTATCCGACTGCAGCCCGCGTCACCGGCGTCAGCTGGGCCATGGCCAATGGCCGCTTCGGCTCAATTGTCGGCTCGATGCTCGGCGCCTGGATGATGGCCGCCGCCGGCTCGACGGAAGTGTTCTTCCTCTGGCTGGCGCTGCCGGCGCTGCTGGGCGCCGCCGCCATCTTCCTGCTCTATCGCCTCAGCCTGCGCCGCCGCACGTCGCTCACGGAACCGGCTGCGGGCATCTGACCTCGCGGAAAATAAAAGGCCGAGACGCCATCGGCAGCGTCTCGGCCTGCAATAAAAAAGGGGGCCAAGGCCCCCTTCTGTGTTATTCCGCCTTGGCGGAAGCGTCTTCGGTACGATACAGGTGCACATCCATCTGCGGGAACGGAATGCCGATGTTGTGGGCATCCAGCGCGCGCTTGAAGTTTTCCATCAGATCGAAGTACACGTTCCAGTATTCCGCATTGGTGGTCCAGGAACGGGTCACGAAGTTCAGCGAGGACGGCGCCATCTCGTTCAGACGCACGGTCACGCCTTTGGCGTGCATGATGCGTTTGTCGGCGGCGATCACGTCGCCCAGCACCTTCTTCACCACGTCGATATCGGCGTTGTAAGCCACGCCCACCACGATATCCACGCGGCGGTTCGGTTCGCGGGAGTAGTTGATGATGTTGCCGGCGATGATTTTACCGTTCGGCACCACGATGGTTTTGTTGTCGGCGGTGCGCAGGGTGGTGGAGAAAATCTGCACCTGATCGACGGTACCGGCCACGCCGCCCAGATCGACATATTCACCCACGCGCAGCGGACGGAAGATCACCAGCAGAACGCCGGCGGCGAAGTTGGACAGCGAGCCTTGCAGCGCCAGGCCGACGGCCAAACCGGCGGCACCCAGCACCGCGATCACCGAGGTGGTCTGCACGCCGACGCGCCCCAGCACGGCGATAAAGGTGAACGCCAGCACGCCGTAACGCACGATCGCCGACAGGAAGTCGGCCACCGTGGCGTCGATGCCGCGCAGCTTCATCACGCGGTTCAGCGCATTGCCGACCACGCGGGCCACGATCGAACCGATGATCAGGATAACGATGGCGGCGACGATATTCACCGCGTACTGGATCAACAGATCCTGATTCTTCACCAACCAGTCGCCGGCACCGTTGATGCCGTCTACTACATTCAAATCTTTCATTCGTGTCGTCCTAACTCAGTCCCTAACGGGAGAAACTCGCAAAAATACACTGGCCTCGGCGGCCAGTAGGAAACCACGCCTAAGGGTAACCAACATTAAAGGCTCATGCCAACCATCAGCATTAAAAATAGCCGAAACCGCCGGCCGCTTCTTCTATGCTGAGAACAGCGCGTTGGCCATTTCACGACAAGGGATCCGTTCTTCATGCACATTCGCTCTTCGCTCAAACACTATTGGCAAGTGCGGCCCAGGCTGCTGTTTTCCGTCGGCGCCGGGCTGCTGTGCTTTCTGCTGCTGCCCGCCCAGCTCTCGCTGCTGCAACGCTTGATGATCGGCTGGAATACGCTGGCCTGGCTCTACCTGCTGTTTCTCTGGCGGCTGATGCTGGTCAGCACGCCGCAGCACATTCGCCAAATCGCCCGGCGGCAGGACGAAAGCGCCAGCATGGTGCTGGCGTTAGTCAGCCTCGGCTGCCTGGTCAGCTTACTGGCGATCCTGTTTGAATTGAGCAGCGCCAAACAGGTGGCCGGCTCTCTGAAAACGCTGCATTTGCTCCTGACCGGCGCCACGCTGGCGGTCTCCTGGCTGCTTCTGCCGACCGCCTTCACCATGCACTATGCTCATCAGTTTTATCGCCAGGGCGCACAGCAGGATCCTTTGCCGCTGCTGTTCCCCGGCAATCTCGCCGATCCCACCTATCTGGATTTCGCCTACTTCTCCTTCACCATCGCGGTCGCGTCGCAAACCGCCGATGTGGCGGTCGGCGCGGCAGAGGTGCGCAAGATCACCCTTCTGCAGTCGGTGATCTCCTTCGCGTTCAACATGCTGATCCTGGGCCTGTCCATCAACGTCGGCGCCGGCCTGTTGGGCTGAAAACGAAAAAGGCTCCCCGCAGGGAGCCTTTAAATTGCAAACAAAGGAGGATAAAACGTGGTTTTTCCTCCTTTGTGATCATCAGTCGAAAATCAATAAATTGATTTTCCTTATTTTTTATATTTTGCCAACGGCAAGCCAAGCCACGCATCAGGCTTGCCATAAACAAAAAGGCTCCCCGCAGGGAGCCTTGTACTTCATGCAACAGGTGCCGAAGATTACAGAACGTCTACCGCGTTCAGATCTTTGAAGGCCTGCTCCAGACGCGTCACCATGCTGGTCTGCGCTGCGCGCAGCCATACGCGTGGATCGTAGTATTTCTTGTTAGGTTGATCGGCGCCTTTCGGGTTGCCCAGCTGGCCCTGCAGGTAAGCTTCGTTCGCTTTGTAGTACTGCAGGATGCCGTCCCAGGTCGCCCATTGGGTGTCGGTGTCGATGTTCATCTTGATCACGCCGTAACCCACAGACTCTTTGATCTCTGCGTCGGTAGAACCGGAACCGCCGTGGAACACGAAGTTCAGGCTGTTGTGCGGCAGGTTGAATTTCTTGGACACGTAATCCTGAGAATCGCGCAGGATGGTTGGAGTCAGCTTAACGTTGCCTGGCTTGTACACGCCGTGCACGTTACCGAACGATGCAGCGATGGTGAAGCGCGGGCTGATGGCGTTCAGTTTTTCGTACGCGTAAGCCACGTCTTCCGGCTGGGTGTACAGAGCGGAAGCGTCCATATGGCTGTTGTCCACGCCATCTTCTTCACCGCCGGTGCAGCCCAGTTCGATTTCCAGCGTCATGCCGATTTTGGCCATGCGCTTCAGGTAGGCGCTGCAGATCTCGATGTTTTCTTCCAGAGACTCTTCAGACAGATCGATCATGTGGGAAGAGAACAGCGGTTTGCCGGTAGCGGCGAAGTGTTTCTCGCCGGCGTCCAGCAGGCCGTCCAGCCATGGCAGCAGTTTCTTCGCGCAGTGGTCGGTGTGCAGGATCACCGGCACGCCGTAGTGTTCAGCCATCTGGTGAACGTGGTGTGCGCCGGAGATAGCGCCCAGAATCGCTGCGCCCTGCGGCACATCGGTCTTCACGCCTTTGCCGGCGATGAATGCGGCGCCGCCGTTGGAGAATTGAACGATGACCGGCGCGCGCACTTTAGCCGCGGCTTCCAGCACTGCGTTGATGGAGTCGGTACCCACGCAGTTTACCGCTGGCAGCGCAAAGTTGTTCTCTTTAGCAACTGCGAAGACTTTCTGAACGTCATCACCCGTGATGACACCCGGTTTTACGAAATCAAAAATTTTAGACATGTTACTTTGTCCTGTTTCGTCGGCCGTAGATGGATGTAAATCGATGTTTTCACGCCGCGCAGCATTTGCCGCGCGGTATAAAACAAACGGGCGGCTTTCGCCTCCCGTTGTCTGAATTACTGCTTAGCGCGCTCTTCCAGCATCACGACTGCAGGCAGCGGTTTCCCTTCAACGAATTCCAGGAATGCGCCACCGCCGGTGGAGATGTAGGAGATTTTGTCAGCGATACCGAACAGATCGATGGCTGCCAGAGTGTCGCCGCCGCCAGCGATAGAGAAAGCGTCGCTATCGGCGATCGCGCGGGCGACAATTTCGGTGCCCTTACGGAAGTTAGGGAACTCGAATACGCCAACCGGGCCATTCCACAGAATGGTTTTGGCGTTCTTCAGGATAACGGCCAGACGCTCGGCAGAGACGTCGCCCATATCCAGAATTTGCTCGTTGTCCTGGATCTCGTTGGCCTGCTTCACGGTCGCGGTCGCGGTCTCAGAGAACTCGGTCGCCACGCGCACGTCGGTCGGCACCGGAATGTCGCAGGTTTCCAGCAGTTTCTGCGCGTTCGGGATCAGATCCGGTTCGTACAGGGACTGGCCCACGTTGTTGCCCTGCGCCGCCACGAAGGTGTTGGCGATGCCGCCGCCGACGATCAGCTGATCGGCGATTTTGGACAGGGAATCCAGCACGGTCAGTTTGGTGGAGACTTTAGAACCGCCCACGATGGCGACCATCGGACGGGCCGGGTTGCCCAGGGCTTTGCCCAGCGCTTCCAGCTCGGCGGACAGCAGCGGGCCGGCACAGGCGACAGGCGCGAACTTGCCCACGCCGTGGGTGGAAGCCTGCGCGCGGTGCGCGGTGCCGAACGCGTCCATCACGTACACGTCGCACAGCGCCGCGTATTTCTTGGACAGGGTTTCGTCATCTTTCTTCTCGCCCTTGTTGAAACGGACGTTTTCCAGCACCACCAGTTCACCTTCGGCGACGTCGACGCCATCCAGATAATCCTTCGCCAGACGCACTGGGGATTTCAGGTGATCTTTCAGGTAGTTGACCACAGGCAGCAGGGAGAATTCTTCGTTGTACTCGCCTTCGGTAGGACGACCCAGGTGGGAGGTTACCATCACGCGGGCGCCTTGCTTCAGCGCAGCTTCGATAGTCGGCAGGGAAGCGCGGATACGCGCGTCGGAAGTCACTTTACCGTCTTTTACCGGCACGTTCAGATCGGAGCGGATCAGTACGCGTTTACCCGCCAGATCCAGATCGGTCATCTTAATTACAGACATGGTGAACCCTCTTTATTGAATCTCTATAAAATTGCCTGAGCAGCGCGCCAATCACGCCGGCGCCGCCGTACTAGAAACCGCTGGCGGCCATTGCCCGTGTTGTATCCAACATCCGATTGGCAAAGCCCCATTCATTGTCGCACCAGACCAAGGTCTTTATCAGGTGCTGCCCGCTGACCCGGGTCTGCGTACCGTCGACGATAGCGCTGTGCGGGTCATGGTTAAAATCGATCGAGACCAATGGTAATTCCGTGTAGTCAACTATACCACGAAATGATTCCCGTGCGGCCTTTTGCAACAGCTGGTTGACCTCCGCCACCTTCACCGCGGCGCTCACGCTGACGCTAAGATCGATAGCCGTCACGTTGATGGTCGGCACGCGCACCGAGATAGCCTCGAAGCGATCGCAAAACTGCGGGAAGATGCGGGTGATGCCCGCGGCCAGTTTGGTATCGACCGGAATGATCGACTGGCTCGCCGCGCGGGTGCGCCGCAAATCCGCGTGATACGCGTCGATCACCGGCTGATCGTTCATCGCCGAGTGAATGGTGGTCACGGTGCCGGACTCGATGCTGTAGGCGTCGTCCAGCAGCTTGATCACCGGAATAATGCAGTTGGTGGTGCACGAGGCGTTGGACACGATGCGATGTTCCGCCAGCAGCGTCTGATGGTTGACGCCGAACACGATGGTGGCGTCCAGATCGTTGCCGCCCGGATGGGCGAACAGCACTTTCTTCGCCCCCGCCGCCAGATGGGCCTCGCCATCCGCCCGGCTGCCGTACACGCCGCTGCAGTCCAGCACCACGTCGACGCCCAGTTCGCCCCAGGGCAACTGCTCCACCGCCGGCTGATGCAACAGGCGAATCGCGTCGTCTCCGACGCTCAGCGTGTCGCACTCCTGCCGCACATCCCAGGCGAAGCGGCCATGGCTGGAGTCGTACTTCAGCAGATGGGCCATGCCTTCGGCGTTCGCCAGCTCGTTGATCGCCACCACGGAGATTTCCGCCCGTCGGCCCGATTCGTACAGTGCGCGCAATACGCTGCGGCCGATGCGGCCAAAGCCGTTTATCGCTATGCGGATGGTCATGCTGCTCCTGAAAAAGGGCCGTCCACGCCGGGTTGACTCACCGGCGCCGCCCGGCGCTGACTGGTTGTCTCACTAACCCGCATAGAGTAGTGGATCGTACCGCCCGCTGTGAATCGCCGAGTTTGCATTATTCCCGCGCTTCAGCGGTTTTTCACCGCCGTCACATCGGCATTTCTGTCGAAGAGTGCTTCAACTGAAACGCTTCAGCTGAGCATAAACCAAAGTTTTGGCAAAAGGAACACGTGCGACAGTTCCTCAGGTAACGGACGGGAATTTTACGAGCATAAGATGATCTGGCGCACATTTTTGGCCTTAAGACCGCGACGGATTTTCACTCGCCGGCACCGTTTCGCCGTAGTGCTCACGAAAATAGTCGCGCAGAAATTCGACGGTCACCCGCACTTTCGCCGACGTTGCCAGCCGGGAAACGTACACCGCCCAGATATTGGCCGGCTGATAATACTCCGGCAGGATGTGCACCAGTCGGCCGCTGTCGATGTTCTCTTTCACGTCCCAGGCGGAACGCAGCGCGACGCCCTGCCCGTCCAGGCACCACTGATGCACGATCTCGCCGTGGTTCGACGCCAGCGCGCCCGTCACCTTTACCGTTTCTTCACCGCTCGGCCCCTGCAGCCGCCACAGCCCGAACGGATGATCGCGTTCTTTGATCACCAGACAGGAACGGCCCGCCAGCTCCGCCGGGTTTTTCGGCGCCCCGTGGCGCTGCAGGTACGCCGGCGAAGCGCACAGGATGCGCTGGTTGTCCGCCAGCTTGCGCGCAATAAGATTGGGGGCGATATCGTCGCCGATGCGGATATCCAGATCGAAACCTTCGCTGACCAGATCCACCAGCCGATCGGAAACGTCGAGCCGCAGTTCCAGCTGCGGATACTGCCGCGCCAGCGCCGACAGCGCCGGCGCGACGAAACGCCGGCCAAAGCCGAAGCTGCTGACCACTCGCAGCATGCCCTGCGGCGCCTGGCGCACTTCGGACAGCTCGTCCATCATCTGATCGACATCGTTGAGAATGCGCTGCGCCCATTCGTAGATGCGCTCGCCGTCTTCGGTGATCGCCACCCGCCGCGTGGTGCGGTGCAGCAACGACACGTCCAGCGTCTTCTCCAACAGCGCGATGCGCTTGCTGATAAAGGCCGGCGAAACGCCCAACTCTTCGGCGGCGGCGGCAAACCCGGCCCGGCGCGCCACCAGCACGAACACCCGCAGGTCACTCAGGATCGGCATATTGTTCATGATTCGTGTTTTATGTTTCACCGTTTTCAGGATTGATTAACAGTTAGTCAATTATAGGATAACAGTGTTGTCAATCTCCCCTACCTACAAATGAGACCTCTGTATGAGCAAAACTTACAAGATTGCCGCCATCCCCGGGGACGGGATCGGGCGGGAAGTGTTGCCGGAAGGCATACGAGTATTGCAGGCGGCGGCGGCGCGCTGGGATCTGTCGCTGGAATTCGCCACCTTCGAGTGGGCCAGCTGCGACTACTACCAGCACCACGGCCAGATGATGCCGGACGACTGGTTCGAGCAACTGAAAGGCTTCGACGCCATCTATTTCGGCGCCGTCGGTTGGCCGGACACGGTGCCCGATCATATCTCGCTGTGGGGTTCGCTGCTGAAATTCCGGCGCGACTTCGAACAGTACGTCAACCTGCGTCCGGTGCGGCTGTTTCCCGGCGTGCCCTGCCCGCTGGCGAACAAGCAGCCGGGCGATATCGATTTCTACGTGGTGCGCGAAAATACCGAAGGGGAATACTCCTCGCTCGGCGGACGGATGTTCGAAGGCACCGAACGCGAGATGGTGATCCAGGAATCGGTCTTCACCCGTCAGGGCGTGGACCGCATCCTCAAGTACGCCTTTGAGCTGGCGCAACAGCGCCCGCGCAAACGCCTGACCGCCGCCACCAAGTCCAACGGCATGGCCATCAGCATGCCGTACTGGGATGAGCGCGTGGCGGAGATGGCGCGCCAATACCCTGATATCGCCTGGGACAAACAGCACATCGATATTCTGTGCGCGCGTTTCGTGCTGAACCCCGAACGCTTCGATGTGGTGGTCGCCTCCAACCTGTTCGGCGATATTTTGTCGGATCTCGGCCCGGCCTGCACCGGCACCATCGGCATCGCCCCCTCGGCCAACCTGAACCCGGAGCGCAACTTCCCGTCGCTGTTCGAGCCGGTGCACGGCTCGGCGCCGGACATTTTCGGCAAAAACATCGCCAACCCGATCGCCATGATCTGGAGCGGCGCGATGATGCTGGACTTCCTCGGCGACGGCGATGCCCGCTACCGCCAGGCGCACGACGGCATCCTGCAGGCGATTGAGCGCATTATCGCCGACGGGCCGCGCACGCCGGACATGCGCGGCGACGCCTCCACCCAGCAAGTCGGCCAGGCGATCGCCGCCCTGCTGCAACGCTAAACGCCGCAGATTTTCCCGCGCAGGGCGCCCTTCCGCGCCCTGCTTTGCCACGTCCGTTTTTCCGCTTCGACCGCTGCCGCAAATCCGTTGAAAACCACCGCAGAAGGCACGCCAATACCCCGGTCAAGATCACAACAAATTGTTTACATACTGTGTTTTATCCTTTTACAGATGCCCCAATTGTGGCCCTCCTGTAATTTGTGCACACTCGAAAATGTTAATGAAGAGTGAATATTCCCGGTAGCGACCCACCGGGCGGTTTGCTCCTCGCGGTGTAACAAAACAAATGGTTTAAGCCAATAAGGCCCGGGCGCACCCTACGCTTTGCGCACCGGCCCACCACCGATAACAGGAGTTCACTCCCATGCAGAGCAATCCCAAAAAGGATGTCACGCTCATCGCCATCAGCCTGTGCAGCATTGCGCTGATCGCCCTTTGCCTGATGCTCTTTCCGGCTCAATCCGCGCTTATCGCCAACACCATTTTCAACGGCGTCACCCGGCTGTTCGGTTCAACCATTCAAATCCTGGTGCTGATCGCCCTGCTGGT
Source organism: Serratia sp. (in: enterobacteria) (assembly GCF_052400455.1). Lineage (NCBI taxonomy): Bacteria > Pseudomonadati > Pseudomonadota > Gammaproteobacteria > Enterobacterales > Yersiniaceae > Serratia > Serratia sp. (in: enterobacteria). The sequence goes on from NZ_CP185812.1 coordinate 4,227,837, forward strand.
GGTGCTGTATCTGGCGTTGAGCAAATACGGCAATATCCGCCTCGGCGAAGGCAAACCGCAATACTCCACGCTGGCCTGGCTGTTCATGTTCATCTGCGCCGGCCTGGGCTCGTCCACCCTGTACTGGGGGGTGATGGAATGGGCGTATTACTACCAGACGCCGGGGCTGAACATCGCGCCGCGCACCCCGAAGGCGCTGGAATACAGCATCAGCTACTCCTTCTTCCACTGGGGCCTGAGCGCCTGGGCGACCTACGCCCTCGCCTCGCTGATCATGGCCTATCACTTCCACGTGCGTAAGAACAAAGGGCTCAGCCTGTCGGGGATCATTTCCGCCATCACCGGCGTGCGCGCCAACGGCCCGGTCGGGCGGGCGGTGGATCTGATCTTCCTGGTCGCCACCGTCGGCGCCCTCACCATTTCACTGGTGCTGACCGCCTCCACCTTTACCCGCGGGCTGACGGCGCTGACCGGCATCCCGGACAACTTCGCGGTACAGGCGACGGTGATCCTGCTGGCAGCGGTGATCTTCTGTCTCAGCTCTTACATCGGTATCGACGGTGGCATGCAGCGCCTGAGTAAAATGGTCGGCTGGGGCGCATTCGCTTTCGCCGGGCTGGTGCTGCTGGTCGGCCCGACCGAATTCACCATCAACAACACCATCAACGCCATCGGCCTGACGGCGCAAAACTTTCTGCAGATGAGCCTGTTCACCGATCCGATGGGCGACGGCAGCTTCAGCCGCAGCTGGACGGTGTTCTACTGGCTGTGGTGGATCTCCTATACCCCGGGCGTGGCGATGTTCGTCACCCGCGTCTCGCGCGGCCGCAAGATTAAAGAAGTGATCTGGGCGTTGCTGCTCGGCAGCACCCTCGGCTGCTGGTTCTTCTTCGGCTCGCTGGAAAGCTACGCCATGCACCAGTTCATCAGCGGGCAGCTCAACGTGCCGGAGATCCTCAGCACCCAGGGCGGCGAAACCGCCGTGCAGATGCTACTGACGGCGCTGCCGCTCGGCAAGCTGTTCCTCGCCGCCTATCTGTTCATCATGATCATTTTCCTGGCCTCGCACATGGACGCCGTGGCCTACACCATGGCCGCCACCAGCACCCGCAACCTGCAGGAGGGGCAAGATCCCAGCCCGATGCTGCGGCTGTTCTGGTGCGTGGTGATCACCCTGATCCCGCTGTCGATCCTGTTTACCGGCGCCTCGCTGGACACCATGAAAACCACGGTGATCCTGACCGCACTGCCGTTCCTGCTGGTGCTGCTGGTGAAAACCTACGGTTTCGCCCGCTGGCTGAAGCAGGACTACGCGGCCATCCCGGCGCACCTGATCGAAAGCAGCCCGCCAACGCTGCCCGAAGCGCCGCCGGCCGGCGAACTCTCCGCTCCATCGTCGTATCAACCGCGCCCTATGGCGAAATGACAATAAGAAAAGAGGAAGGTTAACTTATGAGCACGCTGATCCCTGAATTTACCTTACCGAAAGATTTCTGCGCCGACGCCCGTGAGGCTTACACCATACCGGCCCGGTTCTACACCCACCAGGCGGCGTTCGAGCACGAAAAAGAGCAGGTGTTCGCCACCAGTTGGATCTGCGTGGCGCACCGCAGCGAGCTTGCCCAACCGAACGACTACATCACCCGCGAGATCATCGGTGAAAACATTCTGGTGGTGCGCGGCCGCGACAACGTGCTGCGCGCCTTTTACAACGTCTGCCCGCACCGCGGCCACCAACTGCTGGCGGGCGACGGCCGGGCGAAAAACGTCATCACCTGCCCTTATCACGCCTGGGCGTTCAAGCTGGACGGCGAACTGGCGCACGCGCGCAACTGTGAAAACGTGCAGAACTTCGATAAAGAAAACTCGCACCTGGTGCCGGTGCGGGTCGAAGAGTACGCCGGGTTTATTTACGTCAATCTGGACTCGCAGGCCGGCACGGTGGAAGACCAACTGCCGGGCCTCGGCGCCAAAGTGCGCGAAGCCTGCCCGCAGGTCGACGATCTCAAGCTGGCGGCGCGTTTCGTCACCCGCACCCCGGCCAACTGGAAGAACATCGTCGACAACTACCTCGAGTGCTACCACTGCGGCCCGGCGCATCCCGGTTTCGCCGACTCGGTGCAGGTCGATCGCTACTGGCACACCCTGCACGGCAACTGGACGCTGCAGTTCGGCTACGCCCGTCCCTCCGAGCAGTCGTTCAAGTTTGAAGAGGGCAAAGAATCCAGCTTCCACGGCATCTGGCTGTGGCCGTGCACCATGTTCAACATGCCGCCGCTGGAAGGCATGATGACGGTGATCTATGAGTTCCCGGTCGATGCGGAAACCACTCTGCAGCACTACGACATCTACTTCACCAACACCGATTTGAGCGACGAACAGCTCAAACTGATCGACTGGTACCGCGACGTGTTCCGCCCGGAAGATTTGCGGCTGGTGGAAAGCGTGCAAAAAGGCCTGAAGTCGCGCGGCTATCGCGGCCAGGGGCGCATCATGGCCGACGGCGCCGGCAGCGGCGTCAGCGAACACGGCATCGCCCACTTCCACAACCTGCTGGCGCAGGTTTATCAACCTTGATGCGACGGGGCCCGCGGGTCCCTTTCCCCTGACTTGTGAGGTTCTTGTGAAAATTTCCGATCGGGCGCTATTCCGCCAACAGGCATATATCAACGGCCAATGGCGCGACGCCGACAACCAGGAAACCCTGCCGGTGAGCGATCCCGCCACCGGCCAACTCATCGGCAGCGTGCCCAACATGGCGAGAGCCGAAACCCAACGGGCGATCGACGCCGCCCAGCAGGCGCTGGAAGGCTGGCGCGCGCTGCCGGCGCAACAGCGCGCGCAGCTGCTGCGGCGCTGGTTCGAACTGATGCTGGAACACCAGCAGGATCTGGCCAACCTGATGACGCTGGAGCAAGGCAAACCGCTGGCGGAATCGCTGGGCGAGATCCGCTACGCCGCCTCCTTTATCGAATGGTTCGCCGAACAGGCCAAGCGCGCCAACGGCGACATCATTCCGTCGCCGAGCAGCGATAAACGCCTGATGGTGCTGAAACAGGGCATCGGCGTGTGCGCGGCGATCACGCCCTGGAACTTTCCGGCGGCGATGATCACCCGCAAGGCTGCGCCGGCGCTGGCGGCCGGCTGTACGCTGGTGGTCAAACCCGCCAACGAAACCCCTTATTCGGCGCTGGCGATGGCCGAGCTGGCCGAGCGCGCCGGCATTCCCGCCGGGGTGTTCAACGTGGTGACCGGCAACTCGCAGGCGATCGGCGCCGAGCTGACCCGCCACCCGCAGGTGCGCAAACTCAGCTTTACCGGCTCCACGCCGGTGGGCCGCCTGCTGATGCGCCAGAGCGCGGACACCATCAAGAAAGTGTCGCTGGAGCTGGGCGGCAATGCGCCGTTCATCGTATTTGACGATGCGGACATCGATGCCGCAGTGGAAGGCGCGCTGATCGCCAAGTATCGCAACGCCGGGCAGACCTGCGTCTGCGTCAACCGGTTCTACGTGCAGCGCGGCGTTTACCCGCAGTTCGCCGAGAAGTTTGTCGCCCGCGTGGCGGCGCTGCAGGTCGGCAACGGCTTCGAAGCCGGCGTACAGATTGGCCCGCTGATCAATCGCAAGGCGCGCGATAAGGTGTTGGAGCTGCTCGATGACACGCTGAGCAAAGGTGCTCAGGTGCTGACCGGCGCCACGCCGCACGCGCTGGGCGGCAATTTCTTCACCCCGACGGTGCTGGGCGACGTGCAGCCCGGCTCGCTGCTGCTGGAAGAAGAGATCTTCGGCCCGGTCGCGCCGCTGGTGATATTCGATGACGAAGCCGAGGCGATCCGCCAGGCCAACGACACCATTTACGGCTTGGCCGCTTACTTCTACACCCGCGATGCGGCGCGCATCTGGCGCGTTTCGGAACGGCTGGAGTACGGCATGGTCGGCATCAATACCGGGCTTATCTCCAACGAGGTGGCGCCGTTCGGCGGGGTGAAACAGTCGGGGCTGGGGCGTGAAGGCTCCGAATACGGCATCGAAGACTATCTGGAGCTCAAATACCTGTGCCAGGCGGTATAACTTTTTCATGCGCGGGGACGCCCGCGCTTTGGAGCCAATGAATGACCAGCTATCAGATGCTTGATGTCCGCGTCGTCGACATCGAAACCGTCACCGCACGGGTCAAGCGCTTTACCCTGACGGATCCGCAAGGCCGGCCGCTGCCTGCCTTCAGCGGCGGCAGCCACATCATCGTGCAAATGCAGGACGGCGAGCAGCGCTACAGCAACGCCTATTCGCTGCTCAGCTCACCGTTCGAACTCGAGCATTACCAGTTCGCCGTTCGGCGCGAGTCTCCTTCCAAAGGCGGTTCCGACTTCATGCATGACCGGCTGGCGGTCGGCGATACGCTGACCATCAGCACCCCGAATAACCTGTTCGCGCTGGCGCCGGAAGCGCAACATCACGTGCTGATCGCCGGCGGCATCGGCATCACGCCGTTTATGGCTCATCTGCATGAGCTGCAACGCAGCGGCCAACGCTACCATCTGCACTACTGCTTCCACAGTGAAGAGCACAACGCCTTCCAGCAGCAGCTGATGCAAGCGCCGTTCGCAGACAACGTCAGTTGCCATGTCTCCAGCCTTGGCGGCCGGTTGGATCTGGCGCGCACGCTGGCCGATGTGGAACCCGGCGCCCATATCTACGTCTGCGGCCCGGCGGCGCTGAACGAAGCGGTCTACCGGATCGCCGCCGAACGGGGTATCGATGCCGGTCGCTTGCACAGCGAAGCCTTTGCCGCCGAAGACACGGCGGGCGGCGCCTTTACGCTGGTGCTGGCTCGATCGGGTATTGAGCTTGAAGTGGCGCAAGACATGACCATCCTGCAGGCGCTGGAAAACAGCAAGGCGGCCAAGGTCGAGTGCCTGTGCCGCGAAGGCATTTGCGGCACCTGCGAAACCCGCATCGTCGAAGGGGAAGCCGATCACCGCGATCAGTATCTCAGCGAGGAAGAACGCGCGGCGCAGCAGACCCTGTTGATCTGCTGCTCGCGCGCCAAAGGCAGCCGGCTGGTGCTGGATTTGTAAAAGGAGCGCCCGCAACGGCGGGCGTCCTGGTTAAGCTTTCGGGAATATCCACAGATGCTCGGCCGGCAGGGAGAGCCGGCACAGCGCCCGATCGCGCGCCTCGTGGCCATAGGCGCGTACCACGAAATCTTCGGCCACGGTGCGGAACAGGTATTCCCAGCGATCGCCGAGATACATGCTGGTCAGCAACGGCAGCTCAAGCTGATTACCCTGTGGATCTTCACCCAACCGCACGCGCTCCACGCGGATCACCGCCGTGCCCTCCTGCCCGACCTGCACGCCTTCGCCCGCTTTGCCCCACAGCGCCCAATCCTTACCTTCGATGCGCGCCCGGCCATCTTCCAGCGCCACGATCTTGCCAGGCAACCGGTTGTTGCTGCCCATGAATTCGGCGGTGAACAGCGTGGCGGGCGAACCGTACATCTCCTGCGGCGTGCCCTGCTGTTCGATTTTGCCGTTATTGAGCAGCAGGATGCGATCGGAAATGGCCATCGCCTCGTTCTGATCGTGGGTCACCATCAGCGCCGACAGACCGAGCTTGATGATCAGCTCGCGCAGAAATACCCGCGCTTCTTCGCGCAGCTTGGCGTCGAGGTTGGACAGCGGCTCATCCAGCAGGATCACCGGCGGGTTGTAGACCAGCGCACGGCCGATCGCTACCCGCTGTTGCTGGCCGCCGGAGAGCTGGTGCGGATGGCGCTTGGCCAAATGCCCCAGCCCGAGCTGATCCAGCACCGCCTGTACCCGTTGGGCGATTTCCGCCGAGGCGGTCTTACGCAGCTTCAGCGGATAAGCGACGTTCTCAAACACCGTTTTGTGCGGCCACAGGGCGTAGGACTGAAACACCAGCCCCAGGTTGCGCTCTTCGGCGGGAATTTCGCTGCGCGCGCTGCCGTTGTAAACCGCGCTGTCGCCGATGACGATTCGCCCCTGGCTCGGCTTCTCCAGCCCGGCCACCGCCCGCAGCAGCGTAGTTTTGCCGCTGCCCGACGGGCCCAGCAGTGAGACCACTTCGCCCCGTTTCAGATCCATCGACACCCCTTTCAGCACCGGGTTGTCGCCATAGGTCAAATGCAGGTTCTCTACCGAAAGTTCAATCATGTAATTTCACTCCAAAGCGCAAAGCGATCCCCAGCCCCAGCACCACCAGCAGGATATTGATGAACGACAGCGCGGCGACGATATCGATGGCGCCCGCGGCCCACAGGGAAACCAGCATCGAGCCGATGGTTTCCGTGCCCGGAGACAGCAGATAAACCCCGGTGGAATATTCGCGTTCAAAGATCAGGAACATCAGCAGCCAGGAGCCGATCAGGCCGTAGCGCGACAGCGGAATGGTAACGTGTCGGGTGATCTGGCCGCGGCTGGCGCCGGCGCTGCGCGCGGCTTCCTCCAGTTCCGGCCCCACCTGCAGCAGCGTGGAAGAAATTAGCCGCAGGCCATAGGCCATCCACACCACGGTATAGGCCAGCCAGACGCTGAAGATGGTGCTGCGCAGCGAACGCAGCCAGACGATCACGTTCTCGCGCAGCCATTCGGCCATCGGCAGCACGGACAGCCAGCCTTCCTTGAGCGATTTATCCAGCCACATCGGCAGGAACAGGAACACCCACAGGAACGCCAAACCGGCCAGCAGCCCCGGCACCGCGCGCGGCACCAGCACGCTGTAGTCGAGGAAGCGCGTGGCGCCGTCCGGCTTACGGTGCATCGCGATGCCGATAAACAGATAGCACGCGACCGCCAGCGCCCCGCCGATCACCCCGATCGCCATCGAGTTGACGATGGCGCGCAGCAGGTTGGGCTGCGCCCAGATGGTGCGGAAGGTGTTGATCGACAGTTCGTCCCAGACAGACACGCCCACGCCCCAGTTGGAGATAAAGGCGCGCAGCACCACGCCGATCAGCGGCACGCCGATGGTCACGGTCAGCCAGAACATCACCACCGCGCCGGCCACCCAGCGCCATTTGCCCAGCGGCAACGCGCGCGCCTGCGAGGCTTTGCCCTTGACGGTGACGAAACGGTTGGCGGTACGCATCAGCCTGCGCTGCAGCATCACCAACGGAATGGTGATGCAGATCAGCACCACCGCTACCGCCGCCATCAGATGGTAAGACGGCGTGCCCAGCTTGTTGGTCAACTGATACAGGTAGGTCGCCAGCACCAGGTTGCCCTCCGGATCGCCCAACACCAGCATCAGGCCGAACACCTCCAGCCCGAGGAAGAACAGCAGTACCCCGGCGTACAAGATAGACGGCCGCACCATCGGCAGGCTGACGGCGGTCATCACCTGCAGCGGCGTAGCGCCGGCGGTGCGCGCCGCTTCTTCAACGTCGGAGCCCACGCTGCGCAGCGCCGAGGAGATGTACAGGTAGGCGTGGGGCACGTGCGTCAACCCGGCGATAACCACGATGCTGGCCATCGAATAGATGTTCCACGGCACGAAGCCCAGCAGCGCCTCCGCCCACAGCGAGAAGAAGCCCACCGGCCCCGCCGCCACCACGTAACCGAAGCCCAGCACCATCGGCGACACGAAGATCGGCACCAAAATCAGCGGTTCGATGATCCGCCGCCCCGGTAGATCGGTGCGCACCATCAGGAAGGCCAAAATGCCGCCGAGCGGGATAGCGATGATCACCAGGCCGAATGCCAGAATAAAGCCGCTTCTCAGCGCCTTGTAGAAATCCGGATCGGTAAAGATGAACTCGAAGGCCTCCAGGCTGAAGACCTTGGAGGGAGAGAAAAACGGAGCCGAGAGGAAGCTTTGAATGATGATAAACGACAGGGGGACATAGATAACCAGCGCGGTTATCAACACCACCAGGCCGCGCGGCAGGCTCTGCCACTTTCTGCGCCATGCTTGCATAAATGCTCCCTATGGTTGTAAACGACGACCAAAGGGCGCGCGCCTGTACGTCAGGCGCGCGTCCGAATGCAGTCCCTGTTATTTCGCCGCGGCGGCGCGCCATTGTTTGATGTAGTCGAGACGCTTGGCCGGCTGCAGATACTCCAGCAGGCTGTCGTCGACCGGGATCGGCTTGAGCGCGTTGCCCAGCAGCTTGGTCATGCCGTCGATGTCGTTCTTGCCTTCGACATCGTTGCGGATCGAAGGGATATCAGCCTGATTGGCGAGAATATTTTGCCCTTTCTCCGACAGCACGTAGTCGAACCACAGCTTGGCGGCGTTAGGGTGACCGGCTTCTTTGCTGATGAAGCTCACGCGCGACAGCACCAGGGTATAGTCTTTCGGATAGACGATGCCGAGGGACGGATCGCTCTTGGCGCGGGCCTCGGCGTACGAACCGAGGATGTTGAAGCCGATCAGGTTTTCACCGGAAGAAACGCGTTCCATCATGGTGCCGGTTGAGGATTGCACCGCCAGCCCGCCCTTGGCCACGTCGGCCAGCGTTTTGAAGTAGTTGGGATCGGCCTTGAAGTCCTGCACCGACAGCATGAAGCCAACGCCGGATTTTTCGATGTCGTAAGTGGTGACTTTCTTCTTGAATTTGTCCGTCTGGCTGGCGATCAGCTTGGCCAACGCCGCGTGCGAATCCGGCACATCGCCCTGCGGGATCAAGCGTTTGTTATAGATGAACACCACCGGCTCATAGGTGGTGCCATACACTTTATCTTGCCATACCGCCCATTTTGGCAGCTGAGCCCGCTCCGGAGAGGCATACTCCTGCGCATAATCGCCCGCCAGTTTCAAAATGGTGTCCATCGACGAACTCCACACCAGGTCGCCGCTGGTGCCGCCGGCCGCCTGCTCGCTGATGAAGCGGTTATACAGTTCGGTGCTGTTCATGTCGTTGTATTCGACCTTGATGCCCGGATACAACGCCTCAAATCCCTGGATCAGCGGCGCCGCCGCCTTGGTGTCGGTGGTCGAGTAAATCACCACCTTGCCTTCTTTCTTCGCGCCGTCGACCAGTTTCTGATAGTCGGCGGGGTAGCCCGCCGGGAAGGCCGCATAGGCGGAAACGGAGCCCAGTAAGGTGATTGCAGCCACGGTAGCGCTGATTTTTTTCATCATCATCCATCCCCAGATCACATTTAATAAACCAAAAATTAACATACAGTTAATAATTGCAACGAGACAACGGCGTTGCTTGTTATCTTTCGGTTTTGTGAGGTTGGACGTTTTTCAGTCAATACCCACGCCCGGCGGCGCGGGCTTTGCGGTCATCCGTGTCGCAGACTATTCTGCCAGGCGTGAGCGCTGCAGCAGGCGAATTCGCTGTACGATGGCGCCCCGGCAACGTCAGAACAAAGCCGGCATTCGACCCGCGATATGCCGATCTTTTTCCCCCGTAAACCGGTCGAAGACGGCCACGTCTCTTTCAAGCCGCACATCGAAATTCCGCTGTCGATAGACAGGGTGGCGCGCTAACGCGCTGCCGGGCCGGCCGCCATGATCCCTCTGTGCGGCCGGTTCACGCCAGGATAAACAGCGCTGGATTAATCAGGTTTTTGTCGCCGAATTATTATATCCTGCCGGACGAAAATTTTTGCGGGCGTACGCAGCCCCACGCGCCTCCTTCTGCAGCGCTTCATTTCGCAGCCAGGCCGTTTATTTCATGAATACAGGCAGTGCCATACCGTTATGACCAAGAGTTTATCCCCGAAAGATATTATCGCCCTGGGCTTTATGACCTTCGCCCTGTTTGTCGGCGCCGGCAACATCATTTTCCCCCGCTGGTGGGGCTGCAGTCCGGTGAACATCTGTGGCCGGCCGCCCTCGGGTTTATGGTGACCGCCGTCGCTCTGCCGGTGATCGCCGTGATCGCGCTGGCGCGCGTCGGCGGCAGCATTAGCCTGCTGACCGGCCCCATCGGCCGCGCCGCCGGCCTGCTGTTGGCGACCGTCTGCTATCTGGCGCTCGGCCCGCTGTTCGCCACCCCGCGAACCGCCAATGTTTCTTTCGCCCTCGGCATCGCGCCCTTCACCGGCGACGGCGACCTGCCGCAGTTCATCTACAGCCTGCTGTTCTTTACCCTGGCGATGGTTGTGTCGCTGTATCCCGGCCGCTTGCTCGATAACGTCGGCCATATTCTGGCGCCGCTGAAAATTCTGGCGTTGGCCGCGCTCGGCATCGCCGCCCTGGTGTGGCCCGCCGGTGCGCCGGTCTCCGCCGTCGGCAGCTATCAGGCCGCGGCGTTTTCCACCGGCTTCGTGCAGGGTTATCAAACCATGGACACGCTGTCGGCATTGATGTTCGGCTCGATTATCGTCACCGCCGCCCGCTCGCGCGGCGTCAGCGACAGCGGCCTGCTGCTGCGCTACACCCTGTGGGCCAGCCTGATCGCCGGCGTCGGCCTGACGCTGGTCTATATCTGCATGTTCAAGCTCGGCGCCGGCAGCGGCAGCCTGGTCGGCAGCGGTGCTCAGGATGGCGCGGCAATCCTGCACGCCTATGTGCAGCACACCTTCGGCGATCTGGGCAGCGTCTTTATGGCGGTGCTGATGTTCATCGCTTGCCTGGTGACAGCGGTCGGCATGACCTGCGCCTGCGCGGACTTCTTCTCCCGCTACCTGCCGCTCTCTTATCGCACGCTGGTGGTCATCCTCGCCCTCTTCGCCATGCTGGTTTCCAACATGGGGCTGGCCAATCTGATCCGCGTCTCACTGCCTGTACTGACGGCGATCTACCCGCCTTGCATCGCGCTGGTGTTGCTCAGCTTCAGCCAGAACCGCTGGCGCAGCGCCAGACGCGTCTTCGCGCCGGTGATCGCTACCAGCCTGGTGTTCGGCCTGGCCGATGGCCTGAAGGCTTCAAGCTTCAGCGGCCTGCTGCCCGCCTGGTTCGATAAGCTGCCGCTGGCCGAGCAGGGTCTGGTCTGGCTGCAGCCTACGCTGTTGGTGCTGTTGCTGGCGGCGGCTTACGACCGGTTGCGCAGCGCCGAAAGCGTCAAGGCCGCGTCGTAATCGCGATTTCCGCCCATAAAAAAAGCCGGTCATGATGACCGGCTTTTTTATCGGCTTGCGCCCGGCGGCTTACTTCAGCAGCGCCTGCGCCTTGGCCACCACGTTGTCCACGGTGAAGCCGAACTCGGCGAACAGCTGCTCCGCCGGCGCCGACTCACCGAAGGTGGTCATGCCCACGATAGCGCCGTTCAGGCCCACGTACTTGTACCAGTAGTCCGCGATACCCGCTTCCACCGCCACGCGCGCCGTTACCGCCGCCGGCAGCACCGACTCGCGGTACGCCGCATCCTGCTTGTCGAACGCGTCGGTCGACGGCATCGACACCACGCGCACCTTGCGGCCCGCCGCGGTCAGTTTGTCCGCCGCCTCCACCGTGATGCCCACTTCGGAGCCGGTGGCAATCAGGATGACGTCCGGCGTGCCCGCACAGTCTTTCAGCACGTAGCCGCCGCGGTACACGTTCGCCAGCTGCTCTGCGGTGCGCGGCTGCTGGGTCAGGTTCTGGCGCGAGAACACCAGCGTGGTCGGGCCGTCGTTGCGCTCGATGCCGTACTGCCACGCCACCGCCGATTCCACCTGGTCACACGGGCGCCAGGTGCTCATGTTCGGGGTCACGCGCAGGCTCGCCAGCTGCTCCACCGGCTGGTGGGTCGGGCCGTCTTCGCCCAGACCGATGGAGTCGTGGGTGTAGACGAACACGTTGCGCAGCTTCATCAGCGCCGCCATGCGCACCGCGTTGCGGGCGTATTCCACGAACATCAGGAAGGTCGCCGAGTACGGCAGGAAGCCGCCGTGCAGCGCGATGCCGTTGGTGATGGCGGTCATGCCGAACTCGCGCACGCCGTAATGAATGTAGTTGCCCGCCGGGTCAACGTTCAGCGCTTTCGAACCGGACCACATGGTCAGGTTGCTCGGCGCCAGGTCGGCGGAGCCGCCCAGGAACTCCGGCAGCACCTTGCCGAACGCTTCCAGCGCGTTCTGCGACGCCTTGCGGCTGGCGATGTTGGCCGGGTTGGCCTGCAGTTTTTCCACGAACGCTTTGGCGTCCGCTTTCCAGTCCGCCGGCAGCTCGCCGTTCATGCGGCGCTTGAACTCGGCGGCCAGTTCCGGGAAGGCCCTGGCGTAGGCGGCGAACTTGTCGTTCCAGGCCGCTTCTTTGGCCTGACCGGCTTCCCTGGCGTCCCACTGGGCGTAGATGTCCTGCGGGATTTCAAAGGCGGCGTATTTCCAGCCCAGCGCTTCGCGGGTGGCGGCCACTTCGGCGGCGCCCAGCGCGGCGCCGTGCACGTCATGGGTGCCGGCCTTGTTCGGCGAACCGAAGCCGATAACGGTCTTGCACATCAGCAGCGACGGCTTGTCGGTCACCTTGCGGGCTTCTTCAATCGCGGCCTTGATGGCGTCCGGGTTGTGGCCGTCGACGTTGCGCACCACGTGCCAGCCGTAGGCTTCGAAACGCAGGGCGGTGTCGTCGGTGAACCAGCCGTCGACGTGGCCGTCGATGGAGATGCCGTTGTCATCGTAGAAGGCGGTCAGCTTGCCGAGCTTGAGGGTGCCGGCCAGGGAGCAGACTTCGTGCGAGATGCCTTCCATCATGCAGCCGTCGCCCATGAAGGCGTAGGTGTGGTGATCGACGATGTCGTGGCCAGGGCGGTTGAACTGCGCCGCCAGGGTGCGTTCGGCGATGGCGAAGCCGACGGCGTTGGCGATACCCTGGCCCAGCGGGCCGGTGGTGGTCTCAACGCCCGGGGTGTAACCATACTCCGGGTGGCCCGGGGTTTTGGAATGGAGCTGACGGAAGTTTTCCAGCTCGCGCATCGGCAGGTCGTAGCCGGTGAGGTGCAGGAGGCTGTAAATCAACATGGAGCCGTGGCCGTTGGAGAGCACGAAACGGTCGCGGTCAGCCCAGTGCGGGTTAGTCGGGTTGTGGTTGAGGTAGTCACGCCACAGGACTTCGGCGATGTCCGCCATGCCCATAGGGGCCCCCGGGTGGCCGGAATTTGCTTTTTGTACGGCGTCCATGCTGAGTGCGCGGATGGCGTTGGCAAGCTCTTTACGAGAGGACATGTTTTACTCCAGGTCGGATAAAAAAAGCAGTCAAGTTCCCTATTTTCTCAGACTCCACATCACAACGGCAATCCCTAATGCCAAATGAGAGCGAGTTCACCACTTATTAGCACGATTGGACGCTTTTTCGGAATAACACTATTCTCGCCCCGTCTGGCGTACACTAGGCTCTTGCGGCAAGATAGCCTCAAAGCAAAATGACTCTTTTACCTTGTTACCTTCACAGGAAGATGGCGTTATGAAGATCCGTACCTCTTTGATTGCGTTGGGCATTGCCACCTTGGCAACCGGCTGTCAAAACCTGAATACCGAAACCCTGATGCAGTCCGGCGCGCAGGCGTTCCAGGCGGCGACCCTGAGCAACAACGACGTTAAGGCCCTGAGTGATAAATCCTGCGCCGAGATGGACAGCAAGGCACAAATCGCGCCGGCCGACAGCACCTATGCCAAGCGTCTCAACAAAATCGCTGCGGCGCTGGGCGACAACATCAACGGCACCCCGGCCAACTACAAGGTCTACGTGACCAAAGACGTCAACGCCTGGGCGATGGCCAACGGCTGTATCCGCGTTTACAGCGGCCTGATGGACATCATGAACGACAACGAAGTGGAAGGCGTGCTGGGCCACGAAATGGGCCACGTGGCGCTGGGCCACACCCGTAAAGCGATGCAGGTGGCTTACGGCACCGTGGCGCTGCGCACCGCGGCGTCCTCCGCCGGCGGCGTTATCGGCTCGCTGTCGCAGTCGCAGCTGGCGGACATCGGCGAGAAGCTGGTCAGCGCCCAGTTCTCGCAGAAGCAGGAAAGCGAAGCGGATGATTACTCGTTCGATCTGCTGAAAAAGCGCGGCATCGATCCGAACGGCCTGGCCACCAGCTTCGAAAAACTGGCCCAAATGGAAGCCGGCCGTCAGAGCAGCATGTTCGACGATCACCCGTCTTCCCAAGCGCGCGCGCAGCACATTCGCGATCGCATCGCGGCAGAGAAGTAACAACGAGAACGCCCGGCAACCGCCGGGCGTTTTTTATCGTCTCAATACAGGGTTTTCTGCGGCGGCCCGGCGAAGGTCAGCGGCCCGACCTGCTTCATGTCCACCTCGACCACCGACGGCCCCGGGTAGTTGATCGCTTCGGCCAGCACGCCGTTGAACTGCGCCGCCGCCTCGACCTTCCAGGCTTTCAGCCCCATCGCTTCGGCTATTTGAGTAAAGGCCGGCGTATGCAGCTCGTTGTAATACTGGCGCCCGGCGAAATACTTGTCCTGAATGCCGCGCATCACGCCATAGCCGCCGTCGTTCATGATCAGCAGGGTGATGTTCACCTGTTCCTGCGCCATGGTCGCCAGTTCCCCCAGGCCCAGCGCCAAACCGCCATCGCCCACCAGCCCCACCACCTTGCGCTGCGGGTTGGCGATCGCGGTGCCGATCGCCATCGGCAGCCCCATACCGATAGCACCGGCCAGCGAGTGAATGTTGCACAGCGGCGAGATCGCGCGGAACAAACGGCTGCCCCAGACGCTGCCGGAAACGGTGATATCGCGCACCAGCAATCCGTCCTGCGGCAGCGCGTCGTCGATGGCGTCGTTGAGTTTGGCGTATTCACCGGACTGCTGACGCAACGCGCTCTCCGCCTGCTGCACCGCCCCCGCGATCTCGGCATCCCACTCTGCGTTGACCTTCTCGCCGGGGCTCAGCCGCGCCGCCAGCGCGGCCAGCAGCGCTGCACAGTCACCATTGATCTGCTCATCGGCCAGGTAGTTGCGGTTGGCCGCCGCCGGATCGATGTCAATTTGCACCAGCGGGCGCGGCAGCGGCAGCGTCCAGGTGCGGGTCTCATTACTGCGCAGCCGTGAACCGGCCACCAGCGTCAGGTCGCACTGCGTCAGGATAGCCTCGATGCTCGGCGAGTTGTGGAACGCCCGCAGGCTGCGCGGATGGCTGTCCGGCAGAATGCCGCGCCCGTGGGTGCTGGAGATCACCGCCACGCCGGCGTCCGCCAGCTTGCGCACCGCATCGCCGCAGGCCAACGCGCCGCCGCCCAGCCACAGCAACGGGCGCTTGGCCTGTTTCAGCCGCTGATGCAGCCGCTCCACCGCCGCATCGTCCGCCTTCGGCAGCGGCGCCGGCGCCAACGCTTCGGTCAGCACCGAGCGGGAAACCAGGCTGCTTTGGATATCGATCGGGATCTCGACCGCCACCGGGCCGCAGGGCACGGTTTGCGCATCCAGGATCGCTCGCTGGATCACCGCCACCGCCTGTTCCGGCGAATTGACCCGGTAGGCGCGCTTGGAGCAGGCGCGCAGAAAACCGAGCTGATCGCGGGTTTCATGAATAAACCCGGCGTCGGCGTCCAGATAGGCTTTTTCTACCTGGCCGGTGATATGCAACAGCGGCGTGTTGGCGTTAAGCGCTTCAATCATCGCCCCCACCGCGTTGCCCGCGCCGGCGCCGGTGCTGGTCAACGCCACGCCCAGGCCGGAGAAGCGCCCATGCGCATCGGCCATGGTGACCGCGCCCGCTTCGCCGCGCGCCGGCACGAAACGAATTTTATCGCGCTGCCCCACCGCATCGGCGATCGGCAGATTATGAATCGAAATGATGCCGTACATCGCCGACACCGCGTACTGTTCCAGAGTCCGGGCTATCGCCTCGCCAACCGTGATTTTATCGCTCATCATCTGCCTTCTTAGGGTAGTCGTTATTAGGGTTATGCGTAGAGGTGTCGGCCTAGTCGCTCCAGCGGTTCACCTGATGGCTCAGCGCCAGATACACGCTTTTCTGCTGCATGTAGGCCTTGATGCCGTTCAGGCCCTTTTCGCGGCCCAGCCCGCTTTCCTTGAAACCGCCGAACGGCGTGGAAATCGAGAACGTTTTGTAGGTGTTGACCCAGACGGTGCCGGTTTCCAGCCGCTCCGCCAGCGCCATCGCCCGCGGGAAATCGCGGCTCCAGATGCCGGCCGCCAGGCCGTACACCGAGTCGTTGGCCTGTGCGATCAGCTGTCGCTCGTCGTCGAACGGCAGCGCCACCAGCACCGGCCCGAAGATCTCCTCCTGGCACACGCGGGCGTCGTTGTTCAAACCTTCAATAATGGTCGGCAGGTAATAGCTGCCGCTCGCCAGTTGCGGATCGGCCGGCGCTTCACCGCCGATGACCACCCGGCCGCCCTCCTGCCGCGCCAGCGCCACGTAGTCCGCCACGCTTTGCCGATGTTTGGCGCTGATCAGCGGGCCAAGATGCACGCCCGGCACCAGCGGGTTGCCGATGCGCAGTCCCGCGCTCAGTTCGGTCAAGCGCGCCAGCAGCGGCTGATACAGCGAACGATGCACGAACAGCCGCGAGCCGGCGATGCACGCCTGGCCGGCGGAGCTGAAAATGCCGTAGCAGATGCCGCGCGCCGCCTGTTCCAGATCGGCGTCCTCCAGCACGATGGTCGGCGATTTGCCCCCCAGCTCCAGCGAGGTGGGGATCAGCTTATCGGCGGCGATGTGCGCCAAATGGCGCCCGGTGCTGGTCCCGCCGGTAAAGGAAATCTTCTTCACCAGCGGATGGCGCGCCAACGCCTCGCCGATCACCGAACCTTTGCCCGGCAACACGCTGAGCAGCCCGGCCGGCAGCCCCGCCTGTTCGAACAACTCGGCCAGCTTCAGCGCCATCAGCGGCGTGGCTTCGGCCGGCTTGAGCACCACCGCGTTGCCCGCCGCCAGCGCCGGCGCCACCTTCTGCATTTCGCTGGCGATCGGTGAGTTCCACGGCGTAATGGCGGCGATCACTCCCATCGGTTGATACTGGCTGAGGGTCATCACCTCGGCGCTGCGTGGGGTCGGCAGCTCGCCTTCCAACACCTCGCAGGCGGCGGCGAAGTAGCGCGCGGTCGCCGCTGCGCTGGCCACCAGGCCGCGGGTTTCCGTCAGCGGTTTGCCGTTGTCGCGAGTCTGTAGCTCGGCCAGCTGTTCCTGCTGCGCCAGGATCAGGTTGCTCACGCGGTAGAGAATTGAAGCACGCTGATGCGGCACCAGCCCGCGCCAATCCGGCGCGCGCCAGGCGCGTTCCGCCGTTTCCACCGCCTCGTTCACGTCCTCGACGTTAGCGGCGCGCAACCGCGCGTTGACGCTGCCGTCGGCCGGGAATACCGAAGCCATCTCTTCGCCGCACCCTTCACGCCAGCGCCCGGCGACAAAAATATTCAATCGTTCCATGCTCCGCTCCTGCCGTTCAGGCAATAAAACCGCCGTCCACCAGACGGCGGCAGGCTTGTACCGCGCTCAGCGCCGCCAGGGTTGATGTTTTGGGATTGCTCGCCAGCGGGGTGCCGCTCAGCTCGATGTGAAATTCGCCAAAGTCGCCGCATACCTGCAGCCGATGGGTATTGCGCCGGGTGGCGGGATCGACCTGCAGGCGCACCCGGGTGGCGTCCATCCCCAGGCCGTTGAGCGCAATGGTGGCCGCCACGTTGGCATTAGCCGGGAACAAACGCGCCGCTTCGCGCGCCGACCCTTCAAAAAACACCTGGGCTTCACGCACCGTATCGAGATCGATCAGCTGCTCCGCCGGGCTGCCCCGCCAGCTGGCCGGGCTCTTGCTGGCCTGATAGGTCACGCTTTCCAGCCCGCCTTCGCGCGCCGACGCCAGCCCGTCCATGCCCGCCACCGCGCCGGATAGCACGATCAGTTGCCCGTGATGGCTGCGGCAGGCCTGCTGCAACCGCTGTTGCAATGCGGCATCCGCCAGCGCGCCGGTCGAGATCAGCGCCAGCGGCCAACCGCGCTGCAGCACCGCTTCGCCAAACTCCGCCACCGCCTGCTGGCTGGCGCACTCCAGCACCAGATCCGGCCGCTGCGAACACTGCTCCGGATGGGTCAGCGCCTGCACGCGCCCAGCAAAAGCCTCATCGATCGCCGCATGATGAGCTGCGCGCGCCAGGATCCAGCCGACCTCCACGCCTTCAGGCAAACGGGCGATCACTTCCTTCGCCATCGCGCCATAGCCAATCATCATGATCTTCTTCATCTTTTTCGGCCCCTGCTACACATGGCGGTTAAAGCCGCCGGAAACGTCCAGCGCCGCGCCGGTGGTAAAGGAAGCCAGCGGCGAAGCGAGGAACAGCAGCGCCTGCGCCGGCTCCTGCGGCTTGCCGAGGCGCTTCATCGGGATGCCGCGGCGTTCGGCGATCGCCGCCGTCCACTGCTCCCAGCTTTGATCTTTATCGCTGCGATCGTCGAAACGGCGGCGCCATTGGCCCGACTCCACCATCCCCAGCAAGATCGAGTTAACCCGAATGCCTTTGCCCACCAGCTCTTTCGACAGCGTCAACGTCATATTGAGCAGCGCGGCGCGCGCCGCCGAGGTGGCGATCATGTGTTCCTCCGGCTGCAGCGCCAGCAGCGAGTTCACGCAGGTGATAGACGCGATATCCGATCGTTCCAGCGCCGGTAAAAACGCCTGCACCGGGTTGATCACGCCGAACAGCTTCAGCTCTGCCTCATGCAGCCAGGCTTCGCGCGGCGTCTGGTCAAAGTGGGCGACGAAGCCCTGACCGGCGTTGTTGATCAGCAGATCCACCCCGCCGAAACGCGCCGTCACCTGAGCGGCGAACTGCGCCACCTGCTGCGCATCCAGCACGTCGCAGCGCAGCGCCAGGATCTCCGCCTGCGGGAAGTCCGCGCGCAGGCTGGCCTCCGCGCCGGCCAGTTTGTCCGGATCGCGGCCGCAGAACGCCACCTTCGCCCCTTCGGCCAGCAGCAGCTTCAGAGTTTCGAAACCGATGCCCGACGAGCCGCCGGTCACCACCGCCACCCGATCCTCAAGCTGAAAATTCATCGTTGGATTGCTCCCGTAAAGTCCCGCAGATAGCGGTTGAAACACGCCGGCGCATCGAGGTAGCTGGCGTGACCGGCGGCGGCGATCAGACGCAGCGTCGCGTCTTGCTCACGCGCCAGCTCGGCCGCCTTCTCCGGCGGCGTAATGCGATCCAGTTCACCGCACCACACCTCCAGCGGGCCGCGATAGCGCGCCAGATAGCGGCCAATATCATCGTTGGCCAGCATCCAGGCGGCACTCAGAAAACCGTCGGGATCGAGCTGCTGCATGCCGTTACGCACCCAGGCGATATCCTGCGGATCCGCACCTTCGCGCAGCAAGGCCGCCGCCCGCTGCTCGCCGTAGCCCACCGGCCCCAGCGTCTCCATCATCTGTTGGCGCTGGCCGTACACCTGTCGGCGTTTTTCCTCCGGCGCCGCGGCATAGCCCTGCGCCGGATCCGCCAACACCAGCCCACATAGCCCGTCCGGATAGCCGGCGGCGTAGGCACTGCCGATCAGCGCTCCCAGCGAATGGCCGACGATCAGCGGCTGCGCCAGCTGCAGCTCATCAATCAGCGCCGCCAACGCCGCTGCATAACCGGCGCTGTCAGCCTGCGGATCCGCCAACGGCAGGCTGCCGCCGTAACCCGGCGCATCCCACGCCAACAGACGATGACCGTCTGTCAGGCCGCTGTCGTTAAACTGCTTGATCCACGAGGCGGATCCGGAACTGATGCCATGCAGCAACACCACCGGCCGTCCCTGCCCGGCCTCGCGCCAGCTCAGGGTATACGCCCCGCAGCGCGCCCGTTGGCGTTGCGCCAGGCCGTTCATCAGTTACGCTTCACTTTGGACAGCGGGTGGTCCGCCGGATAAGTCGGGATCTCCGGCTTGGCGGTGCCGAGCATCACGCACATCAGCGCCTCTTCCTCGCCGTGATTGAACAGGCCGCGATACACGCCCGCCGGCACCGAGATCAAATCGCGCTCTTTCAGCCTGGTTTCGTAATACTCTTCGCCATCCTGGATCATCAGCGTGATGCTGCCTTTCAGCATGAAAAACACTTCTTCCACGTCGTCGTGCAGGTGCAACGGGCCCTCGCACTTCGACGGCAACACCATGGTGGAGAAGGTGAAATTACCCGCCGGAATGGTGTTGGCGTCGCTGGCCACGCCGGTGGCGCCGGTGCCGATGTAGCGCATCTGCGCGCGGCGGTATTTCGGGTCGAAATCGGCCTGGAATTTCAGCGCGTTCCAGTCGTATTTGCGGCCTTCGAAACGAGCGATGCGCGACTCAACCCAGTTTTCCATCGACAGATCCTGCGGCTTGACGCCGGCTTTGTTCTCAACCTGAGACATGTTGTCACTCCTCTGTTGAAATGATTTATTAATCAGTACTTTATCAGCAACGGCAGCAGAATGAGGCAGCCGACGAACGCCATCACCACCAGGAACAGCAGGCCGTTATCCATATTGCCGGTGGCGGCGATCAACGCCCCCATCAGCACCGGCGCCAGCGCGCCGGCAAAATTGCCCAGTCCGTTGAAAATGCCACCGGCGGTGGCGCTGACCTTGCTGCTGGTCGCCTTCGCCAACAGCGCGAAAATATTCGGCGCGCCGGCGCCCCACATAAAGGTGCTGAAAGCCATGGCGGCGATCACGCTGTAAGTGCCCTGCAGGTGCAGCACCACCGCCAGGCCAAGGCCGGCGCCGCACAGCGACAGGAAGCAGGCCAGCGCGCGCCGATCCAGCTTGTCCGACAGCCAGGCGCCCAGCACTTCACCGAGCAGCATGGCGATGAACGGCAGCGAAGAGAGGTAACCGGCATGTTCCAGATGAATGCCTTTGCCCTTGATCAGATAGCTCGGCAACCAGCCGTTCATGCCCCACAGGTAGGTCAGGAAGGCGATATTGAACAGGCAAATCATCCAGAAATGCGGGCTGCGCAACAGCTCGCGGCGATGCTGTTGGCGTTCGGACACCGCCGGCTTGGCCGCCGCCGCCGGACGCGACACGTTCAGGTGGCGCATGCCGAACAGCACCAGCAACATCACCGGCAGCGTCAGAAACGCCATAAAGAAGAAGGTGGCCTGCCAGTCGAAGGTATTGAGGATGTACAGGGTGACCGGGAAGCCGAGCGCGGCCCCGAGCGGCGTGCCGAGCAGCCACAGCATGGTGGCGCGCGCCTGCAGCTGCGGCGGGAAGGCCTGACGAATAATAGCGTAGGCCATCGGCAGTAGCGGCCCTTCGGCGATGCCGAGCAGAATGCGCAGCGTCATCATGGCGTGATAGGAGCGCACCAGCCCCATCAACACCATCAGCACGCCCCATACCACCATCATGCCAATCAATACTTTGACCGGATTAAGCCGATCGCCGATGCCGCTGAGCAGCATCGAGGAGATGCCGTAGGAGAACAGAAACGCGCTCATCAGCAACCCCAGCCGCGCCGGGTCAAAACCGATGCCCAGCGCCTGCTGAAACTCGGCGTCGGAAAACAGCGCCGCGATGCTGATCTTGTCGAAAAACGCCAGCAGCACGCAGGCGAACAGCGCGATCGGCACCGACCAGCGCACCCGCTGCTGCGGATTTTCGGCAACGGTTTCCCCCGCCCGTCCAGCGCGGGCGTCAATGTCTTGCGTAGTCATAAAACGCTCCCGAGGTTCGGGCGTTATTTCAACGCCATCAAAGAAAACTCCGCATCCGCCAGCTGCTGCGGATCCAGCACCCGGCCGCTCGCCAGCCAACGCTTGCCGAGTTTGATGGTGCGCGCGTCGTTGAACGCCACCATCTGCACCAGTTGCCGATCGGCGTTCAGCGTGAAGAACACCTGCGACTGCGGCGTGCGGCGCACCACATGGTGCACGCCGCCACTCGGCACGCCGAGGATCTGGATATTGACGTCGTATTGATCCGACCACAGCCAGGCCACGTCGTCATACGGAGCGGCGAAGGCGTCGAGCATCGCGCAGGCAGTGCTGATGGCCTGATTTTGCGCGTAGGCCCAGGACTGCAGGCACAGGCCGAGCGTCGGGTGGCGCGCCACATCGCCGGCAGCGAAGATCGCCGGATGGCTGGTGCGCCCCTGGCCGTCGACCACGATGCCGGACTCGATAGCCAGCCCGGCGCTGCGCGCCAGTTCGAGATTCAGCTCGACGCCGATCCCCACCACCACCAGATCGAAGGCCTGCGGATCGCTGACTTCGCTGCCGATCCAGGCGGCGCCGTCGCGATCTTCCAGCGAGATCTCGCCGCAGCCGCACAACACCGTCACCCCCTGCCGGCGATGCAGTTCGAGCAACGCCTGCGAGACATCGGCGCCGACGCTGCGCATGCACAGCGCAGGCTGGCGCTCAAACACCGTCACCTCGACGCCGAGACGGCGCGCAGAAGCGGCGATCTCCAGCCCGATCCAACCGCCGCCGACGATCGCCAGGCGACGGCAACTCTGCAGGCCCTGCCGCAACCGGGCCGCATCATCCCAGGAACGCAGCGTCATCACGCGCGGGTGCTGCGCCCAGGCGGCGCCCGGCAAACGCGGCCGCCCGCCGGTGGCGATCAGCAACTGCTCGAACTGCAGCCGTCGCCCGTCGCTGAGCGTGACGATTTGCTGTTCGGCGTCGATAGACTCGGCGCGCAGCGGGCGACGCCAGTCGATGTTCAGCTCCGCCACCGCCTGTTCGCTGAACAGCCGGCTCAGGGGAGCCGCGGCATCCAGCAGCGCCGCTTTCGACAGCGGCGGCCGCTCGTAAAAATCGTAGGGTTCGTCGCTTATCACCGTCAGCCGGCCGCTGTAACCCCGGTCACGCAGCGTCTTGGCCGCCCAACCGCCGGCCTGGCCGCCGCCGACGATGACAATGCCCGCCTGTTCCGGCCGGTTCATAACGCTTGCGCCTTTTTATGCTGGCGGCGCGTGTCGTGATCGATGCCGCCTTCTACCGCCCATTCGGTGAAGGAGACCAGCGAATGTTCCAGCTCGCGCGGCTGCCAGTTTTCCGTCAGATAATCGTCGTTGGTGTAGTACTCGAACGCGCCGCCGGTCGGGCTGTTGACGTACCAGAAATACGCCGAGGAAATCGGGTGGCGGCCAGGGCCGATGAAGGTGCTCCACTGCTCTTTGTTCATGGCGATGCCGCCGCCGATCACTTCATGGATATCGCGCACGGTGAACGCCACATGGTTCAGGCCGCGTGGGCGGTTGGGCAGCTTCAGCAGGAACAGATTATGGTGACCGCCGCGCGCCTGGGTGCGCAGGAAGACGGCTCGATCGATATAGCGATCGGAAACCTGGAAATCCAACAGCTCGCGGTAGAAACGCTCGGTCGCCGCCAGATCGTCAACGAAGAACACCACGTGGCCGATATTGATCGGCTGCGCCTGCGAGTAGACCGGGCTGGGTTGATCGATGCGGCGCACGTCGCCCCATTGGTTGATCGGCGTGACCGGCACTTCGACCGCCTGCTGGCGGCTGACGACGAAGCGCAGCGTCATGCCGTTGGGATCGCGGCATTCCAGCTCTTCCCCCACCTGACGAAAGCCGGACATCAACGCCAAACGCGGCTGCAGACGCGCCAGATCCGCGGGCGATGCCACGCCCCAGGTCATGCGGCGCAGGGTGGAACCGCCTTCAAACGCCGCAGGCAGCACCGCGCTTTGCAACGGGTGCAGAACGACCCGCGCCCCGCTCAGGGTAGTGAATTCGCGCTGCGGTTCGCCCCAATGTTGCGTGGCGGGCTGCAGGCCAAAGTCATGCATGAATTTTTCGCAGGTTGGCAGATCTTCGACGCCAAACTCCAGTTTTTCGATTCCGATTACGCTCATTGCTCAGCCTCACGTTCTCGCTGTATACGGTTTTCAGGCATGACTGAACCCCGGCCCCTGTTTGCTGTGGGCCTTATCCCTGCCTGAGTGAAAGAGTCGGTCCTGTCGGTTAGCCGACGTTGGCCTGCGGCGGCGCGCCGAGGAAGCCGGAAATTTTCTCCGCCGCATCGCGCACTTCCATGCGCAGCCGCTCGCGATCCGCTTTCGGGATCTCATCGGACGGCACCATGATGCTGACCACCGCCTCGACCCGCTGCTCACGGTTGAAGATCGGGTAGACGATCGAGGAGATGCCGTGGCGGAAGAACGATTCGCCGATTACATAGCCGCGCGCCTTGTCTTGCTGCACCATCTGCCACAGCGTTTCGCGATCCGCCGGGGTGCCCGGCGCGTTGCCCGGCAGCTGCACGTCCGGATAGAGTTGTTCGAACTCGCTGCGGGTGGCGCTGGTCAACAACATGCGGCCGAGCGAGGTTTGGTGCACCGGCAAACGGGTGCCGACGCTGACCTGATTGATCTGAGAACCGGCGGCGCTGACGCGGGCGATATAGATCACGTCGCGCCCGTCGCGGATCGCCAGATGACTGCTGCACTGGCTGCGATCGCGCAGCTGTTCGATCACCGGCTGGCCGGCCTGCGCGACGTCCAGCGACGCGATGTATTCAAAACCGAGACGCAGCACCTTGATGCCCAGCGCGAAGGTATTGGTGCGCGGATTGCGCTCCAGAAAGCCCAGGTGCTCGAGCGTCTGCACCACGCGGTAGGCGGTGGCCTTCGGCATATCGACCAGGCGATGCAACTCGGCAAAGGTCATTTCCTTATGCTGCTCGCCAAACGCCAGCAGCAACTGCAATCCGCGATCCAGTCCCGGGATCAGATACTTACATGCTTGCTCGTCCGCCATCTCTCGCTCCTGCGCTGTGCGCCTGCCCTGCGGGCCGTCAGTTGAATACGAAGCCGCCGTTGACCGGCAGCAGTTGGCCGGTGACGAAATCCGCCAACGGCGACAGCAGATAAAGCACCGTGCCGTTCACATCGTCCGGATGCTGCGCCCCGGCCAGCGCGCGCCCCTGCTCATACAGCTGATGGCGCTCGGCGGGCACATACTCGGTGGCTTCCACCCGCGTCAGGCCCGGCGCAATAGCGTTGACGCAGATGCCCTGCGGGCCCAGCTCGCGCGCCATCGATCTCGTCATCGCGATCACCGCGCCTTTGCTGGCGACATAGGCCATCAGGCGCGGCGCGCCCCACAGCGCGGTGTCCGACGCCACGTTGACGATCTTGGCGTGCGGGTTGCGCGCCAGCAGCGGCACTGCCGCCTGGCTCACCAACCAGGTACCGCGCACGTTGATCTGCATTACCCGATCCCACAGATCGATGTCGTATTCCATCATGGTTTTACCGCCGACGCCGGTCGCCAGCGCCGCGTTGTTCACCAGCCCGTCGATCCCGCCGCCTGTGGCGATCTTCTCGAACGCCGAACGGATCGAATCAGGTGAGGCCAGATCGATGATTTGCGTTTCTACCTGAGCGCCCTGCTCGCGCAGCGCGGCGCCGCTCGCCGCCAGCTCATCCGCCAAAATGTCGCACATCACCACCTGCGCGCCGGCAGCGGCAATGGCGGCGGCGAAGCTGTAGCCCAGACCGCGCGCCGCGCCGGTGACCACGATGCGCTTGCCGTTCAGCAGGCCGTTCACTGCGCCGCCTCCCGCTCGCGCAGCGTCGCCAGCTGTTTCTGCGCCTCTTTCTGCATCAGGCGGCGCAGGCGCGACAGACCGACGTCGTGCTGGTACAGGTATTCGCGGCCACGGGCGTTAGGCGCCATGTTTTCAAGCACGATGCGATCCTGCTCGAGGACGTCCCAATGCAATGATTCCAGGCGATTGCGATACATGAAGCGCCACATGTCGCGCTGCCAGTCTTTGACCTTACGGATGCGCCAGAAGAATACCCGGCAGTGATCCTTGTCTTCCGGCACCACCATGCCGATGATCCAGAAGTGGCCGCCCGGCCCGAAACGTTTTTTGTACGGGATCGACAGACGCATCCAATACGCGCCGCTGTTGCCGAACTCCACCCAGTCGAAGTTGACGCCGATCTGGCCGTTTTTCTTGAAGATAAACCCGCTGTCGGTCGGCTCCAGCCCCATGTCCGCCTTGCGATCCCCTTCCGCCATCGAGTGCGAGGAAGAGTGCAGGTAGGTGCCGTGCATCGGATCCATCACGTTTTCCAGGGCGTATTGGTAGTTGCAGTTCCAACTGGCGGTGCACAGGAAGTGGCTGTACGACGCTTCGTCCGCCAGCTCTTGCGGGAAAGTCAGCTCCGCCGGCGCTTCATCCGCCGTCACGCCAAAATAGAGGAACACCGCGCCGTAGGCTTCTTTGGCCGGGTAAGCGCGCAGGCATTTTTGCCCCACCAGCGGGCAGCGATCCACCGCCGGCACGTCTTTCACCGTCCCGTCGCCGCCGACTTCCACCCCGTGATACCAGCAGGCGATGCGATCGCCGAGGTTCCACCCCATGGAAAGCCGCGCGCCGCGGTGCGGGCAGCGATCTTCCAACGCGTGTATCTGGCCTTCACCGTCGCGCCACACCACGATTTGTTGCTCAAGGCGGGTGATGCCGACCGGGTTGTTGCCTACTTCCCAACTGGCCAGCACCGGATACCACATGCCGCGCAGCCCCTGGTCAAGATAGTCCTGCAAGCTCTGTTCGGAGGATGTTGTGTTTGCTGTCATTGTCTTCTCCCGGGTGTCGATCAGAAACCGTTAACGTGAAGGAATTCGCGGAACGTCGCCTCATTCCACGGCTGGCCGCTGCGATCGAACAGGCGGCGCTGATTCAACGCGCTGACGATCTGTTCCAGCTCTTCCGCGCCCTGATCGAAGATCGTTTCCAGCGCCGCCACCAGCGCGGTTTCGAAACCGTCCGGCACCCGGGCACGGTTTTGCCACACAACGTTGCGGAACTGGCCCGGCTGATGGATTTGACCGTTGCCGCCTTCGCGGGCCGGCGTCACCTGTTGGGTGTCCGGCAGCCAGGGATTGAAATCGGTGATGTGCTGCATGATTACTCCTCCGCGATAAAGGTGATCTGGATTTGGTTGTCGACCACCCGGGTGGGATAGGTTTGCAGATCGCGGCCGCCCGGCTCGCGCAGGCACTGGCCGGTACGCACGTCAAACAGCGCTTCGTGCAGTGGGCACTCAACCTTGCCGTCGTCAACAAACCCCTGGCTGAGCAAGGCGTAAGCATGCGGACAGACGTCTTCCAGCGCATAGTAGTTACCGTCGAGCAGGTAAACCCCGATCTCTTTGCCTTCCACTTTGCCGGAGAAAGGAAAATCTTCTTTCACCTGAGACACTTCGCACACATTCTTCCAGCTCATTGCTTTTATCCTCTATCTGATTGTTTCATATATGAAACTCAGTTTCTTATTTAATACAGTCACTATAAGTCTGGCGAAACTTTCGTCAAGCGAGCGGCGCGGCAAATGTTAATGAAAGGTTGTTTAAAAATGACAAATGCGGGAAGGATCACGAAATAATGCACCGATATGAAAAACCTATGTCAGTTGTGCGCTCTTCAGCTAATTTATGGCAAAAATTGCGTTGATCCTGCCGGCGCATTGCGCGTAAAAGAGTGCTCTCGCTGTCTTTTACACCTAATTTTATAACAATAAATTTACATAAATCGGCCTCATCCCCGCGTTTGCGCGTAATGGCATCCGCAGGTGAGTTTACTGCTGCCTGAATTCGTCAACCGCTCGCACTGAGGAACGCGCCGTGCAACAACGTCAACGCTGGTTTGGGGTGATCGCCCTGCTGTTTCTGATCGTTATCGCCTATGCGGATCGGGTTAATATCGCCGTGATGTTGGTCAATCCCGACTTCCTGCAACACTTTCAACTCGGCGGTGACCGCGCCCATCAGGGCACGCTGATGACGGTGTTTTTACTCGGTTACGGCCTGTCCGCCATGTTGCTGACGCCGTTTCTGGAAACGCTGATGGGTTACCGCCGCGCGCTGACGCTGAGCGTGGTGCTGTGGGCGCTGCTCACCGCCGCGTCGCCGCTGGCGGGATCGCTGCTGTTGCTGTGCGCGGTGCGCGCGCTGCTTGGCGTCAGCGAAGGACCGCTGTTCTCGCTCAAGACCATGTACATCAGCGATCATTTCGCCGCCGACGAGCGCGGCAAACCCAACGCGGTCAGCGCGCTGGGCGTCTCGTTGGGGCTGGTGATCGGCTTTCCGCTGGTGAGTTTTCTGATGGCGCACTTCGGGTGGGCGATGTCGTTTCACCTGCTGGCGCTGCTCAACCTGCTGTTGGGCCTGGCGCTGGTGCGGCTGTTCGTTCATCCGCTCGCCTTACCCTCATCTTCACGCCCCGCCGATCCTCAGCCAGTGTTGAGCCGCGTCTGGCACACCTTCGCGCTGGCCTGGCGCACGCCGATGCTCGGTTGGATCCTGCTGATCGAGATCGCCACGCTCAGCTACCTGTGGGGCTCCAGCGCCTGGCTACCGGCTTACCTGACCGATGAAAAAGGATTCTCCATCAAGCAGATGGGATGGATGGCTGCACTGCCTTTCATCGTCAGCATCGCCTCAAAATACCTCGGCGGCGTGCTGCTCGATCGTATCCGCCCCTATCAGGCGCCGCTGATCTTCGTCTTTGGCGGCGCGGCGACCGCGCTGTGCATCTATGGCGTAATGAACAGCCATCAGCTTGGCTGGATCGCGTTCTTCCTGCTGGCGGCCAACGCCTGTTGGGGCGCGCAGGGCGCGGCGATCCCCACGCTGCTGCAGCATTATGCGCGGCCGGAGGCGGTCGGCAGCGCCTATGGGCTGATCAACGGCATCGGCAATCTGTTCTCGGCGTTCGTGCCGATGGCGATGGGCATGGTGATGGCCAGCCAGGGCAAGGTATCCTCGGGTTTTGCGGTACTGATCGCCTCGCAGCTGCTGACGCTGCTGGCGGGCGGCGCACTGTTTGGCCGCATGTTGCTGGCGCGCCAGGTGAAGCGGGCATAGCCTGTTCCCGCACCGTTGCGGCAGAGAAAGCCAATGGCCTTGAGAGGGTGCTCATGGATCTGGACGCCAACAACCAGCAGACGGGGGACATCCCCCGTCGCCGGGTTGCCTTACCGTTCGGATTCGTAAGCCAAAATGGCCGCAACCTCCGTAGTGCCCGATCGGATCCGCAGCTCGCACAGCGTGCTACGGGTTATCCATGCCAGTGATATTACCGTGGCACAAATAACCACCAGTTTTAACAGGCTCCGTTTGTTCGGCATCATGCCTTCTTCTCCTTGCCTCGCGGCGGGTAAGAGGCTAACTTAACGTTGCTGGCGTTAGAGTAGGCCTCGGGTTGATGAATATCGACTCGGGGCTTTTCTCTTTGTACCTTTCACGCAGGCTCTAGATACAAAGATCCAGAGCACCCGCCCGCAGTATATTCATCCTCCCCGTTATCCCGGTTCCTTTTTACTGACTCCGTTTCATTTCTGCGCAAAATTGCGCAAAGGCGTTGCAACAGACTGAAAATCGCCGCACGGATGGCGACAAATGAAATAAAAAAAGCGGCCCCCATACGATGGGAGCCGCTTTTTCAGCGAGGCGTGGCCTGGCGTCAGGCGTGTTTCTTGGCCGCCTGCAGGTACAGCATCTCCAGACCCAACGTCGCCGCGGCCAGCGCGGTGATCTCGGACTGGTCATAGGCCGGCGCCACTTCCACTACGTCCATGCCGACGATGTTCAGCGACTGCATGCCGCGCACGAGTTTCAGCGCGCGATCGGAAGTCAGGCCGCCGATCACCGGCGTGCCGGTGCCCGGTGCGAACGCCGGATCCAGGCAGTCGATGTCGAAGGTCAGGTACACCGGCATATCGCCGACGATGCCTTTGATCTGGGTCAGCAGGTCGTCCACGCTGCGATCGTTCACCTGCGCGGCGTCCAGTACGGTAAAGCCATTGTCGTGATCGAACTCGGTGCGAATGCCGATCTGCACCGAGTGATGCGGGTCGATCAGGCCTTCGTTCGGCGCATGATAGAACATGGTGCCGTGGTCGAACTTGCTGCCGTTGGCGTAGGTATCGGTATGGGCGTCAAAGTGCACCAGCGCCAGCTTGCCGAAATGCTTGGCGTGCGCACGCAGCAGCGGCAGGGTGACGAAGTGGTCGCCGCCGAACGAGAGCATGCGCTTACCGGCCTTCAGCAGTTTCTCCGCGTGCGCCTGCAGCTTGTCGCTCATGTCCTGCGCATCGCCGAAGTTGAACACGATGTCGCCGCAGTCAACCACGTTCAGGCGATCGCGCAGATCGAAGCTCCACGGCCAACGGTTGCCTTCCCAGGCCAGGTTGGTGGACACCTGGCGGATGGCCGCCGGGCCATGACGGCCGCCGGCGCGACCGGAGGTCGCCATGTCAAACGGAATGCCGGTGATGACCCACTCTGCATCGCTGTCGTAAGGCATGAAGTTCAGCGGAAAGCGCAGGAAACCAAAGGCGTTGGACACTAATGAATTATCGGACTGATGGCCTAAGGTGCTCATAGTAAACCCTCGTAGTTCAACAAGTTGCCGGGCGCAGACGCCGGGCCGTGACAAAAAAAAATCCCTCCCGCGTCGTTAGCCCGACGAGAAAGGGATTTATTCGATGTGTGTTTCGGTGCTACCGATACAGCAGATTATGGCCGCATTTTGTTCATGCTTCAAGGGGGCCGATATCGCCCCCCCTGAAGAAGGCGGTTACTCGTCTTCCAGATACGTGTAGCCGTACAAGCCAGCTTCAAACTCTTCCAGGAACTGCGCCTGCAGCTCGCTGTCCAGATCGGTTTCTTTGACCTGATCGCGGAACTTGGACAGCAGCGCGCTCGGATCGAGCTGCACGTACTCCAGCATATCCGCTACGGTATCGCCCTCGTCGGACAGCTCGGTCTCAACGCTGCCGTCCGGGAACACGTACACGTCAACCGAGGCGGTGTCGCCGAACAGGTTGTGCATGTTGCCGAGGATCTCCTGGTACGCACCGACCATGAAGAAGCCCAACGCCGGCGGGTTCTCCGGATCGTATGGCGGCATCGGCATGGTGGTCGCCACGCCGTCGCCGTCGACGTAATGGTCGATGGTGCCGTCGGAATCGCAGGTGATGTCGAGCAGCACCGCACGGCCTTCCGGCGGCTTATCCAACCCTTCCAGCGGCAGCACCGGGAACAGCTGATCGATGCCCCAGGCATCCGGCATCGACTGGAACAGCGAGAAGTTGACGTAGAACTTGTCCGCCATGCGCTCTTGCAGTTCGTCGATGATAGGACGGTGTGCGCGGTTGCTCGGATCGAGCTGCTGCTGGATCTTGTTGCAGATGTTCAGATACAGCTGCTCGGCCCAGGCGCGCTTAGTCAGGTCCAGCATGCCGTGCGCGTATTGGGTATGCACGTCGTGCAGATCCATCTGGCTGTCGTGCAGCCATTCGCGCAGCGAGCGGCGGTTTTCCGGCTCGTTCATTTCCAGCCAGGTTTCCCACATGCTTTCCAGCGCGCGCGGCGCGTCGGCTTCCGGCGGCTGCGGTTCGCTGAACTCGTTGCGCTCTACGCCGATCACGTTGGAGACCAGCACCGTGTGGTGAGCGGTCACGGCGCGACCGGACTCGGTGATCACCGTCGGGTGCGGCAGGCCGTGTTCGTTACAGGCGTCGCCGATGCCCCAAATCACGTTGTTGGCGTATTCGTTCAGGCCGTAGTTGACCGAGCAATCGGACTGCGAACGGGTGCCTTCGTAGTCGACGCCCAAGCCGCCGCCCACGTCGAAGCACTGAATGTTGACGCCCAGCTTGTGCAGCTCAACGTAGAAGCGCGCCGATTCGCGCACACCGGTGGCGATGTCGCGAATATTGGCCAGCTGCGATCCCAAATGGAAGTGCAGCAGCTGCAGGCTGTCGAGGCGGCCCGCTTCACGCAGGGTTTCCACCAGCTTCAGCACCTGCACCGCCGCCAGACCGAACTTGGATTTTTTCGCCGCCGCTCGACTGCCATTTGCCGGAGCCTTGCGATGCCAGACGCGCACGCACGCCCAGGCGCGGTATGACGTTCAGCCGTTCGGCTTCTTCCAGCACCAGATTGATCTCGGACATCTTCTCGATCACCAGGTACACCTTGTGCCCCAGCTTTTCCCCGATCAGCGCCAGACGAATATATTCACGATCTTTATAACCATTACAGACGATCACCGAGCGGGTCATGCCGGCATGCGCCAGCACCGCCATCAGTTCGGCCTTTGAGCCGGCTTCCAGCCCCAGCGGTTCGCCGGAGTTCACCAGCGATTCAATCACGCGGCGATGTTGGTTCACCTTGATCGGATACACCAGGAAATAGCCGCCCTGGTAACCGAAGGACTCACGCGCGCGTTTGAACGCGGCGTTGATAGAACGCAGGCGATGCTGAAGGATCTGCGGGAAGCAGAACAGTGCCGGCAGACGTTGGCCGTCTTTCTGGCGCGTTTTCACCAGTTCTGCCAGATCGACGCGCGCCTGCGGGACATCCGGATCCGGGCACACGCTGATATGGCCCAGCTCGTTGACGTCATAGTAATTGTTGCCCCAGTAGGCGACGTTATAAGTACGCAGCATCTTGCTGGCATTACGATCATTCATGGCAACCTCCTGCATGGAGCGCAAAGATAAAGACTCGCCCGCAACCGGCGGACGGTGAATCAACAGATCATCAGACATGGTTCGCCTCACATTCCGTACTGACGAAACCGTCAGCCACTATCGCAGCTACAACCCGCGAGAACAACCCAACAAGCCGCGCCGGCGGCAGCGAAGAGAACTGCCGTTCGCGGTCAGCGATCGGTTTATCACTCATATAATTGTAAGACACCCTGTTCAAACCTCGTGAATCGGGCCAAGAAACATCCCACAGGAAGGCTGCAGGCTACCCTTGTTCAGTTCTTCAGACGACCGTTAGCCGGCCCGAGAATCCTGAGTAGCGGCCAAGTGTTTATCGCACCTGGTAAGTGACAGAGAGACAAGACGGGAAATAGCAGAAGAATGTGCGCCAGAACGGCACTGCTGTTGAGAACCAACAACCGGTAGACAACGGATCATTAATCCAACCACCTCCACGCGCGCCGTTCGGAGTGAACGACCCAGCCTCTAAAATAGTGTAAGAACGTGACCGTTCGATGAAGCGGCGGCGCCACGGCGAACGCCCGCGACGGATAATAGCGCAATGCCGGCGAATGCAAAGCGGAAGTTTACCGTACCTTCCCCCACGCCAGACC
The DNA here is from genome assembly GCF_052400455.1 of Serratia sp. (in: enterobacteria). NCBI lineage: Bacteria > Pseudomonadati > Pseudomonadota > Gammaproteobacteria > Enterobacterales > Yersiniaceae > Serratia > Serratia sp. (in: enterobacteria). The sequence continues at coordinate 4,260,790 of NZ_CP185812.1, forward strand.
GCCGTACTGTGCAGCAAATGAACCGCGCGCGCAGTTTATACCGGTAAGCAGGTGAAAAAGCAAAATGAAAATTCGCCGAAAACTGTTTCAAGCGATGAAAATGGCGCCAACCCGTTTGCGCAAAAGAGCGAAAGCGCAAAAAATTACTGGCAATCTGGCTAAACCCTGACCTAAAATAGACGTCCAGATGTTAATCCATCTATACTGGTTAACTGATAAACTGCTTAACGGCTTTGCCTGAGGGGCGTTGCAGGATGCATCTCGCGCCATCAGCGGAAGACCCTTCGCTTCGATGCCGGATCTCCAGCGCTGTGCAGTAATTTCTAACCCGTCTTATGCAAGGTAAAGAACACAATGGCTAAACACCTCTTCACGTCCGAATCCGTCTCCGAAGGACATCCAGATAAAATCGCCGACCAGATCTCCGATGCCGTCCTCGACGCCATCCTGGAACAAGATCCGAAAGCGCGCGTCGCCTGCGAAACTTACGTGAAAACCGGTATGGTGCTGGTCGGCGGTGAAATCACCACCAGCGCCTGGGTCGATATCGAAGAGATCACCCGCAAGACCGTGCGCGAGATCGGCTACGTTCATTCGGACATGGGCTTTGACGCCAACTCCTGCGCAGTGTTGAGCGCCATCGGCAAGCAATCCCCGGATATCAATCAGGGCGTTGACCGTACCGATCCTCTCGAGCAGGGCGCCGGCGATCAGGGCTTGATGTTTGGCTACGCCACCAATGAAACCGACGTGCTGATGCCTGCGCCTGTCACCTACGCGCACCGTCTGGTGCAGCGCCAATCCGAAGTGCGTAAGAACGGCACCCTGCCGTGGCTGCGCCCGGACGCGAAGAGCCAGGTGACCTTCCAATACGACGACGGCAAAATCGTCGGCATCGACGCCGTCGTTCTGTCCACCCAGCACTCAGAAGACATCTCGCTGAAAGATCTGCAAGAAGCGGTGATGGAAGAGATCATCAAGCCGGTACTGCCGGCGGAATGGCTGACGGCGGGCACCAAATACCACATCAACCCGACCGGCCGTTTCGTTATCGGCGGCCCGATGGGCGACTGCGGCCTGACCGGCCGTAAGATCATCGTCGACACTTACGGCGGCATGGCTCGCCACGGCGGCGGCGCCTTCTCCGGTAAGGACCCGTCCAAGGTTGACCGTTCCGCGGCATACGCGGCGCGCTACGTGGCGAAAAACATCGTCGCCGCCGGCCTGGCCGATCGCTGCGAGATCCAGGTGTCTTACGCTATCGGCGTAGCGGAACCGACCTCCATCATGGTGGAAACCTTCGGTACCGAGAAAGTGCCAACCGAACAACTGACGCTGCTGGTGCGCGAATTCTTCGATCTGCGCCCATACGGCCTGATCCAGATGATGGATCTGCTGCAGCCGATCTACCGCGAAACCGCCGCCTACGGCCACTTCGGCCGCGAACACTTCCCATGGGAAGCGACCGACAAAGCTGCGCAGCTGCGCGATGCCGCCGGCCTGAAATAAGCCCCGACATCAACATGAAAAACGGCGAGCCAAGGCTCGCCGTTTTTTTTGAACGGATGGGTGCTCATGGATCAACGCATCGACTGCCGGCCAGCGGAGGCAAAGCCCCCGCCGCCGGGTTGCCTTACCGTTCGGATTCGTAAGCCAAAATGGCCGCAACCTCCGTAGTGCCCGATCGGATACGCAGCTCGCACAGCGTGCTGCGGGTTATCCATGCCAGTGATATTACCGTGGCACAAATAACCACCAATTTTAACAGGCTCCGTTTGTTCGGCATCATGCCTTCTTCTCCTTGCCTCGCGGCGGGTAAGAGGCTAACTTAACGTTGTCGTGCGTTAGAGTAGGCCTCGGGTTGATGGATATCGACTCGGGGCTTTTCTCTTTGTTCCTTTCACGCAAGCTCCAGAGACAAAGATCCAGAGCACCCACCCGCAGTATATTCACCTCCCCCTCTCTTCCCGCGTTCCTTTTCACGTTAAATGTCTTTCTTGCGCAGCGACACGCAACGCCTTGCAAGGCGTTGAAAAAGGCCCAGCAGCGCTGGGCCCTTGATGGCGGAGAAAGCAAAGTAGGGGAGGGGTGAAGCTTACGACGTCTGCTTACGCAACAGATAAACGAAGTACGGCGCGCCGATAAAGGTCGCCAGTAACCCCGCGGGGATCTGATACGGAAACAGCAGCATCCGCCCGCACCAGTCGGCAAATACCATCAGCAAACCGCCCAACAGCGCGGCGATCACCATTTGCGGCAGCGCGCGGCGGAAGCCCAACATGCGCGCCATGTGCGGCGCCATCAGCCCGACAAAGCTCAGCGGCCCCACGGTCAGGGTCGCCATGGCGGTCAGCGTGGCGGCCAACAACAGGATGGTCAATCGCGCAGGCGTCAACGCAATCCCCACCGAACGGGCGGTGGCCCCGCCGAGCGGCAGAATGGTCAGCCAGCGGCGGCACAGCGGCGCCAATATCATCAATCCGGCGGCGATCAGCGCGGTGCGCAGCGCCTGCGCAGGCTCCACCGAATAGGTTGAACCGGAGAGCCAGGTCAGCAAGCCCCCCATACGCGGATCGCCGCTGGCCAGCAGCAGGAAGATGACGGTGGTAAAGGCGGTGCTGAGCGCGATGCCGGCGAGCAACATGCGTTCGGTCGAGAAACCGCCGCGGCCAGCGGCAATCATGATGATCAGCAGCGTAACGGCCGCCCCCAGACTGCCGGCGGGCAACAGCCAAACGAAGGCGTCGCCCGGCACCATAAACAGCATCATCACGACGCCAAAAGCGGCGCCGGAGCTGATGCCCAACACTTCCGGGCTGGCCATCGGGTTGCCGGTCAGCTTCTGGATCAGCGTGCCGGCGACCGCCAGCATCATGCCCGCAGCCAACGCCGACAGCACCCGCGGCCAGCGCCACGGCAGCAAGGCGTCCAGCTCCGCGCCCAGGCTCCAGTGCCAGCCGCCGGCGTTTTTGCCCAGCATCAGCGCCAACGTCAGGCCGATCAACAGCACGGCACCGGCCAGCGCTACCCAGCCAGGCAGATTCCCGCGCTCGGCAGGCACCTTGTCGCCAAGGTTCATCGGTGGCGGCGTGGCGGCGCTGCGCAAACGCGGCAGCAGCCACAGCAGCAGCGGCGCGCCGAACAGCGCAGTGGCCGCCCCGGTCGGGATCTCACGCCACACCTGCGCCACCCCAATCATCACCTGATCGGTCAGCCACAGCAGCAACGCCCCCAGCAACGGCGCCAACATCATGCGATGCGCCAGGCGGCGAGCGCCCAGCATCTTCGCCATCAGCGGCGCAAACAGGCCGATAAAGCCGATAACGCCCACCGCGCTCACCAACATGGCGCTGAAGATGATGGCCAGCCCCAGGGCGCAGAAGCGCGCCATCGACAGCCCCAACCCCAGGTTGCGCGTCACGCCGTCGTCCAGCCCCAGCAGCGTCAGCGGGCGCAGCAATAGCGCCGCCAGCGCACCGGCCACCAGCAAACGCGGCAGGATAAACTGCACCGCGCTCCAGTCCTGTTGGTTCAACGCGCCGGTGCCCCACAGGAACATGCCCTGCAGCTGATCGTAATTAAACAGCGCCAACAGGCTGTTGACTGCGCCGCAGTAAAGCCCCAGCACCAGCCCGGCCAGAATCAGCGTCACCGGCGACATCCGCTTGCCCCAGGCGACGCCGAACACCAGCCCGCCCACCGCGATCGCCCCCGCCATAGCGGCCAGCTGACGAGTGAACTCGCCCCCCGGCAGCACCCACAGCGTGGCGATGGTCAAGCCGAGCTGCGCGCCGGCGGCCACGCCGAGCGTCGACGGTTCCGCCAACGGATTGCGCAACACCTGCTGGAACAATACGCCGACCAATCCCAGACCGGCCCCGGCCAACAGCGACACCGTCAACCGCGGCAGCAGGCTGTAATGGAACAGCATTTGCCGCACGTCGTCGATGTCCGGCGCGCTCAGCGCCCGCGCCCATTGCGCCGGCGGCAGCTGCTGCGTCAGGTTGTATATCGTCAAACCGCCTGCCGCCGCCAGCAACAGCAGGATCAGCGTCAGCGGCAATTTTCGAATGCCCGCATTCATGCCGCACTCTCCTGAGCCTGCGCCAACAGGCGGCAAAACCGCATCGTCGACAGCGTAGCGCCATAGAACCACACCGCCGGCACCTGCCGCAGCTGGTTTTGCCGCACAAAAGGCAATGACTGCCACAGCGGCGTCGCGCTGACCTTGTCCATCATCGCCTGATTACCGTGATCGAGATAAATGACCCGGGCGTTACGCACCGTGGCCAACCGTTCAATCCCCACCACCGCCGTGCCCCAAAAGTCGGTTTGCTCCTGCCAGGCATTGCGGATGCCGAGTTGATCCATCGCTTCCTGGAACAGGCTTTTTTGACCGATGATCAACGCATGGCGGGTGTCTATCAGGGAAAACAGCAGCAACGGTTGCCGGGTGTAGCTTTGCAGGCGCTGACGCGCATCCTGCATAAAGCTGTCGAACTGCGCCAGGTGGTTTATCGCCCGGCTTTCTATGCCTAATCGTTGCCCCAGCGCCAGCAGCGACTGGCGGGCGACGGTCAGCGGTTTGCCGCTGCCGTCGTTGAAGCCGAAGCTCATGGTTGGCGCGATGGGTTGGATTTTTCGCGGCGTCGGGCCATAGCCTTGCGACAGCAACACCAGCGAAGGCTGGAGCTGCTGCAGCAGTTCGAGATTCGGTTCAGTGCGCTGGCCGACGTCGACGACCGTCGCCGGCAGCTTCGGCTCCGCCACCCACAGGTTGTAGTTATGGACATCGGCCACCGCCAGCGGCGTCACGCCCAATGCCAACAGCAGCTCGATCGGCAGCCATTCCAGCGCCGCAACGCGCGCGATATCCGGCGGCGCATCCGCCGCTCGCCCGGGCAACGATCCCAACAGGGGCGACAGCGCCAGCGCCATCAACAGGCGGCGGCGCAGCGGATCGTGAGAAGAAGTGAATGCAGAGGACATCAGTAGACAAAACTCACCGGCGCGCCGCCGCTCGGGTGTGGCAACGTGCCCATAGGAATACCGTAAATTTGCTCCAGCACCGGCCCCTGCATCAGTTCCAGCGGGCCGCCCTGGGCGATCATTTCACCGCCGCGCAGCGCCACCAAATGGTCGCAGTAGCGCGCCGCCATATTGATGTCGTGCAGTACGGCGATCACCGTGAGATCGCGTTCGCGGCTCAGGCGCTGGATCAGCGCCAGCACCTCGACCTGGTGCGCGATGTCCAGCGCCGACGTCGGCTCGTCGAGCAACAGGCAGCGGCTGTCCTGCGCCACCATCATCGCCAGCCAGGCGCGTTGGCGCTCGCCGCCGGAAAGGCTGTCCACCAGGCGGTGGGCGAACGGCTTCAGCCCCACCAGTGCGATGGCCTCTTCCACCTGTTGGCGATCGTTGGCGCCAAAACGTCCCAGCGCGCCATGCCACGGATAGCGGCCGACGGCCACCAGCTCGCGCACCGTCATGCCTTCCGCCGCCGGCAACTGCTGCGGCAGGTAGGCCACCTGGCGGGCGAAGGATTTGCTGTCCCACTGCGCCAACGGCTGCCGATTGAGCAAGACCTGACCGCCGCTGGGCGCATGGTGCCGCCCGAGCAGTTTCAACAGGGTGGATTTACCGGAACCGTTATGGCCGATCAGGCCGCAGACTTTGCCCTGAGGAAAACGGAGCGACAGCGGTTGCAACAGCACCCGGCCGGGAACGGCGAAGCTGGCGTTATCCAGCGCGAACGTCGCGCCGGGATTAAGAAGTTTGTCCTGCATAGATCCTGCTTTTTCCGGGGCGACGCGCCGCCGCCCCGGCTATCCGGTTAGAAACGGAAGGTTGCGGTGGCGACCACCTGGCGTTCTGCGCCCCAGTAGCAGGCGTAGTCGCGGTAGCAGCTCGATACGTAAGTCTTGTCGAACAGGTTGTTGATGTTGACGCCCACGGACGAGCCCGGCAGGCCAAAGCGCGCCAGATCGTATTTAATGGTGGCGTCCACCAGCGTGTAGTCCGGCACCTTGAAGGTGGTGTTATCGCTGTTGAAGCTCGAGCTGGAGCCAACGTAACGCACGCCGGAACCCAGCGTCAAACCGCTCACCGCCGTTTCGTGGAAGGTATAATCCGCCCACAGCGACGCCATGTGTTTCGGCACTTCGACGGTCGGTTTGCCCTGATAGGTGTTGTCCTTGGTGTACTTCGCATCGGTGTAGGTATAGGAGGCGATCAGGTTGACGTTGGCATTCAACGCCGCCTTGGCTTCCAGCTCCACGCCGCGCGAACGGATCTCGCCACTCTGCACGCTGAACTGCGCGTTATCCGGATCCGGTGTCAGGTTGTTGTTCTTGGTCAGCTGATACAGCGCGCCGGTCAGCACGATTGGGCGATCCTTCGGCACGTATTTCACGCCGGCTTCATACTGCTTGCCGATCGAAGGTTTGAACGTACTGCCCCCTTGCGTCGTGCCCAAATTCGGCTCAAACGACTCGCTGTAGCTGAAATACGGCGTCACGCCGTTGTCGAACAGATAGTTCAGGCCGCCGCGCCAGGTGAACTGCCGGTCGGTCTGCTGGCTCGTCGAACTCGCATCACGGTTGTAAGCGGAGGTCTTCGCCCAGTCATAGCGCCCGCCCAGCGTCAACAGCCACTGATTCCACTCCCCTTGCTCCTGCACATACAGGCCGGTTTGCTCCTGACGGTTCAGATAATGGTAGGGGAAGTTGATGTTGACCGCGTCATTCCCGTATTGCGGATGGGTCATGCTCAGCCCGTCCGCTGTGCCAAATGCGGCATTGATATCGTTACGCATGCGCATGTAGTCCACGCCGAACAACAGCGTGTGGTCGATATCGCCGGTTTTCACCTTCGCCTGCGCCTGAGTATCCACCGAGAAATTGTTCAGGTGCTCTTTCGACTGAACATAGGCGCGGTTAATCGTCGTCGGCGTCGCAGCAGAAACGCCACTGCCATAAATACTCTTCATGTCGGTGTCCAACTGCAGATAGCGCAGGTTCTGGCGCACCGCCCAGGTATCGTTGAAGGCGTGTTCGAAGCTGTACCCGATCATCCGCTGCTTGCGGGAGGTATAGTTGCTGGCTTCGCCTTCGTTGAAATCGGTCGGCAGCTTACCGCCGTTCGGCAACGGGATCAGCGTGCCCTGCTTCGGCAGCCAGCCGTAATAACCGGTATAGGGATCGTTTTGAATGTTGGCCAACAGCGTGAAGTTGGTCTTGTCATCCGGGCGCCAGCTAAAGGACGGCGCGATCGCATAGCGCTTCTCTTTGCTCATGTTTTGCTGCGCATCGCTGTCTTTCGCCAGGCCGGTCAGGCGATAGGAGTAGATGCCCTGATCGTCCAGCGCGTCGCTGAAATCGAAACCGGTTTGGAACAGGTTATCGGTGCCCATCTTGAACTGGATTTCGCGCAGCGGCTCGGTGGTTGGCCGCTTGCTGACCAGGGCGACCAGGCCACCCGGGTTGCTTTTGCCGTACAGCACCGAGACCGGGCCGCGCAGCAGCTCGGCGCGCTCGAGGAAATAAGGATCGATGGACGCTTCGCTGTAGTTGTCGCCCAGCAGCCGCAGGCCATCCAGATACTGGGTGGTGTTGGTGGCCGGGAAGCCGCGGATCGCCACCGCGTCATAGGTCGTGGAGCTGCCGCGGCTGGCGAATACGCCCGGCGCATAGGCCAGCGCGCCTTTCACCGTATCCGGCTGGCGCATGTCCATCTCTTCACGCGTTACCACGGAAACGGACTGCGGGTTCTTCTCGATCGGCGTATCGGTTTTGGTGCCGGTGGCGCTGCGCTTGGCGACATAGGTGCCGACCGGCCCCCAGGCGCTTTCCTGCTGGGCGGTGTTGCTGCTGCCCACAACGGTAATCGTGTCTTCCTTGGCGGCCGGCTTGGCGTCGGCGGAAAAAGCCGGCATCGCCAGCGTACCCAACGCCGCAGCGACGGTGATCGCTAACGCGCTGACGGGGAGACGGCCCTGCTTGGCCGCGGATGATGAAAGACGCTTGGTCAGCATGATTTATTTCTCTGATGAATTATTAAATGACGAATGTAAACGATAATAATTATTATAAGCGTCGCATTTTATGCAGAAGCCAAATTAAACTGCAAGCCGAATTCATAGGGCAAATAGGTTAAGGATTAGGCGTTTAGCCTTGCAGTTAACAGGGAAATAAAACGAGCGGAAAAATAAAAAAGCCCGCAACCAAGGTTACGGGCTTAATAACAAAGCAAAAATTTTCGCCGGGGCCGACGCCCCGGCAGCGATTACTGACCGAACATATCCTTGATCCAGCCGGCGACGCCATCGCCATCTTTTTGCTCACCCGCCGCCGGTTGCTGCTGTTGCTGCACCGCCGCCTGGCTGGCCTGACACAGTCCCTGCGGATTGTCGGTCCAGACCGGGATGGTGCGCCAGCTGCCGCCGCCGCAGATAAAGTTGCCGGCGGAGTCGATGCTCATCTGGTTAATGCCTTCCGGCGGCTGCAGCATCAGCGGCAGCGGCGTCTGATTTTCCAGATAGCGGCGATACAGGGTCAACGCGCCGTTGGCGCCGGTCAGCTTGGCCGGGCCGTTGTTATCGCGCCCGACCCAGGCGATCGCCACTTCCTTGCCGTCGATGCCGGCGAACCAGCTGTCGCGCAGATCGTTGGTGGTACCGGTTTTCGCCGCCAGGTTGTAGTTCGGGAACTTCACTGACAGCGAGCGGGAGGTCCCGCGCGCCACGCCCTGCTGCATCGCGTACAGCGTCAGGTAAGCGGCCTGCGCCGGCACCATGCGCTCCGCCTGCGGGAAGCTCTGGTACAGCACCGTGCCGTCTTCGGCGATCACCGAACGCACCGCCGACAGCGGCGCACGGTTACCGCCGCTGGCGATGGTCTGGTATTCCTGCGCCACTTCCATTGGCGTCAGGCCGATCGCCCCCAGCAGCATCGAAGGCACCGGATTGATCTCCGCTTTCGGGATCCCCAGGCGTTGCAGCGTGGCGCTGATCTGATCCAGCCCAACCGACAGGCCGAGGTTCACCGTCGGCACGTTCAGCGAGTTGGCCAACGCATCCACCAGCATCACCTGACCGCGGAATTTGCGATCGTAGTTGTTCGGCTGCCAGACGGCGCCGTTCGGCTGTTTCAGCGACAGCGGCGCATCCGCCAGCCAGGTGTTGAGGCGGTATTTGTCCGGCTCGGACAGCGCGGTCAGGTACGTCGGCGGTTTGGCCAGCGAGCCGACCAGGCGTCGCGCCTGCATGGCGCGGTTGAAACCGGCGAACTGCGGGTTGGCGCCGCCGACCATGGCGCGCACTTCACCGCTGAAGCGATCGACGATCACCATCGCCGCTTCCAGATCCTGCAGGTGACGCGCAGCGCGCAGCGCCGGGATGCCGTCTTCAACCGCTTTTTCCGCCGCGTCTTGCGACACCGGATCCAGCGTGGTGAAGATCTTCACGCCGGACAGGTCATTCACCTTATCGCCCAGCTTGGTCTGCAGTTCCTGACGCACCATCTGCATAAACGCCGGCTGCGGCGTAATGACGCCGCCTTTCGGCTGCACGCCCAGCGGACGCGCGCTCAGCATGTCATACAGCTCGCCGTCGATCACGCCCTGGTTCTGCAGCAGTTTGAGCACCAAATTGCGGCGTTCCAGCGCCAGTTTCGGGTTACGCCACGGGTTGTACAGCGACGCGCCCTTGACCATGCCGACCAGCAACGCCTGTTGATCGAGGCTCAGCTCATCCACCGGGCGGCCGAAGTAATACAGGCTGGCCAGCGGGAAGCCGCGGATCTGGTCGCTGCCGCTCTGGCCGAGGTATACCTCGTTCAGATACAGCTCCAGGATGCGGTCTTTGCTGTAACGGTAATCCACCAACAGCGCCATATAGGCTTCGTTGGCCTTACGCCACAGCGAACGTTCGTTGGTCAGGAACAGGTTCTTCACCAGCTGCTGCGTCAGGGTGCTGCCGCCCTGCACCGCGCGGCCGGCGGTCAGGTTGGCCAGCACCGCGCGGCCGATGGAGTACGGGCTGATGCCGTCATGCTCATAGAAGTGGCGGTCTTCCGTGGCGATCAACGTATCCACCAACAGATCCGGGAAACCGGAGCGCGGCACGAACAGCCGCTGTTCGCCGTTCGGCGACTGCAGCATGGTGATCAGACGCGGGTCGAGGCGGAAGAAGCCGAAGCTGCGGCCGCTGTCCAGGTTTTCGATCTTCGCCAGGCGGTTATTCTGGAAATCGAGGCGGGCGCGGATCTGCCCTTCTTTACCATCCGGGAAGTCGAACGGACGGCGCAGCATCTCGATGCTGTTGGCCTGCACGGTAAACTCGCCCGGACGCGTCATGCGGCTGACCTGGCGGTACTGCATGCCTTCCAGCAGGTTAACCATCTCCTTCTTGCTGTACGGCATGCCCGGTTCCAGGTTGACCATGCGGCCGTACACCGCCGCCGGCAGCTGCCAGACTTTGCCGTCGATGCGGCTGCGGATCTGCGAGTCCAGGTAGACGCCATAGATCGCCAACAGGACGGCGAGCACCAGGATCAGTTTGATAAACAGGCCGAGCCAGCGGCGTTTTTTACGCGGCGGAGTCGCTTTCACCTTACGCGGCATGCGTTCCTCCTCCTCTTCATACTCGTCATCGTCATACTCGTCTTCTTCGTAATCGTCATAATCGTCGTCTCGGCGACGGCGCGGCGGCTTGCGCGACGCGGTGCTTTTTGGTTGTTTTCCTTTGCGCCCGATGGGCTCGCGGTCATCCCCAGCCATGGCTGTTGTTCTCCGAGCTTGCCGACACTGCCGGCCATAATGAGTCGCTTAATCTGTGCCGACGCCGTGGCGCTGAACAGAAGAAACATCTGAATTCCAAACCTTAAACGATCGCGGCCTACTGATATTTCTTCGTTCGGCGCGTCGGGGCCGCCGTGGCCGGATCGTCCGGCCACACGTGTTTCGGATAGCGGCCCTTCATCTCTTTTTGCACCTCGCGGTAGGCGCCTTGCCAGAAGGCCGCCAGATCGCCGGTGATTTGCAACGGCCGGTGCGCCGGTGAGAGTAACTCAAGCACTACCGGGATGCGACCCTCCGCCAACATCGGGCTGCGCTGCTCGCCGAACATTTCCTGCAAACGCACCGCCAGCGCCGGCGGTTTGCCGGCCTCATAACGGATCGGCAGGCGGCTGCCGGTCGGCACAGTGTAATGAGTGGGTAATGCATTATCCAGCCGCTGTTTTTGCTGCCAGTCCAACAGCCGGGACAACGCCTCGGCGAGGTTGACCTGCTTCAATCCGCGCAGATCGCGCACGCCGTTCAGCGACGGCAGCAGCCACTGCTCCAGCGCCGCCAGCAGCGGTTCTTCGTCCATCGCCGGCCACTCCGCCTCCGGCAGCCAGGCTTGCGCGCACTGCAGGCGTACCCGCAGTTGTTCAGCTGCACCCTCCCAGTTGAGCACCGCCAGTCCCTGCGCGCGCACCCAGTCGAGCAGCGCCTGCTGCAGCTCTTCGTCCGCCGGCTTGGCCAGCGGCTGCGCGCGCAGCGTCAGACGGCCGATCTGCTGGCGTTTCCAGGCGCGCAGCGTCCCCTTCTCTTCATCCCACTCCACCGCCGTGCGTTGCATGACCATCGCCGGCAGCTGCGCCGCCAACGCCTCGATATCGACCGGCAACGCCAACAAAATACGCGCATCCGGGCTGTTGTGGCCCTGCAACAGGTTGGGGACAATCAACCAGGGCGCGCGCGACAGCGCCTCGTCCTGGTTCATCGCCGCGCCCAGGCCGTTGGCCAGCAGGTAGCGGCCATCCTGACCGCGACGCTGGGCGATGCGATCGGTAAATGCCAGCGCCAACAGCCGCGGCGCCAAATCGGCGTCAACTTGCCCCGCACGTTGCGGCAGACGTTTGGCCAACTGCGCGGCGCGCTGCCGCCAGTTCGGCTGCGGGCGGCTCAGCCAATAACCGATATCCATCTGTCCGCCGCGCGGCAGTTCTTCCAGCAATGCCGCCAGCAACGCGGCCGTCGCCAGGCCGTCGGCGCTCAGCGCCGCGCCGGCGACCAGCATCGCCGCCAGCCGCGGTTCACATCCCAGAGCGGCCATTTGGCGCCCCGGCGCGGTGAGTTTGTCGCCGTCATCCGTGGCCCCCAGCCGGTGCAGCAACGCCCTGGCCGCCGCCAATGCCGCTGCCGGAGGCGCGTCAAGCCAGATCAGCTGCGCCGGATCATGGCACCCCCACTGCAGCAGCTCGAGCCAGAAGCCGGTGAGATCGCTCTGTAAAATTTCCGGCTCAGCATGTTCCACAGCGCGCTCCGCCTGCTCTTTGGCGAACAGATGCCAGCAAATGCCCGGTTCCAGACGCCCGGCACGCCCGGCGCGCTGCACCATCGAGGCCTGACTGATGCGCTGTGTCGCCAGCCGCGTCAGACCGTTGCGCACGTCGTAACGCGCCACGCGTTCCAGGCCGCTGTCCACCACCAGCCGAATGCCCTCGATCGTCAGGCTGGTCTCGGCGATGTTGGTCGCCAACACCACTTTGCGGCGGCCCGGCGCCGCCGGCTGAATCGCTTTTTGCTGTTGCGCCAGAGGCAGAGCGCCATACAGCGGGCAAAGATCGGTATCACTCGCCACTTCGCCGGTCAAACGCTCCAGCACCCGATTGATCTCCGCTACGCCCGGCAGGAACAGCAGCAAAGACCCCGGCTGTTCGGCCAGCATGCGCTTCACCGCCGCCGCTACGCCATCCTCCAGCCGCTGATGGCTGGCCAACGGCTGATACAGGCGTTCAACCGGGAAACTGCGCCCCTCGGACACTACCACCGGCGCCTGCGGCAGCAGCTGCGTCATACGGGCGTTATCCAGCGTGGCCGACATGATCAGCAGTTTCAGATCGTCGCGCAGCCCTTGCTGCACGTCGAGCAGCAGCGCCAGCGCCAAATCGGCCTGCAGACTGCGTTCGTGAAATTCATCGAGGATCACCAGCGACACGCCCTGCAGCTCGGCATCCTGCTGCAGCATGCGGGTGAGAATGCCTTCCGTCACCACTTCCAGCCGGGTCTGCGGCCCGCTTTTGTTTTCGGCGCGCATGCGGTAGCCCACGGTCTGGCCGGGCTCCTCCCCCAGTTGCTGCGCCAGGCGATAGGCGACGTTTTTCGCCGCCAGCCGCCGCGGCTCCAGCATGATAATGCGCCCCGGCAACCCGGCCTTAGCCATGATTTGCAGCGGCAGCCAGGTGGATTTACCGGCGCCGGTCGGGGCGTGCAACAGCACCTGCGGGGCAGACTGCAGCGCAGCCAGCAACTCATCGAGCACTGCGCTGACGGGCAATGAAGACACTGAATTCTCCGTAGTGGTTAGCGTTAAACGGCGTACAGTGTAGCATTAGCTTTATCCCCGTAACCTTTCAAACTGTTGCCGCGTTAGCTATAGTACGGAGCTCATTCGTGCGCCGCGCCCCTCGCGGGGCCGCTGCCAGTAACGTTTACCGCTGTTCCCGACCGTATTGTCATGCATTTGCCGAGCCCTTATGTCCAATTCGCGCCGCCTGTTTTTCGCCCTGTCCTTGCCTGACGCCCTGCAACAGCAGGTGGTCCGCTGGCGCGCCAAGGCGTTTGCACCGGAGGCCGGTCGGCCGGTGGCGGCGGCCAATTTGCACCTGACGCTGGCGTTTCTCGGCGAAGTCAGCGCACAGAAAGAACTGGCGCTGCGTAAGTTGGCCGGCCGTATCGCTCAACCCGGCTTCAGCATGCGGCTCGACGATCTCGGCCATTGGCCGCGCCCCGGCGTGGTCTGGCTCGGCACCCGCCGCGCGCCGCGCGGGTTGCTGCAGCTGGCCGAGCTGCTGCGTTCGCAGGCCGCACGCAGCGGCTGCCATCAAAGCGCGCTGCCGTTCCATCCGCACATCACGCTGCTGCGCGCCGCCACCCAGCCGGTGGCGATCCCGCCGGCGACGCCGGGCTGGGCGTTCAGCGCCGACGCCTTTTCCTTGTATGAATCGGTGTTCGAAAACGGCCGCACCCGTTACCAACACCTTGAACAGTGGCCGCTGGCCAAGCAGGCATCCCCATGATTTTTTCTCCACCGCTGCGCTCCGCCACGCTGATCAAACGTTACAAACGCTTTCTGGCTGACGTGATCACCCCGGAAGGGGAAACCTTTACGCTGCACTGCGCCAATACCGGCGCCATGACCGGCTGCGCCACGCCCGGCGACACCGTGTGGTACTCCACCTCGGACAACCCCAAACGCAAATACGCCCACAGCTGGGAGCTGACCCATACCCAACAGGGGCACTGGATCTGCGTCAATACCCTGCGCGCCAACGCGCTGGTGCGCGAGGCGATCGAACACAATTTAATCAATGAATTATCCGGTTACAGTAAAATTAGCGGCGAAGTGAAATACGGCGGTGAAAACAGCCGTATCGATTTGTTATTACAGGCAGAAAATCGGGTTAACTGCTATATTGAAGTTAAGTCAGTCACATTACTGCAACAACAACGTGGTTACTTTCCTGATGCGGTAACGCTCAGAGGGCAAAAGCACCTGCGTGAGTTGCTCAGCGTGGTTGAAAGCGGGCAACGGGCGGTATTGTTCTTTGCCGTGTTACACAGCGGTATTGAGCAGGTCGCACCGGCACATCATATAGATGAGCGCTATGCGGCGCTGTTGGCACAGGTCCGGCAGTTGGGAGTGGAAGTGGTTTGCTATGGGGCAAAATTATCACCTGACGGTATTTATCTCTGCGATAAGCTGCCGTTTTTTATCGATTAGCGCAGCCGGGTCCCTATAAATAGACAACCGGCCAGCACGATCGCCAAATACGCCTTCCTTCACACGATTGTCAAGCGGGCGACAGGAATAATTGCCAACCTACCTTCCTTCTGTTATTTATAGCGGCCTGTTTTTCCCCCGCATTGGGGATTCGATAGTGCGTGTGTATGTAGGAGAAGCAACATGCAAGAAGGGCAAAACCGTAAAACCTCGTCCTTGAGCATTCTCGCCATCGCTGGGGTGGAGCCGTACCAAGAGAAGCCGGGCGAAGAGTACATGAACGACGCCCAGTTGTCGCATTTCAAGCGCATTCTTGAAGCGTGGCGCAACCAGCTCAGGGACGAAGTGGACCGTACTGTATCGCATATGCAAGAAGAGGCAGCCAACTTCCCTGATCCGGCCGACCGCGCTACTCAGGAAGAAGAGTTCAGCCTTGAACTGCGTAACCGTGACCGTGAACGCAAACTGATCAAAAAGATCGAGAAAACGCTGAAGAAAGTGGAAGACGATGATTTCGGCTACTGCGAATCTTGTGGCGTGGAGATCGGTATTCGTCGCCTCGAAGCGCGTCCGACCGCCGATCTGTGCATCGACTGCAAGACGCTGGCTGAGATCCGCGAAAAGCAGATGGCCGGCTAATACCGCTACTCTACATGATTGGAACTGCATCAAGGCGGCAAGAATGCGCATGCCGATGAGCTTACTCAAGTAAGTGATTCGGGTAAGCAGGCGCAGCTAACACAGATGCAGTTTCAAGCATAACGAGTATGTTACCGCTGCGGCGTGCGCATCCGCGTGCGCCGCACAGAGAAAAGGGAACCCCTCCCCTCTGATATGCAAGAAAGTCATTATGTGGGGCGCTTTGCCCCATCGCCTTCCGGGGATCTGCATTTCGGCTCGCTGATTGCCGCTCTGGGAAGCTACCTTCAGGCTCGCGCCCAACGCGGGCAGTGGCTGGTTCGCATCGAAGATATCGACCCGCCGCGCGAAGTCCCCGGCGCCGCCGCTCGCATCCTGTCCGCGCTGGAACATTATGGTCTCCACTGGGACGGCCAGGTCATCTATCAATCCCAACGTCACGACGCCTATCGCGCCGCGCTGGATCTGTTGCAGCGCCAGGGGCTCAGCTATTACTGCACCTGCACCCGCAGCCGCATCCAGCAAATCGGCGGATTGTACGACGGCCACTGCCGCGATTTGCAGCTCGGCCCACAGGGCGCCGCCATCCGCTTGCGTCAGACCGCGCCCGTTTACCGGTTTCACGATCGCCTGCAGGGAGAATTGCACGCCGATCCGGCGCTGGCGGGTGAAGACTTTATCATTCGCCGCCGCGACGGGCTGTTCGCTTACAACCTGGCGGTGGTGATCGACGACCATTTTCAGGGCGTGACCGAGATTGTCCGCGGCGCCGATCTGATCGAACCGACGGTGCGCCAAATTGCCCTTTACCGCCAGCTGCAGGCGCCGGTGCCCGCCTATGTGCATCTGCCGCTGGCGCTGGGCGCCAACGGCATCAAACTGTCGAAGCAAAACCATGCGCCGGCGTTGCCCGCTGGCGATCCGCGGCCGGTGCTGATCGCCGCGCTGAAATTTCTGCGCCAACCGCTGCCGGAAAGCTGGCAAGATCTTGACCTGCCATTATTATTGAGCTGGGCGATCGAACACTGGCGGTTGGAAAACGTGCCGCGTCAGGAGGCTATCCCTCTGGATGAAAACACGCCGGCATTCTCAAAGGAGCCATGGTGAGCTATGATTAGCCGCTATTTTTTGTTAGCTCCATTTTTATCAGTCACTATCGAGGTGTACCATTTTTACCCGAGTAGCCAACTTCTGTCGTAAGGTACTGACCCGCGATGACAAGCTGCCCCGCGACGACGCGGCGGCCGGCGATAAAAACGTAGTCCGCGAAGAGCGTGCCGCGGCGCCAAGCCGCCCTGCGCCGCAGCCGCGCGCCGCCGATAACGGCAGCAACGCCCCTGCCCGCCGCTCAACGCCGCGCAAGCGTCCGCCTTTCCCCCTCGCCGAGAGCAACGACTCGATGACCGTGATCCCGCGCGAACAGCACTCGATTTCGCGCAAAGACATCAGCGAGAATGCGCTGAAAGTGCTTTATCGCCTGAACAAGTCAGGCTACGAGGCTTATCTGGTCGGCGGCGGGGTGCGCGATCTGTTGCTCGGCAAAAAGCCGAAAGACTTCGACATCACCACCAACGCCACGCCGGAGCAAGTGCGCAAGCTGTTCCGCAACTGCCGCCTGGTCGGCCGCCGCTTCCGTCTGGCGCACGTGATGTTCGGGCCGGAGATCATCGAAGTGGCCACCTTCCGCGGTCACCACGAACAGAATCAGGAATCCGACAAGAATTCCTCCCAGCAGGCGCAAAACGGCATGCTGCTGCGCGACAACATCTTCGGTTCGATCGAGGAAGACGCCCAGCGCCGTGATTTCACCATCAACAGCCTGTACTACGGCGTGGCGGATTTCACCCTGCGCGATTACGTCGGCGGCCTGAACGATCTGAAACAAGGCGTCATCCGCCTGATCGGCGATCCGGAAACCCGTTACCGTGAAGATCCGGTGCGCATGCTGCGCGCGGTGCGCTTCGCCGCCAAGCTGGATATGCGCATCAGCGAAGAAACCGCCGAGCCGATCCCGCGTCTGGCCTCGCTGCTGCATGAGATCCCACCGGCGCGTCTGTTCGAAGAATCCCTCAAGCTGCTGCAGGCGGGTTACGGTTTCCAGACCTATCTGAAGCTGTGCGAATATCAGCTATTCCAACCGCTGTTCCCGCTGATCGCCCGCAACTTCACGCCGAACCACGATACGCCGATGGAGCGCATTCTGGTGCAGGTGCTGAAGAACACCGATCATCGCCTGCAGAACGACATGCGCGTCAACCCGGCCTTCCTGTTTGCCGCCATGCTGTGGTACCCGCTGCTGGAGCACGCGCAGAAACTGGCGCAGGAAAGTGGTCTGGCGTACTACGACGCCTTCGCGCTGGCGATGAACGATGTGCTCGACGAGCAGTGCCGCTCGCTGGCGATCCCGAAACGCATTACCACGCTGGTGCGCGATATCTGGCAGCTGCAGCTGCGCCTGTCTCGTCGTCAGGGCAAACGCGCGCACAAACTGATGGAACATCCGAAATTCCGCGCCGCCTATGATTTGCTGGCGCTGCGTGCGGAAGTGGAAGACAATCAGGATATGCTGCGTCTGGCCGAGTGGTGGGGTGAGTTCCAGGACGCCACGCCGGCGCGGCAGAAAGCCATGTTGAGCACCCTGGGTGACGATCCGGCGCCGCGTCGCGCGCGTCAACGCCGTCCTCGTCGCCGGGCACCGCGTAAAGAAGGGGCATAATGATCCGCGTTTATATCGCGCTGGGCAGCAACCTGGCGCAGCCGCTGCAACAGGTTAACGCCGCGCTGGAGGCGCTGGAGCATCTCCCGCGCACCCGGCTGATCACCTGTTCTTCGTTTTACCGCACCAAGCCGCTGGGGCCGCAAAACCAGCCGGACTTTCTCAACGCGGTGGTGGCGCTGGATACCCTGTTGCCGCCCGAACAGCTGCTCGACCATACCCAGGCGATAGAACGCAATCAGGGGCGCGTGCGCAAGGATGAACGTTGGGGGCCGCGCACGCTCGATTTAGACATCATGCTGTACGGCGACAAGGTGATCCATACCGATCGCCTGACCGTACCGCATTACGGCCTGAAAGAGCGCGAATTCATGCTCTACCCGCTGGCGGAAATCGCCCCCGATCTGATTTTCCCCGATGGCGAACCGCTCGCCAGCTGCCTCAAGCGCGTGCCGGAAAACGGCATGGCGCTGTGGCACTCGTCAAAACCGAAATCCTGACCCGCCTACAGCGCCAGCCGCGCGACGAACCCGCCTGTCGGGCGATTGGCGAAACTGACCTGTAAACCATGCAAGCCGGCGATACGCTGCACGATCGATAACCCCAGCCCGCTGCCGGTTTGCTCCTGTCCCGGTGGGCGATAGAAGCGTTCCCCCAACCGCGCCAGATGCTCTGTCGTCACCCCCGGCCCCTCATCCTCTACCGTCAGCGAGCGCTCGCTCAACGTCACGGTGACCGCGCCGCCCTGCGGGGTGTAACGCACCGCGTTGTCCAGCAAGTTGCGCAATAACAGTGACAGCAGCAAGGTCTGCCCCTGACGCACCGGCGGCGTTCCCTGCTGTTCATAACGCAGCGTCACGCCCGCCGCATGAGCCAGCCGATCCTGTTCCGCCAGGGTCATCATCACCAGTTCGTTCCAGTCAATGGGCGCCAGCTCGGCCAGATCCGACAGCGAATCCAGCCGCGACAACGTCAACAGCTGATCCACCAGCCGGGTGGCGCGATCGATGCCGACCGTCAGATTGTCCAGCGCGTGCTCGCGCATCGGCGCATCGTCCCCCGCCAACTGCACCACTTCGGTCTGCACCCGCAATGCCGCCAGCGGGCTGCGCAATTCGTGCGCGGCATCGGAGGTGAAACGCCGCTCCCGCACCAGCAACGCATTGATGCGGGCGAACAGCGCGTTGAGCGCATCCACCAGCGGGCGCACCTCGGTTGGCACCTGGCGCGCATCCAGCGGCGTGGCGTCATCGGGCGCGCGCCGACGCAAACCGGCGGCCACCGCACGCAGCGGCCGCAGCTCGCGCCCGACCATCAGCGCAATCAGCAACATCAGCACAGGCAGCGTCGCCAGCCAGGGCACCAATTGGCCGGTCACCATGCCCAGCGCCATATCGCGCCGGTAATCCCACTCCTGGCCGACCACGATGCGGTAGCGCCCGTCGGGGCTGGTCAACCATACCAGGCGCCAACTGTCGTCATCGCCTTTGCGTTCGCCGTCGGTAAAACCTTCACGCTCCCCGTCAAACAGGAAGTCGGCACCGTTCTCGCCGTCGTTGAGCAGCATCTTGCCTTGGCGATCGAAGATGGCGAACGCCAGCGCGTCATCATCTTGCTCGCCCCGTTTGCCATGATGCACCAGCTTCTTGGTTTTCGGCAGGCTGCGCGCGCTTTCATCGGCCAGCAGATCGCCGAGGTTGGCGGTCGCCAGCCGCTTGGCGAACAGCATCTGCTGGGTGTCGAACACTTCGTTGATGGTATTGCGCGACATCACCCAGGCCACCACGCTGGCAGTGCACCAGGTCAGCAGCGCCAGCAGGCTGAAAATCAGGATCAGACGCAGCCGCAGGCTGAGGCGCTTCACGGGGCATCCCCCAGCGTATAGCCCACACCGTGGATAGTACGGATGAAGCCGTTGCCCAGCTTGCGCCGCAGGTGGTGAATATGCACCTCCACCGCGTTGCTGCTCACCTCGTCGTCCCAGTTGTACAGCTTCTCCTGGATCAACGGCCGCGCCAACACGCGCCCTTTGTTGTGCAGAAACAGCTCCAGCACCGCCAATTCGCGCGGCGTCAGCGTCACCGGTTCGCCGTTGCAACTCACGCTGCGGGTGGCGCTGTCGAACACCACGTTGCCGTGCGTCAGCTGTGGCATCAGTTGGCCGTGACGACGGCGGATCAGCGCCTGCAGGCGCGCCGCCACTTCGGCCAGCGCGAACGGTTTGCACAGATAGTCGTCGGCGCCGCTTTGCAACCCGCTGACCCGTTGCTCCAACGCATCGCGGGCGGTAAGGATCAGCACCGGCACATCCTGCCCGGCCTGGCGCCACTGGCGCAGGAGATCCAGTCCATCGAGGCCCGGCAGGCTGAGATCGAGGATCACCGCGTCATACGGCGCGCTGCCCAGGGCGTTTTTACCAACCGCGCCGTCGGTGAACCAGTCCAGATTGAAGCCGAGTTTGGTCAGCCCGGCCTTGATGCCGTCCCCGATCAGTTTGTCATCTTCGATCAGCAGAATTCGCATGAGTATCCCTTTTGAGTCATGACGCCATTGCACCACAAGGTTCTTAAGAACCGCTTAAGCATGGCGATCCGCGCTACCCACCCCGATCGGGTTACAGTAGAATGGCTGCACTTTTTTGCAGCCTGGGCCTGCGTAAGCCGCACGGCCCGTTTCAGGAGACGTTGTGATGAAACCCACCACCGTGACCCATTTGCGCCAGTGGAAACAGGAGCAGCGCAAGTTTGCTACCCTTACCGCCTACGATGCCAGCTTTGCCAAACTGTTTGAAGAGCAAGGCATCAAAGTCCTGTTGGTGGGTGATTCGCTGGGCATGACGCTGCAGGGCCACGACTCCACGCTGCCGGTCACCGTCGCCGACGTGGCCTACCACACGCGCGCCGTGCGCCGCGGCGCGCCGGCCTGCCTGCTGCTGGCCGATCTGCCGTTCATGAGTTACGCCACCCCGGAACAGACCTTCGCCAACGCCGCCGAGCTGATGCGCGCCGGCGCCAACATGGTGAAACTGGAAGGTGGCAGCTGGCTGTGCGACACGGTGAAAATGCTCGCCGAGCGCGCCGTGCCGGTGTGCGGCCACCTGGGCCTGACGCCGCAGTCGGTCAACGTGTTCGGTGGCTATAAGGTGCAAGGGCGCGACGAACTGGCCGCCAAACAGCTGCTGCAGGACGCGCAGAATCTGGAACTGGCCGGCATTCAGCTGCTGGTGCTGGAATGCGTGCCGACCGAGCTGGCGCGCCAGATCACCGAAGCGTTGTCCATTCCGGTCATCGGCATCGGTGCCGGCAACGGCACCGACGGCCAGATCCTGGTGATGCACGACGCCTTCGGCATCACCGGCGGCCATACGCCGAAGTTCGCCAAGAACTTCCTGGCGCAGAGCGGCGATATCCGCACGGCGGTGCAGCACTACATTCAGGAAGTGGAGCAAGGCCTCTACCCGGCGGCTGAACACTCTTTTAACTAAGCGATGGTTCCAGGAGTCACCCAATGATTATTATCGAAACCCTGCTGATGCTGCGTCAGCGAGATCCGCCGCTGGCGCCAGGAAGGCAAACGCATCGCGCTGGTGCCGACCATGGGCAACCTGCACGACGGCCACATGACGCTGGTCGATGAAGCGCGCGCCCGCGCCGACGTGGTGGTGGTGAGCATCTTCGTCAACCCGATGCAGTTCGATCGGCCGGACGATCTGGCGCGCTACCCGCGCACGCTGCAGGAAGACAGCGAGAAGCTGACCCGCCGCGGCGTCGATCTGGTGTTCGCCCCGGCCCCGGCCGCGGTCTATCCGCAGGGGCTGGAGCAGCAGACCTACGTCGACGTGCCCGGCATCTCCAGCATCCTGGAAGGCGCAAGCCGGCCGGGCCACTTCCGCGGCGTTTCCACCATCGTCAGCAAGCTGTTCAACCTGGTGCAGCCTGATTTAGCCTGCTTCGGCGAGAAGGATTACCAACAGCTGGCGCTGATCCGCAAAATGGTGGCGGACATGGGTTACGACATCGATATCATCGGCGTGCCGACCGTGCGCGCCAAAGACGGCCTGGCCCTCAGCTCGCGCAATGGCTACCTGACCGCCGAAGAGCGCAAGATCGCGCCGCAGCTGAGCAAGATCATGAACGCGCTGGCGCAGCAGTTGGCCAATGGCGAACGCCATGTTGAAACGCTGCTGGAGCAGACCGCCGAGCAGCTGCGCGCCGCCGGCTTTACGCCGGATGAGCTGTTTATTCGCGACGCCGACAGCCTGCAGCCGCTGACGGTAGATAGCCAGCGGGCGGTGGTGCTGATGGCCGCCTGGCTGGGCAAGGCGCGTCTTATCGACAACCAGCAGGTCGACCTGACGCTGTAAGCCGTTTTTTATACTATCGTCACCCTGAATCCCAGACCATTGGTAGACAATGGCGGGGCAATCGGTGACCATAGAGATTGCAGGGATGCAGGAGAGATGTTCAACCCCAGCGCCTGTGAAGGCCGATATTCAGTTAGGTAAAGCTATGATACGTACTATGCTGCAAGGCAAGCTGCATCGCGTCAAAGTCACTCAGGCTGACTTGCACTATGAAGGGTCCTGCGCCATCGACCAGGATTTCCTGGAGGCCGCCGGCATTCTGGAATATGAAGCGATCGATATTTACAACGTGGATAACGGCCAGCGCTTCTCCACCTACGCCATCGCCGCCGAGCGCGGTTCGCGCATCATTTCGGTCAACGGCGCCGCCGCGCGCTGCGCCTGCGTGGGCGACAAACTGATCATCTGCTCCTATGTGCAAATGACCGACGCCGACGCCCGCCAGCACCACCCGAAAGTCGCCTATTTCGAAGGTGACAACAACCTGCAGCGCAAGGCGAAAGCCGTGCCGGTTCAGGTCGCCTGACACTAAAACGGGCGCCTTGCGCGCCCGTTCTTCCTTACTGCACCACCACCGTGCCCGGCTTGTTGGCGATCCGATCCGCCATGGTTTGGATCGAGTCGGTGCGCAGAATATACAGCCGCTTCAGCGTATAGGGGTTATCCCCCGGTTTAACCTTGCCCTGCACCGTGGTCACCGCCAGATGGAAACCGGCGTCCTGCGCCGCCTGAATCGCCCGCTGGTTGTAGCCGCCGAACGGGTAGGACAGATACAACACGTGCGGGTTGAACTGCGACAGCGCGCGGCGCGAGCGCTCAAAATCGAACTCAATGTTGTGCAGCGAACGGCTCAGCAAAATCGGCTGGCGATTGCCGTCGGTGCGGTGCAGGAAGTGGGTGTGCGACTGCACGTCGAACACGTCCTGAATCTGCTTCAGCTCCGAGACGCTCATAAACTGCAGCGAGTCCGGGTTCCATTTCTGCGGATGGCGCTTGATGCGCGAAGAGATGATGAACGCCGTCGCGCGGAAACCGTAATCCTTCAGCACCGGGTAAGCGTAGCGATAAACCGACTTCAGCCCGTCGTCGAAGGTCAGCACGATCGCCTTGCCCGGCAGGTTGATCTGGTTCTTCAGGTAGGCTTCCAGCTGATACAGCGAAATGGTGTCGTAACCCGCCTGCTTCAGGTAGGTCATCTGGTTGCTGAACGCCACGTCTGAGGTGGTGGTCGAGGTGTGGCGGAAGCGTTTATTCTCTTCGTTTTTCAGCAGGTGGTGGTAAGTCAGCACCGGGATGCCGTTATCGATCTCACAGTCCAACTCATTGACGAACCCCAGCCGATCGCCGATGTTGACCTCGTACCAGGTGTTGTTCAGCCGGTCCTTCAGCTTGCCGATGATCGGATAGCGCAGGTTGCCTTCCAGCGTGCCGAAGACCTCGCTGTCCTTGTCCGCCGCGGTGTAAACGTCGATCGCTTTTTGAGTGATCAGATTCTGGTTGGTCAGCGGTTTGTTCAACTCGCCCAAATCGTCTTGCACCTTGCGCGACTTCTTCAGCTCACGCACGTCGTCTTTATCGATAAAGCCGGTGCCGTGCCCGAATTTTAATTCATAGTATTCCGCATCCGCCGGGAACACCTGAATCAGCTGCCCGCGCTTCACTTCCCCTACCGGGATCACATGCTCGCCCACCAGCGAATAGACTTCGCTGTCGCGCTGCGCTTCCATGTATTCAGATTTAACCGCGCCGTCTTCCGACAGCAGATTCGCCAGGCTCACAGGGGAAACCAACGACATCAGAATGCCGAGTAACCCAGTCGCCAACTTGTATTGAGGCCGCATGATGATGTTCTGCTTACGAGTGCGTAATGACAAAAATGAAGGAAATGTGGAGCGCCAGCATAGCACGATTTGAACAGCGGGGAACTAGCGGTTATTTGAGCGATTCTATTGATTTACGCGCCGCCTGCGCCAAATCGGGAAAAGCGCCCCCGCCGGGAAAACGAGGGCGCATCAGGATCAGCTGCGCAGGCCGCGGCCGCGTTCGATCAGGTACCAGGACAGCAGGTAGAACACAGTGATAAACGCCACCAGCACCGCCATGGTGAACGCCAGCGGCACGTCGTTGATGCCGAGGAAACCGTAGCGGAAACCGCTGATCATATAGACGATCGGGTTCAGCTTCGACACCGCCTGCCAGAACGGCGGCAGCAGCGACAGCGAGTAGAACACCCCGCCCAGGTAAGTGAGCGGCGTCAACACGAAGGTCGGGATCAGGCTGATGTCGTCGAAAGTGGTGGCGAACACCGCGTTGATCAGCCCCGCCAGCGAGAACAGGATCGCCGTCAGCAACAGCGTCAGCGCAATCACCCACCAGGCGTGCACCTGCAGCGGCACGAAGAACAGCGAGATGATGGTCACCAGCACGCCGACGCAGATACCGCGCGCCACGCCGCCGCCGACATAGCCGGCGATCACCACGTGGGTCGGCACCGGCGCCACCAGCAGTTCCTCAATGTTGCGCTGGAATTTGGCGCTGAAGAACGACGACGCGACGTTGGCGTAAGAGTTGGTGATCACCGCCATCATGATAAGGCCGGGCACGATGAACTGCATGTAGCTGAAGCCGTGCATATCGCCGATGCGCGAACCGATCAGATTGCCGAAGATGATGAAGTACAGCGTCATGGTGATCACCGGCGGCACCAGGGTCTGGATCCAGATGCGCGCGAAGCGGTTCACCTCTTTGGCCCAGATGCTCTGTAAGGCCACCCAATACAAACGCGTCATGCTTTCTCTCCATTGCCGTTAACCAGGGTGACAAACAGCTCTTCCAGGCGGTTCGCCTTGTTGCGCATGCTCAGCACCTGCACGCCCTGCGCGCTCAGCTGGGCGAACAGGCCGTTCAGCCCCTGTTCACGCATCACCTCCACTTCCAGCGTCGAGGTATCCGTCAGGCGGCTGAGGTAACCGTCCAGCTTCGGCAGCGGGCTTTTCGCCGCCAGATCGAGGATAAAGGTTTCCGACTTGAGCTTGGCCAGCAGCCCCTTCATCGAGGTGTTTTCCACCAGCTCCCCGTTCTGGATGATGCCGATGTTGCGGCACAGCATCTCCGCCTCTTCCAAATAGTGGGTGGTGAGGATGATAGTGGTGCCCTGGGCGTTCAGCTCTTTCAGGAAGCCCCACATCGAGCGGCGCAGCTCGATATCCACCCCGGCGGTCGGTTCATCGAGGATCAACAGCTTTGGTTGGTGCATCAACGCGCGGGCGATCATCAGACGGCGCTTCATGCCGCCGGACAGCATGCGAGCACGCTCGTTGCGCTTGCCCCACAGGTCCAGCTGATTGAGGTACTTTTCGGCGCGCGCCATCGCTTCACGCCGCGTGACGCCATAGTAACCCGCCTGGTTCACCACGATCTGCAATACGGTCTCAAACGGGTTGAAGTTGAACTCCTGCGGCACCAGGCCAAGCTGGCGCTTGGCGTTGACGATGTCTTTATCGATGTCGTAACCGAACACCCGCACGCTGCCGGCGGTTTTGTTCACCAGCGAGCTGATGATGCCGATGGTGGTGGACTTTCCGGCGCCGTTTGGCCCCAGCAGGGCATAAAAATCCCCCGCCTCGACGCTCAGGTCGATGCCGCGCAGCGCCTTGACGCCACCGGCGTAAGTCTTGGTCAGCTGCGCTAATTCCAGTGCATAATTCATATGTAAAATAGTACCTTATAACGATGAGTATGCCGCCGCGCCCCCTGTTTGCGAGGCTTGAAACAATAACAATAATCCTAGCATCGACGGCGTTTTCACTGCGTCGAATCCGTGCGGTAAATGAGGTTGCACCACTGTTCCGATTTCCAAATTGTGACGCTTACCCTATATTACCCCAACGCAATCTGTTCGTTACGGGTCAATCACCTCCATGAAAGAAATCGAAGAGCTTATCGCCAACAACCAGGCCTGGTCGGCCAATATCAGTCAGGAAGACCCGGATTTTTTTGAACGTTTAGCCCAGGCGCAAAAGCCCCGCTTCTTATGGATTGGTTGCTCTGACAGCCGCGTTCCCGCAGAACGCCTGACCGGCCTCGAGCCGGGTGAACTGTTCGTCCATCGCAACGTGGCGAACCTCGTTATCCACACCGATCTTAACTGCCTGTCGGTGGTGCAGTATGCGGTAGATGTGCTGGAGGTCGAACACATCATCATCTGCGGCCACCTGGGCTGCGGCGGCGTGCAGGCCGCGGTGGAAAACCCGGAGCTGGGGCTGATCGACAACTGGCTGCTGCACATTCGCGATCTGTGGTACAAGCACAGTTCGCTGCTGGGCGAGCTGCCGCCGGAACAGCGTTTCGACATGCTGTGCGAGATCAACGTCATTGAGCAGGTATACAACCTGGGCCACTCCACCATCATGCAATCGGCCTGGAAACGCGGCCAGAAGGTGATGATCCACGGCTGGGTGTACGGCATTCAGGACGGCCGTCTGCGCGATATGGAAGTGCTGGCGACCAGCCGCGAGAGCCTGGAGATGGGCTACCGCAAAGCGATAGCCAAACTGAAGCAGGATAAAGGCGTATAATCCCGCCGCGGGCGCGGCAGGCCGCGCCCCACATCAATTACTCGTCCAGCAGCACCACTTTGCCGACGTACGGCAGGTGACGGTAGCGCTGGGCGTAGTCGATGCCATACCCCACCACGAACTCATCCGGGATCGAGAAGCCGACATATTCGACCGGCACCTGCACTTCACGGCGCTCAGGCTTGTCCAGCAAGGTGCAAATCGCCAGCGATTTCGGCCCACGCAGCGCCAAAATCTCGCGCACTTTGTTCAGCGTGTTGCCGGAATCGATGATGTCTTCCACGATCAGCACGTCTTTGCCGCGAATGTCTTCGTCCAAATCCTTGAGGATCTTCACGTCGCGAGTGGTGGACATGCCGCTGCCGTAGCTGGAAGCCGTCATGAAGTCGACTTCATGCGGCACGTCAATCGCGCGGCACAGATCGGCCATGAACATGAAGGAGCCGCGCAGCAGCCCGACCAGCACCATGTCACTGCCGCTGTCGCGGTAATGTTCGGTGATCTGGCGGCCAAGTTCGGCGATACGGGTCTTAACTTCCTGCTCGGAAATCATTACGTCTACAGTGTGTTTCATAGTATTCAGGTCAGTTGCCGGAAGAAAGGCGCAGAGTTTAGCATAGCCTTTCGCCGGTGGCGACGCGAGCGCACCGCCACCTGAGCGATAGGCCGCGATCAATCGGCGACGGTAAAGCCCATCATCATGCCGGTATCTTCGTGTTCCAACAGGTGGCAGTGGGCCATATACGCATGTTCGCTGCTTGCCGGATGATCGAAACGCACCAGCACTTCGCTGCGCCAACCTTCGACGCGCACCGTGTCCTTCCAGCCGCTGCGATGCGCCGCCGGCGGTTTGCCGTTTTCCGACAGGATACGGAACTGGGTGCCGTGAATGTGGAACGGGTGCAGCATCATGTCGCCCTCGCCGGAAATGGTCCACTTTTCATACTGGCCCCGTTTGGCGGCAAACATCGGTTTGGTCATATCGAAGGCCTTGCCGTTGATCATGTTGCCGTGGCTGAAGTCGAACGGTTTGGCGTTGCCCTGCGCGCCGCCATGATCCATCCCGGCCATCTGGCCATGATCCATGCCTTTCATGCCTTTCATGCTGCTCATGTCGCCGTGGTCCATGCCCTGCATGCCGCCCTTCTCCATGCCCTTCATGTTACCGTGGTCCATGCCTTTCATGTTTCCAGCGCCCGTCGCGCCATGATTCATGCTCATGCCTGCCATCGCCTGATGACCATAACGATCCATCAGCGCCTGCATGCCGAGCATATCCAGCTGCGGATCCATCATCAGCTGCAGCCAACGCTCCTGGATGCCGGCGGTGGCAGGCAATGTCGGCAGCTTCACCAGGCTATCCGGCATGGTTTTGATGCCCTGCGCCAGCGACGGCTGAATGCGCAACACCGGCAGCGGCCGATCGAACGGCGCCAGCGTCATGCCCATCTGTTTCACCGGCAACGTCACGATGTCGAACGCTTTCCCGTCGGAGGCATCGACCAGCACTTCAAAGCGCTCGCCCATCAGCATCGGCAGCTCAGTCAGCTTCACCGGCTCCGTCAGGAAACCGCCGTCGCTGGCGATGACGTACAGCGGGCGGTTGTCACTGGCCGCCAGATTCAGCGAGCGGGCGTTGCAACCGTTGAGGAAACGCAAACGCAGCCAACCGCGCGGCGCCAGATGTTGCGGGTACTGCGCGCCGTTGGTAAACATGCGATCGCCAAACCAACCCACCGCCGCGCTCATCACGTCCAGGTGATATTCGATCTGGGCATCTTTGCCCAGCCGCTTATCCTGCAGGATCACCGGAATGTCATCCTGCCCCCAGGTTTTCGGCAGCGGCAGTTTGGCGCTTTCATCGTCTTCCAGCAGCACCAGCCCCGCCAGCCCCATCATCACCTGGCTGCCGGTTTTACCGTGGGTATGCGGGTGGAACCAGCAGGTGGCCGCCGGTTGATCGACGGTGAAATTCACCGTGCGCGTTGCGCCGGGATGGATCAACGCCTGCGGGCCGCCATCGACGTCGCCGGGGATTTCCAGGCCGTGCCAGTGGACGGTACTGGCTTCCGCCAGGCTGTTTTTGATATCGACCGTCACCGGCTGACCCCGCTGCAGCTTCACCGCCGGCCCGAGCAGCGCGCCGTTGAATCCCCAGGTTTTGGTGGCGGCGCCGGGCAACCAGCGGGTTTCCCCCGCCTGCAGCGCCAGCGCAATCTTTCCCTGCGCGTCGGGCGTTAACAACGGGGGCACCGGCAGGGCCGGCCGCTCGGCCGCTAAGGCGGCCCGGCTCCATAACGGCAATGCGCTCACGGCGCCCAATGCAGCGGTCAATTTAATAAAATCACGGCGTAACATCGCTGACTCCCTTTTCTCAGTGACATAACTCAACGCAGTCAGCCTAAACCTTCCCCCAGGCGGAAGGTCAAGCCTTTCCTGGCGGTATTTTAAGCTATGCCTCACAATCAAGAGCGCGCCGTGGGTGAGCGCTATGGCAGCGCCCGTCAGCAATAAAATTTGGTGCCTTTACAGGCAAGTGTGGTAACGTCTGCAGACGACAAACAGGCCTATTTCATGATGAAAAAAACAACGTTAACGATGCTGTTGCTGGCGATGCTGGGCTTCTCCAACGCCAGTCTGGCGCTGAATGAATCCGAGGCGGAAGATCTGGCCGATCTGACGGCGGTATTTATTTATTTGAAAAATGATTGCGGCTACAACGATTTGCCAAATGCGCAAATCAAGCGCGCCATCGTCTATTTCGCGCAACAAAACCGCTGGGATTTGAGCAACTACAACAGCTTTAACATGAAGGCGCTGGGCGAAGACAGCTATCGCGATCTGAGCGGCATCGCCATTCCAACGCCCAAGAAGTGCAAATCGCTGGCGCGCGACTCCCTGAGCCTGCTGGCCTACGCCAATTAATCTTCCCCCTCGCCCGTCCGCCCTCCGCTCTCTCTGTCTGAAATTCAACCGTGCATCGCCAGGCAGAGTTAGCTATGATGTTGCGCCGATTTTTCATGGCTGTTATTACGGAGTTTCCCGCACATGACCCAGAAAGAAATTTGGTACGAAACGCTGCATACGGGCTTCGGCCAGTACTTTTCGGTAGAGAAGGTGCTTTACCGCGAGAAGACCGATCATCAGGATCTGGTGATCTTCGAGAACCCGGTGCTGGGGCGCGTGATGGCGCTCGACGGCGTGGTGCAAACCACCGAGCGTGACGAGTTCATCTATCACGAAATGCTGACCCACGTGCCGCTGTTGGCACACGGCCAGGCGAAGAAAGTGCTGATCATCGGCGGCGGCGACGGCGGCATGCTGCGCGAAGTCAGCCGGCATCCTGGCGTTGAGCAGATCACCATGGTCGAAATCGACGCCGGCGTCGTCGAGTTCTGCCGCCAGTACCTGCCCAACCACAGCGCCGGCGCCTATGACGATCCGCGCTTCAAGCTGGTGATCGACGACGGCGTCAACTTCGTGAATCAAACCGACGAAACGTTCGATGTGATCATCTCCGACTGCACCGATCCGATCGGCCCCGGCGAAAGCCTGTTCACCTCGGCGTTTTATGAAGGCTGCGCCCGCTGCCTGAATGAGGGCGGCATTTTCGTCGCGCAAAACGGCGTCTGTTTCCTGCAGCAGGACGAGGCGGTCAACAGCCACGCCAAACTGAGCCGCTACTTTAGCGACGTCAGCTTCTATCAGGCGGCGATCCCGACCTATTACGGCGGCATCATGACCTTCGCCTGGGCGAGCCAGAACCCGGCACTGCGCCAGCGCGATCTGCCAACCCTGCAACAGCGCTTTAACCAAAGCGGCCTACACTGCCGTTATTACAACCCGGCAATTCACGTCGGCAGCTTTGCCCTGCCGCAATATTTGCTCAATGCCCTGAACGTAACACGTTAAGCGAGAAGATAAAGGAGGTGGCCCAAATTGCATAAGCTAAAACTGCACGGCTTCAACAACCTGACCAAGAGCCTGAGTTTTTGTATTTACGATATTTGTTACGCCAAAACCGCGGACGATCGCGACGGCTATATCGCCTACATAGACGAACAATATAACGCCAACCGGCTGACCGAGATCCTGAGCGAAACCTGCTCGATCATCGGCGCCAATATTCTGAACATCGCGCGTCAGGACTACGAGCCGCAGGGCGCCAGCGTCACCATCCTGGTCAGCGAAGAGCCGATCGATCCGAAAGACGTCGATACGTCGGAACACCCCGGTCCGCTGCCGAATACGGTCGTCGCGCACCTGGACAAGAGCCATATCTGCGTGCACACCTACCCGGAAAGCCATCCGGAAGGCGGGCTGTGCACCTTCCGCGCCGATATCGAGGTCTCGACCTGCGGCGTCAT
The DNA here is from genome assembly GCF_052400455.1 of Serratia sp. (in: enterobacteria). Classification (NCBI taxonomy): domain Bacteria; kingdom Pseudomonadati; phylum Pseudomonadota; class Gammaproteobacteria; order Enterobacterales; family Yersiniaceae; genus Serratia; species Serratia sp. (in: enterobacteria). The sequence continues at coordinate 4,292,222 of NZ_CP185812.1, forward strand.
TTCGCCCCTCAAGGCGCTGAACTACTTAATTCACCAGCTGGAATCCGACATCGTCACCATGGACTATCGCGTGCGCGGTTTTACCCGCGACGTGAACGGCGTGAAACATTACATCGATCATGAGATCAATTCGATCCAGAACTTTATGTCGGAAGACATCAAGGCGCTGTACCACATGATGGACGTGAACGTTTACCAGGAAAATATCTTCCATACCAAGATGTTGCTGAAGGATTTCGATCTGAAGCACTACCTGTTTAACGCGGAGCCGGAGGCGTTGAGCGCAGCCGAACGCAAGCAGATCACCGATCTGTTATGGAAAGAGATGCAGGAAATCTATTACGGCCGCAATATTCCGCATCTGTGATGGAAAGGGCGCGGCGCGCCGCGCCCTGATGCTTAGTACTTCAGCATGAAAGAACGATAGGCCTTCAACACCAGCAGGAAATCCTCAACGCCGCAGAATGAGAGGCTTTCTTCGTCGTAGTAGTTCATCCCCTCTTCCATTTCGTCGCCCTCGAACTCCAGCTGATTGGCGCGGATCATCACTTCTTCACCATCCATCAGCAGCGTATATTCATGGCCTTCCAGCTGCCATTGGCGCTCGCTGCCTTTGACCTCGGCCGCGCCGGCTTCAATGCGGTCCAGCAGGTTGAAATCGCCTTTGACTTCTTCGTTGATCCAGTGGCCAATCGCTTCATGCCCCATCGAAAATCTGACGATCACCTGACCGGTGACGTCACGCAGAAATTCGTAATCCATAGCATGCCCTCCTGAGCCCTTTTTCTTAGTGTAAACATAAATGGCGGACTAACTCAGTGAGCGCTCGCAAAGTTGGCAACTGAGCAAAATAAAACGGGAGGCCAAGGCCTCCCGTTAAACAGTTGCGCAATATAGCGGCTTACACGGCGGTTTGGAAGATCACGCCGTCGGCTTTTTCGGTGTACTGGCCCAGCTGGTCAAAGTTCAGGTAGCGGTAGGTATCCGCCGCCGTCTTATCGACCTGCGCCATATAGGTCTGGTACTCGTCCGGCGTCGGCAGGCGGCCCAGCAGGGACGCTACCGCGGCCAGTTCGGCAGACGCCAGATAGACGTTGGCGCCGGTGCCCAGACGGTTCGGGAAGTTACGGGTTGAGGTGGAAACCACCGTCGCGCCGTCCGCCACGCGCGCCTGGTTGCCCATGCACAGCGAGCAGCCCGGGATCTCGATACGCGCGCCGCTCTTGCCGAAGACGCTGTAGTAGCCTTCTTCAGTCAGCTGAGCCGCATCCATCTTGGTTGGCGGCGCCACCCACAGACGGGTCGGCAGCTGGCCCTTGTGCTGATCCAGCAGCTTGCCCGCCGCGCGGAAGTGGCCGATGTTGGTCATGCAAGAACCGATGAACACTTCATCGATTTTGCTGTTGGCCACGTCAGACAGCAGTCGCGCATCGTCAGGATCGTTCGGCGCACACAGGATCGGCTCTTTGATCTCGTTCAGATCGATGTCGATCACCGCTGCGTATTCCGCATCCGCATCGCCTTCCAGCAGTTGCGGATCCGCCAGCCATTTTTCCATGCCCTGAATACGGCGCTCCAGCGTACGGCGATCGCCGTAGCCTTCGGAGATCATCCACTTCAGCAGCACGATGTTGGAGTTCAGGTACTCTTCAATCGGCGCCTTGTCCAGCTTGATGGTACAACCGGCGGCAGAACGTTCGGCGGACGCATCGGTCAGCTCAAACGCCTGCTCGACCTTCAGATCCGGCAGGCCTTCGATCTCCAGAATGCGGCCGGAAAAGATGTTTTTCTTGCCCTTCTTCTCGACGGTCAGCAGACCCTGCTGGATCGCGTAGTAAGGGATGGCGTGCACCAGATCGCGCAGGGTGATGCCCGGCTGCATTTTGCCTTTGAAGCGCACCAGCACCGACTCAGGCATATCCAGCGGCATCACGCCGGTCGCGGCGGCAAACGCCACCAGGCCGGAACCGGCCGGGAAGGAGATGCCGATCGGGAAGCGGGTGTGGGAATCGCCGCCGGTGCCGACGGTGTCAGGCAGCAGCATGCGGTTCAGCCAGGAGTGGATCACGCCGTCGCCCGGGCGCAGCGAGACGCCGCCGCGGTTCATGATGAAGTCAGGCAGCGTGTGGTGCGTGGTCACGTCGACCGGTTTCGGGTACGCAGCGGTGTGGCAGAACGACTGCATGACGAGATCGGCGGAGAAGCCGAGGCAGGCCAGGTCTTTCAGCTCATCGCGGGTCATCGGGCCGGTGGTGTCCTGAGAGCCGACGGAGGTCATCTTCGGCTCGCAGTATTCGCCAGGGCGAATGCCGGCGACGCCGCAGGCGCGGCCGACCATTTTCTGCGCCAGCGAGAAGCCTTTGTTGCTGGCGGCTACCGGTTTGGCGATGCGGAACACGTCGCTGTGCGGCAGACCCAGCGCTTCGCGCGCCTTGGTGGTCAGGCCGCGGCCGATGATCAGCGGGATACGGCCGCCGGCGCGCACTTCATCCAGCAGCACGTCGGTTTTCAGCTCGAAGTTGGCGATCAGCGCGCCGGTTTCGTGGTTGCGCACTTCACCTTTGTACGGGTAAACGTCGATCACGTCGCCCATGTTCAGCTCGGACACGTCCACTTCGATCGGCAAGGCGCCGGCATCTTCCATGGTGTTGAAGAAGATAGGCGCAATCTTGCCGCCCAGCACCACGCCGCCGCCGCGCTTGTTCGGCACGTGCGGGATGTCGTCGCCCATGAACCACAGCACCGAGTTGGTGGCGGATTTACGGGAGGAACCGGTGCCGACCACGTCGCCGACGTAGGCCAGTGGGAAGCCTTTCTTGTTCAGCAGCTCGATCTGTTTGATCGGGCCGACGCTGCCCGGCTGATCCGGCACGATGCCTTCACGTTCGTTTTTCAGCATCGCCAGCGCGTGCAGCGGGATATCCGGGCGCGACCAGGCGTCCGGCGCCGGGGACAGGTCATCGGTGTTGGTTTCGCCGGTCACTTTGAACACGGTGACGGTGATCTTTTCCGCCAGCTCCGGGCGCGACAGGTACCATTCGGCATCGGCCCAGGACTGCATGATCTGCTTGGCGTGCGCGTTGCCAGCTTTCGCCTTCTCTTCTACATCGTAGAAGTTGTCGAACATCAGCAGCGTGTGGGACAGCGCTTTGGCGGCGATCGGCGCCAGCTTTTCGTTGTCCAGGGCTTCGATCAGCGGATGAATGTTATAGCCGCCCTGCATGGTGCCTAACAGTTCAATGGCTTTCTCGGGGGTAACCAGGGGGGATGTCGCTTCACCTTTGGCGATGGCCGCCAGGAAACCTGCTTTGACGTAGGCGGCTTCGTCGACGCCCGGTGGAACACGGTTGATCAGCAGGTCTAACAGGAATTCTTCTTCGCCTTTTGGCGGATTCTTCAGTAGTTCGACCAGCGCGGCCATTTGGGTGGCGTCTAGCGGCTTAGGGGCGATGCCCTCAGCAGCACGCTCGGCTACGTGCTTACGGTATTCTTCTAGCACGACGTTCTCCTCGCTCTCATTGTCATTTATTGTGCCTGGCGTATATGCAAACCGGGTTTATACCCTTTGGGTTTCACTCTGTGGCTAGGCGATCGGCCCGTAAAGGCCCCGAAACGGTGATTGGGGCAAACAAGCACGGTCAAACAGCGTTACAGCATGAAAGACTGATGGGTAGAGCGCACGGCGATATTGATGCCATCTATCCTGACGGGGCACTGCTGTCGATGTCCTGGACTGTAAGGTACAGTGCCCGGTTCCGCTCAGCCAGCATATCAGGATTTGAAACGGTTGTTAATTCGTTCACATAAAAGCAACATTAAATCTTTGCTGAATCGTTGAGCGCAGCGTAATCGGCTGCCGGACAAACAGGGCATTATATCCACATAATTAAAATGGATATAAGCATGAGGATCGGAATTTGGCGCAGCGGCCACAAAAAACCGCGTTCTGCATCTGAGCAAAAAAAAAGCGGCCCCTTCTCAGGAGCCGCTTGTTAACCGGTCAAACCAGCAGAATTACTTCTTCTTGGCTTTCGGGTTAGGCAGGTCGGTGATGCTGCCTTCGTAGATTTCCGCCGCCAGGCCCACGGATTCGTGCAGGGTCGGGTGAGCGTGGATGGTCAGCGCGATGTCTTCCGCGTCGCAGCCCATCTCGATAGCCAGACCGATTTCACCCAGCAGCTCGCCGCCGTTGGTGCCGACAATCGCGCCACCGATGATGCGGTGAGTTTCTTTGTCGAAGATCAGTTTGGTCATGCCGTCTGCACAGTCGGAAGCGATCGCACGGCCGGAAGCCGCCCACGGGAAGGTGGAGGTTTCGTAGCTGATGCCTTTCTCTTTCGCTTCTTTCTCGGTCAGACCCACCCACGCCACTTCCGGCTCGGTGTAAGCGATGGATGGGATCACTTTCGGATCGAAGTAGTGCTTCATGCCGGCGATAACTTCTGCGGCGACGTGGCCTTCGTGCACGCCTTTGTGCGCCAGCATCGGCTGACCGACGATGTCGCCGATGGCGAAGATGTGCGGCACGTTGGTGCGCAGCTGTTTGTCGACGTTGATGAAGCCACGCTCGTCAACTTCAACACCGGCTTTGCCGGCATCCAGCAGTTTGCCGTTCGGCACGCGGCCGATCGCCACCAGCACCGCGTCGTAACGCTGTGGCTCTGCCGGCGCTTTTTTACCTTCCATCGTGACGTAAATGCCGTCTTCTTTGGCTTCTACCGCGGTCACTTTGGTTTCCAGCATCAGGTTGAACTGCTTGCTGATACGTTTGGTGAAGACTTTCACCACGTCTTTATCTGCCGCCGGGATAACCTGATCGAACATTTCAACGACGTCGATCTGTGAACCCAGCGCATGGTATACGGTGCCCATTTCCAGGCCGATGATGCCGCCGCCCATAACCAGCAGACGCTCTGGGACGGTTTTCAGCGCCAGCGCATCGGTAGAATCCCACACGCGTGGATCTTCATGAGGAATGAATGGCAGTTGGATCGGACGAGAACCTGCAGCGATGATGGCGTTGTCGAAGTTGATGGTGGTTGGGCCGTTTTCGCCTTCAACAACCAGGGTGTTAGCGCCGGTGAACTTGCCCAGGCCGTTGACCACTTTCACTTTACGGCCTTTCGCCATGCCAGCCAGACCGCCGGTCAGCTGAGTGATGACTTTTTCTTTCCAGACGCGCACTTTGTCGATGTCGGTTTTCGGCTCGCCGAAAACGATGCCGTGTTCGGCCAGCGCTTTGGCTTCTTCGATCACTTTGGCAACGTGCAGCAGTGCTTTGGAAGGGATACATCCCACGTTCAGGCAAACCCCGCCCAGAGTGGAATAACGTTCAACCAGAACGGTTTCAAGACCTAAGTCAGCGCAACGAAAGGCTGCAGAGTAACCTGCCGGGCCCGCCCCAAGTACCACGACCTGAGTTTTAATTTCAGTACTCATCATGACCTCTTAATTGATTGTCCGGCGGGTCAGACGTCATTTTTATTGCTAATCGATCTCATAACGCCCTTCATCCACCGGGACGCTTACACCGCGAGCAGTTTACAGAATTGTTAATAATCTGCAAAGCGTGTTCGAGTGACCCGTGTCTCAACAATTTTGTCGAGTTATGCAAAATCCGACAAAACTGCTACAGAATCGTCAGGGGCGCAGCATGCTGCGCCCTTTTGCATTACATCACCAGACGGCGAATGTCGGACAACATGTTGTTGATGATGGTGATGAAGCGCGCACCATCGGCACCGTCGATAACGCGGTGGTCGAAGGACAGCGACATCGGCATCATCAGGCGCGGCATGAACTCTTTACCGTTCCAGACCGGCTCCATCGCAGACTTGGAGACGCCCAGGATAGCCACTTCCGGCGCGTTGACGATCGGCGCGAAGTGAGTCGTCCCGATGCCGCCCAGGCTGGAGATGGTGAAGCAGCCGCCCTGCATCTCGCCCGCGGTCAGCTTGCCGTCGCGCGCTTTCTTGGAGATGGTCATCAGCTCGCGAGACAGCTCGGTGATGCTCTTCTTGTTCACGTCCTTGAACACCGGAACCACCAGGCCGTTCGGGGTATCTACCGCCACGCCGATGTTGATGTATTTCTTCAGCGTCAGCTTCTGACCGTCTTCGGACAGCGAGCTGTTGAAGCGCGGCATCTGCTCCAGAGCGGCAGCGACGGCTTTCATGATGAACACGACAGGCGTGAACTTCACGTCCAGCTTGCGCTTGGCCGCTTCTTCGTTCTGCTGCTTGCGGAACGCTTCCAGATCGGTGATGTCGGTTTTGTCGAAGTGAGTCACGTGCGGGATCATCACCCAGTTGCGGCTCAGGTTCGCGCCAGAGATCTTCTGGATGCGGCCCATTTCGACTTCTTCGATCTCGCCGAACTTGCTGAAGTCCACTTTCGGCCACGGCAGCATGCCTGGCAGACCGCCGCCGGCAGCAGCCGGGGCCGCTTCAGCGCGTTTCACCGCGTCTTTCACGTAAGCCTGAACGTCTTCGCGCAGGATGCGGCCTTTACGACCGGTGCCTTTCACTTTCGCCAGGTTAACGCCGAATTCACGCGCCAGACGACGAATGACCGGAGTCGCGTGCACGTAGGCCGCGTTCTCGGCGAACTCGCCTTTGTCTTCAGCTTTCGCAGCCGGAGCGGCGGCTTTAGCGGCGGCCGGCGCCGGCGCAGCGTCCGCTTTAGCGGCTGGAGCGGCGGCAGCGGCAGCGGCAGGCGCAGCGCCTTCCACTTCGAACACCATGATCAGGGAGCCGGTTTTCACTTTGTCGCCGGTCGCGATCTTGATCTCTTTCACGGTGCCCGCGAACGGCGCCGGCACTTCCATGGAGGCCTTGTCGCCTTCCACGGTGATCAGAGACTGCTCGGCGGCAACCTTGTCGCCCACCTTGACCATCACCTCGGTCACTTCGACTTCGTCACCGCCGATATCCGGCACGGCGACGTCTTTAGCCGCAGAGGCCGCAGGCGCTGCAGCGGCAGCCGGTGCTTGCGCCGCAGCCGGGGCCGCAGCGGAAGCGGCGCCGGCCACTTCGAACACCATGATCAGGGAACCGGTTTTCACTTTGTCGCCGGTCGCGATCTTGATCTCTTTCACGGTGCCCGCGAACGGCGCAGGGACTTCCATGGAAGCCTTGTCGCCTTCCACAGTGATCAGGGACTGCTCGGCTTCCACCTTGTCGCCCACTTTCACCAGGATCTCGGTCACTTCGACTTCGTCGGCGCCGATATCCGGCACGGCAACGTCTTTGGCCGCAGCGGCAGCCGGGGCAGCTGCTGCCGCCGCCGGTTTTTCTTCCGCTTTCGCCGCCGGTGCAGCTTCCGCTGCGCCTGCCGCTTCGAAGATCATGATCAGTTTGCCGGTTTCGGTTTTATCGCCGACCGCCACTTTGATCTCTTTCACCACGCCCGCCTGCGGGGAGGGCACTTCCATGGAAGCCTTGTCGCCTTCCACGGTGATCAGCGATTGTTCCGCTTCAACTTTATCGCCGACCTTCACCAGAATCTCGGTGATTTCGACTTCATCTGCACCGATGTCCGGTACGTTGATTTCGATAGACATTATTCAGTACCTCTTAGGCCAGACGCGGGTTAACTTTTTCCGGGTTGATGTCGAATTTCTTGATTGCATCAGCAACCACGGAAGCTTCGATCTCACCGCGTTTAGCCAGTTCACCCAGAGCAGCAACCACCACGTAGGACGCATCGACTTCGAAGTGGTGACGCAGGTTTTCGCGGCTGTCCGAACGACCGAAGCCGTCGGTGCCCAGTACGCGATAATCGCTGGCCGGCACATAAGTACGAACCTGTTCGGCGAACAGTTTCATGTAGTCGGTAGAGGCTACCGCCGGCGCGTCGTTCATCACCTGAGCGATGTAAGGCACGCGTGGCGCTTCGGTTGGGTGCAGCATGTTCCAACGCTCGCAATCCTGGCCGTCGCGCGCCAGTTCGGTGAACGAGGTCACGCTGTAGGTGTCGGAACCCACGCCGTAGTCCTTCGCCAGGATCTGCGCAGCTTCGCGCACGTGGCGCAGGATGGCGCCGGAGCCCAGCAGCTGCACCTTGCCTTTGCTGCCTTCCAGCGTTTCCAGCTTGTAGATACCCTTGCGGATACCTTCTTCCGCACCCTGCGGCATCGCAGGCATGTGGTAGTTTTCGTTCAGCGTGGTCAGGTAGTAGTACACGTTTTCCGGGTTGTCGCCATACATGCGCACCAGACCGTCGTGCATGATCACCGCCACTTCGTACGCGTAAGCCGGATCGTAAGAGATGCAGTTAGGGATGGTCAGAGACTGAATGTGGCTATGGCCATCTTCGTGCTGCAGACCTTCACCGTTCAGGGTAGTACGGCCCGAGGTCCCGCCGATCAGGAAGCCGCGCGCCTGTTGGTCGCCCGCTGCCCAGCACAGGTCGCCGATACGTTGGAAACCGAACATCGAGTAGTAGATGTAGAACGGAATCATCGGCAGATCGTTGGTGCTGTAGGACGTCGCTGCGGCCAGCCAGGAAGAGGCTGCGCCCAGTTCGTTGATGCCTTCCTGCAGGATTTGGCCTTTCTCGTCTTCTTTGTAGTAAGCAACCTGTTCACGGTCCTGCGGGGTGTACTGCTGGCCGTTCGGGCTGTAGATACCGATCTGACGGAACAGACCTTCCATACCGAAGGTACGCGCTTCGTCGGCGATGATTGGCACCAGGCGATCTTTGATCGACTTGTTCTTCAGCATCACGTTCAGGGCACGCACGAAAGCGATAGTGGTGGAGATCTCTTTGTTCTGCTCTTCCAGCAGCGAGCTGAAATCTTCCAGCGCCGGCATTTCCAGCTTCTGGGTGAACTCCGGCAGACGGGTAGGCACGTAGCCTTTCAGCGCCTGGCGACGTTCGTGCAGGTATTTGTACTCTTCGGAATCTTTCTCGAAGGTGATGTACGGCAGTTTTTCGATGTCAGCATCGGCAACCGGCACGTTGAAACGATCGCGGAAGTGGTGAACCCCTTCCATGTTCATTTTTTTCACCTGGTGAGCGATGTTTTTACCTTCCGCGGTTTCACCCATGCCGTAACCTTTGATGGTGTGGGCCAGGATAACGGTCGGTTTGCCTTTGGTGTCCTGCGCTTTTTTCAGTGCAGCGAAGATTTTCTTCGGATCGTGACCACCACGGTTCAGCGCCCAGATTTCGTCGTCGGTCATGTCTTTGACCAGCGCCGCGGTTTCCGGGTAACGGCCGAAGAAGTGCTCGCGCACGTAAGCGCCGTCTTTGGATTTGAAGGTCTGGTAGTCGCCGTCCAGGGTCTCGTTCATCAGCTGAACCAGTTTACCGCTGGTGTCTTTGCGCAGCAGCTCATCCCAACGGCCGCCCCAGATCACTTTCAGCACCTGCCAGCCTGCGCCGGAGAAGATGCCTTCCAGTTCGTTGATGATCTTGCCGTTACCGGTGACCGGGCCGTCCAGGCGCTGCAGGTTGCAGTTGATGACGAACACCAGGTTGTCCAGCTTCTCGCGGGTGGCGATGGTGATGGCGCCTTTGGATTCCGGCTCATCCATCTCGCCGTCGCCCAGGAAGGCGTAAACGGTCTGCTCAGAGGTGTCTTTCAGGCCGCGGTGTTCCAGGTATTTCAGGAACTTCGCCTGATAGATGGCGCTGATTGGGCCCAGGCCCATGGATACGGTCGGGAACTGCCAGAATTCCGGCATCAACTTAGGATGCGGGTAAGAGGACAGGCCGTTGCCGTGCACTTCCTGACGGAAGTTGTTCATCTGTTCTTCGGTCAGGCGGCCTTCAAGGAAGGCGCGCGCGTAAACGCCCGGAGAGATGTGGCCCTGGAAGTAGACCAGGTCGCCGCCGTCTTTCTCGTTGCGTGCGCGGAAGAAGTGGTTAAAGCAGACTTCATAGAAGGTCGCGGAAGACTGGAAGGAAGCCATGTGGCCGCCCAGCTCCAGGTCTTTCTTGGATGCGCGCAGAACGGTCATGATCGCGTTCCAACGGATCGCAGAGCGAATGCGGCGTTCAAGATCCAGGTTGCCTGGGTAAGCCGGTTCGTCTTCTACCGCGATGGTGTTGACGTAGTTGTGCGCTGCAGCACCGGCCGCAACGTTAACGCCGCCTTTGCGGGCTTCTCCCAATACCTGATCAATCAGAAACTGAGCTCGCTCAACACCCTCTTCACGGATGACCGATTCGATCGCCTGCAGCCAGTCGCGGGTTTCGATCGGATCCACGTCATTGTTTAAACGTTCTGACATGGTGGTATTCCTTATCTGTCTAATGGTTTGTTTGGAGCCTGTCTTCCTGTGCTCTGTGAAAAAACACACGAAGACAGGCCCATCAGTTTAGTTGCCGCTTAAGTACTTAACTAAGTACCTCGAACTTAACCCCCGCAGGCTGGTGTACCCTGAAGAGGACAGCTCTTAATCCTTGCGTTGCTGGAGACGCCGCAGCGATCTCTCGCGCCGAGTATGCTCCCGGCTGAGATCCAGCAAGATTTCCTCGATAAACGCCAAGTGGCGATGCGAGGCTTCACGGGCCTTTTCCGGCTCGCGTGCCACAATCGCCTCAAAAATTCCGGCGCGGTGGCTGCTCACTTTTGCCAACATCTCACGGCGCGAGTAGAGCAATTCAAAGTTCTGACGCACGTTCTGTTCCAGCATCGGCCCCATGCAGCGTAGCAGGTGAAGTAACACAACGTTGTGAGCGGCTTCAGTCACGGCGATTTGATACTGCATGACCGCATCGGCTTCGGCGTCGAGATCGCCGCTGTCTTGAGCCTGTTGAATCACGATGTGGCAATCGCGGATGCGCGCCAGATCTTCATCGGTGCCGCGCAGCGCCGCGTAATAGGCGGCAATGCCTTCCAGCGCGTGACGGGTTTCCAGCAGATCGAACTGTGATTCGGGATGGTCGGCCAGCAACTCGGCCAGCGGATCGCTGAAGCTCTGCCACAGATTAGTTTGCACGAAGGTGCCGCCGCCCTGACGGCGCAGGAGCAGCCCTTTCGCTTCAAGGCGCTGAATGGCCTCTCTCAGAGAAGGACGGGAGACATCAAATTGTTTCGCCAGCTCGCGCTCCGGAGGCAGTTTTTCGCCTGGGCGCAGTGTCCCCTCGAGGATCAGGTATTCGAGCTGTTGCTCGATAACATCTGACAACTTGGGTTGGCGGATTTTGCTGTAGGCCATGAGTGAATTCTTCTCTGCGAATGGCGCGGAGTCAATTGGTAATACCAATTTCAAAAACGTGACGGTAAAGTAACAAAGTATTCACCTCCTGTCCATACGGGCCTTGATCGAAATCAGGTTACCCGCACATTTTAACACCCCGCTGAAAACCCCGCTGCAAACCGGTAACGCCGTGATGGTATTACCATTTACGCGGCGGGTTTGGGATTTAACTTTTACCAAACCTTACGCAAGGCAGAGTGCAAACTTTTTGCCCGAGTTTTATTGCATGGTTATTACGCTTTAATGAATGGCTATTTGGCGAGCAGCGCAACGGCGGTTCGTTCATTATTTGAACGCGGCCCACCGTTCAGATCTACGTTATTTTTGCGCATTATGTGATTTGTTGCTTATTTCATGCACTGAATCCCCCCTGCCGTCACACAACCCGCATTTTGTTTCCTAAACTGCTGCAATCTTAATCACTCACACGACAAAGCAGGTGCAAACCGACGCGCATAACATTATTCTCTGCCAAACGGTAGCGGCGCCGTGGAATTAATAGCTATAACGCCGTAAATAAAACAAAACACACATCGTAACCACTGCTTTACAGGCAGGTGGGCATTCACAACGACAGAGGGTTAGATTGATGGATGGTCAACAGCATGGTGACCAGCTGAAGCGCGGCCTGAAAAACCGCCATATTCAGCTCATCGCCTTAGGTGGCGCAATCGGCACCGGGTTATTTCTCGGTATCGCTCAAACAATAAAAATGGCCGGCCCGTCAGTGCTTCTCGGCTACGCCATCGGCGGCTTCATCGCGTTTCTGATCATGCGCCAGCTGGGGGAAATGGTGGTGGAAGAGCCGGTCGCCGGTTCCTTCAGCCACTTCGCCTACAAATACTGGGGCAACTTCGCCGGCTTTGCCTCCGGCTGGAACTATTGGGTGCTGTATGTCCTGGTGGCGATGGCGGAGCTGACGGCGGTCGGCATCTACGTACAGTACTGGTGGCCGGAGATCCCCACCTGGGTTTCCGCCGCGGTATTCTTCCTGGCGATCAACGCCATCAACCTGGCCAACGTGAAAGTTTACGGCGAGATGGAGTTCTGGTTCGCCATCATCAAAGTGGTGGCGATTATCGGCATGATCGTGTTCGGCGCCTACCTGCTGTTCAGCGGCATGGGCGGCCCGGAAGCCACCGTCACCAACCTGTGGGCGCAGGGCGGGTTCTTCCCGAACGGCGTCATGGGCCTGGTGATGGCGATGGCGGTGATCATGTTCTCCTTCGGCGGCCTCGAGCTGGTCGGCATCACCGCCGCCGAAGCCGACAACCCGCAAAAAAGCATTCCGAAAGCCACCAATCAGGTGATCTACCGCATCCTGATCTTCTATATCGGTTCACTGGCCATTCTGCTGTCGCTGTACCCGTGGGGCAAAGTGGTTGAAGGCGGCAGCCCGTTCGTGCTGATCTTCCACGCGCTGAACAGCAACCTGGTGGCGACCGTGCTGAACATCGTGGTGCTCACCGCCGCGCTGTCGGTCTACAACAGCTGCGTCTACTGCAACAGCCGCATGCTGTACGGCTTGGCGCAGCAGGGCAACGGCCCGAAAAGCCTGCTGAAGGTCGACGGCCGCGGCGTGCCGGTGGTGGCCATCGGCATTTCCGCCCTCGCCACCGCGCTGTGCGTGCTGATTAACTACCTGATCCCGGGCCGCGCCTTCGAACTGCTGATGGCGTTAGTGGTATCGGCGCTGGTGATCAACTGGGCGATGATCAGCCTGGCGCACCTGAAATTCCGCGCCGCCAAAAACCGCGAAGGCGTGGTGCCGAAGTTTAAAGCGTTCTGGTACCCGTTCAGCAACTACCTGTGCCTGCTGTTCATGGCCGGCATCCTGGTGATCATGTACCTGACGCCGGGCATTCAAATCTCGGTGCTGCTGATCCCGGTATGGGTGGCGATCCTGGCCGTCGGTTACGCCATCAAACAGCGCAGCCAACGTGTCGACGGCGTCACCAGCCGTTGAATCCCGTGACCGTGCAATAAAATGGCCCGCATCTGCGGGCCATTTTTTTCGTCTGTACGCCGCTTACTTGCGCAGCGCTTTCACCTGCTCGGCGGTGACGTCCGCCGGCAAACCGCCCCAGGTCACCCGCAGGTAGTTTACCAGTTCCGCCACGTCGGCATCGCTCAGACGCTCGCCGAAGCCCGGCATGCTCTGCATGCTTTCACCGTTCGGGAACTGCTGGGCCGGCAGGCCGTCCAGCACCGACACGATCAGGTTCTTGCCGTCCGCCTGGCGCAGCGTGGCGTTATCGCGCATCGCCGGCGCGACGTGCGGTTTGCCTTCGCCTTCGCGCGCATGGCAGCCGGCGCACTGATCCAGATAGGTCATGCGCCCGGCATCGCTGCCCTGCCCCATTTTCACCGGCACTGCCGCCGGCGGCTGCTCGCCCATCAGATACAGCGCCAGCGCCTGATGGTCTTCCGGCGTCAAATGACGGGTGCTGAGATCCACCACCATATGCATCTCACTGAAGGCCGAACCCTGCGGCGCGAGGCCGGTGCCGAGGAAGCGGCTGACGTCCTGCGGCGTCCAGCCGCGCTGCGCCAAGCCGTGCGGCGTAATGTCCGGCGCCATGAAGCGGCCGAGATCGCCGCCCTGCATCGGCTTGCCGAGATCCATCTGTCCCAGCGCGCCGCGCGGCGTGTGGCATTCGCCACAGTGGCCCAGCACGTCGGCCAGATAGCGGCCGCGCTGCCATTGCGGCGAGCTGCCCTGCGAACTGGCCGGCAGCGGATCCTGGCTGCGGAACAGCAGATTCCAGCCGATCAGCGCCATGCGCTGGTTGAACGGGAACGGCATCTCGTTGGCCGGAATGGCCACGTCCACCGCCGGGCGCGTCATCAGGTAAGCGTAGATGTCATCGGCGTCCTGACGCGAAATGCCCTTGTACGAGGTGTAAGGCATCGCCGGGTACAGGTGCCGTCCGCCCGGCGCCACGCCCTGCGTCAGCGCCAGGAAGAAGTCGTCCTTGCTCCAGCGCCCGATGCCGTGGTCGGCCGACGGCGTCAGGTTGCTGCCGTAAATCGTGCCGAACGGCGTGTCCAGCGGATAGCCGCCGGCCAACGGCGCCCCGCCGCTGGCGGTATGGCAGGCGGCGCAGTCGGCGGCCTGCGCCAGATAGCGGCCGCGCGCAATCTGTTCGGCGCTGGCGGTCACCTGCTGCACCGGGCCGTCGTAACGGCGGTTTTCCCGCCACCACAACAGCGCAATCACCACGATCGCCACCAACACAATCAACACTGCGAGACGTTTTTTCATTGCGCCGTCTCCTTCAGCAGGCCCGGCGTTTTCAGCACCACGTCGCGCACCGCTTCGTAGTAGCGCACGTAGCCGGTGCAGCGGCAGATGTGGCTGTCCAGCGCCTGCTCGATGGCGTTCTCCAGCTGATCGCGGGCGATCGGCTCACGCTTGAGCTTTTCCACGAAGATGGTGGCGGCGTTGACGAAGCCTGGCGTGCAGTAGCCGCACTGGAAGCTGTAGTGCTCCAGAAACGCCTGCTGGATCGGCGACAGCTCAACCACCTCCCCCTGTTCGTCCACCCTGGCGTGGCCTTCGACGGTGCGCACTTTCTTGCCGTTGAAGAAATGCGCGCCGGTGATGCAGGTGCGCACCTCTTCGCTGGTGCCGCTCGGGTGATCGACAATAGCCACGCAGGCGTGGCAAATGCCCTGCCCGCAGCCGAGGCGCGAACCGGTCAAATCGAGATACTCGTGCAGGAAATCGATCATCATCAAGCCTTCCGGCACCTCGATCGGGCCGTACTGTTTCTCGTTGATGGTCAGGGAAATCGGCTGGGTTTTAATGCTCATTGTAATACCTCACGAATATTTTCTGCACGAACGGGCAAATCACGGAAACGGTGGCCGGTGGCGTCGGCAATGGCGTTGACCAGCGCGGCCACGATCGGGATCATCACCACTTCCGCCATGCCTTTCGGCGGATCGGTTTCCGACAGCGCCGGCAGGATGTCGCCGCTCTGTTTCCATACCGCCACGTCGCTGGCGCGCGGCAGGTGGTAACGGTTGAAGTTCCAGGTGCCGTTGCCCGGGCCGTCTTCGTACAGCGGTAAATATTCGTGCAGCGCATGGCCGATGCCCATCGCCAGCCCGCCCTGCAGTTGGCCGGAAACCAGTTCCGGCACGATGAGGTTGCCACACTCCATGATCGAGTGGTGATTCAGCAACTCCACCTGGCCGGTGGCGATATCCACCGCCACTTCCGCCAGCGTGCCGACGGCGCTGTAGTAGGTCACCGCCGCATTGTTGCGCTGAGTCGGCGGGTAGTAGACCTGCCCGCGCGCCAGCGGTTTGAATTCGCCGCCGGCGTTGCGCAGCGCCATGCCGTCGATCGGCAGGCGTTCGCTTTTGCCGTTCAACGTAAAATCGGCCTCCGCCCACTGCCAGCGGTTGAACACATGCACCGCCGCGCCGGTGACGCCGCCCATCTGATAAGCCGTCTTGGCCAGCAGCTCGAGGCTCAGCACCGACATGCCCGCCGCCGTCAGGCCGCCTTCGACCCAACGCGCATCTTCGCGCCGCACCACCAGCGGCGCCGCCTGGCCGCCGCCGATACCGGCCTGCCACAGCGCCATCGCCGCCGGCCACAGGCCGTGATCGAAGATCAGGCGCGCCGCTTCGCGGGTGCTGTGCGAGAAATAATAGGCCGAGTTGCTGGCGCTCGACGGCGAACAGTAGCTCGGCGTCCAGTTGGGGTTGGTTTGCAGCTTATCCTGCTCTTCCTGCGACATCAGGTAAGGATCGCCGCTGGTGACCATCGGCAATACCGACCAGTCGGTGACCGAGAAGTGCGCTTCGTCGGCCGGTTTGCCCAGCCACTGCGCGCACAATACCGACTGCGAGGTCGACATGCCGGTGCCCATCTCCGCGCCGCTGTGATGCAGGGTGATGCTGCCGTCTTCGCTCAGCTCCACCCGGGCGAACGAGGTTTCCGCCCCGGTGCCGAAGTCTTTCTGCACGCAGCCGAAGCCGACGCCATAGCGCTTGCCGGGATGGCGGCTCTCAAACTCGGCCTTGCGTTCGGCGCGCTTAAGCCATATCTCATGCTTCGCCGCCTTTTCCAGCACTTCATCGGCGCGGATCGCACCGGCCGGGATCGCCCCCTGGGTGTTTTTCATGCCGGATTTCAGCACGTTGCGCAGGCGGAACTCGATCGGGTCAATCTTCAGCTCGGCGGCCAACTCATCCACCATCATCTCGGTGGCGGCCATGCTCTGCAGCGTGCCGTAACCGCGCGCCGAACCGGCGTCGATGGCGCGTGAAGCCAGCCCGACCGACGACAGATCGCTTTTCGGGAAGTAGTAAATCGACTGGGCGGCGGTTGCGCCGACCATCACCACTGAAGGGGTAAAGTTGCTGCGGCCGCCGCCGTCCGCGGTCATGTCACCGAGGAACGACTGCATGACGCCGGTCTGCTTATTCACCGCGATGCGGTAGTTCATGTCGAACGCGTGGCGCTTCAACGCCGTCTGGAACTGTTCGAAGCGATCGTTGGCCAGGCGCACCGGGTGGCCGTCGCCATACATCGCCGCCACCGCGCCGTAATACGGGAAGTTGTAGTGGTCTTTCGAGCCGTAGCCCACGGTATAGCACGGGTGCAGGATCAGCTGTTTCACCGGCGGATTGCGCTTGGCCAGCATGCGCGGCATCTCGTCGGCCACTTCCTGCGGCGACTGAGTCGGCACCACCAGATGCAAGGTTTGCGTCTGCGCGTCGAACCAGCCGTTGGCGTTGTCCGGCTCCAGCGCCGAGGTGTCTATCGACTGCGTGGTGTAGCGGCGCGACATTACCAGCCAGTCGGCCGGCGGATTCGCCAACTCGTCGGCGATCATCCCTGCATAGCGCATGCCTTCCTGATCCAGCTTGCCGCCCTCGCGCCCTTCCGGCCACACCGGCAGGTGTTTTTTCATCGACACCGGGAAGATCGGCGTGTCCTTCAGGCTGGAGAAACGATCGTCGTCGAACGGTTGTTCTCCCCCCACCCGCACATAGCGGAAGCTGCCCCAGGGATCGCGCTCGAGCGGGCCGGTCACCGCGCCGTATTTGATGGTTTCTTCGCGGAATTTCAGCTTGTCCTTGGCGAAGCGGAAACGGGCGAAGTCGTGATAGATCAGGATCGCCACCGCCTGGCCGAGGTAGGCCGGGGTTTTGCCGCTCGGCAGCAGCATGTCGTCACCGTAGAACGCCGGAAAGGCCAGGCCGTCGCGCGCCAGATCTTCCGCCGTCACCAGGCGATCCGGTTGCAGATCGTCCCCCAACAGCGACAGATCGACCCCTTCGAACAACCGGTCGGCTTTGGTCACGCGCAGAATGAAGGCGTGCGCCTGTTTCTGCGGCCAGTGCGGCATGTCCACCGCGCGGATATCGCGCGCGAACACCTTCTGCCCCATGACCTTGGCGCGGCCGTCGATACGGAAACGCACGCGCTTGGCCTGCGGATCCCAATTGGGCGACTGGAGGATTTTTTGCTCGAACAGCGCGGCGTAGGCGCGGCTGTACAGGGGCGCGAGGTACACGGATACCCCCGCAATCACGGCGCTTTTGATAAAGCGACGCCGCGACGGGTTGAAATTGCTCATAAATAAGTCCTTCACGTCTTTCTTGTAATTGGTTTTTGTTCGCGGTGTTGTTGCGCAAACGCTGACGACCTTGCCGTAGACGTCATAAGCATATGCTTATAACTAAAATTATGTGATGATTAACAGGCTGTTTTCAACAAAAAAACATTTGCAAAACACATAAGGTTTGTACGCTAATAAATAATTTGCGCAAACGCGGGCTTGAACCATGATCACGGGCATCATTATTACCGCCGCCGGACGCGGGGAGCGCTTTATTCGGGCCGGCGGCCAGGGCAACAAACTGAACGCCGGGTTTGCCGATGCGGCGGGCGAGCGGCGTTCGCTGTTCGAACACACCCTGCGCCAGGCGCTGGCTTCCGAGCTGCCGGTGCAGGTGGTGACCCGTCCGGATAATCTGCCGGTGCTGGCAGCCTGCGCCGCCAATCAGGTGCCGGTTACCCTGCTCGCCAGCGCGGGCCTAGGCGACTCGATCGCCGCAGGCGTTGCAGCCACGCCGCACTGGCAAGGCTGGCTGATCCATCTGGCCGATATGCCGTTCGTCGGCGCCGACGTTTTCCGGCAGGTGGCGAGCGCCTTACGGCAACACGCGATCGTACGCCCCAGCTATGCGCAACAGCCCGGTCACCCGGTCGGCTTTTCCGCCCTATTGCGCAAACAACTTTGCCAACTGCGCGGCGATAATGGCGCCCGTGGGCTGCTGCAAGGCGCAGCGGTGCACCTGTTGCCACTTGAGCACCCCGGCGTCGTGCAGGATATTGATCTTCCATCGCAACTTCCGGCCAGCGAGTAAATTCACCTATGCAACATCTTGATGTCACCGTGGTCAGCCAGGCGATAAGCTGGCTGCAACACCAGCCGGTCTGGTTATGCACCGTCCTCAGCACCTATGGTTCTTCGCCGCGCTCGCCGGGCGCGCTGATGGCGGCGACCCGCGACGGCCGCTACAGCGGTTCGTTGTCGGGCGGGTGCGTGGAGGAGGACTTTCTGCGCCGCGTGGCCGCCGGGGAGTATCAGGCGGCCAGCCAGGTGATCCGTTACGGCGAAGGCGGTATGACGCCCAACGTGGCGCTGCCGTGCGGCGGCGTGCTGGACGTGCTGATCGAGTATCTACCGGCGGGAGAAGCCAGCGTCGCTTACCTGCGACGCATCGCCGGCGCGCTGGAAGGGCATCACGCGTTGATCAAACGCCTGACGCTGCCCCACGCCTGCCACAGCCTCGAGCAGAGTCATTTCACCAGCGCCACCCAGGTGGAACGCCGGCTCGAACAGATTACTCTGCATATCGCGGCCGCGCCGCGCCTGCTGATCGCCGGGCTGTCCAGCGTGGCGCTGTACTGCGCCGATTTCGCCGTGGCGCTGGGGTTTGAGGTGCTGGTGTGCGAGAATCGCCCGGAGGCGCTGGATAACTTCGCCGCCGAGTTAAAACCGGGCGTGACGCTGCTGCGCCAGTTTCCGGCCAAGTTCATTGAGGACGGCGGTTGCCACGCCAATACCGCCGTCGTGGCGCTGACCCACGATCCGCGTATGGACGATCTGACGTTGATGGAAGCGATCCACACTCCGGCGTTTTACATCGGCGCCATGGGATCGCTGAGAAACAGCGCGCGGCGGCGCCAGCGGTTGCAGCAGATTGCCGAATTCACGCCGCAGGAGTTGGAACGCATCCATGCGCCGATCGGCCTGCCGCTGGGCAGCAAAACGCCGGCGGAGATCGCCCTGGCGGTGATGGCGGCGATCGTGCAGCAAAAAAACCGGCGGCCGGCCGCCGACGGGATCAGTGCAGCGGCACCACCGGCACCAGATGCTGCAGCTCCAGGTGCAGCTCCTCTTTCCCGCTCAGCGAATAGCTGAACATCGTCATGTCCGGCCCGTCACCGCGGGCCAGCCCCATTTCGGGCAGCACCTGCGTGTAAATTTTAATGATGTGATCATTGAGCGCCACCGGCTTGCCGGAATAGCGAAAACGGCAAAACTCGCCGTGGATCTCCGGCAGCGGCTCCAGCGCCACGCCTTCACGCAGCGGATAGTCCGTCGTCACGCCCAGGGTATAGTCGACCCTGACCCGCTCGCCGTCCGGCACCAGTTGGGTAAACGAATAGGTTTGCGTCGGGCGCTCGCCCAACAAGGTGTAAAACTGCGCCCGCAGCGCGCTGCGCTGCGGCAGATGCGACTTATCCAACCTCTCTATGTCCAGGTGGTAAGCGTACTGCTTGCCGTGAAAAGCGTATTGCCCTCTGGCGATGCTGACGCGTTCAACCTCAATATCGCCGGGCTGGCTGGCCGCGAGTGAACGCACCAGATTGCTGAAGTCCTGTTTGCGGGCATGACGATAGACGCTGGGCGACTCGGCGAAGTGTTTCTTGAAACAGCGCGAGAACGTCTGCTGATTATCGAATTGATATTCAACCGAAATGTCCAAAATGCTCTTCTGCGTGAAGCGCAAGGCGAAGGCGGCGAGGTAGAGGCGACGAGCGCGGATGTAGGAGGCTAACGATAATCCGGTCTGCTTCTTGAACATGCGCTGCAGGTACCATTTCGTATAGCCTGACTTGGCGGAAACGATATCCAACGACAGCGGATTGGTCAGGTTGTCTTCAATCCAGACCAGCAATTCCCTGATGTGACTTTCCTGCGTACCCATGTGCTTGCCGAACCTTATGTTGCCGATATTCCATTAGTCGAATTTTAGTGCTATTCGCGTAGGGTATACAGGTTAAAACTCGACGTCCAGCAAGCTACAGGACTTTACACAATCCCCTCCACCGCCCGCGAGCGGTGGAGGGGGAGCAGCGATTATTTCAGGCAGCTGGCGCATTGGCCGGCCTGGATCTTCTGGAAGAAGTCATTGCCTTTGTCATCCACCAGGATAAACGCCGGGAAATCTTCCACTTCGATTTTCCAGATCGCTTCCATGCCCAGTTCAGGGTACTCCACGCACTCCAGGCTCTTGATGCTCTGCTGCGCCAGCACCGCCGCCGGGCCGCCGATGCTGCCGAGGTAGAAGCCGCCGTGCTTGTGGCAGGCATCCGTCACCTGCTGGCTGCGGTTGCCTTTCGCCAGCATGATCATGCTGCCGCCGTGAGATTGCAGCAGGTCGACGTAGGAATCCATACGCCCGGCGGTGGTTGGCCCCAAGGAACCGGATGCATAGCCTTCCGGCGTTTTAGCCGGGCCGGCGTAGTAGATCGGGTGATCCTTGACGTACTGCGGCAGGCCCTCACCGCGATCCAGGCGCTCTTTCAGCTTGGCGTGCGCGATATCGCGGCCAACGATGATGGTGCCGCTCAGCGACAGGCGGGTGGAAACCGGGTACTGCGACAGCTGTTTGAGGATCTCGGCCATCGGACGGTTGAGATCGACCTTGATCGCCTCGCCTTCCCCGGCCTGGCGCAGCTCCTGAGGAATGAATTTACCCGGATTGTGCTCCAGTTTTTCCAGCCAGATGCCGTCGCGGTTAATCTTGCCTTTGATGTTGCGGTCCGCCGAACAGGAAACGCCCATGCCGACCGGGCAGGAGGCGCCGTGGCGCGGCAGACGCACCACGCGGATATCATGCGCGAAGTATTTGCCGCCGAACTGTGCGCCCAGCCCCAGGTTCTGCGCTTCTTGCAGCAGTTCCGCTTCGAGTTCCAGATCGCGGAACGCCTGGCCATGCTCGTTGCCTTCGGTCGGCAGGCCATCGTAATACTTGGTCGAGGCCAGCTTGACGGTTTTCAGCGTCGCTTCCGCCGAGGTGCCGCCGATGACGAACGCCACGTGGTACGGCGGGCAGGCCGCAGTGCCCAGCGTGCGCATCTTGTCGACCAGGTAGTTTTTCAGCTTGCCCGGCGACAGCAGCGCCTTGGTTTCCTGATACAGATAGGTTTTGTTGGCTGAACCGCCGCCCTTGGCGATGCACAAGAACTTGTATTCTTCGCCGTCAACGCTGTAGAGATCGATCTGCGCCGGCAGGTTGCTGCCGGTATTGACCTCTTTGTACATATCCAGCGCGGCGTTCTGCGAATAGCGCAGGTTCTCTTCGATGTAGGTGTTGTACACCCCACGCGACAACGCTTCTTCATCGCCGCCGCCGGTCCAGACGCGCTGGCCCTTTTTGCCGACGATGATCGCCGTGCCGGTGTCCTGGCAGGTCGGTAAAATACCCTTGGCGGCGATTTCTGAGTTACGCAGAAATTGCAGCGCAACGTACTTGTCGTTTTCGCTGGCGTCCGGATCTTTGAGGATATCGGCCACCTGCTGTTGGTGCGCCGGGCGCAGCATGAACGACGCGTCGTGGAACGCATGCTGGGCAAGCAGGGTTAACGCTTCAGGGGCAACTTTCAGTATTTCCTGGCCTTCAAACTCGCTCACGGAAACGTGGTCGCGGCTCAGCAGGTAATATTCGGTATCGTCTTTCTTCAGCGGGAACGGATCTTGATAGTGGAACGGTTTATTCGACATTGATCTCTCACTTGCAACATCAGCTGCGTTAAATTCACACTTGTGGCGCGCGAGGCGGCGCCTTGTCAAAAAACTGCCTTCACCTTACGTATTTTTAATCAGTCAGTTATTGCGCCAAATCGCAAAATAACCGCTCTTTGCGTAAGGGATTGCCACAGGCGGCGTTTCAACCTTGCTCGGTGAGAACTGCGGGTACAGGCTCATCATGCACGCTTTATTATCCCGCAGTTAACACATTGATTACAATCCATCGGTGGCGATCGCTTTATCAATGTGGCGAAAAAGCGCCGGATGCGATTTGCGCCGGTGCGTATTGTCAGCCGCCGCGCCATTGCTTAAGCTAGCCGCAATGAACAAACCGAGAATCCCCATCGCGCTGCAACAAGCGGTGATGCGCTGCCTGCGAGAAAAGCTGCAGTTGGCCCGCCAGCATTTTGCCGTCGAGTTCCCCGAACCCAGCATCGTCTATCAGCAACGCGGCACCAGCGCGGGCACCGCCTGGCTGCAAAGCTGGGAAATCCGCCTGAACCCGGTGCTGCTGCTGGAAAACCAACAGCCGTTTATCGATGAAGTGGTGCCGCACGAACTGGCGCACCTGCTGGTGTTTCGCCAATTCGGCCGGGTGGCGCCGCACGGCCGCGAATGGCGCTGGATGATGGAAAGCGTGCTGCTGACGCCCGCCAGCCGCACTCACCGTTTCGAAACCGCCTCGGTGCAAAGCAAGACCTTCCCCTACCGCTGCGCCTGTGGGCAGCACCCGCTCACCATTCGCCGCCATAACCGCGTGCTGCGCGGCGAAAGCGAATACCGCTGCCGCCGGTGCGGCGAAAAACTGAAATTTCTTGCTAGCGAGAACCTTTAGTTAAACGATTTATACGTTAAAACAAGCAAATATCGCCATTTGCCACTACCGGCAAGTTCCGTTACCCTGCCTGCTTTTCCAATTTTGAGCTGTTTTGGAATATGCTTCGCAGAATTTTGTTTATGGCGGTTTTCGCCGCAGGCGCCGTACAGGCACACGGCATCAATAACTTCTCTCAGGCCAAAGCGGCGGCGGCCAAGATTAACCAGGATGCGCCGGGCAGCTTTTACTGCGGCTGCCGCATCGACTGGCAAGGCAAGAAGGGCATCCCGGATCTCGCCGGCTGCGGCTATCAGGTGCGTAAAAACGCCCAGCGCGCGCAGCGCATCGAGTGGGAACACGTGGTGCCGGCCTGGCAGTTCGGCCACCAACTGCAGTGCTGGCAAGACGGCGGACGCAAAAACTGCAATAAGGACGCCACCTATCGCCAGATAGAAACCGATCTGCACAACCTGCAGCCGGCGATCGGCGAAGTGAACGGCGACCGCAACAACTTCATGTACAGCCAATGGAACGGCGGCGCAGGCCAATACGGGCAGTGCCCAATGAAGGTGGACTTCAAGAATAAACAGGCGGAGCCGCCCGCCCGCGCCCGCGGCGCCATTGCCCGCACCTACTTCTACATGCGCGATCGCTACCAGCTGCGGCTGTCACGCCAGCAAACCCAACTGTTCGAGGTGTGGAACCGGCAATATCCGGTGAGCCAATGGGAATGTCAGCGTGAAGCACGTATCGCCAAGGTGCAGGGCAACCACAACCCCTATATTCAACAGGCTTGTCAGCAGCGGAAAAGCTAACCTACTATAGCCTTTATCTTTCATGGCGCCGCCAACCCGCGGCGCCGTTTCGTCAGGATCAGACTACCCATGCGCATACCCCGCATTTACCATCCGCAGCCGTTGACCGACCGGGCGGAGATCGCCCTCAGCGAGGACGCCGCCAACCACGTCGGGCGCGTGCTGCGCATGAGCGCCGGCCAGGCGCTGCAGCTGTTCGACGGCAGCAACCAGGTGTTCGACGCCGAGATAGTCCGGGTGGACAAAAAGAGCGTGCTGGTGCGCCTTGGCGACGGCCGCGTGGAGGACATCGAATCGCCGCTCAACCTGCATCTGGGCCAGGTGATCTCGCGCGGCGAGAAGATGGAGTTCACCATCCAGAAATCCATCGAGCTGGGCGTCAACGTCATCACCCCGCTGTTTTCCGAGCGCTGCGGCGTCAAGTTGGACGGCGAGCGTCTGGCGAAGAAAATCCAACAATGGCAGAAGATCGCCATCGCCGCCTGCGAACAGTGCGGCCGCAACCGCATTCCCGAAATCCGCGAGGCGATGTCGCTGGAGGCCTGGTGCGCCGAGCAGGACGGCAGCCTGAAACTCAACCTGCACCCGCGCGCCAGCCACAGCATCAACACGCTGCCGCAGCCGGTAGACCGCGTTCGCCTGCTGATCGGCCCGGAAGGCGGTTTGTCCGCCGACGAAATCGCCATGACCACCGACCACGGATTTACTGATATTCTGCTGGGACCACGCGTTCTGCGTACCGAAACCACAGCGCTCACCGCCATTACCGCTCTGCAGGTCCGCTTCGGCGACCTGGGTTAAAGGAGAAAAGATGATTAAGCTCGGCATCGTGATGGATCCTATCGATTCCATCAACATCAAGAAAGACACCAGCTTCGCCATGCTGCTCGAAGCGCAGCGCCGCGGTTACGAATTGCACTACATGGAGATGAACGATCTCTATCTGCACGCCGGTGACGGGCGCGCCCGCACCCGCCTGCTGAGCGTGAAGGAAGACAAGGAGAGCTGGTTCAGCTTCGGCGCCGAGCAGGATCTGGCGCTGCACGATCTGGACGTGATCCTGATGCGCAAAGATCCGCCGTTCGATACCGAATACATCTACGCGACCTACATTCTGGAACGCGCCGAAGTCAAAGGCACGCTGGTGGTCAACAAGCCGCAAAGCCTGCGCGACTGCAACGAGAAGCTGTTCACCGCCTGGTTCTCGGAACTGACGCCGGATACGCTGGTCAGCCGCAGCGCCGCGCACATCCGCAAATTCCACCAGCAGCACGGCGACATCATCCTGAAACCGCTGGACGGCATGGGCGGCGCGTCTATCTTCCGCGTGAAGCAGGACGATCCTAACCTGTCGGTGATCATCGAAACCCTGACCGAACACGGCAGCCGTTTCTGCATGGCGCAGAACTTCCTGCCGGCGATCAAGGACGGCGACAAGCGCATCCTGGTGGTGGACGGCGAGCCGGTGCCTTACTGCCTGGCGCGCATTCCGGCGCAGGGTGAGACCCGCGGCAACCTGGCGGCCGGCGGCCGCGGCGAAGCGCGCCCGCTGAGCGAAAGCGACTGGAAAATTGCCCGCGCCGTCGCCCCGACGCTGAAAGAGAAAGGGCTGCTCTTCGTCGGCCTGGACGTGATCGGCGATCGCCTGACCGAAATCAACGTCACCAGCCCAACCTGTGCGCGCGAGATCGAGGCGGCATTCCCGATTTCGATTACCGGCATGCTGATGGACGCCATTGAAAAGCGCCTGGCGGCGAAGTAATGCGTCATGCGGGCGGCATGCCGCCCGCTATCCTGTATCGCGCCCGCCAAAGCCCGCCTTTCCGGCAGCGGCTTGAAAGGCGGCGGGTATAGCCGCATACTGGCGGCTGTTTATTTTCTCACCCATTGATTACCTTATACTAACGCCATGAATTTACAGCACCATTTTCTGATCGCCATGCCAACGCTGCAGGATCCTCGCTTCAAGCGCTCGGTGATTTACATTTGCGAGCACAATGAAGAAGGCGCCATGGGTTTGGTGATCAATAAACCGGTGGAGCAGTTCACGGTAGCCACGGTGCTGAGCAAGCTGAAGATCATGCCGCCTGCGCGCGATCCGGCCATCAGCCTGGACAAGCCGGTGTTCGCCGGCGGCCCCTTGGCGGACGATCGCGGATTTATCCTGCATACGCCGCGCCACGGCTTTGGCGCCAGCATTCAAATTTCCCCCAACACCATGATCACCACCTCGAAAGACGTGCTGGAAACGCTCGGCACGCCGGAGCAACCGGACGACGTGCTGGTGGCGCTGGGTTATGCGGGTTGGGAAAAGGGCCAGTTGGAGCAGGAAGTATTGGAAAACGCCTGGCTGACCATCGAAGCCAACACCGACATTTTGTTCCGCACGCCGATCGCCAGCCGCTGGCGCGAGGCGGGGAACCTTTTGGGTATCGACATTCGCAGCATCGCCAACCACGCAGGACACGCCTGATGAGTAACCGCACCATTATCGCCTTCGACTTTGGCACCAAAAGCATCGGCGCGGCCGTCGGCCAGGAGTTGACCGGCAGCGCCCGCGCCCTGCCGGCTTTCAAAGCGCAGGACGGTTCGCCGGACTGGCTGAAAATCGAAAAACTGCTGAAGGAGTGGCAGCCGGATTTGGTGGTGGTCGGCCTGCCGCTGAACATGGACGGCACCGAACAGCCCGTTACCGCCCAGGCGCGCAAGTTCGCCAACCGTCTGCACGGCCGCTTCGGCATCCAGATCGATCTGCATGACGAGCGTCTGAGCACCGTGGAGGCGCGCGCCAACCTGTTCGATCGCGGCGGCTTCCGCGCGCTTGATAAAGGCAGCGTGGATTCCGCCTCCGCGGTGGTTATCCTCGAAAGCTGGTTCGAACGGCAGCTGGGCTAAACGCCCATTCCCTCCCCCGCGTAATCCCCCAACACACCGGCGTCGATCCGCTGCTGCAAACCTTGCTCAAAGGTTTGCATGCCGGACTGCGCGCCGGTTTGCAACACGCTCGCCAACTGATGCGTTTTCCCTTCACGGATCAGGTTGCTGACCGCCGCCGTCGCCGTCAGCACTTCAAAGATCGCCACTCGTCCGCCGCCGGGGCGCCTCATCAGCTTTTGCGCGATCACCGCTTGCAGGCTGCCCGCCAGCTGGGCGCGCACATAGGGTTTCTCTTCCGCCGGAAACACGTCCACCAGCCGCTCTACCGCCTGCGGCGCGCTGCGGGTATGCAGCGTCGCCAGCACCAGGTGGCCGGTCTCCGCCGCAGTGAGCGCCAGCCGGATGGTGGCGGTATCGCGCAGCTCGCCCAGCAGGATCACATCCGGATCTTCGCGCAGCGCGGCGCGCAACGCCGCATCGAAGCTGTGGCTGTCGCGGCCGATCTCCCGCTGCTGGATCAGCGATCGCCGGCTGCGGTGCAGGAACTCGATCGGATCTTCCAGCGTCAAAATATGCCGCTGCTGGTGCCGGTTGATCTCGTCGATCATCGCCGCCAGCGTGGTGGACTTACCGCTACCGGTGGCGCCGGTGACCAGGATCAATCCGTCGGCGCGCCGCAGCAGCGCCGGGACGATGGCCGGCGCCGCCAGCTCGGCAAGCGAAGGCGATTGCCCGGCGATACGCCGCAACGCGAGAGAAATCCCCGCGCTTTGTTGAAAAACGTTAGCGCGCAACCGCTCCCCGCCCGGCCTGTGCAACGCCAGATCGACCTGCCCCAGCCGCCGCAGGCTCTCGCGCTGCTGCGCATTCAGCAATCCATCGCAGAGGGCCTGCGCGCCTTGCGCCGTCAGCGTTTGTGCCGCCGCCAGCGGCTGCAGTTCACCGTCGATGCGCAACATCGGCGGATGACCGGCACAAAGGTGCAGATCGGAAGCATTATGCTTTACACTAAGGGCCACGAATTCATCGATATCCATATCACTCTCCCGGGTCAATAATGAGCACTATCCAACAGAACCTGCAGGATGTCAGAAACCGCATCGCGGCCGCCGCGCAAAACTGCGCACGGGCGCCGGAAGACGTTGCTCTGCTTGCAGTCAGCAAAACCAAACCTGTGGCGGCGATCGAAGAAGCCATCGCCGCCGGCCAGCGCGCCTTCGGCGAGAACTACGTGCAGGAAGGGGTAGACAAGATCCGGCATTTCGCCGAGTCGTCGCAGGGCGGTGAGTTGGTGTGGCACTTTATCGGCCCGCTGCAATCCAATAAGAGTCGGCTGGTGGCGGAACATTTCGCCTGGTGTCATACCGTGGATCGGCTGCGCATCGCCCAGCGCCTGAGCGATCAGCGCCCGGCCGACATGCCGCCGCTCAACGTGCTGATTCAAATCAACATCAGCGATGAGCAGAGCAAATCCGGCATCGCGTTGAACGAACTGCCGGCGTTGGCCGACGCGATCGCGGCGCTGCCGAATCTGGCGCTGCGCGGCCTGATGGCCATCCCGGCGCCGGAAACGGATTATCAGCGGCAGTTGGCGGTATTCAGCCGGATGAACGACGCATTTCTCGCCCTGCGTCAGCGTTATCCGCAGGCCGATACGCTGTCGATGGGCATGACGGACGATATGGCGGCGGCGATCGCCGCAGGCAGCACCCTGGTGCGCATCGGCACCGCAATTTTTGGCGCCCGCGACTACTCGCAGGCCTGACAAACAGACGAGGGATTTGATGCAACATCGCAAGATTACCTTTATCGGCGCCGGCAACATGGCGCGTGCAATCATCGCCGGCCTGGTCGCGGGCGGCTATCCGGCCAAATCCATCAGCGTCTGCGCCCCTTCGCCGAAAAACCGTGACGCGCTGGCGGCGGACTACGGCATCGTCAGCAGCGGCGACAACGTCGCCTGCGCGCGTGAAGCCGACGTCGTGGTACTGGCGGTCAAACCGCAAATGATGGCCGACGTGTGTCAGCCGCTGCGCGAACAGGTCGATTTCGGCGGCAAACTGGTGCTGTCGATCGCCGCCGGCATTCAGGTCAGCCGTTTCTATCAGTTGCTCGGCGACCAACTGGACATCGTGCGCATCATGCCCAACACCCCGTCGCTGGTCGGCAAGGGCATGAGCGGGCTGTACGCGCCGGCGCAGGTCAGCCAACAGGATCGCGACTACACCGGCGATTTAATGGCCTCGGTCGGTAAAGTTTGCTGGGTAGATGACGAAAATGGCATCAACGGCGTGATCGCCGCTGCGGGCAGCGCCCCGGCTTATTTCTTCCTGTTTATGGAAGCGATGCAAAAAGAGGCCGAACGCATGGGCTTCGACAGCCAGACCGCGCGCGATCTGGTGCAGCAGGCCGCTACCGGCGCCGCCGCGCTGGTTGAAGCCAACCCGGATACGCCGCTGGGCACGCTGCGCGAGCAGGTGACCTCCAAAGGCGGCACCACCGCCGAAGCGCTGCGGGTGTTCAACGAACGCCAACTGCCGGAAACCGTGGCGCAAGCGATGCAGGCCGCCGTTTCTCGTGCGCAAGAAATGGAAAAATTATTTTAAATAACCCCGAGTTAAGGAGAAGGACCACTTCATGCTAACGCTGACTTTCCTGGTCAAGACCGTTATTGATCTGTACGTGATGGTGCTGTTGCTGCGCATTTGGATGCAATGGACGCGCACCGATTTTTACAACCCGTTCTCGCAGTTTGTGGTGAAGATCACTCAACCGGTGGTCGGCCCGCTGCGCCGCATCATCCCATCGCTTGGGCCTATCGACAGCGCTTCGCTGCTGCTGGCGTTCCTGCTGATGACCATCAAGTACCCGCTGCTGCTGCTGATACAAAGCCACGCGCTGTCGCTCAGCCCGTATAACCTGCTGTTCGGCCTGATCTCGCTGGTCAAGTCCGCCGGCTACCTGATCTTCTGGGTGATGATCATTCGTGCGCTGATGAGCTGGGTAAGCCAGGGCCGCAGCCCGATCGACTACGTGATGTACCAACTGACCGAACCGTTGATGGCGCCGATCCGTCGCATCATCCCGGCGATGGGCGGCATCGATTTTTCCGCCATGGTAGTGATCCTGATCCTCTATCTGATCAACTACCTGGGCATGGATGTGTTCGGCGAGATCTGGTTCCTGCTGTGAGCGCAGTCACTCCCGTGCTGGACGGGCTGGCGATCAGGCTATATATTCAGCCGAAAGCCAGCCGCGACCAAATTATCGGCTTGCATGGCGACGAACTGAAAGTCGCCATCACCGCCCCGCCGGTCGACGGTCAAGCCAACGCCCATTTGATCAAGTTTATCGCCAAGCAGTTCAAAGTGGCGAAAAGCAACGTCACCATCGAGAAAGGCGAACTGGGGCGGCATAAACAGTTACGCATCGTGAATCCGCAACAGATCCCCGCCGTGGTCGCGGCGCTCATCGAATAATTTTCAAGGTAGTCATTATGCAAAAAGTCGTTCTTGCCACCGGTAACCCGGGCAAAGTGCGCGAACTCGCCGACCTGTTGGCCGATTTCGGCCTGGACGTGGTCGCGCAAACCGATCTGGGCGTGGAGTCCGCCGAAGAAACCGGCCTGACGTTTATCGAAAACGCCATTCTGAAAGCGCGCCATGCGGCACAGGTCACCGGCCTGCCGGCGATCGCCGACGACTCCGGTCTGGCGGTAGATGCGCTGGGCGGCGCGCCGGGCATCTACTCCGCGCGCTACGCCGGTGAAGACGCCGACGATCGGCAGAACCTCGACAAGCTGCTGGCGGCGATGAAAGACGTGGCGCCGGGCCGGCGCGGTGCGCAATTTCACTGCGTGCTGGTCTATCTGCGCCATGCGCAAGATCCGACGCCGCTGGTGTTCCACGGCAGCTGGGCCGGCGAAATCACCGAACAGGCCGCCGGTGAAGGCGGTTTCGGTTACGATCCGGTCTTCTACGTGCCGGAGCTGGGCCGCACCGCCGCCGAGCTGAGCCGCGACGAGAAGCGGGCGATTTCGCACCGCGGCAAGGCGCTGAAGCTGATGTTGGAAGCCATGCGCAATGCTTAAGCTGCCCCCGCTGAGTCTCTACATCCACATCCCGTGGTGCGTGCAGAAATGCCCGTACTGCGACTTCAACTCCCATGCGCTGAAGGGTGACGTGCCGCATCAGGAGTATGTCGATCATCTGTTGGCGGATCTGGATGCCGACCTGCCGCTGGCCGGCGGCCGGGAAATCAGCACTATCTTTATCGGCGGCGGCACCCCCAGCCTGCTGAGCGCCGAGGCGATGCAAGCCTTGCTGGACGGCGTGCGGGCGCGCATTCGCGTCGCCGACGACGCCGAAATCACCATGGAAGCCAATCCCGGCACCGTGGAGGCCGATCGCTTCAGCGGCTACCAGCGCGCCGGCGTCAACCGCATCTCCATCGGGGTGCAAAGCTTCAGCGCCGAGAAGCTGAACCGTCTGGGGCGCATCCACGGCCCGGAAGAAGCCAAACGCGCGGCGACGCTGGCGACCGGCCTCGGCCTGCGCAGCTTCAACCTCGATCTGATGCACGGCCTGCCGGATCAGTCGCTGGAAGAGGCGCTGGACGATCTGCGCCAGGCTATCGCCCTCAATCCGCCGCACCTGTCGTGGTATCAGCTGACCATCGAGCCGAACACCCTGTTCAGCTCGCGCCCGCCGGTTTTGCCGGACGACGATGCGCTGTGGGACATCTTCGAGCGCGGCCACCAGTTGCTGAGCGCCGCCGGCTATCAGCAGTATGAAACCTCGGCCTACGCCAAGCCGGGCTACCAATGCCAGCACAATCTCAACTACTGGCGCTTCGGCGACTATCTGGGGATCGGCTGCGGCGCGCACGGCAAGGTGACCTTCAGCGACGGACGCATCCTGCGCACCGCCAAGACCAAGCACCCGCGCGGCTTTATGCGCGGCGACTACATGGACAAGCAGCATGAGGTGGCGGCGGCGGATCGGCCGTTCGAGTTCTTCATGAACCGCTTCCGCTTGCTGGAAGCCGCGCCGCGCGCCGACTTCGCCAACTACACCGGGCTGGCGGAAAGCATCATTCGCCCGCAGCTGGACGAAGCGCTGGCCAAAGGCTATCTGGAAGAAACCGCGGAGCACTGGCAGATCACCGAGAAGGGCAAACTGTTCCTCAACTCGCTGCTGGAACTGTTCCTGGCGGACGACGAGTAAAAAAAAGCGCTGAATGATCAGCGCTTTTTTTCATGTTCAGACGGCATTATGAGGGCGATGCGTCACGTCGCCACGCCCCTTCAGCAATCCCTCAACGGAAACATCCTCGTCCCACGCGTCTCAAAGCTGACGCGTTTAGCCGAAATACTCATGCCAAGCCTCCAAAAACAATGCCTGATAGGTATCAACCAGAATTTCGCTTCGCCTCAGCGTCTCTGATATGGATATGCGATATCTATCCGTTACTTCAACGCCTTCAGCAGGTCCTTGCGCTGGGTTTCCAGTGCGGTGACGCGGTTGCACACGTCATGACCGAAGTTCTGGAAGTCCTGCTCCTGGTTGTTCCATTCGTTCTGGATCGCCTTCTGCAAGCCGCCCAAATTGCCCATGATCGCCTGCAGCGGGTTGCCGCCGCTGTTGGCGGCCTGTTTGACGCCCATTTCGTTCAGGCTGTCCTGCAGCACGCCGCCCATGCTCTGCTGCACGATGTTGCGGCCGTCCTGCTCCACCTGGTCGATCGCCTTGTGGTGGAAGGTCAGGCCGTCGCTGCGGTGCTCGATGATGCGGTTCATCTGCTGTTTCAGTTGGCCATTCAGGGTGGTCAGCCGGTTGCGCACGTTGCTGTTGCTACCCAGCTCTTTGACGATCACTTTATCCAGCGCTGCGCGGGCTTTCTCCAGGTGTTTCTGCGCGCCGTCGTCGATCCACGGCAGCTGCTTGCGCAGCGCGCTCTGGTAACTGAAGGCTTTCTGCCGCTGGCTGTCGCTCAGGCTCAGTGCCTGACCGTTGCGGATCACGTCACCATCCGGCGAAATTTGCAGGTCGCCGCTGGCGCCTTTCACCTGCACGCTCTGCGGGCTGATGATCACATCGTCCTGGGGTTTAACGCTGCACTGGTACTCGGCGTGGGCCTGCGCGGCAGTCGCCGCCAGCAGCAGTAAGGCTAACCCGGTTTTCTTCAACATAGCTTCTCCTGACTCCCATCCAGATTGGGATTAAAAAATCGAACGACCGATACGTTGAGACAACAGTTCCAGCGCCGCAGTTCCCGCCAGCGAGTTGCCGGAAGCATCCAGTTCCGGCGACCAAACGACGATCGACAGTTCGTCCGGCACGATGGCCACGATGCCGCCGCCCACGCCGGACTTGCCCGGCATCCCCACCCGATAGGCGAATTCGCCGGCGCCGTCGTACATGCCGCTGGTCATCATCAGGGCGTTGATCTGCCGGGCCTGCAGCGGGCTGATCACCGCCTCGCCGCTGAGATCGCGACCGTGATTGGCCAGATAGACGAAGCTGCGCGCCAGTTCCACGCAGCTCATGCGCAGCGCGCAGTAGTGGAAATAGGTTTGCAGCACGGTGATGACGTCGTTTTCGAAGTTGCCGAACGACTTCATCAGATAGGCGATGGCCGCATTGCGATCGGAGTGTTCGAACTCGGAGCGCGCCACCCGCAGGTCATAGGCCAGGTCGTCTTCACCGGCCAACTGACGCACCACCTCCAGCATGCGCTGTTTGGGGGCGCTGAGCCGGGTTTGCAGCATGTCGCACACCACCAGCGCGCCGGGGTTGATAAACGGATTGCGCGGTTTGCCCTGCTCCATCTCCAGCTGCAGCAGCGAATTGAACGGCAGGCCGGAAGGCTCTTTGCCGACGCGCCGCCAGATCTCATGCTCCTGATAGCGCGTCAGCGCCAGCGTCAGACTCAGCACTTTGGAGATCGACTGGATGGAGAAGCGCTCCGCGGCGTCGCCGGCCTGGAACAGTTCGCCATCCACCGTACACACGGCGATCGCCAGCCGATCGGCGGGCACTTCCGCCAACGCCGGGATGTAGTCGGCCACTTTTCCCTGGCCAATCAGCGGGCGCACCTGTTGCAGGATCTCTTCCAGCAACGCGTTATCCAATGTTGTTACCACCTCGGTCACACTCCGGGCAAAACAAAGGCGCCGTTAAGGCACCTTAGATCAATAAAACGGCGCGGCGCGAAGCCGCGCTCATCGGGCAAGCGCGATCAATCCCACCAGATATCGAACAGATCGCTGACCTTAACGTCGGTCAGTTTGCGCGCTTCCAGCCAGTTTTTCACCAGTTCGCGATGCTCGTCGGTACAGTGGCCGATCTTCTGCAGGCAGATCAAACCTTCCCACTGCAGGTAGCCGCTGCCGTCAAACGCCAGACCGTTCGGCTCGATCACTTCATCGATGAAGGTATCCAGCGTGCTGTCGATATCTTCCACCGACGTGCCTTCGGCGAAGCGCCAGGCTACGGAGAAACCCAACTCCTGAAATTCTTCAATGTGCAACTTTTTACGTAAACGACGACTGCGGTTCTTAGCCATTATTCTTTCCTCTCAAACATCAAGTCCCAAACGCCATGTCCCAGGCGCTGGCCGCGTAATTCAAATTTCGTCAGTGGGCGCGAATCCGGACGCGGCACATAATCATTATCGCTGGAAAGATTACGGTAGCCTGCGACCCCGTTCATAACCTCTAACATATGTTCCGCATAAGGTTGCCAATCGGTGGCCATGTGGAAGACGCCGCCGGTCTTCAGCTTGCGCAGCACCAGTTCGACAAACGGCGTTTGCACGATGCGGCGCTTGTTGTGGCGCGCCTTGTGCCAAGGATCGGGGAAGAACAGCTGCACCATGTCCAGCGAGCCGTCCGGGATCATGTTTTCCAGCACTTCAACCGCATCGTGGCACATTACGCGCAGGTTGCTCAGCTTCGCCTCGTGGGCGTCGGCCAGGCAGGCGCCCACGCCCGGCGAGTGTACTTCGATCCCTAAAAAGTTCTGCTGCGGGTTGTTGCCCGCCATGGTCACCAGCGAGGCGCCCATGCCAAAACCGATCTCCAGCACCGTCGGCGCTTCGCGGCCGAACAGCGCGGCGAGATCGACAGCGTCAGCCTGATACTCCACGCCCATCACCGGCCAATAGTTCTCCAGCGCATGCTGCTGGCCTTTGGTCAGCCGCCCCTGGCGGCGGACAAAACTGCGGATACGGCGCATCGCGCGGCCGTTCTCATCAAATTCCGGGGAGATGACGTCATTAATCATAGTGCTTTCTGTCTGTTTGGCTGCCAATTAGGGAAACGCGCATTATGCAAAGATACATTGGTTTAGCAAGTGTTCATCTTCTGTACCCGCCGTGCGGCGTCGGAAAGTTCCGGTTTACAGCATCATGACTCTATGCTGCAATCTCGCTTCATTTTCTGCCGGATAACGACTCTTCATGATGCAAGCACAACAATTCGCACAGGTGGTGCTTGACTGGTACCAGCGCTACGGCCGCAAAACCCTACCATGGCAGCTGGAGAAAACCGCCTATCAAGTATGGCTCTCCGAAGTGATGTTGCAACAGACTCAGGTTGCCACCGTCATTCCTTATTTTCAGCGCTTTATGGCCCGTTTTCCCAACGTGCGCGCGCTGGCGGAGGCCCCGCTGGACGAAGTGCTGCATCTGTGGACCGGCCTCGGCTATTACGCCCGCGCTCGCAACCTGCACAAAGCGGCGCAGACCATTGTCGCACAGCACGGCGGCGAGTTCCCGACAACCTTCGCAGAAATCGCCGATTTACCGGGCGTCGGCCGCTCCACCGCCGGCGCGGTGCTGTCGTTGGCGCTGGGCCAACACTATCCGATCCTCGACGGCAACGTGAAGCGCGTGCTGGCTCGCTGCTACGCGGTGGAAGGCTGGCCGGGCAAAAAAGAGGTCGAAAATCGGCTGTGGAAAATCAGCGAAGAAGTCACCCCGGCCCAGGGCGTCGGCCAGTTCAACCAGGCGATGATGGATCTGGGCGCCATGGTCTGCACCCGCTCCAAGCCCAAGTGTGAACTCTGCCCGCTCAACGTCGGCTGCCTGTCTTACGCCAACCACAGCTGGGCCAACTACCCCGGCAAGAAGCCCAAGCAGACCCTGCCGGAAAAAACCGCCTACTTCTTATTGCTGCAGCACGGCGACCGCGTGTGGCTGGAGCAGCGCCCGGCGGTGGGCCTGTGGGGCGGCCTGTTCTGCTTCCCACAGTTCAGCGCGCGCGTGGATTTGGAACTCTGGCTGCAGCAGCGCGGTCTGAAAGGCAAGCGCCTGGAACAGCTGACCGCGTTTCGCCACACGTTCAGCCATTTCCATCTCGATATCGTGCCGATGTGGCTGTCGCTCGACGCGGCAGGCAGCGGCATGGATGAGGGCGCGGGTCTCTGGTATAACTTAGCGCAGCCGCCGTCGGTCGGGCTGGCAGCGCCGGTGGACCGCCTGTTGCAACAGCTGGCGAAGCAGCCCCCGATCCAACAAAACTTATATGGCGATAGCGCCATCGATGAGGAATTAGCATGAGCCGCACCATTTTTTGTACTTTCCTTCAACGCGACGCCGAAGGCCAGGACTTCCAGCTTTATCCCGGCGACGTCGGCAAGCGCATCTACAACGAGATCTCCAAGGAAGCCTGGGGCGAGTGGATGAAGAAGCAGACCATGCTGATCAACGAGAAGAAGCTGAACATGATGAACGTGGATGA
Organism: Serratia sp. (in: enterobacteria); assembly: GCF_052400455.1. NCBI lineage: Bacteria > Pseudomonadati > Pseudomonadota > Gammaproteobacteria > Enterobacterales > Yersiniaceae > Serratia > Serratia sp. (in: enterobacteria). The sequence continues at coordinate 4,328,755 of NZ_CP185812.1, forward strand.
CCGCAAACTGCTGGAAGAGGAAATGATCAAATTCCTGTTCGAAGGGCACGACGTGCACATCGAAGGCTATACGCCGCCGAGCGAATAACGCTGTTGGGGCCAGGCGCTGGCCCGCTTCAATCCTCTTATACTTCTTCCAAACGGCTTTAAGATGAAGAAAATTTTAGCTTTGCTCGTAATAGCGCCTTTGCTGATCTCCTGTTCCGGCAAAAAAAGTGAAGAAATCAACGAAGCCTGGATCAAAGACACCAACGGCTTCGACATTCTGATGGGCCAATTCGCCCACAACATCGAGAACATCTGGGGTCTGAACGAAGTTCTGATCGCCGGGCCGAAAGACTACGTCAAGTACACCGACCAATACCAAACCCGCAGCCACATCAACTTCGACACCGGCGCCATCACCGTCGAGACCATCGCCACCACCGATCCGGCCGCGCACCTGCGCCAGGCGATCATCAGCACGCTGCTGATGGGTGACGATCCGGGTTCGATCGACCTCTATTCCGACGCCAACGATATCCAGATCAGCAAAGAGCCGTTCCTGTACGGCCAGGTGCTGGATAACAAAGGGGCGCCGATCCGCTGGGAATGGCGCGCGGCGCACTTCGCCGATTACCTGCTGCAGACCAAGCTGCAAAAACGCACCTCCGGCCTGCACGTCATCTACTCGGTCACCATCCAACTGGTGCCGAACCACCTGGACAAACGTGCGCATAAATATCTGCCGATGGTGCGCAAGGCGTCGGAAAAATATGGCGTGGACGAGTCGCTGATCCTGGCTATCATGCAGACCGAATCGAGCTTCAACCCGTATGCGGTGAGCGGTTCGGACGCGCTGGGCCTGATGCAGGTGGTGCAGCACACCGCCGGTAAGGATGTGTTCCAGATGCGCGGCAAATGGGGCACCCCGAGCCGCAGCTACCTGTTCGATCCGGAGAACAACATCGATACCGGCACCGCCTACCTGGCGATCCTGCAGAACAACTACCTGGGCGGCATTCAGAACCCGACCTCGCGCCGCTATGCGGTGATCACCGCTTACAACGGCGGCGCCGGCAGCGTGCTGCGGGTGTTCTCCAGCGACAGAACGCGCGCGGTGGGCATCATCAACGGCATGCAGCCGGGCGACGTGTACCAAACGCTGACCACCAAGCACCCGGCCGCCGAGTCGCGCCGCTATCTGGTGAAAGTGAATACCGCGCAGAAGAGCTACCGCAGAAAGTAGCGCTTCCCGCGTGGATAGAAGAAGGGCCGGTGCGAACCGGCCCTTTTTTCATGGCTTGATCATATAGCCGAAGATGCGCTTCCAGCCGTGATCTTTTTTCTCGATGTAGACCCCCTGCAGCTCCGGCGAGAAGCCCGGCAGGCGGTTGATGCCCTCCTCGAGCGCCAGGAAGTAGCGCTGCACCGCGCCGCCCCACACTTCGCCCGGCACCACGCACAGCACGCCCGGCGGATACGGCAGGGCCCCTTCCGCCGCGATGCGCCCTTCCGCCTGGCCGATCGGCACCAGCTCGACGTTGTCGCGGATAAACTCCACGTTGGCGTCCTGCGGGTTCATCACCACCGGCGGGAAATGATCCTGACGGAACATCTCCTTTTGCAGCTGCTTAACGTCAAAGCTGACGTACAGATCGTGCATCTCCTGGCACAGCCGACGAATGCTGTAGCCGCGGTAACGCTGCTCGTTCTTGCGGTACACCGTCGGCAGCACCACGCTCAGCGGCGCATCCTCTTCGACATAGCGTTCGAACTGCGCCAGCATCTCCACCAGCTGTTCCATCTTGGCCGGGTTCTCCGCCGGGGTCAGCAGGAACAGGATCGAGTTGAGATCGCACTTCTCCGGCACGATGCCGTTCTCGCGTAGGAAGTTGGCCAGAATGGTGGCCGGCACGCCGAAATCGGTGTATTGGCCGGTCGCGGCGTCGATGCCCGGCGTGGTCAGCAGCAGCTTGCACGGATCCACCAAATACTGATCCTGGGCGTAACCTTCGAAGCCGTGCCACGTCTCCCCCGGTACGAAGGTGAAGAAGCGCGCGTCGTTGGCGATCAGATCGGTATCGTAATCCTGCCAGTCCTTGCCCGCCACCTGCAGCGGAATAAACGGCTTCAGCTGCGAGCAGCGCGTGAGCAGCTGTTTGCGCGTCTCGATGCCCAGCTTGACGCAGTCCATCCACATGCGGCGCCCGGCGGGGCCGGCGTGCATCTTGGCGTTGACGTCCAGCGCGGCGAACAGCGGATAGAACGGGCTGGTCGACGCATGCAGCATGAACGCGTTGTTCAGGTGCTTGTGGTTGCAGTGGCGCTTTTGCCCTTTGATATGGTCGTCTTTCTTATGGATCTGCGAGGTCTGCGAGAACCCCGCCTGCTGTTTATGCACCGACTGGGTGACGAAGATGCCCGGATCGTGTTCGTCCAGCTCCAGCAGCAGCGGCGAACACTCTTTCAGCATCGGGATAAAACCTTCGTAGCCCACCCAGGCGGAGTCGAACAGGATGTAATCGCACAGGTGGCCGATGGTGTCGATCACCTGGCGAGCGTTGTAAATCGTGCCGTCGTAGGTGCCAAGCTGAATGATCGCCAGCCGGAACGGCCGCGCCGCCGTGGCCTTCTCCGGCGCCACCTCGCGGATCTGCTCGCGCAGGTAGCGCTCATCGAAGCAGCGCGCATCGATGCCGCCGATAAAGCCGAACGGGTTGCGGGCGGTTTCCAGATACACCGGCGTGGCGCCGGCCTGGATCAGCGCCCCGTGGTGATTGGATTTGTGGTTGTTGCGATCGAACAGCACCAGATCGCCACGGGTCAGCAGCGCGTTGGTCACCACCTTGTTGGCCGCCGAGGTGCCGTTGAGCACGAAGTAGGTTTTATCGGCGTTGAACACCCGCGCCGCATGCTTTTGCGCATCCTTGGCCGAGCCTTCGTGGATCAGCAGATCGCCCAGCTTAACGTCGGCGTTGCACATGTCGGAACGGAAAAGGGTTTCACCGTAGAAATCGAAAAACTGCCGGCCGGCCGGGTGCTTGCGGAAGAACTCGCCGCCCTGATGTCCTGGACACGCAAAGGTCGAATTCTCCATCTCGACGTAGGTCTTCAGCGTTTTGAAGAACGGCGGCAGCAGCGCCTGCTCGTAGGCGTCGGCAGCGGCCTCCAGCTGCGCCATGTAGAATGGCTTGCTGGCGCCGGCCAGCAGCGCAAAGACCCCGCTGACAAACGGCAGATAATCCGGGGAAAGATGCTCGTCCCCTTCCACCGCCACGAAGGTCGGAATATCGAACCCCGTCGCCTGCAAGCGCGCCAGAATGCCGGCATCCACGTCGGCGACCGACACCACCACCGCCGCCACGTCGGTGTAGTCCGTCTGCTCTACGCGCACGATCTGGCGCAGCGTCTCAATGGTGGCGACCAGGCTGGCGCTGGTTGCGATTTTCAATTCTTTCATCATGCTGACTCTCAAACGGTGAAGGATGAGGGTGTGCCACCGGCACGGTAATGAGATAACGCGGTTATCCCGGTAAAAGCGATACCCGGGCACGGCAGCATAAGCGGCGTGCGTGACCGCCTCATGATCGGGGACCATCAGGCAGCTATCGGGGAAACTGGTCTTGGCAGCGTCCGACAGGCATCAGTAAAATCAGGGCCGCAGCGCTGGCTTTACGCATGCCTAACAGCGAGCATCAGGCGGCCTTACCGCATGATCGGCAGGCGTATTCGGACGGATGGCGTTCGGAGCAAGCAAAGACGGAACGGTGGCGGCGTCAGAGGTCTGGTGCGCGACAGCGCTTGAGCGACAAAACCAGTCATGCCAATAACCCTCTGACTTATAAGAAGCGGGAACACCGTCAGGGAACGGAGAGTGCTAAAATTTGCGCAATGATTGCATGATTCGTTACGAGGTTCAAGCGAGAATCATCTGGGTTGAGCTTGCGTTAACGCAAGCATAACTTATTGTTACTTAACAATAAACATGAAAAACAACATTGATAAAGTGGTATAAATACACGTTTTTTATGCATATTTATTGGGTGCCGATATCGCCACAGGCTCTAGCGCTTCGGGTTCGCTGCCTGAAAATAGAGCAACCGATCGGCTTTGTGACAGAAAGCGATTGACGCCATCCGGCCAATACGGTTTAATGCGCCCCGTTGCCCGGATAGCTCAGTCGGTAGAGCAGGGGATTGAAAATCCCCGTGTCCTTGGTTCGATTCCGAGTCCGGGCACCATATTCAGAAGAACCCGCCTATGGCGGGTTTTTCGCTTTCTGGGGTACGGACTCTCCATCGAACTGCGTTCGATTATTCGGCCAAGGGCCTCCCCCTGCGGGCCAGCGCTGAAGCGCTGTTCAACGCGGCGCCAGCGCCGGTTGTCCGAGTCCGGGCACCATATTTAGAAGAACCCGCCTATGGCGGGTTCTTCGCTTTCTGAGATACGGACTCTCCATCGAACTGCGTTCGATTATTCGGCCAAAGGCCTCACCCTACGGGCCAGCGCTAAAGCGCTGTTCAACGCGGCGCCAGCGCCGGTTGTCCGAGTCCGGGCACCATCTTTAGAAGAACCCGCCTATGGCGGGTTTTTCGCTTTCTGGGGTACGGACTCTCCATCGAACTGCGTTCGATTATTCGGCCAAGGGCCTCACCCTGCGGGCCAGCGCTGAGACCTTGAATACCGAGCAGAAGTGCTCCTGTTCCTATCTCTTTAACCTAAATCTCGGCCTTTATATTCGCAGTCTTAATTGATGCCCGCCCCCTGCCCTGTGTTTACGGCACTGTATTATTTCCATTTGCGCCATAACCCAACCCTCCTTATTTTCGCCGTCATTTGAATTAATACGCAAACACGGGATACCATTAATGTTTTCATTCTGCGCCTGATAAAAACCCACAGCCACAAACCGATAAAAACATTAAATAACAATCAATTAAACAGAGCCCCATCACATAATCCCCTGCCGTTATTAAAAATAAACCAAAAATGCGGTCGGCACTCACCTTGTGATTTTTTGATAAATACCGTCCGTTGCCGCTGCTAATTTACCGACAGGCGTTCTTAAAACATCACATCGGTGAAGATCGTCATATCACCGTAATAGAACGCTTAATTTAGCCTGCTCACCCACTGATATTTTGGCCTTTTTTGGCTCTGGCATTAAACACCCGTTGAGAAAAAACATATGGAATATGGATTATCAGACAATGGCGAACAGCCGGATCAACATGGCAAGGGCGTCAGCCGCAGAAATGTCTTGCTCGGCCTGGCGTCAACGCTTGTCGCCACCGCATTGGCCGGCGCCCCATTCCTCACGCTGGCGGAACAGCATACCGCCGCGCAAAACCCCCTGCTTTTTGCCCGTTTCTTCGCGCTCTCCCGGCAATTGACAGAACGTCAGGATATTGACCCTAGCATTTCGGCTCGTATTTTCACTGCGTTGAGCCTCGCAAACCCGCAATTCTCATCACAGGTTGAGCGATTAAGCGCACGCGTGAAGGCCGGACAAAGCGCCCGGAAACTTCAGCAAATCGCCGGCCAACTGGGGCTCTCGGCATTGGTCTCGGCCATCGTCACCGCCTGGTATACCGGTACCGTGGGCCAGGGGGCAAACGCCAGTCTCATCGCTTATAAAGATGCCCTGATGTATCGCCCGGTTAAAGACGCCTTGATTGTGCCCACCTATTGCGGCAACGGCCCGCTTTGGTGGACCGCCGCCCCGCCTGAGTTTAACGCCTTACTGCCCTCTGAGAGCTGAATCATGAAAAAACCGGTATTCACGGCTGATGGCGATGCCTCGGCCGATATTGTCATCGTCGGCTCGGGGATCGTCGGCGGCATGATGGCGGACCAGTTGGCCGGCCAAGGCTATTCCGTGCTGGTATTGGAGGCGGGCCTGCGTATCGATCGCGCGCAGGCCGTCGAAAACTGGCGCAATATGCCGTTTGATAACCGTGCGGGCTCCGATTTTCAAGGCTTGTACCCGCAATCAGCCTACGCCACCGCGCCGCTCTATTTTCCGCCAAACGATTATGTCGCGTTAAGTGGCCCAAGCGCGGACAGCTTTAAGCAGGGCTATTTACGCACCGTGGGCGGCACGACCTGGCACTGGGCGGCCTCCTGCTGGCGCCATCTGCCAAACGATTTCAAAATGAAAACGCTGTACGGGGTTGGCCGCGACTGGCCCATCGCCTATGACGATCTCGAGCCCTACTACTGCCGCGCGGAGGAGGCGATTGGCGTCGCCGGCCCAAACGATCCGGCCAAACAATCGCCTTCAGCACGCAGCAAGCCTTATCCCATGGATATGGTGCCCTGGGCCCACGGAGATACGCGCTTCGCCGAAGTGGTCAACCCGCACGGTTACCGCTCCGTACCGATCCCCCAAGGGCGCAGCACGCGACCATGGCAGGGACGGCCCACCTGCTGCGGCAACAATAACTGCCAACCTATCTGCCCGATTGGCGCCATGTATAACGGCATCCATCACATCGAACGCGCCGAAATGAAAGGAGCGCTCGTGCTGGCGGAAGCGGTGGCGTACAAAATCGATACCGATGGGCAAAATCAAGTTACCGCCGTGCATTGGCTGGACAACCAAAAGCGGTCGCACAAAGCCAGCGCCAGCGCGTTCGTCCTGGCATGCAATGGCATCGAAACCCCGCGCCTGCTGTTGATGGCCGCCAATGCGCAAAACCCGAATGGGATCGCCAACAGCTCCGATCAGGTTGGCCGCAATATGATGGATCACTCCGGCTTTCACTGCACCTTCCTGGCGAAAGAGCCGCTGTGGCCAGGACGCGGCCCGGCGCAGAGCAGCTGTTTGGTCGGCCCGCGCGATGGGGATTTCCGCAAGCATTACTCAGCCAACAAGATGATCCTCAATAACATCAACCGCGTTTTGCCGGCTACGCGTCAGTCCTTGGCGCAGGGCCTGGTGGGGAAAGCGCTGGATGACGAGATCCGCCGCCGCGCGGCGCACGGCGTCGATTTGTCCATCAGTCTGGAACCGCTGCCCGATCCAAATAACCGTCTGACGTTGAGCGCAACGCGCAAAGACGCCCACGGTTTGCCTTGCCCGGACATTTACTATGACGTGGGGGACTATGTGCGAAAAGGGGCTGAAGCGGCGCACCGGCAGCTCAAGCATATTGGCCAATTGTTTGATGCCGATGAATTCACCATCACCACCAGCCTGAATGCCAATAATCACATTATGGGCGGCACCATCATGGGCAACGATGAGAAAAATTCCGTGGTGAACGGCGATTGCCGTGCGCACGATCATCCGAACCTGTGGCTACCCGGCGGTGGCGCCATCCCTTCAGCCAGCGTGGTGAACAGCACGCTGACGATGGCGGCCCTGGGCCTTAAAGCGGCGGACGACATTGCCCGCAAACTGGCGGTGAAATCATGAGAAAACCTGCAAGGATAGCCTGGCTGGCGCTGCTCCTCGCGGCGGGCGGCTCGGCGTTCGCCGCCGACGAAGGACCGTATTTCAGCACCGAGCTGATTGAAAAAGGCGAGCGGCTCGCGGTAGCGGCGGACTGCCAGGCCTGCCACACCCAAACGGGAGGCGGCGAGCGATTTGCCGGCGGTTACAGCATCGCCACGCCGGTAGGCGTGATTTACACCACCAACATCACACCCGACAAGGAAACCGGCATTGGCCGCTACAGCGAAGCGCAATTCGCCCGCGCCGTGCGTGAAGGCATTCGCGCGGACGGCACCCCGCTGTACCCGGCAATGCCTTATACGTCATACGTCAAATTGAACGACGAGGACATTCACGCGCTGTACGCCTACTTTATGAACGGCGTCGCCCCCGTCGTTCAGCACAACAGGCGAACCGAACTGCCCTTCCCCTTTAACCTGCGCTTTATCATGCCGGCCTGGAACAGTTTGTTTCTGGAAGAGGGGCATTTCAGCGCCGACAGCAGCGAAGATGCGCAATGGAACCGCGGCGCCTACCTGGTCAACGGCCCTGGACACTGCGATACCTGCCATACGCCGCGCAACGTGTTACTGGCTGAATACAGCGGGCAACCGCTTTCCGGCGCCATGGTCGGCAGTTGGTATGCGCCCAATATTACTTCCGACCCGATCAGCGGCATTGGCGGATGGAGCCAGGCTGAGCTAATCCAGTATTTGAAAACCGGGCGCGTGGCGGGAAAAAACCAGGCGGCGGGGGGCATGGCGGAAGCGATAGAAAACAGCCTGCAATATTTGTCGGACGACGATCTGGCCGCGATTGCCGCTTACCTGAAAAACAGTCCGCCGATCAGAGATCGACGCGATACGCGGCCGGCAGACAGCTTTGGCAAGCCGTTCAACGTTGAACCCGAGCTGCGCGGCGCGCATCCGCCGACCGCCAACGAGACGGTGATTGACGGCGTCGCCTTGTTCAGCGGCAACTGCGCCAGCTGCCACCAACCCGACGGCAGCGGCAGTCAAAACCAGGCCTATCCATCGCTGTTCAACAACACGGCGACGGGCTCGCGCAATCCCTCCAATCTGATCTCGGCCATTTTGTTCGGCGTCGAGCGCCGCGTCGGGGATCAACATATCCTGATGCCGAATTTCGGCCCGCAATCCTATGTCAATCCCTTGAACGACCAACAGATTGCGGCGATCGGCAACTATGTCTTGCAACATTACGGCAACCCCGCGGCGCACGTCACCGCCGAAGACGTTGCGATCCTCAGACGAGGGGGCCCGGCGCCCTTGCTGGCCGAGATGCAGCCCTATATGGCACCGGGGTTGGGCGGCGGCGCGCTGGCGCTACTGGCCGCCATCGCGTGGCGGGTGCGCAAACGCCGCGGCGCGTGATTCACGCCAATTAAAGCTCCCTACGCTGGCGGCCGCAGGGAGCTTGTCTGCCGGCGCGCAAGGCTCTGATGCCATACGCCAATGATGTGCTAAAAATAGGCCCCGCCGGCGTTTTGCACTATTTTGGTTATGTCTGCCTGTTCATTCTAGGCGGTGCCTCGCTACGACGATAAACCCTGTACACCGTTCGCCTCGGTCACAAAACACAGTCAATCACGCCAGGAGCCCGACCATGAAAAACGCAACGTTCCCCAGCATCGCCAAGTTTTCCTTTCTGTCTTTATTATTGCCGGCCTGGATCACCCAGGCCGCTCCCCCGCAGCCGCAGCCGGGCAGCACCGCGCAAATCGTTTTGATTGGCACCTGGACAGGGGAAAGAGACGGCGATCGGGTTCAGCCGCCCGTTTATCCCAGCCAGGGGATGTATCGGTTGGCGCTCAACGAAGACGGCAGCCTGCTGCCATTGAATCGCATAAAAATGGACAGCCCTTCCTGGATAGTTCTGAGCAAAAATCGCCAATTTGCCTATACCACCAATGAAACTCAGCAAGGCCAAATCAGCACGCTCAGGCTCGGCAAAGGCGGCGAGCCGCAACGCATCAGCGGCATCGACTCGCAGGGACAAGAGCCGACGCATGCCGCCATCAGTCCAGACGGGCGCTACTTATTGGCCGCCAATTACTCCAACGCCCCCGGGCATGCCAGCGTCATCGTGGCCCCCATTCTCCAGAACGGTGAACTCGGCGAGGTGCTGCAGCGCTTTCCCTTCACCAAGGGCTCAGAGGCCGTTGCCGAACGGCAAGCCAGCGCCCATATTCACTCCGTCAACTTCACCCCCGACGGGCGCATGATGTACGCCGCCGATTTGGGCGGCGACATCATTCATGCCTTCTTCTACGACGCGGCAAATAAGGCCGCGCCGTTCAGGCTCGCGCCGGATTACGATTTGTCGTTTCCACCGGGCACCGGCCCGCGACATATGATCTTTTCCGCAAATGGCAGATTCGCCTACGTGATCAGCGAAATGTCGGCGAATATTTTTGCCTACCAGATTAATAACGATCGGTTGGAGAACATCCAGACATTAGCGCTGACGGAAAGCGCCCGCGCGGATGCAAAGGGCGGCGGCGGGCTGGCGTTTTCCCCTGACGGAAAATACCTCTATGCGAGCAATCGCCAAAAAACCAACGAAATCGTGGGTTATAAAATTAACCCGGAGAATGGCAAACTCACGCTGATTGGCCGCACGCTTTCCGGCGGAATCGAACCGCGCGCTTTCGCCTTCGATAAAAGCGGAAAGTTTCTGCTAATCGCCAATGTGTTTAGTAATAACGTTACCGTATTACAACGCGATCTGGATACCGGCGAATTATATGGCAACGGCGTAAGCGTCCAGATAGGTACGCCAACTGACGTTAAATTTATCCACGAGTAAATTATTGCTGCGGCAATCCGTTTGTCGCAGCGCCAACATCGATTCTCTTGCCCACGAGCGCCATACTTTACCCCATTCCCATGGCGTTTAACGTTCAGGTAATGAGAATCATCATCAGCGGCAAAGGAATTATAAAAGAGAAGCGCCAAAACAATTCAAACCGGGTCGATATCATGGCGGCTACATTCAGGTAAGTTCCGGCGGCACACGGATATCCTTGCACGTCACGCCGTCGCTGAACCTAAACGAACCTAAACGTCAAACTGTCGGCCAATCGGTTTTTAATTGGCGCTTTTCCAACGTCAACAGGCGCCTCTGTATATAACATGAACATTCACTCATTGAAATTAATGCATATAGGGATAATTTCCCGCCATACAGGCCCGCAAACAACAAAACTGGGCGCATTGGCCGGTGTGAAAGCGGATACCCCCATGCCGCCCAGACGCAATAGCTCTCGCATCCAAAAGATAATAACACATTGAATACAATGATAAAAATACCATCAAAACGGCCTAATTTCATAATTTCACTTTAATTTCATCTTTTCAAAAAGCGCTCAACGCCTAATATCATGTTATTTCACCTTCCCAGAATCCCTTTTAACGCTATTCTAAGCAGCGAATACCTGATTCAAGAAACACAAGCCGAACGCAGAACGGCGTATACACGTTAACAGTCAATAGTCGATGCCAATCCCATGCGGCTTATCCTCTTTGCGGAGTGTCGTTTACATGGAATGATGAACGCGGTTTCTAAGATTATTGCTTAAGAATATTAATTAAACACATACGCAAACTTTCGCAGGGACTTTCATGGAAAGAAATACACCCGTAGCCTTTACCTGATGTGCTACCGAATTCTAAACGGGCATTTAAAAATGACGCATTTTTAACCCGCATATCTTTTAATTATTTTTAATTCATGTCGTTTACTTATAAGAAAAAGGCAGCCTGGTTGCTATAAGCCAACCCCTTTGCAGCCGTATTTCTGGGTATTATTCTCATTATACTGGAGCTTATTAATGAATCAGCGTTTCGATATCATCGGTATTGGCCTTGGCCCGTCGAATCTTAGCCTGGCGGCCTTAGGGAGCGAAATCGAGGGATTTACGGGGCAATTCCTTGAGCGCAAACCTCATTTCTCCTGGCACCCGGGCATGATTTTGGCTGACTGCAACATGCAAACCAACTTTTTAAAGGATTTGGTGAGCGCGGTTGCCCCAACCAATCCCTACAGCTTTCTCAACTATCTGGTAAAAAACCGAAAATTCTACCGTTTCCTGACGACCGAACAGCGTACCGCATCGCGTGAAGAGTTCGCCGATTACCTCACCTGGGCCGCAAGCGGGATGGGATCGTTGGCGTTCAATCAAGACGTTCAGCGAGTCGAGTTTGACGATCGGCAACGCCAGTTCGTGGTGACCACCTCACGGGAGGTCTTCCACGCCAGACACGTAAGTATCGGTATTGGCAAGAAAATAAAGTTACCTGATTGCGTGACGGCGCAAAACGATCGCTGTTTCCACGCCAGCGAAATGATGCTGCGCAACCCTAATCTGGCAGGCAAACGCGTGGCGATCGTCGGCGGCGGCCAGAGCGGCGCCGATCTGTTCCTGAATATTTTTAAAGGGGAATGGGGGCAGCCGGAACAACTCGACTGGATATCGCGGCGCAACAATTACAACGCGCTTGATGAGGCGGCCTTTGCCAATGAATATTTCACGCCAGATTACGTCGAGAGTTTCTACTCACTGGACAGCGCGGCCAAGCGGCATATGCTGGCCGAACAAAAGATGACCTCAGACGGCATCACCAGCGAGTCGCTGCTGGCCATCTATCGCGCCATGTACCACCGCTTCGACGTACTGCGCGAGAAATTATGGGTGCGCCTGCTGCCCAGCCGTTCGCTGACGGCCGTAAAACACACGCTGGATAACGCCTACCAACTCGAAACGCGTCATCATCTCGATCACGGCGAGGAAATCTTCAAGGCGGACGTGGTGATCTTTGCTACCGGTTATCAATCGGCGACGCCTGAGTTCCTTGCGCCTCTGGCCCACCGACTGTTGACCACGGCGGACGGCGAGTACCGCATAGCCCCGGACTTTACCTTTGAGTGGGAAGGCCCGGCGGAGAACTGCTTATTTGCGATGAACGCCAGTATGCATAATCACGGCATTGCCGATCCTCAGCTGAGCCTGATGGCGTGGCGTTCGGCCCGCATTCTTAATCGGGCGTTAGACCACCAGCCATTTGATTTGGGAACAACGCCGACAGCCATTCAATGGCGCAGTGAAGGCGCGCCACCCGCGTTTTAAATACAAGAACGTCTTAATCATTGTCACTATGCTTTGATGGAATTACGTATATGAAAAGACAAATAAACAAGTTCATTATGAATCAGTTGGCCGTATTGGCCCCCGAATTCAAGGCCAGATTGATCTACAAAAGAGCATTTGGCAAACCGCTGAACTTGCAGGCGCCATCGACCTGGAATGAAAAAATCAATCACCTTAAGTTGAATGACTACAGTAAAAACGCCTTAGTCACTCAATGCGCAGATAAATATGCGGTTAGAGAGTACATCAAGGCAAAAGGATGTGAAGAGATCCTAAATGAGCTGTACTTTGCCTGTGATTCGGTACAGGAGATCCCATGGGAAACGCTGCCTGAGAAATTTGTCATCAAGGGAAATCACGGCTCAGGATATAATTTAATTTGCCAGAATAAACAATCGTTGAACATTAAAAGCGCCTCCCAGCTGATCGATGGCTGGATGAAAGACGATTACTGGAAAACCTATGTAGAACTCAACTACAAAGGGATACAAAAAAAGATCATTGGAGAAAAGTATATCGAATCGGCCAATGGTCACGGGCCTGAAGACTATAAAATTTATTGTTTTCGCGGTGTGCCTTACTGCACCTTGCTGTGCGTCGGCAGGGATACCGGGACGCCGAAATATTACTTCTTCGACAAAGATTTCAAGTTCCTTTGCTATAGCGAGGACTGCCTGGCGTTGAGCCAGGAGGAGATAGACGCCTTCGTGAAACCGGAGGGATACGATGAGCTGTTTGAGTATGCCGCTCGTTTGTCGGCGCCCTTCGAGTTCGTGCGCGTTGATTTCTACATCTCTCAGGGCCAAATCATTTTCGGTGAGCTGACCTTTACCCCCTCGGCCGGGCTGGATACGGATATTCTGCCACCGACCGATGTTTTGCTTGGCAAGATGCTGACGCTGCAACAGCACTGATTATCATCAACAAAAGGCGGCGCAATTCCCCTGCGTATCCATCAAACAGGAGATACCGGCCGGCGTTTTCGCAGGCCGCCCGCCGGTATCTCACTGTGGGGCGGCGGGCCGGCACCGCCCCGCCACCTGCGCTTTATCCACAGCGGAGTGGCTTGCACCGCAACGGGAACGTTCCCTCTTGGGCGACATAACCCTTTGAAAAACAATGGCATTATAACATTAATAAGAATCGTTTACATATTTATAATAAAATGTTCTATATGTATAGGAAGCTATAATATAAGATACCGGAAAGTTTCCCTGGTGTTGTTGTGTGTCTTTGCCCTATTTTATAGGGCTTTTTTTCGCTAACACCCATTGATGATTGAGTGTTTTTGCACCCATCAGCAGATTATCCCCTCCAAAAAAAACATAATCATTTCTAATTAATCGTAACCCTTCTTATTCCTGACTTGCCAATAATAACAATGAGTTGCTATTAACCCTGCGAAGCATCAGGCAGCCACCGCCTGATCCCGGCCGCACTTCGCCACTGAAATACCCGCCCGAAGGAGAGGTTTTTACTGGGCGCATACCGATGCTAATATCAGCCTTTTTCGAGGACGCTGCCCCGCATGTTATTGTCTCACCGGCATTTTATCTGCACGCTTCTGGCGCTCGCCATCGGCTTTTGGTTGCCGACTGCCGTGCAGGCCAGGCCCGATCTGGAACGAAGGATCGGCGTGACCGTCGCCGATAGCGACTCTGAGGATTACCGCTTCAGCGATCTGCGCTTCACCTCCGCCGATGGTCAACGGCGTTACCGCGTCCGTATCGCCCAGCCTCGTCGGGCGCCTGCGCCTGACGGCTATCCGACGATTTATTTCCTCGACGGCAATGCGGTGCTGATGGAGCTGAACGCCAGCTTACTGGCCAGATTGGCGACGGCGAAGCGGCCACCGGTGCTGGTGATGATCGGCTATGACAACGATCTGCGCATTGATGCCGCCGGCCGCGCCTACGACTATACGCTGCCTCTGCCGACGGGCATGAAGAAACCGCCGCAGGCGGGCGGGGGCGCGGAGGCCTTCCTGCAATTGATTGAAACGCGGATCAAACCGGCGATCGCCGCCAAACTGGCGGTCGATCAGCAGCGGCAAACGCTATGGGGCCATTCCTACGGCGGGCTCTTCGTTCTGCATACGTTATTCAACCATCCCGCCGCCTTCCAGCATTATATCGCCGTGGAACCCTCGCTGTGGTGGGGCAACGGCATGATCCTGCAAGAGGCGCAGCAGTGGGCGGAACGGCATCCGACGCCGGCGGCAAGGCTGCAGTTGTGGGTGGGTCTGGCGGAGCGCGAGCGCGCGGCCCCGCCCGGCGTGAAGAGCCCTGCTCTGCCGGCGAACGCGGCGCAAATGCTGGCGGAACGCCTGGCAAAGCTCGACGGTCTTACCGTCGGCTATCGGGAGTGGCCCGACTTGGGACACGGCGCCATGCTGGGTGCCGCCATCGAGCCGGCACTGAGCAGCGTGGCATATGAAGACTAAAGGAGGGTATCGACCGCATTTTCATCGGCGGCTCATATCTTCTGATAAGAAGAGCGTTTAATATCTGAGACAGCGCGCAGTCATCGCGGAACGGATGCGCAAAAACAAAGTGGCTCCCCCGTCGGCAAGTTAGCTTGCTCTATCCGGTGGAGCCGTACAGTACTGCAGTTTTCCCGGTGGGGCCCTGGTGAGGCGCAAGTAGGAAAAGATGGTGTTGGCAGGGCATTTCAGCGTTTTAATACTGCCTGTTTCGCTATTTTCTTCACCCTGTGATGCTTACTATAAGCGCCCGCCTGCACGGCGGAAAAGGGTGAAAACCACCCTTGAAATACATTAATAAAAGTGATAATAGAAGCGGTTGGGGCGAAAGCGTCTAGTTCAGATTTGAATAATTAAATCAGGGAATTATATTAAAAATGAATATTAATATCACCGACAAACCCAACCCGCAGGATGAAGAGTTCGTTATCGACAGCCTCTGGGCGCACAACCATAAAACCCAGCCCGTAGACATTCACCCGCTGTTCCTGACCGTCACCGACGACAACCAGCAGATCGTCGGCGGTCTGGTCGCACGTACCTGGTGGGGCGGCCTGGAAGTACAGTATCTTTGGGTCGGCGATCAATGCCGCAAAAGCGGTTACGGTCGCCAACTGATGCAGCTAGCCGAAGAAGAAGCCCGCAAGCGCGGTTGCCATATGGCCTACGTCGATACCTTCGATTTCCAGGCCAGAGGCTTCTACGAAAAACTGGGCTACCGAGTCTATGGCGAGCTGGGTGACTATGCGCATCGCCATACCCGCCATTACCTGGCTAAAAGCCTGTAACGCGGCCTGAGCGGCGCAGAGGTGGGTATGGGTTCATCGCATAAAAATAATGAATCTTATTTCAAGGGCCTCATCACCATGATGGAGCACCTGAGCGAGCCCTGGGGCATCAAAGACCAGCTGTCCCGCCACCTCTATATGAACCGCGCCGCTTATCTCTATACCAATACGCCGCTGAATTTCGACGTCGCCGGAAAATATGACCACGAATTCCCCGCCGACTGGGCCGATTCCGCCGCCGACTTTATCGAGCATGACAAGATGACCGAAGCAGCGCGCGATCGGGTCACGGTCATCGAGACGCACTACTGGTATGGCAAAGACAGCCTGACGCCGTTTATCAGCGAAAAGCTGCCGGTCTACAACGATGACAAACAGGTGATCGGCGTGATCTGGAACGCCAAGCCGATGAACAGCCTGTCGCCGCTGAAATACATCAATCAGCAAAAACCCAGCATCTTGACCACCGAAGTTAACAACGAGCTGTTCACCCGCGCCGAGCTCGATGTCATTTTCCTTATGCTGCAGCGATTTACGGTGAAAGAGATCGCCAAAATCTATAACGTCAGCAATAAGACCATCGAAAACCGCATTTATAATATTTACCAGAAGGCCAACGTGCATACTCAGCAACAGTTTGAGGAGTATTGCAAATACGCCAACCTGGATAACTACATTCCCGATCGCCTGATAACCAAGGGCATTCAGTTTATTTGAACCGCAAGGAAGATCTCACCGTGATAAAGATCGAAGATTATCCGCTCACCCGGGTGCCGCAGGATAAAAGAGTCTCGTTTTTAAGCGTGGCCATCGTGCATATGGGCATGCTGACCGCGTTGGACCAGTTCATGCTCGGCGCCGTGCTCGGCAACTCCATGACGCTGATTGACGCCTTCACCGCCATTTTCGTCGGCAGCCTGATCTTCGGCGTGGTGACCTATGGGCTTGGGATGGCGGGCATGCGCGAAGGGATTTCTGGCAGCCTGCTGGCGCGCTGGTGCGGCTTTGGCCGCCTGGGCTCGGTGCTGATCGGCGTGGTCGTGGCCGTCAGCCTGCTGGGTTGGTTCGGCATTCAAAACGCCATTTTCGCCAAGTCGCTCGATTTCGCGCTCGGCAATAAGCTGGGCTTTGGCCTGGCCGCCGGGCTCTCGGGCACGCTGTTGACCATCCTGGTGGCATTCGGCTTCAAGGCGTTGCGCATCGCCGCCCGTATCGCGGTGCCGATGTTCATTATGCTGGTGGCCTATATTTCAGTGACCGCGCTTTCCGGCCATAACCTGCAGGAGATCATCCAGCTGGCGCCGCCGGGTGAACCATTGACCATCAGCGCCGGCATCACCATCGTCGTCGGCGGCGCCATCGTGGCCAGCCTGATGACGCCCGATCTGACCCGTTACTCCAAAAACGGCAAACACGTGCTCGGCGTTACGATCTTCACCATCGTCGCCGGCGAGTTCGTGGTGAATGGTCTGGCTATCCTGATCGCCAAAACCCTGGGCACCGCGGATGTGGTCACCATCATGTCGCAAGCGGCCGGCGGCGCCGGTTTGCTGGTGGTGGTGTTTTCCACCCTACGCGTCAACGATCTCAACCTGTACTCCTCTTCGCTGGGCATCGTCAACGCGGTGGAAGGCATCACCGGCAAAAAGCTGAAGTACACCTACACCACGTTGGCGATCGGTATTCTGGGCACCACGCTGTCGGTGCTGGGCATTCTCGACCGCTTCGTCGACTTCCTGACGGTGCTTGGCGTGGTCTTCCCGCCCATTATCGGCATCATGCTGGTGGACTATTACCTGCTGCGCAGCCACCGCAAAATCCTGGACGAGAGCCGCCGTACGGGCCAGTTGCCGAACGAAACCCCAACCATCGGCTGGGCGGCGATCGTCGCCAGCATCGCCGGCGGCGCCGTTGGCCTGGCGACCGAATGGGGCGTACCGACCATCAACTCACTGGTGGCCGCCAGCCTGCTGTATTGGGTGCTCAAGCTGGCCTTCAGTCGGGCGCAAAAACCCCTGGCCTCGCAGAAGTCGCTCTGATTTTCGCACAGGCGTTAACGCACTCCTCCGATGACGGGGGAGTGTTTTATTGCTCGCAAAATGCGGAGTTCAGCGCAAAGGAATAGGCCGATCGCGCAGACAAACGGCCGTGGTGATGAGGGTCCCTGGTGTCGGTAGCAAGCTATCCATTATGCTCAGAGTGCGGGAACATCCCCCTCTGAGCTTTTTATTATAAAAGTCGTTAGCTTCAGTGTTTTGATCGTAAAGAAAAACTTCAGCTTGCATGAACAGTAGCCCATGAAATCGCCTTTGGTCAACATAAAAGTGAACATAAAATTGGCTTTTGTGTTCACTTTTCCATAAGCAAAAGCTAATCAATTGATTTGCACAGCTTTATCATTTCCCCAAACCGCCTTCCGCATCCACGTCGCCCGTCCCCCGCCAAGCCGCTGACAGAAAGCAATAATTAACGAAAATAATCAGTCTGTTATCCTATTCCCTGCGCCTTTTTATCTGGACAACGCCAACGCGTAAGATATAGTGAAGCCAGCGTAATGTTTGTAAGGACAGCCTATGAAAACCCCCAACGCACAGCGCAAAATCAACATCATTAAAAATATTGAATATCTAATGCGTACCCGCGGTGAAACCAAGGCTTCCTTTTCCAACCGCAGCGGCCTGACGCGCACTACCCTATACAAAATTCTTGATGGAAGAGTGAACAACGTTCAGCAATCCACCGTTAATCGGATTTCCGATTTTTTCGGTGTCTCCTGTGAAGAGATCGAAGACTACGATCTGGAAAAACTGGAGCTGCTCAACGAAACGTTGTCCACCGAAGGCAACAAGAACCCTTCCGCCATTCCGGTGATCCCGCAGTCGCGCTATCTGGCCGTCTCGCAGCGCAAGATCGGGCAACTGGTCACCGAGTTTCCTTTGACTTATTTCTTCGGCGATGAGTCGAACATGTTGGCAATGAAAATAGAGACCGAAATTAAAGGGTCATTCATTCCGGGCGAAGTCATTATCATTAAACGTCCGCCGGTACTGATTTGCGATTCACCTTTGCTGTATCACTCGGGAAAAAGCGGCTTCTTTGTGGTTGACGACAAAGACAGCGAAAGCATGGACAAACGCCTTCAGGAGACGGTGCAATTCCTGGGTTATATCGTTGGAGAAAGGTTATAAATGGAACCGAATCAGAAGTTCAAGCTGTTGGGCTTCACCCGACATGGCACCATCGCGGCCAATGTCATGGTATTGGCCACCGGCAAAACCATTACCATGGGGCTCAATGAGCTGGCCGACAGCGAAATATCGGAAGATCTGAGCCGGCACGAGCTGCAGGCGCTGTACCGTAAACTCTACGGCGACAATCAACAAAAAACCGCCTATGAGCTCAGCGATCGCCATGAACGTTCCTGGTACGCCTACCTGATTATTACCGTGGCGCTCAGCGTGATTTATATCTTCTCGACGCTGTGCGGCGTCAAGCCGATCCAAATTCCGGTGCTGAATCTCATCACGCCGCCGGCGATCTTCATCTATCCGCTCACGTTCATCCTGGTGGACATTCTCAACGAGTTCTATGGGTTGCGGCTGGCCAGACGCACCATCATCATCTCGTTCATCGCCAACCTGACCTTCGTTCTCGGCGTCTGGGTGACGACGCTGGTGCCGAGCATTCCACAGTGGGAGTACAGCGAGACCTACAACGGCATCGTGCACAGCATCATGGCGGTGCTGGTGGCCTCTTCGGCGGCCTATCTGATCTCCGAGAACGTCAACTCCTATCTGCTTTGCAAGATCAAAGAGTTGACCAACTCCCGCTACCTGTTCGTGCGCGTGATCACCAGCACCGTAATCGCATCGGCCATCGACAGCGTGGTGTTCTGTACGCTGGCGTTCTACAACGTGCTGAGCTGGGACATCATCAAAACCATGATCCTGTCTCAGTTCCTGATCAAGGTGGTTTACGCCCTGCTGGGCGTCGGGCCGATTTACGCCACCCGCAGTCTGTTTAACCGCTACATCAATACCGAACAAGCAAAGGGCAATGAATATGCATATCCAAAAGCAAGATAAGATCACCCATCTTGGCGCGAACTCCGATTATCCGGACCAATATGCTCCCGCATTGCTCGAAGCCTTGCCGCGCGCACGCGGCCGCGATCTGATCGGCGTGGACGAACGGCAGCTGCCGTTCAGCGGCTTTGATCTGTGGACCGCCTTCGAGTTGTCGTGGCTCAACGGCAAGGGCAAACCGGTGGTGGGCATCGGCGAATTTACCTTCCCGCACTCCTCTTCCAACCTGATCGAATCCAAATCGTTCAAGCTGTATCTCAACAGCTTCAACCAAACGCGCTTCGACAGCGTGGAACAGGTGAGCGCCGCCATGCAGAAGGATCTGTCGCAGGCGGCCAATGGCCAGGTCACCGTCAAGCTCTATCCGGGTCTGGAAGGTTATCCGGCGCAGATCGATCGTCTGCCGGGCATCAACATCGACGATCTGGATATCGCGGTCGACGACTTCGCCTTCAAACCGGAATACCTGAGCGGCGCGGCCGATCAAGGGGAGCACGTAGCGGAGACGCTGTCTTCCAATCTGCTGAAATCCAACTGCCTGGTCACCAACCAGCCGGACTGGGGCAGCGTGGTGATCCACTATGAAGGCCGCAAAATCGATCGCGAAAGCCTGCTGCGCTACCTGATCTCCTTCCGCCAGCACAACGAATTCCACGAGCAGTGCGTCGAGCGCATTTTCAACGACATCAAGCAGAGCTGCCGCCCGGAAAAACTCAGCGTGTTCGCGCGTTACACCCGCCGCGGCGGCCTGGACATCAACCCCTTCCGCAGCGATTTCGAAACGGCGCCGACGCTCGGCCGCCTGATCAGACAGTAAGCCCCATCCCCCAATGCTCCCGCCAGGGAGCATTGTTTCTCTCGCTTTCATCTCCCTGTTATTTTTCGCCATTATCGTCGTCAGCGGCTATCTTCAAAGCACACTGACGGAGATTAACGACGCATGCCTGACCTTTCTCGCAGAGACATCCTGCGGGCTGCCGCCATCGGATCGGCGTTCTCGCTGTTGCCCGCCTCGATTCGCAAAGCGCTGGCCATTCCCGCCAATAACCGCACCGGCACCCTGCGCGACGTCGAACACGTGGTGATCCTGATGCAGGAGAACCGCTCTTTCGATCACTACTTCGGCACCTTGCCGGGCGTGCGCGGCTTCAGCGATCGATTTACCATTCCACTGCCCGGCGATCGCCTGGTCTGGCAGCAACAGGGCGCCGAACGGCTGGTGCTGCCCTACCATCTGGACAGCAAACGCGGCAACGCCCAGCGCGTCACCGGCACGCCGCACTCGTGGGTGGATGAGCAAGCCGCCTGGGATCACGGCCGCATGAGCGCCTGGCCCACCTACAAAACGCCGGCCTCGATGGGCTACTACCGCCAGCAGGAGCTGCCGTTCCAGTTCGCGCTGGCCAACGCCTTCACCCTGTGCGATGCCTATCACTGCTCCATCCACGCCGGCACCAACACCAATCGGCTGTTCCACTGGACCGGCACCAACGGCCCGTCCGCCGCCGACGTGGCGGTAGTGGTCAACGAATGGGACAGCCCCGGCCCGGCAGAGATCGGCTACCGGTGGACCACCTATCCGGAACGGCTGGAGGCGAGCGGCGTCAGTTGGAAGGTGTACCAATTCCTGCCGGACAACTTTACCGACAACCCGCTGGCGGGCTTTCGCCAATACCGCGCCGCCAGCATTCAGGTGGGCAACCCGGCTCGGCCGCCAAAAGACTTCAACGCCTTCGTGCCTTATCGCGACGAGCTCAACGCGACCGCGCCGCTGTACAAAGGCAACGGCAACACCCTGCCGGCCGCCGACGGCAACGATCTGGACGCCATGCTGGCCGGATTCCGCACCGACGTGCAGCAGGGCAAACTGCCGCAGGTCAGTTGGATCATCGCGCCGGCGGCCTATTCGGAACATCCCGATCCCTCCAGCCCGGTGCAAGGCGGCTGGTTCACGCAAGAGATCCTCAACGCGCTGACCGACAACCCGGAGGTGTGGAGTAAAACCGTGCTGCTGGTCAACTACGACGAAAACGACGGCTTTTTCGATCATATGCCTTCGCCTTCCGCGCCGTCGCTGCGCGAAGACGGCAGCTTCGCCGGTAAATCGACGGTGCCGTTCGATACCGAGATCTTCCAGCACGTGGCGCCGCCCGGCTCGCAGGACCAGCCGCCGCCGGACGGCCGCATCTACGGCCCCGGCCCGCGGGTGCCGATGCTGGTGCTGTCGCCCTGGAGCCGCGGCGGCTGGGTCAATTCGCAGGTCTTCGATCACACCTCGGTGCTGCAATTCCTGGAAAAGCGCTTTCAGGTGCATGAACCCAACATCAGCGCCTGGCGCCGCGCGGTGTGTGGCGATCTCACCTCGGCGTTCAACTTTGTCGATCCTAACGGCGAAGCATTGCCGAGCCTGCCCGCCACCAGCCGCCACGCCGCCGACGGTCTGCGTCAACGCCAGGAGCAGCTGCCGCAGGTGCCGCTGCCGCCGCCCGCCCGCCAGCGTTTGCCACACCAACGCCGCCTGGCGCGCCCTTCTCGCGCACTGCCCTATCAACTGCACGTCGAGGCCAGCGTCGCGGCCGAGCAGCGGCGCGTAACGCTGAACCTGTTCAATACCGGCGAGCAAGGAGCGGTGTTTCACGTCTACGACCGGCGAGATCTGACGCAGATCCCGCGCCGCTATACCGTCGAGGCCGGCAAGGCGGTCAGCGACGACTGGCAGACGGAGGACGAGTACCATCTGTGGCTGCTCGGCCCCAACGGTTTTCATCGTGAAATGCGCGGCGCGTTGAGCCGGCCGCAGCCGGAAGTGCGTTTGCGCCCGACGGGCCGCAGCCTGCTGCTGCAGTTGGATAACCCGGGTGCCGAAACGGTGACGGTCACTCTCGACCGCTGCCCTTACTCGCAACAAGGCCCGTGGCCCATCACGCTGCCTGCGGGCGGCAGCCACCGCCAAACGCTTGACGCCCGCGCCAGCGGCGGTTGGTATGATCTTGCGCTGCACAGCGCCGGAGGCTGGCGCCGCCGCCTGGCGGGCCGACTGGAGGATGGCGAACACAGCGTCAGCGACCCGCTGATGGGCCAGGAGTAGCCTATCGACAGCGAAGAGGTTCAAAAAGCGAAAGGATATCGCTTATCATTGCGTTCTCGTTCCTAGCCGATTACTCAAGGATCTCCATGTCCGCTGTTCTTATCGCCAAAGCCGGCCGCTGGCTGGCCGCCTGCGTTTTGCTGTTGGCCGGCGCCGCTCAAGCCGCGCCGATCGTCGTTACCGATGTCGCCGGCCGTCAGGTTACGCTGCCGCAACCGGCCAAGCGCGTTATCCTGGCCGACGCCCGCGCGCTGTTGGCGCTGAATATTCTGCATCCGCAGGAGCCGCTGAAAAACATCATCGCCTGGGACAACTCGCTGAAGGTCAAAGCCCCGGATCTGGTTGAGGCCTATGCGAAAAAATTCCCGCAGGTCATGCAAATCCCCACCTTCGACAACCCCTACACCAGTGACTTCAGCGTGGAGAGCGCGGTGGTGCGCCAACCGGATCTGATCATTTTCGACATCGGTCTGCTGAGCAAATTGAAGGACAGCGGCGTACTGACCCAGCTGGAAAAAGTCGGCATCCCGGTGCTGATCATCGATTTCCGCCAGCAGCCGCTGACCAACACCGTCGCCAGCATGGCGCTGTTGGGCAAAGTGTTTGACGAGCAGCCCAACGCCGACGCCTTTATCCGTTTCTATCAGCAACGCCTCGAGCTGGTGCGCCAGCGCGTCGCCACGCTGAAACCGGAGCAGCGCCCCAGCGTCTTCATCGAACGCAGCGCCGGCATCAAAGGCGAGCAGTGCTGCAATACCTTCGGCAAAGGCAGCTTCGGGCAGTTTATCGATACCGCCGGCGGCGACAATATCGGCAGCAAACTGTTTTCAGACATGGGCGGTGAAGTGAACGTCGAACAGGTGATCGCCAGCAATCCGGATTTCTATCTGCTGACCGGCGCCGACTGGAGCCGTGGCCATCGCGGTACGCTGGCCGTGCCGCTGGGCTACACCACCGATATGGCCACCAGCCAAAAGAAACTGGCGCATCTGCTGGATCGCACCGGCATTAACGTGTTGAAAGCGGTGAAAGAAAAACGCGTGATGGCGATTTATCATCAATTTTACGACACGCCGCTCAACTTTATCGCGGTCGAGGCGATCGCCAAATTCCTGCACCCGGCGCTGTTTAAAGATATTGATCCGCAAGCGGATATCGAAAGCGTGCACCAGAAATTCACCGCGCTGGATTACAGCGGGGTCTTCTGGCTTACGCCGCAATAATCCCCGCCAGGGCCCGCCAACCGGGCCCTGCTACCGGCATCCTTCATGTAGTTACCCGCTTAACTATTCCATAACAATTCTATTTACTTGCCAATAATTATCATTAAGATTGTCGTTTCTAAAAAAACACATCCGGGTCTGAAACTTCTAAGGCATTATTATGTCAATTCTTTTTCGCCTCTCCCTGCTGGCGACCTCTATCGCCGTTGCTTTCCCCATCCTTGCTGCTGATAACTCATCTCAAAACGATGCCGATACGGTAACCGTCGTCGGCAACTGGCTGGACAACCCTGATACCAGTTCGGTGCTGCTCAACCATCCGGGCGCGCGATCCATCGTCACTCAGCAGCAGATGCATGAGCAAGGCGACCAAACCATCGCCGACAGCCTGCGCGGTGTGCCCGGCGTGCAGGTGCGCGACAGCAACGGCACCGGCGGCAGCGACATTTCGCTCAACGTCGGCGTGCGCGGCCTGACCTCACGCCTTTCTCCGCGCTCCACCATTCTGATGGACGGCGTTCCGTTGGCCGTCGCGCCTTACGGCCAGCCACAGCTGTCGATGGCGCCGCTGTCGATCGGCAACCTGCAATCGGTTGACGTGGTGCGCGGCGGCGGCGCGGTGCGTTACGGGCCACAAAACGTCGGCGGCGTGATCAACTTCGTCACCCGCGACATTCCAAAAGCGTTTGGCGGCACCGCCGGCGTGCAAACTCAGGGCGCCAGCCACGGCGGCCTGAAGACCCTGACCAGCGCCTCGGTGGGCGGCACCGCAGATAACGGCTTCGGCGCCGAGCTGCTTTACTCCGGCCTGCACGGCCAGGGCTACCGCGACAACAACGACAACACCGACATCGACGATTTCATGCTGAAAACGCGTTATGCGTTCACCGATCGCGACGAACTGCTGGCCAATTTCCACTACTACGACGCCAAAGCCGGCATGCCGGGCGGGCTGAGCAGCGCGCAATACGCGCAGAACCCGTTCCAGTCCACGCGTCCCTGGGACCAGTTCGAAGGCCGCCGCAAGGATATGTCGTTCAAATACAAACATCAGGAAGACGACAAACAGTTCGAAGTGTTGACCTACTTCACCGACAGCTACCGCGGCAGCAACATCGAGTCGGAAGGCACCGGCAAAAATGCCGGGTTGCGGCGCATGGTGTCCTATCCGCGCCACTATTCGACCTGGGCGATCGAACCAAGCTATTCGCAGCTGTTTCGCTTCTGGGATATGGCGCACGAGATCACCCTCGGTTACCGCTACCTGAATGAAACCATGGATGAAAAGGCGTCGCGTTCGGCCTGGTATAACCCGGCGAATGTCGGCGCCACGCCGGATACCCCGGACTATTACCAGCACACCTCCGGCGGCACCGCAGCCAACGCGTTCTATATCGACGATACCATTAACGTCGGCAACTGGACGGTCACGCCGGGCCTGCGTTATGAAAGCATTCGCACCCACGTGGACGATTCATTCAACAACATCAGCCGCGAGAAAAGCTACAGCGAACCGCTGCCGTCATTGAACGTGATGTACCACCTGTCCGACGCCTGGAAACTGTTCGCCAACGCCAACACCTCGTTCGGCAGCATGCAGTATTTCCAGCTGACCAAAGGCGGCAACGGCAACCAGCCTGCGCCGGGGCTGACGGCGGAAAAAGCGCATACCTATGAGTTCGGCACCCGCTACGACGACACCGTGGTCAAGGCCGAAGCCACGCTGTTCTATATCGACTTCGATAATCAGCTGCAATACATCAGCAACGATGTGGGCTGGACCAACATGGGCGCCACCAAGCACAAAGGCATCGAGTTGGCGCTCAGCTACGATCTCAGCGAGCTGAACCGCGCGCTGGACGGCGCCAGCGTCTACACCAGCTATACCTACACCAAGGCCAGCACCGACAAGGGCGACTTCGCCGGTAAAGACCTGCCGTTCTACTCGCGCCAGGTCTATACCGTCGGCACGCGCTACGCCACCGGCAACTGGGTATGGAATCTGGACGGTTACGCGCAGTCCAAACAGCATTCGCCGGGCACCGGGCCGGAGTACGTCACGCAGGAAAGCGCCGATGGTCAATTCGGCAATATCGCCGGTTACATGGTGTGGAACATGCGCGGGGAATATAATTTCGGGCCGCAGCTATCGAACCTGACGCTGGGCGCCGGGGTGAAAAACCTGTTCGATCAGCGCTACTTTACCCGCTCCAACGACAATAACTTCGGCAAGTACGTCGGTGAACCGCGCACCTTCTTCGTGCAGGGTTCCGTCGCATTCTGACACCACAGGCGCTTCGCTCATCCATACCGCCCGCTCGCATCGCGGGCGGTATTTCCTGCGCCTGACCCGCCCTATTTTTTGATCTTCCTCACTCCCCAAACGCCTGACGCATTATTTCATTGCTTTGCTAAACCGGTTCTTCTATTTTAGCCACCCATCAGACATCGGTAGAAACAGGGATTAAGCATGGCGAATCGCGTATGGGTGCTGGGCGACGCAGTGGTCGATTTGGTGCCAGAAAATTCAAACAGTTATCTTAAATGCCCCGGCGGCGCGCCGGCTAACGTGGCGGTGGGCGTCGCCCGCTTGGGCGGCGACAGCGCCTTTATCGGCCGAGTGGGGCAAGACAGCTTCGGCGCCTTTCTGCAGCAGGTGCTGAGCGAAGAAGGGGTGGATATTGACCATATGCTTTCGGATCCCGAACACCACACCTCCACGGTAGTGGTGGATCTCGATCAGCACGGTGAACGCTCATTCACTTTCATGGTACAGCCCAGTGCCGATCTGTTTTTACAGCCTGACGATCTGCCGGCCTTCCAACGCGGCGAGTGGCTGCATCTCTGCTCCATCGCGCTGTCGCAGGAGCCCAGCCGCAGCGCGGCCTTTACGGCAATGGAAAACATTCGGGCGGCCGGCGGGCGGGTCAGTTTCGATCCCAATATCCGCGAAGAGATCTGGCGCCAACCGGAAGCGCTGCGCCCCTGCCTGCAAAAGGCGTTGCTGCTGGCGGACGTGGTGAAACTGTCGCGCGAAGAGCTGGTTTTCATCAGCCATCTTGACGATGTGGAGAACGGCATCCGCTGGATGATGCAAACCTACCCGTTGCGCCTGTTGCTGGTCACGCTGGGCGGCGACGGCGTCTACGTGCATGACGGCCAACGGCTGCGTCATTTCCGCGCGGCGCCTGTCGTGCCGGTCGATACCACCGGTGCCGGCGACGCGTTTGTCGCCGGGCTGTTAGCGGCGCTGGCGCGCCTTCACGCATTGCCGCAAGAAGCGCAATGGCCGGCGATTATCGCCCAGGCTCAGGCCTGCGGCGCGTTGGCCACCACCGCCAAAGGCGCCATGACCGCCCTGCCCCGCGCCGAAGAGCTCGCCGCTTTTCTGCGCTGATCCTCTGCATCCACGGCGACCCCCTGGGCGCCGTGGTCTTTTAACCCCACGATTTGCGCACTCGATCACAATAGCTGAATCGGGTTAGCAAACTTGATTGCCAGTCCGCTTCTCGATCGTTATCTTTCGCCATGAAAAACCGGTTTAGCAATTTAGCAAAAAATAATAACAACCCTTCCCGGATGATAGACGATGATGAAAAAACTCAGCTATTTGGCGATAACAACAGGGCTTTTCCTCTCCACTTCTGCCGCTGCGGCCTCCGGCGACGGCAGTATCGAGACGCGTCTTAACGCGCTGGAACAACGTCTGGCGCAGGCGGAACAGCGCGCCGCTCAGGCTGAAACCCGCGCCACGGCGGCGGAACGCCGGGCGCAACAGCTGGAGCAGCGCACCGCCAGCACCGAGCGGCAAACCGCGCGGGTCGCGCAACGCGCCGCCGCGCTGGAAACGCAATCCCCCGCAACCGGCGCGCTGAAACTGAACGGCTTCAACGATCTGAAGCTCTACGGCGACGTGGAGTTCAATCTGGACGGCGCCAGCCGCAGCGGCCAACTGACGTCGTTGAAAGGCAGCGATCACAAGGATTGGAAACCCGGCAACAAAGAGCGCTGGGACATCAACGGCCGCATTCTGGTGGGGCTGGACGGCTATCGCCGCAATCCGGACGGCAACTTCTCCGGTTTCAGCGTCCAGCCGCTGGCGGACATGACCGGCAAAATGAACCTGGACGACGCCGCTTTCTTCTTCGGCAATGAAAAGAACTGGCAAACCAAAATCGGCCGCTTCGAAGCCTACGACATGTTCCCGCTGAATCAGGACACTTTCATTCAGTATTCAGGCAACACCGCCAACGATCTTTACGCTGACGGCTTTGGCTATATCTATATGATGAAAGAAGGCCGTGGCCGCAGCAGCAGCGGCGGAAACCTGATGTTGAGCAAATACGCCGGGGATGTCTATTTCGAACTGAACACGCTGGTGGAAGACGGCACCTCACTGTTCCAGGACAACAGCTACCACGGCAATGCGCTGAACAATAAGAAAAACGTCGCCTATTTGCGCCCGGTGATCGCCTGGAAGAAAGAGGCCTTCAGCATCGCGGCGGCGATGGAAAGCAACGTGGTGAATAATGCCTACGGCTATCAGGACAGCCAGGGCCGCTTCGTCGATCAATCCAAGCGCAACGGCTACGGCATGACCATGAGCTGGAACACCAACGCGGCCGATCCGGATAACGGCGTGGTGGCCAACCTGAGCACCGCCTACCTGGACGCCGCCGGCGAGCAGGACTTGACCGCCGGCGTCAACGTGCTGTGGCGGCGCTTCGAACTGGGTTATATCTATGCGCACAACAACATCAAAGAGTTCAATACCGCCGGGATCGCCGCCGATATCCACAATCCGCTCAGCGAGCCGGGCAACTACGACATCCACACCGTTCACGCGTCGTATCAGATACCTAACATTATGAATATGAAGAATTTCAATGTGTATTTAGGCGCCTATGTTTCGCTGCTGGAAGCCAACGCCGAGAACAAGATCGCCAACGGCGACAACGACCAGCGTTACGGCGTGCGCGCCAGATTCAAGTATTTCTTCTGACATCGATGAACGTATTTCCGCCGCGCAGAGCGCGGCGGCATTTTAATTCAGCAAGGGGACAACATGGACATTACCGCAACCGCCAACGCGCTGTTGCCGCTGCTCGGCGGTAAAGAGAACATCGCCAGCGCCGCCCACTGCGCCACGCGCCTGCGCCTGGTGCTGGTGGACGACAGCAAGGTGGACAAAGAGGCCATCGGCAAACTGGACGGCGTCAAAGGCTGCTTCAGCAACGCCGGTCAGATCCAGGTGATCTTCGGCACCGGGCTGGTCAACAAGGTGCATGCGGAATTCATCAAGGCGGCGGGCGTCAGCGAATCCAGCAAGGCCGAAGCCGCCGATATCGCGGCGAAAAAGCTCAACCCGCTGCAGCGCATCGCCCGCCTGCTGTCGAACATCTTCGTGCCGATCATCCCGGCCATCGTCGCCTCCGGCCTGCTGATGGGGCTGCTCGGCATGGTGAAAACCTATGGCTGGGCGGATGCCGACAGCGCGCTGTTCGTGATGCTGAACATGTTCAGCTCGGCGGCGTTCATTATCTTGCCGATTCTGATCGGTTTCACCGCCGCCCGCGAATTCGGCGGCAACCCCTATCTGGGCGCCACGCTCGGCGGCATTCTGACGCACCCGGCGCTGACCAACGCCTGGGGCGTCGCCGGAGGGTTCCATACCATGAACTTCTTCGGTCTGGAGATCGCCATGATCGGCTATCAGGGCACGGTATTTCCGGTGCTGCTGACGGTGTGGTTCATGAGCCTGTTGGAAAAACGCCTGCGCAAGGTGATCCCCAACGCGCTGGATTTGATCCTGACGCCGTTCCTGACGGTCGTGATCTCCGGGTTTGTCGCCCTGCTGTTTATCGGCCCCGCCGGCCGGGCGCTGGGCGACGGCATCTCCTTCGTGCTCAGCACGCTGATCGCCCATGCCGGTTGGTTCGCCGGCCTGCTGTTCGGCGGCCTCTATTCCGCCATTGTCATCACCGGCATCCATCACAGCTTCCACGCGGTGGAGGCCGGGCTGCTCGGCAACCCCAACATCGGCGTCAACTTCCTGCTGCCGATTTGGTCGATGGCCAACATCGCTCAGGGCGGCGCCTGCCTGGCGGTGTATTTCAAAACGCGCGATGCCAAAATCAAAGCCATCGCGGTGCCTTCAGCCTTTTCCGCCATGCTCGGCATCACCGAGGCGGCGCTGTTCGGCATCAACCTG
The DNA here is from genome assembly GCF_052400455.1 of Serratia sp. (in: enterobacteria). Taxonomy (NCBI): domain Bacteria; kingdom Pseudomonadati; phylum Pseudomonadota; class Gammaproteobacteria; order Enterobacterales; family Yersiniaceae; genus Serratia; species Serratia sp. (in: enterobacteria). The sequence goes on from NZ_CP185812.1 coordinate 4,359,222, forward strand.
CGCTTCGTGAAACCGTTCCTGGCGGCGCTGGCGGGCGGCGCGCTCGGCGGCGCCTGGGTGGTGGCCAATCATGTCGGCATGAATGCGGTCGGGCTGACGGCGATCCCCGGCATGGCGATCGTGCAGGCCAGTTCCCTGGTCAGCTATATCATCGGCCTGGCGATCGCGTTTGGCAGCGCCTTCGCCCTCTCCCTGCTGCTGAAATATAAAACGGACGCGCAATGATGGAGGAACTCAGCTTAATCAAACAGGCAATGCGGGCGGTCATGAACGGCCTGCCACTCGCGCTGCGCGATCCGCACCGCCCGGCCTGGCATCTGGCGCCCAGCGTTGGCCTGCTGAACGATCCCAACGGCTTCATTCAGCACAACGGCGTTTATCATCTGTTCTATCAATGGAATCCGCTGGGCTGCGACCATCGCAACAAGTGCTGGGGACATTGGCAGTCGACCGACTTGCTGCGTTGGGCGCATCAGCCGATCGCCCTGGCGCCGGGCGCCTGTTACGACAGCCACGGCTGTTACTCCGGCTCGGCGGTGGTGGCGGAAGACAAAATCACGCTGATCTACACCGGCAACGTGAAATTCCCCGATGGCTCACGCACCGCTTACCAGTGCCTGGCTCAGGAAAGCGATCGGGACGAGTACCGCAAACTCGGGCCGGTGCTGCCGCTGCCGGCGGGCTACAGCGGGCACGTACGCGATCCGAAAGTGTGGCGTCATCAGAATGCGTGGTACATGGTGCTCGGCGCGCGGGACTTGCAGGATCGCGGCAAGGTGCTGTTACTGCGCTCCGCCGATCTGCGCGGCTGGCAACCGTTGGGCGAGATCGCCGGTTCCGGCCTGAACGGCTTAGGCGAATTCGGCTACATGTGGGAGTGCCCGGATCTGTTCTCGCTGGACGACGCCGACGTGTTGATCTGCTGCCCGCAGGGGCTGACGCCGCAGCCGGAACGCTACCTCAATCGCTATCAGGCCGGTTATCTGATCGGCAAGCTGGATTACCGCCAGGCGGCCTTCCGTCACGGCGAATTCCGCGAACTGGACGCCGGCTTCGAGTTTTATGCGCCGCAGACGACGCTGGCGGAAGATGGCCGCCGCTTGCTGTTCGGCTGGATGGGCGTGCCCGAGCAAGATGAAGAAGCCCATCCGACGCGCCGCTACGGCTGGATCCACACCATGACCTGCCCGCGCGAGCTGTCGCTGCGGCATGGCCGCCTCCAGCAGCGTCCGGCGCGCGAGCTGCAACAGCTGCGCGGCGAACGAACATGCTGGCAGGGCCGAGCCGATGACGCCCCCGCCTGCGCGCTGGGGGCCGCGGAGCTGCAGTTGGCGCCACAGGGCGCGTTCAACGCCGCCTTTGGCGACGCCATGACGCTGAACTGGGACGGCGAAAGGCTGCGGCTGACGCGTGCTTCCCTGGCCGACGGCCAGCCGGAGCACCGTTACTGGCGCGGCCCGGTCACGCATCTGCAGCTGCTGTTCGATCGTTCCAGCGTGGAGATCTTCATCAACCGCGGCGAGGCCGTGATGAGCGCGCGCTACTTCCCGGCCATTGAGCCGCAACTGCGGCTGTCCGGAAACGCGCCGCTGGCGTTGGAATACTGGCCGCTGACGCCATGCATGCTAGAATGACGCATCCTCCGATGACTTCAGATGGCGTCAGTGAAAAAAAATAAACGCATTACCATCAGTGACATCGCCACGCTGGCCGGGGTGTCGAAATCGACCGCCAGCCTGGTGCTGAACGGCCGCAGCAAGGAATACCGGGTGTCCGACGACACCCGCGACCGCATTCTGGCGCTGGCGCACGAGCACCATTATCAGCCCAGCATCCACGCCCGCTCCCTGCGTTCCAACCGCAGCCACACGCTGGGGCTGGTGGTGCCGGAGATGACCAACTACGGCTTTGCGGTGATTTCACGCGAGCTGGAAACGCTGTGCCGCGAAGCCGGCCTGCAGCTGTTGATCGCCTGCACCGATGAAAACCCGGCGCAGGAGATGATGGCGGTGAACAGTCTGGTACAGCGGCAGGTGGACGGCTTGATCGTCGCCTCCAGCCAGTTGAACGACGCAGAATACCAGAAGATCAACGCCGGGCTGCCGGTGGTGCAGATGGATCGCCTGATCGCCGGCTCCGAACTGCCGCTGGTGATCACCGATTCGGTCAATTCGACCGCCGACCTGGTGGAAACGGTCGCGCGCCAACATCCGGATGAGATCTATTTTCTCGGCGGGCAGCCGCGCATTTCGCCGACCCGCGATCGCCTGGCCGGCTTCCAGCTTGGCCTGGAGCGCGCCGGCGTAACGTGCAAACCGGAATGGATCATCAACGGCAACTATCACCCCAGCTCAGGTTACGAGATGTTCGCTCAGCTGTGCGCACAGTTGGGGCGTCCGCCCAAAGCGCTGTTTACCGCCGCCTGCGGCCTGCTGGAAGGCGTATTGCGTTATCTGACTCAGCATCAGCTGATGGAGAGCGACATTCACCTGTGCAGCTTCGACGATCACTACCTGTTCGACTGCATGACGCTGAAGATAGACACGGTCGCGCAAGACTGCCTGGCACTGGCGCAACATAGCTTCGACAACGTCACCGCGCTTATCGACGAGCGGCCGCTGGAACAGAACGCGCTGTATCTGCCGGGCCGCATCCACTGGCGCCATGCCGGTTCCAGGGATTTATTGGCAAAGGCGTGACATCTCTTTAGCCGTAAAAAAAGGGCGCCTGAGCGCCCTTTATCGTTTTGCTGCCGCTACTTGGCGGCGCCTTCCATGCCCACCAGCCCCACTTTCAGGTAACCGGCTTTACGCAGGGTGTCCATCACGCTCATCAGCGTTTCATAGTCCACGCTCTTGTCCGCCTGGAAGAAGATGGTGGTTTCTTTGTTCGCCTGAGTGCGTTGATCCAGCACCGAGGTCAGCTGATCGGCATTCACCGGCTGATCGCCGACGTAGAGCTGCTTGTCGGCCTTCACCGACAGGAAGACCGGTTTTTCCGGCCGCGGCTGCGGCTTGGCGGAAGAAGCCGGCAGATCGACGCGGATATCTACCGTTGCCAGCGGCGCGGCCACCATAAAGATGATCAACAGCACCAACATGACGTCGATAAACGGCGTCACGTTGATTTCATGCAGTTCGCCGCTGTCGTCCAGATCTTCATTTAAGCGCATCGCCATGACTCACCCCGCCCGCAGTTGATGTGCGTGCTGTGAGCGCTTGGCTTCCGCCGTTGCGGCCAGATCCAGATCGCGGCCCTGCAGCAGCAAGACCTGTGCCGCCACGTCGCCCACCTGGGCGCGATGGCCGCTGATGACGCGGGCGAAGATGTTGTAGATCACCACCGCCGGGATCGCCGCCACCAGGCCCATTGCGGTCGCCAGCAGCGCCTCGGCGATGCCCGGCGCCACAACCGCCAGGTTGGTGGTCTGCGAATGGGCGATGCCGATGAAGCTGTTCATGATGCCCCATACGGTACCGAACAGGCCGACGAACGGCGAGATGGCGCCGATGGTGGCCAGAAAGCCGTTGCCGCGGCCCATGTTGCGGCTGTAGGCCGCCACGCGGCGCTCGAGGCGGAAACCGGTGCGCTCTTTGATGCCGTTGTTATCGTCAGACTCGGCGGACAGCTCCAGCTCGTTTTGCGCATCGTTCAGCAGCACCGCACTGACGCTCTCCGGGGAGAAATTTTGCGCCAGCTCGGAAGCTTCATCCAACGAGCGCGCGTCGGCCAACGCCGACTGCTCGCGGCGCAGACGGCGCTTGGCGCGCAGCAGTTCGCTGCCTTTGGCGAACAGAATGGTCCAGGTCACGATAGACGCCAGCACCAGGCCGATCATCACCGCTTTCACCACCGCGTCGGCGTGCTGGTACATGCCCCAAATGGACAAGTCCATACCGCGGGTTTCCGGTGGCTGGATCGTGGGCGCCGGGTTCACCGGCGTGATGCTTTCCGGCGCGGCGGCTGCAGGCGCAGGCGTGGTGGCCGGCGCAACGCTTTCGGCAACGGCCGGATGGGTCGCCGGCGCAGCCTGCGCGCTGCCGGCCAACCCTACGACCAGCACCATTGAAGCCATCAGGCTGCGGCCAAAGGCCTTGCCCCACTGCGCCCGGCCCTGGCCGAACGATCCTTGATTTAAATTCTTGCCAGCCGTTTTCACGCTGTGCCTCCACCCATTACCGATCAAAATTAAGGAATAATTCAGCGTGCGATCATATCAAACCAACCGGGGATTGATAGTAGTTCTCATTATTATTTACCAAATAAACGAGAAAATTTTAGACACCTCCGCAACCAAACGCCAATCCACGCCCGTTCACCGCTAAAAGCCCCTTTTATAGGGCGATTTCGTTACTTTTCTCCCACAACGGCGCAACAACGCCACGCTGCCGAACGGCGTCTCGACCGATGAATGGGCTTCTCTCTGGCCGCTCGGCAGAAGGATGACGCGAAAAATGCGCGGGCGGCAGCCAATTATAGCCGTTTCTATATCCAGAAGTTAAAACGTCTGGATGGCTATAATAACTCATGCTAACGTAAGGGCTATCGCAAACGGGCAGTGCAGAGCAACCAGAGGTGAGCCAGGTACCATGACGTCAAAACACATCGAAACCACGCTGATCGGCGCCGGCCGCGGCAAACGCTACACCCAGGGCTCCGTCAACCCCGTGACTCAACGCGCCTCTTCCCTGGTCTTCGACTCCGTCGCCGCCAAAAAACAGGCCACCGCGCAACGCGCCCACGGCGAGCTGTTTTATGGCCGACGCGGCACGCTGACCCACTTCGCGCTTCAGGATGCGATGGTGGAGCTGGAGGGCGGCGCCGGCTGCGTGCTGTACCCCTGCGGCGCGGCTGCGGTGGCCAATGCGATCCTGTCGTTCGTCGGCGCCGGCGATCACCTGCTGGTCACCGGCTCAGCGTATGAACCGACCCAGGACTTCTGCACCCACATCCTCGGCCGCATGAACGTCAGCACCACCTATTTCGATCCGCTGATCGGCGCCGACATCGCCACGCTTATCCAACCCAATACCCGCGTGGTGTTCCTTGAGTCCCCCGGCTCCATCACCCTGGAAGTGCAGGATATCCCGGGGATGGTGCAGGCCATTCGCGCCGTGGCGCCGGACGTGGTGATCATGATAGACAACACCTGGGCGGCGGGCGTGCTGTTCAAGGCGCTGGATTTCGACATCGACATTTCCATTCAGGCCGGCACCAAATACCTGATCGGCCATTCCGATTACATGCTCGGCACCGCCGTCGCCAACGCGCGCTGTTGGGAGCAACTGCGCGAGTACTCCTATCTGATGGGGCAGATGGTGGATGCCGACACCGCCTACATGGCGAGCCGCGGCCTGCGCACCCTGAGCGTGCGGCTCAAGCAGCACGAACGCAGCAGCATTGAGGTCGCCAACTGGCTGGCCGAACGGCCGGAGGTGGCGACGGTCAATCACCCGGCCCTGCCCAGCTGCAAGGGCCACGCGTTCTACCGCCGCGACTTCAGCGGCTGCAACGGGCTGTTCTCTTTCGTGCTGAAAGAGCGGCTGGATGAGGCGCAGCTGGCCGCTTACCTGGACAACTTCAGCCACTTCAGCATGGCCTACTCCTGGGGCGGCTTCGAGTCGCTGATCCTAGCCAATCAGCCGGAAGAGCTGGAAGCGATCCGCCCGGCGGGCGGCGTCGATTTTTCCGGCACGCTGGTGCGGTTGCATATCGGTCTGGAGAACGTCGAAGACCTGATCGCCGATCTGGCGGCCGGCTTCGATCGCCTCAACGGCGTGCGCTAAGGCGGATTCCGGTAATTTTCTTCGTCTCGTTTAATGTCGGCTTAAGCTATTAGCGGTACACTAACCGGGTAACTGTCAGATACGGTAACCGCCGCATCCTGGAGAACGTGACCCCGGGCGCAACCGGCATGCAACAGGACATAAAATGGATGTATTACGAGAGATTATTCATGCGCTTTGGCAGCAGGACTTCATCGCCCTCGCCGATCCCAGCGTGATTTGGGTGGTTTACGCCGTACTTTTCACCACCTTGTTTTTGGAAAACGGACTGCTGCCCGCCTCCTTCCTCCCCGGTGATAGCCTGCTGTTGCTGTCGGGCGCGCTGATCGCCAAAGGCGTGATGGGCTTTGCCCCCACCCTGTTGATTCTGACCGCCGCCGCCGGCCTCGGCTGCTGGCTGAGCTATATCCAGGGCCGCTGGCTGGGCCACACCAGCCTGGTGAAAGGCTGGCTGCTGCAACTGCCGGCGCAATACCATCAGCGCGCGCATAACCTGTTCAACCGCCACGGGCTGACGGCGCTGCTGATCGGCCGCTTCCTCGGCTTCGTGCGCACGCTGCTGCCGACCATGGCCGGCATTTCCGGGCTCAACAGCTCGCGCTTCCAGGTTTTCAACTGGCTGAGCGCAGCGATCTGGGTCTGCGCGCTGGTCGGCCTCGGCTACGCTTTCAGCCAAATTCCGCTGGTGAAACGCCACGAAAGCCAGGTGATGACCGGCCTGATGCTGCTGCCGCTGCTGCTGCTGTTCGTCGGCCTGCTCGGCGCCATGCTGGTGGTCTGGCGTAAAAAACGCGCTTCCTCTTCCTGATCCCGGCGCGCTACAGCGCTTTCTCGACCAACGCCAGGCGAGGCGGCAACTTGCTCACCAGCGTATCCACCGCCAGCCGCACCTTCAGCGGCAGGTGAGGCGTGTGCGGCCACACCGCATGCGCTTCAAAGGCGGCGCCGGGCCGATCGCGCAGCAGGCGCACCAGCGCCCCGCTCAACAGCTGCTCACGCACCAGCCAACACGGCAGCCAGGCGATGCCGAACCCGGCCGTCGCCGCATCCGCAATCGCCTGCAAATCGTCCATCTGCAATCGGTTATTCGGCATCACTTCCTGCGGCTCGCCGTTCTCGTCCAGCACCCGCCAGCTGCGCCGCGCGCCGGCGCGCATATAGGTCACCGCCTCGTGCTGAGCCAGTTGCTCAATGCTGTGCGGTTCGCCGCACCGCTGCAGATAGGCCGGCGAGGCGCACAGCGTCATGCGGTGATCGCCGATGCGCCGCGCCACCAGCCCATTGCTGTTGGCCAGCGTGCCGTTGCGGATCGCCATATCGAAGCCGTCCTCAATCAGATCCACCACCCGATCGCTGAACGACAGCTCCAGCTCCAGGCCGGGATGCTCACGCGTCAGCTCGGTCAGCAGCGGCGCGATGCACATGCGGCCAAACAACACCGGCATCGATACCCGCAGCCGGCCACTGACCTGCCGCTTGCCCGACTCCAGCAGCGTTTCCGCGCCGCGGATCTCCTCCAGCGCCCGCAGGCAACGCTCATAGAACAACGCGCCATCGTCGGTCAGGCTCTGGCTGCGGGTGGTGCGATGAAACAGCCGCACGCCCAGCCGCTGTTCCAGCCGGGCGATCGTTTTCCCCACCGCCGAGCGCGACAGGTGCAGCCGACTGGCCGCCAACGCAAAACTGCCCGCCTCCACGGCGGTGACGAATACCGAAATGCCGCTCAATCGATCGCTCATGGTTTGTCGCTCTAAAAGAAACAATCTGCGGAAATCTTATCGCCACTGGCGAACCTTCATCAACGATATTATCGACAGGTCGTTAATCGCTGACTTTGGAGAACATCATGACCGACACGATGCAACGCTGGACGATGGACGCCCTCGGGCGTGAACACCTGCAGCTGACCACCGACGCGATCCCGCAGCCGGGGCCGCGCGAGATCAGAGTGAAAGTGAAGGCGGTAGCGCTCAACTACCGCGACAAAATGATGATTGAAAGCGGCATGGGGCTGACGCTGCCGCAGTCGTTCACCCCCGCCTCGGACATGGCCGGCGAGGTCGACGCCGTCGGGCCCGGCGTCAGCCGTTTCCAACCTGGCGCCCGAGTCATTTCTACCTTCAGCCCCGGCTGGATCGACGGCCGGCAAAAACCGTACGGCGATGCGCGCCAGGTGCCTTACCACACCCTTGGCGGCTTCTATCAGGGCGTGCTGGCGGAATACGTGATTTTGCATGAAGAGTGGCTGGTGGCGGCGCCGGCGTCGCTGGACGACGTGCAGGCCAGCACCCTGCCTTGCGCCGGGCTGACCGCCTGGTTCGCGCTGGTGGAACAGGGCAAACTGCATGCCGGCGAGACGGTACTGGTGCAAGGCACCGGCGGCGTGGCGCTGTTCGCGCTGCAGATCGCCAAAGCCCACGGCGCGGAGGTCTATGTCACCTCCGGCAGCGATGAAAAGCTGGCGCGAGCCCTGGCATTGGGCGCCAATCATGGCATCAACCGGCTGGACGGCGATTGGGTGGAGGCGATTTATGCGCTGACGCAGGATCGCGGCATCGACCATGTGATCGATACCGTCGGCGGCCCGAATTTGGGCAACTCGGTGCGCGCCGTGGCGGTGGGCGGCCGCATCTCAGTGATCGGCGTGCTGGCGGGCGCCGAGATCACCGCCCCCGCCGGCCTGCTGCTGCTGAAATCGGCGGCGATCCAGGGCATCGGCGTCGGCCACCGCCGCGCGCTGGAAGATCTGGTGCGCGCCGTGGACGCCGTCAACCTGCAGCCGGTGATCGACCAGGTATACCGGCTCGATCAACTGCCGCAGGCGTTGGATCACCTCGATCGCGGCCCGTTCGGCAAGATCGTGCTGACCCCATAGCCCGCCGCCCGGCGGCGGCTCACCCCTCCAGCATCAGCGGATTGGCGTCGCGCAGCCGGGCGACTTCATCCCCCGGCGTGACGCCAAACAGGCGTTTGAATTCACGGCTGAACTGCGACGCGCTCTCGTAGCCGACGCGGATCGCCGCGGTACTGGCCTTCAGGCCGTCATGCACCATCAGCAAACGCGCCTTGTGCAGCCGGTACGACTTCACGTACTGCAGCGGCGAGGTGTTGGTCACCGCCTTGAAGTTATGGTGAAACGCCGACACGCTCATGTTGACCTCGCCGGCCAACTGCTCGACGTTGAGGCTCTCGGCATACTGATTTTCTATGCGCCGCAGCGCCTTGGCGATCTGACTGAAATGGGTATGACGGTTGACCAGCTCCTGCAGCGACGCGCCGCAGGCGCCGCGCAGCACGTAGTAGAGGATCTCGCGCACGATCTGCGGCCCCAACACCCGAGCGTCGAGCGGCTTGGCCATCACGTCCAGCAGACGTTCGGTGGCGCACAACAGCTCTTCCGTCAGCTCGGCCAGGTTTACGCCGTTGCTCTCCGCGCGCGGCTGCATCAGGTAGTCGTCGTCGCCGATGTCGATCAGCAAGTCCTGCAGCATTTGGGTATCGATATTGACCGCCAACCCAACCAGCGGCAGCTCCGGGCTGGCGAAGGTTTCGCACTCGAACGGCAGCGGCACCGTCATCAGCAGGTAGTTGCGCGGATCGTACTGAAACACCTTGTTGCCGCAATAGCCGACCTTGTGCCCCTGAAAGATGATGACGATCCCCGGTTCGTACATCACCGGCTGGCGCGGGCAGTGGCGATCGACATACAGGATCTTCACCCGCGGCACCGGTGACGGCGTATAGCCGTTGTCGGTGGCGATAGCCATCGCCTGGCGCGCCATGCGGCTGCGCAGCGCATCGATTTCAATCACGGAAACACCCTCTTACAGTCAGAACGATTCGGCATAAATCATAATTTAAAACTCTCCATTTCTACAGTCAGCTGTAGAAATAGGCAAGAACCAAACAGGAATGTGCATTGTGCGTTACCGCCAGGTTGCTGACAATACGGGCCAGAAACCTTTGCGCCGCTTTGGCGCCCGCCTGACAGAAAGAGAGAAATCAACCATGCAAAACTTCATTCTGCATACCCCAACCAAAATCCTGTTCGGCAAGCAGCAAATCGCCGAAGTGGCCGGCCAGATCCCGGCGGACGCGCGCATTCTGATCACCTACGGTGGCGGCAGCGTGAAGAAAAACGGCGTGCTCGACCAGGTGTATAGCGCGCTGGCCGGCCGCGACGTACGGGAATTCTCCGGCATCGAACCTAACCCGACCTACGAAACCCTGATAAAAGCGGTCGAGGTGGTGAAAACGGAAAACATCGATTTCCTGCTGGCGGTCGGCGGCGGTTCGGTGGTTGACGGCACCAAGTTCATCGCCGCCGCGGCTCGTTATACGGCCGACAGCGATGCCTGGCATATTCTGCAGACCGTCGGCAGCCACATCACTGACGCGGTGCCGATGGGCTGCGTGCTGACGCTGCCGGCCACCGGTTCAGAATCCAACAGCGGCGCGGTGATCACCCGGAAGAGCAGCGGCGACAAGCAGCACTTCTTCTCACCGCTGGTGCAGCCGCGCTTCGCCGTGCTGGATCCGGTGGTGACCTACTCGCTGCCGCCGCGCCAGGTAGCCAACGGCGTGGTCGACGCCTTCGTACACACCCTGGAACAGTATCTGACCTACCCGGTCGACGCCAAGGTGCAGGATCGCTTCGCCGAAGGCCTGCTGTTGACCCTGCTGGAAGACGGCCCGCGCGCGCTGGCCGAGCCGGAGAACTATGCGGTGCGCGCCAACGTGATGTGGAGCGCCACCATGGCGCTGAACGGCCTGATCGGCGCCGGCGTGCCGCAGGACTGGGCGACCCACATGCTGGGTCATGAGCTGACCGCCATGCACGACCTCGACCACGCGCAAACGCTGGCCATCGTGCTGCCGGCGCTGCTGCACGAGAAGAAAGCGCAGAAACGCGAAAAGCTGCTGCAGTACGCTGAACGCGTCTGGGGCCTGCGCGAAGGCAGCGAAGACAGCCGCATCGACGACGCGATCGCCGCCACCCGCGCCTTCTTCGAGCAGATGGGCGTGCCGACCCGCATGGCGGATTATCAGCTCGACGGCAGCAGCATTCCCGCGCTGCTCGACAAGCTGCAGCAGCACGGCATGACCGCCCTGGGCGAGCATCAGGACATCACCCTGGACGTCAGCCGCCGCATTTATGAAGCGGCGCGTTAATCGCAAAACGGCGATTTTTTGCTAGGCTTTAGTCTTCGCCAGCCATTTTTCGCCGCATTCTGCGCTCGGCCGATCGCCGGGCGCAGTCGGGCGCCTCAGCGCGCCGCCGCTCGTTTCGCACCCTTCGTCTTACCGCTCATTCGCAGGGAGAGCGGGGAGAAAATCGCCCTCCCGCCACCGCTGAAATTAGGCTGGCAAACCCGGCAACCGCCCATTTTGCCAACTAGAATTTATCTATAGCCGTTTCGGTGCCGCAGGCGCCGCAATCCGTACACAAGGAGATGCGCATGACAACGCAACAACCCATCATCAAACTCCACGATGGTAATCTGATGCCGCAGTTGGGTCTCGGCGTTTGGCAGGCGAGTATTGAAGAGACCACCCGCGCGGTCAGCAAAGCGCTGGAGATCGGTTACCGCTCCATCGACACCGCCGCGATCTACAAGAACGAGGAAGGCGTCGGCGCCGCGCTGCAGTCCAGCGCGCTGCCGCGCAGCGACCTGTTCATCACCACCAAGCTGTGGAACGACGATCAGGGCGATCCGCTGGCGGCGCTGGAAACCAGTCTGGAAAAGCTCAAGCTGGACTACGTGGATCTGTATCTGATCCACTGGCCGCGCCCGCAGCAGGATCAATACGTCTCCGCCTGGCGCGAGCTGATCAAACTGCGCGAACAAGGCCTGGTGAAAAGCATCGGCGTGTGCAACTTCCATACGCCGCACCTGCAGCGTCTGTTGGATGAAACCAACGTGGCGCCGGTCGTCAACCAGATCGAGCTGCACCCGTTGCTGCAACAGCGCCAGCTGCGCGCCTGGAACGCCACGCACCATATCGCCACCGAATCCTGGAGCCCGCTGGCGCAGGGCGGTGAAGGGGTATTCGACCAGCCGCTGATCAAGGTGCTGGCCGAGAAATACGAGAAGACTCCGGCGCAGATCGTGGTGCGCTGGCACCTGGACAGCGGCCTTATCGTGATCCCGAAATCGGTCACGCCGTCGCGCATCCGCGAAAACTTCGAGGTGTTTGATTTCAAACTCGATAAGGACGAACTGGGCGAGATCGCCAAGCTGGACGTCGGCAACCGCCTGGGGCCGGATCCGGATACCCTGTAACCCCCCTCAAGCCCTCTCCCGCCGGAGGGGGCTTTTCCTTCCTGCACATTGCTCCTTTGCGCCGCCTGACGTTATGATGACGACGCCGGAGGCTCCGGCCACCGGTTAACGCCGTTAAAAAAACAGACAAGCACGGAGCACCATGAAATTCTCTTTCTCACACGGGTCACGGCTGGGCATGCTTTGCATCATGCTGGTGCTGGCGGGTTGCGCCGGCAAGAAACAGCGCGTCAGCTACGATCGCCACGCCTTCGATAGCGCCATTCAAGACGCCGCCAGCGAATACGGCGTGGACGCCAAGCTGATCACCGCCATGATCCAGGTGGAGTCCGGCTTCAACCCTTCCGCAGTGAGCAGATCCAATGCGATCGGTCTGATGCAGCTGAAAGCCGATACCGCCGGCTGCGACGCCTACCGCTACAAAGGCAAACGCGGCTGTCCGGACGACGATGACCTGCGGGATCCCGACACCAATATCGATCTCGGCGCCGCCTATCTGGCCACCTTGCAAAAACAACAGCTTAAAGGGATCGCCAATCCCGTCACGCTGCGCTACGCCACCATCATCGCCTACGTCAACGGCACCGGGGCCCTGCTGCGCACCTTCTCCAGCAACCGCCAGCAGGCGATCGCGATGATTAACAACCTGTCGCCGGAAGCCTTTAACTGGCACGTGCGCAAATACCATCCCGCCCCGCAGGCGCCGCGCCATTTGATGAAAGTGGAAGCCGCTTACGAACGGTTGTAATTAGCCAAAGTAAAAGGAGAACCCGAGGGTTCTCCTTTTTGTTTGCGCGCGGGCCTCGTCGTTACGGCTTGGCCTTGCGAATCGGTTTGCGCGGCGGCCGGTTGGACGGCGTGCGCTGCCGATTGATGTCGGTATGCTTGGTCAACGCCGGTCGGGTGTGGCGCTGCAGCCGTTTCGCTTCGCGCTGCTCGTCGATGCTCGGCGCCGGCACCAGACACTCGCGGCGGCTGCCGATCAGGTGCTTCAGCCCCATCTCTTCCAGCGCGGTGCGGATCAGCGCCCAGTTGGCCGGATCGTGGTAACGCAGCAGCGCCTTATGCAGGCGACGCTGGCGCTCGCCGCGCGGCACCACCACGTCTTCACTCTTGTACCCCACCTTGCTCAGCGGGTTTTTGCCGCTGTAATACATGGTGGTGGAGTTGGCCATCGGCGAAGGATAGAAGTTCTGCACCTGATCGAGGCGGAAACGGTTCTTCTTCAGCCACAGCGCCAGGTTCACCATGTCTTCATCGCGGGTGCCCGGGTGCGAAGAGATGAAGTACGGGATCAGGTACTGCTCTTTGCCCGCCTGCTTCGAATAGTGATCAAACAGCTGTTTGAAGCGATCGTAGCTGCCCATGCCCGGTTTCATCATTTTCGACAGCGGGCCTTCTTCGGTGTGCTCCGGCGCGATCTTCAGGTAGCCGCCGACGTGGTGGGTCGCCAGTTCCTTGATATAGCGCGGATCTTCCACCGCCAGATCGTAACGTACCCCGGAGGCGATCAGGATCTTCTTGATGCCCTCCAGCGAACGCGCGCGGCGGTAAAGCTTGATGGTCGGCTCGTGGTTGGTATCCATATAAGTGCAGATCTCCGGATACACGCACGAGGCGCGGCGGCAGGTCTGCTCGGCGCGCGGGTTGGTGCAGCGCAGCATATACATGTTGGCGGTCGGGCCGCCCAGATCGGAGATCACGCCGGTAAAGCCCGGCACTTTGTCGCGGATCTCTTCGATTTCGCGAACGATCGAATCTTCCGAACGGCTCTGGATGATGCGCCCTTCGTGCTCGGTGATCGAACAGAACGAACAGCCGCCGTAGCAACCGCGCATGATGTTCACCGAGAAGCGGATCATGTCGTAGGCAGGAATGCGCTCCTGACCGTAGGACGGGTGCGGCACGCGCTGGTAAGGCAGGGCGAAGACGCTGTCCATCTCCGGCGTGGTCAGCGGGATCGCCGGCGGGTTGATCCACACGTAGCGATCGCCGTGTTTTTGCATCAGCGCGCGGGCGCAGCCGGGGTTGGTTTCATGGTGCAAAATGCGCGAGGTGTGCGCATACAGCACCTTGTCGCCCTTGACTTTCTCGAAGGACGGCAGCAGCACGTAGGTCTTCTCCCACGGCTTCGGCTTGGCGGCGCGCACCGTGACAGGCTTGGCTTCCGGCTCCTTCGGTTTGGCGCCGTCGGCGCACGGCAGATCCTCGCCGTACGGGTTCGGGATAGGTTCGATGCGGCCCGGCTTGTCGAGGCGGGTGGAATCCACGCCGCTCCAGCCCGGCAGCGCTTCTTTACGCATCACCGCGGTATTGCGAATATCGTGGATATCGCCGATCTTCTCGCCGGCGGCCAGACGGTGCGCCACTTCCACCAGCGGGCGTTCGCCGTTGCCGTAGATCAGCATGTCGGCTTTGGAGTCCACCAGCACCGAGCGGCGCACGGTATCCGACCAATAGTCGTAGTGGGCGATGCGACGCAGGCTGGCTTCAATGCCGCCCAGCACGATCGGCACGTCTTTATAGGCTTCTTTGCAGCGCTGGCTGTAGACCAGGGTGGCGCGATCCGGGCGTTTGCCGCCGACGTTGCCGGCGGTGTAGGCGTCGTCGTGGCGCAGTTTGCGATCGGCGGTATAGCGGTTGATCATCGAATCCATGTTGCCGGCGGTGATGCCGAAGAACAGATTCGGTTTCCCCAACCGCATGAAGTCTTCTTTGTTGCTCCAATCCGGCTGCGCGATGATGCCGACGCGGAAGCCCTGCGCTTCCAGCATGCGGCCGATGATCGCCATGCCGAAGCTCGGGTGATCGACATAGGCGTCGCCGCTGATGATGATCACGTCGCAGCTGTCCCAACCCAGTTGATCCATCTCTGCTCGCGACATCGGTAAAAACGGCGCGGTGCCATAACATTCCGCCCAATAAGGCTTATAAGAAAACAGTTCACGATCGGGTTGGATCAGGCTGGTGGTGCTCATTCTGCTGCTCTTTTTACAGGTTAATTAATCGCCGGGCGGCGATTATACGCACTAGTGGCAAAAAGAGCATGGTTATTTCGCTAACCATTCACCTCGAATTCATAAACGTCGCTGCGGCACAAGATATCGCTGAACTCCAGCGCCTCGCCCCGGGCGTTGCGGCTGGTTTGGATGATGTGCAACAACGGCGCGCCGCACGGTACGTTGAGCAGCTCGGCGACCTCGCCGCTGCAGGACACCGCCTTCAACAAAAAGTGTTTATCTTCAGGCACGATGCCGCGCGATTGCCATAACGCATACAGCGAATGCTCCAGCTGCGCCGGTTCAGGCAGGAAGCGCAGCGGAATATAGGTGGTTTCCAGCGAGACCGGGCTGCCGTTCAGCAAGCGTAAACGCCGCAGTTTGACCACCTCATCCCCTTCCGCGATCCCCAGCGCCGCCGCGGCCTTGGCCGGCGCGCCGACCCGTGCGCGCAGCAGCCATCGGTTGCTGACGCTGCTGCCGTGACGCAGCGCCTGAGCGGTAAAACCGCTGTCCTTATCGAGGGAATAGCCGATACGCATCGCCACGCGGGTGCCAACGCCCTGCTGCCGCGAAATCAGCCCCTTCTCCTCCAGCAGTTTCATCGCCTTGCTGACGGTGACGCGCGACAGCCCCAGGCCTTCCGCCATCTGCCGCTCCGGCGGCAGAAATGCCTCCGCCGCCAGCACCTGCTGCCTGATCGCGGTTTCTATCGCCGTCGCCAGCTGAATATAGCGCGGCGCCGCCGCCCCCTGCGCCAGATGTTCACGCAGCCAGGCCATAAAATCCGTCATTCGCCCGCCCTCTTGTTCCGCCCTATGCCCAAACTTCGCTTTCTCCTATCGCCGATCCGGCGATAAAGCCTCTCACCATAACTAAAATATTGCTAATGTTTTCAGAGGGACATCACAATTTTTATTCAATGGACTTTCATTGGATCTAGATCGCGCGTAATCTGTGCTTATTGATGTTGAAACATCAATGGCACCAACACCAGGGATCCACCTTTAAAACAACTAAAAATCCGCTGCCGACCAGACAGGACGCACCTGATGGTCAGGCAGCGGGCATACGCTGTCCGCATCCCGTTCGCTGAAGCGGATGGGCGACCCTTTGGGATGAATTGCCCGCTTCTCGCCGTACCCGATGGGTCACGTTGCCCAAGACGCCACTACAAATGACAAATAATAAGCAACGGTGCTAATGGATAGCTTGCTCACGGCTCATCATCCCCTCGCGCGATCCCCCTTGCGCCGGGTGAAACGGACTGATGCCTGCAAATAAAAACGTTCTCTCTCTTCCAAACTCCGCTGCAGACCCACTCTTTGTCTACACTCATTGGCGCCGTGCGGTCGGCAAGCCTCATCCGAGGCGGCGGCCGCAGCGCCAACAAAATCGCTTTTCAGTTAACTGCGGCGGCCCTCAAGGCCCTGCGCAACAGGGATCAATTGCTATGACCGATATCAATCGCAATGAAGCATGGAAGGTAGAGAGCACCGGTATCGACCGGGTGCCGGATGCGGAACAGACCGGGCGGCCCATCGAGCTGTTTTGGATCTGGTCTGCAGCCAATATCGGCATTCTCGGCGTGGTGTATGGCGCCATCATCGTCGGCTTCGGCTTATCCTTCCTGCAATCGGTGCTCGCCGCCTTGTTCGGCGTCGCCAGCTTCGTGCTGGTTGGCCTCACCAGCTTCGCCGGCAAGCGCGGGCGCACCTCTACGCTGACGCTGTCGCGAGTGATTTTCGGGCTGAAGGGCAACGTGGCGCCTACCCTGTTCAGTTGGATCAATCTGATGGGCTGGGAAGCGGTCAACGTGATCACCGGCACCCTGACGCTGGCGGCGCTGTTCGAGGCCTTCGGGCTGGGGGCCAGCCATCTGCTGACCGCGCTCAGCCTGTTGCTGTTCGCCGGGCTCACTATCGTCGTCAGCCTGCTGGGGCAGAATACCGTAGTCTGGATGCAAAGCTGGTTCAGCCGCATCTTCGGCACCATGACGCTGATCGTGGTGCTTTATATCCTGTTCAACACCGAGTGGAGCCAGGTGCTGGCGCTGCCTTCCGGCAGCTGGCTGACCGGCTTCCTGCCGGCGGTCTCGGTGATCGCCGCCGGTACCGGCATCAGTTGGGCGATCGCCGGCGCCGATTACAGCCGCTATCAAAGCCCGAATTCGTCGAGCAAAAGCATTTTCGCCGCGGTGATGGGCGGCGCCTGTTTGCCGCTGATGCTGCTGATGCTGGCCGGCATTCTGCTTTCCGTGCAGCTGCCCGATCTGGCCAACGCCGCCAATCCCATCGCGCTGATAGGCTCAGTGCTGCCCGCCTGGATGGCGATCCCTTATCTGCTGGCCGCCACCGCCGGCATCGTCACCATCGCGGTGCTCAGCCTGTATTCCGCCAGCCTTAACCTGCTGACCATCGGCGTGCAGGTCAAACAGTGGTTGGCGGTATCGATCGACGCCGTGGTAGTGCTGGGTATCGCCCTGTATGTGCTGTTCATCTCCGGCGATTTTATGGGGCCGTTCATCTCCTTCCTGGTGTTCTGCGGGGTGTTCCTGGCAGCCTGGGAGGCGATTTTCCTGCTCGATTACCTGTGCCTGCGCCGCCGCCACGGGTATGATGGCAACGCTTTGTACGGCCTGCATGGCCAGAACCGCGGCGTGCGCAAAGCCCCGCTGTTCTGCTGGTTCCTCGGCGCCCTGTGCGGCCTGCTGGTCACCAAAACCGGTTTTATCGACGGCCCGCTGGCTAAAGGCTTGTTTGCCGACTCCAGCCTGGGGCTGTTTGTGTCGTTTGCGGTTAGTCTGATCGCTTACGGTCTGTACCTGACCCAACGCAGAGAACATCAATGAATGAGTGGGAAGCTGTAACGCCTGTCCTGGTGATAGGGGGCGCGGTCGGCGATCTGGTGATGACGCTGCCGCGCCTGCCGACCAGCGGCGAAGATATCGAAGCCCAGCCGCAGGCGCGGCAAATCGGCGGTTGCGCGTTCAACGTGGCGCGCGCGCTGACGCGCCTTGAAGTGCCGGTGATCAACGGTATGCCGGTCGGCAACGGCGAATGGGGCGCGGCGATCGAAGCCGCCATGGGCGAACTGGGGCTGGAGGTGCTGTTGCGCCACGGCCAGATGGACAATGGCTGGTGCCTGGCGCTGGTGGAGCCGAACGGCGAACGCACCTTCATCACGGTTTCCGGTTGCGAAAGCCAATGGAATAAAGCGCAGCTGGCCACGCTGCCGCTGACGGAACACACCCTGATCTACGCCAGCGGCTACGAGCTGGCGGGCGAAAACGGCGAAGCGCTGCGCGAGTGGCTGACGCGCATGCCGTTCGACCAACCGCGTCTGATCGATCCCGGCCCGCGCATCGCCCAGCTCAGCGAAGATTTCTTCGCCATGCTCAGCGACAGCCACACCCTGCTGACGCTCAACCGCGACGAAGTGGCCGCGCTGTGCGGCGCCGGCGACGCCGTGGATGCCGCGCAGCGCTATGCCGCCGCCCGTAACCTGACGCTGATCTGCCGCCTGGATCGCGACGGCGCCTGGATCTGCGACGGCCGCACGCCGCCGCTGCACGTTCCCGCCTATCCGGTGGACGTCATCGATACCATCGGCGCGGGCGATGCCCACTGCGCCGGTTTGCTGGCGGGGCTGTCCGCCGGCTGGCCGCTGCCGCGGGCGGTCGATCTGGCCAACCGGGTCGCCGCCTGCGTGGCGGCCAGCCTCGGCGCCGCCAATCCGCCGGACCGGCATCAACTGCAACAACGCTTCCCGCAGGCCTGACGTTTCAGGGCGCCACCATCCAGCGCCCTAAGCCTTACTGCGCCGCCGCCGCACTCTCCTGCGGCGAGTGGCGATAGTTGAAGCTCAACGCGAACACAATCCCCAGCACCAGCGTATACAGCGCAAACACCAGCCAGATGCTCTGCCAGTCTTTCACGCCGTCATGGCTGAAGAAATCCACCACTTCGCCGCTGGCGAGCGCCCCCACATAGGCGCCCAGACCGTTGACCATGGTCATGAATAGCCCCTGCGCGCTGGCGCGGATGCGGTGATCGGCCTCCTTCTCGACGAAAATGGCGCCGGAAATATTAAAGAAGTCGAACGCGCAACCGTAAACGATCATCGACAACAGCAGCAGCACGAAACCAAAACCGACCGGCGTGCCGTAGGCCAAGAACAGGAAACGCAGCGTCCAGGCCGCCATACTGATCAGCATCACCTGCTTGATGCCGTAACGGCGCAGGAAAAAGGGAATGGTGAGGATAAAGAACACTTCAGAGATCTGCGACAGCGACAGCAGCACCGCCGGATACCGGACGCTGAGGCTGTCCTGATATAGCGGATTGAGCGACAGATCGTGCAGGAACGGGTTGCCGAAGGTGTTGGTTATCTGCAGCGCCGCGCCGAGCAACATGGCGAACAGGAAAAACAGCGCCATGCGCCGCTGGCGAAACAGCACCAGCGCATCCAGCCCCAGCACGCTCACCCAGCGCTTCGACTCGGCCGCGCGGTTGGTCGGGCAGCGCGGCAGCGTCAGCGAATAGGCGGACAGCAGCAGCGACGCCGCAGAAGCCAGATACAGCTGCAGATTACTGAGCTCGATTTGGCTGAAACCGACCAGCCACATTGCCAGAATGAATCCCACGGTGCCGTACACCCGCACCGGCGGAAAGTCCTTTACCGTGTCAAAGCCGTGCTTCTCCAGGCAAAAATAGGAAATGGCGTTGGAGAGCGCGATGGTCGGCATATAGACCATGGCGTTGAACAGCATTACCCAGAACATCAGCATCGGTTGCTCAACCTGCGCCGCACAGTACAGCGCCAGCGCCCCGAGCAGGTGGCAAAGCGCATACAGGTAGTTGGCCCTCACCCAACGATCGGCAATGATGCCCGCCAGGCCCGGCATGATCAGCGCCGCGATCCCCTTGGCGCTGTACACCATTCCCACCTGCATGCCGCTGAAATGCAGCGTGTTGATCATATAGGAGCCCAGCGTCACCAGCCAGGCGCCCCAGATAAAGAACTGCAGGAAAATCATCACCTTCAATCGTGTTTTTATCGCCATCGCCATCACCTTGTTATTATGCTTTCAACGATGATTGGTGCGGCGGGCCCCCTGCAGCCCGCCGCCGGTTTGCTTACGGTGTCACAGCGTTTTGAACAGCTCGCGGATCAGGCGCATGAAATCGTCCGCCGCCAGCGCCGCGCAGCTGAGCGTTTGTTCGTGAGAAAGAGGCGTATCCGACAGCCCTTCGGCGTAGTTGGTCATCGCGGACACCACCAGCACCTTGAGACCGCAGTGGCGCGCCGTCAGGACTTCCGGCACGATCGACATGCCCACGACGTCGCAGCCGAGGGTCTGCATCATGCGGATCTCCGCCGGCGTTTCGAAGTTCGGCCCGGTGTAAGCGGCGAACACCCCTTCCGCCAGCGGGATGCCCGCGCTTTCGGCCACCGCCGCCAGTTGGGCGCGCAGATCGCGATCGTAGGCGTTCGCCAGGCTGAAGAAGCGCGGCCCGAAGCGCTCGTCGTTGGCGCCGACCAGCGGCGATTCCGGCATGAAATTGATATGATCGGTAATGGCCACCAGGCTGCCCGGCGCCACCGAGCGGCGCAGCGAACCGGCGGCGTTGGTCGCCAACAGGAATTCGCAGCCCAGCAGTTTGAAGGTGCGCACTGCGGTGGTCATCACCTGCATGCCGCGCCCTTCATAGAAGTGGCCGCGCCCTTTCATGCACAAGACCGGCACGCCCTCCAGCTTGCCGGCGACCAGTTGCCCGGCGTGGCCGGCGACGCCGCTCACCGGGAAGCCCGGCAGCGCCGCGTAATCGAGGGTGACGGTTTCGGTCATCACCTCCGCCAGAGCGCCGAGACCGGAGCCGAGAATCAAGGCCGCTTTAGGCTGAAAACCGGGCAGACTTGCGCGGACAACATCGGCGCAAATAAAAGCATCTTCTTGATTAAACATCGTATTCTCTCTTTAAGCGGGGGACAATAAGCCCCATAGTAGAGAGCGAGGCGCGGCCGAGACCAATACATTCTTGGCGGCCGATTTATTCCATTTATCTATAAGTTGAGCTGCGTCACAGGAGGCGATACCCCGGATGAACCCGCCCCATGCCCTGCCCGATCCCGGTCGAATTAACTTCCGCCTGCTGCACTATTTCCGCGTGGTGGCGGAAGAGATGAATTTCACTCTGGCGGCGCGGCGGTTGAATATGTCACAGCCGCCGCTCAGCAAGCACATCAAAGAGCTGGAGAACCAGCTCGGCGTGGTGCTGTTCAAACGCACCACCCGCTCCATGACGCTGACGCCGGCCGGCCGCACGCTGCTGCGCAACGTCGAGCGGCTGCTGGATCAGGCCGACAGCGCGCTGCATCAGGTGCAACAAATGGGGCGCGGCGAAGGCGGCCACATGGTGGTCGGCATGGTCGGCACCTCGGCCTGGGGCGGCTTGATTGCGGCGCTGCGGCGGTTCAGCGAGCAGAGCGTCGGCGCTACCTGGTCGTTGAATGAGCTGACGCCCAGCCAGCAAATCGCCGCGCTGCAAAAGCGGCATATCGATATCGGGGTATGGAGAGAGGCGCAGCAGCAGACGCTGCCGGGATTGAGCTGCCAACGGCTGGCGCGCGAAAGCATCGCCGTGGTGCTGCCGCTCGATCATCCGCTGGCACAGAAGGAGAATATCCCGCTGGCGGCGCTGCAAAACGACAGCTTCATCGTGCTGCCGCCGCATGAGGCCAGCCTTGGGCTGTATCTGCACAATCTGTGTCTGCAGCAGGGATTTTTGCCGGACGTCGCTTATCAGGTCAATGAACCGCAAACCCTGCTGGCGCTGGTGGCGGAAGGCTGCGGCATTACGCTGCTGCCGGACAGCTACGGCCGCATCCCGTGGCCCGGCGTGCGGTTTTGCTCGCTGCAGCAGGCGCCCCCGGCGGATCTGTATGCGGTATACCGTACCGACAGCGTCACGCCGGTGGTGCAGGCTTTTTTGGCGATGCTGCGGGCGCCCTAAGCGGCCCGCAGAGCGGGTTACATCGTCGGCTGCACCATCAGCTGGCCGGCGGTGCCGCGATCGGCCATCTCCAGCGTCTGGCTGTAATACAGGAACGGGAAGTGTTCGGAGGTGGATTGGTTGAAATACACCAGCAGCTCGACGTCGCCATCGACCCAGACGGTATCCTTCCAGCCGCGATCTTCCGCCATCGGCTGCGCGCCGTTGACGCGTTTAATCAGGAACTGCACGCCCTGAATATGGAACGACTGCGGCGTATCCGCATGAATGTTCCAGCGTTCCCAGGTGCCTTGCTGCGCCTGTACGTCGATGCGGTTCATGTCCCAAATTGCGCCGTTGATGCCGACGCCGCCGTCGCCCAGGCGGAAATCGCGGGTGCGGCTGGCGCTGCCGTCCAACAGCTGATCCGCCAGCAGGCGCATCGGCAGGTTGTCGGTCACCAGCGGCAGCAGGCCGGTCGGGCGCAGCGTCAGCACCTGGGTGGACACCAGAATGCTCGACGGCTCGAACAGGCCGCGCAGGCGATCCATGATGCCCGCCGCTTCACCGGCGGTGATGGTCACCTCGTCGCCCTTCGACATGTCGATCAGCACTTCCCGGCGCTCGCCCGGCGCCAGCGACAGCTGCTGCACCGCAACCGGCGCAGGCAGGAAGCCCTGATCGCTGGCGATCACGTTGAACGGCCGCCCGTCGCTGAGCTGCAGGGTATAACGCCGCGCGTTGGAGGCGTTGAGCAAACGCAAACGCACCCAGCCGCGCGACACGTCGACATACGGGTTTTGCACGCCGTTGACCAACAGCGTATCGCCGACGAAGCCGCCCTGCGACGGCGCATCGTATTGCGGCGTGCCGAAGTTATCGAAGCGTTTGTCCTGAATGATCAGCGGGAAATCGTCGACGCCGTAGTGGTTGGGCAGCGGCAGCGCTTTGCTGACGGCATCCTCCACCAGCCACAGCCCGGCCAGCCCGTTGTACACGTGCGGCGCCATGCGGTTTGGCGTGTTGGCGTGGTACCAGCAGGTAGCCGCCGCCTGACGAATGGGCAGCACCGGCGACCAGTCAACGTTGGGCGACATCATACGCGGCGCGCCGCCCATCAGCGTGCCCGGCACCTGCAGACCGCTGATGGTCATCGCCACCGGCTCCTGCAGGCGGTTGCTGTAGATCAGTTTGACGTCGTCGCCGCTGTAAACCCGCACCGTCGGCCCCAGGTACATGCCGTTGATGCCCCACACCGCCGCTTTGCGGTTATCCATAAACGCCCAGTGGGCGCGCTGCAAGGTCAGGAACAGCGGCTGACCGCGGCGAGACTCCAGCAGCGGGGGAATGGGTAATGGGGTCTGCGTTCCGCTCGCCTCAGCCCTCAGCGGCACGGCGCCCGCGCACAGCGCCAGGCCCGATGCCTGTAAAAACTGACGTCGACTGAGTGACATATTTTCTCCATGAAAAGCAATAACTAAACCGTGTGCAAAACCCAAACGCCCGCCAATCAAGATTAGCAGGCGCTCAGGCGTTAACGGCGCTGAACGCCAATTAAAAAACTCTTCTTTGAAGCCGGTAGACTCTTATTTTTTGGCGGCGTTGCGCTGGGCGACTTCGGCGTCCAATTCGGCGATTTTCGCCTCCATCAGCTCGCGGCAATGGGCCGCCAGCTCGCGCACGTTTTCTTTGCCGTATTTGCTGGTATCCACCGGCGCCAACATCTCGACGATCACATGGCCGTTATTCCAGCGATTAAGATTTATATTACCGCTGGTGGTGGATACGCAGATAGGCACAATCGGCACGCCGGCGGCGATGGCCGCGTGGAACGCGCCGGTTTTAAACGGCATCAGCCCACGGCCGCGGCTGCGGGTCCCTTCCGGGAACATCCAGATCGAAATGTCTTTCTTCTTGAACTGCTCCGCCACCTGGGCGATGGTGCCGTGCGCCTTGGCGCGATTATCACGATCTATCAGCAGATTACCGGTCAGCCAATACAGCGGGCCGAAAAACGGGATCCACACCAGACTTTTTTTACCGACCGTCACGGTGCGCGGCTGCACGATATTAGAGGCCGTCACCATGTCGTAGTTATTTTGGTGGTTGGCGATATAGATGCAGTTGCCGTTGTTGGCCGCATCGGCCGGCACGCGGGTTTCAACCTTGATGCCGAACAGCGTCGACAGACGGCCGAAAAGATGGCCGAAGGTCGCCACATGGCGAGGATTACGCGGACTGAACAAGCAATAAACCGAACCGAAAATACACACCAGAATACAGAAAAGAGTGGCGAGAACGGCACGCAAAATCAATAACATAACAACCTCATTAGCACACTGCCAACGCAGTTTACTTCGCTGCGCAGATTCCTTTACTCATTATGTGCCGACCAGGCGGAAAGCACGCCTATGTCGCCTGCATTTCTCGCTATTTTCCCGCCAGGCGGCAGTACGCACAATAATTTTATGCGCAGAAATGTTAACTATTTGGAAAATAAACGCCAGCAAAAATAAATAAGGCGGCCACAGCATGCTGCGACCGCCCGTTAACGCTGGTGCCAACGCTTACTCTTCGCTGTCGCCACCCGACGCCCGCACCGGCGCATCCACTTCGACGCGATCGATGCGCTGCAGGCCGCGCGGCAGTTGGGTGCCCTTGCGGCCGCGTTCCGCACGGAACTTCTGCAGATCTTCCGGACGCAGCGTCAGCTTGCGTTTGCCGACGTGCAGCGTGACGGACGCCTGCGGCGGCAGCACGAACAGCCAGGCCAGCTTGTCTTCACCGGCGGCGGCCTGCGCCGCCGGAATGGAGACGATCTTGTTGCCCTTGCCCTTCGACAGCTGCGGCAGATCGGCGACCGGGAACATCAGCATGCGCCCGGCGGCGGTGATCGACAGCAGCATATCGTCTGCGCCGTGGATCTCCATCGGCGGCAGCGCTCTGGCGTTGTCCGGCAGCGTGATCATCACCTTGCCGGCGCGGTTGCGCGCCACCAGATCGTTAAAGGTGCAGACGAAACCGTAACCGGCGTCAGACGCCATCAGCAGCTTCTGATCGTCGGCCGCCATCAGCACCTGCTCGATGGTGGCGCCCGGCGGCGGCGTCAGCTTGCCGGTCAGCGGCTCGCCCTGCCCGCGCGCCGAAGGCAGCGTCATCGGATCGAGCGCATAGCTGCGCCCGGTAGAGTCGATAAACACCACCGGCTGATTGCTCTTGCCGCGCGCCGCGCCGCGGAAGCTGTCGCCGGCCTTGTAGCTCAACCCGGTCGGATCGATGTCATGGCCCTTGGCGCTGCGCACCCAGCCCATTTCCGACAGCACGATGGTCACCGGCTCGGACGGCACGAAGTCGTGCTCGCTCATCGCCTTGGCTTCCGCGCGCTCGGTCAGCGGCGAACGGCGATCGTCGCCGTAGGTCTGCGCATCGGCCTGGATCTCTTTCTTAATCAGCGTATTCAGCTTGCGTTCGGACGCCAGCAGCGCCTGCAGCTGATCGCGCTCTTTCGCCAGTTCGTCCTGCTCGCCGCGGATCTTGACCTCTTCCAGCTTGGCCAGGTGACGCAGTTTCAGCTCGAGGATCGCTTCCGCCTGGGTATCGGAGATGCCGAAACGCTGCATCAGCACCGGCTTCGGCTCATCCTCGCTGCGGATGATGTGGATCACCTCGTCGATGTTGAGGAACGCCACCAGCAAACCTTCGAGGATATGCAGGCGCTTGAGCACCTTCTCGAGGCGGTAGTTCAGGCGGCGACGCACCGTATCGCGACGGTAGGCCAGCCATTCGGTGAGGATCTCCACCAGCCCTTTCACCTGCGGGCGGTTGTCCAGACCGATCATGTTCATGTTGATGCGGTAGCTGCGCTCCAGATCGGTGGTGGCGAACAGGTGATTCATCACCTGCTCCAGATCGATGCGGTTGGAACGTGGCACGATCACCAGACGCGTCGGGTTCTCGTGATCGGATTCGTCGCGCAGGTCTTCGACCATCGGCAGCTTCTTGGCGCGCATCTGGCTGGCTATCTGCTCCAGCACCTTGGCGCCGGAAACCTGATGCGGCAAGGCGGTGATCACCGCGCTGCCATCCTCTTTCTTCCACACGGCGCGCATGCGCACCGAGCCGCGGCCGCTCTGGTAAATTTTGCGAATTTCATCGCGCGGGGTGATGATCTCGGCTTCGGTCGGGAAGTCCGGCCCCTGCACGAACTCGAGCAGGTCATCGAGCGAAGCGCCCGGCTTGTCGAGCAGCGCCACCGCGGCGGCGGCGACTTCGCGCACGTTGTGCGGCGGAATGTCGGTCGCCATGCCGACCGCGATGCCGGTGGTGCCGTTCAGCAGGATGTTCGGCAGGCGCGCCGGCAACATCTTCGGCTCTTGCAGCGTGCCGTCAAAGTTCGGGATCCAGTCGACCGTGCCCTGGCCCAGTTCGGCCAGCAAGACCTCGGCGTATTTGGACAGGCGCGATTCGGTATAACGCATCGCCGCGAACGACTTGGGATCGTCCGGCGCACCCCAGTTCCCCTGGCCGTCCACCAGCGGATAGCGATACGAGAACGGCTGCGCCATCAGCACCATGGCTTCATAACACGCGCTGTCGCCGTGCGGGTGATATTTACCCAGCACGTCGCCCACGGTGCGGGCGGACTTCTTGAATTTGGCGCTGTTGGTCAGCCCCAGTTCAGACATGGCGTAGATGATGCGGCGTTGTACCGGCTTCAAACCGTCGCCAATGTACGGCAACGCCCGATCCATGATGACGTACATGGAATAGTTCAGATAGGCGTTTTCAGTGAATGTGTGCAGCGGTAAACGCTCTACACCGTCATGAGTCAGATCACTCATTACTCAATTATCCTCAGACCGTGGCTTGGCAATCCCTTGGACGACAAAAGGCATCGCTTGTCGATTCTGCCCGCGATAGTAACCCATCTGCAGGGTGGCTGTCACAGTTGGCGCAAGGATCGCCGGCGGCGGCCGGTTGCGCGCTGCGGTTTATGCAAAATTTCGCTGTCTGGCGGCCCGTTTATTGACTGGCAGTCAACACTGTTGTGCGCTGGATCGCATTTTTACTTGCCTGCCTAACGATTACACTCGTCGCCAGCGAGCTGGTTTCCGCCTTTTCGGCGGGAAGCATGCCATATCTTAACTCTGACGGGAGCCGCGAAAGATGAGCAATATCCTGATTATCAACGCTAAAAAACAATTCGGCCATTCTAACGGCGAACTCAACCAAACCCTGAGCGACGTGGCGGAAAGCTTCCTGCGCGATCTGCAGCACGATGTGCAGGTCACCGTGGTCGACGACGGTTATGACATCGAAGCAGAGGTAAAGAAATACCTGTGGGCCGACGCGGTCATCTACCAGATGCCGGGCTGGTGGATGGGCGAACCCTGGATCCTGAAAAAATACATCGATGAAGTGTTCACCGCCGGTCACGGCAGCCTGTATGCCAACGACGGCCGCTCTCGTTCTGACGAAAGCAAAAAATATGGCTCCGGCGGCCTGATCCAGGGCAAAAAATACCTGCTGAGCCTGACCTGGAACGCCCCGCTGGAGGCCTTCACCGATCCCGATCAGTTCTTCCACGGCGTCGGCGTCGACGGCGTTTACCTGCACTTCCACAAGGCCAACCAGTTCCTGGGAATGGAAGCGCTGCCGACCTTTATCTGCAATGACGTGATAAAACAACCGGATATCGAAGCGGACATCGCACGTTATCGCGAGCATCTGGCGATAATTTTTGCTTAACTGACGCAGAACATACTCATCAACGAGGTAAGCATGATCACCGTAATCGCAGAAATCAAAGTGAAACCCGGCCACCGCGCCACCGTACTGCAAGCCATTGAAAAGCTGGTGCCGCTGGTGCTGGCGGAAGAGGGTTGCGGCGAATACACGCCGATGGTCGACAGCAATACCCAGGCGCCGTGGCAGAAGCGGTCGCCGGATTCGGTGTTCATGCTGGAGAAATGGGAAAGCATGGCGCATCTGGAAAAACATCTGGCCATCGAGCACATGCTCAAACACCGCGACACCCTCAAAGACAGCGTGCTGGACACCGAGATCTACATCCTGGAAAACGCCCTGTAAGCTCCGCCTTATAACGTCTGCGCGTCGATGTGCGCGCTGACGTAGTCAAGAAAACAGGTGATGCGCGCCGCCAATTGCGTATTGCGGTAATACACCGCATTAATCGGCTGGCGCACGTCCAGCGTCTCCTGCTCCAGCAACGTCACCAACTTGCCCGCTTCCCGATCGCGTCGGGTCATAAAGTCTGCCAGCTGTACGATCCCCTCGCCCCGCAGCGCCAATTGCCGCAGCGTTTCACCGCTGGACGCCGAGATCGTCGGCGTGATGGTGAAATGCGGCGCCTGGCGATAGCGCAACGGCCACTGGTTCAGCGATTCCGGCTGGGTAAAACCGAGCAGACAATGCCGGTGCAACGCCTCCACGCTCTGCGGCGTGCCGTGCTTCTGCAGATAAGCCGGGCTGGCGAGGATGCGCAACCGGCTGGCGCCCAGCGCGCGCGCATGAATGGTCGAATCGCGCAACGCGCCGATGCGAATGGCGATATCCGTGCGTTTTTCCAGCAGATCGATGATCAGATTGTCGGTGTTCAGCTCGAGCGAAATTTGCGGATAACGTTCCCTGAACCCCGCCACCAGCGGCACGATGACGTGCTCCATAAAAGGCGCAGCCGCATTGATCCGCAGTCGCCCGGCCGGCATCTGCCGGCGCACCGCCATTTGTTCTTCGGCATTTTCCACCGAGTTGATGATCGTACGCGCATGGCTCAGGAAGCTTTGCCCCTCTTCGGTCAGCTCCAGGCGACGCGTAGTGCGGCGCATCAGGGTGGTATCGAGCTTATTCTCCAGGCGGCTGAGCGCGCGGCTGATGCCGGAAGTCGTCTGGCCGAGCTGATCGGCGGCGGCGGTGATGGAACCGCTGTCGACCACCGAAGTGAACGCCAGCAATTCTTCGAGCGTGATCTTCATGCATTCCGGCCCAGGTTATCGGGCGCCGCATGAACGCCCTGCGGGAAAGCCGGCCCGGCGTTTCACCGGGCCAGGGTCAGGCTCAGACCGCCAATTCGGCCATGTCGCCCTTGTCTTGCAGCCAGTTGCGGCGATCTTCCGAACGCTTCTTGGCCAACAGCATGTCCATCACCGCCAGCGTCTGATCGACATCATCTTCCGCGACCGTCAATTGCACCAGACGGCGGGTGTTCGGATCGAGGGTGGTTTCGCGCAGCTGCAGCGGGTTCATCTCGCCCAGCCCTTTAAAGCGCTGGACGTTCGGCTTGCCTTTCTTCCGCTTCAGCTGTTCCAGCACGCCGGCTTTCTCTTCTTCATCCAGCGCGTAGAACACCTCTTTACCGAGATCGATGCGGTACAGCGGCGGCATGGCCACATAAACGTGCCCGCCTTTCACCAGCGAACGGAAGTGGCGCACGAACAGCGCGCACAGCAGCGTAGCGATGTGCAGACCGTCGGAGTCCGCATCCGCCAGGATGCAGATTTTGCCGTAGCGCAACTGGCTGAGATCTTCGCTGTCCGGATCGATGCCGATCGCCACGGAAATGTCATGCACTTCCTGCGAGGCCAGCACTTCGTCCGAGGAGACTTCCCAGGTATTCAGGATCTTGCCCTTCAGCGGCATGATCGCCTGATATTCGCGATCGCGCGCCTGCTTGGCCGATCCGCCCGCCGAGTCCCCTTCCACCAGGAACAGTTCGGTCATGGCCAGATCCTGCGAGGTGCAGTCCGCCAGCTTGCCCGGCAGCGCCGGCCCGCTGGTCAGCTTCTTGCGCACCACTTTCTTGGCGGCGCGCAGACGGCGTTGGGCGCTGGAAATCGCCAGCTCGGCCAGCTGTTCCGCCGCCTGAACGTTCTGGTTCAGCCACAGGCTGAAAGCATCTTTCACCACGCCGGAAACGAAGGCCGCGCACTGACGCGAAGAGAGACGCTCTTTGGTCTGCCCGGCGAACTGCGGATCCTGCATCTTCACCGACAGCACGTAAGCGCAGCGATCCCAGATATCCTCCGCCGACAGCTTCACGCCGCGCGGCAGGATGTTGCGGAATTCGCAGAACTCGCGCATCGCGTCCAGCAGCCCCTGACGCAGGCCGTTGACATGGGTGCCGCCCTGCATGGTCGGGATCAGGTTGACGTAGCTTTCGGTCAGCAGCTCGCCGCCTTCCGGCAGCCACAGCAGCGCCCAGTCCACCGCTTCGGTATCACCGGCGAAATTGCCGACGAACGGCGCTTCCGGCAGGGTGATCAGGCCGTTAACCGCTTCCATCAGGTAGTCGGTCAGGCCGTCCTGGTAGCACCAGCGCTGCTCAGTGTTGTTCACCTTGTCGATGAAATAGATCTCAACGCCGGGGCACAGCACCGCTTTGGCTTTCAGCAGGTGAGTGAGGCGCGACACCGAGAAACGCGGGCTGTCGAAGAACTGTTCGTCCGGCCAGAAGTGCACGCTGGTGCCGGTGTTGCGTTTGCCGCAGGTGCCGGTCACCGTCAGATCTTGCACTTTGTCGCCGTTTTCGAAGGCGATGCCGTAAACGTTGCCGTCGCGGCGCACGTTGACTTCCACCCGCTTCGACAGGGCGTTGACCACCGAGATCCCAACGCCGTGCAGGCCGCCGGAGAACTGGTAGTTTTTATTCGAGAATTTACCGCCGGCGTGCAGTCGGCACAGGATCAACTCAACCGCCGGCACGCCCTCTTCCGGGTGGATGTCCACCGGCATGCCGCGGCCGTCGTCGATCACTTCCAGCGACTGATCGGCGTGCAGGATCACGTCGATACGCTTGGCGTGTCCGGCCAACGCTTCGTCGACGCTGTTATCGATCACCTCTTGGCCGAGGTGGTTTGGGCGCGTCGTGTCGGTATACATGCCGGGACGACGGCGCACTGGTTCTAGACCGCTGAGTACTTCAATGGCATCAGCGTTATAGCTGGATTGAGTCATCGTTGATTATTTTTTCGTGGTTAAAGGGAGGTGCCGGAACGGTCCGTCAGACCGAGTTTAGCCCTAAAAAATCCACAATCTGGGGGAAGTAGTGCTCGAAACCGACGAAGGCGTGGTTTCCACCCGACTCCACCGTTTGCCGACACGCGGTGTAATACGCCACTGCCTGGCCGTAATCGAGAATTTCATCGCCCGTTTGCTGCAGCAGCCAGATTAAATCCGGCGACTCCAAAGGATCGATCTGCATCACTTTCAGATCGTAAACGTGACGAGACTCTAACACATATTGCTGGCCGGTGTAGGGGTTCTCGTTGGCGCCGAGATAGTCGACCAGCAGCTCAAACGGCTTGACCGCCGGGTTGACCACCACCGCCGGCAGCGAAAAACACTGCGACAGCCAGGTGGCGTAATAGCCGCCCAGCGAGGACCCCACCAATCCGAGCGTTTGTCCGGCGCGTTCCAGCACCAGATTTTCCAGCATTTCGGCGGCCTCCGCCGGAAAGGCCGGCAACTGCGGCACCAGCATCTCGATAGCGGGATGGTGTTCGGCCAGCCAGGCCTTGAAGGCCACCGCCTTGGCCGACTGCGGCGAGCTGTTGAAACCGTGCAGGTAGAGCAGTGTCGAAGGCATCAGTATCCATCCGAGTCCATATCGGGGCGGAAATCGTCGTTTTCCAGGCGGAACACCTGCGTCTCGACGCGGCCGTCCGGCAGCAGATCGAGGTAACGCCAGCCGGGGGAGACGTCGTCGATGGTAAAGTTAGTGCAGTGCGGCTTGAATTGCACGCAGGTGGACGGCGTCGCCAACAGACGCCGGCCCTGCCATTCCAGATCCAGATCCTGGTGAATATGACCGCACACCACGGTATTCACCTTCGGGTAGCGCAACAGGATCGCGCCTAGCATATGCGGGTTGCGCAGGCTGTGCTGATCGAGCCAGGTGCAGCCGGAAGGCAGCGGATGGTGGTGCAGCAGCAACAGCGTGTAACGCTCGGGGTGCGCCTGCAGGCAGCGCTCCATCCACTCGAGCTGGTATTCGCTCAGCTCGCCGTGCGGTACGCCGAACACCTGGCTGTCCAACATCAGCACCTGCCAGTTATCGCCCAGCAGCACCTGCTTGGAAGGGGCGATGCCGGCGGCGGCCAACGCGTCGACCATCGCCGGTTGGAAATCGTGGTTGCCCGGCAGCCACACGCACGGGGCCGGCAGTTGCGCGATGCCGGCGGCGAAGTGGCGGTACGCCTCCTGCGAATGATCCTGCGCCAAATCTCCCGTGGCGACGATCAAATCGACATCGCGGCGCTGCGCCTGAATGGCGTCCAGCACCGCGTGATAGCTGCGATAGGTATTGATGCCGAGCAACGTCTCGTGTTCGCCGGCAAAAAGGTGGGTATCTGTTATTTGTAGAATCCTGACCGCGGCCCCACTCGCCACGGGCAGTTTAAACAGGCTTTCCAAATGGTGTCCTTTGTTATTTCAGTCTGTCTAACAAACCGGAACCGCCATCGCTCCATGCGCCAAACAGTAGCGCAGCCAATCAGCAAGAAACTGGTTAATTTGATGCTTTTCGTCGCGTTGATGCAACTTTTTATTAGGATAATCATAACGCGCTTTAAAGCGGTAGATCTGCTGACTGGAACACACTTCCGCAACCATGGCGTCATGGTATAACCGCACCGTCATCGCGGGCAGGCTCCAGTAGCTGACCGCCGGAAAGATCTGCTCGATCTCCACCAGCGACGTGTAACGCGTGGACTCAACGATGGTCAAACGATAGCTAGCGCCGTTCACCTGATAAGTCACCGTTTCGCCCGCTTCGTCGTTGCGCGGCAGCAAGCGGCGCAATTGCGCGAAGTTGGTTTCGCACAATCTCATCATTTCGGGGAAATCAGGGGTATAGCGCTGTTTCATTAGTTGGCCCACTCTTTTCTCAACGATTCATGGTGCAACGCCAGCCATTGCAATGCAATCACTGATGCGGCGTTATCGATCGCGCCTTCTTCCACCCAGCGGTAAGCCTGCTCGCGGCTGACCACGTGGACGCGAATATCTTCATGCTCTTCCGCCAGGCCGTGGATGCCTTCGGCGGTGCCAGCGTCCACCTCGCCGACCATGATCGACAAGCGTTCGCTGGTGCCGCCGGGGCTGGCCAGATAGCTCAGCACCGGCTTGCAGCGCCCGACCACCACGCCGGCTTCTTCCTGCGCTTCGCGGCGGCACACGTCTTCGACGCTTTCGCCGGTTTCGATCATACCCGCCACCATTTCCAGCAGCCAGGGCGAATTACTGGTATCGACCGCGGCGATGCGCAGTTGTTCAATCAGCACCACTTCATCGCGCACCGGGTCGTAGGGCAGCAGCACCGCCGCATGGCCGCGTTCGAAAATTTCACGCGTGATTTCAGGACTCATTTCGCCATTGAACAAGCGATGGCGAAACCGGTATAAATTGAGTGAAAAAAAACCACGGTACAGCGTCTCGCGTGCAATAATTTCTACATCTTTTTTATCGAAGGTGACGGGTGACGGCTGCGAACGGTTCATGCGCGAATTCTCCTGCGTGAGTATGCCGATAAAATAAACGGTTTTTATGACAGAAACAGCGGGTCTCACCGCCGCCGCTTTATGTTAGGCTGTTTTTCGCCGCCGGACGCGGCGCGTTTGTGCGCTCGCGGGTAATAGCGGGAAACAATCCTGATTGTCAGCCATAATATCAGCTGCAGTCGGCCCGGGCAGTACGCCAAGGTAAATGGGCGGTCTGAAAGGTAAAAGTTACGTGAGATGGCACATTCAGCCACCTGATGCGTACCGCAGACTCTGCTAGAATCGGCAACTATTTCGTCTATCGTCAGCGCTAACATAGCAATATTGCTGCACAACAAGGAATGCAAATGAAGAAACTGCTCCCCCTTCTTATCGGACTGAGCCTGGGCGGCTTCAGTGCAATGAGCCAGGCAGAGAACCTGCTGCAGGTCTACAAACAGGCCAGGGAAAGTAACCCGGATCTGCGCAAAAGTGCTGCTGACCGCGACGCCGCATTCGAAAAGATCAATGAAGCGCGCAGCCCGCTGCTGCCGCAGCTCGGCCTGACCGCCGGTTATACCCATACCAATGGCTATCGTGACCAGCGCGATCAGAACAGCAACGCAACCAGCGGCTCGCTGGCGCTGACGCAAACTATCTTCGACATGTCGAAATGGCGCCAGCTGACGCTGCAGGAAAAGACCGCCGGCATCTCCGACGTCACCTTCCAGACCGCTGAGCAACAGCTTATTCTCAACACCGCCACCGCCTACTTCAACGTGCTGAAGGCGATCGACACGCTGTCGTATACCCAGGCGCAGAAAGACGCGGTGTACCGCACGCTGGATCAAACCACTCAGCGCTTCAACGTGGGCCTGGTGGCGATCACCGACGTGCAGAACGCCCGCTCGAACTATGACACCGTGCTGGCGGCGGAAGTCTCCGCCCGCAACGATCTGGACAACGCGCTGGAAACGCTGCGTCAGGTCACCGGCAGCTTCTACCCTGAGCTGGCCTCGCTGAACACCGATCGCTTCAGCACCCAGCGCCCGGAAGCGGTGAACAACCTGCTGAAAGAAGCGGAGGCGCGCAACCTGAGCCTGCTGTCCGCCCGCCTGAGCCAGGATCTGGCGCGCGAGCAAATCCGCGCCGCACAGACCGGCTATATGCCGACCATAGATCTCAGCGCGTCCACAGCGATTTCAAATACCAAGAACAATGGCTCGCGCAATACCACTCCTGACGCCGATATCGGTCAGAACAAAGTCGGTCTGAGCTTCAACCTGCCGCTGTACAGCGGCGGCGCGACTAACTCGCAGGTTAAACAAGCGCAGTACGGCTTTGTCGGCGCCAGCGAGCAGCTGGAAAGCGCTCACCGCAGCGTGGTGCAGACCGTGCGTTCATCGTTCAACAACGTTAACGCTTCGATCAGCAGCATCAACGCCTACAAACAGGCGGTGATCTCCGCACAGAGCTCCCTGGACGCGATGGAAGCCGGTTATCAGGTCGGTACCCGCACCATCGTCGATGTGCTGGACGCCACCACCACGCTGTATAACGCCAAACGTCAGCTGTCCGACGCGCGTTATACCTATTTGATCAACCAGCTGAACATCAAGTCGGCGCTCGGCACGCTGAACCAGAACGATCTGCTGCTGCTGAACGGCGCGTTGGGCAAGCCGGTATCAACCGCACCTGACGCCGTCGCACCACAAAACCGCGCGCAGGACGCCTATGCGGACGGTTATCAGGACAATGCGCCGATGCAACAGACTGCGGCGCCGGCACCGGCGGCCACTCGCGCATCCGCGCCGGCCGTTACCACCAGCCAACCGGCTCGCCACAGCGGCAATCCATTCCGCAACTGATGTCCGCACGCTGACAAACACGGGGTCCGGCCTGCGCCGCGCCCCGTTTTTTTGTCCCGATTTTCCCCGCTTCTGCCCGCCGCCTCACAGCCGCCGCTGCGCCAGGTGATATCATCGTCACTCTCGTTTTCGCAGTTGGATGAGGTTCGATGGACAACGATTCACGTTGGCAGCAACTGATTAACGACGGCGAACTGCCGCCGCCGCTGCGCCCGACGCCGGCGGTGTACGCCTCCTGGCTGCGTTGCCGCAGCCTGATGCAGCCCGATGTCTGGCAAGCGCCGCACCGTGCGCAGGGCGCCACCTTCGAATCGATTTGCCGCCGCAAGAACGATCTGCTGACGCTCGGCCAGGCGGCGCTGGAAGACGCCTGTGAATACATGGAGCCGCGGCGTTGCCTGCTGATGATCCTCGACGAGAGCGGCTGCATGCTGTGGCGCTGCGGCGACGCCCAAACCTGGGAACATCTGCAGCAACTGGGATTCGCCCCCGGCGCTTACTGGGCCGAAGGACAGATAGGCACCAATGCCCCGGCGCTGGCGGCGGCGGAAGGCCACCCGGTGCGGGTGAGCGGTGAAGAACACGTGCGCCGAGCGCTGCACGGCTGGTCGTTCTGCGCCACACCGGTCTACGACAACAGCGGCCGCCAGCGCGGCTCGATCGCGCTGGGCTGTCTGCTGGCCGACTGCGCCGCCGGCGATCTGTCGCTGACGCTGGCCATCGCCCGCGAAATCGGCAACTCGCTGAACGCCGACGGCCTGCTGGCGGAATCCAACCGCCATCTGAATCAGCTTTACGGCCTGCTGGACGGCGTGGACGACGGCGTCATGGCCTGGGATCACCGCG
Organism: Serratia sp. (in: enterobacteria); assembly: GCF_052400455.1. NCBI lineage: Bacteria > Pseudomonadati > Pseudomonadota > Gammaproteobacteria > Enterobacterales > Yersiniaceae > Serratia > Serratia sp. (in: enterobacteria). The sequence goes on from NZ_CP185812.1 coordinate 4,395,495, forward strand.
GCTACCTGCAATACATCAACCAGCGCGCCGCCGGCCTGCTGAAGCTGGACGAACAGCAGAGCCAGGGCAAACCGTTGGCGCAGCTGTTGACGCTGCCCGCGCTGCTCAAACGCGCCATCGCCGATCGCCAACCGCTGCAACACGTCGAAGTCACCTTCGAAAGCCAGCGGCAGTTTATCGCCGCCTTGCTGACGCTCAAGCCGATTTTCGACGGCGATCGCTGCAGTTTCATCGCCCTGCTGCACCCGCTCGAACGGCTGCGCCAGTATGTCAGCAGCCAGCTGGGGCGCGTCAGCCACAGCTTCGAACAGATGCCTTCCGCCTCGCTGGAAATGCGGCGACTGATCCGTTACGGGCAGCAGGCGGCCAAAGGCCAGCATCCGATCCTGTTGCGCGGAGAAGAAGGCGTTGGCAAAGAGCTGCTCAGCCAGGCTATCCACAACGCCGGCGAGCGCGCCGCCGGGCCGTATATCGCCCTCAACTGCCAACTGCTGCCGCAGGCGCAGGGGCTGCGTGAGCTGCTGGGCAGCGACGCCAGCGAAGAAGAGGCGGGCCAGCTCAGTAAATTCGAATTGGCTAACGGCGGCACGCTGTACCTGGAACAGATCGAATACCTGCCGGCGGAGATGCAGTCGGCGCTGCTGCAGGTGCTGAAAACCGGCGTGGTGATCCGCCTCAATTCCAGCCGGGTGATCCCGGTCGATGTGCGGGTGATCGCCGGCAGCGCCGCCGATCTGCCGCTGCTGGTGCAGCAAAACCGCTTCCGCCGCCAGCTGTTTTACAGCCTGCAGGCGTTCGAGATCCAAATCCCGCCGCTGCGTCAGCGGCTGAGCGATATTCCGCTGCTGGTCAAACATCATCTGCGCACGCTGGAGCAACATTTTCAGTGTCGCTTCCAGGTGGATGACGAGGTGATGGCTCAGCTGGCGCTCTATCTGTGGCCGGGCAACGATTTGGAACTGAAAGGGGTGGTGGAGCGCGCGGCGATGATTTGCCACGGCCACCACATCCAGCTGGCGGACCTGCCGGCGCACCTGCTTGGCCAACCGTCGCTGCTGGAAAGCGATCCGCAGCCCGGCGCGCCGCTGTTGACGCTGACGGACATGGAGCGCCAGGCGATCCTGCGGGCGGCGACCGTCAGCCGCGGCCAACTGACGGAAATGGCGCAGTTGCTGGGCATCGGCCGCACCACGCTGTGGCGGAAGATCAAACAGCACGGGATCGACATCCGCCAGTTCAAGCTGCGCGCCTAGTGACTGAGCTGCAACACCCCGCGCGCGGCGTCCAGCATCGCCTTCTGGCCGCTGCGGGTTTTGCTCAGGCAATCCTGCATGCCGACCACCATCGGAATGCCCATCGCCTTCGCCAGAATGGCGCTGTGCGAGAGGGCATTGCCGCCGCTCAGGCAGATGCCGAGCACCAGACGGCGATCCAGCATCACTACCTCTGAGGGCATCAGCTCATCCATCACCAGTATTGACGGCTCTGCGAGCGCAATGGTCGGCAGCGGCTGCCCCTGCAGGTGGCACAGCGTGCGGCGCAGCATGTCGCGCACGTCCAGTTCGCGCGCCCGCATGTAGTCGTCATCCAACTCGCGGTACTCTTCGGCGATCGCCTCCAGCACCTGCCGCCAGGCCTGCTCGGCGCTGCACAACTGCTGCGCAATGCGGGTGTAAGCCGCCTGCTGCAGATCCGGATCGTCCAGCAGCATGCTGTGGGCGCCGAAGATAGCCGCCTGCGGCTTGCCGATCAGCGTGCCGGTGCGCTCCGCCAGCCGGTTGAGATCGCTCAACGTGTGCTGCAGCGCCTCCCGCAGGCGTTGCTGTTCGCCCAACACCTCGTCCGCGCCGATCCGGCGCTCGGCGGCTGACGGCCAGACACTGCGGGCCTGGAACACCGGCCCGCTGGTGACGCTTTCCGCCACCGGAATGCCGTGCAGCGAGGGCTGCTGCCGCTCGGAGACCGTCTCGCCAAAATGCTGCTCCGCCAGCGTTTTGAACGCCGCCAGCGCCTCGTCCGCCTGCGCGCCGTCGGCGATCAAACGGATGGTGTCGCCGTGGCGCACCTGCAGCAGCGCCAGCTGATTGAGGCTGCGCGGATCGACGCACTGCCCCTGTTTTTCCAGCACCAGCTCGGCCTTGAACGGCGCCAGCGCTTCGACCAGCCGCGCCGCCGGGCGCGCGTGCAGTCCGTGCGGGTTCTGCACCGTCCAGGTTGCGCTTTTGCCCTGCGCCAGCGGCAAGGCCGCGCGCTTCGCCGTAGGTGAAGCCTCGCTCAGCTGCGCCTGCTTGGCCTGCAGCGCCCCCTGCGCCTCCGCCACCACCTGCTCCAGCGAAGCGCCGGAGTTGGCGGCCACCACCGCCGCCAGCGTGCCTTCGATCAGCGGCGCGGCGCACAGCCGCACCTTGGCGGCCAACTCCGGATCCAGCAGATCGAGCGCGGTTTCGGCACTGAGCAGCGCGCTGCCCAGATCCATCAGCACCAGAATGCCATCGCCGTCGGCGACCGCTTCGATCGCCTCCATGACGTTGACCGCGTCGGTACCGATCGGGTGCTCCTCGTCATCCACGCCCGCCGCCAGCGCCAGCTTGCAGCCGTCGCCGCGCATCATCTGCCGCGCCAGTTGCTCAACGCCGCGCGCCAGCAACGCGCTGTGCGACACCACCACGATATTAATCATCTCGCCTCCTGCTAACTGCCGGCGACCTCGGCCAGCGTTTTCATCATCAGCATCACCGAAGTGGCGCCGGGATCCTGGTGGCCGATGCTGCGCTCGCCCAGGTAACTGGCCCGCCCCTTGCGCGCCTGCATGGTGATGGTGCTCTCCACCGCCCGCTCGGCGCTGTCGGCGGCGCGCTGCAGCGCCTCCGCCACGCTCAGGTTCTGCTGCGCGGACTGGCCGAGGCTTTCCACCACCGGCCACCAGGCATCGCACATGGTCTTGTCGCCCGGCTCCGCCTTGCCGCGCATCACCACGCCTTCCACCCCTTCCTGCATCATTTGATGCAGCTCCGCCAGATCCAGGCTTTGCTTGGCGTTCGCCGCCTGCGCCGCGCGGATGAAGAAGGTGCCGAACAGCGGACCGCTGGCGCCGCCTACGCTCGACAGCAGCGTCATGCCGGTGTTTTTCAGGATAAAGCCGATATCCTTGTCCGCCACCGACGGCAGCTTTTCCACCACCTTATTGAAACCGCGATTCATGTTCAGGCCGTGGTCGGCATCGCCGATCTCGGTGTCCAGTTGGGTAAGAAAATCGCGCTCTCGGCTGAACACTTCGCCGCAACGCATCAGCCAATCGACGACCTGTGGTTTGGTCAACGCCATAATTCCTCCTCAGCAACCCCAACGCAGCGCAGGCGTTTTCACCGGCGCATCCCACAAGGACAACAGTTCGTCGTCCACGTTCAACAACGTGATGGACACGCCCTGCATATCGAGCGAAGTGCAATACGCGCCCACCAGGTTGCGTTCGATGATGATGCCCGCCTCGGCGCAGCGCTCCGCCAGCCGATGGTACACGCCGTACAGCTCGGACAGCGGCGTGGCGCCCAGGTTGTTGACCAACGCGATCACCCGATCGCCGCGCGTCAGCGGCTGCTTGGTCTGCATCTCGTCGCGCCACTCACCCTGTTGGCGATCCCAGACGCGGATCGTGCGCTGATAGTGGCCGTGGTCGATCAGCGTATGGAACATGTCATCCACCGCCGCGTTGAGCGTGGTGAACGGACGGCGCGCAATGCCCGGCTCGCCGTGAATGCCGACGCCGAACTCCATCTCGTTCTCCGCCAGGGTGAACGAGGGTTTGCCGGCGGCGGGGACGGTACAGGCGCCCAGCGCGATACCGATCGAATGCCCGTGGTTGTTGATGCGATGCCCCAGCGTCACCACGCTGTCCAGATCGTCACCGCGCGCCGCGGCGGCGCCCAGCAATTTCTCCATCAGCACGGTGTTGGCCACCCCGCGCCGCCCGGCGGTGAACAGGCTGTCCTTGACCGCCACGTCGTCATCCACCAGCACCGTCGCCACCGCGACGCCGCTGTCGTGCAGCAGCTCGGTGGCGGTTTCGAAGTTGAGCACGTCGCCGGTGTAGTTCTTGATCAGTAGCAGCACCCCGGCGCCGCCGTCGATCGCCTGACCGCACTCGTACATTTTATCCGGCGTCGGCGAGGTGAAAATCTCGCCCGGACAGGCGCCGTCGAGCATCCCTTCACCGACGAAACCGCAGTGCATCGGCTCGTGGCCGCTGCCGCCGCCGGACAGAATTGCCACTTTGCCCGCTACCGGCGCGTCGGCGCGGGTGACGAACGCCGGATCAGCATGCACCAGCAACTCGGGATGAGCCTCCGCCAGCCCCTGCAACTGCTCTTCCAACACCGACTCGACCTGATTAATCAGTTTTTTCACGATGGTTTCCTCTGTAAGCCAGGGGCGCGGCGCACCGCGCCCCAACGGTATCAATGACGCAGCAGCCAGGCGGCGCCGAGCCGATCCGCCGTCAGGATCGCCGCCTGCACGCCGGCAGGGGTGACCTTGAACGGCATATTGTGAATGGTTTCGCCGGCGGCGCAGCTGGCCTCGGCCACCGCCATCGTCTTCGTCGCCGCGTCGCCGGTAACGCCCATCTGCGCCAGCGTGATCGGCAAGCCGATGCCATGACAAAACGCCAGCACGGTTTCAATCTGCGCCATCGGGCTGTTCTGCAGCACCAGCTGCGCCAAGGTGCCGAACGCCACTTTTTCGCCGTGATAGAGGTGGTGACACTCCTCCAGCACGGTGAAACCGTTGTGAATGGCGTGCGCCGCCGCCAGCCCGCTGCTCTCGAAGCCGATGCCGCTCAGATACGTATTGGCCTCAATGATGCGTTCCACCGCCTCCGTCACCACGCCGGCTTCGACCGCCAGCTTGGCCTTAACCCCTTCGGCCAGCAGCGTGTCGTAGCACAGCCGCGCCAGACTGAGCGCCGCCAGCGTCGATTTGCCGCCGGCCATGCTGGTGGCCTGAGCGTCGAAGCAGGCCTGGGCTTCGAAATAGGTGGAGAGCGCGTCGCCCATGCCGGCTACCAGCAGGCGCACCGGCGCTTTGGCGATGATGGCGCTGTCCATCACTACCATGTCCGGGTTGCGCGGGTAGATCAGGTATTCGGCGAATTCGCCCTGTTCGGTGTAGATAACCGACAGCGCGCTGGTCGGCGCATCGGTGGAGGCGATGGTGGGAATGAGCACCACCGGCAGCCGTTGGTAGTGGGCGACGGCCTTGGCGGTGTCGAGCGTCTTGCCGCCGCCGACGCCGATCACCCCGCGGCAGCCGTGGTTCTGCAGCTCGCGGCCAAGCCGGTCTATCTCTTTACGGCAGCACTCGCCGTTGAAGCGGGCCGCATGATGTTTCACGCCGTGCTGCTGCAGGCTGCCCATCAGGGTGTCTCCCGCCAACTGCATCACGAAGTCGTCGGCGATCACGAAATAATGGTCGGCGAGGGATTTGGCGTATTCGCCGACGGCGGCCAGCGCATTGGCGCCCTGAATGTATTTGCCTGGTGACTGGATGATTCTCAACATAACCGGATCCTTGTAGGGAGTTGGCGATGGTAACGTTCAGATATCAGGTGATGACGCGCCGACTTCGCCGCCGGCTTGTTGTTGTGCTTCGACTATGAGCGCCTGCCGCCCGCCTGGCGAGCCACGCGATTTTTGTTCCATTATGGAACATCATCATAGCGATAACGTTTCATGATGAAACGCCAATGCGTGTTTTTTCGCCGCGAAAGCGAACTGGCGCACACCCCAACGTATAACTGCGTAAAGAGTGGATTCTGCGGGCGTTTCAGCTTTAATTTTGACCATGTTTCCCCTATCCTTAGCGCCACTACTGGGAAAGGGCGAAAACAGCCCGCATGATGGGATTGATAACGATGAAACGGACAAAAAACATCAACCAAGAGACGTTCCGCAAATCCTGGCGCAGCTACCGTGTCGCGCCCGTGGCCTTGGCGATCAGCGCCGTCTTTATGCTGGCCGGCTGCGAGAAGAGCGATGAAACGGTCTCCCTGTATCAGAATGCCGATGACTGTTCGCGCGCCAACCCTTCGATGAGCGAGCAGTGCACCACCGCCTACAACAACGCCCTGAAAGAAGCGGCGAAAACCGCGCCGAAATACGCCACCCGCGAAGACTGCGTCGCCGAGTTCGGCGAAGCGCAGTGCACCCAGGCGCCGGCTCCGGCGCAGGCTGGCATGGCGGCGGAATCGCAAAACAGCGGCAGCTTCTGGATGCCGCTGATGGCGGGCTACATGATGGGCCGCCTGATGGGCGGTTCCGGCTTCGCGCAGCAGCCGCTGTTCACCTCCAAGAACGCCGCCAGCCCGGCGAACGGCAAGTTTGTCGACGCCAGCGGCAAGAGCTACGGCCCGGCCACCGCCGGCGGCCGCACCATGACGGTGCCGAAAACCGCCATGGCGCCGAAGCCTGCGGTCACCAACACCGTGACCCGCGGCGGTTTCGGCGAGACCGTGGCCAAGCAGACCAGCATGCAGCGCAGCAGCGCCACCTCCAACTCCGGCTCTCGCAGCATGGGCGGTTGATGCATGAAACGTATTGCCATTACCGAGCGCCCGGACTGGCGCGAAAAAGCAACCGAGTTCGGCTTCCGTTTCCACACCATGTACGGCGAGCCGTACTGGTGCGAAGACGCCTATTACCAGTTCACGCTGGCGCAGATTGAAGAGATCGAAAACGCCACCGCCGAGCTGCATCAGATGTGCCTGCAGGTGGTGGAGAAAGTGGTCGCCAGCGACGAGCTGATGGCCAAGTTCTGCATCCCGAAACACACCTGGGAATTCGTGCGCAGCTCCTGGCGCACCAACCAGCCGTCGCTGTATTCGCGTCTCGATCTGGCCTACGACGGCGTCAATCCGCCGAAGCTGCTGGAGAACAACGCCGATACGCCCACCTCACTGTATGAAGCGGCCTTCTTCCAATGGCTGTGGCTGGAAGACCAGATCAACGCCGGCAAGCTGGATCCGGAATCGGATCAGTACAACAGCCTGCAGGAGAAACTGATCGAGCGTTTCGCCGAGCTGAAAGCGCATCACGGCTTCGGCCTGTTGCACCTGGCCTGCTGCCAGGACAGCGAAGAAGATCGCGGCACGGTGCAATACCTGCAGGACTGCGCGCAGGAAGCCGGTCTGCCGACCGAGTTCCTGTTCATGGAAGAGATCGGCCTCGGCGAGAAAGGCCAGTTCACCGATCTGCAGGATCAGGTGATCGGCAACCTGTTCAAGCTCTATCCGTGGGAATTCATGCTGCGCGAGATGTTCTCCACCAAGCTGGAAGACGCCGGCGTGCGCTGGCTGGAGCCGGCCTGGAAAAGCATCATCTCCAACAAGGCGCTGCTGCCGCTGCTGTGGGAAATGTTCCCGAATCACCCTAACCTGCTGCCGGCTTATTTCGCGCAAGACGATCATCCGCCGATGGATCATTACGTCACCAAACCGCTGTTCTCACGCGAAGGCGCCAATATCCAGATCGTCGAAAACGGTCAGGAAGTGGCGCGCGTCGATGGGCCGTACGGCGAAGAAGGCATGATCGTGCAGCAGTTCCATCCGCTGCCGAAGTTCGAAGACAGCTACACGCTGATCGGCAGCTGGCTGGTGAACGATCAACCCTGCGGCATCGGCCTGCGCGAAGATCGCGAACTGATCACGCAGGATCTGTCGCGCTTCTATCCGCACACCATCCTCGGCTGATCGCCCCGCTGAAGGCAAAAACGCCAGTCTCTGACTGGCGTTTTTCTCTAGCCCACCTGCACCGACAGCATGCTCAGCGCTCCCATTTCGATACCGTCGATCGGCACGCTGATGGCCTCTTTTCCATCCCAGCCGCCGAGCACATACAGCAATGGCAGATAGTGTTCCGGCGTCGGGTTCGACAGCGCCGCGCCCTCATGACGCATGAAATCCACCAGCGGGTGGTTATCGCCCCGATAACGCAGGTTATCCCGGACAAAGTTATTGAAAGACTCCGCCCACGGATAGGCGCTGGTATCGCCCTGCCATTTCACCATGCGCAGGTTGTGCACCACGTTGCCGCTGGCGACGATCATCACGCCCTCATCGCGCAGCGCCGCGAGTTTGCGGCCCAGCTCATAGTGGTAAGCCGCCGGCTGAGTGCCGTCGACGCTGAGCTGCACCACCGGGATATCGGCATTGGGATACATCTTGATCAAGACGCCCCAGGTGCCGTGATCCAACCCCCACTCGCCGAGATCCGCCGTTACCGGCACCGGCGCCAGAATGTGCTGCAGCTGCGCAGCCAGCGCGGGGGAACCCGGCGCAGGGTAGCGGGTATCAAACAGCGCCTGCGGGAACCCGCCGAAGTCGTGAATGGTTTTGGGTTTTTCCATCGCGGTGACCGCAGTGCCGCGGGTATACCAATGCGCAGAAACCGCCACGATCGCCTTCGGACGCGGCAATGACTCACCCAACGCACGCCATGCCTGGGTGTAGCGGTTGTCTTCCAGCACGTTCATCGGGCTACCGTGGCCAAGAAACAGTGCCGGCATACGAGAGGTGTTCATAGAGCGATCCTTAGTTCAAATTGTGCTATGGCGTTACATTACGCGCTTTGCCGCAGCAACACAGCCGGATAACCGTGATGAAGATATTCAATAAATTTGAATTAAAAATCGCAAAAATGCACTGGCAAACAAAAAGTTAAAAAATGCATGATTTTCAAATGATTAATAAAAATCATGAATACCATGGCATTACTGCCACACAGATCTAAATTGTGAACAATTTATGTATTTTTTGTTAACACAATCGATACACTCCTCCTTCCGTCGACAGGGTGTTGGCAGCCCGTCGGCGCTACGGGAATCACGTCTCACCAAGGAGGAATTCATGTTCAGACTCACACTGGCAACCCGCCTGGCGCTTTCCATGTCCTTGTTAGCCACCGGGGCGGCAGCCGCCAAAGCGACGGACAACGCGCCGCTGACGCAGCGCGAAGACCCTTACTTCCTTCAGGCGCAAGCTCAGCTGCAACAGCGACTGAAACAGACCCCAAACACCAACCGCGCTAAAAACGTCATTCTGGTGGTCGGTGACGGCATGGGGTTTTCCACCGTGACCGCCGCCCGTATTTTTGAAGGACAGCAGCGCGGCGTGGACGGCGAATCCAACGTGCTGGCCTGGGAAGCCTTCCCCTATCTGGCGGCAGCCAAAACCTATTCCGCCGACGCCCAAATCACCGACTCCGCGCCCAGCGCGGTGGCGATGACCACCGGCGTCAAAACCATCAACGATCTGATGGGTCTCAACCATACGGCCGCCCTCAACAACTGCGAGGATCAGCAAACCAAGGCCGTCACCACGCTGTGGGAGATGGCCGCAACGCTCGGCATGTCCACCGGCGCCGTGACGACCGCGACCATTACCCACGCCACGCCGGGCGCCACCTATGCCCATATCGCCAACCGCGACTGGGAGTCTGACGCCAAAATGACGGCGGATGCCCTGGCCGCAGGCTGCCGCGACATCGCGCGCCAGCTGGTGGAAATGAAATACGGCAACGGCCTGAACGTGGCGATGGGCGGCGGGCGCGCCAACTTCCTGCCCGACAGCGTGAGCGATCCGGAATATCCCGGCAAGAAAGGCGCCAGAAAGGACGGCCGTGACCTGACGCAGGCCTGGCTGCAACGCTACGGCGAGCGCGGACAATACGTCTGGAATCAGGCCCAGTTCGACAAAATCGAACCGGGCAACGTCGACCATTTGCTGGCCCTGTTCGAGCCGTCGCACATGAACTTCGAACATGACCGGCGGCAAGACGCGGCGGGAGAGCCTTCGCTGGCGGAAATGACCGGCAAGGCCATCGATATTTTGGCCAGGAATCCCGAAGGCTATCTGCTGCTGGTGGAAGGCGGGCGCGTCGATCACGGCAGCCATAACGGCAACGCCTACCGCACGCTAAGCGACGCGGTCGCCCTGAACGAGGCGGTGAAAACCATTGTCGGCAAGGTCAACCTGGACGAAACGCTGGTGATCGTGACCGGCGATCACAGCCACACGCTGACCATCGCCGGCTATGCCAAGCGCGGCAATCCTATCCTCGGCATTTCCGTCGGCGTCGACGGTAAACCTCGGCTGGGCAGCGACGGCAAGCCCTACACCACCCTCGGTTTCGCCAACGGCCCCGGCGGCGCGATCCCGCTGACCGAGCGCCCGGCATTGACCATGGAGCAAACCACCGCGCCCGACTTTATTCAGCCGGCGCTGGTGCCGCTGAAAAGCGAGACGCACGGCGGGGAAGATCTCGGCATCTACGCCATCGGCCCCTGGGCACATCTGTTCCAGGGTACGGTTGAGGAGAACTACACCTTCCACGTGATGAATTACGCCAGCCGCATCAGCGAACGCCTGTCAGAACGGTAGATACAAAAAAGCCGCATTACGCGGCTTTTTTATCGTTGAAAGCGGCCGGCTATCAGCTGGCTTTTTTCTCGTGCGCCTGGCGGTAGGCCACCAGATCTTCGATGGTCAGCACCACCATGTCGTGCTGTTTGGCGAAGGCGATCACTTCCGGCGCATGCGCCATGCTGCCATCGTCGTTGGTCAGTTCACACAGCACGCCGGCAGGTTTGAAACCGGCCATGGAGACCAGATCGATGGTCGCTTCGGTGTGGCCGCGACGGCTCAGCACGCCGCCCGGCTGCGCGCGCAGCGGGAACACGTGGCCCGGACGGTTCAGGTCGCTCGGCTTGGCGCTGTCTGCCACCGCCGCACGGATGGTGGTCAGGCGATCGGAAGCGGAAACCCCGGTGGTCACGCCCTGCGCCGCTTCGATGGTCACGGTGAAGGCGGTCTGGAACTGGCTGGAGTTGTTGGTCACCATCATCGGCAGCTCAAGCTGCTGACGGCGTTCTTCGGTGATGCACAGGCACACGATGCCGCTGCCGTGGCGAATGGTCAGCGCCATCTGCTCAACGGTCATGGTTTCCGCGGCGAAGATCATGTCACCTTCGTTTTCACGGTTTTCATCATCGAGCACCATCACGCCGCGCCCGTTGCGCAGTGCGTCGATCGCGCGTTCAACGCGTTCTGTCGGCGTGCCGAAGTCTGAAAGTAGCGTCTGATTCATGGTAAAAAACCTCATTAAAAATTATGGATTACCAGAACCAGGGCGATCTTGAGGAGTAGCTAGCAATAGCTAAAAAAATAACGCAAGCGGGCGCATGCCCGGCAGATACCGTTACTCTCTCCCATCCGGACTATAACCGTCGGCCCCGGAATTACACCGGATCTGCTGACCTCTAACCGGCCTTTACAGGCTGGCTGAGCGCTCGCGGGCTTTCACCGTAGAAGGTGATTTACCGCCGGTGGGGACTTTCACCCCGCCCTGAGAATAAGCAAGATGACTATAACGCTAATGGATAGACAGGGCAATTGGCAAAAGCACAATTCGGCCACGCGCGGCGAATGCGCTTAATGGTGTTTATCCGGCGGGCAACTCGCATTACACTAAGCGGCAGCTATTAAACTCTGAAAGGGATACGCCATGATTGACCCGAAAAAAATCGAACAAATCGCACGCCAGGTTCATGAGTCCATGCCTAAAGGCGTTCGTGAATTCGGGGAAGACGTTGAGAAAAAATCCGTCAGGTGCTGCAGTCGCAGTTGACCCGCCTGGATTTGGTTAACCGCGAAGAGTTCGACGTGCAGACTCAGGTGCTGTTGCGCACCCGCGAAAAGCTGGCGCTGTTGGAACAGCGCATGGCCGAGCTGGAAAGCAAGCTGAGCGCGGCGCCGGCCGCCAAACAGGAAGACGAATAATTCCCGCCAAGGGCGCGCACCGCGCGCCCTTGTTCTTTACGTCGCCCGGCGTTAGCCGCGCCCGTCTTTGATCGCTTTGATGATGTTGGTGGTCGACAGGCCGTCTTCAAAGTTCAGCACTTTGACATCGCCGCCGTTGGCCCACACTTCCGCACTGCCGGCAATCTCTTCCGGCTTGTAATCGCCGCCTTTGACCAGCAGATCCGGCAAGATGTCGGCGATCAAGCGCTGCGGCGTGTCCTCCTCGAACGGCACCACCCAATCCACCGCTTCCAGCGCACCCAGCACAATCATGCGGTTCTCCAGCGCGTTGACCGGGCGTTTTTCCCCTTTCAGGCGTTTGGTCGACGCATCGCTGTTCACCGCCACGATCAGGCGATCGCCCAGCTTGCGAGCATTGGCCAGATAAGAGACGTGGCCGGCATGCAGAATGTCGAAGATGCCGTTGGTCATCACCACTTTTTCGCCGCGCTGACGCGCCTGCGCGACGGCCTGTTTCAACTGCGCTTCGGTCATCACGCCAAAACCGGTCTCGGCGCGGCCGCGCACCGCGTTCTCCAGTTCGATCGGCGACACGGTGGAGGTACCGAGCTTGCCCACCACCACGCCGGCGGCGGCATTGGCCAGGAAACAGGACTCTTCCAGCGAGTTGCCGGCGGCCAGCGAGGCGGCCAGCACGCCGATCACGGTGTCGCCGGCGCCGGTCACATCGAACACTTCCTGCGCCTGGGTCGGCAAGTGCAGCGGCTCAACGCCCGGCTGCAGCAGCGTCATGCCGTGTTCGGAACGGGTAACCAGCAGCGCCGACAGCTCGAAATCCGCCACCAGCTTCATGCCGCGTTCTACCAGTTCCGCTTCATCCTTACAGTGGCCCACCACCGCTTCGAACTCGGACAGGTTCGGCGTCAGCAGCGTCGCGCCGCGATAGCGCTCGAAATCGGATCCTTTCGGATCGATCAGCACCGGCACCTTGGCGGCGCGCGCCAGTTGGATCATGCCCTGCACCTGGCTGAGCGCGCCCTTGGCGTAATCGGACAGCACCAGCGCGCCGATCTGCGGCAGCGCCTGCTGAATGCGCTCCAGCATCGGCTGCGGATCAACGTTGGAGAAGCCTTCTTCGAAGTCGAGACGGATCAATTGCTGGTTGCGCGACAGCACGCGCAGCTTGGTAATGGTCGGATGGGTCGGCACCGAGACGAAGTCGCAGCGCACGTTGACTTCATTCAGCTTGGCGCTCAGCGCCCGCGCCGCATCGTCGATGCCGGTCAGGCCCACCAGACGGGAAGTGGCGCCCAGCGAAGCGATGTTCATCGCCACGTTAGCCGCGCCGCCGGGACGCTCTTCGATGGTATCGACCTTGACCACCGGCACCGGGGCTTCCGGTGAAATGCGGCTGGTCGGCCCATACCAATAGCGATCCAACATGACGTCACCGACCACCAGCACACCGGCGCGGCGAAAATCAGGCAGCGTAACTTTCATCCGATAACTCCAAAAAAGAACAAAATTTTAGTGGCGCAGATATTACCACAGACCGCCGGAATACCCGCAAAAAGGTATTAATCCAGCCATTTGGCCCAGCTGGCGCGCACCTGCTCGCGCTCGGCGGCAAACAGCTCGCTGCCGACCTTGCCGGAATGTTCCTGCAGCGCCAGGTGGTGGATCTCGTCGCGCATGGTGACATAGGCCTGGGTCAGCGCGCGCGCCTCCTCTTCCGGCATGATGTCATAATTGGCCATCAGCTCGAAGATGCGCACGTTGTCCGACCAACGCGTCAGGCGCGGTTCACCCGGCGCATAGCGTAAGACCAGATATTGGGCGATAAATTCGATGTCGGTAATGCCGCCCTCATCGGCCTTGATATCAAACAGATCGCGCTGCTTGTTGCCGAGATGGTTGCGCATCTTTTCGCGCATCTCGCGCACTTCGCGCTTCAGGGTCTGCGCATCGCGCGTTTTGCACAGGATCTCGCGCCGGATCGCGTCGAACTGCTGATGCAGCGCCGGATCGCCGTGCACGATGCGCGCGCGCACCAGGGCCTGATGCTCCCAGGTCCAGGCTTCGTTTTGCTGGTAGTCGGCGAACGCCTCGACGGTGCTGACCAGCATCCCCGCGGCGCCGGAAGGCCGCAGGCGCGCGTCCACCTCATACAGAATGCCCGAGGACGTGCGGGTGCTGAACAGATGCATCACTCGCTGCGCCAGCCGCAGGTAGAACTGGCGGCCGTCGATGCAGCGATCGCCGTCGGTCATCACCTCCGGCGGGCAATCCAGCAGGAACACCAGATCGAGATCGGAACTGTAACCCAGCTCCCAGCCGCCCAGCTTGCCGTAGCCGATCACCGCAAAGCCGCGCCCTTCGCGCTCCTGCAGATGGGTGGGCTGGCCGTAGCGCGCCACCATATCGCTCCAGGCCTGCTGCACCACCGCGTCGATGATCGCCTCCGCCAGATAAGTCAGGTGATCGCTCACTTTCATCACCGGCAGCGCGCCGGCGATATCCGCAGCCGCGATGCGCAGCTGCTGCGCCTGTTTGAACTGACGCAGCGCCTCCAGCTTTTGCTCTTCGTCGTCTTCCGGCACCCGCAGCAGATACTGCCGCAGCTCGCTGCGGTAGGCGTCCAGCGCCACCGGCTGATACAGCGTGGCCGGATCCAGCAGCTCGTCCAGCAGCAGCGGGTAACGCGACAGCTGGTTGGCGACCATCGGCGACGCGGCGCACAGGCGGATCAGATGGCTGAGCGCCGCATGGTACTCCACCAGCAACTCGAGATAGGTAGTGCGGGTGACGATGCTCAGCAGCAGCTGCGCCAGCCGCACCAGCGCGGTCGGCGCGTCTTGCCGCGGGCATACCTCCGCCAGCAGGCGCGGCATCAGCTGATCGAGCACGTCGCGGCCGCGCGGGCCGATGGTGCGCTTGTCGACGTCGTGACGAAAATCGGCGATGGTGCGCAGCATCTGTCGACGCGCCTCTTCGTCCAGGTGCGGCGTCAGCGGCGCCAGCTCGTTCTCCTCCAGTGCGTCTTGCCACAGGCTGTGATAGTGCTGGTAATCGGGATCTTCGCCGACATCCGGGCTATCGTCGCCGATCAGGTCGTCGAACACCGCGCGCACCGCCTGCATGTGCACGTCCAGCGCCGCCATCAGCGCCAGCCAATCCGCCAACCCCATGCCGTAGGCCAACCGCGCCTGATCGAGCGCCTCCTGCGGCAGCGTCTGGGTTTGCTGATCGCCGATCGCCTGCAGCAGGTTCTCCAGCCGCCGCAGGAACAGGTAGGCGGCGCTCAGCGCCCGCACCTGCTCGCTTTCCAGCAGCACCAGCTCGCCCACCGCCTGCAGCGTCGGCAGCAGCGAACGCCCCTGCAGCGCCGGTTCACGGCCGCCGCGGATCAGCTGGAATACCTGAGTGATGAATTCGATTTCGCGAATGCCGCCGGCGCCCAGCTTGATGTTGTCCTTCAGACCGCGCCGCCGCACTTCACGGGCGATCATGCCCTTCATGTTGCGCAAAGATTGGATGACACTGAAATCGATGTAGCGGCGGAACACGAACGGCCGCAGCGTTTTACGCAGCTCCTGGCTGTAGGCGTCTTCCGCCCCGCCCATCAGGCGCGCCTTCACCATCGCATAGCGTTCCCAATCGCGCCCCTGTTCCTGGTAGTAATCCTCCAGCGCCGCAAAGCTCATCACCAACGGGCCGCTGTCGCCGAACGGCCGCAGCCGCATGTCGACACGATAGACGAAGCCATCGATGGTCTGTTGATCCAGCGCCTTGATCAGCCGCTGGCCGAGACGGGTGAAGAACTGGGCGTTATCCAGCTCGCGCCGCCCGCCCTGGGTTTGACCATTTTCCGGGTAAGCGAAGATCAGATCGATGTCCGACGAGAAGTTCAGTTCGCCGCCGCCCAGCTTGCCCATGCCGAGGATCAGCAGCGGCTGCGGTTCGCCGTCGGCATTGCACGGCGTGCCCCACTCGCGGCAACAGGTTTGGTACAGCCAGTCGCGCGCGCTGACGATCAGCGTCTCCGCCAGCCCGCTCAGCTGCAGCAACGTTTCTTCGGTCGAACACAGCCCTTGCGCCTGCGCCCAGGCGATGCGCACCAGCGTTTCGCGGCGAAACAGACGCAGCGTGCGCATCAGTTGCGCTTCGTCGCGCACCTCTTCCAGCTCGTCCTGCAACCAGGCGGCGTAGTGTTGCCACTCGCCGGGCGCCGGCGGCTGTTCGCGCAGCGTCGCCAGCCAGGCCGGCTGGGCGAGCAGCGCGTCGCTGACGAAGTCGCTCGACGCCAGCACCCACTGCTCTTGCTCGCTAAAGGCGCAGTCCGCGCCGTGAACTTCCTGAAAACGCTGCACAACCTGCTGTGCCTGAGCCTGTAACGCGGCTGAAAGTGGCGACATAGTGTATGACCCGTTCTGCGGCCCACGGCTGGCGGGCCGGCTTGATTAACGAAGCGCGCCGTTTAACCAGAATGGCGCATGCGATAAGGCCTGTTTGCGGCTGGCTTCATACCAGCCCTGGCGGCGCTCGCTCAGCGCCGCCTGCAGCTCGCGCCAGGCGTCGATATAAGGCCCGGTCTGCTCGTCGGGGTAAGCGCCCGACAGCAGGACCAGCGCCGAAATCTGACGCGTCAGGCGCGGCAATTGTTCCTGATATTCATCTTCGTTCAGCGTACGGCTGAAGGCTTCTTTCAGCTCCGCGCCGCTGCGCCCCAGCATGATGTCGCTGAAGCGTTTGAAAGAACCGTCCAGTTTGGCCTGCCCTTTGGCGTCGATAAACGGCCGCCAGGCGCCGCGCACCAGCCATGATGTGAGCGCCAACTTACATTGCAGATAGGCCGCGCTGTAGCACAGGCTCTCCGGTTGCGCGGCTTTGTCCGCCAACAGCGGTTCGAGCTCGGTCAGGCGGGCGCGCAGATCGGCGCTGGCCTTGCGCGGCACCAGGCCGCCGAAGATCACCAGCGCCTGGCGGATGGTGCCGACCGCTTCGAGGCCCCCCCCGCGCGCCTGCGCATCGCCGCGCAGCCACAGCTCCTCATGGTACTGCCAATGGTTGAGCGCCAGCTCGAAGGCGGCGATCATCCCCTGCTCCACGGTCGCCTTCGCCGCCGGCTTCAGCACCCGCAGCGGGCGCACCTCGCGCGGCGGATTGCCCTGCGCCAGGTGGTAGCCGCGCGCCGCCTTGCTCAGGCTGCCCTGACGCAGCCCGCCATGGGCCGCCAGCTCGCCGGCCAACGCCAGCAGATCGGCGGTGTTGCCTTTCAGCAGCTCCAGTTCGATCTCGCTCAGGGCTTCGCTGAGGTCACCGGCGCGCACCTCTCCCTGATCCAAGCCAATCTCGATCTCGCTTTGGCCGTAAGTGACCACCCACTTTTCACGCGCAAAGTCGGTACGGAACAGCGGCTGCAACGCCTGCTGCAGCGCCGCGATATCACAATCCTGTGGCCAGATGTCGGCAGGAAACTGCGCCAGCGCCAGCTGCGGCTCGGCGATAGCGACGTTGTATTCCGGACGTTGGTGCAGGCCGGCCACCACTTTACCTGCGGTTTTGATGGTCATCTCATAGCGATCGTCGAAACCGCGAATGCGCAGCCCCATGTCGTGATTGCGCAGGAAGTTATCGGCCGTTTCGAAGTAAATGTTGGTCAGTTTTTGCGGCGCGGAATGCTGATGCGGCCAGGCGGCAAGCCATTGCGGCAGAGCGGCCACCGCTTGCGGCGCGGCGATGAATTTCAGTTCAATTTCAACGGTCATAATTCTTTAACACCAATAAGTTATGCATTCACGTCTGTTTCAGCGCGGCGCGTTCGGCCGCCGCATACTGCCCAATGACGCACAGTTGCCGTTATCTTACCGCGATTCCCGGCGCCTTAACCCTGCTAACTGTAGAAAAAACCTGTTACGTTATAAAACGCCGCGCAACTCACAGAATCAGCCACAGTAAGATAGTTCTCATTCCGGTTTTGGCGTTGCGTCGTCAGACTGAACGCTCTACTATCGTTCCATAAATTCACCAAGAAACGATGAACTAATGCAGAAATTACGCCTGATTTGCCTTGCCGCGCTGAGCTTCAGCATCACTTGGGGCGCACATGCCGAAGATAAACGCTATATCTCCGATGAGTTAAGCACTTACGTCCATAGCGGCCCAGGTAATCAGTACCGTATTGTCGGCACTCTGAACGCCGGTGAAGAAGTCACCCTGCTGAGCGTCAACGACAGCACCAACTACGGCCAAATCCGCGATCCGAAAGGCCGCACCACCTGGATCCCACTCGATCAGCTCAGCCAGACGCCGAGCCTGCGCACCCGCGTGCCCGAGCTGGAACAGCAGGTGAAAACCCTGACCGACAAGCTGGCCAACATCGATAACACCTGGAACCAGCGCACGGCGGAAATGCAGGAAAAAGTCGCGGGCAGCGACAGCACCATCAGCAGCCTGCAGAAGGAAAACCAGGATCTGAAAAACCAGCTGGTGGTCGCGCAGAAGAAGGTTAACGCCGTTAACCTGCAGCTCGACGACAAACAGCGCACCATTATTCTGCAGTGGTTCATGTACGGCGGCGGCGTCGCCGGCGTCGGTTTGCTGCTGGGCCTGCTGTTGCCGCACCTGATCCCGCGCCGCAAGAACAACAATCGCTGGATGAACTGATCTCAGTATCGTTCAGTTTGAGTATGGGCGCCTGCGGGCGCCCTTTTCATTGGCGCCGACATCCCGCGGCCAATTCATGTAATCTGATAGACAGAGCCTTACACGATATTCAGGAGTCAACAGTGCAGATTTATCTGGTCGGCGGCGCCGTTCGCGACAGCCTGCTCGACATTCCGGTGGTCGATCATGATTGGGTGGTGGTGGGCGCCACGCCGGCCGAGCTGCTGGCGTTGGGCTACCAGCAGGTCGGCAAAGACTTTCCGGTATTCCTCAATCCCGACACCCACGAGGAGTACGCGCTGGCGCGCACCGAGCGCAAATCCGGCCAGGGATACACCGGTTTTACCTGCTATGCCGCGCCGGACGTCACGCTGGAGGAGGATCTGCTGCGGCGCGATCTGACCATCAACGCCATCGCCCGTTCCGCCGAGGGGGGAGCTGATTGATCCTTACGGCGGCGTGGCCGATCTGCAGGCGCGCGTGCTGCGCCACGTTTCCGACGCCTTCGGCGAAGATCCGCTGCGCGTACTGCGCGTGGCGCGCTTCACCGCCCGCTTCGCCCACCTGGGTTTTCGCATCGCCGACGAAACGCTCGCCCTGATGCGCCGGATGGCGCATAGCGGTGAACTGGCCGCGCTGACCGCCGAACGCGTCTGGAAAGAAACGGAAAAGGCGCTGCAAAGCCAGAGCCCGCAGGTCTATTTTCAGGTGCTGCGCGACTGCGATGCGCTGGCGGTGCTGTTCCCGGAAATCGACGCGCTGTTCGGCGTGCCGGCTCCCGCCAAGTGGCACCCGGAGATCGACACCGGCGTGCACACGCTGATGGCGTTGGCGATCGCCGCCCGCCTCACGCCGGAGGTGGACGTGCGCTTCGCCACCCTGTGCCATGACCTCGGCAAGGGATTGACGCCAAAAGCGTTCTGGCCGCATCACCACGGCCACGGCCCGGCCGGCGTGCGGTTGGTCGAGGCGCTGTGCCAGCGGCTGCGGGTGCCTAACCCGGTGCGCGATCTGAGCAAGCTGGTGGCCGAGTACCATGATCTGATCCACACCGTGAACAAGCTGCGGCTGGAGACCCTATTGAAGCTGTTCGACGCCATCGACGTCTGGCGCAAGCCGCACCGGCTGGAGCAGATGATCCTGACCAGCGAGGCGGACGCGCGCGGCCGTACCGGCTTTGAGGAGAATCCCTATCCGCAGGGCGACTATCTGCGTCAGGCGTATCAGGTGGCGAACGCGGTATCTATTAAAGAGGTGGTGGCCAGCGGGCTGCAGGGCACCGCGATCCGCGACGAGCTCAAACGCCGCCGCCAGCAGGCGCTGGCAGAGTGGAAGCTCACCCAAACCATCATCAACGATCAGGCATAAAAAAACCCCGCGGAGCGGGTTTTTTCTTGCCGTGAAGGCTTACAGGAACACCATGTAAACCACGGCCGCCACGATAAAGCGGTAGATAGCGAACGGCACGAACGAGATGCGTTTGATCAGCGACAGGAAGGTCTTGATCGCAACCAGCGCCACCACGAAGGCGGTGACGAAACCGACGGCGAACATCGGCAGGTCGCCCCAGGTCAGGAAGTGCAGGCTCTTGTACAGATCCAGGCCGCTGGCGCCAATCATCATCGGCACAGCCAGAATGAAGGAGAACTCGGACGCCGCATAGCGGTTCACGCCCACCAGCATGCCGCCGGCGATAGTGGAACCCGAACGGGAGAAGCCCGGCCACAGCGCCAGACACTGGAAGCAGCCGATCATGAACGCCTGACGGTAAGTGATGTCATCCAGCCCTTCCGCGCTCGGCTTCTTCGGCTTCAGCCATTCCGCCGCCAGCAGCAGCAGGCCGCCGACCACCAACGCGTACATCACGTTTTTCGGCGCAAACAGCGACTTGATGAAATCATGGAAGGCCAGCCCCAGCACCACCGCCGGGATCATCGCCAACAGGATGTGCCCCAGCTTCAGCTGGCCGCTGGTTTTGCCTTCGTGCTCCACCGGCTTGCCGCCGAAATGGATGCCGATCAGACCGAACAACCGGCGCCAGAACATCACGACGACGGCCAGGATCGACCCCAGCTGGATAATGACTTCAAAGGTTTTGGCTTTGTCGCCGGTAAAGCCCAGCCACTCGCCGACGATGATCATATGCCCGGTGGAAGAAACCGGCAAAAATTCGGTTAATCCCTCGACAACCCCAAGAACAAACGCAATAAACAGTGAATGCATGTCTGCCATGTGCTTCGCTCACCCCATAAAATAACGGCTATCACATAAAAAAGCGGCAATGCTTAAAGACAATGCCGCTAAAACAATTCTCAGGATTAAGACCAGGTTAACGGTCTTTCGTTGCAAGCAGATGACATAAAATCATGCGGGACGGGTGCCGCGCTCAATGATCACGCCGACCCGATTGGCATGTGCTACAGCGCCCGGTTTGCTGACCTTAATACGGACCCAGGGGGAATTGAAGCGCTGGAGCAAAATTTCAGATATTTCCTCCGCCACGCGCTCCACCAGCGCGAACCGGTTCGACTCCACGTGTTGGATCACGGCATCGCTGACGTCGGCATAGCTCAGACAGTCATTTACGTCGTCGCTGGCGGCGGCCGGCCGGTTATCCCAGCCCATTTCGATATCGAACACCAGCTTCTGACGAATGCCCTGTTCCCACTCATAAACGCCAATGGTGGTAATTACGGTAAGCTCTTCAATAAATACGATATCCATCACGTCATTCTCTGTTTTTGGCCTTGCCGGATACCACTTCCAGCGGAATGTGCGTATTATCCATAGATGTTGCGAGTAAAACGACCATTATTAAACGGAACCGCGTTATGAGTGCTACCGCGCTTGGCATGATTATCTTCGCGTATCTGTGCGGCTCGATTTCGAGCGCGATCCTGGTTTGCCGGATCGCCAGGCTGCCGGACCCGCGTGAGCATGGCTCAGGAAATCCCGGGGCGACCAACGTCCTGCGCATCGGCGGCCGGCTGGCGGCGGCGGCGGTGCTGGTGTTCGATATTCTGAAAGGGATGTTGCCGGTCTGGCTGGCCTACAAACTCAATGTACCGCCGCTGTATCTGGGCCTGACGGCAATCGCCGCCTGTCTTGGGCACATCTATCCGGTGTTCTTCCACTTCCGCGGCGGTAAAGGCGTGGCGACGGCGTTTGGCGCCATCGCGCCTATCGGCTGGGATCTGACCGGCCTGATGACCGGCACCTGGCTGCTGACGGTGTTGCTCAGCGGCTACTCTTCGCTCGGCGCCATCGTCAGCGCGCTGATCGCCCCGTTCTACGTCTGGTGGTTCAAACCGCAGTTCACCTTCCCAGTGGCGATGCTCTCCTGCCTGATCCTGATGCGGCATCACGACAATATTCAGCGCCTGTGGCGCGGCCAGGAAGGCAAGATTTGGGGCAAGTTCCGCAAGAAGAAAAACGACGCGGATGAGGATAACGGCGACCAGCCGAAAGACGAATAACGTAAGGGCCGGATAATCCGGCCCTTTGTTTTATACCGCAGGCAGTTCCGCCAGCGGCCAGCGCGGCCGCACCGACACGCTCAGCTCCGGGTTGGCGCCGCTCTTCAGCCGCACCATGCCGGCATAGGCGATCATCGCGCCGTTGTCGGTGCAAAATTCCGGGCGGGCATAGAACACTTCCCCGCCGCGTTTCTGCATCATCTCCGCCAGTTTGGCGCGCAACGTGCGGTTGGCGCTCACGCCGCCGGCCATCACCAGGCGTTTGAAGCCGGTTTGCTCCAGCGCGCGTTTGCATTTGATCGCCAGCGTATCCACCACCGCATCCTCGAAAGCGCGGGCGATGTCGGCACGCGTCTGATCGTCGTTGCCGTTGGAGCGTATGGTGTTGGCGGCGAAGGTTTTCAGGCCGGAGAAGCTGAAGTCCAGCCCCGGACGATCGGTCATCGGCCGCGGGAAGGTGAAACGCCCCGCCGTGCCCTGCTGCGCCATCTTCGACAGCATCGGCCCGCCGGGATAATCCAGGCCGAGCAGCTTGGCGGTTTTGTCGAACGCTTCGCCGGCGGCATCGTCGATCGACTCGCCCAGCAGTTCATATTCACCGATGCCGGTGACGCTGATCAGCTGGGTGTGGCCGCCGGAGACCAGCAGCGCGACGAACGGGAACGCCGGCGGGTTATCTTCCAGCATCGGCGCCAGCAGGTGGCCTTCCATGTGGTGCACCGGCACCGCCGGCACGTTCCAGGCGAACGCCAGCGCACGCCCGACGGTAGCGCCGACCAGCAGCGCGCCTACCAGGCCCGGCCCGGCGGTATAAGCCACGCCGTCGATATCGGCCGGGGTCAGGTTGGCCTCTTTCAGCGCCGCCTGAATCAGCGGCACGGTTTTGCGCACGTGATCGCGGGAGGCCAGTTCCGGCACCACGCCGCCGTAGTCGGCGTGCAGCTTCACCTGGCTGTATAATTGGTTGGCCAACAAACCGGTTTGATCGTCATACACTGCAATTCCGGTTTCATCGCAGGACGTTTCTATACCCAGTACTCGCATTACATTTCCCATCATTCACGTGCGGCCGCCAGTCTACCACATTCCGCCGCATTTACCGCCGATGCGGCGCATCTTGTCACCGGCTTGCGCCTATGTCGATGATTCATCCAGAAAATGCCCGAGCGATTAAACACGAGCATTTTTTTCTGATTAGTCTATAATCAGCGCCCGGTGCAAAATTGCGCACGTTGCGGCAGAGCGACGCGGGTTTCAATTTGCGGTGATGCTTTACAAAGCAGCATCCATTGGAGTAAAATTCCGCACCATTTTGAAAAGGCTGGCGCTTGGCCAGCAGCAAACCGAATTTTATTGAGGTGAGAGGCACATGCCGGTAATTAAAGTACGTGAAAACGAGCCATTTGACGTTGCTCTGCGTCGTTTCAAACGCTCTTGCGAAAAAGCGGGTGTTTTAGCTGAAGTTCGTCGTCGTGAGTTTTATGAAAAACCAACTACCGAACGTAAACGCGCTAAAGCTTCTGCTGTGAAACGTCACGCGAAGAAACTGGCTCGCGAAAACGCACGCCGCACTCGTCTGTATTAATTCTTCGGGGGCAACCCCACCGCGTGAATTTCTGATTTTCAAAATCGCGCAGACCGAGTAGTTGCATACGAAGGCCGTGCTTTCCGAAAGGAATGCGCGGCTTGTTCTCGTTTATAGGCTAATGAAGTAAGGGCTTATGGCTGGACGAATTCCGCGCGTATTTATCAATGACTTGCTGGCTCGCACCGACATCGTCGATTTGATCGACGCCCGCGTGAAGCTCAAGAAGCAAGGCAAGAACTACCACGCGTGCTGTCCGTTCCACCACGAAAAGACGCCTTCATTTACCGTTAATGGCGAAAAGCAGTTTTATCACTGTTTTGGGTGTGGTGCGCACGGCAACGCCGTCGACTTTTTGATGAATTACGACCGACTCGAGTTTGTCGAAACCATCGAAGAGCTGGCGACCATGCACGGGTTGGAAGTGCCTTACGAAGCGGGCACCGGGCCGACCCAGATCGAACGCCATCAGCGCCAGAGCCTATACCAACTGATGGAACAGCTCAGCGCGTTCTATCAACAGTCACTGCAGCAGTCCTCCGGGGCACCGGCGCGCAGCTATTTGCAGCAGCGCGGATTAAGTGACGACGTTATTCGCCATTTCGCCATCGGCTTCGCGCCGGCGGGATGGGACAACGCCCTGAAGCGTTTCGGCCGCGACACCGACTCGCGCCGCGCATTGAACGATGCCGGCATGCTGGTGACTAACGATCAGGGGCGTTCGTACGACCGTTTCCGCGAACGGGTGATGTTCCCCATCCGCGACAAGCGCGGGCGCGTCATCGCCTTCGGCGGCCGCGTGCTGGGCGACGGCATGCCCAAGTACCTGAACTCGCCGGAAACCGAAGTTTTCCATAAGGGCCGCCAGCTGTATGGCCTGTATGAAGCACAGCAGAATCACCCAACCCTGCAGCGGCTGCTGGTGGTGGAAGGGTATATGGACGTGGTGGCGTTGGCGCAATTCGGCATCGATTATGCCGTCGCCTCGCTCGGAACCTCGACGACGGCTGAACACATTCAGCTGCTGTTCCGCGCCACCGACAACGTCGTCTGCTGTTACGACGGCGACCGCGCCGGCCGCGAAGCGGCCTGGCGGGCGCTGGAAACCGCGCTGCCGTACCTGAACGACGGGCGCCAGCTGCGGTTCATGTTTTTGCCCGACGGCGAAGACCCGGACACCCTGGTGCGCAAGGAAGGCAAAGAAGCCTTCGAACAGCGAATGGAGCAGGCGCAACCGCTGTCCACTTTCCTGTTCGAAAGCCTGCTGCCGCAGGTGGATTTGAGCAGCCCGGACGGGCGCGCCAAGCTGAGCACGCTGGCGCTGCCGCTGATTACTCAGGTGCCGGGCGAAACGTTGCGCTTGTACCTGCGTCAGGAGCTCGGCAACAAGCTGGGGCTGCTGGACGACAGCCAGCTCGACAAGCTGATGCCCAAGCAGGCTGAAAATGCGAATCCTTATCAGGCGCCCCAGCTAAAACGCACAACCATGCGTATACTGATAGGGTTACTGGTGCAAAATCCGCAGTTGGCTACACTTATCCCTTCGCTGGAAGGGTTGGAGCAGACCAAACAGGCGGGATTGCCGCTGTTCGTCGAACTGGTGCAGACCTGTTTGGCGCAGCCGGGCCTGACAACCGGGCAATTGCTGGAGCTGTATCGCGACAACAAATTCAGCCAGCAGCTTGAAACCTTGGCGACCTGGAACCATATGATCGTTGAGGACATGGTCGAACAGACTTTTTTGGATACGTTGGCCAGCCTGTACGACTCGGTGCTCGAGCAACGGCTGGAAACGCTGATCGCGCAGGCCAGAACGCGCGGCCTGAGCCCGGAGGAACGTGAAGAAGTCCGTTCCCTCAACCAGGTTTTAGCGAAGAAAAACTGAATACCAAACGGCTTAAGTGCCGATAATTGCGAGGGCAGAGCCCTGCACAGTGCCGCCATAGTGGGCCGCGGCGATAACGAAAACGCCCCAAATGCTATTGTTGGCGGTTTCGCCGACCGACACCAACCTAAATACTCTGAAGTGTGGATACCGTCTTATGGAGCAAAACCCGCAGTCACAGCTGAAGCTACTTGTCACCCGTGGTAAGGAGCAAGGCTATCTGACCTATGCTGAGGTCAATGACCATCTGCCGGAAGATATCGTCGACTCCGATCAGATCGAAGACATCATCCAGATGATTAACGACATGGGCATCCAGGTGATGGAAGAAGCACCGGACGCCGATGACCTGCTGCTCGCCGAAAACTCGAACAGCACGGACGAAGATGCGGAAGAAGCCGCCGCACAGGTTCTGTCCAGCGTGGAATCCGAAATCGGCCGCACCACCGACCCGGTGCGCATGTACATGCGCGAAATGGGTACCGTCGAACTGCTGACACGCGAAGGCGAAATCGACATCGCCAAGCGCATCGAAGACGGCATCAACCAGGTGCAGTGCTCGGTTGCCGAATACCCGGAAGCCATCACCTACCTGCTTGAGCAGTACGATCGCGTCGAAGCGGGCGAAGCGCGCCTGTCCGATCTGATCACCGGCTTCGTCGATCCTAACGCGGAAGAGGACATCGCCCCAACCGCGACCCACATCGGTTCCGAACTGTCGAGCGAAGAGCAAGACGACGACGAAGAAGATGAGGATGCCGAA
Organism: Serratia sp. (in: enterobacteria); assembly: GCF_052400455.1. NCBI lineage: Bacteria > Pseudomonadati > Pseudomonadota > Gammaproteobacteria > Enterobacterales > Yersiniaceae > Serratia > Serratia sp. (in: enterobacteria). The sequence continues at coordinate 4,421,679 of NZ_CP185812.1, forward strand.
GACGACGACACCGAAGACGACAACAGCATCGATCCTGAGCTGGCGCGTCAGAAGTTCGCCGAACTGCGCGATCAGTATGAAGCGACGCGTCTGGTGATCAAAAAGAACGGCCGCAGCCACGCCAGCGCCGCGGACGAGATCCTGAAGCTGTCTGAAGTGTTCAAGCAGTTCCGCCTGGTGCCGAAACAGTTCGACTTCCTGGTCAACAGCATGCGCACCATGATGGACCGCGTTCGCACCCAGGAACGCATCATCATGAAGCTGTGCGTTGAACAGTGCAAAATGCCGAAGAAAAACTTCGTCACCCTGTTCGCCGGCAACGAAACCAGCGACTCCTGGTTCGAAGCGGCGCTGGCGATGGCCAAGCCATGGTCGGAAAAGCTGAAAGACGTGGCTGAAGACGTGCAGCGCAGCCTGCAGAAACTGCGTCAGATCGAAGAAGAAACCGGCCTGACCATCGAGCAGGTCAAAGACATCAACCGTCGCATGTCGATCGGTGAAGCGAAAGCCCGCCGCGCGAAGAAAGAGATGGTTGAGGCCAACCTGCGTCTGGTTATTTCCATCGCCAAGAAATACACCAACCGCGGCCTGCAGTTCCTGGATCTGATCCAGGAAGGCAACATCGGCCTGATGAAAGCGGTAGACAAGTTCGAATACCGCCGCGGCTACAAGTTCTCGACGTACGCCACCTGGTGGATCCGTCAGGCTATCACCCGCTCCATCGCCGACCAGGCGCGCACCATCCGTATTCCGGTGCATATGATTGAGACCATCAACAAGCTCAACCGTATTTCGCGCCAGATGCTGCAAGAGATGGGCCGCGAGCCGACGCCGGAAGAGCTGGCCGAGCGCATGCTGATGCCGGAAGACAAGATCCGCAAGGTGCTGAAGATCGCCAAAGAGCCAATCTCGATGGAAACGCCGATCGGCGACGACGAAGATTCGCATCTGGGCGACTTCATCGAGGATACCACCCTCGAGCTGCCGCTGGATTCCGCGACTTCGGAAAGCCTGCGTTCCGCCACCCACGACGTGCTGGCCGGCCTGACCGCGCGCGAAGCGAAAGTGCTGCGCATGCGTTTCGGCATCGACATGAACACCGACCACACGCTGGAAGAGGTTGGCAAGCAGTTTGACGTTACCCGTGAGCGTATTCGTCAGATCGAAGCCAAGGCGCTGCGCAAGCTGCGTCACCCAAGCCGCTCCGAAGTGCTGCGCAGCTTCCTGGACGACTAAGTCCGGCGGTTGCACTCAAAACAAAAACCCCGGCCTGCCGGGGTTTTTTTATGCCTCAGAACATGCTGTTGCCGCTGGCGGTTTTCTCCGGCACCGGCTGCGTCACGTCCCAGTGCTCAACGATTTTTCCGGCGCTGTCGAGACGGAAGATATCGATGATCGCCGCGGTTTTACCGGCCTCGCGCCCGCTGACTTCCACATGCAAAATCACATAGTCACCGTCGACGAACGCCTGTTTTACCTCACTGTGCGAGTTGGGATAACGCGTTTTCAGCAGCTCGACAAATTGACGAAAACCCGCCACGCCGTCTTTGGCGTTGGGGTTATGCTGCTTGTACTGTTCGCCCAAAAACGGCCGCGCCGCCGCAAAATCCTTGTTGTTCAGCCCCTGCCGATAAAACTCCAGCACGTTCTGCTTGTTGCGCGCTTCCTGTGGCGAATGCCCCGCCTGTGCAGCGCCGGTCACCAATAACAGCGCCATCACACAGCCTTTCATTATCGATGTCATCGCATACTCCCTTATGTCATTGCAGCGCCAGGAACAGCTCGCGATAGCTGGCGGTAAGCTGCTCCAACGTGGCGCGGTTCAAGCCGCTGGGGTTGGGCAATACCCACACCTCGGTTTGCCCCAGCATCATCGCCTGCTTGCCCCAGGGCGCGTTTTTCACCCCGAAGGCGGTGGTGAACGCCTGCTTGCCTAAAATCGCCAGCGCGCGCGGCTGGTAGCGCAGGATCTTCTCTTGCAGCGCCTCACCGCCGCTGCGCAACTCGTCGCGCGACAGCTCGCTGGCCGCCACCGTCGGGCGCGCCACCAGCGCGGTAATGCCGCAGCCGTTATCCTTCAGCTGCTGCCACTGCTCCGGTGCCAACTGGCTCTCGGTAAAGCCTGCCTGATGGATCACCTTCCAGAAGCGGTTGCTGCCGTTGGCGAAAGGGTAGCCCTGATGGGCGGAAGAAAGGCCGGGGTTGATGCCGCAAAACACCACCCGCAGGCCAGGCGCCAGAAGTTCCATGAGTATCGTGAGTCCATTGCAGGGATTTACTGCGGTTATCGCAAAATCCGCCAGCAATTACAACAGGCTAGAACTGTGCAGAAAAGCAACATACGGGCGGGTAACAGTAGACCGCCGCTTAAGGATTCCCTATAATCTCGCGGCTTGGCCCCTTAGCTCAGTGGTTAGAGCAGGCGACTCATAATCGCTTGGTCGTTGGTTCAAACCCAACAGGGGCCACCAAATTTTAGCTGTTTTCACAGCCTTACAAGCCATCCTGTCCGGGGTGGCTTTTTTGTTTCCCACCGCCGTGCCACACTGCCATTTCGGCATACCTGATTTATTCCGACTCATAAGGACCCCGCATGATCGTCAACTGCGACCACGACAACCTCGATGCCTGGCTGGCTCTGCGCTCGGCGCTGTGGCCCACCTGCCCGTTGGAAGAACATCGCGCAGAAATGCGCGAAATATTGGCTTCGCCGCACCACACCGCGTTTATGGCGCGGGGGCTGGATGGCGTTTTTGTCGCCTTTGCCGAGGTCGCGCTGCGCTACGATTATGTCAACGGCTGCGAATCGTCGCCGGTGGCGTTTTTGGAAGGGATTTATACCGTCGAACGCGCCCGCCGCCAGGGCTGGGCGGCGCGTTTGATCGCGCAGGTGCAAGAGTGGGCCAAGCAGCAGGGGTGCAGCGAGCTGGCGTCGGATACCAACATCGCCAATCTGGACTCCCAGCGCCTGCATGCGGCGCTGGGCTTTGCAGAAACGGAGCGGGTGGTGTTTTACCGCAAAACGCTGGGCTGATCAGGCGGCCTTGCTTTGCCGCTGATGCGCCAGCTGCTCGGCGCGCAGCAGGATCTCCTGCAGATCGTCCTCGTCGATATCGAACAGATCTCCCTCCATCAGCGCCTCGTGCAGATCGGCGCGGGTGATGGCAACGGCATCGATCGGCAGATTGGCCGGCTTGGCCTCCGCCGGCGCCAGCGCGTGCGGGTAGCGTCGCCCGGCCAGGTTATTGAACAGAATGGCCAGCGCCGCCAGCAGCACCGAGTTCAGCAGCACCGGGTACAGCACAAAGTGATAGCCCATCTGGTGAATGCCGGGGCCACCGAGGATGGCGGTCAGCGCCACCGCGCCGCCCGGCGGATGCAGGCAGCGCAGCTTGAACATCAGGCCGATGGCCACCGCCGCCGCCGCGCCGCAGGCCAGGCCCGGATCGGGGATCAGCAGACCGACGCTGACGCCCACCGTCGCCGCCAGCGCATTGCCGCCGACGATCGACCAGGGCTGCGCCAGTGGGCTGTTGGGCACGCCGAACAGCAGCACCGCCGAAGCGCCCATCGGCGCGATAAACCACAGGTTCACCTCACCCAAAATAAAGTGGCTGATCCAGCCGGCGAGCATCAGCCCCAAACCGGCGCCGACGCTGGAAATCAGCATCTCTCGCTTGCCCACCGCCAGCGGGTGCGGCCACAGGCGCGCAACTCCCACTCTTACCCGTTCTATCCACTGCGTCTTCATGTTACCCGATACGGCTCAATTCACGTGTTGGCAACAAATATATCACGTCGCGCCAGCGCCGCCGTCCGCCGCGTCATAAAAGAACTTTTAGGCTAACAGATTGATTTTTAGCCTCCCCTCAACAATGATGAATGTTCCCCCCTTAACCCCGAGGAACCGCCGATGTCTCAACCGATCACCGAGCTTTACACCGACAGTGAATTTTTCAGCCCGTACGCCATGTCCGCCTTTGTCGTGCTGACGGAAAAAGGCATTCCGTTCACCGTGAAGCCGGTGGACCTGGCGAAAGAAGAGAACAAAGAGGCGGCCTACGCGGCGCTGTCGCTCACCCGCCGGGTGCCGACGCTGGCGATCGGCGAGTTCCAGCTCTCGGAGTCTTCGGCGATCGCCGAATACCTGGAAGACATCCACCCGGCCCACGCCGTATACCCGCGCGACGTGAAGCTGCGCGCCAAGGCGCGCGAGATCCAGGCCTGGCTGCGCAGCGATCTGCTGCCGATCCGCGCCGAGCGCTCGACCGAGGTGGTGTTCAACAACGGCAAGTTCCCGCCGCTGTCCGAAGCCGCGCAGGAGGCCGCGCGCAAGCTGATCGCCGCCGTAGAAAAACTGCTGAGCCACGGGCAGGACAATCTGTTCAGGGAGTGGTGCATCGCCGACACCGATCTGGCGCTGATGCTTAACCGGCTGGTGATGCACGGCGATCCGGTGCCGGAGCGAGTGCGCCACTATGCGCACAAGCAGTGGCAGCGCCCGTCGGTGCAGGCCTGGCTGGCATTGTCGGAAAAACGGCGCGCGTGAGAAAAAAATCGGCGGCCACGACGCCGCCGTTCTCAATGCCGAGAAACAACATCACTGCTTGAGGGAAGGCAAATCACCATCCAGAGGGCAGATAGCCTAACAATGAAGCGATGGCGTACACCGCGCTGGCCAGGTACAGCAACACAATGCTGATCTGCAGCAGCGGATGCGTGATCCAGTTACACTGCCAGCGTGGGGTTTGGTCGCCGTGTTTGCGCGCGCCGCGCAGGATCAGCATCGGCATGATCGACAGGATCACCCCGCTGAACACCCCGGCGAAGTAGAGCGCGTTGACGAACGACACCAGCCCGCTGTAGGCCAGCACGAACGGCGGCACCACCACCAGCAGCAGCACGCCGAAACGGCGCAGCGGCAGCTCGTCGTTGCCCAGCCTAAACTTGTCGAAAATATTGGTCAGAAAGCTGCCGCCCAATCCCCAGTACGAGGTCAGCATCGCGCACAGCGCAAAGATGTTGGCGGAGAAGAACGCCCACTGCCCCAGCGCCTGGCCCCAGGAAATGGTGGCCACGTCGGAGATGTCATCCAGCCCGCTGAGCGCAATCACCGACATCGGCACCGCCGCCAGCAAAATGAACGTCACCACCATGCCGACAATGATCGCCTTCGGCAGTTGCTCCGGTTTGTCGGCAAAGCCGCGCGCCATTTCCGGCACGATGTATTGCGCCGAGAAGCAGAACACCACCACGTTGAACACCGGCACCATATAGCGCCAGTCGCCGTCTAACAGGTTGCGCATCTGGGTGGTGTCTTTCAGCAGCGTCGCCGCCACCAGGGCGGTCAACATCACCACCATGCCGATGCTGATGAACTTCTCGCCGCGGCCAATCGCTTTCAAACCGAGGTACAGCACGCCGGCGGCGGGCACGAAGAACAGCAGGCTGCCCAGCGCCGGCGAGATGCCGAACAGCGATTGCAGCAGCTTGCCGCTGCCGGTCATATAGGCGGTGAGCGCCCCAACGCTGTTGACGCACACCGAAGCGAACATCAGCCAGGCGCCCAGGCCGCCGACGTAGCGCTTCGCCAGCCCGCTCAGCTGCAGATGCGCGCGGGTGCGCAGCGTGGATTCGGCAACGTACAGCATGGTGATGGTGGTCAGGCTTCCCACCAGCACCAGCCAGAACAGCAGCGGCAGAAAGCCGGCCTTGCTGGAGGCGTAGGCGATGGAGAGCACCCCGGCGCCGATGTTGGTGCCGACGATCATCGCCACCCCTTCGAGGAAACTTAACGATTTGGCGGGTGCAGGTGCTCGCACCCCGGCGGCAAGCGCCGGAGAAACAGAGATATTATCAGACATGCATCATCCTTTATCGCCCGGCGACGCTGGCCGCCGGGATGGGTTAACGTCCTGACGCTCAACAGCTCACATCGATACACAGGTATTTCAGCTCCAGATATTCTTCTATCCCGTAGCGCGATCCTTCACGCCCGAGCCCTGACTGTTTCACGCCGCCGAACGGCGCCACTTCGTTGGAAATCAGCCCGGTGTTGATGCCGACCATGCCGTACTCCAGTGCCTCCGGCACGCGCCACTGGCGCGCGGCGTTCTGCGTGAACAGGTAGGCGGCCAGGCCGAATTCGGTGTCGTTGGCCATGGCGATGGCTTCTGCCTCGTCATGGAAGCGGAACAGCGGCGCCACCGGCCCGAAGGTCTCTTCTTTGGCGAAGCGCATCTTCTGCGTCACGCCGGTCACCACCGTTGGCTGGAAGAAGGTGCCGCCCAGCGCGTGCGGCTGGCCACCGGTGGCGATCTGCGCCCCTTTGATCAGCGCGTCGTCGATATGGCTCTGCACCTTCGCCACCGCATCGCTGTCGATCAGCGGCCCCTGGGTGGTGCCTTCCTGGCTGCCGTCTCCCACTTTCAACTGCTCGACCGCCGCCACCAGTTTCTCCGCCAGCCGCTCGTAGATGCCGTCCTGCACGTAGATACGGTTGGCGCACACGCAGGTCTGGCCGCTGTTGCGGAATTTGGAGGCCATGATGCCCGCCACCGCCGCGTCCAGATTGGCGTCGTCAAACACGATGACCGGCGCATTGCCGCCCAGCTCCAGCGACAGTTTCTTGATGCTCGGCGCGCACTGCGCCATCAGGATGCGGCCGACCTCGGTCGAACCGGTAAAGCTCAGCTTGCGCACCACCGGGCTGTCGCACAGCACTCTGCCCACCTGCGCCGCTTCGCCGGTCACCACCTGCAACACGCCGGCGGGAATGCCGGCGTCCTGTGCCAGCTTGGCCAGCGCCAGCGCGGTCAGCGGCGTTTGCTCGGCCGGTTTGACGATGATGGCGCAACCGGCCGCCAGCGCCGGCGCCACCTTGCGGGTGATCATCGCCGCCGGGAAATTCCACGGGGTGATGGCCGCGCACACGCCGATCGGCTGCTTCACCACCACCAGACGCTGCGAAGCCTGCGGCGCCTGCAATACCGCGCCGTCCACCCGCTTGGCCTCTTCGGCGAACCAGGTGATGAACGACGCGGCGTACGCCACTTCGCCGCGTGCTTCCGCCAGCGATTTGCCCTGCTCGGCAGTCATCAGCTGCGCCAGATCTTCCTGTGCGGCCAGCACCTTGTCGGCCCAGGCCAACAGCAGCGCGGAACGCTGCTTGGCGGTCAGCTGTTTCCAGTCGTTTTGCGCCCGCTGCGCCGCCGCGATCGCCTGCTGGGTTTCCTCTTCGCTGACCAGCGGAATGCTGGCCAGTTCGGCGCCGGTGGCCGGGTTGATCACCGCTTCGCGTTTGCCACTCAGGGCATCGCACCATTCGCCGTTGATCAGACACTGGCTGCGCAACAGCTCGGGATTATTCAATTTCATGCCGATCGCTCCTTAGTGGGCCAGCGCGCGGGACAGAATGCCCATCGCCTTGGTGAACTGATCGTCCGGGATGGTCAGCGGGTAGAGGAAGCGGATCACGTTGCCGTTCACGCCGCAGCTCAGCAGCAGCAGCCCTTCCTCCATCGCCTTCTGCTGCACCTGACGGGTGATCTCCGCCGAAGGCTTGCCGGTAACCGGATCGTTGAACTCCACCGCCACCATCGATCCCTGCGCGCGCACATCGGCGATCGCCGGGCTGGTTTTGTGCGCCTGCTGGAGCACTTCCACCAGGTGCTGACCCAAGCGCTGAGCGCGCTGGCACAGCTGCTCTTCGTCGATCACGTCCAGCACCGCGTGCGCGGCGGCCACCGCCAGCGGGTTACCGGCATAGGTGCCGCCCAGCCCGCCCGGCGCCGGCGCGTCCATCACCTCGGCGCGGCCCGCCACCGCCGACAGCGGCATGCCGCCCGCCAGGCTTTTCGCCATAGTGATCAAATCGGGCTTAACGCTGTAGTGCTCCATGGCGAACAGCTTGCCGGTACGGGCGAAGCCGGTCTGCACTTCGTCGGCGATCAGCAGGATGCCGTGCTGGTCGCACAGCGCGCGCAGCGCCTGCATGAAATCGGCCGGCGCCACGTTGAAACCGCCCTCGCCCTGCACCGGCTCCAGCACAATGGCCGCCACCTGTTTGGGATCGATATCCGCTTTAAACAGGCGATCCAGGCTGTTCATCGCGTCTTCGGTGGTCACGCCGTACAGCGCGTTCGGGTACTGGCCGTGGAACACCGAGCCGGGGAATGGGCCAAAGCCCAGTTTGTAAGGCGCCACTTTGCCGGTCAGCGCCATGGTCATATAGGTGCGGCCGTGGAAGCCGCCGCCGAAGGTGATCAAGCCCGGACGGCCAGTGTAAGCGCGGGCGATCTTCACCGCGTTTTCCACCGCTTCCGCGCCGGTGGTGAAGAAAGCGGTTTTACACGGACCGGCGATCGGCGCGCGCTGGTTGATGCGCTCCGCCAAAGAAACATAGCTTTCGTAAGGAACGATCTGATAGGCGGTGTGGGTGAAGGCCTGCAGCTGCTTTTCAATTGCGGCGATCACCTTCGGGTGACGGTGCCCGGTGTTCAGCACGGCGATCCCCGAAGCAAAGTCGATCACTTCTTTGCCTTCCACATCCCACAGCGTGGCGTTCTCTGCGCGCTCGGCGTAAAAACCACACATCACGCCCACTCCGCGCGGGGTGGCGTCCTGACGGCGTTGGTTCAATTCTGCGTTTTTCATGCTGTTCTCTCCGGTCGGTGCCAGTTACACGTTTCGTTCACATTCGTGAAACAATGCCGTTTATTTACACAGGATGTGGCCCTATAATCGAGTGCCAGTTACGAATAATTGAGGGATCCAATTGCGCTCATTGAGTGGTGATCTGTTGCTGCAGCGCCTCGGCGAACAGCCCGATGACAAGCTGCACAAGCGGCTTTACAACGCGATCCGCACCAGCATTCTCGACGGCAGCCTGCCGCCCTCCAGCCGCCTGCCCGCCTCACGCGATCTGGCGCAGGAGCTCAGCCTGTCCCGCAACACCGTGTTAACCGTTTATGAACAACTGCTGGCGGAAGGCTACGTGTCGGCGCGCGCCGGCAGCGGCACCTTCGTCGCCGACACGGTGCCGGACAGCTGCCTCTCCACCGGCGGCGCCCCGGCGGACGGCAGCGGGCAACCGCGACGCGTCGAACTGTCGGCGCGCGGCGCCACGCTGCTGCACCACGCCAGCGCCAGCCCCAAACAGTGGGGGGCGTTCATTCCCGGCGTCCCTGACGTCAACGCCTTTCCCCATCAGTTGTTCAGCAAGATCCAGGCGCGCCTCAGCCGCCGCCCGACGCCGCAGCGGCTGACCTACAGCAATCAGGGCGGCAGCCCGGAGCTGCAGCATGCGTTGGTGGAGTATTTACGGGTGGCGCGCTCGGTGCGCTGTTCGCCGGAACAGATCCTGATCACCGAGGGCATCCATCAGGCGATCGATCTGGTGACGCGCATGTTGTGCAATCCGGGGGATGACGCCTGGATCGAAGAGCCGGGCTATTGGGGGATCCGCAATATTCTGCGCATCAATGCGCTGAACATCTGCCCGCTGGCGGTGGACGAAGCCGGGCTGGTGCCGCCGGAGCAGCCGACCAACCCGCCGCGGCTGATCTTCGTCACCCCGTCGCACCAGTATCCGCTCGGCTCGGTGATGAGCCTGGCGCGCCGCCAACGGCTGCTGGCGCTGGCGCGCAACGCCGGCGCTTGGATCGTCGAGGACGACTACGACAGCGAATTCCGCTTTTCCGGCCAACCGATCCCGGCGCTGCAGGGGCTGGAAGCCGACGCGCCGGTGATTTACATCGGCACCTTCAGCAAAACACTCTACCCGGCGCTGCGCCTCGGCTATGTGGTGTTGCCGCCGCCACTGGTGCAGGCGCTGAAAACCGCCCACGCCGAGCTGTACCGCGGCGGGCACCTGCTGATCCAGAGCGCGCTGGCGGAGTTCATCCAGGCGGGGCACTACACCGCGCATATCCGCCGCATGCGGCTGCTGTACGCCCGGCGGCGCGCCTTCCTGACCGGCTTGATCGAACGGCACCTCGGCAAACAGGCGCTCAGCGAGTTCAACAGCAACGCCGGATTGCACCTGATCCTCAACCTGCCGGACGAGGCCGACGACGTGGCGATCGCCGCCGCCGCCGGCGCGCAAGGGGTGCTGGTGCGGCCGCTGTCGCGCTACTACATGCTGCCCAATCGGCGGCGCGGCCTGCTGATGGGTTTTGCCTGCGTGCCGGAAGAGCAGATGGCCGCCGCCTTCACCCAACTGCTGGCCTGCATCAACGCCCCGCACTAAGTCAGAGCGCCGCCCACCTGCCTCACCAGGCCTGAAGCCACCAGCCGTCCGCCTGTCGGTGCAGGCGGTGCGTCGGCCGCAGCGCCTGCAGGAAGTCTTCGTCGTGCGACACCACCAGCATCGCGCCGGGGAAATCCGCCAGCGCGGTTTCAATCGCCAACGACGACGCCAGATCCAGGTGGTTGGTCGGCTCGTCGAGCAACAGCAGCTGCGCCGGTTGTCGCCGCCACAGCGCGCAGGCCAACGCCGCCTTGAGCCGTTCACCGCCGCTCAGCGAGCCCAGCGGCAACGCGATGCGATCCGCGCCAAGCTGCAACTGCGCCAGCCGGGTGCGCAGCGCGCCTTCCGCCAACGGCGAATCCTGTAGCCCCAGATGCTCCATCACCGACAGGCCCGGGTCGAGCTGCGACAGGGTTTGATCGAGGTAGGCGGTCGACAGCGGACAATGACAATGGCCGGAAAGCGCCGCCAGCCGGCCGAGAATAGTCTTCAGCAAGGTGGATTTACCGCAGCCGTTGGGGCCGGTCAACGCCACGCGCATCGGGCCGTCGATACGCAGATCGAGCGGCGGCGCGCTGACGAACGGCAGCTGCAGCCGCTCGAGCACCAGCACCTGCTTGTTCGCGTTCACTTCGCTGCCCGGCAGCGCCAGCAACACCGGCTGTTCCTCTTCCACCCGCTGGTAGGCTTCGCGCACCGCCGCATCGAGGCTGTCGCGCCGATCCTGATGCTGTTTGCGCAGCGTGCCGAGGCTCTCTTTCGCCGCCGACTTGTAGGCCACCCGCTCGAAAGAGGCGATATTCAGCGTATCGACGACGCGCAGCGTTTGCGCCGAGCGCCGCTGGCTCATGTCGTGCTCTTTCTGTTGGCGGGCGCGGGTACGGCGGCGCTCCTCGCGCGCATGCTCCAGATCGGAGCGCGCCGCCTGCTGCTCCGTATCGCGCTGGCGACGGTAGTCATCATAGTTGCCGCCGTAGCTGCGCAGCGCGCCGGGCGTCAATTCGACGATGCGCTCCATGCGCGCCAGCAGCTGCCGGTCATGGCTGGCGATCAGCAACCCGCCCCGCCACTGATCCAGCTGCTGATACAGCCAGGCGCGCCCGACGCTGTCGAGGTGGTTGGTCGGTTCGTCCAGCAGCAGAAAATCCGCCTCGCCGAGCAAGGCGCCGCACAGCGCCGCGCGCATCCGCTCGCCACCGCTCAGCGAACCGGCGGATCGCAACGGATCGAAGGCCGGCAGCCCGGCGGCGGCGAAGGCGTTTTGCAGGCGATCGTGGAGATCCCATCGCCCTTCCAGACGATCGATATCGTCCGCCAGCGGCCGCCCCTGCTCGAGACGCGCCAGCGCGGCGAACGCCTCGCCATAGCCCAACAGCTGGGCCAGCGTGGTGTCCGCGGCGATCTCCGGTTGCTGTGCAACGTAAGCTACTGCGGCATGAGATTCGACGTGCCCGTTGCCCGGTTGATCCAGCCCGGCGATCAGGCGAAGCAGCTGGGTTTTGCCGACGCCGTTGCGCCCTACCAGGCCGCAGCGCTGCCGGTCGAAAGCGAGATCCAGCGGGCCGAACAGCGTTTCGCCGTCAGCAAATTGGCAGGTCAGTTGATGTAAAACGAAATAAGGGGACTGCGCTGAATGAGCCATAAGCACTCCTGAATGAGATCAAAACATCCCCACAGGGCGCGAGAGCGCACAGCGTGGGACACGATATCAACAGGTGTGGGTGTTCATTTTCGGTAATGGCTCCGCAGAGAGAAGGAATTTACAACGCGTAAAGGCTAACCGATCTTTTGTTCGTTATGCAAACAGAGTCTGAGATTCATGACATCTATCACATTCGGCGCAACGCAAATTCCCAAGCGGCGCGACAACGGCTAGATTTATCTCATCCGACCACTTGTGTTCACATAATAATAACAGATGCTCATCCCCAATCGCTTTCAACCTGCAGCTAGGCGGCAAGTTCGGGCGTTCCCAGGAGCTTACTCAAGTAAGTGACTGGGGCGAGCGAACGCAGGCAACAACGCTGCAGGTTGAAAGAGGCGGGGGATGAACGATGGAGAGTGCAATGAGCAATTACCCTCACCTGCTGGCGCCGCTGGATCTCGGCTTCACCACCCTGAAAAACCGGGTGCTGATGGGATCGATGCATACCGGCCTGGAAGAGCTGCCCGACGGCCCGCAGCGCCTGGCCGCGTTCTATGCCGAGCGCGCCGCCGCCGGCGTGGCGCTGATCGTCACCGGCGGCATTGCCCCGAACGAACAGGGCGTGGTGTTTCGCGGCGGTTCGATCCTCAACAGCGAGGAGCAATTGCCTCACCACCGCCCGGTGACTGAAGCCGTCCACCGGGCGGGCGGCAAAATTGCGCTGCAGATCCTGCACACCGGCCGCTACAGCTATCAACCCAAGCTGGTGGCCCCTTCCGCGCTGCAGGCGCCGATCAACCCGTTTACGCCGAGCGCGCTCAGCGCAGCGGAGATCGAGCAGACTATCGCCGACTTCGCCCGCTGCGCGGCGCTGGCGCAGCAGGCCGGCTATGACGGCGTTGAGGTGATGGGATCCGAGGGTTATCTGATCAACCAATTCTTGACGACGCGCACCAATCAGCGCGACGACCAATGGGGCGGCAGCTTCACCAACCGCATGCGCTTCGCCGTCGAAACCGTCAGGGCGGTACGCCAGGCGGTGGGCCCGGAATTCATTCTGATCTACCGGCTGTCGATGCTCGATCTGGTGGAAGACGGCTCCAGCTGGCAGGAGATCGAGCAGCTGGCGCTGGCGGTCGAACAGGCGGGCGCCACGATCATCAATACCGGCATCGGCTGGCACGAAGCGCGCATCCCGACCATCGCCACCATGGTGCCGCGCGCCGGATTCAGCTGGGTGACCCGCAAGCTGATGGGCAAGGTCAGCATCCCGCTGATCACCACCAACCGCATCAACGATCCGGCGGTGGCCGAGCAGGTGCTGGCGGACGGCTGCGCCGACATGGTGTCGATGGCGCGTCCGTTCCTCGCCGACGCCGCCTTTGTGCAGAAAGCCGCCGAGGGGCGCGCCGACGAGATCAATACCTGCATCGGTTGCAACCAGGCCTGCCTCGACCAGATCTTTGAAGGCAAGCTGACTTCCTGTCTGGTCAACCCGCGCGCCTGCCGTGAAACCGAAATGCCGCTGACGATGGCGGAAAAGCCGAAAAAACTGGCGGTGGTCGGCGCCGGCCCCGCCGGGCTGGCGTTTGCCACCACCGCCGCCAGCCGTGGTCATCTGGTAACGCTGTTCGACGCCGCCGAGCAGATCGGCGGCCAGTTCAACATCGCCAAGCAGATCCCCGGCAAGGAAGAATTCCATGAAACCCTGCGTTACTTCCGCCGTCAGCTGGCGCTGCGTGAAGTGACGGTCAAACTGGGCGCCAAAGTCGAGGCGGCGGATTTAAGCGAATTCGATGAGGTGATCCTCGCCTGCGGCATCGTGCCGCGCACCCCGGATATTCCCGGCATCGGGCACGCCAAGGTGCTGAGCTATCTGGATGTGCTGCGCGATAAAAAACCGGTCGGCCAGCGGGTGGCGATCATCGGCGCCGGCGGCATCGGCTTCGACACCGCCGAGTACCTTAGCCAGCACGGCGTCTCCAGCAGCCTGGATCAGGCGGAATTCAACCGCGAATGGGGCATCGACGGCCGCCTTGAACAGCGCGGCGGGCTGGCGGCGCAAGGCCCGCAGGCACCACGCACCGCCCGGCAGATCTACCTGTTGCAGCGCAAAACCAGCAAGGTGGGCGAAGGCCTGGGGAAAACCACCGGTTGGATCCACCGCGCCAGCCTGGCGATGCGCGGCGTGAAGATGCTCAATAGCGTCAGCTATCGGCTGATCGACGATGAAGGGCTGCACATCACCCGCGCCGAGCAAGACAGCTGCCTGCCGGTGGACACGGTGGTCATTTGCGCCGGGCAGGAACCGCGCCGCGAACTGCAGCAGCCGCTGCTGGCGATGGGGAAAACCGTGCATCTGATCGGCGGCGCCGACGTGGCCGCCGAGCTGGACGCCCGCCGCGCGATCGATCAGGGCACGCGGCTGGCGATGGCGCTGTAAAAAAGGGGCGCACCGCGCCCCTGATATTGATGACAAACCTCATCCCTATGCCGGGGTGGCAGAGAGCAGCGAATAGAAAACAAGGAAAATCAATTTATTGATTTTCGGCTGATAACCACAAAGGGGGAAAAACCACGCTTTTTCCCCCTTTGTCTACAGCCTGAGGGGCGCCCAGCGCCCCTGGTTATTCACGCTCAGCGACGCGCGCCGGATTTCACCGCTCTCAAGATCACGAACTTCTTGTTCGAGGCCACCAGCGTGCAGTTGCCGAACAAACGTTTGAGCTTCTGATGGTAGTCGAGGTGACGGTTGCCGACGATGCGCAGTTCGCCGCCCACTTGCAGGCAGCGCTTGGCGTCGCAGAACATCTGCCAGGCGGTGTGATCGGTAATGGCGTGTTGCTGGTGGAACGGCGGGTTGCACAGCACCGCCTGCACGCTTTCGCGCTCGATGCCCGCCAGCGCGTTGTTCACCTCAAACTGGCAGCGGTCCAGCTCTTGCGGCAGGTTGTGCTCCACGTTCAGCTCGCTGGAGGCCACCGCCATGTAGGATTCATCGACGAAAGTCACCTGCGCGTCCGGATTCTGCGCCAGCGCCGTCAGGCCAATCACGCCGTTGCCGCAGCCCAGATCGACGATATGGCCGTTCAGGCCGCGCGGCAGATGCTCCAGGAACAGGCGCGCGCCGATATCCAGGCTGCCGCGCGAGAAGACGTTGGCGTGGTTGTGGATCAGCCAATCGGTGCCGTCCAGCGTCCAGTTGGTGGTTTCCGCCGCCGCCGGCGGGACAA
This sequence comes from Serratia sp. (in: enterobacteria), assembly GCF_052400455.1. Classification (NCBI taxonomy): domain Bacteria; kingdom Pseudomonadati; phylum Pseudomonadota; class Gammaproteobacteria; order Enterobacterales; family Yersiniaceae; genus Serratia; species Serratia sp. (in: enterobacteria). Next base: position 4,436,806 of record NZ_CP185812.1, read on the forward strand.
TGTCCGCCGCCTGGCAGAAGATCAGGCGCGCCTTCTTCCACGCCAGGCTGGTGCGCGTCGGGCCCAGCACCTTTTCAAACAGCTGCATCGTCGAAGTATGCACGTCGCGCGCTTTGGCGCCGGCGACGATCAGCGTGTCTTCGGTCACGACGTGGCGCAGCGCGCGCAGCTGCTGTTCCAGCAGCGCCAGCGCTTTCGGCACGCGAATCAGCACCACCGCCGGCGCCGCCGGCAGCTCGGCCAGGCTGTCCAACAGCGTGACCTGCTCAGGATCCAGACCGTTGAGCTTGAGGTTGTGACGCGTCGCCAGCTGGCTCATGTACGAGTCGCTGACGCTGTAAGGACGATGCGCGTGCAGCGCACAGGCCAGGGTGCCGAAGTTATCGTTGAAAATCAGCACCGGGCGGCCACCGATATCTACGTTTTCAAGCTGTTGCAGCAGATATTCGTCCGCCGCTTCCCACGCCTGCAGCTGGGTGGATTCTTCGTGTTGGGGATAACGCTCCAGCTCAAGTTGCTGTGTTCCCAGATCGAGTTGGCTCATTGCCCCTCCTGACTGATAAAATTTGGGCTGTTTATCCCCTAAAAACGCCCGTCAGTAAAATGTTTTTTCGGATAAATTGCGTATTGCGCCGCGTATCTGAAAACCTGCGCCCCTTTTCTCCTTCAACAACATTAACCTTTCCCTCCCGAGCACCCATGCCGATGTTTTTTTAACCTGACGGGGTGTAACTTTAAATGTTACACTGCCAGTCCCTATGGAAGGGGGAAAGCATGATTAAATCTTTCCGCGATCGCTATCTGGAGCAGTTCTATCTGGAAGGCAGGCGCAGCCGTCTTATCCCCGGCGCGCTCGAGCGGCAGTTGGCCAGAAAGCTCGATATGTTAGCCGCCGCGCAGCAAGAGCGTGATTTGCATCACCCCAAGGGTAACTATTACAAGCGGCTATCCGGGCCATTTCAGGGATGGTCGAGTCTGCGCGTCAATATGCACTGGCGGCTGATGTTCCAGTGGCGGCATGATGCCGCCGAAAAAATTTACCTCGATCCTCACCAAGATACCTGAACGAGGGGGAACCTATGTTGGAAACCACGACTCGCGAACCCACCACGGTGGGAGAAGTGCTGCAGGAAGAATATTTAACGCCGTTAGGCATCGGCCAAGAAGAACTGGCAAAGGTATTGGGCGTCACCCGCGCCACCGTCAATCGCCTGTGCAACGGGCATCGACGCATGAGCGTTGCCGAGGCCAATCTGTTTGCCGATCTGTTCGAAACGACCGCCGACTTTTGGCTAAACCTGCAGGCGGCACACGATCGCTGGGAAGCCAGACAGGCCGATGCGCAGCGTGTGCGGCTGCGGCCAATCAAAGAAATACTGGGACGCAATATCACTCATGCATGACATTGAACTCGCCTACCTGCAAGGCTACCCGGCGCATCTGCAAAGCCAGGTGCAGCAATTGATCCACCAGAACCGGCTGGGGGACGTGCTGCTGCAGCGCTATCCGCAGGTGCACGACTGCACCACCGACAAGTCGCTGTATCAGTTTACCGTCGATCTGAAAAACCAGTATCTGCGCAACGCCCAGCCGCTGAGCAAGGTAGCCTACGACAGCAAGATCCACGTCATGAAGCACGCGCTGGGCCTGCACACCGCCATCTCCCGCGTGCAGGGCGGCAAGCTGAAGGCCAAGGCGGAAATCCGCGTGGCGACGGTGTTCAAGGTCGCGCCCGAACCGTTCCTGCGCATGATCGTGGTGCATGAGCTGGCTCACCTGAAAGAGAAAGATCACAACAAGGCGTTCTACAGCCTGTGTTGCCATATGGAACCGGATTACCACCAGTTGGAGTTCGATACCCGGCTGTATCTGACGCACCTTTCGCTGTTCGGCGAGCTGTATGCATAGCGAATGAGGGCGTGATAATCTGCGGTTTTAAGCCTGGACCGGAGCTCGCCATGATTCGCTTTGCCGTCGTCGGCACCAACTGGATTACGGAACGTTTTATTGATGCCGCCCATGAAAGCGGCAAACTCAAGCTGAGCGCCGTGTATTCACGCTCGCTGGAACAGGCGCAGGCGTTTGGCGCCAACTATCAGGTCACGCAGTTTTTCGACTCGCTCGAGGCGATGGCCCAGTCCGACGCCATAGACGCGGTGTATATCGCCAGCCCCAATTCCCTGCACTGCCCGCAATCGCTGCTGTTCCTGCGCCATAAAAAGCACGTGATCTGCGAAAAACCGCTGGCCTCCAACCAGCGCGAAGCGGAACAGCTGGCGGCCTGCGCGCGGGAAAATCAGGTGGTGCTGTTCGAAGCGTTCAAAAGCGCCTATCTGCCGAATTTTCTGGCGCTGCAGCAGGCATTGCCGAAAGTCGGCCGGCTGCGCAAAGCCTTCATCAACTACTGCCAATACTCTTCGCGCTACCCGCGCTACCTGGCCGGCGAGAACCCCAACACGTTTAACCCGCAGTTCTCCAACGGCTCCATCATGGATATCGGGTACTACTGCCTGGCCAGCGCGGTGGCGCTGTTCGGCGCGCCGCAGTCGGTGCTCGCCAGCGCCACGCTGCTGGAGACCGGCGTGGACGCCCACGGCACCGTCTGCCTGAACTACGGCGATTTCGACGTCACGCTTTCCCATTCCAAGGTCAGCGACTCGGCGATCCCCAGCGAGATCCAGGGAGAGGAAGGCACGCTGATTATCGACAAGATTTCCGAGTGCCAGGGCGTGGCGCTGACGCCGCGCGGCGGCAACCGCCAGGATCTGAGCCAGCCGCAGCACATCAACACCATGCTGTATGAAGCGCTGGCCTTCGCCGAGTTGGTTGAGAAACGTCAGGTGGAACATCCGGGGCTGGAGAATTCGCTGATCGTCGCCCGCCTGCTGACCGATATCCGCCGCCAGACCGGCGTCGTCTTCCCCGCCGACGGAGAATGAGATGAAACCGCTGCTCGTGATGCAAACCGGCGACGCGCCGCAGGCCATTCGTCAGGAATTGGCCAACTTTGATGGCATGTTCCTGCAACAGGGCAATATCGACGCCGAACGCGCGCACATCGTACACTTGCCCGCCGGCGAGCGGCCGTTGCCGCCGGCCGCCTATTGCGGCGTGGTCATCACCGGCTCGCCGGCGATGGTGACCGAACAGCTGCCGTGGAGCGAGGCGGCGGCCGAGTGGCTGCGCCAGGCGATGGCGATCAAACTGCCGCTATTCGGCGTCTGCTACGGCCACCAGCTGTTGGCCTACGCGCTCGGTGGCGAAGTGGGTTACCACCCGCAGGGCATGGAGGTGGGCACGCTGGAGATCGAACTGCTGCCCGCCGCGGCCGAAGACCGGCGGCTCACCCTGCTGCCGCCGCGCTTCAAAGCCAACCTGATCCACTCGCAGAGCGTGCTGACGCCGCCCGCCGGCGCGCAGACGCTGGCGCGTTCGCAGCAGGACGCGCACCAGATCCTGCGCTATGGCGATCATGCCCTGACCACCCAGTTCCACCCGGAATTCAACGGCGCGGTGATGAGCCAGTATCTGCAGTGGCTCGGCGAGCTGCACCCCGAGCAGCAGGCCCGCTATCAACAGCAACAACAACAGGTTAGCGACACGCCGTTCAGCCGCCTGCTGCTGCAGGGATTCGTCGTCAGCCTGGGCGCGCAAAAAGCGTTGGCCGGCTAACGCGATTCACGTTGACCGCAGACACATTTTGCATTACTTTCTGCTCTGCAAAGGGGAGTAACTTCATTGCCGGTCAATCGTCATTACGATGCGCAAGCATCCGGTTACCGGGCAACCTGATGTCAAAGGTGTAACCACCTTCATCAACGTTGTAAGTGAGACCTTGCCGGAAGGCGAGGTTTGCTTGCAGCGTTCACAGAGCGGCTGGCGTCTTCCGACGTTGGCCGTTTTTGTTTTTGAAGGATACCTCTGATGATGAATTCCGTTGGCACACCGTGGTTATGGGGCAGCTTCGCCGCCGTCATAGTCGTGATGCTCGCAATCGATCTCCTGTTGCAGGGCCGTAAAGGCGCGCACACCATGACTATGAAGCAGGCCGCCAGTTGGTCGCTGGTGTGGGTCAGCCTCTCCCTGCTGTTCAATTTCGGTTTCTGGTACTACCTGAATGAAACCGCCGGGCGCGCCGTCGCCGATACCCAGGCGCTGGCCTTCCTGACCGGCTACCTGATCGAAAAAGCGCTGGCGGTGGATAACGTGTTCGTCTGGCTGATGCTGTTCAGCTACTTCGCCGTGCCGGCCAACCTGCAGCGGCGGGTGCTGATCTACGGCGTGTTGGGGGCGATCGTGCTGCGTACCATCATGATCTTCGCCGGCAGTCGGCTGGTCAGCCAGTTCCAGTGGCTGCTGTATCTGTTCGGCGCTTTCCTGCTGTTCACCGGTATCAAGATGGCGCTGGCGAAGGAAGACGACTCGGCAATCGGCGACAAGCCGCTGGTGAAATGGCTGCGCAGCCGCCTGCGCATGACCGACAGCCTGGAAGGCGAGCGTTTCTTCGTGCGCCGCAACGGCATCCTGTTCGCCACCCCGCTGGTGCTGGTGCTGATCCTGGTGGAACTGAGCGACGTGATTTTCGCGGTGGACAGCATCCCGGCGATCTTCGCCGTGACCACTGACCCGTTCATCGTGCTGACCTCTAACCTGTTCGCCATCATGGGCCTGCGCGCCATGTACTTCCTGCTGGCCAACGTGGCGGAACGTTTCTCGATGCTGAAATACGGCCTGTCGGTGATCCTGGTGTTTATCGGTATCAAGATGCTGATAATCGACTTCTTCCACATCCCGATCGGTATCTCGCTCGGCGTGGTGGCGGGCATCCTGACACTCACCTTGCTGATCAACGCCTGGGTCAATCGCCGCAACGATCGCCTGGCGAAGAAACAACCATAATCTGTTATCCGGGGCGCTAGTCGCCCCGCGATTGTTTGGCAATTCCCCCAAAACGCCAAACGTTATTACGATCACACAAATGTAACCAGTATGTTATCAAGTGTTGATCCGCGCTCAGAATTTCACCCTCGCCTCTTTCCAACATCATTCGATTACTGAATACTGATTCGGCAAACACACTTAGTTACAGAATCATATAAAGCTGCCCGGCGTCGTTCCCGCCGCGGCGGCCAGATAACATCAGGAAGAGAAGCACTATGCAAAAACTACTACAAAGGATGACTCAGGGCAGCCTGGTTAAACAAATCATGGTCGGCCTGGTGGCCGGCATTCTGGTGGCGCTGGTTTCTCCGGCGGCCGCGGCGGCCGTCGGCCTGCTCGGCACCCTGTTCGTCGGCGCGCTGAAGGCGGTAGCGCCACTGCTGGTGCTGATACTGGTGATGGCCTCGATCGCCAACCATAAACAGGGGCAGAAAACCAACATTCGCCCCATCCTGTTCCTCTACCTGCTGGGCACCTTCGCTGCGGCGCTGGTGGCGGTCGTCGTCAGCTTTATCTTCCCTTCCACGCTGGCGCTGACCACCGGCGCAACCGACATCACCCCGCCAGGCGGCATCGTGGACGTGATGAAGGGCCTGTTGATGAGCGTGGTGGCCAACCCGTTCCATGCGCTGATTAACGCCAACTACATCGGCATTCTGGCGTGGGCCGTCGGGCTGGGGCTGGCGCTGCGCCACGCTTCCGAAACCACCAAGGGGCTGATCAACGACATGTCCCATGCGGTCACGCTGGTGGTGCGCGCGGTGATCCGCTGTGCGCCGCTCGGCATCTTCGGCCTGGTGGCCTCCACGCTGGCGGAAACCGGCTTCGGCGCGCTGTGGGGCTATGCGCAACTGCTGATGGTGTTAATCGGCTGTATGCTGCTGGTAGCGCTGGTGCTCAACCCGCTGATCGTGTACTGGAAGATCCGCCGCAACCCGTATCCGCTGGTGTTCGCCTGCCTGCGCGAGAGCGGCGTGACCGCCTTCTTCACCCGCAGCTCCGCCGCCAACATCCCGGTGAACATGGAGCTGTGCAAAAAGCTGAACCTGAATGAGGACACCTACTCGGTTTCCATCCCGCTGGGCGCCACCATCAACATGGCCGGCGCGGCGATCACCATCACCGTGCTGACGCTGGCGGCGGTAAACACGCTGGGCATCGCGGTGGACGTCCCGACCGCCCTGCTGCTGAGCGTGGTGGCCGCCCTGTGCGCCTGCGGCGCCTCCGGCGTGGCCGGCGGCTCGCTGCTGCTGATCCCGCTGGCGTGCAACATGTTCGGCATTCCGAATGACGTGGCGATGCAGGTGGTGGCGGTCGGCTTTATCATCGGCGTGCTGCAGGATTCGGCTGAAACCGCCCTCAACTCCTCCACCGACGTGCTGTTCACCGCCGCCGCCTGCCAGGCGGAAGACCAGCGGCTGGCGAACGAAGACCCGCTGAAGGTGCGTTAATCGCGCGTTGCTTCATAAAAAAGGCGCTCCCTCGAGCGCCTTTTTTTGTCAGCTTTACAGCGTCACCCCGCTTTTAAAGATCGCCAGCTCGCGAAAGTCGTTGGTTTCATTACGCGCCGGACGCCCGTTGGCAATCTCGACAATCAGATCGATGAAGCGGCTGAGCAACGTCTCCATCGCCACGCCGTGGATCAGGCTGCCGGCGTCAAAATCGATCCAGTGCGGTTTCTTCGCCGCCAGCTCGCTGTTGGTCGCCAGCTTCACCGTCGGCACAAAGCCGCCGTACGGCGTGCCGCGCCCGGTGCTGAACAGCACCATATGACAGCCGGCGCCGGCCAGCGCGCTGGTCGCCACCGCGTCGTTGCCCGGCGCGCTGAGCAGATTCAGCCCCGGCACGCGCAGCCGCTCGCCGTATTTCAGCACGTCCACCACCTGGCTTAGCCCCGCCTTTTGGGTGCAGCCAAGCGACTTCTCCTCCAGCGTGGTGATGCCGCCGGCCTTGTTGCCCGGCGACGGATTCTCATAAATCGGCTGCTGATGGGCGATGAAATAGCGTTTGAAATCGTTGATCATGTCGACGGTTTTGTCGAAGGTTTCTCCATCGCGGCAGCGGCTCATCAGAATGCGCTCGGCGCCGAACATCTCCGGCACTTCGGTCAGCACCGTGGTGCCGCCGTTGGCGATCGCATAGTCGGAAAAGCGCCCCAGCAGCGGGTTGGCGGTAATGCCCGACAGCCCGTCCGAACCGCCGCATTCCAGGCCGAACTTCAGCTCGCTCAGGCGGCCCGGCTCGCGGCGATCGTGGCGCATCTCCCGATACAGCTCGTGCAACAGCGCCAGCCCGGCCTCCACTTCGTCGTCCTGCTGTTGGCACACCATAAAGCGCAACCGCCGCTCGTCCCCTATCCCCAGCGTGGCGCGAAAAGCATCCACCTGATTGTTCTCGCAACCCAGCCCGATCACCAGCACCGCGCCGGCGTTGGGATGGCGCGCCATGTTCTGCAGCATGATGCGGGTGTTGGCATGATCCTGCCCCAGCTGCGAGCAGCCGAACGGGTGGCTGAACAGATGCACGCCGTCGATCCCGTCCGCCTGTGTTTGCTGCAAAAAGCGCTGCTGGATCTGGCGAGCGATACCGTTGACGCAGCCGACGGTCGGCACGATCCACAGCTCGTTGCGGATCCCCACTTCGCCGTTGGCCCGGCGGTACAGCTGCACCTCGCGATCCGCCGCCTGCGGCGGCAGCGTCGGGAACTGCGGCTGGTAACGGTAGCTGTCCAGATCGCTCAGGTTGGTTTTGACGTTTTGCGAATGAATATGCTCCCCAGGCGCAATGGCCGCGAGCGCATGGCCGATCGGCTGGCCATATTTGATGATGTCTTCACCCTCGGCGATCGGGCCGAGCGCAAATTTATGCCCACGCGCCACCGGCTGCGCCAGTTTGACGACCGCGCCTTCCAGCTCAACGCGCTCTCCGGCAGCCAGATCGCGCAGCGCCACCGCCACGTTATCCTGCTCGTGAATCTTTATCGTACTTTGCATAAACCGGTCCCGGATAACGGCTACGCCAGTTCAATGGCGAAATAGTTTTTGGCGTTGTCGAAGCAGATGTTTTTCACCATCTCGCCCAGCAGCGCGATATCCGCCGGCGCTTCGCCGTCCGCCACCCAGCGGCCGATCATCTGGCAAAGGATGCGGCGGAAGTATTCATGGCGCGTATAAGACAAGAAGCTGCGGCTGTCGGTCAGCATGCCGACGAAGCGGCTCAGCAGCCCGAGCTGGGCCAGCTGCGTCATTTGGCGCTGCATGCCGTCCTTCTGATCGTTGAACCACCAACCGGAGCCGAACTGCATCTTGCCCGGCGTGCCTTCCCCCTGAAAATTGCCGATCATGGTGCCGATCACTTCGTTATCGCGCGGATTGAGGCAATAGAGAATGGTTTTCGGCAGACCGCCCTGCCGCGCCTGAGCATCCAGCAGCCGCGACAGCGGTTCCGCCAGCGGCCGGTCGTTGATCGAGTCGAAGCCGATATCCGGCCCGACGGCGGCCAACATGCGGCTGTTGTTATTGCGCAGCGCGCCGATGTGATACTGCTGCACCCAGCCGCGACGCCGGTATTCGCCGGCCAAAAACAGCAGCACCGCGCTTTTGAACTGGGCGCTCTGTTCCGGCGTCGGCAGCTCGCCGTTCAGGCGGCGCAGCAGGATCGCATCCAGCGCCGCTTCATCGGCCTCGCCGAACACCACCACGTCCAGCGCATGATCGGCCACCTTGCAGCCGTGGGCGGCAAAGTGATCCATGCGCTTGTACAGGGCGTCGCACAGCGCGCTAAAGCGGCCGATGGCGGTGTCCGCCGCCGCCTCCAGCTGCTGCAGATAGTCGTTGAAGCCGGGCGCATCGATGGTGAAAGCCTTGTCCGGCCGCCAGCTCGGCAGCACTTTGATAGCGAAACTGCGATCGTCGGCGATCGCCCGATGATGACGCAGATCGTCGATCGGATCGTCGGTGGTGCCGACCATTTTCACGTTCATTTGCTGCATGATGCCGCGCGCGCGAAACGCATCCTGCGCCAGCAGCGCATTGCCGCGCTGCCAGATTTCATCCGCCGTGGCCGGCGATAACAGCATATCCGTGATGCCGAACGGGCGGCGCAGCTCCAGATGCGTCCAGTGATAGAGCGGGTTGCCGATGGTGTGCGGCACCGTGGCGGCCCAGGCGTCGAATTTCTCGCGATCGCCCGCATCGCCGGTGCATAACCGCTCCGCCACGCCGTTGGTGCGCATCGCCCGCCATTTGTAGTGATCGCCCCGCAGCCAGATATCGTACAGGTTGCTGAAGCGGGTATTCTCCGCGATCTGCTGCGGCGGCAAATGGCAGTGGTAATCGAAAATCGGCTGCTGCGCCGCGTAGTCGTGATACAAGCGCCGGGCAAATTCGCTGTCCAGCAGGAAATCTTCGCTCAAAAACGTCGCCATCTCGGGCTCCTTACTTGCCGTGCGGCACGGGGTTCGAATCACAAAAGTTATCACACCAATTTTCACTAGCGTCCAGCAAATTTTTCCCGAGGTCTGCCGTTCATCCTCTCTCCACGCCCTTTTTCGCTCAATTTACCGGCAAAAATGCCCTATTTCACCGGCCACAGTATTGCTCAGGCGAATAATTCCTTTTGTGATATCACTCAACTTTTAAACCTGTATGACAGGTTATTGTCTCGCCAGCCGCATCGACGGCCACACCTTCAAACGGGGAGACACTTCGGATGCGTAAAATTAAAGGGTTACGCTGGTACATGATCGGACTGGTGACCATCGGCACCGTGCTGGGTTACCTGACCCGCAACGCCATCGCCGTGGCGGCGCCGACGCTGGAAGATACGCTGCACATCACCACCCAACAGTATTCCTATATCGTCGCCGCCTACTCCGCGTGCTACACCGTGATGCAACCGGTGGCGGGCTACGTGCTGGACGTGCTGGGCACCAAGGTCGGCTACGCCATGTTCGCCATTCTGTGGGCGCTGTTCTGCATGGGCACCGCGTTGGCCAACAGTTGGGGCGGGCTGGCGTTGGCGCGCGGCGCGGTCGGCATGGCGGAAGCGGCGATGATCCCCGCCGGGCTGAAGGCCAGCAGCGAATGGTTTCCGGCCAAAGAGCGTTCGATCGCCGTCGGCTATTTCAACGTGGGCTCGTCGATCGGCGGCATGATCGCCCCGCCGCTGGTGGTATGGGCCATCGTCGCGCACAGCTGGGAGATGGCGTTCATCATCACCGGCGTGCTGAGCCTGATCTGGGCCATTTGCTGGCTGCTGTTCTACAAACACCCGAAAGATCAGAAGAAACTGAGCCAGGAAGAACGCCGTTACATCCTCGAAGGCCAGGAAGCGCAGCACCAGACCTCTAACGCCAAAAAGATGTCCGCCTGGCAGATCGTGCGCAACCGCCAGTTCTGGGGCATCGCGCTGCCGCGCTTTCTGGCGGAGCCGGCATGGGGCACCTTCAACGCCTGGATCCCGCTGTTCATGTTCAAGGCCTACGGCTTTAACCTGAAAGAGATCGCCATGTTCGCCTGGATGCCGATGCTGTTCGCCGATCTCGGCTGCATCGTCGGCGGTTATCTGCCGCCGCTGTTCCAGAAGTATTTCAAGGTCAACCTGATCGTCTCGCGCAAGCTGGTGGTGACGATGGGTGCGGTGTTGATGATCGGCCCCGGCATGATCGGCCTGTTCACCAGCCCTTACGCGGCTATCGCGCTGCTGTGCGTCGGCGGCTTCGCCCATCAGGCGCTGTCCGGCGCGTTGATCACCCTCTCTTCCGACGTGTTCGGCCGCAATGAGGTGGCGACCGCCAACGGGCTGACCGGTATGGCGGCCTGGACCGCCAGCACGCTGTTCGCCCTGGTGGTCGGCGCCCTGGCAGACACCCTCGGCTTCAGCCCGCTGTTCGCCGCGCTGTCGGTCTTCGACATTCTCGGCGCCATCGTCATCTGGACGGTGCTGCAAAACCGCCCGGCCGCCGAACCGCAGCCGGCCGCGCTGCAGCCCACCCCGGCGCGCAGCTGATCCCCCGCCCGGCCGCTGCGCCGGGCCCCTTGCTCCTCTGGCAGCGGTGCCGAATAAGTGGTATAACAAATCCGATGGCCACGCGCCCCTTCCCACCGCACCGTATAGAGCATTCACTATGGAATTCACTGAAACCAGACGCCTGTATCAGCAACTGGCCGCCGAGCTGAAGCAACGCATCGAAAGCGGCCGTTACCCGGTAGGCGACAAGCTGCCGGCCGAGCGATACATCGCCGAAGAGATGAATGTCAGCCGCACCGTGGTGCGCGAGGCGATCATCATGCTGGAAGTGGAAGGCTATGTGGACGTGCGCAAGGGATCCGGGATCCACGTGGTGTCCAACCAGCAAAAGCACCTGGTGGTGCCGGGCGACAGCATCGAGTTCGCCACCGCCGGCCCGTTTGAGCTGCTGCAGGCGCGCCAGCTGATAGAAAGCAACATCGCCGAATTCGCCGCCACCCAAGTGACCAAGCAGGATATCGTGCAACTGATGGAGATCCAGGAGCACGCCCGCAAAGAAGACCGTTTCCGCGACTCGCAGTGGGATCTGAAGTTCCACGTGCAGGTGGCGCTGGCCACCCAGAACACCGCCATGGCCACCATCGTGGAAAAAATGTGGGTGCAGCGGGTCAACAACCCTTACTGGAAGAAACTGCACGAGCATATCGACGAACGCTCGATCGCCAGCTGGTGCGACGATCACGATCAGATCCTCAAGGCGCTGATGCGCAAAGATCCTTACGCCGCCAAACTGGCGATGTGGCAGCACCTGGAGAACACCAAGCAGATGCTGTTCAACGCCACCAGCGACGACTTCGAATACAACGCCGACCGCTATCTGTTCGCCGAGAACCCGGTGGTGCACCTGGACGGCGTGAGCCACGAGCCGAAATAGCCACGGCGGTCAAAAACCGTCGGCTTATGTCAGGTAATGTAAAATCCGCTGAATCGATGCCGGAACCGCCGTTTGCCGTGTACTATTTCACCGTCGGCAACGTAGATTTCCCTGTTGCCAATCGTGCTATTTTGGTAGAGTTAGCCCACTTTTTTACCCATTGCTGCGGGGGCGGGACGCGAATAAATGCGCTGGTTGTTTGCCATGCTGATTGCTCTTTTCTGCTGGACCGGTTCGGTCTCCGGCCAACAGCTATGCGTGGCGTCATCCAAGCCCACCCCCAGCGCGCTGAGCAGCCTGCCGCTGCTGGCGGAGCCGGCGCTTTCCCCCTATGATCATGTGTATCGGGCGCCGGCCGAAGCGCGCCGCAAAGCGCCCGGCAAGTTGCCGCTGCTGCTGCCCAGAGCGTACTCTTTCCCCGGTTCGCTGCTCGCGTCCTCCCTGCCGGCGCCGGTCTATACCCTGGCCGCAGAGCCGGGCTACCGAATTCGTTTCCCCCGCCAGGACACCCCGGCCCCCAACCGGCTTGCCCAGGTCGACTGGATGCTGGACGCCTCCAGGCAACAAAGTCGGCAGGCCGGCTGGAAAGAAAGCAACATGCAGTACCGTGGCACGCTGACTTACCACCTATGACCGGTGTCGCACCGCTTAGAAACCTTAAAGCAACGCCGTTTCATCGTTATCAGCATTCAGGATCGCCGCGCGCTTTCAGCCCACGCCCGCTCCGCCGCTGAGATAAAAATAAACAATGACGTTTTAGGAACACCGGATGGACATCATTAAAGAACTGATACATGCCTTATGGCAGCAGGATTTTGAAACGCTGGCGAACCCTTCGTTGGTGTGGACCCTCTACATCCTGCTGTTCATGATCCTGTTTTTGGAAAACGGTCTGCTGCCGGCCGCTTTTCTGCCGGGCGACAGCCTGCTGATCCTGGTCGGCGTGCTGATCGCCAAAGGCACCATGGGCTTCCCATTGACCATCGTTATCCTGACCGTCGCCGCCAGCCTGGGGTGCTGGGTCAGTTACATACAGGGCCGATGGCTCGGCAATACGCGAACGGTGCAAGGCTGGCTTTCGCATCTGCCGGCCCACTACCATCAGCGTGCGCATAACCTGTTCCACCGCCACGGCCTTTCCGCCCTGTTGGTCGGCCGCTTCCTGGCCTTCGTGCGCACCCTGCTGCCAACCATCGCCGGCCTGTCCGGCCTGAGCAACGCACGCTTCCAGTTCTTCAACTGGATGAGCGGCCTGCTGTGGGTCTTGATCCTGACGACGCTGGGCTTCGCCCTCGGAAAAACCCCGGTATTCCGCAAGTATGAAGACCAGCTGATGTTCTGCCTGATGATGTTGCCGCTGGTGTTGCTGGTGGTCGGCCTGGTCGGCTCGCTGATCGTGCTGTGGCGCAAGAAACGCGCCAGCGGCCAGAACCCGGGGAAAGGGGCGTGACAGCAAAGCGCCCGCGCTGGCAATACGTCCTGATGATCGCGCTCGCCCTGCTGGCGCTGGCGACGCTGTTGGTGCCCTGCATGGTGCGCACCGAGAGCGAGCTGCGCATTCGCGCCAGCCAGCAAGGGCTGTCGCTGCCCGACGGTTTTTATGTCTACCAGCGCCTGGATGAGCGCGGTATCCGCATCAAAAGCATCACGCCGGAAGGCGATGGCTTGGTTATCCGTCTGGATTCGCCGGAGCAGCAGTTGCTGGCGCGCGAAGCGCTGCAAACCATCCTGCCTCCCGGTTACCACATCGCGCTGAGCGAATCTCCCGTGCCAACGCACTGGGTGCGCGAATTTGCGCGCTCCCCACTCAATCTGGGATAATCCCCTTCAAATGAAGGGGATTCCTTTCATTGCCGTTATCTTCATATTCATTCGCATCATTTAGCTCAAAAAACAATCAGTCGCGCCGAATTTCGGCTGATTCTTTGGGGGGCGTGCCGGTTTCATGGCTATGCTGAAGGATAACTTCAGCCGGCAATGAACGCCCTCCTCTCGCGCTGCCGCCTCCGGCAGTCAGGAAAGCGGATGCCTGTTCAGGCATCCCATGAAAAGGAACTGAGAAATGAAATTTCGCCACTCACTGTTACTGCTGCTGCCACTCTGCGCGCTGCCGACGCTGTCCTCGGCCGCTGAGGGCGGCTGCGCCGCCAAAGCGCAAAATATCCAGCAGCAAATCGACTACGCGACTCAGCACGGCAACACCCACCGCGTGGATGGGCTGAAAAAAGCGCTGAGCGAAGTGCAGACCCACTGCACCGAAGCCGGCCTGCAGGCCGAACGCCAGAAAAATATCGCAGAGAAACAGCGCAAGGTGGACGAACGCCGGGAAGAGCTGAAAGAAGCGCAACAAACCGGCAAGCTGGACAAGGTCGCCAAGAAGCAGCAAAAGCTGGCCGAAGCGCAGGCTGAATTGAAACGCGCCCAGGCGGAATAATTTTTTTACACCAGCGGATTTATCGATGAGAGCCCCATCACACGGGATTTCTTAAGCATATGGAATTGATGTCTGGTGTTATCTGCTGGTCATCACCCCTTTGCTCCGGCGAAAAAATCCGCTATGTTAAAAGTCTGTCGAAATAAACGTTAAGGAATAATCACATGGCACATGATTCAAATGCAGAAAACTTACGCGCTGAACTGAAGTCCTTAGCCGATACGCTGGAGGAAGTGCTGAACTCCTCCACCGACAAGCCGAAAGCCGAGCTGGAGAAGCTGCGATCGAAGGCGGAAGGCGCGCTGAAAGAGACTCGCGCTCGCCTGAGCGACGCCGGTGACAAGCTGGCTTCGCAAACCAAACAGATCGCCGGCCAGGCCGACGACTATGTGCGCGACAACCCGTGGACCGGCATCGGTATCGGCGCGGCGGTCGGCGTGGTGTTGGGCGTGCTGCTCGCGCGTCGTTAATCATGGCTGAACAACCGCAAGTGCGCGCGCAGGGCCCCGCTAAAGGGGTCCTGGATATCGGTCAGCGCATCATCACGATCCTGGTCGGCATGGTGGAAACCCGTGTCCGGCTGGCGGTAGTCGAGCTGGAAGAGGAGAAAGCCAACCTCATTCAGCTGCTGATCATGGCCGGCATGACGTTGCTGTTCACCGCCTTCGGTTTGATGAGCCTGCTGATCCTGATCTTCTGGGCCATCGATCCGGTCTATCGGCTGGTGGCGCTGGGCGCGACAACCGGCGTGCTGCTGTTCCTCGCCGTAGTCGGCACCATCTGGACGCTGGTCAAGGCCCGTCGCACCACGCTGCTGGGCGCCACGCGCAAGCAACTGGAGCTCGATCGCGCCGAACTGGAGCGAGAGCCATGAGCCGCCGCCGCTATCTGGAATGGAAAAAAGAGAGGCTGATTCGGCAGATCCAGCAACAGCGTCTGGATCTGGCCGAACACAAGTCTCTGTGGCTGGAAAAGACCGAACGCATCGACCGCGGCTGGCAAACGGTGTTTGGCCTGCGCCGCTATCTGGTGCTCGGTTCCAGCGTCATGGCGCTGTACGGCATCCGCCATCCCAGCAAGATGATCCGCTGGTCGCGTCGCGCTTTCGGCGCCTGGAGCGCTATCCGTCTGTTTAAAAAGACGTTTTCCGCCAAGTAAGCCACTTAGCCTTTCCTTCAAACCTCCTGTTGCTCTGCCCGCATTTTCTCCCATGATACAACGCGTCCAACCCCGGGGCCGGGCAACCTGCTGATCGGCGGCATTTTATTAGCACGCTAAAGATTCAGATTTTTTGAAAAATTACGACAGTTTTACTTGCTAACAACCTGAGCACTTCCCGCTTAACATTCACTCCATCAATACGATACGAGCCGGACAGGGCGAATGTCCTGATATACCGCTCGTTGACATGGCTTCCGCCGAACAGGCATACAAAAACACTTTGGAGTAGATGATGAAAAAATTAGAAGATACAGGTTTGTTGGTTGCTCGTATTCTGATGCCAATCCTGTTTATCGTGGCAGGCTACGGCAAAATGGGTGACGCCTACGCCGGTACCCAACAGTACATGCAATCTATGGGCGTGCCTGGCTTCTTGCTGCCGCTGACCATCCTGCTGGAATTTGGCGGCGGTCTGGCGATCCTGTTCGGTTTCCTGACCCGCACCGTGGCGCTGTTCACCGCCGGTTTCACCATCCTGACCGCGCTGCTGTTCCACACTGATTTTGCGAACGAAGTAAACCAGCTGATGTTCATGAAAAACCTGACCATCGCCGGCGGCTTCATCGTGTTGGCGGTCGCAGGCCCAGGCGGCTTCAGCATCGACCGTCTTCTGAACAAGAAATGGTAATCTAAACTGTCATTCAGGGCCCGGCATGCCGGGCCCTGTCGTTTTTTAACTCGGACACCAAGGAGATTCCCATGGGACAACTCGTCGATGGCGTTTGGCAAGACATCTGGTATGACACCAAATCTACCGGCGGCCGTTTCAAACGTTCAACCGCTCAGTTTCGCAATTGGGTGACCGCCGACGGTCAGCCGGGCGAACACGGCGTGGGCGGCTTCCAGGCCGAAGCGGGCCGTTATCACCTTTATGTTTCTCTCGCCTGCCCCTGGGCGCATCGCACGCTGCTGATGCGCAAACTGAAAGGGCTGGAGCAGATCATTCCGGTCTCGGTGGTGCACCCGCTGATGCTGGAAAACGGCTGGACCTTCGGCCAGGATTTTCCTGAAACCACCGGCGATCCGCTGTATCACGCCGACTTCCTGTACCAGATCTACCTGCGGGCCGATCCGCACTACAGCGGGCGCGTGACCGTACCGGTACTGTGGGATAAACAGCGGCAAACCATCGTCAGCAACGAGTCCGCCGACATCATCCGCATGTTCAACAGCGCGTTTGACGGCGTCGGCGCTCGGGCAGGCGACTACTACCCGACCGCGCTGCGCGGCAAGATCGATGAGCTGAACGGTTGGATTTACGATCAAGTGAACAACGGCGTGTACAAGGCCGGTTTTGCCACCAGCCAGGAAGCCTATGACGAAGCGGTCAACGGGGTATTCAACGCGCTGGAACGCCTGGAGCAGATCCTGGGGCAGCATCGTTACCTGACCGGCGATCGGCTGACCGAAGCCGATCTGCGTCTGTGGACCACGCTGGTGCGTTTCGATCCGGTGTACGTCACCCACTTCAAGTGCGATAAACACCGCATCAGCGACTACCTCAATCTGTACGGCTTCCTGCGCGACATCTACCAGATGCCAGGCATCGCCGAGACGGTCAGCCTGCCGCACATTCGCAACCACTACTACCGCAGCCACGCCACCATCAACCCGCACGGCATCATTTCCATCGGGCCGGCGCAGGATCTGGACGAGCCGCACGGCCGCGACCAGCGCTTCGGTTAAGGTGAAAAAAATCCCCTTGCCGCCCGGCAAGGGGATGTCATCCAACCGACGTTAACGCTGCGCGAACAGGCGCGGAATCTCACGCAGGAACCAGGCTTTCGCCTCCCCCATGCTGTCGCGCCGCCAGGCCATGATGATGTCGGCTTCGCGGCTGTATTCCGGCCCGACCACGCGCAGCCGCCCGGCTTCGATATCTTTTTCCACCATCGGGTACGGCATGGTCGCCACCCCCAACCCGGCCAGCAGCGCCAGGCGTTTGTCTTCAATGGTGCTCACCGTCAGGCGCTGTTGTTTGTCCAGCAGCTGTACGGTCAATACCGGGCGCTCACGGGCGGTGTCGGCCACCGCAATGCCGCGGTACTTCACGCGGGTCACTTCGGAAAGCGGCTCCGGCTCCAGGTGGATCGGGTGATCCGGCGCGGCGACATAAACGCTCATCACCTTATACAGTTTGCGGGTGTTGATCTCCGACGACGCGCGGAAATGCATGTCCGGCGCGATCACGATGTCGGCGCGCCCCTGCTCCAGCCGCTCCCAGGCGCCCGCCAGCACCTCGGTGAAAATGGACACCTGGGTGTTGGCTTTCAGCGCCAGCTTGTCGACCAGCGGAAACAGCAGGCTCGGTGGCGACAGCGCTTCACTGACGATAGTCAGGTGAGTTTCCCAACCGCGCGCCAACGCTTCGGCGTCGGTAGTCAGCTTATCGGCCGCCTCCAGCAGCACCCGACCGCGTTCCAGCAACATGCGCCCCACGTTGGTGAACTTGGTGCGGTGGCCCGAACGGTCGAACAGCACCACGTCCAATTCTTCTTCCAATTTTTGCATGGTGTAGCTGAGTGCCGACGGCACCCGGCCCAATTCGTCGGCGGCCGCGGCGAAGCTGCCGCGCCGGTCGATTGCATCCATCACCCTTAGTGCCTCAAGCGTGAGCGCCCGATCTCTGGCCATCGCATCCCTCTGTCAGGAAATTTGAATATGCCGACCAGATTAACTGGCTAACAATCCGACGTCCAGATGCTTACCATTTGGATAATGAATTTAGAGAGCCGATTGCCATGATTACATGCAGAACAGCACAACAATGCGGGCAAGCTGACTTTGGTTGGCTGCAGGCTCGCTACACCTTTTCTTTTGGTCACTACTTCGATCCCAAACTGATGGGCTACGCGTCGCTGCGGGTGCTGAATCAGGAGGTGCTGGCGCCGGGCGCGTCGTTCCAGCCGCGCACCTATCCCAACGTGGATATCCTGAACCTGATCCTGCAGGGCGAGGCGGAATACCGCGACAGCGACGGCAACACCACGCGCGTTAAAGCCGGCGAAGCGTTGCTGTTGGCCACCCACCCGGGCCTGAGCTACAGCGAGCAGAACGTCAGCAGTGATACGCCGCTCACCCGCCTGCAGCTGTGGCTGGACGCCTGCCCGGAACGCAGCAACGAACGGGTGCAGCGCCTGGCGCTGCCGGCGGCGGGCAGCCTGCTGTTGGCTTCGCCGGACGGCGCGCAGGGCAGCCTGCAGCTGCGTCAACAGGCCTGGATCCATCATCTCGATCTGCAGCCGGGCGAAGAACAAACGCTGACGATTAACGGGCCGCGCGCTTATCTGCAGTCGATACACGGCACCATCGCCGCCACCGGCGAGCGCCACGAGGAACAACGCCTGACCTGCGGCGACGGCGCCTTCGTGCGCGAGGAGAACCGCCTGACGATCCGCGCCGAGACGCCGCTGCGCGCGCTGCTGATTGATCTGCCGGTGTAAGCCGGCCGGAAAACGAAAAAACCCGCGCAACTCACGTTGCGCGGGGTTTTCTTTTGTCGAGGGAGTTGACCGGTAAGCCGGGTTCTGTCGTGGACAGTCATTCCTCTAGGCCAGCAATCGCTCACTGGCTCAAGCAGCCTACCCGGGTTCAGTACGGGCCGTACCATGTGAACCCCTATTTGGCCTTGCTCCGGGTGGAGTTTACCGTGCCACGAACTGTTGCCAGCCGCGCGGTGCGCTCTTACCGCACCCTTTCACCCTTACCTGATCCCGCTTGCGCGGGCCATCGGCGGTTTGCTCTCTGTTGCACTAGTCGTAGGCTTGCGCCTCCCAGGCGTTACCTGGCACCCTGCCCTATGGAGCCCGGACTTTCCTCCCCTCCATCTGTCTCCCCGAAGAGGACGGCAATGAAGCGGCGACTGTCTGGTCAACTCCGGCGCGGATAGTAGCGTCGCGGCGGCGGCAGGTCAACCGCTTTACGGCTGTTGTTGCTCCAGCGCGTGCTTATACAGCGCATTTTTCTTCACGCCGTGGATTTCCGCCGCCAGCGCCGCCGCCTTTTTCAACGGCAACTCTTTTTGCAGCAGCGCCAGCGTGCGCAGCGCCTCAAGCGGCAGCGCATCCTCCTGCGCCTTGTGGCCTTCGACGATCAGCACCATTTCGCCGCGGCGGCGCACTTCATCTTCCTGCACCCACGCCAGCAGCTCGCCCACCGGCGCGCCGTGGATAGATTCCCAGGTTTTGGTCAGCTCGCGCGCCAGCACGACATAACGCTGCGGGCCCCAAACGGTGACCATGTCCTGCAGACTTTCCAACAGGCGGTGAGTGGATTCGTAGAAAATCAGCGTGCGCGGTTCCTCCGCCAGCGCCATCAGCGTATCCTTGCGCCCCTTGGTTTTCGCCGGCAGAAAACCTTCGTAGCAGAAACGGTCGGAAGCGACGCCCGCGGCGCACAGCGCGGTAGTGGCGGCGCAGGCGCCCGGCAGCGGCACCACGCGAATGCCGGCCTCGCGGCAG
Organism: Serratia sp. (in: enterobacteria); assembly: GCF_052400455.1. Taxonomy (NCBI): domain Bacteria; kingdom Pseudomonadati; phylum Pseudomonadota; class Gammaproteobacteria; order Enterobacterales; family Yersiniaceae; genus Serratia; species Serratia sp. (in: enterobacteria). The sequence goes on from NZ_CP185812.1 coordinate 4,456,766, forward strand.
CGGCGCACCAGGTGATAACCGGGATCGTTGATCAGCGGCGTGCCGGCGTCGGAAACCAGCGCGATGCTCTGGCCTTCCTGCAGTTTCGCCAGCAGCTGATCGGCCTTTTGCTGTTCGTTGTGATCGTGCAGCGCGAACAGACGCGCGTTGATCGCGAAGTGTTGCAGCAGCAATCCGGTATGGCGCGTGTCTTCCGCCGCGATCAGATCAACGCTTTTCAGTACCTCTAACGCGCGGTGGGTAATATCGCCCAGATTGCCGATTGGGGTGGGCACCACATACAGCGTTGATGCAGAAATGACTGATTGTTGGTGTTGATTCATTGTTTCATCCGGGTTGCCGATTTAATATTGAGCATCTTGAAAAAAACATCACTGGATACAGTATGCTTTCCTCAACATTCGTTCGTACCAAAGCAGGGCGTTCCAAGCCTGTCCGACTTACCGCAGTCATCGCGGCCGCCCTTTTCCTGGCAGGCTGTCCGAGTCGGGCCCCGCAAACGCCGCCCGCCAATATACAGGACGAAGCGAGCGCCAGCTCCGATTACTACCTGCAGCAGTTGCAGCAAAGCAGCGATGATAACAAGGCTGACTGGCAATTACTTGCTATTCGCGCCTTGCTGCGTGAAGGAAAACTGCCGCAGGCCGGCGACCAGTTGAATCAGCTGCCGAAAAACCTCAGCGGCGCACAGCAGACCGAACGCCAGTTGCTGGCCGCCGAACTGCAGATCGCCAACAAGAGCTACGTCAGCGCCCGCAGCACGCTGGGCCACCTGGACAGCGGTGCGCTGTCGCCGAATCAAAAGGTGCGCTACTACCAGGCGCAGATCGCCGCCAACCAGGGCAAAGCATCGCTGCCGCTGATCCGCGCCTATATCGCTCAGGAGCCGTTGCTGACCGGCAAGGCGCACCAGGACAATCTGGATCAAACCTGGCAGGCCCTGCTGCAGCTGACGCCGCAGGAGATGAACAACCTGGTGATCAACGCCGACGAGAACGTGCTGCAAGGCTGGCTGGATCTGCTGCGTGTCTATCAGGACAACAAGCAGGATCCCGATCTGCTGAAGGCCGGCATCAAAGACTGGCAGAACCGTTATCCGAAGAACCCGGCGGCCAAAACGCTGCCGGCTCGCCTGAATCAGGTGCTGAACTTCACCCAGGCCTCCACCTCGAAAATCGCCCTGCTGCTGCCGTTGAACGGCCAGGCGAAAGTGTTCGCCGACGCCATCCAGCAAGGGTTCGAAGCGGCGAAAAACGGCGGTTCCCTGCCGGCGCCGCAGCCTCAAGCCGCGCAACCGGCCGGCGCGCCGGCCCAAACGGCGCCGGCCGATCAGGCCGCTGCCGGTGACATCAACGCCAACGGCGCGGTCAGCCCTTCGGCGCAAGAGAGCCAGCCGGCCGTGACCGCCGCGCAACCCGCTACGCCGTCCAGCGCGCCGATAACGCCGCTGCAGGCCGCTAATGCGCAGGTCAAAGTGTACGACACCACCAGCCAGCCGCTGGCCGCCTTGCTGAGCCAGGCGCAGCAGGATGGCGCCACTCTGGTGGTCGGGCCGCTGCTGAAAGAGAACGTCGATCAGCTGTCCGCCAGCACCACCACGCTGAACGTGCTGGCGCTCAACCAGCCCGAAACGCCGAAGGACAATCTGAACATCTGTTACTTCGCCCTGTCGCCGGAAGATGAAGCGCGCGACGCCGCCCGCCACATCTGGGAACAACAGAAGCGTCAACCGCTGCTGCTGGTGCCGCGCGGCGCCTTCGGCGATCGCGTCGCCAAGGCCTTTAACCAGGAATGGCAGAAGCAAGGTGGACAAACCGTGCTGCGTCAGGACATCGGCTCCGCCGGTGAACTGCGCCAGATGGTGAACAGCGGCGGCATCCGCATGACCGGCACGCCGATGTCGAGCGCCCCGGCGCCGCAGAGCGTGACCATCGCCGGGCTGACCATTCCGGCGCCGCCGAGCGACGTGCCCGCCGCTACCGGCGGCAGCGTCGACGCGGTGTATATCGTCGCTACCCAGTCCCAACTGACGCTGATCAAACCGATGATCGACATGGCCACCAGCTCGCGCGGCAAACCGGCGATGTACGCCAGCTCGCGCAGCTACCAGGCCGGCGCCGGCCCGGACTTCCGTCTGGAAATGGAAGGTCTGCAGTTCAGCGATATTCCTCTGCTGGCGGGCTCAAACCCACAGCTGTTGCAGCAGGCCAGCGCGCGTTTCCGCAACGATTACTCGCTGGTGCGCCTGTATGCGATGGGGATGGATGCCTGGACATTGGCCAACCACTTTGCTGAAATGCGCCAGCTGCCGGGCTTCCAGGTTTCCGGCACCACCGGCACGCTGAGCGCGTCGCCGAACTGCGTGATCAACCGCAAGCTGCCTTGGCTGCAATATCGTCAGGGTACGGTCGTGCCGGTCTCTTGAACCCACGCGCCGCCGGGGCGGGCTATGAGTTACTGGCCCGCCGTCATCTGGAACGCGCCGGGCTCACCTTCTGCGCCGCCAACGTTGCGGTGCGCGGCGGCGAGCTCGACCTCATCATGCGCGACGGCGCCACCTGGGTGTTCGTCGAAGTGCGCTACCGCCGCAACGACGCCTTCGGCGGCGCGGCCGCCAGCGTTACCTCTCGCAAACAACAGCGGTTGCTGCACGCCGCCGCCGTCTGGCTGGCGGGGCGCGGCGCCAGTTTTGACACATCATCTTGCCGTTTTGATGTTTTGGCCATTACCGGTAGCCAGTTAGAATGGATACCCAACGCCTTCAATGCGGATTAATTGGGGTTTTGCGGCGCAGACCGGCCCTTTGACTTAGTGGATTAATACAACGTGCTGGATAGAATTAAAGTCTGTTTTACCGAAAGCATCCAAACCCAGATCGCGGCGGCGGAAGCGTTGCCTGACGCCATTTCCCGCGCTGCGATGACGCTGGTTCAATCCTTACTCAACGGCAACAAAATCCTGTGCTGCGGCAACGGCACCTCGGCGGCCAACGCGCAGCACTTCGCCGCCAGCATGATCAACCGTTTTGAAACCGAGCGCCCCAGCCTGCCGGCCATCGCCCTCAACGCCGACAACGTGGTGCTGACGGCGATCAGCAACGATCGGCTGCACGACGAAGTGTACGCCAAGCAGGTGCGCGCGCTCGGGCACACCGGCGACGTGCTGCTGGCGATTTCCACCCGCGGCAACAGCCGTGATATTGTGAAAGCGGTCGAAGCGGCCGTGACCCGCGATATGACCATCGTCGCGCTCACCGGCTACGACGGCGGCGAGCTGGCCGGGTTGCTCGGCCAACAGGATGTCGAGATCCGCATCCCGTCGCACCGCAGTTCGCGCATTCAGGAAATGCATATGCTGACCGTAAACTGCCTGTGCGACCTGATAGACAATACGTTATTCCCCCACCAGGACGATTAAGGAACTGAGATGAAGCTAAAAGCCACATTTGCAGTGCTGTCCAGCGCCCTGCTGTTACAAGGCTGTATCGCCGGCGTCGTCGTCGGCAGTGCGGCCGTCGCCACCAAAACCGCCACCGACCCGCGTAGCGTAGGGACCCAGGTGGATGACGGCACGCTGGAAGCCAGGGTAGAAAGCGCCCTGAGCAAAGACCAGCAGTTGAAGAAAGAGGCCCGGGTGGTCGCCACCGCCTATCAGGGCAAGGTGCTGTTGACCGGCCAGTCGCCTAACGCCGATCTCACCGCGCGCGCCAAGCAGATCGCCATGGGCGTGGAAGGCACGACCGAAGTGTATAACGAAATTCGCCAGGGCACGCCGGTCAGCCTGAGCACCGCGTCCTCCGACACCTGGATCACCACCAAAGTGCGTTCGCAGCTGTTGACCAGCGATACGGTGAAATCGTCCAACGTGAAAGTCACCACCGAAAACGGCGAAGTGTTCTTGCTGGGCCTGGTCACACAGCAGGAAGGGCAGTCGGCGGCGCAGATCGCCAGCCAGGTCAGCGGCGTGAAGCACGTCACCACCGCCTTTACCTATGTGAAATGATCCTTCAGGCAAGGGGGCTTCCCCTTGCCGCTTTTCTGTACGCTTCCCGCTGTTTTACCCTGGTTTAATGAGCCGCGTTTAAAGTAATCTCTCACTTCATTACGGATAAAATTCAAATGGACAGAATTTTAATCGGTTTTCTCACTGCCGTTTCTTTATTCACCGCCGGAGTTTCCGCCGCCAATCCCACTCAGGATACGCCCCGCGCCGAACATGCCCCGCCCCCGATGACCGGTCAAACCGTTGCTACTCAAGGCGCGATCACGGTCGACCAGGTAAAAATCAATTATCAGGCGCAAACCGGGGTGCTGGAATTGAGTAAAGAGGATCCGGAAGATCCCGTGACCGGCATGTTCTATGTTGCGTATTTCAAAAAGAATGAGAATAAGAACGAAAGCAGGCCGATTACCTTTATCTACAACGGCGGGCCGGGCTCCGCCTCGCTGTGGCTGCATATGGGGGCGCTGGGGCCTAAACGGGTTATCGCTACTCAGCCAGAGAAAACACAGCTTGCGCCTTACCAACTCACCGATAACCAATACAGTCTGCTCAACGTCAGCGATCTGGTGTTTATCGATGCCCCCGGAACGGGTTACAGCCGCTTTTCCAGCAGTGCCGCCAGCCAGCCGGAGAGAGCGCAGCAAAAAGCACAGAGTGCCAGCAACGTCTATGGCGTCAACGGTGATGCTCAGGCTTTTTCTCAATTTATCGTTCAGTTTTTAACGCATTACCAACGCTGGAACTCACCTAAATATTTATTGGGTGAAAGCTACGGCACTACCCGCTCGGTGGTATTGGCCGAGACGCTAAAAAATCAGAATATCGATCTTAACGGTATTATCCTGATGTCGCAGTTTCTGAACTACGACAATAACGTCGACGATCCCAATCAAAACCCCGGCGTCGATCAACCTTACTATCTGGCGCTCCCAACCTACGCAGCCAGCGCATGGTACCACCAGCGGCTGCCGGGCAAACACCAGAGCCTGAAAACCCTGTTAGACCAGGCCGAGCAGTTTGCGCTGGGGACTTATGCCCCAGCCTTGCTGCAAGGTGCCAATCTGCCTGAAAAAGATCGCCAAACGCTCGCCGAGCAGCTTTACCAATTTACCGGCATTCCGGCCGATTATTGGCTCAATGCCAATTTGCGCCTGAGTGGACCGGTCTTCGCCAAGCAACTGTTGCGCAGCCAAGACGAGACCATTGGCAGAATCGATACCCGCTATCGTGGGCCGTCGCTGGATAATATCGCTGAAACGTCCAACTACGATCCCAACGTCAGTGCAATTACTTCCGCCTACGTCGCGCAATTCCACGATTATCTTGGCAAAACGCTGCATTTTAGCGCCGACCAAAACTATCGCGCATTTTCCAATGAGGTCTATGACTGGAACATGTCCAGCAACAGCCGGGACAGATCATTTAACGTGTTGCCGAACCTGTCGCGAGTGATGAAAATGACTCCGACAATGAGAGTGATGGTGATTGGCGGGGTTTACGACCTGGCCACCCCTTACTTCGTCGCCAAATATGAGATGAGCCATCTGCCCGTGTCGCCCAAATTACGCGACAATATCCGTTTCTATTGGTATGACACCGGGCATATGCCGTACGTGGATGAACTATCGCTTAAAAAGATGCACGCGGATTTAACTGCATTTATCAGCGAAAAGCCCTGATGCGGCATTAGCCACCGAAGAGAGGGATACCTTGCCCGAAAGCAGGGTATCGCCCGCTTAATCCAGCTTGTTCTCTTTCAGGAAACCTTCCCCACCCAACTGGCGCATCTGCCGCATAATCCACTGCTGTCGCTGCGCCACATAACCGGACGGCGCATCAGCCCTGAAGCGGTGCGGATTCGGCAATACCGCCGCCAGCAGCGCCGCTTCGGCCGCGGTCAGGCGCTTGGCCGGCTTATGGAAAAAGCGCTGTGAAGCCTCTTCCACGCCGAACACCCCGTCGCCGAACTCCACGATGTTCAGATACACCGTCAGAATACGTCGCTTGGTCCACACCAGCTCGATGCCCGACGTCAGCCCGGCCTCCAACCCTTTGCGCAGCCAGCTGCGGCCATCCCACAAAAACAGGTTTTTAGCGGTCTGCTGCGACAGCGTGGACGCGCCGCGGATGCGCGTCGGGCGCTTCTCGTTGTGGCTGAGCGCCTTTTCAATGGCCGCCACATCGAAGCCCCAATGGTCTGGAAACTTCTGATCTTCCGCCGCCATCACCGCCAGCGCCATCTGCGGCGAAATGTCGTCCATCGACACCCAGTCCGAATGAGCGACGTAGCCGAAGTCGCCGCTCAGCCAGGCGCTGATCTGCCGCTCCACCATCACGGCGGAAAACGGCACCGGCAGGAAGGCGAAGGCCACAATGCCCAACACCCACAGGCCGATAATCGCGATGACGCCGCGTTTCAGCCAATACCACGGACGCAGCCGCCGCCATCCGCCGACCGATTTGCTCATTCAGCCAGTTCCAGCACCCGCGCCACCAGTTTATCGATGCCGACGGCCGCCTGCGCGATCGACGGCGCCAGCATATAGGCTGGCGTGGTCACGATCTTGTGCTCGCTGTCCACCACGATGTCGTCCACCGGGCAAATCACCGGCTCGCCGCCCATGGCGTCAATCACTTCTCCCAGGTCGGGATCGTTGCCAATGGTCAGCCGCGCTTGTTGATCGAGCAGCTTCGGCAACAGCGCCGGTGCGATGCACATCAGGCCAATTGGTTTGTTGGCCTTATGCATCTCGCGCGTCAGACGCGCCAACGCTTCATCGACCCAACATTCCGCGCCGGCCTCGGCGAAATTGCTGAGATTCCTGGCGGCGCCAAAGCCGCCGGGCACAATCAGCGCATCCAGCTGCGCGGCCTCCGCCAGCGCCAACGGCTGCACTGCGCCGCGGGCAATGCGCGCCGATTCAATCAGGACGTTGCGCGATTCCGCCACCTCCTCACCAGATAAGTGATTAATAACATGGCGTTGCGGTTTATCAGGCGCAAAACACACCGCCTGCGCGCCGGCACGGTCCAGCGCCAGCAGCGTCAGCACCGCTTCGTGGATCTCCGTACCGTCATAAACGCCGCTGCCGCTGAGGACTACACCCACCTTTTTCATCACTCTTCCTCCTGTCGCTGCTGTCAACTGGTTCGTGCTCGGAGTTGACAAACACTAATCTACATCACACATTTTAATGAATCTTCTAACAAGAGCGCTTACATTTGCTATGTTGTTGGCTGTATGATGTTTAGGAATTCGCTACAACCTGCTCGACCAGAACACTGAAACCAATACGCAGGTTCACAATTTCCCTGGTGTTGGCGCAATATTCGCGCACCCCGGCTCACGTCGGGGTCATTTTTTTTCAGCGTTCTCTACCCAAGCCCGCAGTACCTGCACGTCGTTACGCCACTCTTGCTTCAGCTCATCTACCCAGTCCTGCACGTTATCCCACCAGGCCGGCAGCGTCGGCGTTTGAATCTGTTGCGCCAACTGCTGCAGGTGACGCAGGCCGACCGAACCGGCGGCGCCCTTGATCTTGTGCCCTTCCTCGGTGATGCCTTTCTGATCGCGCGCCGTCATATTGGAATCCAGCACCGCCAGATAACCCGGCATCATCTGTTCGAACATCTCCAGACTTTGATGGATCAACTGCGGGCCAACCAGGTCCATGTACTGCTCCAGCATCGCGGTATCGAGTAACGACTCATTAATCTGCATCGCCTTGTGCTCCGTTTTCTTAGAAGTGTGAGAAGGTTGATGATCCCAATAGTGTTTGATGACCTTGGTCAGCGCCGGCACCGACAGCGGCTTGCTCAGCACATCGTCCATGCCCGCCTCGAGATACTCTTTTTTGTCTTTCAGCACGTTGGCGGTCAGGGCCACCAACGGCGGCAGCGCCTGCCCGGCGTAACGCTCGCGCAGCGCCCGGGCGATATCCAACCCGGTCATGTCCGGCAGTTGGATGTCCAGCAGCACCAGATCGAACTCGTCCGGATCGAACATCGCCAGCGCGTCATGGCCGTTCATCGCCACCTCGACGCTGTTGCCCAGCTTCTCCAGCACCGAGCGCGCCACGATCACGTTCAGTTCGATATCTTCCACCAGCAGGATGTGCAGCGCCGGCAACGGCAGCTCCTCTTCCTCCGGCGCCGCGCTGACGGCTTCCTGCACCGCCGGCGCCTTGATGGTCAAAGTGAAGCAAGAACCGTGCCCTTGTTCGCTGCGCACGGTAATGTCGCCGCCCATGCTCTGCGCCAGCCGTTTGGAGACCGCCAGCCCGATGCCGGTGCCGGTGGCCGGACGGCCGCCGCGCTGATCTTTCACCTGATAATACATGGCGAAGATCTTGTCCTGCTCGTCCTGCGGGATGCCCATGCCCGAGTCTTCCACTTCGAACACCAGCTTCTCCTGCGCCTCGCGCCGCACGCGCACCACAATTTGCCCCTGCTGGGTAAATTTCACCGCGTTGCCGATCAGGTTCCACAAGATCTGCCGCAGGCGCGTGCCGTCGGTCACGATCTGCTGCGGCAGCGGCGTCTGCGGCTCCATGATGAACTGCAGCCCTTTCGGCTGCGCCAGCAGGCCCGAGAGATTCTCCAGATCCGCCAGGAATCCGGTGAAGTCCACCGGCTGGTTGTCGAGCTGCACCTTGCGCCGCTCGAGCTTGTCCATTTCGATAATGTCGTTGAAGATATTGCCGAGGGTGATGGCGCTGACGTGAATGGTCTTCAGGTATTTCAGCTGCTCGTCGTTCAGCTCGGTATCAAGCAAAATGCGGCTCAGGCCGACGATGCCGTTAAGCGGCGTACGCAGCTCGTGGCTGATGGTGGAGATAAAGGTGGTCTTCTCCCTGCTGGCGTTCTCCAGCGCGTCCTGGTAGCGCTTACGCTCGGTAATATCGCGGCCGAAGCCCATCAGCCCGTGGCGTTTGCCCACCCGGTCGTAAAACGGGACCTTGCGCAGCTCGAAACAGGCCTTGCGGCCGTCGGGATACACCAGCCATTGTTCGTAGGTCAGCGAAACGTTGTGGCGGAACACCTTCTCGTCGGTCTCAATGACCTTTTCGGCGATCTCCTGGCCGTAGACGTCGAACGGCGTCAGGCCGATCAGCTGTTTCTCGCTCTTGCCGGTCAGCAGTTCCATCGCGCGGTTACAGCCGGAAAACTCTTTGTCTTCGTTGCGGTAGTAGACCAAATCCGGCGAGGCATCGAGGAAGGAACGCAGCAGCGCCGATTGCTGGCCCAGCTCAATCTGCGCCTGCTCGCGCTGCTCCATCTCTTCCGTCAGCTTTTCCATCACCTGCAGGCGCTCTTCTTCCGCTTTGATACGGTCGGCGATCTCCTGATTCAGCTGGCTGATATTGTCTTTGAGCTGCTGATTAAGCTCCAGATCGCGGTGGCGCATCTCTTCCAGCTTGTCCACCAGCCGCGCCAGCCGTTGGCGCGACTCTTCCAGCTGTTCCACTACCACCGAGAGAAAGTAGACCGCCCACGGGGTGATCAACAGACCGAAGAAGATTGAACGCACCACGTCGATGCTTTCCACTTCGCCGCGCAGCAGCATGGTCACCGCCATCTGCACCACCATCGCCAGCACCACCAGCGCCGAGGCCAGCAGCAGCGAGAAGCGCACCAACCCCAGTTTCACCATTAAATCAACGTAGTACTGGGCCAACACCCGGATTTGCTTCATAGCGGCTCCCATCAGACACAATCTTTTGAATCATACCGTAAAACCGCGATGAGATAAGGCGGCAAACGCCGAAGTGTGGCAAAGATTGCACTTCAGAGCGGCATTCCGGGGCGGTAGCGCCGCTTTTCATCCAGCGCGCTGCCCTGCCCGCCGTATTGCTGCAGATAAGCGCCGACCGCCTGCATGCCGCTCCAGCGGTTTTCGCACCACAGCGGCGCCACCAGCGTCGGCCGACGGGCGCTGGCGGAAAGACGGTGGTACACCACCTCGCCCGGCGTATGGCGGATCATCTCCCCGGCGCTGGCGGCGTAGTCCTCCAACGCCAGTTCGGGCAACCGCCCGGCATGCCACGCCCGCGCCAGGGTACTGCCGGTGACGACGTGCAGCGGATGCAGTTTGATGCCATCCACGCCGGTCTCCGTCACCCGCTGCAGCGTGAGCAGATGATCGCGCTGAGTTTCTCCCGGCAGCCCGACGATCAGATGGCAGCACACCTTCAGCCCGCGCTGCCGGGCCAGTCGCGCAGTCTGCTGATAACAGCGAAAATCATGGCCGCGGTTGATGCGCTTCAGCGTTTTATCGTGCGCCGTCTGCAGCCCCAGCTCCAGCCACACTTCATAGCCTTGCTCGCGGTATCCCGTCAGCAGATCCAGCGCGGCGGGCGGCACGCAGTCCGGCCGGGTGCCGACGCACAGACCGACCATGGCGCTCTGCGCCAACGCCTGCCGATACATCGTCTCCAGCCGTTCAACCTCCGCATAGGTGCTGGTATAGGCCTGGAAATAGGCCAGATAGCGCCGCGCCCGATCGGCCCGCGCGGCCTGCTGCGCCAGCTGTTCGGCAATGCTTTGGCGTTGCATCGCTTCATCGGCGAACGAGGCGACATTGCAGAACGTACAGCCGCCGCGCCCCAACGTGCCGTCGCGGTTAGGGCAGCTGAATCCGCCGTGCAGCGTGAGTTTATGGATCTTTTCGCCATAGCGGCGCTGGAGATCCGCGCCAAACATATTGACTAATTGCGGCAACTGCATAATCTTGGTGCTTCTCTGTGTTCAAAGCCGCGATGTTAATAAGAAACGGTTTTTCCCGCGATGACAGAGATCAACGCTTTCCCCGCAAGGCGCCATCAGGCATAACTATTCATCATAAACGCAAATCAATTCACTCTAATTCTGATGAATTATTCTAATCGTCACGCAACCGTTAACGGCAATATGACAACACGGTGAAAAATAGTCATAAACATCAGCTAAGCAATATCTTATAGAATAAAATTCTGGCATTACCCTCCGCACTAGCATGGTGCAGAGATTAAGGGGTTGCACTATAGTGAGACAGCTCACACTTCTGCGGGGATCGGTGCTGCCCCACGATAGTGCAAAAATGCATTAAAATACTTATTTTTCAAATAAATAAACATCATCAATTCGATAAGAATCTATCTTAAGCCCACATTTGACCTGCGAATTCTTTCTCGCTAAGTTGGAAGTCCGCTGGAAGCTTTCTGGACGGGCAAACGTCTCGTCATATTTATGCAGTAATTGAAGACTCCCTCTTAAAACAAGTCCTATACCACTTGTGAGACCGTCACGAGAGGCCATTGATGGAGGGCGGAAAAGCAGATTGGCGGGGTTAACTTGCTGATTGGACTTCTGCCTGAAATTGGGAAGCCCCCTCGCAGTAGGTTGTGAGAGTCACGCAGAGCCTGGGGAGGTTCACGATATGTTGTACGATAAATCCCAAGAGAGGGACAACTGTGGTTTCGGCCTGATCGCCCATATAGAAGGCGAACCTAGCCACAAGGTGGTGCGCACCGCCATTCACGCGCTGGCCCGCATGCAGCACCGCGGCGCGATCCTCGCCGACGGCAAGACCGGCGACGGCTGCGGCCTGTTGCTGCAAAAACCCGATCGCTTCTTCCGCATGGTGGCGGAAGAGCGCGGCTGGCGTTTGGCCAAGAACTACGCCGTCGGCATGATGTTCCTCAGCCAGAATGAAGAGGAAGCGCGCCTCAGCCGCCGCATCGTGGAAGAAGAGCTGCAAAACGAAACGCTGTCGATCGTCGGCTGGCGCGAAGTGCCGACCAACCCGGACGTGCTGGGTGAAATCGCCCTATCCTCCCTGCCGCGCATCGAGCAAATCTTCGTTAACGCCCCGGCCGGCTGGCGCCCGCGTGATATGGAGCGCCGCCTGTTCGTGGCGCGTCGCCGCATCGAGAAACGCGTGCAGGACGACAGTTTCTACGTCTGCAGCTTCTCTAACCTGGTGACGATCTATAAAGGCCTGTGCATGCCTGCGGATCTGCCGCGCTTCTATCTCGATCTGGCGGACCTGCGCCTGGAGTCGGCCATTTGCCTGTTCCACCAGCGCTTCTCCACCAACACCGTGCCGCGCTGGCCGCTGGCGCAGCCGTTCCGCTACCTGGCGCACAACGGCGAAATCAACACCATCACCGGCAACCGCCAGTGGGCGCGCGCCCGTACCTATAAATTCCAAACGCCGCTGATCCCGGATCTGCAGGCCGCCGCGCCGTTCGTCAACGAAACCGGCTCCGACTCCAGTTCGCTGGACAACATGCTGGAGCTGCTGCTGGCGGGCGGGATGGATCTCATCCGCGCCATGCGCCTGCTGGTACCGCCGGCCTGGCAGAACAACCCGGACATGGACGGCGATCTGCGCGCCTTCTTCGACTTCAACTCGATGCACATGGAGCCGTGGGACGGCCCGGCCGGCATCGTGATGTCCGACGGCCGCTACGCCGCCTGTAACCTCGATCGCAACGGCCTGCGCCCGGCGCGCTACGTGATCACCAAAGACAAGCTGATCACCTGCGCCTCCGAAGTCGGCATCTGGGATTACCAGCCGGATGAAGTGGTGGAAAAAGGCCGCGTCGGCCCCGGCGAGCTGATGGTGATCGACACCCGCAGCGGCCGCATCCTGCACTCGGCGGAAACCGACAACGATCTGAAAAGCCGCCACCCGTATAAAGAGTGGATGGAGAAAAACGTCAAACGCCTGGTGCCGTTCGAAGATCTGCCGGACGATCAGGTCGGCAGCCGCGAGCTCGACGACGCGCAGCTCGAAACCTATCAGAAACAGTTCGGCTACAGCAGTGAAGAGCTGGATCAGGTGATCCGCGTGCTGGGCGAAATTGGCCAGGAAGCCACCGGTTCGATGGGCGACGATACCCCGTTCGCCGTGCTCTCCAGCCGGCCGCGCATCGTTTACGACTATTTCCGCCAGCAGTTCGCGCAGGTCACCAATCCGCCGATCGATCCGCTGCGTGAAGCGCACGTCATGTCGCTGGCCACCAGCATCGGCCGCGAAATGAACGTGTTCTGCGAAGCCGAAGGCCAGGCACACCGCCTGAGCTTCAAATCGCCGATCCTGCTGTACTCCGATTTCAAACAGCTCACCACGCTGGAAGGCGAATACTATCGCGCCGAGACGCTCGATCTGACCTTCGATCCGCAGCAGCAGGATCTGGAGCAGACCATCCGCGCCCTGTGCGACGAAGCGGAACGCAAGGTGCGTGAAGGTGCGGTGCTGTTGGTGCTGTCCGACCGCGCCATCGCGCCCGGCCGCCTGCCGGTGCCTGCTCCGATGGCAGTCGGCGCCGTGCAAACCCGCCTGGTGGAAAAAAGCCTGCGCTGCGACGCCAACCTGATCGTTGAAACCGCCAGCGCCCGCGATCCGCACCACTTCGCCGTACTGCTCGGCTTCGGCGCGACCGCCATCTATCCGTATCTGGCCTATGAAACCCTGGCCAAGCTGGTGGACAGCCAGGCGATCGACAAGAAATACCGCGACGTGATGCTGAACTACCGCAACGGCATCAACAAAGGTCTGTACAAGATCATGTCCAAGATGGGCATTTCGACCATCGCCTCTTACCGCTGCTCCAAGCTGTTCGAAGCGGTCGGCCTGCACCGCGATCTGGCGGATCTGTGCTTCCAGGGCGTGGTCAGCCGCATTGGCGGCGCCAGCTTCAGCGATTTCCAGCAGGATCTGCAGAACCTTTCCAAGCGCGCCTGGCTGAAACGCAAACCGCTGGAGCAAGGCGGCCTGCTGAAATTCGTGCACGGCGGCGAATACCACGCCTACAACCCGGACGTGGTGAACTCGCTGCAAAAAGCGGTACACAGCGGCGAGTACAGCGACTATCAGGCTTACGCCAAGCTGGTGAACGAGCGGCCGGTCGCCATGCTACGCGATCTGCTGGCCATCACGCCGAAAGGCGAACCGATCCCGGTCGATCAGGTCGAACCGGCGGAATCGCTGTTCAAACGCTTCGACACGGCGGCGATGTCGATCGGCGCGCTGAGCCCGGAAGCGCACGAATCACTGGCGATCGCCATGAACGGCCTCGGCGGCTTCTCCAACTCCGGCGAAGGCGGCGAAGATCCGGCGCGCTACCGCACCAACAAGGTGTCGCGCATCAAACAGGTGGCCTCCGGCCGCTTCGGCGTAACACCGGCCTACCTGGTGAACGCCGACGTGATCCAGATTAAGGTGGCGCAAGGCGCCAAGCCGGGCGAAGGTGGCCAGCTGCCGGGCGACAAAGTCACCCCGTACATCGCCAGACTGCGTTACTCGGTGCCGGGCGTGACGCTGATCTCGCCACCGCCGCACCACGACATCTACTCGATCGAAGATCTGGCGCAGCTGATCTTCGATCTGAAGCAGGTCAACCCGAAGGCGGTGATCTCGGTGAAACTGGTGTCCGAGCCGGGCGTCGGCACCATCGCCACCGGCGTGGCGAAAGCCTATGCCGATCTGATCACCATCGCCGGTTACGACGGCGGCACCGGCGCCAGCCCGCTGTCCTCGGTGAAATATGCCGGCTGCCCATGGGAACTGGGCCTGGTGGAAACCCAGCAGGCGCTGGTGGCCAACGGTCTGCGCCACAAGATCCGCCTGCAGGTGGACGGCGGCCTGAAAACCGGTGTGGACATCGTCAAAGCGGCGATCCTGGGCGCGGAAAGCTTCGGCTTCGGCACCGGGCCGATGGTGGCGCTGGGCTGCAAATACCTGCGCATCTGCCACCTCAACAACTGCGCGACCGGCGTCGCGACTCAGGACGACAAGCTGCGCCGCGATCACTACCACGGCCTGCCGGAACGCGTGACGAATTACTTCCAGTTTATCGCGCGTGAAACCCGCGAGATCATGGCGCAACTGGGCGTGAGCCAGTTGGTGGATCTGATCGGCCGCACCGAGTTCCTGACCGAGCTGGACGGCATTTCCGCCAAGCAGAACAAGCTGGATCTGTCGCCGCTGCTGAAAACCGCCACGCCGCATCCGGGTAAAGCGGTGTACTGCACCGAAAGCAGCAACCCGGCGTTCGACAAGGGCCTGCTGAACAAAGAGCTACTGGCGCAGGCACAGCCGCATATCGAAGCGAAACAGGGTAAAACCTTCTACTTCGACATTCGCAACACTGACCGCTCCGTGGGCGCCATGCTGTCCGGCGCTATCGCCAACGTGCACGGCGATCAGGGCATGGCGGCCGATCCGATCAAGGCGCACTTCTCCGGCACCGCCGGGCAGAGCTTCGGCGTCTGGAACGCCGGCGGCGTCGAGCTGACCCTGACCGGCGACGCCAACGACTATGTCGGCAAGGGCATGGCCGGCGGCAGCATCGCGGTGCGTCCGCCGATCGGCTCCGCCTTCCGCAGCCATGAAGCCAGCATCGTCGGCAACACCTGCCTGTACGGCGCCACCGGCGGCAAGCTGTTCGCCGCCGGCCGCGCGGGCGAGCGTTTCGCGGTGCGCAACTCCGGCGCCATCACCGTGGTGGAAGGCATCGGCGACAACGGCTGCGAATACATGACCGGCGGCATCGTCTGCGTGCTGGGTAAAACCGGCATCAACTTCGGCGCCGGCATGACCGGCGGCTTCGCCTACGTGCTGGACGAAGACGGCGAGTTCCGCAAGCGCGTGAACCCGGAGCTGGTGGAAGTGCTGGATGTCGATCAGTTGGCGATCCATGAGGAGCATCTGCGCGGCCTGATCACCGAACACGTGCAGGCGACCGGCTCTTCCCGCGCGGAAGAGATCCTGGCCAACTGGCCGGAGTGGGCGCCGAAGTTCGCCCTGGTCAAACCGAAGTCCAGCGATGTCAAAGCGCTGTTGGGTCACCGTAGCCGTTCCGCAGCCGAGCTGCGGGTGCAAGCGCAGTAAGAGGTAGGTCATTAATGAGCCAGAACGTTTATCAATTTATCGACCTGCAGCGTGTTGATCCGCCTAAGAAACCGCTGAAGATCCGCAAAATCGAGTTCGTCGAGATCTACGAACCGTTTTCGGAAACCCAGGCCAAAGCCCAGGCGGACCGCTGTCTGTCCTGCGGCAACCCGTATTGCGAGTGGAAGTGCCCGGTGCACAACTACATCCCGAACTGGCTGAAGCTGGCCAACGAAGGCCGCATCATGGAAGCGGCGGACCTGGCGCATCAGACCAACAGCCTGCCGGAGGTGTGCGGCCGCGTATGCCCACAGGATCGCCTGTGCGAAGGGTCTTGCACCCTGAACGACGAGTTCGGCGCGGTCACCATCGGCAATATCGAGCGTTACATCAGCGATAAGGCCATAGAAATGGGCTGGAAGCCGGACATGTCGCACGTGCAGCCGACCGGCAAGCGCGTGGCGATCGTCGGTGCCGGCCCCGCCGGGTTGGCCTGCGCTGACGTGCTGACCCGCAACGGCGTCAAGGCGGTGGTGTATGATCGTCATCCTGAGATCGGCGGCCTGCTGACCTTCGGCATCCCGGCCTTCAAGCTGGAAAAGGAAGTGATGGTCAAACGCCGCGGCATCTTCAGCGAGATGGGCATCGAGTTCCAGCTGAATACCGAAGTGGGCAAAGACGTCAGCATGGAGACTTTGCTGAGCGAGTACGATGCGGTGTTCCTCGGCGTCGGCACCTATCAATCGATGCGTGGCGGGCTGGAGAATGAGGATGCGCAGGGCGTGTACGACGCGCTGCCGTTCCTGATCGCCAACACCAAGCAGCTGATGGGGTATGAAACCGAGCAGCACGAGCCTTATGTCAGCATGGAAGGCAAACGGGTGGTGGTGCTGGGCGGCGGCGATACCGCCATGGACTGCGTGCGCACCTCGGTGCGTCAGGGCGCGACGCAGGTCACCTGCGCCTACCGCCGCGACGAGGCCAACATGCCGGGTTCCAAGCGCGAAGTGAAGAACGCCCGGGAAGAAGGGGTGGACTTCCAGTTCAACCTGCAGCCGCTGAGCATCGAACTGAACAGCGCCGGCCGCGTGGCCGGGGTGAAAATGGTGCGCACTCAGTTGGGTGCGCCGGATGCCAACGGCCGTCAGGCGGCGGAGCAGGTGCCGGGTTCCGAGCACGTGATCGACGCCGACGCGGTGGTGATGGCGTTCGGCTTCCGCCCACACCGCATGGACTGGCTGGCGGCGCACGACGTGCAGCTCGATAAACAGGGCCGCATCGTGGCGCCGGAAGGCAGCGAGAACGCATTCCAGACCAGCAACCCGAAAATCTTCGCCGGTGGCGACGCAGTCCGCGGCTCCGACCTGGTGGTGACGGCGATCGCCGAAGGCCGCAAAGCGGCAGACGGCATCATGAACTACCTGGAAGTGTAAACCTTCCGTACCGCCAAAGGCCCGGCACATTGCCGGGCCTTTGTTTTAACCGGCCACGCTTTGTAACAACCTCCCCCCTCCTCACAGCCTCAACGCGCTATAGTATTGAGTTAGCACCATTGCAGGGCGCGGCTGCGCCTGACACCGAGATAAGGATAGCGAACATGAAATGCTCCATTTCCCTGTTGGCCGGCGCACTGCTGGCCGTCAGTTTCAGCGCCTCAGCCCTGGCGCTGGATTCGCAGGAGGTCGGTTACAATATCGAAGCGCGCGGCGCACGGCCGGTCGTGGCGCAGTTGGGCAAGGCCGGGCAGTTCAGCGCCGTGGAAAACAGTATCCGGTTGGGGGACGACAACTGGATTGCCCTGGCACCCAAGCTGGCCGGCGGCGGCAATGCCGGATTTACCGCCGGCATTAAATCTGCCCTCTCCGCCGCCCTGATCTACAACCCGGCGGCAGTATTGCAGGCGCTCAACAAAGGCAACGATCTGCCGCTCAATGACATCTGCACCGCGCCGCCGGAAGTGCAAGGCGACACCGCCATCACCAGCTTCCGTGAGCGCGCGGCCCGCGCGCTGTCCACCGTGCGCGTAGGCGATCTCAGCGCGCCGCGCGATGCCTGCATTGCCGCCTTGAAAGGCTGATCCGCTTCGCCCGGGCAAAAAAAAGCACCCCACGGGGTGCTTTTTCGTTTGTTCACGCGGGCTTATTTCACCACGCGCAGCGCCGGGCGGCCACCGCGCGGCGGCTGCGGCGGTTCGTCGTCCGGGCCGTCATCTTCCGCGGTATCCGGGCGATCGCCGTCGATCACTGACATCAACGTTTCCGAAGGGATCGTCTCATTGTCCAAACCTTCGAACACGCCTTCGCTTTCGTCGTAGGCGGCTTCCGGTTCAAACATCGTGCCGGCGCCGTTCTCACGCGCATAAATCGCCAGCACGGCGGCCATCGGCACCGAAACCTGGCGCGGCACGCCGCCGAAGCGCGCGTTGAACTGCACGTCTTCGTTGCCCAACGCCAGGTTGCCTACCGCGCGCGGCGCGATATTCAACACGATCTGGCCATCGCGCGCGAACTCCATCGGCACCTGAACATCAGGGCGAGTCACGTCGACCACCAGGTGCGGCGTCAGCTGGTTATCCAGCAGCCAGTCATAGAACGCCCGCAGCAGATACGGGCGACGCGGCGTCATCTGAGACATGTCCATCGCGCTTAGCCCCGGGTTTGCAGGCGCATTTCACGCTCGGCTTCGGTCAGGGAAGCCAGGAAAGCGTCGCGTTCGAAGACGCGGGTCATGTAGCCTTTCAACTCTTTGGAGCCGGCGCCGCTCAACTCGATGCCCAGCTGCGGCAGACGCCACAACAGCGGTGCCAGGTAGCAATCCACCAGGCTGAACTCTTCGCTCATGAAATACGGCGCCTGACCGAAGATAGGCGCGATCGCCAGCAGCTCTTCACGCAGTTGGCGGCGGGCGGATTCCGCTTCCTGACCGCTGCTCTTCTCGATCTTGTCCATCAGCGAGTACCAGTTCTTCTCGATGCGCAGCATCATCAGACGGCTCTCACCACGGGCAACCGGGTAAACCGGCATCAGCGGCGGGTGCGGGAAGCGCTCATCCAGGTATTCCATGATGATGCGGGATTCATACAGGGTCAGTTCGCGATCGACCAGCGTAGGCACCGTCTGGTAAGGGTTGAGGTCAATCAGATCTTGCGGCAGGTTATCCATTTCGACCTGCTCGATCTCGACGCTGACACCTTTCTCCGCCAGTACGATGCGTACTTGATGGCTAAAAATGTCGGTCGGGCCAGAGAACAGCGTCATTACCGAACGTTTGTTGGCAGCGACAGCCATGAAAACCTCCAAGTTATCTAGAAAATACTGCGAATAGCCAACTGACAGGCTGCTATCCTGAATAATCTTGCCGCAGGCCGGCAGCACGCAGCGCGACCCGAACCCATAAAAAACCGGCCCAGGAGGTCAACTGCACGGCGAACAGGCGCAAAAGTGGGTGATAGTTTACCAGATTTTGCTTGTTTTGTGGGGGCGCTGCGGCGAATTCATGTTGAATTGTCTGATATACCACAGATTTTAGTCGGGGACGGCGGATTTCAGGCATAAAAAAACCCGGTGAAGCACCGGGTTTTTTGCGTAAATCGCACTGCCGAAGCAGCGGAAATTAACGCTTGGAGAACTGCGGACGACGACGTGCTTTACGCAGACCGACTTTCTTACGTTCAACCTGACGAGCGTCACGGGTGACGAAGCCAGCTTTACGCAGTTCAGAACGCAGAGTCTCATCGTACTCCATCAGTGCACGGGTGATACCGTGACGGATGGCGCCAGCTTGACCGGAGATACCACCACCTTTAACGGTGATGTACAGATCCAGTTTGCCAACCATGTCGACCAGTTCCAGCGGCTGACGAACTACCATGCGGGCAGTTTCGCGACCGAAGTACTGTTCCAGGCTGCGCTGGTTGATAACGATGTTACCGTTGCCCGGCTTGATGAAGACGCGAGCGGCGGAGCTTTTGCGGCGACCAGTGCCGTAGTATTGATTTTCAGCCATTGCCATTAATCCCGATTAAATGTCCAGAACTTGCGGTTGCTGTGCCGCGTGATTGTGCTCGGTGCCCGCGTAAACTTTCAGTTTACGGAACATAGCACGACCCAGCGGGCCCTTTGGCAGCATGCCTTTAACCGCGATTTCAATCACGCGCTCAGGACGGCGGGCAATCATCTCTTCAAAGGTCGCTTGCTTGATACCACCGATGTGGCCGGTGTGGTGGTAGTACACTTTGTCTGTACGCTTGTTGCCGGTTACAGCAACTTTGTCAGCGTTCAGAACGATGATGTAATCACCGGTATCCACGTGCGGGGTGTATTCCGCTTTATGCTTGCCGCGCAGGCGACGAGCCAGTTCAGTAGCGAGACGGCCTAAAGTTTTACCATCTGCATCAACAACGTACCAGTCGCGTTTTACGGTTTCTGGTTTAGCTGTAAAAGTTTTCATTAGAAAGCTTACCCAATAATTAGTTACACGTTGGTGAACACCCAAACGCTCGAAAACAGTTGAGGCTCACACGACCATACAAGTCCAGCAAACCTACCCCTTCGAATAGCCATTGCCGGCACTATAAAGTTTTTGGGAAAAAAAACTTTGTTGTAACGTGGGGTCGCAAGATTATAGAGAAGTCGCTCACAAAGATCGAACGGTTTTTGAATGGAAAATAAATTTATCGCCGGCGGCGGACAACCGGCGATACGGCGGCGGCAAGCCCGGCAGACTCAGGGCAAATGCGGCAGCTTGAGGTACTCTTCGCTCTGCATTTCCTGCAGGCGCGACAGGCAGCGCTGGAATTCAAATTTCAGCTGTACCCCCTGATAGATCTCGAACATCGACGCTTCGGCGCCGATCACCAGCTTGATGTGCCGCTCGTAGAATTCGTCCACCAACGCCAGGAAACGGCGCGCGGTATTCTCTTTCAGCGGCCCCATCACCCGCACATTATACAGGATCACGCTGTGATACAGCCGCGACAGCGCGATGTAGTCCAGTTGGCTGCGCGCCTCTTCACACAGCGTGTGGAAATCCACCGCCAGCACGCCGTCCACCGAACGGATAGCCTGCAGCGGCCGATGGTTGATCTGCAGCACCGGCGCGTTCTCCCCCGCCTTGCCCGCCAGCTTGACGAACATCCGATCCAGCGTCTCGCGCGTCTGGTCGCTCAGCGGCGTCAGGTAGAGGTGCGCCTGGGTCAGGGTACGCAGACGATAGTCGATGCCGGCGTCGACGTTCATCACGTCGCAGTACTCGTTGATCAGATCGATGGCCGGCAGGAAACGCGCCCGCTGCAGACCGTTGCGGTACAGATCGTCCGGCGGGATATTCGACGTGGCCACCAGCGTGATGCCGCGCGCGAACAGCGCCTGCAGCAGCGTGGCCAGCAGCATGGCGTCGGTGATGTCGGACACGAAGAATTCGTCGAAACACAGCACGTCGGTCTCGGCCTTAAAGCCGTCGGCGACGATTTCCAGCGGGTTTTCCCGCCCCTGCAGCTCGGTCAGCTCTTCATGCACCCGCAGCATGAAGCGGTGAAAGTGCAGACGCATTTTGCGATCGCCCGGCAAACTGTGGAAGAACATATCCATCAACCAGGTTTTGCCGCGCCCGACGCCGCCCCACATATACAGCCCCTGCACCGGTCGCTGCGGCGCCGTGTCGCCGCCCTTGCCCAGCAAGCGGCTGAGCTTGCCGCGCAGCCCGCCGGCAGGCGCGCTCGCCGCCGGCTTTTGCAACAGAGCCTGATAAATGCGATCCAGTTGAGTGACGGCCCGGCGTTGAACCTCATCGGCCTGATATTCCCCCGCATCCAGCGCCTGCTGGTAGCGAGATAACGGTGATAGTGCCTGCATCTGTTCGATGTTCCCTAAGAACGCTTAGAAATTATTTAGCCAACGTTGGCGGCAAGTTGATGCCGATTCGCACCGTTATCGCCACAAATGCCCGCTGCGGGCGCCGCTGAAAACCCTGTAAAAATTAGGTGGAAGCGCATCAGGATTCCACTCGGACAAGGTTAACGGTTATAGTGGATATTATTAAGTGAAAAATCCCTGCGGAACAACGAAGTCAAAATAGGAGTCATCATGACCTGGGAGTATGCGCTGATTGGTTTGGTCGTCGGTATCGTGATTGGTGCGGTGGCGATGCGTTTTGGCAACCGTAAATTACGTCAACAACAAGTCCTGCAGAACGAGTTGGACAAGAGCAAAACCGAGCTGGAAGAGTACCGTCAGGAGCTGGTCGGCCACTTTGCCCGCAGCGCCGAGCTGCTGGACAACATGGCGCGCGATTATCGTCAGCTGTATCAGCACATGGCGAAAAGCTCGAACAACCTGCTGCCGGATCTGCCGATGCAGGAAAATCCGTTCCGCTATCGCCTGACCGAAGCGGAAGCAGACAACGATCAAGCGCCGGTGGAAATGCCGCGCGACTATTCGGAAGGCGCCTCCGGCCTGCTGCGCGGGCAAAGCGCGCGCCGCGACTGACCCCCTTCGCCCGCGGGGCCACCCGCGGGCTTCCTCCGTTTACCGTCTTGACCTTCCCTCGTATTACCTTTACTGAACTTTGCACGCAAATTCACGGTCTTACCCTTCACTATGACAAGGTGATTGCCTTATCATCAAATTTTCATCGGCAGGTATTGAGAGAGTTATAATCAATGAAGAAAAAGTCGCTAATTCTTAGTGCATTGGCAATGAGCCTCGGCCTGACGTTCAGCTCCGTACCGGTGGCCAACGCGGCCCTGCCCGTCGCCGTTCAGGGGCAGCCGCTGCCGAGCCTGGCACCGATGCTGGAAAAAGTCTTGCCCGCCGTAGTGAGCGTGCATGTCGCCGGCACTCAGGTGCAGCGTCAACAACTGCCGGAAGAGTTCAGACGCTTCTTCGGCCCTAATTTCCCCGGCCAGCAGCAAAGCTCCCGTCCGTTTGAAGGGCTGGGTTCCGGCGTGATCATCGACGCCGCCAAAGGCTATGTGCTGACCAACAACCACGTCATCAACAACGCCGATAAAATCCGCGTGCAGTTGAACGACGGTCGCGAGCTGGACGCCAAGCTGGTCGGCCGCGATGAGCAATCCGACATCGCCCTGCTGCAGCTCAGCGACACCAAAAACCTGACCGCCATCAAGATGGCCGACTCTGATCAACTGCGCGTCGGCGACTTTGCCGTCGCCGTCGGCAACCCGTTTGGCCTGGGCCAAACCGCCACTTCCGGCATTATCTCGGCGCTGGGCCGCTCAGGCCTGAATCTGGAAGGGCTGGAAAACTTCATTCAGACCGACGCCTCCATCAACCGCGGCAACTCCGGCGGCGCGCTGGTTAACCTGAACGGCGAGCTGATCGGCATTAATACCGCCATTCTGGCGCCGAGCGGCGGCAACGTCGGCATCGGTTTCGCCATTCCGAGCAATATGGCGCAGAACCTGAGCCAGCAGCTGATTGAATTCGGCGAAGTTAAACGCGGCCTGCTGGGCATCAAGGGCAGCGAAATGACCCCGGATATGGCCAAAGCCTTCAACACCGACGCGCAGCGCGGCGCCTTCGTCAGCGAAGTGCTGCCGAAATCCGCCGCCGCCAAGGCGGGCATCAAGGCCGGGGATATCCTGGTCTCCGTCGACGGTAAACCGGTGAGCAGCTTCGCCGAACTGCGCGCCAAAGTCGGCACCACCGCGCCGGGCAAAACCCTCAAGGTGGGCCTGCTGCGCGATGGCAAACCGCAGGAAGTCTCGGTCACGCTGGACAACAGCGAGAGCGCCTCGACCAACGCCGAAACGCTGTCGCCGGCGCTGCAGGGGGTTTCCCTCAGCAATGGCGCGTTGCCGAGCGGCGACAAGGGCGTGAAGGTGGAGAACGTGGATAAAGGGTCAACGGCGGCGCAGATCGGCCTGCAGAAAGGCGACGTGATCATCGGCGTCAACCGTCAGCGCGTGGACAACATCACCACGCTGCGTAAAGTGTTGGAGGCCAAGCCACCGGTGATGGCGCTCAATATCGTGCGCGGTAACGAAACCATTTATCTGCTGCTGCGTTAATTTGTGCAAAAACCGGGCTCGGTGACATACTGCGCCCGGTTAACTCATGCTATCCTCCGAACATCGTTCACCACACCACGAAAACTCCATGTTTGCTAAGCTCTTGCGTTCTGTCGTTATCGGTTTCATCGTTGCCGGCCTGCTGTTGGCCGCACTGCCCATGCTACGTTCTTCCAACGGCCTGTTTGCAGACAAACCTGAGAGCACCAGCGACGAAACGCCAGTGAGCTACAACAAAGCGGTGCGCCGCGCCGCGCCCGCCGTGGTGAACATTTACAACCGCAACCTGAACGGCGCCGCCAACGTGCTGTCGCTCGGTTCCGGCGTGATCATGAATGAACGCGGCTATATCATCACCAACCGCCACGTGATCAAAGACGCTCAGCAGATCACCGTGGTGTTGCAGGATGGCCGCCGCTACGAAGCGCTGTTGGTCGGCTCGGACGGCCTGACCGATTTGGCGGTGCTGAAGATCGATCCCGGCAATTTGCCGGTGATCCCGACCAATAAAAATCGCGTTGCCCACGTCGGCGACGTCGTGCTGGCGATCGGCAACCCCTATAACCTGGGGCAGACCGTCACGCAGGGCATCCTCAGCGCCACCGGCCGCATCAGTATGAGCACCACCGGCCGACAGACATTCCTGCAGACCGACGCTTCCATCAACCGCGGCAACTCCGGCGGCGCGCTGGTCAACTCGCTGGGCGAGCTGATCGGCATCAACACCCTGACCTATGACAAAATTACCGACGGCGAAACGCCGGAGGGCCTCGGCTTCGCCATTCCGATCGAACTGGCCACCAAAATCATGGACAAGCTGATCCGCGACGGCCGCGTCATCCGCGGCTATTTCGGCATTCAGGGCAAAGAGATCATTCCGCTGCGCTCGTCCAATTCCGGCATCGATCGCCTTCAAGGCATCATCGTGACCGAGATTACGCCGAATGGCCCGGCGAGCAACGCCGGCTTCCAGATCAACGACATCATCATCAACGTGGATAACAAACCGGCGGTGTCCGTGCTGGAGACTATGGATCAGGTGGCGGAGATCAGACCGGGCACCGAGATACCGGTTATCGTGCTGCGTGACGGCAAGCGCATTACGTTGAAAATGACGGTGGGTGAATTCCCGGAAGACAGCAATTAAAAAAGGGCCGGCATTGATAGCCGGCCCTTTGATTTTCATCCTGCCGACGCAGCCGCGCCGGCGCTAATGCCTTACTCGCCTTTCACGCGTTCGATGTTCGCACCCAGCGCGCGCAGCTTGTCTTCAATACGCTCATAGCCGCGATCGATATGGTAGATGCGATCGACGACGGTCACGCCGTCGGCGATGCAGCCGGCGATCACCAGGCTGGCGGAAGCGCGCAGATCGGTCGCCATCACCTGAGCGCCGGACAGCTGTTCAACGCCATGGCAGATCACGGTGTTGCTCTCGATTTCCGCGTGCGCCCCCATGCGGATCAATTCCGGCACGTGCATGAAACGGTTTTCGAAGATGGTCTCGGTGATAACGCCGGTGCCTTCCGCCACCAGGTTCAACAGGCTGAACTGAGCCTGCATGTCGGTCGGGAAGCCCGGGTGCGGCGCGGTGCGCACGGTGACCGCTTTCGGGCGCTTGCCGTGCATATCCAGGCTGATCCAGTCTTCGCCCACTTCGATATCGGCACCGGCTTCACGCAGCTTGGCCAGCACCGCATCCAGCGTATCCGGACGGGTGTTGCGGCACATCACTTTGCCGCCGGAAACCGCGGCGGCGATCAGGAAGGTACCGGTCTCGATGCGGTCAGGCAGCACGCGATACACGCCGCCGCCCAGACGCTCGACGCCCTCGATGGTGATCTTGTCGCTGCCTGCGCCGCTGATCTTCGCGCCCAGCGTATTGAGGAAGTTGGCGGTATCGACAATTTCCGGCTCACGCGCGGCGTTCTCGATAACGGTCGTGCCGGTCGCCAGGGTCGCGGCGCTCATGATGGTCACGGTCGCGCCCACGCTCACCTTGTCCATCACGATGTGCGCGCCTTTCAGACGGCCATCGACGGACGCCTTGACGTAACCTTCTTCCAGCTTGATCTCGGCACCCAACTGCTCCAGGCCGGTGATGTGCAGATCGACCGGACGCGCGCCGATCGCGCAGCCGCCCGGCAGGGAAACCTGACCGCGGCCGAAACGAGCCACCAGCGGCCCCAGCGCCCAGATGGAAGCGCGCATGGTTTTCACCAGATCGTATGGCGCGCAAAACTCGTTCACGCCGCTGGCGTCCACGAAGACCGAACCGTTGCGCTCAATCTTGGTACCCAACTGGCTGAGCAGTTTAATGGTGGTGTCGATGTCCTTCAGCTTGGGGACATTCTGCAGCTCGACCGGCTCTTCCGCCAACAGGGCGGCAAACAGGATCGGCAGGGCGGCGTTTTTGGCCCCGGAAATAGACACTTCACCGCTCAGGCGGGTCCGACCCTGCACACGAAATTTATCCATCTGACTACTCTCTGTTATCTAATCTGAAGCTGCCCGCCCGGCAGGGCAAACAGCCTTAAAATCCGTTGAGTTTGCGGTCTCGCTGCCACTCTTCAGGGGTGTACGCCTTGATAGACAAGGCATGAATGCGGTTGTCCGCAATGTATTCCATCAGCGGTGCGTAAACCGTCTGCTGTTTTTTGACGCGGCTCATGCCGGCGAACAGTTCGCCGACCACGATCGCTTGAAAATGGCTGCCGTCGCCCGTCACGTGCGCTTCATCCAGTGCCAATGCCTGCATCAGCACGTCTTTAATCTCGTTGGTTTCCATAGTATCCAGTTCTGCCGCTAAAGGATCATAAACAGCCTAGTATCTTAGTGGAATACGATGTTTTCTTAAACTAAAGAAAAAGCCCCTGCATAACAGGGGCTTTGTATCGTTTAACCACGCAAAGGCGGTGTAAAACGCCGCTAACCGGCGGTATCGACAGGCATTATCGCCTGCAGGTTATAGAGCGCGATCAGCGTTTTCAGACGCTCGGTGACGCCGAAAATTTTTAGCGCGACGCCACGTTGGCGCTGCTCTTCCTGCAGATGCAGCAACAGCGCCAGCCCGGAGGAGTCCACGCGCTGCAGTTGCGCCACGTCGATCGCGGTTTTATCCGCCATCAGCGCGTCGCGCTGCCGCCACAACGGCAGCAGCGTTTCACGGTCCAGTTCACCGCGCAGGATCAGCGTCTGCTGCTCTGATTCGAAGCTGAGCGCTGCCGACATCAGTTTTTCTTGTCCAGCGAGATGGGCTGCGCGGCAGCGGCCTGCAGCTGTTTGGTCAGGCCGTCGATGCCCTGAGTACGCAGCGTAGACGCCCACTCGTTTTGCTTGGTGGTGATCATGCTGACGCCTTCGGCGATCATGTCATACGCCTGCCAGTAGCCGGTTTTGCTGTTCTTGCGCCATTGGAAATCCAGACGCACCGGCGGGCGGCCGCCGTTGTCGATGATGGTGACGCGAATGGCCACGATGTCGGCGTTGCCCAGCGGCTGTTCAGGCGCGATCTGGTAAGTCTGGCCGTGGTACATCGCCAGCGCCTGGCCGTAAGCCTGCTCCAGGTAAGCCTGGAAAGCGGTGAAGTAAGCTTCGCGCTGCGCAGGCGTCGCATCTTTGTAGTAACGGCCCAGCACCAGCGCGCCGGCGTATTTCACCTGCACGAACGGCATCAGTTCCTGATGCACGATGGAGCGCAGGTAGTTCGGGTCCTGCTTGATCTTCGGCTGTTCGTTCTTCAAACGGCTGAAGGTCTTCTGCGCCGCGTCTTGCATCATGCTGTAAGGATTGGTTTGGTCGGCTGCGCTCGCCAGCGGCGCAACCACCAGCAGAGCCACCATCAGTAAACGTTTAAACATGCAGGTATCCTCTCTTAATGATTTGGAACAGCGGGTTGCGGTGCAGCGCCGGCAGCGGGCTCAGCGGCCGCGTCTCCCGGTTTGGCGCTGTCCTGACCGCCGCTTTTATACAGGAACTGGCCGATCAGATCTTCCAGAACCATGGCTGATTTAGTGTCCTGAATGGTGCCGCCGTCTTTCAGAATGGTGGTGCCCATATCAGGATCTTCGAAGCCCACGTTAAGCGCCAGATATTGCTCGCCCAGCAGGCCGGAGGTGCGGATCGCCAGCGAGCTGGTATCCGGGATTTCGTCGTACTTTTTCTGGATATCGAGCGCCACGCGCGGCGTGTAGGTTTTCGGATCGAGCTCGATGTCCGCCACGCGGCCGATCACCACGCCGCCGATCTTCACCGGCGAACGCGGTTTCAGGCCGCCGATATTGTCGAACGTCGCGTAAACGCGGTAGGTCGGCTCGCTGCCGATCGATTTAAGGTTCGCCACCTGCAGGCAGATAAACACGATGGCGCACAGCGCGATCAGCATGAATGCCCCAACCCAGATTTCACTCTTCTTCGTTTGCATCGAATCAATTCCCAAACATCAGTGCGGTCAGCACGAAATCCAATCCCAACACCGCCAGTGACGAATGCACCACGGTACGCGTCGTCGCCCGGCTAATCCCTTCAGAGGTAGGCACGGCGTCATACCCGTTGAAAATGGCAATCCAGGTTACGGTAATGGCGAACACCACGCTCTTGATCAGGCAGTTGAGCAGATCTTTTTTCCACTCTACGGCGCCTTGCATCGCCGACCAGAAGAAGCCGCTGTCGATGCCCTTCCAATCCACGCCGACCACCGAGCCGCCCCAAATGCCGATCGCCACGAAGATGATGGTCAGCAGCGGCATGCTGATCATCCCCGCCCAGAAACGCGGCGCCACGATGCGCCGCAGCGGATCGACCGCCATCATTTCCAGGCTGGAGATCTGTTCCGTCGCCTTCATCAGGCCGATTTCCGCCGTGAGCGCGGAACCGGCGCGGCCGGCGAACAGCAGCGCCGTCACCACCGGCCCCAGCTCGCGCAGCAGCGACAGCGCCACCATCATGCCGAGGCTGGCTTCAGCGCTGTAGGTGGTAAGCACGATATACCCCTGCAGGCCCAGCACCATGCCGATAAACAGCCCGGAAACCATGATGATCAGCAGCGACTGCACGCCGACGCTGTAAAGCTGTTTCAACAACAGCGGCCACTGCTTGCCGGGTTCCGGCCGGCCAATCAATGCGTTGAACAGCATCAACCCGGCGCGGCCGAAGCTGGCGCTGGTGTTGATGCCACTGCGCCCCAGAGACGCTAACGCTCTTAATAACATGAGCTTATTTACTCCCTAATCCTAGCAGTTCAGTCTGATAATCCCCGGCCGGATAGCGGAACGGCACCGGTC
This sequence comes from Serratia sp. (in: enterobacteria), assembly GCF_052400455.1. Taxonomy (NCBI): domain Bacteria; kingdom Pseudomonadati; phylum Pseudomonadota; class Gammaproteobacteria; order Enterobacterales; family Yersiniaceae; genus Serratia; species Serratia sp. (in: enterobacteria). The sequence continues at coordinate 4,485,957 of NZ_CP185812.1, forward strand.
CATCCGCTATACCATCCAGGAACTGGCGCACGCGCGCATCAGGATTGTTCTGCAATTGCTGCGTGGTGCCTTCGGCAATCACCCGGTGATCGGCCACGATATAGGCGTAGTCGGCGATGCTCAGCACCTCCGGCACGTCGTGCGACACCACGATGCAGGTAATGCCCAGCGCATGGTTCAACTCGTCGATCAGCTTGACCAGCACCCCCATGGTGATCGGATCCTGGCCGACGAATGGTTCGTCGAACATGATCATCTCCGGATCCAGCGCGATCGCGCGCGCCAACGCCGCCCGGCGCGCCATGCCGCCGGAGAGTTCATTGGGCATCAGCTGCGCCGCACCGCGCAGCCCGACCGCTTCCAGCTTCATCAGCACCGTGCTGCGCAGCAGGGGCTCAGGCAGGTTGCTGTGCTCACGCAACGGGTAGGCCACGTTTTCGAATACGGTCAAATCGGTGAACAGCGCGCCCGACTGGAACAGCATGCTCATCTTTTTGCGCGCGTCGTACAACTGACGGCGGGACAATGCGGGAATGTTGTCGCCGTCAAACCAAATCTCCCCGCGGTCCGGCGTCAGCTGACCGCCGATCAGACGCAGCAGCGTGGTTTTGCCGATGCCCGACGGCCCCATGATCGCCGTGATCTTACCGCGAGGCACCGTCAGGTTGATGTCTTCAAATATCCGCCGGTCGCCGCGCGAGAAGCTCATGTCGCGCACTTCGACCAAATTATCTGCCTTTTGGAGCATGTTAATGGACCCTTTACGACTCATCTTTGCTGAATCTACCCGTGATGTTAAAGCAATGGGCGCAATCCGTCTCATCTTTACAAAAACTTACTGCCATTTCGCAACCAATGATGCCATTGGTTTTACTTTTCCGCGCCACCCGGTCAAAATTGGCGCCATAACGAAAAAAAACGAAAGTGTTCAACAATTAGCCGGGAAAAACCGTTGCTGCGCTCAAGCGCACGCACCGGAGGGCAAGCAATACCGCCGCATTGACGGCTTTAACCAACGAACCGGGATAATACCCGACAAAGGACCCTGCATGTTTCTCGCAATAGCATTATTAATCGTTGGTTTATTTCTACTGGTGTATGGTGCAGACCGCTTAGTTTATGGTGCTGCCGTGATTTCCCGTTCGCTTGGCGTGCCGCCGTTGATCATCGGCATGACCATCGTCGGCATCGGCACCTCGCTGCCGGAGCTGATCGTGTCCACCACCGCCGCGTTGAACGGGCAGATAGATATGGCCGTTGGCAACGTATTAGGTTCCAACATCACCAACATTTTATTGATCCTGGGCGTCGCAGCGCTGATTCACCCGCTGGCTGCACGATCGGAAATACTGCGGCGCGAACTGCCGCTGATGTTAGCGGTCACAGTATTATGCGGTTTCGTGTTGATGGACGGCACTCTGAGCAGGCTGGATGGCGTGCTGCTGCTGACCGCCGCCGCCGGTTTCATCCTGCTGATGCTGAAAATCGCCCGGCTGGCGCAGCGCGAGGGCAGCGACAGCCTGACCATGGAGCAGATCGCCGAACTGCCGCAGGACAGCAGCAATACCGTGGCGGTGCTGTGGCTGGTGCTGGCGTTTATCATTCTGCCGCTCTCTTCCAGAATGGTGGTCGATAACGCGACGGTGATCGCGCACTATTTCGGCCTGAGCGAACTGGTGGTCGGCTTGACCATTATCGCCATCGGTACCAGCCTGCCCGAGCTGGCCACGTCCATCGCCGGAGCATTAAAGGGCGAAGATGATATGGCGATTGGCAATATCATCGGCTCCAATATTTTCAACACGGTGATCGTGCTGGGCGTCCCCGCCCTGCTGTCGCCGGGCAGCGTGGACGCCGCCGCCTTCCAGCGCGATTACTGGGTGATGCTGGCGGCCAGCGTGCTGCTGAGCGTGCTGTGCATCGGCCGCAAACACCGCATCGGCCACCTGGCCGGCGCGCTGTTATTATGCGGCTTTATTGCGTATCTTGCGGTGCTGTTCTTTAACCCTTTCAGTACTTTCGGCTAAACCGACGGGAATGAGTATGTCGAACATTGAGTTGCAACCGGGCTTCGATTTTCAACAGGCCGGCAAAGAAGTGCTTCAGATAGAGCGTGACGGGCTGGCTCAGCTCGACAGCTACATCAACGCAGACTTCACCCGCGCCTGCGAAACGATCGCCGCCTGCGGCGGCAAAGTGGTGGTGATGGGCATGGGCAAATCCGGCCATATCGGCTGCAAGATCGCCGCGACCTTCGCCAGCACCGGCACCCCCTCATTCTTCGTGCACCCGGCGGAAGCCAGCCATGGCGATTTGGGCATGGTCACTCCGCAGGATATCGTGCTCGCCATCTCCAACTCCGGTGAGTCCAGCGAGATCCTGGCGCTGATCCCGGTGTTGAAACGGCAGCGGATCACCCTCATCTGCATGACCAACAATCCGGAAAGTTCGATGGGCAAGGCGGCGGACATCCACCTGTGCATCAAGGTGCCGCAGGAAGCCTGCCCGCTGGGGTTGGCGCCGACCACCAGCACCACCGCCACGCTGGTGATGGGCGATGCGCTGGCCGTCGCGCTGCTGAAGGCGCGCGGCTTCACGCCGGAAGATTTCGCGCTGTCGCATCCGGGCGGCGCACTCGGCCGCAAGCTGCTGCTGCGGGTTAGCGATATCATGCACAGCGGCGACGAAATGCCCCACGTCAGCGCCGACGCCTCATTGCGCGACGCGCTGCTGGAAATCACCCGCAAAAATCTGGGTCTGACGGTGATCTGCGACGATCTGATGAAAATCGCCGGCATCTTTACCGATGGCGACCTGCGCCGGGTGTTCGATATGGGCATCAACCTGCACGAAGCCAAGATCGCCCATGTCATGACGCCGGGCGGCGTGCGGGTGCGCCCCAACATCCTGGCGGTCGATGCGCTGAATCTGATGCAGCAACGCCACATCACCGCGCTGCTGGTTGCCGATGGCGACCAGTTGCTGGGTGTGGTACATATGCATGACATGCTGCGCGCCGGCGTCGTTTAATTAAGGAATAGAACGGAATGGGTATGGTAGAAACCTGCTACGGGCCGGTAGAACAAGAGGTTATGGCGCGTGCCGGGAACATCCGCCTGTTGATTTGCGATGTTGACGGCGTACTGTCGGACGGCCTGATCTTCATGGGCAACAACGGTGAAGAATTGAAGGCGTTCAACGTGCGCGACGGTTACGGCATCCGCTGTCTGAAAACCTCCGACATCGAGGTGGCGATCATTACCGGTCGCTCCGCCAAGCTGCTGGAAGACCGCGCGCAAACGCTCGGCATCACCCATCTTTATCAGGGGCAATCCGATAAGCTTTTGGCCTTCCGCGAACTGTTGGATAAACTGTCGTTAACGGCGGATCAGGTCGCCTATATCGGCGATGACCTGATCGACTGGCCGGTGATGGCGCAGGTGGGCCTGGCGGTCGCGGTCGCGGACGCTCATCCGCTGCTGACGCCGCGAGCCCACTACGTCACCCGCATTGCCGGCGGCCGCGGCGCGGTGCGCGAACTGTGCGACATCATTCTTTTGGCTCAAAATAAGCTGGAGGACGCCAAAGGGCTGTCGATATGAGTAAAACCAAACTTTGGATCACCATCCTGTTGACGGTGATCGTTCTGGCGCTGATCGGCTGGAACATGACGGACTTCAGCGACGATACGGCTCCTGGCCCGGCTAACGATCAGGATCCGACCTACCAGAGCCAGCACACGGTCACCGTGGTGTACAATCCGGCCGGTAAACTGAATTATAAGCTGGTGGCGGAAGACGCGAAGTATTACACCGCCGGCGAGCTGAGCTGGTTCACCCAGCCGGTGATGACGCTGTTCGACGAGAATGCGGTGGCCACCTGGTCAGTTCGCGCCGATCGCGCCAAACTGACGAAAGACCGGATGCTGTATCTGTATGGCCACGTCGAGGTAAACAGCCTGACCACCACCTCGCAGCTGGAAAAAATTAAGACGGACAACGCTCAGGTAAACCTGGTCACCCAGGACGTCACCTCCGATGACGAAGTCACGCTTTACGGGACCAATTTTACCTCTAACGGCATGAAAATGCGTGGGAACCTGCGGACCAAAACCGCTGAGCTGATTGATAAGGTTAAGACCAACTATGAAATCCAGAACCAAAAACCAACTCCGTAATCTGTTGATCGGCAGCTTAGTTTTGGCCGCCAGCGCCCCTGCTCTGGCGCTGAAATCCGACTCCAGCCAGCCGGTCAGCATCGACTCGCTCAAGCAGTCGTTGGATATGCAAAGCAACGTCAGCACCTTTACTGACAACGTGGTGATCAAACAGGGCACCATCGATATCCGCGCTGACAAGGTGGTGGTCACCCGTCCGGGCGGAGATCAGAATAAGACCTATATTGAAGCGTTCGGCAACCCGGTAACCTTCTACCAGATGCAGGACAGCGGCAAGCCGGTCAAAGGCCACGCGCAGAAAGTGCGTTACGACGTGGCGACCCAGCTGGTGACCCTGACGGGCAACGCCTATCTGGAGCAGCTCGACAGCAACGTGAAAGGCGATCGCATCACCTATCTGGTGCAACAGCAGCAAATGCAGGCGTTTAGCGACAAAGGCAAACGCGTGACAACGGTTCTGGTACCGTCGCAGTTGCAAGACAAAAACGGGCAAAAAAAGAGTAACTAATCACTTATGGCAACACTCATCGCAGAAAACCTGGCGAAAGCCTACAAGGGCCGTAAAGTTGTCGAAGACGTCAGCCTGAAAGTGAAATCCGGCGAGATCGTCGGCCTGCTCGGCCCGAACGGCGCCGGTAAAACCACCACCTTCTACATGGTGGTCGGCATCGTGCCGCGCGACGCCGGGCGCATCGTGATCGACGAAGAAGACATCAGCCTGTTGCCGCTGCACGCCCGTGCGCGCCGCGGCATCGGTTACCTGCCGCAGGAAGCGTCGATCTTCCGCCGCCTGAGCGTGTACGACAACCTGATGGCGGTGTTGGAGATTCGCCCCGACCTCACCAGCGAACAGCGCGAAGACCGCGCCAAAGAGCTGATGGAAGAGTTCCATATCTCCCATCTGCGCGACAGCCTCGGCCAGGCGCTGTCCGGCGGTGAACGCCGCCGCGTCGAAATCGCCCGCGCGCTGGCGGCCAACCCGAAATTCATTCTGCTGGACGAACCCTTCGCCGGGGTGGATCCGATTTCCGTTATCGATATCAAGAAAATCATCGAGCACCTGCGTGACAGCGGCCTGGGCGTGCTGATCACCGACCACAACGTGCGCGAGACGCTGGACGTATGTGAACGCGCCTACATCGTCAGCCAGGGCAAACTGATTGCCCACGGCACGCCGGATGCTATTCTGGCCGACGAGCAGGTTAAACGCGTTTATCTGGGCGAAGAGTTCCGCCTCTAAGCGCCGGCGCGTCCTGCGGGACGACACCGTTAACGGAAGTAGACAGAAAACTATGAAGCAAGGTTTGCAACTCAGGCTCAGCCAACAGCTGGCCATGACACCTCAGCTCCAGCAGGCGATCCGCCTGCTGCAGTTGTCCACGCTTGAGCTTCAGCAAGAGATCCAGCTGGCGCTGGAGAGCAATCCGCTGCTTGAACAGACCGATCTGCACGACGAAATCGACGCCAAAGAAACCCAGGAGACCGAGGGGCTCGATACCCGCGAGGCCTTGGAGCAGAAAGACATGCCGGAAGAGCTGCCGCTGGACGCCACCTGGGATGAAATCTATACCGCGGGCACGCCGTCCGGCACCGGCACCGACTACAGCGACGACGAGCTGCCGGTCTATCAGGGCGAGACCACCCAAACGCTGCAGGATTATCTGATGTGGCAGGTGGATCTGACGCCGTTTTCCGATACCGACGCCGCCATCGCCACTTCCATCGTCGACGCGGTGGATGACACCGGTTATCTCACCGTCCCGCTGGAAGACATTCTGGAAAGCCTGGGCGACGAGAACGTGACCCTCGAGGAAGTCGAGGCGGTGCTGAAGCGCGTGCAGCGTTTTGATCCGATCGGCGTCGCCGCGCGCGATCTGCGCGATTGCCTGCTGGTGCAGCTCTCCCAATACGCCAAAGATACGCCTTATCTGGCCGAAGCGCGGCTGATCATCAGCGAGCATCTGGATCTATTGGCCAACCACGACTTTCGCAGCCTGATGCGATCAACCCGGCTAAAAGAAGATACACTGAAAGAAGCGATGCTGCTGATTCAGTCGCTCGATCCGCGCCCGGGGCAGTCGATCAATACCGGCGAATCGGAATACGTCATTCCGGACGTGCTGGTGCGCAAAACGCAGAACAAATGGACGGTCGAGCTCAACGGCGACAGCGTGCCGCGTTTGAAGATCAATCAGCAGTACGCCGCGCTGGGCAACAGCGCCCGCAGCGAAGCCGACGGCCAGTTCATCCGCAGCAACCTGCAGGAAGCCAAGTGGCTGATTAAAAGCCTGGAGAGCCGCAACGAGACGTTGCTGAAGGTCACCCGCTGCATCGTCGATCAGCAGCAGGCGTTCTTCGAGCAAGGCGAAGAGTTTATGAAACCCATGGTGCTGGCGGATATCGCCCAGGCCGTGGAGATGCATGAATCGACGATCTCGCGCGTCACCACGCAGAAGTTTCTGCACAGCCCGCGCGGCATTTTCGAATTGAAATATTTCTTCTCCAGCCACGTGAATACCGACAGCGGCGGCGAAGCCTCCTCGACGGCGATCCGCGCGTTGGTGAAGAAATTGATTGCGGCGGAAAACCCCGCCAAACCGCTCAGCGATAGCAAGCTGGCCACCCTGCTCGCCGATCAGGGGATCATCGTGGCCCGGCGCACCGTCGCCAAGTACCGAGAGTCTTTGTCCATCCCGCCGTCGAACCAGCGCAAACAGTTGGTTTGACCTCTATTGAGAAGGAAGACACTATGCAGCTCAACATTACCGGACACCACATCGAAATCACCGATCCGTTGCGCGAGTTCGTGAACAACAAGTTCGCCAAACTCGAACAGTATTTTGATCGCATCAATCAGGTGTATGTTGTATTAAGTGTGGAAAAAGTGCAGCAAATTGCGGAAGCAACGGTGCACGTGAATGGAGGCGAGTTGCACGCCACCTCGGAAGACGAGAATATGTATGCCGCAATTGATACGCTGATCGACAAATTGGCACGTCAATTGAACAAACATAAAGACAAATTGAAGCAACACTGACACCCTGACCCATTCCGTGAGGCGGCATCCGTCGCCGCCTCTCCCTTCGGCGCGTGACCCGCATGGGTGACGCGCCGAACGGTAATCAGGGTCAAAACCGACGAAAAACCGCCTTGCCGGGTTCGCCCGGCGGCGCGGTTTTAAGTGAAGATGAGATGAACAACGAATATATGCAATTAAGCTCGGTGTTAAACATCGAGTGCACCAAAAGCTCGGTACACTGCACCAGCAAGAAGCGGGCTTTGGAAATTATCAGCGAACTGGCCGCCAAACAGCTCAATCTGCCTTCGCAGGTGGTGTTTGACGCGGTTCTCACCCGGGAGCGCATGGGCAGCACCGGTATCGGCAACGGTATCGCCATTCCCCACGGCAAACTGGAAGAGGACACACTGCGGGCCGTTGGCGTGTTTATCCGTCTCGACCAACCCATCGCTTTCGACGCTATCGACAATCAGCCGGTCGATCTGCTGTTTGCGCTGCTGGTGCCTGCCGATCAGTGCAAAACCCATTTGCATACGCTGTCGCTGGTCGCCAAACGCCTGGCAGACAAAACCGTATGCCGCCGCCTGCGCGCCGCGCAGAGCGACGAAGAACTTTACCAAATCATCACCGAGTGATGCCCGGCCGGCGTGACTTCCAGCCCGGATAACGATACTGTTTTACGATGATGGATCCGGCTGCGGCCGGAATAACAAAGTTTAACGGTGGCGATGAACGCCGCCGCGATGCCAGGGGAGTTGCCACATGGTGCTGATGATTGTCAGCGGCCGTTCCGGTTCCGGAAAATCCGTCGCCTTGCGGGCGCTGGAAGACATGGGTTTTTACTGCGTTGACAACCTGCCGGTGGTTCTGCTGCCGCAGCTCGCCAATACGCTGGCGGAACGCAATATCTCCGCGGCGGTCAGCATCGACGTGCGCAACATGCCGGAATCGCCGGAAGTGTTCGAATACGCGATGACTCAGCTGCCGGACAGCTTCTCGCCGCAGCTGCTGTTCCTCGACGCCGATCGCAACACGCTGATCCGCCGTTACAGCGACACCCGCCGCCTGCACCCGCTCTCCAGCAAAAACCTGTCGCTGGAAAGCGCGATCGACGAAGAGAGCGATCTGCTCGAACCGCTGCGCTCGCGGGCTGACCTGATTATCGACACCTCGGAAATGTCGGTGCACGAACTGGCCGAAATGCTGCGCACCCGCCTGCTCGGCAAGCGCGAGCGCGAACTGACGATGGTGTTCGAATCCTTCGGCTTCAAGCACGGCATTCCGATCGACGCCGACTACGTGTTCGACGTGCGCTTCCTGCCTAACCCGCACTGGGATCCGAAGCTGCGGCCGATGACCGGTCTGGACAAGCCGGTAGCGTCGTTCCTCGATCGCCATACCGAAGTGCATAACTTCATTTACCAGACCCGCAGCTATCTGGAACAGTGGCTGCCGATGCTGGAAACCAACAATCGCAGCTACCTGACGGTCGCCATCGGCTGTACCGGCGGCAAACACCGTTCGGTGTACGTGGCGGAACAGCTGGCCGATTACTTCCGCTCGCGCGGCAAGAACGTACAATCGCGCCACCGCACGCTGGAAAAGCGCAAGCAATGACGGTCAAACAGACGGTTGAAATCAAAAACAAGCTGGGCATGCACGCGCGCCCGGCGATGAAACTGTTCGAACTGGTGCAAAGTTTCGACGCCGAAGTGATGCTGCGCAACGAAAGCGGCACCGAAGCCGAAGCCAGCAGCGTCATCGCGCTGCTGATGCTGGACTCCGCCCAGGGTCGGCACATCGAAGTCGAAGCGACCGGCCCCGATGAAGTCAACGCGCTGGCGGCGGTGGTCGAGCTGTTCAACTCCGGGTTTGATGAAGATTAGTCGCTGAGACTCTTCCCATGCGTCGCCTCGGCGCATGTGTTGCCTCCGCCCCTCCCATAGTGTAGCCCTCCCGTTTCTCATTTTGCGAATCCGCTTCCAGAATCAGCCGTAACCGCCTGTAAATTCACGTCATGGATTTACCCCCACCACGGTAATCGCAATAGTGTGTAACGCAAAAACAGACAACAGGCGGATGTTTCCCCACGCTTTGCTTGCGGGACAACAGAAAGTTTACAATTTGTGAACCTCACCGGCAGTCGCTATAATGTTCACCGGGTAGGAATCGAAGGAACGATGCATATCATTTCCAGGGAACCGTTCAATAACGCAACGAAGCAATATCCCAATGAAGCCACTGCTCTCGAGGCCATTTATAAAGCGTTGCGACGGGGCGAGTTCCGCACGCCGGACGAGTTAAAAGCGCTTTTTCCTTCGCTCGATCGTATGAAGTACAAAGAGAAATGGTGGGTCATTGACGTCGGCGGCAACCACCTGCGGATCTTGTTCTTTGCCAGCTTCGAGACACAGAAAGTCTTCATAAAGCATATCGTTAGCCACGCCGAATACGACAAGCTGATGCAGCACTATCGAAGGAGTTCGTCATGATTACAGATGCCATTAAGGCGGCCGATGCGCTACTGCGCGCCGTACCCTTATTGCAGGGCAGCCACGCTCAGCAAGACTACCGAGAAGCGCTCGAATTGGTGGAATATCTGCTGGAAAACGATGAACGCCATCCGCTGATTGACATGTTGGCAAAAAAAATCGCCGAATATGAAGACAACAGCGCCGAATTTACCGCATTCAACCAGCGTATCGCCCAACTCCCACAGGGGGTGGCCGCGCTTCGCGTATTGATGGAACAGCACCAACTCAGCCAAAGTGATTTTGAACATGAGATCGGCAAAAAGTCGTTGGTCAACCAAATCCTGAACGGCAAAAGATCGCTGACCATTCCGCACATTATGGCGCTGGCCAAACGCTTCAATCTGCCCCCAGCCCTATTCCTGCCGGAAGCGGATTAGCCCCTCAACTCCGGCTCAGGCAGTCCAGCGCCACCGCTTTGAAGCTGTCGAAGCTGCCGCTGCCCAGCAGGCGGCTCATTGAGCGTTCACGCACGAAGGTGACGAACAGCTCATAGATCGCCATCGCCTCTTCATAGTCGCTCTTGCTGATCGCCAGCAGGAAAATCACGTGCGCGACTTCGCCTTCGCCCCAGGCGACGCCCTGCGGCGCCAGTAGCGTCACCACCACGGTCTTTTTCGCCAGCAGCCCCAGCGAGTGCGGCAGCGCGATGCCTTCGCCCAGCAGCGTGGAGACGATCGCCTCGCGTTCGACCACCGACGGATAAAAGTCCGCGCCGACATACCCTTCCCGCTCCAGCTGGCCGCACACCCGGCTGAACAGTTCCGCCTGCGTCAGCGGCTCGTTGAGCACCATGAAATGCTCGGCGTCGAAGAACTTCTCCAGCATGTACGGCCTGGTGCGATCCACCAGCACCAGTTTGCCCAGTTGCTCCAGCTGATAATCGGTCGGGAACGGCGACATCACCACTACCGGCTTGTTCTTTTCGCCGATGCGGGCGTTGGAAATCACGAAGTCTTCGTCGATGTGCGCGAGCATCTCGTAATCGCGCAGCGAGACGATGCGCGTCATCACCAGCTGCGGATACTTGCGCGCAATCTGCGCCTGGATCATCCGCACCGTCGAGTTGCCGGTGTCGCACACCAGCATCACCTGCGGGTGGCGTTCATAACCGATGTTGTAATGTCGCTCCAGCCCCACGCCGATGTGCAGCACCAGATAACCGATTTCGTTCTCGCTCAGCGTATAAGGCGTGTACTTGCCCCAGCTGGAGACCGCCGCCAGCGTCACGTCGTAAGCCATCGGATAGTGCTGCTTGATGTTGGCCAACAGCGGATTGGGGATGTTGATCTGGTATTTCACCCGCGTAATCATGGTCTTGATATGGGTAAGCAGATCGGCCCGCAGCTGCTCGTCGCCCTGCAGGTTGTAGTTATAGTGTGCGTTGATGTAGGAAAGAATGTAGTCCACCAGCGCTTCTTCATCGTCGGCGTTGATTTCGGTCGGCTGCACGTCCTGCACGCGCCGCGCGGCGATATTGACCCGCAGATAGGCCTCTTCGGCCATCGAGATCTCTTTGCCGGAAGCCGCACGCAGCTCCGCCGCCAGGCGGGTCGACACCTGGCGCACCGCCTCGTCGCCGTCCTCCACCTCGAAGTCCGACAGCGGATAGCCATCGTTGATGCGCCGCAGCGCCACCGCGCAGTAGAAAATCAGGTACTGTTCGCCCTCGTCGGTCAGGCGAATGGCGTATTGCGACAGCAGCGGGTGCAATAATCCGGCGAACGCCGCCACCTGCGGCTGCAGCAGGATCTCGTTGTTGAGCAGCGGGTTCTCGGCGTCGGCCAGCTGCAGCTGGAACAGCAGGTCGGTCAGGCAGGCGCGGATCGCCATCTCCGCGCCGAACAGCTTCATGCCGTAACGCGGCTTGGTTTCGATCGTTAATTGATAGTGCGCCAGACGCTCTCTCACCTCAGCCATGTCGTTTTGCAGCGTGCCGCGGCTGACGAACCACTCGTCAGCCAAATCCTCCAGTTTGAGGGAGAAGGCTGAGGTCAAAAAACGCACCAGCAGATAATGCACCCGCTCCTGCGCGCTGCGCGGGGTGGCGTGTTTGCGGCGCTCCTGATGCTGCAGGGCGCTGAACAGCGCGGCATTATCGACCTGCAAACGATAGCCGGCCCCGCGGCTATGCACGAAGCGCGCGCCGTATTTGTCCAGGATCTCGTTCAGCGCGGTGATATCCGCCCGCACCGTGCGGGTAGACACGGCGAAACGCTTCGCCAGCTCATCCTGCGGCAAAGTCTCGGTTTGCAAAGCATCGAACAAGTAAGCCAAACGCGGGTAAGGAAATCGCACCATTCTGTGTCCGTCAATCAGGCGGTCCGCCCGGTGAACCGGGCGGGCCGCGGGTTACTTCGGCGGCGGCAGGAACGCCATTTGCGAGGGGCTGCCGATCGGCAGATAGCCGCCCACAAAGCTGAGTTTGCCGTCCGTCGGGTTGACGCTGAAGCGGGTGACGTTATCGCTGCGCTGGTTCAACGCATACAGATAGCGGCCATCCGGGCTCAGCGCCAGCGAACGCGGATAATCGCCACGCGTCCAGGTTTCCGCCACCGGTTTCAACTCACCGCCAGCGCCCACGCTGAACTGGGCAATGCTGTTATGCAGCCGGTTGGCGACGTACAGCGTGTCGCCGTTCTTGCTGAGCGCCAGCCCCGAAGCGAAGCTGGTGCCCTGATAGTCGGCGGGCAGCGCGGAAACCGCATGCAGTTGTTTCAGAGTACCTTTTTGGCGATCAAAACGGTAGCTGGTCAACGTCGAGGCCTCTTCGTTCACCAGCAGCACGGTTTCGCCGTCCGGATGGAACACAAAGTGACGCGGCCCCGCGCCGGCGGAAGAGGCGGCGATCCACGGCGGATCGTTCGGCGTCAGCCGGCCGCTCGCCGCGTCAAAGCGCCATTGATAGATGCGATCCAATCCCAGATCGGTGGAGAACACGAACTTGCCGCTCGGATCGCTGGCGATCATATGGGCATGCGGGCCGTTGTGATCGCTGACGGCGAAGCTGCCGTCCACCGCGGCCGCCGGTTTGGCCGCGCCCGCCGGGCCCTGTTGCTGCTGCAGCGAGCTGGCGGCGCCCAGGCTGCCGTCCGCTTCAATCGGGAAGACCGCCACGCTGCCGCTGACGTAGTTCGCCACCAGCAGATGCCGCCCGTCCGGCGTCGGGGTGAGATACACCGGCCCTGCCCCCTGCGAATCCACCTGGTTGAGCTGCGTCAGTGCGCCATCGGCCGGATTGATCCGGTAGGCGGTGATGCCGCCGTGCTTGCCGCCGTTGAAATCGGCCACTTCGCTGGCGACATACAGCGTTTTGCCGCCGACGCCCAGCGTCAGCTGCGCCGGATTCGGCACGTTGCTGACCAGCGTAACCTGGCTCAACGCGCCGCTGGCCGGATCGACCCGCACTCGGTAAACGCCTTCGCCGTTGGGATTGTAGGTGCCGATATAGGCAAAATGAGATGACGTGGAGTTCATTGCATCCTCAGCATGCAGCGCCGGGCCGGTCACGGCCAGCAGCGCCAGGAACAACGCGGTGCGTCGGGTTGGAGCCTGCCAGTTTCGCATAGTAGTCCTCAGTATATACCCGTCATCTTTCAAGCCGCAGCGTTGTTGGCTGCGCAGTTACTCGGCCCATCCATGGGCCTCACCCCTTCGGGGCCGCTGCAAGCAGCGTTTAAATCTGCTCCCGGCAGATTTTTCACCCCAGTCACTTACTTAAGTAAGCTCCTGGGGCTCCTGCGCTTGCCGCCTAGCTGCAACTTGAAAGCTATAGGCTATAGGTAACGGCGCGGCATGCCGCGCCACGGGAAAACCTTCGCCTCCCAGCGTTTACCTCATCCCATTACGCGTTCAGCCCACCAGCTTTTTGGTCATCGCCAGCAGGGCTTTCACGTCCTGCGGACGCGTATCGCCGCTGGTGGCGTCGATGATCGAGCTGTAGATATGCGGGATCACGCGTTTCACGCCGGCCGCCAGCGCGATCTCGACGATCGACTCAAAGTTCTCCAGATCGATACCGCCGGTCGGCTCCAGCATGAAGTCATGCTCGGCGCAGGCCTTGGCTACGTACTGGTACTCGTCCTTGCACTTCAGGCCACCCATCGGGAAATACTTGATGGAGCTGCCGCCCATGTCTTTCAGCAGGGCGATGGCGGTTTCCACCGGCACGATGCCATCCGGCGCCGCGGCGCTCAATGGGCCGGTAGAGATCTTCACCCAACCGACGCGGCCGGTCGGCGACACCAGGCCGTTGACCACGCTGTCGTTCTGGCCCAGCAGCGCGCGGCTGACGCCGACGCCGGTGAACACCTGGTTAACGTGCTGCGGCTGCACCTGCTGAGCGATCAGGCTGACCATCGCCGACTGCTTCGGATCGCCGGCACCCAGGCCGACCGAGAGCGCGTTTTCAATCAGGCGCGCATAGCGCAGCATGTCGGTCACCGCGCTGTCGACGTCCGGGTAGTTCTTGGAGAGCACGCCCACCAGCACATGGCCTTCCGCCGCGGCGTAGATGTCCTGCGCGTTGGCTTTGGAGCCGGCCAACACGTTCAGGCAGACGCGGTCGCGATAGTAGTTAGGCTGCAGCTTCATGCTTGTTTCTCCGTAAACAGATTTTTGATACAGGTAAAGACGGTCATCAGTTGCCGCTCGTCGACGCTGCGCACGTCGACCTCAATCTTGCCCTCGTTGGCCTTGTAGCCGCGGAAGTAGATGGCGATATCGCCGGTTTTCAGCGCCTGGACGATGTCATAAGTCGACCGCCCCAGCACCGCTTCGTCAAAGGCGATCTCGGCGCGGGCGATATCGCGGCCGGCGCTGTCCCAGACGGTCCTGGCGCTGACGCCGGTCAGGGTGTTGAGGCTGTCGAGGAACGGCGTCATCCGCTCCACCATCTGTTGCCCGGTGGTTTTCTCAAGCGTCAGATAGCTTTCAATCGCTTGGGTCAGGCCGAGGATGCCCTCTTTGCCGACCTTCATCGCCCGGCCGATGCCGCCGGATTGCAACTTCACCCACTCGACGTACTGTTTCTTGCCGATCACGAGACCGCTGGTCGGCCCCTCGATAGCTTTGGCGCCGCTGTAAATCACCAGATCGGCCCCCATCTGGTAATAACACATCAGATCTTCTTCCGCCGCGGCGTCGACGATCAGCGGCAGGTTATGCTTGCGCGCCACCACCGCCGCCTGTTCGACGGACAGAATGCTTTTCTGCACGCAGTGGTGCGATTTGACGTACAGGATCGCCGCAGTCTGCGGCGTGATGCAGGCTTCAATCTGCTCCGGCGAACATTCGTTGGCGTACCCCGCCTCCACCACCTTGCCACCGCCCAGCGCCACCATGGTATCCACCGGCGCGCCGAAGTTGACGTTGTGACCGCGCGGCAGCACGATCTCGCGCGGCACGGCGATCGGCGCCGAATGCAGGTTCACCAGCAGATTGGCGTTATCTTTAACGATCACCGCCGCCACCGACTGGGCGATGCCCGCCGAGGCGCAGGAGACGATCACCGCATCTTCCACGTTGAGCAGATCGGCGATGTAGGCGCCGGTCTTGTTGACCAGATCCTTGATTTCGAAATAGTGGTTCAGGCCGTAATCAACGGCGTCGATCACGTCCTGGCGCGGCGTGGAAACGCCGAGAATGGTCATGCGGCCGGAGGTGTTGATCACCTGCTTCAAACCGTATTTTTCATAAATCGAAGACATGGCTTGCCTCCCCTTGTTCGGTTAATAGGATTTCCCCGGCCACCACCGCGGCCAGCGGCACCAGCAGCCGTTCGCCCTCGGCGGTTTGCCCTTCGGCGTCGGCGAATACCTGCGGTTCGCAGCGCAGCTCAAACAGCGTGAAATCGGCGTCATAGCCCGGCTCCAGCCGCCCTTTGCCGCTCAGTTGCAGTGCCGACGCGGCGTTCTCCGTCACGCAGGCGATCACCTGCGGCAGCGTCAGGCCGACGCTGAAGAATTTGGACATCACCGTCGCCAGGCTGTGCACCGGCCCGTTCATGCGGTTGCGGCAGTAAATATCGGAGCTGATGGTGTGCGGCAAAATGCCCAGTTTGATCGCCTGGCGCGCCACCTCGAAGCTGAAGCTGGCGGTGCCGTGCCCTACGTCGAGCAATACGCCGCGCCGCAGCGCGCGCTGGATAGACTCGCGCAGCGTGCCCGCCGGCGTCAGAATGCGGTTCGGTTTGCCGTTGTAGCAGTGGGTGATAATGTCGCCACGGGTCAACAAATCGGCGATATCGTCCAGATCCGGCGGGTTATTACCGATATGCACCATCAGCGGCAGCTGGCGGTTTTCCTGCTGGATCTCTTTGGCCAACACCAGCGGCCGGGTGCCGTTCTTGCCCACCACGCTGCTGCTCATGCGCGCCTTGATGCCGATGATAAAGCCGGGGTGGTTGGCGATGGCCTGGCCGGCCTCGCGCTTGTCGATGTCCGTCAACTCCGCCAGCTCGTTCTGCCGCAGCAGGCCGATGCGCGAGATATTGAGGAAGGCGAAAACGTTGGTTTTGGCGCTGCGCGTCAGCTGATAAAAGGCGTCGATATCGTCGGCACCGGCGCTGCCGGCATCGACCACGCTGGTGACGCCGCTGGCGACGCCGACCCGATCCGGCTCGTCATGGTAGATCGGCGATTCGGGATAGCAGTGCACGTGCGCATCGATCCAACCGGCGCTCAGGCGGCAGTTGCCCGCCAGATCCAGCTGGCGAACGGCGCTGACGTCCGCCGCCAACCGCCCCACCGAGGCTATTTTGCCGTCTTTCACCGCCAGATCGATCAGCGTATCGTCCGCCAGTCTGGCGCCTCTGATTACTAAGTCATACATACCGCATTGCTCCTGTTAGCCCGGGCGCCGCCGCAGTTTCGGGCGGCGCCTGGCGCAGGCCTCTTAAGAAATGGCTACCGGGAAGATCGCCCCCAGGATCATCGCGCCGAGGATCGCTCCGCCGGTGATCGGTTTGCCCCAGATATAGAACAGCAGCGCGCCGAGCAGCGAACCGATGCCGATCGGGATCGAGGCGGTCATCGCCGACAGGATGATCAACGGCCCGAGGAAGCGGCCCGAGGAGTTGCCCGCGCCCATCATCACGTCTGCCCCGTAGGTGGAGTTGCTCTGATTGATGGTGAATTTGCGCGCCAGAATGATCACATAACCGATCGCCAGGCCGATGATCAGGCCGGTAGCAAGCGAAGCGGCGAAGTTGGCGACCGGGAACACGATGCCGGCCCCCAAAAGCAGCGCCGGTACGCCCAGCCCGACGCCGGTCTGGATCGCGCCGCCAATGTCGAGGATGCCTACCAGCGAACCTTCGATGATGCGCGCGAACAGGAAGCTGGCGCCGAACGCCGCCACCGCGCCGTACACGCCGGTATCCATCCCCGCCCGCAGCATGGAGACGAAGGCCACTTCGTTAAAGGCACCGATGCCGTACAGGTAGTACATGTGCGTCCCGGCGAACACGCCGGAGGACAGCAGGCCAACAAAAATCGGGAATGACCAGTCGGCGTACCAGAAGCCTTTTTGGGTTTGCTCTTCCATCATCCCGCTCCTTATTTACCGCTCAGGGTGTTGTGAATGGCGTCCAGCCAGCCCGGCACGCCGAGGCTGAAGGACTCGAGAACTTTCATGTCGAAGCCGCGGAAGAAGCCGCTCAGCACGAACAGCAGCACGATCACCGCCATCATGATCTTGGTGATTTTGTTCCAGCCGCTCTCTTCCACGCCTTTGCCGATCAGAATGCCCAGCACCAGGCCCGGTACGGCGTTGCCCATGATCAGCTGCGCCAGGCCGCCGAAAATGGTGCCCCAGAAGCCGGAACGGCGTCCGGCGTCGATCGCCGCCAGCCAGAAGATCACCGGCATCACGGTGTTCACCAGCAGGTTGGCCGCCGGCACCAGCACCTTGATCGCGGTGACCTGCAGCGCGGCAGGCACGGCGGAAGCGGTGGTATTGAGGAAGGCCACCACCAGCATGCCGATGATGCCGCAGGCGATGGCCATTTTTTTCGGATCGTGCAGCGTTTGCGCCAGATTGCGGTTCTTGACCATCAGGGCCGCCGCGCCCCAGTGCGGGATGATGCGGTGATCGACGTCCTGCGTGAAGGAGCCCGCCGCCACGGAAGACGCCCAGGCGTTGAAGAAGAAGCCCAGACCGAATGAGAAGTGGGAAGCCGGATCGCCCTCGCAGGAGTTCAGCTCGCCCAGGGTGCGAAACGCCCCCATGCCCTGTGTTGTCGGCGCGTGGAACATGCGTGCGGCGCCGGCCCCTACGCCGACCCCCACCAGCCCACCGATAATAATCGATTTAAATAAGATGATTAAAAACATCAGTATACCCTTTCATTTATGCTAACGTTTTTATTTCGTGACGAAGACAACCTTCTCGGTATTGATAATGGTTACGTTCACGGTTATTTCCAGAGAAACGGCATAGCTCTTTCTTTCACGCGGCAAAAAGAAGAAAAGAAATTTCTCTTTTGTTATTTTCTCTTCCGCTTTCACCACGCTGACGTCCTGCGGCTCGATGCGCAGCAGAATATTGTTGGTGGACTTTAATACCGCGCCCTGCACATTAGCCAAGGCGGAAGCAAAAGCTTTCGCTTTGCTGTCGCCTTTACCCTCCACCTTTACCGATGTGGTATATTGCTCTTTCATTATGGGTTGCCATGTTTTTTGACGTAGGCTTCCACCAGTTTCTGGCCCAGCTCTTCTTTATCCATAAAGCCGAACCCCAGCACGTTGCAGCCTTCGTTAATTGCCGTCACGCCCTCTTCCACCGAACGCATGCCGTATTTGGCTTTGTAGCCGTATTTGGTTTGCGCGGTAATCGCGCCGGCGCCGCCGCTGCCGCAAAAAGAGATGCCCAGCTGCGCGTTTTCCGCTTTCATGACGTCGCCCAGCTTCATATCCGCCGCCACGCCGGGGATAACCACCGCTTTTCCGCCTGCGTTTTCAACGCCCTGGCCGACTTTTTGCCCTTTTCCCAAACGATCGCCGATCACTACGGTAATTTGACCCATGGTATATTCTCCTGATTGAAATCGATGCGTTAACCGCTATGCGTTATTATCTTTCGCCACTTCGAAGTGCACGGAAAGCAAATAGGCTTCTTCGATAGGCAATGTGCCAAACTGATCCACCACGCGCTCCGCCATTTGCATGGACTCGGCGGAAATTTCGTCGAACAGTGATTTATCCACCTCCGGCAACGGCTCACCGGTTATTGAGCGCAGCACCATGGCGCGAATATGCGATTCCAGCATCTGTTGCTGCACCGCATTGGTATAAATATTCTCAGCATTCAGCATCGCGGTAATATCCGCCAGCACCCGAGCGGTGATCTCACCGGCTTCGCTGATATCGGATTGTTCAATTTCTTTTATCGAAGCAGATCCATCATTCACTTTTCAGTACCCCTAGATCCCACATTAATCAGTAAGCCGTAAAGCGCATCACCTGAATAACCCGCTTTCTGTGATGTCTTTACCCTACCCCCGGTAAGATTTTCTGTGGAGACCGGTTTTTTCCAGTTCGAAGTGGAAATCGAATGACGCGCGGAGATCCATTTCGCAAAACGGCGTTAAGGCGAAAAAGTAAATGAGATAACAATTACATAACCCGGCTAACGGTTTTTTTTGCCTCGATTGACGATAAAAGCCTTCGTGATCGGGATCTCTTTCTTTTCTCGCCCCAACCGCCTACTATCAATGGGACAAATCGACATTACCCACACCCCCGCTCCTCTGGCGCGGGGGTGTTGCTTTGTGTTGTTTTTCCGAATTTATGGGTGCACAGACTGGCGCCCTTTGATTTGACTGGAGAGTGGAATGACCAAACCCATCATTACTATTAATGAGCTGGATGCGGAACGCCTGGATGCGCTATTGGAACAACCGGCCTTTGCCAACACCGACGTCGCCGCCGCGCTGAACGACGAGTTGGATCGCGCGGAAATCCTGCCGCCGGAGAAAATGCCGGCCAACGTGGTGACCATGAACAGCCGCGTGCGTTTTCGCGATCTGCACACCGATGAAGAGCACGTGCGCACGCTGGTTTACCCGGCCTCGCTGAAAGACAGCCACGATCAGCTGTCGGTGATGGCGCCGCTGGGCGCAGCGCTGCTCGGCATGCACGTCGGCAAGCAGATCTCCTGGCAATTGCCGAACGGTGAAGAAGCGCGGATTGAAGTGCTGGAATTGCTGTACCAGCCGGAAGCGGCGGGCGAATACCACCGTTAAGCGGTTCTCAGGGCGGCATCCGGCCGCCCTTTCTGTTTCAGAGGCAGATAGCGATCAGCACGGCGATCAGCAGCAGCACGTAGATTTTGGCATGCAGCGCATCGCTCACCTTCGGCAAACAGCGCCTGGCAAACACGATCCCCGCAATCCCCGCCACCACCAGCAGCCCCAGAATGTTCAGATTGACGTAGCCCAGATACTGCGGCCCGCTCATCTCGCGCCATCCCAACACGATATACATCAGCGCCCCGATCACCGCCACCGGGATCGACAGCGGGTTGGCGGCGCTGACGCAATACTTCATGTCATAGCCATGGCGGCGCAGCAGCGGCACGGTCATCACGCTGCCGCCCACCCCCAGCAGCGTGGCGATGCCGCCGATCAGCGGCCCGCCGCCCCACAGCGTGGCAGGGGAAAGTTCAGCGCGCGCCGGTTTGGTCAGGAACCCCCGGCGGAACAGACAGTCAGCGATGGTCACCGCCATATAGGCCACGAACAGCACGCGGATCACACCGTCCGCCAGCAGCGAGGAGGCAAACGCGCCCAGCGCCGCGCCGATGCCGATGAAAAAGATCAGCGGCACGATGGTTTCCCGCAGCAGGTTGCCGCTGCGCCAGTTGGTCAGGGTGGCGTACCCCGCGTTGAGGATCATCACCGCCGTCGAGGTCGCCACCGCAATATGCATCGCCTGGCCGGGCTGCTCGCCTGAGGCGGAGATCAAATGGTAAACGAAAGGCACCACCACAAAGCCGCCGCCGAAGCCGAACAGAATGGTGGTGATGCCGGTCAGAAAACCGGCACCCAGAACGATTAACATTTCAATCATGGCCGTGCGCCCGCACGAAGTCGTCGAACCCGGCGCAGAACTGCCCCGCCAGCGGGTGGAAACGATCGCCGACGAACAGCCCCAGATACTGCTCGCGCACGGCGTCGTGATCCACCAGCTCAATGCCCGCCTGTTCCGCCTGCGCCAGCGTCTGCGCATCCGGGAAGCCCCAATAGCGCGAATCGCCCTGCTTTTCCGCCGCTATCGCTTCGCTCCGTTCCGCCCGCATCAGCTGGCGCGCCAGGAAGGTGCCGCTCTGCACGCCCAGCAACATCATGTTTTCCAGGAACGACAGGTCGTGGCGCAGCTCGGCGGGCAGGCGGGCGAGCACCGGGCCGGCATCCCAATGTTCGTCCATTTCATGCAGCGTCACCGCACAGTCCTTGTCACCGTTCATCATCGCGCGGAACAGCGTCATCACCCCGCGATAGCGCGGCAAGTCACCCGGATGCAGGTTCCACAGCAGCTTGCCGCGCCGGCTGAAGGCGCGCACATAGTCGGCGGAAAATTTCTGATAACAGCGCAAAGAAATCACCCCGTCCATATGACCCAGGCTGCTGATAAACGCGGCGTCATTGATGTCGAGAACGCGATGCGCTTTGACCCCGGCGGCGGCCAGGAACAGAGCCGGCGGCTGATAGGCGCCCTCACAGGCGGCGGCGTTGCGGCCAACGAACGGGAACACGAAATCGTTCAGCACCTCGCGCTCATACAGCCCCAGGCGGCGAACCGCCGGCTCCTGGGCGCGGCCGCCGCTTTTCGCCAGAGGGAAATACACCGTAAAAGCACACTCGCCTTTCAGGGCGGCGATCAGATCCTGACACACCAGCCAGGAGAAAATGTCGTTGCCGACAAAGAGCGCTACGTTTTTCATGCTTCAGCCTTCTTTGCGTTGAAAATAGGGTTGTTAAACACGATTTTGCTGATATCTCGCGTGATGGATTCCATCGCCGAGGTGTAAAAAAGGTCGCCCTTGGCGGGCGCGCCGAGCGAGTAGAGATGCTGCTCGCGGCCGCGGCGATCGGCGATTTTCAGCGTGTGCGGGTTGCACTTCACGCCGCCGAACAGGTTCTCCTGCACCACCCCGTCTTGCAGCAGTTGATGGCTCAGGCGGTTGGGCGGCAGTTGATAAGAAGGCGTGGTGCAGTTGAACAGATACTGCGCATGCACCCGCGTCTCATGGCAACGAAGGATAAATCCGTCCGCCCCCTTGCTGATATCCGCCAGGCCACCGCAGGCGCGCAGGCGTTGGCTCTCCAACGCCGCCACGATCTTGTAGGCGTTCTTGATCGGCATGGCGTGCCGATTGCGCATCCAGGAGGAGTTGTAAAAGCGCATGAAGATCTGCCGGTTGTTGGCATCCATTTTGACCCAGGCGGCGCACACCGTCGGATGGATCGCCGCCAGGTAGCTGCAGATGTGCTCACGGGCAAAGCGCGCCCGGTCGAGGCTGTCCGCCAGATCGCGGTAGCAATCGCGCCTTTCCCCCAGCGCCGAGAGCACCGTCAATCGTTCCGGCCCCGGATAGTGACGCGCCAGCGCGGCGTTGATCGCATGCACCAACTGATGCGCATCAATAAAATCGTTACCGGCGACAAAGCGCCGCAGCCCCTCAACAAACGCCTCCGGCGGCGGACGCATCAACGCCGGTTGCACGCTGGGGAACAGGCCCGAACGCGACAGGGCGCAGATATCGGTGGCCCCCAGGCGCTCCATCAGTTCAACGATGGCGTCGATCGCCGTCAGGCTGCAGCCGATCACGCCGATGGTTGAGTAAGGGTTGATCGGCGGCAGATCCCGGTGGGCCTGATAAGCGATCACCCCGTCCACCGGATAGAGACATTCCGGCGGGTTATGCCCAGAACATAGCACCAGCGCATTCATCTGTTCGGCGGCGCCGCAGGCGGTGGTCAGCCGATAGCCTGCCTCGTGCGGCGCAATGGCATTCACTTCGGCGGTCACGAAATTCAGCGCCACGTTGCTGTCCGCCGCCATATACATCGTCATGTCGCGAATAAAATCGAGATATTCCCGATACAGCCAACGCGGCGGATAACGATCATGGCAAAACTGCGGGAAATGCATGGCGATCCAATCGACGAAGTGCGCATCGTCGAAAATATCCGCCGACATATTTTCCGGCGTCATATTTAATATATGGCTGTCAAAATCGCTGCTGTATGCCATACCGCCCTTGAAGCCCTGCTTGTCGAACACCGTCAGGGAAAGCGGCCTTTTGCAATGATTAACCGACTTATTTTTTATAAAGTTATACGCAAAAGAGATGCCCGCGGCTCCGCCGCCAATCACACCGAACTTATACATGAAATATCACCTTATAGTCATTGAACTGCGCTAAGAACTATTGCTTCAGGTGTTGGAATAAAATGACGATTTATTCCTTATTAACTTCTTGTATTGCGAGAACGAAAACCTTCTTCTCACCCCGGTGTGAAAACTTGCGCGGGCTTTATGGCCGATAAAATAACGGCGCCCCGGACAAGCGTTATTTTTCTGCCCCGATAGTAGGGCGACCGTCGCTGGCTTGCTTTATATGAAAGGCCAACTATCATTGCGTTTCGGCCAACCTGCCGCCAAAGGGGACACATGCGCAACGTCCGCATTGATGACATCGACCACGTAGCGCGCGCGGTGATCGCCATCGGCACCGATTATCCGCCGGGGCATTTGCTGCCGATGCACAGCCACCGGCGCGCGCAGTTGCTGTACGGCGCCACCGGCGTCATGCACGTTTTCACACAGCAAGGCAATTGGATCGTCCCGCCGCAGCACGCGGTGTGGCTGCCGCCGCAGATGCCGCACGCGGTGAGGATGGTCGGCGTCACTACCCGCAGTCTGTACCTCGAACCGGGCGCGTTGCCCGCCGAACAGCCTCAGGTTTGCCAGGTGGTTAGCGTCACCCCGCTGATGCGCCAACTGTTGATGGCGGCGGTGGACATGCCGCTGGAGTATGAGCGGGAGGGACGCGACGGGGCGCTGGCGACGTTGCTGCTGCACGAGCTGGCCCGGCTGCAACCCTTGCCGTTGCACATCCCGCTGCCCGCCGATCCTCGGCTAGGCGAGCTGTGCCGCGCCTTTTTGCAGCACCCCGACGCCCACGACTCCGCGCAGCAATGGGCCCCTCGTCTGTACATGAGTATTCGCACCTTCAGCCGCTTCTTTCGCGCGCAGACCGGCCTGCCTTTTTCGCAATGGCGTCAGCGCGCCTGCGTGGTGCTGGCGTTGGCGCTGCTGGCCGAAGGGCGCAGCGTGACGCAGGTGGCCATGGAGATGGGATATGACAGCAGCGCGGCGTTTTCAACCATGTTTCGCCGCGTGCTGGGGCAGGCGCCCTCCTCCTATCTGACGGAAGACGGGCGCGACGGTTGACGGGTTAGCGGAATTTCTTGTGGTTGGCGTCGCGGGTCTGCTTGAAGCCCTGCGCCAGCTGCTTGGCTTCGGCGACTTTGCCCTGATTGGCCAGCGCCAGCGCCTGATCGATCTGGCCGATCAGGGTATCCAACCCGCTGCGGAAATCTTTCATCTCCGGGCTGTCGGCGGCTTTGCTCTCCAGCTTCGGCGGAGTGCCCTGCTTGGCATCCTGCGCGGCGGCGCGCATGTTCTGCAGGCTCTGTTTGAGGGTGGCGGCGGAGTCGGTATTCAGCACCGTTTTGTAGTTTTCCGCCAGGGTGTCCATATCGTCGCCCAGATCGGCGGCGGCCGCCAGCGAACTGGCCGCCAGCAGCGTCAACGCCGCCAGCGCTTTCAGGGTATTCTGCATGTTTGCTCACCTTCCAGTTATTGTTTTAGTTAACCCACCGCTACCATAGGCAAGGCCGGGCAAAATCGAAACCGGAGATTTGTAAGCAAGGTTGAGACGGGATAACGCGCGGCCGGCGGACGCCGACCGCACAGAGGATCACTGGCCGGCGATCTTCATTTCCGGCAGCAGCACCGAACCGCACTGGATATTGCTGCGGGTTTCGATATCGCTGCCGACGCTGACGATGTTGCTCAGCATGTCTTTCAGGTTGCCGGCGATGGTGATCTCGCTGACCGGGTACTGGATCTCGCCATTTTCCACCCAAAAACCGGCGGCGCCGCGAGAATAATCGCCGGTGACGCCGCTGACGCCCTGGCCCATTAATTCGGTGACCACCAGGCCGGTGCCAAGCTGTTTCAGCATGCCGGCGAAGTCTGCGCCCTGCCCGGCAATGCGCCAGTTATGGATGCCGCCGGCATGGCCGGTGCTGTGCAGGCCCAGCTTGCGCGCCGAGTAGCTGGTCATCAGCCAGGTTTGCAGCACGCCATCCTTGACGATATCGCGCCGTTGGGTGCGCACGCCCTCGCTGTCGAACGGCGTTGACGCCAGCCCTTTCAGCAGATGGGGATGTTCCTCGACGGTCAGCCACGACGGCAGGATCTGCTTGCCGAGCGCGTCCAGCAGGAAAGTGGATTTGCGGTAGACGCTGCTGCCGCTGATGGCCCCCACCAGATGGCCGAACAGCCCGGTGGCCACTTCGGAGGCGAACAGCACCGGCGCCTTCATGGTCGACAGTTTACGCGGCGCGAGACGCGCCAGCGTGCGGCGGGCGCACTCCTGCCCCACCCACTCGGGGCTGTGCAGATCGCCCATCGCACGGCCGATGGTGTAAGCGTAATCCCGCTCCATGTCGCCGTCCTGCTCCGCAATGACGCAGCTGGACAGCGAATGACGGCTGGAACAGTAGCTTTGCAGCATGCCGTGGCTGTTGCCGAACACCTTGATGCCGTAGTGGCTGTTGAAGCTGCCGCCTTCGGTGTTGGTAATGCGTTTGTCCGCCGCCAGCGAAGCCTGCTCGGCGCGCGCCGCCAGCTCGATGCCGCGCTCGGCGTCCAGCTCGGTCGGGTGGAACAGATCGAGATCCGGCGCCTCAAACGCCAACAAATCTTTCTCCGCCGGGCCGGCGCAGGGATCTTCAGAGGTGTAACGCGCGATGTCCAGCGCCGCCTGTACGGTGCGGGCGATGGCATCCGGGCTGAGATCGGTGGAAGAGGCGCTGCCTTTGCGCTGACGGTGATACACGGTGATGCCCAGCGCGCCATCGCTGTTGAACTCGACGTTTTCCACCTCGCCGAAGCGGGTGCTGACGCTGATACCGGTCGATTTGGTGACCGCGACTTCCGCCGCGTCGGAACCGGCGCATGCCAGCTCCAGAGCCTGAGAAACGGCCTGTTCCAGCGCCTTGCGCTGTTCTGCAACTTGAGTGACTACTTTCATCAATCTGCCATAATTAATCAGAAAATCGTTGAGAAAAGTGCCGGAGCGGCGTAGTTGTGCACGCGGGGCGGCGCGCAAAAATCCTGAGATCTCTGCCGTTGAGTCTAACAGGAACCGCGTTGAATTTCGCATAAAGCCGAACGGTAAGACCGGGATAAAATACAAAACTCGCGCGTCACTCGACGATAAGTTTTACCGACTTGCCGATATTCGCCATCATGTTGACCAACGCATCCAACGTAAATTTCTCGGTTTTCTGATTCACCACGTCGGACACGCGCGGCCGGGAAGTGTGCAGATAACGCGCCGCCTCTTCCTGGCGATAGCCTTCTTCCTCAATCCACGCGCTGATCTCTCCCATCAGCTGTTTTTTTAGTGCGATAAGCTGCGCAATCTCCGCATTGGACTGTGCTTGCAATTGCCGAGCCTCATCGGCGGAAAACCCCAAATCTGCAAACACATTGCCGCCTGCTGGCGTAATGTGGCGCGAACCGGTATCAATCGGCTTGGTCATGACCTTTACTCCGCTCATTAATGACCGCGTCATAACGCGCTTTGATTATCTGAATATCGTGGCGGCTGGTTTTCTCCGCCTTCTTTTGAAAGCTGTGCAGAACGTAGATCGCTTCGCTAAACTTTGCCACATAGACCACCCTGAACGCTCCGCCGATGGCATATAAACGGATTTCGATAACGCCACTTCCACAACTGGTCATCGTTTTCCAATTACCGGGCTCCAAACCTCTTTGCACTTTACTCAGTTCAAATCCTGCCGCTTTTCGCGCATCTATTGGAAAGGCCAACAAATCCTCTAACGATGAACCGCGCCAATCAATGGCTTTCTCGATGCCATCATCCATGAATACCACCTCATTTTGTATAAAATTTTATACAAACATGATGATAAAAACAACAGCATGAATTCAGAGGACAGGAACCTAGACATGATAATGCCCCAGCGCGGCAGCTATACTCAGTTTGCTCAGGGCACTCAATTGGCGGGTTGCCGGACAACCTGTTAGGATTAGCCTCTTTTTAACGGAGCCTACCATGAACAAACAGCCTGAAGACTGGCTCGACGATGTCCCGGAGAATGAAAACGAGGACGATGACGAGATTATCTGGGTCAGTAAAAGTGAAATTAAACGTGATGCCGAAGCGCTGAAAGACCTGGGGGCCGAAATGGTCGATCTGGGCAAAAACGCGCTGGATCGCATTCCGTTGGACGAAGATTTGCGCGCCGCCATCGAGCTGGCGCAGAAGATCAAGAAAGAAGGCCGTCGCCGTCAGCTGCAGCTGATCGGCAAGATGCTGCGCGCCCGCGATATCGAGCCGATCCAGACCGCGCTCGACAAGCTGAAAAACCGCCACAACCAGCAGGTTTCGCTGTTCCATAAGCTGGAAGCGCTGCGCGACCGCCTGGTGGAAGAAGGCGATGACGTCATTCCGTCGATCCTGGATCTGTATCCGGCCGCCGATCGTCAACAGCTGCGTTCACTGGTGCGCAATGCGCAGAAAGAGAAGGCCGTCAACAAGCCGCCTAAGGCTTACCGCCAGATCTTCCAATACCTGCGCGAGCTGGCCGAAGCGGCTGACTAAGCGCCGCCGCCATCCCGGGATGAACCCGTTTCATCCCCGGTGATGCGCCGGTTCGCCGCTGCTTTCGCGGATATTGAAACGCAGGCTGCCTTCCAGCTCTTCTTCCGCTTCTTCAAACAGCAGAATGATCGCGCCAAAACGACGTTTGCTGCGGGCATTGAGGTGGGTGAACTCGATTTCCACCGGCAGACCGATATCGCCGGTCACCACGTCCCACAGCGCGTCGAGGTTGGCGCCAAACCCCTCGTCCAGCGCAAACTTATGCGCGAAATCGCGGTAGAAGGCCGGCACATCCTGGATCTGCTCAAAATCAAACTCTACTTTTGCCATCAAACTCACTCCACACGAATGAAGTTTTTGTAATGGTCACGCGAGACGAAGATCAGACCGTCGCTCGAATACAGCAGGCGATCGGCGCCGCGCCGGCCACACTGGTAATTGATGTCCGCTTCACGCCAGACCCGGCCGCCGGCGCTCGGCAGTTGCCCTTCACGGTTAGAAAATCGATCGCCGCCAATCGCCTTGCCCGGCAATACCGAACAGAGGTTGCCTGAACGCGGGTCCCAGCCCTGCTCGCGCGCCTGCTTCTTGGTGATGTAATAATCCGGCAGCCGCTGATGCTGCTGCAGGTAACTCACCACCGTTTGCTGCTGCGTGAGCCGATCGATGCTCTGTTGCTGCCCCGCCGGCGCTTGCACCACCGCCGCATTGCCGCCAATCGCACGGTGCTCGTTGCCGCGCAACGCGCTGAAGACGGCGATGACCACGGCGATGACAATCGCCAACAGAATCCGCTTGTTCATGACATTCCCTGAAATTATGCCGCCGGAGGCGCCGCAGCTCCCCCAGGCTAGTTAGGTATATAGTCGACCTGGATGAAACTAAGATGACCGACACGTTGCGTTTTCGCGGCGGTGAGGGTTTCATCCATTCATGTCAATGATGCCACTTTCCAGCCGTTCTGGCACTCGGAGTCTCTCTGAAAACGAGCCGCCTGCTCTGAGACGGCCCGCCAAACAACGACTGCTTACAGTATAGTCAGGGAAGGCGCCGCACAGCGCGGCGCAACAGGAGGGAACGCATCAATCGATCAAGGCGTGGCGATAGCGGTGCAGCATGTCGGCCAGGCGTTTCACCGGCCCGGTGACGCTGAGCGGCGCCTGATTGTCGACCAGCTTCTGCTGGTACTCGTTCATTTCGCCCAGCAAGCGATCGTAGTAGTAGGCGCGCTTGACGTCGTTCTTGGCGGAGACCACCCGATCGGCGGTGCTGCGGATCTGGCGGTGGAAGGCCGACAGCTCTTCGCTGGCCGGAATTTCCGCTCGCTGCATGCGCTGGTGGGCGATGATCAGGTTCAGCGCCAGACGATACTTGGCGATGTCGTTCGGGAACATCATCAGCAGCTGATTAAGCTGCTGATACAGCGCGGGCAGGTGGTTTTGCCGACGGCGCGCCGCCTTGGTGGTCAGCGCCGACACCGCGCTGCTGACGAACTGGTTGAGCAACGTGCGGCCGGTTCGTTCGCGCGAATTATCGCGGATCAGCAGTAGCACCATCAGCCCGACGCAGCTGCCGAGGAACTGGCCCAGCGCCCCGTCGAGAAACTGGGTCACGTTGAACTCCATCGGGTTGCTCAGCACCAGAATGTTGATGGTCCCCGCCAACAGCCCCAGCGAACCGAGCCGCCGCTTCTGCACCTCGATGCCGATGAAAAACGCCAGCAGGCCGAGGCTGAGACACAGTAGCAAAATGCTCTGCTGGGTCGCCGGCAGGATCACCATGAAGAACAGAGAACCGACCGGGATTGCCGCCAGCATGCCCAGCACGAAATCCATCGCCACCATGCGCGGCGCCGGGGTGCGCATCGCCAGCGAGGTGATCACCGCAATGATCACCATAAAACCGCTGCCGGACGTCCAGCCGGTCCACAGCCATAGCAGGCAGCCGAAGGCCGTCGCCACAAAGGTGCGCAGACCGTTGATCATCGCGTGATGCCCTTCCGCCGAGGTCGGCTTGACCACGGTTTCATTGCTCAAGACGCCCTCTTCCACCGCGCTGATGCTGCAGTTGGTGTGCACGCCTTTCGACAGCAGCAGGTAGCGCGTCGCCGCGCCGACCCAGCCGGTGATGGTCGGCAACGTTTCCTCGGAGCGATGCGTGGTCAGCACCTGACGCAACAGCTTCATGCGCTTGTGGATCTCCTGCGGGGTCTCCGCCGGAACCATCAGCTGTTCCCGCAAACTTTCTTTCAGCGCCTGCGGGTGATTCAACAAGATCAGATAGGTTTCACAGACCTGGGTGATCAGCGTCAGCGACAGGGTATGCAGCGCTTTCACCCGTCGGTTGACCTTCTGCCAGCGCGAGGATTCCATCATCAGGTTGTTGCGCATGCCGTCCAGCGCCGTGGTGCTCTTCACCAGATTGCTCCAGGCGCGGTCGATGTCCTCTTTATCGGCATGGCTGATGCACATCTGCATCAGGCGGTATTGATCCACCAGCAGCTTATCCACCGCCCGATCGATGTCCTGCTTGATCGAACGCGGCGAAAACAGCAGATCGGCCAACACGGCGCTGACGATCCCCAGCACGATCTCGCTGCAACGCTCGATGGCGAACTGCGGCGCTTCCAGCAGGTGGGCCTCGCTGGTGGCGACCGTCACGATGATGATCAGCGCGGTATAGCCGGCCAGCCCCCAGGCGTAGGAGTTCTCCACCTTGATAAGCGAAGAGAGCCAGGTGCAGAAACCGGCCCACATGCAGCACAGCATCAGCATCACTACCGGTGCGCGGGCGGTGGTGATGATGATGAGCAGGCCGACGAAGCAGCCGATAAAGGTGCCGATGATGCGCAGCCAGCCGCGATGGCGAATGGCGCCGGAGAAGGGTTCACCGCCGGCGGCAAAGGCCGGGCCGGCGGCGACGATGGCGGCGGTCATCGCCGACCAGCGCGGGGTTTCCAGATTGAGATGGAAGCCAACGAACAGCGCAAACACAATCGCGAAGCTGAGTTTGAAGGCAAATCTCAGCCGGATAAAGGTTGGGCTGCTCATTAGCCGAACTCACGCAGCCGGTGCATCAGGCGCACAAAAGGCGAGCCGCTGTCGGCATTGCGATCGTTCTTGCCGACGATCACCACGGTGGCGGTGGTGCCGGCCGGGTACGGATGCTGTTGGTCCTTGGCGTCCAGCAGGATCTTCACCGGCACGCGCTGCGCCAGGCGCACCCACTCCAGGTTGCTGTCGATCGAGGCCAACCCTTTGTTGTTCACCGTGCTGCTGCTGTTGTTCACCGCCGCCGCCACGCTATCGACGGTGCCGTGCATGATGCGGTTGCTGCCGAGCGGGGTAATCTCCGCGCGATCGCCCTTATTCAGGCCGTTCAGCTTGGTCTCTTCCAGGTACGCCAGGATGTAGAAGGAATCTTTCTTCACCAGCGCCACCGCGACCGACCCGCGGGTGATGTATTCACCGGCGTGTACGTTGAGGTTGGTGATCCAGCCATCGGCCGGGGCGCGCACCGTGGTGCGCTCCAGATCCAACTGCGCCAGCTCGCGAGCCGCAATGGCCTTCGCCAGCTGGTGCTGCACGGTCTGCAGCGAGTTGTTCGACTGGTCAATCTCTTCCTGCGACATCGCCTGCACGCCCAACTTCACGCGGCGGCCGGCCTCACGCCGTTTTTCCGCCGCCAGCGTCTGATAGTAGGCGACGTCGGCGCCGGCTTCCGCCAAGGCCTGCTCATAACGCGGCCGATCGACCACGAACAGCACCTGGCCTTTCTTGACCAGTTGGTTGTCCACTACCGGCACGTCGGTCAGCAGGCCGCTGACGTCCGGCGCGATCGCCACCACGTCGGCGGTGAACTTGGCGTCACGCGTCCACGGCGACTCGGTGTAGAACACCCAGGCCTTGAATACCGCGGCAATGCCCAGCAGCACAAGAATCAAAGTGATCGCGATTCGGGTTATTTTTATCGAAAAATTTTTCACAGCGACCTCAAACAAAAAGACACGAAATCAGATAAAACAAGCAGCAATACAGCGCGGTATTAAACAGCGCCGGATGCCAGACAAAATCGTAAATCCCCGTCGGCTGCAGCAGGCGGCGCAAAAGAAAAAACAGCGCCAGCGACACCAGCAGCTCGAAAAACACCGGCGGAAACGACAGTCCGAAGATGACCATAACCGGAAGCAAACTCATCACTTTTTCCTTATTGTTCACTGCGCCGGGGAAAGACAAGTCTCGCCATTCACATTCTCTTTACATTTTAGCGTGCGCGCGCCACAAATCTTGACCAGGCAGCTTGTCCAGGTCACGAACCCGAAAAAAGGTTAAACTTTGGGGCAGACATCCACGACAGGGATTGCGAGGGTGCCGGAGGAGCGGCAGGATGACGTCGCCGCTCGCTCTCGCACGTTGGTGAGGTCTATTCACCCGACCACGTTATATTAGCCTGCTTACTATCAAGGCATCAACAATCTGTGATCTAAATCACTTTTAAGCCAGAGTGAATAATGGAAAGATTAAAACGCATGTCGGTATTCGCCAAAGTGGTTGAGTTCGGGTCGTTTACCGCGGCCGCGCGTCAACTCGACATGAGCGTTTCATCGATCAGCCAAACCGTCTCGAAACTGGAAAATGAGCTGCAGGTCAAGCTGTTGAACCGCAGCACGCGCAGCATCGGCCTGACCGAGGCCGGCAAGATTTACTATCAGGGCTGCCGACGCATGCTGCAGGAAGTCAGCGAAGTGCATGAGCAGCTGTACGCGTTTAACAATACGCCCGCCGGCACGCTGCGCATCGGCAGCTCGTCCACCATGGCGCAAAACGTGCTGGCGAACATGACCGCCGAGATGATGAAAGAGTACCCGGGTCTGACGGTCAACCTGGTGACCGGCATACCGGCGCCGGATCTGATCACCGACGGGCTGGATCTGGTGATCCGCACCGGCGCGCTGCAAGACTCGAGTCTGTTCTCGCGCCGCCTGGGGCAGATGCCGATGGTGGTGTGCGCCGCCAAAAGCTACCTGAGCCAGCACGGCACGCCGCAGAAGCCGAGCGACATGGTCAACTTTTCCTGGCTGGAGTACAGCGTGCGGCCCGACAGCGAATTCGAACTGATGTCGCCGGAAGGCATCACCACGCGCATTTCCCCGCAGGGGCGCTTCGTCACCAACGACTCCTCCACCATGATCCGTTGGCTGAAAAACGGCGCCGGCATCGCCTACGCCCCGCTGATGTGGGTGATCGAAGAGATCAAACGCGGCGAGATCGAGATCCTGTTCAAAAGCTACCATTCGGATCCGCGGCCGATCTACGCGCTCTATACCGAGAAGGACAAACTGCCGCTGAAGGTGCAGGTGTGCATCAACTATTTAACCGACTATTTCGAACGCGTAGCGGCGGTCTATCAGGGCTATCGCTGAGCAGCGCTTAAATAGCGGCGCGCCAGCGCGGCCAGCAGCATCAGCGCCAACATGCCGATGCCCCACAGCAGCCAGACGGCGTAGCCCGCCCAGGCCAGCAGCAGAGGAAAATAGCTCGCCAGCCCGTTGCCCAGCTGTTTCAGCCACGGCAGCCAGGCGTCCAACACCGTCTGCGGCACCAGGCTCAGCGCACCGTTCACCGGCAACGTTGCGTTTCCGGCCGCCTCCGCCAACGTCGGCAGCCAGGTCAGCAGGCCGGATACGCCCCAGGCCAGCAACGTCCACAGCGCCATGGCGCCGAGCAGCAGCGCGACCGTCCAGCCGCCCCGATTCACGGCACACCGCCGCCGCACTGCGGACAAAAGCGGCTGCCCGGCGGCAACGGCGCGGCGCACTGTCCGCAGGTGGCGCTCACCGCGGCAAACGGCTGGCCGCAGCGGTGACAATAACGCGCGCCCGGCTTATTCACGGCCCGGCATTCCGGGCACTGCGGCCCCTGTTCGCCATGCTGGCTATAGCGGTTGCCATGGTGGCCACCGCCGTGGCCCGCGCGCCGATGACCGCCGTTAATACCGCCTTGCCCCAACAACCTTTTCAGTAAGCTCATCCCGCCTCTCCTCTGTGCATTCACGCTGAAGCTCACTGTAAACCCTGGAGTAAACTCCAGGGTAAAGCCCGGCGATGAAGATTTACGTTTCATTACATCGTAATAATGGCAAGGCTTTGATGCCGCTAACAAAAGCACCATCGGCATTATCCCACGCCGCCGTGCTGCGTTATGCTGCGGAAACCTCTCCCTGCATCAGGAATAACCATGAAAAAAATCATACTGGACTGTGACCCGGGACATGACGACGCCATCGCCCTGCTGCTGGCCTGGGGCAATCCGCAGATCGACCTGCTGGCGGTCACCACCGTGGTGGGTAACCAGACGCTGGACAAAGTGACGCGCAACGCCCTGGCGGTGGCGCGCATCGCCAATATCACCGGCGTGCCCTTCGCCGCCGGCTGCCCGCGCCCGCTGGTGCGCAATATCGAAGTGGCGCCCGACATTCACGGCGACTCCGGCCTCGATGGCCCGGTGCTGCCGGAGCCTCACCTGCAGCTGGACTCGCGCCACGCGGTGGATCTGATCATCGATACCGTGATGGCTCACCCGCCCGGCAGCGTGACGCTGGTGCCGACCGGCGGCCTGACCAATATCGCCATGGCGGTGCGTAAAGAGCCGCGCATTGCCGAGCGGGTCAAGGAAGTGGTGCTGATGGGCGGCGGCTATCATGTAGGCAACTGGAGCGCAGTGGCGGAGTTCAATATCAAAATCGATCCCGAGGCGGCGCACATCGTGTTCAATGAAAAATGGCCGCTGACCATGGTCGGGCTGGATCTCACCCACCAGGCGCTGGCCACGCCGGCAGTCTGCGAACGCATCGCCGCCCTCGGCACCCGGCCGGCCGCCTTCGTCGGCGAACTGCTGGCATTCTTTGGCCATATGTATCAGCAGGCGCAGGGCTTCAGCGCCCCGCCGGTGCACGATCCTTGCGCAGTGGCCTATGTGATCGATCCGAGCGTTATGTCGGTGCGCAAAGTGCCGGTGGATATCGAGCTGACCGGCACCCTGACGTTGGGCATGACGGTCGCGGACTTCCGCGCGCCGCCGCCGCCGGACTGCCACACCCAGGTCGCGGTCAAACTGGATCAGGATAAATTCTGGAATCTGGTGGTGGATGCGCTGGAGCGGATCGGCGACGTGGAGTAAGCGCACAAGAGACGAGATTAACGCGCTTGGGCAGGCGCGTTAGTCTGTATTCTGCCGCGGCAACGGGAGGCTCAAGCCATAACCGCTTTTATTTCCAATGCAGCAGAACAATCCTAATAATAAATTATTTCATGAAAATTTAAAAAAACAGATAAAGACAGTAAGAATCTTAATAAAATTAAAACCATGAAAATCACATTGAATTTAAAAACCAGCAAAGGGAAACGATGAAGCAAATCTCCGCCCTCACGCCGCCACTGACGGCATCAATTAAACAAGCAGATACCACTTTTATTCTTCACACTGCCTGCCAATATAGACCATTGCCGGGATGCCCCACGATATCCACGCACGCAAGAACCACAGGCAACATATTGATTTTAATTAATAAAAACAATATTAAGATTAAAAATTGACTGAATAACAATAGATTTGAGAAAATGGCACGTCTGTTTTTGCAAACAACAAAAATGCCTTTTGCGAGTGAAAAACACGGCTTAACCTTTCTTTAGGCAAACAGCCTCGCGCATTCTCAGGGCAAACATTATTTATCGTTTTACCATAAAGACGGTTTAAATTTCCCGTGAGACACTTTCGATTTCAACATTACACGCACTTCAATACCAGGATAAAGGATAGGGAATAATCAAAACATGCATTTAATAAACGCTATCAGGCCTTGGCAGGTTAACCATGGCCGATAAATCTCCCGCTAACGCAGCGACCATCGCCGTGCTGCCCCTGCTGCTGATCTGGATGGCGGCGGTCCTGCCGATTTATTACCCCAACATGGGCGGCGACGGTCTGGCGCTGCCGCAAAACATTCTGGCCTGGGGCGTCATGGCGCTTACTACGCTGATCGTGACGTTTACCGTTTGCCTGGGTCGCATCCGCCTTTCGCTCACGCCCACCGCGCGCCTGTTGCTGCTCGGCATCGCCTTGCTGGCGCTGCCGTTGCTGTATACCCGCCCCGAATGGCGCGAAGACGCCCTGTGGCGCTGCGCCGGCCTGCTCGGCGGTTGGTTGTTCTATGTCGCCTGCCTGCAGCTGCGCGTCACCGCCCGGCAGCGCGAGCTGCTGCTGTTCGGCCTGTTGTTTGCCGTCGGCATTCAGGCGTTGTTGGCGGCTTTACAGCTGTTCGCCCCCTCGCTGGCCTGGGTATCCCCTAACGGCGGCCGGGTCTACGGCGTCTTTCAGCAGCCGAACGTGCTGGGCAGCTTTATCGCCACCGGGCTGGCTTTGGCGCTCTGGCTGCTGCTGGCTCCCTACTCTGCGCCGACGCGGCGGCAAATCCCGCTGCTCGCGCTGCTGGCCGCTTTCTCCGCCCTGCTGGTGCTGATCCAGTCGCGCGCCGCCTGGTTGGGGGCCGCATTGGCGGCGGCGCTGCTGCTGTGGCGCTTTGCCCACCAACGCCCGGCCGCAAGCCGCTGGGCCGGCGGCGCGCTGCTGCTGGGCGCCGCGATCGGTCTGACAGTGCTGTTCACCGGTTTCGGTCTGGAGACAAATAGCGTCTTGCTCGACCGCGAATTCTCCAACAGCGCGCGCCTGACCATGCTGCACGACGTCGGCGCCATGATCCTGGCTAAGCCGCTGCTGGGCTGGGGCTACGGCGGCTTTGAATACAGCTTCGCGCATTTCCGCCTGCAGACAATGCCCTGGAGAGAAGTGCTGGAAGTCGCCGGGCATCCGCACAATGAAATCCTGCTGTGGTGGGTCGAGGGCGGCCTGACGGCGCTGGCGGGTATCGCTATCGTCCTTGCCGCCGGCGTACGGCTGCTGAAAAGCGCCTGGCAACGGGATCGAGAACAGCCGAACGGTGCGCGCGTCGGCCTGTTCCTGGTGCTGCTGCCGATGCTGATACACACTCAGCTGGAATACCCTTTCTATCTGTCTGCGCCGCACTGGCTGGCGTTTCTGCTGCTGCTGGCGCTGCTGGACGGCCAAACCGGCGAGCCCCGCCCGCTGCCGTTCGCCAAAGCCCTGAGCCTGCCGGTGGCGCTTGCGGCGCTCGGCGTGCTGGTGATGGCGGCCTTCGCCTGGCAAGGGCGCATGGCGCTCACTCAGTCGGAGCGCACTATGCTGGCCAACATCGACAGCATCGAGCAGATGCCGCCGCCGGCCGCCTGGATCTACCGGGAGCGCAAAGCCTTCGATGAGCAATCTCACGCGCTGCTGGTCTATAACCAAACGCGCGATGATGCCCTGTTGACCGGCTATCGGCAGTGGGCCAATGCCTATCTGCAGCGCCGCATCGACGCCAACGTCTACGCCACGCTGATCATGATCTTGCGCTATCAGGGGGATCAGGCACAAGCCGATGCTCGCCAGCGGGAAGCCGCTTTTCTGTTTGCGCGGGATGCGCGGTTCAGGTAGGGACAACGAGGTGAGAGCGATGCCTCGCCGCTCTCACCTGCGTCATTTTATGTCGCAAAATTAACGCGGCAAAATCGCGCACTCTTTATCCAGCAGCGATTCTACCGAAGCGCGGTTGCCGACGTCCCAGCCGCGCTTCGAGGCCAGCAAAATAAACCCCTGTTGGCCGCCAAACGTAGTGGGCACTAACGCCACGCCATATTCCGCCATCTGCGGCGGCGATAGATGGAAATAATCCGCCAGATCCTTAATCGGGTAAACGCCCATCGCGGTTGGCTGCATCACGCGGCGCACGTAGTAGGTGTGGCGCAACAGCTTATCCGGCAAGGGCCGCCATTGTTCCTGTATGTAGGGGCGTTCCGCCTGCAATTGACGCCGCACGTCCTTACGCAGACAGGTCAGGTGAATATGCAATTGGTTTTGGCTGCGGCCATATGCGGAGTTGATCGCCATGCCCAACATATCATCCGGCACCGGCCCGCCATATTCAGCGGCCAGCCGATAACGCATCAGCCAGGCATAGCCAAAATAGTCCGTCCGTTCCCCGGCCAGCAACTGCGGGCTTTCAATGCCGGAGAGCGGCGCCGTCGGAACCAGAATAAAATGATAGGGGTAACGCGGGTTTTGCAGCACGCTAAAGCCCAGGGCCTTCCCCTGCGGCATATAAATCTGCTCACAGGGCGCCGGATCGCGCTTTTGCTGATAATTGGCCATGCAAAGCTTATCGACTACGCCCCACAGCGCATCAGAGCGGGCGCAGCCCGTCAAGGACAGGACGCCCAGCGCCAGCAGCCAACGCCGGGCGGGTATAGCCAGACGCGTCATCATCGTATTGCTCTGTTTTTTCGCCACGTCAATTTTATTCCATTATATCGTGCAGGCTACGGCGTCCTGCCGCGCTTAGCGTTACGAATGCGAGAAAGGCCGCAAAATGGAGCATGATTGAGGGGCCAACGCGTGGCCCCTGGAGGAAAAAATTACGCCGTGCCGCCGACGGTGAGCGTGTCCAGTTTCAGCGTCGGTTGGCCGACGCCCACCGGCACGCTCTGGCCTTCTTTGCCGCACACGCCCACGCCTTTATCGAGCGCCAGATCGTTGCCGACCATCGAGATCTGCTGCATCGCCTCGATGCCGGAGCCGATCAGCGTCGCCCCCTTCACCGGTTTAGTGATGCGGCCCTTCTCGATCAGATAGGCTTCGGTGGTGGAGAACACGAACTTGCCGGAGGTGATATCCACCTGGCCGCCGCCAAAGTTCGGCGCGTACAGGCCGTACTCAACGCTGGCGATGATCTCTTCCGGCGTCGATTTACCCGCCAGCATGTAGGTATTGGTCATGCGCGGCATCGGCAGATGCGCGTAGGACTCGCGGCGGCCGTTGCCGGTCGGCGCGACGCCCATCAGGCGCGAGTTGAGCTTGTCCTGCATGTAGCCTTTCAGCACGCCGTTTTCGATCAGCACGTTGTACTGGCCCGGCACGCCTTCGTCGTCGATCGCCAGCGAACCGCGGCGCCCTTGCAGGGTGCCGTCGTCCACCACGGTACACAGCTCAGACGCCACCAGCTCGCCCATATGGCCGCTGAACACCGAGGTGCCGCGCCGGTTGAAGTCGCCTTCCAGGCCATGGCCCACCGCTTCGTGCAGCAGCACGCCCGGCCAGCCGGCGCCCAACACCACCGGCATATTGCCGGCCGGCGCCGCTACCGCGCCGAGGTTGACCAGCGCCATGCGCACCGCTTCTTTGGCGTAGGCATCGGCGCGCACGTCGCCGTCGACGGTTTCCAGGAAGTAGTCATAGCCGAAACGGCCGCCGCCGCCGCTGGAGCCGCGCTCACGCTTGCCGTCCTGCTCCACCAGCACGCTGACGGAAAGGCGCACCAGCGGGCGAACGTCCGCCGCCAGCGTGCCGTCGGTGGCGGCCACCAACACCTGCTCGTAAACGCCGGTGATGCTGGCGTTCACTTCCTGCACCCGCGCATCGGCGGCGCGCGCCACCTTGTCGACGCGGTGCAACAGGGCGATTTTCTCTTCGCGTGGCAGGCTTTGCAGCGGATCGAGCAGCGGGTACAGCGCTCGATAACCGATTTCGCCCAGGGTATGCGCCCGCCCGTCGCCCTGCTCGCGCACGATGCTGCGCGCCGCCTGGGCACTCTGCTGCAGCGCATTCAGAGTGATCTGATCGGCATAGGCGAACCCGGTCTTCTCACCGCTGACGGCGCGCACGCCGACGCCCTGGTCAATATTGTAAGAGCCATCCTTGATGATGCCGTCCTCGATCACCCAGGCTTCGTGATAGCTGGACTGAAAATAGAGATCGGCGTAGTCGATACGGCGTTCTGCCAGTTGACCCAGTACCGAGTACAGGTCTTGATGACTCAGCTTGTTGGTAGCGAGTAACTGCTCACTGACAAACGTCAGACTCATAATGGTTTCACTCTTGATTGGAGGATAACTTGTCAGACGGCGCCGTCAGCGACGTCTGGAATCGGTTGTGCTGCAGCACCGGCATCTGCGCACGAATATTTTTCAGGCTTGCGGCGTCCACGCGCACCTTCAGTGCCGCCACGGCGTCCGGGTTCTCGGCAAGTACCTTGCCCCAGCCGTCGACGGCCAGCGTGTGGCCCCAGGTGCGACGGGTCGGCCCGTGGCGCCCCACCTGCGCCGGCGCCAGGATCATGCACTGGTTCTCGATCGCTCGGGCGCGCAGCAGGATTTCCCAATGCGCCTCGCCGGTTACCCGCGTAAAGGCCGCCGGCACCGAAATCAGTTCGGCGCCCTGCGCCCGCAGCGCCTGGAACAGCGCGGGGAAGCGCAGATCGTAGCATATGGTCATGCCCAAACGCCCGACCGGCGTATCCACCACCGTCAGGTGCTGCCCATGCTGGTAGGTATCCGACTCGCGGTAATGGCCGTGCGCGTCGTTGATGTCCACATCGAACATGTGCAGCTTGTCGTAGCGGGCGCGGATCTCGCCCTGCTCGTCGAACAACAGGCTGCTGGTGGTGATAAGCTCCGGGTTCTCACGGCTGACGAGCGGCATCGAGCCCACCAGCAACCACACGCCATAGCGGCGCGCCAGTTCGCGCACCGCATTCTGCAGCGGGCCATCGCCCTGTTTTTCCGCCTGTTGGCGGTAGGCTGCGGAGTTGGCGAACAGCAGCGCGTTCTCCGGCGTCATGACCAGTTTTACCCCGGCATTGAGCTGCTTAATCTGCTGTTCAATCTGGGCCAGGTTATCGCGCACCTGATCGCCACTGCACAACTGCAACAACGCAACGTTAGCATTCCTCATGACGCCTTATCCTCCTTTGACTTACGCTGTACCTCATTGATCTTCGGCTGGTCGAGATCGCCGCCGATATGGTAGCGAATCAGCGAAATCTTGCTCCACAGCGGCCCCAGCACCTGCGAGGCGGCGAACACCGCCGCGCCGACGATCGGGTTAACGACAAACGCCGTGGCCACGCCGACGGTCGCTGAAATCGCCGGCGCCACCACCGCTTCCATATCGATGCGGCGGCGCGCCAAATCGATCTGGCCGCTCATAGCAATATCCGCCGCCAAGCCATCGATCAATAGATTATCAGTATGCATTATGCCATCTTTCAGCCAGGCGGTACTGCGGATGGAATCAAAGTAGAAGCCTTTGCCGAAGGTATCGCTGAAGTCGAACTGCAGCTTGCGCAGCAAAGCGTCGAAGCTGACCAGCCGCAGCAGCTGACCGGCGCGGCCGCCGCCCATGCTGTCGATCTCGCCCTTGCCCATTTTGACCTGCAACGCGCCGCTCAGCGTATCGACCCGCGGCTGCCACGGCGTGCCATGCCAGTACAGATCGAAATCCACGTCGTAAGGCGCTCCCTTGAGCGGAATGGTGATGCCGAAGAAGGCTGCGGTTTCATCAATCTTGCCGCCGAGCAGCTTGCCTTTCAGCGAGCTGCGCTCTTCTTGCGCGTTTTGTTTCCACAGGCCGGTGGCGGTCATGCGCCCTTGGCCGGTATCGACCAGGCCGTGATCCAGCGTCAGAGTATCGCCCCGATTAGTCAGATCCGCCTCGACCTTGCCGAGGTTCTGCCCCAGTACCCAGCACGACTTGCAGCGCAACATCAGCGAAGGCCAGTCGCGGAAGCTGATTTTCTCCGGCGGCGGCGGCGTACCCGCCGCGCTTTTCGTCTCTGCGAACTGCGGGTTGTAATACAGATAATTGATATCGGCGCGCCACGGCCCGCGATCGGCCACCCGCAGGCTGCCGTCCACTTCGTCGCTCTTGGCGCTCACGAGGGTAGCGCCAAGCTGTTTCTCGGCCGACAGCGTCAGCTTATGCCAGGCCTGGCCGCCTAACAGCAACTGCGGCGTGGTCAGCGCCACGGTGGTGGGGAAGCTGAAACCGCCCACCTGGCCGCTGCCGCCGCCCTGTTTCAGCGCCGGCGCGAGCAGCGCCAGCCACTGCTCACCGTCCAACGCCGGCAGATTCAGCGTCATCGAC
This sequence comes from Serratia sp. (in: enterobacteria), assembly GCF_052400455.1. Lineage (NCBI taxonomy): Bacteria > Pseudomonadati > Pseudomonadota > Gammaproteobacteria > Enterobacterales > Yersiniaceae > Serratia > Serratia sp. (in: enterobacteria). Next base: position 4,527,645 of record NZ_CP185812.1, read on the forward strand.
TTGCCGGCCGGCAGCGGCGGCGTGCCGCCCCCGTTGGTTTGCCAGGCAGCGCGCGCCAGATTCACCTGTTTTTTATCGAAGTTCCATTCACTGTTGAAACGGTTCTGTTTGCCCGCGCTACCGGTCAACATGAAGCCGTTCAAACCGCCTTTGACCTTGACGTTCACCGGCAGCGCCTCTCCCAGCGCCTTGTCCAGCGGCGAAGGTAAGTGACTGCTCACTTTCTTCAAATCCGCGTCGAGACCGATATCGTAGCTGGCCGAACCTTGGTGCGGCAGCGTGATGGCCACCTGGCTCTGCCAGGGCGCGCTGCCGCTGAGCGCATCGGCGGCCTCTTTCGGCAGGCCGGGGAACTTGCCCGGCTGCCAGTCTCCTTTCAGACCAACGTTGACCTTGTAGTCACGCTCGCCTTCCTGCGTAGTGAAGTTGACCGCCACCGGTTGCCCGAACCAGTTGGCCGACAGGGTGTCGCTCTCCAGATTGCCGTTGTTGAAACGGAATTTGCCGCTGAGCTTCTGCAGCTCGCTTTCCAGCGGTTTTATCAGCAACGAATTATTGTTCAGCGCCACTTCACCGGTGGCTTTGACCTGCTCGCCGTCCAGCGGGATATCCAGATGTAAGCGCCCACTGACATCGCCGCCAATTTGCAGCTGCTCCAGCGCCGCCCCCAGCGAATCGTGCAACGGCGTCTGCATAAAGTAGTCATGCACATCGCTGCCCGCACCTGCGACTTCGGCGTCGATCAGCAATCGCTCTTTCAGGTAATCCGGGATCACCGCGCTGATATTTTTACCCGCCACCTTGCCCAACCGGGTTTGCGGCGCATGCATCCACAGCCCCTCGTTGGCGAAATCGAGATCTATCGCCAAATCGGTCAACGCCGGCCAGCCCGGTTGGAACTGGAAGGTGGCATGGCGCAGCGGTACGAAGACTTCGAACTGTCCTTCGTTTTTGCGATACGGGAAGTGCTGCGGATCGCCGGAATAAATCAGCGTGGCGTTATCCACCTGGCCGCCCTGAATGGCGCCGCTCAGGTAGTCCACCAGATGCTTGCCCATCAACGGTTCCGGGAAATAGCGCCAGGCGTCGGCGCCGTCATACAGGCGGATGCCCGCCAGGATGTTCAGCCACGGATCGCCCTTGGCCGGCTGCTGATAACGGAAATCGCCGTTGGCCCACAGCGACTTCGCCTTGACGTCCAGCCCCTGGCTCGCCAGTTCCCAGCCCTGATCGTTGTAACGCCAGGTCAGCGCGCCACGCGCGCGGCTGATTTCAAGCGGCGCGCGGAACATGTCGCCGTAAGGCAGAATGCTGTCGGTGAGCCCCAGCGTCAGGCGGCCGTTCTCCACCCCGCCGCTCAACGCCCCGGAGAAGTGGTTAACGCCCGGCAACAGTTCCCAACGCTGCCAGCTGACATCGCGCCACAGCGCCTGGAAACGGCTCTTTTCCGGCTGCTTGAGCGGAATGTCCAGCGCCAGCGCTTCCAATTGCCCCTGCGGCTGCAGATCGTTCCAGCGGTCGAGCACGTCCGGGCTGAGGAACGAGAAGGTCGGCAACAGCGCCGACAGACGCTCCAGCTGAATATCAGTCGCGCGCACACGCAGTTCTTCATTCTGCGCCGGCCCCATGAATTCGGTGTTTTCCGGCAGCCACAGCGCGGAAAGCCCGCCCTGCGGCCAGGCCTGGCCGTCGGTGCTCAACCGCAGTTGCGGCACGTCGAGCTGCCAACCGGTGCCCTGGCGGCGCAGCGACAGCGCCAGATTATCCACGTCCAGCCGGTGCTGCGCGGCGCCGGTGTCCCAGTTGGCCGCCCCCTGCTTGAGCAACGCATTGCCGCCGGCGATCTGGCCGTTCTGCACCTGCAGCCAAGCCGCCAGGCTGAAGTCTGCGCTTTCCAGCCCGGTGTTGGCGCGCAGCCAGCGGGTAAACCAGGGTTTCATATCGATGTTATCGGCCTGCAGGTAGACCGTGCCGGTATCCAGCAGGCCCTGATTATCGCGCAGGTCCATGCGCAGCTGCACCACGCCGTGTTGGCCGTTCAGCGTCGACAGGCTGATCTGCCCCTCGGCGCGGTGACGATCGCGGCCGTTGAGCCAGGTCAGCTGGGGAATGTCAAATTCGGCGCGCGCGCCGGCGGGCGTCAGGAACGAGATACGGCTGTCGCGCAAATCGAAGTGATCGAGCTGGCGCAGCATCAGATCGCTGATCCTGCCCGGCTCAAGGCCTTCGCCCTGCTGGTCGCCGCCCAGCGTGGCGTTCAAATCGAGGCGGAATTGGTAGAAGGTCAGATCGCGGAACTGCCAGCGCCAGTGCAGCAGCGACTGCCACACGTCCAACGCCAGCGTCACGCGCTCGATATGCACATCGCTTTTGGGCAGCGTAGCGCTCAGGTTGCGCATTTCAAGCTGCGGGCCGAACGTTTCCCAACTGCCCTGCACGAAATCCATCCGCACGGGCACGCCGGACAGCTTCTCCACCTGCGCCAGCAGTTGGGGGCGGTAGTCGTTCAGCTTCGGCAGCATCAGGCGCAGCCCGCTGATCAGCAGCGCCACAATCACAATTAGGGTGGCGCCTGTTGCTAACAGAATCCCAGGCAGTCGCCTCACGCAGTTCTCCTTGCTCCGCTGCCTGGCAACGGGAATATCTATGCACTGACGGGCCCGGCGTGCCGGGCCCCTACCGATGTCGGGCGGGCTACATCATGACGACGTCGAACTGCTCCTGGCTGTACAACGGTTCGATCTGCACCTTCACCTGTTTGCCGACGAAGATCTCCACTTCGGCCAGCGCGTGCGACTCTTCGCTCTTCAGCGCTTCGCCGACCGCCGCGGAGGCGTACACCAGGAAGCGATCGGAATCGTAGGCGTGATGCACACGCACAATTTCGCGCAGGATCTCGTAGCACACGGTTTCCACCGTTTTCACGGTGCCGCGCCCATTGCAAGTAGGACAATCGTGACAGAGCACATGTTCAATGCTTTCACGCGTTCGTTTACGCGTCATTTCAACTAAGCCTAGCTGAGAGAAGCCGTTGATCGTGGTTTTTACCCGATCTTTACTCAACGCCTGCTCCAGCGAGTGCAGAACCCGGCGGCGATGCTCTTCGTTGTTCATATCGATGAAGTCGATAATGATGATGCCGCCCAGGTTGCGCAGCCGCAGCTGGCGGGCAATGGCCTGCGTCGCCTCGATGTTGGTATTGAAGATGGTTTCATCGAGGTTGCGGTGGCCGACGAAGGCGCCGGTGTTGATGTCGACGGTGGTCATCGCCTCGGTCTGATCGATGATCAGATAGCCGCCGGACTTCAGCTCCACCTTGCGCTCCAGCGCGCGCTGGATCTCGTTTTCCACATCGTACAGATCGAAAATCGGTTGGCTGCCGGTGTACAGCTCCAGCTTGCGGGTGATGTCCGGGATATACTCGCCGGTAAACTCCACCAGCAGATCGTGCGTCAACCGCGAATCGACGCGAATGCGATCCAGCGCCGCGCCGGCGAAGTCGCGCAGGATGCGCTGCGCCAGCGCCAGCTCGCCGTACAGCTTGTATTTGGTCTGGTTGCGCTTCTTGCGCTCCATCACCTTGGTCCACAGGCGTTTGAGGAACGCCGCGTCCTGCGCCAGCTCCTCCTCGCCGATGCCCTCCGCCGCGGTGCGGATGATAAAACCGCCTAGCTCGTCGCAGTGCGGCGCAACGATGGACTTCAGGCGTTCGCGCTCGGCTTCGCTTTCAATGCGCTGCGACACGCCGACGTGCGCCGCGCCCGGCATGAAGACCAGATAGCGCGAAGGCAGCGTAATGTCGGTAGTCAGACGCGCGCCCTTGGTGCCGAGCGGATCTTTCACCACCTGCACCATCAGGTCTTGCCCCTGGCGCACCAGCTCGGCGATGTCGCGCACGTGGAAGTTTTTCCGCTCGTCGCCGGCGACGCATTCGGTATGCGGCATGATGTCGGAGGCGTGCAGGAAGGCGGCCTTGTCCAGGCCGATGTCGACGAACGCCGCCTGCATCCCCGGCAGGACGCGGCTGACGCGCCCTTTATAGATATTGCCGACGATGCCGCGTTTTGATTCGCGTTCGATATGAATCTCTTGCAGAATGCCGCCATCGATATAGGCGACCCGCGTTTCAGACGGTGTGATATTAACCAGTAGCTCAGCTGTCATGCCTTCTCCTCAGAGCCGGTCGATAATGGCAGCGCCCATCAACCGGTTCTTACATCACGTAATGCGACAAAATTACTGAGCAGCTCATGTGTTTCGACCAGTGGCAGACCGACCACCGCGTGATAACTCCCGGTTATCGTTCTGACGAAACAACCACCCTTTCCTTGAATGCCGTAGGCGCCCGCTTTATCCATCGGTTCGCCCGTAGCAATATAGTCGCGGATATCCTGTTGCGACAGGCTGCGGAACGTCACGTCGGTCACCACCAGCTGGCAACGCACGTCTTGGCGATCGGCGATCGCCACCGCCGTCATCACCTGATGCTGTTTGCCCGACAGGGCCGCCAGCATCTGTGCCGCATGGGCTTCGTCGCGCGGCTTCTCCAGCACCCGGCCGTTGAGCACCACGATGGTGTCGGCGCCCAGCACCGGCCGATCTTCCTGCGCCAGCGCCACGCCCGCTTTGGCCTTGTCCTGCGCCAGGCGGCGCACATAGGCTTCTGCGGCTTCGCCTTCCCGGCGCTGCTCTTCGGTATGCGTCAACAGGATGTCGAACGATACGCCCAGCAGGGTCAGCAGTTCACGTCGACGTGGGGAGCCGGAGGCCAGATAAAGCGAAGTCATTGAGATACCCTTACTGTACGGCGAACTGACGGCGGATTTTGCGCATCAACAGGAATAACCACGGCCACAAAATGCCGTTTACCACACTACTCCAGAACACCTCTGGGCGGAAAGAGACGTTGATCACTAAAAACTCAGCCCAGAACACCACCACGTCCATCGACAGCGACAGCAGCACGACGATCAGCGCCTGTTGCCACAGCGCCATATTGCGGAACAGTTGGAATTTGAACGCCACCAGGTAGGCGATGATGCCCAGCGCCAGCGCGCGCACGCCCAGCGTGGAGCCGAGGATCAGATCCATGATCAGCCCCAGCACGAAACCGGTGCCGACGTTGACGCGGTGCGGCAAGGCCATCACCCAGTAAATGAGGATCAGCACCAGCCACGAAGGCCGGAACATGTAGATCTGTTCCGGCCACGGCATGATTTGCAGCACCAACGCCACCAGGAACGACAGCCAGATGATCCAGCGCCCGTGGCTGCGGTAACTGTTCATTGCACCACTCCCGCCGCGGCAGGCTGGGCTGGAGGCTGGGCAGACGCCGGAGCGACGGTTTGCGGCGCCACGCCGGTGGCCGGCGCCGGCAGCTGCGGCCCGACCGAACCGGCAGGCGGCAGCACCTGCGGCATCATCTGCATCAGGCGCTCATTGGCCACGCGGTGAACTTCGTCCGGCGGCAACGGCATGTCGCCGTTGCGATCGGCGCCCCACAGCAGCAGCAGGTAGCGCAAGCGCTGCAGACCGGCGGTCGGCCGCGCCTGAATCACGGTGTAAGCGCGTTGATTGTCGACCTTGACCGAAGAGACTACCGCCACCGGATACCCTTCCGGGAAACGGCCGCCGAGGCCGGAGGTCACCAGCACGTCGCCAACGCGGATATCGGTATTGTTCGGCAGGTGTTCCAGCTGCAGATCGTCGGCGCAGCCGCTGCCTGCGGCGATCACCCGAATATCGTTGCGCAGCACCTGAATCGGCAACGCGTGCGAGGCATCGCAGATCAGCAGCACGCGGCTGGTCACCTTCGCCACCGCCACGACCTGGCCAACTACGCCCTTGTCACTGATCACCGGCTGGCCTTCATAGACGCCGTTGTCCGACCCTTTGTCGATAACGACTTGGTCGCTGTACGGATCGGAACCGGTGGAGATCACCTGGGTGACCATCTTGTGTTCGTCCTGGCGCAGCGGGGAACCCAGCAGCTCGCGCAAGCGGGCGTTTTCCTGCTTGAATTGGCCAAGAAGAAGAATATCGCTGTTTTTCAGCAGCAGTTCCTGCCGCAGAGCTCGGTTTTCCAGCTCCAGCTGTTGGCGGGTGGCCAGCGTTTCCGACACGCTGTCCAAAACTTTACGCGGCCCGTTGGCCAGAAAATAGAAAGGGCTGACTGCGGTGTCCATGTAGTTACGTATCTTCACGAACGTGCCGAGCCGGCTGTCGGCAACGATCAGGCCAATGGCCGCGATCACCGCCAAAAAAAGTCGCAGTTGCAGGGAAGGCCCCCTGCTAAAAATCGGCTTCATAAATTATGCGAGTTCCTCGACAACAGAAAGAGGAACCGTACCCGATTTTCGCTGTGCGCATTCATCCGATACGATTCCTCCTTCCAGGGGCTGACTATTCTTCGCTGAACAAATCGCCGCCGTGCATGTCGATCATTTCCAACGCCTTGCCGCCGCCGCGCGCCACGCAGGTCAGCGGATCTTCCGCCACCACGACCGGGATGCCGGTTTCTTCCATCAGCAGGCGATCGAGGTTGCGCAGCAACGCGCCGCCGCCGGTCAAGACCATGCCGCGTTCGGAAATGTCGGAGGCCAATTCTGGCGGGCACTGCTCCAGCGCAACCATCACCGCGCTGACGATGCCGGTCAGCGGCTCTTGCAGGGCTTCGAGGATTTCATTGGAGTTCAGGGTAAAGCCGCGCGGTACGCCTTCAGCCAGGTTACGGCCGCGCACTTCGATTTCGCGCACTTCGTCGCCCGGATAGGCAGAACCGATTTCGTGCTTGATGCGCTCTGCGGTGGCTTCGCCGATCAGCGAGCCATAGTTGCGGCGCACATAATTGATGATGGCTTCATCGAAACGGTCACCGCCGATGCGCACGGAAGAGGAGTACACCACGCCGTTCAGCGAGATCACCGCCACTTCAGTGGTACCGCCACCGATATCCACCACCATGGAGCCGGTCGCTTCGGAAACCGGCAAACCTGCACCGATCGCCGCCGCCATCGGCTCTTCAATCAGGAACACTTCACGCGCGCCGGCCCCTTGGGCGGACTCGCGGATAGCGCGGCGTTCAACCTGGGTTGCGCCGACCGGCACACAGACCAGCACGCGCGGGCTTGGGCGCATAAAGCTGTTGCTGTGAACCTGTTTGATAAAGTGCTGCAGCATTTTTTCGGTCACGAAGAAGTCGGCGATCACGCCGTCTTTCATCGGGCGAATAGCCGCGATGTTGCCGGGGGTGCGGCCCAGCATCTGTTTGGCGTCATGACCGACGGCCGCTACGCTCTTTGGGGAGCCGGCACGATCCTGGCGAATGGCAACCACCGAAGGTTCATTCAGTACGATGCCTTGCCCTTTAACATAAATCAGGGTATTGGCGGTACCCAAGTCGATGGACAAGTCGTTGGAAAACATGCCACGAAATTTCTTAAACATAACGAAAGGATAATCCTGCAAGCTGGGGGCGGAAAATAAAATCCGCCTACTTTACCAACCACACGAAGCAGCGACAAGGCGCAAAAACGTTCTACTTCGGTGAAAAATAGTCTGTATTGTTTCTGCTCGAATGCACGGAAATTGGATGAGGCCTGAATTCCCTGAACAAAGGCTCAGTTTACCACCCTGTCAACGCACGAAACGGCGTAACACAGCTCATAAAATCTAACATATTCCCTGATTGCCGCCGGTGGTAAGCACCTACCAACGTCAACCAGATAAAGGCAGACAAGAGCCTATCTCAAATAGGCGTTGTTGTCGCAGGCAGTTTGGAAAAAACTCCAAAAAGACGGTAACGAGGCCCAGATGGATCCGGTCCTCATTCTACGTCAATTTTTGTCCGTCAATCAGCTTAAACACGATAACGACGTGAATATTTTTTACGCCCCACGTCGATCGGTTCCGGCGACGCGAAAAAGTCGCCCTGCCCGCCATGGATCCCACGCTCTTTCAGCGTCTGCCATTCGTTGCGCGTACGTACGCTGGCAGCGAACACCTGAGCGCGCGTGCCCGCGCAGGCGCCGGTCAGGCTCTGCACGAACAGCTGATTTTCGTCCCGCTTATCGATACTCCGCACCAACCCCGGGTGGAGCTTGACGATCTCCACCTGCAACGACTTGATATAGGACGTGCTGACCACGGTTAACCCCGCTTTGGACACCGCCAGGCGGCAACCCAGCCCTGACAGCAACCTCAGCACCGGACGCAAACGGTCGATATGTTGACACACATCTGCCTCCGCAAGTTCAATCAGAATTCGTCGACGCTGACTTTTTTCGCACTGCAACAGCGTATCGCGCAGCCAGCGTTGGAAAGAGCGCTGCAAAATCGAGTCCACGCACAGCGGGAACGCCAGCGTTTCTTCAGGCCACTGCGCCAGCAACGGGATGATGCGGCTCACCTGTTGGCGATCGTAACTCTCCGCCAACCCCAATTGCTCCACCAGCGGCATATATTCCGCCGGCAGCAATTCCTGGGCGCCGTCATAAATTCGGCTCATGATCTCACGGTGGTGCACCTCGCCTTCCACGGTCACCGCCGGTTTCTGATACAGCCGCGGGCCGCCGCGCGCCAGCACCTGTTCCAGCAGCGTGCGCCACTTGACGCTGCCGCGCCCCTTTTCCGGCACCTGGCTGTCGTACACGTACCAGCCGTTTTCGCCCTGCAGCGTGGCGTGCCGCGTCGCCTGCTCCGCGTAATCGATCACCTGCTCCGTGGTCTGGCCGCTGCGGTACGCCACGATGCCGATGTGCAGGAAGGCCTCACGGTCGATCATCGCCGTGGAAGGCAAGGCATCGATGGCGTTGACCAGCTGTGAGGCGATGCCGTCGGCCTCCTTCAGCGTGCGATGCGGCAGCAAGACGGTAAAATCGCTGTGAAAATAGCGCGCCAGCAGCGCCGACGGATAGCGCATCACGAAGGTAGACAGCAGATTGACCAGCGAATACATCAGCTCCTGCACCGCCACGCTGCCGTGCGTGTCGCGCAGGGTCTCGAAATCGGGCAGCCGCACCATCATCACGATGCCGTGCGAGCCTTCCTCTTCCAGCTGAGTGGTCAATTGGTTATCGAAGAACAGGCGATTGTTCAGCCCGGTTTTGGCGTCCTGCGCCGCGAAGGCGCGGATCAGCGTATCGACCCGGCTGCGCTCCTCCCGGGCTTCCGCCAGATCGGCCAGCAGGCGGTCGAGCGCCCCGCTGACGTTGGCCGGCCATTCGCGCACGTCGCCCTGCATGACGTTTTCGCGCTCGCCGTTCAGAATGCGCCGCGCGCGGCGCTCCAGACGATCCTCGCCGTCGGCCTGTTCACGCAGCCAGCGCAGGCTGAACAGCAAAATCACCACCATAACGACGATCGACAGCGTGACGGCGGCCGTGGATTGCAACGTGCGCACATCGCTGGCGAAGGGATCGAGGTAGGTGATTTGCAGCATACTGCCCGGGTGCTGCAACAGCGGGCGCGAGACCTGACGATAGCCGTTCAGCGCATCCCAGGGCTCTTTTTTCGCCGTCGGCAATTTATAGTCGAGGAGCTTGCTGGCGCCGGCCTCTACGCGGATCGACACAATGCCGAGCGGGCGCATGACAATCGGCAACCATTTCTCCTGATCGCGCGGCGACTCGCGCAACATGGCTTGATCGAGAGACGTGACCAGCGAATCAAAGCGACGCTCCTGGCGATCCTGGGTAACGTAAAAGAAGCTGTATGAGCATCCCATCAGCATCAAAAACATCGCCAGCGCGACCAACAGAGTGATCAATGCAGAGAGTTTGGTGGTAAATCGCATCCCTGTGCCTTGTCCGCTATGGTTAAGTGAGTGTTCACCCTTTAGCTAAAAGGGGCCGTCCAACCCTAACAAGCCTTGCTGAGGAATTAAACCTGCAAGCGCCGTTTTTGTCCTTTATCAGGACTTGGGCCGCTTATTATGCATATAGTCAAATAAATGTGATTCAGCCATTGATAGAAAAGTGTAAACGAGAGGAAGAGTGACATGCGTGCACTGTTATTGGAACAACAAGACGACCAAACTCTGGCTCATATCAAAGATATCGGCAGCGATCGGTTGCCGGAAGGCGATGTTACCGTCGACATCAACTGGTCCAGCCTGAACTACAAGGATGCGCTGGCGATCACCGGGAAAGGCAAGATCGTGCGTCATTTCCCAATGGTGCCGGGCATCGACTTCGCCGGCATCGTGCGCCACAGCGGTGACGCTCGCTTTAAAGAGGGGCAAAGCGTGGTGCTCACCGGCTGGGGCGTGGGTGAACACCACTGGGGCGGCCTGGCCGAGCAGGCTCGCGTCTCCGGCGAGTGGCTGGTGCCGCTGCCGAACGGCCTGGATGAGCGCAAGGCGATGATCATCGGCACCGCCGGCTTTACCGCCATGCTGTGCGTGATGGCGCTGGAAGAAGGCGGGGTACACCCGGACGACGGCGATATCCTGGTTACCGGCGCCAGCGGCGGCGTGGGCAGCACCGCCATCGCCCTGCTGGCGGCGCTGGGGTACCGGGTGACCGCCATCAGCGGCCGCGACAGCAATACCGACTACCTGAAAGCGCTCGGCGCCAAAGAGGTGATGTCGCGCGATGGCTATATCGACACGCCGCGTCCGCTGGAGAAACAGCTGTGGGCCGGCGCGGTGGACACCGTCGGCGACAAACTGCTGGCCCGGGTGCTGGCGCAGATGAACTATAACGGCACCGTCGCCGCCTGCGGCCTGGCCGGCGGCTATCAGTTGCCGACCACCGTGATGCCGTTCATTCTGCGCAATGTGCGCCTGCAAGGGGTGGATTCGGTGCATACGCCGCTGCATCGCCGCCAAACCGCCTGGGAACGGCTGGCCGGCATTCTGCCGGACAGTTTCTATCAGCAGGCCACGCACGAAATCACCCTCGAACAGGCGCCGGCCACCGCCGCCGCGCTGCTGAACAACCAAATCACCGGCCGCACTCTGGTGAAAATCCGCTGACGGACTCCCCCCCGGCGACGGGGGGCTCACCGGCGTCTGCGAAATTTCATATTTTCCCGCGTCCCCTCGCTTCCGGCCGGCTTTAGCGCCATGCTTATTTCATGGAGCCCCGTTAACCGCTTGCGGGCGGCGGGCATCAGTCGCGGAGAACATCAGCATGAACAAACACCCCAAATTGACCGAGGCCGACGTCACGCCAGAGAGCGTATTCCACCAGCGGCGCAAAGTGCTGCAGGCGCTCGGCATCACCGCCGCCACGCTGGCGCTGCCTACCGGCGCACAGGCGGACCTGCTGTCGTGGTTCAAAGGCAACGATCGTCCCAAGGCGCCGCCGGGCAAAGCGCTGGAATTCAGCAAACCGGCCGCCTGGCAGGCGCAGCTGGCGATGACGCCGGAAGACAAGGTCACCGGCTACAACAACTTCTATGAGTTCGGCCTCGACAAGGCCGATCCGGCCGCCAACGCCGGCGGGCTGAAGACCGAAGGCTGGAAAGTGCGCATCGACGGCGAAGTGGCGAAGCCGATAACGCTGGATATCGACGATCTGATGAAGCGTTTCCCGCTGGAGCAGCGCATTTATCGCATGCGCTGCGTCGAGGCCTGGTCGATGGTGGTGCCATGGATCGGTTTCGAGCTGGGCAAGCTTCTCAAGCTGGCCGAGCCGAACGGCAGCGCGCGCTACGTGGCCTTCCAGACGCTGTACGATCCGGAACAGATGCCCGGCCAGAAAGATCGCTTTATCGGCGGCGGCCTGAAATATCCCTACATCGAAGGGCTGCGGCTGGACGAGGCGATGCATCCGCTGGCGCTGCTGACCGTCGGCGTGTACGGCAAAACCCTGCCGCCGCAAAACGGCGCGCCGCTGCGGTTGATTACGCCGTGGAAATACGGCTTCAAAGGCATCAAGTCGATCGTGCATATCCGTTTGGTGCGCGATCAGCCGCCGACCACCTGGAACCAATCTGCGCCGAACGAGTACGGTTTTTACGCCAACGTGAATCCGCACGTCGATCATCCGCGCTGGTCGCAGGCCACCGAGCGTTTCATCGGCGCCGGCGGCATACTCGACGTCAAACGCCAACCGACGCTGCTGTTTAACGGCTATGCCGATCAGGTGGCGTCGCTGTATCACGGCATGGACCTGCGGGAGAATTTCTAAGTGCGCCTGACGCCTGTTCATATCAAATGGCTGAAAGCCGCCCTGCATCTGGCGGCGTTTTTGCCCTTTCTCTGGCTGGTGTTGGCGGTGGATCAGGGCTGGTTCAGCGCCGATCCGTCCAAGGACATTCAGCATTTTACCGGCAGGATGACGCTGAAACTGCTGCTGGCCACGCTGGCTATCGCCCCGCTGGCGCGCTACGCCCGGCAGCCGCTGCTGATCCGCTGCCGCCGCCTGGTCGGGCTGTGGTGCTTTGCCTGGGGCACGTTGCACCTGATAAGCTACTCCACGCTGGAACTGGGGCTGAGCAATCTCGGCCTGCTGGGCAGTGAGCTGGTGAACCGCCCGTATCTGACGCTCGGCATCCTCACCTGGCTGATCCTGCTGGCGCTGGCGGCCACCTCAACGCTGTGGGCGATGCGCAAACTGGGCGCCAAATGGCAAACGTTGCACAACTTCGTCTATCTGGCGGCGATCCTCGCGCCCATCCACTATCTGTGGTCGGTCAAAACGTTTTCACCCCAGCCGTTCATTTACGCGCTGTTGGCGGTGGCGCTGTTAGGCCTGCGTTACAAGAAATTCCGCGCCTGGTGGCGTTGAATCGCGCGGCGGCGCGTGGGATTGCCGCTGAAAAACGCGCGCCGCCGGCGGGAACTTTTTTTGTGTTCCAGCGCTCATATTCCTGTCACGGCTCCCCGAGTTCGTCGATTTGGGGTTGAATATCTTCGCTGATAAGACCAGTATTTAGCTGCGAATTGCTACGATATCGTTATAATGCCCGACCTTGTTTCTGTTCTCAGGGTGAATTTGCCCCTTAACAGGTGACAAATCGGTAACATCGGGTTATTTTCTACGATGATGGTTTTATTGCCGGAGATACCAGCACAATGGCGGATAAGTTTCACATTTTGCTTCTGAACGGCCCCAATCTCAATCTGCTGGGGACGCGTGAGCCGGAGAAGTACGGCAGCACGACGCTGACAGAGATTGTTAACGGATTGGAAAACCAGGCATCCGCATTGGATATTACCCTGAGCCATCTGCAGTCCAACGCCGAGCATCAGCTGATCGATCGCATCCATCAGGCGCGCGGCAATACCGATTTCATTCTGATAAATCCGGCGGCGTTCACGCATACCAGCGTGGCGCTGCGCGATGCGTTGCTGGCGGTGCAGATCCCGTTCATCGAGATCCACCTGTCCAACGTGCACGCCCGCGAACCTTTCCGCCATCACTCTTATCTCTCAGACGTAGCGGTAGGCGTGATTTGCGGCCTCGGCGCGGATGGCTACGCTTTCGCTTTACAGGCAGCGGTTAACCGTCTGTCGAAAACCCACTAATTGCTCCACAAAAAGAGTACGGAATCACACTCATGGATATTCGTAAAATCAAGAAACTGATCGAACTGGTTGAAGAATCAGGCATTTCTGAACTGGAAATCTCTGAAGGCGAAGAATCGGTTCGCATCAGCCGTGCCGCACCGGCGCAGGCTTATCCCGTCATGCAGCAGGCCTACGCGATGCCGGCACAGCAGCAGCCAGCCCTGGCTAACGCCGTTGCCACCGCGCCTGCGGCAGAAACCCCTGCAGCACCGGCGGCCGTGAGTGGCCACGTCGTTCGTTCCCCAATGGTAGGCACCTTCTACCGCACCCCAAGCCCGGACGCGAAAGCCTTCGTGGAAGTGGGCCAGAAAGTGAACGCCGGCGATACCCTGTGCATCGTTGAAGCCATGAAAATGATGAACCAGATCGAAGCGGACAAGTCCGGCGTCGTGAAAGCCATCCTGGTGGAAAACGGCCAGCCGGTCGAATATGACGAGCCGCTGGTCGTCATCGAATAACGAGGCGCCCCCATGCTTGATAAAATTGTTATCGCCAACCGCGGCGAGATCGCGCTTCGCATCCTGCGTGCCTGTAAAGAACTGGGCATCAAGACCGTTGCGGTTCACTCCGCGGCCGACCGCGATCTGAAACACGTTCTGCTGGCCGACGAGACCGTCTGCATCGGTCCTGCGCCATCGGTAAAAAGCTATCTGAACATCCCGGCCATCATCTCGGCGGCGGAAATCACCGGCGCAGTGGCGATCCACCCGGGCTACGGCTTCCTGTCCGAGAACGCCGACTTCGCCGAGCAGGTTGAACGCTCCGGTTTCATCTTCATCGGCCCGAAAGCCGAAACCATCCGCCTGATGGGCGACAAGGTTTCCGCGATCAATGCCATGAAAAAAGCCGGCGTGCCATGCGTGCCGGGCTCCGACGGCCCGCTGACCGATGACATGGATAAAAACCGTGCCTTCGCCAAGCGCATCGGTTATCCGGTGATCATCAAGGCCTCCGGCGGCGGCGGCGGCCGCGGCATGCGCGTCGTGCGCAGCGACAAAGACCTTGAGCAGTCCATCAACATGACGAAAGCGGAAGCCAAAGCGGCTTTCAACAACGACATGGTGTACATGGAAAAATACCTGGAGAATCCGCGTCACATCGAGATTCAGGTATTGGCCGACGGCCAGGGCAACGCCATCTATCTGGCCGAGCGCGACTGCTCCATGCAGCGTCGCCACCAGAAAGTGGTCGAAGAAGCGCCGGCGCCGGGCATCACCAGCGAAATGCGCCGCTACATCGGCGAGCGCTGCTCGAAAGCCTGTGTGGAAATCGGCTATCGCGGTGCGGGCACCTTCGAGTTCCTTTATGAAAACGGCGAGTTCTATTTCATCGAAATGAACACCCGTATTCAGGTAGAGCACCCGGTTACCGAAATGATCACCGGCGTGGATCTGATCAAAGAGCAGCTGCGCATCGCTGCCGGTCAGCCGCTGTCGATCAAACAGGAAGAAGTGAAGATCCACGGCCATGCGGTAGAATGCCGCATCAACGCCGAAGATCCGAACACCTTCCTGCCGAGCCCGGGCAAGATCACCCGCTTCCACGCGCCAGGCGGTTTCGGCGTGCGTTGGGAATCTCATATCTACGCCGGTTATACCGTACCGCCGTACTATGACTCCATGATCGGCAAACTGATCACCTACGGCGAAAACCGTGACGTGGCGATTGCCCGCATGAAAAACGCCCTGGCTGAACTGATCATCGACGGCATCAAAACCAACGTTGAGCTGCAGCAGAAGATCATGAACGACGAAAACTTCCAGCACGGTGGCACCAACATCCACTATCTGGAGAAGAAGCTGGGTCTGCAGGAAACCTAAGCAGGCACGCAGCATCGTCTGACGAAAGGCCGGTTAATCACCGGCCTTTTTCTTTGGCGCTGACGCCAGTAACGGCTTGGCAAAACGCCGTCATGCCGTAAAATTCCCTACCTTTGATGAATCCATCACCGTAAACCTATGGGAGACACGGATGGACAAACGCTTTATTCAGGCGCACCGCGAAGCGCGCTGGGCGCTGGGGCTGACGCTGCTCTACCTGCTGGCCTGGGGGCTGGCGGCCTACCTGCCGGACAGCGCCATCGGCGTCACCGGCCTGCCGCACTGGTTCGAAATGGCCTGCCTGCTGGTGCCGCTGCTGTTCATCGGCCTGTGCTGGCTGATGGTGCGCACGGTGTTCCGCGACATTTCGCTGGAGGACAGCGATGCAAACTGAAGTGATCCTGCCGCTGGTCGCCTACCTGTTGCTGGTGTTCGGCCTGTCGGTGTATGCCTATCGCCGCCGTCAGAACGGAAATTTCCTCAGCGAATACTTCCTCGGCAACCGCTCGATGGGCGGCTTTGTGCTGGCGATGACCTTGACCGCCACCTACATCAGCGCCAGTTCGTTTATCGGCGGGCCCGGCGCCGCCTACAAATACGGCCTGGGCTGGGTACTGCTGGCGATGATCCAACTGCCGGCGGTGTGGCTGTCGCTCGGCGTGCTGGGCAAGAAATTCGCCATCCTGGCGCGGCGCTACAACGCCATTACCCTCAATGACATGCTGTATGGCCGCTACCAAAGCCGCCTGTTGGTGTGGCTGGCCAGCCTCAGCCTGCTGGTGGCGTTCCTCGGCGCCATGACGGTGCAGTTCATCGGCGGCGCCCGCCTGTTGGAGACCGCCGCCGGCATTCCTTATGACACCGGCCTGCTGATCTTCGGCATCAGCATCGCGCTGTACACCGCCTTCGGCGGCTTCCGCGCCAGCGTGTTGAACGACGCCATGCAGGGGCTGGTGATGCTGCTTGGCACCGTGCTGCTGCTGGTGGCGGTGATCCATGCCGCCGGCGGACTGGACAGCGCAGTAAGCAAACTGCAGCAGATCGATCCGGCGCTGGTGTCGCCGCAGGGCGGCGATCAGATCCTCAGCCTGCCGTTTATGGCGTCATTCTGGATCCTGGTGTGCTTCGGGGTGATCGGCCTGCCGCACACCGCCGTGCGCTGCATCTCCTACAAGGACAGCAAGGCGGTGCATCGCGGCATTCTGCTCGGCACCGTGGTGGTGGCGGTGCTGATGTTCGGCATGCACTTGGCCGGCGCGCTCGGCCGCGCGGTATTGCCCGATCTCAAGATCCCCGATCAGGTGATCCCAACGCTGATGATCACCGTGCTGCCGCCGTACGCCGCCGGGATCTTTTTGGCGGCGCCGATGGCGGCGATCATGTCGACCATCAATGCCCAACTGCTGCAATCCTCCGCCACCATCATCAAGGATCTCTACCTGGGCGTGCGGCCGCAGCAGATCCACAACGAGCGATTGATCAAGCGCTTCTCCAGCCTGACCACGCTGATCCTCGGTCTGCTGGTGCTGCTGGCGGCCTGGCGGCCGCCTGAGATGATCATCTGGCTCAACCTGCTGGCTTTCGGCGGGCTGGAGGCGGTCTTCCTGTGGCCGCTGGTGCTGGGCCTGTATTGGGAACGCGCCAATGCACAGGGAGCGCTTAGCTCAATGGTGTCGGGTGCGGTATGCTATACGCTATTGGCCAGCTTCAACCTGCAACCGGCGGGGCTGCACCCTATCGTGCCTTCGCTGTTGCTCAGCCTGTTGGCGTTTTATCTCGGTAACGTCGTCGGCGAAAAGCGCCGGGCGGCGTCATCATTACCCTCTTGAAGAGAATTGCTATGCCTTGGATCCAACTCAAACTGAACACCACCGGCAGCCAGGCGGAAGACCTGAGCGACGCGCTGGTGGAAAGCGGCGCCGTGTCGGTGACCTTCCAGGACACCCACGACAATCCGGTGTTCGAACCCTTGCCGGGTGAAACCCTGCTGTGGGGCGATACCGATGTGATCGGCCTGTACGACGCCGAAACCGATATGGCCGAGGTGGTGGCGATGCTGGAACAGCACCCGCTGCTGGGCGCCGGTTTCCGCCACAAGATAGAACAGCTGGAAGACAAGGACTGGGAGCGCGAGTGGATGGACAACTTCCACCCGATGCGCTTCGGCGAGCGCTTGTGGATCTGCCCGAGCTGGCGTGACGTGCCCGATCCTGACGCGGTCAACGTGATGCTCGATCCGGGCCTGGCGTTTGGCACCGGCACCCACCCGACCACCGCGCTGTGCCTGCAGTGGCTGGACGGCCTCGATCTGGCCGGCAAAACCGTTATCGACTTCGGTTGCGGCTCCGGCATCCTGGCGATCGCCGCGCTGAAGCTGGGTGCGGCGCGCGCTATCGGCATCGACATCGATCCCCAGGCCATTCAGGCCAGCCGCGACAACGCGCAGCGTAACGGCGTTTCAGAGCGTCTGGAGCTGTATCTGCCGAAAGACCAGCCTGCCGACCTGCTGGCGGACGTGGTGGTCGCCAACATCCTCGCCGGCCCGCTGCGCGAGCTGGCGCCGCTGATCGGCTGTCTGCCGAAGGCCGGTGGCCATCTGGGGCTGTCCGGCGTGCTGGCCAGCCAGGCGAGCAGCGTAGCGGAAGCCTACGCAGAGAAGTTCACACTCGACCCGGTCGCCGAGCGCGAAGAGTGGTGCCGCATTACCGGTCGCCGCAAGTAAGCGTCACGGTATAGTGCCCCTCTCGTCCACCGGCCCTGCGCCGGTGGATTTTTTTGTCCGGCGATCGGCCCTCGGGCGGCACAAAATTTTATGCAATTTTTCGCCGCTCAACGACGGATCGCCCTGAGAATGCGCCTTCCAGGCAGGCTATCCCGGCAAAAATAGCGGGCGAATGCAGATAATATCCTGCGCAAAGGCGAATATTTTGCCGCACACAAAATAAGCACTTTTCGTCAACTTATTGTAAAATATATATAATATTTTTATGAATCGCCGCGTAGCGTATTTTTCGTCCTAATATCGGGCCAATTGGTTAAAGTTTGGCCTTTCATCTCGACGCAAAAATGCGTAATATACGCGCCCTTGCGGACACAGTATGGTCACTCTTTGTCTATGCGCATTGGACACCACCAGCTTACTAATTGCCTGATTGCGGCCCCGATGGCCGGTATTACAGATCGCCCGTTCAGAACCCTCTGTCATGCAATGGGTGCTGGGATGGCTGTATCCGAAATGCTCTCCTCCAACCCGGAGGTGTGGCGGACGGATAAGTCGCGTCTGCGTATGGTGCATAGCGATGAACCTGGGATCCGCTCCGTGCAAATTGCCGGATGCGATCCTGATGATATGGCCGCCGCCGCGCGTATCAACGTGGCCAGCGGCGCGCAGATCATCGACATCAACATGGGATGCCCGGCCAAAAAAGTGAACCGGAAGCTTGCCGGGTCCGCTTTGTTGCAGTACCCGGATCTGGTTAAACGGATCCTCCACGCGGTGGTCGACGCGGTGGATGTGCCGGTAACGCTGAAGATTCGCACCGGCTGGGCGCCAGAGCACCGTAACTGTGTAGAGATTGCCCAACTGGCCGAAGACTGTGGTATTCAGGCCCTGACGATTCACGGCCGAACCCGCGCCTGTCTGTTTAACGGCAACGCGGAATACGACAGCATTCGGGCAGTTAAGCAGAGTGTTTCCATTCCGATTATCGCGAATGGGGATATTACTGACCCGCATAAAGCCAGAGCAGTGCTCGACTACACCGGGGCCGATGCCCTGATGATAGGCCGCGCTGCTCAGGGGAGACCCTGGATCTTCCGGGAAATCCAGCATTATCTGGACACTGGGGAGTTGCTGCCGCCGATGCCGCTTGGCGAGGTGAAGCGCTTGTTGATTGGGCACATTCGGGAATTGCACGGCTTCTATGGCCAAGGCAAGGGATTCCGGATTGCTCGTAAGCACGTGTCCTGGTATCTCCAGGAACACGCTCCGAATGACCAGTTTCGGCGCACATTCAACGCCATAGAGGATGCCAGCGAACAGCTGGAGGCGTTGGAGGCATATTTCGAAAATCTTAGCGTAAAAAAAGAGCTGACAGAACTATGTTCGAACAACGCGTAAATTCTGACGTACTGACCGTTTCTACCGTTAACTCACAAGATCAGGTGACTCAAAAGCCTCTGCGTGACTCGGTTAAACAAGCACTGAAGAACTATTTTGCTCAACTGAACGGTCAAGACGTAAATGACCTGTATGAGCTGGTACTGGCTGAAGTTGAACAGCCACTGTTGGACATGGTGATGCAATACACCCGTGGCAACCAAACCCGCGCAGCCCTGATGATGGGCATCAACCGCGGCACGCTGCGTAAGAAGCTGAAAAAATACGGCATGAACTGATACTAGTCAGTTAACGTGTTGAAAAGGCGCTTTATCTCATTTGATAAGCGCCTTTTTCTTTGGGGCACGCCCGGTTTGCAGGCAATAAAAAAGGCCGCAACGCGGCCCTTGGGGTAAAAAGCGGAGACCTTACTCGGTCGCTTTGTTTTTGAGGCTTTCCGCCCCTTGCTTGGTCTTGTCCCAAGCCTTCTCCGTACCCTGTTTGGTGGAGTGCCAGGCTTTTTGCGAGCCTTCGCTCACTTTACTGCCAACGCTATCGCTCTTGCCTTCGGCGGCGTGCTTGGCTTTCAGCTTCAGCTCTTCACCCTTGTCCTGAGACTGGTGCAGCTTTTCTTTGGCGGTATCCGCCCCTTTATGCGCCTCAGCGACAACCTCGTTGCTGGCGTGAGCGGCGGTGTCGGTCGCGGTTTCAGCAGCGAACACCGGGGAAGCGAGCAGCAGTGCAGACAAGGCAATGATTGATTTCTTCATAAGTCCCTCTTTTCTCAGATACGTGCCATTCGTCATGAAACAAGATGGCATGAAACGCCCCTTGAACGATTTAAGAATAGGACTAAAACCAAAAAAATCGATATAAAATTTTATTACAAACAGTTTTATTGATTTTTTATGCCACTAAGCAGCATGAGCGGGGAAAGCGCACGAAAAAGTTAAATTTTTCCTGTCACAAAACTATAATTTGTACGAATTTTTAACATGCACTAACAGGGATGGATTCTATGGTTGCCGCGATCATTATCGGCATTTTTATCATCAGCTTCCTCTACGCACACTCCCGCGGCAAAGAGAAACAAAAGCTTACCCGTCAGCTGTTCGATCACTCCACGTTTATGGGGCCGATCAACATGTTTATGACCGGTTTCTCCCGTTTGCCCGCCAAACAGCCCTATTTCGACGAAAAAGGCTTCCCGGAGCTGCAGACGCTGACCGACAACTGGCAGACGATCCGCGAAGAAGCGGTGCGCCTGCAGGATCACATCAAAAAGGCGCAGTCACATAACGATGCCGGCTTCAACACCTTCTTCAAACGCGGCTGGAAACGTTTCTATCTGAAATGGTACAGCGACAGTCATCCTTCGGCGCAGACGCTGTGTCCAAAAACCGTCGAGCTGCTCAACCGCATCCCGTCGGTCAAGGCGGCGATGTTCGCCGAGCTGCCGCCCGGCAGCCACCTGGGTAAACACCGCGATCCTTACGCCGGCTCGGTGCGCTATCACCTGGGGCTGATGACGCCCAACGACGATCGCTGCTTCATCGAAGTAGACGGCGAGCAGCACAGCTGGCGCGACGGCGAGGCGGTGATCTTCGACGAGACCTACGTGCACTGGGCGCAGAACGCCACCGATCAGACGCGCATCATTCTGTTTTGCGACGTCGAGCGGCCAATGAAATGGCGCTGGGCGCAGGCAGTCAACCACTGGGTCGGCGCTACGCTGATGTCGGCGGCCAGTTCGCCGAACGACGATCAGGACCGCACCGGCGGCATCAACCGCATCTTCAAATACGTCAACGCGGTGCGCGATGCCGGCCAACGCCTGAAAGCGCGCAACCGCCGCGGTTACTACCTGCTGAAATGGCTGGTGATCGCCGCGATCTTCGCCGCGATTATCATTCCCAGCCTGTAAAACGCGCCAATCCTCAACTCAGGGGCAACGCGAATGAGAATATTCGCATGCCCCTCTTCCGCCACACCCCGTACCCTGTGTTAGCATAAGCATTCCTAGAGCCGCCTCCGCTGGCCAACAGCTATCCCTCCGAAGCCTGATAGCAGCGCAAACCGCCCTTCGAATGTAAATGTTTAGTCAATTATGGAATTCCGACTAAACCCTGGCCGTACCCGGGTGTCTGAGTAGTCGTATCGCTATCGAGTGGAACCTTTATGCGTTACAGCTTGCTGCCCCTTTTAACGTATAAAACGAGTTTCTATGAAATCAGCCAAAGCATTTCAACTGGCCTTGCTGCACCCGCGCTACTGGCTAACCTGGTTCGGCCTCGCTCTGCTGTTCCTGCTGGTACAGCTCCCCTATCCGCTGCTCTACCGTCTGGGGGTGTGGATGGGACGCACCTCGATGCGTTTTCTCAAGCGCCGCGTCACCATCACCCGTCGCAACCTCGAGCTGTGCTTCCCCGAGATGGACAAAGCGCAGCGCGAGCGCAAAGTGGTGGGCAATTTCGAATCCCTCGGCATGGGCCTGCTGGAAACCGGCATGGCCTGGTTCTGGTCAGATAAACGCGTCAAGCGCTGGTTCAACGTCTCCGGCATCAACCACCTCAAAATGGCGCAGCGCGACGATCGCGGCGTGCTGGTGATCGGCGTGCATTTTATGTCGCTGGAGCTGGGCGGCCGAGCGATGGGCCTGTGTCAGCCGATGATGGCGATGTACCGTCCGCATAACAACAAGGCGATGGAATGGGCGCAGACCAAAGGCCGCATGCGTTCCAACAAGGCGATGATCGATCGCAAGGATTTGCGCGGCATGGTGCATGCGCTCAAGCGCGGCGAGGCGGTGTGGTTCGCACCGGATCAGGACTACGGCCCGCGCGGCAGCGTATTCGCGCCGCTGTTCGCCGTCGATAAGGCCGCCACCACCAGCGGCACCTTCATGCTGGCACGCATGGCCAACCCGGCGCTGGTGCCGGTGGTGCTGATCCGCCGCAAAGGCGGCCGCGGCTACGACCTGCTGATCCAACCGGCTCTGGAAGACTATCCGCTCAGCGATGAACAGGCGGCCGCGGCTTACATGAACAAAGTGATCGAGAAAGAGATCATGCGGGCGCCGGAGCAATACATGTGGCTGCACCGCCGTTTCAAAACCCGACCGGCTGGCGCGCCCTCGCTGTACTGACCCCCTTATTTCCAGCCCGGCCAACGCCGGGCTTTTTTGTGCGCCGCGTTTAAAAAATCTGCGGCTCGGGCTCCCGCTTTCCTGTAATCTCCTTTTTTACCCGCACAGGAAAGGAAATGATGAAAGCTCAAGTCCGCATTGCTCTGGTCGGTGATTACAACCCGCAAGCCGTGGCCCACCAGGCCATCCCCGTGGCGCTCCAGCTCACCGCCGCCCACCTCGACATCGACGTTCAGCCCCAGTGGCTCCCGACCGAAACCCTGACCTCCCCCGACGCGCTGCAAGATTTCGACGCCATCTGGGTGGTGCCGGGCAGCCCGTATCGTCACGACGACGGCGCCTTTATGGCGATCCGTCATGCGCGGGAAAACGACGTGCCGTTCCTCGGCTCCTGCGGCGGTTTTCAATACGCCATCGTCGAATACGCCCGCAATGTGATGGGCTGGCACGACGCCGGTCATGCGGAAACCGACAGCGGTGGCCGGCTGGTGATCGCCCCATTGAGCTGCTCACTGGTGGAAAAAACCGGCGACATCGTTTTTCAGCCTGACACCCGCGTCGCGCAGGCCTACGGCAGCCTGAACGCCCATGAAGGCTACCACTGCAACTTCGGCGTGAATCCGGACTTCGTCGCCGATCTGCAGCGCTTCCCGCTGATCATCAGCGGCCACGATGCCGAAGGCGACGTGCGCGCCATCGAACTGCCGGGCCGGCGTTTTTACGCCGCCACGCTGTTCCAGTCGGAACGCGCCGCGCTGCGCGGCGAGCTTTCACCGCTGGTGGTGGAACTCGTCAAAGCCGCCGCCAACGGGTAAAGCGCGATGAACCAAAAAAAAGCCCTCTTGCGAGGGCTTCACATATAAATAACGCGGTCAGTGCCGGATGAGCGCATTCAGCACGGCGCTGATGCGCTTTCCTAACCCGCGCCGGTTCGCGGCTTCCGACATCATGGTGACATGATCGCCATCGACCAAATTAACCGTTACCGCCGACGCCGGCAAATGCCCCTCCCAGCCGAGTGCCGAGCCGTCACGGCGGTTGTAACCCGCCGGCTTGATGCGCTGCCAGTAGGCTTCCAGATCGTCGTTCAGCAAGCCGGGCATCTCCTCCACCGCTTTAAACAGGTGCAGATTAAGGCCGAGCGGCCGGATGACGCTGGCGCCGACCAGGGTCGCATAGTGATAACGCTTGTGCCATAACGCGGCTTCCTTCAGCGGATCGTCGAGGAAAGTGCTGATGCCCTGGCCGTGCAGCACGGCCAGCGCCTCCTCCACCGACAGTGACTGCAGGCGAGCGAACAGCGCAGTCTCCAGCGTCGGATGTTCCACCTCCAGCCAACTGAGGAACAGCTGCGTCGCATCGCGCATAGCCTGCTGCGGCCGCATGGTGTCGAGCAGGCCCACCAGCGCCACCTCTTCCCCCTCCGCCTGCAGCCGTTCCGCCACCATGTAGGTCAAGATCCCGCCCGAAGAGTAACCGAACAGGTGGTAAGGCCCGCTGGCTTGCGTCTGTCGGATGACACCGGCAACGATCTCCGCCATCGTCTCCATCGTTGCCGGCGGCGCGTCGGTCATCGCTGGCCACGGCACGGCATAAATCGGGAACTCCGCATCGATCTCTTTGGCTATCTCATAAACATAGGAGTGATCGCCATAACCGGTCGGCATGAAGAAGACCGGCAGGCGCTGGCCGCTGCGGCGAGCCGGCAATGCCTTGAGCGGTTTTTCGCCCATGCGCTGCTCGACATGCGCCGCCAGATCCGCCAACACCGGGTGATCAAAGATCGCCTGTACCTGCAGTGCAATTCCCCACTGCTGCGCCAGACTCGCCTGGCGTACCGCCAACAGCGAGTGGCCGCCCAGTTCGAAGAAGTTGTCGTGCCTGCCAATCTGCGGCAGCCCCAGCAGCTCCGCCCACACCTGCGCCAACAGCGTTTCAGTATCGCCGCGCGGCGCTTCGTAGACTTCGCCAGCGGCGGCGGCCATCTCCGGCGCCGGCAGAGCCCGCCGGTCAATCTTGCCGTTTGGCGTCAGCGGCATCGCCGCCAGCCAGACAAAGGCCGCAGGCAGCATATAGTCCGGCAGCTGCGCCGCCAGGTGCTGGCGCAATTCACCGGCCAACCCGTCGCTCGCCACGTCCTCACGCACGCTGATCCAGGCGATCAACCGCGTATCCACACCGACGCAGTGGGCATCGACCACCGCTTCGTTCACCGCAGGGTGCGCCGCCAGGCGCGCCTCGATCTCTCCCATCTCGATGCGGAAGCCGCGAATTTTCACCTGACGATCGTTGCGTCGCTGATACTCGAGATTGCCGTCCGCCCGATAGCGCACCAGGTCGCCGGTGCGATACATGCGCCCACCCGGATTGAACGGATCGTTCAGGAAGCGCTCTGCGGTCAGTTCCGGCCGGTTGAGGTACCCCAGCGCCACGCCGACACCGCCGATATACAGTTCGCCGGTAACGCCCAGCGGCGCCGGTCGGCCGCGCGCATCCAGCACATAGGCGCAGGTGTTGCCGATCGGTTTGCCAATCGGCAAGCGCGTTGCGCCTTGCACATCGACGATCGTCGCCGTCGTCGCGAAGGTGGTCGCCTCCGTCGGGCCATAGGCGTGGATCACCTGTACCGGCCCCGCTTCCTGCAGCAGACGTTCGAAGGCGCGCGGTTCCTCTTTTTCCCCGCCGCAGATCAGATAGCGCAGCTGAGCCAGCGTCGCGCCCATGCTGTACACATACTGATTGAACAACGCGGTCGTCAGGAACAACGTCGTCACGCGATGTTGCGTCAATGCGGCGCTCAAACGCGCTGCATCCATCACGGTTTCCGCCGGGATCACCACCAGTTCGCCGCCGTTCAACAGCGCCGCCCACACCTCCATCGTCGCGGCGTCGAAGGCCGGGTTAGCGGCATAAGCCACCCGTTCGGTCGCATCGAACGCCGCATAACGGTTGTTGATCACCAACCGAGTGATGCCCTGGTGCGGCGTCATCACGCCTTTCGGCAGCCCTGTGGAGCCGGACGTGTACATAATGTACGCCACCTCACCGCTCGATAGCGCCAGCGCCGGGTCGTTCTCGTCACCGCCTGGGACCTCCGGCCGCAGCAGCGGCAAGGTATCCCCATCCATCGCTTCACCGACGATAAGGCGCACGTCGCTGTCCTCCAGGATCCACTGCTGACGCGCCGCCGGCAGCTGCAGGTCGATAGGTACATACACCGCGCCGGCTTTGAAGATCGCCAGTTGCGTCGCCACCAGATCGATGCTGCGCGTCAGACGCGTCGCCACGCGCTCGCCCGGTTGAATGCCGTGAGCGATCAGAGCATGCGCCAACCGATTAGCCTGGGCGTTCAACGCCGCATAGCCGATCCGACGGTCGCCTTGCACGATCGCGACAGCCTGCGGCGCACGCTGCGCCTGGCGTTCAAACAGCTGATGCACGCAAAGCTCTGCCGGATAAGGCGCCGTCGTCTGATTCCATTCCTCCAGCAGCAACCGGCGCTCAGACGGCGGCAGGATCTCCAGCTCGCTCGCCGGCAGGGTCGGCTGACTTTCCAACGCCTGCGCCAATGAGGCCAACGCCTGTTGCATATAGCCGCAGATCCTCGCCGCCGGCACCGGTTCGCTGACCTGCGCCGTCAGCCCCAGAGAGTCGCCGCCATCTTCCACCGACAGGACGAACGGATAGTTGGTGCGCTCCTGCGCGCTCAATAGCGTCATACCTTCCGGCAACACCAGCTCGCTGCCGTTGTTATGGCGATAGTTGAGCAACGCGCTGAACAGCGGCATCCCCGCCGCCACGCCGCTGCAGCTCTGTGCCAGCGCCAGCGGCGCGTGCTCATGATGCAGCAACCCGCTCAGCCGCGCGTGGGTCTGGCGCGCCGCCGTCGCCACATCGTCATCGCCGATGTCGAGGCGCAGCGGCAACGTATTGATAAACAGCCCCATCGCGCGCTCGGCGCCTTCCCCCGCCTGCATCCGCCCCAGCAGCACTGTGCCGAACACCACGCGGTCGTCGCCGCTGGTGCGGGCCAAGACCTGCGCCCAGGCCAAATGGCACAGGCTGGCCAGGCTTACGCCCAGCCGTTTGGCCTGATGCCGCAGACGTTCGTTCAGTGCCTTGTCGATGGGCTGGTGCGCCGTGGTGACGCCCTTGCCGTCGCCGCGCACGTTGCCGAGCCCGAACGGCAGCACCGGCTCTTCGATGTCCGCCAGCATGGTGCGGAAGAAGGTTTCATGCTCTTGCGCGCTGACGCTCAAACGCGCCTGCGCCACCGCATTGCGGAACGGTGGTGCGGCCCTCAGCTCAGCGCCTTTGCCGGCGAGGATCGCGGCGATCTCTTCCTCGATCAATGCCGCCGTGGAATGGTCCCCCACCAGATGGTGCCATTGCTGCAGCATCCACCAGCCGCCATCGCTATCTTGCGCCACCACCACGTTCAGCAACGGTGCACGGCTAAGATCCAGGCGCGCATGCTGCGGATCGAAGCGTGCCAGCAGTTGCTCGCCAATCGCCCCCTGCGCCGGATCGAGCGTCAGCTCAGTCCACGGCAGCGCGGCGGCGCGCCAAACGACCTGTACCGGCTCGCGGATCGCCTCACTGATGAACGCCGTGCGCAGAATATCGTGACGATCGATCACCTGTTGCATCGCAGTCCGCCAACGATCCAGACGCTCGCGGTTCTCAAAGCGCAGCAGCGTTGACAACAGGTACGGATCGCCCCGCTCCGCCAACAGGTGGTGGAACAGAATCCCCTCCTGCAACGGCGACAGCGCATAGATATCCTGCACGTTGGCCACGCCGCCCGGCACGCGCGCCACGATGCTGTCGATCTCAACCTGGTCCAGCGAAGCCAGTGGCAACAGCTCAGGCGTAATGCGCTCGCTATCCGGCCGCAGCAGGTTCTCAGGGATCTCGATTTCGCAGCGCGCCTCCAGCGCCTCCGCCAGCGAGGCCAGCGTCGGAGCGGTAAACAGCGTCTGCACGTTCGCCGTCAGGCCGCAGCGACGCAGCTCTGCGATCAGTTTCACAGCCAGCAGCGAATGCCCGCCCAGCTCGAAGAAATTGTCGTGTCGGCCGACATTCGGCAGACCGAGCAATTCGCCCCAGATCGCCGCCAACAGGGTTTCCGTCTCTCCCAGAGGCGCTTCATAACCCACGCGCGCAAAGTCGTCGGCCTGCGGCGCCGGCAGCGCGCGGCGATCCACTTTGCCATTCGGGGTCAACGGCAAGTCGGCTAGCATCAGACAGGCCGCCGGCACCATGTAGTCCGGCAGCTGCGCCGCCAAATGCCGCCGCAGCTCGTCTGTCAGCTCGCGGCCCTCGGCCTCGGCTTGCGGAACGATCCAGGCGATCAATGCAGGATGCGCGCCACGCACGTCTACCACCGCTTCGCGCACCGCCGGGTGCGTTTCCAGCAGGACTTCAATCTCGCTGCACTCGATGCGGAAGCCGCGGATCTTCACCTGCTGATCGTTACGCCCGCAGTAATCGAGGTTGCCGTCCGACAGATAGCGCGCCAAATCGCCGGTGCGATACATGCGGCCCCCCTCGTTGAACGGATCCGCCAGGAAACGCTCGGCCGTGAGATCTTCGCGATTCAGGTAACCCAGCGCCACGCCCACGCCGCCGATATACAGCTCGCCAATCGCGCCCAGCGGCACCGGCTGACGGTGTTCGTCCAGCAGATACACCCGCGTATTGCCGATCGGCCGACCAATCGGCAGACGGTGCCGCCCCGCCGCCACGGTAATGTGCGCCGAGGTGGCGGCAGTGGTGGCTTCCGTCGGGCCGTAGCCATTGATCAGCTGCACCCGGCCGCCCTCCCTCAGCACCCGGGTATAGGCATGAGGATCCGCCGCTTCGCCGCCGCTGATCAAGTATTTCAGCCCCGCCAACGTCGCGGGGATGCTGTGCGCATGCTGATTGAACAGCGAGGTCGGCAGCACCAGCACCGTAATCGCCTGGCGCGTCAGCAAATCGGCGAACGCCGAGGCGTCCAGCAAGACCGCCGGCGGCACCACCACCAGCGCGGCACCGTTCAGCAAAGCACCCCACACTTCCATCGTCGCCGGATCGAACGCCGGGTTGATGGCGAAAGCGATGCGATCCGAGTCGCTGAACTCCGCATAACCGTTATTGATCACCAGTCGGTTGATCCCCTGATGCGGCACCATCACGCCTTTCGGCTTACCGGTTGAGCCGGAGGTGTACATGATGTAGGCCAGATCCAGACTGTCGCTCGCCAATATCGGCGCGCCGGACGGCAAATCCGCGTCGTCGCTGTGAGGCAGACGGGCGACACCGACGCCGATCTGCGCGTCGTCCTCGCCGCCGTTCAGCAGCAGCACCGCGCCGCTGTCGGCGATGATCCAGTTTTGCCGGCCGGCCGGCAGCAGCGGATCAACCGGCACATAGGCCGCGCCGGCTTTTAGGATCGCCAATTGGGCGATCACCAGGGCGGCGCAGCGCTCAAACCGGACCGCCACCCGCTGGCCGGGCTCCACGCCCGCCTTAATCAGGCGCCAGGCCAGCCGATTGGCGCGCTCCGCCAACTGCTCATAGCGGATAAGCTGCTCGCCATCGATCAACGCCGTCGCCTGCGGCGTGCGCCGCGCCTGCTCGTCGAACAGCTGATGCACGCACGCCTGCGCCGGATACGCCCGTTCGGTGCGGTTCCACTCGTGCAGCAGCAGCTGGCGTTCGGCCGCAGGCAACAGATCGACGCACGCCGCCGGCTGGTCAAGATCCGCCGCCATCGCTCGCAGCGCCTGCTGCAGATACGCGCCGTAGCGCGCCGCCGTGTCGCGATCGAACAAGGCGCTGGCGTAATTCAACGAGCCGACAATGCCGCTGCCGCTTTCCGCCAACTCAAGCGTCATGTCGAATTTCGCGACGTCATAGTTCAGCCCCGCATCCGTCGTTTGCAGGCCCGGCAATGCGATATCGCGCACCGAGCCGTCCTGCCAGGCCAGCATCACCTGGAACAGCGGCGTCGCGTCCAGCTGGCGCGGCGGATTGACCACCTCCACCACCTGTTCAAACGGCAAATCGCCGTTTTCCCGCGCCGCCAATACCGTCTCGCGCACGCGTTCGAGCAAGATTTTCAGCGTCGGCTCACCGCGCAGATCGACATGCATCGCCAGCGTGCTAACGAAGAAGCCGGCCAGCGGTTCGATTTCCAGCCTGCTGCGGTTGGCCTCCGGGGTGCCAATCACCACCTGCGGTTGGCCGGCCATGCGGGACAACACCAAACTCCAGGCGGCCAGCACCGTCATGAACAGCGTGCCGCCGTATTGGCGGCTCAACCGCCGCAGCGCGTCGGTGAGCGCCGCGTCGATAACCAGAGGCACCTCGCCGCCGGCGAACGACTGCATCGCCGGACGTGGCCGATCGGTCGGCAGCGTCAGCAGCGCCGGCACATCGCCCAGCGTCTGGCGCCAGAACGCCGCCTGCTCGGCCAACCGTTCCTGCGTCAGCCACTGGCGCTGCCAAACGGCATAATCGACATAGTGCACCGCCAGCGGCGGCAGCGGAGACGGTTCACCGCGTTGGAAGGCACCATACAGTACGCTCAACTCCCGCATCAGAATCCCGGTAGACCAGCCGTCGGAAACGATATGGTGGCAGGTCAGAAGGAACAGATGCCGCCGCTCGCTCACTTGCAGCAAGCAGGCCCGCACCAGCGGCCCCCGTTCCAGATCGAACGGCGCTTTCATCGCCGTTTCGGCCAACGCGTGCAAACGTTGCTCCGCATGACGCTCGCCGCGCAAGTCGTGATGTGCCAGTGGCATGGCCGCCTCCGGCAAGATCCGCACCTGAGGTTGCCCATCCTGGCAAACAAACACGCTGCGCAAGGCTTCGTGGCGGGCATACAGCGCGTCGAGGCTGCGTTGGAACGCCGGCGCATCCAGGTCGCCGTCAAGGCGCAACGCCAGCGGGATATGGTAAGTCTCGCCGATCCCACCCATTTGGCTCAGGAACCACAGCCGCTGCTGGGCAAACGACAACGGCAATGCGTCGTGACGTGGGGTCGGCACGATGGCCGTCGGCTGCGCCGCCCCCTCCCGTTCCAGCCACTGCGCCAACGCCTGCAACACCGGCGCGGCGAACAGCGCCGACAGCGGCAGCCGCCAGCCGGCCTGCTGCACCCGATTGGCCAACTGTACCGCCAACAGCGAATGTCCGCCCAGGGCGAAGAAATCATCATGACGCCCGACGCGTTCAACATTCAGCAACTGACGCCAGATGGACGCCAGCAGGCGTTCTCGTTCATTGGCCGGCGCTTCATAAACGGCGCGCGCGGCGGCCCCCAGCTCAGGCGCCGGCAGCGCGCGTTTGTCCAGTTTGCCGTTGGTGGTCAGCGGCAACGCGTCCAGCCACACAAAGGCCGTCGGCACCATATAGTCCGGCAGGCGGCCGGCCAGATGCTGGCGCAGCCGCAGCGCCAGCGTTTCCCGATCTCCCCCTTCGCCCGGCACCGCCCAGGCCACCAAACGTTTGTCGCCGCCGTTGTCCTGCCAGGCGTCAACCGTCACGCTGCGGACCTCAGGATGCTCCAGCAGCGCCGCCTCCACCTCACCGCACTCAATGCGGAAACCGCGAATTTTCACCTGCTGGTCGTTGCGCCCCAGATACTCCAGCTCACCGTTCGGCAGATAGCGCGCCAGATCGCCGGCACGATACATCCGTTCTCCCGCCACGAAAGGATCGTCGAGGAAACGTTGCGCATTCAGCTCCGGCCGATTCAGATAGCCGCGCGCCACGCCCAGCCCGCCGACATACAGCTCACCCACTGCGCCCTGCGCCACCGGCTGACCGTGTTCGTCAAGCAGATACAGGCGCAGATCCGGGATGCGGCGGCCGATCGGGCTGCCGCTGCCGGTGATGTCCGCCGGAGACATTTCCCGGTAGGTGACGTGCACCGTCGTTTCCGTTATGCCATACATATTGATTAACCGCGGCGCGTCCGGCCGATTACGCGCATACCACGGCGCCAGATCGGCCGGATTCAGCATTTCGCCGCCGAAGACGATGTAGCGCAGCCGATGCGGCGTGTCGTCCTGAGCCTGAATGAACGCTTTAAAGGCGCTTGGCGTCTGATTCAGCACTGTCACGCCCTGGTGACAAACCAGCTGATAGAACGCGGGGGCGGAGCGCGCCGTTTCCTGCGGCACGATCACCAACCGGCCGCCGTGGCGCCACGCGCCCCAGATTTCCCATACCGAGAAATCGAAGGCGAACGAGTGGAACAGACACCAGACATCCCCGGCGTCAAAGCCGAACCCGGCGTCGGTCGCGGTAAACAGGCGCTCAACCTGACGGTGTTCCACCATCACGCCTTTCGGCTTACCGGTCGATCCGGAGGTATAGATCACATAGGCCAGATTGGCCGCCGTCAGCCCCGCAACCTGCGGATTGGCGGCCTCAGCACCCCAGTCCTCCTCGAGCGCCATCGTCGGCACATCGGCCCCGCTCAGCGCCGAGCGCCCTGCGGCGTCGGCCAGCAGCAACACCGGCTGGGCATCGTGTAAAATGTACTCCAAACGTTCGCCGGTATAAGCCGGATCGAGCGGCACATAGGCGCCGCCCGCTTTCAGGATCGCCAGCAATCCGACCAGCATCGGCGTGCCGCGCTCCGCACACAGCGCCACCAGACGATCGGGCCCGACGCCGCGCGCGATCAACACCTGCGCCAACGCGTTGGCTCGTTCATTGAGCGCCCGATAGCTGAGGCGTTCTTCTCCGCACACCGCGGCGATCGCCTCTGGCGTGCGCAGCGCCAGCCGCTCCAAGTGATGGTGCGGGCAGAGATCCGCCTGCGGTTCGTCCGGTGTCCGGTTCCAGCCATGCAACAACCGCTGTCGTTCGTTCTGCGGCAACAGCGCAAGCTGCGAAACCGGCTGCGGCGCCGCCAACGCGATGCTTTGCAACACCTGACGCAGATAGATCCCGTAGCGCTCGGCGGTTTCACGATCGAACAGCGCCGTGGCGTAATACAGCGAACCGGCGATCTCTTCGCCGATCTCGGTCAGATCCAGCGTCATGTCATATTTCGCCGCGGCATAGCCGGCATCGATCGCTTCCGCCTGCAGCCCCGGCAGGCCGATGTCGTGCACCGAACCGTCCTGCCAGCTCAGCATCACCTGGAACAGCGGAGTATGGCCGCGATGACGCGGCGGGTTCACCTGTTCAACCACCTGCTCGAAAGGCAGATCGCCATGATCGCGCGCCGCCAGCAGCGTATCGCGCACGCGCAGCGCCAACGTCGGCAAATCCGGATCGTCGGACAGATCGATGCGCAGCGCCAGGGTGCTGACGAAGAAGCCGATCATCGGTTCCGTTTCCAGCCGGCGGCGGTTGGCCTCCGGCGTGCCGATCACCAGATCGCGCTGCCCCGACAAGCGGGACAGCACGACGCTCCACGCCGTCAGCAGCGTGATGAACAGCGTGCACCCCTGACGCAGGCTGAATTGCCTCAGCGCCGCGGTCAGCTCGGCATCGAGCGAGATCGCCACCCGATCCCCGGCGAATGACTGCACCGCCGGGCGAGGGCGGTCGGTCGGCAGCGTCAACAGCGCCGGCGCATCGCCCAGCGTCTGGCGCCAATAATCGGCCTGCTTCGACAACCGCGCCGGCTGCAGCCATTGCCGCTGCCAGTGGGCGTAATCCGCGTACTGCAACGCCAGCGGCGGCAGCGGCGACGGTTCGTCGCGACACAACGCGCCGTACAGCGCGCCCAGCTCCCGCAGCAGGATGCCGTTCGACCAGCCATCAGAAATGATGTGGTGACAGGTCAGCGCGAACAGCTGTTCATCGTCGCTCAGCCGGATGAGGCAGGTGCGCAGCAGCGGGCCGCCGGCCAGATCGAAGGGCGCCGCGACCTCTTCCCGCATCAACGCGGCGGCGCGCGCCTGCGCATCCGCGACGCCGCGCAGATCGTGGATCGTCAGCGGCAAACCGGCGACCGGCAAAATGAGCGCCTGCGGCTGGCCGTCGCGGCTGATGAAAACAGTGCGCAACGCGTCGTGGCGCGCATAAAGCGCGTCGAGGCTGCTCTGCCAGGCGGCCAGATTCAGCGGTCCACGCAACCGCAGCGCCAGCGGCATGTGGTAAATTTCGCTCATGCCGTCCAGCTGGGTCAGGAACCACAGGCGCTGCTGAGCGAACGACAGCGGTAAGGCCGCATCGCGCGGCGCAGGCAGAATCGGCGGCAGGCTTTCCGCCTGCGTGATCTGGCGCGCCAGCGCCTGCAGAACCGGGTTGGCGAACAGCGCCTGCAGCGACAGCGGCAACCCGCTTTGCTGCAGGCGGTTAGCCAAACGCACCGCCAACAACGAATGGCCACCCAGGGCGAAGAAGCTGTCGTTGCGGCCAACCTGAACCACGCCCAGCAGTTCTTCCCACAGCACCGCCAGACGCTGCTCAACGTCCCCCTGCGGCGCCTCGTAAGCTTCACGACGATAGGCCTCGCCCGACGGGTCGGGCAATGCGCGGCGATCGAGCTTGCCGTTTGGCGACAGGGGCAGCCTCTCCAGCAGCACGCAGGCGGCCGGTACCATGTAATCCGGCAGTTTGTCGGCCAGATGCCGACGCAGCGTCTCCGCCAGCGACGCCTCCTCGGCGCCCTGCTGCGGCACCACCCAGGCGATCAGGCGTTTTTCACCGCCGTCGCCGCCGCGCGCATCCACCACGGCTTCGCGCACCTGAGGATGCGCGGCCAGCGCCGCCTCTATCTCGCCGCATTCGATACGGAAACCGCGGATCTTCACCTGCTGATCGTTGCGGCCCAGATACTCGATATTGCCGTCCGGCAGGTAGCGAGCCACGTCGCCGGTGCGGTACATGCGGCCGCCGTGACCGGCATCGAACGGATCGGCCAGGAAGCGCTCCGCCGTCAGTTCAGGCCGGTTGAAATAGCCGCGCGCTACCTGGATGCCGCCGATATACAGCTCGCCAACCGCCCCCAGCGGCACCGGCTGCCCTTGTTCATCAAGCAAATAGATCCGCGTATTGGCCACCGGCCGCCCAATGGGCACCGACACCAGCCCGGGTTGGCGGGTGCAGTGCCATGCGGTCACGTCCACCGCCGCTTCGGTCGGACCATAGAGGTTATGCAACTCGACATGCGGCATCTGACGGTAGAACTCCGCCACCAGCGAGGCGGGCAGCGCCTCGCCGCTGCACATGACGCGCGCCACCTGCCCACAGCGGCGGCTCGCGCCTCCATACAGCAGAAAGCTTTGCAGCATCGACGGCACAAAGTGCAGCGTTGTCACGCCATACTGTTCAATGGCGCGGCTCAGGTACTCCGGATCCTTGTGGCCTTCCGGGCGCGCCATCGCCAGACGTGCGCCATACATCAACGGCCAGAAGAATTCCCACACCGAGACGTCGAAGCCGAACGGCGTTTTCTGCAGCACCGTATCCGCCGGCGTCAATCCATAAGCCTCCTGCATCCAGATCAGGCGGTTAACGATGCCGCGATGCTCATTCATCGCGCCTTTCGGTTTTCCGGTCGAGCCGGAGGTATAAATCACGTAGGCCAAATGATTGGGCTGCGCGCGCGGCGCCGGGTTATCGGCTTTCAGATCGTCCGGCAACGGTTCTTCCAGCGCCAGTAGCGGCACCGCGTGTTCGCCCAGCGCCGCGCGGCCGGCGGCGTCCGCCAGCAGCAGCACCGGATCGGCGTCCTGCAGGATATATTGCAGACGTTCGCCCGGATAAGCCGGATCCAGCGGTACATAGGCGCCGCCGGCCTTGAGGATACCGAACAATGCCGCCACCATCGCCAGACTGCGCTCGGCGCATACCGCCACGCGGCAATCCGGCCCGACGCCGCGCTGTATCAGCGCGTGCGCCAGGCGATTGGCCTGCGCATTCAGTTGGGCGTAGCTCAGTTCGGCGTCGCCGCAGACCAGCGCCACGGCGTCCGGCGTGCGGCGCACCTGCGCTTCAAACAACGCATGCAGGCAGACATCCTGCGGGTAAGGCTGCGCCGTTGCGTTCCAGCCGTTGATCAGCAAAGCGTACTCGTCGTCCGGCAAAATCGACAGTTCACGCACCGGCATTTCTGGCGTGTGTTCCAGCGCATTCACCAGAGCGGTCAATGCCTGTTGCATATAGCGGCACACCCGCGCGGCTTCGATAGGCTCGATGACCTGCGCCGTCAACGCCAGCGAGTCCATGCCGTCGTCCACCGACAGCACGAACGGATAGTTGGTGCGTTCGTCCGCGCCGATCAGACTGACCCCTTCCGGCAGCGCCAATTCTTCCCCGTCGTTGTGACGGTAGTTCAGCAGCGCACTGAACAGCGGTGCGCCGCTGTTCACGCCGCTGCAGCGCTGCGCCAACGCCAGCGAGGCGTGCTCATGCGCCAGCAAGCCGCTCAGGCGCGCATGCGCCTGCCGCACCGACGCCTCAACGCTGCGCCCGTCCATATCCAGCCGCAGCGGCAGCGTATTGATGAATAGCCCCAGAGCCCGGTCGGCGCCTTCGCCCGACTCCATGCGGCCCAGCAGCACCGTGCCGAACACCACGGCATCACGCCCACTGGTGCGCGCCAGCACCTGCGCCCAGGCCAGATGGCACAGGCTGGCCAGGCTGACGCCCAATCGCTTCGCCTGTCGACGCAGGCCAGCATTCAGCGCAGGCGCCAACGCCAGACGGCCGGTATTGGCGCACTGTCCGTCGCCGTGTACGTTGCCGAGCCCGAACGGCAGCACCGGTTCGTCGATATCCGCCAGCATGCCGCAGAAGAAACGCTCATGTTCCTGTTCGCTGAGCCCCAAACGCGCTTGCGCCACCGCATTGCGGAACGGCTGCGCGCAGGCCAGCGTATCGCCGCGTCCGGCCAGAATGGCGTTAACTTCTTCTCCCATCATCGCCAGCGTCGAGTGGTCGCCAATCAGGTGGTGCCACTGCTGCAAGACGTACCAGCTGCCGTCGCTCTCTTCGGCGATAACGTAATACAGCAGCGGCGCACGCGTCAGATCCTGCCGGATCCGCCGGGGATCGAAACGCGCTTCCAGCTGACGGCCGATCGGCCCCTCGGCCGGATCCAGCGCCAGCTCGATCACCGCTAAACGCGCCCGACGCCAGACAACCTGTACCGGCTCGGACAACCCCGCGCCGACAAAAGCCGTGCGCAAAATGTCATGACGATCCACCACCTGCTGCATCGCCGCCAGCCAGCGATCGAAACGCGCCCGGCTGTCGAAACGCAGCAATGCCGATAACAGGTAGGGATCGCCCTC
This sequence comes from Serratia sp. (in: enterobacteria), assembly GCF_052400455.1. Taxonomy (NCBI): domain Bacteria; kingdom Pseudomonadati; phylum Pseudomonadota; class Gammaproteobacteria; order Enterobacterales; family Yersiniaceae; genus Serratia; species Serratia sp. (in: enterobacteria). The sequence continues at coordinate 4,564,480 of NZ_CP185812.1, forward strand.
TTCCGCCAGCATATGGTGGAACAAGATGCCTTCCTGCAACGGGGAGAGGGCGTAGATATCCTGTACGTTGTCGATGCCGCCCTCCACGCCGTCGACGATCTGATCGATCTCCGCCTGAGTCAGATCGGCCAGCGGCAACATCTGCGGCGTGATTGCGCGGCAACCCGGCGCAATCCGATTTTCCGGCACCTTAATCCGCTGCTGCGACACCAGCGTTTGCGCCAGAGCCGACAGCGTTGGCGTGGAGAACAGCGCCTGAACGCTCGCCGACAGCCCGACCTGGCGCAGCTGCGCCATCAGCTTCACCGCCAGCAGCGAATGACCGCCCAACTCGAAGAAGTTGTCATGACGCCCCACGCGTTCAACGCTCAGCAACCCCTGCCAGATCTGAGCCAGCAGCGTTTCGGTTTCCCCCTGCGGCTCGACATAGTTTTCACGCATGGCGGCATCCGGTGCCGGCAGCGCGCGCCGATCCAGTTTGCCGTTCGGCGACAGTGGCAACGCCTCCAGCCACACAAAGGCCGTCGGCACCATATAATCCGGCAGCGCTGCAGCGAGCGCCCGGCGCAGCGTCTGCGCCAGCGCCTCGCGTTCCGCTTCCGGCTGCGGCACGACCCAGGCCACCAGACGTTTGTCGCCTTCGCCATCAGTGAGCGCATCCACCACCGCGTCGCGCACGGCGGCATGCATAGCCAGCTGCGATTCGATTTCACCGCATTCAATGCGGAAGCCGCGAATTTTTACCTGCAGATCGTTGCGGCCCAGATACTCCAGGCTGCCGTCCGGCATATAGCGCGCCAGATCGCCGGTGCGGTACATGCGGCCACCCGGCGCGAAAGGATCGGCCAGGAAACGCTCCGCCGTCAGCGCCGGCAGGTTCAGGTAGCCGCGCGCCACCTGCGCGCCGCCGATATACAGCTCACCCACGGCGCCCAGCGGCACCGGCTGGCCATATTCATCCAGCAAGTACACCCGGCCGTTGGCGATAGGCCGGCCGATTGACGGCATCGCCGCACCGACCGCCGGCTCGCCCGACGTCGCTACCACGGTCGTCTCCGTCGGCCCATAGTTATTCACAATGGTTACGCCAGGCGGCGCCTGCAGCGGCCAGCGGCGAATACTGTCGCCGCCGATCAGCAGCATCCGCAGATCGGCTGGCATTTCGCCCATCAGTGCGATCTCAGCCAGCGGCGTCACCATAAACCCGACCTGCACACCGCTGCCGCGCCACCATTGCAGCAGCGCTTCGCCATTGCCCGCCGCCTCTGCCGGCGGCAGCAGCAGCGTCGCCCCCTGCGTCAACGTCGGCCAGATTTCCCAAACACTGGCGTCAAAACCCAACCCCGCCATGCTGGTCGTTCGCTCGCCAGCCTGCAAACCGGTCGCTTCGCAGTGCCACATGATCAGGTTGATCAGGTGCGCCTGCTCCACCATTACCCCTTTCGGTTTGCCGGTCGAGCCTGAGGTGTAAACCACATACGCCAGGCTGCCTGGCTGCGCGCGCGGCGGCAGGTCGTGATCCTGCTCTGGCAGTGCGTCTTCCAGCGCCAACAACGGCGCTGCCACCGCCCCCAGCGCGGCGCGGCCGATACTATCCGCCAACAGCAGCGCCGGCGCGCAGTCCTGCACGATATAGTGCAGACGCTCAGCGGGATAAGCCGGATCCAGCGGCACATAGGCTCCGCCGGCTTTCAGGATCGCCAGCAGTGCGACGATCATCTCCGGGCTGCGCACGGCGCAGACCGCTACGCGGCTTTCCGGCCCTACGCCGCGTGCCGTCAGGTAATGCGCCAGCCGGTTGGCGCGCGCGTTCAATTCCGCATAGCTCAGCGACATCTCCCCCTGAGACAGCGCCGGCGCCGTTGGTGTACGCCGCACCTGCGCTTCAAACAGGGCCGACACGCTCGACGCCGGCGGGAAAGCCCGGCGGGTGCGGTTGAGCTGGTTGAGCAATAGTTCTCGCTCCGCCTGGTTCAGTAAACGTTCGCCGCGCACCGGCGCATTCGGCGCCGCGGCGGCCTGCCGGAGCAGCAACAGCAGATGCTGCGCGGCACGCAGCATTTGCTCGTCCCCCACCACGGCGCTGTCGTACACCCAACGGAAAGCGCCGTTGCTTTCATTGATTTGCAGCACCGCCCGGGCACCGGAGCGTTTAACCGCCGCTGCGCCCTCCTGGGTTTCGTCGAACCCCGGCGCGGTGTCGCGACCCAATAGCGCCACAACGGTTGACCAGGCGCGCGAACGCGTGTCCAGGCCGAGCAATGCCGGATGGTAGGCCCGGCGCGCGCGCGCCTGCTGCCATTCGCGTCGCATCTGCGCCTGCGCCTCGGCGAAGCCCTGCATCGGATTCAGCGAGATCTGCAGCGGCAGTGTCCAGACCTGGCCCAGTTCGCCGATGACGTCGTCCGTCGCGTTCAGCCAGCCAAGTTGGAAATCACTTTCGCCGCCCATCAATCCCAGATACAACGCCAGCCCGGTCAACACCGCGTCAACCTCGATCTTGCCCGCGTGTTGCCAGGCCGTAGCCTGCCATACCGGCTGGGCTTCGCGCTGCCAGGCTACCGGGAACGCCGCCGGGGCAAACTGCGCCAATCGCGGTTGCCAGAAGGCCGCATGGAGCCCGCCGGCCGCCTGCATCTCCTCCAGCCGTTTCGCCTGCGAAGGGCCAAGCAATGGCAACCGCTCGCCCACCGCCAGGCCGCGCAGCTGCGCCAGCGCTTCCCCCGGCGCCAGCTCGCCCTCGGCGGTGAACCAGCTCCCGATCCGCACCGTCCCTTCCGCCGTGGCGATATTCCAGCCCGCATCGTCGACGCTGAGCAGCGTACCGGGCGCCGCATCGCCGGCGTCATGCAGCATTTCCAGGCGTCCAACGCCCAGCGCCCGGTCGGCCAGCAGGATTTTCAACGCGCAATCGCCCGACGGATGGTCGAGTGACGTCGCGAGGCGCACCAGTTCAGCGGCAGGACGATCCCAGCGGATGAAGCCGGCTGCCGGCGGCAGTCGGCGAAGATCGTAGAAACTGCCGCTGACGTCCGTTTCAGGCTGCGCATGAAGCTGTTGCATCACCTGAGCGATGCTGCCCTCAGGCTGCTCACATAGGCTCCGCAGAATAAACTGGAAACGCCGCTGTAAACTCTCAAGCTGGCTTAATGAATGGGCATGCGGCGCATCGGCAAACATGACGTCCAACTCCTGCGCCTGCTGATCTTCGTAAAACAGAATTTGCATATCGCTGACGGCGATGTTGCCGCCGTAATACCAGCGTGTCTTACATCCCCAAAACGGATCGCCATGATCAAAGGAAACGATATTAATGGCGGGGCCAAACCAGGATGAGCTCATGGTGCTGCGATCGCGACGAATGTCTTCACCGCGATATAATTGCCGGCGAACCACTTTGGCTATTTCCGCCGCGACCTGTTGTGCGAAATCAGCCAGATGACTTTCAGGGTTAATGGTTAAAATCAGTGGCACCACATTCGCGGTCATGCCAATACTGTTTCGCTCTCGCGTACCGGTCACCGGCAGGCTGAAATTCAACAAGGTCTGACCAGTAATACTGTGGAAACATAACGCGACGGCCGTCGCCAATATATGAGCGCGATGCACGCCGGCTTTTTCCGCCCCCCGATCAATCGCCGCTATCTCATTTATTTTTAATGTGTGACTGCTGATTTGCATGGACGAATAAGGGACGAGTTTCTCCTGACGCGTCAGGCTATGAGGCGCGGCGAGCGTATAACCCTGCCAGAACTGTTTATCGGTAGTGAAGCGGGAAGAATCGCGGTACTGCAAGTCGTGTTCATAAAGCCGGGTAAAACTGCAATTGCTGAATTCAGGAATGTTTTTTTTCTCAGCTAATGCGTTGTAATACAGCGCGATACGACGCATGAACTCTTCGGCGCTGCGGCCATCCACCAACATATGGTGAAAACGTCGGTAGAGGATATAGTTGCCCGGTGCCAACGTCAGTAAGGCAAAACCGAACAGGTCCTGATCCAGCGCGGAGATCACACGATCGGCATCTTGCCGCATCCAGCGCTGCGCCGCCAGCTCAGGGTATTCCTGGCTGCTGAAGTCATGCACGGAAAGCGGATCATGACTGCGCACCGCACGGTATTGATAAAGCTCGCCGTCTTGTTCGGTGAAATGGGCCTGCATCGCCGGCGTTTCTTCAATGATCGCGTCTATCGCCTGGCGCAGCAGGGCTATCTGCAACGGCCCTTGTATTGTGCCGTATCCCCACATATTGAACGGCAAGCCTTCAGACATGCTGGCGCTCAGCCAAAGCTCGCGCTGAGCGGTGGTAATTTCATGCAGCTCAACTTTCTCCGTTGCGGCCTGAGACCCTGCACGGAATTCCCCACTCTTCACATCAGTTTGTTTGTTCATAATATTCTCTAGCACGTTTTCATTACGTTAATGAAAGGGACCGTCCGGATTTAGGCAAAACCTGGCCGCCCGACAGTTCAAGTCAGAATAAAAAAACCGTAGAAAAGCTGGGTCTCCCCCAACTAAGAAAGGATAAAATGGCTAATCCAGAGGTCCCCCCTGTGCCTCAATTTGCTGAGCTGTGAAGTATAGGAGAGGATATTTTTTTTGGCGAAACGTGCGAAAGGGAATAAATGACCATTTTATTTCCCCGATATTACTCAGGGATGACGAGGGTATTGAACTTGTATTAACCTGAGATGATTAGAGAATAATTAATATTTTTTTGTATTATTCATCGATGTTAATATGCAGCAATTCTTACGATAAGAGCCTCTCCATATCAATAAGTTATACTTTATTGTTTGAAAAGCAATAATTAATAATTTAATTAATTCATTGTCATCGAAATTTATGCCCGGTTTTATCGGCAGCGGCTCTATCGCTTTTTGTTATAACAATGGGAAAAATTATGCTGAAAAAATTTTGCGTTTTTTCGTGCGCAAATCAACGGCACCGTTCCCAACCGCAGACAATGTCAATGGGGCGGCAGAGCCCGCCCCAAGAGGTCTTACCACATCAGCCGGCCGATCAATGGCGCGGCCACGACCGTGATGATGCCGGCCAGCATCATCACCAAACTCGACACCACGCCCTCCTGCGGCCCCAGCTCATAGGCGCGGGCAGTGCCGGCGCCGTGCGACGAGGCGCCAAATCCGGCGCCCTTCGCCAGACGGCTGCGCACCGCCAGCCGCAAAAACAAAATATCCCCCACCGCCATGCCGAACACCCCGGTGATCACCACGAACAGCGCCACCAGATCCGGCTGCCCGCCCATCTGTTTGGCGGCCTCCAGCGCGAACGGCGTGGTGATCGACCGCACCGCCAGGCTGCGCTGCACCTCTTCCGGCAGCGTCAACAGGCGCGCCAGCCACACCGAGCTGTACACCGCCACCAGCACCGCGGTCGTTACCCCGGCGGTCAGCGACAGCCAGTGGCGACGGATGATATGCAGATTCTCGTACACCGGCACCGCGAAGGCGATGGTCGCCGGCCCCAGCAGCCACAGCAGCCAGTGGGTTTCACCGATGTAGTCCTGATAGGAGATATGGGTGACCACCAGCAGCAGCACCAGAATCATCGGCGTCAGCACCAGCGGCATCAGCAGCAACGTGCGGCGGCGGCGATAGAGTTTCTTGTTGGCGAAATACAGCGCCAGCGTCGCCAGAAAACAGGCCAGGCTAAGGATAAAATCATTCATGGCGCTGCTTCCGCCGCTGCAGCCAAATCTCCAGCCGATACACCCTGTCCACCACCAGCCCGGTGGCGCCCAGCGTCAGCATGGTGCTGACTGCGATCACCAGAAAGATCTTCCAGCCCTCGACCATCAGCAGCTGGGCATAGTTGACCACCGCCACCACCGCCGGCACGAAAAACAGCAGCATTTCCGCCAGCAGCCAGCGGGAACCGGCCTTGACCCAGCTGAGCGGCAGAATGCGCAGCAGGATCAGCGCCAGCAGCATCAGCATGCCGACGATATTGGCGGGGAGCGGCAGGTGGAATTGTTGCACCAGGCGATCGGCGATCAGGAACAGCGCCGCATACAACGCCACCTGAATCGGCACCTGCAAACGGGTCAGCAGGGAGGGGGCAACGCGGCGTAACGCCAGAGACATGAAAGATGACCTCAAACAATAATTGACGGCCTACAGTATACGCAGCCGGGAAACCACGCCTGAAATGAATTAAAATTATCGACATCATGCCGTCCGGGAATAGTTTCCCGCCGGTAGCGTCCCCAAGGAGAACCCTAACGTGGATGTCCGCACCCTGCGCTACTTCGTTGAAGTGGTGCGCCAGCAAAGCTTCACCCGCGCGGCGGAAAAACTGTTCGTCACCCAGCCCACCATCAGCAAAATGCTGCGGCATCTGGAGGAGGAGCTGGAATGCACGCTGCTGATCCGCGAAGGCCGCAAGCTGCGCCTGACCGACAGCGGCCAGGCGGTGTATCAGCGCGGCCTGACGATCCTCGACGAATTCCGCCAGTTGGAGGCGGAGCTGGAAGACATCAGCTCGGTGAAAAAGGGCGTGTTGCGGCTGGGCATTCCGCCGATGGTCGGCAGGCAGATCGCCGATCTGATCCGCCGCTTTCGTCAGACCTACCCCGGCATCGAATTGAAGATTTCCGAGCTGGGCGGGCTGTCGGTCGAACAGGCGGTGATGTCCGGCGAACTGGATCTGGCGATGACGGTGTTGCCCTTCGACTCGGAGCAGCCGCTGACCTTTCTGCCGCTGCTGGGCCACCCGATGTGCGTGGTGGCGCCGCGCACGCCGCAGTGGCTCAACCGCACCAGCATCAATATCGCCGAATTGGCCGACAGCCCGATCCTGATTTATAACGAAGACTTTGCGCTGTACAAGATGCTGATGAAGGCGTTTCGCCTGGCCGGTTTTGAACCGCAAATCGCGGTGCGCAGCGGCCAATGGGACTTCCTCGCCTCGATGGTGCAGGCCGGCGTGGGCATCGCCATGCTGCCGGAGCCGGTTTGCCGCTGGCTGGATAAGGAAAACCTGGTCTGGCTGCCGCTGGAACCGCGCATGGAATGGAAAATCGGCCTGATCTGGCGCCAGGGCAGCTATTTGTCGCACAGCGCGCAGGCCTGGATCGCCTGCTGCCGCGACTACTGGCCGCCGGTCAAGTAGCCAAAAAACAAGGGCCGCACAGGCGGCCCTTCAGGATGGGGATAACGAGGAAAAACGTTTATTCCTGCTTCTGCGTTTACCCCTCGCGCTCGATCAACAGCGCTTCGAGCAAATCGAGATCGTGCAGCAGTTTTTGCAGCGTCTCGTTGCTGATTTTCTGCGTGGCGCGCAGGTGGTACAGCTCGCCGCGCTCGGCGCGCAGCGCCGTCAGGCGGAAACGCCGCTCGAGGTTTTCCATCGCCAGCGCATTCTCGATATCGTCTTTCGACGCGATACGCCGCCGCAGCATGCCCGTCACCCGCGAGCTGACCTCTTTCAACACCTGCGGATCAAGGTTCTCTTCGGTATCGGCGACCAGGCGCTCTTCCATTTTATTCACGCTCTCGATCGCCACCTCGGCCGCCATGGCGATCGCCATGCGCTCTTCCTGCTTGCTGGCGCTCTTGTCGGTCACCTGCACGCCGCGCAACAGCAGCGGCAACGCCAGCACGCCGACAATCAACGACAGCAGGATCACCCCGGCGGCGATAAACACCAGCTGATAACGCGCCGGGAAGGCGGTGCCGTCGCTCAACAACAGCGGTATCGACAGCACGCCGGCCAGGGTAATCGCCCCGCGCACCCCGGCGAACGACGCCACCCACAGCTCACGCGTGCTGTAATCGCCGAACTGCAGCGGACGCTTTTTCATAAAGCGGTTGCTGGCCTTCTTCATCACCCACAGCCAGGTGAAACGCAGCACCAGCAGCGCGGCGTAGATGGTGGCCACGTCGGCGAACAGATACCATGTCTGGATGGTCGGATCCAGCTCCGCCTGCAGGATGGAGGTTTCAAGAATGCCCGGCAGCTGCAGGCCCAGCATGATGAACACCATGCCGTTGAACACGAATTCCAGCATCGCCCACACGCTGTTGGCGCGCAGGCGCATCGCCAGCGGCGCGTTGCGGATCACGCCGGATTGGCTGATGGTCATCCCCGCCGCCACCGCCGCCAGGATGCCGGAAACGCCGATATGTTCGGCGATCAGGTAGGACGCGAACGGCAGCAGCAGCAGGAACACGATCTGGGTCGCCGGATCGTCGCCGCTCCAGCGGCTCATCACCCGCAGCGATTTACTGTAAGTCCAGGTGACCGCCACGCCGGCCAACAGGCCGCCGATCGCCACTTTGAGGAATTCAAGGGTCGCGCCGCCCACGGTGAACACCATCGTGCCCATCGCCACCGCGATGGCGAACTTGAGCGACACCAGGCCGGACGCGTCATTCATCAGCGCCTCGCCCTCGAGCACGCCCATGATCGGCTTGGGAATCCGCCCTTTGCCGACGATGCCGGACAGCGCCACGGCATCGGTCGGCGACAGCACCGCCGCCAGCGCGAAGGCCGCCACCAGCGGAATGCCCGGCACCATGGCGTAGATCAGATAACCGACGCCGACCACGGTGATCAGCACCAGCACCAGCGCCAGGCCGAGAATTTCACGCCCGTGATGCAGGAACTCGCGCGTCGGCGTTTTCCAGCCGTCGGCGAACAGCAACGGCGGGATGAACAGCACCAGGAACAGTTCGGGATCAAAATCGACGTGCAGCCCGAAATGCGGCCAGGCCAACAGGGCCCCGATGGCGATTTGCATCAGCGGCAGCGGCACCTGGAACGGCAACATGCGCGTCACCACCCCGGACAGGGAGACCACCAGGATCAAAATGAGGATTGTAAAAAAGATTTCCATGCTTTCCTTAGACTCTACGATTCAGACGACATCGGCTCAGGGCCTGCGTTGGTCCCGATAGTAGATCACTTTTTTTACAGCCGTTAAAGCTTGTTGTGCCTTTCAAAACGCGGTACAGAGCAGAAGAAGACTTATCTTAAGAAGGGAATTGCCGTCACAGGCTCCCCCGCCCGATGGGCGAGGGAAACCCAAGAGGCTTAAATCGCCCAACCGCCGGCGTAGAACGCCACCAGCGCCACGGCGATCAGCACGGTGCCGATGTTCAGCTTGCGCCATTCGCCGGAGAAGATGCGGCCGATGACCAGCGAGCTGAAGCCCAGCATGATGCCGGTGACGATGTTGCAGGTCAGCACGATGAACACGGCGCACAGCAGGCCGGCCATCGCGTCGACGAAGTCGTTGAAGTCCAGCTTGGTGACGTTGCTCAGCATCAACAGGCCGACGTACATCAGCGCCGGCGCGGTGGCGTAGACCGGCACCAGATAGGCCAGCGGCGACAGGAACAGGATCAGCAGGAACAGAACGCCGACCACGGTGGCGGTCAGGCCGGTCTTGCCGCCCGCGGCGGTGCCGGCGGCGGACTCGATGTAGACCGCGGCGGGCGCGGCGCCCACCAGCCCGGAGAAGATGCTGCTCAGGGAATCTGAGGTCAGCGCCTTGCCGCCGTTGATGATCTGGCCGTCTTTGTCCAGCAGGTTGGCCTGCCCGGCTACCGCGCGGATGGTGCCGGTGGCGTCGAACACCGCGGTCATCACCAGCGCCAGCACGCTCGGCAACACCACCGGCTGCAATGCGCCCATGATATCCAGGCTGAAGATCAACGATTTGCCGTCAGCGTCCGCCAGGCTCGGCATGGCGAACAGCCCCTGATATTTCACCGCCGGGTCGAAGATCAGGCCGATGATGGAAATGGCGATGATCACCAGCAGAATGCCGCCGGGCACGCGCAGTTTCTCCAGGCCGAAGATCACCGCCAGGCCGACCAGCGTCATGACGACCGGGAAAGAGGTGAACGCGCCGAGCGCCACCGGCAAGCCATCCAGCGGGTTCTTCACCACCAGGCCGACGCCGTTGGCGGCGATCAGCAGCAGGAACAGCCCGATGCCGATGCCGGTGCCGTGCGCCACGCCCATCGGCAGGTTGCGCAGGATCCAGGCGCGGATGCCGGTGACCGAGATGACGGTGAACAGCACGCCCATCAGGAACACCGCGCCCAGCGCCACCGGAATGCTGATATGTTGGCCGAGCACCAGGCTGAAAGCGGTAAAGGCGGTCAACGAGATCGCACAGCCGATGGCCATCGGCAGGTTAGCCCACAGCCCCATTAGCAGCGAGCCCAGACCGGCCACCAGACAGGTGGAAACGAACACCGCCGCCGGCGGGAAGCCCGCTTTGCCCAGCATGCTCGGCACCACGATCACCGAGTACACCATCGCCAGGAAGGTGGTCAGCCCCGCCACCACCTCCTGACGCACGCTGCTGCCGCGCGCGGAAATTTTAAAATAGCCATCAAGCCCGCCGGTTGGTTTTGCGGCGTGGTTCGCTTGAGAGTTCGACATAGGTTACTTCCCCTGTGTTTCATGAATCGGCCCGTCGCAGCAGGCCTGTAATCTCGCCCGCGCCTGATCGCTACGTAATCGTTTACGTCACGTTCCGCTTCCTTGCCCTTCCGTCGCACCGCCAACGGCGATGCGCACCAAGGCAAACGTTTAACTCGCAGCGCGCGGTACGGGTGATTTATGGTGGTTTATTCAAGGCAAACGATTATCCTGCCTTCCCTAGCGTCTAATCAACTAAAGATCGCGGCAATTTATGCAGAAAGCGGCGGGAAGGGCTTCTGCGCGAAAAGACGGGGCGATCCGGCGCCCCTGCCAGCCTGTTTCACGGCGATCTTATTGCGCCTGCACCGCTGCGGGATCCATATACATCAATTCCCAGATATGGCCGTCCAGGTCCTGAAATCCGTGGCCGTACATCACGCCATAGTCCCGCGGCGGATGATAGGTATTGCCGCCGCCGGCGATCGCCTTGCGCACCAGTTCGTCCACCGCCGCCCGGCTGGGTTGCGACAGGCACACCAACACTTCGGTGGCCTGTTTGGCGTCGCCGATCGGGTTCGGGGTAAACATCCTGAATTTGTCGTGGGTCAGCAGCATCACGTAAATCGTGTCGCTGACCACCATGCAGGCGGCGGTATCGTCGGTAAATTGCGGGTTGAAGCTGAAGCCGAGCTGGGTGAAAAACGCCATTGAGGCGGGCAGATCGCGTACGGGCAGATTTACGAAGATTTGCGTAGCCATGGGCTACCTCCGATGAAGAATGACCCCATCGAGTATAGCCCATCCGCTTAACTCAGCAGGTCGTAAGGGCCGCCCTGTTCCAGCGCCCGCTGGTAGGCGGGCCGGGCGTGGATGCGCTGCAGGAAGCCACGCAGTTTCGGGCAATTGTCCAACGCGCCGCGCGCCGCCATCGCCTCGAGCGGGAAGCTCATCTGTATGTCCGCCGCGCTGAAATCGTTGCCGACGAACCAGCTGCCCTTGTTCAGGTGCTGTTCGAGATACTCGCAGTGCGGCGCGATCTGTTTGTCGAGGTATTCGCGCTGTACGCCCTTGCCGATCGCGCCCGCCACCGGCCGCAGCAGCCAGGGGATCGGCGGCTGGCCGAGACGGCTGAACACCAGCTTCATCACCAACAGCGGCATCAGCGATCCCTCAGCGTAGTGCAACCAGTAGCGGTATTGCTGGCGCGCGTGGAAGTCCGTCGGCATAAACATGCCCTGTGCGTCGTAGGCCTCCTGCAAGTATTCGATAATGGCGCCGGATTCCGCCAGCGTCAGATCGCCATCGACGATCACCGGCGATTTGCCCAGCGGGTGGATCTTTTTCAGCGCCGGCGGCGCCAGCAGAGTGTGCGGATCGCGCTCGTAGCGTTGCACCTGATAGGGCACGCCCAGCTCTTCCAAAAACCACAGAATGCGCTGCGACCGCGAGTGATTGAGATGATGAACAATGATCATGATGACGCTCCTGTCCGCTGCCACACCAGTTCGCCGATCTGCACGCCGTTGCCGAGCTGCAGCGGCACCGTGCGCAACGTCAGCCGATCGGCGTTAAAGGCGTAAAAGCGCACCTGACGGCTGCCTATCCAATTGGGGAACGAGCAGCCTTCAACCTGATGCACCACCCGTTGCTCGCTTTCTTCCACCTGATAACGGCCGAAATAGCAAATCATATTGATGAAGGCGGCATGGATCTCCCGCTCGGATCCCTGCGCCAAATCGTCGGCGACGAAACGCGGCCGCACGGCGCTGTATAGCTGCGCCGCCATCGTGCCGTTGGCCTCATAGTGGATGCGCCCCAACACCTGCTCGCCCAGCGGGTAATTCAGCTCGCCGTTCTGGTTTTTGAACGCCGACGACACCAACGCCCAGCTGCCGATAAACGCGTTTACCGTCATGACGCTTCTCCGGTTAAGGATCGTCTGTAAAGGGTAGTGGCAATTTTTGCCGCACGCCAACGGCTGAAAAACCGTCAATTTATTTGACAGAGATACTCAAAACTCTCCGATTTTTTATTCACACCCGGTGCACTAGTATTTAACACATCGAGAGACAACGTGCTCTCACCTAATAAATACTCTGAGGAACACATCATGAAAAACATCAAAATTTTTGCTACCGCTGCACTGCTGGCTACCGCTTCTTTCGCTACCTTCGCCGCTGACCTGCCAACCAGCCAGCCAGCCGCAGACGCGCAGAAAATCGGCGTAGTCACCGTGAGCGGCGCCGCCAACCTGAGCGCGCTGGAAAGCGAACTGGCCAGCAAAGCCGCCGCGTCGGGCGCCAGTTCCTACCGCATCGTCGCCGCCGGCGGCCAAAACAAACTGTACGGCACCGCAGAAATCTTCAACTGATCGTCGGACAGCCAATCGACGGAAGAAAGAAGCCCCGCAAGGGGCTTTTCTCGTTTCAGGCGGCCAGAGCTCTTTGTGGACAGTGATCGCCATTCATTTCACCCATACTGAATGACAGCGCAATCCCCTCACCCACTTTGGAGAAATAGCATGACGACAGCACAACCTCTGCAAGGCAAAGTCGCATTCGTTCAGGGCGGCTCCCGCGGCATCGGCGCCGCCATCGTGAAACGGTTGGCGAACGAAGGCGCCGCCGTCGCCTTTACCTACGCCGCCTCGGCCGATCGCGCCGAAGCGGTGGCGAGCGCCGTGACCGCCGCCGGCGGCAAAGCCCTCGCCATCAAGGCCGACAGCGCCGATGCAGCGGCGCTGCAGCAGGCGGTTCGCCAGGCGGTGAGCCACTTCGGCAACCTGGATATTCTGGTGAACAACGCCGGGGTATTTACGCTGGGCGGCACCGAGGAACTGGCGCTGGACGACCTGGATCGCATGCTGGCGGTCAACGTGCGCAGCGTATTCGTCGCCAGCCAGGAGGCAGCGCGCCACATGAACGACGGCGGCCGTATCATCCACATCGGCAGCACCAACGCCGAGCGCGTGCCGTTCGGCGGCGCGGCGGTGTATGCGATGAGCAAATCGGCGCTGGTCGGGTTGACCAAGGGCATGGCGCGCGATCTCGGCCCACGCGGCATCACCGTCAATAACGTGCAGCCCGGCCCGGTGGACACCGAAATGAACCCGGACGCCGGCGAGTTCGCCGATCAGCTCAAGCAGCTGATGGCGATCGGCCGCTACGGCAAAGATGAAGAGATCGCCGGTTTTGTCGCCTACCTGGCGGGCCCGCAGGCGGGTTATATCACCGGCGCCAGCCTGAGCATCGACGGCGGCTTCTCGGCGTAACATCCAAGCCCCGCGAGGGGCTTTTTATTGGCTTGCCGCAGTATGCAAGCCTGACGACGTCGATGCACGCTTGTTTCCCCTGCCCACGCTTTACGCCGCCAATCCCGCGTGAAAGACAACAATCGAATCAGTTTATGTACAAAAACGGAATAGTTTATTGACGATTCTGTTATTTATTCACCTCACTGCCCCCTTTATCCTTCGCTCCATCGTGTCGTACCGGACACCCTTATTTTTCGAATTGTCGAACACAGGATAAAGATATGAAAACCATGACCACCGTTATTTCACTCGCTCTGTTTTCCACGCTGTCGTTTAACGCTGCAGCAGAGAGCGTTACCGCAACCGGCAGCACGCTGGATTCCACCGAAGCCCTCATCGCTAAAAAAGCGCAAGAGGCCGGCGCAAGCGGCTACAAAATCACCAGCGCCTATATGGGTAATTTCGTCACCATGAGTGCTGAGCTGAAAAAATAATATCAATGACGCCGCTTGCCCGGCGTTATTTATTTCCGCATAAGGAAGTCATCGTCGGGTGGTTATTCACCACGCCTTGTTATAAGGCATTACGCTAATACACCCCGCGCACCCAAAAATGAGCTTCTTTCTCCACCGGTTATTATTCGGCGGCCTGATGTCGCCATGTCCGGACGGCTCATTTTCATTCACCCTGCAATACGTTGTTATAAGGATGAGTCACTGATGAAATCATTGTATCGCCTCTCCCTCTTGCTGCCTTTGCTTGCCACAGTGCCTGCACACGCCGCAGAGTCCGCCGCTCAGCCGTCAGACTGGTATCCTTCCGTTTACGGTGCAAAAGACGAAATCGGCGCCGCCAACCTGCTCACGCCAGAAGGGGTATTACAGTCTGTGCAGTTGGTAAAACAAGGCAAGACATTGTCATTGGCGGTGCCCGTCGATAAAGATTTCCCGGCGTTCCGCCACCGCAGCTTCCGCTTATATAATATTCAGCCTGGTCAGCAGGACGGTAAAACGCTTGGCCCAAATAAATTCACCTTTAATGATGAATTGGTGAATGCCTGGACCGGCGTCGGCACTCAGTTGAATGGCATTGGCCATATCGGCATCGACAATGTTTATTATAACGGCAATAAGGCGGCGGATTTCGTCACCGTAGATGGCGTGAAAAAATTGGGCGTGGAAAAAGTGCCGCCCATGGTCACACGCGGCGTCGTACTCGATATGACGGCTTATTATAATAAAGCGATCGTTCCGGGCGGCACCGAATTTTCCGTTGCGGATATTCAAGCGGTGCTTAAGAAGCAGGGCATTAGCTTAAGGAAAGGCGACGTTGTCTTGTTCAACACCGGCTGGCTGGAGCTGATTGGCAAAGACAATAAAAAGTTCCTGGAAGTTGAACCGGGTATCGGCATGGAAGCGGCGAAATGGTTGGCCGACCAAGGCATCGTGGCCTTCGGCGGTGATACCTGGGCTTCCGAAGTATACCCTAACCCGAAAAATGACGAAGAGTTCCCGGTCAACCAGTACCTGCTGGCCAAACGCGGCGTCTATAACCTGGAGCTGATCGACAGCCGCCCGCTGGTACGCACGAAAACCTGGGAATTCCTATTCGTACTGGGGCAACCGCTGTATGTCGGTTCAACCCAGGTTAACATCAACCCGGTAGCAATTTACTGATTGGCGAGACCGCCGCAGAAAATCGGCAGTGAGCGCCCACAAAAAACCCCGCCTGAGCGGGGTTTTTTTAGCGCTGTTGCCAGGCTTAGAACGGAATATCGTCGTCGAAATCCATTGGCGGTTCGTTGCTGGTCGCCGGAGCGCTGTTTTGCGCCGGACGAGACTGCTGCTGGCCGCCGCTGAACTGGTTGCCGCCCTGTGGCTGTTGAGGCTGGCCCCAACCGCCCTGGCCGCCGGCAGATTGACCGGCCGGTGCGCCGCCGCCCTGACGGCCGCCCAGCATCTGCATGGTGCCGCCGACGTTAACCACGATCTCGGTGGTGTAGCGATCCTGGCCGCTCTGATCCTGCCATTTACGGGTCTGCAGGGAGCCTTCGATATAGACCTGAGAGCCTTTGCGCAGGTATTCGCCCGCCACTTCAGCCAGTTTGCCGAACAGCACTACGCGGTGCCACTCGGTCTTCTCTTTCTGTTCGCCGGTCGCTTTGTCACGCCAGCTTTCGGAGGTCGCCAGGGTAATGTTGGCCACTGCGCCGCCGTTCGGCATGTAACGGACTTCTGGATCCTGACCCAAATTCCCGACCAGAATTACTTTGTTTACGCCTCTGCTGGCCATGAGCACTTCTCCCGATGATTGATTTCTACACAGTATAAACGCGTCAGTTTACCACGCTGAGTACGAAACCACACCCGTGTTGATAAGTGCGAATTGCATTCCAGAATTGTCTTTCCAATCGACCTTATTGCATTCGCATACTGGATATCCATTCAGGTTTTTTTGTGTCATAATTATGCGTTTCGACCTGGCTGTGCCGGTTTTTTGCGAGATCCATCACAAAATCCCCCGCAAAAATCGCGACAGGCGCGGTGTATCATCAAGACGGGAAGTGTAAATGGACAATATCGAAGTTCGTGGTGCTCGAACCCATAATCTGAAAAACATCAACCTGATCATCCCGCGTGACAAACTGATCGTCGTCACCGGCCTGTCCGGTTCCGGCAAGTCTTCGCTGGCTTTCGATACGCTGTATGCCGAAGGGCAGCGGCGCTATGTCGAATCACTCTCCGCCTATGCGCGCCAGTTCCTGTCGCTGATGGAAAAACCGGACGTCGACCATATTGAAGGTCTGTCGCCGGCGATCTCCATCGAGCAAAAATCCACCTCGCACAACCCGCGATCCACGGTCGGCACCATCACCGAGATCCACGACTACCTGCGCCTGCTGTTCGCCCGCGTCGGCGAGCCGCGCTGCCCGGATCACCATGTGCCGCTGGCGGCGCAAACCGTCAGCCAGATGGTCGACAACGTGCTGAGCCAGCCGGAAGGCAAGCGCCTGATGCTGCTGGCGCCGGTGGTGAAAGATCGCAAGGGCGAACACACCAAAACGCTGGAAAACCTGGCCGCTCAGGGCTATATCCGCGCGCGCATCGACGGTGAAGTGTGCGATCTGTCCGATCCGCCGAAGCTGGAGCTGCAGAAAAAACACACCATCGAAGTGGTGGTCGACCGTTTCAAGGTGCGCGACGACATGGCGCAGCGCCTGGCCGAATCGTTCGAAACCGCGCTGGAGCTCTCGGGCGGCACCGCGGTGGTGGCGGACATGGACGACGAAAAAGCGGACGAGCTGCTGTTCTCCGCCAACTTCGCCTGCCCGATCTGCGGCTACAGCATGCGCGAACTGGAACCGCGCCTGTTTTCCTTCAACAACCCGGCCGGCGCCTGCCCGACCTGCGACGGACTGGGCGTGCAACAGTTCTTCGATCCGGATCGCGTGGTGCAAAACCCCGAGCTGTCGCTGGCCGGCGGCGCGATCCGCGGCTGGGATCGCCGCAACTTCTATTACTTCCAGATGCTGCGCTCGCTGGCGGAGCACTATGAGTTCGACGTCGAAGCCCCGTTCAACACCCTGAGCGCCAACGTGCAGAAGGCGGTGCTGAGCGGCTCCGGCAAAGAGTCGATCGAATTCAAATACATCAACGATCGCGGTGACACCACCGTGCGCCGCCACCCGTTCGAAGGCGTGCTGCACAACATGGAGCGCCGCTATAAAGAGACCGAATCCAGCGCGGTGCGCGAAGAGCTGGCGAAGTTCATCAGCAACCGCCCTTGCGCCTCGTGCCACGGCACCCGCCTGCGTGAAGAAGCGCGCAACGTGTTCGTCGAAGACACCACGCTGCCGGAGATCTCCGATCTGAGCATCGGCCATGCGATGACGTTCTTCCAGAACATGAAGCTCAGCGGCCAGCGCGCCAAGATCGCCGAGAAAGTGCTGAAAGAGATCGGCGACCGCCTGAAGTTCCTGGTGAACGTCGGCCTGAACTACCTGTCGCTGTCCCGTTCGGCGGAAACGCTCTCCGGCGGCGAAGCGCAGCGTATCCGCTTGGCCAGCCAGATCGGCGCCGGTTTGGTGGGCGTGATGTACGTGCTGGATGAGCCGTCGATCGGCCTGCACCAGCGCGACAACGAGCGCCTGCTGGAAACGCTGATCCACCTGCGCAACCTCGGCAACACGGTGATCGTGGTGGAGCATGACGAAGACGCCATCCGCGCCGCCGACCACGTGATCGACATCGGCCCCGGCGCCGGCGTGCACGGCGGCCAGGTGGTGGCGGAAGGCACCGTCGATGACATCATGGCGCAGCCGGAATCGCTGACCGGCCAGTTCCTCAGTGGCAAACGCGAGATCGCCATCCCGGCGCAGCGCGTGCAGGCCGATCCGACCAAGGTGCTGAAGCTGAGCGGCGCGCGCGGCAACAACCTGAAGGACGTGACGCTGACGCTGCCGGTAGGTCTGTTTACCTGCATCACCGGCGTGTCCGGCTCCGGCAAGTCGACGCTGATCAACGATACGCTGTTCCCGATCGCCCAGCGCCAGCTTAACGGCGCCACCATCGCCGAGCCCGCGCCGTTCCGCGAAGTGACCGGCCTGGAACATTTCGACAAGGTGATCGATATCGATCAGAGCCCGATCGGCCGCACGCCGCGCTCCAACCCGGCCACTTACACCGGCATCTTCACCCCGGTGCGCGAGCTGTTCGCGGGCGTGCCGGAGTCGCGCAGCCGCGGCTATACGCCGGGCCGCTTCAGCTTCAACGTCAAGGGCG
This sequence comes from Serratia sp. (in: enterobacteria), assembly GCF_052400455.1. Taxonomy (NCBI): domain Bacteria; kingdom Pseudomonadati; phylum Pseudomonadota; class Gammaproteobacteria; order Enterobacterales; family Yersiniaceae; genus Serratia; species Serratia sp. (in: enterobacteria). The sequence goes on from NZ_CP185812.1 coordinate 4,582,915, forward strand.
GGCGCTGTGAAGCCTGCCAGGGCGACGGGGTGATCAAGGTCGAGATGCACTTCCTGCCGGACATCTACGTCCCGTGCGACCAGTGCAAAGGCAAACGCTATAACCGCGAAACGCTGGAAGTGAAGTACAAAGGCAAGAGCATCCACGAAGTGCTGGAGATGACCATCGAAGAAGCGCGCGATTTCTTCGACGCGGTGCCGGCGCTGGCGCGCAAGCTGCAAACCCTGATGGATGTCGGCCTGTCCTACATCCGCCTCGGCCAGTCGGCCACCACGCTCTCCGGCGGTGAGGCGCAGCGCGTCAAGCTGGCGCGCGAGCTGTCGAAACGCGGCACCGGCCAGACGCTGTATATTCTCGACGAGCCGACCACCGGTCTGCACTTCGCCGATATCCAACAGCTGTTGGCGGTACTGCATCAGCTGCGCGATCAGGGCAATACCATCGTGGTCATCGAGCATAACCTGGACGTGATCAAAACCGCCGACTGGATCGTCGATCTAGGGCCGGAAGGCGGCAGCGGCGGCGGCGAGATCCTGGTCGCCGGCACGCCGGAAACGGTCGCCGAGTGTGAAAAATCGCACACCGCGCGCTTCCTGAAACCGCTGTTGGAAAAATAACGGCGGATGATACGCTCAACGAGGCGCCCTATTCCGCCTCGTTGAGCAATCAACCTATCCCTCTGCGAGAAACATTAAATACCCTTCGCTGCATCATTCCTTTAAAAACAGGCGCTTTGAACCCAGCCAATAATAAACTCGCCCCATCATGCCATTTGTTTGGCTTTTGTTTATTCCCCATGCGTTTCACTATTGCGGTGAAATAACGCCAATGGCGCGCCGTCGCCTGTCGATTAATCAATATAAACATGGCGTTTATCAATAAGCCGTCATTTAAACGTGGGCCTGCGGGCCGTTTATTCAATGGGATGATATAAAGGTGTTTAACGTGGATAATAAACTGGGTACCTCTGCCGCCGCCCTGCTCTTTCTTTTTCCCCTCGCCGGTCAGGCGCAGGACAGCGAAGCGTCTTTAACGCTCGCCGGCGGCCTCGCCGTCGCTCCCGCCTATGAAGGCTCGTCTTTTTACAGCATTGAACCGCTGTATCAGGTGAATGCCGGCTATCAAAACGCCAGCTGGGGAGAATTCAGCGCGGGCAGCGAAGGGGCGCGCTGGCAATTCCCCATCGCCGGGCCCGTCGGCATCGCGTTATTGCTCAACTATGACGCCGGCCGTGACGAGGAAATCAAAACCTTGCGCGGGCGCAACACCCGGCTCAAAGGCATGGGCAAACTGGGCGGCGCGCTGGAAGCCGGCGCTGAGCTGAGCTACCAACTCGACCCCTTCCGCGCCTATGTCAAAGGGATGCAGGCGACGCGCAAACGCAGCTACGGCGGGGAAGAACTGGGCCACACCGCCTATGTGGAAAGCGGACTGACCGGGCAATATCCGCTCAGCGAACAGCTGACGCTTATCGGCAATCTCTCCACCACCTGGGCCAACAGCGGCTATCAGCGCGGCTATTTCGGCGTGACGTCGCAGCAGGCGCAGCACAGCGCCTTCAGCGCGTATCGGCCGGGCAGCGGCTTCAAGGACGCGACGCTCACCGCCGCGCTCAACTACCAATGGCGACCGAACGTGGCCTTCCAGGCCGGGGTCGGCGTAACGCGCCTGCTGGGCGACGCGGCCGACAGCCCCATCGTTGAGAAAACCACCTCGGGCATGGCCTTCACCAGCGCCAGCTACAGTTTTTGACGTTTTTGCCTAAGTCTGTGCAGGAAGGGATAAACGCCATGATTAAAAAACGAACTACAGTTTAGCTGAGTGTCAGGTAAACGGATGGATAATTAAACATTCATTATTTACCTGACAATGTCAGGCGTGGCTTTCCCGTATTAAGGATATTTTATGTGTCAACATCATGCGACGGAATGTCGTAATTTCACCGCACTTCGCCACCGCTGGGAAATGCCCATGATCTGGCTATCGGCGATAATTACCTTGTTCGGTTTTTTATTTGGCATCGCCGCCGTCGTGGTAAATACGGATGGAACTGCACTTGGGTTGGGAGACGACGCCAAGGAAACATTGGATACCCTCAGCCTGCTCGCGTTATTACCGCTGATCCCGATCGCTTTCTATATTTACCGTTTCTATCTCGCCGCACAGGCGAAATCCAACGCCTTGCGCATCGGGCCGGCGCAATTTCCGGAACTGTTCGCGCTGTATCAGGATATCGGCCGTCGGCTGGAACTCAAGACGCTGCCCAAGCTTTATCTGACCAACGGCAACGGCGTGGTCAACGCCTTCGCGCTGGAATGCAACCGCCGCCAGCGCTACGTGGTGATCCATGCTGAAATCGCCATGCTGATGCCCACCGCGCCGGAGATCGTGGAGTTCGTGCTGGCCCATGAATTGGCCCATCACAAGCTGCGGCACGTGTCGCTGTGGCGTCTGGCGATCGGCGTTGTGCCGCAGTCGCTGGTGCTGCCCGGCCTGGCGACCACTCGCGCGCAGGAGTATTCCGCCGATCGCGTGGCGCTCGCGGTGTGCCCGAACTACGCCAACACGGTGCGGCTGCTGGCCGTCGGCCCCTGGATGCAGCACGGCGTGAATCCGCAGGCCTGGCTGGAGCAGTGCGAAGAAGAGAACAAGGAGCTGTTTGTTCGCATCAGCAATCTGCTGTCAGACCATGCGGTGATGGTCAAACGCTTCAAGGCGCTCAAAGACATCGAGATGCACGGCTTCGAGCGCCATGGCAGCATGTTTTAATCCGCCCGAGGGCTTACAGCGTTTTCAGCACGCGCGCCGGGTTGCCGCCCACCACGCAGTTGGCCGGCACGTCTTTGGTCACCACCGCGCCGGAGGCCACGACCGCATTATCGCCGATGGTCACGCCCGGATTGATCACCGCGCGCCCGCCGATCCACACGTTGTCGCCAATCTTGACCGGCTTGCCGAACTCCGCGCCGCCGGCGCGGGTCTCGGCGTCCAGCGGATGGGTGGCGGTGTAGATATGCACGCCCGGCGCCAGCAGGCAGTTGTCGCCGATGTGCACCTCGCACACGTCGAGGATCACGCAGTCGAAATTGGCGTAGAAGTTCTTGCCGAGATAGATGTTATAGCCGTAGTCGCAGCGGAACGTCGGCTCGATGGCGCCGCCTTGATAGCCGCCCAGCAGCTCGTCCAACCATTGTTTGCGCAGCTCGCCCTCTTCCGGCGATGAGTGGTTGTAGCGATGCGTTATCTGGCGCGCGCGCCGACGCTCGCTGCGCAGCAGTTCATCGCCGGCGTCGTACAGTTCTCCGGCGATCATCTTGCGCTTTTCTTCGCTCATGGCCATGTCGGCCTCCTTCATCCGCGTTTCTTGAATGCCCAAGCGTAGCCGCTTTAGCCCGGCAATAAAAAGGGAACGTTCCCAATTTAAAGCCCTGATCACGGTTTAACGCGAGAAAGCAGGAGAAAACGGGCGGCGCCGCCGCCCGGCAATCAGGCGCGCAGTTCCTGGCGCACGTGTTCGGGCAGGCCTTCCACCACCAGCTGATAGGAGCTGTCGATCAACGCATAAAACTGCGAGTTCGGCAGGTTGCCGTCGAGAAATACCGTATTCCAGTGCGCCTTGTTCAGGCCGTCGCAGGCGACGATCTCAGGGTGGTGTTCGCGCAGGCTTTCCGCCAGCTCCGGGCTGGACTTGACCGCCAGCGCCGGCCGCCCTTCCACTTCGCACACCATGGCGAACATCACCTCGCCCACCTTGATCTGGCTGGCCTGCCACTGGTTCTGGTCGCTTTGCTCCGCGCCCGGCTTCGCCATGCAGTACTCCAGCAATGCGCTGTTATTCATTGGGTTATTCCCCCTGTAATGTGGCCACAATACGGCGTGCTCCGCCGTGGATGCGGTGCTCCCCCAGCCAGATGCCCTGCCATGTGCCCAACATCAGCCGCCCGTGCCTGACGGGCAGCGTCAAGGAAGCGCCCAGCAGCGAGGATTTGATGTGCGCCGGCATGTCGTCCGGCCCTTCGTAGTCATGTTGATAGGGGGCGTTTTCCGGCACCTGACGCAGAAAATGCTGCTCCATATCGGCTCGCACCGTGGGATCGCAGTTCTCGTTGAGCGTCAGCGAGGCCGAGGTATGCTGCAGCAACAGATGCAGCAGGCCGGTTTGCAGGCGGTGTAAGTGGGTTAACTGGTTGGTGATCTCGTCGGTAACCAGATGAAAGCCACGCGCTTTTGCGCTGAGGATTAGCGTTTGCTGATGCCACATGAGTGAGCGCCCCTCAATCAGTATATTCTCTCTCCGGTTTGCGGCAACTTCGGCGGCGCGCCGGCAATAAAAAAGGAGCAATATCGCTATCGCTCCCGATGAACGTCCGTTCAGACTAACAGGCGTTACTGCACCGCAGCAAACGCCTCGGCTACCTGACGCACGTTGTCGTGGTTCAGGCCGGCCACGCACATGCGGCCGCTGTGGATCAGGTAGACGCCGAACTCTTCGCGCAGGCGATCGACCTGCGCCGCGCTGAAGCCGGTGTAGCTGAACATGCCGCGCTGCGCCAGCAGGTAATCGAAGTTGCGCTGCGGCAGCGCGCTCTTCAGGGTGTCCACCAACGCGTGGCGCATTTCGAGAATGCGGGTACGCATGCTTTCCACTTCATTGAGCCACTGGGTTTTCAGCTCAGCGTCGTTCAGCACTTTAGCCACCAGCTGCGCGCCGAAGTTCGGCGGGCTCGAGTAGTTGCGGCGCACGGTCGCCTTCAGCTGGCCCAGCACGCGCCCGGCCGCTTCTTCGCTTTCGCACACCACCGACAGGCCGCCGACGCGCTCGCCGTACAGTGAGAAGATCTTCGAGAACGAGTTGCTCACCAGGCACGGCAAGCCGGCCGCCGCAATGGCGCGAATGGCGTAGACGTCCTGCTCCATACCGCCGCCGAAGCCCTGATAGGCGATGTCGAGGAACGGAATGATCTCACGATCGGCGATCACCTTGATCACTTCGTCCCACTGGGCGGGGGTCAGGTCTGAGCCGGTCGGGTTGTGACAGCACGGATGCAGCAGCGCGATGCTATGCTTCGGCAGCTGTTTCAGCGCAGCCAGCATGGCGTCGAACTTCACGCCCAGGCTTTCGCCGTCAAAATACGGATAGGTATTCACCTTGAAACCGGCGCCGCTGAAGATGGCGACGTGGTTTTCCCAGGTGGGATCGCTGACCCACACCTGCGAATTCGGGAAGTAGCTTTTCAGGAAGTCGGCGCCCACTTTCAGCGCGCCGGAACCGCCGACGGTCTGAATGGTGGCGATGCGCCCCTGCTGCAGCATCGGGTGCTGCTCGCCGAACAGCAAATGCTGGATGGCGGTGCGGTAGGATTGCAGCCCTTCCATCGGCAGGTATACCGAGGCGCCGTGCTCGACGCTGTTCAACTGCGCTTGCGCCGCGGCGACCGCACGCATCTGCGGAATGACGCCCTGCGCATCGTAGTACAGGCCAATGCTCAGGTTCACCTTGTGCGCGCGCGAGTCTTGTTTGAATTTTTCCATCAGCGACAGAATGGGATCGCCGGCATAGGCGTCAACGTTCTGGAACACGTTTTTTTCTCCTGGTTTATTTATTGTGGTTTGGGCACAGCGTTACGTTCCTAATATAGACGGAAAAGCGTATTCGGTTTCAGCTTTCTCGCGTCACCGGCAACAAACCGTTTTCCTTGATGCGATTGAGCACCACCGCCGTTTTGATATGCGCCACGCTTTTGTGCGGCGACAGCGTCTGGCTGATGAACTCGCTCAGCGCCGGCAGGTCCGCCACCGCCACTTTCAGCAGGTAATCGGCGTCGCCGGTGGTCTTGTAAGCGTCCAGGATCGCGTCCACGTCCTCCAGCATCTGATGAAAGCTGTCGATCTGCTCCTGAGCGTGCGTGATCAGGCTGACTTCAATCAGCCCCACCAGCCCCAGGCCGACCGCCTCCGGCGCCAACCGCGCGTGGTAGCCGCGGATCAGCTGCGCCTGCTCCAGGCTGATGCGCCGCCGTGAACACTGGGAAGCGGAAAGCCCCACCAGTTCGCTCAGCTCCTGATTGGTCAAACGGCCGTTGGCCTGTAACAGCGTCAGGATTTTCATATCAAAATCGTCAATGTTGTACATAGCCACCTGTAAACTGTGTTAATAAATGTTGACGTTACAGCCTACCAGTTTTTTTACCGTTGCCGACGTCACACCCTGGCGCTTAAATCGCGTACAGCAGCAACGCCCGGCGTTTTCGCCGGTAAGCGGCATAAAAAACGGCTAACTCATGCAGGCAAACGACAATTAACGGCGAAGTAACGCATAAAACCACGAATGTATAAAAAGGACGCCAGATGAAAAAGTTACTCCCTCTCGCGCTGCTGCTCGCCGCCGGCAGCGCCGGCGCGCAATCCCACCTGGACAAAGTGCTGCAGCAAAAGACCCTGGAGGTCTGCACCACCGGCGACTACAAGCCCTACACCTTCCTCAAGGAAGATGGCAGCTATGAAGGCATCGATATCGACATGGCGGAATCGCTGGCGAAGAGCCTGGGCGCCAAGGTGAAGTGGGTGAAAACCAGCTGGAAAACCCTGACGCCGGACTTCGCCTCCGGCAAGTGCGACATCGCCATGGGCGGCATCTCCGTCACGCTGGAGCGACAAAAACAGGTGTTCTTCGCCGACAAGCTGGATACCGACGGCAAAATTCCGCTGGTGCGCTGCACCGACGTGAAGAAATACCGCACGATAGAACAGATCAACAAACCGTCGGTGCGTCTGCTGGAACCGGCGGGCGGCACCAACGAAGCCTTCGTGCACGCCTATCTGCCAAAAGCCAAGCTGACGCTGACGCACGACAACATGAGCATTTTCCAGCAGCTGGTGGATCGCAAGGCGGACGTGATGATCACCGACGCCTCCGAGGCGCTGTACCAGCAGAAGCGCTATCCGAAGCTGTGCGCGGTGAATCCGACCAAACCGATGCAGTACGGCGAAAAGGCTTACATGCTGCCGCGCGACGATCTGAGCTGGAAACTGTATGTGGATCAGTGGCTGCACCTGGCCAAGGCGACCGGCGAGTATCAGAAGGTTATCGACAAGTGGTTGGCGGTAAAGAAGTAACCCGCTGAGAAACGGGGCCGACGCGCGTCGGCCCCTGCGGCGTATCAGTCGCCAATGTATTCCATCGCCACGCGCTGCGTGAGCTTGGTGATCAGTTCATAAGCGCTGATGCCGGTACAGGCGGCGATGCGCTCGACCGGCAACGCCGGCCCCCACAGCACCGCTTCATCCCCCACCTTATCGGCGGCGTCCGGCCCGAGATCGACCGAAATCATGTCCATCGACACCCGGCCGACGATCGGCACTTCGCGGCCGTTGATCAGGATCGGCGTGCCGGTCGGCGCGCTGCGCGGGTAGCCGTCGCCGTACCCCATCGCCACCACGCCAAGGCGAGTATCGCGCGGGCTTATCCAGGTGCCGCCATAGCCCACCGCTTCACCAGCCTTGTGCTCGCGCACCGCGATCAGGCTGGATTTCAGCGTCATCGCCGGCTGCAGACCATGCTCGGCGCCGCTGCCGTTATCCAGCGGCGACACGCCGTACAGAATGATGCCGGGACGCACCCACTCGTTGTGGGCGTCCGGCCACAGCAGCGTGCCGCCGGAGGCGGCGACCGAGCGATGGCCCGGTTTGCCGCGCGCGAACTGCTCGAAGCAGGCGATCTGTTTCAGGGTGGCGTCGGACTCCGGCTCGTCGGCGCGGCTGAAGTGGCTCATGATATTGACCGGCTGCGCCACGTTGCGGCAGGCGCACAGGCGCTGATAAAACGCCTCCGCCTGTTCGGGGCGCACCCCCAGCCGATGCATGCCGGTATCGAGCTTCATCCACACCGGCACCGGGCGCGCCAGCTCGGCCTGTTCCAGCGCCTCGAGCTGTTCGATGCTGTGCACCGCGGTTTCGATGTTGTTCGCCACCAGCACCGGCAGGTCTTCGGCGCTGAAGAAGCCTTCCAGCAGCAGGATCGGCTTGACGATGCCGCCGGAGCGCAGCATCAGCGCCTCGCCGATGCGCGCTACGCCGTAGCAGTCGGCGTCTTGCAGGGTGTGTGCTGTTTCCAGCAGGCCATGTCCATAAGCGTTTGCTTTCACAACGGCAATCAGGCGGCTTTGCGGCGCCTGGCGGCGCACCTGTTGCAGATTATGTCGCAGAGCGCGGCGGTCGATTACAGCGGTTGCCGCTTTCATTTCAGTTCCTTAGCTGATTATTCGTCATCGTATTGTGGCCCCGCGTAGTTATCGAAACGCGACCACTGGCCGTTAAAGGTAAGGCGCACGGTGCCGATTGGGCCGTTACGCTGCTTACCGATAATAATTTCCGCGATCCCTTTCAGATCGCTGTTCTCGTGATACACCTCATCACGATAGATGAACATAATCAGGTCGGCGTCCTGCTCGATGGAGCCGGATTCACGCAGGTCGGAGTTGACCGGGCGTTTGTCGGCGCGCTGCTCCAGGCTTCGGTTCAACTGCGACAGCGCCACCACCGGCACCTGCAGCTCTTTCGCCAGCGCCTTCAGCGAGCGCGAAATCTCGGCGATCTCCAGCGTACGGTTGTCGGACAAGGCCGGCACGCGCATCAGCTGCAGGTAGTCGATCATGATCAGGCTAAGCCCGTCGTGTTCACGGAAAATGCGCCGCGCGCGCGAGCGCACCTCGGTCGGCGTCAGGCCGGAGGAGTCGTCGATGTACATGTTGCGCTTCTCCAGCAGGATGCCCATGGTGCTGGAAATGCGCGCCCAGTCCTCGTCGTCGAGCTGGCCGGTACGGATGCGCGTCTGATCCACGCGCGACAGTGACGCCAGCATACGCATCATGATCTGCTCGCCGGGCATCTCCAGGCTGAAGATCAGCACCGGTTTCTCCTGGGTCATCGCGGCGTTTTCGCACAGGTTCATGGCGAAGGTGGTTTTCCCCATCGATGGACGGGCGGCGACGATGATCAGATCGGACTTTTGCATGCCCGCGGTTTTCTTGTTGAGGTCCTGATAGCCGGTATCTACCCCGGTCACGCCGTCATGCGGCTGCTGATACAGCTGTTCAATGCGCGAGACGGTGTCTTCCAGGATGCGTTCGATGCCCTTCGGGCCCTCGTCTTTGCTGGCGCGGTTCTCGGCGATTTGGAATACGCGGGATTCCGCCAGATCGAGCAGGTCTTCGCTGCTGCGCCCCTGCGGATCGTAGCCGGCGTCGGCGATTTCGTTAGCCACCGAGATCATTTCGCGCACCACCGCGCGCTCGCGTACGATGTCGGCGTAGGCGCCGATGTTGGCGGCGCTCGGGGTGTTTTTCGACAGCTCGGCCAGGTAGGCGAAGCCCCCCACCGAGTCCAGTTCGCCCTTCTGTTCGAGCGATTCGGACAGGGTGATGAGGTCGATAGGCTTGCTCATCTCCAGCAGACGCTGCATCTCGGTAAAGATCAGGCGATGCGGGCGGCTGAAGAAGTCGTTGGCGACCACGCGTTCCGCCACGTTGTCCCAACGCTCGTTATCCAGCATCAAACCGCCCAACACCGACTGCTCGGCCTCCAGCGAGTGCGGCGGCATCTTCAGCCCTTCCATCTGACGATCTCTGGAACGCTCTCTGGTTTCGTCCGCGTTTGTTTTGTTGGTTGGTTTTTTTCCTGCCATGAAACGTAGTCTTTATCCGGTTGCGAATGAAGGATCCTGACGCGAGAGTATACGTGATTTTTGCGTCATAACCGATGCAAAAAAGGTATTGACCCCCGCACGGGCGAACTGGATCTCCGATAATAAAAAGAATAGGGTGAAATCAGACACTCCAACGAGGTAACCCTATGGCCAAGCGCATTCAATTCTCCGCCGTCGGCGGACCGGAAGTCTTGCAATACGTTGATTTTACACCGCTCGATCCGGCTGCCGGTGAAGTGCAGATCGAGAACAAGGCGATCGGCATCAACTACATCGACACCTATGTGCGCAGCGGGCTGTACGCGCCGGCTAGCCTGCCGAGCGGCCTCGGCACCGAAGCGGCCGGCGTGGTGGTCAAGGTCGGCGCCGGGGTCAGCGCGATCAAACCGGGCGACCGGGTGGTGTATGCGCAGTCGTCGCTCGGCGCCTACAGCGAGATCCACAACGTGCCGGAAGAGAAAGTGGCGCTGCTGCCGCACAACCTGAGCTTTGAGCAAGGCGCCGCTTCTTTCCTGAAAGGGCTGACGGTGCACTATCTGCTGCGCCAGACCCACGAAGTGCAGCCGGGTGAAGTATTTTTGTTCCATGCCGCCGCCGGCGGCGTCGGGCTGATCGCCTGTCAGTGGGCCAAAGCGCTGGGCGCGCGCCTGATCGGCAGCGTCGGCTCCGACGAGAAGGCGGCGCTGGCGAAGCAGGCCGGCGCCTGGGCCACCATCAACTACCATAAAGAGGATATCGCCCAGCGGGTGGCCGAGCTGACGCACGGCGAGAAGGTCGGCGTGGTATACGATTCGGTGGGGCAAAGCACCTGGCAGGCCTCGCTCAACAGCCTGAAGCGGCGCGGCCTGATGGTCAGCTTCGGCAACGCGTCCGGCCCGGTGACCGGCGTCGATCTGGCGCTGCTGAATCAGAAGGGCTCGCTGTACGTCACCCGCCCTTCCCTCAACGGCTACATTACCAACCGCGCCGAGCTGCAGTACGCCAGCAACGAGCTGTTCTCGCTGATCGGCAGCGGCGCCATTCGGGTGGAGGTGAGAGACGATCAGAAATTCGCGCTGGCCGACGCCCAGCGTGCGCACCAGGTGCTGGAAAGCCGCAGCACCAGCGGTTCCAGCCTGCTGATCCCCTGATCGCGGCCAAAGAAAAGGGCTCCTTGCGGAGCCCTTTCTGTTACTGCGTTTTGTAGGGGTAGAGCAGAGTCCGCCAGAGACACGGGTTGCTTTAGCAACACGAATTTTAGGTGTCTCTCACGGTGATGAAATCGGTCGCATCACTGCATCGACCCACATCCTAACAGCCCCGTCCGGCAAAAAACACGCTTTATGTGCCACATCGCCGGGGAAAACTGCCAAGCTGTGATCGCTGCCGCATTCGCGGTGCGGGGAATTGTGCAAGTTTCAGTGTGACTGTCTGATTATTCAGCAAAAAATCAGTAACGCCGGATCTGGGGTTTCTGCATTGAACGGTAAATCCATACCCCAACCACCGCCAAAATCAGCCACGGCAGCAGCTTAATGACCACCGCGAACAGCCCGCCCAACAGCATGAATGCCGCCGCCACCAACAGCGCAGCGAAAATCCCCAGCAGCGAGATGCCGGTCACCATCAGCATCACCACAAAACCAATGAGAAAGAAGATTTCCAACATGATTGCTCCTTTGCAATACAACGTATCTGCAGAGTGGATTACAAGAAGCGTGCCAGAACGGCGGATGGGCTAACCCATTGAAAACAGGGGACAGGCATCCGGTAACGTACCGAACGCCTGGCGAAAAACACTAACTGTTGGTCAAATTTTTTGTGGATTACGCCATTTCGACGCGCGGCTGACGCACCAGCGCCAGCGCCTGCTCCACCACCCGCGCATCGGCGGCCGGCTTGTGGGCGTTCTCGCTCAGATGGCGACGCCACTGGCGCGCGCCCGGCACGCCCTGGAACAGACCGAGAATATGGCGAGTAATGTGGCCAAGATAGGTGCCGTTAGACAGCTCGCGCTCGATATACGGATACAGCGCTTCGACGATCGCCACGCTGTCCGGCACCGCAGTCTGCGCGCCGAACAGTTCGCTGTCGGCTCGCGCCAGGATACCCGGATTCTGATACGCCTCGCGCCCCATCATCACGCCGTCCAAGTGCTGCAGGTGCTGCCGCGCCTCTTCCAGCGTTTTCACCCCGCCGTTAATGGCGATGGTCAACGCCGGGAAATCCCGCTTCAGCTGATAGACGCGCGGATAGTCCAGCGGCGGCACTTCGCGGTTTTCTTTCGGGCTGAGGCCGGAGAGCCAGGCCTTGCGCGCGTGGATGGTGAACATGTCGCACTCGCCGCGCCCGGCGACGGTCTCGATAAAGTCACACAGGAAGGCGTAGCTGTCCTGATCGTCGATGCCGATGCGGGTCTTCACCGTCACCGGGATCGACACCACGTCGCGCATCGCCTTGATGCAATCGGCGACCAGCGCCGCCTGGCCCATCAGACAGGCGCCGAACATGCCGTTTTGCACCCGATCGGATGGGCAGCCGACGTTGAGGTTAATCTCATCGTAACCGCGCTGCTCCGCCAGCTTGGCGCAATGCGCCAGCGCGGCCGGATCGCTGCCGCCCAGCTGCAGCGCCACCGGATGCTCTTCTTCGCTGTAGGCCAGATAGTCGCCCTTGCCGTGGATGATCGCGCCGGTGGTCACCATCTCGGTGTACAGCAGCGTTTCCTTGGTCAGCAGGCGGTGGAAGTAACGGCAATGACGATCGGTCCAGTCGAGCATCGGCGCGATGGAGAAACGATTGGCGGCGTAGGTTGGGGCGTGGTTGTCTTTCGTCATGCTGAGTTACTGGCTACCTGAGTCTGTCTGGGTTCAACGAACGGCGCGCGGCCGCAAACGGCTATTATAACGACAATCGGCGCCGTTGGGAAAACCCGCTTGCCGCCGGCAAAAATAAGCGGAGACAAGGCGAATAAACCCGCTCGTTCAGGTGTTATCTCATTACGGGCGCGCACGGCGCCTCTGCCTTGAGGACATAACCATGAACAGCTTCATTAAACGCCTGCTGGCATCGGCCATTGCCGGCTGCCTGCTGTTGTCCGGCGCGGCGCTGGCGATGGGCGGCGACGGCAGCGGCCAAACACCGCCAACCTGTCCGAAAGGCCAGGTCTACGACAGCAAAACTCAGACCTGCATGGTAGATAAAAGCGGCAAGGTCGACGACGCCGACCGCACTAACTACGCCTATGCACTGGCGAAAAGCGGCCGCTATCAGGAAGCGCTCGATATGCTCAATACGTTGAAAGATCCCAACACTGCCGTTGCGCTGAACTATCGCGGCTACGCCACGCGCAAACTTGGCCGCACCGATGAAGGGATCGGCTATTATTTAAAATCAGTAGCCCTCGATCCGAAATACCCCAAAGTGCGCGAGTACCTGGGGGAAGCCTATATGCTGAAAGGCCGGCCCGATCTGGCTCGCCAACAGCTGCAGGTGATCCAGTCGCTGTGCGGCACCGGGTGCGAGGAGTACCGCGATTTGGCGGCGGCCATCGACCGCCACCCGGAATCTTGATCCGACGCGCCTGCGGAGGTGACTATCAGCGGCGATGCGATACGCGATGAACTCGGCCACTATCTCTCCCGCCTGTGGCGCTATGCGCTGGTGCTCTCGCACCGGCGGGATGTCGCCGACGATCTGGTGCAGGCCACCTGCCTGCGTGCGCTGGAGCGCGCCGCGCAATTCACCCCCGGTTCACACCTGGATCGCTGGCTGTTTTCCATCTTGCACTCCATTTGGCTCAATGAAGTTCGCGCCCAACATCTTCGCCAGGGGCAAGGCTGCATGGCGGCGGAAGAGCTGGGCGATGCGGACAACGGCGAACAGCCGGTCTGGCTCCATGAAGTGATGCGGCGCGTCAGCCGGCTGCCGACGGCCCAGCGCAACGCGCTGTTTCTGGTGTATGTCGAAGGGCTGTCTTACCGGGAGGCCGCAAAAGTGCTGGCGGTGCCGATCGGCACCGTCATGAGCCGTTTGGCGGCCGCACGTCTGGCATTGGCCGATGACCGCCCGTTGGCAAACGACGGCCCGCACCGCAAAGAGCGCCATCCCGCCCCCTTGCCTCCTGATCGTCGATAACGCCCTATTCCAACGAGCGGATAACCCGGCATGGCTGCCCCAGCGCCAGCACGTTGGCCGGGATGTCGCCGGTAACGATGCTGCCTGCGCCGATGGTGGTGCCGTCGCCGATGGTCACTCCCGGCAGGATCACTACGTTGCCGCCGATCCAGACGTTGTTGCCGATGGACACCGGCTGCGCCGAGGTGCGGAAAGGGAAATCCGGATCGCCGGTGAAGCGCTCTGCGGCCTTCAGCGGGTGGCTCGGCGTATAGATTTGCACGTTGGGGCCGATCAGCGTGTTGTCGCCGATGGTGATGGTATTGCAGTCGAGGAACACCGCGTTGACGTTGATAAAACAGTTTTTACCGATGCGGACATGCTGCCCGTAGTCGCACCAGAATGGCGTTTCAATCCAGCTCGCTTCCCCCCAGGCGCCGAACAGCTCGCCGAGCAGGCGGTTTTTCTCGTCCGCCTGATGCGAGTCCAGCGCCCCCAAGCTTTTGATCAACGCCCTCGCCCGATGGTACAGGGCGATCAGTTCTTCATCGCGGCTGTTGTACTCCAGGCCGCTTAACAGCTTCTCTCTTTCCGTCATCACACAGGGCTCCTGCTCATCACGCGGGTAAAAGGCGTTATACCGCGCTCGCCCCCCGCTCTCCAGCGCTAAAACCGGCAACGTTGATTTGCCGCCCGACGGCGGGGAAAAGTTGTGACGCATCTCTCTTTTAGCGCGATCGACGCGCCTTTCCCTGCGCTATCATCAGGGGAAAAGGGGGCAACTCTCGGCGATTCGCCGTAATCATGGTAAAATCGGCTTTTTTACGTACCGGGATATTTGCGATGAACTCAACCACCCAGGAAAAGCTGCTGGCGCAGGCTGAACGCCTCTGCCAGCAACGCAATGTGCGATTGACGCCGCAACGGCTGGAAGTGCTGCGTCTGATGACTCAGCAACCCGGTGCAATCAGCGCATATGACCTGCTCGATCTGCTGCGCGTCGCCGAACCGCAGGCCAAGCCGCCGACGGTATACCGCGCGCTGGATTTTCTGCTGGAGCAAGGGTTTATCCATCGAGTGGAATCGGCCAACAGCTACGTGCTGTGCCACCATTTCGAACAGCCGATGCATACGTCCGCGCTGTTTATCTGCGACCGCTGCGGCCAGGTGACCGAACGCACCACCGAAGGCGTGGAGGAAACGCTGCAGAAGCTGGCGCAGGAAGCCGGATTTGCACTGCGGCACAGCGTGGTGGAAGCGCACGGTCTGTGCGCCGGTTGCGTTGAAGTTGAAGCTTGTGACAGCAAGCATGACTGCGCCGAACACGATCACAGCATCGCCATCAAGAAGAAGTAAGACGAAGTCAGGTACTTCCCTGTACCTGCGGCCGGGGCGCCAGAGGATGGAGCGACGCCGGCCTGCGCTGTTGCCGGCCGCCGTCAGTGGCGGCCCTGCGTGTTACCAGCGGTGTTTGGTGTGATCTTCCCAGGCCTTCACCTCTTTTTCGGCCGCCTCTTTCTGGTAACCGTAGCGCTCCTGAATTTTGCCGACCAGCTGTTCGCGTTTCCCTTCGATGACCGTCAGATCGTCATCGGTCAGCTTGCCCCATTTCTCTTTCACTTTGCCTTTCAGCTGCTTCCAGTTACCGTCGGCTTGATCTTTATTCATAGTCTCTCCGTTAACCTGTGGTGAATCAGTGATCCCTGTCGCCGGCCGGGGTTAACCAGAAATTTTTCTGGCCGATGCTTCCTTCACCTTAAGAAGCACCGCTCCCCTTCATTTACCAGCCACATGATTCATTCTAGTTAAACATGGAAATAAAAAAGCCAAAACACAGAATAAAAAACCATTAACAAACAAAATAAAAACAAAAAACGCTAACAAACAACGAACTAACGCGAACAGATCAAGGCTGAAAACATGTAAGCAAACATGACCAAAATCATAAGAAAAGCTAACCATTAACCCAACAAAACGTCCGGTTTAATGTGCAGTAAACCAGCTGCCGCGCACCTGGTGACGGCGCCAAATCCAGCCCAATGCCACGCCACGCAACGTCAGAAACACCGCCAGCGCCAGCCAGAGCCCGTGATTGCCAAGCAGCGGCACGCTGAACAGCGTCAGACCGTACCCTGCCGCGGCCACCGCCATGCTGTTACGCATCTCAGCGCCGCGCGTGGCGCCGATAAACATGCCATCCAGCAAATAGCACCACACCCCGACCAGCGGCAAAATGACCTGCCACGGTAAATAGTGGGCGGCCAACGCGCGCAGCTCCGGTAGGGAGGTCAACGCCGCCACGATCTGCTGGCCGGTAACGGCATACGCCAGGCCGAAGGCCAACGCGACCAGCCCCGCCTGCCTGCAGGCCGCGTGCCACACCTTACGCAGTTGGCTGCCGTCCCGGGCGCCGTAGGCGTGGCCGGAATGGGCCTCCACCGCATAAGCGAAGCCGTCGAGCGCATAGGCGGTAAACGTCAGCAGGTTCATCAACACCGCGTTAACCGCCACCACATCGCTCCCCAGGCGAGCGCCGAAAATGGTCAACGACGCAAAGCACAGCTGCAGCAGCAATGAACGCAACATGATGTCGCGATTGAGCGCCAGCAGGCGACGCAGATCGCCACGCCAGGCCTGACGCAACATCGCCAGGGTAATACCACGCAGACGCATCACCCGCCACGCCAGCCACAGGCCGAGCAATAGCGTGGCATATTCGGCGATGGCGGTGGCCGCCGCCGCCCCTCGCACGTTCCAACCCAGGCCCATCACCAGCCAAATATCCAGCACGATGTTCAGCAGGTTGCCGACGATCAGCAGGATCACCGGCGCACGCACGTACTGCACGCCGAGCAGCCAGCCCAGCAGCACCAGGTTGGCCAGCGCCGCCGGCGCGCTCAACCAGCGGATCTCAAGAAAACGCCGCGCCTGCTCCAGCACCTCGCCATCGCCGCCGACGATCCGCAGCGCCAGTTCAATAATCGGGTAGCGCAACAGGACGATCGCCCCCCCGGCCAACAACGCCAGCAGCAGCGGTTGCATAAAGGCGCGCGCCAGCGCCTGCGGGTTCTTCGCTCCCAGCGCCTGCGCCGCGAGGCCGGTGGTGCTCATGCGCAGGAACAGCAGCAGCATGAACAGGAAGCTGGTCGCCACCGCGCCGATCGCCACGCCTCCCAAATAGATCGGGCTGTCGAGGTGGCCGATCACCGCGGTGTCCACCAGCCCGAGCAGCGGCACGGTGATATTGGAGAAAATCATCGGCAGGGCGAGGCGCCACAGGGCTTTATCGGTGTCGCTGGTGAAGGCGGAAATCAGGCGCATGATGGGATGTTCCTGTGACAGAGTGACGAAGGGCGAAGTCAGAAACAAAAACGCCCCAAAACAGGGGCGATTGATTCAGGGAGCGGCGGTGATGGCGCGGCGATTAAATCCAGTCGCCGTTGCGGATCACGCCGACCGCCAGCCCTTCGATCGTGAAATTCTGCTGGCGCAGATCGACCACGATCGGTTGGAATTCGTTGTTCTCCGGCAGCAGTTCAACCACGTTGCCGTGCTTTTTCAAGCGTTTGACCGTCACTTCGTCTTCGATGCGCGCGACCACAACCTGGCCGTTGCGCACGTCTTGCGTTTTGTGCACCGCCAGCAGATCGCCGTCCAGAATGCCGATGTCGCGCATCGACATGCCGTTCACTCGCAACAGGAAATCGGCGCTCGGTTTGAACAGGGATGGATCCACCTGGTAGTGCCCTTCGATGTGCTGCTGCGCCAGCAGCGGCTCGCCGGCGGCGACGCGGCCGATCAGCGGCAGCCCTTCTTCTTCTTCCATCAGCAGGCGGATACCGCGCGACGCGCCGGAGACGATTTCGATCACGCCTTTGCGTGCCAGCGCCTTCAGGTGCTCTTCGGCGGCGTTAGGCGAACGGAACCCCAGACGCATCGCGATCTCGGCACGCGTCGGCGGCATGCCCGTTTGCGAAATATGATCGCGAATCAGATCGTAGACCTCTTGCTGTCTGGTAGTTAGTGCTTTCATTCCGCCCCCTGTTTGTTTATACAGTCTTGCTGTGAGTATATACAGGTAAGCGCGGATTGGGAACCGAAGAATAAATAAAAATCAGTCAGTAGGCGCTTTGCGTCAGCCAAAATGCTGCCACAAGACCGTGCCCCAAACGAACAGCGCGAGTACGATCGCCAGCGACACCGCCGCCGATCCCATGTCCTTGGCCCGCCCGGACAGCTCATGGTGTTCGCTGCCGATGCGATCCACCACCGCCTCGATCGCGCTGTTCAGGATCTCGACGATCATCACCAGCGTCACCGATCCGATCAATAAAATGCGCGCTATCGCACCCACGTCCAGCCAGACAGCCAGTATGATAGCCAGGAGGGTCACCACCAGTTCCTGGCGGAACGCCGCCTCGTGTTGCCAGGCGGCGGAAAGCCCTTTATAAGAATAGCCGGCGGCCTTGATGATGCGGGTCAATCCGGTTGCTTGGTTTGCCATGTTTTCGTGCCTTTCTCAGAGGTCGGTCATAATAAAAAGAGTCTAGAACAGTCCGCGCTGACGGCTCTCGGTTTTCGAACACCACAGATCTGCTACCCGGTTTCTGGTATGCTTGCGGCGCATTGCTAACAAGAGGCTTCACGTTGTTATGTCAGGTTGGCGTAAAATTTATTATAAAATATTGAATTTACCACTTAAATTGTTGGTAAGAAGTAAGGTCATCCCTTCAGATCCGGTTACCGAGCTAGGGTTGGATCCCTCACGGCCGATTTTGTATGTTTTACCTTACAATTCCAAGGCGGATTTGCTGACGCTGCGCACCCAGTGCCTGGCGCAGGATCTGCCCGATCCGCTCAACGCGCTGGAGATCGACGGCACCGTGCTGCCGAGCTACGTGTTCATTCACGACGGCCCGCGCGTGTTCCGCTACTACACCCCGAAAGAAGAGTCGGTAAAGCTATTCCACGACTACCTGGATCTGCATCGCAGCAATCCGGATCTCGACATTCAGATGCTGCCGGTTTCGGTCATGTTCGGCCGCTCGCCGGGCCGCGAAGGCCACGGCACGCCGCACCTGCGTCTGTTGAACGGCGTGCAAAAATTCTTCGCCGTGCTGTGGCTCGGCCGCGACAGCTTCGTGCGCTTCTCCAACACCGTTTCGCTGCGCCGCATGGCCACCGAACACGGCACGGATAAAACCATCGCGCAGAAACTGGCGCGCGTGGCGCGCATGCACTTCTCGCGTCAGCGCCTGGCCGCAGTAGGCCCAAGCCTGCCGGCCCGTCAGGATCTGTTCAACAAGCTGTTGGCGTCCAAAGCGATCGAAAAAGCGGTCGAGGACGAAGCGCGCAGCAAGAAGATCTCGCACGAGAAGGCCCAGCAGAACGCCATCGCGCTGATGGAAGAGATCGCCGCCGACTTCTCCTACGAAACCGTGCGTCTGTCCGATCGCGTGCTGAGCTGGACCTGGAACCGGCTGTATCAGGGCATCAACGTCACCAACGCCGAGCGCGTGCGCCAGCTGGCGCAGGACGGCCACGAGATCGTCTACGTGCCCTGCCACCGCAGCCACATGGACTATCTGCTGCTGTCCTACGTGCTGTATCACCAGGGCCTGGTGCCGCCGCACATCGCTGCGGGCATCAACCTCAACTTCTGGCCGGCCGGCCCGATCTTCCGTCGTCTGGGCGCGTTCTTCATCCGCCGCACCTTCAAGGGCAACAAGCTTTACTCGACGGTGTTCCGCGAATACCTCGGCGAGCTGTTCACCCGCGGTTACTCGGTGGAATACTTCGTGGAAGGCGGCCGTTCCCGCACCGGGCGTCTGCTGGAACCGAAAACCGGCACCCTGTCGATGACCATCCAGGCGATGCTGCGCGGCGGCGCCCGTCCGATCACGCTGGTGCCTATCTACATCGGCTACGAGCATGTGATGGAAGTGGGCACCTACGCCAAAGAGCTGCGCGGCGCCACCAAGGAAAAAGAGAGCCTGTTGCAGATGCTGCGCGGCCTGCGCAAACTGCGCAATCTGGGCCAGGGTTACGTCAACTTCGGCGAACCACTGCCGTTGACCGCTTACCTCAACCAGCACGTGCCGCAGTGGCGCGAGTCGATCGATCCGATCGAGGCTCAGCGCCCAAGCTGGCTGACGCCGACGGTCAACGATCTCGCCGGCCAGATCATGGTGCGCATCAACAATGCCGCCGCGGCCAACGCCATGAACCTGTGTTCCACCGCGCTGCTGGCCTCGCGCCAGCGTTCGCTGACCCGCGAACAATTGCTCGAGCAGCTCGAGTGCTACCTGCAGCTGATGCGCAACGCGCCTTACGCGCATGACGTCACCGTACCGTCGCAGACGCCGGACGAGCTGCTGGATCACGCGCTGAACATGAACAAGTTCGAGGTGGAAAAGGACAACATCGGCGACATCATCATTCTGCCGCGCGAGCAGGCGGTGCTGATGACCTATTACCGCAACAACATCCACCACCTGCTGGTGTT
The DNA here is from genome assembly GCF_052400455.1 of Serratia sp. (in: enterobacteria). Classification (NCBI taxonomy): domain Bacteria; kingdom Pseudomonadati; phylum Pseudomonadota; class Gammaproteobacteria; order Enterobacterales; family Yersiniaceae; genus Serratia; species Serratia sp. (in: enterobacteria). The sequence continues at coordinate 4,603,218 of NZ_CP185812.1, forward strand.
GCCGTCGCTGATCGCCAGCATCGTCATGCATCATCGCCGGGTATCGCGCGCCGAACTGCTGCGCCAGATTGGCATGATTTACCCGATGCTGAAAGCCGAGCTGTTCCTGCATAACGACAAGGAGCAGCTGCCGGACGTGCTGCGGCCGATGATCGACGAGCTGATCCGCCAACAGCTGATCTGCGACAAAGGCGACGAGCTGGTGCTGAACCCGGCGCGCATTCGCCCGCTGCAGCTGCTGGCCGCCGGGGTGCGCGAAACCCTGCAACGCTACGCCATCACCATGTCGATCCTCAGCGCCAACCCGAGCATCAACCGCGGCGCGCTGGAGAAAGAGAGCCGCATCATGGCGCAGCGTCTGTCGGTGCTGCACGGCATCAACGCGCCGGAGTTCTTCGACAAGGCGGTATTCTCCACCCTGGTGGCGACGCTGCGCGAAGAAGGCTACATCAACGACAGCGGCGATGCGATCCGCGAGCACACCCTCGAGGTGTACAACATGCTGAGCGATCTGATCACGCCGGAAATCAAGCTGACCATCGAAAGCGTCAACATGCCGGAAGAGACCAACGCTCTGCCGCAAACCGATGCGCAAGAAGAGAAAGACGAGTGATTTCACCCGGCGCGGAAACACAAAAGGCACCCCGAGGGGTGCCTTTTTTCTTGCTGCAGGAAACCGTTACGCCGGCAGATAGCTGAGCGCGATGCCGATAAACACCACCAGCCCAACATAATTGTTCTGCAGGAAGGCCTTGAAACAGGCCTCGCGCTCGCGCCCGGCGATCTGCTTCTGCTGGTGAATGAACAGCGCGCCCGCCAGCAACAGCGACCAGTAAAACGCGCCGCCGAGCTGCGCCAGATAACCGACCCACACCAGCAACAACAGCGTTGCGAACTGCAACAGCCCGACGATCAGCTTGTCATAACGCCCGAACAGGATAGCGGTGGACTTGATGCCTATTTTCAGATCATCGTCGCGATCGACCATCGCATACAGCGTGTCATAGGCCACCGTCCAGCAGATATTCGCCAGCAGCAGCAGCCAGCAGCTGAGCGGCAGCGATTCGCTGACCGCCGCATAGCCCATCGGAATGCCCCAGCCGAACGCGGCGCCCAGCACGAACTGCGGCAGGTTGGTCACCCGCTTCATAAAAGGATACACCCAGGCCAGCGCCAGCGCCGCCAGCGACAGCCAGATGGTCATCGCATTCAGCGTCAACACCAGGCAGAACGAGATCAGCACCAGCACCACGAACAGCACCTTGGCCTCTTTCGCGCTCACCCGGCCGCTCGGCATCGGCCGCCCGGCGGTGCGCTTTACGTAGCCGTCCACCGCGCGATCGGCGTAGTCATTCACCACGCAGCCGGCGGCGCGCATCAGGAACACGCCGAGCACGAACACCACCAGAATCGACAGCGGCGGCACGCCTTTCCCGGCCAGCCACAGCGCCCACAGCGTCGGCCACAACAGCAACAGCGTGCCGATCGGTTTATCAATGCGCATCAAATGGCTGTAAGCCCGCCATTTACTTTGAGTCACGCTTCCCTCCAACGTCTTGCTCTCCTCTCTTATGCGGGAACCGCTGAATACAGCGGCGAAGCCGGTAAAAACAGTTCGGTCAGCAGCAGCGGCTTGCCCGCCAGCCGCAGCCGTGAACGACGCGCCCACAGCGCGTCCTGCCGGCCGATATGGATATAGTCGCGGGTCAGATCGCCGCTGCTGAACAGATAGCGCCCGAGCGGCAGCGTCCCCAGATCCACCAACGCCTGATCGGGGCCGGTCAGCGTATGTTCCGGGATCACCGTGCGCCCCAGCAGCCAGGGCTGGTCGTCGCCCAGCAGCACCACTTCGCGCAGCCAGTAGCGCGGGCTGTCGGGCAGGTGGTTCGCCTCGTCGCCCAGCGCCTCGCGCGTGACGAAGCATTCGCGCTGCGGTTCAACGCGCACCTGGGCGCAATGGCGTTCAAATCGGCGGGTCATGGAGCCTAACTCCATCAGCCAGTCGCTGACGGCGGCGGGCGCCGGAGGATCCTGTTCGGATAACCACTCCAGCGGCGGCAGGATGGAATCCCTGATGCCAGACATTGCTTTACTCCTCGCCTGAACCGCAGCCGGTACGGCGCGCCAGACGATACAAACTGTTAACAGGCCCCCATTGTAGCGCAGAAATGCGAAAGCGGCAGGCTGATTCGTGGCGAAAACGGCAGGCCTATCGGCCGGAAAAACCGGGGTTCTGTCATCTTTTTGCCATCCGCATTCTCTATCTTCATTTCCCGGCGCGCTGACGATTCTGTGATCGCCCGCAAAGTTTCAGCTTCCTCGCGTTGTGTTATCTACGCGCGTAGATACCCTGATACGGCAGCGTTGAATCGCCATGCGTCCGACATGATTTGTCGGCACACCTTTGTTGCCGGCACCAGGGAAACCATCTTTAACCGCGCCCCTCCAGGCGCAGAACAAAAGAGGATAGCACTGCCATGAGCGAAACAACGCTTGCCCCTTCACAGACCGCCGACGCCGCGCTGGCGGCCGATGAACGCCTGGCAACCAAAGAGGGGCGCAGCCAATTTTGGCGCGCCACCTTCTCCTGCTGGCTCGGCACCGCCATGGAATACGTCGACTTCGCGCTGTACGGCCTGGCGGCCGGCATGGTGTTCGGCGACGTGTTCTTCCCGGAAGCCACGCCGCTGGTGGCGCTGCTGGCCAGTTTCGCCACCTACTCCGTCGGCTTCGTCGCGCGGCCGATCGGCGCGCTGGTGTTCGGCTGGATCGGCGACCGCAAAGGCCGCCGCGTGGTGCTGATCACCACCGTGGCGCTGATGGGCCTCTCCACCACGCTGATCGGCCTGATCCCGTCCTATGCGCAAATCGGCGTCTGGGCGCCCGCCTGCCTGGTGATCCTGCGCTTCGCGCAGGGGTTCGGCGCCGGCGCGGAGCTGTCCGGCGGCGCGGTGATGCTGGCGGAATACGCGCCGGCCAAGCGGCGCGGGCTGGTGGCGTCGATCATCGCCATCGGCTCCAACAGCGGCACCCTGCTGGCGTCGCTGGTATGGCTGCTGGTGCTGCAGCTGGACAAGGAAGATCTGATGAGCTGGGGCTGGCGCATTCCGTTCCTCGCCAGCATTCTGATCGCCGGGGTGGCGCTGTACCTGCGCCGCCACGTGCGGGAAACGCCGGTGTTCGAACGCGAGCTGCAGCAAAACCACCAGCGCATGCTGGACGCCGCCCAGGCCGCGCCGGATACGCGCAGCTACCTGCAACGTACCAAAGCGTTCTGGGTGATGCTCGGCCTGCGCATCGGCGAAAACGGCCCTTCCTACCTGTGCCAGGGCTTTATCGTCGGCTATGTCGCCAAGGTGCTGATGGTCGATAAATCGGTGCCGGCGCTGGCGGTGTTGATCGCCTCGCTGTGCGGGTTCCTAGTGATCCCGCTGGCCGGCTGGCTGTCCGATCGCTTCGGCCGCCGCATTACCTACCGCTGGTTCTGCCTGCTGCTGGTGCTGTACGCCTTCCCGGCGTTCTGGCTGCTCGACAGCCGTGAACCGGCTATCGTCATCTCGGTGATCGTGGTCGGCATGTGCATCGCGTCGCTGGGGATCTTCGGCGTTCAGGCGGCCTACGGCGTCGAACTGTTCGGCGTGAAGAATCGCTACTCCAAGATGGCGTTCGCCAAAGAGCTCGGCTCGATCCTCTCGGGCGGCACCGCGCCGCTGATCGCCACCGCGCTGCTGTCCGGTTTCGGTCACTGGTGGCCTGTCGCCTGCTATTTTGTTGTAATGGCGGCCATCGGCTTAATCACCACCTTCTTTGCTCCCGAAACCCGCGGCCGCGATCTCAACCTGCCGCAGGACGCCGCGTAGCGAGAAGGCGAACAGGATCCCAATTTGGATAATCACTCCGCGCGACGCGTTACCCGCGCCGACGTGGCCCGCGTAGCGGGCACCTCCGTCGCCGTGGTCAGCTATGTGATCAACAACGGCCCGCGCCCGGTGGCGGAAGCCACCCGGCTGCGCGTGCTGGCGGCGATCGAGCAGACCGGCTACCGGCCGAACGACATCGCGCGGGCATTGGCCTCCGGCAGCACGCAAACCTACGGGCTGGTGGTGCCGGATATTTCCAACCCGTTCTTCGCCACGCTGGCGCGGGCGCTGCAGCAGGAGGCCTTTAGCCGCGGCCGCGTGCTGCTGCTGGGCGACGCCGGCGATGACCGGCAGCGCGAGTATGAGCTGATCAATAACCTGCTGCGTCGCCAGGTCGACGGCCTGCTGTACACCAGCGTCGATCGCCATCCGTGGTTCGATCTGATCCGCGCCTCCGGCACGCCCTGCGTAATGATAGACACCATCGACAGCCAGGCCGGCGTCTGCGCCATCCGCGTCGACGAGCGCGACGCCGCCTGCCAGGCGACCCGCCATCTGCTGCAGCACGGCTATCGCGACATCGGCATTTTTATCGGTCCGCTAACCATGCTCAACGCGCAGGATCGCCTGAACGGTTGGCGCGATGCGCTGCTGGAGGCGGGCATTGCGCCGCGCGACGAGTGGATTTTCGAGGCGCCTTACACCCGCCAGGGCGGCTACCAGGCCACCCAGCGCATGGTGCAAGGCCCGCGCCCGCGCGCCGTTTTCACCTCCAACGAGCAGCAGGCGCTCGGCTGCCTGTCGGCGCTGGCGGAGCATGGGTTGCGCGCGCCGGACGATCTGGCGCTGATCTGTTTTAACGGCACGCAGCAATCCGAATTCAGCGTGCCGCCGCTCAGCGCGGTCGAGCAGCCTATCGACGCCATGGCCAAGCGGGCCATCGCCATGCTGGCCGCCGGCGCCGCGCCCGCCGAGCTGCATGAATTCGCTTTTCAACTGCGCATCCGCCGCTCGTGCGGCTGTTAGCGGTTTTTCAGGACACCTTCTATGCGTTTGATCATTGATTGCGATCCCGGCAACGGCGTTCCCGGTGCCAACGTCGACGACGGCCTGGCGCTGGCCCTGGCGCTGGCGGCCAAACCGCAGCTGCAGCTGGAACTGATCAGCATCGTGGCCGGCAACACCCCGCGCGAAGTGGGCTTCGCCGTCGCCAGCGAGCTGCTGGCGCAAAGCGGCTACCAGGTGCCGGTCGCCCTCGGCGCGGCGCGCGCCCTGAGCGAGCCGCCGGAGCCATGGCGCGCGCATCTGGACAGGCCGATCGCCGATCCCAAGCTGGCGGCGCTGTGGCGCGACTTGCCCGCGCCCTCACTCGCCAACGCGCCCGCACCGGACGCCGCCATCGCCATCGGCGAGCTGATCTGCCGCCATCCCGGCGAGATAACGCTGGCGGCGATCGGCCCGCTGACCAACGTTGCGCACGCCATGCAGCTGTACCCGCAGATGGCGCAGGCGGTGAAAGAGATCGTGATCATGGGCGGCGTGTTCAACGTCGAGGGATACATCAAGGACACCAATTTCGGCCTGGATCCGGAAGCCGCGCGGCTGGTGCTGAACAGCGGCGCCGCTATCACGCTGGCGCCGCTGGACGTCACCACCCAGACCATGCTGACCCAGGCGGATCTGGCCGCACTGACGCAGCCGGATACGCCGCTGTGCCGCTATTTGCGCGCCACCACGCAGCCGTGGATCGATTATTCGCGCCATACGCGGCGCCTGCCGGGCTGCTGGATCCATGATGCGCTGGTGATCGCCTGGCTGCTGGCACCGCAGCTGGTCACGACCGAGATGTTCCATGTGGATGTGGCGCTGGAAGGGGCGCTGACGCGCGGCAGCTCACGCCGTTGGCGGCCGGACAGCCTGCGCCTGACGGTAGGCATGCCGCCGCCGCAGGGCAAGCCGGTGCGCATCATGCAGCAGGTCGATAACGCCCGTCTGCTGGCGTTGATTGGCGCAACGCTGGCCCGCGGATGAAAAAAGGTGCGCCAAAGCGCACCAATCATCGAGCCAGCATCGGCAGCGTCGGGTGTTACCCCTTGCCTTTTACGCTGCTGATAAACGTTTTACGCGCAGTGGTCGAGCCCAGTTTCTCGGCCTCATTCATCAGTTTCAGCGCCTTGTCGATATCGCCCGCCTTCACCGCCTGCTTGATGCCGTTATTGAAGTAGCTTTCGGTATCGTTGAGCATCGGCTCCGCCGGTTTCTCCGGCGTCGGTGCAGGCGCCGCCACGGTGGCCGGTGCGGTTGATCCCACCACCACCGGCGCCACGGTCGGCGCTGGCTGCAGCATGCCGATCATCACGTTGCCGGTGCCCTGTTCCGCGGTCACCTTGAGCTTCAGCGTGCCGGTCGTCGCGTGGCCGGCGATCGGATCCGGGATATCCGGCACCGCGTTACCCACGCCCTGCGCGTAGGCCTTGGCCGGGTTAGTCAACTGCGTGGTTTTCGCCAAATCCTGACGGGTGGTGTACACCAGCAGGTAAATCTGTTTTTGACCGAGCGCCGGCGTCAGTTTCAACGTGCCTTCGAGGCGATCGGAGGACATCGCCCCCGGCGGCTGATACGGGAAATAGCTGCTCGGGTAATACGCCGCCGGGCGCAGATGCTCGTCCAGCACCAGCACGCTCGGCGCGTACAGCGAATTGTTCTTGGCGAGGCTGCTCAGCGTCACTTCCAGCGAACCGCGATCGGCCGGCAGCGTATAGGCGGCGATCGCCCCCTGAATGTCGCCCTGATTGAGCTGCGGGCTAACGGCGTCGAGCTTCACTTCTTGCGACACCGGCGGTTGCAGCGGCTGCCACGGCAGGCTTTGCAGCGTGGCGGCGCTGATGGCCGGGGCGACGGAAACGTTGGCCGGCGTATCGGCGTTGGCCGCCAAAGGCGCGCCGACGGTCAGCGCCAGCGACAGGCAGAGTGACAGCAGATTCTTTTTCATCGTTATATCCTCTTTCAGCACCGCGGCGGATCAGGCAAGAGATCGGGCTGCGGCGAATGCGGTTGGGGGAGAGCCGGCGGCCCTCCCCGTCCTGTCGTTACCACCAAATTTCCATCTGGGCGCCGAAGGTGACTTCGTCATCCTTGCCGCGGCTGAAGGTATGCATGCTGGTGTCGTTGTAAGCGGTGCCGGCGTTATACCCGGTGTCATCGCCGGTGGCGTAGCCCCACTTCTCGTCCCACTTGGCGTAGGTGGCGAACAGGCGGATGGCCGGACGCGACCAAATGCTGTTGCCCGCCTGCCATTGCTGCGCCAGGGTCACTTTATACTGGCCGTTGCGATCGCCGGTGCGCTGAGATTTGACGTTGTCGTAGCCGGCTTCCAGCAGGGTGCTCATGATCGGCGTCCATTTGTACATCGGGCGCACGCCGACGGTGTACCAGGTGGTGCCGTTGTTGTTGTCGCGGTCGATGTCCTGGAACATGGCGACGTACATCAGCGCCCACTGATCGTTGAAGTCGATGGCGCCGTGATCCAGCACGCGGATCATCTTGCCGTTGTTATCGATGGTGGCGCCTTCGTTACGGCCGTTGTTCTGCGAGGTCATCGAGTCGGTGGCGTACTGCAGCACGAATTTGTTGTAACCGTTCAGGATGCTTTGCGTGTGTTCGGCGGTGAACATCCAGCCGTCTTTGCTGGCCCCGTCGGCCAGGCGGTAGTGGTCCTGCGCATTGGCTCGGCCGTAGTCCACGCCCAGCTCCAGGGTGCCGCCCGGGTTCAGCTCCAGCCCGGCCAAGCGCACGTCGAAGGTATCGTTGACGGTCGGACGCTGTTTCCATTCGTTATCCAGGTAGCCGTAAGAGCCGCCGGATTCCGAGTTGCGGGTCACGGCGGCGGACAGCTTGCCGAAGCCCAGATCGATGTTTTCCAGACCGGCGCCCGGGCCGGAGATATCCCAGTAGTAGAAGTCGATCATATGAACGTCATGACGCTGATAGAAACGCTTACCGGCCCACAGCGTGGAACCCGGCAGCCACTCGATCAGGTTTTTACCCTGCACGTTCACTTCGCGGAAGCCCGGCGTCACGTCTTCCCAGTCAGAACGCTGCGAAACCGAATAGGCCAGGTTGGTGTCGAAATAGAAGCTCTTGTCGCCTTCTTTCCACACTTCCTGCCCGAGTTTCAGTTCGGCGTAGGTTTCGCACTCGTTGCCGAGACGGTATTTGCTCGCGGCGCCGGTGGCCTTGAAGCACTGTTGCTCACCGCCGCTGCCGGTCCAGCCGATGCCGGAACGGGCGTAACCGTGGAAATCCACGGCCAGCGCCTGAGTAGAGAGAACACCGGCGGCGACAGCCAGTGCCAGAGGAAGTTTGCGCAGAGTAGTCATCATTATTCTCCTGTTATACCGACTTTGATGCTTTAAACGCCCGGCTCCTGGTGCAGCCGTTTACATGCCGTACCGTCTTCACGGAACAGGTGGCAGCGGTGAGGCGGCAGGCCGATGGCGAATGTGGCACCTTCTTCTACCAGCACCACGTCATTCTGGCGGTACACCAGGTTTTGACGGATGGCCGGGATTTGGATATGGATTTGCGTCTCGTTGCCGAGCTGCTCCACCACCTGCACGTCGCCGGTAAGCCGCACTTCAGAGGCTTCGCCGGGCAGCAGATGTTCAGGGCGAATGCCCAATGACAGGTTGGCGCCGGGTTGGACGCCCGCGCCTTCCACCGGCAGCCAGACCAGCTGGCGGTTGGGCAGTTCGACCTGCACCTGTCGCGGCTCCGCCGCAGTGACCTTGACCGGCAGGAAGTTCATCTTCGGTGAGCCGATAAACCCGGCGACGAAGCGGTTGGCCGGGTAGTGATACAGCTCCAGCGGCTTGCCGACCTGCGCCACACGACCGGCGTCGAGCACCACGATCTTGTCGGCCAGCGTCATCGCTTCGACCTGATCGTGGGTGACGTAAATCATGGTGCGCTGCAGGCGCTTGTGCAGACGGGAGATCTCGATGCGCATCTGCACCCGCAGCGCGGCGTCGAGGTTGGACAGCGGCTCGTCGAGCAGGAACACGTCCGGCTCGGCCACCAGCGTGCGGCCGATCGCCACGCGCTGACGCTGCCCGCCGGACAGCGCCTTCGGCCGCCGATCGAGCAGGTGCGCCAACTGCAGCACCTCGGAGACCTGGTTCACCCGTTGATTGATTTCCGCTTTCTTGGCGCCGGCCAGCTTCAGGCCGAACGACATGTTGTCCGCCACCGACAGGTGCGGATACAGCGCGTAAGACTGGAACACCATGCCGATGCCGCGCTCGGAAGGCGGCACTTCATTCATGCGTTTCTCGCCGATCAGCAGGTCGCCGGAGGTGATGTCCTCCAGCCCGGCGATCATGCGCAGCAGCGTCGATTTGCCGCAGCCCGACGGCCCGACAAACACCACAAACTCGCCGTCTTCGATGGTCAGATTGACGTCTTTGGAAATCACGGCCTCACCGAAGGCCTTATAAACGCTGCGCAGTGTCACGCTAGCCATGCGTTACTCCCCTGCTTTCGCAGTTAACATGTCGTGTGAAAATGGCGGAGGCAAAGCCCGCCAAAACCCATTGATGACCCTCTTGCTGCGCGCCGTGCTGCCATGCCAACGGCAAGGTCGCCTCAGACGGCGCGGCCGCCTGAGTATAAGGCTGCAGGTTTATCAGCGCTTCAAGGCATTGATCCTGATGGGTAATAAGTAAGCGCACCACGCCATCGCGCTGGCTGACCGCGCTCAGCTCGCCGCGCTGGAAAAGCGGCGAACGGCGCAGGGCCAGCAGCGTCTGGCAGTAACGCAAGGTGGAGTGGCTGTCGTGCTGTTGGCGACTGATGGCCAACGCGCGGTGTTCGATCGCCACCTGCTGATACCAGCTGATCTCCCCGGCGGTGACCTGTTCGGGGGCTTCATGCCACGGCATCGGCGTTTGCGCGCCGCGCGGATCCTGCAGGCCGGCGGCGTGCGGCAGCCCCAGCTCCTCGCCCTGGTACAGGCAGATCGGCGCCGGCAACATCGCCAGCAGCGTCAAAAAGGCGGCGGCGGAACGCAGGTCGCCCTGCCCCCAGCGGCTGACCACCCGAGGCTGATCGGCGTCGCCGGTGCTCCACAGGCTGTCCGCCAACGTGGCGCGGCGGGCATGCAGCACCGCCACCAGCTTTTCCGCGCTGAACGGCATCACGTCGAGCGCCAGCGCGCCGTGGGCGAACCGCTGCACGTCGGCGGCATGACGAACGCGATGGGCTTCGTCGGCGTACCACAGCGTCAGCCCTTCGCCCGTCACCGCCGTTTCGGCCTCCGGCGCCAGCGTCTGCGGCAGCAACAGACCGTCGATCGACAGCGCTTTCAGGTACGGCAGCGCCGCCAGCATGCCGTGCGCGTCGCCCACGCCGTCCCCGTTTCCGTCACGGAAACTGGCCGGATGGATCCGGTACAGGGTGGGCTGAGTGGCGATAGGCATTGACGACATAAATCCGGTATCCCTGCTGCGCGTGGCGTTAAAAATCAATGGGCCGATAGTGCGGGAGTCGCCGGAAAGGGTAATCATCCGTAACAGGATTTTTCATGGGGGAGGAGACGGGAGGATGAGAGAACGACCGCGGCGATGAGAAGTTCCGCGCTTAAGGCAAATCTGTGATCAAACCGGCAAAAATCGCCCCCCTATTTTGTGCCTGACGCCACAGAATAGAGCGCAACGTTAACTGGATCACACTCCTCATCTCAGGGGCGTAGAGGGGGGGAGGATGAGAATATGTCGCGTTGTGACCCACTATGATCGCGAAACGTCTCTCCTTGATTTATGTGCCCACAAAAAGAAGGACTGGATTATGACTCGCAGCATTACCCTCGCCCGTACGCTGGCGCTCTCGGCACTGGCTACTCTGGTGCTCTCTTCTTCCGCCTTCGCCAAGATAGAGGAAGGCAAACTGGTTATCTGGATCAACGGTGACAAAGGCTATAACGGCCTGGCCGAAGTCGGCAAGAAATTCGAAAAAGACACCGGCATCAAAGTCACCGTCGAGCATCCCGACAAGCTGGAAGAGAAATATCCGCAGGTGGCCGCCACCGGCGACGGCCCGGACATCATCCTCTGGGCCCACGATCGCTTCGGCGGCTATGCGCAGTCCGGCCTGCTGGCCGAAGTCCACCCGTCCAAAGCCTTCCAGGACAAGCTGTTCCCGTTCACCTGGGACGCCGTGCGCTATGACGGCAAGCTGATCGGCTACCCGATCGCCGTCGAAGCGCTGTCGCTGATTTACAATAAAGACCTGGTCAAACAGCCGCCGAAGACCTGGGAAGAGATCCCGGCGCTGGACAAACAGCTGCGCGCCAGCGGCAAAAGCGCCATCATGTGGAACCTGCAGGAACCCTACTTCACCTGGCCTATCATCGCCGCCGACGGCGGTTATGCCTTCAAGTATGAGAACGGCAAATACAACATCAAGGATGTCGGCGTCGCCAACGCCGGTTCGCAGGCCGGCCTGCAGTTCATCGTCGATCTGGTGAAAAACAAACACATCAACGCCGATACCGATTACTCGATCGCCGAAGCCGCGTTCAACAAAGGCCAGACCGCGATGACCATCAACGGCCCGTGGGCCTGGAACAACATCGAGCAGAGCAAAATCAACTACGGCGTGACGCTGCTGCCGACCTTCAAAGGCAAACCGTCCAAACCGTTCGTCGGCGTGCTGACCGCCGGCATCAACGCCGCCAGCCCGAATAAAGAACTGGCGACCGAGTTCCTCGAGAACTATCTGCTGACCAACGAAGGGCTGGCGGACGTCAACAAAGACAAACCGCTGGGCGCGGTGGCGCTGAAGTCCTACCAGGAAACGCTGGCCAAAGATCCGAAGATCGCCGCCACCATGCAGAACTCGCAAAACGGGGAGATCATGCCGAACATTCCGCAGATGAGCGCTTTCTGGTACGCCGAACGCAGCGCGGTGCTCAACGCCGTCAGCGGCCGCCAAACGGTGAAAGCCGCGTTGGACGATGTGCAGACCCGTATCACCAAGTAATGTCGTCGTGCGGGGCGCCGTGGCGCCCCGCCGTTGCTTCACAGAAAGGAACGCCCTATGCAATTCGCTCACGCCGGGACGCCTGCGCGTAAAAAATCGAAGTGGTGGCAAAGCGACGCGCTGAAATGGCTGGTGGTCGGCCTGTTCAGCCTGGTGACCTGCTACCTGATTGTGTTGATGTATGCACAGGGTGAATACCTGTTCGCCATCCTGACGCTGATCCTGGTCAGCGCCGGGCTTTACGTCTTCGCCAACCGCCGCGCCTACGCCTGGCGCTATGTGTATCCCGGCGTCGCCGGCATGGGATTGTTCGTCCTGTTCCCGCTGATCTGCACCATCGCCATCGCCTTTACCAACTACAGCAGCACCAACCAGCTGACGTTTGAGCGCGCGCAATCGGTATTGATGCAGCGTCAGTTCCAAAGCGGCAAAACCTTCACCTTCGGCCTCTACCCGGCGGAAAACCAGCAGTGGCGCCTGCAGCTGACCTCGCCGGACAGTGAACAGCCGCTGATTTCCGAGCCTTTCCGCCTCGACGCGACGCCGCCGCTCCCCCTGAAATTGACGGCCCAGAGCGCCGCGCCGCAGGGCGAACCCGCCACGCTGCGGGTGATCACCCAGAACCGGCAGGCGCTGAGCCAACTGGTGGCGCAGCTGCCGGACGGCGATGAATTGCGCATGAGCTCCCTGCGCCAGTTCTCCGGCACCCGTCCGCTGTATGCGCTGGACCAAGACGGCAGCACGCTGACCAATAACCAGACTCAGGTGCGCTACCGGCCGAACGGCGACATCGGCTTCTATCAGGCGATCAACGCCGACGGCGGCTGGGCGCAGGAAACCCTGAGCCCAGGCTATACCGTCACCACCGGCTGGAAAAACTTCCTGCGGGTGCTGCAGGACGAGGGCATCAAAAAACCGTTCGTGTCGATCTTCATCTGGACCCTCGTGTTCTCGGTGATGACGGTGATCCTTACCGTGGCGGTCGGCATGGTGCTGGCCTGCGTGGTGCAGTGGGAGGCGCTGAAAGGCAAGGCTATCTACCGCGTGCTGCTGATCCTGCCCTATGCGGTACCGTCGTTCATCTCGATCCTGATCTTCAAAGGCTTGTTCAACCAGAGCTTCGGCGAGATCAACATGATGCTCAGCCACCTGTTCGGCATCAAACCGGCCTGGTTCAGCGATCCGCTCACCGCCAAGAGCATGATCCTGATCGTCAACACCTGGCTCGGCTACCCGTACATGATGATCCTGTGCATGGGGCTGCTGAAGGCCATCCCGGACGATCTGTACGAGGCCTCGGCGATGGACGGCGCCAACCCGTGGCAAAACTTCTTCCGCATCACCTTCCCGCTGCTGATCAAGCCGCTGACGCCGCTGATGATCGCCAGCTTCGCCTTCAACTTTAACAACTTCGTGCTGATCCAGCTGCTGACCAACGGCGGCCCGGACATGATCGGCACCACCACGCCGGCCGGCTATACCGATCTGCTGGTCAGCTACACCTACCGCATCGCCTTCGAAGGCGGCGGCGGGCAAGACTTCGGGCTGGCGGCCGCCATCGCCACGCTGATCTTCCTGTTGGTGGGCGCGCTGGCGATCCTGAATTTGAAAGCCAGCAAGATGAACTTCGATTAGGGAGAATAACGATGGCCATGGTTCAACCCAAATCCCAGCGCCTGCGCCTGTGGATCACCCACATTTTGATGCTGTGCTTTATCGCCCTGATCATGTTCCCGCTGCTGATGGTGGTGGCCATCTCGCTGCGCGCCGGCAACTTCGCCACCGGCAGCCTGATACCGGAAACCCTCTCCTGGGATCACTGGCGGCTGGCGCTCGGCTTCAGCGTCACCCACGCCGACGGCAGCGTGACGCCGCCGCCGTTCCCGGTGCTGCTGTGGCTGTGGAACTCAGTCAAGATCGCGGCGATCACCGCCATCGGCATCGTGACGCTGTCCACCACCTGCGCCTACGCCTTCGCCCGCATGCGTTTTCGCGGCAAGAGCACGCTGCTGAAAAGCATGCTGATCTTCCAGATGTTTCCAGCGGTGCTGTCGCTGGTGGCGCTGTACGCCTTGTTCGATCGCCTGGGCCAGTACATTCCGTTTATCGGCCTCAACACCCACGGCGGCGTAATCTTCGCCTATATGGGCGGCATCGCGCTGCATGTCTGGACCATCAAGGGCTATTTCGAAACCATCGACAATTCGCTGGAAGAGGCGGCGGCGCTGGACGGCGCCACGCCGTGGCAGGCGTTCCGGCTGGTGCTCCTGCCGCTGTCGGTGCCGATTCTGGCGGTGGTGTTCATTCTGTCGTTTATCGCCGCCATCACCGAGGTGCCGGTGGCGTCGCTTCTGCTGCGCGATGTGAACAGTTACACGCTGGCGGTGGGCATGCAGCAATATCTCAACCCGCAGAACTACCTGTGGGGCGATTTCGCCGCCGCCGCGGTGCTGTCGGCGATACCGATTACCGCCGTGTTCCTGCTGGCGCAGCGCTGGTTGGTGGGCGGCCTGACGGCCGGCGGCGTGAAGGGGTAATTTGTGCCACTGCAGTGCGTTTGATGTTTTTCCTTATCTTTTACCCTATGGATTTCAAGTTACAGCCAGGCGACCAGCTCGCTAAGCCCAGGCGCTTACTTCAGTAAGTAACTGGGGTTAGCGAGTGCAGTCAACAACGCTGTCGCTTGAAAGACGACGGGTAATGATATCCTGTGTCTTTGGCGGCCTTTGGCCGCCATTTTTATCGCTACTCCCGTTTCAGCCGATCGGTGTTGGCCAGATAGAGCGTCACCACCAGCACCAATATCGCCGCCGCGTAGATCAGGGTGTCGATGGGATTTTTGTGATCCACGATAATCAAACGAATAATCGCGGTAATGCCGATATAAATAAAATAGCGCAGCGGGAAATGATAACCCGACTCAAAATACTTGACGATCAAGGCGATAAATTCAAAGTACAGAAAATAAATCACGATGCCTTCAATCAACAGGTAAGAGGACGACTCTTCACTGTTGATAAATAACACCTTCGCCAGATGGATGGTTTCCTTAACCAGAAACACCACCAGAATTGCCGCCAGCAGCAACAGGCCCACGTTCAGCACTCGCTGCAGCCCTTTCGCTATCATTATCGAACGCGACGTTTTTGCCATAAAACCTCTCTCTGAATACCGCTTATATGATTCAACCTTGCCAATATAGGCATTGTCCTAAAAATTACGCCCTTCGCGAAAGCACTTTAAACTCCATTTAATTCATAAAGTTATAATAAGATGTTTCTGGCTTATAGATTTGTAGCAAATCGAAATGTCAACTATCATGGGTCACAGAGATCTTTACATAAAACCAATAACCTCGAATTAACAAGGGAATTCTTTATGCGCGCTAAACTTAACGGACTGGTCGCTGCGGGCCTGTTTACCTGTGCATTGTCCGGCCACGCCGCCGGCCTGGTAGCCCCTGACAACGATCTGCGTAACGATCTCGCCTGGTTGTCTGACCGCGGCGTCATCAACGTCAGCCTGTCCACCTGGCCGCTGAGTCAGGAAGAGATCAGTTCCGTTATCGCGCAGGCCAAACCGGTCACCAATACCGAGAAAAACGTCATCGACCGCGTGCAACGCCGCGTTGACGCCCTCAAAGCCAACATCCGCGTCAGCGGTTACGCCTCGACCGATAAACCCGGCACCCCGCAGGGCTTCGGCCAAAACGAGTACGCCGACGATCGCCTGACCATCGGCGCCGGTGCCAACGGCGAGTTCTGGGACGTGCGTCTGCAGGGCTCGGTGGAAGGCGACCAGCGCGTCAGCGACGGCTCCAAATTCAATATGAACGGCTCCTACGGCGCGGTGAAAATCTGGAACCAATGGCTCTCCTTCGGCGAGGTCTCCCAGTGGTGGGGCCCGGGTTACGACGGCAGCCTGATCCGCTCCGACGCCGCGCGCCCGGTCGCCGGCTTTATGCTGCAGCGCGCCGACCAATCGCCGTTTGAAACGCCGTGGCTGTCGTGGATCGGCCGCTGGCAATACCAGTTGTCCGCCGGTCAGCTGTCGCAGTACGCTGCCGTGCCGGATACCAAACTGATCGGCGGTCGCCTGACCATGATGCCGACCGATTTCCTGGAGCTGGGCGCTTCGCGCGTCATGATGTGGGGCGGTGATGGCCGTCCGCACTCCTGGCGTTCCTTCTGGGATGGCGTAACCGGCAACGACAATACCGGCGATCCGAAAAACGATCCGGGCAACCAGTTGGGCGGTTTTGACTTCAAACTCAAACTGCAGCCGCTAGTCGGCATGCCGGTCAGCCTTTATGGCCAAATCACCGGCGAAGATGAAGCCGGCATGTTGCCTTCGCATAATGCCTATATGTTGGGGCTTGAAGGCCATCCGGAATGGGGTCCGACCACCATCAACTGGCATATCGAAGGTTCTGATACCCGTTCTAACGGCAACGCCAACAACGTGATGTACAACCACTACATCTATCGGGGCGGTTACTACCAGCAAGGTTACCCGCTGGGCCATGCGATGGGCGGCGACGGCCAGATGCTGTCCGGTCGCGTCGAGCTGGTGCTGGACGACAGCCAGCGTTGGAGCACCCGCTTGGTATACGCCAAGGTGAATCCGAACAACCAAACCATCAACCGGGCATTCCCGCGTTCCGATACGCTGAAAGGCATTCAGCTCGGCTGGGGTTACACCTTCCCGTCACAGGTTAAGTTCGACACCAGCCTGTGGTACACCGACAGCGATCACAGCACCGCCGATGACGTGGGCGCCGGCGTCAGCTTCGAAGTGCCGATCAACCTGTAACTTTTCGCAGACGTAAAAAAACCCGCCGCGGCGGGTTTTTTTATTGGCTCAGATCAGGCGATTAGCGCCATTCCTTGAAGCGGTTGATCAGCGCATTGGTCGAGCTGTCGTGGCTGCTGATTTTCTCGCTGCCCGCCAGTTCCGGCAGGATGCGGTTGGCCAGCTGTTTGCCCAACTCCACGCCCCACTGATCGAAGGTGAAGATGTTCAGGATTGCGCCCTGGGTGAAGATCTTGTGCTCGTACAACGCAATCAGGCTGCCCAGGCTGAACGGGGTGATTTCACGCAGCAGGATCGAGTTGGTCGGACGGTTGCCTTCAAACACTTTGAACGGCGCCACGTGTTTGACCTGCTCAGGGGTTTTACCCTGCGCCGCGAACTCGGCTTCCACCACTTCCAGCGACTTGCCGAACGCCAACGCTTCGGTCTGGGCAAAGAAGTTGGACAGCAGTTTGGCGTGGTGATCGCCCAGCGGGTTATGGCTGATGGCCGGCGCGATGAAATCGCACGGCACCAGCTTGGTGCCCTGGTGGATCAGTTGGTAGAACGCGTGCTGACCGTTAGTGCCCGGCTCGCCCCAGATGATCGGGCCGGTCTGGTAATCCACCGGATTGCCGTTGCGATCGACGTACTTGCCGTTGGATTCCATGTTGCCCTGCTGGAAGTAAGCGGCAAAACGGTGCATGTACTGATCGTACGGCAGAATGGCTTCGGTTTCGGCGCCGAAGAAGTTGTTGTACCAAATACCGATCAGCGCCAGCAGCACCGGCAGGTTTTTCTCCGCCGGCGTTTCGGCGAAGTGCTTATCCATGGCGTGCGCGCCGCTCAGCAGCTGCTCGAAGTTGTCGTAACCGATGGACAACGCGATCGACAGACCGATCGCCGACCACAGCGAGTAACGGCCGCCGACCCAGTCCCAGAATTCGAACATGTTGTCGGTATCGATGCCGAACTCGGCCACCGCTTTGCCGTTGGTGGACAACGCAGCGAAGTGCTTGGCCACGTGTTGTTGATCGACGGCGCTGCTCAGGAACCAGTCGCGCGCGCTGTGGGCGTTGGTCATGGTTTCCTGAGTGGTGAAGGTTTTGGACGCCACCAGGAACAGCGTGGTTTCCGGGTTCAGCGGCTGCAGCGTTTCGGCGATGTGGGTGCCGTCAACGTTGGAGACGAAGTGCATGTTCAGGTGGTTTTTATAAGGGCGCAGCGCTTCGGTCACCATGTAAGGGCCGAGATCCGAACCGCCGATGCCGATGTTCACCACGTCGGTGATCGGCTTGCCGGTGTAGCCTTTCCACTCGCCGCCGATGACGCGCGCGCAGAACTGTTTGATCTTGGCCAGCACCGCGTTCACTTCCGGCATCACGTCTTTGCCGTCGACCAGGATCGGGCTGTTGCTGCGGTTGCGCAGGGCAATGTGCAGCACCGCGCGATCTTCGGTGCGGTTGATCTTCTCACCGGCGAACATCGATTTGATGGCGCCTTGCAGATCGGTTTCTTTCGCCAACGCCTGCAGCTTCTCCAGGGTTTCCTGCGTGATGCGGTTCTTGGAATAGTCCACCAACATTTGATCGTTGAAGGTCGCGGAGAACCTGGAGAAACGATCGCTGTCCTCGGCGAACAGGTCGGCGATCCGTACGTCTTTCATCTGTGCATAATGTTGCTGCAGGGCTTGCCAAGCAGCGGTTTGACTAGGATTGATATTTTTCATAGCAACACTCTTAGGCTTGAGAATAAAAATGACGCGTTTGTCCGATTGTAGCCTGTTCGACTGTGATTATGATCGCTTTTCTTGCGATAGGCGCTAACTGTCAACGCATTGCCGCCTCGTTTCAGCTTTCACTCTATACTTTTGGCTAACGGCCTGTTATCGGGGTTGCCGAATTGTCATCAGGCTGTGTCATCGTCGCTTATTTCGTCATTTGAAAGGGATCTCGCTTATGGAATTATCCGCCCCACTCATGTTGGTGCTTATCGGCCTGGCGTCGCTGCTGGCGCAGTGGCTGGCCTGGCTGCTGCGCCTGCCGGCCATCTTGCCGCTGCTGCTGTTCGGCATCGTGCTCGGCCCGACGGTGCATCTGGTGCAGCCGGATCTGCTGTTTGGCGATCTGCTGTTTCCGCTGGTGTCGCTGTCGGTGGCGATCATCCTGTTCGAAGGGGCGCTGACGCTGCGTTTCGAGGAAATTCGCGGCCTAGGCGGCGTAGTGCGCAATCTGGTCACCGTCGGCATGCTGGTCACCTTTCTGGTCATCAGCCTCGCCAGCTGGTGGCTACTGGATTTCCCGCCGGAGCTGGCGGCGTTGATCGGCGCGGTGACGGTGGTGACCGGGCCGACGGTGATCGCTCCGCTGATGCGCGTCGTGCGGCCGAACGCCAATATCAACCAGGTGCTGCGCTGGGAAGGGATCGTCATCGATCCGGTCGGCGCCATCTTCACCCTGCTGGTGTTCGAGTTCATCGTGCTGAAGCAGAATGCGGAATCCTATACCCACCTGTTTTGGACGCTGGGCGTGACCGCCGCCGTCGGCCTGATCGCCGGCGCGCTGTTCGGCTACCTGCTCGGCCTGGCGCTGCGCCGCGTCTGGCTGCCGCGCTACCTGCAGAACCTGGCGGTGCTGGCGATCATGCTGACCGCCTTCGGCGTTTCCAACGCCATCGCCGACGAATCCGGTTTGCTGACCGTCACGGTCATGGGCATCTGGCTGGCCAACATGCGCGACGTGGATACCAGCGATATTCTGGCGTTCAAAGAGGAGCTGTCGGCGATCCTGATCTCGGCGCTGTTCATCATTCTGGCGGCGCGGCTCGACATCCAGGCGCTGTGGAACATGGGCTGGCCGCTGCTCCTGCTGCTGCTGGCGGTGCAGTTCATCGCCCGGCCGCTGTGCATCGCGGTGTCGACCTGGCGCTCTTCCCTGCACTGGCGCGATCGGCTGCTGCTGTGCTGGATCGCCCCGCGCGGCATCGTCGCCGCGGCGGTCAGCTCGCTGTTCGCGCTGACGCTGCAGCGCAGTGGCTATCAGGGCGCCGACCGGCTGGTGACCGTGGTGTTCGCCATCATCATCGGCACCGTGGTGTTGCAAAGCCTGACCAGCGGCATGATGGCGCGCTGGCTGCGGGTGCAGCAGCAGAAACCGCGCGGCGTGCTGATCGTCGGCGCCAACAGCGTGGCGCGCATGCTGGCGCAGGCGCTGATCAAGCTGAACGTGCCGGTGATCGTCACCGACAGCAGCTGGGAATACTACCGTCAGGCGCGCATGGACGGCATTCCGGCCTACTATGGCCACGCCTACTCCGAACACGCCGAGAACTATCTCGATCTGAGCAATATCGCCCAGGTGCTGGCGCTGTCGCCCAATCGTCACCAAAACGCGCTGGCCGTCTATCACTTCGGCCACCTCTTCGGCGAGGATCACGTGTTCGCCATTCGCTCGGGGGCGCCGTTGAAAGGGCGCGGCGCCAGCGCGGAAAGTTCGCGTTTCCGCCGGCACGAAATTTTATTTAATCAGGAAGCCACCTACGGCCGCCTGAGCAGCCTGCTCGCCAGGGGGGCCACCATCAAAGCGACCAAATTGAACGAAAATTTCGGTTGGTTGGAGTATTTGGAAAAACATCAGGGCGTTATCCCGTTATTCAGCCAAAAGGAAGACGGTTCTCTGCAACCGATTGGCGCCGGTTCCACGCCTGCGATGCCCTGTACGCTTATCGCGCTGGTGCAAGATGAAAATCCCTCACCGTCTGTACGTTGACAGAATGACGATAACCGGCTATTCCTAACAGCCTACTTGCGCACCCGGTGCGCAAGCCAGAAGAGGCGCGTCGCCCAGGTAGAGTGTCAGAGGAGCCGTTTCTCCGTTGACGGCACCCGAGGGGGAGCGACGCCGAGGTAGGGTAATGGCCGGCCATTATCGTATCGACTACAGGGGCTGAATCCCCTGGGTTGTCACCAGGGGATCGCCCGCAGGGCGATCGACAAGGTGGGGCGCTTCTGGGTGTATCGTAGCCTGACCTCTACGCCTGCCCCCTGTTTACCGCTCTCCCCTTGTGCCAAGGCTATGGAATTACAGTGCCCCCAAACGGGCATCCCTGACACGAGGTTTCTACATGAACCAAGCAGTACCCCAGAATTCCACCGTGGTAGCCAAGTTCGGCGGCACCAGCGTCGCCGACTTTGAAGCCATGAACCGCAGCGCCGACGTCGTGCTGGCCAATCCGCAGGTCCGCCTGGTGGTGTTGTCCGCCTCGGCGGGCGTCACCAACCTGTTGGTCGCCCTGGCCGAGGGCTGCGAGGCCGAGAAGCGCAACTACCAGCTTGATGAAATTCGTCGCATCCAGTACGCCATCCTCGATCGCCTCGCGGCACCTGCGGTGATCCGCGACGAGATAGACCGCCTGCTGGAAAACATCGCCATGCTGTCGGAGGCCGCGTCGCTGGCCACCTCGACGGCGTTGACCGACGAGCTGGTCAGCCATGGGGAGCTGATGTCCACCCTGCTGTTCGTTGAAATCCTGCGCGCCCGCAACGTGCAGGCCGAATGGTTCGACGTGCGTAAAGTGATGCGCACCGACGATCACTTCGGCCGCGCCGTGCCGGACAGCGCCGCGCTCAGCGAACTGGCGCAGGCGCAGTTGCGGCCGCGTCTGCAGGAGGCGCTGGTGGTCACCCAGGGCTTTATCGGCAGCGAACCGAAAGGCCGCACCACCACGCTCGGCCGCGGCGGCAGCGACTATACCGCCGCGCTGCTCGGCGAGGCGCTCGGCGTCGGCCGGGTGGATATCTGGACCGACGTGCCGGGCATCTACACCACCGATCCGCGCGTGGTGCCGGCAGCCAAGCGCATCGATAAAATCGGTTTCGAAGAGGCGGCGGAAATGGCCACCTTCGGCGCCAAAGTGCTGCATCCGGCCACCCTGCTGCCGGCAGTGCGCAGCGACATTCCGGTGTTCGTCGGCTCCAGCAAGGATCCGGCGGCCGGCGGCACGCTGGTGTGCAACACCACCGAAAACCCGCCGCTGTTCCGCGCGCTGGCGCTGCGCCGCAAGCAAACGCTGCTGACGCTGCACAGCCTGAACATGTTGCACGCGCGCGGCTTCCTGGCCGAGGTGTTCAACATTCTGGCGCGCCACAATATCTCCGTCGATCTGATCACCACCTCGGAAGTCAGCATCGCGCTGACCATGGACACCACCGGCGCCACCTCCGTCGGCGGCAGCCTGCTGACCACCTCGCTGTTGACCGAGCTGTCGTCGCTGTGCCGGGTGGAGGTGGAAGAAAACCTGGCGCTGGTGGCGATCATCGGCAACCAGCTGTCGCGGGCCTGCGGCGTGGGCAAAGAGGTGTTCGGCGTGCTCGATCCGTTCAACATCCGCCTGATCTGCTACGGCGCCAGCAGCTATAACCTGTGCTTCCTGGTGCCGGGCGAAGAAGCCGAGCAGGTGGTGCGCACCCTGCACCACAACCTGTTCGAATAAGTCATTATCCCTGATTGCGGGCGCAGCATGCTGCGCCCCTGCGTCTAAAAAATCCGTTCAAAACCGGCAGGGGTTCAGCCTGTTGAACCCGCAAAAAAACACAACCACCCCCACCGTTCTCAATCTGGCTAAGGAAAACCTGCATGCTGGCAATATTCACGCGCTTATTCCCCCTGTGGGCGATACTGCTGTCCGTCGCCGCCTATTACACGCCGAGCACCTTTACCGGCATCGGCCCCTACGTCAGCCCGCTGCTGATGCTGATCATGTTCGCCATGGGCGTTACGCTGCGGCTCGACGACTTCAAACGCGTGCTGGCGCGCCCCGGCCCGGTGGCGGCAGGCATCTTCCTGCATTATCTGATCATGCCGCTGGCGGCCTGGATCCTGGCGATGCTGTTCCGCATGCCGCCGGATCTGTCCGCCGGCATGGTGCTGGTGGGCAGCGTGGCCAGCGGTACCGCGTCCAACGTGATGATCTACCTGGCCAAGGGGGACGTGGCGCTGTCGGTGACCATCTCGGCGGTCTCGACGCTGGTGGGGGTGTTCGCCACGCCGCTGTTGACCCGCCTGTACGTCGATGCCGAAATCAGCGTCGATATCATGGGCATGCTGCTCAGCATCCTGCAGATCGTGGTGATCCCGATCGGCCTGGGCCTGATCGTCCACCATACCCTGACCCAAACGGTGAAGCGCATTGAGCCGCTGCTGCCGGCGCTGTCGATGGTGTGCATCCTGGCGATCATCAGCGCGGTGGTGGCGGGCAGCCAAAGCCACATCGCCTCGGTCGGCCTGGTGGTGATCGTCGCGGTGATCCTGCACAACGGCATCGGTCTGTTGAGCGGCTACTGGGGCGGCAAGCTGTTCGGCTTCGACGAATCCACCTGCCGCACGCTGGCGATTGAAGTCGGCATGCAGAACTCCGGGCTGGCGGCCACGCTGGGCAAAATCTACTTCTCGCCGCTGGCCGCGCTGCCGGGCGCGCTGTTCTCGGTCTGGCACAATCTCTCCGGCTCGCTGCTGGCGGGTTATTGGTCCGGACGCCCCATCAAGAAAAAATAAACCGCCTGCGGGGACGCAAACATTTGCGTCCCCGTTCTTCTCTGCGAAATTTCGTATTTCCCACTGGTCGGATTGTCATAATTCCCCCCATCCTCTATCATCCGTGAAAAATAAAAATTCAGATTCTTCCTATCCATGCCGATAATGTTGGCAAGGGGGAGAGACGCTCCACTTTTTTTAATTAATTAAGTCACCAGGGTTGCCCGCCAAAAAAGAAGCAGCCTAATTATTATTTAGATCTATACCCACCGTCTTATTTGCTGCGGCAAATCGAGATACCTCGCAATGTGCATGTCGCTCATTATTTCGGGCCGGCCGTCGGTCGCCCGTGGTTAACCTCATGGATTGGGCTGGCTGCCCCGGCAGCCTCTCATAATGGATTACAATGATAAAAAAAATCACCGCCTTGATGCTGCTGGTCAGCACGGCCCTTTCCGCTGAAACCCTGCCGGATTCCCACATGATGCGGGATATGTCGATGGGGGAATCACGCCGCGCGCTGCAAGACAGCACGCGTGAAGTCAACCAGCTGATTGAACAGCGCCGCTATCAGCAACTGAAGCAACAGCGCCTGCTGGCGGAACCGGAACCGGCCGCGCCCGCCCTGCCGCAATCCGCGCAGTGCCTGCCGATCGCCGGCGTTTACCTGCAAGGCATTACCCTGCTCTCGCCGGCCGATTTGTCGGCCCTAAGCGCGCTGCCGGAAAACTGCATCAGCAGCAACGATATCAATCGCCTGACCCGCGAATTAACGCGCCTTTATGTGAAAAAAGGCTATATCACCGCGCGCGTGCAAATTGTTCGCCCTAATTCGCAGGGGGAATTGGGGCTGAGCGTGACCGAAGGATTTATCGAGAAAATAGAAGGCGGCGATCGCTGGGTCAACAGCCGATTATTATTTCCTGGGCTGGAAGGCAAGCCGCTGAAATTAACCGAACTCGATCAAGGATTGGATCAGGCCAATCGTTTGCAATCGAATACCACCAAGCTGGATATATTACCCGGCCGCCAGGTTGGCGGTTCGGTCATTCGTTTGCGCAATCAGCACGCCAAGCCCTGGCTGATTACCGCCGGCACGGATAATTACGGCCAGAAAAGCACCGGCCAGTGGCTGGCGCGCGCCACCGCCACGCTGGACAGCCCGTTCGGCCTGTCGGACTTCGTCAGCCTGAACGCCAACAGCACGTTGGAAAACCCGGCTCACCGCTACAATCGCGCCTACACCCTGCTCTATTCGCTGCCGTACGGCGCGTTCACCTTCAGCGGGTTCGCCAGCTTCTCGTCCTATGAGAACCACCAGCAGCTGCCGCACAACGTGGTCAAACTGCACGGTCAGACTCAACAGTACGGGCTGCGCAGCGACTACGTGTTTTATCGCGACCACGATCAGATAGACAGCCTGAGCGGCCAGTTGACCTACAAGCGCATCGACAACTACTTCGAAAGCGTGCGTCTTGAGGTCAGCAGCCCAACGCTGACCCTGGCCGAGCTGAGCGCCAGCCACCTGCAAATTCTGCCCCATGGGGTATTCAGCGCCAACCTCAGCGTCGAGCAGGGCCTGCCCTGGCTGGGCGCCGATCGCCACCCGAGTTCGGTGCACCTCGACAGTCAATTCACCAAGGGCAAGCTGTTCGCCAACCTGAGCCAGCGCCTCAAGCTGGGTGACGCCACCTATCAGCTCAACAACCTGTTCTACGGCCAATACAGCCGCGACCCACTGCCCGGCGTGGAGTGGCTTAGCCTTACCGATCGCAGCGCCGTGCGCGGCTTCAGCCGCAGCACCCAGTCCGGCGACAACGGCTGGTATCTGCAGAACACGCTGTCGCGCAGCTTCAATTTAGGTGCCGCCACGCTGACGCCGCGCCTTGGCGCCGACGTCGGCCGCATTCTGCCGCGTCAGGACAACTCGGGCTGGCGCAGCAGCGCCGGGGTGAGCAGCGGCGCCACGTTACGCTACAGGCAGGCGCTGGTCGATCTGGAGGTCAGCCGCGGCTGGATTTTGTCGAACCACGCCACGCCTGAAGATCCCGTTCAGGTGCTGGCGCGCTTTTCTTACACCTTTTAATCAGCAGTTTTGCAGGACCCCACGGCAATATACGGAGATACATGGATGAAAAATAATAACTTCAGACTTTCGGCGGCAGGCAAACTGGCCGCCGCGCTGGCGATAATTCTCGCCGCTTCCGCCGGCGCCTACGCCGGTGAGATCGTCGCGGCCAACGGCGCCAACGGCCCCGGCGTTTCCACCGCCGCCACCGGCGCCCAGGTGGTCGACATCGTCGCGCCGAACGGCAACGGGCTGTCGCATAACCAATATCAGGACTTCAACGTCAACCAGCCCGGCGCGGTGCTGAACAACTCCCGCGAGGCGGGGCTGTCGCAGCTGGCCGGCCAACTGGGCGCCAACCCCAATCTGGGCGGGCGCGAAGCCAGCGTGATCCTCAATGAAGTGATCGGCCGCAATCCGTCGCTGCTGCACGGCCAGCAAGAGATCTTCGGCATGGCGGCCGACTACGTGCTGGCCAACCCGAACGGCATCAGTTGCCAGGGCTGCGGGTTCATCAACACCAGCCGCTCCTCGCTGGTGGTCGGCAACCCGCTGGTGGAAAACGGCCTGCTGCAGGGTTACAGCACCCTGGGCAACCGCAATACCCTGAGCCTCAACGGCACCCTGAACGCCGGCGGCGTGCTGGATCTGATCGCGCCGAAGATAGACAGCCGCGGCGACGTCATCGTACAAGACTTCACCCACCGCAACGGCAAAGTGACGCCGGCGGCGATCAACGCCATCAGCGGCCTTAACCGCGTGGCGCGCGACGGCAAGGTGCTGGCCAGCGAGCAACCGACGACCGCGCTGGACAGCTACTACCTCGGCAGCATGCAGGCCGGGCGCATCAACATCATCAACACCGCGCAAGGCAGCGGCGTGAAGCTGGCCGGCAAGCTGACCGCCGGCGACGAGCTCAAGGTGAAGGCCTACGACATTCGCAGCGAAAGCCGCGTTGAAGATGCCGGCAGCAACCGCAACGGCGGCGACAACTACCAGAACTACCGCGGCGGCATCTACGTCAACGATCGCAGCAGCAGCCAGAAGCTGATCCGCACCGAGCTGAAAGGCAAGAACATCAGCCTGGTGGCGGATAACCACGCGCACCTCACCGCCACCGATATTCGCGGCGAAGACATTACCCTGCAGGGCGGCAAGCTGACGCTCGACGGCCAACAGCTGAAGCAAACCCAAGGTCACACCGACAACCGCTGGTTCTACTCCTGGCAATACGACGTCACCCGCGAGCGCGAGCAGCAGCAGCAGGCGGGCAGCACCGTCGCCGCCAGCGGCAACGCCAAACTCGTCAGCACCCGGGAGGACGTGACGCTGCTGGGCGCCAACGTCAGCGCCGACCGGGCGCTGAGCGTCAAAGCGGCGCGCGACGTGCACCTCGCCGGGCTGGTGGAGAAGGATAAGTCCAGCGAACGCGGCTACCAGCGCAACCACACCTCCAGCCTGCGCACCGGCAGTTGGAGCAGCAGCGACGAAAGCGAAAGCCTGAAGGCCAGCGAACTGCGCAGCCAGGGCGAACTGACGTTGAAAGCCGGCCGCAATGTCGCAACCCAGGGCGCCAGGGTTCACGCCCAGCGCGATCTGACGATCGACGCAGACAACCAGATCCAGATCGGGGTGCAGAAAACCGCCAACGCCAAAGCGGTGCGCGATGACAAAACCTCCTGGGGCGGCATCGGCGGCGGCGACAACAAGAACAACAGCAACCGCCGCGAAGTCAGCCACGCTTCCGAACTGACCAGCGGCGGCACGCTGCGCCTGAACGGCCAGCAGGGCGTCACCATCACCGGCAGCAAGGCGCGCGGCCAGAAAGGTGGCGAAGTCACCGCCACCCACGGCGGCCTGCGCATCGACAACGCGCTGAGCACTACCGTGGACAAAATCGACGCGCGCACCGGCACCGTGTTCAACATCACCAGCAGCTCGCACAAGGCCGACAACAGCTACCAGAGCAGTACCGCCAGCGAACTGAAGTCCGACACCAACCTGAAGCTGGTCAGCCGTAAGGATACCGACGTGATCGGCAGCCAGGTCGCCAGCGGCGGCGAACTGAACGTCACCTCACAGACCGGCAACATCAACGTCAAGGCCGCCGAGCAGCAGCAGAACATCGACGAGCAGAAGACCGCGCTTACCGTCAACGGCTACGCCAAAGAAGCCGGCGACAAGCAATACCGCGCCGGTGTACGCATCGAACACACCCGCGACAGCGAGAAAACTACCCGCACCGAGAACCGCGGCGCCACCCTCAGCGGCGGCAGCGTGAAGCTCGAAGCGGATAAGGACGTGACCTTCAGCGGCTCCAAATTGGTCGCCGACAAAGGCGACGCCAGCGTCAGCGGCAATAAGGTTTCGTTCCTGGCGGCCGACGACAAAACCACCTCGAACACCGAGCAGACCAAGGTCGGTGGCGGTTTCTACTACACCGGCGGCATCGACAAGCTCGGCAGCGGCGTAGAGGCCGGTTACGAGAACAGCAAAACGCAGGCGCAGAGCAGCAAGGCAGTCACCTCCGGCAGCGACGTCAAAGGCAACCTGACTGTCAACGCCCGTGACAAATTGACCCAGCAAGGCGCGCAACACAGCGTCGGCGGCGCCTATCAAGAAAACGCCGCGGGCGTCGATCATCTGGCCGCCGCCGACACTACCAGCAGCAGCACCACCAAAACCGACGTCGGCGTGAACATCGGCGCCAACGTCGATTACAGCGCCGTCACTCGTCCGGTCGAGCGTGCGGTCGGCAAGGCGGCCAAGCTGGACGCCACCGGCGTCATCAACGACATCGGCGGCATCGGCGCGCCTAACGTCGGCCTGGATATCGGCGCACAGGGCGGCAGCAGCGAAAAACGCAGCAGCAGCTCGCAGGCGGTGGTCAGCTCGGTGAAAGCCGGCAGCATCGACATCAACGCCAAAGGCGAAGTGCGCGATCAGGGCACGCAATATCAAGCTGACAAAGGCGCGGTCACGCTGACGGCGGACAGCCACCGCAGCGAAGCCGCGGCGAACCGTCAGGACGAGCAGAGCCGCGACACCCGCGGCAGCGCCGGCGTGCGCGTCTACACCACCACCGGCAGCGATCTGACCGTGGACGCCAAGGGCGAAGGCGGCACTCAGCGCAGCAACAGCAGCGCGAGCCAGGCGGTGACCGGCTCGATCGACGCGGCCAACGGCATCAACGTCAACGTGAAAAAAGACGCGGTCTATCAGGGCACCGCGCTGAACGGGGGCAGCGGTAAAACCGCCGTCAACGCCGGCGGCGATATCCGTCTTGATCAGGCCAGCGACAAACAGAGCGAAAGCCACAGCGGCTTTAACGTCAAAGCCTCCGCCAAGGGCGGTTTCACCGCCGACAGTAAAAACTTCGGCGCCGGGTTCGGCGGCGGCACCCACAACAGCGAAAGCAGCAGCAGCACCGCGCAGGTCGGCAACGTCAGCGGCCAACAGGGTGTGGAACTGAAGGCGGGCCGCGATCTGACGCTGCAGGGCACCGACGTCAAGAGCCGGGGCGACGTCACTCTGAGCGCGGGCAACCAGGTCGCGCTGCGGGCGGCGGAATCGACCCAAGCGCGTAAGGAGAGCAAGCTGTCCGGCAATATCGATCTGGGCGCCGGCAGCAGCGACAGCAAGGAAAAAACCGGCGGCAGCCTCTCCGCCGGCGGCGCATTCGACATCGCCAAGGTGAATGAGTCCGCGATAGAACGCCAGGGCGCCACTCTCGCCTCAGACGGCAAGGTCACCCTGTCCGCCAATGGCAAAGGCGATGACGCGCTGCATCTGCAGGGCGCCAAAGTCAGCGGCGGCAGCGCCGCGCTCGAGGCGAAAAACGGCGGCATCCTGCTGGAGTCCGCCAAAAACGAGCAGCATAAAGACAACTGGAATCTGGGCATCAAAGCCAACGCCAGAGGCGGCCAAACGTTCAACAAGGACGCCGGCGGCAAGATCGATCCGAACACCGGCAAAGACACCCATACGCTGGGGGCCGGTCTGAAGGTCGGCGTGGAACAGCAGGATAAAACCACCCACGCCAACGCCGGCATCACTGCGGGCGACGTGGCGATCAACAGCGGCAAGGACACCCGTCTCGCCGGGGCGCGCGTCGATGCCGACAGCGTCCACGGCAAGGTGGGCGGCGATCTGCGCATTGAAAGCCGCAAAGACGTTGAGAAAGGCGTGAAGGTGGATGTGGATGCCGGCCTGAGCCACAGCAACGATCCGGGCAGCAGCGTCACCTCCAAGCTGTCGAAGGTGGGCACACCGCGCTACGCCGGTAAGGTGAAAGAGAAACTGGAGGCCGGAGTAAACAAAGTGGCCGACGCCACCACCGACAAGTACAACAGCGTGGCGCGTCGCCTCGATCCGCAGCAGGACACCACCGGCGCGGTCAGCTTCAGCAAGGCCGACGGCAAAGTCACGCTGCCGGCAACGCCGGCCGGTGAAAAACCGCAAGGCCCGCTGTGGGATCGCGGCGCACGCACCGTCGGCGGCGCGGTGAAAGACAGCATCACCGGTCCGGCCGGTCGCCAGGGGCACCTCAAGGTCAATGCCGACGTGGTGAACAACAACGCGGTTGGCGAGCAGTCGGCGATTACCGGCAAGAACGGCGTGGCGCTGCAGGTCGGCGGCCAAACCCAACTGACCGGCGGCGAGATCCGCAGCCAGCAGGGCAAGGTGGAACTGGGCGGCGGAAAGGTCAGCCAGCAGGACGTCAGCGGCCAGCGCTATCAGGGCGGCGGCCGCGTCGATGCGGCCGCCACGATCGGCGGGCTGTTAGGCGGCGCGGCGAAGCAAAGCGTCGGCGGCAACGTGCCGATCGCCAGCGGCCATGCGTCAACTCAGCAAGCGGACGCCAAAGCCGGGGTGTTCAGCGGCAAATAACTCGCCCCCCAACGCAACGCCCCCGGTTAAAACCGGGGGCGTTTTTTTTTACAGCGTGCTCGGGGTGTCTTCCCAGTCGCGATCGTCGTCCTTGGCATCCTGATCCAACACGTTGTAAGCCACGGCGCAGAACAGCGAGTTCAGGCGCTTCATGTCCCCCAACAATCCCAAATGCAACGAACTGGTCTCGATGCTCTGCACGTTTTGCTGGTGCAAACGATCGACGTGCGCGTGCGCGTAGCGGCGATCCAAAATGCGGAAGCGGTGCTTGGAACGGCGCAGGCGCTTGGCGCTGGTGACATCGCCGGACAGGAACACCGACAGCCCCAGACGCAGATTGCCGATCAGCCGTTCGTGCAGCCCGTCCAGCTCCGCCAACCCTTCCGCCGAGAAGGCGCGGCGCGCGGCGTGCGACTTGGCGCCCACGTCGCCGGCCATGCGCTCGATGATGTCGCCCGCCTGTTCCAGGTTGAGCGCCATTTCGATGATCTCCGCCCAGCGGCGCGAGTCTTCCTCGCCCAGATCTTCCTTCTGGATCTGCGCCAGATACAGCTTGATGGCGGTGTACAGCACGTCGACGTCATCGTCGAGGCGCCGCACCTCTTTATCGACCCCCTGCTTACCGTGCAGCACCTCACGTTGCAGGATCATCATGTGTTCCACCACGTCGCCCATGCGCAGCGTTTCGCGCGCCGCGTTGGCCAACGCCAGCGTCGGCGTGTCCAACGCGCTGGCGTCCAGATGGCGCGGCCGCATGCGCGGATCGTCGGCCGCTTCGTCGACGATCAGCCGTTCGCACAGCGTCGCCATCGGCCCGGCCAGCGGGATCATCACCAGGCAGCGGATCAGGTTGTAGAACACGTGGAAATAGATCACCAGCTCTTCGCTGCCGCCCGGCAGTTGAGCCATCAAATCCGCCAGATAGGAGACGAACGGCAGCACCAGTATGCAGCCCACCAGCTTGAACAGCAGGCTGCCGAGCGCCACGCGCCGCCCCGCGGCGTTCTGGCCGCTGGCGTTGATCATCGCCAGCAGGCCGCTGCCGAGGTTGGCGCCGATCACCAGACAGAGCGCCACCTTCAGCGAAATCACGCCGGATGCGGTCAGGGTGGCGGTCAGCAGCACCGCCGCCAGGCTGGAATAGCTGACGATGGCGAACAGCGCGCCGGTCAGGGCATCCAGCATCACATCGCCGGTCAGCGACGAGAACAGCACTTTCACCCCGGCCGCCTGGGTGATCGGCGTGGCGGCGGCGACGATCAGCTCCAGCGCCAGCACGATCAGCCCAAGGCCGATCAGGACGCGCCCGATCTGGCCGATCCGCATCTGTTTGCGGCTGAGGAACAGGAAGACGCCGACCAGGATCAGCAGCGGCGACAGCCAGGAAAGATCGAAGGTCAGCACGCGCGCCATCAGCGCGGTGCCGACGTCGGCGCCCAGCATGATCACCAGCGCAGGCGCCAGCCCCACCAGCCCCTGCGCGACGAAAGAGGTCACCAGCAGTGCGGTGGCGTTGCTGCTTTGCACCAGCGCGGTCACGCCGATGCCGGAAACGAACGCCAGCGGTTTTTTCTCAACGCTGTCGCTCAACACGCGCCGCAGATTGGCGCCGTAAACCCGCATGATCCCGGTGCGCACGATGTGGGTGCCCCACACCAACAGCGCCACGGACGAAAGCAGGTGAAGAAGGGTCAGCACGGAAGATACGCTCCATTAACGCCCGGCCAAAGGAGGCTGATACCCGATGCTTGTCACGCGACGCAGAGAGGCGAGCCAAAGGATGACGGATACAGCGCGCGGTCCCGCCTGCCGGGCGTGGGTCTGGCAGGACAGCGGGCGGGCGGCAGACCGCAGAAGAGAAGGGTTAATGCGGCGGCGGGAAGGCCCCGGCGCCGCGCTGCGAAGTCATGCAACTTCCCGCAATACAACAGGTTCCAAGTGTAGCCCAATTTCCGCGCCGTCGGGCCGCAGGTCGGCCACCGAACGGTTGAGCACGTCAACCAGCAATTCTACCTCGCAAACCTGAATCCGATACCGTACCACATTCCCGAGCAAACTGTGACCCAGGATCACCCCGCCGATCCCCTGTCCGGCCGGCAACAGGCCGATCGATTCGGGGCGGATCGCCACCTTGCCGACATAGCTGCGCCCGGTCAAGCGGCCGGCCTGTTCGGCGCTCAGCAGGTTGTAGTTGCCGATAAACCCGGCGGCGAAGGCATCCGCCGGCTGGGTATACAGGGTTTCCGCATCGCCGCTCTGCACGATCTGCCCCTTGTTCATCAGCACGATGCGATCCGACAGGGTCAGCGCCTCTTCCTGATCGTGGGTGACGAAGATCGCCGTCAGGTTCAGCTCGCGCTGAATGCGCCGGATCTGCTCGCGCAGGTGTTTGCGAATACGCGCATCCAGCGCCGACAGCGGTTCGTCGAGCAGCAGCAGACGCGGGCGAGTGACCAGCGATCGCGCCAACGCTACGCGCTGACACTGGCCGCCCGACAGCTGATGCGGATAGCGCTTCGCCAAATCGGTCAGCTCCACCAGCGCCAGCGCCTCCTGCACCCGCTGTCCGATCTGTCCGGCCGCCAGCTTCTGCATTTTCAGGCCGAAGGCCACGTTGCCTTCCACCGTCATATTGGGAAACAGCGCATAACTTTGAAACACCATGCCGATGCCGCGCTTTTGCGGCGCCAGCGGCACCAGATCCTGGCCCTGCAGCAAAATTTGCCCGCTGTCGACCGGGGTCAGGCCGGCCAGACAGCGCAGCAGCGTCGATTTGCCGCAGCCGCTAGGCCCCAGCAGGGTGACGAACTCCCCCTCTTCGGCGGTGAAATCGATATCCTGAAACACCTGGGTCTGGCCATAGTGTTTGTTCAGGCGGGTGACGTTGAGATAAGCCATCGGGTTAGCCCTTGTTTTTATTCAGCAGGTTCGCCAGCCAGGTGACGAGCAGCACCACGGCGAAATAGGAGATGACCAGCGCGCTGGTAAAGTGCCCGCTGCCGTTGCGCATATTGAACAGATAGACCTGCAGCGTTTCATACTGGCTGCCTACCAGCAGGTTGGCGAACACGAACTCGCCGATCAGGAACGAAAACGACAGCAGCACGGCGATCGTTCCGCCCTTGCGCAGGTTCGGCAGCACCACCCACAGCGCCGCCTGCCAGGTGCTGGCGCCGAGCAGGTGCGCGGCGTCCATCAGATCGCGCAGGTTGATCGCCTGCATGTTGTTGCTGATGGCGCGGTAGATAAACGGCAGCGCGATGGTGAAATAGCAGCCCACCAAAATCCAGGGGGTGCCGAGCAGCGGCAGCGGATCGGCGGCGA
The DNA here is from genome assembly GCF_052400455.1 of Serratia sp. (in: enterobacteria). NCBI lineage: Bacteria > Pseudomonadati > Pseudomonadota > Gammaproteobacteria > Enterobacterales > Yersiniaceae > Serratia > Serratia sp. (in: enterobacteria). Next base: position 4,636,718 of record NZ_CP185812.1, read on the forward strand.
ACAGCTGCATCAGCCCCACCGCCGACACCACCGGCGGCACGGCGAACGGCAGCAGGATCAGCACGTTCATCACCGCGTCCAGCTTGGGGAAGTAGTAAGCGATCACAAACATCGCCGGCAGGATCACCACCACCGACAGCAGCAACGTGCCAAAGCAGATCAGCAGCGAGTGCCACAGCGCCAGCAAAAAGCGCGAATCGCTCCACAGCGCCGTCAGCCATTTCAGGGTAAAACCGTCCGGCAAAATGGTGGCGCCCCACTGGGTGGCCAGCGCGTAAACCAGCGTCGCCGCCAGCGGCAGCAGCAGAATCAACAGCAGCAGGCCGGTCACCGTGCGGTGGTACAGGCGTTCAACACGCGACATGAGCATTCTCCATCCGATTATGAGCGCGCATTGAGGTAGCTCCTGCGCAGCATCCATTGGTGGATCACCGTGATAAACGCCATCATCGCCACCAGCAGCATCGCCAACGCGCTGGCCAGGTTCGGATCGAGGGAGATGTCCCCCGCCACCAGCGCCGAGATGCGGATCGGGATCACGTTGAAGTTGCCGGTGGTCAGCGCGTACACCGTGGCGTAGGCGCCCAGCGCGTTGGCCAGCAGGATGACGAAGGTGCCCATCAGCGCCGGCGCCAACACCGGCAGGCCGATATGCCGCCAGTAGCGCCAGGGGCCGGCGCCGAGCAGCGCCGCCGACTCGCGCCAATCGGCGCGCAGCGCATCGAACGCCGGATACAGCAACAGCACGCCCAACGGGATCTGGAAGTAGGTATACAGCACGATCAGGCCGCTCTTGGAATAGAGGTTGAAGCTCTCCATCAAACCGTATTTGCGCAGCAGCAGCGTCAGGCAGCCGTTCAACCCCAACAGAATGACGAAGGCGAACGCCAGCGGCACCCCGGCGAAGTTGCTGGTCATGTTGGTGAACGACATCACGAAGTCATGAAAGCGGGTCTGGCCGAGCTGGCGAAGTGAGTAACTGCCCACTAATGCAATCAGCAAGCCGTAGACGCTCGACCACAGCGAGATCTCCAGCGAGAACTGAAAGGCCTGCAGGTAGAACGGCGACGTAAGGATATCGACATAGTTGCCCCATCCCCAGCCGCTGCTCTCGCTGAAAAAGCTGTGAACCGCGATCCACACCAGCGGGGCGATCTGAAACGCGCCGAACAGCACGATAAACGGCAGCAGGCACAGCGCGGCGATCCATTTGGTTTTGCTGTTCATCGCGCATCCTGCGCCAGCAGCGCCCGACAGCGCGGCTTGTCGTGCGGCGCCTGCAGCAGATCGCAGATCGTGCCGCACAGCTCGGTTTGCTGCGGATCGGCGTCGTCCAGGCTGAAGCCCGCGCCGAACACGAACAGCGGCACCTGGCGCTCTTCCGGCAACACCCCGCCGTGGCTGCGATCGTCGTTCATGCCGTGGTCGGCGGTGACCAGCACCTGATAACCGGCCGCCAGCCACTCGGGCAGGTAGCGCGACAGCGAGCCGTCGGCGCGGCGCGCCGCGTTGCGGTACTGCGGCGAAGAGAGGCCGAAGCGGTGCCCGGCGTCGTCGATGTTCATCGGGTGGATCAGCAGGAAATCCGGCTGATGACGCTGGCGCAGGCTTTCGGCGTCGTCGAACAGATGGCTGTCGGGATAGCCGTCGTCGTAATAGAAATGGCCGTGCTGAATCGGCAGCTCGGGAGCGTCGGTGTGGCGGTCGCGCGCGGCGTCGAACGGCGTGCGGTTATACAATTCGCTGAACCAATGATACGCGGCGGCGGCGGTGGTCAGCCCGGCGGCGCGCGCGTAATGAAACACGCTTTGTTGATGAGAAAGGCGCGAGACGTGGTTGTGCACCACACCGCTCTCCACCGGCGTGACGCCGGTGAGGATGCATTCATACAGCGGCCGGGAGAGCGAGGGCAACTCGCTCTCCAGCAGGTACAACCGCCCGCGTCCCGCCGCGCATTCGGCCTGCAGATACCCCATGGCGTCATGCGCCACCCGGTAGTTGAGGCCGTCCAGCAGCACGAGGATCGTTTTCATGGTGCGTTAACTCACTGCTGCATAAACATAATGACGTTTTCCTGCCACAAACGCGGCAGCGCTTTGGCGCTCTGTTCCCAGGCCGCCGGATCGGCGATCGGGTGCGCGTTCTTGTACTGCTCGGCCGGCAGCAGCTTGGCCTTGACGTCGTCCGGCAGCGTCAGATGTTCGGCGCGGATCGGGCGGGCATAGCCGCGCGCCAGGTTGATCTGGCCGGCGTCGGAGAAGATGTATTCGCGCGCCAGCTTGGCGGCGTTCGGGTGCTTGGCGTATTTGTTGATGATGGTGGTGTAGCCGGAGGTGATCGAGCCGTCCGACGGGATCAGCACTTCAAAACGGGTTTTGTCGATCTGATCGCGATAGTTCAGGCCGTTGAAGTCCCACACCACGCCAACCTGCACTTCCCCTTTCTCCAACGATGCGATCACCGGGTTACTCAGGCTCAGGCGGCCGGCCTTGGCCAGCTTGCCGAAGAATTCCAGGCCCGGCTTGAGGTTTTTCTCGTTGCCGCCCATGGCGTAGGTCGCCGCCAGCACGCCGCTGGCCGCCTGCGACGCGGTGCCGACGTCGCCGATGGTGACCTGATAGCTGCCCTTGAGCAGATCGGCCCAGCTGTGCGGGATGTCTTTCACCTGCTGCTTGTTGATGATGAAGGCGATGGTGCCGGTGTAAGCCAGCACCCAGTGCCCGTCTTTGTCTTTCGCCCACTCCGGCACCTGATCCCAGGTAGACGGTTTGTACGGCTGCGTTACGCCCTTCTGCACCGCCACCGGGCCGAAGGCCGCGCCGACGTCACCGATGTCCGCCGTGGCGTTGTTCTTTTCCGCATCGAATTTGGCGATCTCCTGCGCGGAGCTCATGTCGGTATCGACATGCTTCAGGCCGTACTTGCTCAACAGATCTTGCCAGGTGCCTTTCCAGTTGGCCCAGCTGTCCGGCATGCCGACGCTGTTGACTTCGCCTTCTTTCTTCGCGGCCTGCTCCAGCGCCGCCAGATCGGTATCCGCGGCCCAGCTCATCTGGCTGGATAACACGATGGCACTGGTTAACACAGAAGCGCACAAACGTTTCATAACTGATGCTCCAGGTGGTAGTGTGGGGATGGCTGGACTAGTCCAGCAAGGACCAAACCAATCTAACGGACGAATGTGATAATTATATGTCAGCTTAAAAAAGCGACAGTTTTATCACCCATTGCAACGGCGAAAACGCGACGCTGGTCTACCTTAAGGAAGGCCAAACGCACTGAAACGGGACACCCGCTGTATGAGTGAAGCACCGACGACCGTCGCCACCATCTGCCAAACGCTGAGCGCCCGCATCACCGCCGGCGAGTTCGCCGTGGACGGCAAGCTGCCCTCCGAACGCGCCCTGAGCGAGCAATTCGCCACCACCCGCATTACCTTGCAGGAGGCGCTCGGCCAGTTGGAGGCGCAGGGCGTCATCTACCGCCAGGTGCGGCGCGGCTGGTTCATCTCGCCGCCACGTTTGATCTACAACCCGCTGCAGCGCAGCCATTTTCACGCCATGGCGCAGCAGCAGGGGCGCGCCGCGCATACCGAAGCGATCGACAGCGCGGTCGTCACGCTCGACGCGCCGCTGGCCGGCCGCCTGGCGCTGCCTCCCGGCGCGCAGGCCTATCGCATTCGCCGGCTGCGCTACATCGACGGACGCGCGGTGCTGTACTGCGAGCACTACCTCAATCCGGCCTATTTCCCCGGCATTCTGGACGAAGATCTGACCCAGTCGCTGACCGCGCTGTACGCCGCGCGCTACGGCATTCACTACGGCCGGGTGCGTTTCGACATGCTGCCCACCCTGCTGCCGCAGCAGGCCGCCGCCATGCTGAAGGTGACCTACGGCAGCCCGGCGCTGTTCATTACGCGGGTGAATCGCGATCAGCACGACAGGGTGATCGATTGTGACCTGGAGTATTGGCGGTACGACGCGCTGCACATCGATGTGGAAGCGCTGTAAATGACAAGGGCGCATCGCTGCGCCCTTAAAGAGGAAAGTCAGTCGGCGTCGTAGCCGAGGTTTGGCGCCAGCCAGCGCTCGACCTCGCTCACGCTCATCCCTTTACGCGCCGCGTAGTCTTCCACCTGATCGCGCTGGATCTGCGCCACCGCGAAGTACTTGCTCTCGGGGTGACTGAAGTACCAGCCGGATACCGCCGCCCCCGGCCACATGGCGAAGGACTCCGTCAGTTCCATACCGGTGTGGCGGTTGACGTCCAACAGCTGCCAGATGGTCGCTTTTTCGGTGTGCTCCGGGCAGGCCGGGTAGCCCGGCGCCGGCCGGATGCCCTGATAGTTTTCCCGGATCAGCTCCTCGTTGCTCAGACTCTCGTCGGCGGCATAGCCCCAGTGCAGCTTGCGCACCTGTTCGTGCAGGTATTCGGCAAAAGCCTCCGCCAAACGATCCGCCAGCGCCTTGACCATGATTTTGTTGTAATCGTCGTGCTGCGCGTCGTACGCCGCCGCCAGCGCGTCTTCCTCCAGCCCGCCGGTCACCGCGAAGGCGCCGAAGTAGTCGGCTTTGCCGCTGCTTTTCGGCGCCACAAAGTCCGCCAGGCAGTAGTTCGGGAAGTCGGTTTTTTCCGTCTGTTGCCGCAGGTGGCGGCTCACCGCCAGCACCTCGTCACGCCGTTCGTCGCGGTATACCTCCACGTCGTCGCCGACGCGGTTGGCCGGGAACAGGCCGTAAACGCCGCGTGGGTTGAGGCTGCGCTCGGCGGCCAACCGATCCAGCATCTGATTGGCGTCATGGAACAGGCGCTTGGCCTCTTCCCCCACCACCTCATCCTCGAGGATGCGTGGGTATTTGCCCGCCAGCGACCAGGTCATGAAGAACGGCGTCCAGTCGATATAGTGGCGCAGCGTCTCGATGCCGGCCGACACCGGAAACACGCCAAGCTGCCGCGGCGCAGGCGGCTGATAGTCGGCCCAGTTCAGCGCCATGGCGTTGGCGCGCGCCTTGTGCAAATCGACCGGCGGCGTGCGCGGCTTTTTGCGCGCGTGTTGAATGCGCACCGTTTCATACTCTTTGCGGGTGCGCGCCACAAACTCGTCGCGCTGGGTGGCGGACAACAGCGCCGACACCACGCCCACGGTGCGCGAGGCGTTTTGCACGTAGGTGGTCGGGCCGCTGTAGTTCTGCTCGATTTTCACCGCGGTGTGCGCCTTGGAGGTGGTGGCGCCGCCGATCAGCAGCGGCAGCGTAAAGCCCTGGCGCTCCATCTCTTTGGCCACGTTGACCATCTCGTCGAGCGACGGCGTGATCAACCCTGACAGGCCGATGATGTCGACATTCTCCTCGCGCGCGGTGCGCAGGATTTTCTCCGTCGGCACCATCACGCCAAGATCGACGATTTCATAGTTGTTGCACTGCAGCACCACGCCGACGATGTTCTTGCCGATGTCGTGCACGTCGCCTTTCACCGTCGCCAACAGGATTTTCCCCGCGGAGGTGCCCTGCTGCTTGCTGGCCTCGATGTACGGTTCCAGGTAGGCCACCGCCTGCTTCATCACGCGGGCGGATTTCACCACCTGCGGCAGGAACATCTTGCCCTCGCCGAACAGATCGCCGACCACGTTCATCCCGGCCATCAGCGGCCCTTCGATCACTTCGATTGGGCGTTCGGCCTGCTGCCGCGCTTCTTCAGTGTCCAGTTCGATAAACTCGGTGATGCCCTTCACCAGCGAGTATTCCAGCCGCTTCTCCACCGGCCAGCCGCGCCATTCCGCCTGCTGCACCGCCGCTTCGCCGTCTTTGCTGCCGCGGTACTTTTCCGCCAGTTCCAGCAGGCGTTCGGTGCCATCCTCGCGACGGTTGAGGATCACGTCTTCTACCGCCTCGCGCAGCTCGCCAGGCAGATCGTCGTAAATCGCCAGCTGCCCGGCGTTGACGATGCCCATGTCCATGCCGTTGCGAATAGCGTGATACAGGAATACCGCGTGGATCGCTTCACGCACCGGATCGTTGCCGCGGAACGAGAACGACACGTTGGACACCCCGCCGGAGATCATCGCGTGCGGCAGGTGGGTTTTGATGTCGGCGCAGGCTTCGATAAAGTCGACGGCGTAGTTGTTGTGCTCGTCGATGCCGGTGGCGACGGCGAAGATGTTCGGGTCGAAAATGATGTCTTCCGGCGGGAAACCGACGCGTTCGGTCAAAATTTTATAGGCGCGGCGACAGATCTCGAACTTGCGCTCGCGGGTGTCCGCCTGGCCCACTTCGTCGAACGCCATCACCACCACCGCGGCGCCATAGCGGCGCACCAGCCTGGCGTGGTGGATAAAGGCCTCTTCGCCCTCCTTCATCGAGATCGAGTTGACGATGCCCTTGCCCTGAATGCACTTCAGGCCTTTCTCGATAACGGACCACTTGGAGGAGTCGATCATGATCGGCACCCGGGCGATATCCGGCTCGCCGGCGATCAGGTTGAGGAAGCGCACCATCGCCGCTTCGGCGTCGAGCATCCCCTCATCCATGTTGATGTCGATGATCTGCGCGCCGCTCTCGACCTGCTGACGCGCCACCTCGAGCGCCTCGTTGTATTTCTCTTCTTTGATCAAGCGTTTGAAACGCGCCGAGCCGGTGACGTTGGTGCGCTCGCCGACGTTGACGAACAGGGTGTTGGCGTCGATGGTCAACGGCTCCAGACCGGCCAGGCGGCAGGCGACCGGGATATCCGGCAGCCGGCGCGGCGGCACGCCCTCGACCGCCTTGGCCATCGCGGCGATATGTTCCGGCGTGGTGCCGCAGCAGCCGCCGATAATATTGAGGAAGCCGGCCTGCGCCCACTCCCCGACCTGGCGCGCCATCTCGGCCGCATCCAGATCGTACTCGCCGAAGGCGTTCGGCAAACCGGCGTTCGGGTGTGCGGTGACGTAGGTCTCCGAGATGCGCGCCAGCTCCGCGACGTACTGACGCAGCTCATCCGGCCCCAGGGCGCAGTTCAGGCCGAAGGTCAGCGGCTTGACGTGGCGCAGCGAATTGTAAAACGCTTCGGTGGTCTGGCCGGACAGGGTGCGGCCGGAGGCGTCGGTGATGGTGCCGGAAATCATGATCGGCAGTTCCACCCCCAGCGCTTCGAATTCGGTTTCCACCGCAAAAGCGGCGGCCTTGGCGTTGAGGGTGTCGAAGATGGTTTCGATCATGATCAGATCGACGCCGCCTTCCACCAGCGCGCGGGTCGATTCGCGGTAAGCCGCCACCAGTTCATCGAACGAGATGTTGCGGAACGCCGGATCGTTGACGTTCGGCGAGATGGACGCGGTGCGGTTGGTCGGCCCCAACACCCCGGCGACGTAGCGCGGTTTTTCCGGCGTGCGCGCCGTCCATTCGTCGGCGCAGGCGCGCGCCAGGCAGGCGGCCTGATAGTTAATCTCGGCGGACAGCGACTCCATATGGTAGTCGGCCATGGCGATGGAGGTGGAGTTGAAGGTATTGGTCTCAAGGATATCGGCGCCCGCCTCGAGATAGGCGTAATGAATGGCGGTGATCACTTCCGGCTTGGTCAGCACCAGCAGATCGTTATTGCCTTTCAGATCGCTGCGCCAGTCGGCGAAACGCTCACCGCGGAAATCGCGCTCATTCAGACGGTAGCTCTGGATCATGGTGCCCATGCCGCCGTCCAACACCAAAATGCGCTGCGCTAACTGGCGGCGCAGTTGTTCTACTCGATTCGTCACTGTAACCCCTTCCATTGCCATCCAGCCCATTGCTCAACTGCCGCAAAAACCAACGAGTCATCCTAGCACAGCTTGTAAGGACAAAGGGCCAGGCGACAATTGAGAGTTTTTCAGGTTGTGCGCCAACACCTCCGATGAGCTGACGGCGGCTTGCAATTCATCGACAAAAAACGAAAATGAATTCCATCATACGGAAAAAGGAATCTCATCCATGGCCACTCCTGCTCCCGCCAAGCGCGGCAAGAAGCCCCGCGCAGCAGCCCCCGCCGCCAGTGCGGCGACCGGTCAGGTACAATCGTTGACCCGTGGCCTGAAACTGTTGGAATACATTTCGGAAGCCCAGGGCAACGTGGCGCTGACCGATCTGGCCCAGCAGGCCGGCCTGCCGAACTCCACCACTCACCGCCTGCTCACCACCATGCAGCAGCAGGGATTCGTGCGCCAGGTCGGCGATCTCGGCCTGTGGACCATCGGCTCGCACGCCTTTGTGGTCGGCAGCAGCTTCCTGCAAAGCCGCAACCTGCTGGCGATGGTGCATCCGACGCTGCGCCGCCTGATGGAGGAGTCCGGCGAAACCGTCAACCTGGCGGTGCTGGATACCAGCGAGTACCAGGCGATCATCATCGATCAGGTGCAGTGCACGGCGCTGATGCGCATGTCGGCGCCGATCGGCGGCAAACTGCCGATGCACGCCTCCGGTGCCGGCAAAGCGTTCCTCGCCACCCTGCCGGACGATCAGGTGACCAAACTGCTGCACAAGAAAGGCATGCACACCTACACGCCGCATACCCTGACGCCGCACAACCTGAAAGAGGGGCTGGCGCAGATCCGCAAACAGGGCTTCTCCTTTGACGACGAAGAGCACGCGCTCGGCCTGCGCTGCGTGGCGGCCTGCATCTTCGACGAGCACCGCGAAGCCTTCGCCGCCATTTCCATCTCCGGCCCGGTGTCGCGCATCACCGACGATCGCGTGATCGAGCTGGGCGCGCTGGTGATCCACGCGGCGAAAGAGATCAGCCTGGCCTACGGCGGCGTGCGCTAATCCCGCTCATCCGAGGGGCGCCCCAGTGCGCCCCTGCTCTCCTGCCATGCTCTGTTGTCAGCATGTAACAGGCTGTCGGCATCCTGTTTAGCGCACAGGAAAAAAGCTTGAAGCCGATCACAGTTAACGATCCTCACGGCGAAAGCCCATTGCAACCGCTCAAACTTCCTTCGACAATGTTACCGATAACATGTTACCGGTAACAATCAAGCTGAATGAAGGTAACGTCACCCGGTGTTTTGGAGCCAAGCCATGACCAACAATCAAAATCGCATTTACGTCGTTATGGGCGTTTCCGGCAGCGGCAAGTCCGCCGTCGCCGCCGCCGCGGCCCGCCAACTCTCCGCCGGCTTCCTCGACGGCGACTTCCTGCACCCGCGCAGCAACATCCTGAAGATGGCCGCCGGGGAAGCGTTGAACGACGACGATCGCGCCCCGTGGCTGGCCGCGCTCAACGACGCCGCCTTCGCCATGCAGCGCACCAACAACGTGTCGATCATCGTCTGTTCGGCGTTGAAAAAGCAGTATCGCGACCGCCTGCGCGCCGGCAACGGCAACCTGTCATTCATCTATCTGCACGGCGAGTTCCCGGTGATCGAATCCCGCCTGGCGGCGCGCAACGGCCACTTCTTCAAACCGCAGATGCTGGTCACCCAGTTCGCCGCGCTGGAGCAACCGGGCGCCGACGAGAACGACGTGATGGCGATCGACATCAATCAGCCGCTGGACGCGGTGATCGCCGATACCGTGCGCCATATCCAGAGCTTCCTGCCGCAGGACGTGTGCGCGTGAGTACCGTAACGCTGGTCGGTACCGCAGTCGGCTCGGTTTTACTGCTGTTATTCCTGGTGATGAAGGCGCGCATGCACGCCTTCGTCGCGCTGATGCTGGTGTCCATCGCCGCCGGCATTTTCTCCGGCATGCCGCTGGAACACATCGCCGACACCATGCAAAAAGGCATGGGTGACACGCTGGGCTTCCTGGCGATCGTAGTGGCGCTCGGGGCGATGTTCGGCAAGATCCTGCATGAGGTCGGCGCGCTCGACCAAATTGCGGCGCAATTGCTGAAACGATTCGGACAAAGCAAGGCGCACTACGCGCTCGGCATCGCCGGGCTGATCTGCGCGCTGCCGCTGTTCTTCGACGTGGCGGTGGTGCTGCTGATCGGCATCGTGTTCGCCGTGGCGCGCCGCACCGACGGCAATATCGTCAAGCTGGCCATCCCGCTGTTCGCCGGCGTGGCCGCCGCCGCCTCCTTCCTGCTGCCGGGGCCGGTGCCGATGCTGCTGGCGTCGCAGATGAAGGCCGATTTCGGCTGGATGATCGCCATCGGCCTGGTGGCGGCGGTGATCGGCATGCTGATCGCCGGCCCGCTGTACGGCAGCTTTATCAGCCGTTTCGTCAACTGGCCGATGCCGCCGGAAGAGAATGAGCAGACGCTGACCAAGGGCAATCTGCCGTCGTTCGGCTTTAGCCTGGCGCTGGTGCTGTGCCCGCTGGTGTTGGTCGGCATGAAAACCATCGGCGCGCGGCTGGTCACCCCCGGCTCGCAGCTGCAGCAGTGGCTGGAGTTTATCGGCCACCCGTTCACAGCCATCCTGCTGGCCTGCCTGATCGTGATTTACGGTCTGGCGAAGCCACGCGGCATGAGCAACGAACAAACGCTGGCCATCTGCTCCGCCGCGGTGCAGCCGGCCGGGATCATCCTGCTGATGACCGGCGCCGGCGGGGTGTTCAAGCAGATCCTGGTGGATTCCGGCGTAGGGCCGGCGCTGGGTGACGCCATGATCGGCGCCGGCCTGCCGATCGCCGTGGCCGCCTTCGCGCTGTCCGCCATGGTGCGGGTGATTCAGGGCTCGGCCACCGTCGCCTGCCTGACCACCGTCGGTCTGGTGCTGCCGGTCACCAGTCAGCTCGGTCTGAACGGCGGGCAACTGGCCGCGCTGGCCATCTGCATCGCCGGCGGCTCCATCGTGCTGAGCCACGTCAACGACGCCGGCTTCTGGCTGTTCGGCAAATTCACCGGCGCCAACGAACTGCAAACGCTGAAAACCTGGACGGTGATGGAAACCATTCTGGGCAGCGTCGGCGGCGCCATCGGCATGATTGCATTCACGATGTTTTAAATCCTAAATCGCCCCCGGCCTTGCACACCAGGGCTGCAAATCACCCCCGGGGGCACCGCCACAGGCGGCGACTATAACAACAGCAATGTGAGGAAGGCATGATTAATCCAACCTTGTCCCGTGTCACACAGCGCATCATCGACCGTTCCCAGGCCAGCCGCGCCGCCTATCTGGCGCGTATCGAGGCGGCCCGCTCCCAAACCGTCCACCGCGCGCAGCTCGCCTGCGGCAACCTGGCCCACGGCTTCGCCGCCTGTCAGCCCGATGACAAGGCGTCGCTGAAAAACATGGTGCGCAGCGATATCGCCATCATCACCGCTTACAATGACATGCTGTCGGCCCACCAGCCGTACGAACACTACCCGCAGCGGCTGAAGCAGGCGCTGAAGGCGGTCGGCGCCGTGGGCCAGGTGGCCGGCGGCGTGCCGGCGATGTGCGACGGCGTGACGCAGGGGCAGGACGGCATGGAGCTGTCGCTGATGAGCCGCGACGTGATCGCCATGTCGGCCGCCGTTGGCCTGTCGCACAATATGTTCGACGGCGCGCTGTTCCTCGGCATCTGCGACAAGATCGTGCCGGGGCTGGTGATGGCCGCCCTCTCCTTCGGCCACCTGCCCGCGCTGTTCGTGCCGGCCGGCCCGATGAGCAGCGGCCTGCCGAACAAGGAAAAAGTGCGCGTGCGCCAGCTGTACGCCGAGGGCAAGGCCGACCGTTTGGCGCTGCTGGAGGCCGAGGCGGCCTCTTATCACGGCATCGGCACCTGCACCTTCTACGGCACCGCCAACACCAACCAGATGGTGATGGAAGTGATGGGTCTGCATCTGCCGGGCGCCTCCTTCGTCCATCCGGACACGCCGCTGCGCGACGCGCTGAACGACGCCGCCGCGCGCCAGGTGACCCGACTGACCGATACCGCCGGCAACTACCTGCCGATCGGCCGCCTGGTGGACGAGAAAGTGGTGGTGAACGGCATCGTCTCGCTGCTGGCCACCGGCGGCTCCACCAACCTGACCATGCATCTGGTGGCGATGGCGCGGGCGGCGGGCATCATCATCACCTGGGACGATTTCTCGGAGCTGTCGGAGGCGGTGCCGCTGCTGTGCCGCATCTACCCGAACGGCCCGGCCGACATCAACCAATTCCAGGCCGCCGGCGGCGTGCCGCTGGTGGTGCGCGAACTGCTGCAACACGGCCTGCTGCACGAAGACGTGCACACCGTGGCCGGTTTCGGCCTGCGCCGCTACACCCAGGAACCGTGGCTGGACAACGGCCAATTGGTATGGCGCGAAGGCGTGGCCGGCTCGCTCGACGCCAGCGTGATCGCCAGCGTGGCCCAGCCGTTCGAACATCATGGCGGCACCAAAGTGATGGCCGGCAATCTGGGCCGCGCGGTGATGAAAACCTCGGCGGTGCCCGCCGATAACCAGATCATCGAAGCGCCGGCGGTGGTGTTCGACAACCAGCACGATATCGTGCCGGCGTTCGAAGCCGGCAAGCTGGATCGCGATTGCGTGGTGGTGGTGCGCTTCCAGGGGCCGCAGGCCAACGGCATGCCGGAGCTGCATAAGCTGATGCCGCCGCTGGGCGTGTTGATGGATCGCGGCTTCAAAGTGGCGCTGGTGACCGACGGCCGCCTGTCCGGCGCCTCCGGCAAGGTGCCTTCCGCCATTCACGTCACCCCGGAAGCCTATACCGGCGGCCTGCTGGCGAAAGTGCGCGACGGCGATCCGATCCGCGTCAACGGCCGCAGCGGCGAGCTGCAGGTGCTGGTCGACGCTGACGAGTTGGCGCGGCGCACGCCTTGCCAACCCGATCTGAGCGCCGAACACATCGGCTGCGGCCGCGAGCTGTTCGGCGCGCTGCGCAGCCAGCTGTCAGGCGCCGAGCAGGGCGCCTGCTGCATCAAATTTTAATCGATAGCCTGGCCGCATCGCCGCCTGGCGGCGGCCACAGAGGAGAACGTCAGCATGAACAAGTGGACAACAAGCGCCGAGCAGATCCTGACGGCGGGGCCGGTGGTGCCGGTCATCGTGATCAACAAGCTGGAACATGCGGTGCCGCTGGCGAAAGCGCTGGTCGCCGGCGGCGTGCGGGTGCTGGAGGTGACGCTGCGCACCGCCTGCGCCATGGACGCCATTCGCGCCATCGCCCAAGAGGTGCCGGAAGCGATCATCGGCGCCGGTACGGTGATCAATCCGCAGCAGCTGCGGGAAGTGACCGAGGCCGGCGCGCAGTTCGCCATCAGCCCGGGGCTGACCGACGAGCTGCTCAAAGCCGCCACCGCCGGTTCCATTCCCCTTATACCGGGCATCAGCACCGTTTCCGAGCTGATGCAGGGCATGGATTACGGCCTGCGCGAATTTAAATTCTTCCCGGCGGAAGCCAACGGCGGCGTAAAAGCGCTGCAGGCGATCGGCGGCCCATTCCCGCAGGTGCGTTTCTGCCCGACCGGCGGCATCTCGCCGGACAATTACCGCAGCTATCTGGCGCTGAAAAGCGTGCTGTGCATCGGCGGCTCCTGGCTGGTGCCGGCGGACGCGCTCGAAAGCGGCGACTACGCGCGCATTACCGAACTGGCGCGCGCCGCCGTCGCGGGCGCCCAGGCCTGATTTACATCGCAGCGGTGGCGGCCGGCAGCGCCGCCCGCTGCGCTGGCTGAACCGCTGCTTCTTGCGATAAGCGAACACGTCTTCCACATGCCCCTCGCGGATGCGCTGCTGCAACCCGCGCCAATACTCCGCGGTAAACAGATCGCTGTGCAACTCTTCAAACACCTGCCGAATGCGCCGATCGCCGCACAGGAAGTGGCGGAACTCTTCCGGGAACACATCGTTGGGCGCGATGCTGTACCACGGCTCGCTGGCCAGCTCGTCCTCCGGATAACGCGGCGGCGGAATGTCGCGGAAGTTGACCTCGGTCATGTAGCAAATCTCGTCGTAGTCGTAGAACACCACACGCCCGTGGCGCGTCACGCCGAAGTTCTTGAACAGCATATCGCCGGGGAAAATATTGGCGGCGGCCAACTGCTTGATCGCATTGCCGTACTCTTCAATCGCATCGCGCATTTGCTGGTCGTTGGCCTGCTCCAGATACAGGTTCAGCGGCGTCATGCGCCGTTCCATATACAGATGTTTGATCACGATGCGATCGCCGAGATCTTCCAGCTTGCCCGGCACTTCACGCCGCAGCTCCGCCAATAGCTCAGGGCTGAGACGCGCCTTGTCGACGACGAAATTTTCGTACTCCTGAGTATCCGCCATGCGCCCGACGCGATCGTGCTCTTTCACCAGCTGATAGCAAGCCATCACCTGCGCCTGCGTCACCTCTTTCTGCGGGGCGAACTCATCCTTGATCACTTTAAACACCCGATCGAAGGACGGCAGGGTGAACACCAGCATCACCATGCCTTTCACGCCCGGCGCGATGATGAACTGCTCCTGTGAGTGCGCCATAAAGGTCAGGTATTCGCGATAGCATTCGGTTTTGCCGTGTTTTTGGCAGCCGATCGCCATGTACAGCTCGGCGGTGGTCTTGCCCGGCAGGATCTCGCGCAGCCACTCCACCATCGCCGCCGGCAGCGGTGCGTAGACCATGAAATAAGAGCGGGCGAAACCGAAGACGATGCTGGCCTCGGCCTTGCCGGTCAGGCAGGCGTCGATAAACAGCGCGCCCGATTCGCTGTGGTGAATCGGCAACAGGAACGGGTAAACGCCGTCGGCCAGGCGCAACTTGCCGACCAGCCAGGCGGCCTTGTTGCGATAGAACAGCTCGTTGGCGATCTGGAAGGTCGCCCCCGTCAGTTGCTGTGGGCTGAAGGCGCGTTGCAGCGCCTGATTGATGTAGCGAATGTCGCGTGTCAGATCCTCCCACGGCAACCGCAGCGGCAGATCGCTCAATACGCTGCGCAGCATCGCCGGCAGATCGCCATTGGGGGTAAAATCGCGCGCCAGCGGACGCGGAATGTCGCGAAAACGTCGTTCCGGCTGCGAACTGAAAACGAACAGCTTGTCCGGCGTCAGATCGCGATGCTTGAACAACCGGCAATAGACCGAGTTGAAGAAGCTTTCGGCGATCTCAAAACGCGGGTAGTCCGGCAGCAGATCGATATAGACCGCTTTGACCCGGCTGGGGAAGTCGGCGTCGAAATATTTCTGCCCGGTGATGCATTTAAGCTGCTCCACCACCAGACCGACGTGATGGTCGTACAGATGGATGCGCTTTTTCATCGCCTGCTGCACCGCCGGCCAATCCGCCTGCTCAAAGCGCTGCTGCGCGCCGGCGGTCACTTCCAGAAAGCGGCCGTACTGCGCATCGAAGCCCTGCAGGATCGTCTGTGCGATCAACAACTCCAGTTTTGCCGCCATCCTTACCCCCGCCAGAAAAGAAGCCTGCGCATGCAGGCTCCGGGTGAAACGTCTTCAAGCTTGCCGCATCAGAACTGCTGTTCTTCCGTCGAACCGGTCAGCGCGGTGACCGAAGAGGCGCCGCCCTGAATGATGGTGGTGACTTTGTCGAAGTAGCCAGTGCCCACCTCTTGCTGGTGCGACGCGAAGGTGTAACCGCGCTCCACCGCGGCGAACTCCGCCTGCTGCACCTTCTCGACGTAGTGTTTCATCCCTTCGCCCTGCGCATAGGCGTGCGCCAGGTCGAACATGTTGAACCACATGCTGTGGATGCCCGCCAGCGTGATGAACTGATACTTGTAGCCCATGTCCGACAGCGCCTGCTGGAAACGGGCGATGGTCTGGTCGTCGAGGTTCTTCTTCCAGTTGAACGACGGCGAGCAGTTGTAGGCCAGCAGCTTGCCAGGGTATTTGGCGTGGATGGCGTCGGCGAAGCGCTGGGCGGCATCCAGATCCGGCGTTGAGGTTTCGCACCACACCATATCGGCGTAAGGGGCATAAGCCAGACCGCGGCTGATCGCCTGCTCGACGCCGGCATGGGTACGGAAGAAGCCTTCCGCCGTACGCTCGCCGGTGACGAAGGCGCTGTCATACGGATCGCAGTCAGAGGTCAGCAGGTCGGCCGCATCGGCGTCGGTACGGGCGATCACCAGCGTCGGCACGCCAAGCACATCGGCCGCCAGGCGCGCGGCGACCAGTTTCTGGATCGCTTCTTGCGTCGGCACCAGCACTTTGCCGCCCATATGGCCGCATTTCTTCACCGCCGCCAGCTGATCTTCGAAGTGCACCCCGGCGGCCCCGGCGGTAATCATCGCTTTCATCAGCTCAAAGGCGTTCAATACGCCGCCGAAGCCGGCTTCCGCATCAGCGACGATCGGCAGGAAATAATCGGTGTACCCTTTGCTGCCCGGCTCAATCTGGTTCGCCCATTGGATCTGATCGGCACGGCGGAAGGTGTTGTTGATGCGCTCGACCACCTTCGGCACCGAGTCCACCGGATACAGCGATTGGTCAGGGTACATGGCCGCTGCGCTGTTGGCGTCGGCCGCCACTTGCCAACCGGACAAGTAGATGGCCTCGACGCCGGCTTTGGCCTGCTGCAGCGCCTGGCCGCCGGTCAGCGCGCCCAGGCAGTTCACGTAGCCTTTGCGCGCCTTGCCGTTCAGCAACGCCCACAGTTTGGCGGCGCCGTTTTGCGCCAGGGTGCATTCCGGGTTGACCGAACCGCGCAGATTGATCACGTCTTCGGCGCTGTAAGGGCGAGTGATGCCTTCCCAACGGGCCGATTTCCATTCCTGTTCCAGCTGCTGGATCTGTTGAGAGCGAGAGGTAGACATAATTTTTATCCTTTCAGTCATGTAGGGTTGATTGGGAAAGTTCAGGCCAGCAGCTCATAGCCGGGCAACGTCAGGAAATCGATTAATTCATCTTGCGTGGTGATGCGCTCCATCAGGCGCGCCGCCTCTTCGAACCGGCCGGCGTTAAAGCGCGCTTCCCCTACTTCTTCACGCACCACCAACATCTCTTCTTGCAACATCTGGCGGAACAGCGCCTTGGTGACCGGGCGCCCGTCGTTCAGGCTCTTCTCGTGGTGGATCCACTGCCAGATAGACGTACGGGAGATCTCCGCCGTCGCCGCATCTTCCATCAAACCGTAAATCGGCACGCAGCCATTGCCGGAGATCCAGGCTTCGATGTACTGCACCGCCACGCGGATATTGGCGCGCATCCCCGCTTCGGTGCGTTCGCCGTCGCACGGCTCCAGCAGTTGGGCGGCGCTGATCGGCGCATCCTGCTCACGCAGCACGTCCAGCTGGTTCTGGCGATCGCCCAATGCGTTGCCGAACACCTCCATCACCGTGTCCGCCAAGCCCGGGTGCGCCACCCAGGTGCCGTCGTGGCCATTGTTGGCCTCCAGCTCTTTGTCCGCTCGCACCTTATTCAGCACCCAGGCGTTTTTCTCGGCGTCTTTGCTCGGGATAAACGCCGCCATGCCGCCCATGGCGAACGCGCCGCGCTTATGACAGGTTTTGATCAACAGGCGCGAATAGGCGCTGAGGAAAGGTTTTTCCATGGTCACCGACTGACGATCCGGCAGCACGCGATCGCCGTGGTTCTTCAGCGTTTTGATGTAGCTGAAGATGTAATCCCAGCGGCCGCAGTTCAGACCGACGATGTGATCGCGCAGGTGATACAGGATCTCGTCCATCTGGAACACCGCCGGCAGAGTTTCGATCAGCACGGTCGCCTTGATGGTGCCGCGCGGCAGATCGAAACGATCCTCGGTAAAGCTGAAGACATCGCTCCACCAGGCCGCTTCCTCCCAGGACTGGGTTTTCGGCAGGTAGAAATACGGGCCGCTGCCCTTGGCCAACAGCTGGCGATAGTTGTGGTAGAAGTACAGCGCGAAATCGAACAGGCCGCCGGGGATGGCTTCATCACGCCACAGTACGTGCTTCTCCGGCAGGTGCAAGCCGCGCACGCGAGCGATCAACACCGCCGGATTCGGTTTCAGCTGGTAGATCTTGCCGGCTTCATTGGTGTAGGAGATGGTGCCGTTAACCGCATCGTGCAGGTTGATTTGACCGTCGATGACTTTGTCCCAGCTTGGCGCCAGCGAGTCTTCGAAGTCCGCCATAAACACTTTTACGTTGGCGTTCAACGCATTGATCACCATCTTGCGCTCGACCGGTCCGGTGATCTCTACCCGGCGATCGCGCAGGTCTTGCGGAATGCCGCGGATCTGCCAATTGCCTTCACGAATGGAATTGGTTTCCGAAATAAACCCAGGCAATTCGCCGCGATCGATATTTTGTTGCCAGCGGGCACGCGCCGCCAACAGCTCATTGCGACGCGGCGTGAATTTCCCCACCAGTTCCGCCAGAAATTCAACCGCTTCATCCGTTAACACCTGGCGCTCCGCAGCGGCGAAACCCTGCGTAAACCTTAACTCCGTGCCTGCTATCTGTTGCGTCATGACCTTGCTCCTTCCCATCGTTGCGCCCGAGCGACCGGCGCATTTTCATCAGAAATCACTGTGGATCAGGGCGGATGGAACGATCCTAAACTGGTCAGATCTCATCCCGATAGCGTTAAGAATACCCAACAAAAAATAAAAATCAAAAACCATTTCCATTTTATTATTAAATATTTTATTAACACTTTATTATCAATTGGTTAGGATAAATAACACGGTCAACAGGTAAGGAAATCGGTTCCAATAGAATTGCAAAGACGGACTAACGCGTTGTTAGGCAATGGTTTTTTGGGAGAATTGACGAGTAAAAAGAAGATCGTGCAGAGGGTGAGCAGTGCGGCGGCCTCGATTCAGCCGCCGGCAGGCAGAAAATATCAGTCGAGAGTCGGATTCATATGGCGCAGATCGTAAGGCGTGATCTGGTAGACGTAATAATTGAGCCAATTGGAAAACAGCAGGTGGCCATGGCTGCGCCAGGTGGCTTTCGGTGTCAGTGCGGGGTTGTCATCGGGGAAGTAGTTGAGCGGTACGGCAGGATCGAGGCCAGCTTCGTTGTCGCGACAATACTCTCCCGCCAGCGTCATTGTATCGTATTCCGGATGGCCGGTGACGAACGCCAGTCGCTTATCCCTGCTGGCGAACAGGTAGGCGCCGGCCTGCTCGGATTCGGCCAGGATGTCCAGGTCGGTATATTGGCGAATCACCTCGGTCGGGAAATCGGCATAGCGCGAATGCGGCGCCAGGAAGCTTTCGTCGAAGCCGCGCGTCAGCAACGCATGCTGCTGCAGCGTTTGGTGCGGATAAACGCCGGAGAGCTTCACTTCGCGCGTCATCTTGGGAATGCCGTACAGGATATTCAACGCCGCCTGTACCGCCCAGCACACGAACAGCGTGGAGGTAACGTGGTTCTTAGCCCAGTCGATCACACACTCGATCTGCGGCCAGTAGGCAACATCGCAGAAATCGACCAGCCCCAGCGGCGCGCCGGTGACAATCAGGCCATCGAAGTTCTCATTCTGGATATCCTCGAAGTCGCAGTAGAAGTTGTTCAGATGCTCGGCCGGGGTGTTCTTCGATTCGCGGCTATCGATACGCAGCAGCTGGATATCAATCTGCAGCGGCGAGTTGGAAAGCAGGCGCAGAAACTGGTTTTCCGTTTCGATCTTCTTTGGCATCAGGTTGAGGATCAGCACTTTCAGCGGCCTGATTTCCTGTGTTTTTGCCCGTGAGGATGTCATCACGAAGACATTCTCACCGCGCAAGAAATTGACCGCAGGTAACTCATCAGGAACACGAATCGGCATTGCTTAACCCTCACACATCCATTTATACGTTTAGACTTCTAGATGCCCGAAGATAGCGTTTTTTTCCGTCGATGTCGAGCGTTCAGCGGAAAGGTGAAAATGTTTCATTGCGCGAGCTGCGTCAGGATCTTGGCAGGGAGGATGAGAGGTACTGAAAGCAAAAAGGCCATCCTTTCGGATGGCCTCTTGGCTTATTTGATGCTTGGCAATGTCCTACAGTATTCGTCTCATCCTGAGACTCTCCCCTGCGGGGCCGCCGCAAGCGGCGTTAAGGCCCGTTCCCGACGGGTCTTTCGCATGCCCATGCTCGAGCAGAACGCCAGATAACAGACAAAACAAAAAGCCCCATGCTTTCGCATGAGGCTTGTTGTTTTATTTGATGCTTGGCAGTGTCCTACTCTCGCATGGGGAGACCCCACACTACCATCGGCGCTACGGCGTTTCACTTCTGAGTTCGGCATGGGGTCAGGTGGGACCACCGCGCTATTGCCGCCAAGCAAATTCTTTTTTCTGCCGAACTTCTAAACCCACTTTAAATAAAGTGGTGCTGATACCCAGAGTCGAACTGGGGACCTCACCCTTACCAAGGGTGCGCTCTACCAACTGAGCCATATCAGCACGCTTAATTTGATGCCTGGCAGTGTCCTACTCTCGCATGGGGAGACCCCACACTACCATCGGCGCTACGGCGTTTCACTTCTGAGTTCGGCATGGGGTCAGGTGGGACCACCGCGCTATTGCCGCCAGGCAAATTCTGTTTCATTCCAACCGCCTCACTTCCATGAAGCCATCAGAACCAATCTTGGAACGTCGCTGAAAATCTCTCTAAAAACACCTTCGGTGTTGTAAGGTTAAGCCTCACGGATCATTAGTACTGGTTAGCTCAATGCATCGCTGCACTTACACACCCAGCCTATCAACGTCTTAGTCTTAAACGTTCCTTCAGGGGCCTTAAAGGCCCAGGGAAGACTCATCTTGAGGCAAGTTTCGCGCTTAGATGCTTTCAGCGCTTATCTTTTCCGCACTTAGCTACCGGGCAATGCCATTGGCATGACAACCCGAACACCAGTGGTGCGTTCACTCCGGTCCTCTCGTACTAGGAGCAACCCCTCTCAATCTTCCAACGCCCACGGCAGATAGGGACCGAACTGTCTCACGACGTTCTAAACCCAGCTCGCGTACCACTTTAAATGGCGAACAGCCATACCCTTGGGACCAACTCCAGCCCCAGGATGTGATGAGCCGACATCGAGGTGCCAAACACTGCCGTCGATATGGACTCTTGGGCAGTATTAGCCTGTTATCCCCGGAGTACCTTTTATTCGTTGAGCGATAACCTTTCCATACAGGATTATCGGATCACTAGAACCTACTTTCGTACCTGCTCGAGCCGTCACTCTCGCAGTTAAGCTAGCTTATGCCTTTGCACTAACCTCACGATGTCCGACCGTAATTAGCTAACCTTTGTACTCCTCCGTTACTTTTTAGGAGGAGACCGCCCCAGTCAAACTACCCACCAGACACTGTCCTCACCCCAGATTATGGGGCCGAGTTAGAACATCAAACATTAAAGGGTGGTATTTCAAGGATGGCTCCACGCAGACTGGCGTCCACGCTTCAAAGCCTCCCACCTATCCTACACATCAAGGCTCAATGTTCAGTGTCAAGCTATAGTAAAGGTTCACGGGGTCTTTCCGTCTAGCCGTAGATACACTGCATCTTCACAGCAAATTCAATTTCACTGAGTCTCAGGTGGAGACAGCCTGGCCATCATTACGCCATTCGTGCAGGTCGGAACTTACCCGACAAGGAATTTCGCTACCTTTGGACCGTTATAGTTACGGCCGCCGTTTACTGGGGCTTCGATCAAGAGCTTCGCCTTGCGGCTGACCCCATCAATTAACCTTCCAGCACCGGGCAGGCGTCACACCGTATACTTCCACTTACGTGTTTGCACAGTGCTATGTTTTTATTAAACAGTTGCAGCCAGCTGGTATCTTCGACTGGCTTCAGCTCCATCCGCAAGGGACTTCACCTACATGCCAGCGTGCCTTATCCCAAAGTTACGGCATTATTTTGCCTAGTTCCTTCACCTGAGTTCTCTCAAGCGCCTTAGTATTTTCTACATGACCACCTGTGTTGGTTTGGGGTACGATTTAATGTTACCTGGAGCTTAGAGGATTTTCCTGGAAGCAGGGCATCAACTACTTCTGCACCGTAGTGCATCGTCATCACGCCTCAGGGTTAGTATGCAACCGGATTTACCAGGTCACACCCCCTACACGCTTAAACCGGGACAACCGTCGCCCGGCCAGCCTAGCCTTCTCCGTCCCCCCTTCGCAGTAACCCCAAGTACAGGAATATTAACCTGTTTCCCATCGACTACGCTTTTCAGCCTCGCCTTAGGGGTCGACTCACCCTGCCCCGATTAACGTTGGACAGGAACCCTTGGTCTTCCGGCGAGCGGGCTTTTCACCCGCTTTATCGTTACTTATGTCAGCATTCGCACTTCTGATACCTCCAGCAACCCTCACAGGCCACCTTCAACGGCTTACAGAACGCTCCCCTACCCAACAACGCTAAGCGTCGCTGCCGCAGCTTCGGTACATAGTTTAGCCCCGTTACATCTTCCGCGCAAGTTGACTCGACCAGTGAGCTATTACGCTTTCTTTAAAGGATGGCTGCTTCTAAGCCAACATCCTGGCTGTCTATGCCTTCCCACATCGTTTCCCACTTAACCATGACTTTGGGACCTTAGCTGGCGGTCTGGGTTGTTTCCCTCTTCACGACGGACGTTAGCACCCGCCGTGTGTCTCCCGTGATAACATTCTTCGGTATTCGGAGTTTGCATCGGTTTGGTAAGCCGGGATGGCCCCCTAGCCGAAACAGTGCTCTACCCCCGAAGATGAGTTCACGAGGCGCTACCTAAATAGCTTTCGAGGAGAACCAGCTATCTCCGAGCTTGATTAGCCTTTCACCCCTATCCACAAGTCATCCGCTAATTTTTCAACATTAGTCAGTTCAGTCCTCCAATTAGATTTAATTAACCTTCAACTTGCTCATGGTTAGATCACCGGGTTTCGGGTCTACATCTTGAAACTATTCGCCCATTTAAGACTCGGTTTCCCTTTGGCTCCCCTATACGGTTAACCTTGCTACAAAATATAAGTCGCTGACCCATTATACAAAAGGTACGCAGTTACATTATTAAATGCTTCTACTGCTTGTACGTATACGGTTTCAGGTTCTATTTCACTCCCCTAACCGGGGTTCTTTTTCATCTTTCCCTCACGGTACTAGTTCACTATCGGTTAACTATTAGTATTTAGCCTTAGAGGATGGTCCCCCCATATTCAGACAGGATGTCACGTGTCCCGCCCTACTCATCGAACTCACGACCTGTGCATTTTAGTGTACGGGGCTATCACCCTTTGCTGCGCGACTTTCCAGACGCTTCCACTAACACACAAGCCAATTCAGGTTCTGGGCTCCTCCCCGTTCGCTCGCCGCTACTGGGGGAATCTCGGTTGATTTCTTTTCCTCGGGGTACTTAGATGTTTCAGTTCCCCCGGTTCGCCTCATGCCACTATGTATTCATGACATGATAGTGTGTCGAAACACACTGGGTTTCCCCATTCGGGTATCGCCGGTTATAACGGTTCATATCACCTTACCGACGCTTTTCGCAGATTAGCACGCCCTTCATCGCCTCTGACTGCCTAGGCATCCACCGTGTACGCTTAGTCACTTAACCTCACAACCCGAAGATGTTTCCATCGTTCGCGCTGCAAACATTTGAGAGACTCTATGACAGGTTACTCTTCATCCCAATACATCTACGGAGGGATAAATTTCAGCCGTCATGTTTCAATTTTCAGCTTGTTCCAGATTGTTAAAGAGCAATATCTTAAACATGACTCGGAAGTCATCTTTAAGATATGGTGTATCGTCAGATACTTGAGACCGCCGCTTTCACCGGGTGGGTCGGAAGCTTGGCGTCCCCTAGGGGATTCGAACCCCTGTTACCGCCGTGAAAGGGCGGTGTCCTAGGCCTCTAGACGAAGGGGACACGACACCGTACTTTTATGACGCTTTTGCTCGTTACTTTTTCATCAGACAATCTGTGTGAGCACGCCACTCGAACTAATATCTTTAGGTAAGGAGGTAATCCAACCACAGGTTCCCCTACAGCTACCTTGTTACGACTTCACCCCAGTTATGAACCACAAAGTGGTAAGCGCCCTCCCGAAGGTTAAGCTACCTACTTCTTTTGCAACCCACTCCCATGGTGTGACGGGCGGTGTGTACAAGGCTCGAGAACGTATTCACCGTAACATTCTGATTTACGATTACTAGCGATTCCAACTTCATGAAATCGAGTTGCAGACTCCAATCCGGACTACGACGTACTTTATGAGGTCCGCTTGCTCTCGCGAGGTCGCTTCTCTTTGTATACACCATTGTAGCACGTGTGTAGCCCTACTCATAAGGGCCATGATGACTTGACGTCGTCCTCACCTTCCTCCAATTTATCATTGGCAGTCTCCTTTGAGTTCCCGGCCGAACCGATGGTAACAAAGGATAAGGGTTGCGCTCGTTATAGGACTTAACCCAACATTTCACAACACGAGCTGACGACAGCCATGCAGCACCTGTCTCAGAGTTCCCGAAGGCACCAATCCATCTCTGGAAAGTTCTTTGGATGTCAAGAGTAGGTAAGATTTTTCGTGTTGTATCGAATTAAACCACATGCTCCACCGCTTGTGCGAGCCCCCGTCAATTCATTTGAGTTTTAACCTTGCGGTCGTAATCCCCAGGCGGTCAACTTAACGCGTTAGCTCCGGAAGCCACGCCTCAAGGGCACAACCTCCAAATCGACATCGTTTACTGCATGGACTACCAGGGTATCTAATCCTGTTTGCTCCCCATGCTTTCGCACCTCAGTGTCAGTTTTTGTCCAGGGGGTCGCCTTCGCCACTGGTATTCCTCCAAATATCTGCGCATTTCACCGCTACACCTGGAATTCTACCCCCCTCTACAAAACTCAAGTTTATCAGTTTCAAATGCAGTTCCTAAGTTAAGCTTAGGGATTTCACATCTGACTTAACAAACCGCCTGCGTGCGCTTTACGCCCAATAATTCCGATTAACGCTTGCACCCCTCGTATTACCGCGGCTGCTGGCACGAAGTTAGCCGGTGCTTCTTCTGCGAGTAACGTCAATTGATGAACGTATTAAGTTCACCACCTTCCTCCTCGCTGAAAGTGTTTTACAACCCTAAGGCCTTCTTCACACACGCGATATAGCTGGATCAAGCTTTCGCTCATTGTCCAATATTCCCCACTGCTGCCTTCCTTAGGAGTTTGGGCCGTGTCTCAGTCCCAATGTGGTTGGTCATCCTCTCAGACCAGCTAGGGATCGTCGCCTAGGTGAGCCATTACCCCACCTACTAGCTAATCCCATCTGGGCACATCTGATGGCAAGAGGCCCGAAGGTCCCCCTCTTTGGTCTTGCGACGTTATGCGGTATTAGCTACCGTTTCCAGTAGTTATCCCCCTCCATCAGGCAGTTTCCCAGACATTACTCACCCGTCCGCCGCTCGTCACCCAGGGAGCAAGCTCCCCTGTGCTACCGCTCGACTTGCATGTGTTAAGCCTGCCGCCAGCGTTCAATCTGAGCCATGATCAAACTCTTCAATTAAAAGCTTGATGTGCTTCCACTCGAGAAGCGATGCTCAAAGATTTACTGCATGAATTTTACTTCAGTTAGTCACTCTTCAAGACTTGATATTTTTTGCATCCGAAGATGCTGGATATCGTCTTGTGGAGTGCCCACACAGATTGTCTGATAAATTGTTAAAGAGCAGTGAGTTAGGCGCTTTCGCTTGCTAACTCGAGGTGGCGTATATTACGCTTTCCTCTTTCAGAGTCAACCCTAATTTTCAGGATTTTTTCTCTTTCTTCCCGGCCGCTGTGTGAAGTGAATCACTTGCGCCGTGTCGATGGAGGCGCATTATAGGGATCCGAGTTTTTTGCACAACCCCTTTTTTGATCTTTTCTTTCTGTTTGCACACTTTTCAGCCCTTCCGAGTGGATCTTGTGCGATCAGGGCCATTTTCCGCAGGATCCGGCGCTGCGATTGGTTGTAATTCCATCGTCAGAGTCTAGTATTGCCGGTAAATATGATCCCGACGTGAGGCAAGCACCATGTCCGATGCAGTACGTTCTTATCTTCAATACACCCCCAAACTCGGTCAGCGCGTCTTGATCGATCCTTCCAGCGTCGTCATCGGCGACGTCGATCTGGCGGATGACGTCAGCATCTGGCCGCTGGTCGCCATTCGGGGCGACGTCAATGCGGTAAAGATCGGCGCACGCAGCAATATACAGGACGGCAGCGTACTGCATGTGACTCACCGCTCCGAACATAACCCCGACGGTTATCCCCTGTTGATTGGAGAAGACGTGACCGTAGGCCATAAAGCGATGCTGCACGGCTGCGCCATCGGCAACCGGGTGCTGGTCGGTATGGGATCGATCCTGCTGGACGGTGTAGTAGTAGAAGACGACGTGATGATTGGTGCCGGCAGTTTAGTGCCGCCGGGCAAACGCCTGGTCAGCGGCTATCTCTATATGGGCAGCCCGGCACGCCAAGTTAGGCCGTTGACCGCCGCCGAGTTGGAAGGATTGCTTTATTCTTCGAACAACTATGTACGCTGGAAAGATGAATACCTGTCGGAAGACATCTGACGGGAACCCCGTTCTCTATAAATAAAGAGAACGGGGCAGGATTTATGCCGCCAGTTCGCTGCGCAACTGGCGCAATACCGGCTCAATCTCTGGCATCACTCCATGCCAAAGCAGGAAAGCATGCGCCGCCTGCCCCACCAGCATGCCCAACCCATCGGCATATTCCGTTGCCCCCTGCTGCTGCGCCCAGGCCAGGAATGGCGTAGTGCCCTGCTGATAGAACATGTCATAGCAACGAGTGTGCGCATTAACTACGCCCGCCGGCAACGCCGGGATCTCTCCGCTGATGCCGGACGCCGTCGCATTGATCACCAGTTCGAACGCTTGCTGATCCAATTGATCCATCGGCGCCGCCGAGATCTCCCCCAGATGCCGAAAAGCGTCTGCCAACGCCTGGGCTCGGCTGAAGGTGCGGTTGGTGATCGTTAGCCGACAGCCGAAAGACAGCAGCGGCAGGATCACGCCGCGCGCTGCACCGCCGGCGCCCACCAGCAGGATGCGATCCTGCGGCAGGATCAATTGCTGACGCTGTAGATCGGTCAGCAACCCGATGCCGTCGGTGTTATCCCCCAACAGCTCGCCATTCGGCAATATCTTCAGGGTGTTGACCGCACCGGCCATCGCTGCGCGCTCGCTCAGCTCAGAAGCGGCCGAATAAGCACGCTCCTTGAAAGGCACCGTGACGTTCGCCCCCAGCCCTCCGGCGCGGATAAACGCCTGCAGGCTGGTTTCAAAACCGTCTAACGGCGCCAACACCGTCCCATAAGGATGCTCAATGCCGGTCTGGGCAGCAAACAGCGCATGAATTCGCGGCGACTTGCTGTGGCCGATAGGGTTGCCAAATACCGCAAACTTCTCCATGCCCATTACCTCTAGCCCTGACGGATCTGTTCGCCGGTCAGAACGTCTCTGATTTCGGAAGGATTAAGACGGCCACCTACCTTGCCGCGCAATACCGGGAAAGCTTCGCCGAACTGCCGCGTGACCTCATCCGCACTGCGGCATGGCTCCAGCCCACTGAGATTGGCGCTGGTCGACACCAGCGGCTTGCCGTACTGCCGACACAGCTGCTGCACCAACGGATGATCGCTGACGCGCACCGCCAGCGAGCTGAAGCGCCCGGTCAGCAAACGCGGCGTCTCCGGCCGAGCGGGCAAAACCCAGGTTACCGGCCCTGGCCAGCTGGCAAACATCGTCGTGCGCTGCTGTTCGCTGAGTGCACTGTCGTCGATATAAGGCTTAAGCTGTGCATAGTCGGCGGCGATCAAAATCAGCCCCTTTTCCCACGGCCGCTGTTTCAGCGCCAGCAATGCATTGACCGCCTGCTCGCTGTCGGGATCGCAACCCAGGCCGAATACGGCTTCTGTGGGATACGCAATCACCTGCTGTTGATGCAAAGCATCGATGATAGATAAAAGGTTCGGGCTTAATTCTGAGTTCATGATGTGATTATTCTGTAGTCGCGACGGGTTTTCCGCACAGCTTGCTGGCACAGCACAGGACGGGGCCTTTTGCCGTGCGCTTTTCCATCAGCAGCGGATAATGGCAATAGGCGCACTCACCGGCGACAGGTTTAACATTGAGGGCAAACTGGCATTCCGGGTAACGATCGCAGGAATGAAAAACTTTGCCGTAACGCGACTTGCGCTGCAGCAGTTTGCCTTGGCCGCACTGCGGACAGGTAATGGCGGTTTCGTCAGGCTTATCGATCACTTCAGTGTGATCACACTGCGGATAATCGCTGCAGCCGATAAACATGCCATAGCGCCCCTGGCGCAGCACCAACGTCGCCTGACATTGCGGGCACTGTTGCCCATCCAAGACCTTAACGATATGTCCATCGGCCTGCGCTTTCAGCGGCCGAATATATTGGCATTCAGGGTACTGGGAACAGCCGAGGAAGGGGCCGTGGCGACCGCTACGGATCACCAGTTCGGCCCCGCATTCCGGACAGGGTTCATTTTGCCTGGCGGCAAAAATCGCGTTTTTTGTCATAACGTCTTCTATGCGCGTTATCGGCTCAATGCAGATAACCTTCGTTCACTTCAAACAACAGTTCTTCCATTTGCTGATAGGCGCTTTCATATCCGGGGATATTAAACAGCACCATCAACACGACCCATTTCAGATCTTCGAGATCGAATTCCGCATTATCCAAAGCCATAACGCGGTCGATAACCATTTCACGGGTTTCGAGGTTCAATACCTGAATCTGTTCCAGGAACAGGAGAAAACCACGGCAGCCGGCGTCCAGACGTGCGCCTTCTTCTTCGGTGTAGATCCGCATTGCCAGCGGATCGGCATCCATAAAGTAAGGGGCATTTTGACCCTCTTGCAGGTCAGCCAACTTCTCAAGCCAATTCAACGCGTTGTAGATATCATCCCGATGAAACCCCGCCTGAGCGAGATCATCGGTCAGTTGATCCTGATCGACGCGCATCTCTGGTTCATTGTGGATATAAGTTTCAAACAAGTACATGAGTACGTCGAACATGGCTTGCCCTCCTTATTCGGACATAGCCGCCGGGTACAGCTGCGATCCACCCTGCTAACTCCAGCTCGAGTAACTTGATTACCACCACTGGCACAGGTTGGCCGGCACGTTCAGCGACGACGTCAACAGGTGTCACCTCATCTCCTACGTTAGCCAACACATCGCCAAATGGCAATTCAACTTCAGCCTGCGACGCACAAATAGTTGTATTTTCGTTCAGTGACAGCCATTGAAGGCCGCTTCCCAGCAATTCGGCGATATCTTTCGGCCCGGTGACCAGATGCGCGCCCTGCTGGATTAACCAATGCGTCCCCTCACTCATCGGGTTTCCTAATGGCCCAGGCAAGGCGAACACCTCACGCCCCTGCTCCAACGCGTAGCGAGCCGTCACCAGGGTACCGCTGCGCAGCGAAGCTTCTATGACCAGAACCCCCAGGCTGAGCCCGCTGATAATGCGGTTACGGCGTGGGAAATGGTCGGCCAGAGGCAAATCGGTGACTAAATGATCTGAAATCACGGCGCCGCCCTGCTCGACTATCTTCTCCGCGAGCCGGCGGTGCCGGCGCGGATAGATATTGCCCAGCCCGCTGCCCAACACCGCAATCGTGCAGCCATCGGCCGCCAGCGCCGCACGATGGCAAATGCCGTCGATGCCGATCGCCAAACCGCTGGTGATGGTGAAACCGCAACGCGCCAACTCCTCGGCGAAATGGTTCGCCCAACGCTCGCCGTAATGACTGAACTGCCGGCTGCCGACCATAGCGAGCTGAGGTTGCAACAGCACCCGAGGATCGCCCTCGATCAGCAGAAACAGCGGCGCGTCGTCGATCTGAGCCAGGCTTTCAGGATAGCCGGGCGCCCCATAGTTCAGCATACGGTGCGCCGGCTCCTCCAGCCAACGCAGGGTGGCCGCCAGATAGACAGGATCCACTCGGTTGAACTGTGCCTGCTGCCGTTCGTTCAATCCCAGCTCATGCAACACGCGGCGAGGCTCGCCACTCATTTGCGATAACTGTCGCACGAGCCGACTGGCCACGCCGGTCTGTAGCCCCGTGACTCCCCGCATCCGTAAAGCGATCTCTTCCGGCCGCATCGTCTGTTCCCTCAGCAAAAACGGTGGTATTGCCAATCTGAGCAATTGGTGCGCAATGCTGTCAATCAGGTCGGGAAATGTCTAGAATAGAGGTTAAACCTCGTTCATTACTCGGATACAGATCTAAAGATATATGTCAGTCTTGCAGGTATTACATTTCCCAGACGAGCGTCTGCGCAAAGTCGCAGCGCCGGTAAAAGAAGTCAATGCAGATATCCAGCGCATCGTGGATGATATGTTTGAAACCATGTACGCAGAGGAAGGCATTGGCTTGGCTGCGACTCAGGTGGATATCCATCAGCGCATTATCGTGATCGACGTCTCCGAGAATCGCGATCAGCGCCTGGTGCTGATCAACCCGGAGCTGCTGGAAAAGAGCGGCGAAACCGGCATCGAGGAAGGCTGTCTTTCCATTCCCGAGCAGCGTGCGCTGGTGCCGCGCGCCGCGCAGGTGAAGATCCGCGCGCTGGATCGCGAAGGCAAACCTTTCGAGCTGGAAGCGGACGATCTGCTGGCGATCTGCATCCAGCACGAGATGGATCACCTGATGGGTAAACTGTTCGTCGATTACCTGTCGCCGCTCAAGCGTCAGCGCATTCGTCAGAAACTGGAAAAAATGGCCAAGCTTCAAGCCCGCGCCTAACCGATCAGGAAATCAACGTGTCTGACTCTTTACGGATTATTTTCGCCGGAACACCAGACTTCGCAGCGCGTCATCTTGACGCGCTGTTGTCATCTGAGCACCAGATTGTCGGCGTATTCACTCAACCCGACCGTCCGGCAGGCCGCGGCAACAAGTTAACGCCCAGCCCGGTCAAAATGCTGGCCGAACAACACCAATTGCCGGTATTTCAGCCTAAATCGCTGCGCCCCGAAGAGAACCAGCGTCTGGTAGCGGATCTCAACGCCGACGTGATGGTGGTGGTTGCCTACGGGTTGATTCTGCCGCAAGCGGTGCTGGATATGCCGCGTCTTGGCTGCATCAACGTACATGGTTCGCTGCTGCCTCGCTGGCGCGGCGCGGCGCCGATCCAGCGTTCGCTCTGGGCCGGTGACAGCGAAACCGGCGTGACCATCATGCAGATGGATGTCGGTCTCGATACCGGTGACATGATGCACAAGATCGCCTGCCCGATTGAGAGCAGCGATACCAGTGCCAGCCTCTACGACAAGCTGGCGCAGCTCGGCCCGCAGGGCATGCTGACAACGCTGCGCCAAATGGCCGACGGCAGCGCCACCCGCGAAGTGCAGGACGAGTCGCAGGTCACCTACGCCGAGAAGCTGAGCAAAGAAGAAGCTCGCCTGGATTGGACACTGTCCGCCGCACAGCTGGAGCGTTGCATCCGCGCCTTCAACCCTTGGCCGATAAGCTACTTCACCATCGATGAGCAACCGGTGAAAGTGTGGCAGGCCAGCGTAATGGCGGAAAGCGCCAACGCGGAGCCGGGCACCGTTGTCCATGCCGACAAGCACGGCATTCAGGTGGCGACCGCCGACGGTATCCTCAATCTGATCCAACTGCAGCCCGCCGGCAAGAAACCGATGTCGGCGCAAGACCTGTTAAATTCACGTCGTGAATGGTTTACCCCGGGTAACCGGCTGTAAGTCACCCCACTGCCCGGCCGTTCATCGCCGGGCCGTTATTTTCTTAATGCCGATCGTTATCAGCTTCAGCCTATGAAAAATAATTACAATCTCCGCAGCATCGCTGCCAAAGCCATCGGCCAGGTGCTGGATCAAGGGCAGTCACTGAGTACTGTCCTGCCGGCGCTGCAAACCTCCATCAGCGATAAAGACCGCGGGTTGCTGCAGGAACTGTGCTTCGGCACGTTACGCGTACTGCCGCAGCTCGAATGGTGCATTCAGCAATTAATGGCCAAACCGCTGACCGGCAAGCAACGTACACTTCACTATTTGCTGATGGTCGGCTTGTATCAGCTGCTGTATACCCGTATCCCGGCGCACGCCGTACTCGCAGAAACCGTGGAAGGTGCGGTGGCGCTGAAACGCCCACAGTTAAAAGGTTTGATTAACGGCGTCTTGCGGCAATTCCAGCGCCAGCAGGAAGAACTTCTGCAGCGCGCCGCCAACAATGACAGCCGCTACCTGCACCCGAGCTGGTTGCTGAAACGCATCCAACAGGCTTATCCCGCCAACTGGCAGCAGATCGTCGACGCCAATAACCAGAAGCCGCCGATGTGGCTGCGCGTCAACCGCCTGCATCACACCCGTGAGGCTTACCTGCAGCTGCTGACCGACGCCGGCATCGCCGCGGAGCCTCATGCAGACTATGCCGACGCCGTGCGGTTGCTGGCACCTTGTGCCGTGACCGATCTGCCAGGGTTCGCCGACGGCTGGGTCACCGTGCAAGATGCCTCAGCCCAAGGCTGTGTTGATCTGCTGGATCCACAAGACGGTGAACAGATCCTCGATTTGTGCGCCGCGCCCGGCGGCAAAACCACGCATATTCTGGAAGCGGCGCCGAAAGCACAGGTTATGGCCGTCGATATCGACGAACAGCGTCTGGCGCGGGTGAAAGAAAACCTGCAGCGTCTGCGTTTGCACGCAGAGGTTAAACTGGGCGATGGCCGCACACCGCAGCAATGGTGCGGTGACAAGCAGTTCGACCGTATCCTGCTGGACGCGCCTTGTTCGGCCACCGGCGTGATCCGCCGTCATCCCGACATCAAATGGCTGCGCCGCGATCGCGACATCGCCGAACTCGCCGCCCTGCAGGCCGATATCCTGGAAGCCGTCTGGCCGCATCTGAAATCAGGCGGCGTGATGGTTTACGCAACCTGCTCTATTCTGCCGGATGAAAACAGTAGCCAGATCGCCGCGTTCTTGCAGCGCCATGCCGATGCCAAGCTGGTTGAAACCGGCGATGCGCAGCGGCCGGGACGGCAGAATATCCCGCATCCCGAGGACGGCGATGGCTTCTTTTACGCTAAGCTGATTAAAATGTAATTCTTCAGGGTGCCCACGCGCCCTAAGTCTTTCAGTGTGAAGCAGAGAACACGATGAAAATAATTATTCTTGGTGCCGGGCAGGTTGGCGGGACGCTGGCGGAAAACCTGGTAGGTGAAAACAACGATATCACCGTCGTCGATACCGACTCCGGCCGGTTGCGTCAGCTGCAGGATAAATTCGATCTGCGAGTGGTTCAGGGACATGGTTCTCACCCCCGGGTGCTGCGCGAAGCCGGCGCAGAAGACGCCGACATGCTGGTCGCCGTCACCAACTCCGACGAAACCAACATGATCGCCTGCCAGATCGCCTATTCTCTGTTTAATACCCCCAACCGTATCGCCCGTATCCGCGCGCCGGAATATATCCGCGAGTCGGAGAAACTGTTCCTGCCGGAAGCGGTGCCGATCGACCATCTGATTTCGCCGGAGCAGCTGGTCATCGACTATATCTACAAGCTGATTGAATACCCCGGCGCGCTGCAGGTGGTCAACTTCGCCGAAGGCAAGGTCAGCATCGCCGCGGTTAAAGCCTATTACGGCGGCCCGCTGGTCGGCAATGCGCTCTCTTCGATGCGCGAACACATGCCGCATATCGACACTCGCGTCGCCGCCATTTTCCGCCAGGATCGGCCGATTCGTCCGCAAGGCTCGACCATTATCGAAGCCGGTGATGAAGTGTTCTTCGTTGCCGCCTCACAGCACATTCGCGCGGTGATGAGCGAACTGCAACGGCTGGAAAAACCTTATAAGCGCATCATGATCGTCGGCGGCGGCAACGTCGGCGCCGGCCTGGCCGCCAAGCTGGAGAAAGACTATAACGTCAAACTCATTGAGCGCAATCAGCAACGTGCCGCCGAACTGGCCGAGCAGTTGCACGATACCATCGTGTTCTATGGCGATGCCTCCGACCAGGAACTGCTGGCCGAAGAGCACGTCGAGCAGGTGGATGTCTTCATCGCCATCACCAACGACGATGAGGCCAACATCATGTCGGCCATGCTGGCCAAGCGCATGGGCGCCAAGAAAGTGATGGTCTTGATCCAGCGGCGCGCCTATGTCGATCTGGTGCAAGGCAGCGTGATCGATATTGCCATTTCACCGCAGCAGGCAACCATCTCCGCGCTGCTTGGGCATGTGCGCAAAGCGGATATCGTCAGCGTTTCATCGCTGCGCCGCGGCGTGGCGGAAGCGATCGAGGCGATTGCCCACGGCGATGAAAGCACGTCCAAAGTGGTTGGCCGCATCGTTGAAGATATCAAGCTGCCACCGGGTACCACCATCGGCGCTATCGTTCGTGGCGACGACGTCATCATCGCTAACGGCAACAGCAAAATCGAACAGGGCGATCATGTCATCATGTTTATTACCGACAAGAAATTCGTGCCGGACGTTGAACGCCTGTTCCAACCGAGCCCGTTCTTCTTGTAGAACGAATTTATTTGGTGATGGTCTATAATCGCGTAGTTGTTCTCTGCCTTGAGAGGAGATAAAACTTCTCTCCTTTTGTGGCAAAGGGAAATTGCTTTGTTAAACTTGAGTTATTAATTCTGCAAGGGGTGCGTTCTATGAGTATGTTGAAAGAGTTTCGCGAATTTGCCATGCGCGGCAACGTGGTCGATCTGGCCGTCGGTGTGATTATCGGCGCCGCGTTCGGCAAGATTGTTTCATCCTTCGTCGCTGATATCATCATGCCTCCGCTGGGCTTACTGATCGGCGGTGTCGACTTTAAACAGTTCCATCTGGTATTACGTGAAGCTCAGGGCACCGTACCGGCGGTGGTAATGAACTACGGTTCATTCATCCAAACCGTATTTGACTTCGTGATTGTCGCCTTCGCCATCTTCCTGGCGATTAAATTGATGAACAAAATGCGCCGCAAACAAGAAGAAGCTCCGGCAGCGCCGCCAGAACCTACTGCAGAAGAGAAACTGCTGACGGAAATCCGTGATTTGCTGAGCCATCAACAGCAGCCAAAACTGTAAGACAGCATTTGGTTATGCCAATAAAAAGCCACCGGATGAAGGTGGCTTTTTTAATGCCTTAAAACCAGAAGGCCAGTGGTAAATTATCGTTTGATAGTTTGCCACTGGCCTCCCAGTTACCGCCTTTGTTGTGTTTTTCTTTACGTCGATAGCTGCCTTTGCCTTTCACATTCTTTTCTACCCGCTGACGGAATAGCGGGTCATGCAGCAGCGCCTCAATGGCGTTATCTTGAATCTGGCCTTTGGTGTGACGATATTTCGTCATGATAATGCTCCTGTAAAATATGAGGGATAAAACGGGGCGATAATACTGCCGGCGATATAAAAATTAAAGTGCCGTCAGCAACCTTTTTTGCCTTTGTCATCGCTGGCGCCCTGTTCCAAAGCTTCCAGGATCGAACAGTAGTTGCTGGTATGGGCGGTACCGCAGCAGGCGTCGCTCAGCCGTTTCAACGATTCACGCATCCGGGTCAGCTCCGCCAACTTGCTTTCCACTTCGCTCAGGCGCGCATCAACGATAGACTTCGATTCCTGGCAGGTGTGATGTTCCGGATCGACCCGGATCGACAGCAGCTCGGCGATCGTTTCCAGAGTAAAGCCTAACTGCTTGGCATAGCGGATAAAACGCAGCCGCTGCAGATCCTGCTCGGTGTACAGCCGATAACCGCCTTCAGTACGGACATTGTGATCCATCATGCCCTGCTTTTCATAGTAACGCACGGTATCCGGCGTCACTTCGGCAAGCTTGGCCAACTGACCTATCTTGAACATTACTTCTCCTCTCGGGTGAGTTTACCGTCCAGCGCACGCTGATATTCGCCATGCAAGAAGTCCGTGCTCATTCCAGCGTGACGTAACCGATGTTCCAGCAGCGCCATGCGCTTGCTGAGATCGACATAGTCCGGATGCTCACTGTTGATCCCTTGCAGTAAGTGAGCAACGGTTAATGCCTCTTTGCGATCTTCCAGCGCCGGCGGCAGATAACCGGCATTTTTCAGCAGGCGGTAACCGGCGCGTAGCTCAGCAGGCACCGCGCTGTCATCGTCCAGCACGAGCGGTTGTCCCTGGCCGGGCAGATTGTCGAACTCGCCTTTATCCTGGGCATCAAGGATATGACGTTCCGCCCATTGGTCGAGCAACCCCATAACAGACAGCCTCAGTGAGCTTATTGAATGAGTCTAAGCATAACGGATAGGAGCGGGGATCTTAAGCACGACGGGGGAATTGAGCACATTTGGCTGGATTTGGACGTAAAAAAACCGGGCAAGCCCGGTTTTTTTACGCGTCTACAGATTACTCTGCAGTTGCTACTTCTGCTTGAGACTCAGCACGATCAACCAGCTCGATGTATGCCATC
Organism: Serratia sp. (in: enterobacteria); assembly: GCF_052400455.1. Taxonomy (NCBI): domain Bacteria; kingdom Pseudomonadati; phylum Pseudomonadota; class Gammaproteobacteria; order Enterobacterales; family Yersiniaceae; genus Serratia; species Serratia sp. (in: enterobacteria). Next base: position 4,672,942 of record NZ_CP185812.1, read on the forward strand.
GGCGCGTTGTCGCCTGCGCGGAAGCCACACTTCAGAATGCGAGTGTAACCACCGGCACGGCTCGCGAAACGCGGGCCCAGCTCGTTAAACAGTTTTGCCACGATCTCGTTATCACGAGTACGGGCGAATGCCAGACGACGATTAGCTACGCTGTCGGTCTTGGCAAGAGTAATCAGCGGCTCAACAACGCGACGCAGCTCTTTTGCTTTTGGCAGGGTCGTCTTGATGATCTCATGACGAACCAAAGAGCCGGCCATGTTACGGAACATAGCCTGGCGATGGCTGCTGTTACGGTTCAGTTGACGACCACTCTTACGATGGCGCATGACCTTATCCTTCTCAGTAAAACCTTAACCTGTGATCCGGTTACTCGTCAGCAATGCTTGCCGGCGGCCAGTTTTCCAGGCGCATGCCCAGAGACAGACCACGTGAGGCCAGCACGTCTTTAATCTCGGTAAGAGATTTTTTACCCAGGTTTGGCGTTTTCAGCAACTCAACCTCGGTACGCTGTACCAGATCACCGATGTAGTGGATAGCTTCTGCCTTGAGGCAGTTAGCAGAGCGGACAGTCAATTCCAGATCGTCAACAGGGCGCAGCAAGATCGGATCGAATTCCGGTTTCTCTTCTTTAACTTCCGGCTGACGTACATCACGCAGGTCAACGAAAGCTTCAAGTTGTTCAGCCAGAATGGTGGCCGCACGGCGGATCGCCTCTTCAGGATCGATCGTGCCATTGGTCTCCATCTCGATGACCAGCTTATCCAAGTCAGTACGCTGTTCTACACGCGCAGCTTCAACATTGTAGGCGATACGCTCTACAGGGCTGTAGCAGGCGTCAACCAACAGACGACCGATTGGGCGCTCATCTTCTTCCGAATGAATTCGGGCAGAAGCCGGCACATAACCGCGACCGCGCTGAACTTTGATACGCATGCTGATAGCCGCGTTCTCATCAGTCAGGTGGCAGATCACGTGCTGAGGCTTGACGATTTCGACATCACCATCATGGGTGATGTCGGCAGCGGTCACAGGGCCAATGCCAGATTTATTCAGGGTAAGAATAACTTCGTCTTTGCCTTGAACTCTCACCGCCAGCCCTTTCAGGTTGAGCAGGATCTCCAGGATATCTTCCTGTACGCCTTCTTTGGTGCTGTACTCATGCAGTACACCATCAATCTCAACCTCGGTCACCGCGCAACCCGGCATAGATGAAAGCAGAATACGGCGCAGTGCGTTGCCAAGAGTATGGCCAAAGCCACGCTCTAAAGGCTCAAGGGTCACCTTGGCGTGCGTCGAACTGACTTGCTCGATATCTACCAGGCGCGGTTTTAGAAACTCTGTCACAGAACCCTGCATTGTGTCCTCTCTTTGGTACTAAGCTTTACTTGGAGTAAAGCTCGACGATCAGGTGTTCGTTAATGTCCGCAGACAGATCGGTACGTTCAGGCATACGCTTGAACACGCCTTCCATCTTAGCAGCATCAACTTCCAGCCAAGTCGGCTTTTCACGCTGCTCAGCCAGCTCCAGAGAAGCTTTAACACGAGACTGCTTTTTAGCTTTCTCGCGGATGCTGACTACGTCATTCGGAGATACCTGATAAGAAGCGATGTTAACAACGCGACCGTTTACCATAACTGCTTTGTGGCTAACCAGCTGACGTGACTCTGCACGAGTAGCGCCGAAGCCCATACGGTAAACAACGTTGTCCAGACGACCTTCCAGCAGCTGCAACAGGTTTTCACCGGTGTTGCCCTTCAGGCGGGTTGCTTCTTTGTAATAGTTACGGAATTGACGCTCCAGAATGCCGTACATACGGCGAACTTTCTGCTTCTCACGCAACTGAACACCGTAATCAGACAGACGCGGTTTACGCGCACCGTGCTGACCAGGTGCTTGTTCAATTTTACACTTGGAATCAATCGCGCGAACGCCAGACTTAAGGAACAGGTCTGTGCCCTCACGACGGCTCAGCTTGAGCTTAGGACCCAAATATCTTGCCATTTTCTTTCTCCAACAATCCTAAAAGCTGCGTTACACGCGGCGCTTTTTCGGCGGACGACAACCGTTATGAGGGATCGGAGTCACATCAGTAATATTAGTGATGCGGAAACCAGCCGCGTTCAGAGCGCGGATAGTAGACTCACGACCAGGACCAGGTCCTTTAACCATAACTTCCAGGTTCTTGATACCGTATTCTTTTACTGCGTCAGCACAACGTTCTGCTGCAACCTGTGCTGCGAACGGAGTGGACTTACGAGAACCACGGAAACCGGAACCACCGGCTGTTGCCCAACCCAAAGCATTACCCTGACGATCAGTGATGGTAACGATGGTGTTGTTGAAAGAAGCATGGATATGAGCCACGCCGTCAGAGACTTGCTTTCTTACACGCTTACGTGTACGAACAGGTGCCTTTGCCATTATTCAATAACCCCGATTATTTCTTGATCGGCTTGCGCGGACCCTTACGGGTACGAGCGTTGGTCTTGGTGCGCTGACCGCGTACCGGCAGACCACGACGATGACGCAAACCACGATAGCAACCAAGGTCCATAAGACGCTTGATGCTCAGGGTAATTTCACGACGCAAATCACCCTCAACGGTGTATTTGGCAACTGCATCACGAAGCTTTTCGATTTGCTCTTCAGACAGCTCACTGATCTTAACATTTTCAGCAATACCCGTGGATGCACAGATAGCCTGTGAACGGGTTTTACCGATACCGAAGATCGACGTTAAGGCGATAACGGTATGTTTATGATCAGGAATGTTAATGCCTGCTATACGGGCCACTATGCACTCCTACTATTTTATACAGCAACACCATTCTGAAAAGCCCGTTTTCAGGATACTCAAATAATGTTGCAGTGCGACATACAAAAGATTGGCTGGCTAATCTAGCCAGCTCAACCCAACTTTGCAAGAAAAATATGCGAGATAATCAGCCTTGACGCTGTTTATGCTTCGGCTCGGCGCTGCAAATCACACGAACGACACCGTTACGCTTAACGATTTTGCAGTTACGACATAATTTCTTGACGGAAGCACGAACTTTCATTTTTACTCTCCGTAACTTCTCAAACGAATCTGACTAGCGGTTATAGCCTTTCAGATTTGCTTTCTTCAATGCAGACTCGTACTGACTTGACATCATCAGAGTTTGCACTTGAGCCATAAAGTCCATGATGACGACAACCACGATCAGTAGCGAGGTACCACCAAAGTAGAATGGTACTTTCATTGCATCACGCATGAACTCCGGGATCAGGCAGATGAAAGTAATGTACATCGCGCCCACCAGGGTTAAACGCGTCATTACTTTATCGATATACTTCGCCGTTTGCTCTCCCGGACGAATTCCTGGTACGAAGGCACCGGACTTCTTCAGGTTATCTGCTGTCTCACGCGGGTTGAATACCAACGCCGTGTAGAAGAAACAGAAGAAGATGATTGCAGACGCATAGAGTAACACATAAAGCGGTTGCCCTGGCTGCAAATACAGCGAAATCGTAGTCAGCCAGTTCCAACCGGTACCGCCCCCAAACCATGATGCAATCGTGGCCGGGAACAGAATAATGCTGGAAGCGAAAATCGCCGGGATAACACCCGCCATGTTCACTTTCAACGGTAAGTGTGTACTCTGTGCTGCATAAACACGACGACCTTGTTGACGCTTCGCATAGTTAACGACGATACGACGTTGACCACGCTCGATGAAAACAACGAAGAAGGTTACTGCAAACACCAATACTGCAACCAACAGCAGCAGGAGGAAGTGCAGGTCGCCTTGCCGCGCTTGCTCGATAGTATGGGCCACTGCCGGCGGGAGCCCCGCTACAATACCCGCGAAGATAATGATCGAGATACCGTTGCCGATACCGCGCTCAGTAATCTGCTCACCCAGCCACATCAGGAACATTGTCCCGGTGACCAAGCTCACAACCGCAGTAAAGTAGAATGCAAAGCCTGGGTTTAACACCAGGCCCTGCATACCAGGCATATTCGGCAGACCGGTAGCAATACCGATCGACTGGAATATGGCCAATACCAGCGTACCGTAACGGGTGTACTGACTAATCTTGCGACGGCCAGCCTCCCCTTCTTTCTTGATTTCCGCCAACGCCGGATGAACCACCGTCAGCAGCTGGATAATGATCGACGCCGAAATATACGGCATGATCCCCAGAGCAAAGATAGAAGCACGGCTGAGGGCACCACCAGAGAACATGTTAAACATTTCAATGATAGTGCCTCTCTGCTGCTCAAGCAATTTGGCAAGCACAGTGGCATCGATACCAGGAATCGGAATGAAAGAGCCGATGCGGAAGACAATCAGCGCGCCGATGACAAACAAAAGTCTGCGCTTCAGCTCGCCGAGCCCGCCTTTAGCACTTTGAAAATCTAATCCTGGTTGCTTAGCCATCTGCTACTTATTCCTCAATTTTACCGCCAGCAGCCTCGATAGCAGCACGAGCGCCTTTGGTGACACGCAGACCACGCAGGGTTACCGGACGAGCGACTTCGCCAGAAAGTACAACTTTCGCGAATTCGATCTGGACACCAACTACGTTAGCGGCTTTCAGCGCGTTCAGGTCGATAACATCGCCTTCAACCAGAGCCAGTTCAGACAGACGAACTTCTGCCGTGATCATCGCTTTGCGTGAAGTGAAGCCGAATTTCGGCAGACGACGGTACAGAGGCATCTGACCACCTTCGAAACCACGACGTACGCCACCGCCAGAACGAGACTTCTGACCTTTGTGACCACGGCCGCCGGTTTTACCCAGGCCAGAACCAATACCACGACCTACACGCTTAGGCGCATGCTTGGCACCTTCAGCCGGAGACAGAGTATTTAAACGCATCTGTTACTCCTCAACTTTAACCATGTAGGAAACCAGGTTGACCATACCGCGAACAGCAGGAGTATCCTCGCGCTCTACGGTGTGACCAATACGACGCAGACCCAGACCGAGCAGAGTAGCTTTATGCTTCGGCAGACGGCCAATTGAGCTGCGAGTTTGTGTAACTTTAATAGTCTTAGCCATGGTCAATTACCCCAGAATGTCGGCAACGGATTTACCACGCTTAGCAGCGACCATTTCAGGAGACTTCATATTCGCCAGAGCGTCGATAGTTGCACGAACCACGTTGATCGGGTTGGTGGAACCATAAGCTTTAGCCAATACGTTGTGCACCCCAGCAACTTCGAGAACGGCGCGCATTGCACCGCCCGCGATGATACCGGTACCTTCATGAGCAGGCTGCATGAACACGCGAGAACCCGTGTGAGCGCCCTTAACAGGGTGCTGCAGGGTGCCGCTGTTCAGCGCGACGTTCATCATGTTGCGACGGGCTTTTTCCATCGCTTTCTGGATCGCTGCTGGAACTTCGCGTGCTTTGCCGTAGCCAAAACCAACGCGACCGTTACCATCACCAACTACAGTCAGTGCGGTAAAGCTGAAAATACGGCCACCTTTTACGGTTTTAGATACGCGGTTTACCGCGATCAGCTTTTCCTGCAGTTCGCCAGCTTGTTTTTCGATGTGAGCCATCTTAAACCTCTTCCTTAGAACTGAAGGCCAGCTTCACGGGCAGCATCTGCCAGTGCCTGGACTCGACCATGATATTGGAAACCGGAACGGTCAAAGGATACTTTCGCAATCCCTTTTTCCAACGCGCGCTCAGCCAGAGCTTTACCTACGGCTGCTGCTGCGTCTTTGTTACCGGAATACTTCAGTTGCTCCGCGATAGCTTTTTCTAAAGTAGAAGCGGCTACCAGTACTTCAGAACCGTTTGGAGCAATCACCTGTGCGTAAATGTGACGCGGGGTACGATGTACCACCAGGCGGGTTGCACCCAGCTCTTGGAGCTTGCGGCGTGCGCGGGTCGCACGACGGATACGAGCAGATTTCTTATCCATAGTGTTACCTTACTTCTTCTTAGCCTCTTTGGTACGCACGACTTCGTCGGCGTAACGAACACCCTTGCCTTTGTAAGGCTCAGGACGACGGTAAGCGCGCAGATCTGCTGCTACCTGGCCAATTACCTGCTTATCAGCGCCTTTCAGCACGATTTCAGTTTGGCTTGGGCATTCAGCAGTGATACCTGCCGGCAGCTGGTGATCGATAGGGTGAGAGAAGCCCAGGGCCAAATTCACCACGTTGCCTTTAACGGCAGCACGATAACCAACACCTACCAGTTGAAGCTTCTTGGTGAAGCCTTCGGTAACACCAACAACCATTGCGTTCAGCAGAGCGCGCGTGGTACCCGCTTGGGCCCATGCGTTAGCAAAACCTTCGCGCGGAGCGAAAGTCAGTGCGTTAGCTTCTTGCTTCACTTCAACGGCGTCGTGGATAGTACGAGTCAACTCGCCGTTTTTACCCTTAATCGAAATAACCTGACCGTTGAGTTTTACCTCTACGCCGGCAGGAATGACGACGGGTGCTTTTGCAACACGAGACATTCTTTCCTCCCGAATTAAGCTACGTAGCAGATAATCTCGCCACCAAGACCAGCCTGGCGAGCTGCACGATCGGTCATAACACCTTTAGAGGTAGAAACAACAGCGATACCCAAACCGGCCATAACTTTTGGCAGCTCATCTTTTTTCTTGTAGATGCGCAGACCTGGACGGCTGATACGTTGAATGCTTTCTACCACAGCTTTGCCCTGGAAGTACTTCAGTACCAGTTCCAGAACAGGCTTGGCGTCGCCTTCGATTTTGAAATCTTCAATAAAACCTTCTTCCTTCAGCACGTTGGCAATTGCCACTTTCAGCTTGGAGGAAGGCATGGTGACCGCAACTTTGTTCGCGGCTTGACCGTTACGGATACGGGTCAGCATATCCGCGATCGGATCTTGCATGCTCATCTGTCTTTACTCCCGTGATTCAATTGGTAATTACCAGCTAGCCTTTTTCAAGCCTGGTACTTCACCGCGCATAGCGGCTTCACGAAGCTTAATACGGCTCAACCCGAATTTGCCCACATAACCATGTGGACGGCCAGTTTGGCGGCAGCGTTTACGCTGACGAGACGGGCTGGAATCACGCGGCAGAGTTTGCAGCTTGAGAACGGCATTCCAACGATCTTCATCGGATGCGTTCACATCAGAGATAATAGCTTTCAGTTCAGCGCGTTTTGCAAAGAACTTGTCAGCTAATTTCACGCGCTTGACTTCGCGTGCTTTCATTGATTGCTTAGCCATCAGTAACCCTGCCTTACTTGCGGAACGGGAAGTTAAAAGCAGCCAGCAGCGCGCGGCCTTCATCATCAGATTTCGCAGTAGTGGTAATGGTAATATCCAAACCACGAACGCGATCGACTTTGTCGTAGTCGATTTCTGGGAAGATGATTTGCTCACGCACGCCCATGCTGTAGTTGCCACGGCCATCGAATGACTTGGCGGACAGGCCACGGAAGTCACGGATACGTGGAACAGCAATGGAGATCAGACGCTCAAAGAACTCCCACATGCGTTCGCCACGCAGAGTTACTTTACAGCCGATCGGATAGCCCTGACGGATTTTGAAGCCTGCAACGGATTTGCGGGCTTTGGTGATCAACGGTTTTTGACCGGAGATAGCTGCCAGGTCCGCTGCTGCGTTATCCAGCAGTTTCTTGTCAGCAATCGCTTCACCAACACCCATGTTCAGGGTGATCTTCTCGACCCGAGGGACTTGCATGACAGAGTTGTAATCAAACTGAGACATCAGTTGTTTGACTACCTCGTCTTTGTAGTAATCATGCAGTTTCGCCATCGTATTACTCCAAATTACTTGATAGTTTCGCTGTTAGATTTGAAGAAACGGACTTTTTTGCCGTCTTCGAATCTAAAGCCTACACGGTCAGCCTTGCCGGTAGCCGCGTTGAAGATAGCAATGTTAGAAACCTGAATTGCAGCTTCTTTCTCAACAATGCCGCCTGGTTGGTTCAGAGCCGGAACCGGCTTCTGGTGTTTCTTAACCAGGTTGATGCCTTCAACAATGACCTTGCCAGCAGACAGGACATTTTTTACTTTACCGCGCTTACCTTTGTCTTTCCCGGTAATCACGATAACTTCGTCATCACGACGGATCTTCGCTGCCATGTTCGCTCCTTAGAGTACTTCTGGTGCCAGAGAGATAATTTTCATGAACTTCTCATTACGCAGTTCACGAGTTACCGGCCCAAAAATACGCGTACCGATTGGCTGCTCGCTGTTATTGTTCAAAATAACGCATGCATTGCCATCGAAGCGAATGACAGAACCGTCCGGGCGACGTACACCCTTCTTGGTGCGCACCACTACCGCCTTCAGAACATCGCCTTTCTTCACCTTACCGCGAGGAATTGCTTCCTTGATGGTAATTTTGATGATGTCGCCGACGCCTGCGTAGCGACGGTGCGAGCCACCTAGAACCTTGATACACATTACGCGACGTGCACCGGAGTTGTCGGCGACGTTCAGCATAGTCTGTTCTTGGATCATTTTAGTGCTCCGCTAATGTCAACTACTACTTTAAAGACCCAAGTAAAAATTAGGCCGTTGAAAAGCCCCATAACCGAGGGCGCAGCATTATAACACCGCTTACTTGGTATGGGTAGAAAAAATAAACGGCTCATTTTCTGAGCCGTTTATTAAGTGAGAGCCAGCTACTCTATTACAGAATCGCTTTCTCTACAACGCGAACCAACGTCCAGGACTTGGTCTTGGACAGTGGGCGGCATTCGCGGATTTCAACCACGTCGCCGGTACCACATTCGTTGTTCTCGTCATGTACGTGCAGCTTGGTCGTACGTTTGATGAATTTCCCGTAGATTGGGTGCTTCACAGTACGCTCGATAGCAACAACGATGGATTTCTCCATTTTATCGCTAACAACACGACCCTGCAGGGTACGGATAACTTCAGTCATTTACACACCCGCCTTTTGAGTCAGTAAAGTCTTAACGCGTGCGACGTCACGACGCACTTGTTTCAACAGGTGAGTTTGTTGCAGCTGGCCACTGGCCGCCTGCATGCGCAAGTTGAATTGCTCACGCAGCAGGTTGAGCAGCTCGGCATTCAGCTCTTCAACGCTTTTTTCACGCAGCTCTTGTGCTTTCATTACATCACCGTCTTAGTTACAAAGGTGGTTTTGATCGGCAGTTTCGCTGCTGCCAGTTTGAATGCCTCGCGGGCAACCTCTTCTGGCACGCCGTCCATTTCGTACAGGACCTTACCAGGCTGGATCAGGGCAACCCAATACTCCACGTTACCCTTACCTTTACCCATACGCACTTCCAGCGGCTTCTCGGTGATCGGTTTGTCCGGGAATACACGGATCCAGATCTTGCCTTGACGCTTAACTGCACGAGTCATTGCACGACGAGCTGCTTCGATTTGACGAGCAGTCAGACGGCCACGGCCAACAGCTTTCAGACCGAAAGTGCCGAAGCTAACATCCGTACCTTGCGCCAGACCACGGTTGCGGCCCTTGTGCACCTTACGGAATTTTGTACGCTTTGGTTGTAACATCAGCGACTCTCCTTACTTGCGGCCTTTACGCTGCTGCTTTTTAGGTTGAGCAGCCGGTTCCGGTTGTTCAACTGCAGCCATACCACCCAGGATCTCACCTTTGAAGATCCATACCTTAACGCCGATTACACCATAAGTGGTGTGCGCTTCAGATGTGTTGTAGTCGATGTCCGCACGCAGAGTGTGCAATGGAACACGACCTTCGCGGTACCATTCGGTACGTGCGATTTCAGCGCCGCCAAGACGGCCGCTTACTTCAACTTTGATACCTTTAGCGCCAAGACGCATTGCGTTCTGTACTGCACGCTTCATAGCACGACGGAACATAACGCGACGTTCCAGCTGAGAAGTGATGCTGTCAGCAACCAATTTAGCGTCGAGTTCCGGTTTACGGACTTCGGCGATGTTGATCTGTGCAGGAACGCCAGCGATGTCCGCTACGACCTTGCGCAGTTTTTCGACGTCTTCACCTTTCTTGCCGATAACGATGCCTGGGCGAGCAGTGTGAATGGTCACACGGATGCTCTTCGCAGGACGCTCGATAACGATGCGAGAAACGGAAGCTTTCGACAGTTCCTTAGTCAGGAATTGACGAACTTTAAAGTCGCTGTCCAGGTTGTCAGCGAATTCTTTGGTATTCGCATACCAAGTAGAGTTCCAAGGTTTGACAATACCCAGGCGAATACCATTAGGATGTACTTTCTGACCCATTGCTAGTCTCCAGAGTCTCAGCGATCGGACACAACCACAGTAATGTGGCTGGTGCGCTTCAGGATGCGATCTGCACGACCTTTTGCACGCGGCATAATGCGCTTCATGCTTGGGCCTTCGTCTACGAAGATTTTCGTAACTTTCAGATCATCGATGTCAGCGCCATCGTTGTGTTCTGCGTTAGCAATGGCAGACTCCAGCACTTTCTTAACCAGACCAGCAGCTTTCTTGTTGGTGTAGGTCAGAGTTTCCAGAGCTTGCGACACTTTCTTACCGCGAATCAGGTCAGCAACAAGGCGAACCTTCTGAGCAGAAGAACGAGCGTGGCGATGTTTAGCGATAGTTTCCATCTCTTCCTCCTACCTTAGCGCTTTTTAGCTTTTTTATCAGCCGCATGGCCGCGATAAGTACGAGTCGGCGCGAATTCACCCAGTTTGTGACCGACCATTTCATCGGAAACGAACACTGGTACGTGCTGACGACCATTATGGACAGCGATGGTCAAACCGATCATGTTAGGAAAGATCGTTGAACGACGGGACCAAGTGCGCAAAGGCTTCTTGTCACCGCTTTCCACCGCTTTCTCTACCTTCTTCAGCAAGTGCAGGTCAATAAAAGGACCTTTCTTGAGAGAACGTGGCATGGCTTATCCTCTAATTATTTTTTGCTACGGCGACGTACGATGAACTTATCAGTACGCTTGTTGCTACGGGTCTTCTTACCTTTGGTCTGAACGCCCCACGGAGTTACCGGGTGCTTACCAAAGTTACGACCTTCACCACCACCGTGCGGGTGATCTACCGGGTTCATCGCCGTACCGCGAACGGTAGGACGAACACCACGCCAACGTGCAGCACCTGCTTTACCCAGAACGCGAAGCATGTGTTCAGCGTTACCGACTTCACCCAGGGTGGCGCGGCAATCAGCTGGAACTTTACGCATTTCGCCGGAGCGCAGACGCAGAGTTACGTAGGAACCATCACGAGCAACGATCTGAACGTAGGCACCAGCGGAGCGAGCCATCTGGCCGCCTTTGCCTGGTTTCATTTCTACGTTGTGAACCGTTGAACCAACTGGAATGTTGCGCATCGGCAGGGTGTTACCCGCTTTGATTGCAGCATCAACGCCAGATTGAATCTGGTCACCAGCTTTCAGGCCTTTCGGCGCCAGGATGTAACGGCGTTCGCCGTCTTTGTACAGAACCAGCGCGATGTTCGCGGAACGGTTCGGATCGTACTCCAGACGCTCAACCACAGCAGGGATACCGTCTTTGTTGCGCTTGAAGTCAACCAGACGATAATGTTGCTTGTGGCCACCACCGATATGACGGGTGGTGATACGGCCATTGTTGTTACGACCACCGCTTTTGCTCAGTTTTTCCAGCAGCGGGGCATAAGGTTTACCCTTGTGCAGCTCAGGGTTAACCACTTTAACAACGTGGCGACGACCCGGAGATGTAGGTTTACATTTAACAATTGCCATTGTTCTTACTCCTCCGACTTACTCTGCGCCGCCGATGAAGTCCAGATTCTGGCCTTCTTTCAGGGTGACGTAAGCTTTTTTCCAGTCGCTACGACGACCAACACGCTGACCGTGACGTTTCACTTTCCCTTTAACAACCAGGGTGTTCACGTCTTCGACTTCGACTTCAAACAGTTTCTGCACTGCAGCTTTGATTTCTGCTTTGGTCGCGTCTTTGGCAACTTTGAGAACGATGGTGTTGCTTTTTTCCATCGCAGCGGATGCTTTTTCAGATACGTGCGGTGCACGCAGCACTTTCAGCAAACGTTCTTCACGGATCATGCCAGCATCTCCTCAACTTGCTTCACAGCATCAGCAGTCATAACCACTTTGTCGAAGGCGATCAGGCTAACCGGATCGATACCTGCTACATCGCGCACGTCAACCTTGTACAGGTTGCGAGCTGCCAGGAACAGATTCTCATCCAGTTCACCGGTCACGATCAGCACGTCTTCCAGAGCCATATCTTTCAGTTTCTGTGCCAGCAGCTTAGTTTTAGGCGCTTCTACAGAGAACTTCTCGACAACGATCAGACGATCTTGACGTACCAGTTCGGACAGGATGCTTTTCAGCGCGCCGCGGTACATCTTTTTGTTTACTTTCTGACTGTGGTCCTGTGGCTTAGCAGCAAAGGTCACGCCGCCTGAACGCCAGATCGGGCTCTTTACAGAACCTGAACGCGCACGGCCGGTGCCTTTCTGACGCCATGGCTTTTTGCCGGAACCAGTTACTTCAGCACGGGTCTTCTGAGCACGGGTACCTTGACGGGCACCTGCTGCATAAGCAACAACAACCTGGTGTACCAGCGCTTCGTTGAAATCACGACCGAAGGTAGTTTCGGAAACAGTCAGCGCGCTTTGCGCGTCTTTCAATACTAATTCCATTGCTATCCCCTTACGCCTTCACAGCTGGTTTAACGATCAGGTTGCCACCGGTTGCGCCCGGTACAGCACCCTTAACCAGCAGCAGGTTGCGCTCAGCGTCAACACGTACTACGTCCAGGCTCTGAACGGTTACGCGCTCATCACCCAGGTGGCCAGCCATTTTCTTGCCTTTGAACACTTTGCCCGGAGTCTGGTTCTGACCGATAGAACCCGGAACGCGGTGAGACAAGGAGTTACCGTGGGTAGCGTCTTGGGTACGGAAGTTCCAGCGCTTAACAGTGCCAGCAAAACCTTTACCTTTAGAAGTACCGGTAACATCGACTTTTTTAACGTCAGCGAAGATTTCTACGCTAATTTCCTGACCTGCAGCGAATTCTTGACCTTCTTCCAGGCGGAATTCCCACAGACCACGGCCAGCTTCAACGCCAGCTTTAGCGAAATGGCCCGCTTCCGGCTTGGTTACACGGTTAGCTTTTTTGCTACCAGTGGTAACCTGAACGGCACGGTAACCGTCGGTGTCCAGGCTTTTAACCTGAGTCACGCGGTTCGCTTCAATTTCAATTACGGTTACTGGGATAGAAACGCCATCTTCAGTGAAGATACGGGTCATACCCACTTTTTTACCGACTAAACCAATCATTGTTTCAACCTCTCAATCGCTCAATGACCTGATTAACCCAGGCTGATCTGCACGTCTACACCGGCAGCCAGATCCAGACGCATCAGAGCATCAACGGTTTTCTCGGTTGGCTCAACGATGTCAACCAGACGCTTGTGAGTGCGAATCTCGTACTGATCGCGCGCGTCTTTGTTGACGTGCGGAGAGATCAGAACGGTAAAGCGCTCTTTGCGAGTTGGCAGCGGGATCGGACCACGGACTTGCGCACCAGTGCGCTTTGCAGTCTCGACGATTTCCGCGGTTGATTGATCGATCAGACGATGATCAAACGCTTTCAGGCGGATACGGATTCTTTGGTTCTGCATGAGACCAGAGCTCCAATTATTTATAAACGTAAATAATTACTCCTCACACCCATTTCGATTGATGGGGGAGTGTAATCGTCAACATATAACCCCCATATCGGGAGTATTGTTCGAAAGGCAAAAAAGGCCTGCCAATCGACTGATTCGCTAAAATCAGGCTTACCAAGATTAGGTAAGCCCGCGCATTATACGCAAAATGGCTCAGGAAGCAAGCCGCAGTTGGAAATATGCTCAGGAAATCGTCATTTTTGCGCGTTCAGTGGCAGTTGGCGTGTTAACACGGTAAACAGGGAATGAATTAGGCTTGGCGGGAACACTCTCCCCTGCCCCGCCGAGAAAACGGCCGCCGGCAGGAGAGACGATGACGAATGGACGGAAGGTTTACTCTTTGCGCTCTAAAATCTGGGCCTGGGCATAGTTCTGAATACCGAGACGGGCAATCAGATCCAGCTCCGTTTCCAGCCAGTCGATATGCTCTTCTTCATCGGCCAGGATATCAATCATCAAATCGCGGCTAACGTAATCGTGGATCGAATCGGCATAGGCGATGCCTTCGCGCAGGTTCTTGGCGCCCGCCAGCTCCAGCGCCAGATCGGAACGCAGCATCTCTTCAATGTCTTCACCGATGTTCAACTTGCCGAGATCTTGCAGATTCGGTATCCCTTCCAGGAACAGGATACGCTCGATGTAGCGATCGGCATGTTTCATTTCGTCGATCGACTCGTGATATTCCTTGTCGTTGAGGCGCATTAAGCCCCAATTCTTGAACATGCGGGCGTGCAGGAAATATTGATTGATGGCAACCAGCTCGTTGCCGAGCAGTTTATTGAGGTGAGCAATGATCTTTTTATCGCCTTTCATAGGTAACTCCTCCTGGCCAGTTCTAAAAGTGTAGAACCTGTAAGCCAAGAGTCAAAAATAACCTTACCCTTTGTTAGGCAACTTCATGCATTGGGATGATAGTTCCGCGTTCCTCCACCATAATCTGTCTTGCCTGACGAATGCACTTTCCACAATCGGTACCAATCGGCACAAGTTCACGCAGTTGCTTCATGGTATGGGGATTGTGCTGACGCACCGCATTACGGATCGCTTTGTCAGTCACCGCATTACACAGACATACATACATAGAGAGACTCACTTCTTAACCAATGCATTGAGTCTAAATAGGAATGGTTTTTATTTCAATTAAGATTTGTACAAATTGCATAAAAAAAGGGCACCGAAGTGCCCTTTTTTGTGTCGAAAAATTATTCGCGATTAAGCGATAACTTTAGCAACAACACCAGCGCCTACAGTACGGCCGCCTTCACGGATTGCGAAACGCAGACCGTCGTCCATCGCGATTGGGTGAATCAGGGTTACAACCATGTTCACGTTGTCGCCTGGCATTACCATCTCTACGCCTTCTGGCAGTTCGATGGTACCGGTCACGTCAGTAGTACGGAAGTAGAACTGTGGACGGTAGCCTTTGAAGAATGGCGTGTGACGACCACCTTCATCTTTGCTCAGGATGTACACTTCAGATTCGAACTGGGTGTGCGGCTTGATGGAGCCTGGTTTAGCCAGTACCTGACCACGTTCGATTTCTTCACGTTTGATACCACGCAGCAGAACACCTACGTTCTCACCAGCACGGCCTTCGTCCAGCAGTTTGCGGAACATTTCAACGCCAGTACAGGTAGACTTAACGGTGTCTTTGATACCAACGATTTCAACTTCTTCGCCAACTTTGATGATACCGCGCTCAACACGACCGGTAACAACGGTACCACGACCGGAGATGGAGAATACGTCTTCGATTGGCAGCAGGAACGGCTTGTCGATAGCACGCTCTGGCTCTGGGATGTAGCTGTCCAGGGCTTCGGCCAGTTCGATGATTTTCGCTTCCCACTCAGCTTCGCCTTCCAGCGCTTTCAGCGCGGAACCGCGGATCACTGGCAGGTCGTCGCCTGGGAAGTCGTACGCGGACAGCAGTTCGCGAACTTCCATTTCTACCAGTTCCAGCAGCTCTTCATCATCAACCATGTCGCATTTGTTCATGAATACGATGATGAAAGGAACGCCAACCTGACGACCCAGCAGGATGTGCTCACGGGTCTGAGGCATTGGGCCGTCAGTCGCAGCAACTACCAGGATCGCGCCGTCCATCTGAGCAGCACCGGTGATCATGTTTTTCACGTAGTCGGCGTGCCCTGGGCAGTCAACGTGCGCGTAGTGACGAGTCGGGGTGTCATACTCAACGTGAGAGGTGTTGATGGTGATACCACGAGCTTTTTCTTCTGGCGCGTTATCGATCTGGTCGAAAGCACGTGCAGAACCGCCGTAGGTTTTAGCCAGAACGGTGGTGATCGCTGCAGTCAGGGTAGTTTTACCGTGGTCAACGTGGCCGATAGTACCAACGTTAACGTGCGGTTTTGTACGTTCAAATTTTTCTTTAGACACGGCTATATTCCTTACTATAGCGCTCTCCCCTTCTGGAGAGAGCACGGGACTTTGGTTTTAACCCTGCGGCTTATTTGCCACGGGCTTCGATTACGGCCTGAGCGACGTTGTTCGGTGCATCATCATACTTCAGGAATTCCATGGTGTATGATGCGCGACCTTTAGTCAGAGAACGCAGCTGAGTTGCGTAGCCGAACATTTCGGACAACGGTACTTCAGCGTGGATCTTAACGCCAGTCACTTCAGATTCCTGACCGCGCAGCATGCCGCGACGACGGCTCAAGTCACCGATAACGTCACCGGTGTTCTCTTCTGGAGTCTCAACTTCAACCTTCATGATAGGCTCAAGCAGAACTGGTTTCGCTTTCTTAAAGCCTTCTTTAAAGGCGATAGATGCGGCCAGTTTAAACGCCAGTTCAGAGGAGTCAACGTCGTGGTAAGAACCGAAGTGCAGACGAATACCCATATCTACTACCGGGTAACCAGCCAACGGACCAGACTTCAGCTGCTCCTGGATGCCTTTATCAACGGCAGGGATGTATTCGCCAGGAATTACGCCGCCTTTGATGTCGTTGATGAACTCGTAACCTTTCGGGTTAGAGCCCGGCTCCAGTGGGTACATGTCGATCACAACGTGACCGTACTGACCGCGACCACCAGACTGCTTGGCGTGCTTACCTTCAACATCGGTAATCTTCGCGCGAATCGCTTCGCGGTAAGCTACCTGAGGTTTGCCCACGTTAGCTTCAACGTTGAATTCACGCTTCATGCGGTCAACGATGATGTCGAGGTGCAGTTCACCCATACCGGCGATGATGGTCTGGTTAGACTCTTCGTCAGTCCATACGCGGAATGACGGGTCTTCTTTAGCCAGACGGCCCAGAGCCAGACCCATTTTCTCTTGGTCAGCTTTGGTTTTTGGTTCAACGGCGATAGAGATTACCGGCTCAGGGAATTCCATACGCTCCAGGATGATTGGAGAGTCTGGATCACACAGGGTGTCCCCGGTGGTCACGTCTTTCAGACCGATCGCAGCGGCGATGTCGCCTGCGCGAACTTCTTTGATCTCTTCACGCTTGTTGGCGTGCATCTGAACGATACGGCCGAAACGCTCGCGCGCAGCCTTAACGGAGTTCAGCACGGTGTCGCCGGAGTTAACAACGCCGGAGTACACGCGGAAGAAGGTCAGGTTACCTACGAACGGGTCGGTAGCGATTTTGAACGCCAGAGCAGAGAACGGCTCGTCATCACTTGCGTGACGCTCAGCCGGGGTGTCTTTACCGTCGTCCAGGATACCGTTGATCGCAGGAACGTCAGTTGGCGCCGGCAGGTATTCGATTACCGCATCCAGCATCGCCTGTACGCCCTTGTTCTTGAACGCAGAACCACAGGTAACCAGGATGATTTCGTTGTTCAGCACGCGCTGACGCAGAGCGGACTTGATTTCTGCCTCGGTCAGCTCTTCGCCGCCCAGGTATTTTTCCATCAGCTCTTCGGAAGCTTCCGCAGCGGATTCGATCAGGTTCTGGCGCCATTCTTCAGCCAGTTCCATCATGTCAGCCGGGACGTCTTCGTATTCGAAGGTAACGCCTGCGTCTTCTTCGTTCCAGTTGATCGCCTTCATCTTCACCAGGTCGATAACGCCGGTGAATTTGTCTTCTGCGCCGATAGCCAGCTGCAGAGGAACAGGGTTAGCGCCCAGACGAGTTTTGATCTGGCCAACAACTTTCAGGAAGTTAGCGCCCATACGGTCCATTTTGTTAACGAACGCGATACGTGGCACTTTGTATTTGTTAGCCTGACGCCATACGGTTTCAGACTGTGGCTGAACACCACCAACAGCACAGTAAACCATTACCGCGCCATCCAGCACACGCATGGAACGTTCTACTTCGATGGTGAAGTCAACGTGCCCTGGGGTGTCGATGATGTTTACGCGATGCGGTTCGAACTGCTTGGCCATACCAGACCAGAAGGCAGTCGTCGCTGCAGAAGTGATGGTAATACCACGCTCCTGCTCCTGTTCCATCCAGTCCATGGTGGCAGCGCCGTCATGAACTTCACCGATTTTGTGGTTTACACCGGTGTAGAACAGAATACGTTCGGTAGTGGTGGTTTTACCGGCGTCGATGTGAGCACTGATACCGATGTTACGGTAGCGTGCAATGGGTGTTGTACGAGCCATTTGATTCCTCTATTCCTAGGGCGTTCAAGTTCAGTTAACCCAAGCGGGCCGATTTGACGCGCCCGCTTGGTTAGCATGACTACAGCCAGATGATTACCAGCGGTAGTGGGCGAACGCCTTGTTGGCTTCGGCCATACGGTGAACGTCTTCACGCTTCTTAACAGCAGAACCTTTGTTCTCTGCTGCGTCAGACAGCTCGTTCGCCAGGCGCAGAGCCATGGATTTATCACCGCGTTTACGTGCAGCATCAACGATCCAACGCATTGCCAGAGCATTACGACGAACCGGGCGGACTTCAACTGGTACCTGATAAGTAGAACCGCCAACGCGACGCGACTTAACTTCTACAGTCGGGCGAACGTTGTCGAGAGCGACTTCGAAAGCTTCCAGGTGATCTTTACCAGAACGCTGAGCCAGGGTCTCCAGCGCGGTATAGACGATTGCTTCTGCAGTAGATTTTTTACCGTCTACCATCAGGATATTTACAAATTTGGCCAGCAGCTCAGATCCGAACTTAGGATCTGGCAGGATTTTACGTTGGCCGATTACGCGACGACGTGGCATGGAAATACTCCGTTGTTAATTCAGGATTGTCCAAAACTCTACGAGTTTATTTTGACATTAAAGTTAAAACGTTTGGCCTTACTTAACGGAGAACCATTAAGCCTTTGGCTTCTTCACGCCGTACTTGGAACGAGCTTGCTTACGGTCTTTAACACCGGAGCAGTCAAGTGCACCACGGACGGTGTGGTAACGCACACCTGGCAGGTCTTTTACACGACCGCCACGGATCAGGATTACGGAGTGTTCCTGCAGGTTGTGGCCTTCGCCACCGATGTAGGAAGTCACTTCGAAACCGTTGGTCAAACGCACACGGCAAACTTTACGCAGTGCGGAGTTTGGTTTTTTCGGGGTAGTGGTATATACGCGGGTGCATACGCCACGTTTCTGCGGGCAGGCTTCCAGCGCTGGAACGTTGCTTTTAGCAGCCTTCACAGAGCGTGGTTTGCGAACCAGCTGGTTAATTGTTGCCATTAAAAAAGCTCCTGGTTTTTGCTTCGTACTAGCTTCGTAAACATGTGATAAATCCCCTCGTATGCACTACTGGCAAAGTACGAGGACGCAGAATTTTAGGGCTGACCAGTATGGGTGTCAAGAAATATACAACATCACTCTCATTACCAGGCCATTTGGCTGCGGTGTTGTTCGGTTAATTCAACGAAGTGATTATAGCCGACGACAGTGATTTTGTGCGAAAAATGACCAATCAACCCCCTGGCTTCCAGGTCGTCCTGCAGCGCATAAAGGGATATGGGGGCGGCGAGCAGCGATTCAAGATGGGCGCTGCCAACAAGGCCTGCGAGCACGCCATCCTGCAGCAGCAGCAGCGCGTCGCCCTCCGCGGTCAGGCGCAACAGCGCGGGCAGGTCACATTGGTTTGGCGAATGGCTCAGGGTATACAACATCAGAAGTTCCTAAAACGTCATTACGGCGTCGTAGCCGGCCAATTCACGGCGCAGTTCGTCCGGCGCCAGCACCTCGGCATCCAGCACCCAATCGGTCACCTGACTCAGCCCGCGTTCCTGCAGCGAAGCCTGGCACAGATAACACCGCTCCACGTCATACAGCGGCAGTACGCCGAAAGTGGCGATATAATTGCGCGCCAAAATCTTTTCCGGTTGCTGGCCCGGCAACAGCTGCAACACGCCATCACCGATAAAAAACACCCCCAAATCTTCACTGAGCGCCGACGTGGCGAGCAGCGCATCCAGCCCTTCCCTGCCGCCGGCGCCGCCATGCGGCCCGTGGGTGAAAACAAAAGCGACTCGTTTCATCATTTCCTCAGAACTGCACCAGACGGTCGCAACTCAGCGACGCTTCGGCCAGGGAACCCAGCCCGCTCAGGGTAAAACCGGGCTGCAGGTTGGCGCCGGCCAGCCCCTGCTGCTGCGCTTCCTGTTCGTCGGTGACGCCCCGACGCAGCGCGGCGGCCACGCAGACGTTGAGCGCTACGCCGTGTTGCTGCGCGAGCTGCGTCCAGCCGCGCACCAGATCGAATTCGTCGCTGGCGGGCGCGGTTAACCGGTTGGCGTTCAACACCCCTTCACGGTAGAAAAAGACGCTGGAAAGACGGTGCCCTTTCGCCAGTAAAGCCTGAGCGAATTGATAGGCGCTGCTGGCCTGCTGCGTGCCATAAGCCGGGCCGGTAACCAACAGACAATAGTCGAGCATCAACGGTCACTTCCTACCAGGTCGCCGCTTTTAAACTGGCGAATGTACAGATAGACGGTGTGTTTGGAGATATTCAGACGATCCGCCACCTGATTGATCGCATCCTTGATGTCGAAGATGCCTTTCTCATAGAGATTGAGCACCACCTGTCGATTCTTGGCGTTATTGGACACCGAGCGGTCGGCGTTCACCTCTTCGATGGTGAACTCCAGCGTCTGCGCCACCAGATCGTCGACGGAAGAGGCGAAGTTCACCGACGACGGCACGTCCTGCGCTGTCGGCGGCATAAAGGTTTGCATGATCTGCGAGAACGGCACGTCGAGGTTCATGTTGATGCACAACAAACCAATCACCCGCTGCTCGCGATTGCGAATGGCGATAGTCACCGATTTCATCAATACGCCGCTCTTGGCGCGGGTAAAGTAGGCTTTCGACACGCTGCTGTCGTCGCCGGCCATGTCGTGCAGCATGCGCAGCGCCAGGTCGGTAATCGGCGAGCCGATTTTGCGCCCGGTGTGTTCCCCGTTGGCGATGCGCACCGCCGAGCTGTTCAGGTCTTCCAGCGCGTGCAATACGATTTCGCAGTGGCCGCCGATCAACATCGCCAGCCCGTCGACCACCGCTTCATAGGATTTCAGGATTTCATGATCCGTTTGAGTAAACGGACGTTCATTCAGCAAATCAAGTTCGCTGGCTTCGCTGGATAAAAGCGAATTCGACATCGAAGATACCACCCTCATAGATCGCCTGTGCCAGGGGGCGCAGCTAAAACCGCTCGGGCCGGATCGCTGCCGTCGTCGGCGCGCTGCAGCGCGGCTGGCTGAGAGCGGCATAAAACGGCGCGATGACATCCGCGGGCGAGGCGGCCGGGAACAATTTTAGGTACACGCCCTAAGGGGCAGACGCATGACTGATAAGTCAGAATTATTAGTCTAGCAAAGCGGCCGGAGCAAAGTCCTTGCGTTTGCGCGTGGTATTGACGTTAAGCCCGATGCCCGGCAGGCGTCAAGCGTTCAATGGAGAGAGCGGTAGCGGCTGCCGAAATGAAAACCGCCGCGGAGGGCATCCGCGGCGGTGGCAAACAGAGCGACGAGATTATTTCGCTTTGGCGTCGGCTTTGGCGTCGGCCGGTTTTTCGGCTTTAGCGTCGGCTTTCGGCGCCGCTTTCACATCCAACAGCTCGACGTCAAAGACCAGCGTGGAGTTAGCCGGGATGCCCGGAACGCCGGTTTTACCGTAGGCCAGCGCCGGTGGGATCACCAGCTTGATTTTGCCGCCTTTCTTGATGTGCTTCAGGCCTTCGGTCCAGCCAGGGATCACACCGTCCAGACGGAATGACAGCGGCTCACCGCGGGTGTAGGAGTTATCGAACTCGGTACCGTCGGTCAGGGTGCCTTTGTAGTTCACCACCACGGTGTCGCTGTCTTTCGGCGCTTCACCCGCACCCGGTTTCTCTACCTGATACAGCAGGCCGGATTCGGTTTTCTTCACGCCTTTTTCTTTAGCGAAGCTGTCGCGATACTTGGCGCCTTTGGTTTCGTTGTCCTTGGCGTCCTGCTCCATCTTCGCCTGAGCGGAAGCCTTCACGCGCGCTTCAAAGCCCTGCAGGGTCTTTTCGATATCGGCGTCGTTCAGCTTGCTCTTGTTAGCGAAAGCGTCCTGAACGCCGGCGATCAGCTGATCTTTGTCCAGCTTGATGCCCAGCTTCTCTTGTTCTTTCAGAGAGTTGTCCATGTAACGGCCAAGAGAGGCGCCCAGTGCGTAAGCCGCTTGCTCGTCGTCGTTTTTGAACTTGCCGGTGCTTGGCGCTGCTGCCGCGTCTGCCGCCGGTTTAGCGGCATCGGCTGCCATGACCTGGGTCGCATTCAGAGCAAAAGCCATGGTGGTTGCCAGAAGCGTGACTTTAAACAAAGATTTCATCCATTTCTCCAGTGTCTGAAGCAATGCCCCAAACAATCATTAGGTAAGATAACCGGGCTACTATAGCTGCCTGAAACAAAACAAAACAGTCGCACAGGTAACCAATCGAGTCAAAGTGTGACTCCCGCTTTGCCAAGAAGTTTCCCGCTGCGTGCTACTCACATGATAAATCAGATTTTTCTTGCAGAATATTCGGCGAGGTTAGCAAAAAACGGCGAGTCAGGCGTGCAGCTTTTCAGCACTTTACACTGCCGATCGCAACGTTGCGCGCCGCCCAAAGAAATAGCGCGGGCAAACCCGACGCCAGCTGTTACCATAGCGCCGAATCAGGATTTTATCGCGTCAGAGGTAGCCTCATGCACAACGCCGACATTCAAAGCCTGCTACAGCGGCTTGAAGAACTGGAAAGCCGTCAGGCTTTTCAAGAGCTCACTATCGAAGAGCTCAACCAGACCGTCACCCAGCATCAGATGGAAATGCTGAAGATGCGCGAGCACCTGCGCATGTTGACCGACAAACTGCGCTCGACCCAAACCTCGATGATCGCCTCGCAATCGGAAGAAACCCCTCCGCCGCACTATTGAGGGGCGCCGCGCATAAAAAAGGGCAGCCAATGGCTGCCCTCTCGTCTCGGGATTGCGTTCTGCTTAGTGGCAGCCGCAACCGCCGTTGCCGCAACCGCCTTTACCGTGGTCGTGACCATGGTCGTGATCGTGGCTATGGCCGTGACCGCCGCAGCAGCCTTCACCGTGCTCGTGGTGATGATCGTGCTCGCCGTGTACGTGACCGTGCGCCAGTTCTTCTGCGGTCGCTTCGCGGATCGCGACAACTTCCACGTTGAAGTTCAGGTTTTGGCCGGCCAGCATGTGGTTGCCGTCAACCACAACGTGGTCGCCGTCAACTTCAGTGATTTCAACCGGTACCGGGCCCTGATCGGTGTCAGCCAGGAAACGCATGCCGACCTGCAGTTCGTCAACGCCCATGAAGACGTCTTTCGGTACGCGCTGCACCAGGTTTTCGTCGTAGTTGCCGTACGCGTCGTTCGCGCCGACGTGAACGTCAAAACGATCGCCAACGTCGTGGCCTTCGAGCGCTTTTTCCAGACCTGCGATCAGAGAACCATGCCCGTGCAGATAGTCCAGCGGTGCGCTCACCGGAGACTCATCAACCAAAACACCGTCTTCTGTACGTACTTGGTAAGCCAGGCTGACCACCAAGTCTTTTGCTACTTTCATGATATCTCCTACCGTTGGCTACTAGGACGCGCACCGTTATCGGGATGCGCGCCTTTTCCGGACAGATTGTAACGGAAATCTGCCTCGCTGTACCCTTCGGGATAAAAAAACGCTACTTCGGCTGAAAAATGCCGATCACCTGCTCTTGCGGTCGAACGTGTTTTTCCACCTGTTGTTCGGTCTGGCGCTGGTGATGGCCGCACTTGACGCACTCCACCACTTCCACCTGATCCTCCCGCC
This sequence comes from Serratia sp. (in: enterobacteria), assembly GCF_052400455.1. Taxonomy (NCBI): domain Bacteria; kingdom Pseudomonadati; phylum Pseudomonadota; class Gammaproteobacteria; order Enterobacterales; family Yersiniaceae; genus Serratia; species Serratia sp. (in: enterobacteria). Next base: position 4,696,802 of record NZ_CP185812.1, read on the forward strand.
ATACCGCCAGCGTATCCATGGCGCTACAGCTCGGGCACACCGCTCCGGCGATAAATCTCTTACGTGTTGCAGACATCGTTATGCTCCCGCTTATTCGTATTCATCCCAGCCGTCAAACTGGCGACTTTCTTTTTGCATTTCGCGATGGAAGAGCTCTTCCAGCTCGCGCCGCGCCTCTTTCACGCGAGAAATTTGCGCCACGTCGCCCTGATGCGGCGGCATCAGCTCACGCAGCATGCGCATATCCAGACGACGGAAATGCTGCTGGGCGCGAAAGGCCTGATGCGGGTGCATGCCCAATTCCATCAGCGCCTTGCGCCCCAGTTCCAGCGCGCTGGAGAAGGTCTCGCGGCTGAACTGTTTTACGCCCGCCTGCAGCAGCTCATGCGCCTCCACGCGGCCGCGCGCGCGCGCCAGGATGCTCAGGTTCGGGAAGTGCTGCTGGCACAGCCGCACGATCGCCATGGTGTCTTCCGGCTCATTGCTGGTGATCACGATCGACTTGGCCTTCTCTGCGCCTGCCGCGCGCAGCAGCTCCAGCTCGGTGGCGTCGCCGTAATAGACCTTGTAACCGTAGCGACGCAGCACGCCGACGGCGCTGACGTCGCGTTCCAGTACGGTAATGCGCATTTTGTTGGCCATCAGCAGGCGGCCGATCACCTGGCCAAAACGCCCGAAGCCGACGATGATCACCTGCGGATCGTCATCTTCCACGTACGGCGTCTCCTCGTCTTCGTCTTTGGCGTTATAGCGGCGCGCCAAAATGCGATCGATGGCCTGCATCAACAGCGGCGTGGTCATCATCGACAGCGTCACCACCACCAGCAGCAAAGAGAGTTGATCCGGCTGCAGCACCTTTTGGGCGCCCGCCGCCGAAAACAGCACGAAGGCGAACTCACCGCCCTGGCTGAGCACGCCGGCGAACTGCAGGCGTACCGAACTGCGCAGGCCGAACAGGCGCGATACGCCGTAGAGCACGCCGGATTTCACCGCTACCAACGCCAACACGCCGATCAACACCTCGGCCAGATGGGTGTAGAGCACGCCGATATTCAACACCATGCCCACCGAGATAAAGAACAGCCCCAGCAGCAGCCCTTTAAACGGCTCGATGGAGATCTCCAGTTCGTGGCGGTATTCGCTCTCCGCCAGCAGCACGCCGGCGATGAAGGTGCCGAGCGCCATCGACAGGCCGAGCGTCTCCATAAACAGCGCCGAGCCGAGCACCAGCAGCAGCGCCGCGGCGGTAAAGATCTCGCGCACGCCGGAAGCGGCGATATAGCGGAACAGCGGCCGCAGCAGGAAGCGGCCGCCGATCAGCATGCCGCCGAACGCCGCCACCTTGAGCGCGATCTTCGCCCAGTCGTCGCTGGTGCCGCCGGCGCCGGCCAGAATGGGGATCAACGCCAGCGCCGGGATCACCGCCATATCCTGGAACAGCAGCACCGAGAAACCCAGCTGCCCGCCTTCGTTGCGGTTCATGCCCTTTTCGCGCATCAGCTGCAGCGCCATGGCGGTGGAAGACATCGCCAGGCCAACGCCGCCGATCACCGCCGCCTGCCAGGCGAAGTGCGTCAGGTACAGCAATGCGCCCAGCACCGCCGCGGTGATCAGCACCTGGCCGGCGCCGGCGCCGAAAATCGAGCGCCGCAGCTCCCACAGCTTGCTGGGGTTCAGCTCCAGGCCGATGATGAACATCAGGAACACCACGCCCAGCTCGGAGAAGTGCAGGATCTCGTCAACGTCGCGAATAAAACCCAATCCCCACGGGCCGATGGCGATGCCGGCGATCAGATAACCCAGCACCGCGCCGATCCCCAGGCGACGGGCGATCGGCACCGTCACCACCGCGGCAAACAGGAACAGTAAAATGGCGGTCAGTAAGGTCGATCCTTCCATGATCACCGCCCCCCGTGCGGCAGCGGGTGGCTCAGCCACTCCCCGTAGGCGTCTGCGTGGCTGCGCAGCACCTCCGGCTTTTGCCGCCGCGCCCAATAGACCACGAACGGCGTCAACCAGTGCATATGGCACATCCCGGCGGTTAACTCGAACGGCCGCAGGATATCTTCCATCGGATAATGGTTATAACCGCCGGTGCGGTAGGCGCCTTCCGGCTCGCCGGTGGTGATCACCGAACGCCAGTATTTGCCCGCCAGCGCATTGCCGCCCACGCCGCTGGCGAAGCCGCGCGCCAGCACGCGATCCAGCCATTCCTTCAGCAGCGCCGGGCAGCTGTAGGTATACAGCGGGTGCTGAAACACGATGACCTGATGCTCACGCAGCAGCTGTTGTTCGTGATGAATATCGATAAAAAAATCAGGGTAGTGCGCGTAGAGATCGTGCACGGTGACATGTTCCAATTGCTGCGCCGGTCGAAGCAAAACCCGGTTCGCCACCGAGTCATGGGATTCCGGATGGGCATACAGCAGCAAGACCTTGGGCGGCTGCGACATCATTCCCCTCCAAAGCGTCGTCAGGGTAGCGGTTTTCCGTTACCATGCATCGCAAAGACAAAAACAGCGCGCGGTGCGCGTTCTGTTACCTTAATGATAATTTAACATACTCTGAACATACGGCGCTTTATGATTGTATTCTCCTCGCTACAAATCCGACGCGGCATCCGCGTCCTGCTGGACAACGCCACGGCGACGGTTAATCCAGGTCAGAAGGTCGGCCTGGTCGGCAAAAACGGCTGCGGCAAATCCACGCTGTTGTCGCTGCTGAAGGGCGAGATCGCGGCGGACGGCGGCAGCTTCACCTTCCCCGGCAACTGGGCGCTGGCCTGGGTCAACCAGGAGACGCCGGCGCTGGACGTGCCGGCGATCGAGTATGTTATCGACGGCGACCGCGAGTTTCGCCAGCTCGAAGCCGAACTGCAGGCCGCCAACGACCGCAACGACGGCCACGCCATCGCCACCCTGCACGGCAAGCTGGACGCCATCGACGCCTGGACCATTCGTTCCCGCGCCGCCAGCCTGCTGCACGGTCTCGGCTTCTCCAACGAACAACTGCAAAGCCCGGTGCGCGACTTTTCCGGCGGCTGGCGCATGCGTCTTAACCTGGCGCAGGCGTTGGTGTGCCGTTCCGATCTGCTGCTGCTCGACGAACCGACCAACCACCTGGATCTCGATGCGGTGATCTGGCTGGAGCGCTGGCTGAAAAGCTATCCCGGCACGCTGGTGCTTATCTCGCACGACCGAGACTTCCTCGATCCGATCGTCGACAAGATCCTGCATATCGAACAGCAGACGATGAACGAGTACACCGGCAACTACTCGTCGTTCGAACGCCAACGCGCCACCAAACTGGCGCAGCAGCAGTCGCTGTATCAGCACCAGCAAGAAAAAGTGGCGCACCTGCAAAGCTATATCGACCGTTTCCGCGCGCAGGCGACCAAGGCCAAGCAGGCGCAGAGCCGCATCAAGATGCTGGAGCGCATGGAGCTGATCGCCCCGGCGCACGTCGACAACCCGTTCACCTTCAGCTTCCGGCCACCGGAAAGCCTGCCGAACCCGCTGCTGCGCATGGAAAAAGTCAGCGCCGGGTACGGCGACAAGGTGATCCTGAAGTCCATCAAACTGAACCTGGTGCCCGGCTCACGCATTGGCCTGCTCGGCCGCAACGGCGCCGGTAAATCGACGCTGATCAAACTGCTGGCCGGCACCCTGGAGCCGCTGAGCGGCGAGATCGGCCTGGCGAAAGGCATCAAGCTGGGTTACTTCGCTCAGCACCAGCTGGAATTCCTGCGCGCCGACGAATCGCCGCTGCAGCACCTGAGCCGCATCGCGCCACGGGTGCTGGAGCAACAGCTGCGCGATTATCTGGGCGGTTTCGGCTTCCAGGGCGACAAGGTCAGTGAAATCACCGAACGCTTCTCCGGCGGCGAGAAGGCGCGGCTGGTGCTGGCGCTGATCGTCTGGCAGCGCCCGAACCTGCTGCTGCTCGATGAACCGACCAACCACCTGGATCTCGACATGCGCCAGGCGCTGACCGAGGCGCTGATCGATTTCGAAGGCGCATTGGTGGTGGTCTCGCACGACCGTCACCTGCTGCGCTCCACCACCGACGATCTGTACCTGGTGCACGATGGCCAGGTCGAGCCTTTCGAAGGCGATCTCGACGATTATCAGCAGTGGCTGATCGATCTGCAGCGCCAGGAAAGCCAACAGGACGCGCCGGAAAAAGAGAGCGGCAGCAACAGCGCGCAGGCGCGCAAGGATCAAAAACGCCGCGAGGCGGAGTTCCGTACGCAAACCCAACCGCTGCGCAAGCAGATCGCCAAGCTGGAACAGCAGATGGAAAAACTGGGCGCCGAACTGGCGGCGGTGGAAGAGCAGTTGGCGGATTCCGCACTGTACGACATCAGCCGCAAGGCCGAACTGACCGACTGCCTGCAAAAGCAAAGCCAGGCCAAATCCGCGCTCGAAGAGACGGAAATGACCTGGCTGGATGCGCAGGAACAGCTGGAGCAGTTAACGCAGGCGTTCGACGCCTAACCGTTGTTACGCCTTGTAAAAGGGCTTGTCCCCCAGAATGGTCGCGCGGTGCATGATGCGCCGCTGCGGCAGATAATCCGCGTTGGCGTAGTGCTGCGTCACGCGGTTATCCCAGATCGCCACGTCATTCTCCTGCCAACGCCAGCGCACCTGAAACTCCGGTTTGGTGATGTGAGCAAACAGGAAATTCAGTAAAGCGTCGCTCTCCTTCGGCGCCAGATCGACGATCCGCGTGGTGAACCCTTCATTGACGAACAGCGCCTGCCGGCCGCTGACCGGATGGGTACGCACCACCGGATGCAACAGCGGCGGGTTTTTCTGCACCGCCAGTTGCCAGCGCTGATGCTCTTCTTCACTGCCGCGATGCTTGTGCTCCGGGAACGACTTGGTGAAGTCATGTTCCGCGCGCAGCCCCGCGAGCAGCGTTCTGAACGGCGCCGACAGCGCCTCATAAGCGGCGATGCCGCTGGCCCACAGCGTATCGCCGCCGGTGGCAGGCAGCGTCTTGGCCGCCAGGATCGCCCCCAGCGGCGGGTTCTCGATAAAGGTCACGTCGGTGTGCCAGTTGTCGTTGTCCGGCGGGTTGTCGTCGTGGGTATCGAGCACGATGATCTCTTCCACGTCGGTGGCGTGCGGATAGACCGGGTGGATGTGCAGATCGCCGAAGCGGCCGGCCAGATCGCGCTGCTGCAGCTGCGTGATCGGCTGGTTGCGGAAGAACAGCACCTGATGCTTGAGCAGCGCATGATAAAGCTGTTCAAACTGGCCATCGCCCAACGGCCGGGCCAACTCGACGTTTTCCACCAGAGCCCCGATGTAGGGCCCCAGCGGGGTGATATTCAGACGTTCGTTCATTGCTGTACTCCATGCCACGGGGTCAATCGGCGCTGCAGGGCGCGCAGCCCCAGCTCCAACCCAAATGCAATCACCGCAATCACGCCGATGCCGGCCAGCACCACGTCGGTCGCCAGAAACTCACCGGCGGATTGCACCATAAATCCCAGGCCGCGCGTGGCGGCGATCAGTTCGGCGGCCACCAGCGTCGACCAGCCGACGCCCAGCCCGATACGAATACCGGTCAGGATCTCCGGCAGCGCGCTCGGCAGCACCACGAAACGCAGCACCTGCCAACGCGTGGCGCCCAACGCGCGGGCGGCGCGTACCCGCACCTGCGCCACGCTGCGCACGCCGGCCACGGCGGAGAGCGTCACCGGCGCGAAAATCGCCAGATAAATCAGCAAGATCTTCGAGGTTTCGCCGATGCCGAACCAAATCACCATCAGCGGCAAATACGCCAACGGCGGCACCGGACGATAGATCTCAATCAGCGGATCGAGGATGCCGCGCACCGTGTCGTTCAGCCCCATGGCGATGCCCACCGGAATGCCGACGATCACCGCCGCCAGCAGCGCCACCAAAATGCGCCCCAGGCTGGCCGCCAGATGCTGCCACAGCGTGGCGTCCATAAAGCCTTGTGGGCTGGCGATGGTGATCAACTGATGCAATACCTGCTGCGGCGCCGGCAGGAACAGCGGGCTGATCAGCTGCAGCGCCGTCACGCCCCACCAGACGATCAACACCGTCAACAGCGTGGCGCCGCTCAGCCAAACGTTGCGCGGCACGCTGAAACGGCGCGTCGCTTTGCCCTGCGGCTGCGCCGCGGCCTTTAACGTGGAATGCAGGCTCATAACAGGGCCTCGCGCTGTTGGAAAACTTTGCCCAGCACGTATTCGCGCTGCGCGATAAATTCAGGATCGGACTTAATTGAGCGGCAGGCTTCGCCGTCGGCATAGCGTTGGCCGAAGTTCAGCGACAGCCGCTCCACCACCTGCCCCGGCCCCGGCGACAGCAGCAACAGTTCGCTGGCGAGGAACACCGCCTCTTCAATATCGTGAGTAATCAGCAGCACCTGCTTGCCGGTATCGCGCCAGATGGTCAGCAGCAGCTCCTGCATCTGCTCGCGAGTGAACGCGTCCAGCGCGCCGAACGGTTCATCCAGCAACAGCAGACGCGGATCGGCGGCCAGGGCGCGGGCGATGCCGACACGTTGGCGCATGCCGCCGGAAAGCTGCCAGATGAAATGCCGCTCGTAACCGGCCAGACCGACGCGCTGCAACATCTGCTCCGCCACCTGGCGGCGCTGCGCCTTGCCGACGCCGGCCAGCTGCAGGCCGAACTCGACGTTGTCCACCACGTTACGCCACGGCAGTAAACCCTCATGCTGGAACACCACGCCCCGTTCGGCGCTTGGGCCATGAACGGACGTTCCATCCAGCGTGATGCTGCCAGCTGAAGGCTCGATAAACCCGGCGATTAAATTCAGCAGCGTGGTTTTGCCGCAGCCCGACGGGCCGAGCACCACCACCAGTTGCCCGGCGGCGATCTGGAACGACACGTCACGCAGCGCGGGCCGCCCCTGATACTCTGCTGAAAGATGGCTGACGTTTAGCATCCTGCTTCCTTACGACTGCGGCGCAGCCTGCACCTGTTTCACAAAACGGTCGGTGACGTAAGCGCTGTAGTCGCTGTCGACCTGCGGGATCTTGCCCTGCTGCTTGAGGAACTCGGCGGTATCGCGGATTGCCTTGTCCACCGGCTGGCCGAGTTGGGCGACCTGATCCGCCACCGGCAGATAACGGTTCCCCTTCACCAGCTCCGGCACCTGCGCTTCCGGCACGCCGCTCAAGCGCGCCAAGGTGCTGAGATGGCTCGGATCTTTCAGCCACTGTTCCGGCGCCGCCAGGTAGGCCTTCTGCGCCTGCAGGGCGCTGGCGGCAAAGGCGGTCACCACGTCGGGATGTTTCTCGGCGAAGTCTTTGCGCACCACCCACACGTCCAGGGTTGGCGAACCCCATTCGCCCACCTGCGCGGAGTCGGTCAACACCTTGCCTTGTTTGGCCAGTTCGTTGACCACTGGCGCCCAGACGTAGGCGCCGTCGATGTCGCCGCGCTGCCAGGCGGCGGCGATGGCCGGCGGCTGCAGATTGAGGATCTTCACCTGTTCAGGCTTGATGCCCCAATGTTTGAGCGAGGCCAGCAGGCTGTAATGAGTCGTAGAAATAAACGGCACCGCGATGCGTTTGCCGATCAGATCCTGCGGGCTTTTGATGTCATTCTTCACCACCAGCGCTTCGGAACTGCCGAGCTGCGAGGCGATGAGGAACACTTCGATGGGGAGTTTTTGGCTGGCGGCCACCGCCAGCGGGCTGGAGCCGATATTGCCGATCTGCACGTCGCCGGAGGCCAGCGCGCGCAACACGCTGGAGCCGCTGTCGAACTTACGCCAGTCGACGGTCGCACCGGACTGTTTGGCGAAGCTGTTTTCCGCCTGCGCCACCTTGGCCGGCTCCGCCGACGTCTGGTACGCCACGGTGACGTCCACCGCATAGGCGCTGGCCGCGCTGAGCGACAGCGCCAGCAGCGCCGCGTTGCTTAAAGAAAAGAGTTTGCCCGCCATGTTCCGCTCCGTTGATAAAAATCTGTTCAGTTGCTGACAGTTTTATCTGAGCGATGACGGGCGATAAAAGAATAAAAAAGTCTTCTTTATTACCTTAGGTAATATTAAAGCGAATCACAGCACGATCGTCCCGCGTAGGAACACGTGAGCGTAGCCGCCGAGCAGCGTGCGGTCCCCTTGCAGTTCGCAGAACAGCTCGCCGCCGCGCGCCGAAATCTGCCGGGCGTGCAGCCGATGGCGGCCGAGACGCGCCGTCCAGTAGGGCATCAACGTACAATGCGCGGAACCGGTCACCGGATCCTCGCCGCCGTCGAGCGTGAAATAGCGCGAAACGAAGTCCACGGTGTCACCCGGCGCGGTGACGATCACCGCACGGCCGGCCAATGCGATCAGCGCCGGGATGTCCGGGCGCAGCGCGCGCACCTGCGCCTCATTTTCCACCACCGCCAGCAGCGCTTTCGCCTGCCACACTTCCTGCGGCTGCACGCCCAGCAGCGCCGCGAGGCCCGCCGGTTCGGCGACTTTCTGCGGCGGCCTGGCGGGGAAATCAAGCACCAGCCGCTCCCCATCCCGCTCATCGCGCTTGACGAACAGCTCGCCGCCGGCCGATCTGAAGCGAATATCCTTCAGCGCCGGGTTAACCGCGCTGAACATCACATGCGCCGCCGCCAGCGTGCCGTGGCCGCAAAGATCGACCTCACGCTCCGGGGTAAACCAGCGAATGGCGGTCATGTCGCCGTCATCCCAGACAAAGCTGGTCTCCGGCAGGCCGATCTCGTTGGCGATCGCCTGCAGCCGCTCCGTCGGCAGTGGCTGCGTCAGCAGGCAGACCCCGGCCGGGTTGCCGCGCAGCCCCTCACCGGTAAAGGCGACCACGTGATAATAGTTTTCCGCCATCGTTCCGCTCCTTAATGCCAAATCAGTAATACACAGGCTGCAGTCAGCAGCCCCATGGAAACGTTGAAGATAATCCAGGCCTTTTTGCTGCGCAGCAGGCGGCCGATCACCGTGCCGAACGCCAGCCAGATAACGCCGGCGACGATGTTTACCGCCAAAATGCCCAGCGCGATCGCCGCAATGGAACCGTTGTACTTATCGCCCGCCAGACTGAAGCTCGCCACCGCGCCCAGTGCCATCAGCCAGGCTTTCGGGTTGAGGAACTGCAACAGCCAGCCCTGATACAGCCGCACCGGCTGCGGCGGCGCCACGTCGGTTTCCAGCTTTTCATAGGCGGCGGTAGCGACTTTCCACGCCAGCCACAGCAGGTACAAACTGCCGAGGATTTTCAGGATCAGGTGCAGCGACGGGTAAACCAGGATCAGGCTGCCGACGCCGAAGGCCACCAGCAGCAAAATGCTTTGCATGCCGAGCATGATGCCGATCATCAGCCACAGCGAACGCATAAAGCCGAAATGAGCGCCGGAGGTGGTCAGCAGCAGGTTATTGGGGCCGGGCGTGATGGCGGCGACCCACAGGAAGCCCAGCATCGAAAGGAATAAACTCGGTTCCATGGCACGGGTGCTCCTCACCCAAGGCGCTTTTTTGCAGTATCATTGTCAGTTATTGGTATTGAAGCTAACAGTGCGCCTGGGATCTCACAATAGTCGCCAACAACATTTTTACTCCGCCTATGCATGACGTCTTTCGCCCCCTGACCGGGGCCAGTAACCCGCACCTGCAAACGCTGTTGCCGCGGCTGGTGCGCCGCCGCGTGTTATTGAAACCGCATTGGCAACGGCTGGAATTGCCCGACGGCGATTTCGTCGATCTCGCCTGGAGCGAGGATCCGGCGCAGGCGCGCGACAAACCGCGCGCGGTGCTGTTCCACGGTCTGGAGGGCAGCTTCTACAGCCCCTACGCGCATGGCCTGCTCAACGCCTGGCGCGAGCGCGGCTGGCTCGGGGTGGTGATGCACTTTCGCGGCTGCAGCGGCGTGCCCAACCGCAAACAGCGCATCTACCACTCCGGCGAAACCGAAGACGCGCGTTTCTTCCTGCGCTGGCTGCGCGACAGCTACGGCGAGGTGCCAACCGCGGCGGTAGGCGTTTCGCTCGGCGGCAACATGCTGGCCTGTTATCTGGCGCAGCAAGGCGCCGACAGCCTGCTGCAGGCGGCGGTGGTGGTCTCGGCGCCGCTGATGCTGGAGCCCTGCGCCTATCGCATGGAGCAAGGTTTCTCCCGCGTCTATCAGCGCTACCTGTTGGGGCAGCTGAAACAAAACGCCACCCGCAAGCTGTTGCACTACCCGGACACCCTGCCGCTCAAGCTGTCACAGCTGAACGGGTTGCGGCGCATCCGCGAATTCGACGACGCCATCACCTCGCGCATTCACGGCTTCAGCGACGCCACCGATTATTATCGCCGCTGCAGCGCCCTGCCGCTGTTGCCGGCGATCCAAACGCCGCTGCTGATCATCCATGCGAAGGACGATCCCTTCATGACCCATGAGGTGATCCCCGACGTCGCCGGCCTGCCGCGCAATATCGAATATCAGCTGACCGAGTTCGGCGGCCACGTCGGCTTTGTCGGCGGCACGCTGAAAAAACCGCACATGTGGCTGGAGCATCGCATTCCGGCCTGGCTTTCCCCTTATCTGGACATCCCGACGTGATCATTCCCTGGCAAGAACTGGCAACCGACACCCTGAACAGCCTGATCGAATCCTTTGTGCTGCGTGAAGGCACCGATTACGGCGAGCACGAACGATCGCTGGAGCAGAAGGTGGAGGACGTGCGCCGCCAGCTGAAAAACGGCGAAGTGGTGCTGGTGTGGTCGGAACTGCATGAGAGCGTCAACATCATGCCGCGCGGTCAGTTCCGCGCCGGGCAGGAAGAAATTTAGTGGCGCCCGGTTCTATGACTGACGGAAAAAATCAGGTAACAATGGGACATTGCAAACCAGCGCGCGCCATTTTTTCCTGACATAGAGAGCGTCAACAAGAGCCACAATAATCCCCTGACGCCGGCGCATTCAACACGGAGTGACAACCACCATGTCTGCCAAACATCCCGTTATCGCGGTGACCGGTTCCAGCGGCGCCGGCACCACCACCACCAGCGTGGCGTTCCGCAAAATCTTCCAACAGCTCAACATTCGCGCCGCCGAGCTGGAGGGCGACAGCTTCCACCGCTACACCCGGCCGGAAATGGACGCGGCGATCCGCAAGGCGCGCGATCTGGGCAGACACATCAGTTATTTCGGCCCCGAGGCCAACGACTTCGGCCTGCTGCAGCAGAGCTTTATCGAGTACGGCAAAAACGGCACCGGCCGTTCGCGCAAGTACCTGCACACCTACGACGAAGCGGTGCCCTACAATCAGGTGCCGGGCACCTTCACCCCGTGGGAGCCGCTGCCGGCGCCGACCGACGTGCTGTTCTACGAGGGGCTGCACGGCGGTGTGGTCACCGAGCACCATGACGTGGCCAACCACGTCGATCTGCTGGTCGGCGTGGTGCCGATCGTCAACCTGGAGTGGATACAGAAGCTGATCCGCGATACCGGCGAACGCGGCCACTCCCGCGAGGCGGTGATGGATTCGGTGGTGCGTTCGATGGAAGACTACATCAACTACATCACGCCGCAGTTCTCGCGCACCCACATCAACTTCCAGCGCGTACCGACGGTGGATACTTCCAACCCGTTCGCCGCCAAAGCCATTCCCTCACTGGATGAAAGCTTCGTGGTGATCCACTTCCGCGGGCTGGATCAGATTGACTTCCCCTATTTGCTGGCGATGCTGCAGGGCTCGTTTATCTCGCACATCAATACGTTAGTGGTGCCGGGCGGCAAGATGGGGCTGGCGATGGAGCTGATCATGGCGCCGCTGGTGCAGCGGTTGCTGGAAGGCAAGAAGATCGAATAAGCGCGTTGAGCGCGGCGGCGGGCCGCGCTCCGTCTCGATTACGCCGGCTGGCGGATCTCGAAGCTGTGGGTCACCGTGGCGGCCTTGTTGAGCATCAGCGCCACCGAGCAGTACTTCTCCGCCGACAGGTTCACCGCTCGCTCTACGATTTTGTCGGTCAGATCCTGGCCGGTGACGATGAAGTGCAGGTTGATATGGGTGAACAACCGCGGGGCTTCTGCACGGCGCTCGGAGGTCAGCTTCACCTCGCAGTCGCGCACGTCGTTGCGCCCTTTTTGCAGGATGGACACCACGTCGATCGCGCTGCAGCCGCCCACCGACATCAGCACCATCTCCATCGGGCTGGGCGCTTTATCGCCGGCGTTGCCGTCCATCAGCACCTGGTGGCCGGAGGCCGATTCACCCAAAAACGTTAACCCTTCCACCCACTTAACTCTTGCCTGCATTCTGGTCACTCCGGTTGATTTCTTAAAATCAGAGTACGCTTTCGCATAGAAACAGGCAACGTAACCTGATGCTAATCATGCTGAAGCGAGACAACACGAGACACCCGCCTTACTCTGTGCTACAAACAGAGCCGCAATAAATCTTTCCGGGACACTGAATTTCAGGGAAACGCCCAGAGAAAGGCTCCTTTACCGGTATGTTAACAGAATGTAGCTTGCAGCGCTTACGGCAAGTTAATATGCTAGAGCGACAGCGTATTTTTATGACACGCCTCAAAACTTGCCGGTAGCCCTCGCTCATAACTGCGGCTACAGGCGGGTTTTACAGGGAACTCTGACCCCTGTGACACAAGGCAGCGATAACAACAGAGGATAACAGCGAATGGTTCTCGGCAAACCGCAAACAGACCCTACTCTCGAATGGTTCCTGTCTCATTGCCATATCCACAAATATCCATCGAAGAGTACGCTGATTCACCAAGGTGAAAAGGCCGAAACGCTTTACTACATCGTGAAAGGCTCCGTCGCGGTGCTGATCAAGGATGAAGAAGGTAAAGAGATGATCCTATCCTACCTCAACCAGGGGGATTTCATCGGCGAGCTCGGATTGTTCGAAGAAGGCCAGGAGCGCAGCGCCTGGGTTCGCGCCAAAACCGCCTGTGAAGTGGCCGAAATTTCCTACAAGAAATTCCGCCAGCTGATCCAGGTGAACCCGGACATCCTGATGCGTCTGTCCGCCCAAATGGCGAGCCGCCTGCAGGTTACCTCCGAAAAAGTGGGCAACCTCGCCTTCCTGGACGTGACCGGCCGCATCGCGCAAACCCTGCTGAATCTGGCGAAGCAACCCGACGCCATGACTCACCCGGACGGCATGCAGATCAAGATCACCCGCCAGGAAATCGGCCAGATCGTCGGCTGCTCGCGTGAAACCGTTGGCCGTATTCTGAAAATGCTGGAAGATCAAAACCTGATTTCCGCCCACGGCAAAACCATTGTCGTCTACGGCACCCGTTAACCCCTGAAGAAACGGCGCAATCTGCGCCGTTTTTTTGTCTGCTCTCTGCCATGTGGCGCCGCCTGATTTACCACCCGGAAATCAACTACGCACTGCGACAAACGCTGGTGTTGTGCCTGCCGGTGCTGTTTGGCCTGCTGATTGGCCAGCTGCAGCTCGGCCTGATGTTCTCTCTGGTGCCCGCCTGCTGCAATATCGCCGGTCTGGACACGCCGCATAGGCGCTTCTTTAAACGGCTGATCGTCGGCGGTGCGCTGTTTGCCCTCAGCAGCCTGCTGCTGCAACAAGCCCTGCTGTGGCACGTGCCGCTGCCGGCGCTGATGCTGGGCCTGGCGCTGCTGCTCGGCGTCACCGGCGAAATCAGCCCGCTGCACGCCCGGCTGTTGCCGGCGGCGCTGGTGGCCGCCATCTTCTCCCTCAGCATGGCCGGCACCGTGCCTCTCTGGCAGGCGCCGCTGCTGTACGCGATCGGCACCGCCTGGTACGGCTTATTCACCTGGTTCTGGTTCCGGCTGTGGAAAGAGCAGCCGATGCGCGAGACGCTGAGCCAGCTCTATCTGGAACTGGCGGACTACTTCGAAGCCAAATACTCGCTGCTGACTCAGCACACCGATCCGCAGACCGCGCTGCCGCCGCTGCTGGTGCGCCAGCAAAAGGTGATGGATCTGATCAGCCTGCTGTACCAACAGCTTAATTTCCTGCCGCACGCCAACAACCTCGAGCAAAAGCGCCTGCAGCGCGCCTTTCAGGTGGCGATGGACCTGCAGGAGCACATCACCGTCAGCCTGCATCTGCCGGAAGAGGTGCAAAAACTGGTGGAGCAGAGCCAGGCCGAAGCGATCATTCGCCGCAATGCTCAGGTGATCGCCGACCGGCTGCGCGTGGTGGCGCACGATATTCTCTATCATCAACATTCTAAGCGCTTCTCCATGACCCACGAGCTGGCGGCGCTGGAAAAAATGGCGGCGCAGCATCCCGATAATCCGGTCGGCCAGTTTTGTTATTACCACTTCAGCCGCATCGCCCGCCTGCTGCGCACCCAGCATCCGCTGTACCGCCGCGACCTGATGCCCGGCCAGCACCGCCTGCCGTTTTGGCCGGCGCTGGTCAGCTACCTGTCGTTCAAATCCACCGCCCTGCGCAACGCCGCGCGGCTGGGCGTAACGCTGGCGGTCGGCAGCAGCCTGGGTGCGGTATTCAACCTGCCGAAGCCTTACTGGATCCTGCTCACCATCATGCTGGTGAGCCAAAACGGGTATAACGCCACCCGGGTGCGTATTCAGCACCGTGCGCTGGGCACGATCGCCGGTCTGTTGCTGGCGGCCGGGCTGCTGCAGCTGCAGTTGCCGGAGGGAGAAACGCTGAGCATCATGCTGGTGATCACGCTGCTGGCCTACCTGGTTTCGCGCAAGAACTACGGGCTGTCGGTGATTGGCTTTACGGTCACGGCGGTTTACACCCTGCAACTGCTGGCGCTGAACGGCTCGCATTTTTTGGTGCCGCGTCTGATCGATACGCTGATCGGCTGCGTGCTGGCGTTCGGCGGCACCATTTGGCTGTGGCCGCAGTGGCAAAGCGGGCTGCTGCGCAAGAATGCCCATCAGGCGCTGGAAAACGATCAAGCCGCGCTGCGGCTGATGCTGAAGCAACCGGAGCCGGACGCCACCGCGTTGGCCTATGCCCGCATGCAGGTCAACCAGGCGCACAATGCGCTGTTCACTTCGCTCAATCAGGCGATGCAGGAACCGGGGTTCGCCTCGAACTATCTGGCGGACATGCGGCTGTGGGTCACTCACAGCCAGTTCATCGTCGAACACCTGAACGCCATGACCATCCTGGCGCGTGAGCACTACATGCTGACGCCAAAGCTGGCGGAAGCGTATCTGCAAACCTGTGAAATCGCGCTGCAAAGCTGCCAGCAGCGGTTGGAATACGACGGCCCGAGCAGTGACAACAGCGGCATCATGCAGCCGCCGGATCTGCATCCGGAGATGCCCGTCACCGAGATGGAACGTCATTTGCGGCGCATTCTGTCGCACCTGAGCGTGATGCACACCATTTCGTCGCTGGCCTGGCGCCAGCGCCCGCACCACGGCATCTGGCTCAAGCGTAAACTGCGCGATCAATAAGGGCGCGGCATGCCGCGCCCCGTTATTCGCCGCAGGTGCTTCAGGCGTTGATCACATCCTGCACCGCCAGCTCGAACAGCGCCATGCCGGCCTCGATGTCCTGCAGCTCCACCACCAGCGACGGCGCAAAGCGGATCACGTTCGGCCCGGCGTTGAGGATCATCAGCCCACGCGCGGCGGCGGCGGTGAGGAAATCGCGCGCTCTGCCATGATAATGCGGCGTCAGCTCGGCGCCGATCAGCAACCCCATGCCGCGAATGGCGGTGAAAATACCGTATTTATCGCCGATATTCTGCAAAGCCTGCACATACAGCGCATGGCGCTGCTCGATGCCGCTCAGCACTTCCGGCGTATTGATCACATCCAGCGCCGCCTCCGCCACCGCGCAGGCCAGCGGGTTGCCGCCGTAGGTGGTGCCGTGAGTGCCCACCTGCATCACCGACGCAATCTCTTCGGTAGTCAGCATGGCGCTCACCGGGAAACCGCCGCCCAGCGCCTTGGCGGTGGTGAGAATGTCCGGCGTCACGCCATAATGCATATAGGCGAACAGCTTGCCGCTGCGCCCCATGCCGCTTTGCACTTCATCGAACACCAGCAGCGCCTGATGTTGGTCGCACAGTTTGCGCACGCCTTTAAGGAAGTCGGCGTCGACCGGCGTAATGCCGCCCTCGCCCTGAATCGGCTCCATCACCACCGCGCAGGTGTGGTCGTCCATCACCGCTTTCACCGCCGCCAGATCGTTGAACGGCACGTGCACGATGTCGGCCGGCTTCGGCCCGAACCCGTCGGAATATTTGGCCTGCCCGCCCACCGATACGGTGAACAGCGTGCGGCCGTGAAACGCGTTATAGAAGGCGATGATTTTAGTTTTGTACGGGCTGTGACGGGTAATGGCGTAATGGCGCGCCAATTTGAACGCCGCCTCGTTGGCCTCTGCGCCGGAGTTGGCGAAGAACACCCGATCGGCGAAGGTGGCGTCGATCAGTTTGCTCGCCAGGCGCAGCGCGGGCTCATTGGTGAAGACGTTGCTGGTATGCCACAGGGTTTCCCCCTGGCGTTTGAGCGCCTCGACCAGCGCCGGATGGCAGTGCCCCAGCGCCGTCACCGCGATGCCGCCGGAAAAATCGATGTACTCTTTTCCCTGCTGATCCCAGACCCGGCTGCCTTGGCCGCGCACCGGCACAAACTGGGCGGGTGCATAAACAGGCAGGATCACCTGGTCAAAGGTGCTGCGGCTCACTGCGGATTTGTCAGTCATTTTCGGCTCCACCCTGAAGGTTTTTCAGCGCTATCGCGATGTTATAATGAAAATATAATCACGAAATATGCATAAAAAAACACTAAAGCGCAAATGCAAAACGCCTGACGGGCGAAAAAAATGCGAAGGGATTAACGCCTGAGAAAATTGTCCAACAGCTGATGACCCTGCTCGCTGAGCACGCTTTCCGGGTGGAACTGCACCCCTTCCAGCGCCAGCGTGCGGTGGCGGATGCCCATGATCTCGTCGCGCACGCCGTCGCGTTCGCTCCAGGCGGTCACTTCAAAGCAATCCGGCAGCGTATCGGCTTTCAGCACCAGCGAATGGTAACGCGTCACGGTCAGGGGATCGCTCAGGCCACGGAACACGCCGACGCCCAGATGGCGAATCGCCGAGGTTTTGCCGTGCATCACCGCGCGGGCGCGCACCACCTCGGCGCCGAACGCCTGCCCCAGCGCCTGGTGCCCCAGGCACACGCCGAGGATCGGCAGCTTGCCGGCGAAATGACGAATGGCGGCCAGCGAGATGCCCGCTTCGTTCGGGGTACAAGGGCCGGGGGAAATCACCAGATGCTGCGGCGCCAGCCGCTCGATATCGGCCAGCTGCAGCTCATCATTGCGCTTCACCACCACCTCGGCGCCCAACTCGCAGAAGTACTGGTAAAGGTTATAGGTAAAGGAGTCGTAGTTATCGATCAGCAGCAGCATGTTAGGTCCGGCAGAGAAAAACGCCGCCATAGTTTACTGATTTAACCCGCCGCTGCCGACGATAATTTCCGCTTACTTTTTACGGCCGCCGGTGATCGAGCCCAGTACGCCGCGCAGGATCTGCCGGCCGAGATCGCGCGCCATGCTCTTGGCGGCGGTCTGGACGATGCCGTCGCGTTTGCCGCCGCGCGGGCCGGTGGAACCGAACAGCAGCTCGTTCAATCCGTCCATCAGGCCGCCGCCCGTCTGTTGCTGCGCTTGCGCCTGCGGTTGTTGCCCCTGCTGCGCAGTGCCGACGGTGGCGAAGCCGCCCGACGACAGCTTCTCGTAGGCGGACTCGCGGTCAATCATGTCTTCATAGCGGCCATACAGCGGCGACTTGTTGATCGCGCTGTTCAGCCCTTCCGCGCCGAGCATGCCCATTTTGGATTCCGGCGCGATGACCATCGCCCGCTCCACCACGTTCGGCCGGCCCTTCTCGTCGAGGAATGACACTAGCGCTTCGCCCACGCCCAGCTCGGTGATCGCCGTTTCGGCATCGAAGGCCGGATTGGCGCGCAGGGTTTGCGCCGCCGTTTTCACCGCCTTCTGATCGCGCGGCGTGAAGGCGCGCAGCGCATGCTGTACGCGGTTGCCCAACTGGCCCAGCACGCTGTCCGGGATATCCAGCGGGTTCTGGGTGACGAAGTAAATGCCGACGCCTTTGGAGCGGATCAGGCGCACCACCTGTTCGATCTTGGTCAACAGCGCCGCCGGCGCGTCGTTGAACAGCAGGTGCGCTTCATCGAAGAAGAACACCAGCTTCGGCTGTTCAGGGTCGCCCACTTCCGGCAGATGTTCAAACAGCTCGGCCAGCAGCCACAGCAGGAACACTGAATACAGCTTCGGCTGATTGATCAGCTTGTCCGCCGCCAGCAGGTTGATCACGCCATGACCGTTGGCGTCGGTTTTCATCAGATCGTTGATGTCCAGCATCGGCTCGCCGAAGAACTGGTTGGCGCCCTGCTCTTCCAGCGTCAGCAACCCGCGCTGGATGGCGCCGATCGACGCGGCAGAGATGTTGCCGTACTGAGTCTGGAATTGTTTGGCGTTATCGCCGACGAACTGCACCATGGCGCGCAGGTCTTTCATGTCCAACAGCAGCAGCGCATTATCATCGGCGATTTTGAACACCAGCTGCAGCACGCCGCTTTGCACCTCGTTCAGATCCAACAGGCGCCCCAGCAGCAGCGGCCCGAGATCGGAAATCGTGGCGCGGATCGGATGCCCCTTTTCGCCGTAAATATCCCACGGGATAATGGTGCAGGCCTGCGGCTGCCAGTCGGTGACGCCGATCGCCGCCAGGCGCGCCTGCAGCTTCTCGGAAGGCACGCCCTCGGCGCCGATGCCGGACAGATCGCCCTTCACGTCCGACAGGAACACCGGCACGCCGATGCGCGAGAACTGTTCGGCCATTTTTTGCAGCGTCACCGTCTTGCCGGTGCCGGTTGCCCCGGTAATCAACCCGTGGCGGTTGGCCAACGCCGGCAAAATCACCAGATCCTGTTCCGGTTTTCCGTCTTTCATCGCCTTGGCGATAATCCGTGGTTCACTCATTTTCTGTTCCTTTGACGCTGACGCGGCGCGAAACGCGCCTGTTGATGCAATAAAGCTATAAGCGCCGCGTAACCCCGTCAAGGACAAACAAAAAGGGCGCCGTCGGAGCCTGATGAATTCAGATTGCGCTTAACGCCAGAGCCTCCGACCGTCCTTGCTTGAACAATAAAGCGGCGGTGTTATAGTGAATATTACGCTGTATATACGAGGTAAATACCATGCCTGAATCTACCGTGGTAATCCGCGTGGATGAAGAGTTAAAAACCGCTTTTGCCAGCGCAGCAAAGGCCGCCGACCGCACGGCTTCACAACTGCTGCGCGATTTCATGCGCGAGTTTGTCAGCCGCCAGGCTCAGCAGGAAGAATACGACCAGTGGCTGAGGGAAAAAGTCGAGGTGAGCCGCAAGGCGTTGCGTGAAGGCAAGTTCGCCGACGATGAAGAGGTCGCCGCTTATTTCGCCGAACGCAGAGCTAAATCAACGCGATAAACCACAAAAGGACTTTTGTGAAACTGATATGGACGGAACTCGCCATCGCCGATCGTCTGGCGATTTATGAATGGTTGGAACTTAAAAACCCGGCCGCCGCCGCAGAAAATGATGTAAAAATCGCTGACGCGGCGGCACGCCTCGTACATCATCCCGCCAGCGGAAAAACGGGTCGGATAGCCGGCACGCGCGAGTTGGTCATCTCTTCGTCCTATCTGCTGGTCTATGAATGGGCGGCTCAGCGCGTCATCATCTTGGCCATCGTGCATACCCGCCGCCGGTGGCCACCCGTATAGTCACCCCCGCAGCCCCAGTTGCTCCTTCAGCGCTTTCAAATAGCGCCGGCTGACCGGCACCGGATCGCCGGCGGACATGATCATCTCCGCCGCGCCGCCTTCTTCGAAGCGGATCTCGCGCACCTGCTCCAGGTTGACCAAATACTGCCGATGGCAGCGCACCAGCGGCGTACGGCTTTCCAGCGTGCGCAGCGTCAATTCGGTGAAACACTCCATGCCGTCGCTGCGCACCACGAATACCCCGCTCAGTTTGGAACGGATCGCCAACACCTCGTCGAACCGCAGCAGATAGATGCGGCTGTGGCCGGTGCAGGGAATGTATTTCAGGTAGCCGGCGCTCTCATCCAGCGCCGTCACGTCCTGCGGCGCACTGCGCTGCCGCAGGCGTTGCAGCGTCTTGCTCAGCCGCTTCGGCTCCGCCGGCTTCAGCAGATAGTCGAAGGCGTGCTCCTCGAACGCCTGCACCGCGTATTCGTCGTAGGCGGTCAGAAACACGATGTGCGGCATCCGATTGGGATCCAGCATGCCGACCATTTCCAGCCCGCTGATGCGCGGCATTTGAATATCGAGAAACACCACATCCGGCTGCAGCCGGTGGATCTGGCTGATGGCTTCGATGGCGTTGGCGCATTCGCCGATGATCGTGATCCCCGCTTCGGCCTCCAGCAGATGGCGCAGGTTGTCGCGCGCGGAAGGCTCATCGTCAACAATCAGTGCGTTTAACATCAGGCGGCCCTCTCCATGGGAACATTGAGCGTAATGCGGGTATAGGCGTCCGGCCGGCAATCCACCTGCACACCATAGCCTTCGCCGTAGCGCACGCGAATGCGTTTATCCACCAGATTCATACCCAGCCCGCTGCAGTTCGGTTTCGGCTGGAACAGCCCGGCGTTGTCCGTCACCTGCAGCAGCAGATGATCGCCTTCGCAGCAGGCGCCGATTTCGATGCGGCCCACGCCCAACAGATGCGAGGTGCCGTGCTTGATGGCGTTCTCGACGATCGGCTGCAGCGAAAACGCCGGCAGCCGCGCCGCCAGCAGCGCCTCGGGCAGCGATACCGCAATCTCCAGCCGATCGGCGAAACGCGCTTTCTCGATCTGCAGGTAGGCGTTCACATGTTCTATCTCGTCCGCCAGGCTGACTTCATCATCCGAGCGCTTGAGGTTTTTGCGAAAGAAGGTCGAAAGGGACTGCACCAACTCGCAGGCGCGCTCGCCATCACGGCGGATCACCGCCACCAGCGTATTCAACGCATTGAACAGGAAATGCGGGTTGACCTGCGCATGCAACAGCTTGATCTCCGACTGCGCCAACAGCTGCTTGTGGCGCTCGTACTGTCCGGCCATGATCTGCGCCGACAGCAGGCTGGCGATGCCTTCGCCCAGCGTGCGGTTGATGGTGCTGAACAGCTGGCTTTTCGGTTCGTACAGCTTGATGGTGCCGATGACCCGCTGGTTTTCGCCGCGCAGCGGGATCACCAGCGTCGATCCCAGCTTGCAGGCCGGATTGATCGAGCAGCAGTAAGAGAGCTGGTTGCCGTCGGCGTACACCACCTCGTTGTTGTCGATGGCGCGATGCGAATGCACCGAGGCGATCGGCGTCCCCGGCAGGTGGTGATCGTCGCCGATGCCGATAAACGCCAACAGCTTGTCGCGATCGGTGATCGCCACCGCGCCGATGCCCAGTTCCTGATAAATCACCCGGGCGACCTTCATGCTGTTTTCCTGATCGAAGCCCTGCCGCAGGATACCCTCGGTACGCTCGGCGATTTTCAGCGCCTTGGAAGAGAAAGCGCTGGTGTATTTCTCGAACATCGCGCGCCGATCCAGCAGGATTTGCATAAACATCGCCGCGCCGACGGTATTGGCGATCATCATCGGCAGCGCGATGTGTTCCACCAGCTGCAACGCCTCGTTGTAAGGGCGCGCCACCGCCAGAATGATCGCCATCTGCAACACTTCCGCCACCAGCGCCACGCCGCCGACGAACAGCGGATTGAACAGCAGTTCGATGCGCCCGCGGCGCATGGCGATGCTGTGTACGATGCCGCCGACCAAGCCTTCCGACACCGTGGAGATCGCGCAGGCCACGTCGGTCATGCCGCCGAGCGTATACCGGTGCAGCCCGCCGGTCAGCCCGACCAGAAAGCCTACCGACGGCCCGCCCAGCAAGCCGCCCAGGACCGCGCCTATCGCGCGGGTATTGGCGATCGAATCCTGAATGTGCAACCCGAAATAGGTGCCCATGATGCAGAACACCGAGAAGATCACGTAACACAGCAGCTTGTGCGGCAGGCGAATGGTCACCTGCATCAGCGGGATAAACAGCGGGGTTTTGCTCAGCAGATAGGCGATGACGAGATAGACGCACATCTGCTGCAACAGCAACAGCACCTGGTTAAATTCATACATGGCAGCAACTCATCCAGAGACAACAAAGGGCGAACGCCGGATTTCCGGTCTGATTATTGTCTGCCGATTAGAGCATGGGGCGCGGGAGAAAACAGTGATGAAGGCAAGGCTTCGTGAGGAAGGACGGCCGACCCCGGCGGGATCGGCCAAAAAACTTACGGCAGCACCTTGGCCGACAGAATCACCACCGGTTTGGTCGGCACATTCTGGTAAGGGCCGACGTTGCCGGTCGGCACCTGAGCGATCTTGTCCACGACGTCCATGCCTTTCACCACTTTGCCGAACACGGCGTAGCCGAAGTCACGCTGGCCGTGATCCAGGAAGGCGTTATCGGCCACGTTCAGGAAGAACTGGCTGGTGGCGCTGTCCTTGTCGGCGGTGCGCGCCATCGAAATGGTGCCGCGCAGGTTGCGCAAGCCGTTGTCGGCTTCGTTCTTGATTGGCGCCTTGGTGGATTTCTGCTGCATGTCAGCGGTGAAACCGCCGCCCTGAATCATAAAGCCAGGGATCACGCGGTGGAAAATGGTGTTGTTGTAGTACCCGCTGTTCACGTAATCGACGAAATTCTGGGTGGAAACCGGTGCCTTCTGACTGTCGAGCGCCAACTCGATATTCCCTGCCGAGGTGGTCAGCATGACATGGGTTTCACCGGCGGCGAGCGCCGCTGGCGCCATCGCTGTCAGGGAACACAGCGCGACGAAGGTCACTAAAGTACGTTTGAACATTAACGGGTCCTTTCTCTGAGAGACAAACAACGGAAAAGCGCTTTGATTCTAAAGAGCTGTATCGGCAAGTGCCAGCCATTTACCTATATTTACCCAATTACGGGACATATCCTAGGTGGCCCTGAATTTTGCTGCGGAAAGTATGGGCGCAGAAGGCTTTTTTGCCAACCGCGTCACGCATTTTTTGCCCAGCGCCTCCCCGGGGCGTTTTTTGCGATCTACCTCCCAGTTTGCACACCCGTTGCCGTTACCCTATATAAATGAGAGCGCTCTCATTATAAAAAGAACGGATACTGAGGTATCCCACGGCGGCGTCGCCGCGCAACCCCTGGAGAAATGACGTGAGTGAATTGATGACTGAAGTCAGCCCCGAGTTTGAAAGCACCATCATGGAACTGCTGGTGTTCTCCGGCAGCGCGCGCAGTAATGCGTTGATGGCGTTGCGGCAAGCGCGCGCCGGTGACTTCGCCGCCGCGGCCAAACACATGGTCGAATCCAAAGAGTGGGTGAAGAAGGCGCACCTGATCCAGACCGAGCTGATCGGCCTGGACGAAGGCTGCGGCAAGCTGGCGATCAACCTGATCACGGTACATGCGCAGGATCATCTGATGAACGCCATGGTGATCCAGGATCTGGCCGACGACATGATCGAGCTCTATCGCCGTCAGTCGCAAACGGAGGGCCGCTCATGAGCACGCTCAAAATCGCGGTGATTGGCGGTGGCAGCAGCTACACTCCCGAACTGGTCGATGGGCTGATCCAACGCATCGATGAGCTGCCGGTCACCGAACTGGCGCTGGTGGACGTCGAGCCAGGCCGCCAAAAAGTGGAAACCATCGCCGCCCTGACCCGCCGCATGCTGGCGCGCCACGGGCTGGAACAGGTGAAGGTCAGCGTGCACTTCGCGCTGGACGAAGCGATTTGCGGCGCCGCTTTCGTGCTGACCCAGTTCCGCGTCGGGCAACTGCCGGCGCGCGCCGCCGACGAACGACTGGGCCTCAAATATCAGCTGCTCGGCCAGGAGACCACCGGCGTCGGCGGCTTCGCCAAGGCGCTGCGCACCATTCCGGTAATGCTGGATATCGCCCGTCGGGTGGAAAAGCTGGCGCCGGACGCCTGGATCATCAACTTCACCAACCCGGCCGGCATCGTCACCGAGGCGGTGTCCCGCTTTACCAAAGCGAAGATCATCGGCCTGTGCAACGTACCGATCAGCATGCATCACATGATCGCCAACATGCTGCAGGCGCCTTACGCCGACGTGCAGCTGCGGTTCGCCGGTTTGAACCACATGGTCTGGGTGCATCAGGTCACGCAGCAGGGGCGCGACGTCACCGGCAACGTGATCGACATGCTGTGCGACGGCGCGGCGCTGACCATGAACAACATCAAGGAAGAGCCCTGGCAGCCGGACTTCCTGCGCGCGCTCGGCGCCATCCCCTGCCCGTACCACCGCTATTTTTACCAGACCCGCGAGATGCTGGCGGAAGAGATGGCCGCCGCCGGCGAGCGCGGCACCCGCGCCGAGCAGGTGATGCAGGTAGAAAAAGAGCTGTTCGAGCTGTATGCCGATCCGCAGTTGAACAGTAAGCCGGAGCAGCTCAGCTTCCGCGGCGGTTCTTTCTATTCCGAAGTTGCGCTGGAGCTGATCCGTGCTATCCATAATAATCTCGGCACGCAATTAGTGGTCAACACCGCAAACCGCGGCGCAATCCATGGCCTGCCGGACGATGCTGTGATAGAAATCAACTGTATCGTCGATGCTCAGGGCGCGCATCCGCTGACCTTCGGCCCGCTGTCGGAACCGATGCAGGCGCTGACGCAGCAGGTGAAAGCCTACGAACGCCTGACCATCGAGGCCGCGGTGCACGGCGATCGCCGCAGCGGCTTGCTGGCGCTGATCGCCAACCCGCTGGTGGGCAACGCCAATCTGGCGCAGCCGTTGCTGGACGAGGTGTTGACGATAAACGCGCCGTATTTGCCGCAGTTCAGGTAAGCGCCTGCGCGCGGTATGACAGGGGTTCGGCGCGCCGAACCCATTTTTTTAGCCGTAATCAGGAGTTGGACGATGGTGACACTGGAAGATGTCGCGGCGCTGGCGGGCGTATCGCGCGCCACCGTATCGCGGGTAGTGAACGGCGACAGCAACGTCAAAGCGCCGACCCGCGAGAAGGTTGAGCGCGCCGTCGCCCAGCTCGGTTACACCCCCAACCCGGCGGCCCGCGCGCTCGCCTCCAGCCATAGCAATACCCTCGGGTTGGTCACCACGTCGTATCGCGGCGGCTTCTTCGGCGCGCTGATGGACTTCGTGCAAACCGAGGCCGAATCCCACGGCAAGCAGCTGCTGGTGACCCAGGGCCGCAACAGCGCCGAAAACGAATGGCAGGCGGTGCAGCGGCTGTTCAGCCTGCGCTGCGACGGCGTGATCCTGCACGTGCGTTTTCTCAGCGACGATCGGCTGCGCCAGCTGGCGGCGGAGCAACGTCATTTCGTGTTGCTCGATCGTCTGGTGCCGGGGCTGGAAGACCGCTGCGTCACCTTCGATCATCCGCTCGCCAGCCGCATGGCGACCCAGCAACTGCTCGACGCCGGCCACCGGCGCATCGCCTGCATCAGCGGGCCGCGCGAGCGGCCGTCGAGCCGCCTGCGGCTGCAAGGGTTTGAAGAAGCGATGCAGGCGGCGAATATCGAGCCGGTGGCCTGTCTGGAGGGCGTTTACGATCTGGAAAGCGGTTACCGCTGCGCCGATCGCCTGTTGCGGCAGGCCGCGCCGCCCAGCGCCATCTACTGCTGCAACGAAGAGATGGCGATCGGCGCCCTGCTGGCGATCAACGAGCACCGCCTGCGGGTGCCGCAGGATATCTCCTTGATCTGCTACGACAGCGGCGAACGGGCGCCCTTCGTCCGTCCGGCGTTGAGCAGCGTACACTTTCCCATCAGCGAGATGGCGCAATACGCGGCGCGCAGGTTGATCGATCCCGCCACCCCGACGCACCGTTTTGAGCCAACGATCATCAACCGTGATTCCATTGTGACGGTACGCAAATAGATCACAATAATGCGTATCATCCCTTCATGGGTTGCATCAAAAAATCGACAGCCATCACAAAAAATCCCGTTGTCTGTGCTAGGATCCGCCCCCTGGTGGCCTGAACGGGACTTTTTCTGCGTTTGCCAGGAAAAGCCAGCGGCCTTATGCCAGTTTTAAAACCTCTAACAGACATATTCAGGCCTATATAATGAATGACAGTAACCGCATACGGCTTACCTGGATCAGCTTCTTTTCGTACGCGCTGACCGGTGCTTTAGTGATCGTCACAGGGATGGTGATGGGAAACATTGCAGAGTACTTTAATCTGCCGGTTTCCAGCATGAGTAACACCTTTACTTTCCTCAACGCCGGCATTTTGATTTCGATCTTCCTCAATGCCTGGCTGATGGAAATCATCCCGCTGAAGCGTCAGCTGATCTTCGGCTTTGTCCTGATGGTGCTGGCGGTGGCAGGGCTGATGCTCGGCAAGAGCCTGACCATGTTCTCGCTGTGCATGTTTATCCTTGGCGTGGTTAGCGGCATCACCATGTCGATCGGCACCTTCCTGATCACCCACATGTATGCCGGCCGCCAGCGCGGTTCACGCCTGTTGTTCACCGATTCCTTCTTCAGCATGGCCGGGATGATTTTCCCAATCGTCGCCGCCATGCTGCTGGCTCGCCATATCGGCTGGTACTGGGTTTATGCCTGCATCGGCCTGCTGTACGTGGGGATCTTCGTGCTGACCCTGTGCTCCGACTTCCCGGTGCTGGGCAAGAAAGGCGCCGACGCCGGTCAACCGGTCGAGAAAGAAAAATGGGGCATCGGCGTGCTGTTCCTCTCGATCGCCGCGCTGTGCTACATCCTTGGCCAGCTGGGCTTCATTCAGTGGGTGCCTGAGTACGCCACCAAGTCGTTCAACATGGACATCGGCCAGGCCGGTAAGCTGGTGAGCGACTTCTGGACCTCATACATGGTCGGCATGTGGGTGTTCAGCTTCATCCTGCGCTTCTTCGATCTGCAGCGCATCGTTACCGTGCTGGCCGCGCTGGCCACCGGCGCGATGTACCTGTTCGTCAGCACCGACAATCCGGAGCACCTGGGCTACTACATCATGGCCCTGGGCTTCGTTTCCAGCGCCATCTACACCACGCTGATCACCCTCGGCTCGCTGCAGACCAAGGTCTCCTCGCCGAAGCTGGTCAACTTTATCCTGACCTGCGGCACCATCGGCACCATGCTGACCTTCGTGGTCACCGGCCCGATCGTGGCGAAAGGCGGGGCGCACGCGGCGCTGACCACCGCCAACGGCCTGTACCTGGCGGTGTTCGTGATGTGTCTGCTGCTGGGCTTCGTGACCAAGCACCGCAGCCACGGTCACGTAACGCACTGATTTCTTCGCATCAAATACATCAAGGGCGCCCGCAAGGCGCCCTTTTTTTGCGCCTTAGCGCCGAAAATCCACCGTCTCATCCTGCTGCAGATACAGCGTGGTTTCCGCCGGCCGCGTTTCGGCGATCACCGCGCCCTGGCGAATCGAATAACGCACCGGCGTCTGGCGGCGCACCGCGTCGAAACCGCTTTCCGCCGGCAGGATCACCAGGTTGGCGCTGTTGCCGGCCGCCAGGCCGTAGTCGCTCAGGTTAAGAGTGCGCGCGCTGTGGCTGGTGATCAGCTTCAGCCCGTCGTCGATTTGGCCATAGCCCATCAGCTGGCACACGTGCAGCCCCATATGCAGCACCTGCAGCATGTTGGCGGTGCCGAGCGGATACCAGGGATCGAACACATCGTCGTGGCCGAAGCAGACGTTGATCTCCGCTTCCAGCATCTCCTTCACCCGCGTCACGCCGCGCCGTTTTGGGTAGCTGTCGAAACGCCCCTGCAGGTGAATGTTCACCAGCGGGTTGGCGACGAAGTTGATGCCGGACATTTTCAGCAGGCGGAACAGCCGCGAGGCGTAAGCGCCGTTGTAAGAGTGCATCGCCGTGGTGTGGCTGGCGGTGACTTTCTCCCCCATCTCCAGCTTCAGCGCCAGCGCCGCCACGGTCTCGACGAAACGCGATTGCTCATCGTCAATTTCATCGCAGTGCACGTCCACCAGCCGATCGTATTTTTGCGCCAGCGCGAATGCCTTGTGCAGCGACTCCACGCCGTACTCGCGGGTGAACTCGAAATGCGGAATGGCGCCCACCACGTCGGCTCCCAGCCGCAGCGCTTCTTCCAGCAATGCTTCGCCGTTGGGATAGGAAAGGATCCCCTCCTGCGGGAAGGCGACGATCTGCAGCGTTACCCAGGGCGCCACCTCCTGCTTAACTTCCAGCATGGCGCGCAGCGCGGTCAGCGTGGGATCGGAAACGTCGACGTGGGTGCGCACATACTGCACGCCGTTGGCGATCTGCCACTTGAGCGTTTGCCAGGCGCGTTGCTTGACGTCTTCATGGGTCAACAAGGCTTTGCGTTCTGCCCAGCGCTCGATCCCCTCAAACAGCGTGCCGGACTGGTTCCAGGCCGGCTGGCCGGCGGTTTGCGTGGTATCCAGATGAATATGGGGTTCGACGAATGCCGGCAGCGCCAGCCCGCCCTGCGCATCCAGCACGTCGCTGCGCCACTCCTGCCCTTCCGGCTGCGGCACCAGATGCGCAATGCGCCCCTGTTCTATCGCCAGTTGCCACAATCCTTCATGCCCGCTTAAACGCAGGTTGTCGATAAACTTCAATGGACGTTTCACCACCCTTCACCTCTGCCGTTGCGCTGGTTTTCTTCATCATACTGACAGCGGATCGCGCTGACAAAGTCGCCGTTGCATGCCGGCCTGCGCGTCTACTCCCAGCGGGGTAGTTGGTGCGCGACCTGACTCGCTTCAGCTAAAGGTGAATAAAATCCGCAACTTATCAAAAAACGTGGAAAATCATTCATATACCACGTTGTGGGTATATAAAGGCGCGATTGATTTGCATCAATAAATTGCCCCTCGGGAGGGATAAGGTAAGCCTAGGAAACCCGAATTTTGAGGCAATAATGAGCAGAGTCAAACTTGCCGTGATCGGCAATGGCATGGTCGGCCACCGGTTCATCGAAGATCTGTTGGATAAAGCAGACAAAGACCTATTCGACATCACCGTATTTTGCGAAGAGCCGCGCATCGCTTACGATCGCGTGCATCTCTCTTCCTATTTCTCGCACCATACCGCCGAAGAGCTGTCGCTGGTGCGCGAAGGCTTTTACGAAAAGCACGGCGTGAAGGTGCTGATCGGCGAACGCGCCATCACCATCAATCGCGACGAGAAAGTCATCCACTCCAATACCGGACGCACCGTCTATTACGACAAGCTGATCATGGCCACCGGCTCCTATCCGTGGATCCCGCCGATTAAAGGCTCGGATAGCCAGGACTGCTTCGTTTACCGCACCATCGAAGACCTGAACGCCATTGAAGCCTGCGCGCGCCGCAGCAAACGCGGCGCGGTGGTCGGCGGCGGGCTGTTGGGGCTGGAAGCCGCCGGCGCGCTGAAAAGCCTGGGGGTGGAAACGCACGTGATCGAATTCGCTCCAGTGCTGATGGCCGAACAGCTCGACCCGATGGGCGGTGACCAGCTGCGCCGCAAGATCGAGCGCATGGGCGTCAAAGTACACACCGGGAAAAACACCCAGGAGATCGTCAACGGCGGCGGCACGGCGCGCAAAACCCTGCATTTCGCCGACGGCAGCCTGCTGGAAGTGGATTTCATCGTTTTCTCCACCGGCATCCGCGCCCAGGACAAGCTGGCGCGTCAATGCGGACTGGAGATCGGCCGCCGCGGCGGCATCGCCATCAACGACTGCTGCCAGACATCGGATCCGGACGTGTACGCCATCGGTGAGTGCGCCGCCTGGCGCGATCGCACCTTCGGCCTGGTGGCGCCGGGTTACAAAATGGCGCAGGTGGCCGCCGATCACCTGCTGGGCCGCGAAAACGGCTTCCAGGGTGCCGATATGAGCGCCAAACTGAAACTGCTGGGCGTAGACGTCGGCGGCATCGGCGATGCCCACGGCCGCACCGAGGGCGCCCGCAGCTACGTTTATCTGGATGAGAGCAAAGAGGTCTACAAACGCATCGTGGTCAGCGCCGACAACAAAACCCTGCTCGGCGCAGTGTTGGTCGGCGATACCAGCGATTACGGCAACCTGCTGCAGCTGGCGCTGAACGGCATCGCGCTGCCGGAAAACCCGGACGGCCTGATCCTGCCGGCCCATGCGGGCAGCAAGCCGGCCATCGGCGTGGATTCGCTG
The DNA here is from genome assembly GCF_052400455.1 of Serratia sp. (in: enterobacteria). Lineage (NCBI taxonomy): Bacteria > Pseudomonadati > Pseudomonadota > Gammaproteobacteria > Enterobacterales > Yersiniaceae > Serratia > Serratia sp. (in: enterobacteria). Next base: position 4,726,988 of record NZ_CP185812.1, read on the forward strand.
CCGGAAAGCGCGCAGATTTGCTCCTGCTTCGACGTCAGCAAAGGCGACATCATCCGGGCAGTCAACCAAGGCTGTCACACCGTGGCGGCGCTGAAAGCCGAAACCAAGGCCGGCACCGGCTGCGGCGGCTGCATCCCGCTGCTCACCCAGGTGTTGAACGCCGAGCTGAGCAAGCAAGGCATCGAGGTCAACCACCACCTGTGCGAACACTTCGCCTATTCACGCCAGGAGCTGTTCCACCTGATCCGCGTCGAAGGCATCAAGTCGTTCGAGGCGTTATTGGCCAAATACGGCAAAGGCTACGGCTGCGAAGTCTGCAAACCGACCGTCGGCTCGCTGCTGGCCTCGTGCTGGAACGAATACATCCTCAAACCGCAGCACACGCCGTTGCAGGATACCAACGACAACTTCCTCGGCAATATCCAGAAAGACGGCACTTACTCGGTGATACCGCGCTCCGCCGGCGGCGAAATCACTCCGGACGGCCTGCTGGCCATCGGACAGATCGCCAAAGAGTACAACCTTTACACCAAAATGACCGGCTCGCAGCGCATCGGCATGTTCGGCGCGCAGAAAGACGACCTGCCGGCCATCTGGCGCAAGCTGCTCGCCGCCGGCTTTGAAACCGGGCACGCATACGCCAAGGCGCTGCGCATGGCGAAAACCTGCGTCGGCAGCACCTGGTGCCGCTATGGCGTCGGCGACAGCGTCGGTTTCGGCGTCACGCTGGAACATCGCTACAAAGGCATCCGCACCCCGCACAAAATGAAATTCGGCGTCTCGGGCTGTACCCGGGAATGCGCCGAAGCGCAGGGCAAGGACGTCGGCATCATCGCCACCGAAAACGGCTGGAACCTGTATGTTTGCGGCAACGGCGGCATGAAACCGCGCCACGCCGACCTGCTGGCCGCCGATCTCGATAGCGAGACCCTGGTGCGCTACCTTGACCGTTTCATGATGTTCTATATCCGCACCGCCGATAAGCTGCAGCGCACCTCGGTATGGCTGGAGAGCCTGGAAGGCGGCATCGATTACCTGCGCAAGGTGATCGTCGACGACAAGCTCGGCATCAACGAGCAGTTGGAAGCGGATATCGCCCGCCTGCGCGAGGCGGTGATCTGCGAGTGGAAAGAAACCGTCGAGCGCCCGGAAACACAGCTGCGCTTCGCCCACTTCATCAACAGCCCGCTGCGCGATCCGAACGTGCAGGTGGTGGCCGAACGTGACCAACACCGCCCGGCGCGCCCTGACGAGCGCATTGCCGTCACCCTGATCGACACCGAGGAGAGCCAAGCATGAGCCAGTGGATTACCGTTTGCCCCATCGCCGACATCCTGCCCGGCACCGGCGTGTGCGCCCTGATCGGCGATCGGCAGGTGGCGGTGTTCCGCCCCTATGCCGACGAACAGGTGTTCGCCATCAGCAATATCGACCCGTTCGCCCAGGCCAGCGTGCTGTCGCGCGGGCTGATCGCCGAGCATCAGGGGGAGTTGTGGGTCGCCAGCCCGCTGAAGAAACAGCGTTTCCGCCTGTACGATGGCCACTGCCTGGAAGATGACAGCCGCTCCGTCGCCAGCTTCACCAGCCGGGTGGTCGACGGCATCGTGCAAGTCGCGGCATAACCTTTCGGGGGCGCATCCCGCCCCCACGCCGATAACCCCGAGGAATGCCGATGGACTACCTGCCGATTTTCTGCCAACTGCAACACAAAGCCTGCCTGCTGGTCGGCGGCGGCGAAATCGCCGAACGCAAGGCGCGCCTGCTGCTGGACGCCGGCGCGGCGCTGACCGTCAACGCCCTGGCCTTCAGCCCGCAGTTCCACCAGTGGGCGGTAGAAGGCCTGTTGACGCTGGCCGAGGGCGAATTCAGCCCGGCCCTGCTGACGGAAAAATGGTTGGTGATAGCCGCCACTGACCGGCTGGAGGTCAACGCGCGGGTGTACCAGTGCGCCAACCAGCAGCGGGTGTTCTGCAACGTGGTCGATGACCCAAAACGCGCCAGCTTTATCATGCCGTCGATCATCGATCGTTCGCCGATCGTGGTGGCGGTGTCCTCCGGCGGCAAAGCGCCGGTGTTGGCGCGGTTGCTGCGCGAGAAGCTGGAAGCGCTGCTGCCGCAACACCTCGGCAAGCTGGCGCAGCTAGGCGGATCGCTGCGTCAACGGGTGAAACAGCGCTTCAGCAGCCTCGGCGCGCGCCGCCGCTTCTGGGAGCGGCTGTTCGCTCACGATCGGCTGGCGCAATCGCTGGCCAATGACGACGCGGCTCTGGCCGAACGCCAGCTCGAACAGCTGTTCAGCGAACGGCCTGAGGATCGCGGTGAAGTGGTGCTGGTGGGCGCCGGGCCGGGCGATGCCGGCCTGCTGACGCTGAAAGGGCTGCAACAGATCCAGCAGGCCGACGTGGTGGTTTACGACCGGCTGGTCTCCGAAGCGATCATGACGCTGGTGCGTCGCGACGCCGAGCGCATCTTCGTTGGCAAACGCGCCGGCCATCACTGCGTGCCGCAGGAGCAGATCAACCACATCCTGCTGCTGCAAGCGCGGCAAGGCAAACGCGTGGTGCGCCTGAAGGGCGGCGATCCCTTTATCTTCGGCCGCGGCGGCGAAGAGCTGGAAACGCTGGCGGACGCCAACGTGCCGTTCTCGGTGGTGCCGGGCATCACCGCCGCCTCCGGCTGTTCCGCCTACAGCGGCATCCCGCTCACCCACCGCGACCACGCGCAGAGCGTGCGTCTGGTGACCGGCCACGCCAAGGCCGACGGTGGATTGGACTGGGCGACGCTGGCCGCCGGGCAACAGACGCTGGTGTTCTATATGGGGCTATCGCAGGCGGCGGAGATCCAGCGCCGGCTGATCGCGAACGGACTGCCGGCCATCACACCGGTGGCGCTGGTGGAAAACGGCACGTCCTGTCGCCAGCGGGTGATCGAAGGCGAGCTTGGCCAACTGGGCGCCTTGTCCCTGCAGGCCGCCAGCCCCAGCCTGATCATCGTCGGCAGCGTGGTCAGCCTGCGCAGCAAGCTTAATTGGTTCGCCAGCGAGGCCCCGCCCGCCGGCCTGGCGCAAATGGCGTGATACCGACGTAAAAAAAGCGGCCCAAGGCCGCTTTTTTTATTTGCGCCGGCGTTACGCCTGCGGCGGTACGAAACCGACGGCCTGATAAACCTTCGCCAGGGTTTCCTGCGCGCGTGCGCGAGCCTTGGCGGCGCCGTCGCGCATCACCTGCTGCAGGTAGGCTTCGTCGTTGCGGAAGCGGTGGTAACGCTCCTGCAGCTCAGCCAGCATGCCGGAGACGGCTTCCGCCACCGCGCCTTTCAGGTGGCCGTACATTTGGCCTTCGAACTCGGCTTCCAGCTGCGCGATGCTCTTGCCGGTGACGCCGGCGAGGATGTCCAACAGGTTGGAGACGCCCGCCTTGTTGACCACGTCGTAACGCACGACAGGCGGCTCTTCCGAGTCGGTCATTGCGCGTTTGATCTTTTTGGTCACCGCTTTCGGATCTTCCAGCAGGCCGATCACGTTGTTGCGGTTATCGTCCGACTTGGACATCTTCTTGGTCGGTTCCTGCAGCGACATCACGCGCGCGCCGGATTTAGGAATAAACGGCTCCGGCACTTTGAACACGTCGCCGTACAGCGCGTTGAAACGCTGGCCCACGTCGCGGCTCAGTTCCAGGTGCTGCTTCTGGTCTTCGCCCACCGGCACCTGGTTGGTTTGATACAGCAGGATATCCGCCGCCATCAGCACCGGATAGCTGAACAGCCCGGCGTTGATGTTCTCCGCGTAGCGCGCGGATTTGTCTTTGAACTGCGTCATGCGGCTCAGTTCGCCGAAATAGGTGTAGCAGTTCAGCACCCAGCTCAGCTGCGTGTGCTCAGGCACGTGCGACTGCACGAAGATGGTGCTTTTTTCCGGATCGATGCCGCAGGCCAGGTACAGCGCCAGCGTATCCAGCGTGGCCTTGCGCAGTTTCTCGGCGTCCTGGCGCACGGTGATGGCATGCAGATCGACGATGCAGTAGATGCAGTCGTAGTCGTCCTGCATCTGCACCCACTGACGCAGCGCACCCATGTAGTTGCCGATGGTCAGTTCGCCGGACGGCTGCGCGCCGCTAAATACGATGGGCTTACTCATGTTTAAATTTCCTGATTCTCTAAAGATGACAGCCCAAGAGCGGGCAACAAATCGGCGAAGCGCTCCAACACCCGATCGGGGTGGCTCAGGGCTATCGATTCACCGTAGTTATAACCGTAGGTAAAGCCGACGCTTGGGCAACCGGCGCCCTGCGCGGCTTGAATATCGTTGCGTGAATCGCCGACGAACAGCAGTTCATGCGCGCGCAGCCCAAGCTTGCCGAGCACCAGATACAACGGCGCCGGGTGCGGTTTCTTTTCCGTCACGTCGTCGCCGCCGATCACCAGCGAGAAATAGTCGCCAATCCCCAACGATGCCAGCAGCGGCGCCACGAACGGCGTCGGCTTGTTGGTCACCAGCGCCATCGGGTAGCCGTGCGCGGCCAGTCGGGCCAGCGTCTCTTGCACCTGCGGGAACAGGCGGCTACCGCTGTCGACGGTCTGCGCATAGAAATGATCGAAGCGCTCACGCAGCCGGCTGCACTGCTCCGGCGTGTCTTCCGCTTCCGCCCAGCGCAGCGCGCGCTGCACCAGCACGTCGGCGCCGTTGCCGATCCAGGTGCCAACTCGCTCTTCACCCGCTTGCGGCAGCCCCCTCTCTTCCAGCGCCATATCGATGGCGGCCGCGAGGCCCGGCGCGCTGTCGACCAGCGTACCGTCAAGATCGAAGGCCAGTGCGCGGATCGCGCCGAAATCAGCCATGGGAAACCTTCGCCAGCTCGCTGCGCATTTCGTCGATCACCTTGCGGTAGTCCGGCTGGCCAAAGATGGCGGAACCGGCGACAAACATATCGGCGCCCGCGGCGGCGATTTCGGCGATGTTGTCCACCTTCACCCCGCCGTCGACTTCGAGACGGATATCGCGACCGCTGTCGTCGATCAGCTTGCGCACCTGGCGCAGCTTGTCCAGGGTGCCGTGGATGAACGACTGGCCGCCGAAGCCCGGGTTGACCGACATCAGCAGGATCACGTCGATTTTATCCATCACGTAATCAAGATAGCTCAGCGGGGTCGCCGGGTTGAACACCAGGCCGGCCTTACAGCCGTGCTCTTTGATCAGCTGAATGGTGCGATCGACATGTTCGGAGGCTTCAGGGTGGAAAGAGATATAAGACGCGCCGGCCTTGGCGAAGTCAGGCACGATGCGATCCACCGGCTTGACCATCAGATGTACGTCAATCGGCGCGGTAATGCCGTAGTTGCGCAGCGCTTCGCACACCATCGGACCGATGGTCAGATTGGGCACGTAGTGGTTGTCCATGACGTCGAAGTGCACCACGTCGCCGCCTGCGGCCAGCACGTTAGCGGTATCTTCACCTAACCGGGCAAAATCTGCCGACAGAATGGACGGGGCAATCAAAAACTTTTTCATCCGCTTCTCCAAACGTAGGGTCGAGTTGTTATGCGCCGGGGTGCCCCCGGCTTAGCGATACAGCGCCAAAAGCTCGTTCACTTTGCTGCGGCCGAGAATATTGCGGCTGATCGTGCGGCGCGCTTTCACCACATACAGCGCAGCATGCTGGTACCAGTCGCGCGTCAGCTCGGTATCGTGATTGGAAATCAATACCGGCACCCGGCTCTCTACCGAGAGCTGATGCGCCAGATGCGCCAGGCTCTGCTGATCGGCGATGCTGAAGCTGTTGGTGTGGTAAGCGGTGAAATTCGCCGTCGCCGACAGCGGCGCATAAGGCGGATCGCAATACACCACGGCGCCGGCTGCGGCCTTCGCCATGGTATCGCGGTAATGCTCGCAGACAAAAGTGGCATTGCGCGATTTTTCAGCAAACCAGTAGAGCTCTTCTTCCGGGAAGTACGGTTTCTTGTACCGGCCAAACGGCACATTGAACTCGCCGCGCAGGTTATAGCGGCACAGGCCGTTATAGCAGTGACGGTTCAGGTACAGGAACAGCAGCGCCCGGCGGTAAGGCTCGGTGCTAGTATTGAACTCTTCTCGCAGCAGGTAAAACTGATCCGAGTTATTGAATTCATCGGCGAAAAGCGTGCGGGCATCGCGCACGAAGTCATCCGTGCGCAGCTTAACGATGTTATACAGGTTGATAAGATCGCTATTGATGTCGGCGAGAATGTAGGCGTCGTAATCCGTATTCAGAAAGACGGATCCCGCACCCACGAAGGGCTCGATTAAGCAGTCTCCCGCCGGCAGATGGCGACGAATCTCATCTACCAGCGGGTATTTTCCACCAGCCCATTTTAAAAAAGCGCGGTTTTTCTTCATGCCGTCAATTAGCTACTTATACAATTCAGAGCGGCGGATTGTACTCTGTTTCAGACAGCACATCAGCGCACAAATTTAAATGATTTATTTTTTAAGATCTTGCTGCACTTGGTGTACAGGTCGAACCCATGGTTTTTTCGCCTGCACATCGGCCGGCAACGAAGCAATGGCGCGCTTCGCTTCAGCAGAAGACGCATAGTTGCCGCTCACCAGCACATACCACGGCTTGCCGTCACGCTTGGTGGCGTACACCAGGTAATTCTGCAGCTTCTGCTGTTTGGCGTAGGCGTTCAGCGTATCGGAACGCGAAGCGCTGCTCAGTTGCAAGGTATAGTGGCTGCCCGGCGCAGACTGCACAGAACTGCCGCTGCTGGCGACCGCTCCCGCTTTCGCGGTGGAAGACGGCTTGGCCGGCGGCGTATACACCGTAGTCGGTGATTTATGCTGCGTTGCGGTCGGTTTGGCGGCGGCGGTTTTCGCCGGCGTTTTATGCTGTTGCGGGGCAGTGCCCTGCACAGGACGCGTCGCTTCGCGCGCTGCGGCGCCGCTCATCACCGTCGCCGGTGCGGTCGGCAACGTCGACGCTGCGCCGGTCATGCCCTGCGTAGCGGCGTCAACCTGCCCCTGCTGCTGCGACAGCGCATCCGCCATGTTGCCCGGCAAATCGACGCGCTGCTGCGCACCGCCTTGCTGAGGCTGCGTTTGCGCTTCGGTCGGCGTGCCGGAGATCGGCGGAACGCTGACGTTCTGCGGTTGCTGCGGCTGAGTCGCGCTCACGCCGTTATTATCGTGGGTATCCGTCGTGCCGCCCGGCACGCCGTTATTGGCGGTGGTCAGCGACGAAGAACCGGACAGATTGATATCGCGGGCCGCGCCGTTTTGCGCGCCGCTCTCCTGCGCCGCTTCATGTTTGGTCGGCGCCTTCAGGGCTGAACCGATGCCGATAATCAGCAGCAGCAGCACCAAAATGCCGATGCCAATCATCAAATGCTGGCGCGAAACGGCGAAGCGCGGCGCGGCGGCCGGCTTGCGCGAACGCGTAGGACGACGATCGCTGCTATCAGGTCTGAGATCGTCTTCCGGTTTAAACTCGTCCATCTGAAACCCTCCAACTAGAGGCAAAAGCCCACCACCGTAGACCTACCGTGGCACGGGCGGATTAACCCGATGATGGCAAAGCGACACCCGTCGTGCTCTGCTCACTGTATTAATATAGATGCTAATGGCGGCTAAGCCACTGTTACTTAGTCCGATTTAATTACGCTTCCGCTCAGGCAAGCAGGCGGCGATCGACGCCAGCACCAGCTCATGCCCTACGCCGCCGCGCACTTCCGCCGCACCGATCGCGGTCGGCAACACCAAACGCAGTTCCCCCGCCAGCACTTTCTTGTCGCGCAACATGTGCGGCAAGTAGGATTCCGGCGTCATTTCCTGCGGCCCGCAGACCGGCAAGCCGGCGCGCAGCAGCAGCGCTTTGATGCGCTCGATGTCTTCAACGGAGAACTGGCCGAGACGGTGCGCGGTTTCCGCCGCCATCACCATGCCCGCAGCCACCGCCTCACCGTGCAGCCACACGCCGTAGCCCATCTCGGCTTCGATAGCATGGCCGTAAGTATGGCCCAGATTCAGCAGGGCGCGCAGACCGCTTTCGCGTTCGTCTGCGGCCACCACCTCGGCCTTCAGCTCGCAGCAGCGGCGAATACAGTAGGCCAACGCCTGCATATCCAACGCCATCAGCGCATCGATGTTATGTTCCAACCAGACGAAAAACTCGCGATCGAGAATGATCCCGTATTTGATGACTTCGGCCAGGCCGGAAGAGAGTTCACGCGTCGGCAGCGTTTTCAGGCAATCCAGATCAACCACCACCGAAGCGGGTTGATAGAAAGCGCCGATCATGTTTTTGCCGAGCGGGTGGTTGACGGCGGTCTTGCCGCCCACGGAGGAGTCCACCTGCGACAGCAGCGTGGTGGGAACCTGAATGAAGCGCACGCCGCGTTGGTAGCACGCGGCGGCGAAGCCGGTCAGATCGCCGACAACGCCGCCACCGAGCGCGATCAGCGTGGTATCGCGCCCGTGCGGTTTTTCGAGCAGCGCCGAAAACACCTGCTCCAACACCGCCAGAGATTTGTACTGCTCACCATCGGGAAGAATCACCTGATCCACCACGACGCCGCTCTGCTCCAGCACCTGCCGGACACGCTCCAGATAGAGCGGCGCCAGGGTCTGGTTGGTGACCAACATCGCTTGTTCACCCGCCTTTAACGGCATAAAAGAAGCCGGATCGTCAAACAATCCGGCGGCGATGGTAATCGGGTAGCTGCGCTCCCCAAGCGTTACAGTAATTCTCTCCATGTCGCGCTTAGTTCTCTGTATGGTACGGCGGTGGTTGCTCCCCACAACGGCGGGGAACACAAATCAGTTTTCCGCATTAGCCGACGGCGAACGCGAAAATCGGCAATCAGTTGCTTTCCAGCATGTTGATGATCTGGTTGGCAACCACTTTAGCGCTCTGATCGTCGGTGCGAATGGTGACATCGGCAATCTCTTCATACAACGGATTGCGCTCTTTCGCCAAAGCTTCCAGCACTTCACGCGGCGGAGAATCAACCTGCAGCAGCGGGCGTTTTTTATCACGCTGGGTACGAGCCAACTGCTTTTCGATCGTGGTTTCGAGATAAACCACCACGCCGCGCGCGGACAGACGGTTGCGCGTTTCGCGCGACTTCACCGAACCGCCGCCGGTCGCCAACACAATCCCTTGTTTTTCCGTCAGTTCATTAATGACTTTTTCTTCACGATCGCGGAAACCTTCTTCCCCTTCCACGTCGAATACCCAGCCCACGTCAGCTCCGGTACGTCGCTCAATTTCTTGATCGGAGTCGAAGAACTCCATATTGAGTTGCTGAGCTAACTGACGGCCAATAGTGCTTTTGCCGGCACCCATAGGCCCAACCAGAAAGATATTGCGTTTCTCTGCCATGTTTTTCGGTATTACTAAGACAATTCGTTAATGTTAACCCGCCCCGCCAATCAAATCAGCGGCGGGACCTAAACTGAAACCTCATGAGCGATAGTGCGAGATCAGACGAAAAATTATCTCAACACTCTTGGTAGTTTGGCAACCGAATAAATCGCAATCCACGCCGCGGGAGGGAAACCATATGTTTTTAACGGCGTCTTGGCGCTAACAAAAAACCTCGGTGCTCAATTCGGTAACCCTTGTAAGCTAAATCGGCCGCAGCGTCAAACGCAGATCCCCCCAAGGGGATAAAAAAGTGTATCTGCTCATCAACTTTAGGCGATTTGCCGCCCGGCCGACAGGCCGCCGCTTATCCCTTAATCAGGGTCGGCGTAATAAAGATCACCAGCTCGCGTTTTTTCTGTTGTGCGCCGCTCTGCCGGAACAAGCCCCCCAGCAGCGGCGCATCCCCCAGTCCCGGCACCTTGTCCGCCGTCTTGCCGCGATGCCGTTGAAAAATGCCGCCGAGCACCAGGGTTTCGCCGTTTTTCACCGTGATCTGCGTCTTAATCTCCTGTTTATCGATGGTCAACGCCTCTCCGGCCCCTCGGCTGATGGCGCGCCCCGGCATATTTTGGCTGATCTGCAGCGTCAGCGTGATGCGCCCGTCCGGCAACACCTTCGGCGTCACCTCCATGCCCAGCACCGCCTCTTTAAACTCGATGGCGGTCGCACCGCTGGCGCCGCTGGACACTTCATAAGGGATCTCCGTCCCTTGCTTGATGCTGGCGGTTTGCAGATGCGCCGTCAGGAGACGCGGGCTGGCGATGATCTCCACCTGATTTTCCTGCTCCAGCGCCGTCAGCTCCAGGCTCAGCAAACGCCCGCTGATGCGCGCCAGATGGAAACCGGCGCTCACCGCGCTGCGCTCCAACGGCAGGTTAACGCCGATATTGCCCGGCCGCAGCGGCCGCGCCGGCCTGTCGTCGGGCGCCAATCCCCAACGCACGCCGAGCTCACGCAGGCTTTCGCTGTTGATGGTCACGATATGCGCCGCCAGTTGCACCTGTGCCAGCGGCGCATCCATTTCCGTTATCCGCTTTTTCAACTGCGCCACAATCGGCGCGGTGTCGCGCAGCAGCAGCGTATTGGTGCGTTTATCCGCCAACACGCTGCCACGCTCGCTCAGCAACGCGCCACGTTGGGCGTTGAGGCTTTCGGCAATTTCCGCCGCATCGCCGTTTTGCACGGTCATCGTCAGGCTGTGCAAGGGTTGCCGCTGCGCCAGCGCCTCTTGCAGCTGTCTTTTTTCCCGCGCATCCGGCTCCGGGGAGATCAGCATCACGTTACCCTCCCGCGTCATCGTCAGTTTGCCCATACGCAGGGTCAGCGCCAGCGCCTGGGGCCAGGGCACATCCTCCAACCGCAGCGTCAGGTTGCCGCTCACGCCCGGCGCGGCGATCAGGTTCATCTGCCGATAATCCGCCAAGGCCTGCAGGATGACCGTGACCGGCGCATCCTGAAACTCCAATGAGATTATCTGTTTATCCTGAGCCTGCGCAGCGCCGAGCGCCAAACACCCTAGCGCCAAGCCCAGTCCAGCGCGTCCTTTCATGATTTGTCATCCTTGTCGTCGATCATCAGCGATATGTCGTCGCGGCTCGTCGGGCACTCCGGTTCGGCCGTCAGCGCCTTCAACGTCAGGCTGCGCGCCTGCACCTGCGTCACCTGCCAGCGCTCGGCAAGCACCCGTTGTTGCGGCCGCAGGCGCAACCATTGCCCCGCCGGCGTCACCACCCAGCCATAGCGCTGCGTCGGTTGCCCGATGACGCCTTTCAGTCGCCAGCCCGCCGGGGATGTCTCTGTCTGGGCGCAAGCAGGCATCGGGGGCGGCGCAAACGGGTCGCGCGGTTCGGCGCATAAGGCCCACGGCCATAGCAGCCACCACCAACGGCCGGATCTTCTACTCATCGGCCAGCTCCTCGGCGGCATCCTGTAAAACCAACCGCGCCGTCATGCCCTGCGGCGGCGTCTCCACGCTCAATTGTTCGAGACGCAAATCGGCGGGCAGCGCCTCCAGCAGCGCCAACAAACCGGGGTAGTCAATGCGCAAGCTCAGCGTTTGCCGCGGCGGTTTTTCCTGCCGCTGCCAGCGCAATAAGGCGCCCCCCGCACGTTGCAGCCCGTTCGTCAGATCGCCGGTGGCGGCCGGAGCGAGCGGCGTCGGCGGCATCAGGGCGACCGGCGCCTCGTCCAGTTGGCGCTGCGCCACGGCGATCTGTTGCAGCAGGCGCTGTTGCCGCTCTGTCGCACTTTCCCGCTGACGCCATTCGTCTTGCAGCATCCAGCCCCCACCCAACAACGCCAACGTGCCGATGCCCAGCCATTGCGCGGCCAGCAATCGCCGGCCCGACAGGCCCAGCAAGAAGCGCAGCCCAGATGGCAAACGGTTATCCATCACGCCCCCATTGCGCCACCAGATGAAAGGCGTACAGGCCGTCGTCGCGTTGCGCCACCTCCGCCAAACGCAGCCGCGGTAACGCGGGCATCCCCGCCAGCCGCCGTTCGAACTGCGAAATGGCGGCAGGAGAACGGCTCAATCCACGCAGCCGCAGGCCGTTCGCCGCATCGCTGTCCAACGCCGTGAGCCACAGCGGTGGGGGGAGGCAGGAGGAGAGTTGCTGCAGCAGTTGCAAATAACGCCGGTTATGTTGGGCATTGCGCGCCTGCCGTTCAGCGAGGGCGCTGTATCGCGCCCGTTGCGCCCGCTCTAGCTGCTGCTGACGGACGAGCAGCGTCACTGCCGCCAGCTCTTCTTCCAACAGCGCCAGCCGCTCCTGACGCTGCGCCTGTTGATGACGCAGTTGGCCGGCGACGAGGAACAGCGCCAGCAACAGCACCGTTATCTGCAACAGCAACACGCCCAGCCAGAAGCAGCCGCGCCGCCGATCGCGACGTTGCCGCCAGGGCAAAAAGTTGACCTGGTACATCAGCGGTCCTCCTCGCGCAGCGCCAGACCGCCGGCCAACGCGAACGCTGAGGGATGCACGGGCAACGGCGGACGCAGCTGCGTGAAGGCGCTGAGCGGCGACCAGGAAAGGCAGCCGACGGGCAAGGCTCCTGCCAGCACGCTGCCGGCATAGACCGGTCGATCATCGTCCGTCGGCGTCTGGGCTTGCAGCGCCCGCAGCGCCTGCGCGTCATCGTCGCCCGGCGTCAGCCCGAACGCGAACGCGCCGTCGGCCGGCGCCACCCACAGCCATTCTCGCTCGAGACGATGCATCAGCCCCGCGGTGTGCGGCACGCCCGCCGCCGTCGCCATCATCCGCAGCGCGCAAGGCGTAATATCGACCGCTTGCGGATGCAGGCCCGCCTGGCGCAGACAGTGCAGCCACTGCTGCAGCTCCTGCCGCCGCGCGGCGGTCAACAGCAGCGCCGCCCCCTCCGCCGGCGCGGCGCGATAGTCGAGCACCAGCGTCTGGCCGTCGAGTGGGAACTGCTTCACGCCGTGGCCAACGATATAGTCGCTGCGTTCCGGCTCGCGCAGACGCGCGTCCGGCTGCGCCATGCACTGTTGCAACACCCGCTGCGCCGGCAGGGCAATGCGTAAGGAAATATGTCGCGGCAGTTGGACGCGCCATTGCCGCAGCGCCCGGATCAGGGCTTCGGAAGGTGCCAGGCAGCCGTCGCGTAAAACCGCCTGCGGCAGCGTCTGTTGCCACCAGTGACGCAGTTGCCAGCCGTTGCGGCGGCGTTGGACCGCCAGCGCCCGCACGCAGTCGATTTGTATATCCAGCCCCACCTGCCATGCTTGAGGGAACATGTTTCACAAGCCTCCATAACATCCGATGATAAAAGAACATATCCATGTCGCAGGCTTGCCTTTATACTACCGCGCGGTTGTTTATAAACTGCCCAAATGACTTAGAAATGGGAAATCTCAGGTGAAGTTCGTAAAGTATTTACTAATCCTTGCAGTATGTTGCATCGTGCTGGGAGCAGCCTCGATTTTCGGCTTGTACAAATATGTCGAGCCGCAGCTGCCCGACGTCGCAACGCTGAAAGACGTGCGGCTGCAGATACCGATGCAGGTTTACAGCGCCGATGGCGAACTGATCGCCCAGTACGGCGAGAAGCGCCGCATTCCGCTGAAGTTGGATCAAATTCCGCCGGTGATGGTGCACGCATTTATCGCCACCGAAGACAGCCGCTTCTATGATCACCACGGTGTCGATCCGGTCGGCATCTTCCGCGCGGCCTCCATCGCGTTGGTCTCCGGCCACGCTTCCCAGGGGGCCAGCACCATTACCCAACAGCTGGCGCGTAACTTCTTCTTAAGCCCGGAACGCACCCTGATGCGTAAAATCAAGGAAGCCTTCCTGGCGGTACGCATCGAGCAGATGCTGACCAAAGATGAAATCCTTGAGCTGTATTTGAACAAGATCTACCTGGGTTATCGCGCTTACGGCGTGGGCGCCGCCGCGCAGGTCTATTTCGGCAAGGACGTCAGCCAGCTCACCCTGAGCGAGATGGCGACCATCGCCGGCCTGCCGAAAGCGCCGTCCACCTTCAACCCGCTCTATTCGCACGATCGCGCCGTTGCCCGTCGCAACGTAGTGCTGTCGCGCATGCTGGACGAACACTACATCACGCAGGCGCAGTACGATCAGGCGCGTTCTGAAGATCTGGTCGCCAACTACCATGCGCCGGAAATCAGCTTCTCCGCCCCGTATCTCTCCGAGATGGTGCGTCAGGAGATGATCAAGCGCTACGGTGAAAACGCCTATACCGACGGTTATAAGGTTTACACCACCGTGACCAAACGGCTGCAGCTGGCGGCGCAGGAATCGGTGCGCAATAACGTGTTGGCCTATGACATGCGCCACGGCTATCGCGGCCCGTCAAACGTGCTGTGGAAAGTCGGCGAAGCGGCCTGGGATCGCAAACAGATTGTCGACTCGCTGAAAAACCTGCCGAACTACGGCCCGCTGGCGCCGGCGGTCATCACCGCCGCCAACCCGCAGGAAGCGACGGCGATGCTGGCCGACGGCAGCAGCATTGCCCTGCCGATGGCCACCATGCGCTGGGCGCGGCCATACCGTTCAGACACTCAGCAAGGCCCAACGCCGAAACGCGTCACCGACGTGGTGCAGCCAGGCCAGCAGGTCTGGGTGCGTAAAGTGAACGAGGCCTGGTGGCTGTCGCAGGTGCCGGACGTCAACTCGGCGCTGGTTTCCATCAACCCGAACGACGGTGCGGTGAAAGCGCTGGTCGGCGGCTTCGATTTCAACCAGAGCAAGTTCAACCGCGTCACGCAGGCCCTGCGTCAGGTGGGCTCGAACATCAAACCGTTCCTGTATACCGCCGCGATGGATAAAGGCCTGACGCTGGCCACCATCCTGAACGACTTGCCGATCACCCGTTGGGATGCCGGCGCCGGCACCGACTGGCGGCCGAAGAACTCGCCGCCGACCTACGATGGCCCGATTCGTCTGCGTCAAGGGCTGGGGCAGTCGAAGAACGTGGTGATGGTGCGCGCGATGCGTGCGATGGGCGTCGACTACGCGGCGGAATATCTGCAGCGCTTCGGCTTCCCGGCACAGAACATCGTGCATACCGAATCGCTGGCGCTGGGCTCCGCTTCCTTCACCCCGATGCAGCTGGTGCGCGGTTACGCGGTGCTGGCGAACGGCGGTTACCTGGTCGATCCGTACTTCATCACCAAAATTGAAGACGACAACGGCAATACGGTGTTCGAAGCCAAACCTAAAGTGGTTTGCAGCAGCTGCAACCTGCCGGTGATCTACGGTGATACTCACCGTTCGGCCGTGCTGTCCGATGACAACATCGAAAACGTCGCCACCTCGCAGGAAGGCAGCAACAGCACGGTGCCGATGCCGCAGCTGGAGCAGGTAACCCCGGCTCAGGTGCAGCAGGACGGCGACCAACAGTATGCGCCGCACGTGATCAGCACGCCGCTGGCCTTCCTGATCCACGACGCGCTGAACAGCAACATCTTCGGTGAACCGGGTTGGATGGGCACCGCCTGGCGCGCCGGGCGCGATCTGAAACGTCATGATATCGGCGGTAAAACCGGTACCACCAACAGTTCCAAAGACGCCTGGTTCTCCGGCTATGGCCCGGATACCGTGACGTCGGTGTGGATCGGCTTCGACGATCACCGCCGCGATCTGGGCCGTTCGACGGTGTCCGGCGCCATCCCGGATCAGATTTCCGGCGGCGAAGGCGGTGCCAAGAGCGCCCAGCCGGCGTGGGACGACTTCATGAAGATCGCGCTGGAAGGCATTCCGGAGCAGAAAGTCACGCCGCCGCCGGGCATCATCAGCGTCACCATCGACAAGAGCAGCGGCAAGCTCTCTGGCGGTGGCGGCGGCAGCCGTTCCGAGTACTTTATCGAAGGAACGCAGCCGACGGACTACCCATCGCGCGATACCGGCACCACGCTGACCGATCCGGGCGGCGAAAGCCACGAGCTGTTCTGATCGAAAAGGGCCAGAGAAATCTGGCCCTTTTTTTATGCGGCGTGAAGCGTCTCAGCGCGAAGCGCGCAGAAACGCCTCGGAGAGGAACAGCGCGCTGACGTTGCGCGCCTCACGGAAATCCGGTTCCGCCAGCAGCGCCATCATGTTGGCGATCGGCCAGCGCACCTGCGGCAGGGGTTCCGGTTCGTCCCCCTCCAGGCTCTGCGGGTAGAGATCGTGTGCCAGCACGATATTCATTTTGCTGGAAAAGTAGGATGGCGCCATCGTCAGCTTGCTGAGGAAATCAAAGCGTCTGGCGCCGAATCCCACCTCTTCCATCAGCTCGCGGTTGGCCGCCTCCAGCACCCCCTCGCCGGGATCGATCAACCCTTTCGGGAAGCCGAGCTCATAGGATTCAGTGCCCACCGCATATTCGCGGATCAGCAGCAGGTCATCGCCAATCACCGGCACAATCATCACCGCTTCGCGATCCGAAGGCCGCATGCGCTCATACACCCGCCGCACACCGTTGCTGAATTCCAAATCGACCGACTCGACGTTGAACAAACGCGAACGCGCGACCGTTTCCACTTTCAGAATTTTAGGTTTTTGCAGGTGTTTATCCATGATTGCCTCAAAGAGGTTGCCCAGGCGCGGACAGGGCAACCGAAAAAATGATTGGCGTAACGCACGGCTCGTTGGCGCTCAAACGCTGACCAAATTCGATCTTGATCACATTGTGCGTTAAGGACAAGCTCGGCCGCAACGCGCATGAACAGTAATTTACTTTCTTTTAACAAGCGTCGCCAGCCGCGGGCGATTTTCTGCACTGATTCAGCAAACAGCGCGCATGAAAATAGGATAATGCCGATATCGACGGCAGGGGCCGGTTGCTAGTATCACGCAGGCAAGAATCAGTGATAAAATGACCTTGCTTCATGAAGGAATGAGATCCAAAGCGAAAATCTGTTTGTTCCCTCATTAGTTCTGGGTGCCTCCTGGCGGTTTACTCCGTATAATATTCAGCTTTTCATCAGGTTGGCGAAATTCACGGGTGTGAGATGGGGATTGCATGAGCACAATAGTGTTGATATTGGCCTTAGTGCTTGTCTGCCTGATTGCCGCCGGCCTGTACCTGTGGTTCAAGGCCCGCCACCCGACGGCGCTGGCGCGCACGCTGCCGTTTATCAAACCCGCCCACCGCAAGCTGACCGACGAAGAACGCGCGGCGGTCGAGTTCTACCTTAATCAACAAAACAAGCTGAGCAACAAACTGTTGCCCGGCGGCGGCGCTACGCTGCCCGCAGCCAAACTGGCGCTCACCCCGCAAAGCGATAACGTTTATCCCGTGACGCACGCCATCACCCGTTACGGGCTGGCCAGCGACGATCCCAATAAATGGCGCTATTACCTCGATGCCGAAGAGGTACATCTGCCGCCATTTTGGGAACCCTACATCACCGCCGACAACCATGTGGAAGTGATCCGAACCCAGACGCTGCCGCTGGTGATTTCGCTCAATGGGCACTCGCTGAAAGATCATATCCACGACCGGCCGCAGCCGCCGGTCGTGACCGCCGCGCCGACCAAAAACGCCTCCATCCGCAAGGAAGAGAGCGAGCATGTCGAGCTGGTGAACATTCGCAAGGAAACGCCGGAAGAGCATGCGCTGAACCGGCCGAACGGCATCCGTGAAGCCGTCATCATCTCCGCCGCGCTGCTGCTGCTGTTCTTCAGCCTGATCAGCCCGGTGCTGGTGATCCCCTGGATGATTTTCGTGGCGGTGCTGATGATCGCCTGGGGAGGGTGGAACCTGTTCCGCCGCCCGGCGTCGCGCGAGTTGAAAGAGATCCACTGCCTGCGCGGCACGCCAAAGCGCTGGGGCCTGTTCGGCGAATCCGGCCAGGGGCAGATCAGCAATATTTCGCTCGGCATTATCGATCTGATCTATCCGCCGCACTGGCAACCGTACCTGACGCAGGATCTGGGCAAAACCACCGATGTGGACGTCTATCTCAACCGTCAGGTGGTGCGGCAGGGGCGTTTCCTGTCGCTGCATGACGAAGTGAAGAATTTCCCGTTGCAGCAGTGGGGCCGCAATGCGGTGCTGGTCGCCAGCTCGGCGCTGGTTCTGCTGCTGCTGCTGATCTATATCCCGCTCAACCTGCCGTTGACCCTCAGCATGGCCTGGCTGCAAGGCGCGCAAAAAGTGGAAGTGACCAGCGTACAGGCGCTGGAGGCCACGCCGCTGCGCATCGGCGACACGCTGAAAGTGCGCGGCAGCGGCATGTGCTATGTCCCGCCGCCGGCCAACGGCGGCGGCGCCGTCAATTTTGCGCCGTTCGACTGCTCCGGCATCTATTGGAACACCGCCGCCCCGCTGCCGCAGCCGGAATCGGAAGTCATAGACAAAGCGACAGCCCTGCTGGCGACGGTCAGCGGTCAGCTGCATCCGAGCGGCGCCGATCAGAAGGTCAACCCGCAGCTGGCCAGCGCCATCGAGAAATCCGGCATGATCCTGCTGGACGATTTCTCCGATATCGTGCTGAAAACACAGGATCTGTGCCAGACGGAAAACGACTGCGTACGGCTGAAAAACGCGCTGGTTAACCTGGGCAACGCGAAAAACTGGAGCAGCCTGGTGAAACGCGCCAAATCCGGCGCGCTGCAAGGCGTCAACGTCCTGCTTCGTCCGGTCAGCGCCGAATCGCTGGAAAGCCTGACCAAAGTGGCCACCTCGTCGTTCATCTTCAATGAGACGCGACTGGCCGCCGCTGCGCTCAACAGCCCGCCGCCAGGCGGTTTCCTGATCCGCAGCGACGAAGGCCGCCAGTGGGTCAGTCACCCCCAGCCGCAGACGCCGCAAAGCGAATACAACGCGCTCGACCAGTGGAATGAGCTGCAGCGCCAGTCCAACCTGCTGCTGCATACCCCATTCCAGGCGCAGGGCGTGATCACCAGCCTCAGCGTTGACGCCAACGGCACTCGCCACGTGGCGTTGCACAGCGAACCGGACATGATCACCCTGTGGCGCTATCTCGGCACCAGCCTGTTGTTGCTGGCCGTAGTGGTCAGCCTGGGTTATAACGCCTGGCGGCTGGTGCAGCGTCGGCGCATCAATCAGCACCGCGTCGCCGATATCCAGCGTTACTACGACAGCTGCTTCAACCCGCAGCTCAATCCGATGTCGATGCGGCCGATGGCCTGAACCTGACGCCGGGGCTTCGGCCCTGTCATCCGCTTATGCTACGCTAACGCTATTATTCTCATCTGCGGACTGCCCGTCGGTCCGCCCATGGAGTTTTTATGGTTCCCGAGTTTGATTGGCCGCAGATCGATACCGTGCTGCTGGACATGGACGGCACATTGCTGGATCTGGAGTTCGACAGCCACTTTTGGCTCAGCCTGGTGCCGCAGGCGCTGAGCGAAAGGCGCGCCATTCCGTTCGACGAAGCCCGCCACATCATCGAGCGGGAATACCAGGCGGTGCAGCACACCATGAACTGGTATTGCTTCGATTACTGGAGCGAGCGGCTGGATCTGGACATTTACCGCATGACCAGCGAAGTGGGCAGCCGCGCCCGGCTGCGCGAAGACACCGAGCCTTTTTTACGGGCGCTGCGCGACGCCGGCCTGCAAACCATTTTGCTGACCAACGCCCATCCGCACAGCCTGGCGGTGAAAATCGAGCATACCGGCCTCGATCGGCACCTTGATTTATTGTTTTCCACCCACACATTTGGTTATCCGAAAGAAGATCAGCGTCTGTGGCAGGCAGTGCAACAGCACACCGGATTCAACCCGCAGCGCACGCTGTTTGTCGACGACGGCGAGCCGATCCTCGACGCGGCGCGCACTTTCGGCATTCGTTACTGCCTGGGCGTGCAAAACCCGGACTCCAGCACGGCGGAGAAAAGCTTCCAGCGCCATCCGTCGATGCGCGACTACCGCCTGCTGATACCGGCGCTGCCCAAGGGGGAAGCATGAAGGAAAAAGCGACGCGCGACGACGCGGTCCGACTGGATAAGTGGCTGTGGGCCGCACGCTTCTACAAGACCCGCGCGCTGGCGCGCGAAATGATCGACGGCGGCAAGGTGCATTACAACGGCCAGCGCGGCAAGCCGAGCAAGATTGTCGAGCTCAACGCCGAGCTCAAACTGCGGCAGGGCAACGAAGAACGTACGGTGATCGTGCTGGCGCTGACCAGCCAACGCCGCGGCGCCAACGAGGCGCAGCAAATGTATCAGGAAACCGAAGCCAGCATCGCCAACCGCGAAAAAATGGCGCTGGCGCGCAAGATGAACGCGTTGACCATGCCGCATCCGGACCGACGTCCGGACAAAAAGGAGCGGCGCGACCTGATGAAATTTAAATTTGGTGAGCAGGAATAACCCCTCACCGCAATGAGAGAAGATTATGTCCAACCATGACCAATTGCACCGTTACCTGTTTGAAAACTACGCGGTGCGCGGCGAGCTGGTTACCGTCAGCGAAACCTATCAGCAGATCCTGAACAACCACGACTACCCGGCGCCGGTGCAAAAACTGCTGGGCGAGCTGCTGGTCGCCACCAGTCTGCTGACCGCAACCCTGAAGTTCGACGGCGACATCACCGTTCAGCTGCAAGGCGACGGCCCGCTGAAGCTGGCGGTGATCAATGGCAACAACCGCCAGGAGATGCGCGGCGTTGCGCGCACCCAGGCGCCTATCGCCGACGACAGCACCCTGCATCAGATGATCGGCAACGGCGTCATGGTCATCACCATTTCCCCAACGGAAGGCGAACGCTATCAGGGCGTGGTCGGTCTGGAAGGGGAAACGCTGGCCGAATGCCTGGAAGCTTACTTCCGCCAGTCTGAACAGTTGCCGACCCGCCTGTTCATCCGCACCGGCGAAGCGGAAGGCAATGCCGCGGCGGCCGGCATGCTGCTGCAGGTGCTGCCGGCGCAGGACGGCAACCTCGATGATTTCGATCACCTGGTGCAACTGACCAACACGGTCAAAAGCGAAGAGCTGTTCGGCCTGCCGGCCAACGAGGTGCTGTACCGTCTGTATCATCAGGAAGAAGTCACTCTGTATGAACCGCAGGACGTGCAATTCCGTTGTACCTGTTCACGCCAGCGTTGCGCCGACGCGCTGCTGACGCTGCCGACCGACGAAGTGGCGGACATGCTGGAGCAGGACGGCAATATCGACATGCACTGCGACTACTGCGGCAGCCACTATGTCTTTGACCCGGTTGATGTTGCCGCGTTGTATGCGGGCAACGCCGGCGAAAGCGACCGGTTGCACTAAGTCACACCCTCTCGGCGGGCGCGCCCGGCGCCCGCCAAGCCCCGCCGTTTGCACGTTTGCTTTTTTCCGTGTGCTATCTCTCAGATCGTAACGAAATACCGCCTAAAACGTTAAATATTTGATACCCATCGCGGTTACGCACCGTTAGATCCCTACAATTGCCGCCAGAAATTCTGTGACCAAGGAGTAGTAACATGCGCGTTAAAGGTATAACCCCTCAGGATCTGGCCGCTTACGGCATTCACGACGTCAGCGAAATCGTTCACAACCCGAGCTATGAACTGCTGTTTAAGGAAGAAACAGACCCATCTCTGGAAGGTTTTGAGCGTGGGGTAGTCACCAAGCTGGGTGCCGTCTCCGTCGATACCGGCATCTTCACCGGCCGTTCGCCGAAAGACAAATACATCGTCCGCGACGACATCACCCGCGATACCGTGTGGTGGGCCGATCAGGGCAAAGGCAAAAACGACAACAAACCTCTCAGCCCGGAAGTCTGGGCCGATCTGAAACACCTGGTCACCGAGCAACTGTCCGGCAAGCGCCTGTTCGTGGTGGATACCTTCTGCGGCGCCAACGCCGACTCGCGCCTGAAAGTGCGTTTCATCACCGAGGTGGCCTGGCAGGCGCACTTCGTGAAAAACATGTTCATCCGCCCGAGCGACGAAGAGCTGGCAGACTTCGAACCGGACTTCGTGGTGATGAACGGCGCCAAATGCACTAACCCGAACTGGCAGCAGCAAGGCCTGAACTCGGAGAACTTCGTCGCCTTCAACCTGACCGAGCGCATGCAGCTGATCGGCGGCACCTGGTACGGCGGCGAAATGAAGAAAGGCATGTTCTCGATGATGAACTACCTGCTGCCGCTGAAAGGCATCGCCTCGATGCACTGCTCGGCCAACGTGGGCGAGAAAGGCGACGTGGCGGTGTTCTTCGGCCTGTCCGGCACCGGCAAGACCACCCTCTCCACCGATCCTAAGCGTCAGCTGATCGGCGATGACGAGCACGGCTGGGACGACGACGGCGTGTTCAACTTCGAAGGCGGTTGCTACGCCAAGACCATCAAGCTGTCTGAAGAAGCCGAGCCGGACATCTACCACGCCATCAAACGCGATGCGCTGCTGGAAAACGTCACCGTGTTGGCCGACGGCAGCATCGACTTCAACGACGGTTCGAAAACCGAGAATACCCGCGTTTCTTACCCGATCTACCATATCCAGAACATCGTCAAGCCGGTGTCCAAGGCGGGTCACGCCACCAAGGTGATCTTCCTGACCGCCGACGCCTTCGGCGTGCTGCCGCCGGTATCGCGCCTGACCGCCAACCAGACTCAGTACCACTTCCTGTCCGGCTTCACCGCCAAGCTGGCCGGCACCGAGCGCGGCGTGACCGAGCCGACGCCAACCTTCTCCGCCTGCTTCGGCGCCGCATTCCTGTCGCTGCACCCGACGCAGTACGCCGAAGTGCTGGTGAAACGCATGCAGGCCGCCGGCGCCCAGGCTTACCTGGTCAACACCGGCTGGAACGGCACCGGCAAACGCATCTCGATCAAAGATACGCGCGGCATCATCGACGCCATCCTGAGCGGTGAAATCGACAAGGCGGAAACCGTTACCCTGCCTATCTTCGATCTGGCGATGCCGACCGCGCTGCCTGGCGTGAACCCGGAGATCCTCGATCCGCGCAACACCTACGCCAGCCTCGAGCAGTGGCAGGAAAAAGCGCAGGATCTGGCCGAGCGCTTCATCACCAACTTCGACAAATACACCGACACGCCTGCGGGCGCCGCGCTGGTCAGCGCCGGCCCGAAGCTGTAATTCGGTAACGTTACCTCTTCAGCTAAGGCGCGGATCCCGCGCCTTTTTTTATTTCAATTGATTGCTTTTTAACCGGGGAGACGAGAGAATAAGTCAATGCAATCATTGATAGCAAAGGAGGTTTCAATGGCTACTATCACCGTCAGAAATCTGGACGACGAAATCAAAGAGCTGCTGCGTATCTCAGCGGCGAAAAACGGCCATTCCATGGAAGAGGAAGCGCGCATGATCCTGAAACAGGCGCTGGTGAAAAAGCCGCCGCGCTATGGATTGGGTACCTGGATGCATCAGCACTTCGCCGAATTCGGCGGCGTTGAGCTGGAGATCCCACCGCGTGACGCCGTGCCGCCACGCATCGTCACCTTTGATGATGAAGATGACAACGCATGATCATTATCGACACCGACGTCATTTCAGAAACGCTGCGTCCCAGCCCGTACTACAACGTCATTAACTGGTTAAATGAAAAGGACAATGACGAGCTCTATCTCAGCGCCATCGTCCTCGCCGAACTGTTCAGCGGCGTGGCCTGCATGCCCGACGGCAAACGCCAGCGGGATCTCAAGCTGAAATTGGCGGACGCCATTGAATTGAAGTTCGAGGGGCAGATATTGCCGTTTGATGGGCTGTGCGCGATGCAATACGCGGAATTGACGGCAAGGAATCGGCTGTTGGGTAAAGCGATGAGCGTGCCCGATACCCAAATCGCCGCCACCTGCCTGCATTACGGCGCCGCCCTGGCCACCCGCAATACCAAAGACTTCCTCCACTGCGGCATCGAATTAATCGATCCGTGGCAGGCGCCGACCGGCCGCCGGTTGCATGAGGATGCGGCGGAATACTACGTGATGAGCAGAAAGTCCTGACGGGGCCGCAGCGGCGCGGCCCACATCAGAGGTCAGGCGGTTTCCCTGGCCGTTTGATGGCCGTTGGTCGACTCTTTTTTCTCCATCGGCAACGGAATATAAGCGCGGATCAATAGCCCGCCGCGCTCGCTGGTGCCGATATCCAGTTCGCCGTCATGCGCGTCGATAATACGCTGCACGATCGCCAGCCCCAGGCCGGTGCCGCTGGTGCTGCGCGCGCTGTCACCGCGTACGAACGGCTGCAGCAGGTGCTTCAACTCGTCCGGCTTGATGCCCGGGCCGTCATCTTCCACCTGGAACCAGCCGCGCTGCAGCTCACGGCCGCTGCTGACCTTGATCCAGCCGTTGCCGTAACGCGCCGCGTTCACCACCATATTCACCGCCGCCCGTTTAATCGACAGCGGATGCACGTTCATCATCAGCTCGCCCGGCGACAGCGCGGTTTCAATCACCCGCTCATAGCCGCTCTCGGCCGCGACCACTTCGCCTAAAATGGCGTTCAGATCGCTGCTTTCGGTCGGCATTTCCTGCCCGGTGCGCAGATAATCGATGAACTGCTCGATGATGGCGTTGCACTCTTCGATGTCTTTATTGATCGACTCGGCCAGATAGCCGTCTTCGGCGCTCATCATCTCCGTCGCCAGGCGGATGCGCGTCAACGGCGTGCGCAGGTCGTGGCTGACTCCGGCCATCAGCAAAGTGCGGTCATCCGCCAGCTGTTTGACGCCCGACGCCATCTGATTGAATGCGCGAGTCACCGACCGCACTTCGGAAGCGCCATACTCGCGCAGCGGCGGCGGAATAATGCCCTTGCCCACCTGCAGCGCCGCATGTTCCAGCTCCACCAGCGGGCGGTTTTGAATACGAATAAACAGCCAGGCGCCGCCGATCGCGAGCAGCATAATCGCCAGCGTATAGCGGAACAGCGGCGAGAAATCGCCCTGGTGGATTTCCGTCAGCGGCACGCGCACCCAGATATCGGGCTGCAGCCAGGTTTTCAGCCACACCACCGGGGAGTTCTTGTTCACCTCCACCCGCACATCGGTCGGCCCGCCGAGCTGCTGCGCCATCTGCTGGCTGAGGAACTGGTAGTGCTGCGCCCAGCGCAGGCCGCTCTCCTCCGCCGCCGAGTTGGTGTAGAGAGAGATGCCCAGCTCGCGGTAGATCTCACGGCGGAACGCCGGCGGCACCTCCAGCAGCGTGCCGTCCTCCAGCTGCAGCCGATCGGTCATCAGCATACGCACTTCGTAGGCCAATACCTTGTTGAACTGCTGCAGGCTGGGCAGGATGGCGAAGTTCAGCACCACCAGATAGGTCGTCACCAGGCTGACGAACAGCAAGGTGACGATCAACAACAGGGTTCGGGCAAACGAGCTACGCGGTGAAAAGCGCAATCGCCTCATGCCTTACTGCCGTCCGGGACGAAGACGTAGCCGAGACCCCACACGGTCTGGATATAACGCGGATGCGCCGGATCTTCTTCAACCATACGGCGCAGACGAGAGATCTGCACGTCGATGGAGCGTTCCATGGCGCTGTATTCGCGGCCACGCGCCAGGTTCATCAGCTTATCGCGCGACAGCGGTTCACGCGGGTGGCTGACCAGCGCCTTCAGTACCGCGAACTCGCCGCTGGTCAACGGCATCGGCTCGTCTTCGCGGAACATCTCGCGGGTGCCGAGGTTCAGTTTGAATTTGCCGAAAGCGATCACCGCTTCTTCCTGCGAAGGCGCGCCCGGCAGTTCGTTCGCCTGACGGCGCAGCACCGCGCGGATACGAGCCAACAGCTCACGCGGGTTGAACGGTTTAGGAATGTAGTCGTCGGCGCCGATTTCCAGGCCCACGATGCGATCGACCTCTTCGCCTTTCGCGGTGACCATAATGATCGGCATCGGGTTGCTCTGGCTGCGCAGGCGGCGGCAGATGGACAGGCCGTCTTCGCCCGGCAACATCAGATCGAGCACCATCAAATGGAAGGATTCACGAGTCAGCAAGCGATCCATTTGCTCAGCGTTGGCAACGCTGCGAACCTGGAAGCCCTGCTCGGTTAAATAACGTTCTAAAAGCGCGCGCAGGCGCATGTCATCATCGACAACCAGGATCTTATGATTCTCTTGCATGGTATTACTCCCAAAGGCTTTATTGCCTGACTCGAATATTGTTAGAAAACCTTGCCATTTGAGACAGCGTTTAATGGTATGTATTCTAGACGAAATTGTTACAAAGCTTATTCTTTTCCCCATTTATCAACAATTTTCAGTGAATGTCGACGGGGGTTCGTCAAAATTTCGCCCTTTATCGGCGCAATGTGGGGCGACGGCCCAATTTTGTGCAATTTCGCCACCGGGAAGCGCCCGGTGGCGTTCAGCTCTCGGGTCAGGAAGTTTGCAGGAAACGCGCCAGCTGCCTGCGCAGCTGTCGGTTCTCTTGCTGTAGCGCATCAACCCGGTCGAGCAGCGTCAGCGCCATGGCGATCCCCGGCCAGTCCAGATCCAGCTCCGCCCGCAGCCTGCGTGCGCGCTGCAGATGGCTCAGCGCCGGATAATCAAACTCCCAGCGTGGCTGCGCCGGCTCCAGCGGCACGATAACGCCCAGGCCGACGATCTCGACCAGCTCGTCCTCTGAAATCTCCACCCTCTGACACAATTCCACCACGGTGAAAGTGATCTCTTTTTTCATCATCTGCTTTACTCCCATTCCGCGCGCGGGTTGAACGCCGCCTGTTCAGCCAGTTCCCGCCACAGGGCGCTGGCCTTCTCGTTCGGCTTCGGCGGCATCACCACCTTGAGAATAACGTACAGGTCACCGGGCTCTTTCTTGCCCGCCAGCCCTTTGCCTTTGACCCGCAGCCGTTTGCCGCTCTGGCTGCCGGCCGGCACGGTCAGCGCGATTTTGCCGGTCAGCGTCGGCACCTCAATGCTGGCGCCGAGCGCCGCTTCCCACGGAGCGAGCGGCGCCACGATGCTCAGGTTGTGGCCGTCTATCTCAAACAGCGGGTGCGGCGCGAGGCGGATAACCAGATACAGGTCGCCGTTCTGGCCGCCGCCCACGCCGGCAACGCCCTGCCCCTTGAGGCGAATGCGCTCGCCGTCGCCCACGCCGGCCGGAATTTTCACGTTCAGCGTCTTGCTGGCTTCGCTTACCTGCCGCCCCAGTTCGTCATACACCGGCAGCTTGTAGGAAATCTCGCGGCTTTGACCATGCAGCGTTTCCTCGAGGAACAGCGGCACCTCCATCTCCAGATCCTGGCCGCGGAAGCCATGCCCGCCATGCGAGTGCGAAGCGGAACGGTGCCCGCCCGCCGCCCGCCCGCCGAACATGCTCTCGAAGAAGTCGGAGAAGTCTTGCGCGTCGGCGCCGCCGCCGTGCCATGAGGCGCTCTGCTGATAGCCGCCGTGATCGCCGCGCGCCTGGCGGCCAAAGTTCGGATCGTTGCGATGCAGCCGGATCTGATCGTACTCGGCGCGGCGCTCGTCGTCCTTCAGTACCTCATAGGCTTCGGCCAGTTCCTTGAACTTGCTCTCGGCGTCGTCTTCGGTGCTCACGTCAGGGTGATATTTACGCGCCAGCCGGCGGTAGGCCGTTTTGATGGTTTTCAGATCGGCGTTGGGCTCAACGCCCATCGTGGCGTAGTAATCTTTAAATTCCATGCGGTAATACCTTCAATGTGTTGGGTTGTGCGCCAAAATTCCTTGTCTCTCTCGCCAGATATCCTCCTTTCGTCACATTCTTTTTCCGCTATCGCTAAGCATACTCCCGATTGTTAAAAGCTGCGCAAACTGAATAAAAACCGTGCGACAAGGCGCAGGCCCGCGCGCCATTTTTAAAGCCCTCTGCATTCACGTACACTGTGGCGGTGGCCCCATAAAGATAAATCACGATGAGAACTCAACTGATAACCCGTGAAGGGTATGACAAGCTCAAACAAGAGCTGGATTACCTCTGGCGCGAAGAACGCCCCGAGGTGACCAAGAAAGTGACCTGGGCCGCCAGCCTGGGCGACAGAAGCGAAAACGCCGATTACCAATACAACAAGAAGCGGCTGCGCGAGATCGATCGCCGCGTCCGCTATCTGACCAAATGCCTGGAGCAGTTGAAGATCGTCGATTACTCCCCGCAGCAGGAAGGCAAAGTGTTCTTCGGGGCCTGGGTGGAGGTGGAGAATGACGACGGCGAGATCAAACGTTTTCGCATCGTCGGCTACGACGAGATTTTCGGCCGCAAGGATTACATCTCCATCGATGCGCCGATGGCGCGCGCCCTGCTGAAAAAAGAGGTCGGGGACGTCGCCACCGTCAATACCCCGCTGGGCGAGGCGCAGTGGTACGTTAACGAGATAAACTACCCGAAGTAAGCTTTCAGCTTTTTCCTAACCGCCGCCAACGCCGCCGCCCGAGCTGTTCTCCACGCCGCGGCCGCGCGGCGGCGGCCCCGCTCCGCTGGCATTTTCCGCGATCAATCCGTATAACTGTCCCCTGTTTATTCACCGTTCTCAATACAGATACCAGACCTATGAATGACCCACTGAGCCGCATTATTGCAACAGAACTGCAGGCCCGGCCGGAGCAAGTCGACTCCGCCATCCGTCTGCTGGATGAAGGTAATACCGTGCCCTTTATTGCACGCTATCGTAAGGAAGTCACCGGGGGCCTGGACGACACCCAACTGCGCCAGCTGGAAACCCGCCTGGGTTATCTGCGTGAACTGGAAGATCGTCGTCAGACCATCCTGAAGTCGATCGATGAACAGGGCAAACTGACCGAACAACTGGCGGGGGCGATCAACGCCACGCTGAGCAAGACCGAACTCGAAGATCTCTACCTGCCGTACAAACCCAAGCGCCGCACCCGTGGCCAGATCGCCATCGAAGCCGGTCTGGAACCGCTGGCGGACACGCTGTGGCAGGATCCGCAACAGCAGCCGGAACAGCTGGCTGAACGCTACGTCGACGCCGAGAAGGGCGTGGCGGACGTGAAAGCCGCCCTCGACGGCGCGCGCTATATCCTGATGGAGCGCTTCGCCGAAGACGCCGCGCTGCTGGCCAAGGTGCGCGACTACCTGTGGAAAAACGCCCATCTGGTCTCCAAAGTGGTCGAGGGCAAGGAAGACGAAGGCGCCAAGTTCCGCGACTACTTCGATCACCACGAACCGATTTCCCAGGTGCCTTCGCACCGCGCGCTGGCGATGTTCCGCGGCCGCAACGAAGGCGTGCTGCAGCTGGCGCTGAACGCCGATCCGCAGTTTGAGGAAGCGCCGCGCGAAAGCCAGGCGGAGCTGATCATCATCAATCACCTCAATCTGCGCCTGAACAACGCTCCGGCCGACGCCTGGCGCAAGGCGGTGGTCAACTGGACCTGGCGCATCAAGGTGTTGCTGCACCTGGAAACCGAGCTGATGGGCACGGTGCGCGAACGCGCGGAGGATGAAGCGATCAACGTCTTCGCCCGCAACATGCATGATCTGTTGATGGCCGCGCCGGCCGGCATGCGCGCCACCATGGGCCTCGATCCGGGCCTGCGCACCGGGGTGAAAGTCGCCGTGGTCGACGCGACCGGCAAACTGGTGGCCACCGACACCGTCTATCCGCACACCGGGCAAGCGGCCAAAGCCGCCGCCATCGTCGCGGCGCTGTGCATCAAACACAACGTGGAGCTGGTGGCGATCGGCAACGGTACCGCTTCGCGTGAAACCGAGCGTTTCTATCTCGACCTGCAAAAGCAGTTCAGCGACGTCCGGGCGCAAAAAGTGATCGTCAGCGAAGCGGGCGCGTCGGTGTACTCCGCGTCCGAACTGGCGGCGCAGGAGTTCCCGGATCTCGACGTGTCGCTGCGCGGCGCGGTGTCCATCGCCCGTCGTCTGCAGGATCCGCTGGCGGAGCTGGTGAAGATCGACCCGAAATCCATCGGCGTCGGCCAGTATCAGCACGACGTCAGCCAGAGCCAGCTGGCGAAAAAGCTGGACTCGGTGGTGGAAGACTGCGTGAACGCCGTCGGCGTCGATCTGAACACCGCTTCGGTGCCGTTGCTGACCCGCGTGGCCGGCCTGACGCGCATGATGGCGCAGAATATCGTCAACTGGCGCGACGAGAACGGCCGCTTCAGCAACCGTGAACAGCTGCTGAAAGTCAGCCGTTTGGGGCCGAAAGCGTTCGAACAGTGCGCCGGCTTCCTGCGCATCAACCACGGCGACAACCCGCTGGATGCCTCTACCGTCCACCCGGAAGCCTACCCGGTGGTGCAGCGCATTCTGGCCGCCACCGAGCAGGCGCTGCAGGATCTGATGGGCAACGCCTCGGCGGTACGCAGCCTGAAAGCGGTCGATTTCACCGACGACAAGTTCGGCGTGCCGACGGTCACCGACATCCTGAAAGAGCTGGAGAAGCCGGGCCGCGACCCGCGTCCTGAGTTCAAAACCGCCACCTTTGCCGAAGGCGTGGAAACCCTCAACGATCTGCAGCCGGGCATGATCCTGGAAGGGTCGGTCACTAACGTCACCAACTTCGGCGCCTTCGTGGATATCGGCGTGCATCAGGATGGC
Organism: Serratia sp. (in: enterobacteria); assembly: GCF_052400455.1. Taxonomy (NCBI): domain Bacteria; kingdom Pseudomonadati; phylum Pseudomonadota; class Gammaproteobacteria; order Enterobacterales; family Yersiniaceae; genus Serratia; species Serratia sp. (in: enterobacteria). Next base: position 4,757,313 of record NZ_CP185812.1, read on the forward strand.
CTGGTGCACATCTCCTCGCTGGCGGACAAGTTCGTCGAAGATCCGCACACCGTGGTGAAGGCCGGCGACATCGTCAAAGTGAAGGTGATGGAAGTCGATCTGCAACGCAAACGCATCGCGCTGAGCATGCGTCTGGATGAGCAACCGGGCGAAGGCTCGCCGCGCCGCGGCGGCAACGCGCCGGCACAGGCGCGCGACAACGCCAACCGTTCGGCGCCCGCCAACAAGGCTAAACCGCGCAATGCGGCGCCGGCCGGCAACAGCGCCATGGGCGACGCGCTGGCGGCGGCGTTCGGCAAGAAACGCTAAGCCAGAGCCAACAGGGCGGAGCCTGCTCCGCCCTTTCTGATGAATAAAACTTGCGGCATTTCTTGACCCGTCTCAATAAACCATCATCTTTTTATTTCCCGTTCTTGTGTGACCGTCCTCCCATTATTCAGGCAACAAAATGCCTTCTGCAGCCATTTATTAACAACTTCGTTAACACGTATTTTTCATTTTGCGAATTGTGAGCGAAACACAAATGGTTACCGCTCGCATTACGGCGGAATAATGTTATTGAATTGCCTTTCACCAGAAATAAAAAAGGAAAAAACGCCATCGCCATTTGCAAACGAGAAACCCTGGCTACAAATACATAACTGATTTAACTCGCCATTCTCATTTGTCGCCGCGTAAAAGCGGTGGTAAAACGGGGATTATCAAGGGGGCCAGCCAAAAAGCGGCCGCCGCCAAAATAATTGGTTACAATACCCTTACTTTTTGCATTGAATGCGATAATGATAATTACTATTATTTTCGCTCACTTTATTGCATGACCTTATGGATAAATACCGCCGACGGCGTGGCATTTTCGCCGGCAACGTCCAATTATCATCAGCCCGATGCTCATCGGCACCCGGAAGATTAATGACATGCAGCTTCAACCTAAACGCACATATAAGATTGTCGGCTTTTCCAGCGAGATTGCGCCGGCCTACCGCCAGAAACTGTTATCGCTCGGCATGCTGCCCGGCTCTTCGTTCGACGTGGTGCGCGTCGCGCCGCTGGGCGATCCGATAGAAATTAAAACCCGCCGCGTCAGCCTGGTGCTGCGCAGGAAGGATTTGGCGCTGCTGCAGCTCGACGGCCAGCCCTGAGCCGGCGCGCCCTCCGTTTGCCGGTGCGCCTGTGCGCCGGCGCTGTTCTCCTTGAAGACGACACGCAGAACTATGAAAAAACTCACCATCGGCTTAATCGGCAACCCGAACTCCGGCAAAACCACGCTGTTCAACCAACTGACCGGCGCGCGCCAGCGGGTCGGCAACTGGGCGGGCGTGACGGTCGAACGCAAGGAAGGCCATTTCACCACCCCGCAGTCCGACGTGCGGCTGGTCGATTTGCCCGGCACCTACTCCCTGACCACCATTTCGGAGCAGACGTCGCTCGATGAGCAGATCGCCTGCCACTACATTTTGAGCGGCGACGCCGATCTGCTGATCAACGTGGTGGATGCCTCCAACCTGGAACGCAACCTCTACCTGACGCTGCAGCTGCTGGAGCTGGGCATTCCCTGCATCGTGGCGCTCAACATGCTCGACATCGCCAAAAGCCAGCATATCGATATCGACGTCGCCGCGCTGTCGGCGCGCCTCGGTTGCCCGGTAGTGCCGATGGTCTCCACCCGCGCCGACGGCATCGGCGTGCTGAAACAAATGATCGACAATCATCGCATCAACGAACAGCAGGCGCTGGTGAACTACCCGCCGCTGCTGCTGAAAGAGGTCGCCACGCTGAGCGACGCCATGCCGCAAACGCTGCCGGCGGCGCAGCGCCGCTGGCTGGCGCTGCAGATGCTGGAGGGCGACATCTACAGCCATCGCCTGGCCGGCCCCGCCGTGGCGCGGCTGCCAGCGGCCATTCAGGCGCTGCAACAGCAGCAGCAGGAGGACCCGGCGCTGGTGATCGCCGACGCGCGCTACCAGTCCATCGCCGCCCTGTGCGACGCGGTCAGCAACTCGCAGCAGGCGATGCCCAACCGCCTGACCGACATACTGGATAAAGTGATCCTCAACCGCTGGCTGGGCGTACCGATCTTCCTGCTGGTGATGTACCTGATGTTCCTGCTGGCGATCAATATCGGCGGCGCGCTGCAGCCGATCTTCGATATCGGCTCGGCGGCGATCTTCATTCAGGGCATTCAGTGGCTGGGTTACACCCTGCACTTCCCCGACTGGCTGACCGTCTTCCTGGCGCAGGGCGTCGGCGGCGGCATCAACACCGTGCTGCCGCTGGTGCCGCAGATCGGCATGATGTACCTGTTCCTGTCGTTCCTGGAAGACTCCGGCTACATGGCGCGCGCGGCGTTCGTGATGGACCGCCTGATGCAGGCGCTCGGGCTGCCGGGCAAATCCTTCGTGCCGCTGATCGTCGGCTTCGGCTGCAACGTGCCGTCCATCATGGGCGCCCGTACGCTGGACGCCCAACGCGAACGCCTGATCACCATCATGATGGCGCCGTTCATGTCCTGCGGCGCCCGTCTGGCAATCTTCGCGGTATTCGCCGCCGCGTTCTTCGGCCAGGACGGCGCCGGCGTGGTGTTCTCGCTGTATATGCTCGGCATCGCGGTGGCGATCCTAACCGGCCTGGTGCTGAAATACACCCTCATGCGCGGCGAAGCCTCGCCGTTCGTGATGGAGCTGCCGGTCTACCACGTGCCACACCTGAAAAGCCTGTTGCTGCAAACCTGGCAGCGGCTGAAAGGCTTCGTGTTGCGCGCCGGCAAGGTGATCGTGGTGGCCAGCATGTTCATCGGCGGCCTGAACAGCTTCTCGTTCAGCGGCAAGACGGTCGACAACATCAACGACTCCGCGCTGGCCTCGGTCTCCAAGGTGCTGACGCCGCTGCTGCAGCCGATGGGCGTCCACAGCGATAACTGGCAGGCCACCGTCGGGCTGGTGACCGGCGCGATGGCGAAAGAAGTGGTGGTCGGCACGCTGAACACGCTGTATACCGCCGAGCACATCAACAAAGAGGCGTTCGACGCCGCCAACTTCAACTTGCTCGATGAACTGGGCGGGGCGCTGCAGGAAACCTGGGACGGGCTGAAAAACACCTTCAGCCTGAGCGTGCTCTCCAACCCGATCGAAGCCAGCAAGGGCGACGGCGAGATGGGCGTCGGCTCGATGGGCGTGATGAGCAGCAAATTCGGCTCCGGCATTTCCGCCTACAGCTACCTGATCTTCGTGTTGCTGTACGTGCCTTGCGTCTCGGTGATGGGCGCCATCGCCCGTGAATCGAGCCGCGGCTGGATGACCTTCTCAATCCTGTGGGGGCTGAACGTCGCCTACTCGCTGGCAACGCTGTTCTATCAGGCGGCCACCTTCAACCAACATCCGCAGTACAGCCTGACGGCGATCCTGGCGGTGGTGCTGGTAAACCTGCTGGTGCTGTTCGGCCTGCGCCGGGCGCGCAGCCGCGTCACGGTTCGCCTGGGCAACGCCACGCCGGCGGCCTGCTGTCAGGGCGCCAAAGGGAGCTGCCACTGATGGCCGGGCTGCTGCAGGTGCGCGATGCGTTGGCGCTGCGCGGCAGCGCTCAGGCGCAGCAGCTCAGCCAATCGCTGGCGACGCCGCTGCCGCTGGTGCAGGCGATGCTGGACCGTTTGACGGCGATGGGGAAAGTGGAACGCATCGAACAGGATGACGGCGCCTGTCTGAGCGGCGGCTGCAAAAGCTGCCCGCAGGGCCAGGGGTGCAGCACGGTGTTCTACCGGCTGAAGGCCTGACGTTCAGGGGCGCCGCTGCGGGCGCCCCCTTGCCGTTCAAGGCTTATTGCTTGTCTTTGTAAACTTCGGCGATGGCGCTGAATTTACCGTGTTCGCGGCCCGCCAGGATCACGTAGTATTGACCGCCCTTTTCGTCCGCCAGTTTGGACAGCTCTTCCTTGGCATCCATCGGCGACGTGGTTTCCGCCGTGGTGGTCACGGTGCCGATCTTCTCGTATTTACCCGGATTCTTATCCAGATCTTCCTTGGTCAGCAGGGTTGCCGCCATAGAGCCGAAAGACACCGAACCCAGCACTGCCGCTGCAATAATCATCTTCAATGATTTCATGACACTAACCTCTCAATGGATAATTTATCTGTTATGAAAGCCGTCCAGGATCCATGCGTAGTACTGCAGGCTGCCGCGACATCCTCAGGCCTCGTTGCTTTCCCTGACGGGGCCTGTTTCCCAGAGACGAAACGCCAAAATGAAAATCGCCGCACGCGGTCTTTTCATTTTGCAGCCAACGCATTGACTCACTAAGTATTGAACAGCTTTGTCTTTTATCCACCCGGCAGCGTTTTTTTTCGCGCTCTATCGTGCGTTTTCACGCTGCATTCAATGTGCTGCAATAAACGCTTCGATCATCGTCACAAATTCATCGGGATGAGAGATAAACGGCGCATGGGCGGCTTTAGCCACGATCTGCGACGTGGAGTTCGGCCAGGCGGCGTCGAGCAGCTCGGCGACCTTGCGCGGCACCAGCCCGTCCAGATAGCCGTAGATCCGCAGCAGCGGCAGATTCAACTCCGCCAGCGGCGCGCGCAGATCGGCGGTGCGCAGGATCTCCAACCCGCCGTTCAGTACTTCGACGCTCGGCGTCGGTTGGTTGAGCACCACCGCTTTCAGCTGGCGCGCATCCTGACGCGCGCTCTCGGTGCCCAGCGTCTGCAGCGCCAGAAAACGCTCGACGGTGCGCTGGAAATCCAGGCTTAGCTGGTGCTGGAAACCGCTCAGCACGTCCGGACGGATCCCCGGCCACTCATCGCGGGCGGCAAAGCACGGCGAGGAGGCCACGGTGATAAGCCCGTTGACCCGCTGCGGCTGCATCAGCGCCGCCTGGCTGGCCACCAGCCCGCCGAGCGACCAGCCGAGCCACCAGGCCTGCGGCGGGGCGGCCGCCAGCACGATTTCCGTCATCTGCGCCAGCGACAGGGCGCCGAACCCCTGGCTGCGGCCGTACCCCGGCAGATCGACCAGGTGCAGGCGAAAATGCGGCGTCAGCCGCGCTTGAATGCAACTCCACACTTCGGCGTTCAATCCCCAGCCGTGCAGCAGCACAAGATCGCGTTCACCTTCACCTATTGTTTGCCAGTACAGCGCTGTCATTGGTTATTGTCCTTTCATGCTTACCCGTCTCGGAGACACTATGCTATCAATCCGCAGCCGCTGTTGGCTATGCCGACAGCCATTGAGCCTGATGCGTCATGGCCTCTGCAGCTGCTGCCTGCGTCACCTGCCGGCCAGACCGCCGTGTTGCCCGCGCTGCGGGCTGCCCGCCGGGGAGACGCGCACGCCCTGCGGCCGCTGCCTGCAACGGCCACCGCCCTGGCAACGGCTGGTGTTCGTCGGCGACTACGTGACGCCGCTCAGCGGCTTGGTAAAAAGGTTCAAGTTCCACCGCGCGCCCGAGCTGGCGCCGGCGCTGGCGCGCCTGATGCTGTTGCGCTGGCAGCAGGCGCGCAGAGAGCAGTATCTGAACAGACCCGACCTGATTTTGGCGGTACCCTTGCATGCAACACGCTGCTGGCGCCGTGGCTATAACCAGAGCGATCTGCTGGCCCGGCCGCTGGCGCGCTGGCTGGGCTGCGCCTACCGGCCCGCCGCCTTGCGCCGGGTGCGCAAAACCGCCCTGCAACAGCGGCTGAGCGCCTCTGCCCGCAGACGCAATCTGCAGCGCGCGTTCGCCTGTACCGTGCCGGTCGCCGGCCGGCATATCGCCCTGGTGGATGACGTGGTGACCACCGGCAGCACCGTCTCGGAGATCGCGTCGCTGCTGCGGCGGCAAGGCGCCGCCTCGGTGCAGATATGGTGCGTTTGCCGCACGTTGTAGTGCCACGGCAATGGGCGTATTATAACCGACTATAGAAGTCAACTATTGAGCTAATGCTATGATCCGTATAACAGATGCTGCACAGGAACACTTTGCCAAACTGCTGGCAAATCAAGAAGAAGGCACCCAAATCCGCGTATTCGTGATCAACCCGGGCACGCCGACGGCCGAATGCGGTGTCTCTTATTGCCCGCCGGACGCGGTAGAAGCGACGGATACCGAACTGAAGTTCGACAAACTGTCCGCCTATGTCGATGAACTGAGCGCGCCGTATCTGGAAGACGCCGAAATCGACTTCGTGACCGACCAGTTGGGTTCTCAGCTGACGCTGAAGGCGCCGAACGCCAAGATGCGCAAGGTCGATGACGACGCGCCGCTGATGGAACGCGTGGAATACGTGCTGCAGTCGCAGATCAACCCACAGCTGGCGGGCCACGGCGGCCGCGTAACGCTGATGGAGATCACCGACGACAACATGGCTATTCTGCAGTTCGGCGGCGGTTGTAACGGCTGTTCGATGGTCGACGTCACGCTGAAAGAAGGCATCGAGAAAGAGCTGCTGCAGAAATTCCCTGAGCTGAAGGGCGTGCGTGATTTGACCGAGCACCAGCGCGGCGAGCACTCCTACTACTGATACCCTTCTTACTTGAAGTTGCAGCGTTGTTGGCCGCATGCGCGCACCCCAGTCACTTACTTAAGTAAGCTCCTGGGGTTTTACGCACTTGCCGCCTAGCTGCAACGCCAATTAATTCGGGTATCCGTCATTTGGATGGGACTAAAGTTCTCGTCCTTTGACCTAATACAACGACACCTCATCGTCACCCCACCGACACCTTGCGTCGGCGCTTGTCCAAATCCTTCAGCAGCCGGTTTATCCGCGGGTCGGCGAACATCTCCTCCAACGTCCGGGTCAGCTTGCGCCGCCAGTTAGGGTACTGATCGCTGGTGCCGGGGATGTTGACCGGATCGGCCATGTCCAGCCAGTCTTCCGGCTGCAGGCCAAGCAAGGCGCTGGCGCTGTCAGCGACATAACGCTGCAGGCCGCGGTTGAGCAGCGGGCTCATGCCGAGCAGCGCCGCCTTCTTGCCCACCTTCTGCGGCACGCAGCCATAACGATGCAATCCATCCAGCAACCCCTGCTTGGCGCGTTCCCGATCGGCGAACAGCGCCCGCAGGATTTCCGCGTCCGGGTAGAGACCCAGCCGGTTGCCGAGCGTCAGATCGTCGCTTTGCCAGTAGCCGCGCAACGTCGGCAGATCGTGAGTGGTGATGGTCGCCATCGCCTGTACCGGATAGGCCTGCGGCGCGCGGAAATGGTGTTCGCCGTCGCTTTCGAAATAGAGCACTTTGTAGGAATAGACGCCGCTGTCGCGCAGCTTGCCGACGATTTCCACCGGCACCGTACCGAGATCCTCGCCGATCACCATACAGCGATGGCGCTGGCTTTCCAGCGCCAGCACCGCCAGCAGATCGTCCACCGGGTATTTGACGTAGGCGCCGCGATCGGCGGTTTCACCATACGGGATCCACCATAGCCGCAGCAGCGCCATGACGTGATCGATACGCAGCGCGCCGCAGCTGGTCATGTTGGCGCGCAAAAGATCGATGAACGGCTGATACCCGCGCGCCGCCATCACGTGCGGATCCATCGGCGGCAGGCCCCAGTTTTGCCCCAGCGGGCCCAGAATATCCGGCGGCGCCCCGACCGACGCTTTCAGGCAGTACAGCTCGCGGTCACACCAGGTTTCCGCCCCGCCTTCCGCCACCCCGACCGCCAGATCGCGATACAGGCCGATCGGCATCTGCTGCTGCCTGCTCTGGTCAAAACACTGCGCGAATTGGGTGGCCGCCAGCCACTGCAGCCACAGGTAAAAACGAACCGTTTCCTGGTGTTCAGTGCAGAACTGCCGCACCGCTTCGCTATCTCCCTGCCGATAACGTTCGGGCCAGGCCGGCCAGCCCCACTGGCTGATGTCATCCGCCGCCAAATGGGCATGCAGCGCGTCGAAGGCCGCTTGCCGATACAGGCTGTCGCCGCCGTCCGTCACGAATTGCTCGAACGCCTGACGCTGCGCGTCGTTTGGCTTGCGCGCCTGAAATACCGGAAACGCCAGCTTCAGCGCCGCCAGTTTCAGCTGCATCACGGCGGTGTAATCCACCCACTCCGCAGCGCGCGCTTTGGCGAGCTGTTTCTGCGTCGCCGGCTTCTGCCACCAGCGCTGCGCCGCGTCGCTGCGCTGGAAATCCTCCACCGCGTTGACGTCGATATACGCCAGGTTCAGCCAGCGGCGCGACGAGGGGCTGTAAGGGCTGGCGCTCTCCGGGTTGGCGGGGTACAGCGCATGGATCGGGTTGAGGCCGACGAAAGCGCCGCCGCGTTCCCCCACCTCTTCCACCATCAGGCGCAGATCGCCGAAATCGCCGATGCCCCAGTTGCGATCGGAGCGCAGCGTGTACAGCTGAACGCAGGCGCCCCACAGCTTTTTGCCGGTCAACAAGGCGTCCGGCTCGAAGCAGCGCCTCGGCGCGACGATCACTCGGCATGACCACTGCCGTGCGCCCTGGCTCAGCGTCAATTGGTGGTAACCCGCCGGCAGCTCGCCGGGCAGCGTCAGGGTCTTGCGCGCGCCGACGCGCCCCTGCAGGCATTCGCCGTCTTCACGCTGCAGCGCCCACAGGTATTCGCCTTCGCCCGTCGGCGTCAGCGCCAACGGCGCGCCCTGATAGAACACCTTGACCGCCGGTAACGGCGGCGGCGCGGTATCCTGCACCGCATCATCGGCCCACTTCATGGCCGCCAGCAGCTTGCGCTTGGTCTCCGGCTCAATCGCCTGCCGTTTGCCGTGAGCATTGATGAAATCGGCAGCGATCCCCGCCTGCTCTGCCGCCTGATCGATACGCTTGCGATCCATTCGCTCTCCTTAACGTTTGGCTTGCCAGATGCGCTGCTGGTAATCGCGGATCGAGCGATCCGAGCTGAACATGCCGACGCGCGCGGTGTTAAGGATAGTCCGCCGCGTCCACTCGTCCCGATCGCGATACAGCTCATCGACCCGGCGCTGCGCCTGGCAGTACGAGGCAAAGTCCGCCAGCACCAGATAGGGATCGCCGCCTTCCAGCAGGCTGTGCAGCATCATGTCGAACGCGTGCTTGTCGCCGTGGCTGAACGCGCCGCTCGCCAGTTCATCCAAAATCGCCTTCAGGTGCTTGTCCTTCTTGCGGTAGCTGAGCGGATCGTAGCCCTTCGCCACTATCGCCTTCACCTGCTCCACGGTATTGCCGAAGATAAAGATATTGTCTTCGCCCACCTGCTCGGCGATTTCGACGTTGGCGCCGTCCAGCGTGCCGACCGTCAGCGCGCCGTTCAGCGCCAGTTTCATGTTGCCGGTGCCGGAGGCCTCTTTACCGGCGGTGGAGATCTGCTCGGAGATATCCGCCGCCGGGATCATCAGTTCGGCCACCGAGACGCGGTAGTCCGGAATAAACGCCACTTTCAGGCGATCTTTCACCAGCGGATCGTGATTGATCTTCTCGGCCGCCTGATTGATGGCGTAGATGATGTTCTTCGCCAGGTAGTAGCCCGGCGCCGCCTTGGCGCCGAACAGGAACACGCGCGGCACGATGTCCAGATTCGGGTTGTCGCGCAGCTGGCGATACAGCGACAGGATGTGCAGCAGATTCAGGTGCTGGCGTTTGTACTCGTGCAGGCGTTTGATCTGCACGTCGAAGATCGCGTCCGGATCGAGCGTCAGCCCCATCACGCCGTGCACGTAATGAGCCAGCGCCACCTTGTTGTCGCGTTTGATCTGCTGATAACGCTGGCGGAACGCCGCGTCGTCGGCGAATTTCTCCAGCCCGCGCAGCGCGTCGAGATCGCTCGCCCACTCCACCTTCAGCGTCTCGTCGATCAGGCCCGACAGCGCCGGGTTGCACTGTTTCAGCCAGCGGCGCGGCGTGATGCCGTTGGTGACGTTATGGAATTTGTTCGGCCACAGCTGGTGATATTCCGGGAACAGATCCTTCACCACCAGATCCGAATGCAGCTGCGCCACGCCGTTAACCGCAAAGCCGCTGACCACGCACAGGTTGGCCATGCGCACCTGCTTGTCGTGGTGCACCGCCAGCTTGGCCCACACCGCCTCGTCGCCCGGCCAGTGCTTATCCACCAATTTTTTAAACCTGGCGTTGATCTGTTTGATGATGGAGAAATGGCGCGGCAGCAGGCTGCGCACCAATTTTTCATCCCAGCATTCCAGCGCTTCCGGCATCAGGGTGTGGTTGGTATAGGCGAAGGTGTTGCTGGTGATCGCCCAGGCCGCCTCCCACTCCAGCTGATGCTCGTCCAGCAGAATGCGCAGCATTTCCGGAATGGCGATGGTCGGGTGGGTGTCGTTCAGCTGGATCACTTCATACTTCGGCAGTTCTTCAATCTTGCGGCCGGCCTGATGGTGCTTGCGCAAAATGTCCGCCACCGAGCAGGCGCACTGGAAATACTGCTGCATCAGGCGCAGGCGCTTGCCGGCCTGATGGTTGTCGTTCGGGTAAAGCACCTTGGTCAGCTTGTCGGCTTCTACGCCCTGCTTCTCAGCCTGCAGGAATTTGCCGTCGTTGAAATCGCTCAGGTTGAACGGATGCTGATGGGTCGCCTGCCACAGACGCAGCGGCTGCGCCACGCCGTTGCGATACCCCAGCACCGGCAGGTCCCAGGCTTCGCCGCGCAGGGTGAAGGCCGGGCGCCACAGCTCGCGGCCGTCGGCCTGCTTCTCCAGCTTGCCGCCGATGCCCACGTCCACCGCCAACGCGGCGTTGTGGCGGAACCACGGATAGCTCTCGCGCTGCCAGTTATCCGGCGCCTCTTGCTGTTGCCCATCGCGGAACGACTGGCGGAACAGCCCGTACTGGTAGTTCAGCCCATACCCGGTGGCCGGTTGCTCCACCGTCGCCATCGAGTCGAGGAAACAGGCCGCCAACCGCCCCAGCCCGCCGTTGCCCAGCGCCGGATCGGTTTCCTGCTCGAGCAGATCCGCCAGCTTGACGTTCTGCTCGGCCAACGTCTGCTCGACGGTGTCGTACCAGCCCAGATTGATCAGGTTGTTCGCCGTCAACCGGCCAATCAAAAACTCCATCGAGATGTAGTTCACGTGACGCAGCGGTTTGGCGCTTTTGCGCGGCGCCGGCTGTGCGGCCAACTGCTCGGCCAGCGCCGCACTGACGGCTTCCCACCATTGATGTTGCGTCATTTGCTGCGCGGAACTGAGGCCGAACCGTTGCCACTGACGGGCGAGCGCCGCCAGAAAAGCATCCTTCTTGAGCGTAGGCTGTGACATAAGGAAAACTCTCTATCCAGTAAGTGGGTCAAATTGCCGCTATCGTGCCGGTGAGAAAGCCTGACGGCATCATCCCGCCTGGGGATTAGCTGGGGAGGAGGATTGGGGCGTAGCTGGAATTGTGATCTCAGGCACTTTTTGACTCCCTTGCAACGATGCAAAAAAGCCCGCCAACGCGTGCGGCGAGCACTGAGAACGTTAACCATGACGTTAGCACAAGTATTCGCGCTGCTGAAGTTTTGTCCATGGCCGGAAATGCGATCCGCAACCGCATCACCGTACTCCGACGCCAAACGTAAAAAAGTGTGATCGATAGCAACTTAACTCCAAGCCGATGCGGAAGCTTGTTGCAATACGTTTAGGGTTGGCAGAAGTTAGGGGGAGCTATTAATTACGAACCATAAAATAATTAGCGCCACTCCAATCCCGGCGGGAACCGCGATTTATATCCTGGAATACTATGCTGATCCCATCAAAACTGAGCCGCCCGGTACGGCTGCAAAATACCGTGATCCGCGATCGCCTGCTGGCCAAACTGGCCAGCGCGGGCAACTATCGTCTGACACTGGTCAATTGCCCGGCGGGATACGGGAAAACCACGCTGATCGCCCAATGGGCGGCCGGCAAGGCCGATCTGGGCTGGTATTCCCTGGATGAGAGCGACAACCAGCCGGAGCGTTTCGCCAGCTACCTGATCGCGGCGCTGCAGCAGGCCAGCGGCGGCCGCTGCGTCAAGAGCGAAGCGCTGAGCCAGAAGCACCAGTACGCCAGCCTGTCGGCGCTGTTCGCCCAGCTGTTTATCGAGCTGGCCGACTGGCATCAGCCGCTGTACCTGGTGATCGACGACTATCACCTGATCACCAACGACGCCATTCACGAAGCCATGCGCTTTTTCCTGCGCCATCAGCCGGAAAACCTGACGCTGATCCTGCTCTCGCGCACCCTGCCGCCGCTCGGCATCGCCAACCTGCGGGTGCGCGATCAGCTGCTGGAAATGGGCACGCAGCAGCTGGCGTTCACCCATCAGGAAGCCAAACAGTTCTTCGATTGCCGCCTGGCGGCGCCGATGGAACAGCAGGACAGCAGCCGCCTGTGCGACGAAGTCGAAGGCTGGGCCACCGCGCTGCAGCTGATCGCGCTGTCGGCCCGCCAATCCGCCTCCTCGGCCCAACTGTCGGCCAAGCGGCTGGCGGGGCTGAACGCCAGCCATCTGTCCGACTATCTGGTGGACGAAGTGCTGGATCACGTCGATGCCGATGCGCGCGCCTTCCTGCTGCGCTGTTCGGTGCTGCGCTCAATGAACGATGCGCTGATCGTGCGGCTGACCGGCGAAGACAACGGCCAGCAGCGGCTGGAGGAGCTGGAACGCCAGGGGCTGTTTATCCACCGCATGGACGACACCGGCGAATGGTTCAACTTCCACCCGCTGTTCGCCTCTTTCCTGCGCCAGCGTTGCCAGTGGGAACTGGCGCTGGAGCTGCCGGGGTTGCACCGCGCCGCCGCCGAAGGCTGGCTGGCGCTGGGGTATCCGGCGGAGGCCATTCACCACGCGCTGGCGGCCAGCGACGTCAGCATGCTGCGCGATATCCTGCTGCAACACGCCTGGTCGCTGTTCCACCACAGCGAACTGGCCTTGCTGGAGGAGTGCCTCAACGCGCTGCCGTATGAGCGCCTGATCCAAAACCCCAAGCTGGCGCTGCTGCAGGCCTGGCTGGCGCAGAGCCAGCACCGCTACAGCGAGGTCAACACCCTGCTGGAGCGCGCCGAGCGCACCATGCGCGAACAAAAAATCGAGATAGACCAAACGCTGCACGCCGAGTTCGACGCCTTGCGCGCCCAGGTGGCGATCAACGCCGGCAAACCGGAAGAAGCCGAGCGGCTGGCGACCGAAGCGTTGAAATTCCTGCCGCTGTCCAGCTACTACAGCCGCATCGTCGCCACCTCGGTGACCGGCGAAGTGCACCACTGCAAGGGCGAACTGGCGCGCGCGCTGCCGATGATGCAGCAGACCGAGCAGATGGCGCGTCGTCATCAGGCCAACCATTACGCGCTCTGGGCGCTGCTGCAGCAGAGCGAAATCCTTATCGCCCAAGGCTTCCTGCAGGCCGCTTACGAAACCCAGGATAAGGCGTTCGAACTGATCCGCGAGCAGCACCTGGAACAGCTGCCGATGCACGAATTTCTGCTGCGCATCCGCGCCCAGATCCTGTGGTCATGGTCGCGCTTGGACGAAGCGGAAGACGCGGCGCGCGCCGGGCTGAAAATTCTGGCCAACTACCAACCGCAGCAGCAGCTGCAGTGCATCGCCATGTTGGCCAAATGCTCGCTGGCGCGCGGCGATCTGGACAACGCCAATACCCATCTGCAGCGCTGCGAAACCCTGCTGCACGGCGCCCACTATCATCGCGACTGGCTGACCAACACCGACAAGTCGCGGGTGATCCACTGGCAAATGACCGGCGACACCGCCGCCGCCGCCCAGTGGCTGCGCCACACCGAAAAGCCCGGCATGGCGGACAACCACTTCACGCAGGGCCAATGGCGCAACATCGCGCGAGTGCAGATCCTGCTCGGCCAGTATGAAGAGGCCGGCGTGGTGCTGGATGAACTGAACGAAAACGCCCGTCGCCTGCGGCTGGTGAGCGATCTCAACCGCAATCTGCTGCTCAGCAACCAGCTCTACTGGCTGCAAGAGCGCAAGGGCGAAGCGCAGCAGGCGCTGATCGAAGCGCTGTCGCTGGCCAACCGCACCGGCTTTATCAGCCACTTCGTCATCGAAGGCGAAGCGATGGCGCAGCAGCTGCGCCAGCTGATCCAGCTCAACACGCTGCCGGAGCTGGAACAGCATCGCGCCCAGCGCATCCTGCGCGACATCAACCAGCATCATCGGCACAAATTCGCGCATTTCGACGAGAACTTCGTCGATAAGCTGCTGACCCATCCGCAGGTGCCGGAACTGATCCGCACCAGTCCGTTGACCCAACGCGAATGGCAGGTGCTGGGGTTGATCTATTCCGGTTACAGCAACGACCAGATCGCCGGTGAGTTGGATGTAGCGGCCACCACCATCAAGACCCATATTCGCAATCTATACCAGAAGCTGGGCGTGGCCCATCGCCAGGAAGCGGTGCAGCAAGCGCAGCAGCTGCTGAAGATGATGGGGTACGGCGCCTGATAGTCAGCGCTGGCCGTAATAAGCGCCGGCGCCATGCTTGCGGCTGAAATGTTTCGCCGACAGGTGTTCATCGATCCGGCGCAGACCGGGGTTAATGCCCCGGCTGATCCAAGCCATCTTAGCCACTTCCTCGAGCACCACCGCGTTATGCACCGCCTCATCCGGCGAGCAGCCCCAACTAAACGGGCCATGCTGATACGCCAGAATGCCGGGAATGTGCAACGGCTCGCGCCCGCACAGGGTTTCGATAATCACCCGGCCGGTGTTCAATTCATATTCCCCCGCCACCTCTTCCGCCGTCAGCGCGCGGGTGCAAGGAATGTCGCCGGAAAAATAGTCGGCATGGGTGGTGCCAAACGCCGGTATCGCCTCACCCGCCTGGGCCCAGGCGGTGGCGTGAGTGGAGTGCGTATGCACGACGCCGCCGAGTTGTGGGAATGCCCGGTACAGCGCCAGATGCGTCGGCGTATCGGATGAAGGCCGCAGTTGCCCCTCAACAACCTCCCCTCGCGCATTCACCACCACCATATCTTCCGCCCGCATCGTTTCATAAGGCACGCCGCTGGGTTTTATCACCATCAGATCGCTGGCCCGATCGATGCCGCTGACATTGCCCCAGGTATAGGTCACCAGCCCGTGCTCAGGCAGCGCCATATTGGCTTTGTAGACCTGCCATTTCAGTTGTTCCAGCATGTTAGCTCCCTATTTCCAACCCGGCCTCTGCCATGCGTTCAACCACCCAGGCACGCGCCTCCCGCACCGCCTGCAGCGGGTCGGGCGCCTTCTCGCTCCACATTTCGAGCAGATAGGGGCCGCGATAGCCGCTCGCAAGCAGCGTTTCGAAGCAGCGGGTGAAATCGACCACGCCCTCGCCGAACGGCACGTTCTTAAACTCTCCCGGCCGCGTATCCTTAACGTGCACCGCTACGATATGCCCGCGTCCGGCCACGAGCTCCATCTGCACATCGTTGTCCCAGGCAGACAAATTGCCGATGTCCGGGTACAGCTGAAACCATGGGTTTTTCAGGTAGTGGACATAACCCAGCGCCTTGCTGATCGAATTCATCAGCGCATAATCCATGATTTCCATCGCCAGCATGACCTGCGCGCGGCTGGCCATCTCCACCGCCTGCGCCAAGCCGGCGCGGAACCGGGCGCGGGTCTGCGCAGTAGCCTGTTGGTAATAAACGTCATATCCGGCCAGTTGGATCACTCGTATGCCGGTATCCTGCGCCAGCCGGATGGCCTTGCGCATGATCTCCAGCCCCCGCTCGCGCGTCCTGTCGTCTTCACTGCCCAACGGAAAACGCCGATGGGCGCTAAGGCACAAAGAAGGGACGCGCACACCGCTGGCCGCAACGGCGCCGATCAGCGCCAGTCGCTGCTCGCTGTTCCAATCCAACCGCGCCAGACGGCCGTCGCTTTCATCGATCGACATTTCAACGAAATCGAATCCCAACTCCCCCGCCAGTTGCAAGCGCGTCAGCCAGTCCTCGCCCGGCGGCAACGCCTTCTCGTAGATGCCCAACGGTACGGATTTTTGCAACATAACCGCTCCTCAGCCCCACAGTTGGGCGATGACGCGTTTAAATTCCCGCGCCGCCGCGACCGGATCGGCGGCATCGCGAATGCTGCGCCCGGCGATAAAAACATGGATGGGAATGCCCCGGAACAGAGGCAAATCCGCCAATGACAATCCGCCGGTAACCGTCACCTTGAAACCCATCTCGCTCAGGCGATGAACCGCGCGGATATCGTCATCGCTCCAGGCGACGCCCGCCGCCTGCGCGTCACGGCTGCGGTGATACACCACCTGACCAATACCCGCCTCACGCCACGCCTGCGCCTGTTCCCAGGTCCAAAATCCCGTCAGCTCGATCTGCACGTCGCCACCGAACTCATGCGCCACCTGTAGCGCGCCCTTGGCCGTATTGATGTCAGCGCAGCAGATCACCGTGATCCAGTCGGCGTGCGCCTCGAAGCACATCCGCGCCAAAATTTGCCCCGCATCGGCGATTTTCGCGTCCGCCAACACGATGCGATCCGGATACAGCGCTTTCAGATCGCGCACGGCCCGTACGCCTTCCGCCACGCACAAAATAGTGCCGACCTCAATGATGTCGACTTCGGCCGCGATCAGGCGCGTCGTATTGTAAGCCGCGGCCATGGACAGGTTATCCAGCGCCACTTGCAGCATCGGTAAATGCGTTTTCATTGCATGTCTCCTTCAATTCGCCGCCGCCGCGGACGTTTTGTCGATTAACGCCAGTACCTCGCTCGCCCGGCGACAGGCCCGCAAGCGATCGAAGTTCGCCTCATCTTCGAACAGGTTAACCACTTGCATGATGCCCACCTCCTGATGCGTTTTGGCGTCCACCGCCGCCATGGTGATCAAGATATCTATCGGATCGTTGTCCTCATCGCCGAAGCACACCGGCGTTTTCAAGGTGACCAAGGCGAAGCCGGTTTTCAGCACCCCTTCCTCCGGCCGACCATGTGGCATCGCCAGGCCGGGCGCCAACACGAAGTAAGGGCCGTGCCGTTCGACGCCGGCCAGAATGGCGTCGAAATAGCGAGGCTCCACCACGCCGGCGGCCACCAGCAGATCGACCCCCAGCCGCACCGCCTGACGCCAGTCGGCAGCCTCCGCCTGCAGGTGAATAGCGTTGTTCTGCGCCAACGAATCGCTCAGCTTCATGACTCGCTCCTCACTGCTTCAAATCTTGCGGAAAATGCGCGCCGATGACTTCCATCAGCTTCGGACCAAAGTCGGCCGCCGAGAGCATATTGCGCACCCCGACCACGTATTTGTTGCCGCTGACGACGATCTCATCCGCGACATGGGTGGAAGCGATGATGATGTCAGCCCCGCTCAACTCGGATTTGTATTCCCCCACCGCACAGCTGTTGACCGAATGATCCACGCCTTGCTGCGTTAAAAATTGGTCGACTTTCATTTTCATGATCATGGAACTGCCTTGTCCGCAACCGCACACCGCCAGGATTCGTACCGTCATAATCTGCACTCCTATTAACGTGACGCTGGTTCAACCGATTGTTTTTCAGCATCTTCCTCCGCGCGCAGGGTGCGCCCGGCGAAGAACATGTACAGCAGCGCGATGGCGATCACCACGCCCATAAACCACAGGCCGAAGCTCAGCCCTTGCATCAGCGGCGGCGCCAGAATCGACCAGTCCGCCATTCCCATCCAGGCGCTCAGCCCGGTCAGCTTGATGGCCCACACGCAGCCCAAGATCTCTATCATCCCCATCACCAGGCAGATCTTCATCGCCGCGCGCCAGCCGCCAAAGTGGTTAGCGAACACGCCGATGGTGGCGTTAGAGAAGAACATGGGAATGAAACCGGGGATGATCATGATGGAAGCGCCGCACGCCAGGAGGATGCCGACGGCGATCAATTGGCCGATGGTGCCCCACATAAAGCCCCACACCACGGCGTTGGGCGCGAAGCTATAGATGGCGGCGCAGTCGATGGCCAGTACCGCACCGGGGATCAGGCGTTGGGAAATCCCATTGAAGGCCTCGGTCAATTCGGCGACGAACATGCGTACGCCCTGCACGATGATGAAAATCGCCACCGCGAACATCAGCCCGGTTTGCAGGATATAGATGCTCCAGTGGGTTTTACCGGCCATCGCCTGCAGGGTATCCAAGCCGAACGAGCAAAGAATGATGCCGAAGAACAGCGTCATCACGATGGCGGTGGAAACGATGTTGTCATGGAAAATGTTCAGCCACCCAGGCAGCTTCAGATCTTCCACGCTGTCCTCTTTTTTACCGAGATACGGCGCTGCCTTATACGCCAGCCACGAAGCGAACTGCTGTTGGTGCCCAATGGAGAAACCGCTGTTTTCCGTCACCGCCTGCGTCGGTTTGAACATCATGTTGGACGTGATGCCCCAATACAGTGAAGCCAACAGCGCGCTGCACAATACCGTTGTCCACATGCCGTAGCCCAGAATGTAGAAAAATACCGCGATCAACCCCACCTGCTGAAACATGATATGGCCGGTAAGCATGATGGTGCGGATGCCGGTAATGCGCCTCAACAACACGTAGAGTATGTTCAGCGCCAGCGCCAGCAAGACCGCGTAGCCGACCCAGCTATAGGCCTCCCCCATCCGATCGATGGTGGCCATCATCGAGGCATAGGTATCTGAAATCGCCCCGTTGATGCCGTACACCTCGGACAGCTTCGCCACCACCGGTTTGAACGTGCCGGTCAGGATGCCGGAACCGGCTTGCAGCAACATGAAACCGATAATGGTTTTGATCGTGCCTTTGATAATGACCGCCGCGCTTTTGCGCAGCAACGTGTAACCCAGCAGCGTAACCAGCCCCAACAGCAGCGGCGCATTGGTCATCACCTGGTTAAAAAAGACGGTGAAGATGGTGTAAAGAGTTTCCATACGGCTCTCCCGAAAAGGTTGGCATGCAGGTAACGCCTTCACCATACCAATCACAAGAAATCACAAAAAGATCATAAATGATTATTTGTGAACAACCTCGCAAGTTAAAAATCAATTCCACTAACATTCAATGAATTAGACGACTTACATTTTATTACTCATTGAATTTAATAGCAGTTAATCAAACAAAAAGGAGATAAAAGGACGACGCAGCACGTAAATCCGGCGGTGTTAACGTGTATTTCGAACGTTGTCAGTTGAAAAAAACGGTGCTAGATTCGATCAAAACAAATCACATAAAATCTTAAAATGATTATTTGTGATTGCATTATCACCGCCAACGAGGAACGACCCATGAGTAAAGTCAACGACATCACCCGCGAATCCTGGATATTGAACACCTTTCCCGAATGGGGCACCTGGCTGAACGAAGAGATAGAGCAGGAGAAAGTTGCGCCCGGCACCTTCGCCATGTGGTGGCTGGGCTGTACCGGTATCTGGCTCAAATCCGAAGAAAGCGCCAATCTGTGCGTCGACTTTTGGTGCGGTACCGGCAAGCAAAGCCACGGCAACCCACTGATGAAAACCGGCCACCAAATGCAGCGAATGGCGGGGGTGCGCAAGCTGCAGCCTAACCTGCGCACGACCCCATTCGTACTGGATCCCTTCGCGATTACCCAGCTCGACGCCGTCTTGGCCACGCACGACCACAACGATCACATCGATGTGAACGTCGCCGCGGCGGTGTTGCAAAATTGCGCCGCCACCGTTCCGTTTATCGGGCCGCAAAGCTGCGTGGATATCTGGATTGGCTGGGGTGTGCCGCCTGAGCGCTGCATCACCGTCAAACCTGGCGACGTGATAAAAATCAAAGACATTGAAATTCATGCGCTGGACGCCTTCGATCGCACGGCGCTCATCACACTGCCGGTGGAACAAAAAGCGGCGGGCGTTCTGCCGGATGGCATGGACCTGCGGGCGGTCAACTACCTGTTCAAAACGCCGGGCGGCAACCTTTATCACAGCGGCGATTCCCACTACTCCAACTATTACGCCAAGCACGGCAACGATCATCAGATCGATGTCGCCCTCGGTTCCTACGGCGAGAACCCGCGCGGCATTACCGACAAGATGACCAGCGCCGACATCTTGCGCATGGCGGAATCGCTGAACGCCAAGGTCGTTATCCCCTTCCACCATGACATATGGTCGAATTTCCAGGCGGATCCGCAGGAAATTCGCGTGCTGTGGGAAATGAAGAAAGACCGGCTCAAATACGGTTTTAAACCGTTTATCTGGCAGGTTGGCGGCAAGTTCATCTGGCCGCAGGATAAAGACAATCTGGAGTACCACTACCCGCGCGGTTTCGATGATTGCTTCACCCTCGAACCCGATCTGCCCTTCAAGTCTTTCTTGTAATCAACCGGTGTTGCATACGGATGCGCGCTTTTGAACGGGAATGATTCAAATCGTCAAACGGCGCGCATATAATCATAGGCAACGACGTTTTCTCTCTCCGACGGAGCCCGCATGACAGAGTCCCAACGCCACAACGCCATTCTCGATCTCTTGCAGCGCAAGGGGCAAATCTCCGTGGCGGACGTCATCGCGGCGTTTGACATCTCTCCGGCCACCGCGCGCCGGGACATCAACAAACTGAATGAAATCGGCAAATTGCGCAAAGTGCGCAACGGCGCCGAAGCCACACAAACTCCGCGCCCGGCCTGGACGCCGCTCAATATCCACCAAACCCAGCACCTGGACGAAAAAATGCGTATTGCGGCGGCCGCGGCACAGCTCTGTCAGCCGGGTGAAAGCGTGGTGATCAATTGCGGTTCCACCGCATTTCTGTTGGGCCGTGAAATTTGCGGCAAGCCGGTTCAGGTGATCACCAATTATCTGCCGCTGGCCAATTACCTGATCGAGCAGGAACACGACAGCGTGGTGATCATGGGAGGCCAGTACAACAAAACCCAGTCGATTACTCTGGCGCCCCAGGACGGCGACGCCACCCTGTACGCCGGGCACTGGATGTTCACCAGCGGTATCGGCCTCACCGCTGACGGCCTGTATAAAACCGATATGCTGACCGCGATGGCGGAACAGAAGATGCTCAACTACGTCGGTAAACTGGTGGTGCTGGTCGACAGCAGCAAAGTCGGCCAACGCGCCGGCATGCTGTTCAGCCGCACCGAGCAAATCGCCATGGTGATCACCGGCCGCGCCGCCGATTCGGCGATCGTTGAGCAACTGCGTCAACAAGGGGTAGAAGTGCTGCTGGTGTGAGAAAACCACAAGCTTGCTCTGGTCTTAAACGCCGCAGAGTTGGTTACAATAGCGGCGTCCCCCAATAATGAGGCAGTCAGCAGTATGGAACAGTTCGAAGCGATCAACGTTGAACAGGCTTACACCCGCTGGAAAGAGGGCAGCGCCGCCCTGGTCGACATCCGCGATCCGCAAAGTTTTGAAGCCGGGCATACGCCGGGCGCCTTTCACCTCACCAACGCCACCCTGTCGGCCTTTATGCAACAAAACGACTTCGAGCGGCCGGTGATGGTGATGTGCTACCACGGCAACAGCAGCCGCAGCGCGGCGCAATACCTGCTGCACCAGGGGT
Organism: Serratia sp. (in: enterobacteria); assembly: GCF_052400455.1. Classification (NCBI taxonomy): domain Bacteria; kingdom Pseudomonadati; phylum Pseudomonadota; class Gammaproteobacteria; order Enterobacterales; family Yersiniaceae; genus Serratia; species Serratia sp. (in: enterobacteria). The sequence continues at coordinate 4,778,720 of NZ_CP185812.1, forward strand.
TCGACGCGGTCTACAGCATCGACGGCGGCTTCGAGGCCTGGGCCCGTCAGTATCCGCAAGACGTGGAAACCTCAGCCTGATCCCCGCTCCCCGCCGTGCGTCGGCGGGCTTCCCCTTCGTTTTTATGCGCGTTTTCGCGGGTTTTTCGCAGATCCGTTTGCCAGCGCTCAGGATTTCGACGTTATAATCGGCCGTCAGGGTCGCCGGCGCGCAAGCAGCGGCCAAAATCATTCACTTACGACGGAAGAGCAATGGTTAGAGTAATCGCCGTATCCAACCCGCGCCTGGCGCTGGCCTTTGTCGACTATATGGCGACCCAGGGCATCCGGCTTGAGCTGCGCAACAGCGGCGAGGCGGCGGAAATCTGGCTGGCCGACGAAGGTCATCTCGAGCAGGTGCAACACGAGCTGCAGCAGTTTCTGGTCGATCCGCTCAACCGCCGTTATCAGGCCGCCAGCTGGCAGACCGGCCATACCGACGCCGGCCTGCACTATCAGAGCGAGTCCTACCTGCACACCCTGCGCAGCAAGGCCGGGCCGCTGACGCTCGGCGTGATGGTGCTGTGTATCGCGGTCTATATTCTGATGCAGGCGCTCGGCGACGATACCGTGATGTACTGGCTCTCCTGGCCACAAGACAGCAGCCAATACACCCAGCTGTGGCGCTGGGTCAGCCATGCGTTCCTGCATTTCTCCCTGCTGCATATCCTGTTTAACCTGATGTGGTGGTGGTATCTCGGCGGCCAGATGGAAAAACGCCTCGGCGCCGGCAAGCTGTTCGTGCTGGCGGTGGTGTCGGCGTTCTTCAGCGGCTGGGCGCAATCGCTGTTCAGCGGCGCGCTGTTCGGCGGGCTGTCAGGCGTGGTCTATGCGCTGATGGGCTATGTCTGGCTGTCGGGCGAACGGGCGCCGGAGCGCGGCCTGACGCTGCCGCGCGGCCTGATGGTGTTCTCGGTGCTGTGGCTGGTGGCCGGATATTTCGATATTTTAGGAATGTCGATCGCCAACGCGGCACACGTAGCCGGTTTAGTGTTAGGGTTATTGATGGCATTTTGGGATACGCGTCATCGCGCACACAACGAACAATAACAGCCGGGAGCTATGCCCAGCGGGCATAGCGGGCGTTTTAGGGGATTATCGTGAAGCAAACACAGCGTCATGACGCAATTATCGAGCTGGTGCGCCTGCAGGGTTACGTCAGCACGGAAGAGCTGGTCGAGCATTTTGACGTCAGCCCGCAAACGATTCGCCGCGATTTGAATGACCTGGCCGACCAGAACAAGATCCAGCGTCACCACGGCGGCGCGGCGCTGCCTTCCAGCTCGGTCAACGCTGCCTATAACGATCGCAAGGTGATGTGGTCGGAAGAGAAAGCCCGCATCGCGCAGCGCGTCGCCAGCCAGATCCCGGACGGCGCCACGCTGTTCATCGATATCGGCACCACGCCGGAGGCGGTGGCCCATGCGCTGATGAACCACAAGAACCTGCGCGTGGTCACCAACAACCTTAACGTCGCCACCCTGCTGACCGCCAAAGAAGACTTCCGCCTGATCCTGGCCGGCGGCGAAGTGCGCACCCGCGACGGCGGCATCATGGGCGAAGCCACCCTGGACTTCATCTCCCAATTCCGTCTCGATTACGGCATTCTCGGCATCAGCGGCATCGATATGGACGGCTCGCTGCTCGAATTCGACTATCACGAAGTGCGCACCAAACGCGCGATTATCGAAAATTCCCGCTGCGTGATGCTGGTGACCGACCACTCCAAATTCGGCCGCAACGCCATGGTCAACCTGGGCAACATGAACCTGATCGACTACCTGTTTACCGACCAGCTGCCGCCGCCGAGCGTGATGAAAATCATCGAACAGTACGACGTGCAGCTGGAGCTGTGCTGATTCGGCCTTAACCTGCGGGGCGCGCCGCCGCCCCGTTTCATCCCTTTAACCCCCTCACCGACAGCCGTTTGCGCGCCCGCGCCATATCCATGCTACTTGTGTGACTATCATCACCAAACTGTTACCTCTATCACGCCTAAATGTTTTTGTTTGGTTAAGTCTTGGCTTGCTTGTTGGTTTTTGATTACAATCATGAGCGAAAACGAACATGAAAGAGCTATTTCGAACATCTGGAGGAAGATGACGTGGAAACCAAAGACTTGATCGTTATCGGTGGCGGCATCAACGGTGCCGGCATCGCGGCGGATGCTGCCGGGCGCGGGCTGTCGGTACTGCTACTGGAAGCGCAAGACTTGGCCTGTGCTACGTCTTCCGCCAGTTCCAAACTGATCCACGGTGGCCTGCGCTACCTGGAACACTACGAATTCCGGCTGGTGAGCGAAGCGCTGGCCGAACGTGAAGTGCTGCTGAAACTGGCGCCGCACATCGCGTTCCCGATGCGTTTCCGCCTGCCGCACCAGCCGCATCTGCGTCCGGCCTGGATGATCCGTATCGGCCTGTTCCTGTACGATCACCTGGGCAAACGCACCAGCCTGCCGGGCAGCAAGGGGTTGCGCTTTGGACCAGAATCGGTGCTGAAGCCTGAGCTGAAGCGCGGTTTCGAATATTCCGACTGCTGGGTCGACGATGCTCGCCTGGTGGTGCTGAACGCGCAGGAAGTGGAAAAACGCGGCGGCGAAGTGCGCACCCGCACCAAAGTGACCCGCGCATGGCGCGAAAACGGCCTGTGGATGGTGGAAGCGGTCGATATCGACAGCGGCAAAACCTTCACCTGGCGCGCCAAAGGCCTGGTGAACGCCACCGGCCCATGGGTGAAAAACTTCTTCGACGACGGCCTGAAGCTGAAATCGCCTTACGGCATCCGTCTGATCAAAGGCAGCCACATCGTGGTGCCGCGCGTGCACGATCAGCCGCAGTCTTACATTCTGCAGAACGAAGACCACCGCATCGTGTTCGTGATCCCGTGGAATGACGAGTTCTCCATCATCGGCACCACCGACGTGGAGTACAAAGGCGATCCGAAAGACGTGAAGATCGACGAGAACGAAATCGCTTATCTGCTGAAAGTGTACAACGATCACTTCAAGAAGCAGTTGGGCCGCGACGACATCGTCTGGACTTACTCCGGCGTGCGTCCGCTGTGCGACGACGAATCCGATTCACCGCAGGCGATCACCCGCGATTACACGCTGGACGTGCACGACGAGCAAGGCAAAGCGCCGCTGCTGTCGGTCTTCGGTGGCAAGCTGACCACCTATCGCAAGCTGGCCGAACATGCGATGGAAAAACTGGCCCACTACTACCCAGGCTGCGGCCCGGCGTGGACCAAAAACGCCACGCTGCCGGGCGGTGACATCGACGGCGACCGCGACGGTTACGCGGCCAAACTGCGCCGTGCGCACGGCTGGCTGCCGGAAGCCCTGGCGCGCCGCTATGCCCGCACCTACGGCAGCCAGAGCGAGCTGATCCTGGCCGGCGCCAACGGCCTCGCCGATCTGGGCGAAGATTTCGGCCACGGTCTGTATGAAGCCGAACTGCGCTACCTGACCGAGAAAGAGTGGGTCGTGGAGCTGGACGACGCTATCTGGCGCCGCACCAAGCTGGGCATGTGGCTGGACGAAGCGCAGCAGGCGCGCGTGAAAGCCGGGCTGGCGGAACACGCGAAAACGAAAGCGCTGTCGCTGGCTTCCTGAGCCGCAGCGTAACGAAAAAGGGCCGGTTATCCGGCCCTTTGCTTTTTTCCTGTCCCGCTTTACAGCTTCACCGGCTTAATGTGCCAAATTTCATCCGCATATTCCTGAATAGTGCGATCGGATGAGAAGTAACCCATATTGGCGATATTCAGCACCGCGCGCCGCGTCCACTCGTCCTGATTGAGATACACCTCGTCCACCTTGTCCTGCGTGTCCACATAGCTGCGGTAATCCGCCAACAGCTGATAGTGGTCGCCGAGGTTCACCAGCGAGTCGAACAAATTGCCATAGCGCTTCGGCTCCTCAGGGCTGAACATGCCGGTGGCGATCTGCGTCAGCGCCTGATGCAGTTCTGGGTCTTGCTCGTAGTACTGGCGCGGGTTGTAACCGTTGCGGCGCAGTTCCTCGACCTGCTCGGCGGTATTGCCGAAAATAAAGATGTTCTCCTCCCCCACGTGCTCGCGCATCTCGACGTTGGCGCCGTCCAGCGTGCCGATGGTCAGCGCGCCGTTCAGCGCGAACTTCATATTGCTGGTGCCCGAGGCTTCGGTGCCCGCCAGCGAGATCTGTTCCGACAGATCCGCCGCCGGGATGATGATCTGCGCCAGGCTGACGCCGTAGTTCGGAATGAACACCACCTTCAACTGGGTATGCACGCGCGGATCGTTGTTGATCACTTTGGCCACGTCGTTGATCAGGCGGATGATCTGCTTGGCGGCATAGTAGGCCGAGGCCGCCTTGCCGGCGAAGATCACCACCCGCGGCACGCGCTCGATATCAGGGTCGGCCAGTAAACGGTTATACAGCGTGATGACGTGCAACACGTTGAGCAACTGCCGTTTGTACTCGTGGATGCGTTTGATCTGCACGTCGAACAGCGCATCCGGGTTAACCACCACGTTGAGCGTTTTGGCGATGTACAGCGCCAGCCGCTCCTTGTTCTGCCGCTTGGCGCGCTGCACCGCCTGCAGGAAGCTCGGGTAATCGATGTTGGCCTTGATCTCGCTCAGCTGGCTGAGATCGGTGCGCCAGGTTTGGCCGATGCAGTCGTCCAGCACCACCGCCAACGGCGGGTTGGCCAGCGCCAGCCAACGACGCGGCGTCACCCCGTTGGTTTTGTTGCAGAAACGAGTCGGGAACAGCCGGGCGAAGTCGGCGAACAGCGACTGCACCATCAGTTCGGAATGCAGAGCGGAAACGCCGTTGACCTTGTGGCTGGCCACCACCGCCAGCCACGCCATGCGCACCCGACGGCCGTTGGTTTCGTCGATGATCGAGACCCGCGCCAGCAGATCGTTGTCGCCCGGCGCCACCTCCTGCACCATTTTGAGGAAGTGATCGTTGATCTCGAAAATCAGCTGCAGATGGCGCGGCAGGATGCGGCCGAGCATGTCCACCGGCCAGGTCTCCAGCGCCTCACTCATCAGCGTGTGGTTAGTGTAGGAGAATACCTGCTCCACCACTTCCCAGGCGTCGAGCCACTTGAACTTGTGCTCGTCGATCAGCCGGTGCATCAGCTCCGGAATCGACAACACCGGGTGAGTGTCGTTGAGGTGAATGGCGATCTTGTCCGCCAGGTTGTCGAAGGTTTTGTGCATCAGCCAATGGCGATTGAGAATATCCTGCACCGTGGCCGACACCAGGAAATACTCTTGTCGCAAGCGCAATTCACGCCCGGAGGAGGTCGAATCGTCCGGATAGAGCACGCGCGACACGTTCTCCGAATGGTTTTTATCTTCCACCGCCGCGAAGTAATCGCCCTGATTGAACTTGCCGAGGTTGATCTCGTTACTGGCCTGCGCGCCCCACAACCGCAGCGTGTTGGTGGCGTCGGTGTCGAAACCGGGGATCACCTGATCGTAGGCGATGGCCACGATTTCTTCGGTCTCCAGCCAGCGGGCCTTGGCCCCCTCCTGCTGCACGCGGCCGCCGAAGCGCACCTTGTAGCGGGTGTTATGGCGCGGAAACTCCCACGGATTGCCGTACTCCAGCCAGTAGTCCGGCGATTCCATCTGTTGGCCGTTGACGATGTTCTGCTTGAACATGCCGTACTCATAGCGAATGCCGTAGCCGCGCCCCGGCAGCGCCAGCGTCGCCAGCGAGTCGAGGAAGCAGGCCGCCAGCCGGCCCAGACCGCCGTTGCCGAGCCCGGGGTCGTTCTCTTCCTCCAGCAGCTCCGCCAGGTTCAGCCCCATCTCGTTCAACGCGTTGTCGATGTCCTGATAAATGCCCATCGACAGCAGCGCGTTCGACAACGTGCGGCCGATCAGAAACTCCATCGACAGGTAATACACCTGCCGCACGTCTTGAGACAGCTGGGCGCGGTTGGAGCGCAGCCAGCGCTCCACCATGCGATCGCGCACCGCGAACAGGACGGCGTTGAGCCAGTCGTGACGGTTGGCGATCGCCGGATCCTTGCCGACGATAAACATCAGCTTATAGGCAATGGAATGTTTCAGCGCTTCCACACTGACCGTAGGTGAGGTGTAACTAAACGGTGAAGTCATGGCTTTTAATCCCTAATGGGGAGCCCAGCCATCCGCCGCGGAATAGCTGGCCCCGCTGAACATGGGCGCGGTACGTACGCTGCGCCCCGACAATCTACCCTTACGGTTGCCCGCCGCGCGTCAACTCGCGACGCGAATCGCGGGCTACAAGCGTTGATAAAGCGATAAATACTCTTTCGCCGCCACCGGCCAGCCGAAGTCCACGCTCATGGCGTGGCGCTGAACGTGGCGCCAGTGTTTCGGCCGGCTCCACAGCACCATGGCGCGGCGGATGGCGTTGCCCAGCGCGACAGCGTCGCAATCGTCGAACACGAATCCGCTGGCGGTGCCGTCGGCCAGGTTCTCCAGCGCGCAGTCCACGACCGTGTCCGCCAGTCCGCCGGTGCGGCGCACCAGCGGCAGCGTGCCGTATTTCAGGCCGTAGAGCTGCGTCAGGCCGCAGGGCTCGAAGCGGCTCGGCACCAGAATGACGTCGGCGCCGCCGATGATGCGGTGGGAGAAGGATTCGTGATAACCGATCTGCACGCCGACCTGCTCAGGGTAGTCGGCGGCGGCGGCCAGAAACGCCTGCTGCAGCACCGCGTCGCCGGCGCCCAGCAGCGCCAACTGCCCGCCCTGCGCCAGCAATTCGGGCAGCGCCTGCAGCACCAGATCGAGGCCTTTCTGGCTGGTCAATCGGCTCACCACCGCGAACACCGGCAGCGATTCGTCCACCTTCAGCCCCATGGCCTTTTGCAGATGCAGCTTGTTTTTGACCTTGCTTTTCAGATCGTCGGCGTCGTAGCGGGCGCTCAGCCGCGGGTCGTGGGCCGGATCCCAAATCTTGTCGTCCACGCCGTTGAGGATGCCGCTCAACCTGCCTTGCCGCTGCCGCTCCTGCAGCAGCCCCTCCATGCCGTAGCCAAACTCCGGCCGGGTGATCTCGCGCGCATAGGTCGGGCTGACGGCGGTCACGTGGTCGGCATAAAACAGCCCGGCCTTGAGGAACGACATCTGGCCGTAGAACTCCAGGCCATAGACATCGTAAAACGACGCCGGCAGCCACAGCTCGGTCACATGATGGGCGGAGAACAGGCCCTGATAGGCCAGGTTGTGCACGGTGAACACCGAACGCGCCGGGTGGCCGTTGGCGGCCAGATAGGCGCAGCTCAGGCCGGCATGCCAGTCGTGGGCGTGCACCAGCTGCGGACGCCAGTAGCGATCCAGCCCCTTGGCCAGCTCGCAGGCCATCCAGCCCAGCAGCGCAAAGCGCCGGTGGTTGTCGGGGTAGGCGTACATGGACTGATCGTGGTATGGGCTGCCCGGCCGGTCATACAGCCAGGGCGCATCGATCAGGTAAATGCCCACGCCATGGTAGGTGCCGTAACGCAGGCCGACACGGCCGGCGAACGAGTCTATCTCCGCCACCAGCACGGTGTCGGGTATGCCGTTGCGTACGTCAGGGAAAGCGGGCAATAGCACCCGAACATCGGCGCCTTCGGCGATTTGCGCCGCCGGCAGCGCGCCAACCACGTCTGCGAGTCCGCCCGTTTTCAGCAGGGGGAACATTTCAGAACATACGTGTAAGACCTGCATTATCACTCCTGAAAGTCGGCCGAAGGCCTCTGGATAAGAAATAAAGCAGGCTTGCCGCTGTTATGTGTGCCGCGTTGCGCAAGCCATCGAACCGTTCATCGGGCGGCAGGCTATCGTTCTGCCCCCCACGTTAACTCACAATTTTGACAACATTTCGCGCGTCACCAGCACGATGCCGCCTTCCGAGCGATAGAAACGCTTGCTGTCCTCATCGGCGTTTTCCCCGATCACCATGCCCTCCGGAATATGGCAGGCGCGGTCGATGATGCAGCGCCGCAGGCGGCAGGAACGGCCGACGTTCACGTCCGGCAACAATACGGTAGAGTCGATGGTGCAAAACGAGTTCACTCGCACGCGCGGGAACAGCACCGAATGCACCACCACCGAGCCCGAGACGATGCAACCGCCGGACACCAGCGAATTCATGGTCATGCCATGGCTACCGGAGCGATCCTGCACGAACTTGGCCGGCGGCAGCGGTTCCATGTGGGTGCGAATCGGCCAGGCGCGGTCGTACATGTCCAGCTCCGGCGTCACCGACGCCAGATCGAGATTGGCGCGCCAGTAAGCGTCCAGCGTGCCCACGTCGCGCCAGTAAGGCGGCAAGTCGGGGTTGGACGTCACGCAGGACAAGGTAAACGGATGCGCCCACGCCGCCTGCTGCGCGGTGATTTTCGGGATCAGATCCTTGCCGAAATCGTGGCTGGAGCCGGGGGTCGACATATCCTCTTCCAGCAGTTGGAACAGGTAGGCGGCATTAAAAATATAGATGCCCATGCTGGCCAGCGACATATCCGGGTTGCCCGGCATCGCCGGCGGATCGGCGGGCTTTTCCAGAAACTCGATGATGCGGTCGCTTTCATCCACCTTCATCACGCCGAATTCGCCGGCTTCGCTGCGCGGCACCGGCAGGCAAGCCACGGTGCACTGAGCGCCCTTCTCGACGTGGTCGATCAGCATGCGCGAATAATCCATCTTGTAGATGTGATCGCCCGCCAGGATCACCACGTATTCGGCCTCGTAGCGGCGGATGATATCCAGGTTCTGGTACACCGCGTCGGCGGTGCCCTTGTACCAATGCTCGGTGCTGAGGCGCTGCTGGGCCGGCAGCAGATCGACGAACTCATTCATCTCCTCGTTGAGGAACGACCAGCCGCGCTGAATGTGCTGCACCAGCGTGTGCGACTGGTATTGGGTGATCACGCCGATGCGGCGGATGCCGGAGTTCAGGCAGTTCGACAAGGCGAAGTCGATGATGCGGAATTTGCCGCCAAAGTGGACGGCGGGCTTGGCGCGGGTGGAGGTCAAATCTTTCAGACGTGAACCGCGGCCGCCGGCCAGGATCAGCGCTACGGATTTAATCGGCAGCTGGCGCGCCAACATCAGGGGGTCTTTATTTTCAAACCTAACCATAGCGGACTCCTTTTATTATTTCCGTACCAGTACGCAAAGCGAGCGCGCGGCCTGGTGCCAGGCGGGCAATACCGCCCGTGAGTCTTCCTGAGTGAACGGGGCGACAACCTGCCAATCGCCTTCCGGCAACCTCATCTCCGTCGTTTGCGGCGTGGCGTTGATCAGCAGCAGCCAGCGCTGCGACAGCAGGATCTGCATGAGCGGCTCGCCCTGCTCCCACTGCTGCGCGTCGAGCGCCTGCCCTTGCGCGTTCAGCCACTGCACGCTGCCGTCGTCCTGCTGCCACCAGCGGTCCTGCTGCAGCGCGGGGATCTGGCGGCGCAGCGCGATCAGCGCCGCGACGTAATCGGTCAGCGCGTCGTCCGCCGTGGCCCAATCGAGCCAGGTGGTGGCGTTGTCCTGACAATAGGCATTGTTGTTCCCCTGCTGGCTGTGTCCCTGTTCATCGCCGGCCAGCAGCATCGGCGTTCCCTGGGACAGCAACAGCGTGGCGAGCATCGCCCGCTGGCTGGCCCTGCGGCGTTGCACAATGGCGTCGTCGGCGACCAGGCCTTCGACGCCGTGGTTGTTGCTGAAATTGCGATCGCTGCCGTCGCGGTTGCCCTCGCCGTTGGGCTGATTGTGTTTCTCATTGAAGCTGACCACGTCCTGCAGGGTAAAACCGTCATGGGCGGTCAGCATATTGACGGTGGCGTAAGGCGCTCGCCCGCGCTGGTTATACAGATCGCTGGAAGCGGCAAAACGCCGGGCGAACTGGCCGAGCGATACGCCGCTCTGCAGCCAGAAACGACGCATGTCATCGCGGTAATGATCGTTCCATTCGGCGAAGCGGCCGGGAAACGCCCCCACCTGATAGCCGCCGGGGCCAATGTCCCAGGGTTCGGCGATCAGCTTGCAGCGCGACAGCACATCGTCCGCCAGCATCGCCTGGAACAGCGGCGCATCGCGATCGAACCCCGGCGTGCGGCCGAGCACGCTGCCCAGATCGAAACGGAAGCCGTCGACGTGGCACTCCCGCACCCAAAAACGCAGGCAATCCATCACCCAGGCCACGCCCTGCGGCTGATCCAACCGCAGCGTGTTGCCGCAGCCGGTGTCGTTGACATAGTCCCCTTCGGGCGTCAGCCAGTAGTAGCTCAGGTTATCGATGCCGCTCAGCGACAGCATCGGCCCGTCCATATCCAGCTCGGCGCTGTGGTTAAACACCACGTCGAGGATCACCTCGATGCCGGCTTTGTGCAGCGCCTTGACCGCATCGCGGAATTCGTTCAGCGGCGTGGCATCGGTGCTCAGGCTGGCGTAGCGGTTGTCCGGCGCATAGGGCGCCAGCACGTTATAGCCCCAATAGTTGATCAGCCCCAGCCGCTGCAGGCGCGGTTCGGAGGTATGTTGCTGCACCGGCAGCAGTTCCAGCGCGGTGATGCCGAGGCGTTTGAAGTGGGCGATCATCGCCGGGTGCCCCAATGCGGCGAAGCTGCCGCGCAGCGCCGGCGGGATCTGCGGGTGCAGCAGCGTCAGGCCGCGCACGTGCGCTTCGTAAATCACCGTCTGTCCCCAGGGCGTGGCAGGCGGGCGATCGTCCTGCCAGTCATACTGTTCGTCCACCACCACGCACTTCGGCATCAGCTCCGCACTGTCGTGCGGGTCCGGCTGCTCGTAACCGCCGTGCAGGTGCGGGTGATCCGCCACCGGCCCTTCCACCGCGCGCGCGGCCGGATCGAGCGCCAGTTTGTTGGGGTTAAAACGCTGTCCGTTCGCCGGGTCAAACGGGCCGTAGACCCGGTAACCGTAACGTTGCCCCGGCCTGCCGCCCGGTAAGTAGCCATGCCAGATATCGCCGCTGCGCGCCGGCAGCGGCAGGCGCACTTCGCGCTGCTGGCCGTCGAACAGGCACAGCTCCACCCGCTCCGCGTGCGCCGAGTACAGGGTAAAGTTGATGCCTTCGCCGTCGTAATGCGCGCCCAGCGGCGCGGCGAGGCCGGCCGTCAGCTCCGTCATGGCGCCTCCCGCAACAGATAAATGGTCGCCAGCGGCGGCAGCGTTACGCAGATGGAGAAGTCGCGGCCGTGGCTGCCGACCGCTTCGGAAGAGACCCGCCCCTGATTGCCGGCGTTGCTGCCGTGATAGTGGTGCGAATCGGTATTGAGGATCTCGCGGTAGTCACCGGCGCGCGAGAGGCCGATGCGGTAGCGGTACCGCGGCACCGGGGTAAAGTTGCTGATGGCGATCAGCTCATTGCCCTGCGAATCGTAGCGCGCGAACGCGAACACCGAGTTGTCGTGATCGTCGACCACCAGCCACTCGAAGCCGTCCGGCCGGTAGTCGCGCTCGTACAGCGGCGCCTGCTGCCGGTAGCAGTGGTTCAGATCGCGCACCAGCCGCTGCACGCCGTTATGCCAGTTATCCAACCCTTCCAATAAATGCCAGTCGAGGCTGGTATCGAAATTCCACTCGCGCCCCTGTGCGAATTCGCAGCCCATAAACAGCAGCTTCTTGCCCGGATGCGCCCACATAAAGCCGTAATAGGCGCGCAGGTTGGCGAATTTCTGCCAGGCGTCGCCCGGCATACGGTCGAGGACCGATTTTTTGCCGTGCACCACTTCATCGTGCGAGATAGGCAGCACGAAGTTCTCGGTATAGGCGTACAGCATGCCGAAGGTCATCTGGTTGTGGTGATACTTGCGGTGCACCGGATCGCACTTCATGTAATTGAGCGTGTCGTGCATCCAGCCGAGGTTCCATTTGTAGTGGAACCCAAGGCCGTTGGCGTCCGGCGGCAGGGTGACGCCGGGATAGTCGGTGGATTCCTCCGCCAGCGTCACCGCGCCCGGCTGCGCCTGGCCGATAGTCTGGTTGGTATAACGCAGGAAGGCGATGGCCTCCAGATTCTCGTTGCCGCCGTAGTAATTCGGCACCCACTCGCCGTCGGCGCGGCTGTAGTCGCGATAGATCATCGACGCCACCGCATCCACCCGCAGCGCGTCGATGCCGAAGCGCTCCAGCCAATACAGCGCGTTGCCCGCCAGGTAGTTGCGCACCTCGTGGCGACCGTAGTTGTAAATCAGCGTATTCCAGTCCTGATGGTAGCCCTCGCGCGGATCGGCGTATTCGTACAGCGCAGTGCCATCGAAATTCGCCAGGCCGTAGGCGTCGCTGGGGAAGTGCCCCGGCACCCAGTCGAGGATCACGTTGATGCCCGCCTCATGCGCCGCCGCCACAAACGCCCTGAAGTCGGCCGGCGTGCCGAAGCGCCGGGTCGGCGCATACAGCCCCAGCGGCTGGTAGCCCCAGCTGCCGTCGAACGGGTGCTCGTTGACCGGCAGCAACTCGATATGGGTGAATCCCATGTCCTTCACATAGTCGATCAGCTGCACCGCCAGTTCACCGTAGCTGAGCCAAAAGTGGTTATCGGTGTGGCGCCGCCATGATCCGAGATGCACCTCGTAAATGGCGATCGGCTGGTCAAAATCGTTGGCGCGGCGGCGCGCCGGCGTCGACGGCACCACCTCCGGCAGCGGCGCCACCAGCGAGGCGGTATCCGGGCGCATCTGCGCCTCAAAGGCGTAAGGATCGGCTTTCAGTTGGGTATTGCCATAGCAATCGACGATTTCATATTTGTACAGCTGCCCGGCCCGCACGCCGGGCAAGAACAACTCCCAGATGCCGTTCTCACGCCGCAGACGCATCGGGTGGCGGCGGCCGTCCCAGAAGTTGAATTCCCCCACCACCGAGACGCGCTGCGCGTTGGGCGCCCAGACCGCAAAGCTGACGCCGTCGACGCCATCCAGCGTGACGAGGTGAGCGCCCAGCCGTTCATAGGGGCGCAGGTGCGTGCCTTCGGCCAATAACCAGCTGTCGATATCCTGCAGCAGCGGGCCGAACCGGTAGGGATCGTCGACGATCTGTTGATGATCGCGCCAGCTGACCTGCAGCTGATAGCGGAAAGGATTTTTTCGCCGCGGCACCACGGCGCTGAAGAAACCGCGCGGATCGTCGCAGTTCAGCTGCACCAGTCGCCGGCCGGTTTGCTGTTCCACCAGCCAGACTGCGCCGGCGTCCGGCAGCAGCGCGCGCACTTGCAGACCGTTATCGGTCGCATGCATGCCAAGCAGAGCAAAGGGATCGGCGTAATGGCCGGAGATGATCTGATCAATCACGTCACGATCGGGAAGTACAGGCATAGTCTTCTTCCTTAGATTAACAGCATGATCTAAGCACGGCTTGTTGGTTATTCCTTGGCCGTTTTGGTCATCATGCAATGCATTCGGACTCTAAAGCGTGATTGCGGTCGGTTATTGACCAATCTTTACTCTGCCGACCTGAATTTCGCTCTTTATGCTTATTTTTTGAAATATTTCAGTCATGGTGAAAAAGTGTTCACCCCTGCGTTAAGCATAGCCAATGTCTGTTAAAAACTGCTCGGCATTGGTGAGGAAAATTCTTCATTAAGAAAACTGCCAGCCTGACGGCATCTGCATGCGGCGGCCGACGAGAAGAGATGCGGGGTACAGCCCAATGAAACGAGACTTGCGATAACGCTGCCCGACGCGGCGCGCAGCGAACAAAAAAGCGGAAAATAAGGCGTTAGGGGGCTGAAAGCGCTCAGCCCCCAGGAAGTATGGGTTTACAGCAGGATGCGCAGCATGCGGCGCAGCGGCTCGGCCGCGCCCCACAGCAGTTGGTCGCCTACGGTGAACGCCGACAGGTACTCCGGCCCCATATTCAGCTTGCGCAGACGGCCGACCGGCGTATTCAGCGTGCCGGTCACCGCCGCAGGCGTCAGTTCGCGCATGGTCAGCTCGCGGTCGTTCGGGATCACGCGCACCCAGTCGTTGTGCGTCGCCAGCATCTGCTCGATTTCCGGCAGCGACACGTCTTTTTTCAGCTTCAGGGTGAACGCCTGGCTGTGGCAGCGCAGCGCGCCCACGCGCACGCACAGGCCATCGACCGGGATCACGCTGCCGGTGTTGAGGATCTTGTTGGTCTCCGCCTGGCCTTTCCACTCTTCGCGGCTCTGGCCGTTGTCGAGCTGCTTGTCGATCCACGGGATCAGGCTGCCGGCCAGCGGCACGCCGAAGTTGTCGGTCGGCAGTTTGCCGCTGCGGGTCGCCTCGGTCACCTTGCGCTCGATATCCAGAATGGCGGAGGCCGGATCCTGCAGCTCTTTCGCCACATCGGCGTGCAGCATGCCTATTTGGGTCAGCAGTTCGCGCATGTGGCGCGCGCCGCCGCCGGAGGCCGCCTGGTAGGTGGCAACCGACGCCCACTCCACCAGATCGTTGGCGAACAGGCCGCCGAGGGACATCAGCATCAGGCTGACGGTGCAGTTGCCGCCGACGAAGGTTTTGATGCCTTTGTCCAGGCCCTGCTGGATCACCGCGTGGTTGACCGGATCCAGAATGATGATGGCGTCATCCTGCATGCGCAGCGACGAAGCCGCGTCGATCCAGTAACCCTGCCAACCGCTGGCGCGCAGCTTAGGATAAACTTCGTTGGTATAATCGCCGCCCTGACAGGTAATAATGATATCGAGCGCGCTCAGGGCGTCGATGTCATAGGCATCCTGCAGCGTGCCCTGCTGGCCGCCGAAGGCCGGCGCGGCAGAACCGTGCTGCGAGGTGGAGAAAAAGACCGGGCGAATGGCGTCGAAATCGCGCTCTTCCGTCATGCGTTGCATGAGAACCGAGCCGACCATTCCGCGCCAACCGATGAAACCAACGTTTTTCATGATATCTGTGTCCCGCCCGGATAAGGGCTTATTAGGTGATAACGAGTTGTGTGCAATATCTCCTCACCTTACAAAATGTCGGCGCGGGCGCAAAGTGAATTTATTCGATGGCTGGGGATTTCTCAGCAATCCTTCTTATAGGCAAGGACGCGGCCGAAAAGGCCGAGGCGTTTTCCCAATCACGAGGGCACCATGACAGAGATGATTTCCGCTACGGTATTGCTGTTTTTAATTATGGATCCGCTGGGCAACCTGCCGATTTTCATGTCGGTGCTCAAACACCTGGAACCGCGCCGCCGCCGCGTGGTGTTGATTCGCGAGCTGCTGATCGCCCTGCTGCTGATGCTGATCTTCCTGTTCGCCGGCGAGAAAATTCTGGCGTTCCTCAACCTGCGCACCGAAACCGTCTCCATTTCCGGCGGCATCATCCTGTTTCTGATCGCCATCAAGATGATTTTCCCCTCGCAGGAAGGAAACAGCTCCGGGCTGTCCGCCGGCGAGGAGCCGTTCCTGGTGCCGCTGGCGATCCCACTGGTGGCCGGGCCGTCGATTCTGGCTGCATTGATGCTGCTGTCGCACCAGTATCCGCATCAACTGCCCCATCTGGTGGCGGCGCTGTTGATCGCCTGGGGCCTCTCTGCGGCCATTTTGCTGATGTCGAACCTGTTCCTGCGCCTGCTGGGCAGCAAAGGCGTCAGCGCGCTGGAGCGGTTGATGGGGCTGATTCTGGTGATGCTGTCGACCCAGATGTTCCTGGACGGCGTGCGGGCTTACATGAAGCTGTAGGCGCCTGGCGGCGCCGACAACGGCCCGCGCTCAGCGGGCGGTAACGCGGCGAATATAGGCGAGCGTATCGGCGACCACGCCGTCCAGCGGCTGGTTGATGTCGATCGCTTGCACATCCGGCTCCTGCTCGCCCGGCTCTTCCAACGTGGCGAACTGCGAAACCAGCATCTGCGGTTTGAAGAAATGACCTTTGCGCTGCTTCAGGCGCTCCTCGATCACCGCCTTGTCGCCTTTCAGGTAGAGGAAATGCAGGTTGCTATTCCCTTCGCGCAGGCGGTCGCGATAGCTTTTCTTCAGCGCCGAGCAGACCAGCAGCGACACGGGATTGGTGCGTTGCATGGCGAAGATGGCGTCGTTCAAGGCCGCCAGCCACGGGGCGCGATCGTTGTCGTCCAGCGCATGCCCGGCAGCCATCTTGTTGATGTTGGCGCGCGGATGCAGATAATCGCCGTCCAGCATGGCGGCATCGGCCTCGCGGGCGACGGCGCTGGCTACGGCGGATTTGCCGCTGCCGGACACGCCCATCAGGATAAATACGTGATTCTGCGGATTGCTCATTGTGTCATGCCCTTATGGGAACTGGCGCGAGCGCCAAATGCGTCCCGACTGATAAAGATACTTTGGAACGCCGACGCCCCGCAGGGCGCCGGATAAAGATTATACGACCGTCGCCAGCAGCAGGCAGCCCACCAGGCCGCACACCGAGATGATGGTTTCCAGCACTGACCAGGATTTGATGGTTTCCATGATGCTCAGGTTGAAGTACTCCTTGAACAGCCAGAAACCCGGATCGTTGACGTGCGAGAAGATAACGCTGCCGGAACCGACCGCAATCACCATCAGCTCAGGGCTGACGCCGGTAGTGGCGATCAGCGGCGCCACGATGCCGCCGGCGGTGATTGCCGCCACGGTGGCGGACCCCAGCGCCAGACGCAGCGCGGCGGCGATAGACCAGGCCATCAGGATCGGCGAAACGTTGCTGCCTTCCATCAGGCCGGCGATGTACTGCTCGACGCCGCTGTCCACCAGCACCTGCTTGAAGGCGCCGCCGCCGCCGATGATCAACAGCATCATGGCGATGATTTTAATCGAATCGGTGATGGTGCCCATCACTTCATCCATGGTGCGGCCGCGGTTCAGGCCGAAGGTGAAGATAGCGATCAGCACGGCGATCAGGGTCGCCATCACCGGGTCGCCGAAGAACTCGGCGAAGCGCAGCAAGCTGTGGCCCTTCGGCAGCACCATTTCAGCGACCGCGCGCAGCGCCATCAGGATCACCGGCACCAGCGACGTGGCGACGCTGACGCCAAAGCTCGGCATCTCCGCGTCGGTAAAGGTTTTCGGGTTGTACAGGCCTTCCGGCACCGGCTTGTCGATGCCTTTCAGGAAGCGGGCATAGACCGGGCCGGCCAGGATCACCGTCGGGATCGCCAGCAGCGTGCCGTACAACAGGGTTTTACCCATGTCGGCATGGAAGATGGTGGCGATGGCGGTCGGGCCCGGGTGCGGCGGCAGGAAGCCGTGAGTCACCGACAGCGCGGCGGCCATCGGCACGCCGACGTACAGCAGCGGAATGCGCGCGGAGGCGGCGATGGTGAACACCAGCGGCAGCAACAGCACGAAGCCCACTTCGTAGAACAGCGCGAAGCCGACGGTGAAACCGGTCAGCACCACCGCCCATTGAATGTGTTTTCTGCCGAACTTGTCGATCAGCGTGGTGGCGATGCGCTGTGCGCCGCCGCAGTCCGCCAGCAGCTTGCCGAGCATGGCGCCGAAGCCCATGATCAGCGCCAGGCTGCCCAGCGTGCCGCCCACGCCGGCCTTGATGGAGCCGATGACCTTATCGACCGGCATCCCCTGTGCAATCCCGACCGCCAGAGCAACCAGAACCAGAGAGATAAAGCCGTTCAGCTTGAAGCGGATCATCAGCAGCAGCAGCAGCGCTACGCCGCCTGCAACAATCACTAATGGCATAGTTTTTCTCCAACCTTTTATCGCGACTCTCTTTACGATAGGCGTAAAGCGTGCGGTTGTTTTATTTTTAGGCTCTTTCCCGGTGTTTAAGAAGAGCTGTAGGTGTTGTTGATTCAGAGGTTCAGTCTTGCAGCAAGATGACCGCCCACTCGTTGTTACCGGTATCATGATACCGGTAACAACATAAGCCTCGGAACCGGGTAAGCGGCTAAAATTCGCGTTCTGGGACAGAGATCAAACTTATGTCGGCAACGAGCGGCGGGCTTACAGGCGGGATAACCAGCGCGCCTCAGGACGCGCTGCAAAAAGAAAGGGTGTTAAAACAGAACGTTAAAATGGCTCAGATGCTGCCGCCTGGGATCACGGTGAAACCGACGTCCACCATGCGCGGGCACACCGTTTCGCCGCGCAGCCGGGCCAGCAGGCGCTCGGCGCCGATCTGCCCCATGCGCTCGCGCGGGGTCAGCACGCTGGCCAGCTTCGGCACCATCACCTGACCGATGTCATGGCCGTGGAAACCGGCGATCGCCATGTCCTGCGGGATCGACAGCCCCTGTCGCTGGCACTCGAAGGCCGCGCCGATCGCCAGGTCATCGTTGGTGCAGAAGATACTGTCGATCTGCGGATAATCGCGCTGCGCCTGGCGCAGCAGCTCGCCGCCGGCGGAATAGGAGGAAGACCGCGCGGTCATGATGCTGTACGGCTCCAGGCCGGATTCACGCATCGCCTGCTCATACCCCTGTTGTTTGATGATGGTACGTTCATCCTGACGGGCGCCGAAGTAGACCACGTGACGGTGGCCGTGCGCGATGATTTGCTGCGTCATCTGGCGCGCCGCCTCGAAGTTGTTGAAGCCCACCGCCAGATCGATGCACGGCGAGACGCAGTCCATCAGCTCTACCACCGGAATGCCCGCCACCTCGATCATCTTCAGGGTGCGCGGCGTGTGGTGGCGCTCGGACAGGATCAAACCGTCGATATTGTAAGACAGCAGCGAGGTCAGACGCTCTTCTTCGCGCTCCGGCAGATAGCCGTAGTGCGCCAGCATGGTCTGGTAGTTGTGCGCGTCGGTCACGCTTTCGATGCCGCGCAGCACTTCGGCGAACACCTGGTTGGTCAGCGACGGCAACAGCACGCCAATCGCCCGGCTGGTGGCGTTGGAGAGAATGTCCGGCGCGCGGTTGGGGATGTAGCCCAGCTCATCCAGCGCGACGGCGATTTTTTGCTGCAGGGCGGCGGAAACCTGGTCGGGATTGCGCAGATAACGGCTCACCGTCATCTTGGTCACGCCCACCTTGTCCGCCACATCCTGGAGTACCGGCCGTTTTTTCTTCATTATCAATGAACTGACTAACCGTGAATGGGCAGTCATTTTAGCAAAAAAAACGGCGCGCCGATATTGTCGGTTATGCGACGGCCAACGCAAAAAGGGCTCACACCGTGAGCCCTTCATACGCAGACAAAGGGGGAAAAAGCGTGGTTTCTCCCCCTTTGTGACGAGCAGCCGAAAATCAATAAATTGATTTTCCTTGTTTTTATATGTTTTGCCGGCGTTAAGTCAGGCAACGTCGGCAGGCGAATCACTCACTTCAAGGGCTCACACCGTGAGCCCTTGATATTTACCGCTTAATCACACCGGCGGCAGATCGAACAGCAGGATTTCGCTCTCTTCGTCGGCCTGAATCGTCAGCGCCGATTCATCCCACACCGCAAACGCGTCGCTGATGCCGGCGGCCTGGCCATTGACCGAGACCTTGCCGCGCACCACCTGGATCCAAATGCGGCGTCCGGCGTCGATCGCGTATTCCGCCTGCTCACCTTTATTCAGCGCCCAACGCGACAGCGTCATGTCCTGGAACACCTTCAGCGAGCCGTCACGCGCATCCGGCGACAGCACCAGCTGACAGCCCTGCGGCGCGTCGAACATGCGCTGTTCGTAGCGCGGCTCCAGCCCGACCTGATCCGGGATGATCCAAATCTGGTACAGGTGCAACGGACGATCCTGATTGGCGTTGTACTCGGAGTGACGCACGCCGGTGCCCGCACTCATGATCTGGAATTCGCCGGCCTGGATCTGCTCCTTGTTGCCCATGCTGTCCTGGTGTTCCACCGTGCCGCTCAGCACGTAGGTCAGGATTTCCATGTCTTTATGCGGGTGGGTACCGAAACCCTGCCCTGCGTCGATCACATCTTCGTTGATCACCCGCAGCGCCGAGAACCCCATAAAGTTCGGATCGTAGTAATCGGCAAATGAGAAGGTGTGCCAGCTATCCAGCCAGCCATGATTGGCGTGGCCGCGGTCTTCCGCTTTACGTACATAAATCATATTCAACTCTCCTCAATGTTTTTTTACAGTCTAGTCCTGCCAGCAGAATAAGAAAGCGTAAAAAACTCATGCCTCTGTTCAAAAATTTCGATGAAATGAAACGGCGGATGGGCAGCGGATTTGTTGAAGGCGGAAGCGGCTGAAAAATGGCAAAAAAAAAGCCAGCACCCGAGCTGGCTAAGTAAACACTGGAAGCAATGTGAGCAATGTCGTGCCTTCGCAGCGAGAGTATCAAGGGTTGATGCCCTCCCCGGAACGCATCGCAATAATAATCATTATCATTCGCACCTGTAAAGCGTTTTTTTTGACCCGTTTAAATAATATTGACTCAAGGCAGTAAACGGATAAATTCAGAGGTTATTCAACCGGTAAGCGACAGGAGCAGCGAGATGAGCGAGATCGTGATACGCCACGTGGAAACAACGGATGCGCAGGCCCTGCATCATCTTTATTCTCAGACGCCCGTCTACCGCGATACGCTGCAGCTCCCGCTACCGTCCGTCGAGTCCTGGCAGAAGCGCCTCGCCAATCCCGAACCGGGCACGCATAACCTGGCCGCCATCATCGACGGGCAGCTTGCCGGCCAGTTGGTTGTGATGCTGAATCAGCGCGTTCGCCGCCGCCACGTCGCCACCTTCGGCATCGGCGTCGATCCGCGCTACCACGGTAAAGGCGTCGGCAGCCGCCTGATGCAGGCGATGCTCGACCTGTGCGACAACTGGGCGGCCATCGAGCGCATCGAACTGACGGTGTTCACCGATAACCCGGCGGCCATCGCGCTGTACCGCAAATTCGGCTTTGAGATAGAGGGCACCAGCCGCGCCTATGCCATGCGCGACGGCGTGCTGGTCGATGCCTACCATATGGCGCGTCTGCGCTCCGGGCAGCCACGCGCAGATGCGTGATCTCATCCCCCCGCAGGGGCCGCTGCGCCGGCCCCTTAACATCAACCGCCGAACCTTTTTACAAGCGCTGGCCGGCCTGACCGCCGCCGCCGGCATGTTCTCTCCCCTCACCCCATTAGGTGCCGCTATGCCAACTTCCGCCACCGGGCGCCCTGGCGCCCGCAACCTGATTACCGATGTGCCGGGCCTGAAGGTCGGCGTGGCGCAGGACAGCCGGGTGCGCACCGGCGCGACGGTGATCCTGCCGGACAGCCCGGCGATGGCCGCCGTGGACGTGCGCGGCGGCGGCCCCGCCACCCGGGAAACCGACGCCTTGGGCGAAGACAATCTGGTGCAAACCATCGATGCGCTGACGTTCAGCGGCGGTTCAGTTTACGGCCTGGCGGCGGCGGACGGCGTCGCGGCCTGGCTGGGGCAACAGGGCCGAGGCTACGCGCTGCGCCCAGCGCCCGGCGTGCCGGTCTCCCCGATCGTGCCCACCGCCTGCCTGTACGATCTGGCCAACGGCGGTGACAAAAACTGGCAGCTCACGCCGCCGTATCGCCAGTTGGGCATCGACGCGGTCGGCAAGGCTGGATTGGACTTTCCGCTGGGCACCGTCGGCGCCGGCTACGGCGCCATGACCGGCATGGGCAAGCTGAAAGGCGGCCTCGGTTCGGCGTCTATCGTCGCCGCCAACGGCGCTACCGTCGGCGCGCTGGTGGCGGTCAACAGCCTGGGTGCGGTGGTAGCGCCCGGCACCCGCGCTTTCTGGGCGACGCCCTATGAAATTGACGGTGAATTCGGCAACGGCGGCGCGGCGGCGCTGGCGCAACTGCGCGCTCAGGGCGAAGACTGGATGGTGCAAGAGCCGCAGGGCGGCAGAAAGAACACCACCCTGGCCTGCATCGCCACCGATCTGGCGCTGACGCGCGTGGAGTTGAAACGGGTGGCCATCATGGCGCAAGACGGCATGGCGCGCGCTATTCGCCCGCTGCACAGCCCGTTTGACGGCGACGTGGTGTTCGCCCTGTCCACTGGGCTGCGCGAGGTACAGGGCAGCCGCGAACTGGCGGTGCTGCAGATCGGCGCGCTGGCGGCCGACACCCTGGCTCGGGCGATCGCCCGGGGCGTATACGCCGCCACGCCGTGGCCGGGCAGCCAGGTTGCCACCTGGCGAACGCTCGGCGGCTAACGCGCCGCCATCAAAAAGGGGCGCTGGCGGCGCCCCTCGAGTTTTATTGCCCCTTACCGCTTAAATGCCGGCGGTTTCCCGAATATAGCGGCGCGCTTTCACCGCATACTCGAACGGGTTGGCCAGCGCCGGATCCTGCTCGGCCTCCACCACCATCCATCCCTTGTAACCGCGCTCGTCCAGCAGCTTGAACACCGGCCTGAAGTCGATCACGCCATCACCCGGCACGGTAAAGGTGCCCTTCTTCACGCCGTCGAGGAAGCTCAGCTTGTTGGCCTTCACTTCCGCCACCACCTCATCGCGCACGTCCTTCAGATGGACGTGGTTGATGCGCGGCAGATACTTCTCCAGGATCGCCATCATCGCCTGCTGGCTGCCTTCCGAATAGTAGGCGTGGCCGGTATCGAACAGCAGGTAGACGTCGTCGTTGACCATGCTCATGTAGCGATCGATTTCGGCGGTGGTCTGAATGCCGGTGCCCATGTGGTGATGCAGACACACCTGCATGCCTTTGCCGGCGGCGATCTTCGCCAGCTCGTTGTAACCGTCGGCCACCCGCCGCCACTCTTCATCGCTGAAGTACGGCTTCTCTTCGAACACGCCTTTGGTGGTGCCCTGAATGCTCTTGCTCTGTTCAGAACAGCCGATCACCCTGGCGCCCATGGCATGCAGGAAATTCATGTGGTTGATAAATTCATCGATGGTTTTGTCTTTTTGGCCGTCGGCGAAAAAGGTGCTGAACCAGGCGTTGCAGATCTGGATGCCGCGAATATCCAGCATCGGTTTCAGCACCGCCGGATCGCGCGGGTATTTGCTGCCCACTTCGCTGCCGGTGAAGCCGGCCAGCGCCATTTCGCTGACGCACTGCTGAAAGGTGTTTTCCTTGCCCAGATCGGGCATGTCGTCGTTGGTCCAGCCGATCGGCGCAATGGCCAATTTCACGTTGTCTTTATTCATGGTCTGCCTCGGTCCTTGGAGGGCCGCCGGTGCAAACGCCGCCGGCGAGCCGAATAAGATTAGTTGCCCAACAGCTCTCTTTCGATGCGCTCTCTGGTCGCCACCGCCTGGCTCGGCATCTTTTCCGGATAGCCGAACAGCGAGGTGCAGATGATCGATTCGCCGCCGACCTTGAAGCTGCGGTTGGCGAATTCCATGTCGCGCAGCGTCTGGAACAGGGCATCGAAATTCACCTCGCCTTCGCCGATGCCGACATGCTGGTGCACCGCGGCGTCAACGCCCGGCGGGTTGACGATATAGCGGCAGTGCTTGGTGTGGTTCATGGTGTCGGCGATCAGCACGTGGGAAAGATCGTCCCCTGCGTACTTCAGCATGCCGGCCACGTCGCCCTGCCCCTTGTCGTAGTAGAAGGTGTGCGGCACGCTGTAGAGGTATTTGACGTGGTCGCTGCGCAGCGATTTCACCAGATCGGCGGTTTCGTTGCTCAGCTCACAGAAGTCCCACGGATGCGACTGGATCTCCATACGGATGCCCTCACGCTCGACGATCGGCAGCAGCTCCTCCATCGAGCGATACCACAGCTCCTCGCAGATCTCCGGCTCGTTGGGGTTACCGGCCAACTCGGTGTTGATCACCTGCACGCCCATCTCCACCGCGATTTCGATCATCCGTCGCCAGTTTTTGACCGCCGCCTGACGGCGATCTTCCCCCGGCCCGGACCAGCGATACACCACGATAAATGAGGATATTTCCACGCCGGTCGCTTTCAGGGCGTTTTTATACTCCGCCATGATTTCGCGGCTGGCCTTCGGATGCTTGTAAAACGGGTTGATCTGCGGGTGCGGCGACTGCTCGATGTACTTATAGCCCCAGTCCGCCACCTGCTGAACCATTTTGGTCACGCCCAAATCCCGGATAACGTCGACATCAAAAGCGATCTTCATGGTCACTCCTCTGCAATCGTGGGTACGGGGTTCAAGCCGATGGCTTGTTGTAAAACGCCGGGCGCGCCGGCAGGGTCACCGGTACGATCTCGCCGCTGAGCTGGGCCGCCACGCAGGCGTCGGCGGTCACGGCGGCGGCGTAGCCGTCCCAGGCAGAAGGCCCGGTCAGTTGGCCCGCGGCCACGTCGTTGATGAACCCCTGCAGCTCGACGTCATAGGCGTCGATAAAGCGATCCTTCCAGTCGGTCAGGATTTCGGTCGACAGGCGGGCGCCGCTGCGCAGCTGCACCGAGGACGGCTCCGGCAGTTTGGCGATGCCGGTTTCCCCCACCACTTCACACTGAATGTCGTAGCCGTACTGGCAGTTGACGAAAATCTCGACGTCGATGCGGGTGCCTTTGGCGGTTTCGAACAGCACAATCTGCGGATCTTTCAGATGCGGGAACGCCTTCGGGCTCTTGCGCGGGAACACCACCTGCACCGACACATAGTCGTCGTCGAGCAGCCAGCGCAGCACGTCGATTTCGTGGATCAGGGTGTCGGTGATCGCCATGTCGGTGGTGTAAGCCTCGCCGACCGTCGGGTTGCGGTGCGCGCAGTGCAACATCAGCGGTTCGCCGATCTGGCCGCTGGTCAGCACCTGTTTCAGCGCGCGATAGCCCTGGTCATAGGGGCGCATAAAGCCGACCTGCACCAGCCGCTTGCCGTACTTCGCTTCGGCATCGACGATGTTTTTGCAGCCCTGCGCGGTCACCGCCAGCGGTTTCTCGCAGAACACCGGTTTGCCGGCGGCGATGGCCGCCAGCACGAATTCTTCGTGACTCGGCCCCCAGGAGGTGACCAGCACCGCCTGCACGTCGGCGGCCTTGATCAGATCGTGGCCGCTGTCATACACCCGCGCATCCAGCTGCAGATCGTTCACCGCCTTGGCGGCGTTGTCGCGATTGATGTCGTTCACCGCCACGACGCGGGCGCCCTGCAAAACTTGACTGCAGCGACGGATATGATCGCGGCCGATGGCGCCGGTGCCGATAACCCCAATGTTCAAAGTCATTTTCGCTACCCTCTGGAAAGTGTGTTGTGTTCGAAAACGAATCAGTAATCGCGCGCCTTATCGATGTTTTCCTGCAGCTTGCGCGCCACTGCGACGATTTTCTCGCTGTCGGCCACCTGAGCGCCGCCCACGCGCCACCAGCTGAGGTACTTGTGCACCATGGTCTTCGGCAGCACTTTGATGTCGAGCAGCGTGGACACGGTTTGCCTGCGGGCGTCGGCCAGCGCGTCGAGCAGCTGCTGCTCGGTGGTGACGCGATAGGTTTTGCAGCCGTAAGCCGCCGCCAGCATGGCGAAATCGACCGGCACCAGTTTGCCGTCGAGCTTGCCGCCCTCTGGATTGCGGAAGCGGAATTCGGTGGTGTAACTGTCCATGCCGTGTTCCATCTGCAGGTTGTTGATGCAGCCGTTGGTCATGTTGTCAAACAGCACCACGTTGATCTTGCAGCCTTCCTGAATCGAAGTGACCAGCTCGGAATGGAGCATCATGAAGGCGCCGTCGCCCACCATCGCGTACACCTCGCGCTGCGGCTCGGCCAGCTTGACCCCCAATGCGGCGTTCACCTCGTACCCCATGCAGGAGTAGCCGTATTCCACGTGGTAACCGTGCTCGCCATGGTTGTGCCACACCCGTTGCAGGTCGCCCGGCAGGCTGCCGGCGGCGGCGACAATCACGCTGTCCGGCGGCAGCTCGCGGTTCAGCACCCCCAGCACCCGGCTTTGCGTCATCGCCGAGTCGGTCTGAGCGATAAATTCGGCGAACACCCGTTCGCGATCGAGGTGATCGTCTATTTCCGGCACAAAGCCTGCGCCGCTGTATTCCACCGCGTAAACCCGCTCGGTCTCTTCACGCTGGGCGCCGCGCGCCGCGGCGATGGCGTCGCCCCAGCCGGCGCGATAATCAGCCTGCGCCAGCAGCGCGCTCAGTTCGCTCAGGCCCTCGCGGGCGTCCGCCAGCACCTGCACGCCGTCGAGCTTGCCGGCGTCAAAGGCGCTGACGTTGATATTGAGGAAGCTGACGTCCGGATGTTGGAACAGCCATTTGGACGAGGTGGTGAAATCGGTGTAACGGGTGCCGACGCCAATCACCAGATCGGCCTGTCGAGCCAGCGTGTTGGCCGCCAGGCAGCCGGTTTCGCCGATGCCGCCGAGATTGAATTCATGATCGCTCGGCACCGCGCCTTTGCCGGCCTGGGTTTCGGCGAACGGAATGCCGAAGCGCTCGGCGAATTCGCGCAGCGCCCGCCCGGCCTGCGAGTACTTCACGCCGCCGCCGCACACCAGCAGCGGTTTGCGTTTGGCCGTCAGCAGCGCCAAGGCGTCCGCCAACATGCCATCGGTCGCCGGGCGGCGATCGAGCCGGTGTACGCGTTTTTGGAAGAAATAGTCGGGGTAGTCGTAGGCTTCCCCCTGCACGTCCTGCGGCAGACACAGCGTCACCGCGCCGGTTTCCGCCGGATCGGTCAGCACGCGCATCGCGTTGATGCAGGCGCTCATCAGCTGCTCCGGCCGCACGATGCGGTCCCAGTACTTGCTCACCGCGCGGAACGCGTCGTTGGTGCTGATGCTGAGATCGTAAGACTGTTCGATTTGCTGCAGCACCGGATCCGGCTGGCGGGAAGCGTAAACGTCGCCCGGCAGCAGCAATAAAGGGATGCGGTTGGCGGTGGCGGTAGCCGCGGCGGTGATCATATTGGCGGCGCCGGGGCCGACCGAGGAGGTGCAGGCGTAAATCTGCCGGCGCAATTTCTGCTTGGCGAAGCCGATCGCCGCGTGGGCCATCCCCTGTTCGTTGCGGCCCTGGTGCACCCGCAGATCGCCACTATCCTGTTCCAGCGCTTGCCCCAGCCCCAGTACGTTGCCGTGGCCGAAAATCGCGAAAATGCCCGCAACGAATTTGGTTTCCACCCCGTCGGCCAGCAGATACTGGTTATCGAGAAATCTGACGAGCGCCTGCGCCATGGTTAGCCTGATCTTGCCCATTTACTCACCCTTTAGATTGAGGGCCGCCCCGGAAAGGGCTCGCGCCGAGCCGACAATCCCGTGTTTGTGTTACGCGGCGGCAGCTATTATCTTGAGCAGGCGATGCCCGCTGCTCACGAAGTCGACAACCTGAAACGTGAAGCGATTATAAACAAATATATTTTTCATAAAATCACATTACAGAAGAAACATTTCATTTTGCGATAAAGATCGCATATTAGATGAAAAGCCCGTTTCATCTCGTGGTTTGGCCTTTACCGGCTTAGCGCCGCGCACCGGCCGGGGAACTCCATCAGCACGCAGGGCGACCGTCTTTCATCCTGCCCCGGCGCCTCTTTGCCGCACGCCCTCCGCCACCCTCTCATGGCGACTTAATCCGCTTTTTCCGCTCCTCCGTCGATGTTTTAAACGCATCACATTTTTGGGGTGTAAATTTCATTCCATATTGAAATTGAAATTTTCATTCCCCATACTATTCCCATGCTTCCTGCAAGGCGCCACGCTCGGGCCGCCGCCGGAGTTTTGCTTAAACAGAAGGAAACGGGTATGGCTACACAAGAAAAACAGCTTGATGTCATTTGTCTCGGGCGCATCGCCGTCGATTTCTATGCTCAGCAGATCGGCGCGCGTCTGGAAGACGCCGGCACATTCGCCAAATACCTCGGCGGCTCTTCCGGCAACGTGGCCTACGGCACCGCCATTCAGGGGTTGAAATCCGGCATGCTGGCCCGCGTCGGCGATGAACACATGGGCCGCTTTCTGCGTGAAGAGCTGCAGCGCGTCGGGGCCGATACCCGCTGTCTGATCACCGACAAACACCGGTTAACCGGCCTGGTGATCCTCGGCATCAAGGATCAGGAAACCTTCCCGCTGATCTTCTACCGCGAAAACTGCGCGGACATGGCGCTGACGCCGGACGACATCGACGAAACCTACATCGCCAGCGCGCGCGCGCTGGCCATCACCGGCACGCACCTGTCGCACCCGAACACCCGCGCCGCCGTGTTGAAGGCGCTGGAATACGCGCGCCGCCACGGTTTGCGCACCGCGCTCGACATCGATTATCGCCCGGTGCTGTGGGGGCTGACGTCGCTGGGCGACGGCGAAACCCGCTTTGTGGAATCGGCACAGGTGACCCGCGAGCTGCAGGAAGTGCTGCACCAATTCGATCTGATCGTCGGCACCGAAGAGGAATTTCATATCGCCGGCGGCAGCACCGATACGCTGACGGCGCTGAAAAACGTGCGCCGGACGACCGCGGCCACGCTGGTGTGCAAGCGCGGCGCGCAGGGCTGCTCGGTGTTCGAAGATGACATCGCCGACGACTGGGCGCAGGTGAAGCTGCACGCCGGCGTGCGGGTGGAGGTGCTGAACGTGCTGGGGGCCGGCGACGCCTTTATGTCCGGTCTGCTGCGCGGCTATCTGAACGATGAGGGTTGGGATCAGGCCTGCCGCTACGCCAACGCCTGCGGCGCATTGGTGGTCTCGCGCCACGGCTGCGCGCCGGCCATGCCGACCAAACGGGAGCTGGACGACTACCTGCAGCGTGAACAACAGGTCACGCGCCCGGACCGCGACGCGCGCCTGAACCACCTGCACCGGGTCACCACCCGCAAGCAACAGTGGCCGGAACTGTGCGTGTTCGCCTTCGATCACCGCAAGCAGCTGGCGGACATGGCGCGCGAAGCCGGCGTCGGCGAGGAACGCATCCCGCGTCTGAAGACCCTGCTGCTCACTGCGGCGCAACAAGCTGCCGCGCAGGCCGGCCTCGACGGCAACAGCGGCATTCTGGCCGACACCACCTACGGGCAGGCGGCGCTGAACGAAATCACCGGCCAGGGATGGTGGATCGGCCGGCCGGTGGAGCTGCCCAGCTCGCGCCCGCTGCGCCTGGAGCACGGCAATATCGGCTCGCAATTGATCGACTGGCCGCAGGAGCACGTGGTGAAGTGCCTGGTGTTTTATCACCCGCACGACGCGGCGGAACTGCGCCGCGAACAGGATGCGCTGATCGCCGACGTCTACCGCGGCTGCTGCAAATCCGGTCACGAACTGCTGCTGGAGGTGATCCTGCCGGACAGCAACGCCGACAAGGACGAGCGCTATTACCTGGAGATGATTGAACACTTCTACCAGTTGGGCATTCAGCCGGACTGGTGGAAACTGCCGCCGCTGAGCGCGGAAAACTGGCAGCGGGTCGGCGCGCTGATCGACGCCTGCGATCCCGACTGCCGCGGCGTGCTGATCCTGGGGCTCGACTCCCCGGAGGCGGTGCTGAAGGCGGGCTTTGCCGCCGCCGCAGATGCGCGCTGGGTGAAAGGTTTCGCCGTCGGCCGCACCATTTTCGGCCAACCTTCGCGCCGCTGGCTACAGGGGGAAATCGACGACGCGGCCCTGATCGAGCAGGTGAAACAAAAATACCTGACGCTGATCGGTTTCTGGCGCCAGTACCGTCCGCAGGCGGGCGGCGCGCACTGACAGCAACAGCAGGTTCACGTCCCCTTAAGGCCATTTCGCCGCTTTAAGGGGATTTTTTTGCCCATTTTCTGTGAAGTCGCGCAATGTGCGATCGAATAAATCGCTTTTTGAGGAAATGAAATTTCCGCTCCGTCTGTTAAAATACCCTGTCAATATTTCAGGCGTCAGGCCAATGCGCCTTCACCCCACTGCGAGCCGAATGGATGAACAACCCAACTCAACTTTCGCTGTTACAGGACGAGATCCGCCACCGTTATGAAACGCTGAGCAAGCGTTTGAAGCAGGTGGCGCGCTACATTTTGGATAACAGTAACAGCATCGCTTTCGATACCGTTGCCTCCATCGCCGCACAGGCCAGCGTGCCGCCCTCCACGCTGATCCGTTTCGCCAACGCCTTCGGCTTCAGCGGCTTCAACGAAATGAAGCAGGTGTTCCGTCAGCATCTGATGGAAGAGACGGTGAACTATACCGAGCGCGCGCGCCTGTTCCGCCAAACCTCCACCGACGACAACGTCGCGCCGGAGAAACCGGCGGAGATTCTCAACGTATTCACCATGGTCAACGCGCAGGCGCTGCAGCAGCTGGCGATGCAGATCGCCCCCGAGCAGCTGGATCGCGCCGTCGAGCTGCTCAACAACGCCGAAAACATCTACGTGATCGGCCTGCGCCGCTCGTTCAGCGTCGCTTCCTACCTCACCTATGCGCTGCGCCATCTGGAGCGCCGCGCGTTTCTGATCGACGGGCTGGGCGGGATGTTCACCGAACAGCTGAGCATGGTGAAACCGAAGGACGTGGTGATCGCCATCAGCTATTCGCCGTACGCCCGCGAGGCGGTGGAACTGGTGGAATTGGGCGCCAAGCGCGGCGCGCAGCAGATCGCCATCACCGACAGCCAGGTCAGCCCGCTGGCCGCCTTCAGCGACGTCTGTTTCGTGGTGCGCGAAGCGCAGGTGGACGGGTTCCGCTCGCAGGTGGCTTCGATGTGCCTGGCGCAGACGCTGGCGGTCTCGCTGGCGCTGAATAACGCCCGGGACGAGTAAAGCTGACAAAAAAGCCCGGCAAGCCGGGCCTCAAGCGCCTATTGCGCGGCGGGGTAGCCGTCGCCGTTAATCCAGGCGTGGTCTTTTTCCCAGGTGAACTTCCACTGCCGCACCGGCCCGGCCATCACGTTGAGGTAATAGTTGTCGTAACCCGCCAGGGTCGCCACCGGGTGATAACCGCGCGGCACTTTCACCACGTCGCGATTGTAGACCGGCATGCACTCGTCGAGCGTGCGGTCGTCGGTATAGACGCGCTGCATGCAGAACCCTTGCTCCGGCTGAATGCGGTGATAGTACGTCTCTTCCAGATAGGTTTCGTCCGGCGAGTCTTCTTGATCGTGCTTGTGGCTCGGGTAGGAGCTGGTGTTGCCCTCGTCGGTGTAAACCTCCACCACCAGTAGACTGTCGGCCGGCTCGCTGTCCGGCAGAATGTTGTGCACCAGCCGCTGGTTGCGCCCCTTGCCGCGCCGCTCCACGCCGATATCCGCCGGCGTGATCAGCCGTGAAGGCAGGTGGCCGCCGCCGGGCGCGCTGCACACCGCCAGCTCCAGATCGGTTTCTGCCCGCACGTCGATGCGATCGTGGTGCGGCACATACACCGCATACGGCGGCGTGCGTTCGAACGGGCTCATGCGTTTGCCGATATGCGGGTATTCAGCGCGCCGCGTGGCGACGGAGGCGATACCGGCGACCAGCACCAGACACAGTTCCTTGTCGCCGCATTCCAGCTGCAGCGACTGCCCGGCGGCCAGGCGGTAAACGTCAAAGCCGACATAGCGCCAACCGGCATTTTCCGGCGTCACGTGCTGGATACGCCCCTCGGCGTTCGGCGTCTGACATTTGGCAAGCAGTGAAGACATTTCGATTCTCCTGTTAACTCGCAGTGCAAAGGCCGTTGCCCCGAAGGAGCAACGGCCTGGCCTGAGTGTGAAAGCGCTTAGCCCAGTGTCGGCATGCTGAATTCGGACACCGTCTGCTGCCCGGCCGGCCAGCGCGCGGTGGCGGTCTTCATGCGCGTGTAGAAGCGCACGCCGTCGGTGCCGTGCACGTTCAACGCGCCGAACACCGAGCGCTTCCAGCCGCCGAAGCTGTGGAACGCCATCGGCACCGGCACCGGCACGTTGACGCCGACCATTCCGGCCTGCACGTCTTGCACGAACTGGCGCGCATAGTGGCCGCTGCCGGTGAAGATGGCGCTGCCGTTGCCGAATTCGTGGCCGTTCACCGTGTCGATGGCGGTGCGGTAGTCCGGCACCCGTACGATGCCCAGCACCGGCCCGAAAATCTCTTCGCGGTAGATGCGCATGTTCGGCGTCACATGGTCGAACAGCGTGCCGCCGACGTAGTAGCCTTCAGGATAGCCCGGCACCTGATAGTTGCGGCCGTCGGCCACCAGGGTGGCGCCTTCTTCCACGCCCAAATCGATGTAGCCCAGCACCTTTTTCTGGTGAGCGGACGACACCAGCGGCCCCATTTCATTCTCTTCGCCGCCCTGCTGCAAGCCCGGCCCGACGCGCAGCTGCGCGATCAGCGGCTTCAGTTTGGCGATCAGTTTATCGGCAGTGTCGTCACCGACCACCACGGCGATCGGCAACGCCATGCAGCGCTCGCCGGCAGAGCCGAACGCGCCGCCCATCAGCGCGTTGACCGTGGCGTCCAGATCGGCGTCCTGCATGACGATCGCCTGGTTCTTCGCCGCGCCGAAGGCCTGCACCCGCTTGCCGTGCGCGCTGGCGGTGGTATAGATATGTTCCGCCACGGTGGAGGAGCCGACGAAGCTCACCGCCTGAATGCGCGGATCGGTACACAGCTGCGCCGCATCTTCATTGGCGCAGTGCACCACGTTGAACACGCCGTCCGGCAAACCGGCTTCCTTCAACAGTTCCGCCAGGCGCACCGAGGCCGAAGGCACCAGCGCCGGCGGCTTGAGGATAAAGGTGTTGCCGCAGGCCAGCGCGATGGGGAACATCCACATCGGCACCATCGCCGGGAAGTTGAACGGGGTAATGCCCGCCACCACGCCCAGCGGCTGCATCAGCGAGAAGCTGTCGACGCCGCTGCCGACGTCCGGCGAATACTCGCCCTTGATCAGATGCGGGATGCCGCAGGCGAATTCGACCACTTCCATGCCGCGCGTCAGTTCGCCCAGCGCATCCGAATACACTTTGCCGTGCTCGCTGACGATAAGCTCGGCCAGCTCGTCGCGGTGCTGTTCCAGCAGCGCCTTGAAATTGAACATGATGCGCGCGCGGCGCAGCGGCGTAGTGCGCGACCAGTCGGCGAACGCCCGGTGGGCCACGTCGATGGCCTGCTTGACTTCGGCGGCGGTGCTCTGCGTGACGCGCCGCTCAACCTGCCCGCTGGCCGGGTTGTGCACGTCGACGGTCTGATTGCTGCTGCTCAGGCACACCTGCCCGTCAATAAAGTTACCCACGGTTTTCATGTCACGCCCTCTTTTCAAGTCCGCTGTCGCCTGGCCACACGCAGGCGGCGCGGCGTTAATCGTCCCGCTCGCCAAACCCCGTCGGCAAGCCGGCTACATCCTGACCGGATGCAGCAAACTCTATTTCATTGAAAAAAAAGTTTCAAATAAATTGTTTTGAAAAATTTATTTTTAGTGCGTGAGGTCGCAATTTTGCGGTGTCGATCGGGTTGGCGCTTTCATTACCGCGCCAATCAAGGCGCGGTTTCGCAGGAGAGCCCATCGCTAATGCACACTGACTTTGCTACAGAAAATCCGCACTGCGCCTGACCTGCGGCCGTTACCGCCTCCCTCCGAGCGCCCAAGGCGCCCGGATCGCTCGCGACGGTTTTTTTTGAACTGGATCTAAAAATCAATATTCCATTATTCACTAATTATGAAATAAATGTTCTTGTTTGTTCCAGCATTTATCAACGACATCGCCTTGATGACAGGCACGGTTCACACCCTTCCGCTCGCCCTCTTCCCGACACCCCAACCGTGCGGACGGAAGCCAGGATAAAAATCGGAGCAACACATGTCATATCAGCGTAAGCACAATACCGGTTACATATTGCGAATTTGCGGCATCGCCGCCCTGGGCGGCATTCTGTTCGGCTACGACACCGCCGTGATCTCCGGCGCGATCGAAGCGTTGAAAACCTATTTCAATCTCAGCCCGGCCGAAACCGGCTGGGCCGTCTCCAACGTGGTGATCGGCTGCGTGGTCGGCGCCTTCGCCGCCGGGCCGCTGGCGGCGCGCTGGGGCCGTAAAAAAGCGCTGATGCTGGCGGCGCTGCTGTTCACCGTTTCCGCCGTCGGCGCCGCATTGGCCCCGACCTTCACCTGGTTCGTCATCTACCGCATCATCGGCGGGCTGGCGGTCGGCATCGCCGCCACCGTGTCGCCGATGTACATGTCGGAAGTGTCGCCGAAAGACATGCGCGGGCGGGCGCTCAGCATGCAGCAGTTCGCCATCGTCTTCGGTCAGATCGTGATTTTCTACGTCAACTTCAAAATCGCCAGCCTCGCCAGCGAAGCCTGGCTGGTGGAAATGGGCTGGCGCTGGATGTTCGCCTCGGGCGTGATCCCCTGCATTCTGTTCTGCATCCTGGTGTTCGTCATTCCTGAATCGCCGCGCTGGAACGTGATGATGGGCCGCGACGATCAGGCGCTGGCGATGTTGACCAAGGTCTCCAACGCCGCCCACGCGCAGAATCTGCTGAAAGAAATCAAAGACTCGCTGCAGCAGGATCAACAGCAGCAGCACCGGAAGCTGAACTACGGCGATGTGCGGGTGCGTTTCATCCTGTTCGTCGGCTGTATGATCGCCATGCTGCAACAGGTCACCGGCGTTAACGTGATGATGTACTACGCGCCGGTGGTGCTGAAAACCGTCACCGAAAACGCGCAGGAAGCGCTGTTCCAGACCATCTGGATCGGCGTGCTGCAGCTGGTCGGTTCGGTCATCGGCGCCATGCTGATGGATCGCATGGGCCGCATTCCGTTGATGCGTTACGGCACGCTGGGCGCCATCGCGGGCCTGCTGCTCACCTCGTACGCGCTCTACACCCAGGCCACCGGCTATTTCGCGCTGTTCGGCATGCTGTTCTTCATGGTGTTTTATGCGCTCTCCTGGGGCGTCGGCGCCTGGGTGCTGGTGTCGGAGATCTTCCCGAACCGCATGCGCGCACAGGGGATGAGCATCGCCGTCGGCTGCATGTGGGTCGCCAACTTCGCGGTGTCGCAGTCGTTCCCGATGATCAACGATCACCCTTACCTGTTCTCGCATTTCCACGGCGCCTTCCCGATGTGGATCTTCGCCGCCTGCTGCCTGTTCAGCTACTGGTTTATCGGCCGCTATATCCCGGAAACCAAAGGCGTCTCGCTGGAAAAAATGGAGCAGGTGGTGTTGGCCAAACGCCACCGCCAATCCCAGCCCGAAGGCAAGCCGCTGCCGCTGGAAAACGGCAAATCCTGATCTCTCAACCCTGACCGCTGGAGTCATGCCCATGAACATTGCGCTGGACCGCTTCTGCATTAACCGCAAGATCGCGCCGAATCTCGATCTGGACCGTTTTTTCCGCCTGGTGAAACGCTGCGGGCTCAGCAAAGTTGAGCTGCGCAACGACATGCCCAGCGGCAAGGTGACCGACGATCTGAGCGACGCGCAGCTCAACGCGCTCGCCGCGCAATACGGCATCGAGATCGTCACGATCAACGCCCTCGGCAGGTTCAATCTGATGGATGACCCGGCGGCGCTGCAGCAGCGCGCCGAAGCGATGCTGGCGCAGGCGCAGGCCATCCGCAGCCGGGCGCTGGTGCTATGCCCGCACTGCAGCGCCGACGACACGCGCAGCGAGCAGCAAAAACGGGACGACACCCTCGCGGCGTTGCGGCTGCTGGCGCCGCTGTTTGCCCGCTATGGCGTACAGGGATACGTCGAACCGCTGGGCTTCGGCATCAGCTCGCTGCGATCGTCGCTGCTGACCCAGGCGCTTATCCGCGACTCGGGCGCGCCGTACCGCATCGTGCTCGATACGTTCCACCACTATCTGAGCGATGTGGCGCAGGCCGACTTCGACGCGCAGATCCAGGTGGCGCAGATCGGCCTGGTGCATCTGTCCGGCGTGGAGGACGGGCGGGATAAAAGCGCGCTGAGCGACGAAGAGCGCATCATGCTGAGCGAGGGCGATCGGCTGGAGAGCCGCCGCCAGGTGCAGAACCTGGAACGCCTGGGCTACACCGGCGTCTATGCTTTCGAACCGTTCTCTTCACAGCTGGACCGCTGGAGCGAGGCGGATGTCGAACGAGAAATCCGCCAGAGCATCGCCCTGCTGCAAGGGTAAACAAAACGGCCTCCGCGGAGGCCGTTTTTCATGGCGTTACTTCAGGTTGCCGACCACCAGCTGATGGCGCTCGTTGTAAAACTTACGGTAGGCCAGATAGCAGGCGATGATGGTCGACAGGCTGGCGGTGGAAAGCAGCATGAAGGTCACCATAATCTGATATTTGATCGCTTTCACCGGATCGATGCCGGCGAAGATCAGCCCGGACATCATGCCCGGCAGGCTGACCAGCCCAACGGTTTTCGCCGAGTCGACGGTCGGGATCAGCGAAGCGCGGATGCTGTCGCGGATCAGCGCCGCCGACGCGAACTTGGGCGTCGCCCCCAGGCTGAGCATCTCCTGAATCTTCTGCTGCTCGCTTTTGAAACGCTGGCCGAGGTTGGTATAGCACAGCCCCACCGCCACCATGGCGTTACCGGCGATCATCCCGGAGATGGGGATCACCTGCATCGGCGTAAATTCGATGGAGCCGGTCAACACCAGTACCGCCAGCGTCAGCACCGCGCCGGTGGTGATGGCGATAAACGACGTCACGAACGCGTGTTCGACGTACTTGCTGCGTTTCTTGGCGTTGTAGGCCGCGTTAAAGCAGATGAACAGCACCATCAACACGGTGAGAACGGCGTTATCCAGGTCGAAAATATACTTCAGCACGTAGCCGACGATGATCAGCTGCACCACCGCGCGGCAGATGCTCCAGATGATGTCCTTTTCCAGCGCCAGCTTTTCCCGGTGGCTGATCAGGATGGCGACCACCACCAGCACCATCGACAAGCCCAAGGATTCGTTGGTGATATTATGCTGATTCATGCTGTTGCTCCTGTTGCTCGGCGCCGTGCGCGCGCAGGGTGATCACCTCGTCCGCATGCGCTATCTCTTCGGTATCGTGCGTCACCCACAGCACCGCCAGCCGGTGTTCCGCCACCAGCTGATGCACGATTTCGTTGACGTTGCGCTTATTTTCCTCGTCCAACGCGCTGGTGATCTCATCGAGCAACAGCACCCGCGGCATAAACTGCAGGTTGCGGATCAGGGACACGCGCTGCTTCTCCCCGCCGGACAGTTCATTGATGCTTTTCGTCAGCATCGCCTCCGGCAGGCCGAAACGCGCCAGATCGGCCTTCATTTTTCGCTCGGCCGGCGGTTCCTGGCGGATCTGATACGGCAGCGCCAGATTGTCGTAAACCGTATTACCGAACAGCGCCGGCGTCTGGAAGCAATAAGAGACCTGCTTGCGATACGCCTCCGGCGACATCTCGTCGATCGCCTGGCCGTCGAAATAGAGGCTTCCGCTGGTCGGATTCATTAAGGAAGAGATGATTTTCAGCAGCGTGCTTTTTCCGCAGCCGGAAGGCCCGGTGATCAGTTTGAACTCGCCCTCACCCAACGTGAAAGAGACGGAGTCCAGGATCACCTGGCGGTCTATTTGATAATGAATATCATCCAATCTCAGTATGTCTTTCTTTTCCTTCATTACGATGCCGGCTCCCTACACCTGTTCCCGTCTGAGCGATAAGTATATGGTCGCAAAAAACATCTTAGCAATGCCTGCGCGGAGGGCGGAAAGCGGAGAGGAGGATTGGCGGAGCGAAATGCCCCGCCAAATAATAAGATTAATTAATGTTTAGCTGTAAGATAGTCAAAAGCGACCGTCAGGGTCGAATCACTCTTTTTTTATCGCTGCCTGTTCGTCGCAGCTGTACCAGCGTAGAGAATTGTTGATGCTGCGGTGGGTGCAGCGGACCTTGCCCTCCTTTTCCAGCGCCAGCAGCAGGGTGCGGGTGGTATAAATGTTTTCACCGCATTTATCCGCCAGCTCGCGGGTCTTCGGCCACTGCTCCGGCGGGGGATGATGGCCGCCGGAGCCTTCCACACGATCCCTGCACAATCCTTGCAACACATTCAGCATCAGCGATTTTCTGCTTTCAAACGTTTTCGGCGCCTTGGCCATAGCATTCCTCCTGAGTGGTTACTGCTGAGCTCCCCGCTCACGACTGCACGTCAGCGATGCGCAGGGTATAAATCATGGTGGCGTCCGGAGGGATCGCCGGCGGGCTGCCCTGCTTGCCGTACGCCAGCGCCGGCGGCACCACCAGCGTGATCGAGCCGTGGCGCTGCAGCTTCTCGATAGCCGCGCGAAACAGCGGCGGATAGCGCGTCAATGGCTGCGAGATCACCGTTCCCGCCAGCTCCATGTCTTTGATCACCCGGCCGTCGGTCAGGCTTTCGCGCACCACGATATCCACACGATCGTCGGCGCCGATCGCACCGCTGCCGGCATAGTCCACCCGGTAGTAGAAACCGAGCGCATCTTGCTTGACTCCCTCCTGGCGGGCGAAATCGGCCAGATAGGCCTTGCCGTCCGGAGGGGGAGCCTGTGTCTGTTGCGTCTGCTGCAAACGTTGCTGCGCCGTGCGCAGCGCGCTGTCGATGGCGGCCTCATCCAGCCGCAACCGCCCGGCCAGGGTATCGGCGATGCCCGCCAGCAAAAGCCGCCGATCCGCCTCCAGTCCCGCACGCCGGTTCTCCTGTTGCAGATGCAAAATATCGCGCCCCAGCGATACGCCGGCGGCATACGCCTGCTTGTCCGCCTCGCTGGCCAGCACCGGGGCCTCAGCCGCCTGCCGCCGCTCAGCCAGCAAGGTGTCTACCCGCTGTCGTTGCTGTGCCAACTGCGCCGTCAAGCTTGCGCTGCGCTGTTCGGCCCGCGTGAGCGAAGCGGCCAGCGCGGTGACCTCAGGCAACGGCGCAACGGCCTGCCGCAACGCCTTCAGGGCATCGGCCAGCGGCCGAATATCGACATCGGTCCGCGCGCTTTTCGGCGCCGCGGCGGCCTGAGCCGCCGCCAACTGGCGCTCCAGCTGACGGATTTTCTCCGCCTGCTGTTGTACAGAGTGCTTCAGAGAAGTTAAACGAGCGCCGTCTGCCCCCGCGACGGCGGCCGGTTTGGCGGCCGGTGCGGGCGCCGGTTTACGCGCGGTTTCCTCCTTGAGCGCGGCCGGTGGAGCCTGCCGCTGTTCGGCAAACTTCAACAGGGCGGGAATGCCGTCGTCAGCGGCGCAAACGGCACCGCTCAGCGCCAACAGCCAAAGCCCCATCGCCCATCTTTGCGCGCATCGCTTCATGGCTACAGATTCTCGACCCGGTTGGACAGATCGGACATCAGCTCATGTTCAACGTCGGCGCAGAATTTCTCGGTTTTATATTGATAAAGAGCATCAATCGCTTTACGGGTGCTTTCATCCACATTGCCGCGCACGCCGGCATATCCGGAAGCGTTGGAAAGCAGACCGTTAAAATAGGCAATGCGTTTTTGGTAACTCTGCGGATTAATATTTTTTAATGAGTTAACCCGTTGCTGGCAAAGCGCGATACGTTGTTCATCGGATTTATCATTAGGATTGTTCTGTGAAAGTTTTTTCACGGAATTCAGGTTTGTCTTGCTACCGCCCACGCAGCCTGACAGCGACATGACAGACAGTAAAAATATAGCAGAAACTACCGTACGGCGGCCGCCGCAAGCATTAATCATCGTTATCATTCCGTTTATAATCCTTTAATTGTCACTTAGGTCATCATTATGTGGCGAACGGCAACAGCACATGCCTTAATTTGATTAATCAAAATGGGTTAGGCAGTGAAAAATCCCTATACCGCAGTGCGATAGAATAATTCACTACCGATGACATTGTTATTTAATTGTTAATGAATTAGACCTAAACGCGGGCTAAACACGAATAAAAAAGCCAATCCCTTAGGGGAAGAAAACCACGAAACAACAATAAAAACAATAGATTATGTTTTATATTTTGTTTCTAAAGGGAAATTCATCATCTGCTGCCTCAGGGCGATATTAGCAAAACAATATGGCGAATTGTAGGTATCAGCCTATTTCCCCCGATCTAATATCTCGCATATCGTTATTTATATAGTGATTTATACTGGATAATATTTGTATACGATCTATTGGTTTTAAAGCAAATATATTTCTTTTTCCTTTTGGTTTTATATTCTGAATTTGACTTAATTTAATAAAATCTATTTCCAAGCAATACTATTATTTGCAAGAATATTCCCAGCAACACGCCACACGTAAAACTCGTATTTTATTTACCAGAAAATCCATTGTCGATTTTCCCAATCTCGTTATTTCTCATAAATAACGAATGTTGGCGTATTGCCCAGAGCAAAAGGATCTGGCTCCAACCGTACGGCCGGCGACATGACGTTGCCACCGCTGCGGGGGATTTAGATGTGCTGTTCTTTTTATTTAAAAACTCTCTACAGGAACCTGAGAAATGAAACTGAATAAATTAATGCTGGCAACCGTGATTGCTTTCGCTTCTGCATCTGTTGCTCACGCCGCATCTAATCAGGGCAGTGGTAAAGTCACCTTTACCGGCGAAATTATCGATGCGCCATGCAGCGTCGCGCCGGAATCCGTTGACCAAACCGTACCAATGGGCCAAATCAGCAGCCGCATCCTGGCTAACCAGGGTAAATCCAGCATGCAACCTTTCAACATCGAACTGAAAGATTGCTCCATCTCCACCATGAAAAACGTCAAGGTGACCTTTACCGGCACGCCTGATCCGGTCAACAACAAACTGCTGGCCCTGAGCGGCACGGCAACCGGCGCCGGCATCGTGATCTACGACAACCTGCACTCCAAGGAAGTGGAACTGGGCACGGCGACCGACGGTCAGGGCCTGAACGACGGCGACAACTCGCTGAAATTCGCCGCTTACCTGCAGGGCAGCAGCGCCTCCGCCGCCGTGGTGCCGGGCGACTTCACCAGCGTGGCCAACTTCACCCTGGCTTACCTGTAATACCCCACAGGGGATGTCTCAGGGCATCCCCCGCTTGATTGCATGCCGACGAGAGCGGCAAGGGAACAGGGCAAGACAGGGAGACGCCAGCATGACTATCCGCCTTTGCGGCCTGTTGCTCATCGCGCTCAGCGTAGGCAGCGCGGCGGCGGCAGTGAAAAATCAGGGCCACGGCAAAGTCAGCCTGGGCGGCACCATCGTTGAAACGCCGTGCGGCATCGCCAGCGACAGCCTGGATCAAACCGTCGATTTCGGTCTGATCGCCATGACCGATGCCTCGCAGGACGGGCAATCGGTGCTGATCGGCAGCCGCCGTCATTTCACGATCAAACTGGTGAACTGCGAACTGGCCAGCCAGGTGAAGCCTGACTTCATCTATCGCGCGGCCAACGTCACCTTCGACGGCACCGCCGACAGCCGGGATCCTTCCCTGCTGGGCGTCTACGGCGAGGCGCAGGGCGTGGCTATCGAGCTGTTGACCGATGCCGGCACCCCGATCCCGCTCGGCAGCACGACGGCGGATTACCAGATCGTCGCCGGCGACAACACGCTGCGTTTTGGCGCGCAGTTGCGCCTGCATCCCGATAAGGCGCGGGCGGGCGGCTTCAGCTCTCTGGCCAAATTCACCCTGTCTTATCTCTAGCGCCGGCGGGCGCTGCACAGCATTACGTATTCAGGTCGCACGGATGACCTGCTATTGGGCGCGGACTTGCCATGAGTGATTATGCTATGACGTCATTACTGACACGGAAACACCTACCTCTTCTCGTCATTCTATCTTTCCTCTGGGTGCGTCCGGCATTTTCCGCCACGGAATTCAATACCGACGTCCTGGATATCGGCGAGCGCAGCAAAGTGGATCTTTCGCGTTTCTCCGATGCCGACTACGTCATGCCCGGCGCTTATTTGCTGGACATCAAGATCAACCAGAAAACGCTGCCCCAGCGCAGCATTCAGTATTTCCCGTCGCCGGATAACAAGAGCGGCAGCCAGGTGTGCCTGCCGCCTGATCTGGTGGAAAAAATGGCGCTGAAAGAAGAAGCGGCCAAAAAAGTCACCCTGTGGCACGACAACCAGTGCGCCGACATTCGCGGCATCAAAGGCGCGACCGTCTCCGATCGCATCGGCGGCGGCGTGCTGGCGATCAGCATCCCGCAGGCGTGGATGAAATACTCCGATCCCGACTGGACGCCGCCCGAGCAGTGGGACGACGGCATTCCCGGCCTGCTGCTGGACTACAACCTGAGCGGCCAGTTAGGCAAGCAGAATCACAACAACAACACCGCCCAGAACCTGAGCAGCTACGGCACGCTGGGCGCCAACCTGGGCCCCTGGCGCCTGCGCGCGGACTACCAGGCCAATTACAATCAGCAGGCCGGCGATCGCAGCACCGGCTTCGACTGGAACCAGATCTACGCCTACCGCGCGCTGCCGATGCAGGCCGCCAAGCTGACGCTGGGTGAGATTTATCTCGACTCCGGGGTGTTCGACGCCTATCGCTTCACCGGCCTCAATCTGGCCAGCGACGAGCGCATGCTGCCGCCGAACCTGCAGGGCTACGCGCCGGAAGTGCGCGGCATCGCCAAGAGCAACGCCAAGATCACCGTCTCGCAGGAAGGCCGCACACTGTACGAAACCACCGTGCCCGCCGGGCCGTTCGCCATTCAGGATCTCAACAGCTCGGTGCGCGGCAAGCTGGACGTCAAGGTGGAAGAGCAGGACGGCACCGTCTCGACCTTCCAGGTGGATACCGCCACCATTCCGTACCTGACCCGCCCGGGCTACGTGCGCTACAACGTGGCGCTCGGCAAAACCTCGGCCTACGACCACCGCACCCAGGGCCCGCTGTTTTCCGCCAGCGACTTCTCCTGGGGGCTGAGCAACGCCTGGTCGCTGTATGGCGGAGCGCTGCTCGGCGGCGACTATAACGCCTGGGCGCTCGGCCTCGGCCGCGATCTGAACGTGTTCGGCGCCATGTCGCTGGACGTCACCCAGTCGATCGCCCGTCTGCCCGGCGAGCCGACCGCCAGCGGTATGTCGTTCAAGCTCAACTACGCCAAACGCTTCGACGAGCTGAACAGCCAGATCACCTTCGCCGGCTACCGCTTCTCGCAGCGCAAGTTCATGAACATGTCGCAGTATTTGCAGGAGCGTTACGGCGATTACGACAAGAATTACAACGGCCGCCAGAAAGAGCTGTACACCATCACCGCCAGCAAAACCTTTATGGCGGAAGACAGCGCCAAGGCGATCACCGCCTACCTGACCTACTCGCACCAGACCTATTGGGATGCGCGAACCCAGGACCGTTACGG
Organism: Serratia sp. (in: enterobacteria); assembly: GCF_052400455.1. Lineage (NCBI taxonomy): Bacteria > Pseudomonadati > Pseudomonadota > Gammaproteobacteria > Enterobacterales > Yersiniaceae > Serratia > Serratia sp. (in: enterobacteria). Next base: position 4,821,668 of record NZ_CP185812.1, read on the forward strand.
GCTGTCGGCCAGCAAGCTGTTCAGCGTCGGCGATATCAGCAACATCACCGCCTCGCTGTCGGCTTACCGCACCTATTACCAGGGCCGCACCGACGACAGCGTGATGCTCAACTTCACCGTGCCGATCGGCGACCGTCGGCGCGTCGGTTATGCGCTGCAAACCAACAACGGCGATGTCACGCAGACCGCGTCGTACAACGACTACAGCGATCCGGACAATACCTGGCAGGTCAGCGGCGGCTTTAATCAGTCCGGCAAATCGCTGGCGCGCGGGTACTACACCCACAACGCCTCGTTTGGCTCGCTGAACGCCAGCGCCTCTTACCAGCAGGACAGCTACTCATCGATCGGTGGCTCGTTCCGCGGCGGCCTCACTGCGACCCGGCACGGCATCGCGGCGCATCAGAACTCGAGCAACGGCGGCAGCCGCATGATGCTCGACACCGACGGCATCGCCGGCGTGCCGATCAACAACGGCCGCGCCTACAGCAACCGTTTCGGGCTGGCGGTGATTTCCGACATCACCAGCTACTACAACACCGACACCCGCATCGACGTCAACAAGCTGGCGGACGACGTCGAGGCCACTCGCGCCGTGGTGCAAGGCACGCTGACCGAAGGCGCCATCGGCTACCGCCACTTCGAGGTGGTGAAAGGCAGCAAGCTGTTGGCCACCATTCGCCTCGCGGACGGCAGCGAACCGCCGTTCGGCGCCGCGGTGCTGAGCGAGAAAGGCCGCGAGGTCGCGGTGGTCAACGACGGCGGCTCGGTCTACCTGACCGGCGTGCAGCCGGAGGAAAAACTGGACGTCGCCTGGGAAGGCCAACGCCGCTGCCGCATCGTGATCCCGGGCGCCGCCAAGCCGCTGGACCAGCTGCTGCTGCCGTGCGCCACCCTGTAATCCGTAACGCTGAGAAATAATGACATGAACAAACACCCGATAACGCTACTGACCGCCGCCGGCCTGGCCCTGAGCGCCGTACTGCCCACCGCCGACGCGGCGATATCGCTGGATCGCACGCGCGCCGTTTATGTGAGCGACGCCAAATCGATCAGCCTGAATATCGTCAACGAAAACAAAGAGCTGCCCTTCCTGGCGCAATCCTGGCTTGAGAACGAGCAGCACCAGAAAATCACCTCGCCGCTGGTGGTGCTACCGCCGCTGCAGCGCGTGGAACCAAGCGAGCGCAGCGTGGTGCGCATCACCAAGACGCCGGAGGCGGATCGCCTGCCGCAGGATCGCGAGTCGGTGTTCTACTTCAACCTGCGCGAAATTCCGCCGAAAAGCACCAAAACCAACGTGATGCAGCTGGCGTTGCAAACGCAGATCAAACTGTTCTATCGGCCGAAAGCCATCGTCGCGCCCAAGGGCCAGGTGTGGCAGGAAAAGCTGGTGTTCCGTAAAAGCGGCGGCGCCATCACCGTCGACAACCCGACGCCGTTTTACATCACCCTGACCGGCATGACGCGGCAGACGCAAAAACAGGGCGGCGGCGCGATCGGCGGTTTTCAGCCGCTGATGCTGAAGCCGAAATCCAGTGAAAGCCTCAAGCTGCAAGAGACCGGCATGAACAGCTTCGTCATCACCTACATCAACGACTACGGCGGCCATCCGGAGCTGCGCTTCTGTCTGCAATGGCGGCGTTTGCACCGCCGTGCCCGAGAAAAAATAAGGAGGTCCAGCATGGCTGAATTCACCGATCGACTGCGCCCGCTGCTGCTCGGCGCACTGCTGTGCGGCGGCGGCGCGATGGCGGCAACGCCGCTGGGCGTGATCGAAGGCACCACCGGCACCGTCAGCTTTCACGGCGGCCTGCTCAGCTCCCCCTGCAGCCTGACGCCGGACAGCCGGGATCAATCCGTCGATCTGGGCGACGTCAGCGCACGCGACTTCCGCAACGCCGGCGATCGCAGCGCGCCGGTGCGTTTTCGCCTCTCGTTCCGCAACTGCCTGCTGGGCGCGCGCGCGCTGGCGGATAACCCGGCCGGCCCGCGCAACGGCGACGCCGGCCGCCTCTACCTGCAGGGAGAGCAGGCCGCCACGCTGGTGTTTCTCGGCGAAAGCGATGTCGACAACCCATCGCTGCTGAAGCTGAACGGCGGCGTGCAGGGCATCGGTCTGCGGCTGCAAGACCAACAAGGCCAGGCGCTGGAGCTGAATCAACGCAGCCGCCCTTACATTCTGCAACCCGGCAGCAACACCCTGTGGTTCAGCGCCAGCGTGGAATCCACCCAGCGGGCGGTGATGGCGGCCGGGTTCGCCGCCGTGGCGCACATTCAGGTGATTTACCTGTGAGGCTCGAGAACGCGATGAAAACACAACTGACCAAACTCTGCCTGCCGCTGGCGATCGCGCTGGCGGCCCCCGCCGCCTGGGCCAACGGCTACGTCACGCCGGACGGCGGCCCCAAACAGTTCTATATCGATCTGAATCAAAGCAACATCACCAACCAGGTGGGGTTCACCAAACAGTTTCCCTATTCATTAGGCGGTACCTATACCGGCAAGGCCTACTGCGATACGCCGATCCCCCGAAGCCCGCACTTTTACAAGTCGGATTCGGCGCTGCCCCCCTCTGACTACGGCAACGGCTTCTTGCAGTTGAACGACTTCCTGGATTTAAAAGCCGAAGTGTGGATTGCAGGTAATAAGAAGGCCTATGTCACGGTGCCTTTTTACAACGAATCCAACGAGTATCCCAATCACAGTTGCTCACCGCCCTATGTGCAGGTCAACAACTATGAAAGCGGTTCAAAAGGCCGCATCACCTTCCGGGTGCGCAAAAAGATCATCAACGGCGTCGAGATTAACGATCGGCAGATCATCGAGATGTTCGGCCGCCTCGGCTCAACCGACGGCGGTTTCGGCCCCAATCCGATGGCGCAGGTGTTTATCCAGTCCGCGATCCTTTACGTGCCGGATAAATGCGTGGTGAACGAAGGCCAGCTGATCAACGTGGAGTTCGGCGAAATCGGCGGCAGCGATCTCAACGGTTCAAACTACCCGCAAAGCATTCCGGTGCGTTTCCAGTGCGAGGGCGGCAGCTTCGAGGACGGCACGCTGAACATCAAGCTGGCGGTCTCGGGCACGGCCGCTTCCTTCAGCAACGAGGTGTTCAAAACCGACAAGAACGATCTCGGCATCCGGCTGACGCACAACGGCCAGCTGGTCATTCCGAACGAGTTTTACCCGGTGCCGAACATCGGCAACGGCGGCTCCTGGAACCTGGTGGCGGCGCCGTTCGCCAACGGCGGCGCGGAGATCGGCGAAGGGGAATTCAACGCGTCGGCCACCATCGTGGCGGCATTCCAGTAACCGAGGGAGGAACGGAAAATGCGTCTACGCGCTTTAGCGCTGCTCAGCTGCGCGTCCTGGTGGTTTGCCGCCATGCCGGCGGCGGCGAACACCGAGCTTATCGGCGCGCCGGTGCAGTTCCACGGTACCGTGGTGAGCCGGCCGTGCAATATCGAACCGCAGTCCGCCGATCAGCTGGTGGAGATGGGCACGGTGATCGTCAAAACCCTGTATCGCTACGGCCACACCACACCGGTACCGTTCAGCATCAAGCTGACCGACTGCAAGACCACGGTATTCAAATCCGTCAGCGTAACCTTCAGCGGCACCGAAGACGGTGAGCTGCCGGGCAAGCTGGCGATCAACAACGGCGCGAACGGCGCCGCCATCGCCCTGTTCGATCATCAGGGCGCAGACATCGATTTGAATAAGGCCACCAGCGCCGTCGCGCTGCAAAACGGCCCCAACAGCCTGAACTTCACCGCCTACGTGCAAGGGCGGCCCAGCGCGATTCAAAACCAAAGCATTACCGAAGGCGAATTCACGTCCATCGCCAATTTTGTGCTGGCGTACCAATAAGCCCCGCACCGTCCCAGGGAAATCAGGAAAACGACCGGCGCGCGAACGCCGGCGATGGGCCGTCACCGTTTGCTCCGGCGCGGCGCCACGGCTTTTTAAGGAGTCACCCATGCCAGATATTCGCTTCACGCTGTTCGACAGCGATAACTTCTACCAGCAGGGGCTGCGTCTGCTGCTGCAGGACTATCTGCACTCCCTGAACGAATGCCACCGCCGGTACCCGCAGTTCTCGCCGCTGGCGCTGCAGGCGTTGGATAACATCGAAATCGTGTTCCGCACGCCGGAAGAGCGCTGGGGCTGCGCCTGTTGTTATCAAAGCCCTCACGGCGTTCCGCGCCAGCGGCAGCTGACCCTGCTGATCCTCGACGACGCGACCCAGCAACAGGTGAAAAACCTGCCGCCGCTGTTCAGCATCCATCGGCGCGATTCGGCCTACGCCATTCGCCTCAAGCTGCAGATGGCGTTGGAAAAGTTCATCCTGCATCCATGGGTGGCGCTGCACGCCGCCGGCCAGTGGAAATGCCAGGCTTGCCGCATCGCCGCGCTCAGCCACTGCGAGAAAAAGGTGCTGGGGTTGATGAGCAGCGGCATGTCCGCCTGCAGCATCGCCGGCCTGCTGCAGCGCAGCCAGAAAACCATCAGCGCCCATAAGCGTTCGGCGATGCGCAAGCTCAACGTGCGTAAAAACAGCGAGCTGAATAAGGTGCTGCTGAATCAGCGCGGGCTGAGTTGACCAGCCCGCCCACTCAATAATAATTGATGTTAAAGGTCACGGTCGCGTCGGCGGCGCCCGGCGTGACGGTAGGCTCGGTTTGAATATAACGCGCCTGCAACGGGATGGTGAAAGACGTGGGCGTGGCGGGGGAAAGCGGCACCTTAATTTCCCGCGAGAACTGCACCGGCCGCGGCGATGACGCGCCATAGGCCAACTGGATGCCGACGCCGCTTGCGCTGCCGCTGCCGTCTTTAAGCCCCATAATGCCGTTGTCGCCATCGACCACCGCCGTATTGGGCGCTAACGACACCCCTAAACTGTTGGCGGTTGCGCTGACGATGCCGCTGTTGCCGCTATCGGAATAATGGGCTTCGGCCGTACCGTAAAATTTTGGGCAATCCATCAGGCGGATCGAGGCGTCTTTCCATTCGGTTACGCTGCCTTTTCCGGTGAAATCTCGTCCCATATCGTATTTCCCCATGGCGACGAAAACATCGGGCGTGGTGCAACTCTGCGCGACGATATTGATCGAGCCGGTAAAACACAGCCGCATAGCGGTAAACGGCGAGCTTGCCGGCCCAACCTGGGTCACCAAACAGGGCAAATCGGCGCCGGTGATGGTGCCGGGTTGAATATCGCCGGTCTTTATCAGCCGAATGCGGTATTTGAAAAGATTCGACGACCACCCGTACAGGGTATGACTCTCCGTGCTCCGCGACGTGTACGGCAGGGTGAAGGACAAAGCGTGGTTATCGATAAACACGCCAACGCCCGGCACGCCCGTCTGATAAACCTTGCCAAAACCGCCACTCCACTCCGACAGAGGATGCGGCGGCGGCTCATAACCCATGTCTATCGCGATGAACGGTTGCGCCGTCGAACATTCGACGTACACATTCCTGAAAGTGGGGTTAAAATTTTGCGTATACAGCGTAGCGCCCCGGGCCACTTCTGCCCCCACGGTGATATTGCTGGATACAATGGGCGCAGTGATATTCAGATCGTTTTTAACGTCCGACTTATCGCTGTAATAACAGTCGGCCCACACCGATTGGGCCAGCAACAGCGCCAACAAGGCAATGCCGCGCCAAATACCCTGGCGGTTTTTCTGTGTCATCTCATTCTCTCCCGTGCGCTGAAACGCCGTCGCTGCAGCCGTGCCCGACGGCGTTCCCGAGCAAAAAATAGGTCTCATCGTTCTGCGCCAACGCCGCTGCGACACGGCGCGCTAAAGCGCTGCAATACCGGCCGGCTGCCTTTCTGCTGCGGCATCAGCACGTAATTCAGGGCGCACTGCGCAGCGCGATCCGCCCCCCAGTGAACGCGCAACGCGCCCCTGTCCTGAGCGACGCGCGCATACACCAGCCCGCCCTGCCCCACGGCGCCAACCACGGCGCCGCCTTCGTCGAGCACTTCGGCGCCGAACGGCGCCGGCGCGCCGGCGGCAGCGGTATCGATCAGAATCGGGGAGCCCTGGCGGGCGTTGTATTTCACTTTCACCACCGCGCCGGAATAAGGCGCGACCTTCTGCGTGGTCTCATCCATTTCAAGATCAGGGGCGCTTCCCTTGGGATCCAGACTGATTTCATTCAGCTGATACGGCGTCAAATACGGCACCAGCGCATAGCCTTGCGCATCCACATACACCCCTGGATATGCGGAGACGCTGGCGCCTTCGGCCCCTTTCGCCTCCACCAACGCGAACGTTTCCGAGCCGTAAGAGCTGAACGAGACGCCGCCGGCATGCCCCACGACGGTGCCGCTTAACCCGGCGGAGGCGCTGCGGTAGCCTTTACCGGAACTGTAAGCGCCGCTGAGCAGCGCTGCCTGACTGCGATACTGGCCGTTTACCGAGCCGCTGCCGCCATTGCGATTGGCGTTCATTGCGCTCATGCCGTAACTGAAGCGACTGTCGGCCCCCAGGTTGCCGGAGAGGGTGGCCTGCTGGCTCGACAACCCGTCGCTGTCATGCGCCAATCCGAGCCGCAGCTGCGGCGTGCCGGCCTTGTCACGACGCCCTAACGGCAGGCTGAAATTCAGCAGATAGCTGTTTTGCGCCCGGCCATTGCTCGCCTGGCTGCGCGTCATGCTCAACCCGTAGGTGACGGCTTTATAGCTGTTGCTATACCCCAACTGATACTGCTTGTCGCTGCCCTGCCCGTTCCAGTAATCCTGCACAGAGCCGCTGACATACAGCTGTCCCCATCCAGACGCCAACTCCTGCGAAATGGAAAACGTCACCCGATTGCGAGCGCGCGCGATATCGCCCTCTCCGCCGCCTTGCCTCAGCCGGTCGCGCGTTTGCATGGCGGTCATGAAATCCATATAGCCGGAGGTAGAGAATCGGTAAGCGGCCAGCGACAGGCTGCTGCCGATGTCATTCACGGTCTTGCTGTAGCTGAGGCGGTAGCTCTGCCCGCTCTGACGCCGTTCGCGACCCAAACGACTGTCGCTTTGCGTCACATCGAAGCCAAGTGCGCCCAGCGAGGAACCGACGGCCCCGCCCAACTGCACCGCCTGATAATCTCGGGCGGCCTGCAGGCCGCCGTAGGCGGTGAGCGCATTGGATAAACCACGCTGGTAGGTGGCCTGATACAGCCAGGGCTTTTCCCGCAGGCTGTCACTGTCGGCCTTGCCAACGACGACTTCGTACCGATCGGCGCCAGGTCGCAGCAGTTGGGTGACCGCCGCATAAGCCACGGTAAAGACGCTTTGCGCGCCGTCAGCTTCACGCACCGTCACTTCCAGATCGCCGCCGTAACCGGTGGGATACAGATCGTCGATCAGAAATGCCCCCGGCGTTACCGTGGTCTGATAGATGACCTGCCCCCCTTGCCGCACGGTCACCTGCGCGTTGCTTCTGGCGATGCCGCGGATTTCCGGCGCATAGCCGCGCTGCGATTCCGGCAACATGCGCTCATCGCTGGCCAGCTGCACGCCGTTAAACGCCAGCGTATCGAACAGTTGGCCGGTGGTGTTCGCCTGGCCGATCACGCCTCTGCCCTTCAACGGCGGAATATCGCGCTGCAGGAAGGTGTTAATGCTGTCGTATTGCGAAATGCCGTTTTGCGTCCAGCTATAGGCACCGTTATGGCGCAAATACCAGGCGCCGAAGTTGGCCCCGCCGGACAAACCGGCGTAGACGGAGTTATAGTCCGCTCCGCGTGACGTGCTGGAATACCCGTTCAGGTTGTAATTAAGAAACAACGTCGAGACGCCGCTGTCCCACTGCGCGGCGTCAACGCTGCCGCGCGCGGTCTTGCGCATATAAATCTGCGGCACCACGATATCCAGCCGCTGCTCGCCGCTGTCGAAGTTGACCTGCGCATCCGGAATCTGCCGCGGCAGATTAAAACAGGGTTCGCCCTGCGCCAATGGCGCCAGCGCCCCTGCCGGCAGCGCGGCGTCGTTAAAAGCGATGCTATTGACGATAGCCGGCGTCAGGCAGGGATACAGACTCTCATCGGCGCGGCTGCGAAATTCGATCTCTTTATTGCCAAAGGCCTCGTCATTGATAAACAACGCCACCCGATGCGTGCCGGCCAGCCCGGCCGCCCCGCGCGCAAAGCGCGCCAGATCGACGCCGGCGCGATCGCTCAGGTTAAGAAACGACGGGTCGAATTCGACCTTTCCGGCAATGGCCTGCGGCACACGGTCGTCGGCCCACGCCTGAGCGCCGCTTAATGCGCCGAGCACGCACAGCGCCGCCGGCGTTAAGCGCGCAGAGGCCGTGCGAAGGCCATGCGCAACGCTAACATATTCGGTCATGAACTTTTTTCCGCAAGGTTCGGCTGCTGCCGATGAGGCATTAAATGGCGATGTGCTTCGTTTACTTCACCAGCGCATCGAATTTATTGACGGCGCCGTAGTCATTGACGAATTCAATGGCGATCTGAGTTCCTGCGGCGGCGCGAATGCCGTTAAACATCAGCGAGGAATACGGCGCGATCATTTGCCCTTCACGTTCCTTACCATTGACGGCCAGGCTCACCAACGAGACGAAATACGGCGTCGGGTTGAACGCCTTCACGCCGTCCGGCGCGGCGGACCACGTCACTTTCTGCGCCGCGTCATTGGCGTCGCCGTTCAAGCCCGCCGGACGGAAAAACAGCTTGATGCGCGAACGGAAAGCCATTTGCAGCAGGCTGGCATCATCTTTGAGCTGTTTTTTGGCCGGGATTTCCAGCACGTTCAACCAGAAAACGCTTTCTTTATCCATCGGCAGCGCCGCCCCGGTATAGCTCAGGCGCAAGGTTTGCCCTTTGCCCGGATCGACGCGATTAATCGGCGGCGTCAAAATAAAAGGCACGCGGATATTTTCCGGCTTCACCGTCATATCACCGTCATCGATCCAGCTTTGAATCAATACCGGCGCTTTACCGACATTGTTCAATTTAACGGTGACATCCTTCGCCTCCGAGGAATAAATAACGCGCGTACCGCTAATCACCACGCTGGCAAATGTCATCGCCGAAAAAAGAGAAATAACTGCAAGCAAGAAAGCCTGCGATAAAATACGAGCCTGTCTGCTCATAATAATCGCCCCAATAAATAGCAGAGAAACAGGGGGGAAACTCCCCCCTTGAAATACGGGTTATTTGTATTGCAGTGAATATACGACGTTGCTTACCACCGAGCCGGCGGTCGCGGCGCCCATGGCGTAATATTCAACCGTATACGGCAAGGTCGCCATGCCATTGGTGATGGTGTAATAGGTAGCGTTCGCTATCTGGTTTTGACTGCCTGCGACGATCGGATTGAACGCCCCAGAGCCTTCACGCAGCTGCAGCACGACGTTTTTCGCCGTGCCCGTGAGGTTGCGCAGGCGCCCGCTCGAATCCACGCCGGGGCCGGCTTCAAAGAACGCCGTCGTGGTTTTCAAGGCGCCCTGGCAATTATTCAACTTCAGCTCAAACGCCGTACGACCTGCAGTCCAGCTCATCACGCTCAGCTGACTCTCGCTTACAACCGGCAAAGCAACATTACCATCGGCTTCCTGCCCATTGACCCGTACATCACAGGTCATCGCAGATACAGTACCGCTAAAATTGATCGTCCCGGTGCTGGCAGCTTGCACCTGACCAACGCAGCCCAGCAAGGCCAATCCTATTACGGAGGTCTTTTTCATATATACTCCTGATGATTTTAATTATAACGCGTTCTATTTCCGTAGGTGATAGCCAGCGGGAACGAGCTCCTTAAGGAATACGTTATTTCTTGCAACGCACGTTCAATAAGCTCACTCGTAGAACAAAGGCGTAACGATAGGATTATTCAGGGTATAACCCGACCCCCTCACATTCACTATGAAGTCGTGCGGCAAACCGATGGCATCGAGCCTTATCCTCAGCTCTTTCATGGTTTGCCAGAGTTTTTGACTGGACGAAGAATAATGATTTTCATCCCAGACTTTTTTCAGTATTTCATTCTTCGAAAGCTGTCGGCCTTTACCATATTGGATCAGCAAAAAAACCAGCAGCCGCACCATGGCATCATTGAGCGTCACGGCACTAAACAACACCAGTTTTTCCGGCGATAAAGAATTAATGCGCACCAGCCGCTTATTAGCGATATCGAGCTGTATATCGTTATCGATGATAAAACCAAAAAGATTGCGTTCCATCATGTCAATTCCCTGGATAAAATAAAAAACAAATAACTCAGAATCATAATATCGCTATGACATTATAATTTCAGAACACTCTGAGACAATCCCTGCTAACTCATCAGCCATAATGACCATAAACGTCTTAAAACAGATTTAATATCCATTAAAAGCCGGCCTCACCTTATTTTTGACCAAGGCAAGAAAGTTATCAGAAAAAAATATCAACTCCGTCATTCCTTTTGCGGTGAGTCTTTCACTCTGCATTTTCGGATAAACTAGCTGAAAACTTCAAAAACACAAAAAAGCGTTACTTTTTTTAGACTCAACCTCTCATCAGCATTCCGCATTACAACGCTGAGAACTTGTCCTCTGCGCACCAACAGCGGCACTCGCCTCGTTTGAATGACCTGGAGCAATGATACAGAAAAAAACATTCTTGCAGATGTATATGTTGATTTTTTAATATTATTTAAAATAAAATAACACCAAATGACAAAAAATAGATTTTAATAAACAAAAAATAGATTTAATTAATAGTTTGCAGCATATCTGACTTATACTGTCGATAAATTTTAATATTTTAAATAGCATTAAATTTCATCCAAAACGCCAATTAACAAACATAAACACCAAAAAATTAACATTTACACCATTAATGAACCGCATTTAGGCTCTTACAGTGCAAAGCCCTCCCTATATTCACAAATCACCGTCACGCGCCCTATCCGGGGACAATCTCGCAAAATTATTCATTTGCCGCGCCCCTCCTCACATTGTTTATTATCGTGCGCTTTATTCAGCGCCGCTCCTGTTCACTCAGGCAAACCATATTCAACGCCGCTCGCAATATAAACTCTACTTCCGCGATGAAAACAGTCGCCACGCTGACAGGCACAAGCAATCAGCAACATGCCCCCTCTATATATTAATCGTCAGACGTCACTAAATTATGGCGAGGCAGACACAACCGCCATGCCGCGACACCGCGAATTCGGCAACGCATGCATGGCGAGATAAAGTGGTTTACTCTGCCTAAGCAATTTCTTTTTTTAATATGGACCGGAATGCATGCCCAGAACAGCCCAAGTCGTTGACGTCCCCGCCCTCGGCGAGATTGACCGCCAGGCGGGGCAGCTAAGCCACCAACTGGCGCAGGCCCTGCGCCGGGCCATCCACAAAGGCGATCTGAAAGCGGGCGATCTGCTGCCTTCGACGCGCCGGCTGTCGGCGGCGCTGAATCTGGCGCGCGGCACGGTATTGGAGGCGTTTGCTCAGCTGACGGCGGAAGGCTTTCTTGAACCGCAGCCCGGCTCCGGCACCCGGGTCGCCCACTATCAGGCGCCGCGCCGCACGCCACACGCTACGGTGCAAACCGCTCCGGCCACAGCCGTGCCGCTTTCTTCACAGGCGCAGCATCTGGCGCGTTTTGCCGCCCAGGCGCGGGCGCTGCCGTCGGTGCCATTCACCGTGTCGGTCCCGATCGGCGATACCGCGCCCGACGATATCTGGCGGCGGCTCGGCAACCGCATCCGGGCGCGCGGCCCCGGCGCCCCATCCGGCTATGGCGATCCGTTGGGCGCCCTGCCGCTGCGCGAAGCCATCTGCGATTATGTGCGCCGTTCCCGCTCGGTAAACTGCACGCCGCAGCAAATCCTCATCACCGCCGGCACCCAGCAGGGACTGTATCTGGCCGCGCAGATCCTGTTGGACGCCGGCGACAGCGCCTGGGTCGAGGATCCCGCCTACGCTGGCATCACCGCCCTTTTTAACAGCCTGTTTCGCGATCGGCACATGATCAGGGTGCCCGTCGCCGACGACGGCATCGACGTCGCCGCCGGCGTGCGCCTGGCCGCCGACGCCCGCGCCGCTTTTGTCACGCCGTCGCATCAATATCCGCTGGGCATGCCGATGAGCATGGTGAAAAGAAGCGCCCTGCTGGCCTGGGCCAGAGAACGGCAGGCCTGGATCGTGGAAGACGATTACGACAGCGAGATGCGCTACGCCGGCCACCCGTTCCCTTCGCTGCAAGGGTTGGCGCCCGAACGGACGCTCTATCTCGGCACCTTCAGCAAGGTGCTGTTCCCTTCGCTGCGCTTGGGTTACGCCATCGTGCCGCCGCCGCTGGTCGACGCCTTTTGCGGCGCCCGGATCCTGATGGATCGTCACCCGCCCAGCGCGGATCAACACGTACTGGCCGCCTTTATCGCCGAAGGGTATCTCGACCGGCATATCCGCAAAATGCGCGGCGTCTACGCCGAGAAACGCCGGGTGCTGATCGAGGCGATCAACGCGCGCATCCCGGCCGAATTGGGGAGGGTGCAGCCCTGCGATCAGGGCATGCACATGGTGCTGTGGCTGAGGAAAGATCTCGACGACGTGCAGGTCGCCCAGCAGGCCAACGAAGCCGGATTGGCGCTGCGGGCGGTATCGCCGATGTATGCGCCCGGCCACGGTGAGCCGGGTCTGGTGCTGGGGTTGGGCGGTTACGATGACCGCCAGGTGCAGCAGGCGGTGGAACGGCTCGGCGAGGTGATCCGCGCCTGCGCCCGCAACGGGGCCTAGCGAGAAAAGCGCTTGGCGCCGAACACGCAAACCACCACGCCGGCCATCACGGCGATCATCATCGGCTGGACGGTTTCCTGCAGCAGCCAGCCCGCCAGCGCCAGGCCGAAGAACGGCTGCAGCAGCTGCAATTGCCCGACGGCGGCGATGCCGCCCTGCGCCAGGCCGCGATACCAGAAGATAAAGCCGATCCACATGCTGAACACCGAGACGTAAGCCAGCGACAGCCAGGCGGCGCCGCTGACGACGGGCCAAGCGGCCGGCGCCGCCCACCATGCGGCCGCCAGCGTCAACGGCAACGCCGCCACCAGCGCCCAGGAGATCACCTGCCAGCCGCCGATCCGGCGCGACAGCACCGCGCCTTCGGCATAACCCAAACCGCACAGCAGCACCGCGCCGACCATCAGCGCATCTCCCTGCCAGGCGCCGCCGCTCCCCTGGCTCAGCGCGAACGCCCCCACCAGCGCGGCGCCAATGCCCGAAAAAGCCCAAAAAGCGGGCTTGGGGCGCTCACCGCCGCGCAAGACGCCAAAACCGGCGGTCGCCAGCGGCAGCAGGCCGATATACACCAGCGAATGCGCCGAGGTGGTGTGCTGCAGCGCCAGCGCCGTCAGCAGCGGAAAACCGATGACCACGCCGAGCGCCACAAACAGCAGCGGCGGCAAATCGGCCCGCGTCGGCCGCGCCTGGCGAGTGATCCGCAGCGCGCACAGGGCCAGCAAAGCGGCGATCGCCGCCCTGATCGCCGTCAGAAACAGCGGATCGAGCTCCAGCACCGCCACCCGGGTGGCGGGCAACGAGCCGCTGAAGATAATCATGCCGAGGAAACCGTTCATCCAGCCCTGAGCCGAATGCCCGACGGCGGGATGAGCAGGGGTAACAACAAGCGTTTTTTCAGACTGACTGTCCATCATGCGAATGCTCCGCACGCCTGAGGCATACCGAAATCGGCAACCCGCGAGGCGAGGTCATAGTGAAAGAGAACATCGTTCCCCGGTGTCGCTTGCCGGGGCTGCGTTCTATTTTTCAGATAAAGCGGTTCACAGACAGGTCCAGATAGCGAGATTTTCACTGTGCCGGTTGCCAAAGTGCGCCGCTAACGCCAAAGAAGGGCGTTTTTCGGGCTGTCCTTGGCCGTTTGGCGGCATCGCCGGCGGGGTATCATGGACTTTTATGCGTTTTTGCAGAACAGGACAAGGTGCGGCGCCGTGGTGAAACCCTTCTTACGCAGTGGCAGTTTGGATGATGTGCTGGCTTTAGGCGAAAACGGGCAACCGATCTACGCCTGCGCGCAGCAGCTGCGGGAAACCCTGCGTCTTCGCCGACAGCAGCAGGCCGCCGACTGTCTGGCGATCCCCCAGCCGAACGAAAGCGGCACGCGCATCGACTGGTATGCGCCCTTTCCGGGCAAGGTGACCTCCTGGCTGGCGGCAAGCGATGCCCAGCGCGCGCAGGCGGTGCGCCACCTGGAACACTGTCTGGCGACCTTCCGCAGCCTGATCGAACAGACCCGGGCGACCGATCACCCCAGCCACCGCCTGTTCGGCGCGCTGCTGGCCAAAGCGATGCACATTCCCGATCCCAACCACGTCTACCTGGTGGACGATCGGCCGGTGCTGACCTTTTGGGGCTTTATCAAACCGCAGGCGCAGAGCCCGGACGATCCGTTAGCCTGCCTGCGCCCGCTCGAATCGGAAGTGGAAAAACCGGCGCCGATCGCCGCCGCGCCGCGCAAATCGGCCGTTGTCGAACCGGTAAAACCGGCCCCGGCCGCCGAGCCTGAACCGGTGCCCGCTCCGACGGCGCCCGCCGAATCCCCCGCCGTTGTCCGCCCGCGTCGACGCCACGCGCTGTGGTTGTTGCCGGTACTGCTGCTAGGCAGCGCGGCGCTGGCCGCCTGGCTGCACCGCTCACCGCCGCCGCAACCGGCGATGCCGGCTGAGGTGCACCATCCGGCAGCGCCGGAAAAAATCGCCGCGCCGTTGCCTGAGCTGCGCTTGCCGCTGGCGCACGCCACGCTGATGCCGCCGCCCCCGGCGCCGGTCATCCCACAGCCGGCGGACAAAAATGCGCTGGTGCTGCCGCCCGAGGCGGTGAAGGCCGGCTCCACCCGTTTCCTTAACGGCAAATGGCGCGCCACGGTGGCGCTGAAAGATCCGATCACCGGCAAGCGCCCCAGCCTGCAATACCGCCTGAACGCGGGCAAAGGCAGCGCCGTCATCGCCTACGGCGACGGCGTCACCTGCCGGGTGGCGGTCGAGGCCGGGCTGATGCAGTCCGGCAATCTGGTGATCAACAGCCGCACCAAAGCGCGCTGCAGCGACGGCAGCCGCTACCAGATCCCGGAAATCGTCTGCCGCCAGGGCGAGACCGGGGCCGCGGAATGCACCGGCCGCTACGATGCGGACACCACCTATCCCATGACGTTCAAGCGCGAGAGTAAATGATGCTGGCACCCCTTACGGACTACAAACACGGCATTACGCTGATTCAGGACAGCGGCATTCAGTTTATGGACTTTGCCCTGCCCCCGCGGCTGGACGCCGAGTTTCCCGGCAAATTCGTGCGCAAGACCGCCAGCGGCCCGCTGTTGCGCCTGCAATGGGAGGCCGAGAGCGGCAAATATCAGCTGCCGGCCGAGGGCGGGCAAGCCGCCGAAGTGGTGCGGCCGGAGTTCAGCTACCCGCTGCAGCAGTCGCTGCGCCTGCTGGATAAGCTCTGGCTGCCGTTGCCGTTCTTGCGCTATACCGCCTCGGGGATATTTTTGTCGGGCCCGGATAACTGGGCTCGCCTGCAGGTGGTGCAACTGGATGAACCGGATCAGGACGGCAACCTGCTGCGGGTGGTGTTGGCCTTCGATACCCGCGCCGCCGTGCCCGGCCAGGAAGCGCTGGCGCCGGGCGAGAGCGATCTCGGCGCCGATCTGAGCTTCGCGCTGGCGCACCGCAACCACGAGCTGGGCGAGTTCCTCGATCTGACCTGGGTGGACGGCTGGCTGCGCGAGGCGTTCAGCCAGCGCGCCGCCGAGCGGGAACAGCGCGCCGAGGCGGAGATCAACGCCGGGCTGAAAACCTTCGAGTATCAGGCGCACTACCTCAACCTATTGCACATGCTCGGCCATCAGCTGACGGTGCCGCAGATAAAAATGGCGGCGGCGACGCTGCAACAGCCGGCGATCGACGTCGATCTGGTGCTGGACGTCGGCAATTCTCACACCTGCGGCGTGCTGGTCGAAGACCATCCGGAAGAGAGCAACGGCCTGAAGCAAACCTATGAGCTGCAGCTGCGCTCGCTGTCCGAACCGCATCACATCTACAACGAACTGTTCGAGAGCCGGGTGGAGTTTTCTCGGGCCGCGTTCGGCAAGCCGCATCTGTCCTTCCAGAGCGGACGCGACGACGCCTTCCAATGGCCGTCCATCACCCGCGTCGGCCGTGAAGCCGCGCAATTGGCGCAGCGACGCGAAGGGCATGAAGGCACTACCGGCATCTCCAGCCCGCGCCGCTATCTGTGGGACGAAGAGCGCTATGCGCCCGGCTGGCGCTTCAACGAGCGTCACGAGCCGATGGCCGCCGCCGCGCCGTTGACCACCTTGATCAACGACGAGGGCGTGCCGCTGTCCGCCCTGCCGACGGCCGAACGGCTGCCGGTGTTCGCCGCCCATTACAGCCGCAGCGCGGTGATGAGCCTGATGCTGAGCGAGCTGTTGGCGCAGGCGCTGATGCAGATCAACAGCATCGCCCAGCGCAGCCGCATGCCGAACGCCGCCGCCCCGCGCCGTTTACGCGCCATCATCCTGACGCTGCCGTCGGCGATGCCGAAGCCGGAGCGGGAGATCTTCCGCCGCCGCATGCAGGAAGCGATCGGGCTGGTGTGGAAAGCCCTCGGCTGGCACCCGCAGGATGCGCTGTTCGACGGCGCGCACACTCGCTTCCCGGCGCCGCAGGTGCAGATCGAGTGGGACGAAGCCACCTGCGGCCAGATGGTCTATCTGTACAACGAAACCCAGGTGAACTTCGCCGGCCGCACCGACGCCTTCTTCGCCGCCATGGCTCGGCCCGATCGGCCGCTGGCGCCGGGTGAACAGCCCGGCAAGACGCTGCGCATCGCCTCCATCGACATCGGCGGCGGCACCACCGATCTGGCGATCACGCACTACTCGCTCGATGACGGCGTAGGCAACAACATCAAAATCAACCCGCGCCTGCTGTTCCGCGAGGGCTTTAAGGTCGCCGGCGACGATATCTTGCTGGACATCATCCAGCAGTTTGTCTTGCCCGCCGTGCAACAGGCGTTCGAGGCCGCCGGCGTGAGCGCCGCTGCGGCGCTGATGGACAAACTGTTCGGCAACGAAGGGCGCATGGACGGGCTTTCCACCCTGCGTCAACAGGCCGCGCTGCAGATCTTCATGCCCGCCGGACGCGCGCTGCTCGCCGCCTATGAGCAGTACGATCCGCTGGACAGCCGCGCGGAAATCGCCGCCGGCCTCGGCGATCTGCTGCCGCAGCGGCCGACGCCGCAGGTGCTGGCGTTTATCAACGGCGAAGTGCAGCGCGAAGCCGACAGCGACGCCTTCGATATCCTGCACACCCCGCTGGTGATCCGTCTGGCCGACCTGCACGCCGCTTTCTTGTCCGATCGCATCGGCATCGGCCGCTGTCTGCGCCTGCTGGCCGAAGTGGTGGCGCTGTACACCTGCGACGTGTTGCTGCTGACCGGCCGCCCGGCGCGCTTCCCCGGCGTGCAGGCGCTGCTGCGCCATCTGCAGCCGCTGCCCGCCAGCCGCATTCTGCCGCTCGAGGGCTACCACACCCGCAGCTGGTACCCATTCAACAAACGCGGCCGCATCGACAACCCGAAATCCACCGCTGCCGTGGGCGCCATGCTGTGCCTGCTGGCGATCGATCTGCGGCTGGAGAGCTTTTACTTCAACGTCGGCGATTTCCAGCCCTACTCCACCATTCGCTATCTGGGCATGCTGGACGGCAACAACATGCTGGCGGACGATAACGTCTATTACCGCGACATCGATCTGGATCGCGCCGATTTCGCGCTCGATCCCGCCGGCAGCTTCCAGCTGCGCGGCCCGCTGCGTCTGGGCTTCCGCCAGCTGGACAACGAACGCTGGCCGGCCTCGCCGCTCTATACGCTGACCATCAATGACGCCCAGTTGGCGCGCAAGCTGGCCGGCGACGCGGTGATCGGCCTGCGGCTGGCCATCACCGCCAGCGCCGAGCAGGGTGCCGAGAGCGTCAAGATCGCCCAGGCGCTGCTGGCCGACGGCAGCCCCGTCCCGGCGCACCACCTACAACTGAAACTCAATACCCTGGCTGCCAGCGCCTCCGGTGCGACCCACTACTGGATAGACAGCGGGAGCATTTACCCACGATGAACACGCAAACCCTCGCCCCAGCGGCTCCGAATAACGCGCTCAGCGCCGGCATTTTGCAGGCGATCGACTGGGTGGACGCCGCACGCCGTCACTCCGCCCGCCTGGAGCGGGAAGCCGATCGGCTGATACAGCGTTTGCGGCGTTGCCATAACCGCGCCGCACTGTTGGAAAACACACGGTCTGCGCAGGTCGCCATCGGTTTATATGGCCACAACGCCGCCGCCAAAGCCCATCTGTTGGCGGCGCTGGCGCCCGGCGCGAAGCGCTTCGACGCGGACCTTTCGCTCGCGGTGCGCTACTGCACGGCGGCCGAGGCGGGGCCCGCCGATTATCCGATCGCCCTCGCCTTGCTCGATGAAGCGCAGTGGTTGGCCATGACGATTGACGCCGCCGCGATGAGCGGCTTCCGCACGGACTGGGACGCCCGCGCCATCGCCGACCACCTGCAAGCGCTGACGCGCCACCGACAGGCGATCGCCATCGATGGCCTCGACGGCAATGCCGTACTGGCGCTGTGGGACAGCCTGCGCCGCCACGGCGACAAAGAGCAATCCACGCTCGACAGGCACTTCTGGCCGCAGGCGGTGACGCTGGCGCCGCAGTTGAGCATCGATGACCGCGCGCGCCTGTTTGCGCCGCTGTGGGGAGAGGAAGCGACGCTGACGGCGCGTTACCGCCAGCTGGCGCACGCGTTGCAGGCGCTCGACGGCAGCAGACGGATTCATGCCCCGCGCCGTGCGTTGGCGCTGCTGACCGCAAGCGCCGCACCGGAAAACGCCACGATCGCCGTCATGACCGAAAACGGCGATGAACGGGAGATCGCACTGAGCGATCTGGCCTGGCTGACCGCAGAAGTGACCACCCTGCTGCCGCAGACGACGCAGGCAGGCTTGCCCGCCGACGTGGCGCTGATCGACCTGCCCGGCAGCCGCATCTGTCCGCAGGCAGAGCCGGCGCAGCGTCTGCAGCAGGCGAAGCGCGCCCATTTACTGGCCCGTTGCGCCGACGGCCTGCACGCCAGCCTGCTGCTGGTGACCGATGCCGCCGCCACGCCGCAGGACACCGCGCGCGTCGGCCAGGCGCTCGCCGATTGGGTCAACCACACCCAGGGGGAAACCCCGGCGCTGCGCCAGCGCCGCAAGCCCGGTTTAATCTGGGCGATCACGCCGTTCGACCTGCGTCAGGAAGGCAAAGCGCGGCCCGACGATGCCGTCCAGCGTCAGGTCGGCGAGCCCGGCGACAGCTGGGCCACGCTGCTGGCGCTGGATGAACAGGACTGCCGCCGGATGGTGAACTACCTGGCTGCACAGGCGCGCCCGGCCCACAAACAAGCGCGCTTGCTCGAACAGCGTGAAGAGTTGCAGCGCGAGCTGACGGAAAGCCTGCTCGGCAACTGGCTCTCCGCCGCCGATCCGCACGCGGCGCAGCAACGCGCCCAGCAGCTGTTGCGCGCGTTGCAGGCGCAGGCCGGCCGCCACGGCGAACTGCTGGAACGGTTGCTGCCCCAGCGCGATACGCTGCGCCAGCTTTATCAGCAACAGCAGCATACGACGCCGTCCCAGACGACGCCGCCTTCGCCGTTTGGGCTGGATATCGATCTGTTCGGTGCGCAAGACCCTGCGGCGCCCGGCGAGCAGCCCGCATCGCCTTTCGCCGCGCGGATCTTCGCCGACTGGGTCAACCATCTGCGCGCGCTGCCAGACAGCCGCCGGTTGCTGGATCTGCTCGGCGTCGACAGGCCGCACCTCGAACTGCTGGTCGATGCGCTGATCGGCGCCGCCTGCCGCCTGCGGCTCGACGACGAACTGGAGCGCGCGCTGTGCGCCGGGAGCTTGCCGGAACAGGGTGAAGATCGGCAGATCAGCCAGGCGCTGGCGCTACTGGGCGACTTCGTCGCCTGGCTCGGCTTCCAGCGGCGCGATGCGGCCACGCGCCCCGAGAGCCGCGTCAATCCCGGCCAGCCGATCTTTACCCCGCCGCCGCAGCCGGCGGTGGACTGGAGTGGCCAGCAGCGGCTAACCCGGCTGGCGCCGACGCCGACCAAAAATACCGCGTTTTATATCTATGACTGGCTGATCGGCCTGCAAACCCTGCTGGCGGAGAATGCCGCGCAGGCGCAGCCCGCGCTGGCAGACGAGCAGCGCGCCGAACTGGCGGCGATCGTCGCGGCCCTGCGCGCTGCGCCGTAGCAGGCGCCATCCGGGCCGGACGCCGCCGCGCGATCAGTGGCAGGCCGGCCCGGCCGACATCACTTCGCGAAAGTGGGTGACCAGCGGGCGCAGGTTGGCCTTGTGCCACACTGCCCACAGCTGCGTGGTGTATTGCATCCAGGGCAGCTCGCGCAGCACCACGCCTTGCGGCGCGTTATGCCGCAGGCTGTGCTGGATCAGCGTCATCCCCAACCCGGCGGCGACCAGCCCCAACGCCGTCAGCGGCTCGCCCGCTTCCAGCCGAATATCCGGATCGAACCCGGCCTTCACGCAGGCCGCCACGAAATCGTCGCGCGAATGGGCATCCTCTTTGTGGATCACCGAGATCCAGGCCTGATCGGTGAGATCCGCCGGCTGCAGCGTTTCCCTGTCCGCCAGCGGATGCGTCTGCGGCAGGGCCAGCAACATGCGATCGTCCAACACCTGCGTATAGTCCAAATCCTGATCGTCGCGATCCGGCGCCGTATTGACCAGCGCCACGTCCAGGCTACGCTGCCGCAGCCCTTCCAGCTGCATGGAAGAAGGCTGGCTGTAAAGCACGATGTGCACATCCGGCCGGGACACCCGCAGCGACCGCAAGGCGTTCGACAAGACGCCGGAGTGCATCGCATTTTCGATATAGCCGATGCACAGCCCGCCATCTTCACCCCGCCCCAGGCGGCGTCCGAGCGATTCGAGCCGGTTGGCGTGCGTCAACAGCGCGCGGGTTTCGGCCAGAAACGTCTGGCCGTCGGCGGTCAGGCGAATGCGCTGTTGATTGCGCTCAAACAGCATCAATCCGAGACGTTCCTCAAGCTGGGAAATCTGCCGGCTCAGCGGCGACTGGGAAATGTGCAGCCGTTCGGCAGCGCGGCCGACGTGCTCCTCTTCCGCCACCGCGACGAAGTATTTCAACTGACGTAAATCGATCATATGAGACCTCAAAGGACTTAACTTAGACAAATTATGTCCTATCAAGTCACAACTTGCCACGCTATCTTTAGCCTCGTGACGGGGCAGACGCACTGTGCGCCCCCCAATTTCCCTGAAAAGATAACGTATTGAGGACCTGACATGAGCATCAGAAATATTTTACCCGGCAAGATCGGTTTGGGCGGCGCACCACTCGGCAATATGTTCCGCAACATCCCGCAAGACGACGTGCAAGCCACCGTCAGCGGCGCCTGGGATCTGGGCATCCGCTACTTCGACACCGCGCCGCTCTACGGTTCCGGCCTGTCGGAAATCCGCATGGGTGAAGTGCTGTCGCACTACCCACGCGACGAGTATGTGCTGAGCACCAAAGTGGGCCGCATCATGCTGGACGAAGAAGAAGACACTTCCGCCCGCGATCTGGGCGAGAAAGGCGGTTTGTTCGAACACGGCTTGAAGAACAAAATAGTCAACGACTACTCCGCCGACGCCACGCTGCGTTCCATCGAAGACAGCCTGAAGCGCCTGAAAACCGACCGCCTGGATATCGTCTGGATCCACGATCCGGCCCAGGATTTCTACGGCGACAACTGGATTGAACAGTTCAACATCGCCCGCACCGGCGCTTTCCGCGCGCTGACCCGTCTGCGTGAAGAAGGGGTGATCAAGGCCTGGGGCCTCGGCGTCAACCGCGTCGAGCCTTGCGAACTGGCGCTGGGCCTGAGCGAAACGCAGCCGGACGCCTTCCTGCTGGCCGGCCGTTACAGCCTGCTGGATCATGAACGCGCGCTGCAACGTTTGATGCCGGAAGCCCTGGCGAACAACGTCGACATCGTCGTCGGCGGCCCTTACAACTCCGGCGTGCTGGCCGGTGGCGAGCACTACGAATACCAGAAAACATCCCCGGCGGTGCTGGCGAAAGTGGCGCAAATCAAAGCGATCGCCGCTCGCTTCCAGGTCGACGTCAAAGCCGCCGCGCTGCAGTTCTCGCTGGCTAACCCCGCGGTCGCCGCCGTGATCCCCGGTTCGAGCCGCCCTGGCCGCATGGCCGAAGATCTGGCTGCGCTGGACGCCGTTATCCCGGCTGAATTCTAGGCCGAAATGCGCCGTCAGAAACTGGTGGCCGACAACGCGCCGCTGCCGATTCGTTAAGTTTTATGGGGCCGCATGGCCCCATTCCCCCCATTAACTCGATGAGATACATGATGAAACTGGATCTTTCAGGCAAAGTCGCCGTCGTCAGCGGCTCCACCTCCGGCATCGGCCTCGGCATCGCGCGCGGGCTCGCCAAAACGGGCGCCACCGTGGTGATCGTCGGCCGTCAGAAAGCCGGGGTTGATAACGCCATCGCCGACATCAGCGCCAACGTGCCCGGCGCGCAGGTGCGCGGCGTGGTCGCCGATCTCGGAACGGAACACGGGGCTGCAACCCTGTTCGCCGCGGAACCGAGAGCCGACGTGCTGATCAACAACCTGGGCATTTTCAACGATAACGACTTCTTTACCGTGCCCGACAGCGAGTGGATGCACTTTTATAACGTCAACGTCCTCTCGGGCGTGCGGCTGGCGCGCCACTATGCGCAGAGCATGACCGAGCAGGGTTGGGGACGCATTATTTTCGTGTCGTCCGAATCCGGCGTCGCCATCCCGGCGGACATGATCAACTACGGCGTCACCAAAAGCGCCAACCTGGCGGTGTCTCACGGCCTGGCGAAACGCCTCGCCGGCACCGGCGTGACGGTCAACGCCATCCTGCCGGGGCCGACCTTTACCGAAGGCCTGCAAGACATGCTGGCGGATGCGGCGGCCAAATCCGGTCGCAGCGCCCGCGATCAGGCCGACGAGTTCGTTAAAACCGAACGCCCAAGCTCCATCATTCAGCGCGCGGCGGACGTTGATGAAGTGGCCAACCTGGCCGTTTACCTCGCGTCTCCGCTGTCTTCGGCCACCACCGGCGCGGCGCTGCGCGTCGACGGCGGCGTCGTAGATACGCTGGCAATGTAACCCTGTACCCGAAACCGATATTAAGAGAGAGAAAGAAAATGGCTACTACATCCGTCTCTATGGACATCCCGGCATCCGCCGACACCGTATGGCAACTGATCGGCGGCTTCGATGCCCTGCCTGACTGGCTGCCGTTCATTCCGAAAAGCGTCATTTCGCAAGGCGGCCGCGTGCGCACTTTGACCACCGCCGACGGCGGCACCGTCATCGAGCGGCTGGAATCGTTCGACAACCGTCAACGCAGCTACAGCTACTCCATCATGCAGGCGCCGTTCCCGGTGGTGAATTATCTGTCCACCCTGTCAGTGCACGCCACCGGCGACGCCAACGTGGCGCGCGTGGAATGGTCGGGCAGCTTCACGCCGGTCAACATCAGCGACGACGAGGCCATCGCCCTGTTCAGCGGCATCTACCAGGGCGGCCTGGATGCGCTGAGCGGTAACTTCCCTCGTTAACGCTTGAACACTCAAGCCCCACGGCCGATGGCTGCACCCATCGGCCGTTTTTTTTGGTTTGGCCGCGCGAAGCGGCAACGCCGCGAAACAGGATAAATCCGCCATCGCCGCTTATGCTGTAAAGGAGATGTTCATTTGAGGAGATGACCGTGCGCCCTTTCAACCTGCAACAGTTGGATCATGTGGTTCTGCGCGTGCGCGATATGCAGAACAGCCTGCGTTTTTATACCCAGGTCATCGGTTGTGATATCGCCAAACAGCGGCCGGATTTGGGGCTGGTGCACCTGCGCGCCGGCGCCTCCATGATCGATCTGGTGGACGTCAACGGCATGCTAGGAAGAAAAGGCGGCATGCCGCCCGATGCCAGACAGCAGAACGTCGATCACTTTTGCCTGCGCATCGATCCGTTCAACGAAGACGCGTTGCTGACCTACCTGCGATCGCAGGGGATCGACGCTGATCCCGCCGAATCGCGCTACGGCGCGGAAGGCGACGGGCCGTCCATCTATTTCAGCGATCCGGACGGCAATCGCGTGGAATTGAAAGGGCCGGCGCTCGATTAACCGCTTTGGTTACCTTCGATAGCAGACAGCCGTTGGCGATCAGTCACCCGCAGTGATTTGTTTTTAAACTGAATGATGCCTTCCGCCGCGAGCTGCGCCAACGCGCGGCTTAGCTGTCTGACGGAGATGCCCAATCTCGCCGCCAGCGCCTCCCGGTTTTCCAGCTCAATCAATTCCCCTTCGCTCTTTATCTTGAACAATAAAAATTTTCGCAGTTTATATTCCGCCGTCAAAACGCCGTTCGCATGCAGCAAGGAGGAATTCAGCAGCTTATTGCTCAATTGCCGGCAGATAAAGGTGAGAAACGCCGGGTCGCTCAGGGCGTGATTGTTGATGACCTCTATCGGTGCCGCGAGGAGCAGCGCGTCGGTCACCGCCTGCACGGTGCTGAACAGCGTGCGCTGCGCCTGGGAGAACAGCTCCAGATCGCCAATTACCGAGAAATCCGTTTCGAAGGAAAAGACAATGTGCGCACCATTCACATCAAAATTCTCAACCTGCAATTTTCCCTGCACGAGAAAAAACAGGTGGGTCAAACGATCGCTTTGCGTCACCAGGTATTCGCCGGCTTCGACGCTCACCAGGCGCAGTGCGGCGAGCAGCGTGGGCGAAAGCGCCGTTTGCATATCGTGAACCTCAATGAACGCTTCTTTTAGCTTGCTGTCACCGACCGTTTTCAAGGCGATTCACTCCCAAGGCTCATCCTTAAACGTCTTGCCTCCTCGCTTTCGACTGCGTTCAGCATAGCCGACGCGCTTCAGAACGAAAAAGGACATCTGACCTTTTTTGCCTTGGGCCGCCTGGGTATTTTCTCCGTACCCCCTACGAGGAGATTGCCATGCGACACATTCTGATAGACACCGATACCGCTTCCGACGATGCCGTTGCGCTGCTGATGGCGTTGCGCGAACCTGGCGTGAAAGTGGAAGCGATCACCGCGGTCGCCGGAAACTGCCCGCTAGAACACTGCGTCAAAAATGCGCTCATTTGCGTGGAAAAAGCGGGAACCTATGCTCCTCCGGTTTACGCCGGCATGGCGAAACCACTGTTTCGCACGCGCTATCACTCGCACCATATTCACGGTGAAGACGGCATGGGCGACATGGCCTTGCCGACCCCACGCTTGGCCGTAGAACCCGTTCATGCCGTGGACGCCATCATCGACTGCGCCGCACGGCTCAAGGGCGAGCTGGAAATCGTCACCCTGGGGCCGCTGACCAATCTCGCGATGGCGGTGCTGAAAGCGCCCGCGCTGGCCGAAAAGGTGAAGCGCGTGTATGTCATGGGCGGTTCCGGACTGACGCCCGGCAATATCACCCCGCTGGCCGAATTTAATTTTTACGCCGACGCCGAGGCTGCGCATCTGGTGCTCACTGCCGGGCTGCCGCTCACTCTCGTCGGCTGGGAGATCGGCATGGGGGAAGCCTTTATCGACGAACGCGATATAGAACGATTGAATAACCTCGGCGAACTGGGACGCTTTGCCGTGCGCTGCAATCGCGCGCTGATGGCGTTCAACGCACGGCGCACCGAACGCAAAGGGTTTGATTTGCCCGATCCGACCACCATGGCGGTGGCGCTCTATCCGGATATCGTCGAGACCAGTCTGGAAGCGTATTCATGGGTAGAATATAAAAGTGAGAGGTCTTACGGCCATTACGTCATCGATTCCACTCAGCTTACCGGCGAACCGGCCAATGCGCGCGTGATTACCCGCATTAAGCCCGGCCTGTTTAAAGAAAAACTGTTCTCGTTGTTATCTCAGCCGTTAATGAAATAAGTGACCCGCATGAAATTCGATCCAAGAAAATTGAAGAAAGTGGAATTACACGTCCATTTGGATACCTGTTTAAGCTACCACTATTTAAAAAAGGTCGACCCGCAAATAACCAGAACGGCATTTAATCGGCAATTTGTCGCGCCGAAACGATGCGCCGATCTGGGGGGACTTTCTAAGCAAGATAGCGCCGCAAATAGATCTATTGCAGACAAGCCAGGCGATAACGCTGGCCGTCGAGGACTTATTCGCGCAGTTGGCGGCGGATAATGTCATCTATGCCGAGCTGCGCTTCGCGCCGCTGCTGCATACCCGGCTGGGGTTAAGCGGTGAAGCGGTGGTCGAGACGGTGCTGGCGGCCATGCATAACGCCTCGCGGGCTTACGGCATCGCCGCCGGGCTGATCCTATGCACGCTGCGGCATTTCGACGCGGCCACCAGCCTGCAAACGGCGAAGCTGGTTATCGATTATCAGGGAAGCGGCGTGGTGGCGCTGGATTTGGCCGCCGATGAAGCGCGTTACCCGCTGACCCACCATGTGGCGGCCTTTCGCGCCGTGCGTGCCGCCGGCGGCAACGTCATCGCCCACGCCGGCGAGGCGAAGGGCCCCGACAGCGTGCGGGAGACGCTAGATAGGCTGCAGGTGTCACGCATCGGCCACGGCGTCAGAAGCATCGAGGACCCTGCGCTCGTCGAGCGCCTGGTAGCCACCGGCGTCCTGCTCGAGATATGCCCCAGCTGCAATCTCACCTGCAATTTGTTCGACAGCATCGACGATCATCCGATAGATCGGCTGAAAAAGTGGGGGGTGCGGCTAAACGTGAATACCGATGCGCGCACCGTCGTCGATACCACGCTGAACAAGGAGTACCAGCTGTTGCATGACGCCTTCGGCTGGCAGGATGACGATTTTAACCGCAGCAACCGACAGGCGCTGGAGGCGAGTTTTCTCGACGGCGATACTAAAATTAAATTAATGAGTCAGCTCAATGCCGGGTCGATGTGACCCGGCGCGTTTCAAGGCCAAGCGGCGTTTTACCGCCCCTGCGCCGCCAGCGCCTGGGCGCAGGCCCAGGCCGAACTCCAGGCCCACTGGAAGTTGTAACCGCCCAGCCACCCGGTCACGTCCACCACTTCGCCGATAAAATAGAGCCCCGGCGCCTTGTGGGCTTCCATCGTCTTGGAAGAAAGTTCGTTGGTGTCGACGCCGCCGAGCGTCACCTCCGCCGTGCGATAACCCTCGGTGCCGTTCGGCTGCACGCGCCAGTTCTGCAACAGATCCACCAGCGCCGCCTGTTGCGGCGCATTCAGCTGCTTCAGCGTCGCCTCCGGCAGTTGTCCCAGGGTCTGCAAGCATTCCACCAGCCGCTTCGGCAAGTGCAGCGCCAGGGTGTTTTTCAGGCTTTGGTTCGGGTGCTGCAGGCGCTGTTCCTCAAGGAAGCCCGCCATATCAAGCTCAGGAAGTAAGTTAATGCTCACATACTCACCTGGTTGCCAGTAGCTGGACAGCTGCAATACCGCCGGGCCGGACAGGCCGCGATGGGTGAACAGGATGCTTTCACGGAAGCTGACGCCGTTCTCGGCGGTGATCACCGCCGGCACCGACACGCCGGACAGCGTTTGCACATGCTCCAGCAGCGGCTTATGCAGGGTAAACGGCACCAGCCCGGCGCGCGTCGGCAGCACCCTGAGGCCGAACTGCTCCGCCAGCTTGTAACCGAACGGCGAGGCGCCCAGCCCCGGCATGGATAATCCGCCGCTGGCCACCACAAGTGAGCGAGCACTTACTTTTTCGCCATTCAGCGCCAGCGCATAGCCGTTCTCGGTTTTCTCCACGCCCAGCACTTCGCTGCGCAGGCGCATCGTCACCTGGCCCAGCTCGCACTCTTTGACCAGCAGATCCACCACCTGCTGCGCCGAATCGTCGCAGAACAGCTGCCCCAGCGTTTTTTCATGGTAGGCGATGCCGTAACGGTTGATCAGATCGATGAAGTCCCACTGGGTGTAGCGCGCCAGCGCCGACTTGCAAAAATGCGGGTTGTTCGACAGATAGGCCGCCGGTTCGGCGTACATGTTGGTGAAGTTGCAGCGCCCACCGCCGGACATCAGGATCTTGCGGCCCGGTTTTTTGCCGTTGTCGAGCAGCAACACGCGGCAACCGAGTTGCCCCGCCTGCGCGGCGCAAAACATGCCGGCGGCGCCCGCCCCAATCACTACGACATCAAACTGTTCCACCTGAGCCTCACTTATCAAAACCACAATCGCGACAAAAGAGCGCCATATTACGCCGTTTCGCCGCCGGTCACCGCCAAATTCACGGCGGCAGATTGTAAAGCCCCCGCGCCGCCAACGCCATAGTAAGAAAATATTACAGAGGTCAGAGCAGATTAACGCGTTGATATTCCATATTTTTGTTATAGACACGCCACCATTTCGTCATGTCCAAATCAAAAAAACGTCATATTTTCCTTTTCCCCGGCACCGGTTGTCACTGATAATGCGCGGCGTTCATGTCCACAAACTGGCGTAACGCTTATGCTGCATTTGTTCGCTGGCCTGGATTTCCATACCGGCCTGATGTTAATTCTCGCATTGTTGTTCGTGTTGTTTTATGAAGCCATCAACGGTTTTCATGATACGGCCAATGCGGTCGCTACAGTTATTTATACCCGCGCCATGCGCTCGCAACTTGCGGTCGTGATGGCAGGTTTGTTCAACTTTCTTGGCGTAATGCTCGGCGGTTTGAGTGTTGCTTACGCCATCGTCCACTTGTTGCCTACCGATCTGTTGTTGAACGTCAGTTCAGCACACGGATTAGCCATGGTCTTCTCCATGCTGTTGGCGGCAATCATCTGGAACCTCGGCACCTGGTATTTCGGTCTGCCGGCGTCCAGTTCCCATACGCTGATAGGCGCAATCATCGGTGTCGGTTTAACCAACGCCCTGATGACCCACACTTCGGTCGTGGATGCGCTTAACGTCCCGAAAATGATTGGCATTTTCCTTTCTCTGCTGTTCTCGCCGCTGGTCGGCATGATGGTGGCGGGAGTGATGGTGTTCGCCTTGCGCCGCTATTGGAGTGGCACCAAGAAACGCCAGCGTATCCACATGACCCCAGCGGAACGTGAAAAGGTCGACGGCAAACGCAAGCCGCCGTTCTGGACCCGTATCGCGCTGATCCTGTCGGCGATTGGCGTCAGCTTCTCGCACGGCGCCAACGACGGTCAGAAAGGCATCGGCCTTATCATGCTAGTGCTGATCGGCGTTGCCCCGGCCGGCTTCGTGGTCAATATGAATGCAACCGGTTATGACATCACCCGTACGCGTGACGCCGTGACCCACCTGCAGCAATATTACCAGCAGCACGGCGACGCGCTGTCGCATGCGGTGTCGTTGACGCCGCTGGTGCCAAGCCCGGATGACGAAGCCACGCCTGGCAAACCGGCCGAGTTCCACTGCGACAGTTCGCGCGCCATGCCGGCGATCGAGCTGGCTCAGGGCATGCTGACCAACCTGCAAAGCTACGATCAGTTGACGGTTGAGCAGCGCAGCCATTTGCGCCGCCTGCTGATGTGCGTGACCGACACGGCGGATAAAGTCGCCAAGCTGCCGGAAACCTCATCCGCCGATCAGCGCTTCCTGAAGAACCTGCGTCAGGATCTGCTGCAGACCGTCGAGTACGCGCCGATGTGGATCATCGTCGCCGTCGCGCTGGCGCTGTCGCTCGGCACCATGGTGGGCTGGAAACGCGTAGCCACCACCATCGGCGAGAAGATCGGCAAGAAAGGCATGACCTACGCCCAGGGCGTATCGGCCCAGATGACCGCGGCGCTGTCGATCGGCGTGGCGAGTTATACCGGCATGCCGGTCTCCACCACCCACGTTCTCTCTTCGGCGGTTGCCGGGACGATGATCGTGGACGGCGGCGGCGTGCAGAGCAAAACCGTGAAGAACATCCTGTTGGCCTGGGTGCTCACCCTGCCAATCTCGATTCTGCTTTCCGGTGCGCTGTATTGGGTCGCGTTGAAGCTGATCTAAGCGACAAGCATCATGAGGAAGGCGGCCGCATGGCCGCCTTTTTTTTGCCTGCATCAAGGGAAACAGAAAGGCATTAATACCAAATCATCATCGCTATCAGGCAGATGACCACCAGGCCGCACAGGGCCGAAGTCAGCATAAACTGCCCGCGCACCCGCTCGCAGCGGCGAATAAACTCCGGATCGTGGTGCTCGACATAGCGCTGCGCGAAGATATAACGCACCAGCCTCAGCTGCTTGCTGGGTTGGCCGTGGGCGGTAAAGAAGCCGCCGCCGTCGACATATTGGTACAGCAGCGGGTCACAGCCGCGCAATACCACCAGCAGCGCGCGCAGAGAAGAGTAATACCGCACCATGTTAACCACACACACCACACACAAGGCCCAAAACAGCGCGACGGTACTGATCATGATTGCCCCCTCAAGGCGTTGTTATCCGCGGCCATCCGCCGGGTCCAACCGCCCTACCTCATTACCCGATACTCTGCTGGAGCTTACCGCTCTCATCCCCTTTTTTTGCCTGCACGGGCCACGCCCATAACCCACCGCCCCCGAAGACGTTGCCGCACCGCACGATGAGATTTGCACGGCATGGTTCTACTCAGAGGAGAAATGATGAGGCCCATATCCATCATTGTAGGTTAATGAAACGCAAACTGGCCTGAGCAGTGGATAAAATTTACCGCCCTGTGCCGAAAAGTCACCTGCCGGGGCGTTATAAGCGATAACCGCCCGTTTTCGATTAGGCTGTTTTTATGGATAGTCTATCCCGCGCCACGCCGCTGATCTTTCCCCCCACGCTGGCTAGACTCAGGTTTCCGTTACGCTTATCCAAGGAAACTGTTATGGCAAACCATTCAATCAAGGGAAAAACCGTCCTGATCGCCGGCGGCGCCAAGAACCTCGGCGGGCTGATCGCGCGCGATTTGGCTGAGCAAGGCGCCAAAGCGGTGGTGATCCACTACAACAGCGCCGCCTCCAAAACCGAGGCGGAGAAAACCGTCGCCGCCATTCAGGCCGCCGGGGCGCAAGGCGTCGCGCTGCAGGCCGATCTGACCACGGCGGGCGCGGTCGAGAAGCTGTTCGCCGATGCTGTCGCCGCCGTCGGCAAGCCGGATATCGCCATCAATACCGTCGGCAAGGTGCTGAAAAAGCCGCTGATCGACATCAGCGAAGCCGAGTACGACGAGATGACCGCGGTCAACGCCAAAACCGCGTTCTTCTTCCTGAAAGAAGCGGGTAAGCACCTTAACGACAACGGCAAAATCTGCACGCTGGTCACCTCGCTGCTCGGCGCCTTCACGCCGTTCTACCCCGCTTACGCCGGCACCAAAGCGCCGGTGGAGCACTTCACCCGCGCCGCCGCCAAGGAGTTCGGCGAGCGCGGCATCTCCGTGACGGCGGTCGGCCCCGGCCCGATGGATACCCCGTTCTTCTACCCGGCGGAAGGCGCGGACGCCGTGGCCTACCACAAGACGGCGGCGGCGCTGTCGCCATTCAGCCAAACCGGCCTGACCGATATCGAAGACGTGGTGCCGTTCATCCGTCATCTGGTCAGCGACGGCTGGTGGATAACCGGCCAAACCATCCTGATCAACGGCGGCTACACCACCAAATAAACCCGGCGGGGGCACCTATCGCCCCCGCACCTGCTCGCGCGCAACCGCGCCATGCGGCTACACTCTCTTTCAGAAACGGCGCCAAGGAACAGCAGGTCAACGAGATGGACAGATTCAATCAATACCGCGTATTCGTACAGGTGGCAGAGATGGGCAGCTTTATCCGGGCGGCCCATGCGCTGGAGGTGCCGCGCGCCTCGGTGTCCGCCGCCGTTCAGCAACTGGAAACGCAGCTGGGCGTGCGCCTGCTGCACCGCACCACACGGCAAGTGCGGCTGACCGCCGACGGCGAACAGCTGCTCGAACGGCTGCGCCCGCTGCTGGCCGAGGTGGAGGATATCGATCAGTCGTTTCAGGCCAGCCAACGGCAGGCCTCCGGGCGGCTCAGCGTCGATGTGCCGAGCCGCATCGCCCGTCGGCTGATCGCGCCGGCGCTGCCCAGCCTGCTGCGGCGCCACCCTCATCTGCAGCTGGTGCTCGGCTCCGCCGATCGCGCCATCGATCTGGTGCAGGAAGGGGTCGACTGCGCGGTGCGCGTCGGCGATCTGCACGACAGCAGCCTGGTGATGCGCCCACTCGGCCATATCGCGCTGATCAACTGCGCCAGCCCCGCCTACCTGAGCGAATTCGGCCATCCTCTTCATCCCGCCGATCTCGCCGAGGGGCACTGGAGCATCGGCTACGCCTCGCCCAAAACCGGCCGCGAATCCCCCTGGGAATACCTGACCGGCGACGGCCACACCCAGCGGCTCGACTTGCCCAGCCGGGTGGTGGTCAACAACGCCGAAAGCTATATCGCCTGCTGCCGCGCCGGGCTGGGATTGATGCAAATCCCGCGCTACGACGTGCAACACCTGCTCGACGCCGGTGAACTGGTGGAAGTCCTGCCCGGTTACCGCGCCGCCTCCATGCCGATCGCCCTGATCTACCCCCATCGCCGCCAGCGTTCCCGCCGTTTGGCGGTGTTTCATGAGTGGTTTGAAAGCCTGCTGCAACCGCATCTGGAGCGCTGATTGCACATTTAGCGCTATACTTTGTTTAATAACGCTTATAATTCAAGCGGTCAGACCGTTAAAACCCGCATAA
Source organism: Serratia sp. (in: enterobacteria) (assembly GCF_052400455.1). Classification (NCBI taxonomy): domain Bacteria; kingdom Pseudomonadati; phylum Pseudomonadota; class Gammaproteobacteria; order Enterobacterales; family Yersiniaceae; genus Serratia; species Serratia sp. (in: enterobacteria). The sequence goes on from NZ_CP185812.1 coordinate 4,854,479, forward strand.
CCCTTAGGCTTTTTCGCCGCGCGGGTGTACAACGAAATGTATCGTGCGCAGAGATTTTCGATGCGGCGCAGTGTGATCGCCCCAACATATCATTGCGTTATCCGAATGATACTATGGAACCAAAAGCGCCAGGCGGGTACACGGAACGCCTGCTAACCCTTTTTAATCGGCATGTTTATGGAAGGAGTATTCTTATGGCTTACAAACACATATTGATCGCGGTAGACCTATCCCCGGAAAGCAAGATCCTGGTAGAAAAAGCCGTCTCTATGGCGCGGCCGTATAACGCCAAAGTTTCTCTGATCCACGTCGATGTCAACTATTCCGATCTCTATACTGGCCTTATCGACGTCAATCTCGGCGACATGCAAAAGCGCATCTCTGAAGAAACCCACCAGGCGCTGACCGAGCTGTCGCAAAACGCCGGCTACCCGATCACCGAGACCCTGAGCGGCAGCGGCGATCTGGCGCAGGTGCTGGTGGACGCCATCAAGAAATACGACATGGACCTGGTGCTGTGCGGCCACCACCAGGACTTCTGGAGCAAGCTGATGTCTTCCGCTCGCCAGCTGATCAATACCGTGCACATCGATATGCTGATCGTGCCGCTGCGCGACGAAGAAGACGAATAAAGTAAGCGCTTGCTAACTTAACTGCCCAACGCCCGCGCCCTGCGGGCGTTTTTCATGCCGCCACGCCGATTAATCGCTTGATAATCAACCGCCCTCCGATGATATAGTCGCTAAAGACACAACATCCTCCCCCGAGCATCACCTATACCCAAATCTATAAGAAATAGCGGGGGAAAATTTAATGCTAAAAGGAGTTATCCATGGAATATGCCGTATCGGTAGAGTCTTTCCTGTCCTCGTTACAACGCCATAACCCCCACCAGCCGGAATATTTGCAGGCCGTGCGCGAAGTGTTCACCTCGCTGTGGCCATTTATCGAGCGCAACCCGCGCTATCGCGAACAAGCGCTGCTGGAGCGCCTGGTGGAGCCCGAGCGCATCATTCAGTTCCGCGTCAGCTGGGTGGACGATCGCGGCCAGGTGCAGGTCAATCGCGCCTTTCGCGTCCAGTTCAACTCGGCCATCGGCCCCTACAAGGGCGGCATGCGCTTCCACCCGTCGGTAAACCTGTCGATCCTGAAGTTCCTCGGCTTTGAGCAGACCTTCAAGAATGCGCTGACCACCCTGCCGATGGGCGGCGGCAAAGGCGGCTCCGATTTCGATCCGAAAGGCAAAAGCCAGGGCGAGATCATGCGTTTCTGCCAGGCGCTGATGACCGAGCTGTATCGCCACTTGGGCCCGGACACCGACGTGCCGGCCGGCGACATCGGCGTCGGTGGCCGTGAAGTCGGCTTTATGGCCGGCATGATGAAGAAACTGTCCAACAACACCGCCTGCGTGTTTACCGGCAAAGGGCTCTCCTTCGGCGGCAGCCTGATCCGCCCCGAGGCGACCGGCTACGGCCTGGTGTACTTTACCGACGCCATGCTGCAGCGCCACGGCTTGGGCTTTGAGGGCATGCGGGTGGCGGTGTCCGGCTCCGGCAACGTGGCGCAGTACACCATCGAGAAAGCGTTGGAGCTGGACGCGCGCGTGATCACCGTGTCGGATTCCGGCGGCACTCTGGTGGACGAAGACGGCTTCACCACCGAGAAGCTGGCGCACCTGGCGGAGATCAAAAACCAGCGCTACGGCCGGGTGGCGGACTACGCCCGCGAACGCGGCCTGACCTACCTGGCGGGCCAGCAGCCGTGGAGCGTGCCGGTGGATATCGCCCTGCCGTGCGCCACCCAGAACGAACTGGATCTCGAGGCGGCGCAGACGTTGATCCGCAACGGGGTGAAAGCGGTGGCGGAAGGCGCCAACATGCCGACCACCATCCAGGCCACCGACGCCTTCCTCGACGCCGGGGTGCTGTTCGCGCCCGGCAAGGCGGCCAACGCCGGCGGCGTGGCCACCTCGGGGCTGGAGATGGCGCAAAACGCCGCACGCATCGGCTGGCGGGCGGAAAAAGTGGATGTACGTTTACAACATATCATGGCGGATATTCATCATGCCTGCGTGGAATACGGCGGCGAGGGCAAGCAAACCCACTATGTACACGGCGCGAATATCGCCGGTTTCGTTAAGGTTGCGGAGGCGATGCTGGCCCAGGGCGTGCTGTAATCGGGCGAAAAGGTGATCTTGTTCACACATCGATTAAATGCTTCAATGCCGGCTCCTTCGCCGGCATTTTTTTCCGCGTCCAAGCCATCAAAATGATGCAAAAACGTTAATTAAAAGTTAATAAAAAGTTATTTATGGCCGTTTAATTGGTAGTAAATTTACCACCGCCAAATAATTAAACATTTATTTAACACTAAATACGCCAGTATTTTACTTAAATGTGCGCAGATCACATTTCATTAACTTCGGCTACGCTCCCTCTTCCATTCCTTTGTAATCTGCAGCGGTGGAAAAACCGCCACCCCTACAGATAAAAAAAGGTACAGCTAATGAAATTTAACCTCGCATTATTAAATGCATGTGTGGTTTCTGCGTGCATGTTATCGACAACACCTGTGTTCGCCGCTGATAAATATGAGATTGCCGTGGTCGCCAAAGTGACTGGCATTCCGTGGTTCAACCGCATGGAAGTGGGCGTCAACGAAGCGGCGAAAAAACTCGACGTCAACGCTTACCAGACCGGCCCGTCTACGCCGGATCCGGCCGCGCAGGTCAAGGTGATTGAGGATCTGATCGCCAAGAACGTCAACGCCATCATCGTGGTGCCGAACGACGCCAAGGTGCTGGAGCCGGTGCTGAAAAAAGCGCGCGACAAAGGCATCGTGGTGCTGACCCATGAATCCCCGGACCAGCAGATCGGCCAGTGGGACATCGAAACCATCGACAGCGAGAAATACGCGCAGGCCAACGTCGATGAGCTGGCGAAAGACATGGGCGGCAAAGGCGGCTACGCGATCTACGTCGGCTCGCTGACTGTGCCGCTGCACAACGCCTGGGCCGATTCCGCCATCAAATACCAGAAAGAAAAATACCCGGACATGTTTGAAGTCACCTCGCGCTTGCCGGTGGCGGAAAGCATCGACAAATCCTACGCCACCACGCTGGATCTGATGAAAACCTATCCGCAGATGAAGGGCATCATCGGCTTCGGTTCGCTCGGCCCAATCGGCGCCGGCCAGGCGGTGGCCAAGAAACGCGCCAAGGACAAAATCGCGGTGGTGGGCATCGCCATGCCGGCGCAGGCCGCTCCTTACCTGATGCGCGGCGACATCAAGAAAGCGCTGCTGTGGGATCCGAAAGACGCCGGTTATGCGCTGGTGACGGTGGCCGACCAGCTGCTGCAGGGCAAAGAAGTGAATAAGGGCCTGTCGATCGAGGGCCTCGGCAAAGCCGACGTCGATATGGAACACAAAGTGATTCGGTTTAATAAGATTTTGGAAGTGACCAAAGACAACGCCCAATCGCTCGGATTCTGATTTTTCGCGTAATTTCGCCACACCGGGAAAGTAGTTAAACCCTCGTAGGGGCGCAGCAACGCTGCGCCCAGGGCTTCGGCCGCTACGCAAGCACAGGTTAACGTTATGACAGCCTCCCCCGCATTTATCACCCTGGAGAATATCAGCAAGCGATTCCCAGGCGTGCTGGCATTAGACCAGATCAACCTGACGCTGAATAAAGGCGAAGTGCACTGCCTGGCCGGGCAAAACGGCTGCGGCAAAAGCACCATCATTAAAATCATCTCCGGCGTCTATCAGCCGGAAAAAGGCGCCAATATTTCGCTGGAAGGCAAACTCTTCCACGCCCTGACGCCGCAGCTGTCCGGTTATTACGGCATACAGGTGATCTACCAGGACCTGTCGCTGTTCCCTAACCTGACGGTGGCGGAAAACATCGCCATCCACCGTTACCTGCCCGGCGGCCACTTCTGGGTGCGCAAGCGGGTGATGCGCCAGACGGCGCTGGACGCCATGGCGCGGGTCGGCGTACACATCGATCCCGATAAAAAAGTGGAAAAACTGTCGATCGCCGATCGGCAGCTGGTGGCGATTTGTCGCGCCATCGCCGCCGAAGCGCGGTTGGTTATCATGGACGAACCGACCGCCTCGCTGACCCGCCAGGAAGTCGACGGCCTGCTGCGGGTGGTCAACGAACTGAAGGCGGCCGGCATCTGCGTGGTGTTCGTCAGCCACCGATTGGATGAAGTGATGGAAGTCGCCGATCGCATCAGCGTGATGCGCGACGGCAAGCTGGTGGGCACCTGGCCGGCCAGCGAACTGGACAGCCATGAACTGGCGTTCCTGATGACCGGCCAACGCTTCCATTACAGCCCGCTGCCCCCGCTGCCGCCGGCCGAACAGGCGCCGCTGCTCGAGGTGCGCAACCTCAGCCGCGGCGAGAAATACCGCAACGTCAATCTGGCGCTGCGCGGCGGCGAGATCGTCTCGATCGTCGGCCTGCTCGGCGCCGGCCGCACCGAACTGTGCCTCAGCCTGTTCGGCATGACGCGGCCGGACAGCGGCGAGATCCGCATCGAGGGCCGGGCGGTGCAGCTGCACAACAACCGCGAAGCGGTGCGCCACGGCATCGGCTATGTGTCGGAGGATCGTCTGACGCAGGGATTGATCATGGAGCAATCGATCTACGACAACACCATCGTCACCGTCTTCGATCGACTGCATACCTCGCTCGGGCTGCTGGATCACGCCAAGGCGACCGAGCTGGTTAACCGGCTGATCCGCGATTTGAACATCAAGGTGTCCGACAGCGCATTGCCGGTGAAAACCCTGTCCGGCGGCAACGCCCAGCGCATCGCCATCGCCAAATGGGTCGCGACCCAGCCGAAGATCCTGATCCTCGACTCGCCCACCGTCGGCGTGGACATCGCCAACAAAGAGGGGATCTACCAGATCGCCCGCGATCTGGCGCAGCTGGGCATGGCGGTGCTGATGATCTGCGACGAGATCCCGGAAGCATATTACAACAGCCATCGGGTGATGGTGATGCGCAAAGGCGAGTTGATCGCCGAGTTCGCGCCGCACCAGAGTACCGAACAACAGATCGCCGAGGTGGTGAATGGATAAGTCATTATTGGCCCGCTTGGCCGGGCGGCACGAGTTTTATCTCGGCCTGTTGGTGCTGCTGCTGGCGATCGGCCTGAGCGCCGGCACCGATGAGTTCCTGACGCTCGGCAACCTGACCGACGTCGCCACCAGCTACGCCATTCTCGGCATCCTGGCCTGCGGGCTGTTCGTGGTGCTGATCGCCGGCGGCATCGACATATCGTTCCCGGCGGTCACCGCCATCGCGCAGTATGTGATGGCCAGCTGGGTGATCCAGCACGGCGGCAGCTTCCCGCTGGCGTTCGCCCTGGCGATTGGCGTCGGCCTGCTGCTCGGACTGGTGAACGGTTTCCTGGTGTACTGGCTGAAGGTGCCGGCGATCATCATCACCATCGCCACCCTTAACCTGTTCTACGGCCTGCTGGTGTACGCCACCAACGGCACCTGGCTGTACGGCTTCCCGGACTGGTTCATGAACGGCATCAACTGGTTCTCGTTCCAGGGCGCCGACGGTTACGACTACGGCCTGACGCTGCCGCTGCTGTGCCTGCTGGCGACCATCGTCGTCACCGGCGTGCTGATGAACCGCACCCGGCTGGGGCGCCAGATCTACGCCATGGGCGGCAACCGCGACGCGGCGTCGCGCCTGGGGTTGAACCTGCTGCGGCTGCACTTCTGCGTCTACGGCTATATGGGCATTCTGGCCGGCGTCGCGGCGGTGGTCCAGGCGCAGATCACCCAGTCGGTGGCGCCCAACTCGCTGCTCGGCTTCGAGCTGACGGTATTGGCGGCGGTGGTGCTGGGCGGCACCAGCATGAGCGGCGGCCGCGGATCGTTGACCGGCACCCTGCTCGGCGTGGTGCTGCTGGCCTTCCTACAAAACGGGCTGACGCTGCTCAGCGTCTCGGCCTATTGGCACCAGGTATTCAGCGGCGCGATCATTTTGATCAGCATCAGCACCACCGCCTGGAACGAAAAACGCAAGCTGCTCAAGGAGATCTGACATGACGCAGTTAACTCGGTTGATCCCAAACGATCGGATCATTCGCCTGCAGGGCGCGATCATCATCGCGGTAGCGCTGCTGTTCGCCGGGCTGCTCGGATCGCGCTTCTTCAGCCTCGGCAACTTCCAGTCGATCGCCTCGCAGCTGCCGATCCTCGGCCTGCTGGCGCTCGGCATGGGCATCACCATGCTGACCGGCGGCATCAACCTGTCGATCATCGCCGGCGCCAACGCCTGTTCGCTGGTGATGGCGGCGATCATCGTCAGCCATCCCGACCAGCCGCTGTTCCTGGCGCTGGCGCTGTTGGCCGGCCTGCTGGTGGCGGTGGCGATCGGCGCGCTCAACGGCGCGCTGGTAGCCTGGATAGGCGTCTCGCCCATCCTCGCCTCGCTCGGCACCATGACCCTGATCACCGGCCTGAATATTCTGCTGTCCAACGGCGCGGTGATCTCCGGCTTCCCGGCGGCGATTCAATTTCTCGGCAACGGTGCCGTGCTCGGCGTGCCGGTGGCGCTGATCCTGTTCCTGCTGGTGGCGGTGGGTCTGTGGCTGCTGCTGGAGCACACCACGCTGGGGCGCAGCCTGTACCTGATCGGCTCCAACGAGCAGGCCACCCGCTTCAGCGGCGTGAACACCGCGCGGGTGCAGATCGCGGTGTATATCCTGTCGGCGCTGCTCGGCTGGGGCGCCGCCCTGCTGATGATGGCCAAGTTCAACTCGGCCAAGGCCGGCTACGGCGAATCTTATCTGCTGGTGACCATTCTGGCCTCGGTGCTGGGCGGCATTAACCCGGACGGCGGTTTCGGCCGTATTCTGGGGCTGGTGCTGGCGCTGATCGTGCTGCAAATGTTGGAAAGCGGCCTCAATTTGCTGGGGGTCAGCAGCTACCTGACCATGGCCCTGTGGGGCGGCGTGCTGATCCTGTTTATCGCGTTACAGAATCGAAAAGCCTGAGGAGAAAATAATGGCGAGCTATTTTATTGGCGTAGATGTGGGCACCGGAAGCGCGCGCGCGGGCGTATTCGATCTCAATGGCCGCATGGTCGGCCAGGCCAGCCGGGCCATCGATCTGTACCGGCCGAAGGCGGATTTCGTCGAGCAGTCGTCGGATAACATCTGGCAGGCGGTGTGCAATGCGGTGCGCGACGCGGTCAACCAGGCCGACATCAACCCGATCCAGGTCAAAGGGCTGGGCTTCGACGCCACCTGTTCGCTGGTGGTGCTGGATAAAGAAGGCAAACCGCTGACCGTCAGCCCCTCCGGCCGCACCGAGCAGAACATCATCGTGTGGATGGATCACCGGGCGATCGCCCAGGCCGAGCGCATCAACGCCACCAAACACCGGGTGCTGGACTTCGTCGGCGGCATCATTTCGCCGGAGATGCAGACGCCGAAACTGCTGTGGCTGAAGCAACACATGCCCACCACCTGGGCCAACGCCGGTTATCTGTTCGATCTGCCGGACTTCCTCACCTGGCGCGCCACCCAGGACGCCACCCGCTCGCTGTGCTCGACGGTGTGCAAGTGGACCTATCTCGGCCACGAGCAGCGCTGGGACAAGAGCTACTTCCAGCAGATCGGGCTGGAAGACGTGCTGGAACACGACGCCGCCAAGATCGGCAGCGACGTTAAAATGATGGGCGAGCCGCTGGGCCACGGCCTGACTCAGCGCGCCGCCAGCGAGATGGGGCTGATCGCCGGCACGGCGGTGAGCGTGTCAATCATCGACGCCCACGCCGGCACCCTCGGCACGCTGGGCGCCACCGGCGTCTCCGGCGAGGTGGCCGACTTCAACCGCCGCGTCGCGCTGATCGGCGGCACCTCCACCGGCCATATGGCGATGTCACGCACCGCGCGCTTTATCGGCGGCGTCTGGGGGCCGTATTATTCGGCGATCCTGCCGGAATACTGGTTGAACGAAGGCGGCCAGTCCGCCACCGGCGCGCTGATCGACCACGTCATCCAGTCGCACCCGTGCTATCAGGATCTGCTGGCGCAGGCGAAAACTCAGGGCCAGACCATCTATGAGGTGCTGAACGCCATTCTGCGCCGCATGGCCGGCGAGCCGGAGAACATCGCCTTCCTGACGCAGGACATTCACATGCTGCCGTACTTCCACGGCAACCGCTCGCCGCGCGCCAACCCGACGCTGACCGGCATCCTGACCGGGCTGAAGCTGTCGCGCACGCCGGAGGACATGGCGCTGCACTACCTGGCCACCATTCAGGCCATCGCGCTCGGCACCCGCCACATCATCGAAACCATGAACCACAGCGGCTACAGCATCGACACCATCATGGCCAGCGGCGGCGGCACCAAGAACCCGATCTTCGTGCAGGAGCACGCCAACGCCACCGGTTGCGCCATGCTGCTGCCGGAGGAGAGCGAAGCGATGCTGCTGGGCGGCGCGATGATGGGCACCGTGGCGGCCGGCGTGTTCGACACCTTGCCGGAGGCGATGAGCGCCATGAGCCGCATCGGCAAGACGGTGACGCCGCAGACCAACCAGATAAAAAGCTACTACGATCGCAAATACCGGGTGTTCCACGAGCTGTACAACGACCACATGAAATACCGCCGGTTGATGCAGGAGGAGGCGTGATGCAGCAAGAGTGGCGGCAGGCCGTGCAGGGCTGGCAAACCTACAGCCAGGAGCTGGCGCAGCTGGGCGAACGCCTCGATGCGCGCACCTGGCAACGGCTGCTGGCGCTGCTGGCCGACTGCCGCGGTAAAATCGCCGTCACCGGCGTCGGCACCTCGGGGATTGCGGCGCGCAAGATAGCCCATATGCTGGCCTGCGTGGAGCGGCCGGCGGTCTATCTCGACGCCACCGGCGCGGCGCACGGCGATCTGGGCTTCCTGCGCGCCGACGATCTGCTGATCCTGATCTCGCGCGGCGGCAATTCCGACGAGCTGACCCGCCTGCTGCCGACGCTGCAGGCCAAGGGGGTGACGCTGATCGCGGTGACGGAAAACCCGCATTCCGCCATCGCGCAGGCGGCGCAGCTGACGATCGCCACCGGGGTGCAAAAGGAGATAGATCCGCTGAACATGCTGGCCACCACCTCAATTGTGCTGGTGTTGGCGATCTTCGACGCCGCCTGCACCTGCCTGATGACGCGCAGCGGTTACGATAAGGACACCTTGCTGGCGGTGCATCCGGGCGGCGGCGTGGGGAAAAGTTTGCGGGAGGAAAACTGAGGGCCCGACACCGCGGGCCCGGCAGACATTACAGCGGCATGTAGATATCGAAACGGTGGCTTTTGGTCAGCGTGGCGGCGTGCGCCGGCACATCGGCCAGCGGCGGCGCGTAGTCCGGGCGTTTCACCACCACGCGCTTGGTCGCCAAACGGCGCGCCGGTTCCAGCAGGCCGTCAGCGTCATCGTCGCTGCCCACCAGCGATTGGAACACCCGCATCTCTTTCTTCACCAGCGCGCTTTTCTGCTTGTGCGGGAACATCGGATCGAGATACACCACCTCCGGGCGCGGGCTGAGATCCGCCAGCGCCGTCAGGCTGGAGGCGTGCAGCAGCGTCAGACGATCGCGCAGCCACGGGCCGATTTCCGCATCCTGATAGCCGCGCTGCAGGCCGTCGTCCAGCAACGCCGCCACCACCGGATTGCGCTCCAGCATCCGCACCCGGCAGCCCAGCGCCGCCAGCACGAAGGCGTCGCGCCCCAGCCCGGCGGTGGCGTCCACCACGTCCGGCAGGTAGCTGCCCTTGATGCCGACCGCCTTGGCCACCGCCTCGCCGCGGCCGCCGCCAAAGCGGCGCCGGTGCGCCATGGCGCCGGAGACGAAATCGACGTAGATCCCGCCAAGCTTCGGCTCGTCGCGCTTGCGCAGCTCCAGCCGCTGCGGGGTCAGTACCAGCGCCATCGGCGCGTCGTCGTCGGACGTCAGCCGCCAGCGCTGCGCCAAAACAGACAAGGCGCCGGGATCGGCGCCTGCTTCACACAATAAACACACGCTCACGTGTCGGGTTATCCTTTAATGCCGTAATGGCGCAGCATAGCATCCAGCTGCGGCTCGCGGCCACGGAAGCGTTTGAACAGCGCCATCGGCTCTTCCGAACCGCCGCGCGACAGGATGTTGTCGAGGAAAGATTTGCCGGTCTCGGCGTTGAAAATCCCCTCTTCTTCGAAGCGCGAGTAGGCGTCGGCCGACAGCACTTCCGCCCACAGGTAGCTGTAGTAACCCGCCGCGTAGCCGCCGGCGAAGATGTGGCTGAAGGCGTGCGGGAAGCGGCCCCAGCTCGGCGAAGGCACCACCGCCACCATTTTCTTCACTTCCGCCAGCGTCGGCAGGATCTGCGCCCCTTTCTCCGGGCTGTATTCGAAGTGCATGCGGAAATCGAACAGGCCGAACTCGAGCTGGCGCAGGATGAACAGCGCCGCCTGGTAATTCTTGGCCGCCAGCAGCTTGTCGAGCATGGCCTTCGGCAGCGGCTCGCCGCTCTGGTAGTGGCCGGAGATAAACGCCAGCGCTTCCGGCTCCCAGCACCAGTTTTCCATAAACTGGCTCGGCAGCTCGACCGCATCCCACGGCACCCCGTTGATGCCGGAGACGCCGGCGGTATCGATCTGCGTCAGCATGTGGTGCAGACCGTGGCCGAACTCGTGGAACAGCGTAGTCACTTCGTTATGGGTGAACAGCGCCGGCTGATCGCCCAGCGGGCGGTTGAAGTTGCAGGTCAGGTAAGCGACCGGTTTTTGCAGCGTGCCGTCGGCCTTGCGCAGGCTGCCGACGCAGTCGTCCATCCAGGCGCCGCCGCGTTTGTTTTCGCGGGCGTACAGATCGAGGTAGAAGCTGCCGCGCAGTTCTCCGTCGGCGTCGAACAGATCGAAGAAGCGCACGTCCGGATGCCAGGTATCCACGTCTTTACGCTCTTTGGCGGTGATGCCGTAAATGCGTTTCACCACTTCGAACAGCCCTTCCACCACACGCTGTTCCGGGAAGTACGGGCGCAGCTGCTCGTCGCTGATGGAGAACAGGTGCTGCTTCTGTTTTTCGCCGTAATAGGTGATGTCCCAGGCGTCGAGCTCGTCCACGCCATAGTGCTGTTTGGCGAAGGCGCGCAGCTGCGCCAGCTCCTGCTCGGCCTGCGGGCGGGCGCGCTTGGCCAGATCGCTCAGGAAGCCGATCACCTGCTCCGGGCTTTCCGCCATCTTGGTCGCCAGCGACTTGTCGGCGTAGGTGTCAAAGCCCAGCAGCTGAGCCAGCTCATGGCGCAGCGCCAGCGTTTCCGCCATCACTTCGCTGTTGTCCCATTTGCCGGCGTTCGGCCCCTGATCGGAGGCGCGGGTGGCGAAGGCGCGGTACATCTCTTCACGCAACGCGCGGTTGTCGGCGTAGGTCAGCACCGGCAGGTAGCTCGGCATGTCCAGCGTCAACAGCCAGCCGTCCTGCTCTTTGGCCTGCGCCATCGCCTGGGCCTGCGCCAGGGCGCTTTCCGGCAGGCCGCTCAGCTCGGCTTCGTCGGTAATCAGTTTGCTCCAGCCCATGGTGGCGTCGAGCACGTTGTTGCTGTAGGTAGAGCCCAGTTCGGACAGGCGCGCGACGATCTCGCCGTAGCGCTGCTGTTTGTCCGCCGACAGGCCGATGCCCGAGAGTTCGAAATCGCGCAGCGCGTTGTCCACCGCCTTGCGCTGCGGCACGCTCAGCGTCTCGAACGCCGCGCCCTCTTTCAGGCTGCGGTAGGCCTGGTACAGCCCTTCGTGCTGGCCGACCCAGGTGCCGTACTCGGACAGCAGCGGCAGCGCCTGCTCATAGGCGGCGCGCAGCTCCGGGCTGTTTTTCACCGAGTTCAGGTGCCCGATCGGCGACCAGATGCGCGACAGGCGATCGTCCGACTCCGCCAACGGCTGACACAAATTGTCCCAGGTGAACGGCCCCGGCTGCGCGACCACGCGCTCTACCGCAGCGCGGCAGTCCGCCAGCGCGGATTGCACCGCAGGCACGATATCTTCAGGGCGGATCGCCGAAAACGGCGGCAGGGAAAACGGGGTCAGCAACGGATTTGTCATAGGGCAGTCCTGATTAGCGTTGGGGCCCGCCGCGAGGGCGAGCCTTAAAATGCGTATGAATCTCTAACATGGAGCCGGACAACAGGAAAATCAATGCCCGGCGTTGATCGTTCGTGCCTTAAACGGCGCATTGGCGAATGCGGGCGGCCAGCGCCGCCAGCTGTTCGTCGTCGGCGCGCGCCGCATCGTGGGAGGAAATGTAGCCTTCGTAACGCGTGAAAAACTTCGGCGAGGTCGATTCGATCGGCCGCCACTGCTCCAGCGACGCAGTGCCGTGCAGCGGGATCAGTTTGGCATGCACATGGTCGACGCCGTAGCCCTCGAACACCATGCCGCAGCGGCCGACGTCGTCGAACGCGCGATCCAGCTGCCGCGCCACCCGCTTGGTCGCCAGCATCAGCGCGCTCAACACCTCGTCCGGCAGGTCAAACGCGTAGCTCGGGTGGTGCGCCTTGGGGATCACCACGCTGAAGCCGTCGGTGTTGGGAAAGATGGACAGGAACGCCAGATGGTCGTCGTCTTCCCAGATTTTATGGCACGGCGCCTTGCCCGCCACGATGTCGCAAAAAATGCAGCTCATCCTTTCTCCTTGTGATTCACAGCGTTTCAACCCGTTCGAATTCTTCGAATACCAGCCACATGTCCGGCGCAAAGCTCCCCTCGCGGGTAAAGAATGCCTGATGCCCCTCGCGCCAAAATGCCAGGCTTTTGTCGCCTTCGCCCTCTTTGGCCGCCATCTCGGCGGTCACCTGGTCGTAGCGCACCAGGCGCAGCGCCAGGGTTCTGATCACGCAGGCCGGTTCGCCGCGGCCATCAAGAACGATGTTGTAATCGCCGATCCTCGGGGTTTGTTCCCGACGATAGCTCGCATAGGAACTGCAGGTGGCGGTTTTATCCCCGCTCAGCACCAACCCCAGCAGTTCGTCGGCTAACGCGGGGCCGTCGCCGAACGCCCAGCGCGCCGCGTCGGGGTAATTCGCCAAAATCGCCTGTTTGCTCATCGTCCTGTCCCTTTCTGTTAACGTCTGCGGCAACGGAGTCCGGTTTTTCCCGGCCAGACAGTTTATACTGTGCAGATTATAAGCCTTATTGCATTGAATGCTCCGTCTGCGGAGCACAAGGAACCGCCACCCGTCATGTTAAGTTATCGCCACAGTTTCCACGCCGGCAACCACGCCGACGTGCTCAAACACACCGTTCAGAGCCTGATCATCGAGTCGCTGAAGGAAAAAGAGAAGCCGTTCCTGTATCTGGATACCCACTCGGGCGCGGGCCGTTATCAGCTCAGCGGCGAACACGCCGAGCGCACCGGCGAATACCTGGAAGGCATCGGCTTGCTGTGGCAACGCGACGATCTGCCCGAGGAGCTGGCGGCCTACATGAGCGTGGTGCACAACTTCAACCGTTCCGGCACGCTGCGCTACTACCCCGGTTCGCCGCTGATCGCCCGCCAGCTGCTGCGCCCTCAGGATAAAATTCACCTGACCGAGCTACACCCGAGCGATTACCCGCTGCTGCGCAGCGAGTTCCAGAAAGACGAGCGCGCCAAAGTGCAGCGCGCCGACGGCTATCAGCAGCTGAAATCCCAGCTGCCGCCACCGTCGCGCCGCGGCCTGATCCTGATGGACCCGCCGTATGAAATGAAGACCGATTACCAGGACGTGGTCAAAGGCATTCAGGAAGGCTACAAGCGTTTCGCCACCGGCACCTACGCGCTGTGGTACCCGGTGGTGATGCGCCAGCAGATCAAACGCATGCTGCGCGATCTGGAAGCCACCGGCATTCGCCGCATCCTGCAGATCGAGCTGGCGGTGAAACCCGACAGCGATCAGCGCGGCATGACCGCTTCCGGCATGATCGTCATCAACCCGCCGTGGAAGCTGGAACAGCAGATGAAAAACGTGCTGCCGTGGCTGCACAAGGTTCTGGTGCCGTCGGGCATCGGCCACCATCTGGTCAACTGGGTGGTACCGGAATAATCCCCGGCAGGGCGCGCTTTGTCGCGCCCTGCGTCCGCCTATCGCAGCCATCGACGCAATCTTTGCGACAAACCCCGGTCAGGCGTTAAACTCTTACCCTCTTCAAATTCACAACTCATGGAAATCCCAGATGACGAAACATTACGATTATCTAGCAATTGGCGGCGGCAGCGGCGGTATCGCATCGATCAACCGGGCAGCCATGTACGGCCAAAAGTGTGCGCTGATTGAAGCCAAAGAGCTGGGCGGCACCTGTGTAAACGTGGGTTGTGTACCGAAAAAAGTCATGTGGCACGCGGCGCAGATCGCCGAGGCCATCCATCAGTACGGCCCGGACTACGGCTTCGACACCACCGTCAACGCCTTCGACTGGAAAAAGCTGGTCGCCAACCGCACCGCCTATATCGACCGCATCCACAATTCCTACGATAACGTGCTGGGCAAGAACAAGGTTGACGTGATCAAAGGGTTCGCGCGCTTCGTGGATGCGCACACCGTGGAAGTGAACGGCGAAATCATCACCGCCGATCACATCCTGATCGCCACCGGCGGCCGCCCGAGCCATCCGGCTATTCCGGGCGCGGAATACGGTATCGACTCCGACGGTTTCTTTGAGCTGGACGCCATGCCGAAACGCGTCGCCGTGGTGGGCGCCGGCTATATCGCCGTGGAGATCGCCGGCGTGCTGAACGCGCTGGGTGCGGAAACGCACCTGTTCGTGCGCAAGCACGCGCCGCTGCGCACCTTCGATCCGATGATCGTCGACACCCTGGTGGAAGTGATGAACACCGAGGGGCCAAGCCTGCACACCGAATCGGTGCCGAAAGCGATCGTCAAGAACGCCGACGGCAGCCTGACGCTGCAGCTGGAAAACGGCAAGGCATTCACCGTCGACTGCCTGATTTGGGCCATCGGCCGCGAACCGGCGACCGACAACCTGAACCTCGGCGTGACCGGGGTGAAAACCAATGAGAAAGGCTACATCGACGTCGATAAGTTCCAGAACACCAACGTCAAAGGCATCTACGCGGTGGGCGACAACACCGGCGCGGTAGAACTGACCCCGGTCGCCGTGGCCGCCGGCCGCCGCCTGTCCGAGCGCCTGTTCAACAACAAGCCGGACGAGCACCTGGACTACAGCAACATCGCCACCGTGGTGTTCAGCCACCCGCCGATCGGCACCGTCGGCCTGACCGAGCCGGAAGCCATCGAGAAATTCGGCGCGGACAACGTGAAGGTGTACAAGTCCTCCTTCACCGCCATGTACAGCGCCGTGACGCAGCACCGCCAGCCGTGCCGCATGAAGCTGGTGTGCGCGGGTAAAGAAGAGAAAATCGTCGGCCTGCACGGCATCGGCTTCGGCATGGACGAGATCCTGCAGGGCTTCGCGGTGGCGGTGAAGATGGGCGCCACCAAGAAGGACTTCGACAACACCGTGGCTATCCACCCGACTGCGGCGGAAGAGTTCGTCACCATGCGCTAAGCGCTACGTTTATCCCACTCTCAGGCCGGGGTAAATACCGGCCTGTTCTTTTTGTGCGGTTTACTATTCCCTTCGCACCCGCCTGCTTTTTCTGCCATTATTCTGCCTGATAAATTAGCGGGACTGATACAAACCTCCCCGCGCCTCTGGAGAACGCCGATGCTGTTCAAACTATGCAAAACCCTTGCGATGGCCTGCGTGGCCCTGATTATCGCCCAGAGCAGCGCGCTCAGCTTTACCCTGGAAGTGGCGGGCAAGATCGACAACGTGACCGATCCGGTCAACAAAAGCTATCTGTTCACCGATAAACAGCTGTTGGCGATGCCGGTGCACAGCATCACGACCTCCACCTCCTGGACGCCGCAGAGGAAGTTTGAAGGGATTTCGGTGGCCGACATCCTGGAGCGCGTCGGCGCCAAGGGCGAGACGCTGACCTTCTACGCGCTGAACGATTATTACATCGACGTGCCGTTGTCCGACGTCAAGAAGTACAACATGATCCTGGCCTACAAGATGGACGGGGAGATGCTGAAGCTCAGAAACTTCGGCCCGCTGTTCCTGGTTTATCCGCGTGACGCCGCCGGGCCTGAGCTGAACTCGCCGTTGTACAACTCGCGCTTTATCTGGCAAGTCGACAGGATCGTGATCAAATGAAGCTGACGACCTTTAAGAACGGCAGCAGGCTGGCGATACCGGCCATCTTCGCCGCGCTGTTTCTGGTGGCTTCGACCGTCACGCTCTATTACTACAGCGCCACCCTGTCGAAGAAAGGGCTGTATGCCATCGCCGGCACGCAGGAGAACTACTCCTGGTCGATCGCCAAGTTCTCCATCAAGCTGGCGGAATTCGACACGTTCGTCGAGCAGCAGAGCCACGCGCCGCAGGTGGACAACGACAACCTGCGGCTGCGGTTCGAAATCCTCTATTCGCGCTTTTACGTGCTGGAAACCGTCTCCGAATCCACGCAACCGCTGTACGCCGAGCCGGGCTACCCGGAAGTGGTCAAGCAGATGCGCCTGCAGATGGATCGCATCGATAAACTGCTGGATAACCCGAAAATCGACTTCAATCAGGTTTTCGCGGCCATGAAGGCCATTAAGCCTTACGCCATCGAAATGGCCAACCTGACCGACCACGCCGAGGTGAAGCAGCGCACCGCCGCCTATGAGGACTACATCGAGAAACGGCACATCATTTTCTATGGGCTGGTGATTGCCATGTTCTCGGTGATCGCGCTGATCGCCATCACCCTGATCGTGTTCCGTCAGCAGCGGCTGACCATTCGCCAGCAGGCCAAGGCGATCGAGGCGGAGAAAGCGACCCGCACCAAAAACGCCTTCCTCGGCGCCATCGGCCACGAACTGCGCACCTCATTGCAGAGCGTGATGTCGGCCATCGACGTGCTGGTGAATACCCGGGTATCGGCGGAGCATGCGGACACCTTCCAGCGGCTGGAGACCGCCGCGCAGCAGATCGAAAGCCAAATGAAAGATCTGACCGACTACGCGCACCTCGACAGCGGCATGATGGAGCTGCGCATCGTGCCGTTCGACGCGCAGAAGCTGATCGCGGAGACCGCCAACGAAATCGCTACTTTGACCCGCAAAGAGCAGGTCAAGCTGAGCTGCGAGGTGGAGTGCAGCCACCTGTTGGTGCATTCCGACCCGCTGCGCATCCGGCAGATTATCGTCAACCTGCTGACCAACGCCTACAAATACACCGAAAGCGGCAGCATTACGCTGCACAGCTGTCTGCGCCGTCAACCCGGCGGCAGTTCGTTGATTATCGAAGTGACCGACACCGGCATCGGTATCGAAAAAGACCAGCTCGATCAGATCTTCAAACCCTTTACCCAGTTGGATCAGTCGCATACCAAGCAATATGCCGGCGTGGGGATGGGGTTGGCGATCGTGCACGGCCTGGTGACGCTGCTCGACGGCACCATCACGGTGTACAGCGAAATCAAGAAGGGCAGCACCTTTATCGTCAGCATTCCGGTGCAGATCAGTGAAGAAGAACGCGCCGACGAGCCCGCCACCGCCAATACCTCTCTGCAGCAGAAACCGCAGCAGGTGCTGGTGGTGGATGACAACAAGTCGGTGGGTGACGCCTTTGCGGCGTTGCTGGATAAGCTGGGTTACCAGCACGAACTGTGCGACTCGCCGGAGCGCGCGCTGCAGAAACTGCTCAGGCGCCCTTATGACGCGCTGTTGCTGGATCTGCAGATGCCGGGCATCGACGGCGCCGCCCTGGCCAGGCAGCTGCGCAATCGTCGCGGCCCCAACCGCCATGTGCCGATCATCGGCATCAGCGCCTACACGCCGGAGCAACTCACGGCGGATCAGCGCGCGCTGTTCGACAACTACCTGATGAAGCCGGTTCGGCTGGATGCGCTGTCGAACGCGCTGGCCGAGGTGTTCCCCGCTAAAGATTAAAACAGCGTTGCAGTGCGGCTTCGATCACATGGAGCCGCACCGGTTTTTCATAAGGGCCGAGCACATCGTACTCGCGCATCGCCTGAGCGATTTCCGATTCGCGTCGATCGGTGCCCAGCTCACCGGTCAGCACCAGTACCGGCGCGTCCGGGTTGTCGGAGGCGCGGATGGTGGCGATACAGCGATCCGCCGTTTCTTCACCGATCAGCCAGTCCACCACGTAACCGTCGAACAGGCTTTGCTGCAACGCCTGACAGAAGCTGTCGACGTCGTAAAACGCCACCGCGTTGAAACCGCAGCCGCCAAGATACTTCGCCAATTCATCGGCCGCCTGATGCGAATCGTCCAATACCGCAATGCTCAGACGCTCGTCGTCGCCATAGCCGGGCCGGATTTCGATCAGTTCGACGCCATAACGCGGCCCTGCCGGCGCCTCATCGGCGCGATAGATATGCCATTGCCCCTCGGTGCGCAGCGCCACAAATTCCGCCGGCCGCCCGGCGGGAAGCTCGTCGCCGATGTGCCCGACGCAAGGCATCGCGACCCCTGCCACAAAAAAGATGGCATCGCGCGCCATGTTCGGTTCGGCCGCCTCGTGTTCGGCGCTCAAATCGGCGATCGCCGCCGGCGTTTCTCCGAGCGCGGCCGCGACGCTGTTGATCTGTTCCAGCGTCCAGGGGCTTTGCCCTTTCAATTTGCGGTGCGCATGTGAAAAACTCAGATCCAAGATGCGGCTGAGCTCTCGGGCATGCTGACGTTTTCCAATCCCGTAATGTAAAAACAGCTCTCTGACCCGATTGGCAATCGACTGTGAATCGAATTTTTGGTGATTGTTATCCATTTGTTCCTTCGATTTTTTTTACTGATTTATCAGTCGTTTTGATTATTTCTGCTGAAAAAGCCACATCTAAAACTAGCATCCCATGCAATTATGCGTTAAAAACGTTGCTTGACATACCATGTTGCATCGTCAAACATGGTATCAAAAGAGACATACAGCAATACACTATAAAAAAACAACACCAGCACGTTTTTTAATAATAACCATAGTAACACCAGGGAAAATTTGTTCCGTTGCCGCTACTGAGACGATGCTCACATCGCTCGGACTGCATAAGCAAAACGGGGCTTGAGCCTTTAGCGCTAATCTGTTTTACCCACTTTTGAGCCGGGATCCGTCAGGGTCCCGGTTTTTTATTGTCCTGACGCCGCGCCATCATACGTTCTCCCCCCACCGCCGCAAATAAAAACGGAGCCGGCATGCCGGCTCCGTTGTCGTTGTAATGACCGCTGAACGTCAGAAGCGCCAGGTGAAGCCGGCGTTGACGCTGTTATCCTGATGGTGCTGCGACAGCAGCCCGCCGTAGCCCAGCGACAGCGAGGCGTTTTCGTTCACCGCCACTTCCGCCCCGGCCTTCAGCACCATGCCGTCACGCGACACCGGCACGCTGTCCACCACGAACGGCGCGTTGCCGCCGTTGAACCGCAGCCCGGTGCCACGCGCCAGCCCGCCGTACTGGTGTTGCCACCCCAGCTCGCTGCGCAGCGCCACCGTCGTGCCCGGGGTCACCTGCCACGCGGTGTCCGCACGCAGCCCCAGCGTCGACACCGTCGCATCCGTGTGCTGCTTGTCGCCGCGCAGCGCCGCCGCGCCGCCGCTTTCCGCGATGCCGTTGTTTTCGAAGTTCACGTACGCCAGGTTGACGAACGGCTCCAGGTTCAGCCACTCGCCCCGCACGCTGTAGCCCGCTTCCGCGAA
The DNA here is from genome assembly GCF_052400455.1 of Serratia sp. (in: enterobacteria). Taxonomy (NCBI): domain Bacteria; kingdom Pseudomonadati; phylum Pseudomonadota; class Gammaproteobacteria; order Enterobacterales; family Yersiniaceae; genus Serratia; species Serratia sp. (in: enterobacteria). The sequence continues at coordinate 4,874,242 of NZ_CP185812.1, forward strand.
CAGCTGTTCGGTACGCGCGCTGTACTTCGCCGTGTCACGGTCCGACTGCATCCCGTAGTTCACCGACCGTTTGGTGTCGATGCGGTGCCAGGTGTAGCCCGCCCCGCCACGCAGCGCCAGCGCCCCGAACTGCTTGTCGCCGTACGCCGCCAGGTGGTAGTTGTCGCTGTCCGCCTTCGACCCGTAGCCGCCGTGCAGCGAGGTGCGGGTGTAGCCGGTCGCTACCCCCAGCCGCCAGTCGGCCGCCGCCGCCGAGTCCAGCCCCACCAGTACCCCGTAGGTCGAGGCCTGATAGCCGGTGGCGTTGGCGTCGCCCGACGCGTGGTCCCACGCCCCCAGCAGCTGCGCCCAGGCGCCGTCCTCGTCCGCCTTGATGGCCGACGAGCTCGCCAGCCCTTCCGCCTGACGCAGACGCCCGTTCAGCGCCTCACGCAGGTAGCGGCTGTCGTTCACCAGCGCCGACGCGATATCCGCATGGATTTGCCCCGAAAGCTGACGGAACGCCTGCCGCGCCTCGCCCGCCGTGCCGCTGTTAAGAACGCTTTCGTACACCGGGTTGCCCGCCGCCAGCGCATCCGCCGCCGCCGCCACCGCCCGCTCGTTCGGCGTCTGCGCCACGCTGGCGAAGCTCGTGCCGTTGCGCCCGACGCTCAGCGTCACCCCGGCCGGCTGGTAGCTCAGCCCGGTGCCGAGGAACAGGTAGTTCGGCGCCACCGCGTCAAACTGCCCGCTCACCCCCTGCTGCGCGCTCAGGATGGTGTACTGCTGGCCCAGCAGGCTGCGCACCTCGCTTTGCGTCAGCAGGTTGGCGCTGTTCTCCAGCGTCACCGCCACCTCGCCGCCGCCGATCGTCGCCGATCCGCTGCTCTGGATCCGATCGCTCTGGCCGTTCGGCCCCACTTCCACCGCGTAGCGCGAACCCGGCTCGAAGCTGACGTTGCCCGCCACGTTCAAGGTGCCGATCGAGTTGCCCGGCGCCACGGTGCCGCCGCGGCGGGCGGTCAGCGAACCGACCGTGCCGCTGCCGCCGACGATGCCGCCGCTCTGCACGCTGACGTCCGAGGTGACCGAGCCGTTGATCGCCAGCCGCCCCTGATTGACCAGCGTCGGGCCGGAATAAGTGTTGTTACCGGTCATGATCAGCGTGCCCATCCCTTCCTTGGTCAGGCCGCCGTGGCCGGAGATGTTATTGGAGTAAACGTCCAACTCACAGCTGATATCGTCACACTTCCTGGCATGCAACGTACCGGCATCCACCTCGGCGCCCAGTCCCGGAATATTGACGACAAACTGGGTCGGGCCGTAGGCCACGCCCGTCGGATCCGGGATGCGGAACTCTGCGGGAATATCCTCGACGGTATAGAACATGCCCGGGCCGTTGATGGCCTTGCCCAGGTTGATCATCCCCCAGCCGTAGAGCGCGTCGATGCCCGGCGCGCCCATGTCGGTGGCGGTGGTTTTCAGCACGTCGGCAATCTGCGCCGAGTTCATGTACGGGAAACGCTGCAGCAACACCGCCACTGCGCCGGTGACGTGCGGGGTCGCCATCGAGGTGCCGTTTTTATTGCCGTAGTCCGACACCAGATTGGCCGGATCGGAACCGTTGGCCACGGTGCTGTAGATTTTGCTGCCCGGCGACGAGACGCAGAAGCTGGCGGTATAGCCGCAGCGGGACGAGAAGCTGCTGATGGTGTAAGGCACGCTGTTGGCCGATGCCGCATCCTGCGCCACGCTGGCGACCGACAGCCAGTTCGGCGCGATGTCCGGCACGAAGTAGGCCAGCCCGCTGATCACATCCGGTTGGTTGTAATTGCCGTCGTTACCGGCGGCGAACAGCACCAGAATATTTTTGCGCGCCGCGTCGATGGCGCCCTGATAGCCTGCGCCGGCCAGGCTACCGAGCAGCGGCTTGACCTGATCGAATTGCTCCTGCGCATCCTTCAGCTCAAAGTGCAGCGCGTTAGGATCGCGGCCGCCGTCGGACAGGAAATCGGGAATGCTGACGCCCCAGCTGTTGTTGATCACCCGCACGCCGCTCTTGATCATCGCCTGCCAGCCGGCATTGGTGACGGCGCCGTCCAGGCCGAGGAATTCGCCGTACGCCGGGCCATCGTTGTCGTTATCGACGCTGATCACCTGCGAATCGAAGGCCACGCCGTGCATGCCGACGCCGTCGCGATTCGCCGCGCTGATCCCCGCGACGTGCACCCCGTGATTGCTCAACATGCCCTGCGAACCGCTGTAGAAGTGGAAGGTGCCGTCGAAGTAAAAGCGATCGCCGGCGTTAATTCCCGGCCGGTGCGGATCGGTATAGGCGCGGTAGCCTTCGGTGACGACGTTGATCAGTTTGCCGTCGCCGGCGAATTCGGGATGGCGGTTAACCGGAGTGTCGAAAATGCCCACCTTTTGCCCTTTGCCGGTGTAGCCGGCGGCGTAGGCCTCATCGGCGTGGATCGCCCCCAACCCCCAGTTGGCGTTGAATTCAGCGCTGCGCCAGCTGGCCGGATCGCCGGGTTGGCCATTCACCTCGTGCGGCGCCGCCTGCGCATACCCTGCCAGCGCCATGCAGCAGACCAGCGCGTTCAGCCGCCACGGCGAGCGACGAACGTTTCCTTTGCTATCAAAACCCATTGTTGTTGTCATTTCCTTACCTTTTGCTTGTTATTGGCCGACGCCCCAGGTGCGCCGGGTTCTCATTAGCAGGATGTGAAAAAGGAACCACCCGCAGGCGGTTCCCGTACAAGGATTGAGTCGATGTTGCTTAGAAACGCCAGGTGAAGCCGGCGTTGACGCTGTTGTCCTGATGGTGCTGCGACAGCAGCCCGCCGTAGCCCAGCGACAGCGAGGCGTTTTCGTTCACCGCCACTTCCGCCCCGGCCTTCAGCACCATGCCGTCACGCGACACCGGCACGCTGTCCACCACGAACGGCGCGTTGCCGCCGTTGAACCGCAGCCCGGTGCCACGCGCCAGCCCGCCGTACTGGTGTTGCCACCCCAGCTCGCTGCGCAGCGCCACCGTCGTGCCCGGGGTCACCTGCCACGCGGTGTCCGCACGCAGCCCCAGCGTCGACACCGTCGCATCCGTGTGCTGCTTGTCGCCGCGCAGCGCCGCCGCGCCGCCGCTTTCCGCGATGCCGTTGTTTTCGAAGTTCACGTACGCCAGGTTGACGAACGGCTCCAGGTTCAGCCACTCGCCCCGCACGCTGTAGCCCGCTTCCGCGAACAGCTGTTCGGTGCGCGCGCTGTACTTCGCCGTGTCACGGTCCGACTGCATCCCGTAGTTCACCGACCGTTTGGTGTCGATGCGGTGCCAGGTGTAGCCCGCCCCGCCACGCAGCGCCAGCGCCCCGAACTGCTTGTCGCCGTACGCCGCCAGGTGGTAGTTGTCGCTGTCCGCCTTCGACCCGTAGCCGCCGTGCAGCGAGGTGCGGGTGTAGCCGGTCGCTACCCCCAGCCGCCAGTCGGCCGCCGCCGCCGAGTCCAGCCCCACCAGTACCCCGTAGGTCGAGGCCTGATAACCCGTGGCGTTGGCGTCGCCCGACGCGTGGTCCCACGCCCCCAGCAGCTGCGCCCAGGCGCCGTCCTCGTCCGCCTTGATGGCCGACGAGCTCGCCAGCCCTTCCGCCTGACGCAGACGCCCGTTCAGCGCCTCACGCAGGTAGCGGCTGTCGTTCACCAGCGCCGACGCGATATCCGCATGGATTTGCCCCGACAGCTGACGGAACGCCTGCCGCGCCTCGCCCGCCGTGCCGCTGTTGAGCAGGCTCTCGTACACCGGGTTGCCCGCCGCCAGCGCATCCGCCGCCGCCGCCACCGCCCGCTCGTTCGGCGTCTGCGCCACGCTGGCGAAGCTTGTGCCGTTGCGCCCGACGCTCAGCGTCACCCCGGCCGGCTGGTAGCTCAGCCCGGTGCCGAGGAACAGGTAGTTCGGCACCACCGCGTCAAACTGCCCGCTCACCCCCTGCTGCGCGCTCAGGATGGTGTACTGCTGGCCCAGCAGGCTGCGCACCTCGCTTTGCGTCAGCAGGTTGGCGCTGTTCTCCAGCGTCACCGCCACCTCGCCGCCGCCGATCGTCGCCGATCCGCTGCTCTGGATCCGATCGCTCTGGCCGTTCGGCCCCACTTCCACCGCGTAGCGCGAACCCGGTTCGAAGCTGACGTTGCCCGCCACGTTCAGGGTGCCGATCGAGTTGCCCGGCGCCACGGTGCCGCCGCGGCGGGCGGTCAGCGAACCGACCGTGCCGCTGCCGCCGACGATGCCGCCGCTCTGCACGCTGACGTCCGAGGTGACCGAGCCGTTGATCGCCAGCCGCCCCTGATTGACCAGCGTCGGGCCGGAATAAGTGTTGTTACCGGTCAGCACCAGGGTGCCGATACCCTGCTTGGTCAGGCCGCCGTGGCCGGAGATATCGTTGCTCCAGACGTCCAGCCCGCACAGCACATCGCTGCAGACGCGCTCGGTCGGTTTGCCCTTGTCCAGCACCGCGCCGACGCCCGGCAGATCCACCACGAATTGGGTCGGGCCGTAGGCCACGCCCGTCGGATCCGGAATACGGAACTCCGCCGGAATATCCTCGGCGGTCACCAACATGCCTGGCCCGTTGATGGCCTTGCCCAGGTTGATCATCCCCCAGCCGTAGAGCGCGTCGATGCCCGGCGCGCCCATGTCGGTGGCGGTGGTTTTCAGCACTTCCGCCACCTGTGCGCCGCTCAGATACGGGAAACGCTCCATCAGCACCGCAACGCTGCCGGCCACGTGCGGCGCCGCCATCGAGGTGCCGCTGTATTTGGCGTAGCCGGTCGTCAGATTCTCCACGCTGGTGCCTTCAATCACCGAGCTGTATACCCGGGTGCCCGGCGCCGAAACGCAGAAGCTGGCGGTGTAGCCGCAGCGGGAAGAGAAGGTGCTGATGCTGTAGTCGCCGCTATTAGAGGGGTCCTGCAAGCTGGCGACCGACAGCCAGTTCGGTGCAATCTCCGGCACGAAATAGGCCAGGCCGGCCATGGCGTCCGGGTTGTTGAGGTTGTAATCGTTACCGGCAGCGAAGATGGTGACCACGCCGCTGCGCGCCGCGTCGATCGCGCCCTGATAGGCGCCGCCGGGCTTGGTGCCGAGGATCTGTTTGATCTGATCGAACTGCTTTTGCGCATCGTCGACGGTGAAATGAGGGTAAGCGGGATTCTTGCCCCCCTTGGCGAATTTATCGGTAATGCCGATACCCCAGCTGTTGTTGATGATGCGCGCGCCGCTGGCCACCAGCGCATCCCAACCGGCCTGGTACACTGCGCCGTCGTTGCCGAGGATGATGCCGTCCTCCGGGCCGGGATCGCCGTTTTCGGCGCTGATGATCTGCGCATTGAACGCCACGCCGTGCATGGCGCCGCCGTCGCGGCTGCCGGCGGCGATGCCGCCCACGTGGGTACCGTGCGAACCGAGCGTGCCATCGGAGTCCACGCTCGGCGTACCGTCATAGCGGAAAGTGTCGCCTTTTTTCACCGGAATATAGGGATCGGTGTATTCGCGGATGCCTTCGGTAACCAGATTGATCACCTTATTCTCACCGGCAAACTCCGGGTGCTTGGCGTAGACCGGCTGATCGAAAATGCCAAGTTTGATGCCTTTTCCGGTATAACCGGCGGCGTAGGCCTGGTCGGCGTGGATCGCCCCCAGCCCCCATTCCGCGTTGAACTCACTGCTGCGCCAGCTGGCCGGATCGCCCGCTTTGCCGTTCTCTATATAGCTGGAGGCCTGCGCGCCGCCGATCGCCGTCAGGCAGATCAGCATCGCGCTCCATTGTGCGCGATGAACTCCGATTTCAGGCCAGCCGAAGGCCGCCCAAGCGGATTTGACTCCTCTAAGTTTCTTCTCCATCCCAGATACCGTCCGTTGTTGTTTGCAAATGTTTTATAAGATTTTTTGTGTAACAGTTTGGTAACACCAAATAAATAAAGCACAACAATCTCAAGTGCGCTTAATGTGTCACTCGGCAATTCGGTGGGCGGAGAGAACGTTTCAGGGATGAATCAGACGGGGGACGATAAGGAAAGAGAATGATCTCGATCAGCGCTGAGGCGGCATTTATTCGCGGGAGATAATTAAATTAATACAATGATAAATAATGATATTTAATTAAAAGACAACCAAGGAAAGCGTCGCCTGAAAAGTGCTTAACAGGCGCTTTTTATCACTTTTAATTATAACTTTTGCCAATATTTACTCAGTGAATTATGCTGGTTTTTCACTCAGGCAGCGGCAAAAATTGGATTATCCTGCTGATGTTTTTTTGCTGTTCATCGCATCCTCTTCCGCCTGACGCAGGATGGCTTTGGCCATCCATTGCGTGACATCCTGGATACCCTCAAGCTCTAGCCCCCAGATATCTTTCAGCACCAGGAACACCTCAGAACCGTAAATCAGCGAGAAAGCATGAATCACTCTCTGTAAAGAATCTGGCGGCAGTTTACCCTGCAACGGCTCTACCGCCAGCGCCAGCAGCCGCTTGCGGTTGCCGCGCACGAACTTTTCGCCCGGCGTGGCGTGCGCCCACTGCTGCAAAGAGAGCTGCAATGCGGCGCGCAGCGCCCCTTCGTGTCGCTCCATCTGAGGATAAGCCAACGTCAGCAACTGCTGGATGCGCTTCAGGGCATCGTCGTCCTGCGGGCGCCACGCCAGAATAGGCCCCAGACTTTCCGCCACCACCGCAGTAATTAATGCGCTTTGGGTCGGGAAATAGCGGTAGGCGGTCGCGCGCGATACCTGCGCATGCGCCGCCAGATCGGTGATCGATGGAAACGCGCCCTCGCCATACAGCGTCATTGCGCTGGCCAGCAACAAACGATGTGTTTTCGCCCGGGCGGAGGTCAGAGAAAGGTCGGACGGGGTGGGAAAAGCATTTATCGGCACTTAAACCTCATACATCTGTACACGCTTGCGCGACAGGCGAGACGCCACTGCCGACAGGTTGACGACAAAGGGTTGGCCGCGCAAAAAGCTCAAAAATGAGACAGGAGTCCCATTTTGCACTGAGCTGCCCTTGCAAAAATGATACTGCCGTCTCATTATATAAATACATTAATCAATTTAATTTAAATGCCAACACCAGGGCACCCAAAAAAACATAATACATTAATTTTTAAATAAAAATTAGAAACACCCCGGAAAAACCCATGAAAGATACTTCAAATTTTGTCTATATTGCTACCACAGCAGATACGAAAGGACAAGAGTTGGAGTATGTGCGGCGGCTGATTGCCAGCCTGAATTTACCCACGCGAACCGTCGATCTCTCCACCCGAAGCTTGCCATTTGACTCCCCGGCCGATATCGGCCCAGAAGAGGTCGCTCGCCACCATCCGGCGGGCGCAGGCGCGGTCTTTCTAGCCAGCCGCGGCCAGGCAATCGCCGCCATGGCGACCGCTTTCGAACGTTTTATCCTGACGCGCCGCGATATCGCCGGCCTGCTTGGCCTGGGCGGCTCCGGCGGCACCGCCATCATCACGCCGGCAATGCAGCAGTTGCCGATTGGCCTGCCGAAATTGATGGTCTCGAGCATGGCGGCGGGAGACGTTTCCGCCTATGTCGGCGCCAGTGATATCAGCATGTTGTATTCGGTCACCGATCTCGCCGGCCTGAACCGTATCTCGCGCCGGGTGCTGGGCAATGCGGCGCGCCAGATAGCCGGCGCAGTCCGCTTCGCCGCCGTCGATCATCACGACGACAAGCCCGCAATCGGCCTGACGATGTTTGGCGTCACCACCCCCTGCATTCAGGCGCTGGTTGCCGATCTTGAGCCGCAATGGGACTGCCTGACGTTTCACGCGACCGGCAGCGGTGGCAGAGCGCTGGAAAAACTGATCGATAGCCGGCAACTGCACGGCGCCATCGATTTGACCACCACCGAAGTGACCGATTACCTGTTTGGCGGTGTGCTGCCCTGCAATGCAGATCGTTTCGGTGCTATCGCGCGTACCGGCATCCCGTGCGTACTCTCCTGCGGCGCGATCGACATGATCAACTTCGGCGCGCTGAATACGGTGCCGGCTCGCTACGCGAACCGCCTGCGCCATCATCACAATCCGCAAGTGACGCTGGTGCGCACCAGCCCGCGGGAAAATGCGCTAATCGGACATTGGATTGGCGAGAAAATCAACGCCTGCGCGGGCGAAGTGCGCTTCGTGATCCCGGCGGGCGGCGTGTCGGCGCTGGATGCCCCTGGGCAACCGTTCTGGGATCCCGCAGCGCTGGCCGCCTTTACGCAAACGCTGGAGGAGACGGTGCACGCCACCCATAAGCGCCGGTTAATAAAAACGCCTTACCATATTAACGATCCGCGCTTTGCGCAGGCCGTTGCCGAACAGTTCCGACATATTGCCGCTGGGGAATGATAATCACTCGCTGCCGGGCCTGCCGGAGATAACGCCGAAAAAAAGCCAGACAAATAGTCTGGCCCTTTTTTATTTACCGCGAGCGTATATTACTGACCGGAGGACATCTGCTCCTTCATTTTATTCATATGGTCCATCATCTTTTGCTCACGTTTCTGATAATTCTCATTGTATTGTTTTTTCTGCTCAGGGGTCAGCAGGTTATACATTTTATTTTCCGCCTTGGCGCGTTCCAGCATGCGTTCGGATTGCGCTTTGCCGATCGCGTCAATTTGCGCCTTCGCCTTCGCTTCATCGAAGCTGTCGGAAGCCACCAGATTATGCAGCGCCTGGCGTTCCTCTTTCATGCCCGGACCGCGTTTCGAGTGCGACTCTTTCATGATATCGCGCATTTGCTGGCGCTGCTGCTCGGTCAGGTTCAGCCCGGCGAACGGGCCGCCTTTACCTTCACCCTTGTGATGCATCATTTTCATCGGCGCCGCATCCGCAGCCGGGGCCGCCGTCGTATCAGCGGCGAACGCCGCAGAAGCAGAACCCAGAGCCAGCGTGGAAGCAATAAATAAAGCCGTCAATTTACGCATAATCATTTCCTTAAAAATTTTTCTTCATCAGGAGCGCTGTACGTTAACAGGCTCATTCGTTCGTCGAAGATAATAATAGGCTGATAAAATTCAAGTAATGCGAGGGTGTGTAAACTTTTTAAAACCCGTCACGGGTTTATTCACCAATTATGAAAAAACTATGAAGAAGGCGTTTATTTGATGGAAATTTTAATTTCTCGGCAAAAATCTCCCCGACAGGGTTATTTTTCAGCCGCCCTCTCACCGCTATAATTTACTCGCCCACAAGGCAACCTTGCATCAACCGTTTTTCATTAGCGGGGAAGCCGGTACAAACTTCGCACGACCCGATGTTCTCCTCCTACACTTTAAGGCAACCGGTCGCCGGGTGGCGCGTACACCGCAAAACTAATCATTGCTTATAGAATAGTTTCCATTACCCGCCCCGCCTGTGAAAACCTGTTATATGATGCACAGACGCGCACGGCGACCACTTTCGGGCCCACAGGCCGCCAGCGGTTCTTCGTGCTGACCGGCCGCCCGTGCTCTTTTGAGGAATCATCATGTCCGCAGACCAAGGCCCTGAGCTTCTTAACGCCCACTTCGGCACCCAGAGCCCCCACTGGCGGCTGGCGTTTGACAGCAATGCCCTGGAGCTGTCCGCCGTTAAGGGCAAAGCCCACGTCGCGGTGGCGCTGAGCGCCATGGACGCGGCGAAAATTCGCCGTTTGACCGGCGTGACCGCCAGCCTTGAACTCACCATTACGCTGGCCGGCGAACCGCTGCATCTGCATCTGGTCGGGCGCCGCGTCAATAACCTGGAATGGGCGGGCACCGCGTCCGCGTTCAGCGATACCCAATCCGTGGCGCGCGATCTGGTGCATGGGCTCTCCTTCGCCGAGCAGGTGGTGTCCGAAGCCAACTCGGTGATCGTGATCGTCGACCAGCACGGCCGCATCCAGCGCTTCAATCGGCTGAGCGAGGAGTACACCGGGCTGCACGAACACGAGGTGATCGGCAAGAACGTTTTCCAGCTGTTTATGAGCCCGGAAGAAGCCGCCGCCTCGCGGCGCAACATCGCCGGCTTCTTCCGCAACGGCTCTTCGTATGAGGTGGAACGCTGGGTAAAGACGGTCAAGGGCGAGCGGCTGTTCCTGTTTCGCAATAAGTTCGTGCACAGCGGCAGCGGCAAGAACGAGGTGTTTCTGATCTGCTCAGGAACCGACATCACCGAAGAGCGTCGCGCGCAGGAACGGCTGCGGGTGCTGGCCAACACCGATATCATCACCGGCCTGCCGAACCGTAACGCCATCCAGGACAAGATCAACCACGCCATCGCCACGCGCGGCGAAGAGAGTTTCGGCCTGGTGTACCTCGATCTCGACAACTTCAAAAAGGTCAACGACGCCTACGGCCATATGTTCGGCGATCGGCTGCTGGTTGAGGTCTCGCTGGCGATCCTCGGCTGCCTGAGCCCGGATCAGGTGCTCGCCCGCCTCGGCGGCGACGAATTTTTGGTGCTGGCGCCTCAGACCGATCGCGAACATTTGCAAACGCTGGCGCAGCGCATCATCGATCGACTGAAGACCCCTTTCCGCATCGGCCTGATCGAAGTGTATACCGGCTGTTCGATCGGCATCGCGCTGTGCCCGGAGCACGGCAACGATCTCGACAGCCTGATCCGCAGCGCCGATACCGCCATGTACGTCGCCAAGGAGCACGGCAAACGCACCTATACCGTCTTCTCGCCGGAGATGAACAAGCGCGTCGCCGAATACATGTGGCTGGACACCAACCTGCGTAAAGGGCTGGAGCAAAATCAGCTGGTATTGTATTACCAGCCTAAAATCGACGCGCGCAGCGGTGAAGTGCACAGCGTGGAAGCGCTGGTGCGCTGGGATTCGCCGGAGCGCGGCCTGATCCCGCCGCTGCAGTTTATCTCCTATGCCGAGGAGTCCGGCCTGATCGGCCCGCTGGGCCAATGGGTGTTGCAGACCGCCGCCTGCCAGGCGGCGCAGTGGCGAGAGCGGGGATTGAATCTGCGGGTGGCGGTCAACCTCTCCGCCCGGCAGCTGGCAGACGACGGCATCGTCAACGATCTGCTCGGGGTGCTGCGCCGTCACCGCATGGCCCCTTGTCTGCTGGACTTCGAGTTGACTGAAAGCAGCCTGATTGAAGACGAAAACCGCGCGCGCGTGCTGATCACCCGGCTGCGCGAGCTGGGCGCGCAGGTGCATCTCGACGACTTCGGCACCGGCTATTCGTCGCTGGCGCAGCTGGCGCGCATTCCGCTGGACGCCATCAAGCTGGATAAAAGCTTCGTGCGCGGGGTGAATTTCAACCCGGTTTCGCAATCGCTGGTGCGCGCGATCGTCGCGGCGGCGGAGGCGCTGGCCTTCCGCGTGATCGCCGAAGGGGTGGAGACCGAGAGCGAAAATCAGTTCCTCGACGAGGTCGGCGTGGACGAAAAGCAGGGCTTTCTGTTTGCGCGGCCAATGCTCCCGGAACAGCTGGAGCATTGGCTGCTGTCCTATCGCCCGCGCTCACCTTCCGCGTGAGGCGGGCGCGTTAACGTTAGCCGGCACGACGCAGGTTCAGGGTGTGGCGATCCTGCAACATCACCAGCCGCTCGATGTAGGCGCGATCTTTTTCCTCAATGGTGAAGGCCGAGTGCACCCAATCCTCGGTAATGTCCATCAGCTCGGAACGCGTCAGCTGCAGCACGCGCTGACGCGCCCGCAACATGGCGCGCATGCCGTTGAGCTTCGGCCGGATGGTATCGATGAAAGTGCGCGTCGCCATGTAGGCGTCGCCGGGCTGGAACAGCTGATCCACCAGCCCACGGCTCTCGAACCACTCTGCGGTGTGCGACTCGCCGCCCCAAATCAGTTCTTCGGCCAAGCGCATGCCCGCCTTGCGCGCCACCAGCGAGTAACCGCCCATGCCGGGAAACAGGTTGAACGCAATCTCCGGGAACCCCATGCGCGCATTGTTCTGCGCCAACACGAAATGGTGCGCCAGCGCCGCTTCAAAGCCGCCGCCCAGCGCGCTGCCTTCGACCATCGCAATGCTGACCGCGCCGGTATCGAAACCGCGCGCCGCCGCATGCACGCAGTCGATGCAGGCACGCGCGTAGGCCATCATCGCCTCGCGTTTGCGGTTCTTGATGGCTTCGGCGAAGAACTGCAGATCGCCGCCGACGTTAAACATGTTCGGCACCAGCGAGCCGGTGACCCAGAAATCGAACCGCAGCGAAGACTCTTTCGCCGCCTGCGCCAGCGTCATGATGTCTTCGATCAGCGCCTGATTAAAGCAAGGACGCGGCGCAGCTCGCAGCAGCATCCACATGATATGCCTCTCCTCTTCATAGTAGGCGGAAAGCTGCGACAGATTGCCCGCTTCGGTAAACGGACGGCAGGTGGGGTGATTGAGCAATTTCATAAGACCTTCCAGTTTTTCTGTTGATGACGGGTGAGACCGTTCCAGCCCCTACGGCTGCAGCGGAGCGGCGCTCGGCAACGCGTGGCGCCACATCATGAGTAAACGCTTTCTCGCCGACGAAACAGATAAAAATTGGAGGTAGGGAAGTGAAAAAACCGAGGCGCGGCGGGGTTTTCATAGGAATTTTACCTATCGACCGCCTCCTGGCATTTCATGCCGGGCGCTAACGCGTTAAGCTCGGAAAATGACCGTTTGCCGCCCCGGCGCTCAAAACGCCGCGGGGCTTTGGCTATAATCAACGCGGATACATGCCGTTTAACGTTAAGGAAATCGTGAAGTAATGCCTACAGGACCAGACCAGGAACGCCGCCAGCCCGCACAAGACACGCCGCCGAAGCCGCTTATCGCCATCAAGACCGGCCATGAAACGCTCGACCGCCGCATCAGCGGTTTTTCACGTCTGATTGAACGCATCAAAGCCTGGCCGAGCGTTGCGCACCTGCTGCGCGCCGCCGAACGCTTTAACGATCGGCTGGGCAGCCAGTTCGGCGCCGCCATCACCTATTTTTCATTCCTCTCGCTGATCCCGATCCTGATGGTGTCGTTCGCCGCCGCTGGTTTCGTGCTGGCTTCCAACCCGGATCTGCTGGCCCGTTTGATCAACCGGATCGTCGGCAGCATCAGCGATCCGACGCTGGCCAGCACGCTGAAGAACACCGTCAACACCGCCATTCAGCAGCGCACCACCGTGGGATTGACCGGCCTGGCGCTGGCGCTCTATTCCGGCATCAGTTGGATGGGCAACCTGCGCGAAGCGATCCGCGCGCAATCGCGTGACGTCTGGGAACGCAATCCGCAGGATCAGGAGAAAATCTATTTCAAGTACACCCGCGACTTCATCTCGCTGACCGGCCTGGTGGTCGCGCTGATTATCACGCTGTCGCTGACCTCGGTCGCCGGCTCGGCGCAGGCGGCGATCGTCAACGCGCTGGGGCTGGACGGCATCGAATGGCTGCGGCCGGCGTTGACGACGATCGCGCTGTCGATCTCGATTTTCGCCAACTATCTGCTGTTCCTGTGGATTTTCTGGATGCTGCCGCGCCACAAACCGAAGAAAAAAGCGCTGCTGCGCGGCACCTTGCTTGCGGCTATCGGCTTTGAGGTGATCAAGTTCGTGATGACGATGACGCTGCCGCAGGTGGCGAAATCGCCTTCCGGCGCGGCCTTCGGCTCGGTGATCGGGCTGATGGCGTTCTTCTACTTCTTCGCCCGCCTGACGCTGTTTTGCGCCGCCTGGATCGCAACGGCCGACTACAAAGGCGACAAAGCCTTGCCGGAACGCGAGCCGCCGGCACGCTGAAGCCATGCAATCGTGCCGGTGTTATCGCACGCGCCGGCACTTTCCTCTGGTTAATGAGCAAAAAACCAGTCAATCTCTCTAAATCATGCGGCATGGCATTCGAAAAACCAGCATAACAAACTACCCAGTCACTTTTCTTTCCCGTTTTTACAGCCATTCACACTGTATGAACCCCATTTCTCAACGTTTAACGCTACAGAAAAGAAGTCAGGTAAAACATTAGTCTTTTTAACCGGTTAGCGGCGGCGCAGCCCAGAGTTCCAGCGTTGAAAAGGCGGAATGCTGTCACTAAGATGGATTTTTACCCCCTCCAACAATAAGAAATAGATATGCAAGCCACCATCGCACCCCCACTCGACGCCGACGACGCGTCTACACCGGTGAATTCCCGCGGGAAAGTCATCGTCGCCTCGCTGGTCGGCACCGCCATCGAGTTCTTCGACTTTTACATCTACGCCACCGCCGCGGTGATCGTGTTCCCGCACATCTTCTTCCCGCAGGGCGACCCGACCACCGCGACGCTGCAGTCGCTGGCCACCTTCGCCGTCGCCTTTGTCGCGCGCCCTATCGGCTCTGCGCTGTTCGGCCACTTCGGCGATCGCGTGGGGCGCAAGGTGACGCTGGTCGCCTCGCTGCTGACCATGGGGATTTCCACCGTGCTGATCGGCCTGCTGCCGAGCTATGAAACCATCGGCATCTTCGCCCCTATCCTGCTGGCGCTGGCGCGCTTTGGCCAGGGGCTGGGGCTGGGTGGCGAATGGGGCGGCGCCGCCTTGCTGGCGACGGAGAACGCGCCGGCCAAAAAACGTGCGCTGTACGGCTCCTTCCCCCAGTTGGGCGCCCCGATCGGCTTCTTCTTCGCCAACGGCACCTTCCTGCTGCTCTCGTGGCTGCTGAGCGACCAGCAATTTATGGAATGGGGCTGGCGCGTGCCGTTCATCCTCTCCGCCGCATTGGTGCTGATTGGCCTGTACGTCCGGGTGTCATTGCATGAAACGCCGGTGTTCGCCAAAGCGGCCAAGGCCGGCAAACAGGTGAAAGTGCCGCTCGGCACGCTGCTGAGCAAGCATCTGAAAGCCACCATCCTCGGCACCTTCATCATGCTGGCGACCTACACGCTGTTTTATCTGATGACGGTCTATTCGATGACCTACGGCACTGCGCCGCAGCCGCTGGGGCTCGGTTACTCCCGTAACAGCTTCCTGTGGATGCTGATGGTGGCGGTGATCGGTTTCGGCGTGATGGTGCCCATCGCCGGCCTGCTGGCGGACGCGTTCGGCCGTCGCAAGACCATGATCGCCATTACCCTGCTGATGATCGGCTTCGCGTTCCTGTTCCCGACCCTGCTGGGTTCCGGCAACCAGGCGCTGGTGATGGGCTTCCTGCTGTGCGGCCTGAGCATCATGGGGCTGACCTTTGGCCCGATGGGCGCGCTGCTGCCGGAGCTGTTCCCCACCGAAGTGCGCTACACCGGCGCATCGTTCTCCTACAACGTCGCGTCGATTCTCGGCGCGTCCGTGGCGCCTTACATCGCCACCTGGCTGGCGGCCCACTACGGGCTGTTTTACGTCGGCATGTACCTGGCGGCGATGGCCGGGCTGACGCTGCTGGCCCTCCTGCTGATGAAAGAAACCCGCCACCAGTCGCTGTGATCCTCTGCGGCCCCCTCACTGCGGGGGGCCGCACGCGTTGTTCGTTTCCTGTCATAAAACCGGGCTATGCTGGACGTTTCTCTCGGTAACAGGATCGGCCGATGTCTCTGCGTCGTGGGGTATTTGTCTGCGTGGCGCTGCTGGCGGCTCTCGCCATCGCGCTCTATTACGGGTTGAAACCCGACCATCCCGATGCGCTGTGGCGCATCGTCAGCCAGCAATGTCTGCCCAATCAGCAGGCGCATGACAACCCGGCGCCCTGCGCGCAGGTGGATGTGCAGGCCGGTTTCGTGGTGTTTAAAGATCGCAACGGGCCGCTGCAATACCTGCTGATGCCCAGCGCCAAAATCACCGGTATCGAAAGCCCGGCAGTGCTGGACGCCGCCACGCCGAATTTCTTCGCCCAGGCCTGGCGCGCGCGCCACGTGATGGCGGAACGCTATGGCAAACCGATCGACGACGGCGATATTTCACTGGCGATCAATTCGGAATATGGCCGCACGCAAAACCAGCTGCACATTCATATCTCCTGCCTGCTGCCGGCGGTAAAACAGCGGCTGGCGCAGATCGGCCCCCATTTCATCGAGCAATGGCAACCGCTGCCCGGCGGCCTGTTGGGGCATGACTATCTGGGGCGGCGGGTGACCCCCGCCGAACTGGAACAACAGGGCGCCTTCCACCTGCTGGCCTCCGGCCTGCCGCGCGCCGACGGGCGCATGGGCAGCTTCGGCCTGGCGATGACCGCGCTGCCGGACGGGGATTTCCTGCTGCTGGCAACCGAGCGCAGCCTGCTGCCGTTCACCCTGGCCTCGGCGGAAGAGATCCAGGATCACGACTGCCGGCTGCTCACGCCGCCGCCGCGCGCCTGACTATTTTTTGCCTTTCATCTCCCGCAGGATCTGCCCGCACTGGTTCTCCTCGCCGCCTTCACTGGGCGAGACCAGCGCCAGCAGCGCCGCCGCCGGCGTCAGCACCGCCCCCAACGCCACCGCCGCCGCGCCGCGCGCGATCAGCGGCCCGGCTTTGACCCCGGCGTCCGGATGCTTGAAGGTGCCTTTCACGTACAGCGGCGATCGCAGGGTCAGCACGCGCATGCCCTTGCTTTCCGGATCGATGGACAAATCCAGCCGTTCGGTGGCGAGGTTGGTGTTGCCGGTGATGTTGATCACCGCGTTTTCGGTGTCGAACACGAACAGTCGCGGTGCGGCGACGCCGCTGCGAATGCCGACGTCCGCCGCCGCGCAGTTGATGCCCACCACGTCGTCACCGAACAGCTGTGCCACCAGATAGTTACCGACGTTCAGACCGAGGATCTCCATCAGGCTACGGCTGATCACCCCGTTATTGATCAGTAGGCGCAGATCGCCGTTGCTGGTCGCCAGCAGCTCGGCCACCGAATTGCCGCTGCCCGTCAGCCTGGCGTCGCCGTTCATCTGCCCGAGGCTGCGCTTCATCGCCTCCACGTTCGGCAACAGCTGTTTAAGCTGAAGTTTGCGTGCATGCATATCCACCTGCCCGCGCATCGGCTTTTTGCCGCCGTCGAGGCGCACGACGGCGTTCAGGCTGCCGCCCGCCATGCCGAAGCGCAGCGGATCCAGGCGCAGTTCGCCATTGTTCAGCTTCAGGTGCGTGGCCAGATCGCTCAGCGGCAAATCGCTGCCGCGTTCAATGCGCGCGGCGGCAAACTTCACGTCCGCATCCATCTTGCTCCAGCTTTGCGTATCGAACTGTTCGACCGGCAGCACCTTATCCGCAGGCTGACGGCTTTTCTCGCCGCGCCCGGCTTTGGCGGCGTTGGAGTCGGCGCCGATCAGCGGCGCCAGATCCGCCAACCTCAGCTGCCGGGAGTTCACCGCGCCGCTCAGCGTGGGCCGCGGTTTACCGGCAACGTACTTCAAGCTGCCGTGAATGTCGCTGTCGCCGATTTTTCCGTCGAATTTCTGGTACTCAAACACCGCGCCGCCCGGCTGATGCAGACGGGCGGTCAGATGGCCATCGGTCGCATACGGCGGGGTATTCGGCAACAACACGCCGGTCAGGCCATAGAGGTTGCTCAGGCTTTCACCGGAAAATTTCAGCTGTACATCCAGGCCGCCGAGGTTCAGCGGATCGGACAAGGTGCCCGCGACCACCACCCGGGTGCTGCCGGAGCGCACATCGGCCTGCAGCGGGAACGGCAAATCGGCGCTCTGCAGCGACAGCATGCCGCCAATCTTGCCGCTGCCGCTCAACGGTTCGCCGTTATATTTGCCCTTCACCTGCCAGCCGAAAACGTAATCGGGGGTCGCGGCCTTGTCGCCGCCCTGTTTGCCGATCACTTCACTGAACGGCAACGGCTTGCCGAGCGGATCGACGACGGCGCGGAAATCCGCCTTCAGCGTGGCGTCTTTAAAGGCGATCTGCCCCTTGTCGAATACGATGTCGTGAACGGTGAACGACCAGTCGGAAGGCGGCTGTTTGGGATCCTGGCCGGCGGCCAGGTCAAACGTCCAGTTGTTGTCGCCGTTGGCCAGACGTTGCAACGAAGCATTCGGCTGCTTCAGCCAGATGCGCGGGATCAGCAGCTCTTTACCCAGCAGCGCCAGCGGCGCAATGCTGGCGTCGACGCGCTGCAGCGTCACCATGCTGTCGCCGGGCATGTTTTTCGGGTTACCCAGCCACACGTCTTCGGCGTGAATATGCGGCCAGGGCACCCAGGCGCGCCAGCCGCCCTCATCCGGATTGCGCGACCAGTCGACGCCCAGATCGCCGCGAATGGCGAACGGTCGCCGCAGTTCGGCCGACACTTTGTCGTTGATGGTGGGCTTGAGTCGATTCCAGTCGAAGGTAGCAATGAAGATCGCCAGCGCGACGATCAGCAGCAGCACAATGCCGCCCAGCCAGCTGAAAACCTTTCCTGTTCTTGTCATAGCGGCTCCCTCAGCGCATAAATCGGGCTGCCGAATGAAAGGAAAAGGAGTTAGCAGCCCCGTTTAAGCCTAGCTGAGGATAGGCCGGAGTTCACGCCGGCGCGCCGGGCGCGGCGAACAGCGTCGGCACGCTGTGCAGAGTTTCAAAGCACGCCGGGCGGGAAAGGTAGTAGCCCTGAGCGGCCAACGCGCCGGAACGCTGCACCAGCCGCCACTCTTGTTCGGTTTCCACGCCCTCGACGATCACCCCGTCGCTGTGCTGGTTCATCATCTTGATCAGGGTGCCGAGCAGCTGGACGCCCTCTTCCGACTGTTTGAGCAAGGTAAACAATTCGCGCGCCACCTTGATGTATTGATAACGCCAGGCGCCGACGGCGGAGAAGTTGGCCAGCCCGCTGCCGAAATCGTCCAGCCACAGCCGCTCGCCGCCGACGATCTGCTGCAGCGGGCGGTTTGACGCCGTTTCGGCGTGCTCCACCAGCTCGAAGCGCAGATAGGGCATCTCGGCGATCTGCCGTTGCAACGCGCTATGGCGCTGCAACGCTTGCAGCGCGATGCCGTCGATATTGACCGACACCATCACCGCGTGACGAATGAACAATGCCTGCCAGCGCTGCAACAGCGCCAGCTGTTCCTGGATCACCTGCAAACGCTGGGCGACGCCGAGCGAGGAAAAATAATGCTCCGGGGATTGCCGCTTGTCCGGCTCATTCGGGTGATACACCGCCGTCAGCAGTTCCACCGCCAGCAGCGCGCCGCTGGTGCGATAAATCGGCTGGAAGGTATACAAGCGCCGGCATTGCCGCCAGTAGCGCCGCGATTTGGCGCAGGCATAGAGGGCAAAACAAGGCGCCAGCAGACCAGAGATCAGATTGGTTATCATCGGTACTATCGCCGTGGCGGGGAAATGAGAGCGCTGCCGCTGTTTCTTTACCCAGCTTATCGGCAACGCGGCGTAAAACTTTAAGCCGAATTGCCGCCCATTTCTCCTCCGTCCTGCCCGCGTTCGCCGATCGCGATCATAAAAAATTAAAACGCCGTTTTAATTTATTGACTCCCTGACCGCCTTGCGTGGAGACTGGCGGCTATTGCTTCTTCTTTAGCCAGGGCTTATTGACGATGACTATCCGAAATCTCGCCGTGATCGGCGAATGCATGATCGAGCTGTCGCAGCAGGGCGCACAGCTGACGCGCGGCTTTGGCGGCGATACCCTCAACACCGCCGTCTACCTCGCCCGCCAAATGCCGGAACAGACGCTACGGGTGCATTATGTCACCGCACTCGGCACCGACAGTTTCAGCGGCGACATGCTGCAGGCCTGGCGGCAGGAGAAGATCGAGACCGGGTTGATTCAGCAATTCGACAACAAGCTGCCGGGCCTGTACCTCATCGAAACCGACGCCGCCGGCGAACGTACTTTCTCCTACTGGCGCAATGACGCCGCCGCCCGGTATTGGCTTGCGGGACCGCAGGCCGACGCACTGTGCGAACGGCTGGCGCAGTTCGATTACTTGTACCTCAGCGGCATTAGCCTGGCGATCCTCGCGCCTGCCGATCGCATGAAACTGCTGGCGCTGCTGCGCCGCTGTCGCGCCAACGGCGGCAAGGTGATCTTCGACAACAATTACCGTCCGCGCCTGTGGCAAAGCCGTGAGGAAACGCAGCAGGCCTACCGCGAGGTGCTGGCCTGTACCGACATCGCTTTTCTGACGCTGGATGACGAAGAGTTGCTGTGGGGAGCGCAGCCTATCGAACAGGCGGTAGCTCGCACGCAGGCGCTCGGCGTCGGCGAGATCGTCATCAAACGCGGCGCGCACGCCTGCCTGGTGTTCAGTATGGCAGGGGAGAAACTTGAGGTGCCGGCGATCGCGCTGCCGCCAGAGCGTGTCGTCGACACCACCGCAGCGGGCGATTCTTTCAGCGCCGGTTACCTGGCGGCCCGCCTGAACGGCGGCAGCGCCCAACGGGCGGCGCAGCGCGGCCATCTGCTGGCCGCTACGGTGATCCAGCATCGCGGCGCCATCATTCCCGCCGCAATGATGCCGGAGGCATAAAAAAAGCCGGCATCGCTGCCGGCTCTTTCTCTTTGTGCTTTGCCTTGCGGAAAATCAGCCCGCGACGGCGATGCGTTTCATATCGGTCATGTAGCCGCGCAGTTTACGGCCGACGGTTTCGATAGGGTGGCTGCGCACCGCTTCGTTCACGTCGCGCAGCTGCGCATTGTCCACCGCCGTACCCGCCACAGCTTTGCCCAAATCGCCCGCCTGCAGGGTGGTCATGAAGTCCTTCAGCAGCGGCACCGCCGCGTTGGCGAACAGGTAGTTGCCGTACTCTGCGGTATCGGAGATGACCACGTTCATTTCATACAGACGCTTACGCGCAATGGTGTTGGCGATCAGCGGCAGCTCGTGCAGCGACTCGTAGTAAGCCGACTCTTCGATGATGCCGGCATCGACCATGGTTTCGAACGCCAGCTCTACGCCCGCTTTCACCATCGCCACCATCAGCACGCCGTGATCGAAGTACTCTTGCTCGCTGATTTTGCCTTCAAACTGCGGTGCATTCTCGAATGCGGTTTTGCCGGTCTCTTCGCGCCAGGTCAGCAGTTTCACGTCGTCTTCCGCCCAGTCGGCCATCATGCCGCTGGAGAACGCGCCGGAGATGATGTCGTCCATGTGCTTCTGGAACAGCGGCGCCATGATGGTTTTCAGCTGTTCGGACAGCGCATAGGCGCGCAGCTTGGCCGGGTTGGACAGGCGATCCATCATCAGGGTGATGCCGCCCTGCTTCAGCGCTTCGGTGATGGTTTCCCAGCCGAACTGAATCAGTTTCTCGGCGTAAGCCGGATCGGTGCCCTCAGCAACCAGCTTGTCGAAGCACAGCAGCGAACCCGCCTGCAGCATGCCGCACAGAATGGTCTGCTCGCCCATCAAATCGGATTTCACTTCGGCGACGAAGGAAGACTCCAGCACGCCGGCGCGGTGGCCGCCGGTCGCCGCCGCCCAAGCCTTGGCGATCGCCATGCCTTCGCCTTTCGGATCGTTTTCCGGGTGAACCGCAATCAGGGTCGGCACGCCGAAGCCGCGCTTGTACTCTTCACGCACTTCGGTGCCCGGGCATTTCGGCGCAACCATCACCACGGTGATGTCTTTACGCACCTGCTCACCCACTTCAACGATGTTGAAGCCGTGGGAGTAACCCAGCGCCGCGCCGTCTTTCATCAGCGGCTGCACCGCGCGCACCACGGAAGAGTGCTGCTTGTCCGGCGTCAGGTTGACTACCAGATCCGCCTGCGGGATCAGGTCTTCGTAGGTGCCGACCTTGAAGCCGTTTTCGGTCGCCTTGCGCCAGGAAGCGCGCTTCTCGTCGATCGCTTCTTTGCGCAGGGCATAGGCGACATCCAGACCGGAATCGCGCATGTTCAGACCCTGGTTCAGCCCCTGGGCGCCACAGCCGACAATCACCACTTTTTTACCTTTCAGGTAGCCGGCTTCGTCAGCAAATTCGTCGCGCGCCATAAAGCGGCATTTACCCAATTGCGCCAACTGCTGACGCAGGTTCAATGTGTTGAAATAGTTAGCCATGGTGGTACTCCGGTTTGATGTTGTCTTGCATTGTTATTTTCATTCCCCGCCCTGTCTGTGCGGAGATTCGTTAAACTCAATGTATAACAGGAAATGCGTTGCTTAAATTGATATATTGAGAACGTGATATTGCAATTTTTGCAACACTCTCACTGCGAGCGTATCGATATGGATTTACGTGATTTAAAGCTGTTCCTGCATCTGGCCGAAAGCCATCACTTCGGGCGCACCGCCAAGGCGATGCACGTCAGCCCGTCGACGCTCTCCCGCCAGATCCAGCGGCTGGAAGAGATCCTCGGGCAGCCGCTGTTCCTGCGCGATAACCGCACCGTGCAGCTCACCGACGCCGGCGAACAGCTGAAAGAATTCGCCCAGCAAACGCTGCTGCAATATCAGCAGCTGAAGCACTCGCTCGGCCAGCACGGCCCTTCGCTGAGCGGCGAACTGCGGCTGTTCTGCTCGGTGACCGCCGCGTACAGCCACCTGCCGCCGATCCTCGACCGCTTCCGCGCGCAGCACCCGCTGGTAGAGATCAAGCTGACCACCGGCGACGCCGCCGACGCGGTCGACAAGGTGCAGTCCAACGAGGCCGATCTCGGCATCGCCGGCCGGCCGGAAACGCTGCCCGCCAGCGTGGCGTTCACCAAAATCGGCGAAATTCCGCTGGTGCTGATCGCGCCGGCGCTGCCCTGCGCGGTGCGCAGCCAGGCGTTCGCCGACAAGCCCGACTGGGCCGAGATCCCCTTCATCTTGCCGGAGCACGGCCCTTCGCGAAAACGCATCGAACTGTGGTTCCGCCGTCACCGCATCAGCAATCCGCTGATTTACGCCACCGTCGGCGGCCACGAAGCCATCGTGTCGATGGTGGCCCTGGGCTGCGGCATCGCGCTGATCCCGAGCGTAGTGGTGGACAATAGCCCGGAACCGGTGCGCAACCGCATCTCGCAGTTGGATAACATCTCGATGGTCGAACCGTTCGAGTTGGGGGTCTGCGTCCAGAAAAAACGCCTCAGCGATCCGCTGATCGACGCCTTTTGGCGATTGCTGCATCCCCGCTGACGCGGGGTTTTTACAGGTCGGCCGGATCGACCTGTTTCATCGCCTCCACCTGCATCAGCCAGTGATAGAGCGGCTCAAGCTGCAAAAATGCCCCGGCCAGCAGCGGCGCCAGATCGGCGTTGAACAGCTTTTCCACCGCGCTGTCGCTGACCATCACCGCGAACGATTTGCGGTTGTACCAGGTGGCGATCTCCGCCGCCTGCTCCTTGACCAGCGGACGCTTGTAGCTCTCGCCCACCAGCTCGAACGGCGGCCGGCAACAGGCGGCCACCTCCAGGAAAGGCTGCGGCCGCTGTTTCAGCGTATGGCGGAACAGATCCATGGTCGGCTTGTTGGCGCTGTAGTAACCGAGCCCATAGCGCAGCATGTCCGGCCCCAGTTCGAAAAAGTAGACCGGCGCATCTTTCCAGTCTTTGCTCGGGCGCTTGAACGTCAGCCACATGCGGCTGCGGTAGCGCGACTTGTCGTGAGAAAACCGTGTATCGCGATGAATGCGCGACAGCGTTTTGCCGATCGCCGGGCGAGTCTCGAACTGCGGATCGATCGCCAGCATGCCGGGAGCAAGCTGCTCCACCAGCGCGCGAAACGGCGCCAGCAGCTCGCGATCGTAGATGTCGCGGTTGCCGTCGAACCACGCCTTATCGTTCTCGATCCGCACCTGCTGCAGGAAATTCAGACCCTGCTGGCTAAAGCCGGAGAAAGGTTGCGTCATAAGTTTTTCCGTTCTGACGGTTTATCGGGTATTGCGCAGATCTTCCCTCTGCCAACGGCGTTTGATAAACACGCGCCGACGCGTGCGGAAATAGGCGACATACAGGTAGAACGCCGCCCGGTTGCTGAACAGCGCCCCGCCAACCGCGCCCCCCAGCAGCAGGGCGCCGGTGGCGATGCCGGTCATGCCCGCCGCCCACGCCGCCGCGCCGCCGAGGCAACACAGACCGAGCATGCCAAGGTAATATTGCAGCAATACCACCCCACTGTTTTTACCCTGCACCAGTTGGAACAGGATCAGCGTCATCCACACCGCCACGATCGCGCCGCTGCCCATCAACACGGCGGCGGAGGTCTTGCCGCTCCAGGCGGCCGCCACATCCGTGACCAGACCCATCACGCCCGCCAGGCCCAGCATCAGGCACACCATCAGCAGCATGACGTTGCCGACGCCCGGTGGTGACAGCCGCTGGCCCGGCGTCAGGAAATGCTGCTCGAGCTGCGCATCCACGCCGGCGAAAAGCGCACGATCGCGCGCCGCGATTTGGCTTTCCATTTCCCGGCCTTCTACCGCTAAACGGGACAACCGGTCGGATAAACCCACCGGACTCACCCCTGCAAAAAGAAGCGGAACGCCGGGTTGTCGGTTTCGTCGTGGCAATCGTAGCCCAGCGCCTGCAGGTGCCGCTCGAATTCCGGCTCGCTTTGCGCCAGTTCGAAGGCCGCCAGCACCCGGCCGAAGTCGGTGCCGTGGCTGCGATAGTGGAACAGCGAGATGTTCCAGTGCGTGCCCAGCGTCTGCAGGAACTTCAGCAGCGCGCCCGGCGACTCCGGAAACTCAAAGCTGTACAGCCGTTCGCGCAGCGGCTTCGACGGACGCCCGCCCACCATGTAGCGCACGTGCAGTTTAGCCATCTCGTCGTCCGACAGATCCACCACCTGATAACCGTCGGCGTTGAGTTCGTCGATGATCTCCCGCCGTTCGGCGTGGCCGCGCGTCAGCCGCACGCCGACGAAAATGCAGGCGTTGTCGGCATCGGCGTAGCGGTAGTTGAATTCGGTCACCGAGCGCCCGCCCAGCAGTTGGCAGAACTTGAGGAAGCTGCCCTGCTGTTCCGGAATGGTCACCGCCAGCAGCGCTTCGCGCTGTTCGCCCAGTTCACAACGCTCGGAAACGTAGCGCAGCCCGTGGAAGTTGAGATTGGCGCCGGACAGCACGTGCGCGAGACGCTCACCCTGAATGTTGTGCTGCTGGACGTACTTTTTCAGCCCCGCCAAAGCCAGCGCGCCGGAAGGCTCGGCAATGGCGCGCACGTCCTCGAACAGATCTTTGACCGCCGCGCAGATGGCGTCGCTGTCCACGGTGATCACGTCGTCCAGATACTCACGGCACAGGCGGAAGGTTTCGTCGCCGATGCGCTTCACCGCCACGCCTTCGGCGAACAGCCCGACGCGCGCCAGATCCACTGGATGGCCGGCATCCAGCGCCGCGCGCAGGCAGGCGGAGTCTTCCGCTTCGACGCCGATCACTTTGATCTGCGGCATCAGCTGTTTGATCAGCACCGCCACCCCGGCGGCCAGGCCGCCGCCGCCGACCGGCACGAAAACCCGATCCAGATGCGCGTCTTGCTGCAGCAGCTCCATCGCCAGCGTGCCCTGCCCGGCGATCACCGTCGGGTGATCGAACGGCGGCACAAAGGTCATGCCCTGCTGTTGGGAAAGCTCGATCGCCTTCGCTTTTGCCTCGTCGAAATTGGCGCCGTGCAGCAACACTTCACCGCCGAAGCCGCGCACCGCATCCACCTTGATGTCCGCGGTGGACACCGGCATCACGATCAGCGTTTTGATCCCCAGCCGTTTACCGGAGAAGGCGACGCCCTGCGCGTGGTTGCCGGCTGAAGCCGTCACGACGCCGCGCGCCTTCTGCTCTTCGTCCAGCCCGGCGATCATCGCATAGGCCCCGCGCAGCTTGAAGCTGTGCACCGGCTGGCGATCTTCGCGCTTCACCAAAATGGTGTTGCCGAGACGCGAAGAGATTTTGCTCATGACCTGCAACGGGGTGACTTGCGCCACCTCGTAAACCGGCGAGCGCAATACCGCTCGCAGATATTCCGCGCCGCAGGGGGCGCTGGGTAGGGGTTGAGAGACCGCCATGCTGCTTATCCCCCCAGTTTGCTCTTGTCGCGCACCGCGCCTTTGTCGGCGCTGGTGGCCAACGAGGCGTAGGCGCGCAGCGCGAAGGACACCTGACGTTCACGATTTTTCGGCGTCCAGGCCGCGTCGCCGCGCGCCAGTTCCGCCTCATGCCGCGCCGCCAACTCCTGCTCGCTGACATCCAGCTGGATGCCGCGATGAGGAATGTCGATCGCGATCATGTCGCCGTCCTGCACCAGGGCGATCAGGCCGCCGTTAGCCGCTTCCGGCGAAGCGTGGCCGATGGACAACCCGGAGGTGCCGCCGGAGAAACGCCCGTCGGTGATCAGCGCGCACGCCTTGCCCAGCCCCATCGATTTCAGGTAGGTGGTTGGGTAAAGCATTTCCTGCATGCCCGGCCCGCCTTTCGGCCCTTCGTAGCGAATCACCACTACGTCGCCCGCTACCACTTTGCCGCCGAGGATCGCTTCTACCGCGTCGTCCTGGCTTTCATACACTTTGGCCGGGCCGCGAAAGGTGAGGATTTCCTTGTCGACGCCGGCGGTTTTGACGATGCAGCCGTTTTCCGCCAGGTTGCCGTACAGCACCGCCAATCCGCCGTCCTGACTGTAAGCGTGCTCACGGGTGCGGATGCAACCTTCCTTGCGGTCGGTGTCCAGCGAATCCCAACGGCAATCCTGGGAGAATGCCTGCGTGGTGCGGATACCGGCCGGCCCGGCGGAGTACATTTTCTTGACGCTTTCGTCGCGGGTCAGCATCACGTCGTAGGCTTCCAGCGTCTGCGGCAGGGTCAGCCCCAATACGTTGTTCACCTCGCGGTTCAGCAAGCCGGCGCGATCCAACTCGCCGAGGATGCCGATCACGCCGCCGGCGCGGTGTACGTCTTCCATGAGATATTTCTGCGTGCTCGGCGCCACCTTGCACAGGTGCGGCACTTTTCGCGACAGGCGATCGATGTCTTCCATGGTGAAGTCCACCTCGCCTTCCTGCGCCGAAGCCAACAGGTGCAGCACGGTGTTGGTCGAACCGCCCATGGCGATATCCAGCGTCATGGCGTTTTCGAACGCCGCCTTGTTGGCGATATTGCGCGGCAGCGCGCTTTCGTCATCCTGCTCGTAATAACGTTTGGTCAGCTCGACGATGCGCTTGCCGGCGTTGAGGAACAGTTCCTTGCGATCGGCGTGGGTGGCCAGCAGCGAACCGTTGCCCGGCTGCGACAGGCCCAGCGCTTCGGTCAGGCAGTTCATCGAGTTGGCGGTGAACATGCCGGAGCAGGAACCGCAGGTCGGGCAGGCGGAACGCTCGATCTGCTCGCTGTCGGCGTCGCTGACGTTCGGGTTCGCGCCCTGGATCATCGCGTCCACCAGATCCAGCTTGATGATCTGGTTGGAGAGTTTGGTTTTGCCGGCTTCCATCGGGCCGCCGGAAACGAAGATCACCGGGATGTTCAGGCGCAACGCCGCCATCAGCATGCCCGGGGTGATTTTGTCGCAGTTGGAGATGCACACCATTGCGTCGGCGCAGTGGGCGTTCACCATGTATTCGACCGAGTCGGCGATCAGCTCGCGCGACGGCAGGGAATAGAGCATGCCGCCGTGGCCCATGGCGATGCCGTCATCCACCGCGATGGTGTTGAACTCTTTGGCCACGCCGCCTGAAGCCTCGATCTGTTCGGCGACCAGTTTGCCCAGATCGCGCAGATGCACGTGGCCCGGCACGAACTGGGTAAAGGAGTTGACCACGGCGATGATCGGCTTGCCGAAATCGGCGTCGGTCATCCCGGTCGCGCGCCACAATGCGCGGGCACCCGCCATATTGCGGCCGTGGGTGGTGGTGGCGGAACGGTACTTAGGCATGCTCTTTTCACTCCAAATGTATTTATGGCAGGCGGCGAACGAACCGCCTGGATATTTCTTATCTTGTCTGTCTTGTCGTCCGCCACGCTGCGCGGCGAGCCTTGTCGTTACGGGTTTACCGGATCCAGCCACCCGTATTTGTCTTCGGTCTTGCCGCTGAACAGGCCGAAGAACGCCTGTTGGATCTGTTTGGTCACCGGGCCGCATTTGCCGATACCGACCTGAATGCCGTCCACGCTGCGCACCGGCGTGATTTCCGCCGCGGTGCCGGACATGAACACTTCGTCGGCCAGGTACAGCGATTCGCGCGACAGCACCTGCTCGCGCACCTCGAAGCCCATGTCTTTCGCCAGCTTAATGATCGCGTCGCGGGTGATGCCCGGCAGCGCCGACGAGGTGAACGGCGGGGTATAGAGCACGCCGTCTTTCACTTCAAACAGGTTCTCGCCCGCCCCTTCGGAAATGTAGCCGTGCACGTCGAGCGCGATGCCTTCCTGATAGCCGTGGCGGCGCGCTTCGCTGCCCACCAGCAGGGAGGAAAGATAGTTGCCGCCGGCCTTGGCCGCAGTGGGGATCGTGTTTGGTGCGACGCGGTGCCAGGAGGAGACCATCGCATCGATGCCTTGATCCAGCGCTTCTTCACCCAAATAAGCGCCCCAAGGAAACGCCGCGATAATCACGTCCGTTTTATAACCGGCCGGCGGGTTGACGCCCATGCCGACATCGCCGACGAACACCAGCGGACGAATGTACGCGCTGACCAGGTTATTCTTGCGCAGCGTAGCGCGGCAGGCTTCCATCAGCTCGTCGACGCTTTGCAACACCGGCATGCGGTAGATTTTCGCCGAATCGTGCAGGCGCTGCATATGCTCGCGATGACGGAATACCACCGGCCCCAAGTGCGAGTCATAGCAGCGTACGCCTTCAAATACCGACGTGCCGTAATGCAACGCGTGCGACATCACGTGCACTTTGGCCTCGGCCCAAGGAACCATCTCACCATTGAACCAAATGTAATCGGCTTTCTTTGTCATTGTTATTTATCCTTCTCGGCGCCTCAGGCGCGTATTTGTTGTGATGTTGGCTGCTGGATCTCGACGCAGGAGACGTCCATCAGTTTGCTTAATTGAGATGACAACAGGGCGACCGGACGCGGGCTGGCAACGGTCAATTCGATATTGATGCTGTCGGCGTTGGCCGGGGAAACCATATTCATAGCACAAACCTGAAAGCCGCGATGACGCACGACCCGCAATACGCGCTCTAACATTTCGGGGCGAAAACGCGCCTGGATCGAGAGTTGATGCTGCATCATGATATTTCCTCCAACATGGTTTCGTTGCCGGCGCCCGGCGGCACCAGCGGCCAGACGTTTTCGAGTTCGTCGATAGAGACCTGCAGCAGATAAGGGCCTTCGGTGTTGAACAGCGCCTCGAGCGCGCTCTCCACCTGATCCTTGCGGCTGATGCGCTGGCCGGGAATGCCGAAGGCGGCGGCCAGCATCAGGAAGTCGGGATTATCGGACAGGTTGGTTTCGCTGTAGCGGCCGTCGAAGAACAGCTGCTGCCATTGGCGCACCATTCCGAGGCGCTGGTTGTCCAGCAGCACGATCTTCAGCGGCAGCTGTTTGCGCTTAATGGTGCCCAGTTCTTGCACGTTCATCATGAAGGAGCCATCGCCCGAGACGCAGATCACCGTATCTTGCGGACGCGCGATCTGGGCCCCGACCGCCGCCGGCACGCCGAACCCCATGGTGCCGAGGCCGCTGGAGGTGATGAAATTCTCCGGGCGTTCGAACGTCATGTGCTGCGCGCTCCACATCTGGTGCTGGCCGACGTCGGTGGTCACCACGCTGTTGGCCGGCTTGCGGGCGGAGAGCTGGCGCAAGAACAGCGGCGCGTAAATCGGCTGGCCGGGATGATCGTAGCGGCAGGCGTGATCGGCTTTCAGCGCCGTCACCCGTTGCCGCCAGGCGGCGATGTTCAGCGGGCGCTGCAACGCCGACAGCAACGCTTTCAGATCGCCCTGCAGGGCCACATGCGCCTGGCGCAGCTTGCTCATCTCCGCCGGGTCGATATCCATGTGGATCACTTTGGCGTGCGGCGCGAAGGCATTCAGCTTGCCGGTCACGCGGTCATCGAAACGCGCGCCGACGGCGATCAGCAGATCGCACTCCTGTACTGCCAGGTTAGCGGCCTTGGTGCCGTGCATGCCCAACATGCCAAGGTACAGCGGATCTTGCGCATCCGGCGCGCCCAGCCCCTTCAGGGTGGCGACGTTCGGCATGCGGGTCACCGCGATGAACTCGCGCAGCGCCGGCACCGCCTGCGCCATGCCCACGCCGCCGCCAACGTACAGCATCGGTTTATGCGCCTGCGCCAGCAGCTCAGCCGCCTCGGCCAACGCCGCCGTCGGTAATGCCGGCGCTTCATCGACCGGCATCAAATGCGGATGCAGGTCGCCTTGCGCCAGCTGGATGTCTTTCGGGATATCGATCAGCACCGGACCAGGACGGCCGCCGGCGGCGATGGCGAAAGCTTCCGCCATGATGCCCGGCAAGGCATCCAGCGATTCCACCAGGAAGCTGTGCTTGGTGCAGGCCAGAGACAGGCCGAGAACATCGATCTCCTGAAAGGCATCGGTGCCGATCAGCGCGGACCCCACCTGACCGGTGATGGCGACAACGGGAACGGAATCGAGCAGCGCATCCGCCAACCCGGTGATCAGGTTGGTGGCGCCGGGACCGGAAGTGGCGATACAGACACCGACTTTGCCGGTGGCGCGGGCGTAACCGATGGCGGCCATGGCGGCGCCCTGTTCATGGCGGCACAGCAGGTGTTCCACGCCGCCGTCGTACAGCGCATCATACACCGGCATGATTGCCCCGCCCGGATAGCCGAATACGGTATCCACACCCTGCGCACGCAACGCTTGAACTACCCACTGAGCGCCATTCATAGTTATTTCCTCGCCTTACTTCGACAACCGCAGGATTTTGTTCTGTTTTTCATGCTCTGCCCCTTGCTCCACTTTTCTCTTGCCAATAAAAAACCCCCGGACCTGACGGTGCGGGGGTTCTCTTGCGATTCCGGCTTGTTTGCTAAGCCTTTCTTCGTCCAAGTGCAGCCCCGCACGGTGGGATAATAATCACCACCACGCTAATCACGACTAGGCTAATCACTTGGGCAAAGGCTTTCATAATGGGTTTGTTCACTGTGCTCATTCAGAACTAATGCTTACAGAGGTACCACAGCCGCGCGCGACATGACAACACTTTTTTTGCGTTATTATTCGGCGCAATCTGGTCATACCTCACGCGAATCGCCCGGATTTCACACGTTGGCGCGCATACCTGGATTTTTCACCGCGCCGGTGATGGCCTTGCCGCGCGTATCCTTGCCGAAGAACACCAACAGAGCGATCGCCACCGCCACCGTCCCGGCAACCATGGCCATCGCCAGGCCGTAATTATGCCCATGATGCTCGGCGAGGGTGGCTTGCAGCGTGGCGTTGACCGAAGCGATCAGGTTGCCCAGCTGATACACGAACCCCGGCAGCACCGCGCGGGTATTGGCCGGTACCAGCTCGGTCAGGTAGGTCGGCACCACGCCCCAGGCGCCCTGCACCATGAATTGCATCAGGAAAGCGCCGATCCCGAGCATCAGCGAACCGCTGGAAAACGCCCACAGCGGGATCACCGGTAACGCCAACAATGCGGCGATGATAATCGCTTTTTTGCGGCCGATTTTTTCCGATAACGAACCGAAGAAAACGCCGCCGATAATTGACGCGATATTGTAGCTAATGGCGATGATACTGACGGTTTTCGGATCGAAACCGTGCTGAACTTTCAGAAATACCGGATACAGATCCTGCGTGCCGTGAGAGAAGAAATTGAACGCCGCCATCAGCAGCACCAGATAGCAGCACAGCTTCCAGTGGCTCTTCAACACCGGCAGCAAGGCGCTGCTTTCTTTACGTTCACGCGCCGCCAGCCACACCGGCGACTCCTGCACGCAATAATAAATAAACGGCAGCAGCAGGATCGGCGCCGCGCCGATGACGAACATGCCGCGCCAGCCGACCGTTTCGAACAGCAGGCCGTACACCACCGCCGCCAGCAGATAACCGAACGGATAGCCGGCCTGGAAAATGCCCGACATCAAGCCGCGCGAGCGGTCCGGTATGGTTTCCATCGCCAATGATGACGCCACGCCCCAGATACCGCCCATCGCAACGCCGTACAACACTCGTAACAGCAAGAAGACCGTCAGCGAGGGCGCGGCGGCGGAGAGCAGCTCAAACACCGAGAAGAAGACGATATTCAGCATCAGGATCGGTTTGCGGCCATATTTTTCCGCAGCGCGCCCGAAGATCAGCGCGCCGATCGGCCGCACCGCCAGCGTGAGCAGAATCGCCAACGTGACCTGTTCCAGGCCGACGTGAAAGGATTGTGCGATGTCGCTGAGTAAGAATACCAGCACGAAAAAATCGAAAGCGTCGAGCGTCCAGCTTGAAAAACTGGCGATTGCCGCATTGCGTTGCAGCGGGGTCCAACCAAACATAGTGTTATCCCTACCGTAGAGTACGAAGTCAGGAGATTTAGCGGCTGCCGGGCAGACTGCGGCGGCGGTCGGAGTGTGTTAAAGAAGTGATTTTTCTTTTAATCAATTGTTAAATACACCCATCAAGCCTATGGCTGCAATGCGTACAGGCCGCTAATGTGTTGCAGGCTTCAGCAAATTGTTAATGGGTATTGCCATAGGCTGCGAGGCGGTTCGCACAATTTCGTTCAATTCGATGAAAATCAGTGATTATGCTGCGAGTTTCATGGAAAAAATGCCAAGAACGCCGCGCGGCACCTGGATAAATCGCGCATCATGCCGCTCTCAGCAAGGAGAGCGATATGTCACTGGCGGTAATCTATAGCCGCGCCATCATCGGCGTTCAGGCCCCTTCCGTAACGGTAGAGGTGCATATCAGCAATGGCCTGCCCGGCCTGACGCTGGTTGGCCTGCCGGAAACCACGGTAAAAGAGGCGCGCGATCGGGTGCGCAGCGCCCTGATCAACAACGGTTTCACCTTTCCCGCCCGCCGCATCACCGTCAATTTGGCACCGGCCGATCTGCCGAAAGAAGGCGGGCGCTACGATCTGCCGATTGCGCTGGCGATCCTCGCCGCCTCCGAGCAACTGCCCCTCGCCCCGTTGGCACGCTACGAGTTTCTTGGCGAACTGGCGCTGTCCGGCGCGCTGCGCGCGGTCAGAGGCGCCATCCCGGCGGCGCTGGCGGCGGCTGACGCCGGGCGACAATTGGTCCTCTCCACGGACAACGCCGCCGAGGTCGGCCTGATCGCGCAGTCACAATCCCATACTGCCCAACACCTGTTGGAGGTCTGTGCCTTTTTGCTCGGTCAGGGCGAGCTGCCGGTGGCCGTCACGCCTCCCGCGGCAGACAACCCGCATGAAAACGCCGATCTGCGCGACATCATCGGCCAAGAGCAGGCCAAGCGGGCATTAGAGATCGCCGCCGCCGGCGGGCATAACCTGCTGCTGATTGGGCCGCCGGGCACCGGTAAAACCATGCTGGCCAGCCGACTGACTGGCTTACTGCCGCCGCTAACGGAACCTGAGGCGCTGGAAAGCCTGGCGGTCGCCAGCTTGCAGCATCCTGTTCTCACCGCTTTGCCATGGCGCCAGAGGCCATTTCGCGCACCGCATCACAGCGCATCGATGGCGGCGTTGGTCGGCGGCGGCTCACTGCCGCGCCCGGGTGAGATATCTATGGCGCATAACGGCGTGCTGTTTCTGGATGAGCTGCCGGAATTCGAGCGTAAGGTGCTGGATGCGCTGCGTGAACCGCTGGAATCCGGCGAGATCGTGATTTCACGTGCCAACGCCAAGGTCTGCTTCCCGGCCAAGGTGCAATTGATCGCGGCGATGAATCCCAGCCCAACCGGGCATTACCAGGGCATGCATAATCGCGCCTCGCCGCAGCAGGTGCTGCGCTACCTGGCCCGGCTGTCAGGGCCTTTTCTCGATCGTTTCGATCTGTCTATCGAAGTGCCGCTGTTACCTCCAGGCACGCTCAGTAAGCGGCAAACTCAGGGAGAAAGCAGCGAGCAGGTGCGGGAAAGAGTGCGACAGGCACGCACCCGGCAGCTCGAACGCGCCGGTAAAATCAACGCGCTGTTAAACAACCGTGAAGTGGAACGGGATTGCGTGTTGCAGGCGGCAGACGCCGAGTTTTTGGAAGCGACATTAAACGCGTTGGGGTTATCGGTCCGCGCCTGGCAGCGCATCTTGAAAGTGGCGCGCACGCTGGCGGATTTGGCGGGGGATGCCGAGATCGGCAGGCGCCACCTCAGCGAAGCGCTGAGCTATCGCAGTATGGACCGTCTGCTGTTACAACTGCATCGTAGTCTGGAATAGAAAATGGAGCCCGAAGGCCCCATCGTCTTTAGTCTTCGCTGTCGCTGTAATCTTCTACTGCGTCAGCCTGCGGCTTACCGCCGGACAGCGTATGGAATTTCTTCGGGCGACGTGTGCGCGCCAGATATTTAGCCCATACTTTTTCCTGCTCGGTAGCCGCTTCGCGCTCACCGCGGCACACTGCGACGAACAGCTGTTCTTCTTCAGTGGCCGGCTGGCGTTTGCCCGAGTCCAGCTCGTTAAACGCGTAGCCGAAGCGCTCTAGCAATTGCGCCTCTTTAATGGTGAAATCGCCGTGACGGGAGAACCCGCGAGGGTAATGTTTATTATCAAAAAAACGATTGGTCGTGGTGAAGCTATCCGCCATCTGACACGCTCCTAATTCTCTTATGGCCGTGCTGTTTATGGCGCGGAGTATTAGATAGGCTTGACAGCGTGTAAAACAAAACATTTAAATCTTAACGACAAATTTTTTTGGAGATAGGTGTGGATACCGAATTACTGAAAACCTTTTTGGAGGTCAGTAGAACGCGTCACTTTGGCAGAGCCGCAGAATCTTTGTACTTAACGCAGTCCGCGGTCAGTTTCCGCATCCGTCAGTTAGAAAACCAGTTGGGCGCAAATTTATTTACCCGTCATCGCAATAACATCCGCCTGACGCCTGCCGGCGAGCGGCTTCTGCCCTATGCCGAAAGCCTGATGAACACCTGGCAGTTGGCGAAGAAAGAGGTCGTGCGTTCACTGCAACATACCGAGCTGTCGATCGGCGCGACTGCCTCGTTGTGGGAGGCTTATTTGACCCCCTGGTTGCAGTCTCTCTATCAACAAAGAGAGGCGCTGCAGCTCGAAGCCAGGGTGGCCTTAAGGCACTCTTTGGTAAAGCAACTGCATGAAAGGCAGCTCGATTTACTGATCACCACTGAGCCGCCAAAGATGGACGAACTGGCCAGCCAGCAACTGGGCAATTTCTCATTACGCCTGTTCTCATCCGCGCGTCGTGACAAGCAATCCCCCATGCCGTACATCAAGCTGGAATGGGGGGCCGACTTCCACCAACAGGAAAACCGCATGTTGGAAGGTGATAACGTGCCGGTACTCACGACCACCTCGGCACACCTGACGCGTCAGTTGCTGGAAACCACAGGCGGATGCGCTTTCCTGCCCAGCCAGTGGGAAAAAGAGTATCCGCAGTTGCTTGCCGCCGCCGAGATCCCGCCGATTGTCCGCCCACTGTATGCCGTCTGGTTGCAAAACAGCGATCAACAGCCTTTGATTCGGCAATTACTTAAAATACCTTTAAATACCGCAGCCTAAAGCGCTATGGCGGCCTTAAAAGCCGCCGCCGTGGTCATGGCTGTCTATCATGCCAAAAACCGCCCATCGCCTTCTGAGAGAAGAAAATGCAAAATGGTAGGAGAATCAGGAGGTCGGCGGAGGTAAAGATCGAAAGATCATAAGGCAACTCGGATCAGATAGACATCAGCATAGAGCAGCCAATGCGCTCTTTTCCAAAGCGGGAATGCTCTAAGGGAAGGGATAATAGGTAAAAAAAAACCCTTTGCTTTCGCAAAGGGTTCTTAATATGGCAGGGGCGGAGAGACTCGAACTCGCGACACCCGGTTTTGGAGACCGTTGCTCTACCAACTGAGCTACGCCCCTAAATCTCGCTTAACATTATGCCTGCTAAAAAAGCAGGCATAATTAAATAAGTGGCGGAACGGACGGGGCTCGAACCCGCGACCCCCTGCGTGACAGGCAGGTATTCTAACCAACTGAACTACCGCTCCACCGATTCTTTTACGTTGTATCTTTCGATACCGGCAATATCGCGCTTTGCGACTTGCGCATTACCAGTCGTCACACTGATAACGTTTATTTGATGCCTGGCAGTGTCCTACTCTCGCATGGGGAGACCCCACACTACCATCGGCGCTACGGCGTTTCACTTCTGAGTTCGGCATGGGGTCAGGTGGGACCACCGCGCTATTGCCGCCAGGCAAATTCTGTTTCATTCCAACCGCTTCACTTCCATGAAGCCATCAGAACCAATCTCGGAACGTCGCTGAAAATCTCTCTAAAAACACCTTCGGTGTTGTAAGGTTAAGCCTCACGGATCATTAGTACTGGTTAGCTCAATGCATCGCTGCACTTACACACCCAGCCTATCAACGTCTTAGTCTTAAACGTTCCTTCAGGGGCCTTGAAGGCCCAGGGAAGACTCATCTTGAGGCAAGTTTCGCGCTTAGATGCTTTCAGCGCTTATCTTTTCCGCACTTAGCTACCGGGCAATACCATTGGCATGATAACCCGAACATCAGTGGTGTGTTCACTCCGCTCCTCTCGTACTAGGAGCAACCCCTCTCAATCTTCCAACGCCCACGGCAGATAGGGACCGAACTGTCTCACGACGTTCTAAACCCAGCTCGCGTACCACTTTAAATGGCGAACAGCCATACCCTTGGGACCAACTCCAGCCCCAGGATGTGATGAGCCGACATCGAGGTGCCAAACACTGCCGTCGATATGGACTCTTGGGCAGTATTAGCCTGTTATCCCCGGAGTACCTTTTATTCGTTGAGCGATGGCCCTTCCATACAGAACCACCGGATCACTAAGACCTGCTTTCGCATCTGCTCGCGTTATCACGCTCGCAGTCAAGCTAGCTTATGCCTTTGCACTAACCTCACGATGTCCGACCGTGATTAGCTAACCTTCGTACTCCTCCGTTACTTTTTAGGAGGAGACCGCCCCAGTCAAACTACCCACCAGACACTGTCCTCACCCCGGATCACGGGGCCGAGTTAGAACATCAAACATTAAAGGGTGGTATTTCAAGGATGGCTCCACGCAGACTGGCGTCCACGCTTCAAAGCCTCCCACCTATCCTACACATCAAGGCTCAATGTTCAGTGTCAAGCTATAGTAAAGGTTCACGGGGTCTTTCCGTCTTGCCGCGGGTACACTGCATCTTCACAGCAAATTCAATTTCACTGAGTCTCGGGTGGAGACAGCCTGGCCATCATTACGCCATTCGTGCAGGTCGGAACTTACCCGACAAGGAATTTCGCTACCTTAGGACCGTTATAGTTACGGCCGCCGTTTACTGGGGCTTCGATCAAGAGCTTCGCCTTGCGGCTGACCCCATCAATTAACCTTCCAGCACCGGGCAGGCGTCACACCCTATACGTCCGTTTACACGTTAGCAGAGTGCTGTGTTTTTAATAAACAGTTGCAGCCAGCTGGTATCTTCGACTGGCTTCAGCTCCATCCGCGAGGGACTTCACCTACATGCCAGCGTGCCTTCTCCCGAAGTTACGGCACCATTTTGCCTAGTTCCTTCACCCGAGTTCTCTCAAGCGCCTTGGTATTCTCTACCTGACCACCTGTGTCGGTTTGGGGTACGATTTAATGTTACCTGGAGCTTAGAGGATTTTCCTGGAAGCAGGGCATCAACTACTTCTGCACCGTAGTGCATCGTCATCACGCCTCAGGGTTGATATGCAACCGGATTTACCAGGTCACACCCCCTACACGCTTAAACCGGGACAACCGTCGCCCGGCCAGCCTAGCCTTCTCCGTCCCCCCTTCGCAGTAACACCAAGTACAGGAATATTAACCTGTTTCCCATCGACTACGCTTTTCAGCCTCGCCTTAGGGGTCGACTCACCCTGCCCCGATTAACGTTGGACAGGAACCCTTGGTCTTCCGGCGAGCGGGCTTTTCACCCGCTTTATCGTTACTTATGTCAGCATTCGCACTTCTGATACCTCCAGCAACCCTCACAGGCCACCTTCAACGGCTTACAGAACGCTCCCCTACCCAACAACGCCTAAGCGTCGCTGCCGCAGCTTCGGTACATAGTTTAGCCCCGTTACATCTTCCGCGCAAGTTGACTCGACCAGTGAGCTATTACGCTTTCTTTAAAGGATGGCTGCTTCTAAGCCAACATCCTGGCTGTCTATGCCTTCCCACATCGTTTCCCACTTAACCATGACTTTGGGACCTTAGCTGGCGGTCTGGGTTGTTTCCCTCTTCACGACGGACGTTAGCACCCGCCGTGTGTCTCCCGTGATAACATTCTTCGGTATTCGGAGTTTGCATCGGTTTGGTAAGCCGGGATGGCCCCCTAGCCGAAACAGTGCTCTACCCCCGAAGATGAATTCACGAGGCGCTACCTAAATAGCTTTCGAGGAGAACCAGCTATCTCCGAGCTTGATTAGCCTTTCACCCCTATCCACAAATCATCTGATAATTTTTCAACATTAGTCGGTTCGGTCCTCCAGTTAGTGTTACCCAACCTTCAACCTGCCCATGGCTAGATCACCGGGTTTCGGGTCTATACCTTGCAACTAATCGCCCAGTTAAGACTCGGTTTCCCTACGGCTCCCCTATACGGTTAAGCTTGCTAAAAAAAATAAGTCGCTGACCCATTATACAAAAGGTACGCAGTTACATTATTAAATGCTCCTACTGCTTGTACGTATACGGTTTCAGGTTCTATTTCACTCCCCTAACCGGGGTTTTTTTCA
Organism: Serratia sp. (in: enterobacteria); assembly: GCF_052400455.1. NCBI lineage: Bacteria > Pseudomonadati > Pseudomonadota > Gammaproteobacteria > Enterobacterales > Yersiniaceae > Serratia > Serratia sp. (in: enterobacteria). The sequence continues at coordinate 4,912,873 of NZ_CP185812.1, forward strand.
TCTTTCCCTCACGGTACTAGTTCACTATCGGTTAACTATTAGTATTTAGCCTTAGAGGATGGTCCCCCCATATTCAGACAGGATGTCACGTGTCCCGCCCTACTCATCGAACTCACGACCTGTGCATTTTAGTGTACGGGGCTATCACCCTTTGCTGCGCGACTTTCCAGACGCTTCCACTAACACACAAGCCGATTCAGGTTCTGGGCTCCTCCCCGTTCGCTCGCCGCTACTGGGGGAATCTCGGTTGATTTCTTTTCCTCGGGGTACTTAGATGTTTCAGTTCCCCCGGTTCGCCTCATGCCACTATGTATTCATGACATGATAGTGTGTCGAAACACACTGGGTTTCCCCATTCGGGTATCGCCGGTTGTAACGGTTCATATCACCTTACCGACGCTTTTCGCAGATTAGCACGCCCTTCATCGCCTCTGACTGCCTAGGCATCCACCGTGTACGCTTAGTCACTTAACCTCACAACCCGAAGATGTTTCCATCGTTCGCGCTGCAAACATTTGAGAGACTCTATGACAGGTTACTCTTCATCCCAATACATCTACGGAGGGATAAATTTCAGCCGTCATGTTTCAATTTTCAGCTTGTTCCAGATTGTTAAAGAGCAAAATACTTCGCAGCATACTGTCGCCAATATACTCTGAAGTATTTAATACCGGACTATATGGTGGAGCTAAGCGGGATCGAACCGCTGACCTCCTACGTGCAAAGCAGGCACTCTACCAACTGAGCTATAGCCCCATACAGTCACGTGCAGTACCTTTTCCACTTACAAGAAGTGGTAGGCCTGAGTGGAATTGAACCACCGACCTCACCCTTATCAGGGGTGTGCTCTAACCATCTGAGCTACAAGCCTATAAAGGTATTTCTGCTCGTTACTTTCTATCAGACAATCTGTGTGAGCACGCCACGCGAACTAATATCTTTAGGTAAGGAGGTGATCCAGCCACAGGTTCCCCTACAGCTACCTTGTTACGACTTCACCCCAGTTATGAATCACAAAGTGGTAAGCGCCCTCCCGAAGGTTAAGCTACCTACTTCTTTTGCAACCCACTCCCATGGTGTGACGGGCGGTGTGTACAAGGCTCGAGAACGTATTCACCGTAACATTCTGATTTACGATTACTAGCGATTCCAACTTCATGGAGTCGAGTTGCAGACTCCAATCCGAACTACGATGTACTTTATGAGATTTGCTTGCTTTTACAAGGTCGCTTCTTTTTGTATTATTCATTGTAGCACGTGTGTAGCCCTACTCATAAGGGCCATGATGACTTGACGTCGTCCTCACCTTCCTCCAATTTATCATTGGCAGTTTCTTATTAGTTCTAATATAATTTTAGTAAAATAAGATAAGGGTTGCGCTCGTTATAGGACTTAACCCAACATTTCACAACACGAGCTGACGACAGCCATGCAGCACCTGTCTCAAAGTTGAAGGCACCAATCCATCTCTGGAAAGTTCTCTGGATGTCAAGAGTAGGTAAGATTTTTCGTGTTGTATCGAATTAAACCACATGCTCCACCGCTTGTGCGAGCCCCCGTCAATTCATTTGAGTTTTAACCTTGCGGTCGTAATCCCCAGGCGGTCAACTTAACGCGTTAGCTCCGGAAGCCACGCCTCAAGGGCACAACCTCCAAATCGACATCGTTTACTGCATGGACTACCAGGGTATCTAATCCTGTTTGCTCCCCATGCTTTCGCACCTCAGTGTCAGTTTTTGTCCAGGGGGTCGCCTTCGCCACTGGTATTCCTCCAGATCTCTACGCATTTCACCGCTACACCTGGAATTCTACCCCCCTCTACGAGACTCTAGCTTGCCAGTTTCAAATGCAGTTCCCAGGTTGAGCCCGGGGATTTCACATCTGACTTAATATACCACCTACGTGCTCTTTACGCCCAATAATTCCGATTAACGCTTGCACCCCTCGTATTACCGCGGCTGCTGGCACGAAGTTAGCCGGTGCTTCTTCTGCGAGTAACGTCAATTGATGAGCGTATTAAGCTCACCACCTTCCTCCTCGCTGAAAGTGTTTTACAACCCTAAGGCCTTCTTCACACACGCGATATAGCTGGATCAAGCTTTCGCTCATTGTCCAATATTCCCCACTGCTGCCTTCCTTAGGAGTTTGGGCCGTGTCTCAGTCCCAATGTGGCTGGTCATCCTCTCAGACCAACTAGAGATTGTTGCCTAAGTGAGCCATTACCTCGCTTACTAGCTAATCCCATCTGGGCACATCTGATGGCAAGAGGCCCGAAGGTCCCCCTCTTTGGTCTTGCGACGTTATGCGGTATTAGCTACCGTTTCCAGTAGTTATCCCCCTCCATCAGGCAGTTTCCCAGACATTACTCACCCGTCCGCCGCTCGTCACCCGGGGAGCAAGCTCCCCTGTGCTACCGCTCGACTTGCATGTGTTAGGCTTATCGCCAGCGTTCAATCTGAGCTATGATCAAACTCTTCAATTAAAAGCTTGATTTGCTTCCACTCGAGAAGCGATGCTCAAAGATTTACTGCATGAATTTTACTTCAGTTAGTCACTCTTCAAGACTTGATATTTTTTTTGCATCCGAAGATGCTGGATATCGTCTTGTGGAGTGCCCACACAGATTGTCTGATAAATTGTTAAAGAGCAGTGCCGAGAAACTCATCGGCGCGGGCTGCGTATATTACGCTTTTCACCCGGAGAGTCAAGCGTTTATTTCGCTTTCTTCTCGCTGACCCGGCGGCTTGTCAGTCGTTGTTCCCGGTCAGTGGAGGCGCATTATAGGGAGTTCTCGGCGGGCCGCAACCCCTATTTTCAATATTTTTTCCGACCGTTGAATGTTTAACCAAAACACCGTTAAAGCGGCAGTTTTTTCAACGATTTAAAGCCATAGCCCTGCAAAACGGGCAATAAAGCGTCAGTATCTTCATTTAACGCCATGCAATACGCCAGATTCTCTTCCTGGCTCGAGACCAGGTTTTCCTGCGTAGAGATGAGCCAGGCGGTGCGACGGGCAATCGCCGCGCCGGAATCCACCAATCGGGTGCCTTCCGGCAACACCTGCATCAGCTCTTCAGCTAATAGAGGGAAATGGGTGCAGCCCAGCACGACGGTATCCGGCGGCTCGCGCATGCTCAGCCACGGATGCAGGATCTTCTTCAGCACCGGTAGCGGCACGGCTTCGCCATGCAGCTTGGCTTCCGCTAGCTCCACCAGTTCTGAAGAGCCCAGCAGTTCAATCTTGCAGTCGGTGGCGAAACGGGAAATCAGTTCGTGGGTGTAGCTGCGCTGTACGGTACCGCGGGTCGCCAACAGGCCGACAATGCCGTTGACGGTAAGACGGGCCGCCGGTTTGATGGCGGGCACCACGCCCACGACAGGGAAACTGAAACGCTCGCGCAGGGCCGGCAAGGAGACCGTGCTGGCGGTGTTGCAGGCGATGACGACAATCGCCAGAGGATGACGCTGCTGCACCGCGCCGACAATCTCCAGCACGCGCTCAACGATAAACTCTTCTGACTTCTCGCCGTAGGGGAACGCCACGTTGTCGAACGCGTATATATAGTGGAGATCCGGCAGCAACTGCCGAATCTCCTGATACACCGACAGCCCGCCGACGCCGGAATCGAAAACCAGCACCGTCGGGCGAGGTGTGGCGGTGCTGTTAGAAGGTATAGCTTCCAGTGAGGTAGTATTCTCTTCCTGGAGTAGCGTAGCCATAGGCCGTCTCATAATCTTTATCAAACAGGTTGGCAATTCTACCACGAACTGTCAGATGAGATGTGACCGGATACGAAACTGCGAGATCCCACAGACTCACGCCGCCAAGTTTAACGCTTTGTTCCGGATAGGTACTGTAATCCTTGTCATAACGTTGACCCAGATATTGATAAGTCACCGCCCAGTCAAAGTCATACAGCTGCCAGTCCAGCTCATATTTCACCTGCTGCTTGGCGCGCCGCAGCAGCACTTCATTGGTCTTGGCGTTGCGAGGATCGACATAGTCATAACCAATCTGATGCGTCAACGGGCCGGTATCAAACGAGGCCGTAGCTTCAATCCCTTTGATGGTCGCCTTACCCACGTTGTAATAGACGTAGTTGGTTTCCCCCGTGGAATCGATCAAATTGTCGATGTCGTTGCGATAACCGGAGATGCGCCAGGTCACCGGGCCGGTCAGCCCTTCAAAGCCACCTTCCCACTGCTTGCTTTCTTCCGGTTTCAGATCGGTGTTGTTACCGAAGTTGCCGTATAGCTGGCTCATATTCGGTGCTTTGAACGCCGTGCCATACGATGCGATAAAACGGTATCCCTCGACGAATTCCCAGGCCGCGCTGGTTTGCCAGGTGCCATGCCAGCCAAACTCGGAATGATCGTCACCTCGAACCGCACCTTCCAACGTTACCGGGCCAACCAGTTGCTGCGCAGTCAGATAGATGCCTGCATCACGTTGGCTTTTTTCACCCTTCACGGTGGTGGAATCCGGTTTGATTTTCTGTTGCTGCCAGTCGACGCCAGAGCTTACGGTACCCTGTCCAACCTGCAGCGTATTGCCCCACTGCAGGTTGTACTGTTCGGAATCCACCAGGCTGGCCGAGCTGTCATGCATGCCGAGGCGAGGATCGTAATCGTAATCCTTGCTATGGCTGTAGCTGCCAATCACTTGTGTTGCGTAAATGCCTTCTTTATAGCGCAATCCGGTATCCCAGGTTTGGCTATACAGTTTGCGCGTATCCAGCAGAGGGCTGGTCGGTGAGGAATAATAACTATCATACGCCGTGCGGTTGTCGTAACCATACCCGCGCACAAAACCGCTGACCGATTCGCTGAACTGGTGCTCAAGCGCACCATACAGCGACTTACTCATAAAGCCATCGCGATCCTGTTGGCTTTGCATGCCGGTGCTGCCGTAGGCCACCACGTCATACCCTTTGGTGTAGGTGTAGTCACCCGCCACCGTCGCCACGGTGCTGTCGCCCAACTGCTGTTGAGTCGACGCGTCATAGGATTGATAGCCGTTGGAGCCGACGCCGGCTGAGAGCGTAGTACCGTTCTTTTCACGCGTGGTAATGATGTTGACCACGCCGCCGATGGCGTCGGAGCCGTACACCGCCGAGCGCGGGCCGCGGATGTATTCGACTTTCTGCACCAACGAAATCGGGATTTGGCTAAGGTCAGAGGAGCCGCTGACGCCCGCCTGATTAAGGCGAATGCCGTCAATTAGCACCAGCACGTGGCTGGAGTTGGTGCCGCGAATAAACAACGAGCTCTTTTGCCCCAACCCGCCGTTTTGGCCAACGTCCACGCCCGGCAAACGGCGCATCACGTCGGTCAGGCTCTTGGCCTGCCAGCGATCGATATCGTTGCGGGTGACGATGGTGGTCGGCGCCAGCACGGAAGAAACCGGCTGCGGGAAACGGTTGGCGGTAACCACCAGGTTATCGCCATTCGTGGCTGTGGTGTTGTCTTGCGCCCATCCAGAAAAAGCCGTGACGGAAGAGACCACCGCCAGCAGCGTATTTTTTGTAATTGTCATGAGAAAAGCATCCAAACTTAATTGGCGGATGCCGCAGGATCATGGCCGGTAGTTCGCGACGGCCACGGACATTGCGACGTAACACCGGCAGGTCTTCGGGCTTGGGATTTGCGGGCCGCAGGGCGCGACCGGCAACGGGCGATGACTTCCCATCCTGCAGTGGACAGTGTCTGCGTCGAAACGCTATCGCCGTGACTTCCCCTTACCGCTGCGCGTCAGCTCCGGATTCACACCGGATTCCCTTTTCACTCGCTGCTTGAGGCCGGACGGCAATGCTACGATCAATGCAAATAGATGTCTAGACTGCCATTAATGTTACAAATAATAAACGCGACAAAACTGGACTTCACGGGCTGATTCCCTACAATCCCCGCTGATCAAATTTGCCTGACGAGAAGAAACACATGACGCCCGAGAATTTGCCTATTGAACGTTACGATGACCAACTGGCGGAGAAAGTCGCCCGCCTGAAGACGTTGATGTCACCGTTCGCGGCGCCCGAGCCGGAAGTGTTCCGCTCGCCAGTCGACCACTACCGCATGCGCGCCGAATTCCGCATCTGGCACGACGCGGAAGACATGTATCACATCATGTTCGATCAGCAGACCAAGCAGCGTATTCGCGTCGATCAGTTCCCGGCGGCCAGCGAGCTGATCAACCGCCTGATGACCGCCCTGATCGCCGCGCTGAAACCGGAGCCGATCCTGCGCCACAAGCTGTTCCAGATAGATTATCTGTCGACGCGAAGCGGCAAAATCATCGCTTCGCTGCTGTATCACCGCAAGCTGGATGACGTTTGGCAACAGCGCGCCGAGCAGTTGCGCGACGAGCTGCGCGCGCAGGGTTTCGACCTGCAGCTGATCGGCCGAGCGTCGAAGACCAAGATCATGCTCGACCAGGATTATGTTGACGAAGTGCTGCCGGTCGCCGGCCGCGACATGATTTATCGCCAGGTGGAAAACAGTTTCACTCAGCCCAACGCGGCCATGAACGTGCAGATGCTGGAGTGGGCGTTGGCGGTCACCGCCGGTTCCAAAGGCGATTTGCTGGAGCTGTACTGCGGCAACGGCAACTTCTCGCTGGCGCTGGCGCGCAATTTCGAGCGCGTGCTGGCGACCGAGATCGCCAAACAGTCGGTGGCGGAGGCGCAGTACAACATCGCCGCCAACCATATCGACAACGTGCAGATCATCCGCATGGCGGCGGAAGACTTCACTCAGGCGATGAATGGAGTACGCGAATTCAACCGGTTGAAAGGCATCGATCTGAGCGGCTACAACTGCGAGACGATTTTCGTCGATCCGCCGCGCAGCGGGCTGGACGATGAAACGGTGAAGATGGTGCAGGCTTACCCGCGCATTCTGTATATTTCATGCAATCCGGAAACGTTGTGCGCCAACCTGGAAACGCTGCAGGCCACCCACCGGGTCAGCCGTCTGGCGCTGTTCGATCAGTTCCCGTATACCCATCACATGGAATGCGGCGTGTTGCTGGAAAAGCACCGCTGATATGACAGGGGCGCCATGATGGCGCCCCGTTTCATTACGATTCTTGAGTCGGCGCATCCGGCGCCTTGCGCGCCTTCAGTTTCATGCCGATCCACAGCACCAGCGCCACGCAGATCACCGACGGCAGGAAGTTGGAGCCGATCTGCGGATACTCGGCGCGCACGATGGCGCTGTACAGCAGCAGCCCCAGCAGGAAACAGGCCGCCGCCAGCTTCGGCATGCCGTCCGGCATGGCGCGGTTCAGGTAACGCTGATGCAGGCAGTACACCGCCAGCACCAACGCGATCAGCGGGAAGATCGAAAACGGCACCACCGAGCTGAACAGCGCGGCAAAGGAACCGTTGATCGAAAGGCCGGCAATCAACGCCAGCAGTAAGGTGCCATTTTCACGGCCTGGTTTTTCCATCATTTTTTACCTTTTTTATACGTGGGACACAGAAGCTTTTTCTTGTTCGCGACGATACCAGTAATACGCCCCTTTGGAGATCATCCGTAGCTGCAGCACCAGCCGTTCTTCCAGCTGCTGCCGCTGCTCGACGTCGATATCCAGCGCTTCCGCGCCGGCGCTGAACACGATGGTGACCATCGCTTCGGCCTGCGCTTCGGTAAAGCTGCGCGGCATGTGATTTTCCAACTCGAGGTAGTCCGCCAGTTCGGCGATGAAATGCTGGATCTCGCGCGCCACCGCCGCACGGAATGCCGCCGACGTGCCGGAGCGCTCACGCAGCAGCAGGCGGAAGGCGTTCGGGTTGTTACCGATAAATTCCATAAAGGTGGACACCGAGGTGCGGATCACGCTGCCGCCTTTGGCGATGCGTTGGCGCGCCTGGCGCATCAACTGACGCAGCATCAGGCCGCTTTCGTCCACCATGGTCAGCCCCAACTCGTCCACATCGCGGAAATGGCGATAAAACGACGTGGGCGCGATGCCCGCCTCGCGTGAAACTTCCCGCAGGCTCAGACTGGCGAAGCTGCGTTCGGCGCTCAGCTGGCTGAAAGCGGCTTCGATCAGGGAACGACGAGTCCGTTCTTTTTGTTGTGCTCTGACGCCCATATGCATATCCGGATAGGTTCCATTTTCTCAGTCTAACGCCCTAGACTCGGCAATATAGCAAATTTTATTGCAACAGCATTTATACTAACGCGCTCTATCACACTTCCGCCCTGAGCCGATTGTGCTTTGACTCAAAAAGCCTAATGGTGATTGGGTGAGCAGCGCTATGATGTTAAGATACCGTTGTAATCTTGTATAAAAAACAGGTCTCTCCTACATGCAACAGCACTATCAATTTGATGCCATTGTGATTGGCTCGGGCCCTGGTGGTGAAGGTGCCGCCATGGGGCTGGTGAAACAAGGCGCCCGCGTGGCCGTTATCGAACGGTACAATAACGTAGGCGGCGGATGTACCCATTGGGGCACCATCCCCTCCAAAGCCCTCCGCCACGCCGTCAGCCGCATTATCGAATTCAACCAGAACCCGCTTTACAACAACTCGCGCACGCTCAGCGCGACCTTCCCTGACATTTTACGCCACGCCGATAACGTCATCAGCCAGCAAACCCGAATGCGCCAAGGGTTCTATGAGCGGAACCAGTGCAAACTGTTCGCCGGCGACGCGCGCTTCATCGACGCCAACACCGTCAGCGTCAGCTACATGGACGGCACCCAGGACACCATCCGCGCCGATCACATCGTGATCGCCTGCGGCTCGCGTCCTTACCATCCGGCCAGCGTCGACTTCAACCATCCGCGCATCTACGACAGCGATTCCATTCTCGAGCTGAGCCATGAGCCGCGCCACGTGATCATTTACGGCGCCGGGGTGATCGGCTGCGAGTATGCGTCCATCTTCCGCGGCCTAAACGTCAAGGTCGATCTGATCAACACCCGCGATCGTCTGCTGGCGTTCCTCGATCAGGAGATGTCGGATTCGCTCTCTTACCACTTCTGGAACAACGGCGTGGTGATCCGCCACAACGAAGAATTCGAGAAGATCGAAGGCACCGAAGACGGCGTGATCGTGCACCTGAAGTCCGGCAAGAAGGTGAAAGCGGACTGCCTGCTGTACGCCAACGGCCGTACCGGCAACACCGATTCGCTGGGGTTGGAGAACGTCGGCCTGGAGTCGGACAGCCGCGGGCTGCTGAAAGTGAACAGCATGTATCAAACCGCGCTGTCGCACATTTATGCGGTCGGTGACGTGATCGGCTATCCGAGCCTGGCTTCCGCCGCCTACGATCAGGGCCGCATCGCCGCGCAAGCGATCGCCTCCGGCGAAGCCAGCGGTCACTTAATCGAAGATATCCCGACCGGCATCTACACCATTCCGGAAATCAGCTCCGTCGGCAAAACCGAGCAGGAACTGACCGCGATGAAGGTGCCGTATGAAGTGGGCCGCGCCCAGTTCAAGCATCTGGCGCGCGCGCAGATAGCCGGGATGAACGTCGGCAGCCTGAAGATCCTGTTCCATCGCGACACCCTGCAGATCCTTGGGATCCACTGCTTCGGCGAGCGTGCGGCGGAGATCATCCACATCGGCCAGGCGATCATGGAACAGAAAGGTGAAGGCAATACTATCGAGTATTTCGTTAATACGACCTTCAACTATCCGACCATGGCCGAAGCCTACCGGGTGGCGGCGCTAAACGGCTTAAACCGCCTGTTTTAACGCGCTGTCGATGTAGCCCTGCATGTGTTCGCGGATCGCCTCGGCCAGTTGCTCATAACGGCTGCGCAAAGGGGAGCCAGGGCGGTACACCAGCGCGATGGTGCGCTTCGGCTCCGGCTTGTAGCAATCCAGATAGCAGACGCCGTCGCGTTCGCGCTGCGGCGGTACCGCCAGTGACGGCAGCAGGGTAATGCCGCTGCCGGCCGCGACCATATTGCGCAGCGTTTCCAGACTGGTGGCGCGGAAGTGGGTATCTTCGTCCGCGCCCGCCTGGAAGCAGAAGCCCATCGCCTGATCGCGCAGGCAGTGGCCATCCTCCAGCATCAGCAGTTTCTCACCCGCCAAATCCGGCATCGGCACGCGCTCGCGCTGCGCCCACGGGTGATCGGAGTACACCGCCAGCTTCATCGGTTCATCGAACAAAGGCACTTCGATAAATGCCTCGGTTTCCTTCACCAATGCCAGAATGGCGCAGTCCAGTTTGCCGCTGTCGAGTTGCGCCAGCAGCTGATGGGTTTGCGCTTCGTGCAGGTACATTTCCAGTTTCGGGAACGTTTTGTGCAGCGTCGGGATGATCTGCGGCAGCAGATAAGGCCCCACGGTCGGGATCAGGCCGATGTGCAACGGTCCGGACATGGCTTCGCCCTGCTGGCTGGCCATCTCCTTCAAAACTTTCACTTCTCGCAGCACGGTGCGCGCCTGCTCCACCAGCAACAGACCCGCCTGGGTGAACAGCACCTTGCGGCTGGTGCGTTCGAGCAGCATGACGCCCAACTCGTCTTCCAGCTTGCGGATCTGCCCGCTCAGCGTGGGTTGGCTTACATGGCATGAATCGGCCGCGCGGCGGAAGTGCCGGTGCTCGGCCAAGGCGACCAGATACTCTAAATCACGAATATTCATTGTTTCCCTCCATTCCATGATAGCTCATGGCGATAGATAAGATAGCAATGAGCGATTAGATCTATCAAGCCCCAGCGACAATAATGTGTCCCAACGAAGCGATATCGCGCTAAATGCTAAAAATTACTTTTCCTAATTAAGGGGTTAATCAATGTTTACCAGTCAAGAAGGCAAGAAAGTTCCTCAGGTTACTTTCCACACCCGTCAGGGCGACCAATGGATTGATGTGACCACTGATGACCTGTTCAAAAACAAAACCGTCATTGTTTTCTCGCTGCCGGGCGCGTTCACGCCGACCTGTTCTTCGAGCCACCTGCCGCGCTACAACGAACTGTCCAGCGTATTCAAGCAGCACGGCGTCGACAGCATTCTTTGCGTCTCCGTGAACGACACCTTCGTCATGAACGCCTGGAAAGCCGACCAACATGCGGAAAACATCACCTTCGTGCCGGACGGCAACGGTGAATTCACCAAAGGCATGAACATGCTGGTCGAGAAAGCGGATCTGGGCTTTGGCCCTCGCTCATGGCGCTACTCGATGCTGGTACGCAACGGCGTGGTCGAGAAAATGTTTGTTGAGCCGAACAAACCGGGCGACCCGTTTGAAGTGTCCGACGCCGACACCATGCTGAAATACCTGGCGCCGGAATTCAAAGTGCAGGAATCGGTCTCCCTGTTCACCAAACCGGGCTGCCCATTCTGCGCCAAAGCCAAGCAGATGCTGCAAGAGCGCGGCATTCAGTATGAAGAGATTGTGCTGGGCAAAGACGCTACCACCGTCAGCCTGCGCGCCGTCAGCGGCCGCGCCACGGTGCCGCAGGTCTTCATCGGCGGCCGTCACATCGGCGGCAGCGACGATCTGGAAACATTCCTGTCAGCTTAATAAGTAATAACAAAGCCAACGTGAACTTTGGCGGGCTACGGCCCGCCCTTTTTTTACCTTTCAGGAGCGGATATGAAACTGTTGAACGTTGATGTCGCGGTCATCGGCGGCGGCACCGCAGGGCTCGGCGCCTATCGCGCGGCCAAACTGTCTACCCCCAGCGTGGTGATGATTGAAGGCGGGCCTTACGGCACCACCTGTGCGCGCGTTGGCTGCATGCCATCCAAATTACTGATCGCCGCCGCCGAAGCGGTGCATCAAATCGAACGTGCGCCGGGCTTTGGCGTGCACCCAACCGGCAAAACGCGTATCGACGGACGCGAGATGATGGCGCGCGTCAAACGCGAACGCGATCGTTTCGTCGGCTTCGTGCTGGAAGGCGTGGACGAGATCCCGGCCGCCGACAAAATTCAGGGCTATGCCCGCTTTATCGACGACAACACGCTGCAGGTCGATGACCATACGCGCATCGTGGCGCAGCGCATCGTGATCGCCACCGGCTCTCGCCCCAGCTGGCCGGCGCCGTGGAATGAACTGGGCGATCGCCTGATCGTCAACGACGATCTGTTCAACTGGGATGACTTGCCGCAGTCCGTGGCGGTATTCGGCCCCGGCGTGATCGGGCTGGAGCTGGGGCAAGCGCTGCACCGCCTCGGCGTCGACACCAAAGTCTTCGGCATCGGCGGCGCCGTCGGGCCGCTGACCGACAGCGCCGTGCGCGATTACGCTGCGAAGGCGCTGGGGGAAGAATTCTACCTCGACGCCGACGTGAAAGTGGAGATGATGCAGCGCGAAGGCGACCGCGTATTTATCCGCTATCAGGATCTGCAGGGCCAGTCGCAGGAGATCCTGGTGGACTACGTGCTGGCCGCCACCGGCCGCCGCCCCAACGTCGATCGGCTGGGTCTTGAAAACACCGGCCTGCAGCTCGACGCTCGAGGCGTGCCGCTGGCCGACCGCCTGACGATGCAAACCAGCGTGCCGCATATCTTTATCGCCGGCGACGCCAGCAACCAGCTGCCGCTGTTGCATGAGGCCAGCGATCAGGCACGCATCGCCGGCGCCAATGCCGGCAGCTTCCCGGAGATCAATCCGGGTCTGCGCCGCAGCGCGATTTCGGTGGTGTTCTCCGATCCGCAGATCGCCATGGTCGGCTCGACCTTCCGCGAGCTGAGCGAGAAGTTCAGCGCCTGCGGATGTTTTGAAGTGGGCAAGGTCTCGTTTGAGAATCAGGGCCGCTCGCGAGTGATGCTGCGCAACAAGGGCGTTCTGCACGTTTACGGCGAGCAAGGCACCGGCCGTTTCCTCGGTGCGGAAATGATCGGCCCGGACGCCGAACACATTGCGCACCTGTTAGCCTGGGCGCACCAACAGCAGATGACCGTCGATCAGATGCTGGACATGCCGTTCTATCATCCGGTGATCGAAGAAGGCTTGCGCACTGCGCTGCGCGACCTGCAGGCGAAGCTCAAACTCGGCACGGCCGAAATCGAGCGCTGTCAGCGCTGTCCGGGCGAATAACGCCTCCTTATCCGTTCACACCTACCGGGCCTTCAGGCCCGGTTTTTTTGCGCAGCGCTTTCCAGATTTTCCTCCCTCCTCTTGCCTCACGGCTCTCCTGCGCTCATTTTTTATGCTTCAATATTGAAGTGATATCAATAATGACACTAAAATAGAGAGCAAAGCCAGAATGGAGGAAGAACATGGAAAAGCATGAACACTATACCTATCGCATCACCTGGTCAGCGCAAGACCGTGAATATGTCGGGCTGTGCGCCGAATTCCCCTCGTTGTCCTGGCTGGCCGCCACGCGTACCGGCGCATTGGAGGGTATCGAGAAAGTGGTGAGCGAAACGATCGCCGACATGCTGGCGCAAGGCGAAACGCCGCCGCAGGCGTTGGCGGAGAAAAATTTCAGCGGCAAACTGGTGCTACGCATGACGCCGGAACAGCATCGCCGGCTGGCGATCGGCGCGATGGAAGAAGGCGTGAGCCTGAACCGTTATCTCTGCGCACGCCTGGCGGGGTAAAGGTTCAAGGGCGGCGCCAGGCCGCCCTCGTCGTCAAGCCAAACGCTGTTTCGCTGCGGCGATGGCCGCGGCCACCTGCTGCGGCGCGACGCCGCCTTTGGCCGCACGTTTGTCCAGGCAGGATTGCAACGCCAGGATCGGATAGACATCGTCGCCAATCGTCGCGCTGAACTGCTGCAAATCCGCCAGCGGCAGCGCTTCCAGCGGTTTGCCCTGGCGAATGGCTTCTACCACCGCCTCACCGACGATATGGTGCGCTTCGCGGAACGGCACGCCTTTGGCGACCAGGTAGTCCGCCAGCTCGGTGGCATTCGCATAACCCTGCTCCGCCGCTTCCCGGCAGCGCGGGCGCTTCACCTGAATGCCGTCCAGCACCAGCGCCGCCATCTGCAGGCAGTCCATCCAAGTGTCGAGCGCGTCGAACAGCCCTTCTTTGTCTTCCTGCATGTCTTTGTTGTACGCCAGCGGCAGGCCTTTCAGCGTCATCATCATGCCGGTCAGCGCGCCCTGTACGCGGCCGCACTTGCCGCGGATCAGCTCCAGCGCGTCCGGGTTTTTCTTCTGCGGCATCAGCGAAGAGCCGGAGGTCACGCGGTCAGACAGCTCGACAAACGCCGCCTCGCCGCTGTTGAAGAAGATCAGATCTTCGGCGAAGCGCGACAGGTGCACCATGCTGATGGCGGCGTTGGACAGCAGCTCCAGCACGTGATCGCGATCGGATACGCTGTCCAGGCTGTTGCGGGTCGCCGAGGCGAAGCCCAGCCAGCCGGCCAGCTGCTCGCGATCGATAGGATACGCGGTGCCGGCCAGCGCGCCGCTGCCCAGCGGGCTGACGTCCAGCCGTTTCAGGGTATCCTGCAGGCGGCTTTCATCGCGCGCCAGCATCTCGACATAGGCCAGGCACCAGTGCGCGAAAGTCACCGGCTGCGCGCGTTGCAGATGGGTATACCCCGGCATCACCGCATCCTGGTTGGCTTCGGCGGTCTCCACCAGCGCCTGCTGCAGCTGGACGATCGCCTGATGCAGATCGCCGATCTGCTGTTTGCACCACAGCTTCAGATCGGTCGCGACCTGATCGTTGCGGCTGCGGCCGGTGTGCAGCTTCTTGCCCAAATCGCCGACCTTCTCGATCAGCTTCTGCTCCACCCAGCTGTGGATGTCTTCGGCATCGCTTTGGACGATCGCCAAAGGATCGGCCTGGACTTCCGTCAGCAAGGCATTCAGCGCCTGCTCCAGCTGCTGTTGCTCCGTTGCCGTCAACACGTTAACGGTCACCAGCGCCTTCGACCAGGCCACCGAGCCCACGATATCTTGCTCCGCCAGGCGATAATCGAACCGCAGCGAATCGTTGAGTTGCTTGAACCGCTGATCCGCCGCCTGAGTGAACCGTCCGCCCCAAAGTGCCATACCTTTACTCCTGAATTTTTATGCGAAAGGGCGCAGCATGCTGCGCCCTTGCAGAGTCACGCCAATCGGTTATTTATTCTTTTTCTCGTTCAACGCGCGGATGCGTGAAGACAGAGAGAACAGGCGGATAAAGCCGCCCGCGTGGCTGTGATCGTAAACTTCGTCTTCGCCGAAGGTGGCGAACTCTTCGGAGTACAGGCTGTTGGCGGATTTTTTCTGGGTCGCCGTCACCTGGCCTTTGTACAGCTGCAGTACCACTTCACCGTTCACCTCTTCAGCCAATGCTTCGGCAGAGGCCTGCAGCGAGCGGCGCAGCGGCGCGAACCAACGGCCGTCGTACACCACATAGGACATCTCCAGGCCCAGCTGCTCGCGCCATTTGAAGCTGTCGCGATCCAGCACCAGCTGCTCGATGGCGCGCAGCGCCGCCACCATGATGGTGCCCCCCGGGGTCTCATAGCAGCCGCGGGATTTGATGCCCACCAGACGGTTTTCCACGATGTCGATACGGCCGACACCGTGCTTGGCGCCCAGCGCGTTCAGGGCTTCCAGGCACTGGTACGGCGACAGCGCTTTACCGTTAACCGCCACGACGCGGCCTTTCTCGACGGTAACGGTCACCTGCTCAGGCTGGTCCGGCGCTTCCTGCGGATCGACGGTCCATACCCAGCAATCCTTGTTTGGCGCGTTCCACGGGCTTTCCAACACGCCGCCTTCGGTGGAGATGTGCCAGGCGTTCTCATCGCGGCTGTAGATTTTCTCCAGCGATGCGGTGGTCGGGATATTGCGCTCTTTCAGGTAATCCAGCAGCGCTTCACGGGAACGCAGGTTCCACTCGCGCCACGGCGCTACCACTTTCAGCTGCGGCGCCAGCGCGGTGTAGGTGGTTTCGAAACGCACCTGATCGTTGCCTTTGCCGGTCGCGCCGTGGCACAGCGCGTCTGCGCCCACTTTCAACGCCAGCTCGACCTGCGCCTTAGCGATGATCGGCCGCGCCATCGAGGTGCCCAGCAGGTAGCTGCCCTCGTACAGGGCGCCGGTCTGCAGCACCGGATAAACGTAATCGCGGATAAATTCTTCACGCAGATCGACCACGTGACATTCAGAGGCACCGGACTGCAGGGCTTTTTGCTCCACGCCTTCCAGATCGCTGCGCTCCTGGCCGATATCCGCCACGAACGCCACCACTTCACAGCCGCCGTAGTTCTCTTTCAGCCATGGAATGATGGCCGAGGTATCCAGGCCGCCGGAGTACGCCAGAACGATTTTTTTGATGCCTTGGTTTTGCATGATCTATTCCTTTCTAATTCTAAAATTAAGCGAGGATCCGGGTGCCAATCGACACGCCGTTAAACAAAGCAGGAAGCTGATCGGCATGGCGCCAGCTGGCGATATCCACCGGGCGGCCGAGGGTGCGGGCAGCGTCGAGCGCCGCATTCACCTTCACCACCATACCATCGGTGATGATGCCTTGCGCGATCAGTTGTTCCGCTTTTTGCGCCGTCATTTCCGCAATGCGTTGGCCCTTGCCGTCGAGGATGCCGCTGACGTCCGACAGCAGGATAAGGTCCGCCCCCAGCGTCGCCGCCAGCGCCGTCGCCGCCTGATCGGCGTTCACATTCATTAACTGCCCTTCGGCGGTGATGCCGATGGAGCTGACAACCGGCAGGTAGCCGGCGCCCAGCAGGGTATTGAGCAGCGCGGGCGAACCGGGCTGCGCGTTGCCGACGTGGCCCAATGCCGGATCGAGCGGGGTCACTACCGCGCTGCCGCCGTCCGCCAGGCTCAGGCCGACGGCGTTGATTTGGTGTTTAATCGCCCACGCCAGCAGCGTTTTGTTGGCGGTACCGGCCAGCGCCCCGGTGATGATGTCGATCTGATCGGCCGGCGTGACCCGCAGGCCGTTCTTTTTCACCACCGGCAAAGCGAGCTGCTTCATCAGTTCGTCCACCACGCAGCCGCCGCCGTGCACGATCACCAGCGGGCGCTGGTGCTGCTGCCGATAGCTGTCCAACGCGGTAAACAGACGCTCCAGCGCTTCTTCACTGTCTAATAACACGCCACCTAACTTGATAATTAACGGGTTCATTGCTGTTTACTCACGCTGGTTTAAAGGAGTGATTGGGTTTCCGGGAAGCCGAAACGGATATTCAGGCATTGCACCGCCTGCGCCGCCGCGCCTTTCAGCAGATTGTCTTCCACCGCCACGGCGATCAGATGCTCGCCCTGCACCGCAAAACCGATGTCGCAGAACGGCAGCCCCACCACCGCTTTCAGCGCCGGCACGCCCTGGTCGTACAGCCGCACCAGCGGCTTGTCGTCATAGGCGGCATGATAGGCGGCCGCGACGTCCTGCGCGGTCACGCCGGCTTTCAGACGGCAGGTGATGGTTTCAAGGATGCCGCGCGGGAAATTGCCCAGGTGCGGCGTAAAGATGACCGGCACGCCGAGGTGCGCGGCGATCTCCGGCTGGTGCCGGTGAGTGAAAATACCGTATGGCTGCAGGCTCACTTCGCAGAAGCTGGTGGTCATGCTGGCCTTGCGCCCGGCGCCGCTAACGCCGCTGGTGGCGTTGATCACCGGCCACTGATCCAGATTCAGCAGCTGTTTTTCGATCAACGGTTTCAGCGCCAGCTGCGCCGCCGTAGGGTAACAGCCCGGCACCGCGATCAGCTGCGCCTGTTTAATCTTGTCGCTCTGCCACTCCGCCAGGCCGTACACCGCCTGCTCCAGCAGAGCACCATGCTGATGCTCGAAACCGTAGTACTGGCTATAAAAACCGGCGTCCTGCACGCGGAAGGCGCCGGACAGATCGAACACCACGCAGCCCGCCGCCAGGAAAGCCGGTGCGATATCGTGGCTGACTTCATGGGCGGTGGCGAGGAACACTACATCGATGCCCTGCGCCGCCTTGGCGACGTCGGTCAACGGCTGCAGCGGCAGATCGACGATGCCTTTCAACTGGGGATGGAGATCGGAAAGCAACTTTCCTGCATCTGCACTTTGCGCTGAAACCGCTAAAGCGGTTATGTTCATGTGTGGGTGGCGATTCAGGTAAGCCGTGAGCTCCGCTCCGGCGTAACCGCTGGCACCAACGATCAGCGTATTCAACATGTGGCCTTTCACCTTCTAAACTGACGTGCGGTCGCTTGCGACCCAGGTAACAGGGCTAGCCAGCGTTGTTGCGCCGTTCACCCACGGAGCCAGGCGTTGATGCTTTTATAAACATCCGGGCATCGGGTTCCCTTACGCTTCGGCTTACTGTATTTTTATTCAAAATAAATGCATGAATATTGATACTATCCTAACCTAAGGCTGTCAACAGTGAAGATGAAATTACCTCCATTTATTGAGCTGTACCGGGCGTTGATCGCAACGAAGTCAATCAGCGCCACCGATGCCGGCCTCGATCAGAGCAATGAGGCGTTAATCAACTTGTTGGCCGGATGGTTTGCCGACCTGGGCTTTCGCGTCGACGTACAGCCGGTGCCGGAGTCGCGCCACAAATTCAACCTGCTGGCCAGCATCGGCGAAGGCAGCGGCGGCCTGCTGCTGGCCGGCCACACCGATACGGTGCCTTACGACGAAGGCCGCTGGACGCGCGATCCCTTCACCCTGACCGAGCACGACAACAAGCTCTACGGGCTGGGCACCGCCGACATGAAAGGCTTCTTCGCCTTTATTCTGGATGCGGTGCGCGATATCGACGCGAGCAAGCTGACCAAGCCGTTGTACATTTTAGCCACCGCAGATGAAGAAACGACGATGGCCGGCGCGCGTTACTTCGCCGCCTCTACCGCCATTCGTCCGGATTTCGCCATCATCGGCGAGCCGACCTCGCTGCAGCCGGTGCGCGCACACAAGGGCCACATGGCCAACGCCATTCGCATCGTCGGTCAGTCCGGCCACTCCAGCGATCCGGCGCGCGGCGTCAACGCCATCGATCTGATGCACGAGTCCATTGGCCGCCTGATGGAGCTGCGCAAAACCCTGCAGGAGCGCTACAACAATCCGGCGTTCGCCGTGCCTTATCCCACCATGAACTTCGGCCATATCAGCGGCGGCGACGCGGCCAACCGCATCTGCGCCTGTTGCGAACTGCACCTGGATATCCGCCCGCTGCCCGGCATGACGCTCGACAACATCAACGAACTGATGCATCAGGCGCTGGAGCCAGTGAGCCAACGCTGGCCGGGCCGCCTGACCATCGAAGAGCTGCACGCGTCGGTGCCGGGCTACGAGTGCCCGACCGACCACCGCATGGTGGCGGTGATCGAAGAGCTGCTGGGCACCCGCACGCAGGTGGTCAACTACTGCACCGAAGCGCCGTTCGTGCAACAGGTATGCCCGACCCTGGTGCTCGGCCCCGGCTCCATCGATCAGGCCCACCAGCCGGACGAATACATCGACACCGCGTTTATCGAACCGACGCGCAAACTGCTGGGCCAGCTGGTCAATCACTTTTGCCGGCAATAAACCCGACATTTAGCAGGGAAAATGCTTTATGCTTTCCCTAACTCAAAATAAGTAGAAGGCAGCGAAATAAGCCACGCTGATAACCCACGCGGCGTAATTAAATTTCAGAAAATGCGCCGATTTTGATGTTTTTTTGCTAAAAATAGTGTCAATTGACGATTGGACAGGAACGCGATGGGATCAGGCAGGCGGTCTGCGCCTGACGCGTGAAATTTATTTACAAGATAAAAATCATACATACAGAACTGGGTCAGGGGTTATATGAACGAACAATATTCGGCAATGCGCAGTAATGTCAGTATGCTCGGCAAATTGCTCGGCGATACCATCAAAGAAGCGCTGGGCGAGCATATTCTCGATCGCGTTGAGACCATCCGTAAGCTTTCCAAATCCTCACGCGCCGGCAACGAAGCGCATCGCCAGGAGCTGCTTTCTACCCTGCAGAACTTGTCCAACGACGAGCTGCTGCCGGTGGCGCGCGCCTTCAGCCAGTTCCTCAACCTGACCAACGTCGCCGAGCAGTATCACAGCATTTCGCCCAACGGCGAGGCCGCCAGCAACCCGGAAGCGCTGGCCCAACTGTTCAGCCGCCTCAAAGACAAAAAGCTCAGCGACAAAGAGCTGCAGCACGCGGTGTCACAACTCTCCATCGAGCTGGTGCTGACGGCGCACCCGACGGAGATTACCCGCCGCACCCTGATCCACAAGCTGGTGGAGGTCAACACCTGCCTCAGCCAGCTCGATCACAACGATCTGGCCGACTACGAGCGCAACAAGATCATGCGCCGCCTGCGCCAGCTGGTAGCCCAGTCGTGGCACACCGATGAAATTCGCAAACACCGCCCTTCCCCGATCGACGAAGCCAAATGGGGCTTTGCCGTCGTGGAAAACAGCCTGTGGGAAGGCGTGCCGGCGTTCCTGCGCGAATTCAACGAACAGCTGGAAAACTCCATCGATTACAGCCTGCCGGTAGAAGCGGTGCCGGTGCGCTTCACCTCCTGGATGGGCGGCGACCGCGACGGCAACCCGAACGTCACCGCCGAAATTACCCGCCATGTGCTGCTGCTCAGCCGCTGGAAAGCCTGCGACCTGTTTACCCGCGACATCCAGGTGCTGGTCTCCGAGCTGTCGATGACCGAGTGCACCCCTGAGCTGCGCGCCCGCGCCGGCGGCGATGAGGTGCAGGAGCCTTACCGCGAAATCATGAAGCAGCTGCGCAGCCAGCTGATGAGTTCCCAGGCTTATCTTGAAGGTCGCCTGAAGGGCGAGCGCGTGCTGAAACCGCACGACCTGCTGGTGAACAACGAGCAGCTGTGGGAGCCGCTGTATGCCTGCTACCAGTCGCTGCAGGCCTGCGGCATGGGCATCATCGCCAATGGTCAACTGCTGGATACCCTGCGCCGCGTGCGCTGCTTCGGCGTGCCGCTGGTGCGCATCGACGTGCGTCAGGAGAGCACCCGCCATACCGAAGCCATCGCCGAGCTGACCCGCTATCTGGGGCTGGGCGATTATGAAAGCTGGTCGGAAGCCGATAAACAGGCGTTCCTGGTCCGCGAACTGAACTCCAAACGCCCGCTGGTGCCGCTGAAATGGCAACCGAGCGCCGACACGCAGGAAGTGCTGGAAACCTGCCGGGTGATTGCCGAAGCGCCGCAGGGCTCGATCGCCGCCTATGTGATTTCGATGGCGCGCACGCCTTCCGACGTGCTGGCGGTGCACCTGCTGCTGAAAGAGGCCGGCTGCCCGTTCGCGCTGCCGGTCGCCCCGCTGTTCGAAACCCTCGACGACCTGAACAACGCCGACGACGTAATGACCCAGTTGCTGAACATCGACTGGTATCGCGGCTTCATCCAGGGCAAACAGATGGTGATGATCGGCTATTCCGACTCGGCGAAAGACGCCGGCGTGATGGCCGCTTCCTGGGCGCAGTACCGCGCGCAGGACGCGCTGATCAAAACCTGTGAAAAGGCCGGCGTGGCGCTGACGCTGTTCCACGGCCGCGGCGGTTCCATCGGCCGCGGCGGCGCTCCGGCGCATGCGGCGCTGCTGTCGCAGCCGCCGGGCAGCCTGAAGGGCGGCCTGCGCGTCACCGAACAGGGCGAGATGATCCGCTTCAAGTTCGGCCTGCCGGAAGTCACCATCAGCAGCCTGGCGCTGTATGCCGGCGCGATCCTCGAGGCCAACCTGCTGCCGCCGCCGGAACCGAAGAAAGAATGGCGGGCGCTGATGGACGACCTGTCCGAGACCTCCTGCCGAATGTATCGCGGCTACGTGCGTGAAAACCCGGACTTCGTGCCTTACTTCCGCGCGGCCACGCCGGAGCTGGAGCTGGGCAAACTGCCGCTGGGCTCGCGCCCGGCCAAGCGCAAGCCAAACGGCGGCGTAGAGAGCCTGCGCGCCATTCCGTGGATCTTCGCCTGGACGCAGAACCGCCTGATGCTGCCGGCCTGGCTCGGCGCCGGCGCCGGATTGCAGGAAGCGGTGAAAGCCGGCAAACAGGCGGAGCTGGAGGCGATGTGTCGCGACTGGCCGTTCTTCTCCACCCGCATCGCCATGCTGGAAATGGTGTTCGCCAAAGCCGACCTGTGGCTGGCGGAATACTACGATCAGCGCCTGGTGGATAAATCGCTGTGGCCGCTGGGCCAACAGCTGCGCGATCAGCTGGAAAGCGACATCAAGGTGGTGCTGACCATCGCCAACGATGCGCACCTGATGGAAGACCTGCCGTGGATCGCCGAATCCATCGCGCTGCGCAACGTCTATACCGACCCGTTGAACGTCTTGCAGGCCGAATTGCTGCACCGCTCGCGCCAGCATGAACAGCCGGACGCCCGCGTGGAGCAGGCGCTGATGGTTACCATCGCCGGCGTCGCCGCCGGGATGCGCAACACCGGCTAGTGAGCCTCATCACGGCCCCGTTTACCGGGGCCGTTTTTTTTATGTCTCCCCCACAAAAAAAGGGCGCCGCGGTAAAGCGGCGCCCTTTTCAATGGAGCAAGCCCGTCAGGCGGCGGCCACTGGTCGCACGCCCAGCGTGTGGCAGATGGCGTAGCTCATCTCGGCGCGGTTCAGCGTATAGAAGTGGAAATCTTTCACCCCTTCGCGGCTCAGGATCTTCACCATGTCCATGGCGATGTTGGCGCCGACCATTTTGCGGGTCTCCGCATCGTCGTCCAGCCCTTCGAACATGCTGGTCATCCAGCTTGGCACCCGCACGTTGGTCATGGTGGCGAAGCGCTGCAGCTGCTTGAAGTTGGACACCGGCAGAATGCCCGGCACGATTTCCACGTCGATACCGGCGGCGACGCAGCGGTCGCGAAAGCGCAGGTAGCTCTCAACGTCGAAGAAGAACTGGGTAATCGCGCGACTGGCGCCGGCATCGATCTTGCGTTTCAGGTTAATCAAATCGGCCTGGGCGCTCTTCGCCTCCGGGTGCACTTCCGGGTAAGCGGCGACGGAAATGTCGAAGTCACCCACGTCTTTCAGCAGCGCCACCAGATCGGTCGCGTACATTTCCGGCTTGCCGCCGCCCGGCGGCAGATCGCCGCGCAGCGCCACGATATGGCGGATGCCGCTGTTCCAGTAATCGGTCGCGATGTCGCGCAGCTGCGCCGGGCTGGCATCGATGCAGGTCAGGTGCGGCGCCGCCTCCAGGCCGGTGCGTTCCTTGATCCCTTTGATGATGCTGTGGGTGCGATCGCGCTCGCCGGAGTTGGCGCCGTAGGTGACGGAAACGAATTTAGGTTTGAGAATGCTCAGACGATCGATCGACTGCCACAGGGTCTCTTCCATCTCGCTGGTGCGTGGCGGGAAGAACTCGAATGATACGTTAATCTGGCCGTTCAACTCCGCCAGACTCTGATTCAGCGCTTCCCGCTGGTTTGCGTGGAAAAAACTCATACCCTGCTCACCTCTTATCGATCACTGTTTTTATTTCATCTTGATGAGCGTCTATACGTTTAGACGTCTAGATAGAAAATGCCGCATGTTGGCTAAAGAGTCAACAGGAAAATGAGGGGAATAAGATGATTAATCCTCACCCGCTCAACGAGGGAATTTCATGATCGCGGCAAAGATAAGTATGGCAGGAAAAGCCAAGGGGCGCGGTGAGCCCGCGCCCGCAGAGGATTAAAGCAGCTGCGCCAATCGGTTAAGGTCTGACTGGATCGCGCCGGCGGTCACATCGCGGCCGGCGCCCGGCCCGCGGATCACCAGCGGATTATCGCGATACCAACGGCTTTCGATGGCAAACACGTTGTCGCACGGCAACAGCGAGGCCAGAGGATGCTCAGGGCGCACCGCCTCCACGCCGACCCGCGCCTTGCCGTTGGCGTCGAAACGCGCCACATGGCGCAGCACCAGGCCCATTTCGCTGGCGGCCTCAAAGCGCTGTTGCATCTGCTGATTCAGCGCCTCACCGTTCTCGAAGAACTGATCGACGGAGCCCAGCTCGCACCCCGCCGGCACCAGCGACTCGACCCGCACCTGGTTCGGTTCGATGTCGTAGCCCGCCTCGCGCGCCAGGATCACCAGCTTGCGCATCACGTCCTGGCCGGAGAGATCGACCCGCGGATCCGGTTCGGTCAGCCCCTGCTGCCAGGCCTGATCCACCAGCTCGGTGAACGGCACCGTGCCGTCATACTGCAGGAACAGCCAGGAGAGCGTGCCGGAGAAGATGCCGCTGATCGCCAGAATGCTGTCGCCGCTGTCGCGCAGATCGCGCACCGTGTGGTTGACCGGCAGGCCGGCGCCGACGGTGGCGTTATACAGCCAGTGGCGGCCGGTTTTGGCGAAGGCGTCGCGTATTTGGCGATAGCTGTCGCTGCACGAGGCTCCAGCCAACTTGTTGGCGCTGATCACGTGGAAACCGTAGCTGGCGAAATCCAGATACTGCCCGGCCAGCTCTTCGCTGGCGGTCACGTCGAGCACCACCAGATCGTCGAACGGGTGCGCGCGCATCCACAGGAACAGCGATTCTTCATCCAGCTCCTGCGCTTCGTCCTCAAAGAATGCCAGCGCGCGGCTGGCGTCCAGCCCGTCATAGTTCAGCAGGCTGCGGCGGCTGTCCACCACCCCCGCCAGGATAAATTCGAAGCCGCTGCGCGCGGAGATATTGGTCTGCTCACGGGCGAACAGCTCCAGCCAGCGCGACCCGATATTGCCCTTGCCGAACAGCACCAGACCGATGCGCTTCTCGGCGCGGAACAGGCTTTGGTGCAGCCCCTGGATCAGCAGCGCGGTCGGCCCCTGGCGCAATACCGCCACCAGGCTGATGCCATCTTCCGCCTGCCAGATAAACTCGACCGGCTGATCTTTCAGCTGCTGATAGAAACGGTGGCTGTGCAGCGGGTTCTTGCACACCCCGGCGCCGACCATCGCCACCAGCGCCAACCCTTCGCGCAGGCGTAGCTCGCCTGGCAGCACCCCGGCCTGCAGCGTCGCCAGCGCGCTGTTGACCACCTCGGAGGTGTAGCACAGCTGCACCAGGTTGCGGTCTGGGTGGATGCCCACCGCCAGCGGTTTGATCTGCGCGCGCTTGAGCACCAGATCCAACTCTTTCTGCGCCAGTTTGAAGTCATGCTGAGCGGCAACATGCAGTTCAATCAGGCACACATCGTCGTGGCTGGTGACAATCTTGGCGCCGGTGCCGGAAGCCAATACGCGCTCAATGCGCGTCGAGCCCTGCTCCGGCTGATAGCTGCAGCGCAGCTGAAGATCGATATCGCTACCGGAGACCGGCTGCAGGGTACGGGTGTGCAACACCGGCGCAGCCAGACGCGCCAGCTCGCTGGCTTCGTCCAGACGCAGCAGCGGCAGCAGGCAGGCGTCTTTCACCTTGCGCGGATCGGCGCTGTAAACCCCGGCCACGTCGCTCCAGATGGTGACGCGCGCAGCGCCGGCCAGCGCGCCGACCTGAGTGGCGGAGTAGTCGCTGCCGTTACGCCCCAACAGCACGGTTTCCCCGGCGTCGTTGCGCGAAATGAACCCGGTCACCACCAGGCGTTTACCCGGGTGTTGGGCCATCAATTGTTGCAACAGCGGGTAAGAACGGCCTTCATCCACCTGCGGCTGTGCGGCGCGCTCGGCGCGCAGGAAGTCACGCGCATCCAGCCAGGCCGCCTGCATGTCCAGGTGGTTGAGCACCGCCGCCATCAGGCGCGCCGACCAAATCTCGCCGTGCCCGACCACTTCGGCGTAGCACACCTCGTCGACATTGCCGTCCAGCAGCGCCGCCAGGCGTTCCAGATCCTGAATGAACTCGGCGATCAGCGGCTCGGCGCTTTCCGGCGGCAACAGGCCGCTGATAAGATCGCTGTGATAACGACGCAACGTCTGCTGCACCTGGTGCGCAGACAGGCGATCGCTCTGGCTGAGCTTCAGCCAGTTGATCAACTGGTTGGTGGTACTGCCGGCGGCCGATACCACCATCATGTCGCCCGGCTGGCTGTATTCCGCCATAATCCCGGCCACACGCAGATAACACTTCACATCCGCCAGACTGCTGCCGCCAAACTTGTGCAGTTGACGCCCGCTCACCGGCCCTGCTACAGCAATTGCATTCATGCTTACCTCGTTGCCGCCGCCTGGAAAGCGCGTTCCAGATCGGCAATCAAATCTTCACTGTCTTCAATACCCACGGAAATGCGCAGCAGGCTCTCGGAGATGCCGGCCGCTGCCCGCGCCTCCGCCGCCATGCCGGCGTGAGTCATGGTCGCTGCATGCGAGATCAGGCTTTCTACGCCGCCCAACGATTCTGCCAGAGTAAACAGCTCAAGGGCAGAGAGAAAACGGCGCAGCACCGCTTCATCGCCGTCCAGTTCAAAACTCAGCATCGCGCCGAAACCGCGCTGCTGACGACGGGCGATCTCATGCCCCGGATTCTCCGGCAGGGAGGGATGATACAGCTTTTTCACCAGCGGTTGCTGCTGTAAATAGTCAACAATCGCTTCAGCGTTTTGTTGCGCCGCCTTGATGCGTGGCGACAACGTGCGCATGCCGCGCAGCAACAAATAGCTGTCGAACGCGCCGCCGGTCACGCCGATGTTGTTCGCCCACCAGGCCAGCTCGACCGCCAGCTCAGGATCTTTGGCGATCACCGCGCCGGCCACCACGTCCGAATGCCCGTTCAGGTATTTGGTGCAAGAATGGACCACCAGATCGGCACCGAGTTCGATCGGCTGTTGCAGGGCCGGGCTGAGGAACGTGTTGTCCACCACCGTCAACGCGCCCGCCGCGTGCGCGGCAGCGCAGATCGCCGCGATGTCCACCACCCGCAGCAGCGGATTGCTGGGGCTTTCTATCAACACCAGCTTCGGCTTTTGCGCCAGCGCCTGTTGCAGGGCGGCCTCATTGCCTTGATCGACGAACAGCACGCGATAAGCGCCGCGCTTGCTCAGGCTGTCGAATAACCGATAGCTGCCGCCGTAACAGTCGTGCGGCGCCACCAGCAGATCACCGGGCTTCAGCAGTACGGTGGTCACCAGATGGATCGCCGACATCCCGCTGCCGGTCATCACCGCGCCGGCGCCGCCTTCCAGCTCCGCCAACGCGCGCTGCACCACGTCGCGCGTCGGGTTGCCGCGGCGCGAGTAGTCATGAGCTCGGGGTTGATTGAAGTCGGTAAAGTTATAGGTGCTGGACAGATGAATCGGCGGGACAACGCAGCCGTACTGTTCGTCGTCGTTCAGGCCGCTGCGTACGGCAATCGTGGCTGGTTTACGCGTCATGGGCTCGCTCGGCTCTCGGTTCGGTGAATGAGGCCTAAAGAGTAATCGCAGGATTGATAGACGTCAATACATCTGGACATCTAAACTTCTTTGCGTATAGATTGAGCAATGACACAATACCCGCTAAAATTATGCCGATATGACATGACGATAAGATGTTAAGCGGCAATGCCTGGCCGAAGCGGGGCATTCAGTGACCCTGGTCGCGTAAAATTGACATTTATTTAGTGAGAACAGTGAAGATCGGGCATAATTGGCCGGTTTTTAGAATTTTGTAATTTTTCTGACAAAGTTAAGGTGTCCCATGGCTGAGTGGAACGGCGAGTATGTCAGCCCTTACGCTGAACACGGTAAAAAAAGCGAGCAAGTCAAAAAGATCACGGTATCCATTCCGCTGAAGGTCCTGAAAATCCTCACCGACGAACGGACCCGTCGCCAGGTGAACAACCTGCGCCACGCCACCAACAGCGAACTTCTGTGCGAAGCGTTTCTGCATGCCTTTACCGGCCAGCCGCTGCCGAACGATGAAGACCTGCGTAAAGAGCGCAGCGATGAAATCCCGGAAGCCGCAAAAGCGTTGATGCGCGAACTGGGTGTCGATCCCGATACCTGGGAATATTGAGAACCGCCCGGCGAACGCCGGCGGCAGAAAAGAAAAAAGGCGCCCAGGGCGCCTTTTTCATCGGTCGATAAGAAATCTTATTTCTTAGCGCCTGGTACGCTGAAACGCTTGTTGAAGCGGTCAACGCGGCCACCGGTAGCAACATCACGCTGCTTGCCAGTGTAGAACGGGTGGCATGCGCCACAAACGTCCAGGTTCAGATCGTGGCCCACGGTGGAGCGGATCTTCATCACGTTACCGCAAGAGCAGTTAGCAGTAACTTCTTCGTATTTTGGGTGGATACCTTGTTTCATGGGAAACCTCAGTTAAGGCCGTGTCGCTATCCAGCCCTGTTTCGCCAGACACCACACGTGGTTGATAATAGAATTTTGGTATCGAATTATACCAAAGGCGGCAAATTATACAGCATTAGTCGGGGCGCGCAATCGGAACCGTACATTTGCCGATGCGCCGTGTAAACTGATGCCCACTTTTTTTCAATTTGGATGAGATCATGCCCGTCGTACACGTTGCTTTGCCGGTCCCCCTCGCCCGCACCTTCGACTATCTGCTGCCGCCCGGCATGCAGCCGGTGGCCGGCGCGCGCGTGGGCGTGCCCTGGGGCAGGCAGCATGCAATCGGCATCGTCACCGGCTGCAGCGACACCAGCGAACTGCCGTTGGACAAGCTCAAACCGATCGACAGCGTGATCGACACGGAATCGCTGTTCTCCCCCAGCCTGTGGCGCATCCTGCGCTGGGCCAGCGATTACTACCACTATCCCATCGGCGAAGTGCTGTTCCACGCGCTGCCGATCCTGCTGCGCCAAGGCAAACCGGCCGAGGCCGCGCCGCTGTGGCAGTGGTTCGCCACCGAAGAGGGGCGCGCCACGCCGCCCGAAAGCCTGAAACGCGCGCCGAAACAGCAGCAGGCGCTGGCGGCGCTGTTGCAACGCCCGGTCTATCGCCATCAAGTCAGCCAGCTTGAGCTGACGGAAAGCGCCCTGCAGGCGCTGCGCGCCAAAGGGCTGATCGATCTGCGCGCTCAGGTCGCGGCCACGCAGGACTGGCGCCCCAACTTTGCGGTGCTCGGCGAGCGGCTGCGGCTGAATACCGAACAGGCCACCGCCGTCGGGGCGATCCGAAGCGAAGATGAGCAGTTTGCCGCCTGGCTGCTGGCCGGGGTCACCGGCTCCGGCAAGACCGAGGTGTATCTCAGCGTGCTGGAAAACGTGTTGGCCAAAGGCCGGCAGGCGCTGGTGCTGGTGCCGGAAATCGGCCTGACGCCGCAAACCATCGCCCGCTTTCGCGAGCGCTTCAACGCGCCGGTGGACGTGCTGCACTCCGGGCTGAACGACAGCGAACGGCTGGCGGTTTGGTTGCGCGCGCGCAGCGGCGAAGCCGCGATCGTCATCGGCACCCGCTCGGCGCTGTTCACGCCGTTCCGGCAACTGGGCGTTATCATCATCGACGAAGAGCACGACAGCTCTTATAAACAGCAGGAAGGCTGGCGCTACCACGCCCGCGATCTGGCGGTGTTCCGCGCCCGGGAAGAAGATATCCCGATGGTGATGGGCTCCGCCACGCCGGCACTGGAAACGCTGCACAACGTGCAGCTGGGCAAATATCGCCAGTTGAAGCTCACCCAGCGCGCAGGCAACGCCAAACCGGCGGCGCAGCACCTGATCGATCTGAAAGGGTTGCCGCTGAAGGTCGGCCTGTCGCAGCCGCTTTTGAAAAGCATGCAGCACCATTTAAAAGCCGGCAATCAGGTGATGCTGTTCCTCAACCGCCGCGGTTACGCCCCGGCGCTGCTGTGCCACGAGTGCGGCTGGATCGCCGAGTGCCAGCGCTGCGATCACTATTACACCTTCCACCAGCATCAGCGCCAGCTGCGCTGTCACCACTGCGACAGCCAACGACCGGTGCCGCACCAATGCCCGCAGTGCGGCTCCACCCACCTGGTATCGGTCGGCGTCGGCACCGAACAGCTGGAACATGAGCTGGCGCCGCTGTTCCCCGACACGCCGATCACCCGCATCGATCGCGACACCACCAGCCGCAAAGGGTCGCTGGAGCAGCACCTGGCGGATATTCATCGCGGCGAAGCGCGCATTCTGATCGGCACGCAAATGCTGGCCAAGGGCCACCATTTTCCCGACGTCACGCTGGTGGCGTTGCTGGACGTGGACGGCGCGCTGTTCTCCGCCGACTTCCGCTCCGCCGAGCGTTTTGCTCAGCTCTATACCCAGGTCTCCGGGCGCGCGGGGCGAGCGGGCAAACAGGGTGAAGTGCTGCTGCAAACCCACCACCCGGAGCACCCGTTATTGCAGGTGCTGCTGCAACAAGGTTACGACGCCTTCGCCAAACAGACGCTGGCGGAGCGCAACAGCGTGTTTCTGCCGCCCTACACCAGCCACATCATCGTGCGCGCCGAAGATCACGATAACCAACAGGCCCCGCTGTTCCTGCAGCAGCTGCGCAATCTGTTGGAAGCCAGTCCGCTTAAGGACGACTCGCTGTGGGTGATGGGCCCGGTGCCGGCGCTGCAGTCCAAACGCGGCGGCCGTTTCCGCTGGCAGCTGCTGCTGCAGCATCCGACACGGCGCGTCCTGCAACAGCTGATGAAAAGCTCGCTGCCGCTGATCGGCACCCTGCCGCAAACGCGCAAGGTGAAATGGACGCTGGATGTCGATCCGATCGACAGCTGATCCCGGAAAAGTCCGATTTAGCTGCCGTCATGCAAACGTTTACCCTTTAAATTGCGAGCGAACGCTAAAAAACCTTCTCAGGTCACATTTTTTATGCAAATTAGGTAACAAAGGCGGGGCGTATTCTGTTTAGAATGTCTGCGAGGGCAAATTTTGTCGCCACATCGCAGCGCGACGGAGTGCTCGAACGCGAGTGGCGCTCAATGACAACAATCCCGCCACCGCATGCCGGACATTGTGAGCAAACAGCAGTAGTGGCGTCGGCATGGGGCTGACGCAAGGAGAAAGGCGTTGGAACACAAGAAAGAGTTATCCATGGCGACCATGAAAGACGTCGCCGAAATGGCGGGCGTTTCAACGGCTACCGTATCGCGTGCGCTGATGAATCCGGAAAAGGTGTCAACGCCAACGCGTCAGAAAGTGGAACAGGCCGTGCTGGCCGTGGGTTATTCTCCTCATGCTCTGTCACGCAATATCAAACGCAACGAATCTCGCACCATCCTGGTGATCGTGCCCGACATCTGCGATCCGTTTTTCGCGGATGTGATCCAGGGGATCGAACAGACCGCCGCCCAACAAGGTTATCTGGTGCTGATCGGCGACTGCGCGCAGCAGAATCAGCAAGAACGCACCTTCGTCAATCTGATCATCACCAAACAGATCGACGGCATGCTGCTGCTGGGCTCTAATCTACCGTTCGACGCCAGCAAGGAAGAGCAGCGCAACCTGCCGCCGATGGTGATGGCCAATGAGTTCGCGCCCGAGCTGGAACTGCCGACGGTACATATCGACAACCTGACCGCCGCCTTTGAAGCCGTGCATTATTTGCATCAATTGGGCCACCGGCAGATCGCCTGCGTCGCCGGGCCGGAACAGATGCCGCTGAGCCATTATCGGCTGCAAGGTTATGTTCAAGCGCTACGCCGTAATGGCATTACCGTCGAAAGCAGCTATATTACCCGGGGTGATTTTACCTACGAAGCCGGCGCGCAAGCGCTGACCCAGTTGATGGCTCAGCCGAAACCGCCGACGGCGGTGTTCTGCCACAGCGATGTCATGGCGATCGGCGTGCTGTCCCAGGCGAAGAAAATGGGGCTGCGGGTACCGCAGGATCTGTCGATCGTCGGCTTTGACGACCTCAAGCTGGCGCAGTATTGCGATCCGCCGCTGACCACGGTGGCGCAGCCGCGCTTCCAGATCGGCCAGCAGGCGATGTTGTTGCTGTTGGAGCAGTTGAACGGCCAGACGGTGGCCAGCGGCTCCCGACTCTTGGACAGTGAATTGATTATCAGAGGCAGCACCGCTGCTCCGAAACGCTAGTCAAATATTTTAGGGTTCAGTAACATGACGGACTTATCCTCTCATCAGGACACAGCGGAATAATAGTGGCACAAAAAGACTATGTAAGCCGTGGGCGCGCAGCAGGAGCTAAGCGCAAAACCCCCAGCCGTAAAAAACGCAGTTCTCCGAAGGTTTCCAAAACCGTGCTGGCGTTAGCCGTCGCGTTGCTGGTTGTCTTTGTCGGTGGCCTCTATTTCATTACGCACAACAAGCCGGAAGACGCGCCGTTGTTGCCTGCGCACACCACTCGCCCAGGCAACGGCCTGCCGCCGAAGCCGGAAGAGCGCTGGCGCTATATCAAAGAGCTGGAAAACCGACAGATCGGCGTGCAAACCCCGACCGAACCGACGGCCGGCGGCGAGCTCAATTCCAAAACTCAGCTGACCGCCGAACAACGGCAACTGCTGGAGCAGATGCAGGCCGACATGCAACAGCGCCCGACGCAGCTGAATGAAGTGCCGTATAACGATCCGGGCCAGGCCAACGCGCGCGGCAACCGCCAGCAGCAGATGCAACAACCGCAAATGCAGCAGCAGCCGGTACAGCAACAGCAGCAGGTCACTCAGGCGCCGCGCAACCCGTTCAACAACGGGGCCACCACCGCGCCGGTGCAGCAGCACCAGCAGCCGAAGCAAGTCACCCCGCCGCCGGCGCAGGTGAAACAGCCTGAGCCGAAGCCGCAACCGAAGCCGGAGCCCAAACCGGAAGTGAAACAGGAAACGACCAAGCAGGACACCAAACCGGAATCGAAACAGAAGTGGATGGTGCAATGCGGTTCGTTCCGCGCCACCGATCAGGCTGAATCCGTGCGTGCGCGCCTGGCGTTCGAGGGCATCGAGAGCCGCATCACCGCCGGTGGCGGTTGGAATCGCGTGGTGCTCGGCCCCTACAGCAGCCGCGCCGCAGCGGACAAAACCCTTTCGCGCCTGAAGGGCGTCGGCATGTCGAGTTGCATTCCCCTCTCCGTTGGGGGTTGAAAAGCGTCAATCCCCCCCATCTATACTCTCAATATGCCTCGTAGCGTCTGCGAAAGCAGGCGCTGCGGGGACTTCTTTCCGTCTTTAACGAGGGTCTGCTCGTGACAACAATTGTAAGCGTACGCCGCAACGGCCAGGTCGTCATCGGTGGTGATGGCCAGGCAACCCTGGGTAATACGGTGATGAAGGGGAACGTCAAGAAAGTGCGTCGCCTGTATAACGACAAAGT
This sequence comes from Serratia sp. (in: enterobacteria), assembly GCF_052400455.1. Taxonomy (NCBI): domain Bacteria; kingdom Pseudomonadati; phylum Pseudomonadota; class Gammaproteobacteria; order Enterobacterales; family Yersiniaceae; genus Serratia; species Serratia sp. (in: enterobacteria). Next base: position 4,945,867 of record NZ_CP185812.1, read on the forward strand.
GATCGCCGGTTTCGCCGGTGGCACCGCTGACGCCTTCACGCTGTTTGAACTGTTTGAACGCAAACTGGAAATGCATCAGGGCCACCTGGTGAAAGCCGCCGTCGAGCTGGCGAAAGACTGGCGCACCGACCGCATGCTGCGCAAGCTCGAAGCGCTGCTGGCGGTCGCCGATGAAACCGCCTCGCTGATCATCACCGGCAACGGCGATGTGGTGCAGCCGGAAAACGATCTGATCGCCATCGGCTCCGGCGGCCCGTACGCCCAGGCCGCCGCCCGCGCCATGTTGGAAAATACCGAGCTGAGCGCCCGCGACATCGTTGAGAAATCCCTCAACATCGCCGGCGACATCTGTATTTACACCAACCATTTCCACACCATTGAAGAATTGCCTTCCAAAGCGTAAGGATCGAATACCATGTCTGAAATGACCCCGCGCGAGATCGTCAGCGAACTGGACAGCTATATCATTGGCCAAAACAAGGCCAAACGCGCTGTCGCCATTGCCCTGCGCAACCGCTGGCGCCGGATGCAGCTCAACGAGATGCTGCGTCACGAAGTGACCCCGAAAAACATTCTGATGATCGGCCCGACCGGCGTCGGTAAAACCGAAATCGCCCGCCGTCTGGCGAAGCTGGCCAACGCGCCGTTCATCAAGGTTGAAGCCACCAAGTTCACCGAAGTGGGCTATGTGGGCAAAGAAGTGGACTCCATCATCCGCGATCTGACCGATGCCGCCATCAAAATGGTGCGCATGCAGTCGATCGAGAAAAATCGCACCCGTGCCGAAGAGTTGGCCGAAGAGCGCATTCTCGACGTGCTGATCCCGCCGGCCAAAAACAACTGGGGCCAGCCGGAAGAAGGCCAGGAACCGTCCGCCGCCCGCCAGGCATTCCGCAAGAAACTGCGCGAAGGCCAGCTGGATGACAAAGAGATCGAAATCGATCTGGCCGCCGCGCCGATGGGCGTGGAAATCATGGCGCCTCCGGGCATGGAGGAGATGACCAACCAGCTGCAGTCGATGTTCCAGAACCTCGGCGGCCAAAAGCAAAAACCGCGCAAGCTGAAGATCAAAGAAGCCTTCAAGCTGCTGGTGGAAGAAGAAGCCGCCAAGCTGGTGAACCCGGAAGAGCTGAAAGAGCAGGCGATCGAAGCGGTTGAGCAGCACGGCATCGTGTTTATCGATGAGATCGACAAAATCTGTAAGCGCGGCGGCCAAAGCTCCGGCCCGGACGTTTCCCGCGAAGGCGTGCAGCGCGATCTGCTGCCGCTGGTGGAAGGGTGCACCGTGTCCACCAAGCACGGCATGGTGAAAACCGACCACATTCTGTTCATCGCTTCCGGCGCGTTCCAGACCGCCAATCCGTCGGATCTGATCCCGGAACTGCAGGGCCGTCTGCCGATCCGCGTTGAGCTGCAGGCGCTGACCACCGAAGACTTCGAGCGCATCCTGACCGAGCCGAGCGCGTCGCTGACCGAACAGTACAAAGCGCTGATGGGCACCGAAGGCGTCAATATCGAGTTCACCGCCGACGGCATCCGCCGCATCGCCGAAGCCGCGTGGCAGGTCAACGAAAGCACCGAGAACATCGGCGCGCGTCGTCTGCACACCGTGCTGGAGCGTCTGATGGAAGATATTTCCTACGATGCGAGTGAAATTAATGGCCAATCCATTACAATTGATGCGGATTACGTGCGCAGTCATCTGGATGAACTGGTGGCGGATGAAGATTTGAGTCGTTTTATCCTATAATCGCTCAATCATTGTCTTGTCAGTCATCTGTGTGGGAGGCATTGCCTCCCACAATTATTTCTAACGGACACCGCAACTTACTGACAGAAGCGAAACATGAGCTCATCAACCTCCACCACCCCGATTTCCGCCTGGCTCGAAAGTCTACGCCCCCGCACCCTGCCGTTGGCCTTTGCCTCCATCGTGGTCGGCTCGGCGATCGCCGCCTGGCACGGCAGCCTGAAACCTGAAGTGGCGCTGCTGGCGCTGGTTACCGCCGGTCTGCTGCAGATCCTCTCCAACCTGGCGAATGACTACGGCGATGCGGTCAAAGGCAGCGACAAAGAAGATCGCATCGGGCCGTTGCGCGGCATGCAAAAGGGCATGATCACCCAGGCGCAGATGAAACGGGCGCTGGTGGTGACGGTAGTGCTGATCGCCATCGCCGGCTGTTCGCTGATCGCCGTCGCCTGCGAGCAACCCAGCGACGTGGTGGGCTTCCTGGTGCTGGGCGGGCTGTCTATCGTGGCGGCCATCACCTACACCGTCGGCAACAAACCCTACGGGTATTTGGGGCTGGGCGACATCTCGGTGCTGGTGTTCTTCGGCTGGCTGAGCGTGGCCGGCACCTACTATCTGCAGACGCACACCTTCGACAGCGTCGTGATGCTGCCGGCCACCGCCTGCGGCCTGCTGGCGACGGCGGTGCTCAACATCAACAATCTGCGCGATATCGAAAGCGATCGCGAAAACGGCAAGAATACGCTGGCGGTGCGTCTCGGCCCGCACAAGGCGCGCATTTACCACGCCCTGCTGCTCAGCGGCGCGGTGCTGTGTTTCGCGCTGTTCACGCTGTTCAACCTCCACAGCCTGTGGGGTTGGCTGTTCGTGCTGGCGATCCCGCTGCTGGTGCGCCACGGCCTGCGCGTGCTGCGCGATCCGACGCCGGTCGGCATGCGGCCGATGCTGGAGCATATGGTCAAGGCGGCGTTGCTGGCCAATCTGCTGTTCGCCATCGGCGTGGCGCTCAGTTAAAAACTGATGATTTTGCCAACAGGGCGAATAAAGGGATATACTGAACATTCCTGCGGCAAACAGACGTAAAATCCTATGAAATACGATACTTCCGAACTTTGCGACATCTATCATGAAGAGGTGAACGTTGTTGAACCTCTGTTCTCCAATTTTGGCGGGCGTACTTCATTTGGCGGGCAGATCACCACGGTGAAATGCTTTGAGGATAACGGCCTGTTATTCGATCTGCTTGAAGAAAACGGTCGCGGCCGCGTGCTGTTGGTCGACGGCGGCGGTTCGGTACGCCGGGCGCTGATCAACGCCGAACTGGCGCGCCTGGCCGCCCAGAACGAATGGGAAGGCATCGTGGTGTACGGCGCGGTGCGCCAGGTGGACGATCTGGAAGAGCTCGACATCGGCATTCAGGCGATGGCGGCGATCCCGGCGGGTGCCGTAAGCGAAGGCGTGGGCGAAAGCGATATCCGCGTCAACTTCGGTGGCGTCACCTTCTTCTCCGGCGACCACCTGTATGCCGACAACACCGGCATCATCCTCTCCGAAGACCCGCTCGACATCGAGTGATTTTCGGACATGAAAAAGGGCGCCTCAGGCGCCCTTTTCGTTTTCGTTGCTGCATGGCGTAAGGAATCAAACCTCTTCCATTTTGCCCAGCAGCGCGCGCAGGCGATCTTGCCATACGTGCTGTTCTTCTTTCAGCTGTTGGTTTTCGCGCACCAGCGCTTCGTGGTTGCCGGAGGCAGCCTGAACTTCCTGCGACAGAGAGTTGTTTTTGTCTTTCAGCTCTTCAATTTCCATCTGCAACAAGGTGATGGTATCAATCGCCTGCTGTACTTTTGCTTCCAGTTTCTCAAATACTTCAAATGACATGCTTCAGTCCCCTCATGATAGCAAGGCGTACATCTATAAGTAGCGGCCGCAACGTCGGCTGCAGCTACTGCGAATATTGCATCGCGCTCAGTGACGCGCGCCGTTACGGAAGGCGCGCCAGTCTCGATTCGTTAAAAACGATTGTAAGTAGCCAGTCTCCGCCTGTCTAGCAACATACCGGATCATCGCGCAGTCTGTTGCAATTTTCCTGCCCTCGCCATCAGTAAAAACTGAAAATCCCCGCCGCCGCCGCCGCGAGTTGTTAATGCCCCTCGCCAAACCACTGGTCAGATCACACTTTTATGGCTCAGAAAGAACACTGAACGACGCGAAATCGCTCAATTTTATGACGCGCCACACACATTTTGATTTCGCTATTTCTCGTTTATGTTCGTTAACGATAAATTTACATCACGTCCTCATTCAATAATTGGACGAGATGAAAAAAACTGTGCCCATAGGTCAGATGTATACCTGGCTGAGCCTATAAACCAACAACCGCCGTTTTGCAGGACACCAACATTATGAGCCAAACCACCAGTCCGACATTAAAAGGCCAGTGCATCGCCGAGTTCCTCGGCACGGCGCTGCTGATCTTCTTTGGCGTAGGCTGCGTTGCCGCACTGAAACTGGCGGGCGCCAGCTTCGGCCAGTGGGAAATCAGCATCATTTGGGGCCTCGGCGTCGCCATGGCCATCTATCTGACCGCCGCCATTTCCGGCGCGCATCTCAACCCGGCGGTCACCCTCGCCCTGTGGCTGTTCGCCTGCTTCGACGGGCGCAAAGTGGTACCTTACATCATTGCGCAGATCGCCGGCGCCTTCTGCGCCGCCGCCCTGGTCTACGGGCTGTACTACAACCTGTTCTTCGACTTCGAAGCGGCTCACCATATGGTGCGCGGCAGCAACGAAAGCCTTGAACTGGCCGGCATCTTCTCGACTTACCCTAACGCGCACATCTCCGTCGGCCAGGCCTTCCTGGTAGAAATGGTGATCGCTGCGATCCTGATGTGCCTGATCCTGGCGCTGACCGACGACGGCAACGGCATTCCGCGCGGCCCGCTGGCGCCGCTGCTGATCGGTATTCTGATTGCCGTGATCGGCGCCTCCATGGGACCATTGACCGGCTTTGCGTTGAACCCGGCGCGTGACTTCGGGCCGAAACTGTTCGCCTACCTGGCCGGCTGGGGCAAAGTCGCCTTCACCGGCGCGCGCGACATCCCGTACTTCCTGGTGCCGATCTTCGCCCCTATCGTCGGCTGTGGCCTGGGCGCTTTCGGTTACCGCGCGCTGATTGGCCGCCACCTGCCGTGCGACGTCTGCGTGACGGAAGAAGAGCCCGACGCCAAGACCCAGCAGCGTAAAGCGTGATGGGTGCAGTTTTAAACGGTTAACAACAGCAGGATAATTACCATGACTGTAGAAAAAAATACATTGTCGCACTCGACCAAGGGACCACCAGCTCACGCGCCGTCGTGCTCGATCACGACGCCAACATCGTTGCGGTATCGCAACGCGAATTCCCGCAGATCTATCCAAAGGCCGGCTGGGTTGAGCACGACCCGATGGAGATCTGGGCGTCGCAAAGCTCGACGCTGGTAGAAGTGCTGGCGAAGGCCGACATCAATTCCGATCAGATCGCCGGCATCGGTATCACTAACCAGCGCGAAACCACCATCGTCTGGGAAAAAGAGACCGGCAAGCCTGTCTACAACGCCATCGTCTGGCAGTGCCGCCGCACCGCCGACATCTGCGAGAAGCTCAAGCGCGACGGCCTGGAAGAGTACATCCGTCACAACACCGGCCTGGTGGTTGACCCCTACTTCTCCGGCACCAAGGTGAAATGGATCCTGGACAACGTCGAAGGCGCCCGCGAGCGCGCCAAACGCGGCGAACTGTTGTTCGGCACCGTCGATACCTGGCTGGTGTGGAAGATGACCCAGGGGCGCGTACACGTCACCGATTACACCAACGCCTCACGCACCATGATGTTCAACATCCACGAGCTGGACTGGGACGAACGCATGCTGGAAGTGCTGGACATTCCGCGCGCCATGCTGCCGAAAGTCCGTCCTTCCTCCGAGGTATACGGCCAGACCAACATCGGCGGCAAGGGCGGCACGCGTATTCCTATCGCCGGTATCGCCGGCGACCAGCAAGCGGCATTGTACGGCCAGCTGTGCGTTCAACCGGGCATGGCGAAGAACACCTACGGCACCGGCTGCTTCCTGCTGATGAACACCGGCAAAGAAGCGGTGCGCTCGAAAAACGGTTTGCTGACCACCATCGCCTGCGGCCCGCGCGGCGAAGTGAACTATGCGCTGGAAGGCGCGGTGTTCATCGGCGGTGCGTCTATCCAGTGGCTGCGCGACGAGCTGAAACTGATCAGCGACGCCGCCGACTCCGAATATTTCGCCACCAAGGTGAAAGACAGCAACGGCGTCTATGTGGTGCCGGCCTTCACCGGCCTGGGCGCGCCCTACTGGGATCCGTATGCCCGCGGCGCCATCTTCGGCCTGACCCGCGGTGCCAACAGCAACCACATCATCCGCGCCACGCTGGAATCCATCGCCTTCCAGACTCGCGACGTGCTGGACGCCATGCAGGCCGACGCCAACACCCGCCTGCAATCGCTGCGCGTGGACGGCGGCGCGGTCGCCAACAACTTCCTGATGCAGTTCCAGTCCGATATCCTCGGCACCCGCGTAGAGCGCCCTGAAGTGCGTGAATCGACGGCGTTGGGCGCCGCGTTCTTGGCGGGCCTGGCCATCGGCTACTGGAACGATCTGGATGAAGTGAAGAGCAAAGCGGTGATTGAGCGTGAATTCCGTCCAAGCATCGAAACCACCGAACGCAACTACCGCTACAGCGGCTGGAAAAAAGCGGTGGCTCGCGCGCAGGCGTGGGAAGATCACGATTAAACCCAGCCTTGCCGTTACCCCCAAATTGCGCTGCCTGCGGGCGGCGCTTTTTTTTTGCCCCGCCCCGCCGCCGCCGCGCTGTGATAGACTTTGCCGATATTTTCTTCCCTTTCTCACAGACAGGTTTGCCATGAAACGTGAATTAGCCATCGAATTTTCCCGCGTTACCGAAGCCGCCGCGCTGGCGGCCTACAAATGGCTGGGACGCGGCGACAAGAACGCAGCCGACGGCGCGGCGGTCCACGCCATGCGCATCATGCTCAACAAGGTGGATATCGATGGCCGCATCGTGATTGGCGAAGGCGAGATCGACGAAGCGCCGATGCTGTATATCGGCGAGCAGGTCGGCAGCGGCCAGGGCGACGCGGTCGACATCGCGGTCGATCCGATCGAAGGCACCCGCATGACCGCCATGGGCCAGTCCAACGCGCTGGCGGTCTTGGCGGTGGGCGATCGCGGCACCTTCCTGCACGCGCCGGACATGTACATGGAGAAGCTGGTGGTCGGCCCGGCGGCGCGCGGCGCCATCGATCTCAATCTGCCGCTGGCGGAGAACCTGCGGAACGTCGCCGCGCGGCTGGACAAACCCTTGTCACAGCTGACGGTCATCGTGTTGGCCAAACCGCGCCACGACGGCGTCATCGCGCAGATGCAGCAGTTGGGCGTGCGGGTGTTCGCCATTCCTGACGGCGACGTGGCGGCCTCCATTCTCACCTGCATGCCGGAAAGCGAAGTCGATGTGATGTACGGCATCGGCGGCGCGCCGGAAGGGGTGATCTCCGCCGCGGTGATCCGCGCGCTGGACGGCGACATGCAGGCGCGTTTGCTGCCACGCCATGAAGTGAAAGGCGACAGCCCCGAGAACCGCCGCCTCGGCGAACAGGAGCTGGCGCGCTGCCGTGAGATGGGCATCGAGACCGGTCAGGTCTTGCGCCTGGACCAGATGGCGCGCAACGACAACGTCATCTTCTCCGCCACCGGCATCACCAAGGGCGATTTGCTGGAGGGCATCAGCCGCAAGGGCAACATGGCCACGACCGAAACGTTACTGATCCGCGGCAAGTCGCGCACCCTTCGCCGTATCCGTTCAACCCACTATCTGGATCGCAAAGACCCGGCGCTGCACGAGTTTCTGCTGTAACGAAACAGGGCGCCGAAGGGCGCCCTGATGATTGATGACAAACCTCATGCCCTTGCCGGGTTGGCAGAGAGCAGCAAATAGAAAACAAGGAAAATCAATTCATTGATTTTCGGCTGATCCCCGCAAAGGGGGGGAAAAACCACGCTTTTTCTCCCCTTTGTCAACGGTATGAGGGCGCCGAATGGCGCCCTGTCGTTATGCGGTGTGTCCCTGATGCTGCATCCGGTTGGACAGCGGCCACCAGCACAGCAGGATCAGCACCGCCATCGCGAACATCAGCAAGCCGAGGCTGAACTGCCCGGTTTGCGGCAGCATGGCGGAAAGCCAGGTCGCCAGACCGGAGCCCATGTTCTGCATGCCGCCCACCAACGCGCCCGCCGCGCCGGCCAGGTAAGGGAACGGCTCCATCGCCCCGGTGGTCGCCAGCGGGAACAGCATGCCGGCGCCGAAGAAGAACAATGCAGCCGGCACGATCAGCGTCCAGATGTTCATTACGCCGAACCAGCCCGGGATCCACATCATCGCTCCCGCCAGCAGACAGCTCAGCACCGAATGCCACATCAGCGTATGGAAGGTCTTGCCGTCGCGCCCGGCGTACCAGGCGCCGAAAAACGCCGCCGGGATCGGCAGAATGAACAGGATGCTGACGGTCAGGCCGCTCAGCCCCAACACACCGCCCATCAACACGCCGCAGCTGGCTTCAAATACCGCAATCCCCGCCAGCGCGCCGATCAGCATCACCAGATAGCAACTGAAGGTGCTGTCGCTCAGCAGCTGGCGGAAACTGGCCAGCATGCGGCGTTTTTCTGTCTGGACCGGACGGGTCTCCGGCAGCCAGCGGAACATCGCGAAGGCGACGCAGGCGCACAGCGCCAGCAGGAAGGCGTAACAGGCTCGCCAGCCGAACACCATCGCCAGCGCGCCGCCGATCACCGGCGCCAACAGCGGGCTGACCAAAATCCCCATATTCAGCAGGCTGTTGGCATAGCGCAGCGCGGTGCCGGCATACAGATCGCGCGGCATGGTGCGCGCCATCACGCCCGCCACGCCGGTGCCCATGCCCTGGATGGCGCTGGCGGCGACCAGCATCGTCAGGTTGGTGGACAGCAGCGCGCCCAGCGCCCCCACCAGGAAGATCATCATGCCGGTCAGGATCACCGGACGACGCCCGATACGATCCGATATCGGCCCGTAAATCAGCTGGGAGAAACCGTAGGTCAGCAAATACGCCGCCATCACCCGCTGCACGGCGCCGGTGCGCACCGACAGATCGTGAGCGATGTCAGCAATAACGGGAACATAAATGGTTTGCGCCATCTGACCGACGGCGACCAACAGGATAAGCATCACCAGCAGGTGAAAGTTCTCTAGTTTTCTCATTATCTTCGTTAACGTTTCAACTCGTCACAGCGTCCCGGTATGGCCGTTGCAGCAGCCAGAACGGCGAGCAGCCCTCTATGGCGGCATAAGCTAATCAAATCTGATTTTTTTAGCGAGTTTCAGACAAATATTGATCCAGGTCACACTGGCAGCAAACCCGACCAGGCTCGTAAATTAAACTGTACGTCTAACGCTTTGGGGGTAAAAATTAGCGCGTTTGCAGTAGCTGCGCTTTAGCATTTAATCGATAATTATTTTCATCAACTTGAAATAAAATAACACCATAGGGATTTGGTTCATGAAAACACCTGAGCTGATTTTATTGCAGTTAAAGGCTCTCGGCCCGCACTCCGCCAAAATGCTGGCGGAGCGTCTGGACATCACGCCGATGGGCATCCGACAACATCTGCAATCCCTGGAAAAACGTGAGCTGGTTTGTTACGAAGAAGCGCGCAGCAAGGTCGGCCGCCCGACGCGCTACTGGTCGCTGACCGAGCGGGGGCACGCCTACACGGCCGACGATCAGGAGCGACTGCGGGAATCCGCGCTGCAGCTGTTTGGCGGCGCCGGCGTGGAACCGTTGCTCATCGCGCGCGAAGAGCAGCTTTATCTGCGCTATGCCGAAGAGCTGTCCGCCGAGCGCAGCCATCAGGATCGGCTAACCCGCCTGGTTCGCCTGCGGCAACACGACGGTTACATGGCCGAATTGCTCGATCATCCGCACGGTGCGCTGCTGGTGGAAAACCACTGTCCGATCGGCGTGGCCGGTTCCAACTGCAGCAGCCTGTGCAATTCCGAGCTGCAGCTGTTTCACCGCCTGTTCGGCAACGACTACCGGGTAGAGCGCACCGCGCACGCCATTTCCGGCTCACGACATTGTGCTTATTTGATTCGACCACGGGAGCTTTAGAGTATGGCTGAATGGGTAAACGGCAAGGTTACGCAGGTAAAACAATGGACCGACGGGCTGTTCAGCCTGGTGGTCAATGCCCCCATCGATCCTTTCACCGCCGGGCAATTCGCCAAGCTGGCGCTGGAGATCGACGGTGAACGGGTGCAGCGCGCCTACTCCTACGTCAATGCCCCCGATGACGCCAACCTGGAGTTCTATCTGGTCACGGTGCCGGAAGGCAAACTGAGCCCACGCCTCAATCAGCTGCGGCCGGGATCGGACCTGATGGTGACCAAAGAAGCCGCCGGCTTCTTCGTGCTGGACGAGGTGCCCGACTGCGACACGCTGTGGATGCTGGCGACCGGCACCGCCATTGGCCCCTATTTATCGATTCTGCAGCAAGGCACCGGCCTCGAGCGCTTTAACAACCTGGTGCTGGTGCACGCCGCGCGTTTTGCGCGCGACCTGAGCTACCTGCCGCTGATGCAGCAACTGCAGCAACGCTACAACGGCAAGCTGCGCATCCAGACCGTCGTCAGCCGTGAAGAGACGCCCGGCTCACTGACCGGCCGCGTGCCGGCGCTGATCGAGGACGGCCGACTGGAAGCGGCGATCGGCTTGACCATCGACGCCGAAACCAGCCACGTGATGCTGTGCGGCAACCCGCAAATGGTGCGAGATACGCAGCAAACGCTGAAAGACCAACGCCAGATGCGCAAGCACCTGCGCCGCAAGCCGGGCCATATCACCAGCGAACACTACTGGTAACCCGGCGGGGATCAGCGGAACTTCACCGGTTCGGCTTCCGGGCCGAACCGATTGTCTCCCGGCGTGCCGACGAAGGCACCCAAATCGATCATCATCATCACGATAATCAGCGTCGGAATGAAACGCCCGACGCCCCATTGCCAGATCGGCGCCAGCATCTGCCAGTTCCCCGCCGCCAGCATCCACGCCAGGATCAGCAGCAGCGCCCACCAGCCGGCCTTGTTGCGATCGTGCAGGCGCTTGACCAGCACCGCCGCCGTCGGCCACAGCAGCGCCACGATAAAGAAAGCGATGGATTGGATGGCGATCAGTTGATAGTTGGCCAGCGTAAACGCCGCCGCCATCAGCACCAGCCACAGCCCCATCCAGATCCAGAAGTCGCGCCGCCCGATGCGGCCCTTAAAAGAAAAACACCACTGTTGTAACGTCATCGATTCCTGCGCTCTAAGCCTGCCCATATTCTGCGCCGCAGTGTAACATAGGCGCTGCCGGGCCGAGTTTTCCGCCTCGCATAACGCGGCGCGCCGCACAGCTTTCTCGTCAGCGAACCGATAATGGCGTGGGATCTTTGACAAGGCCTGCGGGTTATCGCTTTAATCGGAGCCATCTTTGTCCTTGATGCCATACGCCATGCTGAGAAAAACCCTCGCCATCGCCTGCCTGCTGCAGGCCGCCGCCAGCGCCTGGGCCGAACCGCCCGCCGCCGAAGCGAAACCGACCGCGCCTTACCTGCTGGCCGGCGCGCCGACGTTCGACCTGACGGTGATTAAATTCCGTGAAAAGTACAACCGCGATAACCCGAAGCTGCCGATTGGCGAATTCCGCGCCATTCCCGCCGCCGAAGACGATTCGCCGCTGCTGACGCGCGCCGCCAGTAAACTCAACGAAAACCTGTACGCCTCCACCGCACTGGAGAAAGGTACCGGTAAAATCAAAACGTTGCAGATCACACATCTGCCGCTGCAGCAGGCCAATGAAGAAAAAGCCGCGCGCGCCATCGCCATCAACTACATGGCGGCGCTGATGCGTCAGTTCGAACCGGCGCTGACGGTGGAACAGAGTCAGAACAAGGTGAACAGCCTGCTGGAAAAAGGCAAAGGATCGCGTTTTTACCAACAGCAGGTCGGCGCCATTCGCTATGTCGTCTCGGACAACGGCGATAAAGGGGTCACCTTCGCGGTTGAACCGATTAAGCTGGCGCTTTCCGAGCCGTAACGGCGCGGCATTTAATGACGAAAAGCAAAGCCTTCGCGCTTAATGATCTCTATACTGTTGGGCAGGTAAACTGCCGGTCCGGCAGTTGTCATTTCGACTCTCGCGTTCCCTAGTTGGAGGAAAAAACATGCGTCATCCATTAGTTATGGGTAACTGGAAGCTTAACGGCAGCACCCACATGGTCAACGAACTGATCGCCGGTCTGCGCAATGAGCTGAGCAGCGTTGACGGCTGTGGCGTCGCCATCGCCCCGCCGGTGATGTATCTGGATCAGGCCAAGCACGCGCTGGCCGGCAGCCGCATCGCGCTGGGCGCGCAGAACGTGGACGTTAACCTGTCCGGCGCCTTCACCGGTGAAGTTTCCGCCAACATGCTGAAAGACGTCGGTGCTCAGTACATCATCATCGGCCACTCCGAGCGTCGCACCTACCACAAAGAAAGCGACGAAGTGATCGCCGAGAAATTCGCCGTGCTGAAAGAAGCCGGTCTGATTCCGGTGCTGTGCATCGGTGAAACCGAAGCAGAAAACGCAGCGGGAAAAACCGAAGAAGTGTGCGCGCGCCAGATCGACGCCGTACTGAAAACGCTGGGCGCACCGGCGATGAAAGGCACCGTGATCGCCTATGAGCCGGTCTGGGCCATCGGTACCGGCAAATCCGCCACCCCTGCGCAAGCGCAGGCCGTGCACAAATTTATCCGCGATCACATCGCCAAACACGATGCCGCGGTCGCCGCTGAAATCATCATCCAGTACGGCGGTTCGGTGAACGACAAGAACGCCGCAGAGCTGTTCTCCCAGCCGGACATCGACGGCGCGCTGGTGGGCGGCGCCTCGCTGAAAGCCGACGCTTTCGCCGTGATCGTCAAGGCCGCTGCCGCAGCGAAAAAAGCCTGATTGTCTTAGGCTTGTCATAAAAAAACCCCGGCTTGCCGGGGTTTTTTATTGCCGCTCGAACGGGATCAGCGTTTGCTTATCTCGTCGAAGACGCCGCCGGTGGCGAAATGCACCTTCTGCGCTTCGGTCCAACCGCCGAAGGTGTCATCCACGGTGAACAGCTTCAGCTGCGGGAACTGGCCGGCGAACTTGGCCGCCACCGCCGCATCGCGCGGGCGATAATAGTGCTGCGCCGCGATAGTCTGCCCTTCCGGCGAATACAGATACTTCAGGTAGGCGGTCGCCACGTCGCGGGTGCCGCGTTTATCGACCACCTTATCCACCACCGACACCGTCGGTTCGGCCAGAATCGATTCGCTCGGGGTGATTATCTCGAACTTGTCTTTGCCCAGCTCTTTCTCCGCCAGCAGCGCTTCGTTTTCCCAGGCGATCAGCACGTCGCCGATGCCGCGCTCAACGAAGGTGTTGGTCGAGCCGCGCGCGCCGGAATCCAGCACTTCTACGTTCTTGTACAGGTCTTTGACGAACGCCTGCGCCTTGGCCTTATCATTGTTGTTGTGATGCAACGCGTAGCCCCAGGCGGCGAGGTAGTTCCAGCGGGCGCCGCCGGAGGTTTTCGGATTCGGGGTGATCACCGACACGCCCGGCTTGATCAAGTCAGGCCAGTCATGAATTTGTTTTGGGTTGCCTTTGCGCACCAGGAAGACGATGGTCGACGTGTAAGGCGCCGAGTTGTCCGGCAGGCGTTTTATCCAGTCTTTCTCAATGCGCCCGCGTTCGGCGATAGCGTCGACGTCATAGGCCAACGCCAGCGTCACCACGTCGGCCTCGATGCCGTTGATCACCGAGGTCGCCTGTTTGCCGGAGCCGCCGTGCGACTGACGCACCGTCACCTTGTCGCCGGTTTCCGCCTGGTAATGCTTGCTGAATGCCGTGTTGTAAGCCTGATAGAACTCACGCGTCGGATCGTATGACACGTTCAGCAACTGAATATCCTTCGCCATGGCACCGGACGCCAACAGCACCAATGTCAGACCTACACCCCATTTACGCATCGACAGGCTCTCCCAGAAAATTAACGCAACCTCAATCGGTTGATTTAGCATCAGAGCCTGCCAGAAACTTTCCCGGCAATTAAAGAATAAAAAAGTTTGGGATAGATGATTCTGGAATATGTCGCCGGCGAGCATAAAAAAGCCCCCGCAAGCGGAGGCTTTCAGCGCGCGATGAGCGGCGAATCAGTACAGCTTTTTCGCCGTTTCCAGCCAGTCGCCCTTGAACGGACGCTTCATGTTTTCGATCGCGTCGATGATGTCGTGATGCACCATTTTTTCGTTCTGGATACCGACGCAGCGGCCGCCGTAACCCTGCAGCAGCAGTTCGATGGCGTAGGCGCCCATGCGTGAGGCCAGGATGCGGTCATAGGCGACCGGTGAACCGCCGCGTTGAATGTGCCCCAGCACGGTGGCGCGGGTTTCACGCTTGGTTTCCTGCTCGATGTGGCGCGCCAGCTCATCGATATCGCAGATGTGCTCGGTGATCGCCACGATGGCGTGCTTTTTGCCTTTGGCGATACCGGCCTTGATTTCGCACACCAGATCTTCGCGATTGAATTCGATTTCAGGCAGCACGATGAATTCGCAGCCGCCGGCAATCGCCGCCGCCAGCGTCAGATCGCCGCAGTAACGGCCCATCACTTCCACGATAGAGATGCGCTGGTGCGACGAGGAGGTATCGCGCAGGCGGTCGATCGCTTCCACCACGGTTTCCAGCGCGGTGAAGTAACCGATGGTGTAGTCGGTACCGGCGACATCGTTATCGATGGTGCCTGGCAGGCCGATGCACGGGAAGCCTTCTTCCGTGAGGCGTTTGGCGCCCATGTAGGAACCGTCGCCGCCGATCACCACCAGCGCGTCGATACCGCGATTCTTCAGGTTTTCAATCGCCTTGGCGCGCACGTTTTCATCCCTGAATTCCGGGAAGCGGGCAGAGCCGAGGAAGGTGCCGCCGCGATTGATCATGTCGGACACGCTATAGCGGTCCAGCTGCTCCATGCGATCTTCGTACAAGCCAAGGTAGCCATCGTAAATACCAAAAACTTCCAGACCTTCTGAAAGCGCAGAACGCACAACGCCGCGGATTGCAGCGTTCATACCCGGCGAATCACCGCCGCTCGTCAGTACACCGATTTTCTTGATCATGACTACCTCTGAACTGTGTAGATGCAATTTCTTAAGAATTCTGTCTCCGCCGATCGTCTTGAAACCTCTCCGGCTGCAGAAAACCAGCTTTACGGCTTATTGCTGGATATTATATCAAAAACACCCAGCTGAATTGATTCAAGTCACGCAATATAACGGTTAAAACACCGCATGGCACGCTGAGCTAACTCAGATATTCATGATAATACGTTGCGCTATGCCTCTATATGATTATAGCTCCCAATGCCCCTGCCTACCCGGCGGCACCACGGAGCACGGATCCAGGTGAATGATGACGTCCGCCCCCGCAAAACGTTGCCGCAGGGCTTGTTCCACCTGATCGGCCAACCGGTGCGCCTCGCGCAGCGGCAGCGTGTCCTCCATCTCCAGATGCAGCTGGATGAAACGCGTCGGCCCCGACTGACGCGTGCGCAGATCGTGTGCGCCTTTCACGCCGGGCCAGGAGGAAACCACGGCGATAATCGCCTGGCGCTCGTCATCCGGCAACGCCCGATCCAACAGCGACTGCACCGCTTCATAGCCCATGCGCAACGCGCTATAGAGGATGTAAACGCCGATGCCCAGAGCGAACAACGCATCCGCCCGTTGGAAGCCGTACCAGCTTAGCCCAAGAGCGATAAGAATAGCACCATTCATCATGACATCTGACTGATAATGCAGCATATCTGCGCGTACGGCCTGACTGCGCGTTTTTCTGACCACCCAGCGTTGATAGGTGACCAGAATCAGCGTGCTGACCAACGCGATCACCGTCACCACGACCCCGACGCCGGGATCGCGCAGCGTTTGCGGCGCATACAGGTGCTGGAAGCCGGTGAGGAACAAAAACAGGGCGGAGCCGGAAATAAACATGCTCTGCGCCAGCGCCGCCAGCGATTCCGCTTTGCCGTGGCCGAAGGTGTGCTCGGCATCGGCCGGCTGCAGCGAATAGCGCACCACCAGAAGGTTGGTCAGCGAGGCGGCGATATCGACCAACGAATCCACCAGCGCCGCCAACAGGCTGACCGAACCGGTGTGGTACCAGGCGACGATTTTAATCAACAGCAGCGACGACGCCAGCGCGGTTGCGGCCAACGCGGCGGACTTTACCAGGCGAGCATAGCGCTGTTCCATAAGGGGCCCCGGCCAAAAGGTGTGGCGCTCAATATAGCGAAATGTCGGATAAAAAAAACCCCGCCATCATGGCGGGGAAGACAGGGATGGTGTCTATGGCAAGGAAAAACAGGGGACTACTCAGTCGTACTTCACTTCTGGGCAGAAGCTTGCTGCAAACCAGAAATTTGTTGCTCCATCTGCTGCATGCGCTGCTGATGTTTCTGGTCTAAAACACTTTTTTGCTCTGGCGTCAGCAGGTTATACATTTGGTTGCGCACCCGGGCCATTTCGACCTGGCGCTTGACCTGCTGTTGGGCCATCTTTTCCGCCTGGGCGTACACGGCGGCTTCGTCAAATTTCTCTGCGGTCACCAGTTTATGCATGGCTTCCATTTCAGCTACATTGACACCAGGCAGATCGTGCCGGGCCTGGCGCATCAAATCGCGCATTTGCTGGCGCTGCTGTTCGCTGAGGCTGACACCGTCGAACATATGGTGCTGGCCGGGTATTCGGGTCATCGCGTCGTTGCCGGGAGGTTGGGCTGTGTCCGGTATAGTGTCGGCAGCGAAGGCAGCGGTCGAACCAATTGCCAGCAGTGATGCCATAACTAATGCGGTCACCTTACGCATTTCAACTCCTCAAGCTTTCTCACTTTGCGAATCAACGAGGAGCAGTGTACCGCCACACCTGAAAACCTGCGTCAGTGCATGTAAAACTACGTAAAGTCATGGAATGGCAACAGTTGATGACGTATTTTGCGTCTGGAGGTAAATCATAATGAACAAGATTCTGTTAGTTGACGACGACCGCGAGTTGACCTCGCTGTTAAAAGAACTGCTTGAAATGGAAGGTTTTAATATCGTCGTCGCGCACGATGGCGAGCAGGCGTTGTCGCTGCTGGACAGCTCCGTCGATCTGCTGCTGCTCGACATCATGATGCCGAAGAAAAACGGCATCGATACGCTGAAAGAACTGCGCCAACATCACCAAACGCCGGTCATCATGCTGACCGCGCGCGGCAGCGAGCTGGACCGCGTGCTGGGCCTGGAGCTGGGCGCCGATGATTACCTGCCGAAACCCTTCAACGATCGCGAGCTGGTCGCGCGCATTCGCGCCATTCTGCGCCGTTCCAACTGGAGCGAACAGCAGCAGCAGGTCGACAGCGGCGCCCCGACGCTGGATGTCGATGGCCTGCAGCTGAACCCCGGCCGCCAGGAGGCCAGCTTCGACGGCCAGGTGCTGGATCTGACCGGCACCGAGTTCACCCTGCTGTATCTGCTGGCGCAGCATCTCGGCCAGGTGGTGTCGCGCGAACTGCTGAGCCAGGAAGTGCTGGGTAAACGCCTGACTCCGTTCGATCGCGCCATCGACATGCACATCTCCAACCTGCGGCGTAAGCTGCCGGATCGCAAAGACGGGCATCCGTGGTTCAAAACCCTGCGCGGGCGTGGTTATTTGATGGTATCTGCAACATGATCAACAGTTTGACGGCACGCATCTTCGCCATTTTCTGGTTCACGTTAGCCCTGGTGCTAATGCTGGTGCTGATGGTGCCCAAGCTCGACTCCCGCCAAATGACCTCGCTGCTCGACAGCGAGCAGCGGCAGGGGTTGATGCTGGAACAGCACGTCGAGGCCGAGCTGCAAAACGATCCGGCCAACGATCTGATGTGGTGGCGCCGCTTGTTCCGCGCCATCGACAAATGGGCGCCGCCGGGCCAACGCCTGCTGCTGGTCACCAGCGAAGGTCGGGTGATCGGCGCGCAGCGCAACGAAATGCAGATCGTCCGCAACTTCATCGGCCAATCCGATAACTCGGATCATCCGAAGAAGAAAAAATACGGCCGCGTCGAGCTGGTCGGGCCGTTCGCGGTGCGCGACGGCGAAGACAACTACCAGCTGTACCTGATCCGTCCCGCCAACAGCCCGCAATCCGATTTCATCAACCTGATGTTCGACCGGCCGCTGCTGCTGCTGATCGTCACCATGCTGATCAGCGCCCCGCTGCTGCTGTGGCTGGCCTGGAGCCTGGCGAAGCCGGCGCGCAAGCTGAAGAACGCCGCCGATGACGTGGCGCGCGGCAACCTGAAGCAGCATCCGGAGCTGGAGGCCGGTCCGCAGGAGTTCCTGGCTACCGGCGCCAGCTTCAACCAAATGGTCAGCGCGCTGGAGCGCATGATGAACGCGCAGCAGCGGCTGATCTCGGACATCTCGCACGAGCTGCGCACGCCGCTGACTCGCCTGCAGTTGGCCACCGCGCTGATGCGCCGCCGCCACGGCGAAGGCCACGAACTGGCGCGCATCGAAACCGAAGCGCAGCGGCTGGATTCGATGATCAACGATCTGCTGGCGCTGTCGCGCGGGCAGCAGAAGGGCGAGCTGGCGCGCGAGCAGCTGAAGGCCAACGAACTGTGGGCCGACGTGCTGGACAACGCCCGTTTCGAAGCGGAACAGATGGGCAAGCAGCTGGAGATCGCTGCGCCGCCCGGTCCGTGGACGCTGTTCGGCAACGCGAGCGCGCTGGACAGCGCGTTGGAAAACATCGTGCGCAACGCCCTGCGTTATTCGCACACCCGCATCGCCGTGGCGTTCAGCGCCGACAATCAGGGCGTGACCATCCAGGTTGACGACGACGGCCCCGGCGTCAGCGCCGAAGATCGCGAGCAGATTTTCCGCCCGTTCTACCGCACCGATGAGGCGCGCGACCGTGAGTCCGGCGGCACCGGCCTTGGTCTGGCGATCGTCGAGGCGGCGGTCAATCAGCATCGCGGCTGGGTGAAGGCCGAAGACAGCCCGCTTGGCGGTCTGCGGCTGGTGCTGTGGCTGCCGCTGCATCATCAACGCCTATCGTCTAAGACAGAACAGTAAGAGTTTGCTATCCTGCGCCCCTCGTTCACGAGGGGCCTGCAACATGCTGAACATCGTTTTATTTGAACCCGAGATTCCACCCAATACCGGCAATATCATCCGCCTGTGCGCCAATACCGGCTTTAATCTGCATCTGATCGAACCGCTGGGTTTTCCGTGGGACGACAAGCGTCTGCGCCGCGCCGGGCTGGATTACCATGAGTTCACCCGCGTCCACCGTCATGCCGACTACGCCGCTTTTCTCGCCGCCGAGGATCCGCAACGGCTGTTTGCTCTCACGACCAAAGGCACGCCGGCGCACAGCGCCGTCAGCTTTCAGGCCGGCGACTACCTGCTGTTCGGCCCGGAAACGCGCGGGTTGCCCGCCGACATCCTCGATGCGCTGCCCGCGCAGCAAAAAATCCGCATCCCGATGCAGGCGCAAAGCCGCAGCATGAACCTGTCGAATGCCGTCGCGGTGGTGGTTTATGAAGCCTGGCGGCAGCTGGACTATGCCGGCGCGCTGATCAAGGCGTAATCCGCAACGACGCGCCATACTGAAGGAGGCATCGTTGCGATGCTCTCTCCAGGAACGGCACATGGCTTTCGTCGAGGATATTGTCACCCCGCTTCGCCGGCTCGAGTCGGCGCTGAACGAGGCGCTACAGCGGCTGCAACAGGCGCCGGACAGCGAAGCGCTGCACGATTTGCGCGTCAGTCTGCGCCGTATCCGCAGCCTGCTGCGCCCGTTGCACGGTTGCCCCGGCGCAACGCGGCTCGATCGGGCCGCCGCCCAGTTGGGCAGGCTCACGACGCCGCTGCGCGATCTCGAGGTGCTGATCGCCGAACTGGCGCACCATCACCTGGATTGGCAGGCCAACGTGCGCCAGAACGATTTTCAGGCCCGCTGCCGCCAACTGCTCGCCAACCCGCAGCTCATCAGCTTCCCTTCGCTATTGCACGCCTGGCCGCACCGCTTTCGCCGCACCGCGCAACGCGCCGCCAAACACCGTGTAAACCGACGCCTGCAGCGCCAGCAGCGGCAATTACGCCGGGCGTTGGCTGATACCGGCTACGATCGCCACCGTCTGCGGCTGCTGGTTAAACGCCTGCGTTACGCGGCCGAAGCCTACCCGCAACGCCTTCCCCTTTCTCCCGCAGCGATGGCGAGCCTGAAAGCGGCGCAAAATGCCCTCGGTGATTGGCACGACCGGGAGGTTTGGTGCCTGCAAGCCGAACATCAGGCGGATCTCTGGCCATTGTTGCCACAGTGGCAAGCCGAGCTACGCCTGACGCGGGCCAGAGCGGATGCCTCACTCGCCGCCTTATCACCGGCGCTGGCGACAAAAACCGGCGGCGCATCACGATCCTGAAAAAAGGCCGCGACAGGGCACGCCCGGCCCCGAAAATGCCCGCTACGCCGCAGATAATGCGCTATGTTTTGTAAGGGTAATCACCACTCATCATAGGAAACCACATGAAAAAACAACGCTTGAGCGTTGCCATGGCCGTTCTGGCAGCGGGCCTGTTGCTGGCGGGCTGTTCGTCCAAAGTCACCCAAACGTCGCAATATTCGGGCTTCTTGTCCGATTACAGCAAACTGCAGGAAACCACCTCGCCCAGCGGTCATAAAACGCTGCGCTGGGTAGATCCGAGCTACAAGGAATCCAACTATCGCGGCATCTATTTCCAACCGGTGGTCTATTTCCCGGCGGAGAAACCCACGGCGCGCGTGAGCCAGGACACGTTGAACAAGATTAAGGCCTACGCGACCCAGCGGATCAAAACCGCGCTGCAGAACCGCTTTACCATTCTGCCAAGCCCGGCGGGCTCGCGCGTGCTGGTGGCCAAACTCGCCATCACCGCCGTTTCGGCCGAAAACGAAGACATGAAGTTCTATGAGGTGGTGCCGGTCGCTGCGGTGGTTGCCAGCACCATGGCGGCTACCGGGCACCGGACGCAAAATACCGCGCTGTATATCGAAGGCGAGTTGATCGACCAGGATACCGGTAAAACGGTGATGGAAGTGGTGCGCAAGGCCTACGGTAAAACCGTCAACAACGACAGCACGCCGGTCACGGCGGATGACGTCAAGGCGGCGATCGACGATATCGTTACCGATATCACCCAGTTCCCGAAACAGGGCTGACCGCCGCTTGAAAAACACAGGGGGAGCCGAAGCTCCCCCTGAATGGACCCGCAGGCACGGCTTAGATGCCGTCGCCGTACTCGAATCCGTGGTTGGTGCCGTTGAAGTATTGATCCATATCCATCGACGGCGTATCGCTCTCCGGGCGCCCGACGATGCGCGCCGGTACGCCGGCGGCGGTGGTGTGCGGCGGCACCGCCTGCAAGACCACCGAGCCCGCGCCAATCTTGGCGCCCTTGCCCACTTCGATATTGCCGAGAATTTTGGCGCCGGCGCCAATCATCACCCCTTCGCGAATTTTCGGGTGACGGTCGCCGCTGGTTTTACCGGTACCGCCCAGGGTGACCGACTGCAGAATAGAGACGTTGTTTTCCACCACCGCCGTTTCACCAATCACGATGCCGGTGGCGTGGTCGAGCATGATGCCGCAGCCGATGGTCGCCGCCGGGTGGATGTCTACGCCGAAGGCGACGGAAATTTGATTTTGCAGGTAGATCGCCAGCGCTTGCCGCCCTTGCTGCCACAGCCAGTGGCCGATGCGGTAAGCCTGCAGCGCGTGGAACCCTTTCAGGTAAAGCAGCGGCGTGGAGTATTTATCGACCGCCGGGTCGCGCAGCCGCACCGCGAGAATATCGCGCGCCGCCGAAACGATCATCTGATTGTCGGACTTGTAGGCCTCTTCCACCACCTCGCGCACCGCGATGGCGGGCATGATCGGCGTCGCCAGCTTGTTGGCCAACATATAGCTGAGCGCGCTGCCCAGGTTCTCATGCTTGAGCAACGTCGCATGGAAAAAGCTGGCCAGCATCGGTTCACAATCAGCCAGTGCTCGCGCTTCTGATTTAATGCTGTTCCAGACCTGTTCCAACTCTTCTGACGACATCACATACCCCTTTGCCTTGCCAAACGGGCCGCTTCACACGGTGGCGCGGAGCGGCCCAGGTCATTTGCGGGGTCAGCATTCCGCTGCCCCGACATATCGTTTTATGTCACGCGCTGGGTTTTTCGTCCTTTCGGGCTCGCCCCAGCAGGCTCAGCGCCGCTTCGCGGGCGTCCTTGTGGCAGTAAAGCACCTGATAGATCTGTTCGGTGATCGGCATTTCCACGCCGTGCCGCTGCGCCAACGCCAACACCTCTTTGGTATTGCGATAGCCCTCGACCACCTGACCGATGCTGTCCTGCGCTTCCTGCACGCCTTTGCCCTGCCCCAGCATAATGCCGAAGCGGCGGTTACGCGACTGGTTGTCCGTGCAGGTTAGCACCAGATCCCCCAGCCCCGCCATGCCCATGAACGTCGAAGGGTCGGCGCCCAGCGCAGAACCCAGACGGCTCATTTCCGCCAGCCCGCGCGTAATCAACGCGGTGCGGGCGTTGGCGCCGAAACCGATGCCGTCGGACATGCCGGCGCCGATGGCGATCACGTTCTTCACCGCGCCGCCAAGCTGAACGCCAATGAAGTCGGGATTGCTGTAGACGCGGAAGCTCTTGCCGCAGTGCAGCAGCTGTTGCAGATCGTCGGCGAACTGCGCATCGGTCGCCGCCAGCGCAATCGCCGTCGGCAGGCCGGCGGCCAGCTCTTTGGCGAACGTCGGCCCGGAGAGCACCGCCAGCGGGATCGCCTCGCCCAACGCCTCACGCGCCACGTCCTGCAGCAACCGGCCGGTTTCGGCCTCCAGCCCCTTGGTGGCCCACACGATGCGGGCGTCAGGGCGCAGATGCGGCTTCAGCTGGCGCAACACGTCGCCGAACACATGGCTCGGCACCACCACCAGCACGTCGCGGCTGGCAGCCAGCGCACGCGCCAAATCGGCTTCAAGCAGCAGGGTATCGGGGAAAGGAACGTCGGGCAGAAACGCCTGATTGCAGCGATCGCGCTGCAACGTTTGAATTTGCGCGGGGTTATGCCCCCACAACACCACGGTGTGGCCGTTACGCGCCAGCGTGATGGCCAATGCGGTGCCGTACGAGCCGGCACCGATGACAGTCATTGAAGCATTGACGGTGTTCATCAGGCATCCTGATGTGGTGCGGCACCTTCGCCTTCCGCCTGCTGCTGCAGATAGTTCATGAACAGCGCGTCAAAGTTGACCGGTGCCAGGTTCAGCTGCGGGAATGTGCCGCGGGAAACCAGGCTGGTGATGCACTCGCGCGCATACGGGAACAAGATGTTCGGGCAGTATGCGCCCAGGCAATGCGCCAGCTGCGTGCCTTCGATGCCTGCTACCGAGAAGATGCCCGCCTGTTGCACTTCGCACAGGAACGCCGTCTCTTCGCCCAGGGTCGCCGTCACGGTTACGCGCAGTACCACTTCATACACTTCGTCAGCCAGTTGGCTGGACGCGGTATCCAGATCAAGTTTAACTTCCGGCTGCCATTCCTGCTGGAAAACCTGCGGCGCGTTCGGCGCTTCGAAGGAGATGTCCTTGGTATAAATACGTTGGATCTGGAAAGCCATTTCAGTGCTGTTTTGTTCTGACATGTGAGTAATACCCTTGGTTAAACGTCCTTATTGACACTCGGTGAACCGGCAAGCTGCTTAAAGCAGCGGATCCAGGCCGCCGCGAGCATCGAGTTCATATAAATCATCACAGCCGCCGATATGCCGGCCGTCGATGAAAATCTGCGGCACGGTGGTGCGCCCGCTGCGCTCGATCATCACTTCGCGCTTGGCGTTATCGCCATCGATGGCGATCTCGTTAAACGCCGCGCCCTTGCTGTTCAACAGCGCCTTGGCGCGATGGCAGAACGGGCAAGTCGCTTTGGTGTAGATATCAATGTTAGCCATGGATTGCCACCTCAAATAGGTTTAACGATTACTTGCCGCGCACCAGCGGCAGGTTTTCTCCGCTCCAGCCGGCGATGCCGTCTTTCAGCATCGTCACCTTTTCAAAACCGGCCTTGCTCAGGTTCTCCGCCGGTTCGCGGGAGGCGGTGCCGTTGGCGCACACGACGATGATCGGCTGCGCTTTGTGTTTTTCCAGCTCGCCCAGGCTGCCGCTTTTGATTTCGCTGGCGGTCAGGTTGATGGCGCTGGCCAGGTGACCACGGCGAAAATCGTCGCGGCTGCGGGTGTCAACCACCACGGCATCTTCTTTGTTGATCAGGCGGATAGCTTCACCGCGAGCGATCTCTTTGACCTTGGAGAAACGGCTTTTGAAGGTCATGACGATCACGGCGACCAGCAGAGCGATCCAAGCCAGGCTCAGAATAGGGTGTCTGCTTACGAATGGCATAATTTCTTGCAGCATGGGGTGTAACAACTCCCGTCAGTTAAGGGATAAATAAGTCAAGGTTCCAGAGTATACCTGCCGAGTGCGGCAAATACAGCCAATAAGCAAGCGCGATTGTAGAAACTGCGGGCTGCGCTGAGAAATTCCCGAGGTCAGAGCATAAAAGCCCGCGCGATTCGCCGCAACCTTGATCTCTTTGGGCTATTTATCGCCGGCGGCGGTGTAAAATCAGCCGGTTTTTCGAGGGCGAACAGCCATGCTTCCGGCGGGCGCATGGCTATTCGCAGCTTAAAAAGTTCATAAGAGGTCAATGCAATGTCGAGCAACAAAAAACCGATGGTACTGGTGATCCTGGACGGTTACGGCCACCGTGAAGAGCGGCAGGACAACGCGATCCTGAACGCCGGCACCCCGGTGATGGATCGCCTGTGGCGGGAGCAGCCGCATACGCTGATCGCCGCTTCAGGGCTGGATGTCGGCCTGCCCGACGGCCAAATGGGCAACTCCGAAGTCGGCCACGTCAACCTGGGCGCCGGGCGCATCGTATACCAGGATCTGACCCGGCTGGACAAAGCGATCGCCGACGGCGACTTCTTCGCCAATCCGGTCCTGACCGCCGCCGTCGATAAGGCCGTGGCGGCCGGCAAAGCGGTGCATATCATGGGCCTGCTGTCGCCGGGCGGCGTGCACAGCCACGACGAGCACATCCTGGCCATGATTAAACTGGCCGCCCGGCGCGGCGCCAAAGCCGTCTATCTGCATGCCTTCCTCGACGGACGCGACACGCCGCCGCGCAGCGCCGAAGCCCCGTTGCAGCGCTGCCGCGAGGCCTTCGCCACGCTGGGCGTCGGGCGCATCGCTTCACTCATTGGGCGCTACTACGCCATGGATCGCGACAACCGTTGGGATCGCGTGCAGCTGGCCTATGACCTGCTGACCGCGGCCAAAGGCGACTACGTGGCCGACGATGCGGTAGCCGGTTTGCAGGCCGCCTACCAGCGCGGTGAAAACGACGAGTTCGTCAAACCGACCGTCATTCGCGCCGCCGGCGAGGCCGATGCCGCGATGCAGGACGGCGATGCGTTGATCTTCATGAACTTCCGCGCTGACCGCGCGCGCCAGATC
Source organism: Serratia sp. (in: enterobacteria) (assembly GCF_052400455.1). Classification (NCBI taxonomy): domain Bacteria; kingdom Pseudomonadati; phylum Pseudomonadota; class Gammaproteobacteria; order Enterobacterales; family Yersiniaceae; genus Serratia; species Serratia sp. (in: enterobacteria). The sequence goes on from NZ_CP185812.1 coordinate 4,971,376, forward strand.
ACCCGCGCCTTCGTGAACGCGGATTTCGACGGTTTCCCACGCGCCAAACAGGTGCAGTTCGGCGATTTCGTGATGCTGACCGAGTACGCCGCCGACATCGACACCGCCTGCGCCTATCCGCCGGCGTCGCTGGCCAACACCTTCGGCGAATGGCTGATGAAGCACGACAAAACCCAGCTGCGCATCTCGGAAACCGAAAAATACGCCCACGTCACCTTCTTCTATAACGGCGGCGTGGAAGCGCCGTTCAAAGGGGAAGACCGCGTGCTGGTCAATTCGCCGAAGGTCGCCACCTACGATCTGCAGCCTGAGATGAGCGCCGCCGAACTGACCGACAAACTGTTGACCGCCATCCGCAGCGGCAAATACGACGCCATTATCTGCAACTACCCGCACGGCGACATGGTGGGGCATACCGGCGTGTATGAAGCGGCGGTCAAAGCGGTGGAAACGCTGGACGCCTGCATCGCCCAGGTGGTTGACGCGGTGCGCGACGTCGACGGTCAGTTGCTGATCACCGCCGATCACGGCAACGCCGAGCAGATGCGCGATCCGGCCACCGGCCAGGCGCATACCGCCCACACCAGCCTGCCGGTGCCGCTGATTTACGTCGGCAAACCGGCGCAGGCGGTCGAAGGCGGCAAGCTTTCGGACATCGCGCCAACCCTGTTAACGCTCATGGGAATGGAAATCCCGCAAGAGATGACTGGTAAGCCGCTGTTCATCGTGGAATAATCCTTCTCCATGAGGGAGAAGGCGTTTTTTGCACTATCAAGGGTAACCCGAAGCGCAAACGCAGGCAGCCGGCCGCTGCCTGAACGCACCGCGCCAAGGACGTTCACCGCCATGTGCGCCAGCGTATTTTGCGCTGGCGTCTTGCTGTTGCCGCTCGCCGGCCAGGCGGCGGAAGACAATAAATCCCAGCTGAAAGACATTCAGCAGAGCATCGCCGAGAAAGAAAAAGCGGTGAAGCAGCAGCAACAGCAGCGCAGCTCGCTGCAGGATCAGCTGCGGCAGCAGGAAAAAACCATCGCCCAGGCCAGCCGCCAGTTGCGCGACACCCAGGGCACGCTCACCCAGTTGGGCAAGGACATTTCCGGCCTGAACGCCTCGATCGCCAAGCTGCAAAAGCAGCAATCGACCCAGCAAAACCTCCTCGCCAAACAGCTTGACGCCGCCTTCCGGCAAGGGCAGCACAGCGCCGTGCAGCTGATCCTCAGCGGTGAAGAAAGCCAGCGCAGCGAACGTATTCTGGCCTATTTCGGTTATCTGAACGAAGCGCGCCAGAAAACCATCGAAGAGCTGAAACAGACCCGCGCCGAGCTGGCGAAGCAAAAAACCACGCTGGTGGCCAAACAGGGCCAGCAAAAATCCTTACTGAGCGAACAACAGACGCAGCAGCAGAAGCTGGAGCAGGCGCGCGGCGCCCGCAAGAAAACGCTGACCGCGCTGGAAGCCTCGCTGGAAAAAGACCAACAACGCCTGGTGGAACTGCGCCAAAACGAAGCCCGCATGCGCGACAAGATCGCCCGGGCGGAGCGCGAAGCCCGTGCGCGCGCCGAACGCGAAGCGCGTGAAGCGGCCAAGGTGCGCGAACAGGTGCGCATCAAGGAACAGCAGGCGAAGAAAACCGGCACCACCTACAAACCTAGCGAAGCCGATCGCTCGCTGATGGCGCGAACCGGCGGCCTCGGCCGTCCGGCCGGCCAGCTGATGTGGCCGGTGCGCGGCCGCACGCTGCACGGCTTTGGCGAGCAGCAGCAGGGCGAGCTACGCTGGAAAGGCATGGTGATCGAAGCCCGCGAAGGCAGCGAAGTGAAAGCCGTCGCCGATGGCCGCGTGCTGTTGGCCGACTGGCTGCAAGGCTATGGCCTGATGGTGGTGGTCGAACACGGTAAAGGCGACATGAGCGTGTACGGCTATAACCAAAGCGCGTTGGTCAACGTCGGGGCGCAGGTGCGCGCCGGCCAGCCGATCGCTCTGGTCGGCACCAGCGGCGGCCAGGGAACGCCGTCGCTCTATTTCGAAATCCGTCGTCAGGGACAGGCGGTTAACCCACTGCCGTGGTTGGGAAGATAGATTTGCGCTATGTCAAAACCCGTACAGCTCTGTTAATGGGCTGTCTGCTGCAGGCTTACGCTGCGCAGGCAGGAAAACTCTCCATCGTCATCGATGACGTGGGCTACCGCCCCCACGAAGAAAATGCGGTGCTGCAAATGCCGACGGCGATCTCGGTCGCAGTCTTGCCCAACGCGCCGCACGCCCGCCTGATGGCCACCCGCGCCCACAGCCAGGGCCGCGAAGTGCTGATCCACATGCCGATGGCGCCGCTCAGCAAGCAGCCGCTGGAGCGCGATACCCTGCAGCCCGCCATGAGCAGCGACGAGATCCAGCGCATCATCCGCAACGCGGTGAACAACGTGCCTTACGCGGTCGGCATGAACAACCACATGGGCAGCGCCATGACTTCCAGCCTGCCGGGCATGCAGAAAGTGATGCAGGCGCTCGAAAGCTACCGTCTGTACTTCCTCGACAGCATGACCATCGGCAACAGCCAGGCGACCCGTGCCGCGGCCGGCACCGGCGTGAAGGTGATCAAACGCAAGGTGTTCCTCGACGATACCGCGAACGAAGCCGATATCCGCCGTCAGTTCAACCGCGCGGTTGAATTGGCGCGGCGCAACGGTTCCGCCATCGCCATCGGCCACCCGCGCCCGGCGACGGTGAAAGTGCTGCAGCAGATGCTGCCGTCGCTGCCCGCCGATATCGTGCTGGTCAAACCGAGCGCGCTGCTGAACGAACCGCAGGGCAACGGTGGCGGCAGCTACGTCCCGCCGCCGGTCAAACCGCAAAAACCGCAGCCGAAGAACCCGTTCAGCGGCGGCATCAAACAGTGCAAGGTCAAACCGCCGAAGGAAAAAACCAACGCCGGCACCGCGCTTGGCGTTATCGCCGACAGCATTGCCACCTCGCCGCCGGTGACCTTCATCAAGCGTCATTGGCAGCACTGGACGCAAACCAAACCGCAAGCATAAAAAAAGGGCCGGAATTCCGGCCCTTTTCACGCCTGCCGAGATCAATCCCAGCTCAGCACCACTTTGCCCGACTGGCCGGAGCGCATGGCGTCGAAGCCCTGCTGGAACTCGTCGATCGAGAAACGGTGGGTGATGATCGGGGTCAAATCCAGACCGGACTGGATCAGCGCCGCCATTTTGTACCAGGTCTCAAACATTTCGCGGCCGTAAATCCCTTTGATAAACAGCCCTTTGAAAATCACCTGGTTCCAGTCGATCGACATATCCGAAGGCGGAATGCCCAGCATAGCGATGCGCCCGCCGTGGTTCATGGCGTTCAGCAGCGTGCGGAACGCCGGCGGCGCGCCGGACATTTCCAGACCGACGTCGAATCCTTCGGTCATGCCCAGCTCGGCCATCACGTCGTTGAGGTTTTCCTTGCTGACGTTCACCGCGCGGGTCACGCCCATCTTGCGCGCCAGTTCCAGACGGTATTCGTTAACGTCGGTGATCACCACATGACGGGCGCCGACGTGTTTGCACACCGCCGCCGCCATGATGCCGATCGGACCGGCGCCGGACACCAGCACGTCTTCCCCGACCAGATCGAACGACAGCGCAGTATGCACCGCGTTGCCGAACGGATCGAAGATCGAAGCCAGTTCGTCGGAGATGTTATCCGGGATCTTGAAGGCGTTGAACGCCGGGATCACCAGATATTCCGCGAAGCTGCCCGGACGGTTCACGCCCACGCCGATGGTGTTGCGGCACAGGTGCGTGCGACCGCCGCGGCAGTTGCGGCAGTGGCCGCAGGTGATGTGGCCTTCGCCGGACACGCGATCGCCGATGCTGAAGCCTTTGACTTCCTGACCGATCGCCACCACTTCGCCCACGTATTCATGGCCGACCACCATCGGAACCGGAATGGTTTTTTGCGACCACTCGTCCCAGTTGTAGATATGCACATCGGTGCCGCAGATCGCGGTTTTGCGGATTTTGATCATGATGTCGTTGTGGCCCAGCTCCGGCTGAGGCACGTCGGTCATCCAAATCCCTTCTTCCGCTTTCAGTTTTGACAGTGCTTTCATGGTTTTACCTTATGCAATAACGCCAAGATCCTTACCGATACGTGTAAACGCCGCCACTGCGCGTTCGATTTGCTCCGGGGTGTGGTCGGCGGACATCTGGGTGCGGATGCGCGCCTGGCCTTTCGGCACCACCGGATAGAAGAAACCGGTCACATAGATGCCTTCCTTGAGCAACGCATTGGCGAATTCCTGCGCCAGCTTCGCCTCCCCCAGCATGACCGGGATGATGGCGTGATCGGCGCCGGCCAGGGTGAAGCCGGCGGCGGTCATTTTTTCGCGGAACAGACGCGCGTTGGCCCACAGGCGATCGCGCAACGCATCGCCCTCTTCCAACAGTTCCAGCACTTTGATCGACGCGGCGACGATCGCCGGCGCCAGCGAGTTGGAGAACAGGTACGGGCGCGAACGCTGGCGCAGCCACTCCACCACTTCTTTCTTGGCGGCGGTGTAGCCGCCGGACGCGCCGCCCAGCGCCTTACCTAACGTACCGGTAATGATATCGACGCGGCCCATCACTTCGCAGTATTCATGGGTGCCGCGCCCGTTGGCGCCGACAAAGCCCACCGCGTGGGAGTCATCCACCATCACCAGCGCCTGATACTCGTCCGCCAGATCGCAAACCCCTTTCAGGTTGGCGATCACGCCGTCCATCGAGAACACGCCGTCGGTGGCGATCAGAATGTGGCGCGCGCCGTCGGCTTTGGCCTGTTTCAGCTGCGCGGCCAGCTCGGCCATGTCGTTATTGGCGTAGCGATAGCGCTTGGCCTTGCACAGCCGCACGCCGTCGATGATCGACGCATGGTTCAACGCATCGGAGATAATGGCGTCTTCCGGGCCGAGCAGGGTTTCGAACAGCCCGCCGTTGGCGTCGAAGCAAGAGGAGTACAGGATCGCGTCTTCCATGCCTAAAAAGGCCGCCAGTTTCTGTTCGAGCTGCTTGTGGCTGTCCTGGGTGCCGCAGATGAAGCGCACCGACGCCATGCCGAAACCGTGGCTGTCCATCCCCGATTTGGCGGCGGCGATCAGCGCCGGATGGTTGGCCAGGCCCAGGTAGTTATTGGCGCAGAAGTTGATCACATGGCTGCCGTCGGCGACGGCGATGTCCGCCTGTTGCGCGGAGGTAATGATGCGTTCTTCCTTGAACAGCCCTTCACTGCGCGTGGCGGCAAGCTGTTGTTCCAACTGCTGATAAAAAGACGCTGACATTCGGTTATCTCCAGGATTGGGCTAATTGCGGCATATTTTACTGATTTGTAACCAAACTGACGAGAATGCGCGGGAGAGAATATTAAAATTGCAGCAGATATCACGGCAAACGGCGGACTTCAATGGCAATGCGGGATATTCGGAGCCCTTCCGCTGTTTGCCGCGGCATGAAATGCTATGATAACCGCCATTGAGCGTGGGGCATTGTGCCCCACCAGGCAGCTTAGCAGGGGTAACCCAATGATTATCGTTACTGGCGGCGCCGGCATGATCGGCAGCAACATCATTAAGGCACTGAACGACAAGGGATATCGCGATATCCTGGTGGTGGACAACCTGAAAGACGGCACCAAGTTCGTCAACCTGGTCGATCTGGACATCGCCGACTATATCGATAAAGAAGACTTTATCGCCAGCATCGTGGCCGGCGACGATCTGGGCGAGATCGAAGCGGTGTTCCACGAAGGCGCCTGCTCTGCGACCACCGAGTGGGACGGCAAGTACATGATGGACAACAACTATCAGTACTCCAAAGACCTGCTGCACTACTGCCTGGATCGCGAGATTCCGTTCCTGTATGCCTCCTCCGCCGCCACTTACGGCGGCCGCGAAGAGTTTATCGAAGAGCGTCAGTATGAAGCGCCGCTCAACGTGTACGGCTATTCCAAATTCCTGTTCGATCAGTACGTGCGTGAGATCCTGCCGGAAGCGGACTCGCAGATCTGCGGCTTCCGCTACTTCAACGTTTACGGCCCGCGTGAAGGCCACAAAGGCAGCATGGCCAGCGTCGCCTTCCACCTGAACACCCAGATCAACCGCGGCGAAAACCCGAAACTGTTCGCCGGCAGCGAAAACTTCAAGCGTGACTTCATCTACGTCGGCGACGTGGCGGCGGTCAACCTGTGGTTCTGGGAAACCGGCAAATCCGGCATCTTCAACTGCGGCACCGGCCGGGCGGAAACCTTCCAGGCGGTGGCTGACGCGGTGGTGGACTTCCATCAGCAAGGCGCGGTGGAATACATCGAGTTCCCGGAGAAGCTGAAGGGTCGCTATCAGGCGTACACCCAGGCCGATCTGACCAAGCTGCGCGCCGCCGGCTACGACGCACCGTTCAAAACGGTCGCCGAAGGCGTGAAAGAGTACATGGCCTGGTTGAACCGCACCGCATAAGCTGAAGGAATTAACGCTGGGTATGAAAATACTGGTTATCGGCCCTTCTTGGGTTGGCGACATGATGATGTCGCAAAGTCTCTATCGCACCCTGAAGGCCGAATATCCGACGGCGGAGATCGATGTGATGGCGCCGGCCTGGTGCCGCCCGTTGCTGGCGCGCATGCCGGAAGTCAATCAGGCGCTGGCGATGCCGCTGGGCCACGGCGCGCTGGGGCTCGGCGAGCGCCGCCGCCTGGGGCGCGCTCTGCGCGCCAACCGTTACGATCGCGCTTACGTTCTGCCCAACTCGTTCAAATCCGCGCTGGTGCCTTTCTTCGCCGATATCCCGCAGCGCACCGGCTGGCGGGGCGAAATGCGCTACGGCCTGCTGAACGACGTGCGCGTGCTCGACAAGGCGGCTTTCCCGCTGATGGTGCAGCGCTATGTGGCGCTGGCCTATGACAAAGGCCGCGTTCAGCGCGCCGACGATCTGCCGCAGCCGCTGCTGTGGCCGCAGCTGCGGGTGAGCGACGAAGAGATCGCCGAAACCACCTCGGCCTTCAACCTGACCGACAGCCGCCCGATCGTCGGCTTCTGCCCAGGCGCGGAGTTCGGCCCCGCCAAGCGCTGGCCGCACTATCACTACGCGGCGCTGGCTCAACGGCTGATCGAGAGCGGCTATCAAATCGCGCTGTTCGGTTCGGCAAAAGACCATGAGGCCGGCGAACAGATCCGCGCCGCGTTGCAGGACGACGCGCGCGATTTCTGCCTTAATCTGGCCGGAAAAACCCAGTTGGAGCAGGCGGTGATCCTGATCGCGGCCTGCCGGGCGGTGGTCAGCAACGACTCCGGTTTAATGCACGTTGCCGCAGCGTTGAACAAACCGCTGATAGCCTTGTACGGCCCAAGCAGCCCCGACTTCACGCCGCCGCTCTCCGACAAGGCGCGGGTGATTCGCTTAATCAGCGGCTACCACAAGGTGCGTAAGGGCGATGCCGAACAGGGGTATCACCAAAGTTTGATCGATATTCAGCCGCAGCAAGTGTTGGATGCGCTGACGCCGTTGCTTGTCGCCAGCGAGGAATAGTCATGCAGGTGTTAATCGTAAAAACGTCCTCGATGGGAGACGTGCTGCATACGCTGCCCGCCCTGACCGATGCGCTGCAGGCCATTTCCGATATCCGCTTCGACTGGGTAGTGGAAGAAGGTTTCAGCCAAATCCCCACCTGGCACCCGGCGGTGGATCGCGTGATCCCGGTGGCCATTCGCCGCTGGCGCAAAAACTGGTTCGGCAGCGACACCCGACAGCAGCGCTGCGACTTCAAGCGCGCGCTGCAAGAACGCCGTTACGACGTGGTGATCGACGCGCAGGGCCTGATGAAAAGCGCCGCGCTGATCACGCGCGTCGCCAAGGGCAACAAACATGGCCCGGACTGCAAAAGCGCGCGCGAACCGTTCGCCAGCTGGTTCTACAACGTGCGCCATGAGATAGACAAACGGCAGCACGCCGTGGAACGCACGCGCGAGCTGTTCGCCAAAAGCCTCGGCTACGATAAACCGGGCAGCTACGGCGACTATGCCATCGCCGCGCGTTTTCTCAGCCAGCCGCCGGCCGATGCCGGTCAATATCTGGTGTTTTTGCACGCTACGACCCGCGACGACAAGCATTGGCCGGAGCAGAACTGGCGCGAGCTGATCGCGCTGACGGCCGACAGCGGGCTGAAGATCAAACTGCCCTGGGGGGCGGAGCATGAACATCAGCGCGCGCTGCGGTTGGCGGAAGGTTTCCCACATGTCGAGGTGCTGCCGAAGCTCAGCCTGCAGCAGGTGGCTGACGTGCTGGCGGGCGCCAGGGGCGTGGTCTCGGTCGACACCGGGCTCAGCCATTTGACCGCCGCGCTCGACAAACCGAACATCACGCTGTTTGGGCCGACCGATCCCGGCCTGATCGGCGGCTACGGGCAAAATCAGCACTCGCTGATTTCGCCGGAAAAAAGCATGGCGACAATCGACGCCGATACGGCATGGCAGGCGTTGCAAAAGGTTATAGCATGAAAAAACTGCACATTATCAACCTGGGTAAAATGGGCGGCGTCGAGCGCCTGTTCCTGCAGTACATCAACGATACCACCGACGGCAGCAACCAGGTCCTGTGCATCAGCGGCGACATCGGCGAGGAGATCCGCCGCCAGTTGCCGGCGCACCAACCCGTCACCTTCGCCAACCGCCTGATCAATGCGCTGCCGCTGCGCTGCCCGCAGTTCCTGCGAAAATTTCTGTTGAAGTGGAAAATCGAGCGGGCCAACGCCGACGTGGTGATCGTCTGGGACCTGGTGCCGGGGCTGGCGGCCAAACCCAAGCGCGGCAAGCTGGTTTACTACGATCACGGCTGCTCCTGGCGCTACCCGAAAAATCAAAAGACGCTGCGTTTCTTCGCCATGCTGGACGGCGTGATTTCCGCCTCACACGCCTCGAAACGGGTGATGGAGCTGCGCTTTAATCTGCCTTGCCCAAACCACGTGGTGATCAACCGCATCAAGACGCCGGCGGGGATCGACAACACGCCGAAAACGCTGTCACAGCCGATCAGAATCGGCACCGCCTCGCGTCTGGTCAGCCTGAAAGGCATCAGCGTTTCATTATTGATGATGCAGGAACTGCTGCGACGCGGGCATGACGTCACGCTGGAAGTGGCCGGCAAAGGGCCGGATCGCGCGGCGTTCGAGACGCTGGCGGCCCGGCTCCAGCTCGGCGATCGCGTCACCTTCAGCGGTTACCAGGATGACGTCGCCGGCTTCTTCAATCGTACGCACATTTACATGAGCACACCGATCACCGAGCCGTTCGGCTTGTCCTGCATGGAATCACTCTATTTCGGCGTGCCGGTCATCTTCCCGCAGGTTGACGGCCAGCCGGAAGCGGTGAAAGACGGCGTCTGCGGCATTGGCCTGGTTCCGTCGGTCACCATCGAACAACACCGGCAGCTCACCGATATCGAGGTCGACTTCCCGCATGAAGTCTACGATCCGTTAACCGACAGCCTGGTGTCGCCCAAGCTGTTGTCGCATATCGACTGCGCGGATGCCGTTGAGACATTGCTGGCGGGCGAAACCTACCAGACGTTGAGCCGAAACGCGCAGCGCTATCCTGCTGAACATTTCAACTATGCTCAGTTCAAAGCTGAGTTTGACGACACGCTGCGATCCTTCATCGTTTAATCAACACGTGAGCCGGAAAACACGCCCGATGCTAAAACAAAAAACGCCGCACCCTGCCTTCAGTTATCTGATTTATCTGGGATGTGCCATCGCTTTTTGCACCATTCCTTTCGGTTCCGCGACCGGACGCAATCTGTTTTACGTTTCCAGCTACATCGCCTTTATCGCCGTTTGCCTGTATCCGCGCTACTACTTCAGCAACGTTAAAAATCTGCTGTTGCCCGCGCTGATGTTCTGCGTCGGCATGGGCACCATCCTGTGGATGCATCATTTCAAACAGCCGGGCGAATATATCAATGTTTATCGTTCCTATATGTCGACCGGCAAACTGCAGCTCGCGACCGCTTTCATTTTGCTGATTGCGCTCAATGAACGGCTGTGCGTGCAGCGCCTGCTGATCGTCGTGGCCCTCGTTACCGGTTTGGCGGTCAACGGCTATTCCCTCTATCAAGGATTGCGGCTGGATATTCCTCGTGTGGAGCTCAACTTCGATCGCGCCACGGTCGTTGCCTACCTGATGACGGCCATCGATCTGGTGATGATGCAAGCCATCCTGATGCTGCGCACCCGCTACCGTCTGGTGCTGTACATTGCGGCGTTCCTGCTTTCCTTCTCCGCGCTGGTGCTGACCGGCACGCGCGCGGCGATGCTGGTTTACCCGGTGGCGGTTTGTCTGTCGCTGCTGGCGACCAAACATCTGGTATCCAGAAAACACAAGTTTGTGCTGGTCTCCTCGGTACCGTTGTTGCTGCTCATCTGCGGATTCGTCTTTAAGACGCAGATTGAACAACGCATTGCCGACTTCAAAACCAACATGCAACTGATCGATAAACCCGAGATAGATAACTCCATCATTTCCCGTCTATCGATGCAGGTGATTGCATGGCGTACAGGAACGGATGCCCCATGGGGTCAATCCGCCGAGCAGCGCGGTGAAGAGATCCGCGCCATCGTTGCGCAGCAACCGCACCTGTCTGGCGTCATGCCTTACATCAACGTGCATCTGCATAACGAGCTGCTGGAGACCTATTCGCTCAAGGGGGTCTGGGGGGCGTTGCTGTTGCTGGCGCTGTATATCGGCCTGTTCTTCTCTTCATTCCGGCCGCAGCGCAACGCGCTGCTGCTGAGCGTGAGCGCCAGCCTCTTCGTTTACGGTCTTAGCGACGTCATCTTCTTCAGCACGGAAGGCACCGTCATATTCTGTCTGGCGCTGATCGCCGCCGTGCTCTCCGTGGCGAAACCGCCTTTCGCCCAGGAGCAGACCGCGTGAAAACTCATCAGCCACCGCTGCTCAGCGTTATCGTGCCGTTTTACAATAACGAAGCGTTTGTCATCGCTGCGCTGGATTCGTTATTTACGCAGATTTCTGATGAGATTGAGGTGGTCATCATCGACGATGGCTCTACCGATGCGTCAGGGGCGCTGGTCAGCCGGTATCTGGCGCAGCGGCAGCATCCGCACGTGGCTTTTATTTCACAGGCCAACGGCGGCATTGCGCACGCCCGCAATGTCGGCCTGCAGCTAGCCACCGGGCGCTACGTCACCTTTCTCGACGGCGACGATCTGCTGAGCGACGACTATCTGGCGATCCTGCGGCCCCTGCTGATCGCCGATGAATATGACCTGATCGATTTTAATTATCAGAAGTTCACCGAACAACCGCCGAAACCCGAGAACCGCGCGACACAGCCCGCAGCCTACGACTTTTCCTCGTTGGGGCTGGGCAGCCTGCAACCGCTGTTCGCACGCTCGATGTGGCATCTCTGGAGCCGGGTATATAAGCGCACGCTGCTGGCAGGGGAAACGTTCGAAGACGGCAGGCGTTATGAAGACGTGATTTTCACGCCTTTTCAGTATTTCAAAACTCGCCGCATCGCCCATCTTGACTGCGAACTCTATTTCTACCGGGATAACAGCCAGGGCATCACCCGCAATATCAAACCCAAAGATATTGAAGATTTGCTGTTCGCCATGGAGAAGATGCTGCGCTTTGTGGCGCAGCATCCTGGGGATGAGCCGCTGCGCCGGTTGGCCGCCCTGATGCTGGCCAACTGCTTTTCCGAGGTGAAAAGCATGTCGAAGGCGGTGTACGGTTATTATCATTACGCGCCGGCAACGCTGCAAATTCTGCGCCGCGCCGCCGCTGTCTGCCGCAACAGCGACGTGCCGGGCAAAAAAGTCCGCCAGATGCGCTATGCGCGAGTGGATACCTTTCTTTCGAAGCTGCGCGGGCGCAACCCACGCTAACCGCATCGGCCTGGCGGCCGATGCGTCGCCGCACCTCTAGCGCGCTAAAGGCACGTGCGCGACCAGTTCGTCATAAATCCGCTGCGGCTGAATGACCCCCATCGGGCTTTCTGCCTCCAGCGGCATCGTATAGCCGGTGCGCGACACCTGAATGATGCGGTGCAGTTCAGGATCCTGAATCGGCCCGGTGGAGCGTGAATCGGCGGTCACGAACAGGCTGATGGTTTTCACCTTCAACGCCACCGCCAGATGCAGCGGCCCGGTGTCGCCGGTGACCAGAACATGGAAACTGTCGAGCAACGTCAGCAAGCCTTGCAGCCCCGTTTTACCGATCTGATTATCCACGCAGGCCTGCGTTTGCGGGCCGATCAGGCTCATAAACTGCTGGGCCTTGCCGTCGTCAAGCGGTGCGCCAATCAGCACGATGCGCACATTGGGGTGCTTCGCCACCAGCTCATCGGCCAGGCGCGCATAGTGCGACACCGGCCAGCAACGCGACTCCGTCGATGCCCCCAGTTGAAAACCGATGGTGGGATGGTCGCTGCTTTTGACGCCGCGCTGATAGTCCACGGGAATTTCCATCGTCGGATCGTCGCTACGGCAGCCCAAAATGGAAATCAGCTCCAGTTTGCGGCGCACGAAATGGCCGTAATAATGGAAGATATAGTTGGTTAACCAAGGTTCCAGCCCGCAAATGCCCGAGCTGTAGTTATCCCTGATGATGTACTTTGCCCCCGCCATGACGGCGCTGATGATGTCATAAGGCAGATGAGAGTGCAGGATCAGCGCCAAATCCGGCTGATGTTCGCGCAGCGATTTCAGCAATGGGCGTATCGTCTTGATCTTGCTGTCCCAATACACCACGCGATCGTAATAGCGGCCGTTCTCCACCAACTCGCGGTTTTTCTTGTGCACCACCAGCGTGATGTGCGCGTTGGGATAGCGTTCCCTCATCGCCCTCAATGCCGGCGTGTTGAACATGAAGTCGCCCAACGCCGTGGTGGAATAGATGACGATATTGTCAAACTGCTGGGCGCCGTCGAACGTCGCCTTGTCCTGAAAACGGCCGTACTTCGCCGTATAGCGCCGCAAGAACCAGTCGGCAACCTTAATTTTCCATTTCTTCGACATGTGCGTGCTTAGTTCGCTTTAAGTTGATAATACTCGGCCAGCGTCATGCCCACCGTGCGCTGCTGCAGCCAGTCAAACAGCTGCTCCAGATCGCGGTACAGCACTTCGATATCCTGCTCGGTTTTGAACGTCGGGCTGCCGCCCGGCATAAACTCGGAGGAGTGCAGCATAAACTCGACGTAGTCATGCCCCTGCGCCAACGACGTCTCGGCCACACTGATCATCTTGGCCACGTTGCCGCCACTCGGCCGCAGCCAGTTGACGGACGGCGAACGCCGCTTGCCGCGCAGCCGATCATAGCCCTGCTTGAACGCATTCATCAGCGCCGAATGCTTGTACTGGATGCTCATCGGCACTTCCAGCAGCGACGAAGCGCCCGGCTTGGCGATGTTCTGCGGATCGATGAAATAGGCCTGCGACGGGAACCGGCTGTAATCGGTACCGCCGTTGCCCTGCGGGTTGCCCGGCGAAAACTGCCAGTTGACCCGCGGCGTAACCGAACAATCCACCTGATAGCCGTATTCCAGCAGCAGTGAGGCATAGTATTCGTTGAACGCCCAACGGCCGGCGCGATGGCTGAGCATTTTGGTCTGGAAGGCGTCCTCCAGCAGTTTGGTCATGTGGTCGACTTTGGCGCGTATCTGATCGGCGGGATACTCGATCAAATAAGGCTTGTGGCGCCAGTCGTCATCGGTGAGCGGCGTCAGCGGCGGGCTGTTCCAGGCGTGCAGATGCATGCCGACTTCACCGGCGCCGCGGGCGATCACGTCACGCGCGAACTCGACGTAAGCCGGATCCATCGCCATTTCATAGTTGGTGAGATAAACCGGCTTGAAGGCATATTTCTCGCACAGCGCCTGAAAGCGCGGCAAGAAACGCGTGTTTTCGGTCGCGATGCGATCGTGGTTTTGCCACAGATTATCGCCTTCGGTATCAATGGTGATGAGAAACGCCGGTTTAGTCATGAATATCGAACCTGATATCAACAGAATACGCTATGTTACGCAGGCCGTTTCGCCAGGGCAAACGACTTTGCTGCCTGGTTTGGACAACGTTGAAGCGCATTCGTCCCTGCTCCGGCGATTTTTTTGCGGCTCGGCAAGAAAACCGAGCAACAGTAGCCACATGCGATCGGGTCATTTAGAATCAAAGATTGGTTTCCCAGAAAGCGACTCATGATGAACGACGCGCCAGCCCTAACTTCCGCCCCATCCGTACAGCGTATTCTGATCATAAAATTGCGCCACCACGGCGATATGCTGCTGGTCACGCCGGTCATCAGCAGCCTGCGACAAAACTACCCGCAGGCCCGGATCGATGTGCTGCTGTATCAGGAAACGCAGGAGATGCTGGCCAGTAATCCGGAACTGTCGACCCTGTTCGCCATCGATCGCCAATGGAAAAAACAGGGCGCCCGCGCTCACCTCGGACATGAGCTGGCGCTGCTGCGCCGCCTGAAGGCGCAGCGCTACGATCTGGTGGTCAATCTGGCCGATCAGTGGCGCAGCGCCATCATCACGCGCCTGACCGGCGCGCGCATCCGTTTGGGCTTCGATTTCCCCAAACGCCGCGGCTTCCTGTGGCGCCACTGCCACACGCAGCTGGTGCCGGTAGACAATCACGTCCACTTGCATACCGTCGAACAAAATCTCTCGTTGCTGGCGCCGCTGAACCTGCCCGCGCTCAATGAGCATGTCACCATGAGTTATGATCCGCAGGATTGGCAGACCTGTGAGCAACTGTTGCAGAAACAGGGCGTCGCCGGCAGTTATATTGTGGTGCAGCCCACCTCGCGCTGGTTCTTCAAATGCTGGAGCGAAGAGAAAATGGCCGCCACCCTCACCGCCTTGCAGGCCGACGGCCACCAGTTGGTGATCACCTCCGGCCCCGACGCCAGAGAAAAAGCCATGGTCGAGCGCATTTTGGCGCTCTGCCCGCCGCAGGGCGTAATCTCGTTGGCCGGCCAGCTGACGCTGCGCCAACTGGCCGCCCTGATTGACCACGCCAAGCTGTTTATCGGCGTGGACTCGGTGCCGATGCATATGGCCGCCGCGCTGCAAACGCCGTGCGTGGCGTTATTCGGCCCTTCCAAGCTGACTTTCTGGCGGCCATGGCAGGCTACCGGCGCCGTGATCTGGGCCGGCGACTTTGGCGAACTGCCCGACCCGGACGCCATCGATACCGGCACCGATGAACGGTATCTCGACCTCATTCCTACAGACGCGGTGATTGCAGCCGCGCGGAGCACGCTGGCATGAAAGCATTTCGTTTGGCGATCGTTCGCCAAAAATACCGCCCGGACGGCGGAGCCGAACGTTTCGTTTCCCGCGCCCTGGAGGCGCTGGAGCAACAGGATCTCGATCTGAACGTCATCACTCGCGAATGGCAGGGTGACGCCAATCCAAACTGGCATATTCACCTGTGTAACCCGTTGAAACTCGGCCGCATCAGCCGCGAACGGGGCTTCGCCGTGGCGGCCAGGGCGCTGTGGCAGAAAGAGCGCTTCGATCTGGTGCAAAGCCATGAGCGCATTCCCGGCTGCGATATCTACCGCGCCGGCGACGGCGTACACCGCCGCTGGCTGCTGCAACGCGCGCGGCTGCTGCCGGAGTGGCGCCGCAAATGGCTGTTTTCCAACCGTTATCATCGCTATGTGATGTGCGCTGAGCGCGCCATGTACGCCGCACCGGAGTTGAAAGCCGTCATCTGCAACGCCGAGATGATCAAACGGGAAATCATCGCCGACTTTGGCGTGCCCGCCGACAAAATCACGGTGATCTATAACGCCATCGACAATCAAAAGTTCCCGCCCGCCGACGAGGCCCAGCGCCGACGCCTGCGTGAACAATATCAGATCCCGCAACAGGCGCACTGCCTGATCTTCGTCGGCTCCGGTTTCGAGCGCAAAGGGCTGGCCGCCGCCATCCGCGCCGTGGCGGCGACCGACAGCCACCTCTTGGTGATCGGTAAAGACAAAGCCGAAAAGCGTTACCGGGCGCTGGCGCAGTCGCTGGGCTGCGGCGATCGCATTCACTTTATGGGCGTGCAGAAGCAGACTCTGCCGTTCTATCAGGCCGCGGATGCGCTGCTGCTGCCGACGCTGTACGATCCGTTCCCGAATGTGATTCTGGAAGCGATGTCCTGCGGCCTGCCGGTTGTCACCAGCACCACCTGCGGCGGCGCCGAGTTTATCACCCCGGGCCAGAACGGCTTTGTGACCGACGCGCTCGACGTGCCGGCCATCACAGAAGCCATTCGGGCGCTGCCGCGCCAGGCGCTGGGATCCTCCATGGGCGAAGCGGCAAGATTGCGCATTATGACGGCTACGCCGGCGCATCTCTCCGAACAGCTCATTTCCCTCTATAACCGGTTACTGGATTAGCTATGCGTATTCTGATGATCATCGATGGCCTGCCGGGAGGCGGCGCGGAAAAAGTGGTGCTGACCCTGTGTCAGGGCATGCAGCAACAGGGGCATGACGTCAGTCTGATCTCGCTGCGTGACGTCTGCAATTACCCTATCCCGTCAGGCATTGATTATCAGGTGGTGGCCGATCGCAGCCGTGCCCCCTGGCGCAAGCTGACCGAGCTGTCGCGCCGCGCCGCCGCGCTGGATCGGGCGATAGCCGAACACGAGCGCCAACACGGCGCGTTCGATCTGGTGTTCTCCAACCTGCACAAAACCGATCGCATCGTCAGCCGCAGTAAGCGGCTGGCTTCGGATCGCCTGTGGTTCTGCATTCACGGCATTCTCTCCACCTCCTACCTCGGCCACCGCAAAGGCCTGGATCGCTGGCTCAAGCAACGTAAAATCGCCAACGTTTACCAGGGGAGAAATATCGTCGCCGTTTCACAGGCGGTCGGTGGCGATCTGCAGCAGAATTTGCCGATCCGCCCGCGTCGGCTGGCGGTCATCAATAACCCGTTCGACATCGACGCCATCCGGCAACAGGCAGCGGCGCCTTGCGAACTGGCCGGTCAGGACTATCTGGTGCACGTCGGTCGCTTTCACGCCACCAAGCGGCATGACCGCCTGCTGAAAGCCTATGCGCAATCCGGCATTCAGGCGCCGCTGGCTTTGATCGGCACCGGGGATGACGCCCGCGTCGCCGAGGTCAAGCGTCTGGCGGCAGACTTGGGTATCGCAGAGCGCGTGCTGTTCCTCGGCTTCCAGGCCAATCCCTATCCGTTTATCCGTCATGCCTCGCTGTTGGTGCTCAGCTCCGATAGCGAAGGGTTTGGCAATGTGCTGGTAGAATCGCTGTTGTGCGGCACGCCGGTGGTCAGCACCCGCTGTCCGGGCGGCCCTGCGGAAATTCTGGAAAAAGCCGGCATGGCTAACGCGTTGGCGGAATTAAACGAAGCGTCGCTGGCAGAAAAAATGGCGGAAATTTACGCCAATCCGCCGCAGATAAATCAACAGCAATTGCTGAGCTATGGGCTGGAGCCTATTTGCCGTCAATATATTGAGCTGAAAGAAAAATAATAAAGTAATAAATAAGGCAGGTGATACCTGCCTTATTTTCTTCGCTAGCTTAGCGCCTGCATTTTCTGCCAAACCTCATCGACAGAAACATCTTCACAGTGCCCCGACTCACTCTGCAAAATATGATGACGGCCGGTCCATGGATGCCAGGACGTTTTATCGGTATCGCCAAAGAACACCACCATATCCTTATTCAGCGCGGCGGCAAGATGCATCTGCCCGCCGTCGCTGCACAGCACCCGGTCGCATAAATCGAACCCGCCTAACAGCTCGCGCACCGAGGCCGTCGGATAAAGCGCGACGCGTTCGTTTTGGCACAGCGCCAACAGCTGTTCTGCGCGCTGCTGATCGCCGATGTCGTCCGGCGCCAGCGTGCCCTGCGGCGACCAGAAGATCAGCACGCCGGTGCGGGGATCGGCGGTCAGGCGGTTGATGATTTCGGCATAGCGTTCAACCGGCCAGCGCCTTTTCGGGCTGCGGCTGCTGATATGCACGGCGCAAACCCGTTCGACCGACGGCAGGCGTTCCTGCAGCCGCTGCGCCGCCAGCTGCCGCTCTTCCGGCGTCAGGAATACCCGCACCGGCGGGATCGGAATGGCTTGATCGGTTATCGCCGATAAATAGCTGTAGGTGTGTTCGACCTGATGTAGACCGCGGAAATCGTCCTTGCGGAACGGGCGCTGAATATCTTTCGTGCCCAAATCGGCGCCGATGATATGGGTGGCGCCGGCCATTTTCGCTAAACGCAGGCTGTATTTGCAAGGCACCGGGTTGGCCAGAATGACCGCATCGAACTTTATTTTGCGCAGCTTCAGGAAGATCATCAGACGTTCGAAATAAACGCCCAACGTCGTTTCATTTTTCGCCTTATGCTTGGCCTTTTTATAGACAAAGACTTTCTCGAGATGAGGGTTGTTTTTAACAACGTCCTGGCTGACTTTATTGATCAGCAGATAAACTTTTGCGTCTGGATAGGCAATTTTCACCCCTTCAATCAGAGGCGTGGTGCAAACAAGATCGCCGATGTTGTCGCGGCGAATAATTAAAATATTCTTCATTCCGAGCCTATCGGCGAAATCGCTCGCCGGTTGTCTGAAACTGACACCCAAGGTTACCAAATTAGCGCCTTTCCCTTCCAGTTATGGTACTATTCCGAATAACCCATATAAATGAAATTGATAGAATGTTGCTGCGTTTATATCAGGTACTACTCTACCTCATCCAACCCCTGATCTGGCTCCGCTTACTGCTGCGCAGCCGCAAAGCTCCAGCCTACCGTAAACGCTGGGCGGAACGCTATGGCTTCTGCGCCGGGAAAGTCGTGCCGGGCGGCATTATGCTGCATTCCGTCTCCGTCGGCGAAACGCTGGCTGCCATCCCGCTGGTGCGGGCGCTGCGCCATCGTTACCCCGCTTTGCCGATAACTGTGACCACAATGACCCCGACAGGTTCAGAACGCGTCCAGTCCGCTTTCGGCAAAGACGTGCATCATGTCTATCTGCCCTACGATCTGCCCGGTTCCATGAACCGCTTCCTCGACCAGGTGAATCCCAAGCTGGTGATCATCATGGAAACCGAGCTATGGCCTAACCTGATCAACGCACTGCATCAGCGGCAAATCCCCCTGGTGATCGCCAATGCGCGCCTGTCGGCGCGATCCGCCGCCGGCTATAAGAAAATTGGCGGATTCATGCGCGATATGCTGCGCCGCATTACGCTGATCGCCGCACAGAACCAGGAAGACGGCGATCGTTTTATCGAACTGGGCCTGAAACGCTCGCAGCTGGCCGTTACCGGCAGCCTGAAATTCGATATCTCCGTCACCCCGGAACTGGCCGCCCGCGCCGTTACGCTGCGCCGCCAATGGGCGCCGCGCCGCCCGGTGTGGATCGCCACCAGCACCCATGAAGGCGAAGAAACCATCCTGCTCGAAGCGCACCGCAAGCTGCTGGAAAAACACCCCGACCTGCTGCTGATCCTGGTGCCGCGTCACCCGGAACGCTTCCCGACCGCCAAGGAACTGGTACAGAAGGCCGGTTTCAGCTACACCCTGCGCAGCAGCGGCGAAATCCCGTCCGGCAGCACCCAGGTGGTGATCGGCGATACCATGGGCGAACTCATGCTGTTGTACGGCATCGCCGATCTGGCCTTTGTCGGCGGCAGCCTGGTGGAACGTGGCGGGCATAACCCGCTGGAAGCCGCCGCCCACGCCATCCCGGTGCTGATGGGCCCGCACACCTTCAACTTTAAAGACATCTGCGCCAAGCTTTCGCAGGCCGAAGGCCTGATCACAGTGACCGACGTGGATTCGCTGGTAAAGGAAGTGGAAACCCTGTTGACCGACGAAGACTACCGCCGTTACTACGGCCGCCATGCGGTGGAAGTGTTGTATCAGAATCAGGGAGCGTTGCAGCGCCTGCTGCAGCTGCTGGAACCGCACCTGCCGCCCCGGAGTCACTGAATGAGCAGCCGCAAAAGCCTGTCGGTGGTGATGATCGCCAAAAACGAAGCCGGGCTGTTGCCGGACTGCCTGCGCTCTGTCGCCTGGGCCGATGAAATCATCGTGCTGGACTCCGGCAGCGAGGACGACAGCGTCGCCGTCGCCGAAAGTCTGGGCGCCAACGTCTTCACGCACACCGACTGGCAAGGATTCGGCAAGCAGCGCCAGCTGGCGCAAAGCTACGCCAGCCATGACTACGTATTGATGATCGACGCCGACGAACGCGTCACCCCCGAACTGCGGCAATCCATCGAGCGGGTGTTGAACGCGCCGGACGACGGCGCCGTTTACAGCTGCGCGCGGCGCAACCTGTTCCTTGGCCGCTTCATGCGCCACAGCGGCTGGTATCCCGACCGCGTCAACCGCCTGTACGCCAATTCACGCTATCGCTATAACGACGATCTGGTGCACGAGTCGCTGAACATCGGCGACGCCAAAGTGATCCCCCTCAGCGGCGATATGCTGCACCTGACCTGCCGCGACTTCTTCGCCTTTCAGCGCAAACAGCTGCGCTATGCCGAAGAGTGGGCCACACAGCGCCACCGGGCCGGCAAGCGTTGCGGCTATCTGTCCATCCTGACCCACACGCTCGGCGCCTTCGTCAAAACCTGGCTGCTGCGGGCCGGCTTCCTCGACGGTAAACAGGGGTTGCTGTTAGCGGTGGTCAACGCGCAATATACCTTCAATAAATATGCCGCATTATGGGCATTGGGCCGCAACTACTCAGAGAAGTGAATCATGACCAGCAAAGCCATCTATCCCGGGACGTTCGATCCCATGACCAACGGCCACCTGGATTTAGTGACGCGCGCGTCGCTGATGTTCGATCACGTGATTCTGGCCATCGCCGCCAGCCCGAGCAAAAAGCCGCTGTTCAGCCTGGATGAGCGTGTGGCGCTGGCGACGCAGGTCACCTCGCATCTGGACAATGTGGAGGTACTGGGCTTCAGCGAGCTGATGGCGCATTTCGCCGCTCACCAGAATGCCAATATCCTGGTGCGCGGCCTGCGGGCGGTGTCTGACTTTGAGTACGAACTGCAGCTGGCGA
Organism: Serratia sp. (in: enterobacteria); assembly: GCF_052400455.1. Lineage (NCBI taxonomy): Bacteria > Pseudomonadati > Pseudomonadota > Gammaproteobacteria > Enterobacterales > Yersiniaceae > Serratia > Serratia sp. (in: enterobacteria). The sequence goes on from NZ_CP185812.1 coordinate 4,992,465, forward strand.
ACATGAACCGCCATTTGATGCCGACGCTGGAGAGCGTGTTCCTGATGCCTTCCGAAGAGTGGTCGTTCATCTCCTCCTCACTGGTGAAGGAGGTCGCCCGCCACGGCGGCGATATCGCGCCTTTCCTGCCCGATGTGGTCACTCAGGCGCTGATGGCGAAGCTCGCCGCCGCGTGATGCTCAGCGCTGGCAGCGTCGGCAAAAGAAGGTGCTGCGCTGCCCGTGCTTGGCGGATTCAATCGGCGTGCCGCATGTGCGGCACGGTTCTCCCGCCCGTCCGTAAACCTGCAGCTCCTGCGCGAAGTACCCCGGTTTCCCGTCCGACTGCAAAAAGTCGCGCAATGTGGTGCCGCCCTGCTCGATGGAGCGTTGCAACACCGCCTTGATGGTCTTCGCCAACAGCGCCGCTTCGGCTTTGGTCAAGGATCCCGCCGGACGATCGGGCAGGATCCCGGCGCTGAACAGCGATTCACTGGCGTAAATGTTACCGACCCCGACCACCAGCTTATTATCCATCAGCCACGGTTTGATCAGCGTGCGCTTATTACGTGATTTTTCATACAGGTAGTCGCCGTTGAACGCCTCACTCAGCGGTTCTGGCCCCAGATGCGCCAACACGCTGCTGGTCGCCAGGTCTTCGCACCACAGCCAGGCGCCGAAGCGGCGCGGATCGGTATAGCGCAGGATCATACCGTTGTTGATCACCAGATCGACGTGGTCGTGTTTGCCGGCTTCGTCTTCGTTTTCCTCACGCAGCATGCGCAGGCTGCCCGACATGCCCAAATGCACGATAATCCAACCGCGCTCCAGCTCAATCAGCAGGTATTTGGCCCGACGCTGCACGCTGAGCACCGGCTGATCGCTCAGCGTCAGGATCTGCTCGGAAACCGGCCAGCGCAGGCGCGCGTTGCGCACCACCGCATACTGAATGCTGTGGCCGACAAGATAAGGCTCTATACCGCGTCTGCTCGTCTCAACTTCCGGTAATTCAGGCATCTGGCTTCCCCTCCGATGTTTTCTACCCTTTATAAAACAAAAAACCCGGCCAAGGCCGGGTTTTTCATTAATCCACTAAAATTATTTAATTTTAGCTTCTTTGTATACTACGTGCTGACGGACAACTGGATCGAATTTCTTCAGTTCCAATTTTTCCGGCTTAGTACGCTTGTTCTTCGTGGTGGTATAGAAGTGACCAGTACCAGCAGAAGAAACCAGCTTGATCTTCTCGCGAACACCTTTAGCCATGATTCAGTTCCTTAATACTTCTCACCACGGGCACGCAGATCGGCCAGAACCGTCTCAATACCCTTCTTATCGATAACACGCATACCTTTAGCAGATACACGCAGAGTTACAAAGCGCTTCTCAGCCTCAACCCAAAAACGGTGTGAGTGCAGGTTAGGCAGAAAACGGCGTTTGGTCGCGTTCATTGCGTGGGAACGGTTGTTACCGCTCACCGGGCGCTTGCCAGTAACTTGGCAGACTCGGGACATGTCTATTCTCCAAAAATCAAATTAGCTCGAGCTTCGTATGGGGTATTGGCGCCTCGTCAGGCTTTTAGAGCCCATCTCAGCAAACTTCATACTGAGGAGACTCTCGTCATCAGGTAGAAACCACACATCAGGTCAGAAACCTGCTGAGATAGGCTCTTGCGCCAAACCCAAGATTCTCAAAGGTGGCGTAGTATACGCTCTGAAGCGTAAGTGCTCAAGTCCCGAACAGCTAAAGATCCCACAAGGATCGCGAAAAAATCGCTTAAAGCCATCCGCGCTCGGCAAAAGAGACGCATTCACCCCGACCGATCACCAAATGATCGAGCACTCGGATCTCCAATAACTGGCAGGCTTTCACCACCTGTTCCGTTATCAAACGGTCGGCATGACTGGGTTCAGCCTTACCCGAGGGGTGATTATGCGCGAGAATCAGCGCGGCGGCATTAGCCTTCAACGCTTCACGCACAATTTCTCTCGGGTAGACGACGACGCTGCTGATGGTACCAGCAAACATCTCCTGATGGCGAATAACCCGATGCTGATTGTCTAAAAACAATACCAAAAAGACCTCTCGCTCACGATGCGCCAGCAGGCTTTGCAGATAATGCTGGGTGACGCGCGGGTTAAGCATGGCGTTTTCCTGCGAGAGATGGCTGGAAAAGAAGCGAAGCGCCAGCTCGGCAATCGCCTGCAGCTGCGTATAGCTGGCGTCGCCCAGGCCTTTTTGACTGCAAAACGCCTGATGATCGGCCGACATCAGATGGTAAAGCGAGCCGAATCGGCGCAGCAGCTGCTCCGCCAGCTGCATTACGTGCACGCCGGGCAACCCGGTGCGCAAGAAAATGGCCAACAGCTCTGCGTCGGACAGCGCCGCGGCCCCCTGCATCAACAGCTTTTCACGCGGCGCCAGCGCGCCCGGCCAGCACGCCACAGTCGGGTTGCTCATCGTGTTCCTCCCTGAAAGGGCTACAGCATGCCATGCGCCCCCCGGCGCGTTCGACAGGTGTTTGATAACATTGCGAAGTGTTTCGCAAAGCACAATGTAACGCCCTGCAGCCATTGCGGAATCGCTCACCTGAACGGCGGATATGCTAAAATGGCGCATCTTTCGGCTTTCAATCGGACAATGATGATGACGGGACTTTCCGGCAAACATATTGTGCTTGGCATCAGCGGCGGCATCGCCGCCTACAAATGCCCAGAGCTGGTGCGCCGCCTGCGCGACAGGGGCGCGGAAGTGCGCGTGGTGATGACCCACGCCGCCAAGGCGTTCATTACGCCGCTGACGCTGCAGGCCGTTTCCGGCCACCTGGTGTCCGACGATCTGTTGGATCCCGCCGCCGAAGCCGCCATGGGCCACATCGAACTCGGCAAATGGGCGGATCTGGTGATTCTGGCGCCGGCGACCGCCGATCTGCTGGCGCGCGTCGCCGCCGGCATGGCCAACGATCTGCTGACTACCGTCTGCCTGGCGACCGACGCCCCTATCGCCGCCGCCCCCGCCATGAACCAGCAGATGTATCGCGCCACCGCCACGCAGGCCAACCTGCAAACGCTGCAGGCGCGCGGCATGCTGCTCTGGGGGCCGGACAGCGGCAGCCAGGCCTGCGGCGACGTTGGCCCGGGCCGCATGCTGGATCCGCTGGACATCGTCGAGCTGGCGAACGGTCATTTCTCCGCCCCGCAGGATCTGCAACATTTGCAGGTTATGATCACCGCCGGCCCGACGCGCGAAGCGCTGGATCCGGTACGCTTCATCAGCAATCACAGCTCCGGCAAAATGGGCTTCGCCATCGCCCGCGCCGCCGCCGCCCGCGGCGCGCAGGTGACGCTGATCGCCGGGCCGGTGAGCCTGCCGACGCCGCCGAAGGTCACACGCGTGGACGTCACCAGCGCGCTGGAGATGGAACAGGCGGTGCAACAGCGCGCCGCTCAGCAGCAGATTTTCATCTCCTGCGCCGCCGTAGCCGACTACCGTCCCGAGCGGATCGCCGATGAAAAAATAAAAAAACAGGGTGATGAAATCGTCCTCAAGATGGTAAAAAACCCCGATATCGTCGCCGGTGTGGCGGCGATGACCAAAAATCGACCGTTTGTCGTGGGGTTTGCCGCCGAAACCCAGAATGTGGAAGAATACGCGCGGCAAAAACTGGCGCGTAAGAAGCTGGATTTGATTTGCGCTAACGATGTATCGCTCGCAGAGCACGGGTTCAACAGCGACACCAATGCCCTGCACCTTTTTTGGCAGGATGGAGAGAAACGCCTGGCGCTGAGCGACAAGGCACTCCTTGGCCAACGTTTAATAGACGAGATAGTCAGCCGTTATGATGAAAAAAATCGACGTTAAGATCCTCGACCCGCGCATCGGTCAGGATTTCCCGCTACCGACCTACGCCACTCCGGGCTCCGCCGGTCTCGACCTGCGCGCCTGCTTGGACAGCGCGGTGGAGCTGGCGCCGGGTGAAACCACGCTGCTGCCTACCGGTCTCGCGATCCATATCGCCGACGCCGGCCTGGCGGCGGTGATCCTGCCGCGCTCAGGCCTGGGCCATAAGCACGGCGTCGTGCTGGGCAATCTGGTCGGCCTGATCGACTCCGATTATCAGGGCCAGCTGATGGTGTCCGTCTGGAACCGCGGCCAGAAGTCATTCACTATCGAACCGGGCGAACGCATCGCGCAGATGGTCTTCGTGCCTGTGGTGCAGGCCGAGTTCAACCTGGTGGAAGAGTTCGACAGCAGCGAGCGCGGCGAAGGCGGCTTCGGCCACTCGGGGCGCCACTAAGCGCCACCCAATGCACGATGGCCGGCAGGGAAACGTCGCCTGAACCTTGCCTTTCCGGGGAGAAGGATGTCTCTGCGGCAAGGTTTTACCGCGACAATTGCAGCGCACACCAGGCAGCGCGGAAAAAGGCCGTTAAGGCCGCTGACCCCAGCATCGTAAAAAAGCTATCACATAAGCCGCACAGAGCCTGCTCTGCAGCGGCCGGTGCCCGGGTTTCCGTCAGTTAAGTTTTAGCAAGGGTCTAATCAGACATGGCAGAAAAAGAAAATACGAAAAGGAATCGGCGCGAGGAAATATTGCAGGCGTTAGCCCAGATGCTGGAATCCAGCGACGGCAGCCAGCGCATTACCACCGCCAAGCTCGCCGCGAACGTGGGTGTTTCTGAAGCTGCGCTGTACCGGCATTTCCCCAGCAAGACACGGATGTTCGACAGTCTGATCGAGTTTATCGAAGACAGCCTGATCACCCGCATCAACCTGATCTTGCAGGACGAGAAAGAGACGTTTAGTCGTCTGCGCCTGATTTTACTGCTGATTCTGGGCTTTGCGGAACGCAACCCGGGGCTGACGCGCATCATGACCGGCCACGCGCTGATGTTTGAACAGGATCGCCTGCAGGGCCGCATCAACCAGCTGTTCGAACGCATCGAGGCGCAGCTGCGTCAGGTGTTGAAAGAGCGCAAATTGCGCGAAGGCAAAGGCTTCATCGTCGATGAAACGCTGCTGGCCAGCCAGCTGCTGGCCTTCTGCGAAGGCATGTTGTCGCGCTATGTGCGTTCGGAATTCCGCTATCGCCCAACGCAGGAATTCGACGCCCGCTGGCCGCTGTTGGCGGCCCAGCTGCAATAACGATAACGCCGGGCATGCCCGGCGTTTTTACTTATATCCCGTACTGCTCGCGGTAAGCGCGCACCGCCGCCAGGTGGTCCGCCATTTCCGGTTTCTCTTCCAGATAGGCGATCAGATCCTTCAGCGTCACGATCGAAATTACCTTGCAGTGGTAGTCGCGTTCCACTTCCTGAATGGCGGAGATGTCCGCGCGGCCGCGTTCCTGCCGGTCGAGGGAGATCAGCACGCCCGCCAACGAAGCGCCGCTGGCGCCGATGATTTCCATCGACTCACGGATCGCGGTACCGGCGGTGATCACATCGTCCACCAGCATCACGCGGCCCTGCAGCGGGCTGCCCACCAGCGAACCGCCCTCGCCGTGGGTCTTGGCTTCCTTGCGGTTAAAGCAGTAAGGCACGTCGCGCTCATGGTGTTCCGCCAGCGCAACCGCCGTGGTGGTGGCGATAGGAATGCCTTTATAGGCCGGGCCAAACAGCAGATCGAAATCGATGCCGGAATCCATCAGGGCTTCGGCATAGAAGCGCCCCAACAGCGCAAGATCGCGCCCGGTATTAAACAGGCCGGCGTTGAAGAAATACGGGCTGGTGCGGCCGGATTTCAGGGTGAACTCGCCGAATTTCAATACCTGCTTGTTAAGCGCGAACTCGATAAACTGGCGCTGATAGGCTTTCATTACTGCTTCTCCTCGTCTGAATCTGCTTGGGTCTTGTCATTACTGCCGCCCGATCGGCGGGCATAAAAAAGGCGACTTCTCAGTCGCCTTGAAAAATTAGTCCGCCAGCGCCGCTTTCTGCGCCTGGAAGATGGTTTCGATGCCTCCTCGGGCCAGCGCCAATAGCGCCAACAGCTCATCGTGGCTGAACGGCTCGCCTTCGGCGGTGCCCTGCACTTCAATCATGCGGCCGTCTTCCATCATCACCACGTTCATGTCGGTTTCCGCCGCGGAATCTTCCACATACTCCAGATCGCACAGCGCTTCGCCGTTGACGATGCCGACGGAAACCGCCGCCACCATGCCCTTCATCGGATTGGCTTTCAGCTTACCGTTGGCCACCAGGGTGTTCAGCGCATCGGCCAGCGCCACGCAGGCGCCGGAGATGGAAGCGGTGCGGGTACCGCCGTCGGCCTGCAGTACGTCGCAGTCGAGAGTGATGGTGAATTCACCGAGCTTTTTCAGATCCACCGCGGCGCGCAGCGAACGGGCGATCAGGCGCTGGATCTCCAGCGTGCGGCCACCCTGTTTGCCTTTGGCGGCTTCACGGGCGTTGCGGCTGTGGGTGGAGCGCGGCAGCATGCCGTACTCGGCGGTGATCCAACCTTGCCCCTGGCCTTTCAGGAAGCGCGGAACGCCCTCTTCTACCGTGGCGGTGCACAAGACTTTGGTATCGCCAAACTCAACCAGCACTGAACCTTCAGCGTGTTTGGTATAGTGACGGGTCAGTGTCAGGGGGCGAACTTGCTGTGGTGCTCTGCCTGCAGGACGCATGGGCTCTCTCCGGCTTCAAATCAACTATTGGCTGTGCATTATACGGGCTTCGTGACGTAATGCCTATCCTGCCCGCAGCCGCGACGCTATAATCGCCCCATCTTTTCCTATTACGGGTACGCATCAATGATCCGCAGCATGACCGCCTACGCCCGGCGTGAAATCAAGGGTGAATGGGGCAGCGCAGCCTGGGAGCTGCGTTCCGTTAACCAGCGCTACTTAGAAACCTACATCCGCCTGCCGGAACAATTCCGCAGCCTGGAGCCGGTGATCCGTGAACGTATCCGTGGCCGCCTGACCCGCGGCAAAGTCGAATGCAACCTGCGTTTTGAACTGGATCCAAGCGCGCAAAGCTCGCTGATCCTGAACGAAAAACTGGCCAAACAGCTGGTCGAAGCCGCCAACTGGGTGAAAATGCAGAGCGACGAAGGGGAAATCAACCCGATCGACGTGCTGCGCTGGCCGGGCGTGATGTCCGCACAGGAGCAGGATCTGGACGCCATCAGCGCCGAGCTGATGCAAGCGCTGGACGGCGCGCTGGATGACTTTATCGTCGCACGCGAAAGCGAAGGCGCCGCGCTGAAAACGCTGATCGAACAGCGCCTCGACGGCGTCAGCGCCGAAGTGGTCAAAGTGCGCGCCCAGATGCCGAACATCCTGCAATGGCAGCGCGAGCGCCTGGTCAGCAAGCTGGAAGAGGCGCAGGTGCAGCTGGAAAACACTCGCCTGGAGCAAGAGCTGGTGCTGATGGCGCAGCGCATCGACGTCGCCGAAGAGCTGGACCGCCTGGAAGCGCACGTGAAAGAGACGCACAACATCCTGAAGAAGAAAGAAGCCGTCGGCCGCCGCCTCGACTTTATGATGCAGGAATTCAACCGCGAATCGAACACCCTGGCCTCCAAGTCAATCAATGCCGACGTCACCGCCTCCGCCATCGAGCTGAAGGTGTTGATCGAGCAAATGCGCGAGCAGATCCAGAACATCGAGTGATCCGCTCCGCACGCCATCAAGCCCGCGCCACGCGGGCTTTTTTATGGCTATAGATCAGCGATAGGCGGCCGCCTGTTCCTCACCGATCAACCCCATTGTCTGCAGTTGCACCGCAATGCTCCAGGTTGAACGCTCGAACTCATCGCTCAGCGCCTCCAGCGTCGTCCCGGCCGCATGGCTCTCGCGCAGCCGCAGTTTTTCTTCTTCCGGCCAAGGGAAGTAGGCATTGGCCGGCCGGCCCTCGGCCAGATTCTTCTGCCGCTTTTCTTCCGGCGTCAGCCTGGCTTTTTTCTGCAGTTCAGATTCACCGTCAAACTCGTCGGCCAACGCGAACAGCAGGCGGATAGCCTCCGGCGCGCAGGCCGCTGAAGCCGGTCTCAATAGCTCGCCGGTGTCGGGATTAACGCCGTTGGCCAGCGCCCTGAGCAACGTGCCAATATTCATCGTTCGCCTCCTTGTTCGATAAAATGCGCGCCGATCGCGACCGGCGCCTTGTCCAAACATGTTTCTCTTCCTCAGCCAAGAAAGCCACGCTTTGCGCCATGAAAAATCGCCCATTGCGAGCCAGATTCCAGGTGCCTGAACGTGCGGGACGGTGGTTGCATCAGGCTGCGAGCCGGCAGGCATCATGGAAGACGGCTCACTAAGGCACTTCGGGGGCTTATGAAAAACTGCCGAGCAGCGCGTGCGGATGACAATCGGCAAGATATCCCGCACGCCATAAGTATTTTGTTCTAATTATCACGCAAGGTAATGAAAGGACGGCGATGCTGTGGCTAAATGTGTTTTTTTCCTGCCCGTGAACCGTACGGACCGTTTATGCCACAAATTCTGCAATTTATTATGGCCCTGGTGGTGATCATCGCCCTGGCGCTGCTGGTCAGCAATAATCGCAAGAAAATCCGCCTGCGCTATATCATCCAGCTGTTGGTGATCGAAGGCGCGCTGGCCTATTTCTTCCTCCACTCCGCCAGCGGGCTCAGCGTGATCAAACACGTCGCCGGCTTCTTCGACACCCTGCTCGCCTACGCCGCACAAGGGTCGGAGTTCGTGTTCGGCGGCATGAGCAAAGATGGCCTGGCGTTTATCTTCCTCGGCGTTTTGTGCCCTATCATCTTTATTTCCGCCCTGATCGGCATTTTGCAGCATTTCCGCATCCTGCCGCTGATCATCCGTCTGGTGGGCACCCTGCTGTCCAAGGTCAACGGCATGGGCAAGCTGGAATCGTTCAACGCCGTCAGCACGCTGGTGCTGGGGCAGTCGGAGAACTTCATCGCCTACAAGGGCATCATCGGCGACATCTCGCCACGCCGCATGTACACCATGGCCGCGACCGCCATGTCGACGGTATCGCTCTCCATCGTCGGCGCCTACATGTCGATGATCGACGCGCAGTACGTGGTGGCGGCGTTGATCCTTAATATGTTCAGCACCTTCATCATCCTGTCGATCATCAACCCGTATCAGGTCGAAGACGAGCCGGAGCTGAAGCTGAACAAGCTGCACGAAGATCAGAGCTTCTTCGAAATGTTGGGCGAGTACATTCTGGCCGGCTTCAAAATTGCGATGATCATCGCGGCGATGCTGATCGGCTTTATCGCGCTGATCTCCGCCATCAATGCGCTGTTCTCGGCGGTGCTCGGCATCAGCTTCCAGCAAATCCTCGGCTACGTGTTCTATCCGCTGGCCTGGCTGATCGGCATCCCGGCGGAAGAGGCCCTGAAGGCGGGCAGCATCATGGCGACCAAACTGGTGGCCAACGAATTCGTGGCGATGATTGAGCTGAAGAAAATCGCGGCGGAGCTGTCGCCGCGCGGGCTGGGCATTCTGTCGGTGTTCCTGGTGTCGTTCGCCAACTTCGCCTCCATCGGCATCGTCGCCGGCGCCATTAAGGGGCTGAACGAGCAGCAAGGCAACGTGGTTTCCCGTTTTGGCCTGAAGCTGGTTTACGGCTCGACGCTGGTGAGCCTGTTGTCGGCGGCCATCGCCGGCCTGGTGCTGTAATCCCCACTCCCGGCCGCAGGGCCGGGAGTTTGCTTTAAAACGCCACGCACACCGGCGCATCCACCCGCATTACCGAATCCTGCGCAAACTGCTGCTTATAGCCGCTGCGCAGCGCCTCGATATTCGCCTCGCTCTCTTTGCCCGGCGCATGGATCAACAGCAGTGCCTTGCTGTTCTCGCGCGCCAGCTTGCCGTCGTGACCCAGCCACTGCCCTTTGGCATCAAACACCGTCAGCCCGTCTTTAAAACGCGGCGTCACCTGGCTATCGACGAAGGTTTGCCACTCGGCGGCGGTGATCGCCGGCCCCGCCGGCCGGTTCAGGCCGAAGTAGAGCGTTGTCTGCACTAGCGGATCGCCGGTGCGACAAGTCGGGGCGGGGGAAACAGCCTGGTGGCCTGGCGCCACGCAGCCGCTCAGCAGCAGGGCGGCCACCATGGCGCCGGCGGCCAGTCTCGGGGAGTTTTTCATCTGCAGTCTCGATTTTTCGGTTGAAGGATTCGCTGCAAAAGTCATAGTCAGCGATGGAAATTAGCGCGAAATTTCTAATGCTTTCATTAAAAGCCAGATGTTAAAAAAGGCTGGTTATCGGCAATAAAAATGGAGTTTGGATTAGCTATATTAATCCGAAACGCCATCGGTGAAAAAAACTCAGTGGCGCGCGTCCTCGGCGGCGATTACCCTGCCGGCCATCATTCTGACGCAATTACGCTGTGAACCCCTTATGTTACTGAGCATCCTTTATATCATCGGCATCACCGCCGAAGCCATGACCGGCGCGCTGGCGGCCGGCCGCCGCCAAATGGACATGTTCGGCGTGATCATCATCGCCTCTGTCACCGCAATCGGCGGCGGGTCGGTGCGCGATATGTTGCTCGGGCATTTTCCGTTGGGCTGGGTCAAACACCCGGAATACATCGTCATCGTCGCGATAGCGGCGATCGTCACCACCTGGGTGGCTCCTCTGATGCGCCATCTGCGCCGCCTGTTCCTGGTGCTCGACGCCGTCGGCCTGATCGTCTTCTCCATCATCGGCGCGCAGGTGGCCCTGGATATGGGGCACAGCGCCATTATCGCCGCCATCGCCGCGGTGATCACCGGCGTCTTCGGCGGGGTGCTGCGCGATATGTTCTGCAACCGCATCCCGCTGGTTTTCCAGAAGGAGATCTACGCCGGCATCTCCTTCAGCGCCGCCTGGCTGTATATCGGCCTGCAGCACCTCAGCCTGCCGCACAATCTGGTGGTGATCCTCACCTTGGTCGCCGGCCTGAGCGCGCGTCTTATCGCCCTGCGCTTCCGCCTCGGCCTGCCGGTGTTCAACTACCAGCATCCGGATCACTGATCTCGGGGCGGCAACGCGCCGCCGCCGAGGCCAAAACTGCAAAAATGTCGCCCTTCGACGCGCAAATTCGCCCTTTCGGCGCTTTTTCCACGCAAAGCCGCGGGCAAAATGCGAGCTAACGCTGCACCCGGCGCGTTAGCCGTGTATACTGTGCGGAGAAAATACACATCCGCTGTTTTTGGCATATCAACCGTTATCAACGAACATCATCATGGCTCAAGGCACACTTTATATTGTCTCTGCTCCCAGTGGCGCAGGTAAATCAAGTCTGATTCAGGCTTTATTAAAGACGCAACCGCTGTACGACACGCAGGTTTCGGTTTCGCACACCACGCGCGACAGTCGCCCGGGTGAAAATCACGGCGAGCACTATTTCTTCGTCTCGAAAGACGAATTCCGCCGGATGATCGAGCAGGACGCGTTTCTTGAGCACGCCGAAGTGTTCGGCAACTATTACGGCACCTCGCGCGCCGCCATCGAACAAGTCTTGTCGACCGGCGTGGATGTGTTTCTGGATATCGACTGGCAGGGCGCGCAGCAAATCCGCGCCAAAATGCCGCAGGCGCGCAGCATCTTCATTCTGCCGCCGTCGAAGGAAGAACTGGGCCGCCGCCTGCGTGGGCGCGGGCAGGATTCCGAAGAGGTGATCGCCAAACGCATGGCTCAGGCCGTGGCGGAAATGACGCATTACGCGGAGTACGATTACCTGATCGTGAACGATGATTTCGATCTGGCGCTGTCCGATCTGAAGACCATCATTCGCGCCGAACGCCTGCGTTTGGGCCGCCAGTTGCTGCGGCATGACGCTTTAATCAGCAAACTATTGGCAGACTGAAGGCAGTTTCAGTATCATGCCCAGTCTTTTCGTCACCTGTGGAGTAGCACAAATATGGCACGCGTAACTGTTCAAGACGCTGTAGAGAAAATTGGTAACCGTTTTGACCTGGTGTTGGTCGCTGCTCGTCGGGCGCGTCAGATCCAGACCGGCGGCAAAGATGCACTGGTTCCGGAAGAGAACGACAAGTACACCGTTATCGCCCTGCGCGAAATCGAAGAAGGCCTGATCACCAGCCAGATCCTCGACGTGCGTGAGCGCCAGGAACAGCAAGAGCAGGAAGCCGCAGAGATTCAAGCGGTTACCGCGATTGCTGAAGGTCGTCGTTAATTAGACTGCGAGTCCGCCTTGTACCTGTTTGAAAGCCTGAATCTGCTGATTCAACGTTACCTGCCCGAGGAGCAGATTAAGCGCCTCAAACAGGCATACCTCGTCGCGCGCGACGCGCACGAGGGCCAGACACGCTCCAGCGGTGAGCCCTACATTACTCACCCGGTCGCCGTGGCCTGCATCCTGGCGGAAATGCGTCTCGATCACGAGACGCTGATGGCGGCGTTGCTGCACGACGTCATCGAAGACACCCCAGCCACCTATCAAGATATGGAACAGCTGTTCGGCAAGAGCGTCGCCGAACTGGTTGAGGGCGTCTCCAAGCTCGACAAGCTGAAGTTCCAGGACAAGAAAGAAGCGCAGGCGGAAAACTTCCGCAAGATGATCATGGCGATGGTGCAGGATATCCGCGTCGTGCTGATCAAGCTGGCCGACCGTACGCACAACATGCGCACCCTCGGTTCGCTGCGCCCCGACAAACGCCGGCGCATCGCGCGTGAAACCCTGGAAATCTACAGCCCCCTCGCCCACCGTCTGGGTATTCATCACCTGAAAACCGAGCTGGAAGAGCTGGGCTTCGAGGCGCTGTACCCGAACCGTTATCGCGTGATCAAGGAAGTGGTGAAAGCCGCGCGCGGCAACCGCAAAGAGATGATTCAAAAAATCCTCTCCGAGATCGAAGGGCGGCTGACCGAGGCCGGCATCGCCTGCCGTGTCAGCGGGCGGGAAAAACACCTCTACTCCATCTACCTCAAGATGCACCTGAAAGAACAGCGTTTCCATTCCATCATGGATATCTACGCGTTCCGGGTGATCGTAAAAGAGGTCGATACCTGCTACCGCGTGCTCGGCCAGGTGCACAGCCTGTATAAACCGCGCCCGGGGCGGGTGAAAGATTACATCGCCATTCCCAAGGCCAACGGCTATCAATCGCTCCATACCTCGCTGATCGGCCCGCACGGCGTGCCGGTCGAAGTGCAGATCCGCACCGAAGACATGGATCAGATGGCTGAGATGGGGGTGGCCGCGCACTGGGCTTACAAGGAAAGAGAACAGGGCGAAACCGGCACCACGGCGCAGATCCGCGCCCAACGCTGGATGCAAAGCCTGCTGGAGCTGCAGCAAAGCGCCGGCAGTTCGTTTGAATTTATCGAGAGCGTCAAATCCGATCTGTTCCCGGATGAGATTTACGTTTTCACCCCGGAAGGCCGCATCGTCGAGCTGCCCGCCGGCGCCACGCCGGTCGACTTCGCCTATGCGGTGCATACCGATATCGGCCATGCCTGCGTCGGCGCACGCGTCGATCGTCAGCCATACCCGCTGTCGCAGTCGCTGACCAGCGGCCAGACCGTCGAGATCATCACCGCGCCGGGCGCACGGCCCAACGCCGCCTGGCTGAACTTCGTGGTCAGCTCGAAAGCGCGCGCCAAGATTCGCCAGATGCTGAAGAACCTCAAGCGCGACGACTCCGTCGGCCTCGGCCGCCGTCTGCTCAACCATGCGTTGGGCGGCAGCCGCAAGCTGGCCGAAATCCCGCAGGAAAACATTCAGCACGAGCTGGACCGCATGAAGCTGGCGACGCTGGACGATCTGCTGGCGGAAATCGGCCTCGGCAACGCCATGAGCGTAGTGGTGGCGAAGAACCTGCAGGGCGATCAGTCCAGCCTGGGCACCACCTCCGGCGTGCGCAACCTGGCCATCAAGGGCGCCGACGGCGTGTTGATCACCTTCGCCAAGTGCTGCCGTCCGATTCCGGGCGACCCGATTATCGCTCACGTCAGCCCGGGCAAAGGGCTGGTGATCCACCATGAATCCTGCCGCAATATTCGCGGCTATCAGAAAGAGCCTGAGAAGTTCATGGCGGTCGAGTGGGATAAAGAGACCGAGCAGGAGTTCATCGCCGAGATCAAGGTGGATATGTTTAACCACCAGGGCGCGCTGGCCAACCTGACGGCGGCAATCAACGCGGCCGAATCCAATATTCAGAGCCTGAACACCGAAGAGAAAGACGGTCGGGTTTATAGCGCCTTTATCCGCTTGACCACCCGCGATCGCATCCATTTGGCAAACATTATGCGTAAAATCCGTATCATGCCGGATGTGATCAAAGTTAACCGCAACCGAAACTAGCGCTTATGAGTCCTGAACGCTATGCGCGGATTTGTGAAATGCTCGCGACCCGGCAGCCGGATTTGACGGTCTGCCTGGAGCAAGTGCACAAACCGCATAACGTCTCCGCCATTATCCGCACCGCCGACGCCGTCGGCGTGCATCAGGTCCACGCCGTGTGGCCCACCACCCGCATGCGCACCCTGGTTTCCTCCGCCGCCGGCAGCAACAGCTGGGTCAGCGTCAAGACCCATCGCACCATCGGCGACGCGGTCGGCCACCTGAAAGCGCAGGGCATGCAAATTCTGGCCACCAACCTGTCTGCGCGCGCGGTCGATTTCCGCGAGGTGGACTACACCCGGCCAACCTGCGTGCTGCTCGGCCAGGAAAAAACCGGCATCACCGAAGAAGCGCTGGCGCTCGCCGATCAAGACATCGTCATTCCGATGATCGGCATGGTGCAATCGCTCAACGTCTCCGTGGCTTCGGCGCTGATCCTGTATGAGGCGCAGCGCCAGCGGCAAAACGCCGGCCTGTATCGCCGCGACAACAGCATGCTGGACGAAGAAGAGCAGCAGCGTCTGCTGTTCGAAGGCGGCTATCCGGTGCTGGCCAACGTGGCCAAGCGCAAGGGGCTGCCGCGTCCACAGATCGACGAACAGGGCCAGGTGGTCGCCAGCGCCGAATGGTGGGCGGCCATGCAGGCGACGGTGCGCAAATGAAAGGCCGCCTGCTGGATGCTGTCCCACTCACCACGCTTTCCGGGGTTGGCGCCAGCCAGGCGGGCAAACTGGCCAAGCTTGGCCTCGACACCATTCAGGATCTGCTGCTGCACCTGCCGCTGCGCTACGAAGACCGCACCCGCCTCTACCCGATCAACGATCTGCTGCCGGGCATCTACGCCACGGTAGAAGGGGAAGTGCTGCGCAGCGACATCAGCTTCGGCCGCCGCCGCATGCTGACCTGCCAGATCAGCGACGGCACCGGCATCCTCACCATGCGGTTCTTCAACTTCAACGCCGCAATGAAGAACAGCCTGGCCACCGGCCGCCGCGTGACCGCCTACGGCGAGATCAAACGCGGCAACCACGGCGCGGAGATCATCCATCCGGAATACCGTATTCAGGGCGAAACCAGCGAGGTTGAGCTGCAGGAGTCGCTGACGCCGGTCTACCCCACCACCGAGGGGGTGCGGCAGGCCAACGCTGCGCAAGCTGACCGACCAGGCGCTGGAGCTGCTGGATACCTGCGCCATCGCCGAACTGCTGCCGCCGGAGCTGAGCGGCGGCCTGATGAGCCTGCCGCAAGCGCTGCACACCCTGCATCGCCCGCCGCCGGACATCCAACTGGCGGATCTGGAGCTGGGCAAACACCCGGCACAAAAGCGTCTGATCCTCGAAGAGCTGCTGGCGCATAACCTCAGCATGCTGGCGGTGCGCGCCGGCGCGCAGAGTTATCAGGCGCAGCCGCTGCTGCCGGACGATCGGCTGAAAAACCGTTTTCTCGCCCAGTTGCCGTTCTCGCCGACCGGCGCGCAAACGCGCGTGGTGGCCGACATCGAAGCCGATATGCAAAAAGACTTCCCGATGATGCGGCTGGTGCAGGGCGACGTCGGCTCCGGCAAAACGCTGGTGGCGGCGCTGGCGGCGCTGCGCGCCATCGCGCACGGTAAGCAGGTGGCGCTGATGGCACCGACCGAGCTGCTGGCCGAACAGCATGCCAACAACTTCCGCCAGTGGTTCGAGCCGCTGGGGCTGGAGGTCGGCTGGCTGGCGGGCAAACAGAAAGGCAAGGCACGCATCGCGCAGCAGGAAGCCATCGCCAGCGGCCAGGTGTCGATGGTGGTCGGCACCCACGCCATCTTCCAGGAGCAGGTTCAGTTCAACGGCCTGGCGCTGGTGATCATTGATGAGCAGCACCGCTTCGGGGTGCATCAGCGGCTGGCGCTGTGGGAGAAAGGCGAAGAACAGGGCTTCCACGCCCATCAGCTGATCCTGACGGCCACGCCAATCCCGCGCACGCTGGCGATGACCGCCTATGCCGATCTCGATACCTCGGTCATCGACGAGCTGCCGCCGGGTCGCACGCCGGTGACCACCGTCGCCATTCCCGATACCCGCCGCGCCGACATCATTCAACGGGTGAAAAGCGCCTGTCTGGAAGAAGGACGGCAGGCTTACTGGGTGTGTACGCTGATCGAAGAGTCCGAGCTGCTGGAAGCGCAGGCAGCGGAAGCCACCTGGGAAGAATTGAAAGCCGCGCTGCCGGAGCTGAAGGTGGCGCTGGTGCACGGCCGCATGAAAGCGCAGGAAAAGCAGGCGGTGATGCAGGCGTTTAAACAGGGCGAGCTGCAGCTGTTGGTCGCCACCACGGTGATCGAGGTCGGCGTCGACGTGCCGAACGCCAGCCTGATGATCATCGAAAACCCGGAACGGCTGGGCCTGGCGCAGCTGCACCAGCTGCGCGGCCGCGTAGGGCGCGGCGCAGTGGCTTCACACTGCGTGCTGCTGTACAAAACGCCGCTGAGCAAAACCGCGCAAACGCGCCTGCAGGTGCTGCGCGACAGCAACGACGGCTTTGTCATCGCCCAGCGCGATCTGGAGATCCGCGGCCCGGGCGAGCTGCTCGGCACCCGCCAGACCGGCAGCGCCGAATTCAAGGTGGCGGACCTGTTGCGCGACCAGGCGATGATCCCCGAAGTGCAACGCGTCGCTCGCCATCTCCATCAGCACTACCCGGAACACGCCCAGGCGCTGATCGAACGCTGGTTGCCGGAGAAGGCGCACTACTCCAACGCATAAAAAAGGGCGCCGCAGGCGCCCTTCTCATGATGACTCGCGATATCACCCCACCGCCGGGAACACCGGCAACAGCAGATACAGCTTGATGACGATGGCGTTGGCGATATCGATAAAGAACGCCCCCACCATCGGCACCACCAGAAATGCCAGGTGCGACGGGCCGAAGCGATCGGTGATCGCTTGCATGTTGGCGATCGCCGTCGGCGTGGCGCCCATGCCGAAGCCGCAGTGGCCGGCGGCCAGCACCGCCGCATCGTAGTTCTTGCCCATTACCCGGTAGGTGACGAAGATCGCGTACAGCGCCATCACCAGCGTCTGTACGGCCAGGATCGCCAGCATCGGCAGCGCCAGCGAAGCCAGCTCCCACAGGCGCAGGCTCATCAACGCCATCGCCAGGAACAGCGACAGGCTGACGTTGCCCAGCACCGATACCGCCCGCTCGAACACGGTATAGAAACCGGTGAAGGCCAGCGTGTTGCTGAGGATCACCCCGACGAACAGCACGCAAACGAAGTTAGGCAGTTCAAACACCGTACCGCTCAGCAGACCGGCAATCAGCTGCCCCAGGCTCAAACAAATGGCGATCATGGCGATGGTTTCAATCATCACCAGCGAGGTGATCAGGCGGCCGCTTTCCGGCTTCTCGAAGCCGCTCGGCTGCACGCTGTCTTCCGGTGTGCCTTCCGGCGTAGAGGAGTGTTTAACCAGATAGCGCGCCACCGGGCCGCCGATCAGGCCACCCAGCACCAGGCCGAAGGTGGCGCAGGCCATGGCGACTTCCGTCGCGTTTTCAAAGCCGTAGCGCTCGATGAACAGCTTGCTCCAGGCCGCCCCGGTGCCGTGGCCGCCCGACAGGGTGATCGAACCGGCGATCAGGCCCATCAACGGATCCAGCCCCAGCATTTTCGCCATGCCGATGCCGATGGCGTTCTGTACCAGCAGCAGCCCCAACACCACGAACAGGAATACCATCAGCGCTTTGCCGCCGGCGCGCAACCGCGCCAGGTTGGCGTTCAGGCCGATAGTGGCGAAGAAGGCCAGCATCAGCGGATCCTTCAACGACATGTCAAAGCTGATTTCCCAGTTGGCGAATTTTTTCAGGACTAACAGCAGGAGGGCCACCAGCAAACCGCCGGCGACGGGAGCGGGAATGGTATATTTTCGCAGCAGAGGAATGCTTCTGACGCACTTGCCCCCAAGGAGCAAAACCAGCGTCGCCGCGACTAACGTGCCATAAGTATCAAGATGAAACATCCAGGTACTCCATGTAAGGGAAAAGATCCAAATAAAAATAATAAGTTATAGAAAACCACGTAGTTTTTAAACTTGATGAGTGCAGGATTAGAAGTAAAAAACGCTGAGATGACAAGAAAAAATGAATGAAAATGCGACATAAACGGGAAAGTCGGCAACATAATATTTAGGCGCAACCGTTTGCTTTTGCGGGGCGGCGCATTAAAATGCCTGCTTTGCCGTATCTGGAAACGCCACACCATGAGCATGTCATCCTCCGAGCTTGATGCCGCACGCCAAACCGCCTCTGAACCCCGCGCCAGCGAACTGATTTATCGCCTCGAAGACCGCCCGCCGCTGCCACAAACGCTGTTTGCCGCCGGCCAGCACCTGTTGGCGATGTTCGTTGCGGTGATCACTCCGGCGCTGCTGATCTGCCAGGCGCTGGGTCTGCCGGCGCAGGATACCCAACACATCATCAGCATGTCGCTGTTCGCTTCCGGTCTGGCTTCCATTCTGCAAATCAAAACCTGGGGGCCGGTGGGCTCCGGGCTGCTGTCGATTCAGGGCACCAGCTTCAACTTCGTTTCGCCATTGATCATGGGCGGCCTGGCGCTGAAAAACGGCGGCGCCGACGTGCCGACCATGATGGCCGCGCTGTTCGGCACCCTGATGGTCGCCTCCTGCACCGAAATTTTGCTGTCGCGCGTGCTGCATCTGGCGCGCCGCATCATCACCCCGCTGGTTTCCGGCATCGTGGTGATGATCATCGGCCTGTCGCTGATTCAGGTCGGCCTGACCTCGATCGGCGGCGGCTATGCCGCGATGAACGACCACAGCTTCGGCTCGCCGAAAAACCTGCTGCTGGCCGGCGCGGTGCTGGCGGTCATCATCCTGCTGAACCGCCAGCGCAACCCTTACCTGCGCGTCGCTTCGCTGGTGATCGCCATGGCGGTCGGCTACCTGCTGGCCTGGGCGATGGACATGCTGCCCACCGACGCTCCGGCGGCACCGACGGCGGCGATTACCATTCCAACGCCGCTCTATTACGGCCTGGGCTTCGACTGGAACCTGTTGCTGCCGCTGATGCTGATCTTTATGGTCACCTCGCTGGAAACCATCGGCGACATCACCGCCACCTCTGACGTCTCCGAACAGCCGGTCAGCGGGCCGCTGTACATGAAGCGTCTGAAAGGGGGCGTACTGGCCAACGGCCTGAACTCGATGCTGTCGGCGGTGTTCAACACCTTCCCCAACTCCTGCTTCGGCCAGAACAACGGCGTGATCCAGCTGACCGGCGTCGCCAGCCGCTACGTCGGCTTCGTGGTGGCGCTGATGCTGATCGCGCTGGGGCTGTTCCCGGCGGTGGCCGGCTTCGTGCAGCACATCCCCGAGCCGGTACTGGGCGGCGCGACCATCGTGATGTTCGGCACCATCGCCGCCTCCGGCGTGCGCATCGTGTCGCGCGAACGCCTGAACCGGCGCGCTATCATGATCATGGCGCTGTCGCTGGCCGTCGGCATGGGCGTCTCCCAGCAGCCGCTGATCCTGCAGTTCGCGCCGGACTGGCTGAAAACCCTGCTCTCTTCCGGTATCGCCGCCGGCGGCATTACCGCCATCGTGCTGAACCTAGTGTTCCCGCAGGAACACGAAAAAAAGTAACCCGCCCATTGGCGTTCAAACGGCCGCTTGCGGCCGTTTTTTATTGTCTATCAGACCATTGCCCTTGAGATGCCCGGCCAATTGCGGCATAAACAGGGTATCTTTTTTGACCGATGCGGATGTAGACGATGAAATTTATCGGAAAGCTGTTGCTGACGTTGCTGCTGCTGATCGTGCTGGCGGCGGTGGTGCTGTATCTGGTGGGGCAAACCCGCTGGGCGGCAGGCCGTCTAAGCGCCTGGATCAGCGACAACAGCGAATACCGCCTGTCGATAGGAAAAATCACCCACTCGTGGAATCAGCCGGGCCAGATCGGTCTGGAAGACGTGCAGCTGGCGCGCAGCGGCCAACCTCAGGCGCTGGTCGCCAAACGCGTCGATCTCGGCCTCAGCCTGCGCCAAATCACCGAACCGCGCTATTTTTACAGCGTCACGCTGCGCGACGGCACGCTGAACGTGCAGCCACAGGCTGCTGCGCTGCCCGTACAGGCCGACGTGCTGCAACTGAGCAACATGGCGCTGCAGTCCAACGATAGCGAGTGGCAGCTCAACGCGCAGCAGGTCAATGCCGGCATCACGCCGTGGCGCCCGCTGGCCGGCCATCTGCTGGGGGACAACAACCAGTTCCAGTTCAGCGCCGGTTCGATGACGCTGAACGGCATCCCCGCCTCGAAGGTGTTGGTGCAGGGGGAGCAAAAACAAGGCCAGCTGCTGTTGAACAACTTCGGCGCCGATCTGGCGCAGGGCGACCTGACCGGCGTGGCCAGCCGCGCCACCGACGGCAGCTGGCAGGTGGATCGCCTGCGGCTGAGCGGCGTGCGCATGCAGACCCCGATGACGTTGGCGGAATTCATGCGGCGCTTCACCGCTCTGCCGCCGGTCACCCTCAAGCGTTTCGATCTGATCGATGCGCGCCTGGAAGGCAAGGCGTGGGCGGTTAACGATCTCGACCTGTCGCTGCAAAACGTCAGCGTCGAAAAAGGCGACTGGCGCAGTGAAGACGGCTCGCTCAACGTCAACGCCGGCGACGTGGTCAACGGCGGTTTCCACCTGATCGATCCGATCGCCACCCTGCGGCTCTCCTCCGCCGGCATCGCCATTCAGCAGTTCACCACCCGCTGGGAAGGCGGGCTGCTACGCACCTCCGGCAACTGGCTGCGCGCCGGCAAACGCCTGCAGCTGGATGAAGTGGCCATGGCGGCGCTGGAGTACACCCTACCGATCGACTGGCGCGAGCTGTGGCTGAAACCGCTGCCGGACTGGCTGGCGGAGGTGTACGTCACCAAGCTGACCACCAACCGCAATCTGATTATCGATATCAACCCGGCATTCCCGTTCCAGATCACCGCGCTGGACGGTTACGGCAGCAACCTGCTGCTGGCGCGCGACCACCAGTGGGGCATTTGGTCCGGTTCGCTGAACCTGAACGGCAGCGAGGCCACCTTCAACAAAATCGACGTGCGGCGCCCTTCGCTGGCGCTGAACGCCGACGCCAACCAGATCGCCGTCACCGAGCTCAGCGCCTTTATGCCCAATGGGTTGCTTGAGGCCAAAGCGACCGTCGATCAGCTGCCGGGCAAGCCGTTCCAGTTGACGCTGCACGGCCGTTCGGTACCGATCAACACCTTGCAGCAATGGGGATGGCAGCCGGTGCCGCTGACGGGTGACGGCAACCTTGAGCTGCAGTTGAAAGGGCTGCTGAACAGCGATGGGCCGTTCAAGGCCTCATTGAAAGGCAATCTGCAGGCCACCGCCGGCGACGGCCAAGCGGTGAACCAACAACTGCCGTAGTGCACTGCGCGGCCCGCCCTCAGGGCAGGGCCGCCGCCTTACTCCTCCAGCGCTTCAGAGCCGCCCTGATCCAACGGCACATCCGGCTCGGCCGGCAACACCATATAGGTACCTTCGAACACTGCGCCCTTGTCCTCGTCACCGAACAGATGCACTTCGGCGTGTACGCGCGCGCGGCGGCCACGCGCCAGACGCGCCAAATCGCCGCTCAGCGAGCCGAGATCCGCCACCGCCCGCGGCCTGCCGGTAATCGGTTTGCTGTAGCGAATGTGCGCGTCCGCCAGAATGATGGTGCCGCCCAGATGGCGCTCGCGCAGCAGCAGCCAAATCAGCCCCCAGGCGGTCAGCGTCGCCAGTGAGAACAGGCTGCCGGCAAACAGCGTATGGTGCGGATTCTGGTTGCCGATCTCCGGCATGGTGGTGACGAAGCGCTGGCCGGTGTATTGGCTGATGCGCACGCCCATCTTTTCGCTCAGCGGGATGTGTTCATACCAGGCCTGCTGCAATTGGCCGCACCAGTCGGGGCGATGCAGGATATCGTCCAGCGTCGCCACCGGTTTGATCATCAAAAAATGACGGATCGGGGTGGTCTGCGGCGCGGTGATCTCGCCCTGATTGACGAAGCCCAGTTTGGCGAAGAAATCCACCGCGTCTTCACGGGCGCTGCACACCACCCGCTTCACGCCTTCCTGCCGCGCGACCGACTCCAGCGTCATCGCCACCAGCGTCCCCAGCCCTTTATCCTGCAGCGTCGGATCTACCGCCAGAAAACGGATCGCCGCCTCGTTGTCGGCATTGATGTACAGCCGCCCGATGGCGACGATTTTACCGGCCTCGTCCACCACCATTTGGTGATGGGCCATGGCGTCATAGGCATCCTTTTCCGAACCCACCGGCTGGTGCAGCGGCTTGCGCAGCATTTCCCAGCGAAACTGGTAATACTCCTTCAGTTCTTGCTCTGTTACGGGTACTCGTAGGTGATACATAGACGCCTGTTCTCCGAATGCTTAGACCTGTAGCCAGAATGTCACCGGACCATCGTTGACCAGCGCCACCTGCATGTCGGCGGCGAACTCGCCGGTCTGGGTCTCTACGCCGCGTTCGCGGCACTGGCCAACAAAATATTGATACAACCGATCGGCGACCAAAGGCGCGGCGCCGCGCGAAAAGCTGGGCCGCATGCCCTTCTGGGTGTCCGCCGCCAGGGTGAACTGCGAGACGACCAGCACGCTGCCCCCGGCCTGCTGGACGTTGAGGTTCATCTTGTCGTTCTCGTCGCCGAAAATGCGGTATCCCAACACGCGTTCGCACAGGCGCTGCGCTTTTTGCTCGTTATCGCCCTGCTCCACGCCCAATAACACTAACAAACCGGGGCCAATCTTGCCTACCGTCTCGCCACCTACCGTGACGCTGGCGTTTAACACCCGTTGAATCAACGCAATCATTCCTGCTGCCCTTCTGGTTTTTGTTCCTGTTGCTCCGCCTTCTGCCGGCGGTAGTCACGGTATTCGCCGATGGTCACGGTGATTTCCGCGCCGAGTAACACGATACACCAGCTCCAGTAGACCCACAGGAATAAAATCGGGATCACCGCCAGCACGCCGTAAATCAGCTGATAGGAGGGGAACATGGTGACGTACAGCGCGAATCCCTTCTTACCCAGCTCGAACAGCAATCCGGCCACCACCGCGCCAATCAGCGCGTCTTTGGGCGGCACGCGCACCGTCGGCACGATGCAATACAGCAGCCAGAAGGAGGTGCACGACAAAATCAGCGGAAAGATGCGCAGCACCTGATCCACCAGGCCGTTGACGCCGGTCTGCGCCAGCCAGTTGAGCGACAGCAGGTAGGAACTGATGGCCATGCTGGCGCCCACCAGCAGCGGCCCCAGCGTCAGCACCATCCAGTACACGGCGAAGGAGAAGACGATCGGCCGTTTGTTCTTGCTGCGCCAGATGGTGTTCAGCACGCTGTCCACCGAGGAGATCAACAGCAACGCGGTAACGATCAGCCCGCAGGTGCCGACGGCGGTCATCTTGTTGGAATTGGCGACGAACTGTTCCAGGTAGTTCTGGATGACGTTGCCGGCGGCCGGCACGAAATTGGAAAAGATGAAGCTCTTCAGCTGTTCGCTGATGTCGGAAAACATCGGGAAAGCGGCGAACAGGGCGAACACCACGGTGACCAGCGGCACCAGCGACAGCAGGGAAACGTAGGCGAGATGGCCCGCCAACATCGTCAGGCCATCGTGGTCGATGCGTTGGTACAGCAGCCGTCCGAAGGTGACGCTTGGCTTAATCGCAGAAGGCAGCTTCTTGCGGCGGAAAAACGACATGGTCACTCCTTGATGTCCGTTGATACGCCTTAAGCTTAACGCGCCCTGCGCTCATTGGGCAAAATAGGCCGGCACCACGTCGCGATCGGTGACGTGCACCGTCTTGATCCCCAGCGCCTGCGCGGCGAGGACGTTCGCCGGGTGATCGTCGAAGAACACCGCGTCGGCGGCGGCGGTGTTTTCCGCGGCCAGCACATGCCGGTAGATGTCAGCTTCAGGTTTGCGCATGCCGAGATCTTGCGACAAATAGAGATGATCGGCGGCGGCAGCCACTTCAGGATAGTGCTGCGGCCAGTAATTGCAGTGCAGACGGTTGGTGTTCGACAGCACCACCACCCGGTGACCTTCGTTGCGCAGGCGCTGCATGATGTCGATCACCTCCGGGCGCAGCGCGACGAATACCGCCTGCCAACCGGTGGCGAACTGCTCAAAGCTGAGCGCGATGCCCATTTCATCGCACAGTTTGCCGGCGAAGTCTTCATCGCTGATTTCACCGCGCTCATGCTGCTGGAACACCTCACCCATGGTGAAACGATCGGACAACACCGCCAACGGCGTGCCGCTCAAATTGCTCCACACGCCCAGCACACGCTTGAAATCGATATCGACGATCACATTACCTAAATCAAAGATATACAGCATAGTCCTCTCCTGATGGGCCGGTGAGATTTCACTGTAGCGGGAAAAGGAACAGCTGAACAGGGAGCGAACGGAAAAGCGCATAGCGCGCCGCACAAACGGGGAACAACAGAGGAAAAAACTCAGGGCGCGAGAGCCGCGCCCTAAGCATGAGACACTCAATCAGCGATTAAGCGTCTTTTGGACCGCGGCTGGCACGCTTACGATCGTTTTCCGTCAGGTGACGCTTACGGATACGGATCGAGGTTGGCGTCACTTCTACCAGTTCGTCGTCATCGATGAACTCCAGAGCTTGCTCCAGGGTCATTTTGATGGCCGGAACCAGGGTAGTCGCTTCGTCGGTACCGGAAGCACGCATGTTGGTCAGCTTCTTACCGGTCAGGCAGTTTACGGTCAGGTCGTTGGAACGTGAGTGAATACCGATGATCTGGCCTTCATACACTTCCGCACCGTGGCCCAGGAACAGCTTGCCGCGATCCTGCAGGCCGAACAGCGCGAACGCGACCGCTTTGCCCTGGCCGTTGGAGATCAGCACGCCGTTCTGACGCTGGCCCACTTCGCCCGGACGCACGTCGTCGTAGTGGCTGAAGGTGGAGTACAGCAGACCGGTACCCGAAGTCATGGTCATGAATTCGTTACGGAAGCCGATCAGACCGCGGCTTGGGATCACGTAGTCGAGACGCACGCGGCCCTTACCGTCCGGATCCATGTTTTTCAGGTCGGCTTTACGCTCACCCATCGCCTGCATCACGGAACCCTGATGCTGTTCTTCGATATCCAGCGTCACGTTCTCGAATGGCTCCTGCTTACGGCCATCGATTTCACGGAAGATAACTTTCGGACGGGAAACCGCCAACTCGAAACCTTCACGGCGCATGTTTTCGATCAGCACCGACAGGTGCAGCTCGCCACGACCGGATACGCGGAAGGCGTCAGCATCATCGGTTTCTTCAACGCGCAGCGCCACGTTGTGCACCAGCTCTTTGTTCAGACGGTCAAGGATCTGACGCGACGTCACGTACTTACCTTCTTTACCGCAGAACGGCGAGGTGTTGACGTTGAAGAACATGGTTACGGTCGGTTCGTCGACGGACAGAGCCGGCAGCGCTTCTACGGCGTTGGTGTCGCAGATGGT
This sequence comes from Serratia sp. (in: enterobacteria), assembly GCF_052400455.1. NCBI lineage: Bacteria > Pseudomonadati > Pseudomonadota > Gammaproteobacteria > Enterobacterales > Yersiniaceae > Serratia > Serratia sp. (in: enterobacteria). Next base: position 5,018,277 of record NZ_CP185812.1, read on the forward strand.
GTCGGAGATGTTCAGCTCGCCCAGGCCAGTGATGGCGATGATGTCGCCCGCTTCCGCCAGGGTGCTGTCGATACGCTCCAGACCCAGGTGACCCAGCACTTTACCCACTTTACCGTTGCGAGTTTTACCTTCGCTGTCGATGATGGTGACCTGCTGGTTCGGCTTCACTTTACCGCGCTTGATGCGGCCGATGCCGATAACGCCCAGGTAGTTGTTGTAGTCCAACTGGGAGATCTGCATCTGGAATGGCGCTTCCAGCTCAACCTGCGGCGCAGACACGTGGTCGACGATCGCCTGATACAGCGGGGTCATGTCTTCCGCCATGTCGGTGTGGTCGACGCCGGCGATGCCGTTCAGCGCAGAAGCGTAGATGATCGGGAAGTCGAGCTGCTCGTCGGTCGCGTCGAGGTTCACGAACAGGTCGAACACCTGATCCACAACCCAGTCAGGGCGCGCGCCAGGGCGGTCAACCTTGTTGATTACCACGATCGGCTTCAGACCGTTGGCGAACGCCTTTTTGGTCACGAAGCGGGTTTGCGGCATAGGGCCATCCATTGCATCCACAACCAGCAGCACCGAGTCAACCATCGACATCACGCGCTCTACCTCACCGCCGAAGTCGGCGTGTCCTGGGGTATCCACGATGTTGATGCGGTAACCATTCCAATTAATGGCGGTGTTTTTTGCGAGGATGGTAATCCCACGCTCTTTCTCCAAATCGTTGGAGTCCATTACGCGTTCGGTGGCTTCCGCACGCTCTCCGAAAGTACCGGATTGTTGCAGCAGCTTGTCAACCAGGGTGGTTTTACCATGGTCAACGTGGGCAATAATGGCGATGTTACGCAAATTTTCGATCACAGCTTTGCCTCGGGCATTAGAAATAGCGCGCTATTGTACACGTATTAAGCGAGGGACTAAACAAGATCACAACCATCTCTTATAAACAACCGCGTACCGGTCAGTTTGTGATCCCTTTCACGGTGCAAAAAGCCGCAATCGTTGCACTTTTGCACCATTTCAGTGCCCACCCCCACCCTTATTGCACCATAACGGTGCAAATTATCACTGATGGTGCATACTGTGTCTGGGTAAAACCCGCGCAGAAAGGCGATGAAAGCCTTTTTAAAAAGTTGGCACGCTTTTCGCTTTAGTCTTTTCAAGGCGAAAAAAGCCAGTTCCACAGATTCGTTCCACGACGACGACAATGATAAACCGGGAGAGTTAAGTATGTCCGCTGAACACGTTTTGACGATGCTGAATGAGCATGAAGTGAAATTCGTAGACCTGCGTTTCACTGACACCAAGGGTAAGGAACAGCACGTGACTATCCCGGCTCATCAGGTAAACGCCGACTTCTTCGAAGAAGGCAAAATGTTTGACGGCTCCTCTATCGGTGGTTGGAAGGGCATCAACGAATCTGACATGGTGCTGATGCCGGACGCCAGCACGGCGGTTCTGGATCCGTTCTTCGAAGAACCTACGCTGATCATTCGCTGCGACATTCTCGAGCCGGGCACCATGCAAGGCTACGATCGCGACCCGCGCTCCATCTCCAAACGCGCCGAAGACTTCCTGCGCTCCTCCGGCATCGCGGACACCGTGCTGTTCGGGCCAGAGCCTGAGTTCTTCCTGTTCGACGACATCCGCTTCGGCAGCAGCATCCGCGGTTCCCACGTGGCCATCGACGACATCGAAGGCGCCTGGAACTCCGGCACTCAATACGACGGCGGCAACAAAGGCCACCGTCCGGCGGTGAAAGGCGGTTATTTCCCGGTTCCACCGGTCGACTCTTCGCAGGATCTGCGTTCCACCATGTGTCTGACCATGGAAGAGATGGGCCTGGTGGTTGAAGCGCACCACCACGAAGTGGCGACCGCCGGTCAGAACGAAGTGGCGACCCGCTTCAACACCATGACCAAGAAAGCCGACGAAATTCAGATCTACAAGTACGTGGTGCACAACGTGGCGCACGCCTTCGGTAAAACCGCGACCTTCATGCCGAAACCCATGTTCGGCGACAACGGTTCCGGCATGCACTGCCACATGTCGCTGTCCAAGAACGGCACCAACCTGTTCGCCGGCGACAAATACGGCGGCCTGTCTGAAACCGCGCTGTTCTACATCGGCGGCATCATCAAGCACGCCAAGGCGATCAACGCGTTGGCAAACCCGACCACCAACTCGTACAAACGTCTGGTGCCGGGCTACGAAGCGCCGGTGATGCTGGCCTACTCCGCCCGTAACCGCTCCGCGTCCATCCGCATCCCGGTGGTCGCCAGCCCGAAAGCGCGCCGCATCGAAGCCCGCTTCCCGGATCCGGCGGCTAACCCATACCTGTGCTTCGCCGCACTGCTGATGGCCGGCCTGGACGGCATCATCAACAAGATCCACCCTGGCGACGCCATGGACAAAAACCTGTACGACCTGCCGCCGGAAGAAGAAGCCGAGATCCCAAAAGTGGCCGGCTCGCTGGACGAAGCGATGGCCGCGCTGAACGAAGACCGCGAGTTCCTGACCCGCGGCGGCGTATTCACCGACGATGCGATCGATGCCTACATCGAACTGCGCAAAGAAGAGATGGACCGCGTTCGCATGACGCCACACCCGGTCGAGTTCGAACTGTACTACAGCGTCTAAGCCCTACCCGCGCCGTCTGCAAAGGCGGACGGCGCCCACAATTTTTGTTATCGCTTTTTTGTTGCCGTGGAAACTTTCAGCCCATCTTCGGATGGGTTTTTTTCTCCACCGTATTTTCTGCAAAACTATTCCATACCGCGCCGATCCCGGATGGAGTAGGATAGATGCACTAAAAAGGTGCAGGAGTCTGCTGTATGGCAACTGGCAAGCTGCCCGATGCTGGGCAGATCCTCAATTCACTCATCAACAGCATCCTGCTGTTGGATGACTCACTGGCGGTTCACTACGCCAACCCTGCGGCACAGCAGCTGCTGGCGCAAAGCTCCCGCAAGCTGTTCGGCACGCCGCTGCCCGATCTGCTCGGCTATTTTTCGCTGAACGTCTCTCTGATGCGTGAAAGCCTGCGCGCCGGTCAGGGCTTCACCGACAACGAAGTGACCCTGGTGGTCGATGGCCGCGCGCATATTCTTTCCCTGACCGCTCAGGCGCTCCCGGAAGGCTATATCCTGGTCGAGCTGGCGCCGATGGACAATCAGCGCCGCCTGAGCCAGGAACAGCTGCAGCATGCCCAACAGGTGGCCGCCCGCGATCTGGTACGCGGTTTGGCGCACGAGATTAAAAACCCGCTGGGCGGCCTGCGCGGCGCGGCGCAGCTGCTGGCCAAAGCGCTGCCCGATCCGGCGCTGACCGAATACACCAAGGTGATCATTGAACAGGCCGATCGGCTGCGCAATCTGGTGGATCGTCTGCTCGGGCCGCAGCGCCCCGGTCAGCACATCACCCAGAGCATCCATCAGGTCGCGGAGCGCGTCTGCCAGCTGGTGTCGCTGGAAATGCCGGATAACGTCACGCTGGTGCGCGACTACGATCCCAGCCTGCCGGAAATGGCCCACGACCCGGATCAGATAGAACAGGTGCTGCTGAACATCACCCGCAATGCGCTGCAGGCCTTGGGCGAGGCGGGCGGCACCATTACGCTGCGCACCCGCACCGCGTTTCAGATAACGTTGCACGGCACCCGCTATCGCCTGGCGGCGCGTATCGATGTCGAAGACGACGGCCCCGGCGTGCCGGCGCAGCTGCAGGACACGCTGTTCTACCCGATGGTCAGCGGCCGTGAAGGCGGTACCGGCCTGGGATTATCCATCGCCCGCAATCTGATCGATCAGCATTGCGGAAAAATTGAGTTCAACAGTTGGCCAGGTCATACCGAATTCTCGGTCTACCTGCCCATTCGTCAGTGAGGTTTGCAATGCAACGAGGGATAGTCTGGATCGTCGATGACGATAGCTCCATCCGCTGGGTGCTTGAGCGCGCGCTCACCGGCGCGGGCATGAGCTGCGCCACCTTCGAAGGCGGCAATGACGTGCTGGAAGCCTTGGCCACGCAAACTCCCGACGTGTTGCTGTCCGATATCCGCATGCCGGGCATCGATGGTCTGGCGCTGCTCAAGCAGATCAAACAGCGCCACCCGATGCTGCCGGTGATCATCATGACCGCGCATTCGGATTTGGACGCGGCCGTCAGCGCCTATCAGCAAGGGGCCTTCGACTACCTGCCGAAACCGTTCGACATCGACGAAGCGGTGGCGCTGGTCGAGCGCGCCATCAGCCATTATCAAGAGCAGCAGCAGCCGGTGCGCAGCCAGCCGGCCAGCGATCCGGCGGCGGACATCATCGGCGAAGCGCCGGCGATGCAGGACGTGTTTCGCATCATCGGCCGGCTGTCGCGTTCGTCGATCAGCGTGCTGATCAACGGCGAATCCGGCACCGGTAAAGAGCTGGTGGCGCATGCGCTGCACCGCCACAGCCCGCGCGCCAAGTCGCCGTTCATCGCCCTGAACATGGCCGCTATTCCCAAGGATCTGATCGAGTCCGAGCTGTTCGGCCACGAGAAAGGCGCCTTCACCGGCGCGAACCAAATCCGTCAGGGGCGCTTTGAACAGGCCGACGGCGGCACGCTGTTCCTCGACGAGATCGGCGATATGCCGCTCGACGTACAAACGCGCCTGCTGCGGGTGCTGGCGGACGGCCAGTTCTACCGGGTCGGCGGCTATGCGCCGGTGAAGGTCGACGTACGCATCATCGCCGCCACGCACCAGAACCTGGAATTGCGGGTACAGGAAGGCAAGTTCCGCGAGGATCTGTTCCACCGCCTGAACGTGATCCGCGTACACCTGCCGCCGCTGCGCGAGCGCCGGGAAGACATCCCGCGGCTGGCGCGCCACTTCCTGCAGATCGCCGCCAAGGAGCTGGGCGTAGAGGCCAAGAACCTGCATCCGGAAACCGAAACCGCGCTGACCCGCCTGCCCTGGCCGGGGAACGTGCGCCAGCTGGAGAATACCTGCCGCTGGCTGACGGTGATGGCCGCCGGACAAGAGGTGCTGATTCAGGATCTGCCGAGCGAACTGTTCGAAACCGCCGCGCCGGAGAGCCCCAGCCACAGCCTGCCGGACAGCTGGGCCACGCTGCTGGCGCAGTGGGCCGATCGCGCGCTGCGTTCCGGTCATCAAAATCTGCTGTCGGAAGCCCAGCCGGAGATGGAGCGCACACTGCTCACCACCGCCTTGCGTCACACCCAGGGGCACAAACAGGAAGCCGCACGCCTGCTGGGCTGGGGCCGCAATACCCTGACCCGCAAGCTCAAAGAACTGGGCATGGAATAGGCGCTGAGGTTGATGATAAAAAACGCAGCCCGGCGCACAAAAAAACGCCAACCGCAGACTTTACAGCCGGTGCGGGCGCAGTATGATCGTGTCGCACACTCTGGAGGTTGACGATGCTGGACTCATTCATCGTGTTCATTTCTCAGGGCGCGGAGCTGGGCTCCGCCGCCAGCCACACCCCGCAGGCGGCGGTCGCCGCGGTGTTGTGCGCCGCGCTGATTAACTTCTTCAGTTAAAAAAACAGCCGCATCAGCGGCTGTTTTTTCATCCTCAGATCACCCGAGAGAACTGCTGGCTGCGCGCCTGTTGCCGCAGATAGCGGTCGAAGCACATGCAGATATTGCGGATCAGCAAGCGCCCGCGCGGCGTGACGCGAATGCCTTGCTCGTCGCGCTCCACCAGCCCATCGCGTTCAAACGGCGCCAGCAGCTGCAGGTCTTCGGCGAAGTAAGCGGTGAAATCGATGCCGTATTGCCGTTCAAGCGGCTGATACGCCAACCGGAAGTTGCAGATCAACGTTTTGATCAGATCGCGCCGCAGGCAATCGTCGTCCGTCAGCGCCAACCCGCGCCACAGGGCGTTGCCCTGCGCCGGTACGCTCTCATAGTAACGCTTCAGCTCTTTCTGGTTCTGCGCATAGCTGTCGCCGAGCATGCTGATGGCCGACACGCCCAACCCCAGCAGATCGCTGTCGCCCTGGGTAGTGTAGCCCTGGAAATTGCGGTGCAGCTTGCCTTCGCGTTGCGCAATCGCCAGCTCATCGTCCGGGCGTGCAAAGTGATCCATGCCGATAAACTGATAGCCGGCATCAGTCAGGAACGCGATGCTCTGCTGCAGGATATCCAGCTTCTGCTGCGCGCTGGGCAGATCGGCGTCTTTGATTTTGCGCTGGGCGGCGAATAAATTCGGCATATGCGCGTAGTTGAACACGCTGAGGCGATCGGGATTCAGTTCAGCCACCCGCTGCAGCGTGAAGGCGAAGCTTTCCGGCGTCTGTTTCGGCAGGCCGTAGATCAGATCGATATTGGTCGAGCGGAAGCCCAGCGCTTTGGCCCGCTCGATCAGGGCGAAGATAAAGGCTTCATCCTGCTCGCGGTTGACCAATGCCTGCACCTGCTTGTTGAAATCCTGCACCCCCATGCTCAGGCGGTTAAAGCCTTCGGCGCGTAAATGATCGAGCACATCCAGCGCTATCTCGCGCGGATCGACTTCGATCGACATCTCCGCATCGGGCAGAAAATCAAAATGTTCGCGCAGCAGCGCCACCAGCCGGCTGATTTGCGCCTTGTCCAGGTAGGTTGGCGTACCGCCGCCCCAGTGCATCTGGCCAACCTTGCGGCCGGCGAACAGCGGCGCACGGCTGGCGATCTCTTGCGCCAGGACATTCAGGTATTCATCGGCCTTATGCGTCTGACGCGTCACCAGTTTGTTGCAGCCGCAGAAGTAGCACAGCTTATGGCAGAAAGGGATATGCACGTACAGCGACAGCGGGCGCTCAGGGTAGCGCGCCGCGGCGCGTTGAAACGCCGCTTCGTCGTAGCGCTGGTTAAACTCCAGCGCCGTGGGGTATGAGGTATAACGCGGCCCTGAGTAGTTATATTTTTGGATCAGGGCCAAATCCCAGACAATCGTCTGCTCTGACATGCTCACTCCTTCCGATATCTTTTTCTACCGGGCCGGGAGAGAGGCGGTTGTCTGCGCTGTCTGGCCACGGAAGCGCTGCGAAAACGCGCTTTGCGCTTAGACAGCCGCCATAGTTTACCGAATAACCACAGCAGATAACACATCAAGAGTAGGGCTATTGTCGGGATCAGCCACATGGCGCGTTAAAAAGCGTCCTTCGGGTTGCCGCCTTTCAGCAGCTTCAGAATATCTTCCTGCTTCTCCTCTTCTTCCTCGTCGTCTTCATCGCCCAGCTCGATGCCCAGCACGTCCATCAGCACATCGATGCGATCCAGCGTCTTGTCGACATACGCCTGCTCTTGCGCGTTCAGCGTTTCGCCATCGTCGATGCGATCCAGCAGCGCGTTCAGACGTTCGTCATTTTCCAGCTTCGCCAGCTCTTCTTCCGGCGACAGGCGCGGTTTCGCTTCGGCCTTTGGCTTCGGCTGCGGTTTGGCCTTCACTTTGGTTTCGTCGACCACCAGCGCAACCGGCACTTTACTGCCGATACGCGGATCTTTGGCTTCCGCCGCCGATTTGTTTTTCTGGCTGCCGGACTCGACCTGAGTGCGCGAACCGGAAGCGTGGCCGCGGCGTTTTTTCAGGCGTTTGCGCTCACGCGCTTCCTGATCGAGCTCCATACGGCTTTTCTTTTTCGTTTTTGACTTCGCCGCGCTGCCGCGAGGTGCTTTTGATGGCTGGTTCATAGCGTGTGCTCTTAGGTATGTAGATTCAGTATAGAATTGCGGCGGAATCTAGCAGAAAGCGGACAAAGAAAAAAGGCGGCAGGTTAAACCTGCCGCCTATTTCGCACCTTCTTGCGAAGGGTATTCCTGTTACGCGCTCCTTGCGTACATGCAACATCCCGGTTTTTCCTTCTGCTATAACCGCATTCCCTGCCACTACGTCCTTCATCCTGAAAGGAAAATCGTCCATGGCGCAATCCATTCGCATCCGCTCTTCCCGAGCGCGCTTCCTGCGGGCATCCAAACTGCCGATACTTCACCATCCGATGTGCCTGCCGCCTATTCCGGTGCGAAAGGGTCACTTCCTTTTGCGTTCATCCTGGCACTCATTGCACGCCCTGTGCATTCCCTGAGATTTGTCATCCTTCCCGGATGTTCCCTAATCCTGCGCAACCCTGCGTTAACGAGTACTTTACGTTATTGTTGCGAAGGCTCAAGGCACCGGAGGCCGATTTGACTGACATTTCCACACAACGAAAAAACAACACATTGTTTTTAAAAAAGAAACAGAAATGTCGCTTTCGAATAAAGCGACATTACCCGCGATTCGAATGGCAAATGTCTCACAACGTACGAGCAGCTTAACCGTCGTTTTATCGCGCCCCGCCGCTTAAAAACGGAGAAACACGCCATTTTTACCGCTGATGCAGTTATAATCGCCAACCAGTTAGCCATCCTCACGGAGACGAAAAATTTTGACCAGCAAGAACTACAACTATCATGTGACCCATTTCGTCACCAGCGCACCCGATATTCGCCATCTTCCGGGGGATGCAGGAATTGAAGTCGCCTTTGCCGGCCGTTCCAACGCCGGTAAATCCAGCGCGCTGAATACGCTGACCAACCAAAAAAGCCTGGCGCGCACCAGTAAGACGCCGGGGCGCACCCAGCTGATTAACCTGTTCGAAGTGGAAGACGGCATTCGTCTGGTCGACCTGCCGGGTTATGGCTACGCCGAAGTGCCGGAAGAAATGAAGCGCAAATGGCAACGCGCGCTGGGCGAATACCTGCAGATGCGCAACAGCCTGAAAGGGCTGGTGGTGCTAATGGATATCCGCCATCCGCTGAAAGATCTCGACCAGCAGATGATCCAGTGGGCGGTCGACGTCGGCACGCCGGTGCTGGTGTTGCTGACCAAGGCCGACAAGCTGGCCTCCGGTGCACGCAAGGCACAGCTCAACATGGTGCGTGAAGCGGTGCTGCCGTTTATGGGGGATATCCAGGTCGAAGCCTTCTCATCGCTGAAAAAGATCGGCGTCGACAAGCTGCGCCAGAAGCTGGACACCTGGTTTAACGAGATCCCGCCGGAAGTGCTGCCGGAAGAGGACATCGGCGAATAAGCCCAGATCGCACGTTTGAGCCGATGCCCCGCCGCATCGGCTTTTTTATGCCCGCAGATCGGCCGCAGGCGGGATTTTTCGTTATCTAATTACATTTTTGAAATAAAGCCATCATAAAGACTTATCGCCAAAACGGGCTTGTTTCGCCGAATTACGCGGATTGAGGGAGCGGAAGTTGAAATGAAAGTCGGGGCCGAGCGATAGGAAAAACGTATGGTTTGCTGCTGTTTTTACAATAAAAAACGCCCCAGTCAATACTGACTGGGGCGGCTAAATATTCAGCCAAATCCGATTACGTGAAGTAAAAGGTCTGAAAGATAGAACATCTTACCTCTGTACCCTACGCCTGTAACTCTACATCATTTTTTCGCAGGGCAAAAGAATTTTTTGTAGTTTACTTACACAATTTGAGACGCAAGAACGGCGAAGTTGGGGAAACTATCGCCGCATCTTGTAGCTTAATTACGAAAAGTGCTTAGCTTCTCGCCAGTTAGCGCATACGGCGATAACCCGACGATCAGTGCGCCTCATCCCAGTTCATGCCGACGCCCACATCGACCTTCAGCGGCACCGCCAGCGTCATGCTGCCTTCCATCAGTTGGCGGATACGTTGGCTGGCTTCGTCGATCACCGACTCGTGCACCTCGAACACCAATTCATCGTGCACCTGCATGATCGCGCGCACCAACGGCTTCTCCTGCCCCTGCAGCCAGGCGTCGACCTCGATCATCGCACGCTTGATGATATCGGCCGCCGTGCCCTGCATCGGGGCGTTGATGGCGGCGCGCTCGGCCGCCTTGCGGCGCATGGCGTTGCTGGAGCGTACGTCCGGCAGATACAGACGGCGGCCGTCCAGCGTGCTGACATAGCCCTGCTCGGAAGCCTGCTGACGGGTGCGCTCCATGTAATCCAGCACGCCCGGGTAACGTTCGAAGTAGAGATCCATATAGCGCTGGGCTTCCCCACGCGGGATCCCCAGCTGACGCGCCAGGCCGAAGGCGCTCATGCCGTAAATCAAACCAAAGTTAATCGCCTTGGCGCTGCGGCGCTGCTCGCCGGTCACTTTATCCAACGGCACGCCGAAAACTTCCGACGCCGTGGCGCGGTGAATGTCTTTCCCTTCGGCGAAGGCCTTCAGCAGCCCTTCATCCTGAGACAGATGCGCCATGATGCGCAGCTCGATCTGCGAGTAGTCGGCCGCGACAATGCGGTAGCCTTCCGGCGCAATAAAGGCCTGGCGAATGCGCCGCCCTTCTTCGTTGCGCACCGGGATGTTCTGCAGGTTCGGATCGCTCGAGGAGAGACGGCCGGTGGCGGTCACCGCCTGATGATACGAGGTATGCACCCGCCCGCTGACCGGATTGATCATCAGCGGCAGCTTGTCGGTATAGGTGGTCTTCAGCTTCGCCAAACCGCGGTATTCCAGAATCACCTTCGGCAGCGGGTAGTCGAGCGCCAGCTCGGCCAGCACTTCTTCGTTGGTGGATGGCGCCCCGCCCGGAGTTTTCTTCAGCACCGGCAGCTTTTGTTTTTCGTACAAGATAGCCTGCAGCTGCTTGGTCGACGCCAGGTTGAACGGCTCTTCCGCCAGCTCGTGGGCCTGCGCCTCCAGCTCAGCCAGACGCTTGGCCAGCTCCTGGGAGTGGGCCGATAAAATGGCCGGATCGATCAGCACCCCGGTGCGTTCAATATGCGACAGCACCGGCAGCAGCGGCATTTCAATCTCGTTGAACACCGTCAGCAGTTCCGCGCTCTGTTTCAGCTGCGGCCACATCGCCAGATGCAGCTGCAGCGTGACATCGGCGTCTTCGGCAGCGTATGGCGCCGCCTGCTCAAGCGCGATCTGATTGAACGTCAGCTGGTTCTTGCCCTTGCCGGCGATCTCTTCGAAGGTGATGGTTTTGTGGCCAAGATAACGATCGGCCAGGCTGTCCATATCATGACGGCCGCCGACGCTGTCCAGCACATAGGACTCCAGCATGGTGTCGTAGGCGATGCCGCGCATCTCGATGCCGTAACGCGCCAGCAGGCTCATATCGAACTTCAGATTTTGCCCGACCTTGAGCGCTTTCTCGTCTTCCAGCAGCGGCTTGAGCGCCTCCAGCACGTAAGCGCGATCCAGCTGCGCCGGCGCATCCAGATAATCGTGCGCCACCGGCAAATAAGCCGCTTCGCCCGGCGCGATCGCAAAGGACAGGCCGATCAGATTGGCGGTCAGGGTATCCAGGCCATCGGTTTCGGTATCGAAGGCAAACACGTCGGCTTTTTTCAACCGCGCCAGCCAGTCGGTAAAGGTCGCTTCGTCCAGGATGGTGACATAACCGTCCTGAGACAGCTTGGCCTCCGCCAGCGCTTTCGGCGCTTCCGCGGCTACGGCTGGTTTGGCGGCGCCGGCAGCTTTCGCGCCCGCGCCTTTCTTGTTTTCCAACCAGACGCCGGCTTCTACGTCCGCCAGCCAGCGTTTGAACTCGTACTGTTTGAACAGCTGTTGCAGCGTGTCGACATCCGGCGCGGAGACCGTCAGGTCCGCACAGGTCAGATCCAGCTCGACGTCGGTTTTGATCGTCGCCAGCTTATAGGAGAGGTACGCGACCTCTTTATTCTGTTCCAGCTTGGCCGCCATGGTTTTGGCGCCGCGGAAGCTCAGCGTGGCGATGTTCTCCAGATTGCCGTACAGCGCATCCAGCCCGCCGATACCCTGCAACAACGCCTGGGCGGTTTTCTCGCCCACGCCCGGCACGCCGGGAATGTTGTCCGATGAATCGCCCATCAGCGCCAGGAAGTCGATGATCAGCTCCGGCGGAATGCCGTACTTGTCGCACACTTCCTGCGGGCCGAGGATCGTGTTGTTCATGGTGTTGATCAGGGTGACGTTCGGCGTCACCAGCTGCGCCATGTCTTTGTCGCCGGTGCTGATCAGCACCGCGTGGCCGGCCTTTTCGGCCTCCAGCGCCAGCGTACCGATGACGTCATCCGCCTCTACGCCGGGCGTCACCAATAGCGGCAGGCCCATCGCCTTGACCATGTTGTGCAGCGGCTCGATCTGCGCGCGCAGATCGTCCGGCATCGGCGGCCGGTGCGACTTGTATTCAGCGAACAGATCATCGCGGAAGGTCTTCCCTTTGGCATCAAACACCACGGCAACGTGGCTCGGTTGATACTGCAACAGCAGACTGCGCAGCATATTCAGCACGCCGTACATCGCGCCGGTCGGCTCGCCCGCCGAATTGGTCAGCGGCGGGAAGGCGTGATAAGCGCGGTAGAGGTAAGAGGAACCGTCAACCAGGATTAGTGGGTTTTCTGCAATCTGGGCCATAGCGTTTCTTTATCGTGATCGGACATAGGGGTAAGCATGCCATAGCTGGCCGCCGGAGACGAACCTTAGCGTGCATTGCGGACGAAAATGATGTGATTGTGCGCGAGGATCCGCAAGATCTTACCTGTGGATAACTTTGTGCATAGAAAAGAGACCGAATTATAACGCTGCGATTATCGTTATAACGGCGAATAAAATTCCTATTTAAATCACCGCGTTAAAAGAACGAATTCCGGCGACGCTTAATTATTGGCTTTTATTGGATTTGTGGATATAACTTTCGCCGGATTTTAATCGCACTATTAATCAAATTCGGCGCCTCAATTACCATAGCACAAGCTGGACAAGTTGCACGAAAACTCAGCAAATGGTTATCCGATGAGACGAAAAACAGTGATTTTAAGCGGCGCTTTACCCCGGCGATTTCTGTTAAAATGCGTTTTTGTTCATGCGCTTTGGCATGCAACGATGTTCCCACCAACCGTCAGCCCATAATCATGCCAAGATTGTTAACGCCTGTTATCTTTATCATTTCCGTCATACTTACCATTCTGGTGACGGTGTTATGCTCCATCCCCATCACGCTGGCCGGCATCGTGAAACTCGTGGTGCCCATTCCCGCCGTTTGGCGATATATCTCGGCTTTCGCCGATTTCATGATGTGGTGTTGGTGCCAAGGGCTGGCGCTGTTATTGCGCATTAACGGGCAATTGCGTTGGGATATTGAAGGGCTGGAAGGGTTGGATCGCAAAAACTGGTATCTGCTGATCAGCAACCACGAAAGTTGGTCAGACATTGTCGTGTTATGCGTGCTGTTCAGAAATCATATTCCAATGAATAAGTATTTCCTCAAACAGCAGCTCGCCTGGGTGCCGTTTGTCGGCCTGGCCTGCTGGGCGCTGGACATGCCATTCATGAAGCGTTACTCCCGCGCCTATTTGCTCAAGCACCCGGAAAAACGCGGCAAGGATATCGAAACGACGCGCCGTTCCTGCGAAAAATTCCGCCAGCGCCCAACCACCATCGTCAATTTCGTCGAAGGCTCACGCTTCACCGAAGCCAAGAAAATTAAAAGCAATTCACCTTATCGCAATTTGCTGGCGCCCAAAGCTGCCGGCATCGCGTTTACCCTTAGCGCGCTGGGCAATCAGTTCGACAAAGTGTTGAACGTCACCCTGCTTTATCCGGAAAATAACCAGCGGCCCTTTCTGGATATGCTGTGCGGCCGCCTGACGCGTATCGTGGTGAGAATAGAGACGCTACCGATCGATGAAACCCTGCACGGTGATTATTTCAACGATAAACAGTTCAAGCGGCGCTTCCAGCTGTGGCTGAATACGCTGTGGCAGGAAAAAGACCGGTTGCTGGATAAATTGAAGCGGCAATACGGATAAAAAAACGCCGGCGATGCCGGCGTTTTTCATGTTGAATCAGGCTTATTTCTGCTGGCTGAGGAATTTAACCACATCGGCGAACTGCTTCACGTAAGCGTCCATCGAGCTGGTGTCCAGGCCATCGTTTTTAACCATGTATTTGCCGTTGACGAATACCGCCGGCACGCCGCGCAGCTGCAGATCTTCTGCGGCTTTCTCCTGTTGAACCACCAGAGATTTCACCACGAAGCTGTTCCAGGCCGCGTCATAATCTGCGGCGGTTACGCCCGCTTTCACGAAGACGTTACGGATATCGTCCGGCGTTTGCACGGTCTGGGTTTTCTGCACCGCTTCAAACATCAGCGGGCTTACTTTGTCTTCCACGCCCAGCGCCATCGCGACCGCCCACGCCTGAGTCAGCTGTTTGCCCAACGGCCCCAGGAACTCCACGTGGTACTTGGTCATTTTGGTGCCGGCAGGCAACGCTTTTTTTACGTTCTCGGACACGTGATAGACCTGCTCAAACTGGTAGCAGTGTGGGCAGTAAAAGGAGAAGAACTCCAGCACCTGCGGCTCACCGGTCACCGGCTTGTCCAGGGTCACGTACTGAGTGCCATCGCTAAACTGTGCCGCCGAGGCGCTGAATGCCATCACCATGCCAACGAGCGCCAACCATATTTTTTTCATAAGACTAAACTCTCCATTGTGTTAAAGCTTCAATACATTGGCGTCAGCTGCAGAGGAGGCTCCTGCAACAGCTTAACCTGTTCATTAAACGCCGCAGTCTGAGATAACCAGAAATCAGACTCCGCCATCCACGGAAAACTCTTAGGGAAGGCCGGATCCTGCCAACGGCGAGCGACCCAAGCCAGGTAATACACCATACGCATCGCCCGCAGTGGCTCAATTAACGCCAGCTCGCGCTGATCGAACTCGGCAAATTCGCCGTACGCCTCCAGCAAAACGTCCAGCTGCATCAGTTGGTCGCGACGTTCGCCGTGCAACAGCATCCACAGATCCTGAACCGCAGGGCCGTTGCGCGCGTCATCAAGATCGACGAACAGCGGGCCATCGCGCCACAGAATATTGCCCGGATGGCAATCGCCGTGCAAACGCCGCGGCTGCCAGTTCAGATGCCAGTGTGGCTTGATCGCCGCAATCAGGTTATCCGTCGCCTGCAGGAAGGCATCACGCTGAGCCGCCGGCAACAGCTCGCAATCGGCCAGCGCCTGACGCGGGGCAACAAGATACTCTTCAATCCCCATGGTTGGCCGCTCGGCAAACAGACGCTCGCCGCCGACCTGATGGATACGCCCCAGAAAACGGCCTACCCATTCCAACTGATCCAGATTGTCTATCTCGTATTGCCGGCCCCCCACGCTGGGGAACAGGGCAAAGAAAAAACCGCCGTGCGTATGCAGCGTAGCGCCTTGCAGCGCCAACGGCGCCACCGCCGGGATCTCCGCGCCGGCCAGATCCAGAGCGAACTGATGTTCCTCACCGATTTGTGCGGCGCTCCAGCGCTCCGGGCGATAAAACTTCACCACGTAGCGTCGACGATCCTCGTCCATAAACTGATAGACGCGGTTCTCATAGCTGTTCAGCGCCGTCAGGCCGGAATCGACGCGCAGGCCAATCCCTTCTAGCGCGTCCATGATCAAATCGGGCGACAGGGTGTCGAAATTAAAAGCTGAGTTATTCATAACGTTCGTTTGATCGCTGACAGCACGGTGCCGGGAATGAGAAATAGTAGCATTAATGGCGCATTTCACGCGCTATGCTTTCTCGCACCGCACGAGGATCAATCCTTGATAACGCCGCGAGCGCGCAGCAACGCCGTTTTAAAATCTTCTTCGTAATCTTTCTTCAGGCCCGGGATCTGATCCGTGCCGGCGCTGCCGCGCATTTTCAGATGGTAAATAAGAATATCGTCGCTCAACTCGGACAATTCGCCCTGGAAGCCCGCTTCTTTCGCCAGCTTTTGCAAAAACTGCATCAAATTGAGATCGGGATCTTCCTGCCAGGCCGGGTGCAACAGCTCGATCAACTCGTTTACGCGATGCGTTTTCATCTCAATATCGTCCAATAGCATGAATAAACTCACAAAGTAACAGGCTTACCCACGCAGTGAAAGAACCGGCTTGTCAATAAAGGTAAATCCTGATGTCGCGCCGGCTTTAGCGCTACAATCAGCGCATCGACAAGGCGGGATAAACGAGATGCATAAAGAAATCAGCGGCGTCATTTTGGCCGGCGGACGGGCCACGCGCATGGGCGGTGAAGACAAAGGCCTGGTGTCGATTGGCGGGGTCGCACTCTATCAACACGTATTGGCTCGGTTACGCCCGCAGGTGGCTTCCGTCGCCATCAGCGCCAATCGCAATCAGGCACGTTACCAGGCGAGCGGTTTGCCGGTGATTGGCGATCTGACGCTCGATTTCGCCGGGCCGCTGGCCGGCATGCTGGCCGGGCTCAAACAGGCTCCCAGCGAATGGGTGGTCTTCGTCCCTTGTGATGTCCCCGACTTTCCCGCCGACTTAGTCGCTCAGCTATGGCAGCAAAAAGGCGCGGCGCAGGCGGCCTTTGCCAGCGATGGTGAACGAGATCACCCCACGCTGGCGTTACTGCATAGCCAAATAGCGCCGCAGCTGGCCGACTATCTGGCGCGCGGTGAACGCAAGCTGATGCTGTTCTTGCATCAAATTGGCGCACAACGCGTAGTGTTCAGCGGGCAGCAAGCGGCATTTCATAACCTGAATACGCCGGCTGACTGCCTGAATTGGCAACAAACGCGAGAGCTCAAAAAATGAATCGTTCATTGCCTCCCTTGCTGGCCATCGGCGCCTACAGCGGAACGGGGAAAACGACCCTGCTCAAACAGCTGATCCCGTTGCTGAAACAACGCCAGGTAAGGATTGGACTGATCAAACATACGCATCACGACATGGATGTGGATACGCCGGGTAAAGACAGCTATGAGCTGCGTAAAGCAGGCGCCGAGCAAACGCTGGTCGCCAGCGATCGTCGCTGGGCATTAATGACCGAAACGCCGGAGCAACAACCTTTGGATCTGCGCTATCTGGCTGGGCGCTTTGACGCCGATAAGGTCGACTTGATTCTGGTGGAAGGGTTCAAACATGAGCCGGTCAGCAAGATCCTGCTTTATCGGGTCGAGATCGGCAGGCCGTTGGAAGACATGCTGGATCAGTTTGTCGTCGCGGTAGCCAGCGATCGACCGCTATCCATTTCGGCTAAGCAGCTGGATCTCAATCAACCGGAAAGCATCGCCGACTTTATTGTCGAGTGGTTGAAAGGCGCAGCGTAGCTGCGCTTTTTTACGTATTGCACATAGCAAAAAGCCCTGAACGTCAGTTCAGGGCTTTCGGCTTTATTTGATGCCTGGCAGTGTCCTACTCTCGCATGGGGAGACCCCACACTACCATCGGCGCTACGGCGTTTCACTTCTGAGTTCGGCATGGGGTCAGGTGGGACCACCGCGCTATTGCCGCCAGGCAAATTCTGTTTCATTCCAACCGCCTCACTTCCATGAAGCCATCAGAACCAATCTTGGAACGTCGCTGAAAATCTCTCTAAAAACACCTTCGGTGTTGTAAGGTTAAGCCTCACGGTTCATTAGTATTGGTTAGCTGAATATATTACTATACTTACACACCCAACCTATCAACGTCTTAGTCTTAAACGTTCCTTTAGGAACCATAAAGGTTCTGGGAAGACTTATCTTGAGGCAAGTTTCGCACTTATATGCTTTCAGCGCTTATCTTTTCCACACTTAGCTACCGGGCAATGCCATTGGCATGATAACCCGAACACCAGTGGTGCGTTCACTCCGCTCCTCTCGTACTAGGAGCAACCCCTCTCAATCTTCCAACGCCCACGGCAGATAGGGACCGAACTGTCTCACGACGTTCTAAACCCAGCTCGCGTACCACTTTAAATGGCGAACAGCCATACCCTTGGGACCAACTCCAGCCCCAGGATGTGATGAGCCGACATCGAGGTGCCAAACACTGCCGTCGATATGGACTCTTGGGCAGTATTAGCCTGTTATCCCCGGAGTACCTTTTATTCGTTGAGCGATGGCCCTTCCATACAGAACCACCGGATCACTAAGACCTGCTTTCGCATCTGCTCGAGTTGTCACTCTCGCAGTTAAGCTAGCTTATGCCTTTGCACTAAAATTACGATTTCTGACCGTAATTAGCTAACCTTTGTACTCCTCCGTTACTTTTTAGGAGGAGACCGCCCCAGTCAAACTACCCACCAGACACTGTCCTCACCCCGGATCACGGGGCCGAGTTAGAACATCAAACATTAAAGGGTGGTATTTCAAGGATGGCTCCACGCAGACTGGCGTCCACGTTTCAAAGCCTCCCACCTATCCTACACATCAAGGCTCAATGTTCAGTGTCAAGCTATAGTAAAGGTTCACGGGGTCTTTCCGTCTAGCCGTAGATACACTGCATCTTCACAGCAAATTCAATTTCACTGAGTCTCGGGTGGAGACAGCGTGGCCATCATTACGCCATTCGTGCAGGTCGGAACTTACCCGACAAGGAATTTCGCTACCTTAGGACCGTTATAGTTACGGCCGCCGTTTACTGGGGCTTCGATCAAAAGCTTTGTATTAAATACTAACTCTATCAATTAACCTTCCAGCACCGGGCAGGCGTCACACCGTATACTTCCACTTACGTGTTTGCACAGTGCTATGTTTTTATTAAACAGTTGCAGCCAGCTGGTATCTTCGACTGGCTTCAGCTCCATCCGCAAGGGACTTCACCTACATGCCAGCGTGCCTTCTCCCGAAGTTACGGCACCATTTTGCCTAGTTCCTTCACCCGAGTTCTCTCAAGCGCCTTGGTATTCTCTACCTGACCACCTGTGTCGGTTTGGGGTACGATTTAATGTTACCTGGAGCTTAGAGGATTTTCCTGGAAGCAGGGCATCAACTACTTCTGCACCGTAGTGCATCGTCATCACGCCTCAGGGTTAGTATGCAACCGGATTTACCAGGTCACACCCCCTACACGCTTAAACCGGGACAACCGTCGCCCGGCCAGCCTAGCCTTCTCCGTCCCCCCTTCGCAGTAACACCAAGTACAGGAATATTAACCTGTTATTCATCGATTACGCTATTCAACCTCACCTTAGAAACCGACTTACCCTACCCTGATTAACATTGGATAGGAAACCTTAGTCTTTCGGCGAGTAGGTTTTTCACCTACTTTATCGTTACTTATGTCAGCATTCGCACTTCTGATACCTCCAGCAACCCTCACAGGCCACCTTCAACGGCTTACAGAACGCTCCCCTACCCAACAACGCCTAAGCGTCGCTGCCGCAGCTTCGGTACATAGTTTAGCCCCGTTACATCTTCCGCGCAAGTTGACTCGACCAGTGAGCTATTACGCTTTCTTTAAAGGATGGCTGCTTCTAAGCCAACATCCTGGTTGTTTATGCCCTCTCACATCGTTTTCCACTTAACTATGATTTAGGGACCTTAGCTGGTGGTCTGGGTTGTTTCCCTTTTCACGACGGACGTTAGCACCCGCCGTGTGTCTCCCGTGATAACATTCTTCGGTATTCGGAGTTTGCATCGGTTTGGTAAGCCGGGATGGCCCCCTAGCCGAAACAGTGCTCTACCCCCGAAGATGAGTTCACGAGGCGCTACCTAAATAGCTTTCGAGGAGAACCAGCTATCTCCGAGCTTGATTAGCCTTTCACCCCTATCCACAAATCATCCGCTAATTTTTCAACATTAGTCGGTTCGGTCCTCCAGTTAGTGTTACCCAACCTTCAACCTGCCCATGGCTAGATCACCGGGTTTCGGGTCTATACCTTGCAACTAATCGCCCAGTTAAGACTCGGTTTCCCTACGGCTCCCCTATACGGTTAAGCTTGCTAAAAAAAATAAGTCGCTGACCCATTATACAAAAGGTACGCAGTCACACCACGAAGGTGCTCCCACTGCTTGTACGTATACGGTTTCAGGTTCTATTTCACTCCCCTAACCGGGGTTCTTTTCACCTTTCCCTCACGGTACTAGTTCACTATCGGTCAATCAGGAGTATTTAGTCTTGGAGGATGGACCCCCCATATTCAAACAGGATTACACGTGTCCCGCCCTACTCATCGAACTCACGACCTGTGCATTTTAGTGTACGGGGCTATCACCCTTTGCTGCGCGACTTTCCAGACGCTTCCACTAACACACAAGCCGATTCAGGTTCTGGGCTCCTCCCCGTTCGCTCGCCGCTACTGGGGGAATCTCGGTTGATTTCTTTTCCTCGGGGTACTTAGATGTTTCAGTTCCCCCGGTTCGCCTCATGCCACTATGTATTCATGACATGATAGTGTGTCGAAACACACTGGGTTTCCCCATTCGGGTATCGCCGGTTATAACGGTTCATATCACCTTACCGACGCTTTTCGCAGATTAGCACGCCCTTCATCGCCTCTGACTGCCTAGGCATCCACCGTGTACGCTTAGTCACTTAACCTCACAACCCGAAGATGTTTCCATCGTTCGCGCTGCAAACATTTGAGAGACTCTATGACAGGTTACTCTTTATCCCAGTACATCTACGGAGGGACAAATTTCAGCCGTCATGTTTCAATTTTCAGCTTGTTCCAGATTGTTAAAGAGCAATATCTTAAACATGACTCGGAAGTCATCTTTAAGATATGGTGTATCGTCAGATACTTGAGACCGCCGCTTTCACCGGGTGGGTCGGAAGCTTGGCGTCCCCTAGGGGATTCGAACCCCTGTTACCGCCGTGAAAGGGCGGTGTCCTAGGCCTCTAGACGAAGGGGACACGACACCGTACTTTTATGACGCTTTTGCTCGTTACTTTTTCATCAGACAATCTGTGTGAGCACGCCACTCGAACTAATATCTTTAGGTAAGGAGGTGATCCAGCCACAGGTTCCCCTACAGCTACCTTGTTACGACTTCACCCCAGTTATGAATCACAAAGTGGTAAGCGCCCTCCCGAAGGTTAAGCTACCTACTTCTTTTGCAACCCACTTCCATGGTGTGACGGGCGGTGTGTACAAGGCTCGAGAACGTATTCACCGTAACATTCTGATTTACGATTACTAGCGATTCCAACTTCATGGAGTCGAGTTGCAGACTCCAATCCGAACTACGACGTACTTTATGAGGTCCGCTTGCTCTCGCGAGGTCGCTACTCTTTGTATACACCATTGTAGCACGTGTGTAGCCCTACTCATAAGGGCCATGATGACTTGACGTCGTCCTCACCTTCCTCCAATTTATCATTGGCAGTCTCCTTTGAGTTCCCGGCCGAACCGCTGGCAACAAAGGATAAGGGTTGCGCTCGTTATAGGACTTAACCCAACATTTCACAACACGAGCTGACGACAGCCATGCAGCACCTGTCTCAGAGTTCCCGAAGGCACCAATCCATCTCTGGAAAGTTCTCTGGATGTCAAGAGTAGGTAAGATTTTTCGTGTTGTATCGAATTAAACCACATGCTCCACCGCTTGTGCGAGCCCCCGTCAATTCATTTGAGTTTTAACCTTGCGGTCGTAATCCCCAGGCGGTCAACTTAACGCGTTAGCTCCGGAAGCCACGCCTCAAGGGCACAACCTCCAAATCGACATCGTTTACTGCATGGACTACCAGGGTATCTAATCCTGTTTGCTCCCCATGCTTTCGCACCTGAGCGTCAGTCTTCGTCCAGGGGGTCGCCTTCGCCACTGGTATTCCTCCAAATATCTGCGCATTTCACCGCTACACCTGGAATTCTACCCCCCTCTACAAAACTCAAGTTTATCAGTTTCAAATGCAGTTCCTAAGTTAAGCTTAGGGATTTCACATCTGACTTAATATACCACCTACGTGCTCTTTACGCCCAATAATTCCGATTAACGCTTGCACCCCTCGTATTACCGCGGCTGCTGGCACGAAGTTAGCCGGTGCTTCTTCTGCGAGTAACGTCAATTGATGAGCGTATTAAGCTCACCACCTTCCTCCTCGCTGAAAGTGCTTTACAACCCTAAGGCATTCTTCGCACACGCGGCATAGCTGCATCAGGCTTTCGCCCATTGTGCAATATTCCCCACTGCTGCCTCCCGTAAGAGTCTGGACCGTGTCTCAGTTCCAGTGTGGCTGATCGTCCTCTCAGACCAACTAGAGATTGTTGCCTAAGTGAGCCATTACCTCGCTTACTAGCTAATCCCATCTGGGCACATCTGATGGCAAGAGGCCCGAAGGTCCCCCTCTTTGGTCTTGCGACGTTATGCGGTATTAGCTACCGTTTCCAGTAGTTATCCCCCTCCATCAGGCAGTTTCCCAGACATTACTCACCCGTCCGCCGCTCGTCACCCAGGGAGCAAGCTCCCCTGTGCTACCGCTCGACTTGCATGTGTTAAGCCTGCCGCCAGCGTTCAATCTGAGCCATGATCAAACTCTTCAATTAAAAGCTTGATGTGCTTCCACTCGAGAAGCGATGCTCAAAGATTTACTGCATGAATTTTACTTCAGTTAGTCACTCTTCAAGACTTGATATTTTTTGCATCCGAAGATGCTGGATATCGTCTTGTGGAATGCCCACACAGATTGTCTGATAAATTGTTAAAGAGCAGTGAGTTAGGCGCTTTCGCTTGCTAACTCGAGGTGGCGTATATTACGCTTTTCACCCGGAGAGTCAAGCGTTTATTTCGCTTTCCTCTCGCTGACCCGGCGGCTTGTCAGTCGTTGTTCCCGGTCAGTGGAGGCGCATTATAGGGAGTTCTCGGCAGGCCGCAACCCCTAAATGCAAAAAACTTTTCAAGCGCGGATTTTTTCGGCAAAAGAGCGAAAAAGCGGCGAATTTATGTCACTTTTTCAGGCAAACAGCCATAAAAGCTGGCGATCACTGGAGTAAAATAGAAGAAACGAAGTCAGTAAGGATCCGCAGCCATGCCGTTAAATGCACAACAACAGGCCGCCCAACGCAATCTTTCTTATCTGCTTGCAGAGAAACTCGGCCAACAAATTCTGGCAGGCGATTATCAGGCCGGCAGCATCCTGCCCGGTGAAATGGAACTGGGCGAGCAATTCGGCGTCAGCCGCACCGCGGTACGCGAAGCGGTAAAGATGTTAGCCGCCAAAGGCATGTTGTTGCCGCGCCCGCGCATTGGCACCCGCGTGATGCCGCAAAGCCAATGGAATTTCCTCGATCAGGATTTACTGACCTGGTGGATGACGCGGGAAAACTTCGATCAGGTGATGCAACACTTCCTTATATTGCGCACCTCGTTGGAACCGCAGGCCTGTGCGTTGGCAGCAGACCACGCCAGCCCGCAGCAAACCAAACTGCTGGCGGAGCTGATGGCGGAGATGCGCGCGCTGCATACCCAGTTTGATCGCGAGCGCTGGATCCAGGTCGATACCCAATTCCACCAGCTCATCTACGAGGCCAGCGGTAATCCGTTCCTGACCTCGTTCGCTAACCTGTTCAGTTCGGTGTATCAGAGTTACTTCCGCGCCATTACAGGCAATGAAGTGATCAAGCTGCGCCACCATCAGGCTATCGTCAATGCGATACTCGCCGGAGACAGCGCAGGCGCCCTCGTCGCCTGCCAAGTTTTGCTGAAAGAGAAAGACTAGACACGCTCCCCGCTTATAGATAGAAGAAAGAGATGAGGGAGAGACGACCATTTAACCAGGACCGACCATGACCCAATCCGCGCGCAGTATGGCAGGACTCCCGTGGATCGCCGCAATGGCGTTCTTTATGCAGGCGCTGGACGCCACCATCCTCAACACGGCGCTGCCGGCGATCGCCCACAGCCTCGGGCACTCGCCGCTGGCGATGCAATCTGCCGTCATCAGCTATACGCTGACGGTGGCGATGCTAATCCCGGTCAGCGGTTGGCTGGCGGACCGCTTCGGCACCCGCCGCGTGTTCATCTTCGCCGTCACGTTATTCACCCTCGGTTCGCTGTTGTGCGCCCTCTCCCCCACGTTGAGCGTACTGGTTGCCTCTCGCGTGCTGCAGGGCATCGGCGGCGCGATGATGATGCCGGTCGCGCGACTGGCGCTGCTGCGCGCCTACCCGCGCAGCGAACTGCTGCCGGTGCTGAACTTCGTCACCATGCCCGGCCTGGTCGGGCCGATTCTGGGGCCGCTGCTGGGCGGCTGGCTGGTGACCTACGCCACCTGGCATTGGATTTTCCTGATCAATATCCCTATCGGCCTGCTCGGCATCTTCTATGCGCGCAAATACATGCCGGACTTCACCACGCCCAAGCGCCGCTTCGATTTTCTGGGTTTTATGCTGTTCGGGCTGAGCCTGGTGCTGATCTCCACCGGGCTGGAACTGTTTGGCGAGCGGGTGCTGGCGAGCTACGTTTCGCTGGGCATTCTGCTCAGCGGCTTCGTGATGCTGTTCGGCTACATCGCGCACGCCCGCCGTCATCCTCAGCCGCTGATCGGCCTCGACCTGTTCAAAACCCGCACCTTCTCGGTCGGCATCGCCGGCAACGTCGCATCCAGGTTGGGCACCGGCTGCGTGCCGTTTTTGATGCCGCTCATGCTGCAGGTGGGATTCGGCTACACGGCGATCGTCGCCGGCTGCATGATGGCGCCGACCGCCATTGGCTCGCTGATGGCGAAATCCACCGTCACTCAGGTGTTGCGCTGGTTCGGCTACCGTAAAACGCTGGTCGGCATCACCGTTATCATCGGAGCGCTGATCGCGCAGTTCGCCCTGCAGAGCCCAGGCATGCCGCTGTGGCTGATGATCCTGCCGCTGTTCGTACTGGGCATGGCGATGTCCACCCAGTTCACCGCCATGAATACCATCAGCCTGGCGGATTTGAACGACGCCAACGCCAGCGCCGGCAACAGCGTCCTGGCGGTCACCCAACAGCTGTCCATCAGTTTCGGCGTAGCGATCAGCGCGGCGGTGCTGCGTTTTTACGAATCCCTGTCGTTAGGCACGATGATCGACCACTTCCATTACACCTTTATCACCATGGGGATCGTCACCGTGGCGTCGGCGCTGGTATTTATGTTGCTGAGAAGGAAAGATGGCCGCAACTTGATCAGCGGCCAGGAAAGCAAGAAAGAAGCGAAGGCGGCCAGTTAACGGCGGCCCACCGAGGCGCGTTCCACCAGCTCGGGCGTCAGCACCAGCACCTGGGGCGCGCGCTCCGGGTTTTGCAGGCGGTTGATCAGCGCATCGATCGCCAGCTCGCCCAGCGAATCCTTCGGTTGATGAATGGTGCTCAGCGGCGGCGCCAGATAACGCGCCAGTTCAATGTCATCGTACCCCATCACCGCCATATCCTGCGGCACGGAAAGCCCGGCCTGATACAGCGCCTGATAAACGCCTACCGCCACCGCGTCGTTGCCGGCGAACACCGCATGCGGCGGCTCTTCCAGCGCCAGCAGTTGGCGCATGGCGGTCACGCCGCCTTCAAACTCAAAGTCGCAATGCACTTCATACCCTGGCGGGATCGGTAATCCGGCGCGCCGCATCGCGTTGCGATAGCCTTCCAGCCGGTGACGGGCGGTGGTTTTGTCCTGCGGGCCGGCGATGCAGGCGATCTTGCGGTAGCCGCGAGCGATCAGATGATCGGTCGCCATCTCGCCGCCCAGCAGCGAGTTATCCTGAATAATGTCGTTCGCGCCCTCGAACGGCGCCCAGTCCATCATCACGATCGGCAATGACGGGTAGCGACTCAGGGCATCCTGAGATGGCCGGTGATTTTCGGTGCACATCAACAGCAAACCGTCGACGCGCTTTTGCAGCAGCGTCTCCATACTGCGGTTCATGCGCGCGGCGTCTTCTTCGGTATTGCACAGGATCAGGCTGTAGCCACGTTCATAGCAGCTGCGCTCCACGCCGCGCACCACTTCAGCATAAAACGGGTTGTTGCTGGCGGTCACCAGCATGCCGATGGTGCGGGTCTGATTGAGCTTCAGGCTGCGCGCCAGCGCAGAAGGCGCATAGTTCAACTGTTCCACGGCCGCCATGACCTTGTCGCGCACGCTGTCGCTGACAAAGCGATTGTTGTTGACCACATGCGAAACGGTAGAGGTTGAAACGCCCGCCAGGCGGGCGACATCTTTCATGGTGGCCAAAGGATCACCCCTGTTGCTGCAAGAAGGCGTCGATCTCTTCGCGCCACGGCACCGAAGGCTGCGCGCCGGGGCGGGTGACGGCGATCGCCGCCGCCGCATGGGCGAAACGCACCGCGTCGGCCATGATCTTGCCTTCCAACAGGGCAGTGACCAGCGCGCCGTTAAAGGTATCGCCGGCGGCGATGGTATCCACCGCTTGCACTTTGAAGCCGGGCACCCGTTTGCCGTTGCCGTTTTCGCTCAGCCACACGCCGCGGCTGCCGAGGGTGATGATCACCGTCGCGATGCCTTTGTCGTGCAGCGCCTGCGCCGCGCGCGCCGCATCGGCGTCGCTGTCCACGGCGATGCCTGTCAGGCGCTGCGCTTCGGTTTCATTCGGGGTGATCATATCAATCATCCCCAGCAGCTCGTCCGGCAGCTCGCGCGCCGGGGCCGGGTTGAGGATCACCTGCGTTTGATGTTGCTTGGCCAAGCGGGCGGCGGCGATCACCGTCTCCAGCGGCGACTCCAACTGCATCAGCAGGGCGTCGGCGTCGATGACTTTTTGCCGGTAGCGCGCCAGGTAATCCGGCGTCACCGCGGCGTTGGCGCCGGCATTGATGCCGATCACGTTCTCGCCTTCGGCATTGACGAAGATCAGCGCCACGCCGGTGGTGCTGTCGGCGATGGCTTCAATCGGTTGGGTATCAATGCGATCGCTCGCCAGCTGCCGGCGGACACGCTCGCCGATATCGTCGGCGCCCACGCAGGCGATAAAGGCGATCTCCGCCCCACTGCGCCCGGCCGCCACCGCCTGATTCGCGCCCTTGCCGCCAAACGCCACCTTATACTGCTTCCCGATCACCGTTTCGCCCGGGTGGGGGAATTGTTCAATATTGAGGATATGGTCGGCATTGATGCTGCCCAGAACCACCAGCTTACCTGTTTCCATCGCATTGATTCCTGAATTGCGCGCCATCGTAAACGCCCCGTCCCGATGGCGCTGGTATGACTTACTGAGTGACCAGTTTCAAATCGACCGGAATGGTCGCCGGCACTTTTTCGCCTTTCAGCACTTTATCGGCGGTTTCCACGCCTATCACGCCGATCTGATCGGGACGCTGCGCCACGGTCGCCGCCAGCTTGCCGCCTTCAACCGCTTTCACGCCGTCGGCGGTGCCGTCGAAGCCTACCACGATCACGTCGGTTTTACCGGCGGTTTGCAGCGCACGCAGCGCGCCCAGCGCCATTTCATCGTTCTGGGCAAATACCGCCTGCACATCCGGGTGAGCGGTCAGCAGGTTCTGCATCACGTTCAGGCCCTTGGTGCGGTCGAAATCGGCCGGCTGGCTGGCCAGCAGCTTGAATTTATTCTGATCCAGCGACTGTTTAAAGCCTTCGCCGCGTTCCCGCGCGGCGGAGGTGCCGGCAATGCCTTCCAGCTGAATCACCTTGGCGTCGGCGCCCGCTTTCTTGGCGATGAAGTCGCCGGCCATTTTGCCGCCCACGCGGTTATCCGAAGCGATATGGCTCACCACTTCACCCTTGCTCGCCACGCGGTCCAGCGTGATGACCGGGATCTTAGCCTGGTTGGCCATCTTGATGGCGTTGCCCACCGCATCGGAGTCGGTCGGGTTAATCAACAGCAGCTTGGGCGCCCGCACCATCAGATCCTGCACGTTGGCCAGCTCTTTCGCCGGGTTGTTTTGGGAATCCAGCACCACCAGGTTATAACCCAGCTTGTTGGCCTCTTGCTGCGCCCCATCCTTCATTGAGACGAAGAACGGGTTGTTGAGGGTGGACACCACCAGCGCGATGGTGTCTTTGGCCATGGCATTGGCGCTCAGGGTGGCGCTCAACGCGATGGCGGAAGCTAAGGTTGCCAGTTTTTTCATTTTCATCATCGTGATTCCTGTAGGGGGAGGTTACTTGTTGCTTTTGTTATCTACCAGAACCGCCAGCAGTATCACCACTGCCTTCACGATCATTTGGTAGTAGGAAGAAACACCCAGTAAATTCAGGCCGTTGTTCAGAAAACCGAGGATCAGCGCCCCGATCAGCGTGCCGACGATGCGCCCCTTGCCGCCGGCCAGGCTGGTGCCGCCCAGCACCACGGCGGCGATGGCGTCCAGCTCATAGCCAGTGCCGGCGGTCGGCTGCGCCGACGAGAGGCGCGCCACTTCGATCACCCCCGCCAGCGCCGCCAGCAGGCCGCACAGCGAATAGACGATAATTTTCACTTTATCGACGCTGATACCGGACAGGCGTGTCGCCGCTTCATTGCCGCCCAGGGCATAAATATAGCGGCCCAGGCGCGTATGGTGCAGCATATACCAGGCGGCGATGAACACGATCGCCATGATCCAGATCGGCGTAGGCACACCCAGCGGACGGCCGATGCCGAACCAACCAAAGGTGTCGGCCACGTCGGTGAAACCGGTATTGATCGGGCTGCCGTTGGTGTACACCATGGTGACGCCGCGCAGCAGCAGCATCATCACCAGCGTAGCGATAAAGGCTTGCACCTTGCCTTTGGCGACGATCACCCCGGTGCAGGCGCCAATCGCGGCGCCCAGCGCCAAGGCCGCCGCCACCGCCACCAGCGCGTTGACTTCAAAGCCGACGATCGACGCCGCCACCGCGCCGGTCAGGGCCAGCAGCGATCCCACCGACAGATCGATGCCGGAAGTGAGGATCACCAGCGTCATCCCCACCGCCATGATGGCGTTGACCGAGGTCTGCTGCAGAATATTGAACAGGTTGTTCAGGGTGAAGAAGTTCGGGCTCATGGAAGAGACCACGGCGATCAGCACCAGCAGCGCAATCAACGACTTCTGCTCTAACAGCCATTCTTTACTGAACCAGCGCTTAGCTGCGATAGTCTGGGAACTCATATCTGATTACTCCTGCTTTACGCCGTATTGCTTGCCGACGGCTGCCGCCATCAACGCTTCCTGGGTGGCCTGTTCAATCGGGAACTCGCCGCTGAGATGCCCTTCGTGCATCACCAGAATGCGATCGCTCATGCCCATCACCTCCGGCATTTCCGAAGACACCAAAATGATGCTCAGCCCTTCCTGCTTGAACTGGTTGATTAACTGATAGATCTCTTTTTTCGCCCCGACATCGACGCCGCGCGTCGGCTCATCGAGGATCAGCACCTTCGGCCGGGTCATCAGACCGCGGGCGATCGCCACTTTCTGCTGATTGCCGCCGGAAAGCAGACCTATCGGCTGCTCCATCGACGGCGTTTTGATATTGAACAGGCGGATGAAGTCCCCCACCGCCTGCCGCTCGTCGGCCTGTTTCAGGCTGCCGTCGGCGCGGCTGAAGTAGCGCAGCGCGGTCAGAGACATGTTTTCCTTTACCGACATGCCCAGCACCAGGCCGTCGCGCTTACGGTCTTCCGAGATATAGACGATGCCGTTCGCCAATCCATCCTGCGGCGAATGGGTGACTACCTCGCGGCCGTCGAGGTTGACGGTGCCGGCCTTGCGCGGCGCGGCGCCGTACAGAATCTTCATCAATTCGGTGCGCCCGGCGCCCATCAAGCCGGCCACGCCGAGGATCTCACCGCGATACAGCGTAAAGCTGACGTCTTCAACGCCGGGTCCGGAAAGATGACTGACTTCCAGCCGCTTTTCCCCGCGCGGTAAATCAAGGCGCGGGTATTGCTCTTCCAGCTTGCGACCGACCATCATTTCAATCAGCGAATCTTCCTGCAGCTCGCTCACCGGCCGCTCGGCGATGAACTGCCCGTCACGAAATACCGTCACGTCGTCGCAGATTTCAAAGATCTCTTTCAGACGGTGCGAGATATAGACGATGCCGCGCCCTTCGGCCTTCAGCTCGTTGATCACCTTGAACAGCGAGGCGGTTTCGGTGTCGGTCAGCGCATCTGTCGGTTCGTCCATGATGATCACTTTCGATTCGAAGCTCAGCACCTTGGCAATCTCCACCATCTGCTGATCGCCAATCGACAGCTCGCCCACCAGCCGGTGGCTGCTGTAGCGCAGGTTGAGGCGCGCCAGCAAGCGATCGGCCTCGGCGTACATGCGCTTCCAGTCAATGCGGCCGAAACGGTTGACGAACTCGCGGCCGAGGAAGATGTTTTCCGCAATCGTCAGCTGCGGGATCAGGTTCAACTCCTGATGGATAATGCCGATGCCCGCTTCCTGCGAATCTTTAGGCCCGTTGAACGCCACCTC
Organism: Serratia sp. (in: enterobacteria); assembly: GCF_052400455.1. Lineage (NCBI taxonomy): Bacteria > Pseudomonadati > Pseudomonadota > Gammaproteobacteria > Enterobacterales > Yersiniaceae > Serratia > Serratia sp. (in: enterobacteria). Next base: position 5,048,322 of record NZ_CP185812.1, read on the forward strand.
TTTACCGAGAAAATACTGACTGCCGGCGTCTTTCTGATAGATGCCGGTCAGCACTTTCATCATGGTGGACTTACCGGCGCCGTTTTCCCCCACCAGCGCCATCACCTTGCCGGGATAAACGCTGAGAGCGGCGCCGGAAAGCGCCTTCACGCCGGGAAAGGCTTTATCAATCCCTTTCAGTTGCAGTAAAGGTTGCATAAACGCCTCAGAAAGTTACGCCGGCGCACAGGATCACGTTCGCGTAAGGCGAACACTCCCCGCTGCGGATCACCGCCCGGCTGTGCTCGGTTTGCGCTTTAAACGCCTGATGGCTGATATAACGCACGCCGATGGTATTGCCCTGGCGTTGGCCCAGTGCGGTCAGTTCAGCCAACAATGCCTCGTGGAGCGACGGATTTTGTTTCACGATTTCTTCCGCCAGGATGGCGCTTTCTACCTGCATCTCTTGCGTGACCGCCGCGAACACCTGCATGAAGGTCGGCACGCCCTGCGTCAGCGCCAGATCGATGCGCTGCGTCACCGCCGGTATCGGCAGGCCCGCGTCGCACAGGGTGAGCTGATCGGTATGCCCCAACCGGGCAATCACGGCAGACACGTCGGAATTCAGTAATACGCCTTTTTTCATCTTCTCACTCCGCTAGCGAAACGTTTCGCTCTCTGGAGGAGTGTAAAAAAACGGCAGGGGAAGGCAACCCGGACAATGCAGAAGTGTGATCGTCATCGAAACGTTTCGTTCACGCACGGAGAAAGCGCAAACAAAAGGGGCCCAGCCTAGCTGAGCCCCTGTCAGGCGGGTTAGATCTCGACCTGCGTGCCGAGCTCGATGACCCGGTTCGGCGGGATTTCGAACTGATCCGGCGCGCGCAGCGCATTGCGGCTCAGAGCAACGAACAGTTTGCCGCGCAGGTAGAGGTACCATGGCCGCTTGGTGAGGATCAGCGATTCATGGGACATGAAGAACGACGTCTCCGACATGCGGCACGGCAACCCTTCCAGCCCGCAGCGGTGGAACACTTCCTCCACGTTCGGCGTTTCGCGCCAGCCGTAGCTGGCCACCACCCGCCAGAAGGTCGGCGACAACTGCTCGATGGTCACCCGGCGCACGTTGTGCACGTAAGGCGCATCCTCGGTGCGCAGCGTCAGCAGCACCACGCGCTCGTGCAGCACCTTGTTGTGCTTCAAGTTATGCAACAGCGCAAAAGGAATGACGTTGGTGGCGCGCGACAAGAAGACCGCGGTGCCCGGCACCCGTACCGGCGGCGATTTCTCCAGCGAGGCAATCATCGCCTCCAGCGAGTTGCCGTGCTCATGCAGACGGCGCAACAGGCGGAAACGCTCGCTCTTCCAGGTAGTCATAATGATGAACATCACCAGCGCCAGGGTCAGCGGCAGCCAGCCGCCGGAGAACAGCTTCAGGGCGTTGGCGGAGAACATCGGCACGTCGATGATCAGCAAGATGGTTACGATGCCGATCGCCAGGAAGCGGTTCCAGTGCCAGTTATTAATCGCCACCGAAGTGACCAGTATGCTGGTCAGCACCATGGTGCCGGTAACGGCGATGCCGTACGCCGCCGCCAGGTTGCTGGAGTGTTCGAAGCCGATGATCACCAGCACCACCGAGATATACAGCGTCCAGTTGATCACCGGAATGTAGATCTGGCCGGATTCCATTTCCGAGGTGTGAATGATGCGCATCGGCGACAAATACCCCAGGCGCACCGCCTGACGAGTCAGCGAGAAGACGCCGGAAATCACCGCCTGCGAGGCGATGACCGTTGCCAGGGTTGCCAGAATCAGCAGCGGGATCAGCGCCCAGTCGGGCGCCAGCAGGAAGAATGGGTTTTTGATCGCTTCAGGGTTTTTCAGCAGCAACGCCCCCTGGCCGAAGTAGTTGAGCACCAGCGAAGGCAGCACCACGGTGAACCAGGCCAGGCGGATCGGGAACTTGCCGAAGTGCCCCATGTCGGCATACAGCGCCTCAACGCCGGTGATCGACAGCACCACCGCCCCCAGCGCGAAGAACGACACCTTCTTATATTCCATAAAGAAGTTGAGCGCCCATTTGGGATTCAGCGCCTGCAGCACTTCCGGGTTCGAAATGATGCTGTGCGCGCCCAGCACCGCCAACACGATGAACCACAACAGCATTACCGGGGCGAACAACTTGCCGACGCTGCCGGTGCCGTGTTTTTGGATAACGAACAGCAGGGTCAGCACCAGAATCGAGAGCGGCACGATATAGGCGTCGAGCGCAGGCGCGGCGATTTCCAACCCCTCTATCGCCGACATCACCGAGATCGCCGGGGTGATCACCACCTCGCCATAGAAGAAGCTGCCGCCGATCAGGCCCAGTATCACCAGCACTGCGGTGGTGCGCGCCGAGGTATTGCGCCCGGCCAGCGACATCAGCGTCAAAATGCCGCCTTCGCCGGCGTTGTCCGCCCGCATCACGTAGGTGAGATATTTGAGGGAAACTATCACGATCAGCATCCAGAAAATCAGCGACAGGAAGCCGAAAACTACGTCTGGACGAACATCGAAGCCGTAATGGCCGGAGAAACACTCTCTCAACGTATAGAGAGGACTGGTGCCGATATCACCGTAGACCACGCCGATGGCAGCCAGGGTTACCGCCGATAGGGACTGCTTATGCTCTGCGCTCATAATTCGTTTCTTTATCAGAACATCCGTTAGCGATGCATCCGCATCAGGCAAAATACGGGCTCAAAGATCCGTCACGCCCACCAGAAAGCCGCACAGTATGCACCATTTATACGGCTTGCCTACCCTTATATCAGAGCCGAAAAATAAAAAAAATGTGAACCGGATATCCGACTCAACTGAGAAAATTTTTACTAATCAATAAGCTATACCATTAAAAATAATGGTGGTTTATCATCGAATTATCGACCAAGATTGGCTAACTCTCGGACAATACGACGATTATATGACGCCATCATCCCTTCTGGCAGAACGAATTTCCCGCCTCAGCAGCGCGCTGGAGAGCGGCCTTTATGAGCGGCAAGAGGCGATCCGCCTGTGCCTGCTGGCGGCGTTGAGCGGCGAAAGCGTATTCTTGCTCGGCCCGCCCGGCATCGCCAAGAGCCTGATCGCGCGCCGGCTGAAGTTTGCCTTCCGCAACGCCCGCTCCTTTGAATATCTGATGACGCGTTTTTCCACGCCGGAAGAGGTCTTCGGCCCGCTCTCGATTCAGGCGCTGAAAGATGAGGGGCGCTATCAACGCCTGACCGCCGGCTATCTGCCGGAAGCGGAGATCGTGTTTCTGGACGAGATCTGGAAGGCCGGCCCTGCGATCCTCAACACCCTGCTGACGGCGATCAATGAACGGCGTTTTCGCAACGGCAACAGCGAAGAACCGATCCCGCTGCGCCTGCTGGTCACCGCTTCCAACGAACTGCCCGAAGCGGACAACAGCCTCGAAGCCCTGTATGACCGCATGCTGATTCGCCTGTGGCTGGACAAGGTGCAGGATAAACAGAATTTCCGCTCGCTGCTGGTCAACCGCCAGAGCGAAAGCCAAAACCCGGTGCCGGCGGCGCTGAGCGTCAGCGACGAAGAGTTTCTGCAGTGGCAGCCGCAGATCGATAAGGTGGCGCTGCCGGAAGCCTGCTTTGAGCTGATTTTCCAACTGCGCCAGCGGCTGGACGCGCTGGAACAGGCGCCGTACGTCTCCGATCGACGCTGGAAGAAAGCCCTGCGCCTGCTGCAGGCCTGCGCCTTCTTCAGCGGGCGCGACGCCATCGCCCCGCTCGATCTGATGCTGTTGAAAGACTGCCTGTGGCACGATCTCACCTCGCTGAAGCTGCTGCAACAGCAGATCGATCAACTGCTGACCGAATCGGCCTATCAGCAGCAGTCGATGTTGATCCAACTGCAACAGATCCATACCCGCTGGATGCAGGACCAGCAGCAACAAAGCGACCGACAGGCCATCAGCCTGGTGAAAAAAGGCGGGATGTTCAGCCGCAAACCGCAATACGCGCCGGCCACGCCGTTCGCCGGCGGCACCCTCACCCTGCTGCTGCAAAAACCGCTGCAGCTGCATGACATTCAGGTCAATCATCTGAGCATCGAAAGCAGCGCGCTGGACAACTGGCTGCAAAAAGGCGGCGACGTGCGCGCCAAGCTGAACGGCATCGGCTTTGCGCAGCCGATCGACCTGGAAGTGGACGATCAACTGCACCTCACGGTGTTGGACGTCAGCCGTCAGCCGTCGCTGCTGGCGCTGCCGGGCAAACAGGCTACCGCTACGCCGCAGGCGCTGCTGGATGAAATGGACGCATTGGCCCAGCGCCTGGCGGAGCAGCGCCGCGCCTTCAGCCAACATCAGCCCTGCCTGTTCACGTCCGCCGCCGGTCTGGCCAAGATCGAAGCCAGTCTGCTGCAGGTCGCGGAACAGGTTAAACAGCAACAGCAGCAAATGCGCGGCCAGTAACCATGCTCAGTCTGGAGACGCTCGATCTGCTGCTGGCGATCACCGAAGGCGAGATGATCGAGGAGATGATCGTCGGCATGCTGGCCGCGCCGCAGCTGTCGGTATTCTTTAAAAAGTTTCCGGCCCTACGGCGGGCGCTGGATCGCGATCTGCCGCGCTGGAAGCTGCAGCTAAAGGAGCGTTTGCAGGAGGCCATGGTGCCGCCGGCGCTGGCGCAGGAATTTTACCGCTACCAACAGTGCCAGCTGGAGAACAATACCCAGTTCTATCACAACCTCAACGACACGATGGAGCTGCTGCGCCAGCTGGTTTCCCCGTTTTATGAACAGGCGCGCGCGCTGGTGGACGCCGCCGATCTGCCCAATCATCCGTTGGACGACAGTTTTCAAACGCTGTTTCTGCAGCGCTGGCGCATCAGCCTGACGCTGCAGGCCACCATGTTGCACCACCAGCTGCTGGAACAAGAGCGCGAGCAGTTGATGGCGGAACTGCAGGAACGCCTGGCGCTGAGCGGCGCGCTGGAACCGCTGCTGTCGGAAAACGACACCGCCGCCGGCAGGCTGTGGGACATGAGCAAAGGCCAGCTGCAGCGCGGCGATTACCAGCGGCTGGTGGAGTACGGCAACTTTTTGCAGCAGCAGCCGGAGCTGAAAAAGCTGGCGCAGCAGCTGGGCCGCAGCTATCAGGCCAAGGCGGTGCCGCAACAGGACGCGCAGCCGGAGCCGTTCAGGGTCATGGTGCAGGTGCCGGCCACGCTGCCGGAAGAAGTGAGCGGCATTCATCAAAGCGACGACATTCTGCGCCTGCTGCCGCCGGAGCTGGCGACGCTGGGGATTGAAGAGCTGGAATTCGAGTTTTATCGCCGCCTGCTGGAAAAACGACTGCTGAGCTACCGCCTGCAGGGCGACGTCTGGCAGGAACAGATCCTGATCCGTCAGGTCACCCACCAGCAGCAGGATCAGCAGCCGCGCGGGCCGTTTATCGTCTGCGTGGACACCTCAGGATCGATGGGCGGCTTCAACGAACAGTGCGCCAAGGCGTTCTGTCTGGCGCTGCTGCGCATTGCGCTGGCGGACAACCGCCGCTGCTACATCATGCTGTTCGCCAACCAGATCGTACATTACGAACTCACCGCCGCCAGCGGCATTGAGCAGGCGGTGCGTTTTCTCGGCCAGCAGTTTCGCGGCGGCACCGATCTGGCGGCCTGCCTGAACGCCACCGTCACCAAAATGGCGGAGAGCGGCTGGTTCGATGCCGATGCGGTGATCATTTCTGATTTTATCGCCCAGCGGTTGCCGGAGGAGGTAATAAAGAAGGTGAAACAGCAGCAGCAAAGCCACCAGCAGCGTTTCCACGCGGTGGCGATGTCCGCCTACGGCAAACCCGGCATCATGCGCATCTTCGATCACATCTGGCGCTTCGATACCGGGTTGAAAAGCCGGTTGATGCGCCGCTGGCGGCGCTAGGCGGAATCAGAGCAGGCCTTCAACCGCGCCGCGCACTTCCGGTGACCACACGCCGCACTGCACCTGGCCGATATGCGACAGCTGCAACAGCAACATCACCAAACGCGACTGACCGATGCCGCCGCCGATGGTCTGCGGCATATCGCCGCGTAGCAACGACTGATGCCATTCCAGCTTCATGCGATCTTCATCGCCGGCCAGCGCCAGCTGATGTTTCAGCGCCGCGGCGTCGACGCGGATGCCCATGGAAGAAAGCTCGAAAGCGTCCTGCAGCACCGGGTTCCACACCACGATATCGCCGTTCAGGCCCGCCAGGCCATCCGCCGTCGGCGTGGTCCAGTCATCATAATCCGGCGCCCGCACATCGTGCGATTTGCCGTGCGACAGCTTGCCGCCGATGCCGATCAGGAACACCGCGCCCAATTCTTTGGCAATCGCCCGCTCACGCCCTTTGGCGTCCAGATCCGGATAGCGCTGCAGCAGGGTTTCGCTGTGCACGAAGTGGATCTGTTCCGGCAGGAACGGGGTCAGGCCATGCTCACGGCTGACTTCCGCTTCCGTCGCCTTGATCGCGGCGTAAATGCTGCGCACGGTACTTTTCAGATAGTCCAGGCTGCGCTCACCGTCGCCCATCACCCGCTCCCAGTCCCACTGATCGACGTACACCGAGTGGATTGGCGTCAGGCGGTCTTCATCCGGGCGCAGCGCCTTCATATGGGTATACAGGCCTTCGCCGGCACCGAAATCGTAGCTGCCCAGGGTTTTGCGTTTCCATTTCGCCAGTGAGTGCACCACTTCGAAGGTGGCGTCCGGCAAAGTTTTGACTTTGACCTGCACCGCTTTCTCGCTGCCGGAGAGGTTATCCTGCGTGCCGTCGCCCAGGCGGCTAAGGATCGGGGCCTGCACTTCGATCAGACCGAGCTGCTGTTCCAGCTGGCGGGAGAAGAAGGATTTGACCTGGCTGATTTGTTGTTGTTTTTGGATAAACTGTTTTTTCATTGCCGTATCTCTTGTAAACCTGTCTCTGTTGCCATCGATTAAGCAACAAAACGATACGCCAATTCAATATCCGTCAATCAATATTGCCTTTTCACTTTTAATCGTTCATTTTTACCCGGACTGAATTCAACAATCGTTAATTAATGGGGAATTAAATGGCGGAAATTTATCAGATCGATAATCTCGATCGCGGCATCCTCAACGCCCTGATGGACAATGCGCGCACACCGTACGCCGAACTGGCGAAAAACTTCGCCGTCAGCCCCGGCACTATTCACGTGCGGGTGGAGAAGATGAAACAGGCCGGGATCATCACCGGCGCGCGTATCGACGTCAGCCCCAAACAGCTGGGCTACGACGTGTGCTGCTTTATCGGTATCATATTAAAGAGCGCCAAGGACTACCCTTCGGCACTGAAGAAGCTGGAAAGCCTGGAAGAAGTGGTGGAAGCCTATTACACCACCGGCCACTACAGCGTCTTTATTAAAGTGATGTGCCGCTCGATCGACGCGTTGCAACAGGTACTTATCAACAAGATCCAGACCATCGACGAGATCCAGTCCACCGAAACGCTGATCTCGCTGCAGAACCCCATTATGCGCACCATCGTGCCGTAACCCGCCAAATTGCATACCCACATTATCCACAGGTAGATCCCAGCCGATTCACAGCGTACAATGCAGCCACTTTGAGTGAGAAGGTTGGGATCGTTGGTTCATGGCAGACATTACTCTGATCAGTGGCAGTACGCTTGGCAGCGCCGAATACGTGGCTGAACATTTGGCTGAAAAGCTGGAAGACGCCGGCTTCTCTACCGAGATGCTGCACGGCCCTGAACTGGATGAACTGCCGTTGAACGGCCGCTGGCTGGTGGTCTCTTCCACGCACGGTGCCGGCGAACTACCGGATAACCTTCAGCCGCTGTTGGAACAGATCGCTGAGCAGCAGCCGGATCTTTCAGAAGTGCAGTTCGGCGCCGTCGGTTTAGGCAGTTCGGAATACGACACCTTCTGCGGTGCGATCAAACAGATCGACGATCTATTGATCGCCAGAGGCGCTAAAAGGATCGGCGATCGTCTCGAGATCGACGTGACCGAGCATGAAATTCCCGAGGATCCGGCCGAGGAATGGGTAAAAAACTGGATTAATTTACTCTAATTCGTCTAAAGATCGCGCGAACGATTGTGGATAACTAAGCTTAAAAGCAGGGTAAAAGCCGTAGTTACCCCAATAACAACCGTAGTGCGCTTTTTGTCCTGTGCATAACAAGCCTTTTAGATCCCAGCTTATCTGCGTCGGGATCACCGATCATTCACAGCAAACGATCCTCCTTAATCTGCTGATCTTCATCGTGAATAGTCACTTATCCACAGAGGATCGCGATCCTAATAAGAGATCTAATAAAGAGATCTTTAAATAAAAAAGATCTTCTTTTAATTACCGACGATCCTGACCACTTGGTCGATCGTCTAAACTTGAGTAGAATCCCCGACCCCAGGGCAAATACGATCGTTCGCAATACGGCGAGGTGCAGTTCCATGTTTTATCCAGATCAATTTGACGTCATCATCATCGGTGGTGGCCATGCAGGTACCGAGGCCGCCATGGCCGCGGCGCGCATGGGACGTCAGACTTTATTATTGACACACAATATCGACACGCTGGGACAGATGTCCTGTAACCCGGCGATTGGCGGTATTGGTAAAGGGCATCTGGTTAAGGAAATTGATGCACTCGGCGGCCTGATGGCGACAGCGATCGACCACGCCGGCATACAGTTTAGGATACTAAACGCCAGCAAAGGCCCAGCCGTTCGCGCCACACGCGCTCAGGCGGATCGCGTGTTGTATCGCCAGGCTATCCGTACCGCGTTGGAGAACCAGCCCAATCTGATGATCTTCCAACAGCCGGTTGAGGATCTGATCGTCGAAAACGATCGCGTCGTGGGCGCCGTCACCCAAATGGGCCTGAAATTCCGCGCCAAAGCGGTGGTATTGACCGTAGGCACCTTCCTGGACGGCAAGATCCATATCGGCCTGGAAAATTACAGCGGCGGCCGCGCCGGGGATCCGCCTTCGATCTCGCTGTCTCAGCGTTTGCGTGAACTGCCGCTGCGCGTCAACCGCTTGAAAACCGGGACACCGCCACGCATCGACGCCCGCACTATCGATTTCAGCGTACTGGCGCCGCAACACGGCGATACGCCGGTGCCGGTATTCTCGTTCCTGGGCGATGCCAGCCAGCATCCGGAACAAATGGCGTGCTATATCACCCATACCAATGAAAAAACCCATGACGTGATCCGCAATAACCTCGATCGCAGCCCGATGTATGCCGGGATCATCGAAGGGATCGGCCCACGTTACTGCCCGTCGATCGAAGACAAGGTCATGCGTTTTGCGGATCGCAACGCGCACCAGATCTTCCTCGAGCCGGAAGGCCTGACCAGCAATGAGATTTACCCTAACGGGATCTCCACCAGCCTGCCGTTCGATGTGCAGATGCAGATTGTCCGTTCGATGGAAGGGATGCAAAACGCGCGTATTATTCGCCCTGGTTATGCTATCGAGTACGATTTCTTCGATCCGCGCGACCTGAAACCGACGCTGGAAAGCAAATTCATTCAGGGGCTGTTCTTTGCCGGTCAAATCAACGGCACCACCGGGTATGAAGAAGCCGCCGCACAGGGGCTGCTGGCCGGTCTGAACGCCGGTCGCTTCGCTGCCGAACAAGAAGGCTGGGCGCCACGTCGCGATCAGGCTTATCTCGGCGTGCTGGTGGACGACCTCAGCACCCTCGGCACCAAAGAACCGTATCGCATGTTTACCTCACGCGCCGAGTATCGTCTGATGCTGCGCGAAGACAACGCCGATCTCCGCCTGACGGAAAAAGGCCGTGAACTCGGCCTGGTGGACGACGTGCGTTGGGCGCGCTACAGCGAGAAGCTGGAGCGGATCGAACGTGAGCGTCAGCGCCTGCGCGACATCTGGATGCACCCGCATGCCGAGAACGTCGAACAGGTCAATGCGTTGCTGAAAGCGCCGCTGTCACGCGAAGCAAACGGCGAAGAGCTGCTGCGCCGTCCGGAAATGGACTACGCGCAATTGACCGCCACCGAGGCCTTCGCGCCGCCGTTGGACGATGTACAAGCCGCCGAGCAGGTTGAGATCCAGGTCAAATACGAAGGCTACATCGCTCGCCAGCAGGAAGAGATCGAAAAACAGCAGCGCAACGAGAACACCGTGTTGCCGTTGGATCTCGACTACCGTCAGGTTTCGGGGTTGTCGAACGAAGTGATCGCCAAACTGAACGATCACAAACCGAACTCCATCGGCCAGGCTTCACGCATCTCCGGCATTACGCCGGCGGCGATCTCGATTTTGCTGATTTGGCTGAAAAAGCAGGGGCTGCTGCGCCGCAGCGCATAAATCCCGCATCCAGGCGGCCGTTTGCTCAACCCGTAGCCAAACGGCCGCTGACATCACCTGCGCGCTGAATTATCATAGGCGCCTCATTGCGCCAGCTAACCATCCGCTGGTCGTTCAGCGCCTGCCAGAGGATCCGTTGTGCAAAAAAAATTAGACTCGCTGCTCGCGGCAGCAGGCATTGAGCTGCCCGATCAGCAGAAACAGCAGCTGCTGGGCTATGTCGGCATGCTGGATAAGTGGAACAAGGCTTATAACCTCACGTCGGTGCGCGATCCGCAGCAAATGCTGGTGCGCCACATCCTCGACAGCATCGTGGTCAACCCGCATCTGCAGGGATCGCGTTTTATCGATGTCGGCACCGGCCCCGGTTTACCGGGCATTCCGCTGGCGATCGTGCGTCCGGATGCGCATTTCACGCTGCTCGACAGCCTGGGCAAGCGCGTGCGTTTCCTGCGCCAGGTGCAGCATGAACTGGGCCTGAACAATATCGAGCCGGTTCAGAGCCGCGTTGAAGCGTTTCCGGCCGAGCCGCCGTTCGACGGCGTGATCAGCCGGGCGTTCGCTTCGCTGCAGGATATGCTGTCCTGGTGCCATCACCTGCCGGCGAAAGGGCAGGGGCGTTTTTACGCATTGAAAGGCGTGCGCCCGGATGAAGAATTGGCGCACCTGCCGGAGGGCGTTAGCCTGGAGTCTATCGTGCGGTTGCAGGTGCCTGAACTGGAAGGCGAACGCCATCTGGTGGTGCTTAAGGCAAACTGAGTTTGTTTTTGATCAAACAAGCGTGAATTAACGGTAGTACGGCGTGTAAAGGTAAGCAGGCTAATTAATTGGTCGCTTTTTTTAGTTAATTTACTTTCTATTAACACAAAAAACGCGGCTAATTAGCGACAATAGAGTAATTGCAATTAGAAATAGTCACGTTAGCAATCATGTGCGAAAGATTGGCCTTTGCTGCTAATGTTAATTGGCTGTTGGAATATTGCCCCGTTGCTTGTCAATAAAAGGTTTTCATCGGGTATACGGATTGTTTTTGAACAGTTAACTGATAATGTTTTGATTTATATAATCTTTTGATCGCTCAAATTGCTAAAGACGGTTTGATTGTCCATCGGCTATAAATCAGTGAAGGGCATTATTGTGATCGGCTTCGCGTTTCTAAACGCAACGCTGGAATAATCAGACAATTAAATGCGCCCTATTATTCCGACCGTTTTCTTGTGAAAATAGGCTGGAATAGGGAAATTTAAATAATTGTTCACCTTTTCGCTACTTATCGATTGAATTCGTTGGTATGCCCCGTATAATTTGCTCGTTTTTTGCTGCTTGACTCAGGACAGCAAAAACAGTTGTATACGTCACTCAGCATACCCCCTCTGGGGTACGGAGAGAACAAACGTCATGTCTGTGTCCCTATACAGCGGGAAAGTCGCACGCAAACTGCTGTTTTTGCAGTTAATGACTTTTGTTCTGATCAGCGTTGCTTTCTGGCTGAAAAGCCCGGAATGGAGCGCTTCGGCGTTGGCAGGCGGTCTCGCCGCCTGGTTGCCGAGTGCAATGTTTATGCTGTTTGCCTTGCGCCATCAGGCGCAAACGCCGGCGCCCGGTAGGGTTGCCTGGTCGTTCGCCATCGGCGAGGGGCTAAAGGTCGTGATCACCATCGTTTTGCTGATCGTGGCGCTGGGGGTGTTCAAGGCGGAGTTTATACCGCTTGGCCTGACCTATTTAGCGGTGTTAGTGGTGCAGATAGTGGCACCGGCCGTGATTAACAGTTACCGAACTTAACTAAATAAGGGTAAGAGGCATCATGTCTGCAGGAGAAGTCTTGACTCCACAGGAGTATATCGGTCACCACCTGACGCAGCTTCAGGTCGGGACTGGGTTCTGGTCGATCAACATCGACTCGATGTTTTTCTCCGTCGTCCTCGGGGCGCTTTTCCTGGTGATCTTCCGCAAAGTGGCCAAAAACGCCACCAGCGGCGTGCCGGGTAAACTGCAAACCGCCGTGGAGCTGGTAGTCGGTTTCGTCGACAGCAGCGTGCGCGACATGTACCACGGCAAGAGCAAGGTGATTGCGCCGCTGGCGCTGACCGTGTTCGTCTGGGTGTTCCTGATGAACCTGATGGACTTGCTGCCCATCGACTTCCTGCCTTACGTTGGCGAACACATCCTCGGCCTGCCTGCGCTGCGCGTCGTGCCTACCGCCGATGTGAACGTCACGCTGTCGATGGCGCTGGGCGTGTTTATCCTGATTCTGTTCTATAGCATCAAAATGAAAGGCGTTGGCGGGTTCGTTAAAGAGTTGACCATGCAGCCGTTCAACCACCCTGTATTCATTCCTATCAACCTGATTCTTGAAGGTGTCAGCCTGCTGTCCAAACCTGTTTCACTGGGTCTGCGACTGTTCGGCAACATGTATGCGGGTGAGTTGATCTTCATCCTGATTGCCGGCCTGTTGCCGTGGTGGTCACAGTGGGTCCTGAGCTTGCCTTGGGCTATCTTCCACATCCTGATCATTACGCTTCAAGCCTTTATTTTCATGGTTCTGACGATCGTCTATCTGTCGATGGCATCTGAAGAGCACTGATTTTCTTAAAACACTTGCACTTTTAAACTGAAACAAACTGGAGACTGTCATGGAAAACCTGAGTATGGATCTGCTGTACATGGCTGCCGCTGTGATGATGGGTTTAGCGGCAATCGGTGCTGCGATCGGTATCGGCATCCTGGGTGGTAAATTCTTGGAAGGCGCTGCTCGTCAGCCTGACCTGATTCCTCTGCTGCGTACACAGTTCTTTATCGTTATGGGTCTGGTCGACGCCATCCCGATGATCGCTGTAGGTCTGGGTCTGTACGTGATGTTCGCCGTCGCGTAAGTAGAGCAACCCTCTACGACGTAACCAAACTATTAACTTTTAAAGAGGCATTGTGCTGTGAATCTTAACGCAACAATCCTCGGCCAGGCCATCGCGTTCGTTCTGTTTGTCTGGTTCTGCATGAAGTACGTATGGCCGCCGATCATGGCTGCCATCGAGAAACGTCAGAAAGAAATCGCTGACGGCCTCGCTTCTGCAGAGCGTGCCAAAAAAGATCTGGACTTAGCGCAAGCCAATGCGACCGACCAGCTGAAAACTGCCAAAGCAGAAGCTCAGGTGATCATCGAGCAAGCGAACAAACGCAAAGCTCAGATCATGGATGAAGCGAAAGCCGAAGCCGAGCAGGAACGTAACAAAATCGTGGCGCAGGCTCAGGCTGAGATCGAAGCCGAACGTAAGCGCGCTCGTGAAGAGTTGCGTAAGCAAGTCGCGATGCTGGCAATTGCCGGCGCCGAGAAGATCATCGAACGTTCCGTGGATGAAGCTGCTAACAGCGACATCGTTGATAAACTGGTCGCTGAACTGTAAGGAGGGAGGGGCTGATGTCTGAATTTGTAACTGTAGCTCGCCCCTACGCCAAAGCAGCTTTTGACTTTGCCGTTGAGCACCAAAGCGTAGAGCGCTGGCAGGACATGCTGGCGTTTGCGGCTGAAGTCACTCGCAATGAACAGATTTCTGAACTGCTGTCTGGCGCGGTTGCGCCAGAAACACTGTCCAAGACGTTCATCGCGGTTTGTGGCGATCGGCTCGACGAACATGGCCAGAACTTTATCCGTGTAATGGCCGAAAATGGACGTTTACTGGTTCTTCCTGCCGTGCTGCAGCAGTTCATCGAACTGCGCGCCTCGCTGGAATCCACCGTCGAAGTCGAAGTGCTCTCTGCGAGTGCGCTGAGCGACGAACAGCAGGCGAAAATCGCCGCTGCGATGGAAAAACGTCTGTCACGCAAAGTTAAGCTGAATTGCAAAATTGACAAGTCTGTACTGGCCGGCATCGTTGTTCGCGCCGGCGATATGGTGATTGATGGCAGCGTTCGCGGTCGTCTTGAACGCCTGACAGACGTCTTGCAGTCTTAAGGGGACTGGAGCATGCAACTGAATTCCACCGAAATCAGCGAACTGATCAAGCAGCGCATTGCTCAGTTCAATGTAGTGAGCGAAGCTCACAATGAAGGTACTATCGTTTCCGTCAGCGACGGGATCATCCGCGTACACGGCCTGGCCGAAGTTATGCAGGGCGAAATGATCGCGCTGCCTGGCAACCGTTACGCAATCGCATTGAACCTGGAGCGCGACTCCGTTGGTGCCGTGGTCATGGGTCCGTACGCGGATCTGGCCGAAGGCATGAAGGTTAAATGCACCGGCCGTATCCTGGAAGTTCCAGTCGGTCGTGGTCTGCTGGGCCGCGTCGTTAACACCCTGGGCGCGCCAATCGACGGCAAAGGCCCGATTGAAAACGACGGTTTCTCTCCGGTAGAAGCTATCGCCCCAGGCGTTATCGAGCGTCAGTCCGTTGATCAGCCGGTTCAGACTGGCTACAAATCCGTTGACGCCATGATTCCAATCGGCCGCGGCCAGCGTGAGCTGGTGATCGGTGACCGTCAGACCGGTAAAACCGCGCTGGCGATCGATGCGATCATCAACCAACGCGACTCCGGCATCAAATGCGTTTACGTGGCTATCGGCCAGAAAGCGTCCACCATCGCTAACGTGGTACGCAAACTGGAAGAGCACGGCGCACTGGCCAACACCATCGTGGTGGTGGCGACCGCTTCCGAATCCGCTGCACTGCAATACCTGGCGCCATACGCCGGTTGCGCAATGGGCGAATACTTCCGTGACCGCGGTGAAGATGCGCTGATCGTGTACGATGACCTGTCCAAACAGGCCGTTGCTTACCGCCAGATTTCCCTGCTGCTCCGTCGTCCGCCAGGTCGTGAAGCTTACCCAGGCGACGTATTCTATCTGCACTCCCGCTTGCTGGAGCGTGCAGCGCGCGTTAACGCCGAGTACGTTGAAGCCTTCACCAAAGGTGAAGTTAAAGGTAAAACCGGTTCACTGACCGCTCTGCCGATCATTGAAACCCAGGCGGGTGACGTTTCCGCGTTCGTTCCGACCAACGTAATCTCGATTACCGATGGTCAGATCTTCCTGGAATCCAACCTGTTCAACTCCGGTATTCGTCCGGCAGTTAACCCGGGTATCTCCGTATCCCGTGTTGGTGGCGCCGCGCAGACCAAGATCATGAAGAAACTGTCCGGTGGTATCCGTACCGCGCTGGCGCAGTATCGTGAACTGGCTGCGTTCTCCCAGTTCGCCTCCGATCTGGACGACGCGACCCGCAAACAGCTGAGCCACGGTCAGAAAGTGACCGAGCTGCTGAAACAGAAACAGTATGCGCCGATGTCGGTTGCACAACAGTCTCTGGTGCTGTTTGCCGCAGAACGCGGTTACCTGAACGACGTCGAAGTCGCCAAAGTGGTGAGCTTCGAAGCCGCGCTGGTGGCCTATGCGGACCGCGAGCACGCCGAACTGCTGAACCACATCAACCAAACTGGCAACTTCAATGATGAGATCGAGGGCAAGTTGAAAGACGTCCTCGAGACCTTCAAGAAAACCCAGTCCTGGTAACGCCGAACGGTCCTGCTGTTGAAAGACAGCAGGCCGTCTGGCACTGAGGAGAAGCAGAGATGGCCGGCGCAAAAGAGATACGTAGTAAGATCGCTAGCGTGCAAAACACGCAAAAGATCACTAAAGCGATGGAAATGGTCGCCGCCTCCAAAATGCGTAAATCGCAGGATCGCATGGCGGCCAGCCGTCCTTATGCAGAGACCATGCGCAAAGTGATTGGTCACCTTGCGTTAGGGAATCTGGAGTACAAGCACCCGTACCTGGATGAGCGTGACGTTAAGCGCGTTGGGTATCTGGTGGTGTCTACTGACCGTGGTCTCTGCGGCGGCTTGAACATCAACCTGTTCAAAAAGCTGCTGGCGGAGATGAAAGCCTGGTCCGAAAAAGGCGTCGAAACCGATTTGGCGCTGATTGGCTCTAAAGCGGCCTCTTTCTTTGGTTCCGTGGGCGGCAACGTGGTTGCCCAGGTGACCGGCATGGGGGATAAACCTTCCCTGTCGGATCTGATCGGGCCGGTGAAAGTGATGCTGCAGGCCTACGACGAAGGTCGTTTGGACAAGCTGTACATTGTCAGCAACAAATTTGTTAATACGATGTCCCAAGAGCCGCAGGTGCTTCAGCTGCTGCCGTTACCGCCAGCCGATGACGAAGAGCTGAAGAAAACGCCTTGGGATTACCTGTATGAACCGGATCCAAAAGTGCTGCTTGATACCTTGCTGCGCCGCTATGTGGAGTCGCAGGTTTATCAGGGCGTCGTGGAAAACCTGGCCAGCGAGCAGGCCGCACGAATGGTCGCGATGAAAGCCGCAACCGATAACGGCGGTAGCCTGATCAAAGAGCTGCAGTTGGTATACAACAAGGCGCGTCAGGCCAGCATCACTCAGGAACTCACCGAGATCGTTTCGGGAGCCTCCGCGGTTTAAGCTAGGTTTACGAATTACGTAGAGGATTCAAGATGGCTACTGGAAAGATTATCCAGGTAATCGGCGCCGTGGTGGACGTCGAGTTCCCTCAGGATGCCGTACCAAAAGTGTACGACGCCCTTGAGGTAGAAAACGGCACCGAAAAACTGGTGTTGGAAGTTCAGCAACAGCTGGGCGGTGGCGTGGTTCGCTGTATCGCAATGGGGACCTCCGACGGTCTGCGTCGCGGTCTGAAAGTGAACAACCTGGACCACCCGATTGAAGTGCCGGTGGGTAAAGCTACCCTGGGCCGTATCATGAACGTATTGGGTCAACCCATCGACATGAAAGGCGACATCGGCGAAGAAGAGCGTTGGGCGATTCACCGCGCGGCGCCAAGCTACGAAGAGCTGTCCAGCTCCCAGGAACTGCTGGAAACCGGTATCAAGGTAATGGACCTGATTTGTCCATTCGCCAAGGGCGGTAAAGTCGGTCTGTTCGGCGGTGCGGGCGTAGGTAAAACCGTAAACATGATGGAGCTGATCCGTAACATCGCGATCGAGCACTCCGGTTATTCCGTGTTTGCGGGCGTGGGCGAGCGTACTCGTGAGGGTAACGACTTCTACCACGAAATGACCGACTCCAACGTTCTGGACAAAGTATCCCTGGTTTACGGCCAGATGAACGAGCCACCAGGTAACCGTCTGCGCGTTGCGCTGACCGGTCTGACCATGGCGGAGAAATTCCGTGACGAAGGCCGTGACGTTCTGCTGTTCGTTGACAACATCTACCGTTATACCCTGGCCGGTACCGAAGTGTCCGCACTTCTGGGCCGTATGCCATCCGCGGTAGGTTATCAGCCGACGCTGGCGGAAGAGATGGGCGTTCTGCAAGAACGTATCACCTCGACCAAGACCGGTTCCATCACTTCCGTACAGGCCGTTTACGTTCCTGCGGATGACTTGACTGACCCGTCTCCAGCCACCACCTTTGCGCACTTGGACGCAACCGTGGTACTGAGCCGTAACATCGCTTCTCTGGGTATCTACCCGGCCGTTGACCCGCTGGATTCCACCAGCCGTCAGCTGGATCCGCTGGTTGTTGGCCAGGAGCACTACGACGTAGCGCGTGGCGTGCAGTCCATTCTGCAACGCTACCAGGAACTGAAAGATATCATCGCGATCCTGGGTATGGACGAGCTGTCTGAAGAAGACAAACTGGTCGTATCCCGTGCGCGTAAGATCCAACGCTTCCTGTCTCAGCCGTTCTTCGTGGCAGAAGTCTTCACCGGTTCTCCGGGCAAGTTCGTATCGCTGAAAGACACCATCCGTGGTTTCAAAGGCATTATGGACGGCGACTATGACCACCTGCCGGAGCAGGCGTTCTACATGGTTGGCACCATTGAAGAAGCAGTGGAAAAAGCCAAGAAACTGTAACGCCTTGAGAGGAGGGTGATATGGCTATGACTTACCATCTGGATGTAGTCAGCGCGGAAAAACAGATGTTTTCCGGCCTGGTGCAGAAGATCCAGGTGACAGGCAGCGAAGGTGAACTGGGGATCTTCCCTGGCCATGCGCCGCTGCTGACTGCCATCAAGCCTGGCATGGTGCGTATTGTTAAGCAGCACGGTGAAGAAGAGTTCATCTACCTGTCTGGCGGCATCCTCGAGGTGCAGCCGAGCGTGGTTACCGTGCTGGCGGACACTGCTATCCGTGGTACTGACCTCGACGAAGCGAGAGCGTTGGAAGCTAAGCGTAAAGCTGAAGAACACATTCGCAGCTCTCATGGCGATGTCGACTATGCTCAGGCATCCGCTGAACTGGCGAAAGCGATCGCAAAACTGCGCGTTATCGAGCTCACCAGAAAAGCGATGTAATGTTTGGGTGCAGAGCACCCAACTTTAAGAAAGCGGCCTATAGGGTCGCTTTTTTTTACTTTAAAATAAGCATTTCAGCCCGGCGTACAGAGTGGTGTATAACCCCTGATATCGGGAAAGAAACGTCGCCGATCGCCGACAGTTTTTTCGTCCCAGCGTCGAATTGGCCGCGATAGCGGCAGGCCAAGGCCCACGCGGCCTGCGCCGGGTTCGTGCAGAGAAATATGTAGTAATATCGCCGCTAAACGGTTTTACTTTCGTCTATCAAAATGGAGTTATCAGGTTGCTTATGTCGAACAGCGCAATGAGCGTGGTTATCCTCGCCGCGGGCAAGGGAACACGCATGTATTCCGATCTTCCCAAGGTCTTACATCCGTTGGCCGGCAAGCCGATGGTGCAACACGTCATTGATGCCGCGATGAAACTGGGCGCGCAACATGTACACCTGGTATACGGCCACGGCGGCGATCTGCTGAAAAGCACGCTGACCGAGGGCGCGCTGAACTGGGTGCTGCAGGCCGAGCAATTGGGTACCGGCCATGCGATGCAGCAGGCGGCGCCGCATTTTGCCGACGATGAAGACGTATTGATGCTGTATGGCGACGTGCCGTTGATCTCCGTCGATACGCTGCAGCGCCTGTTGGCGGCCAAGCCGCAGGGCGGCATTGGCCTGCTGACGGTCAAGCTGGACGACCCGAGCGGCTATGGCCGCATCGTGCGCGAGCAGGGTGATGTGGTGGGCATCGTCGAACACAAGGACGCCAGCGAGGCGCAGCGTCAGATCAATGAGATCAATACCGGCATCCTGGTGGCGAATGGGCGCGATCTGAAGCGCTGGCTGGGGATGTTGAACAACGACAACGCTCAGGGTGAGTTTTACATCACCGATATCATTGCGTTGGCGCATGCCGACGGCAAGAAAATTGAAGCCGTGCACCCATCGCGTTTGAGCGAAGTGGAAGGCGTGAACAACCGTCTGCAGCTGGCGACCCTGGAGCGGGTGTTCCAGTCGGAACAGTCTGAAAAACTGCTGCTGGCCGGCGTAATGCTGTTGGATCCGGCGCGTTTCGACCTGCGCGGTGAACTTGTTCACGGCCGCGACATCACTATTGATGCGAATGTGATTATCGAAGGTCACGTCAAGCTGGGCGACCGGGTGAAAATCGGCGCCGGCTGCGTGCTGAAAAACTGCGTGATCGGTGATGACTGCGAGATCAGTCCTTACAGCGTACTGGAAGACAGCGTGCTGGAAGCCGACTGCACCGTGGGGCCGTTCGCCCGCCTGCGCCCTGGCGCGGAGCTGGCAACAGGGGCCCACGTCGGTAACTTCGTGGAAATGAAAAAGGCGCGTTTGGGCAAAGGCTCCAAGGCCGGTCACCTCAGCTACCTGGGCGATGCCGACATTGGCGATGACGTGAATATCGGCGCCGGCACCATCACCTGCAATTACGATGGCGCCAACAAGCACAAGACGCTGATCGGCGATGGCGTGTTCGTCGGTTCCGATACTCAACTGGTGGCGCCGGTGTCGGTCGGCAAAGGCTCCACCATTGCCGCCGGCACCACGGTGACGCGAGATATCGCCGAAAACGAACTGGTCCTGAGCCGCGTCAAGCAGGTGCATATTCAGGGCTGGCAGCGCCCGGTGAAGAAGAAGCCATAGTGTGTTTTGCGTTGGGCTCTATTCACGAGCCCAATACAAAACATAATAACCCCACCATCTACAGGCTCGGGGACGCACGGTAAAACCGGCAAAAATCAGGTCAAGGCATCGAAAACGTCCACGAAGGACGTTCATTAGGAATACAACTGATGTGTGGAATTGTAGGCGCAGTAGCGCAACGTGATATCGCAGAAATTCTGTTGGAAGGTTTACGCCGTCTCGAGTACCGCGGTTATGACTCCGCCGGTCTGGCGGTGGTCGACTCGCAGGGTAACGTCAGTCGCCTGCGCCGCGTAGGCAAGGTGCAAAAACTGGCCGAAGCGGCGGAGCAGACCGATCTGCACGGCGGCACCGGCATCGCTCACACCCGTTGGGCAACGCACGGTGAACCGACCGAGGCGAACGCGCACCCGCATGTTTCCGACTACATTACCGTGGTGCATAACGGCATCATCGAAAACCACGAGCCGCTGCGCGAACTGCTGATCGAACGCGGTTACCGCTTCAACTCTGAAACCGACACCGAAGTGATCGCGCACCTGGTGCACTGGGAACAGCTGCAGGGCGGTACGCTGCTCGATGTGGTTCAGCGCGTGATCCCACAGCTGCGCGGCGCTTACGGCACCGTGGTGATGGACAGCCGCGATCCGAGCGTATTGGTCGCGGCGCGCTCCGGCAGCCCGCTGGTTATCGGCCGCGGCGTCGGGGAAAACTTCATCGCTTCCGATCAGCTGGCGTTGCTGCCGGTCACCCGCCGCTTCATCTTCCTGGAAGAAGGCGATGTGGTGGAGGTGACTCGCCGCACCGTCAACATCTTCGACAAACAGGGTAACGCCATCGAGCGCCCTGAGATCGAGTCCCAGGTGCAGTATGACGCCGGCGACAAGGGCGCTTACCGCCACTACATGCAAAAAGAGATTTACGAACAGCCGCTGGCGCTGAAAAACACCCTGGAAGGGCGTTTCAGTCATGGCCAAATCAACCTGAGCGAGCTGGGCCCGCACGCCGACGAGCTGCTGGCCAAGGTGCAGCACGTGCAGATCATCGCCTGCGGGACGTCTTACCACTCCGGGATGGTGGCGCGTTACTGGTTCGAAGCGCTGGCCGGCGTGCCGTGCGATGTCGAGATCGCGTCCGAATTCCGTTACCGCAAATCGGCGGTGCGTCCGGGCAGCCTGATCATCACCCTGTCGCAGTCCGGCGAAACCGCCGACACGTTAGCGGCGCTGCGTCTGTCCAAAGAGCTGGGTTATCTCGGTTCGCTGGCCGTTTGTAACGTTGCGGGGTCTTCGCTGGTGCGCGAATCCGATTTGGCGTTGATGACCAAAGCGGGCACGGAAATCGGCGTTGCTTCGACCAAAGCCTTTACCACGCAGCTCACCGTGTTGTTGATGCTGGTGGCGCGCCTGGGCCGTCTGAAAGGCATGGCGGAAAGCGTGGAGCAGGAGATTGTGCACGGCCTGCAGGCGCTGCCGGCGCGTATTGAGCAGATGCTGTCGATGGATAAAGAAATCGAAGCGCTGGCGGAAGGTTTCTCGGACAAACATCATGCGCTGTTCCTCGGCCGCGGCGATCAGTACCCGATCGCCATGGAAGGGGCACTGAAGCTGAAAGAGATCTCCTATATTCACGCTGAAGCCTATGCGGCGGGTGAGTTGAAACACGGCCCGCTGGCGCTGATCGACGCCGATATGCCAGTGATCGTGGTGGCGCCGAACAACGAACTGCTGGAAAAGCTGAAGTCCAACATTGAAGAAGTGCGCGCGCGCGGCGGTCAGCTGTACGTGTTCGCCGATCAGGACGCCGGCTTCGTCAGCAGCGAAGGCATGACCATCATTCCTCTGCCGCACGTTGAGGAAATCGTGGCGCCGATCTTCTACACCGTGCCGTTGCAGCTGCTGTCTTACCATGTGGCGCTGATCAAGGGCACCGACGTTGACCAGCCGCGCAACCTGGCGAAGTCTGTCACCGTAGAGTAATTTGCCGCAGGTAAACTGCAAAAGCCGGCCTTCGCGCCGGCTTTTTTCATGAGCGACCTTAAAGATGACAGCGCGACCGATTCGGCGATAAACATTGTCATATTCAAGCGGATAGGCCGTGCCCAAACGGTTTTTTTGTTGTTTGGCAATTGCGCTATTTTTGATTTAATTTATTGATTTTTAAATAAACAAACCCCATTCAAATGCACTGTAATATAACTGTCATATTGCGTACATTTTTCTGTCACCAAACTGTCCTATTTTCCCTCCTGCAGCAATACTTACTCTGATTAAAACGACTCGACGTCGATTTTAAGTATCCCATTAGGAGGGATTATGAAACTGATGCGTACCACCGTCGCCAGTATTGTGGCAGCGACCTTCTCCCTGACCGCCGTGTCCGCGTTCGCTGCTGCCAGCCTGACCGGTGCAGGTGCGACATTCCCCGCTCCGGTTTACGCCAAGTGGGCAGATTCTTATCAGAAAGAAACCGGCAACAAAGTTAACTATCAGGGCATCGGCTCCTCTGGCGGCGTGAAGCAAATCGTGGCCAACACCGTTGACTTTGGCGCTTCCGACGCCCCGCTGTCTGACGACAAACTGGCGGCCGATGGCCTGTTCCAGTTCCCGACCGTGATCGGCGGCGTGGTGCTGGCTGTGAATATCCCGGGCATCAAATCCGGCGAACTGACGCTGGACGGTAAAACCCTGGGCGATATCTACCTGGGCAACGTCAAAAAGTGGAACGATCCGGCTATCACCAAGCTGAACCCAGGCGTGAAACTGCCTGACCAGAACATTGCCGTGGTGCGCCGCGCCGACGGTTCCGGCACCTCGTTCGTGTTTACCAGCTACCTGTCCAAGGTGAACGCGCAGTGGAAAGAGAAGATCGGCGCCGGTTCTACCGTTAACTGGCCGACCGGTCTGGGCGGCAAAGGCAACGACGGCATCGCCGCCTTCGTTCAGCGTCTGCCTGGCTCTATCGGCTACGTAGAATACGCTTACGCCAAGCAGAACAACCTGGCTTACACCAAGCTGGTGTCCGCCGACGGCAAACCGGTCAGCCCGACCGAAGAGAGCTTCAGCAACGCCGCCAAGGGTGCGGATTGGAGCAAAACCTTCGCTCAGGATCTGACTGACCAGAAAGGCGACAACGTGTGGCCAATCACCTCCACCACCTTCATCCTGGTGCATAAAGAGCAGAAAAACCCTGCTCAGGGCGCCGAAGTGCTGAAGTTCTTCGACTGGGCCTACAAAACCGGCGGCAAGCAGGCTAACGAACTGGATTACGCCACCCTGCCGAAAGAAGTGGTTGAGCAGGTGCGTGCGGCCTGGAAAACCAACGTAAAAGACAGTTCAGGTAAAGCGCTGTACTAACAACGCAGGGGCGCGGGTTCGCCGCGCCCCACACAGTTCTTCAGGCTCCGATCCCGGTTGGGGCTGCCAGGGTTCAAACAGAGAGTAATCTATGGCTGAGTACAAGCCGACCATCAAAGCACCGGGCAAAAACGGTGACATCATTTTCAGCGCGCTGGTGAGACTGGCTGCGCTGATTACCCTATTGTTGCTGGGCGGCATCATCGTTTCGCTGATCTTCGCCTCCTGGCCAAGCATGCAGAAATTCGGCTTCGCCTTCCTGTGGACCAAAGAGTGGGATGCGCCGGCGGAGCAGTTCGGCGCGCTGGTGCCTATCTACGGCACCGTGGTCACCTCACTCATCGCGCTGATTATCGCCGTGCCGGTGAGTTTCGGCATCGCGCTGTTCCTGACCGAACTGGCGCCGAACTGGTTGAAGCGGCCGCTGGGCATCGCCATTGAGCTGCTGGCGGCCATCCCGAGCATCGTCTACGGCATGTGGGGCCTGTTCGTGTTCGCCCCGCTGTTCGCCGAATATTTCCAGACGCCGGTGGGCGACGTGCTGTCGGGCATTCCTATCGTCGGCGAGCTGTTCTCCGGCCCGGCCTTCGGCATCGGCATTCTGGCCGCCGGGGTTATCCTGGCTATCATGATCATTCCTTACATCGCCGCGGTGATGCGCGACGTGTTCGAACAGACGCCGGTAATGATGAAAGAGTCGGCCTACGGCATCGGCTGCACCACCTGGGAAGTCATCTGGCGCATCGTGCTGCCGTTCACCAAAAACGGCGTCATCGGCGGCGTGATGCTGGGTCTGGGCCGAGCGCTGGGGGAGACCATGGCGGTAACCTTTATCATCGGCAACACCTACCAGCTCGACAGCGCTTCGCTGTATATGCCGGGCAACAGCATCACCTCGGCGCTGGCCAACGAATTCGCCGAAGCCGAGTCCGGCGTGCACACCGCCGCACTGATGGAGCTGGGCCTGATTCTGTTTGTTATCACCTTTATCGTGCTGGCGCTGTCGAAACTGATGATCATGCGTCTGGCCAAGAATGAGGGGCGTTAACATGGCGACGATGGATATGCAAAACGCAGTCGTTCTGGCGGAAAGCCGCCGCAAAATGCAGGCCTGGCGCCGGCAGAAAAACCGCCTCGCGCTGTTCTTGTCGATGGCGACCATGGCGTTCGGGCTGTTCTGGCTGATCTGGATCCTTATCGCCACCGTGACCAAAGGCTTCGACGGCATGTCGCTGGCGCTGTTCACCGAGATGACCCCGCCGCCGAACACCGCGGGCGGCGGCTTGGCCAACGCCATCGCCGGCAGCGGCCTGTTGATCCTGTGGGCGACCATTTTCGGCACGCCGCTGGGCATCATGGCCGGTATTTACCTGGCGGAATACGGACGTAAATCCTGGTTGGCGGAAGTGATCCGCTTTATCAACGATATTCTGTTGTCCGCACCGTCGATCGTGGTGGGCCTGTTCGTTTACACCATTGTGGTGGCGAAGATGGAACACTTCTCCGGTTGGGCCGGCATCGTGGCACTGGCGCTGCTGCAGGTGCCGATCGTCATTCGCACCACCGAGAACATGCTGAAGCTGGTGCCGGATACGCTGCGCGAGGCCGCTTATGCGCTGGGCACGCCGAAATGGCGCATGATTTCCGCCATCACGCTGAAGGCGTCGGTGTCCGGTATCATCACCGGCGTGCTGCTGGCGATTGCGCGCATTGCGGGGGAAACGGCGCCGCTGCTGTTCACCTCGCTGTCGAACCAGTTCTGGAGCACCGACCTGATGCAGCCGATCGCCAACCTGCCGGTGACCATCTTCAAATTCGCCATGAGCCCGTTCGCCGAATGGCAACAGCTGGCCTGGGCCGGGGTGCTGTTAATCACCCTGTGCGTACTGTTACTGAATATCCTGGCGCGCGTGATTTTCGCCAAGAAAAAGCATTCATAAAATTTTGAGCGCCGCTTTGGCGGCGCTGATGAAAAGAGAGAAGTCTTGATGAGTATGGTTACTGACGCTTCCAGCAGCAAAATTCAGGTACGCGATCTGAACTTCTACTACGGCAAATTCCATGCGCTGAAGAACATCACGCTGGATATCGCCAAGAACAAGGTCACCGCGTTTATCGGCCCATCCGGCTGTGGCAAGTCCACCCTGCTGCGCACCTTCAACAAGATGTACCAGCTGTACCCGGAACAGCGTGCGGAAGGCGGCATCCTGCTGGACGGCCAGAACATCCTGACCGACAACTCGGATATCGCGCTGCTGCGCGCCAAGGTCGGCATGGTGTTCCAAAAGCCGACGCCGTTCCCGATGTCGATTTACGACAACATCGCCTTCGGCGTTCGCCTGTTTGAAAAGCTGTCGCGCGCCGATATGGACGAGCGCGTGCAGTGGGCGCTGACCAAAGCGGCGCTGTGGAACGAAACCAAGGACAAGCTGCACCAGAGCGGCTACAGCCTCTCCGGCGGCCAGCAGCAGCGTCTGTGCATCGCCCGCGGCATCGCCATTCGTCCGGAAGTGCTGTTGCTGGATGAGCCTTGCTCGGCGCTGGATCCGATCTCCACCGGCAAGATTGAAGAGCTGATCAGCGAGCTGAAGGCTGATTACACCGTGGTGATCGTGACGCACAACATGCAGCAGGCGGCGCGCTGCTCCGACTCTACCGCATTTATGTATCTGGGCGAGCTGATCGAGTTCAGTGATACTGATAACCTGTTCACTGCGCCGCAGAAAAAGCAGACTGAAGACTACATCACTGGCCGTTATGGTTGATAGGAAGCATCATGGATAACCTGAATTTAAACAAACACATTTCCGGCCAGTTCAACGCAGAGCTCGAGCATATCCGCACCCAGGTGCTGACCATGGGCGGGCTGGTGGAGCAGCAGCTGACCGACGCCATCACCGCGATGCACAATCAGGATGGCGAGCTGGCCAAGCGCGTGATCGAAGGCGACGCCAAGGTCAACATGATGGAAGTGGCGATCGACGAAGCCTGCGTGCGCATTATCGCCAAGCGCCAGCCGACCGCCAGCGATCTGCGTCTGGTGATGGCGATCATCAAAACCATTTCCGAGCTGGAACGCATCGGCGACGTGGCGGACAAGATCTGCCGCACCGCGCTGGAGAAGTTCTCGCACCAGCACCAGCCGCTGCTGGTCAGCCTGGAGTCGCTGGGGCGCCACACCGTGCAGATGCTGCACGACGTGCTGGACGCGTTCGCGCGCATGGATCTGGACGAAGCGATCCGTATTTACCGTGAAGATAAAAAGGTCGACCAGGAATACGAAGGCATCGTGCGTCAGCTGATGACCTACATGATGGAAGATTCGCGCACCATTCCGAGCGTGCTGACCGCGTTGTTCTGCGCCCGTTCTATCGAGCGTATCGGCGATCGCTGCCAGAACATCTGCGAATTTATCTTCTATTTCGTCAAAGGACAGGATTTCCGTCATTTGGGCGGCGACGCCCTGGAAAAGCTGCTGTCTCCGGGCGGTAAAGACGAAAAAGACGACTAACCCTTTCCGGGTAATATCCTTCCAAGGCGCGGTTTCCCGCGCCTTTATTCCATCTTAAGTGCGTAAAGATAAAAAGGTTATAAATATAGCTTTTTATATTATTTCCTGACCTATGTGGCGCTTGCTAGCTTATCCGCCAGCAGGACATCAACCACTTAGGAGCTTTCTATGAAACATCGCGCTTTGGCCTTAACGTTGTTAGCCAGTCTGACCGGTTTCGCTGTCGGCGCCGCGCACGCGGACAAACTTGACGATATCAAGCAAGCCGGCGTGGTGCGCATCGCGGTGTTCGACAGCAACCCGCCGTTCGGCTACATCGATCCGCAGAGCAAGAAGCTGGTGGGCTACGATGTGGATGTCGCCGACGCGATCGGCAAAGCGCTGGGGGTGAAAGTGGAGCTGCGCGCCACCAACCCGGCCAACCGCATTCCGCTGCTGGTGTCGAAGAAGGTTGACCTGATTGCCGCCAACTTCACCATTACCGACGAGCGCGCCAAGGAAGTGAACTTCAGCGTGCCGTACTTCGCCACTGGCCAGAAATTCATCGCCCGCAAAGGCGTGTTGAAAACGCCGGAAGACATCAAGAAGCTGCGCATCGGCGCGGATAAGGGCACGGTGCAGGAAATCACCCTGCGCGAGCGTTTCCCAACGGCGAAAGTGATCTCCTACGATGATACCCCGCTGGCGTTCGTGGCGCTGCGTAACGGCAACGTGCAGGCGATCACTCAGGACGACGCCAAGCTGGTCGGCCTGCTCGGCAACCTGCCGGCGGCGCAAAAGGCGGAGTTTGAAATTTCGCCGTTCAGCCTGACCAAAGAGTATCAGGGCGTGGGCATTCCCAAGGGTGAAGATCGCCTGACCGCCGCGGTGAACGAGACGCTGATCAAGCTGGAAAAAGACGGCGAAGCGGTTAAGATTTACGATCGCTGGTTCGGGCCGGAAACCAAATCCGCTCAACCGCGCGGCGATTTCAAAATCGCGCCTTTGGATCAGCAACCAAAAGCCTGACTTAACCGCTTGCGGTGAGATAGGCACGGAGGGGCGCAGCTTGCTGCGCCCCTGATGCATTCTGCAAGACAAGGATTGAACATGAACCTGGACTGGCTGCTGGCGCCGCAATACCTGAGCTGGCTGTGGCACGGTTTTCTGCTGACGCTGTGGCTTTCCGCCTGCGCGGGGCTGGCGGCTACGCTGCTGGGCTTTGTGCTGGCGGCGATGCGCGACAGCAGCCTGCGGCCGTTGCGCTGGCTGGCGATGGGGTACAGTTCGCTGTTTCGCAATACGCCGCTGCTGGTGCAGCTGTTCTTCTGGTACTTCGCCGCCGGGCAGATCCTGCCGTCCGCCGCCATGCAGTGGCTGAACAGCGCCCATCAGGTTGGCCCGCTTGAGTGGCCGTCATTCGAGTTTCTCGCCGGTTTCTTCGGCCTGACGCTGTACTCCACCGCCTTTATCGCCGAAGAGATCCGCTCCGGCATTCGCGGCGTCGCCGGCGGGCAGAAATATGCCGCTCAGGCGCTGGGGCTGACCGGCTGGCAGGCGATGCGCTATGTGGTGCTGCCGCAGGCGCTGAAAATCGCGCTGCCGCCGCTGCTGGGCCAATACATGAACGTGATCAAGAACTCGTCGTTGACCATGGCGATCGGCGTGGCCGAACTCTCTTACGCCTCGCGTCAGGTCGAAACCGAAACCCTGCGCACTTTCCAGGCGTTTGGCGTGGCGACGGTACTGTATATCGCCATCATCGCGCTGCTGGAAGGCTGGGGCATGTGGCGACAACAGCGTAAACCGCTGGGAGGGCATTGAGATGGATTTCAGCGTGATTCACGACAACCTGGGCTACCTGCTGTGGGGCACCTGGCCGGATGGGCCGCTGGGCGGCGCGGCGCTGACGTTGGCGATCAGTCTGATGGCCGGAGTCGCCTCGGCGGTGCTCGGCACCCTGCTCGGCGTGGCGCTGGCGATGTCGCGTGGCATCGCCGCCGGGCTGCTGGCGGCGGTGTTGGGCTTTTTCCGCGCCATTCCGGTCATCATGCTGATCTTCTGGACCTATTTCCTGTTGCCGATGGTGTTTGGCGTCGAGATCCCGGAAATCACCACCGTCGTGTGCGCGCTGGCGCTGATCGCCTCGGCCTATCTGGCCCATGCGGTGAAAGCCGGCATCGCCGCGATCGGCCCCGGCCAGTGGCAGGCCGGGCTTTCTCTGGGGCTGACCCGCTGGCAGACGCTGCGCATGATCGTGCTGCCGCAGGCGCTGCGCATGATGGTGCCGTCGTTCATCAACCAGTGGATTTCTCTGATCAAAGACACCTCGTTGGCTTATATCGTCGGCGTTGGCGAACTGACCTTCCTGGCGACCCAGGTCAACAACCGCAGCATGGTCTACCCGATGGAAGTCTTCCTGTTCGTGGCGCTGGTCTATTTCGTGTTCTGCCTGGCGCTCGATCTGCTGGCCAACGCGGTCAACCGCCGTTTCGGCGCGCAAACCCGCGGCCTGAAGCGCTCCTGGCGCTGGTGGCGCAACAAGCCGCCGTTGCCGGCCAGTTAATCGGCCGTCAGCCGCCAGCCGCGTTCGCGCCACAGCGCGGGCAATTGAGCCAGGTCGTCAAACGTTGTCACCAGCGGGTGGTCGATCGGCGGGTTATGCGGATCGGCGCAGAAGTAAAAGACCGGGATGCCGGCATTGATGCCGGCCTGCGCGCCGGCGGGCGAATCGTCCACCAGGATGCAGCGCGTCACCGGCACCTGCATCTGTTCGGCGGCGTGAAACACGATCGCCGGGTCCGGCTTCCAGCGCTGAATGTCATAGCCGCTGAACAACCGGTCATCAAAATAAGGCAGCATGCCGGTCAGGCCGAGCGAGTGCTGCATCTTGCTGACCGGCCCGTTGGAGACGGTGCAGACTGGCACCGTCACCTGCGCCAGCAGCTCGCGGGCGCCGGCAATCTGTTGCAGTTCGCTGTCGAACAGCCGCGCCACTTCTTGCCGATACAGCGGCTCCAGCGTCTCTTTTGCCAGGTCAGTGCCCTGCTCGGCGTTGACCCGATCGATGATCTCGTACAGCTTCACCCCTTTGTATTTCTTGAATACCTCTTCCAGCGACAGATGAATGCCGTAGCGGGCGAACATATGGACATAGGCTTTGCTGCACAGCACTTCGCTGTCCACCAGCGTGCCGTCGCAGTCGAACAAAATGCAGTCAATCTGATTCATGCGGGACAGGTTCCTTCGGGTTAACGCCGCTGAGGCCGCTCAGCGATCACTTGATCAGGCTACGCGCCTTGAGATCGTGCAAAATCAGCGCGGCGACGTGTGAACACTGCGGCAGATCGCGGCTGTCGCACCACTTCAGCTCGGCGATTTCGGCGGCCGGCTGCAACTGCCCGGTAAAGTCGGCCTGGTAGCAACGAATGCGCACCTGAGTGCCGTCCTGCTTGCCGTCCGCCGGGCCGGTGAACTCGCCGTAAAACGCGATGGATTGCGGCTGCAGCGCAACGGTCAGCTCTTCGTCGATTTCGCGGCACAGCGCCTGCTCATCGGTTTCACCCGCTTCACGCTTTCCGCCCGGTACATAAAACAGCGTCTTGTTGTGCGAGCGCACCAGCGCCACTTTGTCATCTTTCAGCGCGATCAACGCGAGCTTATCGATAAAGGTCGAAGACATGCGGGTTCCTGTTTTTTTAGCGGGTAGGGTAAGAGATGCGATAGGCCATTTTATCGGCCGTGTCGGCAAACGGCAACGCGGCGGGCTGTGATGGAGAATGAATGCCTGTAAATACAAGCCGTTGACGCGTTTAGCCGTAAAGACGGCGAAAAAAACCTGTGACCGGCGTCAAAAGCCCCATTTTTTGTTATAGGATAGCCGGCGACTGTCCATTCCCATTTTCGGAATTCTGATAATGACCAAACCAGTATCTGGCCTTGACGCTGAGCAAGGCTTGCTTGGGCGCGTGTTTAAACTCAAGCAACATGGCACGACGGCGCGTACGGAAACGATTGCCGGTATCACCACTTTCCTCACCATGGTGTATATCGTGTTCGTTAACCCGCAAATTTTGGGCGCGGCGGGCATGGATACCCAGGCGGTATTTGTCACCACCTGTTTGATCGCCGCCTTCGGCAGCATCCTTATGGGCCTGCTGGCGAACCTGCCGGTGGCGTTGGCGCCGGCGATGGGCCTGAACGCCTTCTTCGCCTTCGTGGTGGTCGGCGCGATGGGCATCTCCTGGCAGGTGGGCATGGGCGCCATCTTCTGGGGCGCGGTCGGCCTGCTGCTGCTGACCATTTTCCGCATTCGCTACTGGATGATCGCCAACATTCCGGTCAGCCTGCGGGTCGGCATCACCAGCGGCATCGGTCTGTTCATCGGCATGATGGGGCTGAAAAACGCCGGCATCGTGGTGGCCAACCCGGACACGCTGGTGACCATTGGCAGCCTGACCTCGCACAATGTGCTGCTGGGGGCGCTTGGCTTCTTCATCATCGCCGTGCTCTCTTCGCGCAACTTCCACGCGGCGGTGCTGGTATCGATCGTGGTCACTACCCTGATCGGCTGGATGCTGGGCGACGTGAAATACGGCGGCCTGTTCTCCTTGCCGCCGAGCATCACCTCGGTAGTGGGCCAGGTCGACGTGGCCGGCGCGCTGAACATCGGGCTGGCCGGGGTCATCTTCTCGTTTATGCTGGTGAACCTGTTCGACTCCTCCGGCACCCTGATCGGCGTTACCGATAAAGCCGGTTTGACCGACAATCAGGGCAAGTTCCCGCGCATGAAGCAGGCGCTGTACGTTGACAGCATCAGCTCGGTGGCCGGCTCGCTGGCGGGCACTTCTTCCGTAACCGCTTACATCGAAAGCTCATCCGGCGTCGCCGTGGGCGGCCGCACCGGTTTGACGGCGGTGGTCACCGGCCTGCTGTTCCTGCTGGTGATCTTCCTGTCGCCGCTGGCGGGTATGGTGCCGGCGTATGCCGCTGCCGGCGCGCTGATCTACGTCGGCGTGCTGATGACCTCCAGCCTGGCGCGGGTGAAATGGGACGATCTGACCGAAGCGGTACCGGCGTTTGTCACCGCGGTGATGATGCCGTTCAGCTTCTCGATCACCGAAGGCATTGCGCTCGGCTTTATCTCCTACTGCGTGATGAAGCTCGGTACCGGCCGCTGGCGTGAAATCAGCCCGTGCGTGGTGGTCGTGGCGCTGCTGTTCGTGCTGAAGATCGTTTTCGTCGACGGCCATTGACAGCCAAAGGGCCGACGTCCGTCGGCCCTGAAACCCTAGACTCCCGGCGTCGCATCCGGCGCCCGATCCAGCACCCATTGCAATGGCCGCCTGAAGCGTGCCTGCCAACTGCCGGCGGCATCCTCCCCCTGGGCGAAGTGCAGCGTTTGCACCTGATTATCCTCTCCGAACAGATTGGCGAAGTGCAACGCCAGCGCCTGCTCGCTGAAGTTCTGCCGATCGTAATACGCCATCACGATTTTCTTTTTCGCCGCCAGCGACTGCTGGGCCGGCTTGATCTCGCCGTTGGGGGCGATCAATAGCGCGCCGGCGTAAAACTGCGGGTACTTCGCGATCAGATTGGCGGCGTGCAGCGCACCCTGGCCGCGAGCGCTGAGATAAATCCGTTGGGGGTTCAGCTTTAACTGTGGAGCCAGCTGTTGCACCGTACGCTGAAGGGCGGCCTGGGTGCTCTCGTCGCTGTAATTCGACCAGCGGAAGCTGTTTTCCGACAACATCTGCGTGCCGTTGATCTCGATATAGGCCACGCCCATTTCGCCGAACAGCAGCCGTTCCTCGGGGCTGATGGCGGCGGCCTTGCCGTAGGTATGCAGGAAGATCACCGTTGGCCAACCTTCGGGCGGCGCTTCGCCGTCCGGTATCGCGTAGCTGGCTTTGCCTTCATAGCGGCGGGCGTGCTGCAGATAGCGCGCTTTGGTGGCGGCCAGAATGGATTGGTAGGTGGCGGAGTGCTGGATGCTGTTGAAGGCGTCGTCCTCCAGCAGATTGTAGTAGTACCACAGGCCGCGATCGGCGCTCAGCTGCAGATAGCGCTCCGCCAGCTCGGTTTGCCCTTTCTCCGCCGACGATACCGCCAGCTGGTAGGGGGCCCAGACGTTGCGGCCGTCTTCGCGCATCAGCGTCAGGTACAGCGACATGGCGCCCAGCTTTTTATCTTCCTGGTTTTGCGCGGATCGCGACAGTTGGGCGTTAAGCGCACTGTGCGCAGGCAGCTCCAGCGGCTCTTCACCGGCGGGATAACGCATGTCTGCGGCGAAAGCGGGACTGGTGATGGAAACGAAAAATAACGCTAAAATGAAAAAATACATGATGCTATGGCTTTAATTTCAATAAATTGGCGGACTTCATGTCCTGTTGCGGCGCCCTGCGGGCGCCGCGAGACCGTCATTCCACGCGGCGAATGAAATCGCTGAACGCGGACAGCTGGCCGGTCAGGAAATCCAACGTTCCCTGATCGCTCAGTTCGCCGGCCTGTTCATCGACCTTGTTCTGGATCACGCCGCCCATAAACTCGGGCTTGTTCATCACCATCGCATCCAGGAACACCAGGATCTGGCGCAGGTGGTACTGGCAGCGCGCGCCGCCGATGGGCCCCATCGAGCTGGTTTGAATGGCCACCGGCTTGCCGGCCAGCGGTTGATTCGGCAAGCGAGACAACCAATCGATGGCGTTTTTCAACCCGCCGGGCACGGAATAGTTGTATTCGGGGGTGACGATGATCACGCCGTCGGCCTGGCGGATCTGCTCTGCTATCGCTTCGACTGCGGCAGGGAAGCCTTCACCCTGTTGCATGTCGGCGTCGTACAGCGGGATATCGCGGATGGAGGGCAGCGCTTCAATGGTGACGCCCTGCGGAGCCAGGCCAGGCAGGGCGCGGGCCACCATGGCGTTGTAGGAGCCTTTGCGCAGGCTGCCGAGTAGAGTGACGATTTTTAAGGCTTGGTCTGACATGGTGATTCTCCCTTTCGAATGAGCAGATTCAGCGGACAACATGGGCGAATAGTAGGCTAAAGCTCGGGTCGAGAATAGGCGATTGCTCAACATTTAGCTGTTTTTACAAATTACGGCAGAAATTCGTGCGGTAAAAACGGCTTTATCCGCCTTGCGCCACGTTAACCGGGCGTCTTCAGGCCCGTCAGTTTGACGAATCGCGAGGACGCCGCCGGGCTGCGGGGCGAGATTTCCCCGTCTTTGTGCAGGCCACCGCGCTCTTCGTAGCGCCAGCACAGCAGGCGATCCAGCCCGGGGCTGCCGGCGCAGGCCCAGCTCAGGTATTCATCGGCGTCGCTCATCACCTGAACGTCCGGCGTGGCGCTGGAGCGCAGGTGCCCGGAGAACGGATGCAGACGCAGCGTAGACTGGCCGCTGTTGCCCAGGCCGGAAATTTTCAGCACGCTTTGCCGGATGCTCCACAGCTGAGTTTCCGCCTCCAGCCGATCGTCCTGCGCGCCGATCCAGGCACTTTCCGCCGGCGTCTGATGCGCGTGTTGCAGCGCGCTTTGCCGGGTGCCGCGCGCCCGCATCACTTCGATATCCAGTCCGACTTTGCCTTCGTCGCTGAGCAGCACGCCCACGGTGTTGCTGGCGTAGGCGAGGCTAAAATCGGGCAGCTGATGATCGGCGAAGCAGGGGCGGCCGGTCGGGGTGGTGGCTATAGGGGGAAGCGTCGGCAGGCCGTACAGGTAAAACATCATTTCGGCGAGCAGAATGCGCCCTTGCAGGTAACGCGTGCGGCGCTTAACGGAAAAGGTGCGGGTGGCGGCTATAACTTCGTCGGAGAGTCTCTGGGTATCCAGGACAGCGGAGGCCGGGGTCCATCGGGCAAAATGACACGCCATTGTTCACTCCATGACAGAGGGTCGCTAAGAACGCAGGGGTGTTAGATTAAGGCTAAGTTGAGGATTTATCATCAAAAAACACTATGCGGATTATCCTATTTATTAACGATGGAAGAGATATCGTCCGACGCGGCATCGCTCCACCATTGGATCATTGATGTGTTCGGTGCCAAATCAAAGTATGGCTTGCCCAGCAAGTGATTGAGGATGCGCGCTGAACGCCAGGCCATCAGGCTCAGTCCGCCTTCTGCGCTGCCATGGCTGTGTATCCCGGCATTTACCGCATAAATTCGATTTTGTTCCGGGCCGAGCCATTCAAGATTAAAATTTGGCAGCAGCGGTAGATGCTGCTTCGAATCGAGCGGGATGCGTGGCACCAGGGGTTTCAGATAAGCGGGCAGAGTGGCGCGATAGCCGGTGGCCAGAATGACGATATCGGCTCTGAAACTTTCCTGGCGATTTTCCAGACCGTGAAGCGTGCGCAGATGAAAAGCCCCATCCTTTGATTCTACGGTCAGTAGAGTGCGATGGGGCAGTAAACGCACATTGCGTGTCTGGCGCATCACGTCAAAACGCATATAAAGCTCACGGTACAAGGTTCGCAGCGTATGATTGCTGATGCCGTCTGCCGGCAATTTCTGTGTTTTGATTTCACGTGCGCGGATCTCGGCCGGCAGCGTATAGAAATAGTCGACGTACTCAGGAGTGAAATATTCGTTGGTGAAGGGGGACTCATCCAGCGGCTGAAAATTGGGACGGCGCGAGAGCCAATCCAGCTGTGCCGGCTCGCCCCAGTGTCCCTGCAACGCGTTCAAAAAAACATCGGCGCCGCTTTGGCCGCCGCCCACTACCATAACCCGCTTGCCGCTGAAGTCTGGATTGCGCAGGGCTATTTCAGCGGCATGCATGCAGTTTTCACCCAGCGCCGGGTAAAATGCTTCCGGCAACCAAGGGTCATGTCCGGTACCCAGACAGATATTTTTCGCCCACAGAGTCTGGTTGTGGGTACTTACCTTGAACAAACCCTTTTCATCGTCAAAATCAATACGCTCTACGGACTGTGAAAACTGTAGTCCGTCTAACCTTTCGCAGGCCCAACTCAGGTAGTCGGAAAATTCTTCCCGGCTGATAATTTGC
Organism: Serratia sp. (in: enterobacteria); assembly: GCF_052400455.1. Classification (NCBI taxonomy): domain Bacteria; kingdom Pseudomonadati; phylum Pseudomonadota; class Gammaproteobacteria; order Enterobacterales; family Yersiniaceae; genus Serratia; species Serratia sp. (in: enterobacteria). The sequence goes on from NZ_CP185812.1 coordinate 5,084,471, forward strand.
TGCTCGGTGATTAAAAAACGATAAATTTTTTTCTTTTCGACCAAGTAATTAATAAATGAAAATTGGCTGCGTGGGCTGACGGCGGTAACCAGATCCTGCAGTACATAGGTTTGCATATAAGCTGAGGGCAACAGCATACCGGGATGCCAGCGGAAGCTGGCGTTACGATCGAGAAAGGTATAATTGACGGCGTTGCTTTCGGCGGCCAGAGCGGCCAGACTGAGATTGAAAGGCCCCAATCCCACGCCGATCAAGTCTAAAGGTTCGTTCATGTAAGCTTATCTCTCAAGCATCAAAATTGATGAGATAAGCTTAGGTGAGTTTTGATGCCGCCGGGAGAAGTAACATGCGGGCGCCGAGTAGGATACGGCGCTCGCAGTCGATTATTTCCCGATACAGAAGCTGGAGAAGATGCGGCCCAGCAGATCGTCGGAGGTGAATTCGCCGGTGATTTCGCTCAGGGCCAGCTGCGCCTGGCGCAGTTCCTCGGCCAGCAGCTCCCCCGCGTAAGCGCTCACTAACTGTTCTTTGCCCTGTACCAGATGCTGCGCCGCCAGTTCCAGCGCCTGCAGGTGGCGACGGCGCGCCAGGAAGCCGCCTTCCATGTTGCTGGTGAAGCCCATGCTCTGTTTAAGATGATCGCGCAGCACATCGACGCCTTCGCCGGTGCGGGCCGACAGGCGAATAAGTGAGTGGTTATTCACTTCCGTCATACCCAGCGTTTCACCGGTGATGTCGGCTTTGTTGCGCACCACGGTGATCGGCAGCGTGTCCGGCAGGCGCGCCATAAACTCCGGCCAGATCTCCGCCGGCTCGGTGGCGGCGGTGGTGGTGCCGTCAACCATAAACAGCACTCTGTCGGCCTGTTCGATCTCGTTCCATGCACGTTCGATGCCGATGCGCTCCACTTCGTCGCTGGCGTCGCGCAGGCCGGCGGTGTCGATGATGTGCAGCGGCATGCCGTCGATATGGATGTGTTCGCGCAGAACGTCGCGGGTGGTGCCGGCGATATCGGTGACGATCGCCGCCTCGCGTCCGGCCAGTGCATTGAGCAGGCTCGATTTGCCGGCATTGGGGCGCCCGGCGATCACCACCTTCATCCCTTCGCGCAGCAGGCTGCCCTGGCGCGCTTCACCGCGCACGTTGTCCAGATCCGCCATCACGTCGTTGAGCTGCGCCTCGATTTTACCGTCGGACAGGAAGTCGATTTCCTCGTCCGGGAAGTCGATCGCCGCTTCCACATAGATTCGCAGGTGAGTGAGCGCTTCCACGAGCTGGTGGATGCGGGTGGAGAACGCGCCTTGCAGCGAGTTCATCGCCGAACGCGCCGCCTGCTCGGAGCTGGCGTCGATCAGATCGGCAATCGCTTCGGCCTGCGCCAGATCGAGTTTGTCGTTGAGAAACGCGCGCTCGGAGAACTCGCCCGGCCGCGCGATGCGCACGTCGGGCAGCGCCAGCACGCGCTTGAGCAGCAGATCGAGGATCACCGGCCCGCCGTGGCCCTGCAGTTCCAGCACGTCTTCGCCGGTAAAGGAGTTCGGCCCCGGGAACCACAGCGCGATGCCCTGATCGAGGGTGGCGCCCGTAGCGTCGCGGAACGGCAGATAGTCAGCGTAGCGCGGCTTCGGCAGCTTGCCGAGCAACGCCTGGGCGACGTCTTTGGCCTTGCTTCCGGAAATGCGCAGAATGCCGACGCCGCCGCGTCCCGGCGGGGTGGCTTGGGCTACGATGGTATCGGTGGTGCTCATAACGGTTCTCTCTGACGATTAAGATGCAAAAAGGCGGTCTAATGACCGCCTTTGGGGTGACTGCAAGGGTCGGCGCGCCGAACCCCTACAATACGCTTAGCTTTTTTTCTTGTCGCGGCTGTGCAGACCGCGTTTTTCCAGACCACGGTAAATCAGCTGCTGCTGCAGGATGGTCACCAGGTTGCTGACGATGTAGTACAGCACCAGACCGGACGGGAACCACAGGAAGAACACTGTGAAGATCACCGGCATGAAGGTCATGATTTTCTGTTGCATCGGGTCAGTCACGGTGGTCGGCGACATCTTCTGAATGAAGAACATCGTCACGCCCATCAGGATTGGCAGGATGTAGTACGGGTCTTGCGCCGACAGGTCATGGATCCACAGGGCGAACGGCGCGTGGCGCAGCTCGACCGAACCCATCAGCATGTAGTACAGCGCCAGGAAGATCGGCATCTGAATGATCAGCGGCAGGCAGCCGCCGAGCGGGTTCACTTTCTCCGCCTTGTACAGCGCCATCATCTCTTGGCTCATGCGCTGCTTGTCATCGCCGATGCGTTCGCGCATCGCCTGCAGCTTCGGCTGCAACATGCGCATTTTCGCCATCGAGGTGTACTGCGCCTTGGTCAGCGGGTACATGATGCCGCGCACGATGAAGGTGATGATGATGATGGAGAAGCCCCAGTTGCCGATAAAGCCGTGGATGAACTTCAGCAGTTTGAACAGCGGCTGGGAGATGAACCACAGCCAGCCGTAATCCACGGTCAGATCCAGGTGCGGCGCCAGTTGGGCCATCTGGTCCTGCAGCTCCGGGCCGACCCACAGGGTCGCGTTCAGCTGCTGCTGAGCGCCAGGCTGCACCACGACCGGCGTAGATTTGAAGCCGATGGTGGACAGGTTGTCACCCGGTTTGGCGGTGTAGAAGGTGTTGTCACCCTTGGTCGCCGGTACCCACGCGGTGGCGAAGTACTGCTGCAGCATGGCGACCCAACCGTCTTTGGTGGTGACGCTCAGGTTTTCGTCTTTGTCGAACGCGTATTTCTGGTACTTGTCCTCGCTGGACGAGTACGCCGCGCCGCGGAAGGTGTGCAGCGCGAAGTTGCTGCTGCCGGTATCGCGGTGCTTAGGCAATTCGGTGGTCTGCTTCAGCTGGCCGAACAGGGTCAGCTCCAGCGGCGCCGCGCCTTTGTTGTCGATGCTGTAATCTACGCCGACCGCATAGTGGTTGCGTTTGAGCACGAAGGTCTTGGTGTAGACCGCGCCGTCTTTATCGGTGTAGGTCAGCGGGATGCGCAGCTCGTCCTGGCCTTCCGGCAGGGTGTAGCTGTCCTGCGCCGCTTGGTACAGCGGGCGTTCGCCGTTGGCCGGGTTGTCCGGGCCGTTTTTACCGGTCAGGCCGCTTTGCGCCTGATAGACGAACGACGGAGTGGTTTCCAGCAGTTGGAACGGAGTCGATGAACCCAGAGTTTCCGGGTAGGCCAACAGTTTAGCCTGCTCGATATCGCCACCACGGGTGTTGATGGTCAGTGACAGCACGTCGGTGTTCACGGTAATCAGCTTACCCTGACCACTGGCTGGCACGGCCTGGCTGGCGGCATCACCGGCTACTGCGTTCGAAGTCTGTTGCGTGGTCTGTGCGGCCGGCTGCGGAGCGTTGTCCGTTTGCCATGCCTGCCAGATCATGAAAGACACGAACAGCAGAGCGATGAGGAGAAGATTGCGTTGCGAATCCATCGTTAGTGTTCTCTGTTATCGTCGGTTTTTGGCGGCACCGGATCATCGCCACCTGGGTTCAAAGGGTGGCATTTTAATACGCGTTTCAATGCTAACCAACTGCCTTTTATCATGCCAAACCTGCTTAATGCCTCAATTGCGTAATGAGAGCATGTCGGCTGGAAGCGACAACGAGGCCCTAGCAGCGGACTGATGACGAGCTGATAGGCCCGCACCAGCCCGATCAGGATGCGGGAGCCTGGCGACAGTGGCGACGCCATAATTTATCCAAAGCTTCCGTCAGCGCGCGGTTATCCAAATCCGCTATCCCCTTTTTGGCCACCACGACAAAATCCATCGCCGGTAATTCGTGCTGGCGCAGGCGGAAGCTTTCGCGGGTTAGGCGTTTGATCCGATTACGCTCGTGCGCGCGTTTGACGTGTTTTTTGGCGACGGTAAGACCGATGCGGGGATGCCCCAGCTGGTTCAGGCGGCCGAGGATGGTGATTTGCGGCGTGCCAGCCCGTTGTGGCTGCTGGAAGACGAAAGTGAAATGAGTGGGAGTTAACAAACGTAACTCCCTGGGAAAAGCGAGCTTAACCACTCAGCGGGTTAGCTTTATTACTTAGAAACAGTCAGACGAGCACGGCCTTTCGCACGACGGCGGGCCAGAACTTGACGACCATTTTTGGTGGCCATACGAGCACGGAAACCGTGGCTACGGTTGCGCTTCAATACGGACGGTTGGAAAGTGCGTTTCATAGCGATTTCTACCTAAACTTAAAATAATTACTGATCAGTAAACGCGTTTGGCTACTCGGCGTGAAGATGACCGACGCCTCAATCGCAATACATAAAGAAGCGGGATTGTAATAATTGTACAGTCCTGAGTCAATTCGCATCGCGCCAGCCTACCTGGTTGTCTGCCAATAACGGCACAAAATCCGGTCTTGGCCCGTGGTCACCGCAGAATCCTGTCTGGCTAATGACGCACCATAAGGAACCAGGTATCACACGTAGGGCGAAGATTATACGGACTCGGGGTGAAATCGCAAGGATCCCCGTGAGATCCTTTGCGCGCGATCCCAGGATCCGACGTGGATAACAGGGTATAACCGGTTGACAATGTAAAAAACGCGGCGCAGCGGCCGGGATCTGCGCGGTCATTCGGCGCCGGCGGCGAAAAGATCGCCGCCGGCCGCGGCCTGTGGATAAAATGGATCTAATCTGTGAGGAAGGGGAGGATCTCTTGCGCGGATTGCGCTATGATCCGTCATTCCGATCGCGATCCCTCATGCCGGGATCGTGAGGGACACAAACCGTGAAAGGCGGTTCGCATCCCCCACAGGCAAACAGCCGATGCCGGGTATGTGTCAAAAATCATGAGTTATAAAAAAGTTGCCCGTTTCTTTTCTTTATTGATCTTGTTCGAGTGGAGTCCGCC